>NZ_CP195153.1:0-4492551 GCF_051201515.1 Psychromonas saccharinae
ATGTCCCTCGCAATTTGGCAAGAGTGCTTAGCACAATTAAAAGATGAACTGTCAATGGGAGACTTCAGTACTTGGTTACGTCCACTTCAGGCTGAATTTAGCAACTCAACACTGTCACTGTATTCACCCAATAAATACACCAGTGAATGGGTACGGAATAAATATATGGATCTGATCGAGAGCAAGATCCAATCATTAATTCAGCAAGAAAATCCGAATTTGACCATAAAAATTCGTTTATTAGTGGGTAATATTAATTCTGCGGAGCCAAAAGCAAATCCAAAGGAGACGGTAAAAAATAATACCTCTCAACCTTGGGAAGGTGAAAGTAAAGCTTCCAATATTATGCATAAAAGTAATTTGATAAAAAAATATACCTTCGATAATTTCGTGGAAGGTAAATCAAATAACTTTGCATTAGCAACCACCCAGCAAATTGCAGAAAATCCAGGCGACGTTTATAACCCGCTTTTTTTATATGCTCATCCAGGTTTAGGTAAAACTCATTTACTACACGCTGTAGGTAATGCAATCGTCACCAATAATCCAGAAAGCAAAGTTGTGTATATCCGTTCAGAACGTTTTGTTCAGGATATGATCAACTCAATTCGTAATAATACCATTGAACAGTTTAAAGAATATTACGCATCACTCGACGCTTTATTAATTGATGATATTCATTTCTTTGCCGGTAAAGATCGTTCACAAGAAGTATTATTCCAAACTTTCAACTCAATGTTAGATGCTCACCAACAAGTCATTCTAACCAGTGACCGTTTTCCTAAAGAAATCGAAGGTATCGATGAGCGCTTACGAACACGTTTTGGTTGGGGATTATCAATTCCAATCGATCCACCTGAATTAGAAACACGTGTTGCAATATTAATAACCAAAGCAGAAGAGCGCGGATTACAACTGCCTGATGATGTTGCTTTCTTTATTGCTAAACGTTTAACAATTACTGATGTACGTGTTTTAGAAGGGGCAATTGCAAATATCTCAGCAAAAGCACAGTTTACTGGTCAAGATATCACCATCTCCTTGGTACAAGATGCACTACGCGATATGCTTGCAGTACATACTAAACAAACTACTATCGAGAATATCCAAAAGGTAGTTGCAGAACATTACCGTATAAAGACATCAGATATGTCATCAAAACGCCGTACGCGCACCGTCGCACGTCCAAGACAAATTGCGATGGCTCTCGCCAAAGAATTAACCCAGCATAGTTTACCGGAGATTGGCGAAGCATTTGGTGGTCGTGACCATACAACGGTTTTACACGCTTGTCGTAAAGTTGAAGAATTACGTCGAGAAAATAATGATATTCAGGAAGACTACAAAATCCTGATCCGCACACTGTCGATGTAAGGTAAATTAGTCATGAAATTCACAATCTCTCGCGAACTTTTTCTCCGTCCATTGCAATTAGTTGTTAGTTCTGTTGCAGGCGGTCGCCCAGCATTGCCTATTATGGGAAATATTTTACTTAAAGTTCAAGATAATATTTTGAGCCTAACGGGTACTGATTTAGAAGTAGAATTAATCTCTCAAATCAATCTCGATTCACCTAGTGAAGAAGGTGAAATAACTGTTCCAGCAAGAAAGCTTTTAGATATTTGTCGTGGGCTCTCGGATCCCTGTGAAATCACATTTCAAGTAAAAGATGAGAGAGTAACAGTAAGGTCAGGAAGAAGTAGGTACTTACTATCTTCTTTACCAGCTGTTGATTTTCCTAATATTGAATCTTGGCAAAGTCTGATTGAATTAACCGTGGCACAGAATGAATTTAAAAAGCTCATCGAATTCACTCAGTTTGCTATGGCAAGTCAAGATGTGCGTTATTATCTTAATGGAATGTACTTTGAAGCATCGGGTAATACATTACGTAGTGTAGCAACAGACGGACACCGACTTGCTTCATGCTCTATTGCGTTATCGCAGACCATCGAAGAACAATCAGTTATCGTACCAAGAAAAGGGGTGATTGAACTGGTTAAGCTACTTGATAATGACCAAGCTAATTTGACCATTCAAATCGGTCAAAATAACTTACGAGCTGTTATTGATGGTTTTATCTTTACCACTAAATTAGTCGATGGGCGCTTTCCCGATTATCGACGCGTGATCCCGCGTAATGGTGATAAAGAACTGATTTCTAGTCGTGAAACATTAAAACAGGCCTTTTCTCGCGCAGCCATTCTATCGAATGAGAAATTTAGGGGGGTACGTTTAACATTATCTGAAAATTTATTGCAGATAACGGCAAACAATCCAGAACGAGAAGAGGCTGAAGAATATATAGACGTAAATTATCAGTCAGCAGATCTAGAAATAGGATTTAACGTTAGTTATGTACTGGATGTTTTAAATACCTTAAAAAGCGATCAAGTTAAAATGACCTTTAGCAGCTCCGATAATAGCGCTTTAATTGAATCAATCGATGATGATAATTCGCTTTATGTCCTCATGCCGATGCGTTTGTAGCACGGAGAATAGAGCTTTATGCCCTTAGAAAAGTTGATTATCAATCAATTTCGCAACATTAGCTCAGCCAATCTCACTTTTAACAATAAAATTAACCTTATTGTTGGCCCCAATGGAAGCGGTAAAACATCGCTTCTTGAAGCTATCTATTTTCTTGGTTTAGGTCGTTCATTTAGAACACGTTTAAGCAATAGGGTAGTCAATTATGAACAAAATGAATTTACCCTATACAGCGAGATTAATAACCATGACGTAACCATTCCTATTGGTTTACAAAAATCAAGAAGTGGCGAAAGCATACTGAAAATTAACGGTGCACTAAGCAATAAATTAGCAAATTTAACCCAATATTTGCCATTACAACTAATTACCCCCGAAAGCTACACACTACTGTCAGGTAGCCCCAAAAATCGTCGAGCATTCATCGACTGGGGCGTTTTTTACCATGATCCACAGTTTTATCTCAATTGGGCAAGAATAAAGCGCCTATTAAAGCAACGTAATGCAGCATTAAAGCAATGTAACGCTTACAAAGAGCTTCAATTATGGGATAATGAACTTTGTTTTTTAAGTGAAACAATCAGTAAACAAAGACAGGATTACTTTAATCTGTTGATGCCTTTGGTCAATGAGACCATTACTGAATTTTTACCTGAGTTTTCAATTAGTAGCAGTTTCTTTTGTGGATGGGATAAAAAAAATAAACCACTTCAAGAGTACTTAGCAGATAATTATTTGCGTGATAAACAACTTGGTTATACAACGGCTGGGCCACAAAAGGCCGATATAAAATTTAAAGTCAATGGATTGCCCATTGCAGATGTATTATCAAGAGGGCAATTAAAACTATTTGTTTATGCATTACGGTTAGCTCAGGGGCTTTTCTTAAATTCATTTAACGATAAAAAATGTATTTTTTTAATCGATGATTTTAGTTCTGAATTAGATCAGACTAAACAACAAATATTAGCAAAACACATTACAAACTCCGACGCTCAATTGTTTGTTACTGTTATTGATAAAAATAACATATCAACATTATTTGAGCAGGAACGCACCGTGTTTCACGTGGAACACGGCAAGATCACAGTAGAATAGGTGAAAGTTTTATGGCTGAAAATAGTTATGATTCGTCAAGTATTAAAGTACTAAAAGGACTCGATGCAGTACGTAAACGTCCTGGTATGTACATTGGCGATACCGATGATGGAACAGGTTTACACCACATGGTGTTTGAAATACTAGATAACTCAATCGATGAAGCTTTGGCGGGATACTGTGACGATATTGTCACCACCATTCATACCGATGGCAGTGTATCTGTACGTGATGATGGTCGTGGTATACCCGTTGGAATTCATGAAGAAGAGGGTGTATCTGCTGCTGAAGTTATTATGACAGTACTTCATGCCGGTGGTAAATTCGATGATAACTCTTACAAAGTATCAGGTGGCTTGCATGGTGTGGGTGTATCTGTTGTAAATGCACTATCAAGTAAATTACGCTTAACCGTTAAACGTGATGGCAAAATTCATCAACAAACATACGTTCACGGTGAGCCAGAAGCGCCATTATCCATTATTGGTGATTCTGAGCAAACAGGTACAGAAATTCGTTTTTGGCCAAGTGCTGAAACCTTTACAGATACACATTTTTATTATGATATTTTGGCGAAGCGATTACGTGAATTATCATTCTTAAACTCAGGTGTTTCAATTAAATTAATTGATAAGCGTGAAGAAGATAAATCCGATCATTTCCATTACGAAGGTGGTATTGAAGCCTTTGTTAATTACTTAAATACAAACAAAACGCCCATTCATAGTAAAGTATTTCACTTTTCTACAGAAAGTGACGATGGCACCTGTGTCGAAGTAGCAATGCAATGGAACGATGGTTTCCAAGAGAATATTTACTGTTTTACCAATAATATTCCACAAAAAGATGGCGGTTCTCACTTAACAGGCTTCCGTGGTGCACTAACACGTACCTTAAATGCGTACATGGAAAAAGAACTCGCAAAAGTTAAAAACAATAAAAATAAAGCAACCACAGAGGGCGGAGACTCACGAGAAGGTTTAACGGCTGTTATTTCTGTTAAAGTACCTGATCCGAAGTTCTCATCACAAACTAAAGACCGTTTAGTTTCTTCTGAAGTGCGTCCTATTGTAGAAAGTGCAATGGGTGAAAAACTACAAGAGTTTCTATTAGAAAATCCGTCTGAAGCAAAAATCATTACGTCTAAAATCATTGATGCGGCGCGCGCACGTGAAGCAGCCCGTAAAGCACGTGATATGACTCGTCGTAAAGGCGCATTAGACTTAGCAGGTTTACCGGGTAAATTGGCAGACTGTCAGGAAAAAGATCCTGCACTTTCTGAATTGTATATTGTGGAAGGGGACTCAGCGGGCGGCAGTGCGAAACAAGGCCGTAACCGTAAAAACCAAGCAATTCTTCCGCTTAAAGGTAAAATATTAAACGTAGAAAAAGCGCGTTTTGATAAAATGCTGTCTTCTCAAGAAGTAGCAACACTGATCACCGCACTAGGTTGTGGTATTGGACGTGATGAATATAACCCAGAAAAAACGCGTTATCACCGTATCATCATCATGACCGATGCCGATGTCGATGGTTCACATATCCGTACGCTATTACTGACATTCTTCTACCGCCAAATGCCGGAATTATTGGAAAATGGATATATTTATATTGCTCAACCACCACTTTATAAAGTGAAAAGAGGTAAGCAAGAAACCTACATTAAAGATGATCCTGCATTACAGACGTATCTAACGTCACTTGCATTAGAAGGTTCTTCTTTACATGTTAATGCTGATGCACCGGGTATTTCGGGTGTGTCACTAGAAACAATGATCCAACGCTACCGCAGTGTTCAAGATACGATTAAGCGTTTAGCACGTCGTTATCCATCGGTGATTCTAGATAAACTGATTTATAAATCAGCCCTAAGTGTTGAGCAATTAACAGATAAAGCATTCACTGAAACATGGATAAATGATATTACTGAAACACTAAATCATGAAGATTTACACGGCACAATCTATAACGCTGAAGTGGTTAAATCAGACGATGAGATCAGTAATAAAATTCTATTTACGGTGCGTATGCATGGTGTCGATAGCATATATACCTTTGATGAAGAGTTCTTTGCTTCCCATGAATACAAATCTTTTGTTTCTGTCGGTAATGAAATTCAAAGTCTGCTTGAAGAGGGTGCATACATCAAACGCGGAGAACGTACTCAACCCGTTGAGACTTTCATTGAAGCCGTTAATTGGTTAATGCATGAGTCTAAACGTGGTCTTTACATTCAACGTTATAAAGGACTAGGTGAAATGAACCCGGATCAACTATGGGAAACTACCATGGATCCAGAAGGTCGTCGTATGCTTCAAGTTACCATTGAAGATGCAGTAGGTGCCGATCAACTATTTACAACCTTAATGGGCGATAACGTTGAACCACGTCGTGCATTCATCGAAAACAATGCGCTACGCGTTGAGAACTTAGATGTTTAATATACGATAGTTGAATTAATCTAAAATAAAAAGCCAGCTTCTTGAAGTTGGCTTTTTTGTTTCTAAATATCAGTTATAAAAGAAGAGTCTATTTACAACGAACAATAAAAGGCCCGCTAATAATTAAATTATTAGCGGGCCTTTTTAGGGATGGCAAAAACGATTAAGTACTTGGTTTTTCTTCGTTTGAAGAGAAGATATCTGCAACGCTTTCTTTTTCAAGAGAGCCCTTCAGATTTCCTTCTTCGTCAACAACCGGTAATGAATAATCCGATGAAATACTGTCGGTTAACACTTCTTCAATGGCAGATTCAGGCGAAACCGTTGGTACGTCTTCGTAAATATCCGCATTGATAATATTAGAACCTTCACCATCGGCAACTTCTTGCAGACTTTCTTCGGTGATAATCCCTTGATAACCATCTTTAGTGACATGATAACCATAGTCTTCTTTGGTTTTCTTCATCTGTGCTAAGGCATCTGCAATGGTTGTTCCAGTAATCCGCATAGAAGGCTTCTGCATCACAGTCTCGACAGTCAACGCACGAGCACGATTAACGTCTTTTACGAAGGCTTCGACATAATCCGTTGCAGGATGAAGTAAAATCTCTTCAGGCGCTCCCTGTTGCACTAATTCGCCATCTTTTAATATGGCGATCTGGTCACCTAAGCGTAATGCTTCATCTAAATCATGGGTGATAAAGATAATAGTTTTTTGTAACTTTTCTTGAAGATCAATTAATTGATCCTGCATTTCACTACGAATAAGCGGATCAAGTGCGGAGAAAGCTTCGTCCATTAGCAGTATTTCAGCATTGGTACACAGTGCTCGCGCTAACCCAACACGTTGTTGCTGCCCACCGGAAAGCTGAGAAGGGTATTGCTCACCATAACCTTTTAAACCTACTGTTTCTAACCACTCATTGGCCATATCAGTTCGTTTACTTTTTTCTGTCCCTTGAATGTCTAATCCATAGGCGACATTATCGATGACTTTCCGATGAGGCAATAAACCAAAGTTTTGAAAAACCATCGACATTTTGTGGCGACGAAAAGCCATTAATTCAGCTTCGCCAAGTTCCATTACATCAATACCTTCTACATCAATTTTCCCCTCTGTCGGGTCAATTAAACGATTAAAGTGTCTGATTAATGTGGATTTACCTGAGCCAGATAACCCCATAATAACAAAGATCTCACCACGTTTTATTTCAAGGTTAATATCTTTCAATCCAACGGTATGACCTGTTTTTGCTAAAATTTCATCCTTACTTAATCCTTCTCGTACTAAGGGCATAACACTCTTTGGATTGTCGCCAAATACTTTATAAAGTCCTGATATTTTAATAAATGAATCGGTCATTTTTGATCTCCCAAGTGTGCTTGGCTACGTTTTGCATAAGCCTGCGTTGCTCGGTCAAACAAAATAGCTAAAGCGACGATCGCGAAACCATTTAATAAACCTAATGTAAAATACTGGTTAGTGATTGATTTTAAAACTGGTTGTCCCAGCCCTTTAACACCAATCATGGAAGCGATAACCACCATTGATAATGCCATCATAATGGTTTGGTTAATGCCCGCCATAATAGTTGGCATCGCGAGTGGTAATTGAACATCAAGTAATCGTTGTCGACGACTTGCACCAAATGCCATTGCGGCTTCCAGTACCTCTTTATCAACCAAACGAATACCAAGATTGGTTAAACGAATAACGGGCGGAATGGCATAAATAACCACCGCAATTAGTCCAGGAATTTTACCTATTCCTAGCAACATCACGACGGGAATCAAGTAAACGAACGCAGGCATAGTCTGCATCACATCCAAAAGCGGTGTCACTATTGCTTGTATTCTATTCGAACGCGCCATCGCAATACCAACGGGAATACCAATCGCAATTGAAACGAAGGTACAAACGGTAATAATGCTCAATGTCCGCATGGTGTCTTCCCACATACCAAAGTAACCAATCAACAGAAAGGAAATCACACAGGCAACGGTCAGTTTAATCGAACGACTAGCAAGATAAACCAAACCTGTTACAACAAGAAGTACAATCCACCAAGGTGTACTAAGCAGTAATTTTTCAAACCAGACGAGAAAAGAAAGAAGGGGATCAAAGATGGATTCAATAAAGTCTCCATATTCTCGAGAAAAACTTTTATAGGCGCCATCTAATGATTTACGGATAAGACGCATAGTTGAATGATCCATTTCTGGAAAGCTGGTTAACCAGCTACTATCAGCCATTTTTATTTCCTTGTAATGCAAAACCAATGCATCTAATTAACGACTCCCTAATATTTCGAAATGAATAGATAATTAAAAACATTGGCTTGGAAAAGAGCCATTCACACTGAATAACTCTTTTTATTTAATAGAAAGGGTAATTTACAGTTCAGCTGCCACTTTTTTAGCAATACTTTCAGGTAACCAAGCTTTCCATTTTTCAGGGTAGGTTTCTAGAAAATAATGCATTGCATCTTCTGATGTTGCTTGCTCATCTTCCATCCATGCTAATAATTGGTTCATCTCAGCATTGGTAAAGCTTCGTTTTGAAAGATAATCTAAAATTTCTGGATTAGTCGGTGCAAATTTCTTTGATACCATAGTGCTAACAGGTGCTTTAGGGTACATAGTCGCTTTAGGATTTTCACAACCGTCGATTGCTATACAGGTTGTAAATTGTTCCTCGTCGATACCTGTACCAAAGTCAACTTTAACCATATCGTATTTACCAAGAACAGCCGTTGGAGACCAGTAATAACCTAACCAACCTTCTTTACGTTCATAAGCTTTAGCAATAGAACCCGATAGACCAGCACTTGAACCTGGATCAATAAGTTCAAATCCAGCTTCTTCTAGCTTCATGGCTTTAAATAGATTAGCAGTAGAAATCTGACAGTTCCAACCAGCAGGACAGCTGTACAAACCACCTAAATCAGGATTTTCAGGGTGTTTGAATAATTCTGGATGTTGTTTCACACCTTCGATAGTTTTAAGTTCAGGATATTTATCAACGAGATAAGCAGGAACCCAAAAGCCTTCTTCACCGCCATCACTTAATGAATCACCCGTGTTAACTAATGTGCCATCTTTAATCGCATTATCAATGACTTCTTTCGCTGAGTTTGACCAAATTTCAGGAGCAATGTCTGGTTGGCCTTTTTCTACCATAGAGGTAATTGTAGGCATAGTATCGCCAGGCACTAATTCGGCCTCACAATCAAATCCCGAATTTAAGATGAATTGATCTACATTGGCAATAAAACTAGCAGAGCTCCAGTTCATATCCGCAATGGTGACAGCGCCACATTCAGCTGCTTGCGCAGTAGAACCCATAAATAAACTAAGTGCTGCAATTTTCCATTTCATAATCATTCCTTTTGAAGTTAGTTATGTATTGCTCATTAGCATACAGAAAAATTACTTTGTACTCAAACCATTCGTACTGTATGCATTTTTATAGACCGGTTAATAAATGTTTAAATACAGGAATTATTCGCCATTTTATTAACAGAAAGAGAGGGATTTTTATATTTTAGTTGATATAAGAAAAACATTGTATAAATAAAATACACAACGCATCACAAGTAAAAATTTAAATTAGTTTTTACACTAATCTTTTTATTTATTTCAACTAGAAAAAATCCCCTTGTAGCAAAAACCACAAGGGGATTAATCAAAAAAAACCAAAATTAAATTTAATTGTTTTCAGGAGGATCGGTAATATTACCCAAATCTAAAACAGGTGATACATCATAGCTTTCTGCATTCATCATACTTGCAATGCGTTGAACAGAAGAGAGCAATAAACTCTGTTCCCATTCTTCTAAGCTATGGAACTTATTAACAAAACTTTCCTGAAGCGGTAGTGGTGCTGTACCTAACAATAATTCGCCTTTTTCGGTAAGGTTTGCATGTACTTTTCGTTTATCAGATGTACTTCTAACACGTACAACTAAGCCATTCCTTTCTAACCGATCTAAAATAGTTGTTGCCGTAGCAGGGCTTACATTGGTATGTTCAGATAATTGACGAAGTGTCACTTTTCCGAGCTCTTTGATCGATCGCATCAAAATAAGTTGTGGCCCAGTTAGGCCAGATTCTTTACTCAATTTTTTTGAATATAAACCAATAGCGCGGATAATTTGTCTAAGAGAAACGAGAACCTCTTCATGTTTTTCCAATGCAGTACTCCAGAGATAAGCAATTTGCAAATTCTGCCTGAAATCAATGCACTTTAAAACCTTTGATTAATGAAAAAGTATTAAAATGAGAGAAGAGTAACTTAGCTGTTTTTCCAAAAAAGAAAATAAAATATATCCACAATTTAAAAACAACCCGTTAAAAAATCATAAAGTTATTATATAACCCACTAAATTTAAAAGAAAAAAACAATACTTTCAACTCTAATCATCTAGCAACACTTCATTGAAACTTAAATAAAATAAAATCTATAGACCTAAGGCGAATAAACACTTTAATCACAATAAATACATATTTTTACTTCAATACATTTAAATCACACAATTAAGCATAAAACATCGACAACATAAAATGATATATATTTAATTATTTTATTAGATTAATTTACGAAAAAAATCAATAAGAGTATAATTTATATAACTTCTTTGGAAATATATTTACCCTGAACTAATCCCATATTAGCGATCGTTATTACAAAGAAGTTATGGCTAGAGTAGATGGTTAAATGATTTATTTTACTCGTCAGTTCTAGCAATACATTTTTATTTAACGTAACTCTATCATTTAAGGAGAGTAACAATGAGTCAAAATACAACTAAAGTAGCAATGGTCACTGGTGGTGGACAAGGGATTGGAGAAGCAATTTGTAAAAGGCTAGCTAAGGATGGATTTGCCGTATCAGTCACTGATTTAAATTATGAAAATGCACAAAAAGTCGCTAGCGATATAAATAATAATGGAGGAAAAGCCATTGCAGTTAGAGTTGATGTAGCAGACCGAGAAAGCGTGTTTGCAGCAGTCGAAGAAACATCAACTAAATTAGACGAGTTTAACGTCATCGTGAATAATGCAGGCGTAGGACCAACAACCCCCATAGATACCATTACACCTGAACAATTTGATAAAGTTTATCGTATCAATGTATCTGGTGTGCTATGGGGAATTCAAGCTGCTCATAAAAAATTCAAAGCATTGGGCCATGGTGGTAAAATTATCAACGCAACGTCTCAAGCTGGTGTAGTGGGTAATCCTGACTTAGCCTTATATAGTGGAACTAAATTTGCAGTTAGAGGAATAACTCAAGTGGCAGCAAGAGATTTAGCTAAGGAAGGGATTACTGCTAATGCCTATGCACCTGGTATAGTAAAAACACCAATGATGTTTGGTATCGCCCATGAAGTTGGCCAACAAGCCGGTGAATCTGATGAATGGGGAATGCAAACATTTGCTAAAAGTATCGCATTAGGGCGATTATCTGAAACGGAAGATGTCGCAGCAGTTGTTTCTTTCTTAGCAGGACCAGATTCTAATTATGTAACGGGCCAAACCTTAATTGTTGATGGCGGTATGCAATTCCATTAAACCTTGTAACTGAAGATACAATGTATCAATTTCAACCTCTATCTAATCGATAATAAAATCCATCATCTGTAGCTTGTTTAATCAAAACAGATGATGGACATATTTCAGCTATTAATCTTCCAAAAAAGTTTCGCGATACTTTTATGAAAACAATTATCAACTGATATATTATCGATTAAATTTTTAGGCCTAACTAAATATATAAATACCCATAATCTAGAAAAATGATATTGCTTATATATTCGATAAATTTAGTTACTTTGATCAAATTTGGGAAGTGGTTATAAATCAACAAATCGATATAAGTTGATTACAAAGTGCAACATAGCAAATAATATTAGACTTCCCTCATCATTTTATTTTTCATAGGTGTAAAGCATCACTTTTAATTTTATAAGTCACATTTTCTATTAAAATAGCTCTACAACTCGATTAGACACCAAAAAACCGCGATAAACGCACTCAATAAAGCTTTTACTCCTAAACCAAACAAACATAAGAGAACTAAATTTAAATCGCTCACAATTCAAATATGAAAGCCTATTTTTTGTGCTAATTATTTTTTAATTTTATAAAAAATATTAAAAAGAAAAGAACAAATACAAATAACCCATTGTTTTTAAATGAAAAAATTTATTTTTAGCTATATTTTTATTTTTTTAGTTAATTTTCTTATTATTTTGGTTTTAAAGTTTGTTTCACGTGAAACAATGATAATCGAAAAATGAGTTTTAGAGTTTTACCGATCATAAAAGAAAAAATTATTATTAGTACAAATATCAAAAAGCCAGTTTTAAAAACTGGCTTTTAAGTTTCAGTAGAATAATAAACAGGTCTAATATTTAAGCGTACCACGGATTGGATAATCCGGTTGACTACGTACAAATGTAATACCACGAACAATAACATCAAGCTCAGGACGTAGAAGAGGGGCATTAGAAATATCAATTGCTTGAAGATTACCTTCTTCATTAACAATAAACAAACCCGGTTCAGCAAAGTTATGATCTGTTTCTTTCTCTGAACGGGGAACTGAAATGTATAAACCAAGTGTTTGCATCTGCTCTTGAGTTAATCCATAAGCAATCGGAAAGCTGATTGTTAGTTGTTCTAAATGTTTTTCTAATTGCGTTTTTGAGTCGCCAGAAACGGCCATAACACTTACACCTAGTTCTTCTAATGCTTCTTTATGTTGCTCTAATTGATTTAAGTAACGTGTACATAATGGACAATGAACGCCACGATAAACAACAATCATTTGCCATGTAGCATTACCACGAGCCTTACCTAACTCAACACTTGAACCATCGAGTAACATTGCGTTAATCACAGGAAAAGTATCACCTGTGGTTAGTTTTTTAGAAGTTGTCATTATTTATATCCTTAATAAGTAAGTGAACGAAATTAATTAGTGTTGCTTTTAAGTAAAGTTACATTACTGGATTTGATTGGCATATTGTTAACCAACAAGCTTAATCCAATTAAGATGAGACTGAAAATAGAGACACCGGTCCAACCAAGTTCAGCAAAAATTTTAACGCCAAATAACGACCCTAATGCACCACCAATAAAGTAAAACAGCATATAAATACCATTAATTCGACTTTGAGCTGCGGGGTCAATTGAGAAAACACGCACTTGATTAGAAACCTGTGCACTAAACACACCAAAATCAATCAGTGCAATACCGACGATTAAAGTAAATAAATTACCACCGAACAAACAGACAATAATAAAGCCTAAAGAAATAATCACGAGTGCCATGGAAATCATTAAGCGAGAGCCAAATTTATTAACATAAATCCCCGCCAACTTAGCTCCAATGATCCCTGCAAATCCGATCACTCCGAATAACCCAGCCTGTTGTGAATCATAGTCATAGGGTGGTTCATTAACATATAAGATAAGCGTAACACACAGAGCATTAAAAGCTGCAAACCATAATGCACCTGAAATGCCTGATTGGCGTAGTAATGAATGTTTTTTGACTAACCCAAGCGTACTACTTATGAGCGTTCGATAGGGCATACGATTAGTTGGTTGGTTATATGGTAAATATCGGTTTAAAAGTATCCCAAAAATAACAGCAATAATAGCAGAAATAAGAAAGACAGCGCGCCAACCATAGTACACACCGATTGAACCACTTAAGGTTCGAGAGAGTAAAATACCGAGCGTAAGGCCAATCATTAAAGTACCTATTACTCGACCCTTTTGATCTTCGTGGGCCAACGAGGCTGCAAAAGGTATTAATTGCTGAGTAATGTTTGCACTCAATCCTATAATAAAACAAGCGATCATAAGCGTGAAAACATTAGCGGCAACGAAAGCAAAAAGAGAGGCTATGATAAGAAAACAAGATAATATACTAATCAGTTTTTTACGGGGCATATTGTCACCTAATGGTGAAATAAGAAGTAATGCAACGGCGTAGCCTAATTGGCTTGCAGCAGGAATAACCCCTAATTTATCTGCATCAACGCCTAGCTCAGCCCCCATTAATGGTAGAATTGGCTGACTGTAATAAAGATTACCGACCGTTGCGGAAATAGCACACGACATCAATAACAATAATTTCTTACTCATGACTGGTATATTTACTTCATTCGTCTCTAGATTATCCATCTAATTCCTCGGGAGTTACTCGTTAAGCGGCTCATTGTTAGACTATTTCGATATCTTACCTACCCTTTAAAAATAACAAAAATGTTAGATTTGTATTGAATCTATATTATTTAGTTATAGTTAAAATAGTAGAAGAATAGCCAGTAACCGGTAAATAATGCCGATTTCTATTTTGTCATAGAATGTTGAATATGCGGGATAGCTGCTTGAACAATATTTTTAAAAGCTTCGGCACTTGGGGATAATTGATTTTTTCTATTATGTAACAGAAGTGGAATACTAGGAGTAACACCTTTAATTGGAATAAAAACACAGCCATCACTCACTAATTTTCTTATTGAACTCGGTGCAATTGAAATACCAATACCAGCTGAAACTTGCGTCAGTAATGTTTGCATCTGCGTCGGTTGGTTTTTAATATAAGGTGAAAACTCAGCTTGCTGGCATAAACTAATCACAGCATCAAAAATACCGACAGCTTCTGTTCGGGCAAACAACACAAATTTTTCATTTTGTAACAAAGGTAATTCAATAATAGTTTTATTTGCCAAAGGGTGATTACTTGGAATAACAGCTGTTAAGCTATCAATATATATTTCAAATGCCTGATAATCATTATGTATCGCTTTGGGCATTTGACGAGAAAAACCAAGATCAATTTTGTTTTGTTCGAAAGCTTCAATCTGTTCTGATGCGGTCATCTCAACTAAATTAATATAAACATTCGGATAGAGAAGGGTGTATTGACGCACTAAATCTGGAATAAATGAAAGGGTTGCACCGCCCATATAAGCAATCGTTAATGAACCAATTTCTCCCTTATAGGTATTAACTACATTCTCCTTCGCCAATGCTTCGCGTCGAAGTAACTCAATAGCATCACCTAATAAACGTTCGCCTGCAGTCGTAATTAGCACTTCTCTAGAATTACGAAAAAACAACTTCACATCGAGTTCATTTTCCAATCGCGTAATATGGCGACTAATAGCTGGCTGCACCGTATATAGCTCTTTAGCCGCAGCAGAAAAGCTTTTTAAAGTTGCAACTGCGACAAAGCTTTTTAACGTTTTTAGTTCCATTAACGACTCCTCTACATATATGCGATAGGGTTTTACCTAAATTATCAATAGTACTTAAAAACTGATTTATTAATATAATAGGTTATCAATCAATCCTATCACTGATAAGCTAGATTGTTACTACGATGTATCATTTCTTAAAGGAAAATATAAATGTCTAAATTAACTATTGTTGCTAACTTCATCGTTAAAACAGATAAAATAGAACAAATAAAAGCTGAATTTTTAACGTTAGTAAAGACAACTCGTGCAGAGGATGAAGGCTGTATTAGTTATGATTTATTTCAGGATAACACGGATTTATCAAAATTCACTGTCATTGAAACTTGGGAGTCAGACGCTCTTTTACAAAAGCATGCAGACTCCACACACTTTAAATCTTTTATGAAGACAACAGAGTCAATGGTAGAAAGTTTTACCATTAATAGCTTAACGCAAATAGCTTAGAACGAGTTAAATTGTTGCCCTTATCTTTACAGAAATTAAAGCAAAGCCAACGTTAACGTGTTGGCTTTTTAATCTTAAAAAGTATTTCACAACAGTTTCACGTGAAACAATTTATTTAATTTATTTAATTTATATTTATTATAATGCGCTCTTTGATTCGTATAAACTGTTTATTGTCTCAGCTAAAATAGCCACACCACGTTCAACAACATCATCGTCTTGTGCATAATTAAGACGAATACATTCTTGTGTATGCTGCCATTCTTGCTCTAAACCAGGAAAGAAGTAATGACCAGAAACTAAAATAACCCCTTTTTCTTTCAAAGTTTTATACAATTCATTCGATGTAATTGGCAAGTCTTTAAACCATAGCCAGAGAAAGAGGGCGCCTTCTGCTTTATGTATTCTGAAATTAGGTGTTGTTATTTGTTGTTGTAATAGCGCAATAGCCTTATTTGCTTTTGCTTGATAGAAAGGCTTAATAACTTCATCGCTTAATGTAATTATTTCTTTTGTTTTAACTAATGGCAACGCAATTTCAGGACCAATACTACCTGGTGATAGAGCCATAATCCCAGATAGATTGGCCATTGCTTTAATAATAGTAGGATTCGCAATAACAATGCCACAGCGTGCACCTGGTAAGCCAAATTTAGATAAGCTTAGACATAAAATAGTATTATTATTCCAAAATGGCGTTGCGTCGGCAAAAATCATATTAGGGAAAGGTGTGCCATAGGCATTATCAATAATTAACGGGACATTATTATCTCGAGCTAATTGATCAAGATGATGTATTTCCAGATCAGTTAATACATTTCCCGTTGGATTCGTCGGACGAGAAACACAAATAGCACCGATATCTTCCGTGATTTTTAATGCATCGAAATCAACATTATATTTAAACAAGCCATTTTCTAGCTCGGTTATTTTTGGTCTAACCGCAACAAAAGCATCTTCTGAAACACTCGCATCTGCATAACCGATATATTCAGGGGCAAGTGGAAATAGGATTTTTTTATTCACTTCACCGTTATAATTTCCACCTAACAAATTAAATAAATAAAAGAATGCATTCTGACTACCATTAGTAATCATTATATTTTCTGAACTTAACTTCCAATCATAAAGTTCGTTAAATAACTTAGCAAGTGCTTCTATAAAATCAGTTTTACCTTGAGGCCCATCATAATTTGATAATGTTTGAGTTAACTTTCCCTCATCCAATAATGATTGCATTAACGCTGTTATACGCGTTTGTATTTCTGGAATCGCAGCGGGATTTCCTCCGCCCAACATTAAGATATCATCGCCTCCTTGAACGCCTTCATTCAGGTCATCCATTAATTCAGTAATCCCTGAATGTTGAGTAAATTTATTTCCGAATATCGAATAGGGCATATTTATTCCTTTGGTCTTTTTCATTTAGATAAAAGTTCCACGTGAAACACTTATCTAAATAAAAATGGAGTGGTTTAAATAATACCAATTGTATTAAATATGAGATCTAAATTTTGAGCTGGAAAAATGGTTTAGTTTGAGGCGAAAGTTGCCACTACCGAGAGATTAACAAGTGAATCCTCTAACGTGAGAATTAATATAAAGACATTAATTCTTTAATGGTTGTTCCCTTAACGAAACTTTCAACAAAGAAATAAACTATTTTAACCAGCAAAATAGATCAGCTAATTATTACAATTGATATAAGTTTATAAAAACAAAAAAGCTCAGTATAAACTGAGCTTTTTTCGTATTCTTGGTTCTCTCATTATCGCAAGAATCTATTGCGCAAAATTATAAAACCGATACATCCGCAACCTGCAAGAACAGATTACGTAAACGATTTAACATCGCTAAACGGTTTTGTTTAACCGCTTCATCCTCAGCCATTACCATTACATTATCAAAGAAGGCATCTACAGGCGTTTGTAAGCTAGCTAACTCGAATAATGCAGACTCGTAATCACCTTGAGCAAACATTGGGCTTAACTTACTCTCTAGGGCCGATAAAACGTCCGCCAATGATTTTTCAGCATCTTCTTGAAGTAATGCGTTGTCAATATCTGTATTAATCTCACCAGTCACTTTTGCAAGAATATTACTAATACGTTTATTAGCAGCAGCAATAGGAGCAGCTTCAGGTAATGCGTGGAACTTAGCAACAGCTTGAATACGTTTTTCAAAATCAACAGGACTTGTTGGACGGCGATCTAAAACAGATTGAATCAATTCAACAGAGAAACCATTCGCTTGATAAGCCGCACGGAAACGGGCGAAAAGGAAATCAACAACGTCTTGTACAACATTCTCATTAGTCAATTTACTACCGTATTGTACTTTCGCTATTTCTGCTAATTCAACAATATCAAGCGGTAACTCTTTTTCAGTAATAATACGTAATAAACCAATAGCAGCACGACGAAGTGCAAAGGGGTCTTTATCACCTTTAGGTGCTTGGCCAATACCAAAAATACCAACCAAAGTATCTAGTTTATCGGCAAGTGCAACTGCACAAGCAACTAATGACGTCGGTAATTTATCGCCAGCAAAACGAGGTAAATACTGCTCATTTAATGCAACAGCAACTTCTTGTTCTTCACCGTCATTCTGTGCGTAATACATTCCCATCACGCCCTGAACATCGGGGAATTCCATAACCATTTCTGTCATTAAATCAGTTTTAGATAATAGACCAGCACGTTGTGCATGATCACCATCAGCATTGATTTGTGCCGCAATATTTTTAGCTACTTCAGAAATACGTTCTGACTTCTCTTTCAATGTACCCAGTTGTTTTTGGAATAATACAGTTGATAACGACGCTAAACGACTTTCAAGGGTTGTCTTTTTATCTGTTTCAAAAAAGAACTCAGCATCGGCTAAACGAGGACGTACTACCTTTTCATTACCCGTAATAACCTGTATTGGATCACGGCTAACAATATTAGAAACAAAAATAAAGCGCGGTAATAAGTTACCTTCTTTATCCAACACAGGAAAATATTTTTGATTATCTTTCATGGTGTAGATAAGTGCTTCTGAAGGCACTTTCAAGAATTTTTCTTCAAATGATCCAGCTAATGTAACAGGCCATTCAACCAATGAAGTCACTTCTTCTAGTAGGGCTTCATCAATCGCAGCAACACCATTTTCATGTGCAGCAACCGCTTCTACTTGTTCACGAATAATCGCTTTACGGCGCTCATAATCAACAATAACTTTACCACTATCATCCAATAATATTTCATATTGATCAGCGTGATTAAGGGTTAGTTCTGCTTCACCAAGGAAACGATGACCACGAATAACACGTTCAGACTGAACACCTAATAGTTCACCCTGTAAAAGTTGTGCACCAAATAACATACAAACCGTGTGAACAGGTCGAATAAACTGAGTACTTTCAGATCCCCAACGCATTGGTTTAGGAATAGGCAACTTAGTTAATGCGCGTGCAGCTATATCTGGAATGAGTTCAGAAACATCTAACCCTTTCACTTCAGACTTAAATAGTAACCACTCACCTTTGTCTGTAACCAGTCGTTCTGCCTGTTCAACAGTTATACCATTTGATCGTGCCCAACCCTGTGCAGCTTTTGTTGCTTGACCTTCAGCATCAAATGCGACATTCACAGCAGGTCCACGTTTTTCAACAATCTTATCTGCCTGTGCTTTTTCTAAGTTAGCAACAATTAACGCCAAACGACGTGGCGAGGCTAACCAACGGACATTATCGAAGGCTAATTCAGCTTTAACTAGTTCAGCTTCAACGTTACTTGCAAAGGATTCAGCAAGTTTGCGTAATGATTTTGGTGGTAACTCTTCGGTTCCCAATTCAATCAATAAATTTTCTTTTGACATGAAACTTGCCTCTATTTATCTTGTTCTTTACAAAGTGGGAAACCAAGCGATTCACGTTTTGCGTAATAAGCTTCAGCAACGGCTTTAGACAGTGCGCGTACACGCAGAATATAACGTTGACGTTCTGTAACAGAAATAGCATGACGCGCATCTAATAGGTTAAATACATGTGATGCTTTCATTACTTGTTCGTAAGCAGGCAGTGGCAAACCTGCTTCGATTAGCTTTTCACTGTCTTTTTCACATTGATCAAATTGACCAAATAATGCATCAACATCGGCATGCTCAAAGTTATAAGCAGACTGTTCAACTTCATTCTCGTGGAAAATATCACCGTAGGTCACTTTTCCCATTGGCCCATCAGTCCAAACAAGATCATAAATACTTTCAACGCCTTGCACATACATCGCAATACGTTCTAAACCGTAAGTAATTTCCCCCGTTACAGGAGAGCATTCTAAGCCACCAACTTGTTGGAAGTAAGTAAACTGTGTCACTTCCATACCATTAAGCCAAATTTCCCAACCTAACCCCCAAGCACCGAGTGTTGGTGATTCCCAGTTATCTTCTACGAAGCGAATATCATGGATAGAGGTATCAATACCAATCTCTTCCAATGATTTAAGATAAAGCTCTTGAATATTTTTTGGAGAAGGTTTTAACACAACCTGGAATTGGTAATAATGTTGTAGGCGGTTAGGGTTTTCACCGTAACGGCCATCTGTAGGACGACGACAGGGTTGTACATAGGCACTGCTCATTGGTTCTGGACCAATTGAACGTAGGAATGTTTGCGGGTGGAATGTACCAGCACCCACTTCCATATCGAGCGGTTGAACAATAGCACAACCTTGGCGAGCCCAAAAATCTTGCAGTGCAAGAATTAGCCCTTGGAATGTTTTAATATCGAATTTTTGCATGATTTAGGCTTCGAGTTGGTTATAGAAAATGATGGCTATTATACCTATTGAGGGCAATTATACCAATGGCAATCAACCACATGAACTCAGTTTGAAGGTAATAAATAGGATAATAATACGTAGGCAATAGCATTAGCCATTAACATGATAGGTTTTAGGCTTATATTTACCAAAAAGGTGAAAATGCACAATGTATTTTCACCTTAATAAAAACGTCCGTATTAAATTAAAGTTTAGATAATAACATCACTTCTAATTTACCTTGATCCACGGCGAAGTTGCGAATACCTTCAGCCAATTTTTCAACCGCCATTGGATCTTGATTATGTTCCCAGAGAAATTGATCGTGACTCATAATGGCAGGGCGTGTTTTCACAGTAGTAGTCGGTTTCAATTTACGTATGACTTCCCCGCTTGTCTCTTCTAATTCTTGTAAAAGTTGAGGAGCGATAGTAAGGCGATCACAGCCTGCTATTTCTAAAATTTCATCCATACTTCGAAAGCTTGCGCCCATTACAACGGTTTTATAATCGTGCTGTTTATAATAATTATAAATATTAGTTACCGAGATAACACCTGGATCTTCCATTGCAGAAAAGTCTTTATTTTCTTTAGCTTTGTACCAATCTAAAATGCGGCCAACAAAGGGAGAAATAAGGAAAACACCCGCTTCAGCACAGGCACGCGCTTGAGCAAATGAAAAAAGTAACGTTAAATTACAGTTAATACCTTCTTTTTCTAATACCTCGGCAGCACGAATACCTTCCCAGGTTGATGCGATTTTAATTAAAATACGATCGTTACTGATACCTGCATCGTTATACAATTTAATCAATTTACGGGCTTTCGCAATACTCGCTTCAGTGTTAAAAGATAAACGTGCATCAACTTCCGTGGAAATACGTCCAGGAACAACTTTTAAAATCTCTAAACCAATCGTGACCGCAAGCATATCTGCGGCATCAACAAGTTGCTGTTGTTTATCATCACTTTGTTGTTTTGCGTAAGCAATTGCTTGATCAATATATGGTTGATATTCAGGGATTTGTGAAGCTTTTAAAATAAGAGAAGGATTAGTTGTCGCATCTTCCGGTTGATATTGACCAATGGCATCAATGTCACCAGTATCGGCAACGACAGTCGTCATTTCGCTTAGCTGTGCTAGTTTTGATTTCATTTATATCCTCTACATTGTCTTTTTATTCTTATATTTTAAATAATTACCTTGTTATGTATTCCTATTATTAAAGGCTTAAGACGCATAAAGCAAGTAAAGCGCATCGAGTAATGTAATTTACCGCTAAAATTCGCTGCTTTTGTAAAAATTTGTCAAAAGGTTACCAGTAAGCAAAAGCGTGAAAGTAACCAATATTTATTATAATGTACCCATTTTCACTTCAACTACCGTGAGCACCTATGGCGCAAAAACTTCAGGAAAACGATCTTTATCTTCCCATTAAACGCTTTCTAACTAATCTTGATTATGAGGTAAAAGGGGAAATAAAAAACTGCGATATTGTAGCCAAAAAAGATGACGAACTGATTATTATTGAATTAAAGCTCACCCTAAATATAACCCTTTTATTACAGGCGGTTGATCGTTATTCCCTCGCTGATATTGTTTATATTGCTATCCCTAAGCAAGCAACCCTATTCAAAAAACAAAACAAACAGATAAAAAAATTACTGGCGCGTTTAGGATTAGGGCTAATTGTCGTCGATATACAACCAACCCAACAATACGTCGAAATAATTAACGATCCAAAGGATTACACACCTCGAAAGAATTTACGTAAACAAAAAGCATTACTTAAAGAATTCACTGAGCGCCAAGGTGACACACAAAAGGGCGGTTCAACACGTAAAAAATCGGGATTAACGGCCTATCGACAACGCAGTATTCGTATTGCAGCTTATCTATCTCAACAAACGACAGTAAAAGGGGTTGAAGTAAAAAATGCAATTAGCGAACCTCAGGCCACCAGCATGTTAAATAAAAACTATTATGGTTGGTTTGATAAAATTGAACGTGGTATTTACCAACTATCAGAAAAAGGATGTAATGAACTACCCGAATGGCAAGATAGAATGAATAAAATTACATGTTAAATTACTCCCTTGTTAACTTAAAAAGGCATAAGTAACACAATCAAAAAAATGAATATTCATTATTCTTAAATGTAATTGCATAGAAAATTGGGCTATGTTAGCCTAAACGTAATAATAACTATTATCATTTAATGTTTTAATCATTTACGGAAATGCACTATGCAACTAAAAACTAAAGTAATGGCATTAGCCACTGCAACTGCGCTTTTATTTTCTTCTGTTCATACCCTAGCAAAAACTTATCAACATGAACTAGGTGAAGTCTCCATTGAAAAAGTACCTCAACGAGTGGTTGTCCTAGGTTACGCGAGTTTAGATGTGCTGGATGCTTTAGAGATTGATCCTATTGCCATTCCTAAAAAACTACTTCCTTCTAACTTGAGTCAATACAAAGCAGATAAATATACAAATACAGGCAGTTTACAAGAGGTTAACTATGAAACGCTTTTTAAACTCAAACCTGATTTAATTATCGCAGAAGCACGCATGGCTAAAATCTATAAAGATTTATCAGAAGTTGCGCCCACTTACCTATTTAAAATCGATAATAATGATTATTGGCATACCACTAAACAGAACTGGACTAATTTAGGAGAGATCTTCAATAAACAAAATAAAGCAGAACAACTTATCAATGAAGTTGAAACTAAACTATCCGCACTTAATAAAAAAACAAATGAAAATAAGTCGAAAACATTAACCGTAATGAGTAATGGTAATAATATTTCAATGTTTGGCCCTTCAAGTCGTTTTTCTTTTATTTATCAAGAAGCAGGGTTTACACCTAGTACTTCAGAACAAGTAAATGCGGCACCACGTACTCACGGTGACTTAATTTCATTTGAATATATTGCCGATGCGAAACCAGATACATTATTAATACTTGATCGCGAACAGGCAATCGGCAAAAGCACTGGTAAAGCAAAATCTTTATTTAATAATGAGCTTATAAATTCAACGCCTGCAGCTAAAAACAAACATATTATCTACCTTGATCCTGCAGCATGGTATTTAGCAGCTGGTGGTTATCAATCAATATTAACCATGATTGATGATCTCAATAAAGCGATCAGCGAATAAGCTGTTTTTATCTTCAAGGTATAGCAATCGCTATACCTTTTATTAACTGTATTCATAATGAAAAATCAACATATCCTCGCCATTACTTTACTGCTAACCCTGTCCTCTGCTTCATTATTTACCGGTGTCGCAAACCTTTCATTTTCAGATATTTTAAATCAACAACCGCAAAGTTTATCAATACTCATTAATAGCCGAATTCCTCGCTTGATCGCGATTATGTTAGCAGGTGCGGGATTGAGTGTGGCAGGTCTTATAATGCAGCAAATAGTGCAAAACCGCTTTGCTGCACCATCAACCACCGGCACGATAGATTGCGCTATGTTGGGCTATATCGTCGCGCTTATCGTATTTACTGGAAGTGGTAACTGGGTGCATCTTGCCACTATTTTTAGCTTTTCAGTACTGGGTACTCTGCTATTTGTTCGATTTCTACAACATTTAAAATTTAAGAATACAGTATTAGTGCCATTAATCGGCATCATGTATGGCAATATTATCTCGTCAATAACGACTTTTATCGCCTACAAATACGATCTGATTCAAACGTTAGGCTCTTGGACAGTTGCCAATTTTGCTTCGGTATTAAAAGGTAATTACGAATTTCTGTATTTTGCATTACCCGTTTTAATTATTGCTTATGGTTATGCACATCGATTTAGTGCTGCAAGTGTAGGCGAGAGCTTCGCAAAAAATATAGGGATTAATTATCAGCGTGTTGTTTTAATTGGTGTTGTATTAGTCGCCGTTTTATCTGCTTCAGTCGTAATGATTGTTGGAATGATCCCATTTCTTGGGTTGATTGTCCCCAACATCGTTTCTATTTTTATAGGTGACAATATGCGCCGTAACCTTCCTTGGGTAGCCTATTGTGGAGTCATACTCGTACTGACCTGTGATATTTTAAGTCGGATTATTATATTTCCCTACGAAGTACCAATTTCAATGATTATCAGCATTCTGGGTGGATTAGTATTTATTTATCTGATACTAAAGGATAAAACAAATGCGTGATAAAACTAAACTTACCTTACTAATCCTATTAGCAATATTGCTTTGTACCGTTTTTATCACAAAGGGGTTAACGCCAGATAACTATCAGTTTTTTCTATCTCGTCGTATCCCAAAGGTCATTGCAATCATACTTGCGGCAATCGCTATTGGTTCCTCATCGCTCGTATTTCAGACTATCACTAATAATCGAATACTAACGCCCTCAATCCTCGGTTTTGATTCATTGTATGTCATGATTCAAGTGCTGTTAGTTGCCGCATTTGGTACTTATAGCCATTTTATTTTAAACAGTAAAGTTAACTTCTTAACGGCAACAACCATTATGCTTATTAGTGCAATGACGCTATTTAGTTTCTACTTTCGAGGAAAGCAAAAAAATATATTTACGTTGTTATTAATTGGTATTGTGCTTGGTAGCTTATTTCAAAGTGTTACGGGATTTTTCACCATGGTAATTGATCCCGATGATTTTGTGTTTATCCAAAGTGCAATGTTTGCTAGCTTCAATAATGTAAATAAAGAACTTGTCTATTGGTGTATTGCTCCTTTGCTATTGTGTTGTGCTTCTCTATTACGACTTTCACCTTATTTAGATGTTATGTGGTTAGGCGTTAATAATGCCACCAGCCTTGGTGTGAATACAAAAAAACTAACAATGAAGGTTATTTTTGTCGTAACACTGATGGTTTCTATCTCTACGGCATTAATTGGACCTATTTTATTTTTTGGACTCGTCATCGTCGCACTGACTCGCCAGTTTTTTAATAACTATCATCATCATTTCTTAATCGTAGCAAGTGCTATTTTATCTATCATTATGCTCCTTGGGGGACAATGGGTAGTGGAAAACTTACTTGATTTTGAAACAACCATTAGCGTCATTATTAATTTCTTTGGTGGCGGTTATTTTATTTTTTTACTGGTCAATAAAAAGCTCAATTAGGAATATGATTAATGATTAGAATTAACCAATTAAGTAAAAAATATAATGATAAATATGTTGTTAAAAATGCCAGTACACTTTTCCCTCTTGGGAAAGTAACCAGTATTATTGGCCCCAATGGTGCAGGGAAAAGCACTCTTTTATCCATGGCTAGTCGTTTGACTGATAGCGATAACGGAAGTGTCTTTATTGCTGGAAAAAATTTATCCGAATGGGATAGTCAAGCACTCGCTAAAAAACTATCGGTACTCAGTCAGTCTAATAACATTAACATGCGTTTTACCGTCAAAGAGCTGGTGGCTTTTGGCCGATTTCCTCATTCTCAAGGGCGATTAAATGATGATGATCAGGATATTATTGAAAGGGCAATGAGCCATCTTGGTATTCAGACAATTCAAGATAAATATATCGATCAATTATCAGGTGGACAGCGGCAAATGGCCTTTATTGCAATGGTTGTCGCACAGAATACTGACTACATTTTTTTGGATGAACCACTCAACAATCTCGATATTAAGCACTCCGTCGATATTATGTCGACGCTTCGCTCATTAGCAGAAAAGCAAAACAAAGCGATTGTCATCGTTATTCACGATATTAATTTTGCTTCTGCATACTCGGATCATATCGTCGCAATGAAGAAGGGGGAAGTTATTATTAATGGTGATGTTGAAAAGGTTATTGATGAAGACGTACTCGAAAATATCTATGAATTACCGTTTACCGTCCAACAAATTAATGGTAATCGAGTCGCACTTTATTATCGGTAATATACCAATATTTAAGAAATTGGTGTTTTTTGAAAACGGAAAATTCAATGAACCTTAAACAAATAGACCTAAATTTACTGTCTATATTGAAGCAATTATTAACAGAAAAACATGTAACTAACACTGCACTTACACTGGATATAAGTCAGCCAACGGTGAGTAGGTCGCTTAATAAACTTCGAAAATTGTTTAATGATTCTCTTTTAGTTAGAAGCCACACCAGTTATGAATTAACGCCAAAAGCTATTTTTATCAAACAAGAACTTAATCAACTTTTTGCTCATTTGGATAAATTGCTCGAAGGTGAAAGTTTTAATCCTAGCATTAGTCATAAAACAGTAAAATTATTTGGCTTATTACCACATATGGAATTGATTTCAGGAGAACTAATTCAACGAATCTGCCAACAGGCACCTAATATGATTGTCGACATTGATACCATTTCTAAACCACATTTCACAGCACTCATTGCCGGCGATGTGCACTTTGTAATCTCGGCATTACCGCCGCCTTCATCGGAACAAGAACTCTATAGGATGTCACTATATAAACAGGATTTTTGCCTATTAATGCGAAAAAAACACCCACTTACTAATCAAGAAATCACACCTAAAAACCTAAAAGCATGTAAATTTGGCCAAATATCACTACAAGGAGATAAACGTCTTACGATTGAAGCAAAATTTGAAAAAATAGGTTACAAAGATAAAATATTATCGCCCGTTAGACTTAATAACTTTGCTTCTGTTGCATCAATAACAGAGGCAACCGATATTGTATTTCATTTACCGACAAGCTACGGGAAAATGTTATGCAACAATAAAAATATTATTACCCGAGATTTACCAACCGAATTAACCAATGATAAATTCGATAATATTTCATTGTATTGGCATAAACGCCACCATAATGATCCAATGTGCTTATGGATACGTTCATTAGTTAAAGACATTGTATCTAATAGCAAAAATAACAATATATTATTACAAATGTAAATAACAGTAATTCGCATTTGTAATGGAACTTATGTTGAGTAAATAATTATAAAACTATTTAATGATAATGATTATCACAAGCATTAAGAATTAAATGGGTATAAAAATGACAAACTCACATCGTTTTATTCGCAAGCCGCTCGTTATTGCAATGGGTACTTTATTTTCAACATTACCATTACAAACATTCGCAGAACAAACAATTGAACCAGAAAAAGTGCAAGTATGGGGGACACAAATTAATAGTACATCATCATTATTCGATGAAGATATCGAATTAAAACAATCGGATCATCTTAGTGATTTACTACGTGATGAACCAGGAATCGATATCGGTGGCTCTCATTCAATGGTTCAAGGCATTAATATACGTGGTGTTGATGAACTTGATTTAAATATTAGTATTGATGGTGCTACTCAAAATAATAATATGTTTCATCATTCAGGAAATTTACTAATAAATGCCGATATTTTAAAAGAAGTTGATGTCAATATTGGTACGAATTCAGTATTAACTGGCGGACTCTCTGGTGGCGTTGCCTTTGAAACAAAAGATGCACAGGATCTTCTTTATGGAGATGAAAAATTTGGCGCCAGAATATACGGCAGTTATGGAAGCAATAATTATTACAACACCTCTACAACGCTATATTCACAGTTAAGTAAATCCATTGATACTTTGATGTATTTTACTTATACCGACAAACAAAACCCCGATGATGGAGATGGGAATGAGCTAACAGGTAATGAAGGTAAAGTTAAAAATGGATTAATCAAGTTAGGTTGGGATATCAATAACGCTAACCGTCTTGAATTATCTTACGATAAATATAATGATGCGGGTGATTACTACATTAAAACGAACTTTGGCAGTGGTTTCAATGAAAGCAGTGAAACTCAAGATATAGAATATGAACGTACCACCATCACCTTAAATTATGAACTTGATTTGGACGATACGATTGATTTAACAGCCACTATTTATGAAAACGAAATAGATTATAATCCCGGTACAACTGAAGGAAATTCAACTCATACGGGTTATAAAGTATTAGCAGAATCAAATCTCGCCCTAGCCAATATCGAAAATGCAATACGTTATGGTTTTGAAGGTTACGAGCAGGTGTCAAAAAGAATAGAAAGCGGCACAACAACGGAAAAAGAAAGTGCAAATTCCTTTGCTATTTATCTAGAATATGAAGTTGCATTAACCAACAACCTGTTTATTACGCCAGGCATTCGTTATAACCATTATAACGTTGATATGAACTCATCCGTCGATAACCTCGATAAAACCTTCACAAATACTTCATTTGCTTTAGCGGCTAAATATTTAATGACCAACCAATGGACGCTTAATGCAAGCGCTACGGAGTTATTTGAAGGGCCTTCATTACGTGAAACATACACGGCTTATAGCACAACATTCGACGATGATTTAAAAGCTGTCACAGGGTTAAATACAGAAGTAGGAATAGCATTTGCAGATAACAACATCATAGGACTTGACCACTTTAGCGTTGCAGTTAATGTATTTGAAACCAATATCGATGATTACATTGACGCATGGTCCGTCGGTAAAAGTGGTGATTACAGTAATGTCGGAGATTATGAAATTAAAGGTTTTGAGTCTAGTTTATCATTAACGAAAGCAGCAGTGGGAGCTCGACTAACTTACTCTCATTCAGATTCTGATAATAAAGACACTGGTGATGCATTACGCTACGAAGTAGGTGACAGTTTATCGCTTAACTTGGATTATCAATTCGATTCATTAGACTTATTATTAAGTTTAACAAGTCAAATAACCTTCGATTTAGATGCTGAGACCGAAGATGATGCTGATAAAGAAGGGTATAATGTCCATGGTATTACTGCTCGTTGGATCCCACAAAATATAGATAACCTGACAGTAACAGCAGGTATCGAGAATATGTTTAATGAGCAATATTACTCCCACGCTTCATTTAATACCGATAGCATTAATGACTACGAACCGGGTCGCAATATTAAAATTTCCCTCGCTTATATATTCTAATAAATAGAAACATACCAAAACAACCTATAGAGCATATAGGTTGTTTATATAGCATCACTAAAACTCTAACATCTATACCCGTTACCAATTAAGATGCGTCTATCAGTCACTAGCTCGGATACCAAGGCAAGGCGTAACATGATGACAATGGCGAGTCCTTATCGAATGTTATAACGCAGTATTGGTGTTCGAGCTAGTAACCCGCAGGGCAAGACGAGAGGCAAACATCTTCGTTGTTATAAAGTCTCGATTTAACCCGTTAGATCTTCACCTTTATGCCTAGAATCTGCTCACCTCTCGTCTTGCTGATTTCTGCATCTTGAATGGTAACGGGTATATATAAAATATAAATAAAGCATACTACGGTACCACATTAAAAAATCATTAAATAAAACATCAATAAATACAGTTTCATATCATGTTTATTTTATAACCAATTATTGATTAATACTAAAGCAATGAAAATTAAGATAAAGAATAGTCTCTGTAATTATAATTTTTTTATAGTCATATAAAATATATTCGTATATATTATGCGCTGACAATAATTTGATTGTTAATATGTTATAAAAATTTAGGATAAAACATGAAATCTATTAAACTTACTATCGCTGCTGTTGCTGTTGTTCTTCTTGCTGGTTGTACTGGTACAACTTACAACCAAGACAAATCTTGTTCAATGGACTACTTACTAGTTCCTGCACTTTCTGTACCAGCTATCATTGGCGCATGTGATAAATAATCTCAGTAAGTCTAGAATATAAAAGCGTGTTCAATTTGAACACGCTTTTTTTTATCCAAAATTAAAATAACAACTCGATAAAAAGTGGATCCGAACTAGTTTTAATTTTATAAATCTGCTAATTGATAAACTATTTAGCCGTAGGAATAGTCCATTAAAGCAAGGAATTGATTGTTGTTATTAGTTGCCTAATTACAAAATAAATAGACAATAATCGGATTTGGTATTATCTACAGATAACAAAAAAGCGACCCTTAGGTCGCTTTTTTTCAGAAAGTGAAAGGATCATTTTCTTCTAGTTAACTCAATAACACGTAATTTTGCAATTGCTTGTGCTAATTTTGCAGCAACGCGAGCATAGTCCATATCCTGACTCGGATTTGAAATTTGCTCTTCAGCCGCACGTTTAGCTTCTTCAGCTTTAGCTTGATCTAGGTCTTCACCACGAATAGCTGTATCAGCCAAAACAGTAACACCGCTTGGTTGAACCTCAAGAAACCCACCAGAAACATAAATGACTTCTTCATCTCCATGCTGTTTAACCATTTTAACCATACCTGGTTTAATTGGTGTTAACAGTGGAGTGTGACCTGGCATAATACCCAAATCACCTTCTTGACCTGATACTAACAAATAAGATACGCGTCCTGAAAAAAGTGATTCTTCAGCACTAACGACATCTAAATGCGTGGTCATTTTATTATTAGCCATAATGAACTCCCGTTGTTACAGGCCTTTAGCCTTTTCTACCGCTTCTTCAATAGCGCCAACGTAAAGGAATGCTTGCTCAGGGATATCATCATAGTCGCCGTTTAATAAACCACTAAAGCCAGCTAATGTGTCTTTTAGTGATACATAAACACCTTTCATACCAGTGAATACTTCCGCAACTTGGAAAGGTTGAGTTAAGAAACGCTCAATCTTACGCGCACGTGCTACAACAAGCTTATCTTCTTCAGAAAGCTCATCCATACCCAAGATAGCAATAATATCTTTAAGCTCTTTATAGCGTTGTAGAATACCTTTAACGCCTTCAGCTACATCATAATGCTCTTGACCAACAATAAGCGGATCAAGTTGACGAGAAGTAGAATCAAGTGGATCTACCGCAGGGTATAAACCTAGCGATGCGATATTACGAGATAGAACGATAGTCGCGTCTAAGTGAGCAAATGTTGTTGCTGGTGATGGATCCGTTAAATCATCGGCTGGTACGTATACCGCTTGGATAGATGTAATAGAACCCGTTTTAGTTGACGTAATACGTTCCTGTAACACACCCATTTCTTCAGCAAGAGTTGGTTGGTAACCAACGGCAGAAGGCATACGACCTAGCAATGCAGATACTTCTGTTCCGGCTAGAGTATAACGGTAGATATTATCGATAAACAATAGTACATCTTTACCTTCATCACGGAAACGTTCAGCCATCGTCAAACCAGTTAACGCAACACGTAAACGGTTTCCTGGTGGCTCGTTCATTTGACCGTAAACCATCGCTACTTTTGATTCTTCAGGTTTTTCGATGTTTACAACACCCGCTTCCTGCATTTCAAAGTAGAAATCATTACCTTCACGAGTACGCTCACCAACACCGGCAAAAACAGACAAACCTGAATGTTTAACCGCAATGTTATTGATAAGTTCCATCATGTTTACTGTTTTACCAACACCTGCACCACCGAATAGACCGATTTTACCGCCTTTCGCAAATGGACAGATTAAGTCGATAACTTTAATACCAACTTCCAGTGTATCAACAGATGAAGCTTGATCTTCATAAGAAGGCGCTTCACGGTGAATTTCGTAATTTTCTGTAGTGTCAATGGCACCACATTCATCAATAGGCTCACCTAGTACATTAACGATACGACCTAATGTACCAGCACCTACAGGTACTGTAATTGCTTTACCAGTATCTGTTACTTCAAGGCCACGACTCAAACCTTCAGTAGCACCCATAGCGATACAACGTACAACGCCGCCGCCAATTTGCTGTTCTACTTCCATAGTCAGGTTAGTTGAAGTAACGATCAATGCATTGTATACCTTTGGCACGATGTTTTGTGGGAATTCAACATCCACAACGGCACCGATAATCTGAACGATTTTACCTGTACTCATCTTTGATCCTCTAAAATCTTAATTTCATTTATTTGCTTATACCGCAGCAGCACCACCACAAATCTCAGAAAGTTCCTGAGTAATTGCAGCTTGACGCGCTTTATTGGCAACAAGTTGTAAATCATCGATCAAGTCACTAGCGTTATCAGTTGCCGCTTTCATCGCAACCATTCGAGAAACCTGTTCACAGGCTAAATTCTCAACAACACCTTGATACACTTGAGATTCTACATAACGTACTAACAGTGCATCCAAAATTGCTTTTGGTTCACCTTCGTAAATGTAATCCCAATGTCTCTTTGACATTTCACTATCACCTTCAGATTTTGGTAAAGGTAATAATTGACTGATTTTGGGTTCTTGGACCATCGTATTAACGAATTTATTATTCACTATATACAGGCGATCAATTTTTCCTTGATCGTAAGCATCTAACATAATTTTAACCGAACCGATTAAATCGTTAACGGTAGGTTGGTCACCTAAGCCAGAAGCTTGTGCAACAATGCTAGCGCCTAATCCATTGAAGAAACCAAGTGCTTTAGAACCAATTAAGGCTAAATCAACTTCGACACCCGCTTTAGAATGCTGGTGCATTTCTTCAATAACCGGTTTAAACAAATTAACGTTTAAACCACCACATAAACCACGATCACTTGAAATGATGATATAACCAACACGCTTCACTTCTCTTTCTAGTGTATAAGAGTGGTGATATTCCAAGTTACCAAGTGCAATATGACCAATCACGTTACGCATAGTGTCTGCATAGCCAAGATTACTTGCCATACGCTCTTGCGCACGACGCATCTTAGACGCAGCAACCATTTCCATAGCGCCCGTGATTTTTTGAGTATTTTTTACACTCGCGATCTTATTTCTAATTTCTTTATCGCCGGCCATCTCTTACTCCTAATTAATGCTTAATTAACGACCGAAGTCGCTAATTAATTACCAGGTTTGCGTCGCTTTGAAAGAATCCAAGATACTCTTGAATTGCCCCTCAATTTCATCGCTGTAATCACCAGATTCATTAATTTGAGCAAAAAACTCTGCATGCTCATTTTTAGCATAAGAAATTAAAGATGCTTCAAAGTCTAAAACTTTTTCTACATCGACATCATTAAGATAACCTTTCTCGGCTGCAAATAGTGATAACGCCTGCTCAACAACTGACATAGGAGCATATTGTCTTTGCTTCATTAATTCAGTTACTTTTTTACCATGATCTAGTTGCTTACGAGTCGCTTCATCAAGATCAGAAGCAAACTGTGCAAATGCTGCTAACTCACGGTATTGAGCCAATGCAGTACGAATACCGCCTGATAGTTTTTTAATTACTTTACATTGTGCACTACCACCAACACGCGATACAGATATACCTGGATCAACCGCTGGACGAACACCATTATTGAATAGTTCAGTTGTTAAGAAAATCTGACCATCAGTAATAGAAATTACGTTAGTAGGTACGAATGCAGATACATCACCTGCTTGTGTTTCAATGATAGGTAACGCAGTTAAAGAACCAGTTTGACCTGTCACAGCACCTTTAGTAAATTTCTCTACATAGTGGGCACTTACACGAGATGCACGTTCAAGAAGACGTGAATGAAGATAGAATACATCACCAGGATATGCTTCACGACCTGGTGGACGTTTAAGCAATAATGAAATTTGACGATATGCTACCGCTTGTTTAGATAAATCATCATAAACAATCAGTGCATCTTCACCGCGATCACGGAAGTATTCACCCATCGAACAACCTGCATAAGGTGCAAGGTATTGCAATGCAGCAGCTTCAGAAGCAGATGCAACAACAACGATGGTGTTTTCTAATGCGCCATGTTCTTCAAGTTTACGTACTACGTTTGCAATCGTTGATGCTTTTTGACCAATTGCAACATAAACAGAATATAGGCCTGTTGATTTTTGATTAATAATTGCATCGATTGCAATAGCAGTTTTACCTACTTGTCGGTCACCAATGATAAGTTCACGTTGACCACGACCAATTGGAATCATTGAGTCAATCGCTTTCCAACCCGTTTGTACAGGTTGATCAACTGATTTACGATCGATAACACCTGGTGCAATTACTTCGATAGGAGAGTAACCGTCATTTTCAACAGGTCCTTTACCATCAATAGGTTCACCTAGAACATTTACTACGCGACCTAATAGACCTTTACCAACTGGTACTTCTAAAATACGACCCGTTGATTTAACTTTTTGACCTTCAAGAAGATCTCGGTACGGTCCCATAACAACAGCACCAACAGAATCTCGTTCAAGGTTAAGTGCCATTGCAAAGCTACCATTTGGTAACTCAATCATCTCACCTTGCATACAGTCAGCAAGGCCGTTTATACGAATAATACCATCGCTTACGGAAACGATTGTACCTTCGTTACGCGCTTCACTTACTGCTTCAAATTTTTCAATTCGTTGCTTAATAAGATCGCTAATTTCAGTGGAATTCAGTTGCATGCCAATTTCCCATTAAGATTGTAAAGCATTAGATAAACGATGTAATTGACCTTTAGCTGTGCTATCAATTACTAAATCACCCGCAGTAATAACCATGCCAGTTATTAGGGTTTTATCTACACTACAATTTAGATTTACTTTTCGTGCGAGGCGTTTTGTTAACGATTTACTTAACTCTTTTTCCTGTGCTTTAGAAAGTGCATAAGCAGAAACAACATTAACGTCGACTTCTTTTTTATACTCATCTTCTAAATCACCAAAGAGTTCAGTTACTCGTGGTAACGCACTCAAACGTCCATTTTCAGCCATTATTTTAATGAAGTTTTGACCACTTTCATCAAGTTGGTCTCCACATACATCAATAAATAAACTGGCTAGCTCTTGTGCAGCTTTTTTGCCTTTTAGAAGCTCTGCCATCGTTGCATTATTAGCAACGCTTGCAGTAAACCCTAACATATCAGACCATGCTTCAATGTTATTATGCTCTACAGCAAATTCAAAAGCAGCTCTTGCATAAGGGCGCGCTACGGTAGTCAATTCAGACATAAGCTCGCTCCTTATAGTTCAGCAACCAATTTATCAATAATGTCGCTGTTCGCTTCTTTATCGATAGAACGCTTAATAATTTTTTCGGCACCGGCAATAGCAAGTGTTGATACTTGATGACGTAACTCTTCACGTGCACGATTGCGTTCAGCATTTACTTCAGCTGCACCTTGATCGACAATTTTACGTCGTTCAGATTCACCTTCCATTTTTGCTTCTTCAACAATTTGTGCACGGCGTTTATTCGCCTGCTCAATTATTTCAGCTGCCTGTGCTTTAGCTTCTTTTAATTTATCAGAAGCTTTAGCCTGTGCTAATTCAAGATTTTTTCCTGCACGTTCAGCCTGTGTTAAACCATCTGCTATTGTTTTTTGACGCGCTTCAATAGCGTTCATAAGAGGTGGCCACACATACTTCATGCAAAACCAAACAAAGATTGCAAAAGCAATTGCTTGGCCTAATAGGGTTGCGTTTATATTCACCGCATTATCTCCCGTGTTTGCAAGTTAGAAAAATACTGGAAATGACTATTTATTATCCGGCAACCGCAAACATAAGGTAAAGACCCAAACCAACTGCAATCATAGGGATCGCATCAACTAAACCCATAACGATGAAGAATTGAGTACGAATTAGAGGAATTAATTCAGGTTGACGCGCAGCGCCTTCCAAAAATTTACCACCTAACATACCGATACCAATTGCAGCACCTACAGCTGCTAAGCCCATCATAACTGCCGCTGCAATGTATAATAATTCCATACTGGTTACTCCTAAAAATAATAATAAATATCTTTGCTACTTTAAAATTAATAGCAAATGAAGGGTTAAAAAAAGATTAATGATCTTCTGATGCCTGTGACAAATAAACAATAGTCAACACCATAAATATAAACGCTTGTAATGTGATAATCAAAATATGGAAAATAGCCCAAGGAACCGATAGAACCCATTGTGACCACCAAGGTAATAACCCTGCAATCAGAATAAATATCAATTCACCTGCATACATGTTTCCAAAGAGTCGAAGACCTAAAGAGACTGGTTTTGAAACTAACGTAACACCTTCCAAAATTAAATTGAGTGGTATAAAAGCCCAATGATTAAATGGTTGTAGTGTTAGTTCTTTAGCAAACCCAGAGATGCCTTTAATCTTAATGCTATAAAATAGTATTAAGAAAAACACACCCAATGCCATTGATAATGTAATATTTACATCAGCAGAAGGCACAACCCTAAAGTGACTAATTCCCATAGCTTTTGCTGCTTCCGGTAAAAAATCAACCGGAATCAAATCCATTAAATTCATTAGAAATACCCATCCGAAGATGGTTAATGCTAATGGTGCAATTAATGCATTTTTACCATGGAAAATATCTTTAACAGTCCCATCGACAAATTCAAGTACCATCTCAACAAAGCACAAAAACTTTCCAGGTACACCTGTCGTAGCTTTTGTAAAAGCACGACGAAGCAACCAAAGCATCAGAACACCCAGCGTCACAGAGATAGCGATTGAATCTATATTTATAGACCAAAAACCTTCTCCAGAGCTTAGAAACGTTAGATGGTGAGCAATGTATTCCTGAGAAGTTAAAACTTCATTTGAACCAGTCATATAAATCCTGTCTAGTTACTCTTGTTTACAATAAACGACATAACACTTTGCATTACAAACATAGCTCCATATGCAATTAAAAACATACTAATTTCTATTGGGATATTTTTAAATATGTATATGAATAAACTAATTGTAATAATTATTTTATAGAGTTCGCCTAAATATGCTTTAGACAATGCTAAGGGTGCAGATTTATCACTCGCTCTACTCATAAAAATGCCTGCAAATAATGTAGGCACGCAATATGTCAGTCCCCCAGTAATAACTGAAATGCCAGTTATTTTATCTTTTGTGAAATAAAAGAAAAATGAAAAAAAGCCAATTATTACGATCTGACTAAAAAAAATAACCAATGTATTTTTCAACCATCGTACATCAACTGCCACAATATATTCCTTGATATTACGCAAGATAATCTAAAAGATTTGTAATACAATTACAAACTACTAATAGATTGAAGAACAATACCTCTCTTTTGCATTAATAACAAATAGCATATTAAGTTTAAAATTAAACTTTTTTAAAAGAGAAGGTAAAACTTTAATAAAATTTAATTAAATGTATATTTAATTGATCAATATTGCTTGTAACTTCATTTATAAAGTAAATTAAGTGTGACCAGACACATGTTTATTTAATTTTTAACATTACATATATATAAATTTAACAAAAATTTAAATTTCAATTTATCGATAAAATCAGAATCTTACTGATTACTTTTTGACCAATTTGTACTGTTTAAAAAATAATCGCATATTATATTCGTATTCTAAATCGGAACTCATTCAATGGAAGTACTCAATAAAGACCGAAAATTAATAAAAGATCGTATTCTGGCTTTAATTAAAGCACTTTCAAATGGGATCTATGAACGCGAGTCAACAATTAGATTGTGCCTATTAGCAGCACTTTCAGGTGAAAGTGTATTCCTTCTCGGCCCTCCAGGTATAGCAAAAAGTTATATAGCTAAACGTTTAATTCAAGCCTTTGATCAATCTTCTTTTTTTGATTATCTAATGACTCGATTTTCAACACCAGAGGAAGTATTTGGCCCATTATCAATACAAGATTTAAAAGATAATGGTAGTTATGTTCGTTTAACGGAAGGTTACTTACCAACAGCCGATGTTGTTTTTCTAGATGAGATATGGAAAGCAGGGCCTGCAATATTAAATACGCTATTAACCGTTGTAAATGAACGTACTTTTAAAAATGGGCAGGAAATAACACATATTCCTATGCGCCTATTAATTACCGCTTCCAATGAACTACCAGAAGCTGATAGCGGATTAGAAGCGCTTTATGATCGAATGCTTGTTAGAATCTATATAGACAGAATCCAAGAAAAGAAAAACTTTAAAGCAATGTTAATCGGTGAAGCTAAAACAGCTTCAATTCCACCTGAGTTAGCAATTAAAAACGATGAATTCCAATTATGGCAAGAAGAAATCAATAATGTAAAATTAAGCGATAAATTATTTGATAAAATTTATCTATTAAAATTACAGATTGAACTCGCAGAAAAATCAGATAAGCACAGTAATAAAACAGATATGTATGTCTCTGATAGACGTTGGAAAAAATCAATTCGTTTACTTAAAGCTTGTGCTTATTTTAATGGCCGCGATGAAATAAATCCGCTCGATTTACTTATTTTAAAAGATTGTTTATGGAATGATCATGCTTCACTTCAAGCAATTAATTCAATCATTGAATGTTTTGCAAGTACGATTGCATTCGATCAAAAAGATGCCGAAAACAATCTAATTCAATCTGAAATAGAATTAAACAAAGCTCATTCAACCATGTTGGCGGTATTAAGTACAAATATCTCACTTGATGTTGTCAGAAGAAAAGAAGCTTTTATTATTAATATTGATAATGCCAAACGGTATACAATCAATAACAATCCTAGAATGATTAAATTTGTCTTACTAGAAATGAATCCATCCGTGTCTGATACACAATCAGGCGATAGTGAGTGGGTATACGTTGATGGTGATGATTTTGCTAAAAAAATCCGCAAGGGAAAATGTGAAATATATGGCTATATTAATCGTCATCTAAAAATATGCCCATTAGAGTTTGAAGTCGATGCCAACCAACAGCTCGTCATTAAAGACATTACAAATCGTAATATTCAAATTAGCATGGTACTTCGTAATAATGAATTGCTTGCAGATCAACCAAACTGGCAACAAGATGTCGAATTAGCAAAACAAAACTTAACCGCTGCAAGTCAGTCCCTCACACAATCCCGTATCCAATTTCATTCCGCGTTACCTCATAATTTTTTAGATGACAAACTATCTATTAATATCGATAAAAGTTTTCTAGAAAGCTTAACTAAAGTAGAAGAGTTACAAACGCAAATAGAAATGAGTGCACAACGAATATTCAATATTGTTAAGTACTTTGAATAAATAGGCAGATGAATTTTGATTAGTGAAATAGAAGTTGCTATATCAGCAATAGAATCAGGTATTGTAGAAAACATCGCGAACCAAGCGCTAGCTTTCCACGAATCTATGGTGGCTGTTGGTGAAAAAAATGGTATCAAACATTCGCTAAACAACTGGAAATCAAAGATAAAAAAACAATTAAAAGCAACGCCTATTGAATCTAATATTCAAGAAGAAATGGATTACTACGAAGAAGTAAAAGATTACAGTAAAGCTTTCTTTTCAGACAATATCGAAGACATTATAAAAAAGATAGGTATTCACTCTCCATTTTATACTACTGCTATGGATTTATTTGAGCAGCAAAAAATTAAACATAACCCGTTATTCCAGCATCACTTTTGCGATCAGTGGTATCAATCACTATTTGATCATGTGAAGGAGGAACGTGTTGAAAAAATAGAAAAAGAAAAATTACTAAAGGAGTTATATCAACGGTCGGAAACGATTAGTCAGTTAAATGAAATAGAAGGCAATGCAAACGAACAAAAAAATCTTCGATTATGGGATATGGCAAAAGCTAAATTAAGCAAAAGAGATGTTAGCCAACTAAGTAAAATAACTCGATTTCTTCAACAAAATAATGACCTACACAAGATGGCTAAAAAACTTGGCCGAATGGCAAATGAAGTCGATAGTCCAGGTGCTAATAATGTCAAAATAGAGAAAACGAGAAAGGTAGAAACAAAGAGTACTTATGTGGCGGGTGATATTGTAGGTATTCATGATAGCGATGATATAGAACGGTTATTAGCCACAGAAACCATGTATTTAACTAACCCAGATCTAGAGACTATTTTCTATAAACATCTTGCAGATAAGCGTTTAGCAACTTATCAGTTACAAAGTACTGAGCAACGAAATGAAAAGATAATCACCTATGAAAAACAGGCGAAAAAAGCAACCTTAGATAAAGGACCTTTTATTGTCGCAGTTGATGCTTCAGGTTCGATGATGGGACAACCCGAACAATATGCAAAGGCTTTTGCTTATGCGTTAATGCAAATAGCCCTAATAGAAAATAGAGACTGCTACATAATCATCTTTTCAACACAAACCATTACCTATGAACTAACCAAGGAAAAAGGGTTATCCGAAATATTAAGCTTTCTTTCCTATACATTTAATGGCGGTACAGATTTAGCCCCTGTACTAGAACAATCGGTAGACTTAATGAATTCAGAAAAATATATTAATGCGGATTTAGTTATTATATCTGATTTCATCGCCCCAGCTCAATCTGAAGCAATGATAGAAAAAATGTCAGAATTAAAAAAGCGTAAAAACCGTTTTCACGCCTTAAATTTATCAAAATATGGTAACCCAGAATTATTAGCAACCTTTGACCATTATTGGCAATATACACCATCTAGACTGGGTCGTTTAAAGCAGTTATTTAAAGATTAGTTTTTAAGATTCTAAAAGCGCTAAAATTTCTTCTAATTTATCACTTTTATCAAAGTTAATAACTAATTTACCTTTACCATTTTTAGTTTGTGATAACGAAACCTTAGTCCCTAATCGTTCAGCCAATTTTTCTTCAATACCTATTAATTTTTGATCAACGACTTTTGCTTGAATAACAGGCTTATCAGCTAATTCATTCTTAACTAATTTTTCAGTATCACGAACGCTTAATTGTTTTTCAATAACAATTTTTGCAATAATTAATTGCTTTTCATTCACTAAGGGAAGCAATGCACGCGCATGTCCCATCTCAATATCACCTTGTTCGATAAATAATTTAACGGCATCATTAAGATTATTTAATCGTAATAAGTTACTGATAGTTGTGCGAGATTTACCAACGGCTTTGGCTACTTCATTATGAGTTAATTCAAATTCATCTAGTAGACGTTTAAATGCAATCGCTTCTTCCATTGCATTTAAATTTTCACGTTGAATATTTTCAATTAACGCAATTGCAATTGCCGCATTATCTTCAACATTTTTAATTAAGCAGGGTACATTTTCTAGTCCCACTAATTTAGCCGCACGCCAACGCCGTTCACCTGCAATAATTTCATACTTTTGATGACCGGTTTCTCTAACTACGATAGGTTGGAGTATACCTTGAGCCTTAATTGAATTGGCTAATTCTTCCAATGCATCATTAGACATATCTCGACGAGGTTGATATTTACCAGGTTGGAGTTGATTAACTTTTAGATCAGCTAACGCACCTTTACTATCATTGACCAATGCTTGAGTTTCTTCTGCATTACGATCATGTGAAACCTGTTTGTTACGGCTGACAGTGCTGCTGCTCAATAATGAATCAAGCCCTTTGCCTAAGCCTCGTTTTTTTCCTTGCATGGGGATCCTTATTTAGGCAGTTTCTTTTTCAATTGATGCCGACTGTTCTTCACGTCGTAATATCTCACCAGCTAGTGCTAAATAAGCCTTAGAGCCATTTGATGACTTATCATAATACATCACAGGAGTACTAAAACTAGGGGCCTCAGCAAGGCGGATATTGCGTGGAATAATAGTCCGGTAAACTTTATCGCCAAAGTGTTTCTTTAATTGATCAGAAACATCAGAGGATAAACGATTACGTGGATCGTACATAGTACGAAGAATGCCTTCGATCTTAAGATCAGCATTAATAACAGCCGCTAATTTACTAATAGTATCAACCAATGCAGTTAACCCTTCTAATGCATAATATTCACATTGCATAGGGACTAATACTGAATCGGCAGCAGTCATTGCATTGATAGTTAACATATTAAGGGAAGGAGGGCAGTCAATAAACACATAATCATAATTGTCTTTGTAATCTTTTAATGCACTACGAAGACGTGTTTCACGTGAAAACAGATCCATTAATCTAACTTCAGCAGCAGTTACATCACTATTCGCAGCAACGAGATCGTAATTACCGGTTGTTTCAGTTTCAATTACATCATTAAGAGGCAATTCATCGATTAAAAGATCATAGGCTGTGTGAGCAACTTCATATTTGTCGACACCACTTCCCATCGTAGCATTGCCTTGAGGATCTAAATCAATTACTAACACTTTTCGTTTAGTCGCAGCCATTGAAGCAGCAAGGTTAACACACGTCGTTGTTTTACCTACTCCACCTTTTTGGTTAGCGATTGCAATTATTTTACCCACAGAAACCCTACTTTTTAAATTAAATGATTAATACTAGCTATTAAATACGTTTTACTTTGACTAAACAACGTTCAGCTTCTAGATTTGGAACCTGTAAAGGAATTGAGTCTATAAATTCAAATTCTTTGTCTAATTCAGCGACTTCTAGTGCTGGGAATTGACCTTTTAACGCTAAGAAATGGCCATGTTCATTGGGTAAATGCTTACACCAAAAAAGCATATCTTGAAGTGAAGCAAAAGCACGACTCAATACAACATCAAATTTCTGTTCAGGGTTATATTCTTCTACGCGACTTTGCACAAACTCCACATTTTTTAAACCTAATGCTAAGACTGCTTGACGAATAAAACGCAGACGTTTTCCAAGACTATCTAATAAGACAAATTGTTTATCAGGATTTAAAATAGCTAAAGGTAAACCTGGTAAACCAGGTCCAGTACCTACATCAATTAAGCGTTGCCCCTGAAGATGGGGTGATACCACTATACTGTCCATGATATGTTTAACAAGCATATCATGTGGATCTCTCACAGAGGTAAGATTATAAGCTTTATTCCACTTGTTCAATAATTCAACTAATTCAACTAACTGATTTTGTTGATTTTTAGTAACATCAAGGTCAGTTTTAAGCAGCATTATTTGCAATTCATTCAACAAACTCATCTTAAACAGCCTTGCGCTTTACGTTATTTTTCTTCAAATAAATCAATAAGATTGAAATTGCTGCAGGTGTTACACCCGATATACGAGAAGCTTGCCCTATGTTTTCAGGTTTTACTGAATTTAATTTAAGCACAACTTCATTTGATAATCCTTTAACATCAGCGTAATCAATATCGGCAGATAATAACGTATTTTCATGACGTTTTAATTTAGCAATCTCATCAAGTTGACGGTCAATATAACCTTGATATTTAATTTTAATCTCAACTTGTTCTGCTGCTTGTACATTTTCAACAGCAGGGCCTAATCCATCAACAGACATTAAACTTAAATAATCGACTTCCGGACGACGGATCATCGCTTCTAAAGAGCTTTCACGTTGCATTGGGTTTTTAAGTAATTCATTAATTTGAGCGGCATTAATTGAATTAGGGTTAACCCATTGATCTTTTAATCGTTGCAGTTCTTTTTCAATGATTTCTTGTTTTTCACTGAAAGCTTTCCAACGAATATCATCAACTAAACCAAGTTCTCGACCTTTTTCTGTCAAACGAGCATCGGCATTGTCTTCTCGCAATAATAAACGATATTCAGCACGGCTTGTAAACATACGATAGGGTTCTTTTGTTCCTAAAGTGGCGAGATCATCCACTAGAACACCAATATAAGCTTGATCTCTTCGAGGACACCAACCTTCTTTTTCTTGTACTTTTAAGGCTGCATTTGTCCCTGCTAATAAACCTTGCGCAGCAGCTTCTTCATACCCCGTCGTACCATTAATTTGGCCAGCAAAGAAAAGTCCATCGATATATTTTGATTCTAATGTAGATTTTAAATCGCGAGGATCAAAATAATCATACTCAATGGCATAACCAGGACGGGTGATAAATGCATTTTCAAAACCTTTCATAGAACGAATGAAAGCAAATTGAATGTCAAATGGTAAGCTGGTTGAAATGCCATTTGGATAAACTTCGTGTGTTGTTAAACCTTCAGGTTCAACAAAAATTTGATGCGAATTTTTATCTGCAAAACGCATAATTTTATCTTCAATAGAAGGGCAATAACGAGGACCGACACCATCAATAACACCTGTGTACATAGGGCTTCTATCTAAACCACTTCGAATAATATCATGTGTTTTTTCATTAGTATGGGTAATAAAACAAGGGATCTGTTTCGGATGATCTTTTTGATTACCTAAAAATGAAAATACAGGCGTTGGATTATCACCATGCTGCGTTTCTAATACCGAAAAATCAATACTACGTGCATCTATTCGAGCTGGTGTTCCCGTTTTTAATCGTCCTACACGTAAGGGGAGTTCTTTCAAGCGTTGTGCTAAACCAACAGAAGCGGGATCTCCAGCACGACCACCTTGGTAGTTTTCTAAACCAATATGAATTAAACCATTTAAAAAAGTACCCGCAGTTAAAACAACGGATTTACCATAAAATCTAACACCCATTTTTGTTATTGCACCAGTAACGCGATCATTTTGAACAATAAGATCTTCTACTGGTTGTTGGAATATTTGTAAATTTTCTTGGTTTTCTAGTGCATATCTCACTGAACCTTTATATAAAATACGGTCAGCTTGAGCCCTGGTTGCACGAACAGCGGGACCTTTACTGGAATTAAGCGTTCTAAATTGTATGCCAGCTTTATCAGTAGCACTTGCCATGATCCCGCCTAATGCATCAATTTCTTTAACAATATGACCTTTACCAATTCCACCAATAGCAGGATTACAAGACATTTGACCTAATGTTTCAATATTATGGGTTAATAATAATGTATTCATTCCCATGCGGGCTGATGCAGCTGCGGCTTCTGTACCGGCATGGCCTCCGCCAATAACAATAACATCAAAATGTTCGTGGTAATTCATCAATATTCCAAAACTAGCAATTAAAAAAAGAAGTGTTGATTTTACTCTTTTCCCTGTCAAAGGAAAGTGTGAAGATGAGATAAGATCAAAACAATAATATTAGTATTATATATAGATCTTTAAAGATCTTTTATTACTATACTTATTAAGTAATTCACTTTCTGTGTAAAAACATCTTTTAAACTTAAAGATCAGGATCTTATATTAGATCTTTAAATGTGTGCAACAATGGATCTTAATGCGCGTATCTATTGGATATTATTGCTATTTATACACAGGTGAAACTATGCACATGTTTATGCAAAGGTTAAACAAAATTAGTTCAATAGTTATAAATGAACTATGCACAACGACCTGTGCATAACTTTTAAATTAATTTTCGACAATTTGAGTTAGATCTTCAATCCAAGATGGGATCCAATCTAAAACACGATCTTCAGGTGTTGGGTAATCCATAACATCAACTTCTAAACGATCACCAACACGAACAGCCGCCATTTCTTCTAATAAATAATCAATATTTTTAGCAGCTTCACAAAAAGTGTCATAGCTAGAATCACCGATACCTATAATGCCGTATTTAACATCACTAATAGCCGCATTGACTTGTTGTAATTGTTCTACAAATGGCTTGAAGTTGTCTGGGTAATCACCTGCACCATGAGTAGATAAACAAATTAACCATACTTGTTCACTTTGTAAGGATAGTGAATTTAAATCTGGTTCAAATTGAATTTCACTATCGAAGCCCGCTTCTTCAATAAGTGGTTGTATTGCTTCTGCAACATATTCGGTGCCGCCTAAAGTACTACCAACTAATATTTGTATATTGCTCATTAATCTTCTCCATAAAAAATAGTTATACTATATATAGCCATTTTAACTAAATATACAAAATCAATTATTATTTATAAGAAATGGAATACTTAATATATGAAAGCGTAACGAATCTAGATTATTACAAGGTTAAAAAAAACACTAAAAGCTCATTAGATAAGCGATTCAAGTTAACATTGTTTGTTAAATAAGCACTTAACATTTTTATTCAAAATATCGTTAATAAATACTTGCCAACACTATTCAGTTCTCTATAATGCGCATCCACGGAAACGGAAACGACGCAAGTCAAACCGGTTACCCAGAGCATAACAAACGCATAAGCGCTTCAAATTTTGATTTGAAATTAAGTTTAAATAAGTCGTTGACATTGTTCGAAAGGCGCGTAATATACGCCGCCTAGCCGAAAGGCTCGCTCTTTAACAATTTAATCAAACAATCTGTGTGCGCATTGATAGTCGATTTCAAAATAGTCCTTTGGGACAAAAATCAATATCAGTGACACACGAATTAATTCATTAATTCAGAATAACAAAAGAACGTAAGTTCTTTAGTTTTAGTCAGTAATATTGAGTCGCAACTTTGGTTGCAAATTAAACTTTAAATTGAAGAGTTTGATCATGGCTCAGATTGAACGCTGGCGGCAGGCTTAACACATGCAAGTCGAACGGTAACATAACTAGCTTGCTAGTTGATGACGAGTGGCGGACGGGTGAGTAATGCTTGGGTATATGCCAATAGGTGGGGGACAACAGTTGGAAACGACTGCTAATACCGCATAATCTCTTCGGAGCAAAGTAGGGGACCTTCGGGCCTTACGCCTATTGATTAGCCCAAGTGGGATTAGCTAGTTGGTAAGGTAATGGCTTACCAAGGCGACGATCCCTAGCTGGTCTTAGAGGATGACCAGCCACACTGGAACTGAGACACGGTCCAGACTCCTACGGGAGGCAGCAGTGGGGAATATTGCACAATGGGGGAAACCCTGATGCAGCCATGCCGCGTGTGTGAAGAAGGCTTTCGGGTTGTAAAGCACTTTCAGCGAGGAGGAAAGGGTAGTAGTTAATAACTGCTATCTGTGACGTTACTCGCAGAAGAAGCACCGGCTAACTCCGTGCCAGCAGCCGCGGTAATACGGAGGGTGCGAGCGTTAATCGGAATTACTGGGCGTAAAGCGCGTGTAGGTGGTTAATTAAGTCAGATGTGAAAGCCCAGGGCTCAACCCTGGAACTGCATTTGAAACTGGTTAACTAGAGTTTTGTAGAGGGTGGTAGAATTTCAGGTGTAGCGGTGAAATGCGTAGAGATCTGAAGGAATACCAGTGGCGAAGGCGGCCACCTGGACAGTAACTGACACTGAGACGCGAAGGCGTGGGGAGCAAACGGGATTAGATACCCCGGTAGTCCACGCAGTAAACGATGTCTATTAGAAGTTTGTGGCTATATGCCGTGGGTTTCAAAGCTAACGCATTAAATAGACCGCCTGGGGAGTACGGCCGCAAGGTTAAAACTCAAATGAATTGACGGGGGCCCGCACAAGCGGTGGAGCATGTGGTTTAATTCGATGCAACGCGAAGAACCTTACCATCCCTTGACATCCAGAGAATCTGTTAGAGATAGTAGAGTGCCTTCGGGAACTCTGAGACAGGTGCTGCATGGCTGTCGTCAGCTCGTGTTGTGAAATGTTGGGTTAAGTCCCGCAACGAGCGCAACCCTTATCCTTAGTTGCCAGCACGTAATGGTGGGAACTCTAGGGAGACTGCCGGTGATAAACCGGAGGAAGGTGGGGACGACGTCAAGTCATCATGGCCCTTACGGGATGGGCTACACACGTGCTACAATGGCAAATACAAAGGGTTGCTAACCTGCGAGGGTATGCGAATCTCATAAAGTTTGTCGTAGTCCGGATCGGAGTCTGCAACTCGACTCCGTGAAGTTGGAATCGCTAGTAATCGTGGATCAGAATGCCACGGTGAATACGTTCCCGGGCCTTGTACACACCGCCCGTCACACCATGGGAGTGGGCTGCACCAGAAGTCATTAGCTTAACCTTTCGGGGATGGCGATGACCACGGTGTGGTTCATGACTGGGGTGAAGTCGTAACAAGGTAGCCCTAGGGGAACCTGGGGCTGGATCACCTCCTTACGTAACGAAACGGCTATTAGTGCCCACACAGATTGTTTGATTGAAAGTAAAAGAGACTTAGATAGACCTAAATTGGGTCTGTAGCTCAGTTGGTTAGAGCGCACCCCTGATAAGGGTGAGGTCGGTAGTTCAAATCTACTCAGACCCACCAATCTTTTGGATTGGTAATAGATAATCTATCTAGACCATGTTGGGGCTATAGCTCAGCTGGGAGAGCGCCTGCCTTGCACGCAGGAGGTCTGCGGTTCGATCCCGCATAGCTCCACCACTTCATTTTAAATGAAATGAAACGGTGCCCAACTTGGATAGAAGCCTTAGATAAATAACACATTTATCTAAGGCTTTTTTTAACGAAAAAGTCTGCTCTTTAACAATTAGGAAAGCTGATAAAGTTCTTATTTATCAACTACATTACAATTTATTGTGATGTGTAGATAAGTATAAACGAAATTGTTCTCAATTATTAAAACTTAGGTTTTAGTAATTGTAATCAAGCAAAAATAAATGTTATTCAAATTGATACTTTGAGTAACGTACGTATCTACGAGTTAATTTAATTAACTCTAGGTGCACGAAAAGCGCAAATGCGTTTTTCATATGTAAAATATGAGAAATCGCAAGCGTCTTGGAAACAACATGCAATGTCTTTAGATATTGTATGGTTAAGTGAATAAGCGTGCACGGTGGATGCCTAGGCAATTAGAGGCGATGAAGGACGTGGTAATCTGCGATAAGTCCAGGGGAGTTGATAACAAACGTTATATCCTGGAATCTCCGAATGGGGCAACCCGGCACTTCGGTGTCATCGCTTAGTGAATACATAGCTAAGCGAAGCGAACGAGGGGAACTGAAACATCTAAGTACCCTTAGGAAAAGAAATCAACCGAGATCCCGAAAGTAGCGGCGAGCGAAATTGGGTCAGCCCTTAAGCTTAGTAAAAGTTAGTGGAATGCTCTGGAAAGTGCAACGGTACAAGGTGATAGTCCTGTACACCAAAACTTCTTCTAAGTGAAATCGAGTAGGTCGGAGCACGAGAAATTCTGACTGAATATGGGGGGACCATCCTCCAAGGCTAAATACTCCTAATTGACCGATAGTGAACCAGTACCGTGAGGGAAAGGCGAAAAGAACCCCTGTGAGGGGAGTGAAATAGAACCTGAAACCGTGTACGTACAAGCAGTAGGAGCGGATTTATTCCGTGACTGCGTACCTTTTGTATAATGGGTCAACGACTTAATTTCAGTAGCAAGGTTAACCATCTAGGGTAGCCGTAGGGAAACCGAGTCTTAACTGGGCGATTAGTTGCTGGGATTAGACCCGAAACTTGGTGATCTAGCCATGAGCAGGTTGAAGGTTGAGTAACATCAACTGGAGGACCGAACCCACTAATGTTGAAAAATTAGGGGATGACTTGTGGCTGGGGGTGAAAGGCCAATCAAACCAAGAGATAGCTGGTTCTCCTCGAAAGCTATTTAGGTAGCGCCTCGTGTATCACTGTTGGGGGTAGAGCACTGTTTGGGCTAGGGGGTCATCCCGACTTACCAACCCCATGCAAACTCCGAATACCAACAAGTGCAATCACGGGAGACACACGGCGGGTGCTAACGTCCGTCGTGGAAAGGGAAACAACCCAGACCGCCAGCTAAGGTCCCAAAGTATATGTTAAGTGGGAAACGATGTGGAAAGGCTCAGACAGCCAGGAGGTTGGCTTAGAAGCAGCCATCCTTTAAAGAAAGCGTAATAGCTCACTGGTCGAGTCGGTCTGCGCGGAAGATTTAACGGGGCTAAACATATCACCGAAGCTGCGGACGCATATTTATATGCGTGGTAGAGGAGCGTTCTGTAAGCCGTCGAAGGGAAAGGTGTAAACCATCCTGGAGGTATCAGAAGTGCGAATGTTGACATGAGTAACGATAAGGGGGGTGAAAAACCTCCCCGCCGGAAGACCAAGGGTTCCTGTCCAACGTTAATCGGGGCAGGGTGAGTCGACCCCTAAGGCGAGGCCGAAAGGCGTAGTCGATGGGAAACGGGTTAATATTCCCGTACCCTTATATTTTGCGATGGGAGGACGGAGAAGGCTAGGTGGGCCTGGCGATGGTTGTCCAGGTTCAAGTGCGTAGGCAGGTGTTTTAGGTAAATCCGGAACACTATATGCTGAGACACGATGTCGAGTCACTACGGTGATGAAGTCATTGATGCCATACTTCCAGGAAAAGTCTCTAAGCTTCAGGAATATAAGGATCGTACCCCAAACCGACACAGGTGGTCAGGTAGAGAATACCAAGGCGCTTGAGAGAACTCGGGTGAAGGAACTAGGCAAAATGGTACCGTAACTTCGGGAGAAGGTACGCCGATGGAGGTGATGAGATTTACTCTCTAAGCCCCTGTCGGCCGAAGATACCAGATGGCTGCAACTGTTTATTAAAAACACAGCACTGTGCAAAATCGCAAGATGACGTATACGGTGTGACGCCTGCCCGGTGCCGGAAGGTTAATTGATGGGGTTAGACTTAGGTCGAAGCTCTTGATCGAAGCCCCGGTAAACGGCGGCCGTAACTATAACGGTCCTAAGGTAGCGAAATTCCTTGTCGGGTAAGTTCCGACCTGCACGAATGGCGTAATGATGGCCATGCTGTCTCCACCCGAGACTCAGTGAAGTTGAAATCGCTGTGAAGATGCAGTGTACCCGCGGCTAGACGGAAAGACCCCGTGAACCTTTACTACAGCTTAGCAGTGAACTTAGAGCCTACATGTGTAGGATAGGTGGGAGGCTTTGAAACGTTGTCGCCAGATGACGTGGAGCCAACCTTGAAATACCACCCTTGTATGTTTTGAGTTCTAACCATGGCCCCTGAATCGGGGTTTGGGACACTGTTTGGTGGGTAGTTTGACTGGGGCGGTCTCCTCCCAAAGAGTAACGGAGGAGTACGAAGGTTGGCTAATCACGGTCGGACATCGTGAGGTTAGTACAATGGTATAAGCCAGCTTAACTGCGAGACAGACACGTCGAGCAGGTACGAAAGTAGGTCATAGTGATCCGGTGGTTCTGAATGGAAGGGCCATCGCTCAACGGATAAAAGGTACTCCGGGGATAACAGGCTGATACCGCCCAAGAGTTCATATCGACGGCGGTGTTTGGCACCTCGATGTCGGCTCATCACATCCTGGGGCTGAAGTCGGTCCCAAGGGTATGGCTGTTCGCCATTTAAAGTGGTACGCGAGCTGGGTTTAGAACGTCGTGAGACAGTTCGGTCCCTATCTGCCGTGGGCGTTTGAGAATTGAGAGGAGCTGCTCCTAGTACGAGAGGACCGGAGTGGACGAACCGCTGGTGTTTGGGTTGTCATGCCAATGGCATTGCCCAGTAGCTACGTTCGGAATCGATAACCGCTGAAAGCATCTAAGCGGGAAGCGAGCCTCAAGATGAGTTCTCACTGGAGATTTAATCTCCCTAAAGGGCCGTTGAAGACTACAACGTTGATAGGCAAGGTGTGTAAGTACGGTAACGTATTGAGCTAACTTGTACTAATTACCCGTGAGGCTTAACCATACAATGTCTAAGTACATTGGTTAGACCAAGACAACTTAAGAAATAAGCTTGCGAAGCGTATTTTACGAATGCAAAGATTAGATAAATAAAAGAACAAGAATCAAACAGCTTTTCTAATTACTTTTTATGCTTGGCGACACTAGCGCTGTGGTCCCACCTGACTCCATGCCGAACTCAGAAGTGAAACGCAGTTGCGCCGATGGTAGTGTGGGGTTTCCCCATGTGAGAGTAGGGCATCGCCAAGCGCCTAATAAACGATAAATCCCTGTTGACTGACGTCAGCAGGGATTTTTTCGTTTAAGCGCTAAAAACGATGACTGCTCGAGCATGGGGAATACAAAAAGTCGTTAAATTGATAGCTAAATTGATTATTCAGCCATTAGTAAATGGTCAATAATTCAAACTCAATTTTGGTTTGAATGAAAAGTGTAAATGTATAGGTTCTATTTTTTTGCAATCTTATTAATGTAATCAATTTGAGCTTGTTTACTAAAGGCTTTTGGTCGTAAGGCTCTTACTTCGTTTATTATTGTGTCTATATTCCAATTTAATTCGAGTAGCAGGTGTGCTGCAAGCATACCTGTTCGTCCAGAGCCACCCATGCAATGTAATGTGACTTTACCCCCTTGAGTCATTATTTTATGCAATTGTGGACTGACTATTTTCCATTTTTCTGAAAAATCACCTTCTGGTGCACAGTTATCTTCGATAGGAAGTTGAAACCAATCCATACCTAAGGCCTTAGCTTCTTTTCCTAATGCTCCAACACCTGCTTCTATCATTTCATCATTGTCTAATGCAGTTACAATTGCTTTTACACCCATTTCTTTTAATTGTGTTAATGAACTTATTAAACTGACTTTCTGTGTACCGGGGCATGGCGTTAACACTAAAGCTGATTTACCTTCTAATATAGGAAGTTGCCATACTGGGTGGGTCATCTTTTATTCCTTTCTATAATATGTGAATATTTAGTTAATATATGGATAGGCGAATATAATATAAAATGTTGTTAATAAGTCAAGCAGTTGGGTTGGTTGCCATAAAAGAGGATTTATTGTATAGAAAGAAGATGGAATTACGCTCTTTAGTTTGCCAAAGAGCGTGTATTGAGAATTTAAGACGTGATACGTTCGAACCCTTTTTCTAGATCTTCAATTAAATCATCGGCATCTTCTAATCCTATATGTAAACGTATTAATGTACCGGTAAAATCGACTTTTCCTGCTGGGCGAATCGCATTAAGTTCTTCAGGTTGTGTCGCTAATATTAAAGATTCATAACCTCCCCAAGAATAAGCCATACTAAAATGTTCAAAATTATCTAGATATTCTGCTAATTGTTCTCTGTTTAGGTGTTCTTTTAATACAATAGAGAATAATCCATTACAACCTTTGAAGTCACGGACATAAAATTCATGGCCTTTACAGCTTGGAAGTGCTGGGTGGTTTACACGTTCTACTTCTGGGCGTTCACTTAACCATTTGGCTATTTTTATACTATTTTCTTGATGCTGTTTTAAACGTACTGCCATGGTTCTTAAACCACGAGCAGCCACGTAAGCAGTATCTGCATCTACCATCTGTCCCATTAGGTATGAACGTTCACGTAGGCGCTCCCAGCAGCGCTCATTGGCGACAGCTGTCCCAATCATTGCATCGGAATGGCCTACTATGTATTTAGTACCTGCTTGAATTGAAATATCAATATCATGATCGAATGCGCTAAATAAAATCCCTGCTGCCCAAGTGTTATCTAACATGATAATTATTTCTGAATTAATTGCTCGAATTGCTTTTACTATCGCAGGAATATCTTGAATTTCCATGGTAATAGAACTTGGTGATTCTAGAAATACGATTTTAGTGCTTGGTTTGATGAGTTCAGCAATTCCTGATCCAATAAGTGGATCATAATAGGTTGTTGTGACATTCATATCTTTAAGAATGACATTACAAAAGTCTTGAGTTGGCTCGTAAGCTGCACCGGTCATCAAAATATGATCACCTGTTTTAACAAAAGAGAGGATCGAGTTTGCAATCGCTGCTGCACCACAAGGATATAATGCACAGCCAACTCCTCCTTCTAATTCCACCATTGCATCTTGAAAAGAGAAATGTGTAAGTGTGCCGCGACGACCATAAAATAATTCACCTTTAGCACGGTTAACGGTGGCGAACTTTTTAGCTTTTACAGAATCAAATACCAGTGAAGAAGCACGTTGTATTACCGAGTTAACGGATCCTTGGCAATATTTTTTAGAGCGACCTGCATTGACTAATGCTGTGTTGATTTTATCTGTAGACATTATTATTCGTCCTTAAACTTGTGGGTGTTGGTTTGAGATGATTAATTTGCTATTAAACTAGTAATAACATTTTCAATTAATATTGCCAATAATTTTAATTATTGTGCTTCAATTGATATTAATACCTATTGATGATGCAGTTTAGAGGGGAATTATTAAGGATACTGAGTTAGCAACGTGTTATACAAAAAGACACACCGATTTAAGTGTGTCTTTTAGATAGTTAATTGAATAACTTATTCTTTTTTATAATATATAGCGGCTTAGATCTTGGTTATCTACTACTTCATCAAGTGCGTTACCTACATAGGCTTCATCAATGATAATCGTGTCACCGTGTCGATCTGAAGCTTCGTAGGATAGTTCATCCATAATACGCTCCATTAAAGTATGTAAACGTCGTGCACCAATATTTTCGGTGGTTTCATTCACATACCAAGCAGATTTAGCAATTTTATTGATGCCGTCTTCGGTGAATTCAATCGTTACACCTTCAGTGGCTAACAGCGCTTGATATTGTTCACTCAGCGATGCTTTTGGTTCTGTTAATATACGTGCAAGATCAGCTTCTTTAAGGACTTCAAGTTCTACACGAATCGGTAAACGACCTTGTAATTCTGGGATCATATCGGAAGGTTTAGCAACCTGGAAAGCACCCGATGCAATGAATAACATATGATCTGTTTTGACCATGCCGTGTTTAGTATGAACGGTTGAACCTTCAATTAATGGTAATAGATCGCGTTGAACACCTTCACGAGATACATCTGGACCAGAACTTTCACCACGTTTACAGATTTTATCAATTTCATCAATAAAGATAATACCGTTATTTTCAGCAGCATAAATTGCTTTTTCTTTTAAATCTTCTTGGTTAATTAGTTTTGCTGCTTCGTCTTCAACTAAAGATTTTAACGCATCTTTAATTTTCATTTTGCGCTTTTTAGTTTCATTTTTACCGGATAAATTTTGGAACATGCCTTGAAGTTGATTGGTCATTTCTTCCATGCCTGGAGGCGCCATAATTTCAACACCAATTTGTTGTACAGGTACATCAACTTCGATTTCTTTATCGTCTAATTTACCTTCACGTAATTTTTTACGGAAAGACTGACGTGCGGCTCCGTCTTCAATTGCTGGTGTGTCAGGATTCCATTCCGTTGTTGTTTTAGCGGGTGGAATAAGAATATCTAAAATACGGTCTTCAGCTAAATCTTCTGCTTTCGCTGTTACTTTTGCTAATTCTTGTTCTTTGGTTATTTTTATCGCGGCTTCAACGAGATCTTTAACGATACTTTCTACTTCTTTACCCACATAACCGACTTCGGTGAATTTAGTTGCTTCGACTTTAATAAAAGGGGCGTTGGCTAATTTTGCTAAGCGTCGTGCAATTTCTGTTTTACCCACACCGGTTGGACCGATCATTAGAATATTTTTTGGGGTAACTTCTTGACGGATTTCTTCATCAAGTTGCATACGGCGCCAGCGATTACGAAGTGCAATAGCAACAGCTCGCTTGGCTTGATCTTGACCTATGATATGGCGATTTAGCTCAGCAGCTATTTCTTTGGGAGTCATATTAGACATAATTGTTTATTCCTATTGATTGCTTTCTAGTTCGGCTGGAACATCATATTCAATGCATTCGATGGTTTGATTACTATTGGTAAATACACAAATATTGCCAGCAATCGTTAGTGCTTTTTCTACGATGGTTTTGGCATCTAAGTCTGTATTTTCTAGTAATGCAGTTGCAGCTGATTGTGCGAAATTACCGCCTGATCCAATGGCAATTAGATCATTTTCAGGTCTAACTACATCGCCATTACCGGTAATGATATAAGAATGTTTAGCATCCGCTACTGCTAATAAAGCTTCTAATTTACGTAGCATTCTGTCGGTACGCCAATCTTTAGCTAGCTCTACCGCTGCGCGTTCTAAATTACCCTGATGGGCTTGTAATTTCGCTTCGAATCTTTCTAATAGTGTAAATGCATCTGCTGTACCACCAGCAAATCCTGCAATTACTTTGTCGTTGTATAATCGGTGTACTTTACGCGCGTTACCTTTCATAACGGTATTGCCGAGAGAAACTTGACCGTCACCACCAACAACGACTTGGTTGCCGCGACGTACTGAAACAATAGTAGTCATATTAATACCTTTACTTGGAATTTGAAGGAGTCATCGATCCCAAAATGAATTTTCAAGTAATTTGGGAGACTATCTTAAATATATATGGGGGGACGATAGTATTTTCAAGGGAGATAAAAATGAAAACATCAAATTGTTTACTTACATTGATTAACTGTATGGTTTATTTGATATTTATTACCGATGCTCGGCGTACTAATGTCGGTACAAATAATTTATTTGTTGTCCGTTGTGCCTTTTCATTATTTGCTAATTGTAAAGATAGTTTAACCGCTTCCTTTGCCATCACTTGAATCGGGTAATGAATCGTTGTGAGTCTTGGATAAATATAACGTGCAATGTGGCCATCATCAAAACCAATAACAGACATATCTTCCGGTATACGTATGCCATTTTCATGAAGCAACACTAAGCAGCCCGCAGCCATATCATCGTTATAAGTGGCAACGGCAGTAATTGGAGTATTTTTAGCAATAAGGTTAACCATTGCTTGTTCTCCGCCTAATTCGTTGGGTTCATTATATTCAATATATTCATCCCTTATTTCTAAACCATTATCACGTAGAGCATCCATATAACCCGCTTTACGATCGTCTGCATCTTCTATGGTATGACTCGAACAGATATAGCCAATGTGTTGATGACCATTTTTAATTAAGTATTCGGTCGCCATATAGGCACCTTTATGATTATCTAACGCAATACAATGATCGGCGATGGCTGGTACAATCCGATTAATAATGACCATTCCCGGAATTTCACTGGCTAGTTCAGTTAATTCTGAATCCGATAGCCCTTTACTATGGATAACAAGGGATTCACAACGGCTATTAATTAATAGGTTAATGGCATTTCGTTCTTTTATCGGATCGTGGTAACCACTGCCGATTAATAGTTGTTTTTCCTGTTCGCTTGCGATGGTTTCAATGGCTTTTACCATTGTGCCAAAGAACGGGGAAGATACATCGTTAACGAGTACACCTATGGTATTTGAAGACTTACTCACGAGTGCTCGGGCATTGGCATTGGGGCGATACCCTAACTTAGCCATTGCTTTTTTTACCGAAGCAATCGCTTCTTGGCTCGTGTGTGGTGCATTATTAATGACTCGAGATGTAGTCGCAATTGATACGCCTGCTTCCCTTGCAACATCTTTTATCGTCGCCATGTTATCCCCTTAATTAACTATTGGTTTTATTAAACAACGGATATAAGCATAAAACAAATACAACCGATGGGATTTTAAGAAAAACCCGACATGAAGCCGGGCTTGCGATTAATTAATATTATTGAGGTGTTAAGGTTATTGAATATTGGTAATGTTTATCGCTAAGTTGGAATTCTTTATGCACACTTGGACTCCATGAATCATCGCCACCAATTCCCATATGCTGATGATCAATACAAACATAAATTTTGTCCTCGGTCGTTAATTCATTAGTGTGTTTAGCCTGTGTGAGTTGTTGCTGACTAAATTGACTGACCGCAAACATAAAGTTACCAGATATTTGTAATGAATTGATATCCAATTTATGTGTACCACAGCGAAGGCCGTTATCCGTTGGAAAAATATAAGGTGTATAAAGATCGGTTAATGAATGGGTATATTGACCATATCGAGCAGCAGTGAGTCGATCTGGATAGTTTTCAAAGGGACCTAACCCTACCCAATTAATTTGTTCTGAATTATTGAGTTTAGGTAATATTAATTCAACTCCAATACGTGGCATTGGTGGCAAACTATCGGCTAATTTTACACAAATTTCGAGTTGTAACTGCCCTGAGCTATCAACGGTATGCGCCCACTCTGTTATTGCTTGGATGGTACTATTATAACGATAAGCAAAGGTTGATGTGACCTTGATAGTATTGCTTAGTGTGTCGGTTTTACATGCGATACATTCACGTTGCCATTGACCGATACCGGCTGCATCCCAACGACAAGACCAAGCACTTGGATCGATTAAATCGACTTCACTAATACCAATATCGTTATCTAATGGCGCGCGATAAAAATTATCTAATGGCGGGGAGAGTAATTGTTTTTGACCTGACACTGTCCATTCGATAAGCAAACCTGTTTTACTATCCCAGCGCCATTGATTTATTTTATCTTGGCTAATGATTTGTATCTCATCTTGTGCGATGACTAATTCAGGTGCTTTTTTACTATTCATTATTGGTAACGAAAGTGAGCTTGTATTGCAAAGAGAAAATTGTTCAGTCGCAATAATATGCCCTGCATCAGCCCAGGGAGTTTCATTCATTAAAACAATATCAGTATTTAAATGATAAATTGCATCGACTTTAGGTTGCCATTGCATTTCTATATTAATTGTTTGGTGTTCATTTGGTTTGATATCTAAGACTATATAGCCTGAATCAATAATTTTTCCATTTTCCAATAACGTCCAGTTAAGTTGTTCATTATCGGTATGCCTAAATAGATTTTCATTGTGTAATGTTAGTGTGCATTGTTGATTGCTTTGTTTAACGAGTAATGCAGTGATCATTCGTTGACAGTATTTCGCTTCCTCGATAGTTGGGTGAGGCGTGCGATCTGGAAACATTAAGCCATTAATACAGAATTGACGATCGTTAATATGATCTTCAAAATCACCGCCATAGGCCCAAAAATGTTGGTTATTCTGATCGGTTTTACTTAATCCTTGATCAACCCAATCCCAAATAAACCCACCTTGAAGACGAGGGTATTCTCTAAATGCATCCCAATATTCATTAAAGCTACCAAGACTATTTCCCATCGCATGTGCATATTCACATAATATAAGCGGACGTTGCTCATTGATTAGCGATACCCATTTTTTAATGGGCCATTTGGGTACGGCTTCATCTTCAATAACAGTATTTACACGTGCGTACATCGGGCAAATAATATCGGTTGCCGTTGTATTCGCACCTCCGCCTTCATATTGTACTGGACGGGAAGGATCAAATTGCTTTGACCAAGCATGCATTGCATTATGAGTACTGCCATGTCCAGATTCATTACCGAGGGACCAAATAATAATAGATGGATGGTTTTTATCACGTTGTACCATTTGAGTGTAACGACTCATATAAGCGTGTGACCATTGCGGATCCGCCGATAAGCGACTCATCGGCATCATGCCATGGGTTTCTATATTCGCTTCATCGCAAACATATAAACCGTATTGATCACATAATTCATACCAGCGAGGATGATTAGGATAGTGTGCCGTACGGACCGCATTAAAATTGTATTGTTTCATCAAACAAATATCGCGGATCATGTTTTCTTCTGTCATCACATGACCGAGTTCAGGATGGTGTTCGTGACGATTTACACCGCGAATAAGCAATGGCTTACCATTTAAACATAATTGCCCATCAATAATAGCGACCTTGCGAAAACCTATTTGATAAGATTCGCTTTCTATATGCGCTCCGTTTTCATCTAATAAAGAGATTACGCAGCGATAAAGGTTAGGGGTTTCTACTGTCCATTTTTTAGGTTCGCGTAATGATAATGTTTGAAATACCACATCATTATAACTGCCGCGATCATCTATTTTTCGATTATTGGGGTTCGCGATGGCAGGCTCTGTTACAGATTCCTCGTCATCGAATAACTGAACACGTACTTGATAGGTTTCTGGTGCAGATATTTTAGTAACAATAGATAAACTACCATCGCGATAGCAAGCATCGAGATCCGGTGTAATAAATACATCTTCAATGCATTGTTTAGGTTTAGATAATAAAGTGACATCACGGAAAATACCGCTCATCCACCACATATCTTGATCTTCTAAGTAACTACCGTCACTCCAACGGATAACCATGACCGTAATAGTATTGTCACCAGCGTGTACATAGTTGGAAAGATCAAATTCAGCGGGGAGGCGACTATCTTGACTATAACCTACCCATATTCCATTACACCAAAGGTGGAATGCTGAATTAACGCCATCAAAAATGATTCGTTGTGTTTCTGCCAATGCAGCTTCGGTTAGCGTGATATGAGTACGGTAACAACCGGTCGGATTTTCTTTAGGTACAAACGGCGGATTAACGGGAAAAGGATATTTTACGTTGGTATAGATTGGCTTATCGTAACCTTGTAACTGCCAATTAGAGGGAACGGTAATATTATCCCATTGATTATCGTTGAAAGTTGGATTAATAAAATCATCTTCAACCTGTTCTGGAGATGGAAATAATTTAAATTTCCACTGCCCATTTAACGAGGTGTGTTGTGCTTTAATGTTTTGCTGAGCATGAGCAATTTTTCGGTAACTTGCTAGTGGACTGTGGCCATTAAGGCAATGGATATTTACGGATTGCGGATTTTCCCAGTCGCGTCGTTTTATAATTTCTGAAATCGCCATTTGCTTGCCTTCCTCGTTAATGTATTAGTGCTAGTCCCAATTTTATATAAATAATAATGAATGACAGGAAACGTTTCCATGACTGGTGACTGATATTTTTAGTATTTCTATATATTTTTATTTTTGTGTGATCATTGTCTATGTTTAGCTTGTGCAGGTTTTAAGGTGTATTGGGTGTATTAGATATCAGAAATTCAATATGGATTAATCACCAGCTTAATTATTTAATTGGGAAACGTTTCCATGTTATTGAGTTGATCACAGAAACTTTTATGTTTTTCGTTAATATGCACTTAAATAAAATAATAGAGGCTGTCAAATATGGTAGATAACACATTGATTAACCTGATAGGGCATCAAACTCAACTCTTGGTTGAAATGGGAAGCTTTGCTGAAATATTACATTGGGGGCAGGCAATAGAAGGTGACTTAGCCTCTTTTAGACAAGCTCTCCATCGTCCAGTTCCCTATGGTCGATTAGATACTGATATTGCAATGACATTAAGCCCTGAATTAGGTCGTGGAGTATTTAGTAGCCCTGGCATCGAAGGGCATCGTAATGGGTTGGATTGGAGTCCTGTTTTTATTATTAAAGAAATCAATACAGATAAACAAGCCGTTAAAATTACCAGCGAAGATAAACAGGCCGGATTACAATTAATCACAGAGTTATCTATTAACAATAATGATGTTATTCAAACTCGCCATACCTTAACGAATACGAAACAAGACGTTTATCATGTAAATCGGTTTGCAAATACATTACCGCTCCCAGCCCGAGTTAATGAATTAATGACTTACTATGGTCGTTGGGTTAATGAGTTTCAAACGCAACGACAATCATTAATTCAAGGGGGATATCAGCAGGAAAATCGCCGAGGGCGAACCTCTCATGAGCATTTCCCTGCATTAGTTGCTGGGACTGCACACTTTGGTGAACTTGATGGTGATGTGTGGGGATTTCATTTTGCTTGGAGTGGTAATCATCGATTGCGTGTTGATGTTAAAGCCGACGGACGGCGTTTTATGCAGGCAGAAGTGATTTATTTACCCGGTGAAGTGATGTTAAGCCAAGGTGAAAGTATCACGACACCTTGGTTATATGGCAGCTACAGTAACCAAGGCTTAAATGGGATGAGTCAGCAATTTCATGCCTATGTACGAAATTCGATATTGCCTAGTGGGTTTGCCAAACAACCGAGGCCTATTCATCTTAATACTTGGGAAGGCATCTACTTTGACCATGATCCAAAATATATAATGGATATGGCAACGCAGTCCGCAGAAATGGGTGTTGAGCGCTTTATTATTGATGATGGTTGGTTTACGGGACGGAATAATGATAAAGGTGGATTGGGTGATTGGTTTTTAGATGAAAAAAAATATCCAGACGGGCTAAAACCGGTGGTTGATCATGTTAATGCACTCGGCATGGAGTTTGGCTTATGGTTTGAGCCTGAAATGATTAATAAACAATCGCATTTATATCGTCAACACCCTGATTGGTTATTGGCCATCGAAGGGTATGAACAACCGACGGGTAGAAATCAATATGTTATTGATTTACAGAATAAAGATGCTTTTACTTATCTGTTTGAGCGATTAGATTATTTTCTTAGTCAGTACAATATCGCTTATATAAAATGGGATATGAACCGAGAGATCGTACAACCAGGACATTCAGGTTATGCGGCGGCGGCGAAGCAGGTTGAGTTGTATTATCAATTACTTGATATGGTGAGAGAGAAACATCCTAAATTAGAGATTGAGTCCTGTGCTGCTGGTGGCGGGCGAATAGATTTTGAAGTATTAAAGCGTACGCATCGGTTTTGGGCATCTGATAATAACGATGCACTAGCACGGCAATCTATTCAGCGGGGAATGAGTTACTTTTTCCCACCAGAAGTGATGGGGAGTCATATTGGTGCTAGCTATTGCCATAGTACACGACGTCGACATAGCGTTGAATTTAGAGGATTAACCGCCTTATTTGGTCATATGGGGGTAGAGCTTGATCCTGTAAAAGAAAACAAAGAAGAAAAACAAGGGTTTGAACGTTATATTCAATTACATAAAACATATCGAACACTTTTACATAATGGACACACCTGGCGTATTCCCTGTGATGATAAAGCGCAGCAAGTTCATGCAGTTATTTCCGATGATCAATCTGAAGCACTTGTTTTGATTTCACAGTTAGCAATGCCGACATATGCGCTCAGTGGAATGTTACGCATCCCTGGATTGAATGATTTGGCGCTATATCGTATCTCTGTTATTGATAAACCTGGAAATTATAATGATATTGTGAATTATCAACCTCCTTGGACACTGCATGAAAGTCAATTGTCAGGAGTATGGTGTAGGGAAATAGGGTTAACGATGCCTATTTTGGATCCTGAAAGTGCAATACTTATTAGGTTACAACGAATTTAAAATATTATATCTTTCATTATTTTTTACTGTATAGGGTTGTTTTTACTGGAATAAAGTATGAGCAACCTATTTTACTCATCCCTCTTTAATTTCCTTTATTAACCTTTTATACCCGTTACCATTCAATATGCAGAAATCAGCAAGACGAGAGGTGAACAGATTCTAGGCATAAAGGTGAAGATCTAACGGGTTAAATCGAGACTTTATAACAACGAAGATGTTTGCCTCTCGTCTTGCCCTGCGGGTCACTAGCTCGTTTCTTATAAACCATGGCAATACTGCGTTATAACATTCGATAAGGACTAGCCATTAAAGATGTAAAGTCTTGTTTTTACATCTACCGATAGAGGATTAACGCAGTTAATCGCTCGAAAGGTCTTCATGTTACGCCTTGCCTTGGTATCCGAGCTAGTGACTGATAAACGCAATCTTGATTGGTAACGGGTATATACGGCGATGGAATCGTTTTCACTTAAAATCATTAAAAAACATACTTTTCAATCAAAAAACAGGTGTTTTTTATCTTGAAAGTACTTTTGTTGTGATCGCTATCAGTTTTTTAATGTTATTTGTGGAAACGTTTACACAAATGGTTGTTGATCACAGAACTATTTTTATTCAGCACGTAATATTCAATGCATAAATTAATCAATCAAGTGAGACCTACTGATTCTAATTCGAGAACTGTAACTTGCTAGAAGGAAAATACATGTCTGATAATATTACGCTAAAAACCAAAATGTCCTATGGTGTTGGTGCGTTAGGCAAAGACTTTGCTTGCGCACCTATCTATATCTTTTTAATGTTTTATTTTACCGACGTCGCAGGTCTACCAGCGGCATTTGTAGGTACTATTTTTCTGGCTGCGCGTATTATTGATGCAGTTACCGATCCTATGATGGGAGTTATCGTTGATAATACACGTTCTAAACTAGGTAAGTTTCGACCTTGGATATTAATTGGTACATTTTTAAATGCCGGTGTCTTAGTTGCGCTCTTTTGTACGCATTACTTTGAAGGCACTGCGTTATATATCTATGCAACTGCAATGTATATTCTATGGGGATTGACCTATACGATTATGGATATTCCATATTGGTCATTAATTCCTGCATTATCGAGTTCTCGTGCTGAACGTGAAAAATTGGTTGTTTGGCCACGTCTTTTCGCTAGCTTAGCGTGGTTTATTACCGGTTCATACGGCTTATATATCGTTGGTGTGTTAGGTGATGGCGATCAAGGTGAAGGTTTCTTTAAAGTATCAATGATCATTGCGGTGTTATTTATTTTAAGTGCATTATTAATTGCACGTAATGTAAAAGAAAAAACCGCAGAAGTGACTGCGAAACCAGCACAAAAATTTGGTTTTAAAGATGTATTAACCATTATTGGTAAAAACGACCAATTAAAAGCATTAATTGGTACCATTATGTCTTTCCAAGTGGCTAACTTATTAGTTGGTGGTTTTGCTATTTATTATTTTTCCTACGCATTAGGTAACCCTGAGTTATTCCCAATTTACATGATGGTTGCCGGGGCAGCTGAAGTTTCTGGGGTCTTTTTATTCCCACGTTTAGCGGCATTTCTTCCGCGTAAAAACCTGTGGTTAATCGCCTGTGGTTTCCCTATCTTATCTTGCTTCGTTTTGCTTGCAATGGGTATTATCACCCCTGGAAATGTGTTTTTAATTGGGTTGTCGGGCGCTGCTATCAAATTTGGTATTGGGATTGCCAATGCGTTACAAACCGTTATGTTAGCTGATGTTGTTGATTATGGAGAACATAAAACAGGGCATCGCAGTGAGAGTGTTATTTTCTCTGTGCAAACAATGCTGGTTAAATTTGCCGGTGCTGCTGGTGCGTTTATTGTAGGTGTTGGTTTGTCTATGGTGGGTTATATTCCGAATGTAGAGCAGTCTAGTGATACGATTATGGGAATTGAAGTGATGATGATTGGTTTGCCGATTATACTTATGACGTTAAGCGCAATCATTTATAAACGTTACTACCGTCTACACGAAGGTTTTAATAAAGAAGAAGAGATAGTATTTGAAGGGACGTTAGCGAAAGCATAGGGATTATACCCATGACCACTCGGTTTATTATGAATGGTCATGGATAAATAAAAGCAGCTTTTACTATTAGTAATAGCTGCTTTTATATTGTTAACGCCAATACCAAATTTGGCAGCCATTAATTTTAGCGCGTTGTAATTGATGACGTTGTTTTTCCGCTAATCTTTTTCGTTCGTAAGGACCCAAAATAACGCGGTACCAGTTACCAGTATGTTTCACAATACTATTTAAACCTTGAAAAGCAATTTTTGCCTTTAAGGATTCAGCATCATCTTTATTACGAAATGAACCACATTGCATTTGATAAGGACGAGTCGATTTTTTTTCCTCTGGAATATCAACAACAACCTCTTTCGTTTTGAGCATACTTTCGTATTCCCATTTTGGCTGAGGCTTTTCTGGTAATTCATCTTCTGATTTTACAGGCGTCTGTTTTGTGGCAACAACAGGTGTTTCTTCTGGTTTATCAACGGCAAACATAAAGTAACCGATAAAACCCATTAATAAAATAGCGCCAAAAACAGCTAAAAAAGGAAATCCCTTTTTAGGTTGATTACGTTTACCTGCTTGGCTTCTACGTGCAGGCTTTCTTTTCGTAGTGGTTGGTTTTCGTTTATTAACAGGTGCCATGTTTACATGCGTTCCAATGTATTAATACCAAGTAGTGATAAGCCTTGTTTGAGTGTTTTTGCTGTTAATGCAGCTAATTTTAAGCGGCTTAGCTTTTGTGACTCTGTCTCTGCACTTAAGATTGGGCAAGCTTCATAGAAACTAGAAAATAGACCAGCAAGTTCAAATAGATATGAACATAAGACATGTGGCATGCCTTGTTTAGCAACTTGGCTAATAATTTCATTAAATTGAATGAGTTTATTAGCTAGGTCGATCTCTTTTTCTTCCGTTAAAGAGACGGGTGCGGTAATACTGTCAATTTCAATACCCGCTTTATTAAATATACTGCTAACACGTGTGTAAGCATATAATAAATAAGGTGCTGTATTGCCTTCGAAACTTAACATGCTATTGAAACTAAAAGTGTAATCACTTGTACGATTTTTAGAAAGGTCAGCATATTTAACGGAAGAGATACCAACCACAGAGGCAATATGACGAAGCTCACCTTCGGACATGTCTTGGTTTTTCTCTTTTACCAATTCATAGGCGCGTTCTTCAGCTTCCGTTAATAAATCCGATAATTTAGGTGTTGAACCTGCACGGGTTTTAAACGGTTTACCGTCTTCCCCCATAACGGTACCAAAGGGCATATGTTCAAGTGACGTTTCTGGTTTTACGAAGCCAGCTATACGTGCTACTTCAAATACCTGTTGGAAATGTAATCCTTGACGAGCATCGACGAAATACAGGACGCGATCGGCACCTAACGTATTTTGACGGTAACGCATGGCGGCAAGATCTGATGTTGCATATAAGAAACCACCATCTTTCTTTTGAATAATAACGGGTAATGGTTCGCCGTCTTTATTTTTAAAGCTGTCTAAGAATACACACTTCGCACCTTGGCTTTCTTTCAATAATCCTTTGGCATCTAAATCACTGACCACAACTGCTAAGTCTTTATTATATGCGCTTTCGCCGCGTACATCGTCGACGGTTAAGCTAACACCTAAACGCTCATAAGCTGCTTGGCAATGTGCAATACTGATATCTTTAAATTCTTTCCACAATGTTAAACATTGTTGATCACCACTTTGTAATGCAACCACTAAGTCACGGGCACGGTTTGCAAAGGTTTCTGATTCATCAAAACGACCCTTTGCAGCGCGGTAAAAAACTTCAAGATTAGCAAGGTTTTTATTAATCTCTTCGCCTTTTGCTCGTAGCTCTTCCATATAGGCGAGTAGCATGCCAAATTGCGTTCCCCAATCGCCAACATGATTTTGACGAATAACGCGATGTCCTTGAAACTCTAGGGTTCGCGTAACGGAATCACCAATAATTGTTGAACGAAGGTGTCCAACATGCATTTCTTTTGCAAGGTTAGGTGATGAATAATCAATCACAACGGTTTGTGGTGTTGCTGTTAATTCAACATTTAAACGCGTATCCGAAAAAGCATTATCTATTTGTTTTTCCAAGAAATTTGGATTAATAAAAAAGTTAATAAAACCAGGGCCTGCAATTTCAGTTTTACTCACTAAGTCAGAGGCTGGTAAGTGTTGAGTAATCAACTCTGCTAATGCACGTGGATTTTGTTTCGCTGGTTTCGCAAGCATTAATGCAAGGTTGTTGGCAAAATCGCCGTGAGATTTATCTTTAGTGCGATCAATAACAATGCGCGGTTGAATATCTTCAGGAAGTATATTTTGAGATTGTAGAGAAACAATTGCTTGTTCAAGTAGTTGCTGAATATGCGCTTTCATAGATAAATCACCAATAGGGACAGACGAATAAATATGCGCAATTCTACAGTTTATAAGCGGGGAAGACTAGTTTCGTGATAATAAAAAAATGTAAATTGATTTTCTGTTTAGCGTGGAAAGAAATTCTGATAAAAGGGGAAGTTGGTCATGGATTACATAACCAACCTTATTGATTTTTATGCAAAAAATACTAATAACATGAAAATAGGGCAAACAACACGAACGTAAACAGGCCAAATTTTCCAGAATAAACTCGTTTCTAGTTCAGGGTAGCCTTGCTTAATTTCTTCCAGTAATTTATTACGATTCCAGACCCAGCCAACCAATAAGGCTAAAAATAGACCTAAAATAGGTTGCCCGTATACCGTGGTAACCTTAATGACTAAGCCAAATAAAGCACCAAAATTAAACACAATAATAGCGGCGATAAGTGTAATCAGACCACCGATAGACAAAACGGCAGTAGTACGTTTACATTTAAATGCTTCGATTGCACTGGCAACCGGTACCTCTAACATAGATATTGAAGAGGTTAATGCTGCAATGACCATTAATAGAAAGAATATTAAACTAACGACTAATCCCGTTTCTCCCATTGTATCGAACATAGCTGGCAATACAGTAAAGACTAAGGTATCTGAACTGAGTAATTCGCCTGCCTCTGAGAATATTTGTACACCGTGCTCCTTCGCAACGAACATTGCAGGTAAAATTAATAAACCGGCACCAATTGCAACAACCGTATCAATCGCAGCCACTTGCGCCGCTGTTTTGGGAATATTGATGTCTTTACTTAAATAAGAGCCGTATACCATAATGGTGCCGCAACCTAGAGATAACGAGAAGAAGGCTTGTCCCATTGCGCTGACGAACAATTCAGGGCTGAAATGCGCAAAGTTAGGAACAAGGTACATTTCTAAACCTTGCATTGCCCCATTCTGAGTGAATATATAAATAATCAACACGAAAAATAGCAAAAATAATACCGGCATTAGGCGTGTCGACCAACGTTCAATACCATCATGGACACCATTTTTAACCACGTGCATGGTGGTTAACATGAAAATAACCATCAGCAATAAATTGCGAGTCAATCCAAAGCTATTCACCCATTCTGCGGTTTTTTGTAATCCTACAATTTCAAATGCACTGCCTGCAAAGGCGCCCACTAACCACCCTGCAACAATAGCGTAAAAACTTAGAATAAACGAAGCCGTAAGCATTGCGGCAAGACCAAGTAATACGGCACCTTTTTTACCTTTAGGCCAAATTGCTTTGATTGAACCAATAGGATCCGATTGACCATAACGGCCAATGGTTAATTCTGCTACTAACATCGGAAAAGCCAGCAAACACACCATGGCGATGTAAACAAATAAAAATACAGCACCACCATTACTCGCTGCTTGCGTTGGGAAGCCCCAAATATTGCCTAATCCAACGGCAGATCCTGCTGCTGCCATGATAAAGCCGAATTTGGATGAGAATTGGGCTCTCGAAGTGCTCGTCATTATAAGTATTCCATTGATTGGTTTTAAAAGTAGTTATGCGAAATATATAGAGAAAATTAAAATATATTGGTTATCTCGAGTGATAGCGCCTATAGGTAATTATCCCGTAAAAATAAAGTTTGCTAGTATATATTTTGTAATATAAAAAGTATGGAAAAGATCAATGAAAGGAAGGTTTTTTCTGTTTTTTTAGATCAAAAACGCTGGTCGGATGAATTTTTGATAATGAAGCCTTAGTTGAGTGATAACAAAGGCTAATGATAAGCATTTACATGTATTCAAACTCACTACGTGCCATGATGACTTGATGCAATGTTTGTTGTTCTTGTGTCGTTATACTTTGTAATGCTTGCTGGGATGCTACCGTTGGTGATTTATAGGCAGAATCTTGAAGTAATTCAATTAATTGTGAGTCAAAGGTCATGGCTAATCCGATGACATCATCGATGCTTATATTGGCTTGCAGTCGAAGTTGTTGGCAACGTAATGGAAAACTTTTATCAAAAATATTGTCGACCCAAGTTTCAAGGATATAAGGGGGCGCTTGTTGTACGTAATCATGGATATATTGATAGGATAATTGTTCTTTATTCTCTAAAAAATAAAGTAGTAATCTAACCTTGTCGTCGTTAGATTCCACACTTAGGCGTTTGTATAGCTCAACGAGTGCGATGTGGCATTCTTCTATGTAACCTAAAAATTCACGAATTGATTTAAAGTGCATAATAGACTCCTTGGCATATTCATCCTCTATGTGGTTTAAGTTTAGCCAATATCAGAATAAATGCCTAAAAAAAGCGCTATTAGTTGTGTTTTATCATTATACTGTTAGATGTTGATTGCCATTCAGTCTGATGTAGCTAGAGCTTGAATGGCACTCTGGGCTTATATGGGCGTGATAATAATTATTTATTAATGTCCTCGTCCTAATATCTCAGAGGCTTCCATGACTAACAGAAAGGCTTGATCATCTGTTTGCTCGATAATTTCCTTTAGACGTGGGATCTTTTTAATATCCATAACCAAAAAGATAACTTTTTTTTCTTCCTTATTTTTAAGTCCTTCTCCTCTTAAAATGGTGCCTTTTTCTTCTAAGTTATCAAAAATAGCAGCACTTAATTCTTCTGCGTTGTCGGTTGTGATATGAATGACTTTAGTGGTTAAGGTACCCGTTAAGATAATATCAATCGCTTTTGATGTAGCATAAATACTAATTATGCTCCAAAGCGCTTTTTCTACATCTTTAAAAATAAAAATAGAGCAAATGATAATTAACATATCAATAATTAGAATGACGTTGGCGGGCTTTATATTGGATGTTTTTTTAGCGACAATCGCTATAATGGTTGAGCCACCAGCACTCGAATTACCTTTGATTATTAAGCCTACACCGATCCCCATAAATACACCGCCAAATAACGACGCAAGCAATATATTTTGAGTGATAGCCAGATCAATAAAAATTTGACCGAAAAACTTAATAAATAAAGACATAAAAAGAATTGTAACAATTGTTTTTACCGCAAATCTTTTGCCAATGTATTTTGCTCCCCAAATTAACAGTGGCGCATTAATCACAATAACTAATGTACTAATTGATAACCCTGTTAAATGATGGAGGAGGATTGCCATACCCGGCGTTCCACCCGTTGTAAAATTATTGGGGAGAAAAAATAACACAACGGATAACGCGATGATTAAAGAGCCAATAATAAGGAAAAGATAATCTTTTAATTCATTCGATCGCAGTATTTTAGGCATAAATAATCCTATTGATATGATTTATAAAAAATAAAACCGCTTGCTGGAAAAGCGGTTTTGTAGAAAAGAGATATTTTATAGTGCAGCAAAAGCCTGGGCGACTTTATTAATGTTAGACGGGTTTAAACCGGCCAAACACATGCGGCCACTGGCAATTAAATATATACCGTGGTTTTCTCGAAGTTGATCGACCAGCTGGTGGCTAAAACCAGTGTAACTAAACATGCCTTTTTGCTCGATTAAAAAGTTAAAGTCTTTCTGCGGTGCTATGGATTTTAATTGTTGATGTAAGTGCTGACGCATTGAATCAATACGTGTTCGCATGGTTTCAACTTCACCTAACCACTGTTGATTTAAGGTGTCATCATTGAGAATGTTCGAAACTAAAGATGCTCCATATTTCGCGGGACTTGAATAATTGCGACGTACCGTTGCTTTAAGTTGTCCGAGTACACGTGTTGCGGTCTCGGCATCTTCGCATACGAGTGAAAGCCAGCCAACCCGTTCACCATAAAGCGAAAAGGTTTTTGAGAACGAATTACTGACTAAAAAAGTCATTGAAGTACGCTCAGCCAACGCCGTTATTACATAGGAATCACGCGCCAGATCATCACCAAAACCTTGATAAGCCATATCAAAAAATGGAATTAATTGGCGTTTTTCTAATAGTGCGATGACGGTGTCCCATTGTTCGGTGGTTAAATCAATTCCAGTGGGGTTATGGCAACAAGGATGAAGTAACACAATGTCTTTTTCTGGTAGAGAGTTTAGTTTTTCTAACATACCTTTAAAATTTAAGGTGCAATGGTTTGCGTCATAATAAGGGTAATGGTCTACGTCAAAACCCGCACCACCAAAAATTGCATTATGGTTTTCCCAAGTGGGATCGCTGACCCATACGGTTGAGCTTGGAAAGTAATGCTTTAAAAAGTCAGCCCCAATCATTAATGCACCGGAACCCCCTAATGTTTGAATTGTGGTTATTCTATGTTCAAGCAAGGCTGGGTGATGCTCTCCAAATACTAATGTTTGTACTGCTTGGCGAAAGGGGGCTGCACCTTCCATTGGAAGATATAGGCAAGGCTCGTGGGTGGTTTTACTGTATGTCTTCTCTGCTTGTTGAACACTTTTTAACGTCGGAATGTTACCTGCTTCATCATAGTATAAGCCGATGCTGAGATTGACTTTATCACTTCGGCTATCGGTTATAAATGTTTCCATTAAAGATAAAATAGGGTCGCCGGCATAGGGGGTTACATGGCTAAGCATGGTGTTTTCTCCAGTTAAACGGTATAGCGATCTTGTCGATGATTTAATGCAATTATAAGATTAAGTACTAAACCGCAAAAAATAGATAATATTAATTGATATGTGGATACAATTGATAATGAAATTAGCATGATAGTGATATCAACGCCCATTAATAACCATCCAGCTTTAATTGAAAATCGATCTTGTAAATATAACGCTAGAATATTAAAACCACCCAAGCTTGCTTTATGACGGAATAGAATAATAAAGCCGACACCAAAAATAAAGCCACCAAAAATAGCGGCGTAGAGTGGGTTAAGATCTTGAATGGTAATAAATTTATCATGTAATGATGAAAAGGTGGAGACTAAAAAAACAGCCGTAAAGGTTTTGATTGTAAAGGCCAAACCCATGCGACGAATAGCTAAGTAATAAAAAGGAAGGTTAATCAGAAAAAAGACAATACCGAAGGCAATACCATATTTATAATGTAGTAACAGTGATAATCCTGCTGTTCCACCAGTTAACAAACCTGCATGTTTTAAAAATAGCACCCCAAAAGAAACCAAACTGGTTCCCATTAATAATGCCATTGCATCTTCAAACCAACGGTGTTCCGTTTTCTTCTTTTCTTCCATGAATGTGACATCAGACATTGATTTTCTCTTTTCTTTTTTGGTGCGCAAGTTGTGCGTTATTTATATCACAGTGATGGTTTTGTGCAAGTTTGATGTTATTTTTAATTGGTTTGAGTGAAAGTGAGAGGTTGTTAATGGCGAATGAAACCTAAGTGGCCTTATTAATAGGGGCTATATAATAAAGGTCGAGTCATTTCGGTTTATATCGCGATTCCATTTTCTTTAATGCGATCAAGTACGATTGATGTTTTGATGTGAGAAATTAATTTTGTTTGGAATAAGCGTGAAATCAGATCATTTAAATGGGTTAAATCTTCGACAACCATTTTTAATGAGTAATCAGCCTCACCTGTTGTCTTATAAGCATCAATAATTGTTTGCTCATTGGCGATAAAGGAATGAAATTGAGATGAATTTTCGTCTTCATGACTGGTTAATTTAATTTCGATCATCGCCATTATTTCTTGTTTCAGTGCCTTGGGAGATAAACGGGCGTGATAGCCTAATATTAGTTGCTGTTGCTCTAAACTAATGCGGCGGCGTGAACATTGAGAAGGTGATAATCCGACAATATCACTGAGCTCTTGATTTGTTAAACGACCATTTTCTTGTAATAGCGTTAATATTTTTACATCGTATTCATCAATGTTGGCCATTGCTTTTTCCTTTTATTTTAGTGGCCGATAGTTTAACAAAGAAGGGGAATGAGTGCAGTAGAAGGGGTGATAAAAAGAGTTTGGAATGGTGATGAGTCACACCATTCCAATGAAATAAGCTTATAAAGTACCAGTATAATACTGTGCTTCACCAAAGCCGAAGCTCCAATCATTCCGAGTGTTCGAGAAAAAGGAGATCATCAAGTCATTACCTTTAATGCCACACTTTTCTTCTAATGCGGCAGCCAACTCCTTCATAAATAAAACTTTTTGCTCTTCGGGTCTTGGGCTAGTAAATACACGCAACATAATTAAATCTTTGGTACGAGAGAAACCTAATCCAGTATCTTCGAACACCATATGATTAGGTTTCTTTTCATTAACAATTTGGTAGCGATCACGCACTGGTACTTTAAATACATCTAACACAACTGCGTGGGCAGTATCTAGAACTTCTTTTAACTCTTCGTCTGTACGACCTTCAATAATATCAAACTGTAATAACGGCATAATAGTGCTCCCTGTAATAGTGATAGTTTATTCTTACATTTAAAAATAAAAACAAAAAGTGCTTAATTTAAACTTATTGTTTAATATATTAAACAATAAAGGAGAGATAAGATGGCTCAAAACCTCTGGACACATTTACACTGGTTAATGGTGTTGGATGAACAAAAAAGTTATACCCGTGCTGCCGAGCGTTTAGAAATAAGTAAATCAGCGATTAGTCAGAAAATTAAAGAGTTAGAAAACCGCGCTGGTATTGCTTTAGTGCAGAGAACAACGCGTAATGTCAGGTTAACTGAAGCGGGCAAGGAGTTAGTCAATAATTTAAAACAACCCTTTGAACAGATAGAACAAAGTTTTTTTTCAGTTTGCGATACCGATGGCCCCGTAAGAGGTCTCGTTCGTGTGACTGCGCCAGTTGCCTTTGGCCGTCAGCATTTAGTGCCTAAAATTAGTGAGTTTTTAAAAATTTACCCACAGGTGAGAATTCAACTCGAAGTGTCCGATAATATCGTTTCATTGGCGAGTGATGGCTTTGATCTGGCTATTCGACATAGTGATACCATTCCGGATACTTGTGTCGCTATTCCTCTGTGTACCACGCGAGTGTTATTAGTGGCATCGCCAGAATATCTAAACAAGCGGAGTGAACCGGTTAAACCTTCTGACTTAAATCAACATGATTGTATTTATTACCCAAGAGGGACTGACGTACCAAAATGGACGTTTCAAAAAAAGAAAATAGCAGAAGAGATAGAATCGGTCACCATTAATGGCATTTTTGCAGCTAACAATAGTGAAGCCATTCGAGATGCTGCAATTAATGATTTAGGTATTGCGATGCTGCCTGATTTTAGTGTGCAAGATGCGATACATTCTGGTGAACTGCGAGAAGTATTAAGTGATTGGCAAATCATGAATGAATTTGCCAATAATATCTCTATCGTTCGTCCCTACTCATTAAAAGTACCAAAAGCCGTCACCGAATTTTCGCGTTGGTTACGCGTTCAGTTTTCGTTATCAACTACTCGCTGATAAACGCTAAAAATTGATTAACCAGTTGATTATGTTTGATTCCCTTTTTGCAGACCAAATTAATATCCGAAGTAAAACTAAAGGTTTTAGGTAGCAATGGGCGCATTCTATTTTTGTTAATCCAGGACTTTGCATAGTGCTCGGGTAAAAATCCAATATAAGTTCCTGTCAGTATTAAAAAGGCAACGCCTTCATGGTCGGAAGCTGTGGCAGTACAACGTAGACGCTGGTGCATTTCTATCGCTTCGGGTGTCATTCGATGATTGGTTATAATTGTATTGGTTTCTTTTAAGTCATCGATAAGTACTTTTTTAGCAGAAAAAAATGGGTGGTCATTACTGCAATAAAGAAAATAAGGTTCGCTATAAAGTGGTTGGTATTCTAAACCTGAGCATCGATTGTAGGGAGGAATAGCCCCAAGGTGGAATCGACCGTCGACAATACCTTTTTCGATATCATTGGGTGTCGACATGGTGATATTAATATTAATTTTATCGCTAATTTGGCGTATTTTTCTGAGCGTATTAGTGATTAGCATTTCAGGTTGACTGACTAAGTTGTTAACTAATCCGATATTTAGTTCGCCTCGAAAGTCTTTATTTATCTCATTGACTTCATTACGAAATTCTTCAATCGACGATAATAATATTTCTGCCGATGCCAATACCGCAGTGCCTTCTTCAGTTAACGTTATACCGCCACGTCCTCGATGGCATAACTTCATTTTGAGGCGTTTTTCTAAGTCACTCATTTGCAATGAAATCGCAGATTTAGTGATGCCAAGTACGGATTCTGCCGCTGTATATCCACCACATTCGACAACGGTTTTGAATAACCGCAGAGATTTGATATCAAAGTCGGTAATTTGATTAACTAAAGGCTTCTTTTTTAAGTTTTGCATTTCTATAACCAAAGTAAAGTAAATTTGAATTTAACTTAACTTACACTCGTGAGATAAATGCTGTCAACGTAACTTTCGGCTTTTGTACGCCAGACTCAAATTAAAAGGAATGCCAACAATGAATAATGAAAATTTAGATGACTTAATGGAATTAGACTCAGCACATGTTTGGCATCATATGACGCAGCATGCGCATAAGAAACAAGCCCCGATGTTTGTAAAAGGTGAGGGGAGTTACCTCTGGGATTCAAATGGAAAACGTTTTCTTGATGGGACTTCTGGCGGTGTATGGTGTGTGAATGTCGGTTATGGTCGAGAAACCATTGCTGAAGCAGTTAAACAAAACCTCATTACGCTTAATTATTGTGCTGGCTCATCGGCAACTCCTGTATCGAGTAAATTTGCCGGTAAGTTATTGAGTTTAATGCCAGGCTTGAGTCGTGTTTACTTTTCAAATTCCGGATCTGAAGCCAATGAAAAAGCCTATAAAATGGTGCGTCAGATTTCGGCAAAAGTGTACGGTGCTAAAAAATCAAAAATTCTTTACCGTGATCGTGATTACCATGGCACATCAATTACTTGTTTAAGTTCTTCGGGTCAGGAAGAGCGTAAAAATCAATATGGTCCTTTTACTCCTGGGTTTGTTGAGTTTCCGCACTGTTGTGAGTACCGTAGTCAGTACGGTGAGGTTGATAACTACACCGAATTATCGCTTGAAGCACTTGAAAAAGTGATTTTAGCCGAAGATCCTGAAACGATTGGTGCGATTGTGGTTGAGCCCATTACAGCGGGTGGTGGTGTTATTGTGCCACCAGAAGGTTACTTTAAAGGTGTTGAAACACTATGCCGTAAATACAATATTCTTATGCATGTTGATGAAGTGGTATGCGGATTAGGTAGAACGGGTAAATGGTTTGGTTATCAGCATTTTGATGTACGCCCAGACATTGTCACCATGGCAAAAGGCGTTGCATCGGCTTATGCTGCGATTGCATGTACTGTTGTGACCGAAGATATCTTCGAAAAACTAAACGATCAGCCTGAAGAGCGCGAAAGTTACTTCCGTGATATTAGCACCTTTGGTGGTTGTACTTCAGGTCCTGCTGCTGCGCTGGAAAATCTCGCTATTATCGAAAAAGAAGGTTTAATTGAAAATGCAGAAAAAGTCGGTGGTTATCTGCAAGGTAAATTAGCCTTGTTGATGGATAAGCATGAAATTATCGGTGATGTGCGTGGTAAAGGTTTATTTCTTGGTTTAGAAATAGTTAAAGATAGGGTGACTAAAGAACCAATGGAAGAAACCTTTTTGATGAAGATTGTTGCTCATTGTGCGGAAAATGGCGTATTAATTGGTCGAACTAACCGTTCATTTAAAAAGTACAACAATACATTATGTTTAAGTCCTATGTTAACACTGACAACGGAACAGGCAGATGTGTTAGTCGCTGCGATTGATGATGCGTTAGCGAACGTTTGATTTAACGATAGCCAGATTAAATAACAATATCTGGCTAACATTAGTTAATCAATAATTTGAAAATAACTATGTGTAAATGCTGTTAAATTAATCGCATTTCACATAGTTAGATGCCAAGCAAGCTTTGCCGTCACTTTCTGCCTTTATTATTTGTTCCTGTGTCATTTGGGTTTCCATTATACCCAATGCCTTTTGAGTGTCGGTACCATTGAGTTTCGCGATATAAAACCACATGTAGGATGTTTCAAGATATTTCGGTACGCTTGTGTCTTTTAAAGAAAAAATACCCATTTTAATTTGTGCATCGGTATTACCTTGTACCGCTGATTTGTGGTACCAAATTAATGCTTGTTTCTCATCTACTTCTACACCTTCGCCTTGTTCATGCATTTCGCCTAAATTATATTGCGAGGCAGCATTACCTTGTTGTGCCGCTTTTTTATACCAGATTAGTGCTTGCTGAAAATCTTGCTCTGCACCCTTTCCACGTTTATACATATTACCTAAATTGGATTGTGCGGTAGCGTTATTTTGATCCGCTGATTTTTGATACCAATATGTAGCTTGTTTATAATCTTGAGCAGTTCCTCTGCCATACTCGTACATTACACCGAGGCTTACTTGTGTATTTGCATTGCCTTGGTTTGCACTTTTAATATTCCAATATAATGCTTTCTGATAGTCCTGTGCGACGCCTCTACCATAATTATATATAAGCCCTAGATTTCTTTGCGCTGCATCGTTGCCCTGTTCAGCCGATTTTTGATACCAATATATCGCTTGTTTATAATTTTGATCTACTCCTCTGCCATGATCATACATAAGGCCGAGATTGACCTGTGCATTTGGATCGCCTTGTTCAGCTGCTTTAGTATATAAACTCACTGCTTGTGAATCATTTTGCTCTACACCGATGCCTTCCTTGTACATATTTCCGAGTCTAAATAATGCAAGTGTATTGCCTTGTATTGCCTTGTATTGCAGCCTTTTCATACCATTGAGCTGCTTTCTGATTATCTCGTGATAATCCTCTGCCGTTACGGTACATCATGCCTAAATTAACTTGTCCATTTGCGAAATTTTGCTGGGCTGACTGTTGATACCAATTGACGGCTTCGAGGTCACTTTGAGCAACCCCCTCACCAGATAGGTACATTGAACCTAAACTGTTTTGTGCTTCAGCGTGGCCTTGCTCTGCTGCTTTTCGATACCAGTTTGCCGATAGCTGATCACTTTGCGTTACACCTGTACCATGTTGATACATTATTCCTAAATTGTTTTGTGCTGTTGCATTGCCTTGATTGGCCGCTTGAAGATACCAGTAGACAGCTTGTTCTTCGTCTTTAGTGATACCAATGCCATAATTATACATAAAGCCTAAATTGACCTGACCAAATGGACGCCCCTGTTCTGCCGCTTTTCGGTACCAATTAACAGCCATTTTCTGATCTTTTTCGATACCTTCGCCATAACGATACATTGTGCCAAGGTTTACCTGAGCTTGTGCAAAACCTTGTTCTGCTGCTTTTTGGTACCACTTTACAGCTTCGCTGTTATCTTCTTCTACACCTCTGCCGTGATCGTATTTTATCCCGAGTGTGAACTGTGCGTCGGGGTAGCCTTGTTGTGCTGACTTTTTATACCAAATCAGCGCGTTAGTAGTATCTGTTATTCCGCACCTGAATTTTTATTACTATTGGCTATGAAATGGCTATGAAATCGTGATCTGGCTAGCGAAACATCCAGATATTTCAAAAAATTGTTGACCGGGATCCTCAATTTTGATCTATTACTTTCTTTTCAAAGAGATAAATCATGACTTACCCATACACGAAATCACTTGAACACCATGGATTAGTTGCTGGATTTTGTAAGGAAATCAAGCTTGCCAATATCATCGATCAAGCACTTGGCACAAGTGAACAGCGGAAAATAAGTTTCGGTAACTTATTCATTGCTATGATAATCAATGGGTTGGGATTTACCGGCAGAACACTGCATATGTATCGCGAGTATTTTTCTGATAAACCATTAGACCGTCTGATTGCCCCTGAAGTAAAAGCTGAATACATCAATGATGATGCGTTAGGTCGTTGCCTTGATGCACTATACGAACATGGTGTTTCATCACTATACCAAGATATAGGTGAAGCTGTTATTAAACACTTAGGGCTACCATGCAACTCTGTTCATCTCGACTCAACAAGCTTTCACTACGATGGTATGGAAAAGTTATCCGATGATGAAGATGATCTTAACCCTATTCAAATTACCAAAGGCTATTCACGTGATCATCGTCCTGAACTTAATCAGGTCGTACTCAACCTGATTTGTGAGAACCAATCCGGGATCCCAGTTTATATGAAGCCAGCCAGTGGCAACATTAATGATATGGAAGGATTCAAGGAGATAGTCAAATCCCATATAAAAAGTCTAAAAGCCGCGCAGTCCTGCCGTTATTTAGTGGCAGATGCAGCCTTATATGTGCAAGATACCATTACTGAGTTGGATGAACTAAATCAGTTATTTATCACGCGTGTCCCACATAAATTGAGGGAAGCTAAAGTCCTTATTAATCAGGCTTCTGAACTTGATTTTAAAAATATGGGGAATGGTTACTCAGGAGCTTGGCACCAATCGACTTACAGCGATATAAAGCAGAGGTGGCTATTGATCCGCAGTGAACAAGCGAGAAAGCGTGAAACACATAGTTTAACAAAACGCATGCTGAAGAAAGCAGATGCGGAGCGTAAGACCTTTAAAAAACTCTCACAACAAAGGTTTGCCTGTCAACATGATGCAGAGCAAGCCGTTGAGTTGTGGAGAAAGAAACAAGTTTACTGTGATGTTATTGATGAAACCGTTGAGATCCCTATCTATGGCAAGAAAGGACAACCTAAAAAAGGGCAAGCTCCCGAGCGAGTTGAATACAAAATAACAGGGAATTTATTTACTCCTCTTGATAGAAGGGATAATGCACTTAAACAATTAGGTTTCTTTATTATTGCAACAAATGATCTTGATGAAAGCCTGACAATGGATAAGGTGCTTAAAACTTATAAAGAGCAGCAATCAGTTGAAAAAGGGTTCCGTTTTTTAAAAAGTCCGGATTTCTTAACAAGCTCAATTTTCATCAAAAAGCCAGAGCGAATAGAAGCGCTGTTAATGGTAATGACTTCCTGTTTGATGGTATACGCTTCCTTAGAGCATCTGATCCGCAAAAAGCTAAAGGAAAAAGACCTTTACTTCCCGGATCAAAAGAAAAAGCCTTCCCAGAATCCAACCGCTCGCTGGGTATTTCAATGCTTCCAAGGAGTTACGATAATCTACCTGGAAAGCCAGTCGCCTATGGTAGTAAATTGGCAAGAACGGCAACAAGTTATTGTTGATTGCCTGGGGGATAGATACAGGCAAATTTATTCTTAAAACCGGTGCGGAATATCAGGTAGTATCTTGTTGAATGCCTCGTCCTGTATCAAGCATCATGCCAAGGTAAAATTGTGCCTGAGGATTTCCTTGCTCTGCCGCTGCTAAAATAGACGCGTAATTCGTGATGGAAAATCCTGAATTATTAGCATTAAGGTTAAATTCTTCATGACTTCTATCGTAATTTGCAGAGGGTAAATTAGGTGAGGAGGTACAGGCCCCAAGAAATAATAAATTTATAAGAAGAATATGCTTTTTCATTAAACAGACACCAAAATATAAACATAATATCATATTTTGGGCGGGTTATACTTAACATTTTATAGTAACCTGTTATAACTAAAGTACAAAAATAAAGAACAAAAAGATTGATTTAAATATTTAATCACGCTTTCCTGAACCTACGTATTCATTTCTTGTGTTTTACGTATTGGTTCACCTTAAGCAAGTTGATATAGGGCTATACATAGCGTGTTTGATGGCTATGATTAAACTGCAGTGATGAACTTATGCTGCAGAAATTCAAAATTAAGGGTATTTAAAATTATAGATAAGAAGGCTTTATCATTATTTACACTTATTAATTACAGGAAAGCGATCATGCAAAACGAATACATTCTCCAAGAAATAGCTCAAAGGAAGGAGCCTTTCTTTTCAGTCGTTAGCAAAAAAAATGTGTTATTTAATAAGACGCAGTTTTTGCTGATAGGCATTTTTTTCTGCTTTTTTAACACTTTTTCGATTTCTGAAGCACATGGAGAAGAAAGTGGTCGTACGTTAAAAGAAAAAGCCTTAACGGCAATCGAATTTAAAAGAGAATATCTAGCGCATGTTATTGATCAGCAAGAGCGATTAGTTATGTCGTTAGTTGAAAGCCCGTTAATGAAGGAATACTTGTCTACCAATACCAAACTTAATAAAGATAATCTTGAACAATTATTTTTAACTGTTTCAGGTGTTAATAATGATTATATGCAAGTGCGTTTTATTGATGCATCAGGTAAAGAAAAAATACGAATTGATCATCCTAAAAGTGTAACGGTTCCGACGCTTATAAGCAAAGATGACCTACAAGATAAAAGTAATCGAGGATATTTTAAACAAGTTAAAAAGATAGTTAATGGCGGTCTTTGGCATTCGCCTCTTGATTTAAATGTAGAGCAAGGCGTTATTGAAGAAGTTATCAATCCTACATTCCGGGTTGCCTCACCGGTTTATTTGGATGGTAAATTTTCGGGTATGGTTATTATTAATTTAGAAATGAGTCCGGTGATAAGCCATTTGCTCAATTCAACTGACTTTAAGGTTTATTTAGTGGATGCAGATAATGAATTTCTTGTTCATCCTGATGCGAGTAAAGCGTGGAGTCGATATTTGCCAAAAAGAGGTAAATATCAAGAAACGGAAGACAATAATGCAGATGTTTACATGCATTCATTAGAAGATATTTTTAAAAATGGCGAAGAAATTCGTCTTATTCTAGAACCGATGTCAGAAACTGAGGAACCAACAGAATAGACCATTTATTGTTAGGCGAATGGTTACTTTGAGAAAGCCCTGTCACTGAATAGACAATGAGGATGATATAAAATAAGTGAAATTTAAAATTGACCTGATATATAATAGATCAATTTTATGTAAGATAAATGTAATGAATAAATTTCTGCACTCAATAAATTGGTTTAGAGGAATCGCAATTATTTTTGTGGTGCTTACTCACATGCCACCTTCAAACATGACCAGTAATTACTATATATACTGGCATGAATTTGTTCAAAATGGGACAGCCTTTTTTATTTTTATTGCGGGATATTTGTACTGGCATTTGATTGATAGATTTGATTATAGAAAGTATCTAAACAGTAAAATAAAAAATGTTATCATCCCCTACCTACTTATCCTTACCACCACATTAGCAATAATATATGTGCTTTCCTTATTTTGCGTAAATAGTAAGAATGATTATTATATCGTTGATTTTGAAGTCCCTTTTCAAGAATATGGATTCATATGGCATTACATTAAAGGGGGAGCTTTAAATTTTCCGCTGTGGTTTATACCTATGATTTCAGTTTTTTTTCTATTTTCAAATGTCATTAAAGGGATTGGCAATAATAAGTATTTTTATAGTTTTCTGATTGTCTTTTTATTAATCACATTCACAACGAAAAGAGGGGAATGGGCTCCACACCAATTTATTCATTATTTAGGTGTGTGGTTGTTTGGTATGTGTTGTAAAAAGAATGAGCATTACATCTATAAAAATGCAGTCACTATATCCGTAATAACATTTATTCCTTCATTAATATTTGTTCACTTTAAAGTCCATTATGGATCTTTTTTTATTAATTTTTCCGAAGTTCAAAAAATATTTTCAATACTCTTCTTTTTGTCCTTTTTTATGATGCTTGAAAGCAAAAATGTTAAAATTAAAGTATTAGATGTATTAGCTAAATATTCCTTTGGCGTATTTTTTATACACTATTATTTTTTACTCGCTTCAACAATTCTATTAAAAGAGTTACTAGGGCTTGATAGGATTATTTTATATATATCGACCCTGTTACTTTCTATTTTCGGTAGCCTATTTATCTGTTTTTTAATAAAAACATACCTGCCAAAATATTCTAGAACGTTATTGGGGATTTAGGCGCCATTGTGGGTCGTAAAATGAGCATTTTATGGTTAGGTTAAATGGCTGATTATGTAAAAATACGATCAATTAATTGATCGTATTTAGGAGTGCATGTAATGACGCTTATGTTAGATAGCCTATTATTCTCTCTAAATCGGCTTTCATAATCGAGCTATGAAAGTTTTTAAAAACTTCCCTCATGATTCACTTCCTCTAATAAATATCCTTTCAATTGTGGCTATGGAATAACTTTACACACCGTATCCTGTGGGCTACAATGTGAGTTATGAAATATTCAATTGAAAAAACATTACTTTTTGACAAGTGGTTATCCAAAATAAAGGATAGGGCAGCAAAAAAAGCTATATTAATGCGAATTATGAGGGCTGAAAATGGCAACTTTGGAGATATAAAAAGTGTCGGAACACCGGTACAAGAAATGCGGATTTTTGTTAGCAAAGGTTATCGAATCTATTTCACTGTACGTAATAATAAAATCATTCTTTTATTAAACGGTGGCCATAAAGGAACGCAACAACAAGATATTGAAAAAGCGCATAAACTACTAATAGAACTGGAGGGTTAATATGCCAAATAAAACAAGCCCATTTAATCCTTTTGATTACATGGACACTCAAGATGAAATCAATGATTTTTTACGTGAATGCTTAGAAGATGATGATCCAAATGTTTTTGTTTCAGCATTGGGGCATTTAGTTAAAAGCCATGGTGTTACTGATGTAGCAAAAGTTGCAGGAGTAAGTCGTGAAAGTTTATATAAAACATTCAACGGAAAGACTCAGCCTAAATGGAGCACCATATTTAAAGTAAGCCATGCGATAGGGCTTCATTTAGCAGTGGCTTAATTTCTACCATTTAAAAGTTACAGTGTAATTTTTAAGTCTTTATGTAAAAAAGGCTACCACAGGTAGCCTTTTAGAATGTCGCATAACGGGTGTTATGGTAAATACAGAGAGCCACGTCCATTTGTCGGAGTATTTCACATAACTTATTATTATGAGTTAGCCCATACAATATTTAAACTTGTTATGTGGAGCTACTAATTTTAGACATGTTTTTTATGGAAGAAGCTTGATAAAATAGACGTCAACCTTTGATGCATTTTTATCTGAATTAATAATTTTTACTTCTGCACGATAACCTTTCATTAAAATACCAAAGACTCTAGTCCATGCCTTAGTTACATTCAGCAATCTACCACAGTCTTCCTTTGCTTCATTCATAAATACAACATCACGATAATTAAAGTCCGCAGTGAAAGTCAAAGGGGATAGATATAACGTATCACCATCAGAGTATTTACGTTGGTATAACTTATCTTTAGTCAGAAACAAAGTATTACTATAGCGATTGCTATAATAATACTCCCTGAAAGTTAATCGTAATTTGCCATGCTTCGGTATCTTAGCATTCAATAATTCTTGATTAAAAGAATCTTTGTATGCTTTTATTTCTTGTTCGAATTCCTTTGAAGCTTCCGCTTCACTTTTGGTTATTACTTTAATAATAGGTATAGTGCAATTTCCCTCTAGAAAAAAATCAAAACTACCAAATTTATTTAGTTTATATTTTAATTCTTTACTTAATTCAGCTATTTTCCCACTGCCTCCTGCCGTGCCTTTTAAATACAAAGCCTGCCTTTCACTATCCGTAGATGACCAATACGGAATACTTTCATTTCGTTTGCATTCAATTAAATGCTTAAAATTTATATCTTCGAATTTAGGTAACCATTCTCCAGTGTTATTAACAATCAATTCTAGAAATTTGGTATACAGTCTTTGAAGCATATATGCGTCATTTATTGCGTTGTGTGCCGGTAGTTTTTCTACATCAAATTGCTTACATGCCTCTGTTAAAGAAAGTGGTTTATATAGCTTTAATTTTAACTTTATAGCTGCCATAAGGCATATACTATTTTTTTCTAATTCACTGAAAAAAAAGTTCATTGATGGAGTAGAAAATGTAAATTTTAGTGCTCTAAAATCAAAGTTAGTATTATATGTAACTACCCTTTTATTCTTTAAAATCGTTAAAATGGATTGCAGTTCTGTTTCTGCGGAAGGGCAATTAATTAAGTCATTTTTATTTATACCATGAGCCTTAAAAGCACTTTCATTGATTATATAAGTAGTAGCAAAGCGACTTGAATAAATTACATTTCCATTGAAGTCTACTATTGCTAATTCAATAATACTTGGTTCATCTAAACTAGTCGTTTCACAGTCTAAAAAAAGTAGTTTCTCAACTGGGTATGCACATATATCCTGTAATAACCCAATGTTAACTTCTTCTTTATGTGACTGATAATTAAGATTCTTTTTCGTTAGTGCTTCATTTAATTTAGGTTGTTTTTTAGGCTGAACTTTTTTAACATCAGGTAGAGCACTTAGATCTTTAGTTACCTTTTTTATCGAACTTTTAACAGGTTCTATTTTAGATTTTATATTTTGGTCTTTTTTCTCCACGTGACCTAGATCATTAATTTTCGGCTCTTGGTATATATGACTAACATAACTGTTATAACAACTCTTACATACCTCTTTTTCTTGTCCATCTAATATTTTGAAAAAACTCTTTTGTCTGTGGGGAGATAGGGGGCTGTTACATGCGTTACATGCGTTACATCTTTTGTCCTTTGGCATTATCACAAACATTACTAGGAGTATTACTAATGAAAAAACAAGAAAAATGATACTAGTGGAAGTCATTATTTATATATTCCTATAAATCTCTGTCTGCAAAAACGCAATTTAAAATATCAAGAAGTTGCTAGTAAATGATATTAATAATCGAGTTAGTAACGTCTAGTCTAAGTGTTGGAGGAAGTAAACTGACACTTAGGAAGTATATACACAATAAAAGGCGCTAATTGGTGACCTTTTGGGTAATTCGTTTAACGGGTTGATGTGTTTATTAATTGTAACGATCAATAACTTTATCAAAACCTATTATAAAAAAATATTTATCATTGAAATCAGCCTCCTTTTAATAAACTGAGAGATGCTCTCTTCTTGTTTGTTACTCAACACGTCTAGTTAGTCAATAACATCTTCAATTCATCGCTCAATTCTTTTTCTGCAGGGGCTGAATTATGGCGTTAAAAACTTCTAAAGCGGCACCACTACCCATGGGATAAAAACAATAACAGCACGAATAGAGTGATGCAGTTTGTCGCCAACTGGTTCTGCGATCAGAATATAATTATTTTTATCTAACAATTAACTATCCTCTAGCCTAACACTAACTGTTATGTGTCCAGTTGATTAATTGTTATATGCATTTTTTACTACAAAGACACATAGGTTTCATCAACTACACTTTCGCCATTTGGGTTAATCCATGTCAATCTAGCATTATACGCAGTAGGACTACTTAAATGGATTGCAGCTAACAAACTCAATTCACTTCCTGGAGATAATTTTGGAGCTGGTAATTTAGAAGCAACATCAGAGCTTATAAGAGGGCTCTTTTTTGGGTTATCAATTAACAATTCAAAACCAACATCTTTTGCCTCAACATTGCTAATATTAGAAATTACAAACCTATAAACATTACCTACTTTAATAAGCTCAAGTTTTAAGCGGGCTGATGACTGTATTTTGTCTTCTTTAATCAATATTTCGAGTTGTTTCTTTGCCAGATCAGCAGTTGCTTTTTGCATATCTAAGCTCTCTCTTTGGAGTTTTCTCTGCCCATTCCAAACTATGATACTGATTAGAGCTGCAAAAGCAGAAAGTATTACTGTCAAAATTTCATATTCACTCATAAATTCGCATATCCAAGACATATAAAAGCTTTATAAGTATCAACCCATGCCACATATCCTTTTTTGAAAGGATATATTACTATTTTATTTAGATAAAAAGTTTAAGAATAATTATAGGTGATATTTATCATGTACGTTAACGCAAGTTGTGCATGCACAAAATGACTATTATGTTAAATCACTATTTTTTGTGATGTAAATATACAGTTAATCATTCAATACAAGTGAAACTGTTAAAAACAGTGTTTATAAAATCGAAAGTAGCCTAAAAACTTACATTTCATTTAATAAAAATAGAGTCTGTTCTAGTCGGTTTAAGTTGGTATTCTCATTTGATGGCTTTATTAGGTTGAGATCCCTAAAAATCGATGTTTATGATTTTCCATAAAACCATAAACATATCAGAATTACATCGCTTCGAGTTTTGCATAGGCGGTCATTAACCATTTACTACCGGCTTCTTTAAAATGAACCTGCAGTCGGCTATTTTCACCTTCACCTTCTTGAGCAATGATCACACCCATTCCAAATTTGGCATGCTTGACACCTTGGCCAAGTCGGAACCCTTGAATGTCTTGGCTGATGCCGAGTGAGGTCGGTTTTTTCGGAGCGGGTGATTGGGCGCGACTAACCTGTGTTTTTAGGCGAATGTATTCAATATCTTGTTCAGGCAGTTCGCTAATAAAACGAGAGGGCGCATGGAATTTCTCTTGTCCGTATAAACGACGACTTTCTGCATGACTGATGGTGAGTTTTTGCATTGCTCGGGTCATTGCTACATAACAAAGACGGCGTTCTTCCGCTAGGCGAGTTTCATCGTCTGCGGATTGTTGTCCTGGGAACATGCCTTCTTCAACGCCGACCATAAATACCTGTGGAAACTCGAGTCCTTTAGCGGCATGCATGGTCATTAGTTGTACTGCATCTTCAAATTCGTCGGCTTGATTATCACCAGACTCTAGCGCTGCATAGGCTAAAAAGGCGGTGAGCTCATCCATTTCTTCCTCTTCTTCAGGAACTTTGAATGCCTGAGCTGCTGAAACAAGCTCTTGTAAGTTTTCTATTCGAGTTTGGGATTTTTCACCTTTTTCATTTTCATACATTGCCTGTAAACCAGAGTGGCTATTAATATGATCCACGATTTGAAAAAGTGGGAGCTCTGAGGTTTCGCTAGCAAAACGATTAATCAATTCAATAAACCCGACTAATGAACTTTTGGCACCTGCACTTAATTTTTTCTGTTCGATTAAATATAGGCTTGCTTGCCACATCGTATAACCTTGCTCGCGGGCACAAAAACGAATTTTATCGAGGGTTGTATTACCAATCTTACGTTTAGGTTTATTTACAATACGTTCGAATGCAGCATCGTCCTGATGGTTATTCATTAAACGTAAATAGGCGACGCTGTCTTTGATTTCTAAGCGGTCGAAGAATCGCTGCCCTCCGTAAATATGATAAGGGATTTGATTGGCGGTTAACTCGGTTTCAAACAGTCGGGATTGGGCATTGCTTCGGTATAAAATCGCGCAATCAGATAGTTGATTACCGTGATTTTTCCATGTTTGTAATTGCGAGGTGATATAACGCGTTTCGTCGTAATCATTAAAGGCGCTATAAATGGAAATGGGCTCGCCATCTTCACCGCTAGTCCATAATTCTTTGCCTAAACGATCGCTGTTGTTTTTAATGACTTGGTTTGATGCGTTGAGAATATGCCCTGTAGAGCGGTAATTCTGCTCTAAACAAACGGTCACGGGATTGTTTTTTTCTTTTAGGAAACGTTGAATATTTTCAATGTCAGCACCACGCCAACCATAGATGGACTGATCATCATCGCCGACGATGGTTAAGAAATTTCCATTATCGGTTAATAGATTTAGCCATGCATATTGCAGTTTGTTGGTATCTTGGAACTCGTCTACTAACACATGACGGAAACGTTGTTGGTAGTGTAATAATAGAGCGGGGTTATTGAGGAGCAATTCGTGAGCGCGTAATAATAACTCTGCAAAATCGACTAATCCTGCTAATTGACAGGCAGCTTCATAGGCTTGATAAACCTGTAATCGTTGTTTTTCCTGCATGCTGTAGCCGGGATCGATATGAGCGGCGCGTAGACCTTCATCTTTTTTATCATTGATATACCACTGTAATTCTTTTGCTGGGTAGTATTTTTCATCGAGATGCAGGGTTTTGATAATCCGCTTAATCATCTTTTGTTGATCGTCACTGTCAATAATCTGAAACTGTTCAGGCAGGTCAGCTTCTTTGTAATGCAAACGCAATAGACGGTGGGCGATGCCGTGGAAAGTACCAATCCACATTGAGCCAATATGTTGTGGGCAGATATCGGCAATACGGCTACGCATTTCTTTAGCGGCTTTATTGGTAAAGGTAACCGCAAGGATCCCGTACGTTGGAATATTCTCTACCTGCATTAACCAGGCGATACGATGGGTTAGCACACGTGTTTTACCACTGCCTGCGCCTGCAAGCACAAGCATATTCTGTTCAGGGGCAGAAACAGCTGCGCGCTGGTGGTCGTTTAGTCCATCGATTAAGTAAGAAACATCCATAAAAAGTACCTGTGTTTTTATTCAGTTGTTGGTAATTGTAGCAGTTTGTATAAATTTTCTAAATGATTGATTTCAACTGCGGGTAATAAACTCGCAGCGGTTAATGCTTTTTTATCGGGGTTAAACCAAACTGCTTGTGCACCATTATTTTGGGCGCCATACACATCGGTTATCAAATGGTCGCCGACGTGTAAAATGTCCGATACTTCAATATTTAAACGCCTTGCAGCTTCGATAAATAAGTCGCCAGCAGGTTTAGCCTTTAGCCCATCGCCAGCTTTTAATACAAACTCAAATTTATCATCGAGTTGGATTTGGAATTCATCGACATTACCATTTGTGATGGCGATGATTGGATAATGCTCACGTAGTTTTTTGAGCAATAGCATACTTGATTCGGGTACCTTAAAATCGCTACGTAGTCGTAGAAACTCAGCCAATGCTTGTTTTCCGTATTCAATCGCCTTGTATTCAGGAATACCGTAAATAGTCATAATACGGGTTAACGTTTGTTGTCGGGCACGTGATACATCGCTTTTTAATTCAGGATAATTTTTCAGTTCGAGATTTTTGTAAAGTAACCATTGTTTACTGGTTAATTCAGCAAGTGCCGGAAAGCGCGTATTAAGATAGGTCATAAACGATTGCTCGGCTCGTTTAATAACGGGGTGGTTATCGTACAAGGTATCATCAAGATCGAAACTGATCGCTTTAATGGGCTTGAGTGGTCGATAATACTTCATAGAAAAACTCCAGTATTTAGCTTATTTTTTACGTTTCGCACGAGGGTGGGCTTTATCGTAGACTTCTGATAAATGCTGAAAATCCAAGTGAGTATAAATTTGCGTTGTTGCGAGATCAGCATGACCAAGTAAGGTTTGCACTGCGCGTAAGTTACCACTGGATTCTAGCATGTGGGTTGCAAAGGAATGACGTAACTTGTGTGGGTTGATATGACTTGGTAATGATTGTTTTAATCCCCATTTTTCCATTCTATCTTGTACATTACGCACTGATATTCTATTTTTTTGTTTCGATACAAATAGGGCTTGCTCACCGGGAACACAAAATTCAGGGCGAATTTTAAGCCAGAGTGTAATCGCTGTGACTGCGCTTTCTGTGATGGGTAATAAACGTTGTTTACTGCCTTTACCGGTTACCATTAGCTCCATCGATGAGAGTTTGATATCTTTTAAGTTAATGCCAACTAACTCGCTAAGCCTTAATCCTGAAGAGTACATCAATTCCATCATGGATTGATCGCGAATACTAAGTGGGTCATTCTCATCAATATCGAGTAGTTGAAACATTTCATCGACGGATAAGTTTTTAGGTAAAGGTTTATCGAGTTTCGGAGCAGCGATCCCCTTTGCAGGATTGCTGGTGATGTATTCATATTGTACAAGGTAACTTAAAAAGGAACGCAAAGCAGATAGCTTGGTCGCGATAGAACGCGCTTTAATGCCTTTTTGATGGAGCTCTTTGACCATAAAACGAACGGTCTGACTGTCTAAGTCGACCCAATCGATGATCTGCTTTTTGCTTAGTAAATCAATAAATTCAGTTAAATTACGCTGATAGTTTTTAACGGTAACAGGGCTTAAACCACGCTGACTGCTGATATGATTAAGGTATTGATCGATAAGTGGCTGTAGTGAACTCATAGTGTATGTCTGCCAAATAAAAAAGTGTAATTACCGTTTATTAATAAACAATAATTACACTTATTGTAGCAATATTAAGAAAGTTATATTTGAATTTGTCCGTCAAATACAAATTCTGCCGATCCTGACATTCTAACGCTTTGTCCTGGTTGCCAAAAGAAACGCAATTCTCCACCGGGTAGTTTGATTCGACAGTGGGTATCGAGTTTACCTTGAATTTGACCAACAACTGCAGCAGCACAGGCGCCTGTACCGCAAGCAAGTGTTTCACCTACACCACGTTCCCAAACACGTAGGCGTGCAAAATCTCGACTTTGTATTTCTAAAAATCCGACATTTACTTTATTGGGAAAGCGTTCATGGTTCTCTAGTAATGGCCCGAGTGTTTCGACCGGCGCGGTATCAACATCATCAACCAAAACAACACAATGCGGATTGCCCATGGAAACTGCACCACAAATAACGGTGTGGTCTTCAACGCGCAGGATATAGGTTTTTTCTTCTTTCTTAGCCACAAAAGGAATTTTCGCGGGATCTAAAATCGGTTTACCCATATCAACAATAATATTGCCATCTTGCTCTATTTTAAGTTGAATTTTTCCCTTCGCGGTACTGACATTGATCACCCGTTTTGTGGTTAATCCTTTTAATTTAACAAAGCGAGCAAAACAGCGAGCACCATTGCCACATTGTTCAACTTCACTGCCGTCAGCATTAAAAATACGATAGTGAAAATCGAGTTCAGGATCGTAGGGGGCTTCAACCATTAGTAATTGGTCAAAGCCAATGCCAAAGTTACGATCGGCCAAACGGCGGATCGCGTCCTTAGACAGAAACACATTTTGCGTGACGTTATCAATAACCATAAAGTCATTACCTAAGCCATGCATTTTTGAAAATTGAATATTCATTACTTCTCGCTGTTAAATACCTATTAGAGTGAAATTATTGACGATAACAGCCTCGTTTTAGTTATCGTCATTGTGCACATTTACGGTAAAACGTGCTCACCACGCCATAGATCACGATGTTCTTCACGTTCGCGAACAACGAAGGCTTTTTTACCATCAACCATTATTTCTGCTGGGCGACAACGTGAATTGTAGTTAGAGCTCATGGTCGCGCCGTAAGCACCTGCGCTACGAACAAGTAAGTAGTCACCTTCAGCAATGCTTAATTCTCGTTGTTTTCCTAGGAAGTCACCTGTTTCACAAATTGGGCCTACGATATCGTAGACACGTGATGGACGCTCGACCGATGAGTTAAGGTTTTGATCAACGGGAATAATGTTTTGCCAAGCGCTGTATAAAGCCGGACGAATAAGATCGTTCATGGCAGCGTCAACAATCGCAAAGTTTTTATATTCATTGAGTTTTAAGAATTCAACTTTAGTTACCAATGCACCTGCATTCGCCATGATTGCACGACCCGGTTCAAAGATAAGCTTAAGTTTACGATCACCCATTTTGTTGATAATCGCTTTCATGTATTCCGCTGGTTCTGGTGGTGTTTCGCTATCGTAAGGTACACCTAAACCACCACCTAAATCGAGGTGTGAAATAGTAATACCTTGTTCACTAAGATGATCAATTAATGCCAATAGCTTGTCTAATGCTTCAAGAAAGGGAGACAATTCGGTCAATTGTGAACCGATATGACAATCGACCCCTTTAATTTCTAAATGTTCAAGTGAACTGGCGAGTTGATAAACTTCTAACGCACTATCAATATCGATACCAAATTTATTTTCTTTTAAACCCGTTGAAATATAAGGGTGTGTACCTGCATCTATATTCGGGTTAATACGAATTGAGATTGGCGCTTTCATTTCTAGACTGCCCGCAACGAAGTTAATACGTTGTAGTTCAGAAGTGGATTCAACATTAAAGCAGTAAATACCAGCTTGTAATGCAGTAGAAATTTCAACTTCGGTTTTTCCAACTCCGGAGAAAACCACTTTTTTAGGATCGCCACCGGCTTGAATCACACGCAGTAATTCGCCTACGGAAACAATATCAAAACCAGATCCTAAACGTGCCATTAGGTTTAATACACCGAGATTCGAATTTGCTTTGACGGCATAACAAATCAGATGAGGGTGATCTCCTGCTGCTTGGTTAAAGGCATTCCAATGACGTTCAATGGTTGCACGTGAATAGATATAAGCTGGTGTCCCCGCTTTTTCGATGATTTTTTCAATCGGTAGTCCTTCAGCAAAAAGACGACCATCATTTTGATAATTAAAGTGATCCAATGTTTAATCCCTTATATTTTGATTAGCGGTAGATACAGTTAAATTCGTTTTTATTTGTACTTCACAAGTAGTTCTTGGTGAATAAGTTGAAAGCTTTTAACCCAAGTTTCCATATTGGCAAAAGTACCCGGTAAGGACTTACTTGCCATCTTAGCAGATTCACGGCTAGTGTATTGTCCAAAAAGTATGATATATCGAGGTAAATTGTTGTATTCAGTTGCGTAAATAGAAATATCTGGCTGTGGTAAGTTATGAATGCGAATAAAGTTATTTAATGTTTCATTGGAATCTAATGCGGCTAATTGAAGCGCGAATTGTGTTGCGGGAACGGCGAGCAATTTTGATGCGGGTGTAAAAATAGTATTTTGGCTTAAGCTATCTTGAGTCGTTGGCTCATTGATTGCCGCTTGTTGTACGTATGTCGGTGTTGCTCCCGTATTTATAACCGCTGTACCTGTTGATACCGCCTGATTACCCATTGCTAATGCATCATTTGCATTAGACATTGCAGTTGTTTGTGATGCTGTTACATTGGTAGATAGCGTTTTATTCGCAGTGGTCATCGCATCATTTGTATTGGATATTGCACTTGTTGGTACTGTCGTTGTACCTGCAGACACAGTTTGTTCGCCGATAATCACGGTCTCATCGCTGACTGAGGGGGTATTAGTCAAGGGAACTTGTTCAGTTTCTACTGTTGCTGCAATCTGTTTACTATTTTCAGATTGATATAATGGCCCTTTCATTCCACAACCCGCTAATATACTCGAGAAAAGAAATGTAACGGTCAATAATTTGATGTTTTTCATATTTCACCTTAGTTTATAAATTAATAGTGATAATAATAACATGTTGTAACTATGTTAATGTAAATGTTGTGTTTATGGTGTGAGTTCGAAGATTAGAAAAAGGCACATTATAGGGCTTTCCGACTTGTATCTTGTAAGTATCACTAGCATATACATTTGTAATTAGTTTAAGTATATAATCTCATTTCATTGTTCAAAAGCAAAGGGCAACCAACATGAATGATAGTGAATTCCAACAATTAGCTGATCTTCTTTATCAAAATATCGAGGATAAGATTGAAGAATCGGGGGCAGATGTCGATTATGATCAAAATGGTGGGTTATTAACCTTGGAATTCAATGATCGCAGTAAATTCATTATTAACCGTCAGCAACCATTGCATCAAATCTGGTTAGCAACGCATGAAAATGGTCACCATTATGATTATAAGAATGAACAATGGATTGATGATCGAAGTGGTAATGAATTTTTAACGTTTTTGTCTGCGGCGATTCTAAAACATGCGAAGGAAGAGGTGGTTTTTAATTAACCACCATTTGGGGTTTATTTTGAAAGAAGCATTCTATATTTGCTAATAACGTAATAACTGATTCCGATGCTACTTAATATTGGCAACATCCAGCTATGATAGTCGCTGTATCCTTGGATTAATAAATCGAACAAGGTAAAAGATGTGATAGTTAAAAAGGTACTTTTTAATATTTCGCTAATGAGTGATGGACTGTGATTCATAACAATTATCTCCCCTAGGTTTATATAATAAAAGTAAATATAGTCTAATAATTATATAAATAAAAGTATTTCCAATGAAAAAAATACGTGTTTGTTTAGGAATCAATAAGTTAAAAAATTTGCTCAAGATTAAAAATTATCGTTAATTATGCTGTTTTTATTTTTTAATTAATGGTACAAACCAGTCGCTGTTATTAAATGGAGTTTGTTATGTTTAAATTGTTTTTTGTTTACCCGTTTATTGCTTTTATCGTATTTTGGCTTGCCAGTGATGTTAACGTTGGTGCGTCGGTTTATACTTTTAAGGACAATTACCTTGCGCTTGAATTTCCTAAAAAACAATTCCGTCCAGATGATCACCCTGAGCCTTATTACACGTTTTATTGGAATGCGACGTCAACAGAAGCAGAGTTAGAAAAAATTAAAGATGCAGTGGTAGAGTAAATGAAGACAGTTGTTTTCCCTGGTTCATTTGATCCGGTTACAAATGGCCATCTTGATCTATTAACTCGTGCAAGTCGATTGGCTGAGCGTGTTGTTGTTGCTGTGGCGGTTAATACGAGCAAGAATCCCATTTTTAATTTACAAGAACGTTGTGATTTACTCGAAAAAGCAACACAAGATATTCCTGGTATTGAAGTGATACCATTTTCGGGGTTACTTGCTGAGTTTGCCGTTGAGCAACAAGCCGATGCTTTAGTTCGCGGTGTACGGGGTGCTATCGATGCTGATTATGAATTGCGTCTCGCGCAGGTTAATAAATCGCTAAATCCTCTTTTAGATACCATCTTACTTGCAGCAAGTCCGGAAACGGGATTTATTTCTTCGACCGTTGTCAAAGAGACGTTTAAACACGGTGGAGATATTAGTTCTTTTGCACCAGAGTGTGTGAAGGCAGCATTGCTGAATAAGCTGCGTTAATTATCTTTATCAAATCAGCAAGTAACTTATGTTTTATGTGAGGCTTGCTGTAAATCATTGAGCAGTTTACCTAATATCGCTAACCCCATTAAAATTTTATCTGTATTGATAGCTGAAAAACCTAATCGAATATAGTTTTTTGGGGCATCCTCTTTTAAAAATAAGCTGTCTCCTGATTCAATTAAGATTCCCTTTGCGGCAGCTGCTTTTAATAATAAATCACTGTTTACCTCCTTCGGTAAACCTATCCAGAAACAGAAACTACCCGGTGTTGCATTTATTTCACATTGGTTTAAATGTTGTTTAAGTCCTTGTTTCATCAATAGCCATTTTGCTTCGTAGGATTGGCGCATACGACGGACATGACTGTCGTAGAATCCCTGGCCGATAAAGAGTGCAATAATACGTTGATTATTGGCAGGGGGATGTCGGTAATGTAGGTTACGCAATTGTCGTAATTCTTTAATCAGTTTTTTATCTGCAACAAGATAACCAATGCGAACACCCGGTGAAAGTGATTTGGATAAACTGCCTAAATAGATAACACGACCATGTTGATCGAAACTTTTTAGTGCAGGTAAGGGTTTTTCAATAAAGTTAACTTCGCTTTCGTAATCATCTTCAATAACGACAAAGTTATCCGTTCTAGCTTGCTCTAGTAGCGCCTTACGACGTGCCACCGACATGGTGACCGTGGTGGGGTATTGATGGCTAGGGGTGACACAAACATACTGACAATCTTTAAGTTGCTGACCAACTTGGATGCCTTCTGAATCCAGATTAAGCGGTTTTACTTGGCTATGGCATAGCGAAATAATATGTCTTAAATCAGCATGGCCAGGTTCTTCAACGCCAAAGGTAATATGTTTTCCCGCCAATAAATTAGCAATTAAAAATAGTGAGTTTTGTGTGCCAAGCGTAATAAGAATTTCATCTTCCTGTGCGACTATGCCGCGTTTTGATAAAATTTGTTGTCGAATTTGGGTGACGAGTTCGGGATCGTCAATATTAATAAAGCCTTCTACCCATTCGTGTACCTTGCCGCGACTTTCGGCAATTCGTGAGCATTCACGCCATTGGTAGACGGGAAATTCCTTGGCATCGATTTGCCCATAAATAAACGGGTAGGGATATTTTATCCAATCTTTATCTTTATTAAGTGAGGTAAATTGGCTGGGGTGTTTTTGTAAGCGTTTGTCCCAATTGGGAGTCTGGGAGTTGGTTAATAGATCGCTCGGTTGTGTGGATAAACTGGGTTCAAGGAGTAAGTCAGGATGTATAAAAACCCCGCTGCGCTCTCGTGAAATAAGATAACCCTCGTCGACAAGGCTTTCATAGACCAAAATGATGGTGTTTCTTGATACGCCAATCAGTTCCGCGAGTTTACGGCTTGAGGGCAAGGCTTTATCGCCAAAAGCTTGCTGTTTAATTAGATTAACTAATTTTTCTCTGATTTGTTGCTGATAACTGCTGTTGTTATGTAATTCAATATTTAATAAAAAATCAGCCACGGCGGTACCTTCAGTAATAAGCGATTAATTCAGTATACCTATAAAAATAAAAACTAAAATAAGGCAATTATCTTGGATCTATTTTTTTAAATGGCTGGAACTAGGGAAAGGTTCATTGCTTCAGTTAATGTGTCTGCATAGCAAAAACAAGTCTTATTGGGAGAGAGTTATGCAAAGCAATGAATCATCAATGGCATCGACAATAGAAAAAGATCGTAATCATGTTTGGCATCATTTAGGGCAGCATAGTGTCTTAACCAAACAAGATCCTCTCGTTATGGTGAAGGGGGAAGGTTCCCGAGTTTGGGATGCAAAGGGCAATCGTTATTTAGATGCGTCTTCTGGCGGTGTTTGGTGTGTTAATGTTGGGTATGGGCGTGCAGAAATTGCCGATGCGATTCGTGATCAGGTGATGGAGTTAAACTTTTTTGCCAGTACTGCGGGCACGGCACCAGGTGCAGAGTTTGCTGAGAAATTATTACAAAAAATGCCGGGTATGAGTCGTGTTTATTATGCAAGTTCCGGTTCAGAAGCGAATGAAAAGGCTTTTAAAATAGTGCGCCAAATTGCGCATCAGAAGTATGGTGGTAAAAAACATAAAATATTATATCGTGAACGTGATTATCACGGTACAACTATTGCTGCTTTGAGTGCAACAGGTCAAGAAGAACGGCGTAAACATTACGGACCCTTTGCGCCTGGCTTTGTGGAGTTTCCTCATTGTTGTGAATACCGCAGCCAATTTGGTGACGTCGATAACTATGGCATATTAGCGGCTCAGGAACTTGAAAAAGTAATTTTGCGTGAAGGGCCTGAAACCGTTGGAGCCGTCGTGTTTGAACCTATTACAGCTGGTGGCGGGGTGATCACGCCACCTGAAGGTTATTGGCCTGCCGTTATGGAAATTTGTAAAAGGCACAATGTCTTAATTCATATAGATGAAGTCGTTTGTGGGATGGGACGCACGGGGAAATGGTTTGGTTATCAGCATTATGGTATTAAACCCGATATTGTTACTTTGGCGAAAGGTATTGCATCAAGTTATGCTCCCATTTCTTGTACCGTGACGACAGAAGAAATTTTTGATGAGTTTATTGCAGATAGTAGCGATAGAGATGCTTATTTTCGAGATGTCAGTACCTATGCCGGTTGCACGGTCGGGCCTGCTGCTGCACTTGCTAATTTGGAAATATTAGAGCGTGAAAACTTAGTAAAGAATAGTGCTGAAATGGGGGACTATTTATTTGCTGAATTAACCACATTAAAAGCGAAGCATGAGATTATTGGCGATGTCCGTGGTAAAGGGTTGATACTAGGAATTGAATTAGTCAGTGATCGACAAACAAAAGCACCGGTTGCTGAGCAAGTCGCGATAAAAGTCGCTGGGTTGTGTATGCAAAAAGGGTTAATAATCGGTAGAACTAACCGGTCTTTTGCTAAGTTTAACAATACATTGTGTTTGTGCCCTGTATTGACGATCACTAAAGAAGAGGCTGATTTTATTGTTGCGACATTAGATGAAGCTTTTAGTGAACTATAGTCCGCAATAGTGATCAACGATTAAAAAGCACACGCCCCTAACACAGTCCGATCAAATTTATTTGATCGGACTGTTCCTTATTTATGCCTGTATTGTACAAAATACGCGTCATGATAGTATTCAGTTATAAATAATATCAAGGGTTTAAAAATGGCGATGAGACATGGTGGAAATTTACTGCAAATGGCTGCTCATTATCAAAGTGATGTGCAGGATTGGGTTGATTTATCCACTGGAGTAAGTCCTTTTATTTATCCTATTGGTATGATCCCCGAATGCGTTTGGAATCAACTTCCGCAGGCTGACGACGGTTTAGAGCTCGCTGCCAAGCATTATTATCAAGCATCGGCTCAGCCTATTGCAGTTGCAGGATCTCAGGCTGCTATTATGGCTTTGCCGGGGGTATTAAATAAGCAATTAGGTCGATGTGGTACGGTGGCATTACCGCGTGTTGGTTATAAAGAGCATGAGCATGCATGGCGTCATTTTTGTCAGAATAATCAACAATGGTCGATTGTTTTTTATGATGATTTACCAACCCATGAGCAGATAATCCAATGCGATGTGGTATTGGTGATTAATCCGAATAATCCCAACGGTAATGTTTATTCTCGTGAACGCTTATTAACACTTCATTCAGAACTTCTTGCACATAAAGGAACGTTGATCGTCGACGAAGCTTTTGTTGATATGACGCCTAATAACTCGGTATTAAGTGCTTCAGTACAGTTAGCTAACTTAATTGTATTACGGTCTGTCGGTAAATTTTTTGGTTTAGCGGGGGCAAGAGTCGGGTTTGTTTTTGCAGAACCAATCATCTTAAATTTACTCGAAGAGGAGATTGGTCCTTGGGGCGTATCGGGGCCAAGTCGTTGGGCTGTTAAACAAGCGTTGTCTGATCACCAATGGCAACATAATAACCGTAAACGCATTAAGTCAGCATCGGACCGGTTAGATCGATTATTAACGCGTTATTTGCCGTTAAAAACCGTGGGAACGGCGCTATTTAAAACGGTTTATATTGAAAATGCGCCTGTTTTCCATGAATTACTTTGCCAAGCACAAATCTTAACTCGACTCTGTGATGAAAAAAATGCAATCCGTTTTGGTTTACCGGGTAATGAGGCACAATGGCAAAAGCTTGAAGCTGCACTGCATAAATTACAGAAAAAGGAGGGGTAGATGATTGAATTAGTACTTGGTGGGGCTCGATCAGGGAAAAGTCGTTATGCAGAAAGTGTTGCTAAAGTATCTAATAAACCGGTTATTTATATTGCCACCAGCGAAGTAAGAGATGATGAAATGGCGCAACGGGTGGCGATTCATCAATCACAAAGACCGACGGAATGGCAGGTGATTGAAGAACCCTTTGCGTTAGCTAATATGTTGCATTTACATAGTCATGTTGATAACTGTATTCTTGTTGATTGTTTAACCCTGTGGCTCAGTAATTGTTTATTTGGGCAGACTCAAACGCCTTGGGAGGATTATAAACAACAATTATTATCTACCTTAAAGACATTACCTGGACAGGTTATTTTAGTGAGTAATGAAGTTGGTTGCGGTATTGTCCCGTTAGGTGAAATGAGTCGTCAATTTGTTGATCAAGCGGGGTGGTTGCATCAGGCTATCGCCGCGCAAGTGCCAAAAGTGACGTTGGTCACTGCGGGTATCCCAATGCATATTAAAGATATTTCATAAGGGGATGAAGCTTTATCCAAGTAGCGCTTGTTCAATTTTATTCATATCAATATGTTGATCTATATGTTCTGCATAGTCCCTAATTGATGAGGCTTTAAATTGTTTGAAGTTATAGCCTTGGTAATCCGGATTAATTGTTGAAAAAATAAGTTTTCTGATTTGGTCATTATCAAAAATACCGTGAATAAAGGTGCCATAAAGATTGGTGCTAATCATGCTTTTTTCCTGTGTCACACCATTGTGAATTTCATAGCCCTCGGCTTTGCAGTTAAATATGTGGTAGTGTCCTTTGCAGACTATTTTTTCCTTTGCGAAGGTGACATCGCCTTTTAATCGTGCAAAGCCTTTAGTAACTTCACAATCTGATTCTACTTTTTCTGGATCGTGTATATTTTCAAACATCATTTCATAGCCACCACAAATAGCGATGACTTTTTGCTGTTTTGATTGCAGTATCTCGCTAAAACCCCTTATTTTTAGCCAATTAAGATCATCGACTACCCGTTTGCTACCGGGGAGTACGATAATATTGCAGTTGGCAACATCACCTGCATTGGCAATAAAAGAAAGTTCAATTTCTTTATCGACGATAAGTGGTTCAAAGTCTGTAAAGTTACTGATATGAGGTAACTTTACAACACCAACTTTGAGTTTTGCATCTTTAGTCTCTTGTACGTAGTTCATAATCGATGCGCTGTCTTCAAAACCAAGATTAAAGGGTTTGAAGGGAATGACCCCGAGAACGGGAATGGTAAATCTTTCTTCGATGATCTTTACACCCTCATCAAAGAGCGACATATCCCCTTGGAATTTATTAACAATGACACCGATGACATTTTTTTTCAGTTTTTCTGGTAGTAAATGATATACACCGTAAATAGAGGCAAATACACCACCGCGCTCAATATCCGCAACTAATATAATTTTAGTATTAAACTCATCGGCAATGTAAATATTAGATAAATCCTTGTCCATTAAATTAAGTTCGACAGGACTACCTGCGCCTTCTGCAACGATACACTCATAATTTTTTTGTAAGGCTAAGAATGCCCGTTTAACGTGGGGTTTGAGTGTATCGATATCACGATAATAGCCCCAGACATCTTTATCTCCCATGCTTTTACCATTGATGATCATGTGTGCCTTCGACTTTCCACCGGACTTCAATAAAACAGGATTCATATGGGGGGTAGTTTTTAGACCAATCGCTTCTGCAGCGAAGTGTTGCGGTATTGCTATTTCTCCACCAATATCGGTAACTTGTGAATTATTGGATACATTTTGTGCTTTAAAAGGCGCAACGGAAATGCCTCTTGCATTCAATAAATAGGTAATCGCAAAAGAGATTGTTGATTTCCCTGCATCGCTACTGGTACCGAATATACTCAAGGAGTGCATTATTTTTTATCCTGTTTTTTTATTAGGGGAGATTGAATATAAAAGAATATGGGGAGCATCCAAAGTGACTCTTTTTCTCAAGGGGACAGTGTTATATCGAGTAATATTGTCATTATAGCTTTTTACTCATTCCCGTTGAGATTGCTAATGTGCTGCCAAGGATAATAAATAAACTGCCCACGGTACGATTAACTAATATCCTAGTTTTGGCCTGTGATAACCAAGGACTAATTTTGGCTCCTAGCCCTGCGTACATAAACATGGAAGTACAGTCGAGGATAAACCAAGTGCATGCAAGTACTATATATTGTTCCGTTTGTGGTAAAGCCGCATTCATAAAACTTGGAAATAATGCGATGAAAAAAATTAAATCCTTTGGATTACTAATACCTACCATAAAGCCTTTTCGGAGTAATGAGAAAAAGGAGTAATTAATAAAAGAAGAGCTATTCTCGGGTGTTATTTCAACTTTAATACTGCCTTCTTTCCACGTCGTCCAGCCTAAATAGATGAGATAAAATCCTCCGATCAGTTTGATTATAAAAAATAATTTTTCAGAGGCAATCAAAATAGCGCCAAGTCCCGCAGCTGAAATGGACATTAATACCAAAGCTGCTAACGCGCCACCAATAATGGTTGGAATGGTTTTCTTATTACCATATTTTAAACCGTCTGAAACACACAGCAAAGCGGAAGGTCCGGGACTAAAGATTAATATGCCAATGACACTGATATAAAGTAACCAAGTATTTAATTCCATAGCGTTCCCTTCATTTTAATTAAGGCTAGATTATGCGAAGGTTCAAACTCCTTCTTATTTTTTATTTCTGGCATTGTGGGCAATAAACCGTGGTTCTTGCTGCTAACTTAACGGTTTTTAATGCAGTTTCGCAATTCGGACATTCTTCACCTGCTTTACCGTAAACATGTAAAGTCTGTTGAAAGTAGCCGGGTTTCCCATCGCTACCCACAAAATCTTTAAGCGTTGTACCACCTTGTTTTATTGCTTGTGTCAGAATTTCTTTAATTGCTTCAACGAGTAATTGATATCGTTTTAGAGAAATATTGCCAGCGCTACGTGTTGGATTGATACCAACCATAAACAACGCCTCTGTTGCATAAATATTGCCGACACCGGTCACCACCTTCTGATCCATTATAAATTGCTTAACGGGGATTTTTCGCCCCTTTGCTAGGGTATATAAGTATCGACTATTGAATTTATCATCAAGTGGTTCCGGTCCGAGCTTATTTAACAGGGAAGATGATTCGGGATGTCGTCCAAGCCAGAGAATGGCACCAAAGCGGCGAGGGTCTGTAAAACGTAATAAACAATGAGTGAAAATAAAGTCGGCATGGTCATGCTTTTGTGGTGCAGAGTTTAATGGGCAAATACGTAAATTGCCGGACATGCCTAAGTGAATAAGCAGTGTTCCTGTTGAAAAATTAATGAGGATATATTTAGCACGTCGCTCAAGGGATATTACCTTTTCATTTTGTATGTGTGTCAGTAAATCCTGAGGAATAGGCCAGCGAAGTTTCGTGTGGCGAAGAATAACATCACAGACGGGTTGATTGATAATATGCGGAGTGATACCGCGTTTACTGGTTTCTACTTCGGGTAATTCAGGCATTTGATTCTATCACCATTGAGGATTCTTAGATTAGTTTATCAGTGATACTCGTTAGTCACCAAATCTATAACGAGTAATTTATGTCGTCAGTTTATTAAACATAAGTGTGTTCTAGTAAATAGCAGATCTATATTTATTTTGCTGTTATCGACCAAGCAATAGCGGCAGTTGATTCGCTTCTAACAATAGAGACATATCTGAATCTGTTTGTAGTAAGTAGTTTTCACCGTATTGATAAAGTTGAACGATGATCGGTTGATCTTGGTCGGCAATGTAAACCTGTATGGTATAAGGCGCTGCGTTTTCACTTACAGGGTCTTGTGTTGTGAGCTTTAAGTGTTGCCAATTGTCGACTACTGTATTGAGCTGCTGTTCCGATAACCCAAGTGTAGGCTCGCTTTGCCAACTGCGGCCAAGACGGGTGATTTGATAATCGGGTGTTTTGATTTCCACAATGGTAACACTTTCAGGAATAACTGAGCGCTGGTGGACTTTCGGTGAAAGGGTTAATTTTTGACTAAAGTTAAATACAAAGATAATTAATAAAACAGAAAAAATAAGTACGTTGTTCCAACCCTTGCGCGATAAGTGCATATTATTTTCCTTCAGGCATAAAAAAACCCAGTATAAACTGGGTTTTGCTTAAGGTTAAATCAGAATTACTTGATTTTGCCTTCTTTGTACACAACGTGCTTGCGTACTACAGGATCAAACTTTTTGATCTCAAATTTTTCAGGCATAGTCTTTTTATTTTTATCAGTAGTATAAAAATGGCCAGTACCAGCACTTGAATTTAAACGAATTTTATCACGCATTTTTTAAGCTCCTTAAACTTTTTCACCATTGGCACGGATATCAGCTAATACTGAATCAATACCTTTTTTATCGATGATACGCATACCTTTAGTAGTTAAACGTAGTTTTACAAAACGGTTTTCACTTTCTACCCAAAAACGGTGAGTTTGTAGGTTCGGTAAAAAACGACGTCGTGTGTGGTTCTTTGCGTGTGATACATTGTTACCAGTAGCTGGACGCTTACCTGTAACTTGACATACTCTAGACATGTCGAAATTCTCCAAAATAATTGTTTTACTCGAGCAAAATAGTCGAACACCTTTTTTAGCCGTCGCCAAAGGCGTCGAGGGCGCATTTTATACATGAATGCGTATCAAAGATCAACAAAAGTCTTAAAAATTGCCTTAAATCCACCCATTTTCAGCAAAAGATGTACATTTATCGTGCCCAATGATGAAATGGTCCAAAACGCGGACATCAATTAATTGCATCGCAGAAATGATTTTTTCGGTGATTTTTTTGTCTGCAATACTGGCCGTCGGATCGCCTGAAGGATGATTATGAACAAGAATAATTGCTGCTGCATTTTCGGCTAATACTTTTTGAGCAATTACTCTTGGATGAACCGTTGCACTATCAATGGAACCAAAGAAAAATTCATGGAAGCGGATCACTCGATGTTGTGTGTCTAATAATAGAGCGGCGAATACTTCATAGGGTAAATGATGCATTTTGGCACTTAAGAAGGCTTTTGTTTGAGAGGCACTCGTTAAAGCCTGGCCTTTTTTAAGCGGTTCTTGTAAGTAACGACGAGACATTTCAAGGACGGCTTGGAGTTGTACATATTTTGCTTCTCCTAATCCTTTCTTTTTACAAAATTGGGTTTGTGATGCTGCAAATAATGCGTGTAGAGAGCCAAACTCATGCATAAGTTGACGAGAAAGGGTGACAACATCAATACCTTTGCAACCCGTTCGTAAAAAAATAGCCAATAATTCACTATCTGATAAAGCATCGGGTCCATGCAATAACAGTTTTTCACGTGGTTTTTCTTGTGCTGGCCAATCTTTTAATACAGTCATAACGTCGCCATTTTGTTAACCATGAGTGAATAAATTTAGTCGATTATGTTAAATCCTGCTTGTGAGATTTCTTTATTGAGTTTTTTTAGTCTAAAAAGTTACTTATTTTGGGTAGGGCAAACATAACAAAGCGGCAATATTTTATGCTATATTCTGTGGCTCTTTTTTAAATTAAACCTGTCTGGTTCACTGAGAGTTTATTATGACTGTTAATCATGCTTTAACTGGGAAAAAGATATTATTGGGTATTTCCGGTGGTATTGCTGCTTATAAATGCGCCGAATTAACGCGTCGTTTAAAAGATCAAGGAGCAGAAGTCCGCATTGTGATGACTGCTGCCGCAAAGGAATTTATTACCCCCTTAACTATGCAGGCGGTCTCTGGCCATGAAGTTGCCGATAATCTATTGGACCCGAGTGCACAATCGAGCATGGGGCATATCGAACTTGGTAAGTGGGCTGATCTTGTATTGCTTGCACCAGCAACTGCCCATTTAATTGCGCGTTTACGGGCTGGATTTGGCGATGAGTTATTGACTACGTTGTGTCTTGCGACTACCGCTCCGATTGCGGTTTCTCCTGCGATGAATATGGAAATGTATCTCTCGCCAGCAACGCAGGAAAATATTAGTGTCTTAGCACAGCGTGGTACGTTGATTTGGGGGCCAGGAAAAGGACCACAGGCTTGTGGTGATATCGGTCCTGGTCGAATGCTTGAGCCCGATGATTTGGTCCAACGTGTGATTGCTTTCTTTAACCCAGAAAAAGCGATTTTTGAAGGGATTAATATTACGATTACTGCAGGACCAACCCAAGAAGCATTAGACCCCGTTCGTTATATCAGTAATCATAGCTCTGGAAAAATGGGCTTTTCATTAGCAGAAATGGCTCAGAAAATGGGCGCGAATGTCACTTTGATTAGCGGTCCCGTTAATTTACCGACTCCGACGAATGTTAATCGTATAAATATCAAAAGTGCTTTACAAATGCATGCTGCAAGCATCGACTCCTTAGCACATTGTGATATTTTTATTGCCTGTGCTGCTGTTGCTGATTATCGTGCTGAAGACATTGCTTCACATAAGATAAAAAAACAGAAAGAAATTGATGATTTAACGATTAAATTAGTTAAAAATCCCGATATTATTGCGGATGTCGCTAGCCATGCCAATCGCCCTTTTTGCGTAGGTTTTGCAGCAGAAACACAGGATGTTGAGCATTACGCAGCCGATAAGTTAAAACGGAAAAACTTAGATTTAATCGCTGCTAATAATGTTGCAATGGCAGGGCAAGGTTTTAATAGTGAGCAAAATGCATTAACGGTATTTTCTGCAAATCAACGCGTTGATATTTCTCTAGCAGATAAAAAAGTGGTTGCATTTCAGCTGCTTGAAATTATACGCCAGCATTATAAATAAACAGTTTTGGACGTTTATTTTCAGCATTGGCAATAGTAAATATATTTTTTTAGAAATCACGGATAATAATTATGAAACAAATAGCACTTAAAATTCTTGACCCACGTATTGGTAAAGAATTTCCTTTACCAGAACATGCAACTCCTGGATCTGCGGGGATGGACTTACGTGCGTGTATTGATCAACCTATGGTTATTGCACCAGGGGAAACGCAGTTAATTCCAACGGGGATTGCTATTCATATTGCCGATCCTAGTTTAGCGGCTACGATTTTACCGCGTTCAGGTTTAGGCCATAAGCACGGTATTGTTTTAGGGAATTTAGTTGGCTTAATTGATTCAGATTATCAGGGACCATTGATGGTCTCTTGTTGGAATCGCGGTACAGATGCTTTTACGCTGGAGCCTGGTGAGCGTTTGGCACAGTTAGTTTTTGTACCGGTTGTACAGGCAACCTTTGAAATTGTGGATAGTTTTGAAAATAGTGTAAGAGGTGAGGGTGGTTTTGGACACTCAGGGACGAATTAATTTTATTAACAAAGGAATAGTTAATTATGGTTACAAAAACGGTTAAAAAGAAAGTAAACCGCAAGGATGATATTTTACGGGCATTAGCGATAATGCTTGAGGGGAAGCCAGGGCAACGTATCACCACTGCAAGTTTAGCGGCTCAGGTTGGTGTTTCTGAGGCTGCATTATACCGCCACTTTCCGAGTAAGGCGCGTATGTTTGAAGGGTTAATTGATTTTATTGAGTCTGCTATTTTTACTCAAATCAACCTTATTAAAGAGCAGCAGAAACAAACATTACCTCGAATAGAGCATCTCTTATATTTTTTACTTGGTTTTGCTGAACAAAATCCTGGTTTAACACGTATTTTAATGGGCGATGCCTTATTGGGTGAAAATGAACGTTTACAAACGCGCATTAGTCATCTTTTTTCAAAGTTAGAATCTCAAATTAAACAGATTTTAAGAGAGCGTCCCATGCTCGGTGGCGAGAAGTTTAGTTATGACGAAGCGGTGCTTGCGAATCTTCTGCTTGCCTTTGCTGAGGGACGTATGAGTCAATTTGTACGTAGCCAATTCCAACAGAAACCAACGGATAACTTTAAGGCGCAATGGGCATTTTTTTATAATGAGCTTAATAAAGGAGTTTAATCATGGCCGATAATATTTCAGATTCACCGGAAAATGCAGTTAATGTTGTTAGCGATCAACTAGGTAATAGCGTTGATGCTGTGAGCAATAGTTTAAAATGGGTACTCGATAATCAGGCATTATTACTTGAGTATGCAATTAATATTGGGGCGGCGATATTAACCCTGATTGTTGGTTTGTTTGTTGCGCGTTTAATCTCTTCAGGTTTCCATAAAATGATGAGTAAGCGTAAGTTAGATCCAACTATCGTTGATTTCGTTTCTCATATGGTACGTTATGTCATTATTGCCTTCGTTGTGATTGCAGCACTTGGACGAATTGGCGTACAAACAACATCGTTTATCGCATTACTTGGTGCAGCAGGTTTAGCCGTTGGTTTAGCGTTACAAGGTTCACTATCGAACTTTGCTTCAGGTGTGTTAATTATCGTATTACGTCCTTTTAAAGCGGGTGAATATATTGAAGCAGCTGGCACAGCCGGAAGTGTTACTTCGGTACAAATCTTCGCAACAACGTTAACAACACCTGACAATAAAGTTGTCGTTGTTCCAAATTCATCGGTTTTAGATGGTAATATTATCAACTATTCACGCATGCCAACACGTCGGATTGATTTATTAATTGGCGTTAGTTATGCCGCTGATTTGGCGAAAACAAGACAGGTTTTAGAAAACGTTGTTAAAGCGAATAGCAAGGTATTAGCAACGCCAGAGCCACAAGTTGCAGTTGCAGAACTTGGCGATTCAAGTGTTAACTTAGTGGTGCGTCCTTGGGTAAACGGAACAGATTACTGGCCCGTACGTTTTGAGTTGATGGAAGCGATTAAAAATGCGCTTGATGAAGCGGGTATTGAGATCCCATTCCCACAAATGGATGTGCATATGGATAAGTAATTAATTATTTAATTGCATCAAAAAAGCCCTAGTGCGTTACACACTAGGGCTTTTTTATTTGGGGTGAATTACATTAATTTTTCGGGGCCATTCTTGTCAAGATCTTCATCTTCAGGAAGAGGCTGGCCTGTATAAGCATGTAAAAAAGCTTCACATAATAGTTCACTATTGGTTGCATGGCGTAGGTTTTTAACTTGGCGACGCGTACGTTCATCGGTTAATATTTTCAATACTTTAGTCGGAATTGAAACCGTTACTTTTTTAACCTGTTCACTTTTCTTTCCATGCTCAGCATAAGGGCTGATATATTCACCATTCCACTCTTTAGACATATTTTTACCCCTTATTTTTTGAACGGATATTTTAACCTGAGTTGTATAGGTTAGCAATCTACACATCGGGATGTCTGGAAGTCTGATTAATTTTATTGTGTAGTAAATTCATAATCATGGTTAGTTATTTTCATCTTAATTAAAATATGTTGACAAATATTCATATTAATTTAAATTAATCGTAATTAAAGACGTTTAGATGGCTAAAAGGGAAGAAGTATGAGTGTTATAGAAAAAGTTGATAGTTATTTTTCTGCGCAATATTTAGAAAAATTAAATCAGCATGTTGCTGATATTACGCAGAATGTAGGTGTTTCTTTTGAATTCTTCCCCCCTGCGACGGAAACGATGGAACAAACTTTATGGGGATCGATTGAACGATTGAAAACGTTAAAGCCAAAGTTTGTCTCGGTTACCTATGGCGCAAACTCTGGAACGCGTGATCGCACTCATCAAATTATTAAGGATATTAAAAATAAAACCGGCATGATTGCTGCGCCACATTTGACCTGTATTGATGCTGATAAAGATGAATTGCGTCAAATTGCACGGGATTATTGGAATAACGATATTCGTAGTATTGTGGCTTTACGCGGTGATATTCCTAACGATAGCGTTAAACCCCATATGTATGCAGCTGATTTGGTGTCATTATTAAAGGAAGAAGGTGATTTTGATATCTCCGTGGCTGCTTATCCGGAAAAACACCCAGAAGCCAGAGATCAACAGTTCGATTTGGATGTTTTAAAAAATAAATTTGATGCGGGTGCAAATCGTGCGATTACACAATTCTTTTTTGATGCAGAAACATTCTTACGTTTTCGAGATAAATGTGTAAAACAAGGTATCGATGGTGAATTAGTGCCCGGTATACTGCCCGTTTCTAACTATAAAACATTGGTTAAATTCGCAGGACTGACTAATGTTAATGTGCCTGATTGGATGCATAAACTCTATCATGGTACGGATAATGATCCGATGACTCGCAATTTAATTGGTGCGACGATTGCGATGGATATGGTTAAAGTATTAAGTCAGGAAGGGGTTAAAGATTTTCATTTTTATACGCTAAATCGTAGTGATTTAAGTTATGCAATTTGTCATTCTTTAGGGCTACGACCAGATAGTGAGTGCTAACAAGACAGTTCTTTTTGGTCTTAAATTTTGGGATTGCTTTTGAAGGGAAATAAAGCGACTTGATCATTAGTAATTGACTGAATTTCGTAAAATTGCGGTAGATTGAAATTGATTTGCGCGTCTGTACTATTGGGGGCGCTATTTGTGGACGCATAAAAGCGATTAACATTTTGCACTAAATCATCTTTACTGCCTGAGAAATTTTGGAAGGTTTCAACTTCATTATCTGCATTTGCAATATAAACATTAAAACCTTCAGGATGATTTTCAAAAAAGAATTGTATTAAGCCTTCACTAATATGTGATTTGATTATTTCTGCTGTCTGCAAATAATGTGTGTTTTTTAAGTTAATGACACTCGTTGATAGTTTTAGATTCGAAATATGACTATAGATATCAACTGTATTTTCAAGGTGCTGTAATGAAACACCTGTTCGCTCAAAGTAGAACCCAAATTTCTTTCCGCCAGTCCAAATCGTTTGAATGGCCCTTTGAGAAAAAGAGTCTAAACGTAATTGTATGTATTTATTGAGCACCTCACCAAATGCTTGTTTTATCTGTTCGCTAAAGCCATTACTGTAGCTGAATATATCGATATTTTCAGGTGGTCGCGCATCCTGATGCATCTTGCCTAAAATTGTTGTCAACGCATCGACAACGGCATATTCATTACTGAAATTAAGTGTCCGTATTTCATTCCATGAGTTTCTGTAAATCAAGTCGATACTACCAATGAGGCATTCCTTATGCTCGCCATAGGAAAAAATATCACCGATCGCATTGGTGTCACTTTCTGCTGTATTTTGCCAATGCCTTGTTGGATCGTTCTCAACATTAATAAAAATGGTGAGATGTTTGATTTCACAGGGTTGTGTTAGTGCTTGATTACTCGCTTTTGGGAACTCTATTGGAAACACTTCGTGGAGGTCTTGCATAAATTGATTCAATTTAGGATCAACTAACGCTGAGCCTTGGTTAAATAAATGCAATTTTGTTTGGTCTTTATATAACCCATTGATATGGCACCAAGCGATCAATTTAGATATGTATTTTGAGTACATTAATATTGGCTTACTAATCAATGAATAGGGATCAAGTGAGCAATTATATAAATACCAACCCGCTTTATTCGTCCTGTTTTCTGGGACTTGAATAAAACTTAAATCGGGTTCTGAAAGGTCGGGAGATATATTCGGATTAATTAGATCTACTTTACCGGGTAACGTATCGTGTGCGGCATAAAGCTTACGCGATAATATACCAATGTCTTCGGCATTAATTGATTCAGTAATATTATTGTCACGTGCAAAACTTAATAATTTACGATAACTGCTCATTAATGTATCGAGTAATACATCTTTAGCACGTGTGACTTCATTGACTTTCCAGTGCCGACGATTGTCTAAATCTAAAATTTGTTGTTCACTCCAATTCCACTTTTTGACAAATTTACTTAAAATCATATGTCGCCAAGCGGTATTTTCATTAGAGCAGGGATGAGATAGGTTTTGTTCTGTTTTTAAGTAGAAACACGCACGAACCACTTCTAAGCGTTTATGATCATTGATGGTGGTTAAGTAATTGGTTACTTTATCAAGCATCAAACAGTAGGGGTCGAGGTTTTCGTTATAATAATTTTGTTCTTGAAAGCTTTTTTTATAAGCGACGGCAATTAATTCAGTATTAGGGTATTCCCAAGAATAAGCTTCCATTAAAATGGTTTTTAATACGGCTTTGTACGGATTGTCTATCCCTTTATAAAGTTGCCATAGTGTTGCACCAAAATATTCTTCTGCGGGGATACAGTGGAATCCGCCTAAATCTAACCAATCATCGGGATCTAATACACCTTTATCATACAGGCTTTGCACATATTCATCATAATTAGACTCGAATTGATAGGGAATTTGTCGCCATAATATTTTTTTCCCCGCAATATGTAGTGAAGTCCGGTAAAACTCATCAAGTAATAACATATGTTGTGCAGAACCACATGCATCTTTAGTCATGCCCGAATTATTACCAACGCGGAATTTATTGTCAGGGATAAGAAAGAAATTAAGTTCTACATCAAGCTCTTCAGCCCAAAGAGTAATAAGTTGTGCTTTTTTATCTAATAGTTCGACGCGATCTTTTTCTAGCTGATGTGGGTAACAAATCCAAATATCGAAATCGCTTTCGCTACTTTGACCAACGGAAGATGTGCTGCCCATTGCATGTAAACCAAGTAAATCGGGAGGTTGATTATTAGGGGCTGGTTGTTTTACATGAAAGAAGTCGTTAAATAGTTGTTCATGTTTTTCTGTGATTTGATATTTCTGAATACCAAGGGGAACATTGCCATCAATATAGCCAGGTAAGGTCGGATGATTGAAGTGGAATAACAGTGGAAATGCTTGAAATACATTCACTTCGTTTTCATTCATCAAAATTTGTGCAGACTGAATCCGTAAGCGGGTAAATTGCTCTGCCTTAATGCATAGTCTTTTGATTTCTTGGTTCAATCCTAAACCTACTTACGTAAAACGCGGTAAAATAATAACGGCTATAAATATAAAAGTGGAATCAGTATAGCATTCTTTCACTAGACAGGGGAATATACCGATTTATCCCCTGATTATTCATTATTTAAAAATTAAATGCTAAAAATATAACTATCTGATTTTATTATTCTTCTAATGAGTAAGGTAAGGGCAAAATAGTGAGTCTAGAATCGTTAATATCTTGTATTTGGTATATATTTTCACTATGGCTATCTTTAGGTAAAACAGCAAGCACTTGGATATGACTTCCTGCATATTGGCATGAAGAAACAATGGTGCCGACTCGCTTCCAGTTTCCATTTAATTGGATTTGAATATTATCACCAACTTGAGGTGTTGCGGTGGCGTTGCCAGAAAGCAAAAATAAAGCGCGTTTATTGATCCCCCGAGATTTTGTTCTAGCAATTGTTTCCTGTCCGAGATAACAGCCTTTTTTAAAGCTTATTCCATTAAGGGCTTGTAAATTAACCATTTGAGGAACAAATAGTGCTGCCGTTTGTTTTTCGATAAAAGTAATACCCGCTTCAATATTAAGTGCATTCCATAGACTATCGTCAAAGAGTTTTACTTTATCGGTTAAATTCTGGATAAAACTCTCTGCTTGTTGCGTTTTTAATATGATCAAATAACGTAATGAAGGATAAGGATGCTTAATAACGATGCCGTCTTCAATTAAGCTTGCAGGACCGGCCATAGCCGTAGTATTGAATTTTTGTTCTATATATTGATCTGATTCAATTCCTGTTAAGCCAAGCGCTTGATATTCAGTTTCTTTCTTTATTTCAACCTTAGAAAATACGGCATATTTTTGTAATTCGGGCAGTTGTACTTCGGTCACTGAGCTAGGTTGAAGTAATAATATTTTATCTTCAAGTACGATTAAACGAAAAATACTCCAAGCTTTTCCTTGAGGTGTGCATTGTGCAGCAAGTGTTTGCTGACCGGGTTTTAATGTTGTCACGTCACAGGTTAATTGGCTTTGTAAAAATTTCACACGATCTTCACCAGCCACACTGATTAAATCCCAGTTATCGAGCTTACATAAAGCTAAATCAGGTAATTCACTGAGATTGTTAAGTTGATTAAGTGTAAGCATGTTGGCCTCTTTATCGGACTAAGTAAAAGTTGAACAGTATTAATGTTAGCTCGTCATTATTAATCAGTTAATTACTAAATGATATACTTAAATTGATTGAATATTGGGTTAATAAAAAATGTAAGACGTTGTTATTCTACATAAACTAATTTCAGGAAATGACGAAAGGAAAGATGTATTTGCTCACATTTTGGAGTTTGTCGTTGTTTAGTTCGACAGAATCATTATGTTATAAGGGGTTCTAGGCTTAAGCTAGATAAATAATAACTATTTTATTAAGGAATGAAAAAATGAGTGATACGGTTAATAAATCTCGTCTACTGTGGGCTTGTCGCCGAGGAATGCTAGAGTTAGATACGTTATTTATGCCCTTTGTGACAAATGTATATGACACTTTGTCTGAACTTGATAAAAATACGTTTGAACGATTACTTGAGTGTGAAGATCCGTTACTTTTTAATTGGTTTATGGGGCATAAAGAGTGTCACGATCCTGAATTAGCGAAAATGATTAATGCTATCCGCGACAACGTTAACACATAGCTTCGACGTTAAACCTTCGATTTATGCAGGTATCGTTGTTATCGGACTGTATAGTCTCGCTATTTTAATTTTATTATTGTTTACGGGTATTACTTGGTTGACCTTTCCCTTGTTTATTCTTTTATGTGGGATTGCATTTTACGGTGCTAAGAAAGCGTATCTGCAAACTAGCTTATTAAAGGTGAACGATGCGGGTTATGTTGAGGTCGAAATAAATGGAGAAGTAAAAAGCGGACTGATTAGTCGTGCTTCTTATTATAATGGTCTGTTTATTTCTTTAAATATAGAGCCTAATAAAGATGATTTTATGCAGGTAACCAACGGTAAGTCATTTTTTATTGTGATTTATCGAGATGCAGTACGTGAGTTTGAATATAGATTTCTCGCCCGAATGATTAATTTCGGACGAGATTAGCTATTAGTATTTAATATTTCGGACTTAAAATAGTCGGCTGCGGGTTTTCAAGTTGTTCTGGATAATCAAGGTTATAATGCAGTCCACGGCTTTCTTTACGATCCATTGCACTTCTTATGATAATTTCAGCAACTTGGACTAAATTTCTTAATTCAAGTAAGTTATTGCTTACTTTGAAGTTACTGTAATATTCATCAATCTCTTTTTGTAATAGTTGAACACGGCTTAATGCTCTAGCTAGGCGTTTGTTTGTTCGTACAATGCCAACATAATCCCACATAAATAAACGTAATTCATGCCAGTTATGTTGAATGACGACAACTTCATCAGAATCTTCTACTTGGCTGTCATCCCATTCGGGAATCTTCGTGAATTTTTGATCTTTGTAGAAGGGGAGTTGGTTAATGATATGTTTTGCACAAGAGTGAGCATAAACAATACATTCTAATAATGAATTTGATGCCATGCGATTCGCACCATGTAATCCGGTATAAGAGACTTCGCCTATCGCGTATAAACCATCGATATCGGTTTTACCATTGCTATCAATCATCACGCCACCACAACTATAATGAGCTGCTGGTACGATTGGAATTGGTTGCTTCGCCATATCAATGCCTAATGATAGGCAGCGTTTATAAATAGTCGGGAAATGTTTAGTAATAAATTCCTGCGGTTTATGACTGATATCGAGATACATGCAGTCCACCCCGAGTCGTTTCATCTCATAGTCAATGGCACGTGCGACAATGTCACGCGGGGCAAGCTCACCACGTTCATCAAAGTCGGGCATAAAACGTGTTCCATCAGGGCGTAATAAATAAGCACCTTCTCCGCGTAATGCTTCTGTTAGCAGAAATGCACGTGCGTCGGGGTGATATAAACAAGTTGGATGAAATTGATTGAATTCCATATTAGCAATACGGCAACCGCTACGCCATGCTAAAGCGACACCGTCTCCACTGGATATGTCTGGGTTGCTGGTGTATTGGTAAACTTTACTTGCTCCGCCAGTCGCAAGCGTTACAAAATGAGCCTTGATGGTTTCGACTCGTTCTGATTTTCGACTCCAGACATAGGCACCTAAGATGCGGTTGGAAGGTAAGTTTAATTTGCGCGTCGTGATTAAATCGACTGCGTTATATTCTTCCATCAATGTTATATTTTTATGTTTTTTGACCGCTTTAAGTAAACTTATTTCAATTTCTTTACCGGTGGCATCTGCCGCATGTAAAATTCGGCGATGAGAATGTCCACCTTCGCGCGTTAAATGATAATGTTCTTGGCCGTTTTCACAGGTTTCAGTATCAAAATCAACACCAGTATCGATTAACCACTCCATACTTTCTTTTGCATTACTGACCGTAAAACGAACGGCTTCTTCATCACATAAACCCGCGCCTGCAACTAGGGTGTCCTTTACATGTGACTCTATGCTGTCGGTATCAGAAAAAACAGCAGCAACACCACCTTGCGCATAAAACGTAGAACCTTCAGATAATTTACCCTTGCTTAAAACATTGACTTTTGCATGAGGAGCAAGTTTTAAAGCAAGTGAAAGCCCGGCTGCACCTGCACCAATGATAAGGACATCACAGGTATGGTGATCTTCAGTTAATGATTTACTTTTTGTCATGGCACTATATGCTCTGTTATTTAATGTATTTATTTTATTGGGGATTTATTATATACCCAACAGCGCAGAGAGGAAGTGTGAAATACATCCTAAAAATAATTTCTTTTGTCGTTTTTGGGAACTTTCTTTTTTATTCAAAGTCATAACTGTGAATGCCAATTAAGGCTCACCATAATTATAGGTAGACAAGCTCAATGAGTGAGCGTGATTTAGATTTTCAATTAGTGAAGCGTATTCAGAATGGGGAGCAACAAGCTTTTACATTATTGGTAAGAAAATACCAAAACAGAGTCGCAAATATATTGACACGGTATGTGCGTAATAGTGGTGATATCGCTGACATTACTCAGGAAGTGTTTATAAAGGTGTATAATTCATTATCTTCTTTTCGAGGAGATAGTGCATTTTATACTTGGTTATATCGCATTGCGGTTAATACGGCAAAGAACTATTTAACCAGCCAGAGTCGTCGGCCTCCGTCGTCGGATATCGATGCCTCGGAAGCTGATAGTTATGATGGTAGTGATGCGTTAAAAGAAACTGATAATCCCGAAGCTGTATTGCATTCTTATGATATTCAGAATGTTATCCACAAAGCTATCGAGCAGTTACCGGCTGAGTTAAAGTCAGCAATAACGTTAAGAGAACTCGAAGGCATGAGTTATGAAGAGATTGCAAGCATAGAAGGTTGTCCGATTGGTACAGTACGCTCACGTATTTTTAGAGCGCGAGATGCTATTGATAAACAATTGAAACCTTTGTTAGAAAATTAGTGGGAAAAGACAATGAAATCAAATGATGAGCAATTATCAGCCTTTATCGATAATGAAATGATTAATGATGCGTTATTAGATGAGTTAATCATAAATGAACAACAGCAAGAGCAATTTTCTCGCTATCATCTGATCGGTGATGCTATGCGTGGTGAGATTAATGAACCAGTTTTTGATATTAGCCAAAATGTAATGGATAAAATTGCAGCGCAATCGTCTACTCAAAATACGAATAACGTTGAAACATTCATTCCCAATAAAAGAGTAGAAAAGAAGAATAATGTTGTTTCGTTTGTCAGACGTTTTGGACAATATGCAATTGCGGCATCGGTTGCGGGTGTTGTTGTAGTAACAAGTTTAGTCACTTCGCCATCGGGTGTTGAAAATGGTAATCAAAGTATAGAAGTACTTAATACTGTGCCATTTGGTGGAGGGGCTGCACCAGTTAGTCTTCAAGCGACGCCAACGCTTTCAAAAGAAGCAATTCAAGCACGCAATGAACGTTTAGAAGCATTATTAAAAGATCATCAATTACAATTACAGACGCAACCATAGTCATAGCACCGAAATGATCAATGAGTATTATGGTAGTTATAGTGAGTGATTTGATCATTTTTCAATTTATTGGCTGTTGCAAGCGTTATGTGTTCTTAAGGTATATGAATGAAACCCAGACTGTTCTGTACAATACTAATAGCCACATTTTACTTTATTAGTAGTCAACTTGTATTTGCGGTTGAAACAGAAAATTCGAGTAAAATCGATGTTGAAAAAAAACAACCAACCCTATCGGCTGTTGAATATCTACAGCGAATGCAGAAATCTTATAAAGAGTTAAACTATGAACTTATCTATTTGAATAGTCTGCAAAACCAAGTCGATCCGAAACAACTTATTCATGGCGTGGTAAACAAACAAGAAATTGCTTACTTTCGCTATTTAAATGGGTCAATGAGGGAATCTTTACAATTTGATGGGAAAATAAGTTATTTTGAGCAAGGGATGCAATCTTATTCCCTCGAGTCGACGCATGATCGTAGTGTGTTCGCAAATATTGCAAATTTTGACTTTATTAATGGCAAAAACAGTTACGAATACATTATCTTAGGTAAAGGTCGGATTGCAGGTAAAAAGGCAATTGCTGTCCGTATGGTAAGTAAAGATGAATATCGTTACAGTTATATCGTGTGGCTGGATGTCGATTCTTATCTACCACTCAGATTAGATACGCTTAATAAATCAAATCTAATTTTAGATCAGGTGATGGTTGTTTCTCTACATATAACCGACTCCGTCAATCCTTGGTTAGTAAAATTGACTCAACAGGAATTACCTCAACTGGTTCATCTCCCCGAGCCTTCTCATCAGAATGCATCTAAATGGAAAGTTAATTGGTTACCAACGGGCTTTGATGTTGTTAAAGACGATCAGCATAAGTTGGTTATGTATGAGAATGAACCAGTTTCATATCTTATGTTAAATGATGGTATAGTGAGCGTATCCATTTATATATCAACCAAAAAAATCTCGTTAGAAAATAAGCAGAAAATAATTCAACGAGGATCGACTGTGCTTTATACCTATCAAAAAGGTGATGTTGAATTAAATGTCGTAGGTGATATTCCTGTCGCTACAGCGAAGAGGTTGATTGAGTCTGTTACTAAGGTCGATGAATGATTAAAGAAACCGGAAAGATAATTTCAATAAAAGAGTTACAGGGTGAAAAAATAGCGGTTATTGAGTGTATCTCTAAATCAGCTTGTTCGGGTTGTCATAATCAAAATAGCTGTGGTGTAGGAACAGTTTCAAAGTCCCATTCAGATAAAACGCATCATTTTGAAGTTCCATTTAAAGAATGGATGCATGTTGATGAGGCAATTGAACTACAAATAACAAATCGTGATTTAATCAGCAGTGCGATCATCGCATATCTTGTACCGCTAGTATTTTTTATTGGTGGTGCTGTGCTTACCAAAGAATTTACATCCTTAAGTGAAGGGCAAATGATAATTGTTGCAGTTATCTCTGCGATAGTTGGTTTTTTATTTGCCCGAGTGCTTAGTCATAAATACTTCCCTCAGAAAGAATCAAACAACATTATTAGTGCAAAAGCGCGAAATAACGCTCAATAATTCGCTTGTTTGGTTGTTAACTGACCATTCGGTTATTTATTTCAAATTATTGTAAATAAACGCTTGCCAATGTGATTCGGATCTCTATAATGCGCATCCACGGAAACGGGAACGACGCAAGTCAAAGCAGTTACTGAGAGCATCACAAACGCTTCAAATTTCGATTTGAAATTAAGTTTGCCGATAGGCTTTTTTCATGTTTTAAAAGATTTAGTATCTTTTATAAAACATTAAATATAAGACCTTGACATTGTTCGAAAGGCGCGTAATATACGCCGCCTAGCCGAAAGGCTAGCTCTTTAACAATTTAATCAAACAATCTGTGTGCGCATTGATAGTCGATTTCAAAATAGTCCTTCGGGACAAAAATCAATATCAGTGACACACGAATTAATTCATTAATTCAGAATAACAAGAAACGTAAGTTTCTAGTTTTAGTCAGTAATATTGAGTCGCAGCGAAAGCTGCAAATTAAACTTTAAATTGAAGAGTTTGATCATGGCTCAGATTGAACGCTGGCGGCAGGCTTAACACATGCAAGTCGAACGGTAACATAACTAGCTTGCTAGTTGATGACGAGTGGCGGACGGGTGAGTAATGCTTGGGTATATGCCAATAGGTGGGGGACAACAGTTGGAAACGACTGCTAATACCGCATAATCTCTTCGGAGCAAAGTAGGGGACCTTCGGGCCTTACGCCTATTGATTAGCCCAAGTGGGATTAGCTAGTTGGTAAGGTAATGGCTTACCAAGGCGACGATCCCTAGCTGGTCTTAGAGGATGACCAGCCACACTGGAACTGAGACACGGTCCAGACTCCTACGGGAGGCAGCAGTGGGGAATATTGCACAATGGGGGAAACCCTGATGCAGCCATGCCGCGTGTGTGAAGAAGGCTTTCGGGTTGTAAAGCACTTTCAGCGAGGAGGAAAGGGATGTAGTTAATAACTGCATTCTGTGACGTTACTCGCAGAAGAAGCACCGGCTAACTCCGTGCCAGCAGCCGCGGTAATACGGAGGGTGCGAGCGTTAATCGGAATTACTGGGCGTAAAGCGCGTGTAGGTGGTTAATTAAGTCAGATGTGAAAGCCCAGGGCTCAACCCTGGAACTGCATTTGAAACTGGTTAACTAGAGTTTTGTAGAGGGTGGTAGAATTTCAGGTGTAGCGGTGAAATGCGTAGAGATCTGAAGGAATACCAGTGGCGAAGGCGGCCACCTGGACAGTAACTGACACTGAGACGCGAAGGCGTGGGGAGCAAACGGGATTAGATACCCCGGTAGTCCACGCAGTAAACGATGTCTATTAGAAGTTTGTGGCTATATGCCGTGGGTTTCAAAGCTAACGCATTAAATAGACCGCCTGGGGAGTACGGCCGCAAGGTTAAAACTCAAATGAATTGACGGGGGCCCGCACAAGCGGTGGAGCATGTGGTTTAATTCGATGCAACGCGAAGAACCTTACCATCCCTTGACATCCAGAGAATCTGTTAGAGATAGTAGAGTGCCTTCGGGAACTCTGAGACAGGTGCTGCATGGCTGTCGTCAGCTCGTGTTGTGAAATGTTGGGTTAAGTCCCGCAACGAGCGCAACCCTTATCCTTAGTTGCCAGCACGTAATGGTGGGAACTCTAGGGAGACTGCCGGTGATAAACCGGAGGAAGGTGGGGACGACGTCAAGTCATCATGGCCCTTACGGGATGGGCTACACACGTGCTACAATGGCAAATACAAAGGGTTGCTAACCTGCGAGGGTATGCGAATCTCATAAAGTTTGTCGTAGTCCGGATCGGAGTCTGCAACTCGACTCCGTGAAGTTGGAATCGCTAGTAATCGTGGATCAGAATGCCACGGTGAATACGTTCCCGGGCCTTGTACACACCGCCCGTCACACCATGGGAGTGGGCTGCACCAGAAGTCATTAGCTTAACCTTTCGGGGATGGCGATGACCACGGTGTGGTTCATGACTGGGGTGAAGTCGTAACAAGGTAGCCCTAGGGGAACCTGGGGCTGGATCACCTCCTTACGTATCGAGACGACTATTAGTGCCCACACAGATTGTTTGATTAGAATGATAAAGTGCAAAAGTTCCGGGTCCCCATCGTCTAGAGGCCTAGGACACCGCCCTTTCACGGCGGTAACAGGGGTTCAAATCCCCTTGGGGATACCACTACCATACGAAAAGATACTTAATCTTTTCTTATATTCTTTGTAAACCCAATGAAAAGTACTCTATAAGCAGAAAAGCTTATAAAGTGTTTTTTAACACTGCTCTTTAACAATTAGGAAAGCTGATAAAGTTCTTATTTATCAACCACATTACAATTTATTGTGATGTATAGATAAATATAAACGAAATTGTTCTCAATTATTAAAACTTAGGTTTTAGTAATTGTAATCAAGCAAAAATAAATGTTATTCAAATTGATACTTTGAGTAACGTACGTATCTACGAGTTAATTTGATTAACTCTAGGTGCACGAAAAACGCATTTGCGTTTTTCATATGTAAAATATGAGAAATCGCAAGCGTCTTGGAAACAACATACAATGTCTTTAGATATTGTATGGTTAAGTGAATAAGCGTGCACGGTGGATGCCTAGGCAATTAGAGGCGATGAAGGACGTGGTAATCTGCGATAAGTCCAGGGGAGTTGATAACAAACGTTATATCCTGGAATCTCCGAATGGGGCAACCCGGCACTTCGGTGTCATCGCTTAGTGAATACATAGCTAAGCGAAGCGAACGAGGGGAACTGAAACATCTAAGTACCCTTAGGAAAAGAAATCAACCGAGATCCCGAAAGTAGCGGCGAGCGAAATTGGGTCAGCCCTTAAGCTTATTAAAAGTTAGTGGAATGCTCTGGAAAGTGCAACGGTACAAGGTGATAGTCCTGTACACCAAAACTTCTTCTAAGTGAAATCGAGTAGGTCGGAGCACGAGAAATTCTGACTGAATATGGGGGGACCATCCTCCAAGGCTAAATACTCCTAATTGACCGATAGTGAACCAGTACCGTGAGGGAAAGGCGAAAAGAACCCCTGTGAGGGGAGTGAAATAGAACCTGAAACCGTGTACGTACAAGCAGTAGGAGCGGATTTATTCCGTGACTGCGTACCTTTTGTATAATGGGTCAACGACTTAATTTCAGTAGCAAGGTTAACCATCTAGGGTAGCCGTAGGGAAACCGAGTCTTAACTGGGCGATTAGTTGCTGGGATTAGACCCGAAACTTGGTGATCTAGCCATGAGCAGGTTGAAGGTTGAGTAACATCAACTGGAGGACCGAACCCACTAATGTTGAAAAATTAGGGGATGACTTGTGGCTGGGGGTGAAAGGCCAATCAAACCAAGAGATAGCTGGTTCTCCTCGAAAGCTATTTAGGTAGCGCCTCGTGTATCACTGTTGGGGGTAGAGCACTGTTTGGGCTAGGGGGTCATCCCGACTTACCAACCCCATGCAAACTCCGAATACCAACAAGTGCAATCACGGGAGACACACGGCGGGTGCTAACGTCCGTCGTGGAAAGGGAAACAACCCAGACCGCCAGCTAAGGTCCCAAAGTATATGTTAAGTGGGAAACGATGTGGAAAGGCTCAGACAGCCAGGAGGTTGGCTTAGAAGCAGCCATCCTTTAAAGAAAGCGTAATAGCTCACTGGTCGAGTCGGTCTGCGCGGAAGATTTAACGGGGCTAAACATATCACCGAAGCTGCGGACGCATATTTATATGCGTGGTAGAGGAGCGTTCTGTAAGCCGTCGAAGGGAAAGGTGTAAACCATCCTGGAGGTATCAGAAGTGCGAATGTTGACATGAGTAACGATAAGGGGGGTGAAAAACCTCCCCGCCGGAAGACCAAGGGTTCCTGTCCAACGTTAATCGGGGCAGGGTGAGTCGACCCCTAAGGCGAGGCCGAAAGGCGTAGTCGATGGGAAACGGGTTAATATTCCCGTACCCTTATATTTTGCGATGGGAGGACGGAGAAGGCTAGGTGGGCCTGGCGATGGTTGTCCAGGTTCAAGTGCGTAGGCAGGTGTTTTAGGTAAATCCGGAACACTATATGCTGAGACACGATGTCGAGTCACTACGGTGATGAAGTCATTGATGCCATACTTCCAGGAAAAGTCTCTAAGCTTCAGGAATATAAGGATCGTACCCCAAACCGACACAGGTGGTCAGGTAGAGAATACCAAGGCGCTTGAGAGAACTCGGGTGAAGGAACTAGGCAAAATGGTACCGTAACTTCGGGAGAAGGTACGCCGATGGAGGTGATGAGATTTACTCTCTAAGCCCCTGTCGGCCGAAGATACCAGATGGCTGCAACTGTTTATTAAAAACACAGCACTGTGCAAAATCGCAAGATGACGTATACGGTGTGACGCCTGCCCGGTGCCGGAAGGTTAATTGATGGGGTTAGACTTAGGTCGAAGCTCTTGATCGAAGCCCCGGTAAACGGCGGCCGTAACTATAACGGTCCTAAGGTAGCGAAATTCCTTGTCGGGTAAGTTCCGACCTGCACGAATGGCGTAATGATGGCCATGCTGTCTCCACCCGAGACTCAGTGAAGTTGAAATCGCTGTGAAGATGCAGTGTACCCGCGGCTAGACGGAAAGACCCCGTGAACCTTTACTACAGCTTAGCAGTGAACTTAGAGCCTACATGTGTAGGATAGGTGGGAGGCTTTGAAACGTTGTCGCCAGATGACGTGGAGCCAACCTTGAAATACCACCCTTGTATGTTTTGAGTTCTAACCATGGCCCCTGAATCGGGGTTTGGGACACTGTTTGGTGGGTAGTTTGACTGGGGCGGTCTCCTCCCAAAGAGTAACGGAGGAGTACGAAGGTTGGCTAATCACGGTCGGACATCGTGAGGTTAGTACAATGGTATAAGCCAGCTTAACTGCGAGACAGACACGTCGAGCAGGTACGAAAGTAGGTCATAGTGATCCGGTGGTTCTGAATGGAAGGGCCATCGCTCAACGGATAAAAGGTACTCCGGGGATAACAGGCTGATACCGCCCAAGAGTTCATATCGACGGCGGTGTTTGGCACCTCGATGTCGGCTCATCACATCCTGGGGCTGAAGTCGGTCCCAAGGGTATGGCTGTTCGCCATTTAAAGTGGTACGCGAGCTGGGTTTAGAACGTCGTGAGACAGTTCGGTCCCTATCTGCCGTGGGCGTTTGAGAATTGAGAGGAGCTGCTCCTAGTACGAGAGGACCGGAGTGGACGAACCGCTGGTGTTTGGGTTGTCATGCCAATGGCATTGCCCAGTAGCTACGTTCGGAATCGATAACCGCTGAAAGCATCTAAGCGGGAAGCGAGCCTCAAGATGAGTTCTCACTGGAGATTTAATCTCCCTAAAGGGCCGTTGAAGACTACAACGTTGATAGGCAAGGTGTGTAAGTACGGTAACGTATTGAGCTAACTTGTACTAATTACCCGTGAGGCTTAACCATACAATGTCTAAGTACATTGGTTGGACCAAGTCAACTTAAGAAATAAGCTTGCGAAGCGTATTTTACGAATGCAAAGATTAGATAAATAAAGAACAAGAATCAAACAGCTTTTCTAATTACTTTTTATGCTTGGCGACACTAGCGCTGTGGTCCCACCTGATTCCATGCCGAACTCAGAAGTGAAACGCAGTTGCGCCGATGGTAGTGTGGGGTTTCCCCATGTGAGAGTAGGGCATCGCCAAGCGCCTAATTAAACAAACCCTGTTGACTGATGTTGACAGGGTTTTTTTATGTCTCATGATTGATGAATTTATATGGATTTGTTTTGCTACATTCTATAAACACCACCATTGATATCAATTGTTGCACCAGAAATAAATCCATCATATTCAGATGCTAGGAACTTAATAGTTCTTGCTACATCGTCAGAATTCCCGGCTCTTTTAAGTGGTATACCTTTTATTGTATCTTGAGCTGATTCTTTCGTTGTATGTTGGTTATGGAAACGTGTGCCTAAGATTAAACCAGGTGCAACTGCATTTACCCGGACACCAAATTCACCTAATTCTGCAGCTAGTGAGCGAGTCCATGTTAGTACTGCACCTTTTGTCATGGAATATACTAATGAACCAGAGTGCCCGCCTGAACGTCCTGCAAGTGACGCTAAATTTATAATACTTGAACCCTCTTCTGCCTGCTTAAGATATGGTAATGCCGCTTGTGTAACATTAAGCATGGTTGTCATATTGATATCTATAACGGTTTGCCAGTATTTGTTATCAATATCTCCTAACCATTTGCGAGCAACAATGCCACCAACATTATTTATTAATATATCAATACCATCTAAGAAATCTGCTGCCTCATTAACACAATGCTTCGTTGCTTCTTCATTTCTTAGGTCAGCAAAATTATACATGGCCTTTTGGCCGAGTGAGTTGGCCAATGCGACTAATTCCTCAGGTCCTTCAGTTCCATTGAAATAGTGTATATAGATATCACAACCTGCTTCAATTAATTGTTTTGCAGAGTGAAATCCAATCCCTTGCTCTGCACCTGTAATAAAGACTTTTTTATTTTTTAAGCATCCCATTTAAATATTCCCTTAGTAGTATTAACCGGAGTGATAAATAATGTTTTATTGCTATTATACCAATCGTAATAATTAGCTGATCTATTTTGCTGGTTAAAATAGTTTATTTCTTTGTTGAAAGTTTCGTTAAGGAAACAACCATTTATATCAATTTTCGTCTCAAACTAAACCATTTTTCCAGCGCAAAATTTAGATCATATATTTAATACAATTGGTATTATTTTTTATTTTCTTGGTTACTGGTAACATCACTGCATAATAAAATTTATTTATAGTGTTTACTAATTGTTTAATTAATTGATCAGGTATATCTCACTATATTATTAATTAATGGGATGTGTTTTGCCTGTTAATAGAAACGTTTACGTTATTCCTATACTATATGTTACCGTAACATTTAATTTTAAATTATGAGTAAATATCTATTATGGCTTCTAATAAGAAAAATATCCGACCATCTCTTAAGGATATTGCAGATCGTGTTGGTGTAACAAAAATGACGGTTAGTCGTTTTCTTCGCAATCCTGAGCTGGTTTCAGAGAAAACTCGAGTGAAAATTGCTGAAGCTGTAGAGGAAACTGGTTACATCCATAATAGAGCACCATCCATGCTTTCTAAGTCATCGAGTAAATCGATTGGTATTTTACTTCCTTCTTTATCAAATCAAGTCTTTGCCAATTTTACACAGGGAATTGAGTCTATTACTAATGAAAGAGGCTACGAAGTATTAATTTCGCATTTTGGTTACGATTCAAAGGTCGAAGAAAGAAAAATTGCGAGTTTACTTTCTTATAATGTTGATGGACTAATTTTAACAGATACAAACCATACACCACGCACATTAAAAATGTTGAAAACAGTTGGTATTCCTATCGTCGAAGCAATGGAGCTATGCGATGAACCAATTGATATGAATGTCGGGTTAGATCATGAATTTGCTTCTTATTCAGCCGTGATGGACATGATTCGAAGTGGCAAGCGTCATATTGGTTACTTTGGCGCGCGTTTAGATAATCGAACAAAATTAAGAATGCAGGGTTATGATCGAGCGATTATTGAAATGGGGTTACAAAAATACCATTTCCTGACTAATAAACATTCTAGCTTTACGCTTGGTCGAGAATTATTAGCATGTGCTCTCGAGGAGTGCCCTGAGTTAGATGGCATACTTTGTACAAATGATGATATTGCAGTTGGAACCATACTTGCCTGTAATGAACTAAAAATTAGTATTCCTGAAAAAATTTCGATCATTGGCTATAACGCTTTAGATATTGGTCAAGCTATTAGTCCTAAGCTGACGAGTATATACACGCCTCGTTATGAGATAGGTGAAATGAGTGCTAGCATCTTACTTGATACTATTGAGGGGATAAATAACGAAAAAATCAAATATGACTTTGGTTTCAATATGACCGAAGGAGAGTCTTTTTAATTTACAGGCTAAGTGTTATTTTATATATCTTTACTCTAAAAATAGTTACGGGTAACATATTGAGGGTAGCTAATCATCAGATATTATGTCGTTTCATCTACTCGTGCATAATCTTTACTCACCATAGGTTAAGCATATGAACTCAAATAGAATAAGTGTAGAAAAAAAAGGACATGTATTTATTATTATGGGAGTTTCTTCTACCGGAAAGTCTACGATTGGTGCTAGTTTAGCTAAGAGTATCAATGCGAAATTTATTGATGGAGATGATCTTCATCCCAAAGCAAACATTCTAAAGATGTCTTCTGGATTGCCACTTGTAGATGAAGATCGCATTCCATGGTTAGAGCGAATTCGTGATGCTGCTTTCAGTATTGAAAAAAAGAATGAAACTGCAGTTATTGTTTGCTCTGCATTAAAGAAGAAATATAGACAACAAATTTGTGATGGTAATGAACATATAACCTTCCTGTTTTTACATGGGGACTTTGAACTCGTAAAAAATAGAATGATTGATAGAAAAGATCATTTTATGCCCATTACCTTACTCCGTAATCAGTTTTTAACTTTAGAAGTCCCTCAAAGTGATGAAATGAATGTGATTCCTATTGATATTGATGGAAGTCGTGAACAAGTTATTGAGCGCTGTGTTATCGAAGCGAAAAATGTGATTAATGGATTATTTTGCTAGTTTTATAAATACACATTCAAGCGAAAACCCTAAGGCGAGCATTGAGTAGATTTAAGCGTAAAATTTATAAGTTAATTTATACTTTATAACCACGAAGATGTTCGTTTGAACTTTGCTTCAAAGTTAATTTTTTTAAATACCAATTTCGCATCTTAAAATCAGATAAGAGCAGAGCCAGATACCACACTACACCTTGATCTACTATTTATGAAAGTGACAGATAAATACAGGCAAAGGCAGATTATGAATAAAATCATTGAACAAGTTACTAAAAATATTGCGCAACGGAGTTGTAAATTACGAGGTGATTATTTATCTCGTATTCGGCAACAAGCTTCAACGGGCAAAGATCGCGCAATGCTTGCCTGTGGAAACCTAGCCCATACGGTGGCTTCTTGTGGTGCGGGACAAAAATCAACAATTTTGGATTTTACTCGATCAAATGTTGCGATTGTGACAGCCTACAATGATATGTTAAGTGCGCATCAACCCTATCAAGATTATCCAGATAAAATTAAAAATGCATTAAAAAATGTGGGTCATAGTGCACAGGTTGCCGGTGGTGTACCTGCAATGTGTGATGGTGTGACACAAGGGCAAACGGGAATGGATTTATCATTATTTTCTCGTGATTTAATTGCGCAAGCAACTGCAATTGCGTTGAGTCATAATACCTTTGATGCAACGTTATTACTTGGTGTATGTGACAAAATTGCACCAGGACAAATTATCGGTGCACTGTCATTTGGCCACCTTCCTAGCGCATTTGTGCCTTCTGGTCCTATGCCAACGGGGATAACCAACGAAGAGAAAGTAAAAATACGTCAGCAATATGCAGCTGGTGAAATAGATAAAACAGCATTACAAGATATGGAAAATAGTGCTTATCATTCACCTGGTACTTGTACTTTCTATGGAACAGCGAATACTAATCAACTTGTTTTTGAAGCGATGGGGTTAATGCTTCCTGGCTCTGCATTTTTACCACCCAATTCCAGTTTACGTCATGCATTGACGGATAAAGTTGCGAAGCATATGGCGACGATTACACACGGTTGCAGCGATTATCGCCCACTTGCTGAAGTGGTTGATGAAAGAACTATCGTTAATGGCTTAGTGGCATTACTCGCATCCGGTGGGAGCACTAACCATACTATTCACATGATCGCTATTGCAAGGGCTTCCGGATTGATTGTTACTTGGGATGATTTTGATCAACTATCTAAAGTTGTGCCATCTTTAACCTTGATGTATCCGAATGGCCCAGCAGATATCAACGCTTTTCAAGCAGCAGGAGGAGTGCCTACATTAATGAAAATGTTGGCAGATCGAGACTTACTTAATATGGATGCAATGCCTATTTTTGGTACTATGCAGGATTACTTAAAACAACCTGTATTAGTTGATGGTGAGGTTCAATTTATTACTGCGACGGATTCATTGAATACCGATGTGATAGCTGCACCATCGAAACAATTCAGCCAGCAAGGAGGATTGAGAGTACTGGATGGTAATATTGGTCGTGGTGTTATAAAAATAAGTGCAGTTGCTGAAGAAAACCGTTTTGTAGAAGCACCTGCCATGGTGTTTGAATCTCAGCATGATGTAGAGACTGCTTATAAAGCAGGTCAATTAAATAAAGATGTCATTATTGTTGTTCGTCATAATGGGCCCTCAGCAAACGGGATGCCTGAATTACATAAATTAATGCCTATACTCGGTAATGTAATGAAAGCTGGTTTTAAAACGGCTTTAGTGACAGATGGGCGTTTATCGGGGGCATCGGGTAAAGTGCCTGCTGCTATTCATATAACGCCTGAAGCATTGTGCGGAGGCGTATTAAGTAAATTGCAAGATGGAGATATTATTTGTTTAGATGCTAATAATGGAAATATTACCGTTAAAGCTGATTTAGCGATGCGACCAGAATATCATCCTGACTTAGCCTATGAACATATTGGTGCGGGGCGTGAATTATTCTCTATGTTTCGTAAAATAGTCTCTAGTGCAGAAACAGGCGCGAGTATTTTCAATATATAACCAATAAATGCGGTTTAAAAAACCTGTGAAACGTTGATCAACAGGTTTTTTAATTGTGTTTCAGTTTATGACGCAAATTGATAGTTTTCTGGTACGACAACAATGCCATTCTCTGAAAGGGTAAAATACTTTTTATCTTCCTGTGGATTAACGCCAATTTCAGTACCTGCCGGTATTTTAACATGCTTATCAATAATACAATTTTGTAAGTTGCAATTTTCTCCAACTTGGACATTATCAAAAAGAATACTGTGGGATATTGTTGAGTCTGCATGAATATGGACATTCGATGAAATGATGGAGTTAGTAACCGTTGAATCGATGATGACAGCCCCATTAGAAATCATGGAATTAATCGTTGTCACGTGTTTATTGACGGCTGTGGAAATTGTTTTTGCTGGCGGCAATTGCGGTGCTGATGTGCGAATTCCCCAATCACGCTGATATAAATTGATCGGTGGTTCGGGTTGTAGAAGATCCATGTTTGCTTGATAAAATGAATCAATACTGCCTACATCCCGCCAATATGCATCTTGAGTTACTCGACCTGTTTGATCACCAAAGCGATAAGCGTAAGCCGTCTGTTTATCAAGAAATGTTGGTATAATATTATAGCCAAAATCATGTTTTGAGCTTTCATTAAGGGCATCTTCTTCTAATGCTTTTATAAGTGCTTCTGTGGTAAAAATATAAATGCCCATTGAGGTGAGGCTTTTGTTAGGATTATTCGGAATAGTTGCAGGGGATTGCGGTTTTTCACTAAATTCGAGAATTTTTTTATCTTCATTTATACTCATCACTCCAAAGGAACTTGCCTCCTCAACGGGCACTTCCATACAAGCAACGGTTAAATCTGCTTTATTTAAACGATGCTGTTCAAGCATCGGGGAGTAATCCATTCTATATATATGATCACCTGATAACACCACCACATACTTCGCTTCACTACGAGAAAGTAGCCAAAGATTTTGGTGAATCGCATCGGCAGTTCCACTGTACCATTTTTCTCCTTTGCGCATTTGTGGAGGAACAACAGTAATGTATTCACCTAGTTCTGGATTGAATACAGACCATCCATCGCGTAAATGTTTTTGCAATGAATGTGATTTATATTGTGTTAAAACAAGTATTCGCCTTAAACCAGAATGCAAACAATTAGTGAGTGTGAAGTCGATAATTCGGTATTTTCCTCCAAAAGGAACTGCTGGTTTTGCTCTATCATTGGTTAACGGTGATAATCGAGAGCCAGTTCCGCCGGCTAGTACAATTGCTAATGTGTTGTGCATCCTTTACTCCATAGTTGTTATAACAAAAGATTTATTTTCATGGTTGAATGATGGTGTTAAAGAAAATATGCCCGTAGAAAACTGCATGTTTTTAATTAATCATGCAGTACTCGCTAACCATCTATTTCCTTTTTTGATGCAATATCACGTTATTTCACGATTGTTTTTCATATCAATTTAAGTATTGAAGGAAAAAGTTAATTTTGCCACTGATATTTTTGTTTTAATTGATTTTTATTTTGTTTTTATAAAATCAATTCCCTTTTGAATATCTGCATGTAGTATTTTTATCATATCTTGTTTTGTTTTCTCCTCGAATGGACTTAATTCTCCAAAAGGTAAAACCCGTTCAATACCATGCACGCCTAATAATAAAGGTTGAGTAAAAAAAGGAGAGCAGGGGTTACCACCATCAACATATGCATTTTCAATAATACCTTGTTTCCCTAATAGGGCTTTGACAAGGCTAACGCAGAAAATGGAGGCTGCATGTGCCATTGATAGGGTTGCGGAGCCACTACCTGCTTTGGCTTCTATGACTTCTGTGCCGGCATTTTGAATACGTTTGGTTAGTTCAATCACTTCTTCTTCCGTGAATTTAACCCCTTGTACTTGTGAAAGAACTGGTAATATTGTTTTACCACTGTGGCCTCCAATTACACTGATATGAACATATTCAGCGGGAATACCTTTTTCTTCGGCAATAAAATCTTCTGCACGAATAATATCAAGAGTCGTTATACCAAACAGTTTGCGTTTATCGTAAATATTGGCTTTTTTTAATACTTCCGCTGCAAGTGCAACGAGTGTGTTAATCGGATTCGTAATTATCCCAATACATGCGTTGGGTGAAATTTCAGCTATATTTTCAATAATGTATTTAACGGTATTTGCATTGTTATTGAATAAATCGGCTCTATCCATACCCGGTTTTCTAGCGATACCTGCACAAATAATAATAACGTTGGCATCTTTGATTGTATTCTTAAGTCCATCGTCTCCGCTATAGCCTTCAACTTGAATACTTGTTGGTATATGGCTTAAATCTTTAGCGACTCCCGGTGTCATTGGATTGGTATCGTATAGTGATAAAATAGAATTTTCTGGTAAATTAATTTTTAATAATAAAGATAATGCTTGACCAATTCCGCCTGCTGCCCCTATTACTGCTACTTTTATGCTACCCATAGAAACCTCCAAAAGTGATCATAACTTTAAATAGATTAGTCTTCTTTTTTTTAAAAAGTAGAGATTTCGTTGAGATGATTGTTTGAATGTGATCAATACAAGTAAATCGGGTGAATAATGCACAATTTAGAGAGGTGATAGTGGTCGAACCTTTTCATATTTGAATGCGCTTTATGGCATTTAAAATTTCTTATTGTATTGACGATTTATTTCTCATTGGTGATTGGCATAGCATGATGATGGAAATAAAGGTACAATTCACCAAAATAAATATGAATATTTATGCATATTTATTAACGATTTATTTATTGATAATTGTTTTTATCTTACAGTTATTTCCCTAGAAATTTGTTTTAGAGTTATTCAATATGAAGCACACGATCGAATTAATGGACTTTTTTAGAGATTTGTTAAAAAAAGAACGATTGAGTTCACAGGGTGAAATTGTAGACGCTTTATTACAAGCGGGTTTTCATAATATTAATCAATCTAAAGTTTCTCGCATGTTGAGTAAATCGGGTGCCGTGCGTACACGCAATGCTAAAGGTGAGATGGTATATTGTTTGCCTGCTGAGTTAGGCATTCCGATGACCACGAGTCCACTTAAGAACTTAGTGCTTGATATTGATCATAACGAAAGCCTTATTATTATTCATACAAGCCCCGGTGCAGCTCAACTTATTGCGCGTTTACTTGATTCTATTGGTAAAGCAGAAGGTATTCTTGGGACGATTGCCGGTGATGATACCGTCTTTATTACGCCCGTGAGTTGCAAAGATATGAAAGTCACACTTGAGGTTATTAAAAAACTATTTGCTTAGCCGTTAAACATGAATAATTAATAAATCCCATTTTTGCAATCCGGTCGATTACTTTCTACACTGATATTAGTTATCTCAATATCATCTGTTATTTTAAGAACTGAAGCTGAGGAGAGTGGTCGTTTCATTGATGGAAAGTAAATCTGGATTTACGTTAATTGAGTTATTAATTGTAATTGCCATTGTGGCCATTCTATCTTCGCTTGCCTACCCATCCTACCAATCTCATATCATACAAAGCCGACGAACTGATGCGCAAACTGAATTATTGAAGGCACAATTGAAGCAAACTAATTTATATATTTTAAGTAGTTATTCAAATTTAGCAGCCAGTGTTGGTTTACCAACAGATCACGATTATTATAACTTTAGTGTTGTTTCTGCGGGGGTAAAAACCTATTTGATGAAAGCTGAAGCTAAAATGGATGCGTCACAGTATCGAGATGTGGTCGATTGCCGGACTTTGTTTATTGATCAAAACAGCCATCATACAAGTGATGGCAGCACTGATAATAATCAGTGCTGGTAGATGTTATATATTTAAAAGTGTGTATTAATTTCTTGGTTGGTTAAAAACTCAAGCGGTTTATCTAAGATATGTTGATAAATAACATTATAAGCGAGTACATTTTTCACATAACGTCGGGTTTCATTATAGGGAATGCTTTCGACCCAACTATCCATTGATAAATTGTTCTTTTGTGCATTAGCAAGCCAGCGATCAACTCGGTTAGGTCCTGCATTATAGGCGGCTGTAGCGAGGACTCGGTTACCTTGATAACGCTCTAAAAGCATATTCAGATAAGCACCTCCAAGTTGTAAATTGATTTCACCTTCCGATAATTGCGCAGTGCTTTTATAATCAGTTAAACCAATTTTACGTGCAGTTTCCTTCGCAGTACCTGGCATTAATTGCATATAACCTTTTGCACCAGCGGGGGAATTAGCATATTCATCAAAAGAACTTTCCTGACGTGTAATGGCATAGATATAACTTGAAGCTATTTTGTATTTATCTGCCGTGTAATTAAATATATCAGGTTTTACTTCTGGGAAACGGATATTTAATGCATCCCAACTTTTAGATCGGATGCTTGCAACAACAGAAAGATGGGACCATCCGTTTTGTTTTGCATATAAACCCAATTGTCTTTGTTGATCAATATTTTTTCCTTGAAGTAATCCTTCCCATTCACGTTTTAATAATGTGATGTGTTTTTGAAAAAATAATTCACCTATATGCGCAAGTGCTGTCTCATAAGGACTTAAGCTTTTGAGATTGTTAGGTACAACAAGGGCATTAAATTGATAGGTTAGCCCTAATTTCTGAGCCGCTAAAAAACCGTAATAAGTACGGGTGTTAGCAAGCTTTTTATATAATAAATCTGCCTTTTGCGATGCATTATTATTTTCAAAAACACGGGCTTGCCAATATTGCCATTTACTGTTTAATTTTTGGGATGCGGATAATTGTTGTATCCAAAATTCAATATCAGCCCAGTTATTATGTTTGATGGCATAACGGATGCGTCGCTCGACCAGTGAATCGTCATGTAAACTGGGGAGTTCTTTATCTAGCCATGGAAATAAAGCGCTTCTTTCGTGGATCAGAATACGATTTACCAAGTATTTTTTTAGTGTGTTTTTTTCGGATGCATTAAACCCTATTCTTTTATTATAAAGTGCGTAAGCGTCCATCCCGAGATTAATATTTTTTCTCGCTAATCTTTGAATAGTGGGAATTAATAAGTCGTATTGGCTGTCTTTACGCTGTTTAAATAAATCATTGGTTAATATTTTTTCTGGCGCTTGATTTACATCGAGTAATTCTTGTGCGAGAGATTGATTCGACGTATTTATCAATTTACTGAGATAACGGAGTAAAGACGTTTGGTTACTTTGATATGCTAATTTAAATCGTTCCCAAATTAATGGTTGGGTGATTTTTTTATTGGCAAAGTAATAAGCTAAAACAGGATCACAAGCGTTTGGTAATGAATATCCAGTTAACCATGTTTTTTCGACATCAGGCCATATTTTTTGTGCTTTATTTAAGGCTATTTTTGCTTGGAATTGATAACACTTTAAATCTCTTGATTTTGGCAGCGCAGGGTAAAATGTAAGATATTCTGACCAATATCTATTTTTAGCTAAGTAATATAAATAACTACGTTGTAAATCATTACTGATTTTATGTTCTGAATTTTTTTTAATAAACGCTTGAATGGTTGGTAAATTTGCCGGACTAAAGTTTTCCTTAAGGTATGCATAATCAAGCAAGTAGCGTAAAGGGTAATCACCTAATACTTGAGATTGCTGTTGTGCTTCAAGCCATAATCCCTGTTCCTGGAGTTTAACCGTATTGGCATAGAGAGTCCGTTGCTCGTCTAATGTCAGTGCTTGGGTTAAGCTCGACTGAAGTAACAAACTAAAGAACAGACAAGATATTTTTTTAATCGGAGTTAATGTACTAATAATTTTATATCCCATTGGTTATACCATCGCAGATGACAATAATAATTGTGTATATTCATGTTTTGGCCGACTAAAAATCGCATCGGTTTCGCCTTGTTCTACTATCTTACCTGTTTGCATGACTAAAACGCGATGACTAATTGATTTAATAACAGATAAATCATGGCTAATGAAAAGATAGCTTAAACTAAACTCTTTTTGTAGATCTATTAACAATTTTAATATTTGTTTTTGTACACTACGGTCTAGGGCTGAAGTTGGTTCATCTAATACGATTAATTGTGGTTGTAAAATTAATGCACGTGCAATGGATATTCTTTGTCGTTGTCCGCCTGAAAATTGATGTGGATAACGTGATGCAGTGTCTTTATCAAGTCCGACTTTAATGAGTGTTGCTTCAACCTTATTATTAACATCTTGAGTACTTAATTGAGGTTGATGAACTTCCAAGCCTTCGGCAATAATATCGCGAACCGATAAACGTGGGCTTAAGCTTGCGAAGGGGTCTTGGAATACAATTTGAAGTTCAGCCCGTAATGCTTGTAGATCAGAATGGCCTATTGCATCAATTTGTTTACCCATGTAAACAATCTTTCCAGTACTTTTATTAAGTTGGAGTATCGCTTGCGCAAGGGTGCTCTTACCTGAACCACTCTCACCAACAATGGCGACGGTCTCACCTTGATGTATATCGAGACTGACATCATCGACGGCCTGTAAACTGTTTATTGTTTTACCCCAAAAATTCTTTTTGAGTGGGTACGCAACATTAATATTTTTTGCACTGAGTATAAGTTTAGGGTGTTGCAATGGAGGAAGTGAACCCGATGGCATCGCATCTAATAATACTTTGGTATAGGGGTGTTGCGGGTTGTTAAAAATAATATCTGTTTTACTATACTCAATTTTTTCTCCGTCGCGCATAACAAGTACTGAATCTGCTATTGAGCGAACAACTTGAAGATCATGACTGATGATCAATATTCCCATATTGAGTCGTTGTTGTAATGATTTGAGCAGATCTAAAATCTGTTTTTGAATCGTAACATCTAGTGCCGTAGTGGGTTCGTCAGCGATTAGTAAATCAGGTTCATTCGCTAGAGCCATTGCAATCATTACCCGTTGACGTTGGCCTCCTGATAACTCATGAGGATAGGAATTTAATCGTTCTTCTGGGGAATTAATGCCAACCAGATCTAACAATTCAAGCACGCGCTTTTTGGCCTGTTTTCCAGTAATTCCTTTATGAATTAATAGGGTTTCTGAGACTTGTTTGTAAATAGTATGAAGCGGATTAAGCGACGTCATTGGCTCTTGAAAAATCATGCCAACTTTGTTGCCACGAATTGCTTCTAGTACCGCTTTATCTTCGCCAACTAATTGTTGTCCAGATAGGTAAATCTGTCCAGATGGGTGGTGTGCTTGTGGGTAGGGGAGTAATTGCAAAATAGAAAGGCCAAGCAATGATTTCCCTGCGCCACTTTCGCCAACAATCGCTAAGGTTTCACCTTTATTGAGACAAAAGCTAACATGTTTCACAATGGCTTGATGGCCAAAATTAATTGATAGATTATCTACTTTCAATAATTCATTGTTCGATTTATTAATGGTCATAGTGATTTCCTCGGATCAAAAGCATCACGTGCAGCTTCGCCGATAAAGACCAATAGAACTAATATGGTCGACAAAGAAATAAAAGCAGTAATTGCTAGCCAAGGCGCTTGTAAGTTGTCTTTTCCTTGTGCCACCATTTCGCCTAGTGATGCAGAGCCTAGCGGTAAACCAAATCCGAGAAAATCAAGGGAGGTTAATGTGGTGAGTGCACCGGTAAATAAATACGGCATAAAAGTCAGTGTCGCGATCATTGCATTTGGAAGAATATGCTTAAACATAATTTTTCGATCGCTAACACCCAAAGCGGTGGCTGCTTTTACATATTCCAAATGACGTCCACGTAAAAACTCTGCGCGGACGACACTAACCAAGCTTGGCCAACTGAATAAAATCATTAACCCGAGTAACCAGAAGAAAGTGGGCTCGACAAAACTCGCTAAAATAATCAGCATAAATAACATCGGTAGACCTTCCCAAATTTCTAACAGTCGTTGTCCAAATAAGTCAATTCGGCCGCCGTAATACCCTTGGATGGCGCCAAGGGCAATGCCGATAACAGAGCTAAAAAAAGTAAGGGTGAGTGCGAATAATGTTGAAATCCTAAAACCATAAACAAGCCGAGCCAGTAAATCTCGTCCCTGATCATCGGTGCCTAAATAATTAATATTACTCGGTGGAGAAGGTGCAGGTTCGGTAAGCTCAAAGTTAATACTGTCATAATAAAAGGGCACTAATGGCCACAGGATCCAACCGTTTTTTTCAATCTGCTCAATCATATACGGGTCGCTATAATCCGTGGTGATATCAAAATCGCCGCCTAATTGCGTTTCTGGGACATCTTCAACAATTGGGAAGTACCATTTCTGTTGATAGGAAACCATAATAGGTTTGTCATTTATCCATAGTTCGGCTACTAAACTAAGCGAGAATAAGATTAAAAAAATCCATAGTGACCAATAGCCACGTTTATTATTTTTAAATTGAGCCCATCGATTGGTATTAACGGGATTATTTTTTATTTTTAGCCAAGTCGTTACTAATGACATATTAACGCCCCTCAAAGGTAATACGTGGATCGATTAAGGTATAAGTAACGTCGCTGATCAATTTAAGTATTAATCCTACTAGAGTAAAAATATAGAGGGATGCAAAAATCACCGGATAGTCGCGATTAATCACCGATTCAAAACCGAGCAAGCCTAACCCATCTAAGGAGAAGATAACTTCGATTAGCATCGAGCCGGTAAAAAATATACCAATAAGTGCGGCAGGCAAACCCGCCAGTACAAGTAGCATGGCATTGCGAAAGATATGGCCGTATAAAATTCTATTTTGTGAACAACCTTTGGCACGCGCAGTGATCACATACTGTTTATGGATCTCATCGAGAAAAGAGTTTTTTGTTAACATGGTGAGTGTTGCAAAGCTTGCTAATACAGATGCTAAAATGGGGAGCGTTAAATGCCAAAAATAATCTTTGATTTGTGCAAATAGGCTTAGCTGATCAAAATTATCCGAGGTTAAGCCTCGCAGCGGGAACCAGTCGTAGTATGAACCGCCAGCAAAGAGAACAATCAGCATAATGGCTAAGATAAAAGCGGGTATCGCATAGGCAATCGTGACAATGGTACTACTCCAAATATCGAAACGACTACCGTGTGCCACCGCTTTTTTTATACCTAATGGTATTGATATTAAGTAGGCAAGTAAGGTTGTCCACAATCCTAGTGAAATAGAAACAGGCATTTTATCTATAATTAAATCCGTTACTTTTCTATCGCGATAAAAACTTTCACCAAAATCAAATTTAGCATAACGCCACAACATGGAGATATAACGCTCGCCAAGCGGCTTATCAAATCCATACAGCTTCTCTAATTCTTTTATATATTCTGGAGCGACACCTTGCGCCCCACGATACTGACTCGTGTTAGTTTTTTTTATTTCACTCTGTGTACCTGATGCAATACGTTCTGAATTTGCATCTCCGATACCTTGGTATTTAGCTATCGCTTGCTCAACGGGACCCCCCGGAGCGATTTGTACAATAAAAAAATTAAGCGTCATAATACCAATCAAGGTTGGAATGATAAGCAAAAGCCGGCGAAATATATAATTACGCATTAATTAGCATCTCCATTATTTTCTGCGGCAGATTTACTCCACCAAGTTGAGACCCCAAGATCGTAAATAGGTGCAGTTTTTGGATGAGAAAATTTATTCCAGTAAGCAATTCGATAGGCGGGCAAGTACCATTGAGGGATAACAATATGCTCAGTCAGTAAAACACGATCCAGTGCTTTGACGGTATTGACTAATTCTTCTCGTGTACTTGCTATGTTGATTTGTTTAGCTAATTTATCAATAGCAGGATTACATAACCCAGTCCAGTTTGAAGTACCGATTTGCATGCTACTGTCACAACCCCAATAGGCGATTTGTTCATTTCCTGGTGAAATAGATTGCCCTTTAGGGAGTGAGACAATATCAAAATCAAAGTTATTTAATCGATTGATAAATTGTGAAATATCGACCAAGCGAATTGATGTATTAATCCCAATACGTTGTAAGTTGCGTCGAAATGGCTGCACGATTCGTTCAAAACTTTTACTGTATAACAAAAATTCAAAACTTAGCTGGTGGCCATCTTGATCCTGCATTTTGCTATCTTTTAATTGATAGCCTGCCTTGGCGAGTAACTTCACTGCTTCGCGCATTTGCGGGCGAACATTGCCATCTGCGTTCGTCTGACTTAATTTTATTGGAGAGAAGACATCATTCGGTAAAGATGATTTATAAGGTGATAATATTTTTTTTTCAGGTTCTGATATATTAATGCCAGTAGCTAATTCTGAACCTGCAAAAAAACTATTAGTACGAGTATAGGCGCCATAAAAGAGGGTTTTGTTGGACCATTCAAAATCAAATAGAAGTCCTATTGCTTTGCGGACGTTCACATCCTTAAACTTATCTTTTCGTATATTAAACCAAAATCCTTGCATTCCCTGAGGGGTTCTATCGGGAATCGTTTCCACTAGAATGTTGCCCGAGGCAAAATTTCCTCCTTGGTACCCCGTTGCCCAACGTTTAGAAGAACTTTCTAGGCGATAATCAAAGGCACCTGATTTAAAAGCTTCAAAGGCAACGCCATCATCTCTATAGTAATCAAAAATGAGTGAATCAAAATTATCTATGCCCTTATTGACGGGAAGATCCTTAGCCCAGTAATCTTTTACTCTTTGGTAGGTAATTCGTTTTCCTGCTTCAAAGCTGCCAACTTGATAAGCACCAGAACCAAGAGGAATATCTAAACTGCTCTTAGTAAAATCCTTATCGGTCCAATAATGCTCAGGAAGAATAGCGAGCTGCCCAATAATAAGGGGTAACTCACGATTACCTTTTTCATTAAAGAAAAAAGTCACCTGTTGCGGGTTATCAACGACCACCTTTTTTACACTGGAGTAGTATGACTTGTACAGCGGTGCGCCTTTTTCAATTAATAGATTAAAGGTAAATTTAACATCGTTTGCTGTTATAGGATGACCGTCATGAAATCGTGCTTTTTTATTAATTAAAAAAGAAACTGAGGAGTAATCGTCTGCAACGTTAATTTTTTCAGCGATTAATCCATAGTTGCTAAAGGGTTCGTCGTTTGATTGTTTTAATAACGTATCGTAAATCATACTAATCCCTGTTGCGGGCGTACCTTTTACAATATATGGATTTAATGAGTCAAAACTACCTATTGATGCACGTTTAAATATTCCCCCCTTTGGCGCATCAGGATTAACATAATCGAAATGGGTAAAATCAGAAGGGTATTTTAAATCACCATACATGCTAAGTGCATATTGCCAGGAACTTGCAACAGCAACATGGTTGCAAATAAACAAGTAGCAAAATAGTAAAACACGTATACACTTAATATTAATGAGTCGTGACATATATTAGTTCAACTGTAGCTGATAAAAGAATAACGATAGCAAAACAACAGATGAAAAAAAGGATTTTTAAGAAAAAAATGAATGGAGCAAGGAACTTATTCATTCAAGAGTGCACTAACTTAATGTATTCAACAAGTGTTTTTTGTTATTTGTTTTAATAAAACGAGCATGGCTCAAGAAAAAATTCATTCACCAAAATAAGGAAAATTAACGAGATAAATATCACATTTTAAAAGATTCAAAAAGCATAATCTATTTACAACACAATACGTGTACAACATAAAGGTGTCTTCTATGAGAATTGAAATTACTAGCAAACAAATTACTATCACTGACACAATGCGCACTAAAGTAGAGGAACGTTTTGAAAAATTAGAAAAATTACAGGTTCCCTTGATTAAACCACACTGCATTATTACGAAAGAACCTAAAGGTGTAAAAATTGAAGCAAATATCGGAGTCCCTAGCGATAAAATATTTGCCAGCGCTGAACACGAAGATCTGTATACCGCAATTGGACAATTATTCCAGAAAATCGAACGTCAATTAAATAAATATATCCACAAATCAGAAGCAGCCCGTGCTAAAAATCACGGTAAGGATATGTGCCGCAATGGTGAAATTTCAGGAGAGATAGTTGAAGAGGCAGAAGTTGAAGTAGAATCTGATGCTGAAATAAAGTTAAATAAAGAATTTGTTGCATAAATCGATAACGAGTTCTTAACAATACCTAGGATATTTCAAGGTAGATAAATAAAGGAGGTCATTAACCTCCTTTTTATTTGCCTAAAGAAAAGTACTTACAAACTATTTATTTCTCTTCGTATTGGCGGTTATCATGAGCTTGCTGAAGTAGAGAGCGACTTTCATTAAGAAATAACGAAGAATAGTCCCCCATCCAGTCTGTTACTGACTTGAAGCGGTCGATAAAGGCTTCTCGGTCACCATTCTCTAATAACTCAATCGCATCGGCAAACTGCTTATGGTAGCGCTTAATCATGGTCAAATTATTTTTCTGCGACATGATTATATCGGCGTAAAGCGTTGGCTCCTGAGCAAATAAGCGTCCAACCATGGCTAATTCTAAGCGGTAGATAGGAGAACTTAAATCTAATAATTGTTTTAAGTCCGCATCCACTTCTTTGAGATGAACACCATATACAAAACTTGTAAAGTGACGTAGTGCTTGAATCAACGTCATTGACTCATCGTGTGTTTTCGCTTCTACGTTATAAACATGTGCGCCCCAAATTTTCATTTGTTCGATTAACCACATGTAATTATCTTTACCACGTCCATCACAATAAACAATAACCTGTTTAGCAAAGCTGGATATATCCGGACCGAACATTGGGTGTAAACCGACAACAGGCCCTTTATGAACTTTCATCATTGCCTGTAAAGGTGCATCTTTTACACTGGTGATATCGGCAAGAATACAATCTTCTGGTAGATAAGAGAGTTGTTCAATCACTGATATTGTCACGTCAATCGGAGAACCAACAATGACCAAACCAGCTTGACTGCAGATTTGTTTTGCCTGATCCCAATTACCGCGTCCCAATACATCAACCTGATAACCCGATAGTGTAAACATTTCAACAAAGCGTTTACCAAGCAATCCATTGCCGCCGATAATAACGATACGTTTCATATTCGGATTAACCGTTTTAAAACCTGTCTCATTTTCACTAGCATAGGATTCACGCATCGTTCTACGTAAAATATCTTCAATTAAATTAGCAGGTACGCCTTTTTTTTCAGCTTCTGCGCGCCGTTTGCTTAGCATTTCTGCTTCGCGTTCAGGTACATAAATTGGTAATCCATGCTCAGTTTTTACTTCACCAACCTTCCCGACCAAGCGTAAGCGCTCAGCGAGTAAATCAATTAACTGCTGATCAACAGCATCAATTTGATCTCTTAATTTAGTTAAAGGCATACATTTCTTCTTATCTAGTTTTTAAAACGTCTTTTAATAGGCTAGCTGCTTCTGCAAGTAGCTGGCTAGTTGAAGGCCAATTAATACAAGCATCCGTAACAGAGACACCATATTGTAATTCATCTTTTGGTAAATCAGCGGATTGGTTACCTTCATTTATATTGCTTTCCAACATAATACCGATAATAGATTTATTACCTTTGATTATTTGATGGAAGACATCCTTCGCCACTAATGGCTGTAATGAGTAATCTTTATTTGAATTCGCATGGCTACAGTCAACAATTAAAATTTCAGCAACACCGGCTTTAGTTAACGCTTGTTCTGCAAGTGAAACATTTAGTGAATCGTAGTTTGGTTTACCGCCACCGCCTCGTAAAATAACGTGACCGTCTTTATTACCACTTGTATGTAGTAAAGCACTTTGACCTTTTTGATTGATACCCATAAAACGATGACCAGAAGAGGCTGCTTGCATTGCATTAACCGCAGTCGATAAGCTTCCGTCTGTGCCATTTTTAAAGCCAACAGGCATTGACAGGCCACTTGCCATTTCACGGTGAGTTTGAGATTCTGTTGTGCGTGCACCAATCGCCGCCCAACTGAATAAGTCGCCAATGTATTGTGGGCTAATTGGATCGAGTGCTTCAGTGGCAATCGGTAGACCTAATTCTGCAATCCATAACATGAGTTCACGCGCTTGTTTTAGACCAAACTCAATATCAAATGAGTCATCCATATGCGGGTCATTGATAAGTCCTTTCCAACCGACTGTCGTACGTGGCTTTTCAAAATAAACACGCATAACAATATAGAGCGTATCTTTAAACTGCTCATGTAACTCTTTTAATTTAATCGCATATTCTTTGGCTGCTTTAATATCGTGAATAGAACAAGGTCCACATACAACTAGTAAGCGTGGATCTTTTTTATGCACAATATTCGAGACAATTTGGCGTGACTCAGAAATAAAATGATTAACTTCTTGTGACGCGGGTATCTCGTTTTTTAATTCTTCAGGTGTAATTAATACGGTTTCAGATTGAATGTAAATATTTTCATTTTGAGGCATAGTTGCTTTCTTCTCGTTGGAATTGAATTATAAAAATCAAAGTATCATATCATAGCAAGGAAATAGATCATGTGAATAAGAGGAGTAAAAGTGGTGAAATGTTATACGTCACCTATTGAACTAAAGCATTGCGAATTCTTTAATTCAATAGGGCAATGATTAATTAAAAACTATAGCGCACACCGAGAGAGAACTGGGCATCGAATTTCGCTTCGCTATCACCGTCCACGCCCATACTTGGTGCTATTTGAGTATAAGCATTCCAATTTTGTTGGTTGTTTTGAAAGTTAATATTTAGGCCGAGTGGTAAACGCGCACCAAAACCATCATCCCATTTATGGTAACCGCCTCCTGCTATATACCAAGTAAAAGGAACGTCTGCATTAAATGTTCCTTTTTGCAGGTGATAATCAGCAGCAATGCCTTTTTTACCTATCATTAAATTGACTTGGTCGTTAACTAATGCTGTTAGACCAAATCCCATATCATAAGCAATACCGGCATCTATTTTGACGTCGTCAGAAGCGCTGACAGTTAATGGTAAAATGATGGCGCAAAAACTAGTAATAAGTATGTGTGATTTTTTCATTAATGCTCTACCTAGTGATTAATTGTTTATCATGGCTTATTTGATTCATTATTTTGAATTCGGCGCATAAATTCAAGTACTTTGTTTAATGCTGGTATGCGGTAGCGATCTTGTTCTATTAAAATCTCATGCTTTGCGGAGGCAATAACCATGAATTCATTATCAATATATTTTGTCAGATTAGCAAAGAAGCGTTCTTGTCCGATATTCGAGACAATGGTATCTGCACCTGCTTGTATTGCTAAGACTGGAATATCAATTTTATTAGCATGTTTGATTGCTTGGCGAGTTGCGTAAATGCTTTCATTGACCCAATGCATCGTTGGTGAGCCAAGCTGTACTTCTGGATGATCAATAAAAATGCGATTTGATAATTGAAAACGTAATTCACTTGAGGTTAATTGGTTATTTTCAAAATGCCTTGTGTGATACCCCTGACCATGAAAAATATAACTAGGATTTTTAACAAACCAACGGTCAATGAGTGAATAGCTACAGGTGATAAGTTTTGCTAATACGGTAGGCATCCCTAAGTTGAGAGAGAACATGGGGCTGAATAAAATACATGCATTAAAGGGATGTTTGTATTGTTCTAGATATAGCGCACTAATGGTTGCTCCCATTGAATGGGCCAAAAGGAAAGCGTGTTGATAATGAATGTTAAAGTTGAGTGATTCAACATAAGTATGGAGGTCGCTCATATAATCTTGGAAATGTTTGATGTGGGCGCGATGTTTATCGCCCCCTAAACGTTGAGATAATCCTTGCCCTCTATGATCAATTAAAAAGAGATCATAACCTTGTCGATTTAAATCAAAGGCGAGTTCTTTATACTTTAATGCGCTTTCATTGCGTCCCTGACAAATTAGGATTGCTTTATTGTTTCCTGTTCGAATATTTACGGTATGTACTTTTTTATCATCAACACCATTAAAACTATTTGACTGCGCATGTTGCTCCCAGAATGGAAGAATAGCAGTGTCATAATTGTTATTCAGTTGCTTTTCAGTATTGAAGTGAAAGTCGTTAGTAAACATGTATACCTATGTTTTATATTCGGAATGTTCAAATACAGATTACATTCAAACGGTGTTAATATCTAGATTCATCAACTTAGATATATTTGAAGGGAATTTAATTAATGAAGAAAAAGTTCACGCTGCATTTGGATGCTATTTTGGTAATAGCCTTACTATTTTTCGTTTCTATGGGATTAAATGCTTTTTTATATACCCAAGTGGATGTATTAACAGAAGAAAATAAGACATTACAGTGGCAAGGGGTTGAAGATAGCTTTAACCTTTCTTCTCAAGGAACCTATATTAAGAAACTTGAAGCAGACCTTGAGCAATTAAAACAAGATTAAGTGATTATACAAAACGATAAAACCAGTACACAGGCTGATTTTATCGTTAATTTCTTGATTTAAGCTAATTGCGCTTTAATAAAATCAATCATTTCATCGACTTTAATTTCTTGTTTTTCACCGGTTTTACGATCTTTATATTCAACAACACCGTTATCAAGGCTACGATCACCAATGATCAGTGTATGCGGAATACCAATCAATTCAGCATCGGCAAACATAATACCAGGGCGTTCTTTACGATCATCGAATAATACATCAATACCAGCCGCTTGAAGCTCAGCGTAATATTTTTCAGCAAGTTCAGCGACGCGTTTTGATTTTTTCATATTCATTGGTACGATAACAACATTGAATGGAGCCAGTGCATCATTCCAAATAATACCGTTTTTATCGCTATTTTGTTCAATGGCTGCCGCAACAATTCGAGAAATACCAATACCGTAACAACCCATTTTTAAAATTTGATTTTTACCGTTTTGGTTTAAAACGCCAGCATTCATTGCTTCAGTGTACGTTTCTCCTAGTTGGAAAATATGTCCAACCTCAATACCACGAACAATAGAAAGCGTACCCGTACCACAAGGACTTGGATCTCCTTCAACTACATTACGTAGATCTTCAACTTGTCCCAGCTCAAGATCGCGGTGCCAGTTAATATTGAAGTAGTGTTTACCGTCAATGTTAGCGCCTGCGCCAAAATCACTCATTACTGCAACGCTACGATCAACAATAATAGGCATAGGTAGTTTTACAGGACCTAAAGAACCGGGGCCTGCATTAACCAGTGCGCGGATTTCAGCTTCATGGGCAAATTCTAATGGAGAAGCAACTTCTTTTAAATGTTCTGCTTTAATTTCATTAAGTTCATGATCGCCACGTATTAGCAGGGCAACCAAATCAGCATCGATTTCATCGGACGCTTTAACAATTAATGTTTTGACTGTTTTTTCGATAGCAAGGCCATGTTGTGCAACTAGCTCATCAATGGTTTTAGCATTGGGTGTCTCTACTAGTTCCATTTCTGCCGTTGGCGTGGCAAGTTCAACTGTTGGTGCGAGTGCTTCTGCCTTTTCAACATTCGCAGCATAATCACCTTCGCTTGAAAATACGATTGCATCTTCACCACTTTGGGCAAGTACATGAAATTCATGGGATGCATTACCACCAATGCTGCCGGTATCTGCAATTACAGGACGATATTCAAGACCTAAACGTTCAAAGATTCGGCAATACGCGTTAAACATATCTTGATAGGTTTTTTCAAGGCTTTCTTGTTCCATATGGAAAGAGTAAGCGTCTTTCATGGTAAATTCACGAGAGCGCATAACACCAAAGCGAGGACGTGTTTCATCACGGAATTTGGTTTGGATTTGGAAAAGGTTAAGTGGTAGTTGTTTGTAACTATTTACTTCTTTACGAACAAGTTCAGTAATAACTTCTTCATGAGTTGGACCTAAGACGAAATCACGATCATGGCGATCTTTTACACGTAATAATTCGCCGCCGTATTTATCCCAACGACCTGTTTCCATCCAAAGATCGGCTGGCTGTACAACAGGCATTAATACTTCAACTGCGCCTGCTCGCTCCATTTCTTCACGGACGACTTTTTCAACTTTACGAAGCACACGTAAACCTGACGGCAACCAAGTATACAAACCTGATGCTAATTTGCGGATCATGCCTGCACGTAGCATTAGCTGGTGGCTAACAATAACCGCATCACTTGGTGCTTCTTTTTGGGTTGAAAGTAAATAGTTGGTGGTACGCATAAATATCCTTAATAGATAACATCAGTATAGAAAGTCCCGTGATTTTAACAGCGGAATTAATAGGACTAAAGGTTTGTTCTTGTATTTGTAAAATATAATTGAATATTCAAGTGAGTTTCAGGTATTTTGTATGTTTTTAGATAAATTTAGAGGGGTAAGAATGAAACGTTATATACGCGCAGGAAAATATAGCTTAATAATTATGCTGATATGCACGACCGTTTTAATCTTAAATACTGTCTTACCGCTGCATTTAAATCAATGGGGGATTCTTCCTCGTGCTACATCGCATCTTTCTGGCATTTTATTCTCGCCATTTCTACATGAAAATTGGGCTCATTTATTGAGTAATTTTATTCCCTTTGTCGTATTTGGCATGTTAGTGGGAGAACAGGGACCAAAACGGTTTTTGTCACTTTTTGTGTTTTTTACATTAGCTACTGGGACATTAGTCTGGCTGTTTGCACGCGGTAATAGCGTTCATATTGGAATGAGTGGTGTTATCTACGCTTTTTGGGGGTATTTAGTCGTATATGGTTTAGCTAAACGACAGATTATTCCCTTAATCATTTCTCTGCTAACGTTATTTTTTTATGGTGGATTAATCATTGGCGTGTTTCCAACATCGGTTCACATTTCTTTTGAAAGTCATCTATTAGGTGCGGTTGTTGGTGGTTTTACTGGCTATTACCTCACTAAACGATAGTATCAATGCTAATAACGGTTGTTATCATGCCGATATTTTTCCAGCAAACATTAAAATCAGATAAATGAACGGCATAAGTTTTTGGATCTGGTTTATCTTTTTTATAAGCAGGACGTGGGTCTTGCTGTAGTACTTCAATAATTAATTGTTGTAGATCGGGATAATATTGTTTTGTTTTCGATAACTGCTGTATGGCTTGTTTGGAAAATTCAACTTCCATGAGGGCTTCGGGACTATATTGAGCAAAGCCTGCTAATGCTTCTGGTTTTGAATCTGCATAGGGAATATAAGGTTTAATATCGATAATAGGTGTTTCATCTACAAGATCAATGTTTCCTAACTGGAGAAATATCTTGCCATTTTGTTGTTTAATACCATGAAATTCAACCAGTGATAGACCAATTGGATTCGGCCGGCTTGGTGAGCGGGTTGCAAAAACGCCTAGACGTTTATTACCACCGAGTCGTGGTGGACGAACAGTAGGGCTAAATTTCTCTTGTTGGCGATTTTTATGGAAAACAAAAACTAGCCATAAGTGACTAAAAGCATCTAACCCTGAAAATGCATTAATATCATTATAAGGTGATAAGATTTCGAGTTCAGCTTTCGCATTGGGAACTAATCCTGGTTGACGAGGAACCGCAAATTTTTCTTTATAAGGTGAATGAATAATGGCAATTGGATCAAACACGCGCTTAATCCTTACTTGTTGGCGTAATATCTAAAGCACGCCCGTAGCAAATTATATTACTTAAACAGACGCTATCGGGTTCGAAAGTAATACATGATTGAAAGGATATTCCATTCGCATGTAAAGCTGCTGCATTAATACGCGCTTGAGTGCGTGCTTCTCTGATATCAGCAGGAAGATCATTTTCTTTGATTTGACAACTACTGCCTTCAACTGCGCCAAGTACTTCATAATCTAGTTTTAGTAGTTCATTTTTTTCATAGATAGGCACTTGGGAGGGGATAAAGTATTCATCGAAATTTTGTTTATCCACATTAGAAGTAGATTGAAAGTTACTGCAGGCACTAAGAAATAAGCCACAACAGCTCAGTAACAATAAACGATGCATAGAATACTCTTTATAAATAGAAGCAGATAATGATGAATGGCATAATAGCATTAATTAAAACCCTATAAATAGAAAAGGAACCAATATGACAACAGGTAATGGAAAACGTGCAGTTTTTCTTGATAGAGATGGCGTTGTAAATGTTGACAACGGTTATGTATCTGAAGTTGACGATTTTGAATTTATTGAAGGCGTCATCGAAGCCTGTAAAACACTAAAAGCAAAAGGTTACTTATTAGTCCTGATCACCAACCAATCGGGTATTGCAAGAGGTTACTTTACTGAAGATCAATTCCATACATTAACAGAATGGATGGATTGGTCATTAGCAGACCGTGGCGTTGATTTAGATGGAATATATTATTGTCCGCATCATAGTGAAAAAGGAATTGGTGAATATAAAGTCGATTGTGATTGCAGAAAACCCAAACCCGGTATGCTAATAAGCGCAATTAAAGAGTTAAATATTGATGTGAGTCGTTCTATATTAGTGGGCGATAAGGTTTCTGATATAAAAGCAGGCCTAGCTGCAGGCGTAAAAACAAACTATTTAGTAAGAACAGGTAAAGCAATTACCGCAGAAGGAGAAAAACTAGCGACCGCTGTATTTAATGATTTAGAGAGTATTGCTACACAATTATAATAAAATAGTGGATAAGTTAGCTAATTGTGTGGATAACTTGTTAGTCATTTGGGTGTAAAAATTAATTTTAAAAATATCGCATTTTTATTGAAATAAACGCTTGCCAACCTGTAACGGATCTCTATAATGCGCATCCACGGAAACGGGAACGACGCAAGTCAAACCAGTTACTGAGAGCATCACAAACGGTTCAAATTTCGATTTGAAATTAAGTTTGCCGATAGGCTTTTTTCATGTTTTAAAAGATTTAGTATCTTTTATAAAACATTAAATATAAGACCTTGACATTGTTCGAAAGGCGCGTAATATACGCCGCCTAGCCGAAAGGCTCGCTCTTTAACAATTTAATCAAACAATCTGTGTGCGCATTGATAGTCGATTTCAAAATAGTCCTTCGGGACAAAAAATCAATATCAGTGACACACGAATTAATTCATTAATTCAGAATAACAAAAGAACGTAAGTTCTTTAGTTTTAGTCAGTAATATTGAGTCGCAACTTAGGTTGCAAATTAAACTTTAAATTGAAGAGTTTGATCATGGCTCAGATTGAACGCTGGCGGCAGGCTTAACACATGCAAGTCGAACGGTAACATAACTAGCTTGCTAGTTGATGACGAGTGGCGGACGGGTGAGTAATGCTTGGGTATATGCCAATAGGTGGGGGACAACAGTTGGAAACGACTGCTAATACCGCATAATCTCTTCGGAGCAAAGTAGGGGACCTTCGGGCCTTACGCCTATTGATTAGCCCAAGTGGGATTAGCTAGTTGGTAAGGTAATGGCTTACCAAGGCGACGATCCCTAGCTGGTCTTAGAGGATGACCAGCCACACTGGAACTGAGACACGGTCCAGACTCCTACGGGAGGCAGCAGTGGGGAATATTGCACAATGGGGGAAACCCTGATGCAGCCATGCCGCGTGTGTGAAGAAGGCTTTCGGGTTGTAAAGCACTTTCAGCGAGGAGGAAAGGGTAGTAGTTAATAACTGCTATCTGTGACGTTACTCGCAGAAGAAGCACCGGCTAACTCCGTGCCAGCAGCCGCGGTAATACGGAGGGTGCGAGCGTTAATCGGAATTACTGGGCGTAAAGCGCGTGTAGGTGGTTAATTAAGTCAGATGTGAAAGCCCAGGGCTCAACCCTGGAACTGCATTTGAAACTGGTTAACTAGAGTTTTGTAGAGGGTGGTAGAATTTCAGGTGTAGCGGTGAAATGCGTAGAGATCTGAAGGAATACCAGTGGCGAAGGCGGCCACCTGGACAGTAACTGACACTGAGACGCGAAGGCGTGGGGAGCAAACGGGATTAGATACCCCGGTAGTCCACGCAGTAAACGATGTCTATTAGAAGTTTGTGGCTATATGCCGTGGGTTTCAAAGCTAACGCATTAAATAGACCGCCTGGGGAGTACGGCCGCAAGGTTAAAACTCAAATGAATTGACGGGGGCCCGCACAAGCGGTGGAGCATGTGGTTTAATTCGATGCAACGCGAAGAACCTTACCATCCCTTGACATCCAGAGAATCTGTTAGAGATAGTAGAGTGCCTTCGGGAACTCTGAGACAGGTGCTGCATGGCTGTCGTCAGCTCGTGTTGTGAAATGTTGGGTTAAGTCCCGCAACGAGCGCAACCCTTATCCTTAGTTGCCAGCACGTAATGGTGGGAACTCTAGGGAGACTGCCGGTGATAAACCGGAGGAAGGTGGGGACGACGTCAAGTCATCATGGCCCTTACGGGATGGGCTACACACGTGCTACAATGGCAAATACAAAGGGTTGCTAACCTGCGAGGGTATGCGAATCTCATAAAGTTTGTCGTAGTCCGGATCGGAGTCTGCAACTCGACTCCGTGAAGTTGGAATCGCTAGTAATCGTGGATCAGAATGCCACGGTGAATACGTTCCCGGGCCTTGTACACACCGCCCGTCACACCATGGGAGTGGGCTGCACCAGAAGTCATTAGCTTAACCTTTCGGGGATGGCGATGACCACGGTGTGGTTCATGACTGGGGTGAAGTCGTAACAAGGTAGCCCTAGGGGAACCTGGGGCTGGATCACCTCCTTACGTAACGAAACGGCTATTAGTGCCCACACAGATTGTTTGATTGAAAGTAAAAGAGACTTAGATAGACCTAAATTGGGTCTGTAGCTCAGTTGGTTAGAGCGCACCCCTGATAAGGGTGAGGTCGGTAGTTCAAATCTACTCAGACCCACCAATCTTTTGGATTGGTAATAGATAATCTATCTAGACCATGTTGGGGCTATAGCTCAGCTGGGAGAGCGCCTGCCTTGCACGCAGGAGGTCTGCGGTTCGATCCCGCATAGCTCCACCACTTCATTTTAAATGAAATGAAACGGTGCCCAACTTGGATAGAAGCCTTAGATAAATAACACATTTATCTAAGGCTTTTTTTAACGAAAAAGTCTGCTCTTTAACAATTAGGAAAGCTGATAAAGTTCTTATTTATCAACTACATTACAATTTATTGTGATGTGTAGATAAGTATAAACGAAATTGTTCTCAATTATTAAAACTTAGGTTTTAGTAATTGTAATCAAGCAAAAATAAATGTTATTCAAATTGATACTTTGAGTAACGTACGTATCTACGAGTTAATTTAATTAACTCTAGGTGCACGAAAAGCGCAAATGCGTTTTTCATATGTAAAATATGAGAAATCGCAAGCGTCTTGGAAACAACATGCAATGTCTTTAGATATTGTATGGTTAAGTGAATAAGCGTGCACGGTGGATGCCTAGGCAATTAGAGGCGATGAAGGACGTGGTAATCTGCGATAAGTCCAGGGGAGTTGATAACAAACGTTATATCCTGGAATCTCCGAATGGGGCAACCCGGCACTTCGGTGTCATCGCTTAGTGAATACATAGCTAAGCGAAGCGAACGAGGGGAACTGAAACATCTAAGTACCCTTAGGAAAAGAAATCAACCGAGATCCCGAAAGTAGCGGCGAGCGAAATTGGGTCAGCCCTTAAGCTTAGTAAAAGTTAGTGGAATGCTCTGGAAAGTGCAACGGTACAAGGTGATAGTCCTGTACACCAAAACTTCTTCTAAGTGAAATCGAGTAGGTCGGAGCACGAGAAATTCTGACTGAATATGGGGGGACCATCCTCCAAGGCTAAATACTCCTAATTGACCGATAGTGAACCAGTACCGTGAGGGAAAGGCGAAAAGAACCCCTGTGAGGGGAGTGAAATAGAACCTGAAACCGTGTACGTACAAGCAGTAGGAGCGGATTTATTCCGTGACTGCGTACCTTTTGTATAATGGGTCAACGACTTAATTTCAGTAGCAAGGTTAACCATATAGGGTAGCCGTAGGGAAACCGAGTCTTAACTGGGCGATTAGTTGCTGGGATTAGACCCGAAACTTGGTGATCTAGCCATGAGCAGGTTGAAGGTTGAGTAACATCAACTGGAGGACCGAACCCACTAATGTTGAAAAATTAGGGGATGACTTGTGGCTGGGGGTGAAAGGCCAATCAAACCAAGAGATAGCTGGTTCTCCTCGAAAGCTATTTAGGTAGCGCCTCGTGTATCACTGTTGGGGGTAGAGCACTGTTTGGGCTAGGGGGTCATCCCGACTTACCAACCCCATGCAAACTCCGAATACCAACAAGTGCAATCACGGGAGACACACGGCGGGTGCTAACGTCCGTCGTGGAAAGGGAAACAACCCAGACCGCCAGCTAAGGTCCCAAAGTATATGTTAAGTGGGAAACGATGTGGAAAGGCTCAGACAGCCAGGAGGTTGGCTTAGAAGCAGCCATCCTTTAAAGAAAGCGTAATAGCTCACTGGTCGAGTCGGTCTGCGCGGAAGATTTAACGGGGCTAAACATATCACCGAAGCTGCGGACGCGTATTTATACGCGTGGTAGAGGAGCGTTCTGTAAGCCGTCGAAGGGAAAGGTGCAAACCATCCTGGAGGTATCAGAAGTGCGAATGTTGACATGAGTAACGATAGGGGGGTGAAAAACCTCCCCGCCGGAAGACCAAGGGTTCCTGTCCAACGTTAATCGGGGCAGGGTGAGTCGACCCCTAAGGCGAGGCCGAAAGGCGTAGTCGATGGGAAACGGGTTAATATTCCCGTACCCTTATATTTTGCGATGGGAGGACGGAGAAGGCTAGGTGGGCCTGGCGATGGTTGTCCAGGTTCAAGTGCGTAGGCAGGTGTTTTAGGTAAATCCGGAACACTATATGCTGAGACACGATGTCGAGTCACTATGGTGATGAAGTCATTGATGCCATACTTCCAGGAAAAGTCTCTAAGCTTCAGAAATATAAGGATCGTACCCCAAACCGACACAGGTGGTCAGGTAGAGAATACCAAGGCGCTTGAGAGAACTCGGGTGAAGGAACTAGGCAAAATGGTACCGTAACTTCGGGAGAAGGTACGCCGATGGAGGTGATGAGATTTGCTCTCTAAGCCCCTGTCGGCCGAAGATACCAGATGGCTGCAACTGTTTATTAAAAACACAGCACTGTGCAAAATCGCAAGATGACGTATACGGTGTGACGCCTGCCCGGTGCCGGAAGGTTAATTGATGGGGTTAGACTTAGGTCGAAGCTCTTGATCGAAGCCCCGGTAAACGGCGGCCGTAACTATAACGGTCCTAAGGTAGCGAAATTCCTTGTCGGGTAAGTTCCGACCTGCACGAATGGCGTAATGATGGCCATGCTGTCTCCACCCGAGACTCAGTGAAGTTGAAATCGCTGTGAAGATGCAGTGTACCCGCGGCTAGACGGAAAGACCCCGTGAACCTTTACTACAGCTTAGCAGTGAACTTAGAGCCTACATGTGTAGGATAGGTGGGAGGCTTTGAAACGTTGTCGCCAGATGACGTGGAGCCAACCTTGAAATACCACCCTTGTATGTTTTGAGTTCTAACCATGGCCCCTGAATCGGGGTTTGGGACACTGTTTGGTGGGTAGTTTGACTGGGGCGGTCTCCTCCCAAAGAGTAACGGAGGAGTACGAAGGTTGGCTAATCACGGTCGGACATCGTGAGGTTAGTACAATGGTATAAGCCAGCTTAACTGCGAGACAGACACGTCGAGCAGGTACGAAAGTAGGTCATAGTGATCCGGTGGTTCTGAATGGAAGGGCCATCGCTCAACGGATAAAAGGTACTCCGGGGATAACAGGCTGATACCGCCCAAGAGTTCATATCGACGGCGGTGTTTGGCACCTCGATGTCGGCTCATCACATCCTGGGGCTGAAGTCGGTCCCAAGGGTATGGCTGTTCGCCATTTAAAGTGGTACGCGAGCTGGGTTTAGAACGTCGTGAGACAGTTCGGTCCCTATCTGCCGTGGGCGTTTGAGAATTGAGAGGAGCTGCTCCTAGTACGAGAGGACCGGAGTGGACGAACCGCTGGTGTTTGGGTTGTCATGCCAATGGCATTGCCCAGTAGCTACGTTCGGAATCGATAACCGCTGAAAGCATCTAAGCGGGAAGCGAGCCTCAAGATGAGTTCTCACTGGAGATTTAATCTCCCTAAAGGGCCGTTGAAGACTACAACGTTGATAGGCAAGGTGTGTAAGTACGGTAACGTATTGAGCTAACTTGTACTAATTACCCGTGAGGCTTAACCATACAATGTCTAAGTACATTGGTTAGACCAAGACAACTTAAGAAATAAGCTTGCGAAGCGTATTTTACGAATGCAAAGATTAGATAAATAAAAGAACAAGAATCAAACAGCTTTTCTAATTACTTTTTATGCTTGGCGACACTAGCGCTGTGGTCCCACCTGACTCCATGCCGAACTCAGAAGTGAAACGCAGTTGCGCCGATGGTAGTGTGGGGTTTCCCCATGTGAGAGTAGGGCATCGCCAAGCGCCTAATTTAAAACCCCGATTCAAGTGAGTCGGGGTTTTCTATATTAATAATTATAATAATTTTTAACGATTTTTTCTGATAATAATAGCACTGTGGTACCACCTGACTCCATGCCGAACTCAGAAGTGAAACGCAGTTGCGCCGATGGTAGTGTGGGGTTTCCCCATGTGAGAGTAGGTCATTGTCAGATCCCCTTTTGCTGATATGGCTCAGTTGGTAGAGCGCACCCTTGGTAAGGGTGAGGTCGGCGGTTCGAATCCGCCTATCAGCACCACGACCTCTTCCTAGAATATCTTTTTAAGTCCAAAAACCTAATAAAACCTAGACTTTTTCAATAAGTTAGCCTCTTGATCAGTCTTTTAGCGTTTTTTAACGTCTTGCACAATCCTATCTTTTAAGTAACACTGTTAGTAACAATGCGAATGTTACTAAAGGTGATGTTACCAATATGGCAAAAACAACCCCCCTGACAGCTACACAGATCAAACAAGCAAAGCCCAAAGATAAAGAATACAACCTTAACGATGGCAATGGCTTAGCTCTTAGAATTAAACCAAATGGCTCTAAATTATGGCTTTTTAATTATACCAGTTCCGTTAATTAAGTTTCCAGATTAACCCAGTCTCTGTAACACAGTGATATGATACCAGTTCCGTTAATTAAGTTTCCAGATTAACCCAGTCTCTGTAACACAGTGATATGACTTCATTTGTATCCTCGCAGAAGCAATTCCAAGCCCTACAACACTGCTCAACAATATCGTTATAATACCAATTCCGTTAAATATATGATCTAATAACAACACTGTTAAAAGAGTTTATATGGAACACGATTTTTCTGTACTAATCAATGCTACGTCTAATGCTAGACAACGATTAAAAATACTTGCTGTTACACACTTTATCGAGGGGGATTTTTTTTTATAAATTTAATTTGATGTGAGGTAATATCTAATTATTTATTCATGCCTTTATCGATTCTACTGTCGTTAATTTTCCAGAAACTTCAATTATTTTTTACTATAAATAAATGAGGCTCTATAACTCAATTATTAGTAGTTGGTGCCGATAACTTCTATCTAAAGTTTACTAGGCTTATAAGTAAATCTTTTCCCTTTAATTTTTAAAATTTATCAGGTACTAAATATATGAATTCAATTTCCATTCGTAATAAATTAACAATGGCAATACTTGTTACTGTTATTACTTCTATTGGTATTGTTGCCTATGTGGCTCAATCTAAGACGCAAGAAATGTTGCTATCAAGGCTCCAAACTTCGGAGTTACCTAATCTCGTTAAACGCATAGAAGAATCGGTCAGCGCTGAAATATCTCAGATGAAAGCATTGGCTAACTCTATTGCTAATAACCCGTTTATTTTAGATTGGGTTGTTAATGGAGGGGATCAAGGTGAAGAGGATAAATTAACGGAATATTTAGCCAATATTGTTGAAGAAAATGATCTTAGTAATGCTTCTTTTATTGATCGACAAAATAATCGATATTGGAATCAGGGTGGTTTTTTAAAAGTACTGGATGCTGAAAGTTGGTTTAATGGATTTAAAGCAAGTGGTGTTAAAGAGTCTGCAAGTACTTATACTAATCCGAATGGTACCGTTGATGTATTTGTTAACTTTCAACAATTAAATGGCCGAGGTGCGTCCGGCGTATCAAAATCATTTGAGGATATCGCTAATTTTTTACGTTCTTTTAAGTTGGAGAAAACAGGCTTTGTTTTTTTAGCTGATTCCAAGGGGCTTATTAAAGTTCATCAAAATAGAAAATATACAGATAAGAAAAATATTAAAGAAATTTACCCTGATGTTGATTTTTCAGCGTTATTTTCTAAACAAGAATTCGATTTTCAGAGTCTTGAAGATAAAGTGATAGCATCAAGCTATATTGAGAGTCTCGGTTGGTATGTTGTCGCTGATATACCTAAAAAAGAACTGTATGCGAGTCTTGATGAGTCAAATAATTATATGCTTATGTTATTTGGTATTGTAACAGTAGTATTTACTGGTGTTAGTCTAGTATTGTCGAGTAAATTAGTCTTACCACTTAAAGAAATGGCGACTTCCTTTCAAGAACTTGGCAAAGGTGAAGGAGATTTAACATGTCGAGTTAGTGAGGATGAAGCAGCTGAAATCAGAAATCTTGCAATGGGGTTTAATGCTTTTGTGGCTAATATCCGTCATGTTGTACAAGATGTTGCCAGTACTTCAGAAAAGGTACGTAGGGCCGCTGAAAATGTTCACCAAGAAGCTTCGCTTTCTAAGTCTACATCAGAAAAACAACGAGATGAGACACATCAAGTCTCTGTTGCTATCAATGAAATGGGGAGTACTATTGCCGAGATCGCTAATAGTGCTAATGTTGCTGCACAAACGACTAACGATGCAACTGAAATGGCTAGTAAAGCAAAAAGCGTTGTTGGTGATTCAACGGTTGCAATTAATTTAATGGCTGCAGAGATGACAACTGTTTCTTCAAATATTGAGTCGCTTGCCGATAAAGCACGTAATATTACTTCAGTATTAGAGGTTATTAGTGGGATTTCAGATCAAACTAATTTGTTGGCTTTAAATGCGGCTATAGAAGCGGCGAGAGCAGGTGAGCATGGGCGAGGTTTTGCGGTCGTTGCTGATGAAGTTCGTAGTCTTGCACAGCGGACTAATGAGTCAGCAGATGAGATACGTAAAATGATTTCTGATTTGCAAGATGGGGCAACGGTTGCAGTTGAGTCAGTACATCAAAGTAGTGTACAAGCGGAGAAAAGTGTCGAAGCAGCAAAAACAACTAATGATGCTTTAGAAGAGATTGTTGCTAATGTTATGCATATTTCCGATCTAAATGCACAAATTGCTACAGCGACTGAAGAACAATCTGCGGTAATTAAAGAAATAAATATCCATGTTGTGAATATTAATGACAGTACTGAACAAAATGCGCAAACAATTACAAGTATTGAGTCTTCTAGTGAGGCTATGAGTACTGTGGCTGTTCACCTTGACAGCTTAGTCGGGCGTTTTAAAGTGTAAATGTAGTCATTATTATTGTTTATTCTTTTATGTGACATTTTTTCGACTGGTGAGATCTGGCTTAATAGTCTGTTAAAGCTAAAGCCAGATCTTTATCAGATCAAGTAACGTAATATTGATATTTGAATGAGTGTCTTATGGTTTATTTGAGAGGTTATTCTACTTTTGTATATTGAACAGTAATTAAAGGTATTTTCCAAATGTTCGCGTTGTGATAACAAAATTGAACTTTTAATCTTACTATGCCATTTCCTCATACCCCTAAAATTTATCTCCTTTGTAAAATTAATAAAAATCACTGAATATGCAGATTCATCTATTTCATATTGTAAGGTTTTTAAATGAGTCATGTATTTCATCGTCAATGCCACGTTCAATTGCCAATTATTGCATCAGGAGAAGGTATTTATTTGTTCGATACGAATGGTAAAAAATATCTTGATGGGTGTGGTGGCGCTGCTGTTTCTAATTTAGGACACAGTCATCCGGCCGTTAAAGCTGCAATTAAACAGCAATTAGATACAATTCCCTTTGCACATACTGCTTTTTTTACAAATAAAAATTGTGAACAACTTGCTGATTTATTGATAGATTTAGCGCCTGAACCGCTTAATCATGTCTATTTTGTGAGTGGTGGTTCAGAAGCTGTTGAATCTGCATTGAAAATGGCGCGACAGTATTTTGTTGAAATAGGTAAACCTCAGAAAACTAAATATATTGCAAGGCGACAAAGCTACCATGGAAATACATTAGGTGCACTGGCTGTTGGTGGTAATGAATGGCGTAAGGAAAAGTTTAAACCTTTATTGGCTACTATAGAACATATTGCCCCCTGTAATGCTTATCGCGATCAGAAGGAAGGAGAAACTGAATTAGATTATTCTTTTCGTGTTGCCAATGAACTGGAAACGAGGATCCTTGAGTTAGGGGCCGAAAATGTGATGGCATTTGTAGCAGAGCCTGTAGTTGGCGCAACGTCGGGGGCGGTTCCCGCAACTAAAGGTTATCTAAAACGCATTCGTGAAATTTGTGACCAATATGATGTCCTATTAATTCTTGATGAAGTGATGTGTGGTATTGGTCGAACTGGGACTTTTTATGCTTTTGAACAAGATGAAATTGTACCCGATTTAGTGACTATCGCGAAAGGACTTGGCGCAGGTTATATTCCTATTGGTGCTGTAGTAGCGAGCAGTAAAATATTTGATGGAATAGCTCATGGCAGTGGCTTTTTTCAACATGGACATACTTTTATGGCACATCCTATGGCAACCGCCGCTGCATTAGCAACGGTTAAAACGATTATTAATGATGGTCTATTGGATAAAGTTAAAGTTCGAGGTATTAAATTGCGTGACAAACTGATTGCAGACATTCTTCCATTACCTTATGTCGGAGATGTGCGTGGCCGAGGGCTTTTTTTAGGAATTGAATTAGTTGTAGACAAAGTGACAAAAACGCCATTATCTACATCAACAGAAGCACATAAGACAGTCAAAAAATTTGCTATGGAAAATGGGCTAATGTGTTATCCAATGGGGGGGACTATTAATGGTGTTGATGGGCACCATATTTTAATTGCGCCACCGTTTATTATTGATGATATACAAATACATGAGCTTGTAAGTAAACTTAAGGCTTCTTTAATACAAGCGTCTGAGAGATGGTCATAAATATGCAAGATGCTCAGGAGAAGGTCGCTATTATCGTTGCACCAAACGGTGCGAGAAAAACAAAACTTGATCACTCAGCTTTACCTATTTCTAAATCCGATATTGTATCTGAGGTGCTGGCATGTCGTGATGCAGGTGCAGCAATGGTGCATTTGCATGCGAGGGATAAGAATGGGCTTCATTCTTTAGACATTAAGGATAATTTGGCCGTACTTGAAGCCGTTAAGATTGCTGTTGGTGATAGTCTTATTATTCAGCTAACAACAGAAGCTGTTGGACAATATCAGCCTATTGAACAGATGGCTTTGATTCGAGAAACATTACCTGAAGCCGCGTCATTCGCGATTAAAGAGTTAGTACCTGATAATGCCTCGATTGCTGAAGTGGGGAAATTTTTCCATTGGGTTTGTGAAAGAGGGATTATCGCGCAATATATTATTTATTCTATCGAAGATTTTCACCGTTATATGTGGTTAGTGAAGGAGGGGGTTTTGCCTGATAAACACCACCATATTCTATTAGTGCTTGGACGGTATCATAATGAGTTACTGTCTACTCCAACTGATTTACTCCCATTTTTCGGGGATCTTGATTATAGTCAGTTTATACTAACTAACCGTGTTCGATGGGCAAGTTGTGCCTTTGGCGTCAGTGAACAAAAATGCTTATTGAGTGGTATGCTAATGGGGGGAGATGTTCGTGTCGGCTTTGAAAATAATCATTTCACTAATACCGGGGGGAAAGCGTTAAGTAATGCACATCAGGTGGCAGATATTAAAATAATTACCGATACATTGAATATACCATTGCATAATGCGGCGAGTTTCCGACAAATACTTCTCGAAGGGTAGCGTTAATTGCTTTACTGTTCCTTACCGAGCATTGCTGTTATCCACTGACTAAATTGATAAATTTTTCTTGAAGAGAGTCGATAGCTTGGTACAAAAAGATAGTAGCCGTAACTGGTATTCATGGATATATTAAGCGGGTTTATTAATCTGCCTTCTGCTAGGGTTTCTTCTAGCATAAAATCAGGTATTAATGCTAAACCTAGATTATCTTTGACGGCTTCAAGCGACATGTAGAAGTGTTCAAACCCTGTACTGCTATACAAACTATCATACCTCAGTTCATTTTGTCTTTTGAATTGTTCCCATAGATGCGGACGTGTGATATGAGGGATGAATGTTTGTTTTTCAATATCTTTTATTTTATTAATGGGGTTATGTTGCAGTAGTTCAGTCGATGCGATTAGCATTAAGTTTTCTTGGCGTAAGAGAGTCGCATTTTCATAGTGTTTAGAAATAGGTAAACAACGAATTGTAATATCGCTATCGCCATGGGTTCTTTTGATCATACCATCACCTGTTTTTATTCTGATGTGAATATTCTCATTTAAATGATGGAAAGTTTCAATGCGAGGAATTAGCCATAGACTTGCAAAAGAGGGAGTTACATTGACAGTAAGTACTTCCTCTTCATGATCAATTTGAGTGAGGTTTTCCGTAGCGTATTGAATAATTTCTAGGGCTTCAGATACTTTCGGGAGATATTGTTCACCGGCCGCAGATAATTCAATGCCGCTTAAATGACGATTAAATAATGGTTGCCCTAATTGTTGTTCGAGTAATGCGATGTTTTTACTGACCGCACTTTGAGTGACAAAAAGTTGTTTCGCAGCTTTGGAGAAACTAAGATTGTTTGCTACTGCGAGGAAGGTGCGTAATGCTTTAATCGAGGGTAAGTTAGTTTCATTTAGCATGGTTTGTTGTTATCTCAATTACTTTATTATTACGCTTCCAGTAATTATTGCAGATTGAACGAGTAATAAATGGAATTATATTTAAACGTTAATCTGCATTGTGATGATTAGAATAGTTCATCGTCATGGCCAAATTGTCCAGTACCGCTGCCATCATCATTATAATTATCATAAGGGCTATATTCTGTTGGTGTGGTACCTACTTTAAAATACTCAAAACGTGTTGTGTAGTCTTTTTTCCTAGTTAATAAACCCGTGCTGAGATCGATTCTTGCCGTTGCGATACCTGATGGTCTAGGAGTATTGTCTACCGGTTCTGTAAGTGCAATGGTTTTCATAAACGAAATCCATGCGGGTTGGGCTGTTTGAGCCCCAAATTCGCCGCCGGTTTGTTGTTTTTTACCTAGGTTGCTATTGAAAGATGTTCTACCGAGATCTCGACTAAAGTCATCAAAGCCGACCCACGATGTCGCCACAGTATTACCTAGAAAACCAGAGAACCAGGTATCTTTTGAATCGTTGGTTGTCCCTGTTTTTCCACCCATATCCTGACGCTTTATTGCACGAGCAGCACGCCAACCTGTGCCATTCCAATTTGTTTTATGCTGCCAACTACCTCCTCCAAAAATACCACTATGCAGTAACTGTCTTGTCAAAAATGCTGTTTCTTCGCTGACAGCGCTTTCGGCAATCTGTGCTTCGCTTATAGGTGCGATAGGGCAAATTTCATTGGATAATGGATCATCATTGCCTCCTACAATTAAAAGAGAGTCTGAGATGTCCTGATTGTCATATAAACGCTGGCAATCTTTACAAACCGTTTTCGGGCTAGCTTGATATAAAATATTGCCGTAGCCATCTTCGATGCGTTCGATAATGTAAGGTTCAACTTTATAACCGCCGTTTGCGATAATGGCATAACCCGTTGCTAATTCGAGTGGCGAAATGGACGCAGATCCAAGTGCAATCGATAAACTTTCAGGTAATTCTTTTTTATTGAAACCAAATTTTTCTAATTGCTCGATAACTTTAGGTATACCTAAGTCTTGTACTAGTCGAACAGAAACAACGTTCTTAGATTGGCCAAGTGCTCGGCGCAAACGGATTGGACCATTGTATACGGCTGGTGAGTTTTTAGGTCGCCAAGCTTGATTGCCATCCCACTCGTTAATTGGGGTGTCATAAACAAGCGTTGCAAGTGTATAACCGTTATCTAGTGCTGCGGAGTATATAAAAGGCTTAATATTTGAGCCCACTTGTCGTTTTGCCTGGGTGACACGATTAAATTTACTTTTAGCGAAACTAAAACCTCCAACCATTGAGGTAATAGCGCCATCATCGGGGTTTAAAGAGACAAATGCGGCACTTACGTCCGGATACTGTGATAGCTCCCAAGCCTCATCTTTTTTTCTAATCCATATTTGTTCGCCGGAGGCTAATATATCAGCGGCTTTTTTAGGAGGTGTACCTTGGTACCGATCACTTTTGAATCGACGAGCCCATTTTAATCCATCCCAGTCGATGACTTGAATATTATCGGCTGTATTTTTGCTTAATAATTTGACGGACTTGTCTTCAACTTCAATAACAACGGCAGGGATTAAATCTTCATAAATTGGCTGATTTTTTAAATATGCGGTAATTTTCTCTGCTGTCCAAGGTTGATCGGTTTTTTCCCATAATGTTTGTTCACTGCCACGATAACCATGACGCATGTCATAATCATGAACATTCTGCATGACGGCTTTATTTGCTGCTTGTTGATTCACTTTACTAATTGTCGTGAATACATTGAAACCTTCATTATAACTGCGGTCTGCTCCGTACAATTCAATTAATTTATTTCGTGCAATTTCTGCCACATAATGCGCAGATAACGTTATTTCAGCACCATGATATTTTGAAGTGACAGGGGTTTTAATTGCGTCATCGTATTCTGATTGGGTAATATATGATTCATCTAGCATTCTCAATAATACGATATTACGACGGTTTTTTGCATTTTCTGGTGAGTAAACTGGATTTAGGCGAGATGGTGCCTTGGGTAACCCAGCTAATACTGCCATTTCTGGTAATGTTAAGTCGGATACATTTTTGCCATAATACACTTGCGCAGCTGCGCCAATACCATAGGATCGTTGTCCTAATGAAATTTTATTTAAATAGAGCATTAAAATTTCATCTTTAGTTAACAATTGCTCTAGTCGAATAGCGATAAAAACTTCTTTTATTTTACGTATAAACGTTTTTTCTCGCGATAAGAAAAAGTTTCGTGCAACCTGTTGGGTGATTGTACTAGCGCCTTGCTTTGCCGAACCCGTGGATGCATATACAAGCGCCGCACGAACAATACCGATAGGATCGATACCGGGGTGTTGATAATAACGACTGTCTTCTGTTGCAATAAAGGCTTGAATCAGTTTTTTCGGGACTTCATCAATCGTCAATGGAATACGTCTTTTTTCACCGAATTGTGAAATCAATTCACCATCGATGCTAAATACTTTCATTGGGACTTGAAGTTGGATATCTTGAATGGAAGCAACATCGGGAAGATCCGCTTTAACCATGTAGTAGATAGAAACTATTCCAGCTATTCCTATTAAGCAGAAAATAATAGAAACGAAGAAAATACGTTTAATCCATTTGAGCATTTTATAGGTACCTTTGGCGTTACTTGTTATTAAATCAAGACTTTTTTTAGAGGCTGTGCACAGTATATAGTTATATAGCGTGAGTTAAAGAGAATAATTATTTATATTCTTGGAAACTAACACTTTTCATCATATGATAAACAGATTATGGAAAATTAGATTATCACTTTAAAAAATATGGCAGTATGGATATGTTTAAAAAGATAAATAAAGTAAAATCAACTGCTTTAATTGGAATTGACTTTGGTTCAAGTTCAATAAAAGCAATTGCGATGTCGAAAGGAAAGGGAACGTTCCAGATTGATGCAGTGGCTGAAGTACAAATTGCTAAAGGCTTGATCGTTGACAATCACTTTGAAGACATTATCAAATTAACCGAAATTATTAAGCAACTTCGTAAAAACTTCCCGGCAAGTTACAAAAATGCCGCAATCGCCGTAACGGGTACTGATGTCATTACTAAAGTGATATCAATGAGTGCAGAGTTAAGCGAACTAGATTTAGAAACGCAAGTCGAGATTGAAGCTGAAAATAGCATTCCTTTCCCACTAGATGAAATTTTCTTAGATTTTGAGGTACTTGGGCCTAACCCTAATAACCCTGAATTAAATAATGTTTTAATTAGTGCTGCGCGTAAAGAGACGGTATTATCTCAAGCGGATTGTGTTAATTCGGCAGGATTAAAAACAAAAGTTGTCGATATTGCTAGTCATGCATTAGCAAGAGCTTGCCAACTTGTATTATTGAGAGAAGATTACGATAAAGGGATTGCTGTTATTGATATTGGCGCCTCATCAATGACGCTTAATGTTATGTATCAAGGTGAGGTTATTTTCTCTCGTTCTAAAAATCATGGCGGCGATGTATGTACTCAGATGATGGTCGACCATTATGGTTTTAAATTTGCAGAGGCGGAAAAATTAAAAATTGAGAAAAGTTGGCCTGTTGATTGTGATATTGATGTAATGGCCCCCTTTATTAATATGACCATTAATCATTTGCGATTCGATTTACGCATGTTTACCAATGCGCCGGACAATATTAATATTGATAAGGTAATATTAACGGGTGGTTGTCAATTGTTACCCGATTTACCTATCCAATTAGCGGATGAGTTAGCCTTGAAAGTTGAAATAGCAGATCCTTTTATTGGCTTTGAGTATAAAAATAGTTCCGATAGGGTGCTACTGAAGGAAGTGGGTGCTAAATATATGAAAGCACTTGGGTTAGCACTGAGAGGAGTTCAATAATGTCGAATATTAATTTATTGCCCTGGAGAGAAGAATATAAAAAGCAAAAGAAAATCACCTTTTTTATTGTTTTGGCATTGAGTGCGCTGGTTGTATTGGGGTTATCTCATGTAGGTAAAATGTATGTTGATTCTTTAATTGCAGCACAGCAACAACGTAATGAGTTTCTACAACAGCAAACATTGCAGTTAGATCGTCGAATTGCAGAAATTAAAGACATAAAAAAAGAAAAAAAAGAGCTAGAGCGTCGCATAAACTTAATACAAAAACTCGAAGAAAAGCGTAATTATGCAACTCACTTATTTAATACCTTAGTGGACGTTGTACCAACAGGTATTTATTTAGATAATATTACTTTCGCGAATGAACGAGTTGATGCGAGGGGCATGAGTGAGTCAAATAATCGTTTAGCAAGAATGATGCGAAATGTTGATGGTTCAGGGTGGCTTGGAGGATCTGAAATTAGCTCAATTATTGCAGGGCCTTCAGAGCCGATTAATTTAAGTAAATTTGCAATGAAATTTACCGTTGTCCCTGAGCAAAAGGAGAGTAAATAAATGGATTTAGATGAATTAGATTTTAATGATGTTGGGGGGTGGCCTGCACATTATCGCGTTATTTTTATTGCGATCGTCTGTGCTATTTTAAGTGGCGCGTATTTTTATTATGTAACGTATCCACAATTTGACAAGAAAGAGCGTGCTGAGCAAGAAGAAGTCACACTTAAAAAACAATTTACTACCAAAGCCGCCTTATCCTCTAATTTAGAAACCTACCGTGCTCAAATGGTAGAAATAAATATTATTCTTGATGGGCTAATTAATAAATTACCGACTAATAAAGAAATTGCAAGTTTACTTGATGATATTAGTTTTATTGGTGCGAATAATGGGCTGGAGTTTAAAAGTATTAACTGGGGGGTTCAAAAGAATCAAGATCTCTCTATTGAAGTACCTATTAGTTTACAGGTAGTGGGGACGTATCAAGAACTTGGTAAATTTGCCGCTGATATTGCAGCATTACCGCGAATTGTGATTTTAGATAATTTAAGATTAACAAAAGCGAAAGGGAAAGACTTATTGACCTTGAATGTTGTCGCTAAAACCTACCGTTACAAAGAAAAGAGAGGTAAGAAATGAGAATTTTACCTCTTTTATTAATGACATTACCTTTATATTCATGTGTAGAAGTTAAAGTCGATGATCTCGAAGAGTTTGTAGTTAAAACAAAGTCTCAGGTTTACCCTATCAACGACAAAGTGCCGACATTAAAGAAAATAGAAGCTCTTTCTTTTGATAAAGCCGAAGGACGGAATCCATTTTCAGAACCTAAAGCTGAAGTCCCCGTTGCTGTTGCGAATACACCGAAGAGTTGTCCTCAGCCAAACTTTGATCGTAAAAAGCATCCATTAGAGACCTATTCTCTTGATAATCTAAGTATGCGTGGAACGTTAACGATTGATAATAAGTTATGGGCGTTGGTGAAAGTGTCTGGTGGGGAATTGTATAAAGTTAAGCCAGGGGATTATTTGGGCTTAAATTATGGCAAGGTATTAAAAATAACGACAAGTAAAGTTGAAATATTAGAGCTAGCAGCAGATAAAGATGGTTGTTGGCAAGAGCGTATTACGCAAATTATGTTAAAATCTCAATGATATTAGAGCAGGGATGATAAGAATCATGAAAATTATAAATATAACACAAGTGCGACATCTTTTTTTGTTGGTCAGTTTTTTGTTTTCCTCGGCAGTTTTTGCCGAATCTCAACTTACTGACTTAAATGTAAATCCTTTAACGGGTGAAAAAGTTGAATTGCTTTTTGAATTTAATGAAGACATTGCCAGTTACACGGATAAGTTACATTACCGTCCAAATAAACTTGTTATCGATGTAGATAATGCGAGTTCAGTTTTAAAACTAAATCCAGTTAAAATCGATCAAAGTGGTATTGATAGCGTTGAAACTGAAAGAACAAGTGATGGTCTACGTATGACTATTTCTCTTGATTCTTTAATGCCTTACCGAATTGAGAATCAAGGTAAACGCTTGTTGGTTCGTTTTGGTGATCTTGGTGAGAAAGAGCAACCAGAAGATGGTACTGTCGCGGCTTTAATTAGTGCGGTATCTCAAGATCCTGCTGATCAAGCGACTTCAGTTGCAGAAGGATTGATTGGTCAAACCGGCGCAGCTAAAACCTTAGCACCGACTCCTGAAGGCTATGTTAATAACATTGACTCAATTGATTTTAAACGTGGCTCTGAAGGGCAAGGTAAATTACTTGTATACCTTGGTAATTCAAGTGTTGCCGTCGATATTCGTCGTCGCGACCAGCAGTTGATTGTTGAATTCCAGAGTACATATATTCCTGATGATCTTTTATACATTATGGATGTTGTCGATTTTGCAACGGTTGTGGAAAAAATCGAAACATTTAAAGAAGATGGTAAAACACGTTTGGTGTTTAATATTAAAGGTGAATATAACTACCGTTATGATCAACTTGATACCTTATTTATGGTTGAAGTGACTGAAAAACCAAAAGATGAGAAAGAAAGTGCATACCAAGGTAAAGCTATCTCACTGAACTTCCAAGATATTCCTGTTCGTACCGTGTTACAGTTAATCGCTGATTTTAATGGTTTTAACTTAGTTATTACCGATTCAGTGAGCGGTAACATTACGTTGCGTTTAGATGATGTGCCATGGGAACAAGCACTGGATATTATCCTGAAAGTTAAAGGCTTAGGTAAGCGTCTTGATGGTAATGTTCTTATGATTGCCCCAGCAACAGAATTAGCAAATAGTGAACGAGAGCAGCTTGAGTCAGAACAAAAAGTAGCCGAACTATCAACGCTTTACTCTGAATATATCCAAATTAATTATGCTAAAGCAAAAAGTATTGTTGCATTACTATCGGGAGAGAAAACCAGTTTATTATCATCTCGTGGTTCAGTTAGTCTTGATGAAAGAACTAATACACTCTTAATCAAAGATACTGCAGCGGTTATTGATTCAGTTAAAGAGATGCTAGAAGTGCTTGATGTACCTGTTCGTCAGGTAGTTATCGAAGCTCGTATGGTGACAGTAAGTGAATCAGTAGGCGAAGAGCTTGGTGTTGAATGGTCTAGCTTGAGTTCATCGGACGATGATGATTTAAATATCGATCTTGGCTTTAACTCCGATGGTAATAGTATTGGTTTCCAAATTGCTAATATTGATGGTGATTTATTGGACCTTGAATTGTCTGCTATAGAGAGTGAAAGTAGAGGTGAGGTTATCGCAAGTCCACGTATTACGACGGCCGATCAACAAACCGCTTATATTGAGTCTGGTACTGAGATCCCTTATCAAGAATCATCTTCTTCAGGCGCAACAACAATTAGCTTTGAAAAAGCGGTATTGAGCCTAGAAGTTACGCCACAGATTACACCTGATAATAAAATCATTTTAGACCTTACTATTACTCAAGATTCAGTGGGTGAAATTGTGACAAATAGTGATGGAACTGAATCAGTTGCAATCGATACACAAGAAATTAGTACGCAAGTGTTAGCGGATAATGGTGAAACAATTGTGCTAGGTGGTATCTATCAACAGTCAGTGACAACCTCTGAAACGAAAGTTCCTTACTTAGGTGATATTCCTTTCCTAGGCGCGCTGTTTAGACAAACAAGTGATTCATCAAGTAAAGACGAAGTACTTATTTTTGTTACACCTCGTATCATAATGGAAAGTAAATATTAATTTATTTAAGCCATTTACATGATTTTGTTATAAGCCTGAAGTGATCTTCAGGCTTATTTTTTTTATATGCTTGCAATAAGTTATCAACAATTGCGATAATGTAATGCACTTCTTTTTTATAAAGGACTTCCCTGTAATTAATCATTGAGTAATAATCCAACATGGCAGAACAACGTAATATTTTCTTAATTGGTCCTATGGGGGCTGGTAAAAGCACAATCGGTCGTCATCTAGCACAGATGCTGCACCTTCATTTTTACGATTCAGATGCTGAAATCGAGAAAAAAACCGGAGCTGATATTGCTTGGGTCTTTGATGTCGAAGGTGAAGAAGGGTTCCGCAATCGAGAACGCGATATGATTGATGAATTAACAAAAGAGCATGGCATTGTTCTCGCAACAGGTGGTGGTGCAGTAGTTCGCTCTGAAAATCGTACTCACCTATCGGCTCGAGGTATTGTTGTTTATTTAAAAACGAGTGTTAATAAACAATTAGCACGTACTTTAAAAGATAAGCGTCGTCCTTTATTACAGACGGACGATCCGCGTGTTGTACTTGAATCATTGGCTGAAAAACGCAATGCTCTATACGATGAAGTAGCTGATTACACCATTGAAACTGATGACCAGAGTGCTAAGGTTGTCGCGAGTCAAATTATTTCATTGTTGGATTTTTAATGGATAAATTAATTGTAGATTTAGCGGATCGTAGTTACCCAATCACTATTGGTGAGGGTTTACTTCGTCAGAGTGATTTATTTACGAGTGCAATAAACGGTAAAAAAGTCATGATTGTTACGAATGATGTGGTCGCGCCACTTTATTTACAATCCTGCAAGGAAACATTAAAAGCATTCGAAATTGATGAAGTTATTTTACCTGATGGTGAACAACATAAAAACTTATCTACATTTGAAACAATATTAACGGCATTATTAGCGAATAAACATGCACGTGATACCACTATTATTGCATTAGGTGGCGGTGTAATTGGAGATATGGCTGGTTTTGCTGCCGCTTGTTATCAGCGTGGTATTGCATTTATTCAGGTACCAACAACGGTGTTATCTCAAGTAGATTCTTCCGTTGGTGGTAAAACTGCTGTAAATCATCCATTAGGTAAAAATATGATTGGGGCTTTTTATCAACCACAATCAGTGATTATCGATATTGATTGCCTTAAAACATTACCTCCCCGTGAATTTTCTGCTGGGATGGCAGAGGTGATTAAGTACGGTATTATTTATGATGCAGACTTTTTCATTTGGCTAGAAAATAATGTTGATGCAATAAATGCATTACAAGCGGATGCGATCACTTATATGATAAAACGCTGTTGTGCAATAAAAGCGGACGTTGTTGCCCAAGATGAAAAAGAACAAGGTATTCGTGCATTGTTAAATCTTGGCCATACATTTGGTCATGCGATTGAAGCTGAGCAAGGGTATGGGAATTGGCTTCATGGTGAAGCAGTTGCTGTCGGTATGATACAAGCCGCACAAACATCTCGTTATTTAGGGCTGATTAACGACGAGCAAGTTAACCGAATTATCTCGTTAATTAGACAATTTGATTTACCGTTAATGCCACCTGAAAATATGGATTATGCAAGTTATGCTGAACATATGCAGTTGGATAAAAAAGTACTTAATGGTAAGTTGCGATTAGTTTTGCCTACATCTATCGGTACAAGTGATTTATTCGATAATGTAAGTGAAACGATATTGCGTCGCGTTATTGAACAATAAGTTCGATGGTTGTTCGTCAATTAATCGCGCTCCCATCACAAATGCAGCTGATCGATCGGCTGCAACACCACATCTATTTATCATCCTCTCTTATTTTTCTATCTAGCCAAGCTGGGGCAGGAAAGAGCAGTTTAATTGAACAGCTGAGTAATAAGTTACAGGCAAACACCAAAGAAGCTTATATTAAGCTTAATAGTCAACTTTCTGATGCCCAAATTAGGCAGCAAGTATTAGTTCAACTATACGATAATCCACTTTTTGATGCACAGGACAGTTTGCTTTCTTCGTTATGGTTATTACAAGAAAAGCACAACATTTCAGCTCCTCGGTTAATTATTTTTGATAATGCTCATTTATTATCCGATGTTTTACTGAAGGAGTTAGCTGAATTAATTGCTCATAAAGGTGACTTTGGTGAGCATGAAATTAATATTTTATTGCTTGCTGAAGATGTGAAAAGCTTAGAAATGTTTTTGTCTACGAATCAACTATGTCATTGTTTAGAATTCAAACTAGAACCGCTCAGCCAAAAAGAATCGGAACAATTACTTAAGTACTTATTTAATCAGGTTGGTTACCAGCATCAAGTTCAGCATCAAGATGCAGTAGTTAAAAAATTAATGGCTTGTCAGGGAAATCCTCGAAAAATAATTACGTTAGCTGAGAAAATTATTGCCGGTAAATTGGTTTATAACGAATTATCATGGGTAAAAACACGCTTACCGGCTATTTTAGTGATGTTGCTTTTGCTCTTAATTGCAGGTGGTCTTGGCCGTTACCTTTATCCACTATTAGTTGCACCTAAAGAAGTATCGTTAGTTATTCAAGAACCCTCAGAAATAAAAAATGAGCCATTAGAGTCTGAACAACCGGAGATTCTTGTGAGCGATAGTTTATTACCTGAAAAGCCAGAGATACCGATGGCAGAGCAGCTTGCTGGCAATTGGAATAAAGTGTCGGATGCAGAGGTAGAACCTAATCACTTGATGGTTGGAATAAGTGATCCAGTGAGCACCGAAAATAACCCTAAAATTTTGGTGCCAATTGATGTTCAAATTAGCGAACAAATACCAGTGATTATAGAAGAGCAAAAATCAGAAGCAGTTGATACCGTTGAACAGGTTGTTGTCGAAGCAAAAGTAGACGAGCTAACTAATCAACCAGTTAAAAAAGAGCAGCCAGATTCTATTTTTACAGCCGAATCAGTGTTGCTATCAATTACTCCTTCACATTATACAATTCAGCTATCGGCCTTAACGACTAAAGCATCATTACAGCGTTTTATTGTTCAACATAAAGATGTGAGTGATAATATTCAGATTTATGAAACGGTATACAATAATAAACCTCGATACATTGTAATTTTTGGCGATTACGATACCCTGTCTGACGCTAATAAAGCTGCAAAAAGTTTACCTGGGTCGTTGCTCAATTTAGATACTTGGGTAAAAAAATATCAACTTGTTCATCAGGATTTACAATTAAATAAATGAAGAGTAAAAACAGAGCTTTTTTAAAGTGGGCAGGAGGAAAATACTCACTGACTGAACAAATTAATCAACGACTGCCGGAAGGTAAACGTCTTATTGAGCCTTTTGTTGGTGCAGGATCGGTATTTTTGAACAGTGACTTTGATGAATATCTTCTTAATGATATTAATCCAGATCTGATTGAAATGTACAAAATAATAAAGCGTAAGCCTAAACAATTTATTATTGATGCAAAGCATTATTTTCAAGATAAATTTAATGATGAAGCGACTTATTATCAACTACGTAAAGAATTTAACTTATCTCAGGATCCCTATCAGCGTTCATTATTGTTTTTGTACATGAATAGACATGGATATAATGGGTTGTGCCGATACAATAAAAGCGGTGGATTTAATGTGCCGTTTGGGCGTTATAAAAAACCTTATTTTCCTGAAAAAGAGTTATTATTTTTTTCTGAAAAAAGTAAATCAGCGACATTTACCTGCAAGCCATACCATAAACTATTTCATTATTTGCGTGATGACGACGTACTGTATTGTGATCCACCCTATGTACCACTGAGTAAAAGTGCTTCATTTACGAGCTATGCCAGTGCTGGTTTTAGCTTGGACGATCAGGCAAATCTGGCTCGTCTCGCAAGAGAATCTAAATGCAATGTATTGTTGAGTAATCACGATACAACATTAACTCAAGAGCTTTATCGTGATGCTCTTTGTGACAAAATTCAGGTGTCACGTACAATAAGCAGTCATTCAACGACAAGACAACCAGTCGGTGAACTATTTGCTTTGTTTTCTGCACAATCAAACAAGCTAAATAAATAATAGTTTGTTGGTATCTGCTTCGGTAGAATAAGTGCTCCATTTTGATACGGGAAAAAGACCATGACCGACTATTTAATTGCTCCTTCCATCCTTTCTGCTGATTTCGCTCGTTTGGGAGAAGACGTTGAAAAAGTAATAACCGACGGTGCCGATGTGGTGCATTTTGATGTAATGGACAATCATTACGTGCCAAATTTAACAATTGGGCCAATGGTTTGCAAAGCGTTGCGTGATTACGGTATTAAAGCGCCGATTGATGTGCATTTAATGGTTAAACCTGTTGATACAATGATTGTTGAATTTGCTAAAGCGGGCGCATCTATTATTACCTTCCATCCGGAAGCATCTGAACATGTTGATCGCAGTTTACAGCTAATTAAAGACCATGGTTGTAAAGCGGGGCTTGTCTTAAATCCTGCAACGTCATTAGAAGTATTAACTCACGTAATGGATAAATTAGACGTGGTGTTATTAATGTCGGTTAATCCAGGTTTTGGTGGGCAATCATTTATCCCACATACGTTAGAAAAGCTGCGTCAAGTTAAATCATTAATCCAAGCGAGTGGGCGAGATATTCGACTACAAGTGGATGGTGGAGTTAAGACCGATAACATTAAAGAAATAGCTGAAGCGGGTGCGGATATGTTTGTTGCGGGCTCTGCAATTTTTAATGAACCTGATTACAAAGCAGTAATTGATAAAATGCGCGATGAATTAGCAAGCGTATAAGCGTATATCCGTTGCCATTCAATTGCATGGTTGGCAACGTAAATATGGTGGTATGTCTAATTGAATCTTTTGATTAGATATCCCCGAAATTGAATGAATAATTAATACTGTGAATTAAACAGTGTAAGGAAAGTAAAATGACTAAACCAGTAGTATTAAGCGGTTGCCAACCATCGGGTGCATTAACCATTGGTAATTATATGGGCGCCTTGCGTCAGTGGGTTGAAATGCAGGAAACTCATGACTGTCTTTACTGTTTAGTTGATTTACATGCCATTACTGTTCGTCAAGATCCGCAAGCATTACGCCATGCTATATACGATGGTTTAGCGATGTATCAAGCCGTTGGTATTGACCCAAATAAGAGTACGATGTTTATTCAATCACAAGTGCCAGAGCATGCCGAGCTTTCATGGATCTTGAATTGTTATACGCAAATGGGTGAGTTAAATCGTATGACTCAGTTTAAAGACAAATCGCAAAAGAATGTCACTAATATCAATGTGGGGCTGTTTAGTTACCCGGTTTTAATGGCTGCTGATATTTTACTTTATAATCCGAAAGAAGTGCCTGTTGGTAGCGATCAAAAGCAACATCTTGAATTAGCACGTGATATTGCGAGCCGTTTTAACAATGCTTACGGTGATACCTTTGTTGTGCCAGAACCTTATATCCCTGAGCATGGCGCGCGGATTATGAGTTTGCAAGAGCCGACTAAGAAAATGTCTAAATCCGATGATAATGCGAAGAACTTTATTGGATTATTAGAAGATCCAAAGGTGATTATTAAGAAAATTAAAAGTGCAGAAACAGATTCCGATGAAAAAGCTCGTATTTATTTTGATGTAGAAAATAAGCCGGGTGTCTCGAATCTACTTAGCTTACTTTCATGTTCAACGGGTAAATCCATCGACAGTTTAATACCTGAATATGATGGTAAAATGTATGGTCATTTAAAAGTGGATACTGCCGATGCTGTTGTTAGCTTATTAGAGCCCATTCAAGCCCGTTTTAAAGCATTACGTCAAGATGAGCCTGCATTGCAAGCGATTGCGCGTGTTGGTGCTGAAAAAGCCCGTGAACGTGCGGCTGCGACTTTGGCCGATGTTTATGAGAAAGTAGGTTTCTTGCCAAAATAGCCTGTTGGTTTATAGCGCAGATGAATTAAATTATTCGCAATAAAAAACCTCTCCACGAGAGGTTTTTTATTATCAAAATAAGTGCGTTACATCCGGTGGAAGAGTTTATACCGATTGTTATAATGGCAAAACCAATAACGAAGCTAGTATTCATTTTTCTTAAGAAAAATTTAGAGCATATATTGAATACAATGGCTCTTAAACAGTCTCACCTAGTCCTTTACCTGCATCTTTTTTATTAATTAACTCAATCATATAACCATCGGGATCTTTAACAAATGCAATCACTGTGGTGCCGCCTTTAACTGGACCTGCTTCACGAGTAATCACTCCTCCCATTTTCTTTATTTTTTCACAGGTTGCATAGATATCATTCGTTTCAATCGCAATATGTCCGTAAGCATTGCCTAGATCATATTCAGTAGTTCCCCAATTGTAAGTTAGTTCAAGTACCGTTGTGTCCGTTTCATCACCATAGCCAATAAACGCTAAAGTATATTTATATTCTTCATTTTCAGATTGACGTAATAATTTCATTTCTAAAATTTGAGTATAAAAATCAATCGATTTTTGTAAATCAGTCACACGTAACATGGTATGTAAAATGCGCATATTAACTCCTCTTGATATGCTAATTAATATTCGAAAGAATTATTGTTTCCAGTTTAATATTTTTTTCTCTTTTCCTGCCAGTAGGCGACGTATATTGCTACCATGACGTAGGGTAATTAATATCGATAACATACTTACGGGAACAATATACTCAGGCTTGATATAAGCGACAAAGAAAGGGGCTGCGATTGCAGTAATAATTGCGGCAAGCGAAGCATAACCACTTACGGCAATTGTTAATAACCAAGTTAATACTAATAACCCCGTCATATCCATACCTAATGGTAGTAATGTTCCCAAGCCAGTTGCCACGCCTTTACCGCCTTTAAAATTAAAATAAGGAGGGTAAATATGACCTAAGCAAGCTGCTATTCCAATAAAACCAATTTCTACTGGAGCGAAATGTAAGAAATAAGCAAGGTAAACGGGTATGGTACCCTTAATAAGGTCAAAAATAAGTACCGCACTAGCCGCTTGAGCATGATGTAAGCGAAGCATGTTAGTTGCACCTGGGTTTTTAGAGCCCAATGAACGCGGATCAGCCCAGCCTTTTAGCTTCGATAATAGGATTGCGCCATTTAGGCCACCAACCAGGTAGGCACAAAAAATAAATATTAAGTTGCTTAGGATAATCATTTGTACTTATTTCTTCTCGTTCAGGTAAAATACATCATTTTTATAGTTCATTTATCTGTGTTTTGATATTACGTGGATTTTTGGTTAAGTGATAGTGTTAAAGGTTTTAGATGGATATTGTTTTTATTAATCAGTTAGAAGTCATTACGACAATTGGTGTTTATGATTGGGAAAAATCCTTACAGCAAAAGCTTTATTTCGATTTAGAAATGGCCTTTGATAATAAACCTGCAGCGGCAAGTGATGATATTAACTTAGCGTTGAATTATTTTAGTGTCTCGGAAAAAGTGAGTCAGTTTGCACAAAATCATCAATTTGAATTAATTGAAACGATGGCCGAATCGGTGGCTGCACTGATTATGAAAGAATTTTCAGTGCCGTGGATTAAAGTCACCTTACATAAACCCGGTGCGTTGCCGAAAGCACAAAGCTTGGGTGTACAAATTGAGCGTGGTCATCGCTAGTGACACAGGTATTTATTGGCATTGGCTCAAGCCTTAATAAATTTGAAAGTATTAAAGCGGGCATCGCTTCCTTACAATTGGAATTCGGCAAACTAAAGCAATCTTTAATTTATGAAAGTGAATCCGTGGGGTTTGTTGGTGGTAATTTTTATAATTTAGTCATTGAACTTAATACTAATTTACCCATCGATAGGCTGATTCGAAAGTTAAAAGAGATTGAAATAAAACATGGGCGAGTTAATAATGCTAAAAAATTTGCACCCAGAACGTTAGATCTTGATTTGTTGTTATATGGGCAGGTGGTCGATAAAAAAAATAATTTACCACGTGCTGAAATTACCAAAAATGCGTTTGTTTTAAAACCATTATCAGAATTAGCGCCGCAATTAAAACATCCCATATTAAATGAGACATACCAAAATTTATGGGAAAATTACCCAAAAGATAAACAGAAATTATGGAAAATTTAACGTTACTTTTAACTTTTACTTATTAGGGATAGAGAATCTACATGTCTTTACTACAAATTATTGTTTTAGCCTTAATTCAAGGTCTTACTGAGTTTTTACCCATTTCTAGCTCGGCGCATTTGATTTTACCATCGCAGTTATTAGATTGGCCGGATCAAGGATTAGCCTTTGATTTAATACTCAATATTGGTACTTTGGCAGCAGTATTAATCTATTTCCGAGCTGAAGTCATTAATATGTCAAAAGCTTGGGTAGGCTCTTTGCGTGGTCAAGAAAAGACGCAGGATAGTCGTCTTGCTTGGTGGATTGTATGGGCAACAATTCCAGCTGCTTTAATTGGTTTCTTTGGAAAACCGATTGTTGAAACTTATTTACGCAGTGGTTATGTTATTGCCGTGACAACCATTGTTTTTGGGTTATTACTCTGGTGGGCCGATGCAAAAGCGAAACAAATTAAAGGGGAATATCAAACAGGCCTTAAAGGTGCGATTATTATTGGTTTCGCACAGGCGCTTGCATTAATTCCGGGTACTTCTCGATCAGGTATCACGATAACCGCAGGTTTAATGCTTGGGTTGACGCGTAATGCCGCTGCTAGATTTTCTTTTCTAATGTCTATTCCTATTATTGGAATGGCTTCAGGCTATGATTTATTAAAATTTATTCTTTCCGACGGTTATGTTGATTGGAGTACATTATTTTTGGGCGCTGGTGTTTCGTTTATCAGTGCGATTTTATGTATTCATGTGTTTTTAATATTACTGAATAAAGTTGGCATGTTGCCATTTGTTATTTACAGATTAATACTTGGTGCTGCGTTGTTTTATATTTTAGCTGGCGCCTGAATTCAAGGCTATTATTGAGCTAAAAAAGCCAGTGTCTTGTCTTTATATGCTTGTACTTTTTCAGTACGAGCATTCTGCAGCGCTTCTTTAATTTCAGACCCCATAAAGCCTTGTTTGATAATATCCTGCACATTAACTGATTGCGCAACTTGAAAGGCTTGCCATACGTAATCAGCTGTTGGGTAGTCTTTATTTTCAAATCCCGCTCTGCCCTTTGAATCGGCGACGCAGCATTGCAGCATTTGTTGGAATCGTTGAGGTTTACGCCAAGCATCATTTTTATCCATTAATTTAATTAAAGTTGATGCGCGTAACTCAAAGGCACTGTGGATAACGGTATGGTGCTCACTAACGAGCAGAGCTAAATCTCGACACTCATTTGGCACGCGTAATCGGGCACAGAATTTTTTAATTACTTTTAAACCAAGAAAACCATGGCCTTTGTGGCTTGGCCATTTATCTTTTGGTGTTAATGCTTTCCCCAAATCGTGTACTAAACATGCAAACCGAAAAGCGAGTGCATCTGATAGTTTGACTGATTGTTCGACGACCATCAGTGTGTGGATACCAGTATCGATTTCAGGATGCCATTTTTTGGGGCCTGGTACACCAAAGAGGGCATCAATTTCAGGAAAAAGGGCGGCCAATGCACCGCAATCTCGCAATACTTGAAAGTAAATATGTGGGCTTTCTGTCATTAACGCTTTTGCAGTCTCTTGCCAAACGCGTTCAGCCGTTAAGTGGCTTAATTCACCTTGTTCTGTCAATTGAGTCATTAATGCCAAGGTTTCTGGCGCTATCGTAAAGCCGAGTTTATAAAACCTTGCGGCAAAGCGGGCGACACGTAATACGCGTAAAGGATCTTCGCTAAATGCGGGGGAGATATGCCTTAACAATTTATTGTTAATGTCATCGACGCCATTATAGGGATCAATGAGTTCATCCTGCGCCGATAAAGCAATGGCATTGATAGTTAAATCGCGGCGGATTAAATCATCTTTTAATGTGACGTCCTTGCCTGCATAACAGCTGAACCCTGTGTAACCTGAGCCTTGTTTACGTTCGGTACGAGCAAGCGCATATTCTTCGCCGGTTTTCGGATGCAAAAATACAGGGAAATCTTTCCCTACTTGTTGATAACCTAACTGCAATAGTTCTTCTGGAGAACTGTTGATTACAACATGATCGCGATCTTTCACCTCAAGTTGTAAAAGTTGATCTCGCACTGCACCGCCGACTAAAAATACCTGCATTACTTCCCCTTTCTCAAACGTCTTCGCTTATTATAAAATAAAAAAAGAAAAAGGTCTTACGAGGTAAGCAAATGTGCTGAAAATTTTATTAAATCGACGGATATACTTATTACCAATCAATATGCTTATCGTATGTCTTGAATGGTAATGGGTATAACGGTACTCTTTGTTGTTGTGTTATTACCTGTTTAATAAGGTAAACTATGGATTATTAGCAGGAGGCGATTAATGTACCAAGATTTTTTTTCTTTAAAGCATTTACCTTTTTCTATTTCCCCTGACCCTGATTTTTTATTTCTAAGTGATCGCCATCAAGAAGCATTAGCGCACCTTAAGTACGGTTTACAAAGTAATGGTGGTTTTGTCTTGCTGACCGGGGAAGTAGGCACAGGAAAGACAACCATTTGTCGTTTGTTATTGCAACAACTACCGGCAGGGTTAGATGTGGCTTTTATTCTTAATCCGGCACTTAATGAAGTTGAGTTATTAGCGACTATTTGTGATGAATTTAATATTGATTATCCAAAGGAGAATATTAGTTTAAAAGTGCTATTTGATAGCTTAACGACTTGGATGAGTGATAACCAACACCAAGGAAGAGGGGCGGTTGTACTGATTGATGAAGCGCAACATTTGAGTTTTGCTGTGCTTGAACAATTGCGCCTCCTGACCAACATAGAATCAAATAATAAAAAAGCATTACAGGTTATTTTAATTGGTCAGACAGAACTGCAGGAGAAGTTAAAGGAAAGAGAGCTACGCCAATTAGCACAACGAATTACGGCGCGTTATCACTTATTGACGTTGACAGAAAAAGAAACACACTATTATATCCAGCATCGATTAAATATTGCAGGTGCAAGTTACCCTATCTTTGATTCAAAGACGCAGCAACGTATCTTTAAATACAGCCATGGTGTCCCGCGAATTATTAATTTAATTTGCGATCGTTGTTTACTTGCTGCCTATAGTGAAAATAGCCATAAGGTGTCAGTCAAAATATTAGCCACGGTTATTAAAGAGCTTGATGTGGATCATCGGCTTTATAATGACCCCTCACAGTTAAAGCATTGGTCACGATTTATATTATTGGTTCTTTTAATTTTATTTACAGGAATGCAATTATCTAAAGTATCAATTCAACCTTTATTTTTATCATTGTTCGATAATATTTCAGCAGCACTACGTTCTTCTCCTGCATCTGTACAAACTCTTGTTCCTGTAGAATCAAACCTTGATACAGAATTATCTGATAATTTCGAGCCGATCCCTGAAACTGAAAGTATTCCATTAGAAACAAATATTGAAACGAATACTCCGGAGGTTATTAGCACTACTTCTCCTACGGTCAATTATGCCCCAACTCAATCCGTGCCTGATGAAGCAGAGGCTAATTGGTTTGATGATTATCCATTACTCGATCTTAACCAAGGGGAATTCGCCTATGCATTGAGAAGTTTATATGCAATTTGGGGCTATCAGGTCGATTTGCTTGATATAAGCTGTGAGCAAGGCGCTGTTGCGTCATTATTATGTTTTTCTGAGGCAAGTAATATTGAAAAGTTAGATCAATTAAATTATCCCGCCATTATTAAATTGAGCAATGGAGAACAGGATATATATGCCGTCGTTTATAAAGCATCAGAGACTTACCAATTATTAATTGGAGAACAAAGTATCGATGTTTCAGTTGAATGGTTAGTTCGTTATTGGCATGGCGGTTTGACTTTGTTATGGAAAACACCATTTATATCACAACGTAAGATAAAATTAGGTGATCAAGGTGAGCGTGCGCTTTGGTTATCGCAGCAATTAAATTTAATTTATTCGTTACCTGCTAGTAACAAAGCTATTTTTGATATCGACCTTCAGGAAGAAGTAAAACAATTTCAACGTGACCATGGTTTAATTGATGATGGTATTGTTGGACCTCGTACTATGTTGTTGATTATGCAGCAAATGCATCCTGAATTTCCGCGCTTAACTGAAGAGAAGTAATAATGTCCATTATTGCAAACGCATTACAGAAACAAAATCAACAACAGTCTGAAATATCCTCGGAGGGGAGCAATAATACTATTTGGAAAGCACTTCTATTATCGGCGTTAATGGTTATTATTTTATTATTATGCGTATTAATTTGGATGCTAAACAGGCCTGCTATTATGGTCGCACCAGTAATGGCTTCTGTACAAGAAAAAGTGGTTGTTACACCGTTAAAAAATATTCAACCACAACGTGATGCGACACCATCAGTGCCAGAAATTGTTGAGCCAAAAATAGTTAACACTCCTAATAAGCCTAAAGGCAAAATAATTGAAACAGTTTCTTTTGAGACTAAACCATTGCCGTTAATTAATCTTAATGAGATGAATGCCGCATTAAAAGAAGAGCAAAAAGAGGTGGCTTCAGAGCAAATTTTAGAACAGAAAAAGACAAATGAGTCGATAGAGGTTGTGGATACCTCTACAGAAAGCATAACAGATAACATACCTGAAGAATTAGCCTACAGTGATGTTTCAGATAATCTAAAGGAACATTTTCAAGAAGCACTTACTAACAGTCAGGATGATCGCAATGATGAGAGTGAGAGCAGCGCATTAAATATTTATAAAATGGGGATCCGTTTTCAGCAACAGGTACCCACAATTCGCTATGACTTTCATGTGTATTCATCCAATCAAAGTGATCGTTGGATCCGTATTAATGGGGAAGATTTAAAGGAAGGGGATGTTGATAGTTCAGGAAAAATACAAGTGGTAACTATTTTGCCAAATCAAACCGATTTTCGCGTTGACGGGCAAGTTTTTTACTTAAAATCATTAACTGATTGGTTATCTTTATAATATTGCGACCTCAATAGAGGCCGCGAGATATGAATCATTAGGTCTGATTATTTAATGATTACCAGTTATCACGGCGTTTTTTACGGCGTGGTAGGAAGGGAATAATTAAACCTATCAATAGACCAAAAACAAGCACACTACCGCCATACATCATCCATTCCATTTTTACCCGTTCATCTTTGGTATCTTGTAATAAATCGAGTTCTAAATTTTTTGCTTTAAGCTTTTCCATATTTTCTTCAAGGAATTTTTTTTCACTTTGTAGCTTTGCAATTAAATTTTCTTTATCAGTAATTGATTGAATATTTTCTTGTTGGGTTCGTGCATTTTCACTGTCGATATTTTTTAATCTTGTTTGTGCTTCTAATAGCTCTTTTTGCACTTGAGGCAATAAAGCTGCTGAAGGAAGCTCTTCCTGTAATTCAGAATTTTTTACCCAACCGGTTTTGCCTTTATCGGTGCGGACCTGCATAAACTTAGTGTTGCTATCATATTTTAAAGTGGTGAGTTTTGAACCTACTTTGACGGTGCCAATGATCCGATAATCTAAGCTAGGCCCAGAATGCAGGTAAGTGTATATATCTTCACTAACGTAGCGAGTGGCGGCAAAAGCATTAACACAAAATATGAGTGTTAATGTGCTGAGAATATAGTTAAATAATTTCAAAGGACATCCTGTTACGACGTTGATTAAAGTTGTATTTTATACCTAAGCCACCTTATTATGCAAAAATCGGTCAGTCGATAAATAATAAGGTTTTAAATATAAAGTTAACGGGTTAATTGTTATAAATTGAACATTCTAACAATGTATTCACAATAATGATGATTGCCAGATATAAAAAAAGAGAGCCTAGGCTCTCTTTTTATTCTGTTTCGATACTTAACTGCAAATTGCTTTTAAGATAAAGAAGAATAAAATCGAAAGCCCGGCACCAATCGGTAATGTAATTATCCATGAGATAACAATATTACGTACGATACTTAAATTAAGTGCGGCAATCCCTCGAGCCATACCCACTCCTAATACAGCACCCACCAATGTTTGTGTTGTAGAAATAGGTAAACCTGTTCCCGATGCAATTACGACAGTCGAAGCCGCTGCAAGTTCCGCTGCAAAACCACGACTTGGTGTTAAATGAGTAATACCATGGCCAATTGTTGCCATAACACGCTTACCGAAAATGGCTAGACCAAGAATAATACCCACACCACCTAGGGGTAAAATCCACCAAGCTAATTCTGATTTAGCTGCAATTTGACCATCATGTTCAACAATATTAACAACAGCAGCTAATGGACCAATTGCATTTGCCACGTCGTTTGAACCATGTGCAAATGCCATCGCACAAGCAGTCACAACCATTAATACGGCAAAGATTTTTTCAACGTTAGCAAAATGCATTTTTTTATCGGCTTTTGCTTCTATTTTGATGCGGTTAATAAAGATTTTACCGACAATCGCAATACAAACACCGATAGCCGCCGCAATTAATAGAGAGTCTACAGAACTAAAATGTACGCCAATGTGTTTTAACCCTTTTTTTATTGTCACTAAAGACAAAATAAAACCAGCTAAAAACATGTAGATAGGTACATACCGTTTTGCATTCTCAATAGGGTGCTTAGTATTGAAAATTAGCTTTTGGGAACTCATAAATATCAGATAAGCAATGACTCCGGCAATAAACGGTGTTACCACCCAGCTCCCGACAATACCAACAACTTTGCTCCAGGTTACACTGTCAACACCTACGCCAACCGCAGAGAAGCCAACAATGGCACCAACAATTGAATGGGTTGTTGAAACGGGCCATCCGAAATAAGAGGCAATAATGAGCCATAACCCAGCTGCTAATAAAGCTGCCGTCATACCAAAGACAAGTAATTCAGGTGAATCAATATAATAGGTAGCATCAATAATTCCTTTACGAATTGTTGATGTTACTTCTCCACCGGCCAAATATGCACCAGCGAATTCAAAAATCATCGCGATAATAATCGCTTGTTTGATAGTAAGAGCTTTAGACCCAACTGAAGTCCCCATTGCATTTGCAACATCATTTGCCCCAATACCCCAAGCCATTAGAAAACCGACTGTTCCGGCGAAAATAACAAGCGTTTCGCCATATGTAGCAAGAATATCCATAAGTAGTCCTATTTTTCGCTATGAACGCGCTAGAATTAATTCTAATTGCGTGCCGATATGTTCGGAATGATCGGCAAGTTGTCCGACCCACTCAAGAATCTGATAAAGAAACATAATATCTACGGGATTATGGTGTTCTTCAATTTTTAACAGATCACGACGAAGTTTAATTTGTAAGGAATCAGTGTCATCTTCAATGGACTCAAGCTCACTGATCATTTTAGTGACAATATCAACCTCTCGACCTCTAAAGCCTGTTTCTAGTAATTCATCAAGCTCATTGATTGCTTTTTTAGCCTGTTGGATAGCATCTAAGCAACGTTGCAAATAGGTAATAAAGTCCTTTGTTATTGAATCTGGCATTTCTAATTTTCGGCCGTATACACGACCTGCAATATCCTTCGCGGTATTTGCAATTTTATCTTGGCGATTTACAAGTTCGATTAAATCACTGCGAGAAATTGGCATAAATAACCCTTTAGGTAGGGTTAAGCGAAGTTCACGTTTTAATTCATCTGCTTGTTTTTCCATTTTCGATATTTTTTTTCTAATATCGTTAGCCTTAACCCATTCTCGGTCATGGCTTGCTTTAAAAAACGGTATCAATAGTTCACAGCAAGCTGCTACTTTATCAATGTGCAATTGAATTGGTCTAATGGGAGATTTTGCAAACATCCCAAATATTGAATTAACTGGCATGGTTTATCCTATTATGTTGGTTATTTAACCGTATAAGGGGGCCGTCGAATAACAAATATGCGGCGCATGTTATCTTTCTTTTCCACACAATTGAACCTGAATTTAGTATAATTGATAAATTAGTGCGATTTTATTGGGCTGATTTGTTCTATATCAAAGGGTTATTTGGTAAATATTATGGAAACAGAAATAGAAATTAAGTTCCTTTTCAATTCACAATTTGAGTCTGAACTGTATCACACGGTCAATACTCAAGGTTTTATCTCTAACAAAACGCAAACACTACAGAATGTTTACTTTGATACAGACAATCGTTTATTGCGCGAAATGGATATGGGATTAAGGGTTCGAAGTTGTGATGGACGTTCGGTGCAAACTATCAAAACAGCAGGGCGAGTGATTGGTGGCTTACATCAACGCCCTGAATATAATGAACCAATAGAAAGCGCTATTCCAGAGTTAGCCCGATTTAATCAAAAAATTTGGCCAGATGGATGTGATATTAAACAATTAGAAGAAGCGCTTTTACCCATTTTCAGCACGGATTTTGTACGTCAAACTTGGCTCGTGGAAATGAGTGATGATACGTTAATTGAAGTGGCCTATGATCGTGGTTTTATTGAGACGACCCAAGGAAAAGTTGATATTAGTGAAGTTGAGCTTGAGCTGATTAAAGGTGATGAAAAAAAACTGTTTATTTTCGGCAATAAAATCGCCGAATTACCTGAGGTTCGCTTAGGAAATGTAAGTAAAGCTCAGCGTGGGTATATGCTACTGAATAATGCTTCTTTTGCTGTTAAGCCGCTTGAACCCTCGCCAATCACAGCAAGCATGTCTATTCAGCAGGCATTATTGACGAATATTCAGCACGGTTTAAAACATATTCAATACCATGAGAATTGTTATACCGAATCAGGTAAAAATGCGGCACTTAGAGAATTGTTTGTGGGTATTAAATTTATCCATCAAAATTTAATGTTATTTAAGCAACAATTTCCTGATTTGCATGACCAAGAGTGGGTCGATGATTTACATTGGCTTGCACGCTCTTTTTCCTGGGTTGATATGCGCCAAATTTATAGTAAGTTATTAAAAAATAAGGGCTATTACTTAAGGAAGTTACCTAATCTTAAAAACTTGCTAGACAATTTAAAAGCCCGTGATAATGCGTTGCCTGATCAGGAAAAAGTATTGGAATTACTTCATTCCACTCGTTATTGTCAGTTTGTTTTAAAGCTAACCGAGTGGTTGATATTTTTTGAAAAAAGTACTTTTTCTAGTGAGAAAAACAATGCGATTGAGTCCTTTTCTGAGCAATGTTTAAATGCATCGTGGGATGAGTTAATTAACGCTCTGAAGCCTAAATCCGTTGAGCATTTACTTTCCCATCAAGGCGCACTTGAGAATAACTTACTAATGGGCATGAGTTTAGGTCATTTGTTCTCACCACAACGACAAGAGGTCTTCAATTCTCCTTGGTTAGATATTAAAAGTGGTATGAAAAAACTAGCGATGTTAGATGCTGTGTTTGATCTTGCTGAGCACGAAGATGATTCGGTACTTAAAAAAGAATATTCTAAATGGCTAACTCGTAAAAAAGAGTCGTTATTAGAGGCTTTAGCATTATCAAAAGAGCAGGCATTATTAAAGTTACCCTACTGGGAGAAGCAAATAGATTAGTCAGTTTTGATATAAAAATAACAATAAAAAATCAACCAGTTAGTATATCTTCACAATTTCTGACCTATTTAATATATTGTATTGAATAATTATTGTAATAAGCTAATTTTGGGCTATAAATATGGATGATATTATTCATATTATCCGTTGGCTTATTACCCTTTATTTATTGCAGGTACAGATATGGCTCAATTCCAAATACCTTTTATTCAAAAATTTTTATTTAACCTTTCTTTCATTCAAAAGTGGATGCTTGTATCAGTGATTGGCGCTGCTATGCTTATCATTAAAATAGCAGCAACATCTGGCAGCAATTCCTTTGGTGCAGATATTATTTTTTATATCTTGTTTATTGCCGTTTTATACCTTGTATTTTGGGCGATGAAAGTACAAATAAAAACAGTTGAGCATCAACTATCTAATGCAATAAATAATGGAGCATTAGAAAATACCCCATTTTCTAATCAAGATGAGATCGGTAGCCTTGCAAATAGGGTTTGTCGCGAAACAAGTCATCTAGCGCAAAACCTGAAATTTCAGAATAATGGTGTAGCTGAGCTTGAAGGGCATATAGAGCCGCTAATGACTTGCATGGAAATCGTTAATGATTCTATTCAAGAGGAATTTGGACAGGTTGAAATGCTTGCCACAGCTATGAATGAAATGACGGCAACGGTGAGAGAAATTGCGAATAATGCAAGTAGTGCATCGACTTCAACAACGGAAGCTTCTGATGTTGCGCAGGAGGGAAGCCAGTTTATAGAAGCGACAATAACAACGATTAATGCCTTATCAAGTAATATTGGTGTTTCAGCCGAAGCGGTAAGCAGTGTTGAAACAAAAGTGGAAGGTATCGGCAGTGTGGTTGATACAATTCGTAGTATTTCAGATCAAACCAATCTACTTGCTTTAAATGCTGCAATTGAAGCGGCGCGCGCTGGTGAAGCTGGACGCGGGTTTGCTGTTGTTGCAGATGAAGTACGTAACCTAGCAAAACGTACTCAAGAGTCGACTGTTGAAATTCAAGGAATGATTGAACAGTTACAGGCAAGTGCTGAAGATGTTGTATCTTTAATGGGTAAAAGCGTTAATCAAGCAGATATTGGTGTTGAACAAGTGACGAAAGCGGGCGCTCAGTTAGCTGGTATTGTCGAAAAAGTAGATCATATCTCTGATATGAATTATCAAATTGCTTCTTCTGCAGATGAACAAACTACCGTTGCAGGTGAAATCAATAGCAATTTGGATCAAGTTAAAGAGTTAGTTGAAGGTTCCGTCGTGGTGATTAAAGAAATATCCGAAATGGCTGAATTAATGAACACACAAATTTTAGCGATGAAAAAAGAATAAACGGTTAAGTTAGATTCAAAGAAATGAAAAAACGCTTCAATATTGAAGCGTTTTTTATTATTTCAGTAGGTCACTTGATGAAGCAAATTGTGTTAACTCTTCAATAACTGCCTTTTTTATTTCTAGTTGTTCTTCTGCAGGAATCTGATAGCGTTCACCAAGTTGTTGGTAATCTTCTGGGCTTAAACTAACCGTCAAACGAGGGCGTTTAGGCTTTTTGTTCGTAGTTAAACCGAGCAGATGACGAATCTGCTCAGATGGGCTGATGCCTTTATCAAGCGCGCTACGTCGAATGCTATATTGAAGTTTAGTGTCCATATCAAATGCAATTTGTACTGCTTTTACGACTTTTACGGATTGTTGCCACTTTTCAGGTAATTCTCTCTGACTCATTGGTTATTCTCCTTTCATCCATAATTCAGTAATTTCATTCGCAGGCCTTAAAAAAGACAAGTAGACATCGGTATCACCATTCTCAAAAATAAATATATCAACGGAACGTTCACCTGCACCACCTTCTAAGCAATGATATTCAAATTCGCGGCCATGTTGGTCTTCGGTATATTGGGGAGGTTGCGTACCGCGATAATCTTGCTGGTGGCTATAACCGCTGATCATAAATTCTTCTTGAATATATTCATCGGCAATCATATCTGCATAAATATGTTGTTTGGTTAGTGGCCTTAAGCGTGCATTACCTGGCTCTTCGAAAATCTCAGAAAATGCATCTAAATCAAATAATGCTTCTACTTCATTGCGTGATAATAATAGACTGAGCTTAATAAGCTTTTTCGGGTTATTTGGAAAACTTACATATACAAGTTGTTGGCCACTTCCCTGACCAACTATTTGTGCGTAATGTTGGTGTTGAAATTCTAGCGTATTGATATCAACGACTTGAAGTTGTTGTTTTCGCATTGCTTCAGGGAGTGCAAAACTATCACCAAAGGTAAAAATATCATTAAGTTGTAGTTCACTAGGATGATTTAATTTAGGCCTAGCGGTAGGCTGTTTTTTACTAAATAGTGATTTAAAAAAACTCATGATATTTCCTTTTCTTTAACGCAAATAACCCAGTACTTATATGCGCCGACGATTAATATTCTTTTCGTGGTGGCGTTATATAAAATGTACCGGGCTACAAAGTAAAATGTAGTTTAACTATTATTACTTATTTTTAAGGCGATCTAAAACTGATTGCGCACTTGATTGTTGAGCGCCGATACCAGCTTGTTTCAGTTTATTCTGAAGTGAATCACCACTTGTTTCCGAATCTAGCTGTTCAGCTGCTTTCATTTTATCATCAAACATCGCTTGTTTTTGTTTAATGCGTTCTAATGAATCCTTTGCATTTAACAATTTAGAATTACTCGCAACAAAGTTATCGGTAATTGCTGAGGTTGCTTTTTGTACGCTCTCAGTTGTTTTTACCATGCTAAGTTGACGTTTGTAATCAGTTAGTTGACGTTCGCTTTTCTTGATTAGATCTTTTAATCGTTCAGCACTTTTTAGGTAACTTTCGTTTGCCTGTTGTTGATCTAATGCACTACTTTCAAGTTCTGCGATTTTTTCTGCAACTTCAATAGCAAGTGCTTCATTATTTTGCTCAAGTGCTTGAACGGCATAACCTTCATGTTCTTTAATGCTCGCTTGCAATTGATTTAACTCGCGTGCTGATTGCATCTGTTTGGCCATGACTTCGGTTAAGTCTCGTTTAGCAATCGTAATATGTTGTTCTGAGTCACGAATTTCTTGTTCAAAAATGCGTGTCGAGTTAGCATCTACAATCGCTTCGCCTGCTTCACGTGCGCCGCCACGAACTGCGGTAATAATTTTTTTAAATATACTCATATTTAACTCCTGATTAACTTAAGTAGCTGTCCATTTCGGCAATAACTTCAAGGCTGTTATCACTTAATGTGACGATCTCTAGCTCAATGTCATCCAGATTTGAATTCACCGAGAGGGCACCAAAGACCACGTATTTATCTTCTATTTTTGCAAATGAAGAAAGCGGCATCGGAATATTCATTTCCAGCATTGCTTCCATCATATTGGCTTTTAAGTCTGCTTTAATCTCATCTTCACCCCAGAGATAAGCGATACATAAAATTTGATTATCACTAATAGATAAGAAAATTGGGATTTCTTCTCTTCCTATCACTTCAACTTGTAATACATCGATGTCGCCTTTAATCGGCGTACAATCAAAACTAAACCCGGTTTCTGCACTGTCATGATGTTGGTTTAAATGAGTGGCAATTTTATGAATATTCATAATACTCCTTAGTGATGAGGACATTTAATGTCTCAATAGTAGTTAATTTAGAGTGCTTGGCATTATATGTCAAGAATTTTGATCTGTTTATTCGTTAATTTTTCGATTGAAAATATAATTCTATACAATAATCTTTAAATCTTGGTGATAATATAGAGCGTCGTTAGGATTGTTGTAAATTGTGACTTTGTCCCTGCAATTTAATGATAAGTAACGTTTATTTACATTAAATTACAGGGTTACTTATGGATATTAATAGAAAGACTTTTCCCCTTTCGGGCGTGTTTTAAATCGTCGATGCATCCACATATATTGATCATCGCATTCGGCGATCATTTTTTCTATTTCTTGATTAGTTGTACGTGCATCGGCTTGGATATCTTGAGTTGGGAAATTTTGTAATGCGGGATAAAACACTAATTCATAGCCTTCACAACGTGGTAAGCGTTTTAAAAATACTGGGATTACACAGCTATTCTTTACTCGTGCTAATGTACTTGTACCAGCCACTGTATTTGCATTTTCTACCGTTAAAAAGCGTGCAAAGACACTGCTTTTGTGACGGCCATAGTCATGATCCGGTGCATACCAAAGTGCGTGCCCATTTTTTAAGGTACGAAGCATAGATTTTAGATCTTTGCGGTCTAACATGGCATTGTGCTCACGCATACGACCCCAATAAAACCAATAATCTAAGACCGGATTTTTTTGTTTACGATAAACCGCAGAGCAAGGTTGTACAATGCCTAGTGCGCGTGCACCCATTTCTAAAGTGAGGAAATGTGCGCCAAGAAAAATGATGCCTTGATTGGCTTCTTTTGCTGTCTCAATATGTTCGATACCGGTTACTTTTAGTAATTTGTTAACACGCCAACGAGGCCAAAACCAAGCCATTGCCATTTCAAGCATTGCGATACCAACATTTTCAAAATTTTTATGGACCTTTTTATTCACTTGTTTAGGCGATAGTGCTGGAAAGCATATTTCGATATTACGTTGGGCGATTTTACGGCGTGATTTAGCAAGGTAAAAAGCAAGTTTGCCCAAGGCTTTGCCAATAAGAAGTAACACATTATAGGGTAAGAATGAGGTGATAAATAATAGCAGAATACCTGACCAAGCCAGCCAGTATCTAGGGTGGCAGAAACCTATTTTTAATTCATATTGCGCCATAAAAAAGTGCTCTAATTAATAATAATGGAATATTCTACCTAATTCTTTAATAAAAACCTATTCTGTAAAGATAGCCTTTAATTTACAAGTATTTTGGCCTGTTTTGCTAATGCTGATAATGAGACTTTTAGGCTTGACTGGCTAGGCAGAGGGAAGTAGTGAGAAGGGCACTTTAGGGGCGAGAGTTTAAGACGCATATGTTTATTGATTTGTTCATCGCTCAATGGGGTGTTTTTCCAGTCAATAAATGCAATGGGACGATGTCCAAGTAAAGGATCTGCTATCGGTACAATGTAAGCTTGTTTTATATTATCTAATGTGATTAACCTCGCTTCTATCTCTTCGGGTTGAATATTTTCACCTGCACAAACAAATTGACGGTCTTTTCTGCCCATAATTTTTAGTTGGTTACCCACTTTAATACCAATATCCTTACTGGCAAGCCATTGTTCAGCGGGAATAAAGTGATTAGGTTGTTGATGATTAAAATAGCCAACGAAACGAGTTTTACCGCGCAATAATATTTCACCATCAACTATTTTAACGTCTCTATCCGGCAAAATTAATAGGGTTTGGCTGTCGCAGGATGTTGCAACTTGAGAGCTCATTTCAGTGAGTCCATAACTGAGATGGTAGTGCAATCCTCGTTGTGAGGTTTGATTGAGTAACGATTCAGCAAAAGCACTCCCGCCAAGCAATAAATGCTTAATGTCTAAGTTACGTTGATTGAACTGTGGATCTTCTAGTAAACGGTAAAGTTGTGTTACGACTAGAGAAAGATGTGTAATGCTGTAAGTTTGCAATAAATTTGTTGTGAGTGATTGTTCGGTAAAAACTAAACTTGCGCCAGCAAGCATGGTGCGGAAGACCGCGGCATACCCACTAATATGGTAAAGAGGGAGTGATAATAAATTACGATCACCTTCAATTAAAGGGATAAGTTTTTGTGATCCAATTGCACTGTAAAAGTGATTACGCATATTATGCATCACCGCTTTTGGTTTTCCACTACTGCCAGAGGTAAATATAATATTAATAACCCGTTGTGAGTCGATAGGTAATAGTGCTTTTGATAGTTGCTCTGTTTCAGTTGCAATGAAATCGAGTGCCAATGATTTTGTTGGTAAAATACAGTGACATTGTTCATGCCAAATAAATTGGCTGTTTAATACTGTTAATCGTATCTCTATTTCATGTTGGCTAAAACGGGCATTGATCGGGCAAAAAATAATGCCTGTACGCATACAGCTTAATTGTAATAGAACTAGTTTAATTGAATTGGGCGCAATACAGACGAGTCGATCGCCTTTTTGCAAGCCTTTATCGAATAACTGTTTTGTTAAATGATTGAGCGCTAAATCAAGCTGTTGATAGGTGAAAGCTTGTTGTTCTGATTGTATCGCAATATTTGTGGGCGTGTGCATGGCATGGTATCGGATAGGGCATTGATTTAATAGGACTTCCATATGCACTCCAACTTTTTAATATCCTGTGTAATATGTAAGGGATTGGTTAACAGATTTGTTTGGAAGTATTTTAATGTATCGATACCGAGTGATAGCGAGCATCTCCTTTGATAAATATTAGTGAGTGCGATAAGTTGTTGTAACCCGACAACTGACTCAAAGGATGAACTAATATGCACCTGAAGTTTATGTTGAATCGCTAATTCTATAAACCTTTCGACTCGGTTCAATGAGCCAATTAAAGTAGGTTTTAACACAAGCGCTTTGATACAACCGTGTGCTTGATAATTAAAATCTAAATCTTGCAGGGTTTCATCTAGCCCTAAATATATTTTATTTTTCTCTGCTAATTGTATATTTATTTTATGATTTTCGGTTGGTTCTTCAACATATTCAAGGTGTTCGCGATTGATACTATTGAAAAAAAATTCCGCTTGTTGATATGACCATTGTTGATTCGCATCACAGCGGATCATAATTTTGGGATTTAGGCTCACTAGTTGATTAAATAAATAAATATCGTTTTCAATAAGTTGTCTGGCAACTTTAAGTTTGACTTGTGCTGGGTGATTGAGCTTTTTATATTGCTCGATTAATGCAATGTTATCACCTTGAAGTAATGGTATAGGATCCATATTTTGGGACGATTCATGGGTTGAAAGTCGCTGTAAAGCGCTATCTAAGCCAAAATTGACGCTGGCATATAAATTTTCTCTAGCAGATAAATCAGAGACTCCTTTATTAAGACAGGAAATAATCTGTTGTTTTGCTTGGGAAAACGTTTCACGACTAAAGCCTGGTAAAGGTGCTATTTCACCATAATGACAATCACCGTGATTGTTTTGTAGTTGCAGTATTAAGCCGTGGCGATGCTTTAAGAGATGACCGTTAAAGTTGATCGCCTTTACAAAGGGGATTTGATAATTAAAAAGGGCCGCTTTGGTTATTACTTTCATGCCTAATTATTCAACATGGTTTACTCATCGCCGTCATAGGCGGCACCAGTATAGTCATCAAATCGAGAGTAACGTCCTTGGAAGGTTAAGCGTACTTTACCGATTGGACCATTACGTTGTTTACCGATAATGATTTCGGCAATGCCTTTGTCATTACTGTCCTCGTGATAGACCTCATCACGGTATATAAACATAATTAAATCAGCATCCTGCTCAATCGCACCCGATTCACGTAAATCTGAGTTGATGGGGCGTTTGTCGGCACGTTGCTCTAGACCACGGTTTAGCTGAGAAAGTGCAATAACAGGGCAACGAAGCTCTTTAGCTAATGCTTTTAATGAGCGTGAAATTTCAGAGATCTCTAGGGTACGGTTTTCGCTTAAAGAGGGGACACGCATTAATTGCAGATAATCGACCATGATCATGCTGATACCGCCGTGATCACGTGCAATACGTCGTGCTCGAGAACGTAATTCAGTTGGTGTCAGGCCTGAACTGTCATCGATAAACATTTTACTTTGATTTAATAAAATCGACATTGTAGATGACAGTGATGCCCAATCATTTTCGTCGAGTTGACCGGTACGAATTTTACCCTGATCAATACGCCCAAGTGAGGCTAGCATACGATTCATAATTTGGTCTGCAGGCATTTCTAAGGAGAAAATAAGCGTTGGTTTGTCAGAGTTTAATGCGGCGTGTTCAGCCAAGTTCATCGCAAATGTTGTTTTCCCCATGGATGGACGAGCCGCGACAATAATTAAATCGCCGGGTTGGAATCCCGTGGTCATTTGATCTAAGTCGTTATAGCCTGAGGACAATCCGGTAATACCATCGCGCGGGTTTTTACATAGATCATCAATTTTTGCGACGGTCTCTTTTAAAATATCTTTTATCGCCTGTGGGCCTTCGTTTTTATTGCTTCTTGCTTCGGCTATTTGGAATACTTTTGTTTCTGCAAAATCAAGTAGTTCGGAACTATCTCGGCCCTCTGTCTCATAGCCGGCTTCAGCAATTTCATTCGCAACGCCAATTAATTCGCGAACAATGGCGCGTTCGCGTACTATATCGGAATAATTGTTAATATTTGCCGCACTGGGCGTATTTTGTAATAACTCGGCGAGATAGGCGATGCCACCAACGCCTTCGAGTTCTTGCTTATTATCGAGGTGCTCTGAAAGTGTGACTAAATCAACCGGGACATCTTCACTACTAAGTTGCTCAATGGTGGAAAATATTTGACGGTGAGCTCGATGATAAAAGTCACGGTCAACGACGCGTTCAGCCACGTCATTCCATGCATCATTGTTTAATAGTAGCCCACCGATAATTGCTTGTTCTGCTTCAAAAGAATGCGGAACGGTTTTAATCGGAGAGAGTGTTTTATTTTGTTTTGCTGAATAGGGTGGTTTGTCAGCCATTTAAAATCCTAGTGTGTTAAAGCGTTTAGAAAAAAAGGATTTCAATCCAAATATATGCGGTCAAAATCAAAGCAATAAAAACAGCGGCTGAACCCATGTCTTTAGCCCGTCCGGCTAGTTTATGTTGTTCATAACTGATTCGGTCAACGACAGCTTCAATCGCTGAGTTAATTATTTCTAGTATCATTACTAATACAAAAGGAATAATTAATAAAATTCGTTCTACCTGACTGACATCTAAAAAAAAGGCCAGTGGAATAAAAATCGCAGCGAGTATGCTTTCTTGGCGGAACGCAGCTTCATGCTTGAAGGCGCTTTTGATGCCTTTTATGGAATAACCGGTAGCAAGGAGTACGCGCTTAAATCCAGTATTTTTGTTCATGGGTAAATCGCCTGTTAATATTTAGTGAGAGTTTACTTTAGCAAAAGGTGAAAGCAACCTTAACGCATTAATGAATAGCTTACTTTGATCGCGTTTATTATAAACCGCTATGATACTTTAAGCTGAACAGTCAGCAAGGAAAAAAATGTTGATTTGCTAGACGTGAATTAATCGTCTATTTTTTGGAGTTTAATATTGACCACGGAACCTTATTTAATTTTACAGGGAGAGCTTTCTTTTCAAGAGGTGATCAAGAAAAGTCGATTTATTACTTATCTTGCTCATATCGAAGGAAAGCAGCAGGCTTTTGATTATATAGAGTCTATTAAGAATTTGCATAAAGAAGCTCGACACCATTGTTGGGCATATATTGCTGCAAGTCCCAAGGATAGTGTACAAATGGGTTGTAGTGATGATGGGGAGCCTAAGGGAACAGCGGGCAAGCCAATGATGAGTTTGTTGCAGGGCACTGATGTTGGTGAAATGGTGGCCGTAGTGGTACGTTATTCTGGCGGTATCAAATTAGGAACAGGCGGATTAGTGCGTGCGTATTCTAATGGCATTCAACAATTAATACCGGAAATGAATACAATTGAAAAACGCTTTTACCAAGGTTATAAAATTGAGTGTGATTATGCACAATTATCATTATTGGAAACTATACTAGAATCAGTATCTGGGCGACTTGTTTCAGTTGAATATTTAGCATCTATTACCGCTTTGATTGAAGTTGATCAAGCATTTACCGATCAATTTATTGAACGTCTTACGGCTATAACACAGGGAAAAGTTGTTGCGAAAAAACTATCTAATCAGGTTACAAAGAATGAAGTATCCTCGTGATTTTTAGATCTATTATTCGAATTGTGGGCATTTTAATCGGCTTATTTAGTCTGACAATGTTACCACCGATATTAATTGCTTCTATTTATAAAGACGGCGGTGGCGGTGATTTTTTTGCCGCATTTACGGTGACCTTGCTGATCGGTATTAGTTTATGGATGCCAAACCGACGAGTTAAAAGAGAGCTCAAAGTCCGTGAAGGGTTTTTAATTGTGGTGTTGTTTTGGGTCACACTTGGCAGTGTTGGTGCTATTCCGTTTATGATGAGTAGTAGTATTGATATGAGTGTCGCCTCGGCATTTTTCGAGTCTTTTTCTGGATTAACCACAACGGGAGCAACGGTGATTGAGCAAATTAGCTCGTTGCCTAAATCAATTGTTTTTTATCGTCAAATGTTACAATGGTTCGGTGGGATGGGAATCATTGTACTTGCCGTTGCTGTTTTACCGATGCTTGGTATTGGTGGCATGCAGTTGTATCGCGCGGAAATGCCGGGCCCGGTTAAAGATTCTAAAGTGACCCCGCGTATTGCTGAAACAGCTAAAGCACTTTGGTATGTGTATCTATGCTTAACCCTTGCTTGTATGTTGGCATTTTGGCTTGCTGGCATGAGTCTTTTTGACGCCCTTTGCCATAGCTTCTCAACGGTATCTATTGGTGGGTTTTCAACACATGATGCGAGCATTGGCTATTTTAATAGTGATTTGATTAATTTTATCACCGTGGCTTTTTTGTTAATTTCAGGGGTTAATTATACGCTGCATTTTAGTGTTTTCTCAGCGAAAAAGTTATCGTTAAAAACCTATGTATACGATCCTGAAGTACGTGCATTTATCTTTATTCAGGCGTTATTAACCGCTATTTGTTTTACAACGTTAATGAACCATGGGATCTATGACTCAATCGAGACGAGTTTTTCACAATCATTATTTCAAGCCGTTTCCATTTCAACCACGGCGGGTTTTACGACAACTACTTTTTCCGATTGGCCTTTATTTTTACCCGTCTTATTAGTTATTTCTAGTTTTATTGGTGGGTGTTCTGGCTCGACAGGCGGTGGTTTAAAAGTTATTCGTGTATTATTACTCAATATACAAGGGCTAAGGGAATTAAAGCGACTGATTCACCCTAAGGCAATCTATCGGATTAAGCTTGGTAATAAAGCCTTGCCCGATCGGGTAATTGATGCTATTTGGGGATTCTTTTCTACCTATGCGCTGGTGTTTATCGTTTGTATGCTTGCGTTATTAATGGCTGGGTTAGATGAACTTAGTGCATTTTCTGCGACGGCGGCGATGTTGAACAATTTAGGGCCCGGATTAGGTTCCGTTGCACTTCATTTTAACGATGTTAACGATGCATCAAAATGGATTATGATTTTAGCTATGTTATTCGGGCGATTAGAAATATTTACTTTATTGGTGCTCTTTACACCTGCATTTTGGAAAAACTAGTATGACCTCAAAAACACTCGTTATATATTCATCGGTAGATGGACAAACCTTAAAAATCATCAACAAAATAACCTCGTTAATTGACGGGGAGTTCACTGTGATGAATATCGATAAGCAGCAGGAATGCGATTTTAGTCAATACAATAAAGTCTTAATTGGGGCTTCTGTTCGGTATGGAAATTTCCGTAAGAATATTCTTACATTCGTTCAGAAACATAAAGCACAACTTGACACGATGCCGAATGCTTTGTTTGTGGTTTGTTTAACCGCGCGTAAGCCTGAAAAAGCAATTCCAGAGAATAATGTTTATATGACCAAGTTCCTTCGTTTATCACAATGGCAGCCGAGGTTTAAAGGCGTCTTTGCTGGTTCCTTGATGTATTCTCGTTATAATTGGTGGCAGACCTTAATTATTCAATTAATAATGAAAATAACCGGCGGTAGCACGGATAAAAGTATTGATATGGAATTAACAGATTGGGATGAAGTTGAGCGGTTTAGTAAAGATTTTTCGCTTTTATAATATAACGAGAAGATTAATGAGTTTTAAACAACGCATGTTAATGGCGATAAGCTCTCTGATTATTTTAGGCTTTTTAATCAGTGCGATATTTAGTTTTAAAATATCCCAACAACAGGCATTAAATTCTTTAATTAATCATGAAATGCCCCTTACATTAGATAATGTTTATTCTGATATACAACGCGATTTGTTAATGCCGCAACTAGTTTCTTCGCTAATGGCGAATGATACTTTCTTACACAGTTGGGTTGAAAGTGAAAGCAATGACGTTGATGAAATCACCCAATATTTGAACCATATAAAAGAAGAATATGGTTTATTCACTGCATTTTTTGTTTCTGAAACGAGCAAACAATATTTTTATGCTGGTGGTTTATTAAAAAAAATTTCAGGGAATAATCCCGTCGATGATTGGTATTTTAATTTTCGAGATACCGATGCTGAATCTGAATTAAATATTGACCCTGATATGTCAAACGCCAATCAATTAGCTATTTTTATTAATGTGAAAGTTCGCGATAAAAATAATAATATTATGGGGGTGACTGGGGTTGGTTTAAATATTAATAATGTTAAGAACCAGTTTGACCTATATTATGAAAAATATGGGAAAAGTGTTTTCCTTATTAATAAATATGGCGATATTTTATTGTTTGGTAATGAGCATGCTGAGACTAATAATATACATAGAAAAGTCGGTATAGAGGACTTCGCTGATAATATATTAACCCATAAAGAAGGTACTTTTGCTTATCAAAATGACGGTAAGAGTTATTTACTGATTACACGTTATGTTGAAGAATTAGATCTTGTTTTATGTGTTGAAGCTGAAACGGGTAACATTAATCCGGCTGTTTTTAAGCCACTTATCATTAATATTGTGATTAGCCTGATTTTGTTATCTGTTGTGTTGTTGTTGATTTTTAAAACAATTTCTAGATATCAGGAGCGATTAGAAAAAGTCGCTTGGAATGATCACCTAACGGGCTTATCTAATCGTGCTTCTTTTACCATTCAATATCAAAAAGAAGCATCGCGTTGTACTCGTCTTGGACGTGAAATGGCTGTGTTAATGCTCGATATCGATTTTTTTAAAGAGGTCAATGACACTATTGGCCATGTTCAAGGGGATAAAGTGTTAGCCCGTTGTGCGGAAATATTACAAAATAGCTTACGTTTACCTGATATCATCGCGCGCTGGGGAGGTGAAGAGTTTGTTATATTGTTACCTGATATCACCCTGCAAGAAGCCTATAAATTGGCAGAGCGACTACGTATTAAAATAGCAAATGATGACGTTTTACATCAAATAACTAATCGTGGTATCACGATAAGCGCTGGATTATCCCGCTTTGATGTAAAACAGGATATGGATTGGCATATCAGTGAGGCCGATAAGCAACTTTATCGCGCAAAACATAATGGTCGAAATTGTGTTGTTTATTAAGCTGATTTTTGTTGCTGTCTGAATTACAATGACCCTTTTACTTTAAGCTCAGGTTACGCATGAACGATCAACAACCTTCCTCTAATGCACAGCAAATTTTGTTTGATGTATTTGGGTATACCGACTTTAGGGAAGGCCAAGAGCAGATTATTAATCAGTTATATAACGGTAACGATGCGCTGGTTGTTATGCCAACAGGGGGTGGTAAAAGTTTATGTTTTCAAATACCTGCACTTATGCGCCCTGGTATTTGTTTTGTTATCTCACCATTAATTTCTTTGATGAAAGACCAAGTTGATACACTACGAGCATGTGGTGTCGCAGCAGCGTACCTTAACTCCAGTTTATCCTATCAAGAACAAAATCAAATTCTTAATGAGATGTACCAGGGTAAGTTGAAATTGGTGTATATTGCGCCTGAGCGTCTGTTAAGAGCCGATTTTACTGAGCGTTTATCTCATCTACCCGTAAATTTGTTTGCCATTGATGAAGCACATTGTATTTCTCAGTGGGGACATGACTTTCGTCCTGAATATGCATTATTGGGTCAACTAAAGGAACGTTTTCCAGAGGTTCCTTTGGTCGCGTTAACCGCAACGGCAGACCATGCCACACAACAGGATATTTTAGCTCGCTTAAAGCTCGATAATCCCTTTGTTGCTATTCATAGTTTTGATCGTCCCAATATTGAATATCTGTTGATTGAAAAATACCGGCCTTTAATTCAATTATTTAATTATATGGCAGAACATAAGCAAGAAAGCGGTATTATTTATTGTACTAGTCGGCGACGCACCGAAGAGTTAAGCCAAAAGCTGATTGCAAAGGGGCTGAATGCGCGTTGTTACCATGCTGGGTTACCGCTAGAAGAGCGTCAAAAAGTACAAGATCTGTTTATTAAAGATGAAGTCGATATTGTTGTCGCTACGGTGGCTTTTGGTATGGGTATCGATAAACCTAATGTTCGTTTTGTCGTGCACTATGAAATCCCTAAAAATATCGAATCCTATTATCAAGAAACCGGCCGAGCTGGGCGTGATGGCTTACCCGCGCAGGCAATGTTATTTTATGATCCAGCAGATTCTGCACGCGTGCGAGGTTTGCTTGAGAAAAATGAAAATGAAGAGCAATTACGTATAGAGCTTCATAAACTCAATACGATGGTGGCTTTTGCTGAAGCACAAACTTGCCGCCGCCAAGTTTTACTGAATTATTTCGGTGAATATAGTAATAAGGCCTGTGGTAACTGTGATGTCTGCTTAGATCCACCTAAAAGTTACGATGCGACACAGGATGCTCAAAAAATTCTGTCTTGCGTTTATCGTACAGGACAACACTATGGCATGGGATATGTGGTTGAAGTGTTGCGTGGCGCACAGACTGCACGTGTTAAAAGTTTGGGTCATGATAAGTTATCAACCTTTGGCATCGGTAATGATTTACCCGTGGAGCATTGGTTAGGTATTTTAAGACAGTTAATTCATCGTGGTTTATTGATGCAGAATTTAACTCGAGGCTCTGCTCTACAGTTAACGCAAGCTGCGCGTCCCGTATTGAAAGGGGAGGTTGCATTACAACTTGCTGTACCAAGATTACAGATGGTGAAAACGAAGAAAAAACGAGGTATGGGTGTAAATGGAGCGGGCAATAAGCTCTTTGCTCGCTTGCGGATGCTACGTAAGCAGATTGCTGATCGGGAAGATTTACCGCCGTATATTATTTTTAGTGACGTTTCATTATCTGAAATGAGTGAACTGATGCCACTGACGGGAAGTGAGTTCCTTAATGTTAGTGGCGTTGGACATATCAAATTAGATAAGTACGGCAGTGAGTTTTTAGCGGTGATTAATGAATATGCCCAGTCTCAATAATTTATTCGTTTAATTGATAGGTTAATTGATGTGAGGCACCGACTAAGGTGAGTGTTTTATCTAAGATAGCAACCTCAGACCAATCGGTTAATACACTCGTGATACTTGATTCGATTTGCATTGCCTGAGTTTGGCACATTTTTCGTGTGCTCCCCATTTTGGCTATTTTCAGTTTATTATCCTGTACTGAGACCTCACCAAAAAAAAGATTACAAGCTAGGTTTCCCGATGCTTTATTTTCAGTCGATATGTTGAAAGTACTGTTGATTGCAGGATCTATTACCTGGTCATCCACCTTAGTTAATACCCATTGATGCTGGATTTTATCTAACGTGATCGGTTGTGTACCTGCAGTTGAAGTGGTCTCACAAGCAAATAAAAAGAGTGATGAAAGTAATATTATTATAAGTTTATTCGATTTCACTGATGATATCTCGCTTATCTATTTTTTTATTATTGCTACGTCGAATGCTTCTTACACTCGGCAATTTCTTCAGTTGACGCATAACACGTGATAAATGAATACGGTTAATGACGGTTAAAGTAATATTAATCGCATAAAGGTCATCTGCGAGTTCTGTTGTTTTAAGGTCTGTAATATTGGCGTTACTCTTACCTATTATGGTAAATAGTTTAGCTAATCGTGCCTTATGGTTAACCATCGTAATATCAAGGTCTGCCGAATACTCATATTGATCCATAAAGTTCATATCCCACTCAACAGAGATATATTTATCAGGCTCTTTTTTAAAGTTATTCACATTGTGGCAATTTTGAAGGTGCACGACTAACCCTCGGCCCGGGCTGGTATACGCTACAATCGGATCACCGGGTAATGGTTTACAGCAATTAGCATAGGAAACCATCATATCTTCCGTGCCTTTAATTGCACTTTGTCGCGAAGCTTGTTTAGTCGGTGACTCTGTTAGTTCATCGGCATTACCACGTAAGCGACGCGCAATCACTTTGCTTAATAATTTGCCACTGCCTATTTCCTCTAAAAGCGCATTAAAGTCTTTCAGATGATGGTCGGCGATCACCTTGTTAATATTATCTTGGTGAATATCAGTTAAGTTAGTTTTATTTAACGCTTGTTTTAGTAATTTACGTCCCTTAGGAATCGTTACTTCACTGGGTTGCTGTCTTAGGTATTGGCGAATATTGTTACGCGCTTTATGGGTCGCTACAAAATTTAACCATTCCGCTTGTGGATTCGGTTCTGCAGATGTGATGATACGAATTGTTTGACCACTTTCAAGTTTTTCACTTAGTAGTGCATATTCATTATCAACCATTGCACCTTTGCAGCGATGGCCTAGTTTTGTATGTAGGGCATAGGCAAAATCAACGGGTGTTGCAAGTGCGGGTAAAACGAGTACTTTTCCCTGAGGGGTTAATACATGAATTTCATTATTACCCAGCTCTTTTTTGATGTTTTCTAATAAAGTAAGAGAGTTTGTTGTATTGTCTTCAGATTCAGAGAGTCCTTGGAACCAATTGCGCGTTTGTAGTTGCGCGGTGAGGTTAGAATTACCTTTTCCTTCTTTATAACTCCAATGCGCAGCAATCCCTTGGTTTGCAACAACATCCATATCTTCGGTGCGGATTTGCACTTCAATATTCACGCCATGATGGGTGACAAGTGTAGTATGCAAAGACTGGTAACTATTAGACTTTGGAATAGCGATATAATCTTTAAAGTGTTCTAGCTTAGGTTGATAAAGGTGATGCATTTGGCCAAGTACGCGATAACAGGTATCGAGATCCTTAACAATAATACGGAATGCATAAACATCCATCACATCGTGGAATTGGCAGCCTTTTTTACGCATTTTTTGATATAAACTGTAAAGGTGTTTTTCACGTCCAAAGACATTCGCATCGATGCCTTTTTTGTTCAATTTATTCGATATTTCATCACAAATACCTTGAATAAAGTTTTTGCGATTGCCGCGTGCTTTTTTAATGGCTTCATCTAATACCATATAGCGTGCGGGGCTTTGTGCTTTAAAGGCTAATTTTTCTAATTCATTTTTAATATTATGTAAACCTAAGCGCTCTGCAATAGGTGTGAAAATTTCAAAGGTTTCTCGGGCAATTCGACGGCGTTTATCAAGGCGTAAAGAGCCTAATGTACGCATATTATGAACACGATCGGCAAGTTTAATGAGCATTACGCGGAAGTCTTTCGACATAGCAATAAGCATTTTTCGAATATTCTCTGCTTGTGCTTGTTCCCTATTTTCAAAGTTAAATTTGTCTAATTTTGTGACGCCTTCAACTAATTCTGCCACACCTGGGTTGAAGTCTTTAGCCATTTGTTCATGCGTGATATCAGTATCTTCAAGGACATCGTGCATTAACGCAGCAGCAATTGCTTCGTGGTCTAATTTCATATCAGCAAGAATTTCGGCAACAGCAACAGGATGCGTGATGTAAGGTTCACCACTAGCACGCGTTACTCCACTATGAGCCGCATTCGCATATTTGTAGGCCCGTTCAATGAACAAGCACTGCTCTGGTGTGAGGTAGGTTTGTATCGCATCATTAAGTGCTTGAAATATAGACATCGTTGCCTCTGTTTTTAAATGGGTATTCATACTATCATGTTTTATCTCAGAATGACTTGAAGATAATAGTATTGTAAAACGCGAATAATTCTTATTCTAACGTTAATTATTGGGACATTAAAAATTAAATTTTTTTGATAGCGACCTTGGTACTAATATTGACCAAGGAAAATCGTGTATTTGTGATATTCGCTTACCTTTGCTTTTATGTTGCCCAACTGTTTAATTGTTGTATCTCAAAAGGCCATCGGGATTGGTCTGTTGTTTCAAGTACCATGGGAATTTCGTCAAACCGATTATCTTCCATAATATATTGAAAACAATCCCAGCCTATTTCTCCTAAGCCTAATGGTGCGTGTCGATCAACACGGCTTCCGAGTGGTACTTTACTATCGTTTAAATGCATCGCACTCAAGTATTCAAATCCAACAATGTCTGAAAAAGCGTTGAATGTCTGTTCACAATCTTCAGTTGTGCGCAAATCATAGCCGGAAACAAAGGTGTGGCAGGTATCGATACACACTCCTACACGTTTTTTATTGTCTATATTTTCGATAATCGTTGCTAATTGTTCAAATCGGTAACCTAAATTTGAACCTTGCCCTGCGGTATTTTCAATGACCGCTTTTACTGTTTCGGTTTGTGCTAATGCTTGATTGATCGAGTCCGCAACACGCAGCAAACTATCCTTTTCGCTTATTTTATTAAGATGACTACCAGGATGAAAATTGAGTAACGTTAATCCTAATTGTTGGCAGCGATGCATTTCATCTAAAAATGCATGTTTAGATTTATCTAACGCCTGTTTTTCTGGATGACCAAGATTGATGAGATAAGAGTCATGTGGCAAAATTTGTGCTGCATTAAAACGGTAATGCTGGCAGGCAGTTTTAAACCTGTTGATCGTTTGTTCATCTAACGGTTTAGCTTCCCAGCGCCGTTGGTTTTTGGTGAAAAGTGCAAAAGCGGTAGCACCGATGTCATGTGCATTTTTAGGTGCATTAAAAACACCACCACTAGCACTTACATGTGCACCAATAAATTTCATCTTTTTTCCAATCAATTAACGTTATAAATTAAGAAAATAAATGATTTTGCGATCAGTATCAAATGAAATAATGGTGTTGGATAAAATAATGGTATTGAATGGTAATGGAGAGCGTGATCGAGATGGTTTGTAAATCATGTAGAGATAATATTTTTAGAGAGAAATTAGGGCGTTGTCGGCGGTGTATGTGGATAAATGTGCTATTGCTAATGGGGAGCGCTTTGGGATTGGTTTTTAGCTTTCAATCTGCTCCTGAGCATGTTGCAACTATTGCTTTATTATTAACGTTTGTTGCAAGTGGCGTATTAATGGCTTTTCATGCAATGTTTTACCTTTACTACCGGAGTAAAGGTATTAGGTATCCTACGGAAGATAAACAGCACCTAAAATAGCATCTTGATGAGCCCCTGTTACTGCTTTAAGAGGAATTGGATTTTCTAATATCCGTTGCTCTGCTAACCAAGCGAAGGCAATCGCTTCGACATACATCGGGTCAATATTCAGTATACTTGTATCTCTGACGGTATGCTCAGGCATTAAACGTTGTAAACGAGTCATTAAAAATGCGTTCAGTGCACCACCGCCACAAACAAATACATCGCAATGCGTACTAAAGTGATTGATTTGTTCACTGATTGTTATAGCGGTAAATTCGAGTAGTGTTCGTTGGATATCTGCTGCAGTGAAATTGCTATCTACTAATTGTTGTTCTAGCCAATTAATATTAAATTTTTCTCGACCTGTACTTTTGGGGGGAAGCTGAGCAAAATAGGGTTCTGCTAATAGTTTTTCAAGTAATGTTATTTGTAAGTTGCCTTGTTTCGCAAATTGTCCGTCTTGATCGAAGAATTTCCCCTGAATTTTGTTTATCCACGCATCCATCAACATATTTCCTGGGCCTGTGTCATATCCAAGCACCTTGTTGGTGGACGTTAGTAGGCTGACGTTAGCAATGCCTCCAATATTAAGAATAACGCGTTTTTCATTGGCTTTTGCGAATAATGCTTGATGAAATGCTGGCACGAGTGGAGCACCTTGCCCGCCGTAGGCCATATCCATTCTTCGAAAGTCGGCTACGCAAGAAATTCCTGTTTTAGCTGCAATAAGATTGGCATCACCAATTTGCTGAGTAAAAGGATATTGACCAAGGGGGCTATGAAAAATGGTTTGACCGTGGCTACCGATTGCTGATATTTGCTGAGCTGAAAAGTTAGCAGAACGAAGGAGTTGATTGATGCCTTTTGTACAGATCAAAGCGAAAAGATGATCGACTTCACCTAGGGTTAGTAGGTCGACATGCTTATCAATGCATATTGTTAATAACTGATGACGTAATTTATCTGGAAGAGGGTAAGCAATTCCTGCTACTTGTTGGAAACCTTGACTTGTACGTTGTGCGATGACCAAGTCGATGGCATCTAAACTCGTACCCGACATGATACCAATATAATAGCGTCCTATTTTTGGTGTTGTTGTAATCATTTATATTACTCGAGAAAATTGTTGCTGACGTACTTTTTGACGTAAATAGACATCAAAGCACATGCAAATATTTCGAATTAATAGGCGTCCTTTTGGTTGTACATTAATATCAGTCTTAGTTTTTTCAACTAATTGGTCGTCGATAAAGCACTGTAGTAGTGTTATGTCTTCAGCAAAATATTCATTAAAGATTAAATCAAACTTATCTTCAATTTGTTTTATATTTAAAGTGAAATTACAAATTAATTTTTTGATCACTTCTCGGCGAATTAAATCATCTTGATTCAATGAAACACCACGCCATTGCGCATGGCCAAATTCGTCTATTTGGGTGTAATAATTATTCAGTTTTTTCTGGTTTTGCGAATAGGTTTTGCCAATTTGACTGATTGCTGAAACACCAAGTCCAAGCAGATCGGCTTCCCCTTGAGTTGTGTAGCCTTGGAAGTTGCGATGCAAGACGCCTTGCTGTTGTGCAATGGCTAACTCATCATCAGGTTTGGCAAAATGATCCATACCAATGAACTGATAACCCGCTTCGGTTAAATATTCAATAGTATGCTGTAACATCGCCAGTTTTTCCGCAGGTTTAGGCATATCATCTTCATTGATTTTACGTTGTGCAGCAAATAGAGTCGGCATATGGGCGTAATTAAAAATTGATAAACGTGCGGGAGCTAATGCGGTCACTTTCTTGAGTGTATCTGTAAATGTTTGTTTTGTTTGTAAGGGTAAACCATAAATCATATCTAGATTTGTAGATTGAAAACCTTGTTGTTTCGCGCGCGCTAATATTTGGCCAATAAAATCTTCATCCTGCTCGCGATTAATGGCTTTTTGTACCTCTTTATTAAAATCTTGTACCCCTAAGCTAAGGCGATTAAAACCTTCCTTTGCAAGGTGATCAATCGTGCTTAACTCAAATTCCCTTGGATCAACTTCAATACTTAATTCTGCATTGTCTTGGAAGTTGAAATTGTTTCGTAATAGCGTCATTAAACGAGTGATTTGTGCAGGCAGTAAAAAAGTAGGTGTGCCACCGCCCCAATGTAATTGTGTGACTTGGCGATTGGTAAAATGTGGCGCTTGAGCATTGATTTCTAGTTCAAGATAGTCGAGGTATTTATCGGCTTTATTTTGGTGACGAGTGATGACTTTATTACAACCACAGAAATAACAAAGTTTATGACAAAACGGAATATGTACATACAGAGAAAGAGGGCGCTTAGGGTAATCATTTTCGGCAGCGATAAGCTGTGAATACTTAAAGCTTTCATCAAATTCTAATGCAGTCGGGTAAGATGTATATCTTGGCCCACTGTAGTTATATTTTTCAATGAGCGCTTGATCCCAAATGAATTTTTGCATTTACTTTCTCTTTTTAAACTGAAAAATCAACGAGCAGGGTGGCTTCTGCAATAATTTTTTCTTCAAGTTCGCTTTCAAACGCCAAACGTTTTAAGTCTAATTTTTTGAGTTCTTTTGCAGGAACATCCTTACGTTTATCGTGCGTCGGCATGTCTTTTACTTTTTGAAATAAAGCTGAAATTGCCGGATAATCTTTATCGACATCGATAGGTTGTTCAATAACCAATGTTTCTAGCAATATCGTTAAGCGAATAGCCGCTTCTGAAACATTGCATTGTTTCTGGGTAGTGGCGAGTGCAATGACACGAATACTGTCACAAATATTATCATTGCGTTGCTGTTTCTTTTCTTGTTGCGCTGCTTTTTGTTGTTCATTTCGCTTAGTCTGTATTTTAATCTTACTGATTAATATTCCTGCATAAAATGCCAAACCAAGGATAACAATAACTGCTAACGCAGCGAGTAAATAATCTAATTGCATGCAATTTCTCGTTAATGCTTAAATTCATCGAGTGCTGAACTCGCATCTTCAAATTGTTGAAGTAAATCTTCTTCACCATCATCATCTAACCAGCCTAACTGTTGCATTAATGCTTGATGACGATCCATTTGGCTATCAACCCATTTTTGGTCTTCTGCCGAAATAGTTTCTTCATTATCAAGTTGTTCCAGTAAGTCGTTTAAACGTTCATCGTTTTCAATTAACGCCACTTCTTTTTCAGGAGAAAGTTTCGGTTTCGTTTCAACTGGACTTTTAATGACCTTAACCTTTGGCTGTAAAACGACCTTGGGTTTTGCTACTTGTTGTGGTTTATCTTGAGGTGTTAATGCAATCGGTTTTTTACTACCAATTAATTTATCATTTTCGGCCTTTTTTACATTTTTATTTTGTGTTTGTTTGGATTCAATAACATTACGTGCGCCTGCTTTGTTGCCTTTTAGTTTTGCTTTACGCTTACGCTCGCGAGCTTCTTGCGATTGTGTTGATGTTTCTTTACGCTGCCCACTGAATTTTTCTTCTGAATTACCTGCAGTGCGGCTTTTTTTGATACGTGACATTATTATTTACCTTGAATTTTTTCTCTGTACTGAGTGAACGCAGAATAGCAGATTTCAACGGGTTTAAAAAGTTAATCAAAGCGCGATAAAGTAAGTGTTAAAAGGAGGGCGATAATTTTCGCCATTTGTTTTTTAAAGCCTGTACAATAAGCGCAAATTTTAACATTACTATTTAGCTGCATCAGCTACGCGAGGCATATCTTGGAATCTCAAAAAATACATTTTCAAAAAGCGCGTTTTTTAATTAGCGCACCAGATATTCGTCATTTAGACAAGCATTTGCCACCGGAAAGTGGGATTGAAATTGCTTTTGCAGGCCGTTCTAATGCAGGTAAATCAAGTGCTTTAAATCGACTTACACGTCAAAAAAGTCTCGCTAGAACGAGTAAAACACCAGGTCGTACCCAATTGATTAATGTTTTTGAAATTGAAGAGGGTAAGCGCTTAATCGATTTACCTGGATACGGTTTTGCAAAAGTACCGCTTGAGATGAAGCTGAAGTGGCAAAAATCATTAGGTGAATATTTACAACAGCGTGAGTCGCTAAAAGGATTGGTTGTCTTAATGGATATTCGTCATCCCTTTAAAGATTTAGATCAGCAGCTTATTTACTGGGCCATTGATGCCGATATTCCCGTTTTAGCGCTATTAACAAAAGCAGATAAATTAAAGCAGGGGGCACGTAAAAATACGCTATTAAAAATGCGTGAAGAAGCTAAAAACTTTGAAGGAGATGTACAAGTTGAATTGTTTTCTTCATTGAAGGGGTTTGGCGTGGATATTTTAGAGAAAAAAATTGCATCTTGGTACGCTTTAGATGAACAACACACTGATGTTATTGATGAAATAGAAGAAGACTAAAATGGTTGCCGCCGACTTCCTTGAAAGAAACGGAGTCGGCATAGAATCGGTTAACTATTTTCTGTTTCTGTCTTTTTTTCAGTAGTATAGGGTAATGATATTTTAAAGTGTGCCCCTCCTTTTTCATGAATATACTGAATATCTCCTTTCAATAATTGATTCACAATGTTGTAAATAATGTGAGTACCTAATCCACTTCCACCTGTTCCACGTTTTGAAGTGACAAAGGGATCAAAAATGCGATCGATAATTGCTTCTGTAATCCCTTTTCCGGTATCGCGATAATCAATATACAAGTGATCATGTTTTAGTGTGATATCAATGTAAATTTCACATTTACCAGACCAATTTTCGAACCCATGAATTAATGAATTAAGAATCAGGTTTGAATAAATTTGAGAAAAGCTTCCTGGAAAACTATATATATCAAGATCTTTTGGACAGCTTACATTCACTTGGCAATGGTTTTGTTTTAATTTGTGTTTAAAGGATGTAATAACCTGATTGATATTATCCGATAGTTTGAATGTGTAACAAGCTTCACTAGATTGGTCTACCGCGACTTGTTTAAAGCTACTGATTAAATTAGCAGCTCGGTTGAGATTATTATTTAATAAGTTGCCAGATTCAGTAATTCGATCGAGTAGTTTTTCCAAATATCTGCGACTAAGCGTGTTTTCTTCAAGTTTTTTTCTTAATGTTTTTATTTCATCCTGTAGGAAGGAGGCAGCGGTAACACTGATGCCGATAGGGGTATTAATTTCATGTGCAACACCCGCCACTAACCCACCTAATGAAGCCATTTTTTCAGATTCGACTAAATTTTGCTGTGTACGTTGTAGCTGATCGAGCGTTTGTGTTATTTGTTTATTGCTTTCAGTCAGTGCTGAAGTACGTTGATTCACTTTTTCTTCTAATTGATCGTTGAGTCGTTTAATTTCAACTTCAACTTGTTTTTGTGGCGTAATATCGTGCCCAAAACCAATCATATACTTAATTTCTTCTCCCTCGTAAAAAGGGGAGAAAGTCCAGAGTAATGTGTTCACGCCACCTGCATTATCCGGCATATTAATTTCGAGACCATCGATTGGCTTATTCGTATTAAGTTGGTTTAAAATATCTGCTCTTCGCTCTTCAACTACAAAGATATTTCCCCATTGGCAATTTAATAATTCACTTTGGATATAGCCTGTTAGCAGGACTGCTGCAGGATTAATGGTTAGTATTTCTAGATTTTTGCCGAGACAACAAATAACAGTGCTGGAGGAGTTAATGATGGTGGTTGAGAAATCTCTCTCCTGCTGCAATTCTCCAATAATTTGTTTTTTATTATTGAGTTCGGTAATAATGGTTTTCTGCATTTGATTGAGTAGGAAAACTAATTCGTCAAGTTCATCGGGAGACTCGATATCGCGGAGGCCGTCTAGTCGTAGTTCTTCATTGTCTGCATTGAGTTCTAGATTTCGCGTATGTATGGCTATTTTATTGATATGGCGAATCACCATATAATAGATAATCATCAGGATACACAAGGAAACGATCAGTGTTTTAATCGACTGAGTGATTAAGATAAGTAACGATTTCTCTTTTAAACGGTCATAAACCTTGGTTAATGATGCGGCCACAAATAAGTTGCCAACAACTTCATCTTGATAAACGAGCTTGAATTCACGACTAATGTCGTATCTTTCTCTTTCATCACCCATTTTAATCATTGGGACTTCTGTATTACCAATGACTTCATTGATTCTAACAAATTGCATATCTGAGAGCTTCATAATCCCAGCTATTTGAATTTCAATTTGCTCTTCGTCTAGGTTCCATAAACTGGCAGCCATCGGTTGTAAAAAACTAGACTCAATTTGGCCGATACTTTCTTCTATTTTCCCTACATCTTGTTTGTAGTCCCATAATAGTTGAAGGACTGTAATGATAATTGCAAGGGCGCCGCTGCATAATAAAATATAAGCTAATAAACGATTGGAAAGACGATGATTGATTATTAATGGCTTAAATACTGAAAAAATTCTTTTTAATTCCATGTTAAGGTCCGAGTTATTTTACAATTTAAAGGTCAGTTTACAGTCGTCATTTAAGTTTATTTAACAGCGCGTTATCTATGTATTTAACGCTACAGTATAGCTTAGTATATATTAGCTCAAGAGAGTTGCCCGTGAAGAGTAAAGAAAATTACATCAATCGTTATTGTTTATGGTTCTGATAGGAATAAATGGGGTTGATTTTTAAACTAAAAGTCCCAATTATATTAATAACCATTCCTTTTATTGAGAAAACTTCTATGGAAAATACTCAAAAGCTAAGCACTGCCCCTGCTAATGATTTACCATTATTTAGTCAGGTTAAATCTGAAAATATTGTTTCTGATATAGAACAAGCAATCGCTAAAAATAAAGCATTAATTGAAGAAAAACTTGCCAGTTTGACAGAATTTACTTGGGATAACTTTGTTAATGTTCTCGATGAATCGGATGATCAACTCTCTAAAATGTGGTCACCTATTTCGCATATGAATGCCGTTGTGAGTAATGATGAGTTACGCGCAGCACATGATGCATGTTTACCGTTATTTGCAGAGTACGGTACTTATATTGGTCAACATCAAGGTTTGTATGAAGCCTACCTGAGCATTGCAAATAGTGAAGCCTTTGACAGCTTGAAGGTCGAGCAAAAAAAAGTGATTAATGATGCTCTACGTGATTTTAAATTATCAGGTATTGCCTTACCGAATGAGAAAAAGCAACGTTATGGTGAAATCTCTCAGGAAATTGCTTCGTTACAATCGACGTTTAGTAATCATGTGATGGATGCAACACTCGCTTGGAGTAAGTTAATTACCGATGTGAATGAGTTGGAGGGATTACCTGAAAGCGCATTAGCAGCATCAAAGCAAGCTGCAGAACAAAAGGATCTAGATGGTTATTTATTGACTCTTGAATTTCCAAGCTATTTACCTGTTATTACCTATGCAAAAAATCGTGAATTACGTGAAGAAGTTTATCAAGCCTTTGCAACAAGAGCATCGGATCAAGGCCCGAATGCCGGTGAGTTTGATAACTCAAAAATTATTGAACAATTGTTAGCTCTACGTCATGAAAAGGCACAGCTACTTGATTTTAATGATTTCGGTGAATATAGCCTCGCGACTAAAATGGCTGAATCTCCACAACAGGTAATTACATTTTTAACTGAATTAGCTGAAAAATCCTACCCACAAGCGATTGCTGAACGCGATGAAATATTAGCTTTTGCGAACCAATTAGATGGACTCGATAAATTGGAGTCTTGGGATTTAAGTTACTATTCTGAACTATTAAAACAACATCGATATTCTATTTCAGATGAACTGTTACGTCCTTATTTCCCAGAAAATAAAGTCGTTAATGGTTTATTCTCAGTGGTTAATAAGCTTTTTGGCTTAACTATTAAAGAAGTGTTTGATTTTGATACTTGGCATAAAGATGTTCGTTTCTTTGAAATTTATGACCAAGAGTCAACTCATATTGCCAGTTTCTACCTTGATTTGTATGCCCGTGAGTTCAAACGTGGTGGGGCTTGGATGAATGATTGCCGTGTACGCCGTCGTTTAGTAAACGGAGATTTACAATTACCGGTTGCTTATTTGACCTGTAACTTTAGTAAGCCTGTTGGTGATAAACCTGCGTTATTTACCCACGATGAAGTGATTACATTATTCCATGAATTTGGTCATGGGATACATCATATGCTAACTAAAATTGAATCTGCGGGTGTTTCTGGAATCAATGGTGTCGCGTGGGATGCGGTTGAATTACCAAGTCAATTCTTAGAAAACTGGTGTTGGGAACCAGAAGCATTAGCGTTAATTTCGGGGCATGTTGAAACAGGAGAAACATTACCTACTGAATTACTCGATAAAATGTTGGCTGCGAAACATTACAACAGCGCATTAATGATGGTGCGTCAGCTAGAGTTTTCATTATTTGACTTTATGTTACATCATCAATATAACCCAGAGCAGGGCGCGCAAGTACAGCAAGTATTGGATAGTATTCGTGAGAAGTTTGCGGTTATTGTGCCTCCTAAGTTTAATCGCTTCCAACATAGTTTTAGTCATATATTTGCAGGTGGTTACGCAGCTGGTTATTACAGCTATAAATGGGCTGAAGTCTTGTCTGCTGATGCATTTTCTCGATTTGAAGAATTAGGTATCTTTAATGAAAAAACAGGTGAGGCATTTAAAAAAGCAATTCTAGAGAAAGGGGGAAGCGAAGAGCCTATGGCGTTATTTAAAGGCTTTATGGGACGTGAACCCAATATCGATGCATTATTGCGTCATTCGGGTATTAAATAACGTTAATAAATTGTCGCCTTTAAGTTTTCAGTGATTAGTTTGTTTCTTCTAAAACCACGATACTCAATACTGAGCATCGTGGTTTTTACTGATAGGTGACAGCTAAAAACTGATCGTTTGTAAAATTACCATTCAATGCCAGCCTGTGCTTTTACACCGGCTTTAAATGCATGCTTTTCTTCTAGGATTAAACTGTAGGTATCAACGGCTTCGATTAATGCTTTTTTAGGGCCTCGACCGGTTAACACCACGCTCATCATTTCTGGACGCTTTTTTAATGCCGTTAACGTTGGCTCAATATCTAAGTACTGATACTTAAACATATAGGTAATTTCATCTAGAATAACGAGATTATAACGACTGTCAGCGAGTAGCTGTTCAGCCTTTGCCCAAGCTTTTTCGGCACTAGCAATATCATTTTCTCTATTTTGTGTTTCCCAGGTAAAACCATCACCCATCGCGAACCAATCTACATTTTCATGCGTCGTGAAAAATTTCTCTTCCCCCGTCGACATCGCACCTTTTAAAAATTGCACCACAGCCACTTTATGACCATGGCCAAGAGAGCGGGCTAACATACCAAAAGCGGAACTACTTTTTCCTTTGCCTGGTCCTGCAAGTAAAATAGATACACCACGTTCTTGATTAGCTGCGGCTATTTTTTGATCTTGCTTCTCTTTTACCGCTTTCATTTTTTTTAAATATTGTTGGTCATCCATTCTTTTATGCCTTAGCTGCAATAGGTTTACTACGTATTAAAATTATATAACCAATGATACCGGAAATAATCGATGCGGCGAGTACTGATACCTTAGCAATAATTTGCATTTCTGGATCTTTGAAAGCGAGGTCAGTAATAAATAGTGACATGGTAAAGCCCATCCCAGCTAAGAAACCGGCACCAATAACATGCGTCCACGTTACACCTGCAGGTAAACGCCCCCAATTTAAAATAGTGAGCAGTTTAGTAAATATTAAAATGCCTACTGGCTTACCAATTATTAAGCCGAAAGAAATACCTAATACGACAGGGTTAGTAAGTTGGTCTAGCATACCTTTATCAATGATCACGCCGGCATTACCCAGTGCAAAAAACGGTACAATAAATAACGTTGAGATTGGATGCAGTGCTTCTTCTTTAAGTTGTAGAGGGTTAGCAGCTTGAAAGCTAAGTTTTTTAATTTTTTGCAGCGCAGTAATGGCTTTATGCGTTAATACATCTTGCTGACAATGACGCTGATCTTCTAAGTCATCAAGCAATAGTTTTGTTTGATTAATATAGCTATCCATCGATATTTCACGACGTGATGGGATTGTAAATGCAACGGCAACACCTGCAATTGTTGCATGCACGCCAGAGGCTAAGAAGCTTATCCATACAATCGAAAGGCCAATGGTATAGTAAAATATTGGGCTACGAACGCCTGATTTGTTGGCCAGAGCTAAAATAATTAAACCAACTAATCCGACTAATAATTCATTAACAAATATTTGCTCGGTATAGAATATGGCAATAACAATAACGGCCATTAAATCATCGCCGATGGCTAAGGCGGATAGGAATAGTTTAAGCGTCACCGGAACACGACTACCAACAATGGCTAATACACCAAGTGCAAAGGCGATATCGGTTGCCATTGGAATGCCCCAGCCATTGGCAGAGGGGAGGCCGGAGTTAAAGAAGTAATAAATACTCGCAGGAAGAATAACGCCACCTAATGCAGCAAATAGCGGTAACATCGCTTTTTGCACACTCGAAAGCTCTCCGTCTAATAATTCCCGTTTAATTTCTAATCCAATAAAGAAGAAGAAGATTGCCATTAGGAATTCATTAGCAATTTTGTGTAAGTTAATCGCATGTGATTTATCATCTAAGCCAGTAGAGAACTCCCACAGTGTGTCATGCCAAAAGTGATGGTAGAGTTCAGGGGCTAGATTTGCCCAAATAAGTGCAATGGATGCGGCGAGAACCAATAATACACCGCCTGTAATTGGGCTATGTAACCAGTGCCATTTGTGTGAAGACATTCTTACTCCTAGAGATTAAGTGCATAACTAATAATAGATTATATGTGTTCTTAGACGATATTTAATATCATTTATAATCTATATCACAAAATATTGAAACCATTATTGACATTTTAAGTCAAAATATCCAGTAATATACGACAATTTATGTCATGCAAATAGTTTATCGCGAAAATTAACGCCTTTACAACTATATAAAGTAAAATAGGTAAAGTAATTATCAATCTATATATTAGGGTATTATTCTATTTTTAGTGCTAATTTTTTGTGCGATTAAGCTAAGAATCAAAATAGACGAATAACGGTATTATTCAGAAGTGACCAAGGACGTTACTAATACGTGTCAATAGGGGAAGTTGATTGTGAATTGGTTAAAAATGGTTTTATTTCTACTTATGACAAGTGGCGCTTGGGCAGAAAATAGAGATAAAACTAATGAAATAATGAATGCGATCTACACAGAGGACTATCAGGCTTTTGCTAATGCGTATAATCAGATTGAAAATAAACAACGACTTTATTTCACAAAGGGGCATTTTAGAGGAATGGAACTCGGCTATCTGTCGCTATCGATGTATTTTTCTGATCCACGATTTTTTAATTTAATCGTCAATTATGCGGATCCGAATGAAGCGAATTATTTTGGATTAACGCCTCTTTTTTTAGCGCCGGATTTATGTGATGTCAATAAAGCTAAAAAACTGATTGGGAAGGGGGCGGATGTCAACTATGCAATTAAAGCCTCGGGCGCGACGCCTTTGCATTTAGTTGTCGGTACTCATTGTTATGGACTAGCTTCGCTATTGCTAGAACATGGTGCTAATAAACGTGCAAAAACAAAAAAAGGTAAAACGGCTTACGATTTCGCATTACGGTCGGGTAACAAAAAAATGATTGCATTGCTTAAATTCTGATTTAGGTATGTGGGATGATTTTTATGGGGTTGTTGTTAATATCATGAAAAAGGGCATATCGCCCTTTATGTTTATGCTTGGAGGGAGTTGGTAAGTTGTTTTAAAGATCCCACATACTTTGCCCACCTAAAAAAGGGTTACTTGCTTTTTCTTTCCCAATTGTTGTTGTCGGTCCATGGCCTGGAAAGACAACGGTTTCTGGTGGCAGTGTAAGCAGTTTTTCTTTGATGCCAGTAATTAATTGCTGTTGATTACCGCGAGGAAAATCAAAACGACCAATACCACCATTAAACAAAATATCGCCAACAATAATCTGGTGGCTTTGTTCATCAAGTAATGCAACATGTCCTGGTGTATGACCAGGAATATGGATGACTTTCAATTTAATATTACCAACTTCAACAATATCGTTTTCTTCTAACCATTCGTTGGGTAGAAAGCTAATGGTCATCGGAAAGCCAAAACTCTGACTTTGTGCTTCTAATTGATCAAGCCAAAATTTATCTTCTTTTTCAGGGCCAATAATGGGGACATTATTAAGCGCTCTAACAAGTGCTTGTGTTCCGCCTACATGGTCTAAGTGCCCATGAGTTAGAATAATTTTATCGACATTCACATCGTGTTTTTTAATAACATTGAGGATATGTTTGATATCACCTCCGGGATCAACAACCGCTGCCGTTTTAGTTTCTTCACAAATGACTAAGCTACAGTTTTGTTCAAAAGGTGTAACGGGGATAACAATAATTTTCATAAATGACTCTCAAATAAACGAATAACCTTCAGTTAAAGATTATTCGTTAAGGTTACGCTAATTAATTATTTTTAAGGCTCTGAATGGTGACGTTGTTTTTTCTGGTCTGCAACGGCTTTTGCAAGATGGATATGATTCATAACGTGGACCATTGCACGTGCTGATGATTCGATAATATCAGTCGATAATCCTAATCCATGGAAGCGTTGATCTTTATAGGTTGCGACGATATCAACTTGGCCTAATGCATCTTTACCTTCACCTTTTGCGCTGATTTTATAGGTATCCATATTGATATCTAATCCCGAGATACGCAATAGACATTGGTAGGCTGCATCGATTGGCCCATTTCCCGTTGCGGCTTCGGTGATTTTATTATTATCGCCGATAGTCATGGTAACGGTTGCCGTCGCAATTTTACCTGAACCAGATAACACGTCGATATTTTCTAACTTATAGTATTCTGGTTCACCAGCAACCTGGTTGAAGAACATTAACGCTTCTAGGTCATAATCAAATACTTGGCCTTTACGGTCAGCCAGTTCTAAAAAGCTCTCGTATAAAGCATCTAAATCGTAATCACTATCAAGATAACCCAGTTCTTGCATACGATGTTGAATTACATGGCGGCCAGAGCGAGAAGTTAGATTAAGTTTATTCGTAGAGATACCAACACTTTCAGGTGTAATGATTTCATAGGTATTTTGTGATTTTAATACGCCATCTTGATGGATACCCGATGAATGCGAAAATGCATTCGCCCCAACAATTGCTTTATTTGATTGAATTGGCATATTACAAATTTGGCTAACTAATTGGCTTGTACGAGAAATTTCAACGGGGTTAATGTTCGTGGTAAATCCCATTTTCTTTTGGCGTGTTGCTAAAATCATTGCAACTTCTTCTAACGAACAGTTACCTGCGCGTTCGCCAATCCCATTCATTGTACATTCAATTTGACGCGCGCCATTTTCAACGGCGGTAATCGAGTTTGCAACGGACATTCCGAGATCATCGTGGCAATGAACAGCGATAACGGCTTTATCGATATTGGGGACGCGATTAAATAGTGTTTGGATTATGCCACCAAATTCACTCGGAATAGTATAACCAACGGTATCGGGAATATTGACTGTAGTCGCGCCGGCTTTAATGGCTTCTTCGACCATACGACATAAGTTATCAATGGGAGTACGACCGGCATCTTCGCAGGAAAATTCAACATCATCGGTAAATTGACGCGCATATTTTACGGCATTCACACCCATTTCTAAGACATCTTCAAAGCCACGTTTTAATTTATTTTCAACATGGATTGTCGATGTGGATATAAACGTGTGAATACGGAAAGCATCAGCAACTTTCAACGCTTGTGCTGCAGCGTCAATATCTTTTGGTAGTGCACGAGACAACGCACATACGCGGCTATTTTTGATTTCTTTAGCGATGGTTTGAACGGATTCAAAATCACCTGGAGAAGAGATTGGAAAACCAACTTCCATAATATCAACGCCTAAACGTTCTAGTGCAAAGGCAATTTTTAGTTTTTCTTTTACGGTTAAACTTGCGCTTAATGCTTGTTCACCATCGCGTAAGGTTGTATCAAAAATAATGACTTGATTAGACATGAAAGGTTCCTCATTCTGTAATTGCTTACATTATATCGTCTAGATATTCATTTGTTTGTTTTTTATAGCGTCGGAGGCACAAAATATTATCTAAATTCAGGTGTATTTAAATTATTATTCGTTAATAGTCGATAATACTGATTAAAAGGGATAAAGCAGAGCGTTAGAATAGCGTTGATTTAACCATCAATTAATAGTTACTGCTTTTAAGAAATGCGTCAAGTGGTTCTTGTTCGGATTGCGTTAGCCATGATAAACCATTAGCAATAGTGCTCTATTTTTACTATATGCAGTGAATCTTTGATGAATAACTTCTGGTAGCGTGTCTGGAGAGGCTTGGGTAAATCCAAGTTTGCTATAGAAATTGTGTAAGTGAATGTAAGGAAAGCAATAAAGTGGCTGTTGGTGCAAAGATTGAATGCTTTTAATTAGTTGAGATGCATGCCCTTGCTTGCGATAAGCGGGATCGCAGGCAATACCAGTTAAAAGTAAATGCCCATCGAGTTGTTTTAATTTCCCTGCGCAGATAATGTCATTTTCTTTTACAACGAAAACGCGTTCCTTTTTATGTGCGATTCCTTTTTTGTAAATACGTTTATAAAAACGATTAACGAGCGGAAATTGAATCGGTTGTAATTCGATAAATGAATTGTTCTGCGATGACAAAACATCTCCTTTTGTTTGAGTATTTCTATCTGAATCAGGTAAACTAATTATTCAAATTTTACAGGATCCTACGATGATTGAAACCAATTGCTCACTCAAGCCATTTAACACTTTTTCAATTGAAGCAAAAGCTCAAACGTTATTTCACTTTAATGATATGGCACAATTGCCTGAGCTATTGGATTTGGTCACAAAGTACCATTCAGAAAATAAACCGGTACTTATTTTAGGGGCAGGGAGCAATACATTATTTTGTGAAGACTTTTCCGGGCTAGTGATTAAAGTCGAGTTGTTAGGGGTGGATATATCAACTTCTGATGAGCATTATATATTACAGGTTGCAGCGGGTGAAGATTGGCATCAATTGGTAACAGATTGTATTGCCAAGGGGATTGATGGGCTAGAAAACCTCGCATTGATTCCTGGTGTTGTTGGGTCTGCTCCGGTACAAAATATTGGTGCTTATGGCACAGAGTTTAAAGATTTCTGTGAGTCCGTTGAATATGTTGATTTATTAACCGGTGAATTAGTTGTTTTGAGCGCCGCTGAATGTTTATTTGCTTACCGTGATAGTATTTTTAAACACACGGGAATGAGCAACGCATTGATTACTAAGGTTACCCTTACGTTATCGAAACAATGGCAGCCCCATAGTCGTTATGGCTCATTGCAAAATATTGAGAATCAAGAACAAGTAAGTGCAAAGCAAATTTATGACTCAGTCTGTCAAATTCGTAATGAAAAGTTACCTGATCCTGAAAAATTAGGTAATGTTGGTAGTTTTTTTAAAAATCCAGTTGTTAGTCAACAGCAAGCAGATGCATTGCTCCGTTTATATCCTAATATGCCAAACTATCCTCAAAATGATAAAAGTATCAAGTTAGCTGCAGGATGGTTAATTGATCAAGCAGGTCTAAAAGGAAAAACAGTTGGAGGAGCTGCAGTACATAAGAATCAAGCCTTAGTATTGATTAATCAGAATAATGCAACATCTACAGATGTGATTTTACTCGCGGATTTAGTACGAACAAAAGTTAAAGCAATGTTTAATGTTAGTTTAGAGCACGAAGTACGTTTTATTGGTCGTGAGGGTGAAACGAATTTACAACAGGTGATTAAATATGTCAGAGCTAAATGAAAAAGGTAATCAACTTTTACAGTTGCTCTCAGATGGAGAGTTTCATTCCGGCGAAAAAGTGGGGGAGTTATTAGGGGTTTCTCGCACTTCTGTAAATAACTATATTAAAGGATTACAGGGGATTGGGTTAGATATTTACAAGGTAACTGGAAAAGGATACTGCAGCGCTATTCCACTTGATTTACTTGATGCAGAGAAAATTAAGCAATTAAGTGGTAAAGATAACGTTCATGTGGAACAAATTGTTGACTCGACTAATCAATGGTTATTAGAGCGTATTGATAAGATTGAAAATGGTCAAAGCTGTATTAGTGAATGTCAATTATCGGGAAGAGGGCGTCGTGGACGTACTTGGATTTCCCCCTTTGCTTCTCATCTTTATTTTTCACTCTATTGGCGGTTTGATTCTGGTATTGATAAGGTGTCGGGTCTAAGTTTGCTGGTGGGTATTGCGGTTGTGAATTCATTAGAGAAAATAGGTATTCAGGGCGCAGAGTTAAAATGGCCAAATGATATTTATTACCAAGGTAAAAAATTAGCCGGTATCTTGATTGAATTGAATGCGGAAGCCACTGAGGCTTGCCATTGTATTATTGGCATTGGGCTTAATGTGCGAATGCCTCCAGAACAGGCGAAGTTGATTGATCAGCCTTGGATAGATCTAAACCAAATAAGCAGTGATCCTGTTAACCGTAATTTATTAAGTGCAACGTTAATGAAGGAGTTATACAGTCTATTAGCGCAATATGAAAAAACAGGATTAAAACCCTATCTATCACGTTGGTTTGAATTAGATTGCTTTATTAATAAACAGGTTAATTTATTAATTGCAGATAATGTGAAATCAGGTATTTGTCGTGGAATCGACGAGAAAGGGGCATTGTTATTAGACGTCGATGGGGAAATTGAAGATTATATTGGTGGAGAAATTTCACTTCGGTTGGCTAATTAATCGACACCGGTTAAATATTCATCTTTATGTTTAGAATCTGTTTTTATTTTGGATTGCCGAGCCACACATTTCTTCTATATTCGATTTGGTGTGGCTTGTTATTAAGAAAACAGATTTTAAATATAACCATCAACTAACGAAGGAGGAATTTAAAACGGACGGTTTTAAAATCCATTACTTTATTTTCTTGGATTATTACCCCTTCATTATGTAAAAGTTCAATTTTTTTATCGAGACCTAACGCATAATTGCCCACTTCTCCGTTACCTTTTACAACGCGGTGGCAGGGAACGATAATGGGGTTTGGATTTGCCCCCATTGCATTGCCAACTGCTTGATAAGCTTTTGTACCGAGTGCATGAGCAATATCGCCATAGGTGACAACTTTACCCTTGGGGATCTGCATTAACAATTCATAACACTGTTCATTAAATGTTCTAGGCAATGCTTTGTACCTCGATATCAGTTAAGTAGCGCCATTCTCCCAATTGAAGCGTTGGATCTAATTCAATTTCACCAATTTTTTCTCGATGAAGCGCTGTTACATGATTTCCAAGTGCTGCAAACATACGTTTTACTTGATGGTATTTACCCTCACTAATCGTTAATAAGACTTCAGTGTTTGATATGTTTATAAGCGAAGCGGGCAGGCAGGGCTGATTTTCACTTTTAAGTTGAATGCCCTGTTGGAATTGTATCGATGCATCTTCTGTTAATTCATCAGCCAAAATAACGCGATAACGTTTAGCACATTTTTTTCGTGGGCTTGTGATTTGATGCGACCATTGTCCATCATCGGTAATCAAAGTTAATCCGGTTGTGTCTGCATCAAGACGTCCGGCAATAAAAAGTTGTTTGCGTTTTTCAACGTCAAGCAGATTTAACACACTCGGTAATTGTTCATCGACGGTTGAGCAAATATAGCCCTGTGGTTTATTAAGCATAATATAGCGAGGACCACGAATCGATAGCGCTTTATCATTAAGAAAGATAGTTTCATTTGTTGTTACTTTATAAGTCGTATTTCGAATGGTGTTTGTTCCATTAGTCACTCTACCTTGGCTAATAACCTTTTTAGCTTGGCTACGAGTTAAGCTTGTTGCCTGGCAGATATATTTATCTAGACGCATGATTATCTTCTTTTATTAATTGTTTAATGGCGCTCTTTAATAATGCTTTAGCTTGTTTTTTGCCGGTAAGCTGGTTTTTCTTACATACTTCAGCCCAGCTATTATTCTGTAAAACTTTTTGTATTGTAAGGCTTTGTTCTATTTTTCTTAAGATTTTTAATTCACTGTTCATTAATAATTTTATTAAATAAGATTCGGCGAATTCATAGGGGAGATTACCATCAATATAACTAACAAATGTATCGGGGTTGATGGGGAGTCTGTTTAATTCAGATAACAATTTCAAAACGAGTTCAGAATCAATATCGTACAAATGACGGCATAATTGCATTTCTAATTGGTGGTGAAACTGTTGTTGAATTTTACTGTGCAGATTCTTTGCTGATTCAGAAATTGGAAAGTTCATGATGACAGAGTGTGTACCACTGCTTTTATCTTTTGATAGGCCAATGCGTAATGTTGTAAATCCTAAATCTTGCCAGAAAGTATAAAGTGTTGGTGTTGCGCCAAAGCTCACACATAAATGATCATACTGTTTAGTACTTGCCCATTTATTTATTTGCTTAATAAATTTTTTACCTAACCCTTGGTGTTGTAATGTCGGATGGATTGCAATTCGTTGGATTCGCGCATAAAGAAACGTTGCCGCTTCCTTTTGGGCGCAGTGAAAAGCGAGTGATTGAGCGACTAAATTTCCTTGGAGGCGACGATTCCCTTTCCATACTTGTTCACTGATATCGGAGGTAAATCCACCTTCTTTAGTAATAAGCGCTACACCTAATACACGCTTATTTTGTGTAAGTGCGAAGATAGTTAGAGACTTGTCATTCAAAAGTGAAGTGAGATCTGATGGTTTGGTTTGGTAATGAGCAAGTACTAATAATGAAAATATCTCCTTAAGCAGGGTGGGTGATGTCAGTAATTGTTGTACGTTTATCTGTTCAAATTGAATGTCTAAATCAGCCTGGTAATCTGGTGAATCGAAGGGAGATTCGGTTAAACATAAAGTATTTAAAGTGAAAGCCTCAACAGGATCATTATCAGCCCACCGTATCGGTTGATGTAAATGATATTGTCGATACTGTGGGCAGATCATTTTTAAATGTTGTTGAAAACGGAGTGCAAAACCACGACCAGATCCTTCATAACCATGTGTTGTAGTGGCGAACACTAATCGAGAATAATGATGAGCCAATGTTTCCAGCATTGGCACGGGCAAAGCAGCAGCTTCATCAATAATGAGTAAATCGCATTTTGGTAAGTCAGCTAACAACACATCGGGGGCAATAAATTGAATACAACTATTGTTGTAGGTAATTGAAAACTGATCCGTAGTATTGCCTGTTAATAATAGACTAGCGTGTTTGAACAAGGTTTGAGTTGCCGTTTTATTTGGGGCGCAGGCTAAAATTGTAGTGACGCCTGATTTAATTAACTCTGCACTAGCAATTCCTAAGGCTGCGGATTTTCCTCGTCCTCTTTTGGCTGTTAAAACTAAAGGCCGACGTCGATGTCCTTTGATAGTTTTGATGATTGCCTTGATAGCTGTTTGTTGTTCGTTGATGTTGAGTTCAGTAGAAGATGGAGTTGATGATGAACTGATTATCGTTGATAACGGTAGAGGGTGATCCTGTTGGATTACTGCAACTTTCATTAAATCTAATTGATTAACTATATATTGGTAATAAACATCATCTAATGGAATGGATACCGGCGACATTAATATTAATAAACCGCCACCACGCAGTGTACCTTCACTCGCTGCGAATAAGTTAGCATCAAAATTAGAGAGGGCATTAATGAATAACAGGGAGGTTTCTTGTCCGAGGATTTGTTTGTAGCTAACTGCATTGATTTCGACAGGACTTGAGCCACACCAGAAATAGGGAAGGTCAAGTGCCTTAATAATTATCGTTGCTTGCTGATAGCACCAATCAATATCGCCACATAAACGAATGATGCGACGATGATTTTGATATATTGCTTGTTGTTGGATTTGCTCAACAAAAGGAAGAATAGTGGGCACGAAAATCCTATCTTAAATAATGATTTATTAAATCAGTATACAGTGAATTTGAAAAGGAAATAGCCGATCCTGATCGTTAGGTGATCCTTATGATTATTTTTCCAACAATACACTAATAAATACTTGCAGTAATATACGATTACTGTATTATGTGCGTCTCTTACCGATATGGTAAGCGGCGTAAAGCCCATAACCATGTTATTAGGTTATTAAAATGACTCCCGATTGGGGAGCTACTAGTTTGAATAAGCACTTGAGATCTATCTTTGATGGGTTGTCAGGTGTTTATTTGTATGTTGTATTTTTAACTATTGGAGTTTTGGTCCATGCAGAACCAAAGAATCCGTATCCGCCTTAAAGCTTTTGATCATAAACTGATCGATCAATCAACGGCGGAGATCGTTGAAACTGCAAAGCGCACAGGTGCTCAGGTACGTGGTCCTATCCCACTACCAACTCGTAAAGAGCGTTTCACCATTTTGGTATCACCGCATGTAAACAAAGATGCACGTGACCAATATGAGATTCGCACTCACAAGCGCTTGATTGATATCGTAGAACCAACTGAAAAGACTGTTGACGCACTAATGAAGCTAGATTTAGCTGCTGGCGTTGATGTTCAAATCAGCTTGGGTTAGAAAGGAGTTAAAACAATGACAATCGGTCTAGTAGGTCGTAAAGTTGGCATGACTCGCATCTTCACTGAAGATGGTGTTTCTATCCCAGTAACAGTTCTAGAATGTACACCGAACCGTGTTACTCAAGTTAAATCTCTTGATACTGATGGCTACAATGCTATTCAAGTAACAGCTGGCACTAAAAAAGCTAGCCGTGTAAACAAACCGGAAGCAGGACACTTTGCGAAAGCGGGTGTTGAAGCTGGTCGTGGTCTATGGGAGTTTACTCTTGCAGAAAACGAAGGTACAGATATCAAAGTCGGTGCTGAGCTAAGCGTTGAGCTATTCAACGAAAAGAATAAAGTAGATGTAACAGGTCAGTCTAAAGGTAAAGGTTTCCAAGGTGGTATTAAACGTTGGAACTTTTCTATGCAAGACGCAACTCACGGTAACTCACTATCACATCGTTCTAATGGTTCGATTGGTATGTGTCAAACTCCGGGACGTGTCTTCAAAGGCAAAAAAATGTCTGGTCACATGGGTGCTGAGCGTGTAACGACTCAAAACCTTGAAGTTGTTCGCATAGACGTTGAACGCAACTTACTGCTCATTAAAGGTGCAGTACCTGGTGCGAAAAACGGTGATGTGTTCATTAAACCTGCTGTTAAAGCATAACCAAGGATCTAGTATGGAATTGGTATTGAAAGATGCACAAAGTGCTCTTGAAGTTTCTGACGCTACCTTTGGACGTGAATTCAATGAAGCCCTAGTACATCAGGTAGTCGTTGCATATGCAGCTGGTGCTCGTCAAGGTACTCGTGCTCAGAAGACTCGTAGCGATGTACGTGGTGGTGGTAAAAAACCATGGCGTCAAAAAGGTACTGGTCGCGCTCGTTCAGGTACAATCCGTAGCCCTATTTGGGTTGGCGGTGGTGTAACTTTTGCTGCACGTCCTCAGGACCACAGCCAAAAAGTTAACAAAAAAATGTATCGTGGCGCAGTGAAAAGCATCCTGTCTGAACTTGTTCGTCAGGATCGTCTAATCGTTGTAGAAAACTTCAGTGTTGAAGCTCCTAAAACTAAAGAGCTTAAAGCGAAGTTAAAAGACATGGATCTTAAAGATGTATTAATCATCACCGAAGAATTAGATGAAAATCTATTCTTAGCAGCACGTAATCTATATAAAGTAGATGTTCGTGATGTTCAAGGTATTGATCCTGTAAGCCTAATCGCATTTGATAAAGTTTTAGTAACTGCTAACGCAGTGAAAAAGATTGAGGAGAGTTTAGCATGATCAGTGAAGCACGTTTACTGCAAGTTATCCTAGCTCCGCATATCTCTGAGAAAGGAACTTTAACTGCTGAAAACCACAACACAGTGGTATTCAAAGTTGCAGGTACTGCGACTAAGGCAGAAATCAAAGCGGCAGTTGAAAAACTGTTTGAAGTTGAAGTTACTGGTGTTCGCACACTAAACGTTAAGGGTAAAACCAAACGTACAGGTCAACGTATGGGTCGCCGTAGCGACTGGAAAAAAGCATACGTTACTCTGGTTGAAGGTGCAGACATCGATTTCGCTGGCGCTGAGTAGAGGAATTATAGATGGCTATTGTAAAATGTAAGCCTACGTCTCCAGGTCGTCGCCACGTAGTCAAAGTGGTAAATAACGATCTGTACAAAGGCAAGCCATACGCACCACTTTTAGAGTCAAAATCTAAATCAGGTGGTCGTAATAATGGTGGTCGTATTACGGTACGTCACGTAGGTGGTGGTCATAAACAACACTACCGTATCGTTGACTTTAAACGTAATAAAGACGGTATCCCAGCAAAAGTAGAGCGTTTGGAATATGATCCAAACCGTAGTGCAAACCTTGCACTTGTACTTTATGCTGATGGTGAACGTCGCTACATCCTAGCTCCTAAAGGCTTGGTTGCTGGTGATTCTATCCAGTCTGGTGAAGATGCGCCAATTAAAGTAGGTAATACATTACCTATGCGTAATATCCCAGTGGGTACAACTGTACACGCGGTTGAAATGAAACCTGCTAAAGGAGCTCAAATTGCTCGTTCAGCTGGTGCATACAGCCAAATTGTAGCTCGTGATGGTGCTTACGTTACTCTACGTTTACGTAGTGGTGAAATGCGTAAAATCCCTGCTGAGTGTCGTGCAACAATCGGTGAAGTTGGTAATGCAGAACATATGCTACGCCAATTAGGTAAAGCTGGTGCTACGCGTTGGCGTGGTGTTCGTCCTACCGTTCGTGGTGTTGTAATGAACCCAGTAGATCACCCACATGGTGGTGGTGAAGGTAAAACAAGTGGTGGTCGTCATCCTGTTTCTCCTTGGGGTGTGCCAACTAAAGGCTACAAGACTCGTAAGAACAAGAGTACTGACCAGTACATTGTTCGTCGTCGTAATAAGAAATAAGCAGAGGTATCGCCATGCCACGTTCTCTCAAGAAGGGTCCTTTCATTGACCTACACTTGCTGAAGAAGGTAGAGAAAGCGATGGAAAGCGGAGAGAAAAAACCAATTAAGACTTGGTCTCGCCGTTCAATGATCATTCCAGATATGATTGGTCTGACCATCGCTGTCCATAACGGGCGTCAACACGTGCCAGTATTTGTAACCGACGAAATGGTTGGTCAAAAACTGGGTGAATTTGCACCAACTCGTACTTACCGTGGCCATGTCGCGGATAAGAAAGCGAAGTAACAGAGGTATTTATGGAAGCTTTAGCTAAACATTTATTTGCTCGTTCTTCAGCTCAGAAAGCGCGTCTGGTAGCAGATCAAGTACGTGGTCTTCCAGTAGAAAAAGCACTAGAACTTTTAACTTACAGCCCGAAAAAAGCGGCGCTATTAGTTAAAAAAGTTGTAGATTCTGCAATCGCAAACGCTGAGCACAATGAAGGCGCAGACATTGATGAACTAGTAATCAGTAAAATTTGTATTGATGAAGGTCCAACAATGAAACGCATCATGCCGCGTGCGAAAGGCCGTGCCGATCGCATTATGAAGCGTTCTTGCCACATCACAGTAGTGGTATCAGACAGGGGTTAAGCAATGGGACAGAAAGTTCATCCTAACGGTATTCGCCTAGGTATCACTAAGCCATTTAGCTCTACCTGGTATGCCGGCAAAAAAGAATTTGCAGATAATTTATTTAGTGATTTTGAAATCCGCAAATTTCTAACAGAGAAACTGAAAAACGCTTCTTTGTCTAAAATAACAATTGAACGTCCAGCGAAAAGCGTACGTGTGACTATTCACACAGCTCGTCCTGGTGTTGTAATTGGTAAAAAAGGCGAAGACGTTGAAAAACTGCGCACAGCAATTGCCAAAATGGCAGGTGTTCCAGCACAGATTAATATTTCAGAAGTTCGTAAACCTGAACTTGACGCAAAACTAGTAGCAGATTCAATCTCTTCTCAGTTAGAGCGTCGTGTAATGTTCCGTCGCGCTATGAAGCGTGCGGTGCAAAATGCAATGCGTCTTGGCGCACAAGGCATTAAAGTTCAAGTAAGTGGTCGTTTAGGTGGTGCAGAAATCGCACGTGCTGAATGGTATCGTGAAGGTCGTGTACCTCTACATACTCTTCGTGCTGATATCGATTACTCTACTTCAGAAGCGTTGACTGTTTACGGTATCATCGGTGTTAAGGTTTGGATCTTTAAAGGTGAAGTTCTAGGTGGTTTACCACTACAACAAGAACAACCATCTAAACCAAAACGCAAAGGTCGCGGTAAGTAGGAGTATACGCTAATGATGCAACCAAAACGTATGAAATTCCGTAAAATGCACAAAGGCCGTAACCGCGGTCTTTCGAAAGGTGCGGAAGTAAGCTTTGGCGAATTTGGACTTAAAGCAACTGGTCGTGGTCGAATTACTGCTCGTCAAATCGAAGCAGCACGTCGTGCAATGACTCGTCATGTTAAACGTCAAGGTAAAATCTGGATCCGCGTGTTCCCTGATAAACCGATTACCGGCAAACCGTTAGAAGTTCGTCAAGGTAAAGGTAAAGGTAACGTGGAATATTGGGTTGCTCAAACTCAACCAGGTAAAGTTCTTTATGAAATGGAAGGTGTTCCAGAGTCAATCGCTCGTGAAGCATTTGCTCTTGCAGCAGCTAAATTGCCAGTGGCAACAACTTTCGTAACTCGTAAGGTGATGTAATGAAAGCTAACGAACTTAAAGAAAAAAGCGTTGAAGAGCTTAATGCTGAACTTCTTGACTTATTACGTAAGCAATTTGAATTACGTATGCAGTTAAACACAAATCAGTTAGCACAGCCGCATTTGGTAAAAGAAGTGCGTCGTGACATTGCACGTGTTAAGACAGTATTAAATCAGAAGGTAGGTGCGTAATGAGCGAATCTAAAATCCGTACTCTTCAAGGTAAAGTTATCAGTGCTAAAATGGATAAATCCATTACTGTTGCTATCGAACGTAAAGTGAAACATCCGTTATACGGTAAGTTCATGAAGCGTACGACTAAGCTACATGCACATGATGAAACTAATCAATGTACTGAAGGTGACGTAGTTTCTATTAAAGAATGTCGTCCTCTTTCTAAGACTAAGTCTTGGACATTGGTAGAAATCGTAACTAAAGCGTAATCTAATTTTTATTAAATTACTTTAGTTATATATGTATAAGCGGCGTCTATTTTTAGATGCCGTTTTTTTAGACTATCTTTCTAAGAATGTTGGTGGTATGATGCTGCTCCCTGAAAAAAGGGTAAACAACTCTTAGTGAGTAATCAATTGTAATATAGCGGAGCACTGTAATGATCCAAATGCAAAGTGTGCTGGATGTCGCCGATAATTCTGGCGCTCGACGCGTAATGTGTATTAAGGTCCTTGGTGGCTCGCATCGCCGTTATGCAGCAATCGGTGACATTATCAAAGTTTCTGTAAAAGAAGCTATTCCTCGCGGTAAAGTGAAGAAAGGTGATGTTCATTCAGCTGTGGTTGTGCGTACCAGAAAAGGTGTACGTCGTCCCGATGGTTCTGTCATTCGTTTTGATCGCAACGCTGCGGTTATCTTGAATGGTCAAAATCAGCCTATCGGTACACGTATCTTTGGCCCTGTAACCCGTGAACTTCGTAATGACAATTTTATGAAGATTGTTTCACTGGCGCCAGAAGTACTGTAAGGAACCGAAAATGGCAGCAAAAATTAAACGTGACGATGAAGTAATTGTTATTACTGGTAAAGATAAAGGTAAAACTGGGAAAGTTTCTCAAGTTCTATCTAACGGTAAAATAATTATTGAAGGTGTAAATGTTCAGAAGAAACACCAAAAACCAAACCCTCAAGCGGGTGTGGAAGGTGGTATCATCGAACAGAATGCACCAATTGAAGTATCAAATGTTGCGATCTACAACTCGGAAACGGGCAAAGCAGATCGTGTTGGATTTAGACTTGAAGACGGCAAAAAAGTGCGTTTCTTCAAATCTAATAATGAACTTGTGAAGTAACTGGAGTTTACGATGGCGAAACTGCATGATTTCTATAAAGACAACGTAGTGTCTGATTTGCAAAAGCAATTCGACTATACGTCTGTCATGCAAGTCCCTCGAATAGAGAAAATCACCCTTAATATGGGTGTTGGTGAAGCACTGGCTGATAAAAAAGTCCTTGAGAATGCAGCGTCAGATATGGCAGCAATCTCAGGTCAAAAGCCAATGATCACTAAAGCACGCCGCTCTGTGGCAGGCTTCAAAATTCGTGAAGGCTACCCGATTGGTTGTAAAGTAACACTACGTGGTGAACGTATGTGGGATTTCTTTGAGCGTTTGGTAACAATCGCTATCCCTCGTGTACGTGACTTCCGTGGCTTAAATTCGAAATCTTTCGATGGCCGTGGTAACTACTCTATGGGTGTACGTGAGCAAATCATTTTCCCTGAAATCGATTACGATAAAGTTGATAAAGTACGTGGTTTAGATATCACAATTACTACTTCAGCTAAGACTGACGAAGAAGGGCGTGCATTGCTGACTGCCTTTAACTTCCCATTCCGTAAGTAAGGTGTAGGTTATGGCTAAACAATCAATGAAAGCGCGTGAAGAAAAACGTGCGAAGCTTGTTGCAAAGTACGCTGAAAAACGCGCTGCTTTAAAAACAATTATTAACGATGTTAATGCAACTGACGAAGATCGTTGGAATGCAGTGTTAAAGCTTCAAACGCTACCTCGTGATTCAAGCTCAGCACGTCAACGTAACCGTTGTAACGTGACTGGTCGTCCACATGGTTATCTTCGTAAATTTGGCATGAGCCGTATTAAGGTTCGTGAACATATGATGCGCGGAGAAATCCCTGGCCTTAAGAAAGCCAGCTGGTAATCAAATTAATCACGGAGTAAATAGTTATGAGCATGCAAGATCCTATTTCGGATATGCTTACGCGTATTCGTAACGGTCAGGCAGCAAGCAAAGTATCTGTAAAGATGCCTTCTTCTAAGCAAAAAGTTGCAATTGCAGCTGTGCTTAAAGCTGAAGGTTATATTACTGACTTCGCTGTTGCTGGTGACACAAAGCCTGAATTAGAAGTTACTTTAAAGTACTTCGAAGGCAAAAAAGTTATCGATACTTTAAAACGAGTTAGCCGTCCAGGTCTACGTATCTACAAAGGTGCGAACGATCTTCCTAAGGTTATGGCTGGTTTAGGTATCGCGATTGTTTCAACTTCTCAAGGTGTAATGACTGACCGAGCTGCGCGTAAAGCAAGCATCGGCGGTGAGATCATCTGTTACGTATCTTAAGGAGTAATCTATGTCTCGTATAGCTAAGGCACCGATTACTGTTCCTGCTGGCGTAGAAGTTAAAGTAAACGGTCAAGAGATCACTGTAAAAGGTGGTAAAGGCGAATTAGTTCGTACTCTTAATGATGCTGTTGTTGTTACATTAGAAGAAGGCGTTTTAAGCTTTGCACCTGTTGAAGGTGTTGCTGGCGCTTGGGCACAAGCAGGTACTGCACGTGCAAATGTTAACAATATGGTTGTTGGTGTAGCTGAAGGCTTTAAGAAGACTCTTCTTCTTCAAGGTGTTGGTTACCGTGCACAAGTTAAAGGCCAAGAAATTAACCTAACTTTAGGTTTTTCTCATCCTGTTGTTTACACTTTACCAGCTACAGTTACTGCGACGGCTCCTAGCCAAACAGAAATTGTGCTTGAAGGTGCTGATAAGCAACAAATTGGTCAAGTAGCTGCAGAGATTCGTGCATTCCGTCCACCAGAGCCTTACAAAGGTAAAGGTGTTCGTTACGCTGATGAAAATGTGCGTCGTAAAGAAGCGAAGAAAAAGTAAGGTAAGACTATGGATAAGAAAGCATCTCGTCTTCGTCGTGCGACTCGCACACGTAAGAAATTACAAGATCTTGGTGCCACTCGTCTTGTGATAAACCGTACACCTCGCCATACTTACGCGCAGGTAATTACAGCAGACGCACAAGTCGTAGCAAGCGCTTCTACTCTCGAGAAAGAAGTGCGTGCACAAGTTAGCAACGGTGGTAATAAAGAAGCAGCTCAACTAATTGGTAAATTAGTTGCAGAACGTGCGGTAGAGAAAGGAATTACTAAAATTTCTTTTGACCGTAGCGGTTTCCAATACCACGGTCGAGTAGCAGCACTAGCTGAAGCAGCTCGTGAAGCTGGTCTACAGTTCTAAGGGTACTGATGATGTCAAAAGAACAAACTCAAGCCGGTGATCTGAACGAAAAGCTAATCGCAGTTAACCGTGTTTCAAAAGTAGTTAAAGGTGGTCGCATCTTTAGCTTCACCGCACTAACAGTTGTTGGTGACGGAAATGGTCGTGTTGGTTTTGGTTACGGTAAAGCACGTGAAGTTCCTGCAGCTATTCAAAAAGCTATGGAAAAAGCACGTCGTAATATCACCGAAATTCAATTGAAAGGTAACACTCTGCAGCATCCTATCAAGGGCCGTCATTCTGGTTCTAAGGTATACATGCAACCAGCATCTGAAGGTACTGGTATTATTGCAGGTGGTGCAATGCGTGCCGTATTAGAAGTTGTTGGTGTACAGAATGTACTATCAAAAGCTTACGGCTCAACTAACCCAATCAATGTTGTTCGCGCAACGCTTGACGCTCTAGAGAATATGAATTCTCCAGAACAGATTGCTGCTAAGCGTGGCTTAAACGTTGAAGAACTTCTGGGGTAATTCAGCATGGCTACTATTAAAGTAACTCAAACCAAAAGTGCAATTGGCCGTTTACCAAAACACCGTGCAACGTTAACAGGTCTAGGCCTACGTCGTATCGGTCATACTGTTGAGTTGGAAGATACTCCAGCAGTACGTGGTATGGTTAATAAAGTTTACTATATGGTTAAGGTTGAGGGGTAATTATGAAATTAAATACTCTATCTCCAGCAGCTGGTTCAAAACCAGTTGCTAAACGTGTGGGCCGTGGTATCGGTTCTGGGCTTGGAAAAACTGGTGGCCGCGGTCACAAAGGTCAAAAGTCTCGTTCAGGTGGTACAGTACGTCCAGGTTTTGAAGGCGGTCAAATGCCTTTAAAACAACGTTTACCAAAATTTGGTTTTACTTCACGTAAATCTCTTGTTAGCGCAGAAGTTCGTTTGAACGAAATCGCTAAAGTAGAAGGTGAAGTAGTAACTATTGATACGTTGAAACAGGCAGGTCTACTTGTAAATACTGTTAAATTTGCAAAAGTAGTTCTATCTGGTGAGATCTCTCGCCCAGTTACAGTACAAGGTCTTCGTGTAACGAAGGGTGCGCGTGCTGCAATTGAAGCTGCGGGCGGAAAAATCGAGGAATAATAGGTAATGGCTAAGAAACCAGGATCAGGCCCTAAATCTGTACAGGGTAGTAACTTAAGTGAGCTTAAAACACGACTATGGTTTGTTTTAGGTGCAATTTTAGTATTCCGTGCAGGTTCATTTGTTCCAATTCCTGGTATTGACGCCGCTGTCCTAGCTGATCTTTTCCAACAGCAAAAGGGTACCATCATAGAGATGTTTAACATGTTCTCTGGTGGTGCACTTTCGCGTGCATCTATCTTCGCATTGGGTATTATGCCGTATATTTCGGCCTCTATTATTATCCAATTGCTGACTGTTGTTCATCCTCCTTTAGCTGAGCTAAAGAAAGAAGGTGAATCAGGACGCCGTAAGATAAATCAGTACACGCGTTATGGTACTTTGGTACTAGGTACATTCCAAGCAATTGGTATTGCGACCGGTTTGCCTTCTATGATGCCCGGACTTGTTGAAAATGCAGGTTTGAGTTTTTATACAACGGCAGTTGTTAGTCTAGTTACAGGAACGATGTTCCTAATGTGGTTAGGTGAGCAAATAACTGAACGTGGTATCGGTAATGGTATTTCTATCATTATCTTTGTTGGTATTATTGCTGGGTTGCCATCGGCAATCGGGCAAACTGCTGAGCAAGCACGACAAGGTGAAATTCATCTTTTAGTGTTGTTAGCTTTATTGGTTATCGTTTTTGCGACAACCGCTTTCGTTGTTTTTGTTGAACGTGGTCAACGTCGTATCGTCGTTAACTACGCTAAACGTCAACAAGGACGTAAAGTATTTGCAGCTCAAAGCACTCACTTGCCATTGAAACTAAATATGGCTGGTGTAATTCCTGCAATTTTTGCCTCGAGTGTTATCTTATTTCCTGGTACAATCGCGCAGTGGTTTGGTCAGACTGAAGGTTTAGGTTGGTTATCGGATGTTTCTTTGGCGTTACAACCAGGGCAACCGTTGCATATGATGTTATATGCTGCCGCTATTATCTTCTTTTGCTTCTTTTATACAGCGCTTACGTTTAACCCACGTGAAACAGCTGATAATTTGAAGAAAAGCGGTGCCTTTATTCCAGGTATTCGTCCAGGAGAACAAACATCACGTTACATTGATAAAGTGATGACGCGTCTAACATTAGCTGGTGCGTTATATATTACCTTTATCTGTTTGATTCCCGAGTTTATGATGGTCGCAATGAATACACAGTTCTACTTCGGTGGTACGTCGTTATTAATCATTGTTGTCGTAATCATGGACTTTATGGCACAGGTCCAGACTCATTTGATGTCAAATCAATATGATTCTGTCTTGAAAAAAGCTAACTTAAAGGACTACGGTAAATAACCGAGCCTGATAGTTATAATCACGGAGTGTTGCAATGAAAGTTCGTGCATCCGTTAAAAAAATCTGTCGTAACTGCAAAGTTATCAAGCGCAACGGTGTTGTGCGTGTTATCTGTGTAGAGCCAAAGCATAAACAACGCCAAGGCTAATCCAGATTTTGGATATATAATGAGCTTAGGCAGTTAATTCAGTCTAAGCTCTGTTTTGTTTGCTAAATTATCATTTGTCGAGTATCCTACCGGGCTTTTCACAAATGAATCGTTAACTATTAAGGAGTGCATAGTGGCCCGTATCGCTGGCATTAACGTTCCTGATCATAAACATGCTGTAATTGCATTGACTGCAATTTTCGGTATTGGTAAAACTCGCTCACAAAAAATTTGTGCTGCAGCGGGTATTGCTGAAACTGTTAAGCTAAATGATCTGGATGAAACACAAATTGAAGCTCTTCGTACAGAAGTAGCTACATTCACCGTTGAAGGTGATTTACGTCGTGAAGTTTCTATGAGCATCAAGCGTCTAATGGACCTTGGTTGTTACCGTGGACTTCGTCACCGTCGCAGCTTGCCTGTACGTGGACAGCGTTCTAAAACGAATGCTCGTACTCGTAAAGGTCCGCGTAAAGCAATTAAGAAATAGGGTAAGAGATAATGGCTAAGACTCCAACTCGTGCTCGCAAGCGCGTTAAAAAGCAAGTTGCTGATGGTATGGCTCATATCCATGCTTCTTTCAACAACACAATCGTAACTATTACAGACCGTCAAGGTAATGCTCTTTCATGGGCTACTGCAGGTGGTTCTGGTTTCCGTGGTTCTCGTAAATCTACTCCGTTCGCTGCGCAGGTTGCTGCTGAACGTGCTGCTGAAGCAGCAAAAGAGTATGGTCTTAAAAACGTAGAAGTTTTTGTAAATGGACCAGGACCTGGTCGTGAATCTTCGATTCGCGCACTAAACGCGGCGGGTTTCCGTGTAACTAATATTACTGACGTTACGCCGATCCCACATAATGGTTGTCGTCCACCGAAGAAACGTCGCGTTTAATCGCAACTTTCTAAGGCAATTGGAGAAAGAACAATGGCAAGATATTTAGGTCCTAAGCTTAAGCTTAGCCGTCGTGAAGGCACTGATTTATTCTTAAAATCAGGCGTTCGAGCGATTGAATCTAAGTGTAAAATTGATAACGCACCGGGTGTACATGGTGCGCGTAAACCACGTCTTTCAGACTACGGTTTACAACTACGTGAAAAGCAAAAAGTTCGTCGTATGTACGGTGTTCTTGAAAAGCAATTCCGTAACTACTACAAAGAAGCTGCACGTCTACAAGGCAACACTGGTGAAAACCTTCTTCAACTTCTTGAAGGACGTTTAGACAATGTTGTTTACCGTATGGGTTTTGGTGCTACTCGCGCTGAAGCACGTCAACTAGTTAGCCATAAAGCTATCCTAGTAAATGGTAAAGTTGTAAATATACCTTCTTTCAACGTTAAACCTAGCGATGTTATCGCAATCCGTGAGAAAGCTAAAAAGCAATCACGTATTAGCGCTGCACTAGAAATCGCTGGTCAACGTGAAGCCCTTGGTTGGGTTGAAGTTGATACAACGAAGATGGAAGGCGAATTTAAACGTCAACCTGAACGTTCAGATTTATCTGCTGAGATTAACGAACAGTTAATCATCGAGCTTTACTCTAAGTAAAGTTAACTGCTAAGAGAGGACACAAATGCAGGGTTCTGTAATTGATTTTCTAAAACCAAGATTAGTTGATATCGAACAAGTCAACGCTACTAGAGCAAAAGTGACTTTAGAGCCACTTGAGCGTGGTTTCGGCCACACTTTAGGTAATGCACTTCGTCGTATCTTATTATCGTCTATGCCTGGCACAGCGGTAACTGAAGTCGAAATTGATGGTGTACAACATGAGTACAGCACCAAAGAAGGCGTACAAGAAGATATCCTTGAGATTCTTCTAAACCTTAAAGGCCTAGCAGTTAAGCTTGAAGGTAAAAATGAAGTTCTAGTTAGTTTAACTAAATCTGGGGCCGGTCCTGTTACTGCAGGCGACATCATTCATGATGGTGATGTAGAGATAGTCAACCCAGAACATGTGATCTGTAATTTAACGGGCAATGCTGAAATCAGCATGCGTATTAAAATTGAATCAGGTCGCGGTTACGTTCCAGCTTCAACACGTATTCATAGTGAAGAAGATGAGCGTCCAATTGGTCGTTTGTTAGTAGACGCTACTTTCAGTCCTGTAGCGCGTATTGCTTACAGTGTTGAATCAGCGCGTGTTGAACAACGTACCGATTTAGACAAACTTATCATCGATATGGAAACAGATGGAACACTTGATCCGGAAGAAGCAATCCGTCGTTCAGCTACAATTTTAGCAGAACAACTAGACGCATTTGTTGATTTACGTGATGTAAGTGAACCAGTTGAGAAAGAAGAAAAACCTGAGTTTGATCCTATTCTCTTGCGCCCAGTAGATGATTTAGAATTAACTGTTCGTTCTGCTAACTGTTTGAAAGCAGAAACGATTCACTATATCGGTGACCTGGTTCAAAGAACAGAAGTTGAACTTCTTAAAACGCCTAATTTAGGTAAGAAGTCTTTAACTGAAATCAAAGATGTACTTGCATCACGTGGATTGTCTCTAGGCATGCGCTTAGAAAACTGGCCACCAGCAAGTCTTATCGAAGATTAATCAGTCGTCATCCGAATAACGAATAATAAGGATTAGGTTATGCGTCATCGTCACAGTGGACGTCAACTTAACCGAAACAGTAGCCATCGTCAGGCTATGTTTCGCAATATGGCAAGTTCAATTGTTAGTCATGAAATTATCAAGACTACTTTACCAAAAGCAAAAGAACTTCGTCGTGTAGTTGAGCCTTTAATTACAATGGCTAAAACGGATAGCGTTGCTAACCGTCGCTTAGCTTTTGCTCGCACGCGTGATAACGCTGTTGTAGCTAAACTATTTAACGAATTGGGTCCACGTTACGAGTCTCGCCCTGGTGGTTATACTCGTATTATTAAATGTGGCTTCCGCGCCGGTGATAATGCTCCTATGGCATACATCGAATTGGTAGACCGCCCAGTAGTAGCTGAAGACGAAGAGTAAATCTTAGTTTAAAGTTGCATTAAAAAGCCGAACTGATGTTCGGCTTTTTTGTGTCTGAAAGTTAATCTTTAGCTTCAGTTGTTAGTTATAAATTACCCCTGCCACCAATAAACAACTATTAAATTTTTATCTGGTCGTTATTAATTATATTGTTGTAATTTTTTATCTACATTCTCACTGATTAATGCACTTAATTTTTCAAAACAAAGTTTCCGAACACTATTTTTACGGCACAATAACCCAATTTTTCTAGACGGAACTGGTTCACTGAATGGAATATACTTTAAACCTGATTGGTGGCGATTTATGGGAATTGCTAGTTGTGGAAGTAAGGTAAGCGCATTATCCGCGCTGATCATATGGCGAAGTGTTTCTAAACTGGTTGCCTTGAAACTATGGTCTTCAACGGCTCCCGCTGCAACACAAAAGCTCATCGCCTGATCACGTAGGCAATGACCATCTTCGAGCATTAATACTCGTTCACCGTGAAGTTTTTTCAAATCTACAATTTTTTTATTAGCCCACTGATGATTTTCGGATAAAGCTAATTCTAATGGCTCTCTATACAAGTTATAGGTTTGAAACATATCCATATTAGGGAGAATTGCTAAAATTAAGCAATCAAGCTCACCCGCTTCTAGTTGTTTAACTAAGACATCCGTTTGACCTTCATGGAGGTATAATTCTAGATTAGGAAAATGTTCCTTTACTTCTGGAATAATTAAAGGAAGCAAGTAAGGTGCTACAGTTGGAATTAAACCGATATGTAAGTTTCCATCCATCGGTTCTGTATGGCTTTTTGCAATTTCTTTTAATGATTTAGCTTCTAAGAGAATTGTTTTTGCCTTAGCAACAATGTCTAAACCTGCCTTGGTAAAAATTACTTTACGGGATGAGCGCTCCATTAGTTGAATGTTGAGTTCATCTTCAAGTTTACGTATTTGTCCACTCAAAGTTGGTTGGCTAACAAAGCACTTTTCTGCCGCCTTACGGAAATGTTTTAATTCTTCTAATGCAACTAAATATTCTAAATCTCTAAAATTCATAATTTTAAATCCAAAATGAAGGCTTATTTAATTTTACAGATAATTTTCTGTAACTACTATGGCGATTTCTCGCGTTAGTTATGATGTCTATATATTAATGTAATGCACGAATTTGCACATTCAGGTCAATTTATATTGATTTTGTTCTATATTGAGTCTAATTTTATGCTAAATTCATCCTCACTTACTATTTCATTTAAAAAGGAACTTTTTATGCAATTGCATCAAACTTTCACCATAGCATTACTTTCCTCAGTGCTCTTTGCTTGTGGGAGTAGCGAATCAGATAGCATACTTCCAGGAGGAGGGCAAGATATTGATAGTGAAAATGCTGTTGATGCTGTTGATACAGACGATGTAACAAATACCACTGATTATGACGAATCTATAATTTATTTGTCTACTAAATTGTTAAGTTGCCCAAGTGATTGGGCTGAAGATGTTAGTTTATGTTCTGAAACCACAGAAATATCTGCGATTAACTCAGGAACTTTAGCTGTAACGCTTACTCAAGGAGTTAGCCCTTTAGCTAGAGAGATTATATCAGCTGAAACGACAATCGGCTCATTACAAACAGATAGTGCTTTAACAGATGATAATGGTATCGCTTACTTTACTATTGTATCTAATGGGGACGAAGGCGCTGGGCGTATTACACTATCAACAGATGCTGAAGATTCAGAAACAACTTCTTATGTAAATTTTGAAATCGGTGCTTCTAATGTGTCGATGACTATTGATAATAATACAGATGGTATTTCATTGGCTCAAAATTCAACGGCCTTAATTACTGTAAATTTAACTGCAGATGGAGAGGCTTACACTGTTCCAGTAGAAGTTAGTTTTACATCTGCATGTGCAACTGCAGAAACTGCTAATTTGGATACGAGTGTAATAACTAGCAATGGGATTGCTCAAGCTACTTATCAACCTACAAGTTGTGTTGGTGATGATGTTATTACTGCAAGTACTTCTGTTAATGGCTTATCAATGAGCACTACTATTAATGTAGATAGTTCACCTGCCGATAGTATTAGTTTTGTTAGTGCTACACCTTCTAATATTGCTATAAAAGGTACTGGTGGTTCTGGGCGTTTAGAAACGTCACAAGTTTTATTTACAGTGGTTGATCAAAATGGTTCTCCAAGTTCTTTACAAGATGTTGAGTTTGAATTAGATAATGCGCCATCAGGCACAACAATTGATCCTATCACGGCAACAACTAATTCAGATGGTGAAGTTTATACTGTTGTTAGTGCTGGTAAAGTTGCAGGTTCTGTTCGTGTTAAAATTAAACTGGCTGATTCTGACCTTGCAATCTCAAGTGTTTCCTCTGAGCTAAGTGTTTCAACTGGTTTACCTGATCAAGACAGTTTTTCTTTGGCACTTGAAGATCATTCACCAGAAGCTCTCAATATTGATGGCGTAACTGTTTCTGCTAATGTGTTATTAGCTGATAAATTTAATAATGCGGTGCCAGATGGTACGGCTGTATATTTTGTTACGGAAGGTGGTGCTATTCGTGATACTGTGACCGGGACACTTGGTTCTTGTTTAACTTCAGGTAGTGGTTGCTCTTTAGAATGGATTTCGCAAAACCCTAGACCAGATGGGAACAAGCTGACCGATTTTAATTTGGAAGGAGAATGTGGTTATTTTGCTCCTGATCCCTATGGAACAAATACTGGCCCATGTATTAATTCCGGTGGTATGGGACAACCATATGGTGGACGTGTAACCATAACTGCTTTCGCTGAAGGTGAAGAAACTTTTGTGGATAATGATGCTGATGGTTGGTTTACAGAAGGAGATGATTTTTTTGACAAAAACGATTTAGCTGAGGTTTTCTTCGATAATAATGAAGATGATGTTTACAAATGCGATGATAGTAACGATTGCAATGGAAGCGGTGATGAAGAAGAGTATCATGATTTCTCCCCTGTTGATGGCTTATATTCCTCTGTGAACGGCATTTATAATGGACTTATGTGTTCTGATGAAAGTGAAGCGGCTGGAGAGTGCTCAACTGAATTAATTAATGTTCGTGATTCACAAGTATTGATTATGGCTTCTAGCACTCAGTATATAAGATTACAACATGATGGTATTGATATTAGTAGTATTGATATAACAGGTACTGATGTTGAGTCTTATACTGTTAATGCTTATTTTGCAGATATATACAATAACAGGCCGCCAACGGGCACTACAATTAATGTTTCAACGGAGAATGGGGATTTATCTGGAATAACATCATGGGAAGTTGCAAGCAGTAGTGCTTTGGGGCCGTACGGTATTGCATTTACTGTTGTACAAGAAAGTACTCCGAATGCTAAGACTTTCGGTAAACTTAGTATTGAACTTGAAACACCAGAAGGCGGTACGTTAACCATATCATTGAATGTATACGATGCCGGATAGTATTGCTTAATATTTTATCAAGGAGCTTCGGCTCCTTTTTTCTTTCCTATAAAATAATTCCCCTTTTTTAAAATCTCTGGCACAGATCCTGCTGTATACCTGTTATATAACCAGTTTTTGGCGAGGAAGTTTTTATGATGCATTTCATTCAACGAGTTAAACATCAGCAAGGTTTTACAATGACGGTTGCTTGGCTTTGCCTAGTTGGAGCAACATTGTTAATTGTTCCAATGTCTTTATTTAAAAATATAAAATTATTAAATATTTCAGATACATATACACCCTATGTTTTTTTTCTAGTATTGCTTACAGGCTCATATTTATTGACTAAGTTGGTTAATTTACTATTTTCTCATTTCTATAATAAATTTAAAGCGCGTCAACTTTTTGCTGCTCGTAATAAAATGATCCGTCAGTTAGATTTTGAAGAAAAGGCTGTTTTACGTGAGTTTATTATTCAACGTAAAAATGTATTACCATTGCCGATGAAAGAGTTAGCCGTTGCTAATTTGTTACAATCTGGTGTGCTTGTACCTGCTTTTGAGACGCAAGAAATCAAAGGGAGTTCACGTATTATCAAGTTGTCGATTGCTATTGAGGCACGTGAACAATTAACGCATAAAGTCTTGGGATTACCTGTCGGAAAATTGACGGAAGAGGAGGCCGCCATTTTAAAAGCTGCACGTCCTGATTATGCACGTAGTAATTATATCGCGCTATGATTGGTTAGTTTTAACCGATTAGCTCTCAATTTCTATTGAACAGCGAACTTTTATTTCCGATCAATGAGGTTTGTGGTTATCGAAGTTCGCGATCAATTCATTACTTAGCTTTTATTTAACTTTATTCTCTATAAATCGTCTACTAGTCGCTTGTGGTGTTATCACTATTAAGCTTTTCAACCTCCTTTCCTTTCTGTTTCAAGCTCTTTTGTTTTTGTCTTAGCATCTCACATAGGTTTGGGTATAATACTGGTTTGAATTTCATCCTATTTTGAGAACTACTATGTCACCAGAACGCTATGCTCGTATTACACAAATGTTGAATCATCGCCAACCAGAACTGACGGTGTGTATGGAGCAAGTCCATAAGCCGCACAATTTAGCGGCCATAGTACGTACTGCTGATGCTGTTGGTGTGAGTGATGTTCATGCGACTTGGTCTGATAAAGCAATGCGTGTGTCCGGTAAAAGTGCAACGGGTAGCCAAAATTGGGTGACAGTACATTCTCATGACTCTATTTCCGATGCGATTACGGTGATGCGTAAACAAGGTATGCAAATTATTGCTACAAACTTGTCGGACTCTGCGATTGATTTCCGTGAAGTTGATTATACCAAACCGACAGCTATTTTATTAGGTCAAGAAAAAACGGGTATTACCGACGAGGCTTTAGCGCTTGCTGATCAAGATGTTATTATCCCGATGGCGGGGATGTGCCAATCATTAAATGTATCGGTGGCATCAGCACTTATCTTGTATGAAGCACAGCGTCAGCGTCAACTGGCCAATATGTATAATGGAGAGTGTCGTCTTGCTGCTGATGAGGTACACCGTATTTTATTCGAAGGTGGACATCCAATTTTTACGAAGCTGTGTAAAGAAAAGAATTTACCTTATCCGCCTTTAGATGAGATGGGGCAAATAAATGCCGATACAGATTGGTGGAATGCTATTCGATCATCTGTAAAATCGGATAAAAATAAATAAGTTAATTGAAAGGATCCTTTGTGGCGTTATTTGAACAACGTTTATTAGCAGAAGGTATACGTGCGATCGAGGGAGATGTTCCCTCTCTATCGATGAAAGCTTCTAGTGAGTTAAATCAGAGCTTTCAGGAAGCAGTATTAACGCGTGCGCAGGATATCGATAAAACATTACAACTATCGCCATTACTAATGCATTTTAATGCGTTGTCGAAGCGTTTATTTAGTGTGTTAGCAATTCTATTGATTCTCTTAGGCGCCAGCAGTGTTCAACAGCTTTTTTTTACTGAGCAAGGGACACAGATAAACTTTTTCTGGGCATTTGCACTATTTTTTATTCCTAATTTACTTTCACTTAGTGTTTGGCTATTACTTTTTTTTCGTAATAACTTTTTTAATGGTGGTTGGTTATCAAGGCTTAGCCTCTTTTTATTAACTTTCTTTGAAAAGCGATTCAATCCAGCGGCAACACAAAATACTTCTTTTTGGCCTGTCTTTCGTCGTTATTTCCAAATTAACTTCTCAGGTGTGTTAGGACGTTATCAACTGTCGGTCTTGCATCATTTTTTGTGGTTATCTTATTTCCTAGGCGCAACCTTGATGCTGGTGCTGATGCTGGCAACGCATCAAGTCGATTTTGTCTGGCAAACCAGTATTTTATCCCTAGAAAACTTTCAGGGATTAACCAAGGTCTTAGCATACTTACCCGATTTATTTGGCGTTACTGTGCCTGATCCTATGGCTATTCAACATAGTAATATTACGCTTATTAACGCAATGGGCGATGCAGAGCAAAGTCGCTTTGCTTGGTCCAGCTTATTGATTAGTAGTTTATTGATTTACGGGATTATTCCTCGTTTTCTTCTTTGGTTTATCATGCGTATTTTATTGGCTAAAAAGCAAACCTCATTCCAGTTAAATTTTAGTCATCCCTACTATGTTCAATTACGGCAAGAATTAAAGCCGAATGTGACTTCTTTAGGGATAAGTGATCCAGATAATATTAAAATAAAACGCTCGAAACCCTTAGATCAAACATTTGCTCCTAATGCTTTACCAACTCATTTTTTCCCTGTTGCAATCGAATTGTCGCAGGCTGAATTTATACTCTGTGATAATCATGCAAAACAATCTTTACAGTCTAATAGCCATTCCCCGTGCAACATTTGTGATTTTCAAGATCAACAGGCGTTATTACAGGATATTAAAAAAATAGCTGAAAAATCCGTTGTACTTTATGTCAGTATATCTAGAGCACCAGATCGAGGGTTATCCAGTTTTATTACTGACTTAATGAATGAAAGTGATCAGTCGTTTTATCTTTTACTTATTGATCAGCAAGCTAAACCATTAAATTTGCGTCGAAGTGATTGGTATTATTTAGCGCAGAAAGTTGGGATACCTTTAGATAATATTATTCATTTGAAAACAAATAATATGGAAAATTATGAATAGAAAGGGGTTGTCAGTCGCTGTTGTTGGGCATGCTAATGCCGGAAAAACGTCATTAATGCGAACACTTTTACGTGATAGTGAGTTCGGTGAAGTAGCCGATCAGGCTGGAACAACGCGACATGTTGAAGGTAGTGCACTTGAAATTGATGACGTAAATAGCTTTTCTTTATTTGATACGCCTGGGCTCGAAGATTCCATGCGGCTTTTCCATGTATTAAGTCGTTATTTTGAAGGTGAAGATGTTGATGGGCTTGATCGACTAAAATATTTTCTTGAACATTTAAGTGACTATCCTGAGTTCGATCAGGAAGCTAAAGTATTGAATACCTTATTAACTAATGATCTAATTTTTTATGTCATTGATTTGCGAGAGCCGGTACTTGGTAAATATCGCGATGAACTACAGATTCTTAGTTATGCAAGTAAACCTATTATTCCTGTGCTTAATTTTAACCAAGATGAAAACGCAAATTTAGATGAGTGGAAAAGCCAACTTGCCCGTCTTAATTTTCATGCGTTTGTTGATTTTGATAATGTCCATTTCAAATTTGCAGATGAATTAAAAATATACCGCAAAATGCAAACCCTATTAGCGGACAAAGAAGTATTATTAGAGCGTTTTATTACGCAACGTCAGAAACAATGGGATGAGCGTTTACTTGCTGCTGAACATCTTATCGCAAAGCTTTTTGTTGAGTCGGGGAGTTTACGTTTTCGCGCATTAGATAATAATCAACAAATAGAGCAGGCGACAGAACAATTACAAAAGGCTGTTAGAAAAGCTGAAAGTAAAACAGTCGTGCAGTTACTTAAGCTTTATCAATTTCGCAAAGAAGATTTAGAAAATAGTGAGTTGGCCGTTGAACAAGATGGTTGGCAAGTCGATCTTTTTTCCTCCGATAATCTTCAAGAATTTGGTATTAACTTGGGGGGTAATATCGTTAAAGGTGCAGGTGTCGGTGTTGCTATTGACCTTGCTACTGCTGGAATAACGCTTGGTGCTGCTGCATTGACGGGCGGGATTGCTGGCGCGTTGTGGGGAGTTAAAGAACGATATTATGATGAAATATATGCGAAAATTCGTGGGTATCGTTATATATGCCTTAATGATGCAACAATGCAGGTTTTGTGGTTACGTCAAATGACATTGCTTAATCTTTTACAGCAAAGGGGGCATGCAAGCCTATCTAAAATTGACTATCAAGCAATAAACTCTGATAACAGCTTGCCAACTCAATGGTCTAAATGGTTACGGCAGTTACGCAATCATCCTGAATGGTCGTCGCTTAATCACTCTAAATCTGATTTAGATGATAATAAACGTACTGAGTTGATTACGGATGTTGTGACTGAAATGGGCAATATTATTTTATAGCCAATCGGTCAATGAAATACCTAACCCAATCGTATTGGTATATTCATTATATTCAATCAGGCTATTTCCATAGCCGGAAAATACTTGTACATAACCTCTAACATGACTACCTACTGGGAAGCTCCAATCTAGGCTAACGGAGCCTTTACTAAAATCGCTTTCCAAATTATTACGGCTAGTTAAGGTGAATGTATTATTGCCGAGCGTATAAATAGCCGCTAATTTTCCATGCCCGTAATAGTCTAATAAATCAGCATTATCATCTTCATTTGAACTTTCGGGAATTCGATACCAAGGTGTTGCTGTTATTGCTAGGTTATTATTTTCAAAAATAAAATTTCCTTCGATACGATTCCAACTGCGAGATAAGTCGCCTGTTTGCCCATTAGATTGATGTGTAAAGCTTGCCGTTGCAAATTTAAAATCCCAATTATCACTTAATTTCTTATCCGATTGCCAAACAGCAAAAAATTCGGGCTCATAATTACTTTCTCTAAAGGGAGACGAATTATCCGTACTGTAAGCTTGCCAAAAGGAGGTTTGTGTATACCCAAAATAAAAGGCAATAGGGTCATTAAATAGCGGTACACGATCAATAGCAAAGAGGGGAATTTTAAAGCTTACTTGAAACTTCATTTCTATTGATCTTTGTTCCCCTTCTGAATATGCACCCTGGTATACATCGTAGTCTTTGATCATTTCATTATAGGTAAATGGTAATAGGTAATTAGGTTTATGTGGAATGATTGAAAAAGACAGCTCTTTCAGCTTTTCTTCTTCTTTTAGACGCTGATCGATCGAAGAGCTCGCCATAGCTGCACTACTCGTCACTGCTAAAAGAATATATACTGGAAAGAATAAGCGCATAGTTATAGCCTTGATTAATAATGTAATTGCGATAATGTCGAAGATAATAGTGTTTTGTAGTGTAACTGCCTAGGAGGGAAAATGAAATTAGAAAAAGTACCTTTAGATACGCTCAAAGGTGTCGGTGCGAAAGCGTCGGAAAGACTCGCAAAGTTAGGGTTGAATAGTATCGCGGATTTACTTTTTCATTTACCGTTACATTATCAGGATAGAACGCGTCTTTATCCTATGGGCGAACTCAAAGATGGCATGCAGGTGAGTGTGCAGGGAGAAGTTTTCAGTTGTAATGTACAGATGGGTAAACGTCGTATTTTAAAATGCAAAATAAGTGATGGCAGTGGTACGGTGACACTTAATTTTTTCAATTTTAATGCAGCACAGAAAAATAGTTTTCGTGTCGGGCGTAAAGTGAAATGTTTTGGTGAATTTAGACAAGGTTTTCAAGGTTTTGAGGTGACACATCCAGATTATTCATTATTTGATCATATTGAAAATAGTCAAGTGGAAGAATCTTTAACGCCGGTTTATCCTGCCACCGAGGGATTAAAACAAAATAGTTTACGCAATTTAACCGATCAAGCATTAGTTTTTCTTAAACAAAATAAAATAGAGGAATTGCTGCCGACAAATTTATTAGCACACCCGATAAGCTTAACTGATGCGTTATTTTATATTCATCGTCCTCCTCCAGATGCGTCAATTGAGCAGCTAGAAGCAAAAACACATCCCGCCCATCAGCGTTTAATTATTGAAGAGTTATTAGCTCAACAGATTAGTATGTTGTCTATGCGTAATAATGTGCAACAACATAGTGCTAATGCGATCGATTGTTCTGGCGTATTACAAAAACAGCTCTTAGCTCATTTGCCATTTGCGCTAACGGGGGCGCAACAAAGAGTAACTCAAGAGATCCAAGCTGATTTAGTGAAGGCTGTGCCAATGTTACGATTAGTGCAAGGTGATGTCGGATCAGGTAAAACATTAGTCGCTGCATTGGCCGCTTTAAATGTGATTGAATCAGGCTATCAAGTGGCGTTAATGGCACCAACGGAATTATTAGCAGAGCAGCATTTTATTAACTTTACGCAGTGGTTTGAACCATTAAATATTCGTGTTGGCATGTTAAATGGAAAAATGCGAGTTAAAGAAAAACGGTCACAATTAGAGAATATCATTCTTGGGTTATCTAAAATGGTCATTGGTACTCATGCACTGTTTCAAGATAATGTTGAATTTAATAATCTCGCATTAATTATTGTTGATGAGCAACATCGCTTTGGTGTTCATCAGCGTTTAGCGTTACGTGAAAAAGGTCAAAATGATGCACTCGCACCACATCAATTAACCATGACTGCGACGCCTATTCCAAGAACACTCGCAATGACAGCCTATGCAGATTTAAACGTGTCTGTTATTGATGAATTGCCACCAGGTAGAACGCCGGTTCAAACAGTCGCGTTAGCGGAAACTCGGCGTGATGATATTATTCAACGTGTTTATCAATCTTGTAAAAATGAAGGGCGGCAAGTTTATTGGGTGTGCACCCTTATTGAGGAATCCGAGGTACTAGAATGCCAAGCCGCAGAAGATACCGCCAATAATCTTCAACTGGCGTTACCGGATTTACATATAGGATTAGTTCATGGTCGAATGAAAGCGGCTGAAAAGCAATATGTGATGGATGCTTTTAAAGCTGGGGAGCTAGATCTTCTCGTGGCGACGACGGTGATTGAAGTTGGTGTCGATGTGCCCAATGCTAGTCTTATGATTATTGAAAATCCTGAGCGGCTTGGTTTAGCGCAATTACATCAGCTTAGAGGGCGAGTAGGCAGAGGCAGTGTGGCGAGTCATTGTGTTTTACTTTATAAGAGCCCTTTATCTAAAACAGCACAAAGACGGCTACAGATTTTACGTGAAAGTAATGATGGTTTTTATATTGCAGAACAGGATCTTTTAATTCGCGGACCCGGTGAAGTACTGGGGACAAAGCAAACGGGGATAGCAGAGTTTAAAATAACAGACCTAATGCGAGATCAACATTTAATACCTCAGGCTCAACAACTTGCAGTGGACGTTATTCGCTCATATCCGGATTTAATCGAGCCTCTTTGTAAGCGGTGGTTAGGAGATAAAGGAGAATATGTAAACGCTTGATTAAAAGAAAAAATACTAGAGATGATGAAATTTTCTAGTATTTTATCTTTTTGTCGATTAAGGAATATTCAGCTCTTTTAGCTTACGAGTTAAGGTATTTCTACCCCAGCCTAATAATTTTGCCGCTTCCTGTTTTTTACCTTGGGTAAAAGACAGCGCTGCTTTAAGCATAATTCGTTCAAATTCAGGCAAGGCATTAGCCAGCACATCTTTCTCGCCCTGTTTTAATTCAGTTAATGTCCATTGCTCTAAGCTTCTTTGCCATAATGGGCTTTCACTGTTACTTTTTTCTGTTGCTTGGTTACTTAATTCTGGTGGTAGATCGGTGATATGTACTTCTTGACCACTGGCCATCACCATTAACCAACGACAAATATTCTCTAACTGACGCACATTACCAGGCCAAGGAAGCTGACTTAAATACTCTTTTGTTTCCTCGGTAAGCTGCTTGCTTTCTACATTCAATTCAGCGGCTACGTTATTCAAAAAGTGCTGTGCTAGCAAGCTAATATCTTCACGGCGCTCTTTCAGAGGTGGAATATGAATACGGATAACATTTAAGCGATGAAATAAATCTTCACGGAAATCGCCATCTTTGACTTTTTGCTCTAAGTCCTGATGAGTCGCGGCAATAATTCGAACATCTACTTGAATTGCTTGGTGCCCACCTACACGATAAAACTGGCCATCTGCTAAGACTCGGAGTAAGCGTGTTTGCACGTCCAGTGGCATATCACCAATTTCGTCTAAAAATAATGAGCCACCATCGGCTTGTTCAAAGCGTCCCTGGCGATTATTTGCCGCGCCAGTGAATGCGCCTTTTTCATGTCCAAAAAGCTCGGCTTCTATTAATTCCCGAGGAATAGCGGCCATATTCAGGGCAATAAATGTATGGTTTTTGCGTGGGCTATGTTTATGTAATGCATGCGCGACAAGCTCTTTACCTGTACCCGATTGCCCGTTGATTAACACACTCATACTCGAGCGAGACAGTCTTCCTATTACTCGAAAAACTTCTTGCATCGCTGGCGCTTCACCTATTATTTCAGGCATAGAAACAGCAAGTTCAGGCGGCTTTTTCTTTTGCTTTAATTCTAAACTATGGCTAATGGCGCGTTGAATAAGTGCCGTTGCTTCATGAATATCAAAGGGTTTAGGAAGGTACTCAAAGGCACCGCTTTGATAAGCATTAACGGCACTGTCTAAGTCACTGTGGGCTGTCATAATAATAATTGGAATTAATGGAAAGCGTTCATGAATTCGCTCCATTAGTGACAATCCATCAATTCCTGGCATACGCACATCTGAAATAATTACTTCAGGTTGTTCTGTTTGTAATTGTTGCCATAAACATTCCCCATCGGGAAAGCTCGCATATTCAATGTTTTCAGTCTTTAATGTTCGCTCTAATACCCAACGAATTGCATGGTCATCATCGACAATCCAAGCTGTAGCCATTTGCTGCTCTCCTTAAACGTTCATTGGTAAGTAAATTAAAAATTCGGTATGTCCAACAACACTTTGACATTCAATACGGCCATTGTGTTGTTTAATTAGTTCTTGCGCAATTGAAAGCCCGAGTCCGGTGCCATCGCTACGTCCTGTTACCATTGGATAAAATAAAGTATCTTTTAAGCTATCAGGAATACCGGGGCCGTTGTCAATAATGCGTATTTCTGCCGCTACTTTTTGAGGTAAACCATTAATTGTCACTTGATGAGCTGTACGTGTTTTTATGGTGATCTGAGATTTTTGATGCGTATTGGTGCTTAATGCCTGCACCGCATTTTGCATAATATTGAGAAACGCTTGTTGTAGCTGATCGGGTTGCATTTCAATATCTGGAATGCTCGGATCATAATCGACCTTAATTTTGATTAAATCTGGTAGATTCAAACACACTAATTTACGTACTTTTTCAAGTACTAGGTGGATATTATGGTGAGCACGTATACCTGGTTTTTGAGGACCGAGTAAGCGATTAACAAGTGAACTTAAACGGTCTGCTTGCTCTATAATAATTTGAGTAAATTCTTTGAGTTCGGGATCGGCTAATTCATGTTCTAATAATTGTGCTGCGCCTCTTAATCCCCCTAGTGGGTTCTTGATTTCATGGGCAAGTCCTCTCACTAAGTCCTTTGCAACTTTTTGCTGATGATCTTGATAATGTACCTGACTAAATTTACGTTGTTGCTCAATACAGCGCATTTCTAAAATAACGTAATCATCGTCTTTAAAGCTAAGGTGAGTGGCGCTAATCGCAATTAAAATAGGAGAACTATCTATTTTTAAAGTCACTTCATTTTCTGTAAATGAATTTCTATCAACAAATACTTTTTCAATATTACTTGGATTGAAATGATAATACTTGGCAAGTTGCTTTAAATTTAATTGGTAAAGTCGCTGAGTACTTTGGGACAGCAGTAATTCACTCGCAGGGTTCGCATAGACGAGTTTGAGATCTGCATCAATAACAGCAAACGCGGTGTTCGCTTCTTCTAGCAGTGCAAGTGGTAGCGTTTTCTCTTCTTCTGATAACATTATTCATGATTAATTAAGGTAACTTAATATAACATAAGCATTAACTGTGCCATTAATCTTATTGATTCTAAAGGACAATATTTTCTTGCGGAACTATCAAAAAATAGACTCTAATTTGCTCTATTTACGATTGTTCTTTGCATATAAACCGTCACAATTTGTGTTTTTGTGAGTAGATTTCCTGCTTTATCAAGTACGAAAACTTGGATTTGGTGTGTACCTCGGTCAATATTAAGGGCTCGCATCGTTGAAGATAATTGTGGCTCGCCGATTTTTTTACCGTCTAGATATAATTGTAATGTATCATCAATTTTTTTCTCAGGTGTTATCGATACTTGGATATTAATTGTGCCTTCATTACTGTGAATGGTTGTATTTTCAGAGGGGGAAGTGATATCTGCACGATAAGAAATCTTTTTCTGCTCGTTCAGTACTTCTAATTGAATGTCAGCACCTTCGCTTTCTATTTGATTTTTATCGGTATTAATAAATAAATTCTGATTGCGTATATTAACTTCTTGAGAATTACTTTCAGGTGCAGCGGTATCTGAAAAATGGGTTTCTCCATCTTTATCAATCCAATGGTAAATTTTACTTTCCGCTAGGACAGTAGATGAAAAGATAAAAATAAATGTGCTAAACAATAATGTCCAATTTTTCATTGCAGTCATCCTTTGATATAAAAATATTTTTTCTTTTAATATTATTGTTAGCCAAGCTTTATAAGATGGCCACAGAGCACTATAGAGTACTTAATTTAATCACTTTATTCTCATATTGTCCTTAAATAAATAGATATAGTTTGCTCAAAGTAGAAATTTAGTGATAAAAAAAGAGCTTACCAGAAGCTCTTTTTAAATTATTAGGTACTAAATCCGAGAATTATTATTTAATAAATAACATTTCACGATATTTAGGTAGTGGCCATAATTCATCTGCCACTAAACCTTCAAGTGTATCTGCATGCTCTCGAACAGTTGCCATTAATGGTAGAATAGTCTCTGCACAGAAATGCATATGCGCTTCAGTATCTGCAAAATCTTCTTTAGCAATTGCATCGTTAAGTTCTGCAACGGCTGCCATCATGCTGTTTGTTTCAGTTGCGATAGAAATCGTTAGTGAAGTATCAAGTTCAATACCTAAATCAGCCATCGATGAAGATGTTAAGCCTAGTTCAGACAAGTAACTGACTGCAGTTGGGTAGATTTTTGTTGTTGCAATATCCGACACTAGGTTTGCTTCTACATCAATCGTTAGAATGTATTGTTCTGCATAGACTTCGTAGCGACTTTCTAATTCAATTGGAGAGAAAACGCCAGTCTTGTCGAATAAATCAATAACAGATTGATCATGGTAAATAGGTAGTGCATCAGCTGTTGTAGGAATGTTTTTAAGACCACGTTCTTCAACGGCTGCTTTATGCCATTCTTCTGAGTATCCGTCACCACCAAATACTGCATTACCATGAAGTTCCATTAGCTCTTTTAATACGCTAATAACCGCAACACTTTTTTCTGCGCCGCCAGCTAATGCTGCTTCTAGTTTTTCTGCAATCCAATTTAATGAATCAGCAAGCATAGTATTCATTGCAACAAGTGGACCTGATACAGATTGCGAAGAGCCTACTGCACGGAACTCGAAACGGTTACCTGTGAACGCAAATGGTGAAGTACGGTTACGGTCACCTGGATCACGTTCAAAATGTAAAATTTGTGATAGACCTAAATCCATCAAGCCGCCAGTCGCTGATGTTGCGATTTTACCTGCTTGGATATCTTTATATACGTTTTCTAATTGCTCACCTAAGTAAACAGAAAGGATAGCTGGTGGCGCTTCATTTGCACCTAAACGATGGTCATTTGATGCCGTTGCAACAACCGCGCGTAATAAAGGACCGTATTTATGTACACCACGAATTACCGCACCACAGAATAGTAAGAAGTTAAGGTTTGAGTGTGGTGTGCTACCTGGATCTAAAAGGTTACCTTGTGTACTGTTACCCACTGACCAGTTAACGTGTTTACCAGAACCATTGATACCAGCAAAAGGTTTTTCATGAAGTGTGCAAAGGAAACCGTGTTTTTTCGCTGTGCTCTTCATAACAGTCATTAATAATTGTTGATGATCGGCTGCAACGTTTGCTGCTTCGTAGTAAGGTGCAATTTCAAATTGACCAGGAGCTACTTCATTATGGTGAGTTTTAGCTGGGATGCCTAATTTATAAAGCGTATCTTCAAAATCTTGCATGAACACTTGTACGCGTGCAGGGATTGCACCGAAGTAGTGGTCATCAAATTGTTGGCCTTTCGCAGATGGTGCACCAAATAATGTTCTACCTGTTAATAATAAATCAGGGCGTGCATTAGCAAAGTTTTCATCAACAAGGAAGTATTCTTGTTCTGCACCACAACTTGAGTTTAGCGTTGCTATTTCTTCTTCACCCATTAATGAAAGTACTTTTTGTGCTGCATCATTCATTGCTGAATTTGAACGAAGTAATGGGATTTTTTTATCTAGTGCTTCACCAGTCCAAGACATAAATACACTTGGAATCATTAATGTAGCACCATTTTCAGTGTGCATAATATAAGCAGGGCTTGTTGGATCCCATGCTGTATAACCACGTGCAGCATTGGTCATACGTAGGCTACCATTAGGGAAAGAAGAACCATCTGGTTCACCTTTAATTAATAGGCTACCTGTAAATTCAGTAATTGCACCGCCATCAGAGTTAGTAATGATGAAACCATCATGTTTTTCAGCAGTGATATTTGTCATTGGGTAGAAAATATGAGAGAAGAATTTAACTCCTTTACCAATTGCCCAATCTTTCATTGCTGCTGCAACAACGTCTGCTGTTGCTGAATCTAAAGCAGTACCTGTTTGTACGGTTTTCTTAATTGCTTTAAATGCATTTTTTGATAATGCTTCTTCCATTTTTTGAAGGTTAAAAACGTCTTCAGCCCAAATTTTACCTAGTGCTTTAGGTTTATCTACCGCAGTCGGTTGGCGGTTTGTGATTATATCAATTGCTTGAAGACGGGTTTGATTTCCACTCATGTGGGGCTCCTTGCTTATAAAATGTGGGCTCGTGATAGAGCAGCTTTGTTTATTGAAAATAATTAAGAAATTAAATCATAGAAAATAGAAAGCAATTATTAAGCCAGATGCATTATTTTGGGGCTAGTGTTTTTGTATTACTAATTTACAGTGTATAGAATTAATCATAACCATATGAATTATAATTGATTGTTTTTTAATTGTAGGCGTTTTTATATATTTATTTATATCTGTATTTCTCTATTTATCACTCTGTCGCTTAAAAATTATTGGATGTTTGTTGTTTTTTTTGCACTTGGTTGGTGCGGCGAGGGTGAAATAAATTATTTAATAATAATCATTTTTATTTATTTTCTGTTTCCATTGCGTTTTTTGGCTATTTGATGCGTTTATATTTAAATATTAGTTTTTATAGTCTTTGATATAAGTAAAAAATTGCATTTGCCTACGAATTTTTAGACGTAAACAAAAATAAACTTAAATTTTGTGGGTAAATGGTGCAAAGAAATTTTCTCTCACCAAGAAATTGCAACATTTAAAAATATTTAACAGTAAAAATATTTTTAAAAAGACCAATTTAAAGCAAGAGATGAATTTTAGTGGGATAAATCCAAATCAACGCACCTTATTGGTGCTTGCGTGGATCTTTATGGTGCGTGATGGGTCGGCTAAATGAATTAGATTATTTTAATCCCAGAAATTGCTTTATTTGATAAATAATAAGCGACTTATCTTAATTGTGACATACTTAAAACTTTCTATTTTTCTAATAATGGTTACAATGTGCGCGTTATACCAATTAGCTGAGTTCAGTATGGATAAACCCAAATTGCTAAATTCATCTAATTGGTATTTTTTTCATCAATTGAAACTTTTGAGGCGCATCATGTCGTTAGATAAATTAAGAAATATAGCCATTATTGCTCACGTTGACCACGGTAAAACGACCTTGGTTGATAAATTACTTGAGCAGTCGGGAACATTAGACTCTCGTGGTGGTACTGAAGAACGCGTTATGGATTCTAACGATCTAGAAAAAGAACGTGGTATTACTATCCTTGCGAAAAATACTGCAATTGAATGGAACGATTACCATATCAATATCGTTGATACTCCTGGACACGCCGACTTCGGTGGTGAAGTAGAGCGTATCATGTCAATGGTAGACAGTGTGTGTTTAATCGTTGATGCAGTAGATGGTCCAATGCCACAAACGCGTTTTGTAACTCAAAAAGCGTTTGCTTACGGCTTAAAACCAATTGTTGTTATTAATAAAATTGATAAACCTGGTGCACGCCCTGAATGGGTAATGGATCAAATATTTGATTTATTCGATAACCTAGGTGCAACGGATGAGCAGTTAGATTTCCAAGTAGTTTATGCTTCTGCATTAAACGGTTGGGCAAGTACTGAATCTGAAGAAGCAACAGAAAATATGGAACCATTATTCCAAGCAATCGTTGATGGTGTTGCTCCACCAGATGCTGATCGTGATGGTGATTTCCAAATGCAAATTTCACAACTTGATTATAACTCTTATGTTGGTGTTATTGGTGTTGGTCGAATTAAACGTGGTAGCGTAAAAGTTAATCAACAAGTTACTATTATCGGTAGTGATGGTAAAGAGCGTAAAGGTAAAGTTGGTCAAGTATTAGGTTACTTAGGACTTGAGCGTCATGATGTTGCTGTCGCTGAAGCGGGTGATATCATTGCAATTAGTGGATTAGGTGAGTTAAAAATATCTGATACTATTTGTGACCAAAACAATGTTGAAGCAATGGAACCATTAACTGTTGATGAACCAACGGTAACCATGACGTTCCAAGTAAACACTTCTCCATTCTGTGGTAAAGAAGGTAAATATGTTACTTCACGTAACATTCTTGACCGTTTACAAAAAGAATTAGTACATAACGTTGCATTGAAAGTTGAAGAAACTGATGACCCAGATAAATTTAAAGTATCAGGTCGTGGTGAACTACACTTAGGTATTTTGATTGAAAATATGCGTCGTGAAGGTTACGAGCTAGCAGTATCTCGTCCTGAAGTTATTGAACGTATGATTGACGGTAAATTGCATGAGCCAATGGAAACGATGACCGTTGATGTTGAAGATCAACATCAAGGTAGCGTGATGGAGCAACTTGGTATTCGTAAAGCCGAGTTAACTAACATGACTCCAGATGGTAAAGGCCGTGTACGTCTAGACTTTATGGTACCAAGTCGTGGTTTAATCGGTTTCCAAACTGAATTTATGACATTAACATCAGGCTCAGGTTTGTTATACCATAGCTTTGATCACTACGGCCCACATAAAGGCGGTACAATTGGTCAACGCCAAAATGGTGTAATGATCTCTAACTCAACAGGTAAAGCGGTAACTTACTCGTTATTCTTCTTACAAGATCGCGGCCGTTTATTCCTTGGTCACGGTGTTGAAGTTTATGAAGGTCAAATTATCGGTATTCATAACCGTAATAACGATTTAACCGTAAACTGTGTACGTGGTAAGCAATTAACAAACGTACGTGCATCAGGTACAGATGAAGCACAAACACTTTCACCTGAAATTAAATTAACGCTTGAACAGGCGTTAGAGTTTATCGATGTTGATGAATTGGTAGAAGTAACACCTGAAAGTATTCGTATTCGTAAGAAATTATTGACAGAAAACGAACGTAAACGTGCAGCTCGTCCTGCAAAATAATAATCGATTAATAAATTGATTATTAATAAGGTCTTACTTCGGTAAGGCCTTTTTTTTGTGCTAAAACAAGACTAGAGTTAGTGAAATATATTCCCTTTTAAGATAGCCAAAGGAAACATTGTGAAATTAGATAAACAAACAGTAATGGATAAAGGTAAAACAACTTACGACTACTTTGTTTTTTTATTTAAACGTAGTCGAGAGGATAATCTTAAGGTGCCTGCAGGGCATTTAGCCTATGTTACTTTACTTTCTCTTGTGCCGTTATTGGCCGTTATTTTTTATATACTTTCAGCTTTTCCGATGTTTTCAGAGCTGAATCAAATCATCGAAAACCTTATTTATAATAATTTTGTGCCGACTTCTAGTGATGCAATTAAAATGCACATGAGTGGTTTTATTGAAAATACCAAACAGATGAGCATGATGGGGATTGCTTCATTAATCGTTATTGCATTACTGCTTATTTCAACTATTGATCAAACGATTAATCGTATTTGGCGTTGTACTAAAAAACGCTCACTCATTCAGGCATTTACAATTTATTGGACGATCTTAAGCCTTGGTCCCATTATTATCGGTGGCAGTATTGCACTGAGCTCTTACCTTTTTGCTTCATTTCGTGAATCTGGTTTTCTTTCCTTTGGCCAACAACTGCTAAGCTTAATGCCGTTTATCTTCGCTTGGTTGGCTTTTACTGGAATTTATGCGGTGGTTCCACATCAACGAGTGACCTTTCGTCATGCATTAATTGGTGGGCTGGTTTCTTCATTATTATTTACCTTTGCGACGGATCTGTTTCGTTTATATATAACCAATTTCCCCACCCAACAACTCATATATGGTGCATTGGCTGTTATCCCTATTCTATTTGTTTGGACATATTTTATATGGCTAATCGTTTTAATGGGCGCTGAAGTTACCGCAACGTTAGAAGAATTTAATAAAGAAAATGAATTGGTTGTGCAGAAGGAAGATGAATCATGATTGCTTTAATTCAACGTGTTAGCCATGCTCAAGTCGATGTTGGAGGTGAAACAGTTGGGCAGATAGAAGGTGGTTTATTAGTTTTACTTGGGGTTGAGAAAGGTGATGATGAACAAAAATGTCAACGACTTGCTCAGCGAGTGTTAGCTTATCGTATTTTTTCTGATGAAAACGATAAAATGAACCTTAATGTTCAACAAGCAGACGGTCATTTACTCGTCGTTTCACAATTTACATTGGCAGCCGAAACGAAAAAAGGCAATCGTCCTGGCTTTTCAAATGGTGCTGATCCTGCTGAAGCAAACCGATTGTATGAACTGTTTAATACGTATTGTCGAGAAATGGGCATTGTTGTGGAAAATGGTATTTTTGCTGCAGATATGCAAGTTTCCTTGACTAACGATGGGCCGGTTACATTTTGGCTACAAGTGTAGGTTGAAATTTTAAGTCGTTGATAAATAGTTTTATTTTTGTTGTTTAATGATGTTTACTTAGGCTCGTTAGTTTAAGTTCTTTTATTTTTATTGAACTTGTAGCATAGTGAAAGGTCTGATTTATTTACTTTTAACTGCATAAGAGAGCCTAAATGTTCCCAACTAAATTCATTGCTCCATTATTTCCTTGCTTCTGTTTGATTTTCGCTAATGCTTCCTTTGCAGTTTCACATACACCATCTGGGGCCGATATGGAATCGTTTAAGATTACCAATACATCAATAACAAAAAGTCCTAATGATCCGCGTTTATACCAAGTTATTCGTCTCCAGAATGACCTTGAAGTATTGCTTATTTCTGATCCAGATTTAGAAAATAGTGCTGCGTCGTTATCAGTGTCAATTGGTAGTGTTAATAATCCGGATAAACAATTAGGGCTTGCTCATTATTTAGAACATATGCTGTTTTTAGGCTCAGAGCGTTACCCTGTTATTAATGAATACAGCAAGTTTATGAGTCAGCATGGCGGTTATACCAATGCCTATACTGCACAGGACAGAACGGTTTATGGTTTTGAAGTTAATGATGAATTTTTAGGGGAAGCGTTAGACCGGTTGAGTGATGTAATGCGAGCACCATTACTCGATCCTAAATATGCAGAAAAAGAAAGGCATACGGTTGATGCTGAAAATGAAACTTATGTTGATAATGACATGCGAAAGCTCTATGCATTGCAACGTTATACGTTAAATCCAGCACATCCCATTGCACGTTTTAGTACCGGTAATTTAACCACTCTGATTGATAAACCCGATAGTAAATTACAGGATGAATTAGTCCACTTTTTCAATGAAAACTATTCCGCTAATTTAATGAAAGTTGCGCTAACTGGACCGCGTTCTCTTGAGCAATTAGAAAAAGTTGCGAGTCAATATCTTAGTCAAATTCCGAATAAAAACATAGCGCAACCCGTTATTACCACACCAATGTTGACCGATAATCAGCGCGCAATTAAAGTTGAAGTAAAACCAACTGCGGATGTGAAATTATTAGAAGTTAACTTCTTAGTGCCAAGCATGAAAGATAAGTATATGTTTCAACCCGGCGGGTATATTAGCCGTTTATTAGGTTCGGATCATCATGGTGGCTTATCGGATTATTTACAACAAGCAGGCTTGGTTGAGTCGGTGATGAGTGGTTTTTATCCATCGTACAGTAAAGAATATTCTCAGTTTACAATGGACTTTAAATTAACGAAAGCGGGTGTTGATCATCAAGATGAAATTATCGCTAGTATGTTTTCCTTTATCGAGTTAGTAAAGAAAAAGGGCATCAATGAATTGCAGTTTCAAGAGCAAAAGAAAAGTTTAGATACGCGGTTTAAGTTCTTAACCAAACAATCGGGTTTCGATTATGTCATGTCCTTATCTGCAAATATGCAAAGTTACCCAAATCAAGATTTACTTTTCTTTCCATATCGTCTTGATAGTTTCAATAAAACATATATTACTGCGCTACTCGATGAATTAACACCGGATAACGTTAGGGTTTTTGAATTGACCCCGAATGCAAATGGCGATACTCAAATCCCATTCTATCAAGGAAAATATACGAAGACGGTTATTGATAAAGAGGTTCAGCAAGATTGGCTGAAGGAAGCCAATAAAATTTCGTTATCACTGCCACGTAGTAATAAATGGATGCCAGAAAATTTAGCGTTGGTCAAAAAAACAGATACAGATCAAGCGGTCCAATTGATTGATAAACCTGGACATTCCGTATGGTTTCAACAAAGCCATTATTTAGATGAACCAAAGGCAAGTCTTAAGTTACAACTCAATAGTAATATTGCAGATCAAAGTGCTAAATCTCGGATTGTGATGAGTTTGTTTTTAAATATGATGAGCAAGCAGTTGGCTGAACTTAATTTTGTAACGCAAGAAGCGGGATTGAATTTTTCAATTAATAATGAAAATGGTTTACAAGTAAACACATCAGGATATAGCGATAAACAAGATAAATTATTATTGCAGATATTGAATGATATTAAGCAGGCAGAATTTGATCAACGGGAACTTGAATTAGCTAAACAGGAAATTCAAAGACGTCTTAGTAATAAAGTGAAAAGCAAAGGAATGAACTTAGTTCTGAATGGCTTTAGACAAGTTGTCAGAGAACCTTCATGGTCAGATGCAACATTGCTTACTGAAATCAATACGGTCACGCTAGATGATATTAAACAGTTTACGAGTCGAGTATTTAGAGAATCGAGTTTGCGTTTATTAGCGTTAGGAAATCTAAGTCGTGAACAGGTTTTGAACCTAGATACCGAGCTACAGAGCGTGGTTAATATTCAAACGAAACCTTTTTATAAATTAGCGCGAATTAGTGCGAAAACGAAACAGGGTCCATTAAATTATTCATTAAACTCAGAATTACAGGACGATGCTTTAGCGGTTGTCTTTTTAACGGACAAACAAGGCTATAAAGCGTTGGCGACGGCAGAGTTGTTAAATAAATTTTTACGGCCTGCCTTTTACGATCAAATTAGGACACAGGAGCAGTTAACATACTCTCCTTTTAGTGCAAGTTTTCCTATTAATGATTCCGTTGCATTTGGTCTATTTACGCAAAGCCCAGTAGCGAGTAATGCGCAGTTATATAGTCGATTTAGTGCCTTTATCGAAGGGTTTAGCGAATTGTTAAACTCAACCACGGAAGATAAGTTCTTAGCGGTTAAAGATGCGCATATTGCTAATTATTTAGCGAAGCCATCATCATTAGGCTCTGAGTTTTCGTATTTGAGCAGTCAGTGGCTGAGCATGAAATCAAATATTAATACCAAGCAAGAATTTATTAAATCTCTACAGAATGTGAGTTTAAACGAAGTAAAGCGTTTTTATAACGATATATTTTTACGTGGTAAAGATAGACAAGAGATTTTAGTGCAAGTGCAAGGGGAAAAATTTAGAGGGAAACCATTATTACGCTTACAGGGAGAGCAAAATATCACTGATATTGATCAGTTACCTAAATAATTTAGCCTACGCTTTTAAGCTCGAAAACGCTGGTTTTCGAGCTTTTCCACTCAATTCTTCTCGTGACCTCTATTTAGTTTACTTTTATACTATGCCTTCATTTTTTAAAAGGCTTTTTTATCTATGCGTCCTAGCAATCGCTCCCCACAACAAAATCGAGATATAAAAATAACCCGACATTATACAAAATATGCTGAGGGCTCGGTGCTTATTGAAATAGGTAATACAAAAGTGTTGTGTAATGCCTCTGTGAGCACATCTGTACCACCGTTTATGCGCGGAAAAGGTAAAGGCTGGGTGACCGCAGAATACGCGATGCTTCCTCGTGCAACGCATACACGTAATCATCGGGAAGCTTCGAAGGGAAAACAAGGTGGGCGGACACTTGAAATTCAACGACTGATTGCTCGCTCGCTTCGTGCGGCGGTGAATTTGAAGGCGTTAGGTGAGAATATGATCACCGTTGACTGCGATGTTATTCAAGCTGATGGTGGTACTCGAACGGCTGCTATTACAGGTGCCTGCATTGCATTGACCGATGCGCTAAACTGGATGGTAAAAAAAGGTAAGTTGAAATCGAGTCCGTTAAAACAGATGATTGCTGCAGTTTCCGTTGGGATATACAAAGGAACCCCCCTTTGTGACTTAGATTATGCTGAAGATTCCAATGCTGAAACCGATATGAATGTGGTAATGACAGAAACAGGCGGTATGATAGAGATTCAAGGAACAGCTGAAGATGGTGCATTCAGCCATGAAGAATTATTAGAAATGCTAAGTTTAGCAAAAGGTGGCATTGAGACGCTGATTAAGGCGCAGAAAAAATCATTGGAGATAGAGGACTAACATGAAAGATTATCAGAAAGAGTTTATTGAATTCGCATTAGAAAAAGAAGTATTAAAGTTCGGAGAATTTACTCTAAAATCAGGACGAATTAGCCCTTATTTCTTTAATGCAGGGTTATTTAACACCGGGCGAGATTTAGCACGTTTAGGGCGCTTTTATGCTGCTGCATTAATGGATTCTGGTATCGACTATGATTTGTTATTTGGTCCCGCTTATAAAGGTATTCCTATTGCAACAACAACCGCCGTTGCCCTGTCAGATAGCTATGGTTTAGATTTGCCATATTGCTTTAATCGTAAGGAAGCAAAAACACATGGTGAAGGTGGCAGTCTCGTTGGCTCTGCATTACAAGGAAAAGTCATGCTGGTGGATGATGTGATTACAGCGGGTACGGCTATTCGAGAATCGATGGACATTATTCAAGCTCATCATGCTGAATTAGCAGGTGTCTTGATTGCATTAGATCGTCAAGAAAAAGGGAAAGCAGAATTATCCGCTATTCAAGAAGTTGAGCGAGATTATCACGCTAACGTTATTTCTATTGTTCAATTAAGTGATTTAGTGACTTATTTAGAAAGTAAACCTGAAATGAAAGTGTACCTTGAATCGGTTAGAAATTACCGTGAGCAATATGGCATCTGATTTTCGCGAATGAGTTGTATTTTTTTTAGCCACTTTGCCAGTGGCTTTTTTATATGTCGAATTTAAAATTAACTGTAAAGAAACCTGACAAAAATGAATATTCATTGATCATTGGTATACAACAATATTACTGTTTATTTTTAAGGTACAGAAGGTCTTGGTAAGTTATTGAGCATAATTCTTGATGGGCTTTTATAAATGCTTCTAACTTCATTAATGAATAGGGAGAGAGGGTTTTTGGATGACCCATTGCATTGAAAATCGCATTTTCGTCGGCTTTTTTTAGATGCTCTCGATAAGCTTGTTCTAGTTGGCCTGCCTTAAGTCCGTCAATCATAACAGGACCGTAGGTTGTTTTAGTTAACCGTTCGATATAATAACTGCGGCTGGCACGCATCGCTTGACCATCGCTAAACGGGGCGAATAGGTGGCTTGCAAACTTTTTACGAAGAGCTAATTTCCAAAAAAATAACGGTGATGTTTTAGTCGCGCTAATTGGCAATTCAGTGAAATATCCGTCTTCTTTAGAAGTAAGGGGATCATCATCAAAGTGCCAATAGCTTTGTTGAGGCATATTTTGGAAATTAAACCAACGAGTTGGATCATCCGAATGACCATCGGAAAAAACTGTACTATCTAGCCAAATACCATTTTCCTTGAGTGCTTGTTTAATTTTATCGAAAGGTTGTAAACACCAGCCCCCAGCGCGAAAAGCAAATACTGGGTGTTTACTGCACGATTCAAGTTCTTGCTTATAGCTTTTGACTATTTGATTAATTTCTTGTGGATTAAAGTCATGTAAACGATAGCGTTCAGTATTAATTTCCCAGGTTTCGCCATTGTAATAACTATCTTGCCAGTGAGGATGGATATGCAATTGTATATCGTGCCCTTGGGAGGAAAGTTGTAGTAATTGCTGTTTAATTTGTTGGTATTGTGCGGTTAATTGCGGGAATTTTACAGCCTGATTCTTAAGTTGAAGTAAAAAACCGGCATCCACAAATAAGCTCATCTTATAATTATATTTATCTAAGATGGTTAATAAAAGCTCGGTTGGTTTGATTATGCAATGCTCAACACTGCCGCATTGTTTTCCAAAAAAAATTTCATAGTCGAGGCTTAGCAGTATTTTAACAGATTGTTTTTGCATAATTTTATTCTCAGTAAAACAAGTAGGCTCATTATATACCTTTCTTGTTTTAAGATGCATTAAACAATATAGGGTGTCGAGGGGCCCTAAGGTTTTGAATAACCTTAGGGAAATTGCAAATTAAATCTAAGTATTGGTTTTATACACTTTTACGGCGGGAAAAACCAAAACCTAATAGTGCTAAACCTAATAACGCGGCTCCAGTTGGAGCTGGCACTGATGTTGAAGTTGCAGAGAATGTACTTCCGCTCGCTTGGTTGGTATATATCCATGAATAAAGGGTATCTTCATAGCCTTCATAAGAAATATATCCAGTACCTGAGACCGTTACAGAAACGGCATCCCCATTATCATCGTAGTCAACTTCATTATCTGTAATACTGACAAGATCAAATGAAAAGCCTAATGCAGTCCATAGTGAATCAATGGAATCGATTGAGGCTAAATCTAAGTCTGTAAATATTGCTTCTGTACTCCATCCGATAAGGCCTTCATCAGCAAAAGTGCCCGTTGCTGTTGTTACCAATGCGTCACCAAAATAGATTGAGATGACTTCTGTATCGGTTGCGTCATAAGTCGAGCTACCTGCAAATTCAATGGTGCCTGTTATTTGTGTTGCAGAAGCAGTTGCCGATGCAAGTATTAGCATCAATGCCATTGTGAATAATGAGATGATTTTCTTCATTGTAATATCCTTAGTTTAAATTTCACACTTTATTAAACATTTAAATTTAATTTGCATTTGATGTTTTGCATATGTTGTGCCATTAATTATTATCTATATTTATCAGTTACTTATTTGTTTTTGTTTATTTGTTTTCTTTTTAGTGTAAATGTTGCTGACACTTAGTGATCTATGTTTTGTTTTTTGATTGCTTTTTTATTGTCTTTTTATGTGTTCAGAATTTTTTTATAAAAATAATGGGGCATTTAGTACAAAGTAGGAGGGGATGCGAGATTGATATATACCCGTTACCATTCAAGATGCAGAAATCAGCAAGACGAGAGGTGAGCAGATTCGAGGCATAAAGGTGAAGATCTAACGGGTTAAATCGAGACTTTATAACAACGAAGATGTTTGCCTCTCGTCTTGCCCTGCGGGTCACCAGCTCGAACACCAATACTGCGTTATAACATTCGATAAGGACTAGCCATTAAAGATGTAAAGTCTTGTTTTTACATCTACCGATAGAGGATTAACGCAGTTAATCGCTCGAAAGGTCATCATGTTACGCCTTGCCTTGGTATCCGAGTTAGCGACTGATAAACGCATCTTGATTGGTAACGGGTATAGAAGGATTCACCTCCCTTTATTCTAATTAAAGGGAGGTGAAATGCGTTGAATTTAACTTTTATTTACAATGTCAAAGTGCTCTTTAATACTTGGTTCATTAGGTATTAATTTAATCGCTTGTTCAATTAATATTTTACCTTGTGCTTTATCACCATTATTAAATAAAATCCAGCCGTAGGTGTCGGCAATTGCACCATTATTCGGAGCTAATTGATAAGCACGTTTAGCCAGTGTTAATGCACGAGGGTTCTTATCCTGCGAATATAACCAAGCCGCATTATTTAACGTGATGACATCATTTGGGTTTTTAGCTAAGATTTTTTCATAGTTTTTCAATGCATCTTCTATTTTTTCTTCGCTTTGTAATTCGATCGCCTGGTAACGTAGTGCTGTTAGGCTATTTGGCAAATCTTTCACCCATTGCTCTAAGAATGTAGATGCTTGCTCAACATTGCTTCTTAATAGCTGAATATATAACTGCTCAGCGACTTTATCATCTTTGTTTGTTGTCCAGTAAGTATCGAGTACCGTAATCGCTTGTTGTCGTTCTCCTTTGGCTACAAATGCTTCGGCTGTTAACAATGTAGATAACGAACTGTCCGGTAATATTGTTTGAATTTGCTCGGTGATTTTTTGAGCTTCATCATATTGGCCGGATGCGATTTCTATATGGACTAATAAGCTTAATAGTCTTGTATCTTCAGGCGCCGTTTGAATTGCTGCCATCAATATTTTTCGTGATTCAGGGTAATCAGTTTGTGAATAGGCACGAATGGCTTTTTTCAGCTCAATTTGAAGTGTTAATTCAGCGAGTGCGCCTTGATATTTACTCGGTAATTCATTTTCCGCTGTTTCAATGTATTGTGCTGCTAAGTCGAGCTTATTTTGTTGCAGTGTAAAACTCGCTAAGGTTAATGCAAGTACGCTTGCTTGGTAGTTCTTCGGTAAGTATTCATTGGGTGTTAAAGGATCCCTTTTTAATTGCACTAAACTGATCATCAGCCCTTTGTAAGCATTAATATCTTCAGGGCTAAGCGCAATAATCTTTTTATAAGTGCTAAGTGACGCGGCCCAATCTTTGTTTAGATTCTCTATTTTAGTGAGAGTATAGAGTGCTTGAAGATTGTTGCTATCCGAACTAAGTAGTGTCTCTATAATTTGTTTTGCTGCGTCTGTTTTTTGTTGATAAATATAATAATTGGCGATAATTAATTGCGTTTCATTGGCATTGTTTTCGCCTTTACGTAGTGTTTCTACATAGTTATCAGCTTGCTCTTTTTGTCCAAGGCGTAACAATTGGCGTAGATATAAATTTTGAATCATTGCGTTATCAGGATCTGCCGATAGTGCTTTTGATAATGCTTGTAATGCAATCTCAGGTTGAGGTTCTGGCAAGCTGTTGTAATAAAAGTTTTCTAATAAAATAACTTTGATAGATGTTGGATCTAATGCATAAGCTTTATCTAATGCCATTTTTGCATCGGTGAAGTTTTTCTCTTGTAATGCGGCATTACCATAAAGTACCCAAGTATCTGCATTTCTATTTTCTTCTGGAATATATTTTAGCAGTGGTAGTACATTGTCTGGTTTATTTTGTTGTAGTTGAGTCGCAATATAAAGCTCTGTTAATTTGAGAGGGGATACTTCAGGATCAACGATATCAGCAAGGTATTTTTCTGCGTTTTGTGGATCACCTTCTTTGTAATAAATAAGGCCTAATAGTGTTGATGCTTTTTTGTATTGTGGTGCATTGTCTAGAATTTCCAATAACACTTCTTTGGCAGCAGAAAATTGCTGATTTTCAAATAACTCGACGGCACGATTATATTGGATAGTAATGGGTTCTGCGGCCGGGAATTCTTCTGCCAAAATACGCGAGTAAATCATCGCTTCTGCACTGCGTCCTTGTTGCGTCAAGACATTTGATAAACTTTGGATAATTTGAATGCGTTGAGTTGTGAATATATCGGTTGTTGGTAAGCTACTTAATGCTTGTGTTAGCAGTTTTTCTGTATTTTCTAAATCATTCTGATTGAGATAAATAGCGCTTTTTAAGAATAGTGCTTCAGTGTTTTGATCGTCGATAGCCAGTATGTTATCGAGCATACTCATCGCATCGTCCATATCGTCATTTGTCGCTGCTATTTTAGCTAAAGCGAGCATACTGTCGACTTTGTAATCTGCAGAATCAAGTAATGCTTCAAAGGCTTTTTTAGCTGGAGTCAGTTCTTTCTTAAAAAGTAACTGCTGAGCTTTTGCATATTCAAAGCGCTGCGGTTGTTTTTGTAATAATGCGAGGTTATCGTCAATCAATTGTTGTGATGAAACGAGTTTGCCTGATTTTTGATAAGCATTTAATAGGGTAAAGTAATATTCGCTATTAGGTGTGCCTTTATAAGCTTCTAGTAAGTCTATGTTTTGCTGTGGGCGGCCTAACTTTTCATTTACTTTAGCAAGGGCTATATAACCTTCAATTTGGGTTGGATCTGCTTTGATTGCATCAGTTGCAGCACTAATTGCAGGCTTAAATTGACTTGTTTGTAAGTAAGATTGAGCTTGCTGAATATAAGGTTCGATATTGATTGTTTCTACTTTTGTCTCTGCTTCACCGCAACCAGTCAGGACGATTGCACTTGATAGTAATAAAGTCGTTAAGGCCTTTTTTACTTGAATATTAAGCGTAGTTTGTTTCATAAGTCTTTTCCTAGTTTAAATGATTTTACTCATTACTTTTAAGGGCGATTAATTAGTGAGAATTTTCATCCGTATTCAAATTATGTTTTTTAATGAGGTCGTATAATGTGGGTCTCGTAATACCTAATAATTTAGCTGCCGCAGATACATTATATCCAGTCGCACTTAATGTTGTTTTTAATGCGTTTATTTCTGCTGATTCTCTGACTTCTTTTAAATTTAATGGCGATGAATCGACTGACTTTAAGCCAAGGTCTTCAGCATTAATATATTTTTGTTCACACATAATTGCCGCACGTGTTATTTTATTTTTTAGCTCTCGAATATTACCTGGCCAAGTGTACGACTCAATAGCATTAATGGCATCTTCACTGAAGCCACTTATTTTTAGTTTTTCTTCCTGAGTGTATTTTTTCAATAAGTAATTCGCCAAAAGTACTTTATCGGAGCTGCGTTCTCGTAAAGGCGGGATATCAATTTGTATTTCAGCAACACGGTAATAAAGATCTTCTCGGAAGCTGCCGTTGGCCATCATTTCATCAAGGTTTCTATTGGTTGCACAAACAATACGGACATCAAGTGGAATGAGTTTTCGACCGCCAACTCGTTCAATCACTTTTTCCTGTAAAAAACGCAGTAATTTAGCCTGTAGTAATAATGGCATTTCACCTATTTCATCAAGAAATACAGTGCCGCCATCGGCTAGCTCAAATTTACCAGGCGTACTTTTAACTGCACCTGTAAATGCGCCTTTTTCATAGCCAAACAATTCACTTTCAAATAAGTTTTCAGGTAAAGCGGCGCAATTTATTGCAACGAAAGGATTGTCATTGCGTGGGCTTAAGGTATGTAGCGATTTTGCTAAGACTTCTTTACCTGTTCCGCTCTCTCCCAGTAAAATACAAGCTGCACTTGTAGGTGCTACTTTTTCTATTAATCGACAAACTTTTAACATTTTGTCATTACTTGTAATTAAGCCTTCTAGATTACTGCTTTGGGATAAATTAAAGGTTCTATTTTTACTTTCAAGGTGATGCATGTGAAAGGCGCGTTCGACTATAAGCTCTAACGTTTCAGGGTTAACGGGTTTACTGTAGAAATCGTAAGCTCCCAAGCTAACTGCCTTTAATGCATGTTCGTTAGTATCATTCCCAGTCATAACAATCAGTTTCATATGTGGGTTTATTTCTAAAGCTTGTTGTACTAATGCAAATCCTTGGGTAACACCTTCTGGATCTGGTGGTAAACCCAGATCCTGAACCATAACTTGAGGTTCATGTAAGCGTATTGCTGCAATGGCATCATTTAAGTTCGCTGCAACAGCGACGTTATATTGGGAAAAATGCCATTTAAGTTGGGTTTGTAATCCAATATCATCTTCAACAATTAATAAGTTTTGAGTCTTATTTTTCAAAAAATATCCTTAACAAAGTCTTATGTTAGTAAGTATAGGCAATACGAGTCGTATAAACCTGTTCTTGATAGTCGTTTGAACTGTCGACATATTGTAGGTTTTCAGAAGCTGCTGAAAGTTGTAAATACAACGAGGAGGTAAAGTTATATCGAGTACTAATTTCAGTATCTGTATATTTTTTAGTACCGCTACTTTCGTAGTGTAATTCGTAATAGTTAAAGGCAACGTTCCAGCTCCACTTATTTGTTAGTGCCCAATTAACTCCACCATAGATACCGTATTGATCTTTATCGAGTGAATCACTGTCATCGATATTTTGGTCGTTGATATAATATAAGCGCAATGAATTTGTTAGTCGTTTATTACTTGAACTGTATTGATATTGTACTGACAAATTCGTTTGTTCGTAGATTTCATAATCCGTTGAATCTATATCGTTACCAGTGCCAATTTGGTCTGCGGTGTTGGTTAGTTCATAGGATGCGTTGAAGGCTAAGTAATGTTGTCGGATTGTTGCATCAATATTAAAGCCATAATTGGTACTGGTATAGTCACTACTGTCTGTCTCTATCCAGCTTTGTCCGATATCGAAAGAGTAATTACCTAGTTTATATTCACGAACTAATACAGCATCGATATTGTGTTCAGTATAAGTGTAATCAACATTATTAAAGTCTTTTTGGCTACCCGTATAAATGAGTTGTAGTTGCGATCTTTCATCAAGAGCATATTGCCAGCTTGCTTTACCTATATTTGAACCGTAGTCATTTGAGTCGTTATCATCATACCAAACTTGTGAACGCGTTAGACCAAGTACAAAAGACGATTTAGCCGAGTAGGGAATTGACCACTGTAGCCCGCCGCTTAATGAATCTTTTTCATCGGTATTACTTTCTAGCGCTGCTTCATTTTGATTAAGAATATAGCGCTGACGAACATGATTTAAATTGAAAACAAGATTTTTGCTAAATACTTGTTGAGATAGTGCAGAAACACCAATCCAATAATTGCTATCATCGAGATCATCTTCACTGGTATCTGAATACTCTGCATTGTATTTCAATGAAATATTGGTTGTCGGTAATACTTTTTTATAGCCAACACTGATATCGGCACTTTTTGTATTACCGGTTATTTCATCATCAGATGCCTTATAAATATTGTCACTGTATTCGTAACTAGTGCCTATTTCGATAAAGTCTATAAAGCGGTTTTCGCTTTCATCATCATCTTTTGCGAATACATTACTCGCTAAGACTGAGTTAATGATAAAAAAACAAATAGATATTCGATTGGTATTTTCATTGGTAATCATATAAGTATCACTTATTGTTAAGAACAATGCCCATGAGTTTATCGCTACTAATCAGGTCAATACTGGTTTGTACCTGTGTTGCGGTCGCCGCTGCATATGGCACAACTAAAATGGCCATATCACAAATAGACGCTAAAATTTGGCTTTCTACATACAGCCCAACCGGCGGGGTATCTAAAATAATAAACCGATCGGGGTAGCGCAATTTTACTTTTTCTATGAATAACTTCATTTTCTCAGATGAAAAGTTTTCTGCTGCATATTCTGTACGAACGCCTGATGGAATAACACGTATTCTACGGATTCCAATCGGGTGAATAATATCTTCAATTTCATCGATATCTTCTTCAAGGAAGTTTGAGAGACCAAGGTATTTATCATCTTGTAGGTAGTTATGCAGGCTTGGCGTGTAACTATTACAGTCGATAATCAGTGCTGTTTTACTATGATCGAGCGCAATGGTTGCAGCTAGGTTCATTGCTACATGACTTGCCCCCGCTTTAGCGCGAATACCAGATACCATGCAAACGAAGTTTTGATTATTACTTGCATGCAAAAGCTTGGTGCGAAGTTCTCGGTAGTCGTTCAGTGATTGTTCATCTTTGCAGCCAGGGTAAATGATTTTTAGTTCTTCAAGTTGATCGGCAGTCAGTAACCATTCATCATTCATTTGACGAATTTGAAGACGTTTATCAGCGCTGCCTGTCGCGAGTAAACCTGTTTTTGGTGTTTCTACTTGTGGATCTAAATTATTATCGGTCATTTCATTAACTCCATTAATTTTGAAGACAATGGGGTCATTAGGTTCAAGATAGAAATTTCATATCTCTCTGCTATCGCGATGCCTACGTAGATTACAATGATCGCTGATGCTAATAACATTAGGGTTATATTTTGGCGTCTTTTTTTACGACGTTCAGATTCATTTGTCGTGTGTTTAATACTAATCAACAATGGGGTATTGGTGAACGCTTCAAGTTGTGATGCGAAACGAAGTTTGTTATCTAGAATAACTTTAACCGTAAATAGCCCAATTAGTATTAATAATCCAACGATCGGGCCTGCAAGGAAAAAGTGAAGGAATCTAAGACCCGATGGGACTGTTGGGTAGTTTGCTGGTTCTTGGATTTTGTAGTTTACGCCTTGCCCTTCAATATCAAGTACCATCGAAAGACGTGCTTTTTCTTTATTAGCGAGCATATCTTCATAGAGTTTTTTAACAACTGAATAGTCACGGTTTAACTCTGAAAGCTCGGCTTGATTGTTCGCCACGCGTTTACGACGCTCATAAGCTTCTTCAAGTAATTTTTCAAATGCTTCAAGTCTATTTCGTATGGTGTTGTGTGCAACTTGAGCATCGGATAATTTACTGCTAATTTCTTGGTATAGCGGATTGAAATCACTGCCATCATTTTGAGTATCAGCTTTTTCTGAACCAAGGTTTTTGATGGTTTTTTTCATATCTGCAATTTGATATCGAGTCTCAGAAACAGCCGGGTAATCATCCTTATAGGTCAACAGTAATGTTTTTAACTGCTGTTCTAATTCATTGAGGCGACTATGATAAAGCGATGCTTCATAATCATTCGATGAAAATTTATCTTGGGAGTTCAGCTGTTGTTTGAGGGAGTAAATACGGGTCATACTCTCCATTTCTTGAATTTTCATGTCTTCAATATCATTACGAAGTGTTGAAATTCTTGATTCAACCTCAGCTTCTGTTCCGTCTAAATGCGTTGATTTAAACTCTTTTAATCGCTCCTCTGCAGATGATAGTTGAGTTTTGTAGCTTTCGACTTGTTGTTCAATAAAGTTAAACGCGCTTCGGCTTTCATCTTTTTTAGTGTTTGCGCTGTCCTCAACAAATAAACGCACGGTTTCATTCAATATTGAAAAAGTGATTTTGGGATTATTATCTTGGTAAGATATTTTAATATAATTACCAGATAAACCTTCAATTGAAAGTTTACTGCGTAATTCTGCTATTTTTTCAGCACGATCTGCCGCGTTAGAAAAAGCACCTCTACCATAAATACTATCGATTACCTTACCCATTTGACGAGGTGAGTAGATAATGTCACGTACTTGTGCAGTTCGGCTTTGTTTAACGCTGGTGACTTCTGCTTGTTTGCCTAACAGTGGTTTAATAATGTTCTGAGTATCAGCGAAAATAGTGACTTCGCTGTTATACACTGCATGATTAAAAATACCTGCGATTAAAATAGCAAAACTGATTAAACTGACGAGAAATAAAGATTTAAATTTCCGCAGAGTAATTTCATGCCATATCGCAGCTATATATTTAAATATCTCATTTAATTCCATAATTAAAATACACTCTCGGGAACAATTAATATATCAGATGGGCGAAGTTCGTAGTTTGTCGATATATCGCCCTGTTTTATGATGCGATTAAGTTTAACCGGATAACCTTTTGTACCTTCGTTAGTTTTACGGTACAAAATAGCATCATCACCATCAGCAAAGGGGGTTAAACTGCCCGCTTGCAAAACAAGATCAAGTATTGTCATACCTTGTCGATAAGGAATTGACTGCGGTGCTTGTACTGCTCCAGTGATGCGAACTCGGGTAAAAAATTCGGCACTAACAGGAGAGGTCACAATAACGGTGACTTTCGGGCTGCGAATAAATTGGCTCAAGCGTTTACTTAATTGCGTTGATAGTTCTTCTGCTGGAATACCAACCGCACTGACATCGCCCAAGAGAGGCACGGATATTTTGCCATCGGGACGAACAAGCATACTTAATGATAGATCTGGATTTTGCCAGACATTGATATAAAGCTGATCACCAATACCTATTTCGTATTCAGCCATGGTGGTATTTTCTTCGGGAGCACTGTTTTCAAGTGTCGCATTGTGCGATGAACAACTTGCAATCAGTAACACAGAAAATATGATGATAAAAAATTTATTCATGCTGGCCTCTTTTTAGTTTATTAGCATATGCTTGATTTATTATTAGGTTCAAGATTGTATCTTAATTTGTTCTTTATTTGTGCTATTTAGTGGTAAATAGATTGAAAATGTTGTTCCTTCACCTACTGTACTTTCAACAAAAACCTCACCCTGTAACGAGTGTATCAGTTCACGTATCTGATACGCACCTATTCCCATTCCTTTATTTTCTTTAGTGCTGGAAAAGGGTTTAAAGAGTTGTTCTTTGATAAATTTGTCATCCATACCAGAACCGGTGTCTTTGACTTCTAGCCACATTTTTTTATTTTCGGTGGTTAATTTGACCGTAATTTCACCCTCATTATCAGTAGCATCTTGGGCATTTTTGATTAAGTGATAAAGTGCCATTTGTAATTTGTCTTTATCGGCCATAATAAATGCGTCATCACAGTGTATCGAAACCGTTGGTAATGGTAATGCAGAAGCATTCATTTCAACTGCATTTTCAAGTAGTACCGTCACGTTGACTAATTCAAGGCTACCATGTGGATTGCCCTGTAATTTCACTAATAATTGATCCATCTTTTCGACAGAGTTGCGAATAGTTAAAATAATATCGTCGACAAAGTCAGGGTGGTGCTTGAATTTGTCTGCATTGTTAACCATTAAACTTTGTTGTGCGATAAGGTTCTTAATGTCATGAACTGCAAATGCGGTGATCTTATTAAATAGATCAAATTGTTGATTTTGAATTAGTTTTTCTGATGCTTGGTAACTATTAATATAACTACCAATTTGTCGGCCAGTTAATTTTAATATATCCAAATCTTCCCATGTTAATGGGGTATTAATTGAGCGTTGGCATAATACTGCAAAACCAATATTTCCCTGGACTGATTTGAGTGGGACAATTGTCCAAGCTTCTTTATTATTGGCAAACCATTTAGGTAAATATTGGTTTTTCTCTTTATCGTAGAGACCATTATTTTGAGGAGCCTGAAATATCCATTCTTCATTTTCAAGCAGTTGTATAAAAGGGCTATCATTTGCCTCTATGGCACGTGATTCCGGTAAGTCGAGTTTTTTCAATGCAACGGGTGAATAGAATTGCAATCCCTTAAGCCAAATACCGCCACTGTTGCAGTTGAATAGTGTTGTAATTGCTGATAATGCTATTTCGTAACCATTATGATCGTCACTTTTTTGTGCAAGTAATGCATCTAATTTTATCCATTGTTGTTGGTAATCATATTTATTAGCAAAGAAATTTTTATTGATCCAAACGGCAACCGTTAGGCGAAATTTTTCAAGACAAGACAGGGCAGCGATTGCAAAAAGGGACATAACATAAAGTAAAATTTGAGAGACTTCTGTCCACGCAATATCAAAAAGGTTAACGACTAAGCCTAAAATTGCCATGCAAATAAGAAATATACCTGCCAAAATAAAGCTAGTATTGAAGATTATAATTGAACGAGACAGTTGGAAGTGACTATCTTGGCGTTGTTGAAATGGATAGATAATAAGTGACAGAGCTAAAATAAACGAGGTTGCCGTACTAATTACACCTCTCGCATGCCAGAGATTGTAGTTTTCGCTGGTAAATAATAGCAGGTTGGAAAAAACCAACATATCATAGGAAAGTTGAGTGATTGCAACCAATGCGACTAATCGACTGACTCGACTCGAATGGCTGTATCTTAGCAGTTGTTCCGCAGTAACAATGGCTGCCAAACATAAGATTATTTTAACATATATCCATGATTTTGGATGAAATATATAAGTTAAGGGCGCCGTAAGTTGATAGGCAAAATAAGCTGCTGTAGACGCAATGATGACGTACATTGATATTGCATAATTATTTGGTAATCTTTTTTCCTGTGAATACATGAGAAGAGAGATGAGCACAAAGAACCAGCCCATATAACGGAGTGTTTCAAGTAGTTGAAATTGATCGCTAGAGGCTAATAATGAAAATGGGTTCTCATTGAGTGTTAGGTGCCAGATCGTCGCAAAACAAGCAAATAAAGCAAAACTACACTTTATTTTTAAGTTTTCTATTTTGATTAATGCCGTTAAAAAAAGTGCAATTTCTACACAAACGACTAAATAGTCAAATATACTAAGTGTTAAATAATAATCGATCATACGAAGACTACCTTGTCTATGAGTACTTTAATTATCCATTATACTGCTGCGTGTCTAAAGTGAAAACACTGCGTAGGGTTGTATCATTAGCGATTAAGTATTGCTAATGATACCTTATCCAATACGGCTGTTAATTATTACTTATCTTTTTATAACACCCCACGCGTGTCAATAACCACTTTTGTTGCAAATAATGTGCTATCCGTATCTTTGAACTCTTTGTGGTCGACAAGTACAACGACGACATTAGCGACTTCTAACGCATTTTCAATCGTTGCAAATTCAACACCAGCTGATGTTAAATTAGTCGGCAATGATTTAATATTCGGCTCAACTGCGATTAATCGGCCTAATTTTTTAGCTGCCAATTGTTCGACTATTTGTAACGCTGGACTTTCTCGCAGATCATCAATATCAGCTTTAAATGAAAGTCCTAGACAGGCAATAACTGGACGTTTAAATTCATCTGCGGCATGGACAATTTGTTTAATAACATAATGCGGTTTGTGATCATTAATTAAACGTGCTTGATGAATTAATTTCGCTTCATCAGGGCAGCTATCAACGATAAACCATGGATCGACAGCAATACAATGACCACCCACACCAGGGCCTGGATTTAAGATGTTTACACGTGGATGACGGTTTGCTAAACGAATTAATTCCCATACATTAATTTTTAATTTATCACAAATAATGGAGAGTTCATTGGCAAAGGCGATATTAACATCGCGGAAGGAGTTTTCAGTCAATTTTGACATTTCAGCGGTACGAGCATGAGTAACGATACATTCACCTTTTACAAAGGTTTTGTATAGTTCTACTGCTTTATCACTACATGCTTTACTCAGGCCGCCAATAACACGGTCATTAGAAACTAGCTCTTGCAGTACGTAACCAGGTAAAACCCGTTCAGGACAATGCGCTACTTTTATATCTGCGGCATCTCCTTTCTCTTGAGGAAAGCTTAAATCGGGACGTTCTGCTGCTAACCATGCGGCTAATTTCTCAGTCGTACCGACGGGTGACGTTGATTCTAGAATGACCAAATTACCTTTTTCTAGTACAGGACCAATCATTTTTGCTGCAGACTTTATATAATGCAAATCGGGTTCGTGACTGTCATCGTCACTGTGTACAAAAGGTGTTGGTACCGCGACCATAAATGCATCGGCTGGTTCAGCGACGGTAACTGCGCGCAAATGTCCCATGGAAACAACGCTACGAACGACAATATCAAGATCCGGTTCTACAATATGAATTTTCCCAGCGTTAATAATATCGACGGTTTCTTGTTTGACTTCAACACCAACAACACTCATTCCGCGAGAAGCAATTAAAGCTGCTGTTGGCAGGCCAATATAGCCAAGACCAATCACGGATACTTTCTTAATTGTCATTATAATCCCTTAACGTATTCATACTTAATATTTAAAAATGTGCTAATAAATGTTCTTTTCTTAACTTGAAAAGTGATTTTTTATTTTTGCTATTATTTTAGAGCAAGCTTGTCCATCACCATAAGGGTTAAAAGCGTTACTCATATTATTATATAGTGTTTGATCTTCTAATAAATTGTCTATGGCTTCAATAATGTTATCTTTATTCGTACCGACCAATTTTATTGTACCAGCAGCAAGTGCTTCTGGACGTTCGGTAACATTTCGCATTACTAATACCGGCTTACCTAAGCTAGGTGCTTCTTCTTGAATACCACCTGAATCTGTCAAAATAATATTAGCTTTATTCATTAAATAGACGAAGGGGAGATATTCCTGCGGCTCTATTAATAGAATATTATTTAAGTTTGATAATATTCTATTAACCGGCTCACGCACATGTGGATTGAGATGTACGGGATAAACGATTTGAATATCATCATGTTTATTTGCTAACGCAGATAACGCTTCACATATCTGTACGAATCCATCACCGAAGTTTTCTCGGCGATGTCCAGTGACTAATATTAATTTTTTAGTGTTATCTAACTTCGCAAATTTTGTATCTAGTAATGCAGAAAGTGATACATCGTTACTTAATTTATCCGTTACTTTCATTAAAGCATCTATCACTGTATTACCTGTCACTGCAATGGAATCTGCTTTTATACCTTCATTCAACAGGTTCATTTCAGAGTCCGTCGTCGGTGCAAAATGAAGGGTTGTGATGGCGCTTGTTAGTTTACGATTACCTTCTTCTGGCCAAGGGGAATTTAAATCGCCTGTTCTCAACCCCGCTTCAACATGCCCGATAGGAATTTGTTGATAGAAAGCAGCCAAACTTGACGATAATGTTGTTGATGTATCACCATGAACCAATACTAGGTGCGGTTTAAATTCTGTCAAAATGGGGGCTAAACCCGCTAATATATGTGCTGTTACACCAGAGAGAGACTGCCCCGGTTGCATAATATCAAGGTCATAGTCAGGCGTGATAGCAAACAATTCAAGCACTTGATCAAGCATTTGCCTATGTTGTGCTGTAACACAAACTCTTGCTTCTATACCGGCTTCATTTTTTAATGCGTCAACGAGTGGGGCCATTTTTATTGCTTCAGGTCTAGTGCCGAAGATGGTTAATATTTTTATCGACATTATAAATCCTGATTATGTCTAAGCCTTGTAAATATATGCTAGGCAACGGTGATGACAAACGCGATAAACTATATTTCGTTCGCATCGTGAAAATTAGTGATGGAATTTTACACTGTGTAATGGATAGTTTAAAGCACAATTATAATTGAGCTGATATTTGATTCCTTTAAATTTGATTGAACAATGTTATTTTGATTGTGCTAAAAAATATTTATCAAAAATAGGCGCAAGCTTAGCACAAGTTGGTTAGATTATAGGGTAATATCGACAACTTCTGAGTAATGACTTTTCTACCATTGGTATTGTTAAGCCGGATGCTAAAATATGATGTTAAGCAACTGTACATAATCGTTGTTAGTATTATTCAATACAACAGTATTTCCTTTTGTTTGTGCTCATAAAGAACTTAATTGATATAAATTTATAATTAAGGTTTTATTACTTCACTTTATGCGTTTTTTGATTGTAGTTTGACATAGGTATTTGGAAGTAGAGATAAGAAAATGATGATAAAAGTGATAAATAATTGGAAAGACTTTGAATTGCTAAAGCCCATTTGGCAAACGTTACTTCAACAGTCGGATACTGATAATCTATTTTTAACTTGGGAATGGATTGATTGTTGGCGAAAAACACGACTGGAAGATGTGAAACCTTTTATTATTATTATTGAGGATGCGAATACCGTGGTTGCGATTGCACCTTTTTATCTACAAAACTATCGTTTACTCAATACTCTAAATTATCATGCATTAAGATTTCTTGGCGATCAAAGTAGTGGTTCTGAATATTCCAATTTTATTGTCAAAAAAGAAGCTAGTTTGGAGTTAAAAGAGCAACTATGGCGTTATTTATTAAGTCATGAAATTAAATCTGCTTGGGATTTTATTTGGTTTATCAATATATCTTCTTGGACTCAAGGTGGAAAAACACTTTTACAGGCACTCGCTAATGTAGATGAGTTATATTACCACTCTCGAACGGTTGAATTTTCTCAAGTTAGTGTAAAGCAATTACCGGAGGATATCTTACCTATCCTGTCTAAAAGTTTACGTACCAATATTCGTCAAACAGGTCGACGCCTTGATAAATTGGGCCCTTGGGAAATAGATATTGTAGATCATACCTTTGATATTCAAAATGAACTTGAACAATTATTTCTGCTTCATAATAAGCATTGGGAAAACGCAGGGGGAGGAACGTTTCAACGTCGTCCTGAATTGACTGAATTTTATCGTTTATTTGTTCCTGTTGCATTGGAGAAAGGTTGGCTGAAGTTGTTACGACTTGAAAGCGAAGGGGTGGTACAAGCAATGCAACTTGGTTATGTTTATAACAATCGTTTTTTAGCCATTCAAGAGGGATACAACCCAGATTTTTTACCTGGTGTGGGGCAAGTGCTACGACATTTTTCATATATGCATTGTCAAAATGAAGGCATCGATGAGTATGATTTTCTTGGTGTTTATACGGATCATAAACGCCGTTGGCTAGCAGAAAAACAATTAGGTGAAAATTTATTTATTTGGCATAACAAACTTAAAAATATGCCCTTTAGAATAAAGAAAATATGGCCAACAGGGCGCTATTTAACACCATCTTAAGGATGTAAATAACGACCTATTTTGATGACACAATAATTAAGTCCATTCGATTAACGTCGTTAACTGTTGAGCATTTGCTAATTCTGCTTCCGCGACTAAAGTCGTGATTGGTGTTCGTTGATGATAACCTCGGCTCACCCAACCCAGTGAAACATGATCTGGATCCGTATGCCATTTACCTTTAATTGCTTTTAATTTTAAACATGCAGGTAGTGTGAAGGTAGCTTGTTTACCGTCTAAAAATAGTGAGCAGACATTACCTGAAATAACGATATTCTCACAGTATTCAGATAAGTGAAAATACAGCGCGACTTTGTGTGAACTGTCGGTTTGTAAGTTATCTGTAATGATTAATTTTCTTTTATTGTTATCAAGTTCTAATTGACGTTCATGTGTGACTGGTGATGGTAATCGTTGATAACCATTGTGCGATCCTGATACGATTCCACCGACTTCTGTTGGAGCCCATCTGTTAAGTTGAGCTTGTGCATGTTGCTCCCACATAAAAGGACCCGTCATGACGGATTGATCTAATCCATCAATTTCGATGGTGTTATGTGCTTGTGTCTTCCTAAATTGGTCTCGCCAATGCGGGAAACTATAGTAATCGTAGGTACCACTATCAACCAATAAATCTTTACCATTTAAACGCATGACGATACTTAATGCATCAGCATGACCATGTGCCGCAATAGCGGTATAGCCTAGTTCAGCACAATCAAATAAAATACTGACTTGATTATGTTCCGTTAAATGTCCTGTTTGTAATAACAAATACCCAGATTCTGTAAATTTATGAGAGGTTAATGGTGGCGTTTGTTGTAAAGGCTGGTGGTGCCGAATAATACGTTGATTAAATAACCAGAAAGCAGCTTCACTTGGTGTGTGGTAATTGATCCTAAATATTTCATTATTGAATAAGTGAGCAGATAAATCACAAAAAGCGTTGATATCATGCACATGATCGCCAAGATCTAATGCGTAGCCATCATCTTGGTCACCGAGCATGGGATAATCTTCTCCACCTCGTGCAATAAGTGCAACAAATTCTGCCAATTTATTTAAGGTATGATGATAATCTCGTGAAAATGGATTATTGTGCCAACTTCCAATTTGTGAACAAAAAAGGTAGAACTGAAATACAAAGAATTGGTAACTAAACCCATGTTCCTTGGAACAACCATCGGCAAAGGTTTGTGCTTGTATTTCTCTTTCTAAGATTCTTTTACTTTGTTGTTGCCATTGTTTTGCATCTTTAAATATCGAAAAATAACTGCTTGCAATAAAAACACCCGCAGCTTCACCCACTAAGTGGTTGTTTGCGGAGGAACCTTGGGAGAATTTACTACTGACATCGCGACAATGAAGAAATACGCTATTCAAAACGCGTGTTTTAAATTCACCTGAAAAAAGCCCTGATTCAAGTATGAGATCGATTGCCCATACCCAGTTGATCATACGGATCCCAAGTTCAAGTGGATTTTTCCAATTCATACCATAACCGTACGGGTTTGCATCAAGCCAACTGGTAAACTGCGTGACGACACCTTGCGCATATTTCAATTCACCTGTTATTTTGTAAGCTCTTGCTAATACTACAAATTGATGATGGCGGTTAGGCTCCCAAACTAATTTACAATCACCATTAATAGCAATATCACGATAGTTGACAGAAAGAATAGGTGCACGACTACTTAATTGTCCCGTTGCATGATCTTTATGCCAGTTAATTGGTGTTTCTAAGTCGTGGTCTTTTAAATCAAAATAACTGAGTTTATGGTTTAAAATGTTATCGGCTTTTTCACGTAGTTTCGGTAACCAGCTTGGATTAAACTCATTGACTTCACCAATGAAAACATGGAAGGGTGGGGTAAAGGTAGTTTCTGGTTGATAACTTGAAACAAAAGTTTCCTTAGCAACACAATGCGTTTTTACACGAGTATGTTCAATAAAAGCGGCAGATAATGATGTTAATCGCCATAGGATTTCTTTAGGCGACATTGTTTTAAGGCGTTTTACGTACCATGAGAAAGTTTGCATAGGTTACTTATAAGGTTTTTTGTGTGTTAATCGGTTGCTGAATAAATGCTTCAACAAAATTTGAAATATCTGTAACTGCTTGATCTTTATTTTCATTTTTAAAATCAAAAGCTACAGCGATTAATGTAGCGCCAGGTTGGCCTTTTAATGCGGCTTTCACCTCAAGTAATTTAGCGGTTTTTTTGCTACTTACATATTGGCCATCAACTAAATACCAATAAGCAATTAAGCGAGAGCGGTGATTATTTTTTTCTAATGTCACTAGGTTTAAATTTTCGAATTTAGAAGAATATTTAAAGGGAATTGATTGTTTATTAATATTATACCAACGACTTTTATCGTATAAGCTATTGCCGATAAAGATCATTTCATTGCCTTGGCTTTGTTTTATATAGTTTGCTAAATAAATTTGAAATAAATTATCGTCTTGTGAAAAATAACTAAATATTTCGCTACTCGCCCCATTTGATGTTGGAAACCAACTGTAATTAGTCACGTTATTGGTATTTATATGTGTGTATGTCGGGATTTGAGGCAGAATAAGTTGATACTTTTTATCAAATGATAAAGATACCGTTAATGTAGCTATTGCAAATGCAAGGATAATGAAAAAAGAAGTGAGCGGGAGCCATATAGCAGCTTTTTTATTGTTAGTTAGCGTTGGTTTAGTAGGCGCTTCTTGTTCATTAAAGTAGCGATGTCCAATAATGATGATCGGTATAAAGCAAGCCATAAAAACAAACCATCCAAAGGTTAAGTGATCTTGGACGATGAAATGCTGCATATGAGTTTTGGCCCCCACAATGACAATAATTATGATGCGCAACCAATTTGCGATAATCGAAAAAGAAATTGCCAATAGAAAATAAATAAAGGTCGACTTACGAGATAAGTTATTAACTTGTGAAACAAAAATGGCATATAAAGCCGATGTTAAAAAGAAGCCAAGTCCTGAGCATGCAGGTTCAACAATAAATACCCCTCCTGGCGTGATTAGGTCATGTCCTTCTCTAATAATATCCAAATCGAATAGTTGTACTGCATAAAAACTAGCCCAAGTTGAAAGGTCTTGTAGTGGTAGTTGTAATAGGTTCCATATTGGCAGTGTTAATAGCAACATCATCCAGGGCTTTATGAATGTTTTTATAACAGAGAAACCGTAAATGGAAATCAATAAACAGACGATAGCGAGCGATAATGAAAGGATTTGTAATTGACCAATGTTCGCTAAATTCGCAATAAGCAGAATTATATTTATGATGAGTAACAGGATGACACCGAGTAGGTTTGGTCTAATCGACAGAAAGAAGTCTTTTTTGGTCCAAAAAATATAGAGCGTGAGCGCAAAGCCAAGTAGACCATGATTATAGGGGCCTGGATCGTACCATTCATTGAACAGCTCAATCATTACCGTATAATTGAATGCAATAAGAATGGCAATATTAATGATAAAATAGAGTGTGATTATTTTGCTACTGAGTATGCGCATTCTACGGTCCCTATAATCACGCTTAGCATGTCTTATTTATAAAATGTTTATGTGTGATGATAAACTTTTCGTCGGTTTACGGTCACGATTATTTCTTTATTGTAACCAAAAAATCATCAAAAACCTATTTGCCAGTAAGACGCTTTATTGAATAAGTGTGTTTAAAGCGCTTCTGATAAATCATTAAAATATAATTTAAAGTATTTTTGGGTGGCTAACAATATTATATTAGCTTGCTTAAAATGTAGATAACTATCACGGTTAACGCTTACTGTCGCTTTTGTCACTCATTTTCATAAGTAGGTTGATATAAATTTAGAGATATATAGTTTGTTAATATATAATAGACATTAGGCTGTAAATTAAGTGTATTTGGGAAATGGATCTCCGTACATGCGGTCTCTTGTTAAAAATACCAATCAAGTAAAGGGAATCGGTAATGACAGAATGTAGCAACACAATAAACTCACTTAATAATGAGTGTTCCCTCCCTCGTTTTGATATAAAACAAAAGTATACATATTTATTCGGCATTAAAGTTCATACTCTTTCTTTTATACAAGCAATTGATACGATTGATGATGTCATTAAAAATAAACACTCATTGCATATTGGTATGTTGAATGCCGCTAAAATCGTCAATATGAAACGTAATCGAGAGCTAGACCATGATGTGCGAAGTTCAAATATGATACTTGCAGATGGTAGCTCAGTGGTTATGGCAAGTCGAATATTAAGAAAGCCTTTACCAGAAAGAGTTGCAGGTATTGATTTAATGCACGGTATCTTAGAAAGAGGTAGTAAAGAAGGTTATCGCGTTTTTTGTCTTGGTGCGACTCAGGAAGTATTAGCAAAAACGATTAACCAAATATCTAAATTATATCCTGGTGTTATTATTGCGGGATCTCAAGATGGTTATTTTAGTGAAAGCGAAGAGAAAGCTGTCGCTCAAAAAATTGCAGACTCTCATGCTGATGTATTATTTGTTGCGATTACTTCCCCTAAAAAAGAAAAGTTCATGGCTCGATGGAATAAAGTAATGCGTGTTCCCGTTGTGCATGGCGTTGGTGGGTCATTTGATGTTGTTGCTGGAAAAGTGCAACGTGCTCCACTTATTTGGCAGAAGTATGGTATGGAATGGCTTTATCGTGTAAAGCAAGAGCCGACTCGATTATGGAAACGTTACTTAATTACTAACACGCTGTTTTTAGGTATGTTAATTAAAGAAATGTTTGCACCTGAAAAGCAAGACTAACCATAAAAGATTATTCCACATTATGAAAAATAAAAAACAGCAATTAATTTACTTAGCGGCTGCTAGTCATTCAGGTTCAACAATGACCGCAATGTTGCTTGGTGCACATCCTGATTTATGCAGTGTCGGAGAATTAAAAGCCGCTCACTTAGGCAATAAAGGCAGTTATTTGTGTTCTTGTAAAACGTTAGTCACTGAATGTAATTTTTGGCAAGGCGTTAGTACACGGATGACTGAACGAGGCCAAACTTTTTCTATACTCGATGCTCAGACTGATATTCGTACTCACGCAACGCCTTATATGTTGAAATTACTTAAGCCTTTAGTACGTAGTCCTTTTATGGAGTTGATTAGGGACAGTTTGCTTTTCCTTTCTCCGACTTGGCGTAAACAATTTCCTATTTTACAAAAACGTAATGCAGATTATATTGTTGCTATTGCGGCACAATCAGGTGCAGAAGCTGTTGTAGATTCCTCTAAAATTGGTATTCGTCTTAAATATCTTCTTAAAAATAAAGAATTAGATATTAAAGTGATCTGGGTCGTTCGCGATGGAAGAGGGGTGTCTCTTGCCTATAAAAACCCCTCTGAGTATGCCGATGCAAAAAATCCTAAATTACGCGGCGGTGGAGCAGGAAAAACCCAAGAAAAAGGTCGTGGAATTGAACACGGCGCTCATGAATGGGTACGTTGTAATCAAGAAACTCAGGCAGTATTAGCAACCATGGATAAAGATAAATGGATGCAAGTGCACTATGAAGATATTTGTAATGATACTGAAAAAACACTCGATAAAATTTTTGAATTTATTGGCGTTGATCCCACTAAAAAACGATTAGATTTTAAAGCGGTGGAGCACCATGTTGTTGGAAATGGAATGCGGCTGGATGATTCCGATGAAATTAAACTCGATGATAGATGGCGAACAGAATTAACGAAAGAAGAGCTTGCGCAATTTGAACTGGTTGCGGGTAATTATGCTCACTCGTTGGGTTACACGGAATAAAAATGACTGAAATAGTGAAAAATAAAAAAACGGAGGATTTAACGGGTCAAGACCGATTTGCATGGAATTTATTTGTTAGTTGGGCAAGTCAATTTGTATTGATTTTTTCTGGTTTCTTGATGCCTCGTCTAGTAGATGAAAAAGTCGGCCAAGTTGCCTTAGGGATTTGGGATTTTGGGTGGTCTTTTGTTTCTTATTTAGCCTTTGTTGGTTTAGGAATGGGCGCTGCTTTTAATCGTTATATCGCAAAGCATCGTGCTGAAGGCGATTTTCTACGTTTAAATAAAGTGGCTAATTCTGTCGCATTAGTACAGTTTACGTTAGCCTTTGTCGCTTTCTTGGTGACTATTTTATTTTATTTTCTATTGCCAACTTTTTTTGCTGATACCTTAACAGAACATACTCATATGGCTCAGGGAGTTGTCCTGTTTTTAGGGTTTAGTTTAGTGATTGATATGGCGTCTGGCTCTGCAAGAGGATTGCTAACCGGTTACCATCGTTGGGACATTCATAATGCCCTCCATGCAGGTTCAAGTGTATTCTCTCTTATTTTAATGATGTGCGCGCTCTATTTTAGTGACTGGGGCGTGGTTGGAATGGCGATTGCTTATTGTCTTTCTACATTAGTGTTTGAGTTGTTGAGATTTGTTTTTGTTGCCAAAGTTTGTAAAGAATTTAGTTTTAATCTACGCTTGGCAAATATTAAAACATGTAGGGAAATGATGTTTTTTGGCATCAAAAGTATGGTATCAAATATCCCTCCTATCTTATTATTACAGACCATTAATATTCTTTTAGTGAGTACCATTGGCCCTGCCGCATTAGCTGTGTTTGCTCGTCCGATGGCGTTGACCAAACAAGTCCGGACGTTTATGTCTAAATTTACGTTAATGTTGGCCCCAACAACAGGATCTATGCAGGGAAAGAATGATATAGCATCTATTCGCTCTCTTTTTATGAATACTACTAAACTAAGTTTTGCCTTTGCCCTTCCTAGTTTAGGATTCTTGTGTATCTATGGCGATGTAATTTTAAAGTATTGGATGGGGAATGATTATGCCTTATGGCACTTAATTATGATTCTATCCCTAGGGGGAATATTGCCTATGTCACAAGATACATCACTTCGCATATTGATCGGAATGAATCAACATGGTCGTATTGCTATTTGTGCCTTTATTTCTTTATTTGTTATTTTTTCTTTTGGGCTTCTTTTTTCCGGTATTAATAGCTGGGAATTAACAACCGCTGCTTTACTTTATATTGTACCAATGAATATTGTTTATGGTTTCCTAGTGCCTATTTATACTTGTCGAGCGTTAAAGCTTTCATGGTTAAGTTATGCTCGAAATAGTTTACTTGTGCCTGTTCTTTATATATTGCCTTTCTTTATGTTACTTTGTGCTTCTCGATATGAATTGAGCAATGGTAATGCGCTTTATGCTTCGTTGCTATTTGTTGCTGGCTTATTGGTTACTGTATTCATATATTTTAAGTATTTATTAGCTAAAAAAATGCAATTAAAATTCTTATCAAAATGTGGTTTGAAAGCATAATATATTAAAACTTTATTTATTAAGGTTAACTAAATGGACGTTAGTTTACGTAAATATCCTTATCCTTACAGTGCAATGCTTGCTATCTGTAGCGATTTGGATGAAACACCCAATAAAGACATTTACTTTGAAACAGCACGTTACTTAAATACGACAGAAGAAACGCTGCTAGGCAAAGGAGTCGGTCTCGAAGTTGGCAATACAATATATTTTGATATGCCTGAGCATAATTTTTCGTATACCAATACCGATGATGATGGGCGTGAAAAAATTCATCAATTAATACAATCGGGGCATATTGATTGCTTTCATTCATTTGGCGATTTTGTGAATTCTCGAACACGAATAGAAGAGTGCTGGTCAGAAATACAAAGAGGCCCTCGTAAAATAGAGGTTTGGGTTGATCATGCTCAAGCACCCACTAATTTAGACGACGATATTATGGAAGGCAGTGGGGCGGTTAATGGTTCTAAAGCATTTCATGCCGATATGACAGTGCAAACTGGTGCTTTGCCTTTTATTTGGAAAGGACGAGTAACAAGTATTGTTGCTCAAAATTCATCACGTTGTTATGCAGCTATTCTTAATAAAAAGAATATTTTAAAGTCCACTAAAACGATTCTTTTGGAATTTATTAAAGGCTGGCTTGCCCGCTTGGGTAATGTTAAGTATGCAATGCATAAAGAAAATAAGGTGATAAGAAAAACAAGATTGATTGATGGTTCATCGGTCTATGAATTTATGCGTTGTAACCCATCTTGTGGCGGTGTTTCAAGTAATGATAAAGCACGAGGTATTCATCATGTCTTAACTAAAAAAGTTTTGGATACGTTAGTTAAACAAGAAGGCGCTAGTGTTTTATACAGCCATTTAGGCAAGGTGTTTAGTGTGGATGAGCCCTTTAAAGATGAAACTCGCCAAGCTTTTGAATTATTAGCTGAATATCAACAAAAAAAGAAGATATTAACGACGACGACAAGGCGTTTACTAGGATATATAAGAACTTACGAAGCATTAACTTATATTATCAAAAGAGTTAATGACGAAACTCATATTTACCTGTCAACTGACTTTGTTGGTGAAGATCTTCAAGGTCTAACATTGTATGTAAAACAGCCTCAAAAAACTAAATTATATGTTAATAATCAGTTGATTAATGAAATCGTTATTAATCCACCAGATACTACTAAAAAACCTAGTATATCAGTCCCATGGATTTCCTTGTCATTACCTAAGTTGAGTAAATAAATAGTTTATGTATAAAAATGTAAATAATAAATGGATCATTATCAAACGAAGTGTTTATCGTTACTTTTTACGTTTAGTTTTAATCGGTTATCATTTTTTGATGCTTTTTTGTAAGTTCATTCCTAAACGAAAGCCTAAAGTTAAGTCGGGCGTCAATGTAATGGTGACCGGTACCTTTTATTCTGACCATTGGTTAATTACTCACTTACGGCCGATGGCTAATGCAGGAAATTGTCATAACCTAACAATGGTTGCGGCTTCCCCTGTTCCTTTTATAAATAATGTTGATGCAGTTTATGCACCTAAATGGTTACAAAAATTAGCCGGAAAAGTTGGGGCCAGATTATTATATTTCTGTTGGTTAGCGATTAAAAATAAACCTGATGTATTAGTTGGATTTCATTTGTTATTAAATGGTTTATTTGTTGCAATTTTAGCTAAAATCATTGGTGCAAAGTCGGTTTATATTTGTGGTGGTGGTCCTCGAGAAGTTGCTGGTGGAGGGGTTGCTACGGAAAATAGAATATTTAGTCGTATTGGCCAAGCTGACTATTTTATAGAGGCCCAGTTATTAAAAGCGGTAAATGAAATGGATTTAGTCGTCTCCATGGGTTCGAGTGCAATTGAATATTTTAAGGAAAAAGGGGTAAGTACTCATTTTGAAATTGTTCCTGGCGGTTTTGATAATTTTTCTTTTACTCCAAGTGAATCCATATCAAAAGAATATGACTTAATTCTTATTGGTCGTCTTTCTGATATCAAGCGAGTTGATCGTTTTTTACATGCAATTAAAATTGCAAAAGAAAAATTACCTAATTTAAATGCGGTAGTTGTAGGCGATGGCCCTAATCTTGAATCATTACAAGCATTATCCGTTAAATTGGATATTTCTTCCGATGTTGATTTTGTTGGTTGGCAAAATGATGTCCATATTTGGTTACAAAAATCAAAATGCTTTGTACTTACTTCTGATTCAGAAGGGTTGTCGCAAGCTCTCATTCAAGCAATGATGACAGGACTTGCTGCAATAACTTCTGATGTTGGGGATCTTGATAATATATTGGAAAATGGGAAAAACGGTTATTTAATTTTCAATAAAACGGAAGAAAACTTTGCAGAAAGTATTGTAAATTTGTTAGGAAGTCCTGAGCGATTAAATACTTTTTCTAAAAATAGTTTAAAAAGTGCTGAAAAATATTCAATTTCGAATGTTGAAAGTGAATGGAATCGAATTTTTTCTTTTTATTAAAAATATGTTTCGTAGGCTCTTTTTTATCTCTGCTGTATATATTGTTTTTTTGATTGCGGTATATATAAAGTTATCCTAGATTTATATAAGTAAATTTTTACAAGCATTAAATTAATCGAATGAGAATAAATCATTTGTTGTTAATTTTAAGTTAAACATTACATTTTATAAAATATATTTATTAGTATTTAAATACTTAAATATATAAGAGGTTAATATGAATAAATTATTTTTGAGCCAATTATTGACCTGTGTATTAGGTTTAGTTGTATCTGGACCAATTTTAGCTGATTTTTCGCTTCCTCATGGAGTGCCTAATCCAAATGATACTTGGTTTATTGGTGATTCTACAGAAAGTGTTGTCGATCCTCTATCTGGTACAGCCCCTGAATCGTGGTCTATTGCAAAAGAATTAGGCCACCCAGTTTATTATATTGATAATACTAGTTCAGATGCAACTAATAGTAATAATGAATTTGGGTCTCCAGATAAACCTAGATTATCAATTCCGGAAACAACTTTTGAAGCGGGTAGTTATATCGAAATCCATGGTGGTCCTTATGATGGTGGAGGGCAAATTATATTTACTGGTAATGGTAATGCTTCTCAGCCTATTTGGTTTAGAGGAAAAAGTGCTGATGATAAAGGAAATATTAATGGTCAGATAATTGCCAAAGGTCAGTATATTTTTTTCGAAAACTTAGAATTTACAGAGGGTGGAAATTTATCTCTTAGAACTCATAAAAGCAGCACTATCTCAAATGTTGTTGTTAGAAATTCTATTTTCCATGGTGATGGCACTGTCGATGGAAATGGCTCTGCAATTTCTATTTACAGTACATCATCGGACGATCGCTTTCATGATTTTGTCGTGTACCAAAATGAAATTTATGAAATGGGAAATGATTTTAATGATGTCGATACTGCTTTGGGATTATCTGAGGAAAATGATGTTCATGGGATTCACCCAGATATTAATGTAGATAGGGTTTGGGTTCTTAATAATAAAATTCATAACATGGGGGGGGACTCTATTCAAATTGGTCGCGCATCTACTTCTGATGAAAATAGAGCAAATTATATTTATGTTGCAGGAAATGAGTTCTATAGTAATTTAGAAAATGCTGTAGATATTAAGAAATCGGACTATACATTAATTATTGATAATAAAATTTATGATTGGCGACAACATGTAGGTAATTCTTCTACTGGTACCGCTATCGTTATCCATAATGGAGCGACTAATAGCTGGATTGTTAACAATGAAATTACTGATGCCGCGAATGGTATTTCTGCTACGGGGGGGTCTTCTGAAGTTTGGATTTTAGGTAATTATATAAGTCAAATAAAACATCCTAACTGGGATACAGATTGGAGTAGTCAAAGTATTTATTCTTCTGGCTCTGCAATTCACTTCCGTGGTGGTTCGTATGGTGGAGCAGTGAATAATACGTTAATGTATATTGACAAACCGATTGAATCAGCAGAGGGAGGAAGTCAATTTATAAATAATATCATATATGAACGTAATGAAAGCTCAAGTTATGATATAAATATTGGGTCATCAAAAGTGACTAACATTATTAAAAATAATTTGATTTATCATTCAAATGAATCTAAAAGCTTAAAGAATGCAACATGTACTTCTTGTTTATATGATGAACCTAAATTTGAAACAGGAAATGATGTGGTTTATTTAACAGAAACTAATAGCAGTGTTATTGGCGCGGGTACTTCGATTGATAATATTCTAACACAATTTGAAAGTACATTTGGTACTGAGTTGAGCTTAGATATTCAAGGGGGCCTAAGAGTATTTGGGGATATAGATATTGGCGCTTATGAAAATCCTAATTCTAGTAATACCTCTTTTACATCTACACCCGAAGCACCTTCGAGTGTCGGAGTAGCTGAGAATTAATATTTAACTCTATATTATTGAAGAGCAAGTCTTAATAATAAAAAGATCTCTATTCTTAAATGACAGAGGTCTTTTTTTTTAGATGTGATTTATTATTTGCGTTGAACGTTTTGATATAGATTCGGGTATAATGTAGCTATGTTTTTGATATCGTTTTAGGTAGTTAATTTGATTCGTCTTTCTTTACTTACATTGTTGATTTGTTATTTGTCAGTTCTTGCCTGGAAAGATTGGTTTAAGTCCGCATGTTGGTTGGTTCTTTTAATGGCTGTTTTTCAACATCCAGATATGCCTAAATCGATTGCTGGAATTCCTGGTTTTAATCATTGGAATTTTTTATTTTTAAATGTCACTTTTTCATGGATGGTGAATAGAGGAAAACAACATTTAACGTGGGAAATGCCTGTTAAAATAAATTTGTTATTATTTTTTTATGGCTTTTTTATTGTATTAAGTGTTCTGCGTTATTTAAATGATATGAGTGGTGCGGTGGAATTTAATACTGTTTATGGTAGTGAGATGGATTCAACTCTAAGTATTATAAATGAGTATTTAATAAATTGTTTTAAGTGGGTAATACCAGCGATGATTATTTTTGATGGTTGCCGTGATCGTAAGCAATATAATTTTGCAATTCTTGCGATTGCCTTCTTATATGTACTACTTGCATTACAAGTGATTAAAGCGATGAAATTCGGTTCATTAACTCTTTCAGGTAATAGCTTACAAAGAAAGGCTTTAAAGATTTTATCTAGTAATGTCGGATATCATCGGGTTAACATGTCAATGATGATGAGTGGGGCTTTTTGGGCTGTATTTTGTTTGAAAGAATTCGTTAGTAAGAAGCTATATCTATTTTTAATAATTCCTTCTTGTTGCTGTATTTTGCTTGCAATGGCGATGACGGGGGGGCGAATGGGGTATGTTACTTGGGTTTGTTTAGGAGCCTTTTTTTGTATATTAAAATGGCGTAAATATTTATTGTTAGCGCCAGTTATATTGGGAGGGATTTTAATGGTGGCCCCTTCTGCAATAGATAGAATGGAATTTGGTATCACTTCTGAACCTGATGTTAATCAGACTGATACAATTAATTTTGAAGGCGAGGGAGTCGACACACATTCCTTAACTTCTGGTCGTGTATTAATTTGGCCCATGGTTTGGGAATCTATACAGGAGGCACCATTTTTTGGTCATGGTCGTAATTCAACCGTAAATGAAGGTATTACGCTGCAGCTTTTAATTATCTCAAATGGTCAAGAGTTATTTCCACACCCACATAATGCCTATTTGCAATGGATTGAAGATAATGGTTTTATTGGATTAATCCCTGTGTTCTTGTTTTATTTATTAATTATTAAATATGCATGGAGTTTGTTTAAAGATAAAAGAGAAACTATTTATGTAGTAACAGGAGGGCTGTGTTTGTCTTTAGTGTTAGCTTTTTTAATTGCCTCAATTGGCAGTCAGAATTTTTATCCTAGAGAGGGGGCTGTCGGAATGTGGGCAGCTATGGCGTTGATGCTTCGAGTGTACATTGAAAGAAAAAAAGTTGAAGATAAAAAACAAAGTAATTTGATTAATTCATTTATTAAAAAAGAAGTTTAATAATAGTTTCATGATGAGACAGGGAGTCTTATGTGTTAAATAAAATCAAATGTTGTTTGAAAAAAACTATTCTCGATTGTTTATCTTTATTAGGAATTTTAAACTACTTACATTATAAAAATAGAAATAAAGTAACAGTTTTAATGTTACATGGTGTGATGGCTCAAAATGAAAGCGTAAAATGGACCCCATTACGTCAACAACTCTTACCCAGTGAATTAGAACGGGTATTAGTCATACTATCTAAATATTACCATTTTATAACAATAGAACAGTGTGTTGATTTATTAGACGGAAGAATTGCTCCTATTGATAATGCGTTATTGATTACTTTTGATGATGGATATCGAAATACCTTGGATTATGCATTGCCTATTTGTGAGCGTTTTAATATTAAGCCAATGTTTTTTATTACAACGGGACATATTAATTCTGGTTTACCTTTTTGGTTTGATCGTTTGGATTATGCACTGCAACAAAATATGGGGGAAGAATCAATAAGATTTAATTATCATGGTGTTCAGTACGTTTTTGATACTAGTTCTCGACAAGCTTTGACTGATAGCTATAAAAAATTTAGAGATCAATGCAAAAACACATTTAATAATGATGCGGATCTGAATCAGTTATTTACTGCGTTATCAGAAATGCTTGAATCACGTTCAGGAAAGGCTTTAGCAGATATTTGTAAAGAAGATGATTGGTCTGCGATTGCTTCATGGCAAGAAATTGATAATGCATTTAAACAAAAACGAATTGATATTGGAAGTCATACGGTTAATCATTGGCGAATTGATAGTTTGTCTAAAAATGAGATATTAGAGCAATTGGTTAATTCTAAAAAAGAAATTGAAGCTAACTTATCAACTAAGTGTCATTATTTTTGTTATCCTAATGGTGATTACAATCAATTATCAATTGATTTACTAAAACAAACCCATTATAGGGCTGCTTTTACGACGGATCTTGGGCTATGTAAATCAAAAGATGAGTTAATGACGCTAAAGCGTTTTAATTTCCCTGTAAATAAAACGAAATCAGAAATTTTATACTTACTTAATCACTGAGCTAATTCATGAAAATTACTGATTAAATTTTAAAGAAAAGGTTAAATAATGGTAAAAATTTGTCTAGTGGCCCATCTTGCTTATGGTGCTATTACTGGTGGTTCGAAAGGTGCAATTGGTGGCGTAGAAAGACAAACAAGTCTAATGGCTAAATGGTTAGTTAAGCAAGGCCATAAAGTTTCATTATTAACTTGGACTGAGGGGCCGGCAGAAGATGAAATAGTCGATGGTGTGCAGGTTATTAAAATATGCCGTAAAGACTCTGGGTTGCCAGGTGTTCGGTTTTTTTACCCGAGGTGGACGGGGCTGATTGCTGCAATGAAACGAGCCGATGCTGACGTTTATTACCAAAATTGTGGTGAGTATGTGACAGGCCAAGTGGCGATGTGGTGTAAAGCTAATAATAAGAAATTTGTTTACTCATTGGCTAATGATGCAGATGCAGAACCAAGTCTCGCTGTTATGCATACGTTGAGAGAGCGTTGGTTATATAAATATGGATTATTAAACGCAGATCAAGTTATAGCTCAGACGAATACTCAAAAAAATTCGTTAAAAAAAGGTTTTAATCTAGATTCTATTATTATGCCAATGCCCTGTCCCGGGCCTACTCCAAGTGAATACAAACCACGGTCTTGGGGTGAAAACAAACCATCAATACTTTGGGCTGCGCGGATGCATCGAAGTAAGCGTTTGGAGATTTTATTGGAGGTGGCAGCTGAATTGCCTGAATATAATTTTGTTGTTGGTGGAAGCCCTGGTAAAGAGAGTGGATATTCTCAAGATTTAATAGATTCAATGAATAAAGCAGATAACATTGACTATTTAGGTATGGTAGCTCGAGCAGATATGCCTGCGCTTTATCGTTCTAGTACGCTGTTTTGTTGTACCTCTGAATATGAGGGATTCCCTAACACATTTTTAGAAGCATGGAGTCAAGGATTACCCATCGTTTCGACATTCGATCCTGATTCTTTAATTGAAGAAAAACAGCTAGGTTTAAGAGCAAAAAACAAAAATGAATTAGTATCTGGTATTCAGACCCTTTGTTCAGATAAAAAGCTTTGGGAAACTCATTCAAGTAATGCAAGAGAGTATTATCAAACAAACCATTCTGTAGATAATGTAATGGAACGGTTTGAAAATATTTTTATAAATATAACCAATCCGGTTTAAGGTCTATTATGGCTGTTATAAAACTTGCCTTTGTGACTCAGTTTCCTATTGATATAAATAAGCCACTGGGCGGCGTTGAAGCTGTCAGTGTTAATTTAGTCCGTTCTCTTTCTACGTATCAAAATCTTGATATTCATGTGATTACGCTATGCCCTGAAGTTTCCAAAAGTACTAAAGCGTACTGGAATAATGTGCTTGTCCATCGTTTGCCTAAACCAGTGGGAAGTGAATTGCTGAATGCAATAACTAAAAGTAAAAAGTTAATTTCTGATTATCTGTCAAAACTAAAACCAGATTTAATTCATGCTCACGATACATATGGAATCATGGTACAAGATGTCCATATTCCGAAAGTCTTTACTGTTCATGGTTTTATTTATGGTGATACGTTATTAGCGGGTGGAAAATTTAAATGGCTTCGATCTAAACTATGGGAATATGTAGAGAAAAAAAGTTGGTCAAAACAGCCTAATATTATTTCAATCAGCCCCTATGTGAGAGAACGAGTGTCATCCGTATCTCCGGCTATTATTTATGATATTGATAACCCTATTTCAAATACGTTTTTTTCTGTAAAACGTCAGGAAATACCTAATACCATTTTTACATCAGCTGTTATTTGTCCACGTAAAAACAGCCTTCAATTAGTTAAAGCCGTTAATTTATTGATTAAGATGGGATATGACATTCAGCTCAGAGTTGCAGGCAGTATCGGCGATAAAGATTATGCACAATCACAACTTGATTGGATTCAACAGCATAAACTAGAAGATAACGTGAAATTTTTGGGAAGAATATCCACTCAACAGGTCATGCAAGAGTTAAGCACTGCTTCTATTTATGCTTTAACTTCCTTAGAAGAGAATTCCCCGATGGGAATTGAAGAGGCTATGGCTGTTGGAGTGCCTGTTATTACATCGAATCGATGTGGAATGCCTTATATGGTAAAAAACAGTGAAACAGGTTATTTGATTAACCCATTCGACGAAAAAAATATTGCAGACAAAATAAAGATAATACTAGATAACAAAAAGTCAAAGCTGGATATGGAAAGTAAATCGAGGTTGATAGCTACTGAATCATACCACTCAGAGAAGGTAGCTGAACGGACTTATTTTGTATATGAAGAAATAAATAAAGCCTTAATTAATGAATCTAATTTAAAGAGGTTGTAATGAAAGATGTGTTAGTACGCCCGATAATATTCATTGGTGTTCCTCGGTCTGGAACGACTATTATTGCTGAAACAATTTTGTCGAATAACACATTAGCATGGCCAAGTAATTATAGTGATCGCTTTCCTAAGCTAGTTAGCCTTAATGTTTTAAGACGTTTTTTCCAAAATAAATATATCGATATACATGGTAATAAGAGCCAATTACATAAAGTGGGTATTTTGAACAAATATGCTTTTAAAGCAGATGAAAGTTACCCTATGTGGGATTATTTGATTGGTGAAGAATTTTCAAAGGGAGTCATAAATAGAGAAGCAACAGAGATTGAAAAGAAATCAATACGTCGTTACTTTTCGTCGTTAGTGCGAAAACAAGGAAAAGAAAGGTTAGCTTTTAAAATTACAGGTCCATCTCGAATAAAATTTCTTCAGTCAATATTTCCCGATGCTTGTTTTATTCGTGTTAAACGTAAAAGCATTCCGACTATTAGTTCATTGATGAATGTTGATTTTTGGAAAAATGGAGGGGCTAATAATATTTGGTGGAATGGTTTAGTTGACTCAAAAAATGAAAAAAAAATTAACGGAATTAAGAATTCACAGTTGCAGCTCACTGCTTACCAAGTTTATAAATTAAATGAACTTACATTAAAGGAAATTAAAGTAACGAAAGCTAATATCATCGAGTTAAATTACGAAAACTTTTTAACAAACCCAGACTCTGAAATACAAAGAATATGTGTATTTTGTGGTCTAGGTTTTTCAATCGAAATAAAGAAATATTTAACTTGTAATCCACTCATTAATCGAAATAAAGAAGATACAGAATACTTCAGTCAAAAAGAGCTTGAGCAAATTAAAAATATTAAAGCATTTATATAGAATTGTTGGGATATTTGTAACGTGTTGTTATTTAAAACTAATATTTTTGTGTTATTAGTTTATACATGATGTAAATCGTACTTATTATCTGAATATGAGTTTTAATATAACTTTGCTTATTTTTTATTAAAATAGCTCCACTAAGCAGATCAACTGATCTCAGTTATCTTTGTTAAGTTCGTTAAACTACTTATTTAAATTGTGTGTCGGTTAGCTTAAATTTGTTAGTGCTCTGATATTAAAGTATGTATCCATAGGCTGCTTTATTAAATCGTGACCTGTTTAAATTTACCTTTTAGAAAAATAAATATGAATAATTGAATAAATTAATATATTAGCTGTTTTATTCTGGGTTAATTTAATTGGAAAGTTAGATTATTAATATTATTAATTTGTTTTATTTAGAATGTGAGGCTAATTTTATTGGAGGAAGTTTTATCTAATGTGGGAGTAAGACAATGCTCAATATACTAAAAAAAGGACTTTTTAACTTTTTAGTTGAAAAGTCTACTGGGTTAAAAATAGCTACAGTTGTAGCTGTAGTTCTGTGTGGGGGGGTTATATATAAAGGTTGGCAAAACCATCAAAAGAACGAAGTGTTTAAACTAGTAAATGAAAATATTGAAGTCTTACCAACAGCATCAGGTAATCAATGGGTGGTTAATTGGGTCGATAATGCCGATGATGAAACAGGTTTTAAGATTGAACGAAAGCAAGGGGTAAGTGGCGATTTTTCTCTTATTGCGACTGTTGATTCGGATATGACTTCATATACAGATTCAGATATTACGAATAGTGGTACGTATTGTTACCAAATAGGTGCATTTAATAATGCAGGAACCGCTTATTCAGATGAAGCATGTATAGATGTGACTGTTATGGAAGATGAAATTTTAGATTCATCTAATACTTTATCTGAAGTTAGCGAAAATGTTTCTAGTTTTGAAGCTGGGAGTGCAGATATTTCGTATGATTTTGTAGACAAAATTACAGAAATAAATCTTGAGGGTCGAGAATTTTATAGTTTTAAATCTGATGCTACATATAATTCTGAATTTAGTGATGATAGTGTAAGTTCTATTAATTATAAAATAAATGATGGAAAAATGTATTATGTGGATTCATCATCTTTATTTGTTTTAAAAGATCAGGAGGAAGAATTAGATAATGGTTTTGTTAGTATGAATTATGATTCATCTAATAATGTTGATTTTACTCTTAACGGTAATGGGGAAGAGCAGGTTGCTTCAGTTTATTTATCTATTGGGGCTTGGACTGATGATGAAGCAAGTATTCTAATTTCTGCCGGAGAAAATAGTGAAACCATTACTTTACCTAAAGGTTATACTTGGTATTATTTAAAGATTGATATAACTTTTGATACTTTAGCACAAGTAACTATCAAGCCTCTTGGTAGCTTTGGCGGCTATAGTAAAATAAAAGTGGCTGGTGTTTTGTTAAATAATGCGACAGAAGGTTATGTTGTTGAAGATGAAGTTAGCGAAAGCGAACCAGGTGTTGCATATTTTAACTTTGCTAATTTAGATAGCGTTGCGGAAATTGATATAACGGATACAGAATATGTTACTTCTGAATTTATTACGGGTAATACTGATTTAAGTTCTGGTTCTGTGAGTGCAATAAATTATGAGGGCACTAGTAAATATGCAGATGGTATCTATACCTTTATTGATAATGGAGATACTGTCGCTCTAGGAAATACTCAAATTTCTTGGGATAAAGATAGTTCTATTTCCCTTAAACTAAATAGTGATAATGACGATTTCGTTCAAGCATCACTATATCTTCAAGCTGGAGCTTGGGTAAGTACTGATATCAAGACGATTGAATTAATATTAACACTGAATGGTGAAGAGCATATAATTGAATTAACGAAGGGGTATAAATGGTTTTATATACGCATTGATTTTGAATTTTCAGGAGAGGTTGAGGTAAAATTAAACCCAGAAAGTTCAATTGGTGGGTATAGTAAAATCAAGTTCGCTGGGTTAACTATGCAGTGATGAGTAATATGCATTAAACGGTTAGGCGATAGAACTATATAAATTGAGCTAATTGATTAAGAATCCGATGTTATTAGTAACATCGGATTTTTTATGAGTATTAATTAACTCCATGAATTTTTTTTAATACATTTATGTTTGGCATTCCATTTTCGCCATACAACTCATGTAACTCAAAATGTTTCATAATGTTCAACCCATCTTCAATAATATTTAATGGTATTTCGTCTTTCCAAGACAAAATTGGAGAGGTACCGGATAATAAATTACTGTCTTTTCCAATAACATGACTGGGTTTACTAAGGAATTCATCGGTAAAAGTAATGTTTGTTTTTTGAGGGGATGATGTGCCCCATAAAAACTCAAATATTTTAGTTATTTCATCATTTGGGTTTTCATAAATGCATTCATAAAAACATATGTGAATACTGCTTGGTTTGAATTGTTTAAGGGGAATATAGTTAATAATTGACCAGATCAAAATTTGATTTAATATATAGTTATTTCTAGCACTAACCTCTTTTATTAAATCTTCAAAAGGGAGTAGATAATCTTCTCGTAATGAAGCTTGATTTAATAGTTCTAATGGGTCTGTCCCCCAAAACCAGTTTTTCTTTTTGGACTTTGATAATGCAACTGAAAAAGGGTTCCTAATTAATAATATAGGTTTGATATTAGGAAATTCGAGTGATGTTGGATAACATAATAAGTTTGCAAAAATATCTTTTATCAGTAAACCTTTATATAGAAGCGTGTGGCTTCCTACATCAACTTTCTTATTTGTGTATTTACCGCTGAAGAGTGTAGATGAAATGGATTTCAATTCTTCGTTTATCTCATTCGGACGGTAATATTGATGGGGCACTATAAAGTGCATATCAATATTACGTTTTGGATGAAAAGGCTCAAATATTTCTCTAAATTTTTTGTCATGGTTGATGAGATTTGCAACCCATGTTGTTCCGCTTCTTCCATCACCCAAAAGCCAAATAATATCGTTGTAATTGTTAAGGATATAATTCGCCTTGAAAATTAATTTCAAACATGCTTTTTTTATGTTTGATTTAATATTACCTTTCATTAATTTTGACATCCTTTTCTGGTTCTCATCAGAGATATAAAGAAGAGAGACTACCTTTTTTTTTACTTTTTTTAAATGGTTAAATTATAGATACAATGCGTAATTTATGATTATTTTAAGAGGACAAAGCTTTATTTACTGATTGAGTTGATGTTTCTTAATATAAATATTGTTGTTATATTATATGTTATAAATTCTTTAAAAATTATATAGATATAATACATGTAACGTACAAATGTATTATTATACTGCTTTGTGTTTTGGGAGGCATTCATAAAGTGCAATATACTTCATCAACTCTAAGGGATGAGCCCCGTGTCAAAAATAAAATGTAAACTAATTTCCCATTCATTGAGTCATCATTTAAGCCAAATTTATACAGGTTTTTTGTTGCTAGCTAAACGGGGTCTTATTGAGTTAGAGCAGGAGTTAAGTGATGATGTCATAATTGATAAAACAAGAGCGCAACATCTTCAAGATGCGCGTCATGCTCATTTAACCGTTGTTTTAAATGACCAATTGACTATTCATTATGATACTCACGATGCAATTGAAGTAGATGAACAGTATCTTCAAAATTGCGATATTTATTTTAAACGCTCATTTTCGGAGTCTTATATTGGTAAAACACCTAAATACTCGAATAAGATATTTCCATTAGGGCTTAACTATAAAGTTTTAAGTAATGATGTTGATTGGCTTGCTGTTAAAAGAGTATTTGGATTAAATTATAAGTTAAACCAAAAATGCGCGGCTTTATTTGAATCTCTTGATGTATATAATTTTATTAAGGCCACACCTAGGTTAAAAGCATTAGAGGCATTACCCTATAACCTGCCTGCTAAAGCTTTGTTTTTGGTGACTGCATATGATCCTTATAATAATCCAGAAAGAAGTGAATTTAAGGCCGAAGAAAGAGCGCATATTAATGAAAGTAGAGCAAATTGTATCCGTTTGTTGAGAAGAGAGCTCGGTGATAAATTCTTTGGTGGTTTTCAACAAACTGATTTTACCGTTAAGCATTACAAAAACTTGTTGGTTCCAGATAATAGAATCACCCGAAAAGGAAATTACCTTAAAAACTTAAGATCTTATCCTATCTGTATTGCAACGACGGGACTGCATGATTCGATAGGTTGGAAATTTGCTGAATATGTTGCACTTTCTAAGGCGATTGTTTCTGAGAAACTAATGTTTGAAGTACCAGGTGATTTTGCTAAAGATAAAAACTATCTTGAATTTACTACACCTGAAGAGTGCGTTACACAGTCTTTAACATTGATGGAAGATCCTCAATTGAGATATCAAATGATGATAAACAATGCTCGTTATTATCAATCTAATCTTAAACCTGATTGCTTAATCTTAAATACATTACTGAAATCACTTTCTCTGTTGTAATTTATTAAAAAAGCCACTGTTATAGCAATAACAGTGGTTTTTTATTTTGCATGATTAACCCATTGAGCTTTTAACTTTCTTGTTCTTTATTTTCTAGCAGTTTAGGTTTTCTTCCTTCATGTATCTTATGCACAATCGTTTCATCAAAGACTTGTGTTTCTTTGTGTGAACTTGCAACAAAGGAATAAATCACTGGTAATATCAGTAGCGTAAATAACGTTCCGATTGATAAACCTGCCACGATAACGATACCAATATCAAAACGACTGACCGCACCTGCGCCACTGGCGAATAGTAATGGTATCAGACCCGCAACCATCGCGGCGGTTGTCATTAGAATTGGGCGTAACCGAACGGTTGCTGCTTTTTTTACGGCATCAATACGACTTAATCCATGATTTAATTGTTCTTCCTTCGCAACTTCAGCAATCAAAATACCATGCTTAGTAATTAATCCTACCAAGGTAATTAAACCTACCTGTGTGTAGATATTCATGGTTGCCGCTCCCCAAGCAAGTGCGACTAATGCACCACTGATCGCAAGAGGAACCGTCATCAAGATAACTAATGGATCACGAATACTTTCAAATTGACTCGCAAGTACTAAGAAAATAATCAATATAGCTAATATAAAAGTGATGTATAACGCGCCGCCTTCGGTAACGAATTGACGTGCTTCCCCAAGATAATCATGACGATAACCCTGTGGTAATTTAGTTTCAGCAATATTCTCAAAGAAATCAATTGCATCGCCCATTGCTACTCCGGGTGATAATACGGCCCCGATGGTGGCACTGTTTAATTGATTAAAGTGAGGTAAAGAGCGTGGCTCAGCAACGACATCGATGCTAATTAAGTTACTTAATGGCAGCATATCGCCATTTTTAGCGCGAACAAAAAAGTTACCTAGCTTATCAGGAGAAAGACGATATTTTCGTTCAACCTGAGCGATTACTTCATAACTACGGCCATCAAGGTCAATACGGTTTAAGTAACCATCACTTAATAAGGTCGCTAAGGTCGCACCGATATCTTGCATAGTGACACCATAGGCGCCTGCTTTATCACGATCTACTTTAATATTCATGGTGGCAGAGTCAAAGGCCAAATCCAGTTCAGAATAAACAAAGTTTGCATTAGCTTGCGTTTCTGCAAGTACATCCGTTGCAATACTCACTAAGCTCTCAAATGAATTACCTGTTGTAATAACAAACTGTACCGGTAGACCGCCGGATGAACCTGGTAATTCAGGCATTTGGAAAGCGGTTGTTGCTACTGCTGCTACATTATTAAAGACAGGTTGAAGTTCAGCCGCAAGTTGTTTTGGATCTTTATCGCGTTGACTCCAAGGTTTTAAAATAGCAATCCCGAATGCTTGGTTTGCATTAGGTACACCAGATATCGCCAAAGTACTATGTACTTCTGGTTGTTCGCCAATTTCGCTAGTGATTGCTCCAATACCATTTTGAATATAATCAAGGTTGGCGTTAGAAGGCGCTTTAGCCATCATCATAAATGCACCATTATCTTCTTTAGGCGCTAATTCAGAGGGAATAAATTTGAATAAAAACGGTAAAGAGACAAATACTAAAATAGCAAATATGATAATTGCAGGGCGTCGTGTCATTAACTTATCGAGTAAACGAGAATAAGCATTCGTTAGGCCCGATAAAGTTGATTCCACTCTGCGTTCAAAGGCATTGGGTTGATGGTTGCTCTTAAGCATTGCACTACACATCATTGGTGATAATGTTAGTGCGATAATCCCAGAGACAAAAACCGAGCCGGCAAGGGTTAATGCAAATTCCGAGAATAATGAGCCAGTTATGCCTCCCATTAATGCAATCGGAGCATACACAGCGGCAAGGGTAATCGTCATTGATATAACCGGGACTGCGATTTCACGTGTACCGATAATTGCAGCTCGGAAGGGATCTTCACCTGCTTTTATATGCCGGTCAATATTTTCAACCACCACGATCGCATCATCAACCACCAAACCGATTGCGAGTACCATTGCTAATAATGTCATCAGGTTTAGCGTAAAACCAAATAGTTGCATTACCACCATAACACCAATCAATGATAGAGGAATCGTGACGATAGGCACGATAACTGCGCGCCATGAGCCTAAAAAGAGAATCATGACGAATAATACAATTAAACCCGCTTCAACAATCGTCTTGATTACCTCTGAAATTGATTCTTGTATCGCCAAGGTTGAATCGTATAGCACATTCATATCAATGGAACTTGGGTTGTTTTTCTCAAGTCCTGGCAGCATTTCACGTACACCGGCTGTAATGTCTAATGGATTAGCCGATGGTGCCGCATCAATTGCAACGACAACGGCTTCATTACCATTTGCCATAGTACGAGTGACATCATGGCTTTTTTCTAAAGAAACGCGCGCAATATCTTGTAAACGAATCACTTTACCGTCATCACGAGTAGCGACAATGAGATTTTCTAGCTCAGACGTTGTAGTAACTTGCGTTTTTGTATTCCCATTCACTAGGGTGAAATAGCTGTTTGCTTGTCCTGTCGCCGATTGAATATTGTTGGCTTGTAGGATTTGCGCAACATCACTCGTTGTTAAATTAAAACCAGCCATACGTTCCGGATCAAGCCAGATCCGCATTGCAAATTTAGTTCCTCCATAAAGGTTAACTTTAGCGACACCATTAATACTGAAGAATTGTGGTTTAACAACACGTTCTAGGTAATCGGTGATCTGACTTGCATTTAACTGTTCACTTGAAAAAGCGATATAGATAACCGATGTTGTTGAACCCGTACTCATATCAATGGTTGGATCTTCAGCTTCGCTGGGTAGTTGAGAACGAACACTGTTTACCTTAGCAAGGATATCGGCGACTGCACCATTAGGGTCAGTGTTTAGTTTCATATAAACTTTAATGCTGGAGCTACCCATAAAGCTTTGCGATGAAATAAAATCGATATTGTCTGCCTGAGCAATGGCTTGCTCAATCGGTTGGGTAATAAAGCCTTGAATTAAATCAGCATTTGCACCGTAATACCCGGTTGAAACCGTGACTACCGTATTGGTCATTTTAGGGTATTGACGCACTTGCATACTGTTTAAAGCCTGTAAACCAAGTAAAACAATCAACAGGCTTAATGATACTGCCAAAACGGGTCGGCGTATAAATATATCTGTAAAGTTCATAGGTCCGCCTACAGTGCTGGAATTTCAGATGGAATATTTAAAAGATCAGATTCAATAACTTTTACATGTGCACCATTACTTAAACGAACTTGTCCACTGGTAACAACAATATCTCCTGAATTTAACCCACTTAATACATGAACCGATCCATTTTGACTTTTGCCTAAGGTGACGATCCGTTGGGTGACCTTTTTAAATGTGTTTCCTTGGTCATCTTGTTGTTCGGTTAGTAAATAAACTGTTTCACCATAGAGTGTATAATTAATAGCCGTTTCAGGAATAGTGATCTGATCTTTTAATGTAGGAAGAATAATATTGGCTTTTGCGAACATGCCTGAACGTAGTTTTTGGGCTACATTTGGAATGTCTGCTTGAACTTGAATGACGCCACTTTGAAAGTTAACGGCAGGTTCAATTGCTGAAATTTTCCCAGTAAAAGCAGTATCGGGCTCTGCATCGACAAAGATATTCATTGGTTGGCCAACGTAGATTTTATTCAAATCATTTTGGGCAACGGTAAAGCGAATGCGCATGCGGCTTACATCTTCTAGGCGAACTATTTCAGTACCTGCGCTTAAATACTCACCCATATAAACATTACGTAAACCAGTGATACCATCAAAAGGAGCTTTTATTGTGCGGCGATTAATTGTCGCTTTATAGCTTTCAATTTGCCCCTGTAGGCTTAATAGCTCTGCTTCTGCATCATCAACTTGGCCCTGAGAAACGGAGCCTTTACTTAAAAGTGATGTCATACGTTTGTAGTTGCTTTGAACAGCTGAAATACGTCCCTGTGCAGCCTTCAAGTTAGCTTGTTCAACATTTGAATCAAGTGAAAGCAGTAGATCGCCCGCTTTTAGTTTTTGACCGGATTCAAAATTTATTTTGACAACTTTACCTGCTACTTCACTGGCAACCGTAACCCCTTGAATGGGTTCAATGAAGCCAATGGCACGTAGATGAGGAGTCCAATCTTCAAGTTGGGCCGTTGTGACCGTAACAGGAAGTTCAGGGATAGGGCGATTGGCTAGGTATTCCTTTATTTTTACAGCTTTAAACGCATTGAAGCCAATGACGCTTCCAAAGACAAGTATTGCGATAAGTATTGCCGAAGCGATCCATTTTTTCATTTTTTTTCCTTAATGATTGGACTGAAAATCTTTTTGAATAATTAACCAAGAAGCATTTCTTACTTGATTGATTTGTGTTTGATCTAAGTCGATGCAGTTATTCATTACTTTTTTAGCAAGCGTGATGGCACTGTTAAAACTTAGGGTCATTAATGCAGGTATTTTCCAGTTATGAAAGCGTTGTTCGTCTATTCCCTGTTGAAAAAATTCCATCAAAGGAAAGAGCGTTTGACTGTCAAAGAAAGCAGCTTGTTCTTTAGCTAAACTGGGTTGTGAAAACAGCATTTCAATAACGATGGTGCGTTGTGGTTTTTGTAATACAGCATTAAAGGCGTTATCCCATAGTTGCTTATATTTATGTTCAGGCGTTTGTTCATCGGACCAACCTTCAAAAAAAACTTCAGCCGTTTCATGGGTAATATGTAGGTATAGCTCATTAATTAACGCTTCTTTATTTTCGAAGTAACGGTAAATCGTTCCCGCTGCAACACCGGCAGTATCGGCTAATAATTTCATGGATAAACCATATAAACCACGCTCTGCGAGCAAGGTTTCTGCTGTCATTAATATTTTTTGTCGTTTGCTCATAAAGCCCCCGAGTGAATGAACGTTCATTATCGTTAGTTTTTATAATTATGCAACAGTAAAATTCATTTAAACGACAAATTAATGGTCAGAAACTTGTGAATGGTTTTGTGTTAACAGTATTTAAAAATTGTGAGCAATGACACAATTATAGAGACGAACTTTTAAAATGCATTAAAAACAAAATATTTATTATTTTGTTTTTTTTTATATTGATGAGTAACAATGTTTTTTGATACGTAATGGTTTAGGAATAGGTGAGATCCTATTGTTGATTGGTATTCCAATAAAAGTGACGTAAAATCTTTGGCTGTTATAAGTATTTAGGAAAAAACATGAAGCTTAATCCCGGACAAGATGCAGCAGTAAAAATGATTTCTGGTCCCTGTCTTGTTTTAGCGGGGGCTGGAAGTGGTAAAACCCGTGTAATTACCAATAAAATAGCTCACTTAGTGCAGAAATGTGATTATCAGGCTAAAAATATTGCCGCCGTTACATTTACCAATAAAGCTGCTCGCGAGATGAAGGAACGTGTGAGTCAGACCCTAGGGCGAAAAGAAGCGCGAGGATTAATGGTTTCGACCTTTCATTCGCTAGGATTAGATATTATTAAACGAGAATATAAAACCCTAGGGATGAAAGCGGGGTTCACTTTGTTTGATGATCAAGACACCTTGGCACTTTTGAAAGAGTTGACAGAAAAACAATTACAGGAAGATATGGATCTGCTTAAGGCATTGATTACACAGATATCAAACTGGAAAAATGCTTTAGTGTTACCGCCACAGGCGATTAAACATGCGCAAGGTGAACGAGATGTTTTATTTGCGCACTGTTATGATCTTTATCAACGTCAATTAAAAGCTTATAACGCCTTAGATTTCGACGATTTAATTGTATTACCGACGTTATTGTTAACTCATAAGGAAGAAGTGCGTTTACGCTGGCAGAAAAAAATTCAATATCTACTGGTGGATGAGTATCAAGATACGAATACCAGTCAATATGAGCTAATTAAATCATTGGTTGGCGAAAGGGCGCGTTTTACCGTTGTAGGTGATGATGACCAATCTATTTATTCTTGGCGTGGTGCTCGGCCTGAGAACTTAATGCTATTACAACGTGATTTTCCACAATTAAAAGTAATTAAACTGGAACAAAATTATCGTTCGAGTCAGCGCATATTAAAATCGGCCAATGTCCTGATTGCTAATAATCCCCATGAATTTGATAAGCGCTTGTTTAGTGAGCTTGCTTACGGTGAACCGATAAAAGTGCTGTTTGCTAAAAATGAGCAACATGAAGCAGAGAGGGTCGTGATGGAGTTATCGGGTCATAAATTTATGAATGGCTCATCCTTTAAGGATTATGCGGTGCTTTATCGAGGCAATCATCAAAGTAGATTACTCGAAAAAGTCTTAATGGAAAACCGTATTCCCTACCGTATTAGTGGAGGTACGTCGTTCTTTGCGCGCAGTGAAGTAAAAGACATCATGGCTTATTTAAAACTTTTGGTAAATCATGAAGATGATAATGCTTTTTTAAGAACTGTTAATACACCACGTCGTGGGATTGGTCCTGGCACATTAGAAAAATTAGGCAGTTATGCGAATATGCGTCAAAGTAATTTATTTGCCTGTAGTTTTGAAATGGGACTTGAGCAAACATTGTCAGGTAAAGGATTACAATCGCTACAGTCTTTTACGCGATGGTTAGTTGAATTAAATGATCGTCTAAAACGGGAAGAGCCCGTTGATGTTGTTCGCGATCTTATTCGGGACATTGGTTATGAAGATTGGTTATATGAAAGTAGCCCTAGCCCGAAAGCCGCAGAAATGCGTATGAAAAACGTATCGACGTTATTTAAATGGGTAACTGAAATGCTTAAGGGAGATGATCTCGACGAAGAGATGACCCTTGAGCAGGTTGTTGCACGATTAACGCTACGCGATATGCTTTCTCGTAATGAAGAAGATGAAGAGCTAGACCAAGTGCAATTAATGACTTTACATGCATCTAAAGGTTTGGAGTTTCCATTTGTATATATGGTCGGCATGGAAGAGGGAATTTTACCGCATCAAGTGAGTATTGATGAAGATAATGTTGATGAAGAGCGTCGTCTTGCCTATGTAGGTATTACGCGAGCTCAACAAGAACTCACTTTTATATTGGCTAAGGAGCGAAATCAATATGGTGAGATAATTAAGCCAACACCAAGTCGATTTTTATCTGAATTGCCACAGGATGATTTAGATTGGGAAAGCGGTCCTAAGAAAAAAACAGAAGAGCAAAAAAAACAAGTTGCTGAAAAAGGAATGGCAAGTTTGCGTGCTTTGTTTGATTAGTGGAAGTTTGGGAAACTTATAAGCGAATAGGCTGGAAGCCATGTTTAGACTCCAGCCCTTATTGATTTCGTTAGATGTTTTAATAACTTTCTTACTTTTAATTTATTTCCGTAATCATCTTGTTACGAGGAAAGCGGATTTTTGCTGCTTTGTCTAATGTATTAAAATCATCTGGTGCACGTTCGCCGATGACGGCACTTACAACAGAAGTTAAGCCTTTTTCTTTTAAGCCAAGTAGCTCATCCATTGCCTTTTTGTCGAAGCCTTCAATCGGACAGCTATCGATACCTAATAATGCACAGGATGTTAAAAACTGTCCAAGCACAATATAGACTTGACGAATTAACCATTCTTGGCATTCATCGGAAGGCATACCTGCAAGGTAGTCCGTTAGCATCGCAACCCGTTCTTGATTGACTTCCACACCACGAATGTTAGCCGTGAGTGCTTCTAATTCTAATAGGTCTTCTTGACTAAAGTCCGTTTTAGCGCAAAAGATGAAAAGATAAGCGCCGTCTTTGTACTTACCTTGATTGTTTGGCCAGCTGGCTTCTGCTAAGCGTGCTTTTTCTGCAGGATCGCTGATTGCGAACAGATGCCAAGCTTGTGAGTTAATCGACGTTGGTGCAAGTGTTAAGCTATTTAATAAAGCGTCTACTTTTTTCTTATCAATGGTGGTGTTTTTTTTAAATACTTTAGTGCAATAACGTTGTTGAAGTGCCGTTTCTAATGTTTCTAACATTCTTTTATCCTTCCTATTCGCCAGAAAGGAGGGCTTTCTGGCCTATTGATTTATTGTCATTATTGTTGAATAAGACCCGCTGAGATATCAATAATATCTTGTTCTTTTAATGTTCCAGCAGAGAACTTGAGGTTTAGCATATTAATAATGTAATCGTATCGTGCATTAGCGAGTTCGTTTTCAGAATCGTATAAGCTACGCGTCGCATCTAAAACATCGACAATCGTACGTGTACCTACTTCAAATCCAGCTTCTACTGCTTCGAGTGCACTTGATGATGATTTAACGGTTTGTTCGTAGGCGCGAATTGAGCTAATTGAAGCGCGTACATTGTTAAATCCACTGCTTACTTCTGATTCAGTACTACGATAGGTTGAGTTTAAATCTTCACTAGCCATAACATAGTTATATTGAGCCTGTTTAACTAATGAATTTGTTTTACCACCCGTGTAAAGCGGCACGCTTAATTCTAGGCCGATAGTACCTGTATTTAAGTTATCGTAGTTGTAAGACGAAGACGAAAAGTTGGAGTCAACATCGCTATCATTGTATTGTCGGCCGTGGTGATCCAACCCAGCGGTCAATGCTAAAGTCGGTTTATTACCTGCTTTGGCTAGATCTATTTGCATTTTAGCTAGCTCTTTTGCAATCCGTTTACTGTGAAGTGTTAAGTTATGCTCAAGTGAAGTGCTGCGCCAGGTTTTTATATCGCCTTCAAGTTGTTGTGTTGAAAACGTATTGGTATTAAGTTGTGCAACGTTTTTAACTTCTTCACCCGTTAATTCATGTAAGGTGTAGTAAGAGTTTAATAATGTATTTTCAGCATTGATTTCATCGGCAACGGTACGGTCATATTCTGCTTGTGCTTCATGTACATCGGTAATGGCAATGAGCCCCACTTCAAAGCGTTGTTTCGTTTGCTCTAGTTGGCGTTCAACTGCACGTTTATTGGCTTGTACAGATTTAACCGCTTCATCGGCACGTAGTACATTAAAGTAAGCTGTCGCAGTTCTAAGTAGCAAATCTTGCGCACTAATATTGTAAATAACTTCGTATTGAGTCGCTTCTTTTTCTGCAAGATCTAATTGTTGCCAGTATGAGCTGTTATACAGTGATTGGCTTAAAGAAATTGTTGCACCGTATGTACCGTATGAGTAATCATTATTGGTCGCGTTATAACTGGTATCCGCAGAGAAACCGATTTGGGGTAATAAAGATGCATTCGCTTCATTTACTTTTTCTAGAAAAGAATCGTATTGGGCTTTGCTTTTTAATATTGTGGAATCATTAAGTTTAGCTGCTTGATATATTTCCAATAATGTATCAGCATGGCTAGAGTAACTAATACTCGTTAATGCAATTAGCGAAGCAATAGAAAGTTTATTTAACATCATGACAAAGAGTCCTGTTATGTAGTGAAAATGTGTTGTTATTATTGGTTAACGAGCCCTGATTTTTTAGTAGTATAAGGGATATTTTTTGCAAGGGGAATAATAAATGAATGACCATTCACTTTTAAATCAAGAAGCACCAATTAACTATACTCATGATGATGTAGAAGTCATTAATAAAGTACCGTTATATAAAGGTTTTTTTAAATGTAATAAATACACGTTAAAACATAAGTTATTTGCTGGTGGTTGGAGCGAAGTCATGGATCGTGAATTTTTTGAACGAGGCCATGCCGCTGCATTACTTCCCTATGATGTTAAAAACGATACTGTTGTGTTGTTAGAGCAATTTCGTTTTGGCGCGATGGAAACTAAACAATCACCTTGGTTGTTCGAACTAGTTGCCGGAATGATCGAAGAGGGTGAAGTCTCGGAAGAGGTAGTGAAGCGCGAAGCGATGGAAGAAGCGGGATTAGTGATCGATTCCTGTAAATTTATTACTAATTATTTAGTCAGTCCGGGTGGTACCACCGAGCAAATCGACCTATATGTCGCCAATGTCGATAGTTCACTTGCAAGTGGTTTACATGGGCTAGCCGAAGAAGGTGAAGATATTCGTGTTCACGTGGTTCCTAGAGAAACGGCTTATCAATGGGTTGTGGAAGGTAAAATTAATAATGCAGCCAGTATTATTGCTTTGCAATGGCTTGAGTTAAATTGGAAAAATTGTCAAGATTTATAGAGATATAAAGCAACTAGTGATGAGAAATGAGGTTTCAGTAACGTTTTTCATATTTAGTTAACGGTTTCTGAGCACTAAATGATAAAATAATATGTTCGTACAAATAGCTAAATTATCAGCTTAATGTACATAACTTATGAAAACTCGATATTATATATTAAACCGATACCTGGATGTTATGAATACAAAAGTTACACAGTTAAAAACAGATGTCCAAGGCAACTTACCACTGTTACAGATAACCGATACACATCTTTTTTCCGATAGAAATAAAGATTTATTAGGGATCAAAACAGTACAAAGCTTTGAGGCTGTGATTGAGCATGCAGCAAAATATGCTTCGGAATGTCGAGCTGTTTTATCTACCGGCGATTTATCTCAAGATCATTCTGCACAATCGTATATTGATTTTACTGATAATATAAAAAAATTAGCCTTACCATGTTACTGCATTCCGGGTAATCATGATCTCCAATCGATTATGATGCCTAACTTAATAGAGCAAGGTATTTCTCAGGTTACTCATATTATGAGTGATTTCTGGCAAATCATTATGCTTGATTCACAGGTGGAAGGATTAGTGCATGGGGAGTTGGTTGATTCAGAACTTGAATTCTTGCAACAAGCGCTAGCTGATAATCCTGATAAACATACCTTAGTCTGTTTGCACCATCATGTATTACCAGTGGGATCTAATTGGTTAGACCAACATATGTTGAAGAATAGTGAACGTTTTCTTGAAACAATACGCCCATTCAATAATGTTTGTGCTGTATTGTCAGGACACGTCCATCAGATGGTAGATGTTTACCATAATGGGGTTCGCTTTATGACAACACCTTCAACTTGTGTGCAATTTAAACCGAATTCCTACGACTTTGCCGTTGATAATAAAGCACCTGGATATCGTTATTTATCCTTAAACCAAGAAGGTGATATAAGCACTCACATTGAGCGAATTGAGTCGGATAAATTTATCATTGATAGTGATGCGTCGGGCTATTAATAAAGTAAATGAGGGTATCTGATATTTAGGTATTTATTATAATGACGAAAGTATTATTAGCATTACATGGTTTTCATAGCTCCCCTAATTCATTAAAAATACAACAAATGTCGGCTTATTTGGCCGACCATTATCCTGAAATAACCCTTATCGCACCCCAACTTCCCTGTCTACCTGAAGATATGTGGAAAACGATTGAGGCTGTGTTTGCAGAACACGTGGGGGATCAAATAGCGGTGATGGGGAGTTCATTAGGCGGGTTTCTCGCGACCAAAGCAGCGGAAGCGTATCAAGTCAAAATATTATTGATTAATCCGGCCGTTTCTCCCGGTCGTTTGCTTTCCTATGCAGGCCAACAGCAGCACCCTTATACATTGCAAAATTATGTTATAGATGAAGTTTATCTTAACCAATTGGAAGCCCTGTCTAGTTCATATATTGGTACACTAGAACAATGCTGGGTTTTATTGCAGGAGGGCGATGAAGTTTTAGATTATCAGCAAGGACTAGAACGATATAAACAGTGTACAATAACCTGTGAACCAGGAGGGAGTCATAGTTTTAGTGGTTTTGAACGCTTTCTGCCGGATATTATAAATTTTTTATTTTAAACCCCGTTAATAAGCTGATATTTTAAACAAATCTATTATTCTTTCTTACTTTTTCGTAAGACAATCATTTAATTTTCAAATAGGCGATAACATGAGCGAACAGTACAATTCCGATTCCATTGAAGTTTTAAACGGCCTTGATCCTGTTCGACATCGTCCTGGTATGTATACCGAAACATCGCGTCCTAATCATTTGGCTCAAGAAGTTATAGATAATAGTGTGGATGAAGCATTAGCAGGCCATGCCGATGCGATTCAAGTGATATTGCATGAAGACCAGTCTATTGAAGTCACTGATAACGGTCGTGGTATGCCGATTGATATTCACCCAGAAGAAAAAATATCTGGGGTTGAATTAATCTTTTGTAAACTTCATGCTGGTGGTAAATTTTCCGGTAAAAACTACGAAATTTCTGGTGGTTTACACGGCGTTGGGATTTCGGTCGTTAATGCATTATCTAAACGTGTTGATGTCAGCATTCGTCGTAATGCTCAGGTATATCAGATCGCATTTGAAAATGGCGAAAAAGTCGAAGAATTACACGTAACAGGCACCTGTGGAAAACGTAACACCGGTACTAGTGTTCACTTTCATCCTGATCCGACTTATTTTGATAGTGCCCGTTTTTCTGTTTCTCGTTTATTGCACTTATTAAAAGCGAAAGCGGTTCTCTGTCCTGGCTTAACCATTAAATTTAAAGATAAAGTCAATAAAAATGATTATGAGTGGTGTTATCAGGATGGTTTGAATGATTACCTGCTTGAAGCCGTAGAAGAGAGTGAGTTGTTACCTTCTTCGCCATTTATAGGTCAGTTTACTGCTAATAAAGAGATGGTCGATTGGGCGATTGTTTGGTTGCCAGAAGGCGGGAATTCGCTCTCAGAAAGTTACGTAAACCTGATCCCCACTATACAAGGTGGAACGCACGTCAATGGCTTTCGACAAGGCTTATTGGAAGCGATGCGTGAATTCTGTGATATTCGCAATCTTCTACCGCGTGGTTTGAAACTAACGCCTGAAGATATTTGGGATAAATGTGCTTATATCATCTCCGTCAGAATTAAAGATCCGCAATTTGCGGGACAAACGAAAGAACGTTTATCATCAAGACAATGTGCCGCTTTTGTTTCTGGTGTGGTTAAAGATGCCTTTAGTTTATGGCTTAATGCCAATGTAACTGAAGCTGAATCATTGGCTGATTTTTGTATTAATAATGCACAAACCCGTACGCGCAAAAGCAAAAAAGTCGCCCGTAAGAAAGTCACACAGGGGCCGGCATTACCTGGAAAACTTACCGATTGTTCTGGACATGATCCTGCACGAGCTGAATTATTCCTTGTGGAAGGTGATTCGGCTGGCGGTAGTGCAAAACAAGCGCGTGATCGGGAATTTCAAGCCATTATGCCTTTACGTGGGAAGATAAAAAATACCTGGGAAGATGAGTCCGATATTATTTTAAACTCCGAAGAAATTCATAATATTTCGGTCGCGATCGGTATTGATCCGGCATCTTCTGACTTGTCTGGTTTACGTTACGGAAAAATTTGTATTCTTGCCGATGCGGACTCCGACGGTTTACATATCGCGACACTTATATGCGCTTTGTTTGTTCAGCATTTTCGTCCTGTCGTTGATGCTGGCCATTTCTATGTTGCGATGCCGCCCCTATATCGTATCGATATTGGGAAAGAAGTTTTCTATGCGTTAGATGAGTCTGAAAAAAATGGGATTTTAGATCGCATTGAAAGAGAGAAAAAGCGCGGAAAAGTTAATGTGCAACGATTTAAAGGGTTGGGTGAAATGAACCCATTACAACTACGTGAAACAACGATGGATCCGAATACGCGTCGTTTAGTTCAGTTAACCACCGAGGGCGCTGATAAAATGATAGAAGTGATGGATATGTTACTGGCTAAGAAAAGAGCTGGTGACCGTAAAGTATGGCTTGAAGAAAGCGGTGATATGGCTTCTGTGGATTAGTGTTGTTTAAAGCATAAGTTGATATGGCATTAACTATCAATTAGTTACAGTTATTTTGGTTTGAATATTATGCCAGCTTATGCTTTTAACTACTTAGAAAATGACAACTTATGGTTTATTTGAGGTTCATTCAAAACAATGCGAGTAAAGTAAATCAATAACTTAAAGCTTAACTAATGCAACTTTGTTCTTTAAATAACAATTAATTGTTTAGTTAACGTTTCAAAAAAGACCGTGCAGCTTAGTATCGAGAAGCTTTGCAGCTCGTTATATATTAAAGAAATTTAAACATGAGTGTTGCTTAAGATACAAAATAAAACCTTCATCCTATCAAATCTTAACGTTCGAATGTTATCCATAAATGAATGTACTTAGTATTAAGGGGGTTAAATTGAAACCAAGAAAGCATTCGTCTTTCGTTAATGATCCGTTCAACCATTTGTCGCCAGAATAAAGTTATCTTTTTCCTGTAAATCACTTAACAACATTAATGATGAATCGTGCCGTTCATATATTAGATATTTGTAATAAGTAGATTGCTGATTTTTGCATCTTGAATGGCAATGGGTATATATGTGCATTTATTTCTACATCACTAACTCCAGAAGATTTATTTTTCTAAAATATAAAAAAAAATTATAAGTTTTAGTTTTTTAATATAATTTTCAACCAATAAGCACATTTTTTATATTTCCGATGAGCACATCGGTCTGAAAAATGTTAGGGTCGGTAGTTGCTAATGATATTACTGTCAAGTTTATTATTTAATAATTATTTTAATGGTTAATTAACGACTGAAACAGAGTGAATAGTTATGTATTACGTATTTTATACGGAAAATGCAGATAAGAGATTTAAAACGAATATTTAGAGAAAGACAAAATGGGTAACCGATATTATAAATTTTAATAATCAATATCGGTAGTTTGTTTTATAAGTTGGCCAATAATTGATGGCAAATAAGTAAACCGTGTCGTTTAAAAAGTTAAGGTTTATTAAAACGCTCACGTTAAAGGGATTTTTATTGTGGAACATGTTAATTCAGGAAAAAATAATAATTCAATACCGGTTGATGACTATACTAGCGGTCCTGAAATAGTTGCAAAGAATGATCAATCAAGAACAACGTCTAGTGCTTTTCTAAATGTTATCTCACAGATGAACATTGATTCTCAAGACGTTTTTCAAGAAAAATATCAACAGCTTTGGCAAGAGGCAAGTAATGAAAATAAGTTACTTTCATTACTGTTATGTGATATCGATTTATTTGATGTCTACACTGATCATTATAGTGAGCAAAGTACCTCTTTTATGTTGTTAGTGGTTGCATTAGCATTGAAAAATGTGTGTCAAACACATGGTTGTTTACTCGGTCATTATCATAATCATGAATTTATGGTGTTATTAAAAGGTGGTAATGAATTAGAGGCACAGAACATAGCTGATGCATTACGCCAAGCGGTTGCCGATTCAAAAATAGAACATAAATTTTCAGATCTAAGTGAAACCGTCACATTAAGTGTTGGTATAACAAGCTTGTATCCTACCTCCATAAAACAGATGATGGAAAAGGCAGAGAAGGCTTTAGTTTCAGCAAAAGAAGCGACTATCAACGATGCGAAAGGAATTAAAGCAAAGGGAAAAAGTGAGAGTGAAGATCAAGTTCCTATAAGCGAAAAATCCGGTGTGGTAGCCGAGAGCCAAATGAAATCGCTAAATCGGGCCATAACATCTACTTCAACGGAACAAGATGCTAGTCAGAATAACCTTACTCATCAAGCGAAAAAACAAATTGAACACGTAGATTCATATCATGTTGAAGATGCATCAGCGAAACAGTTAATCTCTGCTAAGGGGCCGAAAAAACAACGCTTCTCTGGGTTAAAAGCACTTGTTTCTAAAGCAAAAGATAAAAAAGACGTAGTTCAAAAGAACAATGATATAAATACATTAGAAATGCGTGCTGATGAGAATAAAACTGATATTAATCCATTACCTTTAACTGATTCTGCTATTAAAAAGAAACCAGCTGTTAGCAACGTTATGATTGATAATGATGCGAATAAAAACGATTCATTATCTGCTCCACAACAAAAAGTTAAAGAATCTGCCAGTCAGAATATCAATAGCGTCAAGCAAAAAGAGTTGGATAGAAATAAAGAAGTAGTCGCAGGTAAGCGTGACGGTGGTATTAGTGAGGTTAATCAACATGATAAATCGACAATAGTAAAAGACAAGCCACAGAGCGCGATAGAAAAACATATTATTGCTTCAAAAGCATTAGATAAAAATAAAGAAACAGCAATAGTTGTAGATAAGCATGAAGACGAAATTAGTAAGGTTGATGAATCGACAATAGTAAATAGCAAACCACAGAGCGCAATAGAAAAACATATTGCAGCTTTAAAAGCGTCGGATAGAAATAAAGAAGCAGTCGCAGGTAAGCGTGAAGATGGTATTAGTGCGGTTAATCAACATGATAAATCGTCAATAGTAAATGACAAACCACAGAGCGCAATAGAAAAGCATATTACTGCTTCAAAAGCATCGGATACAAAAAAAGAAACAGAAAGAGTTTCAGGCAAGTACGAAGATGATACGGGTAAGGTTGATGAAGGTGATAAATCGTCAACAGTAAAAGACAAACCACAGAGTGCAATAGAAAAACATATTGCGGCTTTAAAAGCGTCTAAAGAAGCTGCCGCAGGCAAACATGACGGTGATATTCGTGCAGTTAATAAAGATGACAAATCGACGGTAGCAAAAAATAAACCACAGAGTGCGATAGAAAAACTTATTGCGGCTTCAAAAGAATCGGATACAAAAAAAGAAACTGCAACAGTTGTAAGCAAGTGCGAAGTTGATACTAATGTAATTAATGAACGTGATTCGGCGATAGTAAAAGGCAAACCACAGAGTGCGATAGAAAAGCTCATTGCGGCTTCAAAAGAAACTGATAAAGAAGCCAAAGTAGATGCAAACAATCCGGCAGCTCATAAGTTAGAAGTGGATAGCGAAATTATCAATGAGGAGTTCGTCTTTCAGGTCACAACAAATAAATCTCGGATCGCCACTATTGAAAAACAGAGCACAGCCTCCAAAAATGCGAAGTTAAATACAAAATTAAAGCCTGCTGCAAGCCTGCATAAGAAAGTGGAAAATAGAGATGCGATAGAAAGTGCTCCTGTCAAAGATGATTTACACGTTACCGATAAAGAAAGTGAGATCGCATTAACACTCTCTTCAACTCCTAAAGCCGAGACGTCTGGAATGACTCAGCAAACAAGTAAAGGAGAACATCTAGATAACGTAAATATTGACTCTTCTGGTTCCTTAGAAGCGTTAAATACATTAGCTAATATAACAAGCAATCTTGAATTTGATTCCTCGATAGAGGCTTCCTCCGCTCAACAGGTGGATGATAGTATTGATTTAACAGAGAAGGTTGAGTTAACACTTGAATTACCAGAGTCTCAGGAGAAAATTGATAGTAGTGCAGCGGTTATTACCCCAAACAATGCGCTTACATTAGATCTTGAAACACAATCTCCGAAGGATGCTCCTGTTCAAAAAGAACAAAAGCAAAAGGACATTAAGCTAGACGATTCAGTCAGTATTGATGAGTCAGAGGCGGCGTCTCAATTGCAAGCATCTCTCTCTAAGCAGGTGAGCGAGCCTAAATCAATTGCTCCTGTAAAAGGTGAGGTTGAAACCCCAGATGTGAAGAATATTGAGATTGACACTAAATATTCAAAGGACGCGCAATTAACAGGTGTTGTCGAAACCATTAAAAATCGAAAACTAGTCAGTAACTTACAGCAAGATTTGTTAGCGTTGAATATTGGTGGACGGGCTGAGTTTGATAATAAATTTGCTGAAGTTTGGCAGAATTGTTGTGAAGAAAAAGATTTTTTATCAATGTTTATTTCTGAAGTTGATTTCTTTTCTTCTTATACTGAGCATTATGGTAAAGCAGAAAGTGAAAAAGCACTGTTAGCAATTGCTTCTGCTATTAATAAAGCCTATGCAAAGCATAATGTATTTATTTTTTATCTTGGTAATGGAAGTTTTGCGGGATTAGTAAAAGGGGGCAATGCAACAAAAGCATTGCGAGCATCAGAAAAAATTTGTAGCTTAGTTGCTGGTTTATCGATCAAGCATCAATTATCTAATGTGAGTGAGGTATTAACAATGAGCCTAGGTTTAACGCATTTATTTCCGAGTGATAGGAATAGTATGAAAGACTTAAAGGATGAATCTAACTCGGCACTTGATATGGCGATTCTACTAGGGCGAAATCAGGTAAGCTTATAATCGTAACGAAATAACTTTTAAATAGACATAGAAGATCGTTATAAATACTTGAATGTTCACGTTTCTTTTTTGGTTGAAGGACAAATAGAAGTAGTGATCGTTTATGTAAATACACTGGTTTATATCAATGATCTGCTTGGAAAGGGATACATATTCTTCGTTATTCCATTCCATAAGTTTATCAAATTGACGACTCTAAAAAATGAGAGTCGTTTTATTTTATTATTTTTTGCATCCGTATTAAGTCCCAGCTTTTATTATTATTACGAATGTTATTTAGCTCAATGTTATAGGGAATAAAACCGAGTTTTTTGTAGCACTTAATGGCTGCTGTGTTTTGGCTATAAACCGCTAATGTAATGAACTTGAAGTTAAAATTCTGTTTTGCGTGATTTAATAATAATGAGATCATTCCCATTGCATAATGGTTGCCACGGTAGTTAGGCGCAATAAAAACACGGCATATTCTATATTCTATTTCTGAGATTTTATAAAGTTCAACATAGCCGCTTGGTTTGTTATCAATCATAAATAGAAAAGGGGATACGCAGGCATTGGTATAATGTTGTTTGAGCTGTATTTCTGTTAGTGGAAACTGGAAAGAATGGCCGCTCCATAGGATGTTTAGCTCTTTGTTATCTATCCAGTCAATAAGTTGTTGATTGTTCTTTTCAGAAAACCGAATTAGTTGCATATGGCGTTGTATCTGCTGAGAAGGCTAAAAAATACCTTTGTTATAATAAGATTAACCAAAGAATATACCCGTTTCATCACAATCGATAATAACAAATACTTCTTCAATGGTTTTAGCTGATTTATGTAATCGATAACTCTTCCAGGTGAGATTACTGCTCATATAAAAGATTTCCCATTCTTTTTTAGTTTTAACATAGGTCATTTTGGCGAGTGGGTATTCATTAAATACATCAGTATTATTCCATTGAGGCCGCTGTTCAAAAACTTCGACTGTTTGATTGGATAGACGGCAATCCAGATCGCATTTATCACGAACACTTGGATGAGGGCGGCGTTTAAGCAGAAACTTCTTTTTTGCTATTTCATATCTTTTTATTTCAAATTCACTTAATGGCATAAAACAGTTGCTCTCCTAAATGGTATTTTTAAATTTAGTTAGATTAAAACAATAACTTAAAATCACAATATGTCCATTATTGAATACTCAATACAGTGTATTTTAGAACTGAGCATAGGATCTGGTATAAATGATGACTGCGGGTTATGCTATGAACATAAACTACTTAACTAATGATAATAAGGGATCCCATGGGCTTTTTTTCTACAATTGGTAAATTATTTACCGGTTCAGCACAATCAAATGCTTCTGAAAAATCAACAAAAGGCTATCCAAGTCAAGAATACAAAGGTTTTACGATTACCCCACAGCCACTTGCAGATAAGGGGCAGTTTCGTGTCGCTGCATTGATTGAAAAACAAGGTGAGACGGAAGAAGAGACGAAGCAACACAAATTTATTCGTTCAGACACTGTTGTCAGTGCAGATCAAGCGACTGAATTAGCGATGACTAAGTGTAAGGTTTTTATTGATCAAATGGGCGATAATATTTTTAATTAATTAACTTTTTAATCTAGGTAATATCAATTGTATTAAATAGTTTACCTAGATTAGGTTGGCTCATTTTTCAGGTTTTGTCTGCAGGTGCTTTCTAATGCAAATACTTCTCGCATTAGAAAGGAGTATTAAGTTTATTTAAGCTCAAAGCGGAATGAGAAAATTTGTTCACTGTCGATTTTTTCTTCCCCTTTGTGTGCGGGCATAAACAACTCTTGTTTAACAAAATCCATAATGGCATTGTCTAAAATTGGGTAACCGCTTGATGTGACAATTTCTGGGTTTTTACCTTTTCCTTGCATACTTACGGTTAATTTAACTACCACACGGCCCTGTTGGTTGCGGAGAATGGCACGTTGTGGATAAGTTGGTGTGTTGCCTGAAACAACGATAGCTTCCTGTAATACACCTTGATTTTGAGCGGCGCTACTTTTGGCTGGTTCTTTTTTAAAGACCGCTTTATTTTTTGACTCTTGTTTTACTGGTGCTTTAGCCGTATTCGTTGGTGCCGGTTTTTTGTTTTCTTTACGCTTGGTGGCAGCAGGAGCGGGCTTAATGATTTTAGCTGTCGGTGCTGGTTTGGCTGTTTTTGTTATTATTTTTGGTGTTTGTGATTTTTTAGGGGCTTTTTTCGGTTTTTGTTTTGTTAATTTTGCTGGACGGCCTAAATCTGAAGGGGGAAGGTGAAATTCAGTTTCAAAAAATTCGGCTTTAAGCATCGCATCGCTGTCAGCCGTTGTGTTTTTAATGGCTTTATTTAATTGTTGTTTTGCTACTTTAACGGTTGAACTCAATTGGGTTGTTATTTGTGTTTTTGCTTTTGTTACTACAGGTGTTGCCTCTTCAGTGACTGGTGTATTTGCTCTCTCCACCGGTGTTTTTTCTGACGCTATTGCTTTTTCAATGGTAGGTGCTTCAATTGGCTTTGAGTCTGCAGGTCGTTGTTCCGGTTCCGTTTGCATTTTTGGCTTGGACTGAGCTTGTGTATCTGTTTCTGTTATTTCTACCAACTCAACTTGCATGGATTGCTGACCGGAGTTAATAGGCAGTTCTGGGATTACTGTCGATTCTTTATGAAAATGGAAAAAGAAACCATAAATGACAAGAGTTAAAATAAAAAAAGGAAAGTAATGGCTAATATATTTCATAATTAAGCTCTCATTAAACGGGGTTTTATTTATTATTTTCCGTTGCAAATGCCACTTTTTCAAACCCCGCCTGACGGAGTTTGTCGAGAATATTAAGGGCGATACCAAGATCTGATTGTTGATCTCCACGAATGAGAATTGGTTTATGTGTCCCTTCCGCTAATTGTAACATTTTTTCTGTAAGTTCTTGTATATCAATGTCTTGTTCATTAATAAATATCTTATTATTAGCGTTGATACTGATCATAATACTTTCTTCAGTTTGTTGTTTGCTTTCAACCAACTGTGGGAGATCTACTTTTATATTGCTTTGCATGGTCATTTTTAGCATGACGAATATAAAGAAAATAAGTAATAAAAATATAACATCGATTAATGGCAGGAGCTCAAAACGTGCAGCCTGTTGAAACCGTGATTTATTCAGTTTCATAGTTGCTTCTCTTTAACGGTAGTGTTTTTTTTCTGTTCTTTTTTCAGGTGTTTATTTTCCTGCATTTCCTGAAGTTTTACTTCATCAATCCCGTAAAATTCATCTTTATCATCGGCTTCATCGGCATACATTTCGAGTAATGAAGCCTGTGTGGCTTTGTTGATATTTTGCATTTCAGGATGTAAGGCAACTTCGACTTCATCGGTACCTTCCTTAAACTCGTAGTGATAAGGCATTTCGCTTTGTTCTGCAACGGTATTGGCGTGATGCATTTTTAATTCATCATTGCTCATGCTGGCTTCTTGCTCTAATGCTATTTTGCTAATTTGATTATTGATTAGCCTTTTTTGTTGGCAAATATGATTAAATTCACTGCCAATGATTTCTAAATGGAGAGTTAGTTTTTGAATAAAGGAACGAAATAAGTTGTAAGGGAGTAGAGCGATTAAGGCAACAACCAGCCCTGCTGCTGTTGAAATGAGTGCTTGTGCAATCCCACCAACAACTGCAGTTGGATTGTCGACACCTTCTAGGCTTAAGATATTGAATGAGTCAATAATGCCTAATACGGTGCCTAAAATTCCCAGCATGGGGGCTAATGTAATGACTGTGTCGAGTAAGGATTGTCCACGAGACATTAATCCTATTTGCTCTTCAGCATAGGATTCCATTTTTTCGTTCGGTGAAAAAGGTAATGCATTAATACCGTGGGCAAGCATATTGAGCGCAGGCGTATCGAGGGTTTTTGCAAATTGTAGTGCACGATTTTTTTCGCGTTTATTGAGTGATGCAAAGCAATCTCTTAGGGCAAAACGTTCTCTTTTTAAGTGGTAATGCATCCAAATAAAAATACGTTCGATAGTGACTAATGTACTTAAAAATGAAGCCAATAATAGTAACCACATTACAACGCCGCCTTGTTGAAACCATTGTGGCATTGCCTGTTGAAGCTCTTGAAAGTTTGTTGCGTTGAGGATCATATCCATTGTTGGTGCTTTCCTATCATTATTTCCGGTGTTAAGGCTAGAACACACTAAGGTGCTCATATTAACCTGTTCTCGCATGGGGAGCAATTTAGTCCTTTTAGTAATGTTTGAGTGCTGTGATATTGGTTAAACTAATGATGTTATTTAGTTTGTTAATATCCGCATGGATAGAAAAACAATTAGCTAAATTGGTACTGTTTAATACCTGTTCTGGAGTCCCATCGGCGATAATTCTTTTTTGCGGGTTATCGGTTGTTTTCCCAAGTAAAATTAATCGGTCGCAGTAACGTGCTGCTAGGTTAAGATCGTGAAGCGCTGTAATGGCTAGTTTCCCCGTTTGGGTGAGTGTTCTTATTAGCTCAAGCGTTTCTATTTGATGACAAATATCTAAACTCGCAATTGGTTCATCAAGTAAAATGGTTTGAGCCTGCTGGGCTAATGCACGTGCAATAATAACTCGCTGTTTTTCTCCACCAGATAATGTATTTACTAATCGATTTTTAAGATGAGTGATATCGGTTTGATTCATGGCTTCATCAATAATTTTTTTATCTCGTGCCGTTTCTAGTTCAAAAGCACCTAAATAAGGATTGCGTCCCATGGCGACTAGTTCTTGTGCATTAAAGGCGTAGGGCAGTTCGATAGATTGTGGGACAAAGGCAAGTTGTTTGGCAATATCACGGCGTTTGAGTGTGTGGATATCGGTATTATCAACCAACACTTTGCCCGATTGTTGTTTAATTAATCCTAGCAGTAGCTGTAAAAGTGTACTTTTCCCTGTGCCATTCGCACCAATCAAGCCAACAAACTCACCCGCTTTAAAATCTAAGGTAATATTTTTTAACAGCGGTTCTTTAGTATAAGAAAAGCTGAGATTGACGCAATTTAACAGTGACATGAATACCACTCCACTAATGTAATAGAAAGCGTTGCTTAACTAATAGGAATAGAAAAAACGGTGCACCTAATGCTGCGGTAATGACGCCTAAAGGAATCGCCTGACCGTTAAAGAAAGTATTAACAAAAAGATCCGCGCCAAGTAAGGTGATACCGCCGGCAAATAGGCAAGCAGGTAAAAGGTACCGATGTGTTGGGCCGAGTAAAAGACGCATAATATGCGGTACAACTAATCCGATAAAACCAATTCCACCGACGACGGATACCGATGCACCGACCATTGCGGTGCTAATAATGAGCAAATTTCGGCGTACTCTTTTTACATCGACACCGACTGAGAGTGCATGTTGCTCACCGAGTAAGAGCAAATCTAATTGTTTACTGTAGAAAAGTAATAACGCAAAGCCACTTAAGACAATTGGGAGAATAATGAAAATATGATCCCAAGTCCGGCCATCTAGCCCGCCCATGGTCCAATAAATAATCATGCGAGCAACATCCCAATTGCTTAATGATAAGGCGAGTAATAGTGATATTGCAGCTACGTTAAGTGCGCTGATTGCAACACCGGAGAGTAATAATGTGGCGATGCTAGTTTGCCCTCGATTTGATGCGACTCGATAAACAATAGCGAGTGAAATACCGGCGCCAATAAAAGCAAAAAGCGGGATTGCCCAGGCAGAAATAAGTGAAAATCCAAGATAAATGGCAATAACGGCGCCTAAAGAGGCACCCGAAGAGACACCCAATACCGAAGGAGAGGCGAGCGGATTACGAAACATGCCCTGCATCACTAAGCCACACAATGCTAAGCTCGCACCTGCAAACAATGCAATAATCACTCTCGGTAAACGGACATCCATGATAATGCTGCTTTGCCACTGGGGAATATTCGTTGTCTGAGATGTGACGATTTGTTGCCTAAGAATTTCACCGATATGGTTTAATGAAATATCAGCAGGCCCCTGCAAAATACCTAATAGACTTAAGATAAAGAAGGTAAATAATAACCCGAAAAGAATAATCGGAATGGCTCTCGAATTATTGAACATAGTCACTCTCTTGAAACATGTGTATTTCAGGGTGTAATAATTTTGCGATAGCTTCGACACCTTTAATTCTGTGTTGTGACACACTGCGTAGCCATGTACCAGGAACTGAATATAAACGCTTGTTTTTGACTGCCGGCACATCAGCCCAGGCTTTCTTATTGGCAAGGATCGCGGTAGGGGAAGACTCTCCATGACTTTGATTGAAGACCCATTGGTTCATTACAATGACATCGGGCTGTAGGGAAATAGCGAGTTCTTCGCTTATTTTATTTTCCCCATTACCTAAAACACCATTAGCAACATTGATACCACCGGAAAGTTGAATGGCCTCATCCATTAGTGAGTGCCCACCAATACTATAACCGTTAAGATCATAATAAAGCACTTTAGGACGCGGTTTATCTTTAACTTGCGCTTTAATGAAATCGATTCGTTGTTGTAGGTGGTGAATAATCACTTCACCTTGAGCTTCTGTATCTGTGACGTTTGCAACGATACGAATATTATTAAATATATCAGAAAATGAATTAAACTCACTGAGTCTCACGATCGGAATACCACTGCGTAATAAATACCGTACGGTTTCAGGATTACTATAGGAGGCAACAAAAACAAGATCCGGTTGTAGCGACAGAATGGATTCAATTTCTCCCGCTGTACGTACGATGTTTTTATCGTAAAAATTGACGATATTCGATAGGCTTGGATAGTCGACATAATTGCTCACTGCGACTAAACGCTGTTGATCAATAAGACCTGAAAGAATGTGGTCGGTTGCTAAGGTTGCAGAGATAATTCGTGTGGGGGGCTTGTCTAGTGTAAAGGTAATACCTGTTTTATCGATTAAGGTTTTAGGGTAATGATCACCTTTGATTTGGGTGGTAAAATTGCCTATTCCCTCTTCAAAAAGAGCAAATAATGGGCCTTGTTTGTGGTGGATAAAAGTAATTAACAGCAATAAAAAAAGGATGAAAAAAACTAATTTAAAATTATTCATTTCATCCTCTTTTGTATTAATTATTTTTCTATTGGGTTTAAAACAATCCTAAAATTGTATTATTTAAAGTTAACGCCGACATAAATAGTACGGTCTGCCGTATTGTAACCACTTACTTCTTCGTAATTTTCATTGAACGCATTCTCTAATCGAGCAGACAAGCCAATATGTTTATGGATTTGATAAGCAACGGCAATATTCGTTAGCATGTAGCTATCGAGATTTGAATCATCACTATCAATACGACTACCAACATAATTGAAGCCAATATTGGCACTTAATTTAGGCGTATATTTGTAATTAGCGTTGATGCTTGCCGAATTTTCTGGGCGACGAGATAATTCATTACCGTCACCATCATCCGTTTTCATATAGGTGTAACTTGCATTCAAACGGAAATCTTGGGTGATTTTTAGACTACCAGTAAACTCAAGACCACGTGCTGTGGCATCATCATCAAGATTAACATAGGTACCATTATAATTAGAATCAGATTCATAATCGATCATATTGGTGTAACGTGAATCAAAGTAAGTTAAATCAACGTAGGCGTCAGCATCACTGAAGTTGTATTCAACCCCTGCATCCCAACTGCGGCTTTTTTCTGGTGTTAGATTTGGATTACCTGTATAGGCGCTATAACCAAAAGATTGATAGCCATATAACTGGCCTAATGTTGGATTTTTAACGCCAGTTCCATAACTTGAATGTATGCGAGTGCCATCATTAATCCATCCTGCAGCATCTAAGTGATAGGTTGTTGTATCATCAAATCTATCATTAAAGTCATGGCGAATCGCCGCATTTACAAAGACTAATTTTTTCCAATCGGTGCCATAACCTAGAACAATACCGGTTGCTTCGATACGTTCTTTTTCATCCATTGACCAGCTTTGGTAATTATCATTTTCATGCTCTGCAAAAAATGAAAGGCGTTGCGTGAAGTTATTAATAGGGGTTAGGTAATAATCACTCTGCAGTTCTGTTTTTATTTTCTTACCTTCATAGGAGGTATCGCTATATGAAAAATCTTCATTTTTTGTATTTGATAATCCAACAGAAAGTCGATTCTGCCATTGTTTGTTGAACAAGTTTAAATGGCTATTTAATTTTGCTTGATACTGTTCATTTGTTGCGTAATAGCCAGAGTCTGCATCGGTACCATAAGCATTATCATATTCTGATTCTGATTGTCCGTAACGTAGTATGGTATCCATCGTAAAAACATCAGTGAATTGGTGCCCCATTTTTAAAGAAATCGTTTGATTTTCATAACGATCATCATCTGATTCATTATCTAGTGCACTGATACCGTCCGTTTTAAGGTTTGTTGCAGAAAGAGAGTAATTGGTATCGCCTTTTGCACCACTGATATTAATATTTTCTTTGTAGTAATCATTTTCACCAAGTTCAAGGCTGCCCGTTGGGTTAAACCCGGATGTTCCTTTTTTGGTGACAATGTTAATAACACCACCAATGGCATCACTGCCCCAAAGCGCACTTTGAGAGCCACGTAAAACTTCAATACGTTCAATATTATCGGCCATAAGATCATCAAAGCTATAACCGCCACTAATGCTTGATAGATCGCTTACTTCGACTCCATCAATGACTACAAGTGTTTTATTAGAATCAGCACCACGAATAAAAACAGAGGTTGCTTTACCGATGCCACCCGTATTGGTTACACTCACTCCTGGTACATCCTGCAGTAGCTCTGCAACAGTACGTGATTGGTTTTCTTTTAGGTAGGCTTCATCGAGTACGGTAATAGAGCTGCCTGTTTCAACACGTTTGGTTTCAACACGACTAGCGGAGATTACGATATCATCGTTATTGTTATCGGTAATGGTTTCATCTGCAAAAGTTGTAGGGCTAATAAGGCTGCCAATGATTAGGGCTAATGGCGTATATTGAGGTTTAAACATAGTTCTTCCTTGTTATTTAAATAAGAAGAAAGTTTGCTTGAACAGGTTTTATAGACTGAGCAACAAAGACTTTCTTTGGCTCGCCACTATTACGAAATACCGCTATTTGGTATTAGCCCGTTCCAAAAAAGCCGACCCGCTTGATGGACAGTGACGCTCTCTATGCTGGTATCTGACTTATAATGCGATTATTTGATAAAGCAATATTTACAGTTGCGGGGGCAGTGCAGGCTTGTGTTAACGTAACCGTTAAACCCTGCTTCCCATTTAAGCTTGCTTTATATTATTAGCGAAGCACATAGTGAATGGCGATTATAGGTAAACTATGATCGGTGTCAACCTTTCAGTTATTGACAAAAATTGAAGTGATTAATATTAAAAGACTTCTTTTAAACCTTTATTCCAGTAGGTCGGCTGCAATATTCTTTACACTGATATAGTACTGGTCTGTTTTACTAATTTGAATATGGGTTAGTGAGGCATTGCCAATCGCTAAATTTGCATGCCAAACAGGGTTTTTCCAATCAACGTTTAAGGCCATTGCTAATATCATACGAATTACACCGCCATGGGTAATAATCAGTGTATTCGCATTATTAGTTTGAGTGATGTGGTTCCAAGCTGAATGAATCCTTTGATGAAATGCTGTTAATGTTTCAGCATCAGGTAAGGTATTCTTATAAGGATCTTGCCAAAATGCATCGAGTAATGGCCATTGGTCTTTTATTGTTTCGAATGGTTGGCCATCAAGTTTCCCGAAAGACATTTCTTGAATTTGCGTATTAAGGGTATGCGTTGCCTGTGGATAATCAACCTGCAATAGCGTCGCTAAATCAGCACAACGTTTCAATGGAGAACTAATAATATGGTCGAAGGGGAGTCTTTTTTTCGTTAATGCTTTTCGGATTTTTTGTTGTAAATCAGGGCATGTATTACAATCAGTATGGCCGTTTAATGCTGGAGCACCATTCACTTTTCCATGACGTAATAAATAAAAATGACAAACTTGCACGGCTAGTCCCTTTTTAATATAGAGCAAGAACACTGTTTGGGTTTAATGTTGCTAACAATAGCAGATAAATAATTAGCTCCATTAATTGTTGTGCTGCACCTAGGCAATCGCCCGTAAAACCACCTAATCTTGCTAATAACCAGCGTTTGAATAACAGTCGAAATACTAACCCTGCGATGATTAATAATAATGTGATCAATGGATGAATGAATAAACAAGGCACTAGGCTGCAGAATATAATAAATATTAGCTCCTTAGCGGACTGTTTTTCGGCTAACGGTTTGCTTTTGCTTTTATCGAGATCACTCACATAGGGAGTATTAAATATAAAACTAGCGGCGACGCCTCGACTGACGGTATAGGCAAGGAGCCAAATAATAAAAATAGTGATTAAAGGAGAATCATTATGTATTGATAACAACGGGATAAATTCACTGTTTATATAACCCAAACTTAATTCTCTGAGTAACAAAAATTTGGCTAATAGACTCATCACCAATGCGCTTGCACCATAGGTACCAATACGGCTATCTTTCATGATAGATAGTCGGCGTTCAATGGTCATTCCTCCGCCAATACCATCGGCCATGTCTGCTAAACCATCTTCATGAAAGCAACCTGTTAGTAATAAGCTAAATACTATAGTTAAAAAAACGGCGATATCAGGTGAGAACAGGTATGTAAAAATAATAAAAATGGAACCACAGAGCATACCTAACACTATGCCAACAAGTGCAAAGTAACGTCCTGCCTTATTCATACGTTCAGCGGAGTAGGGGACATTATGACTCATTGGTATTCGAGAGAAAAAGCCAAGTGCCAAGAGAAATAACTCAACTTGATAACCTAGCGCTTGTTGAATTTTCTCACTAAGAGGCATTAAACTGTTACTCCTGCACTTTCAAAGCTTGCCATATTATTATAAAACTCAGCAGCAGCTCGAACTAATGGGACCGCGAGTGCAGCACCAGTCCCTTCGCCAAGGCGCAGCGATAAATCGAGAAGAGGATTGGCTTGTAATAAGTTGAGCAGGATTTTATGGCCAGATTCCTGTGAACGATGCGCAAAAATCATAAACTCTCGACAATCAGGTTCAATTAACGTTGCAACATAGGCCGCTGTGCTGACAATAAATCCATCAACAATGACTGGCGTTTTATTTTCAAATGCAGCTAAAAATGCGCCGACCATTTGTACAACTTCATATCCGCCTACTTCAGCAAGTACGCTATAGGGATCTGCGTTTTGACAACGGGCGACGCCAAGTTTGATTACCGTTATTTTTTTCTCTAATTGCTCTGAGGTAATACCAGTTCCCAATCCCACGCACTTGTCGACGGATTCCCCGGATAAAGCGGCTAAAATAGCAGAGGCACAGCTGGTGTTTGCTATGCCCATTTCGCCAAACATAATTAAGTTACAACCTCCGTTAATGGTGCTATGGATGATTGATTTACCTAATTCGATACCTCGTATTACTTGCTCTGAACTCATTGCAGGTTGAATAGCAAAATTGTGGGTACGTGTTCCTAGTCGTTGCTCAATAAAATTAGGGTTGTTGGTTTCAACCGGAATAAGAATACCCGTATCAACAATTTTTAGTTCGATATCATTCGCACGGCAAAAACAATTGATGGCGGCACCGCCAGCTAAGAAATTTAAGACCATTTGTTGAGTGACTGCGCTTGGTGCGATACTGACGCCTTCATCTGCAATACCGTGGTCACCTGCAAATAAAATAGCGGTAGGTTTAGTTATTTCAATGTGAGAAATGAGTTTTCCTGCATAAACGCTTTGAATTAGGGCTAATTGATGAGCTATATCTTCTAATAAACCGAGTGCTCCAACAGGTTTAGTTTTTTGATCAATTTTTTGTTGGATTTGAATGGATAAATCGTCTTTAGACATTGGTTTTTCTCTTTTTATTATGCAGTTCCGTATTCTCTAGCATAACTTATAAAAGTAAGTTTACAGGAAAGAGGATTTTTTTATTAAGCATCTAGGGGATTACAATGCTATCAATATTGATTAATTTAAGTTTGTTTTTCTAGTGCTTTAACAATGACATTTGCGGATGATTATAGGTAAAGCAGAATCACAGTCAATGGCAGCTTGTTAATATTAGATTTTCCACCTTTAATAAGTAACAATAGTTTTAGGGCAGTACTATTTTATCGTTTTATTGAGAATTAAATGAATATTGAACATTTAAAGTTATTCGTACGTTTAGCGGCGACCCATAATATTAGCCAAGCTGGACAAGAATTAAATTTATCGCCAGCTGTTGCCAGTGCGCATATTAATAAACTCGAAGAGGGTTTGGGGATTCGGCTTGTTCATCGAACAACACGAAAGGTTTCGTTAACTGAAGAAGGGCTCGTTTTTCTGCCTCATGCCCAGGAGGTTTTAGCAAGTGTTGAGGCTGCTTGTGCCTCGGTCGGCTCAGGTGAAGTATCCCCAAAGGGAACGCTAAGAGTGACTGCCTCTTCTTCATTTGGACGAATGCATTTGGTACCGGCTTTAAAAGGGTTTCTTGATAAATACCCTGATTTGTCCGTTGATTTACGTTTGAGCGATACCATCGTCGATCTTGTTGAAGGTGGGTTTGATATTGCAATCCGAAATGCAGAACTTAAAGACTCAAGTTTAATTGCTCGTAAATTAGCCCCCGATGATCGTATTATTTGTGCCTCTCCCGATTACTTAGCAAAATACGGTGAACCGATGACACCGAAGGAGTTATATCAACACCAATGCATTAATATTATTGGCATGGACGGTTGGACTTTTAATAGTCATAACGGAGCCATTACCATTAAAACGCAAAGCAGAATGCGTATAGACCATGGTGAAACCGTTCGAGATGCCTGTGTCAATGGGATTGGTATTGCATTGAGTGCAACCTGGAGTGTGTACGAACACCTAAGGAAAGGTGAGTTAGTACAGATTTTAAAGAATTATCCCTTAGCCTCAGATACTGCGATCTGGGCTGTTTATCCAAGTTCTCGCTTGCTTGCTCCAAAAGTACGTGTATTTATTGATTATTTAGCCGAGTGCTATGCAGAGCCTTTGTATTGGCAAGCAACTCAGTAAATAAACGGACAATTATTCGTTATAGTTTAGATATTTTCCCAATCGATTTCTCCTGCTGCGATCCTTTCATTTGCAATATAATGTAGGTAATCATTTGCCTGTAGAAGGTCATCCATTTCAGGGTTTAATGCCATTTTATCACCATTTTTAAAATGGCTTAGACCAATCAAAATCATTCCGTGACTTATTTTAAGTTTATTAAATGCTTGGCCAAATGTTAGTGTGTTTGTCAGTTCGGGGACTTGCATGCAATACAATGTTGGCCCTTTTAAGGTTGATAATAAGCGCTCGGTAACTTGACTGGAGCCAGGATCTTGCATTGATCTCACCATCATTTGTGCACTCGTGTCGGTGCTGCATTCTATTTGCGGGCAATGATTTTTGAGTAGATCTGCTTTGGTTTTATCAAAAAAGTGAGCTGAGATATTCGCCATTTTATTTGCAAAAGTGGCAATGCTAAGTGCAATAGAAAGTGTTTCATCATCTGACTTTCCATCAACAATAATACGTTCTGCTTTACTCAGCGCAATACGTTGTAGCTCGTCGGGATCTGAAAAAGAACTTAATCGAACGAAAGAGACTTCTTTAATTTCGGGAAATGGATTTTCAATCATTTCAGTAACACATAATAATATATGACGCTTTTCACGATTTTTATCGCCAAGTATTAAATTGATGATCTGTTCGGTTGAATTCTCATCCCAGCAAAGTAGTAGAATGTGGCCTTCAAGGTGATAAAAATTATGGTTACCGTTCATATTGGATCTCGCTATATCAATAAATAATTGGGTGATTTTACCGATAAAAGTGGCAAAAATAATTAAGCCGGAAGGGATTTGAAAAAATGCAACAACAAGCTTTCCTGCATCGTTAACGGGGCTAAGATCTCCGAATCCAACGGTAGAAATAACCACCATGTTGTAATAAATGAATTGTAGAGGATCTTGGATTAATGCTTGCTCACCTGAAATGGCAAGCAATACATAGGTAGTAAAAGTTTGTCCCACGATCAGTAAGAACATAACTGGCCAAGTTAATTCAGAGGTGATGAAGCGTAGGTATGTTTTTAGTTTCAGGGAAAAAAACATAATTTAACTGCCTTAATCGGTGTCTTGTTGGGATAAAAAGAAACGATAAGATTGATTATCCGTTTCATCTTTATAATGATAGCCAAGCGCATCGAGGTGCTTATTAAACTCCTCTACACTTTCACTTAGTTCAAATCCTGCCAGTACTTGGCCATAAGCTGCACCATGATTACGATAATGGAAAAGTGTTACATTGCCATGTGTACCAAGCATGTTAAGGAATTTAATCAATGCGTTGGGGTGCATTGGGAATTCGAAGCTATAAAGGCGTTCTTTTAATCCTTTGATTGATGTTCCGCCAACCATGTAGCGAACATGTAATTTTGCCATTTCATCGTGACTGAGGTCTGCAACATCATAACCTGCTTCGCTTAAGTTTTCCGTTAAGGCTAAGATGCCACCTTGACCTAAGGGAGTTCTGACACCAACAAAAATATTGGCTGATTTACGCGAATTTAAACGATAATTAAATTCGGTTATTTCTCGACCATCTAGTTGATTACAAAATGCGAGAAATGCACCAGGCTGTTCGGGAATAGTGACCGCAAGTATGCCTTCTTTTCGTTCACCGAGTTCACAGCGTTCTGACACATAACGCAAGCTATGAAAGTTAACATTGGCACCACTTAAAATAGCGGCAAGGTGCTGATCCTGTAATTCATTTTTGCGGCAGTATTTTTTTAGTCCAGCAAGTGATAGGGCGCCAGCAGGCTCGGCAATCGCGCGCGTTTCTTCAAAGATATCTTTGATGGCAGTACAGATTTCATCACTACTTACTGTGATGACTTCATCAATGTACAGCTTGCATAGGCGAAAGGTTTCACTGCCAATTGTTTTGACTGCGACACCATCGGCAAATAATCCCACTTTACTAAGAGTGACGGGGCCGCCATGATCGAGAGATACTTTTAAGCTTGCCGCATCTTCTGGTTCAACACCAATTACTTTAATATTCGGTAACAGTTGTTTAATATAAATCGCGATACCTGCCGCTAAACCGCCACCGCCTACGGGAACAAATATTTTATTCAGATGCACATTTTGTTGCAGCAATTCTTTGGCAATTGTGCCTTGTCCGGCAATCACATCGGGATCATCGAAGGGATGGATAAGCGTGTATCCATGCTGCTCTGCAAGTTCACGACAATGTTGGCTTGCCGCATCAAAGCTATCACCATGTAGAACCACATTACCACCAAATGAGCGTACTGCATCGACTTTAATATCGGGCGTTGTACAAGGCATGACGATGGTTGCTTTTAATCCCATTTTTTTAGCAGAAAGGGCAACGCCTTGTGCATGATTCCCCGCAGAAGCAGCAATCACACCATGTTGTTTTTGGATGTCGCTAAGGTTTGCTAATTTATTGTAGGCACCACGTAATTTAAAGGAATGAACGGGTTGTAAGTCCTCTCGCTTTAAGGAAATATGATTATTTAAACGTGTCGATAATTTGTTGAGTGGCTGTAGTGGCGTTTCAACTGCAGCTTCATAAACAGGTGCAAGTAAGATTTTTTTTAAGTATTGTGATGCCGATAATGTGCTCATTTGCCTATTCATTTCCTGATTTTGTTGCAAAGAGTTCACCTAAGCGTGTTGGTGAGCCTGCCTGTAATGTGTCTGAAAAATTAATACTATCTTTGGGAAAAAGAGCAACAATGGTACTACCTAGTTTAAATCGTCCCATCTCTTCGCCTTTTTCAAGGGTAATATTTTGTTTACTGTAATCCCAATATTGTAATGTTTTGTTTTTAGAGGGGGCGATTGTTCCTCCCCAAACGGTTTCAATACTAGCGACAATGGTTGCGCCAACTAATACCATTGCCATTGGGCCCACATCTGTTGAAAAAATAGCAACCGCACGTTCATTCCGAGCAAATAAATTAGGCACATTTTCAGCCGTTAACGGATTCACCGAAAATAGATCGCCAGGAATAAACACCATTTGTTCTAATTTACCTGCAATTGGCATATGAATGCGATGGTAATCTTTAGGTGCCAAATAAATTGTTGAAAATATACCATTATCGAAAGGCGCGGCAATTTCATCTCCGCCTCCTAGTAATTCTCGTAAGCTAAAATCATGACCTTTAGCTTGAAAAATTCGTCCTGCTTTAATTTCTCCCAATTGACTCACTTGACCATCAACTGGCATACATAGATTTTCTTCTCCCTCATAAATCGGTCGAATACCGTCACGAAGTTCACGAGTAAAAAAGTCATTGAAGGTTTTGAAATATGCCGGATCAGAGTGTTTTGCTTCACTCATATCGATATTGTATTTAGCGATAAATTTTTTAATTAAAAAAGTGGTCAATTTACCCGCTTCTATTTTCGCTAATGCACCTGTTAAACGTGACACAAGATGTTTAGGTAATAGGTATTGGCCAATAATTTTTAGTGAATCAATCATAATAAATCTCTTTTATTATTAATAAGTATTCGGATTACGATTACGTGCATTTTTTGCATCGTCCATCGTGTCCAAAATACGCAAGAAACTGCGATAACGGGCATCATCTATTTTACCCTGTTCTACTGCAGCTACTAATGCACAACCTGGATCGCCCTGATGAGTACAATCGCGGAATCGGCAGCCTCCTAAGAATGGTCGAAACTCAATAAATCCACTAGCAATACGTTCTGCTTCTAAATGCCACAGGGAGAACTCTCGGATCCCTGGGCTATCAATAAGGTCGCCCCCATCAATAAAGTGATAAAGACGTGCTGTTGTTGTGGTGTGTTTACCTAATCCTGAGTTTTCTGATATTTCGCCGGTTATTGCATTTACTTCCGGTAATAACATGTTTAATAACGAAGTTTTGCCGACGCCGGATTGGCCAACAAAAATATTAGTTTTGTCTTTCATTACGCTTTTTAATGCATCTAGTCCATGGCCGTGCATTGAGCTGTATAACACTTGATAACCAATATCGCGATAACTTTGAAGTTCCTGTTCGATGATCTTTGCGGACTCTGGATCTAATAAGTCACTTTTATTTAAAACGATAATGGGTGTAATACCGATATCTTCGCAGGCTACTAGGTAGCGATCAATAATATTACGTGAAAATTCAGGCGCAATAGAACTGACAATAATGATATGATCAATATTGGCGGCAATAGGTTTAATACCATCGTAATAATCTGGGCGTGTTAATACGGTTTTACGCGGATGTACGGCTTCAATGACTCCGCTGATACCATGAAAGGCTTCATTACCCGCTCGCCAAACAACGCGGTCACCGGTGACTAATGATTTAACGCCTCGACGCAAATTACAGCGTTCAATTTTACCATTTTCGTCTTCGATATCGGCATGTTGACCAAATCGACTAATGACAACGCCTTGAAGTTGCGGGCCAAGTTCAGATTCGTCCCAATGTTTTTCGTCTATTTTTTTTAGACGTTTATTTTGATTGCTTTGTACACGGCGAACTTGGTTTTTACTGAGTCGTTTTTTCTTAGCCACTATTTTCCTTAGGTATCGCATAGGGGATGAATGTCGTATCATACTATATTTTTGAGTGAAGTTAGTATTAAACAGAAACTCTGACTAAAGAAAAGGGCCATTATAGTGACGAATAAAAATAACCTTGTTTGGATTGATTTAGAAATGACCGGTCTCGAACCCGATACTGATAAAATAATTGAGATTGCGACCATTGTGACTGATAGTGATTTAAACATCCTCGAAGAAGGGCCACAATTGGTTATTCACCAAAGCAAAGCGGTGATGGATAGCATGAATGAATGGTGTATAGATCATCATGGGCAATCGGGATTAACCGAACGTGTACTTGCTAGCAATATTAGTTGCGCACAGGCTGAGCAACTGACCATTGAATTTCTGAAAAAATGGGTAGAAAAGGGGGCATCTCCTTTATGTGGTAATAGTATTGGACAGGACCGTCGTTTCTTAGTGCGTTATATGCCTGAGCTTGAAAGTTACTTTCATTATCGCAATATTGACGTTAGCTCAATAAAAGAATTAGGTTGGCGTTGGGCACCGGATATGGTTGCCGCTCATAAAAAAACAGGTGCTCATTTAGCCTTAGATGATATTAGAGATTCAATTTCAGAGCTTCAGCATTATAAAGAACATTTCTTTAAGTTTTAGTCCGATTTTGATGTTTAAATGTCTAAAAAGATTAAAAAAGCAGCAAGTGAACTTAGGTTGTATTATTTTGAATAAAAAAAGCTTGCATTCATCAAGCTGCTGTCTATAATGCGCAGCTCATAAGGAACAGGTAATACCAACTTACCAAATAAGTTTCTTATGCCTATGAAGCGGTACTAGCTCAGTTGGTAGAGCACGACCTTGCCAAGGTCGGGGTCACGAGTTCGAGTCTCGTGTACCGCTCCAACTTCTCCTCCAGAAGCCAAATGCGAGCATAAATTTGATGCGGTACTAGCTCAGTTGGTAGAGCACGACCTTGCCAAGGTCGGGGTCACGAGTTCGAGTCTCGTGTACCGCTCCAAATTTCCTTTAAGTAAACTTCCCTCAGTAATATTCTAACTAACTATTCAGTGTAGTCTTTTACGACATTGACCATTAATCGTCTAATATATCGTGTCAAACTTACTTTTAATAAATCGACCAAAATATCTTTCTAAAAAGCACTAAACCAATCACTTTCTTTTCTATTCATTTGCTGGCTAAAAATTATTATGTATCTAAGGCATTCTCCTGTTAATAAAAGCCTTAAGAGGGCCGCATTTGAATATGTGCTTTTGTTTGGTTAATTTAATGCAGAGATAAAATAAAACAGTAAATTCATAAAGATATAACGATGTGAATTTAATGTACAGAAATGTGATATAGCGTTTTTTATGTAAAAATTTCTATTGCTGCGATGAAATTATGTGACTATATTGTTAATACAATTCAATTTATTATATTTAGGTCCTATCTTATGGCATTAGAAAGAACACTATCGATTATGAAACCGGGTGCAATTCGCAATCGTCTTACCGGTACCATTTTACAACGTTTCGAACAAGCTGGCTTAGTATTAGTGGGTTCTAGAGTCGTCCATTTAACCAAAGAACAGGCAGAAGGTTTTTATGAAGAGCATCGTGGAAAACCTTTTTTTGAATCACTTGTTAAATTTATGACTTCCGATACTATTTTGATTGAAGTGTTTGAAGCAGAAGATGCGATTGCAAGTTATCGTAAGGTTATTGGTAATACAGACCCTGATATTGCAGCGCCAGGTACTATTAGAGCTGACTTCGCAAAAAGTAAACAAGAAAATGTAGTACATGGTTCTGATAGTCCAGCATCGGCAGCCCGAGAGATTGCTTACTTTTTTAATGATGATGAAATTTTCTCCCCAGTAAAATCCTGATATAATCCTTGTCGTTTTACCTGTAAAATCCAAAATATTGTGCGATATTTTGGATTTTATCGTGTCTGTCTTCCCCAGGAATAAAGATCATGAATGAATTAGCGATGTTAATGGAGCAGATCCCTGCTTTAGTGTATGTCATAGCAACTGTAGTCGGTGTGCTTGTTGGCTCATTTTTAAATGTCGTTATTTATCGCTTGCCGATAATGATGGAAAGAGATTGGAAACGGGAATGTTCTGAATATTTTCCCGAAGCAAACCTTAAAACCGAAGATGAAGTTTTCAATCTTGTTCTTCCTCGTTCACGTTGTCCGGAATGTGGTCATTTAATTGGATCTACTGAAAATATTCCTATTATTAGCTGGTTGATTCAAAAAGGTCGTTGTAAGCATTGCAGTTGTAAGATCAGTAAACGTTATCCATTTATTGAATTATTAACGGGTATTTTATCGTTTACGGTAGCTTATTTTATTCCCTTTGGCTGGCCATTATTATTTGCCCTTTTATTTACTTGGGTGTTAGTCAGTCTTACTTTTATTGATTTTGATACCATGCTATTACCTGATCAACTTACATTGCCGCTCTTGTGGTTTGGTTTGTTGATTAATATTAATGGGTCTTTTATTGGGTTAACTGATGCAGTATTAGGGGCAGCCTTTGGTTATTTGAGTTTATGGTCTATTTATTGGATATTTAAACTGGTCACTGGTAAAGAAGGAATGGGGTACGGTGATTTTAAATTATTAGCTGCCTTAGGTGCTTGGTTCGGTTGGCAAGCATTACCGCTGGTTATTTTAATCTCTTCCTTGGCAGGTGCCATTATTGGAATTGGGTTGATTGTTGCTTCAAAGGATAAAAAAAGCAAACCGATGCCTTTTGGTCCTTATTTGGCTATTGCAGGCTGGGTTTACCTGGTTTACGGTGATGTGATTAATCAATTTTATTACTCGCTGGTTTTATAATGGAAAAGATTAATGCTGCCGTCGAGCAGGCGTTAATTGATAAAAAGTGGATGAAGCATGCTTTATTGTTGGCTGATAAGGCGGCGGCCTTAGATGAAATTCCCGTTGGTGCTGTATTAGTTAAAGATGAGCAAATCGTCGCAGAAGGTTGGAATATCTCAATTGCTAATCATGATGCCTGTGGTCATGCTGAGATTCGCGTGCTACGAGAAGGTGGGCAAGTCCTTAAAAATTATCGACTTATTGATTGTACCTTGTATGTGACATTAGAACCTTGTCCGATGTGTGCTGGCGCACTGGTTCATGCTCGGGTTAAGCGTGTGGTTTATGGTGCAGGCGATTACAAAACCGGGGCGGGTGGCTCTGTATTTAATTTACTGTGTCATGATAAGTTAAACCATAAAATAGACGTGACAGCGGGTGTGTTAGCTGAACAATGTGCTGAAAAGATAAGTGCCTTTTTTAAACGCCGTCGTAAAGAGAAAAAACAGTTAAAAAAATTACAGTCCAATCAAGCCTAATAAACCTGCGATAAAGCAACCCTCATTTATTTTCAATGTTATTAAGGTTTGGCTTCAGCCGTATCTTCTATGGCGACTTCCTTTTCTATTGGCAGTTGCTCATCTTGAGTGGGATCCGATCCATCTTGCTGGACATCAGATTCAGTTTTTTCATCTTCAATTGTTTGGTATTGCGCTTTTTTAAGCAATGCGGCTTCCTTTTGCTTTTGATAAGCCTGTTGGTTAGCTAATACTTTGTCCTTGGCCTGTTGATAAGACTGTTGGGTTGAAAATGCTTTGTCTCGAGCCTGTTGATAAAGTTCTATTTTATTACGTGCTTCGTCTTCTGCCGTTTGCAATATTTTTTGTTCAGCTAATAGTTTTTCTTTTTCTAAACGAAATGCTTTTTGAGCAGCTAAGGCTTTTTCTTCATTTTGTTTTAATGCTTGTTGCAGGGATAATAATTGCTGTGTCGCTAGGTCCTTGGCTTTTTCTTCAGCTAAGGTTTTTTCTTTGGCTGAGTGTAAAAATTTATCGAGTGAAAGCACTTCGGCCTCAGCTTGTTTAAGCGCACTTTCCTTGGCTTTTATTTCTGATTCGACCTGTGTTAATAATTGTTCTTTGGTTAGTGTTTTTTGTTTTTCAATTTGTTTTTTCTCTGCTTGTTCTTCTGCAAGACGTTGTTCTTTTTGCTTTGCAGCCTCGTTAGCTTTCACCGTCATAAACCACGTTAATGTTTTATTATATTGACGTATATTGTTGACGTAATGTTGTGCTTCTTTCCCGCGTGCATAACCATAACGAGTTTTCTGATACCATTTTTTTTGATGCAGCAGCGGTAAATTATCTTTAACGTCTGTCCATGAGTCCGGGTTTTGTTTTCGCATCGTCGCCAAACGCCGTGCATCCATTAAATGTCCATAACCAATGTTATAACTGGCAAGCGCAAACCAAATTCGTTCATCATCAGGAATACTTTCCGGCAAACGTTTGAGTAACTGGGATAAATATTTAGCGCCCCCCTCAATGCTTTGTTTCGGAATTAAACGGTTTTGCACACCAACAAATTTAGCGGTGTCTCGGGTGAGCATCATCATTCCTCTAACACCGGTTGGTGATTGTGCTTTAGGATCCCAATGAGATTCTTGATAACTGATTGATGCGAGTAATTGCCAATCAATCTCATCCGTTGCATATTCTTTAAATAGGGCTTCGTATTTGGGTAATGTGCTTTCGATGCGCTTTAAAAAAATTTTAGTATCGACAAAGTCAAATTTCTCAACATGGCCAAAATATTTTTCAGTGAGCTTTGCAATGGTTTGATCTTGATATTTGTCGCCAATAAATTCGATCATTGCGGAATAAATGGCATTATCTTGATCACGATTGATTAACCAAGCTGCAGGGCGGTCTTTTGCGATTGTGAACGCTTCTGCAAGCACCGGATAATAACGTTGCTTTTGTGCTAAGGTGGAGCTATCAACTAACGCGTATTTAATTTCTTTATCGGCGACTTTTTGTAATAAGCTTTCTTGGTCATCATCGGTTAGGACATTGATTTTTAAATCAGGTAAATCTTTTGCTAATAATTGAAGTGCTTCTTCATGGCTACTACTTTTGAGTACGCCGATAGGTTCTGTTACATCACTCATTTCTCGTGGGCGATAGGTTCCTTTGTGATAGACCACTTTTTGTGAAACATAGTAATAAGGTGGCGCGCCACGGTACTTTTTAGCTCGTTTATCAGTGAGCGTCAGTCCTGCTCCAATAAAATCAATTTCTTCATTGTCCAAAGCTTGAAAGAGATCGGTCAGTGTATCAAATTCTTTGACTTGTAATTCAACATTAAGGTATTTGGCAAATTCGAGGCCGAGTTCGTAGTCGAAACCGCTATAGTTCGCCCCATCAAATGCATAGGTTAATGAGCCATTGATGGTGCCCATGATTATTTTGTTATGGGCTTGAATTTCTTCTAAATGTGTTGTGTGTGTGAATGGATTACAGGCGGTCAGTGATAACAGCAAAAAGCTAATAAAAAGTGGATAGATTGTCAGTCTGATTTTTTGTAAATACATAGATTGAATCCATTAAAATTTAGATCGAAAGTTTCATTTTCAACTGTAACTTAGCAATTTACCATTATTTGAAATATTTAGACTAAGACTATAGAGGGTTTTTATTTAATAAAAAATGCTTTTTGCTTATAATAGCGGCCTAATACCAATTATATCACTGGACGATTGCATAAAGGTATCCAGATTGCTGGCCTAAACGTACATTATTCTTCGTGTAATTGGGCGTAACCCAAGTTCATTTATTTATCCTATGAGAGAAATAACCTATGGAAATTTTGCGAGGGGCACCAGCCTTATCGACATTTCGTGTAAATCAGTTATTAAAAAACTGTGAGGCATTAAATTTACCTGTGACACAAATATATGCTGAATATATGCATGCTGCAGATTTGAATGATGCTTTAAATGACCAAGAGTTAGTTGTATTACAAAAACTTTTAACCTATGGACCTAAGATCGCTGAGCATGATCCTGTTGGTACATTACTATTTGTTACGCCTCGTCCGGGTACCATTTCCCCATGGTCTTCTAAAGCGACCGATATTGCCAAAAACTGTGGTTTGACCAATATTAAACGTTTAGAGCGTGGTATTGCTTACTATGTTGAAACTGATTCTGAATTATCCCCTGAGCAATATAAGGCATTATCCGGTTTATTACATGACCGTATGATGGAAGTTGTGTTTACCTCCCTTGAAGATGCTGCGAAATTATTTATCCAAGGTACACCAGGAAAAATGACCAGTGTTGATATTTTGGGCGAAGGCAAAACAGCGCTTGAACGTGCTAATTTAAGTTTAGGTTTAGCCCTTGCTGACGATGAAATGGATTATTTAGTTGAGAACTTTATTAAGTTGGGACGTAATCCTAATGATATTGAGTTAATGATGTTTGCGCAGGCCAATTCTGAGCATTGTCGCCATAAAATATTCAATGCAGATTGGACCATTGATGGTGAAAAGCAAGCTAAATCATTATTTAAGATGATCCGTAATACTCACGAAAAAATGCCAGATTTTGTATTGTCTGCCTATAAAGATAATGCAGCGGTTATGGCTGGTGAAAAAGCAGGGCGTTTCTTCCCAAGTGTTGATGATCGTGAATACGGTTATCATCATGAAGATATTGATATTTTGATGAAAGTCGAAACCCATAACCATCCAACTGCTATCTCTCCATTCCCTGGGGCATCGACTGGTTCCGGTGGTGAAATCCGTGATGAAGGTGCGACGGGTATTGGTTCTAAACCGAAGGCAGGCTTAGTTGGTTTTTCTGTTTCTAATTTACGCATTCCTGCATTTGTTCAACCATGGGAAACGGATTTTGGTAAACCAGATCGTATCGTATCTGCTTTAGATATTATGCTAGAGGCTCCACTTGGTGGCGCTGCATTTAATAATGAGTTCGGTCGTCCGAATATTCTTGGGTATTTCCGTACCTATGAAGAGCAAGTAGATAGCCATAACGGGGTTGAAATTCGTGGCTATCATAAACCGATTATGCTGGCCGGTGGTTTAGGTAATATTCGCCGTGAGCATATTCAGAAAAAAGATATTCCAGTCGGTGCAAAATTAATTGTATTGGGTGGACCGGCGATGAACATTGGTTTAGGTGGTGGTGCCGCTTCTTCGATGGACTCTGGTGCGTCATCTGAAGATCTCGACTTTGCGTCGGTACAACGTGAAAATCCAGAGATGGAACGTCGTTGTCAGGAAGTGATCGATCGCTGTTGGCAGATGGGCGAAAATAATCCGATTCAGTTTATTCATGATGTCGGTGCTGGTGGGCTTTCTAATGCGATGCCTGAGTTGGTTGATGATGGCGGTCGTGGCGGTAAGTTTGAATTGCGTGCTATTCCAAATGATGAGAAAAGCATGGCGCCACATGAAATCTGGTGTAATGAATCCCAAGAGCGTTATGTGATGGCGGTTAAGCCTGAAAATTTAGCGACTTTTGAAGCAATTTGTAAACGTGAACGTGCGCAATATGCCGTGATTGGTGAAGCAACTGAAGCATTACATTTAACGTTACATGATGATGAATTCGATAATAAACCAATCGATATGCCACTCGAAGTGTTATTAGGTAAAGCACCTAAAATGCACCGTGATGTTAAAACACAAACGGCCAAAGGTAAGACCTTAGATCTCTCTGGTGCCAGTATTAAAGGTGCTGCGGAGCGTTTATTACGTTTACCTTCTATTGCAGAAAAGACTTTCTTAATTACTATTGGTGATAGAACAGTTACCGGCTTAGTTGCACGTGACCAAATGGTTGGTCCTTGGCAAGTACCTGTTGCAAACTGTGCGGTAACGGCGGCAAGTTACGATACATATTTTGGTGAAGCAATGGCATTGGGTGAACGAACTCCGGTTGCCTTACTTAACTTTGGTGCTTCTGCGCGTTTAGCTGTTGCGGAGTCAATTACCAATATTGCTTGTGCAGATATTGGCGATTTTAAACGTATTAAGTTATCGGCAAACTGGATGTCTGCAACCGGTCATCCAGGTGAAGATGCGGGTTTATACGAAGCGGTTCAAGCAGTAGGTGAAGAACTGTGTCCTGAATTAGACCTGACAATTCCCGTTGGTAAAGATTCCATGTCAATGAAAACGCGTTGGCAAGAGGGTGATGTGGATAAAGAAGTTATCTCTCCACTGTCATTAATTATTACAGCTTTTGGTGCTGTTAAAGATATCCGTAATACAATCACACCACAGTTGCGTACAGATCAAGGTGATACCGACCTTATTTTGGTTGACCTAGGTAATGGAAAAAATCGCCTAGGTGGATCATCATTGGCACAGGTTTATAAGCAGTTAGGTGCAGCAACACCAGATGTTGATAATCCCGCACAATTGAAAGGTTTCTTCAATGCGATGCAGACCTTAGTTGCTTCTAAAAAGTTATTGGCTTACCACGATCGTAGTGATGGTGGATTATTCTCTACAATTACCGAAATGGCATTTGCAGGTCATTGTGGTGTATCTGTTCGATTAGACCGTTTAGGTAGCGAAGATTTTTCTGCACTTTATAACGAAGAATTAGGTGCTGTTATTCAAATTCGTCGTGAAGATAAAGAAGCAGTACTTAACACTCTGGCTGGCCATGGTTTAGCAAGTAACGCACTGGTTATCGGTACACTAAATGAGCGAGATCAAATTGAATTTACACGTGATGGTGTCGATATCTTGGTTGCCCCTCGACGTGAATTCCGTGCTATTTGGGCTGAAACAACACTTAAAATGCAATCTCTACGAGATAATCCAAGTTGTGCGGAGGAAGAGTTTGCACTTAAATCCGATGATAATGATCCGGGTTTAAATGTTAAATTAACCTTTGATATTAATGAAGATGTTGCAGCACCTTATATTGCAACGGGCGTTCGTCCTCGTATGGCCATTTTACGGGAGCAGGGGGTTAACTCTCAGCAAGAAATGGCTGCTGCCTTTAATCGTGCTGGATTTGCTGCCATTGATGTTCATATGAGTGATGTATTGTCTGGTGATGTTCAATTATCTGACTTTGCGGGACTGGTTGCTTGTGGTGGTTTCTCCTATGGGGATGTCTTAGGCGCTGGGGAAGGTTGGGCAAAATCCATTTTGTTTAATGGCCAAGCACGCGATCAATTCCAAACATTCTTTAACCGTGAAAATTCATTCGCACTGGGTGTGTGTAATGGGTGTCAGATGTTATCAAATCTCCATGAGCTGATTCCTGGTACAGATTTCTGGCCTCGTTTTGTGCGTAATAAATCAGAGCGTTTTGAAGCGCGTTTTAGTTTAGTGGAAGTACAGAAAAACAATTCATTATTCTTAAATGATTTAGCTGGATCACGTATGCCAATCGCGGTTTCACATGGGGAAGGCCATGTGGAAGTTAAAGATGCAGAACACCTTGCTGCTATTGAAGCAAGTGGTAGTGTTGCATTACGATTTGTTAATAACTATGGTGAGCAGACTGAACAATATCCTGCGAATCCAAATGGATCACCAAATGGTATTACGGGTTTAACCTCTGAAGATGGACGTGTGACAATTATGATGCCTCATCCAGAGCGTGTATTTAGAACCGTTGCTAATTCATGGCATCCTGATGAATGGCGGGAAGATAGCCCGTGGATGCGTATGTTTAGGAATGTACGTAAACAGCTCGGTTAATTGTATCTAAGTTAATTGTGTATATAGGGGATATTTATATCCCCTTTTTCTTTTCTATTTTTATGCTTTGTATTCCTGTGATTTACACCACTCTTTGCCTCTTTCATTAAACGTATAAATCTAATATAGTATTTACTAATCAAATAATTAGACTATTTCTTTCGTATTGTATATGTCTAAAAAATCAATAAAAACCAATATAATGCTGAATATGCATCGGTAGGCAAATATATTTACACTGAAAAGTGTATATTTAATTTCTGTTGTTTATAAAAACAACTCATTCATTGATGTATTGATACTCGACTAGTTAAATATGTTGGGTCTAAGCAGTAAAAAAGGAAAAGGGATTGTCTAATTCAGTAGAAAATATTCTTTATGTTGGCCAGAATATAGAACTTGCACAAACGATGCTTAAATTTTCATCTTCGGATGGGGGGTGCAGCAATTATGAGCTTGACCATGTGCGCCATATTGATATTGTTGAAAGTGTTCTATCTGAAAAAAAATATGACCATTTTATCTGTGAGGATGCGTTATCTGAAGAGCGCATTGCACAAATTAGTATACGTTTCCCATTATTAAAAACTACATATTTATCACCACCATTGATGAGTAATTCTTCGGTCATTCCTGGTTCAATCAGTGATGATGTAAAATCTGCCATCGATTATCTTAGTATCCCTATTTATTTCAAGAATAATGAAGGAACATTTCTCGCTTGTAATCGCTACTTTTCTAATTTAATTGGAAAAACGCCCGATGAAGTCGTAGGAAAAACCGTTGCCGATATATTACCTCTCCATTTAGCAAAAGAAATTGAAAAATTAGATAAGAAAATATTCTCAAATAACCAAATTTATCTTTATGAGTCCACTATTCATGATTTAGATGGTGAAGCACATGATGTGGTTTTCTGTAAAGAGAGGGTGGCAGATACTAATACGCAAATTGGTTTTATTTTTGATGTGACAGAAATTAATACAACTAAAGCCACTTTAGAAAAAGAGCGAATAATGTTGCGTGCAACCGCTGATATTTCAAAGGATCTTATTTTCTTCAAAGACTTGGAAGGCAGATTTTTAGGGTGTAATAAACAATTTGAAAAATTTGTTGGTTGCTCAGAAAAAGAAATTATTGGTAAGACGGATGATCAACTCTTTGAGTTTTATCAGGCGCTAATGTGTCAAGAACAAGACCGTTTAGTGATGGATACTAAACAAATCTATGTTGGAGAAGAATACCTTACTTATAATAATGGTGAACGTCACTTTATTGATATGAAGAAAGAGGCATTGCAAGATCGTACCGGCAAAGTGCAAGGCTTAATTGGTGTAGGACGAGACATGAGTGCTCACCATATTCTTCAGAAACGATTAAAGATAGCAGATACTGTGTTTGAGAACAGCAAAGAAAACTTTCTTGTGACCGATGAAAAAGGCATCATTATTTCAGTGAATAAGTCGCTTTGTAGTACATCGGGTTATTCAAAAAGTGAACTGATAAATCAAGACATTACTATTTTCCAATCAAACCAACACAGAAATATTGCAATTAACCTAAAGGAAAATAAAGCTTGGCAGGGGGACTTAAGTTACATTCGAAAAAATGGAGAAGTCGGATATGCTTGGTTAGAAACCTATGCCGTTGAGCATGAAGAAGAGGGGAATCTTAATTTTGTATTTTCATTTATTAATTTTACTCAGGATGGTGTTGTTGATAAAAAAATTGAGCATTTAGCGACCTTTGATCCATTAACGGGACTGTTTAATCGTATTGCATTACAGGCACGTTTAAAAGATGCGATGACACGGGCTGAATTTAAAGAAATAGCCATGGCTGTTATTTTAATTGATATTAATGGCTTTAAAGATATCAATGCACAATATGGACATAGTGTTGGTGATGCTGTTTTAAAAGAAACGGCGGAACGACTTAAATGTTGTGTATTTGAAAAAGATACCGTCGCTCGATTTGGTAATCATGAATTTGTTATTATTGTTGATGAATTAGTGAGTGAGCAAGATGCTGCGGTAGTGGCACGTAAAATTGCAGATCAATTTAATCAACGTTTCAAAATTAATGAGCTAGATATTGATGTCTCTGCGTCTATGGGGATCGCGATGTGCCCTGATGATGGGGCTGATATTGATACGATAATTAATAGTGCTGAAGAAGCTAAATTACGTGCTAAATCTGATCGTAGTGGTTGTTATCATTTCTATACCAGTGAGTTAACGGCTCATTCTCAAAAGCAATTTGAATTAGAAAAAGAATTAAGTCAAGCGTTAGAATTAGAACAGTTCGAATTGTATTTCCAACCACAATTTAATATTAGAAAAAAACAGATCGTTGCGGTGGAAGCGCTAGTACGTTGGAATCATCCTCAGCGTGGCTTACTCGAACCGGATAATTTTTTAAGCTTAGCTGAAAATACGGGGTTATTATTACCGATTACCATGTATGTTATCCGTAAGGCTGCGATGCAAGCGGCAAGTTGGCATCGTGCTGGAATCCACTTTGATCGTATTAGCATTAATTTATCTCAAATGGAGGTAGAGTCGCCCAAGCTAATTGGTGAATTACAACGAATTTTACTTGAGTGCCAATGTCAGAGTAAGTGGCTCGAATTTGCCATTGATGAAACTGTGTTTATTTGTTCATCGCCTACTATCTATGAAAATCTGATAAATATCGGTAAGTTAGGTATTGCGATGATGATTGATAATTATGCCGCCGATCGACCTGCATTATATTTAATTAATAAGTTGGGAATTGAAAAATTTAAGTTATCTAATCACTATTTTCAGGGATTATCTTCAACGCATCATACTAGCACGGCAATCATGAATGCATTGTCTATTCTAGGGAATTCATTAGGCGTCGATATTGTCAGTGAGTCAATTGGTGAATTCAATCAGGATGGTCATCCTCTTTCAGAAGAATGTTCTGACCAAAAAGGCCCTAAAGTAATGAAGGCTTCTGAAGCTACTTTTTATTTACGTTGTAATAAACGAAAATAAACATGATGATTGAGAGGTTTATGTCATCAGTCATAAACCTCTCAACGATAGATTATGCCCCATAAATATTTAACTGAGATTATCTCTCTGTAATGCTAAGTGGGTGGTAAGGTTTTCTTTTAATCAAGGTCATTGCCTTTTGTTGAGGTCGAGCCTTGTTACTCTGCTCTATTAAAAGGCACAGTGAGCGCTTCATTGTGTCATTTTAATTCTTTTATTTGGGATTATTAACTTACATCTCTTTTAGGCTGTCACAAGCCCCTATACTGCGTTTCTCATGCAATGAATACCTTATACGTAATACTTTTTAGATATCCGAATTGGTGATTGATAGCAATGGCATTAAATCTGTAATCGGGGTTTTTCAATTATAACTTTTCTATAGGCGTAAAAAAGCCCGCAATTAAGCAGGCTTCGAGCAGTTAGCAATTAACTAGAAGGAGTAAGCTTATTCAGCAGCTTCTTCATCAATGATTGCTTCTGGTTTGTCTTCTACGTCTGAGTATTCAGTTCCGTAGTAAGAAGCTAGTAAAACTTCTTTTAGCTCAGAGATTAATGGGTAACGTGGGTTTGCACCTGTACATTGGTCATCAAACGCTTGTTCCGCTAAATCATCAACTGCAGCTAGGAAGTCAGCTTCAGCAACACCTGCATCTTTAATTGAATGAGGGATATTCAATTCAGTTTTAAGCTCTTCTAACCAAGTTAGTAGTGCGTTAATTTTAGTTTCAGTGTTACCTTCGCGGAAACCTAAGTGGTCAGCAATCGCAGCATAGTCAGCACGTGCTTGTGGACGGCTGTACTGAGAGAACGTACCTTGTTTAGTTGGTTTGTTAGTCGCGTTAAAACGAATTGTATTGGTTAATAATAATGCATTCGCTAAACCATGTGGAATGTGGAATTCATTACCTAGTTTGTGCGCCATTGAGTGACATACACCTAAGAATGATTGAGCAAATGCGATACCAGCGATAGTTGCCGCATTGTGAACTTTCTCACGTGCAACCATGTCATTTTTACCATTATGGTAAGAACTTGGTAGGTATTCTTTCAATATTTTAAGTGCTTGTAACGCTTGACCATTTGAGTATTCGTTAGCTAATAGAGAAACATAAGCTTCGATTGCGTGAGTAACCGCATCATATCCACCGAATGCACAAAGAGATTTTGGCATATCCATTACTAAGTTAGCATCGATAACAGCCATATTTGGTGTTAATGCGTAGTCAGCAAGTGGGTATTTTTTACCTGTTTCATCATCGGTAACAACGGCGAATGGTGTTACTTCAGAACCTGTACCAGAAGTTGTAGTGATACAAACTAATTCAGCTTTCACACCCATTTTAGGGAATTTGTAGATACGTTTACGGATATCCATAAAGCGCATTGCTAAATCTTCGAAATCAGTTTCTGGATGTTCATATAGAACCCACATGATTTTCGCTGCATCCATTGGTGAACCACCACCTACTGCAAGAATAACATCTGGTTGGAATACGTTACACGCAGCTGCACCTTTTTCAATGATAGAAAGTGTTGGATCCGCTTCTACTTCATGGAAAACTTCAACTAACATACCTTGTTTTTCAAGGATGTTACGTAAATCATCAATGTAACCGTTAGCAAATAAGAAGCCATCAGTTACGATCATTGCACGTTTTTTGTCTTCTAAGTCAGTCATTGCAATTGGTAAACAACCGCGACGGAAGTAGATTGATTTTGGTAGTTTATGCCATAACATATTTTCTGCTCTCTTCGCGATAGTTTTAGTATTGATCAAATGTTGAGGACCAACGTTTTCTGATACTGCGTTACCACTGTGGGTACCACAACCTAAAGTTAGCGAAGGTGCAAAACCAAAGTTATATATATCACCAATACCACCGTGAGATGTTGGAGAGTTAATAACGATACGGCTTGCGTTCATTACTGCTCCAAATGCATCAACACGTTTTGTGTTAGCATCTTGGTCTGTGTATAGCGCTGCTGTGTGGCCTACACCACCGATTGCTAATACGATTTGAGCTTGACGAACAGCATCGTCGTAATCTTTTGCTTTGAAAAGACCTAGTGTAGGAGATAGTTTTTCATGAGCGAACATGTGATCAGTTGTTACTTCAGGACCTTCACCAACTAATACTTTAGTTGAAGTTGGAACTTTTACGCCTGCAAGTTTTGCAATTGTATAAGCAGATTGACCTACGATTTTAGCGTTAAGCGCACCATCGATGAACATGGTTTTAGCCACTTTTTTAGCGTCTGATTTGCTTAAGATAACGGCACCGTATTTTTCAAGACGTGCTTTAAATTCATCGTATTTAGATTCAACAACGATAGCCGCTTGTTCAGAAGCACAGATCATTCCGTTATCGAATGTTTTTGACATTAAGATTGAAGAAACTGCACGTTTGATATCTGCAGATTCATCGATAACGACAGGTGTATTACCTGCACCAACACCGATAGCAGGGTTACCTGAAGAGTAAGCTGCTTTAACCATGCCTGGACCACCTGTTGCAAGAATAATTGCAGTGTCGTCATGTTTCATGATTGTGTTTGTTAGTTCTAAAGATGGGATATCAATCCAACCGATTAAATCTTTTGGTGCACCAGCTGAAATAGCCGCTTCTAATACTAATTGTGCTGCGTAGTTAGTACATTTTTTTGCACGTGGATGCGGTGCAACGATACAACCATTACCAGTTTTTAATGCCATTAATGTTTTGAATATAGCAGTTGAGGTTGGGTTTGTTGTTGGGATAATTGCACAGATAATACCCATTGATTCTGCAAGTGTTACAGTACCTAATTCGTCATCGCGTGATAATTCACCAACTGTTTTTGTATCGCGGAAACTATTGTAAATAAATTCAGAAGCAAAGTGGTTTTTGATTACTTTATCTTCAACAATACCCATGCCAGTTTCTTCAACTGCCATTTTAGCAAGTTCAATACGTTGTGTAGAAACTTTAAGGGCTGCAACACGGAATATTTCATCAACCTTTTCCTGTGAAAAAGTTGCGTACTCTGCTTGTGCCACTTTAACGCGGGCAATCAGGGCCTCTAGCTCGGCAACAGTGCTTACTGTCATAATATTCTCCTAAGGATTTATAAAATTAAAAGTTTAAAAATGTTTTAGTAAAATCGTAGTCGTCTTAACAAAAATAGACCTTAATAAAAAATTTTCGAAGTCATTATATGAGTATATTTAGATGCAAAGTATTGATCGAGATCACGTGTAAGTAAATCTACAAATAGGAAAAAATGTGACGTTTACTACATGATATGTAAGTATTATTTTAATATAGTATGACTTATGTCTTGTATTTTTCTGTATTGTGATTATATGTCGTTGTATTTTGCTTTTATGGCTTTTAAATTGGTTTTATATTGTCATACAAAAAAGGCCTAATGGCACTTTTTATGCTTTGAACATTTTTTTAACATTTTTAACTTTTTTTGTTAAATATAAAAACTTGAGTATATTGCTTTGAAATAATTGTCTGTCGTAATAAGCTTTAATCCCTTTTAATTTATTACGAGTAAATTATGTCAAATGGTTCTACATTTGCCCGCTGTGTTTTATATTTTTCTGCACTTGTTGTTTGTTTGGCAGGAATAAAAGTCGCAGCCACTATTGTCGTCCCTTTTTTATTGTCTTTATTTGTCGCTATTATTTGTAATCCTGCGATCAATTTACTGGAAAGTAAAAAAATACCACGCGCGATTGCGATCATTATGGTGATTGTGTTCATTTTTGCATTATTCGTTGTGTTAGGTGGGGTCATTGGCTCTTCTGTTAATTCCTTCCGTGAAGCTCTACCTGTTTATGAAGCACAGTTATCACAAGACATGGATTGGTTAATTACTTGGTTAGGTGAAAAAAACGTATCTATTTCGATGACTGAAGTACAAGCGTATTTTGACCCAAGTAAAGTAATGGGGTTGGTAACGAAAACATTAAGTGGTTTTAGTAGTGTATTAGGTAACGTTTTTCTATTGCTGTTAACCGTTGTCTTTATGCTTGCAGAAGGCCCCGGTTTTGCTAAAAAGATGCATGTCGCGTTTGATGAGTCGCATCATGCGGAAAAAGATCTCGATCATTTTTTAAAAATTGTAAATCAATATATGGCGATTAAAACCATTATTAGTCTTGTCACTGGCCTTATTATTGGTTTTTTCCTATGGATTCTCGGTGTTGATTTTTTTGTATTGTGGGCGTTATTGGCGTTTTTGTTTAATTACATTCCGAATATTGGTTCTATTTTGGCCGCGATACCCGCTGTTATTTTAACGTTCTTACAACTTGGGGTCGGCTCTGCAAGTATAGTGGTCGCATTGTTTATAGGCGTCAACATGATCATGGGGAATGTCGTTGAACCGCGCTTTATGGGGCGTAGTTTAGGGCTTTCTACTTTGGTGGTATTTTTATCTTTAATATTTTGGGGGTGGTTATTAGGAATGGTAGGGATGCTATTATCAGTGCCGTTAACCATGATTGTTAAAATAGCGCTTGAAAGTAGTGAGGAAGGCCGTTGGTTTGCTATTTTGTTAAGTTCTGATGAAGATGTTGATCAATTACATAAAACATTAAATGAAGATAAAGCTAAATGAATATTATTGAACATATTAACTGGAAAGCAGTTTCTAGTTTCCCTAAAACAGAGCTGCAACGTTTATTGCATGGGCGTGGCGGCGTTTTTCCTGAGTGTAAAGATATTAATATTGATTGGTTATCGCCGGTTATTTTAATTATTTTATATAAAGAAGTTGAACCGCGATGGCTCGCGCAGCTCAGTGAAACACTTGAACAAAAGATGCGTTCATTAGACTTTGTTGTTAGCAGTATTCAAGTTCAGTACCGATGCCGTGATTTTGCGCCTACAGAGGTTTTATTTGGAGAGCCGGTCACTGACTTAGTTGGATATGAAAATACGCTTAAATATCATATAAACCTTGGTAGTAAACAAAATTATGGCCTATTTCTAGATATGAAAAATGGACGGAAGTGGGTACAGGCAAATAGTCAAAATAAACGTGTATTGAATTTGTTTTCCTATACCTGTGGATTTTCTAATGCAGCAATGGCGGGCAATGCTTCGCAAGTCGTTAATTTAGATATGAGTAAAGCGGCCTTGTCCGTTGGTCGAGAGAATCATCGTTTAAACGGTCACGACCTGAGTAAAGTGAAATATCTCGGGCATGATTTATTTAAGTCATGGGGTAAAGTTAAGCGCCTTGGTCCCTATGATATTGTTATCGCTGATCCTCCTTCTTTACAAAAGGGCAGCGTGAATATTAAGCGTGATTATCCGAAAATTATTCGTCGTTTACCTGAATTACTCAATCCAGGTGGTCAGGCGCTATTATGCTTAAATTCACCTGATTTAGATTTTGCTTTTTTAGAGGGGATTGTAAAGGAAGAGTGTTCTAATGCTTCAGTGATCGCTCAGATTGCACCACCAGATGTTTTTAGAAATGTTGAAATAGATAAAGGTTTAAAATGTTTATTAATTCAACTTTGATTCTTAGTCTTTCTTAAAAATAAAAAGCCCGCTTTATTAATTTAATAAAGCGGGCTTTTTGATTCAGCGTCATGTAGACATCTACAAATTATTTAGTAGATTCTTCTCTTTCTGCTGCTTGTGTTGCTTGAATTGCTGTTAATGCGATTGTGTAAACAATATCATCAACCAATGCACCACGAGATAAATCGTTAACTGGTTTACGTACACCTTGAAGCATTGGACCGATACTGATTAGGTCTGCACTACGTTGTACTGCTTTATAGGTGGTGTTACCTGTATTGAGGTCAGGGAAGACAAATACCGTTGCTTTACCTGCGACTTTAGAATCAGGCGCTTTACTTTTCGCAACATTTTCCATAACCGCTGCATCGTATTGAAGTGGGCCATCAATTAATAAATCAGGACGACGTTCCTGTGCAATTTTAGTTGCTTCTCGAACTTTTTCTACGTCACTACCTGCACCAGAATTACCGGTTGAGTAACTGATCATCGCAACTTTAGGGTCGATACCAAATGCAATTGCAGATTCTGCAGATTGAATTGCGATATCAGCAAGTTGTTCTGCGGTTGGATCTGGGTTAATTGCACAGTCACCATAGACTAATACTTGATCAGGCAATAGCATGAAGAAGATAGAAGAAATTAAGTTTGCGCCTGGTGCTGTTTTAATTAACTGCATCGCAGGGCGGATAGTGTTTGCGGTGGTATGAACGGCACCAGAAACAAGACCAGAAACGTCATTTTCAGCTAACATCATTGTACCAAGTACAACGGTATCTTGTAATTGCTCACGAGCAACAACTTCAGTTAATCCTTTGGCTTTACGTAATTCAACCATTGGTGCAACATAATGCTCAATAATATCCTTAGGATTGATGACTTCTACATCATCAGTCAATACGATACCTTGTTGTGTAGCAATACGGTGAATTTCTTGCGGATTACCTAATAGCACAGGTTTAGCAATACCACGTTGTGCACAGATAAGAGCTGCTTGGATTGTGCGTGGTTCATCACCTTCAGGTAAAACGATACGTTGTACTGTTTTACGTGCAAGCTCTGTTAAGTGGTAACGGAATGCTGGTGGTGATAAACGACGAGATAACGAAGAGTCTTCAGTTAATGTGTTTAACCAATGTTTATCGATATGGCTTGCAATGTACTCTTGTACTTTTTCAATACGTTCGATATCGTCGGCAGGGATCTCGATATTGAAGCTCTGTAGGCGTTGTGCTGTTTGCCAAGTGTTACTTTTGATTAATAGAATCGGTAGGCCCGATTCCATTGCTTGATGACAAAGTTTTAATACTTCTTCTTCAGGTGTGTAATCACCTGTTAATAATAAACAACCAATTTTCATGCCGTTCATTGCAGCTAAACAAACTGCAATAATCACGTCACTACGGTCGCCAGAAGTTACTAGCATTGAGCCCGCTTTGAAGTGTTCAATCATATTTGGAATTGAACGTGCACAGAAAATAACGCTGTGTAAACGACGGTTATTTAAATCACCTTCATTAAGTATCTCTGCTTCTAAATGTACTGAAAGATCTTTAACACGAGGTGCAATTAACTCTGAGCTCCATGGGATGCAACCTAAAATAGGTAATGGGCTCTTGCTGAACATTTGTAATACTTCAAGATTTTTATTCGATGCAGTTTCAGGTGCTTCAAACATTTCTGTTAGATCTGGTCGTGCTTTATCTTGTTCATCAATTGGCGCACCGACTTTGTTGATAATACAACCCGCGATGTTGCTGTTTTCTTTACCACCAAAAGAAGAAATCGCAATTTCCATGCGTTCTTTTAATTTTTGTGATGAATCATTACTTGGATGAGTAACAAATACCATCTCAGCACCAAGTGCTTTCGCAATGCTGTAATTCACGTCGTTCGCAAACTGATGTTTGTCTGTTGGTACAAGACCTTCAACGATCACAACGTCGCTATCAGCTGTACTTTGGCGGAAACGCTCAACAATATTTTCTAATAACTCAGATGTTTTACCTGAAGAAATAAGGTTTTCAGCATATTGCATTGCAAAGGGTTCAGGTGGATTAATTGATGATGCATTACGAAGAGTAGTAGTTGAACGTTCAGGGCCAATTTCTCCTGGACGGGGTTGAGCAATAGGTTTAAAAAAGTTTACTGCTACACCTTGTCGTTCCATAGCGCGGACCATACCAAGGCTGACTGAAGTAACACCGACTCCAGACCCAATGGGAATGAGCATAATTGTGCGGGACATGACTATTCCTTTTATTAAAAAATATGAATAGGGGCGTTTAGGCGGCCCCCATAAAAATGATAATTATTATTAAGCGTTAGCAAGTTTAACTGAGTCCTGGGCAATAACCCACTCTTCATTTGTTGGGATCACCATTGCAAGTGGTGTTCCTTCTTTCGTTATTACACCTTCTTGGCCGAGTCTTGCAAATGCATTTTTCTCGTCGTCAACTTGGTAACCAAAGATAGTTAGTAGCTCTAACACTTTAGCTCTAACAATATGCGAATTTTCACCTATTCCACCGGTAAATACAATCGCATCGATACGTTCTAATGGTACTGCGTATCCTGCAATATATTTAGCTAAGCGGTAGCTGAACATATCCATTGCTAAAATTGCACGTTCATCACCTGTTTCGTAGCCATCTAAAATATCACGGAAGTCACTAGACACGCCGTAAATACCCAATAAACCACTTTGTTTTTGAAGAATGTCCATGACACCTTCGATGCTATAACCCTTACGAGTCACTAAATATTCAATAATACTTGGATCAATGTCACCACAACGCGTACCCATTACTAAGCCTGCAAGTGGTGTCATTCCCATACTGGTATCAACACATTTACCATTTTTAATCGCACTAACAGAAGCACCATTACCTAAATGTGCAGAGATAATATTTGTATCGGAAACTGGTTTATTTAATGCTTTTGCTGCTTCATTAGTCACAAATAAATGGCTTGTTCCGTGCATGCCGTAACGACGAACATGATCTTCTTTATATAGGCTATAAGGTAGCGCATACATAAATGCTTTTGCTGGCATTGTTTGATGGAATGCAGTATCAAATACAGCAACTTGTGGTAAAGAAGGGAATGCAGCTTGTGCCGCTTTAATTCCTAAAATATGAGCTGGATTGTGAAGAGGTGCAAGTGATGCACATGCTTCAATGCCTTCAACAACAGATTCATCAATAAGTACAGATTCAGTAAATCTTTCACCACCGTGAACAACTCGATGCCCAACAGCAACGAACTGTTCTGCTAAACCTTCTTCTTTATTAATGATTTGCTCAACAATATAAGAAATTGCTTCTGAGTGCGCGCTATTAGGTGGAAGGTTAGTTGCACCTTTTTTTCCTGAAATTTTCCATTTAATACGTGCATCTGGAAGATTAAAGCATTCAGCAAGACCGCTAATTACTTCATCGCCATCATTAGCATTAATTACCGCAAATTTTAGAGATGAACTACCACAATTGAGGACAAGGACAAGTTTATTGCTCATTTGAAATTCCAATAAGTAAAGATTTAAAACATCAGCATCTAGAGGGGGGAATACTGAAACGATTGACTGTGAGTTAAATAACCGGAATAAGTGAAAAATATTTGGTGATTTGATTCACATAATGGTAAATAAGTCTACGCTTCTAGAATGAAATAACAATGATGATTTAATATAAAAAAGTGATCTAAATTAAACTTTTAATCAATTTGTAGTATTAAATTACAATTTCTTACTTTAGTGATGTAAATAGTAGGTTAGGTCGGGCTGTTGTTGATTTTAAAATATAGGTTGTTTGTTTTTTATACGTGAGTACGTATGATAATAACTTCGTCTGATGAGGTCTTTGATTTAATGCAATTATTAGTTTTGTTGATAAATATATTAGCTCTTGCTACTGTTAATCCATGACCTTCATTATTTTGTTCAGTTCAGGAGCTTTATGTGAGTATATTTTTTGATGTTATTCGACAAGGCGATAAGTATTTACAGTCCTGGCCAAAACAAAGGGTGCTTAACTGTTTATTTATCGATAGCAAAATTGTTTATTACACGCGCTTATCAATTAAGTTAGCACCTGCTTTTATGTTTTTAATTGTTGCTTTAAATATTATTCATCCTGGGTTATTTACAGGGCCGGTTATTTTTACGTTTATTTTGTTTTTATTGGGTCTGCCTGTACAGGGCCTTTATTGGCTTGGAAAGCGTTCAACAACTTTATTACCAAAGCAGTTGTTAGATTGGTATGGCGCGATTCAGGAAAAGCTATATGGGCACCTTCGAGATAATCAACAGGTTATGCGTCAACATCCCTCTTATTTAGATTTAGCATTATTATTGAAAAAAGCATTTAAAATTGGCGGAGATAAATTTTTACAACATAATGAATTAATATAAGACTTTCGCTACGAGTGCCGTCACTCGTAGCTTCTTTATCTTATCTACGAGTTATTTTTTCTGATACACCTCGATATTAAAATCACATTCAATATTCCAATGCTTTTCTGCTAGTAATTTTTCCATTGCGGATTGATTAAATTTCCATGCAAATGGGGTCATATTAATAAGATCTTGTAATTGTTGTGCTTCGGAAATAGACAGAATATAAGCTAGGTTAATTTGATTTATTTTACTAAAACCCGCTGGTGAATCATTTTCCTGAGGATGCTCGTGTACTTCATCGTATATTTTTTCACGCAGTTGAAATAAGTGACGTGGTGCAGGCGTAACGGTAACAAGGTAACCTTTCGTTTTGATTAAACGTTGTAACTCAGCGTCTAATGAAGGGGCATAAATACGTAATAAACAATCCAAACTATTATTCGGAAGTGGTACATCATAGGCACTTGCTACGCAGAAGTTGATTTTTTTATTACGTTTGGCTGCATAGCGTATGGCAACCTTAGAAATATCCAAGGCAGAAATAATGAAATTTTCTGGCACATTGTTGGATAATTGATTGGTGTAATAACCTTCGCCACATCCCAAATCAAGAATATGCGCCTGTTTTTTCTCCGCAAATAAATTATTGATTAATTCAATTAATTTTTGTGCTAGAGGTAAATAGCCTTCGCTATTGAGAAAGCGGCGGCGCGCATTCATCATTTCTTTATTATCACCCGGATTTTTGGAGTTTTTTGCATTTACAGGCAGAAGATTAAGATAGCCTTCTTTGGCAATATCAAAATGATGGTTGTTAGTGCATATTTGAGTATTATCTTTTTGTTGAAAGGATGTTTGGCAAAGTGGGCAAATAAAGACGGTCATAAAAAGCTCAGTGAAAGCAGGTAATACACCTGCTTCATCGTAGGTTAGTAAATAACATTAGGGTGGTATTGCGAAAGAATGTTTTTAACATTTTCCATGGTTTCGTGCGTTGGTGGGTTTATGCCCTCAAGTGGGTAAATTTCACCCATGGCAGTCCATTTATGTTTACCTAATTCATGATAAGGCAGTAGTTCCACTTTTTCGATATTTTTCATTGGTTCAATAAATTTACCAAGTGCGTGCACATCTACGTCTGCATCTGTATATGTAGGTAATACAACGTATCGAAGATAAACGGGTTGATTGTGTTTAGCTAAATATTCAGCAAACTCCAGCGTATATTTATTACTCACATGGGTTAAGTCGATATGCTTTTCATTATCCATTTGTTTAATATCTAAAAGCACGAGGTCTGCAACGTCAAGTACACCTTTCACTGTATCGTCTAATCGACGGACAAAACCATTCGTATCAAGACAAGTGTGGACACCTTCTGCCTTACACTTTGTAAAGACATCTTTAACAAATTCAGGTTGCAGCATTGCTTCGCCACCAGAGAGAGTTACGCCACCACCTGATGCTTCCATATAATTACGATATTGAAGTAATTCAGTGACGATTTCATCGGAAGTCATTAACTTACCCGTTTCGGTATCCCAGGTATCACGGTTATGACAATATTTACAGCGCATTAAGCAGCCCTGTAAAAAAACAATAAAACGAATGCCTGGGCCATCGACTGTACCACAGGTTTCAACGGAATGGACGCGTCCAGTTACTGACATCAAAGACCCCTTTTAAATTGATTATTTGATTTATCTTTACAAAATACATCAAATAATCACTTATTGCAGTTAATAAATGATAGAAAAAAAGAAAGGTCTCATCCCGAAGAATGAAACCTTTCTGATTATAGCAGGCTAACCCAAGAGTTGACCTTGTTTATCGCTAATTTTTATAAACTAGCTGTAAATGTACGAGTGATAACGTCGTTTTGTTGTTCTTTAGTTAACGAGTTAAAACGAACAGCGTAACCAGATACACGGATAGTCAACTGAGGGTATTTTTCAGGATTTTCCATTGCATCTAATAATGTTTCACGGTTCATTACGTTTACATTTAAGTGTTGACCACCTTCCATTGCTGGAGTGTGTTTAAAGTAACCGTCCATTAGACCTGCTAAGTTAGCTTTTTGTGAATCATCAGTTTTACCTAACGCATTTGGAACGATAGAGAAAGTATATGAAATACCATCTTGTGCGTAAGCAAACGGTAGTTTAGACACTGAAGTTAAAGATGCAACCGCACCTTTTTCATCACGTCCGTGCATTGGGTTTGCACCTGGTGCAAATGGTGTACCAGCACGACGTCCATCAGGTGTGTTACCTGTTTTCTTACCGTATACAACGTTAGATGTAATAGTAAGAATTGACTGTGTAGGACGTGCTCCACGGTACATTTTGTGAGATTGAATTTTCTTCATGAAACGTTCAACAAGGTCACAAGCCATGTCATCAACACGAGGATCATTGTTACCAAATTTAGGGTAATCACCTTCGATATCGAAATCAACTGCAATGCCGTCTTCGTCACGAACTGGTTTAACTGTAGCGTATTTAATTGCAGAAAGTGAATCAGCCGCAATTGAAAGACCCGCAATACCACAAGCCATTGTACGAGTAACGTCACGGTCGTGAAGTGCCATTAGCGCAGCTTCATAGCTGTATTTGTCATGCATAAAGTGAATACAGTTAAGTGCAGTGACGTAAGTTTCAGCTAACCAATCCATGAAGTGGTCAAGATTTGCTAATACACTGTCAAACTCTAGTACTTCATCTGTGTTTGCAGGTAACGTTTTAGGACCAACTTGCACTTTAGATTTTTCATCAACGCCGCCGTTGATTGAGTATAATAATGTTTTAGCAAGGTTGGCACGTGCGCCAAAGAATTGCATTTGTTTACCAACAACCATTGGTGATACACAACATGCGATTGCATAATCATCACTGTTGAAGTCAGGGCGCATTAAGTCATCATTTTCGTACTGGATAGAAGAAGTATCGATAGATACTTTTGCACAGTATTTTTTGAAGTTAATTGGTAATGCTTCAGACCATAAAACAGTAATGTTTGGCTCTGGAGAAGGACCCATAGTGTATTGAGTGTGAAGGAAACGGAAGCTGTTTTTAGTAACAAGTGTACGTCCGTCAAGACCCATACCACCGATAGATTCTGTTGCCCAAATTGGGTCACCAGAGAATAGATCATCATATTCAGGGGTACGTAGGAAACGAACCATACGTAGTTTCATTACTAGATGATCGATAAGCTCTTGAGCACCTTCTTCAGTTAATTTACCTGCTTTGATATCTTTTTCGATGTAGATATCAAGGAAAGAAGCAGTACGACCAAATGACATTGCAGCGCCATTTTGTGATTTGATTGCTGCTAGGTAACCGAAGTAAGTCCATTGGATTGCTTCTACTGCATTTTGTGCTGGATGAGAGATATCACAACCGTATTTAGCTGCCATTTCTTTCATTTGACCTAAAGCACGGTATTGGTCAAAAATTTCTTCACGAAGTTGAAGTGTATCTTGAAGAGATGTACCTGCAACTAAGTCTTTTTCTAGTGCTTTATGCTGTTTTGATTTATCAGCCATTAGGTAATCGATACCGTAAACGGCAATACGACGATAATCACCAATGATACGACCACGTCCGTATGCATCAGGAAGACCTGTTAATACACCTGATTTACGACATTTTAGGATGTCACCAGTATAAACATCGAAAACACCTTGGTTATGTGTTTTGCGGTAATCTGTGTAAATTTCTTTGATTTTTGGATCTAATTCTTTACCGTAAACTTTACAAGAACCTTCAATCATACGAATACCACCATTAGGGATAATCGCACGTTTTAATGGTACATCAGTTTGTAGACCAACAATTGTTTCTAAATCTTTGTTAATGTAGCCCGCATCATGTGCAGTAATAGTTGAAATGATATCAGTATCGAAATCGACAGGAGCATGTGTGCTGTTTTCCTGTTTGATACCCACCATTACTTTTTCCCAAAGGGTATCAGTTGCTGGTGTTGCATTTGCTAGGAAACTTTCATCACCTTCATAAGGTGTGTAGTTGTTTTGGATAAAGTCACGAACGTTAACTTCAGTTTTCCAAGTGTCGCCTGCAAAACCTTCCCATGCAGATGCATATTCTTCGTTTAATGTTGTCATAAAGATTTACCTTTATAGTTAGATAGTAAAAGTGCTGAAATTTATAAAATTGTTTTACTTTTGTGTACCAGAAAAATTGCTTATCCAATACATCAAGCCAGTGCCATAACAATAATGACAAGCATTAAGTTATGAAAAATAAAATTCGTTACTGATATCGCTTTTAATGTACCCGGATTTAGTCAAATACAATTTAAGTCTTCATTGTTTGAAAATAGCATTAAATCGGTGTTTGACTTCAAGCATACCAATTGTGGCGGTAATATTAAGCAGCAGAAGAAAAGTCATTAAGTGCTTTATAATAAGCTGCACTGTTGGCTTTTTAAGGTTATTTGATGTGTTTAACATCACCCATTTAATTTTCTGCGTACATCTAAATATTTAGGCCTCAAGATTGTGTAAAAGAAGTCTAACAAATGGTTTATTTAAGAAGTTTGATGCATGTCAATTTATTCAAAATAACTGTAATAAAATTACAGATTATTATCTTTTTCTTTTATTTGTACATAAAATAACCTAAAAGCCACAAAATAATCATGTGTTTCGTTATTTATTTTCTAAATATTAAAAGCGGAAATTTGGGCTTTTATTTAATCAAAATAGATAAATCATTGCGATAAATTAATTGATTGTTTTTTTATTTTTCTCCCTCCGACTTCAAATTATGGCACTTTTTTAATGGTCTACAAATTTTTTGGTTATAAACTAAAAGAGTATTTTTTGATTCATTCGATGCTGAGAGATTTTCCATTTTGCTTTGCGGGTTTTAAGTAATTTGAATATCTAACTAAATTTTCTTTTATGTTTAACGTCTTTTAGCAAATTTTCATTTTGATAATTTATATGGAGAATAGTTCTATGAATGTATTGGTAATGGTAACGGTTAGTGGTTCAAACCGTAATGAGTTAGTTAGAATTTTATCCGAGAAAACCCACGCCTTAGGCGGCAAATGGATAATTAGTAAAATTAATCATATTGACGATTATTTTTCTGGTTTAATTAAAATTGAAATTGGTTCGGATCAAGTTCAACGATTAGGTGCCGACTTTAAAGTATTGGGATTGAATGTTGAAGTTGTTGTATTAGATTCAGCGATTGTAAAAACATTAACGCATCTTGATTTAAATATTGATGCCCGAGATCGTCCTGGTTTAGTACATGATATTTCCGAAGTATTAGCAGAGCATAATATTAGCGTTGAAAATATGGAATGCCATCGTTTGGGGGTTGCTGATATTAGTGGCACGGTATTTACAAGTAATTTCAAAATTGCTGTTAATGATAAATTCAATAAAGATGGATTAATTGAGTCTCTACAAGAAATTTCTGAAGATTTAGTGGTTGAGATAGATGGGCAATCATGACATGAAATTAATTAACAATAAAAAAGGCGACTTCTATTATTAAAAAGTCGCCTTTTTTTATTATTTATATATTCGTTTCTTAATTAAAGAAATGCTGGAATGCCGTATTTAGATTCAAGCATACCTACTGCAAGCATTGCAACGAGACATACCACTAATACACTACCTGGAATAATGATTTTATCTAAAAATGAAAGTTTAGCTGCACGTTCTTTATCACCAATCAGACCATTATTATCAAGCATCATTGTTAATGCCCATGCAAGCACTGGGTTAAATACTGCAGCAGAGAAAATACAAATACCGGCGGATTGAGAATCCTTGGTGTTTTTGATCATCTGCATCCCAGCTTCTAATAATGGTAAAAATACACCAACTAACAGTGCAACACGCATTACCGGCGGCCAAACGGCAACATCCATTGGGAAACCTAGAATTGCGATTAAAATAACCAAACATCCAAGCACGATTGAGCCCGCAGGAATCGGGCGTTTAGCTATGGCGGCAGGGATCATATAAGTCCCCCATGATGAAGTAATATTACCGCCACCAACAGCAGTACCGACAATTTGACGAATTGAACAGGTTGTCATTGTATCGTCAACATCCATTAATACTTCTTCAGTTTTTTTCGGGTAATTAAGTTCTTGGAAAATACGGTGACCAAGGAAATCAGGTGACCACATTGCCACTGCTAAAATAGCGAAGGGTAATGATGCAATAAAATGCTCTAGGTTTGGTAAACCTAACATCCAACCTTCTGTCGTGCTACCCCACCAGTAAACAGGGCTTAAGTGCGGTAAACCTGTTTCGGTTACAAATACAAGATCAAAGCTTGCCCCTAATGCTAATGCAATAATTAAACTAGTAATTGCACAGGCTGGAATTGCTAACCAACGTTTATTAATACGAGCGAGGAAAGCATAAAGGATGACATTTATAGCAAGTACTAATAGTCCGATATAGCCCAAACTACCTGCAATAACACCTTCTGAAGCGGACTCTAAGCCAACGGACCATTCTTGGATTTTCTCTATTTGACTAAATGCGCCGGTAAAACCGAGATAAACCAATAAGCCACCAGCTACACCTTCACTGGTTAAATTTACCAGTTTTGAGCCACCTTTAAAGTAACTCAATAGTAAGCCAAATACACCTAACAGAATTGCGAGGGCAAGGGGATGTGCACCAGCTAACGCGATAGCACCAATTAGTGGGATCATTGGGCCATGGTTACCAGCGAGATTGGCTTTCGGATTGACAAAACCAGAAGCAATTACACAGAACAATAATGCAGGGATAAGCATTTCAACACGCGCGACTTCAATGGCAAAGTCTTTACCTAATGTGACATGCTCCCAAGCTTCAGTTAAACCATCTGCCCATGACATCATTACAGCTGAATACATTGCAATAATACCGATAGTACCGGCAATGGCTGGAACAAGATCTTCCCATTCAAAATTGAAATCGCGACCAGGTAGATTTAAACGCCAGCGACGAGGCTTCATTATTTGAAGTTCATGATCCAGATATTCCGAACGACTGGAAAACTCGCTTGCTGGTTTGTGTAATTCGCGATAACTCGCGTTTTTGTTTTCGTCCGACATGGTACGATATACTCCCTTACTATTGGTAAGCGTTAGTGAAATTAAATTGGTTAAATTACGTTATCAACTGAGAAAATATAAATGTTCAATTTAATAACAATTCTATGGTTGAGTAGCTTAACGAATGTTGTTCAAAGCAGGTTGATCTGGATCAGTATAGTACCTATGTTTGAATTTAGTCATGCATGTAAAACTCTATTTAATGTGACGCGCATCACATTAATGCGTTTCGTTAAATACATTGATGTATGATTTTTAATCAATGGTGTTGTTTTTTAACCAGTTGGTTTTGGGCGTTTTTTCCTTGTTTTTTTAATTTATTAGGTATGATTAAATAAATGTTAAATGATACAAATTCTTTACAAAAGGAATCTTGATGACACTGTTAAGTATTGACCAGTTTTTAGATTCTTTATGGTTAGAAAGAGGGCTTTCACGTAATACCCTTGATTCATATCGGCACGATCTGCAATTAGTTGAAGCTTTTTTAAATGATATGGATATCACGTTAGGAGAGGCGAGTTATGTCAATCTTAGTGATTATTTCAGTTTTCGTCTAAACAGTGATAAAGAATATAAGAATAGCTCTACAGCACGTTTAATGAGTGCATTACGACGTTATTATCAGTATTTATGCCGAGAAAAAATCCGTGAAGATGATCCTAGTGCAAAACTACAAAGCCCCAAAACAATTAAACCTTTGCCTAAATCATTGTCAGAATCTGAAGTCGATGGTTTATTATCCTCGCCAGATTTAAGTGATATGGTGCAATTTCGAGACAAAGCAATGCTTGAGCTACTTTATGCAACGGGATTGCGTGTTTCTGAGTTAGTTGGGTTACACGTCGAGCAAGTTAATCTTCAACAGGGGGTCGTTCGTATTACAGGTAAGGGTAATAAAACGCGGCTTGTTCCATTAGGTGAAGAATCTTTATATTGGTTAGAGCGTTATTTAGAGGAAGCAAGGCCTGAGTTATTAAAGGGAATGAGTAGTGATATTTTATTCCCGAGTCGACGTGGGAATGTTATGGTTCGACAAACCTTCTGGCATCGAATTAAGTTCTATGCACAGGTGTGCGGTATTGATAAAGATGCACTTTCTCCCCATGTTTTAAGACATGCCTTCGCGACACATCTGTTAAATTATGGTGCTGATTTACGTGTCGTTCAGATGTTGCTTGGGCATAGTGATCTATCGACCACGCAAATATATACACATATTGCCCAAGATAGATTGAAAGATTTACACCATGAACATCATCCAAGGTCTTAATCTGCTGTTAAAATATTTCACAATGACCGTTTTTATAGGCATACTCTCAAATGATAATTAATTTTAATCAGCAGAATCGTATGTACTGTCGGGTAAATCTAATGCAGAGTACTAAGTAATGAATCTGTTTTGATATTGATATAAACATTAAGGGGTTTTATGTTTTTTAATTTATTTAAAAAAAGCATGGTTGTTGTCGTTGCTATTTTTTCGCTGTGTTCGTTTTCTTTTGCAGAAGAAACTGCTAGTAAACCAGCCGTTGACCAAGCGACGGTTGATCAGATCACAGAAAAAATGAGTGCGTTAAGAATTAATGTTATTTCAGTATCACGTTCTCCCGTTGAAGGTTTAAATGAGGTAATTACTGATAAAGGTATATTTTACAGTAGTAATAATTCACGATTTCTAATCGATGGTAATATTTACGATCTTGATAATCAGATGTCCAATATTTCTGAAAATAGTTTTGCAGCTTTACGTAAAAATCGTATGAAAGATTTTGAAAAAGATATGATTGTTTATAAAGCCCAGAATGAGAAGCATGTTATTACGGTCTTTACCGACACAACTTGTGTGTATTGTAAAAAGTTACATGGCGATATGGATGATTACAATAAAGCGGGTATTACTGTGCGTTATTTAGCATTTCCACGCGCTGGTGGAACATCTTCAGTTGCAAAATCAATGGCTGCTATTTGGTGTGCTGATGATAGAAATCTTGCTATGGATAATTCTAAAAAAGGCCGTACGATTCGTGGAGCTTCAACTGAGTGTGAGCATATGATTAATGAACAGTACGAGTTAGGCGTCTTTTTTGGTGTGAAAGGAACACCGGCTATTATACTTGAAGATGGGTCGTTAATGCCTGGTTATGTGCCTGCGAGTAAGTTAGTGCAAGTGCTAGATCAAAAATTTAATTAAAAAACATTTTTAGTGCCATAAATAATTTCATTTATGGCACTGTAGACAATATATACCCGTTACCAATCAAGATGCGTTTATCAGTCACTAGCTCGGATACCAAGGCAAGGCGTAACATGATGACCTTTCGAGCGATTAACTGCGTTAATCCTCTATCGGTAGATGTAAAAACAAGACTTTACATCTTTAATGGCTAGTCCTTATCGAATGTTATAACGCAGTATTGCCATGGTTTATAAGAAACGAGCTAGTGACCCGCAGGGCAAGACGAGAGGCAAACATCTTCGTTGTTATAAAGTCTCGATTTACCCCGTTAGATCATCACCTTTATGCCTAGAATCTGCTCACCTCTCGTTTTGCTGATTTCTGCATCTTGAATGGTAACGGGTATATATTCGGATATTATTTAAATTGGAGGATTGTTGTTGTATATGGCTTCAATTCAAGTAAAAAAACGTACCTCTATTGACCCAAATTTCTTAAACCTGTCTTGTTCTCCTCTACTTAAGCAATTGTATGCTAACCGTGGCATTAACGATGAAAATGAATTAAACACGCATACGGCGAACCTTATTCCTGGTCGAGAATTAAAGGGGATAGATCAAGCTTGTCAGTTATTGTACGAAGCGTTACTTGGACATCAGAAAATTGTTGTAATAGGCGATTTTGATGCCGATGGTGCGACCAGTACAGCCTTGAGTATTCTCGCTTTACGTTCACTTGGTTTTACTAATATTGATTACCTTATTCCTAACCGTTTTGATTATGGTTATGGATTAAGCCCTGAAATTGTTGAATTGGCGATAGAAAAGGGCGCACAATTGATTATGACGGTGGATAACGGTATTTCTAGTATTTCAGGTGTTGCTCATGCAAAGAAAAAAGGATTAAAGGTTCTCGTTACTGATCATCACCTTCCTGCCGAGCAAGTGCCTGTTGCCGATGCGATTGTAAATCCCAATCAATCAGGGTGTACTTTTCCAAGTAAAAATTTAGCGGGTGTTGGCGTCGCTTTTTATGTGATGTTAGCTATGCGTGCTTTTTTAATCGGTAAAGATTTCTTTGCTAATAGTAAAGCCCCCAATCTAGCCTCGTTACTTGATATTGTCGCCCTAGGGACGGTTGCAGATGTGGTTATGCTAGATAAAAATAATCGCATTCTTGTGCAGCAAGGGCTTGCGCGCATTCGTGCCGGTGTTTGTCGTCTTGGTATTAGTGCTTTGATTCAAGTCGCTAAACGCAATCAATCTCAGTTGGTGGCAAATGATCTCGGTTTTTCCTTAGGGCCTCGTTTAAATGCTGCAGGGCGGTTAGATGAAATGAGTCATGGCGTTGAGCTTTTACTGTGTGAAGATCCTGAACAAGCTAACATTCTCGCCTATGAATTGGATGCATTAAACAAATCGCGCCGCGAAATCGAGCAAGGAATGCAAGAGGAAGCATTAAAAACATTACACAATTTAAATATTGATGAATCGCAGGTTCCTCATGCGATCTGTCTATTTGATCCGCAATGGCATCAAGGTGTTATAGGATTAGTCGCCTCTCGTATTAAAGAATCCTACTATCGCCCAACTTTTGTTTTCGCAAAAGCAGGGGAAGGTGAAATAAAAGCATCGGCACGTTCGATTCCGGGGGTGCATATTCGAGATATGCTTGACCTAGTGGATAAACGAATTCCAAATGTGATCATTAAATTTGGCGGACATGCGATGGCAGCGGGGCTTTCATTGCGAGAAAAAGACTTTAACTTATTTGATAAAACCTTAAATACCATTCTAACCGAGCAAATTGACAGTGAAGTGTTAAATAACGTGACCTTATCTGACGGTCAATTAAGTGCATTGCATTTTAATCTGCAACAAGCTCAGGAACTACGCGATGCAGGGCCCTGGGGGCAAGGTTTCCCGGCACCGTTATTTGATGGTTCTTTTAAATTATTACAGCAACGATTAGTGGGCGAGAAACATTTAAAAATGGTGCTACAGATCGATGACCAAGCAATTGATGCAATTGCCTTTAATGTTGATATTAAAGCTTGGCCAGACCCAAATGTAAAACAGGTTTATTGTACTTATCGCCTCGATATTAATGAGTTTAGAGGAAATAAAACCGTGCAAATGCTGGTGGAGTTATTACAGCCAGAGTAGAAGATGATGAAATTAATCATCATCTTGATGTTGTTTTAAAGAGTGGGCCAATTAGTGATTAGTCCTCTCCATTGTTCATAGGCTTTAGCAAGGGCAATAACCTTTAGGTCTTCGAAACGCGGCGCAATAATTTGTAAACCTATTGGCATACCACTTTCAGAAAATCCGCAGTTAATTGAAGCGGCGGGTTGTTCGCCCATGTTCCAAGGTAAAGTAAATGCAATATGTTCAAAAGGTTTGCTCGGGTCATTCGTTGGTGATGCCCAATCAGCAGGGTAAGATACATTAGGATTGACTGGCGATATAATCGCGTCAACCTGATTAAAGACAGAGGCGCAGGCATGACGCATTGATAACGTGCCATCAAATCCTTTTACAACCTCAACGGGATCTGCACTTCCACCGGATTTAGCCCATTCGTAAATATAAGGAAGAATTTTCTGTTGTTTTTGCTCGGTCAATTGACATATCATTCCCCAAAATCGTGCCCGCCAAAAAATATCGAGACCATCTAACCATTCTCGTTTGAGTACAGGTTTTACTTCAATGATTTCAGCTCCTTGGGCTTCAAATTGTTGTGCTGCTTTCCGTATAGCCGCCTTTACTTCAAGCTCTGGTTCAATACCGCATCCAGCATCCATCATCAAACCTATTTTCAGTCCACGAACATCTGCAGGAGGGACATTCCAATCTAGGGCTTTATAGTTTAGTGAAGTTGCATCTCGCCAATCGGGTTTAGAGAGTGTTGGCATCGCAATAATGGCATCGTCAACCGTTTTAGTCATGGGGCCTGCAGAACGGCCCGTATTATAGGGGTAAATAGGAATACGACCGAGTGTCGGTTTAAAGCCAAACAGTCCAGTCCAGCCAGCTGGAAGACGTACTGAACCCCCAATATCGGTGCCTATATGTAATGTACCGAAACTTGCTGCGCCAGCTGCGGCAGCACCGGCAGAAGAACCTCCGGTATTTTGTGATAAGTCCCAAGGGTTACGACTTAAATGATGGAAAGTAGATAAGCCCGAAGACAACATGCCATAATCGGGACAAGTTGTTTTTGCAAAGATAATAGCACCATCTTCTTTTAAACGTGCTGATGTTGGCGCATCTTCTTTCGCTGGTGTTTTATCCGTTGCAGCCGTGCCCATTGGAATTGGATCACCCTTTGTCGCGATCAGTTCTTTGACCGTTACGGGCACACCATCTAATGGTCCAATGGTCGTTTTATTTAACCAACGTGTTGTTGAAGCGGCTGCTTGTGCGAGTGCTTGTTGAGGTTTGAAGGCATACAGTGCACAAATTTTTGGTTCAACTTTCTCAACTCGATTAATTAACCAACTCATGTATTCTGTTGGACTGGTCTCTCCCGTTTCGTAAGCCTGTAGAATGGCGCGGGTATTTAAATTAGCAAAATCATTCATTTTATAAAATCCTTCCCATATAAGTAGGTTAAATAAAGTAGAGAGGCTGAAAAATCAGAATGCCTAGGTACCTTTGCGATATTTTTTACGACCAATATTAGTTAAATTGAGTTCAGCGGAAAGTAGTCGTTTTGTGTATTCTTCTTGGGGATTATCGAGTACCTGACGAACTGTACCTGTTTCGACCACTTTGCCCGATTGCATAACCGCAACGGAGTCACAAATCTCATCTACTACGGCTATATTGTGGGTAATAAATAGCACTGATATACCGTGTTTATCCCGCATTTTTAGAATTAATTTTAGTATTTGGGCTTGTACTGTCAGGTCTAATGCCGAGGTAGCTTCATCGGCAACGATTAATTTTGGTTTGGTAATAAGCGCGCGTGCAATGGCAATACGTTGACGTTGTCCACCTGAAAATTCATGGGGGTATTTATCCATATCTTCTTTACATAATTCAACTTCTTCAAGTAATGCACCAATCCGTCTTCTTAGTGCATCACCTTTAGGTGGATTATCTTCAAGGTGAAGAGGTTCTGCCACAATACGAGAAACACGATGACGAGGGTCGAGTGAGCCGTAGGGATCTTGAAATATCATTTGAAAACTGGCGCGTAATTTTCGCAATCTAGCGGAGGTTAATCCAAAGATATCGCTGTCTTCAAAAAGTACATTACCTTCGGTGGGCTTATCGAGTGCCATGACGATACGTGCTAAGGTCGATTTACCGGAACCACTTTCACCAACTACGCCAAGGATTGTACCTCGTTCGAGTGAAAGGGAGACATTATCAACGGCTTTGAGGGTCGTATCTCCAAGCTTAAACTCGCGTGTAAGGTCAATAATTTCAAGAATTTTCTTTCTCATTCAATTCCTTTTGAAGCCGGTGGCGTAATATTAAAGTTAATACGAGTACGGCGAGGTTGGGCACTGAGCAGTTTGCAGGTATATTCATGGCTAGGTTGGCGCAACACTCGTTCGGTTTCGCCCTGTTCCATTTCATTACCGTGATACATGACAAGGGTGCGATCTGCTATTCGCGCGATAACCCCCAAGTCATGGGATATTAGGATAAGGGCAATGCCAAGTTCACTGACTAGCTCATCAAGAATATCTAAGATTTCTGCTTGTACCGTGACATCAAGCGCTGTGGTGGGTTCGTCAGCAATAAGAAGATCTGGCTTAAGGGCGATAGCAATGGCAATACCGACACGCTGGCGCTGTCCGCCGGACATTTCATGGGGATACGATTCCATTTTTCGTTTTGCATCGGGAATTTTGACCATTTCGAGAAGATGAAGTGCTTCTTTTTTGGCTTCTTTACGACTTATTTTACGGTGAAGTCTTAATCCTTCTGCTATTTGATTGCCGACTTTCATTGCAGGGTTTAAAGCTGTCATCGGTTCTTGAAATATAATCCCAATTCTTGAACCGCGTAATTTGCAGCGTTCTCGTTCAGATAGGGTTAGGATATTTTCACCATTAAAAATAATTTCACCAGAGATTTCTGCTGTATCGGGTAATAACCCAATCGTCGCTAATGACAGTACCGATTTACCCGAACCACTTTCGCCGACGATACCAAGTGTTTCTCCCTTGTTTAATGAGAGGTTAATACCGTGCAATACTTCTGTTTTTGGCCCATGAGCAGGTTGAAAATTGACCTTAAGATCTTTTATTTCTAGCATCATACTTATTGCTTCCTTTTCGGATCAGTCAAATCTCGAAGTCCATCACCTAATAAATTTAGTCCAAGCACTGCCATGCAGATGGCAAAACCAGGCACAAAGACGAGATGTGGCGCGAGAGAAAGGTAAGTTTGAGAGTCTGCTAGCATACGACCCCAACTTGGTGTCGGAGGGGCAATACCTAAACCGAGGAATGAAAGTCCTGCTTCAGTTAATATGCCAAGCCCGGTTTGAATCGCAACTTGAACAATGATCTGTGAAGAGATATTAGGAATAACGTGTTCGATGGTTATTTGTTTATTAGTTTTACCTGCCATACAGGCGGCTTGGATATAATCACGAGCCCAGATTTGTAAAGCCGCTCCTCGGGTGATGCGTGTAAAAACGGGGATCATAAATAACGCGATAGCAATAATGGTCGTCGTTGGGCCCGACCCTAGAATTGCGGCTAATAAAATAGCGGAGAGCACGGGAGGAAATGCAAATAATACATCAATGATCCGCATAACTAAGGCTTCAAATTTACCCCGTTTACAAGCAACGGTTACACCGAGTAGCGTACCGGTTAGTCCACCGATGGTAATAGCAGAAAAGGCAATACCAAGTGAAACCCAAGCGCCAGCCATGATCATTGATAATTCATCTCGACCAAAGTGGTCTGCACCCAAAATGCCACCTTCTCCGGGGCTCTTCAGACGATTCATTATATTAATTTGGGTCGGATCAAGTGGAGTCCAAAATTGGCTTAAAATAGCTGAAATCACCAAAATCGCCGTTATGCTACCACCAATAATAAGTGACCATGGAATACGTTTCATCGGCGGATCCTTAAACGAGGGTCTAACACGGTATAAAGCGCATCAACAATAAAGTTAATGATCATCACAATAGAGGCGAAAAATAAGACAACATTTTGAATGACGATAAAATCACGTTGTGCAAGTGCTTGGTATGCAAGCGTTCCCATACCGGGAAGATTAAAGACATTTTCGACTAGGATTGCACCCGCTATTAATACTGAAATTTGCATGCCTAACATGGTCACAATCGGAATCAAGGCATTTGGCATAACGTGGTACCAAAGCGCATAGTTAAGTGTTGCGCCTTTCGCACGTGCCGTACGGATGAAGTCTTCATTTGCGATTTCTATCACCGCTGCTCGTGTGACGCGCGTTAGTACTGCTGCCTGTGGAATGGCTAACGCGATAGCGGGTAATATCAATGCTTTTAATGCCGCCCACATACCGGCATCCCAACCAGGAAAACCACCTGCTGGAAACCAGCCAGAAGTTAATGCGATACCTAAAATAAGTAATAAACCAATCCAGAAATTAGGGACAGAGATACCAATTTGTGAAAAAATAGAAGCAATAATATCTACAATGCCATTGGGTTTGGCTGCCGCTGTTACCCCTAATGGTAAGGCAATGAGTACCGAAAGAAAGACGGCTAAACCCGTTAAAGGCAGGGTTACCTGTAAGCGCTCACCTATTAATTGTGCAACCGAGGTGGAGTAGGTATAAGAATTACCTAAGTCGCCTTGTAATAAGCCAAATAACCAATGTAGATAACGGGTTATAAAGGGTTGGTCTAACCCCAGTTGGCTTCTTAGTGCCGCTAATGTATCGGGTTGTGCTGACATACCTAATATAATTTCAGCGGGGTCGCCAGGAACGGCTTCCATGACTAAAAAAATAACAAAAGAGACAATAAGTAGAGTCACGATTAACCCCACAAAGGATTTCCCAATATAGCGCATGATTATAGACCTTAAATGAGTATACTCTGTAGGGCTTCCCATATAATGGAATGGGAAGCTATTGATATTAAAAGGTTACTCGCTCCAGAACGCATCCGTTACATCATTCGATGGTACGGGTAAGTTTTCCCATAGTCCGTGAAGACCTTTTTTCCAAATACCAATTTTAGGATAAGCATATAGGTAAAGAGCAGGTACATCCTTCGCAATTATTTCTTGGCTTTGTTTATAACCAGCAAGACGTTCCGCATCGGATTTTGCATTGGAAATATCAGTAATAGTTTGATCAAAATCTGGATTGTTGTAATTAAAGTAATAGGGATGACGTGCATAAATACTAATATCTAAAGGTTCTGCATGACCGACGATAGTCATGTCATAATTGGTATCTTTAAATACATCTTGTACCCACTTAGCTGGAAATTCAGAACTTTCCAGTACCATCGTCACGCCGATCATCGCATAGTAGGCTTGCATGATTTCAGCTGCTCGCTCTGCATAGGTTAAAGTCGGCATCTTCATCGTAAAAGTAAAACCGTTAGGGTAACCAGCTTCGCTGAGTAATTGTTTTGCCTTAGTCGGGTCGTAGGGTAAAACACCGGTTAAATCTTCATAACTCGCATTAGAAGGAGAAAAGTGGCTGCCAATTGGTGTTCCAAATCCTTCATTGGTGGCATTAATAATAGCTTGTCGGTCAATTGCCATCATCATCGCTTGACGAACGCGTACGTCGTTAAATGGTTTTTTCGCATTATTCATACCTGCCACAACTTCCATGCTGGTGGTACCGATAACGGTCGCAAATGCACTATTTTGTTTGAATTGATTAACAAGCTCTGGTGCTTGAAATTGTGGCATAGCATCAATACCGCCAGAATTTAAAGCGGCTGCTTGCGCCTGTGGATCGGAGATAAAACGGAAGGTTACTTTGTCCAATTTAGGTTGTTCACTCCAGTAATTATTATTTTTAACTAACGTGAGTTGATTACCTTTCTTCCAATTAAGTAATTTAAAGGGACCAGTACCGATCGGGTTAGTGGCATTAGTTGCTTCACTAGAAGGTTCGACCATCACCGCAGCCGGAAAACCAAGCCAATAAAGTAAGTCTGATGAGGGGGTTGATAATGTTAATACTAAGGTATCAGAATCAAGTGCAGTTGCAGTTTCGATTGCTTGATAAAGGGTTTTTTGTGGGTTAATCGAATCTGCTTTTAATATTCTATCAATGCTATATTTGGCGGTTTCGGCATTAAACTTTTTGCCATTTTGAAAGGTGACATTATCACGCATATTGAATGTATAGGTTAATCCATCATCTGAAATATCCCAGCTTTCCGCTAATTGAGGTTGTATTTTTCCGTCTTTAGTAATCGATACTAATCCTTCAAACAGATTTTGCCAGACGACCTGACCGATGGCAACGGGGGCTGCCGCTGTTGGATCTAACCCCGATGGTTCTACACTCATGCCTAAAGTGAGGTCACTACGTGATTGTGCATTGACAGGCATAGTCGTTAGCATGCCTAGCGCGACTGTTGTAGTTAATAGTGTATGAAAAATACGTTTCATAAATAGTGCCTTCTATAGTGATTTAGACAATTATCGTTATTGGAGGTTGATTTATCTTGCCTGAATAATGAGTGTAATTGCAATATAATTTATTAGCGCATAGTGACGCGGAAATCGTTGCACTGTTTTTTTGTTTTATAACTGTAAAGGTAAATCATTACTGTTCTTTATTACATTTTTCTAACCTGCATCGGGAAGAATTCTTCTAAAAATTCCGCTAGTTTAGCCGCAGCAAAGCTTGGAATTGCTGTTTTAGAGCGGCCAAGTTGAAGCTCTGTTTTTATTTCAGAAGGGGCCACAAAAGGGCGAACAACCAGTTCTCCTGATTTGATTTCTCGGATGACGGATATAGCTGGCAAAATAAGAACCGCTGTACCATGTAATGCTAACTCCTTTTGTAACTCAAGGGATGATGTTGTAAAAATAGCCTCAATGGGTTCGAGATTAGCGGTTCGTTGACGCTGATCGAAATTGAGTCTGATTCCAAAAGAATTATCAGGCATAGCAATCGGATGCTTGCGAATTTCTTCTAGTGTAATTTCAGAAAAAGCAGCTAGGGGATGATCAGGGGACATAATAACTTCATGTCGCACTGGTATTCTAAATCGGACGTCAACTTTTGGATCCTGTGGAGAAAACATGGTTATTGCCATATCCGTATTGCCATCAATGACTGCATTTTTAGCTTCTTGAGCGGAGGAGACGATGACGGAAATCGATATGCCAGGATATAATCTATAAAAATCAGATAAAGCAGGCGCTAAAATAGCATTGATCGCCGCCCCATTAACATGAATATCAACATTACCGCGTTTGAGTCCCCGAAGATCATCAATTGTCTGGCGTGTATTACCCAATTCCCGGATCATGCTTTGTGAGCGACTCGCTAATAGTTCGCCTGCTGCCGTAAGAATAATACCTCGTGCTCCTCGTGTGACCAGAGGGGCGTCAAAATAATGCTCGAGATTTTCAAGTTGTCTACTGATGGCTGTCGGTGAAACGCCTAATTTTTCAGAGGCTTGTCGAATTGATCGCGAGCGCACTAATTCATTAAAATAAGTAATCGCTTTAAGTTGCATTGTGCTTTCCCTGAATGATAAGTCGCGAAGTTTCAGTGGATACCGTTAATAAGTAATACAAAATAGCATTTTATTCGAAAACACTAAAGATTTGTTATTTTGTTAATATATGTATACTGATTCAACTTAATTATTCAAAAAATTTATACAAAGGGATTTGTTTATGATTGATTCAATTTGCGATGTGCCAGGCATTAAGGTTGGGCATGCTCAAGACTTCATAGGTGGGACTGGTTGCACGGTTATTCTTCCCGATGATGGTGCCGTTTGTGGTGTTGATGTCGCAGGTGGTGGCCCCGGGACTCGCGAAACAGATGCACTTAATCCAGTTAATCTTATTCAAAATATCCAAGGTGTTTATCTCAGTGGAGGCAGTGCTTATGGACTTGCTGGGGCTGATGGTGTGATGCGTTGGTGTGAAGAAAATCAACGTGGTTACGATGTGGGTATTGGGCGAGTTCCAATTGTACCGGGGGCCGTTCTTTTTGATTTACCCGTTGCTGATTTTCACGCTCGACCTGATCGTGATATGGGATATCAAGCTTGTTTGAGTGCAAGCTCAGAGGAATGCCGCTGTGGTAATGTTGGCGCTGGTACAGGGGCTTCTGTTGGTAAAGTCGGAGGGATGGATTTAGCGATGAAAGGAGGGCTCGGCACCGCTAGCCTTACTTTTAATGATATTGTTATTGGCGCTATCGTCGCTGTTAATTGTTTAGGAGATGTGATTGATCCAAGCACGGGTAAAATTATTGCTGGCGCTTTAACCGAGGACAAAAGTGATTTTATTGGTACTATGAATCTCTATAAAAATAAGGTTGCAGGTAATACTCAACCTAATATGTCTAATACCACGATTGGTGCTATTGCTACCAATGCTGAATTAACCAAATCTCAAGCAACGAAAGTGTCAATGATGGCGCACGATGGATTTGCTCGAGTTATTAATCCGATTCATACACTTCACGATGGGGATACCATTTTTACGTTGTCGACGGGGAAACATCAAGCAGATGTGTCTATTATTGGAGCATTAGCTGCTGAAGTCATGGCAACGGCCGTCATTCGGGCGGTCAAAGCAGCAAAAAGTTGTTATGGTCTTAGGGGATTGGCGAGTATATAAATTAAAAAGCCAAAAATTAAGTATTTTTTGGCTTTTGGGGTGTTAGTAATGGAACATGTTTAGTTATATTGCACCTGAGTAATCAAGTTGTCGCCATGCTTCATAAACAAAAACAGATACCGCATTAGATAGATTCATTGAACGACTTTCCGCTTGCATTGGAATACGTAATTTTTGTTCAATTCTATCTGATTCGCGAATTTCAGGCGGCAAGCCTCGGGTTTCAGGGCCAAAAAGTAATACATCGTTAGCTTCAAAGTTTGCATCACTGTGAAAGTCAGTGGTTTTAGTTGTACAAGCAAATATTCTTTTCCCTTCAACGGCAGCAAGAAATGCTTGATAATCTTTGTGTCGGTAAACATGTGTTAATTCATGGTAATCTAACCCCGCACGGCGGACTCTCTTTTCATCTAAGTCAAACCCTAATGGCTCGATTAAATGTAAAACACAGCCGGTATTGGCACATAAACGGATAATTGCACCGGTGTTTTGAGGAATTTCTGGTTCAAATAATGCTACTTCAATCATGTTATCTCGGTTTTGTTGATTATGAATACAGCGGGAATTGTAAATGCATATAGACTTGCTTATCAATGTTTTCTGCCCAAATTTTACCGCCATGCTTAAACATCGCATTTTCAGCAATGCTTAACCCTAGTCCCACACCGCCACTTTCTCTATCTCGTGATTTATTAAGTCGATAAAAAGGACGGAATATATTGGCTAATTCACTTTCTGGAATGAGTGGCCCATCGTTTTTTATCGTTAAGATCATTGTTTTATTTTGTTTTTGTTGATTAATGTCGACGGTGATCTGGTGGTGTGCATATTTAATCGCATTGCGAATAATATTTTCAATGGCGCTATAGGCAAGTTCTGGATAAACTTTAATGTTGAAGGTGTCGAGTTGCGGATAAATAAATTCTTTACCATTTTCACTGGCTTCAAATTGAGCATCTAAAAATAATTCATCGAGGAATTCATTCAGCGGGATAGTTTCTTTATCTTCAGGGTTTAATTGTATACGGGAAAGGTTCAGTAGCTCGCTAATCATGGCCTCTATTCTGGCTGTTTCAAGCTCGATTCGTTGTAATTCATTGCTATCACCTCGGTGTTTTTTATCGATTGCCAGTGCAAGTCGCAGCCGCGTTAGTGGTGAGCGCAATTCATGGGAAATATCACTTAATAAGCGTTGTTGATTCGTTAACATATTTTTCAATGAAGCAATCATTAATTGCATCGAACTGGCCAACTGAGTGATTTCTTCACTATTTTTTATTTTTGGGAAAGGTGTATCAAGCTCTCCTTGGGCAACGCGATTAGCTACATTTTGTAATTGCCGCAGTGGTTTTGTTAAATGCCAGGCTAAAAATGCACAAAGTGGTGTGCTAATAAGTAAGGCGATGATCAGTAGTAATAACGGATTATCAATTAACCATTCAATTAATGCTAAGGACTCTTTTTGATTGCGGTAGGTAACATACAGTAATAATTCTTGATTCTCCGTTGAGACGGATACAGGGCCTAAATAGGTTTTGCGTTTGTGGACTTCCTTTAATGGTTTCTCTGGGGATTGACTGTCTATAATAAATTGTCGCACCTCTTTGGGCGCTCGCTCATTAATAAGTCGCCCATTTAGGTCTGTTAAGTAAAGTTCTCGAGGTCCTTTTGACGGTGAATTAAATAATTCATCGTAATGAAAGTTAGGGTGTGATTTTATGAACTTATTGACATGTTGTTGTTGCTTTTGAAGGCGTTGGATGTCGTTTTTAGTGACTTCTTGTGTTTTTCTTCCATCCAGTATGGGTAATAAAACAAGCGCGGTACTAAGTAATAGCATTAACAACCAAAAGGATAAAAAAACTTTAATAAATAATGAATTAAACTTGTTTTTATGTGCGATGATTTTCTCGTTGAACACGTTAATGCCTTCTCTTTATAAGATAAGAAAGGCCTATTAACCTTTCTTTATTTCACTACTTTCTAGCCACATATAACCTCGACCTCTAAAGTTTTTAACACGGGTTTGCCCATCAAGTCGTTCAGGGAGTTTTCGTCTTAAGTTACTTAAGTGCATATCAATACTTCGGTCAAAGGGCTGTAATTTCTTACCTAATACTTGTTCACTAAGCTCTTCTTTAGAAAATAACTCGCCTGGTTGACTAAGAAATTTTTCAAGCAATAACAATTCAGTACCTGTTAATTCAATCGTCAAACCTTGGCATATTGCCTGTTGTTGTCCCGGAAAAAGTTCAATATCTAAATGGCTGAGTTTACTTGGGTTCTCTAATTTATGATGCTGTGTGCGTCGTAAAATTGCACGAATACGTGCTAATAATTCTCGTTCACTAAAGGGTTTTGCTAAGTAATCGTCAGCGCCCATTTCTAAGCCTAAAACTTTATCAATTTCATCACCCTTAGCAGTTAACATTAATACTGGCATATCACTTTTCTGACGTAATAATTTTAACATCTCAAAGCCTGTCATTCTTGGCATCATTACATCTAACAGAATAAGGTCGTAATTCCCCTCTAAAGCCATCTGTAAACCACTCTCGCCATCATAGGCACAATCGATATCTAGATTTTCGAGTGATAAAAATTCGGCGAGCAAAGAAACTAATTCTTTGTCATCGTCGATTAAGAGTAATTTACTCATTGTCTTGCCCCACTAAATTTCCTTTATATATCCCCAAATTAGTTAAGCCCTAGCTTTCTGATATTGGGATGCTTCATTTAAGTATAAGACACTTATCAAATAGCGGGATAAAATACTGATAATTATCAATACATACGGATTACAGGGTATTAAACATGTTTTTTATTTAGCTGTATCATTGTTTACACTTCTTTACACAGTATTACCCTTATCTGACGTTACTCCCATTTCATTGATTTATACTTAATCACGTAAAAATAAGATAACGAAAGTCATAATAGGAGTACCAAATGAAATCATTATATAAAAAAGCAATACTAGCAGCGGTGATCTTACCACTTACTTTTTCAACTGTTTATGCCAAACAGGGTAACAAAGGAAAACGAGGCGGCGCACCGTTACAAAGCATGCTTGCATTAGTTGATTTAACTGCTGAACAACAAACAACGATTGATACTATTATCCAAGATTACAGAGATGCTAAAGTAAAACCAGATAATAAAAGTGATTATCGTCAGCAAATGCAAAGCTTAATAACGGCTGACACATTTGATACAGCGGAAGCAAAATCGTTAATTGAAAGTAAAGATACGCTAAGACAAACTCATCAACTTAATAAAATGAAAATGACTTACGATGTTTATCATGTATTAACCGATGAACAACAAGAAAAAATGGATTTGTTATTTGCCCAATATGAACAAAAAATGGATCGCCGTGGCCAAGGAAAGAAAAATAACCAATAGCCTTTGAATTAGCATCTACAGATATATTGGGTATATAATAAAGCCTTCATAAATTGATATATTGAAGGTTTTTTTTGCAAAATAATATAGCACGAGACGAATACGAACGTTTAGTTAATATGGCGGGGCGTTTAGCAATTGCCGCTGCTTCTTTATTGATTATTGTTAAATTAATAGCCTGGATGACAACAGGTTCTTCAAGTATTTTAGCCGCTTTAACCGATTCCTTGATGGATGTGACCACATCAATTATAAACCTTCTTGCTATTAGAGTCGCTTTGCAGCCTGCAGATAAAGAACATCGTTTTGGGCATGGGAAAGCAGAAAGCTTAGCCGGCTTAACACAGGCGGCGTTTATTTCGGGCTCTGCGGTATTTTTGTTATTTAATAGTATCTCTGCTTTGATCCATGAAAAAACTATCGTCGCTTCCCAGTTAGGGATTATTGTAATGCTATTTTCTGTACTGGTGACCGTTTTATTGGTACTGTTTCAAACCTACATTGTTAAGAAAACCGGTAGCATGGCAATAAAAGCAGATTCATTGCACTATCGTACTGATATTGCGTTAAATTCTGCCGTTTTACTCGCATTGATTTTATCCGGTTTAGGGTGGTATTGGGCTGATGGCGTTTTTGCTATTTTAGTCAGCTTTTATATTTTGCACGGTGCCTGGGAAATCGGTAAACAATCCGTTGATGCATTGATGGATAAGCAGTTACCTAAATCAGAAGAACAACAAATTGTAAAAGTTGCCTGTGAGCTTGATGGTGTTATTGGTGTGCATGATTTACGCACGCGACAATCGGGTAATACCAAATTTATTCAGCTTCATTTGGAATTAGCCGATGAATTGAACTTGATGGAAGCCCATCGAAAAGTTGAATTGCTAGAGGACGAATTAGAAAAGTTGTTCTCTGATGTCGATATTATTATTCATCCTGATCCGATTTCAGTCGTTCCAAAAGAAAAAATACATTATAAAGTAGACACCGAAACGCATACTATTTTTGTCGCAAAGGAAAATGAATAATGGAGTTACTTCAGCAAGACTTATGGAAGAAAATAAGAGAAGAGGCATGGAGTTGCTCTGTTAATGAACCTATTTTAGGCAGTTTTTATTATTCAACTATATTAAATCATCAAAGCTTACAATCTGCACTTAGTTACCAACTTGCTAGTCGCTTAGGTTCTCCGACTATGCCTGCTATTTTAGTCCGAGAAGTGATTGAAGAAGCATTTATTAAGGATCCTGAAATAATTAATTCAGCAATGGCTGATATTGTCGCTGTTCAAGATCGTGACCCTGCCGTTGAAAATTACTCAACTCCATTGCTTTATTTAAAAGGGTTTCATGCATTGCAAGTACACCGTGTAGCAAATTGGCTGTGGAAAGAAAAGCGGATCCCGCTTGCTCAGTATCTTCAAAACCGTTGTTCTGAAATTTTTTCCGTTGATGTGCATCCAGCGGCCAATATTGGAAAAGGTATTATGTTTGACCATGCAACTGGCATTGTTGTCGGGGAAACGGCTGTTATTGAAGATAATGTATCCATACTACAGGGAGTAACATTAGGTGGGACAGGTAAAGAATGTGGCGACCGTCACCCTAAAATCCGTCAAGGGGTAATGATTGGTGCAGGTGCAAAAGTGCTGGGTAATATAGAAATTGGTATTGGTGCGAAAGTTGGAGCTGGTAGTGTCGTGTTAGAGCCTGTTCCACCGCATATGACCGTTGCAGGTGTACCTGCGAAAGTTGTTGGTACTCCTTCGTGCGATATGCCTTCACTTTCAATGGAACAAAATCTTTAGCAGGTTTGATTTGCGTAAAGTATTTCTTTGATAAATAAGGCCTTAACCTTTTCGTTTTTGTTATTAATTAGGATTTGCCGATTTTAACGACAATATATCGTGTTTATTGAATAATATTGCGATTAAAGTAAAACAATAGTTGAATATGCAATCGGTAATGCTTATTCTCACTGGATCAATTATTAACTATGTTAAATGACATGCATTATGTAAGGGTGAATGATGACATTAGAGCTATTAGAAAAGTTAGAAAGTAAAATTCAGAATGCAATCGATACTATTGCATTATTACAAATGGAAATTGAAGAGTTAAAAACCGATAAGCAAGGTTTACAGGGTAAAAATAACCAACTTCAAGAAGAAAATGTTAAATTAACCGAAGAGCACCAACAATGGCAATCTCGCCTTAGTGCATTAGTCGGTAAAATTGAAAAGTCAGAAGATACACTTTAATTTTCTGTCAATAAAAAGCCCGAATAATATATCTGTTTATTATTCGGGCTTTTTATTGTTTCAAATAAATTTTTAGATTATCGACTTTACATTAATCTTCGTCTTCGTCGTCGATTTCATCTAAGCCATCTAAATCTAAAGGCTCTGGCGAAATGATAATCCCAGTGCTATCTGCATAGAGAATATCTTCAGGTAAAAAAGTGACGCCTGCAAAATTTACTGGTGCATTTACTTCACCAATCTCGTTATCATCAGCGCCGACGGGAATAGCGGTGATCGCTTGAATACCAATATCAAATTCTTCAAGTAGGTCAACTTCTCTAACGCAGCCATTAACAACAATACCTTCCCAGTCATTTTCAACGGCGAGTTCTGCAATATTAGCATTAATCAGGGCGCGTCGTAATGAGCCTCCACCGTCAACAAGAAGTACTTTGCCTGCGCCATTTTCGGCAAGCATTTTATAAATCAACCCAACGGACTCAAAACACTTAATGGTGACAACTTCACCCGCAAAAGAGCTTCGGCCTCCAAAATTTGTTAAAAGTGGTTCAACCACATCAACGGTATCTGCATAAATATCACATAGCATGGAAGTATTATATTGCATCATCAGGTTCACCTATAAATAAAATAGTAAAGTCAGTATATACCTAATCGACTTTAAGATGCAAAACCGACAGGCGACTATGAAGATATATTTTCAATCGGGGGAGTAAATGTAACTTATTAATTTTTAATGTGGTTTTATATTTGAGAGCGATAGGTAAAAGGGGCGGAACAAGCCCCTTCAAAATTTGTTTGGATTATTTATTTCTGTTTAATCCAATTCATTAAAAAAAGTGCGGCTAAATGATTTTTCACAATAATGGCATTTTAGTCGTAACTCAGTGCCTTTGTTGACGTAAAAGCGCGCTTTTACTGGTTCGTTATGGCTAATACAGTTGCTATTAGGGCAAGACAGTACACCAATAAAGAAGTCAGGTAATTGTACTTTGAATTTTTTAACGACTTTAAAATCTTTTATTTGGTTAATGGTTGCATCGGGAGCGAATAGCGCTAATTGATTCGCTTGCTCATCGCTAATGAAAGTGTTTTCCACTTTGATAAGATCTTTTCCTTCGCCATTATGAGTAGGCAAGTTTAGACCAATGGTGATTTTCTCATTAGTTTGAGTGAATTTAAAAAATCGTAATATTTTAACGCCCTGTTGTGCGGGAATATGATCGATTACTGAACCATCTTGAATTGCTTCAACTTGTAATTTTTTTTGCATTATATTCCCCTAAATATTCGCAGTGAAATGATTAGTGAGTAAAAGAGCAAGCAAGGCTTGTCGTGCATAAACACCGTTTTGTGCTTGTTGGAAATAATAAGCGTATGGTGTTTCATCAACATTTTTATGAATTTCATCTACACGCGGTAAGGGATGTAATATTTTTAAGTTAGGGCGAACGTGTTCGAGCATGTTTGCATTGAGTAAAAAAGCTGATTTTATATGTTGGTATTCCGTTTCATCAAAACGTTCTTTTTGCACGCGAGTCATATAGAGGACATCAAGGGTATCGACAACTTCTTCTATGCTTTGATGGAGCGAATAGTTAATTCCTTTATTGTCTAACTCATCTAAAATGTAATCGGGCATTGCCAAGGCTTCAGGCGCGATAAAATAAAAGTTACAGTTAAATAAGGACAAAGCTTGTGCCAATGAATGTACTGTTCTGCCGTATTTTAGGTCACCAACAAATGCGATATTAAGATTTTCGAGGGTGTCTTGAGTTTCGTAGATGGTAAATAAGTCGAGAAGTGTTTGAGTTGGATGTTGATTTGCACCATCACCGCCATTAATGACGGGAACGGTTGAAAATTCAGAAGCTAAACGTGCCGCTCCTTCCTGTGGATGTCGCATAAAAAAAGCATCGGCATAGGAAGAAATAACTTGTACTGAATCTGCCAATGTTTCTCCCTTTTGTGCTAAGGAAGTATTACCGCCACTATCAAAGCCAATGACACTTCCTCCTAAACGTTGTACAGCTGTTTCAAAGGAAAGTCGTGTTCGTGTCGATGCTTCAAAAAAACAACTCGCAATGACTTTGTTTTGTAATAGTGTTGGTTGTGGGGTTTGTTTTAAGGAGTAGGCTGTTTGGAGAATAAGTTCAAGGTCGCTGCGTGAAAGATCAGCAATGGAAATAATATTTTTCTGATATAGTGGGTTATTCATCGTTTTGACTCATATTAAGCAATGACAATGCACAAATTATAACATTGCTATCAGGGAATTCATTTATGTTTTTACGTCTTTTATCGGTTGTTTTGCTCTTTTCTTCTGCTCACCTTTTAGCAGATGATTGGACTGAAGCTTCGTCACTACTGCCCAAAGGTACACAACTTTCTTATCTAGTTGTTAATCCTGATAATAATCATGTGATAGCACAATCACATCAGACTACTTTACGTACACCCGCGAGTATTCAAAAATTGTTAACGGCTACTGCAGCGACTTTATATTTAGGTAAAGATTTTCGTTATCGTACAATTATTGAGGGGCAAAAGGAAAAAATTAAACAGCATCAATATAATGGTGATTTGTATTTTCATTTTGTTGGTGACCCGACGTTATTACGTTCAGATATTCATGCTATGTTAATGGAGTTAAAAAGTTTAGGTATTCAACAAATTACTGGTCATGTTTTTATTAATCAATCTCACTTTAATGGTTATCAATGGAGTGATGGGCAGCCTTGGAACGATTTAGGTGTTTGTTATACGTCGCCTGCCAATGCAATTATCGTTAATAAAAACTGTGTTCAAGGTAATTTAAGTGTGAGCACCGAGGATCCTCACAAAGCGCGCTTATTTATTCCAGACTATGAGCCGATTAGTTTGATTAGTGATGTTTCTGTGGTCACTAAGGCACAACGTGATGAACAATTTTGTGCACTCGAAGTTACCCGAGGCAGTCATAATCAATATCACTTATGGGGGTGCATGGTGCCGCGAGATCGTGCTTTTCCACTTGCATTTTCAGTTAATGATCCCTTTTCCTATGTGCAAAGTATTATTACGTCTGAATTATCTTCTTTAGGTATTAAGGTTACGGGCAAGGTGTTATTAGACCCAGATACACAAGTTCGTACTATTCCGACGAATGAAATACTGGTAAAACATGACTCACGTCCTTTAAATGAATTACTGCAATTGATGATGAAAAAATCAAATAATTTAATTGCAGATAGTTTATTTAAAACTGTCGGAGGTGCTTATTTTCATCAAGCAGGTAATTTTCGTAATGGTTCGTTAGCCATTAAACAGATTTTAAAAGCGCAACATATAGATTTAGGAAATGCTTATATTGCGGATGGCTCAGGGCTATCTCGTCATAATTTAATGAGTGCTGAACTCTTTATGTCTGTGCTTAATTTTGTGTATAAAAATGATAAACAATTGAATTTGTTATCTACGCTGCCCATTTCGGGTATAGACGGCACGCTTAAAAATTATCGAGGTCTAAGAAAAGCAGACTTAAAGGGAAAGGTTATTGCAAAAACGGGATCAATGAAGGGAGTGTCTAACTTATTAGGTCTGGTAAAAACACCAAAAGGTGATCGCCTATTTGTCATTATGCTGAATGGATATAATTTAGAAGGATTAGTTAAAGAGAATAGTGAGTCAAAAAATAAATATGCATTCTTAACTCGGTTTATTAAACAGGTGATATCAGAATCTAAATAACTTCTATTAGCCAGAAATGAGCTTAAATAGTATGATAATGGTGAAATTAAATTCAATAGTATTTTTATTTTAACATTATCAAAATAAAGAGAATGTTGTTATTGAGTTTGTATCTAGAGTAAGTTGTGATTGTAAACACGTAAAATAAAAAGGACCTAGGTCCTTTTTATTTTATTTGTGAACGTGTTTGTTTAAGGTCTAATTGGAAACCAAGTTTTAGGGCGACCTTGACTAAATAATACAACACCCGTGGATTCATCAATTTTACTCGCCGAAGGTAAGTTATTTGTATCATTGGGATAACTGATGCCATCAAAATCAAGTTTCTTTGTCTGTCCCGATTTTTCTGTTAGCAGACTTTGCCAAAGAAAGTGCTGCTCTTTAGCTAGTGTGATAGGTGCCTTAACTTGGGATACACGACTTGAAAACCTATAGCCATTATTTGTACCTTCAAATATAAGCATTTCACACCCATTTTTAGAGCACCAGTCAAGTAATACAATGGCATCTTTAATGCCATCACCATTTAAATCATAGATTACAGAATTAAATTGAGTATTATGTGGATCCGTACGGTGAATCTTAAAGTAGGTGTCTACTGATTGTTGAATCACTGGATCGATATTCGCACTTGGATTAAGCAGTTCAGGAGAGAAGGTGCGAGTAATACTTGGTTCAACACCTTCTTCATCTGTTTCCTCCATATTCATTCTTTTAAATACTAAGGAATTGTTTAGTTTTTCAATTATATTGTTATTGTTGATTTCCTTTGTACTGAGTGTTAATCCATCACGTGTAAATACGAGTTCTTCACGAATATTAGCATCACCCGATTTAGTTAACATGACAACAACACGGTCAGGGGTATTGGTCTTCCAATAACCCGTTTTTAAGCTAGATCCTGTCACTGTTTTTTGATGATATTGAGCTGTACCATCAGAATTTAAAGTTAAATTAACAACTTTTGCTTGAGCTTCGTTTAAGTAATAGCCTGCAAATGAATTATCGATACTCGGCCAGCCTGGTTCGCCACACCCTTCATATGTATTTTCTTCAGTTATAACTGTGGCGCTATATCCCCAGTATTCATGGTCTTTTAAATTAAAACATTCATTTGGTTTAATCACTACATTAAGTGGTTTATCGTCTTTATTAATACTTTTTACTGAGTTCATTTGTGTTGTTTGAAAATTAACTTTATTTGTTTGGTATACCTGATTATGTGCTTTTGTTGCGAAGTATAGGTTTTGACCGTCAATACTTAATCGCCAATAAGGTGCTTCTCCTTTGGCATGAATTAGAGAACCATTGACTGGCGTTGCACATTGAAGAGAGGTTTTTGCGGGTGCCATATGGTGGACTCTATCAACTCGCATAATCGCATCGAATTCGCTATTTTTATTCTCTGGAAAGATAACTTCTCCTGTAAATTCGACATAGACTGGCTGTGAGGTTTGATTACTAATTCGTTGATAGACTTTAGCTAACTGTAGATTTTCTTGGATTGGAAAAACCTGGTCAGATTCGCATCCAGTGAAATAGGCATCATTACCTTTGAAATAAATTTGACCTCTAAAATTATCAGCTAAAATTTTTGTGAAATCTTGCTTTATAACTGGCTCTGCTTCTTCTACAGGCGTTATGGTTGTGATTGTTTGCGTAGGAGTCGTTGGTGTACTACAGGCAGCAAGCAGACAAACTGGTAAAGTTAATAGTAAATAAGATAAACGCATAGAATGTCCTTACTCCGCATTTTTAGATGGTTGATAGATATTTGATTTAGAACAGTATAACAGCGGTTGTTTTTATTTCACAAGTTGTAGTTTTATATAAGACTTATTTATGAGATAGGGTCGTTATTAAATACTCATTACCAGTCAAAATGTAAAAATCAGCAAGCCATGAGGCGAGTCGATTCTAGGCATAAAGTTAAAGATCTAACGGGTTAAATCAAGACGTTATAACGACGAAGATGTTTGCCTCATGACTTGCCCTATGTGTCACTCGTTCAAATACCTCTTGATTGGTAATGGGTATATTATTGAAAATTGATATTATTACTAAATAAAATACTAATAAGCCCTTCTCGTAATGCGCCTTTAGACTGCTTTAGCTCTTCAATATTTAATGATTCAAAGAGGGCAATTAATATTGCTAATCCACTTGCAAAAACGGGGATGCGAGATTCTTTTAAACCGATAATTTCAAGGGTGTTGATATTTTCACAAAGAATACACTGTTGTTTAATTGCATTGAGCAGTGCAAGGTTGAGTTGCTCGGTTAATTGTTGAACCTCATTTATTTCTTGAGTGGCTTGGATCGTGCCAGAAGCCCCCATGGTGAGTATCCAACCATGATGTTGATAATGTGCACGCCATGGGGCAATAATCTCTTTGGCAGCTGCAATCGCTGCAGTAAAGTTTTCTTGATTGAGTTTTTGATCTGCAAAAAATTTATTTAACCAAGTTACACAGCCCATATCCAAGCTTTGTGCTTCTATAACCTGCGGGCCATTACCTATAATTAGTTCCGTGCTTGCACCACCAATATCAATAACTAATAACTGCTCAGAAATATTATCTGTAAAAACAACACCTTTATAGATTGTTTTTGCTTCTTCGATACCAGAGATTAAATGTATTGGGTGACCAAGAATTAATTCAGCTCGTTTAATGAAATGATGATTATTTTTAGCGAGACGAAGTGCCGCAGTAGCAGTAATTAAAACATTGATGGGGTTAATTTGTGTTAATTCATTCTTGAATTGTTGGAGGCATGACCATCCTCGTTCCATAGTTGCTTGGTCTAGATTTCCTTGGGCATCTAGACCAGAAGCAAGTCTTACTTTTTGTTTGTTTTTTGATACAACACTAAAACCATTATCTATTTTGTCTACGGTTAGCATATGAAAGCTATTGGAGCCAAGATCGATAATAGTATAGTGGTTCTTATTCATTTATTCAGCGCTTATGGTTACGGTGATAATTATCTTTACGATTATTTGTGTTGGCCTTGTACTTCGTGATTTTCATTACGGGTAGAGAATCAAGTAATGAATCTTTATCGTATTCACTGACCGGAATTGGGTGTTTAATATATTCTTCAATTGCGGGTAAATTAAATACATATTTTTCACAAGCTAGGCTAATCGCTAATCCTTTTTCACCAGCTCGTCCTGTTCGACCTATACGATGAACGTAATCTTCGCAATCATCGGGTAAGTCAAAGTTAAAAACATGTGACACTTTTGGAATATGAAGCCCGCGAGCTGCGACATCGGTTGCAATTAATACATCAATTTCGCCATTTGTAAACTGTTCAAGAATTTTGATACGTTTTTTCTGTGGCACATCACCGGTCAGTAATCCTGCGCGCAGGCCATCACCAGCTAAATATCCCCATACTTTTTCACATGCATGTTTTGTATTGGCAAAGACGATTGCTTTTTCGGGCCATTCTTCTTCCATTAACGTTAGCAACAATAGCATCTTGTCATCGTTTGATGGATAAAAAAGTTCTTCAGTAATATTTGCTGATGTCATTACTTCTGGTGCAATTTGAATGTGTTCCGGGTCATTCATGTGTTCAAAGGCAAGCTCTTGCACTTTATGTGATAGTGTTGCCGAAAATAGCATATTTAAACGCATACTTGCTTCAGGCATACGGCGGAACAGATAACGAATGTCTTTAATAAAGCCTAAATCAAACATTCTATCGGCTTCATCTAGCACTACCGCTTGTATTGAACCTAGGTTAATGACGCCTTGACGGACAAAATCAATAATACGACCTGTCGTACCAATTAAAATATCGACACCTTTTTCTAACTTATTGTGTTGAATTTCAATCTTTTCGCCCCCATATGCTAAACCTAGGCGCAATTTAGATGTGTTAGCAAGTGATAGAGCATCCTTATGGATTTGAATTGCAAGCTCACGTGTCGGTGCTAAAATGATAGCCCGAGGTTGATTCTTGCGGCGACTTTCAGGTTGCTCATGTGTCAATAAGTGATGGAATACTGCGGGTAAAAAAGCAAGTGTTTTACCAGTACCTGTTTGAGCCTGTCCTGCAATATCTTTTCCCATAAGGGTAATCGGCAAGGACATAGCTTGAATTGGTGTACAATATTCAAAACCTTGTGAGGTTAAACCTGAAATTAGACTCTTCTCTAGAGGAAGGTCTGTAAATTTTGTTTGAGTTAGGTGTGTTTTATTCATTAATAAAGTATAACATTTTATACTTGCAATAAATATTAAGATCGATTCAAATATCAAAAATTAATTTTTTAAATATCCGTGTTATAGTATTTATTTACTAGCCAAATCTTTCTGGAGAGAAAAATGAGCGAAAATATTGTCACTTTAAGTGATGCAAGCTTTGATCAAGACGTAATTAACGCCGATGGGCCTATTCTTGTTGATTTTTGGGCTGAATGGTGTGGTCCTTGTAAAATGATTGCTCCTATCCTTAGTGAAATTGCCTCTGAGTACGAAGGTAAGGTTACTATCGGTAAACTGAACATTGATGAAAACAGTGCGACACCACCTAAATTTGGTATCCGTGGTATTCCTACTCTGTTATTATTCAAAGATGGCGCTGTTAGTGCGACTAAAGTTGGTGCGTTATCTAAAGCACAACTTACTGAATTTTTGGATGCAAATATCTAAAAATTCATCACAGATTGGAATTGTTGTGCTCGACTTCATTTCCAATCTGGACTAACCTTTATTTTAGTGCTATCTTTGCGCTTAAAATATAAACAACTTTATTGATCGACGATCAAATCCAACTAATTACTTACTCATTTCTATTCTGTGCATCTATATAACTTATGAATTTAACCGAATTAAAAAACACATCTGTTTCTAAGCTTGTTACTCTTGGTGAATCGATGGGACTAGAAAATTTAGCCCGCCTAAGAAAACAAGATATTATTTTTTCAATATTAAAAGCTCATGCGAAAAGCGGCGAAGACATTTTTGGTTTTGGGGTCTTAGAAATATTACAAGACGGCTTCGGATTTTTACGAAGCTCAGATAGTTCTTATCTGGCCGGTCCTGATGATATTTATATCTCACCTAGTCAAATCCGCCGATTTAATTTGCGAACGGGTGATAGTGTTGAAGGTAAGATTCGACCACCTAAAGATGGTGAACGTTATTTTGCATTGTTAAAAATTAATCAAGTCAACTTCAACAAGCCTGAAAACTCCCGTAATAAAATCCTTTTTGAAAATTTAACCCCTATTCATCCTGATGAACGTTTCCGTTTAGAAAATGGTAATGGTAGTACGGAAGATATTACGGCACGTATTCTTGATTTAGTCTCCCCAATTGGTAAAGGTCAACGTGGTTTGATTGTTGCGCCACCAAAAGCGGGTAAAACAATGTTGTTACAAAACATTGCGCAAAGTCTTAGCCTTAATTATCCCGATTCAGTATTGATCGTATTATTGATTGATGAGCGTCCGGAAGAAGTAACAGAAATGAGACGTTTAGTGCGTGGTGAAGTAGTCGCTTCAACCTTTGATGAGCCTGCAAGCCGTCACGTGCAAGTTGCTGAAATGGTTATTGAAAAAGCAAAACGTTTAGTTGAGCATAAAAAAGACGTGGTTATCTTGTTAGACTCGATTACCCGTTTAGCACGTGCTTACAATACCGTTGTACCTAGCTCAGGTAAAGTATTAACCGGTGGTGTAGATGCGAATGCATTACAACGTCCGAAACGTTTCTTTGGTGCAGCGCGTAATGTTGAAGAAGGTGGTAGTTTAACGATTCTTGCAACAGCGTTGATTGATACCGGTTCTAAAATGGATGAAGTTATCTACGAAGAATTTAAAGGGACTGGTAACTCAGAAATTCATTTGAACCGTAAGCTTGCTGAAAAACGTATTTATCCTGCGATTGATATTACTCGCTCAGGAACACGTCGCGAAGAGTTACTAACTAAACCTGATGAACTACAGCGTATGTGGATCCTTCGTAAGATTGTTCATCCTATGGGTGAAACGGGTGCAACTGAGTTTATGATTGATAAACTTGGCTTAAGTAAAACCAATGATGAATTCTTTACTGCAATGAAGAATCAGAAAGCCAAATAAACTTTCATCTCATTGAAGTAACATTGAAAGATAACGCTACTTTAAGGTAGCGTTTTTTTTAACTAATTTTTATTCGAGGGCGTTATGAAGTTTGATGATTTACGCGATTTTATTTCTCAGCTTGAAGAGCAGGGGCTCTTAAAACGTATTAGCCAAGAAGTTGATCCTAATTTAGAGATGACTGAGATATCAGATCGAACGCTCCGAGCTAGCGGACCTGCTTTATTATTCGAAAACCCAAAGGGTTATAACACGCCGGTATTAACCAATCTTTTTGGTACAACTCAACGTGTTGCTATGGCAATGGGACGCAATGATGTTAGTGAGCTTAAGGAAGTCGGTCAGTGGATGGCTTATTTGAAAGAACCTGAGCCACCAAAAGGGATCAAAGCCTTATGGGAAAAGTTACCGATATTTAAACAAGTACTTAATATGCCGACCAAAAAAGTATCACATCCTGCTTGTCAGCAAGTGATTATGGAAGGTGATCAGGTTGATTTAACAAAGCTACCTGTCATGACTTGTTGGCCTGGTGATGTTGCCCCTTTGATCACTTGGGGATTAACAATTACTAAAGGTCCCTATAAAAAACGTCAGAATTTAGGTATTTATCGTCAGCAATTATTAGGAAAAAATAAAATCATTATGCGTTGGCTATCGCACCGAGGAGGCGCGATTGATTTTCGTGAATGGCAAGAAGCCAATCCAAATAAACCTTTTCCTGTTACGGTTGCGCTAGGTGCTGATCCTGCGACCATTTTAGGTGCTGTTACACCGATTCCAGATGGGTTATCTGAATATGCCTTTGCTGGACTATTACGTGGTTCGCGCACTAAAGTCGCAAAATGTATTAGCAATGATCTTGATGTGCCTGCGAGTGCTGAAATTATTCTTGAAGGCTACTTACAACCCGGAGAGCTTGCTCCTGAAGGCCCCTATGGTGACCATACAGGTTACTATAATGAAGTTGATGACTTTCAAGTGATGACCGTAACACACGTTACTCAGCGCGAAAATCCAATTTATCATAGCACTTATACTGGTCGGCCACCCGATGAGCCTGCTATTCTGGGCGTTGCTCTAAATGAAGTTTTTGTGCCGATTCTACAGAAGCAATTTCCTGAAATTATCGATTTTTATTTGCCACCGGAAGGATGTTCTTATCGAATGGCGGTTGTTTCAATTAAAAAACGTTATCCTGGTCATGCGAAACGGGTAATGCTTGGCATTTGGTCTTTTTTACGTCAATTCATGTACACCAAGTTTATTGTTGTATGTGACGATGATGTGAATATTCGTCGTTGGGAAGATGTTATTTGGGCGATTACAACCCGAATGGACCCCGCTCGAGATACAACATTAGTTGAACATACACCAATTGATTACCTTGATTTTGCATCACCCGTTTCGGGATTAGGTTCTAAAATGGGAATGGATGCAACTAATAAATGGCCAGGGGAAACTGACCGAGAATGGGGAGTGCCTATCACCATGGATGATAAGGTGAAGGATAAAATTGACGATTTATGGGATGAATTAGATATAATGTCTTAATTGTTACGTTATTGTTAATTTTTATTTAGATTTTATTTTAAAAAGAGAAGTCCATGCAGTCTGTAATTTGTAATGTCAGTTCCATTGAAAAGTTAAATGATTTTTTATATCGTATTTTTTTATCACCAGAGACACCTGTTTCTTATAAATCAGGCCAGTACTTATCGGTGGTTATGGGGGAAAAGGATAAGCGCCATTTTTCTATCGCAAATGCACCTTTGAGCGACCAAATTGAATTACATATAGGTGCAACAGTCGAAAACCGTTATGCAATGGAAGTCATTGAAAAAATGAAGGCCGAAGGAAAAATAGAAGCTGAAATAGGGCATGGAACCGCTTTTCTTCGTGAAGATTCGCAACGGCCTATTATTTTAATGGCCGGCGGCACAGGCTTTTCTTATGTTAAATCTATTTTAGAGCAAATTATTGATCTTAAATTAGAAAATCCAGTTCATCTTTTCTGGGGAGTGAAGGAGCATGCACACTTTTACTTCGAAGATGAAGCGATCGCATGGGCAAAACAATACCCTCATATTCATTTCCATCCGGTAGTCGAGTTATCGGATCCAAATTGGAGCGGGCATCAGGGATATGTTCATAAGGCTGTTTTAGCTGAATTTGCAGATCTTAGCCCTTTTGATATTTATATCGTTGGTCGTTTTGAAATGGCGAAAGTTGCACGCGATGACTTTACTCAGCAAGGTGCAAACGTTGATCGAATCTTTGGCGATGCATTTGCCTTTATTTAATTAGGTAATGAAAAATCACTGCATTTTCAGTTTTATTAACCAGTGATTTTTCGCTATGATGTTTCCGTTTAACTCATTCAGTTACGCTTAATGTGGTCATTTTTATCTGAAAATATAAACCACAATATTTATTTTTGTAGGGATGCTTTTAATTGTTATGACGGAAAAAAAATTAGCCTCTGCTGAACTCCCTATCTCTAAGTCTATTGAAAAACTGTTTCTTCGTTTTCTTGTTGGTAAAAATAGTATTTATCAGGAAGAGAATTATAACGACGGTTTGTTGGAAAATGAGAGTGAAGAAGCACAAGAAAATGAGTTCATCCCAGAAAGCGGGTGGAATCAAAGAGTCCTGTTAGACGTTGAAAAAAAACGGGTTGAAAGAGTTGAAGCTGATCGACGTATTAAAGCAAAGCGTAATGCAGTATTAACGCGTTATTTTCAACAGTCATTGCTTAAAGCCATTAACGAAAAATTAGAAGATACTAGCAACGTCCTCGACACCCAGCTTCAGTATCGGAAAAATTCAGTTGAATTATTAACAAAACTATTAGCGAGTGAACCTCGCTATTCAGTGCTCGCAACATTATTAGAATCTAATATAACGGTGCGTAACCGCATTTTGCTGTTAGTTGGTAATGAAGCCTTTATGGCTGAATTAGCACGGGAGCCTCGCATTGTTAAAGATGTTCAAACTGCGATTGGATTAATCGGTACCGATGTTTTGCGCTTTCTCGTTCCTGCCATTCTATTTAAGGGACATATCGACGCATATAGCCGTCATAATCGTCTATTTGCCAAAAAACTATGGCGTTATCACATGACCCTTGGGCAGGCTTGTACATCCTTGATGCTTCAGGCTGAGTATCGTCGTCCCTATGAAGGCATGCTGCTATCTGCTATGGTTAATTCAGGATATGTGTCGAGTTATCAAGAGTATATTAATTGTTTTGAATCGGTGAGAACTGCTTGCTTAGATCAGGCGCGTGAAAAAAGCGATAAAAATCAATATCAATTTTTCTTTGAAATGCAGACGGATTCAGCCTCATTACAGGCATTATTACTGTCAAAATCAAATTTAAAATTGAGTTTGACGTTATCTGAAAAGTCCTTTAAAAAATCCTTTCCACATCTTGTTCATGCCTTGCGAGAAGAGGTCGAACAAGTCCCTTTTGAAGACCGAGGAACGGTTGGTCAGATTTTGTTTAAAGCGATGCATTTTTCTAAATATGAACAATTACGCGCTTCTCGATTATTTAAAGCAAAATGGTTGGATGAATACTTACATGCTTCACATTTGGACGAAGAGACGTTTAAAGTACTTTTACCTCAAGAACTGTTTCGTTTTAAACCTATTTGGGTATAAAAATTGATTGGAATGTTTTTTATTTAAACCGGTTTTAATGAATGCCTATTTACTTTGTTTTTTATTAATTATAACAATTAGTTACTGAGTTTAAATTGCTATGCTAAGCATTTATATTATCTCTATATCGTTTATTTTATTATTGTAATTAGTATAATTTTCTTATTTATTGATTCAGCTTGCTGTTGCTTTGATTTAAAAGCAGGTAAAATGCGCCTTCAATTTTATAGAGAGTGGAAAAATGGTTACCGCATCAGATAAGTTTAGTGATATTCGCCCGTATAATGATGATGAAATCCAACCTGCAATTCAACGTGTTATTAACAATAATGAATTTCTTAATGCGATCATCGGCTTTCGTTTTCCGAAGGCGGCTAAATATCTTGGATTTATCTTAAAACCATTATTACGTCGCTATTTTCTCTATCGTTGGGGCAGTCTGAAGACGATTGATGATGTCCAGGTTGTTGTTGGGCATTATTTACAGCATATGATCGATTCTACAACGACCCAATTCACTTATTCAGGTCTAGAGAATCTTGATCCCACTAAAAATTACTTATTTGTTTCTAATCATAGAGATATTGCCTTAGATCCGACCTTTGTTAATTGGGCATTATTTATCGAAAAATTCAAAACTGTACGTATTGCGATTGGTGATAATTTACTGAGTAAGCCGTATGTATCTGATTTAATGCGGATGAATAAAAGCTTTATTGTGAAACGCTCTGTCTCTGGTATGCGTGAAATGATGAAGGCTTTAGCGCATCTTTCCGACTATATTTTTAGCTCTTTACAGGAAGACAGTAGCATCTGGATCGCTCAGCGAGAAGGGCGTGCAAAGGATGGTTTTGATAAAACAGAGCCTGCTATTGTGAAGATGTTTTATGTGAACGGTAAGAAGAATAAAATTCCTTTTTCGGATTATATAAAACAACTCAATATTGTACCTGTCGCGGTGTCTTATGAATTTGATCCCTGTGATCAGCAAAAAGCACAAGAGTTATATGACAAAGCAGAAAAGGGTGAATATCAAAAATCACAATTTGAAGATATTGAAAGCATTGTCAGTGGTATTATCGGCCAAAAAGGGCATGTTCATGTGTCTTTTGGTACTCCATTAGAAGCCGATTTTGAGACTGCCGAAGAAGTTGCTCAAGAAATAGATAAACAAATATATCAAAATTATTACCTTCATCCTTCTAACTTTATTGCCGCGCAGGAGGAGTCTGAAAAAATTAAAACATCGAGTAAAAAAGAGTTCACGCAGCGACTGCAATCGGTTAAACCTGAGCTCCAAGAAACCGTATTGAACATGTATGCTAATCCAGTTAGAAATCATATTACCTCTTAATTAGCATTAATAAAGATTCTCATTTGTTTTGTTATGCACATCGTAATTTATTACTATGTGCATTTTTAGTTGCATCTAAATTATTGAAAAATATAGTAAAATTTAAATTCCTTTTTTACGGCTTATTTTTATCCAAAACAGTTAACAGAGTTATCCACAGCTTTTTTCTCCGTCGATAGTGAATGGCTACTTACCTTTTGAGTCTTGTGTAGACTACCTTTAAATTAATGCAAGTATTTATGTTTTTTTATTAATATAAAAATGTCTGCTATTAAGAGATGAATCGGTATAATCTAACTAATTTTCTCTTATTTTGGTAAAAAGCTGATGGTAACTATTCCTGAAAATCCCTTTGTTCTTGTTGATGGCTCGTCTTATCTTTATCGTGCTTTTTATGCACCACCTCATTTAACGAATTCCGCTGGGGAGCCTACGGGGGCTGTCTATGGCGTGGTAAATATGTTGCAGAGTTTGTTAAAGCAATTTAATCCAAGCCATATCGTTGTGGTTTTTGATGCGAAGGGTAAAACCTTTCGAGATGAAATGTATCAAGAGTACAAGTCAAATCGTCCAAGTATGCCCGATGATTTACGAAGTCAAATTGAACCTTTACATAACGTGATTAAAGCGATGGGGTTACCCATTTTAATTGTTGATGGCGTTGAAGCCGATGATGTAATCGGCACGTTATCACGTCAAGCAAGCCGCGAAGGTATCTGTACGTTGATTAGTACCGGCGATAAAGATATGGCACAACTTGTTGATCAACATACGCTATTGATCAATACAATGACAGATACTGTACTTGATGTTCAAGGCGTGAATGATAAGTTCGGGATACCACCAGAATTAATTATCGATTATCTTGGTTTGATGGGAGATAAAGTTGATAACATTCCTGGCGTGCCGGGGGTAGGAGAGAAAACGGCATTAGCTATGTTACAAGGAATAGGTTCAATGGATGCTATCTATGAAAACCTAGAAAAACTTGCACCTCTTGGATTTCGCGGTAGTAAAAGCATGGCAAAAAAAATGCAAGATAATGAAGAGATGGCGCGTCTGTCTTATCGTCTTGCAACCATTAAAACAGATGTTGAATTAACTGAAAGTTATAAAGATTTTAAACCAAAGCCTCAAGATACCGATGCCTTAGTTAAACTATTTGGTAAACTCGAATTTAAGCGTTGGTTAGCTGCATTACTAGATGGTGGGCAAATGGTGTCTAAAGCATCAACGGAAGCTGGTGCTGCAGTGAGTGATGTTGTTGTTGGCAATTCAGGTGTTGATCGTAGTAACTATAAAACGATTTATACAAAGGGGCAGTTAACCCAGTGGATTAATAAGTTAAAAGATGCCCCATTATTTGCATTTGATACAGAAACAACCAGCCTTGATTATATGCAAGCTGAAATTGTCGGTTTATCATTTGCAATACAAAGCAATATCGACAGTGATGATGATCCTATTATTGAAGCGGCATATCTTCCGCTTACACATGATTATATTGATGCGCCTAAGCAATTGGATTTAGATGAAACTCTCGCTGAATTGAAGCCTTTATTAGAAAGCAATGATTATCATAAAGTGGGACAGAATTTAAAATACGATCGTAGTGTTTTGCTGAATCACGGAATTGAATTAAAAGGAATTCAATTTGATACGATGCTCGAAGCTTATGTTCTTGATAGTACCGGTAAGCACGATATGGATACTTTGGCGTTAAAGTATTTAGGGCATAAATGTATCTCTTTTGAAGAGGTTGCGGGTAAAGGTAAGAAACAACTCACCTTTAATCAAATTGCAATTAAAGAAGCGGCACCTTATGCTGCGGAAGATGCCGATGTGACTTTACGCTTACATCTCAATTTATTTGAGCAATTAAAAGCAATTCCGAGCCTACTTAAGTTATTTAATGAGATTGAATTACCATTATTAAGTGTTCTTTCTGATATTGAACGTGGCGGTGTTGAAATTGATAGCCAATTACTTGCCATGCAAAGTAATGAAATTGCGAAACGCTTGCAAATACTCGAAGAAGAAGCTTATAAAGAAGCAGGTAAACCTTTTAACTTAAGCTCCCCTAAACAGCTACAAACAATTCTATTTGAAGAGTTAAATATTCCTGTTATTAAGAAAACACCTAAAGGTGCACCATCGACAGCTGAGGAAGTACTGCAGGAGTTGGCACTCACTTATCCTTTACCAAAACTGATTATTGAACACCGAGGTTTAAGTAAACTTAAGTCAACGTATACGGATAAATTGCCAAAAATGGTCAATGAGAAAACAGGGCGAGTCCATACTTCTTATCATCAAGCTGTTACGGTCACTGGGCGTTTATCTTCAAGCGATCCAAATTTACAAAATATTCCAATTCGTAGTGCAGAAGGGCGTCGTATTCGTCAGGCTTTTGTTGCTAAACCGGGTTATAAAATTGTGGCAGCCGATTATAGTCAAATCGAATTAAGGATCATGGCGCATTTATCGCAAGATAAAGGACTCTTAGATGCATTTTCAACGGGTAAAGATATTCATAAAGCCACGGCTGCAGAAGTTTTCTCCGTTGCACTTGATGATGTTAGCGTTGATCAACGTAGAAGCGCTAAGGCAATCAACTTTGGTTTGATTTATGGCATGAGTGCATTCGGGCTAGCTAAACAACTTAATATTGGGCGTCAAGAAGCACAGCAATATATGGATCGATACTTTAATCGTTATCCAGGCGTGCTGACTTATATGGAAGATACTCGCGCCGTTGCACATGAAAACAGCTTTGTTGAGACGATTTTAGGTCGTCGTTTACAGTTACCGAATATAAAATCACGAAATGGTATGTTAAAAAAAGCAGCTGAGCGTGCAGCAATTAACGCTCCGATGCAGGGGACGGCGGCAGATATTATTAAAAAAGCAATGATAGATATGGCGAGTTGGGTTGCACAACAAGAAACGGGCACCGTACAAATATTAATGCAGGTACACGATGAATTAGTCTTTAGCATTAAAGAGGAGTTGGTTGAGCCGTATATTAAAGAAATTCAACGGATTATGGCGAATGCTGCTAATTTAGATGTGCCGCTCATTGCTGACGCTGGGATTGGTGATAATTGGGATGAAGCGCATTAAACAATTAAATATAAATATTGTTGAACTTTTTAAAGGGGTGACTGACTAACCTTATGAACTAATTAATTTTCATGTTTAGTTTCCCTTGTTTTTACCTCTTTGCGTTAATCGTAAAGAGGTTTTTTTTGCGCTGGAAAAATGGTTTAGTTTGAGGCGAAAGTTGATGTAAATGGTGTTCCCTTAACGAAACTTTCAACAAAGAAATAAACTAATTTAACCCGTTAGATCTTCACCTTTATGCCTAGAATCTGCTCACCTCTCGCCTTGCTGATTTCTGCATCTTGAATGGTAACGGGTATATATATTGGCAATAAAAAGGACGTTATTGATTAAAACAAATTTCGATATAAGCTTTGCCATGTTCAGAAATAAATGGCATTAATACTTTGGAACCATCAACCTGATGCTTTATTGTATGGTTTGGGCCAGTGACAACAATAGGCGTTGCCATATTGAATTCATAGCCTTTTTCTCCAAGTTGGCGCTTTGCACCGCCTGCCACCATATTAGTAACTTCTCCGACCATATCGGTAATATCTTCAGAAAGTTCTTCGATTGTTTCACCAACCATAAGTCGGAAGACATTCAATGCTAATTCTTTATCGAAACTGATTGAAAATGAACCTTTTGCAGTTGGTCCAACCATACCAATCAAACCAGATACGTCACCTCGTGCAATGGCGTCTTTTTTAAGGCTAGGTCGACCGGGTTTAACTTCAACTTGTGCCATTGTTTGCAATACATTAATAAAAGAAGATAAAAAAGGATTAACAAATTCTGCATTCATAATTTATACACTTGTCTTTATTGATTGGGAAGTTTACAAAAACTACTTTAACGGTTCAGGGTACAGTGAAGGTTATTAAAAATAAAGACAGTAAAGTTATTTTCTAATTAACTCTAGGCCGCTCATATTGCAAACTCTTCCATATGAATCTTTATTATAAAGGGAGTTCCTATAATTGCGAATGCCTTTTACTATTTTATTCAGCGTTGTCCTTTTATTTTTCAGTTATTTCTATGATCTTCTGCTCGTTTTGTCGATGCTGACACCATCAAAAAATCATCTTAATGACTATAATATAGAATGATTAAATGACATTGATTGATTCATAACATAAATATACGCATTTTTATCATCGCCCCTTTTTGTTTATTTAGCCTTGCCTTAAGGACTTGTTGTTTATGCCTGATACTGATTTATCACCTTCAAGTGTATTGCAAAATGGTCTTCCCACCATTGCATTGCTAGCGGGATCAATGTCATCGGAGTATCAAGAAGAAATTATGCGCGGTGCCGCCTATGTCGCATCGGAAAAAAACTATAACCTGATTGTTTTTTGTGGTGGAGTGATTAACTCTGACGACCCTTTAACACTGGCACGGGGAAAAGTGTTTGACCTGATTGATATGAACGTTATTTCAGGTGTAATTAGCCCCTTTAGTTCTCATATGCGCTTTTTAAATCAAACCGCTAGAGCAGCATTTATTGCGCGTTTTTCTGATGTGCCCGTGGTTAATATTGGAAGTCAGATTCATGGGCTGACTAATATTTTGACCGATTACGAGAGTGGATTCATTGAGCTATTTGAGCATTTATACCATGTTCATGGTTACCGAAAAATTTTATTAGTGAGGGGGCCTGAACACCATGCTTCTTCTAATAGTCGGATGGTCATTTATAAAAACTTATTAGCCCAATATGACTTGCCTTTTGAACCATGGATGGTTATTTATTCCGACTTAAATCGTATTGCTACTAAGTTAAAAGTGGGCTGCTTTTTAGATGAAGGGAAGCATAGCAAATGTGAATTTGATGTGATGATTACATTGAATGATAACCAAGCTTTTGGGGTGATTGATGCATGCCAAGAACGAGGCATTAGCGTGCCCACCGAGGTTGCCGTGGTTGGTTCGATGAATACATTAGAAGGAACATTTGCTAAACCACCTTTGACCAGTATTAAAGAGCCATTATTTGAATTAGGCCGAGCGGCAGCTATTGAGTTAATTACTCAAATAGAGGGAGGCGAACAATTATCTGAAGTCCAGATACCTACCTCGTTAATTATTCGAAAATCCTGTGGCTGTGAATCATCGATACATCATTATCAACAGGGGGTGATTCAACCATTTAGTGCAACTTCTGTCACGATTGAAGACGATTCCATTTTCCAAGATGCAAAAGCGAGTTTTAATAAAATGGTTGCACAATATAAAGGTGGGATCATGGCCGACAGTGCAGCGTTGTTGTTAGCCGAATATTATCAAGCCATTGAGCAAAATACCTTTGCTCGTTTTTTAAAACAATTAAAGAAAAATTTAGAAGGTGCATTAAAGTCTGAAGATATATTGGTTTGGTTAGCGTTAACGGCAAAGCTTGAGGTCACTAGCTTATGTTATCTCGAACATCGCTTAGAAAGTGATAACTTACTGGGTTTTATTAGTCAATTAATAGCGATAAAAAACGATATTGCACAAATCGCGATTAAATATCAGATGTTTGAAAATGAATATTATTTAAATTATTTTAGAGGCATTGTAAACGGCCTTAACAACTCATTTGATCTGACATCGATACAAAATTATACCGTTAATGTGCTGAAAATATCTGAGTTATATATCTCTCTTTTTGATGATGAAAATAAAGACCTACAGACGGCTAAAAATATGGTGGCGGTGCGAAGAAGCAAGTTAGTGTCACTTAAAGATAAGAACTTTATTGCCAAGCAGATTATTCCTAATGAATTAGAACCTTATAACGCACGTTTTACATTAATGGTTTTTCCTTTGTCCTTTAGAAAAAAACACCTTGGTTTTATGACCATTAACTTAAGCGATCGCAAAGGAGACGCTTTTGAAAACCTACGAGCCATTATAAGTTCTGCATTGAAAAACGAAATACTGATTCATGATTTACAAAAAGCAGAAAAACGGTTTAGTGATATTGCCCATAGCACTTCTAATTGGTTGTGGGAAACAAATGCTTCACATCGATTTACTTATTGCTCTGAATCATCGTTAGATATTATTGGCTATTCGCCAGAGGTGTTGCTCGATAAAAAAATTAATGCCTTTAATATCGATGAAGATGACAGTTGCTTAAACAGCATGTGTGATTATGAGGATTTAACTGAGTATGAGTGTTGGTATAAACACCGTAATGGTAAGGTCATCTGTTTGCTTATTTCTGCTAAAGCTATTTTTATCGATAATCACTTTTGTGGATATCGTGGTGTTTTTGAAGATGTGACAGAACAAAAACTACAAAAAGATAAAATTAATAATTTAGCTTATTCCGATATATTAACTGGGTTACCAAATCGTACTTTATTTCAAGAACGACTATCCGATACTATTTTATATTCGTCGCTCAATGACAAAAAATTTGCATTGATGTTTATCGATTTGGATCACTTTAAGCATGTTAATGATTCCATGGGGCATGCCTATGGCGATCAATTATTAATTAAAATTGCGAAACGGCTTAGTGGGGCGATTCGGTCTCACGACATACTTGCACGGTTAGGTGGTGATGAGTTTGTTATTATTTTGCCGGAAATAGTCAATGAAGCAGAAGTAATTGATGTTGCAGAACGTATTTTTAGCCGTATCAAAGCACCCATTTTATTAGCAGATAAAACCATTTTTACAGGCCTTAGTCTCGGTATTAGCCTTTATCCTCTCGATGGTGTTGATGCTGAGTTATTGCTTAAAAAGGGCGATAATGCCATGTATCAAGCAAAATCCCAGGGGCGAAATAACTATGTATTTTACGATAAATTATTAGATCAAAAATATGCGTTACGTAATTTAAATGAAGAAATATTGCGTGATGCCTTGTTAAGTAAACGCTTTGTGCTGAATTATCAAGCTCAGGTCTCAGCCGAAACTGGAAAAATAGTCGGCTTTGAAGCACTGGTGCGAATTAATCATCGAGAGCGAGGTATGATTTTACCTGAGAACTTTATTCACCTTGCCGAGGAGCTTGGTTTTATTAATCAAATTGATACCTGGGTTTTTGAAAAAGCTTGCGAACAACATAGAGCTTGGCGAGATCTTGGTTTTGTAAATCCACGCCTCGCCATTAATTTATCGGCCCTGCAATTACGTAATATGTCGGTATTAGAAAATTACATACGTATTATTAAGCATTACCAAATTAATCCCGCTGAAATTCAAATTGAAATTACCGAAAATGCATTAATTGAAAATGAACAGGTCGTTTTGGATATACTTCGAGGTTTTAAGCGCTATGGCGTACGTATTGCCTTGGATGATTTTGGCACCGGCTACTCATCGTTAAACTGCATTAATTTATACCCTATTGATACGATAAAAATAGATCCATCTTTTGTTAAGGATGTGGCTGATAACCCTAAAAATAAAGCGATTATTCAGGGGATTATCTTGATAGCAAGTAACTTGAATTTAAATATTATTGCCGAGGGTGTTGAAACAAAAGCGCAGTATGAGTTAATGAAAAACTTAGGGTGTCATGAAATTCAAGGTTACTTTTTTTATAAGCCCTGTTGTGCGGAAAGTGCGCTGATTTTATTGGAAAATAATAAGACAGCTTAATAAACTTACCTTAATTTAGTGGGCTAGCCATCACAATTCACCTTTTTTATTGTTAAAAATTATTAGGTCGTACCATAATATTAATTAATTTTTTAAATCGTCTATTGGAGCTACGTTATTCTTCTCTCTCACTATCATGACAAGGAGTTTTGATACATGTCTCATCATTCAAATAATTACCGTTCTGCTTTGAATAATGGGCGTCCAACGATTGCCGTGTTAGCGGGGTCGATTGTTTCTCTGTATCAAGAAAGTATTTTGCGTGGCGCCGCGCATGTGGCAGAAGAGAAAGGCTACAATATGATTGGGTTTTGTGGCGGGGCGATCAATTCTGAAGATCCGCTTCATTTGGCGCGTGAAAAGGTGTTTGAGCTGGTTGATATGGAGTTGATTTCTGGTGTACTCAGCCCATTTAGTTCGTTAACACGCTTTCTTGATAAGTCAGAAAGCCAGGCATTTTTAGATCGTTTCTCCAGCGTACCTGTGATTAATGTTGGTAGTTATATTGACGGATTTACTAATATCGTTGCGGATCATGAAGCGGGCTTTTCTGCATTATTTAAACATTTTTATCATGTTCATGGTTATCGTCATGTTTTATTGATGAGGGGACCGAAGAATCATGGCGCGTCGGAAATTAGAACGGAGATTTTTAAAAAGCAATTAAACCAATATGAACTTCCTTTTGATGATGACATGGTGATTTATTCTGATTTAAACCGTGGTTCAACAAAATTAATCATGGGGGCTTTTTTTGATACAACCGATAAACCTTTTGATGCCATTATTGCACTTAATGATAATCAAGCATTAGGTATTTTAGATGCCTGCGAAGAACGGGGTATTAATGTACCAAAGGATATCGCGGTTGTTGGCTCATTAAATAGCTTAGAAGGCGCCTTTTCAACACCAGCCCTAACCAGTATTCAAGAGCCATTATTTGAACTTGGGCGTATTTCAACACTGGAATTAATCGCACAAATTGAAGGTAAAGCCGCACAGCCAGAAATTCAAATACCAACATCATTAGTTATCAGACAATCCTGTGGTTGTGACTCTTCAATCTATCATGAGCAATCTCATCATCAATCTTCCCATTCTAATAAAGTGTCTATTTTTAAAGAAACGGAAGATTATTTAGAACAGGTAGTTGAGCACTATAAAGGTGGCATTATTCGCGACGAAGTGGGCTCGTTGATTGCACTTTATCGGAAGGGGATATATAAGCAAAACTTTGACCGTTTATTAGTGGAATTAAAAATTAAGCTAGAAAACGCCTTAAAATCTGAAGATATTATGCTGTGGCTGGAGTTTAGCTCAAAATTAGCTTTTAGCGCATTACGTTCTTTGGAGCTAGATAGAACTGCAACCTATTTAACGACCTTTATTGCGCAGTTAATGGCATTAAAGAGTGAAGCTGAACAAACAGCAATTAAATTTCAACGCTTTGAAAGTGAATATTATTTAAATTATTTCAGAGCGATTGTGAATAACTTAAATACGTCATTCGATCTCACTCGTATCAAGAAATATACCGTTGATATTTTGCAACTTTCTGAGCTATATATTTCTCTGTTTCCAGAAGTGAGTACCGATGCTGAGGTAGCAACGAATATGGTGGCGGTGCGCCATAATCAATTTATTGAGTTAGAACATCGAGATTTTATTGCTAAAAAACTGATCCCAGATGAAGTTGAGACTTATTGTGAACGTTACACGCTATTAGTTTTTCCCTTGTCCTTTAGAATGAAAACCCTTGGTTTTATGACCGTCAATTTAAGTAATCCCAAGGGGACTGCTTTTGAAAATTTACGGGCGATTATTAGTTCCGCGTTGAAAAATGAAATTCTGATTCAAGATTTACAAAAGGCAGAAAAAAGATTCAGTGATATTGCCCATAGCACCTCTAATTGGCTTTGGGAAACCGATGTGTTGCATCAATTTACCTATTGCTCTGATTCATCTATTGATGTTATTGGTTATTCGCCAGAAGGATTGCTCGGTAAGAAAATTAATACCTATAACGTTAATAAAGGTGATAGCTATATAAAAAGCATGGCAAGTCATGAAGACTTAACCGAGTCTGAGTGCTGGTGTCAGCATCATAATGGTCGACTTATTTGTCTGTTAATTTCTGCAAAACCGATTATTTTAGACGGCGTTTTTCATGGTTACCGTGGCATATTTGAAGATATTACAGAACAAAAGTTACAGGAAGAAAAAATAAAAAAATTGGCTTACTCCGATATTTTAACTGGTTTGCCGAATCGCACATTATTTCAAGATAAGTTAGAAGAAAGTATCTCCTTTTCCTTTACCCATAATAAGAAATTTGCATTAATGTTTATCGATTTAGATCATTTTAAAAATATAAATGATTCAATGGGTCATGCAGCCGGAGACTTACTGCTAATTAAAATCGGCGGCATTTTACAACGATCTATTCGTTCTCGCGATATTATTGCGCGTTTGGGGGGAGATGAGTTTGTGATTATTTTGTCTGAGATTAAAGATGAAGGCGATATTATTAAAATAGCTGAACATATCTTTAATAACATTAAAAAACCTATCTTAATTAATGATAAGCATATTTATAGCGCGCTTAGTCTTGGTATTAGTATTTATCCGAATGATGGCTCAGATGCACAGTCGCTACTCCAAAAAGGCGATAACGCAATGTACCAAGCCAAGTCGCAAGGGCGTAATGGTTATGTGTTTTATGATCGATTATTAGAACAAAAAAATACACTGCGCAATATGTATGAAGAGATATTGCGTCATGCCTTGATGACAAATAGCTTTATTATTAACTATCAGCCTCAAGTCTCAGCGGAAACCGGTAGCATTGTTGGTTTTGAAGCCTTAGTGCGCATCCATGATCCAGAAAAAGGGATTGTTGCCCCGAATTATTTTATTCCCCTTGCAGAAGAGTTGGGGTTAATTGGCCAAATTGATGAACAGGTGTTTGAGAAATCTTGTGAACAACATAAAAAATGGCGAGATTTAGGCCTGAAAAATATTCGTTTATCGATTAACTTATCAGCAGTGCAATTACGAAACGATGCAATATTGGATAATTATATTCGTATCTTGGCGCGTTATGATATTACACCGGGTGATATTCAAATTGAAATAACAGAAAATGCACTGATTGAAAATTCGGGCGTTGCATTGAGAATATTAGAAGGCTTTAAAGCACATGGCGTGAGCATTGCGCTCGATGATTTTGGTACGGGTTATTCTTCATTAAATTGCATTAATTTATACCCTATTGATACGATTAAAATCGATCGCTCCTTTGTAAAAGATGTTAGCGATAATCCTAAAAATAAAGCAATTATTCAAGGGATTCTATTGATTGCCGGAAGTTTAAACCTAAAAATTATTGCAGAAGGTGTTGAAACTAAAGAGCAATATGAATTGATGAAACAACTAGGTTGCGATGAAATTCAAGGTTATTTCTTCTATAAACCTTGTACTGCAGACATTGCTCAAGGGTTATTAGTCAACATGAAATCTATTTCATCATCGAATCTTTAATTTGTTCTTAAGCTATGAGACGTTTTTTTATCATTTAATATAACCATCTAATGTTTCACTATTAAGCGTATTCAATTTAATTAAGGGGATTCAATTTATCAATCATAATATGATGGTCGATTTTATCTTGAATTATTTTATCGGGAGAGTGAAATCTCAATTCATTTTTTGCAATTGGATAAAAGCAAAAGATTGTTTTCAATCGCCTATTTCAAAAATTTAATAAACCGATTAATATTGCCACTTCAACAGAATCCAATTAGAAGAACGCGATGCCAGCCTCACTTTGTTTAATTATTGCCACATTTTTGTGGGGAAGTTCCTTTGTAGCTTTGAAATACACCGTTAATATTTACGATCCTATTTTTGTTGTGTTTTCACGAATGTTAATTACCTTGATGACGTCTTTATTGTTATGGCGTTGGGTAAAGCGGTTTGAATACCGTGCTGGTGATTGGAAATATTTACTCACTATGTCCTTAGCTGAACCTTGTTTATATTATTTATTTGAAGGCTATGCGTTGCAAAACACATCGGCCTCTCAAGCGGGGGTGTTAGTGTCTAGTTTGCCGTTAATTGTCGCGGTGTTAGCCTTTTATCTGCTTAAAGAAAATCTTTCGAAGGCGATTATTGTTGGATTTGGTTTATGCATTACTGGTGGCCTGTTATTGACATACGTCTCACCCAATTCAACGGATGCAACGAATCCTGTTCTGGGTAATTTTCTCGAATTCTTAGCGATGATTTGTGCTGCTTTTTATTCAGTTAGTTTAAAACGTTTAACTGTTCGTTATTCGCCATTGTCATTAATTGCATTGCAGGGATTGAGCGGAACATTATTTTTCGCGCCTTTTCTATTTTTTACTGGTTTACCTGAAGTGCATCATAGTGATGCGTTGTGGGGCATACTTTACCTTGGTACCTTTGTTACTTTAGGCGGTTACGGATGTTATAACTATGCGTTAAGTAAAGTCTCTGTATTAACGGCTGCAGCTTATTCAAATCTAATTCCTGTTTTTTCGTTATTACTTTCTGCAATATTATTAGGCGAAATTCTTAATGTGAATCAATGGATTAGTATTTTTATTATATTTGCTGGAGTGATCGTGAGTCAGTTTCATACAACAAAAAAAGTACTCAATGACCCCGTCGATATTAAAGTGGGTGAAGTGTAGCAAATTAACTCGAGTGCGATGTGTTCTCGCACTCGAGTAACAAAATCGCATTTAAATTTTTCCTGAAATCAAACAGCGGCTTTCAACTATTTCATTTTTATTCCCCTGCAATTTTGCAATGCGCTCTGCACGTTGACACTCCCAATCGTCCACGGGATACATCTTATCCCAGGCATTCATTAATTTTTGCTGAGATTGGCTCATGTGGTAATGCTGATAGTTTTGTTCCATATAAAGGTAAGTGCGGGCAATGCGTCCTCGTGAAGTGACTGGTGGTTCAGCTTTTCTATTATTGATTTTCATTGCACAACTTCCGAAGCTATTCTGTTCTGCCGGTAACATCGTGAAGTTATAATTTTTTCTTAACGCATTAACAGAGCCAATCGCAGGATAAAGGTTAAACATATCGGCTTGCATATAACGATATTCTTTATTTGTTTTCTCTGCGCATCGTCTTCCTTTGAATGCCTTCCCCTTACTGCTGATACAAGCTGAATCTCCTTCGCGCCACTCAACAAAGGTACGTCCAAAGTTTTCAGCAGGAACGACATGTTCCCATTCTACTTTCTTACTGCGTTTAACATACTTCGTGGTATTGAATCCGGCTGGTGGCATAACGTGCTTTTGATAGTCAAACTGAGCATTACAATACAAAGTGATTTTATTATCGTAATAGACTTGTTTTTCTAACAGACGTTTAGCTTTACTAAAGGAATCAATATTGTGATTGTCTGCATAAACTGAAAAGGCAAAGGAAAGAGAAGCCAATAATAGGAGTGGTTGTTTCATTAATAATTTAGTCCGAACTTAATTTTAGCGAGAAAAAGCAGGATTATATTAAAAAAATACTCTCGAAGCATCTTTAAAAATCATGAAGTTATAGTAAAAATAGTGTAAGTAACGATGGTCTTCTAAAGGGGGCGTGAGTTTGAGTATTTAAAAGCATGTTCATTTAATGAAGTCATTGTTTTTGGTTGCATGCTTTTAAAATAAAAGGTGACGATAAAATAACTGTTTTGGTGCAATAGTTGACCAAGGTGGTGCGATATCGTCCAATATTGCAATTTATTATTTCAATTGTTGTTCAATCATAGAAACATATTTTTCTACTTTTGAGTAACCCTGATTCATATGTTCTGATACATGTTCTAGCATCGCATCCAAATTTTCTCCTGCGGCTAATGTGACATAAGCATCATGTGCTTTTAATTTAGGCCCAGAACGGTTGTGTGCTTTTTGATGGAGTGTGAAATAAAGGTGTAAGCGGCTTCTGAGTCGTTGCCATGTTTCCCTGAGTAAATCGTGTCCACAGTGATCATATACAACACTATGTAATTCTAATTCTTCGTAAATTGTTGCAACAGAATCCTTTGCTTTGATAGCTTGTGTTAAGCGTTTATGTTGATTGGTTAAATCACTGTAAAACTTAGAAGATCTTTTATTCCAAACCAATGAGAAAGCAAAACGTTCTATTTCTGTTCTGAAACTGTACAGTTCTTGGATGTTTTTTACTTTTATATCAATAACATAAGTTCCCGTGTAAGGGATGTTTTCGATTAACCCTTGATCAGCTAATTGTCGAATTGCCTCTCGTAAAGGCCCTCGGCTGACACCTAATAATTCAGATAATTGCGTTTCAATTAACTTAGTGCGAGGTGGAATATCACCATTAATAATTGCATCCCGCAGTTGCTCTGCAACATTTGCTCTCAAGGTGCGATTCTTAGATATGGGTTTAATATTCAATGAATTCATTGGCTTACTCCATTTATAGGGACATTTCTGTGTCCTTCTTCATCTCAAGCGTTTGCTTTATATTAAAAAGCATACCGAGATTACCTTTAATTATATGGCAAAGTTTTTGCATTGTACAATTGTAGATTGTCAACAATCCTTCAATTGTGATGATGTATTAGTAAAAAAAATGGCACGGGATAGTGCTGCCGGATTGAAATCAAAAAGAGGTAGAAGCAAATGGAATTTTTAAAAAAACTGATTGCTCTCGTAGCAATTATATTTTCAGTAAATTTGTACACAAGTTTCGCTCATGCAGCAAATACATCCACCTGGGATGCCATTAAATCTCGAGGTGATCTTCGTGTTGGTGTAACACAAGCGCCACCTTGGTTTTATAAAAAACCGGGTGAGCAAGAGTGGACTGGGTTAGGGGCTTCTGTCGGTAAGCAAATGGCAAAAGAACTCGGAGTAGAATTTAAACCTGTTGAAGTGACTTGGGGAACTGCAGTAGCGGCATTACAGGCAAATAAGATCGATATTATGTTTGTGCTAGATGCAACACCTGCTCGTGCAATGGCCGTTGATTTTCCTGCTCACCCTTTTATCTACTATGCACTTGCAGTCTTAGCTGATGATGATTTAACCATAAATAATTGGGAAGATCTTAATAAAGAAGGTATGAAGCTGGCCGTTAGTCAGGGCACAACGATGGATACTTATATTACTAAGCACCTTCCTAAGGCGACTATTTTACGTTTCCCGTCAAACGGTGAAGCGATTGCGGCTTTCCAATCTCGTCGTGTTCAAGGTGTTTCTTTGTTTTCACCACCACTTATCGCGATGCGTAAGAAATTGGGGCGTGGTCAAATTGTTATGCCAGAGCCTGTTCTGAGAACTCCTTCTTCTGCTGGTGTGCGTAAAGAAGATGATAAAACCTTCCGTGATTGGGTCAATACAACGATTACTTACTATTACCAAACGGGGCAAACTCAAGTTTGGTATGAAGAGTTTTTAGAAAGCTTCGATGTTGATCCTAAAACCGTGCCTTCTGTCCGCATGGAAGACTGGTAAATATTCCGTTAAATCTCGTTAAATTGATTTGCTGAACATGGAGGAATAACAATGGGATATGAATGGGACTTTTCAGTTGTCTTCAGAGATTTTGACCTGCTTCTGTTGGGATTACTTAATACGCTCAAGGTGACTGGTTTGTCCCTTTCTTTAGGTGTGCCTATTGGATTAGTGCTCGCGCTTGCACGTTTATACGGTAAGTGGCCAGTGCGTGTTCCAGTGATTATATTAATTGATTTTCTACGTTCGACACCGCCTATTGCACAGCTTTTTTGGTTCTTTTTTGCCTTGCCAATGATTATTGGCATTGAGATGGATCCTTTCAAAGCCTCTATTTTAACTTTTTCATTACAGTCTTCTGCCTTTTTTGCAGAAGTCTTTCGTGGTGGGATTATTTCGATAGACAGCGGTCAGTGGGAAGCATCTAAAGCGCTAGGTATGACGCGTAATCAATCATTGAGTCGTGTGATTTTACCACAAGCGGTAAAACGGATGATTCCTGCGTTTTTAGAGCGTGCGATTGAATTGATGAAAACAACCACGCTAGTAAGCACCATCAGTTACGCCGATTTGTTATATCAAGCTAATAATATTGCACAGTCAACTTATCGTTCCTTGGAAGTGCTTTCGGTCGCAGCAGGATTATATTTTATTGTCATCTTTGCTTGTTCGATAGGGGTGGGACGCCTGGAGCGATATATGTCCCGTTCTGGTGAAACGACGGTCAATTAGGAGATTATTATGGGTTATAACTGGGACTTTGCTTCGGTTTGGACTAATAAAGCGTTACTGATTACGGGGTTACAAAACACACTGACGCTCGGCTTTACCTGTCTCTTTCTCGGATTATTCTTTGGTATGTTTGTGGGAATGGCACGATATTCAAGGGATCCTATTTTACGATGGCCTGCGACGGTGTTTGTAGAAATATTTCGTAATACACCCGTGTTGGTTCAAATTATGTGGTTTTTCTTTGCTTTTCCGATTATTTCACCCTTTGAAATTGATGCATTTACAGCAGCTGCATTGGGGTTAACCCTTAATACGACGGCTTTTGCTTCAGAGATTTATCGTGCGGGTATTCAATCTATTCATAAGGGACAATGGGAAGCAAGCAAAGCGTTGGGAATGAGTTATTCCCAACAGATGATGCGAATTATTATGCCCCAGGCGATACGTCGTATGATTCCAGCCTTTATGAATCGCTCCATAGAATTAATGAAAATGACGTCATTGGCGTCAGTTATTGCTTATGGCGAGTTAATGTATCAAGCCAAGATAGTTTCAACGAGTGTGTTCAATCCGATCGAAATGTACACCAGTGTCGCGTTAATTTTCTTTGTTTTGATCTTCTCATTCTCGTTAATTGTGCAGTTTTTTGAACAACGTTTGCAATCAAAAAGGTGATGTATGACCAAGGAAATAGATAAAAAAGAAATTTTAAAAATTGATGGTTTACATAAATCCTTCGGCGACCTAGAGGTATTAAAGGGGATTGATCTATCAATGCATAAAGGCGAGGTCGTTGTATTGATTGGTGCTTCGGGTTCCGGTAAATCAACCATGTTACGTTGTGTTAATTTTATGGAAATGCCAACCACAGGAAGAATTGTATTTGATGGTAAACCGGTTGGAAAAATTCATGACAAATTAGGCCATGTCTATTATGTCGATAGTGATTTAGCTCAACACCGTGCTCACGTTGGGATGGTGTTTCAGCATTTTAATTTATTTCCGCATATGACGGTGAAACAAAATGTGATGGAAGGGGCTAAAACGGTACTCAAATTAGATAAAGAAGAGTGCGAACACCGTGCTATGAAATATTTAGAGAAAGTAGGATTAGCTTGGAAAGCTGATGCTTACCCTTCGAGTTTGTCTGGAGGGCAGCAACAACGGGTTGCGATTGCGCGTGCTTTAGCCATGGAGCCTGCCCTAATGTTGTTTGATGAAGCGACGTCGGCGCTCGATCCTGAATTAGTGGGCGAAGTCCTTGAAACCATGAAAGAGTTAGCCGATGAAGGGATGACAATGTTAATCGTGACTCATGAGCTTGGTTTTGCTTACTCCGTTGCAGATCGGGTTATGTTTCTTGCTGATGGAAAAATCCTTGAACAGGGCAAACCAGAGGAAGTGCTGACCTATCCAAAAGAAGAGAGAACGAAGAAATTTTTAAGGGGACATGGTGCATTTCGTTTACCTGAACCGCAATTAGATTAGGTCTGTAAATATTAATAGAGTAAATGTAATTAATAAAAGGAATAGTGATGATGGCAATATTGACTGAACAAGAAGAGCATTTTTCAACACACGATGCCGAGGAGGATGTTCGTAATAAGGATATTCTTATTTATATTGACGGTGAATTAGTACACCGGGATGAGGCTAAAGTGTCTGTGTATGATTCTGGTTTTATGCTTGGCGATGGTATGTGGGAAGGTATGCGATTATATGACGGCAAGTGGGCTTTTTTTGATGAACATATGGATCGTTTGTTTGAAAGTTGTAAAGCTGTCAGCCTTGATATTGGTATGGATCGAAATGAAATTGCCGCTGCAATGGCGATGACAGCAGAAGCGAATGGAATGACAACCGATGCGCATTGTCGGTTGATGATCACCCGTGGTAAAAAAGCCAAACCATTCCAGCATCCGACTTTATCGCGTTGGGGGCCGACTATTGTAATGATTATGGAACACTCAAAACCAGTCACTGATTTACTCGATAAAGGGATCCGTTTGGCGACGGTTCCTCAGGTGCGTGGATTACCGATGAGTCAAGATGCGAAGTTTAATAGCCATTCAAAATTAAACTGTGTATTGGCCTGTATTCAAGCGCAACAAGTGGGAGCCGATGAAGGTTTAATGTTGGATCCCCATGGTTTTGTTAATACCACTAATGCCTGTAACTTTTTTATCGTGCGTAAAGGAGAGGTGTGGACGTCGACGGGCGATTATTGCATGAAGGGAGTCACACGTCAGAAAGTGATCGATCTGTGTAAAGAAAATGATATTCCTATTTATGAGAAAAATTATTCGCTTTATGAAGCGGTTTCTGCCGATGAAGCCTTTTTGACGGGAACCTTTGGCGCGCAAACCCCTGTGGCTGAGATTGATGGTAAAAAAATTGGAGAGCAAGGTGCAGGCCCGATGACTATACGTATTCGAGAGCTTTACAAGAAAGCGTTAGGCTAGGCGATAGATATAACTCAAGGCATCATTCGATGCCTTCTTGATTAACTTTCAAATAAGTAATAGGGGATTGCTATGTCCTTTGATGCAATAAATGCACGCGGGTTAGTTATGGTCGGCTGCGGAAATATGGGGGCTGCATTATTAAAAGGGTGGTTAGAAGCTGGGCTTTCCCTTGAATCGACAAGTATTATTGACCCTTCTCCGTCTGCTTGGGTGAAGGATCTGGTTGAACATGGCTTAACGCTAAACCGAATGCCAACTACTCCTCCTGCAGTGGTTATTTTAGCGACTAAACCCTATGTTATTGAAGATGTTTTAGATGATTGGTACGCCGAAGATTTCCATCAAACAGTCTTTTTATCGATTGCTGCAGGTATTTCTATCGGAACTTTTGAAGATAAGCTATCAAAAAATCATCCCATTGTGAGAACCATGCCAAATACACCTGTTAGTGTTGGCGAAGGTGTCGTTGCTTATATTGGCAATAAAACGGCGGCTGCATATTTGCCGTTAGTGGAAACTTTACTTTCCTCAGTTGGCTTAGCTGTTGAGTTGGAAAATGAAAAACAACTCAATGCAGTCACCGCATTATCAGGTTCAGGGCCTGCTTATATTTTTCAGTTAGCGGAGAGTATGGCAATGGCAGGGCAAAAGTTAGGTTTATCAGAAGCACTTGCGATGCAGCTTGCTAAGCAAACTATTTTAGGCGCAGGTAAAATGATGGCAACATCCAGTGAGACTCCTGCTCAATTGCGTATTAATGTGACCTCACCGGGTGGAACAACACAGGCAGCTTTAGAGGTGTTAAAAGAAGACAATTCAGGCTTTGATCCATTATTAGAGAAAGCCATGCTAGCTGCTCATGATCGTACTATTGAGCTGGGTTAATGAATAAAAGAGGCCAACTTGATGACATCTTCCGTTGTTAATTTATCTGGAGTACCCTTTGTTGTCGGCAATGCGAAGGGAAAAATTTTAGCTTGTCAGACTGAACTAAGTTTTTGGGGAGGCGTAGAACCTGCAACGGGGGAAGTGATTGATCGCCATCACCCCCTAAGTGGCCAATTGCTTCAGGATAAAATATTGATCTTGCCTGGTGGGCGCGGATCGTGCTCTGGCAGTGGCGTGTTACTTGAAATGATGGTTAATGGTAAAGGCCCTGCCGCGATAGTAATTTCTCGTCCTGACGATATTATTACCCTAGGTGTTTGGATCGCTAAGGAGATGTTTGATATTTCTATTCCACTTCTTATGTTGGAAGAAGATGATTTTATTACATTATCTCAGCAAAAAAATGCCAATATTGCTGGTGGCCATATTCAATGCTCTGCTGAAGTATTAACAACCGAACTTGCAATTGCTATTGAGGATGAGCAACTGCAAGATGAGCAGCAAATAGTGTTAAATGATTATGACCGTAGTTTACTTAATGGTGAAAAAAGCTTAGCTGCGCAAGTTGCGATGAAAATCATTTTACATATGGCGCGATTATCAGGTGCAACGACATTAACTAATGTTAGTCAGGTGCATATTGATGGGTGTATTTATACTGGCGAAGCATCGTTAAGTTTTGCTCAAAAATTACTGCAAATGGGTGGGGAGTTCATCGTTCCAACTACATTAAATGCGATCTCCGTTGATTATCGTCGTTGGCAATCTCAAGGTGTTGATTCAACCTTTGGCGAACCGGCGAGTGCGTTAGCGGATGCCTATGTCAATATGGGAGCGAAACCAACCTATACCTGTGCGCCTTATCTGTTAGACAGTGCGCCACAACAAGGAGAGCAGGTTGCCTGGGCTGAGTCTAATGCGGTGGTTTTTGCAAATAGCGTGTTAGGTGCAAAGACAATGAAATATCCCGACTTTCTTGATGCATGTATTGCATTAACTGGTCGTGCCCCCTTAGCTGGTGCACATTTAAATGAGCATCGAAGGGCAACTCTCCATATTAATATCCATCAAGTTCAGGAAGTTGATGATTTATTTTATCCGCTGCTTGGCTATCATGTCGGAAAAATAGCAGGGAACCATATTCCAGTATTAACTGGCATTGTCCAGTTGAATCCGGATATGGACAATTTGAGAGCTTTTGGCGCCGCTTTTGCAACGGTTTCGAGTGCGCCAATGTTCCATATTGTTGGAGTCACGCCCGATGCCGACACATTAAATCAAGCGATAAATTCCCCTCAATCGATAGAAAAAATTGAATTAGCATGTGCCGATTTATATCCAAGTTGGGCGGAGTTAAATAAAGATTATGGAAGTAAAAGTGATTTGATTTCATTGGGAAATCCACATTTTTCTCTGAGCGAATTTGAAAAACTGTCGATGTTATGTGAAGGTAGTCATATTTCATCAAATATGCATATGTACATCACGGCGGGGCGATCTGTTTTAGCTGAGGCTAAGGCGGCGGGGTACTTATCAATCATTGAACATTTTGGGGCTAAAATTATTACTGACACGTGTTGGTGCATGATAAGCGAACCTGTTATCCCCGTTTCAACGCGAATTATTTGTACTAATTCAGCTAAATATGCACATTATGGTCCTGGGATGACTGGGCGGAAATTTAAATTGTTGAGCTTGGAAGAATGTGTAAAAGAGGCAAAAACTGGTTTGCCTTCTACAACCTTACCAAGGTGGCTTTCGTATTAATAATCAATAAAAAGGTGTGAGTACTAATGATTCCATTTATCAATGCAGAAGATGTTGAAAGTCATTTATCTTGGTTAGGGCTATGTGACGCTTTTCAAGCAGGGCATCAAGTTGAGCGTGCTGATATCGACGATATTTTATTTAAACATGGCGATAATGCCTTATTAAGTCGTGCTGCTTGGATCCAAGGGAAAGGGATTGGTATTAAAACGGCTACTGTTTTTCCTAATAATGTTAACTTACCAACTGCTTTGCCAAGTGTGAATGCTATTTTTACATTATTTGATGATGAGACTGGTTTGCCCAGCGCCATCATTGATGGGAAATTAGTGACAAAATGGAAAACGGCTGGTGATTCTGCATTTGCAGCAAGTTTGTTAGCTCGGCCCGATAGTAAAGTGTTAACTATTATCGGTGCCGGTAATGTTGCTTCGTCAGTGATTGATGCCTTTCGCGCTGTTTTTCCGAAATTAGAAAAAGTACAAATATGGAATCGTACCTTTGAGAAAGCACAGCAGTTAGCTGCAGAAAAAGATGCTGTTGCGATTAAAGATTTACCCGAAGCATTAAGTAATGCCGATATTGTATCGTCTTCTACTATGGCGACAGAACCTTTTATCCGAGGCGAGTGGATTAAAGCGGGAACACATGTTGATTTAATTGGTGCCTATCGTCCTGATATGCGTGAAGCGGATGATTCGCTTTTGTTAACCTCGCGTATTTTTGTTGACGCTAGAGAAACGGCTATCCATGATATTGGTGAACTTGCTATTCCCATCAAAGAGAAGGTTATTAGTGAAGATGTTATCGTGGCTGATTTTTATCAGTTATGTAATGGTGAGCAAGGACGTCAAACAGAACAAGAAATTACATTGTTTAAGAATGGTGGTGGAGCTCATTTAGACTTAATGACTGCGTTATATATTATGAAAAGTATTCAAGAAGATTAAGTTGTAGGGGGATGAATTTTTAGCTATTACATAATTGCCCCTTTGTTTTTGCTTGATCCGATAAGATAGTAATGTATTAGTATTATTTAGCACTAAGATTAAATTATTTCAGAAAGCCATGGCATTTTGATTATTATTATACCAATCGTAATAATTAGCTGACCTATTTTGCTGGTTAAAATAGTTTATTTCTTTGTTGAAAGTTTCGTAAGGGGAACAACCATTAACATCAACTTTCGCCTCAAACTAAAGCACTTTTCCAGCGCAAAATTTAGATCAAATATTTAATACAATTGGTATTATTTAGCATTAAAACAGGAATACCTGACAACTTCACTTCACCTGTCGGCCAGTCTTTATTTAGAGAAAGCACCATCGTGTGTTCTGTCACTGTCCACTCTAAACTTGGGTTAAGTGTTTTCAAGTTATTGACGTATCGATAACCACTCGAACCATAGACTTCTTCATCGCCAAACAGCACCGAAAAGCCATCACCTTGTTTAATTCTGTCTAAATGAATTTTTTCTAGTAGATGTTTTACGAATCCTTGATTTCTGTATTCAGGATGAACACAAACTTCAGCGATGCCGCAAATGGAGATTGGATTGTTGTTAATGATGACTTCTTTTTCATGTACTGCGATATGAGCAACTAATTGAGCATGCTGCCAAAGCAGGTATCGATGTTGAGGCATCTCATTGTAATACCGCTGTTTACTGAATATTTGTGCATCCTGATTTTTTACAAAGCAGGTGCTAAGTAGTTGACGGAGTGCTGTATCTAGCGATTCGGATACCTCGTTATCGTTAATATATTGAAATTTCATTGACTTTCCCATAGCGAATATCTGTTTATGAGTGAAGGGTAAGTGTTATTCTTCAAAGATAACTCTACCAAACTACAAAGCAAATTCTGTTAATGCGCTCATGGCCATAGCAGATTTTTCCTTTTGTACAAACACATGATCATGATAATAACCAGCGATAACATTTGCACTGATATCATATGAGGCAAGCTTGGTTGCAAAAGCGGCAGTTAATCCCACGGCTTCAAGACTCGAGTGAACCGTTAATGTGATAAGACTAAATACGCCATCGAATTGTAATTCATTTTCAATCGCTTGTTGTTTATCGAGTACTAAGGTTAGCCCTTCTTTTTCCCTAAATGTAGCGAGCGGCTCAAGATGGGAGTAATGAGTGAGTGCATCGTTAACGGTACAGAATACATACTCGCCTTCGACAAGCTCCGGTGACATGGAGTTTAATAAAATATTTAAATCAGTAATGGCTGCCATTATGTTTCTCTTTGCATTGGTGATGAGTGGCGTATTGGATGTCGATAAAAGAATCCATCGGATACACATCGTTATAATGATTTTATGTATTGTGTCAGGTTTTTGTGTTCATCGCTAAGTGCCAATTTACTTTTTTATTATCCATATTTAGGGGCATGTTTTGAAAAAGTTAAGTTAAAAGCATGGTTTATACTTTTTTAGCTCTACTGGGGGAATAATAAATGCAGTCTAAAATGGAAGTAGGGATATAGCGATGTTATCCATAAAAATCAATCTATTATGGCTTATTCAGTCGTAAGTGGTTTTTGTGGTAGAATAGCCCGCCTGATATTAAGCGTAAAGTTTAAAATCATCGTAATGGGCTGATTTTTTTACCATTTTTTTATGGTAATAACTAGCTAATCAAATATTAATTTAATATGGAGCTGGTCTTTCTATTCGTTAATTCGAATATGTAAATATCATAATTTATGAAATTTAAATCTAAAAAATACAGTATCGATTCTACCGATTATCAGGTCGGTCAGGACAATATCAATAAATGGGGCTTCGACGTCCACAACACCGTTTTTACAGCGTCAGCTGGTTTATCTATCCTTTTTATTGTCACCTTGTTAATGCTAGATCCCGGCGTTGCGAAGGGAGCTATTGACTCAATAAAAGGCGCCGTTCTTTCAAATTTTGACTTCCTGTTTATGTGGGGAGCTAATATCTTATTACTTTTTGCCGTTGCATTAGTTTTTTCACCATTGGGTAAAATCCGATTAGGGGGTGACAATGCGAAGACCGAATATTCAACCATGTCATGGATTGCTATGTTATTTGCGGCAGGTATGGGCATTGGGTTAATTTTCTGGGGCGTTGCAGAGCCAACTGCGTTCTTTACCGATTGGTATGGCACACCACTTAATGCCGCTCCTTTTACACCCGCTGGGCGTGAACTTGCATTGGGGGCGACGGTTTTTCACTGGGGATTACATGCCTGGGCAATTTACGGTATGACTGCGCTCTGTTTAGCTTATTTTGTATATAACAAGGGCTTGCCGTTATCGATGCGTTCAGTCTTTTATCCTCTTTTGGGCGATAGAGTATGGGGAAGAATAGGCGATGTTATTGATGTATTAACGGTGTTGGTTACCCTATTTGGTTTGGCAACTTCACTTGGCTTGGGAGGATCGCAGGCGGCGAGTGGTATCAGCCATGTTTTTGGTTTTGATAATAGTCTTTACCTTCAGCAAGCTATTATTGTATTGATTATGGGGCTTGCCATTTTATCGGTTACTCGTGGAATGGATGGCGGCGTTAAGCTATTAAGTAATTTGAATATGATTATTGCATTTATATTCCTTGGCTTAATTGCAGTGCTGAATTTCACTACAGTACTTGATTCTTTGGCAACTGCCGTTATTGGTTACGTAAAAAATATTATCCCCTTAAGTCAAGCAAGTGGGCGTGAAGACACGACTTGGCTTCATGGTTGGACGGTGTTTTACTGGGCATGGTGGGTTGCATATGCACCTTTCTTTGGGATGTTTGTTGCACGTATTTCTAAAGGTCGAACGGTTCGCGAATTTCTTATTTGTGTTTTGATCATTCCTACCCTAGTAACTACGGCTTGGATGTCTGTTTTTGGTGGCGTTGCAATTGAGCAAATCATTGATAAGGTCGGATTGTTAGGGGCTGAACAAGGCATTACTGACGTATCCCTAAGCCTTTTCTATATGCTAGATGCTTATCCGATTGGTAATATTCTCTCTGTTATTGCAGTTGCATTGATTATTATTTTCTTTGTAACGACACTGGACTCAGGCTCGATTGTTATCGATAGCATGACAGCGGGAGGAAAATTAGAAGTGCCGCTGAAACAAAAAGTAGTTTGGGCTATTATTTCTGGTTTGATTGCGATGGTGATGTTGTGGATTGGTGGGACACAATCTATTCAAGCATTACAATCAATCACTATTATTGCTGCATTACCTTTTACCGTTATTCTACTTCTTGGTTGTGTTAGCTTATTGAAAGGTTTGTTAACGGAAGTTGATAAACCAAAGGCTTCACCCGAAGTGACTAAGCAAATATAAGATTCGGATTGTTAGGGGCTGTTTATCTTTCGTCGCCGTTTCTGCTGGAGGCTATTTTTTACTCTGGCAAGACGGAAAATTTAAGTAATAGCCATCTATAATTAACATTTGCAACGCAATCAGAGTAAAAAATAGCCCCAGCCCCTAGCTTTCCCTTGCGTTTTTTATATGCAAGGGGAAGCTAGATTTGTTTGTTTTATACTGAAGTCGCTATTGATATTTCAGTCTCCAATTGACGTAAGTATTCTTTCATAAATGTTACCCTTTTCTTTGCTTCAATTTTCGCAGAGTCAGTATTCATCGTCTCAACAAGTTTGAATAGCTTAGTATAGAAGTGATCAATGCTATAACAGCTATCATCCGGCGTTCGAGCATGACAAAAAGGATCTTCACTGTTGTAAAGCTCAATCCCTAAATTTGTTCCCACCTGTAAACATCGGGCTATCCCAATTGCCCCTAATGCATCTAATCTATCAGCATCTTGTACTATCTGGGCTTCTAAGGTGGTAGGGGGAATATTCGCACTGAAACTATGGGCAACAATTGCATGGTTTATTTCGATAAAGTATTCATTAGGATAACTAATTGAGTGAAGAAATTGAGTCGCTTTTTCTGCAGCGATAGACGAACTTTGAGATCTACTCGGATGGTTTTTAGGAAAGGAAAAGCAATCATGTAAATAAGCTGCAGGTAACACCACTTCTAGTTTACCATTTTCATCATGGCACAATGCTTTAGCTGTTTTGACTACACGTAGAATATGATTGATATTATGAGCTTGGTCATGATTCATTACTGATTTTACATAACTAAAAAACTGATTTTCAAATTGTTTAAGCATTTAATTTATCCTAATAAACAGTCAACTCTCCAGACACAAAAAACGTAATATTTAGCGGGAAAGCACTTTGAGTAAAGTGATTGTTGTTAATGGTGTCATAAAGAGAAAGCGGTAACAAACTGAAATAGCGTTACCATGTGAAGCAAATTAAGTTTATTTGATGGATATTGTGAGCGATGAAACAGAACTAAGACTTTTCCATATTTAATTGGTTGGGTATAACTCATATGATTGTATTTTGGTTATTGAAATAAACCGGCTGGTGGAATTTGGTAATCATCAATTTTTCAAGTTTAAAGCTAAAAGGCATACCGAGGCGAACTCGTTACCATCACCACTGTGCTTTATTGTTAAACACTACCTTATTCGGTTTGCTGTTTGTTAGATTTTTGCTGAAGTAATTATATGAAATACATCCGGAGGAGCATTATTAGATTTTTTGCATCCGTTATTAAGGTTGTTTCTGGTCTTTAATCTCGATATTCCCCCCTGAATAAGCAGGAAATTATGTTCATATCCAGCTTATTTTAATTGGCGTTCAACTGTGCAACTTCATCAAGTAACATGTTAATCAGGATCTGAGTAGCCTTGGTTTGGTATTTACGTTCTTTGTAAATTAAATACGCCATGTGCTTAGGTTGCTTATATTCAGGGAGGATACGAACTAATTTTTTATTGTTTTTCACCAAATTTATGGGCAGTGACGCGATACCAATGCCTGCTTCCACTAATTCAATCGCAGTCTCAATACCATTGACTGTAATTCTGTTTACTCGGTTAAATTCTTCTGTCTTTTTATTGTTGTGAATAAATTGAATCTTCTCGTTCGCAGGACCAATCCATTTACTATCTCGTAGTTCTTGAAAACTCTGTGGTGCCTTACCCTCATTGAAGAGAGCCGCGCTTATATAAATGCCCGCTGAGTTTTCAAATAATGGTCTGGCTATCATATTTTCATCGAGACTCTGCTTAAATGTAATGATGATATCGGTATCTAATTCAGGTTGACTCTGTTCACCAGATAGAAGCAAATCAAGTTCAACGCGAGGATATCTATGAAGAAACTTTAATAAAGCGGATCTGATGATTTGCTGATAAAACAATGTTGGGACAACCAACTTTAGCTTACCTGCTACTTCGCCATGGTGGTCTTTTTTATCCAAAAAATCATCATTTAGATGCTTAAAAAGAGCTTGGTAGCTCTGGAAAAGCTCCAACCCAAATGCGGTAGCAGCAATACTCCTGCCTTTTTTAGTGAATAGTTTTGCATTTAATCTTTGCTCTAGAGATGAAATTCGTCTGGAGATAGTCGATGTTGGGATCTCTAAGTAAGATGATGCTGCTGCAATCGATGTCTTATCTACAACAATACATAACAGATAAAGATCGTCAATCATCCCATATATGGTTCTATCCATCCCGAATACCTCTATTTTTATGCTGAATTTGGTTGATTATAATGAGCGACTCGCTGAATGACAATTCATTACTTGTGGTGAGCAATGATTAAATGACGAGTCAGTATCTTTACTGCAATACATTTTATATTAACCAAAGACTAATAGCGTCTAACAACGCTTTTATTAAAGGATTCTATCCATGTTTACAATTAATTCACCGAAGCACATTCTATTTTTTGTGTTTACTTTTTTACTAACCGGCTGTGGAGAACAGGCTGGTCACGCTCCGAGAGAAGTGGGGCCAATTCATGTCGACACTCAAACGGTGGCCACCTCTATGATCAGGCTCACTACTGAACTGCCGGGACGTATATCTGCTTTTAATGAAGCAGAAGTTCGTCCTCAAGTGGGGGGAATTATCAAAAAAAGACTATTTAAGGAAGGGGAGTATGTTAATGCGGGAGATGTGCTTTATCAAATCGATCCGACCACTTACCAGGCATCGGTAAACAGTAGTAAAGCGCAGTTGAACAAAGCGATTGCGGATCAACAAGCTGCTCAAAAGAGCTTTGATCGTTACAGTGAACTGTTAAAGCAAAAGCTCACTAGTCAGCAAGACTATGATGATGCCTATTCGACTAATCAGCAGGCACTCGCATCGGTTGCTGTTTATCAAGCAGAGCTCGACACAGCCAATATACAATTGTCTTATACACAAATTAAAGCACCTATTTCCGGCATAATTGGCCTTTCTCAAGTTTCTGAAGGAGCGTTAGTCACAGCGGAGCAATCCTCTTACTTAGCTGAAATTATCCAATCGGATCAGGTTTATGTTGATATGACCCAATCTTCGGTTTCTTTGTATACAGAACGTAAAGAGTTTCAGGACTTGTTCAAAAAAGGTCAAAAGAAACCGATTATTCCGGTAAAAATCATACTTGAAGACGGTAGTGAATATGAGCAAACAGGACATCTTGAATTTGCTGATGCACAGGTAAATGACACAACTGGCAGTGTTACTCTGCGTGCTTTGATTCCTAATGCAGACAATTCGTTATTGCCAGGCATGTTTGTCCGTGCCTTGATCTCATCGCCTCAGGAGCAAAATTATATTGTACTGCCACAAGCGACAATAATAAGGACTCAATCCGGCGAGCCCTATGTTTATATTGTTAATGATAAGAATATGACTGAGAAAAAAATGCTGCAGTTAGGCAATGAGGTTGATGATGGTTGGATAGTGAAAGAAGGACTTAATGTTGGCGATAAGGTAGTTATTAGTAACTTCTCATCAGTAAGACAAGATCAGGAAGTAATAGTAGACAGCGAAAATGGTGTTACTAAAGCACAAACTGATATTGCATCTGACCCTGTATCGACTCACTAGTAACCAACATATATAGGAATAGCCTAATGTCGAATTTTTTTATTCATAGACCTATTTTTGCCTGGGTGATTGCGATTGTGATCATGCTATCTGGCATTGCATCAATACTAAATTTACCCATCGCGCAATACCCGACGGTTGCACCTCCTTCCATTTCTATTAGTGCTTCTTATCCAGGGGCATCGGCGAAAACAGTTGAGGACAGTGTGACTCAGGTTATTGAGCAAAGTATGACCGGTCTTGATAACCTTCTGTATATGTCTTCTACTAGTGATTCTTCTGGTAGTGCTGATATTACATTGACCTTCAGTGCTGAAACGGATCCCGATATCGCTCAGGTACAAGTGTCAAATAATCTCCAGACTGTCACTAGTAGCTTACCCTCTGCCGTGCAGGACCAGGGAACGTCAGTGAAGAAAAGCACATCTGGTTTTATGTCAGTAACTGCCATCTACTCCCCTGATAATTCAATGAGTTCAGCGGATATTCAGGACTACGCGAATTCTAATTTAAAGGATATTATCAGTCGTGTGAATGGGGTGGGGAGTGTCTCTATTTTTGGGCCGTCCTATGCAATGCGGATCTGGCTAGAACCAGCTAAATTAAACAGCAATAGCCTGACTCCAAGCGATGTTTACAGTGCTGTTTCAGCGCAAAATACCCAGGTTACTGTGGGGCAGTTGGGCGGTGCGCCATCCACCAAAACGCAGCAAATTAATGCCACTATGACTGCACAAAGTCTGTTAACGACCGTTGATGAGTTTAAAAATATTCTTATCAAAGTAAATAATGATGGTTCACAGGTACGTCTGCAGGATGTCGCCAAGGTGGAATTGGGCAGTGAATCCTTCAGTATGGCGCCGCTATTTAATAGTCAAGGTACATCCGGTATCGCTATTACACTTGCTTCTGGTGCTAACTCCTTAGATACGCAGGAAGCCGTTGATGCCAAACTAGCAGAGCTGCAAAAGAATTTTCCGGAAGGGCTCGCGCTAACCAAAGCGGTGGATAATAACCCTTTTATTCGTTTATCGATTACAGAAGTGGTACACACATTATTTGAAGCGATTGTGTTGGTATTTTTAGTTATGTTGTTATTTCTACAAAATTTCCGCGCGACACTTATCCCTACAATTGCTGTACCTGTTGTATTACTCGGTACTTTTGCCATTATGCATGTGCTTGGATTTAGCATTAACACATTGACTATGTTTGGCCTGGTGCTAGCGATAGGTCTGCTAGTTGATGATGCGATTGTTGTGGTAGAAAACGTCGAACGTATTATGCATGAGGAAAAACTATCGCCATTGGAAGCCACTAAAAAGTCGATGGGACAAATTAGCGGTGCTTTGATTGGTATGACGACTGTGTTAGCTGTGGTATTTATTCCCATGGCATTTATGTCAGGCTCAACCGGTGTGATTTACCAACAGTTTTCACTGACTATTGTTTCTGCCATGGTGTTATCTGTATTAGTTGCGCTTATTTTAACACCGGTACTTTGTGCGACCCTTCTCAAACCCGTGGACAAAGAGTCAAATATCGGCATCTTTAGTTACTTTAACACCCTGTTTGATAGAACCCTATCAGGGTATAGCGGTTCCGTTAAAAAGGTAATGATCCGTCCGATTCGCTTTATTTTAGTTTACTTGTTGCTACTTGGTGGAGGGTATTGGATGTACTCAAACTTACCGAGTTCATTTTTACCCGATGAAGATTCGGGTGGTTTTATGGTCCAGGCTTCACTACCTAATGGCTCAACACTAGCTGATACAGCTGAAGTGATGGCTGATATCCAGGCTTATTTTGATAACAATGAGAAAGATACCGTCAACTCTGCATTTACCGTTGCTGGATTTAACTTTTCAGGTACGGGACAAAATGCTGGCTTGGCATTTGTCAGTTTGAAAGATTGGTCAGAGCGAACAGCACCTGGTACAGATGTCGATTCTATTATCGGGCGCAGCATGGGGTATTTTTCCAATTATAAAAAAGCGTCTATTTTTGCTTTTAACTCTCCGGCAATTCGTGAACTAGGTAATGCGACCGGTTTTGACTTTTATCTAGAAGATGTTGGTGGTCTCGGTCACGATAAACTGATTGATATCCGTAATCAGTTTCTGGGAAAAGCAGCAAAAAGCCCTATTTTAACTATGGTGAGACCTAGTGGCTTGGAAGATAATGCGCAGTTTTATCTGGATCTTGATTATGAAAAAGCGAAAGCGTTTGGTGTTGATATCGATGATATTAATGACACATTATCAATTGCCTGGGGCTCCGCTTATGTTAATGACTTTATTGATAATGGGCGCTCGAAAAAAGTCTATATGCAAGCTGATGCTCCTTACAGAATGACACCGGAGGATATCAATTTATGGTATGTGCGTAATGATAATGGTGAAATGGTACCACTCTCAGCATTTAGCTCATCTCATTGGGGGCAGGGCTCTCCACAGCTAAAACGTTTCAATGGTAATGCTGCCGTCGAGATCTTAGGTGAAGCTGCTAATGGTTATAGCTCTGGTGATGCAATGGATGAAGTAGAGCGTATCGTTAGTGAATTACCGTCAGGGGTGCAAGTAAGCTGGACGGGGATGTCATACCAAGAGATAGAATCTGGTGATCAGGCGCCCATATTATATGCCATATCATTGTTGATGGTCTTTCTATGTCTTGCCGCATTATATGAAAGTTGGACCATACCAATTGCGATTATTCTAGTCGTTCCCTTAGGTGTATTAGGTGCACTTGCAGCTACTATGCTTCGCGGTCTGGAGAATGATGTGTATTTCCAAGTTGGCCTGTTAACAACGATAGGTCTGGCATCTAAAAATGCAATATTGATTGTTGAATTCGCTAAAGAGCTAATGGAAAAAGGCGTTGGTTTGCTTGATGCGACTGTACAAGCGTGTGAGCTGCGTTTACGTCCGATTATTATGACCTCTCTTGCCTTTATCTTAGGTGTCATGCCTTTAGTTATCAGTACTGGTGCCGGGGCTAATGCGCGAAATGCAATCGGTACCTCGGTGATGGGGGGAATGATTTTAGCAACCCTGTTAGTCGTCTATTTTGCACCGCTGTTCTTTGTCTTAATCTATAAGTTATTTAATTCTGAAGCAAAAGAGATAGACACTGTTATGGATAATTCCATCGATTTGCCAGATCCGCATTAACGCTCAATATTTACCGTCTTACAAATGGCCCTCCTGCTTGGCAGTGGGGCTATTTACTATTACTTTACAGGATTTTAATCATGCCCTTAAAACGAATTTATCTTGCGTCATTAATCGCACTAGCGGGGTTCAGCTATACAGTTCATGCTGATACTCTACTGCAAGTTTATCAAGCTGCTAAACTCAAGGATCCAACAATTCTTAGTAGTAAAGCACAGTACGATCTCTACGCAGAAATGGTGTCTGAAACAAATGCAGCTTTACTGCCTCAAATCACTTTTTCAGCAGATGCTGCTTACAATGATTTAAATAACGATTATAGCAATTCAAATTATGGTGCGACACTTTCTCTAACTCAGTCTCTTTATGACAGTTCAGCCTGGCAGGCTCTGGATATAGCTGAAAAACAGGCCACGCAATATGCGGTCGATTATGATTATGATGCACAGGACTTATTATTAAGAACGGCGACGGCTTATTTTGATGTATTACGTGCAGATGAAGCGGTTAAATCTGTGCAGGCAAATGAACGTGCTGTGGAGCGTCAACTAAAGCAGACCCAAAAGCGCTTTGACGTTGGGTTAATTGCTATTACCGATGTTCATGAAGCACAAGCTGAATATGATAGTACTGCTGCCGATGTGATCAGTGCTGAAAATGACCTGCTTAACTCCTATTATATGCTGAGTGAATTAACCGGAACAGAAGTTCGAAGCGTTGCTCGTCTTAATATTGATACATTCTCTGCGCAGAAATTAGAGGGAGATATTAAATCATGGCAAAATCAGGCACTTGAATACAACCTTGAATTGCATAGCCAACGCATTGCAAAGGAACTGGCTAAAATGCAAATTGAGTCAGCGCAAGCGGGTCATAAGCCAACCTTAGGGTTAACTGCGGCGTTAGATCATGATAGTACCGATTATCGTGAATTTAATTCTAGCGATAATGACGATAATTTAAATACGGCAACGATTGGTATTGAGTTAAGTGTTCCTCTTTACTCGGGGGGACAAATTACATCACTAGTTAAGCAGGCGCAATATAACTACGTTATTGCTAGCGAGTCGCTAACTAAAACATACCGTAGCATTGGAACGGAAATCAAAAGTGGTTATAACAATGTGCGTGCTTCAATTAGTTCAATTAGCGCTTATGAACAAAGTGTTACCTCTGCTACGAGTGCCCTTGAAGCAGTAGAAGCAGGTTTTAATGTCGGTACGCGTACGACGTTGGATGTATTAGATGCGATGCAAAGTCTATATGACTCAGAAGAAGAGCTTGCCGATGCACGCTATGATTACATTATCAATATACTGACACTTAAATCTTCTGCAGGCATATTAACAGAGCAAGATTTGATCGATATTTCTGCCGGTTTAATGACAGAATAATTTGTTCGAATTAACCTAAGGGAAAGCAGCCACTTTCCTTTTTATCACCCCCCGAAAAAGATAAACAGACCCTAATCATTAGCAAGGAGTTTTAATGTCACTATTAAAAAATTCAAGACTTTTATCGACCATAATTTTATTTATAAGTACCCTCTGTCTGGGGAGCGTTGTTATTTCTATTCTTGGCGTGCGAGGAGGTTGGCTCGGAACTCGAACAGGATTTACAACGATCGCTTATGCCGCACAAACTGGGATTGCAATTTTAATCGCTACTATGGTTATTTTATATTTTTCACGTGGCAATATCAGCTCATTGATTAAAAGCGGTCTAGCTTTAATTTTCGTTCTGATCCCTGTTGTTGGTCATTACACTAACCAGCCTGAGAAACAACTTCCGGGACCTCCTATTAATGATATTTCAACGGACACGACAAATCCTCCATCATTTAATGCCGTAATACCATTGCGACCAGCAAAAAGTACTTCTATTGAATATCCGGGCAGTAAAGCGGCGGCAAGACAAAAGGGGTTATTTCCTGATATTGCACCGATTGAATCTTCGTTATTTCCTAATCAAGCATTTCAGCGTGCATTGGATATTAGTAAGGCAATGAATTGGGATATTGTTTCGCAAGATATGAGAAGTGGAATAATAGAGGCCGTTGCATCAACCGTAGTATTCAATTTTAAAGACGATATTGTTATTCGTATTCAATCAACAAAATTGGGTAGTATTATTGATATCCGTTCTCATTCTCGCATCGGTCGTAGCGATAGAGGCGTTAATGCTGCACGAATTATAGAATTCACAGAACGTTTTAATCAATAGTCATTACTATTAAAAGGGAATAGATATGAAACAAATTAACCTCAGCAAGTTTATCCTCGTGTCTGGTTTAATGCTTTCACCTTCATTACTCATGGCCGCAGCGCCAAACGTACCTACAGAGCCGCCTTACATTGTGTTGAGTGATAATCTAGATGAACCAAACGGCTATGGATTCTGTATTGACACCTATGGCCCTGGTAAATCAGAATTAATGCAAACACACACTTGTAAACCTAAGGCGCCGGAAGGTTCTCCACGTAACTATTCGGGGCATGATGTGAGATTTGAATACAATAGCGAAACCAATAAGATTCAGTCTTATGCGTTTGAGGGGCTGTGTATGCAGGGGCTTTTAGCGAAAGGAAAGAGCGAGTTAGCGCTACTAGCGTGTAGTGATGCGCAGCACCAAGGATTTGTTTATAAAGAAGATCAAACATTTAGACTTAAATCTGATATGGGCTACTGTTTGGCTGTTACCTCGGATACTCAAAAGGCGGGACCGTGGGTGAAACGACCACTTGAATTAATTCAGTGTGATAAAGCAGAGCCTAGTCTAATGAAGTGGATTGTGGTTTCTAAGTAAACTCAGCTTAGGATAAGCAAATCGGCAACACCGGTAGTTTCTGTGGTTTATCTATTAAACCAAATCCGATAATTATCTACTCATTTATATTGGTTAAAATGAACATTAGCAGCGTTATTTATTTTGCTACTATCCATTTTTTCTGCGTATGAATGATCATCCATTAATTGAATCGGTGTTCTTTTGAAATTAACCTTAATGGCAAACTGTATTTTTAAATTAATTGTTTTGTCCTACGGGTCACTCGCTCAAATACCAATACTGCGTTGTAACATTCAATAAGGACCCGTCCTTGACATTATGTTACGCCTTATCTTGGCATCCGAGCGAGTGACTGATAAATGCATTTTGATTGGTAATGGGTATAGATATAAGAACGGACTTTTTTAACGTTCCGTTTTATATCTATTACATTTATTCTGCCGATAATCCTGTCTCTTGAAAAGCAGTCGGATCCTCAGCATCATTATCTGACTGAGTAGATGAAGCTGTAAACACGCCTGCAAGTGCAATCAGATTCGAAACGACTATGGCCAGTATTATCGGCCAGAGTGAATCATGGCTTAACATCGCTGCTAAAGCACTCACGCCTGCAGCAATCGCATATTGCACAGTGCCAAGCAGTGCTGAGGCAACACCAGCATTTTTCTCGAAGAAGTGCATAAAACAGCTACTTGAGTTTGGTAAAATCCCAGCAATTGAAGCGGTACACAATGTGAAACCAAATACCACAACCCAGATATTATCTGCTCCAAAAAGCGTTGAGCCCACCAATATCATTCCACCGATAAACTGCATTCCGAGGAAAATCTTAAGTAGGTTTTCAGACTCATATTTACGCAGCAGCAGGCTATTAGTACAGTTAACAATAACAACTACGACAACATTACCCAGCAACAATCCAGAAAAGAGCACTGTACTTACGTGAAAATGTTCGATATAGGCAAAGGGAGCATTGGTAAGAAATGTCATCAGTACTGCGAAAGCGAACCCCTGAGCCAACAGGTAACCAAGCGCGCGGCGCTCCTTGAAAACAGAGAGATAACCCGTTGATGTCTGACTTTTTGTGATTTTCTTGTTTTTCGTTGCCTTCGGCATAGTAAATACCGTAGCGACTGCCACTATTACAGCAAACAGACTGAGCATTATAAATATCCAGTGCCAGTTTAATGCATTGAGTATTAGCGTACCAACCGATGGTGCAATGGAGGGAGCAAGCATAGAGATTAATGCAACCAATCCAAATAATTTTGCCGACTCTTTGCCAACTGCATTATCACGGATAATCGCGGGTATCCCGACCACTGCAATACCGCCGCCAAGCGACTGTAATACACGCCATATCCACAACATTTCCAGTGACTGAACATCAGCAAGCAGCAAGCTGCCGACGGCAAAAATCATTAAACCAAAAACAGTAACCGGCTTACGACCAAAGCGATCCGATAATGGTCCACCTATCAATTGACCTATAGCCAGACCCAATATGTAGATGCTGACGGTAATAGCAACGAGTGATGTGTCTTTATGTAAATCGCCTGCTATCACAGGAATCGCGGGAAGATAACTATCAATTGCAAAGGGAGTGATAGCCGAAATAGCAGCAAGCAAGACTACTATTGATTTTGTTATATGTTTTTCCATTTAAACCTCTTATTTACCTTTCTGGAAAGATAATATATGGAATTTGTCTTTCTAGCAAGGTATATTTGGTGTTGGAATTGGAGATGAAAATATGTCAAAACAAGAAACAATTAATAATATATTGAAGAAAGTAGCTGAAAATGAAGCCGATTTTTATTTAGATTACACACCTGATATTTTAAGAATACATCGCATTCATGATTATCTACATCAGGAGTTATTTCGGATAATTGAAAAATATAATCTCCAGGAGGCGGACTTCTCTGTATTGGGAACTTTGCGTAGGGAAAAATCTCCATACTGTTTATCGCCTACTGAGTTATCTCATTCTATGTTATTTAGTTCTGGAGGATTAACCAAGGTGCTTATCCGAGTATCGGATGCTGGGTTGATAGAGCGTATTGATAATCCCGAAGATAAACGCAGTAAGTTAGTTAAACTGACGGAAAAAGGTAAGATCTTAATTGATAAGGTGATTCCTGAACTTCATCGTCAGGAAAGAAAAAAAATGGCGGTATTATCAGCAGGAGAACAGCAACAGCTTAGTCTGTTGTTAGAAAAACTGTTAAGTGCATGGGAATAGTTTACTGCAGATTACATTAAAGATAAGAATCAATTTGACCGTTACTTTGTTGCTGATAATGTTGAATATCTTGTTTGTATGTAAAGGCTGGTGGATATTTGTTTTTCAGCGTGCTGTAGCGGATGCTCTCATCCATCATTTCATGTGTATTTCTCTGGTACAATCATCATTCTTGCAGTGTTACTTTGTCTAAATTGGGGGGATAGAGGCCGGTTCAATCTGGTACTAAGGCAGAATCATCATACTCATTTCCCTCTGACGATTTGCGTCTTTCATTGAGCCATTAATGTTTATAAAAGATTACTACTAGGCTTTATTAAATAGTCATATTTACGTTTATATTGACTTCAATAATTGCTTTTTCCGTTCGTTTTTCTGATATCATTACTATGCTGAAATACAGTTAATGTAAAAATATATTGCCTGTATTCCTATGAATTTATTTATTATTTTTGAGATTACTCTTTTATGCAAAACTTCCCTACTAACCGTTTTTCTATAGCGCCGATGCTTGATTGGACAGACTTTTTATATATGTAAGGTTTTATGAGTGTTGAGGCGTACCATAGGCGAACCGCCGTTTTTTGTTTTTAAGTTTAAAGCTCAAAGGCGTACCGAGGCGATCTGGCTACCATCACCAATTCCATAATGTTTGTTAACAGGTATTACTCTAATTTTCATTCGGTAATATCTGTATTTTACTGTAAAAACACTATCTCACTTCGGCCCCCAAGGCCTTAGAAGCTTACAAAATTGTGACCAATATTAAATAACCACAACATCGGCTTGATGGATAGGTAAGTAATTAAAGTGCTTCGGTGTTCTCTGTGGCCTTCTTTTTAAGATTTAATAATGACCTGATTTAAGTATACAGACACAGAAATTAAAACACCCTGATTGCAATAGAGCTACCAAGGTGTTTTTTAAGCCTCGACAGAGGTATTTGTTTCTATCATATCCAAGTCATTTGGCTATATAACGCTATTGCAAAAGGTTTACGTGCTAACTGCTTCTGCGTTATTTGGGGGCAATTGTGATGCTATTTTTTCAGTATCGTCGCGACGTCGACGCTGTGTTATCACAATGAAGCCTAACAGCAATAATGCAGGAATGTAGAACCACTGTTTAGCCGGGCGTACAGCTGGAACACCGACATCGACAATAATCTGGTCAAAATCAAAGCCGACTTTTTCGGCCTCACTGGCAAACCCTACGCTGTCGACCATAATAGAGCCATCATCTTGAGCAAGTAGTTCTAAACCATAGTTCATTAGACGGTCTTCACCTGTCTCTCCATCACCAACAACCATTAGCATGGTTAATGTAACAGCATCACCAACATCATTTTGACCATGAACCAAAATACGCAGTTCCGTACCGGGATCAACTTCAGCCATTGACCGTACTAACTCTGTTCCAGTACGTTCATCATAGGGAGGAACCACATAATCCATCCAGAATCCTGGGCGGAACAGCGTAAATGCAATCACAAGCAGGGCAAAAGACTCCCATCGTTTAGACTTGACGATAAAGTAACCTTGGGTACCTGCCGTGAATATCAACATTGCCATGGTGGCGATGATAAAGACAAGTATTCCCTGCATAAAGGTAACATCCATCAGTAATAGATCGGTGTTAAAGATGAATAGGAAGGGTAGCAGTGCGGTACGCAGTGAATAGAAAAAGGCAACAAAACCTGTCTTGATGGGATCACCGCCTGATACTGCAGCAGCGGCAAAGGATGCTAATCCTACTGGTGGTGTTACATCTGCCATAATACCAAAATAGAAGACAAACATATGCACCGCAATCAGCGGTACAATCAATCCATTCTGCTGGCCTAAGCTAACGATAACCGGTGCAAGTAGAGATGATACAACGATATAGTTTGCCGTTGTCGGTAGACCCATACCTAGAATTAGACTGAGAATACCCGTCCAAAGTAGCATCAGCATGATATGCCCCATCGACAGGAATTCGACCAGTGCAGCCAGTTTCAGCCCAACGCCTGTTTGTGACACAGCCCCGACGATGATGCCGGCCGCCGCTGTTGCAATAGCTATACCGATCATATTTCTGGCTCCTGCGATTAAGCCATCAATCAACTCAGCAAAACCTTGCTTAAATGCGCCAGAAGTTTCATTTTTGCGGAAAAAAGCAAACAGGTAACGTTGAGTTAAAAGAATGAAAATCATTAGCGTTGTGGCATAAAATGCAGAAAGGCCAGGTGATTTTCGCTCGATCATTAAGCACCAGATCAAGACTACAACTGGTAATAGGAAATGCAGACCGGATTTTACCGTTGGTCCGACTTCCGGGAGGCTGAGAACAGGAGAGTTCGGATCATCTATCACTAGATCGGGGTAAGCTGAACTTATTTTTACGAGTAGTACATAAGCAACAGCAACCAGTACTGTAATTGCCCAGAACATCATATCTGGATCGATATTTTCTTTTAATATACTGATCAGGAAGAACAAGCCAAAGGCACCGATGATGGTATTACCCAATACAACTGCACCTGTTGAGATTATTTTCGCTAAGCGTTGTTCACTGACTTTGGCTTTAACGAGTTTTAATACACCATATTGTGCGGCAATGACCGCGAGCACCCCAGAGAGTCGGGCAGCAGACGTTGCTAGCAGATGATAAAGGTCAGATAGATAGAAGGCTCCACCTGCCAATGCAAGAATAGGCAGCAATGTCATTGCCCATGAAATCAACACATCCTTAGCAGTTTTGCCGTTATCTTCACGGATTAAGCCTTTCATGTTGAGTTTAATGGCTTCTAGATGAACAATGTAAACTAACGCAATATAAGAAATTATTGCAGGTAAGAAGGCATGTTTTACCACGTCAAAATAAGGAATATTGACATATTCAACCATCAGAAAGGCTGCCGCGCCCATTACAGGTGGCATGATCTGACCATTTACCGATGAAGCCACCTCAACCGCACCCGCTTTCTCTGCAGAAAAGCCAACGCGTTTCATCATCGGGATAGTAAAGGTACCCGTTGTAACAACGTTAGCGATTGAAGATCCTGAAATTAATCCGGTCATACCCGATGCAACAACAGCTGCTTTTGCAGGACCGCCACGAAGGTGACCCATCAATGAGAAAGCAACCTTGATAAAGTAGTTACCCGCGCCAGCGCGATCGAGCAGTGCACCAAATAGTACAAACAGAAATACAAGATCGGTTGATACTCCCAGAGCGATACCGAAAACACCTTCAGAGAATAACCACTGATGATCCATTACACCGCCGAAGGACGATCCTTTCCAGGCAATAATCTCAGGTGCATGAGGCCCTAAAAATGTGTAGCCAAGAAAAATAATTGCAACTGCCATCAGTGGTGGACCTAATGCACGCCTTGTTGCCTCTAACAGCATCAACATACCTGCAATTGAAAATGCAATATCGATACTGTGTGGCGCACTCGGGCGATCGCTCAGGCGCATACCAAAGATGCTGTCAATCAGTGAAGAGTCCGCGATAAAGGGATAAAGAGCGCAAATAGAGCCGGCGATTGCCAAGCTCCAATCAATGGTTGGAATGCTCTGGCGTGGTGATTTACTGAAAGCCGGATAAGCAAGGAATGCCAAGAAGATGGCAAAGCCTAAATGAATTGAGCGTGCTTCACCGCTGGCAAAAACACCCCAACCAAACGTAAATGGGAGTGGCGAAGCTATCCATATTTGAAATAGTGCCCAAGCGAGGGCGACGCCAGCCATCAGTTTTATAACGGCCTTATTATCTGGATTACGGCCTCCCGTATCATTGGAGGCGACAAGATCTTGGAGATCCTCATCGTTTAGTTGTGTATTATTACTCGTGTCTACACTCATCCTAAAATTTCCTATTTATACACGTTGTTATACCAAAGGAATTAATGAAGTGATCAGGGATTGCGCAGGAAAAATTGTTACTAACAAGACGTGAGTTGCAGGAGATAGTTGTTCTCACTTCAAAACTCACAACACAGTTAGGGATAATTTTAACCAGCAAGGGTGATCACCTTTTTAGATCCTTTGGTATTATTACCTTTGAGAGGACGATGATAAATCATACGTATCTCAGCTTATCGGTATTTATACCTAAGCCACTTCTACACCTTTGAAGAAGCTTGGGTATATCCGCTTTAAAACTAAAAAAGCAGAAGTAACGAGTACTTCTGCTTTGCGGTTAATTAATTGATTACATCCAGCCACGTTCTTTGTAGTAACGGATTGCGCCTTCATGTAGTGGAGCTGATAAGTTTTTGGTGATCATATCGCTCTCTTTTAGATGAGCAAAAGCAGGGTGCATCTTTTTGAAACGCTTGAAGTTGCCAAATACAGCTTTGACCATTTGGTAAACGGTTTCTGCATCTGTTGCTGTTGAACTAACGAACGTTGCAGCCACCCCAAATGTTGTGGTATCCGTATCCGTACCTCTGTACATACCGCCTGGGATAGTGGTCATTGCATAATAAGGGTTATCAGCTGATAGTTCTTGTATCTGAGCATTATCTACCGGTACGATAATCGCATCACAAGTGGTCGTTGCTTCTTGAGTAAAGCCATTCGGGTGACCTGATGTAAAGATAATGGCATCTACCTTACCATCACACAAAGCCGCAGCTTGTTCTGATGATTTAAGCTCAGAAGCAACCGCAAAGTTGTCCATTGTCCAGCCCATTTTATCCATAACGACTTCCATGGTGGCGCGAGAGCCTGAGCCCGGGTTGCCGACATTTACTTTTTTACCTTTTAGGTCATTAAATGTTTTGATGCCGGAGTCAGAGCGAGCAACCACAGTGAACGGTTCTGCATGAACTGAAAATACAGCACGTAACTCTTTAAATGCACCCTCAGGGAATTGCTCAGGAGCGGTGCCGTTATAAGCATGATATTGCCAGTCAGACTGGGCGACACCCATATCTCTATCGCCAGAGCGCAGGCCGTTAATATTAATAACCGAACCACCTGTTGTGTGTGTACAGTTGATATGGTGTTTTTCAGTTCCTTTATTTACCAGGCGACAAATTGCACCACCTACTTGATAATAAACACCAGTTTGACCTCCCGTACCAATTACAACGTGTTTAGTTTCAGCCATAGCAGATGTTGCCAAAAGGGCTGCACCTGCGATTGTCGTGATTGCCAGTTTTTTAATAAGCATATATAAATTCCTTTGTTTAATTTGTTTTCAATATTTTCCCGCTTCATCCCTGTTTATCTATCTGCAGTAAGCTACCCAGCAAAGCGACATTAGTCTTTAATATCGGATAGACTTGTAAACACCATCCGTCATAATTGAAGGTGAGGCCATAAAATAGTTAAGCATAAACAGGAACTGAGATAATTTTGTTGGATATAAAACGGTAAATTAGCAATTATTTTGCCCTTAATTTAAATTGCATTGATGCGTTGGTGTCGATAAACAACCCATGACCATCAGCAACAAGATGCACTAAATATGATGGTACAAGCCCAACTCAATTTTCTTTATTTTTGTTCTATTTTGGTACGTCTATTTTCATTTTCTACTCCTTGAAATGTTAATGTTAATGGTTATATTAAATATGCGATTTATTACAAAGTTCTTTGGTTGTCTGCAAAAATTCTTCTATGTCTTCCAAACTATGACAATGAATTGGAGAGACGCGGATAGCGCCCTTTAAGCCAAATGATTCAAGCATTCTTGATGAGTAGGGGCTTGATAGAAGACGCTCAAAGGTGATAATGCCCGCATCTTCATACATCTCTACCGCCTTTTTATACTCTAGATTGTCAAAGCCAATTGCCATGATGAAATCTTTCGTAGTCAAGTCTTTGTCGTCCAGGTAGGCATGAACGCCCTCTATATGCCTGAGACCTTGTACATTTTCCGTTCCCTCTAACATCGCGTTCATAAGGGCTCTTTCATGGAGCTTGATTCTATTCATCCCCTCGACAAAAAGCGCTCTTCTGTCGTCTGACGAACTATACTGCTCACCTATCCAGCAAACATAATTAATGATTTCAGTAAGGGCTGCAAAATGGCCGGGAGCTGGGCTCCCGAGTTGCCAGCAATCATGAGGTTTCGCAATTAATTTATTGTGGGGAATTTTGGCCAGCCTTTGTGAAACATAACCCACACCAAAACCACGTGGTCCAAAAAATTTATACGGAGCAAAATTCAGCCCGTCAACGGGGACTTTAGTGACGTCAATAATCCCATGAGGGGCATGTTGAACTGCATCTGCGACTATATATAGATCCGGCTTGATCTTTCTCGCCTGTTCAACAATTTTTTGTTCATCCAGCAGAGCACCTGAAACATTTGAAGCATACATAAATGTCAGTAAGCAGGTATCTTGATCAATTAGTTTTGTTACTTCCTCAACATCCACACCACCCGTCAATGGATTTGTTTTGGCTATCCGAAGCTCTTTACCGGTTTTTTCAGCATAAAATACCATTGCGTCATAAGCAGATGGATGCTCCAGCATGGTGGTAACCACGTTGCCACCGGGGATGTTCTCCATTACGATTCTAACCATATCAAACATAACCATTGATGCAGTAAAGGATGTAACGATACTTCCAGAGTCAATATTGAGCATTGTTTCGATTGATTTATACCCTTCCTTCTGCATATCCATAAGCCATTTAGCGGTCTCATTGCCATGCTCTGGGCAATCGGGTAATTCATCTAATTTTTTGAATATATTACTTGCAGCCTTAAGCCTGAAAGCGCCACCTGAATTATCGAAAAATATTCTTTTTTTATTTTTTATTGGATCGATATCCACATGATAAAATTTATCTTTGATCTCTTTTACCAGTGAGTCGCTAAAAAGCTCACCTTGTTCTACGTTGGAATTCATCAATATTTACCTTTTAACTTATTGAATCTAATGCCTTTAAAAATAAGTATGTTTTACTATTAATGTAAGCTTGGATTTTCATCCGTTCTACAAATCGCCCTCAAACATTTCAATGGGATAGATGCTCGACTCCGATGTGGCTGCAAAATCTTAAAGTTGCCGGTTACGTGCAAATTTTGTTCGGATCTAAATCTAGCAGCTTTGTGATTATTAAAATAATGAATTAAATTGCGCTTATATATTAAATGTTTTAATGTTTATTTATTTTAGGTGGAACTATGAATATTGAGCAGGTTGAAACTTTCCTGATGATCACCGAGACAAAAAATCTTTCTCTTGCGGCTAAGAATCTTTTTGTTTCACAGTCAGCTGTCAGCCATCGAATCCGCTCTTTGGAGGAAAAGTTAGGATGTGAGCTATTGATTCGAGCACGAGGAGAAAAGGTTGTCAGCCTCACGCTAAAAGGTGAGGAGTTTATTGAGATAGCAACTCGTTGGAAAAATCTATGGAATGAAACGAAGCTTTGGACTCTTCAGGAATCTAAAATGAATTTAAAGCTGGCAAGTATTGATAGTTTAAATACTTGTGTTTTTTCAAGTCTTTATAAGGATCTGATAAATAGTAACAATGCAATTACTCTTAATGTCAGCTCTCACTGGAGCAAAACAATCTATGATTTAATTGAAAGTCATGATATTGATATAGGGCTCACCCTTAATTCACTAAAATATCCAAATGCCATTGCCAAACCTTTGTTTAAGTCCAGAGGTGTAGTTATCTCATCAAAATCATCCAAATACCCCGAAACAGTACACCCCCATGATTTAAAAGCAGCAGATGAAATACTCTTTTCCTATATCCCGGAGTATGAGATCTGGCATCATTTCTGGTGGGAAAATGATCAAAGTGAACATTCGAGTGTTGATACGGTTTCGTTATTATTCACCATGTTTGATCTGGAAGAAAAATGGGCGGTAGTGCCTGTTTGGATAGCCCGAGTATTCGAAAAAATTCACCCGGTTAAAATATCAGAGCTTGCTGTAGAGCCTCCGAAGTATTCCTGCTATCAAGTCTCTAATAGAAACCCTAAACCGAGTAAGATAAAAGCAATTAAAAAGTTTTCTGCAGCCCTTGACGCCTATATGAAAACAGACGTATTTCTCAATAGCATTAAATAACCGCTTTATAAAGATACTATCTCGCTTTTGTCCTCTATAGTGAACTAGAAAAATAGAAATAATAATCTCAATTAATATTAATTTGACAGGCGGCTTCAAGCTCATAGCTGCCATTGGAAATACTTTTAATAAGCCTTAACTGTAGGTTTTAAAAATTTACTTCCAGACACAAAAAAGCGACCATTTAGCTCGCCTTAATTAATGTTAGTGCAAGTCTTGGTGCGCAAAATGACGCTTATGTTAAAGAATCCATTATTCACTCAAAAGTTGCTTTGATAATCGGCCCATGAAAAGTTTAAAAAAGCTCCGCTTATGATTCCCTTTCTCTAATAAATACCTTTTCAATTGCTGCTATGGAACAACTTTACATGCTGTATCCTATAGGCTACAATTTAAGTTATGAAATATTCAATTGAAAAAACATCACTTTTTGACAAATGGTTATCCAAAATAAAAGATAGGTCAGCAAAGAAAGCTATATTAATGCGAATTATGAGGGCAGAAAATGGCAACTTTGGAGATATCAAAAGTGTCGGAACGCCTGTGCAAGAAATGCGGATATTTGTTAGCAAAGGTTATCGAATCTATTTCACTGTACGTAACAATAAAATCATTATTTTATTAAACGGGGGCCATAAAGGCACCCAACAACAAGATATTGAAAAAGCGCATAAATTATTAATAGAAATGGAAGGTTAATATGACAAATCAAACAACCCCATTTAATCCTTTTGATTACATGGATACTCAAGATGAAATCAATGATTTTTTACGTGAATGCTTAGAAGATGACGATCCAAATGTTTTTGTTTCAGCATTGGGGCATTTAGTTAAAAGTCATGGTGTTACTGATGTGGCTGAAGTGACAGGGTTAAGTCGCGAAAGTTTATATAAAACTTTCAACGGAAAGACTCAGCCTAAATGGAGCACAATATTTAAAGTAAGCAATGCGATAGGGCTTCATTTAGCAGTGGCTTAATTCCTACCACTTAAAAGTTACAGTGTAATTTTTAAGTCTTTATGTAAAAAAGGCTACCGATTAGGTAGTCTTTTGAGAATGTCGCATAACGGGTGTTATGGTAAATGCAGAGCAATAACGGACCGTTAGGTGTTTAAACAACTTGCTCACACTACTTATCCTTATTAGTTATACGCTTTTCTTTAACAACTCTTACAACACTAAAAGGAAAAGGTACTAATGCGCTCATTGTTGGAATAGTATTGAGTTGGCTTTCATGTAATTTATCTTTTGTTTTTACTTCTACGAATTGAACATCTGTTCCTTTAACAATAGTCAAATCCGGCCAGCCATTTCGATATGAATAAGGCTCTTCAGAAAATTTTTCAGCAATTTTCACAAAAAAATCCATATGTATAGCATCATACAATGCCTCGGCTACATTTATAGACAGTGTTGGATACTCACTTTTTATAAATGGGTGCGCAGAGATTTCCCTAAAATTATTTAGGAAATCTTTTTTACTAGTTTTTCGTATGGATGCTATCAATTCACATTTTTTGTCTTCCAAAATAGTAAATTGAGCTTCAAGATATCTAGCACAAGCATCTGAACGATCATTAAATGTGTTGTATTGAGTTAGTTTAGTCAGCATTAACGCTTTAAGGACATTTAAAATCATTGCACCTTCAATACAAGTACCTATATACCCTTGATCTTCAAAATATTTCAATACCGCAGGTTCTGGTTTTCCAGAATAGTTAAGGCTAATATCTTTTAGTTCAATTGATAGTTCTTCACACTGCATTTCAAGCTTCATTTTTATTCCCTTGGTTAAGTAGCTTGTGATATAACAAGTAAGCCGATTAGTTTAGATACAACTAAAAATAAAAACCCCAAAAACAAACTATAATTTCTTATCGTGAACTGCCACATACAGCGATTAGATATTAATCTAAGACCTTTATCTGATTTAGATATAAATACTTCTAAAATTTCTTTTTTTTCAGTTAATTCCGATTTATTCATTTCTCTACCGGTATCTTCATTTACAACCTTACCGAGAAATGTACTAGCTTTATTTAATGTACCCAATATATTTTTTGCATTCAGTTGTTCTATCTTAGTTGCCTGTAGCGACAAGTCATTTTCTAATCGAAACAACCCACTGGATATTGAAATGAATAAAGAAATTAATGCCAATAACTCAAAGCTATTTTGTGATATCGAAAATGGTTCAGGAGAATAATTCCCCCCCACATATGCAAATAAAGCAGCAGCTAGTCCGATAAGAAAGTAATCATACTTTTGTTGCGCTTGTTTCCAATTTTTCCATACTTCTAAACTTTGATCAGACATAAATACCTCAACGTTTTTCTAATACTTGTGAAGTTGATAAAATGCACTAATCTTTGTTTATTAACTAGGAATTTTACTTGTTAATTTTATCTAACCTGCTTTTAAACCAATCATAATGTTTCGAATTACGTTTTGGTACATTATCAAGCGCGGCTTGAATGACACGAACTTCATCTTGCTCTCTCTTACCTTTCCTATACAAAATAGCAAGACGACGATAAGTAAATGGAGTATCTACTTTTCTAGCGACTAATTTCTCATATTCAATTATTGCTTCTCTAATTTTGCCATCTTTTTCTAATGTCTCTCCTCTTACATTTCCATTAGCAGCTTCCTCGTATCCTGCCATTGTAAATTCAAGCTCTAATTTAGTTATGCTAAATTCAACTTCATTTAAAGATGTTAAAGTTAAAAAAGGATTTTGTGCTGATAACTCTTTTATTTCAGTTAATTTATTTTTAGCAACATTAAGCCGAGATATTTTCGTTTCGGGATTATTCGACTCATTAGCTAAAGTTAAAGATTGATTAATAATTTCAACTAATCTTTGTGCACTAGATGTAACTATATCAATCTCATTCTGAGAATAACTATTTGAAGATTTTCTTTTGAAAAAATTACTAAAAATTCCCATATAATTTCCCTTTATGATTAATGCCTAACATTTTAGGTATTTTCATTTTAACCTCGAAGATAAGAAAGAAAACATATCAGCTTATTAGACATAATAATGCCGCCTTTCCTCGATAAATACGGATATCACCAATTATTTATTACATTTATAAATACCAATATTTGTCGTGGTTATCTTCATACCAGATGCCACATCATTTCCTGAAGTCATGATTTGATAAGAATCTCCACCTGCTTTTACCGTGGTGGTGGTTCTGGTGTCATCTTAGGTGTTGCACAAGAACATAACGATTAAAATCAATTAAATATTATATTTAAACAACATATATACAACAAACTAGCAGAGCATTATAAGACCTGTTCGTACAAGTAAAGTGCACAAAATGACTATTATGGTAAAGAGCCATTTTTTATCGTACAAATAACAGTTTCATTATCAAATAAGTGCAAAGCACTCAAAGTAGAGAATTAATTAATTGATATCTGCCTTAAAACCACAATATAAAAGTAATCACAATATTGTTAATATTTAGTGGTAATTATACTATTCTCATTTTAGTTAATTTCCAACGCCAAACGGCTAAAAGTTCCTATTTTCTATATTATTTTTTGTGGTGTTAACTGGAGTGGGGGGTAAGTTGCAAAGGGACCAAAATCGTCTTGAGTTAATAACGTATGATTCGCAAAATCTCAATGACCGCTTTGACCCTATTGCGGACATTAATAAGTTACTTTGCTATCTCGCTATGGGGCACATCGCGAGTTAGGGAAATCATTAATTCCCCTGAGTGTAGTAGCTGAAATTCAATTTGAGTTTACAGGTTTTAGTAAAAATATGACTGTCTCAAAAGCCACCAAAGCGGTCATTGTTCTTTTAATCATAGCAGCTTACAAAGCTCTATTATTAATATCCAGTAAAAAAGAAAATAAACTTATTTAGCCATTTAATCTTGGAAAACAACCTAAATTACAGTAACATATTTATCATAAAAAAATATATTGTGAGTGTTGATTTTATAAGGAAATTTAAGAATGATAAGAAAAAGATTAGAGATGCCATTAACACTTTATATGCAAGCGCAGAAATTGATAAAACTTTTACAGGAGAAATTAATTTAAAAGTAGTTAAATTATTTAATGAATTATTGACTGAAATAAGTTCTTGTTCTACTCGTTTTAAGTGGGTTCCAAATACATCTGGAGGTCCTATTTCAATCGCTTGGATGGCAACTAGTTTAAGTGTAGGTGTATTGAAAAATCTTAGCAAAAAAGAATCTTTTACATGTATTAAATCTCGGGTATGGCAATATACAAGATTATTAGAAATCGCTGGATTGGGACTTTAATAATGAGGATATTAATAATTTTTTTATTCTCTATCTGTTCATGTGCATCAGCGAGTAATTTTATAGCTTGGCCTGATTATAGTTGTTCTACAAAAGATTTAAATTTAGTTTTAAGTGATTTGAATTTTTGTACCAACCCTCAAACTGTTAAAACAATACATTTCTTGGGAGGGGAGATACCTACTTTAGTATTAACGGATCGTAATGAAAATATCCTTTCTCTAGGAAAAATAAATGCAGCTAAGTCGATAGGGAATCTTCATCTAAAATATAAAACAAATGTTTTAGATTTTTTTAAACTTTTACATAAAAAAGATACTTCAATTAAAGAGCTAGATTCAATTTTAAGGGCATTTTATATTGATGCTAATAACCAAATATATGGATTTGAAGGTTCTGGAATATACGCTTTCGCCATTGTTGGTGAGAATAAAAATACTGACACCGTATATATTATTGTTCCTGAAGCTGATTATGTTTACCAGTTTATTGGTGAGTTTAGTTTAGAACAAGTAAAAGAATTTTTAGCTAGTGTGAAATTCGATTCTTAGTTCTCTGTTTGCATAATAAAATATTTATTTTATTATGGTTTTGTTAGTTATTAAAATTAATAAAAATAAATAGTTTGAACTGTCTAAATAGAGGCTTATACCAATTCCGTTAAATATGTGATCTAATTACAGCACTATCAAAGGAGTTTATATGGATCACGATTTTTCTGGGCTAATTAATGCTACATCTAACGCTAGGCAGCGATTAAAACTACTTGCTGTTTCTCACTTTATTGACGGTAAAAGCCGAACCGAAATTGCATCTTTTTTGAAAGTTAGTCGGAGAAGTGTCAATATTTGGATAAAATCTTATCTTGATTTGGGATTGGATGGATTAAAAGTAAAGTCCCGCAGTGGCAGGCCTTCAAAATTAACACCTGAGCAATTAGCACAAATAAAAGAATATGTTGTAGATAATGCCATCAAGCCAGAAGGCGGCCGCCTGCAAGGTAAAGACGTACAGAAATATATAAAAACCTCCTTTGGTATTAGCTATCAAAAAACGAATGTTTACCAGATCCTACATAAGCTAAAACTTAGCTGGATAACCACACGTTCAAAGCACCCCAAACAATCAATTGAAGCCCAAAAATCTTTTAAAAAAATTCAAAATAGAAACGATCCTTAGGATCCCCGGTCATATTCATTTAAATAATGTCCTTATTTGGTTTCAAGATGAAGCACGATTTGGCCAACGAAATACGACGACTAGAATATGGGCAGAAAAAGGAACAAGACCTAGAGCAGTTCAACAACAGCAATTTGAATATGCTTATTTATTTGGTGCCGTATGTGTGAACACAGGGCAAACGGAAGCGCTTGTATTGCCCTTTAGTAATAGTGAAGGGATGAGAGAGCATCTAGCCCTCATATCAAAAGCAACGCCTCAAGGTAAATACTCAGTCGTTATTATGGATCAAGCAAGTTGGCATCAAGCCTATTTAGCTGAGGAGTTTGATAACCTAACAATTATACATATTCCACCTTATTCTCCAGAACTAAATCCAATAGAACAAGTATGGCGTTGGTTACGACAAAATGAGTTAGCCAATCGATGCTTTGATAATTATAACGATATTGTTGAGCAGTGTTGTAGGGCTTGGAATTGCTTCTGCGAAGATACAAGTGAAGTCATATCACTGTGTTACAGAGACTGGGTTAATCTGGAAACTTAATTAACGGAACTGGTATAAAATGCTGAATTCAAGAATATCAACAAAGGGGATACGGATTTTTCCGTTAGATCCGAAGTTTTGACGTTTTAATAATCCTTCTTTTAAGCGATCAATCTCGTTTTCGGTGGGGCGCCTGGTGCGTTTATCGCTCTTACCGACTAGTTTCATATCAAGAAGTACAGGAACAGCTTCTTCAAATATTTCAACGTTGGCTTTTATGTTAAAAACAGGAAGAGCTTTTTTCATTACAGAGCGTAAATAAGCAATATCATGATAAATGGTTTGTGGTTTTGTACCTCCTTCTTTGCGATTTTTACAATGTTCAATAAGATCACTGCTTTTTAATTGTTCACTTTGAACTTTGGATATATCACAGTCACGAAGCATTTTTATTACGTATTGTTTGGTACGCCCGGTGTTGTCCCATAGGTTGCGATCATTTATAAATAAATCAAGCAGCTCTCCAATAGAGCATGTTTTCTGTTTGCTAATACCAAACTCTTCAAGGTCTTGAGTTTTATTTTTCCCCCAAGTCCTTGCTAACTCTTTCTTTTTGAAAGTACGGGCTTCTCAGTGTACTATGACCCCGTTCTTTTTAACAACCACGCTTACTTTAAAACGTGCTTCGCCATTTGCTAATGTGCGTGTTTGTATTGAAAATGATGCCATTTGTCCTACTCCATTGAGGCGTACCATAGAACGAAATTAGCCATAATTCAAGGCAATTCAATGTGATATTAGTTAATATAAAAGTGAGTTAAAACAATGATAAGCCCAGTAATAACAGGCGTTTACCCCACAAATCGCTTTTCCATTGCCCCAATGCTTGATTGGACTGACTTTTAAGCTATTACTGGGTTTTGACGATGTGAGGGGTGCTATAGGCGTGCCGTTGTTTTTGAGGGGTACCCAAGGCGTACTAGGGGGAACCGGTTAGAGTTCTTCATCTTAACCTAAGAATAAAACACCCCATTGTTATTCATTTACTGCTTGTTTACATCGTACTAGCTTTTCTAATAGGTTTAACATGTGCTCATTTCTTTTTTATCGGTTTTAAATCTAGCGTATAAGGCTTTAAAAACCCCAATGTGTAGCTATGCATTGGTTGAATAAACTAGCTTCAGCTGTTGATAAAAAAGGTGGAGATTACGCGCTACAACTTAAAAACCATTAAAGAAAATTAGCTCGAGAAATATAGGCTTACTCTCACAAAATGTATCATGATGATTAATAACAGATAGAATCAAACAATATTGCCATAATAAATGATAGATATGGTTGTATTGAATCGGGACGTTACACACTGCTGCCAATAATGTAACGGTTGGGCGAATTTCAACACGGCTATTGAGGTGAGACAGTTCGTTCTACAAAAAAGTGATAACTAAAATATCATGTTTATCTGATTATTAAGCGAGTGTATTTTTACCTTGTTTACTATTTTTACTTCTAACCAAATTTAAATTAAGAAAATTAAAAAATTATCAGTTAATTTTATATCTGTGATGCATTATTCATTTTTTTTACCTTTTTTGTTCGTATTTCTTGCATTTTTCCCTCCTTTCTAGAATGATAATCTCCTTAATAAAAATCATTGAATAATCAATAATCAATAATCAATAATCAATAATCAATAATCAATAATCAATAATCAGTAATAAATTGTTAAATTGGAATTAAATGATTAAGTCATTTTTATCGGAAGAAAACGACTTACTAAAATAACAAAGGAATGTATTGTGAACACAGGAAGTGTTACCCCATCAGCATTAAAGTGCTGTGATATTCTCATACAGTTGAACGGCATTAAGCTTATTCCGATTGAGTTCGATGCTGGTTACAAAAAATTTGCACAATACCTAAAGCAACTATCTAAACATTATGGTCTTACCCTTAAGCAATCCCAAGTAAAATGGAAAAAACTTAGTGCAAATAAACTACCGTTAAGTTTTGAAACGGTAGAGGGTGAGCATATTGTCTTAGCTAAACTAGCCGATGATAAAGCGTTAATTCAACGTGCAGAACATCCATCACCAGAAGTTATCTCTATTGCTGACCTTGAATCAATTTGGTCTGGCAAGATTGTTTCCATTTCAGAAAGTAAACTTAATTTTGATGTCAGTTGGTTTATTCCTGAGTTTGTTCGCTTTAAAGGGTTACTTGGCGAAGTCTTAGTGCTATCTCTATTTTTGCAAATTCTGGCATTAATCTTACCGTTATTTTTTCAAGTCGTGATGGATAAAGTGTTAGTGCATAACGCACTATCAACGCTTGATGTATTGGTAATGGTTTTGCTTATTGTTGGTGTATTTGAGGTGGTGATTAAAGGGCTACGTGAATATTTATTCGTTCACACCACAAACCGTGTTGATATTCGTCTTGGGCTTAAGCTTTTTAAACATCTTCTTGGATTACCTCTCGCCTATTTCAAAAGCAGACAAGTTGGTGTCATTGTCACCCGCGTAAGTGAGTTAGATAGTATCCGAAATTTATTGACAGGGGCGGCTTTAACTTTACTTGTCGATGTTAGTTTTACTTTTGTCTTTCTTGGCGTCATGTATTATTTATCGGCTCAACTTACTTTTATCGTATTAGCCATTCTTCCTCTGTATTTATTAATCGCTTGGTTAACAGCAAAACCGTTGGAAAAACGTATTGAGCATCAGTTTCAGTGCGGCGCCCAAAATACAGCGTTTTTAACGGAAACCATTTATGGGAGTGAAACTGTAAAAAGTTTAGCGATTGAACCTATTTTTCAACGTAAGTGGGAACAACAAACGCAGGAGGTTGTTAAAGCTAATTTTTCAACACAAACGCTACAAGCTGGTGTTAATCAAAGTGTTAACCTACTTCAACGTGTTACCAGCGTTCTTATAATCTGGGTTGGCGCTAATATGGTGATTAATTTAGAGATGACCATTGGTCAATTAATCGCTTTTAACATGATGGTTAGCCATGTAAATCAGCCCATGGCAAAACTGGTTGAATTATGGCAACAATTTGTACAAACACGCGTTGCCGTTGATAAGTTAGGTGATGTCTTAAACTTACCGACAGAAATAAACAGTGGCGATCATAACCCTACAACAGCTCTTTCTGGTCAGTTGTTTTTCTCTCAAGTTAACTTTCGCTATCAGCCTGATTTACCGCTTGTTCTACAAAATCTTACGTTAGCATTAATGCTGGCGAGAATATTGGAATTGTCGGACCCTCTGGATCAGGTAAAAGCACCTTTACGCGTTTAATTCAAAAACTTTATTTAGTAGAGTCCGGTACTATTTTATTCGATGGTATGCCCATCAACCAACTTTCTGCATTATATTTGCGTAGTCAAATCGGTGTTGTTTTGCAAGAAAATTATCTCTTTAACCTTAGCGTTCGTGAAAATATCGCCATTAAGTATCCAGCCTGTGATTTTTCTCAAGTCGTTGAAGCTGCCAAGTTAGCGGGCGCACATGATTTTATTCTACAGCTGTCAATGGGATACGACACCGTACTCGCTGAAAGCGGTAGCTCTTTATCGGGTGGACAAAAACAACGCATAGCCATTGCTCGTGCACTAATGGGCTCCCCCTCAATTCTTATTTTCGATGAAGCAACCAGTGCACTCGATGATGAAACACAGCAAATCGTGTTAAGCAATATGGAAAAAATAGCGGCAAGACGGACGGTAATTACCATTGCTCATCGGCTATCAACGGTTAAACAATGTGATCGGATTTTATTTCTAGAAAATGGAGACATTATTGAACAAGGCTCGCATCAGTTATTACTGGCGGAGGATGGACGTTATGCCGATTTATGGAAACGTCAAAGTGAAATACGAGAGGAAGATAAGGCATGAAACACATTAAAGCCATCGTTAGTGCCTTAAAACAGCAGAAAAATAACCAACCCGACCCTAAAAGAATGCGAGAGGAATATGAGTTTCTCCCTGCGCATCTCGATGTGATTGAAAAGCCTCCTGCGCCTAAAGCGAGATTGACAGCCCTTATATTAACGAGTTTTTTGATTGCAGTATTAGCCTGGTCGATTTTAGGGCGAATGGATATACATGCTGCGGCACAGGGGCGATTAATGGTTTCAAGTCATTCAAAAATCATACAACCCCTTGAGCAAGGAGAAGTGTCAGCTATTAATGTAAAAGACGGCCAGCGTGTTAAAAAAGGCGATATTTTAATTGAATTTAATACTGTCGATATTCACGCTGAAATCGCACGATTAACCCAACAGATTTCTTATGCAGAGTTAGAATCGGCAAGACTGAATGCCTTGCTAACTGACGATCCTGAAAATAACTTTGTTCCTCCAGAAACTGCTAAACCTTTACAAGTACAAAGAATACGAGCGCAGTTAAAAAGTGAAGTTGATGAAACGCAGGCATCACTTCAACAACTTCAGGCAGATAAATTAATTAATGATGCGCAACAGACTGCAAATAGAAGAGACTTAACATCACAATCAATATTAAAGAAAAATATTGAATTACGCCTCAATGCAAGAAAAAAACTCGCCGCAAGTAAAGCAATATCAAGAGTTGAACTGCTTGAGCAGGAAACCGAGTTACTTGAAACCCAACGTAATATAAGTAGCTTAAGATCAGAATATAAAGTCCTCAGTGCTCAACAGCTTAGCATTACTAAACAAATAAATACGCTGTTAGCACAAAAGCGACGAGAGTATTACCAAGCATTAAATCAGATTGACACCAACTTAGTGCAAATTAAGCAGGAATTGATTAAATCACAGGAGCATTTGCGTAGGCAGACTTTACGTTCACCCGTCGCTGGAATGGTTCAGCAACTTGATATTCATACATTGGGTGGCGTCGTGACACCGGCCCAAGCATTAATGGTCGTTGTGCCAGTACAGGCGGAGTTAGAAGCCGAAGTTAATGTACTAAATAGAGATATTGGTTTTATATTAGCTGGGCAAACGGTTGAAATTAAAATCGACAGTTTCCCCTTCACTAAATACGGGACGATCAGTGGTGAGGTGTTATATATCTCACGGGATGCTGTGCAAGATGAACAATTAGGGCTAGTTTTTCCCGCGCGAATAAAACTGGCGAGTAGCGAAATTCTTGTTGAAGACAATCTCGTTGATTTAAGCGCGGGTATGAGCGTAATGGCGGAAATAAAAACCGGTGATCGGCGTGTGATTGACTATCTACTCAGTCCGTTACAGCAGTATCAGTCTGAAGCATTGAGAGAGCGTTGATCATGGACAATAATCAACAGCAAACGCAGTGCGACCCAGGAATAATGGCATTAAAAATTGCCGGTGGGTATTTTGATAAAGCCATTTCTGAACGTGCTCTGCAGCATAAGTTGGGTCTACAAGAAGGTGTGGCTGACCAATTAGATCTTTGTCGCTGTGCTGCTTGGGTTGGCCTAAAAGCGCGTATTGAAACTATTGAAGTAGAGAGATTAGAGCATCTCCCAATGCCTGCCTTAACTCAGATTAATGGGCAATACTGCGTGATGTTAGCGAGTCGGGGTGAGCAGGTACAGCTACAGCGCCCAATCAGTAAACAATTGATTAATTTACCCAAAAAAGAATGGGCATCACTTAGCGATAAAAAAGTGATTCTGCTCGCTGAAAAACCGGCGAATAAAAGCAACATTGAATTCGGATTTTCGTGGTTTATTCCTTCGGTGATAAAGCATATTAAACAAGCAAAAAGCGTATTACTTGTTTCATTATTTATTCAGTTCGTTGCCCTAGTGACACCACTGCTGTTTGAAAATGTTATTGATAAAGTATTAGTTAGCCGCAGTTTGTCCAGCTTGCAAGTATTAGCGATTGCCATGATGGCACTTGCTCTTTTTGAACCCATCTTTTCATATTTGCGTTCATGGTTGTTTGCTAACTTAGCTGGCAAACTAACGGCTGAGCTTAACAGTCGCCTGTATCGACATCTACTTGCCTTACCAATGTCCTTTTTTAATCAGCACCAAACCGGACAGATAACCGCGCGTGTCCGAGAAATGGATAAGGTGCGACAATTTCTCTCTGGCTCAGCATTAAGTATGCTTCTCGATTTATTGTTTATTTTTGTTTTTATTGCCGTGTTATTTGCTTATGCACCGAAGTTGACTTGGGTGGTGCTTGGCTCATTAGTTCTGTATTTCTTATTCTGGATTTTTGTTGGCCCGACACTGCGTGCCCGTGTTAATACCCATTTTGAACGCACAGCTGATAATAGCGCTTTTTTAAATCAAGCCATTACCGGCGTTGAAACCATTAAAACCAGTGCCGTTGAACCGGGGTTTATTAAGGAATGGCAACTTAAATTAGCCGTTCAACTCAAAGCCGGGTTTAAAGCACGTATTACCAGTATTTGGGCGCAGCAAGGCATTAGCCTTATTCAAAAAGTTACGGCTGCATTATTACTGTGGTGGGGAGTGAAATTAGTGTTAACGGGTGATTTAACCGCCGGTGAACTCGTTGCTTTTAATATGCTAGCCGGACAGGTAACTCAGCCTATTTTACGGTTAGCACAAATCTGGCAGGATTTTCAACATACACTTATTTCGCTTAATCGGATTGGCGATATTCTATCGGAAGAAACTGAAGCGGGCGCTGAAGGTTTAGCATCTAACCCCGAAGTAAATGGCGCGATTAGTTTTAAACAGGTGCGGTTTCGTTATCAAAGTGATGCCCCCGAGGTGATTAGTAACTTAAGTTTTGATATTAAACCCGGTGAATTTATCGGCATCACTGGCAGCTCTGGCTCGGGTAAAAGCACCGTGACCAAATTATTGCAACGGCTATACAATCCAACGTCGGGTGAAGTCTATATTGATGGTCTGGATCTGGCGATTGCCGACCCCGTTGAACTACGTCGTAGCATGAGTATTGTACTGCAAGAAAGTCATCTTTTTTCCGGCACGGTAACCGACAATATTCGCCAGTGCCTGCCGCAAGCCAGCGATGAGCAGGTGATTAATGCAGCCAAACTGGCGGGTGCGCATCAGTTTGTTGAGCAACTAGCCCAGGGTTACAACACACAAATAGGCGAGCGCGGTGGCAGTTTGTCGGGCGGTCAAAAACAGCGTTTAGCCCTCGCGCGCGCCTTAATCACCAATCCTAAAATACTGGTGCTCGATGAAGCGACCAGTGCGCTCGATTATGAATCGGAAGCCGCGATTATCAGCCGATTACCAGAAATCACCAAGGGGCGTACGGTAATTAGTATTGCCCACCGTTTAAATACCATAAGACACTGCGACCGTATTTTTGTGATTGAAAGCGGGCAGATAAGCGAGTCGGGTTGTCATCAGGTTTTGCTTAAAGGAAAAGAAAAATATGCAAGGCTATGGGCGAGTCAGGTGCAGTGATATTTATATTAAGTAATTAAAAATAGGTGTAAAAATGAAAAAAATAATATTTATCGTAGTTTTATTAGCTGCTGGTTATAGTTTGTATAACGGTGATTTTTTTGAATTTAGCAATAAAGTAACAGTAATAAAATTACTTGATACGGTGTCTTCTTCATCTGTTTCAGGCCGAGAGGTGAAACTTGCATTTAATAATGAGATGCATTCAATATGCGAACAAAATGGCGTGGACATAAGAAATGGTTTTGGAACCACAGAAGAATGTATAAATAGATACGAAAAAAGGGCATCTGCATTTTGTTTTGACAAACTGCCTAATCTTGAAGGGAAAGTTTATACCTCAAGGTTAGAGATAAAAGCTGATTATAAGATTTTTATACTTTGTTCAATGAAATTATCTTGGGCTAATTAATAATTAGTGAGGAAAATATTTAATATTGTATGTATGGATTGCTACTAATAAGTATGAGGTATCGAAATCTATATTTTAGTCGCAATAAAAATTTTAAAGACTACCTATTAGTTTTGTTAACTTTAATGAAAAGGAATTTTTATGAGTATTTCTGCTGAAGACGATACATGGCAAGAGCTAAAAGTGTGGCAAGATTTTGATGGTAATGCGAACGTTGATGACGGTGAATTAAAAACCCTGGATGAATGGAATATAGAAAGCATTAGTGTTGACGCTGAATCGAGTGAGTTTATTGATGGTAACGGAAATGAACATCAATTAACCTCAACCATGACCATGACCGATGGTACAGAGCGTGAAACGGCTGATGTTTGGTTTCAAGTGGATAATGCACAACGTATACAAGCCTCTTATATGGACTCCCACCGTATGTCAAAAAAAAATTATAAACGAAGGTTAGATGCTAGCTTATATACGGGCTCAATTTGAGGAGCTACCTCTGGCCGCTGATGTTTTCGCACCTTCATGACTTTTCTGTTGAGCAGTTTTATTAAACTTCAGACCCTAACAGTCTATTGAAGGTTGGTCTTACCTGTTTTTAATCGCTCTTTTTGACTATTTATTAAGCCACCAATAATTGTGGCTTGTAATCTTGATCATTTTTTAATAATGCAAAAGCTGTGCGCATTGTTTTATTTGCTAAAGCAATCGCTGCTATTTTTTTTCCTCTACGGGCAATTAAGTTTTTTAACCAAATATCTTTTTGAGTCCGACTTTCTCTTTTTTCTAGTTGAGAGACAACAGCTAATGCACCTTTATACAAAGCACTACGCAGCTTTTTATTGCCTGTCATTTTAGAGATTGAGCCTATTTTTTCTTTACCGCCACTACTATGCTGTACGGGTGTTAAACCAAAACAAGCTGAGGCTTCACGACCGTTCTTAAAGTGAGTCACATTGCCTAACGCTATTTTTATCAATATCGCACAAACTGGACCTACACCTTCGAGTGCTTGTAGTCGCTTGCAAGTCTTATCCTGGCTAATTAATACCTTTTGTTTTTGTTCAATCAATTTTATTTCTTCAATGGTATTTAAAAAGCGTTGCCAAACAATATTCAGTGAAAAACGAAATGCAGGTGTTAAATCATTGTTTGCATCTTCAAAAATATCCGGAATATTTTTCATCAGTTGCGCATCTGTCTGAGCAATACTATGACCAAGCTCAAGTAATAAAGCGCGGATTTGATTACTCAAACTAATCCTCTGTTTAACCAATAGGTCTCGTATGCATTCAATACCTTGCAAGCATTGTTCTTCAGCTGATATTAAGCGGCTAGGTTTAATATGAGGTTGGCGAGCTGCAACTGAAATAGCTAATGCATCATTCGCATCGGTTTTCTGTCCTTGAAGAAACGCTTTTACTTTCCGAGCATTAATCGCTTTAACATGATGGCCCGCTTGTTTTGCGTAACGAGCCCAATAATGGGTACCGCTGCAAGACTCCATTGCAACAAGAGATTGTTTTTCTCGAATCAACAATTCTTTTAATTTTTTTCGAGTGAATATTTTGTTGAAAATAACATTACCGTGCTTATCTGTTTTACAAACCTGGAATAAATTTTTTGCTAAATCAATAGCAAGAATATTACAATTACTCATGTATGGACTCCTTGGTAAAAGTTTGGTTACTTATTACGCTACTCCCGAGGGAGATGGGAGTCCATACATCTGTTGAGGTTTCCTATGAAATTGAAGCACTACCTGACATTATTGCTTTTGGTACGGTGTCAGATTTACATAATGCGATGGCTGAAAACGAAACATTACAAACATTAATTGAGCAATATGTCGCTGAAACGGATGCCGATACTAGGCATGAAATGATAGAAACCATCATTTATGAATGGGCAGGTGTGTCCGATGTAGATCCTTATAGTCGTGATCCTTCTCAAATTTATGGTCATGTCATGGACGCGCGCCAATTAGAAACACTTGAAGCGTTAGTCGGGCAAGGATACGAAGGAACTTGGTGCTGGGGGGAAAAAGATCCTAATCCTCATGGTAAAGCTGCCCCTTTGTTAATTGCTGAATTTGAAGAGTTTGCCGCTTATGTTGAAGCGCAGTTGTTAGCGCAAACGGAATATAAAGAGTACTTCACTTGGATCTCTTCTGATTATAGTACTGATGGCAGTGGAATGGTTGTTGATTTTGAGCAGTTTGAAACCATGATATTAACGTTTACTAAGAATGACCAGCTTAGTGAATTTGAAACAATTGAAAAAATTAAAAATATTGTAGATATTGCTGAAGACTTAGGTACATATTCATCCACTTATCGAGAGAGTCTGCAGGAAAGTTTTGTTAGTTTAGTCGCGCAAAGTCCTTCGTTAGAAAGCATATTAACTAGTTCGTGGATTACAGGGACTGATCTTGCAGAAACGTTGCAAGGAAGTAACGAAAATGACGTTATTGATGGTGGAGCTGGAGATGACCTGCTGTATGGCAAAAATGGTGATGATATATACAAATTTTCACAAGGTCATGGTAGTGATCGGATTTTAGATAGCAATGGAACAGATACGATATATCTTGGTGATGGGTATACAACGGACAATATTCGTTTGTCTCGAAATGTCACTTCTGTTTTTATTGAGCGCCTTGATGAGAATGGTTTGGCAACAGGAGATAGTATTCAGGTTGATAATTTCTATAACTTTGATGGCACATTAGACAGCCCTATCGAGAGTATTTTATTTGAGTCAGATATTCGTTGGGATACAGATCAAATTCAGTCGAAATTTCCTGTCGATATTGATGCTCAGGATAATAATATCTTCGGCTCACAAGATGTTGACCAGATTAATGCTTTAGAAGGGGATGATGTTGTTTGGGGGTATGGTGGTAATGATCAGCTTTCAGGAGATGCCGGTAATGATGAACTTAATGGTGGGGATGGAGACGACACCTTAATTGGTGGAACTGGAAATGATGATTTAACGGGAGCAAATGGAGCGGATTTATATTTATTTTCAGTTGGTCATGGTAAGGACACAATTTATAATTATGATGGAGATGCAAGCTCAATAGATAATATTCAATTTGATGAGACAATTACATCAGCTGATATTGAGTTGCTACGTGAGGGGGATGACCTACTTATTAATGGTCTAGCTGATGATCAAATCTATGTGAAGTCCTTTTTTAGTGAAAGTGGAACTAGTCCTTATGCAATAGATAACATCTGTTTTTCAGACGGTACGATATGGGATAAAGCATTTATCCTTGATGCCGTAAATGTTATTACCGAAAGTGATGATCTTGTTATTGGTTACGATGCACGGGATGAGAATTTTGACGGTCTTGGCGGTGATGACATTATCTATGGAATGGGAGGAAATGACACTTTGTTGGGTAATGTTGGCGCAGATAAGCTCTATGGTGGTGTTGGTAATGATGAACTGTATGGCGGTGATGGTGATGACAGCCTGAATGCTGGTGCGGGTAATGATGTCCTTAATGGTGGTGCAGGTGTTGATACGCTTGACGGTAGCACGGGCAACGACACGTTATATGGTGAAGATGGTGATGACGTACTACAAGGTGGCACCGGCAATGACGTGCTAGAAGGTGGGGCTGGTAATGACAGCCTAGCGGTGGCTTATTCTGGGAATAATACCCTTGATGGTGGTGCCGGTAACGATACGCTCACCGTGGCCACGCCAACCAGCGCAGGCTCTTGGAGCTCTTACTATAATCAGGCGAACTCAGCAACCAACACATTGACCGGTGGCTTAGGTGATGATTTACTGATAGGTGGTCTTGGAACAGAAACCTATATCTTTAATCGTGGTGATGGTAACGACATTATCCGTGACAAAGACATTCATGGCGCTTCAACAGATCGCCTTGAATTGGGTGAAGGGATATTACGCGAGCAAGTGTCAGTCGCTCGTATGGGCGAGGATATTGTCCTAACGATAGTCGATCCGACGGGTGTAGCGAGCGATAGTATAACCATCGAGTCTGCGTTTGGTAATAGTCAATACCGCATTGAAGAGGTGGTCTTTGCAGATGGCACCATTTTAACGTCGCAAGACTTATTAGACTTAAGTAAAACCATTTACGGTACCGCTGATGATGATGTAATGGCGGGTACCGCAGGAGATGATATCCTGATTGCCGAGGCTGGCAATGACACCCTTAATGGTGAAGCAGGTAATGATGAACTGCATGGCGGTGATGGTGATGACTACTTAAATGGTGGTGATGGGGCTGACATACTAATTGGCGGAGCCGGTAATGATAAATTGATTGGTGGTCAAGGTAACGATGCTTATCAGTTTTCGCGTGGAGATGCTCAAGAGACCATTAATAACTTCTCTAATATTGCAGATGAAACTGATCAGTTAATATTAAGTGAAGGTATTGATAAAGAGGATATTTGGTTGACCCGAAATGATGATGATCTGGTTATCGACTTCTCTGGTTCAGATGATCAGATAACCGTTGATGATTGGTTTGTAGATGAAGCTTATCAAATAGATGAAATTTATGCTGGTGCAGATATGTTATCAAGTAATAATGTTGATGCTCTAATTTCAGCAATGGCTGGTTTTGACAATCCTGCAGCTGGAAATCTGGAATTATCTCAGCAGGTTAAAGATGAAATTGCAGTATCAATAGTTGCGACATGGCAAGCAGCATAAATTTTTTATTGAAATAATAAAGATTGTATATTGCTAATGTCGATCAGTTAAGAAAAATAATAATTTTTAGCTGAATGAGATTAAAATCCGATGTTCAAAAGACATCGGATTTTTTTATGTCATTTCATCAGTTTTATTTAAGTGTCATATTATTCTGCATTATTAACGTTTTAGAACGTATAACTTTTAATGCAACCATTACCTTAGTTTTAATTTACGAGAGAAGTATTAAGTATTTGGATAGAATTGAAGTAGAAAGTTGTATAATTTAAAGTTAATTTATGATTTTTATACATTATTAATGATTGGAGAGCTAACTTATTAATGCGTCTATTTAAAAGCATTATATCTGATATAATAAACCTTCATAAGCCTTCATTTAGATAGTAAATTTGTTGCTGGCTGGTTGATTATCTTTTTAATATTAATACTGGTGTTCTATGCAAGACTTCCCCTCAAACCGCTTTTCCATTGCCCCCATGCTTGATTGGACTGATAGGCATTGCCGTTATTTTCACCGCGTGATTAGTAAAAATACGTTGCTTTATAGTGAAATGGTGACAACGGGGGCGATTTTATATGGGAAGGGGGATTACCTTAAGAAAGACGATGCTGAACATCCCGTTTGTCTGCAATTAGGTGGTTTTGCCGCTGTTGATTTGGCAAAGTCGGCTTTGGCGGGAAAAGAGCGTGGTTACGATGAAATCAACCTAAATGTAGGTTGTCCTTCTGATCGTGTGCAAAATGGACGTTTTGGTGCTTGTTTAATGGCTGAACCGGTATTAGTTGGTGATGCGGTGAGTGCAATGAAAGATGCTTCGGGATTACCTGTTACGGTTAAAACTCGTATCGGTATTGATGATTTAGATTCCTATGCGTTTTTATGTGATTTCATCTCTCAAGTGGCCGATAAAGGTTGCGATACTTTTATTGTACATGCCCGTAAAGCATGGTTAAGCGGTTTAAGTCCAAAACAAAACAGAGATGTTCCTCCACTGGATTATGAACGTGTTTATCAGTTGAAAAAAGATTTTCCAGAGCTGACCATTGCCATTAATGGCGGTATTAAAACGTTAGATGAATGTGAAGCGCATTTGCAACATTTAGATGGTGTAATGCTTGGCCGAGAAGTTTATGCTAATCCTTATTTATTGAGTACTGTTGATCAGCGTCTATTTGGCAGTCAAGATAACGTATTGACTCGCTTCGATATTTTAGAAAAAATGTATCCTTATATTGAAAAACAACTTACTAATGGGGCTTATTTTAATCATATTGCACGTCATATGTTGGGACTTTTTCAAGGTCTGCCAGGAGCTCGTGCATGGCGTCGCCATCTGAGTGAGAATGGTCATAAACCAGGTGCTGACGTTGAAGTGATGAAAAAAGCCGCTTCGTTTGTGCTTGAAGAGTAAGTCCTTAATCTATGTGAAATTAGAGGTAAAAATGAAAAATATTGCTGTAATAACGTGTTTATTAACATCACTTTTTGTTTTGTCTGCCTGTAGCAGTACATCGGAAAAAGAACAGGAAGTATCAAAGGTAGAAAAGAAAGAACAACGAATGTTGGTCGTGACGAGCGCAGAACCCTCGAAAGTTTTACCTGCTTTTACGACATTTGCTTGGAATGATGATTACAGTGAAGTGTTATCGCCGGACACATCAACTCAACAAATTGAGGTCCAGAATTATATTCGACAAGAGTTAATTGATTATTTAGAAACTAAGGGGTATCAATATCAACCCGTTGGTGTTCAAGCGGATGTGGTTATTGGTTTTTTATATGCATTAAAAGATACGCCTGCGACTCAATCATTACAGAGCCGATTTGGTTTATTACCGAGTAATAAGGCGGTGTTGAAACCTAGTTACCCCCAAGGTACATTATTGCTGAATGTACTTGATTCACCGTTAGAAAAAGTCTATTGGCGCTCTGCATTACTTGGCTTTAAAGATTTACAAGAGCAAGCTCATTTAAATAGGAAAGGGCGAATGCAGATTTTATTACATTCAATGCTCGGTCGCTTTCCTAAAGCCGGAAGATAATGTTGAAATGCTCTGAGAGGTGACTTTCAGATCATTTACTCAATGGTTAATGTCACTAATCGTAAACGCTAATAACTAAAATAATATTGGTTCAATTAATATTATCAGCTAGTTAGATCTTCATCAGATAAGGATTTTTGTAAGGTGCTAGTATCTTGATTGATATAGTAGCCATTTGCCTGCATAAACAAAATGAGCCCTTCTTTTTCCCCCTGTAAAATTTCGCTATAGTCCATTGTTATATTATTAATACCGTCTATTTTAAGTTGTTTTTCGACTTCTCTTAGGAGGTTTGTTGCAACGCCTCGCCGCCTCGTTAAGGCTCTAACCGTTAATAAACTTAATGCTGCAGTGGTTTTTTTTATTGTTACTTGTATTGCACCTAAATGCCGGCCATTAAATAGGGTTACATATAATGATGAATCCGCTTGTGTGATTAAGGTACTGAGGCACTCATCGGTTAGTTGTTCTGCTGGTAAGTAATCGTGGTATATTTTACGAAGATCGATGAATAATTGAGCTGATTTTTTAGGAGAGAAAACAGATAAACGCATATCTAAGCTTCTTTTATTGTGATACTGGAATTGAGTTGGAAATCGGTAAATTATTTGCCTGTTGAAATGCTTGTTTTTTTAATGCCATGGCTGAGCGTTGTATCGATGATATTGATGTTTCAAGTGAGACTAATTTATTGATTTCCGATTCCTGTGTAAATTTATCATTAAGAAATTTGAGTGTTTCAGGATAGGGATGTGCAATAATAATAACGTGTTGATGTGTGCGGGTTAGAGCTAAGGCCGTTTGATATTGCTGGTTCATGGCTTCTGGTTTTTTGATATTATCTAAAAAAACATGGCGTTTTAACACCGGTACATCTAATAGATTAGCAGTAGTTTCAGCAAGGCTATTGGCACTGGTTCGGCTATCTAAAAAATATAATCCGCGTTCAAATAATACTTCCATGGTCCAGCGCATAGGCTCACTTTGTTCTGTGAGCAAACTCCCCATATGATTGTTGATACCTTTTGCATTGGGAAGGAAATGTAAATCTTGGCGTAACATTGCTTTGAATTCTTTTTCGTGCATTGATGACATCAATGCCCCTTTACCGAGTAAATGGTTGTTGCTTTTTGCTTGCATTGGGACGTGCACTAAAATTTCTCGACCTTGTTGTTGTGCAAGTTTAGCTATTTTTTTTCCTTGTGGAGTGAAGGGAAGAATAGAGAAGGTTACGGCTATTGGTAAAGAGAGGGCTTGTAAATCTTTTGGGGTATAACCTAAATCATCGATAACAATCGATAATGAGCCGTTTGCTTCTGCACAATTGCCAATACTTTGGCATAAAGTGAGAAACAAAACGACGAGTTGGATACGTAGCATATTAATTTTTTCTGGGATTAAGGGTGTTTTTTAAGCCAGCTTTCTGGATTTTGTGCTTTCCCTTTATGACTAATTTCAAAATAAAGGGTATTTTTATCTTGCCCACCACTGTGACCTGCTAGTGCGATTGCATCACCTTCAAGTACGATATCACCTGTTTTTTGTAATAGTGTTTGGTTGTATCCGTAAAGCGTGATGTAGTCATCGCTGTGATCGAGCGCAATAACCATTCCGTATCCTTTGAAGTAGCCAGCAAACAGTACTCGCCCAGTTGCAACTGCACGCACTTTTTCACCTTCGTTTGCGGCAATAGAGATACCATTCCATTTAACTTGACTACTGCGTTGACTACCAAATTTAGCTAGAACATGACCACGAATTGGCCAATCTAATTTACCTTTCATCAGGCTAATACTTGAGTGCGTTTGATCTTCGTTTTGTTTGCGAATTCGCTCAATTTTAGGTTGAGTTTTGGCGACTTGCTCTTGTTTTGCTCGAGCGGCTTGTTGTTGTTTAAGTTTTGCTTTTAATTTTTTTGCGGCTTCGTTCAGTTGAGCAATACGAGCCTTTTGATAATTCAAATCTTGTTTTAATTCTTTTAGTGCTTTGGTACGAGCAACGCTCTGTGCTAATAATTTTTCTTTGGTCGCTTTTTGTTCATCGTACAATTTTTCTAAAGATGCCAAAGCACTATTTTGATCAGCTTGGTTATCATCGATACTTTTTTGTGCTTTTTGTAAGTCGTCGATACTTTTAAAACGGGCTTTATTGAGGTAGAAATAGTAACTTTTTGCACGGATAACTTGGCTTAAGTCGTCTTGGTTTAACATTAATTTGACCAAGTCATCTTGGCCACTCATATAAGCACTTACTAATTGTTGCTCTAAAAGTTTTTGTTGTTTTTCTTTTTCTTCTTGAAGCGAACCTGTTTGTCCTTGAAGCTGAGACAAGCGTTCTTTTTCAGCTGTAATCTTTTCTGCTGTTTGCTCCATTTTTAATGTTGCGTCAGCGGTTTCTTGTTCTAGTGAGGCAACACTTTCTTCTAATGCTTTACGTTTTTTGTTTTGAGTTGATTGTGAACTTTTACTTTTTTTAATTTCGTTTTGTATTGTAGATAAATTATCGCTAGCAAAGCTACTTTGCAATGGAAAGGACAAGATGATGAGTAATAAAATCGATTTAATTAAGCGTGTCTTGATGCTGAAATGTTGGCAAGAAGTTATTTTGTTCATTAGGAAGTCCGGACTCATTCGATTAAAATACAGTATTTAGAAATCTTACCTACTTTTATGTAAGAAGTTGAGTAAAAAATCTAAATACTGCGTAGTTAGTAACTATTTAAATGAAATCAATGGGCTACCCGTCATTTCTGTAGGGATTTCCATATCCATTATTTTAAGCATTGTTGGTGCGATATCACATAAACGACCACCTTTTGACATTTCTGCGTCACGACCGACATAGATAAATGGCACGGGTAAGTTAGTGTGAGCAGTATGAATGCCACCTGTTTCTGGATCAATCATTTGTTCAGCATTACCGTGGTCGGCAGTGATTAAACATTCACCATCAACTTCTTTTAATGCGGCAACAACGTCACCGATACATTTATCAACGGCTTCACAAGCTTTAACTGCTGCTTCGTAAACACCGGTATGGCCAACCATGTCGCCATTCGGGTAGTTACAAATAATTACGTCATAGGCATCGCTTTTGATGGCTGCAACTAATTTTTCAGTTAATTCCACAGAACTCATTTCTGGTTGCATATCATAGGTTGCAACTGCTGGCGATTTGATTAGAGAACGTTGTTCACCTGGAAATTCATCTTCAACACCGCCATTAAAGAAGAAAGTAACGTGTGCGTATTTTTCAGTTTCTGAAATACGTAATTGAGTTTTACCATGTGTTGATAACCATTCACCAAGGGTATTAGTTAACTCTTCACTTGGGAATGCTGCAGGTGCAGTAATATCTGCCGCAAATTCAGTTAAGGTTACAAAATTGATTGTAGGTGTCACGGCACGTTCGAAACCAGAGAATTTAGGATCTGTAAATGTGTAGGTTAATTCACGCGCACGGTCAGCACGGAAGTTTAAGAATAATACTGCATCGCCATCTTGGATTGCTGCTTTTTCACCAATCACGGTTGCTTTCACAAATTCATCATTTTCATCGCGAGCATACGCATTTTCAAGACCAACTAATGCTGAATCCGCTGTGTATTCTGCTTTAGCTTGGGTTAATAAGTCATAGGCTTCTTGAACACGTTCCCAACGATTATCACGATCCATTGCATAGTAGCGACCAACTAATGTTGCTGTACGACCGACACCAAGTTCTTGGTATTTTTCTTCGTATTTAGCTAATGTACTTGCTGCACTTCGTGGTGGTGTATCACGACCATCTAAGAAAGCATGCACTAGAATGTTTTTAGCGCCACGTTTTGCTGCAAGTTCAATGGCGGCTAAAATATGTGAATCATGGCTATGAACGCCACCAGGAGACGCTAGACCTAGGATATGAACGGCTTTATCCGCTGCAACTGCTTTATCTACCGCAGCAACAAAGTTAGCGTTGTCATAAAAATCGCCGTCTTGAATTGATTTAGTTACTTTAGTCAAGTTTTGGTAAACCGTACGACCCGCACCAATGTTGGTGTGACCTACTTCTGAATTACCCATTTGCCCATCAGGTAAACCTACATCCATACCTGATGCAGAGATTAGATCATTTGCGTAATCTTTACATAGTTGATCAAGTACAGGTGTTTTTGCATTTGAAACTGCGTTATCAGGCATATCTGGGCGGTAACCCCAGCCATCCATAATTAATAAAACGAGTGGTTTTTTAGCAATTGTCATATGAAGCCTCTTTGACATTAAGATTAAAGTTATAGGGACAGATTTTACTACATTCCCTGCTATTGTCACTGAAAAAGCTTTTATAGCGCGCTATAGGGTGGAAAATTGCGATATTTTAAGGGTGAAGAAAGTTCTTGGGCTGTTCTTCTTGGTTTCTCGAGGTATACTCCCTATTGAATTTTTTCCAACTTTGTAGAGATAAATATAAATGATGCAAGAATATATCGATTTTTTTTCTAATCACATGATGCTGACCGCCGCTTGGTTCGGTATCGCCGTTTTATTAGTCACAACGCTTGTTCAAAGTAAATTGAGTGGTGTAAAAACAGTTAATGTACAGGAAGCGACGTTATTGATTAATCGACAAGATGCGATTGTTGTCGATGTGCGTTCTGCAGAAGACTACAAGAAAGGGCACATTGTTAATGCGAAAAATATAACTGTGTCACAAATTGAAGAAGGAAAGTTAGCAGGTATTGAAAATCATAAAGACACCCCCATTATACTGGTATGTGAATCTGGAACACGATCTTCTGGTGCTGCATCAAAACTTGCTAAAGCAGGCTTTACACAAGTAAGTAATCTATTGGCTGGTATGGGTGGATGGCAGTCTGCAAACTTACCAATAACTAAGAAGTAATTAATTATGGCAACAGTAACTATTTATACAACAGCCTGGTGTCCATATTGCACTAGAGCCAAGAAATTACTTGATCAAAAGCAAGTGAAATATACTAATATCGATGTTTCTGCTCCTGCAGTTCGAGCCAAAATGGCTAAGCTAACGGGGGGAAGAACAGTGCCGCAGATAGTGATCAATGATCAAGCTATCGGTGGTTGCGATGAACTTCATGCATTAGAACGAAGCGGCAAACTTGACGCATTATTAAAATAAAAATAAATTAACCATATTAATAAGGGAACAACATGGCTGAGCAACCTCAACAAATCGAATTTAATATCCAACGCGTTTACGTAAAAGATATCTCTTTTGAATGTCCAAATTCTCCAACTGTTTTTAAAAAAGAGTGGGCGCCAGAAATTTCAATGGACATCGACACTAAAAGCACAAAACTAGAAGATAACGTTTATGAAGTTGTTTTATCGTTAACAACGACTGCAAAAGTAGGCGAAGATGTTGCTTTCTTATGTGAAGTTCAACAAGCGGGTATTTTTTCTGTTGGTGAATTAGAAGCAACTCAAATGGCACATTGTTTAAATGCATTTTGTCCAAATATTCTATTCCCATATGCGCGTGAAGCGGTTGCTAGCTTAGTGACTCGTGGTACTTTCCCACAGTTAAATCTTGCACCGGTTAACTTTGATGCTTTATTCCAACAAGCAATGGCAAGCAAACAAGCTGAACCTGAAGCTGCTGCATTGAATTCGTAGTTCACTTTTATAGGTAAGTATTATAATGGCAGATGATATAGCCATTACAGTCATAGGGGCAGGATCATACGGTACTGCCCTTGCTGTATCTTTGGCTCGAAATGGGCATCGAACAATGCTTTGGGGGCATGAGCCTGCACATGTTGAACGATTGCAACAAGACCGAGAGAATAAAGAGTTTTTACCGAATGTTTCTTTTCCCGAATTACTGACTGCTGAAACTGATTTAGCGCAATGTATTCGTTCAACAAATAATATTTTGTTGGTTGTGCCGAGCCATGTTTTTGCAATTGTCCTACAACAAATAAAGCCATTTTTAACCTCACAACATCGTATTGCTTGGGCAACCAAAGGTCTGGAAGCTGAAACCGGTCGTATTTTGCAAGATGTTGCCGTTGATGTACTTGGTGACCATTATCCTTTAGCGGCTATTTCAGGGCCTACCTTTGCAATGGAAGTGGCAAAGGGCTTGCCGACTGCCGTAGCTGTGGCTGGCACTGATAAACAGTTTACGCAAGAGGTGGCAGACCTTTTCCATAATAAGCGTAATTTAAGAGCTTATATTTCTGATGATTTTACTGCTGTTCAATTAGGTGGTGCCGTTAAGAATGTTATCGCGATTGGTGCTGGTTTGAGCGATGGGTTAGGTTTTGGAGCGAATGCGCGAACGGCATTAATCACACGTGGGTTAGTTGAATTGACGCGTTTGGGGATTGCACTGGGTGCTAAGGAATCTTCTTTTATTGGTATGGCCGGATTAGGCGATCTCGTCTTAACTTGTACGGATAATCAATCGCGAAATCGTCGCTTTGGGCTTGCTTTAGGGCAGGGGAAAGGCATTGATGAGGCGCAGGTTGAGATCGGTCAAGTAGTGGAAGGTTATCGAAATACAGAAGAAGTGTATAACTTAGCTAAACGAGTAGGTATTGAAATGCCTATATGTGAGCAAATCTATTATGTGCTTTATGAAGGTAAAGCGGTAAAAGAAGCGGCCATTGCATTATTGTCTCGTAGTAAAAAAGACGAGTAAAAATCGTTTACTTTCTGTTATAAAAAAGGCTTCTAATTGAAGCCTTTTTTAATTTTATTGGAATGGATATTCTTAAGATTCTTGAAGAATATTCAGCATACGACGAAGTGGTTCTGCGGCACCCCAAAGTAGCTGATCACCCACAGTGAATGCACTTACGTATTCTGGGCCCATCGCAAGTTTACGAATACGACCAACAGGAACACTTAATGTGCCCGTTACTTTTGCAGGTGATAATTCTTGTACGGTAATATCACGTTCATTTGGAATGACCTTCACCCATTCATTATGAGATGCTAATATTTTCTCAATCTCTGCGACTGATACATCTTTTTTCAGTTTCATTGTGATTGCTTGGCTATGGCAACGCATTGCTCCGATACGAACACATAAACCGTCAATAGGTGTTTGATTGTCGCTAGTACCCAATATTTTATTTGCTTCAACCTGTGCTTTCCATTCTTCTTTACTTTGACCTGAAGGCATTGGCACATCAATCCATGGAATCAAACTACCGGCTAATGGTGCACCAAATTGTTCTGTTGGTAACGCATCGCTACGGATATGCTCTGCAACTTGTTGATCAATTTCTAAAATAGCGGAGGCTGGATCGGCGAGTTTATCGGCAACAGCATCTTTAATTGAGCCCATTTGGCTAATTAATTCGCGCATATTACGTGCACCCGCACCTGAAGCTGCTTGGTAGGTTTGTGGCGCAACCCATTCGATAAGGTCCTGTTCAAATAGTCCGCCCAGTGCCATTAGTAATAATGAAACGGTACAATTACCGCCGACATAGGTTTTAATACCGTCGCTTAATCCTTGTTTAATCACATCTTTATTAACAGGATCTAGAACGATAATACTGTCGTCTTTCATGCGTAATGATGAAGCGGCATCAATCCAATAGCCATCCCAACCTGCTGCACGTAATTTAGGGTAAACTTCATTTGTGTAATCGCCACCTTGGCAAGTCACGATGATATCCATTTTAGCTAATTCATCTATCGAGAATGCATCCTTTAAGGTGTCTGTTGGTTTGCCGATTTCAGGTGACGTCAGGCCCACTTGTGAGGTGGTAAAAAATACAGGTTCGATTGTCGCGAAGTCATTTTCATCGCGCATTCTTTGCATAAGTACAGAGCCAACCATCCCGCGCCAACCAACTAAACCAACTTTTTTCATTGTCCAACATTCCTTAAATTTAAATAGAGAGATAGATTTTATAAATCTAGTATTATCGTCATCATTAACGGAAGACTAAATCTATCATTATCTGCTTTGCTCTGGCTAGTTTTTTGAGCGATCTAAGTAAATTAATAGAAAAAGTAGGGGATATTCTAAGAAGATAAGCTGGCGACCAGTGTTAGTTGCTTCGGCCGCCATTATTTTAGGTATTAATTAGATGTCGTAAACGGTTGGAACCGCTTGACGTTTGTGTTGCGTACGTAGGTAAATTGCGATGAGTTTATCTTCAATTTCTTGAGGAACTGTTTTACCTTCGAGAAAATCATCGATTTGGTTATAAGTCATGCCCAATGCAATTTCATCTTCTAATTGCGGTTGATCTTCTTCTAAATCTGCCGTTGGTGCTTTTTCGACTAATATCGACGGTGCGCCAAGGTGTTTTGCAAGTGCGCGAACTTGACGTTTATTTAATCCAAATAGCGGTGCTAAATCACATGCGCCATCACCATGTTTAGTGTAAAAGCCGGTAATGTTTTCTGCGCTGTGATCCGTGCCAACCACTAAGCCACCAGTTAGGCCAGCAATTTCGTATTGTGCAATCATACGCATACGCGCTTTGACATTACCTTTCACAAAATCGTAACTGGCATTGTCAGCTAGTTTTATTTGGCTATTTTCTAATGCATTGACCGTGCTTGCATGGATACCATCTGCGCCATCTTGAACATTAACGGTGACACAATGTGAAGGTTGAATAAAACTGACGGCTAATTGTGCTTCATCTTCATCTTTTTGAACTGCATAAGGTAAGCGAACGGCAATAAATTGGTATTTGTCGGTGCTTTCTTTTTCATTTAATTGATTGACAGCTAATTGGCATAATCTACCCGTTGTACTGGAATCAACACCGCCACTGATACCTAATACAAGACTATTACAGTACGCGTTTTTCAGTATTTTTTGGATAAATGCGATACGACGTTGGATTTCTTGTTCAACATCGATATTGGGTAATACACACATCTCTTTCAATATTTCTTGTTTCATGAGTAGGCCTATTAGTTAAAGTTAATCATTATGTCTAAATAGATTATGCAAAAAAGTAACTATTTTTTATAGTAAAAGTTAGTGTAAATTAATAATCAGTATTTTTGAGCCGGTATAAAAGATCACCTATGCTATTTCTTTATTAAATTTTCTCAATTATGATTCCTAATCTTAATCGGCTTATATATAGGGATACAAATGAAGAAGTTAGATGTAATTGATTATAAGCTTCTTGATATTCTGCAAAAAAATAGCCATATCACTAATCAGAAATTATCAAAACAAGTTGGATTAGCGCCTAGTTCTTGCTTGCAGCGTGTCCGTCGACTAGAAGAATCTGGGTATATTAGTGGTTATCATGCGCGTGTTAATTTAAATGAAGTCTGTCGTTTTGTTACCTGCATTGCCGATGTCAAACTGAAAAGCCATTCACAACAAGAGATGAAAGCTTTTATCGACATGGTGGATTCGATTCCCGAAATTGTTGAATATTATACGGTTAACGGTGTGTGTGATTATATATTAAAGATAATTACGCGAGATATGGCTCGCTACTTGGCTATTAATGATCAACTAATCGGTAGCAGTGAGTATGCAGCGACAATTAATACGCATGTCGTATTGAACGAAAATAAAAGTTTTACTGCGGTTGATCTTGATACGCTGCGTTAATCTTTCCTATCTGCTCATTCAATGTAAGTTAAATATATTAAAGAATGCAATGAAGCCATTGATTCTCAAAGAACACTATTTTCTTATACGTTCCTCTTAAAAATCCGTTAAAATGAAGACTTTATTATTCATTTAGTTAAATGTTTCTATTTAAGGTTGTCATTATGTCTCTAAGTGTCGTTATTCTTGCTGCGGGTAAAGGTACTCGTATGTGTTCGTCTCTGCCTAAAGTGCTCCATAAAATTGCTGATAAACCGATGGTGCAGCATGTAATCGATACTGTTAAAGAGATTGGAGCTGAGAATATCCATCTGATTTACGGTCATGGTGGAGAAAAAATGCAAGCGGCGCTTAACGAGGCCGATTTAAATTGGATCAAGCAGTCGGAGCAACTTGGTACTGGCCATGCGATGCAAATTGCGCAACCTCATTTTAAAGCCGATGAAAAAATTCTAATGGTTTATGGTGATGTACCATTATTATCGGAGGAAACCCTACAACGTCTTATTGCCGCGCAACCGCAGGATGGAATAGGCTTACTGACGGTTAAATTAGATAATCCAACGGGTTATGGACGCATTGTCCGAACGGACGGAAATGTGGCCGGAATTGTCGAGCAAAAGGATGCAACGCAGATACAATTAGCGATTAATGAAGTGAATACCGGCATACTTGTTGCCAATGCAAATGACTTGTCTCGCTGGTTACCTGCACTAAGTAATGATAATGCAGCAAATGAATATTACATCACTGATATTATTAAAATGGCGCATGATGAGGGTAAAAGTATTTGTGCAGTACATCCGGAACATGGTTTTGAAGTCGAAGGTGTTAATACACGTTTACAACTTGCACAATTAGAACGTGCTTATCAACTGCAACAAGCTCATCAATTACTGTTAGCTGGCGTCATGTTGCGTGATCCCGCACGGTTTGATCTGCGTGGAGAATTAAGCTGTGGACAAGATGTTGAGATTGATATTAATGTCATCATTAAAGGTAAAGTGACATTGGGCGATGGCGTTATTATTGGTGCTAATTGTATTTTAATTGATTGTGATATTGCCCAAAATGCAGTGATTTCAGATAACTCTATTATTGAAGCTAGCCAAGTGGGAGAAGGAGCGACGATAGGTCCATTTGCTCGTGTTCGTCCAGACAGTGTACTTAAAAAAGAAGTACATATTGGTAACTTTGTCGAAGTGAAAAAATCGACCTTGGGTGAAGGGACTAAGTGTGGTCATTTAACTTATATTGGTGATAGTACATTAGGTCGAAATGTAAATGTCGGTGCTGGCACGATTACTTGTAATTATGATGGGGCTAATAAATTCCAGACGACCATTGGTGACGATGTGTTTATCGGTTCAGATTGTCAGTTGATCGCGCCAGTCACGGTGGGCAATGGGGCAACAACGGCGGCAGGTGCAACGATTGTAAATGATGTGCCGGATAATGCCTTAGCTGTTTCAAGAACTAAACAACGTAATATTAACGGTTGGAAGCGACCGGTTAAAAATAAGTGATAAAAACGACGAATACTAGCCTTTACCTTCAACACGCATAAATGAGTAGATAATTAGCGAAACAGGCATAATACGCTTGGTATAAAATTTAGATTGTTTGTTTTGCAGATACAAAAAAGGTGCTTTTAGCACCTTTTTTATTTTAAGAGAAGTTTGAGTTAAGGGAAGCTAGTTGCTCGCCTCTCTTCACTTCATTTAGTCTTTTTTAATGTTTAGTGGACGTTTACAAACATATACTTTTTCAAGATGTTTTAACGTGGCATCTGGCATGCCTTTTGGTAATTCAATAGTTGAATAATCATCATTCAATTTGATATCACCAATAAAACGACTGTTGATGTCTGCTTCGTTAGCAATTGCACCAACAATGTTTTTAACTTGAACACCATGTGAACGACCAACATCTAAGCGGTATCTTTCTAATTCGATATCGGTTGGGCGACCACGACCGCGAGGCTTATCACCACCACGTTCATTGCGGTCATTACGATCACGTCCACGACTACGATCATTGCGATCACGACGCCCACGGTCATTTCTATCGCCACGGTCAAAACCACGGTCATTTGAGCGAGGCTCTACAAATTTTTCTTCAACTGGTTGTAAAGGTTTATCTTTTTGCGCCATGAATAAAAGAGCAGCTAACAAGTCTTGGTTATCAATTTCTGTATTATTTTCAATTTGAGTAAGTAAAGTGCGGTAGAACGTTAGATCTTCACTTTCGCAAACTTCTGCAATTTGTTTTTCAAAGTTATTGATACGTGTTTGTGTTACTTCGTCACGAGTTGGTAAATCAATCATTGTGATTTCTTGACGAGTGGCACGTTCAATTGCTTTTAATAAGCGGCGTTCACGTGGTGCCGCAAATAAGATTGCTTTACCTTTACGTCCTGCACGACCTGTACGACCGATACGGTGAACATAAGATTCAGTATCCGTTGGGATGTCGTAGTTAACGACTAGGCTTAAGCGCTCAACATCAAGGCCACGTGCAGCTACATCAGTTGCCACTAGAATATCTAAGCTACCTGCTTTTAAGCGTGCAATAGTACGTTCACGTGATTGTTGATTCATATCCCCATTTAGTGCTGCACTGCGGTAACCGCGAGCTTCTAAACGTTCAGCTAACTCAACCGTTGCTGTTTTAGTACGTGCAAAAATAATAACGCCATCAAAGTCTTCTGTTTCAAGCATACGTGTTAATGCATCAAGTTTGTTAACACCACGTACAATCCAACATTTTTGTTCAATATTTTCAACGGTAGACGTTTTCGCTTTAATTTTAATTTCGTTTGGATTATTCATGTATCGTTTAGTGATACGTTTGATTTGATCCGGCATTGTCGCTGAGAACAAGGCTGTTTGATGTTTTTCAGGCATCTCTTTCATGATCGTTTCAACATCATCGATAAAGCCCATGCGTAGCATTTCGTCAGCTTCATCTAATACTAATGTTTTTAAATTTGAAAGATCTAAGGTTTTACGTTTTAAGTGATCCATAATACGACCAGGCGTACCAACGACAACCTGTGGACCTCGGTTCAATTGTTTGAACTGAATGTTGTAGCTTTGACCGCCGTAAATAGGCATTACATGGAAACCACGTAAATGGCGAGAGTATGATTGAAATGCTTCTGCGACTTGAATTGCTAGTTCGCGTGTTGGTGCAAGTACTAATACTTGTGGTGTTTTAGACGCGATATCGATATTCGCAAGTAAAGGCAGTGCAAACGCAGCCGTTTTACCTGTACCTGTTTGTGCAAGACCTAAAACATCTTCGCCCTTAAGAAGGTGAGGAATACATTGTGCTTGAATTGGAGAAGGTGTTTCATAGCCTAGTTCTGCAACGACCTTAATGAGTTGTTCAGGAAGGTTTAGGTCGGTAAATGTAATCGTATTTGCGTTTTTTTCTGTTGTTTGTGACTCTGACATAGTGGCCTCATGAGTTCAGTTTAAATCTGTATTTAAGACAATTAAATACACCAAATTCAGCCTATACCTACGGGACATCAATCACTTCAGTTTACGAACTGAAACTATTTGTAACTCTTGCGTTATTAATCGCATAATAGGTTTAATCTGAATATATTACATCGTTAGAAGGGGGTTCCTTTTACGAGGGAGCGCATTCTACTTGATTTGTGCATAAAACACCCGTGTTATTTTGATGTTGTCCACAAAATCAGGAATAAATGTCTTTTTATACACTATTTTGAAAAAAAACACTTGCTAAGTGTTTGTATCTTATTTTAGACGAGAAAAAGGAGGATGCTTGAACTTTTTATTCAAGCATGTAAATTTTTATTTATAAAAAGAATGATCACCGCTTTGATGTTCGGTTATATCTCGAACGGCGTTAAGCTCTCCAGAAAATTCTTCGAGTAGTTCTTTTTCGATACCTTCTTTTAGAGTTAAATCGACTTGAGAACAGCCATTGCAACCGCCTCCAAATTCAATAATTGCAACATTATCATCGGTAATTTCAATCAGTTTAATAAAGCCACCATGACTAGCAAGTTGAGGGTTCACCTGTACTTGAATAACATATTCAACACGTTCAATCAGTGGTGCATCGTCCTTCACTCTGCGCATTTTTGCATTTGGCGCTTTTAAGGTTAATTGAGTGCCTGTTTCTTCTTCAACCAAATCAATGAAAGCTTCTTCTAAAAAAGGCAAGCTCACATCATCGATTAATGCATCAAAACCATCATAGTTTAATCGTAGATCGCTACCTTCAACCGCTTCGGGTGGACAATAAGAAACGCCACACTCTGCTTTTGGAGTGCCTGGGTTGATAACAAACACGCGAATACCAGTGCCTTCTTTTTGTGGTTCAAGTAATTTTTTAAAATGTCCTTGAGCAACGGGCGTTATTTCAATCATTGTAAAACCTCTAATCTTGAGTCATCTAGTCAAACATTATAACGGGGATTAAATGTAATAGGGAAGTTATCTCTTGAGATTATTTTATTTTGGTAGTGAGGTTCTACATATACACCAAATATCAATTTGCTTTGCTCCTGCTTGTAATAGCGTTTTAGATAAGCTGTTAACTGTTGCTCCTGTCGTAACAACATCGTCTATGATAACGATATGCTGGTTGCGAATGCGGTGTTTGCTTATATCATTTATTTCAAACGCTTGGCGTAAGTTCTTTTTTCTTTTTGATAATGACAGCGTTTCCTGCGCGATAGTTTCTTTCGAACGAATAACTGTATTCGATAGTATTGGGATGTTTAAATGTTTTGAGAGTTTTTCTGCAATTAACTGTGCTTGATTAAATCCACGAAGATAGAGTTTATTGTTATGAAGCGGGACTGGAATTAAGTAATCAATCATCGATAATTGCGTTGAAAGTATATTTGATTGGATTGATGAAACGAGTAAGTCTGCTAATAATTCACCAAAGATAAGTTGTTTGGAGTATTTAAATTTTTTAATCAAAGCGGGATAAGGTGGGTGATAATTTGCAACGGCATGTAATTGAGTAAACTGGTGTTTTTGTTTTAAACAATCGCCACAATAATACTGCGTTTTAGATAATGCTAAGCCACAATGAAGACAACAAGGGCGAGCGACGGCTAAAGAATCATGGCAATATTGGCAAATTAAAGTTTGATTACTCGATAAATGACAAAGCAAACATTGGGACGGTAATATTTGCTCGATTGCAAACTGAAATTTATTAACTAGCGGTTGCCATTTTGTTTTCATAACTCATCTCGTTGGTTCTTATCCAATGACATTTAATTATAGAGCAGATTCAGGCGCGTGTGGTTTTCAAAGGTGAAAGGAACTCTTTTAAAATTTATATGAAAAATATCTAGTTTTTATTAAAATGAATAAAATTGTTCTTTGATAGTAGATTAAATATTAACCAAATTACTTATTTGTGTTAGAATAAAAATAATCCATTTGCAAATGTATCAGAAATAAGGAGTACTTATGGATGTTCGTTCAGCATACAATTCAGGTCTAACGGGGCTGCAAAATGCTTCTGCTCAGCTGACCAGCTCAAGTGTTAATATCGCCCAAACAACTGGTGCAGATGGGCGTACCATTGAAAACCAAGAAAGTGTTGCATTATCTGCGGAACAATCACCCGTTTCATTAACAACAGAATTAGTTAATTTGAAAGTGGCAGAGTTCCAAGCTAAGTCATCGGCAAAGGTAATTACTACTGCAGATGAAATGGTTGGCACACTCATTAATACTAGCGTTTAATATCTACTTGTATGGCTAATATTAATGCGCATCTTCCTTCTTCGATTGCGGTGGCATTTCATCCGCCGACGGAAAATTTGCTGCATGATAATTTAGTTAGGCCGGTTATTCCGAAACCTGAAATAATATCTTCCTACACTAAATTCCATGAAGACCATGAACATACACAGCAGGATGAATATCAAGAGTCTTCTTCTGACAAAAAACGAAGTCAGTTTTTTATGGCAAGAAAGGAATCATTGACTCCTGAGTCTGACGGTCAAGATATAACATTAGAAGGTAAAAAGGATTTCAAAGAAGTCATCTCTGTTATTCAAGCTCGTTATAATGACTCCGTTCATCCTTTTCCAAATCCAACGATATCCTTTGCAATTTAGTTCATTCAAAAAAAATGGCACTTAAAGTACCATTTATTAAATGTAATTGGATGACGCTTAGTGACAACCACCACCGCCACAACATCCCTCAGTTTTTTCTTCTTTATCTTTATCACCACCACAGCACTCATGATCATCATCGTGATCGTGTCCACCACAACACTCATGGTCGCCATGATCGTGGTTATGTTCACCGTGGCTATGTTCACCATGAACGTGACCATGTGCAAGTTCTTCTTCTGTTGCTTCTCGAATTCCAACAATTTCACCAACAAATTGCAGAGACATACCTGCAAGCGGATGGTTTGCATCAATGCTAACGGTTTCATCGTTTACTGCAGTCACTTCAACAGTTCGAGGGCCTTGATCGCTTTCTGCATGGAAAGACATACCTACTTCAACTTTATCAACACCTTCAAATAAAGACAGTGGTACTTCTTGAACTAATTCTTCTTGGAAAGGACCGTATGCTTGGTCTGCTTCAAGTTTCACATCAAATTTGTCACCTACTTCTTTACCTTCTAGTTCAGCTTCTAAACCAGGTACTAAGTAATGTGAACCTTGAATAAACTCAAGCGGTGCACCATTTTCAGTACTATCTAATGGCGAACCATCAACTTCTGCGACACCGAAGTGAATTGAAACTACTAAATCATTTTTAACTTTCATTGTGGGGTCTCACTATCTTTTGAATTTTTGTTCAATCACTGCTGCCTAATAAACAGTAGTGAAATTTAGGTGTGTAGAAATTATCCATTGAGTTGTTTTTACGTCGGTCCACACGGCATATAGTCCCACATTCTCTAATGTAGCCAACACCGAGTCAAGCAGATTGACCAATGCGAACGATAAAACAAATGTTATTTCATTTATTGTTGCCCTAGCTCAATTTTGTAAAATTAGCTATCATCGCTGTCTATTTATAGCCTTACTTTAAATTGAGATAATTTATTTATGATTGTTGCCAGTAATATTGAATTTATGCGCGGTGGTAAACCTTTACTTAAAGATGCGAGTGCAACAATCAATCCTCGCCAAAAAGTCGGACTTGTTGGTGCGAATGGTTGCGGCAAATCGAGTTTCTTCACGCTATTGAAAAAACAAGGTCAAGTAGAAGCGGGAGAACTCTCTATTCCACCTCATTGGCGATTAGCGAGTGTGGCACAGGAAACCCCTGCGTTAGATAAAAAAGCCATAGAGTACGTCATTGATGGCGATATGCATTTTAGATCGTTACAACAAAAATTACGGGAAGCTGAAACGGAGAATAATGGTACAAAAATAGCTGAGATGCATATTCAATTAGATAATGCCGGCGGATACACCATTGAATCTCGTGCTGCCGAATTATTAGCTGGACTTGGTTTTTCGGAGCAAGCACAGGGACGCAGCGTTAGCGATTTTTCTGGTGGTTGGCGTATGCGTTTAAACTTAGCCCAAGCACTACTTTGCCCTTCGGATCTTTTGTTACTTGATGAACCAACCAATCACCTTGATTTGGATGCTGTTATTTGGCTAGAAAAATGGTTGCGTCAATATTCAGGTACATTGATTCTGATTTCACATGACCGAGATTTCATCGATTCTGTTGTTGATAAAATAGTTCATATAGAACAAATGCAATTACATGAATATACTGGTAATTACTCTAGTTTTGAAAGACAGCGAGCGGAAAAGTTAGCACAACAACAAGCTTCTTATGATAAGCAACAAAAGCAAATTAGTCATATGCATAGTTACATTGATCGTTTTCGTTATAAGGCAAGTAAAGCCAAACAAGCTCAAAGTAGGATTAAAGCATTGGAACGTATGCAGGAATTGTTGCCTGCGCATGTGGATAGCCAATTTAGTTTTTCGTTTAGAGAGCCGGATGCGTTACCTATGCCATTGTTGACGATGGATAAAGTGAGTGCGGGATACGGTGATTTGTTAATACTTGATCAAATAAAATTGAATCTTGTTCCAGGTAGTCGTATAGGTCTATTAGGAAGAAATGGTGCAGGTAAATCAACCTTAATAAAATTATTATCCAATGAACTGAAGCCTTTTTCTGGCAAGTTAGAAGTTAATCCAAATGCTAAAATTGGTTATTTCGCACAGCATCAACTCGAGTTTTTACGACTAGACGATACACCATTGGATCATTTATCACGTTTAGCACCCGATGAAAAAGAATTACCGCTTCGAAATTTTCTCGGTAGTTTTGGTTTCCAAGGGGATAAAGCGTTAGAGAAAGTCGGGCCTTTTTCCGGTGGTGAAAAAGCAAGACTGGTACTCGCTTTACTGGTTTGGCAAAAACCGAATTTATTATTACTTGATGAGCCAACCAATCACCTCGACCTTGAAATGCGCCATGCCTTGACAGTTGCACTGCAAGCATTCGAAGGTGCAATGGTTGTTGTATCACATGATAGACATCTCTTACGCACTACAACGGATGATCTTTACCTTGTGCATGATAAACAAGTAGAACCCTTTGTTGGTGATTTAGATGATTATCATAAATGGTTGTCAGAACAACAAAAGATAGAAAAGGCGCCAGCTGAGAGCATAACAAAAAATACGACTCCAAGTAATAACCGTAAAGAACAAAAAAGGTTAGAAGCTGAGTTTCGTAAAAAGCTAACACCTTATAAGAAGCAATTATCTACATCTGAAACGTTAATGGATAAATTAACCGAGCAATTAGAAAAGATAGAAGAGCAATTAGCCGATACCGCATTGTATGAGCATAGTGAAAAAGCACGCTTAACAGAGATGCTAAAGCAGCAAGCAGAGATAAAAGAATCGCTTGAAGAGGCCGAAATGAATTGGATGGATGCTCAAGAAACAATTGAAACATTACAGAATGAATTTGATATAACCGTACAATAATCATTAATAACGACAACAAAGGAACGATAATGAGTTTTGAAACAAATGAGTATTTTGAAGGGAATGTACAGTCAATCGCATTTCAAAGCGACACATTACCAGCAACAGTGGGTGTTATGGAAATTGGTGAATATACATTTTCAACCAATGCAAAAGAGTACATGACTGTTGTGAGTGGTGCTTTAACCGTAAAGCTTCCAGGTACATCAGAATGGCAAACATTTAATGCAGCAGAAACATTTGAAGTGCAAGCTAATGAAAGCTTTGATGTTAAAGTGACAGTACAAACTGCTTATCTTTGTCTTTATGAGAAATAATATAGAACAAACGAATGGTTTATATTAAGGAGCTTCGGTTCCTTTTTTATATTTAATAAAACGATTAAGTATAAAAAACAAACTTATGTGGTCTGTAAAATAGACGGATTGGCCATTAAAACAGCATGTGATAATTAAATTCAAAATATCGCTATAAAACGCTTGCTAACGATCTCGGAATCTCTATAATGCGCATCCACGGAAACGGGAACGACGCAAGTTAAACCGGTTACCGAGAGCATCACAAACGCATAAGCGCTTCAAATTTCGATTTGAAATTAAGTTTAAATAAGACGTTGACATTGTTCGAAAGGCGCGTAATATACGCCGCCTAGCCGAAAGGCTTGCTCTTTAACAATTTAATCAAACAATCTGTGTGCGCATTGATAGTCGATTTCAAAATAGTCCTTCGGGACAAAAATCAATATCAGTGACACACGAATTAATTCATTAATTCAGAATAACAAAAGAACGTAAGTTCTTTAGTTTTAGTCAGTAGTATTGAGTCGCAACTTAGGTTGCAAATTAAACTTTAAATTGAAGAGTTTGATCATGGCTCAGATTGAACGCTGGCGGCAGGCTTAACACATGCAAGTCGAACGGTAACATAATTAGCTTGCTAGTTGATGACGAGTGGCGGACGGGTGAGTAATGCTTGGGTATATGCCAATAGGTGGGGGACAACAGTTGGAAACGACTGCTAATACCGCATAATCTCTTCGGAGCAAAGTAGGGGACCTTCGGGCCTTACGCCTATTGATTAGCCCAAGTGGGATTAGCTAGTTGGTAAGGTAATGGCTTACCAAGGCGACGATCCCTAGCTGGTCTTAGAGGATGACCAGCCACACTGGAACTGAGACACGGTCCAGACTCCTACGGGAGGCAGCAGTGGGGAATATTGCACAATGGGGGAAACCCTGATGCAGCCATGCCGCGTGTGTGAAGAAGGCTTTCGGGTTGTAAAGCACTTTCAGCGAGGAGGAAAGGGATGTAGTTAATAACTGCATTCTGTGACGTTACTCGCAGAAGAAGCACCGGCTAACTCCGTGCCAGCAGCCGCGGTAATACGGAGGGTGCGAGCGTTAATCGGAATTACTGGGCGTAAAGCGCGTGTAGGTGGTTAATTAAGTCAGATGTGAAAGCCCAGGGCTCAACCCTGGAACTGCATTTGAAACTGGTTAACTAGAGTTTTGTAGAGGGTGGTAGAATTTCAGGTGTAGCGGTGAAATGCGTAGAGATCTGAAGGAATACCAGTGGCGAAGGCGGCCACCTGGACAGTAACTGACACTGAGACGCGAAGGCGTGGGGAGCAAACGGGATTAGATACCCCGGTAGTCCACGCAGTAAACGATGTCTATTAGAAGTTTGTGGCTATATGCCGTGGGTTTCAAAGCTAACGCATTAAATAGACCGCCTGGGGAGTACGGCCGCAAGGTTAAAACTCAAATGAATTGACGGGGGCCCGCACAAGCGGTGGAGCATGTGGTTTAATTCGATGCAACGCGAAGAACCTTACCATCCCTTGACATCCAGAGAATCTGTTAGAGATAGTAGAGTGCCTTCGGGAACTCTGAGACAGGTGCTGCATGGCTGTCGTCAGCTCGTGTTGTGAAATGTTGGGTTAAGTCCCGCAACGAGCGCAACCCTTATCCTTAGTTGCCAGCACGTAATGGTGGGAACTCTAGGGAGACTGCCGGTGATAAACCGGAGGAAGGTGGGGACGACGTCAAGTCATCATGGCCCTTACGGGATGGGCTACACACGTGCTACAATGGCAAATACAAAGGGTTGCTAACCTGCGAAGGTATGCGAATCTCATAAAGTTTGTCGTAGTCCGGATCGGAGTCTGCAACTCGACTCCGTGAAGTTGGAATCGCTAGTAATCGTGGATCAGAATGCCACGGTGAATACGTTCCCGGGCCTTGTACACACCGCCCGTCACACCATGGGAGTGGGCTGCACCAGAAGTCATTAGCTTAACCTTTCGGGGATGGCGATGACCACGGTGTGGTTCATGACTGGGGTGAAGTCGTAACAAGGTAGCCCTAGGGGAACCTGGGGCTGGATCACCTCCTTACGTAAAGAAACGACTATTAGTGCCCACACAGATTGTTTGATTAGAATGATAAAGTGCAAAAGTTCCGGGTCCCCATCGTCTAGAGGCCTAGGACACCGCCCTTTCACGGCGGTAACAGGGGTTCAAATCCCCTTGGGGATACCACTACCATACGAAAAGATACTTAATCTTTTCTTATATTCTTTGTAAACCCAATGAAAAGTACTTTATAAGTAACAATACTTATAAAGTGTTTTTTAACACTGCTCTTTAACAATTAGGAAAGCTGATAAAGTTCTTATTTATCAACTACATTACAATTTATTGTGATGTATAGATAAATATAAACGAAATTGTTCTCAATTATTAAAACTCAGGTTTTAGTAATTGTAATCAAGCAAAAATAAAATGTTATTCAAATTGATACTTTGAGTAACGTACGTATCTACGAGTTAATTTGATTAACTCTAGGTGCACGAAAAACGCAAATGCGTTTTTCATATGTAAAATATGAGAAATCGCAAGCGTCTTGGAAACAACATACAATGTCTTTAGATATTGTATGGTTAAGTGAATAAGCGTGCACGGTGGATGCCTAGGCAATTAGAGGCGATGAAGGACGTGGTAATCTGCGATAAGTCCAGGGGAGTTGATAACAAACGTTATATCCTGGAATCTCCGAATGGGGCAACCCGGCACTTCGGTGTCATCGCTTAGTGAATACATAGCTAAGCGAAGCGAACGAGGGGAACTGAAACATCTAAGTACCCTTAGGAAAAGAAATCAACCGAGATCCCGAAAGTAGCGGCGAGCGAAATTGGGTCAGCCCTTAAGCTTAGTAAAAGTTAGTGGAATGCTCTGGAAAGTGCAACGGTACAAGGTGATAGTCCTGTACACCAAAACTTCTTCTAAGTGAAATCGAGTAGGTCGGAGCACGAGAAATTCTGACTGAATATGGGGGGACCATCCTCCAAGGCTAAATACTCCTAATTGACCGATAGTGAACCAGTACCGTGAGGGAAAGGCGAAAAGAACCCCTGTGAGGGGAGTGAAATAGAACCTGAAACCGTGTACGTACAAGCAGTAGGAGCGGATTTATTCCGTGACTGCGTACCTTTTGTATAATGGGTCAACGACTTAATTTCAGTAGCAAGGTTAACCATCTAGGGTAGCCGTAGGGAAACCGAGTCTTAACTGGGCGATTAGTTGCTGGGATTAGACCCGAAACTTGGTGATCTAGCCATGAGCAGGTTGAAGGTTGAGTAACATCAACTGGAGGACCGAACCCACTAATGTTGAAAAATTAGGGGATGACTTGTGGCTGGGGGTGAAAGGCCAATCAAACCAAGAGATAGCTGGTTCTCCTCGAAAGCTATTTAGGTAGCGCCTCGTGTATCACTGTTGGGGGTAGAGCACTGTTTGGGCTAGGGGGTCATCCCGACTTACCAACCCCATGCAAACTCCGAATACCAACAAGTGCAATCACGGGAGACACACGGCGGGTGCTAACGTCCGTCGTGGAAAGGGAAACAACCCAGACCGCCAGCTAAGGTCCCAAAGTATATGTTAAGTGGGAAACGATGTGGAAAGGCTCAGACAGCCAGGAGGTTGGCTTAGAAGCAGCCATCCTTTAAAGAAAGCGTAATAGCTCACTGGTCGAGTCGGTCTGCGCGGAAGATTTAACGGGGCTAAACATATCACCGAAGCTGCGGACGCGTATTTATACGCGTGGTAGAGGAGCGTTCTGTAAGCCGTCGAAGGGAAAGGTGTAAACCATCCTGGAGGTATCAGAAGTGCGAATGTTGACATGAGTAACGATAAGGGGGGTGAAAAACCTCCCCGCCGGAAGACCAAGGGTTCCTGTCCAACGTTAATCGGGGCAGGGTGAGTCGACCCCTAAGGCGAGGCCGAAAGGCGTAGTCGATGGGAAACGGGTTAATATTCCCGTACCCTTATATTTTGCGATGGGAGGACGGAGAAGGCTAGGTGGGCCTGGCGATGGTTGTCCAGGTTCAAGTGCGTAGGCAGGTGTTTTAGGTAAATCCGGAACACTATATGCTGAGACACGATGTCGAGTCACTACGGTGATGAAGTCATTGATGCCATACTTCCAGGAAAAGTCTCTAAGCTTCAGAAATATAAGGATCGTACCCCAAACCGACACAGGTGGTCAGGTAGAGAATACCAAGGCGCTTGAGAGAACTCGGGTGAAGGAACTAGGCAAAATGGTACCGTAACTTCGGGAGAAGGTACGCCGATGGAGGTGATGAGATTTACTCTCTAAGCCCCTGTCGGCCGAAGATACCAGATGGCTGCAACTGTTTATTAAAAACACAGCACTGTGCAAAATCGCAAGATGACGTATACGGTGTGACGCCTGCCCGGTGCCGGAAGGTTAATTGATGGGGTTAGACTTAGGTCGAAGCTCTTGATCGAAGCCCCGGTAAACGGCGGCCGTAACTATAACGGTCCTAAGGTAGCGAAATTCCTTGTCGGGTAAGTTCCGACCTGCACGAATGGCGTAATGATGGCCATGCTGTCTCCACCCGAGACTCAGTGAAGTTGAAATCGCTGTGAAGATGCAGTGTACCCGCGGCTAGACGGAAAGACCCCGTGAACCTTTACTACAGCTTAGCAGTGAACTTAGAGCCTACATGTGTAGGATAGGTGGGAGGCTTTGAAACGTTGTCGCCAGATGACGTGGAGCCAACCTTGAAATACCACCCTTGTATGTTTTGAGTTCTAACCATGGCCCCTGAATCGGGGTTTGGGACACTGTTTGGTGGGTAGTTTGACTGGGGCGGTCTCCTCCCAAAGAGTAACGGAGGAGTACGAAGGTTGGCTAATCACGGTCGGACATCGTGAGGTTAGTACAATGGTATAAGCCAGCTTAACTGCGAGACAGACACGTCGAGCAGGTACGAAAGTAGGTCATAGTGATCCGGTGGTTCTGAATGGAAGGGCCATCGCTCAACGGATAAAAGGTACTCCGGGGATAACAGGCTGATACCGCCCAAGAGTTCATATCGACGGCGGTGTTTGGCACCTCGATGTCGGCTCATCACATCCTGGGGCTGAAGTCGGTCCCAAGGGTATGGCTGTTCGCCATTTAAAGTGGTACGCGAGCTGGGTTTAGAACGTCGTGAGACAGTTCGGTCCCTATCTGCCGTGGGCGTTTGAGAATTGAGAGGAGCTGCTCCTAGTACGAGAGGACCGGAGTGGACGAACCGCTGGTGTTTGGGTTGTCATGCCAATGGCATTGCCCAGTAGCTACGTTCGGAATCGATAACCGCTGAAAGCATCTAAGCGGGAAGCGAGCCTCAAGATGAGTTCTCACTGGAGATTTAATCTCCCTAAAGGGCCGTTGAAGACTACAACGTTGATAGGCAAGGTGTGTAAGTACGGTAACGTATTGAGCTAACTTGTACTAATTACCCGTGAGGCTTAACCATACAATGTCTAAGTACATTGGTTAGACCAAGACAACTTAAGAAAATAAGCTTGCGAAGCGTATTTTACAAAGCATTTTTGCAAAGATTAGATAAATAAAAGAGCAGAACAAAAATAAAACATTAGCTTTTCTAATTACTTTTTATGCTTGGCGACACTAGCGCTGTGGTCCCACCTGACTCCATGCCGAACTCAGAAGTGAAACGCAGTTGCGCCGATGGTAGTGTGGGGTTTCCCCATGTGAGAGTAGGGCATCGCCAAGCGCCTAATTAAACAAACCCAGTAGGTCTTTTCTTACTGGGTTTTTTTAATTCTGATGATTTACAGATAACCTACAGAGAGTAGGGGCGAGTATCGCGACAGCGATGTTTCACGAGCGGAGGAGCTCCGCGACGACTGTTATCGCCAAGCGCCTAATAAACGATAAATCCCTGTTGACTAACGTCAGCAGGGATTTTTTCGTTTAAGCGCATCAAAATGATGACCGCTCAAGCAAGGGGAATATAATGTGTCGCCATATGTTGGGATTCAACTCATGTGATAGTAGGGCGAATTAGGGTAATGAGCGGATGAGTGTCATCGCCAAGATCCTAATGAAGCTCCCCCTATAGGCAGGTATCTACAGGGGGGATTGCTTATGGAAGATTTACTGGGAAAGGTCGATATTTAAATTCCCATACCAGATAAAGCATTGATGACATCTTTAATCGCTTTACTAATAACTGGATTATTTTCTTCAAGTAAGAGTAATTGCTGTTCAATTTTTTTCTCTTTGAGCAATTGTGCTGGATCGCCTGACTTTATTGCATCTTGGAATTGGTCTCGAATCCGAGTCAATTCTCCAGCTGTACATTCATCTGCAATTGGTTCTGTCTCTAAAATAGCCGTTAATTTATCAAATTCATTTTTAACTTTTCTGATTGGCATAGACACCTCTTTATTATTGTTTTCAATTAAGTGTAGCTCGTATGTACAATATTAATCTTTTCGTTTTTCAAAAAAGTGATCGAGCTTACGTGTTAAGAGAAGAAATACGATGACATACAATAAACTAATTATTATTAGCCCAAATTTGAACCATACATGTTCTGCATAATGTTGAAGATATAGTTCAGATAATAAAAGGGCCATTATCCAATAAACAATTCTTATTATTGATGCCCAAAAAGTGTAACTGCGATCGGTTAACCATAACTTTGCCATATCATTAAGCCCGTTTGATTGTAAAACTTAATACATTATCAATGTGCTGTTGTTTAGTCGCGAGCATAATCAGGCGATCAATACCGAGAGCAACACCTGAACAATTTGGCAGTTTTTCTAATGAATTAATGAAATTCTTATCGATTGGCATTTCATCTAACCCTTTAATTTTTCTTATTTGATTATCTTTATTAAAACGGTTTAATTGTTCTTCAGGATCATTTAATTCATGGAAGCCATTAGCAAGCTCAATGCCTTTATAATAAACTTCAAAGCGCTTTGCAACACGAGGATCATGTTCAGATATTCTTGCTAAAGCAGCTTGGGAAGCAGGAAAGTCATATATAAAGCAAGGCTTCTTAATCGCAATAACAGGTTCGATAGCAATACAAAATAATAATTGTAAAACGGTGTCTTTATCCGTCTCATTATCTAGCACCGAACCCAATTTTAATTTGTTACCAGCTTGTTTTAATTCATCTAAAGATGCAGCCAATGGATCTACGTTTAATACTTCTAAAAAGGCATTTTGGTACGTGCAACGACGTGCTGATTCACAATTTAATGTGAGTTGTAATAGTTGGTCCATTTCATTCATCAATTGTTGATGGTCATAATCTACTTGATACCATTCCAATATGGTAAATTCTGGATTATGAAATCGACCTGATTCTTCATTCCTAAATGCTTTACATATTTGAAAAATAGAACCACTACCTGCTGCTAATAAACGCTTCATGTGAAATTCTGGTGATGTTTGTAAATATAAGGGTAATCCGTCAGTTGTTTGATTTGTTAACGAAAGGTCAGCACCTATAAAGTTAGTTTTAAAACAAAAAAGATGAATATCTGTAACACCAGATTGACTTAAAGTTGGCGTTTCTACTTCTAATAAACTACGCTGAATAAAAAATTGGCGTATCATTTGTATTATTTTTGCCCTTTCTTGCAATTTTGACATGCTTGCAGTTGGTAACCAATTCATTTTATTTCCTTTTTTGCTGTAATCTAATTAGTTCTTATTTTTATTAAATAAACCAAGGAGGCTAAATAAAGCCTAATTTTATATTAAAAGCGTGATGTGTTAACTGCTCTATGTCTCCAGCTTTGGTTATAATAGTTCCGAAAACTTGACTTTTCTCACGTATTATAAAGTAATCACTGATAAACTAAATTGTTATAACTATTAAATAAATGTTAATGGGAGAAAGTGTGTGCAGATAATAAAAACTGATGTTGCTATCGTTGGTGCAGGTGGCTCTGGTCTCCGAGCAGCTATTGAAATAGCAGAAAATCATCCAGATCTTGATATTGCCTTAATTTCTAAAGTATACCCAATGCGTAGTCATACGGTTGCGGCTGAAGGTGGTGCGGCAGGTGTTATCAAAGATCAAGATTCATTTGACTATCACTTTAATGATACGGTTTCTGGTGGGGACTGGTTGTGTGAACAAGATGTTGTTCAATATTTTGTAGAAAATGCAGCTGAACAATTAACCCAACTTGAGCACTGGGGGTGTCCTTGGAATCGTCAACCCGATGGTTCTATTAACGTTCGTGCGTTTGGTGGTATGAAAGTAGAACGAACATGGTTTGCTGCTGATAAAAGTGGCTTCCATATTTTACATACACTTTTTCAAACATCGATGCAGCATCCGAAAATAACTCGTTTTGATGAACATTTTTGTTTAGATTTGATTGTTGAAAACGATAAAATACAAGGGCTTGTTATCCTTGATATTGCTGAAGGCGAAGCAAAAATAATTCAAGCTAAGTCGGTTATTATGGCAACAGGCGGCGCCGGTCGTGTGTATAGTTATAATACAAATGGTGGGATTGTTACTGGTGACGGAATGTCGCTTGCTTATCGACATGGTGTGCCTTTAAGAGATATGGAGTTTGTTCAATACCATCCAACAGGTTTACCAGGTACAGGGATTTTAATGACAGAAGGTTGTCGTGGTGAAGGCGGTATTATGACCAATAAAGATGGTTACCGTTACTTACAAGATTATGGTCTAGGCCCTGAAACGCCAATTGGCGAGACTAAAAATAAATATATGGAACTTGGTCCTCGTGACAAATTAAGTCAATGTTTTTGGCAAGAACAACAAAAAGGTAATGTAGTGAAAACGCCACGTGGTGATGTTGTTTATCTTGATATTCGTCATCTTGGTGAAGATAAAATAAATGAACGTTTACCATTTATCCGTGAACTTGCAAAAGCATATGTTGGTATTGATCCTGTTTATGAACCAATTCCAGTACGTCCTACAGTGCACTACACAATGGGGGGCATTGAAACCAATGCTAAAACTGCAACTAAATTAAGTGGTTTATATGCAATCGGTGAATGTGCATCGGTCGGCTTACATGGTGCTAACCGCCTTGGTTCAAATTCATTGACTGAGCTTGCTGTATTCGGTCAGTTAGCAGGACAAGAAGCCGCTAATTTTGCGCGTGAACATGAACATATTGATAGCAGTATTGTTGAAAAACATGCGGCAGACATTATGCAACGTACCGAAGCGTTATTGCATAACGATGGTACGGAAAACATGGCAGACATCCGTCTTGAAATGGGAGATTCCATGGAAGAGGGCGTCGGTATTTATCGAACAAAAGAGTCGATGCAAAAAACAATTGATAAACTCACTGAACTAAAAGAACGTTATAAAAATATTAAGATTGTAGATAAATCAAGTGTGTTTAATACTGAGTTTTTATATGCCTTAGAATTGGGCTACTTATTAGATACTGCTGAAGCAATGGCATATAGTGCGATTGCACGTGAAGAGTCTCGCGGTTCTCATCAACGTATAGATGGTTTTGATAAGCGTGATGATGTGAATTTCTTAAAACATTCTTTAGCGTATTACCAAGCAGATAAAGCACCAATAATAGAGCATTCACCCGTTACAATTACAAAGAGCCAGCCTGCAGAACGACTTTACGGTGAAGCTGGAACAGACCAAGCAAAGGCAAAGGAGAAAGCACAATGAGTGAGTTAACTTTTAGAGTCGATGTACAGCGTTACCGACCTGAAATTGATCAAGAACCTTTTTTGCAAAGCTTTGAGGTACCTTATACAGAAGAAACTTCCGTTTTAGAAAGTCTTCAGTACATTAAGGATCATTTAGATAGCACACTTAGTTTCCGTTGGTCATGTCGTATGGCAGTTTGTGGTAGTTGTGGCATGATGGTTGATGGCTACCCTAAATTAGGTTGTAAAACGTTCTTGCGAGATTATCCCGCTAAAAAAATCGTTATACAGCCTATGGCTAACTTTCCAATAGAGCGTGATCTTGTTGTTGTAATGGATGAGTTTATTGAAAAGTTAGAAGAGATAAAACCTTATATCATTACCAAAGATAAGAAGCCTTTATCAGAAGGTCCTCATGTTCAAACACCTGCTCAGATGGCCTTATTTAAGCAATACTCTATGTGTATTAACTGTGGGCTTTGTTATGCAGCCTGTCCGCAATACGGGTTAGACCATAGCTTTACAGGTCCCGCTGGATTAGCTTTGCTTGCGCGCTACAATCGAGATAGTCGAGATCAGGGTGAAGCTGAGCGTATGAAAATAGTGAATGAAGAAAAAGGTGTTTGGGGATGTACTTTCGTTGGTTACTGTTCAGCAGTTTGTCCAAAAGGTGTTGATCCGGCAGCTGCAATCCAACAACTTAAAGTTGAAAGCAGTAAAGATTATATAATTGGTATGTTTAAACCTGAATAGGGAGTAAGGAATGAGTAAACGTAAACCTTATGTTCGCAAGCCGTCTCCAGATTGGTGGCTTAAGAAGACGTTTTACACTAAATATATGTTGCGTGAAAGCACCTGCATATGGATTACTATTTACAGCTTAATATTGGCTTGGGGCGTTTTTCGTCTTACCCAAGGAGAAGCTGCATTTAATGGCTGGTTAGATGCTTTGCAAAGCCCAATTTCAATTATTCTACACCTAGTTATACTGGTTTTTGCTGTATACCATACCACTACTTGGTTCTCGCTTGTGCCTCGTGCTGCTGATTTGTGGTTTAAAGGTAAGAAAGTTGAACAAAAGCCAATAGTTACGACCCTTTATACGGTTTTTGCTTTGGTTGTTATTTTCTGTTTTGCTGTTGCCATTTTATAAAGGAGCTCGAATATGTCTGATGTTAAAAATAAAGTCTATCGACGCTCTCATGAGCCTATCTTTTGGGGATTATTTGGCGCAGGAGGGATGTTGACTGCATTCATTACACCTGTGATGGTGCTTATTACTGGGATCTTAATTCCGCTAGGTTTAATGGGACGCGAAGATCTTAGCTATGATAAAGTCCATGGGTTTGCAACGTCATGGTATGGCGCGATTATATTGTTTGTTTTAATCTCTTTACCGCTTTGGCATACACTACACCGTGTTTTTCATGGTTTACATGACCTTGGTATTGATGGAAATAAAGTGATACAGCGTGTTGTTTGTTATGGATTTGCGTTTACAGTGACAGTGTTTGTATTTACATTGTTACTACAACTCGTTTAGAAACAAACGTTAAAAAAAACCAGCGTAAGTGCTGGTTTTTTTATGTCTAATAAATCAAGTGTTTTATAATATTTCAGATCTTGTTATTTTTTAACGCGGCCAACATACTCACCCGTACGCGTATCTGCTTTAATAACTTCACCGATTGCAATAAATAAAGGGACACGAATGACTGCACCCGTCGATAGTGTTGCTGGTTTACCGCCGGTTCCTGCTGTATCACCTTTTAAACCTGGGTCTGTGTCTGTTACTTCCAGTTCAACAAAATTAGGAGGTGTTACTGCAATTGGGCTATCATTCCAAGTCGTAATGGTACATACATCTTGTTCTACTAACCACTTAGCCGAATCACCAACTGCACTCGCATCTGCTGCAATTTGCTCAAAAGTTTCATTGTTCATAAAATGAAAGAATTCACCGTCGTTATATAGATAAGCAAGTTCAATATCCATTACATCTGCAGATTCAACGCTTTCGCCTGATTTAAATGTTTTTTCTACTACTTTTCCTGATAATAGGCGACGGAATTTAACACGGTTGAATGCTTGTCCTTTACCTGGTTTTACATAATCATTTTCTAGAATAGCGCATGGCTCTTTATCTAGCATGAATTTTAGGCCTGCTTTGAATTCACTGGTACTATATGTTCCCATATTAACCTCTATTTGATCTGATTTTTAAAATGACACAATTAATTACCGTGAATAATACCGTTGAGACGGCGAATTGGCAAAAAGAACTGGCCAATGCGCTTAAAAATCCACTAGAACTGTTGCAAAAACTAGAGATATCTCCGGAAAATGTTCCATTAAGCGATAAAGCACGTAAAAGCTTCCCAATGTTAGTGCCTATTCCTTTTGTTCAGAAAATGAAAAAAGGGGATATTAATGATCCTTTATTAAAACAAGTCTTACCCATTAATGATGAAGAACTTGTTAGTGATGGTTATAATTTAGATCCGCTGCAAGAGCATGATAGTGCAATTCCTGGCTTGCTACATAAATATACAAGTCGTGTATTGTTAATTTTAAAGTCAGGTTGTGCGGTTAATTGCCGTTATTGTTTTCGTCGTCATTTTCCTTATCAAGATAATAATATTAATAAGCAACAACTACAGAAGGTGATTACTTATATTCAAGCACACCCAGAAATCAACGAAGTGATTTTAAGTGGGGGAGATCCCTTAATGAGCAAAGACTATTTCTTAGAATACGTCGTGAATAGTCTAGAACAGTTGCCTCAGTTAACCCGCTTACGCATTCATAGCCGTCTTCCTGTCGTTATTCCGAGTCGAATTACCAATACGCTATGCGATATATTGAAAAACAGCCGTTTTAACGTTGTTTTCGTTTTTCATATTAACCATGGCAACGAAATCGATCCGGCTTTTTGTGATGCGGCTGCTAAATTAAAGTTAGCGGGGGTACAGTTATTAAATCAAAGTGTTTTATTAAAAGGGGTAAATGATAATAGCAAGACGTTGATCAACCTCAGTGAAAATTTATTCAGCGCGGGTATTTTACCCTATTACTTATTTTTATTAGACAAAGTACAGGGCGCTCAGCATTTTGACTTACCAGAAAGACACGCACAACAATTGATAAAAGAGATGAATCAAGGTTTGCCTGGGTATTTAGTGCCTAAATTAAGCCGAGAAATAGCGGGTGAAAAAAGCAAAACAGTGATTAATTCGTTATAATCAGTTTTAGTTTAATTAAATTCCATGGCTAACAAGGAACAGCAAATGAGCAAAGAAAGTGTGCTTGAACAACTTCAAGAAAATGTAAAAATAATTTATCACAAAGCTGTTGATGCAGATAAGAAGTTAGCAGTTTTACGTGAACAGAAAAAAGCCAGTTTTGCACAAATATTTAGTGCTGATACGGCATTTAAAAATCATGCGGATACTTTTCTTCCTTACGTTGAAGAATTAGCGGCTGATCTTCAGTCCATTCAAGTGGATGATGAAGATCATTATAAAAAATTATTACCCGGCATTGTGACTAAAATAGAATTGCTTTTGAAAATGCTTACGGCTTTTAATACGAATTTAAAAGATTAAATATTCATCCATTATTATTAATTTTTATTAACTCTTATGAGTTAACAGGGAGCTTAGCGCTTTGGCACAACTTTATTTTTATTACTCGTCTATGAATGCGGGTAAATCGACTTCTTTATTACAGTCTTCCTACAACTATCGCGAACGAGGGATGAATAGCTTAGTCATGACCCCTGCCATTGATGATAGAGCTGGAATGGGGAAAGTTGCCTCAAGAATGGGCATAGAAGCCGACGCTCAAATTTTTGCGAGTGAAGATGATTTAAGCCAAATAATAAAAACACAACATGAAGCTGAATATATACATTGCGTGCTTATTGATGAAGCGCAGTTTTTAAGTAAAGAACAAGTGAAGCAATTAACTTATGTTGTTGATATCCTAAACATTCCTGTTCTTTGTTACGGTATTCGCAGTGATTTTCTAGGGGAGTTATTTACTGGAAGTCATTATCTACTAGCTTGGGCAGATAAATTAGTTGAATTAAAAACCATTTGCCACTGCGGCCGTAAAGCAAATATGGTGTTGCGATTAGATGCCCATGGCAATCCGGTTAAAGAAGGCGCTCAAGTTGAAATAGGTGGTAATGAAACCTATGAATCAGTCTGCCGTAAACATTTTCGCCAATATATTTGGGATTAAAGGTACGGCTAATTTACGTCAGAATTATCTTAATTAAAGCGACTGGATTAAGTCGCTAATTGTTTTCGTCTTTGTATACACAAATCCCATCACGCCCATTATTTTTAACTTCAAATAAAGCTTCATCTGCATGACGTAATAAGGTTTCAATATTGGTTGAAGTGTCTCCATTAACTACGCCAATACTAATTGTCACAACTAATTGCTCATCAATTTCGCTATAGTCTTGTTGTTTGACTAGGTGGTTGATTTTTTCACACAGTGCGTAAACGTTATCTTTTTGCCAGTTAAGTAGTCCAAATACAAACTCTTCACCTCCCCAACGCGCAATAAAGCAATTTCTTTGTTCTAATTGAGAAAATAAGTGCCCGAGTTTGTGTAAAACCTTGTCACCTTCGAGATGAGTATATGTGTCATTAATTCGTTTAAAATGATCAATGTCGAGCATGATAATCGATAAGTTGGTTTTTGATTGAGAAAGGGAATAAATTCTTTTATGCCATTCATCAAAGGCAAGACGATTATGTAATCCTGTTAATTTATCTTCTCTAGCTTGTCTTTCGAAAGCCGATGATTGGATACGTAGTGCTTGCGTTTTTTGCTCAACCTCATTTTTTAGTTTTAATTCCGATTGTTTAAGCAAATGAAGTCGCCAACGTACAGAAAGATATATGGTTAAAATTAGTAGGCCCAATAGTGCTAATTGTACTTCTATTCGTTGCCATAAATAGGGTTCAATAATAAAAGAGAACTGTGCGTTATTAATAGTATCTTGATGGTAAGGATAATAAGCATTAACCATAAAAGTATAATGCCCTGGCGCTAGGTTGGTATATTCTGCCACCCCAATTGAACCACGTTGTGTCCATTTAGACTGAAGGCCTTCTAATTTTGTACTATAAAGTATGTGTTCTGAAGAAATAAAACCAAGGCCAACAAAGGAAATACTGACTCTTTGAGTTCCGGCGGGTAACGATATCGGTTGTTCGGTATTTAAATTTAACGTTGTTTGGTCTGCGGTGACTTTTTCTATGATTGCTGGGAATTTTGTTGCAATAATTTCACTAAAACGTTTAGGGTGCGTCTCTATTAATCCCTTGGCTGTTGCAAACCAAATATCCCCCGATTGATCAACCGATGCGGCAGGATTTGAACCACCGTTTAGTTGTGCAGTGGGCATGCCATCAACTTCACTATAATGAACGAAATTTACTTGCGGTATTGCTCCATCTGCAACTGCATTGATTTCTTGTTGTGAAATTCGCCATAATCCCCGGTTAGAGGTTAACCAGAAATACCCCATTGAGTCAGGAATTACCTGGAATAACTTATCCAGTGGTAACCCTTGTTTTTGTCCTATAATGGCCATACTGTCATCTGAATAGCGATAACGAATAAGGCCTCTGTCCGTTGCCATCCACATATATTCTTTTTGAGAGTGGAAGCCGAACACATACTGTGCTTGTTCTAAGGGGTCTATATTTAAAGACCGTAGCTTATTGTTTTTTATTAATGCAACACCTAAACCCGTACCAACCCAAATTTTCCCTAGAGCATCTTGAGTCAATGCCATAATATAATTATCGGGCAGGCCACTTTTAGTGGTGAATAACTGCTGTACTTGGTTATTTGAGTATTTTACTAATCCACCTGTGGTACCAATCCATAATTGTTCTTTTTCATCTTCATAAATAGCTCTGATTTGTTGTGTCGGTAAATGTTCAAGCGCAACATGTTCTAATCGATTTTGTTCAAATTTAAATAAACCGTTCTCTGCAGTACCAACCCAGAACCCTGATTTTTTCCGAGGTGCTAGACTGAGCACCGAAATTTGTTTTTTATCTGTATTATATTTAAAGGTGGGATCGAAGCTATAAATCTTATCGTCTTCAATAAGGTTTAATCCATTACTACTGCCTACTGCAACTCGTCCATCGGGTAAGGCTAACGTCGTGCGAATAAAATCGCCTTGCAACCCATTCTTTTGATTCCAACTGCTAAAAGGTGCTTTTCTAAGACGAGTCAATCCACTGTTTGTACCAATCCAAATGGAATTTTCCCTATCTTGATATAAAGATAAAACATTATTATTTGGTAAGCCATCATCTTCAGTAAAACGGGATAGTTTTTTTCCATTGAAATAATAAATTCCTTGTCGAGAAGATCCAAACCAATAATTTCCTGCTTTATCGATAATAATGGTTGAAACAATAACGTTATTCAATTGCTCATTAAAACGTTTAAGTTGGCCTTTTTGATATGTCCAAACGCCATTTTTACTACCAATAAGTAGCATTCCTTCCGGTGTTTGCACCGTTGAATAGACTGGAATACCTTGAAGCTCGAGAATGGTTGTTATCTTTTGAGGGGTATTTGTACTTATTTGATAAAGCCCTTCACTGGTTGACGCGAGAATATCTCCATTTTCAGTCAGTGAAAGTTTATAAATACTAATTGAAGGTAAAATGAATTGGTCTTGTGCATCTTCTGTTTCTCGGAATACCAGGCCATCTCCCTGCAATCCAACCCAAATGCCGCCGTGTTTGTCGCGTAGTACTGCATTAATTAGGTTTTTTATTGGTGTCATGGCTTGCCAGTGATGAGGTTCCCGTTTTACAAGTCCACCTCTTGCGCCACCTGCGAATAAACTCCCATCAGAATTGGCGTATAATGTTCGTACACCTGAATCGGCGAGGGCGCTTTCGGCACCACGGGTAAAGACTTTAAACTCTTTACCGTTAAAACGCGCAATGCCCTCCCAAGTTGCAAACCACAGATAACCATCCTTTGTCTGAGTGATCGCATTGATACTGTTATGGGGTAAGCCTTCTTTACTTGTCCATGTGTCATATAAATAATTATCGGAAAGTATTGCGTACGCGGAGGGCACATTAAAAGAAAGTAAGATAAATATTAAACTAACTGTTATTCCGCACCTGAATTTTTATTACTATTGGCTATGAAATGGCTATGAAATCGTGATCTGGCTAGCGAAACATCCAGATATTTCAAAAAATTGTTGACCGGGATCCTCAATTTTGATCTATTACTTTCTTTTCAAAGAGATAAATCATGACTTACCCATACACGAAATCACTTGAACACCATGGATTAGTTGCTGGATTTTGTAAGGAAATCAAGCTTGCCAATATCATCGATCAAGCACTTGGCACAAGTGAACAGCGGAAAATAAGTTTCGGTAACTTATTCATTGCTATGATAATCAATGGGTTGGGATTTACCGGCAGAACACTGCATATGTATCGCGAGTATTTTTCTGATAAACCATTAGACCGTCTGATTGCCCCTGAAGTAAAAGCTGAATACATCAATGATGATGCGTTAGGTCGTTGCCTTGATGCACTATACGAACATGGTGTTTCATCACTATACCAAGATATAGGTGAAGCTGTTATTAAACACTTAGGGCTACCATGCAACTCTGTTCATCTCGACTCAACAAGCTTTCACTACGATGGTATGGAAAAGTTATCCGATGATGAAGATGATCTTAACCCTATTCAAATTACCAAAGGCTATTCACGTGATCATCGTCCTGAACTTAATCAGGTCGTACTCAACCTGATTTGTGAGAACCAATCCGGGATCCCAGTTTATATGAAGCCAGCCAGTGGCAACATTAATGATATGGAAGGATTCAAGGAGATAGTCAAATCCCATATAAAAAGTCTAAAAGCCGCGCAGTCCTGCCGTTATTTAGTGGCAGATGCAGCCTTATATGTGCAAGATACCATTACTGAGTTGGATGAACTAAATCAGTTATTTATCACGCGTGTCCCACATAAATTGAGGGAAGCTAAAGTCCTTATTAATCAGGCTTCTGAACTTGATTTTAAAAATATGGGGAATGGTTACTCAGGAGCTTGGCACCAATCGACTTACAGCGATATAAAGCAGAGGTGGCTATTGATCCGCAGTGAACAAGCGAGAAAGCGTGAAACACATAGTTTAACAAAACGCATGCTGAAGAAAGCAGATGCGGAGCGTAAGACCTTTAAAAAACTCTCACAACAAAGGTTTGCCTGTCAACATGATGCAGAGCAAGCCGTTGAGTTGTGGAGAAAGAAACAAGTTTACTGTGATGTTATTGATGAAACCGTTGAGATCCCTATCTATGGCAAGAAAGGACAACCTAAAAAAGGGCAAGCTCCCGAGCGAGTTGAATACAAAATAACAGGGAATTTATTTACTCCTCTTGATAGAAGGGATAATGCACTTAAACAATTAGGTTTCTTTATTATTGCAACAAATGATCTTGATGAAAGCCTGACAATGGATAAGGTGCTTAAAACTTATAAAGAGCAGCAATCAGTTGAAAAAGGGTTCCGTTTTTTAAAAAGTCCGGATTTCTTAACAAGCTCAATTTTCATCAAAAAGCCAGAGCGAATAGAAGCGCTGTTAATGGTAATGACTTCCTGTTTGATGGTATACGCTTCCTTAGAGCATCTGATCCGCAAAAAGCTAAAGGAAAAAGACCTTTACTTCCCGGATCAAAAGAAAAAGCCTTCCCAGAATCCAACCGCTCGCTGGGTATTTCAATGCTTCCAAGGAGTTACGATAATCTACCTGGAAAGCCAGTCGCCTATGGTAGTAAATTGGCAAGAACGGCAACAAGTTATTGTTGATTGCCTGGGGGATAGATACAGGCAAATTTATTCTTAAAACCGGTGCGGAATATCAGAACTAAGGGAAAATAATTTAATAAATTGAATGCTGTTTAAGACCATTAATTGTTATCCAACCGTATCACTAAGTGTAAGAGATAATGTTAGTTTAATTATGAACTATTTACCCAGTTTTTAATAATATATTAAAAGTTAGTTTACACTTGTAAGCTAGTCTCTGTAGATATTTTAAGAAGCAAAGCGTACAAGTGTAAATAATTCTAATTTTGACACAGGGTGGTTTAACTTATTCTTTCGAATAACAGATCCCATACACCGTGGCCTAGGTTATTACCACGGTTTTCAAATTTAGTGAGTGGTCGCCATGCTGGTCGTTCTGCATAATTACCCGATGGACTTGTATTTTTGAAGTTTGTTGCAGCTTGTAAAACGTCTAACATATGTTCTGCGTAATTTTCCCAATCAGTTGCCATATGAATGACGCCCCCAATGGCGAGCTTATGGCGCATGTTTTCAATAAAAGCTGGTTGCACAATACGACGTTTATGATGGCGTGCTTTATGCCATGGATCAGGGAAGTAGAGTTGGAAAGTAGCAAGACTTTTTTCAGGTATCATGTATTCTAATACTTCAACTGCATCATGATTCATTACGCGCAGGTTAGTTAGTTCAGCTTCGCCTGCATCTGCTAAACAAGCGCCAACACCTGGACCATGGACTTCAATGCCAAGAAAGTTTTTTTCAGGGGCATTTTTAGCCATTTCAACGAGTGATTTTCCCATACCGAAGCCAATTTCTAAAACGACGGGAGCTTCTCGACCGAATAAAGCTGTAAAATCAAGCATCTCTTCTTGATAGTCTACTCCCATTGTTGGCCATAGATTATCAATAGCGGTAGATTGTCGATTAGTCATACGACCTTCGCGTTTTACAAAAGAACGGATTTTTCGCATGTGTTTTTGTTCGCCAAGATCCTCAGCATTATTTGTTTCAGCTGATTTATTTTGATCTGTCATTTTTCTACCTTACCGAGTTATGTGTGCTGCCTAAACGTTGTATTGACTGTTTTAGGATAAATAGCCTTGCATTATGCAACGTTATATTTTTTGTGCAACTCTGCTATGCTCAGATTTTTATAAAATAACAAAGAGTTTGTTTTGAGTAATAATAATTTTAGCCAACGAATCGTTCAATGGCAGTTAAAATACGGTCGCCAAACCTTGCCTTGGCAGTTGGATAAAAGTCTGTATAAAACGTGGGTGAGTGAAGTAATGCTTCAGCAGACACAGGTTGCGACGGTGATTCCGTATTTTAAAAAATTTATGCGTTCCTTCCCAACTATTACTTATCTCGCTAATGCGCCATTAGATGAGGTGTTGCACCACTGGACTGGTTTAGGCTATTACGCAAGAGCAAGAAACCTACATAAAGCGGCACAGTTTATTCGTGATAATTATCATGGTGAGTTTCCCGAAGATTTTCAGCAGGTGATTGATTTACCTGGTATTGGTCGTTCAACTGCAGGAGCGGTTCTGTCTTTAACACTGAATCAACGTTTCCCGATATTGGATGGTAATGTTAAACGTGTGTTGACTCGTCATCAAGCAATTGAAGGTTGGACGGGTGAAAAGCGAGTTGAAAATAAATTATGGGATCTTGCTGAATCGGTAACACCATCAAAAAATGTGAATGTATTTAATCAGGCAATGATGGATATGGGCGCAATGGTATGTACTCGAAGTAAACCAAAGTGTACAGAATGTCCTGTTAGTGGCGATTGTCTTGCATATGAACGGGGAGAAATGACCCATTTCCCAACACCGAAAGCGAAAAAGAAAATACCCGTTAAACATGCTTTTATGTTGGTGTTATTAGATGCGCAGGGAAATCAATGTGCAATTCAATTGAAACAACGGCCACCTACAGGAATATGGGGAGGGTTATGGTGCTTTCCTGAATTTGAAAGTATTGAATTATGTGAAGAACATTTGAAAAACATAGGCATTGCAGAATATAAACAAACATTACTCCCGATGTTTCGTCATACATTCAGTCATTATCATTTTGATATATCACCTATTTTAATTAACGTTGAGCGATTTGAGACTAAACAAATAATGGAACAGACAGGATTGCTTTGGTATAACGTACTGGATCCTGCAAAAGTCGGACTAGCTGCTGCGACTAAAAAAATATTAGCGACTGTTGGTAAACTAATCGAGAAGGGAAAATAATGTCCAGAACTGTATTTTGTAGTTATTTAAAAAAAGATGCACCAGGTTTAGCTTTTCAGTTAATTCCAGGTGAATTAGGTAAACGTATTTTTGATAATATCAGCCAAGAAGCTTGGAACATTTGGCAGAAAAAGCAAACTATGTTGATTAATGAAAAAAAATTAAAATTAATGGAAGCTGACGACCGCAAATTTATAGAAGATGTTATGGTTGATTTTTTATTTGAAGGTAAAGATATTGATATCGAAGGTTACACACCTGAAAAGAATTAAAGTTGCCATTTCAATCAATGTTCACAAATAAAACAGAAACAGACCAAACAGTAGGCAGTCATTAAAAAAAATGAATAAATGAATAAAAATAGGTTGACGGTTGCCTCTAAAATCTATTTAATACGCCTCACTCCTGCTTCGTTAGCTCAGTCGGTAGAGCAGAGGATTGAAAATCCTCGTGTCCTTGGTTCAATTCCGAGACGAAGCACCATATTTTAGTTTACTGAAATGAATTTTTATCAGTAAACGAGGTTAATAGCCTCGGTGCAAATGCACACGTTTTCGTGTGCCGACTTAGCTCAGTCGGTAGAGCAACTGACTTGTAATCAGTAGGTCACCAGTTCGATTCCGGTAGTCGGCACCATTTATTAAAATTTAAAACGATTGTTTTGAATTAACAGTTTTGCTTCGTTAGCTCAGTCGGTAGAGCAGAGGATTGAAAATCCTCGTGTCCTTGGTTCAATTCCGAGACGAAGCACCATTACAACCAAATAAACCGCAGCATGTAAATGTTTGCGGTTTTTTTTGTCTCTATTGAAAATTCTCCTGTCCGTGGTTTAACTTTTGTTTAGGTTCGGCGAGACGAAGCACCATTACAACCAAATAAACCGCAGCGTGTAAATGTTTGCGGTTTTTTTGTATCTATTGAAAATTCTCCTGTCCGTGGTTTAGTTTTTGTTCAATGTTCCGCGAGATGAAGCTGCATCATTTAAGCCACTGTTATTTAGCAGTGCTTTTTTACAAAAATATGTTCAATTTTCTCTATTATTTTTTATTAAACTTCCTCTTTTATTGCACAGTAGATATTGAACTTGGTGCTACTATCAAAACCATGGAACGTATTGCTATTGGATATTGCAGATTGAATTTAGCTCAGTATTTAATGTTAAAATTGGTTAAGATGAGAAGGGTAATTATTTCTATTTAGTTGCTATGTTTAATTTGACTTCACTTGTTAATTTTTAAAATTAATTGAGGCGTCGTATACCCCTTATATGTTATGAAGGTTCGGAGAATGTTATTACAACTTTAATTTTGAAAAAATATCGGTTTCAGTCTTTGCTAATGTCTTTAATGTTACTTTGTTCAATACAGGCTTTTGCAGCAACAACATCAACACGTATTGTTGGAGGAGATGATGCCGAAGATGATTACCCTTGGATGGTTGCGCTTTACTATTCAGGCAATTTTACCTGTGGTGGTGTATTAATTAGTTCCAAGTGGTTAGCGACAGCCGCACACTGTGTTTATGATACTGATGATGTGGACGGTAATGCGATTGCCTATGATGCCTCTAATTTTAGTGTAGTTATTGGTGAATCAACGCATTACTCAACAACTTCCGCAGCAACAAGTGCAGGTGTTAGTGTCTATACCATTAATAGTGTGGTGATTAATCCTAATTATGTGACGTCAGATGATGATGATAGTACAACTGATTATGATTACGATATTTCGTTACTTGAATTAGACTCATCTTATTATGAACCTGGTCCAGCTATTGCAACTGCAAGCCGTTTTAGTGACATTGAGGAAGGTGATTACTTAACTGTAATTGGTTATGGTGTGATGGATTCTTCAGAGGACGCATCAGCGGAAGAGGCTATACCAACTACTTTACAGGAAGCTGAATTGCCATTTGTACCAACGGATGAGTGTTATTGGAATGATTATGGCTTGATGAGCGATAATATGTTTTGTGCTGGTTATGATAGCGATGACGTTAATATTGATAGTTGTTCGGGCGATAGTGGTGGGCCTGTATTTAAAACAATTGATGGTGAATTAACGTTAGTGGGATTAGTGAGTTGGGGAACAACTACATGTTCTGAAATTCCTGGTGTTTATACTAATATTAGTAATTTACGTAGTTGGATCTTGGAAAATATTGATGGTTTCCAAGTCGTTGAAGAAGGAACCGCCAGCTACAATAGCGATTCAGATACATTCACTTCAGGTTTAATTAGTGTTTATCATTACGGTAGTAACGACGATACAGATGATACATTGACTATTGGTGAATTATCTTTTGATGATGATAGCTATGCGGATACCTTTAGTTTGAGCGACGGTTGCAGTGAAAATGAATTAGCAAGTAGTGATAGCAGTTGTAATATTGATTTTGATTTACTTGATGCTCTCGATGAGGATACCGAATTCGATGCGACATTAAGTGTTACACCCAGTGCAAGTGCAGCCGTACAAACCTATAATTTAGATTTTGAAGCCAATCTCACTAATGATGAAGATTCAACTTACACAAGTAGTGATTCTGATGATAGTTCAAGTAGTTCTAGTGGTGGTAGTTTAAGTTTTTCTTTTTTATTGATGTTGGTATTGTTATCTTATTGGCGATATAAATCTAAATTACATTATCCGATGAATAAAACAATTGTACGGTAAATTGTTTTGAGTGATTAAGGGGAAGTTCATTACAATTTTAAGGTTTACAAAACAGATTTTTATCTATTCATTAATGAGTTTTGTATTGATATTTCCTGAATATTTGATAGCCGCAGAATCAATCGAAGCTACAAACGATAGTGAAAATTCAATATCAGTAACAACGCGGATTATTGGTGGCGATGATGCAGATCGCGATTACCCTTGGATGGTTGCGTTATATAATTCTGGTAATTTTTACTGTGGCGGCGTGCTCATTAGCTCACATTGGATTGCGACAGCGGCTCATTGTGTGTATGCATCTGATGATAATGATGGTAATGCGACTGCCTATGATGCCTCTAAATATAGTGTTGTCATTGGGGAAGGAGCCTATTATTCAACGACTACTTTAGCCAATCAAGCAGAAGCTAACGTATATACAATAAAAAATGTAGTGATTAATAGTGATTATGATAGCGACGCCTATGATAATGATATTGCCTTGCTTGAGTTGGATGAACCCTATTATCAACCTGGCCCAGCTATCGCTACTGCGTCTCAATTTGACAGTCTAGTTGAAGATGATCCATTAACCGTTATTGGTTATGGTTTAATAGATGCGCGTACAAGTACTTCTCCTGTAAACCTACAAGAAGTTGATCTTCCCTTCGTCCCGACTAATGCATGCTATTGGAATAACTTTGGTGATCTGACTGATAATATGTTTTGTGCTGGCGATGACAGTCGACGCGATCATGTTGATAGTTGTGCTGGTGATAGTGGTGGGCCTGTATTTAAAACTATAGATGGTGAATTAACTTTGGTTGGATTGGTTAGTTGGGGAAGATATAGCTGTGCTGATGTGCCGGGGGTTTATACCAAAATCAGTGCAGTACGCAGCTGGATATTAGCGCAAATTGATGGTTTTCAAGTCGTTGAAGAAGGGACTGCAAGTTACGATAGTGACACTGAAAGCTTTTCATCAGGCCTTATTAGTGTTTATTACTATGGTAGTAATGATGATATAGACAATGCATTAATTATCGGAGGTTTAACCTTTGACGATGCGCATTATGCGGATATGTTGGAGATTACAAATGATTGTTATAATAACGCGATCAATGCATCTTACGATAATTGTAGTATTGGCTTTGATTTACAAGATGCAATTAGTGAAGATGGTCTATTTAAGGCTATTTTATCTATCACACCGAGTACAAATATAGGTGAACAATCCTATGGTCTAAGGTTTATTACGGATGATATTATAGACTCAGACGATGAGATTGATGAAGTAGTGATTGATGTTTCCGAGGATGGTACAAGTGACTCTACTATTAATGATTCAAATGCTTCTGCTGGCGGTACCTTGGGGTTGGCTTGGTTATTAATTTTAGTTAGTTTGCTTTACTTGAGAATGCGTTCTCGCTTGAATTGGCACTAAAATGATTTGAATTAATAAAACCAGTGTAATGATTACACTGGTTTTATCGTGATTAAGAACGTCTTTTACTGCCTTTTTTAGGGGCGTTACGACCTCTTGATTGATTTGGTTTCTTAGGTGCGTAACTCACATCGGAAGCAGGAATTTCAAGTCTAGGTTCAAAACCAGGTACTTCTTTACGATCAATAAATTCACCAAGATGATGTTCGATAGCGCAGAGATTTCTAAAGTCATCTCTAGATACGAAGGAGATAGCTTCTCCGATTGCACCTGCACGTCCTGTTCTTCCAATTCGGTGAACATAGTCAGCAGCTTCATCCGGTAAGTCATAGTTAACAACACGTGTTAAACCATTAATATCAATACCACGTGCTGCGATACCCGTTGCAACCATAAACTTAAGCTCACCGGACTTAAAGTCTTCGAGTAATTGTGCGCGTACCGTTTGACTACGCCCACTATGGAATGCTTCCGCTTTAATACCGCGTTTTTCAAGTTGACTCACTAATTTTGCAGCACCACGTTTTGTTTCAATGAATATTAATGCCTGATCCCATTCTTCTTCTGTGATTAAAAAGCTTAATAATGCAGATTTCGTGTCTTTATCAACGGTCAATAATAATTGGTCTATTTTAGGTATTGCAATATCATCAGGTTTAATGATGATTTCAACGGCTTTTTCAATGGCCGTTCTTGCGAGCATACGCACTTCTTTTGAAAGCGTGGCAGAAAACAAGAGGTTTTGTCTTTCCTCTGGAAGGCGTTCGACGATCTTATTAATATCAGCAATGAATCCCATATCTAACATACGGTCAGCTTCATCTAAAACTAAGACTTCTAATTCATCGAAATGTAGTGCACGGCTGGTGTACATATCAAGTAACCGTCCTGGCGTAGCAACAAGAATATCAACACCTTCAATAAGTCGTTCTTTTTGTGGTGCTGAATCAATGCCACCGTACATCGCCATTGAGTTCAAGTTCATGTATTTGCTATATAGTGCAATATTCGCTTCAACCTGTATTGCTAATTCGCGAGTTGGGGTCAAAATGAGTGCGCGAATACGTTTTGGACGAATCGGGGAGTAGTCTTGGCATTTATGCAAGATAGGCAACACAAAGCTGGCAGTTTTGCCGGTTCCTGTCTGTGCAGCTGCAATTACATTTTTACCCGATAAAACAACTGGAATCGCTTTATATTGAATAGGAGTCGGTGTTTGGTAGCCTTGTTCGGCTATCGCTTTTAAAATTGGATCGCTTAATCCAAGTTTTGAAAATGGCATGCGCTATCTCAGATAAATGAAAAAGTAAGTTGTTACCATCTTTCGTGATAACAGAAATAAAAGATGATTCTACATGAACCCATGCCAAACTGCTTAAAAATCTAAGCAGTTTATTTCACTCCATGGTGTGTCGGAAGGCTTATAATTTAAATTCTTCAATTAACGCTTTTTGTTGATTCGCAAGGTCAAGAAGTAGTTGTGCGCGTTCACTGCTACTACTTGATTCATCAGCAAGGCTTTCGGTCATTTCAACAATGCGGCCAATATTACGATTAAGTTCATGGGTAAAGTTAGTTTGCTCTTTAGTGGTTAATGAAATTTGCATATTCGATTGATGAACTCTTGCAATTGCTTCTTGTAATTCTGTAAAAGAGTTATTAATTGTGACCGCTTGTTCAGCCATTGTTTTTGCTTCCTGTTGATTTGAATTCATACAAGAAACTGTTTTTTTAGTACTGTTATGCAAGCTATCAACTAAGCTTTCAATTTCTTCAGTAGCCGATTGAGTTAGTGTCGCGAGAGAGCGCACTTCGTCAGCAACGACGGCAAAACCTCGACCATGTGTACCTGCACGAGCTGCTTCTATTGCTGCATTCAGTGCAAGTAGATTAGTTTGTCCAGTGATTTTCTGAATGGTATGTACAATTGAACTAATCCCGTTAATTTCTTGTTCAAGCACGATTAACGCATCATTTGCCATAGTCATTTCTTGATTGAGATTATTGGTTGTTGATATATTGTCGTTGATACGTTGGCGATTATCTGAGGCCGCAGCTTCCATTAATTTTACTTCGTCTAACGCGAGTTGTGTATTATCGGCCACTTCCGATACTGACCCATCGATCTCTGCAATGGCGGTGGCAACTGCATCGCTTTCTTGACGTTGTGATTCGATACGTTGTTCTGCTCGTAATGTAAATTCACTTGTCTTTTGTGCCACTTGAGTTACGTCATTTGCGACATTATTTAAGCTATTAACGATTGTGATAAGTTTGTTTTTTAGTGTATTAACTTGCGCTGCAATTTGACCAAATTCATCTTTACTGTCGCTTTTTAAGGTAACTCTTAAATCGCCCGCTGCCATTTTTTTAAGTGACTGTAAAATTTCTTTCATGGGTTTGCGGATACTTTGTAATGTTGTCCAACCAACAATTAACGCGCTAATAATAGAGATAGTAATAATAACAAGTAGTATCATCGTTGCTCTATTTGTGTGTGCTTGTGATTCAACATTAATTAATTTAATTTGTTCAGCCATTGCAGTACTTAAATCTTGGAAATGTTGTTCAGCAAGATTTACAGATGTATTGAGTTGCGCAACATTGAGCAGTGATTGCTCAACTAATGTTAGGTAGTATTCTAAGTTTTTGTATAAATTCCCTTTTTGTTCAATGCTATTTTTCATCATTTCAAAATAGGGGGCCATTTCCTCTAGTACTAAGTCTTTATCATTACCCAAGCTTGTTGATGTCATCATCATGTTTTTATAGCGGTATTCCTGTAGGTCACGGCTTTTTGCATACTCATCCATATTTGTAATGGCGAGTGCCGCATTCACTTCGGCTGCATATTCGAGGGCTAATTGAGTCATGAATTGAAGTGCGACTCGAGCTGCTTCATGTTCTTCACCGGTTAACTCCCAAAGTAAGTCTTCTGAATCGTCCTTAAAAAAGCTCCATTCATCTTTAAACATTGAAATAGCATCAAGTACTTCTTGCTTTGCAGTGACCTGTTGGTTATGCAGCTTTATTTGTTGTTTTTCTATGGAAAATGATTGGTCTGCTATTTTTTTTGCATCGTTAAATTGCTTATTTAATGCCGGAAAACTTTGTAGTTGAGTGGTAATGGTGTTGGCTATATTAATAAATGTTGATTCTGATTGTTGCTGCTCTTGCTCTACTTTATTTCTTTCCGCTAGCGCATTGAGTGATAAATGTTGCATTGTTGATTTATTAGCTTTCAAAATAAGTTGAGAGAGTGCGGATAAGTTATTTTGAATTGGGGATAATTCATTCTGCGCATAATTCTGTTGCGTAATCATGGTTTGTTGGGTGTTGTAGGCGACTCCGGCCATGACTAGCATTAATAGAAGTAAAATTGCGAACCCACCAAGCGTTCTGGTTACTACTGTTAACTGCATTGAGTGTTCCTATTATAAAATCGTAATGATAAAAATTGAGATAAGGATCAACATAATAGTCTTTAATGGTAAAAAATGGTGGTGGGATTTTAAACATTATGGTTTTTTGCAATTTTTTTTACATCTCGAAGATGTTATTGAATACTGCAGAGGGTAAACCAGCTAACGATGGCTAGCTGGTTTAGTTGAATGGTTATTGCTGTCCTAATTTGTGTGCGGTTAATATAGCTGATAATACGAGCTCAGGGGTGACGACAAAGGGCATATTATGAATAGTTTCACCTTCAGCGCAGGATGCTTCGGCTACGTCGAGTAATTTATCCAAGTTAAGCTCTTTAACGCCCATTTGATGTAAGTTAGTCGGTAAGCCAACGGATTTGCAGAAGGTTAATAATTCATTAATTTCTGCCATCGGGGCATTTTCAAGTACGAGATGGACTAGCGTACCAAAGGCAACCTTTTCTCCGTGGAATAGGTGATGACATTCTTCAAGTTTAGTTAAGCCGTTATGAATCGCATGCGCAGCCGCTAAACCGCTACTTTCAAATCCAATACCACTTAAATAAGTGTTTGCTTCAATAATATTTTCAACGGCGGGGGAGGTTAAGCCATTTTCAACGGAAATTTTTGCTTTAAGTCCATCGGAAATAACCGTGTCATAACACAATTTTGCAAGGGCCTGTGCTGCACGTGTTGGTGCACCGCCTGCCATGGTTGCTTTGCCAGATATCGCATTAGATCGTGCTTCAAAGTAAGTTGATAGCGCATCACCCATTCCAGAGACTAATAAACGTACAGGGGCGCCAGCAATGATTTTAGTATCCATAATAACCATATTTGGGTTACGTGGAATCATTAGGTATTCGCTAAATTCACCTTCAGGTGTATACACAACGGCAAGTGCGCTGGTGGGCGCATCTGTCGAGGCAATTGTCGGAACGACAACGACTGGGATGTCCATATAAAATGCAATTGATTTGGCGGTGTCTAATGTTTTACCGCCACCAATGCCAATAATGACTTGCGATTGATTCGCTTTTGCAACTTCAATTAAACGTTCTATTTCAGGACGAGAGCATTCTCCGTTAAATTTTTCTAGGGCAACTTCTCCCTCTGCCTGAGCAAAACTTTCAGTGACTTGTGTGCCGACCAAACCGGTCACAAAATCATCTGCGATGGCTAAGGCTTTCTGACCAAGTGGTTTAACATATTCACCAATATTATTAAGTGCATTTGCACCTTGAACGTATTTGCTTGGAGAAATAATAATTTTATCCATGGTATTTTCCTTATCAATATAGAGTTAGGTAATGTGAATACCAACCTCAGATAGCATATTGGGTTGGCATTGGTTTAAGTTCGTTATGCTTGAAATGCTGCAAATACTTTTTCTACAGCAACGGCTCCGGGATCTTTTACACCTTCCAGATTGTCACTATTCAGGTAAGAGGAGCGACCCGCTTTGGCTTCTAGCATTTGTGCGGTGCTTTCTGCTCCTTGTTTCGCCGCCAAAATAGCTATGGGGAGTCCTTCTGCTTTAAGTGTTAGTAGTGCGGGCTCAAGTGCATCAATCATGGTGCGATCTCCGACCTTTGCACCACCAAAGAATTTCATTTGTTCAAGGCCATTTAATAACGCTTCGGGCAAATCTTGATGTTTGCCGAAGTGAGTACCTGCTGCGGTAAAAAAGATAGACAATAGGATGCCGCTTGATCCCCCCATTGAAATCGCGAGTTGTTCACCGATGACTTCAAGGAGCTTTTGAATGTCTGCTAAGGGAAGATTTTTGTCGTTTAATTCCTGTTGAATCTTCGATGCACCAGATGAAAATGTTGAGCCAGTATCGCCATCGCCGACAAGTGAATCGAGATGATTGAGTTCTGTTTTTAAACCCATAATTGTGGAGCAAACTTTATCGACGATAAAGTGGATGGCTGGGGCATCAGAGGGGGTAAATTCGAGGCTATTTGATGCTTTTTCTGCTTTAATTGGTGTCGCATCATTGACTTGAATACCCGTCGCCCAAGACTCAACATTCACAGGTGCAAGTAATGCGGCTTGTGTGTCTTTGTCTAAGACGACACAAGATAACGAGAAACCTTTCATATCAATGGCGGTTACAAAGGGTTTAGGGCCAAATAAATAGCTCATATCCTGTGCAAGCGAAGACTCCACCACATCTTTTGTCAATAAACTCATTTCCAAGGGCGACGTCCCACCAAGGTTATTCAATAGTAAGGCAAATTTCTGTCCATTCGTCTTTGCTAATAGTTTTTTAGACATTAATTCAACGACGTCTCGACAATCGTCAATATCTATTTCAGCAACACCGGGTTCGCCATGAATGCCTAATCCTAATTCTGCTTTATTTGGCGGAATACGGTCGTCATTTTCCTCTCCTGGAATATGGCAACTAGTGACTGCAACACCGATACTATAAACATTTTCATTACAGCGCTGTGCCTTGCTTCGCACTTCTTCAAGGGAGGCGTTTTGTTGTGCATAATAACCGGCTACCTTATGAACAAAAACCGTACCAGCAATACCGCGAGGCTGTTTACTATTTTCAATAGAAATATCGTCATTAACAATGACCATGTCGACTTTTAAACCGAGTTTTTTTGCTTTTTCAGCTGCTAAACCAAAGTTGAGTCGATCGCCGGTATAGTTTTTCACAATCAGTAAACAACCTGCTTCACCCGTTACATGGATAATGGCATTTAATACAGCTTCAACACTTGGAGAGGCAAATACATCGCCACATACTGCTGCCGTGAGCATACCTTCACCAACAAATCCCGCATGGGCAGGTTCATGGCCAGAGCCGCCACCAGAGATAATGGCTACTTTGCTTTTGTCCCAATCTTTTCGGATAACGATGCGAATATGTTGATCAATATCGAGTCGGGTTAAATTATTATGTTGGTTACTGTAAATCAGACCATCGATTGCATCGCTAACCAATGTTTTTCGTTCATTAAAAAATAACTTTGACATGAAGAACGTCCTTACTCATTTTATAAATATGGGTGGATTTGACAGTCATACGATTTGGGTTGCTGACTACCAACGGTATTTATACCCGTTACCATTCAAGATGCAGAAATTAGCAAGACGAGAGGTGAGCAGGTTCTAGGCATAAAGGTGAAGATCTAACGGGTTAAATCGAGACTTTATAACAACGAAGATGTTTGCCTCTCGTCTTGCCCTGCGGGTCACTAACTCGTTTCTTATAAACCATGGCAATACTGCGTTATAACATTCGATAAGGGCTAGCCATTAAAGATGTAAAGTCTTGTTTTTACATCTACCGATAGAGGATTAACGCAGTTAATCGCTCGAAAGGTCATCATGTTACGTCTTGCCTTGGTATCCGAGCTAGTGACTGATAAACGCATCTTGATTGGTAACGGGTATATATTACCGAGAATATTTCGATAGCGTTGTGATCATATAGACATAAATATAAACGATTACACTTTGGTTTTTATTGATTATTTCTTGTGAACATATTTTGAGGCTAGAAATAATACGCAGTGATTTTAATTTTAAGTCCTTTTTATTTTTTTAAATAAAAAGAGTCCTTGGTGATGGGCTATTAAATATATTATGATAATTTTATTATGCAAAATAAGTGATTCTTTTAATGCTGTGTAATCGTTTACATTTTATGTGCTGGATCACTTATTGAAAGGAATATAATTGGTATTATTTACCATAATGAAATATCTATAGGAGCAATATATTGTGAAAGTTCTCGTTACTGGTGGCATGGGATATATCGGTAGTCACACATGTGTACAGATGTTGCAGGCTGGTATGGAGCCGATTATTGTTGATAATCTCTGTAATAGTAAATTAGCGGTTTTAGATCGTATTGAAGCGCTTACAAAGGTGCGTCCCGTTTTTTATCAGGGAGATGTTCGCGATGAAACTTTTTTGAATAAAGTTTTTAACGAACATGATATAAAATCGGTTATTCACTTTGCAGGGCTAAAGTCAGTCGGGGAGTCTGTTAGTAAACCGCTTGAATATTATGATACTAATGTAAATGGCTCGCTTGTATTAGCACGTGCGATGCGAACTGCAGGTGTGAAAAGTATGATTTTCAGTTCCTCTGCAACGGTTTATGGTGATCCTGAATCGGTACCTATTACTGAAGATTCTCCGGTCGGGGCAACGACAAATCCTTATGGTAGAAGTAAGTATATGGTTGAAGGTTGCTTATCTGATTTTTATGACTCTCAAACCGATTGGAGTATTACGTTATTGCGTTACTTCAACCCCGTTGGTGCGCATCCTTCCGGTACGATGGGGGAAGATCCTCAAGGTATTCCAAATAATTTAATGCCATTTATTGCGCAGGTCGCAGTTGGGCGCCGTGAAAAACTGTCTGTCTTTGGTGATGATTATGCAACGCCCGATGGAACCGGTGTTCGTGATTATATTCATGTTATGGATTTAGCTGATGGTCACGTTGCTGCATTAAAAGCGGTAGGGCAGAAAGCTGGATTACATATTTATAATCTTGGGACAGGCAATGGCTCCAGTGTGATTGAAATGGTTAATGCTTTTAGTGATGCATGTGGTAAAGCTGTTCCCTATGAAATTTGCCCTCGTCGACCTGGTGATATTGCTGAGTGTTGGGCAAGCACAGCAAAAGCAGAAAAAGATTTAGGTTGGAAGGCGACACGAACCGTGGTTGAAATGACCGCTGATACATGGAATTGGCAATCAAAAAATCCCCAAGGCTATGAATAGTCCTGTTGCTTCATATGAATAATAATGGCTGTTTGCTGTAAAAGCAGCCATTGCACTTTTTCTATGTAAAATCTCTTAATTATTAAGGTGATAATGACTGATTCTCTCTTTGAAACCATGACACAGACTCCTGCTTTAGATGGCCAATCTGCCAAGTTAATTAAATTAGAAAATACCAGTGGTATGTCTATTACGTTAATGGATATTGGTGCAACTTGGCTCAGTTGTCTTCTTCCTTTAAAGGGGCAGCCTAGAGAAGTGATCTTAGGTGTTTCATCAATGTCTGATTTTCAACAACACAATACTTATCTTGGTGCTACGGTAGGGCGTTATGCGAATCGGATTGCACTTGGGCAATGTGTCATTGATGGGAAACGTGTTCAGTTAATAACGAATCAAGCAGGTAATAGTTTACACGGTGGACCAGAAGGGTTTGATAAACGGCGTTGGGATATTACAGAGCAAACGAAAAATTCAGTTACCTTTTCACTTATTTCACAAAATGGCGATCAGGGTTTCCCTGGCCAATTATCGGTATCCGTTAGTTATCAACTCTCGGAGAAAAATGAAGTTATTATTGATTATCATGCACTTACTGATAAGGCGACGCCTGTTAATTTAACTAATCATGCTTATTTTAACCTCGATGGTGCTGAATCCGGTCTTGATTGTAAAAAACATCATTTATCTATTAATGCCGATCGTTATTTACCCATTGATAGCACAGGGATTCCTTTAGGGGATTTAGCTTCTGTCACCGATACTAGTTTTGATTTTCGTGCAGGAAAATTAATTAACCATGATTTCTTGACCGATCAACAGCAACGGTCTGCAAAGGGATACGACCATGCTTATTTACTTAATCCAGCTCAAAAAGGTGTAGGTGTTGCAAAATTGTATAGTGCCGATAAGCAAGTACTATTGACCGTATTTACCGATAAACCTGCAATACAGCTTTATACGGGAAATTGGTTAGCAGGTACACCAAATCGTTGTGGCGGTGAGTATCAGGATTATGCCGGAGTGGCATTAGAAACGCAGTTTTTACCTGACTCCCCGAATCATAGTGAATGGCCTCAGCCAACTAGTATTCTCGAACCTGAAGACGTGTATAACTATCAAACTATTTACCAATTTACGGTTCAACCGTAAGCGTTTTACTTTTTATCCTGATGTCGGCTAACAGAGGCTCGCTTAACTAAGGTGGGTGAAAATATATTATGTTTAGCTAGCTGCTCCTCTTGCTTTGCTAGTTTGAAGGAAAGTTGAGTCGCTTGTTTTGCCATAATCTCAATGGGATAGTTGATGGTGGTTAGTTTCGGATGAACGTAGCGTGAAATTAAACCATTATCAAATCCAACTAAAGATATCTTTTCCGGCACTGCGATATTATTTTCTTCAAGTGCCGTCAAGACACCCGCTGCCATAAAGTCGTTATAAGTTAATACTGCGGTTATTGGGATACTTTTTGAGAGTAATTCAATCATTCCCATTTTTCCCCCTTCATCATTGCTTTCTTGTTCAACGATATAATCTGGTGGATAGGAAAGTTGATGATCTTCTAAGGCTTTCAAGTATCCGGCCTTACGTTCGGATGCATCGTCGATATTATGATTAGAATTAATATAAGCAATATGTTTATGGCCATTTTTAATCAGAAATTCCGTGGCGATATAGGCGCCCTTGAAGTTATCAAAGGCAATACAACGATTCGCTATTTCTGGAATAAAACGGTTAATAAGAACAAATCCAGGCACTTCCTTAGCAAAAGCGATGAGCTCTTCGGAACTGAGGGCCTTTGAGTGAACGATTAAATGTTCTCTACAACTATTGATTAATAGTTCAATTGCGTCGCGTTCAGATTCTGCATTGTGGTAGCCACTACCTATAAGTAAATGCTTATTATTATCTCGGGCGACTTGATCGGCTGCTTTGATCATGGCGCTAAAAAAGGGATCGGCAATATCGCTGACTAAAACACCAATGGTATTGCTACTTTTGCTGACCAACGCGCGTGCATTGATATTTGGGCGATAACCCAATTTTTTCATTGCCGTTTGTACTGCAATTGTGGATGCTTTACCTGCTTTGGGAGATTTATTGATAACGCGAGAAACTGTTGCCGTTGATACTCCAGCTTCTCTTGCGACATCTTTGATTGTAGCCATGTTAATCCTTCAATGAATTTCTCTCCTTCAATCACTCACTAAGTGGCATAGCTTGTTACGTTGAATAGGAGTTATATTGTATACCCATGATACTTTAAGGGACAAAGTCAGCAAAGTAAAAATCACCGCTGAGTTCCAACAATCAAAAATGAAATAAGCATTTATACTATACTATTATTAGTAAGCTAAATGACTATTCCATTATTTTAAACTGAGTCTAAATAGAATACCTTTTACAGTAAGCGTTTACAATGTCATCACTAGGTGGGTTCCGGTATGCATCACATACTTGAAAAAACAGCTAAATCGGTAGGGATTGAAGACAATGAATCTATTTTAGTAGGCTTGCTGTTTATATTGCTCGAACAAGCCTACAGAATGAGATATTAACTTAATGTTAGTAAGAGGGAGAGCTAACTTTGCGCTGCTCTGTGTACATCACTTGATAAATCGCGAGTAAACCAAGGCAAATTATTAATGCAATACTGGTGCTGGCTATGACTCCTTGCCATCCCCAACTGTTATAAAATGGTGCAATAAAGAAGACACCTAAACTCGCACCGGTATAGTAAAATAAGCTATACAGAGCTTGCGCGCTTCCTTTGCCTTTTTTGACACTTTTTCCTACCAAGGTGCTTGCCTGTGCATGACAGAAAAAGAAGCCAAATGCCATCATGATCATGCCAATTATCATTAATGATAATTCCCCTTCACTGAGAAAGAAGTTTGCCCCTAACATAATAAAAATACCCGTTGCGATTCCGGCTATTTGTCCATGTTTTTTAGAGAATTTACCTGCTAACGACGCGCTGGTTGTGCCACCTAGGAAAGTTACAAAAATTAAACTACGAACATTACTCGGTAAATCATAGGGAGCACCTTCAAGTACACTCATTAAATAGCTGAATAAATTAACAAAACAACCAAATGCAAGACCAATAATCATATAGATAATAAGTAAGCGAGGTGATTTTAAGTGGGTTCCAAACATTTTTAAGCTAGGCTTAAGTTTGAATTTTTCTATTTTGAAATGACGTTGTTTAGGCACAATAAAATAAACTAATACAAACAATAAGGTACTGACAATGGAAATAACATAACCCGTTGCTTGCCAGCTACCAAGTAGGTCAACAAAGGCACCACTAATGAGGCGGCTACTGATACCACCGACGGTATTTGATGCGATATAAAAGCCCACAGCAGCTGGTAGCCAACTCTTTCTTAACTCTTCGCCAAGTAATGGAACCGCAACCGCAGGACAAACGGATAACAATGCCCCTTGCAGAAAACGAAGTGTGAGGAATAAGGTGTAGTTTTCAACCAAAGGTAAAAGTAATGATACCGCTAACCCAGCAATCATACCCACCAGAAGAATGGAGCGACGGCCAATGGAGTCTGAAATACTTGCAAACACTAATAAACCCAATCCCATCCCTAATAAAGGCGCCGACATGGTTAAATTTGCAGAAAGTAAACTAATGTCGAAGGCACGTTGTACCGTTGGTAATAATGGTTGTAACCAATAGATATTAGAAAACGTGACTATAGAGCAAAGGCAGATGGATAGAACTAATCGGTTGTAATGCGTTAATTTATTCATGTTAAATATAATTTAATGTATTGGGTTAGTCGGCTGTATTTGTGGTGATAATACCCCCTTGCTAAAATAAATAAATTATATTGTTTTTATGACATCCATATATATAATTTATGGGTAGGTTGGCTTTGATTATTTGGGATAATAAATGGAATTTAGACAGTTAACGCATTTTGTTGCGGTGGTTGAAACGGGCAGTATTTCTGCAGCAGCACGACGGTTATTTTTGGCACAACCGGCCATTAGTGCGAGTATAAAAAAGCTTGAAAGTGAATTAAAAATGCCATTGTTCCATCGTCGAGAAAGAGGTGTTAGTCTGACTGAAGCGGGACAACAGTTTTTACAGCATGCACGGCAAATTTTGCAACAAAGTAAAGATGCTAAACTCGCCATGCAAGCCATTGAAGGATTGGATCGAGGTGAGGTTGACGTTGGTGTACCACCCATGTTGGGGTCTTATTTTTTACCGCCCCTATTGATGGCATTTAAACATCAATACCCAGCGCTAATGATTAATATCACCGATGCGGGAACACGTCGTATTCGTCAACGTTTATTATGTGGTGAATTAGAGTTAGGGGTCGTTGCCGATCAAGACTTAGTACCAGAGTTAGAAAGTGAAAAATTAATGCGTGAGGAAATGGTAGTAGGGATGACCGCAGATCACCCTCTTGCTAAAAAGGAAAGTATTGAATATAAGGATTTTCTTGCGCATGAACTGATCCTATTTGGCAAAGGGTACTACTTTGCTTCGTTAATTGAAAAAATAAGTAAAGAAGAAAAAGCAAAGCCAAAAATAGCTTTTACGAGTAATTTGTTACCGTTAATTAAATCGGTGGTACGGAAAGGTTATGCGATATCGCCTATGTGGAAGGTGGCAATTCAAGATGATGACGAAATAATCACACGTCCTTTTGCTGAGCCATTTTGCATTGATTTAAGTTTAGCTTGGCGACGAGATAGTTATTTATCTCGGGCAAATCATGTGTTTCGAGATTTTATTTTGGATCAGGTAAAGGGATAGTAAAAATGTATAATGGAACTAATATGGCGATTAAATGCCTTATATTCATCTGAACAACAAATGGCAAGTCACATTGCTTGCCTATTTAATCATGTAGAGGTAAATATGAAAAAAATAATAATATCGATAGTGGTTGTTATGTTTTTATCAGGCTGTGTAGGTCCTTGGTTTGGTCACGGTGGTCATGGCAGCGGTGGCGGTCAACCCGGTAATGCACAGCCTAGATAGGTAATTGGATGATAACTAATATAATGGGGTTTACATCCGATTATTCAGAGGATGCGCCATCGCTTAAAGAAATTCATGATTTAAGTGGTGAAGCAATTTTAGAATTTGGTGCGCCTTGGTGTGGTCATTGTCAGCTTGCTAGTAGTGCTGTGCAACAAGTATTGAATGAACAATCTCGTTTCCCTCATATTAAAGTTTATGACGGGAAGGGAAAACGTCTTGGGAGAGAGTTTAAGGTTAAGCTTTGGCCAACATTAATTTTATTACATAATGGTCAAGAGGTTAAACGGATTGTTCGACCGACAAATGCAGAGCAAATTCGTCAACTCCTGAATGATTGATAGAAAAACCTGAGCCGCTTGATTATCCTGCGGCTTTTTTGATCGATTTAACGGTATTAATATTAAATTGATGTGTTTTTTGTCTACCTTCATCTATTTCTTCGGTATTGATATCTACTTTACACACTAATATGAATATCATATTATAATCTTTGAAATATCAGTATGTAAGATTAAACACTATTGAATACGATGGGGTTCATACCGTTGATGTTTGTCTTAAGTGGCTACTCTGTCCAAAATAAATAGTTGTTATTTTACATCCTAATAAACTCTTCTTTATTACGCTCTTTTAATTAAGATGAGTAAACCTCCAATATTAACTACTTCATTAAGGTTCGTGATATGAAAAGGATATTCAAGCAAGTTGCGCTTGCTATGCTGCTGATTAGTTCATTTTCAAGCAGTGCTGCAGAAAAAGTGCTTAAAATCGGTTTGACTCAAGATCCCACCAACTTAAACCCATTATTAATGCAAGGTGTTTACGCTGAATCATTAGCGGGTAATATTTTTGATACATTAATTAGTTTTAAAGAAAATGCTAAAAAAGCACAGCCTTTATTAGCTGAAACGTGGGATATTTCTCCCGATGGAAAAACTTATACTTTCCATTTGCGTCATGGCGTTACTTTTCATAATGGTCAACCATTGACCTCTGCAGATGTGAAATATACCTTTGATGTGACGTTAGATGAAAAAAATGCATCACCTAACCGAGAGTTTTTAACACCTATTCAATCTATTGATACACCCGATGATTATACGGTCGTACTTAATTTAGATGCCCCTTCAGCATCATTCCTACTTGCGCTGGCAAACCCAACATTGGGTATCCTTCCTGCAAAAGCTTTAAAAGAGATGGGAATGGAAGCATTCGATCGTAGTCCAATTGGTACGGGAGCATTTAAATTTGTAGAGATGGTGCCAGATGACCATATTACACTAGCGAAAAACAAAGATTATTTTGTGGCTGAACCTAATCTTGATAAAGTTATTTTCCGCCCAATTCCTAAATTGGAAGTTATGTCTGCAGAGCTTGAATCTGGCGGCATTGATCTGGCCTTTGAATTATTACCGCAAGATACTGATCGACTTGCAAAAGAAGGATTGAATATTCAAAGCGTTCCCGGTTTAACATTGCGCTATATCGGTTTTTCAATGAAAAAATTACCGTTCTCTGATGTTCGTTTTCGTGAAGCGGTTTATCATGCTGTGCCATTTGACCAAGCGATACCCGGTATTTTCAAAGGGGCGGGTGAGCGTGCTTATTCATGGATCCCTGTTGGCGTAATTGGTGATGATGTCGATTATATGAAATCTAAAGCATTGTCCTTTGATATGGCTAAAGCGAAACAGCTAATCGATGAAATGAAAGCCGATGGAACACTTAAAGATGGATTTGAATTTGATATCTATTCTCCAGGCGATCCTGCACGTAAACAAGTTGCGACGGTATTAAGTACACAATTACGTTCATTAGGCTTAAAAGTAAATGTGCAAACACCTGAATGGAGTAGTTTGTTCCCAATGTTAAAAGCGGGCGATGCAGATATGTTTGTAATGGGCTGGGGGTCTGTGCCTGATCCTGACCGTTGGACATACCGTTTATTTACACCGGGTTCTACGATGAACTTTTCTAAATACGATAATCCAATTGTGACCAAAGCGCTAGAAGAAGGCCGTACCTCAAGTGATTCTGCAGTACGTACAAAAGCTTATGAAACGGCAATGCGTCAAGCGTTAACCATTGATTACATTCATATTCCTTTGGTTTGGTTAAAAACAGTAACAGGTGCAAGTGCAAAAGTGAAAGACTTTACGCCTTCTCCACAAAAGTACATTCATTTAGTCACTTGGCAGCGTAATGTTGATCTTATTCAATAAGATAATGTAAACAGTCTGCGATAATCTGACTTTACTTTTCAACGCCAGGGTCCTCATCATGTAATTTGGATACCTGGCGTTAGTGTTTATGGCTTTTATTAGTAAGGACTTAACGTGCTGAATTATGCTCTGCGACGGTTATTGTTATTAATACCTATGCTTCTCTTTGTGTCTATTTTTGTCTTTGCAATTATTAAAATGACGCCAGGCGATCCCTCCGCAATGTTATTGGGCGATCAAGCAACGGCTGAATCGATTGCCGCTGTGCAGGAAAAATATGCATTAGATCAACCGCTACCTGTGCAATACGTTAAGATGATGGAAAATTTTTTTACGGGTGAACTTAATTCAATTTTCTATAAAGATAATGTGCTTTCTTTTGTCTTAGCACGTTTACCTGCGACGCTTGAACTGGGATTCCTGGCTTTATTGATTGCGGTTGTCGTGTCAATTCCCGTTGGTATTATTTCTGCTGTTAAGCGCAATACATGGTTTGATTACACATCAATGTCCTTGGCCATGTTAGGGGTCTCTATTCCGGTATTTTTTACCGGTATTCTTTTAATTTACTTCTTTGCTGTTTACCTCAAAGTCTTACCTGCTTCTGGATACGGAGGGCACTTTTGGACCATTGAAGGGCTGCGTCATATGATTTTACCGGCGTTATCGTTGTCTTTTGTATTAATGGCTTCAACGACACGATTGACGCGCTCAGCCATGTTAGAAGTGATAAACCAAGACTATATTCGTACCGCACGGGCTAAGGGGGTAAGCGAAAAAATGGTGATTATTTATCATGGTTTTCGCAATGCACTTATCCCGATTACAACCAATATCGGTAACCAGATTGCACGTTTATTTGCCGGTGCTGTATTAACTGAAACCGTGTTTGCTTGGCCTGGTATTGGTCGACTAGCGGTGAATGCTATTTTTCGACGTGATGAACCCATGGTTTTTGGTTGTGTATTATTAATGGCCATTGTTTATGTCGTTATTAATTTATTGGTTGATTTAGTTTATGGACTCATGAATCCACAAATTAAATACGAGTAGAGGTTCATTATGTTTTTAGCACTAATTATTATCAATTTGCTGTTGCTGGGACTATTTGAACCGCAATGCTTGGTGAGTCAAGATACCGCTATTTCCTATTCTTTATTCGCAGGGTTAACCCTTGTGTTAATTTGGGTTTATTGGCGTGGTCGACGTAAATTAGCACAGCAAATGCCCGGGACTCGTTCGGGCACGAGTCTGATGTTAGCCAAACTGAGACGTAATAAAGCGGCGATGGGGGGATTGCTGGTGGTCACGTTCCTTATTTATTGCGCAATATTGGCTCCATTTATTGTACCGATGGATCCGTTAACCATGGATTGGGGGGCATTATCATCGGGGCCAAGTGCTGCTCATTGGTTAGGTACCGATGAACTTGGACGAGATACCTTATCCCGCGCCATTTACGGAACCCGTATTGCGTTAGGTATTGGTTTATTAGCGGTATTTTTGAATACTTTGATGGGCACAACCTTGGGACTACTTGCGGGTTATTATGGTGGGAAAACCGATAATGTGATTATGCGTTCCCTTGAATTTTGGAATGCAATTCCCTTTATCTTAATGGCGATTGCACTAATGGCGGCGTTAGGATCTGGGCTATTTAATTTAGTGTTGGTTGTGAGTTTAACCGGCATTCTAGAGTTTGCTCGTATTATTCGTGGCGATTCAATGCTACTACGCAGTGCAGATTATGTCAGTGCTGCACGTGTGATGGGAATTCCCGATGGGCAGATTATTCGTCGTCATATTTTACCGAACTGTTTAGCACCGACGATTGTAATGGCAACATTGCGGGTGGGAGAAACTATTTTGACTATTGCGGGGTTATCCTTCCTCGGATTAGGCGTGCAACCGCCTACGGCAAGTCTTGGTTCTATGTTAGCGACGGGGCAGCAATACCTACATCAAAATATTGCGATGTCATTGGTGCCTGGCTGTATTATTTTATTGATCGTTTTAGCCTTTAACCTATTTGGTGATGGGCTTCGTGACGCCCTTGACTCAAAAATAACCCATTAGGATTGTTGTATGGAAAAAATTCTCGAGATTAAAGGCTTACAAACCAACTTCTATACCGATGAAGGCATTGTGAGAGGTTGCGACGAAGTTAGTTACAGTGTGAACAAAGGTGAAACATTAGCGGTTGTTGGAGAGTCAGGCTCTGGAAAGTCTGTGACCGCATTGTCTATATTACGATTAGTCCCTAATCCTCCTGGAAAAATAGAAGGGGGAGAAATTTGGTTTAATGGACAGGATCTATTAACTCTTAGCGATAAACAGATCCAAGATATTCGTGGTAACGATATTGCAATGATCTTCCAGGAGCCGATGACATCATTGAATCCCGTTTTGCGTGTTGGTGATCAAATTGGTGAGTCTATTCGTCTTCATCAACCCCATGTTAGTCGCACTGAAGTGCGTCAAAGAGTCATTGAGTTACTAACTCAAGTGGGGATTTCTGCCCCAGAGTTTCGCGTTGATGAATATCCCTATCAATTATCTGGTGGTATGCGTCAACGGATCATGATTGCGATGGCATTGGCCTGCAATCCTACGTTACTGATTGCAGATGAGCCAACCAGTGCGCTAGATGTGACGATCCAAGCTCAAATTTTACGCTTGATCGATGATCTCAAACGTAAATTAGGGATGGCGGTGATTATGATCACCCATGATTTGGGCGTGGTTGCTGAAACGGCGGATCGAGTTGCAGTAATGTATGCGGGTAAAATTGTCGAATTTGGTAGTGTCTATGATATTTTTGATCGACCTAAGCATCCTTATTTAATTGGTCTTAAGCGTTCCATGCCGACGTTAGAAAGTGATGAGGGGGCGCTTTATGCTATTCCGGGAATGGTGCCTAACCCCACGGATCTTCCTGCTGGTTGTAAATTTGCTCCACGTTGTGAGCAGTGTATGTCTCAGTGTGAGAAAGAAGAGCCACCGCTAGTTACTTTTTCCGATGAGCATTATGCACGCTGCTGGTTATATTCAACCGAGGAGATAACAGAATGACAAATAAACCTGTTCTCAAGGTTGAAGGGCTCAAGGTGTGGTTCCCACAAACAAAGGGCTTATTTAAAAAAACAGTAACTCATGTAAAGGCTGTTGATGGTGTTTCCTTTGAACTTTATAAGGGAGAAACCTTTGGATTAGTTGGCGAGTCGGGATGTGGTAAAACATCTGTTGGTAAAGCCATCGTCAGACTAAATCCAATCACCGAGGGGGCAATTGAAGTATTAGGGACGAATATTGCGCAATTGACCATGAAAGAGATGCGCAAGCATCGTTCGACGGTGCAGATGATTTTTCAAGATCCCTTTTCATCACTAAACCCCCGTATGACCGTGGCTGATATTATTGGGGAAGCGGTGCGTTTTTATCGACCCGATGCAGATATTCAAGCTGAAATCATCAGTTATATGGAACAAGCGGGATTACGTAAAGAGTACATGCAGCGTTACCCGCATCAGTTTTCTGGTGGGCAGCGTCAACGTATTGGTATTGCACGTGCACTCGCTTGTCAGCCGGAAATAATCGTGGCCGATGAGCCCGTTTCGGCACTCGATGTATCGATTCAAGCACAGATTATTAACTTGCTTAAATCTTTACAGCACGAACTCGGTTTATCATTTTTATTTATTGCTCACGATCTTTCCGTTGTTAAACATATATCCGATAGAATTGGAGTGATGTATCTCGGGAGCATGGTTGAAATAAGTCCGGCGAAGGAGTTGTATCGCAAACCGCTTCACCCTTATACTCAAGCATTAATTGGAAGTGTGCCGGTGACCCATCCGAGTCAGCGTTTTGCACGTCAGCCACTGTCGGGAGAAGTTCCTTCACCAATGGCAACCTTTACCGGGTGTAAGTTTAGTGAACGTTGCCCAATCGCAACGGAACGATGTCGTCGCGAGGTCCCTGTTTTAACACAAGTAGAGCCTGCGCATTGGGTAGCGTGTCATCATCCCGCTATCAATTAAGTTATTTATATTCAATTTTATTAGGTGAAAAAATTAGTTATGAAACCAACTATAGGTATCACGACCGCAACAGGATGGGAAAATCATCGTGAATTTTCCAAGGTATCGCATTGTTATGCAGATGCAGTCGCGGCCGCTGGGGGAGTTCCCGTCTATATTCCCATTATTCTCGATACCAGCATGGCGGACGATTATCTGCGAACACTAGATGGTCTATTACTTTCCGGTGGTGATGAAGATGTTCAACCGCATCATTATGGTGAGGGGCCTTTACATGGACTGAATAATGTCTCTCCGGATCGTGACCTGTGGGAATTTGCATTAATTAAAGCGGCAATGGCACAGAATAAACCTATTTTGGGTATTTGCCGTGGCTGTCAAATTTTAAATGTCGCGATGGGAGGGAATTTGTATCAAAATATTTTCCAGCAATGCCCTGGTGCTGGAGAACATTACCCACAAAAAACGGAAATGCATCATCTTTATCATTCGGTAACGATTGAACAAGACTCATTAATACATCGATTATTTGGTGATAAATTAATGGTGAACTCTTTCCATAATATGGCGGTCAAAAAATTAGCGCCTTGTTTTAAAGTGACTGCCCGTTCAAATGAAGGTGTGGTCGAGGCGATCGAGTCCATTAGTCATCCTTTTATTGTTGCTGTTCAATGGCATCCAGAAGCATTAATTAGCCATCATTCTCATTTTATAGCCTTGTTTAAGGCACATGTTGACGCCTGTAAAAGTGATCCTAAAGTTAATTGATAAAGTACTTATTAGTAGATCTACAGGATCTATTAATATACAGATCAATAACAGAGGGACCGCCGATGAAATATTTACTGTTTACTATGCTTTACCTTTGCTCACTGTCCGTTTCTGCGGATGTTGAGCAATTTGTTCGTTATCAATCTCACCATGAGATTAAATATGGACAATTGATAGGACAGAGTATTTTTCCCATTGAAGGGGAGTTATTTAGTGATTTTACCGTTGCAGAAGAAAAGCTTAATCTCAGTGAGGTTGAGTTACTGATTCCGACTGTGCCTGAAAAAGTGTTTGCCGTTGGGATGAATTTTGCGAGCCATTTATCCTCCCCAGTAGATGCTGCTCCTCCGTTATTTTTGAAATTACCTTCTTCGTTAATTGTATCTGGCAAAACAGTTAATGCCCCTCGTGATGCTAAAAATTTACATTTTGAAGGTGAATTAGTACTTGTGATTGGTAAAGAGGCAAAAAATATTTCTGAAGCAGAAGCTGAGGATGTTATTTTTGGCGTCACAGTGGGCAATGACTTAACCGAACGTAGTTGGCAGGGACGAGATTTACAATGGATGCGTTCTAAAGCATCCGATGGTTTTGGTCCGATTGCTGCGACCATTACCCGTGGCATTGATTATAATAATGTCCTGTTGACCACGCGCTTAAACGGCAAGGTCGTACAGCAAGAAAATACGCGTTTTATGATCCACAGTACGCGTAAAGTTGTGAGTTATTTAAGTCAATATTTCACCCTTAAACCCGGTGATTTAATCTTTATGGGGACGCCAGGTAGAACTCAAGCTTTGAAGGATAAAGATGTTGTTTCTGTCGCGATTGATGGTGTGGGTAAAGTGGAGAATACCATTAGTTGGTAAATTCGCATCTGTAGCGCTGATAATCATTCTAATATGATATATATCATTTACTTAGCATTAGTTGGTCGCTATAGTTTTATTATAGCTTCAACTCTTTAAGTCATCACATATGCCTATACCTGATTTTTATTATGCAGAGCGTTATCGTAACAAAGGAACGCGTACCTACAGTAATCAATCTTCTTATAGTGAAGCCGTTGAAAATTATAGGCCCGATTCCGACAACGAAAAATTCGCGGTTAAATTACTGAGCTTACCGCGTGAATCCGTTAATGTTTATCTTGCGAACCCAAGTGAGCCATTACTAACCAAATATATCACACCGACTCAGGTGTATTTTTGTGTGCATCCCCAGGTAATGGAAAGCGATGTTAACGATCCCTATTTATTACAATATCTTCCGCTTAGTGAGAATATTCATGATTTGATGGTTGTACCAAGTTCGTCAACGCGGACTTTATTCCCATTGGATATAACAATTCCACATGCTGTTAAATTACATTTTCCCTATAAAGTATCTCGTTATACACGAAAAATGCGTGATGAAGTGATTGAGCAAGCGATTAATGTCTCCCTTGAGTTGGAAAAGGGGATCGGCAAAATGAGTGCTGATTTTGCATTTTTAAGAGAAGTGATTGGGGTTAGTTTTCGAGAAAGTGCGATTGAAAGTGAAGCCAGAGGCGAAAATTGGGGATTTGTTGTCCGTGATATGCAACCTTTTCCGGTGGTGACTGAAAAACGATCCTTGGTGCCTGGGTTTGCATTATACGGAGAAGATTTTTTTAATCCCAATATTCGGCCATTGCTTTATGATTTAATTGGAAGTGATGACCCACTTACATTTGTCCTAGATGAAATAATGTTACCTATTATTCGTCACTGGATTGAGTGTTTTCGATCCTTTGGTTATCTAATAGAGCCCCATGGACAAAATGTGTTGATTGAACTTGATCAAGGTAATCATATTACTCGGATTGTACATCGAGATTTAAGCGTTGGCATTGATATGCGCCGCCGTCGCGATATTGATTTATCAAGTGATCATTTAAATGATTATAATCGCATGGAAGACGGAGCATTTCATAGTATTGCCTATGATCGCTTTATGGGAAACCACTTTTTCAGTCGCCTTGTTGACTGTTGTATTGCCAAGTATCCTCAGCTAGAAAAATCTGATTTTACCAATGCTTGTCAGCGGGTATTTACCGATAAGTTTCCTGAATACCATGCTTATTTTCCTAAGAATGTTTGGTATTTTAGTGAAAAACGCGATCAATTTAATAAGCCATTTTATGAAGATACAGGCATTGCACCTGAATGGCGTCCTGCCAATTAAGCCACTATTGTTTGCTTGTCGAGATAAGCATGACATTGAAGTGTTATTTTGATTAATAAAGGCGAAAAGTTGAAGACGGTTTATTGTCGTCAAACTACTACACTTACTGTATGATTCAATTTTTTATTGCTCTTTAATTTTTCATTACTTTAACCTCGAGGCTGATTATGAACCTTTCTGTTAAAACCGTAGTTGTTATTGCAATTGGTGCTGCGTTATATGGTATTGGTGGTTTACCTATGTTTGGTATCCCCGTTTTTGCCAACACAACGTTAAAACCCGCGATGGCTGTATTGGCGCTATTTTCTGTTTTATTCGGTCCATTAGTTGGCTTTTTAGTTGGCTTTATTGGGCATTGGGTGACGGATTTATTTGCTGGTTGGGGTGTTTGGTTTACCTGGGTACTTGGATCTGGCATCGTTGGTTTCATTATTGGTCTATTCCCTAAATTAACTCAGGGACGATTAAATAAAGGGTTATTTCCTGCTAAAGATTTTGCATTGTTTGTTGGATTGGCATTGGTTGCGAATATTCTTGGTTATGGCATATCTGCGTTATTAGATACCGTCTTATATGCAGAACCGTTTGTTAAAGTCATGACCCAATTAACAATTATTGCGGCAGGTAATACATTTTTGATTGCAGTACTTGGCTACATTCTTCTGAATGCCTATGCCAAACGCAAAAAACAAAGTAGCAACTTGAGCGAAGATTAATCGCTGGTGGCTATTGAGTTTATTGATTTCTCTTTTCAATATGCGTCGCAGAAAAAAGCGACGCTTAAAGGGCTTAACCTACGTATTGAAAAAGGCGAGAAGGTCGTTATTATTGGCCCAAGTGGTAGTGGCAAATCAACCCTTGGTCAATGTCTAAATGGTCTGATTCCACATGCTATTAAAGGTGTTGTTTCGGGGCAGTTAACGATTGCAAATCAAGCCTCCGCACAAATGACAATGCAGGATCACAGTAAAGTCGTTGGCACGGTATTACAGGATTCAGATAGCCAATTTGTTGGTTTGAGTATCGCCGAAGATATTGCCTTTGCACTTGAAAATGACATGGTTTCTCAAGATAAAATGATACCCATTGTCGAAAAAGTTGCTGCAATGGTCGACCTTGAATCCCTTCTTGAACATTCTCCCTATGCATTATCTGGTGGACAAAAACAACGCGTATCATTAGCGGGGATATTAGTTGATGATACGGATATATTATTGTTCGATGAACCTTTAGCAAGTCTTGATCCGTTAACCGGAAAACGGGCGATTGAAATTATCGATCAACTGCACCAAGATACCGGTAAAACCGTTGTTATTATTGAGCATCGCTTAGAAGATGTACTTCATCGTCCAGTTGATCGTATTATTTTGATGGAACACGGTGAAATAATTGCAGATATGACGCCCGATGAGCTCATTGCTTCACCGTTACTTGCTGAGCATGGCATTCGTGAGCCATTATATATTTCTGCATTAAAAACGGCGGGATGTGTGATTGATCAAGATGCTCATCCTGCTTATATTGAGCAAATGGATTTCACGCAATATAAAGCTCCGTTAACCCAGTGGTTTCATGCTCAATCGCCTATCACTCCTTTACCATCTGCTCGGCCTCTTTTAGAGATTAATGGGTTAAGCTATTCCTATGATGGTGATAAAAATGCCCTTGAGGATATTTCCTTTGTTATTAATCAAGGGGAGTTTATATCCTTGCTCGGTAGCAATGGCTCAGGTAAGTCAACGCTTACTAAGTTGATTATGGGGTTTGTTGAACCTGATGCTGGAAGCATAATATTACAGGGTGAAGATATCGCCGATTTATCTATCTTCGATCGCGCCCAACATATTGGTGTTGTGTTACAAAATCCAAATCATATGATTGCGAATCATATGATTTTTGATGAAATAGCTTTTGGTTTACGTAATCGCGGTCATGATGAAAAGTTTATTGAAACCAAAGTGCTTGAAGTGCTTGAATTGTGTGGCTTAATTAAATATCGTCATTGGCCGATTGAAGCATTGAGTTATGGTCAGAAAAAGCGCGTTACCATTGCCTCTATTCTTGTCTTATCGCCTAAGTTATTAATTTTAGATGAGCCGACAGCAGGGCAGGATTATCGTAATTACACGTCCATGTTGTCTTTTATTCAAAAACTCAACAAGACATTAGGTATCACGGTACTTATTATTTCCCATGATATGCACTTAGTATTGGAATATACATCGCGCTCCGTGGTTTTTTCAGATAGCCAATTAATTGCTAATGCGCCGGTTTCACATATTTTTAGCACGCCGGATTTACTCGCAAAATCTAATTTAAATGTAACCAGTTTGTACTCGTTAGCCAATGCAGTTGGTATTGATGATACCGATGCGTTTATGCAGCAGTTTATTAAATCAGAACACCGATACGATAATTAAATACTATGAATAAAAGTAAAAAAATCGACTTTGGCATTAATTATGTGAGCACTGATTCTGTGTTACACAAGTTAAATGGTGTAACCAAATTTATTCTCTTTTTAGCTTGGGTTACGGTGGTTTTGACAACCTTTGACTTACGCATAATTATTACATTGATTTTGGTTGGTGTAACATTACTTAAATTAACGAAGGTGCCATTTTCAGTTTATAAGCCATTATTAATTGCGACGGCCAGTGTGCTTAGTTTAAATGCTTTATTTATGTTTTTATTGGCACCGCAACAGGGGACAGACTATATTGGCTCAAGCAGCGTATTAGTCCAATTGTGGGGTGATTACTCACTGACTCAGGAAACCTTGTATTATTTGATCACGGTTACATTGAAGTACTTTAGTATGTTACCAATTGCCCTAGTTTTTGTATTTACGACTCATCCTACTGAATTTGCTGCAAGTTTAAATCGGTTAGGCGTACCTTATAAGATTGCCTATGCGGTGAGTTTAACCTTACGATACTTACCCGATGTGAAAAATGATTTTATTAACATTATGCATGCACAACAGGCTCGTGGTGTAGACTTTTCAAAAAAAGTATTTCTGTTATCTCGAATAAAAAACGTCGCTAAAATATTAGGACCGTTGATTTTTTCTAGTCTTGATCGCGCCGATGAAATATCGAATGCGATGACTTTACGTGGCTTTGGGAATAATTCAAAACGTACATGGTATAGCCTTAAGGCGATGACGAAAATAGATTATGTGATGATTTCCATCATTGTGATGGTGGTTATATTAGCCATTACTAAGCGTATTGTAGAAACACAGCTCTTTTGGTATCCCTTCTAATTTTCCTCTTTCATTATTATTTTTAACATAAAATTTACATCTTTAACCTATATTGATAGTTAAAGGTGATATGATTCGTGGCTTTGTAAAATTTGGATGAATAGATCCACGATTCATTATTATTCGTAATCATCACTTTTACAGAAAAGACGCAATTGTATTTTTAGATTTGTACTTGGATCACATTAGGTAGATGATGTGACTTATTATTGTAATAAATCATCGACACAATGATTCATTCTTTAGGTTAACTGAGATTTTTATGACAGCACTTATTTTTGCAGCTATTACGCTTATATCAGTAATTGCTTTATGGTTGGCTTGGGTATTAAAAGTACCGGCCATTCTCTTTTTATTATTCGTTGGTTTATTATTAGGCCCCACCCTTGGTGTACTCAGTCCCGATGCTTTATTAGGGGATTTACTCTTTCCGGTCATTTCTCTTTCCGTTGGTGTGATTCTTTTTGAAGGTGCATTAACTCTGCATTTTAAAGAACTGAAGGGCATTGGTAAGGTCGTACGTAATCTGTGTTCAATCGGGATGGTTATCACCTTTCTAGTGATTGCGACTGCAGCACATTGGCTACTGAATATTGATTGGCGAGTTGCGGCGGTTGTTGGTGCGGTATTAGTGGTAACGGGTCCAACCGTGATTGCTCCTATGCTAAATACAATGAAGCCGACTAAAGAAGTTAACTCGATTCTTCGTTGGGAAGGGATTGTTATTGATCCGATCGGTGCCTTATTTGCAGTGTTTATTTTTGGTGCTGTTATTGCGATTAGTCAGGGGGAAGCGCTTGTCTTTACGTTATTTTCATTATTAAAAACCTTGGCGGTTGGGACGGTTATCGGTATTTTTGCGGGTTGGTTTACGACGGTATTAATACGTCGAGAATGGATCCCCTACGAGCTTCATAAATTTGCGGTATTGTCGTTAGTTTTAGTTACATTGACTATCTCTGATTACATTAGCCATGAGTCAGGACTACTGGCTGTGACTATTTATGGTATGTGGCTAGCGAATAAAGATGACCTTGATTTAACTGCAATTCTTGAATTTAAAGAAGATCTTTCCCGAATTTTGATTTCTAGCTTATTTATCTTGTTGGCAGCCCGTTTAGACTGGAATAGCGTGTTATTGCTTGGTCCAATGCTATTTGTATTTTGGGGCGTGGTACTTTTTATTGCTCGTCCGTTATGTATTGCCGCTTCAACCGTCGGTAGCGATCTTTCTTATAAGGCGAGAATTTTACTTTCTTGGGTGGCACCGCGCGGGATTGTTGCTGCTGCCGTTGGCTCTGTGTTTGCATTAAGGCTTGCTGAAATTGGTATTCCCGATGCAGAAAAAATTGTTCCATTAGTTTTCTCGGTGATTATTGTTACCGTTGTGTTGCAAAGTTTGACTGCAACGCCTTTAGCGAAAAAATTAGGATTAAGGAAGCCCGATCCATCGACGGTATTAATTATCGGTGGTAACCATGTTGCGAGAAAAGTCGGTTTAGGTTTACAAAAATTGGGTATTCCTGTGTTGCTTTCTGACCCCGCATGGGAAAACTGCAGCTTGGCTCGTATGGAAGGTTTAGATTGCTATTACGGTAATCCTCAATCTGAACATGCAGAACTGTTTATTGAGCTTGGTGATATTAAAATGGTGTTAGCGCTATCACCAAATAGATATTACAACGCTTTGGGTGTGCAGTATTTTTCGCATTTATTATCCGATAAAGTGGTGTACTCGTTATATGCGGGCGGTAAGCATAACAAGGCTAATCAGGTGAGTTCGACTTTCCGTGCGAGACAAGTGTTATTCGGCAGTGATATCACGTTTTCTAAACTGAGCGGAGTCTTAATCAAATCTGGTAAAATTAAAGCGACTACATTAGGAGAGTCATTCCAATGGGATGCTTACCAGGAAGTCAATGTAAATGTGGTGCCTTTGTTTATTTTAACCAGTGCGGGTCAGCTAAAGCCTTTCCAAGCCGATGATAATTATGAACCAACTGAAGGGGATACGGTTATTTCTCTTTATCCTAAAAGCACATTGAAAAAATTAAAAAAAGAAGCTGAAGATAAGAAAGATTCAAAGCGTGAAGTTAAAAAATTACCTTCGGAAGGTTTACCAACTATTTAACCTCAGTTTTGGATCGTTTAGCTTCTCCAGAATTGAGATTTTTGAAGCTTTTATTGATTGAGGTGGCTATCCAGTTTTTACACTGGAATAGCCTATTTCTCCCTATAGATTTTCTTCTGCGAAAGAGGCTAAACGGCTTCGTACTACGCCATTAAGGTTGATGGTGCTACTGCCTTCAAAATCTTTAAAACGTTCAACGATATAAGTTAAACCCGATGTCACAGGGGTTAAGTAATTACTATCTATTTGAGCTAGATTTCCCGAACAAACTAATTTAGTTCCTTCACCACAACGGGTGATGATCGTTTTTAATTGCGATGCTGTTAAGTTTTGGCATTCATCGAGTAAAACAATACTGTTTTGAATACTACGACCACGCATAAAGTTGATTGATTTAAACTGTAAATTGGCTTTATCCATAATGTAATTCAAACTACCGTGCATATTCTCATCTTGCTTATGAAGCACCTCTAAAGAATCGGTGATAGCGGATAGCCAAGGCGCCATTTTCTCTTCTTCAGTGCCGGGTAAGAAACCGATAGATTCGGCAATTTCTGGAGTGCTACGTGTAACAATTATTTTTTCGTAAAGGTTTTGTTCAATTACCTGTTCAAGGGCTGAGGCTAATGCTAATAAGGTTTTACCACAACCTGCAGGACCAGTTAAAATGACTAAATCAATATTAGGATCGAGAAGGGCATCCATGGCCATGCCTTGATAAATATTTTTGGGTTGTACTCCCCAGGCTTGACGCGACATTAATCGGTCTCGATTGAGATCAATAATCGTTAATTTTTGATCATCCCATCCGGCGACTTTCCCAGCAAAATAATTGCCTTCATCAATTAAATACTCATTCATGTAACTTTGTGGCAAGAGTTCACGTTTTACATGGTGTTTGGTATTAAGTTCATCGGTTTCGCTTTCACACTCACTAACGTGTTCCCAAAACTCACCTTCGAATTGATGATAGCCCTTGGTTAGAAATTGAATATCATCAATTAATTGATCGGTGCGGTAATCTTCAACAAAAAAGAGTCCCGCGCCTTTTGCCTTAAGACGCATATTAATATCTTTGGTCACTAAAATTATTTTTTTATCGGTGAATTTAGACTGTAAAAAAATAGCGGTGCTGATAATACGATTGTCATTTTCATTAAAGGAAAGGGGGACGGTGTCTTCATTTAGTGCAAAGTCATTAAAAATGGATAGGCAACCACTGGGTTGGTCGCTGTTTTCTTTTTTTAAAGAGACGCCTGATAAGATCTGTTCAGGGGAAGCGTTAACGAGTATATCTTCAAGTGCGCGTATTGCTACGCGGGCATCACGGCTTACATCTCTTTGTCGATCTTTAATGGAATCTAACTCTTCTAATACTGTCATTGGGATAACAACATCGTGTTCTTTAAAGGAGAGAAAGGCGAAGGGTTCGTGCAATAATATATTGGTGTCTAATACATAAACAATTTTTTCTTCTGTCATATAAATTCCTTTATCAAGTCAAAAGTTGTATTGCATGGGTACTGCTCTCGTCTGGTAAATCAATATCAAGAGAACCGTGAACAAGGTCGCTTATCGGGTCTCTTCTTTCTAATGGTCCTCGCTAGGTTAATGATATAAAGTTTAAAACTTAAGTTCCCATCCTGCACTTGCCCAGCGTTCCTGCTCGGCAATGAGGTCGGCATGTAATAATTTATTTTGTTCGAATAATAGTTTATTTGGGCTGGTTAATTGCCATACTTGATCATCAATCGTTAATCCTATTTCATCAAGCGGTTCATCACTTCGCTGCGCATTAAAAATAATTGCAAGACGAAGTATTTTGATTAATTCGAGTATTTGCGCCTTATTAAATAAGCTAAATTCTGGCATTTCATTGAATTTGAGGGCTTTACGCTGATAGCGAGCAAGGGTGGCAATAACCTGTTGTTGTTCGCTGTTAAAGCCGGGCATATTGGTATGCTGTAGAATATATGCCGAATGGCGATGAAAGCTGCTAAAACTAATGCTCAAGCCGACTTCATGCAATAGTGCTGCCCATTCAAGAAGAGATGCCAAGGGACTGGCTTTTTTTATGTCCAAGGTTTTATTGACCTGCATAAATAATTCTTTTGCCTGTCCCTTAACCCGAGCTGCATGCTCAATATCGACATCGTGTTTACGGGCTAAATTTTCAGTGGTACGCATACGAATATCTGAGCGTGCAAAGCGTTCCTCCATTTCATAAAGTAACCCTTCTCGTAATGCCCCATCGGAGAAAAACATCTCTTTAATATGAAGGTTTTTAACGATGGCATAGAGAATGGCAACGCCGGCAGCGAAAACCGGTTGCCGTTCTTCGCTTAATCCGGTCAATTTTATATTATCAATAGTTTCAAAATTACATAGTGTATCGATGAGTTTATCAAGACGCTTAAGTGTAATTAACGCATCTTCATCACCTTGACCAACAATAACTTCTTTAATGGCTTTAATGGTCCCTGAAGAGCCAAGTGCAATGTCCCAGCCTTTTTTAGTGTATTGTTTCACTAAGGGTTCAAGGCGTTGCTCTGCTGCCAGTATCGCTTTATTGAAGTTCTTTTTATTAAGTTTATTATTATCAAAAAATTTATTAGTGAAGCTTACACATCCCATCTGCTTGCTATTAACGAGTTCTGCTTCAAAACCGTGGCCGATAATCATTTCGGTGCTACCACCGCCAATATCCACCACTAATTTTGAATTTGATTGTGCTTGGGTATGGGCAACGCCGAGGTAAATTAGGCGTGCTTCTTCTTCACCGGGAATAATTTCTATTGGGAAGGGTAAAACTTTACGTGCAAGTTGAATAAAGATATGTGCGTTTTTTGCCTGACGTAGTGTATGTGTTGCGGCGATACGAACATTATCGATATCGAATCCCTGTAATCGTTCTGCAAACATTTCTAGGCATTCTAGCCCACGCTCTATTGCGGCATGATTAATATTCATCTCGCGATCAAGACCATCACCCAGACGGACTCTTTTTTTATGACGACTAATTAATTGCAGATCCTGTCCAACCACTTTTGCGACTACCATGTGGAAGCTATTTGAACCTAAATCAATCGCTGCTATATTTCGACTTTCTTGTTCAATAGGTTGCTGCATTATCTATGCTCTGTTGTTGGAGTTGTTTTCTGGTTTGCTTCTCAGTATTTTTTAAATAGTCATAGATAGCAAGTTGTGAACGTACTTTTTTACGATTTCCTCGTGGAACGTAGCTGTTGCTCATCTCTTTATCTATTAAACGTGCTTTTAATGTATCTGTAAAATGAATATTAATAATGTCGATAATGCGTTGTTTTAATCGGGGATCTCTTACCGGGGTTGCGACTTCAATACGGTACTCAATATTGCGGGTCATCCAATCGGCTGAAGAGATATAAACTTCGGGATCGCCATCATTGTGGGCGATTAGTACCCTTGGATGTTCTAAAAATCGGTCAATAATACTAATGATGCGAATATTCTCACTCACGCCTTCAATGCCAGGAACAAGGGAGCACATACCGCGAATAATCATTTGAATTTTAACGCCCGCTTGGCTTGCACTGTAGAGTTTATTAATTAAGCCATTATCAACGAGGTTATTAACCTTAATGGTTAACGCCGCTTTTTTGCCGAGTTTCGCATTACCAATTTCTTGTTCAATAACCCGATAGAGCCGTTTACGCGAGTTGCGAGGAGATACGATTAAATGGCTGAAGTTAACTGGACGATATGGATTGGCGATATAGCTGAAAACTTTACGTACTTCTAATGCAATATCCTGATCAGAGGTTAGTAGCGAAAAGTCTGTGTAAATACGTGCGGTTTTTTCATGAAAGTTACCAGTGCCAATATGGGCATAGTAAAGGGTTTTCTTTTCTTCTCTACGACTGATAAGCAGTAACTTTGAATGTATTTTAATGCCTGGAGAGCCAAAAATTACCTGTACACCGGCATCGGTGAGGATTTTAGACCATTCAATATTTGCTTCTTCATCAAATCGCGCTTGGAGTTCAACCACGACAATCACGTTTTTACCGTTATGGACGGCATCAATTAATGAATTCATCAATCGTGAGTTTTTGGCAACACGGTAAATGTTCATTTTAATGCTAACCACTTTCGGATCAAAGGAAGCTTGGCGTACCATTTCAGAAATATGGTTAAAGGTATGGTAAGGATAATAAAGTAAGATATCTTTTGCTTTGATTGCTTCAAAACTATTGCCGTAACCTTCAAAATCTGCACATTCAATAGGCGGCATTGCTTTGTTTTCTAAGTATTTAGGGCCAACATTCGGAAAGCTAATAAAGTCTTTAAAATTATAATAACGGCCACCCGGGTTAAGGCTATCATAATTGGATATTTTTAATTTCTTACATAAAAAATCCAGCATAGGTTGCGGCATTTCACGTTCATAAACAAATCGGACTGGCATGGCTGTCAAACGTTGACTAACCCCTTCAGACATTTGCTCTAAAATACTGTATTCCACTTCATGGCTTAAATCGTATTCCGCATCACGGGTCATTTTCATGGCATAACCGTTCAGTTCATCGTAGTCAAAAAAGCCTTTGAATAATTCATCTAAACAATAACGGACGATATTATCGAGCAGAATAATGGTTTTACGTCTCTTTCCCTTTAGCTCTGGAACCATAATAAAACGCGGGATATGTTCAGTTGGTATTTCTAGCAATGCATATTGAGAGTGGCCATCTTTTTTTAATTCAACGGCAATGTAGGCATCTTCATCTTTTAGAAACTGTAAAAGATCAATGTCATCGGTCACAATAAGAGGGGTGATATGGGGTAACACTTGGCGTTTGAAGTATTTTCTAACCCAAACCTGTTGTGCGTCGTTTAACTGATTCTCGTTGACTAAGAAAATACGACGTCTAGCCATTTCAAGAATTAACTCACTATAAAGTTCATCAAATTCTTTATTTAGCTTAAGGGATTCACTTTGCATTTTAGCTAATAATTGCTTGGCGTTATCTTTAGTGCCGTGTTCTTGATTGATTAAAATACGGCGCTTAACGTCGGCAAAACGTACTTTGTAGAATTCGTCTAAATTATTGGAAAATATACCTAAAAAACGTATTCTTTCAATTAATGGCACACTTTTGTCTGCTGCTTCTTGCAACACTCGGGCATTGAATGAAAGCCAACTCAGTTCTTTATCGATATAGAATTTATCCGCGCTCATAATTCTACTTAACCCCTAATAAATTTTTTGAAAAATGAAAATTTTATGAAGCAATATCTTATCTGAACTCTATGACGATTTTATGTCAACCCTCTTAAATATATACCTTTTATCTAGGTTAAACAATGGCTTAAAGTTATGTTCTATTGATGTTTACTTGTTTTAAATGATTAAAAAACAGGCATTAAAATTACTGCTATGATCGATTAAAAATCGGTGTTTTCATATAAATATAAACAGATATTGATAGTGAAAGCTATTATTTAGCGAAGGAATAAATGAGATACATGTTATTGTGATTCAATTAAATAACGTTATCGACTTCTTAAGTATAGGATAAATATGATTATTCTTAGAAATATGTTGGCGCATGAATATGCTGCGTATTGTGATTATTTTATTCAAGATTACAGCCAAGAAATTCATGAAAATTATGGGCATTCAATGGATATTGCTGTTCGATTGGCTGAAAAAGCGTTGCAAGATAGCTTTCCTGATGGATTGGCGAACACAACTCATCAATTAATGTGCATCGACGCCAAGGAGGGTAATGAAATAACGCATATTGGTTACCTCTGGCATGCCATTAATCAAAATGATAAATCGACGTTTATCTATGATTTTTATATTGCACAGGACTACCGATGTAAAGGATACGGTAAGCAATCAATGGATGTATTTACTTTGCAAATGCAAGGCGTAGGTATACAGGATATAAAGCTAAGAGTTGCTTTTCATAATAAGCGTGCGTTCAAACTTTATCAGGACGTTGGCTTTTTAATTACAGGCTATAACATGTCGAAGAAAATTGGAGGAGAGTAAAAGAACAATCGTTGATATTGCGATTGTTCTTTATTTATTAAAGTTTTAAATATCCCGCTCAACTTTATTGAGTAAATCCACTATTTCATCGGAAATTGGACCAATTTCTTGATAAAGTTTATCTGCACTTTCTAATTGATTGTCTTCGTGTAAATCGAGTACATCATTTATTATTTTATGTAGGCGAGCATGAGGGGCTTCAATTTGTTGAAAGTAGGTGGAATTTTTATAGGCTTTCATACCGTCGGTGTAATACCATTTGCCTAATTGGCACTCTCGATGCGAGCAGGCTTGTTCCCTTGTGATTGCCGATGTATCACCTTGTAAGAAATCCCTGATTTTTGTTTTCCAAGATAAATGCGCTTTTTTAGCTGCATCGAAATCAAACTTAGCAGCGGGTTCGCCTAGGTTGTATTGTTTAACCTGTAACTGAAGCTGGCTAGACATTTCAGTGAGTGCTTTTATTCTGACTTCTAGGTTTTCGACATTATGTGAAGTCTTGTGAGATTGCGTGCTGATTGAGGTTACATTTCGATTCATTTCTTCTGCGACACTGGATTGTTCTTCAGCTGCTGTTGCTATTTGCGTATTCATATCATTGACTGCTTCAACAGAGCTTACTATTTCAGAGAATGTTCCTTCTGTTTCTTGGATTTGCTCGACCGATTGGTGTACTTTTTCAAGTCCCTTTTCCATTGCGCTGACGGCATTATTGCTGCCTAATTGTAATTTTTCTATCATACCGCCTATTTCGACCGTGGATTGTTGAGTGCGAGAAGAAAGCGTTCTTACCTCATCCGCCACAACCGCGAAACCGCGCCCATGTTCACCTGCTCGTGCAGCTTCAATAGCAGCATTTAAAGCTAATAAATTTGTTTGATCTGCTATGCCACTTATCGCATCGGTGATATTAATAATTTGATGGCACTCTTCTGCTAATAGGTGAATGGTGTTAGAAACCTCTGAAATATTATCGGATAACTCAAGAATAGTTGAACGTGTTGAGGCTATCATTTCTTTACCGCGATTCGCAGCTTGATCAGTAGAAGAGGCAAGTGCTGAACTTTGTGTGGTATTTTCAGCTATTTCTGAAACCGTTGCGCTCATTTCATTCATGGCGGTGGCAACCAGTTCAGTTTCCATGTGTTGTTGGTTCATGCTTGATTTGGTTTGATAACTTATTTCAGATAGTACATCCGTTGCGAGCATTAAATCCTGTGATGATTCTCCAAATCTTCCTATAACCGCTTTTAATCGACCTTGAAGCATTTTAGCGGACATTAATGTGTCGCTTATTTCGTCGTTTTTAGCTATTTGAATATTTTTAGTTAAATCACCGTTGGACAATTCTTTAATGGTCTGATTTAACAGTTTGATACGTTTAATTATATTGTTATTAATAAAAAAGATAAGAGAGATGAATAATATGAAGATCCATAAGTTTGCAAGTAGATGTGCAGTATCGAGAGAAAAAAGCGTTCCATCAGTCCATTCAACACCTAATACAGAAACAAATATAAGACTGATAAATGCATTTATTTTTGTTGTAAGTTGCATTTGAGATAGTGTGCTTTCTTTTGGGAGCTTAGCTTGTGGATTATTATTTAATTTTTGGTAAAGGGTCTGAGCAGCTTCTATTTGTTTGCTTGTTGGGCAACTCCGAACGGATTGATAACCTATTTTTTGTCCATTTTCAAACACCGGCGTTACGTAAGCTTGTACCCAATAAAAGTCTCCATTTTTGCATCTATTTTTAACCATGCCTTGCCAAGGCTTATCTGCTTTAATCGTTGACCATAAATCTTCAAATGCGGCCTTGGGCATGTCTTTATGACGAACAATATTATGATTGGAATTGATAAGCTCTTGTTCGGAATAACCACTGATATTAATGAATTCGTGATTACAATATTGGATGACTCCTTTTAAGTCTGTAATTGATATCAGTGTTGCTTCTTTGGCAAACTTTTGTTCTTTTCCTGTCATATCAAGACCTCTTGTTTTAACGTGAAATTTATTCATATTAAATAGTAGCTCAATTCATTTTTTTTCTTTTATTAGTAGCAATAATATGTTGTTTTTAATATAAATTAATATCAAAAAAAGGCAGTTTTGTGCAAAACCTAAAGAGGTCAGGATGAAAATGAAAGAGATTCATCTATAGAGAACTTAGCATTGCTAGAGCATTAATATGAAAGCTAAAGGATTGGTGTTTGGAATTTTAAGGGAGGATATTTGTAAAATAAGTATCATTTATTTAAATGTTCAAAAAATAACCGAAATAATTTGCTCACTTGAAATTAATGTTTCAAACTAGGCTGCAACTTATTCTAGTAAAAAATGATGGGGCGTTACTTTCGCTTTCTACTATTACATTTTGTAATAGTTTTTGGCTATTGTTTTTATAGATATAAACAATTTTACCTATTTATAAAATTACCCCATAATTCATCACATGGATAAGCAGTAAGTATTCAATTAAGTAATTAACTATTAATTTAAAGGATAAAAACATGATCAACACAGAATTAAAACCATTTAATGCATCAGCTTTCAAACAAGGCGAATTCGTAGAAATCTCTGAGAAAGATGTATTAGGTAAATGGTCTATCTTTTTCTTTTACCCTGCTGACTTTACTTTTGTTTGCCCAACTGAACTAGGTGATGTTGCAGACCATTACGAAGAATTACAAAAATTAGGTGTTGAAGTATTTTCTGTATCTACTGATACTCACTTCACTCACAAAGCATGGCACGATAGTTCAGATACAATTGGTAAAATCAACTACTACATGGTTGGTGACCAATCAGGTGTGATTACTAATAACTTCGGTATGATGCGTGAAGGTCAAGGCCTTGCAAACCGTGGTACATTCCTTTTAGACCCACAAGGTGTTGTTCAAGCACTAGAAGTAACTGCTGAAGGTGTTGGCCGTGACGCTGAAGACCTAATGCGTAAAGTTAAAGCTGCACAATATGTAGCTGCTCACCCAGGTGAAGTATGTCCAGCTAAATGGAAAGAAGGTGAAGCGACTCTTGCACCATCTCTTGACCTAGTTGGTAAAATCTAGATTAGCATTTTCTAAATTTTAAACTACGCCAAAGTGCCTTATTTTAATTAATGAGGCACTTTAAAAATATATTTTTATTGCGATGAGAATAGATTTTTAAATGAAAGTAGTCTTTCCCAGATAGCAATCTACAAAAAATTTACAAAGGTATTATTATGTTAGAACAACAAATGAAAACCCAATTAGAAGCCTACTTACAAAATTTAAAAAGTGATGTAAATTTGGTTCTTAGTCTTGATGACAGTGAAACCGGTAGCAAATTACGTGACTTAGCAAGCGATATCGCTTCTCTAAATAATAAAGTAAAGGTTATCGATGATCCAAGTGCTAGTGCACGTAAACCAATTATGCGTGTGGTGAATCCAACGAAACAAACATCACTTGGATTTGCTGGTTTACCGATGGGACATGAGTTTACTTCGTTGGTATTAGCGCTGTTACACAGTGGCGGCCACCCAATGAAATTAGAGCCTGAAGTGATTGAGCAAATTGCTAATCTTGAAGGCGAAATGAACTTTGAGGTATTTATTTCATTAAGCTGTCAGAACTGTCCGGATGTTGTTCAGGCGTTAAATATGATGGCCGCGATTAACCCAAATATTACGATGACGATGATCGATGGCGCTGCATTTCAAGATGAAGTTGCTGAGCGTAACATCATGGCTGTACCAAGCGTTTACTTAAATGGCGAAATCTTTACTCAAGGTCGTATTTCATTAAATGAAATTCTACAAAAAGTAGATACTGGTGCATCGAAAAAACAAGCTGAAGCATTAAGTAAAAAAGAACCCTATGAAGTCTTAGTTGTTGGTGGTGGCCCAGCGGGTGCATCGGCTGCTATTTATGCGGCACGTAAAGGTATTCGTACGGGTGTGGTTGCTGAACGTTTCGGTGGTCAGGTCATGGATACCATGGCAATTGAGAACTTTATTTCTGTTAAAGAAACACAAGGGCCAAAATTAGCGGCTGCGCTTGAAGAACACGTAAAAGAATATGATGTTGATATTATGAGTGAACAAAAAGCAGATAGTGTTGTTCGTGCTGAAAAAACAGATGATGGTTATATTCATGTTGAACTTGAAAGTGGCGCAACATTAAAAAGCCGTAGCGTAATACTGTCTACCGGTGCTCGCTGGCGTGAAATGAACGTACCAGGTGAACAAGAATACCGCAATAAAGGTGTTGCTTATTGTCCTCACTGTGACGGTCCATTGTTTAAAGGCAAAAAAGTCGCTGTTATCGGTGGTGGTAACTCAGGTATCGAAGCCGCAATTGATTTGGCGGGTCTTGTTAAACATGTAACAGTATTGGAATTTGCAGATACTTTACGTGCTGACCAAGTGTTAATCGATAAAGCTAATAGTATGGGTAATATCGATATCATTAAACAAGCTCAAACAACTGAAGTAATTGGTGATGGTACGCGTGTTACTGCACTTAATTACACTGACCGAGCGAGCGGTGCAGCAAAACAAATCGAACTTGCAGGTATCTTTGTACAAATTGGGTTAGTGCCAAATAGTGAATTTTTGAAAGACAGTGGAATTGTGTTATCAGATCGTGGTGAAATTGAAGTGAATGCAAAAGGTGAAACGTCGGTTGCAGGTATCTTTGCAGCAGGTGATGTGACAACTGTTCCTTACAAACAAATTATTATTGCGATGGGCGAAGGTTCAAAAGCCAGTTTAAGTGCCTTCGAACACTTGATTCGTACGCCAGTGCCAAGCACGCAGTCGCGTAAAAAGACTAACTAGGTTTTAAACCAATACTTTTTTGTCGGAAGTATTGGTTTTTTTTACCTCATTATTTGATAGTAAAGTTGTTATACCAATTGTATTAAGTATGTGATCTAAATTTTGCGCTGGAAAAATGGTTTAGTTTGAGGCGAAAGTTGATGTAAATGGTTGTTCCCTTAACGAAACTTTCAACAAAGAAATAAATTATTTTAACCAGCAAAATAGATCAGCTAATTATTACGATTGGTATTCATCAATTTTATTATCAGATGATGAGGTTTTTTATTTATTGAAGGTCATAAAAAATCCACTTATTAATAAGTGGATTTAGTTTTTGATCGAATCATATTTAATTGTATTACTCGCTTTCATTTGCTTTGTAATTGTAATCAACATTGACTAATGCTTTATAGTTGACTTCACCAGGTGCATTTGAATATTCACTGACAGTTACTTTTGAGCTATTAATGGTGATATCACGAGCGAAACCTTCGTCATAAAGTGATAACTCTTTACGTAGCTCACCGTTACTCATGGTTTTTAAATTATCGACAATATCAAAGCCCGCATTATAAGCATCTGCTTTAGTTTGATATGTACCCGTTGAAAAATGAGAGTTGCTTTCTTCAATAACCGTTGATGCAAAAGCGGTTGAACTTAACAGGATGCTAGCAGCTGCGATAGTTAATAATTTTTTCATAGTCTTTCCTTATTCAAATTAAAAGAGTGTTAGTTGATAAGGAGAATGTTACGCTTTACTTTATGTGATGTACGTCAATTAATGTAAAGATTGTGTAAAAACAGTGTGACAAACTTAATTGTTTAAGAATGCGTTATTGAATAGGTCGGAATAGGAAATTTTGTAATGCGGTTTGTTACGAAAAAGAGATAAAATTGATTTTATATCTCATTAGGTTCAATATTTACAACATTAAATAAACCGTGTTGCTGGTGACTGATTAAATCTTCAATGGAGTATTCTTTCAGTACGTCTAAAAATGCGAATGTTGCTTTATTGATAATGCCCTTTAATTGGCATGAGCTTTGTAAATAACAGTTATGACTTGCACAATCGACGACGTCAATATCACCTTCTAATAACGAAACAACGTCACTTATTTTTATGTCGATAGGTTTTTTTGCTAATAAAAAACCACCGCCTTTCCCACGACGGGTTTCAATAATGTTACCCTTACCGAGTTGATGGATGACTTTTACTACACTGTTTTTTGGAAGTTGGTAAGTGTTAGCGATTTCATCAATGCTGGCTAGGTATTTTTCAGGTTTATTTGCTAGAAAAATTAACACCTTGAATCCATAATCCGTCAGTTTGGTTAATTGCATTTAATTTTCCTTTCTAATCCTGATACTTTTGCCAAACAGAATTGACAGTGTCTAAACATATATATAATATACATGTTATAAACATGCATTACAAATACATGTTAAAACGAATTAGTATGGAGTGATACAAATGTCCGTAGAAGTAGAAGTAGAAGTAGAAGTAGATAATGCAATTAATAGGCAATATGAAGCCGGTTTTGTCTCTCCTATCGCATCAAGTACGTTAGCGCCTGGGTTGTCCGAAGAAACTATTCGCACTATCTCTGCGATCAAAAAAGAACCTGAGTGGATGCTTGATTGGCGACTAAAAGCTTATGCTGCATGGCTAAAAATGGATGAGCCTGATTGGGCTAAAGTAGATTTTCCACGTATCGATTTTCAGGCCATTTCTTACTACTCTGCACCAAAGAGTTTAGAAGATGCGCCGAAGAGTTTAGATGAAGTCGATCCTGAGTTAATTGATACTTATAACAAACTGGGTATTCCTCTTGAAGAGCAAAAAATGCTCGCAGGTGTGGCTATCGATGTCGTATTTGATTCGGTATCCGTGGTAACCACCTTTCGTGAAAAATTAAAAGAATCCGGTGTTATTTTCTGTCCAATTTCCGAAGCAATTCGTGAATATCCAGAATTAGTTAAAAAATACCTGGGTAGTGTTGTCTCTCAAACCGATAACTTTTTTGCGGCACTTAACTGTGCGGTATTTACCGACGGTTCTTTCGTTTATATTCCTAAAGGCACTAAGTGCCCGATGGAATTATCGACTTACTTCCGTATCAATGAACAAAATACGGGACAATTTGAACGTACTTTAATTGTTGCCGATGAAGGCAGTCAAGTAAGTTATCTAGAAGGGTGTACGGCACCTCAACGTGATGAAAACCAGTTGCATGCAGCTGTGGTTGAATTGATTGCGATGGATGATGCTGACATTAAATATTCGACGGTACAAAACTGGTATCCGGGCGATGAAAACGGAAAGGGCGGTATCTATAACTTCGTGACTAAACGCGGGATCTGTCATGATCGTGCGAAGATCTCGTGGACGCAGGTAGAAACCGGGTCATCTATTACTTGGAAATATCCAAGTTGTATTTTGAAAGGTGATAATAGTGTGGGGGAATTTTACTCCGTTGCGCTAACTCGTGGCATGCAGCAAGCTGATACGGGTACCAAGATGATTCATTTAGGTAAAAATACTAAATCAACGATTATTTCAAAAGGTATCTCCGCAGCTCGCAGTAATAATAGCTACCGTGGCTTAGTTTGGATTGGTCCAAGTGCAGAAAGAGCAAGAAATTACACTCAATGTGATTCTTTATTAATTGGTACTGAATGTGGCGCACATACATTCCCTTATGTCACTAGTCGTAATCCATCGGCCACCGTTGAGCATGAAGCAACGACATCCAAGGTTTCCGATGATCAATTGTTTTTATGCCAACAGCGTGGGATTGAGACAGAAAAAGCCGTTTCCATGATTGTTAATGGCTTCTGTAAAGATGTGATTAAAGAGCTCCCAATGGAGTTTGCAGTGGAAGCACATAAGTTATTGGAAATAAGCCTAGAAGGCTCGGTAGGATAAAAGAGGTATAGACATGTTAAAAATTGAAAATCTACACGCATCGATCGATAATAAAGAAATTTTAAAAGGCTTGAATCTAACCATTAATCCTGGCGAAATCCACGCAATTATGGGGCCAAATGGCTCAGGAAAAAGTACAACCGGTTATGTACTATCAGGCCGAGAAGGTTATGAAGTAACGTCTGGTGCCGTTAGCATTCATGAACAGGATCTATTAGAACTATCCGTTGAAGAACGAGCTAAAGCCGGCCTTTTCCTTGCTTTCCAATATCCGATTGAGTTACCTGGCGTTAGTAATATGACGTTCCTTAAAGCGGCGGTTGATAGTCATCGAGCAGATAATAATTTACCAGAAATGAGCGCACGTGAGTTTTTGCAAGAAGCTAAAGCTGCCTGCCAGCAGGTAAAACTTCCGATTGAATTTCTAAAGCGCGGTGTTAATGAAGGTTTTTCTGGTGGTGAAAAGAAACGCAATGAAATATTGCAAATGCTACTGATTAAACCAAAACTCGTTATTCTTGATGAAACGGACTCAGGTTTAGATATCGACGCATTACAATTGGTTGCAGATGGCGTAAATAGCCAGCGTTCTCCAGATCGTAGTTTTATTGTGATCACCCATTATCAGCGTTTACTTGATTATATTAAACCGGATTTTGTACATGTATTGTACAAGGGAAGAATCATTAAAAGTGGCGATGCATCATTAGCTAAAGAGTTAGAGTTAAAAGGCTATAGCTGGCTTACCGATGGTGAGGAGTCTTAATATGGAAAATTGGCTAAAACGTACGCTTGAAAATTATCAACCGGTAAACGATTGGCTAGCCAGTAAACGTAAATCCTCTTTAGTGGCGCTTAAAAATAAATCATGGCCAACCCGTAAAACTGAAGCGTGGAAATATACTCCGGTTACTGCTATTGAAAAAAGTGATTTTGAGCTAGGTGGAACGATACCATCTACTCAAGAAGCGGGGCTGCCTGAGCTAGAAACAATTGATATTGTATTTGTAAATGGTCAAGTGAGTCAGTTGCCTGAAAATTTACCCGAAGGTGTGACTATTTCTTCTTTAGAAAATGCATCAGCCAATGAGCAGCAATGGGCCCTAGCACAATTTAATCATATTAAACCTGAGTCTCATTATTTCGGTTTAGTGAATGATGTATTAGCATCTGCAGGTGTATTAATTAATATTGCTGCGGATTATAAATTAGCGAGTCCAATTCGACTTGTTAATCGAATGACTGATAATCAAGAAGCACATTGCCGTAATTTAGTGCGATTAGGTAAAGGATCTGAAGCGACAATTATTGAGCATTCAATTGGTGACGATTCTTCTTTTAATACGCATGTTAGCGAATATGATATCGATGAATATGCGGTGTTAACGCATTACAAGTTAGCGACGCAACAGCGCGAAGCGATTAGTATTAATGGCTGCCATTTTAATCTCCAGAAAAACAGTAAACTATTAAGTTACTTAATTGGATTTGGTAGCAAATTGACCCGTCTTGATTACGATGTTAAACACTTGGGCAGAGACAGTTATGCCTTGCTTAATGGTTTCTATTTAACGGATGCGAAAGAGCATTTTGATCTGCATAGTAATTTTGAACACACTAGCGTTAATGGAATTACCAAAACACGTACCAAAGGGCTTATTGCCGGTGAATCTCATGCAGTATTCAATGGACGTATTCATATTCATCCTGGTGCCCCTAAAACAGCGGCTGAAATGAATAATCGTAATTTATTACTTTCTCATAAAGCCGAAATTGATACTAAGCCTGAACTTGAAATTTATACCGATGATGTGCAGTGTGCGCATGGTGCAACTATTTCTCAAATTGATCCTGAAATGCTGTATTACATGACGTCACGTGGGATAGATCATATGCGTGCTCTTGAAATACTCAATTTTGGTTTTGTTAATGAAATGCTCGAAGAATTACCACATCCAAGTATTGGTGAGTGGCTAGCGTTAGCAACCGGTGAACGTTTGAAAAAGGTAGAACTTAATGGCTAACAATGAGGTTTTTTCGGTTGAACAAATTCGTGCGCAATTCCCATTGTTGCAGCCTTCTGAATCAAAGCAACCCGCACTTGTGTACCTAGACAATGCAGCGACGACACAAAAACCGCAGGCGGTGATTGATGTATTAGTGGATTACTACACTGGTTACAATTCAAATGTTCATCGCGGTGCACATCGTTTAGCCGATCAAGCCACAAATGCCTTTGAAGGTGCACGTAGCACCATGGCTAGTTTTATTAATGCGCCTCAAAAAGAAGAAGTTATTTGGACAAGAGGAACAACCGAAGGGATTAATATTATTGCTAACGGTATCGTTAAATGGTTAAAACCCGGCGACGAAGTGTTAGTGACTGAATTAGAGCATCATGCAAATTTAATTCCTTGGCAACAAGCCTGTGAAAAATCAGGTGCAACCTTAAAAATTGCTCCGATTAATGAACTGGGCGAAATTGATCTGGATAAGTTTCAAGCACTACTTAGTCCACAGACGGTAATGGTTGCTTTTTCGCATGTATCTAATGCGCTGGGTACCGTAAACCCGATAGTTAAATTAACTAAAATGGCAAAAGCAGTGGGGGCTTGGGTGTTGGTGGATGGTGCGCAGGGGATTGCTCATCAACCCGTTGATGTTCAAGATATCGGTTGTGACTTTTATGTATTCTCTGGACATAAAATGTTTGGTCCAACGGGGATTGGCGTACTTTGGGGAAAATCATCTTTATTGTTAGATTGGCCCGTATGGCAAACCGGCGGAGAGATGATTTCTCATGTTACCTATCAAACCGCAGAGTGGAATACGTTACCCTATAAATTTGAGGCTGGTACACCCAATATTGCAGGTGCGATTGGTGTGGCTGCTGCCGCAAAATGGTTAATGGACATTGACTATGAAGCTCGTCATCAATATGAAGCGGAATTACTTAAATATGCAACCTCTGAAATTTTAAAAATTCCAGGTGTTAATGTCATTGGGCAAGCCAAACAAAAAGCGGGAGTATTAAGTTTTACACTAGACCAAGTGCATTCTTCTGATATCGGTTTTATGCTTGATCAACAAGGTGTCGCGATTCGCTCAGGGCACCATTGTGCAGAGCCATTAATGGAACGTCTTGGACTTTCTGGCACGGCGAGGGCTTCCTTCTCGCTTTATAATACACGTGAAGATGTGGATTGTTTTATCGATGCCTTAAGTAAAGCAAAAGCGATGCTTTGTTAGATAAAATCGAAGGTAAATCATGCAAAAAATAGTAACCCTTAATCGCGATTGTCCAGTAAGACGTGTGCCTACTGGTGAAGTCGCCGTACTAAATAAGAATGAGTTTGTTAGTATTACTCAGAGTATGGGCGGCAATTATACGGTAACATGGCAAGGGAATATGTACCGTATTGATGGTTGTGATGCCGATGCGATTGGTCAGGAAAGTGTTCATATTGATTTTGAAGACGATGGGTCTGGCAAGGTTAATACTGACCAAATTTGGAAAGCGCTCGATACTATCTACGATCCCGAAATCGCGATCAGTTTAGTGCAACTTGGATTAATCTATAATGTCGATGTGATCCCTGAATCCGGTGAAGTATTGGTGAAAATGACTTTAACTGCGCCTGGTTGTGGCATGGGGCCGGTACTCGTTGGGGATGTTGAATCACGATTACTACGTGTGCCGAATGTTAAAAAAGTCCATGTAGATATTGTGTTTGATCCGCCTTGGCATAAAGATATGATGAGCTTGGATGCACAATTGGAATCTGGATTAATTTTTTAAGGAGATAAAATGACTTACCCGACGACTGCTGAAATCTTAGATGATTTTGAATTCTTTGACGATTGGCAGGAACGTTATCAATATATTATTGATCTTGGTAAAAGCTTGCCTGAGATGCCTGAATCATTAAAGGTACCTGCTAATTTAATCCGTGGTTGCCAAAGCAATGTATGGTTATCAACGAATATCCAGGACGGTAAATTACAATTACAGTTAGATAGTGATGCCATTATTGTTAAAGGATTACTGATTCTGGTATTGGCTGCATTTAATGATAAGACCGCCAGTGAAATTATTGCCTTTGATGTTGATGATTACTTCTCTCGATTAGATCTTTTCCGTCATCTTAGTCCGACACGAGGTAATGGTGTGCGTGCTGTTGTTAGTAAAATAACGGAAATTGCGACTGAACAATAAGCAATGAATACGGGAAATGATATTGCCCTTGAAAAGGTGAGATGATTTTATACCAATCGTAATAATTAGCTGATCTGTTTTAGTAATAAAATGGTTTCTTTCTTTGTTAAAATTGTCCTAAAGAAAACAACCATTTATATAAATTTCGCCTCACACTAAACTATTTTCTAGTGCAAAATTTAGATCACATATTTACTACAATTGGTATTACTTATCTCGTTGACATGTCGTTAACTAATCAAAGTGTAAGTTGTGTTTACCATGCGATGCTTTGACTTTCAGGTAACTTTCATTACCATCCTTAAGGTGTGTTTTTGTCTCAACCACTTCACTGATTTTCATGCCTAACTCTCTTAACTCATTCACTTTTTTCGGATTGTTCGTGATTAGGCGGATTTCATCAACACTGAGTGCTTTTAGCATTTGAGCGGCTTCACTAAAATTACGAAGATCATCCGGAAAACCAAGGTGGTTATTCGCTTGATAAGTATCCATTCCTGCCGTTTGTAGCACATAGGCATCAATTTTATTGTATAAGCCAATGCCTCGACCTTCTTGGCGAAGATATAAAATAATCCCGCCTTGCTCGCCCATTTTTTCAATGGTTTCATTTAACTGTTCACCACAGTCACAACGAGATGAATGAAAAACATCACCGGTTAAACATTCTGAATGCATACGCACTAATGGCGTTGCTTTTTTATCTGCGTTTTTGAAAATAACAGCAACATGTTCTTTGCCTGATTCTAGGCCGCTAAAGGAAAGTAGTTCTGCTGGAATATTACTTTTTAATCCGACTTTAAAAGGTACTCGTGCCCTTACATTAACCATTTTAATCCTAAGTACTGATATTAAATCCTCGAAAATAAGAGCATTTAATAAATTATTATAATCGAACTATTATACCTTATTTGGTATCCATTACCATTTAAGATGCAAAATCAGGTGACCCATTCAAAGACCAAGACCGCGTGTTACCTTCGATAACGGCTTGTTCTTTGCTTTATATTGCACCTTGTTTTGGCCTCCGAAAAAAACATTTCGGATGGCAGAGGAGAGATTGGATTTATGCTTTGAATCGAGATCAAATCCTTATTGTTTTTAACTAGTTGTTTACCACTGGGCTAACTTCTTGAATTTTAAAATCAGCAAAGTCGACCTCATCCTGTTCATTGAGTTCATTTGCCTTAATTAAAGATCGATAAATTCCCCATTTGGGACGTATAAAATTACTGTAGCCACTACTGGAGGCTGCTCGCCACATTTCTATATCGGGTTGATAAATCTTAATAAAGGGGGCATCTTCACCCAGTATTTTAAGGGTAAGATACAAACGACCATGTTCACTATAGTTAGCGCGTACAAAGGCTTCAATCCATTTTCCACGAAGCGATTCCCAACTTATTCCCATGCTACCGGTATGCGCTAGGGTATGCTTACTGGTTTTTTTACCATCAGCTTGATAATCCGAGTGGCGAATTTCTAATCCTGGTGTTGAATTTTTGGTATTGGCGGTAATGGTTAATAGTGGTGTATTAATTTCTCCCTTTCCGACGGCTTTTAATTGAAATAAGTGGGTAAATTTTTTAGTTACGGCTAAATTATCACCGAGTTTAAATTTCCAGCTGTATTCAAAGGTCGTGTTTTTTATCCCTTTTAACGCATTTTCTGATCCGCCATAGACTTTTATTTCGTTTCTTTGTCTATCTGTTTTATTGATCTTATCCCGGTCTTTATCTAAGTCGCGATGTATTAAGAAAATAAAATAATTTCCGACGACAGTATCGGATCCCTCTTGAATATGCGGCGTTCCCTGATGATTCACTTTACCGTATAAATCCGGCGCTTCTATTGAGTTGAATCCAAATGCTTCTTGAATTAAATGGTAAGCAGATTCACCCTCTACACCGTCTGAATTAAGGGATGTTGAACTGAGTACCTTGTAGGTTCCTGTTTCATCAATGGTTTGTGTTGGTTCAGAGTCATCGCTATGACTGTCGGAGGAGAACAGTGATAGAGGGAGTAGTATAAAAGCGGTAAAAATAATTTTTGGAAATTGCAGCATCATGCTAACTCATTGAATAAATGGATTAACATGATAGGTTAAAAGCAGCAGAATAAATGTGACTTATACCCGTTACCATTCAAGATGCAGAAATCAGTAAGACGAGAGGTGAGCAGATTCTAGGCATAAAGGTGAAGATCTAACGGGTTAAATCGAGACTTTATAACAACGAAGATGTTTGCCTCTCGTCTTGCCCTGCGGGTCACGAGCTCGTTTCTTATAAACCATGGCAATACTGCGTTATAACATTCGATAAGGACTAGCCATTAAAGATGTAAAGTCTTGTTTTTACATCTACCGATAGAGGATTAACGCAGTTAATCGCTCGAAAGGTCATCATGTTACGCCTTGCCTTGGTATCCGAGCTAGTGACTGATAAACGCATCTTGATTGGTAACGGGTATATAAACACTTCGTTAAGATTGATGCTTTGTGGCAAGGTGTAACTTAAAAATTAATCTTTGTTTTTCCTTTTACAAGTATTACCTTGCGGCAAATTTAAGCTGTTGTTCTCTGCTTTGGCGGTGCATCCATAAAAGCCGCGAACTCATCATGATAGCGGAACTTGTTAAACCAATAATAAAACCAACCCAGTAACCATAAACGCCCATTTTATCAACAATATAATCGGTGCTTCCCAGTATAATCCCGGAAGGTAAACCAAGGATCCAATAGGCAATAAATGTACAAAGGAAAATAGCCTTCATGTCTTTATAGCCCCTTAGTGCACCACCTCCAACAACTTGAATTGAATCTGTTATTTGATAGATTGCAGCAATAAAGAGAAGTTGAATCGCAATCGCTGATACGGCGGGATCTGAAGTATATAGCGCGGTAATAGATTCTCTGAATATAATCGTAACAAGGGCGGTAAACAATGCGCATAATAGCCCTAGCATTATTGCTACTTGGCAAGTTACTTTAGCCGATTCAGTGTTTTCTTCTCCCAGTTTATGACCGACTCGAATACTGGTGGCGATACCAATACTTAATGGAAACATAAAGACCAAGGAAGAAAAGTTAATGGCAACTTGATGGGCGGCAACAACGATTGAACCAAGTGGGGCGACCAATAATGCAACCACTGCAAATAGGGTAATTTCAAAAAATAAAGCAAGCGCAATAGGTAAGCCGAGTTTGATTAATCTGACCTGTGATTGCCACTTCAGTTTGTGGTGTTGAGCAAATAGCTTTACTGGTTTTAATTTTGAAGACACCAGAATATAGATAAACATGGCAATAAACATGATCCAAAAAACAATGGCGGTTGCTACACCACATCCCACACCTCCTAATTCTGGGGCGCCTAATTTCCCATAAACAAAAATCCAATTTAATGGGATATTCGCGGCTAAACCAATAAAGCCAATGATCATTGCCGGTTTGGTCACTGACATGCCATCTGAAAATGAGCGTAATGTTTGATATAACAAAAATGCAGGGACAGACCACATAATCGCTTGCATATAACCAATGGTTTTTTCTGCCATCAGCGGGTCGATATCCATCCATTGAACAATGAGTTGGGTTTGAAATAAAACCAATAGGATGGGTAATGTGATGAGTAGTGATAACCAAAAACCTTGATATATTTGAAAAGGAATTTGGCTTTTTTTACCTGCCCCGTTTAATTGGGCAACAACGGGAACCAGTGCCATTAATAAGCCTGCACCAAACATAATAGTGGGAAACCAAATACTTGCTGCAACCGCAACCGCTGCCATATCCGTTGCACTCACGCTGCCTGCCATCACCGTATCGACAAAGCCCATACCGGTTTGGGCAATCGAGGCTAAAAGGACCGGAGTAGCTAGGCTAACGAGCTGTTTTACTTCTTTTGTATAACGATGCAAGTGCAATTCTCACTTTGAATTTATAAGAGTGTGATTTTTTGTGTTCCATAATAAAGAAATATGCAGTTAAGTGCTATCAAAATAGAGGTTATATTTTAGGATGTGAAGCGGTTATTTTTTAATGAAGAATAAAAGAAAATTTATTACTAATCCCATTGGTTTTAAAGGCAATTAGTATTTATTGTTCATAACACAAAACAAATTATTTTTTGTTTGGATTATTACAATAATCATGTGCTTTTTTCTGATACAGTAATACCTAAAAATAATATAATTTACATCTTTTATATTATCCTATTTTATCACTTTCAAATAAAGAAAACCCATGCCTAAGTTAATCCAGTTCGATGTTAAACAAACATTATTTCGTATGGCACTGCCAATGCTCGTTGGTACGATTACGATGAATGCTTATAACCTTGCAGATACCATGTATGTCGCTCAATTAGGTACCTTGCCGTTAGCTGCAATGGGTTTTACATTTCCGGTCGTTATGTTTTTTACATTAGTGGCTAGCGGTGTTGGAACGGGGATTACTGCATTATCTTCCAACGCGATGGGACGAAAAGATAATGACGCTGCGGCCAATATTGTTACCCATGGCGTGTGTTTGATTATACTTTTTTCTATTTTATTAGCCGTTTGTGGTTACTTAAGTGTGAACATTATTTTTAATATGTTGGGGGCGGATGATCAGACCTTGCCCTTTGTTAGAAATTATATGAATACTTGGTATTTTGGGGCGGTCTTTATGGCGATCCCAATGATGGGAAATGGTATTTTAATTTCACTCGGCGATTCTAAGTCTGCGAGTCGATTTATGGCATTAGGGGCAATTGTTAATATTATCCTGGATCCTATTTTTATTTTTGGATGGTTGGGCGTGCCTGCATTGGGTATTTTGGGCGCGGCATTAGCAACGGTTATTTCCCAAGCCATTTCAAGTTGTTGGCTTTTCTATTTGTTAGCCATTAAATATCCTTTAATAAAATTTCGTCAACCCAATTTTAGTGCGTTATTGCATTCATGGAAAAGGATAGCAAGCTTCGCTATTCCGGCTAGTATGACCATGATGCTGATGCCTATTTCTGGTGGGGTGATCACCGCATTAATAAGTCAGCACGGTGTCGCAGCGGTTGCCGGTGTGAGTGCCGCAAGCCGAATGGAAATGTTTGCTTTTGTTATACCGATGGCCCTAGGAATGAGTTTAACTCCCTTTGTGAGTCAAAATTATGGTGGACAAAGGATTGATCGCATCATCGAGGCGAGGAAGTATGCAACTTTATTTGCATTGGGATACGGCGTGTTTATTGCGCTTGTTTTCTTTATTGGCGCCCCTTATTTAGCACAGCTATTTACCCAAGACCCCGATGTGACTGATGTTTTTATTACCTACGTTCGTACCATTTCCTTTGGGTATGGCATGATGGAAGTTCATCGATATAGCGGTTTTTTCCTGACCGGGATGAATCGACCTGTTCATACAACACTATTAACCTTTACACGTGTGCTTGTTTTGCTATTACCGTTATCTTTTTTAGGTAGTGCTTATTGGGGCGTGTCAGGTATTTTTACTGGTCGGTTAATCACAGATCTACTGTCCGGAGCCATTGGTCTACTTTGGGTTGGGGTGTTTTTGAAGGCGAAAATACAGGCTAAATCGTAAAACTATATCTATCGGCAATCAATATACATTGATGGCGTGGATTATTTTTACAGTAGTTGTGATTCTCGCTTAATCTTTCCTCGCGATTGTATTTGGCACCGCCCATTTTAGTTACTCTGTGCTTCTCAATGGTATTGATTTCCTGTCATTAATGTATTCTTTGTGACAATGCGATGAATATCACCAGCAACAATGGCGGTGTCATTGAAGTTGTGGCAGGATAGGATAAATTTCCTATTAGTATGATTATTTAACGCTTATTTTTATATTATGCGTATAGAGTAAATAATCATTTCCCACATTAAAGAAGGTTTTAGTATGTACAAAGCAATCATTATTTTTATGCTGACTGTGATTCTATTTTTTGTTTACAAGGTGTTTACGGGTAATGAACATGCGGCTGAAAATAGACAAGCAGGTATTGCTTTCCTCGCAGAAAATGGCCAAAAAGAAGATGTAACAACAACCGCGTCAGGCCTGCAATATAAAGTGTTAACTAAGGGGGAGGGAAGTGTTCACCCCACCATAAATAGTAATGTAACGGTGAATTATCATGGCACATTAATAAATGGGACTATTTTCGATAGTTCTCTTGACCGTGGTGATCCTGTTACTTTCGATTTAAATAAAGTAATTCCAGGGTGGATTGAAGGCGTTGAGTTGATGGTAAGTGGCGACAAGTACCGTTTCTTTATTCCCAGTGATTTAGCCTATAAAGATCGTTCAATCGGTAAAATTCCAGCAGGATCTTTGCTTATTTTTGATATCGAACTGATTTCAATTAATGAATGAGTTATGTTTAATTCTAATACTTTTTGAGGTAAAACAATGCACCATTTTACAAAACTGAGTTTGGTTCTTGGAAGTGTTATTTCTTTCCAAACCTTTGCTGCAACTTTCACTGCCCCTGATTTTTTTACAATTATGTATATGGATAGGGAAGCACCTTCATTAATGAACGATGAAAATAAAATAACGCTTAGTGAAGGTAAGCATGAATTGGTTTTACGATACGATCAAACGCTTGATAAATATAAAGAAGAAGAAAGATTTAAATCTGAACCTATTATTGTTGATCTGATTGTAGAGGCTGACACTGATGTGTTACGGGTTGATTCCGTGGAACCTAAGAAATACCGCCTTGCTGAAAAGTATGAAGAAAAGCCTGAGTTTACCATTGTGAATCAACAGGGGGAGCTTGCGAATTATCAAAGTGAATTACTGCCTTTCAAATCTGGTTTTCAATTAGGGCGTGATTATCTTAAAGAAATTAAAGAATATAAATCAGCAAAAGTGGCGGAAGATAAAGTGGCCGTATTAGAGGCACAATTAGCAGACGTTAAGCAGGAAAGTCGTTTGACGCAAACTCAAACCGACAGCAGTGCATTGGAAACCTTAAAAACACTGTATAAAGTGGTTGATAGCGAGACTCAAACTGCCTTTAAAATTTGGATTATTGATCCCACTATGTCGGCAAAAGAAACAACTGAAAAACTGACTATTCTTAAGGACCATTACAATAAATTAAATGCAATGGAACAAAAAAATATGCAGGTTTGGATGATAAAATGACCATGTAATAACACCGCTTATCTTATCGATTCTCAATCTCGAATGTTATTAAGAGATTGAGATCACAATTAACTTCTTTTTATTTATTTCCCTTTCGTTTGGATGCTCACAACTCTGTTAATTCCTCAATGCACAGTTAACGTTGTCGGTTGTCTCTTATAATAAGCCCCTTAATAATAAAGTAATATAGTATTAATAAAGAATAGTTAATAAAGGTTTAAAATAATATGCGAATCACTTTAATTCAACGTATTGTCATTGGTTTTAGTATTGTTACCCTAAGTGCCATCGCACTAAGTTTATCTGCTGGTTATTCACAGCGCCAAATGGAAGCACAATTAGCGTTAAATGCTTCTACATTAACGGTTTTATTAGATCACACAAATGAACTGGGAAAAGCGTTACAAAATGCAAATAGATTGACTTTAATTCATGCCAATACCATGGATTTTCAAAAGCGAAAAGCTTTCGCAGAAGATATTAATGTTGCCATCGAACAATATAATCAAAAATATAAGCAAGTGATGACTGGGTTGGATGAAAATCTTGGTATTACCGCATTATTGCAACAAATAGATGTCGAAGCCCAACAGACCAATGAACAATTGAAACATGACATTGTTATTCATGATCAGCGTGTCGCTGCACATGAGTTGGCTTATACTGAACTTTCTACCTTTAATTCCATTTGGGTATATTTTGATACCAAGGTGTCGAATGTTATTGATGAAGCAAAAGAGGAGCGTAATTCAGCTGCTTGGGTATTAGAGTTTGTACGAAAAGAAGGTTATGCAACGGGGGAATTATTATCCAAAATAATTAGTATTACATCATTAGAACAGTTTCAAGAATCAGAAGCGAAATTAAACTCAAATTTAGAAAATATCAGAAAAAAACTCAAGACCGTATATGGTAAGTTTCCACAAGCTGAAGATACCTTGAAGGAATATATCGATGAGTTAGCGTCTCAAATTGAAAATCCCGATAAATTATTGTTGCAGCATAAGCGTTATCTTGAGCTTAATGCAGAAAGTAGTGAACTAATTCAATTGCAGGCATTACAGGTTGAAAAAATATTATCCGCATTGGATGACGTGACCATTAAAATCCGTGGTTTAGCGTCTACCTCGCTTGAAGAAGCAAATTCAGATGCGGCATTTTTCTCTTTGTTAAATAATCTATTATTGCTCTCTACGATTATTATTTCTCTTATTGTTACTTATACCGTTATCCGTGCAATTAGAACTCCGTTACACGAAATAAAATTATCCTTGTCTAAATTATCTCAGGGCGATTTAACCTACAACATTAATAATACTTTTCAATCGGAACTAGGCGATATTGCGAGTAGCATTAAAGTGTTAACAGGGCATTTGAGAGGATTAATTGCAGATATCAAATATGCAGATAATGAGGTTAATGAATTAGCAGTGACAGGGCAAAAACAAGGCGCTGATATCTTTACTGAAATTGAAAAACAACAACGCCAAACGGATTCAATGGCTGCCGCTGTGACTGAAATGGAGCAAGCTGTTGATGAGGTCGCGCGACATGCCGTTGAATCGAGTGATGCTGTCGAAAACGTGGTGAGCTTAGCTAATCGTAATATTGATGCTACTCAAGTAAATTTAAAATTTGTTGAAGAGCTGCAGTTATCCTTAAATGATGCGTCCACAGTTATCCAAGAACTTTATCGCCAATCTCAACAAATTGATGAAATATTATCTGTTATTCAATCGATCAGTGAGCAAACTAATTTATTGGCATTAAATGCAGCGATTGAAGCAGCAAGAGCGGGCGAACAGGGAAGAGGATTTGCCGTTGTTGCAGACGAAGTTCGTTCTCTTGCAACCAGAACGCAAACCTCTGCAAATGAAATTGGTAATATGATTAAAAGTTTACAGGGTAACTCTAAAAATGCGGTACAAATTGTAGAAACGAATTTGAAACAAGCAGAACAGTCTGTGGATAAAACCAATGCCAGTTATGACTCATTAGTCACTATGGTTAATCATTTGAAAGCGGTTGATGATATGAGCCGTTCTATTGCCACTGCATCAGAGCAACAAAGTGCTGTAGCTAAAGATGTCGCTGTCAGTATTGTTGAAATTTCTGATGTCGCCAAAAATATTGCTGCCAACGCGCAAAATGCGTCGGAAAATAGTGAAAATTTACTTAAAGTGTCAGAAGGGCAATCTAAATTAATCGGGCAATTTAATATTAATACCAACTCTGTTAATTAAATATTTTATCTAGGCGTAGAAAAATGGATGAAAGCAAAGCATATATTTCAGTAACTATTTGTTATAATTAAGGAATATTAATCTGTAATGGTTAATGGAAAGCGTGTCGTGCGGAGTCGCATGCAGGTGAATCGCTGGAGGTTAGAGACCCCCTGCTATCTGATTAGACCTATAACTATCCATTTATGTTTTTAAAGGCATTGGCTATAACATATTCGGGAAAATGAGGGACTTCCTTACCATCCACAATTTTTTTGCTACTAAGTGATTGTTCTTCAAAAGTAATTTTAAAACACCATCCTAATATTAATTGCTCTTGGGAAGGCTCAACTCCATTTGTTTGGCAATAACTATGAACTGAAATAAAATCATCAGATATATTAGGTTGACTTACATTTGCAATTTTTTTACTTAGATCATTTAACATGATTTCGTGTTTTTTGAATTGTTCTTTTGTTCTTCTCTCTAATGCCTCTCTTTCCTCTATTTCTAAAAGTAAAGACTGTACGATTCGCTTAACATCGGAGTTTTGTTCGACAAGCGGAGGTGGATATGTTCCATATTTACTTATTGACGGAAGTACTTCATGAAGTACCCAGCGCTGAAATTTCTTACAGGCATCACTGTCATCTCTAAGAATAATTCTAAAAAGACCTGGTTCGGAAACATAAGGTGCATCACTTATATATCTAAATTCATCTTTAGCAAGCACCTCCAATTGAGCTTTTATTAATCCCCCAAGACCATCTGGCTTCCTGCCTGTTCCTTTCGCTAATTCCACATTTTGAGAGGCTAAAGTTTTAACCACGTCAAATAACGAAAAATAAAGAGTAGAATCTTCGCTAACAGTTCTGATCTCATTCTCTGAATCAGGGTATGAAAGTAAGATTTGATTATTCGCCATAAACTTACACCTCATGAATAATTAAAAAATAACATTGAATTTGGCTTAACAGTTACATTAACTTTCAAAATGTCACTTTTCTGGTGGAAAAGTAGCATGCAGTTAATGATTTAAATATGCTATTACCATACACTTTTTTACATATTATAAATATGTTGCAAATAAAAGTTAAATTTAAATCATGTGGAAAAGCGATAAAAGACGATGAGTGCAACGGAAATATTGCAAATTATGATGCTGGTTTTGATCAAATAGACAAACCATTTCGCTTATGTAATTCCTCATCTATTTTTCTTGTAATGTAGTGCTGCTTCAGTAAATGAGATTCTGAATCAATATGATTTACTGTCATTAAGAGAGACGAGAATAAATATTAACTATTTATGAAGAAATATTTACCTGTAATAGTCAATAGGAACCGTTTTGTGCAGAATCACAGATAGGATTGTGTGGAGCAGGAGGTTACATAGCTCGTGCTACCTGATTATTCAATTTTTATTAAGGGCTAACTCTTATCTTTCATCGCTTTTTGTATTGATGGTAGACAAAAATCTTCATACCACTTACATAAAGATTCTACTTCACTTTTTATTGAAGGTGATTGGTCTGGCCCAATCTTATGCTCAATCTTTTCCAATTTCACTAATTCGGAACACAGACTCGCTACGGAAGTTATCGTTCTGGCTAACTCATCAGTATATGGTTTCGATTGCCCTAATTCATGACTTTTACAAATAGCTTTTCTAGCTAAGTTTTCAGGTGCAACCCAAGAACTTATTAAAAAGTCATGAATAGTTACATGATCATTAACAACAATAGATCTATGACTTTCATCGATACCAAGTGATTCGATTTTTTCACAGGTGTCTATTGCAGTGTTCATTAGTTTTCTAATGGATTCCCAATCGGTCAAAGAATACCTCGCAATTGTATAACAGCTATATTAACTTCTAAGATGTCACTTTTCTGATGGAAAGGTAGCATGCAGTTAATGATTTAAATATGCTATTACCATACACTTTTTTCCATATTATGAGTATGTTGTAAGTAAAAGTTAAATTCCTTGTCGGAGTATTTAATTGAAAGGAACAGTAATGCGTTTTTAGAATGGCAATGTTTTGGGAGTATTAAGGCAAGCGTGAATTAATATTCACAGTTGATGAACCCAACAGGTCGGCATGCTGGTGGTTTGCTGTCAATAATATGCATTTTATGTTGGGAAGGTAATACAGACAAATAACGGATATAAGCGAGTGCCTATATCCGTTTAGTCTGGTGGTTATTGTTTCTTACGTTGCCAAGCAATCGAAGCGATAACAATAAGTACATATATTACATGCGCAACCAGAGTTTCTGTCGTTGGGAAAAAGCCAATGACATTGATGGTCGGTAATGTACTGAGTACATTAATGCTGATATCACCTGTTAATTGCAATGCGTGAATGCTGACGCCTAGCATTTTGAACCCTAAGAAATAAATCAACCAAGTAAACACTTTAAAGAGTACATGCATGGGCAATTTAACGGAGGTTTTCAGTATGATAAAGGCAACCAAGGCCAAAATAGCTAACGCAATGGCAATGCCAAGAAAGAATTGGCTAAGTTCAATTTTAGGCAAAATACCGGCATAAAAGAGCACCGTTTCTGCGCCTTCACGAAATACCGCTAAAAAGCTTAAACTTGCCAATGAAATAAAACTACCGGCTGTCACTGCTGATGCCGTATGTTTCTTCAAGAATTGGCTCCATGCCACAGCAGAAGATTTACTGTGTAACCAAATACCGACAAAGAGCATCATGATCACTGCAATAATACCGACAATGCCTTCGAGCATTTCACGGGTATTGCCAGCCATATTTGAAGGTAAGAATTTTACCAGTCCCCATGCCATTACCAAACTTGCTGCTAAACCGAGTGCTGCACCACTAACGATCCAACGCTGCCCTGTTTTTTGCTTGGCTGCTTTCATTGCTGAGAATAATGCAATAACGATTAATAAGGCTTCTAACCCTTCACGCAATAGGATAAGGGCTGCATCCATTGCTGTATAGTTAGCCGCAGGGTTTAATGCTGACAAATCAGTGATAAGTTGTGACAGTGTTGCTTGACTCTTTTCATTGCCTTCGGCTGCAATAATTAAAGGTAATCGACTTTCCACTTGAGTGTATAGACTGGGTGCTCGGGTACTCACTTGACCTTCAAAAATTGGCCAGTTTTGAATAAATGTCAGTAGGTTTTGATTTCCAGCATCACTGTTATTTTGCTGATAATCACTGAGCGCAGTATTTAATAATGCAATACCGTCGTCGAGTCCCATATCACTATTGGTTGTTGCAATAGTTTCGCCATTATTAAAGCTATTGAGGGTAGCACCGAGGCTATCACTTTGTAATGCGATTTCATCCCACGAAATAGTGTCACGTGCTTTGGCTACATTGAGTAACGCTATCGCTGTTTCCATGCGCCCATAATGACCCAGACTGGTTTCGTGAACAACACGTTCTCGTTTGGCCCAGGCTCGATTGAATGCATTGAAGGTTGTTTGAAGTGCATCAAGATCTTGTTGGGCAACGGCTTCTGCCATTTTATGATAAGGCGGCATCACGCGCTTTATAAATTGTTTGCGCATTGATGCATAGTCAACCGGATTAACATAGTTTTCCAGTTGAATTAATACCGACGATAAAGCGGTTAAGTTGTCCACGGAAGGGGTCGTTTTAGCCGTGTCTAGCGCGTTAATTACAATCTGCTTTTTAGCGGTATCGGCAATGTTTAAGCTATCTAAATAGGCCGACATGGTGTGAAGATCTTTTTTAGCCGCTTCAGGATCATTACTTTTAGTGGCGCCGATTGCATCGGAAAGTGCAATGTAGGCGGGTGCAAATTTTACTTTTTCAGCGGCAAAGGAATGCGTGCTGAACATAATTGAAAAGCAAAGAATAAAACCACTTAATAGGCGATAAACGTTAGCTTTCGAGTAGTGCTTGTCCAAGATATTCCCCCTCTTTTACGCCACCGAAACAGGCAAATAGACCGCTTCCGACATGGGTAATATATTCATTCATTTTATCGACGTTACCAAAGGAATTTTGAATTTTGATAAATTGCTCTGGTGATTGCTGGAAAGAGATAAACAGTAGTCCTGTATCATGCTGACTAGTACGTGGATTAATACCTTCTGCGTAGGAAAAAGAGCGACGTAGCATTTGTAGACCGGTTTTATGAGCAAGATGAACGTGGGAGTTAGCAGGCATCACTGGCTCGCCTTTTTCATCTTTTAAGTTTGGATCTATAACGGTAAATTCACCTTTTTGTCCCATCGGTGCACCCGTTGCTTTATCACGGCCAAAGGTGTTTTCCTGCTCACTGTAACTGGTACGATCCCATGTTTCGATATGCATCAAAATTCGGCGAACAGCCATATAACTGCCGTCTTTCATCCAATTTTGATCGTTCACCCAGATGTGTTTGTTGGGGTCGTTTAAGGTTAATTTATTGGCTGTTCCATCTTTAAATCCAAATAGATTTCGTGGCGTTTCATTTTTATTATCTTGCGAGTTAAAACCACTTTGTGACCACACCATTGAGACCATTGATGTACGTGCATAACGCACTAATTGTCTGACTGCATGAAATGCAACTTGGGGGTCATCGGCACAAGACTGAATACAAATATCACCACCGGTATATTGTTCTTGCAGTTGATCCCGTGGAAAGTGCGGTAAAGGTTTAAAGTCTGCAGGGGCTTTATCTTGTAAGCCTAGTTTTTCTAAGAAAGAAGGGGCAACGCCAAAGGTTAGAGTTAAATTATACAGGGCGAGGTTATCGGCTTCACCAGTATCGACGGGCGGTACCATTTTATTTTTACCGTAAGGCGCGATATTTTTGCCCTGGGTTAGTAATGCCGATTGTTTGGTCCATTCTTTAAAAAGTTTGATGACAGCTTGTCTGTCAGTGCTGTCTAATTTTAGTACCATTAAGTAAATATGGCCTTGTGCTGGCGTGGTAATACCGGCTTGATATTTTCCATAAAAGGGCACTTCACTAGTTGCATAGGCATTCGCCATAACCGGTGACGATGGTTCGGTAGATTGTCCTGCGATTGCTTTCCCTATTAAAAGAGAAGAACCGCCAATGGCGGCTCCTTTAAGCAAGCGACGACGAGATAAGTTTGATGGTTCATCCATACTTTTTATTGGTCGTTTACTTTTCATCATTTACTCCAGAATAATACCCATTTGCCCTAATGGTTCACCGAGTTTATTAACGGCTTCAGCTAAACCAGCCACTTCTTTATCGGTTAATTCTGTGTAATATTTGAATTTTCCATCTACTTTCTGAGCTGCGAGTAGTTGATTTACTTCACCAAAACGCATATCAAGTGTTTTAACTAGGTCGCTATTTAATGCTGATAACTTGTCACGGAAGATAACGAAAATTTTCTCTGCTCCATCAATATTACCTTGGAAATCATAAAGATCCGTATGAGAGAATATTTCTTCTTCACCAGATATTTTGCTGGTTGATACTTCATTAAGTAGGTCTACTGCACCTAAAACCATGAGATCAGGGGTTACTTCAACGGTGGCCACTTTTGCGCGAAGTTCTTTAACATCAGACATTAATTGGGTCGTGTATTTTTCAGTCCCGTCGGTTGTGTTGTTTACCCAAAGGATTTCTTCGATAGGGTGGAAGCCTGTCCACACGTCACCTGGTTCAAGATCGGCTTTACGAGCATCAATACGTGGGTCTAAATCACCAAAACTTTCAGCAATAGGTTCCGCTGTTTCAAAGTTCATACGTACAATTGGGTACAGGGCTTTAGCTTCTTCAATTTTGCCCGCTGCTAATAAATCAACAAACTCTTGAGTCTGGGTAACAAGGCCATCGATTTTTTCGATTGCAAATTCTTTGTATTCTTGCAATTCACTATCAAGATTTTGCGCTGCCTGTGCTGTCCCTGCCATTGTTAGCGATGCTAATAGAGTTAATGCAATAGTTGTTTTTTTAAAGCTCATAGTAATCCCTTTTGTCTTAATGGTAATCATTATCGTTAGTGGTGGATTCTATCGATATATTACCTGCTGTCAATGGGGTATTTTAATTACTTGGTATTGGTAATCATTATTAATTGTATATTTTGTTATTTTAGATCAACTAGTTAAAATTTTATTCTGTTGGTTTGATTTATTAAATTAATTTTGGCTTTCTTATTGAGTACTATTTTTGATGATTAAAAGTTTGACTTACCTTTTATTTATGTGGTTTTTTTGTACAAAATGTTGACAAGTTTGCTGTAAAATGACTTAATAAACTTAAGTTTAGGGTGTAAACATTAGTTTAAGGTGGTGTGATGACTGAACGTGAACGTGAAATATTTGACTTGATTGAAGCTAACCCTATGATTTCTCAAGCAGAAATAGCTTCATTGCTGGCAATTACAAGAACCTCTGTTGCGGTTCACATTAGTAACCTAGTTAAAAAGGGTCATATTATGGGAAAAGGATATGTGATTGCGTATTCTCATCCTGTGACGGTTATTGGTGGCGCAAATGTTGATATACAGGGAAAATCGAATGAAAATCTGTTAATGGAAGATTCTAATCCCGGTGTGATTAAAGCTTCACTCGGTGGCGTGGGTCGTAATATTGCAGATAATATTTGTAAGTTTAAGTTGGATACGCGTCTTATTACAGCGGTTGGCGATGATAATGAAGGGCTAATGGTAAAGGACAATGCCAGGCTGTTAGGCATTGATATGGAGCAATCAATTACCACTGCAGAACACCGAACTTCTACCTATTTATATGTACTAGATAAACAAGGTGAGTTAGTGATTGCCGTTTCTGATATGGGAATCGTCGAGCAATTAACGCCTGCGTACTTTCAAAAACTACTGGTCAAAATAGACCATTCTCCCTTCACTGTACTCGATGCGAACTTGCCACAAGAAACCATTGAATATTTAGCGAATAATCTAGTTAAAACAAAGCTAGTACTAGATCCCGTCTCTATTACTAAAGCCGTTAAAGCAAAGGTTGTTTTAAATAAGTTCTATGCAGCAAAAGTCAATAAAACCGAGGCAGAGGCGTTGACTGGGCTTTCTTTAAATAACCAAGAAATGATTGCGGAAGCGGGACGTCAACTGGTCAATTCAGGCATACAACGTGTTTTTATTACCCTAGGCAGTGGTGGTGTTTATTATCAGGATAATCATCAGGGATTTTTCAGAAAGGCGATTAAAACAAAGGTCATTAATGCAACGGGAGCCGGTGATGCTTTTACCGCTGCAATGATTTATGGATTTTGTGAAAATTTAAATAACGAAGATCTGGTCGATTTTTGTATTGGCGCGAGTACGATTACGCTTGCTGATCAAGAAACAATCGCTTCAGATCTAACAATCGATAACGTTAATACTATTATCAATAACAACCAGTAGAGGATTATTATGTTAAATCAATATGTTGTTCTTAGTGATGAAGTCAAAAATGCTTTGACCAATAACCAACCCGTCGTTGCCCTTGAATCGACTATTATTTCCCATGGCATGCCTTATCCTCAAAATGTTGAGACGGCGCTTAATGTTGAGCAAGTTGTACGAGATAATGGTGCAGTGCCTGCGACGATTGCCATTATCGGTGGCAAATTAAAAGTCGGTTTATCACGAGAAGAAGTTGAATACCTCGGTAAAAAAGGCCTAGATGTTGTTAAATGTAGTCGTCGAGATCTGCCGATTGTTGTTGCTAAAGGTTTAGATGGTGCGACAACCGTAGCGACAACGATGATTATTGCGAATATGGCGGGCGTTAATGTATTTGCTACAGGTGGTATCGGTGGTGTGCATCGCGGTGCCAGTGAAACCTTTGATATCTCTGCTGATTTGACTGAATTGGCTCGAACAGAAGTAACGGTTGTGTGTGCGGGTATTAAGTCTATTTTGGATATTGGTTTGACCCTTGAATACTTAGAAACACAGGGCGTTACGGTACTGGGTTACGGTGCGGATAATTTACCGGCTTTTTATCTTCGCGATAGTGGTTTTGGTGTTGATGCTCGTGTTGATAGTGGTAAAGAAGTTGCTGATATGATGAAGGCAAAATGGAGTATGAATCTAAAAGGTGGCTTTGTTGTAGGTAACCCTGTTCCTATCGAGTATGAAGAAAACAAAGAGCAAATCACCAGTGCGATTGAACAAGCATTACGTGAGCTCAAAGAACAAGGCATCAAAGGCAAAGACTCGACACCTTTCCTATTAGCAAGAGTGAAAGACTTAACGGGTGGAGATAGCCTAGAGACTAATATCCAACTTGTGTATAACAATGCAAAAGTCGCTGCTGGTATTGCTGTCGAATATTGCAAATAAAAAAACGCCTAATCAAGTATGAAAGTCTCGCTTAGTTAGCGTTAGCCTTTCATACTGTTTCCCCTACATTCGAGCCTCCCCCTTAGTGACAATCTGTCTAAAAAATTAAATAGTTATCGCATCTTATTATTTCATTTTATTATTTGGTTAAATTACCATATAACCAAATAATAAAGAAAGAGATATTGAAATGCTAAATGATAAACATAAAGCACTGATCGAAGCTAAAGCGAATATTTTAAAGTCATTGGGTCATCCAACGCGCTTATGGATGGTCGAGCAATTAAGCGAAGGTGAAAAATGCGTGTGTGACCTTGCTGAATTTATTGATGCAGATTTTTCAACGATTTCCAAACATCTTTCGGTGTTAAAGCAGGCGGGAGTGGTGCTTGATGAGAAACGAGGAAAAATGGTGTATTACCGCTTAAGAGTCCCCTGTGTGATGCAGGATCTTTCCTGTGTAGAAAAAATTATCCAAGCCAAGATAGATGATCAGGTTGAGTTGCTAAAATAAACATTAGAGGTAAAAGTTGTGGATATAACATTATTAATTATCTTTGTGGTCGCCTTTGTGCTGAGTTTTATATTTGCACTTGGCGGGATTGGTTCTGCATTAGTACTTATTCCATCTCTGTCTGCGTTGGGTTTACCCTTTTCCGAGGCAAGGGCGGTCGGATTATTTTGTAATGGGATTAGTATGGTTGGCGCTACCTATTCAAATATCCGCAATAAACGATTAGATTTTCGTTTGGGTTTACCTATCATTATTTCTTCTATTCTGCTTGCACCGATTGGCGCATGGACTGGACATTTAATAGCTGCACGTAGCTTATTAATTATATTTATTTTATTCCTTACTTTTTCAGGAATAATGATGTTGTTTTTTAAAAGCTCAAAATATAAGGATCAATATCGTCAAGACCAACCTTTTATCGGTCCATTATTAACCGGTGTTGTTGCTGGTTTTCTTTCCGGTTTATTAGGTGTCGGTGGTGGTGGTGTGATTGCACCATTGATGATTATGCAGGGATTTAATCCTAAAAAAGTAGTGACGATCACCGCATTAGCCGTTCCTTTTTCTTCGTTTTCTGCATTCTTGACCTATGCATTAATGGGCTCTGTACCATGGGGAATGTTATTCGTGGTCGCTGTTGCAGCATGGGCTGGTGGCTATCTTGGTACGATTGTTATGCATAAAAAAATGCATCCTCTGGTGGTTAAAAAATTCTTAGGTGGCGTTATTTTAGTACTTGCAGTGCGATTAATGTTTACGCTTTAAGATGATATAGGTAATTAAAAAGGCCATATACTGATGATATATGGCCTCTGAAAAATATTATTTTATATAAAAACGCTATTATTTATTTTACGTAGTATTTTGATTCAATCATCTCTTTGAGTATTGCTGGATTGTTTTTGATAACAGGTAAGCTTCGAGATCTTGCTTCAATATCTGAACTATAAGCGCCGACTTCATCGCTATATTCAATATCACTTTCTTCATCCCAGTTACCATTACCATGGCAATATGTACTATCTTCCCAGGTACCGACGGTTTCAACGGTAACAGCGCCAGAGTCGTCAACGACGAAGTCAAATACCGCCCAACAGGTTGTTGCGGTTCCTTCCGGTGCTGAGAATACTTGTTTTTCATCATTATAATCTAGCTCGACACGGGCTGGTGATGCTGCGATATCACTTGAACCGTAGAAATGGTTAACCGCGTAGCTGTATCTTCCTGGGTAAGGAAATGAACTAATGGTTGTTATTTCGGGACCATAACTAGTGACGTCATCTACATCTAACCAGATACTGCTATTGTCTATCGTTACTGTTGGGTTAGAGTAGTACATTAAGAAGTTAGTGTCGCCTTCTTCTGAGTTTGGACCAAAAAACTGAGTATCTAAATCGGAAGGGTTTTCTCCCCATGTAAGTGTAACCACGGCAGCACTGGCTTCTAAGGTTATACATTCACTTTGGATCACATCTTCATCGCCAGTTGTAATAGTTGTAGTTCGACTTAAACCTCCTTGATTAGTGGCAGATAAGTAGACCGTTGAGTTAGGTTTTGCTGATACGCTGAAATTCCCTTCAGAATCGGAAGTACTCCAAGCTTGTCCTAAATAATCTACACCTTGCGTGGTTATTTCAGCTAAATAAGCTGGCGTACCATTACTATTCTCAATACAGCCGGTTATTTGGATCGATTCGTAAAGATAATCAGCATTCCAAGTCGAAAAGTGAGATACAGTTCCTTCATAATATGAATTATCGATGAGTGTTGCTGAACCCTCTTCATTCCAATAACCTGTTTCTTCATCAAAGTGATAAAGAGGAATAGTTTCCGGTGCAGAAGTCGTATCTGACGCCAATGGAATTCTAATGGTTGCTGTTTCGCCATCGGCAAGGTTATAACGGTTTCCTTCAGCATCGTCGAAGGTCACATTGATAGCACCAAAACTTTCAATTTGTTCTACTTCACCGGTTGTACTATCGATCGTTTCATAATTACCTGGCATTAAGCTTGGATCAACACCTGGATCAATGATTGTAATTTCAGCCGTTAATGTTTCTGTCGGTGTGTTACCATTTTCATCAACAAGCGCATTAGCCGGTAAACTAACTACATCTATTTCTGAAACAGTAAGTGTAGATTCTTCACTAGGCGTAAATTCAATCTCTCCATTCGCAGGCTGTAAAAACAAATCTACAACTTGATCAACCGTTGTGGTTATTTCACTGTATTCACCATATCCATCGGAATCGCCACTAATAATGATTCTTTCTGCATCATCCGCGACAGGAATTGATACTTCGCCATCAGCATCTGTTACACCTGTGCGTGTCACACTTGTTCCATCTTCAGTTGTTGATACACTGATTGAGCTGCCTTCAATCGCATCACCAGTGAAATAATCATTTGATTGAATATTTAAAATGACACTAGGTAAAACAGTGATGGTTCTTCCGATTGATGTTGAGTTACCAGACGAGTCGGAAGCGCTATATGTTAATGTGTAGGTTCCTGCCGTTGTGGTATCAATGTTGTTTTCTGTTTGAACGACGAGTGTATTATTTGAAGAGTCTACAGCGGTTGCACCCGGATCTGTGAAAGATTCTCCAGCTAATAGTTCAAGCGAAGAACTTCCCGATAGTGTGATGCTTACGGCAGTTGGATCATTGCTTGCTTCATCATCGTTACTATCAAAACATCCTGAAAGTGCAATTGAGCAAGTCATGAAAGTGGCTAGTTTTAAAGAATTGTGTTTCAACATAGAAAGTCCTTTTCTGTTAAATAGTTTAGGTTTGTTATTTTTGATGATTAATTAAATGTAATGTTATTCATTTATATTTCATTTTTATTGCTATTTTTATGCATTATTTATGCTGGATGGTGATTCTATCTTGAAATTAAATTGATTACATTTTTTTTTGATAAAAAATGGCTTTATTTGTTATTTTATCGATGATTTATCGTTATGAAGTTATGTTTTATAGAATAGGGGAAAGGACTCAATACATAGAGGTAATCGGTAAGCATTCAATAATGAATAAATTGAATGCTTACCTCAACACCAAAATAATTATTTACTTCGCATTTGAATTACGAGTAAACCAATCATAACGAAGATACCTACAAAGCCTAAATTTAATGGATTTAGCAATATTAGAGGGACAGTTAAGAAAGCTATTCCACGTTCCATTACATTCATTTTATGAATAAAGTACCCTTCAATTGAAACTGCAATGGCGACAATAACGGCTAAGGTTTGAATAATTGACAACCCTAAACTTAAAAAGCCTGTTTCTGGAGAGACTAAATGAGTATATGCCATCATAATTGGAATAATGAACAATCCACCCGCTAATTTAAAGGCTTCGACCGATGATTTCATGGGGTTAGCATTGGCCACTCCGGCACCAGCAAAAGCAGCTAATGCAATAGGAGGGGTTACATTTGAGGTTTGTGATAACCAAAATATAATTAAATGGGCGGTTAATAGCGGTAGTCCAAAATCACCTAACATGGGTACGGCCATCACGGCTAATACAATATAAGCCGCTGTGACTGGTAGTCCCATGCCAAGCACTAAAGCGACGATACAGATTAATCCTAATGCAATGAGCATATGCCCGCCGGAGAAATCCATCACAAATTGCGTAAACTGCAAACCCACACCGGTCTGGCCAACGACGCCAACTATAATGCCCGCTGCACCACAGGCTGCGGAAATGGGGAGCGCCATCAACGCACCGTTTTTCATGCCTTTTATAAAAAGTGGTAATCCGATGCGGCTGTGTTTACGTAGCGCTGCAGCGACTAAAATTGCCCCACAACCCGCAACACCAACCAATAATGGAGAATAGGCCATCATTAATAATGTGGTGATAAAGATAAGTGGAATTAAATGGTGTGCTCCGTCTTTCATTACTGTAATGACAGCTTCTGTTTTACTGACTGCTTTTAAGTTTAGTTTGCAGGCCATTAAATGGACATAAAAGAGGGTGCAGAAGAAGTATAAAATAGCAGGTGCGATGGACGCTAACATGATTTCGCTATAGGGAACGCCAGTAAATTGGGCCATTACAAATGCGCCAGCCCCCATAATCGGTGGCATAATTTGCCCACCCGTGGATGCGGCTGCTTCAATACCAGCGGCTTGTTCGGGTTTATAGCCTAGCTTTTTCATCATTGGGATGGTAATCGAACCTGTCGTAACGGTATTGGCAATTGCAGAGCCCGAGATGGAGCCTAAACCCGCAGACGCTAATACCGCTGCTTTTGCTGGTCCTCCTCGATATTTACCGGCAATCGAAAAGGCTAAATCAATAAAGAATTTACCCGCGCCCGTGACTTCTAAAAAAGCACCAAATAAAACAAAAATAAATACCGTTGTAGCCGCGATACCGAGTGCGGATCCAAAGACACCATTGGATGAGAATATTTGAAATTGAATAATTTCCTGTAATGAATAAGCTTTAATTGCTAAGTCACTGGGTAACATATCGCCAAAACCACTATAAGCTAAAAATAACATAGCGATAAATACCATCACCCATCCGACGGTGCGGCGGCAGCCTTCCATGAGTAATAATATAATTGATACTCCAGCAATAATATCGGGGAGTTGTAACCCAAATAGCATGTGATTGATATCATTATAATCAAACACAAATAGTCGATATCCGGCAAAGATAATTAATCCACAGAATGAAAGATCAATCACCTTACCAATTAAAAATAATGGATTTTTAGGATTCGATATTAATGGATGATGTAGAAATACAAGAATTAATATCCACGTTAAGTGAATCGGGCGAAAATAGGTGGCTGAAATCGTTGAGCTTATACCTTGCCAAATTTGAAATACAGATAAGCAAACAGCAATAACCAGTGTTAAATAGCCAAAGAAGGTGACCATTTTTTCGTAGACTAATTGATTTTCTGGCCCTTGTTCTTCATTAACTGCTGTATCCATATTAGCCTCCTAAATTTATATTAAAAAACAGATGGAACGAAGGGGAAATAATATTCCCCTATTTAAAATCGAGTGTCACTTGATCGAATCAAGGTATTTTTGTGCGCCAGGATGAATCGGAACACCTTGTAAACGATTTGCATTATCTGGTGTTGTCATCTCTGCCATTTTAACGACTTTGCGAACATCGCTAATATTTTCATAGGCTGCTTTAGTTAGATTGTATGCCATGTCATCACTCATTTTTTCACTGACAACTAACACGTTCCAAACACTAAGGGTTGATACTGCCCCTACATTATTATAGACGCCTGCGGGTAATTCGTAGGTGCTATAAGCAGGATATTTTTTCATAAAGGCCGCGCTGTCTTCCATTGTGATAGGAAGAATTTTAATTTTATGAGTTAATGCAATTTGTGTTACTGCTCCAACACCTTGACCACCGACAATAAAGCCTGCATCAATTTGACCATTTGCTAATGCATTGGTGGTTTCTGAATAGTTTAAGTAAACCGCATCAATATCTTTTTTCACATCAATGCCCATTGATTCCAGTAATGATGCCGAGGTCACCGCTGTACCACTTGCAGGGGCACCGAGAGAAATACGTTTACCTTTTAATTGTGATAACGAGGTAATACCTGAGTTATCGAGTGTTAATGCGTGAATTAAGTTTGGATAGAGAGCGAATAAGGTACGAACGGGCATTTTAGAAGGGAATTTTCCTTCGCCATCATAGGCATCAAGCACTACATTTCCCATTGCAATACCTGCAATCATGTCGCCTCTAACGACTTTAATGGTATTTTCGACGGAGGCTGCTGTCACTTCTGCTGTGACATTAACATCGGGGACATGTTCAGACCAAACTTTGGCTAATGCACCACCAAAGGGATAATAAATACCACTTTGTCCACCGGTACCGATGGAATAATTTGCGGCGCTTACAATGGTTGGGAATATAAAAAATAAAGCCAATATTAAAGTACGTTTAAACATAACAACTCCTTAATTTATTTAGCGTGCTTAGATTTTTATCTGTCATTCTATTGATAAAAATGAATCAACAAGTGCTCACATTACGTACAGTAAAATTAAAGTCAATTAGGAATAAGTGTAAATGTGAGCAGAATGTTAAACAAAATGTGTTTGTTAAATGAATGTGATGGAGAGGAAAAGTGATTCCCTTTTTATTGTTAGTGTATTCAACTTTATGGTTAATATCTAGTCTGTTGATGATTGCAAACGCTAGAATAGGGAGGCTGATTGAACGTTTTTCCATCTGAAATCGAGCTTAACAATATGACATTAATTATCCTATCGAAATATTAATGTCACAATAACCTTATAGAATGCGATTCTTTAAAAAATTACCCTAGGGATGAGCGATGAATAAGTATGTTGTACATAGTGTGTTATTAGCCGCAATAATATCGTTACCGACTTTTGCAATGAATAAAGTTAGTGATGAAGCGAGTTTAAGAAAAGCAATCACGGCGGCAAATTCAGATAAAAATATTAGTCAAATAACCTTTAAAAAAGAGGCAAAAATCCAGCTTACATCTCCTATTATTTATACTGGTCAGCAAGCACTATTAATCGAGGGGAATGATGCTGAAATTAATGGGGAAAAGGCGGGGAAATCAGAAAGCTTTTACGATGATGTAGAAAAAATGACAACGGTTCGCACTCAGGATGGTAGCTTAATGTTTAATACCGCTGCGAACATTAGTCTTCATAATTTATCCGTTGTAAAAAGTCATACTCGTGGCATTGTGGTGACGATTCCCGTTGAAGCAAAGGGCAATGATGCCATGCTTACTTTGAATAATGTCAGTGTATTAGACTCGCGATTATATGGCCTTCATATTGATGATAATAGCAATGAACTCGATGATGGTGACATCGGTGCTGATATTGGTGTTCACTTACAAATTAGTCATTCTAAATTTATTAATAACGGAACTGGGGCAATCGATTTTGATGGTATTCGTGTCGATGAGCGAGGTAATGGTGATATTACCGCCGATATCGTTGATACAGATATTTCACATAATGGTGGTGATGGTATTGAGCTTGATGAAGGCGGTAATGGCGGTGTTCAAGCAAATATGATTAACGTTGTACTCAACGAGAATGGTTTTTATAACGAATCTGATTTAGATGATGCTTTTGATATTGATGAAGCAGGACCTGGAGAAATCGATGTAAAATTGATTAATGTGATGCTGACTAATAATAATGATCAAGGACTTGATTTTGATGAAGAAGGCGCGGGTGATGCGAATGTTTTACTTTATAACGTTGTTGCTACTAATACCTTAAAAGAAGCGATTAAAATAGATGAAGAAGATGCAGGAAACATTAACGCCAATTTATTTAAAGTAAAGGTTACTAAGGGCGCTGATGATGGTATTCAATTAACGGAACTTGGTGCGGGCAAAATAACCGCGCTATTGAATGACGTACAAGCAACCGATAATAAAAAGTATGGAATGAATATTCAGCAATGGATGGTGGAAGATGAAAAATTACAGGTTGAATCTTTAGGCCTAGTGAAATTGCAAAATATTATGCAGAGTGGTAATAAAAAAGATGATCAAATAAAGAGCCATGCTGTTGTTTTTGAACAGTAAATTCAGTCATAAAATATCCACTCCGGAACTAGGAGTGGATAAATTGATGTTTGTATTATGATTTTCTTTGTTTCAGTATACCGAAGGTCAGTAAGGCAAAGAGAAAAAATCCGAAAGTAGCTGGCTCTGGAACGCTAACGGAGCCATTCGATGTGGTTGAGTAAGTAATATTATCGAAAGCTTGGAAATAGCTGAATTGCGTATAATTAATCGATGAAAAAGTTGTTCCATCATCCGTGGCGATACCGAAAAAGGAGCCATTTGGATTAACACCGCTATTTAAACCGTTTAGACCAACCTGTGCTGTCGAAGTATAATAGGGGTTACTATAATCTAAGCCAAAAGCAGTCACAGCGAGGTTAAGGTTAAATTCACCAGAAGAATAGGTCCAAACCCAATCGTTGCCATAGCTTACAAACGGATTGTTTACACCATACCCATTACATCCCCAACTATTAACGCAAGCATAATCAGACATTGTCCAACTATAGTCTGAATTACTTAGATCTGAATAACTATTACCATATGCAGTGTTTAAAGTATCAACCGTATAAGTATTAACATAATTTTCATAAGCCGTTCTGTCATCAAAAGTAATAATACTGGCAAAAGCGCCCATTGAAATAACAGACAATGTAAGCAGTGATAACAATTTAGATGTTATTCCCATATTTTAAAATCCTATTCATGTTAGTGGTTATTTTGACGTTTATAACCCACTTAGCAAGTTATGTTCCAATTATAAGATTAGTAGGCTCTTAGAGGAAAGCAATTGAGCTTCAACGTTAATTGGAATGGAAGGTTATATCGCGAATTAATAAGGGGGACGGATACTAAGAAGTAAAATACATAAATAATCAAAAAATAATAAATTAACGGTTGATTAATACAGTTAACTCGTTAATATACCTATGTACTCAGTTTTGATAATAAACTGACAACGAGTTACACCCCATTTACGTTTTTACTGCTAAGAATCCAAGGAGGCAACATGAACAATTTACATCTGAAAAACATGCTGTGTTCTTATGTTCTGATTTCTTCAACCGCCAATTTAACCGGTCGATTAAACCATCATAAGCAATAAATTCGTATCCTAAGTTTTACTTTTAGGTCACGGATAAAAGTGACTTAACAAGTGAAAATCTATCTTTAAAGCCCTACTTTTATCCAAGACCTTCTTTTTATAATTAAAAAGGAGAGGCGTTATGCGTCAATCAATTTATTTAGTACTTGCAACCACACTTATCAAAGCTGATATTAATAATGAGCTGCGTAAAAAACAGAAAAAATACCGAGCTGAAAAAGTGGCATTTTTATATCTTAGCCAGCATTTAATGCAAGATATTGGTATCCAAAGTGATGGTTTTGTTGTTGGAGAAAGATTTCCTGCTGCAATTCAAGCACAACGTACCGTTCGTTATCTTAGATATTTAGAACTTGCGAAGGTCAAAACGTAATCCCTGCGCGGTGCTTAGATTTGCAGCTAGGTACCGCGCCTGTTTATCCTACCCACTAAAGTCTTGTCATTAGGCCTTTTTGTTTGCAGTGGCCCATTTTCTTTGGTTGTCGGCCTTAAAGAATTTTGCGTCGACCGCACTTTCTAAGTCAACTTCAAATCCAGAAGCGAGTGCAGATAATAAGACAAATGCATCGGCAATCTCATTAGCAATTCGTTCTTTAGAAAAGGGGGGATAGTTATCGGACCATAGACGTTTTAACTCCGCAGATATTTCTCCAACTTCTTCTGTTAGTAATATTTGTAACTTTAATGGATCGGTAACAAAGTCTCTGTCTTTACGCGTATTAACGATTTTTTCTTGTAGATCTCGTAATGCAATCATCATACATTCCTTAATGTGTGTTGTGTCCTTGGCTAATATATTTTTTGGCCATCCTTGGGTTGGTTATCCGCACAAAGTGGATATGTTTATAAGTGGGATCCTTAAGTAACGCTTGGTATCTAATTTTATTTTTTTTGTAGGTTGTTAAGGTCCACCAAATAATCGATTTTTTACTGAAAAAAGATTTTCTAAAGGTTTCGATATTTCCAGTCCCTTCCCAAAATTCTTGTTTGGTTATTGATCGAATTAATGCACGTTTAATGGCTTGAAACACTGTTCTAACAAAGGAGTAATCTATCCAAATGATCGTATCAACATCAGCCCATTTAATAGATGCTGTTTTGTTATAGTTACCATCTAAGACCCAGCTAGGTTGAGAAATTTGATTGGTTAGGGTAGTGAAAAACTCTTGATCAGATGCTTCTACCCAGTTTGGTTTCCAAAACATTTTATCCATTTCTAGATAGGGATAATTTAGCTTTTCAGAGAGTTTACGGCTAAAAGTGCTTTTTCCACTACCACTCGTGCCAATCACATTAATACGTTTCATTGGAGAATATTGCTCTTAATTATCAGTGAAATAATATTAGATATGCTTATCAGAAAAGCCCATCCCTTTCTTAACTTGTTTTAAATTAGCCAACGAAGTTAGTTTTTCTACAAGCATAAAAGCGACATTTAACCCAGCAGAAGGGCTTGTTGATGTGATTACATTATTATCAACAACCACAGGATTATGAATAATATTAACGCCCATTTCTTGCATCTGATACAGCCGTTTATGGTCTAAATGATAAGTTGTGCTTTTACGGTCATTAAGAATGCCAATTTTAGCGATAGATGATGCATCGACACTGGCTTCGTAAGTTACTATACCTTGGCAAAGAAATAGAATAACCTTTGGTCCCTTGCCTTCTGGCATTGATTTAGTACTCATCTGGTTTAATTACCGGTGCTTTTATAAAACTTTAAGCTGTATATCCAGTAACAGTATGCTAATGCATACAAAACAAAGCCGACAAGTGGTGCGATATAGATATACATAATAGGAAAATCAGCTAGATCACTTTTTCTTAATAAATATTGTGCTGGGAAATAATTAACAAATGCAAAGGGGACAATATAAATTAGTAAAAACTTGATTGAACCGTGAAAAATACTGATAGGGTATCCTGCAAACTTTCTCGTATTCCAGTAAAGCATTTGCCTAAGATTAGATATTTTAATCAATGTAAAACTTAAGGATGCTAAAAATAAAAAGAGTGCACCTTGAATTAACACACCGCTAATAATCGCGAAAGTACAGTAGGTAATAGTCAGGTAATTCCATTCTATATTGATATTATTTGCTGAATATATAAATAACATCCATCCTAACGTGCCATGGCCTATTGCTGCAAACCAATCAACTTTGCATGCAATTATTTGAAAAATTAACCCTCGAGGCCTTAATAAAAAACGGTCAAATGTTCCTTTGTTGACTAATCCTTCAAAGTCGCGAAGACCGGTAAAAAATAGGATGAAAAGACCGTAAGTAAAAAAGATAAAACTAAACAGAAAAAGAAGCTCATTAACATTCCAACCATTAATGGTTTCAAATTTAAGTAGCATAAAATAGATAATAATAATGCTTGATGCTTCACGCAGAAATACGGCAAGGGAGCGCAAAATTGCATCGACTTTATATTGGAACCATGACTTCATGGTGATAGCCGAATAATGTAAAAAAAGTGCTAGCGTATTCATATTACCCTCCTTGGATGACTATTTGCTGCTTGCCTTTAGCCCACATGATACTGCTGATCACATACATAATAATGATCCATAGGATCTGTTGTGCGAAATAGGCCCCTGATTCGTCGATACTTATATCACCCAAATAAATCCGAATTGGAATAAAATAAATAGCGCTAAATGGCGTGTAATCAACCCACTTTACAATGGTTTCTGGCATAAACCAAAGTGGTATTACTGCCCCAGATAAGACCCTTATTAGCGCGTTTTTTATCGTCGATAAACTCCAAACACTTAGGATCCAAAAGGAAGAATATTGGACAATGGAGCTGATCATCCAGAGCACCATAAACCCGAGGGTAATACTGCAGAGAAACATGAGGAACGCGATCAGATCCTTGGGGGGTAAAATATCAACGGCGAGGCTGAATATGATTAATGCTGGCAGGAAGTTGGATATAATTCGAAACAGTATTTCTCCCAATGTTTCGGCAAATATTTGTGCACGAAAGCTAATCGGCATGAGTAATGTGTAAGCAATTGATCCGTCCCTTACCTTGGCTGAAACGAGTTGATCATTAATGCTATAGGCATTTGATAAACCTTGGCTAATAATGATGGTGGTGACAACCATTGAAAAGCTAATGCCATCGATGACCTCATTGTTGCCATATAATGTTTTCCAAATAAGGCAGGCGATAAAGAGTTGAATACAGGTATTAAGCATGCCGATTAAATAATCGAAACGATAAACCATTTTGTTTAAAAAAGCCGTTTTTGTGAAAGCAAAGTAAACGCTGAAATCAAACACCTTTTTCATAAATATCCCTTACAATTTCCTCGATATCAGGTTCACTGATGGTTAAATCTTGGACATGATAGTTTTCAAAGATATGTTGAATAAGCGATTTGATCGGGACATCTTTACTTTTAAATAAAAATTCTTTGCTTATCGCATTATTGTGTTTTATTTGAACATTAGGGATTTCTGCTATTTGATGTTCCTCTGAAAACTGAACAATGAGTTTTCTTTCACTACCAAAATGGTTTTTAATTCCATTCACAGTGCCATCGTAGATCTTTTTCCCCTTATCAATAATGATTAATTTATCGCACGTTTTTTCGATATCTTGCATATCATGGGTGGTAAAGATAATTGTCACGCCAAGTTCTTTATTCATATAACGAATAAATGCCCGGATCCGTTCTTTAGCAACTACATCTAAGCCAATGGTGGGTTCGTCGAAGAACACTAATTCCGGTGAATGTAAAAGTGAAGCGGCAATATCTGCGCGCATACGTTGACCTAGAGAGAGTTGTCGTACTGGTTGCTCAATAAAGCTTTGCATATCGAGAATTTTTGTAAATTGAGCAAGATTTTTCTGAAATTTATCCTCTGGGATACGGTATATTTTTTGTAATAAATGAAAGCTGTCAATAATTGGTAAATCCCAAGCTAATTGAGATTTTTGTCCAAATACTGCCCCTATTTGGGCAACATATTGTTTTCTTTGTTTATGAGGACTGACATTAAGCGCAGTAACGCTGCCTTCTGTTGGTGATAGGATTCCGCTCAGTATTTTGATCGTCGTTGATTTACCCGCACCATTTGCGCCAATAAACCCAACGGCATCGCCTTTTTTTATGGTTAGATTGATGTTATCAATAGCATGTTTATAAGTATATTGAGGATAAAATAAGTTGGCGATATGACCGAACAATCCCTTGGCTCTTTTGCTTATTTTGTAAACTTTTTTAATGCCCTTTGCATCGATGACTGTTTCCATTTCCTTCCCAAAAAATACTGAGTGATATTGTAAAAATAAATGAAGGATTACAACAAAATCACTTGTATTTTAAAAGGACATTAAGTGTAAATCTAATGCTGGGTCACTATAATATCAAAAATAAAGCTTATTAAAGGTTAGGGAATCTGTTTTTAGTTGGGTTTTGATGTTTAATCATTATGCTCGGGAAATACGTAATCAAATTGCGCGGCAGTTAATGGCCAAGGTGTTTTATAGAATTCGCTTAATGCCTTCAATAATTTTTCAGTACGTTGATTAACACCCTGCTCAAGATAGGTTAAAACCTGCGCATGTACACGCGCTTGAAAGGCAAATCGATCCGTTTGTTCACCATTCAAATTATCCACGGAAACATTAAATTTAAACCCCGCTGCAACACATAGCATCCATTCTATTGCTTGAGGCTTGATTTCTACCTTTTCAAATTCCATTTGTTTTTGTAGATCGCGCCCATCGGGACAATACCAATAGCCGAAATCTTCTAACTTACGGCGTGCTTCTCCGGCAATTAGCCAGTGAGAGCACTCGTGTAACCCACTAGAAAAATACCCATGTGCAAATATGATTTGATGGAAAGGCGTTTTCGTATCAGCAGGAAGATAGATAGGTTCGTCATCACCTTTGATTAAACGGGTATTATAATCTTGAAAAAATACCCGTTCAAAAATAGCAATAAGGTCGTTTATTTGGTGCATAGTTGTATAAAACTCTTTAAAAAATATAAATTATGGGTTTTAAAAAATGAGCCAAATTGTACGAGTATTTAAGCGTAAAGTAAAAAGCCTTAGTAAGGTTAGGGATTAAGGCTTCGATACCTGTTTATTACACTTCTACACCTGCTTCATCTTCTTGCACAATTGCAGTTTCAGTAAGCGCTTGTGTAATCCACGTTTGTAGTACGGGGCATTTTAAAACATGTTCACAATAGGCTTGAGCTGCTGCAGATAAGTTAATTTGATAGGTTTTGAAGCGTAAGACAATGGGGGCATACATCGCATCGGCAATGCTAAATTCACCAAACAACCAAGCATTGGGAAACTCAGATTGCTGTTGAGAAAATATTTCATCAATACGTGCAATATCTTTTAATGCCGTTGCTGAAAGATCGACATGGCGTGTTGCGCGGATATTCATTGGCATTTCACTGCGCACACCCATAAATCCTGCATGCATTTCGGCACTTAATGCCCGAGCTTTAGCGCGTTGCTTAAGATCTTTGGGTAGTGCTGAGCCTGATAGATAGGCGTCATTAATATACTCATTGATTGCTAATGAATCCCATACTGCCAAATCACCATCGATAATGGCTGGCACCTTTTGGACGCTAAAATGCTTTTCTAATTCATCATAGAAATCGGTGGTGTCGAGAGCCAACAATGTTTCATCAAATTTTACGTCAAATTTACTCATTAAATACCATGCCCGCAGAGACCAGCTCGAATAGTTTTTGTTACCGATAAATAACTGCATTATTACTCCTTTGGATTAGTTTAGAGTCTCAACATAGCTTATTTAATAATCAAACTCTACCTTTGATTTGCACCTTAGGTTAGTGAAGTCGATTAACATTTAATGCGATCAAATCCATGCTGTATAACGACGGCATTAGTAACTTCCGTGAGTCGAGATTTTATGGTGTGTTCTATGTTGTGGGGATTTTTTACTAAATCTGCAATGGTGATATAAGCGTTAGTTGTTAACTTATCACTATTATATAAAAATGCGTACCCGGGACCTATAGTCCAATGGTTGGCTAGTGATACTTGAGGTTTCTCTTCTAGTTGTCTAATTAAGGTAAAGTGAAAGGCTAAAATGGATTCTTCATTTTCATACCAATTAGCTTTTAAAGCTTGAAAATTTAGCCACATTTCAAGTTTATGTAATAACGGCGTTAGTGCATTTGAAAATTGGCCCTCTGAGGTGATGGTAATTGGAAGTTTATCTTGCATATTGACCCTTTGGTGAGCGGTTTGTATTTCAATTGTCATTTATACCGATGTATTTTACCTAGCTAATGTTTTCTTCGCATTAATTTAAGCACACCCGTCATGGATTGCATGATAATTTATATATACCCGTTACCAATCAAGATGCGTTTATCAGTCACTAGCTCGGATACCAAGGCGTAACATGATGACAATGGCTAGTCCTTATCGAATGTTATAACGCAGTATTGGTGTTCGAGCTAGTGACCCGCAGGGCAAGACGAGAGGCAAACATCTTCGTTGTTATAAAGTCTCGATTTAACCCGTTAGATCTTCACCTTTATGCCTAGAATCTGCTCACCTCTCGTCTTGCTGATTTCTGCATCTTGAATGGTAACGGGTATAAATAGAGATAACAGTTCAGTACTGTAGGTTGTCGGAGGGGCAGGTGTCGTTTATGCTCGCTTAATATTACCTGAATTATCGATATAATCAGGTTGTGATTGATTATATCGATGTAAATGAAATAGAAATAATTTACTTATTAATCGTTAGTCATGGTCAATAAATTGTTCAATAACAGCGCGATCGTAACCCTTTGAGGCTAAATTAAGTTGTAAAGTATACGGATCTTTAGCGTCAGTTTTCCCTTGTTGATCGACCTGCAACAGTTCAACTAATTTACCATGTTGCATTACGGCAATTTGCTCACACATATAAGAAACAACCGCTAAATCATGACTGACTAATAGGTAAGTTAACGATAATTCTTTACGTAATTGATTCAATAAATTGAGAATTTCCGCCTGTATGGAAACATCGAGCGCAGAGGTCGGTTCATCCAGTAATAAAATCTTCGGTTCTAAAATTAAGGCCCTGGCAATGGCGACGCGTTGACGTTGCCCACCTGATAATTGATGTGGATAACGAAATCGGAATTTATTCGGTAGGGCAACTTGATCCATGACCTTGGCGATACGTTGTTCGGTATCTTTAAATCCATGAATGGCAAGCGGTTCCGCGAGTATTTTATCGATGGTATGCCGAGGGTGAAGAGATGCATAGGGGTCTTGGAAGACCATCTGTACTTTTTTATAAAAGGCTTTATTACGTTTACTTTGTAATGCTTCACCTTCAAGTAACATTTGCCCATTACAATGCGTATTTAACCCTGCAAGTGCACGTAAAATGGTTGATTTACCCGAGCCAGACTCGCCGACCAAGCCAAAGGATTGTTGAGCTGGTACATCAAAGGAAACATGATTAACGGCTTTGACTAATTCTTCTCCGCTACCAAAGTGAATAGATAAGTCATTGATTGCAATTGCAGGTGTTTGTTGGTCGTTCATAGTAATTTACCCTGTGCATTTAAGGTCCCATTTAGCCAACTATCTTGACGTTGTAATGTTGCTAAGGGTTGTCCTTTAATCGCGTTATTGGGTAAGCAGGAAAGCAACCCTTTGGTATAAGGATGTTGCGCTTGATCTAACTTACTGGCTTCTAGCTCTTCGACAATTCTTCCGGCATACATCACTAAGATGCGATCGCAGAAACTCGCGACTAAGGGCAAATCATGGGAAATTAAAATAAGTCCCATTCCACGCTCTTTGACGAGATCATCCATAATCGCTAGTACTTGTAATTGCACGGTTACATCTAATGCTGAGGTCGGCTCATCGGCAATTAATAGGTCTGGGCTCGACAGTAACATCATTGCAATCATAATGCGTTGTCCCATGCCGCCTGAAACTTCATGGGGATGGGCATTAAAAACCCGTTGCGGATGTCGAATACGAACGGCTTCAAGCATTTCAATACAACGAGATATCGCTTGTTTTTTAGAAACCTTCATTTGAATTTGGCAGGCTTCGATCATTTGTTTACCGATAGTCATAACGGGATTAAGTGAGTATTTAGGATCTTGCATTACCATTGAAATACGTTTTCCACGGATCTCGCGATAATCTCGGGTGGATAATCCTTGCAAATCGACACCATCAAAAATGAGTTTTTCTGCGCTGACATTCCCTGGGCTTAGTCCTAATATCGCGCGACCAGTTTGTGATTTCCCCGAACCTGATTCACCTACAATGGCTATTTTCTCATGACCCATTTTGAAAGAGATATCACGAACGGCATGAACAGCACCATGCACCGACGGAAATTCCACATTGAGATTTTTTACTTCCAGTAAATGATCCTGATTATCATCGATATAAGTCATTAATGCTGGCCTCCTGATTTAGGATCTAATACATCACGCAGACCATCACCAAGGAGGTTAAAGCCAAGTGCGACGGTAAAAATTGCAATACCAGGAAAGGTCGCTAACCACCAGTAACTGAGAATATAGTCGCGTCCTTCTGCAATCATTGCGCCCCATTCTGGTGTTGGAGGCTGTGCCCCTAAACCTAGGAAGCCTAACCCCGCTGCAGTCAAAATAATGCCCGCCATATCTAAGGTCACACGAACAATTAGTGAGGATAAACAAAGTGGCATGATATGGCCTGAAATTAATCGCCAATGACCAGCGCCCTGTAGTTTTGCCGCTGCTAAATAATCGGTATTACGAATGGTTAATGTTTCGGCTCTAGCGAGTCGTGCGTAGGCAGGCCAAGACGTGATTGCAATTGCGAAAATAGCGGATTCTAAGCCACGACCTAATGCCGCAGCTAGTGCTAATGCGAGTACTAATTTAGGAAAAGCGAGAAATACATCGGTAATGCGCATTAACAATATATCGACCCAACCACCAAAGTAACCGGAAACCGTACCGATAATAAAACCTAATACAGGGGCGGTGAAAATAACGATCGCAACAATAAATAAGGTAATACGACTACCGATAATAATGCGACTAAACACATCGTTAGCCTGACCATCGGTTCCAAACCAATGTTCAGCAGAAGGGGGAAGAAAGCGCCCATTTTTAAGGGCGTCACCCGTGAGTCCACTGGTCACATCTTCAGGGGCAATATAAGGGGCAAAGATTGCCATTAATAGCAACGCAAGGACAATCACAAAACCAATCATTGCAAGTGGATTATGATAGAAACGTAGCCAACCTAAGTAGCCACGTCCAAATGCTGCCTGTGTTCTTGAATCTGGGTTTTCGGCTAACAGCCAACCTTTTAACTCAGTCATTTTGAAAAACCTTGTTAGCACTTCTTGATGAGAAATGTTTAATAATATGCATGCTTATTTTGCTCTCGGATCGAAGATTTTATAGAGCAAATCAGAGGTTAAGTTTAAGAGTATAAACACTAAACCGACCACAATCGTGCCGCCAAGTACTGCATTCATGTCTGCTGCAAGTAGGGCATCGGTAATGTAACGACCTAATCCTGGCCAAGAAAATACAATTTCTGTTAACACCGAACCTTCTAAGAGAGAAGCGTAGGTAAGGGCAATAACGGTGATCAAAGGCACCCAAGCATTACCGAGTGCGTGTTTCCAGATAATCGCGGTTTCAGAAACACCCTTTACTCGTGCCGTAATAATATATTCTTGATTGAGTTGATCGAGCATAAATGAACGCGTCATACGACTGAGGTAGGCAATACTGTAATAGGAAAGTAAAGACGCGGGTAAAATAATATGGGCAAAGGCATCTTTAAATGCATCCCAATCTCGCGCTAATAGAGTATCCACCAATACCATATTGGTTACCTTCGGTAGCGTATATTCATACATGACACTGAGTCTTCCTTCTGGAGCAGCGACCCAATCTAAATGTTGATAAAAAATGACAATCGCAATCATCGCTAACCAAAATATTGGTGCGCTATGGCCAATTAGCCCAAAAATTCGAACTATATTATCTTGCCATTTATTCTGATTGACGGCTGCCAATACACCCATCGGAATGCCAATTAACATACCAAAAATAGTTGCAAGGGTGGCGAGTTCTAAGGTGGCAGGAAAATAGTTAAGGATATCATCAGATACTAAATTGGCGGTCCGAACAGAGGTACCTAAATCGCCGTGTAATATCCCATCGAGATAGTAGAAAAACTGGGTAATAATGGGTTTATCTAATCCCATTTCAAGATAGGTTGCTTGATATAGTGCTTCCGTTGCTTTATCGCCAATAACAGCAATAACGGGATCCGTTGGCATCATTCGACCAATGACAAAGGTGAGTAATAGCAAGCCGAAAAAAGTCATCGCCAACATACTGAAAAAGTGTACGAATGGCTTTGCTTTTTTAGCATAAAAAGAAGAAAAGGCGGCTAAAGAACCGCCCTTTGATAATGAACTTCCCATTATTTTTTCACAACATCTTTGTAAGAGTTACTATCGAAGGATGGGCCTAATACAAATCCATCGATATTCTCACGCACGCCAGCCACTTCTTGTTCTTGCATAACAAAGGCGAAAGGTGCGGTTTGTTGATGTTCTTTTTGAATGGCTAAATACATTGCTGCACGTTTATCTGCATCGCGTTCCACTAACGCAGCAAGGGTATCTTTAGTCATTTGCTCTGGTGCGTAAGCGTTACGCCATGCGACGGGTTTAGATTTAGCATCATCACTATTGTCTAAGTTTTTAGCAAAGGTATCTGCATTTGTATGAGGGTCTTGGTAATCAGGCCCCCAAGTACCAAAGAATAATTGGTGTTTACGAGCACGGTATACGGTTAACACTTGCTTGCCATCCATCGGGATTAATTTAACGTTGATGCCGACCTTAGCGAAGGTTGTTTGAATTGATTTTGCCGTATCAACACGAATAGGGCTGTTTCTAACGATTAACTCAACATCGAAACCATCGGGGTAACCCGCTTCAGCTAATAATCCTTTTGCTTTTTCAATATCCAATGAGAAAGGTTGGTCTTCCAATGCACCGAGAAAACCTTTAGGTAGGAATGCCTGTTGTATTTGACCACGACCATCCCAAACTGTATCTGCTAACCCTTTGTAATCGATCAGGTATTTAAGCGCTTGCTGTACTTTAGGCTTAGCTAGGATAGGATCTTTCATATTCATTGAAAGGTAATAAAGTGTACCTTTACCTTTCTTGATTAATTTAATATCTTTGCTTTCTGCGACACTTTTTAATTGTTCCGTTTCGAGATTACGAGCAATATCAATATCACCTTTCTCAAGTAGTAATTGTTGAACAGAAGATTCACCGATATGACGAATAAACACATTTTTCATGGCAGGAACGCCATCCCAATAATTTTGATTGGCACTTAATACAACAATTTCAGAAGGTTTCCACTGTTCTACTTTAAAAGGACCAGAGCCTGCGTAATGAGTACGTAACCAAGCCAGTCCCATATCACCATCGACTTCATGTTTCATTACTTCTTCTTTATCCACAACCGATGCAATGGTTGCCGTTAAACAGTATAAAACAAAAGTTGGAGCGTAAGCTTTATCGGTTTCAAAGACGAGCGTATTCGCATCAATGGCTTTAACTTTGTCTTTTACATTGGTTTCATCAAGACCGAATTGAGTCAATATAAAACCTGGTGCTTTATTTAAGATAACCGCACGCTGTAATGAAAATGCAGCATCTTCAGCTGTCATTTCATTACCCGAAGCGAATTTAATTCCCTTACGAATTTTAAAGGTAAATGTTTTACCATCTTCACTGATTGTCCAACTTTCTGCTGCTTGGCCAAATATTTTTGATACATCATTTGGATCATAACTAATTAAACGGTCGTAAGTATTACCGATAACTTCAGAACCTGAAAATTCAAAAGCCTCCGCACTATCTAAGGTGATAATGTCATCGAATTGCCAACCGACAACTAATGAATCTTTAGGCGTTGCTGCAGATACTGTCCCCGTAGAGAGTGCAAGGGCTAAGCCTGTGACTCCCGCTAGGTGACGTGCTTTTTTAAAAATTGTCTTCATATTGTTATCTCCATATTTCCTGAGCGTAGAGCCAAGGGATTTATTTCCAATGCGTTGTTAACACCAAATTTTTTGCGCTAGGGTGTTCATATTGCTTCCATAGATAGCGGCGATATCCGATTGTTTGTAACCGCGTTTTTCAAGTAGTACTGACATTTCTAAAAAACGTTCTGGTGGGGCGAATAATAGATTTAAAAATCCATCATTTGATTTTCCGTAACCATGTTCGGGGGGCCACCAAAGATTGGTATCTAAACCTTCAGGGCCATCATCTAAATGATTGTCATAGACATAATCTAAACCAACGCCAACATGGGTTGGTCCAATTAATTGAACGAGATAATCAATGGCTTCGACCATGCTTTCTGCGCTGGCTTGTGCGGAGTTTAAGAATCGTGCGACACCATTAATGCACACCACGCCACCGGTTGCAGCACAGGCTTGCAGTTGGTCATCGCGATAATTTCGACCGTGATCCTTTAATGCACGTGGATTACCATGACTAATAATCACCGGTTTATTTGAATATTCGAAAATTTCCATACTGGTGCGATATCCGGTATGGGAAACATCCATGAATAATTTATTGGCATTGATTGCATCAACGATATCTCGGCCTTTCTGTGTCAGGCCAAGGTCTTGATCATGACAACCGCCTGCAAGGGAGTTACTGCGGTTGTAGGCTAAGTGTATTTGTCGTACCCCAAGTTTGGCAAGTAATCCGACCATTGCAGGGCTTTCATGCAAGGGAACGCCGCCTTCTAAATCAAAGGAAATGGCCAATTTACCTTCGCGTTGAGCACGTTCAACATCCGCAAAACTTTCTACTTGGATTAAAAAATCGAGTTCGCTGATACGCTTTCTAAATCCTGCTATGATCTGGATGATATCGCTTAACGGATTAAAATCCATGCCGATATTGATTGATATATAATAGGCACCACAGTCGATATGGCGTTGTAGCGAGGCTAGATCATATTCAGGAAATAAAGGAACACAGGTATGTGCATCCCAAGCGGGTGTTAGTGACAAGGCGTACTCCTTTATAAGCTGTAAAAATCAGGTGATTATAATTTCATCAGGTAAAATGTGTTTTCATCATCAGAGTGCAAGTGCGTCTTATTATTGTGCAAGCAGAACGATGAATACTTAATAAATAGAGATTTATCTCTTAATTTAATCTAACTATGGAATAAACGTGCCAACTTATTGTTATCGTTAAAATTATGATAGTTAAACAGGTGGTTGGAGAGATAAATGACAGAAGGTAATCTAATTGCAAAACAGAGACTTATTCGCTGAGATTGAAGAAACGCCAATTAAAGTGGTTGATTATGATGGTGTGGTTGAATACCACGGTATCTTGATTCCCTTTGAACAGGCGAATCGGTATTTTGATGCGTTATTCAATAAAATAAAATGGCAAAGCGACCAGGCTAATATTTTTGGAAAGCAGATTCTGACTAAGCGAAAAGTAGCTTGGTATGGCGATAAGCCCTTCAGTTATACCTATTCAAATAGTACTAAACATGCTTTGCCTTGGATTGAAGAGCTGGTGGAGCTAAAAAAAATTATTGAAGAAAAAAGTGGGCATTGTTTTAACGCTTGCTTACTCAATTTATATCATACTGGCGATGAAGGAATGGCTTGGCATAGTGATGGCGAGAAAGATCTTCTTAAAAATGGGGCGATAGGATCTTTGAGTTTAGGTGCAGAACGTAAGTTCTCCTTCAAACATAAGGTTAACCAACAAACTTTATCCGTATTTTTACAACATGGCAGTTTATTGGTGATGAAAGGTGAAACCCAGAGTCATTGGTTGCATCGACTTCCTCCCACTAAAAAAGTCGATACGCCTCGAATTAATTTAACCTTTAGGACTATCGATGAACGCTCCAAATACTAGTGTTTATCCTTTGCCCTGCGTCGCTTTAAATCTTGGATTGGATTTACAGATAACAAATAAACGTCCCTTTCTTTTTACGATTTGACAGTCTGGGTGACGTTGCTTTGCCCCTTTTAGCGAATTTAATACTTTCATTAACCTATTCCTTATTTACTGCTTAGTTTGAAACGACGTTTGAATTGCGCAACGCGCCCCTCACCGTCATGGATCCTTTGTTCACCCGTATAGAAAGAATGAGAAGCACTAGATACATCCAAGCTCATATAGGGATATTCGACACCATCGCGGACAACGGTTTTGTTTGTTTCAACCGTTGAGCCGATTAGGAAATACTGATCAACACGTGTGTCATGAAAAGCGACGGTACGATAATTGGGGTGGATATTATCTCGCATTATTTACCTCTGTATTTAAATTATGTTATAACATAGCATTTTATATCGTTTATAAAACAAATTGCAAATAGAATTTATTCTCATTTAGAAAAAATTGGACGCTGTTTTATTGCGAGGTCGAAACTTTTTGTGAATAAGTATTGATTAAAAAAGAGAGGGGATTAATTTCCATAAACAAAGGATTGCAAGTATACAACAGTACAAAGGTACGAGTTTTTTCCACATTTTTTCTGGGAAAACACGGATAGCATAGGGAGCGGCAATAACAGCAAAAATGCTACCTAGGATCATTGAAGGTAATAAAATAAAGTTAATAACAACTCCATGGTTTAGTAAACAGAACCAAGTAATAATTGATGCAATACAAACGGTGCCTTCTGCAAATGCGGTGATAGCCATCATTGTTTTTGCAGGTACGCCAGAGAAAAGTCCGCCAATGGTGACAACAGGGCCATATCCACCGCCGCCTATCCCTTTGTTAAAACCTGCAAGTGCACCAAAGAAAAACATACGTTTGGGATGATAAGTGGGCACTTTTTTCGCATTAATAAGGGAAATAATTCCCATTGCTAATAAAAGAACAACCACATAAAGTTTGATCCATACTTGAGCTACATGCAATAAACCATAAACAGACGTGATTGAAAATACGCCTGCCAATATCCCCATGCTTGCAATAATTAGCCATAATTTAACGGTTTCTGATATAGGGTGAATATGCCATTCAACATTGCCATATTCCTTATGAATATAGGCACTGGTTAACCCTGCACTGGCTTGTTGAATCATGATAGCCGGGATAATTTGTAAAGGTTCGTATCCGAATATCAATAATAGTGGGGTAAAGGCTGTTCCATATCCCATTCCAGCGGCTGAATCTAAGAACTCAAAAATCATAGCAAGCAGTGTGACTGACCAGATAATGTTCCATTGATTGCTTACAATACCCGGTGTGCTATTGAATGGTGTGGTTGCTAACCAACAGCTTAGTCCAAACACAATGGATAAAACGGCAAGTGCCCACAAAGATGCTTTGAGTTCTTTTGCTTTGAAACGCATGCGATGTTTTATCGATTGTTGTTCTTGGTATTGGGCAATTTCCCAGCCCATTTTTTTATTGAATACTTTGTTTTCGGTTATGTTATTGAGATGTTCATGAGAAAGTAATTGTTTCTTAGGAATATATTGATTTGTATTGTGCATTATTTTTCTCCTTATTCTGTAGCGGTTATACCGAGCAGAGAAGAGCATTGTTTATGCCATTTCTTAACTTATTGATTAATAGTTTAATTTTTAATTTAATATTTATTTCCATTTGTTTTGTATGGATATTCCGTTAAATAAAGAGGATTATTAGTTTTATGACACAGACAGCAAATATAATCGGAGAAACGTCGGGACTTGCTAGCGTGATGGCGCGAGTCAATATTGTTGCGCCTAAAGATCTTCCTGTCTTGTTACATGGCGAGACGGGGAGTGGTAAAGAAGTGGTTGCCCAGCTTATCCATGAACGCTCGCCTCGTTATAATCAAGTTTTTAACCGAGTTAACTGTGGGGCGCTTTCTCCTGAGTTGATTGATTCTGAATTATTTGGGCACGAAAAAGGGTCTTTTACTGGGACGACAGGTACCCATCGAGGATGGTTTGAGCGCGCCGATAAAGGTACGCTTTTTCTGGATGAAGTAGGGGAATTATCCCTTGGTGCACAGGTACGGTTATTGCGTGTGTTACAAGATGGAACGTTCACTCGAGTCGGAGGAGAGAAGGTACAACAAACGGATGTACGCATTGTTGCAGCGACTCATAAAGATTTATTAGAGATGATTGCCCATAAGCAATTCAGGGAAGATTTATATTATCGTTTATCAGCTTTTCCTTTAGTGATCCCACCATTGCGCGATAGAAAACAAGATATTGACAGTTTTGCTCGGTATTTTGTGGATCAAGCGACACAACGTTTCGGCATAAGGCCAATGAAAATTGAATTATCAGAGATAGAACAACTGCGGCGTTATTCATGGCCGGGTAATATTCGTGAATTCGCATCAGTTATTAATCGTGCCGTTTTACTAGGGGAGTCGACGGGCGTGTTGCAGATTGAACAAGCGATTGGTCATTATCCATCTTCATCCTCGTTGTCTTGTAATGTTGAAAGTGGTGAAATTAATACACAGCCCGAAAATGAAACACTCGATGCAGTGATTATTGCACATATTAACAAAGTCCTCGTGGCGTGTTACGGGCGTATTGAAGGACCATTTGGTGCGGCGAAAAAACTCGGGCTTAATCCCAGCACATTACGTTCAAAAATGCGTAAATTAAATATTACTGCTCTACCAAAGTCTACTCAATGAGCGCAATTGAATTACGTCGTTTTATACCCGTTACTAATCAAGATGCGTTTATCAGTCACTAGCTCGGATACCAAGGCAAGGCGTAACATGATGACCTTTCGAGCGATTAACTGCGTTAATCCTCTATTGGTAGATGTAAAAACAAGACTTTACATCTTTAATGGCTAGTCCTTATCGAATGTTATAACGCAGTATTGCCATGATTTATAAGAAACGAGCTAGTGACCCGCAGGGCAAGACGAGAGGCAAACATCTTCGTTGTTATAAAGTCTCGATTTAACCCGTTAGATCTTCCCCTTTATGCCTAGAATCTGCTCACCTCTCGTCTTGCTGATTTCTGCATCTTGAATGGTAACGGGTATATATTGAAGATAAATGTTACTTATTAATTGGCTCGGAATGTATTTTTTATGTTATTCCGAGCCAGAATGTTACTTATCGCTTGGGGAAGGATTGTTAGATATGTCGAGTTGCTTGTTCTAACCAAGCTAAATCTGCTCCCGTTAATAGTGGTGATATTTTTTGTTTTACTTCTGCATGATAATTATTGATCCAGTTAACTTCATTTTTAGTTAATAAAGATGTATCGATCAAATTCAAATCAAAGGGTACTAGCGTTAAGGTCTCAAATTGATAGAATTTTTTACCGTCATGCGCGAGCCCTTTATCGGCAACATAAACTAAGTTTTCACAGCGGATTCCATAACCATCTTGTTTGTAGTATCCCGGCTCATTGGAAACAACCATACCTGGTTGTAAGGCAACGCCATTTGAGTTTTTAGCAATGCGATGAGGGCCTTCGTGTACATTCAAGAAACAACCGACCCCATGGCCTGTTCCGTGATCGTAATCATAGCCCTGTTGCCATAGGAATTGACGTGCAAGCACATCGAGTTGGCTACCGTTAGTGCCGACGGGGAATTTTACCTGCGCAAGTGCAATGTGACCCTTTAATACCAGCGTAAACATTTTTTTATGTTCATCGGACGGTGTGCCAATCGCCACAGTACGGGTAATATCCGTTGTACCATCGAGGTATTGCGCACCTGAATCAACCAGATAAATACTATTCATGGGGAGTGTGGCCGGTTTTCCGTTTAAATGGTTGTAGTGGCACATTGCAGCATTTGAACCGGCTGCTGAAATGGTATCAAAACTCAATTCTACGTACAGATCGTTACTGGCTCTAAACGTCGTTAATTTATCAGACAGGAAGCCTTCATCGTATAATTTCCCCTGTGCAACTTCATTTTCTAACCAACATAAAAAACGTACTTCCGAAGCACCATCGCGAATATGAGCCTGTTGCATACCGTTTAATTCTGTGCTGTTTTTACATGCTTTAGGTGTGGCAACGGGATCGAGTCCTGCAATTAATGTTGCACCTGCTTTTTCTGCCGTTAATAGGCTAAATGCATTCGATGTTTCAGGATCGGCTAAGATAGTTAATTTTTGTTGACCGAGTGATTGATACGTTGCCGTCGCTTGTGATTCTGCAAGTACGGTAACACCTTCACCAACATGCTCTGCAAAACCGGCAGGGATCTTGGCAAGATCAGTGAAAAAGGTCATTGAGCCATCTTGCATTAATACGGCACTCCCTAAGATGACACAAAAACAATGGATATCTTTACCGCGAATATTGAGTAACCAGGCAATTGAATCGAGCGCACTGATAAAGCTTGCATTGGCGCCTTGCTTGGCAATTTCAGCCCCAATTTGTTGACGCTTTGCTAAACTTGAAAGGCCGGTATATTTCTGATCTAACAATAACCCCATATGTTGCGTTGGTGTTGGTCTGTCAGTCCAACTAAGATCAATGGGATTTTGTGTAACAGCGACAAGGTTAATCTGTTTTTCTGAAAGCGTGCGAACACTTGTTTTATACCAATTTAAGTTATGCACCTTTGAATCAAAGCCAACCGTTGCACCTGCAGGCAATTGCTCACTTAGCCATCCCACATGTGGGGTGTCGACTAGATGGTAGAACTCGAAAAAGTCGGCATTGACTTGTTGTCTAACTTGGATGGTATAACGGCCATCGGTAAAAATAGCAGCACGATCTTTTAAAATAATGACCGTTCCCGCAGAACCGGTAAAGTCACTACACCAATGTAGTCGTTGGTTATGCTCGGGAACGTATTCCCCTAAATATTCATCTGCACGAGGGACAATGAAGGCGTCTAGGTGTTGGTCAGCCATATGTTGGCGGATAGCACGTAGTTTTTGTTCGATGCTTTGAGTCATAGTTGAGTCCGTAAATAGTATGAAGAGCAAAGAGGCAGGTCATGTAACTTTGTTCTTTTTGAAATAACAATCAGAAACATTACCCTGTTAAGTCTCTAATATGCAAGCACAATAATAACCATCATGTGTTTTTATTTTGATCGCCTATACTTTGTCAATCGCAGTAATTTAAGACTTTTGATTGGAAATATTTTGGATACCAAGGTGATATCAATAGATTGTTATATTTAAATAATCCAAGTGTTTTTTGGTGAAATTAGATTACTGTAATAAGAGCCATATGTTAAACGTCTAATGGAAAAATAAGCGAAGACGCAAATGTAGACGTCATATTTAAAATGATTTAGGGGATAGTTTATGCTGGATTTTGCAACAATTCGAGGTCGTTTAACGGCGAGTTATTTAGTGTTGTTGGTATTTTTACTTGTTGTTATCGGGCTATCTACCACTCGCTTTCAATCGTTATCAGATAACATTCGCGGTATTGTTGATGAAAATGCAGCGTTGGTTGAATTAACCGGAGACCTGAATGTCAATGCTGAAAGTTTGGCTAGCCGTCTTTTATTATTGTTTGTGTTAGAGGAACGAGATGCACGGGTTGCGATTTACAAAGAAATTGATCAACGTAATCGCAATATGGATGAATCGCTTGAAACCATGACTAGTTTAGTGACATCGGAAAAAAATAAAGCAACGGTCGAAGCATTAAAAGTGCAGCGTGGCGTCTATCAAGCAGCCTTACAATCAACCGTCGAAGCATTGGAGTTTGGTGAGTTGCAGGATGCGAAAGCACAAATGGCTGGCCCAACACAAAATGAATTACAAAATTTTTTGAATCAAACTAAAGCATTGGCCGAAAGTGAACGAGGCATGATGCAAGAACGTCAAGAACAAATATTCTCTGAATCTGAAGGTGCTATTTATACCATTATGGGCGTCGGTATTCTTGCGTTAGTGATTGGTACGATAATGGCCTTACTGATTACGCGCAGTATTGTTAACCCGCTTCGCCAAGTTGCTGAGTTATTAGATCGGATGGCAAATGGGGATTTATCGCAAAATGTGGTTATTAAATCAAAAGGTGAAATAGGTCAATTAGTATCGAGCTTGAAAAGTATGCGTATCAGCTTAATTGGTGTGGTTGAAAAAATAGATTTAAGTGCACAAACGGTTGTTGATGCAGTGGGTAATATTCGACACAGTGTTACCGATGTACAAAATGGTTCAGAACAACAGGAGTCAATGGCTAATGATATTCAAGCATCGGTGAAAGAGTTGTCTAGTGGTGTAACTAATATGGCGGAGCATGTTGCAATATCGCGAAATCAAGCTGAAGCTGCTCATGACTTAGCGAAACACGGTAAAGATATTATTCATACTGCAGCCACTGATATTACGGCGATTGCAACCTATGTGGAAGAGACAACCCATTCAGTTGCTAAGTTAAAAGAAAGTGCAACGACGGTATCTGAATTTGTGACTAATATTCGTAATATTGCCGATCAAACTAATTTACTTGCATTAAACGCATCCATCGAAGCGGCTAGAGCTGGTGAAAGTGGCCGAGGATTTGCTGTTGTTGCCGATGAAGTAAGAAATCTCGCAAGTAATACGGCAGTAGTCACTGAATCCATTGATAAAGTCATTACGACGATGACGAACTTATCGGTACAGGTATCAAATGAAATGGAGCAAGGTCAAGAACGGATGCGCCATGGTGTTGTACAAATTGAAAATGTAGTCACGCCATTAACGCAATTAGAAAAAGATTCAGAAGTTTCATTACAAAGCTTAGATGGTCTGTCAGATCTTGCGCAACAGCAGTCATTAGAAGCCAATGATATTGCATTAAGGATTACGCAAATCGTGGACGTAACCGTTAACAATAGCCAAACATCGCTACGCTTAACTTCATTGACCAATGCCTTATCGGGTGCAGCAGAACAAACCAAGCAAGCTACCTCGACATTTACTCTACCGAATAGCTAAGTGTGATCTTGTGGATGATAGTTTAAGTTAATATTTTGTGCTGATGATGTTCAGCTTATCCAGAATTGAGATTATCTAGGTCAATGTATTTTGGGGAGCGTCATCTTCACCAGACTTGTCGTGTATTACATAATGCTTTATACAAATAGGAGTGACTGATAAACGCATCTTGATTGGTAACGGGTATAAATGACTAATTTCGAGGCTAAGGTTTTTAATTGTTTAATCTTCCCTGATACTTCAAAAGATAAGCCTGTTATGTTTTAAAGTATCAGGGAAATAAGGTAATGGGTTAGCGTTTTGCTATCCAGTTATCTAATGAGAAACTACCCGCGCCGCGATACATTAATAACAATGCAATCGCTAACCAACTTGCATGAGTTGGGTAGGCATCCGGATAAACAAAAATCTGTATTGTTAATGCCATCATCGCAATCCCAAACCCTGCTAAACGTGTAAATAAGCCTGTCAGTAATAGAATGGGTAAAACATGTTCAGCGACGGTTGCAAGAATAGCTGCAATGAGTGGTGGAATAAAAGGCAGATTATATTCGTATTCAAATAAAAAAGCAGTCGACTCGGCGAGTCGCGGTAAGCCAAGTTCGGCTTTCATTGCAATAATATCGAGAGAAAATCCCTCTATTTTAGTTTGTCCAGACCGCCAAAAAATAGCTGCAATGGCGAAACGTGCTAAGAATAAAATAGCTGATTCCGGTATTTTACTGAATATTTTTTCGCTCGTGTTATTAATAAAAGACAACATAATAGTCATTTCCTTATTGATTTAGGTATTTTTTATAGAACCGAAGGTTTGATTATTCAATATCGGTGAGTATTTGCCATTCAATTAATTTAGCTAAGGTTTCACTTAAATTGAATGAATCTGAATCTGGTACTGCTTCCTGTAGTGGCTTATGTTGAATGAGGTTTTTAATAAAAATTGCCTCATCTTTTTGCAATATATGCAGTTGAGCATAAAGATGTGATTTAACTAATAATAGATATTCATTTTTACTGAGATCGACATTTTTTAGATGTTCGCTGCCTTCATGGTAATAGACGTTATATAGCGTGCCGATAGCAAAAGGTGCGGCTAAAATTTGTGTTGTGGGCGGTATCGTGAGTATTAAGTTGCTTGGATCGTCAACCGACGCAAAAGCATCGGCTACGGCTTGATGTGTAAGGGTATTGAATTCTTCACTATTGGTCAGTGTTAGCATTGCATGTTCTAATGCGGCTAAGTCGGCTAAAAAAGGAAGACTATTAGCAGGCTCAAAGGTGCGTATAAAATCGGAAAATCCAACACCGTATTCACTGATAATGGGAGATGTTGGTTGCTGCTCTAGTAGATATACACGTGCCATGGCGCGAAAGAATTCTTCACCGACCGCTTCCTGTGTAACAAGAAAAATATCTGCCAACGCATCGATTAAGGACACCACAATATTATTGCGATATACATTTAATCTCGCTGTTTGCTCCTGTGGATTCGATGCTTTGATTTCTTTATAAAAATCGTTATCTTCGGTCAGTAGGGCGGCTTTAAATGATAAGTTCACGACGACTCTCCAATTGGTTAATAGATTGTCGTATACCATTGGCTTTATCGGCTTCTGCTAATAATTCAGCCAAAGGTGGGATATTGCCGTCACGCTCAATTAAGGTTGGGCAATCGCCCGTTAACGTTAATGTATGCTGATAAAGAGACCAAACATCGGCTGAAACAGGTTCGTCGTGACTATCAACTTTTAAAGGCACTACGGCATTATCATCGGTGGTGTGCCCGGCTAAATGTATTTGCCCGACTTGGTTGACAGGGAATGCATTCAAGTAATCGTAAGGATTTTGTTGATGGTTAAAACAAGAGACTTCCACATTATTAACGTCAAGTAATAATCCACACCCCGTGCGTTTACTCATTTCAGTCAGAAAGGTTATTTCACTCATTTCACTACGATTGAATTCAAAATAGGTCGATGGGTTTTCGATCAATATGGTACGTTTAAGACGAGATTGGATCTGATCAATATGTTCACATACGCGTGATAATGTTGTTTGATCATAAGCGACTGGTAATAAGTCATTTAAAAAACTGTTATCGTGAGAAGACCAAGCAAGGTGTTCAGAAAAAACTTGTGGTTGTACTTCGTTAACTAACTGCGCGACGCGTTCAAGATGGTCATTATTGATAGGGGATTCACCACCGATAGATAACCCAACACCATGCACTGTTAACGGATAATGCTGTCGAATTTGTTGTAAATAATAGCGTGCTGGGCCGCCTTTACTTAAATAATTTTCTGCGTGAATTTCGAAGAATCCTAGTTCAGGGCGCTCTAATAAAATATGTTGGTAATAACTGGGTTTGAGACTAATACCTGAAAGGGTGAGAAAACGCGTCGCAAAACGCGAAGAATAGGGAGTATCTTCGGTTTGCGTCGACGTTTGTTTTAAAACAGAAGACATATATGAGTCGTCTTAGAATGCTTTTAGTTGGCCAAAGCCAGTTGGAGATGTTTTAGATACTGTTTCACCACAAGAGCCAGCTGGAACAAGTTTCCATGCGTTTGCTTGATAATCTGTTTTCGAAGTACCAGCGCAAGAAGTACCAGGGCCCGCTGCACAATCATTTTGGCCAGCTAGTGATACGCCGTAACATTTTTCTTTACTTGCAGCTTGAGCTGGCGCAGTAACGGCAGCAGAGATTGCAACGGCAGCACCAAGTGCTAGAGCGATAGATGATTTTGTATTTTTCATGGTAAATCCTTATTTCTGTTAATTAGAGTTATTTACGACTAATGGCACAGATGCCAGTGTTGTGTTGAAAGTGTTAACTTTCCTATTACATGCTTGTTACACATCTTTGACGTAAGTCTAGTTCAATTTCTTACACAAAAATAAATTATTTTTTATTATTCTGGTTTTCTTTCATATAAAGCTTTGAAATGTCTCGTAAATCTTCCATTTGTCCAGAGAACTTTCGGCAACAACCACAAAGTGTTGTATGAAGAAAAAGCGCCATTTTTTCTTTTTTACTTAATTCTCTATCAAGTTTTTCAGACAATAATCGTGTTGCTTGTTTACAATTTATCATTTGTTTTCCTTTGCTTGATACCAGTTGTCTTCTAAACACTCCCGTAAGCGTAAACGAGCGCGATATAAGGTGACATTAAGGTTACTCTCGGTCAGACTTTCATTTTGACAAATTTCTGAAGTCTCCAATTCTAAAAATTCACGCATCATAAATAATCGCCCATATTTGCCCGGTAATGCATTTAAACAAGCATCAAAAACTTGCCAAAAATGCTTATTCTCAACACCATGCTCGGGACGGTCCCATTTTTCTGGTCGCTCATGTTTTTGCCAATGGCCATTTTTTTGAAACAATGTCTCGATTAATGCATCGCCATTTAACTTCGTTCCATCTTCTAATTGACTGGCTGCCGTATGGCGCTTTTCTTTTCGAAGAAGGTCAATAAGTTTATTTTTTAAAATAGAAAACACCCAGGTTTTCAATGCAGACTGACGGCCAAATTTATCAATGTTTTGATATGCTGAGATAATCGCTTCTTGAACCGCATCTTCCGCAAGTTGGTTATCTCTAACCTGTAGTGTTGCAAACTTAAGCATCTGAGTACGCAGATCTTCCATAAAAATGGGATCATGGAATATATCTGTTGCGGCGGTATTTTTGTTATCTTCTGATCGTATTGCATTGCTCATTTAAGCACTAGCCTCATTGTTCATTAAGACGGAATAGAATAAAGAATTATTACACAAGTTTAATAATTTACATCTTAGTCATTGTACAAAGGTTTCATTAATGCATAGTGGGTTGCAGAAAGTTCCGTAAAGTAGGGTGTTAAAGTCCTTTATTAGGTATTAAACTAATTGGCTATTCAAACATCTTTATCCATCTCCTAGAAAATAGATAACGAGACATTAATGAAACTAGAAATGATATGTACAGGCGAAGAAGTACTAGCGGGTCAAATTGTTGATACCAATGCCGCATGGTTAGGCAATCAATTAATGGATAATGGACTAGAAATGCAGCGACGCACCACCGTGGGGGATCGGCTTGAAGATTTAGTCGATGTTTTTGTCGAGCGCAGTACCTATGCTGATATTATTTTGGTGAATGGTGGATTAGGGCCGACAGCCGATGATCTTTCAACCAAAGCGATGGCCGATGCCATGGGCGTTGAATTAGAAGAAAATAGCGAATGGCGAAATACATTAGTTACCTGGGCGAAAGATCGAAATATTGAGTTAAAACCCAGTAATTTAAAACAAGCACTGTTGCCGAAGGGAGCTATTCTGGTGGATAACCCAGTTGGTACGGCCTGTGGATTTAGAGTCAAACTTAATCGCTGCTGGTTTTTCTTCACACCCGGTGTACCCCATGAATATAAAAAAATGGTACTTGAGCAATTTATCCCCTTCGTGAAAGCGCAAATCAGTACTCAAGTTAACGTGGAAGTAACCAAGCTATTGACCCTTGGTATTGGTGAGTCGGACATGGCTGAGAGACTTGAAAAATTAGATTGGCCGGCGGGTATAACGCTTGGGTATCGATCATATATGCCCTATGTCGAGTTAAAACTGATTGCGCGTAATGTTGCTAAAGCGGCGCAAGAGGTTGCCATTGCCCAAGCGATTAAAATATTAGGTGATGGTGTTGTGGCGCGTCATAGGGAAACATTAGCAGCGGAAATTCATGCGCTTTTATCGCAAAGAGACAATACATTGAGTATTGCTGAGTCATTAACCGGTGGCGATCTTTGTAGTCAATTAGTAAATTTTGCTGGCAGTTCTCACTATTTAAAGCAAGGCGTCGTGAGTTATTGCAATGAGGCTAAAATGTCGTTGTTAGATGTGCAGCAACAAACCATTGTAGATCATTCTGAAGTCTCCCTTGAGTGCGTAGGTCAAATGGCGGCGGGTGTTGCGCTTGCGAATACAAAACTAGCGGAATCGGATTATGCTATTGCAACTAGTGGCATTGCCGGACCTAGCGGCGGCACCGATGAAAAACCCGTTGGAACGGTGGTTATCGCGGTAAAAGCAATGGACAAAATAGTATGTCAGCAACTGAGTTTATCGAGTAAACGCAATCGTAATCACATTCGAGATCTGACGGCTGCGGTTGCCTTTGATATGCTACGTCGTGCGATTCTTGGCTTAGCACCTATTGCGGAGTATACCTATATTAAATGTGTTGATTCAGTGGTTTATGATATGGAAATGTATCGATAGTCGTGATTTAGTAAGAGAAAAAAAGCCCATCCTTAATTAATAAGCATGGGCTTTTTTATTGATTAATACGGCGCCAATTAAGCTGCGCTTTCCTCTAATGCCGCATCATCTTCTCTAAAGTAGCTTTTGGTTAATGCGAAAACGACAGGACTTAATACGGCTAATGCAATTAAGTTTGGTATCGCCATCATGGCATTTAGCGTATCGCCAAGTAGCCAAACAAAATTTAAGTCCATCACTGCTCCCACGGGTAATGCAAGAATGAATATTATTCTGAAGGGTAAAACCGCCTTTGCACCGAGTAGGTATTGTGCACAACGTTCACCGTAAACAGACCAACCGACAATAGTAGTAAAGGCGAATACCGCTAGACTAATTGCGACTAAGTAACCGCCCATGCCTGGTAACGCCATATCAAATGCTGAAGAGGTCAGTGCTGCACCTGAGATCCCCTCTGTCCATGCCCCAGAAATAACAATTACTAAACCGGTAATAGTACAGATCACTAACGTATCTAAGAATGTGCCTAGCATTGCGACTAATCCTTGGCAGACTGGATCGTTGGTTTGTGCACTCGCATGCGCAATTGGTGCAGAGCCTAACCCAGCTTCATTTGAAAATACACCACGGGCAACACCAAATCGCATTGCCATCCAAATCGTTGCACCCGCAAATCCACCTTGCGCTGAGGCTGGCGTGAAGGCATGTTCGATAATTGTTGCAAACGCTGGTAAGATTTCATTAGTGTGCATTAATAAAATAGAGACCCCTGCAATAATATAAGCACTCGCCATAATCGGTACCAATGTACCTGCAAATTTCCCCACACGTTTCAAGCCGCCAAGAATAACACCGCCTGCAAGCACCATTACAATTAACCCAACCACAATCGGTGAGTAAGAAAAATTCGATTCAAGTACCTGTGCGATTGAGTTGGATTGCACTGCATTTCCAATTCCAAAACAAGCTACTGCACCAAATCCTGCAAACAAGGTTCCTAACCAAGCCCATTTTTTACCCATCCCATTTTTGATGTAATACATAGGCCCGCCGACATAACTGCCATCGTGACTTTTTTCTCTGTATTTTACGGCAAGCACAGCTTCCGCATATTTTGTTGCCATACCTAGTAAGGCTGTTATCCACATCCAGAAAAGTGCACCTGGACCACCGATAAATACTGCTGTCGCGACACCTGCAATATTACCAGTACCTACCGTTGCAGACATGGCCGTCATTAATGCTTGGAAAGGGGTAATTTCACCCTTGCCACCTGATTCTCGTCCATTCCACATTAATTTAAAGGCGTCGACGATATTTAATATCGGCATAAATTTCAATCCGATGGTTAGGTAAATGCCGACTCCTAAAATAAGTATTAACATTGGCACTCCCCAAACAATGCCATTTATTTGGCCAATAAATTCGGAAATAAATTCCATATTCTGTTTCTCCACTCTGTGTAGTTAAATTGAGTCATATTATGCTTTCAAGCAATATCCGAGCCATTGACTGTGTAATTGCTGCTTTTGAAGTTTTTTAAGCTGGTTATATTGAGTTTTGCAGTTGTATAGGTTGTATATTGCACGGGGCTTGAAGCGATAAACTGTCCTTGTTTTGTAGGTTGTTGATTAGTTTAACTTTTCTTAAGATTGCATTTTTAAATGCAGGTCTACTTTTAGAAAAAACATGTAAATTCGCACCAAGATGAGGCATGTTTAGAGTTGTTTATTTACGCAGAGTGCATTGTTTGTTGCAAAATAGTGCAAAGTTAATATACCCGTTACCATTCAAGATGCAGAAATCAGCAAGACGAGAGGTGAGCAGATTCTAGGCATAAAGGTGAAGATCTAACGGGTTAAATCGAGACTTTATAACAATGGGATTTCAATAACATGGTACTATTTGATATAGTTTTTTAAATGATTTGAAAATCTATTCGACTTGTTTGGTAGGAATGAAAATCGATTGATTCTAGCCTGTTATTAGGTTTAAACGGAGTGATTTATGGCATTTTGGGATAAAATTACCGGCGAGTTTATTGATATCGTCGAATGGATTGATGACAGTAATGACACCTTAGTTTGGCGCTTTGATCGTTATCAAAACGAAATAAAGAATGGTGCTCAATTAGTGGTTCGCCAAAGCCAGGTAGCTATTTTTGTTAATGAAGGTCAAGTTGCTGATATCTTTATGCCGGGAATGCATGAACTTAAAACAGAAAATTTACCGATTTTAAGTACACTTCGTGGTTGGAAATATGGTTTCAATTCTCCTTTCAAAGCTGAAATCTACTTCATTAATTTACGCACTTTTACCGATATAAAATGGGGCACTAAAAATCCAGTACAAATGCGAGATGCCGATCTAGGTGTTGTGCGGATCCGTGCCTATGGTAATTTCAGTATTAAGGTGAACGATGCACCGACATTACTTAAAGAGATTGTTGGTACCGATGGACACTTTACGTTAGATGAGATTCAATCACAGTTAAAAAGCCTGACCGTATCGCGTTTCTCCGATGCGCTAGGTGAAAGTAAAATTCCGGTGTTTGATTTAGCCGCTAACTATGATGAGCTTTCTGCTTTAATGAAAGTGAAAATGAACGAAGACTTTTTGCAATATGGTTTAGACCTGCAAAACTTCCTCGTCGAAAATATTTCGTTACCAGAAGAAGTCGAAGCCGCGATCGACAAACGCTCTTCGATGGGGGTGTTGGGAGACTTAAATCGTTACACGCAATTCCAAGCCGCAAATGCGATGGAAGCCGCAGCTAAAAACCCCGGTGGTGATGCGAGTGCGGGCATTGGTATGGGAATGGGCTTCGCCATGGCAAATCAGATGGGGCAGGTCTTTAATACCAATCAAGGCGGACAACAAACGGCAGCACAAACAACGGGGGCAATGCCTCCGCCTCTTCCTACTGCTAAGCGTTACTTTGTTGCCGTTGATGGGCAACAGACCGGCCCATTTAATATGACCGAATTAAAAACGCAGAGTATGAGTAAACAATTTACCCGTGAAAATTTAGTTTGGGCCGAAGGTATGGCCGGATGGGTTAAAGCAAAAGAAGTTGACGAACTCGCTTCCTTATTTGCATTGGTACCACCACCTTTACCTGGAATGTAAATTGTGTCGCTCAATGTAAAGTGCACCTCCTGTGGTGCAAATGTCGCTTATGAGCCTGGAACGGCTCATTTAACCTGTCAATATTGTCATCACACTATTGATATTCGGTCTGCTAATCTAGCCGAACATGCCAATCAAGAGCTAGATCTTAATCAGTATCTTCACGATGTTGAACATGCTGCGCCTAAAGTAGAACGGAATGTTGTGAGTTGTAGTGGTTGTGGTGCAACAACCGAATTAAAGGCAAATGCCGTTTCTGGGATTTGTCCATTTTGTGAAACGCCGTTGGTTATTGAACAATCAAGTTTGCAATCACTCATTAAACCGGCTGGATTGTTGCCCTTTGCTATTGATAAAAAAGTTGCCACAGACAATTTTAAAACTTGGGTATCATCGCTGTGGTTTGCACCTAATGAATTAAAGAAAAAGTCAGCGTCATTAGACCACTTCAAAGGAATTTACCTGCCTTTTTGGACCTACGACTCTAATACGGATAGTCATTACAATGGTCAGCGGGGCACTTATTACTATGTCGATGTCAGCTATCGAGATAAAGAGGGGAATAGCAAAACGCGCCGAGAAAGACGCACAAGTTGGACTTCCGTTTCTGGATTTGTTTCGCAAAGTTTCGACGACGTATTAATTCCCGCAACAAGTTCAGTACCAGAAGATAAACTGAATGCCTTGCAACCCTGGGATTTAGGTGATCTTGTTGATTATAAAGATGAATATATTAGTGGCTATTTGTGTGAGTCTTACAGTACCGATTTAAAAATGGGCTATCAGCAAGCGAAAGTGATTATGGATGCTCAAATTCGTGATGCAATTCGTTCAGATATTGGTGGTGATGAACAACGCATCTCCTCGGTTTCGACTCAATATCATCAAGTGACCTTTAAACATTTATTATTACCCACTTGGGTTTCAGCCTATCGTTATAAGCGGAAAGTATTTCAAGTATTAGTTAATGCGCGTACCGGTGAAGTACAGGGAGAACGTCCTTGGAGTTGGGTCAAGATCTCTGCGGCGGCATTCAGTGTTGCCTTGGTGGTTGGCGGGCTAGCTTATTGGTACCAAGTTACGCATTATTAATATATTTTCGTCTATTTGTTACAGTAAATTGTTATTTAACGATTCGTATAAAAAGAATTGATTTCGTTATTATTTGAAAGTAGAAAATACGTAGGGCGTCGACTTAGGGTTTACAGGACAGAATATTTTTATTTCAATTGTGCGTTTCTAAAATCGGATCTGCCAATGATACGTTGTGTGAGTATCCAAAAATGGCTACGTCAGATCGGCTAAAGCCGATGCCCCAATTTCAATTAATGTAATTTTCTGATCGCTAAAAGATTTATTAGTAATTGTTTTATCTAATGGGGTAAATGGAAAATTGTTTATGATAGGTAAATAATCATCATGCTTAAAAATGTTGTTCAAATTATTTTCGTTTCAAAGTCTAAGGTATTGCTTGGTTTTCGCCAAAACACTGAGGCTTTAGATCAGTTGTGGGGATTTCCCTCTGGTAGAATTGAAGAAGGGGAGCTGCCTCTGCAAGCGGCTAAGCGCGAAGCGTTAGAAGAGCTGGCCGTTGACGTGAATGATTTAATGTTTTTATGTGAGAGACCGGATCCTAAACTGGATCTTGTGCATTATTTTTATATTTGTGAAAGTTGGTCTGGTGAATTAATTAATGCAGAACCGCATCTATGCCGTGAAATTTGTTGGTTTGATATTGAGTCATTACCTAAAGGTTGTACACCAATAACATATTTGATTTTGCCCAAGGTTAAAAAATACATAAACAGGAACTGAAATTAATATTCAATGGTAGTGAAGAGCCTGCCTCTGAGTTTGAATAGCAGGTTGTATTAAGAACAACCTGCTATATTTATATCGTTAATTGATTGATCTTACGGCTCGTACGTAATTGAAAACACGTTCGGCATCTTCACCTGTCGGGCCATTTTTCGCTTTAGAATCGTATCGAATAGCACCTGCACCATGCGAGTCTTTTCCATCAGGTCCAACGGCATAACCGAAAGCAACGTACCATGCCCAATATTTCATATTTTGAATCTTATTCCCTCGTTTGGAAAAGTAAGCGGATGTGCTTGACCAAAAGTAGGCATCTTTATCTGTTATTTTAAAATAATCCGGATTGATTGCAGGATAAACACCGGAGTAATCGACAATACTTTGTAATTCTTTTACATTCGGTAGTTTCCAATCATTGTGGCCTGCAAATTCAAGATTCTCAGCATAGGATAAAGCATGTTCCCAATCGAGGCCTTTTCCTGAATCGTTTTTAAGCCACATTAACCCCGTGCCTAAATCGGAAATCGTGCCATCACCATTATCAACAAATTGATTTTCGCCATAGGACGGACCGTAAACACAACGCACAAGTTTTAATGCAGGATTCCCCATTGGCGGCTGACCGCCTTCACCACCTGGAGGGGGAGGTGGCATATTACCCATTTTATTATCTTCACCGGGTACGTTTTGTACGCCGACGGGTCTTCCATTTTGTGGCATTGCTCCCATTGGATGCTCGCCATCACCCGTTGGATAACCTTTGATATGACCCGTTCCATAATTTAGGCCAAAGGCTGTTTCAGCACCGTTATGGGTTGTGCCAACATGATAAAAATTACTAGACCAATACTGAAGTTGTTTACCAATTGATTGATTACCAAGGCTGAAAATAGTTTGATCAATATATGGCCACCCATCGGAGAAGTCTTCAATGGATAAGAGCTCTTTTAATGACGGTAAACGCCAATCATCATGTTCAGTTAAGACTAAATTTTCGCAATATTTACCGGCATCTCCCCAAGAGAATTTCTTATCGATCGGCACGCGTTGCCAAGTCACGCCAGTGTTTAAGTCCTTGACCGTTGCTTTATCTGCCGAAATACTAAACGAAAATGGCGTGCCCACATAATCTGCATCTTGCCCAAAAAAGGGCTGTCCTTTTATTGGTTCGATAGCTAAACCATCGCTGCCGTAATCAACACTTTGACCCGTATCGACAACGAGATTATGCGTTTTTGTTTGTGTGTCTGCGGCAGCATAATTGCTAAAAGAAATTAACATGCTTAATAACAGTGTTGAATATGTTGTGGAAGCTGCTTTTTGTCTCATAATATCTCCTTGATAACGCGCTATTGACCCTTAATTAATCCGGTTAGAATAACAGTTTATTTCAAGGGTATTTCACTGCAAATGAGGAACTAAATAGCAACTAAACCTTCACCGTTCATGTTATCTAGAATTAATGATGGTATTTCATCTTAAAATGAAGGATGAAGTTCAGAACGGCTGGGTTAATAAAGCTAAACGTTATCACCATCGGGATTAAAGGTAATTTGCGCTTGGCAACCGATTGTAGGACGGTTAGTTAATTTGAACGACCACTGATAACGTTGGCATAGCTCATCAACAATTAATAAGCCTAGGCCGTGTCCGGAGGATGGGGTCAAAAGTGTTTGGGGAGCGTTGTTTTTATTTTCAAGGCCTTGACCATTATCTAAGATCGTCAGAGAACCTTCGTCCATTAATACCTTAATTTTACCTTGATTGGTTGCGTTAATTGCATTGCGAATCAAATTACCAATAATCATATTCATAATAGCAGGTGTGGCTTGAATAACGACCGCATGCTTCACCTCAACCTCAATAGTAATAGGTTTATTAGCGGTATACTGATGGTTGTTGTTAATTATTTTGTGAAGTTCATGTTCATCGAAGGTTCTTGTGTCAATTTCCTCATGGTTTTTTTCATAACGGACTAAGCTCAGTAGCGCATCGACCATGGATGTCATCTGAAAAGTGGCATCCTCAATACGCTGTAATTGTCGTTGTTGAAACTCTGTTTTATCGCCTCTTTGTAATAGTTTATTCGCACCTTGAACAATGGTTAGTGGTGTTCTGAGCTCATGGCTTGCGTATCGGGCAAAGGCTTGTTCGCGTTTGATTAAGGTATTAATTTCATTGCGGTAGTGGTTAAGGTGATTAGCAAAGGTGTGAAATTCAACTGCTGCATTGGGGGGAATTACAAAAGGTGATTCCGTTTTTCTGGAGTTTTGTTCAAGTTGTTCAGATAAGGCATTCATTGGAGAAATTAGAGTTTGTGATAAACGCGAAAGCACAACCCCAAAAATAACTAAAAGTAGAGTGACGATAGCAACCACAATAGATATGACTACCCAGAATTCTTCCCCACTTAATTCAATTTTATCAATATTACTGAGTAGAATAATGGTTTTCATTTGGCCATTAATTTTATGCTGACCAATATAAACCATGCGCGATTGGTTATTTTCTTCTATTTCCCCTAAAAAGTCAGATCTGCCTCTAACTAATGCTTGTAATTCATGAGGAATAAGCGAGATTTCATCATAGGCAGTGGTTAATTTATTTAATTGAAGGGAGCCCGTTTCACCGTTATTGTAGCGAACAACCGCATCGTCCTTATCAATCGATATTAACCTTTTGCCAACCTTATCTTCGGACCAAGTTAATGAATAGGAAAGGATCCCTGAAGTTACCAAGCCAATGACTAAGGATAAAATAACAAAAAATAATGCGAGGCGTCCGGTTATACTGTGTGCACTCGCAAATTTAGTGTGGTCCATTTACTTCTCCAACCTAAAGCCGACCTTCGGGACAGTAATCAACATAGAAACTGGAAAGGGTTTATCGAGTTGATTGCGTAATTGATAAATATGACTGCGAAGTACATCTTGATTTGGTTCATCTTCTTCCCAAAGCTTATGTGCTATCTCATTTTTACTAACGACCTCGGGTGCATGCTGACAAAGCATTTCTAAAATCGTATAGGTGGTTGGATTCAGGGCAAGTAGATGGTCTTGTCGATAGGCTTTACGGGTTTTTTGGTTTATTGTTAGTTCTCCGAATCTGAGTTCGGAAACAGCAACATCGCCCCGATAGCGTTTTACTAATGCATTGATGCGTGCTTCTAGGATATCAAGATCAAAGGGTTTCGTGAGGTAATCATCGGCGCCATGGGCAAATCCTTTTAACATATCTTCACGGTTATCAAGTGCAGTCAACATTAAAACCGGGGTGTTATTACCACTATCCCTTAATTTATTGCACACGGTTAGACCATCCATACGGGGAAGCATTAAATCCAATAATATAATATCGAATTGACCTTCCATTGCTAGCTGAAAGCCTAATTCTCCATTATCGGCATAGTCGAGTTCCATCGCCAAGCTTTCAAAGTAATCAAATAAAATTCCAGCAATCTCGCGATTGTCTTCAATCAATAATATGCGTTTCATTATCCACTCTTTTGTGTGTTCAACTAGCCATGATCATCCTTAACTAGCGTGAAAAAAATGTGAATAACAAAATTTTCACCCTCTATTCGACATACTACCGAAAACTCACTACGGGCACATGTATTATGTTAGATAAAATAACTCCTAAGCACTCGTTGCAACCAACTGTTTCACCTTCTGTCACTGTTTCGGTGATCGTTCCTGTTTATAACGAACAAGCCGTTTTGCCCAGTTTTCATGGGCGTCTTGTTCAGGTCTTAGATAATTTAAATGAGCGCTGTGAAATTATCTATATTGATGATGGTAGTAGTGATAATAGCCGAAACATTATCACGGCTTTTCCAGTAACAAGTAGTGTCGTCCAATATATTGCTCTGAGTCGTAATTTTGGTAAGGAAGCAGCAATGAGTGCAGGACTTCAGCACGCGAAGGGAATCGCAGTGGTCGTGATTGATGCAGATTTACAAGATCCGCCTGAGCTGATTCCATTAATGGTAAAACGTTGGCGAGCAGGGGCTGATGTGGTCAATATGAAACGTAACTCACGTGCTGGAGAAAGTATGTTGAAACGTTTTTCAGCTGCTTGTTTTTATCGTTTATTAAATTGGATGTCGGATATTAATATTGAAGAGAATGTTGGTGACTTTCGTTTGTTGAGTCGTGAGGTGGTCGATCATATCAACGAGTTGCCAGAGCGTAATCGCTATATGAAAGGCATTTTTGCTTGGCCGGGATACAAGCAAGTGGTTGTTCCTTTTAACCGTGATCCGCGTTTTAGTGGTGAAACAAAATGGAATTACTTCAAATTGATAGGCTTAGCGATGGATGGGATAAGCTCATTTTCGATTAAGCCCTTAAGAATTGCAACCGTGTTAGGTGTGTTGATTGCACTGAGTGCGTTTGGCTATGGCAGTATTGTGATTGCAAAGACATTGCTGTTTGGTGAAGTAGTTCAAGGCTATCCTTCAATTATGGTTGTATTGCTTGGATTAGGTGGTGTGCAACTAATTAGTATTGGGTTATTGGGTGAATATATTGGACGAATTTTTATCGAATCTAAACAACGGCCGTTATATTTAATTCAAGAAGTCGTCGAAAAAAGCGCAATTCAAACTCAAAAAAGTCCATTAGGGGAAGTTGCATGACGCTTTCCTCTCGTTCTTTTTGGTTATTATTGAGTGTTGCAATTCTGATCCGTTTGTTGTCATTGGCAGGCTATCCGTTAATGGATACGACTGAAGCTCGTTATGGTGAAATGGCTCGGTTAATGGTTGAAACTAGTAATTGGTTAACCCCTCAAATTGATTACAATATCCCTTTTTGGGGGAAACCGCCCCTGTTTACATGGGTAAGTGCGCTGGGAATTGAGCTTTTTGGACGCACAGAGTTTGCCGTTCGTTTTCCTCATTGGTTAGCGGGGATAGCGACCTTGGCAGTCATTGGCTATTTTGCAAAGAAAATACAAGTAAATATTTATGCTGCAATATTGGTATTAGCAACCTGCGGTATTTTCGCCATTGCTTCTGGTGCAGTGATGACAGATATGTTGCTTACTTTATCAATTGCTTTGACCATGGCGGCTATTTATTTAAGTTGGCAATGCTATGAGCGAGCACAAGGTGTTACTCGAAAAGGCTATCTTTGGGGCTACTTAGGATTTGTCGGGCTTGGAGTGGGGCTATTGGCAAAGGGGCCTTTAGCGATTGTATTGGTCGGACTGGCTGTTTTCCCTTGGTTGCTAATTCAACATGGCATTAAAGGCGCTTTTGTTGCTCTGTGGCAGCGTTTCCCTATTATCAGTGGTAGCTTTTGGATGTTAGCGATAGCACTTCCTTGGTATCTTGCAGCAGAGCATGCAACGCCTGGTTTTCTAGATTACTTTATTGTTGGTGAGCATTTTAAACGCTTTATTGTAAGTGGATGGGAGGGAGATCTTTATGGTAGTGCACATAATCAGGTACGAGGAACAATTTGGGTATATTGGTTAACATCGTCGGCCCCCTGGTCATTTATTTTTCCCATATTATTATGGAAAAGAAAAACGGATATTAAAACGGTTAATACAAATCACCGAGGATTATTTAGTTTTCTTTTTCTCTGGATGTTGGCGCCGTTGGTTTTGTTTACTTTTGCAGGGAATATTCTGCCGGCTTATGTGTTACCTGGTATTCCTGCATTAGCTTTATTGGTTGCTGTATTACTAAAGGAAGGAGATGAAAAGTGGTTTAAGGGAGTGGCTTTGATTATACCTGTTGTTCTGATTGTTGCGCTTATTTATCTGAATTTAGGTAAGGCAGAGTCACGTAGCGATAAATATTTGCTTAGCGATATGGATATATCACTTTCTATTTTTTACATTGATAAACGGCCTTTTTCTGGGCAGTTTTATAGCAATGGCAGAGCTAAGTTATATCAAGGTAAAGAGTCACTTAAAGGTCTTACAAGTATGTACTTAATCGGTAAAAAAGAGAAAGTTTCAGCTGTTATTGCAGAGGATGGATTGCATTGCGATCTGCAAATAAGTGCTAAATCTAAACGGAATCGATATCTATGTACACGTTAATACACAAAGGTTGGCATGTTAATCTACTTGATAAAATACGTCATTCAACATTGTTACGCTTTGCCTGTGTGGGGGGGAGCGGTTTTGTGGTTGATAGTTGTGTATTTCTTTTTGCATTGTCTCTTTGTTCGATACCGGTTTTTCCAGCCAGAATAATTGCCTTTATTTGTAGTGCAACGACAACCTGGCTAGGCAATAGAAAATTTACTTTTAACCAACAGCAGGGCAGTGTATTTAAGCAGTGGCGAAATTTCTTTATGAGTGCCTGTATCTCTGCAATCCCAAATTTTATAGTCTTTAGTTTGATGCTTTATCTATTTGGAAATGCAGGTTATATGCCTTTTATAGCGCTAGTTTTCGGTGTTTTAGCTGGGATGTTTTCAAATTATTTTCTTTGTACTAAATGGGTGTTTGCTAGCGGGAAGGAGTAACTTATGAGGCAGGTTTTAATGAGCATAAATAATGAACAGGTAAACGATTGTTGCACAATACAATATAATCAAATACGATAAATCAATATGTTATATAGGGAGTTAATGTTTTGTCTAACACTGTGCGTCATATTAACCAACAATTTTGGAGTAGTAAATATATTCCCATGTTGTCGGTTCGTTCAACATATAACAGTGTTCAAAATTATAAAACGCATGAGCATGCAGAGCTTTCAATTGGATTAATTAAAGATGGGGAAACGTGTTTATCTATCAATAATAAACATATTATCCTAAAAAAAGGCGATATTATTTTTATTGAGCCTAATAAATTCCATGCTTGTAATACTATCACTGATGCCCCTCGAAGTTATCATATGCTCTATATCGATAATACATGGGTTTGTGAAATATTATCTACTTTATATAGGCATAAGGTTACCCAAGTGAGTTGTGATAGGGGGCAGTATTCATGTGGGAAAGGAGGGTATTTAATCAGTCTTATTGAAGCGATGATTGACAATGAATCTAGCGAAACTGCTGCCAAAATAGAGGCCGAAATAACACATTTAATAGGGCATCACTGCTTTCCGTCGGCCGCTTTTGACTCTCAAAAGTTGGCAAATAAAGTAAAAAAACGTTTATTAGAGAATACTGTAAATCCCCCATCACTTAATGTTATGTCTCTGGAATTCGGGCGGTCTAAAGAGTCGATAATTCGTAATTTTAAGCGCTGTTTTGGAATAACACCGAAATCATTTTTAAATAATTACCGTGTAGAAAGGGCTAAAATTTTATTAAGGGATGGTATGAATATTATGGATGTGGCGCTTGAAGTTGGTTTTTCTGACCAAAGCCAGTTACATCGATCTTTCGTTAATTACACCGCTTCGACACCACGTCAATATCAACAAATAACGTCAATTTTCGACAATAATTTCGAGTCTGAATAACCTATAGTTTGACAATTATTTAATCATTATAGGTAATTTCAGATGTTGGTTTCTACTTTATTCCCTGTTGCCTTTCCGGCTTTAGTCATTGCTCATTTCGTTGCCTTATTAAGTCCAGGGCAAGATTTTTTCTTAATTATTGGTTATTCAATTCGACATAAATTACCTGGAAGTCGATTTATTTGTCTTGGTGTTGCATTAGGAAATGCCATTTATATTGCTGTTGCTATTATTGGATGGACTCAGATTCGAGATAATCCGATTATTTTTTCTGTTGTTGAAATATTAGGTGCAATTTATTTATTTTGGATTGGCTTAAAGTTACTTAAAACTAAAAAAGTTGCAATCTTGCTTGATACAGAAAAAGACCCGCTTCCTTCCATCATGAAGCAATTGTTACTTGGCTTAAATTCAGCACTACTCAATCCTAAGAATGCGATATTTTATATGAGTTTAATGACAGTCATATTAGGCAGTCAGGTGACATTAGTTCAACAAATTACATGTGGGGTTTGGATGTTTCTTGCTGTTCTGCTTTGGGACTTTTTGGTTGCCGCTGTTATAGGTAAGCCTTATATACAAAAGCATCTAAAAAACTGCGTACATTTAGTCGAAAGAGCAGCAGGCATCGTGCTTATTTGTTTTAGCCTTGTGTTATTTATTAAATAATCTCAATTCTGGGCAATGGGCTCTTTGTATTCAGAGCCCATTATTTATTTTTATTTATGTGTTCCACAACTTGGGCAGAATTTAGAACTTACCTGTGTTTCAAAGCCACAGTTGGCGCAGGGTTCTGTTTCTTGGACTTGTTCTGCACCACAGCTAAAACAGGTTTTAGCAATTTTTGGTAATACCTGTTGGCATTCTGGACAAGTGGTTATTTGATCGTTTGCGCGTGCTTGATGTTGTGTTTGATTCTCTTTCATAACATACCCTTCATATTTGTTATTAGATTGTCGGTACTAATGCCCCGAGAAAGCATCTTGAGATAGCATGATGATATTATAAACATATCTATTTCACGTGTTTATTGATTTTTATGCCTAATTTATTAAATACTTAATGCTAATTTTCCTTCTCGATACAATTTATTACGTATTTGTTTTATTCGTAAATCAATATCGATGGGCAGGATATTAAATCGCTTACCAAAGTGTATTAGCAGTTGGCGTTCTTTTGTCGACACTTGTCCATCAATTAAACACATCTCAATCATTTTAGTTAGCCAGGCTGAAGCATCGAGTATTTCCTCGGGTGCTAACATCGTCAATTCCCCTGATTTTTGTGCAAGCAATATATCGTTTAATATATGTTGGGGAATTCTGCGTTGTTTAATAAAGTCGTTTAGTAGCGCCAGTTCCTTCGGATCGACTTTCCCATCTGCAAATAAAATAAGCACCAGTCCTGATAATAGAGAAATTGGATCGAATATTTTTTCGGTTATTTTTTCTGGCGCGGGCGCAATTTCGAATTGATTGCCCTGAATATTCATAATGTGATTGATACGTGGTGTGAAATCTTTTAATACCCAGTTTAAATCACCGTGATTGAAGGGCGTGAAACAGTATTCACAGCTGGCTTTATCGGAGTCTGATTGAGGGGCACCACAACTGAAGCAATGTAATGAATGTAAACCTTTTTTAATATCGCTAGTAATGCCTGTTTTTCTTATTAGGGTGAGGTAATGAGCATAATAGCCCGTGACGGGTTGTTTATTTTCGCTTAGAAAAATCTTCGTGCCTTTCCATTTTACCAGTATTAGTAGGTGATCAAATTCGTCACCAAATTCAACTTTGTTTACTTCGCATAGTCCTAATTCAATATTATCGAAGTAGTAATGTGATAGTTCTTTTTGAGTAAAGTGATTAATATAGTCTGGGTGTGCAACTGATTGTATTGCATCGGTATTTTGGGCTAGCCATGCTTGTTGCAATCGCCAAAAGATAACGCTAACTCGATCTTCAATAATGGGTAAATTAAACATCGGATCAACAACTTGGTATTCTGCCACCCCTTTAACTTGCCGTTTTGCATTTTGAAAACGCCATTCCTCCTCTTGGGTTATTTTCGCTAATATCCAATCATATTCTCCCGATGTGACTAATGACATGCATTGTTGGCATTGTTCAAATTTATTCAACATTAAGGTTGCCCCGCAATTAGGACAAATACCTTCGATTAATCCTGGCTTTGAACGTGTTTTTACGCCGGGTAAGCGAATATAAGTCCAATACTCCGTTTTGTTGGTAAAAGGGATTAGAGACTGTGCTGGCGTATTGGTTTGCGTATTCTCAATATGATGTTTGGCTCTGCTTGATATTTTGAAGTGCATGGTTTCAAAGTGCTTATCGGCTTCAATCCCAACCAGTTCTGTATGGTGTATTAATAGGTTGTCTAATCGATGGTGTCGTCGCTGGGCATCTTGAATATTAAATTGAATAGCATAACGCTGATAAATACCATCGCTAATAAAGGCGCGTGCAGCGGTCATATCGTGCTCAGACCAACCTTGTTTAATGATATAAAAGGCTTGTTCAATACGTGCAGTGATTGTTGGAATATGAAAATAAGGATCGTGTTTTTTTATCTTATCGTATTGGATGCTTTGTTTATTTTCGTTTTGTTTTTTGATACCACGGACAATCGTGCTCGCCATTTTTCGTCGGACGATGATATTGTTGGTTTGATAGACTCCATATAGAAAAAACAGAAAAGCTATCAGTACTTCTAAATACAGCATAAAATTCTTTTTATGATGAGATTAAATTGCGGGGCAAAGTATAGTACGCTGCTGCTATTGATAGTCGTTACCATACCCATGGAATAAAGGCTTTATTAGTTTTTTGGTAGGAGGCGTATTGATCGTAATGTTCGCATAATGCTTTTTCTTCAAATCGAGCCTTGAGTGCTAGAACAACAATAAGTAGTAACCACGCGATTAATTTCAGCAGACTAAATTGACAAAAAACAATACCTAAACCGCCAAAGAAAAGCGAACTATACATGGGATGACGGATTAATTTATAGGGGCCATGAACAATAAGCGATGCATTAGGTTTAGGGTGAGGGCGAACATTAAAATTACCGGGACGATTAGTGATTAAGGCAGACAAGGCAATGATCCCCGATAATGCGATTAAAAGTAAACCTATTATCGATAGTTGTAAGTTAGCGATGGGCCAAATAATGATAAGAAGCAATATAAATTGTGCAATAACATATCCCATGGAACCCTCCTTTTGTTTTTACTCATATAGCCAATCAAGGTTGTTGTTTTGATAGTATAAAGTAAATTAGGAATAGATTGCGAGATCAATTCAACTATAAAACGCAAGCAAGAGTATGATAAATACCGTAAAATTGTTGATGTATAAAAACTTTTTGTAAAATGTGAGATAGAGTAAGGCTTTACCCATGATCAATACGGATGACGATAAGATGGAAATTGAAGCGCAAGATGAACTTGAGTTAACCGGACCTCCTTACCCTGAAGTGACCGATATGCAAGTTAGGATTGCGAAAGAACAGTCCAGTGTTGATGCGTTTTTGCGTAAAGAGCGCCGTGGAGAGTTGGTACTTGCTCCTGATTTTCAACGCAAAGATGTATGGGATAAAAAGCATCAGTCTGAATTGATTGAATCTATTTTACTGGGAATCCCTATTCCACTTATTTACCTTTTTGAAAACGAGCAAGGTGAGCGACAAATTATCGATGGTAAACAGCGAGTAACGACGCTAAAGCTTTTTATGAACAACGAGTTGACGTTAACTTCATTGTTTATGCTACCGACATTAAAAGGCGCTAGATTCGATGATATACCTCCTTTACTACAGGCCAAACTAGAAGATTACCTGTTACATTATTATGTTATTCAGCCACCGACGCCCGAGCATGTAAAATTCAATATTTTTGAGCGGATTAATCGTGGAGGTGTAAGCCTCAACAAGCAAGAGATGCGTCATGCGCTTTATCAGGGTAAGGCAACCTCTTTGATTCAAGAGCTTGCCGAGAGTGAGGCGTTTAAAAATGCAACGGGCAATGGGGTAAAGGCAAATCGAATGCGTGATCGTTATTTGATTTTACGTTTTATTGCCTTTTCTCTTTATCACACTGAGCAGTTGCCCGGTATTGAATATCACTCCGATGTCGATTCATTTTTAGCGGCAACCATGAAATATATTAATACAGCTTCTTCTGAATTTATTGAGTTAATCAAAGAGCGTTGTCTGTCAGGTCTGACGGTTATTTATAAAACGTTAGGCGCTGAAGCATTCCGGTTTGAAGCCAAAGAAACGAGCCCCAAAAGGCCTATTAATATGGGACTGTTTGAGATGTTGTTATTTGTTTTTAGTCAGCTCGATTCCGATGATATCGATAAGCAGAAAATTCGGCTATGTATTGAACAGTATAAGTCAGCAATCGATGCCGAAGGGATCTTTGCGGGTGGCATTGATAGTACAGCGTCGGTCGAAATACGGTTTAATTGGGCGAATAAAATTATCCAAGGATTGAAGCATGCTTAAACAGTTATGTATTAAAAACTTTAAAAGTATTGATGATGCAACACTAAAGATGACACCGTTAACTATTTTAACCGGTGCTAATTCATCGGGAAAATCTAGCACGATCCAAACGTTGTTGTTATTAATGAAACATAGCGGTTCGACAAATCCCTACAGCATGGATGAATTATTACGTTATTTAGATAGTTTTAGTGCGATTCGAAATAAAAAGAATAATGCAAAAAGAGTTCAGATAAATGCGACGGACAGTGACGATCTGACGCATTGTTTAGCGATTACCTTAGAGGGGAGCGAAGTCGAGTCGAGCCTGCCTTATATTTATGAAGCAAGAGGTGATGAGCCTGAGTTACTTTACCTTAATGCCAATCGGTTGGGAGCACAGGATCTTATTCCACTTTCGCAACGTAAAGTAGGATTTGTTGGTGAGTATCTGTTTTCTTATTTCCATAAAATTAAAAATAATATTTTGGTTGATGAGTTAGTCAAGTTTGATAACTCACCAATGATGGGGTACCAATTAAGTCAATGGTTGACCTTGATCACTGGCACTGCAACGGAATTAGTGACCGAACAAGTTGGTGAGCAGGTAAAAGTGGAATTTAATGTCGGTGATATAGAAGGTAATGTTTCGCCCTTTAATCTTGGTGCTGGGATAAGTTATATCGCTAAGGTGTTAATTATCTGTTTAATGGCGAGAAAAGGTGACATTGTGTTACTTGAAAATCCGGAAGTGCAACTTCATCCCGAATCTCAATCACGATTAGGGGAGTTTCTTGCTTTTGTGGCGAGTAAAGGCATTCAACTTGTAGTTGAAACTCACAGTGAGCATTTAATTAACCGTATTCGCTTAGAAGTTAGTGAAGAGCATATTGATTGTGATGATGTTGTTATTCATTACAAGGGCTCTGCGAGTGATCCATTTCAAACCCTGCTATTGGATATTGATGGGCATTTTGTCGATCAACATGAAAATAGACAAAGCTTTCCAAAGGGATTTTTCGATGCCAGCGTACTTGCGTTATTGAGTTTACGATAGGAATACAAGGATGAACCGAGGTTATAAAGTTGTTCTTTCTGATAAGTTATATAGCATCTATAAACGCGCATCGCTTTCATGCACTTTAAGTGCAAAGGAAAGAAGAGCTTATGAGTTATTAATCGGAAATATCGAATTAAATGTGTTGACCAATGCAGCGCAAGTCCAACGTTGCAAAGAGAGTCATAAGTTACCCGATGTTATTTATGATGACCTTTATCCAGTGTTATTAACCGTTGAAGATCAAAAGGATTTATCCCTAGAAGCATTATCCAAAAAAACGTTATTTAAATTAATTCTTACCCAGTCGCAAGGCGATGTTGCTCCACCTTATTTTAATCTCAAAACACCGAATATAAACCGTAATTATACTATTACACGGATGCACACCGAAAATCGTCAAACCTTAAAAGATTACTTAAAAAATCTGCTGCAAGACGCCAACGATATTCTTATCTACGATAAATATTTTTCTAAAAAAGAAAGTAATAAACAACTTTTCAGTCTATTACCCAATCAGCCGATTACCATTAAATATATTGAAAATGGCGATGGTGATAATGGACGCTTTATTCAACGGGGTTGTCGTGGTAATGCGCAGTGGCAGGCTGAAAAGTGTGATACAAGAAAAGTTGAATTTAATCGATTTGCGCGCTCACACGATCGCTATTTAATTATTAATAATAAAGTGGAAGTGACCATCACTAGTGGTTTTTTATATATTTGGGATAAAGCCAAAGAAATCACCTGTGTTATCCGTGAAATTTAGCATTAAAATATGAGGGGATCTTTATCCTTTGGTCTTCACACGTCCAAAATTTTTTAATTTCTTGTTATTAAAATATGAAGGAGACGGTAAATAAAGGTTAAATATATCTAATTTCATGCCGAAAGAGGAAGTTATAAGCTATCTTCAAGTAACACTAGTTCATGTTACTTCACATTTAGGCGGTATTTAAATAATGCATTTTCGTCGTTATTTCTTAATCCTTTTTTTCATAAACTTATTCAGCATTCCCGTGCATAGTAAGTCTTTGAATATTGGTATCAGAAGTGATGCTTATGATCCGCTTATGTTAAAAGCCGCTGAGTACGTTAAAAAAGCCGCACAAATCATTAATTATGATATTTCCTATATTCATTTACCCGCCAAACGAAGTCTGATGCTTGCTGCAAATGGCATTTTGGACGGTGAATTTTATCGCCATCGTCTTATCGAAGCATTGAACCCTAGCTTAGTAAGAGTCGACGTTCCTCTAGGGCAATTTGATTATTATATTTGGGTACTAGAAGGACAGGAGTGTGTAAGAGATGTGCAGGCTTTAAAGCAGATGAAACCTGTCGGTGTCAGAGGTGTTATTTTTTTTGATACACTGGTTTACCCGTTGTCCGACGTGAGTCATGCAGAAGTAAATACAATGCCACAAGTGTTACAAATTTTAAACCGTAGGCGGGCTGATTATACGGTTCATAACCATATGGTGATGCATCGATATGCTCAGTTATCTGGGATTCATATTAAACGTTGTCTAGATGAGCCATTATTTTCAATGCCGTTTTATTTGTATTTACATGAGTCTAAGCGTGATTTAATTCCTTCTTTAGAACAAGCGATGAGCGCACAAAAGACGCAACCGTAATATTTTATTTGAAAAAAATTGGGCATTAATGCATTCAATGATTATCTTTAATTAGAAGGCTATTATATTGTTGCGCTTAGTGGATTTTTTTAAAGAGATCGATTTCCAAGTTATATTTAATTTTAAAATAATTTCGATGATGTTTTATTGCATTGAAATGACCTAAGTAAAGAGAGAAATATAGAAGTGAAATCTATTCCCCTACGTTGGTTAATTATTACCCCATTCGTGTTGCTTGCATGTATTTCAGGTGTGGTCATGTATTTTGTGTCCACCATAACCATTTCTAATATTTCTAAAGAGGTCGGCGAGCAATATATTAAAGAGGTGGAAAATCGTATAGACGATAGAGTACGAGATATCACTGCCCCCTTAAGCTATATTCTAGAGATTAATCGTGACGCCTTTTCATATAATCCAGATTCTCTTAATAACTTAGTGCCGATTGCTACGCGTTTTTACGAACAAGCAATACCCTATGAGCAAATGACATTTATTTCCATTGCGACAACTGATGGCCGTTATATTGCCTCGTCACGCGATCCGATTGGTAAAGTCAAGCATGAGATAGCTGCAAACTTTGTTAATACACCTTTGACGATGGAAGGATTTAAATACGATCCTACATCTCATATCGGAGCAAAAATAGAATCGGCTCCTACTTTTAGTTATGACCCAAGGGGAAGACCTTTTTACTTAGATGCCAAAAAAGCGGCCACAATAACCTGGAGTGATATTCACCCCTACTATGGTCAGCCAACGCTTGGGGTTGGGCTTTCTGTTCCTATTTATGATAAACAAGGCGTTTTCTTAGGCGTGACAGCGACGAGTGTTGCTTTGATCGAGTTGGATGATTATTTAAAATCCTTAGCACTAGTCGATAACGCCTATGTGTTTTTAGCTGAGCAAAATGGGGCGCTTATTGCAACGTCAGGAGAATATGCACTGTACGATAATAAAGAGGGGGTCTATACCCGAGCTAACCTTCAGAATCATCCTAATGCGTTATTTAAAATGGCGGGGCAGCACTTAAAAGCAGGTTCATATCAACTTAGCATAGAAGGTGAAAATTATTTGTATCATGTGACGTCGGCTAGACTTAAATATGGAAAAACATGGCTAATTGGTATTCTTATTCCCTCTTCTTACCATGAGGGAGTGTTAGCTAAATACACGCAAACAACAATTCTGATTACGTTAGCTTTATTTGCATGTATTGGAATCATAGGTTCAGCCATTGCTTGGTATATTGGCAAACCGATACAACGGCTTAATCAAGCGGCTAATGATAAAAAAATTGAAAGCATTCTTTTATTGCCTCAGCCTATGAGTCGAATCAGTGAAATTAGTTCACTCAGTCAAGGGTTGCATGCGATGGCTGAAAATCTTGTGGATATATTGAAGCATCTTGAGCAAAAAGTATCGGAGAGAACGTCCTATTTGCAGGATGAAAATGAGAGTTTACTGGAGAGTTCACTCACCGATGAGCTGACTCAATTATATAACCGACGTGGCTTTAACTTAGTCTTCGATAAAGCATTCAAGTCAGCTCAAGGCAAAGACCATAAACTGGCATTGGTTATTGCTGATATTGACCACTTTAAACGTATTAACGATAACTTTGGGCATACTGCTGGCGATAATGCATTAGTGTCTGTCGCGGCGAGTCTTCAAAAGCATACCCGTTTAGGGAAGGATATTGTTGCGCGTTATGGCGGTGAAGAATTTGCTTTAGTGTTTATTAATATGGAATCAGAGCAGGTTATCGAACGACTCAATCAAATCCAAAAAGACTTTGTGGCACACCCTGTTTTTGAGCGTCAGCACATTACAATGAGTTTTGGTGTTATTAATGTTGATGAACATCCTTTTACTTCAACCGATGAGATGATTGAGCAGGCAGACAAGCGATTGTATCAAGCGAAAAATAGCGGTAGAAACAAAATTGTTAACTAACGCATAGGTGATCGTTAAAAGTTGGATTATTTATAGACCTATGACGATGCAAAATGTACTTTGTTTGATATTACCGTCATGATTAATGATTACACAAGAAAAGGATCCATATATGGAGTCAGTTACAAAAAGAATTGGAGTCTTAACTGCTGGTGGCGACGCTCCCGGGCTTAATGCGGCTTTACGAGGGCTTGCAAAGGCAGCCCAAGATAATTATGGCATTGAAATAGTCGGTTTTTTTGATGGTTATAAAGGCTTGGTTAATAATAATGCAAGGTTAATGGAGCATGCTGATTTCTCCGGTATTCTTCATGAAGGGGGCTCTTTTTTAAGAAACTCTAGAGAACGGCCCTTTAAAGACGAAGCAAAAGTGCAAAAAATGATAGCCAATTACCACGAATGGAATCTTGATTGTTTAGTTGTCTTAGGTGGTGGTGGCACGAATAAAAGAGGGTTTTGGCTAACCGAGAGAGGATTAAATGTTATTGGTTTACCGAAAACAATTGATAACGACATTTTTGGTACAGATATTACTTTTGGATTTCATTCCGCGTTAGAATTTTGTACAGATGCTGTGGATCGACTTCATACAACAGCAGCGTCACACCAACGTGTTATTTTAGCTGAAATTATGGGGAATAAAGCCGGGTGGCTTGCCTTATATGCTGGGATTGCAGGCGGTGCAGACGCAATTATTCTGCCTGAAATGCCCTATGATATTCAAAAATTAAAAGCACATATCGATAACAGAATGAAAAACTCCCATTCACAATTTTGTGTTATTGTCGTGGCTGAGGGCGCAAAGACACCCGAAGAAGCAGAATTAACCAAAAAAGAACTTAAAAATAAACGCAAAGAAGAGAAAATAAGTGCAGCTTATCGCGTTTCTCGTGAATTAAATGCAATCTCCAATTATGAATCTAGAGTCTCTGTGCTCGGTTATTTACAACGAGGAGGAAGTCCAACGGGGTATGATCGTGTTTTAGCGACACAATTCGGTGCAAAAGCCGCCGAGCTGCTTTATCGTGGAGAGTATAATCAATTAGTTGCGGCAAAGGGATTAGAAGTGACTTCTGTACCTTTAGCTGAGGTTGCAGGGAAAACCAAATTTGTTCCCAAAAATCATATAGCGGTTCAATCAGCAAAACAAACCGGTATTTGTTTTGCTGATTAAAAACCTCAGAGATATGTAGGCTCCTGATTTCTTCAATATTTATATAGGTAGAAAGGCGGAGCTGTTGAGCTCTTTCATTTTCAGCTATTTCAAGCGGTTTTTTAATATCAGGCCAAGTGTATCAATACTTGGCCATTAAAGTCCTTGCTCAACTTTAATCGAAATTGAATTTATCTATCCGCTGAATAGGGATCTTCTGCCAGTATGTAAGCACGTAAATCAGCTTTTTGATCTTGGCTGTTTAACCACTGACGAAACTCCTTTGCCTTCTGGTAATTCTCTTCACCAAACTTTTCTAAATAGATATCAGAAAAATGGCTAGTAGCTGTATTTTGTTTAATCTTCGCTTGCCAAAAATTGGTGAGCATCGCATTTAATGAGCCGGCTAAGCCTTCATTTTTTAATAGTTCCCATTCACCTTTATCAAGCCAAACACCACCTACTTTCGTACTATAATCAATACGATGTTCATTGGTTGCTGAAATTCTAAATTTACGCATTATGATGCCTGAAGATGGGCAGATTAATGCTTTTTTAGTATCGGAAACTTCAAGTTCTTCAAAGCTAATATTTTCAGAAAAAACATAATTAGGATTTCTTTCTTTCCATGCAACATAGTCTTCGATTAAGATCCAGTTTCCGCCACAGGAGGTGCAATAATGTGCTCTAAACTCACCTTCTAAAAATGTTGGCTTTAACTCGCCATTATGACAACTTGTACAATTCATACGCTTCCTTTTTATATAATTAATTTAATCGCTAACCATGTCACTGGGATTAAGCGTATTTTACCATAACATCTTATCTTCTCGATGATAGTTCCGAGATAATTGTCCAATGTTGTTGTATTTGCTTAACAATAATAGGTTTAGCATGGGGAGCATTTGTTTTATCTGAGTTTGATAAATTTTCTAATAACCATGAATCAGGCCATCCATCCCAAACGCCAGTAATACAATTAAGATTGATTTTAAGGACAGGACAAACTTCACGCCAAAGTATTTTTTCTGCTTCGACTAAAGAACAGTTGTTTTCCGATAAAGTTCGAAGGATATAATGATAAGTTACATTATCAATCTCTGTATCTAGAAACAGCTCTGATAATGCTCTCCAGATATTTAATTTTTTTATATCGTCCAATATAGCTCCAGTATTGATTGCATTATATACCCGTTACCATTCAAGATGCAGAAATCAGCAAGACGAGAGGTGAGCAGATTCTAGGCATAAAGGTGAAGATCTAACGGGTTAAATCGAGACTTTATAACAACGAAGATGTTTGCCTCTCGTCTTGCCCTGCGGGTCACTAGCTCGTTTCTTATAAACCATGGCAATACTGCGTTATAACATTCGATAAGGGCTAGCCATTAAAGATGTAAAGTCTTGTTTTTACATCTACCGATAGAGGATTAACGCAGTTAATCGCTCGAAAGGTCATCATGTTACGCCTTGCCTTGGTATCCGAGCTAGTGACTGATAAACGCATCTTGATTGGTAACGGGTATATGTAAGATAATAATTAAAGGAACAGACAATTAATATTAGGGGCTTATATGGCCCCACCGAGTGTTAAAAAGAAATTACAAACAAAGTTAGATGCTTAATGTAAACCCAAGCGGCTCAGGGAATAAAATGTTATATAATCATTTTTATTACCGCTAGTTAAAATGCCAAACCAAGCAGAAGATTTGCCTCTGTCTGAACAATCCCTTCCACCGAGCGAATTTTCCCCAGTAGTGCCCCAAGCAATGATAGGTTTTCCGCCTGTATCTCCGCAATAAGATCCCAATGACCATTGGTATGATAAACCGAGAGTATCTCTGGAAAGGCCTGTAGATCATGCAACACATGTTCTTCATCCTTAGCCTCAACTAATATACTCATCATTACCTTAACAACCTCTTTTTCAGCCTCTTGCTTGAGCTTGAGTGTGTAACCGAGAATTATCCCTTTTCGCTCAAGTTTATTAATTCAGTTTTGTACTGTCGCAGAAGATACCTTTAGTTCTTTTGCCAGGTTGACCACGGGCATGCGTGCATTTTTTCTAAAAAGAGTGAGAAGTTGTCTGTCGGTGTTATCCATCGTGTCTATTGTATGCATTAGATAAAAGTCAATGGCTGTCCAACTCTTTCAATTTTTTTAGAAAGTCTTATGGGGTTTCACCAACCAAGTAAGCGCCTTCAGGTCTTTCATATTCTACATAATCTTCTTTCGGGCTCTGGGTCATTCTATCGTTAATTTCCACCATTATTTCCATTTCATCTGTTGGCATGTAACCCCTTTTTTGAGTTGTAGACCAAGTGATCGCCGCGCCAGCATCAGTAATAGTGCGGGTAAAACGATAGGCTTGCTCTACCTCAAAAACAAGGTCCGCGCTTGAACCGCTCCATGAGTCTCTAATTGGAAACCATGCATGTTTAAGAGCATAGCTACTACTGTCATAAGTATCCCAGGGCGTTGCCACCATATCTGGAATCGTATACTCCTCATAAGCCCAAGAATTAGGTGGGGCGCCCTGACCTAAGGGGGTGACATGACCACTGGTGAAGTCCGTATATTCATTATTTACAGCATGTTTTACTATTTTATAATCAGTTTCATCGTCATCATCTAGCCCATCGGTATCAACATAAAGGTAATTACCATCGTCATCGGTAAAATATGTTTTATTCTTATTAACGGCAATTGCCAGTGTTGAATCGACACTGCGTAGCATGGCAATAAAATCTGATAAATCTCCGGGTAATTTACTGACATTGTCTAACCAATAACCATCGACTAATCCATCAAAACGCTCTGCATAGCCTAATACTAAATTACGCCAAGCAGCTCCTTCGTCACCATCCCATTCTGAGTTATAGTAGGTTTCCCATGCTTCTTGAATCTCTGAGTCACCACGTTCAGAGGCCATTGAAGGGCCTGCTGCATTTAAGTACAGAATGACCTTGATACCGGCCTCTCGGTAGATATCAATAACATCAAAAATTATTTGTTCATTTGCAAGTGTTGGCACCATATCGGGATGAATCGCAGCAACGTCAACATTGTTGTTATCTCGCAAGGTAAACAGGTAAGCATGGGCTGGGTGGGTGAAAGAAGTGATCACATGCCCAACTGAGGGGATGTTTGCAACAATCTCATTTGCACCCGCTACCCAATCGGAATTATCTGCAGAGGCATCTAATTTATAACCGCCATCTACTCTCTGGGTCACACCCCAAGAGCCAGCTAACCAATTGGCGTTATATTGGCTATATGTAGAAGCTTCAGTAGTAGAGGTCGACTCACTCGATTCGCTACCACAGCCCCAAAGACTAGCCGTCGTCATAAATAGCAGTACGGTCAATTTTATTTTATTTTGTATCATCATAGAGTGCTTATTCAGGTATATGTCTGGCCAATCTTTCTCGATAAAATTAATGATAACAATGTTACCTTTAATTTCATAATAGCCGCTGCTATTTAAAAATGTATATTTAACGCTGGACAAATATTGGAGTCACTTCTGGAGCAGATAACGGCTTGTTTACACAACCAATCATGAAAAGCGGCTACAAACTGAAATTTAATCCAGAACTTAATTCCGGATAGAGGGATCCGTAGAAAGCAAAGTCAGTGATATACAACAACTCCCAGTTATCAGTTGACTGTTCTTTCTGCATGGAAATCTCAACGAGGTGATAGCTTCCTTTATTTTTATTTGCTTATCTAACTACTTAAGCAATTTAGTTGAAATTTTTAGCGAGCGATTTGTAAGCTCTTCTAATTTCATTTTTATCAACGTGTGCTAATGCAGTTTTAATAACATCTGTATCAAAGCCTTCTTCATTAATAACGTAGTGCTTGTTAGTGCTCTTAAACCGTATGAAACAAGCTGTCCTTCAAAGCCCATAGTTGAGAGCCATTTGTCCTTACTTGCAGTTGTAATCCGTCACCATCAGATAATGTGTATTCTTTTTCTTTAGGCTTAGCTTGTTTTACTTGAGTATTATTTAAAGGAGTTACTGTTTTTGCCATAATGTACCACCAAAAAATAAGATAATTTGCCGTTGGTACATTAAAACGTGGTTGTTGCAATACTTGCTCGAATTATAGAGACACCGAACTACTGCTTAAGCGTTGATATTACTGGATTGGTGGACTTCTGTGGACGTTACTGGAAGAAAAAGTGGTGGCCCCTCCCAGACTTGAACTGGGGACCTAACGATTATGAGTCGTGTGCTCTAACCAACTGAGCTAAGGGGCCAAATTTTGTATTTCTGCCGAGCTTGCTCTAACCATCTATTATCAGGCTAGGCTAAGGGGCCAAATTTTGTATTTCTTTCGAGCTTACTCTAACCATCTATTATCAGGCTAGGCTAAGGGCCGAATTTGTGGAGCGATTATATAAGCTTCAAATTTCCCTGTCTAGTCAATGTGGTGTGTTTGCCTATTAATTCAGCATTGTTTTGACTGGAATTGCATATATTGATAGTTAGGTATTAATTTTAGGCTTAAAAAATCCCGACGAGGCAGAATTTAGTAGCAAATATTACTTATTTGTCTAGGAAGCTGCGTAGTTGTTTACTGCGATTTGGTTGACGTAATTTATGGTATGCCTTTACTTAATTGTATCGTTACGGCTTTTATGAGTTACAGAGCGAATTGTTTTAGGCATAAAAAATCCCGCCGAAGCAGGATTTAGTTTTTCATTGTTAAGCAATAATACTTATTCGTCTAGGAAGCTACGTAGTTGTTCACTGCGGCTTGGGTGACGTAGTTTACGCAGTGCTTTGGCTTCAATTTGACGAATACGTTCACGCGTTACATCGAATTGTTTGCCCACTTCTTCAAGTGTGTGATCGGTGTTCATATCGATACCGAAACGCATGCGTAGTACTTTCGCTTCACGTGCAGTTAAGCCTTCTAATACATCGTTTGTTGCATTTTTAAGGCTGTCACTTGTCGCACAATCAACGGGTAGTGAAATAGTGGTATCTTCAATGAAATCACCTAGATGTGAATCTTCATCATCACCAATTGGGGTTTCCATTGAAATAGGTTCTTTCGCTATTTTCAATACTTTACGGATTTTATCTTCCGGCATCATCATTCGCTCAGCAAGTTCTTCTGGCTGAGGTTCACGACCCATTTCCTGTAACATTTGACGAGAGATACGGTTAAGTTTATTAATCGTTTCAATCATATGCACTGGAATACGAATTGTACGTGCTTGGTCAGCGATTGAACGTGTGATTGCCTGACGGATCCACCACGTTGCGTAAGTTGAGAATTTGTAACCACGACGATATTCAAATTTATCAACGGCTTTCATTAGACCGATGTTACCTTCTTGAATTAAATCTAAGAATTGTAATCCACGGTTGGTGTATTTTTTAGCAATCGAGATAACTAGACGTAAGTTTGCTTCTACCATTTCTTTTTTCGCGCGACGTGCTTTTGCTTCGCCGATGCTCATATTGCGCGAAATTTCTTTTAGATTTGAAATAGTGAGGGCACTTAGTTCTTCAACGGCTGCCATTTTTCGAATACAACGTTCAAGATCTTCAGTAAACATCTCGATACGTTTTGAGTAGTCGGTATCACTTGCTAGGATGGCATCTAACCATGCTCGGTTAGTTTCATTGCCTTTGAAAAGGGCAATAAATGCTTTCTTAGGCATTTTGTTTTGTTCAACACAGATTTTTAACGCTAAACGCTCTTGAACGCGTACGGCATTCATTGATTCACGTATAGACGTTACCATACGGTCAAATTGTTTAGGGATCAGTTTGAACTGTTGGAAGAATTCAGCTTGTTCTGCAATGGCTTTGCGTGTTTTAGCATGACCACGGCCATTTTTTTCAATTGAATCTTCAACAACTTTATTTAATTTGCGTAATTCGGTAAATTTTTCTTTTGCTTCTTCAGGACAAGGACCTTTTTGTTCTTCGTCTTCATCCTCATCATCGCTTTCATCTTCATCGTCGTCATCTGAACTATCTGCATCTTTTAATTGTGCAGGTGTTAATTCTGAACCGATGTGTGTAGCGCTCACTGCTTGAGTTATTTCATCGTTAGGATCGACAAAGCCACTGATTAAATCAGTAAGTTTCATTTCTTCAGCTTCGTAGCTATCCCAGTTATCAAGTAAGCCAGTAATTGTCGCAGGGTATTCAGAAACTGAGTTCTGAACTTCTTTGATACCTTCTTCGATACGTTTAGCGATAACTATTTCGCCTTCACGTGTTAGCAGTTCAACTGTCCCCATTTCTCGCATGTACATACGAACAGGATCAGTCGTACGACCAATTTCGGATTCAACGGTTGCTAATACCTGTGCTGCGGCTTCAACTGCATCTTCATCCGGGGTTTCATTACCAGCCAATAATAATTCATCAGCGTCTGGCGCAGTTTCTACAACACGGATACCCATGTCGTTAATCATTTGAATGATATCTTCAACTTGCTCTGACTCAACAATATCCTGAGGCAGATGGTCGTTGACTTCTGAGTAGGTTAAAAAGCCTTTTTCTTTACCCTTGATAATGAGCTCTTTGAGCTGTGATTGAGGTGTTTGAGCCATAGATACCGTCCAAAATAGATTGCGAATTATAAATGTTGTTGAAAAAAAAATTCGAGCGCTGGATTATACACTGAAAATGAAAATTTTTCCAGTTACATTAATTTTGTTTTTGTTCAATAAGTAGTGAGATCAGTTGTTTTCTTTCTTCGTTAGTTAATCCTATCCCTGACCGCTCTTTTTGTTTTAACTGTTCAATTTTATTGTTGATATGCATATTTAAGAAACTTTCGAGTGTGTCAAAAAAATAATCTTCATATTTGTTATCAGCAATATTATTTTGCCATATGGCTAATTTATTGAGTTGCTTGTATTCTGGCTTTTCGCGCCAATGCTCAAGTAATTGACCTGTAGTAATAGTGGGGCTTATTCTGCAAATATCAAGTAATGAATTTAATAAACTCAATCCTGGCAATTTCATTTCTTTGAATTCTGGGAATTCTGGAATGCCATAGGCTACGTTAGGATGCTGCAATAGGATTGAAATAGCTAATCGCATAGGTGTTGCTTTTTGCTTTTTCTCGTTATTGTTTGTTTTTTGCGGATCAGGTAATAGTTTTTTTAATCCATCTTCATCCACGCCTAGTAGTACGATAAGTCGTTCTTTCATCATTTGCCTAAAGACGCTTTCAGGCATTTTGCTGATTAATGGAATTGCAAGCTGTGCAAGTTTAGCTTTGCTGTCGCGGTTACCCATATCCACTTGGGTCAATAGGTGTTGAAATAGAAACTCCGAAAGCGGTAGTGCTTGCTCGATCAAGGCTTCAAAGGCTTGTTTGCCTTCTTTTTGTATAAAACTATCGGGATCTTCGCCATCGGCAAGGAACATAAAGCGCAATGTGCGACCGTCTTGTATATAGGGAAGGGCATTTTCTAATGCACGCCAAGCGGCTTCACGACCGGCTTTATCCCCATCGAAACAGCAAACAACTTCGCTGGTCTGACGGAAAAGTATATTAATATGATCCGGAGTTGTGCTGGTACCGAGTGATGCGACGGCGTAATCAATGCCAAATTGCCCTAGTGCAACAACATCCATATAGCCTTCAACAACTAAAATGCGTTGTATATCTTTGTGGGCTTGTTTTACCTGATATAAGCCATAGAGTTCTTTTCCTTTATGGAAAATAGGTGTTTCTGGTGAGTTAAGGTATTTAGGTTCTTCATTATCTAATACGCGGCCACCAAAGCCGATAACACGTCCACGTCGATCATGGATAGGAAACATTAAACGATCACGGAACCGATCGTAGCTACCGCCTTTGTCTTTGGCGATTAACATACCGGCGTCAATCAATTGTTGTTCACGTTCTTTGGAAAGTGCAAAACGTTTACGAACTTCGTCCCAGCCATCGGGGGCATAGCCAATTTTAAAATATTTAGCCGTTTGACCTGATAAACCACGATTTTTAAGGTAGCTAATAACGTCCTGACTTTTAGGATGCTGACGTAACTGTTGCTGATAAAAAACGGTGATATCAGCCATTAATTGATAAAGATCTTTTCGGTCGACGTAGGGTTTAGCTGGTGTGTTTCCGGTGCCGGTTTCTTCGTACTCTATATCAATAGATTGCAGTTCAGCTAATGTTTCAATGGCATCGACAAACTCAACGCCATCGTATTCCATGATAAATGTAACGACATTACCACTGGCCCCACAGTTGAAGCAATGGTAGAACTGATTGTTACCACTAACTGAAAATGATGTTTTGTTATTACCATTATGAAATGGGCAGGAAGCGCGGTAATTAGTGCCTTGTTTTTTGAGTTTTAAACGGCTATCAATAATATCAACAATATCAGTACGTGCGATTAAGTCATCGATAAAGTTTTTTGAAATACGTCCTGCCATTTTCTTAATACCTTGATCTTGTCCACTTTCTGGTGGCAAATTGATACATTATACCAATTGTATTAAATATATGATCTAAATTTTGTTCAGTAAATATGATTTAGTTCGAGGTGAAAGTTGATGTAAATTGTGTCTCATTTACGACGTTTCAACAAAGAAATAAACTACCAGTAAAATAGATCAGTTAATTATTCCGATTGGTATGAATGCTTAAAGCAATACCCATTTAAGTAAATAACTCATTTATCTCAATTTTAAATTAAAGGGAGATCAGTGGTTAATTTTGTGATGATAGATATTTACTTAGATTGATATGACTGTGTTTATTTTAATTAGTTCAGTATACAAAAAAGCCCCAGACTTACGGATAAGTATGGGGCTGTATTGCTTACGAGAGATTGGTTTAAGCTAAAGCGGCTCTTACAAGCGCACTCACTTCTCCCATATCTGCTCGACCTTGAATATCTTTTTTGAGTAATCCCATCACTTTCCCCATATCTTGCATGCTGCTAGCACCCGAAGTGCTGACGGCTTGTTCGATTAAAGTTTTCACTTCATCTGAGGTTAGTGGTTGTGGGAGAAACTCTTGCAATATCGCAAGTTCTGCCTTTTCCGTGTCTGCAAGATCGATTCGATTCGCTTTTTCAAATTGAGAAATAGAATCCTTTCGTTGTTTAACTGCTTTGATAACCACAGCCGTAACTTGGTCATCATTGAGTTCAACGCGATCATCAATTTCAATTTGTTTTATTGCTGCCAACAACATACGGATAGTCCCTAAACGAGATTTATCCTTCGCACGCATTGCGAGTATTTGTTGTTCTTTTAATCTTGCTTTTAATGACATTTCTAAGACCCTTTTCTAGTAATTAGTAAAGGCGAACTCGACGTGCATTTTCACGAGAAAGTTTTTTCAGGTGACGTTTAACTGCTGCTGCTTTAGCACGTTTACGTACTGTAGTTGGTTTCTCAAAGTACTCACGTTTACGAGTTTCTGCTAAGATTCCTGCTTTTTCACAAGAGCGTTTAAAACGACGAAGTGCAACGTCAAATGGTTCGTTTTCACGAAGTTTAATTACTGGCATGTGCCTATTACCTTTATTGGTTACGGTCATCAAGTGACCAGTTCATTTAAAATGGTGCGAGATTTTAATCCTATTTAGGGGGAAAAGTAAAGGATTTGTGTATTAAATATCGTGAAATATATTAAAAGATCTACAAGATCTTTGTTCGAGGGTGTTGTTAGTAAAGGTTTCATAGGATCTTTACGAAAAAATACCCTGTTAATATTCATTTTACGTTAAACTGGCGCCAATTATTTTTATTTACTCTCGATATAGGAACATTTGTCATATGCGTATTTTAGGCATTGAAACTTCATGTGATGAAACTGGCATCGCTATTTACGATGATCAATTAGGGCTGTTATCGCATCAATTATACAGTCAGGTTGCTTTGCATGCCGATTATGGTGGTGTGGTACCTGAACTTGCTTCACGCGATCATGTACGAAAGACAATCCCTTTAATTAAAGAAGCGATGGCTGAAGCAAATTGCAGCAAAGATGATATTGATGGTATTGCATTTACAGCAGGACCGGGATTAGTTGGTGCGTTATTAGTGGGCGCCTGTATTGGTCGCAGCTTAGCATTAGCTTGGGATAAACCTGCAATTGCTGTTCATCATATGGAAGGGCATTTATTGGCTCCGATGCTTGAAGAAAATCAACCTGAGTTTCCTTTTTTAGCCTTATTGGTTTCCGGTGGTCATACCTTGATGGTACAGGTTGATGATATTGGCGAATACAAGGTACTAGGAGAGAGTATTGACGATGCGGCAGGGGAAGCTTTCGATAAGACGGCTAAATTGTTAGGGCTTGATTATCCTGGTGGACCACGTTTATCTAAAATGGCTGAGGATGGTGTCCCCGGGCGTTTTGTGTTCCCAAGACCGATGACTAATAAACCGGGGTTAGACTTTAGCTTCAGTGGGTTAAAAACATCGGCTGCGATTACGATTCAACAGGAAGGGAATGATCCGCAAACCCAAGCAGATATCGCCTTAGCATTTCAAGATGCGGTGATCGATACGGTTGCAATTAAATGTAAACGTGCATTAAAACAAACGGGGATGAAGCGCTTAGTGGTTGCGGGTGGTGTGAGTGCGAATAAATCGTTACGTGAGCAGTTAGCTCGATTGATGAAATCATTGGGTGGTGAAGTGTTTTATCCACGTAATGAGTTTTGTACTGACAATGGCGCGATGATCGCTTATGCGGGAATGCAACGCTTGAAAGCAGGGCATTTTCAAGATTTAAGTATTGGCGCAAAACCACGTTGGCCACTTGAAGAGTTAGTCAGTGTGAAAGCCTCACTCTAGATTGCTTATTTCTGCATCTTGAATGGTAACGGGTATATAAAAAAGGAGCGAGATGATCGCTCCTTTTTGTTTTAAGCTGTTAATACCATTGGCATCATTAACTGGCACGTAATTGTTTTGCCGCTTCTACCATGTTTGTCAAAGCGGGACGGACTTCCTGCCATTGTCTTGTTTTAAGTCCACAATCGGGGTTAACCCACAACTGTTCAGTTGAAATTCGTAGGGCTGCTTTTTCCATTAAGGTGATCATTTCTGTGCTGGTTGGAATATTTGGTGAATGAATATCATAAACTCCTGGTCCAATTGCATTGGGATAATTAAATTCTTCAAACACATCAAGTAGTTCCATATCTGAACGAGAAGTCTCAATGGTAATCACATCGGCATCCATATCTGCGATTGATGCGATGATGTCATTAAATTCCGAGTAGCACATATGAGTGTGGATCTGGGTTTTATCATTCACACCATTGGCGGTAATTCGGAAAGCTTGAATTGCCCAGTCGAGGTACTCTTTCCATTTTGAACGATGCAGCGGTAATTTTTCACGTAGGGCTGCTTCGTCAATTTGGATAATATCAATCCCCGCTTTCTCAAGATCTAAAACTTCATCTCGGATCGCTAGCGCAATTTGATTACAAATGGTTTGAAGGGGTAAATCATCACGTACAAATGACCAATTTAAAATAGTCACCGGACCGGTTAGCATCCCTTTTACTTTTTTGTCCGTTAATGATTGTGCATATTGTGCCCATTCAACGGTCATTGGTTGTGGTCGAGAGACATCCCCAAATAGTACAGGGGGTTTGACACAACGAGAGCCGTAGGACTGCACCCAACCAAATTGAGTGAAGGCAAAGCCATCGAGTAATTCTCCAAAATATTCAACCATGTCATTACGTTCTGCTTCGCCATGAACTAATACATCAAGGCCAATGTTTTTTTGTTCTTCAATACATTGAGCAATCGAATTTTGCATGCTTTCTTTGTATTGTGCCTCGGTGATTTGACCCAAACGTTTTGCTTTGCGTGTTTCACGAATATCGCTAGTTTGTGGAAATGAACCTATCGTGGTGGTTGGGTAACTCGGTAAGTTTAAATATTGGTGCTGAATGGCAGCTCGTTCGCGGTACGGTTTTTTACGTTGGCCTAGACCCGGGGTGATTTGTTCAACGCGGGTTTGAACAGAAGGATTGTTTACGCGAAGACTGTTATGTCGATTTTGAAGCGCAATACGGTTGTCGTTTAATACGTCGCTGATTACCTCAATACCTTGATTTAAAGCGATCCCTAGTAGACTTAATTCTTGTAGTTTTTGAGTTGCGAAAGCGAGCCAAGATTTAATTTCATGATCCAGTTTTTGTTCACTTTCTAAATCAACGGGAACATGTAATAGGGACGATGTGGGGGCAATCCAAAGGCGATTTTGTAATTGTTGATGAATCGGCGTTAACCAAGATAACGTTTCGTTAAGATCTGTTTTCCAGATATTAGTACCGCTAATCACCCCTAATGATAATACTTTATCTTTGTTTAGGAAGTTGATAGCTGGTGCGATTTCATGCTGTGCTTTGATTGCGTCAAGATGTAAACCTGCAACGGGCAATTCACAGGCAAGTTGTAAATTATTTTTTAGCTCACCAAAGTAGGTGGTTAATAATAATTTTATATCAATCGGTTGTAGTGCTTGATAGGCCGTTTGTAACGCTTTTTGCCATGGTTCATCGATTTCTAATACAAGGATAGGTTCATCAATTTGTACCCATTCAATACCTTTTTCTTTGAGTAGGGTAAGCAGTTTTGTATAAACCACAAGTAGAGCGGGTAATAAATCTAATTTATTGCTGTCATCCTTTTCTTTACCGAGCCATAGGTATGTCACTGGGCCAATAATAACCGGTTTAACATTCACGTTGATCGATTGTAATTCTTCAATTTGTTTAATTAAATTTTCAGGGTGCAAGGAAAAAGTCGTGTTGCTATCAAATTCAGGCACGATGTAATGGTAGTTGGTATTGAACCATTTGGTCATTTCACCGGCTTGTGTTTCGCCACTATGGTTATGTACAGCAGAGCAACAACTTTGTACTTGGGAGCGGCCACGTGCAACTCGGAAATAGTTATCTAGGGAATTGTCATCTTCACTTTGTTTTGCACGTTCTGGAATATTGCCGACTAAGAAGCTGGTATCAAGCACTTGATCATACAGAGAAAAGTCACCTGCGGTATGCAAATTCAATGAAAGTTTTTGTTGGTCTAACCAATTATGTCGACGTAATTCACTTGCTGTCGTTTGTAATTGTTGTTCTGTCATTTCACCTGCCCAGAATTTTTCTTGGGCAAATTTTAACTGGCGTTTGTCGCCAATGCGTGGAAATCCTAAGTGGTGTAATTGTGTCATGTGTTGTTTCTCATCTTTGTTATTGAAGTCGATGGACATTGTATTTACAATCTAACATGAAGAATAATGATGAATTTGCGCAAATCTATGAGGATTTTTCATAATGATTGAATCAGCACATCTTAAAATCATGATTGCATTACAGGAAAAGGGAACCTTAACCCAAGCAGCAGATGCGTTGTGCCTTACTCAATCAGCCTTATCTCACCAGATACGTTATCTTGAGAAAAAGTTAAATGTGAAATTATGGCAACGTTGCGGACGACGATTACGATTAACACCCGCAGGCGAATTGTTATTGCAAGCTGCACTCCAAGTGGTGCCTTTGTTAAATCAAACGGAGCAATCCTTAAAAGCGTTCGGAGAAGGATTGCAGGGCGTGTTGCGTATTGGTGTTGAATGTTACCCTTGCCATGAATGGTTAACTCAAGTGGTCGGAGATTTTTTACAACTGGCCCCCAATATTGATATTGATATTATTCGTCAGTTCCAATTTTCAGGACGAGAAGGGCTGTTAAATCATCATGTTGATTTGCTTATTACACCGGATATTAGTGAGCATGGGTTATTACAACATATCTCATTGTTCGACTATGAATTGGTTTTATTGATTTCAGAAAAACATAGCCTGGCAGCACAAGATAAAATAACGGCCAAACAACTTGAAAAAGAAGTGTTGTTTACTTTCCCTGTTGAACAACAACGCCTAGAAGTTTTTAGAAGTTTTTTATGGCCAGAAAAAGCACAACTAAAATCACATAAGCAAATAGAGTCTTTAGCCATTATGTTACAGATGGTAGAGCATCAACGAGGCGTTTGTGTGCTCCCACAGTGGTTAGCGGATAGTTACAGTGAGCAATATAAAGTTAAGCGTTTACGTTTAGGTGAAAAAGGTGTTTTCAGTACGCTTTATGCCTGTATCAAAACAGAAGATAAAGCGGTGCCTTATATTAATGAGTTTATTAAACTTGGGAAGGTTAGTCCGCTTTAGTTGCGTGATGTTTTATGGCAAAGGCGGTGAGATCATCAATCGATAATGGCTTAGCATAATAGTAGCCTTGATACAGGTCGCAATTTGCTTCTTGTAAAATATTAACCTGTTCGATAGTTTCAACTCCTTCGGCTAATACCGACATACCTAAGTTTTTACCCATTGATATGATGCTTTTTAACATCTCTTTTTCTGTTTGTTGTTCGGTAATATGGTCGACGAAACTTTTATCAATTTTTAACTCATCAAAGGGGACTTTTTTAAGCATACTTAAGGATGAATAACCGGTACCAAAATCATCTAAGGATAATTGTATTCCGTGCTCTTTCATTTGATTAAAGATAGGTAGTAATTGAGCGAGGTTTTCAATGAATAAATTTTCGGTGATTTCAATGGTAATCGAATTTTTATCTATTGCGTGGTAAATACAAGCCTGCAGTAATTTTTTCATAAAACTACTTTGCATAAATTGTTTTACGGATACATTAATAGATAGTTTAAAGTCTAACTTTTGTGTTGTTTTTAGCGCTGAAATTTCGAGCATGGCTTTATGCATGATATATAAGCCTAATTCAGGCATTAGTCCTGAATTTTCAGCAATTTTTATAAACCTATCGGGCGGGACAAAGCCAAGTTTTTTATTGTTCCAACGGACTAATGCTTCTACACCAAATAAACGTTGTTGATTGTCTAGTTGAGGTTGATAGACAAGACTAATTTCATTATTTGCAATGGCACTATGTAATTCTTGTTCAATTTCGGTGTTATACATTAATTGATCATGTTTTTCTTTCGAATAAAAATGGTAATTATTTTTACCTTGTTTTGCGATAAACATGCTGTTGTCTGCATAACTTAATAAATTTTCAATATCTTTTGCATCATAGGGAAAACGTGCAATACCAATGGAACAAGTAATTTGAAATATATTGTTTGCGATGTAGTAGGGCAAACTAATTATTTTTAGTAAGTATTGTGAATATTCTTCAATTAAGTCTTTATTATTATTTTGAATTAAGATGATAAATTCATCGCCACTATAACGTGTTGCGATACCAGTACTTATCGCAATATTATTTTTTAAACGCTCTGCTACTTCGATAAGAATTTTATCACCGTAACTATGCCCAAAAGTATCATTAATATTCTTAAAGTTATCTAAATCTATATATAACAAGACCAATGGTGTTTCGGTATTTTTTTGTTGCTCATGAAAATATTTTTTGAGAAGCAGGTGGTTCGGTAATCCCGTTAATGAATCATGTTCAGTTTGATGAGTTAGTGCATTTATTTTCGATTTTTCAACATTATTTATCCACCGGAAAAAGAGGTAAATAGAGATGATGATTAATAAAAAAATCAAGCTTGAATAGATGACATAATTTTTGAATGGCGATAAGGCCGTTGTATAGGGTATTTTTGCTGACACCCAAAGCTGATAATGACTATTGTAACTAATGGTATACAGCCAGGTTGTAGACGATAAGTTACGTGTACCTTGAATAAAAGGCTCCTCATTAAAGGTCTTTTTATTAGCTTCAAGTTGCGCCTTTAACATGGTCATTTCATGTTGGAATAATTTATCTTCAGTAAGTGGTAAATTATAATACGGATTATTTTTTGAAGGTGGCGACTGAGTTTGTAGAATGGGATACAAGCCATTATTAAGTGTGACGTTAATGATATTTTCTGATGTATTAATATCGTTTAATTTTTGATATAAATTGTCAAAATTGATTCCCGTAGAAATGACTGCGACAGTTTCTCCCTGTTGATTAGTAACTTTTTTGCTAATTGGTAAAATCCATTTTTCTAAACTTTTTTGTACGTATGCACGACCGATGACGATGCGATTGGTTGTCATGACTTGTTCAAACCATTGTTTTGTATTTGTATCGGATTTTAAATTTTCAAAGTTGATGTTTGCGAGTGTTGAAAATTCCAACTGTCCCTGCGGGGAAAAGATCCAAATATCAATCAGCATAGGATTGATTTTGAGTACCGTTTTAAAGGTATTTAAATTTAACTTCTTATTTTGTAGGTATTCTTTGCCAATCAGCACATCTAATGTTTCATGTTCATTGAATAATGCATTAAGGGTCTGTTGGTATTGGTTAATCAGATAAATTTGTTCTGTTTTAGTTTCATTTAGTACGGTGGCATATTTTTGATTGAGGGTACTACCAAATACCACGCTTAGTACAAAAACAATAAAATAAAATAAGAGCCAAATATCTTTTTTGAATTTTTTCACAATGCTCTATTACCTTTATTTATTTGTTTTATCTGTATTTTTGCCATGCGAGGTATATGCCCATTAGATTTGCCTCGTCATTACAAGTATTTGGTTGCTTTAATTTGTTGTTTGTTAAATCGTAATCGGTAAATATTATAAAATGTGTGAAATATAATAAATTAAATATAAATGATAGTCGCTATTTTGTCGTACCTTGTCAGTTTATCTGCATTTTCTTCATGCTGAAACACTATTTAGAGTGTCTGTAATTTCTTTTCCTATAGATGTGTGTTATTAATTTCTTATTCTGTGACTGCTGTTGGATTTCTGTATTAACATGAGACAAAACTTTTTTCTTTTATTTTTATTTTTATTGTTTCTTTTTCAATCATTTATAAAAATATAGATAGAAAATGATATAAATCAAGCCTATCCCCCCTTGGAAAAAGGTAAATTACCCACCATTATGATCGAAGTGAGAAACTTTTTCGTCTATAATGCTGCCCATAGAATTAAGTGCAACAGAAAGTGTGTACGTAAATAAGTCAGCGTGATAGTTAAGCTTAAATGCTCAAGTAATAAATTCAAAAATATACAAGTTTTTAAATTAAAATATGAGGACACATCATGTCAGTAAAAAAAATGGTTGATCTAGATTTAGCCGGCAAACGCGTATTTATCCGTCAAGATCTTAACGTTCCTATTAAAGATGGAAAAGTAACTTCAGATGCACGTATCCGTGCTTCTATTCCTACAATCAAACTAGCGTTAGAAAAAGGCGCTAAATTGATGATTACTTCTCACCTAGGTCGTCCAACTGAAGGCGCTTCTGCTGAAGAAAATGCTGCTTTCTCTCTACAACCTGTTGTTGATTACTTAAATGAAGCACTTGATGTACCTGTACGTCTTGCAACTGATTACTTAAATGGCCTTGAAATCAATGAAGGCGAAGTTGTTGTACTTGAAAACGTTCGCTTTAATAAAGGTGAAAAGAAAAACGACGAAACATTATCTAAACAACTTGCTGCATTATGTGATGTTTACGTAATGGACGCATTTGGTACTGCTCACCGTGCACAATCTTCTACAAATGGTGCTGGTGTTTATGCTCCAATCGCATGTGCGGGTCCACTACTAGCTGCTGAACTTGAAGCACTAGGTAAAGCAATGGATAACCCAGCACGCCCATTAGTTGCAATCGTTGGTGGTTCTAAAGTTTCTACTAAATTAACTGTACTTGAGTCTCTTTCTAAAGTGGCAGACCAACTGGTTGTTGGTGGTGGTATTGCTAATACATTTATCGCAGCTGAAGGTCATAATGTTGGTAAATCATTATATGAAGCAGATTTAGTTGAAACGGCTAAAAAATTAATGAATGAATGTGCTATTCCAGTTGCGACTGACGTTGCATGTGCAAAAGCGTTTGATGAAAATGCAGAAGCAGAAATCAAAAATGTTGCAGACGTTCAAGACGATGACATGATCTTCGATCTAGGTCCAGATAGCACAGCGGTACTTGCTGATATCATTAAAAATGCTAAAACAGTACTTTGGAATGGCCCTGTTGGTGTATTCGAATTCAAAAACTTTGAAGCAGGTACTGCGGGTATTTCTAAAGCAATTGCTGAATCTGAAGCCTTCTCTGTTGCAGGTGGCGGTGATACATTAGCGGCAATCGACAAATTCAATATCGCTGCAGATGTTTCTTACATCTCTACTGGTGGCGGTGCATTCCTTGAGTTTGTTGAAGGTAAAAAATTACCTGCTGTTGCAATGTTAGAAGCACGTGCTAACGACTAATTAAATATTGAAAAAGCGAGATATTATCTCGCTTTTTTTTGCGTGTTTTTCATTACTTAATTGTGTAAAATGCGCTACAGAATTTTAACAAATTTAATTTAACTAAAAATAGGAAATACATTATGTCTAAGATTTTTGATTTCGTAAAACCAGGAGTTATCTCTGGTGATGACGTACAAAAAGTATTTGCAGTAGCAAAAGAAAATAGCTTTGCGCTTCCTGCTGTTAACTGTATCGGTAGTGATTCAGTAAATGCAGTATTAGAAGCTGCTGCGAAAGTTAAATCTCCAGTAATCATTCAATTCTCTAACGGCGGCGCTGCTTTTTACGCTGGTAAAGGCGTTAAAGTTGAAGGCGCACAAGGTGCTGCTATTTTAGGTGGTGTTGCAGGCGCTAAACATGTGCACGCTGTAGCTGAAGCTTACGGTGTACCCGTTATTCTTCATACTGACCACGCTGCTAAAAAATTACTTCCTTGGATTGACGGATTACTAGATGCTGGTGAAGCATTCTTCGCAGAAACTGGTAAACCACTATTCTCTTCTCACATGTTAGATCTTTCTGAAGAAACGCTAGAAGAAAATGTTGAAACATGTGCTAAATACCTAGGCCGTATGGCTAAAATGAACATGACAATCGAAATTGAATTAGGTTGTACTGGTGGTGAAGAAGATGGCGTAGATAACTCTGATATGGATGAGTCTGATCTTTACACTTCTCCTGAAGATGTTGCTTACGCATACGAAAAACTATCTGCTGTTAGCCCTCGTTTCACTATTGCTGCTTCTTTCGGTAACGTGCACGGTGTTTACAAACCAGGTAATGTTAAATTGACTCCAACTATCCTACGTGATTCACAAGCTTATTGTTCAGAAAAATTCAACCTACCTACAAATTCAATTAACTTTGTATTCCACGGTGGTTCTGGTTCTACTGAAGCTGAAATTAAAGAATCAATTGGTTACGGTGTTGTTAAAATGAACATCGATACTGATACTCAATGGGCATGTTGGGATGGCGTTCGTACATACGAATCTGCTAACCATGATTTCCTACAAGGTCAAATTGGTAACCCAACGGGTGATGAAGCGCCAAATAAAAAATACTACGATCCTCGTGTATGGTTACGTGCTGGCCAAACATCTATGGTTACTCGTCTTGAAAAAGCGTTTGCTGACCTTAATTCAATCGACGTACTATAATTTAAAATGTGAAGCCTGTAAGGGGCAATACATTTAAAATTAGAGCCAGCTTCATTGCTGGCTTTTTTTCGTTTTAAATTTGAGTTTGCTATTTCGTTATTATATTCAATATGTGAACTGAATTTTGCGTAGGGAAAATGACTTATACCCGTTACCATTCAAGATGCAGAAATCAGCAAGACGAGAGGTGAGCAGATTCTAGGCATAAAGGTGAAGCTCTAACGGGTTAAATCGAGACTTTATAACAACGAAGATGTTTGCCTCTCGTCTTGCCCTGCGGGTCACGAGCTCGTTCCTTATAAACCATGGCAATACTGCGTTATAACATTCGATAAGGACTAGCCATTGTCATCATGTTACGCCTTGCCTTGGTATCCGAGCTAGTGACTGATAAACGCATCTTGATTGGTAACGGGTATAGTGAGAAGAAGTTAATATAAATGGTTGTTGCCTTTATGATTTTCCAATAAATAAGCGATTTTAACCGGTAAAATAGGGCTGCTAATTATTACAACGGGTATTAGTCTTTGTTACTGATATCTCTATGCCTTGATCATGGCTGTTAGAGAAACCCATCAATTGACTTTTAAAAGGAGTAAATAAACGCATTAGATGATTAATAAAAGGTTGAATGCGTTCTAATGAGAAACTGGTTTCTAGACTAAAATAGGAACTTAATTGCTCTGGTGTAATATGAATGGTGAGATAGTCATGCTCGCTAATTGCATTGAGTGAATAGCCCTTCGGTGTAAAGATAAATTGATCAATTAACATTTGCGAGAAAAAGTGTGTAAGCGATAAACTCGATTCAATATCTTCAGTTGATGCTTTTCCTGTATATAATAACTCAGCAAAAGGGCCAGATAATCCATGCATCATGACTATTTGTTTGTTATTTAAATCCTGTTGTTTCAATTTCCCGAAGAAAAATAGATCGCCTTGGTATTCTTCTGTCCAGTGTCTTTGTATCCCCTGTAATGCCAAATTTAATTGTAATGAATCCTGCTTAAAATTGCTTTTTTGTAAGTGAGGTTGAATCGCTTGATGACGTTGAAAGAGCAAAGCTTGGATATTATCTTGAGAATAATGATGTTGAAAAAACAGCGCGGCTTTAACGAGATGAGTATTACCACAGGTAATTAAAATAAACCGGTCTTGCCAAACAAATAAACTCGATTCTGATAATAAATACGCACAGACATGGGAGTTGTTAATTTTCGATAGAATAAAAGCGCCGGCTTGAGCGACGAGCTCATGCCAAAAATTTTCGGGAAAGGAGAGTAGGTTGTTTTGTTTTACGATGATCTCTAACCGTTTTTCACTGCCTTCGTAAAACATTGAGTGCCTGCCATATCAATAGAAAATCCCGCTGTATTCTAGCGTTATTACAGACATAAAAAAACCGCTATAAAGCGGTTTTCTACGGTATTTTATGGTTTATTTAGCGAGTACCAAATACCACAATGGTTTTACCGTGTGCAGAAATTAATCCCTGCTCTTCTAGCATTTTAAGAATACGACCTACCGTTTCGCGTGAACAACCTACGATTTGGCCTATTTCTTGTCGTGTAATCTTAATTTGCATTCCGTCAGGGTGAGTCATTGCATCTGGTTGTTTTGCAAGATCAAGTAACGTATTTGCGATACGACCTGTTACATCTAAAAATGCTAAGTTACCTACTTTTTGGCTTGTAATTTGTAGACGGTTAGCCATTTGACGAGAAAGACGCATTAAAATATCAGGGTTAACCGTAATTAACTGATTGAATTTTTTATAAGATATTTCAGCAACTTCACATGAGGTTTTAGCTTTGATAGAGGCACTACGAATTGGGTTTTCTTCTTTTTCAAATAAGCCTAATTCGCCCATAAAATCGCCTTGATTCAGGTAAGATAAAATCATCTCTTTACCTTCTTCATCTTTAATCACAACTGCAACGGAACCTTTTACGATAAAGTAAAGTGTGTCAGCTTTTTCACCAGCATGAATAAGCATACTTTTTGCTGGGTATTTGTGAGTATGACAGTGTGATAGAAACCATTCTAATGTAGGGTCAGCTTGAGGTTTTGTTATAATCATAAATTTCCCTTAGTTTGATACTGAATAGCTTATTTGCTATCTCTCGTTGTTTTGATCTTTTCAACATGAGTTTTTGTTAGAAGTTCAATTGTATCTCTTTTTTCGTGTGGCTAATAACATTTATAATGTAATGTTTAGAAAGAAAGTAGATCTACGTCATAAAGTATAGTTCTTTTATATTTTTCTGATTTTGAATAGTTATAAATAAACATATTATTTTGACTGCTAGTGATTGTTTGCTTGTTTATTGATCAGTTCGTGTTTAATTGTTGTTCTATTTGGTGCTTGTGGATTAATGTAACACTTTCCGAAAGTTGTGAATATTGGATAACAACACTTCCTTCTTTTAATTGTTGCAGTACATTTTCAGTTTTTTCTGATAAAGAAAATTCCATTTCGCCATAATCGGTTCCCTCTCTTAAAATAAATGACTCGATTAAGTTATTGAGTGTATCGGGTTGTAAATCTTTGTAGGAAATGAGCATATTAAGTCCTATTAAAAATAGCTGTCAGGGGCAGTTTCGAGCTACGAAGTTAATAGCTCGAAACGCGTGACCGAAACAAACTACGGATTTCTGCCAAATTTTGAAAAGTCTGGCTTACGTTTTTCGTTAAATGCGTTGCGACCTTCCTGGCCTTCTTCGCTCATATAAAACAGCATAGTGGCATTGCCGGCAAGTTCCTGTAAACCGGCTTGACCATCACAGTCTGCATTGAGTGCCGCTTTAAGGCAGCGTAATGCCATTGGGCTATTTTGGAGGATTTCACGACACCATTTTACGGTTTCTTTTTCTAGGTCAGTGAGCGGAACGACGGTATTAACTAATCCCATCTCTACCGCTTCTTGCGCATCATACATACGGCATAGGAACCAGATTTCACGGGCTTTTTTCTGGCCAACGATACGGGCCATGTAACTCGCTCCCCAGCCGCCATCAAATGAGCCAACTTTAGGACCGGTTTGCCCAAATTGTGCATTCTCTGCCGCAATGGTGAGGTCACACATCATATGCAACACGTGTCCGCCACCCACTGCATAGCCTGCGACCATTGCAATCACAGGTTTAGGGCAAGTGCGAATTTGGCGTTGAAAGTCTAATACGTTGAGGTGATGTCCGCCGGTTTCATCTTTATAGCCAGAGTCGCCACGGATACTCTGATCGCCGCCAGAACAAAAGGCTAAGTCTCCCGCACCCGTTAGAATAATAACGCCAATTTTATCATCGTAGCGTGCATCATGAAGTGCCTGTAGCATCTCATCGACGGTTTTAGGGCGAAATGCGTTACGTACTTGGGGACGGTTAATGGTTATTTTCGCGATACCTTCGGCTTTATGATAAATAATATCAGTAAAGTGCTGGGAATTATCTTGCCAAGTAATTGGAGCGTAAAAATCTGATTCAGTCATGCGTATCTCTTTTGTTATTTTTTAAAAATCTCTTTTATTATTTGTGCGTATTGTTGTGGTACTTGTTGATGAATATTATGTCCGGAATCTTTGAATTTAATCACTTTGATGCTTGTTTGCGCTGAGAGTGTTTCAGCAAGTTGGCTAAATTTTGTATCTTTTTCACCAAAGCAATAATAAATGGGTAAGGGGTTTTCTAACAGTTTATTTTTTTGTAAATACGGCAAGGCATCGGTTTGTTTAGATAAACTCGTTAGTAATAAAATACTTGCTAAATAAACACCATAATTCTTACTGCGTTTCTCAATCATTCTTTCTTTTTCTTGAACATTTAATGAGCTGAAAACCGGTTGGTCATACCATTCAAATAAAGTATCAATCATGCTCTGCGTTGCAAAGCGTTGTGCCCAACCGAGATCATGTTGATAACGAAGTTCTTTTTCTTTTTCGTTAATTAATCCAGTATGACAAGACTCTAAAATAAGTCGTTTCAGACGCGGATCATCTTGAGTGCGTGCATAATCTAATGCAAGTCGACCACCCAATGAGTAAGCAACAAAAGTAAATTGGGTGATGTTTAACTCATTTAATGCATTACAAATTAAATGATGACAGTATTCAAACCCTTCATCTTGAGAGGGATAGATGCTGACCGAGTGACCATGGCCAGGAAGATCGATGCTGACACAGTAATAATCATCCTTAAGAAAGTTAATGGTTTCGGACCAATCATTAACATTACCTAAAAAGCCATGTAAAAAAACAAGCGTAGGGTGCTTGGGATTACCTTGTACTCGACTAAAAAGTGGCATTTTTAATTTGCTCTATAAGTTGCGCAAGTTGATCTTTAGTTTGATTGGGTTTGGTACAAACTTCAATAAGAGATAATTTTTTTTTAGTCGCTGTTTGGTAATTTGCTTTAAATTCATTGAGTTGATTTGGACAATAATAATCGATATCGAATTGTTTGCAGGTATGCACAAAGTTTAGCCCGTGTGGTAGTTGATAAAATTCACGCTTTTGTTGTTCTGGGACGGGTAATAAATTGAAGATCGATCCTCCGTCGTTATTGATAAGAATGATAATAAAGGCACGATTTAGTTGTTTTAGTAATGTTAAAGAATTTAAGTCGTAAAGAAAGGAAGTATCACCGATGATCAGTGTCATTGGTTCTTGTTTCCCTTTTGATACGCCGATGGCAGTGGCGAGTAATCCATCAATACCACTCGCTCCTCGATTTGTGTAAATAGTTGCATTATTTTTATTGATGAACATATCACAGAGCCGAATTGGCATGCTGTTACCAATAAACAACGCTGTATTTTGGGCGAGCTGAGCCAGACTATTAATTACATTAATTTCTGTTAATAGGTTATTGGCGATAAAGGGGGTAATGAATTTTTGTTCTATAAGTTGATTATAGGTCGTTAGTGACGTTAGCCATGAGCTATCGATTGCGGTTATATGTTGAGTGTTAATCCATTGTGTTGCTTGGCAAATAAAGCGTCGTGTTAAGTTTCTGCTTGGATCAATACATTGTTCGCCCGATTCAACTAACCAATATTCACCATCAAATTGGCCAATAAATTTCGTTAAGCGTTTGGATATTAACTTGTCACCAAATTGAAGAATAACATTAGCCTGTGATAGTGCCGTTTCAAAATGTGGATAAGCTAATAACAAGTCGTAATAATTAAGGTGATTCGCTTTATGGGGAAGCGATGCTTGAATATCGCTAACAACAGGGAAATTATTATCGCGAGCAAATTGTGCAATAGCTTGCACTTCACTGTTTGTTGTTAATCTCCCAATGATAATGATGATCTTTTTACCGATAAGTTGCTGATTGGTCTCACCGCACCATTGCTCCGGAGTACGTTGGTATTGAGTAAAGGGAATATTGCTCGTTAACCATTGTTTTAATGGGCTGAGATATTCTCGGTAATCAATTATGTCATTACCTGGGTATAAGGGCTCTGGGAATGAAATATTAAAATGGATTGGCGCTGGGGTATGTGTTTGTTTATTCAATCCGTGGTTAATCGTTGTTAGAAGGTAATTGGGGGGAACTTGTTTATTGGGGCTCGGTATTTGTTGAAAGAAAATGGGATAGTTAGCAAAAATACCATGCTGATTAATCGCTTGATTCGCGCCGCAATCAATTAACTCTGGTGGGCGATCTGCCGACAGGATAATTAAAGGTATATGGCTTTGCTTTGCTTCTATAATTGCGGGATAAAGGTTTGCAACCGCTGAGCCTGAAGTCGTAATAAGCACAACCGGCTTTTTTTTAGCAAGGGCAATACCGAGTGCTAAAAAGCCAAGTCCCCGTTCATCGAAATGAACATGTGTATGGATATCAGCTCTGCTTGCAACAGTTAGTGTTAATGGTGTTGATCGTGACCCCGGCGCAATACAGAAATCGGTAATGCCATTGCGGACGAGTTCTTCAATAAACAGAGATGACCATAGTAGATTGATATTTGCAGCCGTTTGATTGAAATGGGCGGTTCCATTATCCATGATTTATTACCTCTAAAATCGTTTCTATCTTATTGTCTAACTCTTGCCATTCCTGTGATGCTATTGAACCGGTGACAATACCGGCGCCTGCAAATAATTTGATTTTATTCTCGGATATTAATGCGCTACGAATAGCGACAGTAAAATCACTTTTATTTTTTCTTAAGTAACCTACCGTGCCCGCATACCAACCTCGACGGTACGGTTCATTATCGTTAATAAACTGCAAAGCGGGCTGTTTAGGACTACCACCAACGGCTGGTGTTGGGTGCAAGCGGTACAATAATTGAGAGTCTGTCGTGTTTTCTTTTACGATGGCATTAATGGGGACACATAGATGCTGGACATGCTGTAATTGCATAACGTAAGGCTCTTTATGGGTTACCTGTGCTTTTAACTGTTTAAGATTAGAGATAATAAATTCTTGTACTAAATAATTTTCTCTATCTATTTTCTTATCGGTTAGTAGGCTTTGTAATAAAAGGTGATCTTCTCGTTCATTACGCCCTCGGCTAATTGTGCCGGCTAGGGCTTCCGTTGTGAGCTGTTGTTTTTCTCGTTGAAATAAACGTTCTGGCGAACAGCCAACAAACGCATGTTTTTCAGAGAATTGAAAACTGAAATGAAAGCTGCTTGGATTTGCCTTTTGCCATAGGTTTAGTAAATCAATATGATTTATTTTATGGGTACAGTCGAGTTCGGTTTGACGAGACAACACTACCTTGGGAATAAGTGCTTTATATTCAATGGCCAGTTCCACTAATTCAGCCCATTGTTTTTTAGTTGGGGAATCAGTTCGTGTCATGATTTTGCTTTTAATTTTCGACAGTTCGCTGACATGCTGTAATTGCTCAACATATAAAAGTGTTTTGTCGATTTGATGTTTGCCATTAAAATGGCAGGTGAGGGTCATCGTTTGATTTTCTAATATAAATTCTAAAGCGGGACGAATAAATTTAATCGCTGGGAAATCATCCCATTGTTGACCATGTTGTTGAAAAGCAAGTCCACCAAAATAACTCGCTTGTTGTGTTGGTGAAGGAATATTGTGATGGGATTCTATTTGTCCTAAACAGACGATGGTTTGTTGTTGTTTTTTGTCTTGCCAATATATCGCTGGATAAATAGGACATGGTGCTGCAGTTTGTCCCTTTAAAAAAGAGAGTAAATTAAATGATTGCAGCGGGATAACTAAATTAATAGCGGGTTTATCACCCTGTAGTTTTGCAAATTCTTGCAGTTGTTCGCGAATATAATTAATCATGAGGTGATATCTTGCTTCTATCATCGTTTGCTATTGGTGATTCAGATTTGGTAATGTATCGCGATTAAGGCTTTATTCCTAGTTTGGAAAGGCGCATTTAGGGAAATATATAGAGATGAACAAGTTTTCGGTTTGGATTAGCGAATTAAGGTTAAGGACCTTACCACTTGCTGCTGCTTCTATTATTTTAGCGGCAGGTATTGCGATTCACACTAATGTTTTTAACGGTGTTATTTTTAGTTTATCACTCACCACTGCATTATTATTGCAAATATTATCCAACTTAGCGAATGACTATGGTGATGCTATTTCAGGTGTGGATAATAAAAAGCGGGTCGGACCTAAGCGAGCGATGCAGAGTGGACTAATAACTTCTTCTAGCATGAAAAAAGCCATTATTATTACAACAACACTATGTACTATATCTGGGGTGAGTTTATTAAGTGTTGCCTTAGGTGGTGACCTTTATAGTTGGTTAGTATTTGGTTTACTTGGCTTATTATCTATCGCAGCGGCTATATCTTATACCATGGGTAAACTTTCCTACGGTTACCGTGCCTTGGGAGATATTTCAGTTTTTCTTTTTTTCGGGTTGTTAGGTGTCATTGGGAGTTATTATCTGTACGGGTTAAGCTTTAATGCCTCATTATTTCTCCCCGCTTGCAGCATAGGTTTGTTGTCAGTAGCGGTATTAAATATTAATAATATGCGTGATATGTACACGGATCGAGCTGCTAATAAAACCTCGCTTGTTGTATTAGTTGGGCGCAAGAATGCCTTTATATATCACTTGTTTCTGGTCTTTAGTGCACCTATTCTCGGTGTGTGTTATTTGATGACGCGAGAAAATGCGGAGTCTTGGCAAGCGATTATTTTAATTATTCTGATCCCCCTCATTAAAAGTAGTTTGTTACTGCATAAATTAATTTTAAATGATGAACGTAAAGGTGACCTTTTTAATGAGCAATTAAAAAATATTGCGTTAACGACATTTTCATTTTCTGTTCTTTTTTCTGTGATGTTAATTACGGCCAATTGACCCTATTTAAAAATAACGCCAGAAAATACCGCTATTTTTTGTGATTTTGTACTGTTTTTAAAAAATCAATCAAAATAATGGCGAAAAAAACAACATATTTTCTATTTTTTGTGAATTCTGTATTCTGTTTAAGTGTAAAGCTTGTATAATGCGCCGGGAATATTGATTTCAATTTTTTACATTACAGAGTATAAAAAATGACAGATTTAAGTAAATACAGAAATATTGGTATTTTCGCGCACGTTGATGCGGGGAAAACCACTACTACAGAGCGTATCCTGAAACTTACCGGTCAAATCCACAAAACTGGTGAAGTACATGATGGCGAATCAACAACTGACTTCATGGAACAGGAAGCTGAGCGCGGTATTACTATCCAGTCTGCTGCTGTAACTTGTTTTTGGAAAGATCACCGTTTTAACGTTATCGACACCCCTGGACACGTTGACTTCACTGTTGAAGTTTACCGTTCACTTAAAGTATTAGACGGTGGTATCGGTGTATTCTGTGGTTCTGGTGGTGTTGAACCTCAATCAGAAACTAACTGGCGTTACGCGAATGATTCAGAAGTTGCACGTATTATTTTCGTAAACAAACTAGACCGTATGGGTGCTGACTTCTACCGTGTTGTTAAACAAACTCAAGACGTATTAGCTGCTAACCCACTAGTAATGGTTCTACCTATCGGTATCGAAGATGATTTCGTTGGTGTTGTTGATCTACTTACTCGTAAAGCATACATCTGGGATGAAACTGGTCTTCCAGAAAACTACACTGTTGAAGATGTGCCTGCGGACATGGTTGACAAAGTTGAAGAATACCGTGAAATGCTACTTGATACTGCACTTGAGCAAGATGACGATCTTCTTGAAGCGTACATGGAAGGTGAAGAGCCATCTATGGAAGACATTAAACGTTGTATCCGTGAAGGTACACGTACTATGGCTTTCTTCCCTACATACTGTGGTTCTGCATTCAAAAACAAAGGTATCCAGTTAATTCTTGATGCTGTTGTTGATTACCTACCTTCACCAACTGAAGTTGATCCACAACCTCTTACTGATGAAGAAGGTGAACCAACGGGTCGTGTAGCAACTGTTGATGCAAATGAATCTCTAAAAGCATTAGCATTTAAAATCACTGATGACCGTTTTGGTGCCCTTACTTTCGTTCGTATCTACTCTGGTACGCTTAAGAAAGGTGATACGATCATGAACGCTGCAACAGGTAAAACTGAGCGTATCGGTCGTATGTGTGAAATGCAAGCGGATGATCGTAACGAGTTAACTAGCGCACAAGCCGGTGATATCATCGCGATCGTGGGTATGAAAACTAACGTTCAAACTGGTCACACACTATGTGATCCAAAAGATCCAATCATCCTAGAAGCAATGGTATTCCCAGAACCAGTAATCTCTATCTCTGTTAAACCTAAAGATAAAGGTTCAACTGAGAAAATGGGTATTGCTATCGGTAAAATGGTTGCAGAAGATCCGACTTTCCGTGTTGAAACTGATGAAGATTCAGGTGAAACAATCCTATCTGGTATGGGTGAGCTTCACTTAGATATTAAAGTAGATATCCTAAAACGTACTTACGGTGTTGACCTAGTTGTAGGTGAACCTCAAGTTGCTTACCGTGAAACAATCACACAAGCAGTTGAAGATAGCTACACACATAAGAAACAGTCTGGTGGTTCTGGTCAATTCGGTAAAATTGATTACCGTATCAAGCCTGGTGAACCTGGTTCTGGCTTCGTATTCACTTCAACGGTTGTTGGTGGTAACGTACCGAAAGAATTCTTCCCTGCTATCGAGAAAGGTTTCGAAGGCATGATGGATACTGGTGTACTAGCTGGCTTCCCTGTACTTGACGTTGAAATTGAACTTTACGATGGTGGCTTCCACGCCGTGGATTCATCTGCAGTTGCGTTTGAATTAGCAGCGCGTGGTGCATTCCGTCAGTCTATCCCTAAAGCAGGTGCACAACTTCTTGAGCCTATCATGGCTGTAGACGTGTTCACGCCTGATGATCACGTTGGTGATGTAATCGGTGACCTTAACCGTCGTCGTGGTATGATCGCTGGTCAAGAAGCGGGTGCTACTGGTGTTCGTATTAAAGCTGACGTACCACTTTCAGAAATGTTTGGTTACATTGGTTCTCTACGTACAATGACTTCAGGTCGTGGTCAGTTCTCTATGGAGTTCAAAAACTACATGCCTTGTCCAAACAGCGTATCAGAAGCAGTAATTGAAAAAGTTAAAGCTGAAAAAGAAGCTGCTAAGAAATAATCTTTCTTAATTAGCTTTGAAGTTATAGGCCCTCGTAGCGTAAGTTACGAGGGCTTTTTTGTTTATAGGGTTTAGCTGCGAGCTTTGCGTCGAGAGCTGGGATGTTCGTCATTAGGAGCTGGTGACTAGCTGCTTTTTCTTATATGCGGCTTGTACCTTTTTTGTTTATAAAGTTTAGCTGCGAGCTTCAAGTCGAGAGCTGGGATGTTGGTCGCTAGAAGTTTATGATTTTTTACTTTTTCTTATTATGCGTTTTGTTCTTTTTTGTTTATAGAGTTTAGCTGTGAGCTTCGCGTCGAGAGCTGGGATGTTGGTCGCTAGAAGTTTATGATTTTTTACTTTTTCTTATTATGCGTTTTGTTCTTTTTTGTTTATAGAGTTTAGATGCGAGCTTCGAGTCGAGAGCTGGGATGTTGGTCGCTAGGAGCTCGTGACTCGCTGCTTTTACCTACGCACCTTGCTTCTTTTTCACGCCTTATTTTTGATTTATTAATCAATTAAATTGCATATTTATGCTAGTTGGGCTTGTCCTGCTATTTTATTGAGGAGTTGAAAGGTCGCTTGTTCCTTGATTTTATTAGGAATATATTTTTTACAGCCCACTTTTTTAACTTAACGCATAAAGAGATTGATATGAGCGATTATTATTTGCTAAAATCTTCGTTCAATTCGCTAGAGATATGTGATACTGATGGGAAATAATGTAGTAATTCTTGGCACTCAATGGGGTGACGAAGGTAAAGGTAAAGTAGTAGATCTTTTAACAGATAAAGCACAGTGGGTTGTTCGCTATCAAGGTGGACATAACGCTGGTCATACATTAGTTATTGACGGTGAAAAAACCGTTCTGCATCTAATTCCATCTGGAATTTTGCGTGAAAATGTAAAATGTGTGATTGCTAATGGTGTTGTATTATCACCAGAAGCATTACTAACAGAAATGAAACACCTTGAAGAGCGTGGCGTACCAGTGAAAGAACGCCTTTCTATCAGTGAAGGTTGTCCACTAATTCTTCCTTATCATATTGCACTTGATGTAGCGCGCGAAAAAGCACTTGGTAAAAAAGCGATTGGTACAACTGGTCGTGGTATCGGTCCGGCCTATGAAGATAAAGTAGCACGCCGTGGTTTACGTGTGGATGATCTCTTTAATATGGATACATTTGCAACTAAGCTTAAGGATGTTATTGAATACCATAACTTCCAATTAGTTAACTACTATAAAGTTGAAGCAGTAAATTTTGAAGAAGTATTAAAACAAGTAACGGAAGTTGCTGATCTTCTTAAAAGTATGGTCATTGATGTTACTGATGAGTTAGATAAAGCCCGTATTAGAGGTGAACGTATCTTATTTGAAGGTGCACAAGGTACATTACTTGATATCGACCATGGTACTTACCCATTTGTAACGTCTTCAAATACGACTGCAGGTGGTGTTGCGACGGGAAGTGGTTTTGGTCCAACGCATATTGATTATGTCTTAGGTATCGTTAAAGCTTACACTACACGTGTTGGTTCTGGTCCTTTCCCTACAGAATTATATGATGGTATTGATAAACTCGATCCTGCTGGTAAACACTTAGGTGAAAAAGGCCATGAATTTGGTGCCACAACAGGTCGTTTACGTCGTACTGGTTGGTTCGATGCCGTAGCCATTAAACGTGCAGTACAACTGAATAGTATTACGGGATTCTGCCTAACTAAATTAGATGTTTTAGATGGTTTAAAAGAAATCAAAATTTGTACTGGTTATCAAATGCCAGATGGTAAAGTTGTTGATGTACCACCGATGGCTGCTGATGGTTATTATGCGGCAACACCAATTTATGAAACTGTACCAGGTTGGGATGAAAGCACATTTGGTGCAACCTCATTCGATGCTTTAAATACAAATGCACAGGCATATATAAAACGGTTAGAAGAAATTACAGGTGTACCAATGGATATTATTTCTACTGGTCCTGACCGTAATGAAACAATGATTCAGGTTAATCCTTTTAACTAATCTATTCTAACGGTTCTAAATCTACAGAGGCCCTTATCGTGAATGCGTTAAGGGCTTTTTTGTTTTAGCTTATTTTTGCTAAACTTTGCGGCGACGTGAAAAAGCAAATCCAAATAAAGCTAAGCTTAACAGGGTAAGGCTTGCAGGTGCCGGAACGGAAACATTATCAACGTAAAGGTATGAATTCACAGAATCATCACCAATGTTAGATACACCAAAAGAGATTAAGCCTGAACCTGTTTCAGCAAAAGTATATACATAGGTTTGCCAGTCCGTTGCTCCATAATCTCCTACGGAAGAAACATCTGCTAACGTAATATCATCAATAATATTACCAAGTACATCAGTAATTTTTAAAAAGGAGTAATCATTAAAAGGCATATAATCTGTAGTATTAAAGTTCCAATCGAAAGATAATTGTTCGCCTTCATCCCATATTTGAGAGTTTAAAATTAATCCATCAGAGGTTATTTTTGCGAAATAACTACCGTCGGTTGCAGTATAACCAGCATCCATTGTTGTTACTGTTGCATTACTATTAGCCCAAGTTGCTAAATCACCTGTTTCAAAACTTCCATTTGTAATCGTAAGTGCAGAAGCCGATGTACTTGCTAATAAACCGAGTAGTCCCGCATATATAAATTTTTTCATAAAATATCCCTTAATTTATGGTTAATATTAATTGTGAATCTTTCATATACGTTCATTTAACATTTAGTTATTGTACGCTTATGAGAGCATTTCATCTAATAAGCTTCATTTTTCTTGCTTATTTGTTACATAAAGCATAATTTGAGCCATTTTGTAATATATTGATTTGTATGGGTATTTTTTAAATGTTTTAAGAATGTGTAAATAACCCCTATTTTCATGTGTCTAATGATGTTTTTTTTACTTTATATGTAATGTCGGCATTTAATTTGCTTAATACTTTTTCTAATGGGGTGAGGATATTTCTGTTGAGTGGATAAAATGATTCTTCTCAACATATTGAAATTTAATATAATAACTTCTGTATTTATATGGTCGGCCTGATTTTTTATAGATTTTATTGTCTATAAATTCTCATTATATTGTGGTGTAAACTTTATCGACATTTTATTGTTGGTATGACTTTTTTAAGACTTAAAATCTGCTTTTAGTAAATTATATTTATGTATTACAATTACTTATGAATACGGTTTTCTAATCTGTTGTTTAAAAGTAATAATTAAAATTGTTTGAGGTAAGAAATGTTATCAGTGGTGGTTGATTTAGGTGGGACTAATATTCGTTTAGCGGTGTGTGAACCGATAACAGGTGAATTAACTCAATTAGAAACATTTCTTTGCGCTGATTTTTCATCAATAGACGAGGCATTAATACAATACTTTGAAGGTTTAGAGCATGGCGTTGATCATTTATGTATTGGTATTGCGTCGGCCTTTGATGGTGATTATGTGGCAATGTTGAATCTAAATTGGGCATTTTCAATTCGAGCATTAAAGAAGAAATTACACTTAACTTCACTTTATGTCATTAATGATTACACGGCTACTTCATTGGCGCTTCCTTTTTTATCATCTTCGGAAAAAGTACAAATAGGCAGCGGTGAAGCACAACAAAATGGGGTGACTGCAGTATTGGGCCCTGGGACGGGTCTCGGTGTTTCGCATATTGTTAAGTTTGCTGAACAATGGATCAGTTTAGATGGGGAAGGTGGGCATGTGAGTTTTAGCGCAAATACTCAAGAACAAGCGGAACTTCTGACTTCCTTACAAGCAAAATTTGGACATGTATCGGTTGAGCGAGTTTTATCTGGGCAAGGATTAGTCAACATATATCAAAGTTTATCACTGCGTGCAGGGCTTGAAATAAAGTTTACTTTACCTAAGGATATCTCTCGGGCAGGACTTGATGGCACATGTTGTATCGCACGTAAAAGCTTAGATATATTTTGCCAAGTACTAGGGGGGGTTGCTGGTAATATTGCGTTAAATTTAAATTGTACTGGCGGTGTTTATATTGCAGGTGGCATTGTGCCTCGTTTTATTCCATTTTTAGAACAAAGTGAATTTAGGCATTTTTTTGAAGAAAAAGGGCGAGTAAAAGGAATACTTAATAAAATCCCCACCTTTGTCATTACGAAGGATAATCCAGGATTGTTGGGGGCGAGTGTCTACCTACGTCAGCAATTAAGTAAATAAAACCCCAGCATTGAGCTAGGGCATAATAGGAATAATTTAGTCAGAAAAATGTGTTAAGACTTGCGATCAGCAGCAAGATGAGCAAGGCTTATCAGTGCTTCTTTGTATTTACTTTCATGAATAATATCTAATGCATTAATGGCTTTGTCTGCTTCTGCTGCTGCACGTTGTTTTGTATACTTTAAGGCCTTAGTTTCATGCAGGGCAAGCATTATCTCATCGAAGTGACGCATTCCATCACCTTTAATGATTGCATTTCTAATAAGCGCTATTTGTCTTTCTGAGCCATGCTGCATTGCATAAAGTAAAGGTAACGTTGGCTTTCCTTCAGCAAGGTCATCACCTGTATTTTTTCCCATTTCGCTTGATTTACTATCGTAATCCATTACGTCATCGGTAAGTTGGAATGCCGTCCCTAAATATTTGCCATAATTTAATAGCGCATTTTCAATTTCTTCTGATTGTTCACCTAATATAGCAACAAGCTGGGTCGCAGCTTCAAATAGCTTGGCTGTTTTCGAGTAAATGACATTCATGTAACTCTTTTCAGTTGTATCAGGGTCATTACAATTCATTAATTGTAAGACTTCACCTTCGGCAATGATATTCGTCGCCGAAGATAATACTTCTATTAACCTTAAATTTTGCAACTCTCCCATCATTTGAAAAGATCGTGTGTGCAAAAAGTCACCAACTAATACACTGGCCGCATTGCCAAATAATGCATTTGCCGTTTGTTGGCCTCTGCGCATATCTGACTCATCAACAACATCATCGTGTAATAATGTTGCGGTGTGAATGAATTCAATAATTGTTGCGAGCTTAGTTATTTTAGGGTCATGAACATTCAGTGCCTTTGCAGCCAAAACTGTTATTAATGGGCGAATGCGTTTGCCACCACCATTAATGATATAAAAGCCAAGTTGTTTAATTAGAGCGACATCAGAGGTGAGCTTGGTGGAGATCAATTCATTAACAAGTTGCATTTCAGAAATTGAAAGTTGCTGAATTTCTTTTATATTCATGGCTTATAAAGTTCCGTGGTCTAGCACTGAAAGTTTGAGTTGCTATATATGGGTTCAATACTGAAAGAAAAATTCAGTGACTTGAGTATATATATTAACGTTGTTACAACAAATTTGTACAACTAATTTCCGATTGTTGATGATATTTACACTATTTTGGAAAATATTGCTAAGCTGTTGATGATCTTGCTTGTTTTTGCATCACTTATGAGCTCATTTTCTTCAGCAATAAATTTGCCAAGTTTTTACTAAATATTATTGCCAAGACAATCTATTTGCCGTAGAATCCGCCACCAATATGATTAATTAGTGTGCTCTCTGTGCAAAATTTTATACAAAAATAGCACGAGACGCCTGAACGGAGTAAGAAACATGTACGCTGTTATCCAAAGTGGTGGCAAGCAACACCGTGTTGCTGTTGAACAAACTCTTCGTTTGGAAAAACTTGATGCTGAAGCTGGTGCAACTATTGAATTTGATAAAGTTCTTTTAGTAGCAGACGCTGAAGACGTTAAAGTTGGTGTTCCATACGTTGAAGGAAGTAAAGTAACTGCTGAAGTAGTTACACACGGTCGTGGTAAGAAAGTAACAATTGTTAAGTTCCGCCGTCGTAAACATTCACGTAAGCAAGCTGGCCACCGTCAGTGGTTTACTGAAGTTAAAATTACTGCAATTAACGCTTAATTAGGAGTTATTAAAAATGGCACATAAAAAAGCTGGTGGTAGTACTAATAACGGTCGCGATTCAGAAAGTAAACGCCTAGGTGTTAAACGTTTTGGTGGCGAATCAGTTCTAGCTGGTAATATCCTTGTTCGCCAACGTGGTACTAAATTCCACGCTGGTTCTAATGTTGGTATCGGTAAAGACCATACTCTTTTCGCTAAAGCTACTGGTGTAGTTAAATTCGAACAGAAAGGTAAACAAAACCGTAAATTCATTAGTATCGTAGCTGAATAAATCAGTTTCGATTAAAGAATTCGAAAAAGCCTCGCTGATGCGGGGCTTTTTTTTTATCTACTGATCTCTATTTGTCATTATACCAATTGTATTAAATATGTGATCTAAATTTTGCGCTGGAAAAATGGTTTAGTTTGAGGCGAAAGTTGATGTAAATGGTTGTTCCCTTAACGAAACTTTCAACAAAGAAATAAACTATTTTAACCAGCAAAATAGATCAGCTAATTATTACGATTGGTATTGCTTGTTGGGAAAATAACAAATGATGGTCAATAGAAATAAGTATCAGAATAAAAGCACAAATGGTTTAAGTAGCGTAAAATACGCATTAAACTTACCCCGTATTTCAACTAAAAAACAAACGCGTTGAAATTCTGGGGGATTTTAGAAGGTAGATAGCTTTAACTGTCTGATTCTAATGGTGTTGTTGTTAAGTTTACCTCGTCGAGGTGGGCATGTTTTTTCTTGGAGGTTGTAATGAAGTTTGTTGATGAAGCAAAAATAAAGGTTGATGCTGGTGATGGTGGCAACGGCGTTATTGGCTTCCGTACAGAAAAATATATCCCTCGCGGTGGTCCTAATGGTGGCGACGGTGGTGACGGTGGTGATGTTTATTTACAGGCTGACGAAAACCTTAATACCTTAATTGATTTCCGTTTTGTGCGTTTCTACAATGCTGAACGTGGTGAAAACGGTCAAACACGTGATTGTACCGGTTCTCGTGGTGCAGATAAAATCATAAAAGTCCCTGTTGGTACACGTTGTCGTGATGATGATACCGGTGAGATCCTAGGTGATCTAACCAAAGATGGTCAAAAGTTGATGGTGGCTAAAGGTGGGTTTCATGGGCTAGGTAATGCGCGTTTTAAAACCAGTACGAACCGAGCTCCTCGCCAAAAAACAGATGGCACACCAGGCGAAGTACGTAACCTATTATTAGAGTTATTATTATTGGCCGATGTTGGCATGCTAGGGTTACCTAATGCGGGTAAATCAACCTTTATTCGTAGTGTTTCTGCCGCACGGCCTAAAGTTGCCGACTATCCATTTACGACTTTAATTCCTAACTTAGGAGTGGTCAGCATGGGGGCAGGTCGCAGTTTCGTTATTGCTGATATTCCAGGGCTTATCGAAGGGGCTTCCGATGGTGCAGGTTTAGGTACTCGATTCCTGCGTCATTTAGAACGTTGTCGTGTCTTGCTGCATATGGTTGATCTTTTACCTGCAGATGGTTCGGATCCGGCTGAAAATGCCGTTGTAATTATTGATGAACTAAGAAAGCATAGTCCTAAACTTGCTTCTAAGCAGCGTTGGTTGATTTTTAATAAAACTGACTTGTTACTTGAAGAAGAAGCTGAAGAAGTGATGGCACGTGTTATTGATGCGCTAGAATGGGATGGCCCCGTTTATAAAATTGCTGCTATTTCTAAAACGGGTACGCAGGAAGTTTGTCAAAATGTAGTTGACTACCTTGAAGATTTACCGCCTGAGTTTACTGCTGAAGAGCAACGTGAGCAGGTCGAATTCCAATGGGATGATTACCATGAATCAGCAATGGATGACGTTAATGAAAATTATGATGATTTAGATGACGAAGACGATGATGACGAGTGGGACGATCACCCGAATGTTGTTTACGTAAAAGAATAATTCATACTGTTTTATTGAATCTAATTGTTCAATTGAAGAGGGAGCTTATTATTAAATATCTCCCTCTTTTTATTGGCTAGTTTTGCTATATTATTAATCTGATAGTTATATCAATTTAATATAATAAACCAAGCTGTTGATAATTGTCTGTTCTGTTTCTTTATCTTGTTAATTAGTGATGATGAAGTTGATGCTCCGTATGGGTATGGCGCGTTGATATGCCAAAAGGTAAATAAAGTGGACACCAACTTAGCAGGCCTGTAAATAGTATTACTAACCCTACAATTCCCCACCAGCTCAAAAACACTGCGCCGATAACAACAAGTACTACGCCGACAATAATACGTAAAGTACGATCAAGACCACCTACATTTTGTTTCATCATAGACTCCTATTTGTCTGTGTTACTATCAAATACACTATAGATCTGACTGTTTCGTTTTTCAGGAAAAATTATTAAAAACATCAAATATTAATTAAAAATATGATCTGTGTTTCATAATTTCAATGTTTAAATACAGCTTTATATACTGAATTAATAACCACAACATAAGGAGATGCTATCTTCAGAAATTATGACAAAATTCATGGTAAATGGTTTGGGGTTATAAATTGATTTTGTTACTATTTATTAGTTGGTGGTTGACGTGTACAGGTTTTCCGGAGGAGAGGTAAGTGGAAATTCATACATCGTATTAAAGAAGTTGCTAAAATTTTGCTTATGAAAAAGGAACATAAATGATTAGTAAAGTAGAACATTACTTACAGGGCTTGCTCGTTTCATTGAATATTGGAAATTGGGTTGTGAATTTCGCTGTGGTTTTAGGGATCACTTTATTATTACAACTAGTGTGGCGTGTGTTTAGTCGAAAAACGGAGAAATTGATTAGTCGGACAGAAAATCATTGGGATGATATTGTTTGGTTTGCTGTAGTGAAACCAGTGAATTGGTTAATTATCTTAATGGGTGGCTCAATGGCGCTGCGCGTTGTTGCTGAAAGTGAAGAGCTTTTAATTTCAAATTACCTTCCACTCGTTCAGAAAATTTCTATTTTATTATTAGTTGGTTGGGTATTTTGGCGCCTTATTTATAAAGCAGAAGAAACTTTTATTGCACTTGACGATAAAGACACGACAACTGTTATGGCAGTGTCTAAATTAGCAAAACTCTCATTACTTATTATTATTTCTTTATCGGTTATTCAAACATTAGGTGTTAGCGTTTCTGGTGTGCTTGCCTTTGGTGGTATGGGGGGGCTTATTGTTGGTATGGCAGCCAAGGATTTACTTTCAAATCTGTTTGGTGCTTTGATGGTTTATATGGACAAACCTTTTAAAGTCGGTGATTGGATACGCAGTCCGGATAAATCAATTGAAGGTACTGTTGAGGAAATTGGCTGGCGACTTACCCGTATTCGTACCTTTGATAAACGTCCATTATATGTACCAAATAGTTTGTTTACTCAAATCGTGGTAGAAAATCCGTCGCGTATGAGTAACCGTCGAATTAAAGAGAATTTTGGTTTACGTTATTGTGATATTAATAAGATAGATGCGATTATTCATGATGTGAGGGATATGCTGGAACATCATCCCGATATCGATCAACGACAAACTATTATTGTGAATTTCAATTTGTTTAATAATAGTTCGTTAGATTTCTTTATCTATACATTTACTAAAACAACGGATTGGATCTTGTTCCATAAAATCAAGCAAAATGTGCTATTAAAAGTGGCTGAAATTGTGACCAAGCATGAGGCTGAATTTGCTTTCCCAACACGACAATTGCATATTAGTTCTTCGATTGAATCACAGATACCAAATACAAACCCGAGTGAGTAATGTATTAAACAGGCTATGAGAATTTTTCTATGGCCTGTTTTTATACTTGAATTATTTCAAATATTCCTGTGTTTCCCGTTGTACATTTTCGATTTCATCTAATAATTCTAATAACTCTGGCTCTAACAGTTCAGGGCTTATCCCTTGTTTTAATTCTTTTTCGATAATACCCGTGACTTTACAAAGTTTAGGAACCCCACAGTAAACACAACCTCCATGGAATTTATGGATGACCTGTGCGAAATGAACATTATCAATATCAGCAGTAATGGCTTTATTCACTTGTTCAATCAAGTCTGGAAATTCATTGGTTAGCATTCTTAACATCTCTTTCGCGAGATCTTCTTTACCGGCTGCCTGTTGTAGGGCGAGTTGGCTATTGAAAGAAGCGTTTTCAGATGCCGTATTAGCTGCTATTGATGGCGTGCTTGAGACTTCCTGACTTTCATTTTTACTCTCTATTATCGGCTTATCTTTTGTCCATTTATCGATAATTAATTGCAGCGCAACTTCGTCGATGGGTTTTGCTAAACAATCATCCATACCTTGCTCTAAAAAGAGTACTTTTTCACTTGGTAATACATGGGCGGTTACCGCAATAATAGGCGTATTTTTGTTTTTTGAGTTGTTTTTGATTTCCATACAGGCACTGATACCATCAAGCACTGGCATTTGGATATCCATAAAGATCAGATCGAAAGGTTGTATTTGTGCTTGATTCACGGCTTGCTGTCCATCATTACAAGTCGTGACATGGTTTACGCGGTTACTTAACATCGCTGAAATTAATTTTAAATTAGCCGGATTATCATCAACCGCCATTACATTAATATCTTTTCTAACATGGGGCAGTAACAGTGGTAATTCGGCTGCAATCGGTTTATTGGAGATTAGCGTGTTTGCTAGGTTTTTATGATTGACTGGTTTGCTTAAACAGTGGTTTGCACCCGCAGAAATAAGTGTTTCAAAAATACTGGGATCACTCGAGTTAAGTAATAAAATAATATTGTTCGTGTATTGTCGCGCCTGTTTAATTTTCTTGAGTAGAGGCTCTAGGTTTTCGCAATTACTGTAGCCAATAACAATACTGTCATATTGAGTCTGTAATAGTCCGTCCCATTGTTGTTGGGTTTGTGCATAGGAAAGATCAAACTCCCATTTCTTGAGAAGTTGAGTACAAGCGCGGCCTGCATATTCATTTTTTTCATAGACCAAGATTGATTGTTCTGGCATTTTCAACGGTGCTGAACAACCCGTGCTGTGAGATTTTGTTTCCATCTCAACGGTAAACCAGAATGTCGAACCTTGATTCGGTGCAGAGACTAAATCAATGGTACCGTGCATTTGTTTCACGAGTTTCTGGGTGATAACGAGGCCGAGCCCTGTTCCGCCGTAACGACGGGTGATACTAGTATCAGCCTGAGCAAATGCTTCGAATAATTGCGCCTGTTGTTGTTCCGAAATCCCAATACCAGTATCAGAAATCATCATTTTGAGAGTGACTTTATTATCGTCATCCAAGGCCGCATCAATACGTTGAATTTGAATTTCAATATGTCCTTTACGGGTAAACTTAATCGCATTACCAATAAGGTTCATAAGTATTTGTTGTAAGCGCATTGCATCGCCAATGACCTCTGAAGGCACATTGCTATCGATCATCATACTTAACTCAAGATTTTTCTCATGGACGCTCGGGGCAAGTAAATTTAGTGTTTCATTAATACAGTCACATAGCTCAAAGGGGAGGTGTTCAAGGGTAAATTTATCGGCTTCTAGTTTTGAAAAGTCGAGAATGTCATTGATAATATTAAGCAGATTACCTGCAGAACGTTCAATGGTTTGTAGGTAATCAATTTGTGTATTGGTAAGTTGTGTTTTGAGCAATTGACGGGCAAAACCTATTACACCATTTAATGGGGTACGTAATTCATGGCTCATATTGGCCAGGAATTCCGATTTCACCTGCGCAGCTTGTTGTGCTTCTTTACGTGTTATATCAAGTTCAATATTTTGCATTTCCATTTGATCAAGGGTTTCACGTAACTCACTGGTTGCTTGATCGATACTATTTTGCATTTCTTCATGGTGTTGTGAAATAGCCACGGCCATTTCGTTGATACCTTCCTGCAGTAGACCAATCTCGCCAGAGTAATCCCCTTCAACACGAGAGTTAAGACGGCCTAAACTGATTTTTTCAACGACCGATGCCATTTGTGAAATTGGTGCAGTAATTAGCTTTGCTTGTTTAAACGCTAAATATAAGCTGCCTAAAATCCCTAATAGAACAACAAAAAATGACAACACAGCATCTCGGTACAATAATAACTCTATTTCATCGCGGCTTATTTCAAGGGCGACGTAACCAATAATTTTACGCGGTTGTTCAAAGGTCAATTGATATTCTAAAAAGTTTGTTTCATCGATAATTGGGGTGCGGACAATAATACTGTTTTGGCTATAGCTAAGTTGTGTGATTTCAGGGATTTTTTCACCTTCCTTAAGCCGTAATGCATTAAAGTTACGATGATAATTACTGGTGACAAAAAGTTTGTTATTGACATCAAAAATGGCAATACTTTTGATCATCTGGCTATTTTTACGATGTGTTGCGCTAGTGAGTCGTCTTAAAATTGTGCGAGTTTCATCGAGAATTCCATATTCACTTGCAATGGCGAGGGGTTCGCTAATATTAATTGCGCGTGTGATAAGGTAATCATTCGCCTGTTGATAGCGGTGAAATGAGAAATAGCTTGCCAGTAACCCACCAATCAAAATTGTCGGTAAAATAGTATAAGCAATAACCTGAACACGAAGTCCGTATTTTGTTAGAGATAACATAGATAATCTTTCTAAAAGTGAATGTATTCTGAGTAATTACTCAGCTATCAAGAATGCTTTTTTTAATACGCACAAACTACCGCAACTAATCTAAATCAGCAAGGTTTGAAGTCACTATTGTTATTGAAAATTAAGGCGTTCACCATGCCAAATTGATGAATGTTTGAGCCCTCTGTCTGCCGAGGTTTGCATCTTCAAATAGTTTGGGTATATTGTGGTGCAATAGTAAGGCTATGATGGCATAGCTTGTCTCACCTGTGAAATATTTATGGCTCAATTCTTTAAAGCAACACCGACAAAAAGTGTCAAAAACCGAATTTTAAAAAATGTACAGGTTGAAAAACTTGATCATCAAGGTCGAGGTATTGCTTATTTCCAGAAAAAACCGTTGTTTATTGATGGTGCCTTACCGGGTGAAAAACTAGATATACAAATTCTTGAAAGTAAAAAGCGATATAGCAAAGGTGCGATTAAAAAAATCAATCAAGCGAGCGATTTACGCATTGAATCAAGTTGCCCACATTACAGTGAGTGCGGTGGTTGTCATTTACAGCATTTGAGCCATCAGTCTCAGTTAGAGGTGAAGGCAAATGGATTAGTGTCATTATTTAAGCGTTTTGCAAAGCAAGCGCCCGAACAACTCGAACCTGCGATTGTTGATCAGCCTTGGGGTTATCGACGAACCGCTCGCTTTGGGCTTCAATTTGATAGAAAGACCAAGCAGTTACGAATGGGATTTCGTCGCGCATTAAGTAATGATCTTATTGAACAGACAGTTTGTCCGGTTTTACTGCCGCAATTAGAGACATTAATTGTGCCTTTAAAAACATTATGGGGTGGATTAGAAAGTAAAGCTGACCTAGGGCATGTTGAACTTATTTCTGCAGATCAAGGCGCTGTGGTTTTACTGCGTCATCTTAAGGCTTTATCCAACGCTGATATCAATGCATTGTTAGCTTTTTCCAACGAACATCAGGTACAGTTTTATACTCAAGATAGTCATCATCAATTAACCTGTTTGAATAATAATGAACAATTGAGTTACCAACTAACTGAGTGGAAGTGTACGCTTAACTTTAATGCGACTGATTTTTTACAGGTCAACAGTAACGTTAATCAACAGATGGTTGCACAGGCGCTTAACTGGTTATCCTTGAACAAACGGGATGTCGTATTAGACTTATTCTGTGGACTTGGTAATTTCACGTTACCTATTGCCAAACAAGTTAATAAGGTTATTGGTATCGAAGGTATTCAAAAAATGGTGGATCGGGCTACCGATAATGCAGCTCTTAATCAAATTGATAATGCCGTTTTTCACCAAGCAGATTTAAGTGCCAGTGATGTAGAGAAACAAGCTTGGGCCAAGGAAGAATTTAATAAGGTGTTGTTAGATCCTGCGCGTGCTGGTGCTTTTGAATGTATGCCATTTATTATTAAACTAAGACCCTCACATATTGTCTATGTTTCCTGTGATCCGTTAACATTAGCAAGAGATAGTCAGTTATTACTCGATGGCGGTTATAAATTAGAAAAGCTCGGATTGCTTGATATGTTTCCACAGACTATGCATATGGAGTCGATGGCGCTTTTTGTTAGATAGGATAAAGAGATTAATCGTTAACGAGTAAAGTTAGCGACGCATTTAAAATACCTCGGTTGTCCGTTTTTATTTTGGAGATTTTTATGGTTTCAGTAAGAGATACGCATTTTTACCAGACAGCACAAAAGGATCCGAAAAAGTGGGTGACAACATTAGGCTTAAATAACCAAGATCAAACGTCACTGCTATCTAATTACAAAAAAACAATTAGTTTATGTAAAACACCAGAACAATTACCGTTACTTGAATTAGGTACCGAAATGGTCGAGATTCTAGTGACGTTAAATATGGATATGGATACCTTAAACGCCGCATTAGTGTTCCCGTTATTAGATAATAATATCATTGACCAAGAGCAAGTGAATGAAGAATGGCCGAACCGCATTGCCAAATTGGTAAAAGGGGCGGTGGATATGGAAGGTATTCGTGCGCTGCAAAATCAAGGTGGCACGAAAATTAGTGCCTCTCAGGTCGATAATCTACGTCATATGTTATTGGCTATGGTTGAAGATGTCCGTGCCGTGGTGATAAAACTTGCGGAACGTATTTGCTGTTTACGTCAAGTAAAAGGGGCTGATGAAGAACATAAGGTACTGCTTGCTCAAGAAATTTCTGATATTTATGCGCCACTCGCCAACCGTTTAGGGATTGGACAATTAAAATGGGAACTAGAAGATCTCGCATTTCGATACCTTGAACCAACTATCTACAAAAAAATTGCCAAACAACTCGATGAAAAACGAATTGATCGCGAAAACTATATCCAAGACTTTGTGTCTCGAGTCAAAGATTCTCTAGAAGAAATGCAAATACAAGGCACTGCTTATGGGCGTCCTAAGCATATCTATAGCATCTATCGAAAAATGCAGAAAAAGAACCTTAAATTTGAAGAGTTGTTTGATGTTCGAGCAGTCCGTGTTGTGGTTGAAAAACTGCAGGATTGCTATGCCGCATTAGGGGCTATTCACACCCAATGGCGACATATTCCGAGTGAGTTCGACGATTATGTTGCTAATCCTAAACCTAACGGTTATCAATCAATTCACACGATTGTATTGGGTGATCAAGGCAAAGCCATTGAAGTACAGATCCGTACTCAAAAAATGCACGACGATGCAGAGTTAGGGGTGGCAGCCCATTGGAAATACAAAGAAGGTAGTGCTGGCGGCAAAGCAGCTGGTGGGTATGAAGAGAAAATTGCTTGGTTGCGTAAGTTACTCGCTTGGCAAGAAGATATTTCCGACACCGACAATCTTGTGGATGAAGTACGCAGTCAAGTTTTCGATGACCGTGTGTATGTATTTACGCCGAAAGGTGAGGTCATGGATTTACCGGCGGGCTCAACACCACTTGATTTTGCATATTATGTGCATAGTCAAATCGGTCATCGTTGTATTGGTGCCAAAATTGGCAATAATATCGTGCCGTTTACTTATAAATTAAAAACCGGTGACCAAGTTGAAATATTGACTCAAAAAGAGCCCAACCCAAGTCGTGATTGGTTAAATCCTAATCTAGGTTATATTCACGCCCCACGAGCTCGACATAAAGTGGCCACATGGTTCCGTAAACAGGATCGTGATAAAAACGAGCAAGCGGGTAAAGAATTACTTGAAGCTGAACTGGTGAAAATAAAATTAAAATTGGGTGATGTTACACCGGCTATCGAGCGGTTTAATGTTAGTAACGTGGAAGATGTTTATGCTGGAATTGGTAACGGTGACCTGCGTATTAATCAAATTGTTCATTTTTTAGATGACCACTACCATAAACAAACGCTAGAAGAGCAAGATATTGCTGCGCTTGAAGCACTTGAAAAACGTAAAAATAATTTCACTCCTAAAAAATCAGAAGGGAATAGTATTATTATCGATGGTGTTGGTAATTTAATGCATAGCATTGCACGATGTTGTCAGCCCATTCCCGGAGAGGAAATTGAAGGTTACATTACTCAAGGTCGTGGTATTTCAGTGCATCGTAAACAGTGCGAACAGTTGGCTGATTTACGTGAAGCACATCCTGAACGTATTATTGAAGCAACCTGGGCGGAAACTTATTCTTCTGGTTATTCACTTACATTGCGTGTTGAAGCCTTAGACCGAAATGGGCTGTTAAAAGATGTTACAACTCTATTGTCCAATGAAAAAGTTAATGTGCTTGCAGTACACACCCAAACGAATACTAAAAAACAATCTGCCACACTGGATATCAGTATGGAAATTCATAATAGTGAAGAAAGTGATCGGATTATTGGTAAGCTGCAACAATTAAAAGAGGTTTTGGAAGTTAGACGGTTATAGCAGTTAATAGTGAGTTCCGAATGTGTATTTTATCGTTCGGAACTCATGGATTATTTCGTAATAGGGCAGACGTTTTTCCGGTAACCGACGAATGGTAGCGGAAAGCGACCGAGCAAATATTGTTTCGCATGTACCATTCCAACTAACATACTGAGTATAAAAGCGAGAATAATATTAGTGCCGCTGCCCAGGCTGGTAATCGCTGGGCCAGGACAAAAACCCGCTAATCCCCAACCTGCACCAAAGATAATGGCACCCCAAATTAACGTAGAATCAATTTGAGTATTGCTTGTCCAACTAAACGTATCGCCATTAATTGCCGTATTGCGCTTTTTAATAACCAAATGATAAATAGGCGTGAATACAGCCAGTGCACCGCCCATAACAAAGGCAAGACTCGGGTCCCAGTTGCCGGTGATATCTAAAAATCCTATTACTTTAGTGGGATTTACCATGTCAGAAATAATCATTCCAAGACCAAATAAGGTACCGGCAATCATACTGACAAGAATTTTTAAAAAATCTTTTTTAGACATTTAAAGCACTCCAAGTTGATTACGAATGAAAACAATAAACATAGCGGATGCCATAAATGCAAGGGTTGCAACAATAGAACGTTTTGAAAAGCGACCCATTCCGATAATACCGTGACCACTTGTACAGCCATTACCTAAACGCGTTCCAAAGCCAACTAATAAACCGGCAATTGAAACAACAATAATTGAAGCGCTAGTGGTGTCCGGGAAGCTAAAACCAAAGGGATCAAGGAGTAAAAAGCTTAGGATCATGCCAGTTAAAAAGGCCGCTCGCCAGCTTGCTTCATGTTTTTGCGGATTTAACAAACCACCAATAATACCGCTGATACCGGCTATTTTTCCAGTAAATAACATAAGTAAAGCAGCCGAAAGCCCCAATAATGCACCACCAGCTAAGGCCGACCAAGGCGTAAAATTTTCCATGAATGATTCTCTAGAAAGTAATTAATATTTATTTAAGGTTCTTTTTAAGGGCAAAAGGCTTCTTGTAATGCTTTTAGAATAATACTGACACGGCCATCTGCTAATGAATAGAAAACCTGTTGCGACTCTTTACGAATCTTAACGAGTTCATTTTTTCGAAGAACAGCCAAATGCTGCGAAAATGCAGATTGACTAAGTTGAGTGAATTCTCGTAATTCTGACACGCCCATTTCACCCTGTGCTAAAAGACATAACACAACCATTCTGTCTTTATGTGCCATTAATTTTATTAATTCACTTACCTGTTCAGCATTGTTATGAATTAGTGTTAATTTTTCGTTCATCATTTATCCCCATTTGAATATTAGCAATATTACATTAGTTATTAGCTTTCGCAATCTAAATTAGATAATTATTAATTAGACAAATCTAATTTACTTGTTTAATATACATTTCATCCTATCGCTACGTGGTGTTGAGGTTAAGAATGACAATTGAAAATGGAATTAAAGTATTTGCTGGAATCATGGTGTTAATTTCCGTGTTATTAACACAATTCGTTCACCCAGGATTCATTTGGTTTACCGTCTTTATCGGTTTTAACTTAATTCAAAGTGCATTTACTGGTATTTGTCCCGCTAGTTTTTTATTAAAAATACTCGGTTGCAAATCAGGTGATTGCTGTAAATAAAGTATTGAAACTGTACTCAGTTCAATAAATAAAAATCAGTGAAGGTTTATTCTTTTGCTGATTTTTTTATTTTCAATTTTTATTTAAATTTTTATATTTCAAAATATTGGGGAAATAGTATGTCTAAAAAAATAGTAATCATAGGTGGTGTTGCTGGTGGGGCATCGGCGGCGGCAAGAGCACGTCGTTTAGATGAATCAGCTGAAATTATTATGTTTGAACGTGGGTGTTTTGTTTCATTTGCAAACTGCGGATTACCTTATCATATTGCTGGTGATATCAAAGAGCGCAGTGATTTACTGCTACAAACGCCAGAAAGCTTCCTAGCGCGTTTTAATGTTGATGTACGGACAATGAGCGAAGTGATCTCGATTGATCGCGCTGCTAAAACCGTTACCGTGAAAAAAGTATTAGAAAACACAGAATATACTGAATCCTATGACTTTTTATTATTAAGCCCCGGCGCGGGTCCAATTGTGCCGCCAATTCCAGGTATTAAAAATCCGATCACCCATAGTCTTCGTAATATTCCCGATATGGATAAGATCATTAAAACAATTGAAATGAATCGCCCTGAACATGCAACGGTTGTTGGTGGTGGTTTTATTGGCTTAGAAGTGATGGAAGCATTACATCAACGTGGTATTAAAACAACGTTACTTGAGCTAGCTGATCAAGTCATGGCACCCGTTGATCGTGAAATGGCTGGTTTTGCACATGCAGAAATCGAAGCGCATGGTATCGATTTACGTTTAGGCGTGGCGCTTGAGTCCGTTGAGTATGTTAAGCACGCACATGTACCCAATTTAGAAATCGGTGAAGAATCACCTAATATTCACCTTGAAGGGCACTTAAATCTGCAATTAAGCGATGGTAATAACATCGAAACACAATTACTTGTAATGGCAATTGGTGTTAAACCTGAAACAACCCTAGCACAGGAAGCCGGATTAAAAATTGGTGAGCGAGGTGGCATTTGGACTACAACGGGGCTACAAACAAGTGATCCGTATATTTATGCGGTAGGTGATGCGATTGAAGAAGCTGATTTTGTAACCGGTAAGCAAACCTTAGTACCGCTTGCAGGGCCTGCAAACCGTCAAGGACGCATGGCTGCGGATAATATGTTTGGTCGTGAAGAAAAATACCAAGCCACACAGGGCACTGCTATTTGTAAAATTTTTGATATCGCCGTTGCTGCGACGGGGAAAAATGAAAAGTCTTTAAAACGCGAAGGTATTCCGTTTAAAAAAGTTTACGTACATACAGCAAGTCATGCGAGTTATTACCCTGGTGCAGAAATTATTTCATTTAAAGTATTGTATTGCCCTGATACATTGAAAATTTTAGGTGCACAGGCTGCAGGTAAAGATGGTATTGATAAACGCATCGATATTATGGCGGTGGCTCAGCGTGCTGGTATGACAATGGATCAGCTACAACATCTAGAGTTAACCTATGCGCCACCATATGGCAGTGCTAAAGATGTTATTAACCAAGCCGCTTTTGTTGCAAGTAATATTGAGAATGGCGATATCGCCCCAATTCAGTTTAACGAATTAGCTGATTTAACCGGTGATGAAATTTTCTTAGATGTGCGTGAACCGAATGAAATTGAAACTAACGGTGGTATAGAAGGCGCGATTAATATCCCTGTGGATCAACTTCGTACACGTATGGAAGAATTACCGAAAGATAAAGAAATAATTGTGTTCTGTGCTGTTGGTCTACGCGGCAATGTAGCTACTCGTCAATTGACCCATCGTGGTTATAAAGCACGTAATTTAATCGGTGGTTATAGAACGTTAGTATTTTCTAAAAAATAATCATTAAACTGCGAGTAATAAATAATAAAAGAGAAGCGCTAGCTTCTCTTTTTTTAAAAAAAGAAAATATAATTGCATGAATTGATTATTTTTTTAATAAAAACTACGCATGGTTAATCACACTTTACTATCCTATCAAGTAAATTATTTTAATAGTTGTTTTATTTTAAAAAAGAATCTGGCATTGTAATTTGATAATAACCATACAAACAGTTGGTTATTATCAAATGCATGTGGAAATAGATAAAATAAAGGCAGTCTCTTATTTAAAGGGAAGTGTCCTGTAACATTAGTGTTATGCGTTATTTAATTAGGAGAAATATGTTTTCTTATGTGGCTCGACAACCCATTGTTGATAGAAATAAAAAAACCGTTGCTTTTGAATTGCTTTATCGTGATGGTAATGACAATTCATTTCCTAATGTAAGTCCAGATTTCGCGACTAAAAGTATTTTGATGAATCAATTCCTATTTCATCAAAAGCGAATACTTGATGGAAAAATTGGCTACGTTAACTTTGGTTATGAAAGTCTGATTGAACGACTGCCATTTGACTTTCCTAATCGATCTTACACTATTGAAATATTAGAAGATTGTCCTCCGACCGATGCGCTTTTTAAAATTGTTGTCGAGTTGAAGAAAAAAGGATACACCGTTGCCTTGGACGATTTTGTACCGAGTAAAGAGTGGAGCCGTTTTTATAAATATATCGATATTATTAAATTTGATATCTTAAATTACCCTCTTTCTAAAGCAGCGCAAGATCTTACTTTTTTATCTCAATATGATATTAAATTTTTAGCTGAAAAAGTTGAAGATTATGCGCAATTTAATGAAGCGAAAGCCTGTGGCTTTCATTATTTTCAAGGTTACTTTTTCAGCAAACCGGAAGTGCTTCATACTAAAGCTATCGATCCGTCACTAAATGCAAAAATACAATTATCGGCTGCTATTTCAAAGGAAACATTAGATATCGATGAAATAGAGAAGATAGTGGCGAGTAATCCCGGATTATCCTTCAAACTGCTTAATTTTGTGAATGAATCCTCGCAAATAAAATCCCCTATTAAATCGCTTCAACAAGCACTGGTTTATCTGGGCGAAGACCGTATTCGTAAGTTTGTTACCTATGTTGTGATTAAAACTTTAAACCCCAACAAGCCCGGTATATTGTTTAATATGTCATTGCAACGGGCTAAATTCTTTGAATTGATTCTCGAATCAATGGGATTAAAAAAGCAAAAATCATTGGGGTATCTCTGCGGTATGTTAACGCTTATTGATGCTTTATTAGATGTTGAAATGGTATCGGTGATCTCCCCATTAAACTTAAATAGTGACATAAAATTAGCTTTATTAGAGCAAAAAGGCGTTTTAGGAAACATTATGAAGTTACTAAATGTTGTTGAAGTATCGAATTGGCAACATGCCGATGAGTTACTGGAACAACTTAATATCGATGAGACCGTTATTATTAATGCCTACGCCGAATCTATTATTTGGGCTGATAGCGTAATGGGATAATTCCTCCAAAACTAAAATAAATTTTTTCATTCCTTGCGTTTTTGTTTCGTATTGCTATTATCTTTTAATAAATCGAAACAAAAGCGAAACTTTAATGCAAAAGCGAAACAGTCGACAACGCCGTAATACCATTCTTAGCTTATTGAATAAGCAAGGAGAGGTCAGTGTTGATCAATTGTCTGTTCGTTTCGAAACCTCTGAAGTTACGATTCGCAAAGATCTCACCGAATTAGAAAAAAATGGCTTATTGCTTCGCCGTCATGGTGGTGCAATTCCTATTCCCGAAGAATTAATCGAAACACCCGTTGATCAAATATCCGAAAATAAAAAAAACATTGCGCATGCTGCGGCTAAATTATTGCGTGATCATAATCGAATCATTATTGATAGCGGCAGTACAACATCGGGGATTATCGAAGAGCTAAACGACAAACGTGGCATTTTAGTGATGACCAACTCACTGCAATTAGCTAATGCGATTCGAGAATTGGAAAATGAGCCTATATTATTGATGACCGGCGGCACATGGGATCCGCATTCAGAATCATTTCAAGGGCAAGTGGCAGAACAAGTATTACGTTCCTACGATTTTGATCAACTTTTTATTGGCGCAGATGGCATAGACCTCGAACGCGGAACGACGACTTTTAATGAATTAACCGGCTTAAGTAAAGTGATGGCCGAAGTCGCGCGTGAAGTGATTGTGATGGTCGATTCCGAAAAAATTGGACGACGTATTCCCAATTTAGAATTGCCCTGGAAACAAATTTCAGTATTAGTCACTGATGACCGACTGTCGGATAGTGATGTGAAACAAATAACGGAGCAAGGTGTGGAGGTTATTCTCGCGCCTTATTCAAACTAATTTAACTTATATAGGTATTACTATGTGTGGAATCGTTGGCGCTGTAGCGCAAAGAGATGTTGCTGAAATTTTAGTAGAAGGCTTACGCCGCCTAGAATATCGCGGATATGACTCAGCGGGTGTTGCCGTTGTAGACAGCGAAAAAAATCTAACTCGGGTACGTCGTTTAGGTAAAGTGCAAGAGCTTGCAGATGCAGTTGCACAACAGCATGTTGCAGGTGGTACGGGGATTGCGCATACACGTTGGGCAACTCACGGAGAACCTTCAGAAATCAATGCGCATCCACATGTGTCTGGTGCTATCTCTGTGGTTCATAACGGTATTATTGAAAACTACGTGGCACTTCGTACCCTGTTACAGGAACGTGGTTATGAGTTCGTATCGCAAACCGATACCGAAGTGATCGCACACCTGGTTGAATGGGAGCGTCGTACATCTTCAACTCTCGTTGAAGCACTACAAAAAACAGCGCTTCAACTTGAAGGTGCTTACGGAACAGTTGTTGTTGATAGTCGTGACCCTGAACGTATCGTGGTGGCACGTTCTGGTAGTCCAATCGTTATCGGTTTAGGTATTGGCGAAAACTTCCTTGCCTCTGACCAACTTGCATTATTAAGTGTAACGCGTCGTTTTATGTACCTTGAAGAAGGCGATGTTGCTGAAATTACTCGCCGTGACGTACATGTCTTTGATCAATCTGGTGCTGCAGTTGAACGAGAAGTGGTTGAGTCTACTGTTGAACATGATGCTGGTGATAAAGGTAAATACCGTCACTTTATGCAAAAAGAAATTTTTGAACAACCAAGTGCATTAATCAGTGTCATGGAAGGGCGCATTAGTAATGAACATGTGCTTGTTGAAGGTATGGGGAATGGCGCAAAAGACATTTTAAGCAAAGTTGAACACGTACAAATCATCGCCTGTGGTACATCATATAACTCTGGTATGGCTGCGCGTTATTGGTTCGAAGCGCTTGCGGGGGTAAGTTGTGATGTCGAAATCGCCTCCGAATTCCGTTACCGTGACTTTATGGTGCGTCCAAACAGTTTACTACTTACCTTATCTCAATCGGGTGAAACTGCGGATACATTAGCGGCATTGCGTTTAGCAAAACAAAAAGGTTACATGTCGGCAATGACCATTTGTAACGTATCGGGTTCATCGCTTGTGCGTGAATCTGACCTTGCCTTTATGACCCGAGCTGGAACTGAAATTGGTGTTGCATCAACCAAAGCATTCACTACACAACTGGCCGCAATGTTAATGATGGTAACCGCAATCGGTAAAGAAAAAGGCACAATCGATAGCCAAAAAGAAACTGAAATTGTTAAATCTTTACATTCTTTACCCGCTGAAATCGAAAAAGCGTTGGCCTTTGATGAACCCATTAAAGAACTTGCCGTTGATTTCGCTGATAAACACCACACCTTATTCCTAGGCCGTGGCGAGTACTACCCAATCGCAATGGAAGCCGCACTGAAAGTAAAAGAAATTTCATATATTCACGCAGAAGCTTATGCCGCAGGTGAGCTTAAACATGGTCCATTAGCGCTAATTGATGCCGATATGCCAGTGGTTGTGGTTGCACCGACCAATGACCTACTTGAGAAATTAAAATCTAATATCGAAGAAGTACGTGCGCGTGATGGTTTATTGTATGTATTTGCCGATGAAACAGCGGGCTTTGAAGCAAGCGAAAACATGAAAATTATCACTATGCCGCATGTTGATGAAATTATTGCACCAATTTACTACACCGTGCCAATGCAATTACTGGCTTACCATATCGCCCTAATTAAAGGAACCGATGTTGACCAACCACGTAACTTAGCAAAAGCCGTGACTGTAGAATAAAAATCATTTAAAACAATGGGTTAATTTATTTTTCTGTTGTTATTTAAATTAAAAAAGGCGATGATATTTACGTATCATCGCCTTTTTATTTTATGGTAGGATACCAATATCTACAAGCTAGTAGACTACTTAACTAAAGGATTAAGCATGATAGAAAGACAGCAGACTAAGCAACGCATGAGTCGTATCGTAAAGCATAACGGCACCATTTACCTGTGCGGGCAAGTGTGTGCCGATGCCACAAAAAATATCACCGAACAAACTCAAACTATGCTTGATAAAGTGGATGAATTACTGTTAGAGGCGAGTAGCGATCGTAAGCATATTCTTTCTGCTACTATCTATGTTAAAAGTATGGCTGAACACTTTGCTCCAATGAATGCCGTGTGGGATGCTTGGATACCAGAAGGTTATGCCCCTGCCAGAGCCTGTGTTGAAGCAAGCATGGCCAGAGAGGCATTATTAGTTGAGATCTCCGTCGTTGCGGCTGAGAAATAGTGATTAACATTTTACAATCTAGCGTATTTAACATTTGTAAATATCGCGATAGAAAGGCAAATCGACAATGATTTGCCTTATGCTCTTAATCTTGGACTAATACGCTTTAAAATTTATACACAACCCCGACTGATGCATACTTCATATCCGTTGAAAAATCAGCATTATCAATATCATCGCTGGCACTATCTACATCTAAATCATTGTCATAGAGTGTATAATCTACTTTTACTGCCCAGTTTTTATCGATATGATAGCTTGCGCCTACTCCTGCAAATAATCCGGTATCATCTTCACTCTCATCAATACCTAGCACAGAATAATCGGTTTCATACCATAATTGACCGCCTCGAACATAAACATCGATGCTATTCGTTACGGGGAATCCTAACTTTAATCCCAATGTGTACCCATCTGTTTCGGCATTTGCCAAGTCATTTCCGTAAGTACCAAAATCGACATAACTACCTTCAACAGCGACATATTTATTGACCGCATAACCCGCGAATATCTGATATGCATCTTTATCATCATCAAACTCTTCATCGCCATCTACGCGCAAATAACCATAGTCACCACCGACATAAATACCTGCAGCATCGGTCTCGGGATCATAGGATTCTGCTTGTACTGCTGAGCTTAAAAAACCAGTTGAAATGACTACACACGCTAATATTGTCTTTTTCATTATATGCTCCATAAGTTAGTTAATATTTATACCCGTTACCAATCAAGCTGCTGATTTCTGAATCTTGAATGGTAACGGATATATACTGAATTGTGCCTCAGATAATGAGTAACATTACAAATTTCATGCCAGTAGATAGCCCATTGAAAGTGCTGGTTTTGGTCTAAAATCGTACAATTTTTTGTTGTTATATGAAGTTTTTATAATTAACTATGAAAAAATTACACAGCGTTAGGGGGGCGATTTTTAATCAAGAGTCGTGTTGATTAAATGGAATATGTTTTAGGTATTTTTAGCCGTAAATGAAGAAAAGTGAAGAAGTCGTAAAATAGTTAGAACATCTTATCTAACGGAGTAAAATATCTGTGTTGATGTAACAGTGGGCACAAAGGCCAAGCTGTTACATCAAGGTTAAGCTTAAAGTGCCTTATTCGACATCATGAACACAACGTACATAATTATAGCCACGTTCTTCATCACAGGCATAATCAGAGCATCCTGTTCCATCGTTTATATCGTCAGGATCCTTAGGATCACTACGTTGAGCACCCGCACCATGGTAATCATAGTAAGTGGTATCATCGCTATCCATATTGGAATAAGAGTAAGCTCGACCGAAGGCGAAATAGCTGCCATTCATAGGAAAGTCGCCAATTGTTGTACTAGACCAGAACCATCCATAATCACCGCCATCACCGTATACATCATCAATATCATAGCTTTCGTTAAAGGTGATATCAAAGTAGTCGGTATCGATAGCCGGAACCTCTGTTGTGCCGTAATTGACAATGCTTTGAAGCTCTTTATTGTCTGGCAAGCGCCACTCGGTATATCCCTCAAGTTCCAACGCTTCACAATACTCTAAAGCCTCGGGCCAGCTGTATGTTTCTCCACCATCACTTTGTTCCCACATAAGGTCCGTTGCATTGTCGGTAACGATGGTGCCTTCGTCATTCAGAGAAAAATCGTTATTACCGTATTCATCACCCCTTACACAGCGAACATATAGCCCACTAGGACTGGAGTCTTCAGAATAGGATTTGATATGACCATCTGCGAAATTAAAGCCTAGAGCTGCCCAGTAACCCGCATTGTCATCATCTTCATCGTTAGAGCCTGCAACCCTATTTATCAAATATTCTGTGCTTGACCAAAATTGAGTCGCAAAGGGTTGATTCGTATCATATTCGAAACCGAAATAGTCTTCATCGATATAAGGAACGCTATCGACATCTTCATCCGTAGACATCGCACCATTATAATCAGCAATAGAGTACAATTCCTTTATTGACGGAAGGCGCCAATCATCATAATCACCGGTCGTTTGCGCTTCACAATAGGCAACGGCTTCATCGTAATCATATTGGTCATCCGCTTGATTGTATTCCCACATTAGCCCCGTGTTATTGTCGGTTACCACCGTAGAATCATCACTTGTATAGTCTGCTAAGGTTGTTTCATATTCTGCATCTTGACCCGTGTATTCAGAGCCGCAGGTGATCGTCTCTCCATCAACATCATAACAATCACTCTGCATGGTATCTACGACAACATACGAGGAATTTACCTCTGTTGTCGTTTCAGTTGTGTCTGAATCTTCTGAGTCACAACCTGCCAAGATGAGAGGGAAAAGAACAAAGCCTACCTGCTTTACCATTGAGTTAAATATCATTTTAGATCTCTTTTTGAAATTTCGACAATTAGAGCAAATTAAGGTGTAAAGGATGTGTAAAAAATATGAATAATGCTTGAAGCCAATTGCCGAATAAACATTTTTCTATCGATTAAAATAGGGCGTAAATTATTTTTCATTTTATGATAAATATTGCTATCTATTGTTAATGCTTAAGAACATAATCTCACCGTTACCAGATGGAGTAATACCTCTGAGTAACCTTTGTCATAGGGTTAGTAGTTGTTTATCTTAAAAAGGAAAAGCATCGTGAGTAAAGGCCAAGACAGCAAGAAAAACGGTATGAAAAAACCGCTTTTGACTGCAAAAGAGAAAAAAGCAGTAAAAATAGCAAAAAAATCAAAAGTTGGATTTTTCGCTAAATAAAGATTAAATGAAAGGTCATCAATTTTGCGGTGACCTTTTTAGTTTTATACAAACTACAACTACAAACTTTCTTCTAAAATAAGATGCTGAATAAAATATTGGACCCGTGCATTTGGGGCAGCGACTTTAGTCGCTCATATTTGAAAAGAATATTATGCTTTGTGTCATAGACAGTCCAAAACCGACACATCAAAAGGGGCAATGTGTAGGTTCTAGACTTATTAACATAGAATAATTATTTATCAGACTAATGTCCTGATTCCAAATAAATATTAGAATCGGAACTTCAGTTTTGAACGTGCTTAACTTCCTATCACACCACCATCTTCCTTGGTGATCATCACAATTGTCGAGCGTGGTTTATTCTCTCCGCCTGCTGGGAAGTGCGCCGTTGGATGTTGTATACCGACGAACATGGTTTTTTGGTCTTCAGAGAAGGTTAACCCTGTTACTTCACAGCCAATTGGGCCGGTTAAGAAACGGCGTACTTCCCCTGTATTGGGATCGCCGCATAACATTTGGTTATTGCCTTGCCCGGCAAAGTCACCTTCGTTCGAGAAGTTACCATCGGTTTGAATCCATAAACGACCTGCTTTATCAAAGCCGATTCCATCTGGGCTATTAAACATATTGTCTTTATTAATATTGTCACTGCCACCGTATAAATTATCTGGGTGAACAACGGGGTTACCGGCGATCAGGTATAAATCCCATTTAAATGCATCGCTTGTGTGGTCATTATTGGTTGGTAACCAGCGAAGGATTTGCCCGTAGTGGTTTTCTGCACGTGGGTTGGGGCCGCCCACATCTTGTCCTGATTTTACGCCACGGTTTTTGTTATTGGTGAGTGTACAAAATACGTGCTTTTTGTCAGGGTGAATGGCTACCCATTCCGGTCTGTCCATGGTCGTTGCGCCAACCTGCGTTGCGGCTCGACGTGCAAAAATCATCACTTCAGCTTGGCTGTTAAAGCCATTTTCCTTGGTTAGGCCATTTTTACCGTAAGTGAGTTCTAACCATTGGCCATTACCTTCTAGTTTGTCGGCATGCATACCAAACTGAGCAACATAAAGTGTACCTTCTTCAAGTAAACGACGGTTTGCACTGTCATTACCTTGTTGATATTTATTTTTTGATACAAATTTATAAAGATGTTCACCACGCTCATCATCACCTAAGTAAACAATAGCATGGCCATCATCGGCAAGAACAAATGCAGCATTCTCATGTTTGAAACGACCTAATGCACTACGTTTTAATGGCGTTGATGTAGGATCCATGGGATCAATTTCAACGACCCAACCAAAACGGTTTGGTTCATTGGGATTTTTAGCTAAGTCAAAACGTTCATCAAAGTTATGCCATTGATATTTACTTTGTTTAGCTTCGATACCATAGCGGTCGTAGTCGTTGTTAAGTTCTACGTCTTTTTCTGCGCCAAAGAAGCCATTGAAGTTTTCTTCACAGGTTAGGTAAGTGCCCCATGGGGTTTGTCCGTTTGAACAATTATTAATGGTACCGAGTATTTTTGTACCGGTTGGATCAGCTTTTGTCTTTAATAGCTCATGACCTGTCGCTGGCCCTGTCATTAACATTTCTGTATTTGCAGTGATACGGCGATTTAGTTTGCCGTTTTTATCCATAACCCATTGTCCATTTTGTTTACCTATTTCGACAATTGTGACACCTAATGCAGCTTGTGCTTTTTTTACATCGTCGGCTGTCATTGATTTACCTTGATGTGGAAAAAGAAATTTATAATTAGTGTATTCATTATTAACAGCCAGTAGAGCTCGGTCTTTGGACATTGGAAATAAGCTCATACCATCGGTATTATCACCAAATTGCATTGCCTGTGCCGTTGAGTTTTGTTGGCCATCGGCATTAAACGCAGGAGCATTGGCAAAAATAGGGTCACCCCAAGACATTAAATTACGCGTGGTATAACCTGCTGGTACGGTTATTGTGTCAGCCGTTGAAGTTGGAATTGCCGTGAAATTTAATAATGGGCTATTTATGCTTCCTGCAATTGCTTTTGCCACTGGGTTCAAGGCTAAAAATGTCCCCGCGCCGATGGCTGCTGAACCGAATAAAAAACCACGTCGAGATAAACGTGCATTCACCATCTTGCTAAAATCAGTGTCTTTATCTAATGAGTTTGTCATGGGATTACCTAGTTAATATTTAGAAGTCGGGTATTTATACCAATCGTAATAATTAGCTGATCTATTTTCCTGCGCAAAATTTAGATCACATATTTAATACAATTGGTTTTAGAATGACTGCTAGGCTAGCACCGTAATGTGACAGGTTTGTTACGGATTTATATTTTTATTAAACATTTAATCATGTCGATATTGTCATCAGCTTTATGCTTCCTTTTTTGGAAGTGATTTTATCGTGACCTTTCTATTGACAATAAAATCAAGGTTATCTATTCTGATTTTGGAATCGGGGGGGCCTAGCGGCTGAGAGAACTCATAGAGTTTGACCCTTATTACCTGATCCGGGTTATGCCGGCGTAGGGAGATTATACTGAGAATTCAGGCCCTACTATTATTGTTAATAGTGGGGCTTTTTTTTGCTTTATATTCTTTCATTGTTAATTTTTACGAAAGGATTAAACCGATGGAAGCAAGTGTTGCCATTCAAATATTACCAGAAACCGTCGATAAAGATGAAATCATCCGCGTGGTTGATAACGTTATCGATTATATAAAAAGCACTGGGTTAAGTTATTACGTTGGCCCCTGTGAAACCTCTATTGAAGGTGATTTTGACCAATTATTTGATGTATTAAAAGAATGCCACAAAATTGCAATTAATGCTGGCACACCGGGCGTTGCATCTTATATCAAAGTGACTTACCACCCGGAAGGTGACGTATTATCTATTGATAAAAAGGTCACTAAACATCATCAATAAATGCATCCCTATTGGCACACTGCTTTTGCTTATTGGGATATGGGCGTTTATTTGTGCAGAAAATATTGTGCCTGCTTTTATGCTGCCATCTCCTCTTGATGTTGCCCACGCCTTTATCCGTGATTTTTCACTTTTAATGCAACATACAAGTGTCACCCTAGTGGAAGCTTTTTGGGGATTGAGCTTAGGAATTATTGTTGGTTTTATCGTTGCTGTTTTAATGGATGAATTCAACTTTGCCTATCGCAGTTTTTACCCATTAGTTGTGCTTACTCAAACCATTCCAACCATTGCTATTGCACCGCTGTTAGTACTGTGGATGGGGTATGGCATGGCGCCTAAAATGGTATTGGTTGCGTTAACCACCTTTTTTCCTATCACAATAGGGTTACTCGATGGTTTTAAATCAGCAGATAAAGATATGGTTGATTTAATGCGAGCAATGGGGGCGGGAAAGCTGCAAATATTTCGATATATAAAGCTGCCGGGGTCGATGACTCATTTCTTTTCGAGTCTCAAAATCTCTGTTACTTACTCTATTGTCGCTGCCGTTATTTCTGAATGGCTTGGCGGGTTTGAAGGGTTAGGCGTCTATATGATTCGAGTCAAAAAATCCTATGCATTCGATGAAATGTTTGCGGTTATATTCCTGATTTCGATCTTAAGTTTAGTGCTGATGAAATTAATAGATTTATTAAAATATACTGCCCTTAAATGGGAAAGAGCAAAATAATTAAGGAAGATAAATAGATGAAAAACTTACTTTATATCGTTATGTCGATATGTATCAGCTGTAACGTTATGGCTGCGGACGAAAATAATACATTAGTACCTATTACGTTTTTGTTAGATTGGACGCCCAATACAAATCATACCGGAGTTTATGTCGCACAGGAAAAGGGGTATTACGAAGCAGAAGGGCTTAAAGTGGATATTGCTCAGCCAAGTGATGGTGATGCTGCGATGTTAATTGCGAGTGGGCGCGCCCAATTTGGTGTGAGTTTTCAAGACTCTTTAGTGCCGGCCTTTACTCGAAGAAATAAGGTGCCAGTGACTGCTATTGCTGCGTTAATTCAACATAATACATCGGGCCTTGTTACATTAGCGTCTTCTGGAATTACACGACCTAAAGCATTAGCTGGACATAAATACGCAACTTGGGATATGGCCATTGAAAAAGCGATGATGAAGGAGTTAATCGAGTCCGATGGTGGCGATTATTCAAAACTAACATTAATTCCAAGTACCGTGGCCGATGCTATTTCAGCCATTCAAACCAATGTCGATAGTGTTTGGGTTTACTATGCGTGGGATAAAATTAGAGCTGATATTGCCGGAGTAGAGACTAACTTCATGGCGTTTAAAGATTATGCACCTGAACTTGACTATTATAATCCGATTTTAATTGCAGGCGATGAGTACCTTAAAGCGAATCCTGAACAAGCAAAAGCATTTTTACGTGCGACCGAAAAAGGCTATCAATTTGCGATGGCTCATCCCAATCAAGCGGCTAAAATTTTAACCAAACTTGTGCCCGAGTTAGATGAAAAATTAGTGATGAAAAGCCAACAATGGCTAGCGGATCAATATCAAGCCGAAGCTGCACATTGGGGAGAGTTTGACCCTAAAAGATGGAATGCATTTTACGATTGGTTATACCAAGTTAAGGTGTTGAAAACGCCAATTCCCGCAGGCACTGGATTCACTAATGACTATTTACCTTTAGATTAAGCGATGCCGATTTTTCAAGCAAAAAACATAGCCCAATCCTATGAAGGGCAAGCGGTTATTGATGATATATCCATTCAATTGGAAAAAAATGAAATCGCCTGTCTGATAGGTACAAGTGGTGTGGGTAAAACGACTTTGTTTCAAATTTTATCGGGTTTGCATCAACCGACAATGGGGCATGTGTTACTTGATGGTCATGATATTACCGGGCAAGCGGGTAAGGTGAGTTATATGTTACAAAAAGACATGTTACTCCCTTATCGTACCATTGAAGATAATATTGCCTTGCCGCTTATTATTAAGGGTATGTCTAAGAAAAAGGCTCGGATCAAGGTTAATAGCTATTTTGATCAATTTGGATTGTCTGGCACACAAAAAAAATATCCTTCGCAATTAAGTGGTGGCATGCGTCAGCGAGCGGCACTGTTACGGACGTATCTTTTTTCTAATAAAGTTGCCTTATTGGACGAACCTTTTTCTGCATTAGATGCATTGACCAAACACGAAATGCATCAGTGGTATTTGTCTATCATGCAAAAAATAGAGCTTGCTACACTCTTTGTTTCCCATGATATTGACGAGGCTATTTATTTATCCGATAAGGTGTATGTCATGGCGGGTAGCCCTGGCAGAATTGTGAAAGAAATACCGATAATAAGGGCATTACAAGATCGCGATGCATTTAGTCTGTCACCGCAATTTTTAATGTATAAAAAGCAGCTATTGAGTTATTTACAATAGTTGGTTAAGGGCAGAATTATTCAATTTTCACTGTTATCATAAATATTGAATTGTTAACTTTTCTATTGTACAGCATCGGCTATCTTTTCTTTATCTTGCTGGATTTCAGCGATCATTTCTTCAGTATTATCACTTTCTTTTGCGATGTCTTGAATCAGGTTTACAATTAGGTCACAGGTAACTTTTGCCTCTGAAAGTCTGCCCATATCGAGTAACAGTTTTGTACGATGTTGGTATCCTTTAACAATGTAATTTAAACCTGTATAAATATTATTTTTGTTGTAATACATCAAAGCTTCTAAGATTGCAGTGGCTTCATACTTTTCGCCCTTTCGTTGTAATAATATTGCTTTTCCAACATAAGCCATAGGTATCAACTCATAAGTTATATCGTGATCATCTATGGAACTAAAATCATCAATAAGCCTATCGTAAATGTCAATTGCTAAATTATTTTGCTCCATATGCTCTAATATAATGGCTTTGCCAGTATAAGCTCGAGTAATTTCTTTTATCGTTTGTGACTCACTTGACTCTGCAAAATGTTCGATCATTATATTGTAATATGCGATAGCATCTTTACAGCGTTCAGATTTTGCTAGCACATCTGCATAGGGGATAAGTATTGGCTTGATATCTACTTCGGGAAAGTCTTCGTAGCGAGTTATTAAATTATTGAAATTGGTAAGTGCTTCATCAATATGGTCGAGTTTATTAAGTAATTTGTTTTTATTGACCATTGCGGTGATGAGCGTTGTAATATCTTCAAGTTGATACTGATTATATCGATTAAATTTTTGTTCTATATTGTCATAGACTGCTATGGCATTATCGGCTTCTTGGAGCTCGTTAAATTCATTGCCTTTTTTTAGCATCCCCTCCAAAACATAATTAATGACGAAAGGTTCATCATCATCGTCAAAATATTTAATCATGACATCAATATTAGCAATACGATCCATGGGCTCACCAAGAATCGTTAAATGGCCTCCTTTACATAATATCGCCATTAGTACTGTTCTTTTTAAATCCTTATCGGTATGTCCAATGAATCTATTTATGACATCATCACAGCTAGCTATAGCTTCAGAGCTTGGACCTAATGGTCCTAAATCGTGAAAATATTCGGACTGTACCAGCGTGGGGTAACTTGGTATAACTAAATCATCTTTTGTTGTTAAGTTTGCCGCAGCTAAACGGGCTAAACAGTCTATTTTAAGTAACATAGCTGTGGCGACTACATGTTCTTCCTGAGGTGTTACTTTTAGGGCTATCATTTTATCAATTTCATGGATAGCCATAGCATCTTGACCTCGACTCGTAAAATATATGGCTCTATTGCATAGTTTATCTACAGATACTGTTTTTGTTTTTTTTCTCAAATAATAAATCACAATAAGTGTCGCGATGATGAGGCTAGGGATTAACATTTTTTCAACTCCATTTGTAAATTAAAAGTAACTCTAACATCAAAATTAATTGATTGAAAAATGCATCAATAATTTTTAATTATTTATACTGATTGTTAATGGATATTTATTCGCTTAGCTTTTACATTAATTCATCGAACCATATTTTTGTCGATCGTATTTTATGTTAAAACGCATAGTGATATTAACTGGAATGGTGATCTTTCAATGCTTAAAGATTATGTCATTGGGACAACCTTAGGTTGGAGTTATGGTGAAGCGTTTGATCAAATAAAAAGTGCATGACAGATTTTCCCTGTTAACGATATTTGTACTAATTTTAAGAAGTTAATGGTAGGGCGCGTTGATATGGTACCTACAACATACCGTAATGGATTAGCATGTATCGAAGCGTTTAACTTACAGAATAAAGTAGTAATGCTCTCTCCAGACATTCAGGATATTAATGGTTACATTGGATTTTCAAAACAACCAAAATTATCTAACTTTAAACGGCTTTTCATGCACGCCTTAAACAAATGATCGACAATGGCACTGTGTCTCTGATTAATAATAAATATCAGTTACAATATTAACATTGCTTACGTTCCTAATATCATTTTACAGTAGCGAGTTATGTTTTGCATGGTAAGCTTTCCGCATTGTAATCACTTAATTAACAGATTTTATTTATGAAAGACATTAATTTCAACACTATCTTTAACGATATTTTTATTGAGCTACAGCCGATGGAAAATCCCGGAGTAGCTGCTTCTTATATTCCTGAATTGGCAAAAATTGACCCGGATAAATTTGGTATACATTTAAGTCATGTCGATAAGGGCGATTTTTACCAAGGTGATAGTAATGAACGCTTTTCTATCCAGAGTATTTCCAAAGTGTTTTCATTAACCTTAGCAATGCGTTTAATCGGTGGCAACCTATGGTCTCGAGTGGGGGTTGAGCCTTCAGGTACGGCATTTAACTCTTTAGTCCAACTTGAAGTTGAGAATGGTATTCCGCGTAATCCCTTTATTAATGCAGGGGCGATTGTTGTTTGCGATGTGTTAATGACATATTTAGATAATCCTAAAGTCGAATTATTGGATTTTATTCGCACTATCGCCAATAACCCAAGTTTAGAATATAACCAACGCGTGGCAGAGTCGGAAAAAAACACCAGTGATAGAAACAAAGCACTTATTTATTTGATGCGTGATTTTGGCAATATTCATAATGATGTTGATGAGGTATTAGATCTGTATTTTTACCTTTGTTCCATCGAAATGAATTGTTGTGAATTAGCCCATTCATTTATGTTTTTAGTGACGGCGGGGATGGATGAAGCCAGTGGTGAAATGATTATTAGTCCAAGCCAAGCTAAACGTATTAATGCAATCATGCAATTGTGTGGGTTTTATGACGAAGCGGGAGAGTTTGCATTTAAAGTCGGTTTACCGGGAAAAAGTGGTGTCGGTGGTGGTATTGTTGCGGTACACCCTGGTAAATATGCGATTGCCGTATGGAGCCCGCGTTTAAACCGTAAGGGAAATTCTTACATGGGGATGAAAGCGTTGGAGTTATTTACCACTAAAACAGAAGATTCCATATTTTAAAAAGGGAAGGTGTTGTGAATCAGATCGATCAAGTCCTAAATTTTATTGTTGAGATTGAAAAACTAAAAGCAGTACTGCGTAAAACACGTCCTGTAGGACTCGATCGTTATGAAAATTCTGCAGAGCATAGCTGGCATGTGTGTTTATCGGCCTTGATGTTAAAGGATTATGCCAATGAGACTATCGATATTAATCGTGTAATAAAAATGCTATTAATTCATGATCTGGGTGAAATTGATGCAGGCGATACTATTATTTATGCGAGCGAAGCAAAGGAGCTTAAAGAGAAAGAAGCGGCTGGTTTACGTCGCGTATTAGGTTTTTTATCGCCGGAAACAGTCGATGAATATATGGCACTTTGGTATGAATTTGAATTAGGAGAAACACCCGATGCAAGTTATGCAAAGGCGATAGATCGTGTACCACCACTCTTACATAATCTTCACGGCGATGGACACAGTTGGAAAGATAATCATGTCCCTAAAGAAAAAGTATTATCTTTAAATAGTCGTATTGCAAAAGGTAGCGAAGCATTATGGGCGAACCTAGAAGAAAAATTACAAGCAGCCAGTGAAGCTGATTTTTTTGATACATAGGTTCCTCTCTATTTGGTTCTGTTTTGATTGTAAATAATGGTGTTATGGGGGAGAAGAGATGAAAACCGTAGGTTTATTGGGCGGCATGAGTTGGGAAAGTACCGTGGGTTATTATCAGGCCATTAATAAAGGTGTGAAGCAATCTCTAGGTGGGTTACATTCAGCGAAGATTGTTCTGTATAGCGTTGATTTTGACCCGATTGAAAAGCTACAACATCAAGGGGATTGGGAAGGAACCGCTGAGATATTATCGCAAGCCGCAGCGAATATCGAACGTGCCGGCGCTGATTTCTTACTGATTTGTACAAATACCATGCATAAAGTCGCGCCTCAAATAGAGCAAAACATCAACATTCCCTTGATTCATATTGCCGATGCTACAGCTGAAAATTTAGTTAAAAAGGGAATTAAAACCGTTGGATTACTCGGAACAGCTTTTACCATGGAGCAGGATTTTTATAAGGGACGATTAACAGAAAAATATGGATTAACCGTTATTGTGCCCGAAAAATCTGACCGAGAAATTATCCATCATGTTATTTACAAAGAGCTTTGCTTGGGAAATGCGCTGCCTGCTTCCAAGGTCGAGTATTTACGTATTATCGATTGGTTGGCAAGCCAAGGAGCTGAAGCGGTTATTCTTGGTTGTACTGAAATTGGTATGTTAGTTGAGCAATCGGATACTGAGATCCCGCTCTTAGATACAACCTATATTCATGCGCAAAAAGCCGTGGAATGTGCAATAGAATGAATGCTAGTTCTATTCATTAATTGCTCGCTTATTTTTGACGATAAAAGCGTTAATGCTACCCGAATTTTTTCGCTGCACATTTACAAATTCCATTAGAGAGTGCTGGGCATCCACCGCAGGGACGAGACTTTAATGGAACGCGCAGGATTTTTTGTAATTTTTTCTTTTTTGCTTGCCTACGTGGATGCGAATTCACATTCATAATTGGAATAATGTTTTGCTGAGTCGTTCTACCGTATTTATTTTCGTTCGTTATCGCGTTGCTTGATGTTGATATTTCGCTGACCGCTTTCAGTGTATGTTTAAACGTGGGCGCCGTACTCATATCAATGCGTTTTTTTAATTGTTTACGCGTTTTGTCTTGTTGTTTTTTATGATGCTTCTTTAGTTTTTTGAGCGCTTTAGATTGTTGTTTCTTCTGTTGTTTTTTTAACTTTTTCAATACGCTCGATTGTACTTTCTTCTGATGCTTTTTTAGTTTCTTTAGCGTCGTTTTTTGAAGTTTATCCTGATGCTGTTTTAGTTTTTTTAACGCTTTCTTCGTATTCACTAACAGATTCTCAACTTGAGGTTAAATACACTTTTAGGTTAACTGAAAAGAGCTCATAGCTAACCTGAACGATTTTTCAGTGTATCACTATTTTACTTAATGTAAATGATAATCAATGTTGTTTGTTAGGCGTGTATATTTATTCAATCAAAATTATTTACTATCAGTTTTTGTCATGACGGCCATGACAATATTTAGATTAAAAAACAGGGCAATTATTGCTATCTTCTTAGTAACAAAATACCCAATGTTATAGGAGTTTACATGTCACAATCGATATCACTACCTCATCAGATCCTGCGCGGTGCTGACGCGATACATAAAATTGAAACTAATATTGATAAAGCAATTCAGCGGGTGTTAGTGATTGGTGGAAAACATGCGCTAAAAGCTTGCCAAGCAGCCCTATCGGGGCAATTTGAATGTCGTGAACGCATTCAATTTGCTTGGTATGGTGGTGAAGTTTCTGAGTCGAATTGTGAGGTGTTAATTAAGCAAGCAAGTGAACAGAATGCACAATTAATTATTGCTGCTGGTGGCGGAAAAGCAATTGATATGGGCAAGTGGGTGGCAGAAGTCCTTGGTTTGCCTGTGGTGACTATTCCTACGATTGCAGCAACCTGCTCAGCGGTATCGACGGTTTCCATTAAGTACGATGATCGTGGGCACTATATCGATGTGGTAAAGCTTAAAAAAGCGCCGAGCTTGGTTGTGCTTGATCCATCGATTATCGTACAGGCACCAGTACGTTGGTTAGCGGCTGGTTTAGGCGATACATTAGCAAAATTATATGAATTTAGATCCATACAGGAGAACCTTTCTGAGGGGAGCTTTAATGATTCGGCCTATGCAAATGGTCAGTTATGTTTTGATTTAATTAAAAAATATGGTCCTGATGCGATTAAAGCGGTTGAAAATAAGTGTGAGGATAAAGCGCTTGTATCTGTGATGGATGCCATTTTTATCTTTGCTGGGTTTACTTCTATTATGGGCGTTGGCGATCATGTAGGTGCTGCCCATGGGTTATTCGATGGATTTACAATTAATGAAAAAACCCGGTTGTTTGGGCATGGCCTATTAGTTGGTTTTGGTAATTTAGTCTTGTTAGATTTAGAGGGAAGATCTGAAGATCAGTTGATAGAAGCTATATTACTGGCGCGTGCTTGTGCTATTCCTGTTGCGCTTAATGAAATTAATTCGTTAACTGACGATGAATTGTTTGCCATTGCTGAATTTGCTGCGGCAACGCCGGATATGAAAAATATGCCTTTTACTGTTACTGCGTTGGATCTTGTCACTTCGATGAAGAAAATATCTGCTTTATCTGAGGCTTGTTGATTTTTTATCGCCTAATCTGCCGTTGCCCTTAGCAATAATGGCGGCGAAAGATAAACGGGTGCTAATCATTGTTGAAGTTAAATGGTCGGGAGAAAAACATAAATTTTGGTTTGGTTATTGGGGGCGTAATGGTTAATGACTTGAAAGTAGATGCTTTTATTATAGATATGAGAAATTCTCATGACTAATATGACCACAATTCGCTACTCTCGATTTTATTATTCATCTTAAATAACCATTGTTACATTTTACTTAACTTAAAATCACCAGGGGAATACATATGGAATTGTCTAAATCTCGTTTTCTACAGACAGTAAGCGGTGTTACTTTTGCCGGTTTAGCTTTGTTAGGACAGTCTACGGCACATGCTGAAGATGCACTTGCAGATGGGAAATTAACAGTTGGAATGGAGATCGCTTATCCGCCTTTTGAATCTTACGATGGCGACAAGGTGGTTGGTTTTGATCCTGAATTAGCGACGTTGTTAAGTAATAAACTGAATGTTGAAGCCGAATTTATTGATGCCAAATTTACTAACTTAATTTTAGGTATTAAAAGTCAGAAATTTGATGCCGTTATTTCTGGTATGTACGTAACACCCGAGCGTATTCTTGTGACGGAAGCAATTCCCTATGCTCGAACAGGGGCGTTCATTTTGACGTTGAAAGATGCAGAAATAAAGCCCATTGATGAAAATGGACTTTGTGGTTTAAAAGTGGGGTTACAACAGGGAACAAGTTGGGTTAAAGACTTAACTGCGTTATCTGATGGTTACTGTGCAGAAAATAATAAAGGGTCTATTACGATTCAAGAGTTTCCAACCGCGCCGGAAGTTTCCCAAGCATTGATCTCGCATAATGTTGATGCTCAGGTCGAAATTGCAGGGGCTGCTCGCATGTTTGTTGAGCGTAGTCGAGGCCGAATTGAAATTAGTTCACCTGAGTTAATTTATCCGCAAACCATGGGATTATTTTTGAAAAAAGGTGATATGGCATTAAAAAACAAAGTTGAAGATGCGATGGCACAAATTAAAGCAGATGGTTCTTATCAAATGCTGATTGATAAATACGAACTAACGGCTGTTTCTGAATAAATAACTACGCCTTGCCTTGGTATCCGAGCTAGTGACTGATAAACGCATCTTGATTGGTAACGGGTATATATTCTAGGGATAGGATAAAGGTTTTACGTTTTAAATCAGATTTTTACGGTATGAAACTTTAGTTGTGTGATTAACCTAAGTTTCATATCTTCTGAATGTTTGGTTGACCGAAGAGATTAAAACCGCGAATGAAAACTTTCCTGTTAAATCAATTGAATCGATATAATCATCAATAAAAGGGTTATTTATGGGCTTTGAATGGGAATATTTTTTCTCTTTATTTACGATGTCTCAATTTTGGGATGCTTCGGTAACCGTTATTACGATTAGCAGTTTATCTTGGGGCATTTCACTTGTTCTCGGATTTATTGTTGCTTCTGCAAAAATGTCTGTCTCACCTGTTTTCTCGGTACCCGCTCGGATCTATATTTGGTTTTTCCGTAGTGTCCCCTTACTCGTTGTATTGGTTTTTGTGTATAACCTCCCTCAATTATTTCCAATGGCCCAGCCTGTACTTGGCGTGCCATTTTTATCTGGATTAGTCAGTTTGGTGATAACTGAAGCGGCGTATATGGCTGAAATTCATCGTAGTGGCTTATTATCCGTGGATAAAGGGCAGAAAGAAGCTGGGCATGCATTAAATATTGGCTTTTTAGGTGTGCAGCGGCTGATTATTATTCCTCAAGCATTTCGTATTTCATTACCAACACTGGTTAATGAATATGTCACTATTATAAAATTAAGTTCGTTAGTATCGGTTATCTCGCTGCCTGAGTTATTGCAAACGGGGCAACGTTTATATTCTCAAAACTTTTTAGTGTTGGAAACCTTAGCCGGCGTTGCTGTTTATTATGTCATTATCGTCACGATATTTGGTGCTTTATTTCAATGGATAGAAAGTAAATTAAACCTTGCGGCTCGGAATCCACAAACACTCACTGAATCACAAACCGATATATTAAGGTCGCAATTAACGCCAATAAAAAAAGCTAAAGCCTCATCAACTAAAGGTTTACCCCCTGCGCTTCAGTTGAAAAATATATCTAAATCCTATGGTCATCATCAAGTCTTAAAGGATATCAGTCTTAATGTGAAAATAGGCGAAGTGATGAGTATTATCGGTCCCTCAGGTTCAGGAAAAACGACTTTAATACGAACGATTAACACCCTTGAAACATTGAATAGTGGCGAAATTATTTTGTTTGGTGAAAATTATGTCACGGATCGTGAAACAATAAAAAATAAGGTCGTTCGCGAAGGAATGTTACGGATTGGGATGGTTTTCCAAAGTTTTAATTTATTTCCTCATAAAACAATATTGGAAAATATTATGCTTGCCCCACAATATCATCGCATTTCAGAGGAAGATGTTTGTCATCAGCGAGCGTTATATTTATTAGATCGGGTTGGCTTACTAGCACATGCAGATAAGTATCCTCATCAAATGTCTGGTGGACAACAGCAACGTGTTGCTATCGCACGAACCTTAGCGCTTTCGCCTGATATTATTCTGTTTGATGAGCCGACATCAGCGCTAGATCCTGAAATGGTGGCCGAGGTGTTAGGGGTGATTCAAGACTTAGCTCAGGAAGGGATGTCATTAATTATCGTTACTCATGAAATGGATTTTGCACTTTCGGTGTCGGATCGCGTTGTTATGATGGAGCATGGTGTGATTCAAGTAGATTCATCACCAGATGATATTAAAAACAATAATATACAAACAGAAAGCTACCAGCGTTTACGTGAGTTTATGGGCATCGCTTAATCAAGAGGATTGCTAAAGTAAAAAGCACTTTACGGATTAATTGTAAAGCTAGCTTTTTACTTTAATCGAACAAGAAAATGATTGTTTAGCTAAAAATACGATTGTTTAAGGCTGGTAATTGGGTACGGATCTTGTCTAATTCATCCATCTCAATCTCTGCCAAAATAACACCTTGTTGCTCCTCTAAGCTGCTTAAAATACGTCCCCAGGGATCAATAATCATACTGTGTCCAAAAGTCCGACTGCCATTTTCATGTTGACCCGTTTGCGCTGCTGCTATTAGGTAGCATTGATTTTCAATTGCACGTGTTCTTAGCAATAATTCCCAATGATCTTTACCCGTTGTATAGGTAAAAGCGGCGGGAACGGTGATTAATTGATAGCCGAATTGCTGGCGATAAAACTCTGGAAAACGCAGGTCATAACATATCGAAGGGCGAATACGTAGATCGCCGACGGTGAAATCAACAATGCTATCACCGGCCATCATGGTATCTGATTCGCGATAGGATTCTGCTTCATTACCAAAGGCAAACAGATGTACTTTGTCGTAACGCCCTTGACAAATACCTTCAGGGTTAAAGAGTAGTTGAGTGTTATAGAACTTCTCTGGTTGAGCACTGGAAATAGGCACACTACCTGCGATTAGCCATATATTATGTTGCTTTGCCGTTTGAGCGAGAAAATCCTGTATGGGCCCCTTCAAATAAGGTTCTGCGAGAGCAACACGATCGGTATCACTTTGCCCCATACAGTAAAAATATTCAGGTAACAGTACTAATTCTGCCCCAGATTGAACGGCATCGTGGATTAACTTTGTCGCCGTTTCTAGATTTGCTGACAATGCCATTTTACTGGACATTTGAATAGCAGCTATTTTCATATTAGCTCCTTATCCGGAGAATTTGTTTAGTGCATTGACGCCGTCAATAATAGTTTGATCGTGTTTTGAATAAGATAAGCGGATAATTCGATTATCTGTACCATCACTATAAAAAGAGGACAGAGGAACCGTTGAAACGCCAAAGTCTTTAATCAATGTTTGTACGACATCGCTATCGGGTTTATTGGTGATATGACCATATTTTATCAACATAAAGAATGAGCCATTGCTAGGCAGAACTTCAAAGGGACCCTTTGCTAGTTCTTGTTTCATTAAATCTCGTTTACCTTGATAAAATTCCGCTAGGTCAGTATATCGGCTCGGCACATCTAGATAATGGTTAAAGGCATATTGCATTGGTGTATCCGCCGCATACATCATAAATTGGTGAACTTTGACTAATTCATCCATGAGTTTTTGGGGCGCGACACAGCATCCAACGCGCCAGCCTGTGACATGAAATGTTTTACCAAAGGAAGTGATTACAACGCTTTTTGCTGCAAGTTCTTGGTTAGATGACATGCCTAGATGCGGTCTATTGTCATATACCATATGCTCATAAACTTCGTCGGAAAGAATAATAATATTGCTGTTACGGGTGACTTCTGCGAGTTGAATAAGATCATCCGCACTAAGTACTGATCCCGTTGGATTGTGGGGCGTATTAATAATAATCATACGTGTTTTTGAGGTGATGGTTGCTTTAACCCGTTCCCAATCAATAGAAAAATCAGGCTGAGCTAATTTGATGCCAATGGGGTTAGCGCCTTGAAGACGAACAATTGGGGCGTAACTATCAAAGGAAGGTTCAAAATAGATAACTTCATCACCAGGGTTAACCAACGCAGCAATACTGGTAAATAAAGCTTGGCTTGCACTGGCCGTAATGAGTACTTCACTGTCCGGATTATAGGTACATTGGTATAAGTTTTGTATTTTGCTTGCTACTTTTTCTTTAAGGCTAGCTAAGCCAGTCAGCGGTGCGTATTGGTTATGCTGTTGTTGCATGGCATCTTCAACCTGAGCAATTAATACCGGATCGCTCTCGAAGTTAGGGGCACCTTGCGCTAAATTTATCGCATTATGCTGCTCTGATAGTTGTGCTATCACACTGAATATAGTGGTACCAATATCATCTAATTTAGAATCTATAGTAATCGGTGAGTTAAGCATTGGTTATCCTTATTGAAAAATATCTATGCTAATTAGAAAAAATATTCGTTGTTTATACCAGCGAATTGTTATCATAATAGGTATGAGAAAATCACATACCTTTTACAGAGATAGTATTTATGGCTCATGGGATAGCACCTTTTAACGCACTTTATACTTTTGTTATTACCGCTAAGCATCTTAATTTAACCAATGCTGCCAAGGAGTTATTTGTGACGCAAGGTGCGGTCAGTCGTCAGATAGCAACATTGGAATCTTATTTGGGATTTAAAGTCTTTACACGTCATGCGCGAGGCTTGTATTTAACACCGAAGGGCGAGGCATTATTGCCCGATATAGAAAAAGCTTTTGGGCAAATTAAATTAACCACTGAAAAAGCGATGAAACCCACAGGAGAGATTCGATTTAAAGCGCCGAGTTGTCCCATGCGCTGGTTAGTTCCTAAATTATTAGCTTTTCAGAAAGCCTATCCAGATATCCATGTAGCCTTAACGACGACCCATGATCATGGGATTAATTTTGCAAATGAAGATTTTGATATCGGGTTGGTTTACGATAAAAATCGAATTGAAAATGATTATTCAATCAAGTTATACGATGAATTCATCTCGCCGGTGATTGCTGCGGATAAAGTTGAATCGGGTGTTCTGCCTGATCTCTCCAAACATACATTGGTGCATCCGACAAAGGATCATACCGATTGGAATATTTGGTTAAATGCAAAGGGGATTGCGGAGTTTGATTTTGTGAATAATCAATATTTCGATACCATGGAAATGGCAATTAGTGCCGCTATACAGGGATTCGGTATTGCTATTGCAGATGTAAACCTTGTGCAAGAAGATCTGAAGGCGAATCGATTAGTACAACCATTTCCGTTAAAGGTGAAAACCGGCGCAAGTTATTATTTAGTCCTTAATGATAAATTAGATAAGTTCGAAGTGCAGTCAAGATTAGTTAATTGGCTGAGTTCAGAAGCTTTGGTATTGTAAAAGGAAAGGAAATAGCTTGATGGTCTAGTTGACCACCAAGCGGATTGATTATCTGAACGCTTTTTTAGGCGTTTCAATTTTATCAATTTGGTATTCTGCGATAGTAAGCTGTTCAAATGCAAGTGCAACCCAGCTGCTGATTAGCATGTCGTAATAAGGTTCGACACCGCTACAACCCACAACGATATTGCCGTAAACAAACGAACCGAAATATAAAATATCACCTTCGCGTAATGAAGCAGGGTGCATAGTTTGATGATTGATGTTAGCAACACCATCACGCCATGCTTGTTGTGCTTTTTTACGTGCTAACTCATCGAAAGGTGCTGTCCATTGTGCAGGCGTACCCGTCGTATCTTCGACTAAAATCGCATCTTCAAATTTAGCTTCCCATGGCTTAATGGTTGGATCCATGATAACGATGTGAAGTTCTTTTCGGCATGTGCGTTCAAAAAGATTCATGATTGCTGGTTTAACAAGTTCAATCGCATCTAATGCAATGTCTTTTTGGTTTCTCATTGTGTTACTCCCTGTGTTACTTCGTCATTTTCAAATTCATTTAAAACAGGTTTATTTTTCTTCGCTTTTTTAGAGTAAAAAGCCGTTAAAATAGGTACTGCAACGGATGTTATAATGACACAAGTTGCCACCATAGATGTTGCCATCGGTGCGATTTCTTGGAATTCTGGCGCCATTTGAGCGATTAACATCGGCGTTGCAACAGCTGCTCCTGCTGTACTTGAAGCTGCAAGACCTGCGGTACCATCTCCTTTACAAATAAATTTATCGGCAATAATTAATGGAATACTTGTCATTACAATAACTAATAAACCAAGCATGATGCCTGCAAGGCCTGTATCAATAATAACACCTAAATTAATACCACTACCCAGTGCAAAACCAAAAAATGGGATCATTAAGTGCGCACCAGGAGTAAAGAATTTACGTAAATCAGGATCTAAATTCCCGAGTGCGAAACCAATGGCAAAGGGAAGAATTGCGCCTACTAACAGTTGTGGTTCAAAGGTTGCGATTCCCGTTGAGCCAAGAATAATCATGGTCATTAATGGACCAGATTCAACGGACATCAGAATAAACGCGCCGGCTTCTTCTTTTGTTCCATATTGCTGCATTAGCGATGCATATAAACCACCATTGGTCATATCCATTGCCGCAACCAGTGTTAATGCAGAAAATCCTGCAAACAGTCCCGTTGTGATGCCACCTTCTGGTAATAGGTAGCTAGCAAAAAATGCAACAACCCATGCCGTGAGTAGTTTTACAACAACAAGTACACCAGATTTTTTTAGAACAGTACCCGTTGAGTTAAATGAAATTGATGCGCCAATACAAAAAAACCAAACCGATAAAATTGGTACAACACCTGTAATTAAACCATTTGTGAATGATCCAAAATAAGCACCAGTACCCGGGGCGAATGTGTGAAGTATCGCACCTAATAGTAACGGGACTAACATCATTCCACCGGGTATTTTTTCCATACTTTTCTTTATTTGCACGTTTAATTCCTTAATTTTATAGATTTTTGTTTTTGCATTTAAGCAATCGAATAAATTTTTATGTAAAGGTTGTTGCATCATAAATTTGCTTGAATCCTTATTTAACGGGGTTAAACAAATTTTTTAGATTTATTTTCTTGTAGACAGCAATAAATCAACACTGCTAAAATATTATTATTTAATTAATAATACAATACTACGATACTACTATAGTAAGCGTTTGGAGATGGTAACTCTATTTTATTGTGTGTGAATTGATCTTGATTAAAATTGAGGTTTAGATCACGGAAATATAGTAAATAAATACGACATTTTGATCATCCAATTGTTATTTTTGGTAAACCAATATGTTTTTTTATTAAATTATCGATTTTAATTTAGAGGTTGTTCGGTAATAAATGAGTGCCAGAATCGATACGGGGACTTTACGCTTTTATAGGAGGAGGGCCGTTAACATATTAATCCAAAAGACACTGACTGATATAGATAGTTAAGATTGAAAATCAATCTTTGGTTTTGGGGAGGTAATAGCTCCACAAAGCAATCTGGGTTTTAGTTGTTTACGCTTTATAGTGGCATCGAGTGAGTGACTAATAAAAATGCATTTTGATTGATAATCGAGATAACCCATAGATCACTACATCATACTGACGAGAAAATGCAGTATGAAAGTATGAAAGTATGAAAGTATGAAAGTATGAAAGTATGAAAGTATGAAAGTATGAAAGTATGAAATATTAATTTAACCTGTTTTAATGTAAAAATAACTCAGTTTTGCCAGAAACTAGCAAGGCATGTTTTAATCTCTGACAGACTTCTGGTGGGCAGGTTAATATAGAAGTTGATAGGGTCTAGAAGCAATGATATTAATTTAAGAGCGCGTTCCCTTTCAACACACTATTATTCAACTTTATTATTTTAAATAAAGGCATAGGGTTACTATTATGAATAATTTACTTTCCATTCGCTCTTATAGTACAAAGCCAGTGAGTCATTCTCATCCATTCAATCAATTGGTATTGCCTTTACGTGGTGTGATTAACATACAAGTTGGTCGTTTTAATGGCAAGGTTGCACCGGGTGAATGTGTCGTTGTTAAGTGTAACGAAGAACACTTATTCACAGCAAACATAGAGGCTCGGTTTGTGGTTGCTGATATGGCGTTCCTTCCTGACAATATTTTATCTTCTCAACATATTGTTTTTGCAACTAATGATCCTCTAAAGCATTACCTCACATTTGTAGAAAAGCAATTAGAAAATAACGTTAATACTAAATTGGAGCTGGCGATGTTCGATATGTTTGCTTCATTACTTGCAGAGCAACCGTTATTAGCCAAAGTAGATCATCGTATTGCAAGCGTTATATCCTTTATCCAACAAAATATTGCCGAAAATATACAAATAAAAGACTTGGCTGCTTCTGTTTTCCTTAGTGAAACACAATTTAAAAAGGTATTTAAACAGCAAACTGGGCTCGCTGTGATGAAGTATGTAGCAAAACAGCGAATGGAAAAAGCCCAAGCCTTACTAACACATACCGATTATCCGTTACAGATAATTGGTGAAAAGGTTGGCTATAAAGATCTATCATCCTTTAGTCGCATCTTTTCGCAATACTTTGGCCTTTCCCCCACTAAGTTCAAAAAATAGATTGAGACTAAATGGCTAACAATTGCGTCTGAATGGTTAAAAATTTAATTGAAAATAAAGATACAATTGTGTGCATCATTTATTAGTCGCAGGTTGTATTATGGAAAGGGAAGGCAACGGTTTAAAAGGCGCGATAGCGATTATTGTTGCTAGCTTATTGTGGGGAACAACGGGCACTGCCGCAAGTTATTCACCTGATGTCAGTGCGTTAGCAATTGGCGCATTTTCTATGGGCATTGGTGGTTTGTTACTGGTTATTACTGCTAGAAAAAAACTCGTTGTCGATTATTACCAACTGCTGGAAAAACCTAGTTTATTGCTCTTAGGTGCGTTTTCTATCGCAATTTACCCATTAACATTTTATAGCGCAATGCGTTTATCTGGCGTTGCACTTGGTACGGTTGTTTCTATTGCAACGGCTCCTTTGTTTGCCGTTATTTTAGAGCGTCTAATTAGCAAAAAATCTATTTCACGACAATGGTGTGTAAGTTTTATTATTGGGGCGACAGGGATTGTTTTATTAGCGCTAGGTAGAGAAGCGACTACCCATGGTTCGCACGGTCATTTATTGACAACTGTTGGTATTTTATTGGGGGGTATTGCAGGATTAACTTATGCGACTTATTCATGGGTTACAAGGCGTTTAATTGAAAGTGGTGTGCATTCACAATCTGCAATGTCAGGACTATTTGGTTGTGCTGCACTATTATTATTGCCCTCATTATATTTTACAGGTGATAATTTGTTTGCAAGCCCAACCAATACTTTGGTATCACTATATATGGCTGTTATTCCTATGTTTTTAGGTTACTTGTTATTTTCCTTTGGCTTAAACTTTATTGATGCGAGTAAAGCAACATTAATCACGCTGATTGAACCATTGATGGCAACTCTTTTAGCCGTTTTAATCATTGGAGAAAGGTTTAAAGCTATGGGGTGGCTAGGTGTCGTACTGATATCACTCAGTCTATTTCTGCAAACATTAAAGCATCAATATCCAGAAAAAATAATCACAATATCAAGCTAACAATACAACTTTCTTGTTTCTAGAGACAAGAAAGTTTTTTAGCAATATATCTCTGAGAGCAGTCTTTATTGTCGTTATTCCTGGGGGATTGTTAGTACTATTTTACCGACATGTTTCTTTTTCAAAAAAATGCTCTGCGCTGTATTGATTTCTTCCAATGCAAAGGTCTGAGCGACGATTGGTTTTATTTTACCTTGCTCGATACACTTAACTAGATTTTGGAATACTTCGGGCTCAAGCAATGTACAGCCGAAAAAGCTTAAATCTTTTAAATAAAGTGTTCTGATATCTAATTCAACCAAAGCGCCGCCAATCGCACCTGATACTGCGTATCGACCTTTTGGTTTTAATAATTCTAAAAATGTTGGCCATTGTTTACCAGCCACTAAGTCGATCACTACATCAATGCAGTTTTCACCTAATATTTCAATTAAATTGGTATCTCGTGATACGACCTGATCTGCTCCTAAACTTAACAGCTGTTGATTTTTACTTGTACTGGTAATTGCAATAACATAGGCTCCACGCGCTTTAGCAAGTTGTACTGCTGCTGAGCCAACACCACCAGAGGCACCTGATATTAAGACTCTGTCACGTGATGTGACATTTGCTCGTGTTAACATATTTTCAGCGGTTGAGTAAGAGCAAGGAAATGAAGCCAATTCGATATCGGATAAGGTACTATTAATAACATAGGCATGCTTGGCTGCGACCACGGTAAATTGTGCAAAACCTCCATCACATTCTGAACCATAGTAGCCATTTTCGTCACTAAAACAAGGTTCGATTAACACGCGCTCCCCGATGCGTTTCTTACTAATATTATTACCTACTGCGACTATTATTCCACAGACATCTGCGCCTTGAATACGAGGAAAAACTAATGGCTCACCAGACCAACTTGCATCTGAGCTATTACTATCGTTTTTTGAGTACCAAGCGATTCGGGTATTAATATCGGTATTGTTTACTGCCGCTGCAGAAACGCGGATGATTACTTGATCTTCAGATGGGGAAGGTACTGGAATATCATCACGGTATTGAAGCATTTCAGGACCACCATGGCCTATTAGTTGAATGGCTTTCATCATATTCGGAATAGTCGTAGGCATTATTTATTTTCCTTTAAAAGTATTAAGAGTGCGGTCGCCAGATCTTCTCTCTGACTTTGCTGGCCTAATAAATGACAAATTTTTTGTTTGTGCTCTTTCACTGATTTACTGATAAAGGAATTATCTGGAAAGGCGGCAATAGCGTTCATCGACATGCATCCATGAGGTGCGAACTCTTCCATCCATTGTTCAAGTTTATTAAAAATATGAAAAATAGATTCAATACCTGGAGCGGGGGATTCCTTAAGTAAAAACGTGAGGTATCGTTGATGACGGTATTCAAGCGCAGCAACTATCATTCTCTCCTTAGAGGGATAGTGTTTATATAACGTTCGTAGACTGACATTGCATGCCGTTTTTAACTGAGCAACGCTAGGTTCCGCAAAACCATATTGACTGAAAGCTTTTTCAAGACTGATTGCGATTTTTTCTTTAATAATAGCCTCTCTGTAAGTAGAGTGTTTGTTCTACCTGTGTGGTAAAGTGTTCGCTCTACCTTTGTCAATGTGTTGTGATAGATGATTGAGAGGAGTTGCTTAATTAGTTGTTAATATTGCGTTGTCGACTTTAGTTTTACCTAAAGAAGAAAATTAATTCAGTCATATATCTTATCTTGGTAGCGTGACTCTTTTTTACAAGGTTTCCGAGGCTTATCATTTGTCATTATTTTTGTGCTTACGCTTTGAAAGGAAAAGGGGGCTATGCTAATTGGCTTTGTTAAGGAATATTTTTAATAAACATTTTATATCAGTACGTTACCGAAGCTATAATCATTGATTGCGATTCTATTATAGACGTATACTATTTATTTATATTACAACTAAACTAACTTATTTATATTACAAATAAGTTAGTTTAGTTGTAAAACTGAATCGATTCAGTCAATATTGTATTATCTTATTTAAATGTTGTGACTGAAATCATAATAGTATTTCGGTTAATCAAGCGATTGTTGCGAGCTATATAATGAAAATGAAATTAGAAGAGATTGCTAAATTAGCCGGCGTTTCTCGCACGACTGCCAGTTATGTGATTAATGGGAAGTCTGCTCAATATCGCATTAGTGAAAAAACCCAGAAAAAAGTGTTAGCGGTAGTGGATAAATATAATTACACGCCGAACTATGCTGCTAGCGCGTTAAGGGCAGGTAATAGCCATACGATGGGATTGCTTATTCCTGATTTAGAAAACTATAGTTATGCAAAGTTGGCTAAATTACTGGAACGAGATGCGAGAAAAGCAGGTTTTCAACTCATTATTTCATGTTCCGATGATGACCCTGAAACCGAAATGAATGTTGCGACAAGTCTTATTAGTCGCAGTATTGATGTACTGTTAGTGGCTAGCTCCTTACCTGCAGATAATGATTTTTATCGTTCGATTCAACGAAAAGGTGTGCCCGTTGTGGCGATTGACCGTTATTTGGATGACGAAATATTTGTGAGTGTAGTGAGTGAAGATCTTGATGGGGCCTTTGAATTAAGCGAATCATTGTTAGAAAAAAAAGTCGAGAGTATTGGCTTGATTGGTGCTGTTCCAGAACTGAGTATTTCTAAAGAACGCGAACAGGGTTTTAAAACTGCATTGGAAAAGCAGGCATATTCACCTAAGGTTATCTACGCCTATGGTGAGCATTTTAGTGCAGTTCAAGGTCAATACTTAACCCAACAATGGATTGATCAAGATTGTTTTCCAGATGCTATTTTAGTGACTTCTTATGCGTTATTCGAAGGTGTTCTCGATTGTTTATTAACCCATCCTGAATTACTCCAGAAAGTGGATTTAGCAACCTTTGGTGATAATCGTTTGCTCGATTTCTTACCGGTTAAAATCCAGTCCTTGGCTCAGCAACTTGAAATCATTGCAGAAAAAGCACTGCAACTTGCTTTGGCTGCTGCTAAAGGAAATTATAATCCTTGTATTGAGGTTATTTCTCGTCGATTAGTTAAAAGATAGGAAAGGGCTAAATCAAGATATTGATATCTTAAACAGCCCAATATATACCCGTTACCATTCAAGATGCAGAAATCAGCAAGACGAGAGGTGAGCAGATTCTAGGCATAAAGGTGAAGATTTAACGGGTTAAATCGAGACTTTATAACAACGAAGATGTTTGCCTCTCGTCTTGCCCTGCGGGTCACTAGCTCGTTTCTTATAAACCATGGCAATACTGCGTTATAACATTCGATAAGGACTAGCCATTAAAGATGTAAAGTCTTGTTTTTACATCTACCGATAGAGGATTAACGCAGTTAATCGCTCGAAAGGTCATCATGTTACGCCTTGCCTTGGTATCCGAGCTAGTGACTGATAAACGCATCTTGATTGGTAACGGGTATAGTTAACTAACAATGCTTATATTGCGTGGTTTATTTTTCAAGTTAGCGATAATGCTATTAATATGTTTTTCCTGCTTATCGATTTCACAACGAAATAACGGTTTAAGGTGTGCTTCGGATATTTCAATCACTCTATCAACTCGTTTTTTGTATTTATCTTCATGACCCAGAAATTCGGTCGTTATCCATGTTTTGACAATCTCTTCTGCAATGGCTGTTCCGATTATTTTTGCGCCGATACACAGAATATTCGTGTTGGAGTGTGAGCGTGCTAATTGTGCACAGAAGGGATCTTGGCATACTGCGGCATATAAACCTGATATTTTATTGGCGATTAATGCACTACCATATCCGACGCCATCAATAAAGATGCCTCGATCTGCTTTATTTTGTGCAACAGCGAGGGCTGCTGGGTAGATATAATCGGGCAGGTCGCATGATGCTTCGCTGTCGGTGCCAAAGTCGATTACCTGATGCCCCATCTTTTCTAGTAATATTTTTACTTCTTCTTTTAAACTAAAACCCGCGTGATCACAGGCAATTGCAATTTTCATAATATATACCTCTTTAATTCACTAGGGTACGAAAGATAAGCAGACCCTAAATACTTGAAATTTAAATTGATAAATAGATCTATCTTTAGTTGTGACTCACCCTGTACATTTTTAATTATGTATTTATTCAGTGCGATTATGATTTTTCAGTAATTAACACTTCGTTGGATAAACAAACTCCGATTAACATCAGAGTTTGTTTGCATTGAGGAAAGTTAAGCTGTAGTACTTGCTTGTTGTTGTGCTTTTTCTACTTGATTTTCATTTTTCTTAAGAAATGCATAACTGAATCCGGTCACTGCTGTACCTGCCGCAATGGCGACTAAGTACATTAATACCGGTGTAATTGCACCAGGAATAAGGAGAACAAAAAGACCGCCATGTGGCGCCATTAGTTGTGCGCCGAATAACATGGAAAGGGCACCGGTTAATGCGCCACCTGCCATACAAGCAGGAATCACACGCATTGGATCTTTAGCAGCAAATGGAATTGCGCCTTCAGAGATAAAGCAAAGACCTAATACAAAGGAGGCTTTACCGGCTTCTTTTTCGCTTGGAATAAATTTAGATTTAGCTAAAAATGTCGCGAGACCCATACCAAGTGCAGGTACCATACCCGCCGCCATAATTGCCGCCATTGGCGCGTAGGTTTGTGAGGCTAATAGACCGACGCCAAAGGTGTAGGCTGTTTTATTAACAGGGCCGCCTAAGTCGAAACACATCATTGCACCAAGAAGAATACCAAGCAATATTGCATTGGCAGAGCCCATGCTGCTAAGGAATTCTGTTAATGCCGTCATAATTGCAGAAACAGGGCCTCCGACGATGTAAATCATCACTAAGCCGGTTACTAAACTTGCTATCAATGGAATAATTAGTATTGGTTTAAGTGCTGCCATTGAGTCGGGTAGTTTGACTTTATCGGCAATAAATTTAGCGGCATAACCTGCAACAAAACCAGCAATAATACCACCTAGAAAGCCAGCCCCCGTAGAACTTGCTAACATGCCGCCAATTAAACCAGGGGCAAGGCCAGGGCGATCTGCAATTGAAAAGGCAATAAATCCTGCTAATACGGGCACCATAAGTGCAAAGGCTGAGCCGCCACCGATAGTCATTAATGCAGCGGCCAGTGTACCTTCTTCTTTAAATGCTTCGATACCGAATACAAAGGAAAGGGCAATCAATAAACCACCTGCAACAACAAGTGGTAGCATATGAGAGACACCTGTCATTAGATGCTTATAAATACCTGATTTTTCATTTTCAGTGGTGCTGTTAGTATTGTTGTTACCACCTTGATTTTGGTAAATCGTTGCCTGTGAAAAGGCGTTATTAATTTCCTGTTCTGTTTTCTTGAGTGCGAGACCTGTACTAGTTTTGTACAGTTTTTTACCATCAAAACGAGCTAAATCAACCTCAATATCAGCAGCAATAATTACCATATCGGCAGCATTAATGTCTTCTGCTGTTAATTGATTTTTTGCACCAACGGAGCCGCGTGTTTCAACTTTTACCTCATAACCAAGACGTTTACCTTCTTCTTCTAATGCTGCGGCTGCCATAAATGTATGGGCAACACCGGTTGGGCAAGCGGTAATCGCGACAATTTTTTTCATTTGTACAGAAGGGGAAGTGACTTGTGTAACCTGAGTGAGTATCTGGGCTTTTTCAACTGCATTTTGCAGGTAGCCTTTTACATCATTCAGACATTCTGCAATATCCGATTGGTATACTTTTTTGCCTTTAAAACGGCTGTTATCAACGTTAGTACTCGCAGCAATGATGATGCAGTCTGCTGCTTCAATCTGTGCTTGAGTTAATGTATCAACGGGACTAATACTGGATTGGCATTCAATATTCGCCTCCCAGTTTAACTCATCTGCTGCTTTTTTCATTAAGCCTGCAGCAATAACGCTGTTGGCTACGCCACTTGGGCATGCTGTCAATATAGCTATTTTCATTGTTGAGTCCTCTTATACATGGGTCAATTGAGTGGTTACTTGTATGGTTTGCTGCATTGCTTTTACTTTATTTATATCGTTAACACCGACACCGATTTGTGTTACTGCAAATGCTGCCAATGCAGTGGCGAAGCTTAAGCTCTGTGATTTGTCCCACTGGTTTAATTCTGACCAGCAAAGTCCTGCGACTAAGGTATCACCTGCTCCAACGGTACTTACGACATCCATTTTTTGTGGTATCGATTGCATCCAACCTGTTTTATCAAGCCAAAGCACGCCTTTGTCGCCTAGCGATATCACCACATTTTCACAGCCTTGCTGGTGTAACTTTTCGGCTGCGGCAGTGATATCAAAGGTACTGTTCAGTGTTTGACCGATAATTGCACTTAGCTCTTCATCGTTAGGTTTAATTAGGTATGGACTGGCTTTAATACCTGCTAGTAGTGCTTGATTACTACTATCAAAAAATACTTTTTTACCGAGCCTTTGTAAGGCTTCAATCCAGTCTGTTAACTGTTGGGTTGAAATGCCCTTTGGTAAGCTGCCTGCAATAACAAAAATGTCATGTGATTTAGCAAGTTCAAATAGAGTTTGTTCGAAGTCCTCTATTTCGGCGCTGTTGATGACGACGCCCGGAAAGTTAAGATCGCTTACTTGACCCGATTGTTCTACGATTTTTACATTGATGCGACTGGCACCGTCGACACGGATAAATTGATCCGTGATATTGAGTGACTCAAATAACTGTACAAAGGATTCTTGATTATCTGCACCAAGCAATCCAGTTACGGTCACTTCGGCACCAAGTTCAGCAAGAACCTTCGCAACATTAATCCCTTTACCAGCGGGATGAAGGCTGCCACTATCGAGGAGGTTTACAGTGCCTTTGTTCAGTACATCAAGTGTACCGGTTAGGTCTAATGCAGGATTTAATGTCACCGTGACAACCTTTAGAGTTGGATTCATGCTATTTTCTCCCCTAGACCTTCATTAATCGCTTTACCGATTGCAGCGAGTGCTTCATCTGCATCTTCACCTTGTGCTGTGAACTGTATTTTATGGCCAAATTTTATGCCCTGTGTCATGACTTTCATTAGGCTTTTCGCATTTTCCGTTTTTCCTGACCCATCTAGATTTGTCATTAGGATCTTGGACTTAAATTTTTTCGTTGTATTGACTAACATTGCACCAGGGCGGGCATGTAAACCATGTGGGTTTTTAATGGTAAAGGTTTGTTGGCTGCCTTCTATTTGTTCTTGAGTCAGCAAAGCGATGACCTCTTTTTCTGAACTACCTAATAATTGTTCGATTTTATTTTTATAGATAATATCAATCAGAAAATTTAAGTTTTTAAGATGCAATTCATTATTGCTGGCAATACAAAGTAAGCCTTTTACGGGGGTATTCTGATGTTGCAAAGAGTCAGCGTTGGTGACAAAGGATAGGGCTGTTTTTGTTACCCCTTGCTGACTACTGATTAACCAAAGGCCTTGACCTAAATGACTTGGATTACGGATGACGTCATCAACAAACTCATTATTTGCTGCACCTTGATTTTTTATTAAGCCAGCAGCGGTTGCGCTAAGTTGCATTAGTTGATTGGCAGGGAATTTAAGTTGGATTAAATCCGTATTAAATAATGTTTCGGTTTGTACTTTACCCGCCAGTAATTCAACGATGGTTTCAGCTTTATCAGCTTGTTTGAGTAGCTCTTCCACTCCTTCATTGGATAGGACTTTGGTGAGCTGTGTTAGGATCTTTAGATGTTCATCGGATTTAGCCGCGATGCCAATTGCGAGGTAAACCGTATTGCCATTTCCCCAATCAACACCTGCTGGAAAGTGATGTAGTACAACGCCGGTTTTATTAACCATTCCACGTGTATCTGTTGTGCCATGAGGGATTGCAATACCACTGCCTAAGAATGTTGAATTTTGTGTTTCACGAGCCAGCATGCCACCGCAGTAATCGGCTTCGACGTAGCCTTTTTTAGTCAGACTATTAGCGACAGATTTTATCGCTTGTGTTTTTTCTTCGGCGACTTGAGAAAGAAAAATATCACTGGTGTTAATTGTTAACATGGCTTATTCACCTCATCTTGCTAAGCTGAAGCGATTCAGCTTAAAAGTAAAAAAATATTCAGACAAATAAAGTTATTCTTTTTTTGCTACTGAATCGTTTCAGCTTTTATGTTGAAACGATTCAGCATAAATTGCAACTATTACAACTCATTTTTGTTTATTGGTTGTTCATAGCGCGATTTGGATCTCATATTTCTTTTTAGATCGTGCTTAACCACATAAAAAATACACGTTATGAAGCACACTTTTTAGCCGCACATTTACAACCTTTTTCAGAAAGTACAGCGCATTTTTTGTGGGGAAGGAGATGTTTTTGCTGAATCAAAGGCGAACGTTAAACAGCAATGATGAATAAGATAAACAGCAGTGATGAATAAATTGATGAGCAATAAAATAGAAATGAATAATGAAATTTGAATGCAAGAATTGGAAAGTCGTGGCTTGATAGTTATACCAATTGTATTCAGTTACTATCAAGCCAAAGTGTTATCTAAATGCTTTTTTAGGTGTTTCAATTTTATCTATTTGATATTCAGCGATAGTGAGTTGTTCAAAGGCCAGTGCAACCCAGCTACTAATTAGCATATCGTAATAAGGTTCAACACCACTACAACCAACCACGATATTACCGTAAACAAACGAACCAAAATATAAAATATCACCTTCGCGTAATGAAGCGGGATGTTGGGTTTGATGATTAATATTCGCTACACCGTCACGCCATGCCTGTTGTGCTTTTTTACGTGCTAATTCATCGAAAGGTGCCGTCCACTCTGCTGGAGTCCCAGTGGTATCTTCGACTAAAATCGCATCTTCAAATTTAGCTTCCCATGGTTTAATGGTCGGATCCATTACAACGATATGAAGTTCTTTTCGACATGTGCGCTCGAATAGGTTCATGATTGCAGGTTTAACAAGTTCAATCGCATCTAATGCAATGTCTTTTTGGTTTCTCATTGTGTCACTCCATCACTGACTCGTTTATTTATAACGGGCTTATTTTACTTTATTTAGGTTTACAGTGCCGCCAACATAAGCACGATAACTAATATTATAATAACACAAGTGTAAATATTGAAAGTTGCCACAGATACAATTTTTGAAACTAAACTGATGTTTCAAAGATTTATGCTCATGGTGATATTCTGAATTTTATTTTCATCTTTGCGGTTAATTTTGTTACAGTTTTCGCCTTATTTTTAATGGATAACGTTGATGATTATAAAAGAGATTTATTTTGCAGGTGGTTGTTTATGGGGCGTGCAGGAGTTTATGCGTCATTTACCCGGTGTGATAAGTACCGAAGCAGGACGAGCAAATGGCGCTTCTTCAACAACAAAATCGGATTATGATGGGTATGCTGAATGTGTTCGGATTGAATTTGACACAGAAGCGGTGTCAATTGTTGAATTAATGGGGTATTTCTTTGAGATTATTGATCCCTATAGTGTCAATCGTCAGGGAGAAGATGTGGGTGAAAAATACCGGACGGGTGTTTATAGTGAAAGTACAGCTGACCTTGATATTGTTAGGCAATATATTACTAAACGCGATGATGCCGACAAAGTAGTCGTGGAAATAAAACCACTTTCCAATTATGTGAAAAGTGATGATGAACATCAGGATCGTTTAACTTTACGACCAGATGATTATTGCCATATTCCGATGGATTTATTACATAAATACCGCAATAAGTAATAAGTTCCGTGGGTTAACGTTGGGGAAGTTTTTCTTCGTTGTGGTGGTTAGTATGATCACCTTAACTGCTTTAAGTTAAGGTGAACGCTGAGGTGGTTTGTGGTCTTTTTCGATTGCTCTTTATTGCATAGCAACTTGAAGATTCGCAATTTCAGGTGCTTGATATCCTGGTTTTTTGATAATTAATGTTAATAACAATGAGATAACGAGAAGTGTCATAATCATGTAGAAAGTGGGAATAAATCCACCAAATATTGATGCGACAATAGACCCTGCAATACTACCGATACCAAATCCAAGATAAATCACACCGTAGTTTTTCGTTAAGTTGTCTAAGCCAAAGAAATCGCTGATAAGTGATGGGTAAACGGTAATCGTGCCACCAAAGCTAAATGCAATACAGGCAACTGAAAAGTAAAATGTGGTGTTATTGGGTGCGCCAAAGACAAGTGCTGCTACACCAATAAAGGCAATTAAGATAGCAAGTCCGATCACTTTCATTCGATCTATTTTGTCCGATAACACACCTAGAACAAGTCGACCACCAAGATTCGCAACGGCGATAACAGCAACAGAACTGGCTGCAGAAGCAACGGATAAGTGGATGTAGTTTTCACCGATGTCTTTTGCCACACCGATAACATATAGCCCACTCATGCAAATAGTGAGGAAAATAGTGGCGAGCATCCAAAACTGACTCGTTTTGATGGTTTCAGCTAATGTAAATTCACCGGCCATCGCTGCTTCTTTTAATGGTGTTGATACATTTGAAGTAATCATTTTTTTTGGCGCATCTGCCATTAATAAACCGCCAATGATCACGATCACCATGGCAATGATTCCCCAATATTGAAAAGCTTGTTCAAGGTTGAAATGATTGAGCAGATACATATTAATGTATTTAAAACCTAAGCTACCTAAGCCGTAGGCACCAATTGCACAGGCTGAAGCGAGGCCTTTGTTTTTTGGAAAGAATTTAACGCAGTTCGATAGTGTCATTAGGTAACCCGTGCCATCGGCAAAGCCAACCAGCAACCCTGCACAAATATAAATCATCGCTAGGTTGGTTGCATGTGCCGAAAGTAATAAGCTTGCACCAAGTAGAAGGCCTGCGCCAATGGTTACTTTTCTGACCCCGAAGCGATCCTGTAGTTTTCCTGAAATCGATGATGCAAAGGCAAGGGCTAAACTTAAAATACCAAATGAGAATGCAACTTGGCTAATTGGTTCATCGAGTTTTTCTGCGATAGGTGAATTAAATAAACTCCAGGTATAAACAGAACCAAGGGCGAATTGAGCCATCACGGTGCCAACTAATGTAAACCATTTTTTTTGATTGGATTGGGATGTTTTCATTGTCTTATCTCCTCAACATTTAAGTTTAAAAAGCGGTCTAAACCACCTCAGTTGAGATCAAATTACAACAAAAAATAGACATTACAATATGTAGGGGAAAGTATAAAATGAAATGCAATTCAGTGGCATGAATTGCATTATTTGAGCATGAATTACAAGTTCATTAATTCTCTAAATTGTTTGATGTTGCCTCGGCTAACGGGCACTTTTTCTTTTTCATTGTGTAATTTTAGAAGATAAGTACTGTTTGCCCAGGGGATAATTTCTTCAATACGCTTGAGGTTGACACAATAGGAGCGGTGACTTCGGAAGAACACTTTACTGGGTAATTTATTCATTAATTCGCTGATTGTGTAATTGGCGATATACGTACCACTCTCGGTATGTACTTCGGTTATTTTTTCATTTGCTTCTGCATAAATGATATTGTCAATGGGCATAATGCGAATACGATTATCACGCGACAAATTTATGCTAGTTGCCGTTTCGGGGCCTTCTTCTGTTGGCAACAGCGCGTTAGCATGATCTTCTAGTTTAGTTAATAATCGCTGCACGCGTTTTTCGTCTAGGGGCTTTAATAGGTAATCAAAGGCTTCTAGGTCAAAGGCTTCTAATGCATGCTCTTTATAGGCGGTAGTGAATACTATTTGTGGACGCTGCGCAAACTGATGAATATTACGGGCGAGCATCATGCCGTCGATTGACGGGATATTAATATCCAGAAAAACAATATCAACGGTATTTGTTTGTAAGTATTTAAATGCTTCAAGTCCATCGTCAAAGTCACTGACGATTTTAATCTCGCTGTAAGTCTTGATTAGATAATTAAGTTCTTCTCTGGCGAGGTATTCATCTTCGACAATAATTGCTGTTAGCATGTTTCCTCCTGCATATCGGTTACATTAAAGGACACTTCTGTTCCGTGCTCTCGACGTTGAATATCAAGTCCTTCGCCATATAATAAGCTGACGCGTTGATGCACATTTGCCATGCCAATGTGTTTACTGCCAAGTGAGCCTTGGTAAATACGTGGAATCACGTCGGGGTCGATACCAACGCCCGTATCGGCAATTGTTATTTTGACTTTTGCTCCTTGTTTTTTTACTGAAATGGTCACTATACCGGGGCTACGGGCGGGCACAATGCCATGTTGTATTGCATTTTCAACAAGTGGTTGAATAAGTAAAGAGGGGATTTTTGTGTGGACGCCATCGATATCAAATTTGACCGTGAGCTTATCACCGAATCGTGCTTGTTCAATAGCAACATAATCTTGTACTTGGGTGATTTCTTCTTGTATATCAATTAATTCATCGCCTTTCTCTAAGTTAAATCTTAAAAAGCTGGCGAGATTGGCGATCAATTGCCGTGCTTGATCGGGTTTTATCCGTACTAAGGTTGAAATCGCATTTAAGGAATTAAATAAGAAGTGTGGATTAATTTTATTTTGGAGGGCTGAAAATTCGGCTTTACTAGCCATGGTTTTCAATTGCTCCATTTTAGATACTTCAAGCTGTGTTGAGATGAGGTGCGATAAACCGATTGCCATTTCTCGTAGCGCATGACGAATGCGGTGCGGTTGACTATAGAAAATTTTCAAGGTGCCTGTGACTTGGCCATTTTCCCAGAGTGGAATGATTAACAGTGAATGAAAATGATGGACATTCAGGTTGTTACTGATGATCTGTTGCCCTAAATTCACGGCTTGTTGCGTCATGTAACTGATTTTATGGTGGGAATCGAGGAAGTTTTCTTCCCCCATGCCGACGTAGGCTTTTACTGCACTAGTGTCGGTGATAGCGACGGCATCGGCATCGGTTTCTCGACGAATAATTGCACAAACTTTTACTAATGAATCTCGGTCATTTTTTCGAAAATGCGGGAGTGTCATATTGGCAATTTTTAGTGCTTGTTTCGCTTGCATTGCGGCGAGCTTGTCTTTTTCATCGTCAAGATCTTGAACAAGAATAATAATTAATCCAATACAGACGGTGCCAGTGATCATCGGTATTGAAATTTGTTCAACAATGGATAAGGCTAATTCGGAACTATTATTGAGTAGCAGAATAAGAATCATGGTCAAGCCTTCACAGAACATACCCGCTGCAATACCGTATTTCGCATAGTTCTTCTTATCACTGCGTAGATGGATCCAAGTAGCCAATACACCCGCTAATGTACTGGTTATTAAACAAGCCATCGAGGTTGGACCTGCAATATCGATCCAATAACGATGGATGCCGGAAATCACCCCCGCTGAAATACCTACCCAAGGGCCAAACAGAATACCGCCACAGATAATCGCAATAATACGAACATTGACGACTGAACCATAAACATCAATCCCTGTGTAGGTACTGAATACGGCAAAGAAAACAAATAACACTAAAATCAATGCCGTTTCTCTGGGGGTACGGTGATGTTTGATAACGATTTGTTGAAAAAGTTGTGTTCGGGTTAGCAGAAAAAGTGCCATTAACATTAAAGCGGCACGTTCAAATACGGCCAATAACATAGTGAATTGTTCTAAATACAAGGGAGCCTCACTGAGGTATGTGATACCAATCAGCTTAATTATTTATGATGGGTAAATCTTCACAATATTAATTAAGTGAAAGTAGTGAAAAAGAATAGAGTGAAGTGTAACGAAAAAGTGGGACAAAATTAATGAGAAAAATCAAATTGCTTGTCGGCATTTTTTTGAACACCGATGTGATGTGGTTTGTATTGCACCGTTATTTGTCATTATTAAGACGAAGTCGCTTCGTTAATAGGATGCATATTTCTGCTAATAAGTACGCTAATTATTTAGTTAATGTCTTGTTTAAAAGTCTTTTCTCCGCTCTATATTCCTATTTCTTATAAAAAAGACGGTTTTGTTATTTATTATTGATCGACTAAATCATTACTATGCTATCCATGCAACGTCTTAATAAGGATCGAATAGTCATGTCATCGAATGAATCGTTAACCGTCATCAGTCCGCTGAATGATACGCAAATGCAGGGGCTGCAACAGGCAGCATCCGGGCTATCTTCTCAGCAATCGGCTTGGGTGAGTGGTTATTTCTGGGGATTAAGCCAGAACCAAAGCAATGGAGCTATTCCAAATGCTGCCCCACAAATTGTAGCGACTGCCGCCACTGAAACACCTAAAAAACTAACCATTATCTACGCATCTCAAACGGGTAATGCGAAAGGGCTTGCGGGTAATTTACAGGAGAAAGCTGCTGTACAGGGGATTTCTGCTGAGGTGGTTGCTGCTGGTGATTACAAAGGTAAGAACCTAGCCAAAGAAACGCATGTTGTATTTGTTGCGTCGACCAATGGTGAAGGTGAAGCACCCGATGATGCGATTGATTTACATGATTTTTTACAATCGAAAAAAGCACCGAAACTCGCAGATCTTAAGTATGCGGTTTTAGCTTTAGGCGATTCTAGCTATGAATTCTTTTGTCAAACCGGTAAAGATTTCGATGCATTCCTTAGTCAATTAGGCGCAACGCCGATCGTCGAACGAGTCGATTGTGATGTTGATTATGAAGAGTCTGCAAGTCAATGGATCGATTTATTATTAAGTAAAATTAAAGAAAGTTTTGCACAGCAAGCGACAACTACGAGTGTTGTTACTGCTGCGGAGACTGCTACTGCTTCACAGTACAATAAGCAAAATCCTTTTAGTGCAGAGTTATTAACTAGTCAAAAAATTACTGGGCGTGATTCAAGCAAAGATGTTCATCATATTGAGATTGACCTTGATGAATCTGGCTTAACTTACCAACCCGGTGACGCACTCGGTGTATGGTATGAAAATGATGCACAACTGGTTGATGGGATTTTAGCAAAAGTTGGCTTAAGCGGCGATGAATCCGTTGATGTTGATGGCGAGTCTACCACCATTAAACAAGCATTAATCAGTCACTATGAAATTACAGCGGCTAATCCGCAATTAGTGAACAAATATGCTGAGTTATCTGGCAGTAAGCGTTTAGCTAAGCTAGTTGAAGATAAAGATAAGCTACGTGAATATGCGGGCAATACACAGTTCATCGATTTATTAGCAGAGAAGAAAACGGCATTAACAGCCGAACAACTTCAAGGTTTATTACGTCGTTTAACGCCACGTTTATATTCAATCGCTTCAAGCCAAGCGGAAGTCGATGAAGAAGTTCATTTAACGGTCGGTGTTGTGGAATATCAACAGGGCGATGAAAAACGTTCGGGCGGTGCTTCTAGTTATTTAGCAAAACGCTTAGAAGAAGGCGATAAAGTGAAGGTGTTTGTTGAACCAAATAATCACTTTAAATTACCTGAAGACGATGATGCACCTGTGATTATGATTGGTCCAGGAACGGGGATTGCACCTTTCAGATCCTTTGTACAAGAGCGTGATAATCGTGATGCAGAGGGTGATAACTGGTTATTCTTTGGTGACCGTTCATTTACGCAGGATTTCCTATACCAAGTTGAATGGCAAAAATACTTAAAATCAGGTCTTGTTTCACGTATTGATTTAGCTTTTAGCCGAGATCAAAAAGAAAAAATTTATGTTCAAGATCGTCTTCTAGAACAAGCTGAGCAAGTGTGGGATTGGATTCAGTCGGGTGCTTATATTTATGTGTGTGGCGACGCAACTCACATGGCAAAAGATGTTAACCAAGCATTGCTGACTATTATTGAAAAGCAAGGCGGCAAAAACACTGAACAAGCTGAGCAATACCTTAATGAATTGCGTAAAGCGAAACGTTATCAAAAGGATGTCTACTAATGAGTAATGAAAAACTATTGAATGAAGATTTAGGTCCTCTTTCTGATAATGAGCGTCTTAAGGGCGAAAGTAACTTTTTACGCGGCACCATTGCAGAAGATTTACAAGATACGATGACCGGTGGGTTTAGCGCGGATAACTTTCAGTTAATTCGTTTCCACGGTATGTATCAACAGGATGATCGCGATATCCGTGCTGAACGCTCAAAACAAAAGCTAGAGCCTTTGCATAATGTAATGTTACGTGCTCGTATGCCAGGTGGTGTTATCACGCCTAAACAGTGGTTAGATATTGATAAATTTGCTTCTGAACATACGATGTATGGCAGTATTCGTTTAACAACTCGCCAGACTTTTCAGTTTCATGGCGTGTTAAAACCAAATATTAAACATATGCATCAAATGCTGGACAAAACCGGGATTGATTCCATTGCGACTGCGGGTGATGTAAATCGTAATGTGTTATGTACCTCTAATCCTATTGAATCTGAATTACATCAAGAAGCCTATGAATGGGCGACTAAAATCAGTGAACATTTACTACCGAAAACACGTGCCTATGCTGAAATTTGGCTAGACGGTGAAAAAGTTGAAGGTGGTGATCAAGAACCGATTTTAGGCAGTAACTATTTACCGCGTAAATTTAAAACAACGGTTGTTATTCCGCCACAAAATGATGTGGATATTCATGCGAATGACCTTAACTTTATTGCGATCGCAAACGAAGGCAAGTTAGTTGGCTTTAACGTATTAGTGGGTGGTGGACTTGCCATGACCCATGGTGATAAGTCGACTTACCCTCGACGTGCCGATGACTTTGGGTTTATTTCCGTTGAAGATACGTTGAAAATAGCTGAAGCGGTGGTAACGACCCAGCGTGATTGGGGAAATCGTTCAAACCGTAAAAATGCGAAAACAAAATATACATTAGATCGTGTTGGTATTGACGTCTTTAAGCAAGAAGTTGAAAACCGTGCTGGGATTACCTTTGAGCCTAGTCGTCCCTACGAATTCACTGCACGCGGTGATCGTATCGGTTGGGTTGAAGGTTTTGATGGTAAGCATCATTTAGCGTTATTTATCGAAAATGGTCGTCTGCTGGACTACCCTGGCAAACCACTCAAAACTGGTGTGGCAGAAATTGCGAAGATCCATAAAGGCGATCTGCGTATGACGGCGAATCAGAATTTGATTATTGCCGGTGTTGCAACGAAAGATAAAACTAAAATCGATAAGATTGCTCGTCAACATGGGTTGATTGATGATGGTGTTACTGAGCAACGTAAAAACTCAATGGCATGTGTTGCTTTCCCTACCTGTCCGTTGGCGATGGCGGAAGCTGAGCGATTTTTACCGAGCTTTGTTACCCAAGTTGAAGGTCTGTTAGAAAAAAATAACGTAGCCGACGAACATATTATTCTGCGCGTTACTGGTTGTCCAAACGGTTGTGGGCGAGCGATGCTAGCTGAAGTTGGTCTAATTGGTAAAGGTCCTGGTCGTTATAATTTATACCTAGGGGGTAATACAAACGGTACGCGTATTCCTAAAATGTATAAAGAGAACATCACTGATACGCAGATTCTTGAAGAACTCGATAATTTAATTGCGCTTTGGGCTGCTGAACGCGATGACGGTGAAGGTTTCGGCGATTTCGTTATTCGTAAAAAAATCGTTGATGAAGTGATTATTTCAAAAAGGGATTTTCATGACTAATTGGCAATTATCAGAGTTAACTGCACTTTCTAAAAGCGAACAAACTAGTTTATTGGCTGAGACCAATACAATGCTAGAAAGTTTGACCGCGCAAGAACGTGTGGCATGGGCACTGGAACACCTAGAAGGTGAGTTCGTACTCAGTTCGAGTTTTGGCATCCAAGCCGCTGTCATGTTGCATTTACTGACTCAGATAAAGCCAGATATACCTGTAATTTTGACGGACACTGGGTACTTGTTTAAAGAGACGTATCAGTTTATTGATCAATTAACTGAACGATTAAACCTTAATTTACAGGTTTTCCAAGCAAAGCAATCGCCGAAATGGCAGGAAGCACGCTATGGTAAGTTGTGGGAACAAGGCATAGAAGGCATTGAAAAGTATAATAAACTCAATAAAGTTAAGCCAATGAAAGACGCTTTTCAGTCTCTGAATGCAGGCACTTGGTTTTCAGGTTTAAGACGAGAGCAGTCTGAATCACGTTCTCATCTCCCCATTTTAGCGATTCAAAATGGTGTTTTTAAATTTTTACCGGTCATTGATTGGACCAATAAAGATGTTCATTATTACCTGCAAGAACACGAATTGCCATATCATCCCTTGCGAGATGAAGGATATCTTTCTATGGGCGATACTCATACTACACGTAAATGGGAAGAAGGAATGCGTGAGGAAGATACGCGCTTCTTTGGTCTTAAACGTGAATGTGGATTGCATGAGGCAGAATCCGACGGTTCCGGTATTTAAATCCGTAATAAACTTGTTTTAACGCATTTTTTTATGAAGTCTTACTCTTAGAGTAAGACTTTTTTCGTTTTAGGCTTTATTATCCTCCCTTTTTATTAATTCAATCGTTGTGTGACTATTTCCGTTAGGGTAAATACGCTTACAATTATTTGGAATAAAAAAGACGATTTTATAATTTCTAAAGCAAATTAAACGTATTTATACTACGCCTATTCATCGTATTGAGGATTAAATAATGGATTACCTGCCACTGTATGCAGATTTAAATAATAGACCTTGTTTAGTGGTTGGTGGTGGCGATATTGCATTTCGTAAAGCCCGCATGCTATTAAAAGCTGGCGCAAATGTTCATGTAGTATCACCAGAATTAAATAGTAGTTTTCAGGCGCTACTTGCCAACGGCGATATTAATCATACGGATTCTATCTTTTCAGCATCACAACTTGATGGTGTTTTTTTAGCGATAGCAGCAACTGATAATAAAGCCGTTAATGCATCGATTTATGAGTGTGCGAATCAACGTCAAATACTCGTGAATGTGGTTGATGATACCCAAAAGTGTAGTTTTATTTTACCTTCTATTATTGATCGCTCACCACTGATTGTTGCTGTCTCTTCATCGGGTAAATCGCCGGTTTTAGCGCGTCTTATTAGAGAAAAGCTTGAAGGTGTGTTACCGCAACATCTTGGTAAAATGGCACAGATTTCCGGTGATTTCCGAGAGCGATTAAAAGCGACAGTACATTCAATGACGGCGCGACGTCGTTTCTGGGAACGCGCTTTTAATGGACGTTTTTCAGATCTGATTGCTGCGGGTAAAGAAGAAGATGCTAAAGCAGAACTTGAATCGACAATGATTGAAGTTAATAACGATGAAAAAGCCAAAGGTGAAGTGTTTCTGATTGGTGCTGGACCAGGCGACCCCGGTTTATTAACGCTGCGTGCATTGCAATTGATGCAGGAAGCCGATGTTGTTTTATATGATTACCTTGTATCGCCAGAAGTGTTGGATTTAGTTCGTCGTGATGCAGATTTAGTGTGTGTCGGTAAAAAAGCGGGTCACCATAGTGTGCCGCAGGAAGAAACGAATCAGTTACTGGTTAAATATGCCCAGGAAGGTAAACGGGTTGCGCGTCTAAAAGGGGGCGATCCCTTTATGTTTGGGCGTGGTGGTGAAGAGTTAGAAGTGTTATTTTCTGCGGGTATTCCATTTCAAGTGGTGCCCGGTATTACCGCTGCAGCAGGGGCAACGGCCTATGCTGGTATTCCATTAACTCATCGGGATTATGCGCAAAGTGCGACGTTTATTACTGGTCATTTAAAAGCAGATACGGAAAAAATGGATTGGTCTGTGTTAGCGCGCAGTAAACAGACCTTAGTTATCTATATGGGATTGATGAAAGCGAGCCATATACAAACGCAATTGATTGCAAATAATCGCGCTAGTGATACACCGGTCGCAATTATTGAACGTGGTACACAAAAGGTCCAAAAAGTATTAAAAGGGGAGTTAAGTCAGTTGGCTGAACTTGCTGAAAATGCTGCATCCCCTTCATTGATTGTTGTTGGTGAAGTGGTGCAATTATCTGAAAAATTAGATTGGTTTGGCCAAAAGTAAATCTGTTTACGCAAAAGAAATAAATACTTATGCGCTTAACTCAGGTAAAGCAGCCAAACAATTAAAATCATTAAAAATGCACCACAGAGGACACTGAGTTAAAAGAGAAAAGAACAAAATAAGCAATAACTTATCACATATTGTTTTAGTCTTTTCTCCGTGTAGCGCCTTTAAGCTTTTTACAAAACAGCTCGAGTAATCTACGAAGGATGTATATACCCGTTACCAATCAAGATGCTGATTTCTGCATCTTGAATGGTAACAGGTATAAATATTATAACCTGCACAATAGATTCACTCATTATTATGATTGATATAAGCCGCCCCATCTAACCTTTATGTTAAATGGGGCGGGATTATTTAGGGATGGAGCAGTTTAATTATTCAACAGGAGCCTCGGTGCTAATTACACTTTCCTCTACTGTTTCTACTACATTGCCAGTACTTACTTCAATATTAGCCTCTTCAACAGATTCATTATTGCTAGTTTGTGGTGCGGTGATTGTATCTGCCGTATGTTGGATAACAGGATTTTGGGTATTATCGACACACTGTAATTCAATGTATTTTCCGCGTAGCATTTGTCGATAAACAATTTTTTGTGAAATCATTAAGCCACGTTCAATACTCGTTTTACCTGATAATATTGATGATATTTGTTTTCCTACCTTTGAGGCAAAAGATTGAAAACGCGGTATCGCAACAAATTGAATCCCAGTATAGGGATTTTCTTGTAGTGTCGAGTCCGTTGGATCGGCGCTATTAATTTCTGCTAGCGTTACTGCGGCGAAGGGGGCCTGTTCCATATATTCTGGATTAGCGTAGGTTGATTTACGTGTTCCCGGTGGGGTGCTAATAACACCGTATTTTTCTGCCACTAAGGCTAAGTAGGCTTTCGATGTTGCCCAAGTTGTAAAGGTTTTAGCAGCTTCCTTTGCATCGGAAGTAACAGGGACCGCTAATGCCCATGACCATAGCCACGATGATCCTTTACTCGTCACTTGGTGTGGGGCAGAAGTAAAGCCGACTTTATCGACAATGTTGCTTTGCTCTTTATCCATTACAAAACTACCAGCAACGGTTGCATCCACCCAAAAACCACAGTGACCTTTATTCATTAATGATAAGTTTTCATTAAAACCATTATTATAAGGTGCTGGTGGGCCGTAATTGGTTAATATATTAAGGTATTGATTTAATGCATTTTTCCATTCATCGCTTTCAAATTGCGGTTGCCATTGCATATCAAACCAGCGACCACCATAGGCATTGATCATTGTGGTTAACAGGGCCATATTTTCACCCCAACCGGCTTTGCCACGTAAACAGGCTCCATAGATACCATTATCGGGATCGTGAATTTTGGCTGCGGCCTCGGCCATAAAATCCCATGTGGGAGAGTCCGGCATAGTGAGTCCCGCTTTTTCAAACAGATCTTTTCTGTACATGGTCATGGAACTTTCACCGTAAAAGGGAAGGGCGTAGAGTTTGTCCTGATAGGAAAGACCTTGTCTTACTGAGTTGAATATATCGTCGACATCATAACTTGCCGGTAAATTATCCATCGGGACTAACCAATTATTTTTACCCCAAATGGGTGTTTCGTACATGCCGATAGTAATAACATCGAATTTACCGGATTCAGCGGCAATATCCTTGGTTATTTGGCCTCGTAATACGGCTTCATCTAAGACTACCCATTCTAATTTAATGTCTGGATGTTGTTTTTCAAACACAGAAGAAAGTGATTGCATACGTTTCATATCACCGTTATTAACCGTACCAATGGAGATTGTTTCTGCATTCACTAAATTTGAAAGCATTAATATAAAAGGGGCAAATATGTATTTAGGCTGTGAAATTATCATTGTTTAAACTCCTGAAGGCTGCCTAGCAAATAAATTAAGTAAATTATTTTGTAATTTTAAAGAGTGAGATCATTTCATCTAAGTCATCGGATACATTGGTAATTAAGGATATATTTTTAGTTACGTCGTTGACTTCATTGCGGGTATCATTTGCCGCCATCGAGATAGCGTTAACCTGTTGGTTAATTTCTTCAGCCGTTTTACTTTGATCTAATGAGATATGTGAAATATGCTCACTTGATGCACTGAGTTTCTCTATCGATGTATTTAGTTCGGTGAAAATGTTTGCCAAGGTTATAAACTCTTGATCACTTTCATTGGCCATCTCAGCACTTTCCTCGATAACATGTACAGTTTTGTCAACGGCTTCATTGAGCTCTGAAATAATAGTGTGGATCTCACCGGTTGATAATTGAGTACGATTTGCGAGTCCTCTAACTTCATCGGCAACAACAGCAAATCCACGGCCATGCTCACCTGCTCTAGCTGCTTCTATAGCTGCATTGAGTGCAAGTAAATTGGTTTGCTCGGCAATGGAGCGGATTACCGTTAGGATTTGCTCAATACGACTAACCGCCTCGGTCATTTCACCGGTGACAGAAACGGCTGAGTTTAAATGTCCACGTAGTTGAGAAATGCTACGTTGGCTGTTATTCATGCCACTATCTGCTTTTTCTGAAAGCGTAATGATGGTCACGACTTCTTCCGTTGCAAGGCTTGCGGAGTTTGATACTTCCGTGACGGTATAGGTCATTTCTTGCATTGAGGCTGCAACGGACGTTAATTCATTGGCTTGTTTTTCAACTTGTAATAATGCTTGATCCGTTCGTTTTTCCGTTGAGCTGGTTAATTCATTTAAAGATTGTGATTTGCTGTGAATATTACCTACCATACTCTTTAGTTGGGTATTAACTTTTTCAGCGGCCATCGACAGATCACCAAATTCGTCATTATTATGCTGTTTGAAGATAAAACGAAGGTCTCCTTTAGATAATAGAGATAATGCTTCTATGACTTCTTTTAGCGGGTTACGTATCGTGCGTAATAGCAGTATGGAAATAATGACACTCGCAAGAATTGCAATAACTGCGGTGAAAAGTAAAATATTAATACCCGATAAGATATTACTCTGCATATTATTCGTTAGGTTTCCAGCGTAACTATTGGCCTCTTTGTTGAGTGTTTCCACCGACGCTAACGTATTGCTAATCACATTTTCAATTTGATTAAGATTCTCTTTTGCAGTGGTTTTTAGTTGTATATCTTGGCTATAAAGATTAACTAAGCCTTGATCCTCATTTTCAGTACCTAGAATAATATTATCTAAATTTTCAGTGAGCCCAGTTAGATATTTATTGGCTTCTTTAAAGTCAGGATAATCAATAATCAAGGAAGTCATTTCTAAAAAGTAATCGAGGTGCAGTGCTTGCCATTCTTTATATTTGGCAGTGGTTAATTGTAAATCTTCAATCGTTGTCACTTTTTGAAAATCTTTAATAACGTTTAGTCCACTTAAAAAAGAGGAATAGAATTCATTTAATACCAGTAATGTTTGATCATCATTTGCATCCCAAAACAGATTTTCAAAGTATGGGGTGATAGTGGTTTCAATATGAGATATTTGTTCATTCAATGCCTCTATATCAGATTCAATAAGTAATTGCTGTAAACGATTTTTAGTCGATAAATCAATTAAACGCCACATTTGATCAACGTTGTTGCTCAGTGCATCGACATCATTAATAAATGACATATTAGACTCATTCATTTGTGAAATAGAATGTAATGTCTCTTGTATTTCTTTATGTTGTGACTGGCTTTGCGAGAGTATATTTTCAATTTCGCTATTGGTGTCTTTTTCTGAAATACGTTTAAAGTCTGCGACGGCTGTCAGTAAGGTTGTTTGGACTTTATTGGTTTTAGTTAAAATACCCTCGGATATAGTAATGAGACTACTCAGTGTTTTAGAGGTGTCTCGGTAGTTATTGAGAGATTGATAAGTAATAAAGATGAGCATGAGCAATATACAAAAAAAACCAAGCGATAATTTCGTCGCCACTCCAAAACGTGGTTTCGCGTTTTTATTGTTATTCATTGTATGTAGACCCTTTAATGTTGTATTTGATATCTTAGTTAAGATAATAGCGAATATTTTAAATTTGCATGAATGTATAGCAACGAGTTTTAAATAATTCAAGTTATCGGAAGTGAGGTAAGTCGGTAAAATAGGCTATATTTAGGCGTTAAAAAGTAGGGAATAGGGAAAGTGATACCGTACCTGTTCACTTTCTTTGTGTAGATTAAAGTAGCGGGTTATCTTGATTTAATTCTGAGCACATACTGGTAATTGCTAAACCAAAGGCGGAGCGAATAACTTGTTCTTGGCGCGCTACATACATATTATAAAAATTAATATCTTCATCTTTATCTGGAAAAGGTGCTTCTAACTGCGGTATTTTCATTTTTTCAATTGCGTGTAGTTTTTTAATTGGTCCTAATGTTTCTGGCGAAGTAAAAGTAAACTCTCGCCCGTCATTATTGAGTTGATCGCGTAATTTGATTAAGCATTCCATATCTTGGTAGATATCTTGTGTAATGATGCCAAGAGCATAAAGCAGTTTCAGGCGCACTAGTAAATTGCCCAACGGGCCCGCAGTATTGAGTAAGGGTTCAACTGCGTATTTAACGGCATGATCATCTTTACGGAAAACGCGTTGTACGAGATTATTTAAGGTGGTTTCAAATATATCGACAGCTGCAAGTACTGCTCCGCGAACGGATGATGCAGAGTTTAGTTGCTCAATAATATCAATGTCAGTTTTAGGTTTATTCATAACGGTTACTATATCAGATTTTCGTTTTTATTTTATTAGTAGCATCATATAGCAATTCAATAACTTATCTGCAGTACAGTAGGTTGTCTACATATAAGTATTTTAATATTGAACTATGTTTTATTTTTAGCAAAAAATATGAGTAGTAGCGGTATTTATGATTGAAATGAAGCGCAAAAATATAGCGTTATGAATTATCTATAACGCTATATTATTTGAAATGCTTATTGAGCTGCTTTCAATGTGTCATACATTGCTTCAACACGTGCAATTTCATCGCAATTAATGTCTAAGCCACTGTAATGCGCTAATGTTGCTTTTAAGCCTTCTTTTGCAAACATTGCTTGAAGCTCAACTGCTTGAGGATCTTCATCACATTTAAATAGGAATGCAGCAGCGATACCTTTAATAAGATGATCGTTAGGTAGGTTGTATTCTAATGTACCGTTTAATGGTTTGATTAGACGATCGTTTGCACTTAATTTACGGATTGGTTGACGACCAACGCGTTCAACTTCATCACGTAGGTAAGGGTTTGCAAAGCGACCTAGGATTTTCTCGATGTAAGCAGCATGTGCAGCTGGATCAAAGTCATAACGGCTAATAAGTACAGCGCCACTTTCTTGCATTGCAGCTTTAACATCTGCACGAATAGCATCATCTTCGATAGAATCTTTAATCGTTTCATGACCAGCAAGCACACCTAAGTAAGCAGTGATTAAGTGACCTGTGTTTAGTGTGAACAGTTTACGTTCAACAAATGCCATTAGATTATCTGTTTTTTCCATACCTGGAATTGCTGGAATATCACCTTTGAATTGAGTTTCATCAACAATCCATTCGCTGAATGTTTCAACGGTTACTGCAAGTGGATCTGTTTCACCTGCTTCTACTGGTGGTACGATACGGTCAACGGCAGAATCAACAAAACCAACTTTTTCTTCTACTTCTGCTTTGATAGATTCATCAAGATGTTTAAAGACAGCTTCTTTGAACTGGCTAGTACCACGTACCATGTTTTCACATGCAATAATGTTTAGTGGTGCTGCGTTACCATTTTTCAAACGAAGTACAATTCCATCGGCAACGGTTTTAGAGATAATGTTTAAAACTGTAGGACCTACAGCGGTTGTTAATAGGTCTGTTTCAGCGATAAGTTTAACAACTTCAGGGCTGGTAGAATTAATAGCAGTCACGTTCGATACTTTTTCAGTAACACTTTCCGCGCCGACTACTTTTACATTGTACTCTTTACGTTCAATAAGTGCGTTAACAACGGTTTCGTTAACATCTGCAAAGGTAACACTGATGCCCGCATCGGCTAATAATTTGCCAATAAAACCGCGACCAATATTACCCGCCCCAAAATGTAAAGCTTTCATAATTATGATTTCCTAAAGTAAAAATTTTAGTTGAAATGAATACGCCCCTATTACAGGGGCGTATATCGAGAAATTACATGCCTAGAATCCGAAGAACATCTTTGGGATCCGTTGTTGTTTTTAAGCATTCAATTGCATCTTCATCATCAAGTGCATTGGTGATTGCGGTGATAACATTAATATGTTCGTCACCTTGTGCTGCAATCCCGATAACAAGTTTAGCAACATCATCTTCGTCTTCACCCCATTGAATACCTTCTGGGTACTGACAGAAAGAGATACCTGTTTTTAGCACGTGTTTTTTCGCGTCAACAGTACCGTGAGGAACCGCAATAGCTTCTCCAAGATAAGTTGATACTAGTTCTTCACGAGCAAACATACCTGGGATATATTCAGCAGAAACATAGTTATGTTTAACAAGTTGTTCGCCAGCTAGTTGAATAGCTTCTTCTTTTGTTTTTGCTTTCAGGCCAAGAATGATATTACTTTCAGAAAGTTTCAGTTTGTTATCTGCTACTTCTACAACTTCAGGTGCAGCTTCTACAACTGGCTCTTCTGATACAACAGGCGCTGTTTTTGCAGCAACTAAATCTTTAACGAGACCATCGTACAGCGCACTATCTAAGAAGTTAGTAAGTGATAAATGCTGTGCATTTGGTGCGTGTGTAACTGCACGGTCTGTTAAGTCTTTATGTGTAATGACGATATTTACATCACCAGGTAGATCGTTGATTGCAGTATTTGTTACTGAAATATCTAGATTTGCAGCTTGTACTTTTTTGCGTAATAGACCTGCGCCCATTGCACTAGAACCCATACCTGCGTCACATGCAACGATGATTTTATTAACCGTTGCTAGGTCAACAGTTGCACTCGCTTCTTGTGCACCACCTGATTTAGAAGCCGCTTTCATATTGCTTACTGCTTCGCTTGCTTTTTCTAGTGCGTCTTCATCTTCATCTGTATCACCCTGTGTTTTCAATAGGATTGAAGCAACAAAGAATGAAACAGCTGAAGCTGCTGCTACTGAACAAAGCACACCGATAACTGAATTTTCAGGCGTCATTAATAATACTGCAATGATTGAACCTGGAGAAGCAGGCGCAATAAGACCAGCATCAAAGATAGTTAATGTGAATACACCTGTCATACCACCTGCGATTACAGCAAGGATTAAACGAGGATTCATTAATACATATGGGAAGTAAATTTCATGGATACCACCAAAGAAGTGGATGATTGCAGCACCTGGTGCAGACTGTTTTGCTGAGCCTTTACCGAAGAACATGTACGCAAGTAAAATACCTAAACCAGGACCAGGGTTAGCTTCGATTAAGAATACGATAGATTTACCGAATTCACCTGTTTGCTGAATACCAAGAGGTGTAAAGATACCGTGGTTAATTGCGTTATTTAAGAATAAGATTTTTGCAGGTTCAACAAAAATAGAAGTAAGAGGTAGCATTCCTGCATTAACTAAGAAGTTAACACCGCCAGCTAGTGCAGTTGAAAGTGCATCTACTAGTGGACCAACTAACCAGAATGCGATCATCGCACAAATCATACCGATGATACCGGCAGAGAAGTTATTCACTAACATCTCGAAACCACTTTTCACTTTACCGTGAATCGCTTCATCGAACTTTTTGATTGCCCAGCCACCAAAAGGGCCAACCATCATTGCGCCCATAAACATTGGAATGTCTGTACCAACGATAACACCCGTTGTTGCAACAGCACCCACTACAGCACCACGGTCGCCACCAACTAATTTACCACCCGTAAAACCAATTAAAATTGGTAATAAGTAAGTGATCATCGGGCCAACCATTTTGGCAAGTTCTTCGTTTGGTAACCATCCTGTTGGAATAAATAGCGCGGTTAGAAAACCCCACGCGATAAAGGCGCCGATATTGGGCATGACCATGTTGGATAAGAATCGTCCAAAATTTTGGACAAACATTTTAGTGCTCATAGTTAACTCCGAGTGTCGCGTCGTAACGCAGTTGGTGGATTGTTTTGATTTAGTTGAAACCGTAAATAATAGATTAAAATTAGCATATAACACTGTTCACAGCGTTGGATAGCATGCATTTATTGGGGCTCATCACAAAATTGATTTGATGATCAAAAAAGATCAAGACCCAGCTCACAAAATAAGTGTGTAAATTTATTACAAATGACGTTTAATTGCGCATTTCACGCATTTATTGTGATGCGTGTCTCATTTTGTGGTTTGTTGTCGATCTCTTAAGTGTGACTAGTATCTCATAAGGATATCTGTTATCTAGATTTTAAAATAAAAAATGAGATTTAGATCACTTGTTGGTTGCAGTTTAAAATAAAGAGGGGAATTTATAAGCAAGAATTGGGTGATTTTTGTAATTAACTTACAGCGTTAATATTGTTCTGCTATCAGCGATAATTTATTTATTAACAAAATGACAACGGAAAAATTACTTTTTTACCATTGCTTTAATTGTAGTCAAATTTTAAGTTATTGTGATGTTCTGGTCATTATTCTTTGTATTATTTCTAATCCGATGTTTTAGCTATTCAAAATGCTCACCTATTTTGGATCACTCTCATTGTCCTGAACGGAGGTTGTGTTCTGTATTAATAAGTGCCAATGAAGAAGTTAACAAAGTCATAGCACTTTAGCTTCATAAGGATAAATTCGAATAATATACTCGTTACCAATCAAGATGCGTTTATCAGTCACTAGTTCGGATACCAAGGCAAGGCGTAACATGATGACCTTTCGAGCGATTAACTGCGTTAATCCTCTATCGGTAGATGTAAAAACAAGACTTTACATCTTTAATGGCTAGTCCTTGTCGAATGTTATAACGCAGTATTGGTATTCGAACTAGTGACCCGCAGGGCAAGACGAGAGGCAAACATCTTCGTTGTTATAAAGTCTCGATTTAACCCGTTAGATCTTCACCTTTATGCCTAGAATCTGCTCACCTCTCGTCTTGCTGATGTCTGCATTTTGAATGGTAACGGGTATACATGCCGTATTATTCTCGTGAAATATGACACGGTCGTATTGGTGATTATTATTGTTAGAAAGAGGGTATTGATATTATTTGCAAAGGATAAACAAAATTTATTTATCAACAATTCGGTAACAAGTTTTGAGAAGCGGAGAAAGTATATCTGTTGTTTGGATTATTTTATTGTGAGATAAAAAAAGACTCCCGATAAATTTATATTTATTTGGGGAGTCTTTATGTAGAGTTTTGTTTAATTATCAAGAGGTGTAGCGCCCCACACCTTCATTTTTTCTAGTTATTATTATTTTTAAGATTTAGCTTCTTTAAGGTTAGCAACTAGTGATGAATATAGTTTGCTGTCTAAGAAGTTAGTTAGTGAAATATGATGTGCGTTTGGCGCATGGTTTTTAGCGCGATCTGTTAGATCTTTATGCGTTACGACGATATCAACATCACCTGGTAAGTCATTGATTGCAACATTCGTTACTGAAATATCAAGACCTTCTTTTTCTACTAGTTTGCGCAGCATACCTGCACCCATTGCACTAGAGCCCATTCCTGCGTCACAGGCAACAATGATTTTATTTACTGTTGCTAGATCAAGTTCTTTAGCAACTGCTGGTTGACCTTTACCTTTAGAAGATGCTTTCATTTCGCTCATTGTTTCGCTTGCTTTTGCTAGTGCATCTTCGTCTTCATCTGTATCTGCTTGCGTTTTCATTAGAATTGACGCTACGAAGAATGAAACACCCGTTGCAGCAGCGACAGAACAAAGTACACCAATTACTGAAGTTTCAGGTGTCATTAACAATACAGCAATGATTGAACCTGGAGATGCTGGAGCAATAAGGCCTGCATCAAAGATAGTAAGTGTGAATACACCAGTCATACCACCTGCGATTACAGCAAGGATTAGACGAGGGTTCATTAACACGTATGGGAAGTAAATTTCATGGATACCACCGAAGAAGTGGATGATCGCAGCACCTGGAGCAGATTGTTTTGCTGAGCCTTTACCGAAGAACATGTACGCAAGTAAGATACCCATACCTGGACCAGGGTTAGCTTCGATTAGGAATACGATAGATTTACCGAATTCTTCTGCTTGTTGTACACCTAGTGGCGTGAAGATACCGTGGTTGATTGCGTTATTTAAGAATAGGATTTTCGCAGGTTCAACAAAGATAGAAGTTAGAGGAAGTAGACCCGCGTTAACAAGTAAATCAACGCCGCCAGCTAGTGCAGTAGAGATACCTTTAACGAATGGACCAATTAACCAGAATGCAAGCATCGCACAAAGCATACCGATGATACCAGCAGAGAAGTTATTAACGAGCATTTCGAAACCACTTTTCACTTTACCGTGAATTGCTTCATCGAATTTTTTGATAACATAGCCACCAAAAGGACCAATCATCATTGCGCCCATGAACATTGGAATGTCTGTACCAACGATAACCCCCATTGTTGCAACAGAACCTACAACAGCACCACGGTCGCCAGCGACTAATTTACCACCAGTAAAACCGATTAGGACAGGTAGTAAGTAAGTGATCATCGGACCAACCATGCTGGATAGTTCAGCATTTGGCATCCACCCAGTTGGAATGAATAGTGCGGTTAAGAAACCCCACGCGATAAATGCGCCGATATTCGGCATTACCATGTTGGACAGGAAACGTCCAAAATTTTGGACAAACATTTTAGTGCTCATAGTTAACTCCTTGTAATGCGAAGCTTTGGATCTTCGCATAATTTTATTGATGGCTGTAACACCACTGCTGAATAATTTCATAGTGAAGTTAGCATATAAATCGCTTTGTTGTTTTTCAAAAGAGCCTTTCATGAAGATCATCACAAATTTGCCCTAGAGGGCGACACTGCTGGGATTCTTATCACAAAAAAAGAACGTAATTTTGTTACAAATCGTTTTATATGGATTTTTCAAGCGTTAAATAACGCTTTGTGTCACATTTTAAAATTTAGCGTCTAACTTGCTAAGTGATTTGTATCACGAAACTTGTTGTAATGATGAATGGTTGTTACTTAAAGTGGGACTTGCTTCACGTTGTTATTGAGATGTAAATAAAATAGGCATAAAAAAGCGTTGTTAAATGATTTCTGTAATTTTATTACATTTTGAATTTAAGGTGATTAATACCATTTTATATTTAGAGAGAGAATGCAAATATTGAAGAGTTTTTAACGCCCAAAACGTAGATTGCCATGAGAATTAATGATTCGAGAGATGGAGTTATAGACGCAGGTAACATTGCTGCTAGTGCTATTAAATAGAGGGATTGATTAATATAAATAAAAAAGGATCCCATAATAGGACCCTTCTAATAATGCGTAACAATCAATCATAATATTTAGTGAGTTAAACTGCTATTTATGATGCTGCTATATTATTTTTTAGCCTCTTTAATATTGTCAACTAACGATGTGTACAATTTATTATTTAAAAAATTTGTTAACGAAATATGATGAGCATTAGGTGCATAGGTTTTGGCTCTATCGGTTAAATCGGTATGGGTAATGACAATATCGACATCTTCTGGTAAGTCATTAATTGCAAGGTTAGTAACTTCGATATCAAGTCCTTCTTTTTTAACTTGTTTCTCTAACATACCTGCACCGATTGCACTGGAACCCATCCCTGCATCACAGGCAACGATAATTTTCTTAACGAGGGCAAGGTCAAATGGCTTTTCTTCTATTTTTTGGCCTTTCGCTGTTGCTTTCATTGCACTCATTGCTGAACTTGCTTTAGATAATGCATCATCTTCATCGGTACTTGCTTGTGTTTTCATTAGTACAGAAGCAACAAAGAATGAAACGGCAGCAGCGGCAGAGATAGACAGTAATACGCCAATGACAGAGGATTCGGGGGTCATTAATAATACTGCAATAATGGAGCCTGGAGAGGCTGGTGCAACAAGGCCTGCATCAAATAGTGTTAAGGTAAATACACCGGTCATACCCCCTGCAATAACAGCAAGTACTAAGCGTGGATTCATTAATACGTAAGGGAAGTATATCTCATGGATACCACCGAAAAAGTGAATAATCGATGCGCCTGCTGCAGATTGTTTTGCAGAGCCTTTACCAAAAAACATGTACGCAAGTAAGATACCCATACCTGGTCCTGGATTTGCTTCGATTAAGAAGACAATTGATTTTCCAAATTGATCCGCTTGTTGGACACCTAATGGGGTAAAGATACCGTGATTAATTGCGTTATTAAGGAATAGAATTTTTGCAGGCTCTACAAAAATAGAAGTCAGTGGTAATAAACCGGCTTTTACAAGAAAGTTAACACCGCCTGCTAGCGCGGTTGAAAGAGCATCAACCAAGGGACCGACTAACCAGAAGGCAAGCATCGCACAGAGCATACCGATAATCCCAGCCGAGAAGTTATTCACTAACATCTCGAAACCACTTTTTACCTTGCCGTGTACTGCTTCATCGAATTTTTTGATTGCCCAGCCACCAAAAGGACCAATCATCATTGCACCCATAAACATAGGAATATCGGTACCGACAATAACCCCCATTGTTGCGACTGAACCTACCACAGCACCACGTTCACCACCGACTAATTTACCACCCGTGAAGCCTATTAGTACGGGAAGTAAATAAGTGATCATTGGACCAACCATACTCGATAACTGTTCGTTTGGTAGCCAGCCCGTCGGAATGAAAAGTGCGGTTAAAAACCCCCATGCGATAAATGCGCCGATATTGGGCATAACCATATTGGACAGAAAACGCCCAAAGTTTTGGATAAACATTTTAGTGCTCATAATAATCTCCGTATACGTATAATTGTGCGATGACGCATTTTGTAAAGGTAGGTTTCAGGGTCTGTTGAACGTTGTTATTTACGTCTGTAGAGGCTACTTTTCAATAAGACGGAGGTGATTAAGTTGTGGTTGTTGCTATTAATAACAGACAATCATATAGAGTGATAAATAATGTTATATTTTCGATGTATTCTGAAAAATATTCATTATTTTATTACTCATCAACCAGTTATAACATTTAAATTTATTCCGACTTGATTTGAACAGTAAGCTTTCAGAGTAAACAGAAGCAAATTCTCAATAACAAAAGACCATTATAAGTTAGCATATTATTATGTTATCAGTATGACAGGGCACGGTTTCATTGAAGATCATCACATATTCCACGGATTTGCCTAAATTAAGGGGATATGTCGCAAAATTAGACGATAAATTGATGATTAATTATAAACAAGATATAAATGTAATCGATAACATATCTACAATTTGTCAATTTGGGTTTGTTTGGGTGAAAATAAGGGATATTAAGGGGCTAATTCTTTACCCGAGTTGCTTTTATAATTGCTCAATTTAAGAGCTCGATCACATGTGTATTTTGACCGAAAATGATTTTAGCGAATGAAAAGACTAATTTTGTTATTTTACGCCCAAGGTATTGTATTATAATAGTATTTTAATTTAGGTGAAATCAATAGGATCAACATCAATTGACCATTTTAATTTGCGTCCTTCGGGTAATTGTTCACATTTAGTCAATCCCTGTTGTAGGGTCTGAGTGATTAAAGAACGGGTGCTACTTTGTAATAGTAATTGAAATCGATATTTTCCAGCTCGCCTTTCCATATTTGCTGGAATCGGACCTAAAATAAGCACCTGTTTATCAGTGCCATTACTCACGGTAATTTGTGAAAATATTTGACGGCATAAGCCTAAGAAGTTCTCTGCTAATGTCGGCACGCTAGCTTCTGCTCGCAATAATGCTTGATAAGTGCTTGGTGGTAATTGTGCAATCACTCGTTCTTGTAGTGCGTTTCTAGAAAATTCCTGGTAACCATTATTAATTAAATCTTGTAATAAGCTGTGTTCAGGATGATGTGTTTGCAAAACCACTTGTCCCTTTTTCTCTTCACGTCCGGCTCGACCTGCAACCTGTGTGAAAAGTTGAGCTAGCCGTTCACTCGCACGAAAATCATTAGAAAATAGGGCGCCGTCAACATCAATTAAGGCGACTAAAGTCACATCGGAGAAATGGTGCCCTTTGGCAAGCATCTGCGTGCCCAATAATATTTTATATTTGCCGCTATTAATATCGTTAAGGTATTGGTTAAAACTTTCTTTTTTTCGGGTATTATCGCGATCAATACGTACCGTCGGATAATCTGGAAATTCAGCTTTTAACGTTTCTTCTAATTGCTCTGTACCAACACCCGTTGCAATTAACTGTGTTGAACCACAATCATGGCATTGATGAGGTACGGGCAAGGTCGAGCTGCAGTGGTGGCAATGTAAATAATTTGCCGATTTATGATAGGTGTAAAATGCATCACATCGCGAACATTTTACTAGCCAACCACATTCGTGGCACATTAAGACTGGTGCATATCCTCTGCGATTTAGAAATAAAATTACCTGATTATTCCTCGCTAAATGTTGATGCATTAATTCAATTAATTGAGGTGATAGCCCTGATTTTAAATGTAATCCAGCTAAATTGATTAAACTACTGCTCGGTGGTTTAGCCTTTCCTGCACGTTGGGTTAGATATAGATGTTTATATTTTCCTTGTAATGCATTGTGAAGGGTTTCTAATGAAGGTGTTGCAGACCCTAAAATGATAGGTATATTTTCTTTATGAGCACGTTTAATGGCAAAATCACGTGCATGATAACGAAAACCTTCCTGTTGTTTAAAGGATGCATCGTGCTCTTCATCAATAATTATTAACCCTAAATTTTTACAATCGCTAAATATTGCACTGCGTGTGCCAATAATGATAGCGGCGCTTCCCTGTTGAGCATGTAACCAAGTATCGAGTTGTTGTCTGGCATTTAAGCCCGAATGTTTGATATGAATTGGCACATTAAAACGTGCTTTAAAACGTTGAACCGTTTGAGGGGTTAAGCCTATTTCTGGCACAATAACTAATGCTTGTTTTCCCTTGGCTAAAATAGGTTTTAATATATTAAGATAAACTTCGGTTTTACCGCTTCCAGTAATACCTTCTAATAAATAACACTTAAACTGCTCCATATATTGCGTCACGCTGGTGATCGCAATCGCTTGTTCGGTAGTTAATGTTGGTTTTTGGGCTGTTTCAGAAAAATGGTTAGCCCAATTAAGGTCACTTTCGGGTTGTAATTCAAGAGACGTAATTAATTCTTTTTCTTTTAAGGTATTAAGCGTCTGTCGTGTTACTCCCTGTTCTTTTAATTGTTGATAGGATAATTTTGACGCTTGTAATAATAAAAGCGCTTGTCGTTGCTTTTTAGCATTTTTAAAGTCATCGATCTTAATGTCAGAATCAGAGACTTGCCAATATTCTTCCCCCTTAAAAATCGCTTCTTTACCCTGCCGTAGATGGGTGGGAATTGCCTGTTGAAAAACATCGCCAAGGGGGTGTTGGTAATAAAAAGCGGCCCAGCGTAATAATGACCAAAGTGATTTATCTAATAATGGTGCGGTATCAATTAATTGAGTCACTTTTTTTAATTTATCAATTGCGTAATCGCATTCAGGGTTGACGTCACAAATAACGCCTATCATTTGTCTTTTACCACCAAAGGGGACGCGCACACGGCGGCCAACCAAAGTATCTACCTCTGTTGTTAGTAAATAATCTGGTAATACATAATCAAATTGTTTATGCAGTGGTATCGCCAATGCGACGCGGCAAATAATAGGGGAAGTCATACACTCAGTCGGTTAATTATAAAGGCATTATTGTAACGCGTTTTAATTAGCGTGCAGTAAATTAATTTACAGAGATTGTGATTTGTTGTTGATAGAAAGAGAAGCGAGGAGAGTTAAAACAAAAACACCTCATTACGAGGTGTTTTAAGTTCAGTTCAATTTGAGCTGTATTTATTTTTTAGAGAATTCGAATTTTCTTAGTGTTTCGATTCTTAGTTTAGAGCGCTCTTCAGAGGTTTTCTTATACCATTTACCACCACCGTAAACCGCGCCTTCCCAATTACCGTAAACTGGGTTTGGTAACATAATGAATTTATCACCAAAGCTAGATTTATTATTTTCTACCGCTGTTGCACGTGCAGACATAGTATCACCGTCAAAGGCAACATCGAAATCAGCTAGGTTATCACCCATTAATAGCACAGTTCTGTAACCCATTGCCGTGATGCTATCGCGACGAGGTTGTTTTTTAGAGGTATCGGTTCTTAACATCATGTGTTTGTCGTCGATTTGAGGGAAACCTAATGCGGTTAAGTTTTCCATTGTCGCCGCTTTTAAATCCATTTTTTTCTCAGGCATTGATTTTCTGTTAGTGACATAGAAAACATCACCACCAGTTTCAACTACATAGTTTAAGAACTCTACAGCACCCGGTAATGCTGTTGCGCTACGATCTTCAGCCCATTCTTGCCAAACGTTATCATTGTAACCGTAATGTTTACCAATTAAACCGCCATTAAAAGGACTGTTATCAATAATTGTTTCATCAACATCAACAACAATTGCACGTTTACCACCGGCTTTATCCATATCCCAACGTAATTTGGCTATGTTAAATGCTTGGTAAGAAAGAGCCTTGAATTCAGCTGAATTTTGAATCCAAGATAGCGCTAAAATTGCTTCATCATTTAAGTCTTTTGTTGTGTATTTGCTTTCTGCAGCAAAAGAAGTTGATGTTAACGCGACAATAATTGCGAGTCCTGAAAGACTCTTTGAAATACTTTTCATTTGTTCTCCAATATAGTTAGTGTGATAAAAATGTACTGATAATGGGTGCATACCCCTCTAGACGGTATTAACCTTTTATTATCTATTGAAATAAAAGGTTAATACCCATGCTACTTCAAGAAATGCATAAAATATAGAATAATTATGCAGTTTCATTATTATTTGTGCAATATTTTAAATTAAACAACAAGTTAGCGTTTAAATCTAAGACATTAATAATGTTTTTGCTGCTGAAACAACGATTGAAATAGCGTTTGTTTCAGTTTTTTTCATGGTTGCTTCGTCAGGGATTTCCTGTTGTGTTCGATTGACTATCACCCCTGCAACACATGCTGCGCGCCAGCCTTGGGAAGCACACATAGTAAATAATGTTGATGATTCCATTTCATAATTGAGAACGCCTAGTTCTTGCCATTGTTTCATTGAACCTTTGAACTGACGAGTGACTCGGCCTGATACCGTGTCGTAGCGTTCTTGACCTGGATAAAACGTATCCGATGATGCCGTAATCCCGACATGAGGTTCAATCCCGGCATCGCGACAAGCGGAGACCATGGCCGTTGTACAAGTGAAGTCTGCAACGGCGGGATATTCCATCGGTGCAAAATGCAAGCTAGCACCATCAAGGCGAACCGCTGCTTGGGTTACAATGACATCGCCAACATTAACTTGCGGCTGAATGGCGCCAGTTGTACCAACACGTAAAAAAGTCGTTACACCTAACTGTGCTAATTCTTCTACTGCAATGGAAACGGAAGGCCCACCAATACCGGTTGAACAAATAACCACGGCTTTACCATCAAGGTAAGCGAGATAACTAGTGTATTCGCGATGGCTTGCTAAAAAGGTTGCACCTTCCATTAATTCTGCAATGCGTTTAACGCGTGCCGGATCGCCTGGGACAATGGCTAAGCTTGCGCCATCTAGCATACTTTTCGTTAAACCTAAGTGAAATACATCTGACATAAAAACTCCAATATTAAATTCTGTGTAATGTTTATAGCTCTGCGCCTAAAAATGCATGAGGCAGTAATTCTGCAATTGTAAATTGTTCAATATCCGTTTCCGATGCATAACAAAAAATGTGTGCGTCATTTGCTGATTGTTCTGCGATTACTTGGCGACATGAACCACAGGGGTAGGCTTTGACTAATAATTTTTGTGCGTTACGCCCAAGGACATGGACCTCTTTAATATCACCGAGTTTTGCACCTTCGGTCACGGCAGTTTGAAGCGCGTTACGTTCAGCACAGTTAGTCGTTGGGTAAGCGGCAGACTCAACATTCACACCTTTAAATACTTTATTGTCTTTGGTGACAACAATCGAAGCGACATTAAAACCCGAGTAGGGGGCTGATGACATATCGAGTAATGCGTTTAATTCTTTAAAGTAGTTCATGTTATAACCTCTTGATATAAGTTTGTGTTGTGCCATCGCTGTGTTTTTCAAAGCCCATTTTTTCAAGATAAAATCGATGTTTAGGCACTTCAGATATAGTTTTTAAGGTATGAATACCTTTCTCTTTCATAAATTCCGGATGGAGGTTATAAAAATATCCTCCGAGTTTAAAGTCTCGATACCTCGGTAAAACATAGTCGAGCATAATAGTAAAAACACCATCTTTATCGAGCACGCCAGAAAGTACGCCTGCGACATTATTATCACGTAACATATAAAAGCTTGTATTTGCTTTTTCTAGATCCGCTATAGCAACTTGTTCTTCCACTTCTTTTTGATTGATGCTCAAAAAATGTTGAAAATACTCTGAATCTTTTGGTGCTGTAATAATAATGAACTGTTCTTTGTTGTAATACATTTGCCAAAGAAAATACGCATTGATTAATGCAATGCAAATATTCATAAGCATGGTGGGGACTGAATCAATAAAATAAGCAAAGGTTGCAAACAGCAAACAACCTATTAGGTTAATTACCCTCAATTTAATAATCGAAGACATGGTTAATGAAATTAACACTACCATGGAGGCAAGATAACCAAACCATTCTACCCAATCTAACTGCATAACTTTCCTTTTAGTTTACTATTGTCCGACGACCCATTGCCGTTGACGTTGAATAACTGCGGAAAGTTTATTGATTAAGTTGCTTATATAATGCGATCTGGATCCCTATAATTCTTTAATATTATCTACCTTAGTAAGCATTTACAAAATATGTTGTTAATGGTTTGTTACGTCTGTTTTATTTATTTTATCGGCGAAGGATGAACAATAAATTGGAGAAAACAGTGCTTTTTATCGGCAATGTTTTCTCCTTTATCTTCTCGCTGATGTTAGCGTTTGACCTTATCGAGCAATATTTTAATTTGCCCAGATTTGATTAATGTATTCGGGATGATCGACAAATGGATTTCTATTACCTTGGAATTCATAGGCCGCTTCATTGCGATCTAATTCTTCCTGACTAACTTCATCGAGCTCGTTCCATTCTTTAAGCATAGTAATAACCCAATCTTCAAAAACATAATCGGCACTACCATCTAAGACGGCATCGGCATTATCGGAATTACTTTCCCAAGTTGAAATAACATCTTGGTAACGCGTTGCCATATAAAAGTATGCGCGTGCTAAATCGCCTTTAAATTCATCAATTGGTTCAAATACAGTACCAGTGTAACCAAGGGCGGTTGATCCTGCGCCTAATTCACTACCATTGTCCGAAACATAGGTAGGTGTTGAAACTTCACCGTAGGGATAGTTGCTGCGTTTGCCATTAACATACCCATCGCTTGCAAATATATGGTGGATATCGGTGTACATCGGGGACTCATCGTCAAACCAACTTTTTGGGAAAGAGTGCTCCCGATTATAACAGCTACCTTCACCACTATAATTGCCACACTGATCAGTCACCGCCGTGTAATTGTAAGTATCAGATGATGATGGATTTTCTGAATAGATATCGAGAATAGAACCATCATTTTCATAGTAGTTATCTAATGAACTTTCGCTCATAAAGTCCCATAAATTTGAGTATGTTTTGGTGGTGTGATCTTTGATTATATTATAAAGCGCCGTTTTTAATTCAAGACCAGTCAGGCCATCTGCGCTCGCATAATAGGCTGTGGTATCTGTTGTTGTGTTACTTACAAGGGAAAAGTTATCAATATAAACAACTTCTTCACCATCAAAGTTATCCTGATCATAAAAACGAAGACCAATTTCTACTGTGCCACTTTCCGTTGGTGTGTATTCATAGCTAATTTCTTGCCATTGATTGGTCAGACTTGGATCGGAATAGTTAAGGTAACCACCAATATATAAACGCGCACTTACACCGCCTTCCGTATGGTAAACCCAAGCTGAAAAAGAATAGGTTGTATCTGCGATGACGTCTACAGATTGACGGATATCAGTAGCCCCTTGATCACCTGTCAATACGTTTATTGCAGCGGCGCTTGAGCCTGATGCATAAATATCGGTATTTTGTGTTACTGCTATCCCCGTATCAATGGTTGTCCAATCATCGGGGAGAGAGGCTGTCCAGTTTTCAAAGTCACCATTTAGTAGTAAATCCGCTTCTGTTTCATTCGTTGTATCGGATTCATTTTCTTCTGTTGAGGTTTCTTCGCTTTCTGAGCTCGAGTCACTCTCTTCACTTTCATCGGTATTGGTTGTGTCCGTTGCTGAGTTAGTGGTCAATGAAATGTTATCGACATAAACGATTTCTTGGTCATCAAAACCCGTTAAATCATAAAATCTTAAGCCGACTTCAATACTTTTACTTTCAGTTGCTGAATAACTATAAGTGACTTCTTGCCATTGGTTAATTAAATCTGGATCTGAATAAATTTGACTAAATCCATCAACATATAAAGTCGCTCGAATATATCCTTCAGTATGGTAAAACCATGCCGAAAATGTATACGTAGTTCCCTCAATAACATCAATGTATTGACGGAAATCGGTATCACCTTGTGTTGCTGTTGTGACGGTTATTTCAGCGGAAGAGGAATCGGAATACGCTATTTCAGTACTTTCAGAGACGGTAATTCCGTCTTCTATTGTTGTCCATCCATCGGGAATATTATCAGTCCAACTTGCGAAATTACCATTAGTCAATGAATTAGTCGTGACGTCAGTGGATTCACTACTATCACTGTCTTCAACAAGTATTTCTTCTTCAGTCTCGGTTGTTTCTGTCTCGCTCGTTGTGTCAGTTGGCGTTACATAACCATTACTACTAATTGTATTGCTGTCATCGTTACTATTACAGGCAGACAGTAATGCTAAAGAGAGTAAAACTATCCCTGTTTTTAATTTATTATCCATGTGTTTCTCACTTAAAAATTATTTTAAAAATATGCCGCTATCAATATTATCGATAGCGGCATATTTAATCTGCTATTTCGCTTTTTGAGTACGGCGTAGGAACCCTAAGCCGAGTAAAGATAAAAGTGAAAATAGACCAAATGAACCGCCGCCTGAACCATCATATTCTTCAGCGGGAGCGACACTTGCAGTGGTTGAATCTTTGCTGGCTGCAGTAAACTTCATTGTTTCTGTAAATTCAGATTGGACTTCACCGTCGCGGGTTAAGATCATCGTTGCTGTGTAAGTACCTTCTTCAATACCATAGAGTTCAATTTCTGCCAGTAATTGGTTATCTTCTGTGATCTCCATATTATTGGGTACAATCAATTCGCTCATATCGCTGCTTGATGATAATGAAATTTCAATCGCATCGCCTGCTATCGCACCTTCAGGCAATACATAAGGAACAGTGACTGCACTGCTGCTAATTGTTAAATGAACGGATTCACCAGAATCTGTTTCTCCATATTGGTAGCTAAGCGCCATAATGGCAGAGTCATGGTCCGATGAGCGATAAGCATCATCGACATAAAAGTTTTCAACATCATCGCCTTTATATTCTTCGTTGTAATCGTATAAAGAAGATTCTGCTGAATTGATATGCCAATCAACGGCATCGAGTAAACGAGTTTCTAACGATGGGCTGATTAAGATATGATCAAGTGAACCAATTTCATCATCGTATGAATAACTCCAGCTTGATTCGCCTCTTTCTTCATCTTTTAGGTTCACTGCACTGATGTAACCATAACTTTCAGTGATTGTTTCTGCTGAACCACTTAAGTTAAATTGGGGTTTATCATCAATATAACTGTCGCGTGCAGAGGTAATTTTTTTGCCCGTTGTATTTTCAGTTAAAACTAATAGTGGATCTTCTTGTCCGTAAGAGTTCAAGTCGCCAACAATAACGATATCGTCACTCATATCATCAAGTTCTTCGGCAAGTTGAACGGCAGCTGATACACGTAAGTTTTCACAGGATCCCTGTGAATCCGCATCGGGTGCATCGTCAGACCAAATATCGGTTACTGCACCATCGTCATCGATAAAGTCAACGCCATCCCAATCTTCAGCACAGGTTGAACCTTTAGATTTAAAGTGGTTAACCGCAACGGTTAATGTTTTACCTGTATTATTGACTTTAAAGGTGGCGGTTAACGTATCACGTTGGTAGTTATCACCGCTTTCAAGTGTTGCGCCATCGCCATCTTTCATCACAGCATTATTCGCATTAACAACCGGATCGGCATGCTGTTCTGGCATTGCAATCACTGCCATACTTTCAATACTGACTTTTGATGGGCGGTATAATAATCCAGTGCTGATTGCATCGGAGCCTAATGAGTCTTCGCTATCTAATACCAGGTCGCCATTAGCATCATAGCCAACAAATACATATTGGTTACTAGTTGAGTAATCACTGTCGACATCATCGGGATCTTCGTCGTAATATTCTTCATTAATGGCATCAACTAATGCTTGAATGGCACTGTCTGTGCCAAAACCATTGTTTTCAATTTCCATTAAACCAACTATGTCCGCATTCAATCCAGTAATTGCTGATACGAGTTTTGCTAGTTGTTTTTCGTATTCTTCATCACTGTCAGCACCACGGTTTTCACCGTAGGAATTGCTATCACCACCGAAAGGGGAATTAAACAAATTTAATAGATTTTGTGTTCCTACTTTTATAACAAAGTGATCGTCTTCAGTGCTTGTATCTAAATCAGGTGAGCTAGTTCGGTCGTCATTATGAACAAAGTTACTGCTATTTAACTCATTAGTCACCACTAAATTAAAGTTTGAATAACCATAGGAAATAACGCCTTCCATTCCAACGACACTGTCGTTAATGCGGACATAATTATCTTCAGGATATAGGTTAAAATTAGGGTAGTAAGGAATATCGCCATCATCAGCAGATTCACTACTTTCTATAATTAAACGGTGATCATCGTTTTCTAATTCAGTCGCAGTGGCTTCATCGCTTCCTGCTATATTATCCTGCGTCGGATTCATATTGGGCGTTTCATAGGCTAGGATCATGTCGTTACGATAACTGTCATAGTTGAAACCAAAGGCTTTAGTCACGCGCATGGTTTGTTCGTCGTCGCTATTAGGATCAATATCGTCAGGCAAATTAACTAACATACCTTCGTAACGCTCTAGGGTTGCGTTAAATGAGCCGTTATCGTCGGCAATCATTTCAATATCCGTTGCAGCAGGAACCGAACTGGTATCGTCAACAATATCCCATTCGTCGGTTTCAAGTTGTGTTAATGTGTAATATTCGCTGACCGTACTGTTAACACAAATAGTATTGCCAATCATGTCGTCGGTTGCATTGGATGTTTTTACAAAAATACCATCGGAAGTGGTTTCATCACCATCGGGAGAAACATCTTGCATATAAAAGCCTGCAACGGGTTTACTGGTGACCATGGTGACAATACCAGTGATATCGTAGGCTTCATCGGTTTCATAATAACTTTCGATTAATGGTGATGCCGTGCCTGAGCCCTGTGCTTCTGCAATTGTGGTTTGTGTATCAAGAACACAAACTGAAGTCTCGGCTGCTGATTCTTGGTATTCAGAATAAGTAGATGTGCCTAAATCTTCGAAGCTATCGGTATCGAACTCTTCCCAGTCCGAGGCATTATAGGTTGATGATTGAGTAGGTGTTGCATTACCTTCTTCAAGTCTACGTCGAACAGTGACATCTGATCCCCAATAGGTGCCATCGATGCCTATTGTGTCGTAAGTGGTATCGTCATCAACATCTACGATGGCAACGTGTTCATCGCCGTTATAATTTAATGAGCTATATCCAACCTCATCCCAGGTTCCCGTCGCGACTTTATCACCGACAATACTATTAACTAGTTCATCTTCCGCTGCGCCGTTGTAGATGACTAATGTTGAACCTGCTGCAATTGTTTGTCCGGCGAGTACATTTTCTGCACTCGCATTTTGAACTTGATTGGTATAAGAGCTGTATTGAAGCTCAATAGCATCTGTGAAAGTGTAATCATCTGAGCCGGTATTGGTTAATTCAATGGCTTTGTTGTTAGCGCTGCCTTCTACATATTCACTAATAATAATGTCGGTGATGGCTGCATGTGCGCTAGTTGATAAAATGCTTCCAATGGCAATGGCTAATACTGTCTTGTTTATATGCTTGTTCATGGATTCTTCCTTTAATTCTTTATTAATATTTATTCCGATTAAAAATAAACGCGAGAGTAAGCGTATGCATCTTGTGCTGCTTCGCCGAAGTTTAATTCAAGCGCGAAAAGTACAGAATTAGTTGGGTTAAAGTTCACCCCTAACGTGCTCCAAGTACGTTCTTTACCCCATGAATATTCATCATCGGGTGAAACGCCATAGGGACTACTGATATCCCATGCTTCATATTCTTCATAATTTAAAGAGCCAGTAAGTTGGATTTTAGGGGTGGCTTGATAACGGGCTGAAATTAATGCACCTTTGTTTTCAAGTGTTTGGTAGTCATTGTAAGAGTAGGTATATTCATCGTCACTGCTGATATCTATTGTTGTACTAGTTTGGGCAATATCTTCATTTTCAATATAACCGTTCAAACCAATCGCAAGATCGTCACGTAGATAAGCGCGTAGTCCAAGGGTATAAAGTGTTTGTTCGCCGTATTTCGACTCGCCTTCAGATCCAGTACGGGTTTCTGCGCCCACAACCACATCAACGTATTCGCTGAAGTAACCGATATAACCATTAATAACATCACCTAAGGCAGAGCCAGATGAGCTTTCACCATTGTAAGAGTAAGAAATACCTGCTTTGAAATCAGAAAATCTGCCCTCATATTTTAGCGTGTTTTCTTGGTCTCCCGCTTCACCGGTTTCGACCGTGGTATCAAGCGTAAAGTCACCAAATTTGTCATAATCGTCGAGTGCCGTATCGGTTAAACCAAATTCAATTGCATGATTTGGCGTGATCTTATATCCGATAAAAATTTTATCGATAGCCAGTGCCATATCACCGGAGCCATAGGCCCAATTTTCGCGTTCATAATCGAGCTCAAGACGATAGTAAGTTGACTGATAATTACCTTTTACTCCCAATGTGGCAAAGCTATCGTCGATATAGGTTTCATCATCCGTATAAAATTCACCGTATTCGTAATCGGCACCAATATGGCCACCGACTCCGACTTCACCATATACTGATAAGGTATCTCCCTGGTCATTATCATACACAGTTCTTGCCTGCGTATTTGCAGTGACAAATAACGCAGATAATGCGATACAAAGTGCTGTTCTTTTAAACATATTACTATCCTTAATTAAATGTTAATTGCACAGTACTGTGCGCTATTTTTGTTTCTGAAGTGAATGCTCACTTTTTCTTTGTGTAAAGCCATCTACAAAAGTAAATGGCAGTGTCTTTTAAATAATTATTGGTAGGTTATTTCGTTGTTAGGGGCAAAGTCAGCGATATTAATCGGAGAGTTTTTCTGGATAAAAGCTTTCAGCACATTGGCGTCGACATAACCGGTATTAACGTAACTCGGGTTAGCACGAATATCAGGGTAACCGTCACCGCCTGCGGCATTAAATGAAGGAACGGTGAAGCGGTAGGTCTTCGCTAGATCGATAGGGGATCCAGCGATTGTTACATTGCTTACTTGGCCGTTATTGACACTTAAGGAAATGCCTGCAAATTGTGCATAGGCACCAGAATCTTTGCTTTTTGTTGCAACTTGATTGAGGTAATCAATAATATCTGCGCCATTCATTTCCACATAAGTGAGCATATTGCCAAAGGGTTGTACCGTGAGTACGTCTTTATATGAAATATTACCCGTTTCAATTGAAGCACGTACGCCGCCTGAATTCATAATGCCAAAATCGGCCTGTGCATGCTGCATATGTGCGGTTGCAATCAAGCGGCCTAGGTTGGTTTGATTATTACGCACTACGTCACGCTCACCCTGTAATAAACCATTGGTTTGGCCAATGACAATATTTAACGCTTCTTGGCCTTTTTCTTGATAAGGTTGAAGTGTACTTTTTACGTTTGCATCTTGAATAATTTCATCGCCAACGAATACACGCACTTTTTCACCGTCAGCATTTTCAACCTTTTTCTTCAAGTTAATAGGGATTAGTCGGTAAGACTCAAGAGTGAAGTCTCCATTTTTAAAGGTGTAATCAGCACGACCAACGTACTTACCCCATTCATAGGCTTGTACAATATCAGTACCATTTTGTACATCTGGCTTACAATCATCACCGGGTTTAAAATCGGCATATTGATTTGGAGCTTCCATGCAAAGAGGCTCTTGAGAATGACCACCGACGATCATATCTAAATCACCTTCTTCTAAGTAGCGTGCCAGTTGTACATCACCCGGTGCATTTGAACCATGATTACCATCTAAATAATGCCCCATATGGGTTGCAGCAATAATCACATCGGGTTGATATTTCGCTTTCAACTCAGCGATTACTAATTTTGCTTCTTGCTTCGGATCGGTAAACGTCACCTGTTGAATAAATTCAGGGTTACCGATTTTGGCTGTATCTTCCGTAGTAAGCCCAATAACGGCAACTTTGATACCGTTTTTAGTGAATATTTTATATGGGGCAAACATGCGTTTACCGTCTTTGTAGATATTGGCTGCAAGGAAAGGGAAGTTTGCCCAGTCAGCTTGTTTGGCAAGTACGTCAAGCGGGTTATCGAATTCGTGGTTACCGACGGCCATTGCGTCATAGCCAATCATGTTCATGCCAATAAAGTCTGGCTCTGCATCTTGTAAATCTGATTCAGGGACACCGGTATTGATATCACCGCCAGAAAGAGTGAGTACTGAGCCGCCTGCATTTTCAACTTCAGTTCGGATCTCATTGATCAAAGTTGCACGAGCAGCCATGCCCAACTCACCGTATTTGTTATGCCAAAAATGACCATGGTTATCGTTAGTATGAAGAATGGTGAGATGATACTCTTGATCTTGGTGCCAAGCATGTGATGATATTTCTGGCGTCGGAGATACAGCGCAACCAGTTGCAAAGAGGAGTGTTAACGTAGCAAGCGTAAAGTGTTTCTTATTCATAAATTCCATTTCCTAAATCTAATATATTCCGTTATTTCAATCGGTCTGATTCATAATTGATGCGAATTCTATCCACCTTGTGTTTCAAATTTATTACTATTAAAAACGCTGTTTTTTTATTGATCCATATCAGTCTATTTTTTCAAAAAATAATAAAGTGTGATGCGTGTCACACTTTTGGTTTAATTGTAGATTGTGATTTAAAGCTATAACAAAATCTGTTGCTACCTTGGTTTTTGTTTGATAATTGAACGATTTAATCAAGAATGATAAGTATTTATTTTTGCTGAAAATATCGATTTATCTCATTTTTTAGTTTAACTTATTGTTTATATTTAAGATTTTCAAAACTCTTATATATTGTTATTTATAGTTGAATATAACGTTAGCTAAAAAAAAGATCAGTAGGTGGTTAAGCTCTGTTCGTTTTTTGAGAAATTTAAACGATTTTTTAATCATCAATGCAACTATAAGAAAACTTTTTAAGTGGAATTATTATGCTTTTTTCTTGCATTTTTATTCGTTAATCGGAGTTAATTGAAATTTTGGTGAAAATAGTTCAGTCGTATTTTTGATGTTTTGGGAAGTGGATATTGAGGTGAAAAAAATTACTTGCTAAGGCTAGCAAGTAATTATCAATGAATGACTAAGATACATCTAGAATTTGTATGTTGCAGCAAAGTAATGGCTGAAACCAGTTGTTTCTAAACCAAAAACTCCGTCTTCAAGACCATATACATCTTTGTATGCTTTTAGACCATAACCGACAGAATAACGATCAGAGTGCCAATAGATACCATTAAACATAGCGCCACCGCTACCTGAATCTAATTCAATATCTTTATCCATACCAAATTGGTAATCGATGTAACCTTGGTAAGAAATAAATGAACCATTTTCAAAGAAGTAGAAAGGTTTAAACCAGTTGGTTGAAATTTGGAAACCATTCCACTCTTTATCACCAATCTCATAATGAGCATAAAGATTTAATCCAACTTTACCTAGCCAAGGGACCATGACATCAGAACCAAGACCGATATTGGCATTATCAACACCATCGTTACCACCCCAGTTGAATAAAGTCGCAACATAGACTTCTTGTACTGGACCAAAAGATAAATCATTACCTGTAACTGCATCAAGTGATACACGTGGAGCAAACTTCATAAACATTTTTTCAGTATCAGTACCGTTTGCTTTTTTCTGGTCTTCATCTTGTGTTAAGTTAAAAACATCAACGTAACCATAAAGATCAAAAATTCCAGAACGACCACCAAATTCCATTTCTAGGTAATCATGATCTTCATTTCCATCACCACCATATGGTTTTTCACCAACAGAATACATTATGTTGAATTGTGCCCATTTATAGTCATTCTTGTGGATGTCGCCATCGGTATAATCGGCTGCAAATGCAGTAGAAGAAGTTGCTGCTAGCACGCCAAGCGCTAAAAGTGATTTTTTCATTAATGTTTCCTTATTAATTAGATTCCCTTACAAAAGTAATAATAAATATCATCTATTACTTAACATTAATTAGCTTACCCTCTTTTTTTGCTATTTGTTAGACCAATTGGTCAATTTTTGTGTCGATTTTATGTTATATTAGAGTATTTTGTTGTTTTTATTAGGTTTTATATTTGTCTAAATATTATAAATTCACGGGTTTTTGATGAATTTTGTATGACAATTTTGAGGGGGAATAAAATATTGTCTTATTTTCTCGCATTCGCTTCGACAAAATTTTAGGGGAAGGAAAATTAATAATCTACACCTTGAAAATGAATAAAATTGACAAGGTGTAGTGGTAATACTACTGCGCTAAATTAGCCATCTGTATTATTCAGCAACAACTGAATCAAGTGCGATAATCAACATTTCATTAAAGCTGCTTTGACGCTCATCAGAAGTTGTTTTCTCACCGGTACGGATATGATCAGAAACCGTTAAAATACATAGTGCATTCGCACCTTCTTCAGCTGCAACACCGTATAAACCTGCGGCTTCCATTTCAACACCTAAAATACCGTATTTTTCCATGCTATCGAACATTTCTGGTTCAGGCGTGTAAAAAAGATCAGCAGAAAAAATATTACCAACACGTGCTTTAATTCCATGTTGCTTTGCGGAATTAACGGCTTTTTCAAGCAATCCATAATCTGCAATCGCAGCAAAATCATGACCGCTAAAGCGTGAACGATTTACTTTAGAATCCGTTGATGCACCCATGCCGATAATGACATCACGTACTTTAATATCAGTGCTAACTGCACCACAACTACCAACACGAATCAGGTTTTTAACACCGTATTCACGAATTAATTCAGTTGCGTAAATTGAGCATGACGGGATCCCCATGCCACTACCCATTACTGAGATGCGTTTACCTTTATAGGTACCGGTAAAACCAAGCATGTTTCGAACGTCTGTGACTTGTACTGCGTCTTCTAAAAAGTTTTCTGCAATATATTTAGCGCGTAACGGATCGCCAGGCATAAGTACTGTTTCTGCAAACGCACCGTCTGCTGCATTAATATGAGGTGTAGCCATTGTTTATTCTCCAGTTTGTTGTGTGTTTTATTCCATTAAAAATATAATTGTTTATACGGCAAAAATATTTTGACCATATGGTAGTTTAGGTAAATGGTGGTAATCGGCGATGGTTTGACCAATATCAGCAAAGGTTTCTCTGCCACCGATATAACCGGGAGTGATTGATTTTCCGTAGAATAGTACCGGAATGTGCTCACGTGTATGATCCGTACCTGACCAAGTGGGATCACAGCCATGGTCTGCAGTGAGTACAAGTACATCCTCCTCGCCAAGTGCTTCAAGCATCTCGGGTAAGCGCTTATCGAAATATTCTAATCCCGCAGCATAACCTGAGACATTACGACGATGGCCAAAGTCGGCATCGAAGTTAACAAAGTTAGTGAAGATAATTGTTTGATCGCCAGCTTGTTTTAATTCATCAAGACTCGCATCAAAGAGGGCTTCTAATCCCGTTGCTTTGGTGGCTTTAGTAATACCCTGTTCAGCGTAAATGTCAGAAATTTTACCGATACTCACAACTTGGCCACCCGATGTTTTCATTTCATCAAGTAGCGTTGGAGAAGGGGGAACAACGGAGTAATCGTGGCGATTACCGGTACGTGCAAAGTTACTGCTATCGGTACCACTAAATGGGCGAGCAATAACTCGACCAATGTTGTATTTATCCACTAATTCACGCGCCAATTCACAGAGTTTGTAAAGACGCTCTAGACCAAATGATTCTTCATGACAGGCGATTTGGAAAACGCTATCCGCTGACGTATAAAAAATAGGTTTCCCGGTTTTTAGGTGTTCTTCACCAAGTTCATCAAGAATTACCGTACCCGAGGAATGACAGTTTCCTAAGTAACCGGGTAAATCCGCGCGTTCAACTAATTCATCGAGCAGTTCCTGTGGGAAGCTATCTTGTTTTTTAGTGAAATAACCCCAATCAAATAAGACCGGCACACCTGCAATTTCCCAGTGCCCGCTCGAGGTATCTTTTGCTGTAGAAATTTCTTTTGCATAACCATAGGCGCCAATCGGTTCAACGGTATTATCTAGTCCGATAGGAAAGTGACCCGAGCTTTTTTCGCTGGCAAGACCTAACCCTAATTTGTTCATATTAGGAATATGTAATGGGCCTTCTCGTCCTTCATTCGCTTCGCCTTTAGCGCAAAGTTCTGCAATATGGCCAAGCGTGTGTGAGCCAACATCGTTAAAGGTGCTACCATCGGGATTTGTACCAATGAATTTATCAGCATCTGCTGCTGCACCGATTCCGAAAGAATCAAGTAATAGAATAACGGTTCTTTTCATTAGTATGCTCCTGACTGTGCTTTTTTGTCTGTTAAATTTAATGTGTTTAATAAGCTAACTAATAAGCTTGATGCACCAAAGCGGAAATGTTGGGCATTAACCCAATCTTCACCCATAATATTTCGTGCAAGTTGAAGGTAATCAAAGGTTGTTTGAGCGTCTTTTACGCCACCCGCTGCTTTAAAACCGACATCACGTCCGGATGTTTTGATTGTTTTCAACATAATTTCTGCTGCTTCTAATGTCGCATTAACGGCGACTTTTCCCGTTGATGTTTTAATAAAGTCGGCACCCGCATCAATACTAATTTGGCTTGCTTGTTGAATTAATGCTTCGCTTTGCAATACACCCGACTCAATAATCACCTTCAGTGTTACTTGATCGCCACAAATTGCACGACAACCGGCAATCATCTGGCTACCAATGTCGCTATTACCGGCCATTAATGCGCGATATGGAAAGACCACATCAACTTCATCCGCACCATAGGCAACAGCTGCGCGTGTTTCTGCAAGCGCAATTTCAAGGTCATCGTTACCATGTGGGAAATTGGTGACCGTTGCTATTTTTATATCAGGGGTATTTTGTGCTCGTAATGTTTTACGTGCAATCGGAATAAAGCGGGGGTAAATACATACGGCTGCTGTATTGCCTGCAGCAGATTGAGCATCGTTACATAATTGAATGACTTTTTGATTGGTATCGTCGTCGTTTAATGTGGTGAGATCCATTAATTGGATCCCTTGACGAGATGCCTGTTGTAAATCGCTCATAATTTAAATCCTTCGATTATTTTAAGAAAATAGTCAAATTATTTAGCGTCTGTTTCTAGACGGTGGAAAAAAAGACCCATCACCAGTGTTGGTAATCGGTCTCATTTACACATGCCTCTATAATGAAGCTAAAGTACACTTAAAGCAAAGAAAATACCGACTAAAGCTGCACTCATAAAGTTAGAGAGTGTACCAGCAAGTACTGCTTTCAATCCCATTCTTGCAATATCAGGTCGGCGTGAAGGCGATAATACACCCAATCCGCCGAGTAATATTGCCATCGATGATAAGTTAGCAAAGCCACATAAAGCCACCGTAATAATAACCTGTGTGTTAGCACTTAGTGTTTCTTTGATGCCCACAAAATCGATATAAGCAACAAATTCATTGACCACTAATTTTTGCCCTAATAAGCTACCGGCTTGCATGGCTTCAGACCAAGGCACACCAATTAAAAATGCGATAGGAGCAAATAAATAGCCTAGAATTTGTTGCAGTGTTAATGCTTCTAGTCCAAATACACCACCAACGGCAGCTAACATGCCATTGATTAAAGCAATTAATGCGATAAAAGCAATCAACATTGCGCCAACATTTAACGCTAAATGTAAACCTGAAGACGCACCTGATGCCGCTGCATCGATAACATTTACGGGTTGATCTTCTTGTTCAGCTAAGGCTTCTTCTTTACTTAATACAGGGTCATTATCTGTTTGTTTTTCCGTTTCAGGTTCTAATAATTTTGCCATTAATAGACCACCCGGTGCTGCCATAAAAGAAGCGGCAATCAGGTAGTCAAGACTAACCCCTAATGATGCGTAACCGGCTAGTACTGAACCAGCCACGGACGCTAAACCACCAGCCATTACCGCAAATAATTCAGAACGTGTCATGGATTTAATATACGGTTTAACGACTAATGGCGCTTCGGTTTGACCAACAAATACGTTAGCAGCGGCAGAAAGGGATTCAGTGCGGCTTGTACCTAATAGTTTTTGCAGTGCACCACCGAATACTTTAACAATAAACTGCATCACACCTAAGTAATAAAGTACCGCCATTAATGAAGCGAAGAAGATAATGATTGGTAGCACTTTAAAGGCAAAAACAAAACCGCCACCACCAAAGACTTCAAACATTTTTCCAGACACTAATCCGCCGAAGAGAAAGCTAACGCCAGCATTTGCACTGTCGATCACCGTTTGTACTGCCGATGACATACCGCCAAGAATAGCTGCGCCTGAATCAGTAAAAATAACGATTGCAGGTATTAGGGCTTGTAGAGCAAATGCGCCGCCTACGGTACGTAAGTTGATGGCTTTACGATTACTCGAAAAAAGCACTGCGATGACGATCAGGGAAGCAATCCCGATTAAGCCCATAATTATTTGCATGTTGACGCTCCATTTTGAAATATGAAGGCTGATAAGGAGTTATCAGCTTTTATACCAAAGGAAATAAAAAGGTGATCATTCTTGCTGGTTAAAATCAACCTTAACTACGTTGTGAGTGTTGAAGTGAGAACAACTATCTCCTGCAACTCACGCCTTGTTAGCGCTTATTTTTCCTGCGCAAGACTTGAACACTTACTTAATTTCTTTGGTATTATTTTATTTATGTGTATTGCATGGTTAAACCTGGATTAAAGACGTTTTTCTATCATTTTTTCTAATTTATCTTGGTCAATAGCAAAGTTTCGAATGCCCTCGGCAAGCTTTTCGATAGCCATTGGATCTTGGTTGTGATCCCAGAGGAATTGCGCCTCAGTAAGGGGGACTGGAGGTACTTGAATATTCTTATTAGGGACTAATTTACGTACTACTTCACCTTGCTCATCTGCTAGTTGTTGAAGCAATTCAGGGCTAATGGTTAATCGATCACACCCTGCAATCTCTAATATTTCGCCTGTATTTCGAAAACTTGCACCCATCACTACGGTTTTGTAACCGTAGTTTTTGTAATAGTTGTAGATATCTGAAACCGATTTAACACCGGGATCATTCTCTGGCGTAAAATCATGACCTTCACTTTTTTTATACCAATCCATAATGCGACCAACAAAAGGAGAGATAAGGAACACGCGTGCTTCAGCACAGGCGCGAGCTTGGGCAAAGGAAAAGAGTAGGGTAAGGTTACAGTTAATCCCTTCTTGTTCTAAAATTTCTGCCGCGCGAATGCCTTGCCAAGTGGCAGCAAGTTTAATCAAAATGCGGTCATTACTGATACCCGCATCGTTGTACATTTGAATAAGCTGGCGTGCTTTCGCTAAACTTGCATTTGTGTCATAGGAAAGGCGGGCATCAACTTCTGTCGAGATACGGCCAGGAATGATATTTAAAATTTCTTTACCAATATTAACGGCCAACATATCGCAGGCAGCTTGAACTTGTTGGGTTTTATCATCACTTTGTTTTTTTGCGTAGCTAATTGCATCTTCAATTAATGCATCATAAGCAGGTAGTTGTGCTGCTTTTAAAATAAGAGAAGGGTTCGTTGTGGCATCTTCAGGTTGATATTTTTGCATTGCTTCAATATCACCTGTATCGGCAACAACGGTCGTGAACGTACGTAGTTGATCTAATTTATTCGCCATAAAATTTCTCTTTTAAAATATTTAATCGTTAACGGAATGTGCATACACAATAGCAAGCTAGCCATGCCATTTCGCTCTTTTGATGGAAGGAAGTTTATTGAGTAACGGATCTTTAAAGTGTGATCTAGCCCCATAGAATACTATTTTTCGATATTATTATTGTGCTTATTAACAAAATGTGTTGTTTTTGTATGGGGTTAATTAAATCTTTAAATTTTAATGAGTTACAATTAATATTTGTTAAATTTACTGATATTAATATTAATCTTTAAAAATTAAGCAAATATTTATTTAAGATTAAATGAGAGGGGGGAATTGGAGAAAAAGAGGGCGAAATTATTACAAGAAAGTGGCGGGAACGGAAACAAGTGACAACTTAAAATTAAGTGAATAAATCATCCTGTTTATTTATTAAGTCGAATGGTAAACATCAATAATTATTCATGCTTATTCACTTAATTCAGGTAGAGCAGACAAAGAATTAAAATTATTAGAAATGCACCACAGAGGACACCGAGTTAAAAGAGAAAAGCACAAAATAAGCAGTAATTAGTTTATCACCTCTTGTTTTAGTCTTTTTTCCGTGTAGCGCACTGCACCTCTGTTAATGAATGCCAACCGAAACGCAGTGTCGCAGTCACATGAATTGTGCGTGGTAGTGCTTTTAAGCTTTTTACAAAAACAGCCTGAGTAATCTACAGAAGCATGTCATTATTTTGTTGAATACAATCTAAAAGCGTTTTATTAAGCACACTTTTAGATTGTGTATTAAGTGAGTGAGTATTAAAACTTAAACTGTTTGACTAAACTATCGAGTCGAGTTGACATATTTGTAAGTGCTTCACTCGACGCTGCCATTTTGGTCGAATTTTGCGTACTACTTTCCGTACAATCACAAATAGTATGGACGTGAATATCAATTTCATTTACCACGGCTGCTTGTTCTTCCGTTGCCGTTGCTACTTGTGCATTCAAATCTGAAATAGCTTGAATATTTTGAACAACTTGATCGAGTGCTTCGGTGGTTTTCTGTGCATCGATAACACTTACGTCTGCGGTTTCTTTACTTTCCTTTACGCCTTTGACTGCTTGCTTAGATTCCGATTGCAACAGGCTGATCATTTGATTAATTTCATCGGTTGAGTCGCTTGTACGTTTAGCAAGTCCACGTACTTCATCGGCAACCACGGAGAATCCTCGACCATGTTCGCCCGCTCTGGCTGCTTCGATGGCTGCATTTAATGCAAGTAAGTTGGTTTGATCTGAAATACTGCTAATCACATCCAGTACTGCACTGATCGCATCACTTTTCTCTGCTAAGGATTCGATAATGGTTGAGACTGCATCCATTTTTAATGACATTTGATGAATGTTCTCAGTGGAAAGCTGTACAACTTGTTGCGCATTTTTCGCTTGGCCGATAGCTTCATTCGTTGAATCTGAAGAATTGACGGCATTTGATGCAATTTCTGAAATTGTTGATCCCATTTCACTGATGGCCGTTGCAACCTGTGTTGCAATATCAAGTTGTTGATGGGCATCTTGTTGAGATTGCTGTGCGTATTCAGATACTTCAATTGATGTTTGATGGACATCTTTAGAGGTTGAAGAAACATCATTAACGGTTGAATATATTTTGCTAATAAAAGCATTAAATCCTTTTGCTAATTGGGCAATTTCATCTCCGCCAGATTCATCAAGTCGATAACTGAGGTTGCCGTCACCTTCGCCAAGTTCTTTAAATACATCGGTTAAGTTGTGAATCGGTTTGGTTAAGCTTTTTGCTAAAATAATACTGACCAAGGAAAAAGCGACAATAATAATAACAAGCCACATAAAAATATAGTTTCGAGATTCATCTAGCCCAGCATAAAGTTCTGCCTTTGGTACTTGTGCCACAACATACCAATCGAGAGCTGGAATATAGCTAGTCGCTATAATTAAATCAGTGGTTTCTTGGAAGGAAAACCCTTGCTTAGATAACAACGGCTTTACATCAATATTTTGATAGATATCTGCGATATTTGTCTTTTCGTTTTTGTCTGTTTCTTTGTGAATTTTTACTAGGCCTGCGTTATCGACCAAAAACACAAAGCCGGTTTGTTCAATATTAAAGCTATTTAAATAATCTACCATGGCATTAAATGATTTGGATAAACCTGCAATCCCACGCCCATTTAATTGTTGATAATTGATATAAATATTGGTGTCACCATTTTGCTCTGTGTACATACTTGCAAGTTCAGCATTGCCACTATTTTTAAAGTCAAAAAACCAACTATCGTATTGGTCATTTTGAAGCACGCGTAAAAAACCATCTTGATTCCAATATTTAGCGGTCGTGCGGTCGGCAAAAGAAGCACCACTTAAATTATTGTCCGATGCAATTTTTCCTAGCATTTTAATGACATTAGGCTCATCTTCTGGTGTTGCGCCGGCTTCGACCCAGTCTAATAAAAAGGGATTAGTCGCAATGGTTTTTGCCAATGCTTTCATTTCTGAAATCTCACCACCAATGGAATTGCGCACGCCATATAATAAATTCGGTAGGTCTGACTGCTGAAGTCGAGAGACAAGTAGTTCTTTTGCTTTTGAATGTCCGACATACCCAACGATTGCCGTTGAAATTATCACTGCCATTAGCATTGCAATCACTAATTTAGAGCGAATAGAAAGTGTGTTTAAAAATTTCATTTAGTCATTCCTATAATTTGTTAGCCGGATATTATAGGTCTAAATATAGATTTAAATTCGAATTTTAATAAATATAAAGAAAATTGTATTTATGATTTATTATTATTTAATAAAATAGATTATTGGTATTCTGAAATTGGAACTGTAAATGGCCGTGTTTAGGAAAAATTTTAATTGTTGTAAAACCGTTTCATGTAAAAATTTTGGTGTTATTGAAAGTGATGATTATGTCTATAAAAGTGAGCGTTTAGGTTATTGGGCAACCGAATGTAGGGCCTGTGGTAGTCATCCACCCTGGATAAAAAATACAGTTGTGAATGCGGTTTTTGATGAGAAATTTGCTTATCAATTTGGTCGAAAGTTAACAGGGTGTCCTCAATGCAATGATTGTTTTTTTCTTACTGAAGAAACACAAGCAAAACTAAATGGTTTTACATCTGCGGGAACACAACGAAAAAAATGTATTCAATGTCAGCATGTATTTACCGTTGCAAAAATTAAAAATAAAGAAGCGCTTAACCATGTGCTTAATGCAGTGCTTGCTAAAACAGAGTTAAATGAATCGATAAAAAATACTGGGTTATCTGCGCGCTTATATTATTTTTATCTCGATAAATTAGCGTTGATTTTTTCGAATTTTAGCCGTTTAAATGAAGAGAAATCATTGCATAAACAAAAAATGGCAATGACAACCCAAGGTAAGTTATTACATTTTTCACATCAACGCGGCATTTATCATTTGATTACAGCAGAGGTAGAAAGCGGCTATATTTTATTACAAACGAATAATCTGACGAAGCAAAAGATCAGTGACTATTATAGCTACGATGAAAAAGAAAATACCATTATCACTAGCATTGACTCTGATAATTTAGAGAATGTTATTATTGAACGTTATCAACAGCATATGAAACGTAATCATTTTGAGCAGTTGTTAGTGGGGGAGTTAAAACCCGTCAGTAAATGCCGTTTAATTTATCCTGATAAGTTAACGTATGTCCATTTTCAGTTACTTAATGTATTTGTAGAACATGTTGATACCTATATTCACTATATCGAACATGAAAGTTGTTTTCGGTCTGCGGCATTGATGGCTGCCTACCCGGATATCAAAGCAGGTAGTGCAAATGTTTGTTTCTTTATTCCATTTAAAAATGCGAATGATTTTTCTCAAGGAAAAGAAATGGGGTGGTGGAAAGATAAATGGTTTAGCGATAATTCTGGTGGTTATTCTCCCATTGTTAATCAACAAAATATAAGTGAAGACATTAAGCGCCCGCTGGGGGATAGTGTTGATTTATTCGCTGATTATTTACAACAACGCCTATACCAAGGGGTTAATAGTATGGCGGTTATTGATAATTTATCGGAAATTCACCGTACTATATTTAATTATTGTGAATTAAGTAGCCATGCAACTACCGCTAATAAATTGGCTATTACCGATAGGGTTTATACGCCGGAAACGTTGTTAGATGAGGCCTTACAGTTAATAATGAATCGGTAGTCATCGTTTGCTATAATAAAAATACCAAGTTTAATTGAATAATAAAAATTGTAACCATATGATTTTAAATTGTATTTTTGATATATCTTGGCTAGCTTAATTTAAGTTAATTAATAGATTAAAAAAGTTATCTTTTTTTTAATCATTGCTATATAATTCGCGCCTTAGATTTTATGATAAATACGTGTGGTACTTTGCTAAGTAAAATGATTTATTTATGCAGAGCAGCGACACGGCCCAAAAGAGGTTTTCCCTATGAAAAATGGTATCCATCCAGAATACGCACAAATCACAGCGACTTGTTCATGTGGTAACGTTGTTAAAGTTGGCTCAACAGCTGGCAAAGACATCACACTAGATATTTGTGGTGCATGTCACCCATTCTACACTGGTACTCAACGTGTTGTTGATACTGGTGGTCGTATTGATAAATTCAAAAAACGTTTCGGTTCACTTTCTTCTAAATAAGCTTAATTTTTTTAGAAAGATAGAACGATTCGAAAGGTTCCTACGGGAGCCTTTTTTTATGTCTGATGCTTAGCGTTTTAGATGAATGTTAGCGATAAACAGCGAGATTTTAACTTCGAACTTCGAGTTTCGAGCTCCGAGTTGGGCTTTGTACTTTGGTTTTATTCGTGGCTATTAGCTCGCAACTCGGCGCTAGTTTTTTTAGTTCCGAGCTCCGAGTTGGGCTTCGTACTTTGGTTTTACTAGCAGCTATTAGCTCGCAACTCGCCGCTAGTTTTTTTAGTTCCGAGCTCCGAGTTGGGCTACGTACTTTGGTTTTATTCGCGGCTATTAGCTCGCAACTCGCCACTCGTCATTTTAGCTTGACGAATCATCGCTTTGACGTAGGTAGTTTCTGTTTGTAAGATAAAGCGTGTTTACCTTAGCTTGGATTACTATGCAAAATCGTGCTCATCAGATGTATATCATACATATTTTAAAAATAACCGGCAGTTTCACGAAGGCTGCCGAGAGGTTAGGGGTATCGGTTTCCTATGTCAGTAAGCAATTAAGTAAATTGGAGGCAGAACTAAATGTCCAATTAGTGCAAAGGACGACGCGAAACTTGACGCTGACCAGTGCCGGTATCCAATTTTCAGAATATTGTGGGCAGGTATACTCGGCGGTACAAAATGCAGAAGCGTCGATGATGGATGAACGGGAGCAGATGTCAGGTACAATTCGCTTAGCAATACCCTGTTCTTTTGGCGCATTGCATGTTATTCCTGTTCTGGATAAATTACAGGAAAAGTTTCCCGAAATTAATTTCGAAATAAGCTTGTGTGATCATAAAGTAGATATGTTGAATGAAGATATTCACCTGTGGATCACAACTCATTCGAATATTAGTGAAGGTTATATTGCCCAACGTATTGCAGACAGTAATTTTATTCTTTCCGCTTCGCCGGCTTATCTGGCACAACATCCAGCACCAGCACATCCCGAAGATTTAGTTAATTATAATTGTGTCACCTATCACAGTAGTGCGCGCAGTTATAATCACTGGCCCTTTATTAAGGGGAATGAAAAATTTAATATCCATGTCTCGGGAAATTATCGAGTTGATCTTTCTGAGGCGGTGAGAGATGCGGTTATTGCTGGTCACGGTATTGGTTATATCGCTACTTATTTATTATCCGATGAATTTTCAACGGGAAAATTGGTTCAATTATTACCAGATTGGAAGGCAAACCTAGAAATGCCTGTGTATGCTGTTTACCCTCGGAAAAAACACTTACCAGAAAGATTAAGTGCTGTTATTTCTTTTTTGAAGGGAAAAATTGGATGCCCCCCATACTGGGATGTTCGTTTAGCTGCTTTTATCAAAGATAAATAACACACACCATTAAATGTGAATTACCCCTTGAATATCTTTTATTCTTTCCATAGGTAAAAAGTCTTTTAACTAATACCCGATATATCAACTATTTAATTGGGTATATAGTTTTATTATTAATTAGGCTATTGTGACCAAACTACTATTATCGATTAACATGTTTATTTTCAATGTTTTTTAGTGGACTGCAATTGTCTTGTTGTTACTAATCATAAAACTGGAGATAAATAATGTCTGATATAAAAGCAGCAGCTTTACGTGCACTTAAATTAATGGATTTAACTACATTAAATGACGATGATACTGATCAAAAAGTGATTGAGCTTTGTCATAATGCTAAAACTTCCGTTGGAAATACCGCCGCTGTTTGTATCTATCCTCGTTTTATTCCTATCGCTAAAAAAACACTTAAACAACAAGGTACGCCAGAAATCCGTATTGCAACGGTCACTAATTTTCCACATGGTAATGATGATATTGATATTGCAGTTGCTGAAACAAAAGCGGCGATTGCCTACGGTGCAGACGAGGTGGATGTTGTTTTTCCTTATCGTACGCTTATCGCTGGTGATGAAACAACGGGTTTCGAATTGGTCAAACAATGCAAGCAAGCCTGCGGTGATACTTTGCTGAAAGTGATTATTGAAACCGGTGAATTAAAACAACCCGCCTTGATTAAACGTGCTGCTGAAATCGCAATTAATGCAGGTGCTAACTTTATTAAAACATCAACGGGTAAAGTGCCAGTGAATGCAACGCCTGAGTCGGCAGAAATTATGCTAAAAGTTATTCGTGATATGGGTGTAGCTGAATCTGTTGGTTTTAAACCTGCTGGTGGCGTAAAAACAGCCGAAGATGCGGCACAATATCTAGCGATGGCCGATGATATTTTAGGGGCTGATTGGGTTGATAATATGCATTATCGTTTTGGCGCATCAAGTTTACTCACTAATTTGTTGAATACGCTTGATGTTAGTGATGAAACAGCTGATGTGAGCGCGTACTAACGTTAAAACAGGAGGCGCCAATGTTTTTACCGCAAGAAATTATTCGTAAAAAGCGTGATGGAGAAGTATTAACTACCGCAGAAATTGAGTTTTTTATTAAAGGTGTTGCAGACGATAGCATTTCCGATAGTCAAATTGGCGCTTTTGCTATGACTATTTTCTTTAATGAAATGACCATGCCCGAACGCATTGCGTTGACCTGTGCAATGCGTGACTCTGGAATGGTGATGAATTGGGAGCATATGGATTTTTCTGGTCCAATTGTTGATAAACATTCAACCGGTGGGGTTGGAGATGTTACGTCATTAATTTTAGGCCCTTTAGTGGCCGCCTGTGGAGGTTTTGTGCCCATGATCTCTGGGCGAGGTTTGGGACATACGGGAGGTACATTAGATAAGCTTGAATCTATTCCTGGTTATAATATTACTCCAAATAATGCCGTTTTTGGTCAAGTGACTAAGGATGCTGGCGTTGCGATTATTGGTCAAACTGGGGATTTAGCGCCGGCAGATAAACGTGTTTATGCGGTGCGAGATATTACTGCGACAGTTGATAATATTAGTTTAATTACGGCGTCGATTTTATCTAAAAAACTGGCCGCAGGACTTGATTCATTAGTGATGGATGTGAAAGTGGGCTCTGGTGCATTTATGCCTACTTATGAAGATTCTGAAGCCTTGGCTAAATCAATTGTGGCGGTCGCAAATGGTGCGGGCACGAAAACCACGGCGATTTTAACTGATATGAACCAAGTGCTTGCTTCTTCGGCGGGAAATGCATTAGAAGTGCGTGAGTCGGTGCGATTTTTGACCGGTGAATATCAAAATCCTCGTTTATATGAAATTACCATGACCCTTTGTGCAGAAATGCTTGTACTTGGTGGATTAGCTGAAAGTAGTGAGCAAGCACGCCAAAAGTTGCAAGCAGTATTAGATGACGGCCGTGCAGCGCAGTGCTTTGCTAAAATGGTAACAGGTTTAGGTGGGCCTAAAGATTTTGTCGAAAATTATGACCATTACCTAGAAAAAGCCGATATTATCAAGCCGGTATTTGCAGCGCAATCAGGTACCGTTTATGCAATGGATACGCGTGCAATCGGCATGGCAGTGGTCAGTATGGGCGGAGGACGGCGAGTGTCGACTGATACTATTGATTATGCCGTTGGCTTTGATGATTTTATTCGTTTAGGTGATATCGCGGATCAAGAAACTCCTCTTGCTGTGATTCATGCTCGTAACGAATCGCAGTGGCAAGAGGCGGCTGAAGCATTACGTAAAGCGATTAAAGTTGGCTGTGAAGCATACCAATCAACACCCGATGTGTATGGTCAAATAAGAGCAGAAGATCTTTAGTAACTACTCCGCACCCATTAAAATTTCATGAATTTTGTCATAAATAGAGTGTAAATACTCAGGGATAAGCCATTTATGCTTAGTTCAAGGCGAAAAAGCGCAGTTTAGTGGTTTAAATGAGCATTTTTCAACGATGAAATAAGCTTAAAGGGCGACGGCCTGAGTAGTTACGATCTTTAATATCACACCTAGCTAGTTGCTCGGCTCAATGTCGGTAACTTAACCAACGATTTGATTGCGGCCATTGTTTTTGGCTTGATATAATTTATCGTCAGCTTGTTTAATCATTTCATCGGCCGTTATTTTATGGCTGGTGACAATGCCGCCGCTAATTGTAATTATTTTGTCTACTTGCGCAAAGTTATGCGCCTCGATTTTCTTCCGTATCCGTTGTGCGATTTCGAAGGTAGTGGCGTTTTCTGTATTCGGTAGGATAACCACCATTTCTTCTCCACCATAACGGCCAACATAGTCATTATCTCTTACTGTACTTTGAATTATTTCAGCGATTTTTATTAGTACAACATCACCGGTTTGATGACCGTATTGATCATTTACTTCTTTGAATAGATCAATATCAAACATAATTAATGAGATATTTTGTTTACTTTCCATTGCCTGTGAGACTAATGAAGAAAAGGTTTTATTAATATAGCGACGGTTAAATAAGCCGGTTAATTCATCCTTGTAGAGCAGGGTATTGATTCTGTGAGTCATTTGATTGGAGACAACGGCTAAATTTTTAAAGTCATTGTATTCAACGGTTTCAACATCTATCATGCTTAAATTATGTGATGATTTTTCCATATTTTTAACAAATAAGGTGATGTTTTTATTGATCGAAGAAACAGCGAGTTTGGCCATTAATAAGCTAATAATAAAAATAAATGCCAAGAGTAAAATGATTTTAGTAATTTCTGCTCGCACGTAATGCTGTAATTCTAGTTTTTTATTCGCAACGAGATTTTCTAAAAATTGCATATCAATACCTGAACCAACGACCCAATTCCAATCTGGTATTGAAGTCACATAGGTTAGTTTCTTCATCGAGCCTTTATTATTGGGCTTAGGCCAGTAGTGGGTTAAAAACCCGCCATGTTGTGGCGATTGAGAAATTTTAAGCTGTTCTTGAAAGACTTTAACGCCGTTTAGATCTTCTAAATCGTAATTATTTTGGCCGATCATCTCGGGGAATAATCCATTTGCGAGTTCAATCCCTTCAGTATCATGAATAAATATATATTGTTGATTAAAGTGACCGTAGTTTAGTTGGTTAACATAAGCTTTGATTTCATTTTGAATTTGTGACGAGACATTATCAACATATTCTCCGGTACCAATATACCAATTATAGGGAGGGAAGGCTCTGACATAGGTGATTTTCTTAAAGTCACTGTGTGAAACTCCTGGCTTTCTCCAGTAGCCATTTAAATAACCAGCGCCTTGTTTTTTAACTAATTCTATTTCTTCTCGAAGTGCATAATTACCGCGATCATCCTGTAAATCTATCAGGTTTTTACCTTCATTATTTGGAATGGTCGGATAAAGGATGACTTCTCCTTTTAAGGTATCAATAAAGTAATAACCACGACCATCATTGAAACGAATATCACGAAGTGTGGCGATAATTTGGGATTTTATTTCACTGGGAGGCAACTTACCTTTATTTTTTTCATAGATTCCTTGGATGATTGAATAAGCATTATCAACGCGTTCATGCAGGTCTTTTTTAAGGATATCTTCGGTGGTTTGCTTTCTGTATTCGATAAATTGCACTAGCGAGTCGACACTATTTTTGATTTCTGTTTTCATATTAAGAATATGAATATCTCGAATTTGAGAGGATTCCGCTTTAAACCGTTCTTGAACTGCATGAATCCAAAGAGATCCGGTAATCAACAAAGTGATTGCAGCAAGCAAACAAATACTTATAAAAATAGTTATGGTGAGGTTTTGCCTTTTCACTAAGCATTCCTTGGTGTGAAATTTAATCATTCTTGATCTAGTTTAATGCCAGTCATTGGCTTTACCCATTGCGCTTCAATATGTATTTTGATTGGTAATAGGGATATATATTGCGCATCATTCTAGCAACAAGCCTAGCTTACAACAATTTTTAAATCATTAAATATCACGAACAAATCATTATTAAATTTAATCGCAATTTTTGCCTGAATTTTCCCCCTTTTGATAAAGGCTCATCTACAGTAAAGAGATGAGATACTTTCTAGGACAAAATTTGCCATTATTATTGCTTTTATTGATAGGTTTTTCATCATTTGCTTATTCAGTGACTTGTCCCTACACACCTTGGGATAAGACCGCCGTTATGCAGCAAATTAATGATGGCGATACGATAACGCTAAGTGGCGGCCAACGCGTTCGATTTATTGGTATTAATACGCCTGAGATAAATTACCGGCACTTACATAAATCGGCACCCTATGCATTACAAGCGAAAGCATTAATTGAGAAGTATGTACGTATTGGCGATCCTGTTCATTTGGTGTTTGATAATACTAAACGCGATAAATACGGCAGACTATTAGCTTATGTTTATAGTAAAACGGGTCGTAATTTGTCTATTTTACAATTACAAAGCGGATTCGCTAAACAATGGGTGATAGGCGACAATGATCGTTTTTGGCAATGTCAGAAGCAGGCAGAGAAACAAGCGCGTTTGGCCAACAAAGGAATTTGGTCTGAGTTTGAGCCTTTACTTGCAGCAAAGTTAACAAAAAAAGATAAAGGTTATCGGTATATTCGAGGTGAAATTAGCGCAGTTAAGTTGAATCAAAAAGGGCTGCGATTAACACTCGGAAATCGATTAACTATATGGATCAGTGTCCATCATCTAAGTCGATTTTCAGCACTGAAGATGACATTTAATCAAGGGGATAAGTTATTGGTCACGGGAAAGGTGTTCCTCTCTCGTGAGCAATTGAAAATGAATATTTATCATCCCGTTCAGGTACTGAGCGAATAATATCAAGGTGTAATTAATGGTGTTATCACGCCTTCCTCTGGGCAAATTGCGACACAACGCGGTGATTCATTATCACTGCATTCGTTGCAACGTGTTGGATTGATCACAAAGGTATTATTTTCAATACTGATTGCCTGCGTCGGACACACGGTGTCACAGGCGTAGCAGACAATGCAGTCTTTCCCTATTTGTAGTGCCATATTAAACCCTTTCTAGGACTTGGCGTTTTGACCATTTTGCTTCGGCAACTTTTACATACTGAGCAAAAATATCAGCGAGTGCAGAATGTACACTATGGTAGGCATAATCGGTGACCGGTTTAATATTTTCAGCCTCTAATGCTTCCGTTGGTGGTGTACCAATACGGCTACATAAAACGAGATCGACACCATGTAATGCTTTGATTGTACTTTGTAAATTATTGTCATGACTCGTTGGCATATCATTACAATCATCTGCCCCATTGCAATAGCGGGTTATTCTTCGTTCACCAATAAAATGCTGTTCATGGCGAGTGACAAGGTAGACTTTAAAACAATCTGCGTGACCAAAATGAAGATCAATTTGCGCATTATTTTTAGTGGCAACGGCGACCACTAAGGAAGACTGTGTTTCTGATATACCTTTGCTCACCACTGCAGATTGAAAGCGACAGCGATCTTGCATCGTTTGTTTGTAATCATCTGCGATAGGTTTGAGTGCTTCAATATTAAATTCGCTACTGCGATCTTCTTCTAGCATACCAATCGCATCGGCACGACATTGCTGGCAATGCTTCATTTGGCTTACATTTAACCCCGCCAGTTCGCGAACTTGATTAAGCTCCGATTCAAGTGGTTCTCTTTGCCCCGTTAATCCGAAATGCGTACCGTGTTCGGGTTTACTGATAAGCGGCATAATATTGTGTAGGAAAACATCATTACGTCGTAGTTCTTCACTTAAGTTGGGTAAGTTATCGTCATTGATGCCTGGAATTAATACCGAGTTAATTTTAGTCAGTATGCCAGCTTTTGCTAATGCAATAACGCCTTGTATTTGTCGATCAATCAGGATCCTTGCACCTTCGACTCCCTTATAACGTTTGCCATCAAGGTAAATCCATTTATAGATTTGTGCACCAATGACTTCATCGAGTGTATTGATGGTTACCGTGACATGATCCACGCCGTATTTAAGTAAATCATCAATATGCTCAATTAATGTTAACCCATTGGTTGATAGGCAAAGCTTAATATCGGGCATCGCTTCTCGAATTAACTCTAACGTTCTAAAAGTGCGTACGGGGTTTGCGAGGGGATCGCCAGGTCCTGCAATACCAATAACAGAGAGTTGTGGAATGGCTTTTGCGACGGCTTGTGCCTTCAGTAATGCTTGCTCTGGTGAGAGTAATTCAGAAACGACACCAGGACGAGATTCATTTGAGCAATCATATTTTCGATTACAGTAATTACATTGAATATTACAAGCTGGCGCAACGGGAAGATGCATACGTGCATACTTATGATGTGCATCATTGGAATAGCATGGGTGGTTTGCTACTTTTTGTAGTTGCGATTCGCCAAAGGTAGAAGCTGAATTTTTTATCCCTGGAGTTAACAGATCGCTTTCACATTTTGATTTGCAGCTAGGTCGCGTTGCTTTTTCTACAACTGCATTTGTGCTGGTATTGTTATGATTCATAAGTCTCTACCTGATAAAGAATGATTACGTGCTTGTAACGTAGCAACCTTTGTACCAGTGAGATTTTAAAACTTAATAGATTGAAAAATATAGATTTATTAATTTTCAATTATGAATGTCTATTATTTTTTGAAGTATAAATTGGTGGTATAGAAGACAATTGTCGCAAAATTTACATCCCCACATAAGCATCATTATTTCGTTTTTAGCCAATGTATCATATCCGACAAACATAACATTGCTTCCTACACCGTTCTGTATTTACCGTTGTTATTTTTTTTAACCATATGAAAAATAATGTTTTATTTGTTTGGTCTAAGTTTTGCAGCAGTGCCTCTAACGGATTCAAACGTATTGCAAATGTAAAATTCATACAATAGATAGCAAATATATGACGAGGTGTTTATGTGGAACTATTCAGAAACAGTAAAAGATCATTTTTTTAATCCAAGAAACGCAAAGGCGTTGGACGATGCCAATGCAACCGGTGATGTTGGTTCTATCAGTTGTGGTGATGCATTACGCCTTACATTAAAAGTGAATGATGACACCGAGATTATTGAAGAGGCTGGATTTCAAACCTTTGGTTGTGGAAGTGCAATTGCTTCTTCATCGGCATTAACGGAATTAATTATCGGTAAAACAATTGCTGAAGCGGAGCAGGTGACTAATCAAGAAATCGTTGATTATCTTGGGGGCTTACCCGCAGAAAAAATGCACTGTTCGGTAATGGGTCAGGAAGCCTTAGAGGCGGCGATTGCAAATTATCGTGGCATTGAGCTAGTCGATGATGATCATGCAGAAGGTAAATTAATCTGTCGTTGTTTTGCTGTCGATGAAGGAAAAATTACGCGTGCAGTTCAAAAGCATGGTTTAACCACCATCGAAGATGTTATCAACTACACCAAAGCGGGTGGGGCTTGTACAAGTTGCCATGAAAAAATAGAAATGGTGATTGATACGGTGATGGCTGCGAAGCAAACGCCTGAAGTGAATGCTTCTGAAAGTATTCCCGTTAAAACGGTCACTTCTTTACCTCCAACGAGCGGGTTTACTCAAAAAATCTTAGAAGTCATTGGCGATCTACGTCCTTATTTACAAGCTGATGGTGGTGATGTGACGTTAGTGAAAGCGAGTGAAAATCTTATCGTGGTCAGTTTATCGGGTGCCTGTACAGGGTGCATGATGACGGACATGACATTGGGATGGTTACAACAGCAAATCAGTGAAGCACTCGGTTGGGCAATTCCCGTGGTTAATCATCAACCAGTACATACCGAAGTAATCGCATAATCGTGATGTTATTCAAAGAATTAAGTAGGAGTAAACAATAATGATTAAACCAATTTATTTAGATAATAATGCCACCACGAAAGTCGATTCAATGGCCGTTGAAGCAATGATGCCTTTGTTTACCCAACAATTTGGGAATCCTTCTTCTATTCATAGCTTTGGTGATCAAGTCGGCGCTAAATTAAAAGTAGCCCGTAAACAAGTTGCAGATTTAATTGGTGCTTTGCATGATAGTGAAGTGATTTTTACATCCTGTGCGACGGAATCAACAACCACTGCTATCTATTCTGCATTGAAGGTGAGTCCGAATAAAAAAGAAATTATAACAACCACGGTTGAGCATCCCGCGACTCTCGATGTCTGTGAACAACTCGAGCGCGAAGGTTATACAATTCATCGTTTGCCGGTGAATAAAAAAGGACAGTTAGACCTTGAGCAATATGCTAGCTTATTAACTGACAATGTCGCGTTAGTTACGGTTATGTGGGCTAACAATGAAACAGGCACGATTTTCCCCGTACCAGAAATGGCTAAATTAGCGAAACAGAAAGGTATCCTGTTTCATACCGATGCTGTACAAGTGATTGGGAAAATGGAAATTGATGTGCAGGATACGGATATCGATATGCTGTCTTTTTCTGGACATAAATTACATGCACCGAAGGGTATTGGCGCATTGTATGTGCGACGTGGTGTACGTTATCGACCGCTATTGCGTGGTGGGCATCAAGAACGTGGCCGTCGTGCTGGGACTGAAAATAGCGCAAGTATCGTTGCATTCGGTGTGGCGGCAGAGCAAGCTGAATTACATTTAAGTACTATTAATACGAAAATAAAAGCGTTACGCGATAAGCTTGAAGAAGGGATCCTCTCACAGGTACCGCATACTTTTGTGACGGGAGATCCTGATAATCGTGTTGCAACAACCTGTAATATAGCCTTTGAATATGTTGAGGGTGAAGCTATTTTAATGTTGTTAAATCAACATGGTATTGCGGCATCAAGTGGTAGTGCATGTACTTCTGGCTCACTTGAACCCTCCCACGTTATGCAGGCAATGCAAATTCCCTTCACAGCAGCACATGGCACTATTCGTTTTTCACTTTCCCGTTACACGCGAGAAAGAGAAATTAATAAAGTCATTGAAGTGGTGCCAGAAATTATTGCTAAATTACGTGATTTCTCTCCCTATTGGAAAGATGGTCAACCGCTTGATATTGAAGCCTTTGAACCTGCTGTCGCTTAATCAAATTCAGGTGTTGTTATGGTTACGATTAATGATACAACCCTCCGAGATGGAGAGCAAACCGCCGGCGTTGCATTTAACCGTCAGGAAAAAATAGCCCTTGCGACGATGTTAGTTAATGCAGGGGTTGAGCATCTTGAGGTTGGGATTCCTGTGATGGGAAAAGAGGAATGTTTAACCATTGCCGCGATCCGTCAGGCGTTACCAAATAGCACCTTGATGGCTTGGTGTCGGGCTAAAAAGTCTGAAATTAAAATGACCGCCGCATTGAAGGTAGATTGGGTCGATATTTCAATTCCAAGTTCTCAACAGATGATTGAACATAAATTAAAGTCGACTAAAAAACAGTTATTGGCGGATATGCAAAAATGTATTCGTTATGCGGTTGCTAAAGGCTTGAAAGTTTGTATCGGCTGTGAAGATGCATCTCGTGCGGAACCGGATTTCCTGGTGAAAATCGCAACTTTAGGAGCGATGGCAGGTGCAATGCGTTTACGCTACGCAGATACCCTTGGCATATTAGAGCCTTTTACTGCCTACGATAACATTAAATATTTAGTTAAACAGCAGCCTTTACCCATTGAGATTCATTGCCATGATGATTTGGGAATGGCAACTGCAAACACATTGGCTGCAATTAAGGCTGGGGCACAATTTGCTAATACCACAGTGATAGGTTTAGGCGAGCGGGCAGGTAATGCGCCATTAGAAGAGGTGGTGATTGCCTTAGAACAATGTTATCAGCAGTCTACTGGGATCCATATTGATCACTTTCCGGCTTTATGTGATGCCGTTTCAAAGGCGTCAGGGCGTCTTGTTCCCGGTCAAAAAAGTTTAGTGGGTGCACAGGTGTTTACCCATGAGTCGGGGATTCATGTTGATGGTTTAGTCAAAGATGTGCGCAATTATCAAGGTGTTGATCCGCATTTATTAGGCCGTCATCATACCCTCGTATTAGGAAAACATTCCGGACTAGGTGCTGTTCAAGCTGTTTTTTCTCGTATTGGTATTTCCCTAGATAAGGTACAAACCGATAAATTATTACACGCTGTTCAAACCTTTGCAGAGCAATGTAAGCGTAACCCCTCCGATGAAGAATTGCTGGGAATGAGAAATCAAATGTGCTCGAACACCAATACTGCGTTATAACATTCGATAAGGACTAGTCATTAAAGATGTAAAGTCTTGTTTTTACATCTACCGATAGAGGATTAACGCAGTTAATCGCTCGAAAGGTCATCATGTTACGCCTTGCCTTGGTATCCGAACTAGTGACTGATAAACGCATCTTGATTGGTAACGGGTATAGATCCCAAATTAAGTATATAAGGAAAATGAAAATGGATGAGACCTTTGATTACGGTGAAAAAGTGCGAGTTATTCGAAATATAAGAAATGATGGGACATTTATGGGGGCGGATCGTGGCACCTTATTGGTACGGCGTGGGAGTATTGGTTTTATAAAAAGCATGGGGAAATTTTTGCAAGATCAGGTTATCTACCAAGTACAATTTCTTGAACAGGGATTTACCATTGGATGTCGAGATACTGAAGTGGCCGGAATAGACGAGCCTTGGATTGAACGTTTATTTGAAAGAGGCGACAAAGTAAGTGTTCAGAGGTCTTTGGCTAGTGGTGGGGAAGTGGTTGTTAGTAATGGGGATATTGGGACAATATTGGGTATTGAAAATAAAGAGCAACCATTAACTTACCGTGTTTCTTTCGATCGCAGTGAAGGTGTTGATTCAAATTCCTGGGTTATCCCCGAGAGCGTGCTAAAGCTGGATACCGCTGCTCCTGCACTATTAGGGAGATATTCATGAGTAAATTACTTTCACCCGAATACACTATCAATAAACAGTATCAATTGATCAAGTTGGCGTGGAATCATTATCAAAGCGCCCCTGAAAATCTCGATAATGAAGTCCTTGCTGCATTGCATAAACAAGTCGATGTTGTGCTTCGTTTAATGGTCGCTGTATTAGCCAGTGATGAAGCAAAAACTGAGCAAGTTAAGCCGCAGGAAGTTGAGTTTATTATTGAACAGTTAAAGCAACAGTTTGATAATCCAGAAAGCTTTGATTTATCACTAGAGCAACAAGAATTGACCAAGGAAGCGTTAAATTTAGCGATTTATCAAGATCTTCTTTGTGAAAAAACCATTGAATCACAAAGCCAACATTATCCACGAGCAACATATCAAGAAGCGAAGGCTTACTATGATAAAAATAAAGCGCGTTTTCACCATCCAGAACGTCGAAAAGTGAGTCACTTGTTAATTACAATCAACGATGAATTTGCTGAAAATAAAAGGGCACTGGCAGAAAAGAGAATAATCGGTATTAAAAAACAGTTAGATAATGACATCAGTCAGTTTGCAGAACTGGCCGCGAAATATTCGGAATGTCCAACGTCTTTAAATCAAGGATTAGTTGGTTTAGTTTCTCGTGGTCAACTTTATCCTGAATTAGAGTTAGTTTTATTTACGATGGAACCACAAACCATTAGCTCAGTAGTAGAAAGTGAAATTGGGTTGCATTTGTTACTTTGCCATGAAGTTTATCCAGCAGGAAATACACCTGAAGCCGATGCCATTGAAGCTGTGCTCAAACAACTTAATGAGCATCGGAAGAAAAAGGCTGAAAAAAAGTGGGTGAGTAGTTTATTGACAGTGGGCATAAGCCGTTGAAATTGAATATGCGTTATTCCATGTTGTTAATAATTGGTATTTATTAACAACACGTTCTAGTTGTTCATCGTTTAAATCTTTAGCGACATTCATGGTGTTAAGTCCAATATCTTGATGTTCGGGAAGCACAAATAAACGATTTGATAGAGACCTGCTATCATCGACTTTTTTGCAAAGAGTATTATTGATCATGGCCATTGCCTTTAACCATACATCATCTGCTAAGCGGCAAATATCCATAAAAACTTCTTCATTAAAAACTTCCCTGTTAAAGCAACCTGATGGATATAAAACGCCTCCAACACCAGTTAAAAAAATATTGTGCGATGGGGAACAATTGGATGTGTTTTTGTTCCAATTATTATATTTTTGCAGCGTTCCCTTTTTAGTTAAAGTTATTTCATGAGCGCGATGACCAATGATAATACCCGGATAATTTTGACTGTCCTTTAACAAGATTTCCAACATGTCATAGGGATAGATGATGTCATCATCTATTGTTATGATATTTGATGTAGGGCATTCAAGCAGTGTTGGGATTATTTTGGTATAAGATTTCAAATTACGGCAATATTTAATTTCTAATCCGCGTTTATTTTGTCGTAATAAAATAGAGGGAAGCATGTCGGTTGAGAATTCATTTTCATCTAACCATAAAATAATACGACTTGGCTTTATGGATTGCTGTGCAATTGATTCTATTGCTAAATGAACATCATGGATTCGTTTAGAATGGGTGGTTAAACTCACTACTAAGTTATTGTTATGATTAGATGAATCGATCATTTTCTGGGTACTATTTATCGCTATTGATTGCAGTTCATTACACCTAAGAACTCTTTTTGTTATGTTTTCAAGTCGACGCATATTTCGTAAACTTTGATTTTTATTCTTTATATTTTTTTTGAATCGTCTAAAAATTGCTGGGAACATATATTATCTCTTATGCAAATATCAAAATTTATTTTTTGACTAAAAAATTGATTAAATCGGTATAGCCTAGTTGCTGAACTAGTTCATCATCCAATCGCTCCAAAATTAATTCGATATCAGATAACGTATAACGGTTCATATATTGATGGTCTTGATAGCTACTTTTATTGAATGATTGTGTGGACTCATATTCTTCTAGAATCACAAATTTGTGATTGTCCTTCATTCGCTTTACTTGTTTAGTTGGAAATTTAAGTGGGCCTTTTTTCTTCACAATGTTTATTTGTTTTGCAATTTGATTGATATATGTTTCTGGATTTTCAAGTAAAGCTTCATAACTAATATGGGTGAAATTAGGGCTTGAAAGGTAGTTCCAATTCATCATATTCCAAAGTTCAATTGGGCTAGAAAATCGAAGTGATGGTGAGTTTATTTGTCCTGAATCGCGGATTATTATCTTGCTTGCAATAAATTGAGAAAACTCTTTTTCAGCCTGAATATTCTTGTCCACCGATTCAAAGTAGTTAAAAAGAGAAACCAGAAAAGAGAAAGGATTTTTAGTTACAAATACACCCGCATCAAAGGAAACAGTATGATCTAGTGACGAGCCCTTTGTTATGATAGGGATAAAACCATGCTTCCAACCAAACAGATCATTTTTAACTTGGCAATGAAAATTTGTTTCTAATAATGTTTTGGTGTAATTAGTACCACTTCTAAAGCAACCTGCGATTGCAATTCGTTTTTGATGTTTTACCGACAGCATATTTAATGTGTACTGTTTTATCTTTTTGAATTTTAATTTTGTTTTTTGAAGCTTGCCGTTACACATTTATTTTCCAATTAAATAGACTTTATTGGGCTCCTATTTGATACAAATGATCTGTGGTGAGTTGATGATTATTACGCACAAATATTTATCATAAGTTAGCCTCTTACTGATTTTTGCACATAATAGCTTGCTCGTTGATGTATGTCTTAGAGCTATAAACGTTTACTTTTTTATTACTTATTAATCGCTTGATCATGCCTTAATATGCACTGATTAATATGTCTTTTACGATGTTTTCTAGGTTGCTAGGGGATATAAAGATGAAGGAAAGTGTGTGGGAGGGGAGTTACTTTTCGAATAGGGTCTGATTTCGGCCATTATTTTTCGCTTGATATAGTGCTTTATCTGCGATTGAGTAGAGTTCGTCAATACTTGTAAGATTGTTGCTCGTGACGGCTAAGCCAATGCTGATGGTTATATTTATTGTATTGCCGTTAAATAAGTAATGTTGTTCACTGATTTTTTGTCGGAATTTATCCATTGTTTTTAAAGCTTCATTGGTTGATGATTGCGGTAGTAAAATGGCAAACTCTTCACCACCAATTCGACCGTAGATATCTGACTCTCTAAAGAATTGTTTATATTCCTTCGCAAGGCGTTTTAGTACTTCATCTCCCGTAGGGTGTCCAAAACTATCATTGATATTTTTAAAATTATCGATATCAATAATTGCCATAGCTAACACTGTGTTATATCGCTGACTTTGAGTGAGCATCTCCTTGGCTTTAGATAAAAAGTAGCGTCGATTAAATAATCCAGTTAAATCATCGCGATTGGCTAATTTATTGAGCTGTTCTTCTAATTGAGTGCGTCTGTTTACCTCTTCACTTAAACGCTCTCTTTCTGTTTCTAGTTTATATCTTTGTTTTCGAACGGTTTCAATATAACGGCTGCGTGAGTATTCAAGCCAAGAAGTAATACTGAGTACGGTAAGGTAAATAATACAAAAACGGACTTCAAACTCAAAGTGCTGATTAATTTGTATTGTAGTATTAAATTGTAAACTGGTTATTACTGCGACTAAGAGAAATAAACTCCATTTAACGCCGATTCGGTGACCGAATAAGAAAATACTCAGTAGTGGATAAACATAACACCATAAGATTTGCCCTTCTGGGATATTACCGTAATTTGAAACTAGCAGTAGCATCGCCATAAAAACACAATTATTGGTATGGTAAATTACATTTAATGATTTAACTTTTGGAATAATAAATAGGCAAGAAAAAATAAAGACTAAAAAACACGCAACGGTGATAGCAATATTGTAGTGTTCGAGCAGAATGTTTTTGGTGATGAAAATAAAGCTTAACGGAATAGCTATAATCGATAGCCAGATATAATGATTTAAACGCAGTATATCATTACAATCTTGGCAATTGCTTTTAGTGACAATCTGGTCAACAAATCGTTGGATTCTTTCTAAACTAAAATGCATAAATCCCCATTAACAATGACTCATTTTTTAAATAGTTATCCTGTTTTCTTTGCTTTACCTTTACAGTTGATATTGAGCCATGATGACAATATCTTGATAGTTGCCTGAATAAAAACGGGCATGTTTTTTTACCCCTTCAATACTGAACCCACATTTTTTATATAGTGCAATGGCTGACTGATTATCCGAAAACACTTCTAATTCTAAACGTGTTAATGATTGGCTAAATGCATGGTCGATGGTTTTTTGCAGTAATTGCAAGCCAATTCCTTTACTGCGGAATTGATTTAAGACACCCATACCAAGGTGACCAACATGCGTCATGGTGTTACGCTCTAATGGGACAATATCTGCCCAGCCTATAATTTTATTGTTATATAGAGCAACATACTGAGCATTATTGTTTGCGACGTTATTTTTAACAAAATTTTCCATCTTTTCATAAGGTGGTGGTGTAGTGGTTAATAAATAAACGCCTTCACTGGCAACGGAACAAAGCGCATCATAAAACCCACTGGCATCATTATTCTGTATTTTTCTGATTTCAATATCCATGTCGACAACTTTACGTTAAACAATAAGGTACGTTATACCTTAGTTTTAATTAATACAATGAGTTATCTATCATAACATGGAAATAATTGGTTGCGCATTGTCCTGGGGGAGCTTGATATCTGTATTTATGGAGGAGGTGGGAAAAGGTATGAGCAATGAGCAAGCCGTGAGGCAACTATTTTGTTGCTATAAAGTCTTGATATCATCAGTTAGATCGTTAATGAGAATCCATTCATTTCAGGACTTGCTAATTTTATGTTTTAAATGGTAATGGGATATACATCTTAATGAGTAACTTTTTTCTTTTTAAGTATTGTTAAACCGAACAATCCAAAAGCAAGAAATGCAAAAGGTGCTGGTGCAGGTACGCTAGTAGAAGCGGAGTTATAGGTGAAGTCATCCAAAACATACCAGAAAGCGTCACTTGTAAAAGTTAAGTATGAAACATTATCAAAAATACCCGCAACCCAAGAGTATTCTTGATTAACAGCAACTTGTCCGGTTGTGCCAATCATTTGATCGTATTGATCAAAGGCTGAAATAGAAACCCATTTAGCAACATTGGTTAATGATGGCGTAGCTATCCAAACACCATCAAAGTCAAAGGGAGTATTTGCGCTAATCGTTAAGTTTTTGTCTGCTCGGAAATTTGAAAGGTATTGGCTACCTGATAGTGCTGCATCGGCATAATTATTATTGCTAACATTACCCACTGCCCAATTATGCTCCCAAGTAAAACCGGCGTATTCATTTTGATCAATCGACGCTAAAGTTACATATGGAGTATCAAGTTTAATATCTTCGAAATTTAATACCGTTGCGTTGATATTCATAGTAAACAATAGACCTATCAGAATATTAATTGTTTTTATCATTTTATTATTCCTTAAGCGATTATTAGAAGATGGATTGTGCAAGAAGGTTATATAAATATAGCATAAATGTTAAGAATTTTCATTCCCGTTTGTTGATGCTTTGTATTTATTTTGTGTTTTTTATTTTCATTGTTTGCACCTGTTTTTTGTGTAAAGAATGCCTAAATGATAATTCGCTGATACATTCCATTGAATACGTTATTTTCTTTGCTAAAAATAGCCTGTTTGAATAAGCAAAATACTGGGTTTACTACTGAGTATATATGACATAGTAAACCCACTGTAATAAGGGGAGTTATACGGTAACTATTTTACAAGTGTCGGTAGAACCTGCTTGCATATTGTGACCATGGGTTAATAGTACTAAGTCACCCGTTATTAAATAACCGGCGTCTTTTAAGGTATCGAGTGCTTCACGAATGTATTCATGGCTATTGTTTGTCGGTGATTTAAAGTAAACCGGTGTGACACCTCGGTATAGAGCGCAATAACGTCGAGTTTGGGCTGAATTTGAAAGCGAGTAGATAGGTAAGCCAGAACTCAAGCGTGATATCAATAATGGTGTGGTACCGGACTCTGTTATTGTCACAATCGCTTTAACGCCTTTGGTGTGATTTGCTGCAAACATAGTAGTCATTGCAATCGCTTCACCTAGATCATCGAAGGTACATGCCATTCGGTTGTTAGACACATTAATACTCGGATGTTTCTCTGCGCCCAGACACACTTCGCCCATTGCTTTCACTGTTTCAACGGGGAAGTCTCCCGCAGCGGTTTCACCCGAAAGCATTACTGCATCGGTGCCATCGAGTACTGCATTGGCAACATCCATGACCTCGGCACGAGTCGGCATGGGGGCGCTGATCATCGATTCCATCATTTGTGTTGCAGTAATAACAACACGATTTAAACGGCGCGTTGTCCGGATCATGTTCTTTTGCACTCCGACCAAACGGGCATCGCCAATTTCAACCCCTAAATCGCCACGTGCAACCATCACTACATCGGAAGCGAGAATAATATCTTCCAGTGCTTCTTGGGTTTCAACGGCTTCTGCACGTTCAACTTTTGCTACAATTTTGGCGTCGCAACCTGCTTCAATGGCGAGTTTTCTTGCATAGTGGAGATCATTACCATTCCGGGGGAAGGAAACGGCTAAGTAATCGCAACCGATAGTGGCGGCAGTGATAATATCTTTTTTATCTTTTGCCGTTAACGCGGGAGCAGACAAACCGCCGCCTTGTTTGTTAATCCCTTTATTATTAGAAAGTGGGCCGCCAATTGTTACCATCGTTTCTACTTTATTACCGATTACGGCAGTAACTTTTAGCTGAACGCGTCCGTCGTCAAGTAGTAAAATATCATCCTTATCAACTTCTTGTGGCAAAGTCTTATAATCTAAGCCAACAGCTTGTTGTGTTCCTTGACCTTTTTCGATATCACTATCTAAGGTAAATTTATCACCGACCGCTAACTTAATTTTATTGTTTTTAAAGGTCGATATTCTAATTTTGGGGCCTTGAAGATCGCCCATAATAGCGACTTCTTTTCCTAGGCGTGCTGCAATTTCACGAACTTGCTCTGCGCGTTTTATATGATCAACCGCTTCACCATGAGAAAAGTTCATGCGTACCATATTAGCACCAGCGGCAATGATTTTTTCTAGGTTATTGTCTCTATCTGTTGCTGGGCCTAGCGTGGTTACAATTTTAGTACGTCTGGTCATTCTATACTCCTGTATAAATTAGGGTCTGTCTTAAGCTTAAAATATTCATCTCGTATACCCGTTATCAATCGTCATGAAGTCGTTAATCTCTTGTTTTCTGATTTTCATACATTGAGAGATAACGGGAATATTAGTTAAGCACCGCCAGGTTCACCGGTGAATTCAACGAGTACGTCTTCGTCTGTAATAATGGCTTGGCAAGCAAGACGATATTTAGGGGGTAAATCATTGACTGAAGCGCGCTCTGCATCTTTGACGGATAGTTTGCCAATATTTTTAAGTCCTTCACGTTCTTTATCAGTTAACATTGCACCACGTATATTTTCGCCATCAAGGTGTGTCACTTCAACTAAACAAGAACCGCAACGACCATCGCGGCATTCATGGGGAATATTCACTCCATTTTTTTCTGCGATGCCTAAGATAGCGTCACGCGTCCCAACGACAGGGGTTACTTTTTTATTTTTACGCATAATTGGCGATGAAAAATAGATAGTAGCCATATAACTTCTCCTTTTTTGAATGGATAGGTATTAAATGCGTTATGGGAGGGAAGTGTTTTGAATAAAACGGTTATAAACTGCTGTCGCGCATATATTTCAATCACCATCCTTCTCACATTTAATACATTTTTACCAATAAATAAGTGAATTGGTGTTGAAGTTATTGCAATTCATACGCCATAAGAAAGGAGGGGATTGTATAATAATGAGGTTATTCAAAAATAGAATAGGGTAATGGAATATTAATTAAATACCTTTTAAAACAAGTTGTTATATTTTATTTTAGCGGTGGTTAATTCTTTTTATAAAAAATAATCGTAAATTTCATAGAGGATTTAGTCGACTTCAAAAATCAGTTAATAATACGTTATCGTAAAGGTGACAAAAGGAGGTAACTATTACAATATTGTATGTGTTTAAGTACCAATTTAATTACACCTTCCATATGTATTTTAAATATAATTTATATATTTATTTAATATTGTTTTAAAGCGACAAAACTTGTTTTTATTGAACAATCATTCAAAATGGTGATTATACTATAATGTAATGGTTAGTCTTATATTAGCGTGAATTATTTTCAAAAAAATAAATAAAATAATTAAATAACTTTATATTTTAATTTTATTTGTACAATCTTTATTTTTCAGGGGATTAGCAACAATTTCATGATAATAAAAAGAACAAAAATAGTGACAGAATTTTGTGGGATAAAAAAGAATGAATATATTTGCTCGAAAGCGAAATAAAAGTGCTGAGTCCTCGGTCTTTAAAGATATGAATAAAAAACAGAAACGATATGAAGCGCTTGTCAATGTTTATAGCCCAGATCTTTACCGATATGCCTATTGGATCTGCCGTGATCCGGACATTGCACAAGACTTAGTACAAGAAACTTGTCTTCGAGCTTGGAAGAGTTTGGACAGTCTATTAGATGATAAATCAGCTAAGGGGTGGTTGTTTATAATACTGCGCCGTGAAAATGCACGTCGATTTGAACGCAAGCAATTACAGATAGTTGATATTGAAGATCATGCTGTCGCTGACGAATATGATTCCTCTGCCGAAATGGAGAGTGAGTTGTTACGACGAAAAATTTTGACTTTGCCCGACGATTATAAAGATCCATTATTGCTGCAATTGGTTGCTGGATTTAGTACAGAAGAAATTGCGACGCAATTAGAGCTCAATAAAAATACCGTACTAACGCGATTATTCAGAGCAAAGAACCTATTAAAATCATCATTAACCACAGTAAGTAAAGAAAATGAGGCAGCACATGGATGATATTTTATTCCGTCATACCGCAATTGCGACACCGTGTGACAAAAGCAAAGAATTCCTAGACAGTGTCGAAACAAATGAACAAAACAAAGCATTAGTAAAAGAAGCAAAAGCATTTGATGCGCAACTTGAATCAATGTTAAAGGTACCTGTACCAGATAATTTAGCAGATAAAATTTTGTTAGAGCAAAGCTTTGCCATTGAAAATGATAAAAAATCCAGTAATCGTTGGCATATTGCCATTGCGGCATCGATTGCTTTTATTATTGGGATTAGCTTGCCATCGTTGAGCTCATTCACCCAATCGCCTTTAGATATGGGAACAGTGGCGATGGAGCATGTGATACATGAGTATTATATGACCTCTAAGATTGACGAAAAGGCGACTCTACCGATGATCAATGCAAAATTGGCCAGTTATGGTGGAGAGGTTAAATCAGAATTAGGTGAAGTGACCTTTGTTAATTTTTGTGACTTTAAAGGGACGCGAGCTTTACATATGGTGATGAAGGGGGAGATGGGACCTGTTACTGTCTTTGTCGTACCGGGTGATGCTGGGTTTGCTGAAAAAGCAGAATTTCATGATCAACATTTGAAAGGAATGACTGAAAAAATGGGTAAAGCCGATGTGGTGATTGTCGGTGAAATGGATGAGCCGCTTAATAAAGTTCAGCAAAAACTAAAAGAAAATATTGTTTGGAATATTTAGCTAATTAAACGATTTCCTTCTAGCCCCTTTGACTTAAAAATACCTAAGTGAAAGGGGCTTTTTTTTGGCTATTTTATTTTGTAAAAAAACCTTTCATCCATGCGCCTAAACCAATGCCTGCTTCGGCTGCACTGGCTGCATTATCTGCTTTCAATTCAGCTTTATTAGTCGGAATGGTGCGCACGAGTATTCCTGGCTCTTCGGGTTCAAAGATAAACCCATCTTGGGTTGTTTCCTGTTCTTCATAGCGCTCAATTAATAGGTCTAACAGTCTCATTAAGAAAGTATTACCCTGGTTAGTACCGCTATTATCAAAAACAGCGCCTTCTCCTAGGCCAATTTTTTTATACAGAGAACGAATCTGTTTTTTACGTTCACTCAGCTCGCGCCAGGTTAAATGGTTAACGTCTGTTTCAACGGCGGGGCCATTAATCCAGTAAATACCATCACGTCCGAAAATTATACCTCGGTGAAATTTTTTAAATGATGTACGCATGGCGGCCATCACATATTCATTATCAGGAATATCCATTGCAGCACGAGCATAGTGCTCCATTTCTTCTGGGACATTTGGATTGGCAATAATCACTTCGCCCTGATAGATCGTTAAGATCCTGACTACTTCTTGCAACATATCCATGCTGTTTTATTTCTCCTTAGTCTCATTTAAGTGATTATCTTACTTAGCTTTGCAGAGTATAGGAAGAATAGTTTGTATTATTAAAGGATGATTTAATGGGGAAGTTGAATGCATCTCTCAATCTGAGACATTAAGGTCGTTAAAATTTAGTGTGATATTAACAATATTTCAGCTTTCGTTTATACGTTAAAAGGTGTGCTTCATTATTGTTATACCCGTTACCAATCAAGATGCGTTTATCAGTCACTAGCTCGGATACCAAGGCAAGGCGTAACATGATGACCTTTCGAGCGATTAACTGCGTTAATCCTCTATCGGTAGATGTAAAAACAAGACTTTACATCTTTAATGGCTAGTCCTTATCGAATGTTAGTATATAACCTGAACGTATCCATAAAATAAATGGGTTTGGTTACGGATAAAGTGCTAACTATCATGGCCAACTTTTCATGTTGCTGCCGTTTTTTAGCCAAATATTTACGCTACTTTTTATTGTCCTTTTTATTTTTCTTAGGAAACAAAACATTCTCGATAAGATTGGCATTCTTGGCAACTTGGGGCGCGGCAAATATAGTCGCCACCTTGTTCGCATAATTGACGATAAAAGAAACGTTTCCAACGCATATTATCGGTATTAAGTGCGAATAATTCAGGAAAGTTATGATTAATTAGACTGCCCAAGTCTTTTCTTTCTTTTAAACCAAGACTTTCCCAGAGATGAAATTTGGTTAAACTTGCCGTTGCAATAATAACGGCCATTAATTGTGAAGAGGGATCTTGTTGATTTTGATATTGCGACAATAAATTGATTAGTTCATATCGTTCATCTGCTTTCATCGCAAATAGTTCACCACAAAATGCAGCGCGTTCACGAATAAATGTTGAATCTTGCTGATGCCATGCCTGTTCTAAGTTGAAAATTTGTTGGTCATTAATGGCTTTCTGTAGTGCTAAATATGTTTGATTATCTAGTCCAAGTCCATGGGGAAGGACAATTAAACCAGATAATTGAGCGCGCATTATTTGCTTGCAAAAACCAAGGTTTAAAGATGAATAGTGGATTGGTAATATTAAATTTTTAGACGAGTTTTCAGTCTGATCATCAATCCTATGATGGTGAAGTCCTTGTTCCATATTCATCTCCTTGAAAAGCGAGGGATGTCCTTAGGTTGCCTTGGTTTAGCGTATAATACCAATTTGACGACCAAATAGATTACAAACCGAGTTCCGGTTTAATGATATCTAACCAAGCAGTAAGTCGTTCATCAACTAAGCCTGATTGATTGTCTAAATCTAATACCAATCCGACAAATTCATCGCCATCTAATGCTGCCGAGTTATTAAATTCATAGCCGTTATTTGGCCAACGTCCAATCATGGTCGCGCCTGCAGCAGAGAAAATATCATAAAGTTCACCGAGAGCATCAACAAATTCATCGGGGTAACCTTCCTGATCACCTAGACCATAAAGCGCGATTGTTTTTCCACTGAAATCGGCTTCTTCAAGTGCATCTGCAATTTCTTCCCAGCTTTCGCTTTCACAGTCGACAGACAAACCTGGTAATTCACCTTCGCCAAGTGTTGGGGTGCCGATAATTAAGTTATCAAATGCAAGCAATTCATCAATTGAGCAACGATTGATATTAACCGGTTTCGCAACATCTTCACTGTCGAGCATTTTAAAGATTTGCTTTGCAATTTTACGTGTTTTACCTGTATCCGTTCCAAAAATGATGCCTGTTTTAGCCATGATCCTGCTCCTGTAGAAAATATGTGCTTATTGTTCATAACATATTGCAGGAATTATGCCTGCAATCTAGAGAGTGCATTTTTCATTTAACAATTTGTTTTTTATGGTTTTTATTTGTTTTTGTAGATAATTGTAATATTTGTGAATTGTGATGTTTGGTACAAGAAAGACAATTTTAATTAAATAATCAGCAGATTTGTACGAGATGGAACAATAGTACCAACGAGCCTCCGAAATAGGAGGCCTATGAAATCACAATGCCTTTACTGTTCAAGGTGATAGTCTCAATCGGTAGGATACATTTAGCTTGATGCATGGCTGTTTGAACGAGTTTTGTTAATCCGCCGCAACAGGGGACCTCCATTCTTAATACCGTGATGCTCTTTAATTTTCCATAACGAATCATTAAAGTGAGTTTTTCAATGTAAGTATCCTGATTTGTATCGAGTTTTGGGCAAGCAATGGCTAATTTCTTACCCGCTAAATACGTTTGATGGAAATCACCTGCAGCGAAGGCACTGCAATCCGACGCAAGCAGTAGGTCTGCTTGAGTGAAGTGAGGACTCGCTGGATTAATTAAGTGTAATTGAATCGGCCAATGGCTCAATTCGCTGTTGATATTGCCTGTGTTTTTTGGGGCGTTATCTAAGTTTTCATGCTTGTTACTAGGGCAGGATTGTTGCGGTTGGCTATTTTTTTTCCTGTTGTAAGTAGGAACGGGAATATTTTGCTCGATAAGAACCTGAATTGCAGTATTGAAATAATCGAGTTCATCGTGGTCAATCATATGTTGAAGATGCGCCTGAATAACATTTTCACCACCTTTAATAATATTCACCATGACTAGGCGTTCATCATAGGCAACGGCTTCTCGTTGTACAACTTGCATCGCACCCGTTGGGCATTCGCCAAGACAAGCGCCTAAACCATCACACATTAAGTCACTGATGAGACGGGCTTTATTGTCGATAATTTGCAACGCACCCTCGTGGCAGGCTGGAACACAATCGCCACATCCGGTACAAAGTTGTTCATCTATTTCAATAATATCTCGCTGCATTTATCCATCCTTTTAAATTGGGTGATTTAATTAAGAGATGACGGATATATATAGCGTTAGTTACACTAAGATAAGTGAGTCACTCTTAATCATGATCAATTGGTGATGAGAGGGTATTTCTTTACGTTGAACCATTTGTATTGCATTGGTTGGACAGTTTGTTACGCAGTTTCCGAAACCGATACAAATAAGATCGTTTACTAAATGTGCTTTACCGTTAATAAGTTGTAAGCCACCTTCGGTGCATTTTTCTAGGCAACCGCCACATCCGTCACAAAGATCGTTATTTATATTAATTAAATTGCGTAGCATTTTTCATCCTTAGTCATCATCATCATCATCGTCGTCGTCATCAATGACAACGCGAGTGGGTTCGTAAACCTCAACCCGATCACCTTCTTCGAGGGGTTGAGTATTCTTACAAACTTTCCCAAAAATACCAATTTTTAGTTTTTTTATGTCTAAATCTGGGAACTCGCTCAATAATTTTGAATGATGTATGGCTTGCTCAGCGGTAACGGGTGCCGCTAATTCGAATGCTTGACGAAAACTTTTACTACCAGCTGCATAGGCGACGCTTAATTTCATAATATTAATTCCTGTTTCTAATATCTATATTGAGATTATGGTTCAACATGACAGCCAGGTTGCTCTTTAGTTGGACGGTCTAAATATGTATCGAGTAAACGTTTTCCGGATAGAAGAATGCCTAACATAATAAATCCGCCGGAGGGGAGAATGACTAACAACATGCCGTCGTAGCCTGGAATAATCGTTAATTCCATAAATGAAAAACTATCGCCCAATAATAAACTGGCATTGGCAAACAACGTTCCACTCCCGACTATTTCTCGAAAACCGCCTAGCATGACAAGGGCAAAGGTAAAACCAACCCCTGTTGCGACACCATCAACCACGGCAGGAAACCAAGGATTTTTTGATGCATAGGATTCGGCTCGACCAAAAATGGCACAGTTAGTGACAATTAAAGGAATAAACAGACCCAATACTTTATGCAATTCGTGCAGCCATGCGTTCATCGCTAAATCGGCAATGGTAACTAAGGTTGCAATCAGTAAAATAAAGATAGGAATACGTACCTGTGGTGTTAACAATGGGCGTACTAATGACACTAATAGGCTTGAGAAAAGCATCACGCCAGTGGTAATTAGCCCTAATCCTAAGCCATTGGTTGCGCCACTGGTAACGGCTAATAACGGACAAAGCGCTAACATTTGCGCAAAGACTACATTGTTGGTCCATAGGTTACTGGTGATGACTTCTTTATAGTTGTACTTTTCCATGTTCACCTCTATTCACTGATACTTTTTTCTAAGAAAAAATCTTGGTTGGCTTTAAATAATTGCAAGGTTTCATGTACACCTTTTACAACGGCTCTAGGTGTAATTGTGGCCCCCGTGAAAGCATCAAATTGACCGCCATCTTTTTTGACCGCCCAACCGGTTTGATTTGGATTGGTCAAAGATAAATGCGCAAAGCTTAAGATCCAATCGGATTTGGCCAACTCTATTTTATCGCCTAAACCAGGGGTTTCCGTATGGCTGAGCACACGTACGCCGCCCAATGAACCATCCGCTTTGATGGCGACCAGTAGGGCGATATCACCGGAATAACCCACGGTGTGAGTAAATAAGATCACAGCACTCACATGACCGTTCAATCGCGCGCGGTAAAATGCGTAATCTTGTCCATCAATGACTTTGTTATATTTTTGATCCAAGGGGTGATTATCGTAAACATCGGCCTCTAACACTTGATTAAGCTGTTCGGTTAATGCTTCACGTTGTCTATCTGCAATCGGCTGCTCGGTGATATTGTTCGTGATTAACAATAAGCTACACACCAATAATGACACTGCGCCCATTAATATCGCGGGATAGGCAATTGTCTGTTTTATCTTATCGGGAACTAAGCTCATTTACCTTCTCCATATGTATGCTGTTTACAGGTACTTTCAATTAACGGACTAACTGCATTCATTAATAAAATGGCAAAGGCAACGCCCTCTGGATAAGAACCGTAAACACGAATAATAAAGATTAATAAACCACAACCTAAACCATATACCACGCGACCCTTAGGCGTTGTTGGGCCAGTGACCGGATCAGTAGCAATAAAGAAAGCCGCAAGGAGTAAGCCTCCGCTCGACAGTTGTGCCAGTGGTGCAAGGACAACATCGGGAGAAAAGAACCATGCGATGCTCGCGGGAATAATACAACCGAGGATAACGCTTACTGAAATACGCCAATCAATCACATCTTTATAGATCATCCATAACCCTCCCAAAGTTAATAAAATGGGAGACTCCCCTAAGCTACCTGGGCTAATGCCAAATAGCATGGGTAATAAATTAAGCGTGACTAAACTACTGCCCGTTTCCATAACCGAACCCAATGTAGTTGCGCCGGTAAAGGCATCGGCAATATCGTTAAATCCAGGGAAGGGTGGCAAGACTAAATCAGGTGCTGGCCAATCGGTCATTTCTACGGGGAATGAAATCAGTAAAACAACCCGTGCTAACATGGCAGGATTAAATAAATTTTGGCCTAATCCACCATAAACTTGTTTACCTAGGGTGACTGCGATAGCCGCACCGAGTGCGCCCAAATACCAAGGAAAATGAGGCGGTAAACTCATCACCAATAACAGAACGGTGACAATGGTGCTGCAATCGCCTAGGCTACCCATTGGTTTCGCTTGGCATTTTTGGCAAAGCCATTCGGTGAGTAATCCCGCAATTAACGAGGCAACAACTAACATTAATGCCTGTTCACCAAAGAGATATAAACCGACTAATAGTGCTGGAAATAAACCGATGATCACCTGACGCATCAGTCGGTTGACGGTCATGCCGGAATGAATATGCGGTGCGCTTAATAATATTGTTGGCATGTTTAGACCTCCTGTGTCGTTTTGCTTGTATTTCGTGTCGATTTACGGGGTTCACGTTTTCTTGAACCTGATGCTCTTGCTGCTTTCTTAGCGGCTTTGGCTGCGGCTTTTTGTTCCGCTTCTTTTTCTAATCGAGCGGTGCGTTGGATATTTAATTCGCGTGCTAACTGGGCTTTATTTTCCATTTTTTTCTGGCGATTTAACTCGCCGTTTGCATAGGAAAAGTATTGAGTTAACGGTAATGAAGCGGGACAAATAAAGGCACATGAGCCACACATTAAACAGCTTTTTAAGCCTTGATCTAGTGCACCTTCCAGGTCATCATTTTCAATTAATTGAGACATGGCATTGGGTAATAATCCCATTGGACAAGCTGCAACACAGCGTCCACAACTGACACACGGACTGTTTGCCGTTTGCGGTAATTCATTCTCTTCTAAAAATAAGATCCCGCTGGTGCCTTTCATTATGGGGGAATGGATATTGGTAATGGTATGGCCCATCATTGGTCCACCGACAATAATGCGTGCGGCAGATGTTTTTAAGCCTCCGCAGTTGGCCAGTAGCTCTGAAATTAAAGTCCCAATTGGCGCTTCTACATTCATCGGTTTTTCTAACGCGCCACCACTCAATGTGACGACTCGATGTGTCATCGGATGACCATAACGGACTGCAGAATAGATAGCGGCACAGGTAGCAACATTTTGTACAAAGACACCGGCATCGGTTGAACGTTTGCCCTTGGGCACTTCAATCTGACAGAGTGCTTGAATAAATTGTTTTGCGGAGCCCATCGGATAATGGGTAGGTAGTTTTCTGACTTCGATATTATCATCTTCGCTGGTGGCATCGGTCAGGATTTGAAATGCATCTGGCTTATTATCTTCGATGCCGATAATAGCGCGCTTAGCACCACTTGCTTCGATCAGATAGCGAATGCCTCCGACAACTTGGACACATTTTTCCTGCATCACAAGGTCATCACAGGTTAAATAGGGTTCACATTCACAGCCATTAATAAGGAGATTGTCGATTTGTTTATTGAGTGTCGATCGTAACTTTGTTGCTGCGGGAAATACCGCTCCGCCCATGCCAACAATACCCGCATCGCCAATAATATCGATTAATTCAGCGCGAGAGCTGTAGCTCGTGTTAATTTTAATCTCATCGAGGTGTGGGCCGGTATCGCAAATAAGATGGATCATTTCCTGTTGAGCACCGCCGGGAATCGCTGCGTTGTGCAAGGCTATTTTTTCTATTGTTCCTGATTGTGGTGCATGAATGTTTGCGCTCCCCCCTTGGCCACTTGCTAACAATTGACCGGCATGCACGGTTTCTCCGGCTTTAACTATGGGTTTCGCCGGTGAGCCGGAATGTTGTTTAAGGGCGATAAAGAGTCTTTTGGGGGCGGGAATACTCAAAATATCACTGTTGTTACTCAGTTGCTTTTGCCCAACAGGGTGAACACCGCCCTTAATTAACTTTTTAGAAAAAATCATTTGGCTTACCTCTTTTAGCTTATTACGGGTTTAGGCCATGCCCAATCATCGTTAAAAATAGGGTCGGTTTTATAGCTAAACGCATCCTGCGGGCAAACCGAAACGCACATGCCACAACCAGTACACACATCCGTCAATACACCATGTAATTGTTTATTGGCCCCGACAATGGCATCAAAGGGACATTTTTTAGCGCAACGCGTACAGCCATCGCAAATTTCAGGATCGATTTCGACCACTTGAGGGAGTTCTTTTTCATCTGAGCTTGCCGTCAGTGGTACATTTAATAATGTTGATAATTTGAGTGCCAGTGCTTGTCCACCCGGTGGGCAGCAATCTGGTCCTAACTTTCCTTCACTCATTGCAATTGCAGCCTGGGCACAACCGGGAAAACCACATTGTCCACATTGACCATTAGGGAGAAGATCACTGATCTTATCGACAATCGGATCCTTTTCGACTGCAAGGAAACGCGATGCAAAACTAAGCGCTAATCCCATTAGTGTTGCAAGCAGTGGTAAGCTTAATAAATTAATAATATCCATGTGTTACTGCTCCTAAGCGAGTCCGGCAAAACCGGAGAATGCCATGGCAAGAATGCCGGCGGTAATAAATCCAATCGGTGCGCCTTCCATCATGGCGGGAATGCGACACAACGCCATTCGTTCTCTTAAGCCAGCAAAAATAACGATAACCAAGGTAAACCCCATGGCCGAACCAAAGCCATATATTAATGCCCCTAAAAAATCTAATTCTTCACGAATGGTTAATAATGCCACCCCAAGAACCGCACAATTGGTTGTAATAAGTGGAAGGAAAATACCTAATACACGATGTAACTCTGGGCTTTGATAAGCGACCATCATTTCGGTGAGCTGTACGAGAACGGCAATCACCAAAATAAAACTTAATAAGCGTAAAAAGCCCAAGTTTAAAGGGATAAGTAAGTAATGCTCTAATATCCAAGCCGCTGCACAGGAAAGCGTGAGTACAAAGGTGGTGGCTAATCCCATTCCAAAGGCGGCGCCGACTTTATTGGATACCCCCATAAATGGACACAGTCCTAAAAACTGTGCAAGTACAACGTTATTTACCAAACTCGTGGTCAATAAAATTAAAAGGTATTGACTCATTTTTATGCTCCTTTAAAGCGACGGCTGTGATTTCTCTCGGGTCTACTTACACATTAAATAAGCTATTTATGAGAGGTTGATTAATGGGTATTGCGATAAATATGCCAATAATTGGTTTTTAATTTGATGCACTAACATGACGCTTTTTGGCGAAAGTTGCACTATAAAGACGCGCGGAAAGTAAGGATAAATGACCGTTAAAGTGTGATAAAGAGCACATTGTTTGTCTTAGATCATATATTGTATTATTTATAATTATTAATAAAGCCATGATGTTTTTTTGGTACATAAGTTGCCTGATTTTAATTGTAATAGTTATTTTTCAAGCAGATGAAGTAGATAAGACAAATTGTTTCATTTATGACAACACAACAACTTCACTAGCAATAGCTATGTAACCTTCTCTACTAAATCGATTTTTAACCAGTAGTAAGGTTATTGATCAAGTGGACGAATAATAAAAACCTCGGATGGTTTTAAGTGGGAATGTTTATGACAGAATCAGATAATTACTCTCGACAAAGTTTTGATGCAGAGCAACAACTAAAGGCCTTACATCAAATTAGCGTAATTCTCAGCCAAACATTAAATATGGAAGAAACATTACAACAGATGTTAGGTTGTCTGCATGAATTAGCTGGATTGCAATATGGCATGGTCACTTTATACAACGAAGATAAACAGGGCATGTTAATTCAAGCATTATATGGCGCTGCGCCTGAAGTGATTCATGATGCCTCAAAAATTAAATACCGAATTAATGAAGGGATCCTTGGAAATGTGCAAGCGAAAGGGACCACGCAGGTTATTATCAAAGTCTCGGAAGATCCGCGTTTTTTAGACAGACTAAGTTTGTATGATTATGATTTACCTTTGATTTGTGTTCCCTTGGGGAGAAATTCAGAGCACTCTGGTGTTATTGTTGCCCAGCCAATGAGTGCCGATTTAAGTGAATTAGCGGCGCGAACACGATTTTTAGAAATGGTCGCAAACCTTATTTTACAAACATTGCGTTTGTCTAATTCGGTGCAAAAGGAAAAACAAGAATTACAAAACAAAAATGACCACCTTCAATTAAAAGCAAATCAACAACATAACTACGGTTCAATTGTTGGTAACACCGCCGCAATGCGACAAATATTTGAAATGATCCATCAGGTGGCGAAATTTGATACCACGGTATTAGTCCGTGGTGAAAGCGGGACGGGTAAAGAGCTTATTGCTGGGGCGATTGCCTATAACTCACCACGGGTGAATGCGCCTTTTATTAAGTTAAATTGTGCTGCGTTACCGGATAATTTATTAGAAAGTGAGCTTTTTGGCCATGAAAAAGGCGCCTTTACGGGGGCGGTGAAAATGCGAAAAGGGCGTTTTGAATTAGCCGATGGCGGGACATTATTTCTCGACGAAATAGGTGAAATCAGTGCAAGCTTTCAAGCTAAATTATTGCGAGTACTTCAGGAAGGTGAATTTGAGCGGGTAGGGGGGCATGAAACTATTCGTGTCGATGTACGCATTATTGCTGCGACTAATCGGCCCCTAGAGCAAGAAGTGCAAAATGGAAACTTCCGTCAGGATTTGTATTACCGCTTAAATGTCATGCCGATTCATTTACCACCATTACGTGAGAAGTTGGAAGATCTGCCCGATTTAGCGAAATTCCTAGTGAAAAAACTGGCTAAGCATCAGGGGCGTACACTAAAAATAAGTGATGGCGCAATACGATTATTAATGGGGCATAACTGGCCTGGGAATATTCGAGAACTTGAAAACTGTTTAGAACGTGCATCGGTTATGAGTGAATCGGGATTAATTGACCGCGATGTCGTGATGATTAATCAAGGTTCAATGATGTCATCGAGTCAGGTCTATCAACAGGAAGCCAGTCCGAGCATGATTCAAACTACCACGTCCTTGGCGAATGACAATGCCGATTTAGATGAACGCCAACGGGTGATTAACGCACTTGAACAATCGGGATGGGTACAAGCGAAAGCCGCGCGACTTCTTGGTATGAGCCCAAGGCAAATCGCATATCGTATTCAAACCATGAATATTCACGTTCGTCGAATTTAATCAGTCTTAATTGCTTATGACCCGTGAGTAAGGCGGAGGCAATTATTTTTGTTGGTGTGACTTCTTGATATTATCCGTGAGATCTTTAACTTTATGTCAAGATCTCACGGATTTTTCATTTTTGTAGATAAAATGGTATATCTAACAAATCATTAACTGAGATCAACATCTTCTGTTCAAATTCATATTAACTTGCACGCGTTTTAATCTTTTATTATTCCTAAATGGAACAAGTACATGAAAATAGTATGCCAGACGGTATTATTAGTGCTGACATTATTTCCCGGATACTTGTTCGCTACTGATCATATTCGTTTTGAAAAAGGTCAGTCCTCGATAGATATTCGCAATTCTTATAAAGAATCACTGATCAAATTAGCGTTAGATGTAACGGTGGCTGATTTCGGCCCGTATTTATTTAGCACCGACGCGCCTATCATGAACGCACTTCAGGCGCGTAAGCAATTAAAAAACGGCGGACACCTAGTTAATGTTTTTATTGCCGTGACCAATCATGATTGGGAAAGTGAAACCATTGCGATAAAAATTCCAGTGCGTAAAGGGTTATTGAATTACCGTTTATTATTAATTCATAATGAAAGTGCGCCATTATTTGCTCCTATTCAAACGATTGAGCAATTAAAAGCGTTCAATGCGGGATTATTGTTTGGTTGGTCAATCACCTCGGTGATGGAAGAAATAGGGTTTAAAGTTAAAAGAGGTAGCGATTATAATGGGCTGTTTCGTATGCTAGATGTACGACGGTTTGATTTTCTACTGCGTGGCGTGAATGAAATATTTGGTGAATTGGCGCAACGAAAAGATATTCTCAAACATGTCATAATTGAACCGCATCTTGCGCTTTATATTCCCGGTGCTAGTTATATTTTTGTATCACCTAAGTATCCGCGTATCGCTGAACGTTTGCGGGTTGGCCTTGAGAGACTTATTGCCGATGGGCGGTTTGATACTTTGTTTCATCAGTACTTTGATGATGCAATTGAACGGGCGAAGTTAAACGAAAGGCATATTATAAAACTGGACATGTATTCTTCACAGGTGACGCTACCAAGTGGTGATGATCTTTGGTTTACACCTTGAATTCATTAAGGGCATTTATCAAGGTAATCGTTAACCTGGCTTTGTCCCTTTAGTTCAATAATATTAAGGTGTTGATGATTAAGTAATTCGGCATATTCAGTTTGTTTTTTATGGTAGGTTTTCAATACCCACAAGATGATTGAATCTCGGCTGAGAAATGTTTTTTGAAAAGACTCAACGTTATCGGAGAACAGTTTTTTTCGCGTGATAATTCTGGATATGGAGCGTGTGATTGCCCGATATAAAACGACATGAAAGGGATGATTTAACCAGATTATTTGTGTTGCTCTAGGCCAAGTAATATCTCGTACCTTCGAATAGTTTCCATCCATAACCCAAGTATCTGCTAAGGTCGCTTGATCAACTAATTGTATAAATTCTTGGTCAGATCGCTCCTGCCAATTCGGTAGCCAATGGAATTGATCTAATTCGATATACTTAATCTTATATTTTTCAGCTAACTGTTGTGAAAATGTTGACTTGCCACTGCAGCTTGACCCGATAACGATAATGCGTGTCATTGTTTAAATGCGAGTTTTTCAACTTGCTTATCAAATAAGGGGGTGTATTTATCTGAATAAGATTTAGCAATATTTATCCACTGAAGGCCGGTTTCATCATGATGGGAAAATTGAATTTGTAAGGCAAATTTAGCACAACGAAATAGAGAGAAAATAAACCCTAGTATACTGAGTATGAATGCTAATATAATAAATAGGGGCGGTACGGAACCAACAATATTAATGGCTAGCCATGTTGGACCAGAAAAGATAAAAAGCCAAAAAATAATTTGGCCTATATTATTCGTGAGTGTTAGCTTTTGGAGCCTCGCATTCTTAATTTTAGATAATGGGTATTTATCTTTTTTCACATAAAAGTAACCATTCTTAATATTGAAATCACTTTCTTTAAACATGCTTTTTCTCTTATTTATTATCCAAGGAGTGCGAAACCAAGCGCACCTGCAAGTAGTACGAAACCAAATTGTACGGCAATACTGATTAGCGCGAGCACAAAGCCTGTCAGTGTACTGGTTTTAAATAACCAGCCAAAGAAAGCCCCGGTGAGAATCAGTGCAACAATACTTGCAATTAAACCTTCTCCAAGAAAAGCTCCCGCAATACCATTAGCAACAATCGAAAGAATCACCGCAATAAAACAGGTTCCGATAGTTGCGCCATCTATTTTCATTAGATTCGCCGCAACCTTTATCGAGCCAACGGTAAATATGAAAAGAACTAAAAGAAAAATAATAATACCCATGAGATACCTATTGCCTATCAAGATGCATTTTCAGTCACTCTTTTAGATGCCAATACAAGGCATAACATTTTATCTGGAGAGACTAACTGGATTAATCCACGATTGGTCGATATAAAAATATGTACTGATTTAACCCTTAGATCTTCAACATTATACCTAGCACCTGTTTAACTCTCAGGTTACTGGTTAGGTACACATTTCTATGTATTAATAGGCTAAATCACGTGTATTAGTCAGTATCCCATAAACTAAATACTTATCAAGTAATTATCATTAAAATGAGAAGGGGAATAGGAGATTAGCAATAGAGCTGAAATGATGCTCTTCAATCTATTTTTACAGAATGACAAAAGTGTCATGTTTTTGTTGGTTTTAGGTCATTAGTGTTCGCGTATTCTATATCCATAGCAAAGAGGCTTGATTGAAAAAAGTTTCTAACGCAATTATTAACTAATTTATTAAAGGATACATATTATGAACTTCACTAAAACAGCCGTTATCGCTTCTGCAATGTTAGCACTAAGCACGCAAGTATTTGCAAACAACATGGATACCATGCATGCAACGAAAGTATTACAAACAAAAGATGTGGCAACTAAAGTAGCGGCTTACGATTTAGCTTTTGACCAATTAGAAACGTTACAAGCAGATTCGCCTTCTCAGCTAAATCGAGCGCTTGGACATATGGCACCTGATTCTCGTAGCCTTTCATTAGAAGACGGAAGCTATATTACCGTTGCGGAAAAAATGAATGCAAATGGCAATACAAGTTACACCGGTTTAGTGAATGTTAATTATTCTTACCAAGTAAACGATTAATACACACTATTTTGAAAAGTAACGGGTATATATGACAAAAGTGTCATGTTGTTGTTGGTATTAGGTCATTAGCATTCGCGTATTCTAATACCATAGCAAAGAGGCTTAATAGAAATAAGTCACTGACTAAATAATGAAATGAACGATCAAAAGGGGATATATTATGAACTTCACAAAAGCAGCCGTTATCGCATCAACAATGTTAGCGCTAAGCTCACAGGCATTTGCAAACAGTACTTCGACTGACACAATGCATTCAACTAAAGTGTTAGAAACAGAAAATGTAGCGACTAAAGCCGTGGCTTACGATTTAGCTTTTGACCAATTAGAAGCCCTACGAGCTGACTCTGCTGCTCAGTTAAATAGAGATCTTGGCCATATTGCGCCTGATTCTCGTAGCCTTACACTAGAAGATGGTAGCTATATTACGGTTGCAGAAAGAATGAATGCAAATGGTGATACAAGCTACACAGGGTTAGTGAATGTTAAATTTAGCTACGATATGCAAGATTAGTGTTTGTGCTTCACGTTTAATAGATGATGATTAAAAAGTAACGCTTGTCGTTACTTTTTTATTTTATATCCCGTAATCTTTTTCCACCTTTGTAATACGTACCTTAAACGATGAATACCAAGTGTGATGGCCTTTTTGCTGCGCCTCTAAATGCTCACTGTTCATTTTCCAATGTTTAATCGCATCTAAGCTGTCCCAATAAGAAACCGTAATGCCCACTTCTTCGCGCGCTGATTCCATGCCTAAAAATCCAGGCTGCTTTATTGCGAGTTCAACCATTCGCTCTGCCATTTTATTATAACTCGGATCGGTTTTTGTTCGTATTGAAGTGAATATTACGGCGTAGTAGGGCGGCTTAGGTGTATTCGCGATATTGGCCATTTCATAATCCTAATGAGTTAACGAATCAATAAATTGAGTAAGCTGTTTTTTACCTTCCGGCCAATCGCCGATTTTAGAGCTAATATTAATATGCCCTAGATCTCCCATATTGATGATGTCACTTCCCCAATGTGCAGCAAAATATTCTGCACGTTCAAAGGTAGAGTAGGGATCGTTGGTGCTGGATAACATTCTACTTGGGAAAGGCAGTTTTGCTAAAGGTGGCTGTTGATAACCAGAAATTGCAGTGGGAAAATGTGGGTCATTCACATCGGGAACTGCAACAATTAATGCGCCTATTATATTAGCGGAATATTGTTTTGCCCACTCAATGACAGTACTACCGCCTAAGCTATGTGTGATAAATAAAATAGGGCCTGAAATCGATTGTACCAATGTATTGAGTGTGTCAACCCAGTCTTCACGATTTGGACTATCCCAATTATCTTGCTCAACCCAATGACTGCCAATTAATTGTTTATGCCATAGATCTTGCCAATGTCCATCGGTTGAATTTCCATAACCAGAAACAAAAATGGTCGTAAACATATAATCCTCTCTTTTGGTTTTTACTATTTGTGGGGCTGGTGGTTCTATTTATCCTGCCGCTCAGGGTGATAAAATGACTTAAGATTTAAAATAATCTGAATCGATTAAAGATTGCGTTTTTGAGTCGCAGGGTAAAATTGATCCCCAACCTTTGGTGATTTGATTGCACAACGTGGTAATCGAAAACAATAAATACAGACATGGTTAAGACGCTTAATCATCATAATTTATAAAATATAAAGTAATACGCGTATTTTATCTATTTTTATCTTATTCAATAGAAAGTGGCATTTGGGAATTTATACCGCTTATCAATCAAAATACTGATTTTTTCATCTTGAATGGCAATCGCTATATTAACAATTTAGCATAGCGTCCTACTGGAACATTAATCTTCTCTTGTAGGGATGTAACACGCGTTAATAGCGCTTCCTGCGTTATATTCGGAATCGTATTTTTGAATGCAAAGACAATGGTATTACCGCCTTCAATCGTAAAACGGTGGAGTTGATTGTTAAATACGCGAGCAAGTAACACATCAAATTCTTGTTTTAATTGTGATTCGGTATGACAGATATTAAGTACTAATACGCCCTGTTCATTGAGTGCTGCTTTGCAATGTTGTAAATAAGCGGCTTGTATTTGTTTGGTTTCCATTCCCTCTGCACTGTATAAGTCCGAGAAAATGATATCGCTTTTTGTTTTGGTGCTTTTAATATAATTGACAGCATCATCAATATGAATGGTCAGACGATGTGTTTCAGGGAGTTCGAAATATTGTTTAGCAAAGGTTGCAACAGCAGCTCGGTATTCAATGGCATGAAGGGTTAAATCAGTAAAATGCTTAAGTAATGTTTTTGCGAGAGAACCCGCGCCTAATCCCATGATCGTCGCTGTTTTGAGGTGTGGGGTAAAAATTAGCCCCATTATCATTGCTTGTGTATAACCCAGATTTAGCCCATTGATATTATTGAGCTTCATGCAACTTTGGTATATTTTTCCATCAAAGCTAAGGACACGGCTATTTTTGGTTTGATAAACATAAATGGGGCCATGTTCATCGGTAGTTGATGCAATACAAGTGCCTTGGATATCCATGGTATTTCATACCTTTTGATAATAATTAAGGTATTGTACCTGATACCTGTCGTAATAATTAGCGGATGCCAACAGATAGTTACTGAACATACCGAGTGCCAATATTAACTATTAACTATTCGATATTACGATTGACGACGAAGTTGATTTGCACATTGTGCGAGTACAATTGCACCTGCCGTTGAAACATTCAGAGAATTACCCATACCAAACATAGGAATATGAATGTGATAATCACTTAATGCTAATGCCGCTTCACTAACGCCTTTACGTTCATTACCAAGCACCAACACACAGGGCGATTGATAACTGACTTCATTGTAATCTAAGGAATCATGGCATAGCTCGACGCTGTAAATAGTGTAATTGTCATCTTTTAATTGTTGCAAGCTGTCCGTGGTGCTATCACTGTATTCAACCTTTACCCATTTTGCTTCATTGCGAGAAGCTTTTTTCAACTTCTTGTCCGAAATAGTCAATTCACCACAGGCGATAATTTTTTCAATGGCAAAGGCATCGGCTAAGCGAATAAATGCACCGACGTTGTAACTATTCGTGACATGATCTAATACCAATACTAACGGTGTTTTCGGCTGAGTGAGATATTCGTTTCGAGTGGGTTTATGGGTGCGGAATTCTTCTTTACTAAGTTGAATTTTCTGTGGCATGAATCGTTATCTTATTATTTTTCATTGCAATTAGGATGGCTAACGATTCTATCATTTTGTGGATAGGATAACCGCTTCGATTATCCGATTTCTTCTTTTAACCACATAATTTGTTAAACATCACGAACTCGACTGGCAAATTCCAAGAACTCATCGTGTGGAATAATACGGCGACGCGCCTTAAATTTGTCCGATTGTGCATCTTCTCGATTGAATACAACACCTTGCTCGAGGCTTTCTTCATCACTATTAACTGGTGCTGCAAAACCTTCTGGCCCTTCATTGATGCCTTCGCGTGGATAAAAATACAAGGGATTACTATTAAATAATGCCTCATCGAATTCAAGCCCCGTTAACTGTTCAATTTCAGTGATCGTGACCTGATAATTTTTAATATCAATGGTATTTTGTCCGCGTTTATCAAGCAGAAATTGCGCGTCTTGATAAAGAATATATACCCGTTACCATTCAAGATGCGTTTATCAGTCACTAGCTCGGACACCAAGGCAAGGCGTAACATGATGACCTTTCGAGCGATTAACTGCGTTAATCCTCTATCGGTAGATGTAAAAACAAGACTTTACATCTTTAATGGCTAGTCCTTATCGAATGTTATAACGCAGTATTGGTGTTCGAGCTAATGACCCGTAGGGCAAGACGAGAGGCAAACATCTTCGTTGTTATAAAGTCTCGATTTAACCCGTTAGATCTTCACCTTTATGCCTAGAATCTGCTCACCTCTCGTCTTGCTGATTTCTGCATCTTGAATGGTAACGGGTATAAGTACTTCCCCAAGTAACGGCACTGCGTCGTGTTAAATGTCCGCGATCCCAAGGGTTATGTTTGTAAGCCGCTGGACCAACTTGATTTTCTAGGCCGATCCGAGGATCAACAAACCAATTTCGGCCGGAAACCTGTTGATAGTCTTTCTGGTCTAAATTTGCTGCCGACACTAATGCCTGATTATTAAACTTACTCATAATCACTGAAAAATGGATGTAATCAATAATATGTCCCGTGTCCTTATTGTCAGAGACATAGAGAATATCATCTTCGATTTCTAGGCTTGCTTTGGGAATCGCAATAGCTATATCTTCTCCTAAAAAGTTAGGATCATAACCTGTTCTTAGATCTGTCATTGTTGATTTTCCTTACCACGTTAATAAGTGAAGTCTGAATCATGGGGAAATACAGAATGAACTTTTTTACTCTTTTACAAAAAATCTTTGCGGTATGGTGTAAAGGTATCAAATAAGATACCCGCTTTAAGGCATTTACAACCATGTTTCAGATTAGGTTGTTTATAGTGCGAGTCTCCTGCTTTCATAATGCGTATTTCACCATCGATATTAAATTCGAATTCACCCGAAATAACATAGGTAATCTGTTCGTTAGTATGGCTATGAACCGGACTGACTGCGCCTGTTTCGAAGTGGTTTTCAACACTCATTAAGTTTTCGTTGTATGCTGTGACTTTTCTGACAATGCCGTTACCGAGGTCAACTGATTTAATCTCATCACCGACAAAGTAGTTTTGAATACTCATGATCAAAATCCTTCTGTTATGAATGTGCAATCTAGGAGAGTTTATTATTGCTCTGAACTAGGCGATAAAAAGGGCTGTTAGACAGTTTACTTTTTATTTGTAGGGTTATTTTACGCCTGTTTTTTGTGCAATCATAATGAAAGTGGTTTATTGGTTGTGTATTGATACCAATTGTCATCATCAGCTGATCTATTTGTTGAAAGCGTTGGCAAGGGGGCAACCATTTCAGGGAGAGCTTATATTATTCGGTTTTTTTACACTTACGCCCAGAGTAAACAGCAAAACTATAATTTTTATACCAACAATTTACTGCGGAAAATTTTGCCTTTTTTAACCAAATTAATTGATCCGATAAAGTCGACATTTTATCTTCTTTCATTCTGTCTAGGGCAAGGTTTAAAGATGTCTGTGATACGCCTTTTTCTTTAACCTGTTTTAACCACATATTTCTATATGTCTGTTCAATTAATGTGCTTTCCCCGAGAACTTGATCCGCATTTATAAATAGACCATTGTCATTTAAACTGGAATATATTTTACTAAAAAGAGTTTCTTTTTCTTGGTGGGTCAAATGGTGTATAGATAGCGCAGAAATAATAAGATCATATTTACCTGTAATTGGCTCTATCGAGTAGTTTTTAGTGATAAAGCGGATGTTGATGTCGGAGTCTGAAAACCTATCCTTAGCTTCATTTAGCATTGCACTCGATAAATCACAAAGAACGAATTCTGCTTTAGGGTATTTTTGGTAAATAAGCAAGGAAAATAATCCCGTTCCCGCACCTAAATCTAATACCTTAATCTCTTGTTTATCTTGAAATTCCGCTAAATTTGTCGCTGTTCCATAGAATTCATCGAAGCAGGGGATTAATTGTCGCCGAGCAGAATCATAATCCTTTGCACCTTTGTCAAAACCTGCCTTAATATTCATCATTATTTCCTTAAATTAAGTCCTAAGTGACTTGCGTTAGTTGCCTAATAACACGTTAATTGTCTACTTTTGAATGAAATGCCCATCACACCGCTCATTGAACCCTCGCGCCATTGGAATGGTGTTCAATGCTTGTTTCCAGATCTTCAGGTGCAAAGGTTAGCTAGCTAAAATTATTAATAAATATCTATGTATTCATCGTTTCTTTGTTATTTGATCTTTTTCCATATGCGATATGTATAATCAATACTGGAGCTAAAATCTTGCTCAAATACTTTTTGGTAACCTTTTGGAATCGAAGGAAAATAAACATCTCCATCGATTTCTTTATGGATTGTAGAGATATGTAACGTGTCAGCTTTGTTAATTAAACTTTTGTATATTTCACCACCCCCAGAAACAAAAGCATGATCTGTTAGCGTTGCTAATTTAGATAAAGCTTCATCTGTAGAAGTGAAATATAAAATATCTTTATTATTTGAAGTAAGCTGTGAGCGAGTAATGACGGCATACTTTCGATTAGGCAGTGCACCCATCGACTCAAATGTTTTTCTGCCCACAATTAGCCAATGATTAAATGTCATTGCTTTAAAAATTTGTTGTTCACCTTTAACTGACCAAGGAATATCTAAGCCAGAACCGATTATTCCATTTTCAGATATTGCTGATATTAATGATAATTTCATATAACTCCTTGATAAGTTAATGGTGTGATGAAAGCGATTTTTATCTCTCAGTAATCGCATTGCTAATTCGCTAGGTCTGTAAACATAATCGGATTTTCACTTTTATCTAAAAATCGCTGGTTTTATTTAAATTTGATGTAACGATACCAACTTTAAACAGTTAATCAATCAGATAAAAAACACTGTAAAAACTACATCATGTGAAAAAGGGGAAATCTAGCCTATCAGCTAGGCTGCACCGCACAGTGTGGAGGCTCAAAAAAGTAATGTGTGATACCGCACCGACGAGGTATTTTTCTTACGATATAGTTTGGCCATTAGAGATATCTTGGCCTGTGGGATGCTGCATTAATATGACATTCCCTAGAATGTGTTAAGTCTTCCGCTTTGAGTATTTAAGAAATCGGCTAGCAGGAAAAGATAATCTAATAACGAACGTATTTTTTACTATTTGAGTTCAACCTCAATTATTGGAGAAAATCTGATGGAAATGAATATTTCAAATCAAAATAAACTGGGTCCAGCTAACTTTATGCCACTGGAAGTGAATATAGAAAAAGGCAATGTATCTTCGGTCAAAAAATTATTGTCAAACCTCTCTATGCGTGAACCTGAAAAAAATTATCTTATTGATATCGCTAAGTTACATAAACAAGAATCTATTATTCCGTTACTCAAAGATGTTCCTGTTATAAACATAATGTAAGGAATAGAGATCGTTACCTCATGTTGTGCCTTGCCCCAATATTTGAGATTGTGCTGGGCAACGCACCTTGAGGTATTAATTTTTTTGTTATTTTTGCCAATCTGAATAACGTAGCAATGCTAAGCATCGTTAATTAAACATTCTTCCGATTTTTATTCTCTTTTCAATAAAGTTAATCTTCACAATAATACATTCTTTGTCATAGCCTTTGGGGCGGTTACTGTATCGTTTAGTTTATCCAGAATTGAGGTTACGTAGGTAAAAGAGTATGTTTAGTCCCTCGTTTTAGTAAGGTTAATACGCTTTACTGATATTGATACAAGAGGCTTTATCGTACTATGTCAATCAGATTAGACACCAATATCTCACCTTTAAAAAATCATCTGTTATCTGCCTTACCTATCACGGTATACGATCGGCTATCACCCTTTGTTGAATTAGTGAAATTAGCATTAGATGATGTCATTTATGAAGCGGGGGATAAACTTATACACGTATACTTTCCAGTCGATACCATTATCGCTTTATCCTATGTTATGGAATGTGGCTCATCCGCAGAAATATCAGTGGTAGGAAACGAAGGGATTGTTGGTATTGCATTGTTTATGGGAGGGGAAAGCACGGCGAGTCGAGCCGTCGTTAAAAGTGCTGGGTATGCTTACCGTATTAAAGGGCATTACTTTATGGAAGAATTTAATCGCCATGGTGAGTTGTTAACATTGATGCTGCGTTATACACAATCGCTTATGACTCAAATGTCACAAACGGCCGTGTGCAATCGCTACCATACCATTGACCAGCAATTATGCCGTCTACTTTTATTGTCGCTTGATCGTCTACCCGATAACAATATTGAAATGACCCAAGAGCTTATTGCAAATATGTTAGGGGTTCGCAGAGAAGGCGTCACGGAAGCCGCTGGAAAACTACAGAAGCAGGGCGTGATTAGCTATCATCGGGGGCATATTACTATTTTAGATAGGCAGAAACTCGAAGCATTGAGTTGTGAGTGTTATCGCGTTGTAAAGGAAGAAACCAAACGTTTATTACCTGATGTAAGCAAAGACCATAAGCGCGCAACCCTATCAGTATATCCCGATGGAAGGTGTACCTAATGACATCTTTCACGACATCATTAGGTACGGGGTCAGCAGCATAAAATAATAAAGTAAGGCGGGTAATTTATTTTATTGCAGACCTAATACCAAATCATTTGCCAAATTATTCATTAGTACGAAGTATGCATCTGGTCCAGCAGGTATAGACGAACCAAGTGGGTCTAATGTTCCTGTTTTTGCATCAGTACCTTCAATAATTGTTTGAACTAAACTCGACTCAAACTGTGGTTCACTGAATACACACGCAACCCCAAGACGAGCAACTTTATTACGAATTTCACTGATTCCTTTTGCGCCAGATTTTCTTTCAGGATCAATAGTGACTGAACCTACTGCATTTAAATCATAATCGTTTTCAAAGTATTGATAAGCTGCATGAAACACAATATAAGGTTTATCTTTCACAGGTGCTAATTTGGTTTTTAGCGTGCTATCCAGCGCCACTAATTTTGTAAGCAATTTCTCTGAATTAGATTGGTATTGCGCTGCATGTGCAGGGTCGAGCTTCACAAGTGCTTTGGTTGTTTCGATGGTAATTTTTTTAGCCATTGTAGGTGAAAGCCAGATATGGAAGTCCATTGACGCTTCTTCATGGTCATGGGATTCATGTGCAGCATGGTCATCGTGATCGGCTTCTTCATGGTCATGAGATTCATGTGCAGCATGGTCATCATGACTGGCTTCTTTATGATCGCCATGACTGTGTTTCGCCCATTCACCACCTTCACGTTTAGTTAATAGTGATGATTGTAACGTTTCAGAGAGGGTTAATTTTTGTGATTGCTTAGCTAACGTATTTAACGGTTTTTCAAGAAAGCTTTCTAAATCATGTCCAACCCAAACAACCAAATCTGCATTTTCTAATACTTTGGCTTCCGAAGGACGCAACGTATAACCATGTGGCGATCCTTTTTTGATGATTAAGTCGGGTGTTGCAACACCTTCCATCACCGCACTAACAAGAGAGTGTATCGGCTTAATACTAACGACCACGTTCGGCGTTTCAGCTGCTATCGCTGTATTAATGGGTAAAATAATAAATAAGAGTAATGATAATAATTTTTTCATGTGATTAATCTCTATGTGTATTGAAGATTTAAATGTTATGTTATAACATATTCAAAAGTCAAATGAATATTTTCATGTAGGGCGTTTTGATTAAGCAATTTATTCAAGAAAAATACATGATAAGATCCTACTTCTAGCCATCGATTCAAAGAGATACATCATGAGTAATAATCTACTCGAATTACAATCAATTAGTTTAAAAGTCGGCGAACGTCAGTTATTAGACTCGATTGATCTAACACTTCATGCCGGTGAAATAATGACCGTTGTCGGCCCAAATGGCGCTGGGAAAACAACCTTACTCCGTGTTGCTCTCGGACTACAAAAACCAACTTCGGGACAAGTCAAACTCGCCTCAAATGTCATGGTTGGCTACGTACCACAAAAACTGCATATTGATCCTACGTTTCCTATTACAGTGCGACGTTTCTTAGCCTTAGCAAAGGTCCAAAATAAGGTGGATTTTAACGCCTTATTATCCGATGTAGGGGCTGAGCATGTTATTGATTCGCCACTACAAAATTTATCAGGGGGAGAGTTACAACGGGTGTTAATGGCAAGAGCCTTAATGAGAGAGCCTAATATTCTTGTTTTAGATGAACCTGTTCAAGGTGTTGATGTACATGGACAAGTAGAGCTATATGATTTAATCAGTCGGGTTAGAACAGAGCGTGGTTGCGCTATTTTAATGGTGTCTCATGACCTGCATTTAGTGATGTCTTCCACGGATAGAGTACTTTGTTTAAATCAGCATATCTGTTGTAGTGGCACACCTGAAGTAGTGGTCAGTGATCCGGCTTACGCTGCACTATTTGGGCCCCATGCCGCTAATCATTTGGCTGTTTACATACATGAAAAAGACCATAAACATGAGCATGATTGCCATGCTACACAGGACATAAATAACAATGGATAACTTTCTTATTAGAGCACTGATTGGCGGACTGGGTGTGGCGTTAGTTGCAGGGCCTTTTGGCTCCTTTGTGGTGTGGCGACGGTTGGCCTATTTTGGAGATACGCTTGCCCATTCAGCATTATTGGGGGTTGCCCTTGGTTTTATATTACATGTTAACTTAACCCTCGGTATTCTTATCATCTGTCAGATTTTGGCTATTTTACTGTTTGTCAGTCAATATCAACGTCAGTTAGCAAGCGATACATTATTAGGTATCTTCTCCCATGGTGCCTTATCGCTCGGACTGGTTGCGTTAGCTTTTATGGACGATATCCGTATTGACCTCGTGGGTTACTTATTTGGGGATATCCTTGCAATTGGTTACAGTGATCTTATATGGATATATGGTGCTGGTGGGATTGCGCTGGGTGGCCTAATTTGGATTTGGAAACCGCTCTTATCCATCACTATTCATGAAGATTTAGCCCGTGTAGAAGGGTTACCCGTTGATCGTATCAATTGGTTTTTCTTAAGCTTAATTGCTCTGACCGTGGCGATTATGATGAAAGTGGTCGGCATGCTATTAGTGACGGCTTTACTGATTATCCCAGCAGCAACGGCCCGACGCTTTGCAAACACGCCGGAGTCAATGGCGCTCATTGCTATTATCATTGGTTGTTTTTCTGTTATGTTAGGCTTATTGGGATCTTACTATTACGATACGCCTTCTGGTCCATCGATAGTGGTTGCAGGCTGTATCCTGTTTATTATTAGTATTATTATGCCAAGAAGGTAAGCGTTACTGGCTAAAAATATTGTAACGACTCAGGCCGTCGCCCTTTAAGCTTATTGCTTCCCCGAAACAGCATGATTGAATAAGGTAGCGCTATAATGTTGAATAAAATACTAATGGGAATCACCTTAATGATATTGATACCAAACCTTGAAGCCAACGAAAGTGTGATAGCGGAAATACCTGAAGCCTCGGGAATAAGCTATTCAGAGATATCAGATACCTTGTTTGTGGTTAATGACGAAGGGGCTGTTTATGAACTATCAAAACAAGGAAAAATACTAAGGGAAAAGAAAGTCGGTGATTATGATTTTGAAGGGATTGTTGTCGATGATGCCAATAACCTATTGCTAATAGCCGTTGAAGGTCAAGATGATATTTTTGTATTGTCAAAAGCAGATATGACGATTCAAAAAGAAATCAGTATAAAAAGAACATTTGATGGTGTGAAAGTACTCAAGAAGGGCGCCGATGGACTAGAAGGGCTTGCTCTCTATAAAAACGAGCTTTATGCGTCAAACCAGTCGAATAAGCGCTATCCAAAATCAGACGCATCGGTGATTGTTGTGATTGATTATGATTTATCGAAAACGAAGCAAACCATTAAAAGAATCATAGACCACGGATTTAATGATATTGCGGGGCTAACGTTTTATAAAGATACGCTTGTGATGGTGAGTGATGAAGATGCCATGTTAATTCAATATGATATTAAAAATAACAAAACCATCAACAAAGTTAAGCTATCGAAAAAATATGCACAGGAAGGCATTGCCTTTGATAACAAAGGTAATTTGTTTATCGCCGATGATATGGGCCACGTATTGAAAATTAACCGTATTGTTGAATAAGTATTTATTACAGTCTCATCATTTATAAAATACTTAGACGGCTCTGCGCGGAGCCTCATACGTATACTAGGCATTTACCCACCTAACTCGTGAGCTTAATGTTATCTGTAGCTGTTCTGATAAAGTAACCTTATGATTTTGGGATTCATTATAAAGTTGCTCCTCTATTTTTTTGATACTAAGCTTATTCGCCAATCCATTGCTAATAATTGCATAAGCCCAACTTGAAAATTCCGAATTTAATTTAGTGAACCTAGCGCTCTTAGCAAACTCTTTCAATGTAGATGAACCTCCACCAAATCCATGTCCCCAACCTTCACTTTCACATATAGGTGACTCTGGGCAACCGATCTCCCATTCAATTAATTTGGGATATTGGCCATCATGACGACTTACCCAAGTACCCGTTTCTATTTTTAGTAATATATAACTCATATAACACCTAACCAGGCTGTATAATTTCTCATTTCCAGTCTTTTTATTTTAAATAAGAACTACGATAGTTCACATGTCTTTGATATTCAATCGATTATTTTATTTTCAATAACAGATTGGATAAATTGGGTTATAAATAACTTTGCAGGGCTAAGGTAATAGAAGTTTCCTGATATCAGGACTCTGTCACGCGGTTAATGTAAGTTATTTCCTAACTGTCGAGCTAGATCCTTAGATTTACAGCGACATGAATAACTTAACTACAGTTAGAGTCGTGAAGGAAAAAGGCAGGATCTGACTTATTATCTTGATGAATATTCCTCCTTTTTATTGTAGGGGAGCCTTTGGTGGAAAAGAGTTTGATGAACTAAACGTGCTGCAAATTACAACGTAGCGAAAATAAGCATTGTATTCGGCTAATTAAGTGACCTAAATGCCTGCAGGATATAGGAATGTATATTAAAATATATATTCAATGTTCTAGGTGTGAGTGCCATCATGATATTCTCTATTAATAATATTTCTATTCGCAGTAAGCTTTTTGGTCTTACCCTTTTCCCCTTAATCGGTTTCATCTGTTTTGCAAGCTACAATTATATGCAAACTTATCAAGAAAAAAACACATTAGAAAAAATGTTGATCTTGACCGATTCCGCCTCAGTCAGTTCATTACTCGTGCATGAATTGCAAAAAGAACGGGGAGCGTCCGCAGGTTACCTATCTTCAAAGGGTGAAAAGTTCCAACAAGCAATTAAAACACATCGCCAGACTACAGATCAAAAACGTCAAATACTTGAGGATTTTATTAATACTGCGACTTTAACGCCTCAGTTAACTTCTCTATTCTCACAAATTAATCAACAGCTAGATAAGCTCGCAGATATGCGTCAAAGGGTCGATAGTTTGTCTGTTAGTGTTAATGAAGAAGTTGCTTTTTATACTCAGCTTAATGCGCTACTGCTTTCCATTATCGACAATACGGCCAATCAAAATGAGAATACTGAATTAGCAATGTCAGCCGTTGCAATTGGTAGTTTTTTACAGCATAAAGAGCGTGCAGGTATTGAGCGAGCGGTGCTTAGTAATGTCTTTGCAAAAGATAAGTTTACGCCAGCTTTGCTAGAAAAATTTATTCGTTTACTCGCCGAGCAGGAAGCCTACCTCGATAAATTCAGCGCTCATGCAACTCCTACGCAATTAAGTATTTATAAAAATAGCCTTACAGAAGACGTAAAACAGGAAGTACAAGACTACCGAAAATTGGCACTGAGCAACATGGTAACAGGTGGCTTTAATACCGATCCTACTGTTTGGTTTAATACGATCACCAAAAAAATCAACCAATTAAAATCTGTCGAAGTCGCACTTTTAACGCAGTTACACGATCAAAATCTAGCGTTTATTGCAGATATAAAGAACCTTTTAGTCTACCTTGCAATTATCATTTTATTACCACTCGGTTTGGTTTTAGTGCTTTCTTTTTATATAGCAACACAATTACATAAAGGGATAAATGAAATAACCAGCAAACTAATTAACATTACGAGCAGTAACGATTTAACCCTGCGAGTCTCCGTAAACAGTACCGATGAGTTGGGCGAAATAAGCAGTACCATCAACAAGTTAGTTAAACATTTACAGGGGCTAGTAGAAAAAATACAAAGTACAGCCGTGATGTTAAAAAGTAATGCCGCAGAAAATATTGAAAATAACCATCTTATTGAAAGTAATATTGTTAATGGCTCGGATCAGGTTACTCAAGTCGTTACTGCAACCACGGAAATGAGCAGTACAGTTGCTGATATTGCACGAAATGCAATCCAAGCCTCATCTGAAACAGAGAAAGCTAATAATGAAACTCAGCTTGGGAATCAGGGCGTTGAAGAAACCATTAGCAATATTAATAACCTATCCCTAGAGCTAAATAATGCCTCTGCTGTAATTGATAACTTAAACGGGGCAACGCTTAATATTGGTAAGTTTTTAAATGTAATTAATGATATATCTGAGAAAACTAATTTATTAGCATTAAATGCAGCAATTGAAGCGGCACGTGCGGGCGAATATGGAAGAGGTTTTGCGGTGGTTGCAGATGAAGTGCGCAGTCTTGCCTTGCAGACTAAAGAATCAACCAGTGAAATTGAGGCAATGGTTAGTGACCTCCAGTCTAGCTCAAAAGCCGCTCAAAACGCGATGAAGAATGGTATAGTTATGGTTGATAAAAGCGTCACGGATGCACAACAAACGGGGAAAGATATTTCTTATATCACCACTTGTATTCAACAAATTACACAAATGAATGAGCAAGTGGCCACCGCAGCCGAGCAACAAAGTAGCGTTACCGAAGAAATAAACCGCAATATGGTTCATATTCAAGATGGCTACTTAGAAATGCGAGAAAGTTACCAAAGCATTGATAAATGCAGTCAATTAGTTGATTCGCTAGCAAGTGAATTAGATAACACGGTGAAACAGTTTAAGATTTCTTGATAGAAAAGCATTTAAAGACAAGCCATTTTTTCCTAGTTAAATGACTATTTATTAAGGTTATCGGAACTAACTAATGGGTGGTATCCATATCCGTTGTCGAATAAGTATCTAAATGGAAAAGTCATCATTTATAAAATACTTGGACGGCTCTGTGCGGAGCTAAATGCAGAGTGGTGGTTGGAGGTTAGATGCCTCCGGCTACCCATTAGCTCATGGCTTTGACAACAGCGGTGACGCCAATAATCACCATTTGCGTTCCGATGACAGCAAGAATTAATCCCATTAGCCGAGTGATAATACTAAGGCCACTTTTACCTATTACGGCCAGAATATTTGAGCTAAAAATAAAACAGATGAAAGTGATAAAACATAAAACTGCAAACACCGATATAGTGACTAATATGCCCGTTATTTCTCCTGACGAAGAATAATTCATTGCAGTGGCAATAGTGCCAGGACCTGCAAGAAGAGGTACAGCTAGAGGCGATACGGCTATATCAGCACTTTCATTTTCTTCAGCAGAATGTAACTTAGAACCATGTCCATTAAGCATATGATATCCCACAAGAAACACCAAAATGCCGCCGGTTATTCTTAAAGCAGAAATGGTTATACCAAATAAGTGAAAAATTGCCTTTCCAAGTAAAGAAAAAGATAAAATCACTACAAATGTAATAATCAAAGCTTTCGCTGCAATTTGTATTTGCTCCGCTTTGCTTTTATCTCCGACCAGCCCTGCAAAAGCTGCAGTATTTGCGATAGGATTCATGATCGCAAAAAAACCTAAAAAGACCGTAATCACTTGTGTATATAGATCATTCATTGGGTTGTTATTCCTCTTGTCGAGCTAACGCCGTAATAAACTGTGACAGTCGTTATGTGGCCGATTGAATTGCCTTGTTCTTTTTTTATACCATAATTTAATAGTTATTGGTATTAACTGAACAAGGGGGAATTATGGCTAAAAATACAAGTGTTACTTTAGGTGATCATTTTGATCAATTTATAAATCAACAACTTCTTTCAGGTCGTTACGGTTCGGCAAGTGAAGTGCTTAGAGCAGGCTTGCGAGCATTAGAAAATGAAGAGACTAAACTACAGAACTTACGTAATATGCTCGTTCAAGGTGAACAAAGTGGCACAGTTGAATATAGTTATGATTCATTAATTGCTGAACTTGATAAAGAAAATAACGGATGAATAAATTCGCGTTATCAGTTAAAGCAAAATCAGATTTAATAAAAAGAGCAAAATACACCCAGATTACATGGGGCCAAGCACAACGAAATAGTTATTTAAAAATACTTGATCGCTCATTTCAATTATTAGCAGATGATCCCGAAATCGGAATTAACTGCGATTATATTAGAGAAGGTTATCGTAAATACCCTCAGGCTAACGATGTAATTTATTACAAAGCACAGAAAGAAAATACGATACTTATTGTCCGCATCTTACACAAAAGTGTGGATGTGAACCGCGCTCTATAAGAAAAACATCACGGCGCCATAAATGGCTCGAAATATTATCAAGCCTCGAAAATACAGGGCTGGGGGTAGATACCTCTGGCTACCCGATTATGTTTTTGTATCAATGGGGTTTTCTTGAACATATTGAGCATATAATACGTCAGCAAAATCACTTTCGTTAATTTTTCCTATTACTAAATCTTTGACAGCATCGGCCATTAAATCATTATCACTAGTTAATTCGTATTCATTTAATGACAAATATTCAAGCCCAACAACTAATCCTGTTCGTTTGTTTGCGTCAGGTAATGCATGAGCTATTGCTATACTTGCTGTGTATTTAGCCGCTATCTCGAATATATCATTTAAACCATCGTAAATAATCGCATTATCTATTCTACCCAAAGCACCTTGTCATTTTGGTACGTCTATAACGCCTTCCATACTAGGTTCACGCTCTAAAATAAAAGTATTAATTTCAACAACTCTCTCAAATGGAAAGCAAATCACTTCCATCACATGTGAGCCAATTTAGATAATGTTTTCCTATGTGTTCTTAAAGCTAATTTAGTTTCAGATTTCACAATTTGCTTACCAGATTCACCAGTTAAGTCCAAGCTCTTAGTTGCTTTAATTTTCGGCCTATTTACAGCTAAAACACCATAAGCCTCTACTTTTTTATTCATGAGTGCCACCTTTTTATAACATATTATCCTTAGTATAAACCTATACTGCGATAGAAAGTATAATGCTTTGCTCACTGGTGCATATTCCGGCTCAAGGTGAACAGCTATTCCGGCCCAACGTGAACACTAATTCTGGTTTAATGTGAACATTGATTCCGGTTTCAACATGAACACTTTTATCCAAATTTCCGGAATCAGTGTTCACCATGCCGGAATCACCGTTCACCATCAACCAGAATCATTTTCAACGCATTGATTTTTAAACCCTTTAACTGACATATTGGTTCTTTTTTTACTAAAGGGAACCGGTATGGCTGCAAAGAGGATCACAATGCGTAAAATCAGAGAAGTTTTAAGGCTGCGTTATGAGGCAAAACTCAGCGTCCGCCAAATCAATACCAGTACCAAAATAAGTGTTGGTGCTATTCAAAAATTACTTACAAAAGCTAAAGAATTAAAGTTATCCTGGCCGCTATCGGCTGAGCTGGATGATGTCGAGTTAGCCAAGTTGTTTTACCCCAAAGCCGATACTCGCAAAGCAAGCCGTTTTCAAATACCAGATTGGCCTGCGATACATAAAGAGCTCAAAGCAAAGGGAGTGACTAAGTTACTGTTATGGGAGGAGTACTGCCAGCAATATCCAAATCGTTGTTTAAGTTATTCCCAGTTCTGCGATCGCTATTTAAATTGGGCGAAAAAGCAAAAGCGCTCTATGCGCCAGACACATAAAGCGGGTGATAAATTATTCGTTGATTATGCAGGACAAACTATGTCGGTTGTTTCACCGACAACTGGAGAGGTAAGATCCGCTCAGATCTTCGTTGCCGTCCTTGGTGCATCAAACTACACCTACGCTGAAGCGACATGGAGCCAAAGCCTGCCAGACTGGCTAGCCAGTCATGTACGTACCTTCGAGTTTATCGGTGGTACACCCGTCATGATCGTGCCCGATAATCTGCGCAGTGGTGTCAGTAAGGCATGCCGTTATGAGCCTGAGTTAAATCCCAGCTACCAGCAACTTGCCGAGCATTATGGTGTCGCGGTTGTACCTGCTAGGCCCTATAAACCTAAGGATAAGTCAAAAGCTGAAGTCGGTGTGCAAATAATTGAACGTTGGATCTTAGCGCGATTACGCCACCACACCTTCTTCTCCTTAGCAGAGCTTAATCAGTGTATCGCCTCATTATTAACGGAAGTTAATTTAAAGCCATTTAAGCAGTTACCGGGCAACCGCCTGCAATGGTTTGAGCAGCTCGACAAGCCCTTGCTTAATGCTCTACCGGCTCATCCTTATCAATACGTCGATATTAAAATGGCTAAGATTAACATCGATTATCATATTCAATACGATCAGCACCTGTACTCCGTACCACATCATCTGGTCGGTGAAAAAGTCGAGTTGCATGCCGGCGATAAACTGGTGCAAATCTATTTCAAAACACACCTGCTTGCCAGCCATGTCAGAAAACATTATCCCGGCACAACAACTGAGCCAGGGCATATGCCGAAGAGGCATGCTAAGCACCAGCAATGGACGCCTGGCCGCCTTAAAAATTGGGCAAAGGATATTGGACCGGAGGTGTTACTTTGGGTATCTGAGCAACTTGAAAGTAGAGAACATCCTGAGCTGGCATACCGAGTGTGTTTAGGTCTGCTTAATTTAACACGCACCTACCCAGCAGATCGTCTGAATAAAGCCTGTGCCATCGCTAATCAGAAGACGCTTGTGAAGCTTAAAAACATCAAGAGCATCCTCACCAGCAATCAAGACAAGCTGCCACTTGATAAAACAGAGGCAACTATAACGCTACCGCAGGAACATGAGAATGTTCGTGGTCCTAAATGCTTTCACTAATAAGGAATATTATGATGATCGACCAGACTTTATTACAACTTCGTCAACTGAAACTCAGCGGCATGGCACAGGCATTACAAACTCAATCCGAACAGCCTGGTACCTATGAAGGACTCTCCTTTAACGAACGGATCCACCTATTGATTGAGGGTGAAAAGCTAGAGCGGGACAACCGTAAACAGCAACGACTCCTTCGTGCAGCAAAATTCAAACTTACGGCCAATCTAAGAGATATTGACTACCAACATCCACGGGGAATTCAACAGTCTCAAATCGCTGCATTAGCACAGTGTGACTGGCTGAGAAAAGCACAAAACCTGTTGTTCACCGGACCATGCGGTAGTGGAAAAACGTACCTTGCTTGTGCGTTAGGGCATTCGGCTTGTATGAGCGGCTTCAGTGCTCGCTATTACCGGATCTCCCGTTTGATGCTGGAGTTAACGCAATCGAAAGCAGATGGGACTTATAGCAAGCTATTAAGAACCTTAGCAAAGACAGAGCTGTTGATATTAGATGACTGGGGATTAGAGCCGTTGAAAGCAGCACAGCGTAATGATCTGATGGAAATAATGGATGATCGACACGGCTCTTCGTCAACGGTCATTATCAGCCAGTTACCGACAGAGCAGTGGTATGAAATGATAGGAGACAATACGCTGGCAGATGCCATTTTAGATCGGATCATGCACAACTCACATCGCTTAAAATTGAGAGGAGAATCAATGCGTAAAAAACTAAACAACTTGACCCATGGTGAACACTTAGGGTAAAAAAGAGCTCGGGCAATGCGCTGAAAGATCAGGTGTTCACGTTGAACCGGAATCAGTGTTCACCTTCACCGGAATACGCAACTGGGAAATTGGGAGCGTAACGAGCAATTTTCCGCGTGGAGCAACTTGTGTACGCCCAGTATGGGCAGGAACTTATGAGATGAAAGTCCTCTGTAGGAAGATTACCGTTTAATAAATATTTATTATTAAACGCTAACAACTAGCGAATGGCAAGGGCTTGTCCGTGATGATTGGTTTGGAGGGCGTAAGTGGAATATCGAAAGCATGCTTTCGCCACTGAACTGGATCAAAGTATTTTGACTGATCCTGTATGCCGCTAGCAAAGAGCCTTGTAGAAGTTTAAAAACGAAAGGGATCCTGATTGTAATAAATAATGCAATCAGTAATGCGTTTTTAGTGCGACAAGGTTTGCTGTCATCAAGGGAAACGTGGATCAATATTCACTATTCATGAAGGAAGATGAACCGCCCTGTGCGGAGCCGCATGCAGGGGGGGGGTGGGGGCTGGAGGTTAGATACCTCCGGCTACCCGATTATAACTAAAATTGCTCAGCAGCCTTTTCTTCTGACTTTGCACTCTCCAAACCAGCTAACTTAACACTAGAGTACTCAACAGAATGATTGATTTGATAGTTGTCGCCATTAATACTTAACCAAACTTCTGTATCTGAAACCTTCCAATTGGAAAACTTAGATAAGTGGCCGACAGCTAAAGCCATTCCCCAATCTTGATAGTCATCTTTATATAAATCATTCTTCCAATAAGTTTTATCGTCAGAAGGATCGCCATACTTCTTGGTCAATATTTTTTGAATTGAGGAATAATCACTTATGTAATCAGTTTTATTTGAGTGCTTCTCTGTAAAAATGTATTTGGCACGTACTAGTTTATTATCAACAAAAATATAAGCAATTAAAGTTTCTAGGCCAGCGACGTTTCCTTCATAAGCCAACACATCATCATCTCTTAATATTTTTCCTGCTTCTGTCCCTTTAACTTCAGATTTTGACATTCCCCAGTTAGTTTTTCGAAAAGAGAAAGCACTAGTTTTTTCTACTTTTTTATTGAACTCCCACTTACCATCTTCATGCAACAAAACCGATTTTCCATCCGTAGTTGTTGCTTCAATATCCTTTGCATTTACTTGCAAACAACAAATACTCAGAAAAATAATAATTCCATACTTCATTTGAAACTCCATAGCTTGACTTTAGTTATAAGGCTCTAATAACCCGTGCAAAAAAGCGGAGTGTTTTGCGTCGGATTTAATTAGTTTTGTGTACGCCCAGTATAGTATGGGCATGAACTGATGAGGTGAAAGTCCTCTGCAGGAAGATCACCGTTTAATAAATATTTATTATTAAACGCTAACAACTAGCGAATGGCAAGGGCTTGCCCGTGATGATTGGTCTGGAGGGCGTAAGTGGAATATCGAAAGCATGCTTTCGCCACTGAAGCGGGTCAAAGTATTTTGACTGACCTTGTATGCCGCTAGCAAAGAATCTTGTAGAAGTTCAAAAACGAAAGGGCTCCTGATTATAATAAATAAAGCGATCAGCAATGCGTTTTTAGCGCGACAAGGTTTGCTGTCATCAAGGGAAACGTGGATAAACATTCACTATTCATAAGAAAGATTAACCGCCCTGTGCGAAGCCGCATGCAGGGGGGTGTGGGGACTGGAGGTTAGATACCTCCGGCTACCTGATTATGTGCCAATGTTAAATATTAATTACATTACCAACATAATAGGGTCCTACGCCATATTCATCATTATTTAAATCATCTAAAGCCATTGAAGTACAAAGTATTATTTGAAAGTCTTTTTTATCTTTGAACATTTCTACGATAGAACGTTGGAAATTGTGACTTCTAAAAGCTTTCATACCACCATTTTCAATGGCATCTAGCATTAAAAATCTTGGTAGTCTGTAAAGTGGGTCTGATAACGACTCGAGTAAAACTGCAAGATAAAAAGCATTCTTTTTTATATAGTTAGAGCTACCTGAAAATTTCACCCTTCCATCTATTAGTGTTCTATCTCTTGAAAAATCAATTTCAATATCATTACTCTCCGCAGCCCCAAAAACTTCTTCATAAGGCTTTCCATTATCTCGTAAATCGGAGTGAAGAATGGGTAACATATTTTCACAGATTTCTAGGTTAACCTTATCTCTTCTGTTTTTGCTAGAGGCGGCAGCAGCTACAATTTTTTCACGGAGATCTGTAATTGTGCTATTTAGCTCGGATTTCCTAGATTTATATTTATCTAAATCGCTGATTATTTTGATTTTTTTTTCAATATTTTTAATTTCAGACTCTAAATACCCAATCTTCTTTGATCTTTTAATCAACCCCTGAGTTTCTATATCTACAGTTTTTGAACTTGACTGTAACTCACTTTGAGAATTCTTTAGGTGAGAGTCTGCAATTATAAGTGCAGATTTCAGGCCTTCTAAATGGCTTTTGTAATCACCTAAAACTTTAGCATTGCTTTTAATTTGAAAATCAAGCTCTGTCAAAATTTGCATATAATTATTCGAATGATTAGACGTTTTATTTGGGGCATTACATAAATGGCAAGTATCCTCATTAGAAGAATTAATCTCTTCCAAGCAGGAAGGGCAGTGCGTGTACTTCATTGCACCTATGCAATCAAAAGCAGATTTTGATTCTAGCAATGATTTTTTTCTAAAATCAAGTGAGTCTCCAAATAGTTCACAATCAACTATTTCACCAGTTGTTGCTTGTATTTCAATATTTAAAGACTGAAGTTGTCGGCTAAATAGGTCGACTTTCTTTTCTAGATCCTTGTAATTAGATGCAGAATCGACTTCAATTTCAGTAGTTGCTTTTAAGTCAACGTCCTTATCCTGTAAAGATACAATCTCATCAGAAATATTTATTACTTGTGAATTTAAAACATCAAGAGTTAAACCTGAATCACTTCCTAATACTTTATACATTGCATTTAAATCAGCAGCTATCTTATCAAATTCTCTTTCTGCCAAAATAAGTTGTTGTCTCAATTTATGCGTGTCAAGATTATCTAAGCCCAATAAAAATTCAGCAATTGCAGTTCGTATACCTTCACTATCACCACGAGGATTATCTTCTGCACGAAAAATTTTTGTAGATCCAGTTTCTTGATCTACATATAGGAATCTAAGAATTTGATGCATTGTCAAATTGGCATAATCATCAGACTTATGATTATCCCAGCCTAACAAATCAAAAAATTGTTGTGAAAAAGAAACTCGTTCACCAGATTCACTTCTTCTAGGGCCAAATTTTTTCCAACCTAGATTATCTAAACTTGTAACATCATAAGAACCATCTTGGATTCGTATTGGGGGAATTTTACCCTTTTCAATATCTCTTTTTATTGTAAAGGAAGTTCCATTAATATTAATCTGACAATATATTTCATCACAGTGATCTGCAGGATAGAGCCATTGATTATCTTTAATTTCTCCGCCTAGAACATAAAATAAAAGTTCTAATATTGTTGTTTTTCCAACAGAGTGATCACCCCTAATTACATTTATTCCTTGGTGAAACTTTTCATCATAAACACTACTTCTTGACTTTATGATTACTAGGCGCTCTACAAAAAAATTTGACCTAATCATATTTATATTCCATTAATCCACTTTTAGCCTTAAGTCCATTATCACCATCCAATTTAACTTTAGGCAAACACTCAACAAGGATTTTAAAAAGATCACTCTTTGTAAATTTATCTTTTTTAAATTCCTTAATTAGTTCATTTGGAAGGTTTTGTTTTTCGAGAGTTACAATATTGCGTTCAATATTAATTAAAGATCTCTGATACAAAGAAAAAATTGCCGCTTCGTGTGTTGAATTCATTTCAAAAAACAGACTACTTGGGTTTGGTGTTAACTCAAATGAATCACTTATATTACTAATTTTTTTTGCTTGATAGTTTAATGGTCTTGGAAAGCTTTCCATGCGTTTTAATAGATGAGGGTACACATAATAAAAACTAACAATTTTTAGCATGTCACAATGTACTTTATTATTATTCGCCCCATATAAGATATTCAATATCCGATAAGAACAATGATTTACATCGTGAGCTGGATGATAAATAATCATTATACCCACTCCACATGACACTTTTCTGTAAGGAAATACAACATCCCTTCAATTAACTCACTAGTAATATAGCCGCCAGCTAAGCTTACCTCTTGATTTAAGGGCTCAACAATAACGGTATTAATCATCGTTTTAATAGTTAAATCGTCTACATCATCTTTAATCAAAGGGACTATATTTGAGCGAAACCTTGTTATAATAAGGCTTAAAACATGATTGAATATAATTTGATATGACTTTATGTTCTGAAACCTTAAAATCATTTTTGAAGCTTTCTGGCTAGATATAAGGGCCTCATCAAGAAAAGCAGCTTTATTTGCTTTGATTAATTTGTTCTCTAGTCCAATTACTTGCCTAGACTTGCTATCTGTAATTTTACTTTGGAGCTCTTCAAGAACATAAAGATAAATAGGGTTTTCTTCTTTTAATTTTTCATGTTCATTTATTAATACCTTAAGAGACTCAGCTCCTACTGAAATGTTGTATGAGGGCAGTTTAACCACCGTACTACCAATATTTAAGTCTCCACCGATATCATTATCTTTAATTTCATTATTAGAAATATTTTGGTCTTGTATACTCATTATTTACTACCAATACTTATAGAACCTTTTACCCTGTTTTTAGAAATTTTGTTGTCGACAATAATTGTATCTACACTACCAACTGATAAATCATTACCTACTTTATTATCACAAATTTCATTCTTTTCTAGCTTCTTATCTGTTGGTTCTATCTTATTTTTCTCATTACTACTACGTATCCATAACCACCCCATAATTACGCAAAAAGAAAATATGATAATAAGAAGCGTAAAATTTAAATACATATTCGTTTTGAAAATTTCAGAAGTAGATAAATAGCTTTTAATCAGTTCAACAAAAATCCATGCAGCAATCGCTGATGGTCCTGCGACTTTGAGGGCACTCTTCCAATCCATAATTCAGTTATCCTTAAATAATTAAAGTTGACTTAATACTTTGCCAGAAGCCATATGGAATATAACGAGGCTGTAGAATTTCTCGATTTTTAGAAAAAACAGCCTCTATTAAAAATTTAATTTCCAATTAAAACAACAAGTTAAAAGTATAAAGTTTTCATGATTTGGTGAATAACGAGTTATTCTACAGCCACAACGCCGGGCTAAGCGGAATAAAATAGTGGGTTATAATGTGTAGTGAATCCTAACCCACTGTTTTAGTTATGTTTTAATCGCCTTATAGGTTTTCAGTCTGAGAACTAAAAAAGTCTTCATTAATTTTACATATTCAGAGTGTCGTTGTTCGATTTCACTTTTATCCGCAGATGATAGTTCATGTAAATATCCATTTCTAAGCTGTCTAGCACTCTTAGTTCCACGCTTTCCTGAGCCCCCTTTATAAATTAAAAGTAGAGACTCTGAATTAAAGTGCAAATTGAAATATTCAAGTGACTTCGAGAGACTTTGCGTATTCAACTTAGTCTGCGATGGTTGCTTATCTGTTTGGTAATAGTGCTGTAATTTTGTAGCAAAAACTTCACAACGAAGGTATAAACCAATAAATTCACCTACCATTCCTTGGCACGAAAAACCTGGATCATTTTTAGATACACTATCTAACCCTAGATTTCTTCGATTAATCAAGGCTAACTCTTGTTTGGAACTTCGTTTGATCATAACTACCTATTTAGAAAAGCCTAACAGTATCACTAACCCGAATGATTCCATATTTCCGGTAGAAATACTGACACTGTTAATTTATTAATAATTGAGATAACAATACCAATTTTAAACATTTAATCAATCAGATAAAAAGTATTATAAAACCTATATCATGTAGAAAGCCTACTCTCAGACGTATTTACGGCGGAAATACGACTGTTTGGTCGGTGATTGAGCCATCGACGTTCTACTACTGAAGGAACGTGTGTTTTGCTTTAAATTCAGTGACGTCTTTCATCGCTACTTCTATATCGTTGCTAAGTCCGGCTAATTTATCGTAATCGACCCAGATAGTGTCTTCCACAATATCGTGCATGGTGCCTGCCAGCTCCATTACTTTGCGTTTGTATTTAGCGAATTCTTTTTTAATTTGTTTTTGTTCTTCGGTTAAAGCCATGGTTATCTCCTTATTATCCATATTTGATATTGTAAATGGCGATTGAGTGCGTGCTCTTAGGGTTTATTCGGTAGTATTTAATGAAGGTGCCGGCTAACACGCTGCCGGAATGAGAGGGCGATTGGTTATTAACGCTAACGTCGCAGTGCGCTTTATTTGATTTATTAAAGCGCACTGCGATTATCAATAATCCTAAGCTTCCATGGTTGCGAGTTCAAAGCAGCCCTTAGAACAAGCCTGTGCACAGGCACCACACCCAATACAGTTATCGGCGTCAGCAATACTCATGACCATGCGTACATCATCATCGTAATCACCTTCGTCATCTTCATCGACTTCAATTTCTTCCGGTGCAAATACATCGCGTGTACACACGTTGTAACAACGGCCACAACCAATACAGCTCGCTTGGTCTAATGCTTCAATAAAAGTTGGGGTCCAGCTTTCACCTGATTTAGTGAGTCCCGTTACCTGTGCCATGTTGTTTCTCCTTTATTTTATGTAGTAAAGCATTCAGCATAAGGGGCTCCTCATGTACTAAATCCTTTGATTTTTGGTTTATACCAAACGCATCAAATAAGTGTTCAGCCTTGCTGGTTAAAATTACCCCTACCTGCGTGATGAGTTTTGAAAGGAGAACAACGACTTCCTGCAACTCATGCTTTGCTAGTGTTAATTTTTCTGCGCAATGCAAGATCATATCTTTAATGCATTTGGTATTAGCTTTCTATATCCCACTCGCTATCCGCCAAACTAGCAAAATAGTGAGCGTCTTCTTTTTTATTGGCTTGTTGTTGCTGACGAAGGGCGATTTTCCCTGGCCAATTCCGTTGAATGTGAGTGATTAAATCGTCGATGGGTTCGTCCTTTGGATGTACAACAACACGTACGCCATTGGCTAGTAGTTGTTGGCGAACTGGGTTCCCACAGGCCAGACAATATACTGCGAAGCAATTTTGTAAGGCCTGTAGTCGATCATTAATTTTCTGTTGGTTGTGGCCATCTTGGGCAATAAACTCAACACTTTTTAGATGCTCGCTGTCGGCGGTCGACAAACTATAAATGCTGAATTGTTCACAACTGCCAAAATGTTGGTTTAAGTCTGTTTGATTATTAGTTGCAAAGGCGATATTGAGTCGTTCCTGTGTTTGCATGCTACGCCTCCATTTTTAGCGGACTTAAATCTTCAGGTGTAATCTCATTTAAGTCTTGTTTTAAAGGGGAGTGATAAACCGGAATACTGTGTACTTCGTGACGTAATAAGTTTGCTAACTCAAACAGGGTGTTACGTATGCCGTGATAGCCGATATAACTTTTTGCAAAGCAGCCAAACTCATCGTGAATCGGAATGCCAACGCGCATAAGGGGAATTCCCATCATGTTCGCAATGCGGTTTGCATGACAGTTGGCCAGCAGAATATCGACGCCTTCGTGGATCGCTTGTTCTTGTAAATCTTGTAAATCACCAATGTGGACTTTATCGACATTTAAAGTCGCTAATTGCGGTTGATTTGAAGGGGCAATTAACACCGCTGGTTTAACATTAATGGTGTCGAATAGAGCGGTGAAGGCGGTTAAATGGTCCGCTTCCATGGCAAGTCCGGCTTTTTTTCCACCCAGTTGAGGGTGGGTATCGATTAACGCATCGCAGAGTTGCCCGCGCGCCCGTTCTATGGATGCTGGGATTTTACGCCCACTGAGTTGTTTTAATAACATGATCAGACGATCAGATTCTTCCAGTGTGTGTAAATGTGGAAAGGTTTCGGTCTGAATATGAGTACGTTGCGCGAGCATGTTAGCGCAGCGCTCTAGGGAACGACCGACCACGATTGTTGCAAGTGCTTGTCCAGCGGTTTTTATTTGATCAACCGTTGTGCCGCCCTGTGAAAGAGAGGTGAAGTCATGCTCAGCAAGGTGTCCATCGAGGGAAAGGCTTAAATCGGGAATAACGATGGGGGTTAATCCAAAGGCTTCTACATAACTTTTTAGCTGCTCGACATCACCGGGTGTAAGCATATGACTGACAACGATATTGATGCGTTTACGACGAACCGTGCTCGGGGCTTTATCTGGAACGAGTTGATCGATCATTGCTTCAACGGCGGCGGTGTAGCCATTTTCCAATGAACCATAAAAGTCAGGTGTATTCACGGTAATGATGGTGGTGTTTTTGTATTTCGGCATTTCCTTTTGAAAGGTTTTTACCGAATGAACAATATTCGCCCCCTGTGCTTCGGTCAATCCAGAGGTTAATAATCCAATCAATTTAGGATGATTTTGCTGGCAGATATGGGTGAAGGCTTGACGTAGATTTTCATCGGATCCCATTACCGTTGAGATTGGATCCATGGCCGTAGATTGAATTGGGATCGGCTCATGAAAATGCTGAATGAGGAATACCTTGGCAAATGCACTACATCCTTGTGCGGCATGCATTAACGGGATAGCGCGCTCTGTTCCTAAGAAAGCCAAGGTCGCACCCAGCGGTTGGCCGACTTTTAAGGGTTGCTCTGCCAATGGTTTTTTATTCGGTATTATTTGTGCCATAGTGTGTTCCTTGCTGTCCTTTCAAAGACAAAATAAGTGCGGTTTATAACCAAGGTGCTGCTTTACTGGTTTGCTGCCAAACGGGATTTTCAAGTGTAAGGCAAAGTTGCTCGGCAAGGGTTACCATGCCTTCGAATCCAGCAAATGCATGCTCACGTTCTTGGTTGACTTCAACAAAGGGCATACGCGCTTTATAGGCGGTGTACATATTTCGACCACCCGCAATCATCACATCGGCTTTATATTGGTAAGCGACATCAAGTAGATTACGTGGGCTGGTTTCATCGAGTAATAGGGCATTTTCACCCATTAATTCACGGATTCTGGCTTTGTCTTCTTCGGTACTTTTACGCGTTCCGCTGGCGATCACTTCCATGCCGAGGTCTTGTAATGCCGAGACAATCGACCAGGACTTAACCCCACCGGTATATAGCAGTGCTTTTTTACCCTTGAGTTTTTCACGGTAGGGGGCAAGCGTTTCATGGAGTTGTGCAACTTCTTCTTCAATAAGGTTTTCAGTACGATGTGTGAGATCGGGATCGTTGATTAATCGGGCGAACTCACGCAGTGCTGTGCAGATATCGCGAATACCGTAAAAGCTGCCTTCAAACCAAGGGATTTGATATTTTTCTTCTAATCTGCGGGTGACATTTACCTGTGCACGCGAGCACACCAACATAACGACTTCAGCATGGTGCATGGTTTGTAGTTCTTTGAAACGACAGTCGCCCGATAGGTTGGCAAGGACGCGTAACCCTAATTTATCGAGGAGTGGAAGAATATGCCATAACTCACCTGCAATGTTGTATTCACCCACAAGTGCAATGTCATGAACAACACCATCGGCAAAATAGGGCTTCGGTGCAGGATTAGCTGTGCCGATAACTTTATCTACCATCATTTGCCCGGCGATACGGTTACCGAGGTTTTTATTACCATAGAATCCTGCTGCGTCGATAGCAATAACGGGCACATCGACCTTGAGTTGTGCCATGCGACAAACGGCTTCAATATCGTCACCTTCCATGGCCGGCACACAGGTATTGTAGATAAATACGGCACTGGGATAATGTTTTTTCACAACCTGTAATATTGAATGATAGAGACGTTTTTCACCGCGACCCATAATCACATCTTGTTCGTTAAGATCGGTCGTAAAGCCTAATCGATATAGGGCAGGGCCAGAGCTTTGTGAGCCACGTTTGTCCCAGGAGCTGCCGGCACAGCTGACGGGGCCGTGCACAATATGGGCGACGTCGGTAATTGGTAGGAGTGTGATTTGTGCTCCATCAAAGCAGCAACCTCCGGCCGTTGCACCGGGTTTCGCTGGAGTACAACCAGATTTTGATTTCTTATTATGACTGCAGGCAGGTTCGTCCTGTAGCTCTTTTATCTGTGATTGACGCATAGTTACTCCAATTAGTCATACTGTTTAATGGTTGGTTGCAACTGTTGTGCCTGCTTTAAGTTGTTGATATTAAATGATTGCTAAGTGTTGTCTTTGTAACAATGGTTGAGATACAACACAACAAAGGCGTTTTTAATAGCTATCAGTTTTAAGCGGTCAGTTTAGGAGCTTCGGGTTTCGAGCTACGAGGTTTGGTTTTTAACGCATTTAAGTATGTTGGTTATGTTTATTGGGGCGTCGACTTTAGTCGATATGGTTTGCTTTTTAATACATTCAATATTATTAACGGAAGATGTTGGTTTTGTTTTTGGCTTCGGATTTGTGTTGTTGGCTATGTAAGGTTTGGTGTAGTTCGGCTAAAGCCGAAGCCCCAGTGTTTCGTTCGTTAGGGAGTTGTTGTTTATCGAAAGCGGTGCGCATAGCACACCCTACGTGTATTTATTGGGGCATCGACTTTAGTCGATATGGTTTTGTTTTTAATACATTTAAGCATGTTGGTGTTGTGTTTATTGGGGCGTCGACTTTAGTCGATATAGTGAGGTGATTTCATTCTGCTTTGGCGTTTCCCGCAAGCAATGCGGGAATGATTATTTAATGTGGGTGGTATGTTACTTATGACCGTATTATAAGGTTTCAAAGCGGCCACTAAGTTGATCCGGTTGTCCTGTTAATTTGGCTAACCAAGGTGGAAGTTGTTTGCTTTGCATGCGTTCTTTAAGTAATTCGAGTTGCTCTGTCATCGTAGGAAATGTTTCACCAACGGGTTTACATTTCATTGGGTGGATATTGTTACGAATAACGCGTGCAGCAGCGGGGCCGCCAATGGAGGCGCAAAACATTAACTGGCAATCATTAATTAATTCAGCGCGAAATTCATTTTTATCGGTGCCTCTTCCTGCTTCTGCCTTGCGAACGTCGATTCTTTCATACTCTTCGCTATCAATACGATAAATGTAAAATTGCTCGCAGGAGCCGAAGTGTCCATCAACGGTGATGCCATCGGTGGTGGCAAATGCGACTTGTAATTGAGGTAATGTTGTCATGCCTTTCTCCTTGCTAATTTAATATAGTGCGTTGTACCAATTGTAATTAGTAGCTGCTCTATTTTACTGGTTGAAATAGCTTATTTATGGTTTAAAAATGTTGCCAAGGGCAATAATACCAATCGTAATAATTAGCTGATCTATTTTGCTGGCTAAAATAGTTTATTTCTTTGTTGAAAGTTTCGTTAAGGGAACAACCATTAAAGAATTAATGTCTTTATATTAATTCTCACGTTAGAGGATTCACTTGTTAATCTCTCGGTAGTGGCAACTTTCGCCTCAAACTAAACCCTTTTTCCAGCGCAAAATTTAGATCACATATTTAATACAATTGGTATAACCTCGACAGCAATTTTGATTTCAAAGTAATCCTTTTTTCCTGGTGAAAATTTAACCTGCATATTTTATACAATTGGCCTAAATGGTCACTTAACCACGACGCATTCTAATGGTGATAGGAAGTTCTGGTTGTTCCGACATTGGGTCGAAGTAAAAGCTCATGCCATTACTTAATTCCATTTTACCACCCCAGTTATCGGGCTCTGTAAATTCAAGTGATGTGATTTCCGCTTCTAGATCCTTTTTTGCAATATACCCGGTAAGGATCCCATCTTGTTCTCTTATCATAATATTTGGCATAAATGCTCCCTTTTAAATCTAGAAATAGCGAAACATCCTGGTTCTTCAAGCAGGATGTTTCACTTAATCATTGCAATTAATTAATCACAATTTGTATTTATCTAACTAAGTCGTAACCAAAGTCAGTTTTACCATATTCACCCGTTTCTTCGTCTAGTTTCGCTAATACTTCATTAACTAATGTTGTTAATATTTGCATTGCGCCTTCATAGCCCCAAGTTGTTTGACGGTGCATATGATGACGGTCTGTGATTGGGAAACCGATGCGAATAAGTGGTACTTTGTGCTCTGGACCTTTTGCTAGTGTGTCACGTTCGATAAATTTACCGTGTGAGTTTCCAATCATAAAGTCAGGTTTGTTAGTGAACATTAATGAACGGAAGTGCCATAGATCTTTACCGATGTGTATTTCACAGCCTGCACCATAAGGGCTTGAATCAAGCAGTTTTTGCATTGCTTTACCCCATTTTTTGGTACCGTTATGACATAGAATCGTCGTTGGTTCACAACCCAATTCTAATAGAAAGCTCACCATGCCTAGTAGGTAATCTGGGTCGCCGTAAATACCGAACTGTTTACCGTGTAACCAAGTGTGGCTATCGGTCATCATGTCAACTAAACGACCACGTTCTTTAGTTAGTGAATCAGCAATTGGTGTACCGGTTAATTCGCTTAATTTCATTAGGAATTCATCGGTGCCTTCTAAGCCCATTGGGATTTTGATTGCACTTGCAGGTTGTTTCCAAAGGTTTTTAACCGTTTTCTTGGTTTTGATTAAGCTCCAAGGTTGTAGTAAAAGTGTATCAATTGCATTCGGTGCATCTTTCATTTCTTCCTGGGTTGTACCACCATCGTACATGCGGTATTTACCGTCTGCAGGCGTATCAAGTACTTCTGAAGGATCAGATAATAAGCTATATGGAATACCCATTTCTTTCATCATGCGGTGCATAACGCGGTAGTTACCAAGGTAGGTTTCAAAACCAGTGACAAGGTTGATTTTTTTATTACTGCCAACCACTTTGTCTTCCATGCTTTGACGTGTGAAGTTATTACAGAATCCATCGAACATGCCATCCCACCCCGTAATGTGGCTACCCACGAAACTTGGCGTATGTGCGAAGGGGGTTGGTACTTCTTCTGGTAAATGACCTTCTTTTTTAGCATTACCAATGAATGCACTTAAGTCATCACCAATAACTTCGGCCATACAGGTTGTTGAGACTGCTACGATTTCTGGTTTATATAATGCGTAGGCGTTGGCTAAACCCGCATCCATATTTTTATTACCACCGAATACTGCTGCATCTTCCGTCATTGAGTCAGATACACAAGCAATAGGCTCTTTAAAGTGACGGTTAAAGTAACTACGGAAGTAGGCAACACAACCCTGTGAACCATGTACGTAAGGTAATGCTTTATCAAAACCGAGTGCACAAAGTACAGCACCTAATGGTTGACATGCTTTTGCAGGGTTAACGGTGAGTGCTTTACGCGCAAAGTTTAATTCTTTGTATTCTTCAGTGGTTGTCCATTGAAAAACTTCTTCAACTTTTTCATCGCTATGTGCAGATTCAGAGACAGCACGTTTGTTTGCCATCATCTCCTGATATTCCGGTTGCGTAAATAACGGATATCCAGGTTTGATTTTATCTATTGTTTGACTCATATCTTTTCTCCTCCTGTATCCGCTCTTTGTGAACAGTCAGGTAATGATCATGTTTGGTTGTGATAACAAGGGCGTTGCTATCACATAATTATTAACTTGGCTTATGCTGTTTTTTTGAGTTCTTCATCATCTTCAGGTTTTACTAACCAAGGTGGTGTAGTGCTCTTCCAACAAGGATTGTTCAATGTCATATCCATATCACGGGCAAAGATGCTAAAGCCATCGTAACCGTGGTAAGGACCTGAATAATCCCAGCTATGCATTTGACGGAATGGAATACCCATTTTTTGGAATATGTATTTTTCCTTAATACCAGAACCTACTAGGTCAGGTTTAAGTGCTTTTACAAATTCTTCAAACTCGTAACCCGTCACATCGTCATAAAGGAGTGTTGAGTCTTTTACATCTGGTAATGTACGATCATAATCATCGTTATGACCAAATTCGTAACCAGTACCGACAACTTCCATACCTAAATCTTCATAGGCACCAATGACATGACGAGGGCGAAGACCACCGACGTAAAGCATGACGCGTTTACCTTCTAGGCGTGGTTTGTATTTATCAACAACGGCTTGCCATTGTGCTTTGTATCCAGCAATTACTGTTTTTGCTTTTTCTTGAATCGTTTCATCGAATTTCGATGCGATTTCAGTCAAAGAGGCTTCAATTTTTGTTGGACCAAAGAAGTTAAACTCTAACCATGGAATCTTGTATTTTTCTTCCATATGACGTGCGATGTAGTTAACGCTACGGTAACAATGTACTAGGTTAAGTTTCGCCTTTGAGTTCAATTCCATTTCAGCAAAAGTACCGTCACCAGACCATTGTGAAATAACACGAAGACCAATTTCTTCAAGTAATAAACGTGTTGACCATGCATCACCACCTATATTGTAATCACCGATTAATGCGACATCGTAAGGCGTGCCTTCGAAGGTATCGTCGTTTTCAAGGTTATCAATTAGCTTGTCACGGATTGCATCGTTCGCAATATGGTGACCGAGTGATTGAGAAACACCACGGAAACCTTCACAACGTACTGGTACAACTGGTTTGCCGATTTTTGCTTGGGTTTCCTTGGCAACGGCTTCAATATCATCACCAATTAAGCCAACCGGACATTCCGATTGAATTGAAATACCTTTATTAAGTGGGAAAAGTACTTCAAGCTCTTCCATAATGATGGATAATTTTTTGTCACCACCAAAGACAATGTCTTTTTCTTGGAAATCAGAGGTAAAGTTAATATTCGAGAACGAATCTACCCCTGTTTTACCGGTGTAATAGTTACGACGACCACCCGTTGAATATTGACCACAACCTACAGGACCATGGCTAACATGGATTGCATCTTTGATTGGACCAAAAACAACCCCTTTAGAGCCAGCGTACGCACAGCCACGGGCAGTCATAACACCTGGTTGAGATTTACGGTTTGAGGTGATGCAGCTACTACAGCTACTTGCGTCACTTGTACCTAAATGTTTAGCACGCTCAGCTTTTGTTGTAGCGGGATAAACCTCAAGCACGTCCTCTATTAATTTTTCATTTTGCTCTTTAATGTTAGTCATAAGAGGCCCCTTAGTTATGCAACTTCGTCTTTAAGTTCTTGTGCCGTTTTACCGATGATTGTTTCGTCTTCTTCATCCATTAGACCAAAGTTCATAAGAAGATCTTCAAGTTCATCCATTGTTACTGGCGTAGGAACAACAAATAGTTCGTTGTTGATGATTTTGTTTGCAAGTGCACGGTATTCATCAGCTTGTGTACAAGTTGGGTCATACTCGATAACTGTCATACGACGAATTTCAGCACGTTGTACAATGTTGTCACGTGGTACGAAGTGAATCATTTGTGTACCAAGCTGTGATGCAAGTTCCATGATTAATTCATCTTCACGAGCAGTGTTACGAGAGTTACAGATAAGACCAGCTAAACGTACTGAACCTGATTTAGCATATTTACAAATACCTTTAGAGATATTGTTTGCTGCGTACATCGCCATCATTTCACCAGAACATACGATGTAGATTTCTTGTGCTTTGTTTTCACGTATAGGCATCGCGAAACCACCACATACAACGTCACCAAGTACGTCGTAGAATACGAAGTCTAAATCTTCTTCGTATGCGCCTTCTTCTTCTAGGAAGTTGATTGCTGTGATTACACCACGACCGGCACAACCAACACCTGGCTCTGGACCACCTGATTCAACACATTTCACATCGCCGTAACCAGTTAGTAGTACATCTTCTAATTCGATGTCTTCAACCGTACCTGCTTCAGCAGCCATTTCCATGATTGTGTTTTGCATTTTTGTATGAAGGATTAAACGTGTTGAATCCGCTTTAGGGTCACAACCGATAATCATTACTTTTTTACCAGCTTCAGCAAGAGCTGCCACTAGATTTTGTGTAGTTGTGGATTTACCGATACCACCTTTACCGTAAATTGCACATTGACGAATAGCCATAATTTCTTCTCCTGCTTGTGTTTGATATAAATTGATTAAGTTGTTGTTACGATTTAGTAGTTGCAGTACTTGTACCAAGATCACATTTTTAACTAACATATTGAATTAATTGGTTAATATTGTATTTTTGTTGTGTAGGGTGTTTTGTAGGTCGCCTTTAAGCACACAAAAATGAGGTGTTTTGTAATAAGTAAGACAAAGGAAAGAGGGGAGCTTTCACTTATAAGCTATTTAGGTGCTATAAAGTGGCGAGCTTCGAGTGTTGAGCTACGAAGGGCGTAAATAGTTGTTGGTAAAGGTAGTGAGCTTTGAGTATTGCGCTGCTAAGAGTGGGGGATTTGTAGGTAAGAGCTGCGAGCTTCGGGTCTTGCGCTACGAAGGGGGGCGATATTTGTCGGTAAAGGTTGCGAGCTTTGAGTATTGCGCTGCTAAGAGTGGGTGATTTGTAGGTAAGAGCTGCGAGCTTCGGATCTTGAGCTACGAAGAGCATCGATAGTTGCCGGTAAAGGCAGTGAGCTTCGAGTGTTGAGCTACGAAGGGCGTCGATAGTTGTCGCTAAAGGCAGTTAGTTTCGAGTGTTGAGCTGCTAAGAGTGGGGGGAGTTGTAGGTTAGGGGCGTACATTGTTATAATGTGCTTCGCTGCTATTTATGGGGGACTTGACGCTTTGTCCTGATTCTATACGCCAATAAATTAAAGTAGCGCGCTGCTTTCTTCTACTCTTTGAGAATAGATCCCAATTAATACTGTAAATTAGTACAAAATTTGACTATTATCGCACACTGATTTTTTTATGGCCTTTATTTCAATGTTATTTAGATGCCGGATCTAGGCTAATTGGGGCTTAATTCGCACTCGTATACAAAACAGAGTAAAATCTGCATTGAAAATTTTCAGATGGTAGTACCGACATGTTTTACGGCGGTAATAAATTGTCACTGAAAGGTTATTACATACATTAGCATTATCTGAAAAAGACCTCGGGTAATTCGGTTATATAGCAAAGCGATATTGATTTAGGGAAATATGAACTAAAAACTGTCGCTTTGTTTGATATTTGCACAAAATACAGTGCAAATCTCGCAGAATACAAGTTATTACATTATGATCTGTTTACACCTTATTAATGATTAGTGGAATCATAGGTTAATAAGTTGTAAATTATGTCATTTATTTTTTTTAACACTTATTTTTAAGGGTATTGTATGCCAGGAAAACCTATTTCTCCGTTTGAGGCTAATAATATTGCTGATCCTTTATTTCTTCATGCAGAGCATATCGCAAAAGATTTTTCTCTATTTCCGGATGATTCATTACCGTCAACGACTGATCATTTAGAAGGTCTGATTGATAGTCAACAAATTCAATCAAATTTAGCAACGATCAAAAAATTAGATGTCGATGCTTACATTGCGCGAACGGTACAACCGGCTGAAGATAATAAACGTCCCGGTGCGAAAGCTATTATTGCTGGCTTCAATGGCAAAATCATTACTGAAAAATTGAATGGTGCTTTCTATAGTGTTGAGATGGAACTCGATTTTGGAGATTACACTCGTCGCGTAGGTATTATTGCGCAGGAGCGTAGTTCAAATAACGGCGCGTGGATGCCAGAACATCATTTAGAGGCGAGTAAAGCGATTCGTAAGTTTGCTGATTTGTCATTACCTATCGTGTTCTTAATTGACACCCCTGGGGCAGATGCGGGCGAAGAAGCGAATAGCCAAAACCAAGCTCATAGTATTTCACAAATGATCACTGAAAGTGCCAATGTCGATGTACCGACCGTTGGTATTGTTGTTGGTGTTGGTTACTCGGGGGGGGCTATTCCGCTTGCAACGGCGAATATTTTATTATCAGTGCGTGATGGTATCTTTAACACTATCCAACCTAAAGGTTTACAAAGCATTGCGCGTAAATACAACCTGTCATGGCAGGAATGTGCGCAATCGGTTGGTGTTTCACCTGAAGAATTGTACGAATCAGGCTGTATCGATGGTATCGTTGATTATTCACCAGTTGACCAAGATGAGCGTCAACACAATCTTCAAAAAGCGATTATCTCGAGTATCCTTTCAATTGAAGAGAAATCTGTTGAGTTTGTTCATAATACCCCTGATATTATGGAACATTACAACCGCAGCTTAGCGCGTTACTTAGAGCCATCTAGAAAACTTCAAGCGATTGAAAATGCATCTGAAAATGCATTGCTCTTGGCTAAAAACCCAACCGTGCATAATAATGCTTTTGGTTTAACATACCGTTACATGCGTTACCTAACGCTACGTTCACGTATCAAGGCGATTTACTCTGGTGAGTACGGCCGTTTATCTAAACTGACTGTGCCAGAAGGTGATTTAAAAGCGCGTATTGAAGAAGATCGTAAACAGGTATTTATTAACTGGTTAAATAATCCAGACAAACTTATCTATGATGATAAGTTAAATAAAAACTGGAAATCATTCCTAGCTAAACGCGAAGATAAAAGCGTTGAGCGTAATATGTTTACTAAATTAATTCTTGGTGAGCCGGAAGAAAACTATAATAACGCTCGTAGCGAGTTAATGATTAACTTAACGTGGTCGTTATATAACCGTTGGAAAACCAGCGCTGAAAATAACTTCCGAGCATTAATTGAACATCTTGAAGATGACATTAATCTGCCTATCACGGATACATTCCCTGAGTTGACCGATTTAACAATTATCGATGTGGTTAGTCATCAAGATACACGTGAATGTTTCCTACTTCATTGTCGTCATATGTTGGTATTTAATACGCTATATGACAATACAATGGGTAACTTGGCGTCTATTGCAAAAGAGGCAATGACAGCGAAAGAATTATCACGTGAATCTGTTTCTTCACTTGTACGTAGTTCATTAAAAGGTGCATTAAGTAAAGTCAGCGATGATGATTACGAGCAATTACGACAAAGCTTTAACGCTTGGTTACATCACTTTACGAGTCAAAGTGACCGTGGTGATATCCTAGCGAAAGTAGAAGAGTGGAAAAGTATTGGTGCGCCACAAATGAATGCGAGTTTATTCGTTATTCTGACTCACCTTTTCGAAAAAATTATTCCTTCTTACTACAACAGTAGTGAAGATGCATCTCAATATAATGGTGCGATTAACCCTGCGCGTATCGGTCGTCGTAAAGACTTCTGGAACCGTTTAACCATGGGTTATCAAGATCTGTTGATTCAAGGTGTGTTGCGCGCAGAGAAAAACAAACGTAACAATGACTACCAAGCTATCTTAAGTAAATTCTTTACTAATTTTAAAGAATCTAGAGCCGACTTGATGACCGCTAACCTATTGGAATTCCCTGGTTTCCGTTTATCTGTTGAAGATGCATTGGATAAAAAAATCAAGCCTTGTGGTTTAGTGACAGGTATTGGTGAATTTAAATTAGAAAATGGTGAAGAACAACGCGTTGGTGTTGCTGTCTCTAATTTATCCTTCCAAGCCGGTGCATTTGATATGGCCAGTGCAGAAAAATTCTGTGCGCTACTTGTTAAATGTGCAAAACAACATTTACCGGTTGTTGCATTTATTAGTTCAGGCGGTATGCAAACTAAAGAAGGTGCTGCTGCATTATTCTCAATGGCTGTGGTTAATGATCGTATTACACGTTTTATTCGTGATAATGACTTACCTGTATTAATGTTTGGTTACGGTGACTGTACGGGTGGTGCACAAGCGAGTTTTGTTACTCACCCATTAGCACAAACTTACTATTTCTCTGGTACGAACATGCCGTTCGCTGGACAAATGGTTGTACCTGCATACTTACCATCAACGTCGACATTATCGAACTACTTATCTCGCGTACCAAACGCAATGGACGGATTGGTTATTAACCCATTCTCCGATGATATTAACGATAAACTACGTGATATCGATGAAAATATGCCAATGCCAACAATGACCGTTGAGCAAACTATTCAACGTGCATTAGATGGTTTTGTACCTGTTTGTGATATTGATGGTGAAGAATATTCTCAAGCGGATCCGCGTGAGTTAATGACGCCAGTTAAGAAAGTCTTAGTGCATGCACGTGGCTGTACGGCGGTTAAATTGATTCGTAAAGCACAGGATAACAATATCAATGTCGTATTAGTGGCTTCTGACCCAGATATGACCTCTGTTCCTGCAGATATGCTAGGCAAAGGCGATAAATTGGTTTGTTTAGGGGGTAACACCTCTGACGAAAGTTACTTGAATGCAAGTTCGGTATTAAAAGTTGCAGAATACGAAGAGGTCGATGCGCTACATCCGGGGATTGGTTTCTTATCTGAAAGCCCGAACTTTGCCGATTTATGTGTTAGCCATAACATCAACTTTGTTGGTCCAAGTATGACCAGTATGTTGACTATGGGTAATAAGTCTAACGCAATCAAAACTGCACAAGATAATGGCGTGCCAGTGGTACCAGGCAGCCACGGTATTTTAAGTGGTGCGGAACAAGCGCTGGATATCGCAAATGAAATTGGCTACCCAGTACTGCTTAAAGCGGTAAATGGTGGTGGCGGTAAAGGTATCTTAGTTATCGAAAAAGCGGAAGATATGTTCGCCGGCTTTAACCAAGTTTCTGCGGAAGCGCGTGGTGCATTCGGTAACGGCGATTTATACCTAGAGAAATACATCACATCATTACGTCATATTGAAGTGCAATTATTACGTGATAAACATTGTAATACCAAAGTGTTGGGTATTCGTGATTGTTCTGTACAACGTAATAATCAAAAAGTAGTCGAAGAGTCTGCATCAACGATGTTACCTGCTGAACTAGAAGCATTAGCATTGAAACATACAGAAGCATTGGCTGATGCTGTGGATTACATGGGCGCAGGTACCGTTGAGTTTATTTATGACCTAGATGAAAACGCAATCTACTTTATGGAAATGAACACACGTCTACAGGTAGAGCATCCTGTTACCGAAGCAACGTCATGCATCGATATCGTAAGTGCACAATACAAAATCGCTTCAGGTGAAAGTATTGCGGATTACGAGCCGAAGAAAAAAGGTTATGCGATTGAAGTTCGTGTGACGGCTGAAAAAGCGGCACTTGATAACCACGGTGTAATGCAGCTTGTACCTTACCCAGGTAAAGTGGTTGAGTGTGTGATTCCAGAGCAAGATAACGTTGAAGTTATGTCAATGATTGCCGAAGGAAAAGAAGTATCACCTTACTACGATAGCTTGGTTGCACAGTTTATTTGCCATGGTGAAGATCGTAATGACACCGTCGCTAAATTGTTAGACTTCTTAGATAACGTCGTCATTAAAGGAATCGCAACTAATATTCCACTATTGAAACGTATCTTAAAAGATGACACATTCTTAGGTGGTAATTACGATACAACTTATCTACCTAAGTTTATGGCTAAACTTGATCAGCAAGCGATGATCGATGAAATGGAAGCATCTGCCTCTGCTGGTAGTAGTAATGTTTCAATTCAAGTTGACGGTAGTAACGAACTGAAAGTACTTGCTCAAAGTGCTGGTATTTTCTATCGTGCTTCTTCTCCTTCTGAACCTGATTTCGTTCACGAAGGTGATATTGTTAATGTTGAGCAAACCGTTGGTCTGATGGAAGCAATGAAAATGTTCTCACCGATTACATTATCAAGCTTCAACCGACAAGATGCCGTATTGTACGATCCAGAAACGAAATTCCGTGTTGAACGTATTATTCATACGAATGGTCAACAGGTATCAAGTGGTGATCTACTTTATATCGTTACGCCTCTATAATTGATTTTAGATGTATGATAAAAAGCCGGTCATTGACTGGCTTTTTTGTTTTTAGCGGAGAACAAACTGGATGGATATACCTTTAATTTGTAATGACAGTGTATTGCGTGAAAAAGCAAACCGTTTACGTGAAAAATGGGGATTCGTCGGCACTCATAGTGATACTTTTCAATTGCGATTATTACCTGAATACCTTGCGTTAGAACAGGTTGATGACCCACAGCAAGGATTAGTGTTTGTCGATTTTGCTTCGGGCGCCGTCGCACATCGCCGTAAATTCGGTGGTGGTAAAGGTCAATCTATTGCCAAAGCAGTTGGATTAAAACCAGGGAGTATCCAGATCGATGTTATTGATGCGACAGCAGGGCTCGGTAGAGATGCTTTTGTGCTAGCATCACTAGGTTGTAACGTGACATTAGTCGAACGCTCTCCTGTTGCTGCAGCATTGCTTGAAGATGGGCTAGAGCGCGCTTATATGGATTTTGAAATCGGGGAGTGGATGCAGCAACGCATGAAATTCCAATTTGGCAGCGGTTATGAGTTTTTAAAAAATAATGAAACCGATGTCGTTTATTTAGATCCAATGTTTCCACACAAAAAGAAATCGGCATTAGTTAAAAAAGAAATGCGTGTTTTTCAAGGCGTTGTTGGTGCCGATCTTGACGCCGATGATTTATTAGATGTTGCCTTAAAGGCCGCACGTTATCGTGTGGTGGTTAAGCGCCCAGACTATGCGCCATTTCTCAATGATAAAAAACCAACCATGAGCATTAAGACAAAGAAAAACAGATTTGATGTTTATGTGCGCCAAGCAATTCCTCAGAAGGAGTAGGGGGGATTTATTAATATAAATTTATAAGTGTTGCTGCAACCATACTTTGTCATAATGCAATCATACATTGACAAATTTAAAGTGTAGTGTGACATAAAATTGTATTTTGTTTTTTTATTACAAAGTCTAGTGTCGCTACAACCATAAGTTGACATAATACAATTATAAGTTCACGGTTAGCATATTTTAACCCCTGACTCCAAAAGGGGTGAACGATAGTCGTCATCCAGTGTAGCCATCTTTTTTTACGGGCCATACTTGCCGTTTTACTTATATCTTGTTTAAGCAGTGCCCTTGCAATTTTTCTCCTCACGTTAAAAGCTAATGGTCCCTGTTTTTTACGTATACGATATTCATCTTCTCTGAATGTCATATCAAGTATCCAGTGCATACTTTCTACCTGCCAGTGGCTACGAACTGCATTAAGAGCTTGCTCTGCATTCAAATCTAATGATGTGATATACCAACGGGTCTCACTCGTATCCACAACTGTTGATTTTTCGTGAACCTCAGAGGTAACTTTGATAATGCTGTTTAAGCCAGACCAAGTATACTCTTTATCTAACCAGCTTTTATCAAGTAACAATTGCTTGCAAGTTATTGTTTCTATTCGACCATGCCCATCGTTTGTTTCAATATATTCAGAGTAGTTTTATTTTGATACTCCTTCTCTTTGAACCTTATGCCACCAGGCTTCAAATTCAGCTTGCATACCAGAGTGTTTACCTTTTAAAGCAAGGATATAATCCGCATTTTGTTTGATAATTTGCTCTGCTATTTTTTGCTGGCTGCTCATGGCATCTAGCGTAATAATGTTTTTTTCAATATCCTGTATCGCTAATAGTTCTGGAATTGCTGTTTTTCCATCAATTACTATGACATCACAACTCGTTGTTTTAATAAGAGAGGATATCCAAGATTGAAATGCAGACTCAATCTCTTGTGCTTTTAACCTGCAAATGACATGAGCAATCGTATCATGCTTAGGTATACCTGACTCAAAGGGACGATATTTACGCAGCCAATCAAGTTTTAGATGGCTAAAGTCCTCAACCCCAGATATAACAGCACTTATTGCTAGTTGAGAAAAAAGTTCAATTTATAATGATCTTGCCGTGTGTGCACAACCATAAAAAGAGATTAAAAACTTGACCTTCCCCCTAGGGGATAGTCTATTATTTAGCTATTAATTCACTTATCGGTTTAAATATGAAGCGACTTATCACCTTAATATTGATGCTAACAATACTGATTACTTTCATTCAGAAAGTGTCGGCATTTGCTCCTGTATTAAATGATGACATAGTTTCTATGGTGAATTGCCCAATGCCAATGATGAAACATAGCACACATAAAGGCATGAATAAGACCGAATGTACGAATGATGGCATGTCAGAAGGTATGGACTGCCCAAATAATTGCGACATGATGACCGTAGTCTCTGTCCTTCACTTTATTGAGCATACGCATTCAGTTAATCAATCTATGTTGCTGCTCAGTTATCAGCGTGGAACTTCTGGCGCCCCTTATTACTTCCCCGAATCCTTATATCGACCTCCTTTTCTAAGTTAATTTTCTGTATACCGCTAGTTATAGCAATGCTGATTTGCAGCTTTGTTACTAACAAGTAAGAAGTAAGCAAAAAAATTAATTTATTAATCTCTAACTTCTGTATTTACAAGCAATGTTGCGCTTTCGATAAGCACAATTGCCTAAGGATTAGCTGCAAAATTATTTTGTAACGATTCCTAAACAGAAGTGTGAATAAAGGAAGTGGTTATGAAAATCACCCGATCTTTTTTATCCGTTAAGCATCCTCGCGGTATATGTGGACTGCTTGGCTTAACACTTTTATTTAGTTTCAAACTACAGGCTGAAACTATCAGCCTTAATGATGCCGAGCAGATTGCTGTCAAGCAGGATCCGGCTCAGCAGGTATACCAGTCACAACAGGAGGCTCTTATGGCTCAAGGGGTCGCATCGGCCACGCTTGCCGATCCGATGATCAAGCTGGGGGCGGCTAATATGCCGACGGATAGTTTTAAGTTTGATGAAGATCCAATGACTCAATTATCTGTTGGTTTATCGCAACAGTTCAGTCGAGGGGATACTCGCGGACTCAGTCAAAAAGGCTTCAATGAGAGATCACAGCTTGCTGTATTTAAAGGTTTAGATCGACAGTTAATCGTCAAAAGAAGTGTTCGTCAGTTGTGGTTGAATATTCTCTTTGTGGAAAAATCATTAAATATCGTCAAAGAAAATAAGCAGTTATTTTCCAGTTTTTATCGTGATTTGGAAGCACAATTTTCACTTGGGATGGTTGAGAATGAAGATCTTCTGGCAGCTGAAATAGAGCTCAATAAATTCGATGACAAAATTGCCGGATTAATGCAGATGTCAGCTAATCAGCGCAGCCTATTAAGCGAATGGATTGGTCAATATGCCTATGACGATTTGCCGGATGATATACCACAATGGCAGGAAACACGCAACTTGATAGATGTGTCCGCAGAGCACGCTAACTATTACGCCCTACTTAGTCAGCATCCAAAAGCCAAGCTGTTAGCACAAAACATTGTGGTGGCAGATAACGGAATCGATCTTGCCAAGCAGAGTTATAAACCCAGTTTTAAGGTCGAGGTTGGTTACGGATATCGCTTTCGTGACTCAGATACGGGCCAGTCGAGGGCGAATTTGTTGAGTGGCTTTATTACCATGGATATTCCTCTTTTTACCGATAAACGTCAGGACCAAAGGCTGATATCAGCCCAGCAGACCAAAGGACAGAAACAAGCAGAGCATCGTTTGTTACTGCGTCAGCTTAATGCCCAACTGGCGACTGAAATTGTTAATTATCGACAAATTAAAGCCCGCCAGGCGCGTTATCAGAGTAGTTTACTTAAACAGGCAAAACTGCATGCGGAGTTGTTAGAGCAAAGCTACCAGTCGAATACACGTACGTTTAAAGAGGTTATTGAGGCTTACATTCATCAGCAGAACCTCATTTTAGAATATCAGCAGTTATATTTCGACGGTCTTAAAAGCCTTTCTAAAATCCGTTATTTTCAAGCACTCTAATAGGAAATAATTATGCGTTATTTATTAGTTTTAATCCTTGGTTTAGTGGTTGGTTTTATTGCCGCAAACAGCCAACAAATCAGTCATTTTATATCTCCGGAAACGGCTTCATCGGAGCCTGAAATCTTATATTGGGTCGCGCCAATGGATGCCAATTACCGACGCGATAAGCCGGGCAAATCACCGATGGGCATGGATCTTGTACCGGTCTACGCCGAAGACAAACAAACGGAGCCCGAAATTCTCTATTGGGTTGCGCCGATGGATGCCAACTACCGCCGTGATAAACCGGGTAAATCACCAATGGGTATGGATCTGGTCCCTGTGTATGACGAAGCTGGCGGCGAGTCTGAAGCGGGGTTAGTGAAAATTTCAGCGGCAGTTGAAAATAACCTCGGGGTGCGTACCGGGACGGTCGTCAACAAAGATTTTAAAATGGAGATTAATAGCTTAGGAACGGTGCAGGCCAACGACAATGCGACTTGGCAGATCAATAGCCGGGTATCGGGGTGGATTGAAAAACTCTATGTAAAATCCGTCGGTATCGAGGTTAAACAAGGCGATCCTTTGTTTGAGCTTTATTCACCGGAATTGGTGAAGGCACAGGAGTCGCTGTTTAATGCTATCAAGCTGGGGCGCCGTGCATTGATTAGCTCGTCAAAGGAGCGTCTGCGGGCATTAGGCGTTAATAAAAATCAGATTGAAAATATAATAAAGCGTAACAAGGTGCAGCAGAGGATCACCATTTTTGCACCGCAAAAGGGGACTATTTCAGCACTTACGCTTAATGAAGGCGCATTTATTTCACCGGCAACCGTAGTGGTTAAAGCGGTCGATCTAGATACTGTCTGGGTCGATGTAGAGGTGTTTGCCGCGCAGGTATCCCTGGTTAAACTTGGCGATCCGGCCGTTATGCACTTAGATTATTTTCCCGGACAGCAATGGCATGGACAAGTTGATTTTATCTACCCTGAGATGAATATGAATAATCGCACCCTGCGGGTTCGTCTGCAATTTGATAACCCAAGTGCACAACTTAAACCAAATATGTTTGCCCGGGTCAGTTTAACTCCGGAAATGGCTAAAAACAGACTACAGATCCCGCGTGAAGCTGTGATCTATGCCGGCAATATGAATCGTGTCGTGTTGGCGTTAGGTAACGGTCAGTTTAAATCTGTTGTGGTAAATTTGGGATTAGAAAATAAAGATTCAGTAGAAGTATTATCAGGTCTAAGCGAGGGGCAAAAAATCGTAACTTCCGCGCAGTTCTTAATTGATTCAGAGTCTAGCATCAGTGCTGACTTTGAACGTATGTTAGGTAGCGATGCGGATAACTCGATGACACCGGAGATAAAGGAAGACAATCTTGATTGGTTAGATTTAGGCGCCGTAACAACGAAACCGTTAAGCAGTCGCTTGCCGCTAGCAATCGCTACTCGTGAGGTGTTCCTATGATTAGCAAAATAGTTGATTGGTCCATTAATAATCGGATCATGGTTTTATTGCTGACCGCCGTGATTGTTGCTTACGGACTCTTTGTCCTACAAAAAACGCCGATAGATGCAATCCCCGACCTGAGTGATGTTCAGGTTATTGTTAAAACTAGTTATCCCGGACAGGCACCACAGGTGGTTGAAGACCAGGTCACCTACCCGTTAACGACGGCCATGCTGTCGGTGCCCGGTGCAAAAACGGTGCGTGGTTATTCGTTTTTTGGTGATTCATATGTGTATATCATTTTTGATGATAATACCGATATGTACTGGGCGCGTTCGCGTGTCCTGGAGTATCTCTCGCAGGTTGCGCCGGATCTTCCCAAAGAGGCTCGCTCCGCTTTAGGGCCTGACGCAACCGGTGTTGGTTGGATCTTCAGTTATGCGTTGGTTGATAAAAGTGGCAAACATGATCTCAGTGAGCTACGCAGTTTGCAGGACTGGTTTTTAAAGTTTGAACTGCAAACCGTTGCCGGCGTATCAGAAGTGGCTACCGTTGGCGGCATGGTTAAGCAATATCAGGTGCGTGTCGACCCTAATAAGCTGCGCGCCTATAACGTGCCACTTAATGAAATTAGCAAAGCCATTGAAAATGCCAATCAAGAACGAGGTGCTAGTGTACTTGAGATGGGCGAAGCCGAGTATATGGTCCGTACCTCGGGTTATATTTCCTCGATTGATGATCTTAAAGCGATTCCGCTACATGTGAATGAACAGGGGACACCGCTGCTATTAGGTGACGTGGCCGAAATCAATTTGGGACCGCAGATGCGGCGCGGCATTACTGAGCTTAATGGCGAAGGCGAGGTGGTCAGTGGAGTCGTCGTGATGCGCTTCGGCGAAAATGCCAAAGGGGTCATTACTGCCGTTAAAGATAAACTTAATAGTCTGCAAAAGAGCTTGCCTGATGGGGTGGAGATTGTACCTACCTACGATCGCTCTGAGCTGATCAATAGCGCCGTGGAAAATCTTTATCATAAATTGATTGAAGAATTTATTGTGGTGATCTTGGTCTGTGCGGCTTTTTTGTTTCATTTCCGTTCATCGCTGGTGGTGTTGCTCAGTCTTCCTGTCGGTATTTTTGTTGCCTTTATTATCATGTCATGGCAGGGAATTAATGCCAATATTATGTCGCTTGGTGGTATTGCCATTGCTATCGGTGCGATGGTGGATGGTGCGATTGTAATGATTGAAAATGTCCATAAACATATGGAGAGAACCGAACTAACAGATGAAAACCGATGGCAGGTAATCAGTAAAGCCACCAATGAAGTAGGACCTGCTCTGTTTTTCTCATTGCTGATTATCACCTTTAGTTTTTTACCGGTTTTTGCTCTAGAAGGACAGTCGGGTAAGATGTTCTCTCCTTTAGCATTTACTAAAACCTATGCAATGGCTGCCTCTGCGGGGCTGGCTATTACCCTGATTCCGGTACTAATGGGCTACTTTATTCGCGGCAAGGTTTTACCTGAGCATAAAAACCCACTCAATCGCTTTCTGGTGAGCCTGTATCAACCAGTATTAGATTTAAGTCTACGTTTTCCCAAATTGGTGATCAGCCTGGCATTAGTCGCTTTAGTGGTTGGTTTCTATCCGGTAAGTAAAATCGGCAGTGAATTTATTCCGCCGCTTGATGAAGGTGATCTGATGTATATGCCGACCACCTATCCCGGGATCTCTATCGGTAAAGCGCGAGAGTTATTACAGCAAACCAATAAATTGATTAAAACAGTGCCCGAGGTGAAAAGTGTATGGGGCAAGATAGGGCGCGCTGAAACAGCGACCGATCCCGCACCTCTGACTATGATTGAAACCACGATTCAATTTAAAGCACAGGATCAGTGGCGGGCTGGTATAACCAAAAAAATGTTGATTGATGAATTAGATAGTCTGATCCAATTTCCAGGACTTACTAATGCCTGGGTGATGCCGATTAAAACACGCATCGATATGTTAGCAACGGGTATTAAAACCCCGATAGGTATCAAGATAGCTGGTGCTGATTTAGCTGAAATTGAAAAAATTGGTAAGCAGATCGAGTCGATCTTACAAAATGTTGAGGGGACAGCTTCGGTATACGCTGAGCGGGTAACCGGCGGCCGTTATGTCAAAGTTGATATAGACCGTGAAAAAGCGGGGCGTTACGGGCTTAATATTGCGGAAATACAGGGACTAGTGGCGGTAGCTATTGGTGGTAAAAATATCACTGAAACCATTGAAGGTTTGGAGCGTTATCCGGTGAACCTGCGTTATCCGAATGATTATCGTGATTCGGTGACGGCACTTAAAGCGCTGCCAATTGTAACGCCTGCGAAAATGAATATCAGCTTAGGTGATGTGGCTAATGTTTATATTGAAGCGGGTGCACCGATGATAAAAACAGAAAATGCTCGTCTCAATGGTTGGATTTTTGTGGATATCGAAAACCGTGATTTAGGCTCCTATGTGAAAGATGCACAGCAGCTTGTTAATGAGCAATTGATTTTACCAGGTGGCTATTCACTGGTTTGGTCCGGTCAATATGAATACATGGAAAAAGCCAATGCGCGTTTGGCAAAGGTGATCCCGGTAACGCTGGCAATCATTGTTATTCTGCTCTATTTAGCCTTCCGCCGAGTTGGGGAAGTGTTGCTGATTTTATCCACCCTACCTTTTGCGTTAATGGGGGGAATCTGGTTGATGTTCCTGCTGAACTTTAATTTTTCTGTTGCCGTCGGGGTAGGTTTTATCGCCTTGGCAGGTGTCTCGATAGAGATTGGAGTCATTATGCTGTTGTACTTAAACCAGTCATTGGAAGCGAAAAAAATGCAACGTCTTGGCGACTTCAATCTTAATGATTTAAGGGAAGCTGTTGTGGAAGGGGCCGGGTTACGTGTGCGGCCTGTGATGATGACGGTGGCAACGGTGGTGATCGGGTTAGTGCCGATTATGTACGGTGATGGCACGGGATCATCAGTGATGCAGCGCATCGCGACACCGATGATCGGTGGCATGGTCAGTGCGGTTATTTTAACTTTACTGATTTTGCCGGCAGTCTACTTCCAATGGAAAAAATTGTCATGCGCAGTCAGTTCAAATTAAGAACTCAATAAGACAGGTGCGCGCGGTTTAGCAATTACGGGCGCCTATTTTTCGACACATAATCGTATTTTATAATAATGACTTAACTATAAAAGGATAACAAAATGAACAAGACAAAAATGGCATTAGTATTGAGTGGTTTACTGTTTTTATCCGCACCAATAACAAGTTTGTTCGCTGATCAAGAGCATGCCCAGATGAAAACAATGCAAGCAAGTAAAACCATCACGATGAAGTCCATCGAAAGGGAGTTGCGCGGCTATGTAAAAGCATTCAAAGCAGATGACTTTCAAATGATGCAACAGCACATTGACAAATTATTACTGCTCGATGAAAAAGCCTCTGAGGAGATCCCTGCTAAAATATATGCTATGAATAGTGGTGAGATGGTTCATTCACAAATGGATCACAGTAAAATGGCTATGATGGATATAGAGGATTCGCAAATGGACATGACCGATATTAACCATACTCAGATGGAGCATAATAAAATGGATATGATCGATATGGACCCTTCACAGATGGATCATAGCAAAATGGATATGGTTAATATGGACCACTCCCAAATAAGCCATGGTGATATGTCAGCGATGTCGAGTATGGAGGGAATGACCTCTGCGCAGCATCACCAATATATGATGTACATGCACGGCATAGAAAAACTACATACATCACTTGAAAAGCTTGCTGACACTCAAGATAAAACAGAAATAAAAGCAATTCTCACAGAGATAAAAATGAATATTAAAAATAATCAATTGTTTCGTTAAATCAGCATTTTTTGATAGCGAGTTCACTCGCTATCAAAATGAAAACTTGTGTGTTGTGACACAGCGAAATATCAGAGGGCGTTCAAAGCGGCTTGAAAAATGTCATATTTCCCTCTTACATAGACTACTAATTTTTCTTACAACAGAAATTATCCAATAATTTTAGCTTTTTATATAATTCATCCACTACATTGTCGTAAGAATCAAATTTACTTTGATATGCACGATATTTACCTTCCATCCAAGGAGCATCGGAACAATCTATCAATAGAGCATTATCTGCATTTTTCAAAACATCTTCATCTTTGGAGGGTAATAACGCATAACACAAAATAGTGTGCTCATTATTGTTACCCGAAAGAAATAAAACAACATCATTACCATTATCAATCCAATTTTCATATGAAAATCTCAACGCGGGTAAACCATCCCAATGGTGGATAGTTATTTTTATATCAGTATCCATTCTACTTTCTAGTTGTGCCCGTTATGATTCATGCCATTGTTTTATCGATAATGTTTTTAAATCTTGTAATTCTTTAATAGAAATTATGTTTTTAAGGACGAATTCAATATTTTCATCTTCAACTGTATTTGATTTACTCATCAATAATCCCTCAAGGTGTAAAATAAATTCACGTAATAAAACAACCCATTTATTCAATGGATGATTTATGAAATGTTCTGATAAATGTTGTTTAATTTTCTCAATTAAACATTCATAACTTATACCTTTCCATTTATCGCTTGCTCCTGTCACCATTCCATCTGGAGAAAGCACCACAAAAATGGCTTCTTTATCGTTAAAAAATCGACGCGTACCTTGCATCACAAATTCTTCATACTCAGTAAAAGGGTTATTTTGAACATGAAAAATTTTGTTTTCTAATACGATAACCCAACGTTCACTTTCTAATAATAAATCTATTCTTTTGCCCGACGGGGTGCGAACCTCTCGCTCAGGTGGCTTATTTAATGAGAAGTCCAAATTGTGATATTTAGTGTGTAAACATTGAATTAGCGATTTAAGAACTAAGTCACCTAATTCATGAGCAGCATTGTTATCACAAAAAAAGGCTAATATTTCTGTAGTTGGGTTTTCCCAATGTCTACGACCACCGATACTAAATATTGATTTTTCAGGTTCTACGATCTCAGGAAGCATTTTTGCTTTTCTAAGCAATTCCTGCATATCTTTTAACTGTGAATTTGCCATTAATATTCCTATTATATTTTGAAAATAATCAAAAGAAGTACTTCATGCATTTAAGTAGAAAAATACCTAATCAAGGGCTTATTTATCTATTACTAAAACATATATTTAACGGGCACTCGCTTTTCCTATTTAGCTATAGATTTATGACTTAGCGCCATTAAGTATTTTTATTCTTCTTTAAAAATGGAGGTATAGATGCGGGGTCAATACCTCTTTCTACTAGCTCTCCATCCGTATATGAAACCCTTTTAGGGATCGGTTTCAATGCAAATTGAGTATTAAGCGTTATATCTTCTACATGATTTATAAAACAACCGTTTGGCATTGTTAGGTCAGCAAAGTCACGACAAATAGCAACATACAAGCTCCAATCTTTTAAAACATTAAAATTAGCAATGGTCGTCATAAAAATCCCATGTATTTCATAACCATTATTTTTATACTCTAATCTTTTTTCTTCCATTGCTTGCCAGAAATCATATGCTAACTCTTTTCCTTTCCCCCTGACTTCAATTTCTCTATAAATATCACCTGAATTAAGCCATACAGCCACTTCACCATCATCTATGCAAGCAGGCGCATAACCACATAGCAAATGCATATATGTTCTGATTACTGACCTAGTGCTTTCTATATCTTGATAGAGTTCGATATTTATATAGAAGTCAGCCCCCTTATTTGGCTGGTCTATTTGTTGGCAATATCCATGAGGCCATTTTCCAATTAAGTCTGATATTAGTTTTTTTATTTCATTACTTTCTGAGTGAAATAGCTTTAATACTTTACCTTCATTCATGGTTTCTCCAAATCGTTAATTTTAAGTGGATAATGTCTAAAATACTCGTTAATTAATGTATAAGGGGGTTAACACCTGGGTGTGGGGCGGTTCACTTTTAAAATAGTTTTATAAATATGAATTTGATAATAAATAGGCTGTTTCTTACGCATTTAATTCATAATTAAATAACTCTTATCTGAATATTTTAGGGCGCTTTGTGCCGCTTTGCGCCATACAAAACTACGAATCTATGGTTAATTTGACTAAGCCACAAAAGTTTACATTGACATTAATCTACTCAAAATAATCTTTAGTTCACTATCATTATCGGGGTACGGATGATCAAATTGGGCGATTTCAACCCACCGACACTCTTGGCCTTTGTGGATATATTTATGAAAGTCATCTACTAAAACAGAAGAACTCATCTCATTATTGGGTATCAGTCGAAGATCCTTAGTTTTTCCCTTCCAGTTTACATACTCAATTGTAGAAAACCATTTTGGAGCAGTTCCCTCTGATACTAGAAGACCTGCTATATTTCTAAAGATAGCCTCTTTTACAGTGGTATATATTACTACACGATCTGTTATTGATTTGCATCCCTCAAGAAAGGCATATAGCCCCGGTCTAGGTATTTGGCTCATCGCATTTGAGATGAGCGTACCTTCTAGATCTAAAGCGATAACTTTTAACATTCCTTGATTCTCCATTGTAGTGAACAGTTATGGTTAAATGGTTTTGGCCACTAATTTAGGTTTAATTTCTCATCTTTACTGAGGCTGTTTGTGCCCATTTCGCCTCTGAAAGCTAAGGCGCAAACGCCCCCAAAGTGCCTTAGAAACATAAAAATCTGTACTCACGATTATGCATGCTTTCGGGAATTAACATGCATTATAAAATATGAACCATTACTGGAATTCATGCACGATCACCTCTAATCAGGTAGCCGAATTCACCGTACTATTACTTTCCGTTATCTAAAATTATTTAACGCTCTGACACCATCAATAATGGTTTGATCACTCTTCGAAAATGATAAGCGGATCAGCTTATGATCGGTACTGTCGCTATAGAATGCAGACAGCGGAATTGTCGCGACACCGTGCTTGCGGATCAATTGCTTTACGACTTCTGAGTCGCACGCCTGAGTTAGATGACCATAACTAATCAACATAAAAAATGAACCATAACTGGGCAGTACTTCAAAGGGACCCGATTTTAATTCTTGAATCATCAGATCTCGTTTACTCTGATAGAAGTCAGCTAAATATTGATAATTGGCAGGCGTTTTCATATGTTCACAGAACGCATATTGCATAGGCGTATCTGCTGAAAACATCATAAATTGATGGACTTTTACAATTTCACTCATTATGGAGGCGGGAGCAACACAACACCCGACACGCCAACCGGTTACATGAAAAGTCTTACCGAAAGATGTCACCACGACACTGCGCGTAGCAAGTTCAGCATGGCTCGACATACTGAGATGTTCTTGACCATCAAAGACCATATGCTCGTACACTTCATCGGAAAGAATGACAATACCTGTATCCCTAGTCAATTCTGCAAGCGTATTCAAATCATTTTGACTCATCACACTTCCCGATGGATTATGCGGTGAATTTAAGATGATCATTTTTGTTTTTGAATTTAATACGTTTTTGACTAAATCCCAATCTATTTTAAACTCAGGAACAGTCAGCTTTATGCCTACCGCCTTTGCTCCTTGTAATCTTACAATCGGGGCATAACTATCAAAGCTAGGCTCGAAATAGATAACTTCATCACCGGGATGTACTAGTGCTGAAATAGCAGCATACAAGGCTTGACTTGCACTTGCGGTAATTAGTATTTCTTTTTCTACATCATAAACTCGTTGGTAGAGCTTATTAATCTTTAATGAAACCTGCTCCTTTAACATCGGCAGACCGGTCATTGGTGCATATTGATTGTGATTCGCCTGCATGGCTAATTCAACTTGTTGACGCAGATCAGCTGAGCAGGGAAAATCAGGAGCACCTTGAGATAGATTTATCGCGTTGAATTCATTAGCTAACTGGCCAATAACACTAAATATTGTTGTGCCAACATTACTCAATTTTGATGTCGGGTTCACGGGTGAAATAATCATAAGAGTTCCTAAAGTGAGTGCAAGATTCTACCCCGCCATTAAATGAAATATTAATTGTGACAACTAGCGAAATCTTGTCATAATAGCTATGAGTAAAACACATGACTGAATTTATGGAGCTTATTTTATGGCACACGGTACCCCTCCTTTTAATGCCTTGTATGCTTTTATCGTTACCGCAAAACATCTCAATCTAACCCATGCGGCAAAAGAGTTATTTGTTACTCAAGGAGCTGTCAGTCGTCAGATTGCTTCTCTAGAGTCTTACTTGGGATTCAAGGTGTTTTTTCGCCATGCCAGAGGGCTAACTCTAACAACGAAAGGGGCTGAAATCTTGCCAGATATTAAGACTGCTTTCCAACAGGTTTTAAGCACAACAAAACGAGCAATGAAATCCAGCGGTGAAATCAAGCTAAAAGCACCGACTTGTTTGATGCGTTGGCTGGTGCCGCATTTAGTCAAACTCCAGGATGATTACCCCGAATTGCACGTCGCTTTGACCTCCACCACAGAGCACGATATTGACTTTGCTGCAGAAGAATTTTGATGCTGCAATAATCTACTCTAAGGACGCAACAAGCAGTGCAGAGAGTGCAATAGCTGCAAGTGAATTAACAATAAAACTATTTGATGAAGTACTTGTCCCGGTTTTGGCTCCGAGCCTGATTAAAAGTAACGAGCAGTTTGACATTAGTCGTTATACTTTTTTACATCCAACAAAAGATCAAAAAGACTGGCGACTGTGGATAGAAAAAACCGAACAGCATAAAATGACCATGAAGAAAAACCAGTACTTCGAAACAATGGACTGGGGCTGCTATTCAAGGTTTTGGTATTACAGTTGCCGATTTCAATCTCGTTAAAGAAGATATCCGCATGCATCGACTACAGCAAGCAATGAGTTATAGCGTGCCGACAGGAGCGAGTTATTACCTAAAATTAAAATCCTCCAAAATAACAAATCCAGCTATTGAAACATTTATCAAGGTACTAACCAGCAACACCCAATCAAATTAATATGTGAAGCTTAATTAAAACTAAAATAGCCATGCAGCTTTTAATTGTAGATGAAAATCCCCCCTTTATTAACTCAGTACTGCTCTGCCTGTAAAGAAACTAAAGCCATGACTTTAGCTCATGCCTGATATGCGGCAAAATCGCTAGTATCGAATACTTATTTAATTTTTAATAACCCTATTCTAGAAGCGATACGATGAAGATGGTTATCAATGATAAATTGTGGACTATATTGCGAGCATCAGTGGCTATGTTGTGACGGATGAAAAAAAACTTCACCAATGTTTATCTAGAAACCATGATAAAAGCGCTTGAAAGTATACGAACCAAATACCGTTGCTCATAAATATAAGAGGAAAATATGGAAAGTAATACGAAGGATTTAATGGCTCATAACACTGAGCCATTGATATTGAAAAATAAAGACATTAATGAGCTACTCCCTAAATTAAATGTTCAAGAAATAATGAAATCTTTATTTCTAGCGCTCAGTGAAGATAAAGCTGTACAGCCCCCCCAATCTTTAACTTTATTTCCTGAAGATAAAGGTGATTTTATTGCTTACTTGGGTGCAATGAGTCAACAAGAAGTATTTGGTACTAAACTTTCCCCTTACCTTGTCACCACCGACAAGCCAGTTATTACAGCTTGGACCAGTTTGATGTCAATGAGAACAGGACAACCACTATTATGGTGTGATTCAGGCCAGTTAACGATAGAAAGAACCGCAGGAACAACAGCATTAGCTGTTAACTATTTAGCACCTAAAAATAGCCGGCATTTAGCAATAATTGGAACCGGCAGTGTTGGCCAGTCTCACCTTCGCCATGTTAAAGGACTGAGGGATTGGCAAACGATCACTGTATTCTCCCCCGAATTAGCTAATGATAAGCAATTACAATCAGAATTAATTGCAATGGGCTCTCGTATCAGTATCTCTGACTCGACAACAAATTGTGTAAAAAATGCAGACGTCATTATGCTTTGCACCTCTTCTGCAACACCGGTTATCTCATTAGATGATATAAAATCTTCTGCCGTTGTTACCTCTATCAGCACTAATGCACTCAACGCACATGAAGTGCCACCAGAGCTTCTTCATAAAGCAGATGTTTATTGTGATTACAAACTTACTACACCGAGTAGTGCCGGCGAAATGTGCATTGCAACCTCTGATCTCGGTTGGGATCCATCATTAATCAAAGGGGATTTAACAGAGTTAGTTGCGCAGAGTTGTAGTTTGCCAAAATATGATAAACCAGTGTTTTTCAGATCAATAGGGCTTGGACTGGAAGATGTTGCCATGGCTTATGGAATTTGGCAGTTAGCCAATCAGTAACCTTAATAAATATAGTCAATAAACTCTCGTTGAATTAAGCACCTGAGAGTGATTGGCATATCTAGCTAATTTTATAAAATACGAAAGATAAGAGGAAATTATGGATATTAAAGAGTTTGGTGTTGAAATTTGGATGAATGATTATGAAACGACATGCCTTTATAATCTGGCTGAAACATGTGTTGAGTCATTAACTGTTGAGCAGTTATTAACTATGGCTGGAAAGCGTGATGTTGTTATGGATGAACTATTACCGATGCAATTGACTTATGGTGCAATAGAAGGATCCGACAGATTACGTGACAGTGTTACTTCTCTTTATCGCAAACAAGCTCGTGAAAATATATTGATCACACACGGCGCTATCGGTGCAAATGCACTTGTTCACGAAACATTGGTTTCACCAGGGGATAGGATCATCACCATTATTCCAACCTATCAACAACATTACTCAATACCAGAAAGTTATGGAGCTGATGTTCAGGTTCTTAAGCTTGAAGAAAAGAATCAATTTTTACCTGATTTAGACAAGCTTAAAACACTTGCGACTAACAATACGAAATTGATTGTCATTAATAATCCGAACAACCCGACCGGTGCCTTAATGGATGAAGCCTTTCTACAGCAGGTTGTTGAAATTGCTCGTGCATGTGGTGCTTATTTACTTTGTGATGAAGTCTACCGAGGAACAGATGAAGAAGGTGATGGTTATACAGCTTCCGTGGCCGATCTTTATGAAAAAGGGATCAGCACCAGCAGTATGTCAAAATCTTTTTCTTTAGCAGGTTTAAGACTCGGTTGGATAGCCGGACCATTAGAAATTATTCATGCAGTTGCTATCCATCGCGATTACAATACGATTAGTGTTGGAATGATTGATGACTACTTTGCGAGTATTGCTTTAGAATGTCGCGATAAAATCATTGCCAGAAGCCGTGATATTTGTAAAACCAACCGGGAAATATTAGATAAATGGATTGCAAATGAACCTCTGATTTCTTATATCAAGCCTAAATCAGCTACTATTGCGCTATTAAAATATGACATCGATATGCCTTCTCGTGAGTTTTGTGTGAAATTATTAGAATCAAAAGGCGTAATGTTTACTCCCGGCAGTGTATTGGAAATGGAGGGTTATCTCCGAATTGGTTATGCGAATAATCGTAGCATTCTCGAAGAAGGTTTGGCCAAAGTCTCTGAATTTCTTACTGAATTATAAATAATAATAGCTCCTTCCACATATAGTTTCAGCTTATGTGGGGAGAGCCTATTCATTACTTTGTTTTACTTTTCGTAACCTCTGGCATAAGCGATGACGTTCATACGGCGTTTAGCTTCTTATTAGTTTTCGCATAATTATGCAACCACTCGATTTTAAGTAGAAAAACCAATTTTGCTCATTATTGGGAGAAAACGAGCGCAAATAAAGTAGTTTCAACAGATAAATAGAGTAAAAAATCTAAGTCGGTTTGTGCCCCAAAGCGCCACCGAAAACTATAAATATATGACCAATATTTAAAATATTATCACCGTCCGCTTTGAGCTTTGAGGATAGGTTGACCTCACTTCAAATTCCGTACTCTTGCTTATTGATTGTTATCTATAGCATATAAGTGGAGATTAATTACGACGACTTACAAATGCTTTTGATACCAAAGGTTATTTTTTTGAGTGGCAAACCAAACGTTATTTAGTGGTAAGAATATATGCTATTTGATGTCTGCCTTGGAAGATCTTTATTAGCAATTCTGATGTGATTTGGTGGTACGACAACTGACATAAAAATTAATAATGTAATTTAATTACACTAGGGGCTAATATGGACTTCGACCTTATGTCAAAAAGGAATTACAAGCAAAGTTAGATGCTTGCTTCTATACAGCTTTTAGTGAAAGAGCAACTTTCTTGCCTATGATGTTTGCGCCCCTACTACCTTTTGAGATAATAGTCTTAATTACTTTCACTGTGTCTCCAAAGGATCTCGGAAAACTAACTCATCAACGTGCCGTTTTAAACCAATAAAAGAGTTAATGAACTGGATATAACGGTTCATTATTTATGCATTTGCAAAAAGTGATAAAGTGCACCTACTAGCCCAGATTCATTTTTAAAGTGCGTACTTTCGATACAGACTAAATCTTTAACAGAAAAGCCTTTAAGGTCTGGATGCTCTGCAATGATGCTTTGAAATTCTTTATTAATTGCAGAAAATATTTCAGTTCGGTTACTTATTGCACCACCAATTAATATTTTTTCAGGGTTTAGAATGAAGGTTAAATTATATAACCCAACTGCAATACTTTGATAAAATTCATTAATGACTTTGCTTGCTATAAGATCACCTTTATCTGCAAGTTGATAGATATCGATACCTGATAGTTTCTTTTTATTTACTTTTTTTTGTTCACAATAATTAGAGATTAGGCCTTGTTTAACAGAGCCGGTGGCACTTAAAGTACAAGTACTTTTGTTTTTACCACTACTAAATATATTATGAGTTAGCATATAACCAAATTCACCAGCCATATAACTATGGCCTCGAGATATTTGCCCGTTTAAACATAAAGCTCCTCCGATACCAGTACCAATTGTCACGCAAATAAAATTATCACAATCTTTTGCATTACCATGCCACTTTTCAGAAAATGCAACACAATTTACGTCATTCTCTAACTCTACTGGTAAGCCTAATCTTTCCTGCATAATTTCTTTAAAATTAATGCCATAAAAATCAGGTATTGAGCCTCCCGTTTTTAGATATCCTGTTTCAATGTTAACAAAGCCTGGCATAGAGAATGCCACGCCCTGTAAGCTATATCTGGATGCAAGTCTATTCTTCACCGTGACAATATCGTTGATAATCTGTTCACCATTATCTACTGTATCTATCTTACTTTTTTCAATTATGTTGCCTTTTTCAGTAAGTATGCCAAATTTTATCTGAGTACCGCCAATGTCGAATGATAAATAATATTTCATCTCTTTATACCTGTTTGTGTTGTAAGTTAATGCGTACTATTTTTTTGCCGTAAACTTTGATTAAAATATTGCGAGCATTAATAGCTCAAAGAATGGACTATGCCGACAAGAAATCGGAAAACGATCTTGAATCGTTTTATGATAACTTTTGAAGCTAGCCTTAAAGATTACGTTTACAAACCACTGTTACAAAAATTGTTGTCAGAGTCTCTCGCTATCATTATATTTCTATAAAATTGGGCTTAATCATCCCCGGCACTTTTGTTCTAATGGCAAATAAACTGCCAGACAATGGGTTTTTAGCAAGTTCAATTTCGTCCATGTTTTGACGTGTAGTTGTTATATAAAGTGTTTTCATATCTTGACCGCCAAAACATACCATTGTAGGACAGCGAACAGGCAGGAGGTGCTCTTCTAGGACTTCTCCTTCTGGGCTAATACGCAAAATTCGATAACCGTCAAACATTGCAGTCCAATAGCAACCTTCAATATCAACAGCGGCACCATCTGGGCGACCGTTGTTGATAGGAAATTTCTTAAATGTTTCGCGTAGACCTAATTCACTATTTTCGTTTATTGGTGTTCTATAAATTACATGATTAGGAGTATCTGAGGTGTACATCCACTGTTTATCTGGGCTAAATGCTAAACCATTAGCACCTAAAATATCGCATTGGACAACATTTGCTTTAAGATCAGAATCAACACGTACAAGTAAAGCTGCATTATATGTTTTTGGAGCCCAATAAGTACCGGCGAAAAAGCGTCCTTGAGGATCAACACCACCATCATTAAAGCGTGCTAAAGGTGGATTGTTTGGATTTTGACAAACTTGAGATTCAATTTCCCCTTGTTTGTTACTTAAAAATATTCCTGTGCGCATGGCTAAAATGAATCCGCCTTTTTCTCTTAGTGCAAAGCAACCAACTTCTTCATTAAAAGAAAGTACTGAATGACTCTTTGTTTGAGGTGAAAAACGATGAATTTCTTGCTCGGTAATATCTGTCCATAATAGAGTGTTTGTATTGTCATCCCATGTGGGGCATTCTGGTAAGTTACCAATATAATTAAATACAACTTCGGGTTTATTCATAGTCTGAAACTTTTATTTTTATGTATATCAATAAATTAGCGTGGCTATAAGCCAGAAATAAAAGAGCTAACGACTATTGTTAGCTCTTAAGGTAATAGTATGAATTATAATGCTTTATATACATCCGCTAGATTTAAATAGACTTGATCAAAAATATCTTTTAATGGTTTGTAGGTAGCGACATTCTCTTCTATAGGGTGATAGGTTTCGTGTAATTCAATAAACTTATTTACTGCATTAAAGTCTTTATATATCCCGGCGCCGATGCCGGCAACCACGGCAGCGCCTACGGCGGATGCTGAGCGACTATTAGCAACGGTATTAACCGGTACGTCAAACATATCCGATAAAATTTGTTGCTGTAGCTGGTTAACACCACCACCAATTAAATTAACCTTTTTCACATCGATGTGCGTTTTAAACACATCAAATATCAGACTAAGATTAAAGGTTATTCCTTCTAATATAGCGCGCAACATGTCACCGGTGGTGTGATTTGACGTAAGACCAAAAAATACCCCGCGCGCTGCTGGGTCCCATCTTGGGCTTCTTTCTCCATGTAGATAGGGTAAGAAAATTAATTTATTTGCGCCGACGCTAGATTTTCTCATTTCTTCTTCAACAAGATAATGAATAGAAACGCCAGTAGATTCGGCTTTTAGTTTTTCTACTTTGGCAAATAAATCTACGCCCCATTGGTAGGCAACACCCGATGAAGACATGGGGCCGATAGGAATGAGTTTCCCTGGAATAACATGGGCAAGGTTCATGGCTGTTCCCTGTTTATCAATGACAGGGCGATTGTTAGTTATTGCAACCCAGGCGGATGTTCCCATACAACAGTATGCTTCACCATCATTGATAGAACCTGCACCTACTGTGCCACAGGCACCATCACCACCGCCACAAACAACGGGAATGCCAGCAATTAAGCCACATGCTTTAGCCGCTGATTCGGTAACATAACCGCCAATATCTATCGATTCATGAAGCTCTGGAAAGATGTCTACAGGCACATTGGCTGCTGCTAAAATCTCCGTTGACCAACAACGCTCATTGATATCAAGGGCGTGAGTACCCGATGCATCGGAATAATCTGTGACTAAAGCACCGGTTAGTTTGTAGGTGATATAGTCTTTGGTGTTAAGCACTTTATGGATCTTGTTATAGATCTCAGGTTGGTTATCGCGCATCCACATCAGCTTTTCTAATGTGTAAACCGGGCTCATACGATTACCGGTGATTTGGTAAACTCTTTCCTCCGAAATATTGGCTTTTAACGCTTCCATTTGGGGGGCAGAGCGTTGATCCATCCAGATCAGTGAATTGTGTAATAGTGCTCCTTGTTTATCTAAACAGACCATACCTTGCATATGACCACTACAGGAGATAACGGCAATATCTTCGACCTTGATCCCTTTTACTAAGCGCTTCGTCGATTCAATAACAGAATGCCACCAGTCATCAGGGTTCTGCTCCACATTGACTTCACCATGATAAATCGTTTCATAGGTCGCAACCTCTGACTTGACAATTTTCCCTTCTGTGGTGAAAAGGGTTGCTTTATTACCGGATGTGCCCAAGTCATGCACAAGTATATATTTCATTATAAACTCCACCTTATTAATCAGATGATCTGCTTTTATTGAGTGCGAGGGTTTGCACCTTCAGCTGGTTTGGTATGGCAGGCGTTACCAGGCTTTAAATAAGACTGGTAACTTTGCGGTAAACTACAAATTTTCACCGTTTGAGGCGATAACATCTTTATACCAAAAGAAAGAATCTTTTCGGTAACGATCAAGGGTTTTCAGATCAAACTCTTCACGATCGACATAGATAAAGCCATAGCGTTTAACCGCGCCTTCATGGGTAGAGATCAGGTCAATGGCTGACCATGGGCAATATCCCATCATTTCAACACCGTCAGTAATGGCTAACTGAATCTGTTCAATATGTTTGCGAAGATACTCAATCCGGTAAGCATCATGAATTTTTCCATCTTCAGTTAGGGTGTCATAGGCACCTAAACCATTTTCAGTCACAATTAATGGTAATCTGTAACGTGAATAGATTTCTCTTACTGTTGCTCTAAATCCTACTGGGTCGATTTCCCATCCGAATTCTGTTGTTCCTAAATTAGGATTACGGAATGATTTGAAGAATCCTTTTTCACCACTCTGATTTTGTTGATCTGATTTGCCCGATTGTATTTCTTTATCCAGCAATGAATAATCTTCAACGGTTGATGTGTTGTAATAGTTAAAGCCGATAAAATCAGGATTGCCATTTTTTAGGGCTTCATCATCGCCCGGTGCAAATGTAGGGGTCGCATCGTTTTCTTCAAGATAAGCCCATACCAAATTGTTATAAACACCATAGACAGACATATCTAAATAAAGCCAGCTTTTAATGGCGTTTGCATTTTGTGAGGCAATTACATCTTCTGGTTTACATGTCGCTGGGTATACTAATGAGATATTTGGCGCGGGACCAATTTTTCCATCCTCGACCATTTCATGACATAAAACCATTGCTTTTGCTTGAGCCACTAACATGTGATGGTTTTGTTGGTAAATTTCTTTGATCTCGTTGGTACAACCTTCTGGAATATGTAATGTGCCAATAACCGGTCCAACAAGCGTTAGCATATTTTGTTCATTGATAGTTAGCCAATATTTAACGCGATCTCCATAGCTTTCGTACATTAATTTGGCGAACTCTACAAACCAATCAACTGAATCTGGATTGGACCAAGATCCACGTTCGTCTAGTGCTGCTGGCATATCAAAGTGGAACATGGTGACTAATGGAATAATATCGTATTTTAAGCATTCATCGATCAAGTTATTATAGAAATCAATGCCTTCTTGATTGACGCGACCCGTTCCATCGGGCAATAAACGCGACCAAGAAATTGAAAAACGATAGACTTTAAATCCCATCTCAGCCATTAAGGCAACATCTTCTTTATAATGATGGTAATGGTCTGCACAAACCTCTAACCCACTGGTACCTTCTGGTATTTCTTTAACATCTTGACATGAGGGACCTTTACCGTGGGTTAAACTTGCACCTTCAACTTGATATGCAGATGTTGATGCTCCCCAAAGAAAGTCTTTAGGAAATGGGGTTAGTTTTTTATGGTACATGTATTACACCTTTTAATTTTTTTAAATCTTAATTCACCACTCTTCTAAACCTGCAATTGCACTAACAGCGATTATTTTGTTTATATGGCGGCCATTACTGAACTGGACTTTTGTTAATTCAATCGATTGCATAATGGTTAAGAGTGTTACTAATAAATTATTGAATTTTAATCCTGTGCCTGAAGTTTTCGATGGACTTCGATCAGTTCTTCGATTAATTCACGTGCTAGCATAGAGGTCATAATATGATCCTGTGCATGTACCATAATTAGATTAACCGGTACTTTACCCGTCCCCTGATCCATACCAATCAATGAGGTTTGCACGGTATGAGCACGTTTTGATGCTGCGGTTGATTCTGCTAATAATCCATCCACTTCATCCCAGTTACCTGCTTTTGCTGCATAGAGTGCTTGCATCGCACAACTACGAGATTCACCAGCATTGATAATCAGCTCCATTACGGTTTCTTCCATATCCTGGATAGGGGATTCTGCTTCTAGTTTATTTTCTTGGGTGGTCATCATTTTTCTCCAATAATGATTGCGTCATATAGTGAATGGGAACTCGACGCTTTGCCAAGTCCTATTATTCCAATATGGTTTAATTAAGCGGGTTGTAAATCGCCGCTATCAGTACTATTTGCTTCAGTCGCGTCAGCTTCTTCTTGTTTTAATAACTCTTTTTCATAGATTTTGAAGAAGGGATAGTAGAGAACTAAATCAAGCGCGATTAAACCCAGAACCAGTGCACCATTACTCATCTGCCAACCAGCGCCCCAAGCCGCTCCAATTGGAGCCGGTGCAGTCCAAGGGACTAATGATATGACTTTACCAATAATGCCAGTTTGAACTGCTACATAGGCAATCGTGGCATTGATCATTGGAATCCCTACAAAGGGGAAAAACAAGATAGGGTTCATGACAATTGGGCTACCGAAAATAACCGGCTCGTTAATATTAAAGACTGAAGGTACGATACATAATTTACCAATTGATCTTAGGTGAACTGATTTACTACGTAGATATAGTAAGACAAGTGCAAAGGTTGCCCCTGAGCCCCCTAGTGTAATAAAGAAACTCCAAAAAGGTTCAATAAAAGTGGCTGGTAGTGTAGTACCCGCTTCCAACGCCTCTTGGTTTAAGCCCAAGTTAACTAACCAGAACGGTGCCATAATACCGCCAACAATTGCAGCACCATGAATACCGGCAAACCATAGCGCATGTGCTACGAAGACTGCCAATAGAATAGCGGGTAATGAATCTGATGCTGAAATCAGAGGCGCAAATAATGACATAATTGCAGCAGGTAAAATCATGTCGAACTGTCCTTGTAGGAACAGATTCAGTGGATAGATAGTGACAATCACGATCATGGCTGGAATTAACAGATCGAAAGACTGACGGATCTTTTGTGGTACTTGCTCTGGCAGTTTAATTCCAATGTTGCGTACTTTTAGGAAACGTGTCAGTTCAGTAACATAGATAGCGACGATAATAGTCGTAAAGATACCGGTTCCACCTAAGAATGAAGCGGAAAGTTGACCATTTTCCATCGGTGCAGAAATCATTAAAAAGGTCATTAGTGATAACAGACCGGTAGGGAGCGCATCTAATTTGTAATGCTGCGCCAGATTATAGGCAATACCGACACTGATATAACAGGACATGATGCCCATGGTCATATTGAAGGGGGTCATGATGACGTCAAAATACTCTTTGGACATCCCTAACCACCATTGCCCGAATGCAAAAGTGGTATCCGCTGAAAAAGGAGGAAAAGCAAACACGAGTAAAAATGAACCTACAATCATAAAGGGCATGCCACCAATAAAACCGTCTCGTATCGCACTGATATGACGTTGAGAAGCGAATGCTCCTGCAATTGGCGCTATTTTATTTTCAATGAAATCAAAAAAAACGTTAGACATAATTATTCTCCGTTATCAACCAATCATCGCCAATGCTTCATTAAGAATTTTTTCGCCTTTCATCATGCCGTAATCCATGGCATTGATAACTGCAACGGGTTTGCCTAGTACTTCACCCTTAGCTTTAAATTCAGCGAATTTATATTTAATTTGTGGACCTAAAAGACAGCAATCATAATCAGGTAAGGTAGCTTCAAACTCATCCATACCTACAGCGATAACTTTCACATCTATGCCTTTTTCTGTGGCTGCTTTTTCCATTTTTGAAACGACCATGCTAGTTGACATGCCTGCTGCGCAACAAAGAAATATTTTTTTCATGTTAAAACTCCTGTTTACGTAAGATAAATTTATTTTTTTGGGTAATTTGTTATTTCAATAACAGGAGTATATCGGATAATTTTTACAATTTATGCAACCGCTTGCACGATTTGTTTTTATGTGTGATTTGCTTCAACATACGAGTGGTATTTTTAATTATTAGTGAGATATTGTGCATATTTTCATCCATGGAGATCAGCTAATAACATCCATCGAGATCACCTAATAACATCAACTTAGATCAGCAAATAACATTCATGGAGATCAGTTTTGAGCCAAAATGTTATTTAGCGATCTTCATCGATGTTATTGATTTGCTCACTTTCTAGTCAATAGGTGTGTTTAACCGTTACTCTGTCATTTTTTAATGTGATGAGAGTAACCATGTCAACAGTACCTATAACGATGAAAAAATTAAAAGATATACTCCGCCTCAAATACGGACAAAAACTAAGCCATAGGCAAATAGCGAAGAGCCTATCTATTTCCCCCTCCGTTGTCTCTCGCTATTGCGCTCGAGCCGCAAAAATGGGGATCATGGATTGGCCGCTAGACGATACCTGGGATGACGTTACTCTCAAAAACACCTTTCTAAAAACCAAAGCGCCACTGAAAAAACACAGCTTACCAAACTGGCAAGTCGTGCAAGATGAGCTTAAAACACGTAAGTATATGACCTTGCAACTTTTGTGGGAGGAATATGCTGATAGCAATCCGGCTGGCTATTACAGTTATAACCATTACTGTCGCATGTACCGACAGTGGTGCTCAACGCTACGCTTATCAATGCGACAAACGCATCATGCGGGTGAAAAGCTGTTTGTCGATTACTGCGGTCCTACGATTGCTATCGTTAACCCTGATACAGGTGAGTATCGAAATGCCCAAGTCTTTGTCGCGGTTATGGGGGCGAGCAACTATACCTATGCAGAAGCAACTTGGTCTCAAAAGTTGGAAGACTGGATAATGAGTCACGTACGTTGCTTTGAATTTCTTGGTGGCGTCCCTGAAATGGTTATCCCTGATAACCTTAAAAGTGGTGTTCATAAAAGCTGTCGCTATGAACCAGATTTGAACCCTACTTACCATCAGCTATCCGCACATTATGATACGGCTATCATCCCCGCAAGACCTTATAAACCGAAGGATAAATCAAAGGCTGAAGTAGGCGTACTGATTGTTGAGCGTTGGATAATGGCCAGGGTTCGTAAAGAGACCTTCTTCAGTCTAAAGCAACTCAATCAGCGCATAGCCGAGTTGCTCAGTTGGATGAACAATAAAGTGATGAAGCAATATAATGAATCCCGTATATCGTTGTTTCAACGTATCGATAAACCCGCGCTAAAGCCTTTACCGGACTCAGTTTATCAGTTCACCTATGTTAAAAATGTTCGCGTTAATATCGATTACCACGTTGAAATCGAAAAACACTATTACTCAGTACCTTATAACCTTGTTAAAAAGCAGCTTGAAGCCCTGGTAACAGGCCAGCTTATCACCTTAAAGTTTGAGGGGAATACGGTTGCAACTCATCCTCGCTCGTATCAAGCCGGAAGGCATACCACACAAGATGTGCATATGCCTCAAGCTCATCAAAAACAGCAATGGTCACCAGCACGGTTTGAAAGCTGGGCTAAGAGTATTGGCCCAAATACACTCGCGCTAGTACAAACGCATCTAGCAAGCCGAAAGCACCCAGAGCAAGCTTATCGTTCATGTTTAGGGCTACTTAATTTATCGTCGAAATACAGCAAAACTCGGTTAGAAAAGGCTTGTGAACGCGGTCTTATTACGGGGGCTAATCGGCTTAGAAATATAATTAATATACTGCAAAAAGGATTGGATAAAACACCAATATTAGAGCAACAGCCTGATTTATTATCCGAGATCGAACATCAAAATATACGTGGCAATGATTACTATCACTAGGGAAAGACTATGCAAGAAATTACACAACAACTTAATCAATTAAAACTGACAGGCATGCGTGATGCTCTTGAACAACAACTTATGCAAGCAAATACCTATGCTGAATTAAGCTTTACTGAGCGTTTGCAGGTACTTCTGGCTCAAGAGCTTACACAACGTCAACAACGACGTATTGAGAGGCTTACCCGGCAAGCTAAGTTCAGGCAAAGAGCTGCGCTTGGTGATATCCAATACAAAGCTAGCCGTAACCTAGATAAAGCCCAGATAAGGACGTTAAGCCAAAGTGAATGGTTGAATCATGCGCATAACTTAGTCATCACTGGTGCAACGGGATGCGGTAAAACCTATATTGCCTGCGCACTTGGAGTCGAGCACTGTAGGCAAGGTAAAACAGTATTCTACTTCCGGCTAAAAGAGTTGCTCGAGCAGATGTACCTTGGGCAGGCAGAAGGCAGTTACCGAAAGCTTATCGGTAAACTTATTAAAGCAGATTTACTGATCATTGATGACTGGGGTCTAGAGCCATTAAATGCGAATCAACGTAGTGACTTACTTGAGCTTATTGATGGTCGCTACGACCATCACGCCACATTAATAATCAGTCAATTACCGATATCGAATTGGTATGAAATGATAGGTGAATCGACACATGCCGATGCAATACTCGATCGATTAGTACACCGGTCAATTAAAATAGAATTAGAAGGAGAATCGATGAGAAAAATGATAAAACCATTGACTCATGGAGATCAAAAAAAGTAGATTAAACGAGGTCCTGTTGATTAGAGAGTTAGCGATCTCCATGGATGGTAATCAGTGATCTTCTTCATGTTAATACGCAATATTGTTCACAAAATATACTGGATTATGGGTGAGATAGTCCTAAAACTCTTACTTTGAGATAAGAATATTGACTATTAGGGCGGTAGATTTTTTAATCTAACAGGTTTTTATGAATTATAATTATCAGGAATAAATAATTGCTATAGGTTGGTGGTTGATTACCTATTTCTATTTTAGTGGGATTAATAAAAGAAGTGGCCGAGTTTTAAGATAGTCCAAAAGCTTTAAAAGCTAATATCAGATACTCTCTGTTAAAATAGCTTTTATATTTATTAGCTTTTACGTCTGAATATTATAGGGCTCGAACTGAATTTCTTAGCTTTAATTCACCGAAAAAACAGTTGTCTACACTATTAGCTAACTGTAAATCATTGAGATGAGCCATTAATAATTCAACGGCACGAATTACAGATTTATGGGTTGGTTGAGATACTGAAGAAATGCTTGGTTCAATAAACTCTAAAATATCTTCGTTATCTAATCCAAATAATGAAATATCCTCTGGTATTGATAGACCATTTTCATGCAATGCCTTAACAGCACCAATTGCCATCTGATCATTGAAACAACAAATAGCGGTAAAATCAGTCGTGCGATGCAGTAATTGTTTGCATGCGTGATAACCTCCCTGAAATCCTCGTTCTGCTTCAACCAATAATACTGGGTCTGGCTCTATATTATATTTATTGAGTGCCTGCTCGTAACCATCCAAACGCGATTTGGCGGTATATTGATGTAACGGTCCGGCAATATAGGCAATCCTTTTGTGTCCTTTTTGTAATAAATACTCAACAGGTAAGGAAGCGCTTTTTTTATTATCTAACCAGACACAGTGGTTCGGGTGTTTAGATAAATGGCTATTTAATACGACTAATGGCACGCTTATTTTATCAATAAGAGCACTTAATATATCTTCTGTTATGTTGTTTTGCTCAAAGAAGGAAGTATGACAGTACAAAACTGCATCACATCGACGATCAACGAGGGCAAGAATAGAACGAATTGCGCCATCGGGCTGATCATCTGCTTGAGATATTAATAAAAATTTGCCATTTTTATCCGCTATTTTCTGACACTCTTCAATCAATTGAGATAAATATTGAGAGTTCTTTACGCCACGTGGAATAACTAACCCAATAGTATTCGTTTGTTGTTTTGAAAGCGATTGCGCTAAAACATTTGGCCGGTAATTAAGTTCTTCGACTGCTTTGAAAACTGCATCACGTGTAGCTTGAGATATTTTGGCTGTGCCATTGAGTACTCGAGATACAGTTGAGACAGCAACGCCGGCTTTACGTGAAACATCTAGCATAGTGGCCATAAATAATCTCAATTTTTGAAAGGGGAAAAGAAATCATGCTTGAATTATTAATGTTAAAACTAAACAAACAATTAAAAAATGGTAAAAGAAAATAATATAACAATTTATAGAAAGTTGTCTAATTAAAACGAAACTGACTCTATTAATTTAAAATGAGAATGGACTTAAATAATACGATGAGCTTGCAGGAGTCATACGCTCTAAACCTAATTGAGCAATACAGTGGCAGGCCTCCAAGTGACCAAAGTGGTTGTTGAAATTTTGCGAGCAATGCTTTATCAACTCAAGACGATTCCCTATTTTTAATATATAAGAACCAATGAGATCTAGTCTTTCGTTTTGATTCTTAAGTGATTCCGTTTTGTTTCATTCCCGTCAGTGATGGATTCATCGCATTTTCTAAATAAATAAGAAAATGCGATAACTTCTTACGTTTGATATTGGGATTTGTGGAGCTTGGTTGTTACGCTCAGATTAGAGGAAATGTGAGTGAATTAGTTCACTAAAAAGCCTTAATTCGACAGTTTTTCGACAATTTACCAAACATGCATTTTAAAATATGATAAAAGCATGAATATGAACAACCAAAATAAACTAGTAATCCAGATAAGGATTTTTTGACCTTTAGCTGGCGACTCATTGATGTATAACACAACAACATAACAAACTACTGGAAAAAGTTCATAAAGCTTTCCCATATTTGGATTATTTAGAGCAAGAAAAGGGGGGACATAGAAATAAATCACACCATAAGCACAAATAAATACAGTTGCTGCTATACGCCTGATGTTAAATGGCTCACACCCTTCGGTTACATAAGGAAAAAATGCTAATGCACAAACAACTAATACCAAAAATATCAAAACGACGCCTCAACGGATACTCGTAACGGTGTAACAAACGGCACACAGATTGATGCCTTTTTGCTATTTATGATTTTAAAACGTTAACAGCCGTTATGAGAACGATTTAATTATTTTGTAAACTCTTTTATTCTATAGATTCAAAAAAGTCGAGAATATTCATTTCTAAACTTTTATCTTTAGAAGCTTCAATTATCACATCTCTCTGCTCTTTTTTAATACTTAAAAAAGAAACTTCTTTTTTAAGTAATGAAATGGATAAGTAATGGTCTTCAAGCGATTGATAGTTTATTTTGTTTTTATCCTCTCTAAGTGTTCGAGTTAATGAATCTAGCTCCTCACGATAAGAGCAATCTACAATACGTTTTTCTTTCAAATAGGGGATTACTTCTAGCAATGAATTCTTAGAAATACCTTTTAAGTCCATAGTTTGCAGGGGAGCTTTATTCTTTTCCATTTGGATACAGAGAGATACTTTTGATGTATATGTATCATAATGTTTAGGGTAGTTACTTTCTGCGAAACTGTATGTAGATATTAATGATGCAAAAAGTAAAGTACTAACGAGTTTCATTATAAAAACACCTCCAAAACGTTTTTTCCTTGAAACTCAAAGAGCTACTATTAAATAGCATGATTTTTGAAGCTTCTTCATTAACTTTTCGTTTTAGAATTGGGTTAGTAGACGACATAGAGTTTGCCATTAATTTAAAGTCGGTTGTTTTTATGTTATACGAAACAGCTACAGGTCCATTTCTGAAAAAAATATTATTAAGTACAGAACCAGCAAGTGCAATACTTAACCAGTTGGCAGTCTTCGTCAACCGGCGGATTTCATCTAGCGACTTTTGGCTTTGTTTACCAAAAGTAAGTCCATTAATAGGGCAATCCATATTATCTCCGTATGTGATGATTATAATTTAACAGCTTTATATATCTGACTATGCATTAAAAGAGATACCATTGATCTCATTTAAAATAAGTTGTCACAATATTATCTTTTACATGTGAAATCAATATATCAAATAATATTTAAATACTATTGAAGTCTTTTATTTTGCATGTCAAAGGCAATAATAGAAGTTAAAAATGACATTGTTGTACGCTTTTGGGATTTAGCGAATGAAAAGACTTAAAATAGCGAAAGTGCTTTGTGCCCCTTTCCGAGATAGAACTGAAAATTAATAAGGACCGCTGGAAACCTTAAAGAAACGCTGACCTCACTTCAAATTCCGTACTCTTGCTTATTGATTGTTATCTATGGCATATAAGTGAAGATTAATTACGACGACTTGCAAATGCCTTTAATATGCAAGGGGGGCTTTATTGAGTGGCAAACCAAATGTTATGTATTAGTAAAAATATATGCTATTTAATGGCAGTATCGGAATATTTTTATTGGCAATTTTGATGTGATTTGGTGGTACGACAACTGATGTAATTATCCAATTATGGTGTATTTAAAAGTCTTTTTAAAGCTCACTTTTTCTAAATTATCTATTTGTAATTTAATTACATTTAAGAGGTTTTTAAATATTGATGTTATTATATTTGTCATCTTATGGTTTTATTTTATGTCAGCTTATGGTTGTATATTTTAGGTAAATAATTGTTTTCTTTAACCTGCCTATGTCAGGTTATGTTGCAGCAACAGCATTGATTGCTGCAACATAAGTGTGGGGTTGTGACCTGCCGAGTAGGCAGTTGAGCATAAAAAAAACAATTGTTATGATGTTTATGTTCATAGAGTCCTGCCGTACGGGCAGTAATGAAAGCACCTTTTTATATTATGTGAAAAGGTGCTTTTTTGTATATTTACTTTGAGATTCTATTGCTGAAAAACTTTTAGGAGCAGTGCAACCTAATTGTATTTAACTGAGTCAGCTTAGCCACCATAGCTGTCATTGGGTTTTTAAAATAGTACCCGGATATAGATTTTTTAACGATCTATTTTTGACAAAAAACAAGTTTTACCTGTTCAATTGAATTAGAACATCGTTCATCTAAATTAACGGTGGAATTTGATTGCTCTTCAGCTTTTTGAAAGCTATAACCTTGCTCAGTTACTAATGTTAGCGCCTCTTTTTTAAATTCACTTGTGTGTGTAAGTCTTTTACTGACGTTTTGTACTCATGTTCACCTCGACAGTGGATAGTATTATCCAAAATAAAAGTGTTTAGTTCAATTAGACAGAATAATTTAATGACCTATTCTTAGTTAATTAGATTCAAATAAAAACGCATTATTTGGATGGATAAAAAGCATAATAAGGAAAGAAAATGCAAAAAGTAGATTTCATCTCAGGCTTACCGCGATCGGGTTCCTCCTTATTGTCTGAAATACTGATGCAAAATTTGCATATGCAGGCGTCTATAAGCAGCCCAATCTTAGGTTTAATAAGGTACCCAGAAAATTAATGTATCTCGTAGCAACGGACCTAAATGGTATTTATCATGATTAAGTTTTTAATACCGTGTTGCCATATTTCCAGTTGTTCGGATGAACGTAAAATTTATTATGATAATCCACAAAACTTGTCAGCTTTGATTTCAAATAGTTACTAAGGAATGTTATGAGTATCAAAAAGAGTCAAATAGAAAATTTTTTATCCATCAACATTTATTTCGAAGGCTTCCCCCCTAAATTCAAAAAAAGCTATTCAGGAAGTATACTATTAACTCTATTGTCGGTACTCACTTTTTCGTTGCCTTCCACTATGGTAAGAGCAGATGTTTCATTTGTGGAAACAATATTGGATGCTGCATCATCAGCTAATCTCCAACAAGCTACTGATACGGTTGTTAGCCCAGATGGAAAATTTGTTTATGTGATTTCTTGGGGGAGCAGCTCCTTATCTGTCTTTTCAAGGGATTCATCGAGCGGTTTATTGACCTTTGTCGAAGAATTAAAGGATGGTGTAAATGGAATTAATGGGCTAAACACATTATTTGGCATAGATGTTAGCCTGGATGGAAATAATATATACACTATTGCAGGAGGAGGCTCTGACCAAACAATTTCTAGCTTTAAGCGAGACTCCATTACAGGTAAGTTAACGCTGGTGGCTGAATATACTGAAGGTGGAAATGATGGAAAGGGTAACACCGTTACAGGTTTAAGCTGTGCTTTAGATCTTGTTGTGAGTCCAGACGGAAAAAATGTTTATGGTCTTGGTACTGGCTCTTCTTCTTTAGTCGTCTTTAATCGAAATGGAACTACGGGAGAGTTAACTTATTCTACTACCTTCACGGACGGGGTCGATGGGATTGATGGGTTGAGTACAAGCTGTAGTCCAGATGCTGGTCCGATCAATAGTATCGCTATTTCACCAGATGGTGCATACCTTTACAATGCCGCATCGGGAGATAATTCAATTACTACTTGGCAACGTGATGTGACGACAGGGGCTTTAACCTATGGAAATTCACTTATTGATGGTATTGACGGATCTGATGGCTTGCAAGGAATAACCTCTCTTATCATCTCTCCCGATGGAAGTACTATTTATACATCGGGTCAAGCAGAGAATAAACTCGGTGTATTTAATCGGAGCGAAGTCACTGGTAACGTAACATTTATTGAAGTACAGACTGACGGAAGTAACGGTGTTAATAATATCGCTGGTGTGCGAAGTTTAGCGATATCGCAAGACGGAAAATTTGTCTTTGCCAGTGCCATTACAGATAATGCAATCACCATGTTTGACCGAGATAATGCCACTGGTGCTTTAACTTTCAATGATGATGTCACTGACAGCGATCCTGGTGTCGATGGGTTAGGTGGCGTATCGGGAATGGTTGTTTCTCCTGAAAACACCCATATATACGCAGCTGCTCAATCTGATGCGGCCATTACAGTATTTTCTTTGCCTCGCCCTGGTATCACTTTATCGGTCAGCAACGCTGTGTTTAATAAACATGATACGGCTTTAATCCTAGATAGTGCATTAGTCCTTTTTGATACCAACAGTATTAACCTCAGCAGTGGCGAAGTACGCATCTCATCAGGTTTCATCACCGGAGATATTCTCGCTGCTACAGGTATAGGTTCAATTACGACATCGTATGATGCCAATACAGGAGTATTAACCCTAAGTGGTATAGACACACTTGAGAACTATCAAAAAGTACTGCGTTCGGTTACTTTTATTCATGAAGGTAATAATCCCACACAGGACAATACCGTAGTTTCCAGAACTATCATTTTCCAAATTATCGATGATACTGATTTATCTAGTGTGCCCAAAGTATTTTCATTGGTGGTTAATGATGCAACGGTACCCGCTGCACCTGTTGTTACTACTCCTACGAATGCAGAAATTACCTCAAAGAACCCATATAGTATTTCAGGTACCCATAGTGAAGATGGTGTGACGGTATACTTATATGCAGATAGTAACAATGATGGCGTTGCAGATAATTCTACATCATTAGCAAGTTCGATTGTGAGTAGCAATGCATGGTCATTCTCCGTTACTTTGACTAGTGATGCAGCGAATAACTTTGTCATAAAAGCAGGAAATAATGTCGATAATTTTTCTAAGGATGTGGCGCTACCAACAATTACGCATTCTTCTAATAATGCGCCTGTTATTTCAGAAGGGACAAGTATAACGGTTACCATGAGCGAAGATAACGCTCCAATCCCCTTTGCTTTAACCTTAAATGCTACTGATGCGAATGGAGGTGACACGCTAACATGGTCGATTAAGAGTCCGGCATCAACTGGTAGCGTAGCTGTTTCTGGTGTTGACACGGGTAGTAGCCAAGTAATTCATTACACAACCAACACGAATTTTTTTGGTAGTGATAGCTTTATAGTAGGAGTTAGTGATGGAACGGTTAGTGATACCATTACAGTTAACGTGACAATTGTATCAGTCAATGACATCCCAACTATTGTCATAGGCAATACGTTAAGCACCGATGAAGATAACAATCAAACGTTAAACTTCACCTTTGATGATGTTGATGGTGATACCGTTAGCGCGACTGTTAGCACACAAGCGACCAATGGTACCGCGAGTGTTTCTGGTACGACGGTTAGTTATGTCCCCAATGAGAATTTCTTTGGCACGGATAGCTTTACGCTGACCTTAATGGATAACGCTGGGTTTACTACAACCCAAGTTATCAGTGTCACGGTCAACTCGGTAAATGATGAGCCAACTATTACTATTGATAGCACTCTAAGTACCAATGAAGATAACAATCAAACGTTAAACTTCACCTTTGATGATGTTGATGGTGATACCGTTAGCGCGACTGTTAGCACACAAGCGACCAATGGTACCGCGAGTGTTTCTGGTACGACGGTTAGTTATGTCCCCAATGAGAATTTCTTTGGCACGGATAGCTTTACGCTGACCTTAATGGATAACGCTGGGTTTACTACAACCCAAGTTATCAGTGTCACGGTCAACTCGGTAAATGATGAGCCAACTATTACTATTGATAGCACTCTAAGTACCAATGAAGATAACAATCAAACGTTAAGCTTCACCTTTGATGATGTTGATGGTGATACCGTTAGCGCGACTGTTAGCACACAAGCGACCAATGGTACCGCGAGTGTTTCTGGTACGACGGTTAGTTATGTCCCCAATGAGAATTTCTTTGGCACGGATAGCTTTACGCTGACCTTAATGGATAACGCTGGGTTTACTACAACCCAAGTTATCAGTGTCACGGTCAACTCGGTAAATGATGAGCCAACTATTACTATTGATAGCACTCTAAGTACCAATGAAGATAACAATCAAACGTTAAGCTTCACCTTTGATGATGTTGATGGTGATACCGTTAGCGCGACTGTTAGCACACAAGCGACCAATGGTACCGCGAGTGTTTCTGGTACGACGGTTAGTTATGTCCCCAATGAGAATTTCTTTGGCACGGATAGCTTTACGCTGACCTTAATGGATAACGCTGGGTTTACTACAACCCAAGTTATCAGTGTCACGGTCAACTCGGTAAATGATGAGCCAACTATTACTATTGATAGCACTCTAAGTACCAATGAAGATAACAATCAAACGTTAAGCTTCACCTTTGATGATGTTGATGGTGATACCGTTAGCGCGACTGTTAGCACACAAGCGACCAATGGTACCGCGAGTGTTTCTGGTACGACGGTTAGTTATGTCCCCAATGAGAATTTCTTTGGCACGGATAGCTTTACGCTGACCTTAATGGATAACGCTGGGTTTACTACAACCCAAGTTATCAGTGTCACGGTCAACTCGGTAAATGATGAGCCAACTATTACTATTGATAGCACTCTAAGTACCAATGAAGATAACAATCAAACGTTAAGCTTCACCTTTGATGATGTTGATGGTGATACCGTTAGCGCGACTGTTAGCACACAAGCGACCAATGGTACCGCGAGTGTTTCTGGTACGACGGTTAGTTATGTCCCCAATGAGAATTTCTTTGGCACGGATAGCTTTACGCTGACCTTAATGGATAACGCTGGGTTTACTACAACCCAAGTTATCAGTGTCACGGTCAACTCGGTAAATGATGAGCCAACTATTACTATTGATAGCACTCTAAGTACCAATGAAGATAACAATCAAACGTTAAGCTTCACCTTTGATGATGTTGATGGTGATACCGTTAGCGCGACTGTTAGCACACAAGCGACCAATGGTACCGCGAGTGTTTCTGGTACGACGGTTAGTTATGTCCCCAATGAGAATTTCTTTGGCACGGATAGCTTTACGCTGACCTTAATGGATAACGCTGGGTTTACTACAACCCAAGTTATCAGTGTCACGGTCAACTCGGTAAATGATGAGCCAACTATTACTATTGATAGCACTCTAAGTACCAATGAAGATAACAATCAAACGTTAAACTTCACCTTTGATGATGTTGATGGTGATACCGTTAGCGCGACTGTTAGCACACAAGCGACCAATGGTACCGCGAGTGTTTCTGGTACGACGGTTAGTTATGTCCCCAATGAGAATTTCTTTGGCACGGATAGCTTTACGCTGACCTTAATGGATAACGCAGGGTTTACTACAACCCAAGTTATCAGTGTCACGGTCAACTCGGTAAATGATGAGCCAACTATTACTATTGATAGCACTCTAAGTACCAATGAAGATAACAATCAAACGTTAAACTTCACCTTTGATGATGTTGATGGTGATACCGTGTCTGCAAGTGTTATTAATCAAGCCAGTAATGGTGTGGCAAGTGTAACGGGGACAACGGTTAGTTATGTGCCTAATGATAACTTTAATGGCAGTGATAGTTTTACATTATTGTTAACGGATAGTGCTGGCTTTGAAACAATTCAAACCATTAATGTAACGGTTGATGCTGTTAATGATATGCCTATTGCAGTGAATGACAATTATACAATGACAGTGGCAAGCGATGGTACTTACACTCTGAACGTATTACAAAATGATATAGATATCGATAACGATCCCCTCACTATTGAATGGGTGAGTAGTGATTTAGGCACTGTATCGATAGTTGATAATGAGGTTGTACTAAAAACGGATACAATTGGAACGATTAACTTAAGCTATGGAATGAGTGATGGTGTGGATAGCAGTGTTGGTTTAGTAACCTTAATTACCGAAATAGCTGTCTCTGAATGGGTCGATATTACGGCACCGGCTGACATTGAAATTAATGCGAGTGGACTCTTTACTAAGGTCAATATCGGCAGTGCAATCGCTGTTGATAGTAACGGTGAGGCATTAGCCGTTTCTTTGGATAGGGATTCTGTTTATTTTGCTCCAGGCTTGCATACCATTTATTGGAGTTCAGAAGATAGCAAAGGTCATAAAGCACAAGTCAGCCAAAAAGTGACCGTGCATCCGATGATTAATATCAGTAAAGATGCTCAAACCATTGAAGGTGCAGAACACCATATTGGTGTTTACCTTAATGGTGCAGCGCCAAGCTATCCTGTGACGATTGCTTACACTGTCAGCGGTAGCAGTGATAGTGAAGATCATGACTTAGTGGATGGTTTTATTACTATTGAAAGTGGCACTGAAGGGGTGATTGAATTATCGACCTATAAAGATGAAAACACTGAAGGTCAGGAAACACTCATTGTTTTCTTATCAAACACCTTAAATTTAGGAAGCCATGCTAGTTACGAACTCACTATTGACGAAGCTAATATAGCTCCTGATGTCCACATTACAGTGTCTCAGGACAATGAGGAGCGTTCTACCGTTCAAAATAATAATGATTTAGTCACGGTTACTGCTAACGTCGTCGATGCAAATGTAGAAGATACTCACAGTTATCATTGGATTAATGACAATATTGATCTAACCAATGTAAGTAACAGTGATGACGTATTTGAGTTCTCCGCACAAGAGTTAACCGTTGGCTATTATCAACTTCAATTAGAAGTAACTGATAGCAGCGATGCGATTGTTACAACTAATGTCTATATTGAGGTGGTTGAAGATCTAGCTGTACTTGGTAGTCAAGATAGTGATGGTGACTTGATCCCTGATGATTACGAAGGTTATGGGGATAGTGATGGTGATGGTATAGCTGATTACGAAGATGCGATCAGCGAATGCAATATTATTCAGGAAGAAGCCTTAGTGTCAGAAAGTTATTTAGTTGAAGGTGAGTCTAGTGCTTGTTTACGCAAAGGTGTATCTGTTGCCAATAACAACTCAGGAGGTACCTTACTAAGGAACTATGAATTAAGTTCAGACTATAATGCTAAAAATATTGGTGGTGTGTTTGACTTTGTTATTTACGACTTGCCAACTGCAGGGCAGACCTATCTACTCGTAGTCCCACAACGTTTACCGATACCTTCTGATGCGGTGTACCGCAAATATAAGGGTGATGGTGTTTGGGGGGATTTCCAAGAAAATGGCAAGAACTATCTTTCTTCAGCGAGAGGGGCTAAAGGCTACTGTCCACCACCTGGTGACAGCGACTGGCTAGTTGGACTACATGAAGGAGACTGGTGTGTTCAAATTGCAATTGAGGATGGTGGTGTTAACGATGCTGATGGGCTAGTCAATAGTGTTATTGTTGATCCTGGTGGCGTATCCTCATACTCAAATAACACATTACCTGAAGCCGTTGATGATAGCGCCAGTATTATCACTGGTAATACCATAAATATAGATGTTTTAATCAATGATAGTGATGTGGATAACGATACTTTGAGTATTACCAGTGCGAGTGCTCAATTTGGTAGTGTCACCATTGAACGTGAATTACTACGTTACACTTCGCTAGATGATTTCATTGGTACTGATGTCATTAGCTATGGAATCAGTGATGGTAATGGTGGATCTGCTAGTGCAGAGGTTACTGTAACAGTTAAGGCTGATACATCAGAGGTAGTGAGAAATAGTACTGGAGGAAGCATGGGAGGTTTACTCATATTGATATTAGGATCATTTGTTCTGATTCGATATCAAGGGCGAATAATAACGGGTGGATTATTAATATTGATTAGTTCTAATAGCCAAGCAAACTGGTTTATAGAGACAGAACTAGGAATTAGTCTAGCTGATAGCGAGTGGTCAGTTGATGAGAGCTATGTGCAAGATAGTGATCGAACTGATCTTGCTTGGGCAATCGGAGTAGGTTATTACTTAACTCCAGATTGGGCACTAACCGCTCGCTACCTAGACTTAGGGCAAGGTAGCGCAACATTAAGTACAGACAACAGTATGGATCCTGATAAATACCATGAGGTGGTTGCCAAGAACTCTCCTGCATTGGTAGAGGGAGTTGCTGTTGAGGTTGATTACTCATTGTTAAAAAATGAGAAAGTGAACTTACAGGCTACGCTAGGGCTATTGTCATGGGGTGTTGATTTTAATAGTGAGTATCAAGATACGCATATTAGCAGTAGTGAAAATGGTATTGATCCTTACATCGGTATTGGCGTAGATTACAAATTGTCCAAAAAGTGGATTGCTGGTCTCGCAGTGAATCAATACTTTATTGATCTGAACAATGTTACAACTTTCTCTCTGAAACTTTCTTATTTGTTTAATAGTAATTAACTTTTTGTATTGTTTAATCCAAGCGATTTAATACAGGCTAAGTTGCCACTTATACGTCAGTATTTTTATATACTGACGTGTTTATAAAATATCATTTCGCTTCCATATCAGTGTTCGCAGAGTGAGCTAGAAACTTATAAATGAGTAACCTAAATTACTTAGATAATTTTTGTTGCTCCGTACGAAATCTAATTTATTAAATTGGAGCAGGCGCATCAATTGAGTAACTTTCTTTTTCAAATTCATAAATTAATGTAACTAGAGCTTCTAAGATGTCAGCCTCTGGTGAGTTTCAAAGTACCTTTAAAAAAGCTAAAGCCTTTACATTGTATTTAACGGTTTTAATTTGCATAAGATGATTATCTGCGAAGTAGTGTAATGATTATAGTTGACCACGTCAAAGCTATGTATTAAGCCGCTAACTAGTTACTTAAGTATGATAGCCGTTTAAATATAATTTTTTATCCAGAACTCAGGTTAAAATAAGTATTTTTGTTAGGTGTTATCGCCCCGAAACTAGTTGGAATATCAATTCACTTTCAGTCCAAACAAATATAATAAACTTCAATTATATTGAACTAAAAAACTGCTCAATCACCTCAATCACTACACAATTTCAATAATTGTCTGGCTCTGAAATTCAGGAAGATATTTCTACTTGTATTCAACTTGTGTGTGATCCCTGGTTATTTAATTAATATTTGACAATTTTTATATAAGCACATTAGAATGCATTTTGTTTGTTATGTATTGAAATAAAAACATGGAATATATCTAAGCTATCAAAAAGGATTTTAGTCAATGCAAAAAATTGAAATTGTACATTCTGTTGGAAGTAATGGTAAAAATAAGGCTATTGATGTAGCCCTTATTCAAGTGCTTTTAAAAAATTACTTCAATAAAAGCTGTATCGTAAATAGTTATAACGAATGTTTATCATTTTCCTCAAATTACAATATGAATGTATTTAGTGAAGCTAATTCGTGTCCTTCTTTGATAGCTGTATCGGAAATTGAAAAACTCACCGATAAATATGATACTAAACGATTTGCTCGTTTACAGGTCAATGGTAGTCAGTCACCTTTATTAATTAGTGCAATCAAAAAATTTCAACTTGATGTACTTAAAGTAAAGAAAGCCGATGGTAGAGTAGATCCTAAAGGGGCTACATTTAATAAACTACTAGCTGAGCAAATAGTTAAACCAACAGATTTACGTAAAGCACTTTTTGGTCCTGAGCTTATTCCAAAAGAGGGGTTTAGTACTATTACTGATGCTACTTTTAAACAATTTTTTAGACAATACCTTGGTTTAACTATTACAAAGGGCGAGGATTTCTCTGGTTTCTTTAGCATGCTTAAAGCAGATGCTGAAATCACGGATCTTCGCTGGGCTGCTTATATAATGGCTACGGCTTACCATGAGACGTTATTTTCATTTATTCCTCGTCGAGAGGCAGGTAAAGGGAAAGGCGAACCTTATGCTAAAGAATACGAAGTGACCGACAATAATGGTATACGTGGTACTAAAAATAAAAAATATACTAATGTTTATTATGGTCGGGGTTATGTTCAACTTACGTGGGAATATAATTATAAAGGTATAGGTAAAGAATTAGGCTACGATAATAAATTATATATTAATCCTGATTTAGCACTTGAAAAAGACATCGCTTATGAAATTACCTCTTACGGTATGCGAAAAGGTACTTTCACTAATAAAAAATTAACTGATTACATTAATATAAGTAAAACTGATTATGCTGGGGCTCGTCGTATTATTAATGGCGAAGATAGAAAAGACGATATTGCTGAATATGCAAATAAGATTGAAATTTTATTGCGATTAGCAGCAAAACCATTAAGCGCCAGTATGTAATAAACGGAATTAAATCATTACTGCTAATTTAATTCCCGAAAATCACAAGGAAAATTAATGTTAAATAAACATATTTCAAATGTGCTTTTAGTTAGCCCAATATTACTATTACTTTCGTCTTGTTATGCAGCCACCGTTAAACAACCGTCAGAGAAATCGTTAAAAGAAAGATCTAGTGTAATAACTAAAACGGTAAAGAAACCTGAAACTCGTAATGATTGGAAGGCGGTATTAAATTGGCCTGAATTGTGTGATGAAGGGGTTAGTCATATATCATCTTTCTTTGTAGGTGTTGATGTATATCCATGGTTTGAAGAACGCCAATTAGTTTCAGTAGTTTGCACAACAGGGGCATATAATCGAGGACTAATGTTTTTTTTAGAAACAGAAAAAAATTCAGGTCAGTATAGCTTATTATCTTTCCCTCAATTTATTGCTGCTGATGATGCTTCTGGTAATGTTGAGACGACAATATCTGGTGATTTGACTAAGGCGCCATTTTATCAATTTGATCAGCCATTATTATGGGGGAGTTTGCGTAGTGATATGTCAAACTTTACTATAACCAATAATAATCGATATCGTGGCCTTGGTGGTTGTGGGGTATTAACCTCATACCAAATTACTGATAATAAAGTACAAGTTTCAGCATTAAAAATTAAGAAAGACTGTGATGAAACTAATCTTCCATTCTCTGAATGGCCGAAAATAGCTGAGTCGGTATTTTCCACTTGGCCGAAAGTGATACTTAAAGAACGGGGCTAGGCCGTTTAAGCTAATAGTCAAAACTCCTATTTAAGACGCATCCTGTATAAGTAAATAGTATTAGTCCCTATTTATATAACCAAAGATAAATAAACTACAAAAATTGTAGTTTATTTTAATCCCTATGATCAGAAACCATATTGAATGGGTATCGTGAACCTAACCAATATTTAGTGTTTTACTGTCGCCTGCTTTGAGGAGACGTTGACCTCACTTCAAATTCCGTACTCTTATCGATTGTTATCTATGGCATATAAGTGAAGATTAATTACGACGACTTGCAAATGCCTTTAATATGCAAGGGGGGCTTTATTGAGTGGCAAACCAAATGTTATGTATTGGTAAGAATATATGCTATTCAATGGCTGTATCGGAATATTTTTATTGGCAATTTTGATGTGATTGGGTGATATAACTGATGATTGATGTAATTATCCAATTACTGTGTCTTGACGTGGTCGAATCAATTAAGCCATGTCAGTACGTTGATTGACTATTTTTTTCACTGCTGGTTTTGGAGTTACAAACGCTCTTGTATCTTTCACCATTTAATTTCAGTATATCCAGACTATCTCCCCTTATTTAGACTTTTTTCGATCTAATTTGAGTTATTTAACGTAATAAATATAGCAAGTTTCCAGTGTAGATTATTACGATAATACCTAATGTTTTTTTGTTAGATTTTGATTTAATAATTATTGTAACTCATTGATTTTAATTATTAGGTATGCCATAAATGGGGCGAAGGTCTGATAACGTGTATTTTATTGATAACAAATTTCTTAAAATTATTAGTGGATGATGTCATGAAAATAAAATATTTTAAAATGACGATTGGTTTGTTTCCATTACTGACAATGGGAAGTTATAGTTACGCCGAATCCGAGGGTGAATCTTCGGGGTTTGGTCCATTAATGGTGCGTTCTCAAGCGCCTTTGCAATCGAGCGGTGTTAATACACGGTTGCGTGATGCAAGTGATTTTGTGGATAGTGAGCTATTTTTGTCTGCTTCAGCGGCGAGTGTATGGGCTGAAAGTGAAGATTACACCCTCGATTACTACCAAAACGATATATTTGTTGGTTTTCAAATGCCGATTAATAAAACCTTGAAAGCCGAACTTTCCTACACATTTCGTTATGCTGCAAATAATCATTTAGATTCTCTGACTATTTCGTTTCATGACATGATTGGTATGTCGCAAAATGGGCGTGAAGATGTCGATAATAACCGTTTTTATATTAGTAGCGATGATTACACTAACGAAGACTTTGAAAATGAAATACTAGGTAGTTCTTGGGAGTTGTATCTCGAGCAATTGTTGTTTGATAACGAATCCCATAGTCTCTCTCTCGGTGGTACCTTATATTACAATTATTTGCCTTCAGGTCCCTTCGAAAATACCGCTTTTGAACAGGCTTTACAGCTTAATTACACGGGGAGATTTGGTCAGTATCATACGGTCTATATGATGGGCAGTGTGACGCATCGTACACCCGATAGTTTTTCTGGTATTTCATTAAAAGAATGGGCAATAAACGGTGGTATTGGTTATCAGTATCGTCCCTCTTTTCGCCATGCATATCTTTTTGAGTATCGTCGATACGAAGGGGAAGCTGAAGAGATTAGCGATTTGAGCGAACCCGTTAATGAAATCACCCTTGGTTACCGTTTACATTTTGGATTGAGTGCCGTGGAGCTTGCCGTTGTTGAAAATATTATCAACATGGATAATAGTGCAGATATTGCACTTACCTTGTCCTTTCGTCATCGAATTTAGTTTGATGGTTGGTGATTTATCCTTGCTGGCGTTGCAGACTCAAGTTGTATAGAGATAAGGATATCGAAGAAACGTTTTTGTCTTCGGCTCTGTCTATCATTTCACCTCTTCTTATTTTATTTTTTTCTCTAAATAAAGAATCTTTAAATAGCATAAATGATTGATAAAAAGTGTTATTCCAGTAATGTAATTGCTAGTTTTACATTGTCGTTAATACAAACAAATATTGCCTAGGGGAATAGATGAAAAGTTTAAAAGCACAAACAGAAGCAAAAGTTGAAGCGGGGCGACAGGCTAACCCGGATTTTATGAAAACAATTGATGAAGTGATTGCGCAGGCTAAAGCGTTCCAAGAGGGCAATAATGCACTGCCTCTTGGTGAAAAAGCCCCTGATTTTTGTTTACCTAATCCCGATGGACAATCTGTTTTCTTAGGCGATTTACTCAATGAAGGTCCCGTCGTTGTGACCTTTTATCGTGGTAGCTGGTGTCCCTATTGTAATTTGCAACTGAGAGCATTGAATGCGCGGCTACCTGAAATCAATGCATTAGGTGCTCAATTAGTTGCTATTAGTCCCCAAGTGCCCGATGGCTCGATGACAAAAGATGAAATTAGCAATATGGATTTTAATGTCTTATCGGACCAAGATGCAAAAGTGGCAGAGGAATATGGTGTCGCATGGAACGTCCCTGAGTTTATGGCTGAGCATATGCGTGTTGATCGTAATTTAGACCTTGATGTGATTAATAATGGCGACGGTAATATTTTACCGATTCCTGCGACCTTTGTATTGAGTCAAGATGGTCAGGTTATATGGCGTTATGTTGATGTAGATTACCGTACCCGTTCTGAGCCCGATGATATTATTGATGCATTGAAATCATTGTAACCTGTTAGGAGTCGTAGTCAGTGATGGATAAATTTACGGTGTCATCGGATCCTAAGGATCTCGATTTTGAAATGATATATGGCTTTATTTCACAAAGTTATTGGGCGAAAGGTATCCCAAGAGAAACGCTGCAAAAAGCGATAGATAATTCATTGGTTTTTGGTGTTTATACTTAAGTTGGCTCTCAAATTGGTTTTGCGCGATTATCGACGGACAAAGCAACCTTTGCTTATCTTGCCGATGTTTTTATTCTTGAACCCTATCGAGGACGTGGATTAAGTAAATTATTGGTGAGCAATATTATTAATCACCCTGATTTACAGGGGCTTAGGCGAATGATGTTAGCAACGCGGGATGCGCATGGTTTATATGCTGATTTTGGATTTAAACCGATTGAAAATCCGGACATGTTGATGCAGATATGGAATCCAACGGTCTATCAATAAGTATTATATGTCCGATATCTGAGCTTCAGCTAATATAAAAATGATATTTAACGTAATGTAATAAAAGGAAATAGTATGAAAAGTCTTGTATTAATTGGAGGAGGTCATGCGCATATGATCACTCTTAGCAAATTGGCATCATTTATTTCCAAGGGGTATCAAGTTACGGTTATTCAACCCTCTGATTATCATTACTATAGTGGTATGGGGCCCGGTATGCTCGGTGGGACTTATCAACCCGATGATATTCGTTTTGCGACTAAAAAATTAGTAGAAAGCCAAGGTGGTCGCTTCGTTAAGGCGCATGCCAGTCATATCGACCCCGAGGCTAACCTTGTTCATTTACTCGAAACCGACGAGACTATTCATTACGATGTTCTTTCCTGTAATGCCGGATCCTTTGTCCCCAAGGATATTGTTGAAGGTGAGCGTGATAATGTGTTTACCTCAAAGCCTATCGAAGAACTTAATCGTGCCAGACAGACCATACTTGAACAGGCTAACAAAGGGGCAACTTCAATTGCGGTGCTTGGCGGAGGGCCGGCTGCGGTCGAGTTGGCTGGAAATATTCATCAGTTATGCAAAAATAATGTTGCTAATAAACCAACCATTCAATTATTTTGTGGGCGTAGTTTAATGTCTGGCGCACCAGCTCGTGTACAGAAACTAGTGCGTAAATTGCTGACCCGTAAAGGCATCGAAATTATTGAAAAGGGGTATATTAAAAAAGTTGCCGATGGTCAGGTTGTGATTGAAAATAATGAAGCCTATACCGCTGATATTATTTTTCCTGCCATTGGGGTTAAGCCCTCAAAAATATTTGCAAATTCAGGGCTTGATATCGGACCCGATGGCGGCTTGAAGGTAAATGCTTTTTTGCAATCGACTAGTCATCGTAATATTTTTGGTGGTGGAGATTGTATCTATTATGCAGATCAACCTCTGGATAAAGTTGGGGTATATGCAGTGCGTCAAAATGCGGTGTTATACAATAATTTAATGGCGTCATTGGAAGATAAACCCCTAGAAAAATTTTCACCAGCAGGGGATTACTTACTCATTTATAACCTAGGTGATGGTGAAGGCGTTTTTTCTAAATGGTCGCTTACTTTTTCCGGTAAATTAGCGTTTATTATCAAAGACTATATTGATACCAAGTTCATTAAGTTATTTCAACAATTTGAAGCGTAGGTTTATCTTCGTCTTTAATTGTTTGTTGAGAAATAAAAACAGCTACTTCGTTAGGTTAAATATTTTGGTACGCACCAATGCTAATGGCTATTCTCTACATATTGATAAGCAGGCGCTTTACTGCAAAGCCGCATCAAGGTTGGCTAATGGAATAACATCACCAGCAAGCATCTTTTCAATATGAATATGACCAATCCGAACTCTGACTAATCGTAAGGTAGGAAATCCTACTGCCGCCGTCATTTTTCGTATTTGACGGTTTTTTCCTTCGCATAGGGTAATTGATACCCAGCTTGTTGGACCATGGCGAGGATCGCGGATTTTACGGCCACGTGTTGGTAGCGTTGGTTCTCTGTTTAGTTTTACGGCTTTACAGGGAAGGGTAAGGTATTGCGAGCCATTCACACTAATTTCGACACCCTGCTGCAGCAATGTCATCGCCTCGTCGGTGAGCGCGCCATCAACTTGCACGTAGTACTCTTTTTCAATGCCTTTACTTCTGACGTTATAGCTCATCATGCCATCGGTCGTTAATAACAATAAGCCTTCCGAGTCATGATCTAAGCGACCAATTGCCATGGTTTTCTCGGGGAAATCAGCAAGTTCGCTCAGTAAGTGCTTCTTTTTGCGTGGCTCGGGGACAAACTGACTCAAAAAACCATAGGGTTTAAATATTTTGAAATGATGGTGAGTTGTTGCGTCTTCAGGTGGCTCTGATAAAAAGGTTGAGGGCGTGTTTGGCATTGAATTAACCTTAATTGAATGAGTTTTAAAAGTCATCTCATAAATCACTGATTTTTGCATCTTGAAGGGTAATATTATACTGTAAATATGTTGAGTATATTGAATATTTTTAACTGGGATAGGTTATGAAAATTATTATTATGTTTATGCTATCAGTTACATTAACAGGCTGTGCTTCCATTGCAGAATATCAACAGGAACAGCATTTGAAATTACTTGAATCCGCCAAGTCTTCGTGTCTAGAGTATGGCTTTAAAGAATCAACGGATGGTTTGGCATCTTGTATTCAAACTGAAGTCAATGAAATAAAAAACAGAGCCGCCATTGAATCAGTTAATACCAACATGCATATGAAAAGAGGATTGTTATTGCGTCATAAACCGAGACCTAAACCTGAATAAACATTAAGAGTAATAACAGTGAAGGTGTTTACCTTGTTTTACGGACAGTTTGGTGGATTTAAGAGATCCTCGCCCATTTTTAAAGTGACTTATAATAAGTATCCGAGTGAATGACTTGCCATCTCAATCTTCCTTTTCCGATAAGTTGATTGTCCTTTCAGACTGCATAAATTATCTCCCGCACGCTATTTATTAAACACTTTAACGCGCGTGTCTAAAAGCCATTCTTTTTAATTTACCTTATCTAAATCAAAGCTGCGATGAAATGCATTGAGTAACAGATCCACCTTAGCGGTTTCCCTCGGATTCTTTTTATTCACTAGGGATAAATCGAATTGATAGGTCAGGGTGCTGGGTTGAATAATGCGTAGCTCGCCGCGATTTAGTTCTTCTTGAATATAACTTTGTGGCATATAACCTAAATATCGGCCGGATAATATCATCGTTTTACGCATATCAAACTGATAAGCCTTGGCATTTAAATTCAATTTTTTTAATTGTTCACGGCCTTCTGCTTGAATGTCTATGCCGGGATGAATCGTCGACGCAGTCGCGAGATCTTCCACTGTAATTTGTGTGTCTACCTTATTAAAAAAAGGATGATTTTTACTACAACAAAGATAAATCGGTTCACTTGAAAGGGGCGTGTAATTAAGCCCTTCTATTGGCTGATAACCGGGAAAAATTCCAATATGTGCCTTGTCCTTTAAAAGCAGTTTTTCAATATTAGAAATAGCGTCTCCATCTAAGGTTATATGTAAATTAGGTGAACGGATCTGTATGATTTCAATGGTCTTAGCTAATTTTATTTGTTTTTTTCTATCGAGTTGATCCGCGCACAAAATAACTAACTCACCGCTTAACTCTTTTCCTAAGGTACCGACTAATAGCGAAAAATCATTTAACGAATCAAATAAACTAATGACCGCACGATACACGGCTTGCCCATCTTCGGTTAATGAAAAACCACCGCGCCCACGTAAACACAATTTTAATTTCATGCGTGTTTCTAGATTCGACATATGGACGCTAATGGTTGAACGTGTAATGCCTAACGCTTTTTCTGCGGCAGAAAATCCGCCGTGCTCAACCACGGACACAAAAATACGTAGCAACCGTAAATCATATTCGGCGATTGGTCTGGGGATGATTGAAGGTGGATGCATAAAAAACCTTTAATGTTTGGTTTGGATAAAACTTAAGATAGATAGTTTGGTATTTAACCTGAGTTGGAATTATTATTCAATAGATATACCCGTTACCATTCAAGATGCTGATAAACGCATCTTGAATGGTAACGGGTATATACATCAAATGCAGAGGTGAATGATAATGAAAGCAGATAAATTTGGTTTACACGATCCCCAACTTATGAAAAATTTCTCCTATATCAACGGGAGTTGGCATAGCAGTGAATCACAGATTGCAGTGACCAACCCCGCTAATGGTGAAGTGATTGCTGAAGTCAGTAATGCGAGTATTGCTGAAACTCAGCTTGCCGTTAAAGCTGCTAAATATGCGTTAACTATGTGGTCAGCTAAATCTGCCAATGAACGTGCCGGTTTGATGAAAAAGTGGTTTGATTTAATGATCGCACATCAAGATGATCTCGGATTAATTTTAACCTTAGAGCAGGGTAAACCATTAGCCGAAGCAAAGGGCGAAATTGCCTACGGTGCCGCTTATATCGAATGGTTTGCAGAGGAAGGTAAACGCGTTTATGGCGACACCATCCCAGCGCCATCGGGTGATAAACGCATTATTGTGATTAAACAACCAGTGGGCGTCGTCGCGTCAATTACCCCTTGGAATTTCCCCAATGCGATGATTGCTCGTAAAGCTGCTGCGGCACTTGCTGCCGGTTGCACCTTTGTTGTTCGCCCTGCTACACAAACACCACTTTCTGCATTGGCCATGGCCGAACTGGCTGAGCGAGCGGGCATTCCTGCTGGTGTATTTAATGTGGTTGTTGGTGACGATGCGCGTGGAATGGGTAAAGTATTAACCCAACATCCGGATGTCTCTAAATTTACTTTTACCGGGTCGACTGCCGTTGGCCAAACTTTAATTAGCCAGTGTGCAACCACGGTGAAAAAAGTATCCATGGAATTAGGGGGAAACGCGCCCTTTATCGTATTCGACGATGCCGATATAGATGCCGCTGTCCAAGGGGCTATTGTGTCAAAATATCGCAATGCGGGACAAACCTGTGTTTGCACTAATCGAATTTTTGTCCAAAAAGATGTGATCGATGAATTTACCGAAAAATTTACAGCAGCGGTTTCAGCTTTAACGATCGGTGATGGGTTAACAGAAGGCGTTAATATTGGGCCGATGATCACCACGGAGGCCGTGGATAACGTGGATAAATTAGTCAAAGATTCGATTGCAGCTGGTGCGACACTGGCTTTAGGAGGGCAACGCGATGCTGCTGGCGATACCTTTTATCAACCGACTATTTTAACTAATGTTAGTCATGATATGCCGATTGCTAATAACGAAATATTTGGGCCAGTGTCACCGATTATTAGTTTCGATAACGAAGAGCAAGTCATTGCCATGGCAAACGATACTGAATATGGTTTAGCGGCGTACTTTTATTCTCGCGATATTGGTCGTGTTTGGCGTGTTGCTGAAGGTTTGGAATATGGAATTGTTGGCATTAATGAAGGTGCCGTTTCAAATGCATCTGCGCCTTTTGGTGGCGTGAAACAATCGGGTAGCGGACGGGAAGGCTCAAAATACGGTTTAGATGATTATTTAGAAATCAAATACCTGTGTATGGGTGGTTTAACTAAATAACCTCCATTCTGGATAAGCTAAACGAGACAGTACCGTATGATATCTTTTTAAGTTATTGATACTTATATTTTTTTCGTTTTCATTATTCAGAACTGAGGTTAACTAATATTGTAAATGTTAATAAAAAATACGAGGTGGATAGGATGAGCAATGTAGATTTACAAACAAGAAAAGAAAAAGTTATTGCACGTGGTGAAGGCAGTATTTACCCCGTGTTTGTGGACCATGCAAAAAATGCCGAAATTTGTGATGTTGAGGGGAATCGCTATATCGACTTCGGCGCCGGAATTGCTGTGTGTAACACGGGTCATAGTCATCCTAAAATAATTGAGGCTGTTAAAGCGCAAATTGATAAATTTAGCCACACCTGTTTTACTGTGAATCCCTATGAGTCGGCAGTTGAATTAGCAGAAAAACTGACGGTACTTGCACCGGGGGAATCTGATAAAAAAGCGATATTTGTTACCACGGGTGCCGAAGCGGTAGAAAATTGTGTGAAGATTGCGCGTGCGCATACTGGTCGTCGTGGTGTTATTGCATTTAATGGGGCTTTCCATGGCCGCACAAATTTAACCATGGCATTGACGGGTAAAATGATGCCTTACAAATATCAATTCGGTCCCTTTGCTGGCGATATTTACCATGCGCCATTTCCAATAGAATGCCACGGCATTTCGGTTAAAGATTCGCTTAACGCGATTACAAATCTGTTTAAGGTCGATATTGCACCGACTGATGTTGCTGCCATTATTATTGAACCGATTCAGGGAGAAGGGGGATTTTATTCTGCACCGACGGCGTTTTTAGTTGCACTGCGTGCGCTATGTGATGAACATGGTATTGTTTTAATTGTCGATGAAATTCAAACCGGATTTGGTCGTACAGGAAAAATGTTTAATATCGAATATGCGAATGTGGAACCTGATTTAATGACCATGGCAAAAGGTATTGCTGGTGGTTATCCATTGTCTGCCGTTGTCGGTAAAAGCGAAATTATGGATGCGCCCATTCCCGGTGGATTAGGCGGCACTTATGGAGGTTCTCCGGTTGCCTGTGCATCGGCGTTAACGGTATTAGAGATTATTGAAGCAGAAAACCTAGTCCAAAGAGCGAATGATATCGGTGATTTATTTAATGCCGGTTTAAGTGCACTACAACGCCAATATCCTGCACTGATTTTAGATGTCAGGAATAAAGGTGCTATGATTGCGATAGAGCTAATCTCGAATGGCGATCCCGACCAACCGAATGTTGCATTAACACAATCGATTATCGCAAACGCTGCGAAACACGGTTTAATCTTATTATCCTGTGGTTTTTACAGTAATGTTGTGCGTTTTTTACCTGCACTTACAATGACCGATGACATTGCGAAGGAAGGGGTAGCGAAGTTCATTGAGTTGTTTGAATCATTGGCGAAATAAAAATGTGATGTTATTAAGCGATGAAGATTGGTTTTGAAGCATTAATGACAAAGCTTCAAACCAATCTTATTTATCCATTGATCGATTTTATTTATATTAACTGACACTGTACAAAAGCTATTATTTTCATCACCTTTGCTAACAAAAATTCGCTTTCTTACTATCCAACGCCAAAAGAGCAATATTTATTTAATAGTAAAGAATGATAGGATTTCTTTTTGCTTCATTGACTCTTCTGATAACTCCACACTGGCATTTAAAGTTTCACTAATACCAATAACATTCTGGTTTACCATATCAACGGTTGAGGTGATACTTTGCGATATTTCATCTGTAACGCTGGACTGTTCTGTTGAGGCTGTCGCAACCAGCGAGTTCATTTCTGATATGGTGGCTACAGATTGAGAAATACCCGAGAATGCTTCCCTAACTTTTTCTGCTATTTGTTGTGATTCCACGATCAATTCAGAATTGGACTTCATATATTGATCGGCTTTTTCTGCTTGGCTTTGTAGTTTGGTAATAATATCTTGAATATCTATGGTTGATTGTTGGGTTTTAGCAGCTAAAGAACGAACTTCGTCTGCTACCACTGCAAATCCACGTCCTTGTTCTCCAGCTCGTGCAGCTTCGATTGCTGCATTCAGAGCGAGTAGGTTTGTTTGTTCTGATATACCATTAATTACATCGATAACCGTTCCAATTTCTGTTGAGTAATTTTTTAGTTCATTAACAATTTCAGCAGATTCATTAACTGAGTTACTGATCTTTTCTGATATTGAGTCTGATTGTGCGAGAGAATGATGACCATTTTCAACATTTTGACTGGCTTCACTTGTAGATAATTCTGCATCAGTCGCATTTTTACTTATTTCCACTGCTGTGCTAGACATTTCATTGGCTGCTGTAGCAACTTGCTCAACTTGAATTAAAACCTGTTGTGAATTGCTTTCTCCTTGGCTTGTTGTTGAAGCTAATGATTCAGAAGAAGAAGCCACATTGTTAGCAACTAATATTAACTGTTGAGTTATTTCCGATATTCGCTCTGCCGTTTTATTAAAGCCCTGCGACAGCATTCCTAATTCATTAGTACCTTGATCCGCAATGCGTATGGTTAGATCGCCTTCAGACAGTTTTGCCATTGCATTTTGTACGGTGGTAATTGAACTTATTAGGCTACGAGCAATAAATATTGCGAAGATAATAATAGCAATGGATACCGCAACAACCGTTACAATCATAACCATAATAGAGCGATCGTAAATAATGTCGCCATATTCACTGGCTTGTTTTGCACCATTTTCATTAAGTGCAGAGAGTTTTAATAATACTGCTGAATACTCGTTATAAGCACTTAATGATTTACCTAAAAATAGATCCTTAGCTTCGATATTCTTATTTTGTTCCGATAAAGCCAATAACTGTTTTTGAATATTTATATATTCTCCGTATTCTTTTTTAAAAGAATCAACAAGTTGTTGTTCTTCTTGGCTGTTTACTAACTTTGAATAGGCATTGACGGTATTATCTACTTCTTGTTTTATTTTATTAATATCGGTCGTGGCTTTTTGAATTGTTTGTGAATCTGTTGAGATAATATGCACTGCTTCATTATTTCTTAGATCTGCGGTTTGGGTGTTGATTCTTTCTACTAACTGTACCGATGGTAACCAGTTATCTGAAATAATTGTTGATTGCTGATTGATCGTATTCATTTCAGACATTGATAGAAATAAAAAACCAATAATCGCGAGTGTAGGAATCGAAAACCCAATTGCAAGTAATTTACTAATGTTAATATTTTTCATGTAATTCCTTAGAGGAGTAGCCAGTTAGTTACAAACTTATATCAGCGCTCAATAAAATTATAAAATTCAAGCTTATATAGTCTAGTACGTTATCGACAGTGCGGATTATATTTTGAATTTTTTTGTTAAATTTTTAAATCTGAAGAATATCTTCGAATGTTGAGGAACGTTTAATTATTGGGATCGACTTACATGGCGATTTTAAAACAGAAGGGAAACTCTCAACCATGAAAACCTCATGAGAAGCCTTATAAATTTGCTTATGATTCAATTTAATCAGACGGTTATTGAAAAGTGAATAATCTATTGAATCTCAAATAGTTGTGAATTATTGTGGTGTTTATTAAAAGTTATCCGGTTGAAAATGAGAAATTCTACAGTTTCGTTATACAAACAAGGAGGGATTATTGAAACTTTATAAATATGTACCATTTAATGATAAATCAGTAGATATTTTATCTAGTAATACGATGAAATTTTCCAAAGCTAATGAGTTTAATGATCCTTTTGATTGTGTTGTAAATTATGACGTTGAACGTTCGATAAAGCATATAAAAAAAGACAGAAAAGATCTTTTATTAGATAGCGACTTATATCCTGGTTTATCCGCTGCAAAAAGAATTCAAATGAGAGGACAGAGGCTTCATAAGATTAAACTTGCGATGGAAAATGGAACAATACAGTCCGATATTGTGAATACATGGGGAATTTGTTCTTTATCAAAAAATCCACTTAGTATATTGATGTGGTCTCATTATGCAGAAAACCATAGAGGGTTTGTTGCTGAATTCGATTCTTCGCTTACGCACTCTGCTGATTATCCAGAGAAAACACTTGCTTCATGGAAAATAGATTATTCCTCGAAAATGCCAAAAACTCATATGGGAGTAAGTAATTTCAATGATCTAAAAAGAATGTTCTTAGTAAAAGCATTAGAGTGGGATTATGAACAAGAATATAGGTGTTTAGCTCATAATTCTGGTCCAGGAATTCATAAATTTAAACCTGAGATACTTACTAAGATAATAGCTGGGGCTAAAATGGATCCTGAGCACTATAGGAAACTTGAATTGTTAGTTTCTCAATATAACCATCAGCATACATTGGCAGTGGAACTTTGCCGAGTTGAACTATCTAAAGCATCATACGAGTTAAAGTTTGTATAACAAGATAATTGGACTCCCATACACCTTGATGTAAATTTATGGCTGTCTAGTCTTTTTTATTACGTCAAAGAATAAAGAATACCATGGCAATGGAAATAGATGTTAAGAGATTAATATGGAGCTCTGAAATTTTATGGAAAGATTAAGAAATTGGTCCAAACTTTTATTGATAATCTTAATAACTATTTTAGTTAGCGCTTGTTCAAATATTTATTGGGGAGTCATTAAAAATAATACGAATGAAATTATTAAGGTAAAGCTTACATTAATAAATGAACATGGTACTCAGATTTTGGAGCTTCTACCTATAAAACCTAATGATAGTAGTATATGGGAATATGAACAATCGTCATTTGTAATAACCAAGATCGATAATGATTTATCTAAGGTTGAGGCAACAAACAAGGATGGGTGCACTATTATTTTTAACCGTGAGGCGATAGATAATAATGTTGAACAACATAAACAGCAAATAGTAATTGAAGCTCAAGATTTTATCGATGCTTGCAGTAATAAATAAAAATTTATGAAATGAACTTCTATTGAAGGTTAATGTTGTTTACTCAGTTAAAAGTATTTTGCACTAGCATTCCTTATTTAATTCTAACTGTTACCGTTAGATTACGAACCATTTCTGTTAGCATTTTGATTTATGAATAATAAAAAGATTGTTATCAAGGAGGTGTAACTTATTGGCTGTCCAGTTCTTTTGGGGAATACGGAGTTAATCGACTTAGTTACACTATTATATTTTTAAGGGAAAACTATTGAACATTTTACAGGTTAAATTTATTCATGAGTACCTAGTTGATTATTTTAAAGATAAAGAAGATCCCGTTTCCCCTCCTGGCATTAAAAATGAGGGGATTTTAGAGTCTTCTGTTCAAAGGCCATTTATGTCGGTTGGAGGGCGTGATGCATACACTGGTGTTTTTAATAAAGGTGCAGCATTGTTCCATTCGTTAATAAATAATCATTGCTTTCACAATGGAAATAAACGAGCAGCATTGTTATCAACTATCGTTTACCTTGGAGAGCATGGTTATTGGGTAACCGTTCCTAGTGATGAAGATATGTTCGAGTTCACTAGAATGTCAGCAGCACATGAATTGTGTGAAAAAAGAAGTGATGAATTGGACATCATTTCAGAATGGTTTAAATCAAACTCTAGGCGTAGAACAAATGGTGAGCACATGTTAAAGCTCCATGAATTGCGAGAAATATTGTCTGGCTTTGGCTTTGATTTTGGAGACCATAATAGTAATGGTAGAGCTATTGAAATCATAAAAGACGGTAAGGTTGTTACTAAAATTTTGAAAAAGGGGGCTAAAGGCAAAGAAGATTACGATAAACAATATATTCAACGACTACGTAAAAAACTTAAATTAACTTCTGCATATGGCATTGATAGCTACACTTTTTATGGAGAAAGAGGCTTTAGCGAAACGCTAGGTAAATTTATGAAAATGCGCCATCAAGTTATGCGCGAACTTGCTAAAATATAATCGGGTAGCCGTAGGTATCTAACCTCCAATCTTCAAGCTACCTTGCATGCAGTTTCGCTCGGGCTGTTTATCTTCTTTATGAATAGTGAATGTTGAGCAAATCTTTTCTTAATGATAACAAACATTGTTGTTCTAAAAAATCATTACTGATTGTTATATTAATCCCTTTCATTTTGAACTTCTAAAAGGTCCTTTGTTAGTTATACGACAACTGATTATACCAATTCCATTAATTAACTGGTCAAATTAATCCACGATCTTAAGCATAGTGAAATGACTCTATTAATATCACTTCTAAAGTTATTCCAAGCAATAGTGCACTTCTCTTCAATATCTTCATAATCACTAAAAACACGATTGGCAATTTCATTTTGCCTCATCCATGACCATACTTGCTCGATTGGATTTAATTCAGGAGAATAAGGTGGGATGTGAATAATGCTTAGATTAGCAAATGCTTGATCTAAGTATTCCTGATGCCAGCTGGCACCATCCATTATCACTACTGCATGGCGACCCGCTTCCGTTGCTTTGGAAATAAGCGATAGATGTTCTTTCATGATTTCCATATTACTAAAAGGAGCAATGATAGCTTCTGTTTTACCATTTGCTGGGCAAACAGCACCAAATAGATAAGCGTAAGTGTATTGTTGTTGCTGTACTACGCGTGGTCTCGTTCCTTTTTCAGCCCATATTCTAGTGGTCGTATTTTGTTGTCCAAAACGCGCCTCATCTTGAAACCAGATATCAACCCGATCTAACGCAACATGACCAGGGATCTTAAGGATCGTTTTTATTTTGAATTTTTTTAAAATCTTCCTGACGTTCAATTGACTGCTTGGGATGCTTTGAACGTGTCGTTATCCAACTAAGATTTAATTCGTGTAATAGGTTGTAAATATTGGATTTTTTATACTCAATACCAAACTCAACTAAAATATACTGCTGGACATCTTTTCCTTGGAGTCTGCCACCATCTGCCTTTACAGCCGAAGAAACAACAAACTCTTTCAGTTGAGACAGTTGCTTTTCGCTTAGGCCTTTTGGGCGCCCCGTATGTTTTTTCTCTTTTAACCCTGAAATTCCCTGTGTTAAATAGGTTTGTATCCAACTATTTGCACTCGTTCGACTTACTTTTAAGTATTCAGATATTTGAGTTCTATTTTTACCATCAAGAAAGTGAGATACCGCTAATAAACGAAGTTTTAATCTCGCATCTGAGGTTGAGCTAATCATTTTCGATAATTCTTGAGTCATATTCAGCACCTTTAATGAGTGCTTTATTAGATCATAAAATTAATGGAATTGGTATTACAAGACGTTCTTTGGATTAACGATTTTATTTTAGTGCGTGGTTTTCGCTATTGTAGTCGTTTTATTCGTATGAGAAAAGCATCGACAATCGACGCTGGATCTAATGGTTTAGATCGACAGTCAATTGATAGGTATTGGTAATGAGAAAATAATTCATCATCCCTATATAAATAGGTTGTTGAGTTTGCCTCTGAAAAAGTAGTAGTCCTATTACTTATACTGTTAAAATGCACGTGGAAATAGACCGTAATGGAAAGTGTATTGTTTAATCCATAACTTCGAAAAACTAAGGAATAGCCTACATTAAAACGGGAGAGAAATTGTCAACCATGAAAACCTCATGATAAGCCTTATAAATTTGCCTATGACCCCATTTAATCAGTCAGTTATTGAAAGTGAATAATCTATTGAATCTCAAATAGTTGTGAATTATTGTGATGCTTATTTAAAATAGACAAAAGAATTAAATACTAAAAAGAACTTTTAACAAAATAGCTGTCCAAGGAAGATTGAAAGTTATATTGAAACAGAAAGGGCTGTTCGTGAGACGACACTTAAGTATACTCGCATTCAGCTCTAGCCGTTCGGTTTAGCCTTGTTGGCGGATTAATCGTAATCCGTACCGTGCTCTTTTTATCAAACTCAATTTATTGGTGATTATCTTAATGAAATTAACGTTATTTATTGCAATTATTTTTTCTACCTCGATGTCGTCTTATGCGGCAGAAGCATCAGATAAAACGGCGTTTACATTCGAAGATTTAAAAGCCCTTGCAAAAGCGTCCGCAGGTAATCCCTATTCACCCGCAGTGGTGCCTAATCCCGAATTAATTGAGAAAATTACCTACGATCAACATTGGAAAATACGCTTTAAAGAAGATGAAACGTTATATCCAAGTGGAAAAAATGCGCCAGTACAGTTTTTTTACCCTGGTCGGTATTTTCAAGAGCCCGTCAATATTTATATCAGAGACAGTAAAAATCGGATCCAAGAGGTGACTTTTAGTAATGAGCTGTTTGATATGCCGTCGGATAGTCCCGCACATGATCTTCCAGAAGGATTCGGATTTGCTGGTTTTAGAATCATGCGTCCGGATATGCAACCAGATTGGATATCGTTTCTTGGTGCATCTTATTTTCGTACCGATGGGCCTGAAGGGCAATATGGGTTATCCGCACGAGGCATTGCGATTAATACCGGTATGAATCAACCGGAAGAATTTCCTCGTTTTTCTGCTTTTTGGCTTGGCCCAGCAGAACACAAAGGAGAAAGTTTATCGGTTTGGGCATTGCTTGATGGCCCGTCTATTACCGGTGCCTACCGTTTTGGCTTAACCAAAGACAATAAAAAAGCCAAAGGGCATATAACATCAGTGACTGCTCATTTGTATATGCGTGAAGATGTTGAACGATTAGGCATTGCGCCGTTAACCAGCATGTATTGGTATTCAGAAAAAGATAAAACCATTGCTAAAGACTGGCGACCAGAAATTCATGATAGCGATGGTGTTGCTATTCACACGGGCGCTGGCCAACATATTTGGCGTCCCCTCAATAATCCACAATCCGTGTCGACGAATAGTTTTATGGATAATAACCCACAGGGGTTTGGGTTAATTCAAAGAGATCGGGATTTCAATAATTACCAAGACGACGGTGTGTTTTACAATAAACGTTCATCGGCTTGGATCAAACCCATTGGCGATTGGGGAAAAGGTGCCGTGCAGTTAGTCGAAATCCCAACTATTGATGAAACATTCGATAATATTGTTGCCTATTGGGTGCCCGAAAAACCAGCTCGTAAAGGCGATGAGTTTACCTTTTCCTATGATATCGAATGGCGGCCACTTGATCCAAAATCAGACGCGTTAGCCAGTGTTGTGAATACGCGTCAAGGTTTGGGGGGAATACCTGGCCAACCGATTCCTGAAGGCGTCAATAAAATGGTCATTGACTTTGAAGGACCTGTATTGAAAGGGCTCGATAGAGATAGTGGCATTAAACCTATTATTGAAGCTAGCAACGGTGAAATTGTCGAGCCAATTGGAGTCTATCCGATTGTCGGCACAAACCAATGGCGATTAGCCTTTGACTACAAACAAATTAATAAAAATCCAGTCAGTATCCGCGCGTATTTAGTTGATAAAAAAGACGCGGTTATAAGTGAAACATGGGTAAGTGACGCCACTGTAAATATTAAATAAACGAGAAGATAAAAATGGGCAGATCTTTTAATTTACATTGTTCGTTGATGAATTACAGCCACAATGCGGTTTACTATTGAATTATGTATTTTAAAATATCGGCCTTAACACGCTTGTCTCGTCATCGAATTTTTATTACCTGCATATAATATTACCGACGACTGCTATCTACAGCATGAAATACAAAGGAAAATGAATATGGATATTGAAACCTGGTTAGCATTTGTTGCTGCATCGTTAGTGCTTACCATGACGCCTGGCCCTAGTATTTTATTAGGCGTTGTACATGCGATGAAATATGGCCCAAGTAAAACGGTTATTACCGCTTTGGGGGATATTTCAGCGAATTTTTTACAAATGATGCTTGTTGCGATTGGTTTAGGTGCTGTTATTGCAAGCTCTGAGTCTGCTTTTTTAGCGATTAAATGGTTTGGTATTGCGACTTTGATCTATATGGGAATAAAGATGCTACTTGGCAAGCCACCTGAAATTAATAATGTCAGTGAAGCAGCGCCTGTACCCAAGCATAAACTTTTTCTAAGTGGTTTTTTTGTTGCAGCCGGAAATCCAAAGGCGATTGTCTTTTTTACTGCTTTCTTTCCTCAATTTATAGACCCAAGCCAACCTTTATTTCAGCAAATGGCAATCATGTGTCCAACCATGGCGACCTTAGATTTCACATGGGTGATGATTTACGCGCTATCAACCAAAAAATTCCTCGGGTTTATGAATACGCATCCAATGGTTTTAAATCGCGTAGGGGGCTCTGCACTTATTAGTGCTTCGGTTTTCTTAATGTTTAGTAGTCGGGCTTCTCAGGCTTGAATATCAGCAAAATAGATCAGCTAATGTTATTTCTGTTATTAATCATGCCGCACAAAAGCGGCATGATTCGAAAAATCTAACGTTCAGTTAATTTTCCAACATACATTTTATTACTATCGACAGGAGTGCGAATATTGCTTGATACGACATTCGTTGCGTTTGAATCTTTAACATTGTTTTTGACAACCCAATGAGTGCGGAACAGAGATTTAGTGGATTCTTTGCTTTGCGGTTTGCCCTTTGAACCCAGTGCTATGGTCAAGGTTTCTGGCTCTTTAGTGGCACGGTAATATTCATCGTTAAATGTTAAGACATTATCGTGAATATTATTATGGTAACCCCAACCTTCTGATTTCTCATTTATTTCAAAGGCATTATCAAAATATTTATTACCATTTTGATTACCAGTATTGTAGGCCGCTTCAGTATAATTTCCTTTAAAATCAATATAACTTAAGCCACCGTTAAGAATATCAATCATGCCTGCTGCATTGAACGTATTACCAATAATATAGGAGTATGAAGATCCTTCTTTGACATCAATGTGTTCTGCCGTCACGTTTGGCCCAAGGGTATTGGTTAGAATTTGATTATAATTAACAGCAGGATCATAAGTTCTTGAACTTTTACCTGTGCCGTCCCACTTGGTGTAATCGGATCCGATATAAACGGCCTCACCGTATTTAACATTATAAAGGCCAGTATTATAGACGGTGGAGTTTTTTACGATGTTATAGGAGCTGCCATCGCGCAGATGAATACCTGCTTGGCCGACTTCGTGTACGGTGACGTTATCAATGGTGACATAATCAGCTTGATCTAATGCAATGCCCGTGCGGCCATTCATAACTTCAATATCTTGAATATAGATATAGCTAATGCCTTCCTCTGGTTTATTAGAGGTACCATTGATAGACAAGACGATTTTATTGTTATAGTCATCGCCATTGAGAATAGGCATATTTTTGGAGTCTTCACCAACAATCCAGATTGGACGTTCCTGCGAGCCTCCTTTTGTTAATTTAAAAAATCCCGTGTAAGTGCCTGCTGCAATAACGATTTTATCGCCAGCTTTTGCGTTGGATAATGCTTTTTTAAGTTCACTTGCGGAATTAACTTTAACAACATGCCAGTCAATATTTGCAAAATCCATGGTCATTTCGTTTCCGGTCACCGTATAGTTGCTTGCATAACCGGTTGTGTCATTAATGCCATCTTGAGCAAATACAGATGAAGCAAGTCCAAGGGATAACATTGCAATTATTATTTTATTGTGGCTAAAGCCTTTCATATTTACATTCCTTTCATCTAGATTGTTATTAAGTAATACAATATGCCTCAATTGAATCGTTAAATCGATAATGTAAAGTGAGGAGGGAGGGGGTAAGTCACATTTTAAATATTTAAAAGCAAAAATAATGTTAATGTCTGCCGTTCATTTAAATCATTTCATGTTGAGATTAGGTACAACATTTTTTAACCTTATAAATTCATCGGCGACTCAAGTGAATGAGTCTGTATGCTTTAATGGGTATATTTGTTTTATGCTTTATTATTTATTCGAGATTGGTTTAACCACTTAGTTGTATAATGTTTTTTATCTCTTTGGTTTAGGTTGGTTTTATGCAGATATTTAAGGAATTAATTGAATTTATTACCCTACACTGGGTTTCTATCATTGTTCTTTTTCACCTCAGTTTATCTATTCTGACATCCATTCATGTACTGCTATTCAAAGAAAATGAGCGAACATCATTGGCTTGGATTGGCCTTGTTATTCTGTCGCCCGTTATCGGCAGTTTATGTTATTGGTTATTTGGGATAAATCGTATTAAACGATTAGCTAAAAAATCCCACCCCTCGGATCTGAAACCTGACTTTCAATATCAAGATAAAAAAATTAAACGCGACCATCTGCCACCACACTGGCAATCTGCAATTATCTCTGGGTATACGATACATCCGGTTAATCATGTTGTTGGCAACCACATTACTCCGTTGATTAATGGCGATGTAGCCTATCCAACAATGATTCAATCAATCAACGAGGCGCAGCACCATATTGTTTTATCTAGTTATATCTTTGATTATGATTCACTGGGAAAGCAATTTGTTAATGCCTTGTCTTGTGCTCATCAGCGAGGTGTTATTGTTCACGTGCTCTTAGACGGTATCGGCATTGGGTATAGCTGGCATAAATCCGACCGTGCTTTAAAAAAATTGGGGATTAAAACGGCGCGTTTTTTACCTGCTATTTCACTGACTAGTATTCGCTTTATTAACCTAAGAAATCACCGGAAAATATTGTGTGTGGATGGCAATGTTGCCTATGTTGGTGGGATGAATATTAGTAAAGATAATGTTGTCGAAACGGCGGAACATCCCATTGATGATGTCCACTTTAAAGTTACAGGCCCAGTTATTGATCAGATTAGTAAAGTGTTTATAGAGGATTGGTTTTTTGCGACTAGAGAGGTCATTGACTTCCCGCAATACAAATTGGACACATTGAACTTAGTCAATGAGCAAGGCGTGATTGCTCGAGTGCTTCAAGATGGGCCAGATGAAGACCATAATAAAATTTCATGGATATTAATTAATGCATTAGTGGCCGCACAAACCAGCGTTAAAATCATGACCCCTTATTTTATTCCGGATGAAAAATTAATGACGTCTCTGCATGCTGCGGCATTACGTGGCATATTGATTGAAATTATTGTTCCCAGACACAGTAATATTTTTACCGTGGACTGGGTAATGGAAGCGAATTTTGCGCGTATCACTAAGCATGGAATAAAAATATATAAGAACAATCGTCCCTTTGACCACAGCAAAATCGTCTTAATCGATGATAATTGGTCATTTATTGGTTCAGCCAATTGGGATGCTCGTAGCCTTGAGTTTAATTTTGAAATTAACCTAGAATGTTTTGATAAACATTTAAATGCCGAATTAACTGATTTATTTAATGCTAAAAAACAAAATGCGACCCAAGTTATCGCGGAAGATATTAATAATCTGCCGTTCTATAAAAAGGTGCGTAATAACCTATGCCGTTTATCTTCTCCCTATTTATAATCATTGTTGTTAAAGGTTTATATTCATATGATTAAACATCGCTATTGTGCAATTGAGTCTTTGAAAACGATGGGATGTGCCTCGACGCAAGCATTCGGGTCTACCATTAATATATTAATGTGGAATATTTTTAAATGTAAACGACAAGGATGGCAGGATGATTTTATAAACCTGATGAATAACAAAGATTTAGTGTTGCTACAGGAAGCTATTCGAAATACCCCCTTTGATGATTACTTTAAAAATTCAATTCAATATCAATGGATTATGGCAAGTAGTTTTAAAAACCTAAAAACAAATATTGAAACGGGCGTTAAGACTGGCGCAAATGTGCAATCAATAAATGCCTATTGTTTAGCATCGGAGCCTAGCGAGCCGATTTCTAAAACTAAGAAAATGTTGATTGCGACGTTATACCCATTATCAACATCGAGTGAACCTTTGTTAGTGATAAATGCACATCTTATTAACTTTGTTTCTTTTCAAAAATTTAGGGTCCACCTTGATCAAGTATTTAACACCTTAGCGGAACATAAAGGCCCGATTGTATTAGCTGGAGATTTCAACACATGGAATGCGAAAAGGTTACAATATTTTAATAAACGTGCAATTTCTTTTGGTTTAGATGAAGTTGAAATGGATCGTCAGGCGAGATTTAACCACTTATATCAACACCTTGACCATATTTATTATCGCGGATTAACCGTAGTTAAAGCACATGTTCATAGTGATATTCATTCCTCGGATCATTATCCCATTAGTTTATCTTTGCAGGTGACGCCGTAACCCATTTTAATGGCCGTCACTAATACGTGATGTATTGATTTTTATCTCTTCTGAAAAGGCCTGATGAAAATCGTTATTTTTCTTATGATTAAGCATTGATGAAAATTGTTATCTTATTGATAAATTGTTCAATTTTGATATTGTCCCATCAAATTTAAATGAAAAAATAAAGTCTGTTTGCTGCTTGTTAAGACGAGGCGTTTTTTAGACTTTATATGGTCTCCTATGATGTCCTTTGTGTTTTAGGGAGATGGTATAATTTTTTAGATGAATTTATCAAAAAATCAATATGTTGAACGGCTTATATTGTTAAGTCGATATTTATGAAAATTAAAAGGAAATTAAAAATGGAATGGTATGTAGCTGTTTTAAAAAAGTATACGGTTTTTTCTGGAAGAGCAAGACGTAAAGAATATTGGATGTTCTGTTTATTCAGCTTCATTATTACATTGGCCTTAGGATTTATTGAAGGACTATTCGGCGGGCCTGGTTTAATTAGCATGGTTTATAGTTTGTTTGTCTTTATTCCTAGTCTAGCCGTAACCATTAGAAGACTCCACGATACTGGTCGATCTGGTTGGTGGTTTCTCATTATCTTTATTCCTTTAATCGGTGCAATCGCATTACTTGTCTTTATGGTTTTAGACAGTCAAGCTGAACATAATGACTTTGGTGAAAATCCAAAATTAGTTGCTGCTTAACTTCAGAGCATCAATCATTATTTATATCAATAGTATTAACTATGAGATCTAAATTTTGCCTAGGAAAAATGATTTAGTTAGAGGCTAAATTTTATGTAAGTGGTTGTTCCATTTGCTAAAGTTTTAACAAAGAAATAAACAATTTTAATTAGTAAAATAGATCACCTCATTATTACGATTGGTATTAATTTATGCCTACTTGGAAAGTCTTTTGTAGATATTATTTCATGTAGGCATTTTTGTTTATATTCAATTGTTTTCCAAACGAACAGTAGGCCTAATAATTAATGGATAAATATGGAAATTAGAGAAGCAAAGCAACTTGATTTAGAGTCGTTATCATTGTTATTTCATGCTTACCGTCATTTATCGGTAAGTTTACCTATTGCGAGCACGATTCAGGATTCTAAGGACTGGTTAATAGAAAGATTTAACAGTAAAGAGGCAATATTTCTTATTGCCATTGATGATGGTAATTTATTAGGCTTTGCGACTTTATATCAAGGTTTTAGTTCTATTTCTTTAAGAAAGTATTGGGCCCTAAATGATTTGTATGTACGAGATAAAGCGCGAGGGAAAGGTATCGGTTCAAAATTATTGGATGCCGTTGATCGTTATGCGATTACAACCAACGCAAAAGGTGTTGAATTGGAAGTCTCAATAGGTAATAAATCGGCACAACACTTATATGAACAGTTTGGTTACGAAGAAAATACTCAATATAAACGTTATTTTAAAACGAATAAATGAAATGAGATTTGCTCACCCTAGAGTCATTAACCTTAAATTGGTGTGGAACTAATCGCTTGTTGATTTTTGCATCTTGAATGACAATGGGGATCACCATTATTATTGGATTTTTTATGATAAAAACAATTTCATCTACCGAGAAATATACAAATAAATGGATCACCGTTCATGAAGATATTATTGAACGTCCAAGTGGGGCGACGGGACTTTATGGTGTGGTTGAAAAAGTTGATTTTGCCGCAATATTAGCGATTGAAGACGGCTGTATACATTTAGTTGAGCAGTATCGATATCCAGTCAAGCAAAGGAGTTTGGAGCTGCCAATGGGGTCTTGGGCTGAGCAACCTGATGCTGACCCAATGGAACTTGCACTTCGTGAGTTACAAGAAGAAACAGGATATGCGGCAGGGCGGATAGAAAAAATTGGTTTTCATCATGTTGATAATGGTACATCGACACAGGGATGCCATGTTTTTATTGCGACGGATTTAACTTTTGTAGGTAAAAATCTGGATGCAGAGGAAGAAGATTTAACCTCCACTAAGTTGTCTTTACTTGAATTTGAAAAAAGGATTATCGACGGTACCATTCTTGATGCTTGTACGATTGCTTGTTATGGCCTTGCAAAACTAAAGGGCATGATAACGGTTTGATCTAAACACATATGATAACGTTCTAATCGTTACAAAGTTTTATTAAATTACTTACATCGACCTGTTTATGGTCTTTAAAAAAGCGGCTAAAGCCGCTGCCCCAAGCCCCCTTGCTTTACCTTAAAAAAGGAATTTGGACGTCGATTTTAGTCGATTTGTTTATGGTATATGACAGGTTCCTGGCTTAAGTTATTGTTGAACGAAGCCGCTGCGCGGCAGAAAAAAACATAAAATCTCCAGACTGTTACTGTGTTCAGTAACACGTCCAGTTCGGGCGTGCCTACTGGAGCTCTCATCATGAATGCTATCGAACAACAACGCTTTGATTTTCTTTATGAACAACATCTTATCAATTTAAAACTACAAGGTAAAAGACCTGCGACCATTGATGCCTATTCCCGTGCCATACGTCGTATTGCGACCTACTTCAATCGTACACCAGATACGCTGACCACACAGGATCTAAAACAATATTTTAATGGTTTAATTCAAACACATTCTTGGAGCACCATTAAACTCGACCGCAATGGTTTACAGTTTTTTTACCGCTACACACTCAATAAACAATGGGAATGGCTCGATATTGTCAAACCCCCACAGGTGAAACGACTCCCTGATATTTTAACACCTAAGCAAGTAAGTGACTTACTGACCAACACGAAACAACAACGTTACCGTGTGTTTTTTCTTACCCTGTATACGCTCGGATTGCGACTGAGTGAAGGACTTAATCTCACCGTTAATGATATTGATAGCGCAGCCATGCAAGTCCATGTCCGCGAAGGTAAAGGTGGAAAAGACCGACTATTACCATTGCCCAAACGCACACTAATGGCACTTCGCGTTTATTGGAAAACGCACCGTCACCCGATATTACTATTTCCGAGTAAATTTACCGACTCCGATGTCCCGATGGATAAAGGTAGTGTGCAAAAAGCCATGAAACAGGTCATTGATGACTGCCGTATTAATAAACGTATCAGTCCACACTCACTCAGGCATTGTTATGCCACACATCTATTAGAGCAAGGATTAGACTTACGTTCACTGCAAATATTACTGGGCCATAACAGTTTGAATACAACAGCGCGTTATACCCAACTGACACAGGTAAAACAAAAGGAAACTATCAAGATAATAAACCGACTTGCTAATAACCTAAAGGGTATTGAGGCAGTTTTATGAGTACATTTATCTCACTACTTCGCCAACATCAACAGGCATTTGAGCAGCAGTATGACAATAAGCTTAACCATGATATGCGCAGTGCCATTCACGCTATGTTAAGTTGTCAAACACAGCAACAGCAGCAGGTAAAATGGTGTTGCTCACAGTGTAAACACAGTGAACAACACCCCATATCCTGTGGACATCGACACTGCCCACAATGCCAACACCAAACCACATCCGACTGGCTAATGCGACAGCAACAAAAATTGTTACCAACCCATTATTTTATGGTGACGCTGACGATACCTTATCAGCTTAGGGCATTAGCACTGTATCAGTCAAAAGCCTTTTATAAAATCCTCTTTAATGTTGCCCAATCCACACTGAAAGATTTTTCAAAACGTCAGAATAAAGGGGAAATGGGGTTTACGATGGTGTTGCATACCCATAATAGAAAGCGCGATTTACATCCTCACTTACACGTTATTATTCCTGCGGGGCGCTATGACAAAGTTAAGCAAGTATGGCATAAAGGCGATAAGCACTATCTGTTTAATGAATTTGCCTTAGCAAAGGTATGGCGCGCACGCTTACTTGATGCAATTAATCACCACGATAGATTAGCATTACCGCAACAACTGCCCCGTAAATGGATAGTTGATTGTCGCCATATTGGTTATGGTGAGCATGCGCTGCAATACCTATCTTGCTATTTATACAGAGGTGTATTACCCGACAGAGATATTATCAAGGTAACCTCAAACAGTGTGACCTTCCGCTATCGCGACGGTCAAACCAATCAATGGAAAATCAGAGTATTGCCACCATTACAATTTATTTGGCTGATTTTACAACATGTCTTACCCAAAGGATTTCAACGTGTGCGTGATTATGGATTCCTGCGCGGGAATGCTAAAACCGTTCGTTTACGCATTCAACAGTTATTAATGACAGTAACAAAATGGATTGCACCTATACAAGAGACCATTAGAGGGAAAGCAAAACGAAGGTGTCCTTGTTGCCAGTATGAAATGCAATATGCAGGAATAATACGACAGAGTTAGCCGAAAGGCAGAATATAATAAGGATAATGGCTGCCACGTAAATAAAAGGACAACACAATAAGATAAACGACAGGAAATAAATCCACAACCTATTGATAACGTTACACTTCATGCGTTATCTCAGCCAAACTCGTCTTGCGAAAAGACACAAGACAACATCAATCTAGATATCAATTTCACAATTTACTATAAATAAGCTGCTCGGGCTTGTTCAACACCCAGATAAGGTGTCGGCTGCGCGACACCTATCCTTATTTGTTATATTAATCTCCGTGTTATCACTTTATAAAATGACTTTGGGGCGTCGACTTTAGTCGATTCATTTTTTGTTTAAAGCAGTGGCTGCAATTATATGGGAAAACAAGGAAAGCTCGATATTTGCCTCTACCCTCTAATGGGCAGAGGTAAATATGCAAGCATTATCACCAAATATTATTCATTAATAAAATGATGCTCTATTTGGCTTTGGTGCTCTTGGGGTTTAAATTGATTAAATCGTGGTAGGAATTTGTCCCAGTCAATACAATGGCTGTCCATTTCTGGGCCGTCGATACAAGCATGTTTACGTACCAGCTTACCATTTTCCATGATCGGTACCATGCAGGCGCCACACATGCCTGTGCCATCGACCATTATCGAATTAAGACTAGCAACACAATTGACTTCGTATCCAAGGGTTAGATCACTGACTGCGCGCATCATTAATGGTGGGCCAATGGTAATCACTTCTGCAATGGTATTGATTGTATTTGCTTGATTTGCGATCAGCATATCCTCAAGTGGGGTAGTCACAAATCCTTTTATGACAAAGGAACCATCATTACTGGTATAAATTATCTCAAGCTGTTCTGGATATTGTTGTGATAACTGTGCGAGACGTCCACCTTGCTCGGTCCAGAAACACAGGTCTAGATTCCTAAAACCAGTGATTAATGTGACTTGATTTCCAAGATCAAGATTTGCACGCATAATGGGATAAACAGCCGGTAGGCCAACACCACCAGCGGTAAAAATAACACGTTGATTGTTCGGTTGTTGGGTCACTTTGCTAGGGTTACCCAGTGGGCCGGCAATGGCGGTAAAGCAATCACCCACCTTCATTTGGTTAATTAATTTGGAACTACTACCAAGCCCCTGAACTACTAAGGTAATGGTGCCGGCTTTGCTATCCCAGTCTGCCAACGTCATAGGGACTAATTCGCCTTTTTCATCTGCTAAAACACGAATAAATTGTCCTGCTTTGGCCGCCTTTGCAATTAACGGGGCTTTAATAGTCAGTTCGACAATATCATTGGCTAAGTCGATGCGGTTAATGATTTCAGTGTCGGTTTGTCCCAGGTCGGTATAATGACTCGCTTTGCTGACTAAAGTACGTATTTGTTCAGGTGATAAGGTAAAGCCTTGCATGATTTCTTTAGCCGCCGCTTGGCCATCACCGGCCGCTTTGATTGCCGTCGAACCGCCACGCGTTGCATCACCACCACTGTAAATACCGGTCAGCGATGTTTGCTGTGAGTCTTGATTAAGCTGTACCGTGCCCCATTGCGTCGTTTGTAGATCTTTTTCTGCATCTTTTACAATCGGATTTGGATTGTTTCCCAATGCCATAATCGCGAGATCAACGCTAAACATTTCAGTTTCGCCCGTTGCTTTAGGGCGTCTGCGACCAGACTGATCCGGTTCTCCCAATGCCATTAGGTCAAGCTTACAGCTGGTGAGACGGTGGTTTTTATCTCCGATAAATTCAATCGGAGAGCGTAACTCTTTGAGTTTGATACCTTCCTCAAGGGCATGATGAAGTTCTTCAACTCTGGCCGGCATTTCCTGTTGCGTACGACGATACACAATCGTGACATCTCCACCCAATCGGCAGGCTGTACGTGCGGCGTCCATGGCCGTATTCCCACCGCCAATAATCATGATTTTTTTGCCTTGTACTTCTGGGAGTGGGGTTTCATAGTCCGCTTGATTGGCATGCATTAAATTAACCCGAGTTAAAAACTCATTCGCGGACATGATATTTAATAGGTGTTCGCCGGGTATATTCATAAAGCGAGGTAATCCGGCGCCGGTGCCAACAAATATTCGGGTAAATCCAGCTGCTTTTAAATCCGCTAGGGTAGCCGTTTTGCCGACGACATAATTAACCACAAAGCGGCCACCTAATGCTTTAATTTTGGCAACCACATCATCGATTAATTGATTTGGTAAACGAAATTCAGGAATACCATACCGTAATACGCCACCCAACGCGTGAAATGCTTCAAATACGGTGACTGGGTAACCTGCTTTTGCTAAAAGGTAAGCATTAATAAGTCCCGATGGTCCGGATCCAACAATGGCGACCGGTGGTTTTGTTGCAATCGCCCACGGGTTACATTTCACTAATTGTTCAACTTTACCCTCATCTAATAACCGTTGTCGTTGCGGTAGGAACCATTCAATTTGCCCTATTTCAATGGGTTTTTCTTTCAAGGTACATTGACCTTGGCATTGTAACTCTTGCGGGCAAACACGACCGGTGACATTCGGGAGGGGATTGGCATCGCAAATAAGCTCAAAAGCGGCTTTTAGTTTCCCTTCACCGACTAAATTTAATGCTTGAGGAATATGAATTTTGACTGGGCAGCCGCCTTCATTTTCACCTGTAACCTCACCTTGTTTATTGCAATGCGGTGTGCCGAGTTCACAGGGACTATCTTTGCATTGTTTATCACGCAAAACTTCGAGCCAAACAAATAGCTCAACTTCGCGCATGCTGTAGCCTAATCCCATATAGCCAAGATAACCTTGGTTAACCAGATCAAAGTCCGTGCGACGTTCGCTTGCGGGACGTACATAGGGCGGAATATTATTTTTGTTTGGCCAGTCTTCTGATAACCCCTTAAACATGGGATAACGGTCAGATAAATGCTGATCAATAGCCCGGATAAATACCCGTTTCTGTTTAAGAGGGATATGCCATAGATAACGTTGCAGTGTCGTACTGAATGCATTATTGGCTAATAATAGTTTCCATAATGTTTGAGTAAATGGAGCCGTGAGCGATGGTTGCTTAAACATCTGTTGAATCGCCCGTTGGCTATCTGCAATGATCATTTGCTGGAATCGTTGTGGATCCTGCTCGATGCTCTGCATTAATAATTCACGTTGTGGTTGTGATAGTTTAGTTTCCATCATTAACCCTCCACGACAACGGGTGCGTTAAACTCGATAATTTCTGCACTACATTCATCGGCAACACGCGCAGCGCGACGGATCAGATCATCTGTTATTTCAATGTTATCGAGTGCACCAGGAATAACCCGACTGACGACTTTGGCTTGGCCATTATCAACAATCGTGGTTTTTTCAAATAATTCACCTAACTCTTGATAACAGGTTTTACAGTTAGTGCATTTGTGTTGATTTGCTTCATTAATGACCACCAAGGGTTTATTGGCCGTATCCGTTAAATTTGGTGTCGTTGTTGGCTCTACCTGTGCGATCGGAATAGAAGGGGCTGCGGATAAGCTCCCTGTGGTTAGGGCGAGTTCCGCTAAGCCATCGGCAATGGTATCAATAGCTTGTTCTTTTTCATCAACAGCTTGTTGATAACGCGCTTGCCATTGTGTTATTTGCGCTTGGTGGGCTTGTTCGATTTTAACCATGTGTTGACCGCTGATATATTGCAGCATTCGCCAATTACGTAAACGTTCTTCACAAAGGGCAATAATCGTTTCGGATACGGTTAATTGGATTAAATGATGTTGTTTATCCGTTGCCCAAATAAAGGGCACTTTGCCGACTCTATCTGCTGGTGCTAAGGCGATATAATCAGCCACGGCGAAACCTGATTCGGTATTCGTTAATGGTTGGAATTGTTTTTTAAAGCGTCCTTCCTGGAAAGCAAAATCAGCAGGAGTAAATGGCAATTGTTTTAATTCAGTCATTCCATCAACATCGGTGTAGGTGATGGTTTGGGTTGCCCAATCCTGAGTGAGTTCAGGGTTGCCTTCGAGTGAAAAACGTTCGATAAAGGTATCGCCTTTACGTGGATCGTGAACAAATACCGGGCTCATACGACTTTCAACGGCTAATCGTGCATGGCGAGTGCTAGCATCATCGGCAATGCCCTGTTCTCCCATGCAAGGTGTGTAAACATCAAGCAGTGCAGGGGAGTCTTGATAGTTGATATACTCTATCAAGTTTGACATAAAGTGACCTTGTAATCCGGTTGAAGTTTGTACAACCATGACTTTTGGGTGGAAGCTTGCAATAATGCCGAGCTCTTTGCGGGATTCTTGTTTACCACTATGGGCGCTTCCAACACGACTTAAATCTGAGTCCTGTGCCATAAAGCTAGAGGTCGAAGTTTGTCCGCCAGTATTTGAATATCCACCACTATTAAGTACTACGACTTTAATTGGGGTCGATGTTGTTAATAAACGAGAAAGTGCGCCAAAACCGATATCATAGGTGGCACCATCGCCGCCGATACTAAATACCGTAGGTAATAAAGCAAGTTCCTGTTCGGTAAAGTTTGCCCATTCTAGATAACGCAGCTGTTTATCATGAATATCGGGATCATAATTGTCATTAATCTCTAATTGCGCACAACGAAGCGCTTTAATTTGAGAAAGTTGATTTGCGACTTCTCCTTCAAAAATCCCTTTTGCGAGTGCCGGAGCGTCTTGGAATAAACTGTTTACCCAAGGATCGTTATACGGATTAGATGGAAAGGTTGATGCGTATACACTACTACAACCCGTTGCATTAGCGATCAGTGCATTAGCGGGACCTTTACCCGTTGGCCCATTTTCAAAGTAGAATAACCGTTGTTCTAATGTTTTCATTGTGTCTTGAATGCGCGTAGCGCGATGGCTATCTTTTTCGTCTAGGGTCAGTGTGGTTAGTTTGTCTTGTAATTGTTCAATTAGACTTTCTAAGGTATTAATATGCATTTGGTAACGTTGTTGTTGCAGTGCATGATTGACCGAAGTGACTAATCGTAACGTGGTTACTTCTCCACAGCCTCGACAAGCACCATGACCTGAACTCATTGCATAGTAACTTTCTTTATTCAGTAATAAACGTTTCGGTTGACCGCCGGGTTGACTGGCTTGCTCAATAAATCGACTTGGGGTGTTTGGCATGGCCGCTAAGGTATCAAAACGATGATGCAATTTTGCATTGATGGCAGAGGTCTGGCGCACTTTTTCAAGCGCATTGCCACTACAGACTTCGACACATTCCATACAGCCACTGCATTTATTCGGGTCGATGGTGACGCTAAATAATCCACCAGATCCGGGCATCGATTTTTCCATGGCATCGAAAAAAGGTCTGGTACGACTAAAGGGCATATCTTCAAGTAGATCACTGGCATTGATAAGCTGTTGTTTGATGGTTTGGTTATCAAAGCTCATGTTATTGAGCACATTTTTCATTAGTAGATGTAATGGTGCTTCTTCGCCTTTTGCAGTATTGCGATATTGCTGACGTATTGCATCACATACGCTGGGTACTACCGCTTGGATAAGTTGATGTTGCATTGGCGGCAATGTCAGTTTGTTAATAACCGTATTTAAAATATCATGCAGTTCATGGACCGCATTAGGAATTGCACCATCGGGACAGGCGACCGTACAATCCATACAACCGGTACAATTTTCAGGATGATACAAAGGCACATTTAAACGAAATAACCCTTTATTTTTAGTGATGGCACTGGCTGGCGGTAAAAACATACCTGAGCCGGGAATAACCGGTGCTTCGCTAATGCTGTCATTGGCATATTTTTTACCGGCAATATTATCGAAGTATGCTTGGTCGAAGAGACTACAACTGGCATTATTTCCCTGTGTTGATTGGGCGGCAATGACGGTTTCTTCATCCACTTGAATATCACTAAAGTCTTCGTAGTTAACCGCCTGTGTGGCAAGTACACCATCGCGAATAACTGACATATTACTGGCAACGACTTTTTCTCCCTTCGCACTAAATTTTTTATTAATTTGTTGCTCTATAAGGGCTAACATTTGCTCTCTTTCAACACCTTCTCGGACTTGTTTTGCATGTCCACATAGTGCGCCAATAAAGGCGATGCCCATCATACGTATTTCTAAACTCGCAACCGGTGCATGTTCTCGTGCGACTTTAAAGGCATCAACAATATAAAAGTTAATGTGTTTAGCGCGAATATACTCACGCGCACTTTGTGGAATTTCTTGCCATACCTGTTCGGGAGTATGCTCAGATTGAAGAATAAAAGTCCCATTGTCAGTCAAACCACTTAGTGGATTGGTATGCATAAAGACCTTGTGATCCGGTGACAGGGCGATTTCAATTTGTTGTAGTTCAGCATTGGTTATTTTTATTGGCTCGGGTGATAACGTAATAAAGAAATTCGTTGGTGCACCACTTTTTTCTGAGCCGTACTTAGGCATCGATTTAGAATGCAAATTAAGTGCACCGGCAAGAATACCCGTGAGTAATTTACCCGTTGCAATCGTGCCGTAGCCACCCACGGAATGAAAACGAATACGCATGGCGCTGGCAGGTAAAATATTAGGGTTTTCACCAATTTCGAGTGCCATTAATTCCGTATCAGGGTAAGCATCGTGGAGACGTTGTTGGGCTGCACTTAATTCCCCCGATGCTTGATAATTAAAGAACTGACTGCCTAGGTAAAAGAAGGGTTTTGTATTTTCAGCAAACATATTTTCAAAGGCTGCAATGAGGTGACTCGGTTGTAGATCATGACCTCCTAATCCAAATATACCGGTATTAACCTGTGGTGGATTAGTGATTGGCATTATGCCTTTATGACGAAGAGTGATGGCATTTTCAACCGCTTTAAATAAAGCGCCGGTTACCCGTTCGGTGAGGCGTGTTTCATCACAGCGTTCAAGCACGGTAACGGATTTTTTGCCTGCGAGTTTTTCAACTAATTGGGCTTCAGGGAAGGGATTGAGTTGTTTGATTGAAAGCACGCCAACTTTATGGCCTTGAGTTCGCAAGTAACTGGCAACCGCTTCAGCATCGTCGGTAACGGAACCAAGTCCGAGTAATACATAGTCAGCGTCATTGCACATAAAATCCATGACAGGTTGATATTGACGGCCTGTTAATTGTGCATATTCGTCCATTGCTTGGGTGACAAATTTTGCTACGTCACTTCTAAAGTGGGTGTGATGATCGACAATACCTGCTTGAAAGTCTGGTTGGTTTTGCACGCCACCGGTTAACCCTGGATTATGCGTGTCAACTAATGCAGGAACACGTTGACGGGTATCTTTCTGATAAGCGTTTAACCATGTTCTTCGCCATTTTTTCTGCAGTGATTCTGGCACAAACTGATTTGTATCTTCAACATACTCGCCATTTCTATCTAGCTCTAAGCGTGCGCTATGTTGATCGATATAATGCTGTAATGTTTCACGTTGTTCTGGCCAAAAGTCTTGTTGGTATTTAGCAATGAACTGTGTGAGTTGCCAGACTCGCCCCTTCGCACCATACAACATCCGCTGTGCTTCGGTTGGCGCAATAATTCGATCGCTAGGATCGCCAAGGAATTGTTTAAGCATTTCTGGTTCAGGAAGGTCGACTTCACTTTGGATATGGCTGGTGGCAAAACCATCCATTGTATTAGCAACGGGAATAAGAGAAAGTGAGCTAATGCGATAGGCGATAGCTGCTAAGTCAGCTGCCTGTTGGGCATTACTGGCAAATAGCGTGGTATAACCTGCGGAAAGTAGTGCGTAAACATCATCGTGGCCCGCCATGACATTAAGTGAATGACGTGATACCGAACGTGCAGCAACATGAAGGACAAAGCCGGCAGCTTTTTTACCGACGGTCACATAATGTGATTCTAATCCGTACAGAATACCTTGGCTAGAAGAGGCGTTGGAGATATATTTCCCACCCGTTAATGCAGCCCCTAGTGCACCACTTTGTGCCGAATGTTCCCCTTCAGGTTCAAAGAAAAAAGGATGTTTTCCCCAGACGTTACAACCACCCTGAGCGCGGAAGGCTTCATATAATTCTGAAATTTCAGTGGAAGGCGTAATCGGGTAACCAATAACCCCACCACAGACATGATCAATTACGTATGCGACGGCGCCATTACCATGAATAACGGTTTGTGTGCCTGGATAGGGAGGCTTTTTTTGCTGTTGCTCTGTTTGCGGATTTAAAGACATAACCAACTACTCCTCATTGTTGAAAGGCGGTGCTGTTGGTCGATGTTAAAGGCCAAAAGAAACTAAACACGGCATGCGTGATTGTTCCAGCATTACACCTTAAATATTAATCACATAAAAAAAACAGGGTTTAAATACTAAACCAATCATAAAGATAAAAAGTGTTCGTATTCACAAAAAATATATTTTTAATTTATGTTGTTGAGTGATATTAATTGGATTGTTTTACTGTTTAAAAATGAATTCAGAATTAAATTCGATTTTATCTTTTTCTTTGCACTAAAAAGGTGTTTTGTGGTGCTTTTTAGTGCAAATACACTCTATTGCTAGGGGGATTTGTTCTAGGTTTTTAGTTGTATTTATAATTGTCCGAATTATATTTGGTTGTTCTAATTTTTTATAAATAAAATTCTAATTTTAAGGTTTTTAACTAATATAATTTTTTATCTATTTATCAATGACTTTGGCATTCTCATTGCAGTCTTTCCTTATATCTACCTGAGTGTTGCAAGGAAAATGAAATAATGAGCGAGTTTAGTGAAGTACGAAGTGATTTTGATGAATATATTATTCCAACCTATTCGCCAGCGCCATTTATCCCCGTAAGAGGAGTGGGCTCCACCATTTTTGATCAGCAGGGGAAAGAGTATATTGATTTTGCGGGTGGTATTGCTGTGAATGCCCTAGGACACGGCCATCCTGCTATTAAAGAAACATTGATTGCACAGTCCGACAAGCTTTGTCATATGGGCAATGGGTACACCAATGAACCGGTACTTGCACTGGCTAAAAAATTAGTTAAACACACCTTTGCTGACAAAGTTTTTTTCTGTAATTCCGGTGCCGAGGCCAATGAAGCGGCATTGAAATTAGCGCGTAAATACGCGCTCGATAATTATGGTAGTCAAAAAAATGAAGTCATCGCTTTTAAAAGTGCCTTTCATGGTCGTACTTTATTTACCGTTACTGCGGGTGGGCAACCTAAGTATTCACAGGATTTTGCGCCGCTGCCGAGTGGGATTTCGCACGTTGAATTTAATGATCTCACCGCCGTTGCCAATGTGATTAATGATAATACTTGCGCGGTGATTGTGGAGCCGATTCAAGGTGAAGGCGGTGTTATTCCTGCTTCTGTTGCATTTCTAACAGGCCTGCGCGCGCTCTGCGATAAACATAATGCGATGTTGATTTTCGATGAAGTACAAACCGGTGTTGGCCGAACGGGGTTTCTGTACGCCTATATGCAATATGGTGTCGTACCCGATGTTCTTTCAACGGCCAAAGCCTTAGGCGGTGGTTTTCCGATTGGCGGCATCTTAACAACGGACAAATTTGCTGGGACGTTCTCACCGGGTACACATGGCACAACCTACGGCGGTAATCCATTAGCAACAGCGGTTGCTGGCACTGTCTTTTCTATTATTGCTGACCCACTATTTCTTGCTGAAGTGACTAAAAAGCATGATTACTATATTCAAGCTCTTAATCGATTAAATACCGATTACGGATTATTTAAGGTGATTCGTAGTGCTGGGTTATTAATTGGTTGTGAGTTAGCTGACGAGCATCAAGGTAATGCTAAAACAATAACTAATCTCGCTGCTGAAGAAGGCTTAATTGCATTGATTGCAGGGCCGAATGTTATACGTTTTGCACCTGCATTGAATATTTCTCAAGCAGAGATGGATTTAGGCTTACACCGTTTTGAAGCAGCGATTAAACGCTACCTTGAGGCTTAATAAAAGGATAAGCAATATGATGATTATAAGACCAGTAACACGAGATGATAAAGACGCGCTTTATGAGCTTGCTGGAAAAGCGGGTATTGGCTTTACTTCATTGCCACAAAATGCAGATCTAATTTCGCAGCGAATAGAACGGATGCTAACAACCTGGGAAGGAACTGCCACCAAAGCTGAGAAAGGGTACCTCTTTGTTTTAGAAGATACGGCTCTTGAAAAAGTGGTGGGGGTTTGTGGTATTGAGTCAGCGCTTGGACTGGATGAACCTTGGTATAATTATCATGTTGGTACCCTCGCACATGCCTCTAAAGCATTAGATATTTATACCCAGATGGAAACCTTAACCCTTAGTAATAATCATACTGGATACAGTGAGCTGTGTACGTTGTTTTTAGATCCTGAATACCGTCATAGTAAAAATGGGCATTTATTATCTAAGGCGCGTTTATTGTTTATTGCACAATTTCAACAGCACTTTTCAGAAAAAATCATTGCTGAAATGCGTGGAGTATCGGACGAGCAGGGGTACTCCCCGTTTTGGGAAAGTTTGGGGCGACACTTTTTTACCATTGATTTTTCTCATGCGGATTATTTGACCGGCATTGGTCAAAAATCTTTTATCGCGGAGCTAATGCCTAAGCATCCTCTTTACGTTAATTTTTTAACACCCGAAGCGCAGGAGGTCATTGCACAGGTGCATAAAAATACGTTACCTGCGCGTAAAATTTTAGAAAGTGAAGGAATGCGCTATGGCGGGTATATCGATATTTTCGATGCGGGTCCAACCCTCGAGGCGTATACCAGTGATTTACGCGTCGTTAAAGAAATGGCGACTTGGCCGGTCAAAATTACAACCGATGCCGATGTTAATCATTCGCTTAATGAACAGTTAACGCCTTATATGGTGTCTAATCAATGCTATCAAGGATTTCGTGCCATTATGGTTACTCCACAATTTTCAGGTTCACATATTATTTTAAGTCAATCTCAGGCGAAGGCCTTAAATATATCAGCGGGCGAGCATATTTGCGTTGCGCCTCTTTTTTCTGCATTAAAAAATAAGTTAACCCATCATATAAAGGACATTCATCATGTTGCAGCCTAGTTTATATATTTCTGGTCAATGGCGTATGGCGTCGGGTGTTTTATTTAATAAGGTTAATCCCGCTACCAATGAGCAAATTTGGTCTGCCCAAGAAGCAACAGATAATGACGTTAATCAAGCCGTGATTGCGGCTCGAGGTGCTTTTTCTGAGTGGGCTAAAACGCCATTGGAAAAACGTATTACTTACCTTGAAAAATTTAGCGCTAAATTGGCCGAGTCTAAAACAGAGTTAGCGACCACGATTGGGCAAGAAACCGGTAAACCGATGTGGGAAGCGTTGACTGAAGTACAAGCTATGATCAATAAAGTCGCGATTTCCATTACTGCTTATGATGAACGTACCGGAGAAAAAGTAACACCATTGCCCGATGGGCAAGCGGTACTGCGACACCGTCCTCATGGTGTACTAGCGGTATTCGGTCCTTATAATTTTCCAGGTCACTTACCCAATGGGCATATCGTTCCCGCCTTACTTGCCGGTAATTGTGTTGTGTTTAAACCAAGTGAATTAACGCCATTTACAGCGCAAAAAACCGTTGAAATTTGGGATGCTGCCGGATTGCCAAAGGGCGTTTTAAATTTAGTGCAAGGTGGAAAATCGACGGGCATTGCATTGTCATCACATAAAGATCTTGATGGGTTATTGTTTACTGGTAGTGCAAATACGGGCTATCACCTACACCGTCAGTTGGCTGGACAGCCGGAGAAAATATTAGCACTTGAGATGGGCGGAAATAATGCGTTGATCATTGAGTCCATGGATGATATCGATGCTGCGGTAAATTTAACAATACAATCTGCTTTTATTACGGCAGGACAACGTTGTACTTGTGCGCGTCGATTATTAGTTAAATCCGGCCCCCTTGGCGATCAGTTTCTAGCGCGTTTAGTGACTGTTTCTAAACAGATAAAAGTAGGGCAATTCGATCAACAGCCAGCTCCTTTTATGGGGGCGGTTATATCTAACCAAGCTGCACAATTATTGCTGGATGCCCAGTCGCAAATGCAATCCGATGGCGCAACAGTATTACTCGAAATGCAACGCCAGGAAGAAGACACTGCACTATTAACGCCGGGTATTATCGAAGTGGAAGACCTGAGCACACTGCCCGATGAAGAATATTTTGGTCCATTGTTGATTGTTACGCGTTATGGCGATTTAGACGAGGGAATTAGAATTGCTAACCAAACCCGCTATGGCTTGTCACTCGGACTTATTTCTCAAAGTCGAGATGATTATGAACAGGTATTGCTGGAAGGGCGTGCGGGCATCGTTAACTGGAACAAGTCATTAACCGGTGCATCGAGTAATGCTCCCTTTGGTGGTATTGGCGCTTCGGGCAATCACAGACCAAGTGCCTATTATGCAGCGGATTATTGCTCTTGGCCGATGGCATCTCTCGAAGCAGAGTCTATTGCTATGCCTGAATCGTTATCGCCTGGTTTACAATTTTAAGGATCTAACATGTCTTCATACGAAGTAAATTTTGATGGTTTAGTCGGACTCACGCACCATTATGCAGGGTTATCCTTTGGCAATGTAGCCTCGACCAATAATAAAAATCAGTTAGCTAATCCTAAATCGGCGGCATTGCAGGGATTGTGGAAAATGAAAACCTTGGCAGATATGGGCTTTAAACAGGGCGTTTTGCCACCACAGGAAAGACCTTGTATTACCACGTTACGTACTCTTGGTTTTACGGGTAGCGATGCGCAAGTGATTGCTCAAGTGGCTAAACGTTCTCCGAAGTTGTTATCTGCAGTCAGTTCTGCATCGTCAATGTGGGTCGCGAATGCTGCAACGGTTTCTCCTTCGTCAGATACCTTAGATGGGAAAGTGCATTTTACCGTGGCGAATCTAAATAATAAATTTCATCGTAGTATTGAAGCCGATACGACTGGGCGTGCGCTACAAGCTATTTTTAATCAAAGCACGCATTTTAGTCATCATAACGCTTTACCTCAGCAAGCGGTATTTGGCGATGAAGGGGCGGCTAATCACAATCGTTTATGTAGCGATTATGGTGGCGCGGGTGTGGAATTATTTGTTTACGGGCGTAAGGCCTTTGGTGGTGATATTGAACCGCAAAAATATCCTGCTAGACAAACCTTTGAAGCCAGTGATGCGGTGGCTCGATTACATCAGCTTGATCCTGGAAATCGAGTGTTTATACAACAAAATCCCGACGTCATTGACCAAGGTGTCTTTCATAATGATGTCATTTCCGTGAGCAATGGTCCGGTATTGTTTTACCATGAATTAGCGTTTTTAAATCAACAAACCGCCTTTGCGGAATTAACCGAAAAGTTGGCCTTACAGGGGACTCAATTTGTGCCTATCTGTGTACCGCTTGCTAAGGTATCTCTTGCCGATGCGGTCAGCACTTACTTGTTTAATAGTCAGTTATTAACGAAAGCCGACGGTACGATGGTTATTATTGTGCCGCAGGAGGTTGAAAATAACTCACGTACTTGGGCATATTTGAATGAATTAATTAATAGCGGTTGCCCGATTAATGAGGTGAAGGTTTTTGATTTGCGTGAAAGTATGCGCAATGGTGGTGGACCGGCTTGTTTACGTTTGCGTGTTGCCCTGAAAGAACAAGAGTTAGCGGCGTGTAATCAGGGCGTATTAATGAACGATAATCTTTATAACTCCCTAACAGATTGGGTGGAACGTCATTATCGTGACCGATTAAGTGAACAGGATCTCGCGGATCCTCAATTGCTGATAGAAAATCGCAGTGCATTAGATGCATTAACGAAAATATTGGATTTAGGCTCAATTTATCCTTTCCAGCTTTAACGTTAATGAGGTGACTATGAATCAAATTTTAACGCTCAGCGGTTGTGAAGATTACCCACGTAGTTTAACGGGGGACAATCAATATGTGCACTGGCAATGGCTAGAGGAAGGGATTGTAAAAATAGTACCTCGGGATAAGTCCTTGGCGTCTGATACGAAGCAAATATTGCTTTCTACTGGTATTCATGGGAATGAAACGGCACCGATTGAAATGGTAGCGCAGCTAGTCGCTCAATTACTTAATGGAGAATTGCCTCTAGCGGTTAATCTGTTAGTGCTATTTGGTAATATCCGCGCCATTGAACAAGGTCAACGTTATCTCGATGTGGATCTTAATCGCTTATTTAATGGTCGCCATCAACAGTATCCTGACACCGTTGAAAGTGAACGTGCCATTGTTATTGAACAACATGTTATGCGTTTTTTTAATTCAGCAGATTCAAAACAATGCTTTCACTTTGATATGCATACTGCTATCAGAGGATCTCATTATCAAAAATTTGCGGTTATTCCTCAACGTTTAGGGACACAGCAAACTTGTTATTTAGACTGGTTGATTACGATGGGATTACAGGCATTAGTCATTAACTCAACCCCAAGTGGCACATTTAGTTCTTTTACCCATTGTTCATGTAACGTGGTCAGTAGTACTTTAGAGTTGGGTAAAGCTAAACCTTTTGGGAATAATGATTTAGCCAGTTTTAGCGATATAAACCGTACATTGATTGAATTAATGAGTGATGTGCCAATAGGTGGTAAAGGTAAGGCGCCTGAGATTTTTGTTGTTGGGAAGGAACTGACCAAACTCAGTGACCAATTCACCTTTATTGCAGTGGACGATAATGTCGAAAATTTTACCTCTTATCCAAGTGGTACGCTTATCGCAACCGATGGAGAGGTAAGTTATCGTGTAAATCAACAAACGGAATGGATATTATTTCCCAACCCATTGGTTAAAAAAGGTCTGCGAGCGGGTATTTTGCTTGCCAAAGGTGGCATGGAAGATTTATACCCGTTACCAATCAATATGCAGAAATCAGCAAGACGAGAGGTGAGCAGATTCTAGGCATAAAGGTGAAGATCTAACGGGTTAAATCGAGACTTTATAACAACGAAGATGTTTGCCTCTCGTCTTGCCCTGCGGGTCACTAGCTCGAACACCAATACTGCGTTATAACATTCGATAAGGACTAGCCATTAAAGATGTAAAGTCTTGTTTTTACATCTACCGATAGAGGATTAACGCAGTTAATAGCTCGAAAGGTCATCATGTTACGCCTTGCCTTGGTATCCGAGCTAGCGACTGATAAACGCATCTTGATTGGTAACGGGTATATATGACCGCTCACATGTCTTTGTTATTAATCGACCAGTTTACTCACCACGGTGACATGATTGTGTAATGTTTTATGTACGGGACATTTATCGGCTATTTCTAAGAAGCGTTGTTGTTGCGCTTCATCTAAGTCACCTTCAAAACTAATATTGCGAACAATGGCTTCTATGCCACTTTGCTGTTCACAATGATTACAATCCTCTTGGTAATTGCGGGTATGTGAAAGGGACACTTTAATGTGCTGAACCGGTAGTTTCTTACGTTCAGCGTATATTCTTAATGTCATTGCCGTACATGCGCCTAATCCGGCCAATAAATGCTCATAGGGATCGGGGCCGGTATTATTTCCACCTACTTTGGTTGGTTCATCGGCTAACCAATAATGGCTTGCGGTACTAATGTGCTGAGCAAATTTATGGTCTTTTTCTTCAACTAATACATGGCCTTGTTCAACATGTGGTCGATCGCTTTTAATATTACTGATGACGTAACGCGTTGCCCAAGCGGCGATAATTTCTGCTGCATATTCAGAATCTTGTTTATTAGTTAGTAAATGATCTGCGGTGTCTAAACTGACAAAGCTTTTTGGATGTCGGGCAGATTGATAGATTTTTTCAGCTTCTTTGATATTAACCGTTTTGTCGATAGGAGAGTGCATCACTAATAATGCTTTTCGTAATGAACCTATATGTTGAGTACCATAATTATTAATATCATCTAGAAATTGTTTTTGAATTTTAAATTTACGTCCAGCTAAATTAACTTGCGCTTCGCCTTTTTCTTCAATTTCTGAAATATGAACGGAAAAATTATGGGCAACATGTGCTGCATCGGAAGGGGCGCCAATTGTCACAATGGCTTTTGATTCTGGTATGTTCTTAGCAACACCGAGCACAGCCGCACCACCTAAACTATGGCCAATTAAAAGTTCCGGTGCTTGGTATTGTTCACGTAAAAAATCCGCAGCAGCAATTAAGTCTTGAATATTAGAAGAAAAATTAGTGTTGGCGAAATCACCATCACTGTTACCTAAACCGGTAAAATCGAATCGTAATACTGCAATACCTTTTGCCGTTAGAGCACGGCTAATACGCGATGCAGCAGCGATATCTTTATTGCAAGTAAAGCAGTGCGCAAATAACGCATAAAACTTAATATCGGTTTCCGGTGTTTCTAAGAGACCGCTGAGAGTATGAGATCCGCTGGTAAATTCTACTTTTTGACGCATGGGGTAATCCTTTCTCAGTGAATAGATGACAATAAATACAATGTAAAATAGCGCTACATTAATACTGGGTGCCTATTAGTATTCACTACTCTATTACAAATAACCTGAATTCACCATGTCGAACAATCAATGATTTATTTTATGGCAATTCTCAAGAATTGATAACTGAGACTTGAGTTGCGGTATGCTGATATCATCGGTCGAGTTTTTTTCTGTAAATTGAATTAGGGGAACTAAGGTATCTTTCATCGCCTTCATTGCGATAAGTTTCTGTTCTTGATCACCATTATTATGCTCGGATATGTATTGCATGGATTGATGTGGAATAAGCAAACATTTCAGCGCCATTTCTGAGTCACCCTGATGTTGATAGATAAGGGCTAATTCATGATAGCTAGCAATCCAATAATATAAGGTGCTTATGCATTTAGGTTGTTCGCGTAACTTTTGTTCATAATGATAAATAATTCCCTTATAAAAAAGCTCGCTATCACAACCGTTTTTCTGATGTTTAGACATTAAATCCCCTGACTTTATATTATTAAAAACAGGCATAAAGAACTCCCATAATTGATATTGATAACTATTATCATTTGTGTTTGTTGTTTTGTAAACTATTTATCGCGTATTTTTAATAAAAAGTACGTAAACATTATTAGAGATCAAATTTGCAGCAAAATTGTTTCGTAGTTTAAATTGGCTAAATAGTATTAACGAAACGTCTTTACTAGTGACTTTTCTGATTGGTTAATTAAAAAGGATCTTTGATTCCTTTTGAGGAAAGTAGCGGGATTCATATCCATTAAATAGTAATGATTATCATTTCTTTTAAAAGAAGTTTTTTAACGATATAATCCAATTATTCTATTTCTGGTATTTGTTCTATTTGGTTATTTTATGCGTGTTTTCATTATTTTTGTTGTTAGTTTTGTCTTAGTCAGCTGTGATGCCTCGGATGCTACCTCCTCCTCATTATCAATAAACCAAGTCGAAAAGTCGGCTTCGGGATGGCCTCGCAGTATCATGACTTCAAAGGGATTGTTGACCTTGGAGAAGCCACCTCAACGAATTGTTTCTACTAGCGTTACACTGTCCGGTACGTTACTTGCGATTGATGCGCCATTAATTGCTTCTGGTGCAACAATGCCTAATACGTCAGTCGCAGGCGAACAAGGTTTTATGCGTCAATGGGAGCCGATTGCGATACAACGTGGTGTTGTTCCGTTATATCAAACCGAGCCAAATGCAGAAGCGATTATCAACGCGAATCCCAATTTAATCATTATTTCCGCGACAAGTGGTGACTCAGCGATGAATTTATATGAGCAGCTGAAGGATATTGCGCCGACCCTGGTGATTGGATATGACGACAAGAGTTGGATCCAATTAGCTCAAATATTTGGTGATTTATTTGGCTTAGAAACAAAGGCTAAAAAAGTGATTGATGATTTTCAGCTGAAATTACATAAAACAAAAGAACACATAACGCTGCCACCTCAGCCGACGACTGCGATGGTGTATTATCAAGATGGTAGTGGTGCAAATATTTGGACGGAAGCCTCTGCGCAAGGCCGATTATTAATTGAGCTAGGGTTTACACTGGCGATGGTGCCTGAGTCGATAAAAGGCAATATCAGTATGGGAAAACGTAATGATATTGTGATTGCAACGGGTGAACGATTTCCCGATGGATTAACGGGTGAATCTATTTTGCTTTTTTCTGCCTCACCGAAAAGAGTAAAACAATTGAATGAAAATAGTTACTTAGCCTCTGTTAAAGCGGTTCAGAATAAGCAAGTTTACGCCGTGGGCAATGATACTTTCCGTTTAGATTACTACAGTGCAACCAATTTACTTTCTCGCTTAAACATCTTATTCGGACCCTCTAATCATGAAGAGTAAGCGCTACGGTTGGTTGCTCACTTGCTTGATGTTGTTGCTGATTATTATGGTGCTGAGTTTATGTATCGGTGCAAAGCCATTATCAATCGACACACTTTGGAATGTGTTGATAGGGCACCAACATGGACTTGCTAATATCATTATTTTTGAAGGCCGATTGCCAAGAACATTAAACGGTTTGTTAGTTGGTATGGCATTAGGGACTTCCGGTGCGTTAATTCAAGCAATAACTCGGAACCCACTGGCAGACCCTGGGATTTTAGGGATTAACCTTGGCGCTAGTTTTGCGATTGTGATTTCCATTGTATTTTTGGGGGCAACGCAATTTAGTGACTTTTTTGTCTATGCCTCAATGGGCGCCTTATTAACGGGATTATTAGTCTATTTTGTTGGCACGATGGGCGTAGGAAACGTCGATCCATTAAAAATAACCCTTGCAGGTGTTGCGATTGGTGCTGTTTTTGGTGGATTAAGTTCAGCGTTAACATTATTTAATCCTATGGCCTTTGATCAGGTTCGGTTTTGGTCCGTCGGTAGCTTAGATGTTCGCACACTATCCATCCCATTCTTTATTGCCCCCGTGGTTATTTTAGGCAGTCTTTTAGCACTTTCAATTACACCGGCGTTAAATGCATTTGGTTTGGGTGATGCCTTAGCAACCAGCTTGGGAAGTAATCCGATTCGTATTCAATTGCTTGCTTTGATTGCGATTACGATATTATGTGGTGCGGCAACCGCAGCAGCGGGTCCGATTGGTTTTGTTAGTTTAATGATGCCACATATCGCGCGGTGGATGGTGGGGCCAGATCAACGATGGATCGTACCTTTCAGTCTTATTTTAACCCCTTGCCTATTATTGACTGCAGATATTATTGGACGTGTGTTAATTGCGGGGGAATTGCGCGTTTCTATTGTTACTGCTTTTATAGGCGCACCTATTTTGATTTATCTTGTACGTAGTAAAGATGCGAGCAGCTTATGATGAGTGGGAAAGATCGTTCTTATTGGTTGAGTCGAACACAATTAATGGTGTTGGTATTCAGTTTAGTGTTAATGATTGCGACATTATTTATTGGTGAACATGTTGCTGCCAGTCTACAAGAACTCTGCCAATTACTAACGGGAAATGGCGATAAATATCAATCTATTGTGGTGTGGCAGTGGCGTGCTTCTCGGTTATTTTCAGCGTTAATTATTGGTGCAGGACTCGGTGTGAGTGGTGCCGTATTTCAATCTTTAGTGCGAAATCCATTAGGTAGTCCAGATATAACGGGGTTTAATGTTGGTGCATTTACGGGCGTGTTGATCTCGATTGCACTATTTGGTGATATTTATTGGATAAGTGTTCTCGGTGCTCTTGCTGGTGGACTTTTGGCCGCGCTATTAGTGTATTTTTTTGCCTATCGCGATGGGCATTCAGGCTTTCGACTTATTATCGTTGGTATTGCAATTAGTGCGACGCTCACCGCATTTAACCAATGGTTGTCGTTGACTGTGTCATTAGAGACTGCGATGACTGCCTCATTGTGGAGTGCTGGCACCTTAAATGGAATGACTTGGTTTCGTATTTTACCGGCGTCTGTTTTGATTCTCGTTTTTTTAGTGTGTGCTTTTATATTGAATACACGTATGAAATTATTAGAAATGGGCGATGATACGGCGGCGGCATTGGGGGGCTCGGTTAATAAAACCCGTCTTATTTTAATGTTTGTTGGGGTCGCCTTGACTGCTATTGCAACTGCCATCACTGGCCCTATCTCTTTTATTTCACTTGCTGCCCCGCAAATAGCACGACGTTTATCGAAGCAGAAACATGTCACGCTGACCTCCTCTGCGATTGTCGGGGCAATACTGCTAATGACTGCTGACTTTATTGCACAACATAGTTGGGAAGGTGCGACGTTGCCGGTGGGGTTAGTCACTATCAGTTTAGGTGGTGTTTATTTAGTTTATTTAATCATCAGAGAAGGAAAGAAATGACATATCCATTATCGGTTCAATCGGTTACTTTGGGCTACGAGCAACATGTTATCGCAAAGCATTTATCCGTTGATATTCCCGATGGAAAATTTAGTGTGATTGTCGGCCCAAATGGCTGTGGAAAGTCGACATTATTGCGTTCCATGAGTCGATTACTGCCCCCACAATCAGGAAAAGTCTTTCTACAACAGCAAGATATTCATGAGCAGCCTCCGCGTGAGGTTGCGAAAAAATTAGGCTTGTTGCCACAAAGTGCAATAGCGCCAGATGGCATAAAGGTAATCGATTTGGTTGCACGCGGGCGTTTTCCACATCAGAAGTGGTTTCAACCTTGGTCAGATAAAGATCAAAAAGCCGTTGAATTGGCGATGGAAGCCACTGGTGTGATGGATTTTTCACAACAAAGTGTTGATCAATTATCCGGGGGACAACGACAACGGGTTTGGGTTGCCATGGCGTTAGCACAGGAGACACCGTTGTTACTGTTAGATGAGCCAACGACTTATTTAGATATTGCCCATCAAATCGAACTGATGGATTTATTTCAAGATTTAAATCGTTTGCAGGGACATACACTCGTTGCTGTTTTGCATGATCTTAATCATGCCTGTCGTTATGCTGATCATCTTATTGTTATGAAATCAGGACAAATTATTGCAACCGGCGATCCCAATAAAATCGTCACTGAACAGCTGATTAACGACGTATTTGGGTTGCCTTGCTTGATTCTTGAAGATCCCATTTCAAATACGCCTTTAATCATTCCTAGAGGGAGGGGAAGTTAATATAAGCTTGGTAATAACTTTTCAAGCCCATTTATAAGGCATGATCGCCATGAAAGCCAATCATGCCCACCTGAGACTTTTTCGTAATAGACATTGCCTCCCTTTTGTTGGATTGCTTTCATGGTTAGGTCATTATATAGGCACATATCTTGTTCTCCGAGCCCAACGGTTTGATACACTTCAAGGCTCTCTACAGTAACCCGCTCATCGAGTATTTGTGCTGCTAAACTGTTCTCAGGTACCGTATATAATCTGCTTTCATCTGATTCATTAAGTGAGATCTTTTTTTTCATTCGATCAACTTCTGGCCACCAAAACGAACCCGATAATGTAATGACTTTAGAAAAATAATCAGAAAAATGAATACCAGCATATAAAGCGGATAATCCCCCTAAACTTTGCCCTGCTACTAAATAATCTGACACAGTGTTATAGGATTTTGCTAACTGTATTTTAACTTCTGGTAATAATGTGCACACCAAAGAAAACCAAAACGGGTAGTGACAACTGAGCTCTTTCCAACGTGTTTTATTATCTAAAGAAGGAATGAGTAAATAATGTGCGGGGGCTATTTTTTTCGTTTTAGTTAAATGTTTTAATACCGATAATGTGCCACTTGCTTCTCCCCATTTTTGGCCATCCAGTAATACGACTAAGGGTGCATCGCCCAAGGCCGTTGAAAATATAAAGCATTCTCGTCGATTACCGAGTTCGGCGGATATCCATTGGATAGGGTAAATCACATGTTTTGATACTTCTGGGACAATCCCTTTATCCCATTCATTCCAACCTAATTCTGCGGGTGCATCAGGGAGATGTAAGGCTGAACTTGAACCCCAACCAGATATTAATGAGGGCAATGGGTTTAATGGATCGTTGCGTTGATTGTTGACTACATCTAGCCACCATTGTCGTTGAGCTTCGATTGAACCATTACTTTTTTTTCTTGCTATTTCAGGTAGTTGCTCAGCCATAATGGGGATAAAGGAATAACTTCCTCGCCATTTTATATTAACAATTAATTCGCCAAGCCAAACATCGGTGCCACTGATCCGTGTTAAGCAAGCGGGCGTCCAACTGTGGTGATCGGTTAAAGAATTAACATTAAGTAATACGTTCTCTGTGTCAGATTGAATCTCATCTCCCTGTGGATCTTGCCATATAAATATTACTCGACAAGTTTGTTGATCTTGTTTTTGAATAAATGGGGTGCCCATTTTTTTTATGCTTTTCCACCACAGTGTTGAACCTATTACTTTGTCAGCAAGGATAGGATGACCCAGAAGCGGGTTTAATGTCAGCGTGTGATTCAAATTATTACCCTTTTTACAGAAGTTTGTGATATTGATTATCATTTGCTAATGATAATCAATTGTATTAGTATTCGCAAATTCTATTATTATCAGTACCATAAAAGGACAATTATGTACCCGTCAGCTAATGCATCATCGACTATTCACCCAACTAAAAACCTACGTAAAAGTATATTATTCATAAGTATTAACGCCGCACTTTTATCTACCAATGTCTATGCCGAAGAGTCTACACACGTAGAAACCTTGATTGTTACCGGTGAAAAAATGGATAAGGATATTCAAGATACCACCACAGCCGTAACGGTTATCAATGGTGAAGATATTGCAAAAACCGGAGCTAAAACGGTGAATGATGTGATTACCCAATCACCAAATGTGGTGTCTTCTGGTTTTGGTAGTGTCAATATTCGTGGTATTAACGGAAGTGGTGCTGCAACTGGTTTCTACGCTATCAGAAGTGGTGCTCGTCAACGTGTTGATACTTCCGTTGATGGTGTTTCCGACGCATTCACTGGTTATAACTTTAGCGGTTCGGGTGTTTGGGATCTTGAGCAAGTCGAAGTATTACGAGGCCCACAGTCAACGACTCAGGGAGAAAATTCAATCGGTGGGGCGGTGTCTGTTCGTACCAATAATCCTACTTTTGCTTCTGAATATGCAATTCGAGGGGGCGCTGAAGTTTATGAAAACGGTAATGTGATGAAAAATGTTGCATTAATGGCCTCGGGTCCGATTAATGATGAGTTGGCCTATCGCTTTGCCTTTGATGGAACCGATGGTCAAAGCTATATCAGTTATGATGGCGATACAGACACTGTGCCAGTTGATCCTGAAGATTCACGTAATTTAAATTTTCGAGGAAAGCTACTTTGGAAACCAGCATTTAATGAAGATCTCTCAATAAAATTAACCACCAATTATCGTAAAGCAGATGGTAATTATTTAAATTGGGCTAATTGGGATGATGGAACAGGTTACGAAGATGAAACCTTTACACTAAGTACGACGGATAAAACTAATACGCGTATTCAAGACTCGGATGTTTATAATATTTCGACAGAGATTAATTATACATTCAATAATGAAATCACCAGTAAAACACAACTGTCATACAATGATCAGACCAATATTTTTGACCAGTATCCAACGGAACAAACCTATGAATTTAAAGATAAAACCTATAAATTAGAGAGTCAATTAACCTTAAAACCACAGGATTCTCAATTTAATGGTTTTGTTGGGATCATGGCAGCGGATCGCAATAATACCGTCTCGAGTGAAAGTTATTCGACGGAAGGGGAAACGAAAGAAACGCGTTTAGGATTATTCGGTGAAATGAATTATTTCATGAATGATCAATTGACGCTGACAACAGGGGCACGCCTACAATATGAAAAACAGGATCGTTTCTTTAGTGCAACCTATGCAAGTACAGAATTAAATGAAGATATTAATGATGTTTTTGTTTTGCCTAAATTGGCATTAACTTATGCACTCGAGAACAATACCACACTCGGATTATCGGTACGTAAAGGTTATAACTCTGGTGGAATGGGATATTATAATTACGGCGGTGCGTCGGAAGTGTACGACTATGATAGTGAATCTGTTTATGCCTATGAGTTTAGTTCGAAAACGGCATTAAATAATGGTACGACCATCAATACTGCCGTTTTTTATAATGACTACAAGGGTTATCAGGGGATTTCGGATTATAAAATTACCAATGTTGGCGAAGCGCATACCATGGGCTTAGAGGTTGAATTATCACATTGGTTAACGAATAGTACGGTCATTAATCCTTCAATTGGTTTACTGAAATCTAAGGTTGATAACGACGATAGCTTCCAAGGTAATGAGCTTTCAAACGCACCGGATCTCAATGCTTCAATTGGATTAACGCAATACATCGGCGATAACTTAACGTTAGGTGCGGATGTGACCTATGTCAGTGAGTATTATTCTGATCTTGATAATACTGAAGATTATAAAGCCGGTGATTATACGATTGTTGATACTAGCATCGATTATACTGTTGGTGATTTGTTGATTAGTGGCTATGTTACGAATTTAACCGATGAGGACGTGGTTTATTTAATTAATGGTGGATATCGAGCATCCGTTGGTCAAAGTCGTACCGTTGGTGTGAACTTAACCTATCGCATGTAGTTGTAAAAATAATGACTATACCCGTTACTAATCAGGATGCTGATTTCTGCATCTTGAATGGTAACGGGTATATAAGCCTCAGTGATTGCTGAGGCTTATTTGATTAAAACTATTGCCGTTGGTCTTTTGGGGAATCCATTACCACCATGGTACTAATTGATTTAACCGCTAAACACTCTCCTAGCACATCGGAATGAAAGCGTTTATAAGCTCCTAGATCTTTTGTTTCAACCCTTAATAGATATTCATTAACGCCAGTTATGTTGTGGCATTCCACTACTTCTTTGGCAAAGCGTATATGTTCTTCAAAGCTAAGTTGGCCTGCCTTTGTATGGCTGTTTAAGCCAATTGATACGTAAGCAATAAAACCAATCTCGAGCTGGGTTTTATCTAATACAGCACGATATCCTTTAATGATATTTGTTCGTTCTAAATCCTGTACTCGTCGTAGGGTTGCTGAGGGTGATAAACCAATGCGTTCTGCCAATTCTACATTTGATAAGCGACCCTGGATTTGAAGCTCTTGCAATATTCTGTCGTCAAATCTATCCATACTATCTCTTTATTGTTAATTATTGTTTTTAAGCACAAATATAAACACAATATTGCGGGTAAATACCATTATTATTTTCTTATCTAATATAAATAAGAGAGAAAATCATGGATTACACACAATTAGGCTCGCTCGCCGTTTTTGCATTTGTGACTACATTTACGCCTGGACCCAATAATATTATGTTAATGACATCGGGCGCTAATGTTAGGTTTGTGCGCACCATTCCCCATATGCTTGGTATTGTGATAGGTTTTAGTCTGATGCTATTACTTGTGGGAGTCGGGGTTACTGAGTTGTTCCAACACTACCCTATTCTGCATCAGTCGTTACAAATAATATGCATGGCTTATTTGATTTATTTAGCATGTAAAATTGCATTAAGTCATTCTTCGAATAGCAACAGTCAATATCAACCCATGTCGTTTCTAAGTGCCGTTCTTTTTCAGTGGGTTAATCCGAAAGGGTGGTCAATGGCATTAACAGCGATTAGTTTATTTAATCAATATGCAAGCTGGCTACAATTAACGCTGATTGCTTTGGTATTTGCTTTGATGAATGTCCCGTCGGTGAGCGTTTGGACTGCTGCAGGTAAGCAGTTAAGTTTTTGGATGAATCATCCGAGATATATCCGTTGGTTTAATGCAGGGATGGCTATTTTATTATTGGCGTCTGTATTACCTATGTTGATTGGGAATTAGTTATGTGTAAACCTGAAGAGGAGTCAAAATAGAAGAAATCGCTACTGATAAAAAAGTTTATCAGTAGCTTGGTCTCGCCATTATTCATCATTAAACGTTTGTTAACCAACCATGAGTATCTTCTACTTTACCCCATTGGATATCATTTAATGCTTGGCGTAGTTTACAGGTTGTAGGGCCTTCTGAGCCGCTACCCACTTGATATTCTTTACCATTGTGAATGAATGTCCCTACCGGAGCTAATACCGCAGCAGTCCCTGATAATGCAGCTTCTGTTCCTGGTTTAGCGGCACGTTCCAATAATTCTGTAACTGACAGTTCACGTTCAGAAACCGTCATGCCCATCTCGCGTGCAAGGGTAAGAATTGAGTCACGTGTAATACCATGTAAGAAGGTACTATCCAGTGCTTTAGTGATAATTTCATTACCATCAATTAGGATGAAATTAGCTGCGCCAGTTTCTTGAACATCGCCATTTGGACAGAATAAAACTTGGTCAGCCTGTACGCTTTGTTGTGCGGCTTTCATGTGTGGAAGTGCACTCGCGTAGTTACCACCACTTTTTACAACACCCATATGTGGCGCACAGCGCATGCCTTCTTCATCGAGCAATATACGTAAAGCATTCGATTTTCCCTCGAAGTAATCACCAACCGGAGAAAGCAAAATATAAAGCATCGATGAAAGTGAAGGTGATGCAGCTTTACCAATCGCGGGCTCGGTACCAATATGGGTAGGGCGAATGTACATTGAACCTGGAGGTTGTGGCACATCGGAAGCAAAGCGACTGACAATATCAATGATCATTTGTTTAACTTGCACTTTATCAACCGTTGGCATACAAAGTAATTCACTGCTTTGTGCTAAACGTGCAATATTTGCATCCATACGGAAGATTTTGACTGAGCCATCTTCATGTTTAAAGGCTTTTAATCCTTCAAAACAAGTACTTGAATAATGCAATACATGTGCACCGGGATGAAGTTTGATACTGTCTGCTTTTACTATTTCTGCGGGTTTCCAAGCTGAACCGTCATTTTCAGTAATTGACATTTCAGGCATGAAAACGGTACCGAATGCGCTCATAACATTTTCCTATCGCTGTATAATTAAGCAAGCACAATTACTTGCAGGGGAATATCTGGTTGGTACTTTATATGCTTTGCTAACGCTGTTTTATCAATATATGAATTAACCCAGGGAGAGACAACTATGAATCACCAGATGAGCCGCCTAGATTACAATAAACTAGCGGCACTGTGAATATTTAGGTTAAATTATTTTGAAAATAAATTGTACTGATTTACTGGGCTAATAGTGGGGATATAAAAGAAAGTGTAATATGCTGCATAGAAGAGTGTATGCAGCATTAATATGTCCATTTCCATTCAAGTTGAGATTGGTAATGGGTATATATGCTAATTATTGCTTATTTTGTGCTTTTCTCTTTTAACTCGGTGTCCTCTGTAGTGTATTTTTAATGTGTCTGCTTTACCTGAGTTAAGTGCATAAGCATGTTTCATTATTTAATGAATAGATTTAAAGTACGGTTACTAATTCTTCTAATGCTAAACGCGCTTTAGGCTTACCGAAGTTGTAATCTTCTGCTTCATCGGAGTAACCCATTGCGAGTGCAACTTCACAAACATGACCGTCTAGCTCGTCAGCAAAAATTTCACCGATAAGATCTTTATCGACTCCTTCCATTGGTGTTGAAGCAATTCCCATTCGAGCTAGAACATGCATAATGTTACCCAGCGCTAGGTATACTTGTGCCTTCGTCCAGTTACCGTTGAAGCCTTGTTCATCTGTATGCATATCAGCAAAAGCATAGGCTCCCATAAATGACTCTGCCATATCTGCAGGAAGGTGACCCGAACTTACTTCTGCATCAACACGCTTCGCAAATTTCTCTTTAGTGAATTTCGGATCGTAAGCAAACAAAATTGTATGAGAAGCTTGTTTCGCATGCGGTTGATTAAACTGAAAGTTATTGGCGAAAGTATCGTGTAGGCGTTGTTTTGCTTGATCGCTTTCAATAACAATAAACTTCCAAGGCTGGGAGTTAATTGAAGAAGGCGATAAACGAAGTGCTTCTTTAATAATTGCCATATCTTCTGCGGAGATACGTTTAGTTTGATCATATTTTTTTACAGTGTAACGACTATGCAAATCTTTAATTATTTGTTCTGACACGTGATTCTCCAAAATAGTTAATGTTAGTGTGACTTATTAATTGAATGACAGTTTATTCTTTTAATTCTTTTTGATAACCCATTACGTAATTGAAACACTTTATCTTTTTTATTGATAATCGATAGCCATTACGAATCAAAATGCATTTTTGCATATTGAATGACAATGAGGATATTTTCTGTTTTATAATGGACTAGCTTTTTTCTGTAAATTAAACTGATCAGCATCAACGCCTTTTTTCCAATAACCGACAGCTGAAATATTTAAACGATCAAACCCTAATTTCTTCTGTAAAATTGGACGCAATTTGCGAATATTACTTGCTTCTAGTCCCATAAAGACAATTGTGTCTTTTGCCATTTGTTTAGCGACAGTCGCAACACAAATATCTAGGTCTTCATTCTCTTCATCCTCAACATACCAATGAGTAAGAATCGAATCATCGTAAGACAAGGCAATTATATCGTCCTTAGTTGGCACCGAAATAATCACTCGAATATCTGCTTGGGGATTAAAGCGCATAACATAACCATTAACGGCATTGACCGACGTGATATCGCCAATTAACAGATAACTTTGTTGATCAAAGCGCGTTATTTTTAATGGACCGGGTCCTGCAATACCAACTGAGTCGCCGATTTTTGCATTTTTAGCCCAATTTGTTGCAGGTCCTTGATGACGGTTTACTACAAAATCGAGTGCTAATTCTAATTTTTCAGGGTCAAAGTAACGGATCGTGTAAGAGCGTTTTTTGGGTTCCTCATCACTCGGTAAAAACACTTTTACATGTGCGCCTTCTTTTCCCGTTGGAAAGTTTTGTAATGCATTACCTGTTACCACGATGCGGCGTAAGTGTGGAGATAGATCAATTACTTTTGCTACCTGCGTCATTCTAAGATTGGGTTTCATTATTTGTCCTCTTCACTTGCCAATGGTTAATTATGTTGATAAAGTCAACTATATTGTAATTAGGTTGACTTTGTCAATTAAAATGTAAGGTTGTTTATGAATACTAAACCCATCGCTGAGATTATTTTTGACCTCGTACTTGAGTATAAGTTTTCTATCCGTTCTTGTTTAAAGGCAAATGAATTAGGTATTAATGGGATGCATGTAAAGTGCTTGTCATTTTTACGTGAGAATGATGTTTGTACACCCAATGATATTGCTGTTTATTTTTCGAGAGATAAAGCCCAAGTTGCTCGCCTAATTAAGGAAATGATTGACCATAAGTGGGTAGTAAAAACACCTAATCCGAATGATAAGCGCAGCAATTTTTTGAGCTTAACCAATAATGGCATTGAATTAGCCAATGTTGTTGATCAAGCACAAAGTGAGTTACGAATAAAAATGGAAGGTAATTTAACTGAACAAGAACTCGAAGAGTTTAAGCGTATTGCGATTATTCTTCAGGATAACCTCAAGCAATAAGCTCTCCCTGTTTTAAGAGAATAAATGCATATTGCGTTGGTTTGTTCCTACCATATTTTTTGTCGGAGGCATTTGTGTAAGCGGCAATAAACTTATACTTTTGTAGATAAAATCTGATCAATCGTCTCAACTAATCGTTTATTTTTTGCTGGATTGAGTGCATCGGAATGTGGTGCTGAAAATTGCCCCGAGTCATTATCGAAATACTGTCCCGAAGCGTTGGCAAATTCTTCAGATAAAGCTGCGCGACAAAGGATATCAGCACCGATTTTTAGGTCGTTACCATCAATACCATAGGCTTCCTTCACTAATTTACTACCAAGAAAAGAAGCTGGATTAACTGCAACAATAACCAATCCTTTATCTTTTAGTAAATCCGCCAGATAAAATGACCACATGGTAATTGCCAATTTACTTTGCGCATATATCTGGCCGTCTGCAACATGTTCATTTGGACGTATTAATGCTGTGAAATCAACGGTGGATTGTGCTGCCGAAGATAAATTTACCACACGCCCCGATTTATCTAAAAAAGGCAATAAACGTTGAGTGAGTAGATAAGGAGATAGGGTATTAACAACAAATCGTGTATCCAAATTATCAACAGAGGTGATTTGAGAGACACCACTTACGCCGGCATTATTAATTAACACATCGATTTTTTTATGTTTTGCGATAACTGCGTCGGAAAATAATTCAACATCTGACAATACAGACAGATCTGCAACATAACTTTCTACGTTATTTGCACTCGATAATTCAATAAGTAATTGTTTAACATTGGAAAGTTTGGTGGAATTGCGTCCATGAATAAGTAAATGATGTCCTTGCGCTGCTAACATTTTTGCTGTTTCTAGTCCAATGCCATCGGTTGCACCTGTGATTAGAATTGTCTTTTTCATCTCTTACTCCATACGTGTTTAGTTTAAAAAGATAATAACAGGGTGAGAAAAGAATAAATATTAGGCAGATAGCAGAAACAGTTTATAAAAATTATTGATAAAGTGGGTAGGTTGCATGTCCATGACTAATGAACATGCAATATTGAGATGTTACTCGGTAATATTCGCGATGGCATTCGCTACATAAGGAATTTGTTGCTCTGCTAATCCAGCAATATTAATGCGGCCATCTTCTACACCATAAATGGCATATTCTTCACGAAGTCTAATCATTTGTTCTGCCGAAAATCCAATTAAGGTAAACATGCCTTTGTGTGCTTGAATAAAATCGAAATGATTTGATTTCAGAGTCGTACGTAACTCAGTACATAACGATGTTCTGATGCGTTGCATACGTTGTTGCATTTCTATCAACTCTTGTTTCCATATTTTGGTGAGTTGATCATTTGTTAGAATCGTTCTGACGATGGCTGCACCATGATCCGGTGGCATAGTATAAGTAGAGCGTGCAAGTTGTAGTAATTTTCCCTTAGCGTTATTTGCTTCGGTATTATTTTTTGCCATTACCATTGCTGCACCGGTTCTTTCTCGGTACAAACCAAAGTTTTTTGAGCAAGAAGCGCTAATTAACATTTCCTCGACATTTTCAGCCATATAGCGAACGCCCAATGCATCTTCAATTAAGCCATCGCCAAATCCTTGGTAGGCAATATCAACAAATGGTGTAAATCCATTTTTTTGAGCCAAAGCTGTAATCGCTTGCCATGCGTTAAAATCAATATCGGCACCGGTTGGATTATGGCAACAGCCATGGACTAATACCACATCTTTACTACCCGCCGTGGCGAGATCTCTTAGCATTTTATCAACATCAACTTGTTTTGTTGTCGGAGAGAAGTAGCTGTAATATTTAACGTTTAAACCTGCTGCTTCCATAACAGGTTTGTGGTTTACATAACTAGGATTACTTAACCAAATAGTCGTTCCCGGTTGTGCAACATTCATGAGATCGCCAAGCATCCGTAATGCACCGCTTCCTCCTGGGGTTTGAATGGCAGAAACACGATCTAATACAGGGCTCTCACCTAATACTAGGTCAACCATGCATTGATTAAATTCTTCACATCCTGCTAAACCAACGTAAACTTTTGTTTGTTGCTCTTCAGCCAGTTGCATTTGTGCTGTTTTTACCGCCTGCATTATTGGTGTTTGACCTTGATTATTACGATAAACACCAATACCTAAATCGACTTTATCTTGACGATTATCGGCGCGATATAAGGTTGAAAGCGAAAGTATGGAATCGGTTTGAGGTGTCGGTAGTTGAGAAAACATGGGATCACAATCCTTTGATATTTAATGAATGACTTACGTTATCACTAGAAAATAAAAAGCCCAAGCAGTTTTAACTTTAATCGTTTCGATTGCGATAAATAATAATGATTATGGTTGATTTTATTATCATTTTTGAACCCATTAAAAATAAGCAAAAAGCAAAAGTGAATTTTTTATGTTTTTACGCTTAATTATTTCACTCAAATCAGTTATTCTTATTACAATTAATTAACACTAAATTGGAAATCAAAATGATTGTATTAGGACACCAAAATCCAGATTGTGACAGCTTATGTTCAGCGATTGGCCTTGCAGGTTTATTTAATAAATTAGGTAAAGAAGCAACACCTGTATTACAAGGTGAGCCTAATCCTGAAGCACAATTTTTGCTTGAGCAATCTGGTTTACCACAACCAGAGATTCGCACATCTGTTGCTGGTGAAGAAATTTTTATTGTTGACTATTCTGACTGGAATCAAGGTACAGCGGATATGAAACAAGCAAAAATTCGCGGTATTGTTGATCATCATAAATTAGGTGATATTACAACTTCTGAACCCCTTGAGTGTTGGATTTGGCCTGTAGGTTGTAGCGCGACGATCGTTTACAACATGTACAAGTTTTATAATCAAAAACCAGAAACTGCAGTTGCTAAAATGATGATGGGGGCAATTATTTCTGATACGGTTAACTTCCAAGGTCCAACGACAACTGATATTGATAAAGTTGCAGCTAAAGAATTGGCTGAAATTGCTGGTGTAGCTGATCTTGAAGCTTTTGCGAATGCTCAGTTTGATGCTAAATCCGATATTAAACTTGTTCCTGCGGCTGAATTGATTCTACGTGATCAAAAAGTATTTGAAATGAATGGTGAACAATTGGCAATTGGTCAATTAGAATTAACCTCATTAGAAACTGCATTTAATAAAAAAGCAGATATGTTAGCCGAAATGGAAAAAGTCCAAGCTGCAAAAGGTTACCATTCTACGATCGTATTACTGACCGATATTAATAAGCTAGATACAACTGCATTAATCGTTAGTAAAGATGCGGACAAAGTAGCGGGGGCTTTAAACAGTTCAGTCGCAGAAAGTGCTTTTGAATTACCAGGCGTTGTTAGCCGTAAAAAACAAATTATTCCTTTTCTACAGGAAGCATTTGACGCTTAATAGTTTAAAAAATAAACTAAATTGTAAATACAAGGCGAACCTTTTAAAAGGGGTCGCCTTTTTTATTGGCGATAATAAATGAATCGGGTATAACAGGTATTCATCATTTTTTGTTTCGAGGTTTTCTATGCATATTCATATTCTTGGCATCTGCGGTACTTTTATGGGCGGGATTGCTATTCTTGCAAAATCATTAGGTTATAAAGTAACCGGCAGCGATCAAAACGTTTATCCTCCGATGAGTACGCAATTAGAAGAGCAAGGGATTGAATTAATACAGGGATTTGATCCAAGCCAATTAGACAGTAAACCGGATCTCGTTGTGATTGGTAATGCAATGAGTCGAGGTAATCCTTGTGTTGAAGTCGTATTAGATAAACAAATCCCTTATATATCCGGTCCTCAGTGGTTACTTGAACATGTGTTAAAAGATCGTTGGGTACTTGCTGTTGCCGGAACGCATGGTAAAACGTCTACATCAAGCATGCTCGCTTGGATTCTAGAATATGCCAATATGGCTCCGGGATTTTTAATTGGCGGTGTGCCTGAAAATTTTGGTTTATCCGCAAGATTAGGTGAAACACCTTTCTTTGTTATTGAAGCTGATGAATATGACAGCGCCTTCTTTGATAAACGTTCTAAATTTGTGCATTACCATCCGCGTACTTTGATTATGAATAATCTAGAATTTGATCACGCTGATATTTTTGAAAATCTTGATGCGATTAAAAAACAGTTTCATCATTTGGTTAGAACAGTACCATCGACAGGCCGCATTATTTTACCTAATCAAGATGAAGCATTAATGGCTGTTAAACATATGGGGTGTTGGAGCGAAGTAGAATACCTTGGTGAAAACTGGTCATTCAATAAAGTAAAAGAAGACGGTACATTATTCGAAGTCTTTTTGAATAAAGAGAAGAAGGGACAGGTTAATTGGTCATTAATGGGCGACCATAATGTTAATAATGCATTAGCTGCAATAGCGGCTGCTCGGCATGTTGGTGTGACACCGGAAGTTTCTATTGCTGCACTTGCTGAATTTAAAAGCATCAAGCGACGTATGGAAGTCAGAGGTAAAGTCAATAATATTACGGTTTACGATGATTTTGCCCATCATCCAACAGCGATAAAAACTACGATCGCAGGGTTACGCGCTAAAATTGGAACTGAAAGAATTATTGCAGTGTTAGAGCCTCGTTCAAATACAATGAAGTTAGGTATACATAAAGAAGCATTAGTTAACTCTTTAAATCAAGCAGATAAAGTGTATTGCTTTGAAGATAAAAGCATCCAATGGTCGATGAAGCATCTTTTTGATGAGCAAGGTAAAAACGTGGATATTTCACATGAGATTGATGTACTAGTTAATAAACTCGTTGATACTGCACAACCTGGCGATCATATTTTAATTATGAGTAATGGTGGTTTTGGTGGGATTCATCAAAAACTATTAGATACATTGAGTCAGAAAGGATGAGCATGTTAAAAAAGTCACAATTTAAAGAACAGATAACATTAGCTGTCACCGGTGCTTCAGGAAGTGGGTATTTTTTAAAAGTACTACAATCATTGGTCGAGTCTGATATTCAAATTTATTTGTTATTATCCGATGCAGCCAAAATAGTCTTAAAAACAGAAGAAGACGAGCACTGGCCCGATGACGTTGAAATACTGAATTCATTTTTACAAACGCGTTTTAAAAGTAAACCTGAACAAATAATTGCTTTGACAGCGAAAGATTGGTTTTCGCCTGTTGCTTCTGGTTCATCTGCGCCAGGTAAAATGATTGTTTGTCCATGTAGTTGCGGCACCCTTGCATCTATCGCCAACGGTTTATCAAATAATTTAATTGAACGATCGGCTGATGTTGTCCTAAAAGAACGTGGGCAATTGATTGTGATGCCAAGAGAAACACCTTTCTCAACAATACATTTACGTAATATGCTGACATTATCAGAATTAGGCGTAACAGTAATGCCATTAGCACCAGGCTTTTATCATAAACCACAAACGATTTCTGATTTGCAGGATTTTATGGTTTCAAGACTCTTAGATCATTTGAAAATCCAACATAAACTATCAAAAAGATGGTGTGAGTAGCGAGTAGGTCGCAAAATAAACTGAAATTGTTGGTTTTGTAAACGTAAATATAAGCATTTAAATTAAATGCAAATTATTGCAAATAAACGCTTGCCAATGTGATTCGGATCTCTATAATGCGCATCCACGGAAACGGGAACGACGCAAGTTAAACCGGTTACCGAGAGCATCACAAACGCATAAGCGCTTCAAATTTCGATTTGAAATTAAGTTTAAATAAGACGTTGACATTGTTCGAAAGGCGCGTAATATACGCCGCCTAGCCGAAAGGCTTGCTCTTTAACAATTTAATCAAACAATCTGTGTGCGCATTGATAGTCGATTTCAAAATAGTCCTTCGGGACAAAAATCAATATCAGTGACACACGAATTAATTCATTAATTCAGAATAACAAAAGAACGTAAGTTCTTTAGTTTTAGTCAGTAATATTGAGTCGCAGCGAAAGCTGCAAATTAAACTTTAAATTGAAGAGTTTGATCATGGCTCAGATTGAACGCTGGCGGCAGGCTTAACACATGCAAGTCGAACGGTAACATAACTAGCTTGCTAGTTGATGACGAGTGGCGGACGGGTGAGTAATGCTTGGGTATATGCCAATAGGTGGGGGACAACAGTTGGAAACGACTGCTAATACCGCATAATCTCTTCGGAGCAAAGTAGGGGACCTTCGGGCCTTACGCCTATTGATTAGCCCAAGTGGGATTAGCTAGTTGGTAAGGTAATGGCTTACCAAGGCGACGATCCCTAGCTGGTCTTAGAGGATGACCAGCCACACTGGAACTGAGACACGGTCCAGACTCCTACGGGAGGCAGCAGTGGGGAATATTGCACAATGGGGGAAACCCTGATGCAGCCATGCCGCGTGTGTGAAGAAGGCTTTCGGGTTGTAAAGCACTTTCAGCGAGGAGGAAAGGGATGTAGTTAATAACTGCATTCTGTGACGTTACTCGCAGAAGAAGCACCGGCTAACTCCGTGCCAGCAGCCGCGGTAATACGGAGGGTGCGAGCGTTAATCGGAATTACTGGGCGTAAAGCGCGTGTAGGTGGTTAATTAAGTCAGATGTGAAAGCCCAGGGCTCAACCCTGGAACTGCATTTGAAACTGGTTAACTAGAGTTTTGTAGAGGGTGGTAGAATTTCAGGTGTAGCGGTGAAATGCGTAGAGATCTGAAGGAATACCAGTGGCGAAGGCGGCCACCTGGACAGTAACTGACACTGAGACGCGAAGGCGTGGGGAGCAAACGGGATTAGATACCCCGGTAGTCCACGCAGTAAACGATGTCTATTAGAAGTTTGTGGCTATATGCCGTGGGTTTCAAAGCTAACGCATTAAATAGACCGCCTGGGGAGTACGGCCGCAAGGTTAAAACTCAAATGAATTGACGGGGGCCCGCACAAGCGGTGGAGCATGTGGTTTAATTCGATGCAACGCGAAGAACCTTACCATCCCTTGACATCCAGAGAATCTGTTAGAGATAGTAGAGTGCCTTCGGGAACTCTGAGACAGGTGCTGCATGGCTGTCGTCAGCTCGTGTTGTGAAATGTTGGGTTAAGTCCCGCAACGAGCGCAACCCTTATCCTTAGTTGCCAGCACGTAATGGTGGGAACTCTAGGGAGACTGCCGGTGATAAACCGGAGGAAGGTGGGGACGACGTCAAGTCATCATGGCCCTTACGGGATGGGCTACACACGTGCTACAATGGCAAATACAAAGGGTTGCTAACCTGCGAGGGTATGCGAATCTCATAAAGTTTGTCGTAGTCCGGATCGGAGTCTGCAACTCGACTCCGTGAAGTTGGAATCGCTAGTAATCGTGGATCAGAATGCCACGGTGAATACGTTCCCGGGCCTTGTACACACCGCCCGTCACACCATGGGAGTGGGCTGCACCAGAAGTCATTAGCTTAACCTTTCGGGGATGGCGATGACCACGGTGTGGTTCATGACTGGGGTGAAGTCGTAACAAGGTAGCCCTAGGGGAACCTGGGGCTGGATCACCTCCTTACGTAACGAAACGACTATTAGTGCTCACACAGATTGTTTGATTAGAATGATAAAGTGCAAAAGTTCCGGGTCCCCATCGTCTAGAGGCCTAGGACACCGCCCTTTCACGGCGGTAACAGGGGTTCAAATCCCCTTGGGGATACCACTACCATACGAAAAGATACTTAATCTTTTCTTATATTCTTTGTAAACCCAATGAAAAGTACTTTATAAGTAACAATACTTATAAAGTGTTTTTTAACACTGCTCTTTAACAATTAGGAAAGCTGATAAAGTTCTTATTTATCAACCACATTACAATTTATTGTGATGTATAGATAAATATAAACGAAATTGTTCTCAATTATTAAAACTTAGGTTTTAGTAATTGTAATCAAGCAAAAATAAATGTTATTCAAACTGATACTTTGAGTAACGTACGTATCTACGAGTTAATTTAATTAACTCTAGGTGCACGAAAAACGCAAATGCGTTTTTCATATGTAAAATATGAGAAATCGCAAGCGTCTTGGAAACAACATACAATGTCTTTAGATATTGTATGGTTAAGTGAATAAGCGTGCACGGTGGATGCCTAGGCAATTAGAGGCGATGAAGGACGTGGTAATCTGCGATAAGTCCAGGGGAGTTGATAACAAACGTTATATCCTGGAATCTCCGAATGGGGCAACCCGGCACTTCGGTGTCATCGCTTAGTGAATACATAGCTAAGCGAAGCGAACGAGGGGAACTGAAACATCTAAGTACCCTTAGGAAAAGAAATCAACCGAGATCCCGAAAGTAGCGGCGAGCGAAATTGGGTCAGCCCTTAAGCTTAGTAAAAGTTAGTGGAATGCTCTGGAAAGTGCAACGGTACAAGGTGATAGTCCTGTACACCAAAACTTCTTCTAAGTGAAATCGAGTAGGTCGGAGCACGAGAAATTCTGACTGAATATGGGGGGACCATCCTCCAAGGCTAAATACTCCTAATTGACCGATAGTGAACCAGTACCGTGAGGGAAAGGCGAAAAGAACCCCTGTGAGGGGAGTGAAATAGAACCTGAAACCGTGTACGTACAAGCAGTAGGAGCGGATTTATTCCGTGACTGCGTACCTTTTGTATAATGGGTCAACGACTTAATTTCAGTAGCAAGGTTAACCATCTAGGGTAGCCGTAGGGAAACCGAGTCTTAACTGGGCGATTAGTTGCTGGGATTAGACCCGAAACTTGGTGATCTAGCCATGAGCAGGTTGAAGGTTGAGTAACATCAACTGGAGGACCGAACCCACTAATGTTGAAAAATTAGGGGATGACTTGTGGCTGGGGGTGAAAGGCCAATCAAACCAAGAGATAGCTGGTTCTCCTCGAAAGCTATTTAGGTAGCGCCTCGTGTATCACTGTTGGGGGTAGAGCACTGTTTGGGCTAGGGGGTCATCCCGACTTACCAACCCCATGCAAACTCCGAATACCAACAAGTGCAATCACGGGAGACACACGGCGGGTGCTAACGTCCGTCGTGGAAAGGGAAACAACCCAGACCGCCAGCTAAGGTCCCAAAGTATATGTTAAGTGGGAAACGATGTGGAAAGGCTCAGACAGCCAGGAGGTTGGCTTAGAAGCAGCCATCCTTTAAAGAAAGCGTAATAGCTCACTGGTCGAGTCGGTCTGCGCGGAAGATTTAACGGGGCTAAACATATCACCGAAGCTGCGGACGCATATTTATATGCGTGGTAGAGGAGCGTTCTGTAAGCCGTCGAAGGGAAAGGTGTAAACCATCCTGGAGGTATCAGAAGTGCGAATGTTGACATGAGTAACGATAAGGGGGGTGAAAAACCTCCCCGCCGGAAGACCAAGGGTTCCTGTCCAACGTTAATCGGGGCAGGGTGAGTCGACCCCTAAGGCGAGGCCGAAAGGCGTAGTCGATGGGAAACGGGTTAATATTCCCGTACCCTTATATTTTGCGATGGGAGGACGGAGAAGGCTAGGTGGGCCTGGCGATGGTTGTCCAGGTTCAAGTGCGTAGGCAGGTGTTTTAGGTAAATCCGGAACACTATATGCTGAGACACGATGTCGAGTCACTACGGTGATGAAGTCATTGATGCCATACTTCCAGGAAAAGTCTCTAAGCTTCAGAAATATAAGGATCGTACCCCAAACCGACACAGGTGGTCAGGTAGAGAATACCAAGGCGCTTGAGAGAACTCGGGTGAAGGAACTAGGCAAAATGGTACCGTAACTTCGGGAGAAGGTACGCCGATGGAGGTGATGAGATTTACTCTCTAAGCCCCTGTCGGCCGAAGATACCAGATGGCTGCAACTGTTTATTAAAAACACAGCACTGTGCAAAATCGCAAGATGACGTATACGGTGTGACGCCTGCCCGGTGCCGGAAGGTTAATTGATGGGGTTAGACTTAGGTCGAAGCTCTTGATCGAAGCCCCGGTAAACGGCGGCCGTAACTATAACGGTCCTAAGGTAGCGAAATTCCTTGTCGGGTAAGTTCCGACCTGCACGAATGGCGTAATGATGGCCATGCTGTCTCCACCCGAGACTCAGTGAAGTTGAAATCGCTGTGAAGATGCAGTGTACCCGCGGCTAGACGGAAAGACCCCGTGAACCTTTACTACAGCTTAGCAGTGAACTTAGAGCCTACATGTGTAGGATAGGTGGGAGGCTTTGAAACGTTGTCGCCAGATGACGTGGAGCCAACCTTGAAATACCACCCTTGTATGTTTTGAGTTCTAACCATGGCCCCTGAATCGGGGTTTGGGACACTGTTTGGTGGGTAGTTTGACTGGGGCGGTCTCCTCCCAAAGAGTAACGGAGGAGTACGAAGGTTGGCTAATCACGGTCGGACATCGTGAGGTTAGTACAATGGTATAAGCCAGCTTAACTGCGAGACAGACACGTCGAGCAGGTACGAAAGTAGGTCATAGTGATCCGGTGGTTCTGAATGGAAGGGCCATCGCTCAACGGATAAAAGGTACTCCGGGGATAACAGGCTGATACCGCCCAAGAGTTCATATCGACGGCGGTGTTTGGCACCTCGATGTCGGCTCATCACATCCTGGGGCTGAAGTCGGTCCCAAGGGTATGGCTGTTCGCCATTTAAAGTGGTACGCGAGCTGGGTTTAGAACGTCGTGAGACAGTTCGGTCCCTATCTGCCGTGGGCGTTTGAGAATTGAGAGGAGCTGCTCCTAGTACGAGAGGACCGGAGTGGACGAACCGCTGGTGTTTGGGTTGTCATGCCAATGGCATTGCCCAGTAGCTACGTTCGGAATCGATAACCGCTGAAAGCATCTAAGCGGGAAGCGAGCCTCAAGATGAGTTCTCACTGGAGATTTAATCTCCCTAAAGGGCCGTTGAAGACTACAACGTTGATAGGCAAGGTGTGTAAGTACGGTAACGTATTGAGCTAACTTGTACTAATTACCCGTGAGGCTTAACCATACAATGTCTAAGTACATTGGTTGGACCAAGTCAACTTAAGAAATAAGCTTGCGAAGCGTATTTTACGAATGCAAAGATTAGATAAATAAAGAACAAGAATCAAACAGCTTTTCTAATTACTTTTTATGCTTGGCGACACTAGCGCTGTGGTCCCACCTGACTCCATGCCGAACTCAGAAGTGAAACGCAGTTGCGCCGATGGTAGTGTGGGGTTTCCCCATGTGAGAGTAGGGCATCGCCAAGCGCCTAATAAACGATAAATCCCTGTTGACTGACGTCAGCAGGGATTTTTTCGTTTGAGCGTTTAAGGATATTGAACAAGTCGCTTTATCGATGCTCGAATTATATATATCAAGTTCATTTCGGTTGTTATACTACTGTTCCATTAATTTAATCTAGTTTTTAATTAATTTATATTATCGGACAGATATAAACAGGTTATATATGAAGCATCAACAAACGGTTTATTTACAAGAAATAGGAATCACTCGATGGATTGTAAGGAAACCCGCGTTATTTAACCGTGAGTCGCATGATGAGTTGGTTGATTTAAGTCGATTCGATTTGCTTGTTATTTGTAGCTATAAAGATTTTAACCATCCGCTAGTTGCTAATATATTGAAAGCTTTTAAATTTACGGCTGACCAAGTTTGTCATTGTAGTTTAACTGAATTTGAAAATTATCAGGGGCAATTACCGGAATATATTTGGTCTACTGTCGGCAATATTGATCCTGTATTTGGACATAAATTTATGCGTTCTGTTAGTATCCCTGAACTTGATAGCAATCCTAAAGAGAAACGTACTTTATGGGAGCAGTTTTGTGCCTTCAATAAACAATAACCCATATCAAATATTGCCAATGGGACTTGCTGATATGGACGCTATCTATCGGTTAGAATGCCTTTGTCATAGTCATCCATGGTCTAAAAAATTATTTCTGAGTAATTTTGGTAAACGTTATTTTAACCATGTGATATTAGATAATAATGAGGTCGTTGGTTACTTTGTAGCTAGCTCAGTTGCAGGTGAAGTTACTTTGATGAATATTGCGATTGGCCCGGATAAACAAGGTCAAGGATTAGGCTGTCAACTTCTTCAATTTCTTATTGATTTAAGTCGAGAAAAACAGGAACAAGAAATTTGGTTAGAGGTAAGAGCATCGAATGCCTCAGCGCTTGCTCTCTATGAAAAATTAGACTTCATTGAAGTTGATCGGCGTAAAGACTATTATCCCTGCGAGAGTGGACGTGAAGACGCGGTTATAATGTGTTGTTATCTTTAACTAAAAATATATTAATATAATCTGGAACTAAATAATGATATCGAAAAATCAGTTAAAACTTATTCATTCTCTTGAGCAAAAAAAACAGCGTAAAAAGACCGGGTTGTTTTTAGTACAAGGTGAAAAGAATGTTGCTGAGCTATTTAACTCTGATTTTGTGATTAAACATATTTTTGCTACTGCTGCTTACATTAATAAAAATAGCACATTGCTTCGTGATAAAGGCGTTATTAATTTGATTATTGAAGCCACGGATGATGAGCTGAAAAAAGCAGGTACACTTGTTTCTAATAATAGCGTATTAGCGATTGTTGAATGTAAAACAACAGAGCTTCCTGTGATTCGTGGTAATGAATTAATATTAGTATTAGATCAAGTTGGCGATCCTGGGAATTTAGGTACGATTATTCGTGTTGCTGATTGGTATGGTATTGAACACATTGTTTGCAGTCCAGATTGTGCTGACTTTTATAATCCTAAGGTCATTGCTGCTAGTATGGGATCATTCGCCCGTGTCAATATAAGCCATGCAGATTTAACCGCGTATTTATCGATGCAGACTAAACCTATTTATGGCGCGTTTTTAGCGGGGCAAGATATTCATCAAGCAGAGCTTGCCAATAGTGCTTTTATTGTGATGGGGAGTGAGTCGCATGGTATTTCGGCTAACGTTGAAAAGTTGATAACAGATAAAATAACAATCCCAAGCTTCGGTCAAGCTGAATCATTAAATGTTGCGATGGCAACGGGGATTATTTTAGATAACTTTAAACGATAAATATTCAGCTATTTTGTAGTTTGATATAACACTTCGCCACATTTTTTGCAGATATATTTTGTACCTTTTAATATATTATTATGGCGGCGTATTGTTAACAAATGTGTGTCACATAAGCATTGATAACGATATTGTTTACCCATTACGTCTTTAATGTCTAATGTATGTGTGGTGGTCGCTGGGCGATGAAACACATGCTTCATAATATGTTGCCATTCTTTCCCATGTGGTTTTACCTTCCCGTATTGCTGATAGGCAATAATATGTGCAACTTCATGTGGTACAACTTGGTCTATAAATTCTTGTTTGTTTTGTGTAAATAAAATTGGATTAAATTTAATTAAATTGCGTTGAAGGTGAGCGGTACCTGCACTTTTACCACGTTGATTAAATAAGTATTCAGGGCGAGAAAAAGCATGATCAAAAAAGCACTCGGCTAAAATGAAATAATCTTCACTTTTAACTTGGAGTGCTTTTTTATCATTTACATCGAGCATTTTTTTAGAAAGCAGCTGCTTTTAATACTTCAACTTTATCTAAAGATTCCCAAGGGAACTGTTCACGACCGAAGTGACCGTAAGCGGCTGTTTCTTGGTAAATAGGTTTAATAAGATCTAGCATTTCAATTAAGCCATATGGACGAAGATCGAAGTGTTCTCTTACCAAGTGAACGATAAGATCTTTTTTCACTTTTTCAGTACCAAATGTCTCAACACTGATTGATGTTGGTTCCGCAACACCAATTGCATAGGATACTTGGATTTCACAACGATCTGCTAAACCTGCAGCAACAATATTCTTAGCAACATAACGCGCTGCATAAGCTGCACTACGGTCTACTTTTGATGGATCTTTACCAGAGAATGCACCACCACCATGTCGTGCTGTACCACCGTAAGTATCTACAATGATTTTACGACCGGTTAAGCCACAATCGCCAACTGGACCACCGATAACAAAACGGCCCGTTGGATTAATGAAGTATTTAGTTCTTTCTGTTAATAATTCAGCAGGCAATACTGGTTTGATAATCTCTTCCATAACAGCTTCGATTAAATCTGCTTGTTTAATATCTTCTGAGTGCTGAGTTGAAAGCACAACCGCATCAATGCCTACTATTTTACCTTCATCATAGGCAAAGGTTACTTGGCTTTTTGCATCGGGGCGAAGCCATGGCAATGTCTTATCTTTACGTACTTCTGATTGACGTTTCACTAAGCGATGTGCATAGGTAATAGGAGCAGGCATAAATACTTCAGTTTCATTGGTTGCATAACCAAACATCAAACCTTGGTCACCCGCACCTTGTTCACTAGGATCGCTACGGTCAACACCTTGGTTAATATCTGGAGATTGTTTACCAATTGTATTTAACACTGCACATGAATCTGCATCAAAGCCCATATCTGAACTTGTATAACCGATATTACGTACGGTTTCACGTGTAATTTCTTCAATATCAACCCATGCATCGGTAGTGATTTCTCCACCGACCATTACCATGCCCGTTTTTACATAGGTTTCACAAGCAACACGTGCTTTTTTATCTTGTTTTAAAATAGCATCAAGAACAGCATCAGAAATTTGATCTGCAATTTTATCTGGATGGCCTTCGGAAACCGATTCAGAAGTAAATAAGTCACGTGACATGTGATCTCCTAAAATAAATTAGTGTAATTGATTTAGATGTTTTTACATCTAGACGTCTATAATACATATTTTTGTGATGGAAAACACCTTATTATTTTAATTGATGCATATAAATGTATTTTTTATATAAGCAAATAGCGGAATAGGTGATGCCACTAATAATTTCATATATACTGCTTTTTATTTTTGTTGCCCGTATTCTTGTCGAGTTGATTATGATGTTTTTTAATCGTTTAAAGGCGTTTTTTAAAACGCTTGCCGTGTTTATAAATAACCTTCCACGTAAACATTTTTTTGCTTTAATTATATTATTCGTATTTTTATTAATTATTTCTTTTATGCCTTCACAGGTACATACACAGAAAAATATTAAACGCCAATTAGTGCTGCCGAATCAAGTGACTTCCTCACAGGTCATCGCGCCAAATGGATCAAAAAAAACGGTGAAAAATAGTATCGAGCCAATTGATTCAGATACTTCTCTGCAAAATGATATTTCAGCTACTTATGCAGGAAATAGAGAAGTGGAGTTTGATATTAAAGCGGGTGATACCGTGAGTGAGATATTTCAACAGGAAGGCATTTCTGCTGCTTTATTACAAGAACTTCTTGAAGCTGACCTTCAATATGTTCGTTTAGCTAATTTGTTACCAGGCCAAAAGCTAAAGTTACTTATCTCTCCTGAGAAACAACTGTTGTCACTGACTATTATCGTCGATTTAGCCAATACATTAACCTATACGCTAAAAGATGGTGAATACGTTTCTAACCTAGAAGTTAAGCAAGGTGAGTGGCACAACAGTGTTTATCGTGGAGAGATTAACGGTAGTTTTTATATTAATGCCAAAGCAGCGGGGTTATCTGCAAGCCAAATTCAACAAATATCGCGCGCACTGAGTGACAAAATTGATTTTAATCGACAGCTTCGGGTTGGTGATAAATTTGATGTGTTGGTCGCGAAACAGTATATCGATGGTGAATATACCAATGACAGCGAAGTGCTAGCGGTTGTATTGGAATCTCAACGACAAATTTATACTGCCTTTATGAATGAAGATGGACGTTATTACGATAAAGATGGACTAGGGTTAAGCAAAGCATACCGACGTTATCCTTTTAATGGTCATTACCGTATTAGCTCACCTTTTAATTTGAAACGTAGACATCCAATAACGAAAAGAATTAGTCCACATAATGGGACTGACTTTGCACTTCCAGTCGGCACTAACGTTTATTCAATTGGTGATGGTGTTGTTTCACTTGTTGGTAACCATCCGGCAGCAGGGCGTTATATTGTCATTAAACATAGTCGTAAATACACCACGCGTTATTTACATTTGAGTAAAGCATTAGTGCATAAAGGGCAAAGCATCAAAATGGGTCAGTTAATTGCTAAGTCAGGTAATACTGGTCGTTCAACCGGTGCGCATTTGCATTTTGAATTCCAAATTAATGGTCGTGCTGTAGACGCAATGAAAGTTAATTTACCGCTGTCTAAAGAAGTTCCTCAAAAGCAAAAAGCAGAATTTGTTAAACGCAGAGATCTATACTTGAAAGAGATGGGTAAAGAGTTAACATAATATATCAATGTTATTATTAATGGCTCAGGGGCATTAAATGTTATTAAAAAGTGATGCGTACGATGCTTGCATTAGTTATTTTTCTGAAAATTTAGATATTTTTGAAGGCAAAAATAACACTAATGAAGGGCAATTAATTTCTGATATTGTGTCGGACCAAGTTGTTGATATGTTGCTTGCTTTTTGTCAGCAACAACCTCAGTTAACCAGTGAAGTACGATTAGCTGTCATCGCTGATGGTGATAAGTTAGTTGATGATCTTGAACAAATGTTAGGGCGTTTCTGGAATAAATCCGCGAGCCCCGAACAAATTGAATTTATTGAAGAATACTTTTTATTGCTGAAAAACAGCTTAGACTCTCAAGTACCTGGATTACCTGCTTGAGGAATACGCCAATCTAACCAATAGATTGGCGATAACATTTTAACTCAGTGTATGATGTAAGTGCACAACCGCTAATAAATGATCTTCCCTTGCAAAGCGATTTTCCATTATTTCACCCAATTCAGATAAGTCTTTATCGAAATCTAACAATGTAGTATCACTTGCGTCTTCTGCATATTTATCATTAAAGTTAAGTGCAGTTTCCGTCGTTGTGGTAATTTGAGAATATAGCTCCTGGGCTAACTTAAGATTTTTTTCATTGTCTAATTTACATTTTAGAATGATTTGCTCATAAATTTCAAAATGTCCTTTTGACGCGTAATCTAATAATTTTTGACAAAATTTTGTAATTTTATCCTGCGCTGGTAAAGCGCGAACATCTCGCTGGTAAGGTGGTAACCCTGCCAGTTCACAGTATAAAACAATAATAGACTGTCTTGCTTCTAGCCAATTATCGATGATAGAAAGCGTGCCACCCCATTCTTCTTTAGCGTGTGCTAACTCATTTAACATGTCTCGCCCTCTGATTAAATAAATGTACAATTATTGTAACAAAAAAATAAAGAAAATTACTATAGCCGTCAACTTGAATTTGAATATCATGTCTATATTCCTGTATAACTGTGAGCTCTGCTTTATATGATTAAAAGAGCTTAAGGAATTACCATGAAGTCAACCGGTTTAAATATTAATTTTCAAGAAAATGCTTGGTGGTTTATCATAGCGAATGATCAAATCCTATTGCAACCTCAAGGGGATTTTATTCCCTATGGTAACCTTGATGATTTACCTTTATCGGCTGAATTAGTGATCAATAAAATAAAACTAGGCGTATACCAATCAAGTCCTTGTTACCTCGTTACCTTACCAGAACAACATGACCTTGGATTTGGTGAGTATGATGATTTACGTTTTTTATTAGGCCGCGTCGACGACTTATTGTTTGAGATGGCTGGGCGTGCTTTTCAAATTAAGTTGTTTTATCAAACGCATCAATATTGCGGGCAATGTGGTGAGAAAATGCATCCTATCAATTGGGAAATTGCAATGAAATGCTATCATTGTGAGCATCGTTGTTACCCGCGTATTTCACCCTGTATTATTGTCGGAATTCGAAAAGAAAATAAAATTTTATTAGCTTTACATAGACGTCATCAAAAGAGTAATAATCCAATTTATACGGTACTTGCTGGGTTTGTTGAAGCGGGTGAAACTCTTGAGACATGTATACATCGAGAAGTGTATGAAGAAGCACATATTCGAGTGAAGAATATTGAATATGTTGCCAGCCAACCTTGGCCATTTCCACATTCATTAATGATGGGGTATATCGCAGAATATGATTCTGGTGATATAAAAATCGATCAGAAAGAGCTATGTTCTGCCGATTGGTATGAGATGAATAATTTACCTAATGTGCCTAATCATGGCACCTTAGCAAGACAGTTAATTAATAAGTTAGTTAATCAGAGTGGCCAGCAAACTGCTCCTTTATCGATGGAATAAATTAAATATGACCGAGTTAAAAAATGATCGTTACCTGCGCGCATTATTAAAACAGCCTGTAGATAAAACACCTGTGTGGATGATGCGTCAAGCAGGGCGTTATTTACCTGAATATAAAGCAACACGCGCTCAAGCGGGTGACTTTATGTCATTGTGTCGCAATGCAGAGCTTGCTTGTGAAGTAACTTTGCAACCATTGCGTCGATTCGAATTAGATGCTGCTATTTTGTTTTCTGATATTTTAACGATTCCCGATGCAATGGGACTTGGACTTTATTTCGAAGAGGGCGAGGGGCCTAAATTCAAGTCCCCTATCACCTGTAAAAAGGATGTGGACAATCTTATCATGCCCGATCCTGAAGGTGAATTGCAGTACGTTATGAATGCGATTCGCACTATTCGCAAGGAGCTAAAAGGCGAAGTTCCTTTGATCGGTTTTTCGGGCAGCCCATGGACACTCGCAACTTACATGATTGAAGGTGGTAGTTCAAAGGCATTTACTAAAATAAAGAAAATGGCCTTTGCAGATTCGCAGATATTGCATGCGTTACTCGATAAATTAGCTGATTCAGTCATTGATTATTTGAATGCGCAAATAGCAGCTGGTGCGCAATCTGTAATGGTCTTTGATACTTGGGGAGGCGTGCTTTCTCCTCGTGATTATAACGAATTTTCCCTACAGTACATGGCTAAAATTGTCGATGGATTACAACGTAGTTATGCGGGGCAAAAAATTCCTGTGACATTATTTACTAAAAATGGTGGCCAATGGATAGAATCAATTGCAGATACTGGCTGTGATGCGATTGGTTTAGATTGGACTATTGACATGGCAACGGCAAAAAAACGTGTTGGTTCACGCGTTGCCTTACAGGGAAATATGGATCCATCGATGTTATATGCTTCTTCCGAACGTATTCGTGAAGAAGTCGCAATCATTTTAGAAAGCTTTGGAAAAGGTGATGGCCATGTGTTTAATCTTGGTCATGGCATTCATCTTGATGTGCCGCCAGAAAATGCCAAGGTATTTGTTGATGCCGTACACGAATTAAGTGTGCCATATCACCAATAAGTGACTTTACTAACTCTGCTTATACTGTCTTTTAGATAAGCAGAGTTCACCTGTTCTATTTCCTTCTGAAAAAAATCAATAATACCGCCCAAAAGAGTGCTGTTTTCGGGTAGAATACCCGCCCGAGTTCAACTACATTTATATTTATACCTAACTCATTGAAAGTATAGAGATCTGTTCTTTTCATGGATGGCGTATAAAAGTGAAAACTAATAATTGATTTATATATCGATTCATTAACCGAGGAATGTGAAAGAAAATGGAAAATAGCCGACCAATTAAGCGTGCATTAATAAGTGTTTCAGATAAAACTGGGATTGTTGAATTTGCAAGAGAATTAGCCGATAAGGGGGTTGAAATCCTGTCGACTGGTGGGACTTGTAAATTGCTTGCTGATAACAACATAAAAGTGACAGAAGTGTCTGATTACACTGGTTTCCCTGAAATGATGGATGGTCGTGTTAAAACACTACACCCTAAAGTTCACGGTGGTATTTTAGCGCGTCGTGGTATCGATGAAGCGGTAATGGCAGACAACGGTATCGAAGCGATCGATATGGTAGTGGTTAATCTTTATCCTTTTGCAGAAACAGTCGCTCGACCAGATTGTTCATTAGAAGACGCTATTGAAAATATCGATATTGGTGGTCCGACAATGGTTCGCGCTGCAGCTAAAAACCATAAAGATGTTGCAATTGTGGTTAATGCAAGCGACTACTCCCGTATTCTTGACGAAATGAATCAAAACAATGGCAGTTTAGTGTACAAAACACGATTTGATTTAGCCATTGCTGCTTACGAACATACAGCTCAATATGACGGCATGATTGCCAACTACTTCGGTACAATGGTACCAAGCTACGGCGAAAATAAAGAAGGCGATGAAGCCTCTAAATTTCCTCGTACTGTCAATATGCAATTCCAGAAAAAACAAGATATGCGTTACGGTGAAAACAGCCATCAAGCGGCTGCTTTTTATGTTGAAAATGATATTCAGGAAGCATCTGTTTCTACGGCAACGCAGTTGCAGGGTAAAGCACTGTCTTATAATAATATTGCTGACACCGACTCTGCATTAGAATGTGTGAAAGAATTTGCTGAACCAGCATGTGTGATTGTGAAGCATGCAAACCCATGTGGTGTTGCGGTTGCAGGTAGTATTCTAGATGCCTACGAAGGTGCTTATAAAACCGACCCAACGTCAGCATTTGGTGGCATTATCGCATTTAACCGTGAACTTGATGCGGTAACGGCAGAAGCAATTACTTCTCGTCAATTTGTTGAAGTTATTATTGCACCATCAGTCAGTAAAGAAGCAGCTGAAATCGTTGCAACTAAAAAGAATCTGCGTTTATTAGAATGTGGTGAATGGACAACTAAAACGACTGAGTTTGAAATCAAACGTGTCAATGGTGGTTTGTTGGTTCAGGATCGCGACCAAGGTATGGTAACCCTAGATGATTTAAAAGTGGTTTCTAAACGTCAACCAACAGAATCAGAAATGAACGATTTATTATTTAGCTGGAAAGTCGCTAAATTTGTTAAATCAAATGCGATTGTTTACGTTAAAAATAATGAAACAGTGGGTGTTGGTGCAGGTCAAATGAGCCGAGTCTACAGTGCTAAAATTGCAGGTATTAAAGCCGCTGATGAAAATCTGGTTGTGGAAGGTTCCGTGATGGCCTCCGATGCATTTTTCCCATTCCGTGATGGTATCGATGCTGCAGCTGAAGCTGGAATTAGTTGTGTTATTCAACCGGGGGGTTCAATGCGTGATGATGAAGTGATTGCAGCTGCCGACGAGCATGGCATGGCAATGGTCTTCACTGGGATGCGCCATTTCCGCCATTAATCTTATTGTTGTGCTTTAATTCGCACTCAATGCTGAACGCGTTCACTTGCTCGATCAAGTTGTCCATTTTCATCTTGATTGCGAATTAAATTATTTAGCAAAAATAAGGTTGTGAATTTATTATTACTGAGTGCTTTCGCCATAATGGTGAGGTTAGTTTATTAAGGTTTTTTTATGAATGTTTTAATTATTGGTAGCGGTGGCCGTGAACATGCACTTGCATGGAAAGTTGCACAAAATAAACAAGTAGAAAATATATTTGTTGCACCTGGTAATGCTGGTAGTGCATTAGAAAATAAAGTGATTAATGTTGATATCGCTGTCGAAGATATTGGTGCATTAGTCGCTTTTGCTAAGGCAAACAATATTGAACTTACAATTGTCGGCCCTGAAGCACCTTTAGTTATTGGTGTGGTTGATGCGTTCCAAAAAGCAGATCTTGCTTGTTTTGGTCCGACTCAAGGTGCAGCGCAATTAGAAGGCTCTAAAGCTTTCACAAAAGATTTCTTAGCACGTCATGATATCCCAACAGCTTGGTATCAAAATTTTACTGAAATTGAACCTGCACTTGCTTTTGTTCGTGAAAAAGGTGCCCCCATTGTTATTAAAGCAGATGGTCTTGCTGCGGGTAAAGGCGTTATTGTTGCATTAACGTTGCAGGAAGCTGAAGACGCAGTTCAAGATATGCTCGCTGGCAATGCCTTTGGTGAAGCCGGTCATCGTGTTGTTATTGAAGAATTTCTGGATGGGGAAGAAGCCTCATTTATCGTGATGGTTGATGGTAAAAATATTGTGCCAATGGCAACCAGTCAAGATCATAAGCGCGTTGGCGATGGTGACACTGGATTAAATACTGGTGGAATGGGGGCATATTCACCTGCTCCGGTTGTAACACCTGAAATGCATGATCGTATTATGGATCTAGTTATTAAACCGACCGTACAAGGTATGGCTGAAGAGGGGAATACTTATACTGGTTTCCTTTATGCTGGACTGATGATTATGGCCGACGGTACGCCAAAAGTGATTGAATATAACTGTCGATTTGGTGATCCAGAAACACAGCCGATTATGTTACGTATGAAGTCTGATCTTGTCACATTATGCTTAGCGGGTGTCAATGGTGAACTTGCAGAGATGAGTGCTGAGTTTGATCCACGCGCTGCTGTCGGTGTCGTTTTAGCCGCAGGTGGTTACCCTGGTGATTATGAAAAAGGTTTAGAGATTACCGGTTTACCAAATAAAGATGCTGAAGGCACGAAAGTGTTCCACGCAGGTACGAAAGAAGTTGATGGTAAAGTTGTTACTGCAGGTGGGCGCGTGCTATGTGCGACTGCATTAGGTAAGACGGTTACAGAAGCACAGCAAAAAGCGTATCAGCTAGCTAAAAAAATTAGTTGGGATGGTATGTTTTTCCGTAATGATATTGCTTACCGTGCTATTGCACGTGAACAGGACAAATAAGCGCATATAAAAAATTGTGCGAATGTTTTAAAAAAGCCGATGCCATCAACATCGGTTTTTTTATATCAAAAATTAACATTGTGGTGTGACGATGATTGAAATTAAAACGAAAAGATTATTACTACGTCCTTTTCAAGACTGTGATTTTGGTCGTGCTTATCAATTATTAAGTGATCCAGAGGTGATGCGTTATTCACTTAATGGACCTTATTCAAAACAGAAAAGTCAGTCATTTATCGATCAATGTATTTTAAAATCGAAAAAAAATGAACCTACGCTATTTGCTGTTATTGATAAGAAAAGTATGCTGTTTATTGGATTTTGTGGTTTTTTCTCTCAGAAAATACAAGGGAAAGAGGAACTGGAATTAGGGTATCGTTTATTAAAAGATTATTGGGGGAAGGGCCTGGCAACCGAAGCGGTAATGGCGGTGAAAAATTATGCCTTTAGTGAGCTTGGGGTAACCCGTTTAATTTCATTAATAGAAACAAGTAATATCGCTTCTTTACGTGTTTCCCAAAAGAACGGTTTTAAGGTCGAAAAGCAGTTGTTATACGATGGTCGACTTTCCGTTGAATTATGTGTGGCTCATATATAAAAAAGATATGGCTGAATAACTATTCGCTCTCAGTTATGTTCCATATTTAAACCACTTCAAGATCAAGGTGCATATTTTATGGATCCCCGTCAGTTGAAGTGGCTTGGATATTTATTAACTAACCCTATTTTTCATCTTTTAATTTGAAATAACTGACTGAATTTAACAGTTGTTTGCTGAGCTCAGAAAGTGAAGATGCCGATGACATTGAAACCTGTGCGCGTGTCGTATTTTCTTCGCTGACTTTATTAATATCATTCACATTGGTTTGAATTTCATCCAAAGTATTGCTTTGTAGTGATGATGCAGAGGAGGTTTCTTTAACGATATCTTTGATTTGATTAACCGAAAGGTTAATTTCATCTATTACATGGCCGGCGTTCGACACCTGCTCTACGCTTTGTAATGATTTAGTGTGGCTACTATTGATTGTTGAAACTGCATCTACCGTGCTGTTTTTGAGGGTTTCGAGTGTCACTTGAATTTCAGTGGTCGAATCTTGCGTCCGTTTGGCTAAGCTGCGGACTTCATCGGCTACAACAGCAAAACCTCGGCCTTGTTCTCCTGCTCTTGCTGCTTCAATTGCCGCATTCAATGCGAGTAGATTAGTTTGCTCTGCTATGCCCTTAATAACCAATAGAATGCTCATAATATTATCGGCTTGGGTATCAAGTTGTTGAATGGCTGAAACTGAATGCTCAATCTCTCCAGCTAATCCTTCTATTGATTCAATCGTTTCATGAACAATTTGCTTACCTTTTTCAGCAGATTCACTGGCATTGTCGGCCATTGAAAGTGCATTATCCGCATTATCTAATACCTGAGTTGAAACCGAATAGAGTGCATTAATGGAGCCGGACAGTTCGCCCATTTGCGATTGTTGAAATTGCGCATCGTCGATTCTCTGCTTGTTATCATTCAATAAGCCGTCCGTTGCTGAATTTAAATTATTTGCTAATGACGTAACTGAGTTGAAAATTTTATTGAGGTGCGTGGTCATGCTAAATACAGATCTTTTTATCTCACTGATTTCATCCAGATTATCACTGGTGTCAATGGTTCGGCTGAGATCTCCTTTAGCCAGGCCATGGGTAACTGACACAATTGACTGTAAATCGCCCTTTAATCGGCGCAGCATCAGTAATGAAATAATAATAACAATAAAGAAAATACTTAAGGCTAATGCAATGGATTGAGTCACAATATTGTTTTGTGTTGTGATGATCCGATCGGAGCGAATACTAACCAATTCATCATGCATGTTGTCAATGGCTTCAATCGTTTCAATAATCGGAGGAAAAGCGAGCTTGGCGGCTTTCTCAGCTTTTTTACGTGTCACAAAGGTTGCTTGAGTTAACCAGACATTAGTTAATGTTGATAATGAGGTATTTAGTGTTTCTGCTTGTGCAATGAGTTTATCGCGAGCATTGAATATACCTTGTTCTTGATTAAGTTCTAAAACGGAATTCCATTCTTGTTCAAAATCAGGACTAGCCGTAGAAAGGCTCGCAATAAAGTCTTTAATCAGCGTATCGACCAGATCAGTGGCTTCTTCTAATTGTGATTGTTCTACACCTTTTGCAGAAAACATCATGCCCATTTCTTCAGAAACCGTATAGGCTTTAAGGATGTCTTTCCATTTGTTATTCATATTCGAATAAAATTGTCTAATTTCTGAATCAAGGACAATATTTTCAACGACAGCTTGGCTATTCACTACAAGCTTGATGGACATAAACAGTAATGAGCATAACAGTAATATAACAAGACCTGATATTTTAAAGGAAAGGGTGGCATTTTTAAGTAAATTCAAGATGGATACCTGCTTTGATAATAAATGTTCAAATGAGATGTGATAGGCTGAAATAGCTTATTGTTTTGAAAATAATCATTCACACCACATTAAAAACTTTTGTTAGTTTAAAATAGAGTAATGTAGAAGAGTTAAAGCAAATAGCGAACCAACACTATAAAGGTTATATATATCAGTTGTTTATTTGTTTTGTTTGGTGTGTAAAAGGGGATTTTGCACTTTTGTAGTGCGTTCTTTTTCTGTTTTAAAATGAACAACGGGCAGGGGCTAAAATGAATAGTATTCTATGATAATACTTTGATATTATTGCGAATAAAAGAAAACGAGGGAGACGATGAACTCATGCGCAACGTCGCTACCTCGTTAAATTATTTGGGATAAAATTACCTGTTATTTTATTATCTTATAATCGATTTTTAAACTGTAAACTTATTGGTTATTTTTGTGATTAATTGGGATTGATTTTCAATGCTTTCGAATTGAGTACGGGCATCGGTAGAGCCACTGCCTATTTCTTCAGCCAGTGATGCAATACCATTGATTCGCTCGGCAATTTCGGTTGATACTGTAGATTGTTGGCTAGCCGCTGTTGCAACTTGTACATTCATTTCTGACAGTTGTTGAATAGCATGATTCGTATTGCCAATAATATCACTGATACGAACCATTGCTTCGGTGACGACTTTTCTTTGTTCTCCTGAACGGGCCATTTCTTGAATGGTTTTTTCACTACTATCTTGTAATTTATCAAGTATTTCTTTAATTTCAACCGTACTCGCTTGACTGCGTTTTGCGAGGTTTCCGACCTCATCTGCGACGACGGCAAAGCCTCGACCCTGTTCTCCTGCTCTCGCTGCTTCAATTGAAGCATTTAATGCAAGTAGGTTGGTTTGTTCTGAAATACTTTGGATAACGCTTAATACGGAATGAATTAATGTTACATTGCTTCCTAACTCGTTGATTGAGCCCTCAACACCTTTCATCAATCCATTTAAATCATCTAATTGCTCATTGGATAGTTCAACTTGTTGTAATACTTCCTGTATCTCTTTCTCAACAGAGCCCGCTGACTCACGAGTATGCTCAGCAGTATTAGCTATTTCATTTGAAGTGGATGACATTTCATCAATAGCGGCTGCAACTTGTACCGTTTCTTCTTTCTGTTGATTCGATAGGGCTTCTAAACGAATTTGTTGATCACTAGAACGACTTGCAATGTTATTTAGTTCATCAGTAGTGCCTTTCAAATCTCTAATATCACCGGCCATTGCCGTAAGAAATGTATTAAAGTTAGCTGCTATTTTATCGAGTAATGAAATACGACTTGGGGGAAGTGTCGCTGTTAAATCTCCTTCTCCATCGGCTAACCCCTCGACGGATGTACTTAGACTATTAAGTGGAAGATAGAGTCGATTAATGGCAATAAAGACGAAGATCCCTACAATAATAAATACAATTATAAAAAATAGTAAATCATCGGTAATGGCTTTATTTGTTACCTCAGTAAGTGCATCATCAATTTCTTGTTGTGCGTGTTCTATATCATCAACATAAAACCCTGTTGAGATAATGACATTCCATTTTGGAATAAGAAGAGAGTAGGAATATTTAGGTGATGGTTCTGTCTCACCGGTTTTAGTAAAGTAATAAGTGGTATAACCGGTTCTATCCTTTGCTGCAGCAATAATATTTTTTGTAATATAGTTGCCAAGCTTATCTTGGTTATTCATAAAGTTCTTACCAATACCTTTGCCAGAACCACTTTGTAAACGGTTCCCTTGAAGATCATAGGTAAAAAGATAACCCGCTCCATCGTCGTAACGAATTTCATTTATTAATGCTAACCCTGCTTTTAAGCCTGTATCTCCGGGTTGTTCAATATAAGATTTTAATAATGCGTTTGCTGAATCTATTACTGTCATTAATCGCTTTTTTTCTATTTTAATAATGTTGTCACGCGTCATTTCAGAGACTTTCATTTGAACGGTACGTGTACTGTTTATCTGACTATATAGACCCAGAGCAGCAATAATAATTAATGGAACAAAAACTAAAAGGTATATTTGAACTTTCAACGAACGTAGCATAAAAAGGATCCATTATTATTGATAGCAATTGGAGTAATTAAGGAAGTTAATAATTAGTCGCATTGGTATTTATTAAATTGAGTGGTTTAAGGTTGTTAATTTGATGTTAATTAGCATATGCATAAACATAGAATTTTGCGAATTATTGGCAAATAGATTTTTAATTTAGGGTATAAATGTAAGTGTGTTTGGAACGATAAGGTGGGGAAGTAAGCTTTATTTACAGATAAAAATGAATAGAGAGGATAGATAGAGGCGGTTTGCTCTATCTGATATTCCGCACCGGTTTTAAGAATAAATTTGCCTGTATCTATCCCCCAGGCAATCAACAATAACTTGTTGCCGTTCTTGCCAATTTACTACCATAGGCGACTGGCTTTCCAGGTAGATTATCGTAACTCCTTGGAAGCATTGAAATACCCAGCGAGCGGTTGGATTCTGGGAAGGCTTTTTCTTTTGATCCGGGAAGTAAAGGTCTTTTTCCTTTAGCTTTTTGCGGATCAGATGCTCTAAGGAAGCGTATACCATCAAACAGGAAGTCATTACCATTAACAGCGCTTCTATTCGCTCTGGCTTTTTGATGAAAATTGAGCTTGTTAAGAAATCCGGACTTTTTAAAAAACGGAACCCTTTTTCAACTGATTGCTGCTCTTTATAAGTTTTAAGCACCTTATCCATTGTCAGGCTTTCATCAAGATCATTTGTTGCAATAATAAAGAAACCTAATTGTTTAAGTGCATTATCCCTTCTATCAAGAGGAGTAAATAAATTCCCTGTTATTTTGTATTCAACTCGCTCGGGAGCTTGCCCTTTTTTAGGTTGTCCTTTCTTGCCATAGATAGGGATCTCAACGGTTTCATCAATAACATCACAGTAAACTTGTTTCTTTCTCCACAACTCAACGGCTTGCTCTGCATCATGTTGACAGGCAAACCTTTGTTGTGAGAGTTTTTTAAAGGTCTTACGCTCCGCATCTGCTTTCTTCAGCATGCGTTTTGTTAAACTATGTGTTTCACGCTTTCTCGCTTGTTCACTGCGGATCAATAGCCACCTCTGCTTTATATCGCTGTAAGTCGATTGGTGCCAAGCTCCTGAGTAACCATTCCCCATATTTTTAAAATCAAGTTCAGAAGCCTGATTAATAAGGACTTTAGCTTCCCTCAATTTATGTGGGACACGCGTGATAAATAACTGATTTAGTTCATCCAACTCAGTAATGGTATCTTGCACATATAAGGCTGCATCTGCCACTAAATAACGGCAGGACTGCGCGGCTTTTAGACTTTTTATATGGGATTTGACTATCTCCTTGAATCCTTCCATATCATTAATGTTGCCACTGGCTGGCTTCATATAAACTGGGATCCCGGATTGGTTCTCACAAATCAGGTTGAGTACGACCTGATTAAGTTCAGGACGATGATCACGTGAATAGCCTTTGGTAATTTGAATAGGGTTAAGATCATCTTCATCATCGGATAACTTTTCCATACCATCGTAGTGAAAGCTTGTTGAGTCGAGATGAACAGAGTTGCATGGTAGCCCTAAGTGTTTAATAACAGCTTCACCTATATCTTGGTATAGTGATGAAACACCATGTTCGTATAGTGCATCAAGGCAACGACCTAACGCATCATCATTGATGTATTCAGCTTTTACTTCAGGGGCAATCAGACGGTCTAATGGTTTATCAGAAAAATACTCGCGATACATATGCAGTGTTCTGCCGGTAAATCCCAACCCATTGATTATCATAGCAATGAATAAGTTACCGAAACTTATTTTCCGCTGTTCACTTGTGCCAAGTGCTTGATCGATGATATTGGCAAGCTTGATTTCCTTACAAAATCCAGCAACTAATCCATGGTGTTCAAGTGATTTCGTGTATGGGTAAGTCATGATTTATCTCTTTGAAAAGAAAGTAATAGATCAAAATTGAGGATCCCGGTCAACAATTTTTTGAAATATCTGGATGTTTCGCTAGCCAGATCACGATTTCATAGCCATTTCATAGCCAATAGTAATAAAAATTCAGGTGCGGAATAACAGCTCTATCTATTAGAGCGTGTTTAAATTTCTATTACAACATCCGATTTCACCTTTGAACTACAGGCAAGCACATACCCTTGTTCAATTTCTTTATCGGTTAACGTTGCTTGACTCGTCGATTCAGTCTTACCCGTGACTTTACATTTGCAGGAGCCACACATACCAGAGCGGCAGGCTGCAATAATAGGCAGACCTTCATTTTCTAATGCATCAAGCAAGGTTTGATTTTCTCCTATTACAAAGTTTTTCGCGTATTGTGGAGAGATGGCTTGGTAGTGAACCGTTGACTCTTGCGTGTCGCTTTCGGCGGTTGTCGGAGAAAAACTTTCCTTATGAAAAAGCGCCATATCCGCGCCTGCTTCAGATGCAATTGATTCAACCATATCCATATAGCCTTCAGGGCCACAAACAAAGAACGTTTTTCCAGTGATATTAGGTATTAAACCTGCAAACATTTCAGCATTTAACTTTCCTGGAATATCGCGTTTATTATTGGTGTGTTTAATAATACGTGTTAACTGAAAATTATCGTGTTGCGTATTTAGCAGATCCAGTTGCTCGGCCATGATGACATCCATTTCACTACGTGCCGTATGTATAAAATGAATTTGTACCTGCTGTTGGGTATCTAATAACCAACGTGCAATTGAGATACAAGGTGTAATGCCGCATCCTGCACTGATTAATACTATATCAGGTGTCACTTGATTATCTTCAATGGTAAATTCGCCAGCAGGAGCCATTGCGGGAATAGCAAAGCCAGTTTGAAGATGATCTAATAAGTAGTTAGATACTTTGCCATGTTCGACTCGTTTAATTGTTACCGTGGCTGATTTTGGTTGAGAAGGAGTTGAAGATAGCGAATAAGCTCGGTATTCAAGTTCACCGGCGACGTCTACCTCGAATGTTAAAAATTGGCCTGCTTTATAATCGAATAAACCCTCATCAAGTTTTTTAAATTCAAAAGTGGCGCTATCGGCAGTTTCATTAATCCGATTGATACAGACTAATGGTTCAAATAAGTTTGGTTCGGTTTGCATAACGGTCTCTGTACCTAGGGTTATCTGAGTATTCAAATATACTCAGATAACCTATTAAAAGTTATTTAGCTAACATTTTTTGTAAATCTGACTCTACGTTATCAATTAAAGTCAGTCCAAACTGTTCATTAAGCACATTGATTAAGTTATCAGTTAAAAATGCAGGTTTAGTTGGTCCAACATTAATATTCTTAATACCCAGAGATAATAGCGTGAGCAGTACAGCAATTGCTTTTTGCTCAAACCAGCTAATAACGAGACTTAACGGTAGCTCATTAACACCACAATCAAACTCTTTCGCGAGTGCTAACGCTAATTGAATGGCAGAATATGAATCATTACATTGGCCGATATCTAATAGGCGTGGAATGCCGTTGATATCACCAAAGCTGAGTTTATTAAATTTAAATTTGCCACAGGCTAAAGTTAAGATCACACAGTCATCGGGTACCGCTTTTGCAAAATCGGTGTAGTAACTACGCTCTGCTTTGTCACCATCACAACCACCAACAAGGAAGAAGTGACGTATATTACCTGCTTTAACCTGTTCAATAACGGCTGGTGCCGCATTTAATAATGCATTACGACCAAAACCGACGGTGATTTCATGTGGAATCTCTGAATATTTAAAGCCATCCATTTCCTGTGCACACTTGATGACTTCACTAAAATCATCACCTTCAATATGTGCAACACCAGGCCAGCCAACAATGCTTCGGGTAAAGATTCGGTCTGCATAATCACCGACATTTGGGTCGATAAGGCAGTTTGATGTCATTACAATAGGACCTGGGAAAGAAGAAAATTCTTTTTGTTGGTGTTGCCATGCACTGCCGTAGTTAGCAATAAGATGCGGATATTTTTTTAATCCGGGGTAACCATGAGCAGGCAACATCTCGCCATTGGTATAAACATTAATACCCGTACCTTCAGTTTGTTTAAGGATCATTTCTAGATCACAAAGATCGTGACCCGAGACTAAGATAGCTTTACCGGCAACTGATTTTACATTCACTTGGGTTGGCTGAGGATGACCAAATTTAGTGGTTTCACCTAGATCTAAAATAGTCATGACTTTGTAGTTCAAAGAACCAATCGCCATGCTAGCTTCAAGTAATTTACCGAGATCATCCGGATCTGTTGCTAGCCAAGCAAAAATGTGGTGGAACTCTGCATTGATAGCTTCATCACTTTGCCCAAGGATATGTGCATGTTCCATATAGGCTGCTGCGCCCTTTAGGCCATACAAGCATAATAGGCGAAGACCCATAATATCTTCATTGACTAACTCTTTACCACGATTAACCGCGACAGCTTCTGCTTGAGCAAGTAAACCTGCGCTATCTTCTGCTAATTCAAATTGAGCAGCTGCACTTGGTTCAGCAGGAGTTTGACCTGCTAGTAGACATGCAGTTTCATACTTTGCTTTTAATTGTTCACGATAAACCTGTGCTAAACGGGCGTAATCTATAATACGGTCCGCTTCAAAATTTACATTGGTTAAAGTTGCGAAAAAGGCTTTAGGGACAAAGGCATCAATTTCATCAATAATGATATCGAATTCACGCGCTTTTTCCGCATAAAAAGAGGTGCCCTGTAATGCGTAAATTAATACATCTTGAAGGTCCGATACTTCTGCTGTTTTACCACACATACCTTGAGAGTATGAACACCCGTCAGCAATTGGTGTTCTAATTGTTTGTTCACATTGAATACAAAACATGGTTAACCCTTTCGTTTAAATGAATGACAATAACGACTATGTTAAGTGGTTATTGGATTGTTAATTCGGATAAAGGAAAAATACCATAGTGATTTAGTCAACTATTGATCTGGGATAGTTTTTTAGCAGGTTTAGTAAACAATGTTCTTAGGTTTTGAGTTAACCCATTAAATCTTAAGCTTTATATCTAGGAGTGGTTCATTTGTTGACTTATTTATATTTAGATTTGAATGGTAGTAAGGATTTTCATTTTTATAACGAAATGATGAATATTGCTTGCTTGGTTTATAAGTTTTAAGGTGAATGTGAGTAAGGTTTTATGGAAATATAAAGAAAATAAAATAGGGTTTAGGTTGGGTTCGTTAACTTATCGTATCTTTGTATTTTATATCGGACTGGCGTGATAAAAAGAACGAGATATTTTAATTAAAAAGAGGTGGTGTTAGATTTAAAAAGGAGATAAAAGTCAAAACCAAACCCCTCGATTAAGAGGCTTGGCAAGAACAATTATTTATTAACTGATTCTTTTAATGCTTTACCAGCAACAAAAGCAGGTACGTTTGCTGCTTTAATTTGAATATCTGCACCAGTCTGTGGGTTACGACCTGTACGTGCTGCACGATGATTAACTTTAAAAGTACCGAAACCAATTAATTGTACAGGTTCGCCGTCTTTAAGGCTGTCTGTTACGCTAGCAAGAATTTGCTCTAGAGCCGCTTTAGCTTGCACTTTAGTTAAGTCAGCATTTTCTGCGATTTCAGCAATCAGTTGAGTCTTGTTCATGTGTATATTCCTATTGTTATAGTTAGAATCCGAAGTTATATAGAAGCAATGAATGTATTGCAAGTGACAGAGCCAAGTAAAGGGTAATATTTATGTATTACCCTTAAATGTGTCAAAAATCACAAAAATTAATCATTCAAAGCGATACCAAGATTAGTTGTACCATAATCCACTACAAACTTGCGAATAGATTTTATTAATTCAGGGCTACGTTCATTATTTAATTTTTCCAATAGATCTGCTTGAAATTGCAGCTCATTTTGAAAGAGTGGATCTGTTTTTAGATCACTTTCATCAATTTCACTATCATTTTGTAATTCAATAAAACTGGCGATAGTAGCAAAAGATGTTTGGCTCGCATTGAGCGCTTCTTCGTCGGATTTTATTAAAAAACTATTAAAGGCACAACTCATAATCACACAATATTCTACGGCAGGATAAACCCCATAAAAGTCATGGTCACGAATATCTGGGATAATCTCTTCGAAATTTTCCTGTTGAATGGTGAAATTTATTTTTGCACCCTTAACGGTCATCTTCTCCCAGAACAATTGATTAATATTATCAATTGTTTTTCCGTCTTCATCCTTGGATGTCGCTTCGCAAAATAAGTGGAAATGTAACAGGGTATGTTCGGCCAAGGCCATGCAAAAAACACTTTGTTGCCATGACTGTAAATTGGTTAATTGTTCATTAAACGGTAATTGAATCATGCCTTTCCTGATGCGCTGATAGTGGGAAAGCTCAAGCTTATAGTAACTTAAAGGAAAGTGCTGCTATTTTTTTGATAGGCATAAAAAAAGCGACTGTTTTGTCGCTTTTTATTAAAAAATAGGTTGGAAATTAATCTAAAGCCTACTTTAAATGTATATTGAATAGAGGTTGGGGTTGTTTAACCTTGGTATCAATTCAATAGATGTCTGTATCAGCCCATGCCGTATTTTTTTAATTTTTTGCGTAGCGTACCACGGTTAATACCTAGCATTGTTGCTGCACGAGTTTGATTACCACGTGTGTACTGCATAATAATATCTAATAATGGTGCTTCAACTTCAGATAAAACAAGTTCATATAACTCGGTTGTATCTTGACCATTAAGTTGTGCAACATAACCAGATACCGCCTGACGAACGGAGTCACGAAGTGGTCGTTGAGTTATTTGCCCTGTAGCAGGAATGCTGGTCGTCGTTGTAAGTGCTTCTGAAGAAATATTTTGTTCAAACATGGGTGTTAACTCTTTAATAACTAATGATTTAAATAAGTTTCTAATGTATTCAATTGCTCAACTGCGCAATCAATTGCATTAAATTGTCGTTTAAAGTAACCAGACTGATCTTGCTGTTTTAAATACCATCCAACATGTTTCCTCGCTATACGAGGCCCCATTACTTCTCCGTAGAACGCATGCAAAGCTTGCACATGGCCTAACAGAATTGAAGACAAATCCATTTTATTCTGAGGAGCAAGTTGCTCTCCAGTCTTCAGATAGTGATTAATTTCATTGAATATCCAAGGTGCACCTTGCGCGCCTCTTCCAATCATAACGGCATCGGCTCCCGTATAATCAAGCACAAACTTGGCTTTTTCAACGGAAGTAACATCACCATTAGCAATCACGGGAATCGTTACATTATTTTTAATTGTTTTTATTGTGTCGTATTCGGCAAATCCGTTATACATACATTGTCTTGTACGACCGTGCACTGCAAGTGCTTGGATACCAGACTGTTCCGCAATTTGTGCGATTTCAAGACCGTTTCTATTTTCAGGATCCCAGCCCGTGCGAATTTTGAGCGTAACAGGGACATCTACGGCATCAACTACACTTTCTAAAATTGCTTTCACAAGTTCAGGGTGAGCTAATAAAGCAGAGCCTGCTTTTTTCTTATTCACTTTTTTGGCGGGACAACCCATATTAATATCAACAATCTGAGCGCCTTGCTGCACAGTTAACTTTGCAGCAGCTGCCATTGCAATAGGCTCGGAGCCTGCAATTTGCACGGATCTAATGCCGGATTCATCATGGTAGTCCATTCTTAATTTAGATTTTCTACTATTCCATACACGCGGATTGGATGACAACATCTCAGAGACGGCAAGTCCAGCACCCAAGGATCGGCAAAGTTCGCGAAAAGGGCGATCAGTGACGCCAGCCATCGGTGCTAAAATAATATTGTTGTCTAATTGATACTGCCCAATTTGCATATAAAACGTACAATTTTTCTAATTCAAGGTGGCGTAGTGTACGCATTTTTTTACCGAGAATAAAGGCTATTTATTAACCATTTTAAAATTATTTCGCTTGCAAATTAGGCAATTTTCAGAATTAGGTTAATTTATTGTGTTTTTACACCAGAAAGTCGCGCCCACTCTTCTTTTATTTCTGCTTTGTCCATTTTGAACCACTGACCATAAACACCGATAAGTTCTTCGGTTTGTTGTTCTAAAATACCAGACAATGCTAATGCGCCTGTATTTTTGACTAATGCTTCGATATTTGTGGATAGCTCTCGGAGTGGACCCGCTAGGATATTTGCCACTAATACATCGGCATAAACCCCTTCAGGTAAATCGGCGGGTAAATATAATTCAAGTTGGTCTGACACATTATTACGTTCTGCATTGTCGCGACTTGCGGTGATTGCTTGCGGGTCGATATCGATACCAATAACGCGTTTTGCACCTAGTTTAAGTGCTGCAATTGCTAATATGCCCGAGCCACACCCAAAGTCGATAACCACTTTATCCTGCAGATCTTGTCCATCTAACCAAGCTAAACACAATGCAGTAGTTGGGTGAGTACCCGTACCAAAAGCAAGCCCAGGATCGAGCATGACGTTGACTGCCGTTTCATCGGGAACTGGCTTCCAACTAGGGCAAATCCATAAACGCTCCCCAAATTTCATTGGGTGAAAATTAACCATCCACTCGCGTTCCCAATCTTTATCTTCGAGTTGCTCAACCTTATAAGCAAAATCATCGGCTAATAATGGGCTTTGTTGGAGGATGTTAATAACCGCTGCCATATCGGTATCGGCTTCATAAAGACCGGTAATATCTGTATCGCCCCAAAGACGTGTTTCGCCAGGCATGGGTTCAAAGATTGGGGTGTCGTGGGCATCGGTAAAGGTTGCCGAAAGGGCGCTGTTATCCATTAGCAATTCGCCGATTTGCTCCGCATTTGCAGCCGTTGCGTTAAGTTTTAGTTGTATCCAAGGCATATTTTTCACTCGTAGTCAGTTTAATGGCGCAAGAATAACATCGCTTAGCAAGTCCTGCGCAGTTTAATTTAGCGAAAGGGACACAGGATTGCATCCCAGAAATGATTTTGATTCCTATGATTTCATTTTTTCAATCACGCTTTGTAGCGCAAAAGAATAGCCTTGAGCACCAAAGCCACAAATCACACCCTGCGCAATATCTGAAAGATAAGAGTGATGACGAAATGCTTCACGCGCATGCACATTTGAAAGGTGAACTTCGATAAATGGAATATTCACTCCGAGCAACGCATCGCGAAGTGCAACGCTAGTATGGGTAAATGCAGCGGGATTAATAATAATGTAATCAATGTTGTTAAAAGACGCGTGAATTTTTTCAATTAGTTCATATTCACGGTTAGATTGTAAATGTGTTAATTCTATATTTGCTTGTTGCGCTTGCTTTTCTAATCCATTCACAATACCAGCAAGTGTTTGTTTACCATAAACTTCTGGTTCACGTTGTCCTAATAAGTTGAGATTAGGTCCATTTAATACCAATACTTTTATTTTTTTTGACATGGATTCTTCCTAAGAATATTTATTTTAGAATATGATTTTTAATACTATCAATCTACTGGAAGAAGGGGCGATCAGCAAGCAGTACCATTTTACTCGGTTATCTCTTTTCAGTGTGATAGTCGCGCTTAATTTGAATACCTATATTTTAAAATATTTTTGATTATTTATCTTAATAAAAACAAATATATGTCAGTAAATCTCATGTTTTGGTTAAAAAACGACCTTTATCTTTGCATTATCTTTTCTAAACTTGATTGACCATTGGTTGTTTTTTGTTCGAATTGTCATGGAGAAGTTTGTGTATTCTATTCAACAAAATAAAGGATTTGCGATTTTAACGTCGGCATTACTACTCAGTGTTGCCGGCATTACATTTACTGTGAATATTGTGTTGACGCAACTGGTCGATAATCAAGTCGTTGCGAATTATTACCGTAATAATGAAGCTTTTGCGAATGCAGAATCGGGCATGAATGTGATGCTGAGCAAAATAGAAAAGTCAAAAACTGTTCTTGATGCGCTACCTATTCATTATCAACCGGAGGGCAGTCACTACACCGTCAGCGTCGAGCAGTTCAACAAAAATACACTACAGATTAATTCCTTAGGTACTTCAAAAGACGGTATTGCTACACGGCAAATACAAGTGCAAATTTATTACGATCTTTCCTATAATATTCCACCCTCTGCGTTAGCGGTGAATGGTAAATTAAACCTTGATGAAAGAGCTACGGTGAATGATGGCTGCGAAGGGATCAGTAGTGAATCCTGTCAATCACCAGGAAATATAGCTGAATATCATTTAGTGAGTCACCCTAAAAATGAAACCTTAGTCACGGCGTGTACCGGAGATGTCCTCGGTGAGAATGTGATAGAGCAAGATGCGCTGTACACCGCACATGATGAAAATAATTTTTTACTGATTGGTGAGTCGGCTGTGGTACTTGCAGAGCATGAAATAAGCTTAACTGAAACAGTGGATTGGCCTAATAATCATCCTGAAAACACAGAGTTTCATGGTATTGAAGCAGGTAGTAATACCTCGCCAGCTAGTCTGTTCGAAAGCACCTTCGGCATAACTCAAGACGTTGCAAATAGTGTCTTACAAAGTGCTCCCGATGTCGTTACCATCGATATGACCTTATCGAGCGGTATGAGTTGTTCACATCAACTTAATGCCATCGACGAACAAGTTACCACTATTTATATAAAAGGTGATTGTAATATCGAACATGCAGATACAACCACCAGCCACACATCAAGTAATGACCATTTTACGATTGGTAATATTGAACATCCTAAAGCTATTTTTATCGAAGGCGGGACGTTTACCACGCCAATTAATACCGAAGTAGCGGTGACTGGTATGCTGTATTTTCTTCCTAATACTGAGTCTATTATTGACGAACATGGCAATGAGCAATTAGTTGAATCACCAAGCGTTAACCTTGCTGGTGTGCAAGTAAATGGAGCATTGTTAAGTGACTACAGTTGTTCACATAATCAAACTATAGAAAGTGTTGCTGGGAATCCGAGTTTATCTGTTCGGTACGATAAAGCTGTATTAAACACCCTGTATAAAAATCGAGGCAGCATTGCCATTAATTCAACTTATAGCTTAGTTGATGGATCCTGGAAGGACTTCCAATGAATAGCATAAAAATCATGCGCGGTTTTTCACTAATTGAAATTTTAGTCTCATTATTAGTGGTTTCATTAGCTTCATTTAGTATTGTCGGGTTACAAAAAATGGTTGGACATCAAAGTCGAGATAACTTTGTACATGGGACGGTGTTAAAACTGTCGATTGAAAAAATGGACAATGTTTTACAGTTTCAATCTTTATTAGATATTGAGGCATTAGAAGGCACAGTTGAAACTATTACCGAGCCTGAAACACAGACTAATTTTAATATAGAGTGGCATGTTACGGAACCTGACCTGATGTATGCTGCGGGTGACAATGTCCGTGATATTGAAATAAAAATAAGCTGGGAGGATTCCTACGGTAAATATCAAGGTTACACCTATCGCGAACAAATTAATTTGCGTCATTTAATGACCTTAACGGCGGGCGATAACAGTGCTCCAATTATTGAATCTGTACTTGAATCGACGGAGCATCTTTTCTTCGATGAAAAAGAGGCTTATCACGTGGGGGCGTTCGTTATTTATAATAGTGAATTATTCGAAGCAACCTCGGCCCACTTTGCAGGGGAAACGGTACCACGTGATATGGCGGATCCGAGTGTGGTCTCTGAAGGTTGGAAAAGTTACGGGGTGGTTAGCAATCCGGCATTAGCAAGTAATCCGGATTTAGTCGCATTATTTTAATATTTACTTTAATAATGAGGTGGTGGCACTTCCTCTTCTTCCGAAGCAAGTTGATTGGGCTCAGCTTCCTTTAGCTTTTTCACCAATAGTGTAATTTGTTCTGCTAATGCTTGCATTTTACGTTGTTGGTCAAACATCTCATTATTTAATGTGTCGATGTTATCTTCCTGAAAAGCAACCTTCATTTCCAATTGCTCGATGCGTTCATCTTGGTTCATTCTATTCTCTATGATTATTGTTTTGCGATTGGCCAGACTTCCAATAACCCAGCGGAGGTTTCACTGGCAATCTTATCGGTATCCCACATAGTGGCCGAGTATACTACAGCTGTTTTAGGACGTGTGTGTTTTCTTGCGGTTACCTTCCACTTTTGTAACGCTAAGCCGGTCTTAACATCCCACAAAGTTAAGATATTTGCACCGCTGCCTGTCAGTAATTGTTTACCATCATTAACAAAACGTACCGATGAAAAAATAGACTGACGGGCGCGATAAATTAGCGTACTTTCTAATTTCCCGGTGGTTAGGTTCCAAATTTGCGATGCCTTTTGATTATCTGCTACAAATGCATAGCGCCCCTGATCCTCAAATTTCACCATAGAAACACGGTTATCAAAATCAAACTCTTGAATAATTTGCGCGGTTTGAGTATTCCACAGAAAAGCACGATGATCATTTCCACCAGAGATCGCATAAAAACCATTCGCGGATAAATCAATACTATTAATTTTTTCAGTATGAATCGGCATCTCAAGGCGACGACCGGTTTGTAAATCAATATGAACTAGTTTGCCATTTACTTGTCCATACAAAACGTAACGGCCATTTGCCGATATTTGAATATCGCGGATAGGGGATTCACTGACTTGATAAAAGCCAACGGATTGACCTGTCTTAATATCCCAAATAGCAAATTCGTTGCGGCTTGCTGATAACGCATAGGTGTTGTTTGCTGAAATACGCACAATGAAAATATCATTATCTGCAATATCGTGGTGTTGCCATTGATATAAAAGTTGATTTCTCCGGTTATCCCAAAAGCGTAAACCGTGACTAATCGAAGAGATAAATGAATAATCGCCATTTTGTGAAATTTCGGCAGCAAAAGTGCCTTCAACGGCATGTTCATATTGCTGTAAAGGTTCATCTGAGCGGCTACATGAGACAACAAAAATAAGGCTCAATACCAAAATAAGTGATTTAAAAGAAATGTTTAGTCGCATTTGATTAATTAACTTTGGTGAAAATAAGTTTTAAGGTTAGTATAAGCAAAGATTTTATGATACCTCAATTTCTTCTTTTTTAGATGAAAGTAGCAGAGTATATTTCGCAAATAAAAAGCACACTCATGGAGTAATAATGAAAAAAGTATTTAAAGTTTCTTTATTAGCAGCTGCAGTTGTATTGACAGCTGCTTGTAATGGAAAAACTGAAGCAGAGACTAATGCTGCTGAACCCGTTGCAGACAAAGCTATTGAATTCAAAGATGTTCAAGAAAAAGCAGCATACGCAATTGGTAGTTCTTTCTCTGGCCAGTTCAATGTCATGCTTGAAAAACAAGCTGAAATTGGTATGCCATTAAATAAAGAACTTGTTCTTAAAGGTATCACTGACACATTAAATGGTAGCGGCCAATTAACGGATGAAGAAATTCAATCAACATTAACGGCTTACGGTGAACAAGTTCAAGCTGCTGCTGAAAAACAGCTAAAAGAAGAAGCGGCGAAAGTGGCTGAAGAAGGTAAAAAATTCTTAGAAGAAAATGCTAAGAAAGAAGGCGTAACGGTTACTGATACTGGTCTTCAATATTCAGTTATCACTAAAGCAGATGGTCCTAAGCCAACGGCTGAAGACACCGTAACAGTACATTACGTTGGTACACTTATCGACGGTACTGAATTCGATAGTTCAGTTAAACGTGGTCAACCAGCAACCTTCCCACTTAACCAAGTCATTCCTGGTTGGACTGAAGGTCTACAACTAATGAGTGTGGGCGAGAAATATAAATTTGTTATCCCCGCTGACCTTGCATACGGTGACCAAGGCGCAGGTACAATTCCTGCAGGTTCAACATTATTATTTGATGTTGAATTATTAAGCATCAAAGCGCCTGAAGCAGACACTCCTGCTGAAATGCCTGCAGAGCAAGAGCATACTGAAGCTGCAACTGCAGAATAATACTAACGTATTAAATGAACTAATAGGGTCGCCATGTGCGACCTTTTTTTTACCTTCTTTTTGGTTTAAATCACCACTATCAAATCCGATAATTATCGCACCATATAATGAATGCCAGTTACGTGGTTGACCTTAGCATGAAAACAACTTATTACTGCAATTTAGACTGTGTTTTCTTCTCTTTTGTTTACGCCCAAATAAATCATTTAATTAGCGGAATTGGTAGTTATTCGTGTATCCTTAGCGCCATTAATTTAAGAGGTGAAATATGTGGGATGTCATAATTGTTGGTGCTGGCGCATCGGGGTTAATGTGTGCAATCGAAGCCGGTAAACGTGGCCGAAAAGTCTTGGTGCTTGACCATGCAAAGCGCGCCGGCCAAAAAATTATTATGAGCGGTGGTGGACGTTGTAATTTTACTAATCTGTACGTCGAACCCAATAACTTTCTTTGTGAAAATCCTCACTTTGTTAAATCTGCACTAAGTCGTTTTACCCAATGGGATTTTATTGCTCTGGTGGACAAACACAATATCAGTTGGCATGAACGTGATCACGGGCAACTGTTCTGTGACGATAGCGCCAAACAAATCGTTAAATTATTAATGGATGAAGCACAGGCTGTTGGTGTGAAAGTGCAACTACAATGTGAGATTTTTTCTCATACAAAATTGCAAGATAATCACTTTTCAGTGCAAACAAAACTGGGTGATTTCGAATGTGAATCATTCGTTGTGGCGACGGGCGGATTGTCATTACCTAAAATGGGCGCGACACCTTTCGCCTATAAAGTAGCAGAGCAGTATCAATTACCCGTTAAACCAACACGGGCAGGATTAGTTCCTTTTACATTACATCAAGCACAAAAGGAAAGTCTTGCTAGCTTATCGGGCATTAGCTTCCCAGCAACGGCAAGTTGCCAAATAAAAGCAGGTAAAAAAGATAAAACCATAAGTTTTAACGAAGCACTTTTATTTACGCATCGCGGCTTAAGCGGACCGGTTATTTTACAAATATCTAACTACTGGCAAGCGGGTGAGCCTTTATTCCTTGATTTAATGCCCAATATCGATTTATTGCAATTATTACACGATAACCAACAGACACATCCCGAGCAAGCATTAAAAACATTACTCTCACAACAATTACCTAAACGTGTAATTGAATGTTTATTGAGTGTTGCAGAAATCGAAAGCGTACCTTTGAAGCAATATCATGAGAAACAACTTAAACAAATAGCCGCACTGTTTCACCAATGGCAACCACAAATAAATGGTACCGAGGGGTATCGGACAGCAGAAGTCACTCTTGGTGGTATCGATACCGATGCGATCTCGTCTAAAACCATGGAATGCAAAAATATCCCTGGCTTATATTTTGTAGGAGAAGCCTTAGATGTCACCGGTTGGTTGGGAGGATTTAATTTTTGTTGGGCATGGAGTTCAGGCTGGGCAGCTGGGCAGGCTGTTTAGTTGTATTCATGGAATTAAAACGAAGACGTTTTGAATAAAACGAAGACAATCTTTTTTTATTTTTAAGGTAACTATCTGTATTTAAAGGAAATAGATTGTCTTCGGTTTTTATATTCTTAATTATTTTACAAAATTCAAATACTACTGCTCTTGACTATGCCTGTGGCTATCCCATCTTCCGTTATGTCCTGCTGGTCTAGAACGAAATTTAACAGGAGTTGTGTACCAAACAAACAATAATGCCATTGTCCAGCAGGTAAAGCGATGTGGCTTAGTGTTAAAAACATTGAAACAGCAGGTCGACAGTATGTACGTTTCTCAGGTTACTTAAAAGATTGTCGTGTTTGCTCATTACAAAAGCAATGTATGCGCAAAGCCCCCACTAAACAAGGTCGACAAGTTCAGTTTGAAACAAACAGCAAAGGTAAAACTATCTCGTATACCGATAAAATGCGGGTAAAAATAGACAGCCGTGTAGGACGGCGGCAATACAGTAAACGACTCGGCGCCATTGAATCAGTATTCGGTAATATTACGGTCAATAAAGGCATGAATAAATTTACGCTGCGCGGGCAAGAAAAAGTAAATACGCAATGGCAGATGTATTGCCTTGTTCATAACATTGAGAAGTTAAGGAATAGTTTACATTAACCCAAGGGTTAAGCCCTTAAACCGCAATAATCCAGCCTAATTAACCTTATAAACACCTCTACAACTCAATTTAATCAGTCATTTATTGAAAAGTGAATAATCTATTTGAATCTCAAGTAAATGTGAATTAATGTAGTTTTTATTTTAAATAATCAGGCTGAAAATGAGAAATTCTACAGCCTCGTTAGGTGAACATTGGAGTGAGTTGTGTTTAAGCGAATTAAAGAACGTTGGGCTCTCTCTAGAGCTGATGCCCTATTTAATGAAGTTAATGATTTGATGGTAAGAGTTAACTCTTTAGATGAAGATATTCAGAGAAACGTGATAATTCATCTGTTGTTTGCATATAAACATGTTATTAAAGAAACGCATAATGTAAATAATATTTCAGTTCAAGGTAAAAAAGAAATAGCTAAGGAGCTTTTAAAACTAGCCCAAGAGTCTTTTGATTTGGATATGGCGAAAGGGTTTGGTGTTTTTTTATGCTCCTCATATTTTGAAGCTCTCACATTACCTGGTTCAAAAGCTAAAATGATTAGTAATATTATTGATGGTCTTATTGAATCAGAGTGTAAAAATACATCTTCATCAAAAAGAGCATTGGATGACCCAATTTCTCATGAAGAGTCTGTTGTTTTAAAAGCAGTGGTTATTGGTTTGGATTTAGGAGCAACTTCGGCTAGAGAAGTTGCGGAAATAACCATGGGTAGGAATCTGACTGATCTAGAGTGGGAGCAATATAAACAACCTTGGGAAAATGGCTGGAATAAAATCACCTAACAAGAGTTTTCAAGCCGGAAAACTTACTGTTGGCCATCGCTTAGCGATTATAGCCAACGTTAATTTTCCGCTTAAAACAGTGTTGTGGCTGTAGAATAACTCGTTATTCACCAAATTATGAAAACTTTCTATTTTTAACTTGTTGTTTTAATTGAAAATTAAAATTTTAATAGAGGCTGTTTTTTCTGAAAATGGAGAAATTCTACAGCCTCGTTATGTGTTTTTACGGAAATGATAGGTTTAATGGATTAATTATGGTTTTAATTCAAACGGTTGAAAGTAACTCAACGTATTTAACTGAATTGTATCAATGGTTTAAAAGTGAGTGGGATGACGTTGAACCACTGGCAACAACAAAGAATGGAAAAGTAATTCCAAATCCTATCATTGCCTTAGAAAATGGTGAATTAATTGGTGGTTTAGTTTTTACTCGTTTTCTATCTCCAATTACTCAAGAGCAGGCTGTTTGGGTTAATGCTGTCTTTATTAAACCTGAAAATCGTAAGCAAAGAATTAGCTCACAATTGATTAATCATGCTGAAAAAATGGTTAGTGAAATGGCTGAACCAGAGTTGCTGGTTTTTACTCATATTCCTGCATTGTATTCAAATCTAAAATGGACAGTAATTGAAACGGTCGATGATCATTTCGTGCTTAAAAGTTCATTGGTTCAATAAGAACACACATAACAAATAAGGATAGGTGTCGCGCAGCCGACACCTTATCTGGGTGTTGAACAAGCCCGAGCAGCTTATTTATAGTAAATTGTGAAGTTGATATCTAAGTTGATGTTGTCTTGTGGCTTTTCGCAAGACGAGTTTGGCTGGGATAACGTATGAAGTGTAACGTTATCAATAGGTTGTGGTTTATGTCTTATCGTTTATCTTATTGTGTTGTCCTTTTATTGCGTGGCGGCCATTATCCTTATTATATTGTGCCTTTCGGCTAACTCAGTCGTATTATTCCTGCATATTGCATGTCGTGTTGGCAACAAGGACACCTTCGTTTTGCTTTCCCTCTAATGGGCTCTTGTATAGGTGCAATCCATTTTGTTACTGTCATTAATAACTGTTGAATGCGTAAACGTACGGTTTTGGCATTACCGCGTAGGAATCCATAATCACGCACACGTTGAAATCCTTTGGGTAGAGCATGTTGTAAAATCAGCCAAATAAATTGTAACGGTGGCAATACTCTGATTTTCCATTGATTGGTTTGACCGTCGCGATAGCGGAAGGTCACACTGTTTGAAGTTACCTTGAGAATATCTCTGTCGGGTAATACACCACGATAAAGGTAGCGAGAGAGATATTGCAGCGCATGCTCACCATAACCAATATGGCGACAATCAACTATCCATTTTCGGGGGAGTTGTTGCGGTAATACTAACGTATCGTGGTGATTAATTGCATCGAGTAAACGTGCGCGCCATACCTTTGCTAAGGCAAATTCATTAAACAGATAGTGCTTATCGCCTTTATGCCATACTTGTTTAACGTTGTCATAACGACCCGCAGGAATAATAACGTGCAAATGAGGATGCAAATCGCGCTTTCTATTATGCGTATGCAGCACCATCGTAAATCCCATTTCCCCTTTGTTTTGACGTTTGGCAAAATCTTTCAGTGTGGATTGCGCAACCCCAAAGAGGATTTTATAAAAGGCTTTTGACTGATATCGAGCTAATGCCCTAAGCTGATAAGGTATTGTCAGCGTCACCATAAAATAATGGGTTGGTAACAATTTTTGTTGCTGTCGCATTAGCCAGTCGGATGTGGTTTGGTGTTGGCATTGTGGGCAGTGTCGATGTCCGCAGGATATCGGGTGCTGCTCACTATGTTCGCACTCAGTGCAGCGCCATTTTACCTGCTGCTGTTGCTGTGTTTGACAACTTAACATAGCGTGAATGGCACTGCGCATATCATGGTTAAGCTTATTGTCATACTGCTGCTCAAATGCCTGTTGGTGTTGGCGAAGTAGTGAGATAAATGTACTCATAAAACTGCCTCAATACCCTTTAGGTTATTAGCAAGTCGGTTTATTATCTTGATAGTTTCCTTTTGTTTTACCTGTGTCAGTTGGGTATAACGCGCTGTTGTATTCAAACTGTTATGGCCCAGTAATATTTGCAGTGAACGTAAGTCTAATCCTTGCTCTAATAGATGTGTGGCATAACAATGCCTGAGTGAGTGTGGACTGATACGTTTATTAATACGGCAGTCATCAATGACCTGTTTCATGGCTTTTTGCACACTACCTTTATCCATCGGGACATCGGAGTCGGTAAATTTACTCGGAAATAGTAATATCGGGTGACGGTGCGTTTTCCAATAAACGCGAAGTGCCATTAGTGTGCGTTTGGGCAATGGTAATAGTCGGTCTTTTCCACCTTTACCTTCGCGGACATGGACTTGCATGGCTGCGCTATCAATATCATTAACGGTGAGATTAAGTCCTTCACTCAGTCGCAATCCGAGCGTATACAGGGTAAGAAAAAACACACGGTAACGTTGTTGTTTCGTGTTGGTCAGTAAGTCACTTACTTGCTTAGGTGTTAAAATATCAGGGAGTCGTTTCACCTGTGGGGGTTTGACAATATCGAGCCATTCCCATTGTTTATTGAGTGTGTAGCGGTAAAAAAACTGTAAACCATTGCGGTCGAGTTTAATGGTGCTCCAAGAATGTGTTTGAATTAAACCATTAAAATATTGTTTTAGATCCTGTGTGGTCAGCGTATCTGGTGTACGATTGAAGTAGGTCGTAATACGACGTATGGCACGGGAATAGGCATCAATGGTCGCAGGTCTTTTACCTTGTAGTTTTAAATTGATAAGATGTTGTTCATAAAGAAAATCAAAGCGTTGTTGTTCGATAGCATTCATGATGAGAGCTCCAGTAGGCACGCCCGAACTGGACGTGTTACTGAACACAGTAACAGTCTGGAGATTTTATGTTTTTTTCTGCCGTGCAGCGGCTTTGTTCAACAATAGTTTTAAACGGAACTAAAGCAGTTGACTACGTTCCGCTTTGCTCCACAATTTTAGCCAACTTTTTTAGTACGCTTAAGCTGGCGTTATCAGCCAATGAGGATTTAATATGTCATCTGTACCAGAGAAAGATTGGAAATTGTTTCGGAAGCTACAAGAAGAATTAACTGCGAAAGCTTGTGAGTTGGTATTTAATAAAGTGGAAAATATAACCAATGATCGAGTTGATAAAGAACATCAATCGTATTTGGACTTGTATAGTTTGATTGAAAGTGAAGATGCCAAAATAGCTGAAATGTTCAATAACCCAACTCGTAACAGTGTGTTGTTGAAAATAGCTTATTTAAAAAAATATGGTGTTTTGAGTAATGAGCAACTTCAACTCTTTAGTGAAGAAACGCAAGAATTTGTGAATCGTATGCTTGACTGAGTAAACTGCTAACAAGTAGTTCAACGTAGACACGTAAACGACTGCCATCATTTTTGCAAAAAAAAACGCAAAAATACCATCAAGTGAACTCCAATCAATACTCAACACTGCTGATGGTCAAGACCATTTCTTAATGGCAGGCAGCAAAAGATAATGGAATGACACTTGGTTCTGGATAGTGCTACGACTTTAAAGTTAGCCCGTCTCTGGGGGGAAATGGGTATAGACAACCTGAATATAATGTCTTTTAAAGTTTCATTACACTTTGGCGGCCAGATAAACAAGCAAGTCAAAGATTTGCCTATTGGTACTAAAATAAGTGAGGTTAAGCTTAAGGGCACATAATAAAACGTGTCAGTCGGACAGTTTGTTCTGTGGCTATGGAGAATAATATGCAACATGTTATTAATGCATTGGAGCCTATATTTCTAAAATATGGGCGCACGATTAAGCCAGCTTCTGATATATCATTGAGGTCATTTGAATTAAAAGCCAGTGCTATTGGTGTTCCTGAAGACGTTATTGATCAATTAGTCTCCCTCTATTCATTAGTCGACGAAGTACCTTGCTTAGACTCACTTGTTCTACATAGTTGCAATGATAGTATCATATTCGAATGGTGGGAAAATGCAGAGCTTTGGCTAGGTTCTAGAGATTATTATATTTTACGCTGGTCAGCTGAGAAAGTTAGGTTTTGTGTTGGCGATGCAAGTGACGCTAGTTTTGGCGAAAATGTAGAGTTTAAATATATCGCAGATGCCGTTGTTTATTTAGCTAATGTGTATTCAGATTATTAAATTTTGGACGCCACATAACAAGTCAATTTAACAAGGACTAAAAACATCGGACTTACTCGCTTAGCTCGATTTTAGCCCACAATTTTTAGTGGGTAAGACCAAACTCAAAAGAGGTGTTTGACGTTTCGGTAAAAATTTTCATGTGAGCCAGGGCTATTAATTCAAAAACAATTACACCATATTCATAGCTATAGCCTAAAAGTGTTAATTGTTTCACCATTTTAAATTTATAAACTCTCATAAACGCAAGTTCACCTTTCTTTTGTTCACAGAGTTTTGGCTCTTCCATTATTAGTTTTACCGCTTTATCTAAATCTTGTTTTTGGTTTTTATGGAGCTTTTTGACGGCTTTTTTAAAACTTGGGGTTTGTAGTACTTGGTTTACCTTAGCCAAAGTCGTAAGCCTCTAATTTTCCAGCTTCTTTTTCTGCCTTGGCGATAATTGCCTGTTTAACAAATTCGTAAGGTAAGTCTGGGGTATCCTCCATCATTTCACCAATTTTAGCCCAGTGTTCAATTTGCTTAGGTGTCGTTCTATTTAGTGCTTTTGCCATGATCGATGCTTTTTCTACTAAGTCTTTATCTAATCTAATACTTGCAGTTGCCATAACAATTCTCCTTTGATTACTTAGAATTGATTGTAGCGCACTGCTACAATTGTGGTAATGAATTGTAAGAAGCTGTTCAAACTGGACAAAAAATAGTTTGCTTTTTTGTCCCTCTGTTCCTGTTAGATCTTTTTTTAAAAGCATCAAAAAAGTGGTATGTTGTCGGTTAAACTCTCCCGTATTAATGCTAATTGGATCAAATACATGACTCGCCACTATACGCCTACTGTTAAAGACTGGCTTTCTTTGCTGTTGCTCATTCTGCTGTGGGGAACATCATTTATGTTTACCGCTGTCTCACTGCAAAGCTTTTCCCCAGTAGGGATAGTTTCTCTTAGAGTGTTAATTGCAGCGATTATCCTAACTTTCTTTATGTATGCCAAGGGTTGGCGTTTGCCTGTTACGCCACTGGCTTGGGCTATATTTTTGTTGCTCGGTATTATGGGGAACTTGTTACCCTTTCTTTTGATCTCCACTGGTCAGAAGGATATTAGCTCGGGCATTGCAGGGTTGTTGATGGCATTTATGCCGCTGGCGACAATGATTTTGGCACATTATTTTGTGTTAGGGGAAAGTCTCAATCGCTTTAAAATATTCGGGTTTGCGCTAGGTATTACTGGCGTGGTGATTGTGCTTTGGCCTTCGTTAGTAGGAGCCCACAGTAATTTACTGAGTGGTTTACTGATTTTACTCGCCACTTTTAGTTATGCAATAAATACCATTTTGGTGAGACGGTTGCCATCCTATAACCCTGTTGTAACGGCGGCTGGTGTGATGATTGTTTCCAGCATCGCTATCGTGCCATTGTGGTTGTGGCAAGATTTACCGTGGCAACAAAGTTATTCTTTAAACGCTACGTTATCCGTATTGTGGTTAGGTATTGGCCCGACTGCGTTTGCCACCATTCTTTTGTTTGCAGTTATCGGCACGGCAGGGCCTACGTTTCTTTCGTATATTAATTACGTGATTCCTATCGTGGCATATTTTACTGGCGCGCTTCTTTTGGGCGAAGCGATTGAATGGCAAAGTCTAGCGGCAATGTTATTAATCATTTTAGGGATAGCACTATCGCGCAAACGGGTTGCTGCTTGAATAAGGTGTTTGTTAGCGGTACTTAAACTTTGTTTATGGTGTTGAAGCTGTCGATTAAATCACTTTCAGTAAATAGTTAAGTAAGCATGGATGCTTTTGAGCCTAAATATGTCATGGATTGACAAAATCTCGTTGACCGCTTCAAGCTCAAAGCAGACGGTGGTAATAGTTAATATTGGTCACATATTTGTAGTTTCCTATGGCGCTTTGAGGCACAAAGCGCCTTGGTGATTTTAAGTTTTTACGTTCGCTTTCTCCCAAAAACGAGCGAAGCGAGATAGTCAGCCGTATTTTGTCCTTGTTGATTAATTTGCAAGCTCTTGGCTTGATGAAATGGCACGTGACTTTTTAAGTCCATAGACTACAAAATACAATGAAACTAATTGTTGCGCCATTAGTATCGGCTTATCTTGTAGTAGCATCAATGTAGCCATACTTAAATTCATCAGCATAAAGAAGAACCAGCCCACAGGATTATTCTTCGCTATGGAGTAGCTACCTAGCAAAAAGCCGAGCATTACACCTACCTCTAAAACTTGTGAAATAGAGCCTATTCCGCCGTGATGGATAACGCTAAAAACAAGTCCAAATGCTAGTGATGAATAAGTACACAAAGTGACAAACTTATTAAACCATTTATTCTCTTTTTGATTATTATGATAAGTATTATATAGACCCAATAACATAGCGGGAATTCCTCCTGCTTCAATAGATGCTGCAATCCAATCTTGATGGCTAATCAATATAGTTACCCAAGCGGGTACGCCGAGAAGATAAATAGCCCAACCTTTAATCTTAAAGTCTTTTTTTATATTCTCAGGCTTACCTTCAGAAAGCGCAAACAGTATTTTATTGGCAAGGTAAAATAAGCCTCCCCAAATTTGAAATATTAAATCCATGTATATACTCCTTTCCGTTTGCGATCATGACCAAGTGAAACTTCTACGCTTAAATTCTTCTTTACGGCGTTTTTCAATACAATTGTCACTTACTAAGTGATTATTTAATTTAAGAAAAAAGTCGCGACTTAAATATTTTAAATTTTGGAATGTTAATAAAACCTATCAAAACACCACTTATCACGCATAAACTCGCAATAAATTTTATTACGCCAACCTCTTCTTGATAAAATATGACGCCCCCCATCAGTCCAAAAATAGGTACTAACAGAGTTAATGGTGCAACTGTGGTTAAGGGATAAGTCAATAATAATCGATTCCAAATCCAATAACCTAATAACGTTACAGGATAGGCTTGGAATAATACTGAGAAAATTACTCTGCCGTTAAGTTGTTCCGGTATTTGCATAAAAGCATCACTCCCAGACTGTAAATAAACGATTAAAAATAATGGGATTGGAGCAAATGCCATCGCCCACAAGCTAAAAGCAAAAACTTGTTTGGTACCTGCTTTTTTAATAGTGATACTTGCTAAGCTCCATGATAATGCTGCACATAAAATGAGTAGTAACCCTACTTGTGTGACAGAGCCATCAGTAACAGTTAAACTCAGAAATAAACCGCCTAGTGCTACGCCACTACCAATTAGTTTGTTTAGAGAAATCGTCTCTTTTAATAAAAAGTGACCTAAAAACAAACCAAAGACGATATTTACTTGTAATAGAACAGATGCCATGCCGGCACTTAAACCTGCTTCGATTGACCAAGTTGCCATTCCCCAGACTCCAATAGCAAAGATCCACCCATATGCAATCAAATACCACCATGAGACTTTTGGTTTTTTCACAAAAAAAATGGCGGGTAGAGTGGCTAAGCTAAATCTGAATGCCGTTAACAGTAACGAATCTATTTCATTAACACCTAATTTGATTACTGAGAAATTTAACCCCCATATAATCATTACCAAAACACCTAAGATTAAATCACTCTTTTTCATTGTTTAATTCCTATTACTGATGACTATTACTGACCTAGTAGTTATTATCCAGTAAACTTACAAAGAGAACAGATACAAAAATAAACTTTTAAAAGGGTACAGTTTTATGCTCTATATTGAATTAGCTAGACAGTGTGTGCAACAGATTGAATCGGGTCAATTAGTCTTACATAGTAAAATGCCCTCATTACGTAAGTTCCGGTTACAGCACAATGTTAGTATGACAACAGCGTTAAATTGTTATCAGCATTTAGAGTCTTTAGGTTGGTTAATAGCAAAACCCCAATCGGGTTATTATGTAGCACAAAAATCACAGCTAACTGATAAACCTGAACTACCTACTTTAGTTTCATTTCAAAGCTCAGCAACTAAACCAAAGGCACCTAAGCTGCATAACCCATTTAGTAACCCAAGCCCATTAGGTATTGCATGCTACGACCCGGAATTAATTCCAATAAATAAATTACAACTGAGCTTTCGTCGAGCAATGAAACAACAAGGCACTCAACTGAGCGATTATCCTGAACCTCAAGGAGAGAAAATATTACGAGAGAGTCTCAGCAAGCATTTTAAAAATATTGATTTTCATTTTTCAGATACGCAATGTGTGATCACCAATGGATGTTTAGATGCGATCTGTCATGCTATTGAAGTTACAACTATTGTAGGTGATGCTGTCGCAATTAGTTCGCCATGTTACAGTGGGTTATTAGACTTATTAGGGGGAATGAATCGCCGTGTTGTTGAGATCCCATCTGTTGAACACGGTATTGACCTTGAGCAGTTAGAAAAACAGATGCAACTTGGGACGATAAAAGCAGGGTTGTTCTGCACTTCTCATATGAATCCACAGGGAATTTCAATGTGTGCATTACAAAAGAAGAAGTTAGTTGATCTCGCAACACAATATAAAATACCGATTATTGAAGATGACGTTTATCTTGAATTAGGCTATCAAGGTGTGATCCCTTTGCCAGCAAAGCATTGGGACAGGAAGGGATATATTTTATGGTGCGGTTCAATTTCTAAAACGATTGCAGCTGGATATCGATTAGGGTGGTGTTTACCAGGGCGTTATTTTAATGCGTATTTGCAAAAACGTTTACTGGCAAATCAAGGGGGAAGCACTCCCATGCAATTAGCTATTGCAGACTTTATTAGACGGGGTGATTATATCCGTCACCTGAAAAAGATACGCTTACACATACAACAACAAAGTCTGCTGTTTACTGCTTATTTACAAAAAAATTTACCCATTAAGAGTAAGGTAAGTCAGCCTACTGGTGGTTTTGTGCTGTGGGTTGAAGTCCCACTCTTAAATACTCGGAAGTTGAGAAAGCTTGCGTTAATAAACAAGCTCGATGTGCTTATTGGAGAGAACTTTACGACATTAGATTTATACCCTCATTGTTTTCGTTTGAATATTGGTTTTAGTATTACTAACAAAGAGGTTGAGTTACAGTTAAATATTTTAGTTAAATTAATTATAGAGTGCTCAACAGAAAAGTAATGAGTTGTATTTTGACTTTTAGTTAACCACTGTTATTGGCTTGTTTTAATCCATAGCGATTCAGATAGTGTAAATTTGAGTAGCCATGACGTTCGCTTTTCCCCATTGCGAGCTTCGTAGTGGCAAAGTTAATTGAGTAACTTATTTTTAGTTTGTAAGGCGCTATGGGGGCGATAGCGCCTTGCACTAAATATACCTATTTTTTAAAAGCTCAATGACCGCTTTGGTGGCTTTTGAGACTTTCAGGATAAAGATAAGTCAGCATATTGTGTACGCTGTAATCAGCCTGAGAAGCTAGTAATACTAATGTCCGCTTTATCGGAATTATCGGAATTTGGTAAATATAGCCATAGCCTCTTATTCTGACTGACGTTTTAGCCATTCAATTGCAGTAGGCACATCTTCAAATATTTTTATATTTTGTTTTTTTATCGCTGGAATTAATCGATTGTCGATATCTAACGTTACTGTAGATTTAGCGACCCTAGCTTTGGCTATCATGTTCTGATCGTTTAACCATTCATTATATTTATTAATCTCTTTGTATCCTTCAGGGGTCATTCCTTCAAGCTCTAAATCCTCAACAATGATCGAAAATTTTGCACTCTTGAAACTTTTTATTTTAGCTTTGATTGAGTCTATAAGAGCTCTCGCACCGAACTCATTAAAACTTCCTTTCATGGTTATGATTATTATATTTGTATCAACAGTAACGGTGAAAATTCCATGTTCAAGGTTCATTCTGTCTCCAAATTTTTATTATCTACTGCTGTTAACCGCACAAGATGAAGATTATGGTAAATTGTCATTTTCATCGTGAAAATAACGGTTTCATTATAAAACAACCACAAGACTCTTAAAATAAACAGTAAACGGCCTAAAATTAGTGTTAAAAGCACAAGCTTAAAATTATCACTGTAAAGTGATTAATATGTTATTTATATCATATTCACACTTCGCTTATTTTCCAAGGAAAAATCTATAAATACGCTTATTGCCTTAATGATGGATTTTATTCTATGGGCAATAAATAGAGAAGGAACTAATTCGTTGTCGGTTAATAATCCATAACACCATTGCTCATTTTTATAAAAGCAGTATGTAGACGATACAACGGGTTAGATAACTTAAGCGCGATTTCCGGTTGAAATATGAAGAAACAAGTGAGTAAATACGATCCATTTAATTTTGTTAGTCCTTCGATATCGGGAGATCAAATGAATAAAACACTCATCATCGGTTCTACAGCCTTAGATATTATTTTGGAAGTGGACCGATTACCCAGCACGGCACAGGACTGTCATATAAATCATCAGTCCATGGCCATAGGCGGATGCGCCTATAATGTGCAAAATATTATTCAGCATTTCAACGTGCCGCATCTTTTCTGTACGCCTGTTGGTACTGGTATTTACGGTGAGTACGTAGAAAAGCAGCTTCTTTCAAAAGGCGTAACCTCTTATATAAAAGTGAGCAATCAAGACAATGGTTGTTGCTATTGCTATGTAGAACCCCATGGCGAAAGGACTTTTCTCTCTTATCATGGTGCTGAATACACGTTCTCAAAAGAATGGTTAGATGCAGTTCCCATCGATGAATATAATAAAGTCTATGTGTGTGGGTTGGAAGTAGAAGAACCGACTGGGGATGCGATCATAGAGTATCTAGAGGAACACCAGCATTTAGAGGTCTTCTTTGCTCCGGGTCCACGTATCAATTCAATTGGTCAGTCGAAGATTAACCGTATCTTTAAACGTTCACCCGTTCTACATCTGAATCGAGATGAAATCATCGCTTACACGGGGAAAGCGGATTTATACGAGGCTGCGAAAGCGCTTTTCCTCCATACAAAAAATACTATCTTAATCACTGATGGTGGTGACGGATCGTATATGTATGATGGAAGCTCATTTATCCACATCGACCCCATTCCTACCCAAGTCGTCGATACAATTGGAGCTGGTGACGCCCATATCGGGGCGGTTATTGCCTGCCGTCAACGCGGATACAGTTTTGAAAAAAGCCTCCGTATTGCCAATGCAATCTCATCTGTTGTCGTCGGTTCAAAAGGTGGGACACTGTCAACGAATGAATTTGACTCACTAAATATTTTATAACTGGATTTAGATTTTTTTGGGGGCCTATTTTTCACGGGGTAGTCAAATAGTGGCAAAAAGAAAAATTTGCTCTCATTGTTTGTTTTTAAATAAACCTAAAACTTACAATATATTTTCTTTACCCATTACTTCCTTAAATAACGTCTCAATGTTAATAATATTATTTTGTACATAGTCAATAAAAGCGCGCATGGCTGGTATTGGGTGTTTACCTTGAGGGTAGACTAAACTCCATGAACGACGAAGGGGAAATCCGGGAAGAGGGAGTATTTTTAACGAACCATTTTGTAATTCAGCGAGTACACTTAGGCGGGGTAATACACATACGCCGAGCCCAGCCATTACTGCATGTTTTAACCCTTCATTTGAGTCAATTTCAAAATAAGGATCGAGTTTTTCGCGTATTTGTTGACAGTGTTGTTCGAGTGCAAGTCGGTTACCCGAGCCTGTCTCACGTAGCATTAATCGGCTACTTAAAAATTCGGTTACAGTAACTTGCTCTTGTTGTAATAATGGATGATCCGGTGGGACAAGCGGAAGTAATTCATTATCAAGAAATGGCAGTGCGGCAAATGGCTTTCCCTTTGGCACCATCCCCATAATAACTAAATGGTCGACGTTATCAGTTAAACGTTGAATACCCTTTGTGCGGTCCACCGATTTTACATTAACAATAACCTTTGGGTGTTGTTCCATAAAGCCTTTTAGTAAATAGGGTAAAACACACTGTGCTGTATTGACTGCGGCGATGTTTAGTTCACCGGAAACCTGTCCTTTCATCTCGCAAATATCAGCTTGTAGCGATTGCAGTTGATTAAAAATAACGTCAGTGGTTTTAAATAGTCGGTCTCCCGCAGCGGTGGTGTAAAGTTTGCGACCTATATATTCAAACAAAGGTTGGGCTAATGCTTGTTCTATCTGGCGTATTTGACTGCTCACGGCGGGTTGCGTTAAGCCCAATTCGAAACCTGCCTGACTATAGCTTTTCAGTGAATAAACAGCTTTAAATACCTGAAGCTGACGAAATGATAAGCGATTAGCCAATTTTTGTACGCTGATAGTCATCGGTTTGTTTTCCTTAATTTATCTATAAGGTATAGCTTATAGGCGACTAAAGAAATATCAATTGTCCAGTTTAAAAAAATTCGGTTAATGTAGAAATTAACAGCGAGAACATACATTTATATTTTTATCTTGTTCTGGTTATATCAATTTTCAAGGAGCCGATAAGTATGCTGAAGAAAGTTCTGATTGCTAACCGTGGTGAAATTGCAGTCCGTATTGTACGCGCTTGTGCCGAAATGGGTATTCGCTCGGTTGCCATTTACACTGAACCCGATCGTTATGCCTTGCATTTAAAACGGGCTGATGAATCCTATTCATTAGGTGAAGATCCACTTGCGGGATATTTAGATCCGTTACGATTAGTTAATCTTGCTTTAGAAACTGGTTGTGATGCGATTCACCCCGGCTATGGCTTTCTATCTGAAAATGAAGATTTTGCGCGCTATTGTGAAGAAGCAGGTATCGTCTTTATTGGCCCGAAATCATCGGTTATTCATGCGATGGGAGACAAAACACAAGCTCGGGATAGTATGCGGGCTGCTGGTGTGCCCATTACGCCAGGTTCCGATGGTAATCTTGATAATGTCGAACAAGCACTTGTATTGGCTGAAGAATTTGGTTATCCGATCATGATTAAAGCGACCTCGGGTGGCGGTGGTCGTGGTATTCGTCGTTGTGATTCAGCACAGGAATTACGTCAGCAATATCCGCGTGTTATTTCTGAAGCAACCAAAGCCTTTGGTTCAGCCGATGTGTTCCTTGAAAAATGTATTGTTAATCCTCGTCATATAGAAGTACAGGTACTAGCAGATAGCCAGGGTAATGTGATTCATTTATACGAACGTGATTGCTCAATTCAACGTCGTAATCAAAAATTAATCGAAATAGCACCAAGCCCACAATTGACACCCGACCAACGTGAATATATTGGTAGTTTAGCGGTACGCGCTGCGGCTGCGGTAGGCTACGAGAATGCGGGAACCGTCGAGTTTTTGCTCACGGGGAATAAAGTTTATTTTATGGAAATGAATACTCGCGTTCAGGTTGAGCATACTATCACAGAGCAAATTACCGGCGTTGATATTGTTCGTGAACAGCTACGTATCGCATCGGGACTGCCGCTCAGTTATCGTCAGCAGGATATTAGTTATCGCGGTTTTGCGATTCAATTTAGAATTAATGCAGAAGATCCTAAAAACGATTTCTTACCTAGTTTTGGACGAATTTCCCATTATTATGCGCCGGGCGGCCCCGGGGTGCGTGTGGATACGGCTATTTATACGGGGTATGAAATTCCACCTTATTACGATTCTATGTGTATGAAGCTTATTTGTTGGGCGCTAACGTGGGATGAAGTGATTGCCCGAGGTAAACGTGGGCTTGATGATATGCGTTTACGTGGCGTAAAAACGACCGAAACTTATTATCAGCAGATTTTAAACCATCCCGATTTTGCCAAAGGTGTGTTCGATACCAGTTTTGTACCCAATCATCCGGAACTACTGAACTATTCAGAAAAAGGCATTCCGAAAGAGATTGCATTGGCACTCGCGGCGGCAATTACAGCGCATTGCGGATTGTAAATAAAACGCATATAAAATTTAGGCCCATCACAGGGATTAACAAAACTTTGGAGTGAAACCAATGAGCAAAATACAGATTACCGACGTTACACTGCGCGATGCACACCAATCACTAATTGCGACGCGATTACGTACGGAAGATATGCTACCTATTTGTGAAAAACTGGACCAAGCTGGATTTTGGTCATTAGAGGTTTGGGGTGGGGCGACTTTTGATGCCTGTGTTCGTTTTTTAAAGGAAGATCCTTGGGAACGCCTACGTACATTACGTAAAGCGCTACCTAATAGTCGTTTACAAATGTTATTACGCGGTCAAAATTTACTGGGTTACCGTCATTATGCCGATGATGTCGTCGAGGCTTTTGTTCATAAAGCCGCTGAAAACGGTATCGATGTATTTCGTGTATTTGATGCTCTTAACGATTTACGTAATATTGAGACGGCAATGAAAGCTGTTAAACAAGCGGGTAAACATGCGCAGGGGACGATTTGTTACACAACCAGTCCAGTGCATACGGAAGCTTTGTTTGTACAACAGGCGAAAGATCTCGTCGATATGGGCGCCGACTCCATTGTGTTAAAAGATATGGCAGGGTTACTGACTCCTTATGGAACTTATGATCTAGTCAATGCATTAAAATCATCGGTAACCGTGCCGATTATTATTCATAGTCATAGTACTGCGGGTCTGGCGCCATTATGCCAGCTTAAGGCGATTGAAGCCGGAGCAGATGGAATCGATACTGCTATTTCTTCTTTTTCTGGTGGCACTAGTCACCCCGCCTGTGAATCACAGGTCGCTGCTTTGAAAGGGACTGAATATGATACGGGGTTAGACTTAAATAAACTGAGTGATATTGCCGATTACTTTCGTGATGTACGTAAAAAATATCATCAGTTTGAATCAGAATTTACCCGTGAAGATGTCTCGGTACAAATTAACCAAGTACCCGGTGGTATGATGTCGAACCTTGCCAATCAATTAAAGGATCAACATGCGTTAGATAAAATTGATGATGTATTTGCTGAGATACCGCGTGTTCGTGCAGACTTAGGCTTTCCGCCATTAGTCACGCCAACTTCCCAAATTGTAGGTACACAAGCCGTTTATAATGTACTTTCTGGTGAACGTTATAAAACCATTACCAATGAAGTGAAACGTTATTTACAGGGCGGATATGGTAAAGCCCCTGCAGCAGTAGATCGCGATCTTCAGAAAAAAGCAATTGGCAATGAAACCGTAATGGAAGGGCGTCCTGCCGATTTGCTTAAACCAGAAATGTTGCGTTTAAAAGAAGAGATTGGCGATCTTGCTTTGACCGATGAAGACGTACTGACATTTGCAATGTTCCCTGATCTTGGTCGTGATTTCCTAACACAACGAGGAGAAGGTTCATTAGTAGCGGAAGCTCTTATTCCCATGGATAATGCTCAAGCTGATATGGGAGTTGCCAGTGAATTTAAGATTAATGTGTCTGGTGAAAGTTATGATATTGCCGTGACCGGTATTGGTGATTTTGGGGCCGGTAAACGTAAAATATATATGTCGATGGACGGTGTGCCAAGGGAAGTGATTTTTGAATCGCTTAATGAATTTGTTGATGATGGACAACAAAAAAGTCGAAAACGTGCCACAGAGGCGGGTCATGTTACTGCAGCGATGCCAGGTAATGTCGTTGAAGTATTAGTGAAAGAGGGCGAAACCGTCGTTGCAGGTCAAGCTGTGCTGGTGGCTGAAGCAATGAAAATGGAAACGGAGGTTCATGCCAGCATTGCAGGTAAGGTCAAAGCCGTTCATGTTACCAAGGGAGATCGTGTCACACCGGGAGAGATTTTGGTTGAGATTGGCTAATATACCCATTACCAATCAAGATGCATTTATCAGTCACTCGCTCGGATGCCAAGACAAGGCGTAACATGATGTCAAGGACGGGTCCTTATCAAATGTTACAACGCAGTATTGGTATTTGAGCGAGGGACCCGTAGGGCAAGCCATGAGGCAAACATCTTCGTCGTTATAAAGTCTTGATTTAACCCGTTAGATCTTCAACTTTATGCCTAGAATCTGCTCACCTCATGGCTTGCTGATTTTTGCATCTTGAATGGCAATGGGTATATAACTTTCGCTCTTTTATAAAACCTTTAAATCAAGATCACTTAGATTCAAATAGTAAGTGCATAACTTGAATAGGTAGAAAAAGTGGTCAGCTGAATATATGCTAATCGCTTTTCTCCGGCAAGAGATGCAACAATGAAAACATATAATCAACTGACCTATGAGCTAAGATGCCAGATTTATGCATTAAAAAAAATAGGAATAAGCCAAAATAAAATTGCACAGCAATTAAAAGTGAGTCAATCAACTATCAGTCGAGAGCTTTCTCGTAATACAGGAAAGCGAGGTTATCGCATTAAGCAAGCCCAGTCCCTTGCTCAGGGGCGCCGCTTACATTCACGTAAGGCCATTAAAATGACGAGTAACCTCATTGCATTAATTGATTCAAAGATTTATATGAAATGGAGTCCTGAGCAAATATCAGGCTGGTTAAAAGAAGTACACCGCATTCTAATTAGCCATGAAACAATTTATCTACATGTTTGGGCTGATAAGAAACGTGGTGGTCAATTATTTCAACATCTGCGTAGAAAAGGCAAGGCTTACCAATCCCGTAGTAAGGATAAACAGGCAGGTCGCGGCTTTATCAAAAACCGAGTCAGCATTGATGAACGCCCAACGGTTATTGATAATAAAAGCAGAATTGGGGATTGGGAAATAGATTTAGTCATCGGTAAAGGCCACAGTGGTGCATTAGTGACTATCGTTGAACGGAAAACTAGCTTTACAGTCTCTATTCGTGTTGACGACAAATCAGCTAAATCAGTCACCGCTGCGACGATTGCTTTATTACAACCTTATAAAAAAGCCGTACATACGATCACAGCAGATAATGGTAAAGAGTTTGCTTACCATGAAATGATGAGTGAATACTTAGACTGTGGTGTTTATTTTGCAGATCCTTATTGTTCGTGGCAACGAGGTTTGAATGAAAACACGAATGGGTTATTACGGCAATACTGGCCAAAAGCAACAGACTTTAAAAAAGTATCGCAATCAGAAGTTGAAGATGTAATAGTGCAACTGAATGATAGACCAAGGAAAAAGCTAAATTACAAACTACCAGCCAAATTAATGGCTGAACACATGGCAGCTATAGCTGCTTAGTGGTTATGCACTTCAGAGTTGAATCTGCGTCATGAAACTTCAATTGTTTTCTAAGATTACTTTTAAGTTTCATGGTTGCTAATTTATCTATGCTATTCTTGGAGTTTATCTTTAAAGAAAAATACAGTCATAAAGCATAGAGTGAAGAATGCAATACTTGTTATATGTAAAAACCATGCGAGGTACCAGTCAATTTTTCTGGCGTGATCTAAAACAGCTTGTTCATCAAATAAAGTAACCTTGTTCACTTTTTTACGGGTAATAATTCTTGCGTACATAACAACTCTTGTGCCAATTCCTTTATCCCATTCCGGTGCACCTCCTCCACTTTTAGTCATCTCTCGTTCAATATGACGGATTGAAATACGGCCAAAAGTTAAAATTGCAATAGCCCAGAGAATTAAAATTGGAAAACCAATTATAAAGTACCAAACATCAAAGGGGAGGTTTAACATATAAAGTTCCTAATTAGATAATAAGTAATTGCTAGCATTGTACCCACTGGTTGCTAATCCTCGTCCAACAGTATCACCTGCGACAGCCCCCGTGTATCCAGCTGCAAGTCCTGCTCCAATAAGGATTACCCAACCGATAGGAGTTGCGGCGACAGTAAGTCCTAAAGCCCAGCTTACTGCATAGCTACCTAATATTATACCTCCTGCACTGGCTGTTCCAAAAGCAGCTGTTTCTATAGCTGCAGATTTTTGCCAGTTACCCCCTGTCTGGTATTTATCATAAACGTTGGCTGCTCGAAATCCAGCGTCAACACCTAAGCCTATAATACCTGTTCCTTTTGCTATTTTTGTATAACCTTTAAGTAGCTTAAAGTTATAGTGACTTGATAAATCAATTTGACTGCGAAGACGACCTGTTCTAGCTTGATTAATACCACGTGTTGCGTTATTCCAAGCAGACCCCCTTTTCCCTGCCTTGTTAAAGTATTTAGTGATCTCAGTGGTAAATTTTGTGTTTAAAGTTTTATTTAAGTTAGTTGCCCTTTGCTCTAATTTTATAATTTCAGATTTTGGGGCTTTATTTATTGAAGCGATGCGTATACTTTCTAATGTTTTTTGATATTCAGTTACTATTTTTCCGAAGGCCGTTAATCTATTTTCAGCAATACCTACCAAAGCCGCTCCATACCCGTTAAGATTAGAGGGTTGTTGAGGGTCAAACTTCTCTGCTATTTTTAGTGGTGCAAGTTCTGTTTCATAAAATTCTGACGCAGCTATTAGCATATTTGAACTATGCTGAGATAACATTGTAGCTATATTAATGCGTTGTTCATAGGGTAATAAAAGTAGTTCCCTAAATTTAGCGGCTAGTTCAGGGTGTAACTGCTGCCATTTATTTTCTTTGTTATCTATTTTTGAGTAGTCTCTTAGAACGAATGGAACTCCATAAGGAATAAAATTTGCGATTATATGCTTGTTATCTTTCCGAAATAATTGTATTTCCTCATTACTAGAAACTTCAGGTGGGAATTGGGTGTTTCCTTGTTTATTAAAATAGATTTCGATAGTATTTTGCATATATTATTCCTTTAATAATACTCATTAATTAATAAAAAATATTATCAAGCAGTCATTAACTTATCAATGGGGAAATAATATTTTATGATGTGTTTATTTGGTTGTTTTATCCTTATCTATTTTACTTGTTGTGTGTGGTTTAAGGATTCGCGGTATTATCTTTCTACATTCTCAATAACCCAACAATGAGCAATAGAAAATAAATGACTTTCTATCTATTAGCACTGTCGATTTTTTGTGTTTTTCCATACTGTAAATTAACACTGATGCGCCAACCACTTTGGATCTATTTAATGGTGGTAAGTGTTATTAGTGCCTATTACGAAGCGCATATTAATGTATACGGCGTAGTGAGTCTTATTTTTTATGTCGCGTTGTATTTCTGTTTGTTAACCGTAAAAAAAATAATGTTAGGGAGAATAGTAAGCGTTGCTTTTGTTGCTGCGTCCCTAGCGTTGGCATTGCACTATATACCCGGTTTTAATAATTTGCCGATTGTTGTTAATGAAGCGATTAGCACAGATGCGATTGCTTATACCTTATATGCTAACTTTGATAAAGGGATAGCTGGGTTATTATTGGCAGCTTACTTTTTTTCAAGCAATACTGGTACAGTAAAAATAGCCACTGCAAACAATCTTAAAATTCCCCTGTTGATTATCGGTGCAACTATTTTATCGACGCTTATGATGGCTTTAGTACTGGGGTTGGTTCATTTTGATTTTAAAGTGCCTGACTTTTGGTTCGCGTTTATTGCTATTAATCTATTCTTTACCTGTGTTGCTGAAGAAGCTTTATTCCGAGGTATATTGCAACATAAACTTGCTCAGGTTATTACCTCTCCCCGTTTAGCCTTGTTGGCACCGATTATTGTGGCTTGTATTTTTGGTTTAGCACATTTTGTTGGCGGGATTTCTTATATCTTCGTTGCTGCAGTCGCTGGGTTGGGATATGGGACTATTTATTATAAAACGCAGCGCTTAGAGTGGGCTATTTTATGCCATTGGTTGGTGGATGTTTGTCATTTCTTTTTCTTCACCTATCCGATGCTTAACGTGCAAACTTAATTTAAATTGAGAGTACTATGACAAATCAATCTTCCTATGGAAAAGTCATACTGTTAGTCGGGAAAGTGGCTTGTGGTAAAACAACCTACGCAAGAAAAATGGAAGAGCAGTCCGGTGTTATTTTTCTTTCACTTGACGAATTACAGCTTGCTGTTTTTGGACAAACCCCTACAAGAGAGCAACTTGACGATACCTATACGGGGTGTTGTGAATATCAAAAGCATTTGGCGCTTAAATTGGTGAAAAGTGGGCTCGATATTTATTTAGATTGGGGATTTTGGCAGCAGTCTGCTCGACAGGAGGTTCGCTGTTTTTTTGAAAAGGCAGGTTGTGACGTTGTTCAATATTACTTCGATATCCCTGAAGATGTTCGATATGCAAGAAATCGTAAAAGAAACCTCGCGGATGATACTCATTCTTTTAAGATAGAAGAAAAAGATATCACGTTTTTTGATGGTTTTTTTGAAGCACCTGAACTCAGTGAAAACGATAAAGTTTTTACGGTTTAATAAAAGATGTCTTAATATTAGTGAATTTTTACGTCTGTTCACCTTATGATGCGTTAAAAATAAATGACGTCTTGAATATCAAGTAAATGTAAATTATTGTGTGCGTGTCATTTGAATGTAACCGGATAAAAGCGATGTTATCGCTTCGTCATCGTTAATTGAGCATAATGGAATATGAAATTAAATATTAGAAACACGGCTGTTATCTTGGCCTTTTTTTTATCAATAGTACAAGTGTGTCAGGCTGCAGGGGATAATTACGATATTCGATTTAGGACTGTTTTTTATTTTTATCCGGGAAGTGAAGATATTAATCTTTCTCAGGTAAAAAATAGCTTTTCTAGCTTCGAATTTGTCGATCAACTTCCGGAAGTCTCACTTAAACCAGTCGCTTCGTTATCCGTTATTAAAGATGTTAAAAATGCTTATCCAGTACCGGGGTTAGATTATTTAGCGTATTTTGGAAGAGGAGTTGATAAACAGCAAGCCACTCAAATTCAAGCATCAAGTTTAGCGTTAGTTATTGATGTTGCTTATCCGTTGGAAAGTTCCCTATCCTCTTTGAAAAAAGTGACTCAGTCAGTATTTAGTTATGCGGATTCCGTGGGGGCTTTAATTTGGGACTCTGAAACCAGGGAGTTGTTTACTGCGGCAGCTTGGCAGTCTAAAAGACTAAATGCTTGGCGTGGTCTGGTACCCAATATTGATGAGCAAACGGTGATTCATGCTTATCAACATAATGAAGGAATACGCGCGATTACATTGGGGATGGCGAAATTTGGTTTACCCGATATTGTCGTGAATAATTTTTCTTGGTCGCAGAATCGTTCGATGGGGAATCTGATTAATTTTATGGGGCAGTCTTTGATTGAAGGCGTTCTTCCTAATGACAATGATATGCTTGAATTAAATATTAGTGAGCTTAGGGAGACTCGTTTTAAAAAAGAACTCGTTGCCGGTTTGAAAGAGAACGCTGTGTCTAATATTTCGATTCAAATAGGCGATGGCAAATGGGAAAAAGGCGATCCAGAAAATTATATTATAGAAGTTTTATTTAATAATATAGAAGGGACTTCCTTGAGTGAGCAACAAGATACACTGTTATCTAGTTTGTTTGGTTGGGAAGATGAAGTTTCATATGTTAAACATAATAAGTTGATTGAAGCAGCAAGCCAACAAGCAAAAAGTAAACTCAATCAATTAAGAGCTGATTTTAATAATGGACTAAATCCTGGTGAGTTTATTGGATTAAAAGCACCATTCACTACACCTGATGGTGGTGTTGAATGGATGTGGGTAGAAGTGCAGTCCTGGGAAGGGATGAAAATTAAAGGGTTGCTTAAAAACGAACCACTTTATATTCCTTCATTAAAAGGCGGTTCAGAGGTTGATATTAATCAGAATGATATTTTTGATTATATCAGACATTACCCTGACGGGACTTCAGAGGGGAATGAAACAGGGGCATTGATTAAGCAGTTTCAGGTCAATTAATTGTGTTGGGGTTAACCGTACGGTGATGATTACTGTGCTTGTTGTGTCTATACCCGTTACCATTCAAGATGCTGATTTCTGCATCTTGAATGGTAACGGGTATATTAGGTGTGTTGCTGTTTTTCGATAGGGCGTTTTATGCTGGAATTTAAAACTATTTTGTTGTTTGCGATAACTGCCGTTGCCGAGATTGTTGGCTGTTATTTACCGTATCTTTGGCTTAAGCAAGATAAAAGTATTTGGTTACTGGTTCCCGCTACGTTGAGCCTTTCATTATTTGCTTGGTTGTTGACCCTTCACCCCACCGCATCTGGACGCATTTACGCTGGCTATGGCGGTGTTTATATTTTTGTCGCGCTATTATGGTTATGGCTTGTGGATGGGATAAAACCGACCCTATGGGATATGTTCGGGGGATTTGTCGCACTAATTGGCATGGCGATTATTATGTTTTCACCGAGAAACATTTAATTAATGTAACCATTATTTATCTTGCCCAGACAAAGTATCATTAAGTGGCATGGAGATATATTGGCTTAGATCGATTTTTAGTATCGGTGATGGGGTACGTTCGGAGGTGATGTAAAGGTACTTTCCCGATGTATCGAAAGCAATGGCTTCTGCTTGTTTTAATGTTGGGAAGTCAATGCGTTTCGGTGTCTGCGAAAAAGCTGCTAACCAACTTTCATGACCATTTTTTAAATATAAATAAGCGCTTGAATAGGTTAATACGGCGGCCATTGAACCATCTGGTGAGATATCCATGGAGGTTGGCATATTCGAGTAATTAAACATATCAAAAATACCAAGTCGTAGTTTTAGCGGTGACGGGAAATCGGGAATGTCGCCTAGTGGTGTTGCCATCATTAGTTTGGTATTAGCTTGTTGTTTGATAGGCAATGTAAGTAATTGATGGGGTTGTTCTCGTTTGCTTAGGAGCATCACTTGTTGATGGATCGGATCGACTGCAACGGCTTCGATATCTCTTGGTTTATCTGGGTAAGTAAAGTTGACTGTCCATGCTGGTGTTGCGCTAAACTGTTGTTGTATCTGATCGCTTATATTTAAAATAGGCTCCTTGATAAAGTGTAGTTGATAGTTGGTACCTTCGGCGTCATTGTCGCCCGTATCTGCGATAACAATGTAATTAACACCTTGAACCGTCACCGTCGATAAATCTTCCCAATCATGATTTTCTGCATTTAAAATTGTGAGGGTAGCGAGGTGCTTACCTTGTTCATTAACGGCATAAAGTATTGCTTCACTGCCACTGTCATTATTAATCCAAAATATCCCTGCATGAGTACGATAGGCAACAATACCACTGGTTTCATCAATTTGATCGCTAGTAATGTAGCCAGTTAAAAACGGACTAGAGGCAACGGCTTTAGCATTCATCATTGTACATGATGTGATCCATCCGATGGGTAATAGCGCCATAAGCGAAATAATAAGTAGCTTGTTTTTCAGAAAACGTTCCTTAGTTATCATTAATTTAAACCGGTTGATCAGTCTATCCGAAAGCGCGACCACCAACAATATGACTCGCAGTTATGCGATTTGTTTCCATTATTTGAATGTAACTACTCAGGCCGTCGCCCTTTAAGCTTTATTTCATCGTTGAAAAATGCTCTTTTAAACCACTAAACTGCGCTTTTTCGCCTTGAGCTAAATCCCTGAGTAGTTACATTTGAATAACTATTTATGATTCGTCTTGAGACGGGTAAGCTACCTTGATGAATGGCAATAGACAGATGGAGAAACAGCAATGCCAGCATGTACAACCTATTACTTAGCAATGAATGATAAATCGTTACTGTTAGAAAAGACTGAATCGCAAGGGCTGGTGATTGTAGAAGCAGAAATAGATGAATATCGATTCAATCAATTTCTTTATCGATTAGTCGGCAGCGCATGGCAGTGGATTGATAAACTGAGCGTGCCGGACAGTGAATGGAAAGCCTATGTTGAATCACCTTTAGTGAAAACTTGGGTTGGTTATTATAAAGGCGCGGTGGCCGGATATTTTGAGTTAGTTATTCGTGGTGAGGGGAATACTGAAATTGAGTATTTTGGTCTTGCTGAAGCATTTATTGGAAAGGGATTTGGTGGTTATTTTTTGTCACAGGCAATTAAGAAAGCGTGGGCAATACCAGACACAAAACGTGTGGTTGTGCATACTTGTTCACTGGATCATCCCGCTGCACTTAATAATTACAAACGCCGAGGTTTTACCGTTTATAAAACTGAAACAACATCGAGTTAATATTATCGAGAGTGATGGTTAAAGCGAATAATAGAGCACTTTAACCGTGTGTTTTTTAGTCCTGTATCGGTGTAATAGAAATAAGCTGATCTTGTACGGTCAATTCAATAATAGTTTCCTGTTTTTCTTTATCGTGCAAATAACGAACAGTAGGAAAATCCATTGTTTCTTTAATACAGCAACCAACGAGATGATGTTGACGACGCTCTGGTAATGACCAATCGATATGGACGACGTCTTTGCTGGCATCGGATTCAATCGCTCTTTCTGGAATATTAAGTTCACCTTCATAACCATGTACTAACGTTGGCAATATATCTGAGTGGCTGATGACATGACATTTGTATGGATCAATACCATTGGCCGGATCAGTTAGGGATATTGTGTTGTTATTCGTCCTTTGGCTCGCATTTAATGGGCTATGTAAACGCCAGTTCAATTTCTTGTCTTCATTTAATACAAGGTTATCAACGATGATCAAACCATAGCCATCGACTAATACCAAGCTTCTGAAGAAACGTTGTAGTGGTTTATCGTAAGACTCACTTAAATCGAAGGTGACAATATGGTAGTTCGATTCACTACGGATCTGCACCATATGCGCAGTGGCACTTTGATCATCGAGTTTTTGTCCTTGCCCGTCAATTAAGGGCAGGTTATGAGCAATAGTTTGACGCGTCCATTGGCTATGATGTTTGCTGCCAAAGCGATAGCCGTAGCTACCGGTGGGAACAAGTATACCTATATTTTTATCAAAAAAGCCGATATTACCTTGATCGCCATGACGGTGAGAACTATTGCCAAATACACTTGCCCGATAATACAGCGCCATTTGCTGCTGAGTTAATTTACCTAAACCGGCATGAGCGTAAAAATGACTGAGCACGCGTTGTTCTGCTTGCTTTGTTTCGTCTGGTATTTTACTTTTAACGGCGGTATTAAATTCGATTTGTTTAACCGTTGGTACAACATCGAGTAAATGTAAGCGATAGTCGCTGATTTTGTCTTCGAGTGCTTGTGATTGTTGAAAATCTGCATGATTCCCAAATCGTCCCGCATAAATTCTTAGTGGATTTTGAGCGAAAAATCCTGGCCATTCTTTGCCATCTGTACGACACCAAAAACCATCCCCAAAAGGGTGAGTTTGTTGATCAGGGGCAATAAAGTCTTGGGCAAAATGGAGGAAGTTTTTATAAAAAGGGTGTTGATAAAACGAGAAGCCAGATAACCGTTCAGTGGCTAAAAAGAACGGGTGGTACCATTTGCTATAGGTTGATGCGTAAAAGGATCCTTCAACCCAGCTTCCATCGACACCACCGTAAAAGGGGAAGATCCCTCGGAATATAGTGAGTGCTTCTGTTAACCAAGACTGGCATTCTTCACGATCATGTTCTCGATACAGTGTTAATGCCGCTAGGCCTAAATAACCCGGCAAACGGGATGTATGTGAATGACCTGGATATTGTTTAAAGTTATCTTCATTCAGCCGTTCTATCATTTGTCGAGCAATGCGGACTAACATCGGGCGGATAAACAAGGATTTTTCGTCTGCTGTCAATAGTGGACTTAACCAATGGTAAGCAAGAAATAGGTTACGTGCCAATGAGCAACCGACTTCATCTCCCCAAGTACAAGGCCGTAATAATGAGGCGGGACCTTCTGGACTCCATTCTGCTAGTTTTAATAATCGGTTGATCGCTTCGGCGCCATGTACTTCTTCTCCCCATATTTTATAGAGCAGTGTATGAACCATTAAATCTCGGTCAATCCAGAGTCTGGCATTGGCAATTGCTTCTCGTTTTCCTTCTTCTTGACCTCGTTGATAATGATTCGGATAAGTGATGCCGGTAATGGGAAGTGAGAGTGAAGCGGTCTGTTTTAGTTTTGCGTAAATATCCGTGGAATAGTGTTTGATCGTGTCGATATCTTCATCGAAATACATTAGCCATTGTTCGCGGTCATCACAGAGGTCGAACAGTTGTTGTGCCGTTGGTGCTAAATAGTTATCTAATTGTGCGGTGATTTGAAAGTCAATCCATTCAGACGCTTGGTCTCGCTTGTTGGCTTCGTGTGTAATTAACCGCCATTGATAATCGCCAAGTGGTAAGGTGTGATCAAGTTGCATTGGCGAGTTTACTTGTTCCCAAGTCCATTGCTCATTGCTTGAAATATTTTTTAGTTCGAGTCGATATTGTTGAGCGTCAATGTTTTCGGGCCAATTAAAACTAGGTGGATTGACTGCGGCAGGGTAACTTGGACTCGGTGACAAATGGACTTGAAAGTCATGGGTTCTGGAAAATTTAATCATTGTTTTTCCCTTTGTTAAACCAGTGGTATTCGCCCGTTTTGGGATCGATACTGCCTATCACGTTAGCGGGGGTGCCAGCGGCGATGGCATAGGCTGGAATGTCTTTTGTGACCACTGAATTTGCACAGATAAGTGCGCATTTTCCGATATGGCAACCGGGTGTGACTGTTACGCCGCCGGTTAGCCAAACACCGTCTTCGATAATGACTTTGCCAGAAACTTCATCGGTTCTTGCGCTGAAAAAATCGTCTGCTGGATTGAATAGATGGTTTGAACCGACAATATTGGCATGGGGACCGATTAATACATTTTCGCCAATTTGAATATCACCATTTACATAGCTGTACAAACCGATATAGGATTTTTTCCCTATTTGATTGTCTTTAATACGAACGATAGCCCCAGGGGAAATCCTAACATCTTCGCCATGTTGGCCAAGTATTTGTGCGCGTTTGGTATCGTCATGGTAGTTATTACTTTGATTACAATAGAGCGTGAATTTTCGGAATTCTTCATCACTTAACTCACCACCATGTTGTTTTTGTACGGACATAAGTTGGCTCCATTACTGAATTTTTTGAACAGACAGGGGCTCAGTGTTGAGCCCCTGAGGTTGTTATATTTCGGGGTTACTCTGAAATATAGTATTGTTCTTTCAAATGATAGAAAGGACTTTTGTACACTGAGTAAAGTTTTTTAGGTACATTGTGCATACGGTTACTCACAACAGCTGGAGAAGGAGTGTAACGTAGCAGACCAATCGCCCATAGGTTCTCAGCGTGAAGTTTCATTACTTCGTCTACTTTAGCAGCGAAGGCTTTTTTATCCGCTTCTTTCAATAACGCTTCGTAATCATCAGCTAACTCTTGCATTTCAGGTGTTAGTTTTCTACCACTTTCACCTTTAGACAGATAATAAGCCGATTGTTTAGGCGCATAGTTATTTTCAGACATAACAGGGAAGTAGTTATTCGCACCAAATAATGGATTTAAACCAGAGGTATTGTTATGTAATACCATTTGATAATCACCACCACGACGAATTTGCTCAAAGTAACTTTTCTCATCAGAACGCATGATAAAGCGTAAACCGAGTTTATCCATATCAGCTTTCATTAGGATTGCACCTTCTTCTGATATTTTACGGCCCGCTTGGAAATGCACTAAGAAGGTTAAATTTTTACCGTCTTTACCTAAGCGATATTTTTCAGAATCTCGCTCAGTTAAACCAAGTGCGTCTAACATTTTATTGGCTTTAACACGATCCATTTTAGTGTAAGCTTCACTTGTTTCAAGACTACCACCGGGTGATGTTGGTAAAAGAACAGATTGCGCTGGCGTAGAAAGACCGACACCTAAAATCTGATTTTGTGTATCACGGTCCATGCCTAAAGAAAGCGCCTGACGGAAACTTTTATCACGCATTAAGCGTTGAACTTCTTTATCTTCACCGGTGTAATCTTGGTTTGGATAAAGTACTAACATATTAGCGTGATCATCGAGTTCCATCATACGCGTCTTGTAATTACCCTGCGCTTCACCTTTTTTCAATGCGGTGAAATCACTGGTTAACTTAGAGATTCGATCCATATCAACTTCACCCGCAAGTGCTTTTAGGATCCTAACCTGTGGTTCTGCCGTTAATGGCCAAGACATTCCGTCGATATAAGGTAATTGGTTACCTGCTGTATCAACTTTCCAGTAATACGGGTTACGTATTGCCTGCTGCTGAAGTTCTTGAGGATCGGTATTGTAAACCCAAGTATAAAGAACGGGTAAATCCGGATTAGTATTTGCACGTGTATTCCAACGGTTGTGGAATAGTTGGCGCCAATCGGTCATACCTGCATCTTCAATTTTCTTCGCAAGTTCATCTTTGTCTGCAAACTTGGGAAGATAATTTTTTAAGTAATGCATGGGGGTTTGAGGGAGACGAAACTCCATGGTAGAACGTTGGTGCATTTCAATAAAGTTTGGGTTAGACGCTTTGTAAGTTAATTGAAAAGTTTGTGCATCAATAATTTTTAGCTTAGCAGTCTCACCGGCGGATTTAAATAGAGATTTAACACTTGGATTTAGATCTTTATTTAGCTCAACCTCATTGTACCAAAAGGCAACATCAGCGGTTGTGAATGGCATACCGTCTGACCACTTCATTCCTTTACGTAAAGTGAAAGTATAAGTACGCTTATCGTCAGACAGTTCAAAAGATTCCGCTAAGTTAGGGACATATTCTTGATTATCATCAAGTGAAACAAGAGGTTCATTACTCCATTCATGAAATTGATAGTTTGGTTCAATACGACGCCAAACACCACCGTATTTACCCACTTCGTCGATTGGGGTTATTACCATTGGGTTATCTGGAAGACGTTTATCTACAGAAGGAAGTTCGCCTTTATCAACCAGCGCTGTTAATGATGGTGCTTCTTGGTAAGCCCACGCATTCAATGAGCCTAACAGTAGCCCCATTGTTATAAGTTTACGTTTCATACAATTTCCTCATCATGTTTGTAATATATATCTTCAACAAAGTGGCAAGCACTCTCTCTCAATATCTCTTTACCATTGAACGTGTCGGTGAATTCCCGTAATGCTGGTACTTCAGTCCTACACTTATCGGTCGCGTATTTACAACGATTATGGAAAGCACACCCTGGTGGGGGATTAGCTGCATCAGGAATTTCTCCCGCCAGAATATCGCTGCGAATTTGTCGTTCGTTAATGTCAGGAATTGCATACATTAACGCTTCGGTATAAGGGTGTAACGGTCTGTGAAATAGCGCATCGGTTTCAGCTACTTCTACAATTCTGCCTAGGTACATCACGCCAACACGGTCACAGATGTATTTAATGACGCTTAAGTCATGTGAGATAAACAGATAGGAAAGATTCATTTTATCTTTAAGTTCGGCGAGAATTTCGAGGATTTGCGCTTGAACAGAGACATCTAATGCACTCACCGCTTCATCGGCTACGATAAAGCGTGGATGGGTTATTAGTGAGCGGGCAATACCAATTCGCTGACGTTGTCCACCGGAAAATGCATGGGGGTAACGCATTAAGTGCGAGCTTCTTAGGTCAACTTGTTCAATCATATGTTTAGCTTGTTCAAACAGATACTCTTTATCCGTATGGCCTGCTAACCTGAGTGGTTCTTCCAGAATTTCTTGAATCGTCATTCTTGGGGAAAGCGAAGAATAAGGGTCTTGAAATATCATTTGTACTTCTTGACGGTAAGGGCGAAGTTCATCACTTGTCATTGGAACAAGATTGATTTTTTTACCGCTTTTGCTGTCGAAAATGACTTTACCGCCAGTGGGCTCAATCGCCTTTAACACAGCGCGACCAACGGTTGTTTTACCACAGCCGGACTCCCCAACTAAACCAAATGTTTCATTGGGAAAGACCTTAAAACTGACGCCATCAACCGCTTTGATTACGCCTGCTCGACGGCTAAATGCACCGCCTTTCATACTGAAGTGCATTTGTAGCCCTTCAACTTCTACTAGTGGGGTCGTGTTATAATCCATAATTTATGCCTCGAAACATCTGACCTTGTGGTCATTTTCATGTGTAACAAAAGGAGGTACTTCTTTGCGACATTTTGCGGTTGCTTTGTCACAGCGCATCCAAAATGGGCATCCCGTAATTTTACTGTAAGGATCCGGTATACTGCCTTTAATGGGCTTAAGTGGCTCGTTGGTATGAAGTGTCGGAATTGAGTCTATCAATGCTTTGGTATAAGGATGTTTGGGGTCTTTTAAAACTTGATCCGTTGTGCCTTGTTCAACAATATAGCCAAGATAAAATACCGCTATTTCATCAACCATATTGGCAACAACGGCCAAATCATGGGTGATAAGCACTAATGCCATATTCTCTTCTCGTTGAATATCTTTGATAAGGCCAAGGATTTGCGCCTGAATCGTTACATCCAATGCGGTTGTTGGTTCATCTGCAAATAGCAGGCGTACGCCCATTGCAATCATGACACGTTGTCGCATACCGCCGGATAATTGGAATGTGTAGTCATCATAAACTTCACGAGCACGGGGAACTCGCGCACGTTCCAACATACTAATGGCATGCTCTTTAGCTTCTTTTTTGGTCATTGACGTGTGTTGCCTGATTAATTCACTCATCTGGCTACCCACTGTATGGATTGGACTCAGGCTACTCATTGGCTTTTGAAAAATCATCGAAATTTCTTTACCACGGATTTTGTTAATTTCTTTTCCGTTTTGTTTTGTTTTTAGTACATGAAACGGTGTGTCATTGCGATGATAAATCACATCACCCTTGGTGACGGTAAACATCGGTTCGGGTAATAAGCGAATAGGTAAACGTGCGGTAACACTTTTACCACAGCCAGATTCGCCAACAATCCCGAGGCTCATGCCTTCATAAATAGTCAGGTCTATATCATTAAGTGTGTTTGTTTTTCCCTCAATGGTATGAAACTGACCGGCAACATTTTTATATTCAAGTAGTTTTTTACGCATAATTTAAGCTCTATTCATGTAAGGGTCAGCGGCGTCACGTAGACCGTCACCAAGGAAGTTGAAAAACAGTACAATTGCAATCACGAATAATGCGGGATAAAGCACCCAAGGGTTGTTAGCAATAACGGTGATACTCTGCGCTTCCTGTAGTAATACGCCCCAACTTACAACGGGGGGCGTAGTCCTATGCCTAAAAAGCTTAAAGAGGTTTCCGCAATGATCATCGCTGGGATACTTAAGGTTGCCTGTGCGATAATGAAGCTCGTTGCACCTGGTATTAAATGTTTACGAATAATGTATGAATTGCTTGCCCCCGAGAGTATTGCTGCTTCGGTATATTTTTCTTCTTTCAAACGCATCACAATACCGCGTACGACACGGCCTATACCTGTCCAGCCAATCAATGATAAAATTAATGTAATCATGAAGTAGACAACTAATGGAGACCATGAGGGTGGTAGTGATGCCGCCAGTGCCATCCATAATGGAATAGATGGGAATGACATCAGTACTTCAATTAACCGTTGAATTAATGTGTCTGTTCGACCCCCATAAAAACCGGAAATACCGCCTAATATGGTGCCAAATATTAAGCTTAGAAATACCCCAACTAAGCCGATTGACAGTGAAATTCTGGCGCCATGTAATACTTTACTGTAGATATCTCTTCCGAGTTTATCTGAGCCCATTAAGAATAAAGGCGCTCGTTCATCAACCCCCATTAGATGAAGATCCGTTTTAATTATTCCGAGGAATGTGTATTCATAGCTGCGGAAAAAGAATTGAATCGGGTAGGCTTCGTCACCTGTGGATTATTCATACTCCAGCGTCTCCATATTTATTTTACGTGTAATATTGTTCACATAGGGACGCGTGAAATTGCCTTCTTTATCAAACCAGTGAATTTCAGTCGGTGCTACGTAGGAATACTTTGCACTGAATGTATTGATATCTTGCACACTAAAAAAGTGAGCAAAAATGGCGACGAAGTAAAATATGGCGATCATTATTGCGCTGAATAGGGCAACCTTGTGTTGTTTAAATCTAAGCCACATCAAACGTTTCTTAGATGCATAGGCAACTTCACTGGTTGTATCTAGCTCTTCTAAATTTTCAGCTAAGCTATCCGGCTCATTATAGGTTTTAGATGTCATGGTAATTCCTTAAGAAAGACGAATACGTGGATCTAGCAACGCAAGAATAATGTCTGATAGCAACGTACCGATTATCGTGAGTACAGCTAACATCATCAGGAAAGTCCCTGCTAAATACATATATTGACCTTGGAGCGCCTGTAATAAATAAGGACCTGTTGTTGGTAAGCTAAGTACAATTGCGACAATCGCACTGCCAGAGACTAAATTAGGCAGTTGCCACCCAATGGTCGATGCAAGGGGCGTTACCGCATGTCGAACAGGGTATTTAAGAATAACTTTGTAGGTCGGCAACCCTTTTGAACGTGCTGTATCGACGTAAGGTTTATGCAATTCATCCATCATGGTTGCGCGCATAATACGGATTTAACTGGCTGTACCCGCTGTTCCCACCACAATGACTGGGATCCAGATGTGGCTAAGCGCATCGTATAATTTGTCCATATCCCAGGCAGCATTGATGTATTCGGGGGAGAATAATCCAGAGAAAGGTTGTCCGAACCATTCGAGAGAAAAGTACATGAGCAATAATGCGAGTAGGAAGTTTGGTACTGCTAAGCCGAGGAATCCAAAAAAGCTTACTACATAGTCAAATACGGTATACGGCCTCATTGCCGAGATGATTCCAGTAAAAAATGTCGTGACCAAGGTGAATATAAGCGTGACGAATGTAATTAAAAAAGTCAGTCCTAATTTACCCCAGATAAGGTCACTAACGGGTTTTTGATGTTGGAATGAATAACCAAAATCCCCATGTGGAAAACCACTTATCCATTGAAAGTAATTCACAATCATACTGTCACTAATACCTAACTCTGCTTGGATACTTGCACGAAGTGCATCAACATCGGTAATTGATCCATCAATGATCATTCGTTCTGAAATGTAGGCATCAACAAAGTCGCCAGGTGGTAGCTGGATAAGAATAAATGAAACGATTGATATGATTATCAGTGTTGGTATGGATACCAGAAAACGTCGCAATATATATTGCAGCATGGAACCTCCTTAATGAATCTTTGTAAAAAGTGCAGTGTTACCTGCCAAGTGTTTTGCGACTTATCTCTTTTTTTAGATACAAGTTAGCGTATAAAAAAACATTTTTCGGATAATTGTTTTGTATAAATATTGCTCATTTAATTGTCTGATTTGATCACTATCTGATAGTTAGTATTAGTGTTGGGCTATAAAAATGTATATGCGACTCATTAAGTATTTTGAGCTAAGTCGTAGTTTTGAAGTGAGGTTTCTAATTATTTGTGGGCTAGGTAGATGAAAAAATAGTTACTGGTAACATATTTATTTGTAATATTTTAATAAAATAGGCTTAATCATGGTGTGGATATTACTTTTAGTTACTCATTTTTATACTTACTTACGGAGCTAACTAGGGGGTCGTTTTATCACAATTTTAAGCTGTACAATAATGACTGAATAGGTTTATTTTCTGCTTCGTCATCATAAAATAACGATGAATATATGTTATAGCCTATCTTAAATTTATTATCTTGATGAAAACAGTGATAAAACGAAATCTTATTGAGTTGCACGTTCGTATTTATTTCAATGTGTCGCGAAATGAAAGTTATTTACGAGAGTAAGATCATAGGAATGGTTGAAAGTAATAATGTTCCCATAATAAGGTTAAAATAACGATGAAAATTAGGATCTTGTAGTTTTTTGGCAACTAATTTACCAATGGTTAACCACATGAATGTACCTGGTAAAGTTGCTAGGTTGAACATCAATAGACCTAATATTGCCGAAGGCCAAAATAAATCACCAGACAAGGTAAATGCGGAGCTGATCGTAATGAGGCTTGCCCATGATTTAGGGTTGATAATCTGAAATGATGCTGCCTGTAACACGTTCATTGGTTTTAATACTGTGCTGCCCTGACGAGGTTTGGCAAAGGCTATCTTTGCTGACATATACAGAATATAGGTCGCTGCTGTATAGGTAAAAACGAGATGCAAATAAGGCCAATGTTTAAATAATTCTCCTAATCCAAGTAAAATAGTTATATGTAGTAAAGTCATACCAATACGAATTCCTAACACATGTGGCAATGTTTTCTTGATGCCAAAATTAGCGGCGGAATGAGTGAGTAAAATATTATTAGGTCCCGGCGTGAATGTCGTTATTAAACAAAAAAGTACAATAGCAGGGGCTATTTCTAATAGAGCATGATTCATTGCAATTCTCCAAAAATTAATTATTGTATTGATACAATTTAGGTTGTATTGTATGTATTTAGATTCTCACATAAAATTTAAATGGGCAATTTATATATTGTTATGAATACAATTTTAAATATTAATAAAAACGATTTTGATTTGGCATGTTCTAAACAACCAAAATACAAAGCAGTTGCAGAATTAATTGAGCAAGCGATTCTATCTGGGGAATTATCCGATCAACAAAAGCTGCCAGCACAACGATGGTTAGCGGATGAACTTGGTGTTACTCACGGCACTGTAACAAGGGGCTACGATTTACTTGAGAAAATGAACTTGGTCACTGCAAAGCTTGGGGCGGGGACCTACGTCAATTTGCCAAGCGCAGCAGTAAAACCATTTTCTATCAAGGAGTATGATTTTGCTTCAAGTATGCAACCCATGTTTGGCCAACAAAATTTAGTAAAGCAGGCATTAGGTGAATTGTCTGAAGATATAGAAGCCGTTGAACAATTAATGACATATGCGCCGCAGGGAGTACAAAAACATAAACAAGTCTTTGTTGATTGGTTGGCTAATAAAAAAATTAATATTAAGTGCGATGATATTATATTTACTCAAGGGGCACAGCAGGGGATTTATACGTGCTTGCAAATACTGACGAACGAACATGATTATGTAATGCATGAAGCAATGGCTTATCCCGGTTTTTTTCGTGCGGTGGATGCGACTAAACTCAATCCATTGTCGGTACCCATTACATCGGAAGGCTTAGATTTAACGGTATTGGAAGGTTATTGTCAGCAGTTTAAGCCTAAGGCCTTGTATATCACCCCTAATATGCAAAATCCAACCAATGTACAATATTCAAAACAAATGTTGGCGGCGCTGATCCAATTAAGTCATCAATATGATTTTTATATTATCGAAGATGATGTTAATTACTGTCTGCCAGAACATTGGCGAGTTCCATTACAGCAGCAAGCACCGGATCGTATTTTTTATCTGTCTAGTTTGTCTAAGTATGTAGCAGGTGGATTGCGCGTTGCCTATGCTTTTACGCCCAAGCAATATCAACACGCCTTTAATTTAAGTATTCACAGTCAATGTTGGATGGTTTCAACAATGACCATTGAAGTGGCTTGTCGTTTTCTAACCAAAGAGAATTTTAAATATAATCAAACACTTTTGGCTAATGAAATGCGCTATAGGCAAAATGCATTTAGTCATTTTGCTGAAAAATATGGGCTTGAAATTAGGAACGGTGGTTTGAATGTTTGGTTGGTTTTGCCGCCTGAAATTAATATGAATCAGTTCAGTGGTTTTTGCGCCTCTCACAATATTAAAGTAAGAACAGCGGATTTGTTCTGTCATTTATCTTCATCACAACAGGTGGTTAATGGCTTACGGGTATCATTAGGCGGTTTTAATACTCGGTCTGAATTTGATGCGGGATTAGGTAAGTTAGAGGAGGCTTTTGCCAATTTTAATAATCAGCAGGATATCGTTATTTAATATTTTGTGATTTTTATTTTATATTAACGATCATTCTAGTAATCTGGAGAGATTAATTATCTGTCATCAAGGATTGTATTGTGAATAGTGAAACTTGGATATTATTTTTTATTGCGTATTTGCTCATCACGTTATCTCCTGGTCCAAATGTTTTATTGGTCATTAAAAATGCGATTAAATATGGTTATCGTGCTGCAGCGATGACCATATTATGTAACCTTATTTGTCAGCTAATTATTATTTTTCTCGTTGCTTGGGGTGCTGGCGGAGTATTAGCAAAGTCTCCCGTTTTGTTTTTAGTGTTAAAATTAATTGGTGGCGCCTACCTGATTTATCTAGGTATAACGGGGTTACTTAAAAAAGATAGCGTTGAGCATAGCCGTGTTGAATATCGTGGTGCGATAGATTCATTTTCATATTCTCAAGTTGCTAAAGAAGCTTTTTTAGTCTCTGCTAGTAACCCTAAAACAGTGATTTTTCTGTCTGCGTTTTTACCACAGTTTTTATCGACGACGTCTCCTGTGGGGGAACAATTCACCGTGATGTTTTTCACTATTTGTTTGATCGTGACGTTAGTGCATTTACTTTATTCATACATTGCCAAGAATATAAATAAGAAATGTTCGGGGTTAAAAACGAAGCAAATTTTTTCTAAAGTCTCTAATAGTGCTTTTATTGCCTTTGGATGCGGCGTGTTATTAAGCAATCGTAGTGTATAAAAAGGTTATAATTTAAAGGAAAAATACATTTTGAATGGTATAAATGTCAGACTGGCATGGTGGAGGTGTTAGTGACAAATTCTAAACTATGGGGCGGGGTAAATAACGTGTTGCATTCAAATGAGTAATAATCTTGGCATTAAACCCGAACAGATTATTGAAGCCAAAATGTTAGCTGAAACGGCTTTTTCATCGGGACTTCTTTGTGCCGAGAGTGTGGTCATCGCACTCGCAAAAGTGCAGGGGATTGAAAGCGATCTTTTACCTAAAGCGGCCACTGCATTTTGTAGTGGAATGTCTCGTACATGTGGAACTTGCGGGGCGTTAACTGGGGCTATGATGGGGATCAGTTTAGGGTTAGGACGTTTAGATCGTTATGATTCAGTTGAAAACTGTTATGCAGCGACACAGGAACTTATTAATCGGTTTGAGTTGCAATTTGGTTCGCGAGATTGTCAGGTTTTATTAGGTTGTGATATCAGTACGTCGGCAGGGAAATTGCAATTTATAGAGCATAAACTTGCCCTGCGTTGTACGGAATTTACAGGTAAGGCTGCGGAGATAGCAACCGAGATCCTGTTTAAAAATAATACGGAAATTAAATAATATTTTGTGCTAATACACTCATATTTTCATTATCGTATTGTTTAGCTTGTAATTTTTCAGTAACAGCATCGATTGAATAATGATTTCTGTCGTAAAGTACCACGAGGATTTCATCCTTTGGTTGTAAGAATGTTGTTTCACCGTATTCCGTATAACGTGTTGCACCAATGCTGATAATCGCTTCCTGTGGGTTCCCACAAGCGTTAATATAGGTATTAACAGGCTCTAGTGGGCCAATATCTTTCTGTGTTAATACTTGATTTAACATCCAATCAGTTAATTTATTATAAAAATAGCTGTAACCATTTAATTCAACATCTTCGCCGTAAGCGCTAATATCGCCATCACGTCGAAGGAAACTACAAATAGAATAACTATCCATAATCCCCCCCTGTTCGAATTTATCAATGTCGATTAAAGTACTTGAGAAGCCTTTTGATTCAGCCCCCCAGTTTTTCTTGTCACTGATTTTTTTTGCACCAGCAACACGAATTGAACAGTCATTGTAGGCACCAAAATGTGTAGGCGTAATTTTGGATAGTTTGCCATCACTATATTCTAGTGCGCAAATAAGCCCAACTTCAGGTTCTGCTTGTACGTTTACGGCTTTTTTTGGGAGTCGAATCGTATCTGAAGAAAGCGGATAAGTACTGAGAATTTCTTTAGCTTGAGTGGTGGAGGAGGGAAGATAAAAGGGGAATAGGCCTTTAGGTGCAGATTCATCGTCGGTGATGATATCTTTAAATTCTTCTAGTTCACCTGCCTGTGATAAATGAAGTGCAAAATTACCTGCAATACCTAGCCCTACAACATTTTTATACTTAGACATTATTTATCCCTATCCTGTGATTATATTTGAGTGCTTCAATTAGCATTCACCTTTGTGTGAATTAACATATATTACATTTTGATTAATTTCAATAACATCGATATTACAATTTGGGGTAATTCTTGATGTTGTAACGTCTATGTCCAATCTTTTTATCTTATTGATTATGCTCGCGGCGAAATTAAGTTGACGATGAATTACTGATATTGACTGACATCGATTTTTAATATTGGTGCCGGTGTTTTTTCTGAGGTGATATACAGATATTTACCTTGAGGGCTAAATCCAATGGCTTCGCCTTGTGTTAAAGTCGGAAAATCGATACGTTTAGGTTTGATATTAAAGGCGTGTAACCAACTTTCACTGGGCTTTTTGGAATATAAATAGGCACTTGAATAGGTCAAAATCACGGCCATCCTATCATCGGAAGTCATATCCATCGCCGTTGGCATATTGGAATAATTCATTATATCAATAATCCCTAGACGAGATTTTAGTGGGGCTGGAAAATCTGATATTTCACCAAGGTGATCGGCAATGATTGTTGATTGTGTCTTTTCTGGTACTAAAGGTAAGGCGTAAAGTTGGTGCGGAAAGTCTCTTTTAGTGAGTAATAATATTTGCTTATTAACCGTATCAATAGCGACAGATTCAACATCTTTAGGTTTATCTGGATAGGAAAAGGTTATGCTCCATTGTGGTTTGACGGTCAAGGTTTCGATGGTATTTGATTGTGTGTTTATTTTAGGTTCTTTAATTATATGTAATCGATAATCTTTCCTTTCTAAAAAATTATCACCCGTATCTGCAATGAGTAAATAGTTATTTCCTTGATAATTAAAGTTCGCTAAATCTTCCCAATCGTAATTAATCACCCCTGAAATTTTTAGAGTTGCAATATGTTTTCCTTGATCATTTACGGCATAAAGCGATGCGGTATTACCACTATCATTGTTAATCCAAATGATACTTGGATTGGTCTGTGATACAGCAATGCCACTGGCTTCGCTGATTTCATTACTGGTAATAAAACCTGTCGTTAATTTACTTGAAGTAAGAGCTTGTTCGTCCAGAATAGTGCATGACGCGACCCACGTAAGGGGTAATAATGTTAAAAATGCGCTTATCAAAAGCTTATGTTTCATAAATAACCTCAATTCTGGATAAGCTAAACGATACAGTACTGTTCTTTACTTTTTTATAGGGGGAGCAACTATAATAATTGTTAAGTGTGTAACTTTAATGCTGCAAAAACAATATTTTATACTCTTTTTCTTTTGTTTTACCTGTATTATTCTCATTGTTATACCAGCTCCCGTTAATTAAATGTTTTATTTAGGCGTAGGGAAAATAGATGCGCAAGGCGTTGATTGCAGTAACTATTTGTTATAATTGCAAAATTAATAGCGAAGTTAGCATCTATTTTAATAAGTATAAATAACCTCAACTCTGGATAAGCTAAACGATACAGTACTGTATGATATATTTTTAAGTGATTAATACTTAGTTTTATTTCGCTTCTGTTATCCAGAACAGAGGTTAAGTAAGTCGGTAATTAGCGGAATTGGTATTATCTAATATAACTAAATAAATTAAACGTCAGGGAGAAAATGGTGTCTATTATTCGAAGTATTTTAACCGTGTTATTTGCTGTTTTTGCCGTGGTTGGTGTGGTGACTTTCTTACAGGGGAGTGCTCCTGCAAGTGCGTTGATATTTTCAATTGCCTATGTGTTGACTGCATTGGCTCTTGCTCAAAAAGGTGGCGCATTGGCTAAATATGTGGCTTATTTTACGGGATTTATTTTATGTCTTGGTTTTTTGATCGCTTTATACGCAATGATCCAACCAATGTCCGATGGTAAATTTGAGCCTGTTTTATTTGGCGCCGGGTTATTTATGGGATTAATTGGTATTGAAACGATTCAACAATTAAGAAACATAAAAAAATTGGAACAAAAGTAAACTAAGAATGTGTAAATTACATTATGTTATTTTTTAGGAATGGCTATGAATAAAGCAATTAAAGCCGCCTTATTATCTGCATTTGTCTGTCCTGGTGCGGGGCATTTTTTTCTTAAAAAAAGCAAGACTGCTGCATTATTTTTTGCGGCTTTTTGTTTTTCTTTTTATTTTATTATTAAAGCGGTTCTTGTTAAAGCACAACAAATTGTAGATCAAATGGTGTCCGGACAGATCCCCTTGGATGTGACCTCTGTAAGTCAGAATATTTCGGGAGTGATGGCGAACAGTGTGCATTCACTAAATGTTCAAATGTCTCTATTATTGGTTATATGGGCTCTATCAATTATTGATTCATACCGACTTGGCAAAATTGCCCTATCTTAGCAATATCGTTTTCTGATAGTAAATATTCAGGTGAATGCTATACGCTAGTACGATACTTTTATAAGTATGATTCCGTTATTGTACTAAAATAGCGGTTACCACAATCAGTTTGATGACGGGGGAAAAGTACATTCTCGTTATTGGGCCGCTCAGCGTTTTGGATTGACGAGGCTAAGTAAAAATAGTGGCATAGAATAATCGCTCTTACCTAAAGGTTAAGTAATGGAACAAAAATCAGATAAATATATTTTGGTTGTAGAAGACAGCCAGATGTTTAGTCGTATCTTAAAACGCAGTATTGAAAGCGTTGAGCATTTTAAAGTCGTAATTGCTGAAAGTTTTGCCGAATTAAAAGCCATTCTGAGTGAAAATAAGTATCAGTTTTTTGCTGGTCTATTAGATGTTAATTTACCCGATGCGCCTAATGGAGAAGTGATTGATTATGTGCTTGAACATGATATTACATCGGTTGTTTTTACTGGGAAGCTCGATGAAAACTTCCGTAAAAAAATTTATAAGCGCGGCATTGTTGATTACGTTTTAAAAGAGGGGCCGAGTAATGTTGAATATATGGTGTCTTTATTAAAGCAACTAGATAGAAATCAAAACCTTAATGTTTTAGTTGTAGATGACTCATCAAGCGCTCGTTCATATATTAAACACCTCCTGCTTATTTATCAGTTCAATGTGTATGAAGCGAGTGATGGGATAGAAGCTTTATCTGTGTTGGAAGCCAATAATATTCACTTAGTTTTAACTGATTTTTATATGCCTAATATGGACGGCTTAGAGTTAACTAAAAAGATTCGTACCACTTATAGCAGTCAAGAGGTTGCAATTATTGGTATGTCTGTTTTTGGTAATAATAAACTGTCAGCACATTTCCTAAAACTAGGTGGAAGTGATTTTATTACTAAACCTTTTTTAGAAGAGGAATTTTTCTGTCGTATTAATCAGAATATGGAACTGCTTGAGCACATTAGAGAGTTAAAGTACTTAGCGACCAAGGACCATTTAACTGGGTTATACAACCGTCGATATTTGTTCGAACAGGGGAAAGCGTTGATTGATGCGAGCCATGAAAAAGAAACAAGTGTCGCTGTTGCATTACTCGATGTGGATTTTTTCAAGCATGTCAATGATGAGCATGGCCATGATATTGGGGATAAGGTACTGTTTAAGCTTGGATCTATTTTACTGAATCAGTTTCACGCACCACATATTGTTTCGCGGTATGGTGGTGAGGAGTTTTGCCTTGTTTTATCTGATATTACAGAACAGGAATCCTTTGATTTATTAGATGGGTTACGTGAATTAATCGCAGAGCATTGTTTCACGCTAGATAATGGTGACATATTACAAATGACCGTGAGTATTGGTGTTCACACCAGTCGTATTGATAATTTAAAAGATGCCTTGAAAAGGGCTGACCAAGGTTTATACCAAGCTAAACATGAGGGACGCAATCAAGTAGTCTTAATAAAATAAGAATGCTCTTTGGATATTTATCTAGTATCAATTAAGAGATATAGAGCCCTTAGCGCTTGAATTCTATATGCTAAGAATAGATATTTATTAAGTATTGCCTTATTTATAATGTCACCGGTTAAGTTGATTTAACGATTTTATTTCAGAGTCATTTGTGGTGGGGGCTAAGATTCTGTTTGTTCGCATTTTATTGAAATTAATGTTTTTAGGTAAAAATGAATGCGGATTGAGTTTTTTCCCAGAAGGGTGGGTTAACCATTACTTTAGTGAATTCAGCGCTTTGTAAATAACGATTAAGCCAAGCTCTAAGTTTTGGATACGGAGATTGTAAATACCATTGTCGTTCGACCTTGGCGATCTGGCGAATAAAAGGGAAAAGGGCAATGTCGGCTAAACTTTCCTGATCAGATATTAAAAAATGGTGTTGATTTAACCTCCTTTCAAGTATTGCTAAGTACACCTCGCAATCCTGTCTTTTTTGTTCAATGTTCTCTTCTCGGTAACGACTTGCACATTTATATTGCGTTAAGCATTTAATAAATTCATCATCAAATCGGCTGATTAATTGAAACATCTGTAATAATAAATGCGGGGATTCAATTTGTAATAAATTATTAGGATCCTGTTGTGCTAATACCCAAAGCATTATCTCTAAACTTTCTTCAATTATTAATTCAGGTGATATAACGAGAACTGGTACGGTTCCTTTAGGGGAAACTGTGAGCATCTCTGGTGGTTTATTAGACAAGGTAATATTGCGAAGAATAACAGGGGTATCTGATTTTAAAATGGCCAATCGAGCACGCATCGCATAGGGGCAACGCCTTAATGAATATAAGTTAGGAATAGATGAATTTTGATTGTGCGTCATAGTCATACAATGTCTAAACCTAGCTTGAGCGATTAAGGGAGGAATTTTTTATATTTAAGCCTTAATTCAGTATTTAAATTTTGAATAAGTTTGCTTTTGTCTCATATTCTTTAGTGACATTATGAATGTTTTTGCTGCTTTGGGTTAGATCTGTCATTAGTTTTGCTAATAATTGGATTGCCTCTGCATTCTGATTTGTTTTTTCGTTAATAGAAGCAATCAGTTGTTCTTGATTAATGGTATCTTCTGCTATGTTTTGACTGGATGCCGTAATAGTAGAAACATCCTTGGCGCGGTTTAATAATTCTTTCGAAATTTTTAATGTATGTTCTACGCTAATGGTGGTTTTTTGTTGACCTGATTCCATCGATTTGACGGTTGTATCTAAGCTCGAATTAAGGTTTGTTAGTACTTTTTCGATTTCATCTGTCGATTGACTAGAGCGAAGTGCTAGTGTTCTCACTTCATCTGCGACAACAGCAAATCCACGACCAGTCTCTCCTGCTCTTGCTGCTTCAATTGCAGCATTAAGTGCGAGTAAGTTTGTCTGCTCAGAAATACTTCGAATAGATTGCAATAATTGCGTGATTGCATCTACATCAGCGGTTAATGCTGTTAAAGATTCTGATACCGAAGTGATTTCGTCAGAAAGCAATTCCATATCTTTCATTATAATTAAAGCTTGATCGCTATCTGTTATTGTCGCTTTTTCTATTGCCTTAACAAAGTCTACCGATTGGGCACTGTTTTCTGCAACAATTTTCATTGATTGAGAAACTTCTGTTGATGTGTTGGCGGCGTCTTGTGAGCGGATCGTGCTTGATTCAACATTCGTGTTGGCCTGTGCACTAATTTTATTTATTTGCTTGCTTGTATTGACTAAAATAGTTGCGATATTACGATAATCAGCGAAAAGTGTAGATAACTGATCTAATAATTGATTTAGTGAAATTTCCGCATTTGATACGGGGTTTTCTACTCTTATGGAGAGATCATTACTATTTGAAACTTGTTCAACCACATTGGCAATTTTAATGTTAGCTGATGATTCTTTTGTCATGACCCATGCCATATAGATTAAAATAGCCGCTTCCGCAGCCGCAAAAGCACAATGAACAAACATTACTGCCATACTGTGATGGCCAGAAAATAACATAATTGGCATATCACCAAGATAAACATTGGCCATTTGAATATACATAAAACTAACGTGATAAATAGCTGTTGTTAATAATGCTGCAATAATTGGTTGCCATTTTTGATAGATTAGGAAAATAACCATCGAAGCAAATATATGGAAATGCATTTCAGTCATACCGAGTTGACTTTGTATCATTGCTGATGAGACTAGCATCATTAATATTCCAGCTAAAATAGAAAAAATGAGTTTCCCTTTGAATAAGCTATAACTTAACTGGGTTGCTATTAGTAAAATAACAGCAGAGACTAAGGTAAAAGAAAAGAGTTTTTCTCCTATTACTCCACTGATTAATAAAATAGGAGCTTGTGCAAGTAAAAATCGATAGGTAAATAAATCGTTGTTCAATGTGCGTTGTTTTATTTTTGATATTGGCATATTCGATCCATTATTTTGGGGTATCTAAAAATTGGTTTTTAAATAGTTTGTTATTGGTGAGTTTTTAGGTGTCGATTTTTATAAAATAATAATATTTTTAAGTTGTATTGACTTAAAAATTCACATAATAATTATAGATCATTTTCAATACTTGATTATTTGGTCGAGTAAATTTAATTGTATTGATCCATTCAATATAGGTAAAATCACCGTCTTTAAATTTTTAACCTAAATAAGTTGTTCCCCATGAATCAGAAAATAGAATTATTAGCCCCCGGTGGTGATGTTGATGCGATTAAAGCGGCCATTATCGCTGGCGCCGATGCTGTGTATTGTGGATTAGATACCTTTAATGCGCGTAACCGAGCTGCTAATATTTCCTTTGAGCAATTAGTCGCACTGATTCGTTTAGCACATCAATATGATTGCCAAATATTTTTAACGTTAAATATTGTTATGCTAGAGCGTGAGTTTAAATCGCTTGCTAAGTTATTAAGTAAGCTCGCTAATACCAAGGTAGATGGGATTATTGTCCAAGATATTGGTATGTTTAATTTGATTAAAAAACATTTTCCTACTCTGGATATCCACGCTTCTACACAAATGACAACTCATAACGTAGGGCAAATACCATTTTTGAAAAAATTAGGGGCATCTCGTGTTAATTTATCGCGAGAACTGAGCTTAAGAGAGATCACTCAAATTACTGCTGTTAGTCATGAGAATGACGTATTAACTGAAGTTTTTGTGCACGGTTCTCTATGTGTTGCTTTTTCAGGTTTATGTTATTCAACATCGGCAAGCGCGGGTAATTCTGGAAACCGTGGTCGTTGTAGTCAAGCCTGTCGAGAAGAGTACCAAACGACGCCATCTGGCCATAATTTTCCCTTAAATATCAAAGATAATTCAGCTTTTTTCGATCTACCTGCTTTAATTGAAGCGGGGGTTGATTCCTTTAAAGTCGAGGGGCGAATTAAAGGCGCAAGTTATGTACATACGGTGATTGATAGCTTTCGTAAACAGATCGATGGGTTTGTTGAAACCGGCGAATTAACACAAGATGGCGAACGGTTATATAAAGTATTTAATCGCGATTTTTCAAATGCATTTCTACGCGGTGATTTAAACCAGTCGATGTTTATTGATAACCCGCGTGATAATTCTAAAAATCATGTTATTGATAAAAGTAACGCTATTTCAATCGTCCAAATTCAAGAAGTAGAGCAACACTTACAGGAAGAAAAGAGTGAGATTGAAGCCTCTGTTCACGATAAAATTGCATATTTAACGATCAATAAAATTGGATTAACGCTGAGTTTTTCAGGCCAAGCTGGTAGCCCGTTGCTATTAACGGTTACGCGCGATGATTTAACAGAAGGACAAAACCGTTTCACTTTTAAGTCGACAAGTTTGTTAGGTCAAAGTGATAAATTCAGTATTGATCAGGCCGCCATTGAAAAACGTTTCAAGAGCATTAATAATGCTGAGTTCGATTTATTATCATTAACGACGTCTGAGTTAGATGACGGTTTATCAATTCCTTTTAAAGAATTAACGGCATTAAAAAAACAAGTCACTACATTTTTAAATGATGGTCAAAAGGTGCTACCAGAAGTGCAGTTACCGGCCCTTGAACATTTTCCAAAGGAGCGGGAACAATCACCTCGCTTATCATTACTCATTTGTGATCAAACGGATATTGATTTAGTCGAATTTACGGACGCCGATATTTATTTCAAATTGCCCGATGCTTATAAACGTGGTTGCACGAAATACATCGATTTTTTAAATCACAACCCGCGTTTAATCCCTTGGTTTCCGGCCGTATTGATTGGTAAAGATTACGATGTGGCGGTTAATATTTTAAAACAGGTAAAACCAGAAATTATCGTAACGAATAACACTGGGATTGCCTATGAAGCCCATCAATTAGGAATAAAATGGATTGCAGGGCCATTTTTAAATACAACTAATTCCTATGCTTTAATGGCATTAAAAGAGACCTTTGATTGCAGTGGGGCTTTTATTTCAAATGAGATAAATAAAGGACAGATTCAACATATTAAGCGTCCTGAAAACTTTAAGCTGTTTTACAGTATTTATCATCCTATTTTATTAATGACCAGCAGACAGTGCTTTTTCCAACAAAGTGTGGGGTGTGAAAAGCCACGTATTGACAATGGTTGTATGCTTTCTTGTGATAAATCGACAACGATTACGAACCTTAAAGATGTTTCTTTTAATATTGATAAACAAAAAGCAGGCTATCCGAGTATTTATAATCAAGAGCAGTTTTTGAATATGGATATTGTGAAGGATTTAAGTCATTTATTTGATGGCTTTTTAATTGATTTAACTAATATTGGTGCAGGAGACAGAGAGTCACCGGATAAAAAAGAACTGATTAGTCATTTCACTCAATTATTAAAGGGTAATGAACAGGAAAAAGTTGCGCTGAATAATATGGTGTCTGCTTCAACCCATAGTCAATATATTAATGGTTTGTAATGATCGCTAATTATTAACGGATAATAAAAAACGCCAAGCATTGAACATGCTTGGCGTTCTATTGATGTTTTTAGTGCGTGATGATTAACCGAATAATTTACCCGCCATACCTAAAGCACCACCAAGTCCTCCAACGGATTCTAATAAAGAACCACCATCACTTGCTTGGTCGATCATTTGAGGAATGGCTTCGGTTAAACCGCCAGCCGCTTCTGTTTCGCTTAAGCCAAGTTCAGAGGCAAAACTTGCAATTTTGTCTGAACCAAATAAATCCATAATGCTGGTTAGGCTCATTTCTGCGTTGTCGCCACCACCAAGAAATGATGAAGCCATTGCTGCCATGCCGCCACCTTGCATATTACTGAGTAACCCTGCGATATCTAATCCACCTTCGGCATTTTCACCAATAAGGTTAGATAAAGCGCTAACAATTGTTTCTATATTCAGTCCACTGCCTGCTTCGCCACTCATGTTACTGTTCATAAATGCCGTTGCACCCATTTTTAAAAGACTTCCCATATCCATACTCAACTCCTATTTGATGATACTATTGTGAATAAATTCGAATTAATAATAGCTTATAGGTCAAAAAAATGTAGAAAATTAGTCCAGTTGTGATGTGGCTCTTATTTTCAATATTTCTATTTATATAAAAAATGGTTATTTGAGACTTAAGCAACGCTAAATTTCAGGCTACTAACGCGGTTTAGCAAATACTTGTGTCCAATAGTAATTGTATGTAGAGCCACTATTTGATGCACATGCAAGGCCCATTTCGGTCACATTTTCACTCATAATATTTTTGCAGTGACCATCGCTCCCCATCCACGCATCTACCACATTCTGCGCTGTTGTTTGTCCTGCTGCAATATTTTCCGATACATAGGACCAGGAATAACCTTGATCTGTTACGCGTGTGCCAACGGTACTGTCATCAATACCTGTATGGTCAAAATAGTCGAAATTTGCCATGCTTTCAGAGTGTGATTGTGCTGCTAAAGTGAGTGCGTCATTCCAGGTAACTTCATCAACCGCTGGCATTGTTTGATCGCCACAGGTCTGTTGTGTTGTTCGTTTTTCATTAATTAAGGTTAAGACACTGGTTAAGTCACTTTCACAACTAAGTAAGCTGTAGTCTATTTCTTCATTGCTAGTTGTTTCATCGTCCGCTGCATCGCTACTGCTATCTTCATCGGTGGTTGCTTCATCGTCCGTAGTATCGGTGTTGCTATATTCATCGGTGGTTGCTTCATCGTCCGTAGTATCGGTGTTGCTATCTTCATCGGTGGTTATTTCATCGTCTGTTGTATCGGTGTTGCTATCTTCATCGGTGGTTATTTCATCGTCTGCTGTATCAGTATTGCTATCTTCATCGGAGGTTGTTTCATCGTCGGCTGTATCGGTGTTGCTATCTTCATCGGAGGTTGTTTCATTGTCTGCTGTATCAGCGGTGCTATCTTCATCGGAGGTTGTTTCATCGTCCGCTGTATCGGTGTTGCTATCTTCATTGGTAGTTGTTTCATCGTCAGTTGTATCGGAAGTGCTATCGTCACTGAGTGTTATTTCGGTGTCGTTATTAGTGTTGTCACCTTCAGATGAACTACTACCACACCCAATAAGAGTGAAGAAACAAAAGAGTGCCATTGAATAAGTGCGCATACAAATACTTCCTTTTTATTTTACTAAAAATAGACAAAGTTAGCGGCAGCATAACAATCTAAAGACTAAGTAGCAATTGCGAGTGGCTTCAAGTTGAGTTAATCCCGCATAAAAGTTAAAGTCTTTAAATAATTACATATTGGAATAATGACATGGCTCAACTTGTTCTCCCCCTATTGATCTTACTTCTTTCGTCTATCGTTAATGATGTGAGCGCAGAAATATACAAATACCAGGATGAAAATGGATCATGGCACTTTTCAGATAAGCAGCCAATGGAAGAGTCTGGTGCTGAATTGCTCGTTGTAGATACGACTAAAACAGAGTCTGAACGGTTTAATGCAAAGATAAATCAAGATTTATTAGTGTACTTAACGGACTTAATAAAACCTAATAATGAGATTGAAAAAGCGAGTATGTCCGTTGTGAAAATAGAGACGCCAATAGGGACTGGCTCTGGTTTTTTTATTAGTGATCATGGACATATTATTACAAATAAACATGTAGTTCGTCATATAAGCAGTGAGCAATGGCGACAGCAACAAAAAGAAACTGAACAACAATTAGCTGAAATGTCTGAATATTTATCTCAAAAAAAACTAGAAATCGGTCAATATAAAAAGAAATTGAGCAATTATAAGCAGCTTATTGTTTCTGCAAGTGACTCGGATAAACCGAATATGCAGAAAACCTACGATTATTACTACAAACAATATAATAAACGACAAACCGAACTTGATACGAATACTCGTAAATATAAACAAGCTAGTCGTAAGTTTTATCAATTAAAGCAAAAAACATTAGTGTCTGAAAATACCAATAAATTTAATGTTATTTTAAAGGACGGTACTCAATTGGAGGCGCGTTTAGTCAAACTTAGTCGTGATGTTGATTTAGCTTTATTGCAATTGACAGATAAATATAAAACTCCCTTTCTGAAAAACGAAACAGATTATATTCAAGCCATGGATGTTTATGCGATTGGGAGTCCCTTAGGTTTTAATGATTACATTACAAAGGGGATTATTACAGGACAAGAAAAAGGAAATATCGTTACCGATACACAAATATTACCAGGTAATAGTGGTGGACCTTTGATTACGCCAGAGGGGCATGTTGTCGGTGTAAATACTGCTGTAATTAATGCTGGTGGTAAACTTGGCACTGAGCTATTTGGGTATGCGATACCTATTTCTTTTGTCGAAAATGAATTTGCTAATGAAGTGTATCGCGTTGCCGGTACGCAATAATGGATAAAATCATTGCGCTAATTAAGCAAGATGACTTGAGGCTTGCTGCACTTGATTGTGTTTTTCAACTTGATTTACCTCAGTGTTATTTAGCTGCTGGTTTTTTGCGTAATTTAGTTTGGGATTATCTTCATCGTAAGACATCATCAACGCCTTTGAATGATATTGATGTTATTTACTATGACCCCTTCGAGCAGAAGGATGATAGACACGTTGAATATGAAGCCATGTTGAATTCGATGATGCCGACGATGAAGTGGCAAGTACGTAATCAAGCTAAAATGCATCATCGTAATGGTGATGCTCCTTATTTAAGTTGTTTAGATGCGATGCGTTATTGGCCAGAAAAGGAAACCGCTGTCGCTATCAGGAAAATAAGTCACGGGCACTATGAGTGTGTCTCTGCATTTGGATTTGAGTCCTTATTTAACCTTGAGATAACACATAATCTTAAGCGAGAACGCAATATTTTTGAAGGGCGTATTCAATCAAAAGATTGGTTATTACATTGGCCAAAATTAATTATTTCATCTTAAGCTAAGGCAAATAGTGATGGCAGAAAAGGTCGATAAAGCATTATATTGGATAATGTCTATTTTAGAAAATGAAGGTATTTCTTATCAGATTGTTGGTGGAATGGCTGCTTATATTCATGGAGGCAAACGCCCAATTGCAGATATTGATTTATATATTCGGCAATCAGATGCAGATACACTACTAAATCGTGTTGAACCCTATATATCAAAGCCACTTAAGCAATATGTTGAAGGGGCTTGGAATTTAGAATATTTTCAACTTATTTATCAGCAACAAAAAATTGAAATTGGGTTATCACCCGGCGCTAAAATATGGGATAAAACATCTCAACAATGGGTAGATCAAACCATTGTTTTTTCAGATTCAGTTATCGGTTTTTATCACAATTTGGAAGTGCCTGTTATGCCCAAAGATACATTGATTAAATATAAATCGATATTGGGTAGAGAGGTTGATCTGATTGATATTGCTGAGATATCAGATTGTAGTAAGGATAATTAAAATGGAAAAAGTAGTTGTAAAAACGGAATCACCTTGTGTCCGAAGTTGTTGTTTAGATGGTAATGATGTTTGCTTAGGTTGTTATCGAACATTAAATGAAATTCTTAATTGGGTTAAATCGCCAGAACAAGATAAACAGTTAATTATTTCTAACTGTGAATTTCGTAAACGTGAGCGAGAAGCAAATCAACAATAACGACCATAGGGTCAAAAACTATAGGTATTTTAGGAAATGATTCGCCATGAAATTGTCTGTTAAATGGTCGCGCCTCGATGAGTTAAGCGGTCTTCAGTGGTATAGGATAGCCAAAGCTCGAGAATCTATTTTTGTTGTTGAGCAGCAATGTATTTATCAAGAAACCGATGAAATGGATCCTGTTTCTTGGCATTTAGAAATGACAATAGATGATCAATTTGCTGCTTATGTTCGTGTGGTTGAACCGGGGATAAAATATAAACAACCTTCTATTGGTCGAGTTATGGTTATTGAACAATTTAGAAGTAAAAATATCGGGCGCGAGTTAATGAATGAAGCGATTCGATTTACAGAACAGCAATATCCAAAAATGGGCATTAAAATAGGCGCCCAAGTTTATTTACAAAAATTCTATCAGTCGCTTGGTTTTGAGACGGTTAGTGAACCTTACGATGAAGATGGGATTTTACATCTTGATATGATAAAACCTGCAACTTGTTAAGTTCAACTAAAGAGTAATTAATGAAAGATTCGTTAAAAAAAATATCTGAAATCGTTGCTGAAGGTAGTGATTTATTTTATGGCAAACATAAAAAACTCGATCCGGTTATGGGCATTATTGATCAGGCGTTACGTAAGCAGGGCATGAAAGCCGACGCCATTACCATCGACTGTATTACGCTAGATAAAAAAATAGTTTTTTTACTTGAAGATAATAAGCCTGATTCTATTGGGGTTGCATTAGGAAATAAAGCCGGAGATATTCATTCATCAAGTGAATATGTTTTAAATAAACTAACCAAAGAAGAGGTCTTGAAAATAATGGAATCGCATTTTATCGCATTTACATAGGCTCATGTGTTTGTTATTTAAACAGTTAATTCTTGCTATGGGCGATTAAGTTTGGTGTAATCAATTTGATTTTTTGTTTAACATTGAGTTAACAAGTGTGGATGACTTGCATATTGCCGGTTAGTTCTACTTTGATACAACATGGACTAGGAGAAAAAATGAAAAAGTTAATACTTGCTACGCTAGCTGCACTAACGATAGCTGCCCCTACTTTTGCTGCTGAAGGTTTAATTGATGTTAAAAGTGCCTATGGTGTGAAAGAAACGGGCGACCGACTAGAACATGTTCTACAGGAAAAAGGGATGACTATTTTCAATCGTATAGCGCATTCTGCATCGGCTCAAAAAGTAGGTATTGAGCTGCCTGAAACTGAACTGATTTTATTTGGGAACCCAAAGGTCGGCAGTCCATTGATGAAGTGTGAATTAAGTGTTGCGATTGATCTTCCACAAAAAGCATTAATTTGGGAAGACAAAGATCAACAAACGTGGATTTCATACAATGACCCTAAGTATCTGCAAAAAAGACATGAAATTGCTAATTGTGATGAACTGGTTACTAAAATAGGTAATGCCTTGGCAGGGATGACAAAGGCTGCTGCAACAAAATAATAATGTGCATCACGTTATCGATAGAGAATAATAAGTCAGTGTCAATCGTACTAACGTACTGATTCACGGTGATTTTATTATTCTCTTTTTTATGCACAATGCCAATCTGCATAATTATCTGATAAATTTTGTCTGTTAAAATGATTGCTTGTTTTGTCGTTTTCAATCCCAATAGCTAATTATTACCATTGCTATTCAATTCTTTTTCAACAGAATCAACGGTATTTTTCTATTATTCGTATTGCTACTAAGTATATTGTCAGGCGATAATAAAATTAGAAATTGACTAATAACCAAGAGACCAAAAAATGAATCCAATTATTCAAACCCTTAAAGATAATAACGTTAATGATCAGAAAATTGCTGAAGTTTTTCAAGCATTAACCGATAACCCGTTGGCTGCCATGGGGACTATTCAAAGCCTTGGTATTCCAGAAGAGGAGTTAAAATTATTAATGATGTCGGTAATGACCAACCCTGAGTTGATTAAACAAGCAGTAGAAGAATTACAGTTAGATTTTTCTAAGGTAGAAGCTGCTAAAGCTAAATTGCAAGAAAGCCAAACATTAGACTCGTGATTTGATAATAAAATCAACGTGTTGCCATTTCTCTATTGAGAAGGGCAACCGTTAATATCAAATAGTATTATTTAATGTTTAATTGAATAATTTATTGAGTTTACTTTTTAATTTATCTTCTAGTTCTTCACTTTTTTCATCAATTTTTTCCTGTGCTTTTTCCTGCAATTTTTGCTTTTCTTCATCAATTTTGGCTTCTACTTTTTGCTTCTCCTCTTCAATTCTTGCTTTGGCTTTTTCTTTTAATGCGCCTTCTGTATCAAGTGAGAATTTAGGTTCGGTGAAAGTGCCTTTAATTGCTAATGGAATAGTAATACCGCTTAGATCTGCTAAATCGGTATCAGCATCACTGTTAGATAAAGGTGTTACACTTAATCCATAATCAAGAGTTTCCTGTAAAAGGTTGGCGTTACCCTTGCCATCAAGTCGAAGCACGGGGGACAACATTAATAATTTTGTGTTGTTGAAAATACCATTATTAATAGTAAATTCCCCTGTTAGAGAAGCAAAGTCAGTCTTTTTAATATCAGTCTCAGTTGGTGCTGCTTGACCTGTTAGCGTTGCTTTCATTGCGCGTATTCGCTGAGGAATATTAATGCCATATAACTCACCATCTAAGAGGGTAAAGTCACCATTGGCGACTAATCCTGATTTTATTTTACTGCTGGTTAAACCATTACCCTTTGCTGAAATATTGAATGCGGTTGTCCCGCTAATCAAGTCAACTTGCGCTGCATCGACAAGTAGTGGATATATTTGGAGATCTTTTAATGTACTTGTTATTTGATAGTTATTACGTCCTTTTGCATCGCTTACTTCCCCATTGACTGTTAGTAATCCTTCATACAGTGCAACGGTTAATGGTTGTAATGCCGCTTTACCATTATTAATAATGATATCCGTGTTTATGTTACCAATATTAATTTTGTCGGCGGTGATTCCTGCAATTGCTAATGAACCTTTAACATCTAAGCTATTAAGAAAACTTAAATCGGGCTCTTGTTCGGGCTGTGAGCTCGATTGAGCGGTATCTGATGTAGACGTATTTTCTGTTTCGGCCGTTGCTGTTTGTTCAGATAAAAAAGGAGTGAGATCCCATTTATTCCCCTGTAAATCGAAACGTACCTTAGTTTTTTCTGCTGTTTGAGCTGATAACGTGCCGGCTAAATTAATATCCCCGACTTGTAACATAAAGTCGTTAATATTAGCCGTGCTTGTTGTTAGATTGTAATTAACATTACTGGTAATGGTGCTGTTAATTTTGCCTTGAGGTAAAGCATCACCGATAAATTCGGTTTGTATATTAAGGTCATTAATTTGAACTGAGTTCAGGTCTGTTGCAACGGTAACGTCTGCTGTTAGTTCAACATGGCCTGTTAACTCTGCAACAAGCAGGTCTGTTATTATCGACAGACGGGTCTTTTCTCCTGGTGTAAATTCACCGAGTTTGATGTGTTTAATTTCTGCTTTTGTAATTGAATTAACTTGCAAATCCTGCATTTCAATTTGTACGTTTTCGATATTAATACCAGCTAATTTAATCTTACTGATGTCAAAAGCGGAATCCGCGTCCTGATAAACTTGTGTTGTTTTATTTTTTGCATTGCTATCAATACTGTTGCTTTTATCACTTTCAACGGGAAATAAATTATCCAGATTACTGCTGCCATCTTTATTGGTAATTAAATTTACAACTAAACCATCAATAGCCAGTTCGCCAACTTGTACTTCGCCCTGAAATAGCGGTAAAAGAGCAATGCCAACGGATGCATTTTGGATTTTGAGTAGATGTTTTTGTTCGAAACCTGCTAGGTTGTTTAATTCGAGTTCCCCAAAATCAAAGCCAATTTTAGGATAAAATGACCAGCTGATATCACCCGTAATTAATAGATCACGGTTTATGGCTTGTTTTACTTTTGTTTGAATTTGTTCTTTATAGTCATTAGGGTCAATAAAAATAGCCAGTGCGACAACGGCCACGAGAAGTAATGCAATGAGAGCTATAAATAATTTAATAAACAATTTCATTCTATTTTCCTTAAATTGCAGTGTTGTATCTTGAATTAACAAAGGTATACGTTACTCAAGTATAATTGGTTTATTGCTCAGTACCAATCTAATAAGAACACTTGATCTTTTATGCTAGCAGGTTAACCTGTTATAAAATATTATTGTTTATATACCCGTTACCATTCAAGATGCTGATAAACGCATCTTGATTGGTAACGGGTATAAATGAGTAACTTAATTTGTTAGCAGATACACAGCCTATGCCTGAAACTAAAATGCAAATTCCTCACTCTCAGGTAAAAATAGCTACATTTAATTTGTTTAATTATCTCGAACCTCCCTTTGCATTTTATGATTTTGACCGTATTTATAGTGTTGAACAATGGCAAAAAAAACAATTGTGGATCCGCGATTATCTGCGCGAATTTCAACCCGACATTATTGCTTTTCAAGAAGTATTTAGTCCCGAATCTTTACAAAATTTAGTGGCTCAGGAAGGCTATGTACATTTTGCCGTGGTTGATCAGCCTGAAATTATTGATGAATTTATATTTCGTCATCCTGTGGTCGCCATCGCATCGCGATATCCCATTGTTAATGTTGATTCTCCCGAGCCAGACTTAGCTGTCGTGGATGCAATTGGTTTACGTCATGATTTTAGTTTTAGCCGTAACGTATTACGTGCGACGATTGACTTACCACATATTGGTGAGTGTGATTGTTATGTTGTGCATTTTAAATCTAAACGCTCAATGATTGATTTTGAAGATAATCCAACCATTTCTGCTGAAGAAAATATTGTGGGTAAGCTAAAAGCACAAATTGCCGGTGGATGGGGATCGACCATTCAACGAGGATCAGAAGCAACGTTATTGATGCTGAATATGATCGCGCGTCGTCAAAAAAGTGGTTTGCCGATGATGTTAATGGGGGATTTTAATAATACCTTGTCAGATGGTGTATTATCGCATTTATTAACGGATTCATTACGCTTTGTTTCTCAGATAGATCGCGATGCTTTTCTCGATAAGTATTTGTTAAAGGATGCCTGGGATCTTTATCAAGTCGTTGGAGGTGATATTGATGATAGTGAGAGAAAGCCAACGCATTACTTCGGGCAAAACAGCTCTGTGCTTGACTATATTCTATTGTCTAATGAGTTTGATGCACGTAGTCAATCAAATATCTTCGAAGTGAGTGACTATCAGACCTATGATCGGCATTTAATTAATCCGATATTTGACCGTGATGGCGAAAGCACCGATCACGGTATTGTCTTGGTTACGTTAACGCTTCGAAGCTAGTTAACTTCAATTCGGGTTAATACCAATCGTAATAATTAGCTGCTCTATTTTGCTGGTTAAAATAGTTTATTTCTTTGTTGAAAGTTTCGTTAAAGGGAACAACCATTTACATCAACTTTCGCCTCAAACTAAACCATTTTTCCAGTGCAAAATTTAGATCACATATTTAATACAATTGGTATAAGCTATTATCCCTATTCCCAATCAATATGCATTTATCAGTCATTTTCTATGACATGAGGAAAATGACCGTTCCTTACGGAAAGTTAGGGGATAAAATGTCAACTCGCGATTATTGACGGATACCTTCAAAAATAATGTCTAAGTCAACATAACTCGAAGCACCTACAACGGGAATACCAAAATCAGCAACTTGTAATCGTGTTGTGCCTTCGAAACCAGCTCGGTAGCCACCCCAAGGATCGTCACCAGAGCCAATAACAGCAGCATTAATATCAACTTGCTTCGTGACACCATGAAGTGTCATATCACCTGTAATCGTGAATTTTCCATTGTTAATAGGGGATACTTTGGTGCTCACGAATGTTGCTTCAGAGAATTTTCCAGCATCAATAAATTTACTGCCTTTAAAATGTTTATCTCGTTCCGCATGGTTCGAATCTAAACTTTGCGTATTAACCGTGACTTGTACTTTAGATGCTTCCATATTTGCCGGATCGAAACTAAAGGTGCCTTCAAATGTATTAAAACGCCCTTGAATAAAGCTGTAGCCTAGGTGGCTAACTTTAAAGTTAATGGAAGCGTGTGCACCATCGGTATCAATTTTGTAATCGGCTGCAAATAGTTGTGTGGGTAATAACATTATGGTTGTTAATGCTGCTGAACAAAGTAGTTTTTTCATAGGTACACCTTTATTGAGTAATGAATTTAAAGCATTTTCTTTAATGTATTATCTTTATTAACAACGTGATGTTTGATTGCCGCTAAAATATGCAAGCAAGCAAGGCCAATCACGGTTAACGCTAAGTAGTAGTGAATATTACCGGCAATGTCTTCTTGGTTTTCAAAAAAAGCACCAAAACCAGGAATAGAAAACCAATTAAACACGTCAATATCACGGCCATCGGCAGTTGAAATCATATAACCAGAAATAAAAACTAAAAAAAGCAGTGTATAGAGCAAATGATGCACTGATTTTGCTATTTTTACTTCTTTTCGTGTGCCCTCAATCTCTGGTGCTTTGGTTGTTGCCTTCCAAATTAAACGGAGGATCGTCAGGGCAAATAGGCATAATCCGACTGACTTATGCCAGTGAGGAGCGAGTTGATACCATTGGCTATAGTAATCAAGGTCAACCATCCACCAACCAACGGCAAACATGGCAATAATTATTAACGCTGAACTCCAATGAAGTAGTTTTGCTAATTTATTATATTGCGTTACTTGTTTTGTCATTCACGCCACCTCTTTATAATGATAACTATTATCATAAGAAATAATAACACAAAGTAATGAAAATCCAGCTATTTCTTCGCGGTATTGATTAACTATCTTCCTTTTTAGTCATACTCTCAGGGAACCGATACGCTTTTCCTGATGTTGACCAAGTAGGGTATTTGTCCATCACCGATAAAAATAGTTCAGAATGTTTAAATTGGTTTAACCATTTCTTCACTCGTGAAAATTCACTTTTTTCAAAATTATTCAAGTCTACCGATGCAAATTGGCGGATAAAGGGAAAGATTGCGATATCTGCAAGACTTATTTTTTCACCAAAAAGATAAGGGTGATGAAGCAGTTTTTGTTCTAATATAAATAAAAACTCCTCTGCTTTTTCACGGTAACTGTCTATTAATGAGGGGGTATTGTTGGGCGCGTATTTGTATTTATCGAGCCAAGTTTTGAATTCAAAGTCATTTTCATCAATAAGCGATAACATCTCCGTTAAGCTGGGCGCTAGCCAATGATCAGGATCAGATTTTTCTAAAGCCCAAATCATAATATCGAGACTTTCATCGATGATTTGTTTATCACTTAATTGTAGAACCGGTACCGAGCCTTTAGCGGAGATGGCAAGCATTTCGGGAGGTTTATCTTTTAAAGCGACTTCACGAAGCTGGACTTGATATTGACTATAGGAAATAGCTAAACGGGCACGGATGGCATAGGGACAGCGACGGAAAGAGTATAATATGTTGGTCATAATATGATCCTAAACAAGTAAGATGATAATTAACAGTCAGTACAGATTAACACGCTAGTGTTTATATATTAACCAAGCGTATAATATTGAAATGCTTCTATTCTGATAGACAAATCAAGGAATACTATGCCTGCTTTTATTTGGGACAGCTCATTTATGACTGGAATTGATACTGTTGATAAACAACACTTCAATTTAGTCGAATTGATTAATGAGTTCAGTGAACTACTTTCCGATGATAATTTATCCGAAGATAAAATCGAAAATATTTTTAGTGAATTATATCGGTACACACAATATCACTTTAAAGATGAAGAGTTGCTGATGGCCAATGAAGGCATTGCTAAACAATCTTTAATGCAACATCATCGAGTACATCAAGAGTTCTTGTCTAAATTAACGATTATGCATAGTGAAATATCGTTGAGTAATCCCATGTCGTTAAAAGAGTTTTTAAATTTTTTAATGCATTGGCTAGCCTATCATACCCTTGGAATGGATAAAAATATGACTGCGCAAATTAATGCGATTAAAAATGGCCATACTCCCGAGCAGGCTTATGTGTTATTTAATGATGATTTCAATGATGCGACGGGGGCGTTATTGAGTGCATTAAACAATCTTTTTCGGCAGATATCAGATCGTAACCAAGAGTTGTCATTGTTGAATAAAACCTTAGAAATAAAAGTTGCAGAGCGAACGAAAGCATTAGAAGATGCGAATGCCCACCTTAAAAAATTGTCTACTACCGATGCATTAACCAACTTACCTAATCGCCGTTATGCCATGTCTCATTTAGAAAAATTATGGAACGTTGCAAAAATAGAGCAAAAAACACTTTCCTGTTTAATGATTGATATTGATAATTTCAAAACAATTAATGATAGATTTGGCCATGATGTCGGCGATAAATTATTAGTTGAAATTACATTAGTACTCCAACAATCGATTCATAATGACGATGTTATTTGCCGGTTGGGGGGCGATGAATTTTTGGTAATTTGTGAGAACACAAATTATATCGGAGTAAAACATCTTGCTAATATTTTGTGCGAAAAAGTAACAAGCTCCCGGATCATGGTAGTAGATGAAGCACCTTTGTCTTCAATTAGTATTGGTATTGGTTCTACTAATCAAAGGATGCAAGAATTTCATGATTTAATTAAAATGGCAGACCAAGGATTGTATCTTGCGAAGGAAGCGGGGAAAAATTGTGTTAAATGTATTTGCTAAATACAGGTTATATCATTTTACTCCTGTCATTCTTTTCAATCGCTGTATTTTTCTAATAAGTTATCTCAATTCTCTATTTTATTTATCTATCATTACCTTTATTTATATTAGCTCACAGTTGTTATACTGGATTTTGATAAAGTAACCTTTAATTCCATGAATACTAGGGATGACTAATTTGACACCGCTTCAATATCAATTAATCAATAAAATCATGACCAATCCTGTGATTGACGGTGGGCAATTAGAGGAAGCGGGAGAGTTGATTGTGACGGCCCTTATTTCTGGTTTAGAAATTAAGCGGGCAGGGATCTGGTTATATCAAGATATTCTACGCGATATGCTGAAATCTCATTTAGTGATCGATCATTTCCATCAAATTAAAGATACAACGATGGAAATAAATAGAAAACAATTTCCTATTTATTTTTCTGCGCTTGATAAAGAAATTGTAATTAAAGCCGATGACGCTTCTTCTCACTCGGTGACTTCTGAATTTAAACAGGGGTATTTGGATGTCTTAAATATTTACTCCATGCTCGATGCACCGATTCGAATCAATGGTAAAACAGTCGGGGTTGTTTGTTGTGAGCAGGTTAATCAACCCGTTCAATGGTCTGAAAATGATGTGCTATTTGCGACTCTTCTTGCTGATCAATTTGGTCGCGCCATGGCTGCTGAAGAGAAAATTTCTCAATATAAAGAATTACGAAGAACAACAAAAGAACTCGATAAAAAAACCGATAATCTAAAAGCATTACATAATAGTTTAAACCGATTTAGTTTAATTGCGTCAATGGATGTTGAAGGAAATATCACCGAAATTAATGATAATTTTTTATCGCTTTCAGGCTATCACCTTGATGAAGTTATTGGTCAAAACTATCGTATTTTTGATTGTTCCTATAATTCTTCAAATTTATTTAATAATCTATTCCACCGTTTACAAGAAGGCCAGATTTGGCAGGGTAAAATCTGCCATTTGAAAAAAGATAAAGAAGTATTTTGGGTTGAATCAACCATTTCTCCAATTAGAAATACACTTGGTAAAATAGAGGGGTATATTGGCCTTTTTTATGATATTACCCATGAAGTTGATACTGAGCATCAGTTAAATAAGGCGGAAACACTGGCTAAAATGGGCAGTTTTCGATGTCACCTTCAAAATGAAGAGTGGAGTTGTTCTGTTAATTTTAAAGAAATACTGGGGATTCCAACTAATAAAGCGATGAGTTGGTCGTATTTACAACAAATACTCACTGAAAAAGATTATGGATTATTAAAACAAGCGTATTTATCTTTACCAAGTAATAAAAAATTAGATATAACCGTTTCGATGTTAAAGGACAAAAATAGTTGGCTACATTTTGTTGCCCAGCGACAGGGGAATTGGTTTGTCGGGAGTTGCCAGGATATATCTGTTGCGATCCAACAAAAACTTCATTTAGATAACATCATTGCGCTCCAAGAAACTATTCTCGACTCGGCAAATTTTACGATTATTGCGACTAAACCCGACGGGACTATTACCCATTTTAATCATATTGCGGAAAAATTATTAGGGTATTCAAGTGATGAGGTGATCGGTTGCCAAACACCTTTAATTTTTCATTTACAAGAAGAGGTTTGTGAATATACCAAGGTGTTAGAAGGGCAACTAAACCGTTCTATCTCGCCTGGATTTTCATCATTGATTGCTAAACTGTGTCATGGGGGCGTCGATGAGCAGGAGTGGACTTATGTTACTCAAAATGGAGATACATTTCCTGTTGCACTGTCGGTGACGGCTATTTTAGACAAGTCTAAAACGATTGCTGGTTACTTACTTATTGGTAAAGATCTTTCACAGCAAAAAGAGGCTGAACGATACTCAGAGCAGTTAAGCACTATTATGACAACGGCTGGAGAAATCGCTTCGTTTTCTGGATTTTTATACGATGTGAATAAAGGCGAATTTCAAATTACGAGCGATAGGTTCCGTCATATTATTACTTCTATTATTGGTAAAGAGACTATTTTATTTTCGGATATTGTAAATTTTTACGATTTGCCCGAAAGATTGGAAGGCGTAGAGTTATTTGAAAATGCGATTAGGAATGGTGTTGGTTATGACTTTCAAGCTAAGTTGATTGAATCGAATGAATTAACAATAAAGTGGTTACGCACTGTTGGTACGCCGCAATTTGAAAAAGGCAAGGTGACGTCTGTACTTGGCTTCTTTCAAGATATTAGCGCACAAAAAGAATTAGAAGATAAGTTGTCACGACAAGCTCAAACCGATGAATTAACAAAGCTTGCGAATCGTCGCGCATTAATGGATCAGTTAGAGCGTGAATGGCTACGATATGTTCGTTATCAAGATCCTTCCGCAATTTTAATTTTAGATATCGATTATTTTAAAAATGTAAACGATCAATGGGGCCATGATGCAGGGGATTTTGCTCTGAAAAGAATATCGGATTTATTATCAAAAGAACTGCGTGAAATGGATTTCTTGGGGCGTTTAGGTGGTGAGGAGTTTTTAATTATAACGCCATCTTGTGATGAAATTGGCGCGTCGATGCTTGCCGAGAAACTATGTAAAGTAATAGAAAAATCAGTGATTAGTTATACGCAACCATTTCAATCCGTTGCTATTAATATGCATATAACGATAAGTATTGGTGTTTGTGGTTTATATAACAGCGATATTCGTTCTGCAAATCAATGGTTAGTGGCTGCCGATAAAGCTTTGTATTACGCGAAGCAAAATGGCAGGAATCAGGTAATTAGTTATCGTCAACTAATTGAAGCGTGATATTGGCATGTTAAGCATGTCATTATTTTTTAGTCTTCTCTTTTTTTGTATTACTTTCGGTTTGGTGTTTTTTAGCCCCTCGGAGCATTGCATTAATTAACTCATAAGCATCAAATTTCGTTAATGCGTCATCGGCACCGACTTGCTTGGCACGATCGACACTAATTTCACTTGATAGCGAAGTATGTAAAATAATATATGCCTTAGCGAGTTCAGGCAGACTACGGACTTCAAAGGTTAATTCATACCCATCAATTCCGGGCATTTCGATATCGCACACTAAGACATCAATGGGATTATCTTTTGCCGCATATTCTTTCATTACATCTAATGCATCATTCCCATTTTTACATACCTTAAAGGGAACATCTATTTTGGTTAAGGCTGTCTCTAGTTGGCGTCGTGCTACGGCTGAGTCATCAACTAAAAGAATATGTGAATTTTGTAATAAGCCCTTTTGAATGCCATTAATATCAACTGTTTGTTGATCTTCATCGGGAAATATTTGTGCAAGCAATAACTCAACATCTAATAATTGCACCAATTGTTCTTCAAAATGAGTGATCCCTGTAATGTAGGTTTTGTTGCCTAAGGACTTTGGTGGTGGTTCAATTTTCTTCCAATCACATTCAATAATACGTTCAATTTTTCTAACTAAAAAACCGACAAACATACGGCTACAGTCGGTAATAATAATAACGCAGTTTTCTTTTTCTTCTTCAGTAATTGGTGGGTAGCCTACAGCCGCCGCCATATCAATTATCGATAACACTTGCCCTCGAATACTGGTCGTGCCGAGTATATTCGGATCCGCATTGGGCAGTTTTGTTAAGGGGTGGTAAGGCACTATTTCCTGTATTTTTAATGTGCCTAATGCAAAATCTTGGCGCAGTGACAATTTAAAAAGCAGTAATCCCTGTGATTGGCTGGATGTTGATTGCATGTTTAAATCCTATGGAAAATAAATGCCCTAGTTGTGATTATACGCATTGCTATTCAAGATGTAAAAATCAGCAACACGTAATATGAATATCTTAAAGGTGAAAGACAATTATACTTTACTTAAGGTTAAGTCGCTTAGCTAATCGGTGGAGATTGCCTGGATCAAGTTTTAGGCGTTTTGCCGTTGTCGCCCAATTATTGCCATTTTCTTTATAAGCTTGTTGAATAACACCCGATTGAAATTTATCCGTGGCTTCTCGTAACCCTGTTTTAATGGTTGAAGTGGGTTCATTAGATGATAGTGTGGGTGATTGTGTTTGAGAATCATCAATATTGAGCTGAAAATGTTTTTTTTGTAAAAGAAGAAAGGAGTCAATTGCCTGTGATTTAGCAATGACGGCTGCACGGTTGATTGCATGTTCTAATTCTCGGACATTGCCAGGCCAGTCATAATGTTGAATAAGCCCGATCGCTTCTGGTTCTATACTAATATTATCAAAGCCTAATTTTGCGCGGCAGCGCTCGGCAAAGAATCCCGATAATAAGACAACATCATTATCTCGCTCACGTAATGGTGGAACGTGTACTGGAAATACGTTTAAGCGATGATACAGGTCAGCACGAAATCGTCCTGCTTTGACCTCTTCATGTAATGCTCTATTTGTCGCAGCAACGATACGCGTATTCACTTTTAAACTTTTTTCATCACCAACACGTTGGATATCACCGTATTGCAGGGCGCGTAATAATTTTGCTTGCAATGAGAGTGGCAATTCGCCGACTTCATCTAAGAAGAGTGTGCTGTTATTGGCCAGTTCAAACTTACCCTTGCGATCACTAATTGCACCTGTAAATGCGCCTTTGACATGACCAAATAATTCACTTTCAGCCACAGATTCAGGCAACGCTGCACAGTTCAAATAGATTAAATTATTTTCACTACGTGCTGATTGTTTATGAAGTGCCGAGGCGACTAATTCTTTACCCACCCCTGTTTCACCAGTGATTAAAACAGATAAATCAGTATCTGCAACGGCACTAATATGCGATTGTAATTCGATAATCCCTTGAGATTGTCCGATCATTTCGGTTGGCTGGTAAACAAGAGAATCGAGGTTTTCTTCATGGTTAAAAATACCCACCTGATTTTCGAGTTTTTCCATTAATAACGAAGTATGAAGGCTCGCCGCCACAAGCGCACTAATAATACGTAGATCATCATCGCTAAACTGTTCAAATTGTTCTGGGTTGAATGCATCAATGGTTAGTGCGCCAATAAGGTGGTTATTGGCAAGTAGTGGTAAGCCGATACAGGAATGAATATTCAATTCGCCTTCATGGTTTGGAATTAGCCCATCGTAGGGGTCGGGTAATTGACTATCTGAAGGGAAACGAACGACATCGCCCGCCCGTGCAATTGCTTCTAATCTTGGGTGTTCTTGAATATTAAAGCGTCGACCTAAAACATCATCATAAAGACCATCAATCGCTAGTGGGGCGAACTGTTGATGTTGGAAAGCCAATAATGCAGAGGCATCACAATTGAATAAATTACGGATAGTAAAAAGGAGTTGTTCAAATCGATCTTGGCCTGAAACACTGGTGGTTAGGTCGATGGCTAATTGTGTGAATGCTTTATATTTGCTGTTCATATTAACGATGGCTTCGTTTTGAATTTATAATTGTTATTATGACACTCTCGGTGTTTAAATAACAATAAAAATATAGTGTCTAAATGACATTTACTATCTGGGTTTGTTTATTTGTCCTTTGTAATCAATCATTTAATTTTTGGCTCGTAGTTTGCTATAGAGATAATAACTTTTAATTATTTTTATCATTTTATAGGAACAAGTATGACTATTCATATTAAAAACAATATTCATTGGGTTGGACAACGTGATTGGGAAGTTGAAAATTTTCATGGCATGGAATTTAAATTAACTAAGGGGACGAGTTATAATAGTTATTTAATTCGTGAAGAAAAAAATGTATTAATTGATACTGTTGATCATCGCTTCAGCTTGCAATTTGTTCAAAACCTAGAAGCAGATATTGACCTTAATATAATAGATTATATTGTCATTAATCACGCCGAAGAAGATCATTCCGGTGCCTTGCCAGCATTGATGGCTAAAATCCCTAATACGCCTATTTACTGTACAGAAAATGCAATTGATTCAATTACCGGCCAGCACCATCATTCAGAATGGCACTTTAATATTGTAAAAACCGGTGACACACTTGATATTGGTAATGGCAAGCAGTTAGTTTTTGTAGAAACTCCTATGTTACATTGGCCAGATAGCATGATGACTTACCTTACCAATGATGCAGTGTTGTTTAGTAATGATGCATTTGGTCAACATTATTGTGATGAACATTTATTTAATGATGAAGTCGACCAACATGAATTAAAAGAACAGTGTTTACGTTATTACGCAAATATATTGACGCCTTTTAGTGCACTTGTAACGGCTAAAATTAAAGAGGTACTTAGTTTTAATTTACCGGTTGATATGATCGCAACTGCCCATGGCGTTATTTGGCGTGATGATCCGACCCAAATTATTCATCAATATTTAGAGTGGGCTGATAATTATCAAGAAGATAGAATTACTATTTTTTATGATTCTATGTCGAATAATACACGCATGATGGCGGATGCTATTGCACAGGGAATACATGATATTGATCCTGTTGTTGCAGTGAAAGTATTCAATGTTTCTCGTCAGGACAAAAACGAAATTTTATCTCATGTTTTCCGTTCAAAGGGCATATTAGTCGGCTCTCCAAGCATGAATAATGTCATGATGCCTCAGATAGCTGCGATGTTAGAAGAAATAACTGGATTGCGTTTTAAAGCAAAAAAAGCAGGTGCATTTGGTAGTTATGGTTGGAACGGTGGGGCGGTTGACCGAATTAATACACGCTTAATGGATGCTGGTTTTGAAACGGTTGTTAGTTTAAAAACAAAATGGCGACCTGATGGAAAAGCGATGAACGAATGCCGTGAGCATGGTCGAGAAATTGCAAAAAAATGGGCATTGCATGATATTAGTAATATTCAATCTATTACGACTAAATCAGTGGCACAGAATGGTAAAGTAGCATCCTCCGTTAATAGTACTGAGCCTGTCGCGGCAACGTCTGCCATTGAAACGACCCAAGTTGCAGAAGATCAAAATATGTTATGTACCGTGTGCAATTGGGTTTATGAACCTGTTCTTGGTGAGCCTAATCAAGATGTTGCACCGGGAACGCCGTGGAATGAAGTCCCTGAATTTTTTCTTTGTCCTGAATGTGGACTAGGAAAGGACGTTTTTATTCCTGTAGCACAGAGTAAAGCATCATGAGCGCGCCCATTGTCATTATTGGTAGTGGTTTCGGTGCCTACCAATTAATTAAAACAATCAGGCGTACCGACCAAAATATTGCAATTTCTGTTTTTACCCTTGATGAGGGCCATGACTATAATAAACCAGATTTAAGCCACGTGTTTACGAATCAGCAAAATAGTCAAGATTTGATCCGTATGTCAGGAGAAGCGTTTGCAACCGTTAATAATATCGATTTACATCCATTTTCGCTAGTTGAAAGCATTGATTGTGATAATCAAGAAATTTCAGTTGAAGGTATTGCTTATCCTTATTCAAAACTGGTTTTAGCAACAGGGGCACATGCCTTTATTCCTCCGATGTTAGGGGATGCAACTAAAAAGGTATTGACCTTAAATAGCTTACGAGAATTTGAAGTCGCGCACCCACAAATACAAGATGCTAAGCGTGTATTGATTATCGGTGCAGGGCTTATTGGTACGGAGATTGCCATGGATTTAATGAGTAGTGGCAAACAAGTTTTAGTGGTTGATCCGAGCATGGAAGTGATAGCAAGTATGCTTCCAGATTATGTTGCGTATCAGTTGCGTCATAAAATGGTTGAATTGGGAGTCATGTTCGAATTAAAAACAACGGTGACTGCCTTAGAGAATTGTGAAACAGGTATTTTAGTTACGCTTAGTTCAGGTAAACAACAGTATGTTGATTGTGTTATTTCTGCTGCTGGTTTAAAAGCAAATATAGCATTAGCAAAAAAATCCGGTATTACAGTAAATAAAGGCATCGTGGTCAACTCTCAGTTACAGACTTCGGTTAATAATGTGTATGGATTGGGCGATTGTGTAGAGATAAATGGCACTGTTATGTCATATCTACAACCTATTATGTTAAGTGCAAATGCATTGGCTAAAACCTTATTAGGGCAACCAACAGACTTAAAGTTACCTGCAATGTTAGTGAAAGTGAAAACACCGCATATGCCTATTCAATTGGGAGGAAGTAATGTCAATGGAGCAACATCTTGGAAAGTCGATATAGACTCGCAAGGCTGCTCAGTCAAAGCTTACGATGATAGTAAAAATTTGGTTGGATTTACCGTAGCAGAAGGGCATATGAAGCATGCTTTTCCATTGCTTAGGGGATTACCGGCCACGCTTTAAGATATACCCATTGTTGTTCAAGGTGTAAAAAAACAGGGCTCTGTTAATACATCCTGATTGATAACCGGAAGAAATGTATCAATATTAAATTAAATCGAAAATATAGTTAAAATAGGAGAAACATGATGAGTCATCAACGTATTCCTGTTGATTGGAAAATTCAACGTTCAACACCCTTTTTTACCACAAAGACTGTGCCTCAAGCACTGTTAACACATCATAATACAGCAGAAGGTGTTTTTGGCCAGTTGTGTGTAATGGAAGGTGTGGTTACGTATTATGGTTTCGCAGATAGTGAAGCAACGGAACCAGAAGTAAAAGTGGTTATTAAAGCGGGACAGTTTGCAACTAGTCCGCCGCAATATTGGCATCGAATTGAGTTAAGTGACGATGCCCAGTTTAATCTGAATTTTTGGTCAGATAAGGATAAAGCGGGCCAACCGATGTTTAATACCAACGCCGTTAATTAAATAGAGAGTTATTGGAATTAGTTTAATGCTCTTTGTGCCCGCTAGTATTAACAATGTACATTGATTAGCCATTATAATAAGAACATCAAGATGATTACCTTGCATCTTGATGTTACTTTCTTTTTAACTCTTCCATCCATAATTGTTCGAATTTCATCATTTGTAGATGTCGATTGGAATGTTGATGTTTTATCTCATCTTTTTCGGCTGTAAAAGGGCCTGTTCGACAAGCTGTACAGTAATTATCACCTTGATATTTCGGCTGTTGTAGTTTTTCTTTCATTGGATGCTGTTGTCGTTTACTCCATACGTAGGTTATACCATTGGTATCTTTTACATGCTTATCGCGATCGACATTTCGCACTTGATAACCGGGAAACTGGTTTATATCGAAGGGAGTGGAGCCCAGATAGTTAATATCGGTATAAAGATGAAGTGAGTTTTCAATATTCCATTGACGATAAGGAGCGACATCTTTAGAAGTGATGTAACAGAGCTGTTGTCCATTGGGATCAAGGAAATGATTAGATGAATTAAGTAAGAATTGGCGTAATAATCGACGATTAAGCGTATTAGTATTAACCGTTGAGCACTTTTGCTGAAATTCGTTAAATGATTTAAAGGCAGGGAGTAATGGAAATTGAAAAATAACCACGTCGAAACTCTGTTTGGTTAAATTTTTCCAACTGCTTTCATTACAAATATCAAATTCAAAGAGAACCTGCACATTTTGTTTTTTTAATGATTGGTAAAAATGATCATTATATTTATCCGATAGAGTGGCTAATGAATCATACACGGTTGCCGTTAAGGAAGCGGGAGCATGGTGTTTTATCAATGCATCGGAAAACGATAAGTCACCATCGCCAACGGTTAATATTCGCCAATTTTTATTAATGATCATAATCGTTATTTATTCTGATATTTTAACGGTGCTTGGGTCAATGCCATACAATGTTGCTAAATATTGTAAATAGCTTAGGTCTTCGCACATGCTTTTACCTGGCTCATCGGATATTTTAGCAACAGGACGGCCATTGGCAGATACCATTTTAATCACAATGTTTAAAGGAACATTCCCCACATCATTCATTAGATTAGTGCCGATGCCGAAGGATATTTTGATGCGTTTATTAAAACGCTTCCAAATTTCAAGCATGCGCGGGAAATTTAATGAATCGCTGAATATTAATGTTTTGCTTAGCGGGTCAATATTCATATCTTGATACATCTTTATGGCTTTTTCTCCCCACTCAAATGGACAGCCACTATCGTGACGTAAACCGTCATAAAGTTTACCAAAGTAAGGGTCTGAAAAATCGCGGATAAAAGAGTCCATGGAATAACAATCTGTTACGGTAATACCCAAACGGCCACGATATTCTTGAACCCAACCTTCAAGTGCGGCTTTTTGTGCATCGACTAAACGTGTAACAGCTTGCCAGCTTTGAAACCATTCATGGGCCATTGTTCCAATAGGCGGTAACCCTAATGTGTGGGCAAAGTGTAAGTTACTGGTCCCAGAAAAGCAGCGTGGTAATTGTTGATGAACGGTTTCTAATACTTCTTTTTGCCATGCTTTTGTTGCTCTTCTGCGTGTACCAAAGTCAGCGAAATGTAAGTTAGAAAGCTCTTTATCATCTTTGATTAATGCAATTTTAGAGGTTAATTTTTCACGTGCTAATGCGATATCAAAACCATCGCAATTTAGTTCGGTATGCAGTTCACTGATAATGGCTAGGGTATATATTTCAAACAGTGTGACGTGAACGAGTGGCCCATGAAAACGTAAATTAAGATCTTCGCCCTTGGGTTCTAGTTTTACATAGCGCATATTCAATCTAAAAATACGTAGAAATTCAATAAAGTCAGGTGTGATATAGGGAAGTTCACCGAGATATTCAAGTTCTTGATCAGTGAAATGAAGTGTACAGATATGTTTAAGTTGACGCTGTATTTCTGGAATTAATGGCGTTAAATTTAAACCATTTCGGTTGCGGCAAGTAAATTTCCATTCAACATCGACAGTACGAAATTCAGCTGAGTGATAATATGCCTGTAGCATGGTTATTTTGTAAAAATCAGTATCCATTAAGCTATCAATTAGCCAAGCTTTAACTTTCATAGTAATTCCAATTCGTTATTATTGGTTATTAATTCAGCACCTGCTGCAGTTAGTTCTTGGCAGGCTTTTTGAGTTGTCTCTGGTGCAACGCCACGGCATGCTGCAAGGTTTATTATGACCTTAAATCCTGCGCGGCAAAGTTGTAATACGGTTGTTTTTACACAGTAATCTGTAGCGAGTCCGCCTACGATGATTGTTTTTATTTTTTTGTTCTGTAACCACTCAATGGCCCCCGTGCTTTCTTTTTCAGCAAGATCATGAAAACAAGCACCGTAGGGATGTTTGAGAGGATCGGTCCCTTTTTCAATGACTAAATCATAACTTGCTTCATCGGGTAATCCTGGAATTAATTCATTTCCTTTTGTGCCGATAACACAATGTGCAGGCCATTTTATATCGAGATTGGGGTGTTCACCTTCAACCGGTGTCATGACTTCTTGTGGTGTGTTTGCAATCCATGGTGCTGACGTTGGATGACAATCTTTGCTGACTAATCGATAACAAGTAAATTGTGCCTGCGCATTGAGTTCATCAGCTATCTGATCACCTTCGTGAATTGGTAATTCATCAGGACAGATAAAAGTAAAACCACATTGGGGATCAACATCAAAACTTGCCGTTATAGACTTATTGATTTTAATCATAGTCCTCTCCGATTTATACGGGATAAAAATTCGTTAATCATATAGATACTGATACAACAGTTCAAACAATAGCGAAATAATACTAAAAGAATAAGCGATAAATAGATGCGTTATTGGATTAATTTTAAGTATAAAAAATAGGAATTAACGGGGTGTATATTTTGTTTGTAGAAGATTCTTTGAATTTACATCATTTGTATTCAATATGTGAACTGAATTTTGCGCCGGAAAATAGGGGATTTATAGGTCTTAGATTCAAATAGTAAGTGCATAACTTGAATAGGTAGAAAAAGTGGTCAGCTGAATATATGCTAATCGCTTTTCTCCGGCAAGAGATGCAACAATGAAAACATATAATCAACTGACCTATGAGCTAAGATGCCAGATTTATGCATTAAAGAAAATAGGAATAAGCCAAAATAAAATTGCACTGCAATTAAAAGTGAGTCAATCAACTATCAGTCGAGAGCTTTCTCGTAATACAGGAAAGCGAGGTTATCGCATTAAACAAGCCCAATCCCTTGCTCAGGAGCGCCGCTTACATTCACGTAAGGCCATTAAAATGACGAGTAACCTCATTGCATTAATTGATTCAAAGATTTATATGAAATGGAGTCCTGAGCAAATATCAGGCTGGTTAAAAGAAGTACACCGCATTCTAATTAGCCATGAAACAATTTATCTACATGTTTGGGCTGATAAGAAACGTGGTGGTCAATTATTTCAACATCTGCGTAGAAAAGGCAAGGCTTACCAATCCCGTAGTAAGGATAAACAGGCAGGTCGCGGCTTTATCAAAAACCGAGTCAGCATTGATGAACGCCCAACGGTTATTGATAATAAAAGCAGAATTGGGGATTGGGAAATAGATTTAGTCATCGGTAAAGGCCACAGTGGTGCATTAGTGACTATCGTTGAGCGGAAAACTAGCTTTACAGTCTCTATGCGTGTTGACGACAAATCAGCTAAATCAGTCACCGCTGCGACGATTGCTTTATTACAACCTTATAAAAAAGCCGTACATACGATCACAGCAGATAATGGTAAAGAGTTTGCTTACCATGAAATGATGAGTGAATACTTAGACTGTGGTGTTTATTTTGCAGATCCTTATTGTTCGTGGCAACGAGGTTTGAATGAAAACACGAATGGGTTATTACGACAATACTGGCCAAAAGCAACAGACTTTAAAAAAGTATCGCAATCAGAAGTTGAAGATGTAATAGTGCAACTGAATGATAGACCAAGGAAAAAGCTAAATTACAAACTACCAGCCAAATTAATGGCTGAACACATGGCAGCTATAGCTGCTTAGTGGTTATGCACTTCAGAGTTGAATCTGCGGGTGAAAGTTGATGTTAATTATGACGATTAGTATTAATACCCTGTATAGAATAATGTTAAGTGGATATTAATTTATAAATTTTAGGTATAAAAAACCAGCAATAAGCTGGTTGTTTTATTTCTTTCTCGAAGAAAGAATGGTGCGGAAGGAGATATTTGAACTCTCACGCCTTGCGCTTTCTTTGGGAATAGTTGAACCTAATTCTAGTGGGTTACTAATGCTTTAAATTAAGAAATAGAAAAATAGTTGAATCTAAATCCGGGCTGAGCTCCATTTGTTAAATTTCAGGTATAAAAAAACCAGCAATAAGCTGGTTGTTTTATTTCTTTCTCTAAGGAAAGAATGGTGCGGAAGGAGAGACTTGAACTCTCACACCTTACGATACTAGAACCTAAATCTAGCGCGTCTACCAATTCCGCCACTTCCGCAAAAATGTGGCTGGGATAAGAGGATTTGAACCTCTGAATGCCGAGATCAAAACCCGGTGCCTTACCGCTTGGCGATATCCCAGTTGTTATTTTTAAGAGATTGTTTCTCTTTTTCTGGGTGCATTCTAAATGCTGAAATCACAAAATATTCAGTGCTTACCGAATGGCGATATCCCAGTTGTTATTTTTAAGAGATTGTTTCTCTTTTTCTGGCTGCATTCTAAATGCCGAAATCACAAAATATTCAGTGCTTACCGAATCGCGATATCCCAGTTATAAGTTTAGTCTTCTTCAAGATACTCATTTGTTAAAAAACAAATCAGAGAATGTGGCTGGGATAAGAGGATTTGAACCTCTGAATGCCGAGATCAAAACCCGGTGCCTTACCGCTTGGCGATATCCCAAATATAATTTTTAAGAGTTAATGCTCTATGGTAATTCTTTCTCTAAGAAAGAATGGTGCGGAAAGAGAGACTTGAACTCTCACACCTTACGATACTAGAACCTAAATCTAGCGCGTCTACCAATTCCGCCACTTCCGCACGTAATTGTAAGTAAATGGTGGCTACACCGAGATTTGAACTTGGGACCCCATCATTATGAGTGATGTGCTCTAACCAGCTGAGCTATGTAGCCATGTATTTACTTTGTAATCTAAACTTCGTTTTGTAAACAGCCCGTCGTTTCGATGGTGCGCATTATGCTGATATCGGTGATTGTCGTCAACTATTTTTTATTAAAAAAAGTAATTTTTATGCCTTTCGCCTAAATGCTGCGCATATCGACTTTATTTTAAACAAATATGAACTGTTTTGCTGTAAAAAAATAATAAAACTATTTAAGTTCTTAATCAGTAAGTTTGAATAAAGACTAAATCGCTTCAATTTACCTTTTAATTTATCTGCTAAAAGCAGTTTTCTATCAATGAAATAGGTAAACTAAAATAGATATTACTAATGAGAGTGAACAATGAAGATATTGCATACATCTGATTGGCATCTTGGCCAATATTTTATGATGAAAACACGAGAAGCTGAGCATTTATCGTTTTTAAATTGGCTTGTGGCACTTATAAAAGAACAGCAAATTGACGCGGTGATCGTTGCTGGCGATATCTTTGATAGCAGTGCTCCACCTTCCTATGCAAGAAAGCTGTACAGCGACTTTATTGTTAAACTGCAGGATTCTGGGTGTAATCAACTGATTATTGTTTCAGGCAATCACGATAGTGTTGCTGTGCTTAATGAAAGTAAAAGTTTATTAAATGCATTAAATGTTTCTGTTTTAGCTGGGCTGAATGATGAGTTAAGTGAACATATTGTTACATTAAAAGATAAGGATAAACAGGACGCGGCGATTGTTTGTGCATTACCTTTTCTACGTGCCGGTGATGTCATGGGCAGTGAGGCCGGATTATCGGCTGAAAGGAAACAACAAAATTTGCAACGGGGAATTGAAAAAATATACACTGATATTTACCAAATTGCACAACTACAGTGCCAAGAAAAAACATTGCCTATTATTGCAACGGGTCATTTGACTAGTGTCGGCTGCAGTGTGTCTGAGTCTGAACGTGATATTTATATCGGTACATTAAGCGCGTTCCCTGCATCATTATTTCCCGCATTTGATTATATTGCGTTAGGCCATTTACACCGTAGCCAAAAAGTTCAGAAAAGTGATGTCATTCGTTATTCCGGATCACCAATCCCATTGAGTTTTGCAGAAACAAAACATGATAAGCAGGTTATGATTGTTGATTTTCTTGAACAAGGTGAGGTGAAAGTGACGCCGATTGTCATTCCACGCTTCCAAGACCTTCAAGTTATCAAGGGAAGTTTAGAGGAAGTGAGTGAACAGCTCAAAACATTGGCGTCTGAAAAAAAACAGCAGAGTATGTGGTTAGAAATTAAATTGAATCAATCCTTTTATGTATCCGATGTCCAAAGCCAGCTTAATAGTCTGGTTGAAGGGACTAATATTGAAATATTAAAAATTAGTAGTCCAAAACTGAATGAAAATAGCCAATGGCAAGAAACCGATAGCACCACCTTGGATGATCTAACGCCAGTAGATCTTTTTCAGCATCGGTTAAAATGTGAAGATAATTTAAGTGAACAACAACAAACGGAGTTAAAAGCGCTATTTGTTCAAGTTTGTGAAGCGTTGGAGGATAAAGCATGAAAATACTATCGCTTAAATTCAAAAACTTAAATTCATTGAAAGGTGATTGGAAAATAGATTTTGAAACACCCGAGTTTTCAGAAAATGGCCTATTTGTGATTACCGGACAAACTGGCGCAGGCAAAAGCACAATTTTAGATGCGATATGCCTAGCGCTATACCAGCAGACACCGCGATTAGATAGGATTACGCAAAGTAAAAATGAATTAATGACGCGCGGTACTGCTGATTGTTTATCGGAAGTTGAATTTAGCGTTAATGGTAAAGGCTATCGCGTTCACTGGGCACAAAAAAGAGCGAGGAAGAGTCCTGAAGGTAAGTTACAAGCTCCATCCTGTGAGTTAGCTGAAATAAATGGTGAGACCTTATCAACTAAAAGCAGTGAAGTTTTAAGGTTAGTTACAGAGTTAACAGGCTTAGATTTTTCTCGTTTTACTAAATCTATGTTACTTGCTCAGGGCGGTTTTGCTGCTTTTTTAAATGCTAATTCTAAAGAGCGTGCCGAATTACTAGAAGAGCTTACTGGCACTGAGATTTACTGTGATATTAGCCGCCATATTTTCGAACGCAATAAAGAAGTTCAAGCCGAGTTAACCTTACTGATGAAGCAAGTAGAGAGTATGGATGTGCTATCTGAACTCGCTGTCAGTGAATTACGTGAGCAATTAACTACCCTCGAAACGAACAAGCAACAAGCTGAAATAAACTTAAAAAGCACTGAAGCTGCGTTGTTATGGTTGAATAAAGCGGAAGAGTTAAACGGTAAATTGGCGTCGCAATTAAAAGTAGTGCAAGCCTGTGAATTGGATAAACAAAATTTTGCAAATAATTTGATTGCGATTGAATGGGCAGAAAAAGCCAGAGAGTTAGAGCCTGCTTATCAGGAGTTAGCCGCTAACAAGCAACAATTAGCGCAGGGGATTAAACAGTTAACCACTAATCAACAAACAAAAGAAACCTTAACAAAGCAATTAGTTAAAAACAAAAATGAATATGACAAAGCACTAAATCAACAAATGTTGCAGGATAAAAATGCACAACAGCAATTACACCGTATAAATGAAACATTAGTACCCCTAGATATTACAATTAATCAGTTAAATACGCTATGTGGTGAACAAGGTAATGAACTGACAACGTTACAAAGCACATTACAAGCTGCTCAGGCATCGTTAGATGCGGAACTAATAACGCAAAAAAATACAACGGTGGCGTTTAATCAACTTAATGCGGAATTACAACAACAGCAAGCAATTCAAGTTTTACAGCAATCATTACCTGTTATTGAGCAACAATTTTCTCAATATATAAAACAGCAGGTTCATCTGAATAAATTACAACAAGAAAGTAAAGAATCAGTTGAAAAACAAAAAGCACAGGATAGTTTATTGGTTGAACATCGTCGCCAAACAACGGAAATAACTCAACATTTACAAGCAAAGCAATCGGCTTTTCAACAACAAATTGATGCCAAAAGTAAGCTACTTAATGAGGCTTCATTTACTAATGTAACAGAGGTTAGCCATGTTTTAGCCGATATATATGAGCAACAGCGTAAAAATCAAGGTTCGATTGAATTAGCACGTCAATTAGCGGCATCGGCAGAACGTTTGGCCGAAACACGTCGTGTTAGTACTGAGTTACAAAAGAATATAACTCAAAATGAACGTGAATTAGTGGCAGCAAAAAATATTGGGCTAGAATATAAAGCTGATAAAGAAGTTTTACAAAAAGCCCTTGAACAAGAGCAAATTCTTGCACAACTAAGTGACTTGAAAAAATTATTACAAGAAGACCAAGCTTGTCCTTTATGTGGTTCTTATGACCATCCCGCTATTTTAGAATATAAACCTTTAGACGTGCCTGAAACCAAATTAGCATTGGATAAAAAAGAACAACAATTAAATAAAGCGCGAGAAGATTACGCAAATATTAAATCGCAAATTATTGCAGATCAAAAGCAAGCTTCGACTTTCCAAGCTCAAATTGAGCAACTTGAAGCCGAACAACAGTTGTTAATATCGGAATGGGATAATTATCATAAAGATCCTACAAATCAGTATAAACAGGAAACGTTACAGGGATTACAGGGTACTGCTCAGCAGCTTGATGAAAAACGAATTTACATTGAGCATTTGCAAACACAGTTACAAGAAATAGATCTCAATTTGCCAGCATTACAGCAGCAAGTTCAGCAATTAACATTACAACTTAGCCAACATTCAGGCCTAGAAAATCAAATACTGGCGCAAAAAGAAGCTTCTGTACACGAGTTGCAACGCGTTGAAACTGAGCATCAGCAGTTAAATACTCAGTTCCAAGAAAATAAACAGTTAATAATACAGCAATTACCTGAATTGTTAGTGAACAACGCAGAAGAATTGACGGCATTATTTGATGGTCCTGAGATATGGATTGCAAAGCAGAAACAGAACATAACAGACTATCAGGCGAGAGAGAAAACGCTGAAAGAGCTGCACGAAAAGAAAGAAAAATTAGAGCACGTTATTGCGTTACAGAAACAGCAATGCGCACATTTACACAAGGATGTACAAGGGCGTTTAACGCAATTACAACAGAATAAAGATAAATTAGCTCAATTGCAGGGACAACGTACAAGTGATTTTGGTGAACAATCTCAACAGCAAATGCTAGACGTTATTGACGCCGAGAAAAGTGAAATTGCGTTGTTAGTGAATAATAAAAAACAACAGTTACAGCAAGTTGAAATTAGTGTTGAGCGGTTATCCGGGCAATTACTTGAGCAGGAGCACCAACAACAAAAACTGCAAGAACAGCAAGCTAGCCTACTTGATAACTTCACTCATTTATTGACTGCTAGTGACTTTCTCGATGAAAAACAATTTATTGATGCGCGTCTGTCTAAAGATCAATTGGCGTTATTATCACAACAGCGGAAGCAAATTGATGATCATTTGTTAACTGAGCAGACTCGCTTTAGTTCAGCACAAAAAAATGTAGAAGAACATATGGCGTTAGCGGTGACGGATAAGCAAAAAGAGGACTTATCAACACTGCAGGATGAACAGAAAGCAGCTTTTGAGTTATTAAATAATCAATTCATTGAAATAAAATCTAAATTAGATGTTGATTCTCGATTGAAAGCACAACAAGCTGAACTGATTATTGAACAACAAAAACAGAAGGTATTGGCTGAACAATGGGCCATGTTAAATAAACTGATCGGTGCAGCTGACGGCAGTAAATTTAGAACATTTGCGCAGGGAATGACTTTAGATAACTTGGTATATCTGGCCAATAAAGAAATGGATAACTTACATCAACGTTATCAATTACAACGTAATATCGACGAACCATTAGCGTTACAGGTGATTGATCTGTGGCAGGCTAATGCGATTCGAGACGTTAAAACGCTGTCTGGCGGTGAAAGCTTTCTGGTCAGTTTAGGACTTGCTTTAGCATTATCAAATCTAGCCAGCCAGAAAACGCAAATAGAATCGTTATTTCTCGACGAAGGATTTGGTACCTTAGATGCTAATACGTTGGAAATTGCACTTGATGCTTTAGAGAAATTAAACGCAACGGGCAAGCTGATTGGAGTCATTTCCCATGTCGATGCCTTAAAAGAACGTATCAGTACGCAGATCCATGTGCATAAGGGAAGCGGAGCGGGTTACAGTCAATTAGATAGCCAATATCAATTTATTGAATCTAAAGGTAATGCTTAGGACGAATGGCGTAAAGAAAGCGACCCTTGATAGGTCGCTATCTTTCATTTCTGATGATTAAAATAACGTTTACGTTTGGATGGTTTGAGTTGGTTAATATCTACGGCTACAAATCCATCAATACAGTCAGCAAAATCAGCATCTATGTTAAAATCAACAAACTGTACACCGCCTGGTTCGCAGATCTCTGAATATTGTTTATACAAGGTGGGTACACTGACGCCTAAACTTTTCATCTTCGCTTTAAGTTCGGCAAAGGCTTCCTGGTAAGATTGCTCTTTATCAATCAGTTTTTGCTCGTTGCAGTGATAAGGTTGCCTTGCTTTTACCCAGGTAGCTGGGCTATTAAAGTGGGTTTTATAAAAGTTAACTAATGCATGTTTAGCCGCCGAAGGGTAAGCATTACTTAAACTAACCGGGCCGATTAGGTAATGCACTTCGGGAAAGCGTTTAAGATAAGCACCAATCCCATACCATAAGTAATTTAAGCTACGTGTCCCCCAATATTCTGGTTGCACAAAGCTACGACCCAGTTCCACACCTTTTTCGAGATAGGGTTTTGCACTCAGTTGATATTCGAAAAGCGTATTAGTATATAAGGCTTCTATGCCTTTTTCTTCAATGATCTGTTTGGTTTTCACTAAACGATAGGCACCGACAATGGCTAGTTTTTTATCATCCCAGAGCACAATATGATCGTAATAACTATCGTAGCGATCTCTATCCCTGCGTTTACCCGAACCTTCTCCAACTGCGCGAAAGCTAACTTCTCTCAGTCGAGCAATTTCACGCATAACAACAGAGTCTCCATTGTTATTGTACAAATAGATAGACATATCATCAGACGTACTACCCAGTAGCTCACAGGCCCTTATCTCCTCACGAAGAAGTTGTCGAGGCTCAGAGTAAGCTATATTTTCAAAACTACTTTCTAATGCTGGAATACCACGGTTTTTGGCCAGTTTATAAACATGTTTGCGGAATAGTTTTGCTTTGCCGTTTAAATCAAGGGGGAGGCTGTCGTAACAGTCAAAGGGGATGGCTTTCCCTATTCGAATTGGAATATCGCAGCGAGTTTGCTTAAACATTTCTCTTACTAACCACAGTGTGGATAAGGGTTTTGCGACTAAGGATAAACTATAAAAGAACCATGAATTTCGGGCATCGACAAAGATAGGAACAATTGGTGCTTTGGTTTTGGTTGCGAAGCGTAAGAAGCTATTTCTCCAGTGCGTGTCTCTTACTCCCATTGGGCTAATTCGAGACACCTCACCGGCAGGAAAAATGACCAATGCCGCATCATTTTCAAGGTGTGCTTCAATCGCTTTGATACTATGGCGAGAGGTACGGTTATTCATATTATCAACGGGCAATAATAACGCATTTAGTGGTTTGACTGCCATTAACACTGCATTTGCAACGACTTTTACATCGCGACGAATTTCACCCACCATTTTTAATAGTGCTAAGCCATCTAAACTGCCAATAGGGTGATTAGCGACAATAACCACGCGACCTTTTGCCGGAATTCGAATACGATCACGGCTACGTACGCTGTAACTAAAGTCAAAATATTCGAGGGCTTGTTCTAGAAAATCAAACCCTTGAAGGTGTGGATAGTTTTGTTCAAAGTGCTTAAATTCTCGTTCATGTAATAATTGTCTTAGTAAGGGGAGCAGACGTTTACGAATATAAGGTCGCTCTTCCAAGATAGGGATATTGTTGGATAAAACCGTTTCAACTGAAATCATATGGTACCTCCTAGATAATAGGTTAATGAGCTCAGATGACAGAGGGATGACATAATGTAAATTGCGCGAGTTATTTGTATTTGCATGCGAAGGTTGCTCGCTAAAGAGAGATAAACTAGCAATTTGAGTCGTTATTTATTGGCATTTATTGATGTAATTAATACACTTGTGAAAATTAAAGCTGCACCTAATATTTGGGTAATGGTGAGCGCTTCATTAAGCCAAATAATTGCAAAGATAGCGCCAAATAATGGTTCGCTACCCATTAATAAAGATACTTTTGTTGGTGATAGACGGCGAATTGCATAGTTCTGTATATAGAATGCGAATAAAGTACAAAATAGAATGAGATAAGCCATTGTTAACCAAAACTGTGGCTCTACAGGTAAAGTGATTGTTTCTAGTGGTTGAGTGATTAAACATAAAAGCATGGCACTGAATGCAACAACGAATGATTGAATCGCGGTCAAGGTTGATGTGGTGATCGATTTTCCTTCAGATAAACGTTTGGTTGCCGTGACTAAAACGGCACGTAATGCAGCGGCAAGTAAAATAAAATAGTCGCCAGTATTAAGTGAAAATGTTGAGCTTGTCGGGTTCGTCAGTAAATAGACACCGGGGATAGAACAGAAGGCCAACATTAATAACGAAGAAGGAATTGATACCCTATTAATAATAGGCTCAGCAAAGGCGGTTAATATTACTGATAGGCTAATTAAGAAAGCCGCTTTGGATGCTGTTGTTTCTGAAACGCCATAAACTTCGCAAAGAAAAATACTGGATAAAATCAGTCCACTTGGTAGTGCAACTTTCCAATCCTTATTTAAACCTCGGCGAAAGTCGCGGACTACAATGGGTATCATGCAGAGAAATGTGAGTGAGAAACGGATAGTAATAAAGAGCAAAATACTGGTAAAAAATAGGCTTTCCTTGGTTAACCCATAACTCGTTCCCCAAAAGATGGCGACCATTACTAACATGATTTCTGTGATTGGCCATTTTACGTTTATGGTCGGTGCAGTTGTTAATAGTGCCATCGTATTCCCCTTCTCTATTTTGACATTGAGAGTATTAACGATTAACTTAAGTGAAACAATAGTCTGAAATGGGATAGATAATTGCATCATGGACACGAATAAACTAATACCTTTGTTGGCTGAAATGGCTGTATTTGTGAAAATTGTTGAAGCAGGTACCTTTTCTAAGGCAGCTACATCACTGGGACTTTCTCCTTCCTCTGTGAGCCGAAGCGTTGCACGGTTAGAGCAAGCGGTTAATCAAAAGTTATTGGAAAGAACAACGCGAAAAATGCGGTTAACTTCCATTGGAGAAGAGGTTTTCTTATTATCGCGTGATATGTTATCGTCTGCAAAAATGGCCGTCTCTGCAGCGCAATCAAACAACAGTGAAATATCTGGTACATTACGAGTTGCTGCTCCTAAAGCGCTTGCTAGGCGAATGCTTATGCCTCATCTATTAAGCTTTGCTAAAATGTACCCTAAAGTGACTTTTCAACTTAAAGTTGCCGATCATTTTATCGATCCCGTTGGTAATGAAATCGATGTCGTTATTCATATAACAGATAACCCTGTGGAAGGGCTTGTGTCTAAGCATTTAGGTGTTTGCAAACAACTACTCTGTGGCAGTCCGCAATATTTAAAAAACCATGGCACCCCGGAACATCCTAATCAACTTGTTGAACATAATTGCATTAGTCTTGGGGAGTTTCCACGAGACAAAGAGTGGTTATTTAGTAAAGATAAACGAGTGCTGAAAATGAATATACAAGGTTCATTAACCGTTAATCATAGCGAGATTAGGAGAGAGGCAGTTTTGCAAGATATTGGTTTAGCACTTTTTCCTGATTTTATGGTGACACCTTATATTGAATCTAAGCGCCTTGTTTTATTATTACCGGATTGGCAAGTAGGGGGAAGTTATCAGGGCAATATTATTGCGCAGTATCCTCAATCTAAATTTATTCCCAGCCGATTAAAAGCTTTTGTTCTGTATTTACAAAACCAACTTACCGGCCAACAGTAATTAAAATTGAATGGTATACCCGTTACCATTCAAGATGCAGAAATCAGCAAGACGAGAGGTGAGCAGATTCTAGGCATAAAGGTAAAGATCTAACGGGTTAAATCGAGACTTTATAACAACGAAGATGTTTGCCTCTCGTCTTGCCCTGCGGGTCACTAGCTTGAACACCAATACTGCGTTATAACATTCGATAAGGGCTAGCCATTAAAGATGTAAAGTCTTGTTTTTACATCTACCGATAGAGGATTAACGCAGTTAATCGCTCGAAAGGTCATCATGTTACGCCTTGCCTTGGTATCCGAGCTAGTGACTGATAAACGCATCTTGATTGGTAACGGGTATAAATGACTTTATTCCTAGAAGTAATACACGTTTTAGCATAATTAAAGCCAGCGTTTTTTCTTAAAGAAGTAGATTAAACTAATCGAGATAATCGCCATTAATCCAATTAAATAGAAATAACCATAATGTGCTTTGAGCTCTGGAATATATTCAAAATTCATTCCGTAAAGACCTGCGAGAAAGCCTAGCGGGATAAAAATAGCCGTGATGACCGTGAGTATACGCATGGTTTCATTAAGTTGATGAGAAGTGATCGATAAATAGCCGTTTATTAGATCGCTACAGATATCGTAATGCATTTGCGATAAACTTAATAGCCGCTCAATACGTTCATGCACATCGATAACCGTATGGAGTTCGAGTGGCGTGATAAGCTCGGTGTCGTCTTCTACTAAAATTTTTAATTCGGAACCAATATTACAGTGATAATTAAAGGTTCGTTTTAATTTGGTCAAACGAGATTGATAAAGAGTGATTTCTTGCATCATTTTATCGTCACCGCCGGATTGAAAATCATCTTCAAGTGCTTCTAGTTTTTCTTCAAATTCAAATAAGTTTTGCAAGTAAATGCCACAACTAAAGTGAAAAATTCTGAGTGCTAAGGTAATAGGGCTTTTTTTTAGGTATTTTTCGCCTTCAATTTTAAATAGTTGGTCAATGGAAATGGATGGTCGATTATGACGGGTAATAAGCACTTTTTTACCAACAAACATACCAATTTGTAGGTGATCAAATAGTAAGTCTTCTTTTGAAGAGTGTACGCCGCGATAGAGCATGAAAATATAATCGTCAAACAATTCTATTTTTGGAGGATGTCGTTCGCGTTGGACATCTTTTATAGATAATGAATGGCAGTTAAGTTGTTTTAGTAATCGTGCTTCTTGTTCAAGGTCATGGGAGTCAATATCTATCCATAAATATGCATCAGGCTGTGATTGCCAGCTTTCTATTAGTGATTCATCACCGTATATGGTTTGCTGATCCGTTTGTAATAACATACATTTTATCATGAGCGCTCTCTTTTCAAGGTGTGCGGTACAAATACCATTACGTAGTAGATATCGCGAGTGTAACCTTATTATGATAAAAATAGGTAAGATTATATCGTTTCATTATTGAGGACGTTATGGATGTTCAAAATATCTTGATTGGTTAGGGAGATCGCCGTGCTTGATTGTTGAGATAAGGTCTAACACTAGTGGAAAAATAAAAGTAATTAGACCTTATGTTATTTAAGTTGAGTCGGATAAGTGTGTTTAGGATTGGGTTAAAGTCCAATATTCACGAGACAGTTCTTTGCCATTTTTATAGGTTACTTCGAGGTGTTTTTTACCATTTTCAAACCAGCCAGTCATCACACCATCGCTATGTTTACCTTGTTTATAGTTTGCAACAAGGCGTTTTTGTCCATTAATATACCATTCTGTTTGTGGGCCATCTTGTTCACCATTCTTAAAGGTTAATTGTTCTGATTTTTGGCCATTTTTATACCACTCGGTAACTAAACCTTCTATTTTTCCATCTTTATAATGTGCTTCATTGCTTTTTTGGCCATTGTAGTACCATTTAGTCGCAACACCATTTTCTTTACCATCTTTATAAGTCACTTCAACTGCTTTTTGACCATTATCATATTTTTGCTCAAATTCACCAGTGAAAGGGGTCTCTTCATTGATTTGATATGCAACACCATTACGTAACTGAAGGTAATCAACAGTCGCAGCTTGGGTTAGTCCTGCAAAGGAAAGTAAAAATAGTGTAAGAGGAATTGTTTTTTTCATAGGATCACCAAAATAAATTTTGTTAATAGGTAGTTAATACCACATCAGATTATTAATCGAAAACATGATGCTCATTAATCTGACAGAGCCTTTTCAGGTAGGTTCATGAACTGTTTACATTTATATGAAAAATAGTATTTTTTGCATATTTTATTCTTTATTGATGCGATTTTGTTTTGTTATTTCCGATGATTTAAGTTGAAAGGATTAGGCCTCAAGGGGATGTTTTACATTTATTTAAATTACTGCCGATTGGTTATTACATATTAAATTGGCATCTTTATTATTTGGGGTAAGAAATTCATAGTGTCAGGCTAAGGTGTGAAGTGAATATTATTGACATAAAGATGAAAAAAATTCACATTGATATAAATATTCATCCGAATATTTAATGATATACTAATCATTATTATTATATTTGCTTAAATAATGTAAGTGGGGATCATGGACGAAAAATCAAAAGATTTTCTAAATCAATATCTTGAGTCATTAACTGACTTTGATCGTCAAAAATATCACTCATTCAGTGCCGATTATTTTTGTGCCGATAAATATAATGCTAACGTATGTGCCGATCTGATTTGTATTGGCCAAAAGACCGCAACCTGTAGCCTTAAATATTGGTATGACTCGGGACAAGAACCAATGCCGCAGGTTGGGCATTTAATGGTAGTCACTGATTGGGATGGAACACCCGTTTGCATTATTGAAACTGACTCAGTAAAAACCTGCCGTTATATTGATGTCTCTGCTAATTTTGCATATTTAGAAGGGGAAGGGGATCGTTCCCTGGAATGGTGGCGTAAAACACATTGGCAATTTTTTGAAAAGGAGTGTGAAGAGCTTAATATCCAGCCTAGTAATGAGATGATATTAGTACTAGAACATTTTCATGTTGTCTATCAATAGTCGGCTTTAAGTTTAAAGTAGAAGGCTTAATACTAATCGTAATGATTATCTGACCTATTTTATTGATTAATATTGTTTATACTAATCGCAATAACTAGCTGATTAAAATAGTTTATTTCTTTGTTGGACGGTTGTAAAGAGGACAATCATTACATTAATTTTCGCCTTGAATTAAACCATTATTATACGTCTAACTGGAACATTTAATTAACTGAGTTGATATTAATACAATTGATATGATGAGTCTAAATTCTTTAGAAGCACAAAGGCAGCCGAAGCTGCCTTTGTTTTAATATCAATACTCATTAATTAAGCGTGATGTTTAAATTCAAATTTTCTATTATTTAAACATTAAAACGGAAATGTACAACATCGCCATCTTGAGTAATGTAATTCTTGCCTTCTAAGCGCCATTTACCAGCATCTTTTGCGCCAGATTCACCTTTGAATTCGATAAAGTCATCAAAGCTAACGACTTCCGCACGGATAAAGCCGCGTTCAAAGTCGGTATGAATAACACCGGCAGCTTGAGGTGCTGTAGCGCCTACTTTAACCGTCCAAGCTCGCACTTCTTTTACACCTGCTGTAAAGTAGGTTTGCAAATGCAGTAGTTGGTAACCACTGTTAATAACACGATTTAAGCCAGGTTCATCTTGGCCAATTCCTTCTAGGAATTCTTGTTTATCTTCTTCGTCAAGTTCTGCAATTTCTGATTCAATCGCTGCACAGACTGGTACCACAACGGCACCTTCTTTGTCTGCAATTTCGCGTACTTTATCTAAATATTCGTTATCTTCAAAACCATCTTCGCTGACGTTGGCGATATACATTGTTGGTTTTGATGTTAAAAAGTTTAAGTAAGCAACGGCTTCTTTTTCTTCTTTTGATAAATCTAAGCCACGAACCATGCCATCAGCTTCAAGATGTGCTTTAATTTTTTCTAAGACAGGCATTTCAAACTTAGCGTCTTTATCGCCGCCTTTTGCTTTTTTACTGACACGAAGTAGACTACGGTCACAACTTTCTAGGTCAGCAAGTGCTAACTCAGTGTTGATAATATCAATATCATCTGCAGGATCAATTTTACCCGCAACGTGAACAATATTTTCATCTTGGAAACAACGAACTACGTGACCAATTGCATCGGTTTCACGAATATTGGCCAAGAATTTATTACCTAGACCTTCACCTTTAGAGGCTCCTTCGACTAATCCTGCAATATCAACGAATTCCATCGTTGTTGGCAAAACACGTTGAGGATTAACAATTTCAGCTAATTGATCAAGACGAGGATCTGGCACCGGTACAATCCCTGTGTTAGGTTCAATTGTACAAAATGGAAAGTTAGCAGCTTCAATACCCGCTTTAGTCAGTGCGTTAAATAAAGTTGATTTACCGACGTTTGGTAAGCCGACTATGCCACATTTGAAACCCATGGTTCATATCCTATATTGTTAGTAGTTTGTATTAAATAAGCAGGAATTTTAAAGGAATATTATTCAGCTTTAAAGCTGTGTAAGCGATTCATCGCTTTTTCTAATCCGTCTTGGCCTAAAATATGAGTGCATCGTGCAGCTTCGTCAATACTTTGGTCAATTAAGCTTTGTTCTTTATTAGAGGGTCTACCAAGTACATAACCACTCACTTTATTACGATCACCCGGGTGACCGATACCGATACGAAGTCGGTAAAAATTCTTGTTATTACCTAATCGAGAAATAATATCTTTTAAGCCATTGTGTCCACCGTGACCACCACCTAATTTGAATTTTGCAACACCTGGAGGAAGATCTAGTTCATCATGAGCAATAAGAATTTCTTCAGGTTTAATGCGATAAAAATTAGCCATTGCAGCAACTGCTTTTCCGCTAAGATTCATAAAGGTAGTTGGAACGAGGAGACGTAGGTCGTTACCGTCAAATTGAATGCGTCCAGTTAAGCCATAAAATTTGGTTTCTGGTTTAAGTTGGATATTTTTTTGAGAGACGAGTTGTTCTAGATACCATTGTCCGGCATTGTGTCTTGTTTGTGCATATTCGGGGCCTGGATTAGCCAGGCCCACAAGCAGTTTAATCGTAGTTGACACGATTATTCAGCTGTATTTTCTTCAGTTTCAGCTACAGGAGCTTCTTCTTCTTCAGTTTGAGCTGTTTGTAAAGAAATTGAAACAACTGGAAGGTCGTGTTCTTCACCTTTAGATAGTTCAACTGATTCAACGTTAGCAGGTAATTTTAGATCAGAGATATGGATAGTATCACCAATTGCCATTGTGCTTAGGTCAACTTCAATGAATGCTGGTAAATCAACAGCGAAACAAGAAAGTTCAACTTCATTCGCGATGCGAGAAACAACACCACCATTTTTAACAGCTTCAGCAGTTTCTTCGTTTAAGAAGTGAAGAGGAACAGCTGTAGTTAATTTTTGAGTTGCATCAATACGTAGAAGATCTAAGTGTTGGATGCGCTCTTTATATGCATGACGTTGGATAGCTTTTAATACAACTTGCTCAGACGTACCATCAATTTCCAGATTTAAAACTGAAGAGTAAAATGCTTCAACAGCTTCAACTTTACGTAAGTCTTTTTGTTCAAACGTAACAGATACTGGCTCTTTGCCTGCTCCGTATACGATTGCTGGAACTAGATCTGCGTGACGTAGGCGGCGGCTCGCACCTTTCCCTAAATCAGTACGGCTTTTTGCGATTAATTTGATTGACATGGTGTAACTCCATTAGTGAGTATGCTGTTATTAGCATCTCAGATTTAAAAAGTGTTTTATCTTGCGACCAGATAAAACCGTCTTCTATTATTCTCTCTATTAGAGGATAAAAAAGGTGCCGTATAATAACGTAGTGGAACATTTTGTACAATCTAAAAGCATAAAAAAACACCTGTTTATTAAAAAATAAGCGGTGTTTTTTTATCAATCGAGAATTTAGCTATTTAAATAGCAGGAATTCTTATTTAGTAATGAAACATTGCAGAGATCGATTCTTCATTACTTACGCGGCGAATAGCTTCTGCTAACATGCCACTTAACGTTAATTGCTTAACTTTACCCGTTGCTAGGATTTCTTTTGCAAGTGGAATTGAATCAGCAACAATGAATTCATCAATGACAGAGTTTTTGATGTTTTCTGCTGCTTTACCAGAAAAGACAGCGTGAGTTGCGTAGGCATATACAGATTTAGCACCGCGATCTTTCAAGGCTTTAGCTGCTTGACATAATGTACCGCCAGTATCAATCATATCATCAACGATAATACAGTTACGGCCTTCAACATCACCTATTAAATGCATAACTTGTGCGACGTTTGCTTTAGGGCGTCGTTTATCAATAATGGCAAGGTCAGCATCATGAAGCAATTTAGCGTGAGCACGGGCACGTACAACACCACCAATATCAGGTGAAACAATCATTGGGTTGTCTAATTTTTTTTCTAACATGTCTGCAAGAAGTACTGAACTACCGAACACGTTATCAACGGGAACGTCGAAGAAACCTTGAATTTGTTCAGCATGTAGGTCAACGGTTAAGACACGGTCAACACCTACGTTTGATAAAAAGTCAGCAACCACTTTTGCGGTAATGGGTACACGAGTCGAGCGTACACGACGGTCTTGGCGTGCGTAACCAAAGTAAGGGATAACAGCAGTAATACGTCCTGCTGAAGCGCGACGAAGTGCATCAATCATCACGATGAGTTCCATCAGATTATCGTTGGTTGGTGCACAGGTAGATTGCACGATGAAAATATCATCTCCACGTACATTTTCGTTAATTTGAACGTGGATCTCACCATCACTAAAGCGTCCAACTTCTGCGCTTCCTAGTTTAATGAAAAGACGATCAGCAATTTTTTTAGCTAAATCGGGTGTCGCGTTACCTGCAAATAGTTTCATATTTGGCACTTTGAGGACCTCTGTCATCCTATTGAGTGGGAGTTAATAGCAACATGCTAATTAACATTTGTGACTGGTTTACATCAATCACTAACTTTTTAATTTAAGTGTGGATAATAATTCGTTTACGGGTGAATTATTTAACCCTTTTGCGGCAAAGGTATTTAGCCACGAAGGGGCGTTCTTTATTATAACTTGAGCTTCATCGAGTGTGGTTAATGTACTGAAAACACATGCACCGGTTCCGGTTAGTCTAGTCGGGGCGTATTCTACCAACCAGTCTATTGCCTTGGCAACCTCCGGATAGTTATTTTTTACACAGGGTTCGCAGTCATTTGACCAATTTTTAGCCATTAAATTTTGATGGGATTTTTTTGTGGTATTACGTGTTAAGGAAGGATCATTGAATACTTTAGGAGTACTAACATGGCATGTGGGAACGGCTACTAGGTAGCTGTTTTCAGGCGGGTTTATTGCCGTTAAACGTTCACCGACTCCTTCTGCAATTGCTGATTTTCCAAATACAAAAATAGGGACATCCGCACCTAATTTTAAGCCTATTTCAGCTAATTTTTCAGACTTTAAGTTGAGATCCCAATGATAATTTAATGCGATCAAAGTTGTGGCTGCATCTGAGGAACCACCGCCTAATCCACCGCCCATCGGTAGATTTTTTTCAATTTGAATATTTGCTCCGTAATCAATCGGTGCATATTGCTTTAATAGCATTGCCGCTTTGTAAATAAGGTTATCGGTTAAGGGAACATCAATAATATTGTTGGCTAAGGTAATTTGACCTGAATGATTAGGAGTGATTATTAAATAATCACAGCGATCAATAAATTGAAAGAGTGTTTGTAATTCATGGTATCCATCCGACCGTTGCCCTGTAATATATAAAAATAAATTCAATTTAGCTGGGGCAGGCCAACGAATTGTATCGCTATTTAACATGTCATTCTCGGTTAATTGTGTTTTGGTAGAGGAGAGTAGTCCGTATAAGCCCCTAGGCTAACTAATTTTTTAACGAGGATCTATTTCCCATTCAGAAATAGCGAATTTTAGTCTGATGTCTTGTTGTTTTAGTCCGACTTTTTTCGGTAAATAGACATTTTCAGTTGGCATATAATCGCTATAAGTAATTTCCCAAGGAATATTTTTATAATCGAAGCCCGACAAACTTAACACTTGATTATTACTATTGAGGAGATAGCTTGCATTGGCCGGATTTCCTTTTATCCATTGCTGTAACGCTTGAACTGGAATAACTAACCCCGACAGGTCTTTAATTAAGCTTTCGGTATCTTCTCCGTAATAATGTTTTCCTTTACTATCAATTATCTCGGTAAATTGTTTGGTCTTATTTAATTCTAAAACTGTTCCACCAATAAAAGTGGTTAATGTGATATGGAATTCATCATCTAATTGTTGCCAATAAATATTCAAACTATGTCTGTCTTCGGGGGTGATAACTGCGACTTTACCGCGAAAAGACCAAGTATCTAATGTGTTTAATTGTTGTAAATGAGTTTGCCAAGAGACATTACTGGGAGTGGATTTTGGTGTCTGCGTACAGCCTGCGAGTAAGCAAGCCATTAGGAATAAAATAATTTTCTTGTTCATAGGCATCCAATTATCGAGAAATATTTATTTACATAATTCTGAGTTACGTCGCTATTAAAACATTTAGTGATAAACATTACGATAATTAACTGAATAGATAACCTCAATTATGGATAAGCTAAACGATACAGTACTGTTATTTACGCGTTAAATCATCTCTCAATAACCCATTATTGCTGCGATGACTCGCCTTTAACTCAGTAAAACTAACAGTATGGTATGCTATATTTTGAAGCGATTGATACTGAGGTTTATTTCGCTTCTAGCTAGATAAATTGTTTGGTCAAAGGATGGAAATTGCTTTGTAATAACCATCGACTGTAAACTGTTACAAGTCATCAATATGAATACCAATTGTTGTTGTGATACTTAGTTTGTGTATTTGTCGCGAATAGTTAAAAATTGCGGCAAATTATTGAGTAATAAATCGACTAATGTTGGATCAAAGTGAAGACCACGTTGTTCTTTAAATAGAGCGAGTATTTTTTCTAAGGGCCATGCTTCTTTATATACTCGTGCACTACCAAGTGCGTCAAATACATCGGCGATTGCAGTAATACGCCCATAAATATGTATATCTTCACCCGCTAATTGTTGGGGATAGCCATTACCATCCCATTTTTCGTGGTGTTGATAAGCAATAATTGCTGCTGTTTTAAGTACGGGGCGGTCCGAGTGATTTAGTAAATTAAACCCTAATTCAGCATGTGTTTTCATAATAGTAAATTCATCGCTGGTTAATTTACCGGGTTTATTGAGTATGGCGTCGGGAATACCTACTTTACCAATGTCATGCATGGGGGAAGCAAATTTTATTAATTCTGCTTCAGCGGGAGAAATGCCAGTTAATAAGGCTAATAACTCAGAATACTCTGCAACTCGACGAACATGATCGCCCGTTTCTTTTGATCTTGTTTCTGCTATTTCGCCCATGGCGTAAACAATTTCTTTTTGTGTATTTAATACTTCTCTATTGAGATGCGTGATTTCTGTAATATCGGAACCATAAACCATTACTGAATCGAGTTCGATAGATCCTCGAATTAATAGTGAATACTCTTTACCATTATCCAATTGCAGTGTACGACGCTCAATAAATTGCTGGGAGATGATTCTTTTGAGGTCTAAATCCGCTAAATCAGAAAAGTCTTTTACATCGGGGAAAAGTGTTTTTGCGGGTTCATTGCGAAAAGCGATTTGATTATCAGACTTAAAAATGAAAACGGGTTGAGGATTATGTTTCGGTAACAAGTCACCATAGAAATGATCGCGTCCAGCTTGCGTTTCCGGTCTTATAAAGCGCGTTAATCCACATTTAGAGAGTAAACCGGAACGGATTAATATGTAGCCTAATGGTAAAAAAATGAACCATAAAAAATGAGTTCCCAGGGTAACGGCTGCTGCCCCTGAGATTATTCGAACTTGGCTTTCTCTTTTACTTAGATTAACTAACATATAATAGGCACTCTACATTTTTAATATAAATAAAAATATAGAGCGAAAGCGAAACATTGCAAACTAAATCGATGATTCTTATGCATTTATAATCTATTTTTGATTAATCTTATTTGGAACCTTGTTATTCTAAAAAGGTTATGAAATCAATAACTCCTGTGCATTAGCTAAGGTATGTTCGGTAATCGTATCTCCTCCTAATAAACGTGCTAATTCATTAATGCGTTCTTGATGATTTAAGGCAAACATACGGGTATTGGTAGACTTTCCATCACTTTGTTTATTAACGAACATTTGTTGATGACCATTGCCAGCCACCTGTGGAAGGTGAGTAACACAAAATATTTGTGTATTTTCTCCAAGACTACGCAGTAATTTACCAACAATAGCCGCCGTTGAACCACTAATACCGACGTCAACTTCATCAAAAATAAGTGTAGGGGTAGAAACGCGTTGGCTGATAATGACTTGAATCGCCAGTCCAATACGGGACAGTTCACCACCAGATGCGACTTTGCCGAGATCTTGCAATGTTTGTCCTGCATTGGTTGCAACTTGAAATTCAATGTTATCGATACCTAGGGGACTGAGTTGCTTGCATTCATTCTGTTCAAGCGCAACATGAAATTGGCCTTCCTGCATATTAAGTTGGTGAATACTTTTGGTTATTTTGGTGCTTAGTTCTTTACTGTAGCGTAGACGGCTTTGGCTGAGCTTACGAGCATGCTTAAAGTAGTTTTCTTCTGCATGTTGCAAATCGATGGTTAGTTGTTCGATTTGTATTTCACTATTGTTTAACTGTTTATATTCTTTACTTAATTTTTGGTGTAGTTCGTATAATAATTCGGGTTGAACTTGATGTTTACGTGCAAGGCTTAATATCTCGCTCATGCGCGTTTCGAGTTGTTGAAAATGTTCAGGATCAAGCTCTAAGTTGTCACGGAAATGACGTAATTCATAACTTGCTTCTTCGATTTGAATGACGGCTTCTTGTAAATTAGATACGATTGTTCCGATAGCTGGGTCGTTATCAACTTGCATTTCAAGTAACGAAATACTTTTTTGTAACAAACTAAGAGAATCGCCTTCTTCACCTTCACTAATTTGGTTCAAACTAACCTGGCAAGCTTCTAATAATGCGCCACTATTTGCCAATCGTTTATGTTCTTGTTCAATGGTCTGAAATTCATCTTCGCCTAGGCCAAAGTCATCGAGTTCTTCTATTTGATATTCAAGTAATTGTTTACGGGCTTGTTTTTCCTGTTGAGAAAGAAGCTGTTGTTTTAGTTGTTTATTAAGAAAGAACCAACCTTGATATGTATCTTTCACTTTTTGTAAAAGTGCCTGATGATTGGCATATTCATCGATAATTGAGAGTTGTATTTCGTTTTTTAATAGACTCTGATGTGCATGTTGACCATGAATATTAACGAGTAGATGCCCTAAGCTTTTTAATTGCGATACTGGAACGGGAGTGCCATTGATATAAGCACGAGAACGTCCTTCTTTACTGATGGTACGGCGTAATAGACATTCGTTATTATCATTTTCAAGTTCATTACTTTGTAACCAAGATAAGGCATGAGGCGTATCTTTAAGGTTAAAGCGGGCATTCACTTCTGCTTTTTCTGTATTCGTTCTTACCATATTTGCATCTGCCCGTTCTCCTAGACATAGGCCAAGTGCATCAATAGCGATTGATTTACCTGCGCCTGTTTCGCCTGTAATGGTTGTCATGCCCTGGCGAAATTCTAATTCGAGAAATTGAACAATAGCAAAATTTTGAACGGTTAATTGAGTAAGCATAATTTTCACACCTAAGAGATTAAAAAACACTGTTTATAGATACAGTTTACACTGTATTTATAAACAGTAAAGTTTGCAAGGGCATTTTATTTGACGACATTCAATTATTTAATAATAAAAACAATTAAAAATCATTTTGTCATAGAAGTGAAATAATTAATGGTTATCTTCAACTTCATTAAATTGTTTAATAATTCAATGCTAGCTAAGGAAATACTATGAGAGATAACAACTTGGATATGCAAATAGTGTCAGATGATTTATCGTATACACAGCCTACGAAAAAAGCGTCAAAAGTTAGAAAATGGCGTGAAATTGAAGCGTTAAAGGCGCGAAATCAATTATCAAAAGAGCTACAGGATATTGACCAAAGTTTTAAGCTTTCAGTAACGGATTTCTTTTAAGGTTATAACGCAACTTATCAAATTAATAATAAATTACTACCAAGCCTTTGGTTATTAAAGTAAAGGCTTGTGGTTTCCTTTTTCTTCTCGATTTCTTTTCTTTCACATGATACCCGACTATTTTAGTTAACAATAAACCAAGGCTTTATTATTGATTTTGCTTATAAAAGCCTAGATAAAATAAGGTTTTGCACTACGCTAATAGTAGACGATTATTTTCACGAACAAATAGGAGAAAACATGATAATTACAACTACTCCCACGATCGAAGGAAAGAAAATATTAGGCTACAACGGTGTGATTGCAGGCGAAGCCATTCTGGGGGCCAATATGTTTAAGGACTTATTTGCAGGAATACGTGATTTAGTAGGGGGACGTTCAGCTGCTTATGAAGCTGAACTTAAAAAGGCACGAGAAATGGCAATTGAAGAGCTAACTCAAAAAGCGGTAGATTTAGGTGCCAATGCTGTGATTGGTGTTGATATTGACTATCAGGTCTTAGGACAAAGCAATGGTATGTTGATGGTGTCGGTAAGTGGAACGGCTGTTGTTATAAGTTAAATAATTGTTTCCTTTATTGCTCATTTATAGAGCGTTACGTCCTGTAACGCTTATTCTTATTACATACTTTATTTAAAATAATTTGTTACCCCAACCTAATTTACTTTGTAAAACATGAAAGTAGTTGTAATTCTTGGGGTGGACTAATTTTAATTGATCTTTGGTTTTTTTTATAATCACTTCATCGCCCGGTAATACGGATAAATTAACATGGCTATCACAGCTTATTTGCATTTCTGATTTATTGGTATTTGATATTTTTAAATGCACGTAACTGTTTGCGTCAACCACAATAGGGCGGCTATTTAAAGTATGTGGAAACATGGGTAAAAGGCTAATCGCATCAAGGTGGGGAGTTAAAATCGGACCACCGCCAGATAGAGAATAAGCGGTAGACCCTGTTGGTGTTGAAATAATTAATCCATCTGCACGTTGATTAAGCATAAAATTTTCATTGATATAGACTTCAAATTCAATCATATGTGCAATTTTATCGGGATGAAGAACTGCTTCATTAACGGCTGTATTACTACTTTTTAAATGTCCATGGCGGTGGACTTGTGCTTCTAAGAGAAATCGTTTTTCTATTTGATATTGTCCTTCTAAAACATCCGTTAATGGTTGCTCAAAATTATCGGGATCAAGATCGGCTAGAAAACCTAAATTACCGCGATTGACGCCAATAACAGCAATATCAAAGCGCGCTAAAACTCGTGCGGCACCTAACATGTAACCATCGCCACCAACAACAATAGCTAAATCACAGGATTGGCCAATACCAACTAAATCGGTACAACTTATATTGTCAACGGGTAAATCATCAGCGATACGTTTATCAACAACTAGCTGGGCTCCTTTTTTTTCCAAGAAGTTATATAAAGCCATTAACGTTTGTTTTGCTGCAGGGTGATTAGGTTTGCCAATTAAACCAATAGTTTTAAATTCACTCTGCTTGCTATCTTGGCCGGGCATAAAGCACCTGTATTTAGTGAGGTTAGATGGATTTTGAGTATACCCAAACTAATTGAAGAAGCAACTTGCTGGGCGTTGGGAGCGGTTTTATTGTCATTATTATTGGCCGAAAAGAAATTTATTTTCTGATATTCAAATAACAGGGTTGAAACTGCTACGCTAGACCCCATAATAAAGAGGATCAATTTAATGAATAAAATGTAGGATTTAATAGATGAGTGAAGATCAAAACAAAACACCTGAAGAGCAGCTAGAAAACGAGCAACCTGAAAATGTTGAAGAAACAGCACCTGAAAACGAAGCAGAAGCTACGGTTGAAACTGCCCAAGAGATTGATATGGTTGCTGAATTAAGCCGAAAATTGGCTATTGCTGAGCAAAAAATTAAAGATCAACAGGATTCTGTTATCCGTGCAAAAGCTGAGATGGAAAACGTCCGTCGTCGTGCGACACAGGATGTTGAAAAAGCACATAAATTTGCACTTGATAAATTTGCAGAAGGGTTGTTGCCTGTTATTGATAGCATGGAGCTGGCCATTTCTCATGCAGATCAAGAAGACGAAGCGCTTAAGCCTATGATTGAAGGTGTTGAGTTAACGTTGAAATCAATGTTATCTACGATTGAAAAATTTGGATTGACACCTATTGACCCAGTTGAACAGGCATTTGATCCAGAGAAACATCAAGCAATGAGCATGCAGGTTGTTGAGGGTGTGCCAGCTAATCAAGTTATTGCAGTAATGCAAAAAGGTTATGAGTTAAATGGTCGTTTAATTCGTCCTGCCATGGTGATGGTCTCTAAAGCAGAATAAAAATTATTTTGCTATTTATTTGAAATAAAAGGTACTTCGGTACCTTTTTTATTTATTTTAAAATTTTTTTTAAATAAGCCTTGAAAGTCTAAATTATCGCCTCATATATACAGTATCGAAGCGATTTATGAAGTTCTTATAAAGTCGACTTACATATACAACGTAATATTAATAAGTTTGGAGTAGAGTCAAATGGGTAAAATAATTGGTATTGATTTAGGTACAACGAATTCATGTGTTGCTGTGCTTGATGGTGATCATGCAAAAATCATTGAAAACGCAGAAGGTGAACGTACCACTCCTTCAATTATTGCTTATACAGATGGTGAAACATTAGTTGGTCAACCAGCGAAACGTCAATCAGTAACAAATCCACAAAATACTCTTTTTGCGATTAAACGTTTAATCGGTCGTCGTTTTGAAGATGATGAAATTCAACGTGACCTTAAAATCATGCCTTACAAAATTATCAAAGCTGATAATGGTGATGCATGGGTTGAAGCACACGGTCAAAAAATGGCGCCTCCACAAATTTCTGCTGAAGTTTTGAAAAAAATGAAAAAAACAGCAGAAGAATATTTAGGTGAAAAAGTAGATGGCGCTGTAATTACTGTTCCTGCTTACTTTAATGATGCACAACGTCAAGCAACGAAAGATGCTGGTCGTATCGCAGGTCTAGATGTTAAACGTATTATCAATGAGCCAACTGCGGCTGCATTTGCTTACGGTGTTAACAATTCTAAAGGTGACAGTACTGTTGCTGTATATGACTTAGGTGGTGGTACATTCGATATCTCAATTATTGAAATCGATGATGTTGATGGTGAGAAAACATTCGAAGTACTTGCAACAAATGGTGATACTCATTTAGGTGGTGAAGATTTTGATAACCGTTTAATTAACTTTTTAGTTGATGAATTTAAAGCGGACCAAGGTTTCGACTTAACCCAAGATCCACTAGCAATGCAACGTGTTAAAGAAGCTGCAGAAAAAGCGAAAATTGAGCTTTCAAGTGCACAACAAACTGATATTAACTTACCTTACATCACAGCTGATGCGTCAGGTCCTAAACATTTAAATATCAAAGTAACACGCTCTAAACTTGAATCTCTTGTTGAAGACATGGTTAAAGCGACACTTGAACCTCTACGTATTGCATTAAAAGATGCTGACTTAAGCGTTGGAGAAATCAATGATGTTATTTTGGTTGGTGGTCAAACACGTATGCCACTAGTACAAAAAACAGTTGCAGAGTTCTTCGGTAAAGAAGCGCGTAAAGATGTTAACCCTGATGAAGCGGTTGCAATGGGTGCTGCAATTCAAGGTGGTGTATTATCTGGTGATAAAACTGACGTTCTTCTATTAGACGTAACGCCATTATCATTAGGTATTGAAACAATGGGTGGTGTATTAACGAAAGTTATTGATAAAAATACAACAATCCCAACTAAACAGTCTCAAACGTTCTCTACAGCTGAAGATAATCAAAGTGCGGTAACAATTCACATCCTACAGGGTGAACGTAAACGTGCTGCTGATAATAAATCATTAGGCCAATTTAATCTTGAAGGTATTCGTGCGGCAACACGCGGTACGCCTCAGATTGAAGTTACTTTTGATATGGATGCGGATGGTATCTTACATGTATCTGCAAAAGATAAAGATACCAATAAAGAGCAAAAAATCACCATCAAATCTAGTTCTGGTCTTTCTGATGAAGAGATCCAACAAATGGTTAATGATGCTGAAGCTAACGCTGAGTCAGATAAACAGTTTGAAGAAGTGGTTCAAGCTCGTAACCAAGCAGATGCAATGGTTCATGCTACACGTAAACAAATCGATGAAGCAGGTGATGCATTAGCTACGGATGAAAAAGAAAAAATCGAAGCTGCATTAAAAGAATTACAAGATGCTGCTAAAGGTGAAGATAAAGAAGCAATCGAAGCAAAAACAACTGCACTTGCTGAAGCATCTCAAAAACTGATGGAAATTGCACAGCAAAAAGCACAAGCTGAACAAGCTGGTGGTGCAGAACAACCGCAGGGTGATGCAAAACAAGATGATGATATTGTTGATGCTGAGTTTGAAGAAGTAAAAGACGATAAAAAATAATTCTTAAACTAACCTTTAATTGAATTAGTCTTTATTACTGAATAATGCGGGTTATGGAATTTCTTCATAATCCGCATGTTTGTTTGAAATACCAGCAATAAATTTGATGGTTAACAGCAATGCTGAGAAATTAAAAATGGCAAAACGTGATTGTTATGAAGTACTCGGTGTCAGCCGTAGTGCAACAGAGAAAGAAGTTAAAAAAGCTTATAAACGCTTAGCAATGAAGTATCATCCGGACCGTACTAAAGGTGATCACGAGCTTGAAGAGAAGTTTAAAGAAGTTAAAGAAGCTTATGAAATCTTAAATGATCCACAGAAAAAAGCGGCTTATGATCAATACGGACACGATGGTGTAAATCAGGGCCATGGTGGTGGCGGATTTGGTCAAGGTGATTTTGGTGATCAGTTCGGTGATATTTTTGGTGATATTTTTGGTGGTGGTCGCCGTGGTGGTGGTGCACAACGTCCGCAACAAGGTGCCGATCTTCGTTACAATATGGAATTAACACTGGAAGAAGCGGTAAAAGGTATTTCCAAAGAAATCCAAGTGCCGACACTAGTTCATTGTGAGCAGTGTAATGGTACGGGAGCGAAAAGTGGTTCCGATGTTAAGACCTGTGGTACCTGTCATGGCCAAGGCCAAGTGCAAATGCGTCAAGGTTTTTTTGCGGTTAATCAAACCTGTCCAACATGTCATGGTAAAGGTAAAATTATTACTGACCCTTGTACGAAATGTCATGGTGAAGGACGTTATGAACGCAGTAAAAAATTATCCGTTAAAATTCCAGCCGGTGTTGATACGGGTGACCGTATTCGTTTAAGTGGCGAAGGTGAAGCGGGTGAACGCGGAGCACCAGCTGGCGATCTTTATGTACAAATGCATGTACTTGAGCATGAAGTATTTGTACGAGATGGTGATAATTTGTACTGTGAAGTACCAATTAGTTTTACCGATGCTGCCTTAGGTGGGGAAATAGAAGTACCGACATTAGATGGACGTGTAAATCTTAAAATACCTGCAGAAACGCAAACTGGACGTATGTTCCGTATGCGTAATAAAGGTGTTAAATCTGTACGTAGCCAAAGTACTGGCGATTTAATGTGCAAAGTTATTGTTGAAACACCGGTTAAATTATCGATGAAGCAACGTGAATTACTAAAAGAATTTGAAGCATCACTTTGCTCTTCTAGTTCAAAGAAGCATAAACCAAAGTCTGAAGGTTTTTTAGACAGTGTTAAAACATTTTTTGGAGATTTAAGTAGCTAAAAAGTTACTTAAAATCGTTCTAAAAAACCACCTTCGGGTGGTTTTTTTATGGTAAAAGTATTATTCAACGTCAATTCTGAATTAGCTAAACGATACAGCACGGTATGATATTAAGTGATTGATACTGAGCTTTACTTCGCTTCCATTATCCAGAACTGAGATTATTTGCGACAAATATTCAATAGGACTTGTGATGAATAAAACAAGAATACTGGTATCGACATCTACTAATCCCTGGTTTAACTTAGCCGTTGAGGAAGTCATATTTCGAAAAATGGATCCTTTTCACCGTGTTTTGTTTGTTTGGCGTAATGCTGAAACGGTCGTGATAGGTCGAGCTCAAAATCCTTGGCGAGAATGTAATATTGAGCGAATGAAAAAAGATAATATTAAATTAGCAAGGAGGCAAAGTGGTGGCGGCGCTGTCTTTCATGATCTTGGGAACACTAATTTTACTTTTATGGCTGGAAAGCCTGAATATGATAAAACAGTCTCAACTCAAGTTGTGATTGATGCCTTAAAACAACTTGATATTAATGCAATTGCAAATGGTCGTAACGATTTAGTAGTTGAAGAGGGAGAGATAATTAGAAAATTCTCTGGATCAGCTTATCGAGAAGCAAAAGATCGTGGTTTTCATCATGGGACTTTGTTACTAAGTGCCGACTTAAGTCGTTTGGCTAATTACTTAACACCCAATCCTAAAAAACTTGCTGCGAAGGGAATTACTTCAGTTAAATCTCGCGTGACAAATCTTAATACGCTTAAACCAGATATTGATCATGATAGAGTAAGCGATGCGTTAATTAATGCTTACTTGGAATATTATCAAGATCAGGTTGATATCGAATATATTTCACCTGAGAGTGTCTCTAATTTACCTAGTTTAGAGGATACATTTAAGCTTTATAGCAGTTGGGAGTGGAATTATGGCTATACGCCTGAATTTACTCATTCGATGGATGAACGATTTGATTGGGGGAGCGTCGAAGTCTGTTTAAATGTGTTAAAAGGTCAAATTGTTGAAGCCAATATTTATACGGATAGCCTTGATCCTGCTCCCTTTGAAAGCTTGGCTTTCTTATTAAATAAATGTGAATATAATCAGCTGGAGATAACAGATAAAATGCAACAAACCATCTCAGAATTTCCTAATAATAGCGATCAATTAGTGGAATTTAGTCATTGGTTTTTAAAAGAAATTGAATAGAAAATAGGAGAGGCTTGATGATTGAGATAGCATCAATCCCTTTGTTTATATTTATTAAAACTTAAATTTAGATAATAATGCATTAAGTTGAATTACATTTTCTTTCATCGATGTTCCCGTTGTATAAACGGTCTCAATATCATGGGAATTCGCATTAGCTGCATCAGACACATTAATAATATTTTGCTCAATTTCAACTGCAACATGACTTTGTTCTTCTGCTGCAGTCGAAATTTGAATATTCATATGATTAACTTCGGTAATGTTTATCAGTACATCTTCAAGCGATTGTTTTACTTGCTCAACGGACTGCATCGAATCGTTTGCAAATTCACTGCTCACTTTAATTACAGATACAGCTTCTCCTACATTTTGACGTAAACGATTAACGATAGTTTGAATGTCCTGCGTTGATTGTTGAGATCGACCTGCTAGTGAACGAACTTCATCGGCAACAACGGCAAAGCCCCTTCCTAACTCGCCCGCTCGTGCGGCTTCTATGGCTGCATTTAGTGCAAGTAGATTGGTTTGTTCTGAAATACTAATAATCACATCGAGCATTTCACCAATACTGGCACTGTCTTCACCTAAACGGTCAATCACATTTTCAGCTGTGTGCATTTTATTGACAAGGTCAGACATATGTTGAGCTGTACTTTCGCTGTCTTTTTTACCGTTTTCAACTAGTTCTGATACGGATTTTGTACTGATTGCTGCATTGGTTGTATATTCTGCCACTTCACGTGAAGAAGCGGCCATTTCACTCATTGCACTTGCCGCTTGATCAGCTTCTCGAAGTTGAACTGACATGCCTTCTTTAGTGGTTGACGCTGATTTTTGCAGTATATCTGCCGTGTTATTTAATTGGTTAATTGAATCATTAACAGTGCTGATCGTATGTTGGGTTTTTTCAATAAAACTATTAATGTAACCTGAAGTGGTACCAAATTCATCCGTTCTTGATTGATCCAATCTTTTGGTTAAGTCACCCTCGCCATGCGCTAGATCTTCCGCTAGCTCTGACATATTGTTAAGGGGTTTAAGTAAGCCTGTTACGACGATAATATAGAGTGCTAAAAAGATCAGTAAAAATAACCCTGAAATAATATAAATGGTTAATTTCATTGTACCAATATAATCACTTTGTTGATTAAATACCTTTTTAGAGTGTTGTGTTGCAAGTGTTAGTATTTCTTCAACTTGTTCTGTGATCGCAGCTGCTGCATCGTCGAATTCAGGCATGATTTTATTACCGCCAGCGGGACCTTCAGAAATGTAGGCATTAGCCATTTTTTTACCTGTATTGAAGTATTGGTCTAAGGTAGATCCCATATTCCTATAAAAATTTGCATTATTGTTATCTAATAATGTTAGTTCACTCAGTAATTTTTTAGCAATAAGGTAGTTTTCTTCGGCAACTTCAATACCGTCATTCAAGCCATCTTGAGCACGCGTTGCACTGATGTCGCTTAACCATTGTTGCACTTGGATAACTGCAATTTTTAATTGATAATTTTTCTCTAAAATAGGCTCATTTACATCTTTTTGGCTTAAAGATAAATCGTTTATACGATTACTTTCATAATTCATCACGAGAGATTGAACAATAATGCCCAAAAGTAGTGTGAATAAAGCAATGTATAGTTTATTTTTTATATTCATTTATTTTAGTCCGATTAATTAATGAGTTTTTAGGGGCGTTTTAATAAATAGTGTAAAATACAGCGCGATGAATTTTTATTATCAATTCAATCATAGTGTTAATTAATAAAAGCTATCGGCTTGATATTAATTAACTTTATAGCAATGTTCTTATATTTGATTAAGATCGCGTTTTTGATAATATTCAAAAAAAACATTATTTACCCTTTAAAATCAAATTAGTCTCCCCATGTATATAGAGTATAATTATAAATTATTGCCTAAAAAGGGTATCCCTGAGAGATACGCTTTCCATTTCTAATATAGAGAATTAATATGTCTGAATTACAACTAACTACACAAGAACAACAAGCAAGCTACGGTATCGGTCTGCAAATGGGTGAACAACTTGCTTCTAATCCTTTTGATGGATTAGATATTACTGCAGTTTCTCAAGGTATCGCAGATGCTTTTGCTGGTGTTGAAAGCAAAGTTGCACATGCAGACTTACAAGCGGCTTTTCAAGTTATTTCTGAGCGTATGCAAGCGACTGCTGCAGAACAAGCAAAAGTTTTAGGTGCTGCAGGTGCGGAGTTTCTTGCTGAAAATGCTAAAAAAGAAGGTGTTGTTGTTACTGAATCTGGTCTTCAGTATGAAGTTATTTCAACGGGTGAAGGTGAAAAACCGACTGCTGAATCAACTGTAAGTGTTCATTACCATGGCATGTTAACTGATGGAAGTGTATTTGACAGTTCTGTTGAACGTGGTCAACCAGCTGAATTCCCAGTGGGTGGCGTTATTGCTGGTTGGACTGAAGCATTACAACTAATGACTGTTGGTTCTAAATATAAACTGACTATCCCATCTGAATTAGCATACGGTGAACGTGGTGCTGGTGCTGCAATCGCTCCGCATTCAGTATTGGTATTTGAAGTTGAATTATTAGCGATTAAATAATTTAAAACGCTAAACTAAAAAGCCCCTAACTTGTTAACGAGTGAGGGGCTTTTTTATATGAATAAATTATTATCTATGTTGTGTTATAAACTCAAAAAGTAATGGAAAAAAAGTATAACTAGAGATACAAATTAACCAAAACCAAGCACTTAAACTTAGGCGTTGAAGAGATTGCTGTACCTGCTCGATACTAGGTGCTCCATCACTGCCTAGCGTAGCATAGGTTATCTTTTGTTCTTGATAAAGACGAATCCCGCCGAGTTCAACTTGCATACTCAATGCAAAACTAGAAAGCATTAAGCCTGAAGAAAAGTGGTGCCAATGAATGCTTTGTTTACAGTTTTTAATAATATTAGCTAAAGGTTTATCGTATAAAGCGAAGGTCATTGTCATTATTAAATGTACTGGAAATAGCATTGCCGCATAAAAAAATGAAGGAATACTTGTTAATGCATTAAACTCTTCTTTTTTAGCATTCCATTGCTGAGCACAAATTTGGACGGTTCGATATAACAATGCCCCATAGATCCCTGTCAATAGATACCAAAATATAACCGCAAACCAGGACGCAGTTAATTGCAATACCATTGATTCAATACATGCTTTATTTACCCCCATTAATGACAGTGGTTTTGTTTCTCGCTGCGTTAATGTCGATAATTTATATTTTGCCTGTGCGAGATTATTGCGCTTTATGGCATTAATCACTTGATCATAAATTAACTTTTTATCATGCCAAGAGAGAATTAAAAAAAGTAGTAACGTTTCTAATAGTGCAGGTTTGAAAACAATATTATAAAGCTGACTAATAATTAAAATGCAAGGGAAATAGACTAGCGAAAGGGAAAGTAGGCTCGCAATTCGTTTGTAGCTATCACTTCGGTTATCTAAATTCACTTTTACCGCAATTTGTTGAAAAATTAATTCAACCACTGATAACGGGTTAAGATCTTTTGGTAAAGAAACTAAAAATGAAAATAAAGCGACAGACAATAAACTAAAGTAGCCGCTATATTGTTCAACAAAGGTGATTATATAATCGAAGTAATTTTCCATTTAGTCCAATTTGCTTATTATGTTTTCAACGAGTATAGATGCATTTTTAGCAGCAATAGGTAAATATTGTTCAAAAGAGAGTTCTGATTTTTTACCGGCAATATCGGATAATGAGCGAATAATCAGAAAGGGGACGTTAAATTGATAACAAACTTGAGCAATTGCAGCGGCTTCCATTTCACAGGCTGCCATTGTTGGGAAGTTATTAAGTGCTATTTCTGCTTTTTTGGGATCTGCCATAAAAGTATCACCGGTGCAGATTAATCCCGTTATTATTTTTAGTGATGACAATGATTGTGCAGCTTGTTGTGCAATCGTGATTAATTCTTTTTGTGCTGGAAAAGCGGCTGGCAACTGTGCCATTTGGCCAATTTCATAACCAAATGCGGTGACATCAACATCGTGAAAACGTACCTCTGTTGAAATAACAATATCACCCACATTGAGTGCATTATTATATCCGCCGGCTGAACCAGTATTAATAATGGTATCTGGGCCGAATTTTTCAAGTAATAAGGTGGTTGCAACTGCTGCGGCTACTTTACCAATGCCCGATTTGGTTAACACTACTTGCTTGTTATTTAATTCCCCTTGATGGAATTCACATCCTGCAATAACCGTTGTTTCTATATTATTCATTTTTTCTTTTAAAATACGGATTTCTTCATCCATCGCACCAATAATGCCAATTTTCATCTGTTTATTTCTCTATTATTCCTATTAAAGTAGTAATGCTAGCATAATCTTGGTCAGATCTTCACACAATGGTTTTTTTGTTTGGTTTATCTGTGTAAAATCGTTGATTATTAAAAATAGTTTAAACAATGATCAGGAATCAAAGCAAATGAATGCCTTACTTGAAGATTTAAAAGCGCGAGGGTTAATTGCGCAAACGACAGCAGATGAAGAATTCCATACACATTTATCAAGTGGGTGCCAAACACTGTATTGTGGTTTTGATCCAACAGCCGACAGTTTGCATATTGGTAGTTTAGTTCCATTATTGACCCTAAAACGTTTTCAATTAGCAGGGCACAAACCGCTTGCATTAGTTGGTGGCGCAACGGGACTAATTGGCGATCCAAGTTTTAAAGCAACAGAACGTAAACTTAATACCGATGATGTTGTCGAAAATTGGGTCTCAAAAATTAAGAAACAGGTCAGTGCGTTTATTGAATTTGGAGACCAAGAAAATTCAGCCGAAGTTGTTAATAATTTAGACTGGATTGGGAAAATGGATAGCATTTCATTTTTGAGAGATGTTGGTAAACATTTTAGTGTTAATGCCATGATTCAAAAAGAATCTGTTAAGCAACGTATTGATCGTGAGGGAGCCGGTATTTCTTTTACCGAGTTTAGCTATATGCTTTTGCAATCCTATGATTTTGCAGCGCTAAATAAATCGACAGGTTGTTCAATTCAGATCGGTGGATCAGACCAATGGGGAAATATTACCGGTGGTATTGAGTTGACGCGTCGTATGAATCAAGAAAAAGTGTTTGGTTTAACTTTGCCTTTAGTCACTAAAGCCGATGGGACTAAGTTTGGTAAAACAGAATCAGGTACTATTTGGCTTGATCCATTGAAGACATCACCCTATGCATTTTATCAATTTTGGATAACCACATTAGATGCCGATGTGTATAAATTCTTACGTTACTTTACTTTCTTATCGTTAGAAGAAATTGATGAAATTGAAGAAAAAGATAAAACAATTCAAGGTCGCCCTGAAGGTCAAGGTATACTAGCGCGTGAAGTGACTCGTATTGTTCATGGGGAAGATGGGCTCGCTTCAGCTGAACGCATTACTCAAGCTTTGTTTTCGGGAGATTTAAGTTTACTTAGTGAATCAGATTTGGCTCAATTGGCACAGGATGGTTTACCAACAACGGAAGTTGAAGGCGAAGAAAAATCGCTGATCGAATTATTAACTAGCTGTGAATTAGCGAAATCCAATAAAATGGCACGTGAATTTACAACTAATGGTGCGGTTAGCATTAATGGTGAAAAACAATCGGATAGTGAAATAATATTGCTAAAATCTGATGCGTTATATGGTAAATATACACTCATCAAACGTGGCAAACGTTTATTTAATCTATTTATTTGGCAATAAAAGTTGAGGTTTATAATGTTTAAATATGACACAGTTAAGTTCGCATTAGTTTCAGTCTTAGCAGCTTCAACATTTCAAGCTGTTGCGGAAGACTTTCCTGTTACAGAAAATAACGCGGTTTATACTGACGAATCACAAAGTAATTGGGTAGATTTTAGTGATCCTACTGCTATTTTTTCCAAGATCGGGCTAGGAACAGGTACTGAAGGTGTTGATGTATATGCTGCTTTAGGCGGTTACTTGGGTGGGCAGTATGAGCAAAAGCTAACCATTGAAGGTAAGCATGACATGGATTTCTTTAATGTTAACTATCTTGCTTTTAACACTGCCAACGATACCGGCTTTACGTTAGATACGCGCTGGGACAGTGATTACAATCAAATCGCAGCCGGTGTAGTTAAAAAGCTGTATTTTGACCAAAATCAGAATATTGTTGTGTATCCTGCAATGAAATTCGGTGGAATGTGGGATTGGGATAATGACTTTGAAAGTACTAGCTTTGTTCAGATTGATTTAACGCTACGCTATGTCTTTAATCGCAATTTCTGGGTAGGGGCTACACCAACTTATAAATATGCATTAGGTGGTGAAGATATTAACGATTGGGATGGCACTATTGATGCTGGTTATCAATTAGCAGAAGAAATTGCCGCTTCAATTCATGCAAATAATGATGATGAAGTATGGGCTGATTTCACTTTCGCTTTTTAAATATCATTGTAATGGCTTCGTTAAGGTCACTTAATTGTGGCCTTTTTTGTTTGAGGTGATAATGCAAATAACAGATTATGTTAATACGCTCGGCTTAGATTTAAAGCAACGTTATGGTGAAAAAGTTCATAAACTGACGTTGCACGGCAATTTTAGTTGTCCTAATCGAGATGGAACATTAGGTCGCGGCGGATGTACCTTTTGTAATGTTGCTGCTTTTGCCGATGAAAGCCAAGCACATCAAAGCATACAAAGCCAATTGGCGCTTCGTGCTCAGGAAGTGTCTCACAAAGCAAAAAAATATCTTGCTTACTTCCAAGCCTATACAACAACCTATGCTGAAATAGAACAATTATCTCATCTCTATAAACAAGCAACTGAGGCGAATAATATTGTTGGAATTTGTGTCGGTACTCGTCCAGACTGTGTTTCAGATGAGGTGTTGAATTTATTGAGTAGTTACCTTTTTCAAGGCTATGAAGTTTGGTTAGAGCTCGGTTTACAATCTGCTAATGATAAAACGCTTAAACGTATTAATCGTGGGCATGGCTTTAATGAATATCATCAAATTTGCATTAAGGCGCGCGCATTGGGGATTAAAGTTTGCACGCACTTGATTCTTGGATTGCCTAAGGAAGATGACCTTGATTATCAGCAGACATTAGAAAAAGTGATTGATACAGGGACAGATGGATTGAAACTTCACCCACTTCATGTTGTACGTGGCGCGACGATGGAAAAATCATGGCGAGCAGGTCGGTTGTGTACTTTATCCTTAGAAGAATATAGTCAAGCCGCTGTTTCTTTAATTCGTCATACTCCGATGGATATTGTATTTCATCGAATCTCAGCGACTGCAAAAGCAGATGAATTACTTTCTCCTTTATGGTGTGAAAAACGTTGGCCGGTGCAAAATAGAATGGGCAAGTTGATGTCTATATTAGGTGGTCAAGAAAGCGCATTATAAGTGTTAATTCAAGGTGAACTGTTGAGAACAATTCAGTTTGGATTAGATAGAAAATAATAATAATCTATAGAAACTCTATTAGAATCATCTAATAATTGTCTTTCAAGTTGCAGTTAGTTTAGAATAGTACTCATAAATTTATTTAATTAGATGTTTATGCTGAAATTATTATTATCTTTGATTTTGTTATTTAGTTTAGGGCCTGCTTATGGCGTACTTAATGAATCAACGAAACCAATTAAAATTAATGTTTATCTTGAGCGAAATCCTCCTTTTTCTGATGTTAATAATAATGAAATAGCAAGTGGTCTTTTAGTCGATTATTGGCATGAATGGGCGAATTTAACTGGGATTGACGTAGCCTTACATTTTTATTCTGAAAACGATTTTTCTTTTTCGAGAAGTGTCATGGATCCTGCTATTTATAATGGATTACAAGCCTCTTCAACATTACGCAAACAATCAGTAAAAGAAAAGTTATTTACAATTTATGGACACTTTTACTTTTTTGATGAGGGCCTACTGGATAAAAATCGACCTTTGCGTGTTGGTGGGTTATTACCAGAAGGACAACAACTTTCTTTTTTATCTGAAGGAAAAGATCGCCAATATTCAGTATACCCTGGCATTTTTGAATTAATTAAAGCGTTATATGAACAAAAAATAGATGCGATAGTATTATTAACGAGTGATCCTGAAAACAAATCTGTTTTACATAAACTTTTAACGCTCTTTTTACATGAAAAGAAACTAGCCGATGATAACCAATCTATTTTTGCTTATGGGGAAAGTCAACACACAAATACATTAGAGTGGGTTAATTGGGGTAGGCAATTTGTTAATGATTCAAATAGTGTCAATCAAGCTTTATTAGACTCGGCTAATTCCATTTTTGCTGCTTCAGATAAAGTTCAAAAGAATGTATTGATTATTGTTATCCTAATTGTTGTCTTTATCCTTTATCAACGGCATAAACGTAAAAAAGATCTTCAATTTAAGAATTTATTAGACGACTCTCCTTATCCCTTAGCTATTTTTTCATTAGATGGTAGTACTATCTATTACCTCAATAATGAAGCATTGACATTACTCCCCACCAAGAAAATAAATGATAGATACGTTTTCAAAGACGTTGGAAACCAGACCGTATTTACAGAGTTTATGAAAACAGCCAATCATAAAGTTGTTATTGAAATGGAAACCATTCAATTACTCATTAATGATGCTTTTTTTGATATAGAAATCTCAGGAAAAAAAGTGTATTTCCGCAAAAAAACAGCTTGGCTATGCCATTTAAAAGATATCAATGCATTATTACAAACTACATCGCAGTTAACTGAAGAACGTGAATTATTAAATACTGTATTGAACTCTATTCCAGAACAAGTTTTATTTACTTCGCCAAAGGGGATTATTCTGAGCTGTAATGAGGCTTGGGCAAATGCTAATGGCACAACGGTTTTAGATGCAACTGGTAATGATATTAGTAATGTTATCTCTCCAGACTTAATCGATAAACAAAAGAAACAAGAAACATCGGTTTGGAATGGTAAGAAACTTAGCTCTCAGGAATGGACTCAGAAAAATAATAATGAATTGAATTTGATTAATTCAACTAAATTACCTTTATATAATAATAATCATGGTGTGTTCGGATTATTAAGTATTGAAAGCGATATTACTGATGTCTATAACTTGAATAGAAAACTGATTGATGAAAATGTTGAACGTAAAAAAGCTGAAATTGCGTTAGCTAAACAAAATACATTACTGACCACTGTTTTTGCCGTTAGTATTGATCCCATTGGCTTATTAGACCAGGAAGGGCGAGTTATTGGGGCCAATGATGCCTTTGCTGTTTTAATGGGATACAGTAATTCGGATGATATTGTTGGTAAATTACAAAGTGAATTTTTATCGGCTGAGCGGAGTGATTGGGTCGATATACAAAATAAAAATGTGCTTGAATCTGAAAAACCATTAATTTTCGATGAATTGATCTTTTTTGAAGGCAAGAAAATTTGGTATGAAGTGTCTAAAATGCCCTTTAAAGACGAAGACAATGACTTTAAAGGTATTGTTATTATGGCGCGTGATATTTCATTACATAAACAAACCGAAGAAAAACTCACTTCTGCTGCTTCTGATTATGAAGTTAAAATGCTGAATGACCAGCTTACCGGTATTGCCAATCGACGCGCCTTTGATATTCAATTTGAAATGCTTTGGAAAGAAGCAAGGGATGAACAAGAGTTATTATCTGTTGTTATGTGTGATATCGACTTCTTTAAACTTTATAATGACAATTATGGCCATCAACAAGGTGATAGAGCCTTAAAGCAAGTGGCTCAGACTTTAGAGAAAACCGCTCATCAATTAGGTGTTTTTGTTGCGCGTTACGGCGGTGAAGAATTTGTTGTTTTAAGTAAAGGCGGTAATGCGACAAAAGCATTAAAACAAGCTGAAGTATTGCGAGAAGCGGTAGCAAATGAACAAATTGAGCATCTTTATTCTGTAACAAGTAAGACCATTACAATGAGTATGGGATTATCGAGTATGCTTCCAAGTAACTTAAATACAATGGCGATGTTATTAGCAGAAGCCGATAGTGCGCTTTATGAATCGAAGAAGCATGGCCGTAATCAAGTTGGTGTTCATTAAGTATTATTATCAAAGGATGTTTATTAATTGTCTTTTAAGTAAATATTAAATCATAGTTTTGACTTTTCTGTGTTTTATTTTCTTATTAATCTCATAAGTAGCTGTTTTTATATTGAATTTTTTAATAAAAAATGGCAAATTGTTTATTCTATAAACAGATTTACTGGTTACTTTTTTTTAAAATAAAAAAGGAAGAAATGAGCACGTAGTTTAAACTGTGAACAATAGCAAATAACTAACCTATAAAAAATAATATTGTGTGAACCTAATATTATTAACGTTTATACTACTTTATGTGAGTTGTATAAAACCAAATACATAATTATTTGATAAATAATCAGCAACGCAGATCGGTTCTTAAGTAATTTCTTCCAGTAAATAAAAGAAAATATCAAACCGTTTATAGCTTGCTGTTGAATTTCTATGAAGCGCTCGCTTTGATTAGAAATGAAAGTGAATCTTTCAAATTAGATGGCCGCTGAGAAATTAAAAATATTAAGGAATGATTTATGGCGCAACATAATAAAACTGAAGAAAATGGCTCGATAAGTACGTCAAATTCTGAACAGGGACGTAAAGATGTTGTCAATATAGCTGAATTTAAACAGCCAGAAGAAAATAAAAGCCTAGCAACGTCAGCTTTTGAGCAAGTGATGTCACAAATGAACATTGCAGACCGCGCCGCTTTTGATGCACGTTATGACCAGATGTGGAAAGAAGCAAGTGACGAAAATGAACTGCTGTCTGTGTTTATGTGTGAAATTGATTTATTTAAAGCTTACCATGATAACTACGGACAACAGGGCGCTTCATTTATGCTGCTCGTTGTTGGCCTTGCATTAAAAAACATGTGTGAAAAATACAATTGTTTCTTAGCGCATTATCAAAAAGAAGAATTTGGTATTTTGATGAAAGGTGGCGATCCAGATAAAGCATTAGAGATTGCTGAAAATCTTCGTCAAGCTGTGGAAGATTCCCGTACTGAACATAAATTCTCTAGTGTGAGTCGTGTCGTTACATTAAGTATTGGTGTTTCTAGTATTTATCCTAATTCGATGCAAGTGCTTATGGCGCAAGTTGATAATGCTCTAGGTAAAGCTAAAGTATTAGGTCGTAATCAAGTTAGTTACGATTTTGTTAAACTTGAAGATCAAGTGGCCTTAACGCAGCCAAAAGTCTCTGATAACGTTGAAATCGCAGAAAGCGTAGCAGAGCCTGAAGTTGTTGAAGAAGAATCACATTTCAAGCAATTCTTAATGGATATGGAAATTGCAGATCGTCAATCTTTCAATACTAATTCAGTGAAACTTTGGCAAGAATGTAAAGCTGAAAATGAATTTTTATCGATGATAATTTGTGAAATTGATTTTCTACAACCTTACATTGAAAATTGTGGTAAACAGGCAGGGGAAGATCTTCTGCTTATTACTGCGTGTGCATTACAACAAACCTGTGAAAAATTTGGTGGATTTGTATACTACATGGGTGAAGATCGATACATCGTCTTACTTAAAGGTGGGAATGCAACAAACGCATTACGTGTTGCTAAGTATTTACATACTTTTGTTGAAGAATCTCAAACAGAACATCCACATTCAGAAGTGTCTGAATATTTAACCGTTAGTGTTGGTTTATCAAGCTTGTTCCCTAATGATACGAACTCTATTCGTATGTTAATGGGAGAAGCAAATAAAGCACTTAACTTAGCGATAAAATCAGGTAGAAATCAAACCAACGTTGTTGGTTAATTTTTATTTCTAAATAAATAAGGAGCTTTGATAGCTCCTTTTTTTATGGCAGAAAAATATATATTGCAGTATAAAATATTATCAATTTCTATTTTGTTTATTTTATTATTTAAACACTACGCTTAACTGATATCGCCTTTTGCTGAATATCTGATTAAAAGGTAATATACTCCATTTATCCTTTTCTAAACGCCCAATCGAATATCAACCAATTTATATTGTAATAATCGCTAAATATTGGAGCCTGCATGAGCATATTTAATCTTAAAACATGGGTGCATTATTATGTTTCTTTACTGAAAAGGTTAGGGGCATTACGTTTTAGCTTAATTCTTGCGGTCGCTATTATTTGTGCTGATTCTGTTTTACAGGTTTTTCTTGCTCATTATTTTGATGAGCCACTTGATATAGTCGATGTAGCCCGTTCATTTATACTTGGTGGGCTTATTACTCCATGGGCCGTTTACTTTTTGACCGTTGTGGTGGGGGATTTAGAAGAGGCGCGTGAAGTACTGGATCATACGGTTAATAAGCTTCAGGTTATTGTTAAAAATGATCAGCAAAAAACCATTGCCCTAGAAAGTGAAATCATTGAACGACAAAATAGCCAACTGCAGGTTGAGCAATCTGCGATATTATTACGCTCCTTTCTTGATACATCGCCCGATTTATTCTTTCACCGAGACTTAGATGGTAATTTTGTTGGTTGTAATAAATCAATGGAATTATTGATAGGTAAAACTGAAAAACAGCTAATTGGTGCAAATTTATTTGAAGTGTTTCCTGAAGGTTATGCAAATGAAGCAAACTTGCGTGATCAACGAGTCAAAGACACGCTACAAGAGCAAATTCAAGAGCATTGGATGCATTATCCTAATGGGCGCAAAGCTTACTTTGAGGTACGTGTACTGCCTTTATTCAACAGTCTTAAAGAGTTTGTTGGTATTATTGGTTTTGGTCGCGATATTACTGAGTATAAGAAAAACCAAGATATTCTTGAAAAGGCGAGTAAAGAAAAAACGACATTTATTTCAACGATTAGTCATGAATTAAGAACGCCTTTAAATGGAATTGTTGGACTCAGTCGTATGTTGTTAGATGAAAAGCTGACACCACAACAAGTGCAATATCTTAAAACAATTCATATTAGTGCAATTACATTAGGCAATATTTTTAACGATATTGTTGACCTTGATAAATTAGATCGCCGTCGGTTTGATTTAGTCCGTGAAAAAGTGGAATTACAAGATTTCTTGAGTGATTTACAAAGCCTCTCCTATATACAAACGCAGCAAAAGGGATTACAGCTTGAATTTATTCAGACTGGGGCCTTTCCTCATGTTATTGAAACAGATGCAACACGCTTGCGTCAGGTGTTATGGAACATAATTAGTAATGCCGTAAAATTTACCGAACAAGGAAGTATTACTATTCGTTGCCGCTATGAGCCGGGAGAAATAAATCAACTTAGTTTTGAAGTTGAAGATTCAGGTATTGGTATTCCTAATGATCAGTTGGATAAGATATTTGCTATGTATTACCAAGTTAAAGGTAATGCAAACGTAATTGGTACCGGCATTGGTTTAGCTATTTCATCTCAGATAGTTAAAATGTTAGGCGGTAAATTATCCGTTGAGAGTGAACCAGATGTTGGTAGTACCTTCCGGTTTTCAATTCCAGTGCAAGTCAATCAAGACAAGGCTTTAGATGAACCATCATTGCCTAGCATTAAGCCCTTAGATATTTTGTTAGTTGAAGATATTGAACTTAATATTTTAGTCGCGAGGGCTTTACTTGAAAAACTTGGTCACCATGTTGATTGTGCTATGGATGGCGCGCAAGCATTACAAAAAGTCTCAGAGCATAGCTATCAACTCATTTTAATGGATATTCAATTACCTGATATGGATGGTTTTGAGATAACACAAAAATTACGTCAGATTTATGGTGGGGGTTTGCCTCCTATTGTTGCTCTTACCGCTAATGTATTCTCCGATAAAGAGTATTTTATTGAAAGGGGAATGGATGACGCATTGAGTAAACCATTGGGTGTGGACGCATTAAATAAAGTGATTAATAAACAGTTTTTATTACAAGATACCTTACCAGAAATACCACAACACCCCGTACTTTTGGCTGAAAAAGTGAGCGATAGTTTATTTGATGAAGAGATGTTAACTGATTTACTGGAATTTATACCAAGTGATGTGATGTTAGATAATATTGCATTGTTTGAAAAACTAATGCCCGACTATTTGCAAATATTAGATTCAAATATGATTGCAAAAGATAAAGAGGGTATTGTTAATGAGTCACATAAAATTAAAGGTGCTGCGGGCTCTATCGGTTTAAAACGGATACAAAAATTAGCGCAACAAGTGCAGTCACCAGATCTTCCTGCATGGTGGGATAATATTGACGATTGGGTTACTTTAATGAAATCAAATTATCAGCAGGATATAGACGATTTAAAAATCTGGGTTACTGAACACAAAAGTTGATTTATTTTTGTAGGGCTTGTAACCGTACATCACTTTTTTTGTAAATCTCAATTTTAGCACTGTAACGGGCTTGGTCTAACCGATTATCGGTATAAGCCAATGCATTTGCCATTTCTTGACTTGCTTCTTTAAAGCGTCCCTGAAGAGCTAAATATTGAGCATGTACATTGTATTCCTTCGCTTTATCTTTTAATTTTTTATAAATATCGATTGCCATGCGGTGCGCTAAAATGTGATTAGGGTGGCTACGAATAAATAATTCAATGATTTTAGCGGCTTCTTGATATTGTTTATTGACCATTAAAGCTTGTGTTAAGTTAAGTACATAAACCGTATTTTCGGGAGATTTATTATAATGTTCTGATAATGCGGGAATAATTTTATTAACCTGATTTAATGCAATAGAAGTATCGGTTAATAAGTCAATGTAAAATAAGTTATTCGGTTTTTCTGCTAATAAATCAGTCGCAATTTTATCAGCTTTTTCGAACTCCTTGTGATTAAAATAACCCAATGCTAACCCATATAAAGCGGCATCTTTGAGTTGATAAGTAGTATTCTTTAGCTCACTTTGATATGCGTTAATCGCACTTTCTGCGGTCATATTACCATAGCGAACGGTTATTCTTGCTTTGCTTAATTGATAATCTAAACTGTTTTCAATTTTTTTTGTTGGATATTGGCTAGCGCGTAAACGTGCTTCTGCTAAACGTGTTTCCGTTAATGGGTGAGTTGATAACATTTCAGGTAATGCACTAGCATATTGATATTTTTGAGCTAATTTACTAAAAAAGGCCGCCATACCATTAGGACTATATCCGGCTTTTGCTAAGGTTTGTATCCCGATTCTATCGGCTTCATATTCATGAGCTCGTGTATAATTGATTTGTGATTGTGTCGTAATGGCTAAGGTAGTACTTAATGCCGCCATGCCTGCTGCGGGGGATACTAAGGATAATAATACAGAGCCTGCTAGTGCAGCTAGGCTAGCTGGGTTACTTAAGGATTGTTGTTCAAGCATTCGTGCTAAATGACGCTGGGTTATATGTGCTATTTCATGGGCAATTACGCTTGCTAATTCACTTTCATTGGTTGCATATAAAAATAAACCACTATTGATTTTTATATTGCCACCTAAAAAAGCGGCCGCATTAATTTCTTTATCTTTGATAAGAAAAAAATGGAAGGGCAATTTAACTGAATCAGCATTAGCGACCAAGTTATCGCCTAGTTCATTAATATAATAATTTAGAACAGGATCTTGAATCACAGGGAGTTTTTGATTAACCATTAATTGAAAAGCCCAACCATATTCTTTTTCTTCTGCAATGGTCAATGCTCCCGCTCCAATTGTCCCTATTTCCGGGAGTTTGTCTTCAGCCTGTATGACTGGCGGTAAAAATAATAATGGTAATAAGAGTGATAAAATTCGATATTTATTTTTCACAAGAGGCTCTTATATATAAAATCAGAGTCGTTAACTTATCACAAAATTGGCCAAATAGTATATTGCACAATAATGGAAATTTTAATAATGATCATTACTGTATATAGCATGAAAGATGCTAAGCTAAGTCCTCTACTAAATACCGTTTAAATGGAAATGTATTAATGCTTAAACAGTTAACAGATTGGTATCAATATCGTTTTAAAGATCCAAATTTGAGTGTGTTATTCTTATTATTAATTATTGCTTTCTTTACGATTTATTTTTTTGGAAATATTCTTGCGCCTTTGTTTGTTGCACTTGTACTCGCTTATTTATTAGATTGGCCGGTGCATTACTTAACGCGTTTTAAAATTAACCGGTCTATTGCTACGTTTATTGTAATGACGTTATTTATCTCCGTCGCTATTTTTGCTTTTCTTGGTGTATTACCAACCGTTTTTAAACAGGGGACTGGGTTAATTCGAGATTTACCCGCCATGTTTAATCAGGTTCAAGATTATGTATTGCGTTTACCAAGCCTTTATCCCGATGCGATTGATCCCGTTACTATTACTCATATTGTTGAAAATTTACGAACCTATCTTCTTGATAGTGGAGGCTTTTTATTATCACGCTCCTTTGCCTCTTTACTTAATATTGCAGCGCTAATTGTTTACGCGATTCTTGTGCCATTAATGATGACATTTATGCTTAAGGATAAAACTGTTTTAATGAATAGCGTTGTTAAATTTTTACCTGAAAATCGTAAATTAGCAAATCAAGTTTGGATTGAAATGAATGGTCAAATCATGAATTATATTCGTGGTAAAGTTGTTGAGATTCTCATTGTTGGGGTGATGACTTATTTTACATTCTTCTTTATGGATTTACGTTATTCTGCCTTGCTAGCAATGTTGGTTGGTTTGTCTGTGTTAATTCCTTATATTGGTGCTGCCGCAGTAACTGTCCCCGTCGCTATTGTTGCTTTCTTTCAATGGGGACCTTCAATTGACTTTGTTTACTTGATGGTTGCTTATTTTATCGTGCAAGCGATAGATGGGAACTTAATCGTGCCTATTTTATTCTCTGAAGCAGTTAATTTACATCCGGTGTTAATTATCATCTCTGTGTTAATATTTGGTGGTCTGTGGGGATTTTGGGGGGTGTTCTTTGCAATACCTCTCGCTACTTTAGTTAAAGCCGTTATTAATGCTTGGCCAAGCCGTGAGCAGTTAGCTAATTTTGGTAAGGATCAAGAAGAGGCTTAAAGGTAAAAGACAAATAAAAAGAGCAATTAAGCTCTTTTTATTGATAATGGTAAAATGGTAGATTAGCTATTTTTTAAGTAATCGAGCACCACTTGGTGATGATCTTTTGTTTTGAATTTATCAAATACCTTTTCAATGTTACCCTGTTCATCGATTAAAAAACTAATACGATGAATACCATCATAAATTTTCCCCATGAACTTTTTTTCACCCCAAACACCAAATGCATCAGCTATCGCATGGTCTTCGTCTGAAAGTAAAGGGAAGTTAAGTTCTTTTTTATTTACGAAATTGGCCAGTTTTTTTACTGGATCAGGGCTAATACCATATATTAGTGTATTGTGTTCAGCCAATTCATCTTTAACATCGCGTAAACCACAGGCTTGTGTAATACAACCAGGCGTTAACGCTTTTGGATAAAAGTAAATTAATACTTTTTTACCAGCAAAATCAGCAGAGGATACGGTATTTCCCTGATCATCTTGCAAGTTGAAAGAAGGGGCTTGATCACCAGCGACTAATCTATTCATAATACTCTCTTATATTGTTATTGGACTTATAAAGCCTTTAGGTTTTAAAGCAAGTAAATTGCAGTTGATGTTATCTATAACTTGTTCCGCAGTATGGCCTAATAATGTAGCACTTAAGCCTGTTCGTCCAACACTACCTAAAATGACTAATTGTGCATCAATTTCATTTGCAACTTCACAAATGACATCTTCTGCTAAACCTTGTTTAAGATGGACTTGGGGAGCTGGAATATTATAGCTTTGCGCATATTCATTTAAAGTTTTCTGATGGAATTTTTGTAAATCATTTTCATAATTAATTGGATCAAATTCTGGTAACTCTAACATGATATTCATTGGTGGCGTTGGATACGCATTCACTAAATGCATATTTGCATTCAGTGTGGTTGCAATGCTTTGTGCTTCTTTTAATATTTCGGCATTAAGTTCATGATGTTCATCATCTTGAATACTTTTACAATCTATTGCACATAAAATATTACTGTTTTCAGGCCATGATGGATGTTTAACTAACAAGACCGGGACAGGACATTTTCGTAATAAATTCCAATCCGTTGGTGTAAAGAGTATTGCACTTAATTTAGGGTGTTGATGTGTTGATTTAATGACTAAATCATACTCATTTTTTAGAATTTCAATAATTGCAGCTTGGAAAGGGCGGTGATGCCAAACCACCTGTGTTGCAATGTGAATACCTTGCTCTTTGTAAGGTGCTGCTAATGTGTTCAGCCATTCTTGATTTTCCTTAACGACAATACTGCGCATAGTTTGCTGCTCTTCACTGGAGCTTAGTGAGGTCATTTCAAAACTTAAATCATAACAGCATACAAATAATGTTAATTTTATTTTGCTATCCTTTTTAGCAAAATCAACGGCGCGTTCCAGTGCTGGTTGGGATTCTTTAGTTGGGTCAATGTAGACTAAAATATTATGAAAATTAAACATAGTCGCTCCCTAGTGGAGAATAATAAGGTACTTATAATTTAGATCATATATTTTAAAATCGGTAGCCTTTTCATGATGAAAAGGCTATTTCTTTGAGGAAGGTTTCAGAACGAAGTTATTTATTAGCCTTTTTTGTTTTCACCTGCTAATTCAGCTAACATCGTTTCATTCAATATACTGATATATTTTCCTTTTACTGCGATCATTTCATTTTTTTGGAAGCGCCCAAGAAGACGACTAATTGTTTCTACCGTTAGGCCTAAATAATTACCAATATCGCCACGGGTCATAGACAGACGAAATTCTCGAGGAGAAAAACCGCGCTTTGCAAAACGTGTTGATAAATTATAAATAAACGAAGCAAGACGTTCTTCCGCATTCTTTTTCGATAACAACAAAATCATGTTTTGATCGCCAACAATTTCATTACTCATTAGACGTAAAATTTGTTGTCTGAGTTTCGGCATGGTTGTTGAAAGTTCATCAAGTGTGTCATACGGGATTTCACAAATCATCGCGGTTTCAAGCGCTTGTGAAAAACTTGGATGTGTACCTGTACTAATTCCATCAAATCCCACTAAATCACCGGCAAGATGAAATGCTGTAATTTGTTCATCACCTTGTTCAGTTATTGTGTAAGATTTTAATGTGCCAGAACGTATCGCGTAGAGACACTTCATTTCCTGACCAGCTTTAAAGATTTCTTGGCCTTTTTGAATTGGTTTTTTACGTTCAATGATTTCATCCAAACGATCCAGTTCTGTCTCGTTTAATGAGTAAGGAATACATAATTGGTTTATGCTGCAATCTTGGCAACGAATTGCACAGCTACCATTCTGAATACGATTTGTATTGCTTTTATCCATAGTTCTTCATGTTCCAATTTTGATTTAAATCAATATTATCATTATTTCGCGTTGCTTTGAATAGTTTCGGTTCATTTGTGTCATGATCCCTACATTTATTATTTATATTTATGGTTAATGTAAAAATAAGAGGGGGTAACGTTGCGTCATTTTAGTGAATAAGCTAATTGAAAAGCATAATAAAAAAGACAGTAAAAAAATAAAGGCGCTTTGAAGCGCCTTTATTTTAATTGAGGGATAAACTAAATGTTTTGTAAGATAGCACTTACAGATTCTTTAGCATCACCAAGTAACATGTCTGAATTTTCTTTAAAGAATAATGGGTTTTGAACGCCAGCATAACCAGCCCCCATTGAACGTTTAAATACGATTACTTTTTCAGATTCCCATACATGTAGAACAGGCATTCCTGAAATAGGTGTACCAGGCTCGTTTGCTGCTGGGTTAACGGTATCGTTTGCACCAATAACAAGTACCATATCAGTTTCAGGGAAGTCTTCGTTGATTTCATCCATTTCTAATACAATATCGTAAGGGACTTTAGATTCTGCAAGTAATACGTTCATGTGACCAGGTAAACGGCCCGCTACAGGGTGAATACCAAAACGTACGTTTTTACCTTTCTCACGTAGTTTTTTAGTTAATTCAGCAACAGGATATTGCGCTTGAGCAACAGCCATACCGTATCCAGGTACGATAATAATGTTTTTAGCTGCAAGTAATCCTTCAGCTACTTCCTGTGCAGATGTTTCTGTGTGTTCGCCTTGTTCATCATCACCTGATTGAGCGAATTCTTCATTCCCAAAGCCACCTAGAATAACACTGGCAAATGAACGGTTCATTGCTTTACACATAATGTAAGAAAGGATTGCACCACTTGAACCAACTAACGCACCTGTAATGATAAGTAAGTCATTTGCAAGCATGAAACCAGTTGCTGCAGCAGCCCAACCAGAATATGAATTAAGCATAGAAACAACAACAGGCATATCAGCACCACCGATTGATGCAACTAAATGCCAACCAAATGCTAATGCAATAAGTGTCATGATGATTAATGCTGGTAAGCCTAAGTCACCTGATACAAAGCTAACGAGTAACAATGCAGCAGCAGTAACAGCAGCAATATTGATCCAGTTTTTACCTGGTAAAGATAATGCTGAGCTGTTTACTTTACCGCTGAGTTTACCATAAGCCACTAATGAACCCGTGAAGGTCACTGCACCAATAAAGATGCCTAAAAATATTTCTACATCGTGGATAGTTTTTGCAGCGCCGATTAAAACATGGTGATCAAAATAGGTGTTGAAACCAATAACTGTAGCTGCAAGACCGACAAAACTATGTAGGATAGCAATAAGCTCAGGCATTGATGTCATTTCAACTTTTAATGCTAAACGCACACCAATACCAGCACCAACTGCCATTGCGATAGTAATATAACCTAAACCAGATACCTGTGAACTCGCAATCGTTGCAAATACAGCGATGATCATACCGATAATACCGAATAGGTTACCGCGGCGAGCACTTTCTTGGCTGCTTAAGCCATTAAGACTACCAATAAATAGGATGGCTGCAACAACATATGAAGCAGTAATTAATCCTTGAGACATAATTATTTATCCTTCTGGAACATTTTCAACATACGGTGTGTAACGGTAAAGCCACCCACAATGTTGATGGTCGCGATCAGAATCGCAATCGTAGATAACAAAGTGACAACTGCACTGTCACTACCAACCTGTAAGAGTGCACCGATGATAATGATGCCACTAATTGCATTGGTTACACTCATTAGTGGTGTATGGAGTGAATGAGCAACATTCCAAACAACGCCATAACCAACAATACAGGCAAGCATAAATACGGTGAAGTGAGCTAGGAAGTCCGTTGGCGCTGAGTCTGCTAGCCAACCGAATAAACCAACTGCAACGACTGCAAGTGCGGGTTTAATCCATTTATTAATTGCTTTTTCTTCTTCAACAACTTCTTCAACAGTTTCTGCTGCTTTAGGGGCTGGTGCTGCACTCACTTTGATTGCTGGAGGCGGCCAAGATATTTCGCCTTCTTTAACAACCGTTGCGCCACGTACAACTTCATCTTCAAAGTCAATATTGATAGTGCCATCTTTGTCTTTACAAAGTAACTTCATCAAATTAACAAGATTGGTTGCGTATAATTGGCTTGACTGTGTTGGTAGACGGCTTGGAAGATCCGTATAACCAATTATTTTTACACCATTTTCAGTTTCAAATACTTCATCTTTAACTGTTAATGCTGCATTACCACCGGCGGCAGCGGCTAGGTCAACAATCACACTACCTGACTTCATTGACGCTATCATTTCTTCAGTGATAAGCAGTGGAGCAGGTTTGCCAGGAATAAGCGCTGTTGTAATGATGATATCAACATCTTTCGCTTGTTCAGCCATCATTTCTGCTTGCGCTTGTTGATAACCTTCACTCATGGCTTTTGCATAACCCGTCGTGCTGACTTCTTCTTCTTCCTCATAATCAACGACAAGGAATTCAGCACCCATACTTTCAACTTGTTCTTTTACTTCAGGACGCGTATCAAAAGCACGTACAATTGCACCTAAACTACCCGCTGCACCAAGTGCGGCTAAGCCCGCAACACCTGCGCCAATAATAAGTACTTTTGCTGGTGGTACTTTACCTGCTGCTGTAATTTGTCCAGTAAAGAAACGACCAAATTGGTTTGCAGCTTCAATGACAGCTCGGTAACCTGCAATGTTTGCCATTGAACTTAGTGCATCAAGTGCTTGAGCACGAGATGTACGAGGAACTGAATCCATTGCAATAACGTTGATGTTTTTCGCTTCTAATTGTTTTAATAATTCAGGATTCTGTGCAGGCCAAATGAAACTAACTAAGGTTGCACCTTCTTTGATTAATTCAATTTCTGCATCAGTTGGCGCATTAACTTTAAAGATAATGTCCGATTGCCATACTGCTGAATTATCAGTTGCAATGTCAGCGCCTGAGTCTTGGTAAGCTTGATCAGAAAAGCTAGCTGCTATTCCGGCGTTTGTTTCGACAAGAAAAGTAAAACCTTGTTTGATCAGCAACTCAACGGTTTTCGGCGTTGCTGAAACGCGATTTTCACTCTCTTGGATCTCTCTAGGTATACCTATTTGCATAGTAAGTCCATGATCGGTTGTTATTTTGGTGAATCGATTTTACGTACAATAAATACAGAAAAGTTAGATCTAGATCATTTTCCGTTTGTATTTATACGTATTTGCATTTAATTATTTATATACCATTGTTAGGCGTTGTCACTCTTTTTACATCTTGGTTTGTCTTTGCAGTAAGTCCGACAAAAAAGAACGTTTGACAGTGTTATAGGCAAACTACTTGGAAATGACTAATAACGTTTCTCCATATTCAAGTAGTTTGCTTATAATCACGAAATATCGGATTTAATTCTGCATTATCCAAAAGATTAACTGACCTGAACAATGACTGCTTTAAAAAGTCAGATATAAATATTAGAGAATAATGGTGACTAAGGCTACTATTTTCAACGTTAAATCTTGATTTTTCTTAACAATATTGTTACTTCATATAACAATTGATTATATAAAAAGCAGAATCAATGAATTAATCTTTGATAAAAGGAGGGGGGCAATCAAACGTTATTCTTTCATTAGTTGAAGGGTGCGTTAACGTAATACTACCTGCATGCAATGCAAGCCGCCCTGGAGAAAGTTTAATGCCAAAATCAGTGGCATAAAACTCATCCCCGACAATTGCATGACCTATCGCTTGCATATGAACGCGCAATTGATGAGTTCTTCCCGTTAAGGGGGTTAAACAAACTAAGGTTGAATGTTCTTCACGTTTTATGACTTGCCATTTAGTTTGAGACTGTTTGCCTTGTTCATGGTCGACAATTTGTCGCGGGCGATTATCCCAATCACAGCGGATAGGCAAATCCACGAGTCCGGAATCTTCTTTGATAATGCCCTCAACGCGTGCGTAATAAGTTTTATTAATAACTTTTTGTTGAAATTGACGGCCCATATGGCTTTGGGCTGATTTTCGCATTGCTAAAATGATAATGCCAGATGTGGCTAAATCAAGGCGATGAACAACACAGGCTTCAGGCCAAACACGCAACACACGTAATGCGAGGCTATCCTTATGTTTTATTTCTCTACCTGGGACGCTTAATAATCCTGCTGGTTTATTTAAAACCACAATATCGTCATCTTGATAAATAATATCGAGGTAAGGCGATTGTGGTGGGTAGTAAACAAAATTGGGCATATAAAGTACCAGTTATAAAGAGGGATAGTTACGAGCTTCTAGCGACGACATTTTCCATTCGTTGCTAGAAACTCGTGACTCGTCGCTGAGGTTATATCAAGATTGTGTCGAAACAATAAATCGAATTGCATCAAGTTTCAATTGCGTTTGATTCAATATTTGTTCAAATTCAGCTTGTTGATCACGCACATATTGAATTTCTTCTTCTCGTATATTCGGATTTACTGCTTGAAGTGCCTGTAGTCGATCGCGTTCTTGTTGTAAGGTTTGTTGCATCTCTTGCTTAGCTTGATCAATCACTTCTTGCATTAATGATTGTGCTCTTGGCAGGGAATCTTTAATTAATTGATGAATCAAAGGTTGTGACGTATTGGTTATTTTACGACTAATGTGACGATTCACAGGGCTTAGTTGACGGTTAAAGCTATCAAATGTCACATTTTGTCCCAGATCCTTTGCATTTTTATCAAGCAATAAACGAATTGGTGTTGTGGGTAAAAAACGACTTAATTGCGCATTATCTGTATTTAAAGCTTCCACAACATAAATAAGCTCGAGGAATGTTGAAGCGGGAGGCAATGAGTTATTTTTTAATAGTGCGACAGATGTTGTTCCAGTATCGGAACTCAGTATCATCTCCATACCACCGGTGATCATTGGATGTTCCCAAGTAAGGTATTGAACATCGTCACGGCTTAGTGCTGTTCGACGATTAAACGTGACGGTTGCACCATCTTCATTTAATCCAGGGAAATCAGATGTCAGCATATGTTCTGTCGGGCGAATCACTAAACAATGCTCACTTTGATCTTCTTGCTGAACACCAACAACATCAAATAGCTCAAGTGCATATTGAGTAAAATCAGGTTTTTGATCTAGTTCTGTTAAATCATCGATTAATTCACTAGGGTGTAAAATACCGCTAGAATTAATTTCAAGTAAACGATCACGGCCTTGTTCAAGTTGCTTCTTAAGCTGTTCATTAAGGTTACGGCTAGTATTAATTATTTTTTCTAGTTGGTTATCGTCATTATCACCCGTTGCCAATAACTCAATTAAATCACCTTTAATTGTTTCGTATATAGTCAAACCAGTGGGTGTTGTTTGAGTAAAGGCTGATAATCCCTGTTCATACCAATTTTGTAGATACTCTTGAGAAGTGCCTTTTAAGTAAGGAGTGTAAATTTGAATATCACAGCGCTGCCCGATTCTATCTAAGCGTCCAATACGTTGCTCTAGTAGGTCGGGATTAGTCGGAAGATCAAATAAAACCAATTGGTGAGAAAATTGAAAATTACGGCCTTCAGAACCAATTTCTGAACACACCATTATTTGCGCACCATCTTCGGGATCTGCAAAGTAAGCGGCTGCTTTATCACGTTCGATAAGGGATAAGCCCTCATGAAAAACAGCAACCTTAACTGCTTCGCGTGTACGTAATGCTTCTTCAATCGCCAATGCGGTTTTAGCCTGAGCTGCAATAATGAGTATTTTTTCATTTTTTAATTGACTTGTAAGGTCAATAAGCCAATTGATACGCGGATCAAATTGACACCATGAATTACTTTCTTCACCTTCAAACTTTTGGTAAATTTGTTCTGGGTAAAGTGCCGTAAATGCTTGTTCTTCAATGGTGCCGGATGGCAGCATTTTTGATACTTTTAAGGCTGTTTTATATTGTTCTGGTAGCGGCAATGCAATGGATTTTAAGCAACGTTTAGGGAAGCCTTGAATAGCTGAACGTGTATTACGGAACAATAAGCGACCTGTGCCATGGCGATCAAGTAAATTAGAAATTAACTCGTATTGTGCTTTCTGTCTTTCCGTTTGATCTAGGTCTATATCATCAATAATATTAAAAAGTGGCTGAACATCTTGTTCACTAAGCAATTCAGTAATACTATTTTTAGACATATCAGTTAGTCGTTGATTATCAAGTAATTGATTAACTGCATCGACAACGGGTTTATATCCTGTTTCTTCATTAGCGAATTTTTGATAATCGAAGAAACGATTTGGGTCTAATAAACGAAGACGTGCAAAGTGACTTTGATGACCTAATTGCTCAGGTGTTGCTGTGAGTAGTAGAACACCCGGTATGATATTAGCTAAAGCTTCAACAACTTGATATTCACGGCTTGGTTTTAATTCATCCCAAATCAGGTGATGTGCTTCATCAACGATTAATAAATCCCATTCTGCTTCAAGCGCATGTTCAAAATGTTTTTTCTTACGTAAAAGATTAATACTGCACAGTACCAATTGTTCTGTTTCAAAGGGATTTATTTCATCCAAATAGGCTTCGTTACAGCGTTCATCATCAAAAATGCTAAAATGCAAATTAAAACGGCGAACCATTTCAACTAACCATTGGTGCTGAAGGTTTTCCGGTAAAACAATCAAAACACGTTTTGCGCGGCCAGTAAGTAATTGCTGATGAATAATTAAACCCGCTTCAATGGTTTTCCCAAGACCCACTTCATCGGCCAATAAAATTCGAGGGGCATGACGGCGACCGACTTCTTCTGCAATGTAAAGTTGGTGGGGAATTAGATCTACACGCGCACCAATTAATCCACGTAAACTAGATTTTTGTTGAGCATGTTGTTCTACTAAGCTGTGATAACGTAAAACATAACGGCTAAATTTATCAATTTGTCCTGCAAAAAGTTTATCCTGCGGTTTATTGAATTTAATAAAATTATTTAAAAAAGTCTCTTTTAGTTTGCAAGGTTCACCGGTATCCACACGTCTGCCACTGTAGATAATTAAATTTTCAGTTTCATCAATCTCACTAACTAATAGTTTCCATTCATCGTGGCTGAGTATTTCGTCTCCAATATTAAAACGTACACGGGTAATCGGAGCCTCTTCGATAGAGTAAAGGCGTTGTTCTCCAGATGCAGAAAATAATAGGGTTAACATGCGGCCTTCAATCGCGACGATTGTACCTAATCCCAACTCAGATTCAGCATCACTGATCCAACGTTGGCCCAAAGAAAATGTCATAAAATATCACTCAAAATAAAACGGAAAAAGAAAGGGCGCTATGTTACCTAAATCTCAATGCAAGGTGCTAGTCATAAAACAATAAAATTTGTATTTTATTTATCGTTAAATCATTAATGAATAAGATTGGTTGTTTTTAAACGCTTTTATTAAATAATAGCCCAAGGTAGATAGTCAGCAAGAAAACTAAATTAGCAAATGGTAGATACACGATTAATTGCTATGTTGATATTTATATAATGAATGGTAATTGGGATAGAGATTTAAATAAGTGTCAGTTAATAGGATGGTTATATTAACCAATATATTGAATTTATCTGAATAGGATCAGACAGTGGCCAAATAAATGAAGAAATAGCTGATTTGGTTGTAAAGTAATCAGTTGAAATTTAAATGTAAATAAACGCTTGCCAATGTGATTCGGATCTCTATAATGCGCATCCACGGAAACGGGAACGACGCAAGTCAAACCGGTTACTGAGAGCATCACAAACGCATAAGCGCTTCAAATTTCGATTTGAAATTAAGTTTGCCGATAGGCTTTTTTCATGTTTTAAAAGATTTAGTATCTTTTATAAAACATTAAATATAAGACCTTGACATTGTTCGAAAGGCGCGTAATATACGCCGCCTAGCCGAAAGGCTTGCTCTTTAACAATTTAATCAAACAATCTGTGTGCGCATTGATAGTCGATTTCAAAATAGTCCTTCGGGACAAAAATCAATATCAGTGACACACGAATTAATTCATTAATTCAGAATAACAAAAGAACGTAAGTTCTTTAGTTTTAGTCAGTAATATTGAGTCGCAGCGAAAGCTGCAAATTAAACTTTAAATTGAAGAGTTTGATCATGGCTCAGATTGAACGCTGGCGGCAGGCTTAACACATGCAAGTCGAACGGTAACATAACTAGCTTGCTAGTTGATGACGAGTGGCGGACGGGTGAGTAATGCTTGGGTATATGCCAATAGGTGGGGGACAACAGTTGGAAACGACTGCTAATACCGCATAATCTCTTCGGAGCAAAGTAGGGGACCTTCGGGCCTTACGCCTATTGATTAGCCCAAGTGGGATTAGCTAGTTGGTAAGGTAATGGCTTACCAAGGCGACGATCCCTAGCTGGTCTTAGAGGATGACCAGCCACACTGGAACTGAGACACGGTCCAGACTCCTACGGGAGGCAGCAGTGGGGAATATTGCACAATGGGGGAAACCCTGATGCAGCCATGCCGCGTGTGTGAAGAAGGCTTTCGGGTTGTAAAGCACTTTCAGCGAGGAGGAAAGGGTAGTAGTCAATAACTGCTATCTGTGACGTTACTCGCAGAAGAAGCACCGGCTAACTCCGTGCCAGCAGCCGCGGTAATACGGAGGGTGCGAGCGTTAATCGGAATTACTGGGCGTAAAGCGCGTGTAGGTGGTTAATTAAGTCAGATGTGAAAGCCCAGGGCTCAACCCTGGAACTGCATTTGAAACTGGTTAACTAGAGTTTTGTAGAGGGTGGTAGAATTTCAGGTGTAGCGGTGAAATGCGTAGAGATCTGAAGGAATACCAGTGGCGAAGGCGGCCACCTGGACAGTAACTGACACTGAGACGCGAAGGCGTGGGGAGCAAACGGGATTAGATACCCCGGTAGTCCACGCAGTAAACGATGTCTATTAGAAGTTTGTGGCTATATGCCGTGGGTTTCAAAGCTAACGCATTAAATAGACCGCCTGGGGAGTACGGCCGCAAGGTTAAAACTCAAATGAATTGACGGGGGCCCGCACAAGCGGTGGAGCATGTGGTTTAATTCGATGCAACGCGAAGAACCTTACCATCCCTTGACATCCAGAGAATCTGTTAGAGATAGTAGAGTGCCTTCGGGAACTCTGAGACAGGTGCTGCATGGCTGTCGTCAGCTCGTGTTGTGAAATGTTGGGTTAAGTCCCGCAACGAGCGCAACCCTTATCCTTAGTTGCCAGCACGTAATGGTGGGAACTCTAGGGAGACTGCCGGTGATAAACCGGAGGAAGGTGGGGACGACGTCAAGTCATCATGGCCCTTACGGGATGGGCTACACACGTGCTACAATGGCAAATACAAAGGGTTGCTAACCTGCGAGGGTATGCGAATCTCATAAAGTTTGTCGTAGTCCGGATCGGAGTCTGCAACTCGACTCCGTGAAGTTGGAATCGCTAGTAATCGTGGATCAGAATGCCACGGTGAATACGTTCCCGGGCCTTGTACACACCGCCCGTCACACCATGGGAGTGGGCTGCACCAGAAGTCATTAGCTTAACCTTTCGGGGATGGCGATGACCACGGTGTGGTTCATGACTGGGGTGAAGTCGTAACAAGGTAGCCCTAGGGGAACCTGGGGCTGGATCACCTCCTTACGTATCGAGACGGCTATTAGTGCCCACACAGATTGTTTGATTAGAATGATAAAGTGCAAAAGTTCCGGGTCCCCATCGTCTAGAGGCCTAGGACACCGCCCTTTCACGGCGGTAACAGGGGTTCAAATCCCCTTGGGGATACCACTACCATACGAAAAGATACTTAATCTTTTCTTATATTCTTTGTAAACCCAATGAAAAGTACTCTACAAGCAGAAAAGCTTATAAAGTGTTTTTTAACACTGCTCTTTAACAATTAGGAAAGCTGATAAAGTTCTTATTTATCAACCACATTACAATTTATTGTGATGTATAGATAAATATAAACGAAATTGTTCTCAATTATTAAAACCAAGGTTTTAGTAATTGTAATCAAGCAAAAATAAATGTTATTCAAATTGATACTTTGAATAACGTACGTATCTACGAGTTAATTTAATTAACTCTAGGTGCACGAAAAGCGCAAATGCGTTTTTCATATGTAAAATATGAGAAATCGCAAGCGTCTTGGAAACAACATGCAATGTCTTTAGATATTGTATGGTTAAGTGAATAAGCGTGCACGGTGGATGCCTAGGCAATTAGAGGCGATGAAGGACGTGGTAATCTGCGATAAGTCCAGGGGAGTTGATAACAAACGTTATATCCTGGAATCTCCGAATGGGGCAACCCGGCACTTCGGTGTCATCGCTTAGTGAATACATAGCTAAGCGAAGCGAACGAGGGGAACTGAAACATCTAAGTACCCTTAGGAAAAGAAATCAACCGAGATCCCGAAAGTAGCGGCGAGCGAAATTGGGTCAGCCCTTAAGCTTATTAAAAGTTAGTGGAATGCTCTGGAAAGTGCAACGGTACAAGGTGATAGTCCTGTACACCAAAACTTCTTCTAAGTGAAATCGAGTAGGTCGGAGCACGAGAAATTCTGACTGAATATGGGGGGACCATCCTCCAAGGCTAAATACTCCTAATTGACCGATAGTGAACCAGTACCGTGAGGGAAAGGCGAAAAGAACCCCTGTGAGGGGAGTGAAATAGAACCTGAAACCGTGTACGTACAAGCAGTAGGAGCGGATTTATTCCGTGACTGCGTACCTTTTGTATAATGGGTCAACGACTTAATTTCAGTAGCAAGGTTAACCATCTAGGGTAGCCGTAGGGAAACCGAGTCTTAACTGGGCGATTAGTTGCTGGGATTAGACCCGAAACTTGGTGATCTAGCCATGAGCAGGTTGAAGGTTGAGTAACATCAACTGGAGGACCGAACCCACTAATGTTGAAAAATTAGGGGATGACTTGTGGCTGGGGGTGAAAGGCCAATCAAACCAAGAGATAGCTGGTTCTCCTCGAAAGCTATTTAGGTAGCGCCTCGTGTATCACTGTTGGGGGTAGAGCACTGTTTGGGCTAGGGGGTCATCCCGACTTACCAACCCCATGCAAACTCCGAATACCAACAAGTGCAATCACGGGAGACACACGGCGGGTGCTAACGTCCGTCGTGGAAAGGGAAACAACCCAGACCGCCAGCTAAGGTCCCAAAGTATATGTTAAGTGGGAAACGATGTGGAAAGGCTCAGACAGCCAGGAGGTTGGCTTAGAAGCAGCCATCCTTTAAAGAAAGCGTAATAGCTCACTGGTCGAGTCGGTCTGCGCGGAAGATTTAACGGGGCTAAACATATCACCGAAGCTGCGGACGCGTATTTATATGCGTGGTAGAGGAGCGTTCTGTAAGCCGTCGAAGGGAAAGGTGTAAACCATCCTGGAGGTATCAGAAGTGCGAATGTTGACATGAGTAACGATAAGGGGGGTGAAAAACCTCCCCGCCGGAAGACCAAGGGTTCCTGTCCAACGTTAATCGGGGCAGGGTGAGTCGACCCCTAAGGCGAGGCCGAAAGGCGTAGTCGATGGGAAACGGGTTAATATTCCCGTACCCTTATATTTTGCGATGGGAGGACGGAGAAGGCTAGGTGGGCCTGGCGATGGTTGTCCAGGTTCAAGTGCGTAGGCAGGTGTTTTAGGTAAATCCGGAACACTATATGCTGAGACACGATGTCGAGTCACTACGGTGATGAAGTCATTGATGCCATACTTCCAGGAAAAGTCTCTAAGCTTCAGGAATATAAGGATCGTACCCCAAACCGACACAGGTGGTCAGGTAGAGAATACCAAGGCGCTTGAGAGAACTCGGGTGAAGGAACTAGGCAAAATGGTACCGTAACTTCGGGAGAAGGTACGCCGATGGAGGTGATGAGATTTACTCTCTAAGCCCCTGTCGGCCGAAGATACCAGATGGCTGCAACTGTTTATTAAAAACACAGCACTGTGCAAAATCGCAAGATGACGTATACGGTGTGACGCCTGCCCGGTGCCGGAAGGTTAATTGATGGGGTTAGACTTAGGTCGAAGCTCTTGATCGAAGCCCCGGTAAACGGCGGCCGTAACTATAACGGTCCTAAGGTAGCGAAATTCCTTGTCGGGTAAGTTCCGACCTGCACGAATGGCGTAATGATGGCCATGCTGTCTCCACCCGAGACTCAGTGAAGTTGAAATCGCTGTGAAGATGCAGTGTACCCGCGGCTAGACGGAAAGACCCCGTGAACCTTTACTACAGCTTAGCAGTGAACTTAGAGCCTACATGTGTAGGATAGGTGGGAGGCTTTGAAACGTTGTCGCCAGATGACGTGGAGCCAACCTTGAAATACCACCCTTGTATGTTTTGAGTTCTAACCATGGCCCCTGAATCGGGGTTTGGGACACTGTTTGGTGGGTAGTTTGACTGGGGCGGTCTCCTCCCAAAGAGTAACGGAGGAGTACGAAGGTTGGCTAATCACGGTCGGACATCGTGAGGTTAGTACAATGGTATAAGCCAGCTTAACTGCGAGACAGACACGTCGAGCAGGTACGAAAGTAGGTCATAGTGATCCGGTGGTTCTGAATGGAAGGGCCATCGCTCAACGGATAAAAGGTACTCCGGGGATAACAGGCTGATACCGCCCAAGAGTTCATATCGACGGCGGTGTTTGGCACCTCGATGTCGGCTCATCACATCCTGGGGCTGAAGTCGGTCCCAAGGGTATGGCTGTTCGCCATTTAAAGTGGTACGCGAGCTGGGTTTAGAACGTCGTGAGACAGTTCGGTCCCTATCTGCCGTGGGCGTTTGAGAATTGAGAGGAGCTGCTCCTAGTACGAGAGGACCGGAGTGGACGAACCGCTGGTGTTTGGGTTGTCATGCCAATGGCATTGCCCAGTAGCTACGTTCGGAATCGATAACCGCTGAAAGCATCTAAGCGGGAAGCGAGCCTCAAGATGAGTTCTCACTGGAGATTTAATCTCCCTAAAGGGCCGTTGAAGACTACAACGTTGATAGGCAAGGTGTGTAAGTACGGTAACGTATTGAGCTAACTTGTACTAATTACCCGTGAGGCTTAACCATACAATGTCTAAGTACATTGGTTGGACCAAGTCAACTTAAGAAATAAGCTTGCGAAGCGTATTTTACGAATGCAAAGATTAGATAAATAAAGAACAAGAATCAAACAGCTTTTCTAATTACTTTTTATGCTTGGCGACACTAGCGCTGTGGTCCCACCTGATTCCATGCCGAACTCAGAAGTGAAACGCAGTTGCGCCGATGGTAGTGTGGGGTTTCCCCATGTGAGAGTAGGGCATCGCCAAGCGCCTAATTAAACAAACCCAGTAGGTCTTTTCTTACTGGGTTTTTTTAATTCTGATGATTTACAGATAACCTACGGAGAGTAGGGGCGAGTATCGCGACAGCGATGTTTCACGAGCGGAGGAGCTCCGCGACGACTGTTATCGCCAAGCGCCTAATAAACGATAAATCCCTGTTGACTAACGTCAGCAGGGATTTTTTCGTTTAAGCGTTTGAAGAGAAGATCACTAGAGAGTAGAGCGAGTTTGCCGATAGATAAAATGCATGATCGCAAGGTTCTTCTTTTTTGTTTTTTTAACGCCGATATTTAGAGGGAGATATGCCCTGCAATTTTGTGAAGATATGCGTAAAACTACTTTGGTTAGTAAATCCAACGGTATCGGATATTTGACTTAATGATAATTTTCCATTTTCCAGTAGTTCTTTTGCTAAATTAAAGCGTTTTTGTAAAATATATTGATGTGGTGTCGTGCCGGTTTGTTTCTTGAAAATTGCATAAAATTGGCTTTCGCAGAGAAATGCACAACCCGCTAATTGTGCGATACTTATTTTTCGCCTGATATTTTTCATTATGTATGCATCGATTCTATCCATATCCAGTCTCTGTTTTGTACACCGAGTCGTGTTGATGTGGCGTTGTAGTAAGGCAATTAGCGTATTGTTACATGCCAGCCCTAGCTCAATATCATCGGGATTAGTTTGTATTTCTAATGCAAGTAGGTGAGTTAATTGCTGTAAGCGATGATCTAACTGAAAAAATGTATTACCTGTAAAAAGCTGGTTCATTCTATCACAGTCATGCCTTTCCAATGACGTTTCACAGGGAAGGTTGAGAATCATTAATTGGGATGCATCAATACCGCTAAAGGCATGTTCAGAACTTGCCACAATCGCACAACCTTGTCCTGGTATGATTAAATCTTCGCTACCTTCAATATTGAATTCAGCACGACCTTGTAAACCAATAACTAGCTGATTATGACTATGATCATGATGTTTGAGTTCATGTGGTAGTCCGATAACCTCTGTTGGTTTGAATGCGTTGGCAAATTGATTGTTCAATAATTATCTCCATCCTTCGACTTATCGAATATTCTGTAATAGTTATACCAATCGTAATAATTAGCTGATCTATTTTGCTGGTTAAAATAGTTTATTTCTTTGTTGAAAGTTTCGTTAAGGGAACAACCATTAAAGAATTAATGTCTTTATATTAATTCTCACGTTAGAGGATTCACTTGTTAATCTCTCGGTAGTGGCAACTTTCGCCTCAAACTAAACCATTTTCCAGTGCAAAATTTAGATAACATATTTAATACAATTGGTACTAATAATAGGATATTGGTAAATCTAGCAAAATTTAAACCATTTATTTTGGTTCAATTTTTTATTTAATAAATCAAAAAAGTGTAATAATTTATCCGTCTAAAAAATTGTTAGAGTTTCTAACGTATTGTATTATCGATATATTGTTTGTGTTTATTAATATAAATCATAATTTACTATATTGATGTCCACTACTTTGATTATTTCTATCTGTGCACCAAAAGCGTCTAGGAGTGCACAAAAATATACTTTCTTCATTATTTCTTTCCAAGTTTGCTAATGAGATTGTTTGTTATTTTCTATTCTTAATTATTTATCTTCAGAGTTTTTTACTTATTTTACGTAGTTTTTAATAATTTTTTTACGTCGTTAATAAATATGATGTATCCATATTTATTGGATTAGGTTTTATTTGCTCGCTTTTTAATGGGGAATAACGATGACTAAATTTACTGCTCGACATACATTACAACCCTCTTTTATTGAAAAATCATTAAATGAGTTATGGTCATTTATTTCACCTTTATATCGTGTTGATGAAGGCGAATGGTTAACTCAACTTATTCCAATGGCAAGTGCTTCAAATCAAGAGAAAACCATTATTACGGAGCATTCTTCGGCGCTTATTGCGCGGATACGAAAAGATAAAAAAGCAATTCAGATGATTGATGCTTTGTTGCTTGAGTATAGCCTAGACACACGAGAAGGGATTTTACTGATGTGCTTGGCCGAAGCATTGATGCGTATTCCAGACAAAGCGACAGCAGATGCATTGATTCGTGATAAATTAAGCATTGCAGATTGGAAATCACATTTAAAAAAATCAGACTCATTATTTGTTAATGCATCTACCTGGGGGTTATTACTAACGGGGAAGGTGATTAATCTGGATAGTAGTAAAAATCACGAATCTTCCAAAATACTTAACCGTTTAGTAAACAAATTTTCTGAGCCCGTGATTAGAGAAGTAATGAATCAAGCAATGAAAATTATGGGGTTTCAATTTGTATTGGGGCGTAATATTGCAGAAGCACAAAAAAAAGGGAGTCCTTATACAGGCAAGGGATATACCTATTCTTTTGATATGCTTGGTGAATCGGCACTAACGACGGAAGATGCTCAAAAATATTTTTCTGATTATATGATGGCCGTTGAATCCGTCGGTACGAATCAGCATCCTGGCACGCGCAATCCAATTCCTACTAGTGTGTCTATTAAGTTATCTGCATTACATCCGCGTTATGATGTGGCCAATAGCGAGCGTGTTTTATCGGAAATGTATGCGTCTTTGTTGGTATTAATCAAACGAGCTCGACAGCTTGATGTGAGTTTGACCATTGATGCCGAAGAAGCGGATCGTCTTGAGCTTTCTTTACATTTATTTGAAAAAGTCTATCGTGATCCTGTCACACAAGGGTGGGGAAAATTAGGTATTGTCGTGCAAGCTTATTCTAAACGCGCATTACCGGTATTGACTTGGTTAGCGGGTTTAGCAAAAGATCAAGGTGATTGCATCCCATTACGATTAGTAAAAGGTGCCTATTGGGATTCAGAGCTTAAAATTTCTCAGCAAAATGGTTATGACAATTATTGTGTTTATACACGTAAAGAATCGACTGATGTTTCTTACTTAGCCTGTGCACGCTTTCTTTTATCCGACCATTTGCAGGGACTTATCTATCCTCAATTTGCAACTCATAATGCGCATACTGTTGCGTCGATTGCTGCAATGGCAACACATAATGGCTATGAATTTCAACGTTTGCACGGAATGGCCGATGCTTTATATGAGCATGCGATTGATATTTTTAATTGTAATGTCCGTATTTATGCTCCCGTCGGAAGTCATAAGGATCTACTGCCTTATTTAGTGCGCCGTTTACTTGAGAATGGTGCTAATAGCTCTTTTGTGCATCGTATTGTTGATGCAAGTTGTCCTATTGAGTCATTAATTGAACATCCCGTTGATACATTATTGCGGCGACCTACATTGCATAATGGATTATTGCCTTTACCGCTTGATATTTTTGCAGATAGAAAGAATTCACGCGGGCTTAATGTTGATATTGAATATGAATCAACACCATTTTATGAATCGATTAATAGTGAAATGGAAAAGCACTGGCACTTCGGCCCAATTATATCAGGTCAAAAATATTATCCTCAACAAGACTCTTTGGCAACACTAACGCACTGTATCAGCGCTCCTTATGATTATCGTGTCTTAGTGGGATCGGTTCTTTTTTCCGATCAACAACAAATAGATAATGCAATAAAATCCGCATTTGATTTTTTTCCAAGCTGGTCAAAAACCGATGTGAATGAACGGGCAAAGTCAATTCAAATCTTAGCGGATCTGCTTGAAGATAATCGCCTAGAACTCATTGCTTTATGCCATAAAGAAGCTGGTAAAACTATTCACGATTGTATCGATGAGATCCGTGAAGCCGTTGATTTTTGCCGATACTATGCCCAGCAAGCGACGGAGCATTATTCATCGCCTAGAGCAATCACTGGATTCGATGAAATCACGCGTCAGGTCGAACGACAAGGCAAAGGTGTTTTTGTCTGTATTAGTCCTTGGAATTTTCCTCTGGCTATTTTTCTTGGGCAAATTACAGCGGCTTTAGTCAGTGGTAATACTGTTATTGCAAAACCAGCCGAACAAACGTCGTTAATTGCAGTCCGAGCCATTGAACTGATGATTGAGGCCGGTATTCCCGTTGAAGCTATTCATATTTTGCCGGGGACAGGGAGCGAAGTCGGGAGTGCCTTGATAGCGGACCATCGAGTTTCAGGTGTCGTGTTTACGGGTTCAACGGAAACGGCTCAACGGATTAATCGTAGTTTAGCGGAAAGGCAAATCGAACCAGCCACATTGATTGCAGAAACAGGCGGTCAGAATGCAATGATTGTTGATAGTACGGCATTACCTGAGCAAGTTGTTCGGGATGTACTTCGTTCTGCATTTGCTTCTGCTGGGCAACGTTGTTCAGCCTTACGTGTTTTATTTATTCAAGAGGATATTGCCGATAAAGTGATACATCTTATCAGTGGAGCAATGCAAGAATTGAAGGTCGGTTTACCTTACTTACACCAGAGTGATGTTGGACCAATTATCGATTTACCCGCAAAACAGAAATTACAACATTACATTGATGATATGCTGAAAACCCATCAACTTGTCGGTCAGGCTAAATTAGATGAAACTTGTCAGCATGGCTATTTTATCGCACCAACTGCCATAGAAATCAACGAAATTAGTGCATTAGAAAATGAACAGTTTGGGCCAATTTTACATATTATTCGTTATAAAGCGGCACAAATCGATAGCATTATTGATCAAATTAATCATACCGGTTTTGGTTTGACGATGGGAGTCCATAGTCGAAATGAAGTAAGTTATTTACATATTGCTCAGCGAAGTCGGGTGGGGAACTGTTATATCAATCGCGATCAGGTTGGAGCGGTTGTTGGTGTTCAGGCATTCGGTGGACAAGGTTTATCAGGAACAGGACCAAAGGCTGGCGGCCCGAATTATCTATTGCGTTTTAGCCAGCAAGTTGATGTGACTGCTATGCCTACTTCTGAGTATTTATAAGGATTGTTATTATGAAAAATAAAATTAATCAGATTCTTAAACAAGCCGATGCACAATGGGAGTCATGGAATGAATTAGGAGTAACAGTCCGATCTCAATTATTGCTTAGCTGGGCCGATGAAATTGCACAGCATGCTACTTTTGCAACCATGCCCGCTAAGATGGTTCGCTATCAGGTTAATCAAGGTTTACCTGTTATTGAAGAAGTGCGAATGATGCCGGGACCAACGGGGGAAAGCAATGAATTATATAGTGCAGGACGCGGTACTTTTATCCTCTGTGGTAATCATGATGCTTCTTCTAGTGCATTCGTTGGCATGATGACGTCTGCATTATTGGCGGGGAATTGTGTCGTGATATCATTACCTGAGGCCCTAAGTGACATAGCCGACAAACTCCTTTCGACATTGCTTTCGGTTGGGATCCCTGAATATGTTATTCAAATTGCACCGGTGGGCTCAACGAGGTTATTGATAAGCGAACCTGCTACAGCTGGTGTTATTTATGCGGGAGATAGGACCGAGGTGATTGAAATGAATCAACTATTGGCAGAACGTGAGGGATTATTAGCACAATTCATTACTGAAACAGAGCTAACCTTACTTTCTACAATTACGGACACGTATTATATATTACGATTTATTACTGAAAAAACACGGACGATTAATATTACGGCGATAGGAGGAAATGCTGCATTATTGGCGTTAGGTAGTGGGGATTAATTTGTATTAATGTATTGTTTTCATTGTTTGTTAGATGAGACAAAAGTCACTTACCAACCCGCATGAAACTAGAATAAGCCTTGGATAGCGAGTTGTCTTGGTAACGGGTATATACAGGGGATGTCTAGTTTTGTGATGGGGTGAGGTAAGCGCTTCACCCTACTTGATACCATATTTTTGATGATAATCCGTTAGTTAATGTGGGGTTAACTCGCCACTTGCTCATTGGTAGTGACTTCATCGCTGATTTCAGTCACTTGTTCTGTGTCATTTTCATCATTATCACTTTGAACATCGGTTAATTCCGTTGTATTTTGAGTTTTGAAAATAGATAAATCTGCAAATAAGTTTTGAATAAATTCGGGGAAAATACTAGAAGATGCGTCAGTTTCTTCTGCGTCTGCTGTTTTCGCCGCATCAACGATTTCTTTATCCGTGGCAATAGTTTCATCGGTTTCTGTTGCTTCGCTCTCAGAGGTGGCGCTGTTCGTTGTTGCCGCTGCTTGAGTTGTATCTAAACTGGCGTCTGCATCATTGTCTGTGGCGGCATCAGTACTACTGTCCGTTTCACTATCCGTTGATATGGTATTATTTTGTCCAGTAAATGCGTCAATTAAGCTACTTGCAATATCATTTCCTAAATTCGTGAATTGAGATTGCACACCTGTTTTTAAACTTTGACTTAATAGTTCGTTGTTATTTAGTCCTGTTGCGCTGCTTAAATTTAATCCTGACTGTGCTGCATTGATGAGATTATTCGCTGCACTGGAAACCCCTGAAGCATTGACGTTTGAACTAGCCGTTGCAAGTTGCTGAGCAAAAGAAGATGCCATTGCTTCAGCCTGTTGGGTCTTCTCGATATTATTTTTTAGTACACTTGCACTGCTAGTTTGTAGTGCTTCAGCTGAATTGATGGTTGTCATTATGGCCTACCTTAGTTTTTTATTAACTGTATTCGTTATATTTAAAAATCATCGTCGGTGACGGGGGTGAGAATATCGCGTATTTGGATATTCGCCATATCAGCGATATTGGTTGCTTTTAATAGTGCATGCTGTGGTTGTACTGATACCACTTGTAAAACAGTATCATCTTCATTGAAGAGTGAACCATGTGTTCCAGAGTCTTGAAATGAGATAAATTGGTTTCTGAGTACTTTGAAACGATCGCCTTTTCGTACACCATTTTCCTGACCAAGGTTGATCACCAGGTTTTCGTTGTTATAAATTGAGACAACTGATGCTAGCGTTGTTTCGCAGGAGAAAGCACCTTCAATATCTTCAATCGATTGTTCAATATAGAAGTTGACTAGTTTTCCATAATCGGAGTACCAAAAAACACTGCCAGATGTGTCTAAACGCATGGTGACATCAAAGGGCCATTCACGGCTTGCTTGGTATTTTTTCTGGAAAACTGTTTTATTATTTATTGCATCGATAACATAAAGTTGCATTTGAAAATTGCGATATTTAGTCGTTGATGTTGGTACACCTAAAATGGTTGTGCTTTCATTGTAGTCAGATAGATCTGTTATTTTCCCAAAGAGAATATACTGAACATCGTATTGTGCATAAATATCCTGTGCAACGGACAGCATTTGTCTTTCTATATCATTGCTATTGTTATTATTAAACGCGATAGGTTGCGTGCGTAGTTGGCGCGCATCAATTTGTCTACTGCTGGTTTGTAATTGTGAATATAAACGTTGTCCAATTTCTTCTGGAATTTTATAAATCCCACCAAGCTGTGCCTGAGATGGCGTCACTAATTCAAGAGGGCCTACAAACAGTGGTTTTGCATAATTATCTTTTTTGCAGCTATCGAAGGGATAAATATCTGCAGAGACTGTTACCTGAATGCTGTCATTGATAATATTTTCGGTTAACAAATGCATATCGACAATTTCACCGTTAGTGCGGACGGTTAGTTTATCAATCTCTAATACGCCTGATTTCACTACTTGCAGCGCATTAACACTTGCGCCACCGTGATACATTAAGGTTAATAGAGCATTTTGAATGGCTTTTTCCCTTGCTGCTGCAATGTCTCCATTAATAATTAGCGACTCACCATCACCTTCAAACCACAGCGCGTTAGCTGAAAATGAATAACTAACTATTAATAAAAATATGAATGTTTTATAGAGTCTTATCATGTTAAATCCTAAAGTGCATTACCCAGTAGCGATGATAACCAACCTTTCTTTTGTGCGTCCTGATGATCGCCCGTTGCGCTAAATTCAATACGTGTATTCGCAACTTGTGCTGATTCAACGGTATTATCTTCGCTGACATCTAAGGGTCTAACGGTACCGGTGAAACGCATGTATTCATTACCATTATTAATAACCAACCATTTTTCACCGCGTACTTGTAAATTGCCGTTATTTAAAATATTAACGATAGAAACGGTAATTCTTGCCGATATGCTGTGCTTTTGGTCTGCGCCCGATGAACCATCAAATCCAGATTCTTTGTTTAAACCTAATTCCACGACATTGTCATTTATTTTTAATTCGCCACCGGGGATAGTGATTGGGTCGAGTGTGTAACTGTCTGTATTGGCTAGGGTGGAACTGGCTGATTTAGAAGCAGAAGCATCTTCTTGCAGTATTACCGTAATGGAATCGCCTACTTGATAAGGGGCGCTATAGCTATAAAGGCTCTGTGCTTGTTCACTATTAAATAAAGACCCCGTTACTGCAATTGAAGTCGGTCTTTGAGCTGGTTCGATTGGCGCGTAATAGGGATCGTCTGCAATAGGGGCTCTATTATCTTTTACTGTGACAGGTTGAACTTCTTCTTGTTTTTGTTGTTGTTCTTCTTGAATTGCTTTTTCATTGAGCGCTTCTTTTTTCGCTTCTGGAATACTTGTGCAGCCAGCCAGTAATATCAGAGCAGTAGATAAGACTATTAATTTGATCATTGTTCAACCTTAGAGCCTAGTGAGCGCAGTATCTCTGTCATCTTTAAAAAGTACGTTATGCGCTGTTCTTGCCACAGGAAGACTGTATTTAAGTCTTCGATGAATTTTTCGTTTAATTAAACGGTTAATAGGAGTTAAGCAAAAGAAGTGCCAATTAGAGTAATTACGGAATAGAACAATAAAATACATCGTATAGACAGCAAATATCATGCCTTTTAGAGTTAGGGGAGCCCTGTGATTTTTTTTATATCTATAATTAAAACAGTTATTTACTTGGAGAACTTGACCAAAGGGGGCTGTGTGTTTTTGATAAATGTTTAGCGTGCTATTATTTTGGGTTCTATGTTATTTTAACCCTATGACAATTTGTTTGTTGCCGTCATTAATCTGACTCTTAAATAAATTATTGAGTTCGACGGTATAACGTATTAGGTGATTATTTGAAATTTTTATCGTATTTTTTGGTGATAATAGCATTGGTTATTAGTCAGTCTGTCTTGGCTGAATTGCCGACTTTGAACATGGTTAATCAACGGATCGAGCTTTTAAATAAAGAAAGCGATGCTGCTGATATTGATACGCTACAAAAGATCAAGGACGAATTACGTCAAATAGAGGAAATTAAGCAACAAAATGCCGACTTACAGACTCTGCTAAAACAAGCTCCACAACGGAAAATTGCACTTAATAAAAAACGCGAAGAATCTGCAGTAGCCGAACAAGAGGTGATTTCTGACACGGCTTCGGCTAATTATTTGGAATTACGTTTAGCTACCGAAACCGCAAGAAATCAAGAATGGCGAGAGCAAATTAGTCAGCTGGAAACACAGCAACAAGAGATGCTTGATTCACAGGAAACATTACCCGTTGATATTGCAGAGCAAGAACAAAAAATAGCGTTGGTGGCGAAGGATAATTCGATTATTGAAGCACAGTCTGATTCTGTTATTGATAAATGGGCAATAGAAACGCAAGCTGCATTATTAGAAATTCAATTAGAAGCGCTAACACTGCAACAGGAAACATTGAGTCAACGTCGCGAGCTCGCGAAAATAAATCAACAAATTCTAGAGAATGAATTATCAATCAGCGATAAAAAAATAGAGTTGTTGCAAGTTAGCCTTATTGAGGTCAGTACAAAGTCAAGTTTAGAAGTGATCGAGCAAGCAAAACAGCTCTCCAATACCTTGGTTAATGTGCCTACGTATATTAAGCAATGGAACAATAAAAATGAACAATTAGCCACTGAATTTGAAGCGCTCAATCGTCAATTAATTTCATCGCAACGAGAAAGTAAACAGCTTCAAGATCAACGCCAACGTGTTACCCAAAATTTATCTCAGATTAAAGGTAACATCAAGTGGTTGAAAAATAGCCCCGAGTTCAGTGATGCAATTGGCGCGCAATTGCGTTCATTGCCAGATCTCTCCGACAAAACTGATTTGGCAAATACCATTACTGAAGCGCATTTAAAACATTTCAAATTATCGACGGAATTAGCGCAATTAAAAGATATTCCCGAATTAGTTACTCGTGTTACTGAGAGTGAACAATTGAGTAGGCTGCATGCTAAAGTGCTCGAGAGTATTCTTACATTTCGTTTGCAAGTGTTAAATGATGCGATTGATAAAACCGATCAATTTATTGCAGAAGTGACGCGTCTTGATGCTTTACAGGATCAGTTTTATCAAGAAATTCAAGATGAACGTAATTTCTTACGTGAGCAACGTTTGTTTATACGTGATAGAAGCAGTTTGTGGTCATTATCTTTGATTGATTCAACTGTTTTGTTAGGTACTGGCGATTTACTTGGCAGAGTTTCAACATTAGTACAAAAAGTGGCAAGTTATCCAGGTGATCTATTTTTGTTAGGGCTGCTTTTTACTTTTATTGGTGTGCTAATCATGCAATTGCGGATCGTCGCTAAAAAATACCGTTTAGAATCGGCTAAATTAATTGGGAAAGTGCGCAAAGATACTTTTTTATCTTCTTTTATTTTGTTTCTTTCAGCTATCGGCAATGGTGCGTTGATTGCATCGTGCTTGTTGATCGTCGATTACGGGATTGAATCGCGATTATCTGACTATTATTCCTATGATTTGAATAAAATATTTATTAGTTTCAGTACGCTTATTTTTGTTTGGGAGTCAGTTGGCAGGATGGCGATGCCCGATGGTTTATTTGAAGCACATCTAGGGTATTCGAAAAGCTTTATACAATGGTTAAAATCGAGTTTATCTAAAAACCGTTGGCTTCTCTATGGCTTTTTAATTACTATTTTAGTCAGTGAAATGTTAGCCGAATCAAGCAATGGATTAATATTACGTATTTTATTTATAGTGTTAATGAGTTGGTTAATTGCTTTCACTATTATTTTACTAAAACGCAATCATTTACCGATTGTTTTACCACGCATATTTCAATCGCCTGCTGCATTACAATTATTAAGAATCGCATTGGTGCTACCTCTTTTAACCATTTCTATTTTAGCCATTTGGGGCTATTTTTATACGTCTTGGGTTATTTTATTCTATTATTATGCGGTTTTATTGTGTGTACTATCAACCACCTTATTTCAGCAGTTAGGTGTGCGCTGGCTTTCCATTGAACAGCGAAGAATTAGTTTGCAGCGCGCATTGGAAAAAAGAGAAGAATTATTACAACGTGAAAATGATAACTTACCCGTTGAAGATATCGATGAATCTATTATTCCACTTGAATCCATTGGCCAACAATCATTAACATTACTTAACCTTGCCGCATTAGTTGCTCTTTTCATTATGTTATCGGCGTTACTCTCTGGTGGATTATTGGGCTTTCATTGGATGGATGAGGTGACTATTTGGGATGTAATGACGGTCACCGAAACAGGGAATATTGTTGAAGCTATTTCTCTTAAATCTTTACTCAGTGCGATAATCAGTTTTGGGATGTCACTTTATCTTGCCAAAAATATTCCAGGGTTACTCGAATTATTGATTTTGCACCGATTAAATATTTCATCTGGTGCTACTTATGCTACTAATACTCTATTACGCTATGCCATCGTACTTGGTGGCTTTTTAATTGCCGTGTCAACACTTGGCTTTCATTGGTCAAGATTACAATGGTTAGTGGCTGCGCTTGGTGTCGGTTTAGGCTTTGGTTTACAAGAAATTTTTGCCAACTTAGTTTCTGGCATTATTTTATTATTTGAGCGTCCTGTTCGGGTTGGCGATACGATTACTATTCAAGATTTAACTGGGCAGGTAACGAGAATTAATACCCGTGCGACAACCATTTTGGATTGGGATCAAAAAGAGATTATTGTACCGAATAAATCGTTAATTACAGAACAGCTCATTAACTGGTCACTTTCAGATTCAACGACGCGGGTTATTTTACCTATCGGGGTTGCTTACGGAAGCGATGTGGCTTTGGTTAAAAAATTACTGATACAAGCGGCAAAGGAATGTGAAGAAGTCTGTCATGTTCCCGAACCCTCTGCATTATTTTTGGCTTTTGGCGCAAGTAGTTTAGATTTTGAATTACGTATTTATTTACCAAAAATCGAAGGCCGTTCGATTATTAAGGATAAGCTTAATAGTCGTATTGATCAGCTGTTTAGGGATAATAATATTGAGATACCTTTCCCGCAAATGGATGTTCATGTACGTGATTTACCAGTAAAAGTGTAATCAAATGAGAAAAGATAATCATTATTGTTCATTGGGTTGGATTTTTATACTAAGAAGCAGTTTATGCTAAGTACATTATTTAGAAATACTATGATTTATTAATCAAGGGGGCTTTGTGCTTTCTGGTTTGCCTTTTAACGGATGCAAATGAAAAAGTACAACAGGCCTTTATACTTTATCGGGAAGAGGTGAACGATGGTTTCAACGCTCAATCAAAAAAGTGATATTTTAGAACAGATTTTCTCCCAGCTTAAAAATGATGTTTCAGATCGTGCTCAAAAATCATTACAGCAGTTTATTTCAATCGCCTATCGTAATGTAGCCGTCGGTGATTTAACCAGCATGACACCCGCTGATTTGGTGGGGCTCACCGTGTGCTTATGGCGTGAAGTGCAACAATGGAAATCTATACAAGCAAAGGTGGAAGTATTTAATCCGGATGTTGAACAAGATGAATGGCAATCTCCCCATACACTGATCAGTGTTGTATGTCGCAATACACCCTTTGTTATTGATACGTTACAACTTATTATTAATGCTCAAAACATCAAAATACATCGTATTTTTTATAGCGAAATGTCAATAGAGCGAACAAAAGCCGGTAAATTAAGCTCTTTTGATGCAAATAGTGCCGATGAATTATTACTTTATTTTGAAATAGATAAAACGACATCGAAGGTGGATTGTGAAGAGATAAAAATAAAAATACAGCAAGCACTTGAGAACGTAAGCTTGGTTGTTGATGATTATTTACCTATTACTAAAAAGCTAAAGGATGGGGTGAAATACAGTAAAAGTGATAAATTTAATCAACATATTTCCGATTTGGCTGCTCAACAAGGGTATTTAACATGGTTATTGGATTCAAACTTTATTTTTATTGGTTGTGAACAATTCACCATTGAAAACAATCAAATTAAAACCGTTGAAAATAGTCGTTTAGGGTTGTTAAAACAGCCTGACTTTATTACTCCTGAATGGCAATTTGAAGATATTGCCGTACTTCAAGAAACCTCTCTTATTCACTTCAGTAAATCCTATAAGCGCGCCATGGTACATCGTTTGGCGCACCCTGATGTTGTTTATGTTAAACGTTTTAATGAAAAAGGAGAGTTGGTTTCTGGGTTCCGTTTCATTGGTTTATATACGGCCGCTGTTTACGGTGGATCTCCTGCCAATGTGCCGATTGTGGCTGATAAGTTGACAAATGTATTAGCACAATCGGGCTATAGTCATGATAGTCATTATTACAAAGAGTTGGCACAGATTCTTTACACCTATCCACTTGAAGATTTATTACTATGCGATGAGCAAACATTACTAAATGATGTCATTGAGGTGTTGTACGCTCAGGAACGTAAAAATTTAAAATTATTCTTACGTAATGAAGCGAATAAACAATTTGTAATTGCAAGTTTATATGTCCCTCGTGATGTTTATAACACTCGGGTAAGATTAAGTTTTGAAGAATTAATTTGCCGTACTTTAGATGTAAATGATCGTGATTTTCAAGTATTTCTTAGTGAATCAAACCTCGCGCGTCTACGTATTGTTTTTCGATTACAACAATCTGCTGAAAATAAATTAGAAGTGCAGGCAATTGAAGCACGAATGAATCAATTAATTCGTCGATGGGATGATGATTTACAGGCGTCTTTAGTCGATCATTGTGGTGAAGAAAAAGGTAACCAACTCAGTAAAAAATATTGCAGTGCTTTTCCAATTAATTATCAAGATACGTTTAGTGCTCGCGTTGCCGTTGCAGATATTGAACGCATTGAATGTTTGTATGCGAAAACAGAACATTCAATGGCATTACATTTTTATCGTTCCAATGAAGTCAATAACAGTGAGTTGAAGTTAAAACTATTCCATCAAGATGGGGCATTATTGTTATCGGATATTATTCCTATTTTAGAAAATATGGGATTAAAAGTTGCTGAAGAATATCCCTACAAAATAGCATTATCGGGTAAAAGCATATTCTGGTTGTACGACTTTACGTTATTGTACGGGAATATGAATAATATCGATCCCAACGATTACCGTGAACGTTTTAGCGATGCTTTTTTATCTATCTGGTATGGCTGTGCAGCGAACGATTCCTTTAATAAATTAATTCTTGGGGCAGGATTAGCGTGGCGCGATATTAGTATGTTACGTGCCTATGCTAAATACCTAAAACAATTACGCTTTGGTTTTGGTGAAAAAGGAATTGCAAATACATTATTAAATCATAGTGAATTAACCCAAGATATCGTTGCATTATTTAAATTACGTTTTGATCCGAAGCAAGATCAAAATGTATCTAAGCAAGAAAAACTCCAAGAAAGTATTTTAGAGACTTTAAATCAAGTCACTAATCTTAATGAAGACAGGGTACTTCGTAAGTACATTGAACTTATAATGGCAACACAACGGAGTAACTACTTTCAGCAAGTTGATGGTAAAAACAAACCCTTTATTAGCTTCAAAGTGGCACATGACAAAATCACAGAGATGCCGCTACCGAGGTTAATGTATGAAATATTTGTTTATTCGCCTCGACTTGAAGGAACGCACTTACGAGGAGGAAAAGTCGCCCGAGGTGGCTTACGTTGGTCAGATCGTGGTGAAGATTTCCGTACTGAAATATTGGGGTTAGTGAAAGCACAGCAAGTTAAAAATGCGGTTATCGTACCGGTTGGTGCGAAGGGCGGATTTGTTGCGAAAAATATAGTCCCGACAATGGATCGCGAAGCTATGATGAAGGAAGGGATTAGCTGCTATAAAATTTTCATTAGCGCATTGTTAGATATTACCGATAATCTTTCTCATGGCAAAATAGTACCTCCTGTTGATGTTGTGCGCTATGACGGAGACGATCCTTATTTTGTTGTCGCTGCAGATAAAGGGACGGCGACTTTTTCTGATATCGCCAATGAGTTAGCAATACAAAGAGATTTCTGGTTAAACGACGCCTTTGCTTCTGGTGGTGGTAACGGTTATGACCATAAAAAAATGGGCATTACGGCTCGTGGTGCTTGGATGAGTGTACAGCGCCATTTCCGTGAGCTAGCGATTGATGTTCAGAAACAGTCATTTACTGTTGTTGGTATCGGCGATATGGCCGGTGATGTATTTGGTAATGGCATGTTGCGTTCTGAGCATATAGTATTAGTCGGGGCATTTAATCATCGTCATATCTTTATCGATCCTACACCGCTTGATTTACACGCTAATTATCAAGAACGCTTACGTTTATTTGAAACACCACGAACGGGGTGGGATGATTATGATAAATCATTAATTTCTAAAGGCGGTGGTGTGTTTGATCGCGCCTTGAAGTCCATAACGGTGACGCCTGAAATGGCGCAACGTTTTGATATTGTAGATAAGAAAGTTACCCCAAATGAGTTAATTAGCCTGTTATTGAAGGCGAAAGTTGATTTGTTATGGAATGGTGGGATTGGTACTTACGTTAAAGCGAGTACAGAGACCGATGCCGATGCAGGTGATAAAAGCAATGATAGCGTACGAATCAATGCAAATGCGTTGCGTTGCTCTGTAATTGGAGAAGGGGGGAACCTTGGTTTTACGCAGCGTTCTCGGATTGAATTTTCACAGAATAATGGATTGTGTTTTACCGATGCACTTGATAATGCTGCTGGTGTCAACTGTTCAGATTTAGAAGTGAATATTAAGATCTTGCTTGATAAGTTGGTGGCGAAGGGCGATTTAACCGTCAAGCAACGTAATCAATGGTTAGGTAAAATGACTGACCAAGTAGGAGATTTAGTGTTAAAAAATAATTACCGCCAAGCACAATCGGTGAGTAATTCATTTATTGAAAGTTATCAACGCATTGAAGAATACCGTCGATTAATTAATACACTTGAATCAAAAGGCAAACTGAATCGTGCCTTAGAATTTGTCCCTACGGATGAGCAATTAAGTAAACGGAAAAACTACGAAAAAGGGTTAAGTCGTCCAACTATTTCAGTTTTACTTTCCTATGCGAAAATAGAACTTAAACAAGCCTTAGTGGATGCTAACGTGACCGAGGACCCGTACTTACTTGGTGAAGCCAATAAAATATTCCCAAGTATGTTGGTGAAAAGCTATAAAAGTGAAATAGAGGCGCATTCTTTAATCAATGAAATAGTCGCGACCCAAATAAGTAATGATTTATTTAATATTATGGGAACGACTTTTGCGCATCAAATAATGGATAGTTCAGGTTGTTCCTTCCTAGAGTTGAGTCAGGCTTGGGTTGCAGCACGTGATATTTTTGAATTAGATGACATACTCGAGCAAATTGAGTCATTAGATAATCAAGTCGATTATCAGATACAAAGTGACTTGGTCTTTAAGTTACAAAGTACCATTGCTAATGCAACGCGTTGGCTAATTCGTAACCATCGAGAAGATTTATCGGCTGGTGGACTCATTACGAAATATCAAGGTGCGGTACAAGTCTTTGTTAAAAATATCGAAACCATACTTGTTGGCAAAGTATTTGATTATAGAGATAAACGTATTCATTCATTAACCGACGCAAATGTCCCGCAGGTGACTGCCGATAGAGTGACGAGTATTGATGCTATTTATTCTTTGTTGGGTATTATTTCAGTTGCGCATAAATTGGATGTTGATACACAGGTAGCTGCGAAGGTACATTTCTTAGTTGCCGATAAATTGAAGTTATTCAAAACCTCGCAACAATTAAATATGTTACCCGTTGACACACATTGGCAATCATTAGCAAAAGAGTCCATGTTTGACGATTTAGAATGGCAGCATAAACGCATTACCCAAGTTGTGTTACAAACAATGAACGGTGATGATATTAATCAAGCTTATGCCGATTGGGAAGCACAGCATTTCAGCTTGGTTGAGCGTTGGGTACGAATGGCTGATTCATTATCTGCAGTAGTCAGTCCTGAATTTAGTATGTGTCAGGTAGCACTACGAGAACTATTGGATCTATCTAGTAGTTAATCAATAAGCAACGATCAGAAGCGGCGAAGCACAATCTTCGTCGCGATATGGTTTAAGTTATTTGATAAGCTTATTCAAAATAAATGCAACACCCACAAAGGCAAAGCTCGCTGTTACCATTGTTGATGCACCAAAACCACTGGCACAATCCATTTTCATATTACCATCGGATTGTGCTTTTTCAGAACAAACCTCTCCATTCAAGTCCGGATAACGCAATTGCTCTGTTGAATAAACACAGTCAATTCGGAATTTACGTTTTGGATTTTTAGAGAAATTATAGGAACGGCGAAGTTCTGAACGTACTTTTGCAGCAAGTGGATCTTGTATGGTACGCGATAAATCTGCTACTTGGATTTGGGTCGGATCAATTTGCCCGCCTGCGCCACCACTGGTTAGTAATGGATATTTATTGCGTTTGCAATGGGCAATTAATGCAACCTTTGCTTTGATGCTGTCAATGGCATCAAATATATAATCGAATTGATCCGATAAATAATCAAAACAATTTTCTTTATCGATAAAGTCATCGATGATGTTCACGTTAATTTCAGGATTAATTTGACGGCAACGATTGGCCATTGCTTCAATTTTCATCTCCCCAACGGTATCACTTAAGGCATGCACCTGACGATTGGTATTGGTAACACAGATATCGTCCATATCTATTAATGTCAATTCACCAATACCTGAACGTGCTAGTGCCTCAGCAACCCATGAGCCTACACCGCCTATACCAATTACACAGACATGACTATCTTTAAACTTTGCAACTGCATTGCTGCCATACAAGCGTTTAATACCGCCAAAGCGATTTTCATAATTTGACATAGTGTGCTCCTAAATTAAGCGCGGAATTATACCGAATATGAATGAAAATACGAGTGTACTAAACTGGATTATTTAATTCTTTAGTGTGAAAGGCATTGCCCTTTAAGTTTAAAAACTTACAATGCCGGCTATATTCTTTTACCTGAGAGGGCTTTTTAGATGGAAACTACATTCCCAATATTTTCAACTGCGATACTTATCTTTTTTATTCTTGATCCTCTTGGCAATATTCCATTGTTATTAAGTATTTTAAAAAATATTGATAAAAGTAGACGATCAAAAATTATTATTCGCGAGATGGTGATTGGATTATTGATTCTTATTGTGTTCTTGTTTTTTGGTGAGCAATTTCTTAGTTTATTCCATTTAAAAGCACCATCGATTACGATTGCGGGGGGAATTATCTTTTTTGCTATTTCCTTAAAAATGATATTTCCCGATCCGAATGGTGGTGATGTGTTTGTGACTAAAAAAGGCGATGAACCTTTAGTTGTGCCTATCGCAGTACCTATGATTGCAGGCCCTGCTGCGTTAGCAACATTGCTTGTATTAGCAAAAACCAATGCCGAACATACGGGGAGTTTATTTCTCTCATTATTACTCGCTTGGGTATTGGCAGCGGCGGTATTACTCTTTTCTCCCTATTTATATAGTGTTCTAAAAGAAAAAGGGTTAACGGCCCTCGAGCGTTTAATGGGGATGCTACTGCTTATAATGTCTGTACAGATGTTTATCGATGGACTGGTTGCATTAGTGCCAACCTTTCTTGAAGCAAGTCATTAGATTCTTTATTGACCGCTGATTGTTGTTAGATTTGAGCTTCGAGTGGCGAGCCTCGAAGTTCGCCGCTAATCACTTATGTTTTTGCAGCCCGAGACTCGTGGCTCGATGCTAATCACTTTATGTTTTCGTAGCCCGAGACTCACAACTCGACGCTAATCATTTATGTTTTCGCCGCTCGAAACTCGCAGCCCAAAGCTAATCGCAGATACAAAAAAGCCAAGGTGTAAACCTTGGCTCAATTCAGCATATTGCTTTTATCTGACAGCTGATCGCTGACAGCTAAAAACTGCTTTCTTAGTTTGCTTCAACGATAGTTTTCATATCAGTCATGTAGCCACGTAGTTTTTTACCTACTATTTCTACTGGGTGAGAACGTAGCGCTTCATTAACTTCAATTAAACGTGCGTTATCAACAGAGTTAGAAGCAACTGTTAGTGGTTTACCTAACATTTCAGGACTCATTGCTTTAACGTAATCTGCAAGTAGTGGTTTTGCTGCGTGGTCAAATAAGTAACAACCATATTCTGCAGTATCAGAGATAACAACATTCATTTCGTAAAGTTTTTTACGTGCGATAGTATTCGCGATTAATGGTGTTTCATGTAGTGATTCGTAGTATGCAGATTCAGCAATAATACCCGATGCAGTCATTGCTTCAAATGCTAATTCAACACCGGCTTTAATCATTGCTACAAGGAAGATACCATTGTCGTAGAATTCTTGTTCATGGATTTCCATGTCGCCAGCCGGTTGTTTTTCAAAACCAGTTTCAGATGTTGCTGCACGCCATTTAAGTAGGTTTTTATCGCCGTTTGCCCAATCTTCCATCATTGTTTTAGAGAATTCACCTTCAATGATGTCATCCATGTGTTTGTTAAATAATGGACGTAGAATTTCTTTAAGTTCTAAAGACATATCGTAAGCTTTGATTTTAGCAGGGTTAGATAGACGATCCATCATGTTAGTGATACCGCCGTATTTAAGACCTTCTGTTACTGTTTCCCAACCGTATTGGATTAGTTTAGATGCATAACCTGGTTCTAAACCATCGGCTACCATTTTTTCGTAACCTAGGATTGCACCCGTTTGTAACATACCACAAAGGATAGTTTGCTCACCCATAAGGTCTGATTTTACTTCAGCAACGAAAGAAGACATTAATACACCTGCACGATCACCACCGGTTGCACTTGCGTAAGCTTTAGCAATAGCAAGACCTTGGCCTTTAGGGTCGTTTTCAGGGTGAACAGCGATCAGTGTTGGTACACCGAATCCACGTTTGTATTCTTCACGTACTTCAGTACCAGGACATTTAGGAGCAACCATGATAACAGTGATATCTTCACGGATTTGTGTGCCTTCTTCAACGATATTAAAGCCATGTGAGTAAGACAGTGTTGCGCCTTCTTTCATCATTGGCATTACGGTGTTAACAACGTTAGTGTGTTGTTTATCAGGCGTTAGGTTAAGAATTAGGTCTGCAGTTGGGATAAGATTTTCGTAAGTATCAACAACAAAACCGTTATCTTTTGCATTGTGGTAAGACTGACGTTTTTCTGCAATCGCAGCATCACGTAATGCGTAAGAGATATCTAAACCTGAATCACGCATATTTAAACCTTGGTTAAGACCTTGAGCACCACAACCAATGACAACAATTTTCCAACCTTTAATAAATTCACAACCGTCTAAAAATTCGCTGCGATCCATAAAACGACACTGACCTAGTTGATGTAATTTCTCACGTAGAGGAAGGGTATTAAAGTAGTTAGCCATTGAGTGACACTCCAAATATAGTTATAGGGTTAGTAATAAAATCGTTAAAATAAAACCGAGTTAACGAAATTACTATAAAGCAAGTAAATTGCTTTTAATTTTCGCTGAATACTATAACGTATAATCAATATTGCGCAAAATGATATATTGGCAATGTCACATTGCAAAAAACGCAAGCTTATATTCAATATTAAATGCTTAACTTTTTAAGGAAATAACATGACTTCATTAACATTACCTAGTGAATTAGTGTCGGTTGATTGGTTGTATGAAAATCTAAATCATCCAGACTTAGTATTATTAGATGCTAGTTTTTTTATGCCTGGTGTTGATCGTGATGGTCATGCTGAATGGCTTGATGTACGTATTCCTGGGGCTGTTTTTTTCGATTTTCATCGTGAAATATGCCTGCATAACACTGATCTACCACATATGATGCCCTGTAGTGATGATTTTCAAACATCGGCACAGGAGTTAGGTATTAATAACGACAGTATTATAGTGGTTTACGATAGCCTTGGTATATTCTCTAGTCCACGTGTTTGGTGGATGTTGAAGGCGATGGGCGCAGAAAATGTTGCTGTACTTGATGGTGGATTACCCACATGGAAATCAAAATCACTGCCTATAGAAAGCGGGCCGTTGGCTAAGCCGATTATTAAAGGTGATTTTATTGCGAATCAAAAGCAAACGTTATTTTGTGATTCAAAAGAAGTACTTAAGGCAACTCAAGATGATGAACGAATCATTATTGATGCGCGATCACCAGGGCGTTTTTTAGCGCAGGAGCCTGAACCGCGAGAAGGTATGCGTTCAGGGCATATGCCAAGTGCTAAAAATTTACCTTTCTCTGATTTATTGTCCGAGCAAAAAATGAATGAAGCTTATCAATTGGCCGCTATTTTTGAAACGATTGCGCCTAAAGATAAAAATAATGGGCTTGTATTTAGTTGTGGATCGGGCGTTACTGCTTGTATTTTAGCCTTAGGTGCTACTTTGGCCGGTTATAAAGATATTTCAGTTTATGATGGTTCATGGACTGAATGGGGTGCTTCTGATGAGCTACCCGTTGTGAGTTAATATGGATATAAAATCGCTTGATCTATTTTTACATTTAGCAAATAGCCTGCACTTTTCTAAAACGGCGCAGGCCAAACATGTTAGTCCGTCAACATTAAGTCGTTGTATCCAACGAATTGAAGAAGAGATGGATGTGTGTTTATTAAATCGTGATAATCGATCTGTTATGCTGACCGATGCTGGTGTTATGTTTAAATTATTTGCCCAACAGCAGCTTGAACAGTGGCAATTATTAAAGAATGCGGTAAAACAAAATAAAAGTGAATTGCAGGGGAAAATTAATTTATATTGTTCCGTTACTGCTGCTTATAGTCATTTACCACCGATTCTTGAACGTTTTCGTCAATTACACCCTCAGGTTGAAATAAAACTGATTACCGGAGATAGTGCAGTAGCCGTCGAGCAAGTGTTAGAGCATCAGGTTGATTTTGCAATTACAGCTTATCCGGAAGCATTCCCTGCGCGTTTACGTTTTATTCAATTGGCTGAAATACCCTTATCATTAATTGGGCCTGTGATACCTTGCTCTGTAACACAGCAGATTAAACAACCAAAAGTTGATTGGAAAAAAGTACCTTTTATTTTGCCTGAGCATGGCGCTGTGCGTCATCGTTTTGATATTTGGTATCGTCAACTAAAAGTCGGTAAACCTTTTATTTATGGCATTGTTGCTGGGCACGAAGCGTTAATCAGCATGGTGGCATTAGGATGCGGTGTTGGCATTACACCCGATGTTGTGATGGAAAATAGTCCAGTAAGAGATAGAGTGCGGAAATTAAAAACACCAACGGCATTGCAATCATTTGATTTAGGAATATGTTGTTATAAAACCCGTGCAAACGAACCTTTAATCAGTGCATTTATTAGTTGTGTTAAAAATTAAGCATTTGGTTTGATTCGCATTGCGCGGCATTCAGGCAGATAAATCATGTTTTTATGATGTTAATGTGTTTTTGTGAAATATAACTTAAATTACCAACTATAATTTCTACAATTATTTTACATTTACCCTATGCTGTGTTGATCTTTATAAAAAGCATTTTTATCCGCTATGCTTGCAATACAAACAATGTGTGAATCTGACTGTTGACAAGGAATATTATGGATTGGCTTATAGAAGATGATAACGATAAAAATATAGATGCTAATTTAATTGAAAACGAAGATTACACTAATATATTGATTGTTGACGATGAAGAAGATATTCATACGGTAACAAAATTAGCGATGAAAGACTTTGTCTTTGAGCGAAAAAAAATGTGTTTTTTTAGTGCATATTCAGCTCTCGAAGCAAAGAAAATTTTACAGGGGAGTAACCATTTTTCTTTGATTTTGCTCGATGTTGTTATGGAGACTGATTATGCCGGATTAGATCTTGCCAAGTATATTCGTCAAGATTTAAAAAATAGTTATACCCGTATTATTCTTAGAACCGGACAACCTGGGCTTGCCCCTGAACATAGTGTGATTCGTGATTTTGATATTGATGGTTATCGTAATAAAACTGAATTACGTAAAGAGCATTTAGAATCCACATTTTTTACTTCCTTGCGCGCCTACCGAGACATTTGTCAATTACAGAAACACCGTGAAATTTTAGAGCAAGTCATTGAGTCAATCGCGAATGTAAGTAGCATAGGTGATTTATTTGACTTTGCAGGGGCTGTATTAGCGCAAATAAAGTTAGTGTTAAATATAACAACATCAAAAATGTTAGTTGAATCTTCTGAGGCCTTTGCTATTTCAAAAATGGAAGATAAGTTGAATATGTTTTCTGCTAAAGCTTCCGATGTACAAATTTTAGTTCATAGTGAATTAGATGATTTGCCGGACTATGAACGCAAACTTTTTAAACACGCTATTGAAGTAAAAGAGAATTTTCATGAAGATTTATACTATGTTTATTTTCATCATTCAGAACGTGGGTATGAAACAATTTTCGCGTTTAAAAGTGATGACGTTTTAGATACGGAAGAAGTTGGTTTAATTGATCTTTTTCTTCGTAATGTTTTATTAAGTTACGAAAATTTATTATTAGCAAATGCTTTTCAAGAAACCCAAGAATTAGCAATTACATTAATGGGTGGCACCATGGAATCGCATTCCAAAGAAACAGGTGCACATGTTGTGAGAGTTGGTCAGTATGCGAAACAGCTCGCATTATTAAATGGAGAGAGTCATTATTTTGCGGAACAAATTCGTTTAGCTGCACAGCTTCATGATGTTGGTAAAGTCGGGGTGCCTGACCATATTTTAAAAAAACAAGGCCGTTTAAATGCGGAAGAATGGACGCTAATGAAGGAGCATGTCATTAAAGGCTGGGATATTTTAAATGGAATTGATAATTCGATTATTAAAATGGCAGCCAAATTAGCACTCGATCATCACGAAATGTGGGATGGTTCAGGTTATCCTAATGGGAAAAAACAACAGGAAATAAGTATTGAAGGTCGGATCACTGCCTTAGCAGATGTATTTGATGCATTATCCAGTAAACGTGTTTATAAAGATGCGTGGCCACTTGATGAAGTCAAAGAAAGTATTAATGCGCTGTCGGGGAATCACCTTGATCCGCACTTAGTGACATTATTCGTCGATAACTATGATCTTTTCACTAAAATTAAACAATCCTATCCAGATTAAAATTTATAAAGTCGTTTATTTAGTAATAGTTAACGCAATATCCCTTACTTTTAAAATGGCCTTTGAAAGAATAAAAAATTACTTTAAGTGAATATAAATTCACAGAGGGTAATTTATATTTCATGTTTATTGTACATAATGCAAGCTAATTATGAGTTATCATCCATTCTATTTTGTCACTTTTTTGTATATTGGCCCCATTGAAATTTCGTGTTTTTATCAATAAATGACTGGTTTTTGTGCTAAAAAGTAATTTTTAAATAAAATAACTATTTGTCATACATATAATGTGAGAAGCTTCTGATTATAACTGGACCATAAAATCAAGAAAATTGGATTTTATGCGTTTTAAGCGGTAGAATGTTTTCAAAATTATGCCTCTTTGATAGGCTAGTTAAGAAAGTCGGCTTATGCACCAAGTGCTTACTATGGATAGTACACACCTTATTTCTTGACCAAGGAAACCCCCTGTTAAACCTTAATTTTAATGAAGAGTTTTCTTTTTACCACAAATGTAAAGTGACTTGTCTGTTGTTTTGTTCTTTAAAATCAACAGGCTGTATATAGCATTTTGAAACACTAGAATGGAAGCAGTGAAGTTAACTTTCCTGTTTTATCTTGAAGGACATGTTTATGACTAATAAAGAGCAAAGCGCTCAAGGCCTTTATGTGCCAGAAATGGAGCATGATGCCTGCGGTATCGGTTTCGTTGCACACCTTAAAAATAGTAAATCGCATAAAATTGTGACTCAAGCATTAGACATGCTTGCACGTATGGAGCACCGAGGCGGACAAGGTTGCGATCCATGTAGTGGTGACGGTGCGGGGATTTTATTACAAAAACCGCATGAGTTTTTAGTTATTGAGGCGCTTAAACAAGGTATTACTTTACCTGAGTTTGATAAATATGGTGTAGGGACAATCCTGTTTCCAAAGGATGCAAACCAACGTGCTGAATGTCGTGAAATTTTAGAGCGTAATGCAGAACGCTTAGGTCTTGAAGTCATTGGTTATCGCGTACTTCCCGTTGATAATTCAATGTTAGGTGCCGATCCTTTAGTTACAGAACCACAATGTGAGCATATGTTTGTCACGGGTGGTGATGATATGGATCCCGATGTATTAGAGCGTAAACTCTTTATTCTTCGTAACTATTCTGTACGTATCTGTTTACAGTCTGTTGCAGGTATTGAAGATCAGTTTTATATCAATACATTCTCGTATAAAACGATTGTTTATAAAGGTCAGTTAACTACTGAGCAGGTTCCTCAGTACTTTTTAGATTTACAAAATCCTTCAATGGTAACTGCGCTTGCATTGGTGCATTCTCGTTTTTCTACGAATACATTCCCTCGCTGGCGTTTAGCGCAACCTTTCCGTTATATTGCACATAACGGCGAAATCAACACGGTTCGCGGTAATATTAACTGGATGAAAGCACGTGAAGCATTGCTTGAAGCGGAATTTTTTACCCGCGAAGAATTAAGCATGTTAATGCCAATTTGTACCGATGGTATGTCTGACTCTGCAAGTTTTGATATGGCATTAGAGTTGTTAGTACTTTCTGGTCGTAGTTTACCGCATGCATTAATGATGATGATACCGGAAGCATGGCAAGAAAATAAAACCATGGATCCGACGCGTCGTGCATTCTACCAATACCATGCAAATATCATGGAACCTTGGGATGGCCCTGCTTCTGTTTGTTTCACCGACGGTGTACAAGTTGGTGCTACACTTGACCGTAATGGACTTCGTCCTTCGCGTTACTGTGTCACTAAAGATGACTTCTTAATCATGGCATCAGAAAGTGGTGTGGTGAATGTTGCACCTGAGAATATTGAATACCGAGGTCGTTTACAACCTGGACGTATTTTTGTTGCTGACCTTGAACAGGGCCGTATCATTTCAGATGCTGAAGTAAAAGATACGATTGCTGCACAACAACCCTATGAAACTTGGTTAGAAAATAACTTAGTTAAATTGGAAGAATTACCCGCTGCGTTAGAACGTAATCTTCAACCTGCTGACGGTCATTTACTCAGACGTCTACAGGCATTTGGCGTGAGCTTTGAAGAAGTGAACGATATAGTGCTTCCGATGTTTACAGACGGTAAAGAGCCATTAGGTTCAATGGGTGCCGATTGGCCACTTGCTGTACTTTCTCACCAATCACAGCATTTATCTCACTACTTCAAACAGTTGTTTGCACAGGTGACAAACCCACCAATCGATCCGATTCGTGAGCGCATGGTGATGTCACTGAAAACCTATTTAGGTCAAGATCAGAATCTACTAACTGAAACGCCAGAGCACTGTCATAAAGTTGAGTTAAAATCACCTGTATTGAGTAATGCCGAGCTTGAAAAAATTAATGCATTAGATAACTCTCATCTTCAAGCAAAAACCTTGGATATTTTATTCAAAGGTGATGGTATGCCTGGACGTTTAGAAAGAGCGTTAAAGCGTATTTGTCGCTATGCAGAAGATGCTATTCACGATGGTTACTCGATTATTATTCTTTCGGATCGTAATGCTACATCAGAACATGCTGCTATTCCTGCGATGTTAATTACAGGGGCTGTTCATCATTACTTAATCAGTAAAGGCTTGCGTGCATTATGTGATATCGTTGTTGAAACTGGCGATGTACGTGAGACACACCATTTCGCAACGGTAATTGGTTACGGCGCATCTGCGATTAACCCATACTTAATTGAAGAAATGATTGTTGACCTGAAAGCTAAAAAACGCTTACCGGTTGATAAATCTGTTAGTGATATTTTCTCTCACTACAAAAAAGCAATTGATGCTGGGCTGTTGAAAATATTCTCAAAAATGGGGATTTCGACGATTCAGTCATATCAAGGTGCACAAATTTTTGAAGCACTAGGTATTAGTAAATCCGTTGTTGATCAATACTTCAAAGGAACGGTAACACGTATCCAAGGGTTAACGATTGATAATATTGCAAAAGAAACGTTAATTCGTCACCGTTTTGCTTATCCACTACGTGAAATTCCAGTTAATCAACTTGATGTTGGTGGCATTTACCAATGGAAACAACGCGGCGAAAAACATCTATTTAATCCAACAACTATTCCATTGTTGCAAGGTTCGACACGTAATAAAAATTACGAACAATTTAAAGCGTATTGTGAGGCGGTTGATAAACAAGCTGATGATGCTGTTACATTGCGTAGTCAGTTTGAATTTGTGCCGAATAAAAATGGTGCGATTTCTATCGATGACGTTGAACCTGCTGAAAATATATTGAAACGCTTTGCAACAGGGGCGATGAGCTTTGGTTCTATCTCCCACGAAGCGCATTCAACACTTGCTATTGCAATGAACCGAATCGGTGCTAAATCGAATTCCGGTGAAGGTGGTGAAGATCCCGTACGTTTCTTACCAAAAGAAAACGGTGATTGGGAGCGCTCTGCTATTAAACAGGTTGCTTCTGGTCGTTTCGGTGTAACGTCTTATTACTTAACCAATGCCGATGAGATCCAAATCAAAATGGCGCAGGGCGCAAAACCCGGTGAGGGCGGACAATTACCTGGCTATAAAGTCGATGATTGGATTGGTCGTACACGTCACTCGACTCCTGGGGTTGGTCTTATTTCACCACCTCCACATCACGATATTTACTCAATTGAAGATTTAGCACAGCTGATTTTCGATTTGAAAAATGCGAACCGTAAAGGTCGTGTTAACGTGAAGTTAGTATCTGAAGCGGGTGTTGGTACAATCGCAACCGGTGTTTGTAAAGCTAAAGCCGATGTGGTTTTGATTGCTGGTTTTGATGGTGGTACGGGGGCATCTCCGCTTTCATCACTTCGTCATGCCGGTTTACCATGGGAACTTGGATTAGCAGAAACGCATCAAACGCTACTGAAAAATGGTTTACGTAATCGTATTGTTGTACAGGCGGATGGTCAAATGAAAACCCCACGTGACTTAACAGTTGCGACGTTATTAGGGGCTGAAGAATGGGGCGTAGCAACGGCTGCCTTGGTCGTTGAAGGTTGTATTATGATGCGTAAGTGTCACCTCAATACTTGTCCTGTTGGTATCGCAACACAGAATAAAACGTTACGTCAACGTTTTGATGGTCGTGTTGAAGATGTTGTTACCTTCTTCCAATTTATGGTGCAAGGTTTACGTGAGCGTATGGCTGAATTAGGTTATGCAACTATTAATGAAATGGTTGGACAATCTCAAAGCTTACAAGTACGTAAAGATATTAAGCATTGGAAATATAAAAATATCGATTTAAGTACGATTCTGTTTAAAGAGACGCCGAAGAAAGAAGATGGTTTATTTAACCAAGTTAAACAAAATCATAATCTTGATGCAATCCTAGATAGAAAACTGATTGCGTTAGCGAGACCTGCTCTTGAAAATGGTGAAGCAGTTAGTGGTGAGTTTGAAATTCTCAATACGGATCGTAGCTGTGGCACGATGTTGTCGAATGAAATATCTAAAGTCTACTTTGGTGAAGGGCTTCCTAAACCAATGCAGGTTAAATTTACCGGTAGTGCAGGCCAATCATTTGGTTGTTTCTTGGCTAAAGGTGTTGAATTTACCGTTGAAGGCGATGCAAACGATTACTGGGGTAAAGGTTTATCGGGTGGCCAAATTGTGGTTTATCCCTATAGAAAATCAACCTTAGTATCGAAAGATAATATTATTGTTGGTAACGTTTGTTTCTACGGTGCGACTTCTGGCGAATCATATATCAATGGTATGGCTGGTGAACGTTTCTGTGTTCGTAACTCTGGCGCTGAAGTTGTTGTAGAAGGTATTGGTGATCACGGTTGTGAATATATGACCGGTGGTTTGATGATCAACTTAGGCTCTACTGGTCGTAACTTTGCAGCAGGTATGAGTGGTGGTATTGCTTATATTTGGGACCAAGATAATAGTTTCGAAAGCAAATGTAATATGGAACTCGTTGACCTAGATCCTCTTGAGCAAGCTGATAAAGATTTATTGGTTGAGAAAATAACTAAACATCTTGAGTTAACTGAGTCGAATCGAGCAACTGAATTCCTTGCTGATGTGGAAGCAAATCTGCGTCAAATAGTTAAAGTCATGCCACGAGATTATAAAGCAGCGTTAGCTGCTCGTGTTAAAGGAGCTGCATAATGGGTAAACCAACTGGGTTTTTAGAATTAGGCCGTGAATTACCGGGCAAATTACCGGTAAGCGAGCGTCTTAAAAATAATAAAGAGTTTGTACAAAACGAAGAATTTGGCACTAAAATTAGTGATCAAGCTTCGCGTTGTATGGATTGTGGTGTACCTTTTTGTCACAACGGTTGTCCGATTGGTAACTTAATCCCTGATTTTAATGATGCGGTTTATCGCGAAAGTTGGTTAGAAGCTTGGAATATTTTAAGCTCAACCAATAACTTTCCAGAATTTACCGGTCGTGTATGTCCAGCACCTTGTGAAACATCTTGTGTGTTAGGGATTAATCAAGATCCAATTACGATTTGTAATATCGAAAAAACGATCGTAGAAAAAGCGTATAAAAATCGTCATGTAAAACCTAAAATACCAGAAACACGTACTGGTAAAACCGTTGCTATTATCGGTAGTGGTCCTGCTGGTTTAGCGGCTGCAGAGCAACTTAATAGCGCAGGTCACAGTGTGACGGTTTATGAACGTGATGAAAAAGTGGGTGGTTTACTGCGTTTCGGTATTCCTGACTTTAAATTAGGTATGGATATTATTGACCGTAAAATTGCGGTAATGGAAGCTGCGGGTATCAAAATGGTAACCAATGCTAATATTGGTGTTGATATTGATGCGAAGAAATTACGTAAGCAATTTGATGTTGTTTTACTGACTGGCGGCTCAACGGTACCACGTGATTTACCCATTCCTGGACGTGAATTAAAAGGTGTTCATTTTGCAATGGAATTCCTTGCGCAAAATAACCGTCGTGCCAATAACATGGATCTTAAAACTGAAGAAATTCATGCTAAAGATGATCACGTTGTTGTTATTGGTGGTGGTGATACAGGTTCAGACTGTGTGGGTACTTCAAACCGTCATGGTGCTGCAAGTATTACTCAAGTGGAAATTATGCCTATTCCACCGGAACATCGTACTGCAAATATGCCATGGCCGACTTACCCAATGATTTTGAAAACTACCACTTCTCATGAAGAAGGTGTTGATCGTCATTGGTCTATCTTAACCAAAGAATTTATTGGTGATGAAAATGGTCATGTCAAAGAGTTAGTGATTGCCGATATTGAATGGTTACCAGCAAAACCAGGCCAACGCCCTGAATTTAAAGAAATAGAAGGTAGCGAACGTAGCATTCCTTGTACTAAAGCATTTCTTGCGATGGGCTTTTTACACCCTGAGCCTACGGGAGTGCTTGCGCAACTTGATATTGCACTTGATGATCGTGGTAATGTTGACACAACTGATTTCCAAACTAATCAGAATGGTGTTTTTGCTGCGGGTGATATGCGTACTGGACAATCATTAGTTGTTCGTTGTATTAATGAAGGTCGTGAAGCTTCACGTGCAATCGACTCATATCTAACCGGTGCAACAAACTTAGAATCAATTAATAGTTCATTAATGTTGTCTAATTAATTTTTAAGTTTTACAATTCGTTAAAATTTGAACCCCGCTCCTTATTGGAGTTGGGGTTTTTTCGTTTAACGGTATGCCCAATTTTCCTTTAATATTGATGTTATAGAGGTGAATTAGGCATATATTCAATCCGCTTATTACCTTATTTATGCCCCTTAAAATAGAGAGAATACATGTTGTTTTATCTATTTTATCAGCCTAAACAGAGGGAGCTTATTGCCGGGTTTAATATCAAAAAGGTTCAAGAAATAACATGTCATTAGTCGATTTTGCAGCATCGCCGTTATCGGTATTGCCTGCAGTTATTGCATTGGGATTATCAATCGCTACCCGCCGAGTTCTACTTTCATTAGGTGTTGGTATTGTATTAGGAACATTATTACTGACTGATTTTTCAATGTCCGAAGGTTCTGGGTATTTATTTAAGACCATTAAAGGGGTTGTGATTGAAGACGGGGGAATTAATACATGGAATATGAGCATTATTGGATTTCTGCTGTTATTAGGAATGATCACTGCGTTATTAACCCTTTCAGGAGGGACGCGTGCTTTTGCTAATTGGGCTTTGATACATATTAAAGATAAGCGTGGTGCGTCTTATTTAGCTGCGTTATTAGGCGTATTTATCTTTATTGATGATTATTTTAATAGCTTAGCTGTTGGATCTATCTCTCGTCCGGTTACGGATCGTTTTCATGTGTCACGTGCTAAGCTTGCTTATATTCTTGATTCTACCGCTGCGCCTATGTGTATCTTGATGCCTGTGTCAAGTTGGGGGGCTTATATCATGACTATTGTTGGCGGAATTTTGGTTAGTCATGGTATTACCGAATACTCGCCACTAGGTGCTTATATGCATCTTATTCCCATGAATTTTTATGCGATATTTACGTTATTGATGGTGTTTGCCATGATTGCCTTTAAGCTAGATATTGGTTTAATGAAAAGCCATGAAGTGAAAGCAGAGGCAATGGGGTCGAAAGCAGGAAATGCAAACGAAAATGTCGATCTTCATGATGATTATGGCATTCAAGAAAGTGAATTAGGTAAAGTCAGTGATCTTGTTTTTCCGATTGTGAGTTTAATTATCGCTACGGTCTTTTTTATGCTTTATACAGGTAATCAATCACTTGCTGGTAATTCATTGCCTTTTTCTATATTAGGTGCCTTTGAAAATACCGATGTAGGTAAATCATTATGCTACGGCGGGTTAGCTGGATTATTATTTTCTTTTGTGATTGTTGTAAAACAAAAATTACCCTTCTCAGATATCTTTAATGCCCTATTGATTGGTGCAAAATCGATGCTTGGCGCCATTATTATTCTGTTTTTTGCTTGGTCTATTGGTAGTGTTATTGGCGATATGCAAACAGGGGCTTATTTGTCTTCGCTAGTACAGGGTAATATCGATATTAATTGGTTACCTGTGATTCTATTTGTTTTATCGGGCGCGATGGCTTTTGCAACCGGTACGTCTTGGGGGACTTTCGGGATTATGTTACCAATTGCTGGTGACATGGCAGGTGCGACTGAAATCAGCTTAATGATGCCAATGTTAAGTGCGGTATTAGCCGGTTCGGTTTTTGGTGATCATTGTTCACCCATTTCAGATACGACGATACTTTCGTCAACGGGCGCTCGGTGTAAACATATTGACCATGTTGCAACCCAATTACCCTATGCACTTTCAATGGCATTAGTATCTGCTATCGGGTTTATTGTCCTTGGGTTTATCAACTCATTACCTATTGCATTATTGATTTCCTTTATTGCTTTTATTGCGGTTCTTTTTGTTATGAAAATGCTGAGTAGAGGTGAATCTGCCGGTGACTTAACTTTAAAAACTAACTGTGACTAAAACATCGAAGTTCGTTGCTAATTATTTGAAAGGTAACAAGTGAGATACCCGTTACCATTCAAAATGCAGAAATCAGCAAGACGAGAGGTGAGCAGATTCTAGGCATAAAGGTGAAGATCTAACGGGTTAAATCGAGACTTTATAACAACGAAGATGTTTGCCTCTCGTCTTGCCCTGCGAGTCACTAGCTCGAACACCAATACTGCGTTATAACATTCGATAAGGACTAGCTATTAAAGATGTAAAGTCTTGTTTTTACATCTACCGATAGAGGATTAACGCAGTTAATCGCTCGAAAGGTCATCATGTTACGCCTTGCCTTGGTATCCGAGCTAGTGACTGATAAACGCATCTTGATTGGTAACGGGTATATAACTAAATCCCATTACTGTTGTAATAAGTATTTTCCCACTATTTTTATCTCTCCTAAGCAATTTCAATTTACCCTGATATCACGTAAACTACGCGACTGAATAAAGCTCTTAAAGGTGACCCCATGATACGTTTGAATGAAGTTAAACTGCCACTTGATCATAGCGATGATGCGCTGCAGAAATTTGTGCTCGATAAATTATCGATTAATGATCAGCAGTTGGTTGATATACATATATTCAAACGTGGTTACGATGCGCGTAAACGTAATGTAATTACCTTAATCTACACGTTAGATATTACTCTTCAACATGTTGATGAATCAGAATTGTTGACGCGTTTTGAAAAAGATCCGCATGTGCGAGTTTCACCTGATACAACCTATAAATACGTTGCTACTGCACCGGCTGATTTAAGTGAACGTCCTATTGTGATTGGTATGGGACCCTGTGGATTATTTAGTGCATTAATTCTTGCACAAATGGGGTTTAAACCAATTGTATTGGAACGTGGTAAATCGGTGCATGAACGTTCAAAGGATACATTTCGTTTTTGGCGAAAAGCAGAGCTTAATACGGAGTCTAATGTTCAATTTGGTGAAGGAGGTGCCGGTACCTTCTCCGATGGTAAATTATATAGCCAAGTTAAAGATCCAAACTTCTTAGGTCTAAAAGTAAAACAAGAATTTGTTGCAGCTGGTGCACCCGCTGAAATTATTTATGTTAGTAAACCACATATCGGTACCTTCAAATTGGTGACCATGGTTGAACGTATGCGTCGTAAGATTATTGAATTAGGTGGTGAAATTCGTTTTGAAACACGCGTTGAAGAACTGAATATTGAAAATGAACAAATAACGGGTGTGACCTTAAACGGTGGGGAAGTTCTTAATTCAAAGCATGTTGTATTAGCGATTGGTCATAGTGCACGTGATACGGTACAAATGCTCCACGATAAAGGAGTGCATCTTGTGCCACAATCTTTTTCTATCGGGTTCCGTATCGAACATAAACAGGAAATGATTGATAAAGTACGCTTTGGTATTAATGCTGGCCATCCTATTCTTGGTGCTGCTGATTACAAGTTGGTTCATCATTGTAAAAATGGACGAAGTGTTTATAGCTTTTGTATGTGCCCTGGTGGCGTGGTGGTTGCTGCAACGTCAGAAGAAGAAGCAGTAGTGACAAATGGGATGAGTCAATATTCGCGTAGTGAACGTAATGCAAACTCTGCTATTGTTGTGGGAATTTCACCGAGCGACTTTAATAACGATCCACTTCAAGGGATCGCATTACAACGTAAATTAGAACGTCATGCCTATGTACTTGGCGGCAGTAATTACGATGCTCCAGCGCAGCGTGTTGGCGACTTTTTGGCCGCTAAGGAAGCGAAGCCCGTTGGTCATATTGAACCTTCCTATCGTCCGAATGTAAAAATGACGGATCTTAGCAGTAGTTTGCCTGAATTTGCGATCGATGCTATCCGCGAAGCTATTCCCGCGTTTGATAAAAAAATACGTGGTTTTGCAACTCCCGATGCGATGTTAACTGGGGTTGAAACGCGTACTTCTTCACCGGTTCAAATCAAACGAGGAAAGGATTATCAGAGTTTGAATATTAAAGGGCTTTATCCTGGCGGGGAAGGCGCAGGTTATGCGGGCGGTATTTTATCTTCTGGTATCGATGGAATTAAAGTTGCAGAGGCGGTAGCCTTAGACATGATTAAAAATAAATAAAATTCTTTTATAGTTTAAAAAATTAGCCGAATCTCAGAAATGTTATTCGGTTTTTTTATATCTTCGGTTTTAGTGTTAATGTAATAGATTCAGATATTAAGCCGAGGATAGAAAATGAAAATAGTGTTATTAGATGCATTAAGTATGGGCGACAGTGACCTTTCCATATTCAACACATTAGGTGAATTTACTTCATATCAAGTCACGTCAGATGAACAAAAGCCAGCACATATTGGCGATAACGAGATTATTATTACCAATAAAGTAATGATAGATCGTGCAACGATCGAAGCAAATCCTCAGCTTAAACTTATCTGCATTGCTGCAACGGGCAAAAATAATGTCGATTTGATTGCTGCAGAAGAAGCGAGCATTCCGGTTAAAAATGTCAGCGGATATTCCACGGAAAGCGTTGCACAGGTAACTTTTTCTATGCTGCTTTATTTGACCCATCAAAGTCGTTATTACGATAATTATACCCAATCTAAAAAATGGTGTGAAAGTGAAATTTTTACGCATATTGATGTGCCATTTTCTGAGTTAAAAGGAAAAAAATGGGGAATCATTGGATTTGGTGCAATTGGCCATCGCGTTGCAGAAATAGCTCAAGTGTTTGGTTGCGATCTTTGTTATTACTCGACATCGGGTCAAAATAGTCAGCAAAGTATTGAACAACTTGATTTACCTACATTGCTTTCAAGTTGCGATATCATCACTATTCATGCGCCATTGAATCCTCAAACGAAAGATTTAATAGGTGAATCACAATTAGCTTTATTGAAGAAAGGGGCAGTGCTTATTAACGTCGGGCGAGGTGGAATTATCGATGAGCAAGCCATGGCAACCGCATTAGATAAATACGATATTTATCATGGTACTGATGTACTTGCGGTAGAGCCGATGATTCATGATCATCCTTATTTTTCTGTGAAACAACAACATCGTTTAATGATAACGCCACATACAGCCTGGGCAAGTGTTGAAGCGCGTAAAGAGTTAGTAAGCAAAATTGCAGATAATATTAAGTCTCTTTAAGTTTATTCTGTCGTTAGTTGTTTTTACTATCATAAAACGATTAACGACGAATTTATCATCAATAAAAGGGACGAAATGAATCTTATTATCGAACAAGAAAAAGCGCTTCATAAAGTTTGGTTTAGTAGTGATAAAGCGACCGTTGAACGTTTACTTCATCCTGAATTTAATGAGGTTGATGAGTCTGGTCGCAGTCATTTTTTCAATGAAATATTAACGCATATGGATAAGGCCAAACATTCAGAAGATAAATTACATTCGCAAGATTTTGAATTGATAAATTTACAAAGCCGCACCATGCTTTTACTTTATAAATCAGCGTTATTAAAGCCAAACGGTGAGTACTGTGCCTATGCGAAGCGATCATCAATTTGGATTGAATCGGATGGTCATTGGAAAATGAAATATCATCAGGGAACACACTGCGAGGCGTTTAATATAATAAAGTAACTATGCTTATCATGAAGAGGGCTTCATATTAATAATCCAAGAAACATTTCGATAAACAAACCAATTGACTCGGGCATGTAGAGGCGAGTGTTAGCGCAAAATATCCTGTGATTTTGTTAAATTAAATTGTAAGCGTTCGAAATAATAAGTTTCCTGATAGAGCAGAAGGGCGTTATAACCGTATTGGATAGAATTTTTTGTATCTAAATATTGATGAGTATAGTGCTAATACCAATTGTAATAATTAGCTGACAAACACAAATGAAGTCGGATGAATTGATCCTTCGTGTAAAATCCTAATTTATGGCATGTAACGTTATTCCGGTGGAGAGAAATATGGACACTAACAACAATTATTCTCGATTCATTGGATCTATTTTCTTTTTATTTTTAATGATGATGAGTCTCAATATTACGCCGATTAATGCCGAAACGTTAAACCTTGATAAAGGGACTGTGCCTATCAAGGTTGAAGCAATAGTGACTGTTGAAGATCAACTTCCCCTTAGCCAAGTTGCACAGGGGACACAGGATATTCACCGCGCTTGGTTTACGGGGGGGACGAAGCGTTATGCTCATGGCGTTTTAGGCGATAGGATCGAAGCAACTCAACTGGTTGTTGAAACGAAAATGGGTACAAGACTAATGGTTGAATTACCCGCTGATCGTGTATTTGAAGACCTTGAGCCTCGATTAGTTGATATTAATAATGATAATACAGAAGAAGTATTGGTTGTTGTCAGTGAGCAGCATCTTGGGGCTTCTTTGATCGTGTACGGAATTGTTAATCAAGAATTGGTACAATTAGCCACAACGCCATTTCTTGGACAAGCTTATCGCTGGCTTAATCCTCTTGGTGTTGGGGATTTTGATGGTGATGGAAATAAAGATATTGCGCTTGTGGCTACACCACACATTGGTGGATTATTGCGGCTTTATCATATCAATGGGAAAAAACTGATTCAATTTGCTGAATATTCAGGCGTGAGTACGCATTATATCGGTAGTACTGAATTAGGCCTTGGCGTGGTAGTTTCGGCAAGTCCTCGTGACCTGATATTAGTACCAGAACAATCTCGTCGACGTCTTCTTTTATTGGAATGGAAGACAACAGGATGGCATATTCATGACCATCTCGATTTACCCAGTCAGCTTACCACGTCATTAACTCCTATCAGTGAAAATGAATGGCAATTTGAAGGTGAAAATGAGGTATTTTACAATATTTCTTTTGCTAAATAGAAAATAATTTACCTTATTATCAATACCATATAGCTTATTGATCTCAGAGGGGATTTGATTGATATCATCGTGCTAAAAGTGTGACTAAATAATTCCATATTTTTAGTATGAATAGAAATTTAAATAAAACCCAGTATAATAAACCTTCTTAGTATGATTAATTCTTCCTATTAATTTATAAATTTCGTCTTTTCGAGAGGGCTTTTATAAGTTAAACATCGTATAAAAAATCTGAGTTTACAATTTCGACATTGCTGTATTTACAGCGATTAATTTGTCACATCTAAAAATTGAGGAAATATGAAAAATCGTCACTGGAAACGAATTACATTAAAAGTTGGTAGCGCATTAATTGCACCAGAGAAAAAAGGGTGTAGCTCCCGTTATCTTTTGCACATTGCAAAATTTATTTTGCAATGTCGTGACGCGGGCATACAAGTTATTATTGTCTCTTCTGGTTCCGTTGCTGCCGGCGCACATTTATTTGGTGATATAAAGAATCCGTCTGTGGCTATAAAAAAAGCAATGGCAGCGGCAGGGCAAAATGAATTAATGGCATCCTGGGCGCGTTTTTTCGATTTCCCCTGCGCACAAATTTTATTAACGCAAGACGACTTTCAAGATAGAGAGCGCTACAACAGTATTCAAGAGACTATTGATAGCTTATTAGAACATAATATTTTGCCAGTTATTAATGAAAACGATACGGTCACAACTGATGACTTGAAAGTTGGTGATAATGATAATTTATCAGCAAAAGTAGCAGCGGCAGCCAATGCAGATGCATTGATTATTTGCTCCGATGTTGATGGCTTATATGATAAAAATCCACATACCCACGATGATGCTGAATTGATTAAAGAAGTCTGCAGTATTGGTAATGAAATTTATGCCATGGCGGGTGGTGCGCAAGTGGATGGTGTTGGTACTGGTGGTATGAAAACAAAAATTGAAGCGGCTGAAAAAGCAACTTCCCATGGTATCAGAACATATATTGTTAATGGTTTTAAGGAAAGCTCATTTGAAGAATTGGTGAGCGGTGTTAATCCAGGCACTGTTTTCACTGCCTACGATTTACCGATGCAAGAAAATGTTCATTGGATGACCTATAGTTCGAAAGCGCAGGGAGAGGTGATTGTCGATACTCATTCCGATCATTCTATTGATGAACAAACTGAGCAACTAACAAGTGATGATATCGTTGAAGTGCATGGTGAGTTTTCAGCAGGAGATACCATTTTTGTTCGTAGTGATGATGGTAAGAGTTTAATTAAGGCGGAAGCCAATTACAGTAGTTGTCTGCTTAACTTTATTAATGATTATGATACTGGCAAAGAAGGCGCTGAGTCACTCCATCAAACTGGGCCTATTATTTCAGATAAAAATATTGCTGTTTTAGACAAAAGTTATCGTCGGATGTCCGTCGATCAAGGTGATAGTGAAAGTTAATGGTATAAATCAAACTAAGTAAAAAGGACGATCTATCTCATATGAATCGTCCAAATATTATACCTTTTTAGGTGATTTTATTTTAAACGAAATCGGTACAGTCGGATGTTTGTTTTCTGAATTATGTGGTGGTTAAACTCACCATCACATTCTTGATGTACCTTTGCTTCACTATTTTGTCCATGCAAGCTTTATTTCTCTTATGTCGAGATTAATCTTCCAAGGTGACTGGTGTTACAAATCCTTGGGGTTTAATTGCTAATACTGAGCAGTCTATATTGTTTAAAATTGTTTCTGCTGTATTGCCCATAATAAAGCCTGGAATACCAATACGGCCGACTGTACCCATCACCACTAAATCCGCTTTTATCTCTTCTGCTAATTTGGGGATTTCTCTACGTGCTAATCCTTTGATGAGATGGGGCTGTGGTTTGAGATAATCGAGTGCTTCATCGTCTTGTTTATTGTTAACATCATGAAGCAGAGCATTTAAGCTTTCTTGGTGCTTTTGTTCAATTGTTTTAACATACGCGTGTATTTCTGCTTCTGATGTTTTAGTAAAAACGCCATGGTGCATGGCACTTTCGCCCATGACATCCCAAGCATGTGCAACGTGTAGCTCTGAAAATTCAGAGAGAGCCAACGCACTTGCCATATGCAATATTTCTTGGTTGAGGGACTGTCGTACTTCTAAATCAGGTGAATAGTAGGTCTCGCTGGCATCTACAGCAGCCAAAATACAGCGATAAGATTTTGGTGATTCTGGCTTAATTAACCAAACTGGACAAGGGCATTTCCGTAATAGTTGCATATCGTCACTGCCAAAGAAGCGACTTAACCAATCCTGTTGATCTGGGATTTTAATCAGTAAATCATGCTCATTACGCAGTATCTCTCGAATAATACTCAGAAAAGGTGTGCCTAACAATACTTTCGACTCGATGTTAATTTCAGCTTGATAAGGGGCGATTAACGCTTCTAGGCGATGTACATAACTATTTACTATTTCTTCTTGTATATTGGGTAATGTAGGTCCCCCCATTGGAATGCCAATACCAATTGTGACATGTGGAATAACATCAATAACAGTGAGGCTAGCTTGGTTATTTTTTGCAAGTGTTACTGCGCGCGCCAAAACATTGTTACTGCTCTCTGTTGGGCCAAGTACACATAAAATATTTTTGAATCTGTTCATTTTAACTACCTCCATTATTGCGCTACAAAATACAGAGAATTTTTTATAAATGTTGGTTTAAATGAAGCATTTTAGAGTTGTTTTGTTGAGTGATAAAAATCAACCGTCTCTGATAAGTATAGAAAGCATAATGAGTTGTTAATGATAAATATGCGGATATAGAGGCATGGATTAAGTATTAATTGAACTTGTCCACAAATATGAGAGAAAATAGTTTATCCATTTATCAGTTTCGATTGTTCAATTGGTTGCGTATTGGTTTGTTGAATCAAGTCAATTGTCCCCTGATCTTTTAATTGCTTCAATGTGTGGTTAAACCGATTCATGATGGCTTTTCCCTGGGGATATGATTTAGGTATGATTAAATGATGAGCGATGTTAACAAATGATTTTTCAAGTTGAATGACATCATTTGGATGAGCAAATGTTTGTTTTATTAAATGAGACCCAATACTAGGATTTGTCATGACTAAATCAACGCGACCCAATGCCAGCATTTTAAAGCAGTGAATCATGCTTTTGGGACGGGCTAAGGTAATTATTTTATCTTCGGATAGCTGTTTTAAGTCAAATAGATTATAACCTATTGGTTTGCATATGGTTAAGTTAGCTAAGTCTTCCAGTTTAGTGTAGTTTAGATTGGTTTTACACAGAGCAAAAAAATGTTCTTCAAGGTCATAAATAGCATCTGAAAAGTATACATATTTTTCTCGTTCCTTATTTTTTGTATAGGGAAATGTTCCTAAATATTGACCGTTTAATGTTTCTAAGTAACCGCGTTTCCAAGGTTTAAAATGAATTTGAATGGGCATGTCCATTTTTGCAAAAATAAGTTTTATAATTTTACTGGTTGTTCCGCCATTTTTTAATTCTTTACCGACAAAGGGAGGGAATTCTCCCGTGACCAGTTGCAATGTCTCTGCATGGTTATTGAATGAAATGAGTAATAATAAAAATAATATTTTTTTCATTAATTTCGTTTCACTCGTCATGATTAATGGGAAGATAAATAATTTAAAATTAATCTGGTTATTATTTCATCATCTTATTCTATTTGATTATTAAAGTAAAAATTTCATTAATGGGCATAGAACGATCAAGCGTTAAAATAAAAGTAGGCTGATTTCTCTTTCGGAAATAAAATCGTTACTTGAAATTTCCTATGCGTAGCAACATCATACTCTCTTGTTTAATCGAGTATGGAATGAAAAATAATAGTATCAGAACAGATGTTATTCTGACTTAAATTACAAAATTGAGGTTGTTTCTACACTCTCTGAGTTGTCGGGATTAATGTAGAAGAACGACAGAGTTATTATTTCAGCCTTATTGAGCATAAAAGTCGCTTCGAGCTGCTACAAGTAGCAAAGATTAACCGCCCCTAAAATACAGAAAAGGTAAAAATGAAAATATCATTTAAGAATGACTATTCAGAAGGTTGTCATCCACAAATATTAACAGCACTAACGGCATCGAATTTAGTACAACAAGATGGATATGGAGGAGATCAATACAGTCAAAATGCGGCAAGTATTATTTTACAGAAACTTAAAGCTCCACAATCGAAAGTACATTTTGTCAGTGGTGGTACGCAAGCTAATTTAGTTATTATCTCGGCCTTTTTACGGCCACATGAAAGTGTGATTGCAGCAACGACTGGCCATATCTTTGATAATGAAACTGGTGCTATTGAAGCAACTGGACATAAGGTTAATGAAGCACAAGCTGTTGATGGGAAACTCACGCCTGAAACGGTTCAACAGGTGCTTGATGCACATCCTGTAAAACCTCATCAACTAAAACAAAAAATGGTTTATATTTCTAATTCAACGGAAATTGGAACGGTTTATTGTCGTGATGAAATTATTGCTTTATCAATGTTTTGTCGAGCGAATAATTTGTATTTATTTATGGATGGTGCGCGCCTAGGGCATGCTTTAATGTCTGAGCAAAATGATCTTACCTTGGCGGATATTGCTCAATACACGGATGCTTTTTATATTGGTGGCACTAAAAATGGTGCCTTAATCGGCGAAGCTATTGTTATTAATAATATTGCTTTGCAAGAGGATTTTGAATATCACCTTAAACAAAAAGGTGCGATGCTATCGAAAGGTCGATTATTAGGCATTCAATTTGAAACTTTATTCCAAGACGATTTATATTTTCAATTAGCAGAACATGCTAACCAGCAAGCGATGAAGATCAAACAAGTTTTTGAATTGACGAAATGTGATTGGTGGGCGAATACGAATACTAATCAAATTTTTCCTATTCTAGAAAATAGCAAAATTGCATTGTTAGCCGCAGCGTTTGATTTTTATGTCTGGCGCAAAATTGATGATAATTATTCTGCTATTCGTTTAATAACGTCCTGGGCAACAACGGAAGAAAGTGTTGATTTGTTTATTAAAGAAGTGAAAAAAGTATATCATTTACAATGATATAAATTATATCAAACCCGTTAATTAAATATGCTATTTAAGGTTAATGAAAGCGTAACAATTGCAAAAGAAAGAGCGAAACTTGTATTTATTTTAACAAGCAGAAATGAGTAGATATTAGCGGAATTGGTAATATTAATGGTTAATAAAAAAGGCTACTTTTGCAATAAGAGTAGCCTTTTTTGATCTAATTAATAAATATTCATTAACCAGGGAAAAAGAGTAATTTAACTAGGAATAGTATAGCTAGGAACCAAAGGCTTGCGCTTAGTTCTGCTGCTTTACCACTGAATATCTTAATTGCAGCGTAGGCAATAAATCCAAGTGCAATACCATTTGCAATAGAGAATGTTAACGGCATCATTAATGCGACAATCACAACCGGCGCGGCTTCAGTGATATCATCCCAATCAATGTCGCGTAATCCACCAATCATTAATACTGCTACATACAATAATGCACCAGCGGTTGCGTAGGCTGGCACCATACCTGCTAACGGTGCAAAGAACATTGCTGCAATAAATAAAATACCAACAACCACTGCGGTTAAACCAGTACGTCCACCTTCGGCCACACCGGCAACACTTTCAACATAACTTGTTGTTGTTGATGTACCCAGCATAGAACCGGTAATCGACGCCGTACTATCAGCTAATAAAGCACGATTTAAACGTGGTAAGTTACCGTTTTTATCAAGTAATTTAGCTTTTTCTGCAACGGCGATTAATGTACCCGATGTATCGAATAAATCTACAAATAGAAAGGCGAAGACAATGCTGATCATACCCACATTAAAGGCACCGGCGACATCCATTTGCATAAAGGTTGGTGCAATACTCGGTGGTAGAGACATAAAGCCTGCATATTGAACGTCACCAAAAATAATACCTAATACTGTGATCGTTAAGATAGCGATCATTACGCCACCTTTAACACGGAAATGCATTAATGCAACGACAAGAAAGAAGCCAAGTGCAGCAAGTGATGCTGGTAATGATGTCATATCGCCAAGGCCGACTAATGTTGCAGGATTATCAACAACGATCCCCGCATTTTTAAGGGCAATTAATGCTAAAAATAAACCGATACCAGCGGCGATACCTTTACGCATTGGAAGTGGAATTGAATTAATAATCCATTCGCGGATTTTGAACAAGCTTAAGGCAACAAAACAAATACCTGAAAGGGTTACTGCACCCAATGCAACTTGCCATGTGTAACCCATGTCTAATACGACTGCATAGGTGAAAAATGCATTTAAGCCCATACCTGGTGCGAGTGCTACTGGGTAGTTTGCGTAAAATCCCATGATGAAACAACCTATTGTTGCAGCTAAACATGTTGCAACAAATACTGCACCAGGATCCATTCCGGTCGCCTGTAACATTGATGGGTTAACAAAAATGATATAAGCCATTGTTAAAAATGTAGTAAAGCCAGCGATAATTTCAGTTTTCACCGTTGTACCGTTTTCGCTTAATTTAAAAATTTTTTCGAGCATACTAGCTCCAATAGTTGTAGGTTAATAAATATTAAGATTTTTCTAAATCTAATTAATCTCTATTGAAAAGTGTAAACGAAAGGCGGAGAGAAATAATATTCTCACGTTTTATTGGTTTGCTAATTAGAATAACTAGTTATAACAATTAAATTTTGCTTCCATTCACTTTACTGTTCTTAAATAGATCATCTAATTTTTAAGGAATTAGTTTTAGAAGTGATTTGAGTAATAAATACGCTAAGTACAACTTAAAATGTGAGGTGACCGAGTATTTTAACTCAGATTAACAGTATATCAATTTTATCTGGTGGTAAAGCCTAAGTAATTTAAAAGCTAAATATATTATTTTAACTTTAAAATTACTTAGGTAATGGTTACATTATTTTGATGGTTTAGTATTTACGTAGGAACCAAATACCAGACCTTCTGCTGTGATGTCAAAACTTGCTTTGATACGCGTATCGTAAGTTGTCATGAATTGCAGCTCTTCAGGAATCATTTCTTTAGAAAAGGCTTCAGACGACAGTGAGCTAAACAGTTTTTTGAAATCAACCGACAGGTCATATATACCATTTTGGCTAGGTTTTTCCGTTGCCAGTGTATCAGCCGCAGCCTTACTTTTCTCGCCGCTATAAATAACTAAGTGATTGCCTTTAATTGCTAATTTCGGATCAATATTCAATTCGGCTGGAATAGGGAAGAGAGTATTAAGCGAAACAGGCTCACCGTTATCGGTAAGTTGTAGTTGCTGTAATTCAGGAGGCATAAACATTTTGATAGAATTCAAAATTTGTAATGGGTTATCAGCAGTGACTGAAATTAATGCATCTACATTATCAATTGAAGGCATATTTTCGGTTTGTTTTAGAGAGTAGTCTAGTAGTGCAAAACCTGCACCTTTAATACCGTTAGCCATGCTTATTCCCATGCCCATCATACCAATAGATGCGCCTGATTGACCGATATTATCTTGAATTTCTGCAAGTGGTTGACAGGTATAAGCGGGGGTTTGTAAATCTTGCCAAATAGACGTTAATGAGTCTGTTAGTTGAGCAGCATCAATGCCAACTCCCATACTTAATATACTGTCTTCCATGTTGCCGATATAATTTGGAATGTATCCTCGGATATTCTGAAGAGCAGTTAAAATAACTTGGTTTTTACTTTCAACAATTGCTGACATTTGTAATGTTGATTGTTCTTTCGTTATTGTCATATCCGTGTAACCGGCAACGGTTTGTGGCCAGTTATTTGCGATACTAGCGAAATCTGTTGCACACTCAGGTGTACGGATTTCGGAAAAAATAGGTTCGTTAAACTCAGTTTCAAGTTTAGTTAATTGACGAGCAAGCTGATTGCCGTCGACCGTTGTTAAGCCTTTGATAATCTCAATATGATTAATAAAGGAAACGCTGGCATTATTGAAATTATGCTTTTTGATAATTTCATCAATTTTTCCAGAAGCAGCCAATGACGCTTTTGCTTCAGTTAAGCCTAATGCTGTCGATAATAGTGATGGCTCACTAAGTGCAGAATTTAAGGTAATTGTTAACCAACCTTTATCTATCGCAATGACAAGCTCAAGGTTAGCCGGATCGCTTTCATCGGTTAATGAGTATGCGCGATAAGTAAGAGATTGCTCTGTACCTTCATGATGCATGAAGCCGGTTTCTTTTTCATTTTTATCAAGTAAATCCCAAATCGCTTGAGGGTTTTCAACTTCGATTTTGATGACCGGTAATAAACCTAATGTATAGAAATAACCACGTGATTTTTCAGGTAATCCAAAGGTTTTAATAAATTGTTCAGGGTTTTGTAATCCCTGTAGATAATCAGAAAAAATATTAGCGAAAAAGTCAATTTTAGGATCATTTTTAGCGTGCAAGTCATCTATCATTTTTTGTTGGTTTGGACTCGCGATAGTTGGTGCTGATGTTAGATAATCTTTAATTGGAAACGGTTCAAGTTGACCCGTAAATAAAGGTGTATCAGCAGGTACATAATTGAGTACATTGTATGCTGTTGTTTGACTTGGCTGCTGCTGTTGGCTAATCATATAAGCGCCAGCACCTGCTGCAGCAATTGCTGCAATTATTATGACTTTTTTCAAGTTATTCTCCGATTATTTTGATAAATAAATTATTGCGTTTTAATATAACGTAAATCTTTTAAATTAAAACCTAAATTAATGTTTTTTTGTAATGTAACAAGTCGTTTTGCGAGTAGTGCATCCTGTTGATGTTGTTGTACTTTTAAAATGCGTTTATCTATTTCTGTTGTATTGGGATGTGATAATAAATTATCCAGACTATTAAATTCTTGTAATAAAGCGAGTGCACCTTTGGCGCCAATACCTTCAACACCTTTTATTCCACTGCTGGAAATACCTGTCATCGCCCAGTAATCTGTGAGTTGAGAGGGAGTTAACTGCATTTTATTTTTAATCCGTAACGGATCGGAATAAATATTTTGGAAGTAATCATAAATTAAAATTTGAGTATCAAGTAATTGGTAAAACCCTTTATCCGTCGACACAATAATGGCACGTTGTTTTTGTTGGGACATTTTATTGGCTAAGGTTGCAATTAGATCGTCCGCTTCATCATCTTCGGTGACTAATGAATCAATACCTATTTCAAAAAAGCGATCTTGAATATTAGAAAGGTTGTTTTTTAAAAACTCAGGAATGGGCTTACGACCTATTTTATAATCTGGGTATAGGTGATGGCGCCAGCTTGGAGCGTGACTGTCAAACACACAAATAGCATGAGTAGGTTGATGCATTTGCAACATTTTTTTTAGTGCATTAACCGACGTAGTTTGTGTGGCAATAAGTGCTTTATCGGTTTGACCATGTTGCTTTTCTTGCACAGCATATATGCGACGTATTAAGTTCATCGCATCAATAATGAGTAGTGTTGATATCATAGTTGTCATTGCTTTTATTTTTTTGCGTTAGAATCAGAAAAAGTGATTACTAATAAGTGCGTTAGTTAATAATTTTATAACAGGGGGTGTATTTACTACCGGGTAATTTCATACGTCCCTGTTCGATAAAGCTTTCTAATAAACGGTCTACATTGCGCATTAATTTTTCTTCACCTTTAATTAAGAAAGGACCATTTTCTTCAATTAATTGAATACTTTCATCTCTAACATTACCGCCAACAATGCCAGAGAAAACACAGCGTAAATTAGCTGCTAATTTTTCTTTAGGCTGATCCGTATGCAATGATAAGTTTGCCATGTTTTCATGATTGACGACAAAAGCACGCTGAAAATCCATATCAATATAGAGTGTCCAATTAAATGAAAAAGCATCGCTAAGTGCGCAACGGTACTGGGTAACCTTATTCATTGATTTTTTCGCAACTTTTGCAACTAATGAAGGATCGTCAATAATTATTTGATAATGGCTTTGCGCTTCTTCGCCTAATGTTTCTCCGATAAATTTATCGATAGCATTGAAATAGGGCTCGCTTTCCTTTGGCCCCGTTAAAATAATTGAAAGAGGGTGATTTTTATTTTGTGGATGGATCATAATACCAAGAATATACAATAATTCTTCGGCAGTGCCTGGGCCTCCTGGAAAAATAATAATACAATGCGCAATCCGAAGAAATGCTTCGAGACGTTTTTCAATATCAGGAAGAATAACTAACTCATTGACAATTGGATTTGGTGGCTCGGCTGCGATAATTCCCGGTTCCGTTAGACCAATATAACGACCATTATGAACACGTTGCTTGGCATGACCGATCGCTGCACCTTTCATTGGCCCCTCCATGGCGCCAGGGCCACAGCCAGTACAAATATTTAATTCTCGTAGCCCTAGTTGGTAACCAACTTCATGTGTGTAGGCAAATTCATGATCTTGAATAGAGTGTCCGCCCCAACAGACGACAACACTCGGTTCAACACCAAGATGAAGAATATTTGCATTTCGCAGGATAGAGAAAATTAAGTTAGTAATATGTTCACTATTATTTTCGACTTGTTCTGGCACGCGTAACTGTTCATTTACATACAAAAGATCACGTAATACAGCAAATAAATGTTCCTGGATCCCTTTTATCAGTGTGCCATCAATAAAGGCTTTTTCCGGTGGGTTTAATAGTTCTAGTTTTACCCCCTTTTGTTGATGGAGTACTTTAATTTCAAAGTTTTTATATTTTTCTAATATTTCTTTACTGCTATCACTATGACTGCCTAAGTTGAGCACTGCGAGGGAACAATTACGGAATAACTGGTAGATTTCAGATTCTGCTGTTTGCTTTAATTGATTAACTTCAAGTTGCGATAATAAAGCCATGCTACCAACTGGGCTAATGTGAGGATTCATGAGAGCTCCTTGAGTTTAATAAATGATAAAATATTATAACAGATTGATTATTAATGGTTTGATTTATAGTCAATTATACAAATGTAATCCGGTTATAAAGGAATATGAAGTTAATAGAAGGAATAAGTATTAATTTAGTGATAAATTTGAATCATTAAGCGAGGGGGAACTAGGAAATAATAAAATTACCTAGTGGGTACTCGTGTTAATAAATGAGGTTAATTAAAATAGCGGGTTTGTGGTAATTATTTTTTATCGTGATAAACGACTTGATCACGCCCATTCTTTTTGGCTTCATAAAGTGCATTATCAGCACGTTCAAAGGCTGTGTCTAAGTCATCACCGTCGACAAAGTCAGTACAACCTATCGATACCGTGATCATAATATTCTCTTTTTTAAATTTAAAGGGAATATTTTTTACTTTATGGCATAACTTATCTAATGCAATTTGCATCTGTTGTTGATTGATCTCTGGCAGTAAAACCGTGAACTCTTCTCCGCCATAACGGGCTAAAAAGTCTACATTTCGCAGTGATTTTTGTAGTGTTTGAGCAACCGCTTTAAGTACTTTATCACCTGCTAGATGGCCAAAGGAATCATTGATTTTTTTGAATTTATCAACGTCGATAATAGCAAGTTTCAATGGATTTTTATAACGTTTACAGCGGTTGAATTCTTGCATTAAACGTTCACTCCAAGCTGCTCGATTAGGCACTTTTGTTAAAAAATCGATATGAAGCTGGCTATTTTGTTTGTTAATCGTGCGTTGATAACCCTTTGTTTCATCCTGTAATTCTTTAATTTCCCTGACCATGCTTTGCAGTTGAAATTGAATCTTTTCTGTTTTCGATTTTTCCTTGGCGACAATCAATTGTTCGATGCTATTAACATAGGCAAAAATATCATTACGCAGATCTTTTATATTTACCGCTTGTTCAGCGTTGTTTTTTAATCTTACTGATTGGCGTTGAATCGTTTTAATGCATTGCTCTTGTTCATCAAAGGAATGTTCTGCTTGTTTTACATTCTTAGAGAAATTGTTGTAAAACTCGGATAAGCTATCATTTAATGTATATAAAAAGTGACGTGATAAACGACGTTCTTCTCGAGTACTATCAATAATAATCGATATTATTGTAATGCAATATTCCGGTAATTTTATCGGATCATCCAACACGGCTATTTTTTGACGAATTTCATCAAGTTGTTTTAAGTAAACTTCGCCAATATCAAGATTGATGATGAGCTCTTGTAATTCATTGCAAGCATCTTCGCACTGATAGTCTTCATCACCATGCTGTTTTTTCGTTGAGTTGCTTAATTCTATGACAACACGCTGATAAATTTTGATTATATTCGTAAGTTCATTATGGAATTCTATGATAGAGCGAGGTTTAACAGGGAGTGTTACTTTGTCTATTTTTTGTTCCGAAGCCGGCGATAAACCATTTAATCGTTGTAATTGTATCTGAGATTGCGAAACAATGAGGCGTCCTTCAGATAATGTTTCTTCTAAAGGATATGCATTTTTATTTAGCTGTTCTAAACATTCTTCAAAAAGTTTATTGGTAGCTTGCTCAGATGGGCTTACTTGTAATTTTTTTAAGAAATGGCTTTGATAGGCATCGAAGTCAGTATTTTGCCTGGCAATTCTTTCAAATGCTTTCTGCAGAAGTTGAATGATTGTTTTTCGCGAATTCATTGAGTCATTGCACCATGTAAAATAACAATTATTATCGAGTTCATTAAATTGTGCAAGATTTCATAGATAAATAGTGTTATTTATCAACATGAGGCCAATGAAATTGGAAATTTTCATGGCTGCTATGAATCTTGACCACTCCTTTATTAATAGCCGATTGTGCAAGTTCCCAGAGATCGCCATTGAGAAATGCCGGTTGTAGGTTCTCAATGGCATATAATTCTACCCAGCTACTTTGTTGTTTTTGTTGTCGAATTTGGCTTGAAGCAAATAGCGCTAAGCTACTTAAGTTTAATGTTTCACTTGGGCTGAGTGCTCGACTTGCATTTTTTAAGAATGGGAATGAAACGATCCCACAGGAAACTGCATCTTCTAATTGCTGTTTTTTACAGAAAACACTAAAAAATAGTTCAATTTCCTGAGCAAAATTACCTGCACTTTCATAGTCCTGTTGTTTCGTAATAAAAAGAATTTGATTACCACGGAACTGAAAAATATCGATATCATTACTAAAACTATTTTGTAATTCCTGCCCAAGCTTTTGTTCAATTTCCATTGCTTTATCTGTACCCAATAGCTCATTGAGTTGTGATAAAAAGGGCACATTAAGTAACGCATAGTAAAGCGGTAAATCATGGTAAATATAATTAAAATGATTGCTTTCAACGTATTGGAAAGGCAGCTTAGTGCGAGGGTGAACTGAAAGGCGTAATTGTGCGGCCTGATGTGCGTGATAAAGTTTTTTATTACGGTTAAGTGCTGAAAAGAATAAAAGACTCATAAAAATTAATAATGTGACGGATGCATAGGTAAAAAGCTGAAAGCGATTTGTTGAAACCTGTAATTCTGCATTTTGAATTTCTAATTGTTTTTGTTGTTCCGTTTTTTCAAGTAGCTGTAATTGTTCACTGATTTGTAATTGTTGTAATTCAAATAGGTTTGCTTTGACTTTATTTTGTAAGGTGTGGAAATTTTTAAAATGAACAATTGCTTGTTGTAAATTACCTGTCGATTCGTAATTTGAAGCGAGCATTTCAAAGGCATTCATACGTAAAATAAGATCGTTTTCGTTAGCCAGCTCAAGTGCTTTTTCAAGTTGTAATATCGCTAATGCAGGATCATTATTGACCATATTTAATCGGGCAAGTAACACCAAACTTTCTGCCTGAAAATGTGGTTTATTTAAATGAGAAAAATGTAAACGTGCATTTTGTAAGTATTTTTGTGCAAGGGCTAAGTTTTCTGTCTTGTCATCTCTATTACTTAAATATGTACGGCCAAGTTCGAGGTAGATACAAGAAAGTAAAAAAGGATTTTTATTGTCCTGAATAATATCTAATGCATTGAATAAATAGATAATAGATTGATTATATTCATTGTCTTGGCGTTTTAATACTGCATGTTCAATTAAACTTGTGACCTGTTTAATGCTGTTATGGGTATTTTGATATAGCTCTATTTGTTGACTGGTAAAGTTAAGAGCGGTCTGAAAACGGTGCTTATTTTGATATATATTGGCAATGGATTGTTTAACTTGTCCGCTCAATTTAATTAAAGCATGTTTGTCTGCTTGTTGGTTCGCCGATAAAAATGCGCTAATGGCTAATTGTGGTTGATTGATTAGGTCATAATATAAACCATAATAATAATCTAACCAGGGAACCAGTTTCTTGTCTTTAAACTTCTGAATTAATATTTTGCTTTGTTCTAAGGCGCGGTAAGCTTCGTGATAATGTTTTATTTTTAATGATAAATGCGCAATCGCTAATTGTATGGTAATAGTTAAATTTGTCGATTTAATCTTAGAGTGCTGCGCCGCTTCGTATAGTTTTTCTAATAAAAAAGCATTAGATAATTGAGGGCGATCTTGTTCTGGAATATTTAAGGCAATCAGTGTCAGTGTTGTAATATCGTTATAAGATTCGCTCGGGTCTTTTAATAGCGGTTGAAGTAGCTTGATCGCATTATTGTAGTCTTCAAGTTGTGCATAACAAAAAGCTTCAAGATGAGCAGGTAAGATGTAAAAGGAAACCGTATTTTCTTCTGTTTCGGGGCCTGTCACTAAGGATTTCTGCTGTAATTTATAACGTGCTACATCGGCAATACATGAAAGTGGATCTTGATAACGCGCATCATATGCTTTTTTTAATGCAGCAGGCACCCTTGAATCAATAAGTTCAATTGCATGGCTTGTTTGGCTGGTCATTAACAGTACTAATGGCCAGAAAAGATAGGTAAATAAACGCATATATTTCATTGAAAATGACTTACTGTCGCAGCAAACGACTATTATTTCTAGCCGAATGTTCTTCTGTACTACGGATCGGGTTGATATCCAAACCACCTCGGCGAGTATAACGGGCATCAACAGAAAGTGACTGTATATCAGTAAACTTCATAATATCGCAATAAATACGTTCTACACATTGTTCATGGAACTCATTATGTTCACGGAAGGATATTAAGTAACGTAATAGTTTTTCTTTATTTAATTGCTTTCCCGTATAACTGATTTGAACACTTCCCCAATCGGGTTGATTAGTGATTAAACAATTCGATTTTAGAAGGTGAGAATATAATGTTTCACTAATAACTTGGCCACCACTAATGTCTTGTAATAATGTCGGTGTTAATTGGTAATTATCAATCTCTATATCTAAATCATCGAGACAGGTGCCTGTTAATGTGCCTAATTTATCTGGAAATTGATCCATTATGCTATTGATTTCGACACTAACTGCTTTATTGGCACATACCGATAGATCGTTAATTAACCTCTTTTCAACTTCCTCCGGGGAGGTAAATTTAGTTTGATTAAAGCTATTTAAATACAGTTTGAATGATTTTGATTCAATTAGATTATCACTGTCGAAGGGGACTTTTACCACCCCCGTTGCAACCATTGGTTTGCCTTTGCTATTTAACCAGGATAATTCATATAAGTTCCAAAGGTCATAACCGACAAAAGGAAGGTTCTCTGCGCTGATATTTAATTCTTGTCGGTTTAAGCTACGTGGCACACCCTGTAATAGGGTTGGGTCATAGTTATTTTTGTATTCTGTTGCTTTTCCAAGGGAAAGATCTTGCAGAGCAAAATTGTCGGTGTTATTAAATTTCTGGGTCATAATGCGCTGCTTCTGTATTTTTTAATCTTTTCGTGTGTACAATTGATCCATTGTAACTAAATTATAGAAAAGTTCGAGAAATGAATAATACAACACAGACACAACTCTTTGCACTATTTGAGCGACAAAAAACATTATGGCAAGGAAAAAATCAATCTTTACCACTTCATCAAGTTGACTCTGACTGGCCTTCTGAATGCTTAATTGGTGATGTTATAAACGGACAAAGTGAATGGCAAGCAATACCAAGAGAGCCATTAGCCGACATGAGTAATATTGAAGCGGCCTTAAAAATACAATTACATCCGAGTATTATTGATTTTTTTTGCAGTGCCTATGCTGATTGCATTCCTTGTTTATTTGAAGATCATCCGATTGATTTGATTCAAGTATGGAATGATGATGATTTTAAACAACTTCAAGAAAATATGATCGCGCATTTCATGATGCAAAAACGTTTAAAACAACCCGCATCGATGTTTATTGCCAGTTGCAGCGATGAAATGCAAATTATTTCAGTTGTGAATGAAACGGGCCAAGTACAATTAGAAAACCTCGGAAAAGGTCAGGAAAGAGTGCTTGCGGAAAGCTTGTCCGATTTTTTAATGCAGCTAACGCCTACTATTAATGAGTAATCATTTTATCTTCGTTGCTATTTAAAATGAATGCTGATTAATATCGGAGCGTTTTTTGTCTAGGTGGTAGATTGTTTAAGCTGATTTTTTGCACATTGAATAGCGATGCAAGCAGTTTGGCAGATACAAGAACAGTAGTAATTATCTTTACAAATATATTGAGTTACTCAATAGAGGGGAGTATTAACTGGTTAAAGAGAGCAAATAATATGTGAAAACAGGGGAGTTCCATTCCCTTATTTGCATTTATTTAAAAACTATTAAATTCGCTAATTAGTCGTTGTCTTGTGTATCAAAGCTGTAGTTAACTTTAACAATCGCGCGGTATTGAATGTCATCACGTGCCACGGCAAATTCTTCTGTTTTTATTTCAGTTTGTTGAATATTAATATTGCGTACTGGGTTCTCAGCGACAATACGAAACTCATGACGCAATGATTTTTGGTCTTCATTTAGTAATTGTTCCGCAATATCATAACCAGCATCTAATGCTTCTGCTTTAGTTGAAAAGCTAGCCGTTGATAAATTTGTATCTTTATTTAATGTAATTGTGTCTGCTAATGCCGAGCCAGTTAGTAATAGTCCGGCTGTTAGTGCGATTAATTTTTTCATGATATTGTCCTTTTTGAATTTTTATTTGTTTATAACGTCATTAAATTATGTAATTAGTCATTGTCTTGTGTATCAAAGCTGTAGTTAACTTTAACAATCGCACGGTATTGAATGTCATCACGTGCCACGGCAAATTCTTCTGTTTTTATTTCAGTTTGTTGAATATTAATATTGCGTACTGAGTTCTCAGCAACAATACGAAACTCTTGACGTAACGATTTTTGGTCTTCATTTAGTAATTGTTCTGCAATATCATAACCAGCATCTAATGCTTCTGCTTTAGTTGAAAAGCTAGCCGTTGTTAAATTTGCATCCTTATGTAACGTAACTGTGTTAGCAAATGCAGAACCAGTAAAAATAAGAGCTGCTGCAATAGTGATTAATTTTTTCATTGTTTGTACCTTTATATGTCATGGTTAATATTATTGAGTGCGAATAGTTTTCTGTGTTCGCTTTACGGAAGGTATTATCAATTTCTATTGGTGTTTGATAAAGGCATTAAATGGCACTTAATTGTTTACAATTTGGCATCAATAAAATGAAATAAAAAATGAGGTCGTAATAAATGTCTTAAATATCAGTGTGTTAATTATTCCGGTTTGAACTCTTGTATCGGTTTTTAGTCTTTAGGTGAGAATGAACACTATTTTTAATTTCCCTGTGTGTAATGAAATAAAAATATAAAAATTGAGTATGTTGGAAGAGTTTGTTATTCAGAGATAAGAGTGGTGCCCGAATTTGTTATTAACAATTATTCGGGCATATGAATAGTAAAAATAATCTATCTGTTATTCTATTAGTTGCACTATTTATTAAGAAATAATGATGGTTAATGATCCCTGGTTTCAACGTTATTATTTAAATTTACAATCGCGCTGTATGTAACTTTGTTGCGATTAACTGCAAATTTCTCGGTTTGAATATCTGTAGTTTTTACGGATAAAAGGCGAGTAATCTCAGATGAGAATACCGCCAACTCTTTACGTAATTCACTTTTTGAGATTGTAGATAAATTACCTACAATCTCATAACCCGTATTCAATGCTTCAGTTTTAGTTGTATCATCGTCATAAATAGCCTTTGCACCACGGTATAATGTCACCGTGTTTGCCATAACAGAGCTTGAAAGCAATAGCCCTGTTGTGATCGTCATTCGCTTTTTCATTGTATTCACCTTTCACGAGATTAAACCAATGTTTGGATACTTAGATTAGTCGTTATCTTTCGTATCAAAGCTGTAATTTACGTTGACGATCGCGCGGTATTTTACATCATCACGGGTACGTGCAAATTCTTCAGTTTTAACTTCTGTGTCGAGAATAGCAATATTGCGTACTGAATTTTCAGCAACGATACGAAACTCATTGCGCAATTCACTCTGGCTATTACCGGAGAGTTGTTCGGTAATATCGAACGCCGCATCAATTGCCGCTGCTTTAGTGTTGTATTCAGCTGTTGAAAGATTGGTTGTTTTATTTATTGTTACCGTGTTTGCAAACGCGGCACTTGTTAGTAAAACGCCAGCTGCAAATGTGATTAATTTTTTCATAATAGTTACCTTTTAATGTTAAATATATCGTTGAATGTATTGACTCTTAATTAGTCATTATCTCGTGTATCAAACTGGTAATTTACGTTGACAATAGCGCGATATTTAACATCATCTCGGGTACGCGCAAATTCTTCAGTTTTAACTTCTGTGTCAAGAATGGCGATATTGCGCACTGAATTCTCAGTAACGATACGAAACTCATTGCGTAATTCACTCTGGCTATTACCGGAGAGTTGTTCGGTAATATCGAACGCCGCATCAATTGCTGCTGCTTTAGTGGTGTACTCCGCCGTTGAAAGATTGGTTGTTTTATTTATTGTTACTGTGTTTGCAAACGCGGTACTTGTTAGTAAAACGCCTGCTGCAAGTGTGATTAACTTTTTCATAATAGTTACCTTTTAATGTTAAATTTTTAGTTGAATATGGGGGGCTTAATTAGTTGTCATCTCGTTGCGTATCGAAACTGTAATTTACCTTCACGATAGCGCGGTACTGTGTTTCATCACGATTAAGTGCAAACTCTTGGGTTTTTACTTTTGTATCGCCAACGGTTACGTGGCGCGCAGTGCCATAAGAATAAACGCTAAGCTCTTTACGTAATTCACTGCTGCTTAATGCTGTTAAATTATCAACAATATCAAATCCTGCATTGACAGCTTCTGCTTTTGTTGCATAGCTTTCCGTTGAAAAACTAGTGTCTTTGTGAAGTGTTACTGTATTAGCAAACGCTGAACCAGTAAGCATAATGCCTGCAGCAAGTGTGATTAATTTTTTCATAGTGATGATCCTTTTTAAGTTATTGATGTCTGTTATTGATTGATGTGTAAATTAGTCGTTATCTTGTGTGTCAAAGCTGTAATTAACTTTAACAATCGCACGGTATTGGATTTCGCCACGGTCCAGTGCAAACTCTTGTGTTTTCACTTCAGTATCATTAACTGATAAGTTACGTGCAAAACCAGTCGTGAACACAGGTAATTCTTTACGTAATTCGTTTTTGTTTAAGGCAGATAAATCATCTACGATATCGAAACCGGCATTAATGGCTTCTGCTTTTGTTGCGAAATTAGCCGACTCAATGTTTGCGTTGCGGTGTAATGTTGTGGTGCTTGCCAATACTGAACTTGAAAGTAAGATACCGGCTGTGATTGCAATTAGTTTTTTCATAATAGAGACCTTTTTAATGTTGATTTGTATTTAATATTTGTTGTTTTTTATTTATAGATTTAATTAGTCGTTGTCTTGTGTATCAAAACTGTAATTAACTTTAACAATTGCGCGGTATTGAATTTCACCACGGTCAAGTGCAAACTCTTGTGTTTTTACTTCAGTGTCATTAAGCGATAAGTTACGTGCAAAACCAGTTGTGAACACTGGTAATTCTTTACGTAATTCGTTCTTGCTTAAGGTCGATAAGTCATCAACGATATCGAAGCCAGCGTTAATTGCTTCTGCTTTTGTTGCGAAATTAGCAGACTCAATATTTGCATTACGGTGTAATGTAGTCGTGTTTGCTAGCACTGAACTTGAAAGTAAGATGCCGGCTGTGATTGCGATTAGTTTTTTCATATGATGTACCTTTTATTAAATTGTTTAATATTAATGAGTGCGAATGTGATGCTGTGTTCGCTTTACGGAAAGTATTATTGATTTCTATTGATGATAGATAAAGGGTGTAAATGCCACGTGATTGTTTACAAATTGGCACCAATAAAATGAAATAAAATTGAAATTGTTATAAATCCTATTTGGATCAGCTAGTTATGTTTTTTGAGCGAGTTGTATTTGCAGGTAAATTGAATGGTAAATCGGTATTGAAATTTATTTAATCGATAAATTTGGGGGTAAATTTAACGTTTTTTATTTATTTGGGCGTTAAAAAGCGCTAAATATTACTTTTTAACTGCGCCTCCTTGGTATAAATGCTCAAAACCAGGGATATTTGATTCCCAAATAGGTACATCTTTACCTAAATAATCTCGAACGGCATCAAAAAACAAGCGAGTTCTAACAGGTAAATCACGGTGCGGGTAGATAGCATAGATGTCATTCAGGTTTTTCAATTTTAAATCGGGCAATAAAGGCACCAATAATCCATCATTAATTTCATTGGTAATAATAAAAGCGGGAATAAATAAGAATGTTGCGCCCGAGAGTGTCTTCTTTAATAGTACATCAGGATCATTCACACTAAACACACTTTTTATTTTTTGTTCGTTGTGGTTACCTTGTTCGTCGATATAACGAATTGTATCGTGCTTTACCGCAAAGCTTGCAAAGATAGAAGCGGGCAATTTCACTAATTCTTCAATACTATTAGGCATACCATAGGTGTCGATAAATTCCGGTGAAGCAACAATCACACTTCGATTGCGTGCAATTTTTCTAGCGATTAAGGACGAGTCTTTAGGTTCTCCAATACGAAAGGCTAGATCCATTCCTTCAGCCACAAGATCAATATAGCTGTCGCTCAGTTGGAGTTCTATTTCAACCTGTGGAAAGCGTTTTTGAAAGTCATTAATAACGTGTATAAGGTAATGTTTCGCAATAACATTTGGCGCTGTTATTTTTAATAATCCTCTTGCTTCTTTATGATAATTTTCTGCAAGCCGAACGGTTTCGCCTAATAAATCCCGTAATTCCTTGGCCTTTCTGAGCATTTCAGCGCCAGCGGCTGTTAATGAAAAAGAGCGTGTCGTTCTATTTAATAGGCGCACACCTAGCTCATCCTCTAGGCGGTTAATTTGTTTGGAAATAACTGAGCGATCAATATTACGATGATCTGCAGCCTTGGTAAAAGAACCTTGCTCTACTACTTCAAGTAACATTAAAAGTCGGCTGGTGGTATCCATAGTATTCCTAAATTTTATTATTGGTGCGATTTTGGCATTAATGTGCGGAAAAATCTAGGCTATTTATACGCAATGTTGTTCCGTATTATTCTTGGATATTATTAAAGGAGTATTACTATGAACAAGCATTTTATTGCAGTGGCGGTAACCGCTGCAAGTTTTACATTAATAGGTTGTGGTGAAGAGCCGACCCAGAAGACGAGTCAAGCCCCTCTTCAAGCAATAGATGTAGCCGAAGTGTTGGTTCAACCAGTTCAGAACTGGCGTACTTATACCTCTCGCTTGGAGTCTCCTGAAGAAGTGTCATTAATGCCTCGTGTATCCGGCGTGATAGAGCGGATTGCTTTTAAAGAAGGAGATAATGTCAAACAAGGGGATTTATTATTTGAACTGGATAATCGTCCTTTTGCTGCCGTTGTTGAGAATCTAGAGGCGCAAGTAAATAGTGCAAAAGCGGCATTGGAACAAGCGCAAAACGAAGCGAAACGAGGATTGCGTTTAACCGAACGTAATGCGATTTCGACTGAACAAGCGGAATCCCGTACGTCATTATTACATCAACGCGAAGCACAGCTTGCTGGATTACGTGCGCAATTGAAATCTGCACAACTTGATTTAGCTTTCACCGCTGTTCGATCGCCAATTGATGGCATTATTTCTCGTGCCAATATTACGAGAGGTAATAATGTGATTGCTGGGCAAAGCATTCTAACTTCTATCGTATCGAACAAATCAATGTATGCCTATTTTGATGTCGATGAACGTACTTGGAATAGTGCTTTTGCCGATGTAACTGCCGATAATCAACAACCTGTCGTAATGCAGCAGTTAGGGCAAGATAATTTTGCCTATGAAGGTTATATAAACTTTATCGATAATCAAATCAATGCGGCTACTGGGACATTGCGTGTGCGCGCTGTGTTTAATGAAGCTGAAGATCAATTACGTGCCGGCTCATTTGTGCGCATTAAGTTAGCGGCTAATGCGGTGACCAATAAAGTGATAATTCCAGAACGCGCTATTGGTACTGATTTAAAAAACCGATTTGTTTTAACCGTTGGTGAAAATAATATTCTTGAATATAAATTAATTGAAGTGGGTGAGCGCTATGGAAAACTACGAGCTGTGACTTCTGGGTTAAAAGAAGGTGACTTGATTGCGGTTAATGGTCCTGCTCGTGTCGGACCTGGCATGCCTATTTCGCCAAATACCGTCACCATTGATAGCAGCGGTGTTGCGTTTACATTAGCACCACTTGAAGATGCAAAATTAACCGCTAAGCAGTAGGGGAACACTGTGAAATTTTCTCATTTTTTTATTGAGCGACCTATATTTGCTGCCATGTTGTCATTGGTTATTTTGATTGCGGGTAGCATTTCTATTTTTCAATTACCCGTGGGTGAATACCCAGAAGTAACACCACCAACCGTTGTCGTAACGGCGAATTATCCGGGGGCAAACCCGACGGTAATAGGACAAACCGTTGCTACGCCACTTGAGCAAGAAATTAATGGTACAGAAAATATGCTGTATATGGCTTCTCAAGCAACCAGCGATGGCCGGATGACATTAACCGTTACATTTGCATTAGGAACTGATCTTGACCGAGCGCAAGTTCAAGTTCAAAACCGGGTTAATAGTGCGTTACCGCGCTTACCTCAAGAGGTACAACGTTTAGGTGTTGTTGCAGAAAAATCATCGCCAGATTTAACCATGGTTGTGCATTTGTATTCACCAGAGAATACCCACGATACGACGTATTTATCTAACTATGCCGACCTTTATGTTAAAGATGAGTTGGCGCGATTAGCAGGGGCGGGAGATGTCCGACTATTTGGTGGAGGACAATACTCAATGCGTGTTTGGTTGAATCCCGATGCCTTAGCAGCACGATCTTTGACGGCAACTGATGTTGTTACAGCATTACGAGCACAAAACCAACAAGTTGCTGCGGGCAGTTTGGGGGCGCAACCCGCTTCTCAAAATAGTGAGTTTCAAATTTTACTTAATGTAAAAGGCCGCCTTGATAATATCGAAGAATTTGAGCAGGTAATTATTAAAGTTGGTGAACAAGGGCAATTAACCCGATTAATCGATGTCGCTCGTGTCGAGTTAGGTCAAGATTCTTACTCATTACGCGCTCTGTTAGATAGCCAACCCGCATTAGCAATTCCGGTATTCCAACGTCCTGGTGCGAATGCTATTGAGTTATCGGATCAAGTGCGTGCCACTATGGCAAGATTATCGAATGATTTTCCGGCAGGCATAGAATACGACATTGTTTATGATCCAACTGTGTTTGTTCGTGATTCAATTGATGCGGTTATCGATACCTTATTAGAAGCTATTATTTTGGTTGTATTGGTGGTTATTGTTTTCCTACAAACATGGCGAGCCTCTATTATTCCGTTAATTGCAGTGCCTATTTCTTTGATTGGTACCTTTGCTGTAATGCAATGGCTAGGCGTGTCGATTAATACCTTGTCATTATTTGGTTTGGTATTAGCGATCGGGATTGTTGTCGATGATGCCATCGTTGTGGTAGAAAATGTTGAACGTAATATTGAACGAGGATTATCTCCGCTTGAAGCAACACGCGTAGCCATGAGTGAAGTCACTGGGCCAATTATTGCGATTGCTTTGGTACTTTGTGCTGTGTTTATTCCAACGGCTTTTATATCCGGATTATCGGGGCAATTCTATAAACAATTTGCCTTAACCATTACTATTTCAACAATTATTTCAGCCTTTAATTCATTGACGCTGTCACCGGCATTATCGGCGTTATTATTGAAACCACATGACAGTAAACCTGATTTTTTAACTCGTATTTTGAATAAATTATTTGGACGATGGTTATTTGTGCCTTTCAATCGTTTATTTGAACGCAGTGCTGAAGGATATAAAAAACTTGTCCAGAAATTAATCCGATTAAGTGTCATCGTCTTAGTGGTTTATATTGCCCTTGTGGGTGGAACAGTGAAATTGTTTGATACGGTACCGGGCGGCTTTATTCCTGCGCAGGACAAACAGTATCTAGTTGCAATGGCACAATTACCCGATGCGGCAAGTTTAGATCGTACTCAATCCGTGGTTGAAGAGATGGAGAAAATTGCATTACAAGTACCGGGTGTTGCACACACCGTAGCTTTCCCTGGCTTATCGGTTAGCGGTTTAACGAATAGTCCAAATAGTGCAATTGTGTTTACTACGCTTGATGGATTTGATGAACGCCATGATCCGAGTTTATCGGCGATGGCGATTGCTGGACAATTAAATCAGAAGTTCTCCGTTATTGACGAGGCGTTTGTGGCTGTTTTTCCACCCCCATCGATTCGCGGATTAGGGACAACAGGTGGATTTAAACTTCAGATAGAAGACCGTGAAAATAAGGGATTTGAGAGCTTGTTTAATAGTTTACAAGCGGTATTGAAGAAAGCGCGTCAAGATCCTGCATTAATGGGGTTATATTCAAGCTTCCGTATTCAAGTACCACAGATGAATATCGATATTGACCGTGAGCAAGCATTAATTCAGGGGATTCCTTTGGATGAAGTGTTTGATTCATTGCAAATTTACTTGGGGTCTATTTATGTTAATGATTTTAATCTGTTTGGCCGAACCTATCAGGTTAATGCGCAAGCTGATGCTGATTTCCGTCAGGATCCTGAGCAAATTCTCAATCTGAAGGTGCGTAATCGCGCTGGTAAAATGGTGCCATTGGGATCGGTATTAACGGTCACGCCGACAACTGGGCCGGATCGTGTGATGCATTATAATGGTTATCCAAGTGCGGAACTTAATGGAAGTGCTGCAACTGGATATAGTTCAGATCAAGCTCAACAAGCGATTGAAAAAATACTCGTGGAAACCCTACCAAGTGGAATGCAATATGAATGGACTGATGTGACTTATCAGCAAATTTTAGCAGGTAATACGATGGTTTACGTTTTCCCATTGGTCGTGTTGTTAGTCTTTATGGTATTAGCTGCGCAGTATGAAAGCCTACGTTTACCCCTGGCGATTATTTTAATTGTCCCGATGACGATATTTTCTGCGTTGCTTGGTGTTTGGCTAGTCGGTGCCGATAATAATATATTTACCCAAATTGCGCTGATTGTACTGGTTGCATTAGCCTCTAAAAATGCCATTTTAATGGTGGAGTTTGCCAGAGACCAAAATAAGCAGGGAATGTCGCATTTAGACGCAGTTATTGCAGCATGTCGATTAAGGTTACGTCCGATACTCATGACCTCGATAGCCTTTACTGCGGGTGTTGTTCCTTTGATACTCGCAACGGGGGCGGGAGCAGAAATGCGTCATGCCATGGGAAATGCTGTGTTTTCTGGGATGATTGGCGTGACCTTCTTTGGGTTGTTATTTACACCGGTGTTTTATATGTTAGTAACGTCGGGATTAACTAAAAAGAAAGTATAAAGAGTGCGAATTTAATCATCTTACCATTATAAGATTTTCGAGTAGGCTGAAGTATTTATTATTCTGTATAATATCAATACTTAATAGATAACGTTAATCAAGGACATTGTTATTGCATCTCTTTATGTTGAACAATGATAATGACCTTGTTAGCTATTTTTATCCATTATTAACAATGGATCATTCGTGTTAAGTTTTCCAAATATAAGTAGAGCGTGAAGATGTCAAATGTATTACAAGGAGAGCGTATACCGCAGGTAATGCGAGCAATTGCGCTAGAAAAGCCAAGTGATAAAATCGATTTAGTCGATATTGAAGTTCCTGTGCCTGAATGTGGTGATAATGAACTTTTGGTAAAAATTGAATCCGTTGGTTTAAATCCAAGAGATGCACAATTTCTTGATAGTGGGTTTTGTGGTCGTTGGGAATTTCCGCATATTCTTGGTCTCGATGCCGTTGGAGTTGTCGTTAAAGCACCTAAAGGCGTGCATCCCAATGTCGGAGAGCGCGTCATGTGGCATGCCGATGTAGAGGAACAAGGTGTATTGTGTGAATATGCTAAAGTGCCTAATTTTGCTGTATCTGTCGTACCCGATGACGTTGATGCCAATGAAGCAGCAACGTTACCAAGTGCAGGAATGGCGGCAATTATTGCGATCACTAAAGTCCATTTAATTGAAGGTTTTACTATTTTTGTTGAATCCGGTGCCGGCGCGGTGGGGCAGTTTGCTATTCAACTTGCCAAACAAGCTGGCGCTGATGTATTTACCACCGCTTCGAAACGCAATCATGCCTTAGTTAAAAGATTAGGTGCCGATGTTGTGTTTGATTACAAAGAAAAAAATCTTTGTCAGAAATTAAATCGTGAATTGGGCTCACAAGGGTTTGATGCGGTGATTGATTCAGTGGGTGGTGAGTCAACTATCCGAAATATTCGTTTGATGCGATTCTGTGGACGTATTGCTTGTTTGAAACCATTACCTGTTTTTGAGGACTATATTCTATATAAGAAAGCGCCCAATATCAGTGTTGTGTCCCTTGATGGCGCTTGGATTTCAAAAAGTTTATGCGCACAACAAAAAATGGGCTTTATGGGTAATTCGTTACTTGAAAGTGTCGCGAGTGGCGATATTAAAGTACCTAAAATTAGCCTCGTTGAGTTTAATGCGAAAAGTATAACTGCGGCCCTAGAAAAACAACTTGCTGGTGGCTTTACAGGTAAGCAAATTGTTCAGGTGAGTTGGTAATATACAGTGGTGACCCATAGGAAAAACCTAGAGGCAAACATCTTCGTTGTTATAAAGTCTTGATTTAATCCGTTAGAACTCACTTTATACCTAGAATCTGTTCACCTCTATGTTGGCTGATTTTTGCATCCTGAAGGGCAATGGATATCTAGCCATAAAAAATGAATGTAGGTTGTTTTAGTTTTTATTGTTGCTCGCTTACGACGGGCGTTACGTAAGCTTTTGTTCCCCACAAGGGTACCGTCGATAAACTGTGTTTAAAGCTACCCGATGTTTCTTTAGTACTATAGGAAACATACATTAAGGTTTGGTTTTCAGGATCAAAAATGCGGCGGATTTTCATGGTTTTAAAGAAGATACTTTTAGATTTTTTAAAGACTATATCACCAGATTTTGATTTATCTATTGCAGCAATCATTTCAGGCGTAATTTCGCCAGTTTGACGACAGGCGATGGAGGAGTCCGATGGGTCCGATAAGCTTAAGTCGGCTTCAATACTGGCAACATGGCAAGTTACGCCGGTAACGATAGGGTCAACGAGCATATTTAGTTTAATATCTTTGGTGGTAAAGATGCCAAGACTAACATCGCCGACTTCATCATCGGAACAACCTACCAGTAATCCGGCCATGCAAATGGTTAATAATAATTTTTTCATTCCGTTTATCCTTATTTTTTGAAGTCCCATGATAAATTTGAAACTAGCTGGCATTGGTCACATTTAAAATCAAAGATATCAAACAGTGGCTCAGGGAGTTTCCAATCTCCTCCACAGCTTGGACATTTACGATCTTGCTCCGTTTGTAAACTCGTACCTGCAACGCGATACAGATAATAATAGGTTGGTACTTTTGTGATGTATTGAATTCTTTTACAGAGATTGATACCACGATAATAGAGTTTGCTATCAATTTCACCTATTTCTTTCAATGCTGAACTAGACACTGCCGAACCATTCATTTGTAATTCATCGCAGTTAACCCATTCTTCTTGCCATTTTATCGCACTTTTACGATCGCCATTACTAATCGCTTCTGGTGTTCGGTAGAGTGGGATAGGCGCTAGTGTTTCACCGCATCGTAATGGTGAACAGGTATCTAAAAAAGTGGTATATAACACCTGCCAACTTGGTTGAAAATCACGCGCACATTCGAGCGAGTTTAAATCTTCGCCAATGGTTTTTATTTTGGGTGCAAGTAATCCAGCCGTTGTGAGTTTATCTAATGCATGTGTTACCTGTGGACTATTAAATATAGCCTGTAAGCTATTTTCTTCAGGACAAACTAAACGGGTGACAAACCAACCTTCAAACATTGCGATTGGAAATTCTCTGCCAAGAATCTGACCATTGTAACGGAGCATATCAAAGTAATTATTAATTGCTCTTTCTACGTCTGCATAATGGGTATTTTGATAGCATTCAAATGTAAGTTCTTTAATAAACACGTTATTTTTATCTTCTGTTATAAATAGACAATCCAATTAGCATTGGTCGTAAATTGTTTAATTGAGTGTATTTGGATCTTCAAAAGTACGGTAAACCGGTAATTCAAATCGAGGTCGTTTAAGGCCACTCAGGTATAATCGCCCTTGGTAGCAGTTGTCGTTATCGCTGCTGAATTCAAAAACAAAGCTTGCCTGAAGAAAATCCTTGCCTAATTGATAGTTAAATTGTGAGCGAGCAACGGACAGTAATTGCAGATCTAATTTGGCGCAATGTGCGGTTATCATCTCCTTTGCGAGTTCAGATTGCTGACGAAGCTTCCAAAAAAGGGAACCGACGGTAACCGATAAGAGAATAAATAAAAGATCTGTCATTTAGGTTGTCCTAGTCATTTTTTACACCACTAAATAAGGTGCCAATGGCCTGTGATAGTGCAGGAGAGCGTACCGTTAAGCGTAGTTGCTTAAGGACTTTTTCACGCAATGAAGGAATTGCTACTAAATCAATAAATAATTCACTAAACAATGATTGATGATGATTGGCTAAGGATTCAAAAAAACGATTTAACAGTGTTTCATCTTCGAGAAGGTGCCATAAACGACCTGCAATGCTGATATACCAATATTCGTTATAGATTAAATCCGACGAGAATTGTTGTTCAACTAATGCTTTAGTTATCCCTTCTGCAGGGGCGCTGGATAGCGCACGTAATAATAAAATAGCCGTTTCTTGGTTATTTTTTTGTAACTCAATATTGGCTTTTTTTGCAATTTCATTGGCTAGTTCGGTGTTTATTTTTGTTTGGTTTTCTAAGCATAACGCCAATGAATGCAATGGTTGTGTCGGTAAATTGGGTAGCGCATTAATAATATGCTGTTGATTATCGTCGTGGTCTAAACGAGCCGCTAAATCAGCAATGCCTTGAATTCCTAAGGCTTGCCACTCATCCCAGTCCATTTGTCCGGAAAAATAATTGACAGCATCCTGATAAAAAGAGGAAGGAGGACGGATAAAACTATTATTAATAGCGGCATTAAAAATGGCTAGTTTTTCAACATTTGGTTTAAATATAAATGGATTACTGGCAAGTCGTTCTTGTTGCTCTTTGGTAATCGTTGCGGTTAAGTCTTCACCGATTGCTTCAATAACCATTTTTATAAACCCCGTTTGTGCTTGAATACTCACAAAACCTTGCTCATCAATTGGCATTTTTAAAAACCAAATAAAATGCGCTTGATGGTTACTTTGCCAAAACGTGATCGCCATAAAAGCATGTTGTTGCACCGGGTATGGATAGGGTTGTTCGTTGTGCTCAATCTTTTTAAAGTCCATATTGGTTATTTTAGTGACTTTTCTACCAAGATCGTAAATTCTATATTGGCATTGAGAGTGAGCTAAAAAGTCAGTTAAGGTGTTTATATTCATAGTAAACTTTATTCGATTATTGATAGTTGAAAAGTGATTATACCTGAAAATAAGCAGGAGTTTATATACACGTTCTTTACTGAGTTTTGCATCTTTAATGGTGATCGGTATATATTAGCGGCCTAAATTGAAGAGGAACCGATGCCAGATAATCAATCCGAATTAAAAAAACGCCGTTTATTATTGCAGTTAATTAATCAATTAGAAGATGAATTACGATTACAAAATTTATGGGACTCGCAAAAACCCAGCGATGAAGCACTTAATAGTCAAGTTCCCTTTGCAATCGATAGTTTAACTTTTGCGCAATGGTTACAATTTATATTTATCAATAAAATGACTTATTTGTTGCAATTTTCGTTGCCACTACCCGATGCGATATCTGTTTTACCAATGGCTGAAGAGTCTTTTAAAATGGAGTCTATTGATGGGGCTAAGATGCTTCATATTATTGAACGTATTGATCTTTTAATTAGTGAAACCTAAACAATGAATGAAATTAATGAGTTAGACAACGAACAAACACCGGAACTACCGAATATCAGTCCTGATTTAGAAATATTATATCAAGATGATTATTTAGTGGCCGTTAATAAACCCTCTGGGTTGTTAGTACATCGAAGTTGGCTTGATCCCCATGCGACTGAATTTGCTTTACAGAAAGTACGTAATCAAATTGGTAAGTTCGTCTACCCGGTACATCGTTTAGATCGTCCGACATCGGGTGTTTTATTGTTTGCCTTGGATAAAGAAACGGCGAATAAGATAAGTGAACAATTTATTGCTCATACAACTAAAAAACGTTATTTAGCCATTGTTCGAGGGCATTTAGGGAATGGCGAATTAGATTATCCATTAAAGGAAAAACTCGATAAAATTGCGGATAAGAAGGCACAACAGGATAAACCTGCACAGGATGCTTTTACCGAATATACTTGTTTACAACAAACAGAATTGCCAATTGCGGTGCGCCCTTATGATTCGTCGCGTTATAGTCTGATGGCGTTAATTCCTAAAACGGGCCGTAAGCATCAATTACGTCGTCATATGGCGCATTTACGCCATCCGATTATTGGTGATACATCCCACGGTGACGGTAAGCATAATGCTATGTTTCGCGATAATTTAGATTGTCAGCGTTTGTTATTACATGCAATTTACCTTTCCATTACACACCCTGTTTCCAATACATTAGTTGAAATCCATGCCCCCCTCGATACCAGTTTTAAGCAGGTTTTAGTTAATTTAAAGATGAATTTAAATTTCTGACAAAGATGTCATTTATGGGTTTGTTTCTAGTCATCTAGTAGGGCGTATTATTACTTCATAGCAAACAGAGAGCCTGAATGGTTCTTTGTGATAATAATAAGACGATTTATTAAGAGGATTTTGAAATGAAAAAAATTACTACGGTATTATTAGGCGCTTCAGCAATTATGTTAAGTGCGAGTTCATTCGCTAATGTTGGTAGCCAAACATTTAAAACTGAAACAGTAGACAGTAAAGATGCAGCTTATTCTCTTGGACTTGGACAATTACAACAATTGAAGTCTGAAACGGGTTATCAATTAAGCCATGATTTATCCACACCTGCAGATACATACAAAGAAAAAAATAGTATTGAATTAAACGATGGTGCTTATGTGACGGTTCAAGAGTCAATGAATGAGCAAGGCGATATTGTTTATAATGGATTAGTTAATGTAACTTACCACTATGTAGATGATCATAATCATCAAGATTAATACTGCTTTTATGTTTGATTGATTGTAAAAATACGGATCCAGTTTAAGAGGCAACGGAAAATATGTCGCACTTAAGCTGGATTTTCCATTCTGAAATGGTCATCGCGATATAGTTATTCTTTTACATGCTTATGCACTTAACTCAGGTAAAGCAGACAAAGAATTAAAATTATTAAAAATGCACCACAGAGGATACCGAGTTAAAAGAGAAAAGCACAAGATAAAGTTTATCACATATTGTTTTAGTCTTTTCTCCGTGTAGAGTACAGCATCTCTGTTAATGAATGCGAACCGAAACACAGTGTCGCAGTTACATGAAGTGTACGTTATATTGCTTTCAAGCTTTTTACAAAAAAAGCCTGAGTAATCTGCAGAAGCATGTTCTTTTATTTATTTTGGTTTGAGGTTATTTGCTGCTGAATAAAAGTGACAACATTATCATTCAGATTGGCTTTGGATAAATAATTTGAACCGTTCCTTTTAAGTGTTAATAACAGTCCTTTTTCTGTTTCATCTATATGGCTGATATCATCCCATTTTAGTTCACTATTAATATAAAGGCTTTTTGTGGTAATGCCTTTATCATCAATGGTTAAGGAGATGGTATTCCCCGCATTCTTACTCCAAAATTGCCTTGTTACCCACCAGCCTTTGCGATAGTAAAAACTTAAATATTCAACCGTTGCCAATGCAATTAGAAAAAAAGCTAAATGATTTTGTTGATCGGTAAATATAAGCAGTGTTATGCCTGCAATAATTAATAAACTAATTAATTTTATTCTTGGCGTTTGATTTTTTGAGAAAGGCTGTGACTGATCGTAACACTCTTCTAGGTGTTGGCGGTCGAGTATGAATTCAGATTCAAAGTGCATTATGTTCCTTAAGATGAATGAGTAAACATACAGTCACATCCGATATGGATTGTTCGTTTATGTTTGGAAAAATGAATATATATGTCTCACTGTTTATCGTTTTTAATACGAGTTAGAGAGATAAGCCTATTATGCCTGATTAATGTGAGTAACTCCTTAATATCATTTTATCGTGTTTATAAGCATTTATTTACTTCATTGAGGCCGTGACAATTATTTTATTTCTTAGCATAAATTACTTTTTGTTGTTATGTAACATCTGTGCAACATGTTTTATCCTTGATGCGATAGTTGTATTTGTATGATTGTGCTACCTATTTTGTGTCTTTTACAACAAAAATACTGACAACAATATATGTTGTTATTTTAAGTTGTTGATATTTAATATAAATATTTTTGGCTTAAGTAATGCTATAGATGTCTATATACCGTTATAAACAAAAGTAAATAACGATTTTTTGTTTATTATTAGAGGACTCTAAATCTATGACATATTGTAAAGCTACCACTAAAATTTGTTCGTTCTTACTCACCTTGTTGTTATTACTAGGGAGTTCCTTAGTTTCATCTGAATCTTTATATATATACGCAGGAGCAGGTTTAAAGCCTGCTTTGGATATATTAGCAGCACGCTTTGAACAAAGAGAAGGAGTTACTATTCGCATCGATTATGGCGGCAGTGGGCAAATATTGTCGCGTTTTCAAGCAAGCCACCGAGGGGATTTATTTATTCCTGGTTCTAAGGTTCATTTTGCAGCGCTGAATGGATCGGATGAACTACTGTCAATACACAATCTTGTTATGCATACACCTGTGGTGGGGATTTTCCCAGATAAAAAAGATCTAATACAAGATTTTTCTGACTTGTCTAAACAGGGAATAAAAGTGGGTGTTGGCGATCCAAAATCAATGGCGCTAGGTAGAACGGCTGAACATATCCTCAAAAATTCACCGTTAGAATCAGCTATCCGTAATAATATTGTTGTGCAAGCCGCAACGGTAAAGCAGCTTACCTTGTATGTGCTAAAAGGTAATATCGATGCAGCCATTATTGGACGTTCTGATGTTATGCAAAATCAGGGGAAGTTAAAGATGATTGCTATTCCTCCCGCATGGTATAAACCTGAAATTATTGCGGTTGGAGTGCTTAGCACAACAAAACTACCTGATTTAGCAAATCGTTTTGCGAGTTTACTGAGTTCACAGGAAGGTATTGATATCTTTATCAAACTTGGTTTTCTTCCCTATCAAAAAGAGCCAAAACTCAATGATAAGGATAAGTAATTATGCTTTATATGCTTTGGTTTTTTTCAGTGTCCCTATGTTTAATTCTACTGACGATTACAGGAGTGCTAGGTTCTTTACTTACCTATTTAGCGCCATCGGTTTTATTTAATACGTTATTGATGGAGGAAACGCGTTTTGCCTTACAGCTTACCCTTGAAACGTCATTGGTTTCCTTAGGTATTGCACTTGTGCTTGGTGTTCCGACTGCTTATTTACTTGCTCGTCGTCACTTTGCCGGTAAATTATTAATCGAAACATTACTTGATTTACCACTGGTGACGCCGCCCTCGGTCGCAGGAGTCGGATTGTTATTTTTAGTCGGACACAATAGCGTACTGGGTGATCAGCTTGCGTTACTTGATATTGATGTTCTCTTTTCCCCCTTAGGAATTATTGTTGCTCAGAGCTATGTTGCGACATCAATTATTGTCAGAACAAGCAAAGCGGCTTTTGCTGATAATAGTATTGATTATACGCATATGGCTTGGACTTTAGGCCTCACGCCTGTATGGAGTTTTATTTTAGTGGAGTTACCCATGGCGGGGCGGGGAATTGCTGTTGCTGCCGTTCTTGGGTGGGCTAGGGCAATTGGTGAGTTCGGTGCGACGTTAATGGTTGCGGGGGCAACACGATTGCATACTGAAACACTACCGATGGCTATTTATCTTAATATCGCCAGTGAAGACAGTGATTTAGCCGTTGCCTGTGCTGTGATTTTATTAGCATTAGCTTTTATTTTACTATTTTCAACACGGTTAATTGGTAAGTTATGTATAAGGGAGGTGAGTTATGTCTGATCTTTGTATTCAGGATATGTCATGTCGAAAGCTTGATGGCCTTTGTTTAACCGTAAAATCAGGTGAATCCGTAGCAATTCTTGGTGCTTCGGGGGAGGGGAAAAGTACCTTATTAAAAGTGATAGCAGGCCTACTAGATTATCAAGGGATAGTCAGTTTTGATGGGCAATGTGTTGCTAAATTAGCAACCTATAAACGTTCTTTGGGTTATTTAAGTCAAGATTTGAATTTATTTCCACATCTTAATGTAATGAGTAATATTCGTTTGGCATTACTATTTTCTGTTAATAAGAAACGATCTCATATTCAACAAATCCAGCATATTTTAGCACTTACTCATGCTTCTCATTTAGCCAAATGCTATCCGAACGAGCTTTCCGGAGGGGAGCAACAACGTGCTGCGCTTGCGCGTTGTTTAGTTCGTCAGCCTGCATTATTGTTGCTTGATGAACCCTTCGCCAATTTAGATCAAAATACAAAGTTTTCTCTTTGGCATGAATTAAATGATTTGCGCCGTACATTAGCGATGACCATGCTAATTGTGACTCATGATCCCGATGAAGCCGCAATACTTGCAGACCGAGTTTTCTATCTATCCGATGGAAAATTATATGAGTGTGTTAATAAGACCTAACTAAACAATGAGGTTCCAAATGGATTTACTATTTCAAGCAAAACATAAATTAACGTCGATTTTGAATGAAAAACAACTTTCAGAATCATCAACAATTCACATTAAAGCACGTGGCTTAACGGCAGAGCAAGCCATCGGGCAGCCTAAACGTAGCGATTATCCGATTCAAAATGGTAAAGAAGTGATGATCGAAGCTGACTGTGATGGTTTTTTAGGACAAGCGTTTACAGATCAGCCTACCGATTACATCGGTTCATTGACTGATATTTTGTCACTTTCGTTAGATACTGTTGCTAATAGAGCTTTGTTTGTGTGTTCATTAAATGCAGTCTTAAGAAAAAATAAACTCGCCGATAAAACGGTTCATTGTAAAAATGAAGAGCCTGAAATGTGTGCAACGTCATTAATGCAATGGCTACAGGAGCGTGTTCAACCCGATGCTAAAATAGGATTGATTGGTTTACAACCGGCTATGTTGCAAAAATTAAGTGATACTTTTGGTGCACATCGTTTGCTTGCCTCAGATTTAAACCCGAATACAATTGGTAGTCAGAAATGGGGGGTGACGATTTTAAATGGGGAGCTCGATAATCAGCGGCTAATGGAACAAGCTGATTTTGTTTTAGTAACAGGATCTGCAATTGTTAATGGTTCGTTTAATCAACTTTATCATTATCTCTCTGAAATCAATAAACCCTTTGCTGCTTTTGGAAATACAATTTCAGGTGTTGCGTCGTTACTTAATGTTCCTCATGTTTGTTTTAATGGTCGATAAAGCATCAAAAATAATTATAAAAAAAGCGCCGAAGGGCGCTTTTTTATTAATAACAACTTAAATGTTATTATTTTTTCTCAATTGTTAAACCTGGTGTAAATACGGATACACGACGGTTTTCAGCACGACCAGCTTTAGTTTTGTTAGTTGCGATTGGTTCAAGTTCACCGTGGCCTTCTTCAACAACACGAGATGGAGAGATGTTGAATTTAGCTGCTAGGTAATGACCAACAACTGCAGCACGTTTAACTGAAAGTGCTTGGTTGTATGCTGTGCTACCAGTACTATCTGTATGACCGATTACATAAAGTTTAGCTTCTGGGTAATCGATAAGATGTTGAGCAATTGGCGCAAGTTGATTTAAAGACTCTTGAGATAATTGATCACTATCAGTCATAAATGGTAGTTGTATAGTCAATGGTTCAATATTAACCATTACAGGTTCAGGTACAACTACTGGCTCAGGCACAACAACTGGCTCTGGCACAACGACTGGTTCAGGCACAACAACAGGTTCAGGAATAACTACAGGTTCTGGTGCACCCCATGCATATACTAAGCTTACGCCGTAGTAATGTGTGTTCCAGTCAAGGTCAAGGCCATGCACATCAAATTCTACATCGTGGTAGTATTGGTATTCTACGCGTGCAGATACATTTTTGGTAAATGCGTATTCTAAACCAAGACCCAAAGTTGGGATAAATCCTTTGTCATTGTAATCATTCACAATGCCACCATCACCTTGAGATATGTAATAAGAAGCACCGGCTTTAGCGAAAATGTCTGCTGAATCATTAAGATCCCATGAGAATTTACCAACAAGATCTACAGCCTGTTGTCCGACTGAGCCATTACCGAGATCAAAATCACCAAAATTTGTATATCCACCTTCAATAGCAAAATCTGAAGCAATGTTGTAACCAAAAAACGCACCAAAAGCTAAATCGTCTTTATCTGTTCCACTGTCAGAAAGTCCACTGTCACCGAAGTGATCTGCACCAATACGTGCACCTAGGTAGAATGGATTTTCAGCATTAGCTGTTGCATTAACAGTTCCCGTTGCCAATAGGGCAAATGGAAGTAGATATTTGATCTTGTTCATATTTATTCCTTAATATGTTACATTTTTGTTGACAAGAAGTACTAAACTTCTCAATTTTACCGAATTAATATAGTTTATAAAAGAAAAATCGTAATGTTTATGACCTTTTTTGAACTTTTTTTTCATATATTGGTCGGAGAGAGCGGGTTTCTTTAAAAATAAATATCAATTAAGGCGAGAAGAAAAATATTTAGCTAGGATAGATGATTACTGAACAATATTGCATTGCCTTGCGTCAAGTGCCTTTCAGTTCACCCTGAGTTTTTGCGTTGTTTTCTTATTTAATAGAGCGATGTAGAAGGGCAACGGTAGATGCGTTACCCATACCTAATAGAGCGTTATTATAGGCGGGTTTTAATCCATGCCTAAAAAACCACCGGTTTGATGTGACCATAATTCAGCATAAATACCACCTTGTTTAATTAAGTCGTGATGTGAGCCTTGTTCGATAACCTTTCCTTCATCTAAAACAATGAGTCTATCCATTGCCGCAATGGTCGATAATCGATGTGCGATTGCAATGACGGTTTTTCCCTGCATTAATTTATTTAAACTTTCTTGAATAGCGGCTTCGACTTCACTATCAAGTGCTGATGTTGCTTCATCGAGTACGAGTATTGGTGCATCTTTAAGTAAAACACGTGCAATAGCAATACGTTGGCGCTGTCCACCTGATAACTTAACTCCACGTTCTCCAACTTGAGCATCGTAACCAGTGTTGCCAAAGTTGTCGGTTAATCCGAGTATAAAGTCATGTGCTTGTGCTTGTTTTGTCGCTTTAATCAATTCTTCTTCACTGGCATCTGGTCTGCCATAAAGTATATTTTCACGGATAGAGCGGTGCAGTAATGAAGTATCTTGTGTCACCATACCTATATTTAAACGTAGGCTTTCCTGTTGGACATGACCAATATTTTGATTATCAATTTCAATCGATCCTTTTTCTACATCATAGAAACGCAATAATAAATTAACAATAGTCGATTTACCTGCGCCTGAACGACCGACTAACCCTATTTTTTCACCTGGTTGAATATGTAAATCTAAATCGGTAATAACGCCTTTACTTTCTCCGTAATGGAAACTCATTTTATTAAAGTCGATCGCGCCTTGGGTAATTTTTAATGGTTGTGCGTCTATTTTGTCTTCTATGTCATTTGGCTTAGCAAGGGTACGCATGCCATCGGTTGCTGTTCCGATATTTTCAAAAAGAGCACTTAATTCCCACATAATCCATTGCGACATACCATTTAGACGGAGTGATAAACTAATCGCAATCGCAATTGCTCCCACGGTAATAGCACTTTGCGTCCATAAATAAATAGATAAAGCACTAATAGCAAATGCTAATAAATAATTGGCGGTATGCACGCTAACACTGACCGCCGTCGCAAGGCGCATTTGTTTATAAACGGTATCTAAGAAGGCTTGCATACCTTGTTTTGCGTATTGAGATTCAGAATCACTGTGGGCAAAGAGTTTAACCGTTGAAATATTGGTATAACTATCGACAATACGTCCGGTCATGGTAGAGCGTGCATCGGCTTGTTTGGTCGCAATTGCACGCAAACGAGGAATAAAATGAATCTGTAATAAGGTATAGATGACCAACCAACATAGCATCGGGATTATTAATCGAAGATCTGCCTTGGCGATCATGACTACCATCGAAATAAAATAAACCGCGATGTATACAATGACATCGAGTAATTTCATCACGGTTTCGCGAATAGCCAATGCTGTTTGCATGACTTTAGTGGCAATACGCCCGGCAAAATCGTCTTGATAGAAAGAAATGCTTTGTTTTAGTAAATATCGATGCGCAAACCATCGAATCGACATAGGGTAGTTTCCAAGTAACACTTGGTGAATAATTAATGAGTGGAGTAGGGTTAATAATGGGATAACGATAATAATTAGCCCACCCATAAGTAATAATTTTAGCCCTTCTTCTTGAAATAATGTTTGTGGATCTTTGGTTGTTAACCAATCAACTAATTGACCCATAAAGCCAAATAATGACACCTCTAGAATGGCGAGAGATGCCGTTAAAATAGTCATAAAAAATAAAGCGACCTTATAGCCTTTGGTATAATGAAGGCAAAAGGCAAATAGTGTATTTGGTGGTTGAACTGGCTCTGTGTCATCTAGTGCTGGCACTAGCTTTTCAAAAAAATTAAACATTTGTTTATCCGATTGTGATCTTATACGTATGTTACTTGCTGAGTTTGTATCTTGAAGTATTATGAGTATATATAATTAACATATAGCAGATAAGTCTATCTTAATGCTGCCAATAAACAATTTTTTAATAATGTTGATAGGAAAAACAGATGAATAAGTGCTATTTACTGGTCGTATTATTTTTAGCTGGGACTCTTTCTGCCTGTGGAGAAGAGAAACAAACACAGCAAGTTATTATTCCTAAGGCACAGCTTGATGCATTAGATAAAGCGAAAGGCATAGAAGCACAATTATTACAAAGTAAACAACGACAAGATGAAAAATTACAACAACAGGGGTTGTAATTAATAGGAGTGAAAATGTCAGAGGTAAATTTTGATTGGTTAAACCAATTACCGAAAATTGAATTACATCTTCATCTTGAGGGAAGTTTAGAACCTGAGCTGATGTTTGATCTGGCTAAACGTAATCATGTCACCATTCCTTTTAAAACCGTTGAGCAAGTACGAAATGCTTACCAGTTTGATAATCTGCAAGATTTTTTAGATATTTATTATCAAAGTGCTAATGTGCTGCTCGTGGAGCAAGATTTTTACGATTTAACCTGGGCTTACTTATTAAAATGCCAACAACAAAATGTAATGCATGTTGAACCCTTCTTTGATCCGCAAACGCACACTGATCGCGGTATTGATTTTGAAACGATTATTAATGGCATTACCCGTGCGTTGAATGACGGTAAAAATAAATTAGGTATAAGTAGTGAATTAATTATGTGTTTTTTACGTCATTTGAGTGAAGAAGATGCTTTTATCACGTTAGATCAAGCGTGGCCTTATATTGACCGAATTAAAGCCGTAGGGTTAGATAGTTCCGAGCGAGGGCACCCACCTGAAAAATTTAGTCGTGTGTTTGCAAAAGCACGCGAGTTAGGATTATTAACCGTTGCCCATGCGGGAGAAGAAGGGCCTGCTGCTTACATACGGACAGCATTAAATGATTTAAAGGTGTCAAGGGTAGATCATGGTGTTAATGCAATCCATGATCAATATTTGATGGTTGACCTGGCTGATAAGCAGATACCTTTAACGGTTTGTCCACTTTCGAATACGAAATTACAGGTCTTTTCTGATATGTCTGAACATACTATATTAGATATGCTATCCCGAGATATTTGCGTTACTGTTAATTCCGATGATCCCGCTTATTTTGGTGGTTATATGACTGAAAATTTTGTTGCAATTGCGGAAGCTTTATCTTTGACTAAACCACAGGCAAAACAGTTGGTTTTGAATGGTATTAATGGAAGTTTTACTTCTAAACATAGAAAACAGGAAATGTTAGATGTACTCGAAGGTTATTGTTCCTCTTCACTTTAGGCAACAATAAAAGCTAAGTAATAACAATATAATACATGCGTGTTTTATGTATTGATATTAATACTATTTCCAAAAAATAGAGCTTAAGAACATGACCCTAACAAGTTAAGGCCATGTTTTACTACTTATTTAAAGGTACGTTGGCGTACTTTTTCTAGGCGACTAAGAATACTGTCGAGTCGATCGGGTTTGACCATAAATTCTTGGAAACCTTTCATTGCTTCTTTAGCCATTGCAGGATCGGTATCACGATCAAAGAACTGTGCGGTACCATCGGCATTATTAAGCATATCTACGCCTTTATTTAAAAACACATTATCAACAGCATGTGCTTTATTATTTGGTGGGATCTGTAATAGTGCTTTATTTACTGCAGTTTGATTTTCTGGACGCGCCATAAAGGCTAAGAATTTACGCGCATCAGCTTTGTTTTTCGCTTTCGATGGAATATGTAAAGTATCCATTGGTGCATCTTCTGACATACCCACTTCAGGATTAATGACTGGGAACTGCATAAAGGCCATTTTCCCATCTAGTTCAGGTGGAAAATTAGGTACAATAAAGTTACCAATTAAGTACATTGCAGCTTCACCGCGATATAAGAACGGTTGTGCTTCTTGCCATGAATAGGTTGCGTGATTTTCTAAGTAATAACCGGGTTCAACCATTTGCTTCCATGTTTCAAAGACTTTCTTAACCCGTGAATCAGTATAAGGGACTTTGCCATCCATTAAATCCATGTGGAACGCTAATCCATTCACACGTAGATCAAGATAATCAAACCAACCCGCAGTTGTCCATAGGTATTTAGTGCCTATGGTTACAGGGGTAACGTTGTTTTTTTGCAATGTTGCACAGGCCGCTAAATATTCATCCCAGGTTTTCGGTTCTTTAATGCCTAACTTATCAAAGATATCTTTACGATAATAAATACCCCATTGATAATAAGTATAGGGAACACCCCATTGTTTTCCATCAATGGTCATTGCAGGTTCAGCACTCGCAAAATCTTGATGTAACTTATTGTTATCCCAAATATCAGATACATCTTCAAATAAGCCACGATCAACAAAGGCTTTCATACGGTTACCCGCGTACCAAAACACAACATCTGGTGGTGAAGTGACCAACCAGTTACGAATAGTGGTTTTATAACCTTCATGATCATAAAGATTATAGGTCACTTTAATATCGGGATTCTCTTGTTCAAATGCTTTTACAATTTCACCAAAGGCAGCCTTTGGTGCCGGATCCGATGCATCGGAGTTAATAATTAACTCACTTGCATATGACATAGACGACAGCGTGACTGACATTGCGCTGACAGCAAGCATTTTCTGTAGTTTTTTCATATTGTATCCTCGTAAGGGGGTATTACCCTTTGGTTGCACCTAATGTTAATCCCGCAATAAAATGACGCTGCATAGCGAAAAATAATGCGACGGGGGGAAGTGCGGCAACAACAGCACCAGCAGAAATTAAATTCCACGAAGCAAGCCATTGGCCTTGAAGTGAACTAAGTCCAGCCGTCACCGGGCGAACTGTGTCACTCTGTACTAATACCAATGCCCAGAAATAATCATTCCAGATAAAGGTAAAAACAAGCACGGCAAGTGCTGCTAATGCAGGGCGCACTAAAGGCAGCACGATATACCAGAAAATTTTAAATTCGCTCACGCCATCAACGCGGGCAGATTCTAATAACTCATTGGGTAAACCAACGATAAAATTACGCATAAAGAGCGTACAAAATCCGGTTTGAAAGGCGACATGAAACATAATCAATCCCATATGGGTATCATAGAGACCAAGGTTAATGGTTAAATCACGGACGGGGATCATGAGTATTTGAAAAGGAACGAAATTACCGCCAATAAAAATAGCAAGCATCCATATGTTGGCTTTAAATTGATATTTTGCCAATGCAAAGCCTGCTAGCGTTGATAATGCAACCGCCCCCATGACGGCAGGTAAAGTAATGATCATTGAGTTCAGGAGATATTGACCCATCGCAGTAGATTCAAACACCATGGTGTAGTTATCAATAAAGTTGAAGCTCGTTGGCCAGCCCCAGTAATTTCCTTGATTAATATCTTGGATAGAACGGATTGAGGTCATCATGACCGCTGCCAGTGGCATTAACCATAATAGGATCGTGATTGGTAAAGATACACGATAAAGAATATTGGTTAATTTTGATGAATGTTCAATGGGTTTTGGATACATTATTGTTCACTCCTTAGCATGCGAATAAGGAAATAGGTGATGTAAACGGCCATGATTAAAAATAACACCACGGCAACGGCTGCACCGTAACCCATTCGATAATTAAAGATAGATTCTTCGTACATCATATAAGCCAGTACCGTTGAACTTCCCCATGGGCCGCCAGCGGTCATTGTTGCAACTAAGTCGAAAGAGCGTAAGGCACCAATGACGGTCACCACGACGGCAATGAATGTGGCAGGAGATAGCTGAGGAAGAATAATATAGCGCAGCATTTTTATCCCTTTTGCTCGATCTAACCGAGCCGCTTCAATTTGTTCGGGATTGAGGCTATTCAAACCTGTTAAATACAGGATCATGCAATAGGCTATTTGTGGCCATAGCCCAGCGGCGATAATCCCATAGGTGACATATTCTTCACTCGAAAGTAACGCAATGGTGTGAAAGCCGAATAGATCAAGAATGCTATTTAATAGTCCTAAATTAGGATCATAAAACCAAGAAAAAACCAGACCAATAACAACCTGTGAAATAACAAAGGGGAAAAAGAAAAGTGCTTTTACTAGACGGATACCGGCAACTTGTTGATTTAAAAATAATGCGATGCCTAGCCCAATTGGTGGAGCCAGCATAAACAAAACCATCCAAATAATATTATTGGTCAGTGCAGTCCAAAATGTTTCCGAATCGAATAATTGAATATAGTTATCGAAACCTACCCAGATTTTTTCACCTAGACCATCCCAACTATAAAAACTGAGTATAAAACTTTCAACGATTGGATAAAGTACGTAAATGCTGAATAAAATTAAAGCAGGCGCCATAAATATCCAAGGAATAAATACTTTAGGTATTCGTTGGTGGACAACATTGGATTTATTGTTCGGCCGATTAACGCGTAATGTAGATGTATTTTGATTATTCATATCTGCTCCGTATTTTTTACCAGATATCCATTGCACATTATTGTTTTATGCAATATTTAAACGCATTTCTATGTAACCATTTCAAAAATTTATAGTGGTCACAATACGCCTGAAAATGTTTTACGCAAAAAAAATGGGGTAGCAAAATACAGAAATGAGAGTTTAAGCTCATAACTAAAAATTTAAATATAATCCGCCATATAACGTGAGGTTAAACGTATACATTATTTCTTTATTGAGTTATTTTTTTAAATGGTTTTGTTAAATAAGTAAGATTTTATAGGGGTTCTGAAAATGAACTTATTAGATAAGAATCCTATTTGAATACGTTTTCACTATTGGTTTCTTGCTATTTTATCTTCGTGATAGCGATGTGTGTTTTGATATGTATTTAGGGTATTGGCACACGCTATTGATAAGCTGTTTATTGGTATTCGTGATGTAACCTCAACTTAAGGTAAGCAAGACTATACAGTTATATTATTTGCGCGTATTGCTAATTAAGTGTTTCTGTTTATCGGTAAATTTACTTTAGACAATGCAAAGTAAATCGCGCGGTATAATATGAATTAATAAATAAGAATAGGGTGTCATGATCCCCGATTGAGATTATGCATTTTATTTGTTGTTTTAAACATTAACCTTTGTACAAGGACTCAAAAATGGCTGCAATTTCCTTGAATAACGTGGTAAAACGTTTTGGTGATATAGAGATAATTCATGGTGTGGATTTAGAAATTCAAGACGGTGAATTTACTGTTTTTGTTGGCCCCTCTGGTTGTGGTAAATCGACATTATTGCGTCTTATTGCCGGACTTGAAGATATTACTTCGGGGGAAATTTCCATTGGTAATGTCGATGTCAGTCATGTTGAACCTGCCGATCGTGGCGTTGCAATGGTATTTCAATCCTACGCGCTTTACCCTCATATGACCGTTGAAGAAAATATGGGGTTTGGTTTGAAAATGGTTGGTGTGGATAAGAGTGAAATAAAAAAACAGGTTGATTACGCGAGTAATATTTTACAATTAGGACCATTTTTATCTCGTAAACCAAAGGATTTATCTGGTGGTCAACGTCAACGCGTTGCTATTGGTCGTGCAATTGTGCGCGATCCCGAGGTCTTCTTATTTGATGAACCCTTATCAAATTTAGATGCTGAGCTGCGTGTTGAAATGCGTCTTCAAATAGCCAGTTTACATTCTCAGCTTGGTAATACAATGGTTTATGTAACCCATGATCAAGTTGAAGCGATGACCTTAGCTGATCGAATTGTTATTCTTCGAGATGGTGCGGTTGAACAAGTGGGATCCCCCTTAGATCTTTATTACAAACCTGATAATGAATTTGTCGCAGGGTTTATTGGCTCGCCTAAAATGAATTTTATTGAGGTAGAAGTCGTTAAGGTTGATGGGCTGAATTTAAGTATTGAATTACCCGATCAACAGCGAATTACAATTCAAACTAACGTATCTAATTGCCAATTGGGCGAGAAATTAAAATTGGGAATCCGACCAGAACATATACAATTAACCAAAAGTGAATCGAGTTTATTAATGCTAGATTTCCATGCAGATAATGTCGAACGTTTAGGAAATAGTACTTATTTGTTCGGTCATTATTTATCCCAAGCTAATTTCACTGTTCATATTCCAGCGGATCATCAGGTCGTTAAGGGAGATGATATGAACTTATTCCTAGAGGGGAGTAATTTACATCTATTTAATTCACAAGGCTTATCAATAAGAGATTACAGCACAATATTACGCGACAATAAATAATGGATGTTTATACCCGTTACCAATCAAGATGCGTTTATCAGTCACTAGCTCGGATACCAAGGCAAGGCGTGACATGATGACCTTTCGAGCGATTAACTGCGTTAATCCTCTATCGGTAGATGTAAAAACAAGACTTTACATCTTTAATGGCTAGTCCTTATCGAATGTTATAACGCAGTATTGCCATGGTTTATAAGAAACGAGCTCGTGACCCGCAGGGCAAGACGAGAGGCAAACATCTTCGTTGTTATAAAGTCTCAATTTAACCCGTTAGATCTTCACCTTTATGCCTAGAATCTGCTCACCTCTCGTCTTGCTGATTTCTGCATCTTGAATGGTAACGGGTATATACCATAATATCTCATGTTGCACCTTACTTTGGCATTCGACATTATGTCTGACAACGCCTATTGCGATAACCTGAGGATATTAAGGTACGGTGTTTATTAGTTAAAAAGTAATATGTCTTAACACATTAATTGTAGCTGTAAATTTTTGAGTATTTGAGCTGTTGCTCCCCAAATAAAGTTGTTTTTATAGGGGATACAATAGGTCACTCTTCGATGTTTATTGGCGATTAATGTGTGTAGATAAAAGTTGTGCTCGTCTAATAAAAAATTAACGGGCACTTCTAAAATCCGTCTTACTTCTTGCTCATCAATTTTAATGGTGTGTTCTTCTTCGATAAAAGCAATAAAAGGAGTGACGAGGAAACCACTGTTAGTGGTAATGGGAGTCAGCTTTCCAATTATTGTTATTTCTGTTTCTAAAATACCTATCTCTTCCTGCGTTTCACGTAATGCCGTATTCATTAAGTTATTATCATGTTGTTCATATTTTCCACCGGGGAAACTAATTTGTCCCGGATGATGGCGAAGGTGTAATGCCCGTTCCGTAAGTATTATGGTTAAACCCCGTTGACGTTTTACGATAGGTATTAATACAGCAGCATTATTTAAGATTTTATGCTTGGTGTGGAGCGTATTGTTAATATTATCTAGTTTATTATCTAAATTTAGATTTTTAAATAAGTACTGATTTAAAAATTTTTCTTTATTCATAGGTACCTAACATTTAATAAGATCTAACAATAATGTGAATTCCATGTTTATTGAATGACTGGAGAGCGATTCATTGGAAATGAGATGATTTATGCGGTAGATCATGCCCGTTGTGCTTTTATTTACTATTTATTGAATTTACCTAGATATGATTTTCTATTGTGCTATTTTTATTCTAATTATTTGTGAATTATATTCTTTTTTTTGGTTTTTGTTTTTCATTGTATGTTTGTTAAGCATAAATGACTATTCACCTACGTCACAAGTCTTTTTGAGTATCAAAATAATTTAGCTAATAGATACTTATTAATCGATCTAATTATTTTTATTATGGAAAAGTAAATATGAATAAACAACCTTTTTTATTTGGAATTTTTCTATTATTTCCTATTTTAAATTTTGTTAATGCGGCGGAACAGGATTTTACTGAAATCGGTTTTGATGAGTTGATGCAAATGGAAATCACCTCTGTGAGCAAGAAGAATGAAAAATTATCCGAGGCTGCTGCTGCTGTTTATGTCGTTACTGCCGATGAGATCCGTCGAACTGGGGCAACGAGTATCCCAGAAGTGCTGCGGTTAGTCCCAGGTGTTGACGTCGCCCAAATAGACCCGAATAAATGGTCGGTCAGCATACGTGGGTTTACCGGATTATTTGCTAATAAATTACTCGTATTAATTGATGGACGCAGTGTTTACACGCCTGCTTTTTCTGGTGTTTATTGGGAGTATTTTGATTATTTAATGTCTGATATTGAACGCATCGAAGTTATTCGTGGTCCGGGCGCTACCCTATGGGGAAGCAACGCCGTCAATGGTGTTATTAATATTATTACACGTAGTGCGGGAGAAAACCCTGGTGGTTCAATATCTGTCGATGTAGGTAATGAATATCAAGGTGTGGGAATGCGTCAAGGAGGAAGTCTTTCTGAAAATGCTCAACTTCGAGCTTATGCGAAAGCAAAGCATTTAGATGACTCAAACAATACTGACGGAGATAGCCAGGATAATGGGGGAGATTATTTACAAACTGGATTACGTTTGGATGGTCAACTCAATGATTCTCAAAGTGTTACATTAAAAGGTGATTTATATCGGACAGATTCAGGAGAGCAGCAGAATTTACCTGTTTTAGAAAGTTCATACACAAATCAGATTATCACTAACGATGTTAAGGAAAAAGGCGGTAATATTGATGTCAGTTGGAATAAGTTAACAGGGGTTAATTCTGAATTAAATATAGCATCGAGTTATACTTTTTATGATTACGATGGCATTAAATACGGTAATGATAATTATGCTTTTTCGCTAGAGTTACAACATCAATTTAGTCCATTTACTGATCATGACATCGTCTGGGGAGCGGGTTATAAATTAAATTATAATGACTTTACATCGAAACAATATTTAGACATGGAAAGTGTATCGAGTAACAGTAAAATTTGGAATGTATTTGTTCAGGATTCTATTTTATTCCCCGCTCAAAATATTGCAGTTACGCTTGGTGCTAAGCTTGAACATAATGATTACAGCGGTAGTGATTTTCAACCTAATTTGCGTATCAGTTGGGTGCCGCACGATGATTTAACGTTATGGGGGGCAATATCTCGAGCCAATCGTTCACCTTCATTGGGGGAAGTCGGCGGTATTGTTACCCTTGGGGTAGATGACCAGTCCGGTGTTCAAGTGTTAACACAAGTCCTTGGTAATAAAGATTTCAAATCAGAACAATTAGATGCTTATGAGTTAGGAATCCGTTGGATGCCATATACTAATTTGTCATTTGATCTTGCCACTTTTTATAATGATTACGATGATCTGCGTAGCTCAATTATAGGGGAAATAGATAGTAGCCATTTTGATTACACGGATTACTCTGGGTATTTAATACAAGCACTTGAGCTCGAAAACAATATGGAAGGATATAGTGTAGGGGGGGAGCTATTAGCGACTTGGCAAGCCACTTTACATTCTCGTTATCGCTTTGTTTATAATTACTTGCATATTGATATTACTGATACTGCTTACAATGAAGCAAGTCCCGCGCTTATTTCTTTAATTGAAGATAGGGCGCTTGAGCATCAATTATCTGTTTGGGGAAGTTTTGACTTGTCCGATACTGTCGAATTAGATCTACGTCTTTATTATAATGCGCCACGTTCTTGGTCTTCCTTTCAATATGAAGACGAGAAGATTTCAGGGTATTTTCAAGGAGACATACGTATTGGCTGGCAAGCCACGCCATCATTATCATTAGCCTTAGTTGGACGTAATTTACTGCATAATGAACAACAGGAATTTATTAGTGAATCATGGGGGGCTGCATCGGCAATTGAGCGCAGTGTCTTTCTTAATGGAACGTTAAAGTGGTAATGTTGATAGGATTGCATTATAAATGAGATTACTTCTTAAGCGACTTTATCCCCTTTTGTTATGTGTATTTATGTTTGCATACGCGATGACGCCAGCCTTTGCTCATGAGCTTAAAATGAGTGCGTTGAAAGTCGCTTATATCTACAATATCGCAAAGTTTACAAATTGGCCTGAGTCCACATGGTCTAATGCTTCTGATCCCTTCCATTTGTGTTTTTATGGTGATGATCAGGTTAGCGAGGAGTTTATTCAATTAAAAGATAAACAGATAAATGGCCATCGTATTGAGCTTGTTAAAGTGCAAAGTAACGATGACTATAAAAACTGTCATATTTTTTATATCGATACTGACGAGCGCCGCCGTTATCGTTATTTATTGTCATTGATAGATCAGCATTCTGTTTTAGTCGTAACTGATAACAGTCCTTTTTTTGATACTGGTGGACTTATTAATTTAGTTGAAACAGATCAGCGTTTACAATTTCAAGTCTCTAAAAAACAGTTGGCTGATTCTCAGCTAAAATTCAGTTCAAAGTTACTGAAGCTTGCCATTCTTGTTGATGATATAAGGTAGCTTTATGATCAAAATTAAACATTTTTCATTACGTACTCAACTTACTGCGATAGGGTTAATTCCCGGTGTGTTAGTAACCATTATTTTGATTATTTTGATTGGCTTTATGCAAAATTATTATAGTCACCTTGATTCAGAAAATGAATTGAAAGCTTTGGCGCGTTTAATGGCTTCTCAGAATACGGCAACATTATTTTTTCATGATAAAGATGCAGCAAAAGAAAGTTTGGATAGTTTATCTGCAAAGCAAGAAGTGGCCTTGGCAAGAATTTATGATAAAGAGAGTCAGGTACTGGCTGAGTACATTAAACCCGCATTTTCAAAACGTGTTTCACCATCTTTTCTTGATATGGGGCTTCAACAGCTGCAAGAAAGAGAAATGGATGAGGTGCTTTACCATTTGGAACCGATTAATTTTGAAGGTAAATTATTAGGACAAGTATTATTAATTGATGATTATAGTTTATTAAATGAACGTTTATGGAGCCAATTTGAATTTGCTCCACTCATTTTTGTATTAGGTACTTTACTTGCCTTATTGTTTGCTATTCGCATGCAACGCATTATTTCCTCTCCGTTATTAGACATTACACGCGTGATGGAAGAAGTATCTGAGAAAAAAAATTATCATTTGCGTATACCCGGTGAGCGCAATGACGAAATTGGTTCTTTAATGCATGGGTTCAACATGATGCTAGAGCGGGTTCAAATTCGTGATGAAGAACTTCAACAGCATCGAGATACGTTAGAAGAGAAGGTCGTACAGCGAACCCAAGAATTGATTTTAGCAAAGGAGAATGCAGAAGCAGCCAGTAAAGCGAAAAGTGAATTTTTAGCGACCATGAGTCATGAAATACGTACCCCAATGAATGGTGTGTTAGGGATGACGGAGTTATTACTGACGACGGACTTAAATAAAAGGCAAAAGCGATTTACCGAGACGGCTTATCAATCGGGGAAAAATTTACTGGATATTATTAATGATATTTTAGATTTTTCGAAGATAGAGGCTGGGAAAATGGAGCTAGAATCAATTGACTTTAATTTACGTGAGTTAATTGAAGAGCTTGGGGTGCTATATGGCGAATCTGCATATAACAAAAAAATAGAATTGGTCTTGTCTATTCCACCTGATTTTACAAATGTTTACAATGGCGATCCTGTCCGGTTGAGACAAGTATTAAGTAATCTTATTAGTAATGCCATTAAATTTACGGAACAAGGACAAGTTCTGCTACGGGTGATTGAGTTTGAAAAAGGAAAGTTACAATTTCAAGTGGAAGATACGGGGATTGGTATTTCCGAAAAACAACTGAAGCACATTTTTAGTTCCTTTGTTCAGGCTGATAGTTCGATCACTCGTAAATATGGAGGTACCGGATTAGGCCTGCCAATTGCGCAGCAATTAGTTGATATGATGGGCGGGATTTTAAATGTTAAATCTGAAATGGCAAAAGGCAGTTGTTTTTCATTTACTATTGAACTGGAACCTTTGCAAAATAGTTGCCAATCTAAGCCTATTTCTCTCTCTATTCTTAAGGATAAACGTTTACTTGTCGTTGATGATAACCAGACTAATCGATTAATTGTTAAAGAACAATTGGATGCGAAAGGTATTTATTGCGCATTAGCAGATAGTGGGGCGCAAGCTTTGCAATTATTAGCACGAGCAGAGACTGATAAACATCCCTATGATTTAATTATTTTAGATATGCATATGCCTGAAATGGACGGGCTTGCATTAGCTAAAACAATAAGAGAAACCGTTTCTTGGCAGCAACCTGAAATGATCATGCTGAGCTCCGTTGATCTCGAAAATAAATTGTTAGAAGAAAATAATATTCGTTTTTTCTTAAATAAACCGGTATTGCAAAAAGAACTGTATCAATGTTTGGCAAATACTTTTCATAGGGAAGAGAGTATTAATGCTATTGTGGAAGATGACGTGACCGTTCGAACGTATTTTGATTATCCATATAGTATTCTAACGGTAGAGGATAATCCCGTTAACCAGGAAGTTGCTTTGATGATGCTTGAGTCCTTCGGTTTACGGGTTGATATTGCAAATGATGGTGTCGAGGCAGTTGATGCGGTTAAAGGTAAGGTTTATGATTTAATTTTAATGGATATGCAAATGCCAAATATGGATGGTTTAGAGGCCACAAGGCAAATAAGAAAAATGGAAGATGCCTGTGCAATTCCCAAGGGCAATATTATTGTCGCTTTAACTGCTAATGCGATGGATGGTGATATGGCGTTATGTTTACAGGCAGGCATGAATGGTTATTTGAGTAAACCTTTCTCGACGGATCAGCTCTATGATGCCTTAACACCATGGTTACATATTCCACGTCAAAATAAACAGTCAGAATTTACTGCACAACATTCGCAGAATGAAAATGATTCAAGCATTCATAGTAAGCAATATAATGGTTGTGTTAATCCTCTTGCATTGGAAAAAATAGGTGCGCTTAATCCTGAACAGGCGGATTTATTTATCGCCAAAGTCAGTCGTTTGTTTTTAACTTCATTAGATGAGACGCTGGTCCAATTATACGAACCCATTTTACCGTCAGAAAATATTAGAAAGCTGGCGCATATGTTAAAATCCAGCAGTGCAAACGTTGGTGCGGAAAAATTATCTCAATTATCTAAGCAATTAGAATATGCAGCTACCTCCGATTCCTTATCCTTAATAAAGGAAATAATAGAGGAGATAAAGTTTGAATCTCAGCGGGTAAAAGATTATTTTTGTGAAAGGTTCCCAGATAAAAAGGATGATGTCTAATTGAGGTCCTATGAATAAAAAAACTATATTAGTCGTCGATGATGATGAAATGACGCGGTTGTTGATTCGACAAGCATTGTTATCGGATATTTATGAGGTTATTGAAGCGAAAGACGGTGCGCAAGGGATTGAATTATTTAATGAAAACGTGCCTGATTTAGTACTTTTAGATGTTGAGCTTCCTAAATTAAATGGTTTTGAAGTCTGTAAATTAATGCGCGCGGCTCCATGGGGGCAAAGTGTACCTATTGTTATGTTAACGGGAATGGATGATACGGATTCGATAGATAAAGCATATCGGTTAGGGGCAACGGATTTCATGGTAAAACCGATTAACTGGACCTTACTTAGTCATCATCTGCGTTATGTGCTTCGCAGCAGTTATTATTTCGAATCCATGAAGCAAAGTGAATCTCGATTAGAGTATGCACAGCAAGTTGCAAAGTTGGGCCACTGGGAATTATCAGATAATAACGGTCAATTATTGTTATCTCGTCAATTAGCGAAAATGCTATCATTATCAGCACTTCAGTTTGAACATGGATTTGATTTTTTGGTGGAATTGATTCACCCCGATGAACAGTTTTATGTGAAAGGTGTATTACAGGAAGCGTTTGTTAACGGTGAGGCGTTTAGTTTAGAAGTACGTATTAAGTTGATTAATGATGAGCTATTGTATCTTCATGTACAAGGTGAATTACTAACAAGTAACGATACTGGGATTATTAAATTATCCGGTGTTATGCAGGATATTACCGAACTTAAAAAGTCACAGAAGCAGCTTGTTCATGTTGCTCATCATGACGCATTGACTAATTTACCTAATCGAACTTTATTCCAACAGCACCTTGAGCGTGCTATGCAACGTGCTGATCGTAGTAATTTAAGTGTTGCATTATTATTTATCGATCTCGATCGTTTTAAAAATATAAATGATTCATTGGGTCATGATTCTGGTGATGCATTGTTACGGGAAGTCGCAATGCGTTTTAGTGCTGAGATGCGTCATTACGATATGGTGGCGCGTTTTGGTGGTGATGAGTTTGCGATTATTATTGATTCAGTTAAACATAATGAAGAAGTACTTGATTTTATTCAGCAACTTAAAGATCTTCTTCAAAAACCTTTTCTATTAGCTAATAAAATGGTGCATGTAGAAGCCAGTATTGGTATCAGTCTTTACCCTTCAAATGGAAGAACCAGCGAAGAGTTGTTACGTAACGCTGACACGGCTATGTATCAAGCTAAACGATCAGAGCAATATCATTTTGCTTTTTATTCTAGTGAATTAACCGAAAGTACCATTAGACGTTGGTCCTTAGAGAATGAATTACATCAATCCTTAAAAAATAATGAATTTTATTTATTGTATCAACCTAAAGTGGATGGTTTTACTGAAAAAATAGTCGGAGTTGAAGCGTTAATTCGTTGGGATCGTGAAGATGATACTGCCGTTTATCCCGGAGAATTTATTCCTTTAGCTGAAGAAACCGGTTTGATTATTAATTTGGGTAAATGGGTGATTGAGGAAGCGGTAAAACAATTAATAGAGTGGAAAAACACTATTTTTGCTGACTTGACCATTGCTGTTAATGTTTCTGGAAGGCAAATTTGCGATGAGAATTTTACTGATTTTGTTGAAACGTGCTTACAACAAGCAGATATCAATCCTCAACAGTTGGAAATTGAGCTAACAGAAGAACACTTAGTGTCTAGCCATCATGCGGGTAAAGGAATAGAAACCCTAAGAAGATTATATGATTTAGGGATTAAGATTGCGATTGATGATTTTGGCACGGGGTATTCGTCTTTATCACGTTTGAAACAATTACCTATTTCAACGCTTAAAATTGATAAATCTTTTGTTGATCAAATCCCTGATAATTCGCGAGATGTTGCGATAATAAAGTCGATTATTAGTTTAGCAAAAAATCTTGATTTACAGGTTGTTGCAGAAGGCGTTGAGAAATTAGAACAGCTGCTTTGTTTACAACATTATCAATGTGATTTGATTCAAGGTTTTTATTATTCAACTGCTGTTTCGAGTAAACAAATTGAAGCTCTTTTTTCTCAGGATAGTTTGAAAGAAAATTGCACTTATTCTCAGGCGAAGTAAAGAGACTGTTTAGTTAAACAGTCTCTTTATATGCAATTTAACTCAATGGTTTGATCGCTTTTTTAGCAATTAATAAAGCACGTTTAGGCGCAGGGTATCCTTCCACGGTTTTAGTCGGATCGTTCGGATCTAAATAATCTTCCAAGGATTCGTTAGTCATCCAGGCCGTACTGCGTTGTTCACCGGTTAATGTATCATTAATGTCGACAATTCGAACATCTTCAAAACCACACTTTTCGACCCAAAGTTTTAGTGCGGGGGCACTGGGTAAGAACCAAATATTACGCATTTTTGCATAACGATCATCAGGGACAAGTACGGCTTTTTCATCGCCATCAATGACCAATGTTTCTAGTACTAACTCTCCCCCTTCGATGAGTTGATCCTGTAATTGAGTAATATGATCCATTGGTGATTTGCGATGATATAAGACCCCCATCGAAAATACCGTATCAAAGGCCTGTAGTATTGGTAATTCTTGGATGCCTAATGGTAATAAATGGATGTGTTCATTTTTATTGGCAAAGTGACGAACGGCTTCGAATTGGCATAAAAATAATTCACTTGGATCAATGCCGACAACAAATTCAGCTTCTTCTCCCAACATGCGCCACATATGGTATCCACTGCCACAGCCAACATCTAATACATAACGATATTTAAGGGGACTGATATGGGGTAATAAGCGGTCCCATTTCCAATCACTGCGCCATTCTGTATCAATGTGAATACCATGAATATCAAAGGGGCCTTTACGCCAAGGGTGAAATTTTTGTAATAGATTTTCTAATTTCTTGGTTTCACCATTGGATAGTTCATCACCATTACCAATTTTTACTTGGTCCTTTAGCGTTATATGTTCAGTTTGAATATCGGGGAGCTTATTTAAAACGCGTATCCAACCGGGTAATTTACCGTGTACATGGTCGTTTTCCCATTCATGTAACTGAGAAGGTAGTGTTCGTAACCAGTGGCTTAAACGATTTTTAGCGATAATGCTGTAAAAATTTGTAAAGTCGATCATCTAATGAAATATCTCTTATTTGATTGATATAATTGAGCCAAAATTAAAGCATTGGTACCACAGATTACTGTGAGTGAAACCTGCTTGTTGCAAGCGATCGTAATGCTGCTTAACAGTATCTGCTATTAGTACATTTTCAAGGGAGGAGCGTTTTTGGCTTATTTCTAATTCGCTATAACCATGGCTGCGTTTAAAGTCGAGGTGTAAATCAATTAATAGTTGATGGCTAATTGGATCATCAAAGACAAATTTCTCCGATAAAACCAAAGCCCCTCCAGGAATTAACCCATTATAAATATTCGTTAATAATGCTAAGCGTTTTTCAGGGGTTAGAAATTGTAAGGTAAAATTCAACACGACCACGGACGCATTTTCGATTTTGACATTACAAATATCATCGCAAAGTACTGAAACAGGAATATCAGATTTATAGGCATGAATGGTTTGTTGACAACGTTCTACCATTGCAGGGGAGTTATCGACGGCAATAATGTGGCAGCCTGATTTATTATCTAAGCCACGACGAATTGACAGGGTCGCAGCACCCAGTGAGCAGCCTAGATCATATAAATTAGTATCATCCTTTGCACAACGCTCCGTTATCATGCCAATCGTACTGATGATTTGCTCGTAACCTGGCACTGAACGCTTGATCATGTCTGGGAATACTTGTACGACCTGTTCATCGAAGCTAAATCCATTGACCTGTTCAAGTGGTTTACTATAGATATTGTCTGTTTTGCTCATCTGGTAACCTATTTGGCTTGCTACTTAATATTTTTAAAGTGCGTATTTTACTTAAATTCATTGAGATGGTCATTTTTTTATTTAGCCATGTCACAACTATCTGTTTTCTTTTATAATGAGTTAAATTATTTGTCTTATATAGAAAACAGGAATCAATAATGCGCACGATGTATTGTGGTGAAGTGACCGAGGCGGTCATTGGTCAAGAGGTAGAATTAGTAGGTTGGATAAACAAGCAACGCGATTTGGGTGGTGTAACATTTTTAGATGTACGCGATCGTGAAGGTATTGTGCAAGTGTTTTTTGATGGTGATACTCCTGAAGCAACTGCGGTTGCAGCAACGGTACGTAATGAATTTTGTATTAAAATGAAAGGTATTGTGCGTGCCCGTCCAGAAGGGCAAATTAATAAAAATATGACAACGGGTGGTATTGAGGTTTGTGGTACTGAACTTGAGATTTTAAATCGTGCAGAGCCATCACCGTTAGATAGCAATCAAAAAAATTCAGAAGAACAACGTTTACGTTATCGTTACCTTGATTTACGTCGTCCTGAAATGGCACAACGTATGAAATTTCGCGCTAAGGTAAGTAGTTTTGTACGCCGTTTCTTAGATGATAATGGTTTCCTTGATGTTGAAACGCCAATTTTAACTAAAGCAACACCTGAAGGCGCACGCGATTATTTAGTACCAAGCCGTACTTACAAAGGGCAGTTTTTTGCGTTACCACAATCGCCACAATTGTTTAAACAACTATTAATGATGTCTGGAATGGATCGTTATTATCAGATTGTAAAATGTTTCCGAGATGAAGATTTACGTGCAGATCGCCAACCAGAGTTTACTCAAATTGATATTGAAACATCATTTATGACCGGTGAGCAGGTAATGGAAATTACCGAAAAAATGATTGTTAACCTGTTTAAAGAGATGCTTGATGTTGATTTAGGTGATTTTCCGAAAATGACTTACGCAGAAGCGATGTTACGTTTCGGTAGTGATAAACCAGATCTACGTATTGATTTTGAATTGGTAGAAGTAGCGGATTTAGTCAAAGATGTAGAATTTAAAGTTTTCTCTGGCCCTGCTAATGATGCTGATAGTCGTGTTGCGGCTATTTGTGTACCAGGTGGTGCTAAGCTTTCTCGTAAAAATATTGATGAATATGGTAAATACGTGACTATTTTTGGTGCTAAAGGTTTGGCATGGATGAAAGTCAATGAAGTTGCTAAGGGTCTTGATGGGGTTCAGTCTCCTATTGCTAAATTCTTAAATGAAGAAATAGTTGCACAATTACTTGAACGTACGAATGCAAAGGATGGCGATATCATCCTGTTTGGCGCCGATAAAGCAAATATCGTTGCTGAAGCAATCGGTGGTTTACGTCTTAAGGTTGCAGCAGACCTTGAACTGATTAAAGATGAATGGAAGCCGCTTTGGGTGATTGATTTCCCAATGTTTGAAAAACTTGAAGATGGTAATTTAACGGCGATACACCATCCATTTACAGCACCAGTTGGTTTGACTCCTGAAGAGTTAGAAGCTAATCCAGTCGGTTCTATTTCCGATGCCTACGATATGGTGTTGAATGGTTGTGAATTAGGTGGTGGTAGTGTACGTATCCATAAACAAGATATGCAAGCTGCTATTTTCCGTATCTTAAATATTAGTGACGAAGAAGCTAAAGATAAATTTGGATTTTTACTGGAAGCACTACAATTTGGTGCGCCACCACATGCAGGTTTGGCATTTGGTTTAGACCGCCTAATTATGTTAATGACAGGAACTGAATCTATTCGTGAAGTCATTGCATTTCCTAAAACGGCGACTGCAGCATGTCCGCTAACTAATGCGCCAGGCTATGCAAATCCGGCTGCATTAGAAGAGCTAAATATTGCGGTTATTGAGAAAGAGAAAAAAGAGCTGTAATTTTTGTCTTAATAGATAAAACCAAAAAAGGCGCTGATAATCAATTTATCAGCGCCTTTTTTATTCGATTTAATTTTTATTAATCGACCTGTTTAAATTTATCACTATCTTTACATTTTGCAAAAAGAGAGCCATCACTTAAATTGTAATGCCAACCGTGAATAAATAATTTACCGGCAGCCATTCGTTCCTGAACCCAAGGGAAGGTTTTAAGATTATTTAGCGACTGGATAATGCCTTTCTCTTCACAATTATGATAATGCTCGTCGGTTATATCGTGAGAATGACCCATTACTTCTTCACGCACATGTTCAATTTGTTGCATCCATTTAGTTGCAAATGAATTATTGACCGTATTTGGTGGTGTATCAATCAATGCTTTTATGCCACCACATTGTGTGTGACCCAATACAATAATACTTTCAACTTCAAGGTTAAGTACCGCATACTCTAACGCAGCACTGGTACCGTGAAATTTATCATCACTTTCACAGGGCGGGATTAAGTTAGCAACATTACGAATAACAAATAAATCACCGGGCTCACAATCTAAAATGGTAGTTGGGTCAACGCGTGAGTCTGAACAGCTTACAATACAAATTTTAGGCGATTGACCTTGCTTCGCTAATTTTGAAAGTTTACTTTTATGTTGCTTATAATAACCTTCTTTAAAACGATGGTGTCCTGCGATAAGTTTATCAACTGCTGGCATAGCTTTATTCCTTAATAAAAAGTCGGTTTAATCCATTTTATAGTAAAATATGGATTTACCTAGTTAACCTAATCTTAGGTTATTTTGATAATTACAGCGAGTCTACGCTATTAATTGCATTAATAATAATTAATATATATTATGAAAATCATAAATAATAATTTATGGTTAATGTTTATGCGTGCTTCATTACATCAATTAAAAGTGTTTCATAAAGTGTCTTTGGTCATGAATTATACCAAAGCTGCAAATAGCTTAGGCCTGACTCAACCGGCAGTCAGTATTCAATTAAAACAGTTAGAAGAAAACTTAGATCTGCCATTATTCGAAAAAATTGGTAAAAAGCTCTTTTTAACCCCTGCGGGTCAAACATTAAAAATATTTTGCGATGATATGTTTGAACGGTTTGATAATTTAGATATGGCATTAAGTGCGATGAAAGGGGATTTACAAGGGGAGTTTCGGTTAGCAGCGGTGAGCAGCGCAAAGTATTTCACACCGCATTTATTAGGTGCATTTAATAAACGTTATCCTAAGGTGAATCTTTTACTTGAAGTGGCGAATAGAGAGCAGATAATTCAACGACTAAATGACAATAAAGACGATTTAGTTATTATGGGATTAGTGCCAGAATTAAAGTCTTTAGCAAGTTACCCCTTTGTTGATAATCCAATTGTTGCAATCGCTAGCCCAAATCATCCATTAGCGGGTAATAAAAATATAAAACTGAGTGAATTGTCAGCGCACCCTTTTATTTTTAGGGAAAAAGGATCTGGTACACGTAAAGCATTAGAAGATTTTTTTCATAGGCAAGGGGTGACTATTCAGCCCAATATGTTGTTAGGCAGTAGTGAAACAATTAAACAAGCGGTGATGGCTGACCTCGGTATTTCAGCGCTTTCTCGTCATAGCGTGACATTAGAATTAGCGACAAACAGTCTTGTGGAATTAGATATTGAAGGTTTTCCATTAATTAGAAGTTGGTATCTCGTTCATCACGAGAAAAAGCACTTATCGCCCGTTGCTCAAGCTTTTATTAATTTTACATTATCGCCGGAAGAAAATGTTGCTGAATTATGTGATCGCTTTATGGAACGTTATTTTGTTGAAAAGTGATTATTTTAAAGGGAGAGGCGCTGTTACTTTAGGTCTTAATTAACAGGATAATAAGTCCTGTTTTGCGCCTAAAAAGACACAACAAGAAAAACCTTTAACAGCGCATACCGAGAGAAATTATTTGTAATTACTCAGGCCGTCGCCCTTTAAGCTTATTTCATCGTTGAAAAATGCTCATTTAAACCACTAAACTGCGCTTTTTCGCCTTGAACTAAGCATAAATGGCTTATCCCTGAGCATTTACATTCTATTTATGACAAAAAATCATGAAATTTTAAAGGGTGCTGAGTAGATACAATTATTTAATGCAGGTTAGTACTTTAAATCTATTGTTCTCATTAGTCAGTTTCATATTAGTAAACGCGTTTTGTAGTAAAGGTTCATATTTCAAAAATTTATTAGCCACAATTGATAAAATACCTTTATTTTTCAAGTGGGTCGGTGATTGGCTGATAAATGTTTCTGCTGCGTGGTAATCGGTTTCTTTGCCGGAATGGAAAGGTGGATTAGAAATAAGTAAGTCATACTTATTATTCACATCGGAAAAAACATTAGAAGGGAAAACGTTCCCCTGTAAATTATTTTCGGTCAAAGATAATTTTGCACTGGCCAATGCATAGCTATTAATATCAATTAAATCAATACAAAGGTGAGGGTGTTTCTTGAGTAAATAGCACGCGATAACACCTGCGCCACAACCGAAATCGAGTAACGAGCCTGTTAGGTTTTCGGGTAAATTTTCTAATAAGAGTTCGCTACCTTTATCTAACTCCCCATAACTAAACACACCGGGTAAAGAACAAATCTGTAATTCAGTACCATTAATATTAATAGGATAAGTTTTTATCCATTCAGTTTGCTTAAAAATGGGCACTGCTTTCTCTAATAGTGTATATAAAACACTACAATGTCGTGCAGAATCAATGATATTAGTTTTTGATGCATAAGGTGTTAGTAAGCTACCCGCACTTTTTATTCCGCAATTTTTTTCACCTACAAGGATAATTTCTGCATTATCTTGTAAATATGGCGTGAGGTTTGCTAGTAAATACTGTGTTTCCTGTTTTGCTTTTGGTAAAAATATCAAAAGTAGATCGAATTGTTTGTCTGTTTGATAATTTGCGGTGAAATGGCACTCAGAGGCTGTCAATTTATTGACTAAAACACTGTAATAGCGATAGTCATTAAAGCAAAAAGTGGTTGATTGTGCTAATGTTTCTAAGTGAATGGGGTAATCATCAACAATGTTTCCTGCAACTAAGATATTTTTATCTTTAAAAAGTGATTCGTTACGTTGTAGAAGCTGGCTTGGATTTGAATAAACGTTGTTTGCAAGTGGCATTGTATTTCCTGTAGACGTCAAAGTTGTCTATGCGCTAATTTAGGGAACTAAAAATTGTCAATATTATATACTGAAAATCGATGTAAATGCATAATCTCATAGTATGTCGACCGATATTATTAAGCTAAATATAAGTGATGAGATGGATATAATGAACAAGGAATTAAACGTTAGCGTCTTTAAAACGAATTTAAAATTAATCTCCTATAATACTATGACTTAACTTTAAGAAATATAAATATGCTTAACACTTTTTTCTCCAGCAAGCCCACTGCATCGATTAGTCTATTTTTAGGTATAGATCGAATTGCATTGTGCATTCGACAAAAAAAGCAGGTCAGCCTATTAGCGCAAACTGCTATTACATCGGATTCGCAATGGGCGGAAAAATTTGACTCATGGGTTGATGAATTTAAATTGCATAAATATCAAGTTTCAGTGGTATTGAGTCGCGATTTTTATCAAACCTTTGATATTGAAAAACCCAAAGTAGCAGAAAATGAATTGTTAGCTAGTTTGCCTTTTGCCATTAAAGACTTAATAACCGACAGTATTTTTGATGTCGTGGTTGATTATTATGATCGCCCCTTGGTACCACAGAAGGGGGAAATGATAACCGCAGTCTGTATTGCTAAGCATAAAGTGTTGCAAATTCGAGATATGCTGCTTAAGCACAGTTTGCTGATAAAAGAGATCACTATCGAAGAATTGGCCTTAGCGCGATTATTAGGTGAGACAGAGGAAGTCAATTTACTGCTCTCTCAGCAAAGTAATGAACTCATTCTTACGGTTGTTAAAAGTGGACAATTATTTTTTACCCATCGATTACGTGGATTCAACGAATTATTACAACAACCTTTTGCACAAGTAGAGGAAGAGTTACTCGATGGTTTAAGTCTAGAGTTACAGAGAGTACTTGATTACATTAACTCACAATTACGTTTAGCCTCAATTGCACATTTATATATTGCCGTTGTGTGTCAAGATATACAGTTATTATCTGAAAAGCTTGGTTTGTATCTCGCTAAAAATGTAGTTCCCTTTGGCGAAGATGAGCAATATGACTTTAGCAATATCCTCCCCTATGGCCTGTTAGTGGAGAGCAATGAAGAATGAAAAAACAGATCAATCTTTATCAACCAAGTTGCTACCCTCAGCGGGAAAAGGCAACATTTAAACAATTTATGGTTGTTTTTGCCCTTTCTATTATCTCTGTGATTGCATTAGTACTGGTTTTAAATAGTCAATTGGCTAGTTTGCAGGATAGGTCTGCGCAGCATAAATCAACGATGACTGAAAAACAAAATGAACTAAATCAGTTGATTTTACAATTACAGAATAACAGAGCGCCAGCAGACAAAGTTAAACAACAACAAAATCTCGAAGAAGAGATTGCGGCTAGACAAAATCTATTAGCTAGTTTATCGGGCGTTGAATTAGCGATGACCATCAGCTTTTCTGATTTAATGTGGGGGCTTTCTAGTGCAGATATGCCCACCATCAGCATTGAACAGTTCTCTATAATCGAAGGGAGTTTAAATATTACTGGGAAAGCAAAATACAGCGATTCCGTTGCATTATGGTTAACGAAAGCACAATCAACTGTTGAATTGTCTAATATTAGCTTCGAAAAAATTTCAATGGAATATATTGATGAGCAGCAACTATTTTCATTTAAGTTGATTAATCGTGTTAACAATGCAATCGAAGAGGAGAAGATGCAATGATTAACATGACTCCAATTGAAAATGCATTTAACAAAATAAGTTTACGTGAACGTGTGCTTATATTCGGCGCTTTATTGATTTGTGTATTGTCTATTTCGTATTTTTGGATCCTTGAACCCGCGATGGTAAAGCAAGCAAAAATACAAAAAAACTTACAATCTCAAATAAAACAAGAAGATGATGTAGCGAATGAAATAGCAGAGCTTAAATTACGTTTACAAAAGGATCCGCTCAAAGATATTAATACTAAAATAGCATTTTCCTTACAAACATTAGCGTCATTAGATAAACAGTTAGATGAAAAGCTCGTTAAATTTATTGATGCGAAAAAAATGCCAGTAGCCTTAAGTAAGGTATTAAGTCGTAGTCCTGGCGTTACGGTTGTATCTTTAACTACATTGCCCGTTAGTGCGTTTAATTCATCTATTGAACATAAAAATACGGTTTCTTCAGCAGATAGTTCGACACCAGAAAATATTTTTTATAAGCAAACATTAGAGATTAAATTAACGGGGACTTATGATGCTATTTACCAATATTTTGTCAATCTGGAAGCTATCCCTGAAAAATTTTATTGGTCAGTATTGGCCTATCAAGTGAGTCAATACCCGACTGCAGAAGTAACTATCAGAATATACACCGTTAGCGAACAACAGGACTTAGTGAGTGGTTAAATTTACTTTTTTATTTTTTTTATTTATCGGTATGGGGGCTCAGGCTTCAGGCTTAAGTGATCCGACAAAACCGATAAATTATAAAACGAGCACAAAGGGAGTGACGCAAAGTTCATCTGCGACATTGCCAAGATTGCAAAGCATATTGGGCAGCAGTGGTAATTTAAAAGCGATTATAAATAATGAGCTGTACCGTGTAGGTAAGCAGGTTAACGGTTATCGGATAACGAACATTACATCGGATGCAGTCTCCTTAACCTATCAAGGTAAATCATATCGATTGACTCTATACCCCGATAACAAGAAATTTATTGAATAAATGGCTTTTTTGTAAATAGAAATAATGTTGTTTTAAACGTAAATTTACGTGATGGAAAAGATGAAATGAAAAAAACTATTGTACTCAGTTGTTGCTTTATATTGCTAAGCGCATGTCAAACGACGAAAAAGAATACTGCAGAGCAGCAAAAATTAGTATTACAAAGCAATTTAAATCAACATCAAGTTGAAAATTTGATCGTGCCCGGCGATATTGAAGCTGAGTTATATTCTGAATTATCACAACCATTAGTCGATTTACCTTCTCAGGAAAAGCGCATTGATATTTCAGCAAGGGATGTTGATGCAAGCGTTTTTTTTACTTCATTGATTAATGATTCTGCTTACAGTGTTGCCGTTCATCCCGATGTAACTGGAAAAATTTCTCTTTCTTTAAAGCAAGTCACTTTAGCTGAAGCTCTCAATATTATTGAAGATATGTATGGCTATGAAATAACACGACAAAATAGGATCTATCATGTTTATCCTGCCGGTTTGCGAGTTGCAAGCTTTACCTTAGATTATCTATTTATGAATCGTATGACAGGATCTAGAACCAGTGTCTTATCGACCAATATAAGTTCAGAAGACTCGGATGATTCAGACTCCGATTCAGATAGTTCATCGTCAAGTTCTTCCTCTACAACCGATGAATTCTCAGGTAGTTTTTCAAGTAATGGAATGAATGAAGGGACTGATATCGTTACGGTGACAAATAGTAACTATTGGGCCTATTTAGAAACAAAGATTAAAACACTATTAAAAAACAAGGCGGGGCAAGAGGTCGTTGTTAGTCCAATGTCAGGCGTAGTAACCATTCGTGCTTATCCTAATTATATTCGTGAAGTAAAAGCATTTTTAGAAAAAGAGACCGAAAACCTGAATCGCCAAGTGACATTAGAAATGCAAATTATTGAAGTTGCTTTAACCGATGAGTATCAACAAGGTATTGATTGGGATAGTGCTTTTTCAAGTATCAGTCAGTTAGCCGATAGTACGATTCAAAGTACGATTGGTGGTGGTGGTGCGTTAACTATTTCTAATGGGTCATTTAATTCAGTCATAACATTATTAGCGACGAAAGGTGATGTGAATGTTCTATCTAAACCTCGTATCACGGCGATGAATAATCAAAAAGCAGTGATTAAAGTAGGGGGCGATGAATATTTTGTGACGGATTTTTCAGTGACTTCGGAAACAACAGATAGCACAACGACAACGACTCCGGATATTGAGTTAACCCCTTTCTTCTCAGGTATCTCCGTTGATGTTACGCCTAAAATAAATGCTGATAATACCGTGTTACTTCATATTCATCCGGTTATTGTTGATGTTGAAGAAGAATCGAAAACTATTTCCTACGGTTCCGATGACAGTGCTAATGAATTAATTTTACCTTTAGCTAAAAGTGAAGTGCGTGAATCAGATACGATGGTCAAGTCTAATTCTGGTGATGTCATTGTTATTGGTGGATTAATGAAAACCGACCAACAAGATTATACTTCTGAAACTCCCTTTTTATCGGATCTTCCCTTTGTTGGTGAGCTATTCACTAATCGTCAGAAAATTAATAATAAATCTGAATTAGTTATTTTAGTGAAACCACAAGTTGTAACTAAAAATACATGGAATATGGAGATTCAAAAATCCTCTGTATTAATTGATAACTGGTATCCAACTGAATGATTTACTTAAAGCATTTTGGGCTACAAAAAGCACCATTTTCATTAACGGCTGATCCACACTTTTATATCGACTTTATTCCACATAAAGAAGCATTAGAAGTGATAACAACGGCGTTAGAATTGGGCGAGGGCATTTTAAAGATAAGTGGTGAAGTCGGTACTGGAAAAACCCTGTTATTCAATAAATTACAAGAAGAGCTTTCCAGTGAATACATGCTTTGTTGTATTGATAATCCTTATTTAACTGCCCATGAATTACGCTGTGCCCTTGCTGATAAAATTGGCATTCAGAAAGCCGAATTTGATGATCAATTTTTATTAACTGGATTGATTAAAGATCAATTATTAACCTTAACTGAACAGGGGAAGAAAGTCGTACTCTTAGTTGATGAGGCACAGGCATTACCCGATGTAACGTTAGAAGCATTAAGGTTATTTTCAAATTTAGAAATTGCATCGCAGAAATTATTGCAGGTGGTTTTATTTGCCCAACCTGAGTTAGATATGCGTTTAGCGGATACAAAATTAAGGCAATTACGGCAGAGAATTACTTTTTCCTATCAATTACGGCCCTTAAGTGATGATGAAATCGAGCATTATATTAGTCAGCGTTTAACCCAAGCGGGATATCGTGGCGCAACGTTATTTAATCGTAAGGTCTGTTGGCAAATTAGTCGTGCAAGCCGAGGTATTCCTCGGTTAATTAATATCCTATGCCATAAAGCATTGTTAATCAGTTATGGTCAACAACACTATAAAATTACGCCTAAATTAGTTAATCAAGCAATTGCCGATACCGAAGATGCCTATCCCTTGGATAAATTAAAATATTGGTGGGGATTATTGGTGTCATTTCTCGTGCTTAATATCTTTTTATTATTGTGGTGGAAAGGGCTGCTATGAGCGTGATTAATAAGATGCATCATGATTTTAGAGAGTCTCAAAAAGATGGGCCTGTCATAAAGGGAGTACCGGATCATTCACGTTCAAAAAAAGCCATAATTGTGGTTATGATTGGCTTACTTATTTTATCTGCAATGGGTTTTGCGATATTAATATTTAACCAAGACCCGCATGCAAATGAGCAATCGATTACTGTACATAAAGATAATCATTTAGACGTAAATAATCATGTAGAAAAAAAATCAAAACTAGTGGGGGAAATCGTAAAACAAAGTGAGGTCGATATAGATACACACAATATAGTAAAAGAAGCTGTTGTAACCCCTATCGTATCGAAACCAACTGCCGCAATACCACCTGTTAACTTGCATTCCGAAAAACAACAACCACTAATAAAAGCAATTGTTGATGTTGAAACACCCAGCAAAATTGAGCAAACAACAGTGCTTCCTGACTTTACCCCGAGCAATGTTGAGGCGATTGACAATAGCATCATAGAAACGCAATCGGTCGATTATGTTTTATCTGACGATAGCACATTGGAGATAGAACCGACTCAAGGGAAGTTAGAAATAAAAAATGCACAACTGACCAATGAAGAGCTTGCCGGTATTAAATTAAAAGAAGCACAGATAGCTGAAGATCAAGGTGAGTTAAATATCGCGGCGGATAAAAGAGAACAAGCTTTACGTTTTTACCCGGGTCTTAACGATGTTCGAAAATCCCTTGCTTTGTATTTTTATGGCACAGGTAATATTAGTAAAGCAAAGCAATTATTACAGACAGGTGCTGTGCTTTCGCCGGATTATGCTGAATTCAATTTAATGTTATCCCGACTTGCTTTAAAAGAGGGAGATCCTCAAAAGGCGTATTTGTATTTAAATCAGCATCCGCCATCAATAAAGGGACACTTAGATTATTATGTGAGTTATGCCATTTTGGCACAAAAATTTGGTAAATATGAACAGTCTGAACAATTATATACGCGTTTGCTGTCTGAACGACCTAATAATGGACGTTGGTTAATGTCATTAGCGATTGCGCAGGATAAACAGAATAAAGTTGAATTAGCTGCATCGCATTACAAACGGGCTTTATTACAACCGGATTTATCAGAGAAAGCTAAAGCTTATATTAATCAACGAATTGCTTACTTAGAGAAAAGCCGATGAAACCAAAATTAAAAAAACGCTTAGGTGACTTGCTGGTTGAAGAAAGATTGATTAGTGAAGCGCAATTAAGCAATGCATTACAACAACAGAATCAATTAGGATTGAAATTAGGTGCAACTTTAATCCATCTTGGTTATATCAATGAAGATCAAATCCTTTCATTTCTTTCTCGTCAGTTAGATATAAAAATTGTTGATTTATTAAAAGTAAAAATAGATCCCAATGCGGTGCAATTAATTCCAGAGGTTCACGCTCGTCGTCTTCGAGCGTTAGCTATCCATGATACTGGTGATATGATTTCATTGGTGGTTTCTGATCCCGCAGATTTACATAGTCTAGATGTATTAACCAGTCTATTAAAGGGACGTCAATTTGAGTTGTTGCTTGCTCGTGAAGATCAATTAATAGAATCCTTTGATAGAGTTTATCGCCGTACTAAAGAAATTGCTTCGTTTGCTGTCAAGCTTAGTGAAGAGCATGGTGAAAATGCTCAATTTGATGTCACTGCAAGTTTAAACCTTGAGGGCGAAGGCGCTGATGCAACCGTTGCAAAACTAATCCAATCGTTGTTTGAAGATGCAGTCCAAGTGGGGGCATCGGATATTCATATTGAACCCGATGAACATGTATTGCGGATCAGGCAGCGTGTTGATGGGGTCTTACAGGAAACATTATTGCCCGAAAGTAGTATTGCTAGTGCACTTGTTTTACGTTTGAAATTAATGGCCAAATTAGACATTTCAGAAAAGCGTTTGCCACAAGATGGACGTTTTAATATTAATGTCAAAGGGCGCAGTATCGATATTCGTGTGTCAACCATGCCGATTCAACAAGGTGAATCCGTTGTGATGCGGTTATTAGATCAATCTGCAGGTGTATTATCTTTCAAAGAAATAGGTATTCCCAATCATTTACAAGCCCGTTTAAAGTTGTTACTTAAACGCCCAAATGGATTGATTTTAGTGACTGGCCCAACGGGGAGCGGTAAAACGACAACCTTATATTCATCATTAGCAACATTAAATGAACCCGGAAAGAAAATTATTACCGTTGAAGATCCCGTCGAATATCGCTTAGAAAGGGTTAATCAAGTTCAAGTTAATAGTAAGATAGGATTAGATTTTGCGACTGTCTTACGAACGGCATTGCGCCAAGATCCAGATGTTTTATTAGTTGGTGAGATGCGTGACAATGAAACCATGCAAATAGGGATTCGTGGTGCTTTAACCGGTCACTTAGTGTTATCAACATTGCACACTAATGATGCCATAAGCAGTACATTACGTTTACTTGATATGGGAGCTCCGGGGTATTTAGTTGCAAGTGCATTACGCGCTGTGATTGCTCAACGTTTAGTTCGTCGGTTATGTGAAAACTGTAAAAGTGATGGACCCGCTTTACCGGAACAACAACTTTTACTTGAGCGTATTACCGATGAAAATTTAAAACAGACGCATTTCCATTCGGCACTCGGGTGTCAACGCTGTCAATTTACTGGCTATAGAGGCCGTATTGGGGTATTTGAATTATTAGAGTTAAATGAACAGATGATCAGTGCTTTACGTTTAGATGACAGTGATGGTTTTGCTAAGGCAGCTAAACAATCTAAATATTTTAAACCATTGGCACTGGCGGCATTAGATTATGCGAAGCAAGGATTAACATCACTAGAAGAAGTCTTTAAATTAGTTGATCATTTTGACCACGTAAAAAAATCCGATGATGAGATAGAAATAACGCCTTCAATACGTGATAGTGGTTTAACGTTAACTCCTCTTGATGAAAGTCATCATGCTTTACCTTCTGAGATAAATGATTAATGGCTATTTATAAATACGTCGGGCGAGACGGCCAAGGAAATACGGTTGAGGGGGAAGTCGAAGCAAATTCTAAGGAACAAGCGGCAGATTTAGTTGTGCAGAAAGGAATACTGCCTTCTGAATTAAGTGAAGTGAGTGAGGGAAGCGAAAGCATTGATATTGCCTCTTTGCTTGTTCGTCAGGTGAAATTGCCTGATTTAATTATTTTCACTCGACAAATATACTCATTAACTAAAGCTGGGATTCCTATTCTTAGAGCGGTGAATGGGTTAGCTGATTCTAGTCACTCTAAATTATTAAAAACCGCCTTGTATGATGTATTAGATCGTATGCATAATGGTTATTCGCTTTCTGCTGCAATGGCTGCTAACCCTCGCGTTTTTTCACAACTCTATATTTCATTGATTCAAGTTGGCGAAAATACGGGGCAATTAGATAAAGTGTTCTTACAATTATCTGAATATCTTGAGCAGGAATTAGAAACGCGTAAACGGGTTAAGGCCGCTATGCGTTATCCGTCTTTTGTTATGATTGTATTAGTCGTTGCAATGGTGGTGTTAAATATTTATGTTATTCCTGTTTTTGCTGGCATGTTTGCTAAATTTCATGCTGAACTCCCCTGGACAACACAATTATTATTAGCAACATCGTCTTTCTTTGTAAATTATTGGCCTTATTTATTGTTGGTTTCTATCGCAACGATTGTGGCGCTGAAAGTTTGGTTAAAATCAGATAAGGGCAATTATACTTGGGATAAATGGAAGTTACGTATTCCTATTATAGGAAGCGTTATTGAGCGTTCTTTATTAGCGCGATTTTCACGAAGTTTTGCTATGATGTTAAGTGCGGGGGTTCCACTAAATAATGCTTTATATTTGGTTGCTTTTGCCGTTGATAATCATTATTTAAAAGAAAAAATATTGGCAATGCGTGGACGTATCGAATCCGGTGAAACATTATTAAAAACCGCTTCTAGTGCGCAATTATTTACGCCTTTAGTGTTACAGATGATTGCCGTTGGTGAAGAAACAGGACAGGTTGATGAGTTACTGAATGAGTCGGCTGATTTTTATGAGCGTGAAGTGGATTACGAGCTTAAGAATATGGCTGCAAAAATTGAACCGATTTTAATTTCTATTGTTGCAGTAATGGTACTTATTTTGGCGCTCGGTATTTTCACTCCAATGTGGGACATGATGGGAGCGATTAAAGGGCGATAATAGTGAGTTTTTTAATCAAAGATAGTAAATGAAATAGGAGATAATTAAGTGAAAAAAGTTATTCTTTTAATACTTAGTTTGATTTGGGTAGGTAATGTCTTTGCTGTCGATAATAAAGCTTATATCGTCTTTTCCGCTGGTCTTAATGAAATAGATGATCCAATGGGGAGTTATGCTGAATTAGCGTCGCTGTTATCCGATTATCGTGCGACCCAAACACCTACTTTTTTTGTATTCGGGGGGAATAGCCTTTTCCCAAGCACCTTATCTTCCTTTGACCATGGCGCCCATATCATCGATTTGCTTAATACATTGGAACCTGATGCTATGGCTGCAAATAAAGGTGATTTTGCATTTTCGGTGGATGAATTATCCCTACGTAGTTATGAAGCCGCTTTTCCCATTGTACAAAGTAATGTGATTGGAACTGGATCTAAAAAACGCATAGAGGGAATTACAGGCTCTGCTATTATGGTAAAGGGCGATTATCGAATTGGGTTTATCTCGCTAATGGATCGTAGTGATATTGAGTCTTACAATTTACAAAATGTCACCGTACAATCGATTGAGGTTGCTGTTTCCGAAAAGGTCAAAAGTTTTCGAGATGAAGGCGTTGATTTTGTAGTTTTACATTACGCGGGAAACGAATTTAATTGCGTTGAATTTTTAGAAAAAGGCATGGTCGATATTGTTTTACGCAATCCTCCCCATGTCACTTTGTCAAAGCAAGTTAAGTTACAGCAACATCCTCGGCAAATCTTTGTTTCCGATAAAGACAAGGCTGCTGTTATCGAATTTAGTTGGGACACTCTGGCGCATAAAAAAACGCAAATGCATGCGCAACTTAAAAGGCTTTCCGATTACCCTAAATTTGCAAGTGTCGAACAACAAATACAAGACTATTCAAGACATCTTGATTTATTATTGGATGATACTATTGGTATAACAACGACCCCGATTGATCTTTCTCGAAAAAATTTACGTGTAAAAGAAAATGGCTTTGGTAATTTACTTGCAGATTTAATGAAAGCACATACGGGGGCTGATGTCGCAATTATGAATAGTGGCGCTATTCGTGGAGAAGGTATTTATAAAGCGAATAGTCGGTTGAGTCGTGGTGATATTATTAAAGCGTTACCTTATCGAGATCGTGTTGTTTTATTAAATGTTAATGGAGCTCAAATATTATCTGCGTTAGAAAATGGCTTTTCAGAAATAGAAGGGATGAAAGGGCGTTTTCCACAAATCACAGGGATGCAGGTTACTTATAATTCAAAGGGGCGCGTAGGGCATCGTATTATTTCTATTATGATTAACAACCAACCACTTGAATTACAGAAACAATATAAACTTGCAACAACACCTTATATCGCGAATGGTGGGGATGGATATAATATGTTTAAGGATAATATTGAAGTTACTTATGCGCAGCAGATGACGGAATTACTGTCCGATATATTAATTAATAAGTTACGGCTTAATCATCGAATTTCTCCTAAAGTTAATGCGAGAATAATTGATACGGCTTCAGTCAAGTCGAGTATTAATTGATATGGAAAATAAACCAGCAGGCAATGGGCGCAGTCGTTTATTCAAAATGCTTTGTGGGCGGCGTTATTCCCTTGCAAAAATCATTACGAGTGGATTTATAGCGATTGTTATTTTGTTTCTGATTGTGGTTGTTTTGTTTTCTTATCGCTTACAAAGCGTTCAATCATTACTTGGTCATATTACCGAAGAATCCTTTCCTGAAATGACTTATTCCAACGCCATTCATAGTCAAGTGAATGAATTACTTTATTTTAGTAGTCATCTGGTGGGCGCAAATACAGACGTTGGGTTACGTATTACGAAGAGGAAAATTGACGCCAAGATAGCAAATATTAAGAAACAAATAATGGAGCATGACAATAATCAAAATCAGTTGAATCAACTGCAAGTGATTAGTCAAGAGCTGGATAATTTGCATGATTTAGTCAAACAAAAACGTGAGCGGCAAGATCTTATTATTGTTGATCAAAATAAGCTTTATTTATTACATGAAGCCGTTTTTAAATTATTACAAAACATACCTTCTCAGGTGGATGCATCCTCTTCAACCGCTGACTGGATTTTAACCTATTCAGAAGTTATTACATTAACAAGTAAAGGCTTAATAAAGCAGCGTTTACAGGAAGTTAGACAAACTTTATTTTTAGTACAACAGAAAATTGATTTATTAAGAAAAGAAATTATCTCTTTGCCGAAGGAAAGCCAGTCCATTGCTATATCACTGACGAATGAATTACAACAATTGTTACTAGAAGACAATGGTTTGTTATTACTTAAAATTGACCAATTGCGGATAATTGGGCGAGTGGTTGGGCGTGATAATTTTGTTAAAAATTTAATCGATGATTTTTCTCGTGATGCCGAGTTTAGAGCCTACCAAATAAACACGATGCTAGTGAATGAAACGGATGCCATTGTTGCTCATGGCAAGCGTGATGTTAAATTAATTAGCCTCATTTCATTACTCATTTTTATGTTGCTATTCATTGTGATTGTATTCATTCAACAATGGTTTGTTAAGCGGATTGTGACGCTCAATAAAAAAGTAATGGCGCGGTTGTATGGGCACTCGGGGAAAATAGAGATTGGTGGAAATGATGAAATATCCGATATCGCCGATGCATTTGATTTTTTTGCCGTTAAAGTTGAACAACAAAAGCATAGTTTGGAAGCCCTCTCATTAACCGATGGATTAACTGGGATCCCAAATCGTCGAGCTTTAGATCAGCGCTTAGCCTATGATTTAAAAGCGGCTAATAGGCATTCTTGGTCTGAAGCCGTTATGTTAATGGATATAGATTTCTTTAAAAAATACAATGATACCTACGGGCATATTGCAGGTGATGCATGTTTACGACACATTAGCTATTCGCTTTCCCATCATTTAACTCGTGCAATTGATTTTGTTGCGCGTTATGGTGGTGAGGAGTTTATTTTCTTATTACCTAATACCGATCTTTTGGGGGCACAAAAAGTTGCTAACGCAATTATTAGACAAATTGCAATTTTACAAATAGAGCATCAAAGTAGCGATATTGCAGACTACGTTACCTTAAGTATAGGAATAACAATATTTACCCCCGACGATAAGCGTTCAACCCAATGTTTACTTGAAGATGCAGATCGTGCGTTGTATGAGGCTAAGTCGAATGGTCGTAATCGTTGGTCGGTGTATCAACCAGAAGATAGTCATCTTGATAAAGTTTAGCTGAGGCGAGGATATAGAGCGTAATAAATACGCTCTATTAATTAATATTATTTGACCTCTTCACCAGCAGCTTGAAGATCTGCATGATAAGAAGAACGAACAAAGGGACCACAGGCTGCATGACTGAAACCTAACTGTCTTGCTTTTTCGCCAAGTTGATCAAACTCTGCTGGTGGAACGTAACGCTCTACGGCTAAGTGATGCAAGCTAGGTTGTAGATATTGTCCCAGTGTCAACATCGTGACGCCGTGTTCGTATAAGTCGTGTATAACCGTTTCAATATCTTCATTCGTTTCACCAAGTCCCATCATTAATCCTGATTTTGTTGGGATTTCCGGATGAAGCGTTTTGAATTTTTGAAGTAGTTCTAGTGACCCTTTGTAGTTTGCGCCAGGACGTACTTTTTTGTAAAACTGAGGAGCTGTTTCGAGGTTATGGTTAAAGACGTCAGGTAAGTTGTCTTCAAAGCAGGCGAGTGCTTTATCGATACGGCCTTTGAAGTCGGGGACTAATATTTCAATCTTAATATTAGGCGACAGTTTGCGAATTTCTCGAATACAATCAACAAAGTGTTGTGCACCACCATCGCGAAGATCATCTCGGTCAACGGAAGTAAGTACAACATATTTTAGTTTCATATCTTGAATTGTTTGTGCAAGATTTTTGGGTTCGTCAACATCCGGTGCTAACGGTTTACCGTGGCCGACATCGCAGAAAGGGCAGCGTCGTGTACAAACATCACCTAGAATCATAAATGTTGCTGTGCCGTGGTTAAAACATTCGTTTAGATTTGGACAAGAGGCTTCTTCACAGACCGAGTGTAATTTGTTTTTACGCATTGCATCTTTAATTTCAGTAACGCGGGTATTGTCTGCCTTAATTTTTATTTTCATCCACTCAGGTTTTTTTAAAATGCTATCTTTATCTGAAGGGATCACCTTAATTGGAATATGTGCAAGTTTATCTGCATCGCGCAGTTTTTCACCTGCGGTTAATTTTCTTGGTTTATCACTCATTAAAAAAGCTCTCTATTTTTGAGTAGGTTAATCGGTCTTTTAATTTATCTATTAATAATGGGGCTAGTTCATTTACAGAAAGTGCAATACCTTCGTTTTTACATTGTGTCATTTCCAAGCCTGCATAACCGCAGGGATTGATTTGTAAAAACGGTGATAAGTCCATATCTACATTTAATGCCAGACCATGGAAAGAGCAACCTTTGCGAATTTTTAACCCTAATGACGCTATTTTTTTATTGTTAACATATACGCCTGGTGCATCAGCTTTTGCAATCGCATCGACTTGATTATCTGCTAAGATGCTAATCAGGCTATTTTCAATACTCGAAACTAATGTGCGGATATTAAAATCTTTACGGCGAATATCAATCAGTAAATAAGCGATTAGTTGTCCTGGACCATGATAGGTTACTTGGCCACCGCGATCAGTTTGAACAATAGGAATATCAGTGAGTTGCAAGATATTCTCAGCTTTACCTGCTTGTCCTTGGGTGAATACGGGAGGGTGTTCAACAATCCAAATTTCGTCTATTGTATGATGATTGCGCTGTTCGGTAAAGTCGTGCATTTTTTCCCATGTGTCTAGGTAGTTCTGTACACCTAGATATCGCACATGTAGTTGGTCTGCAATAGTGGTCATTTCATTTATCTCATTAAAGAATATAACGAACTCGTTCTAGTGTATTTAACTCTGTATAAATGGTTTCAATATGTTCCTTACTAGTCACAATCACAGGAATTGTTAAGGATTGGTAGTTACCTTTTGAGCTTGGCGTTATTTTAGGTGAGTAATCGCCAGGGGCATGTTTTTGGATAACATTGAGCACATCTTCAATCATTTGGGATTCTGCAACACCCATTATTTTAAATGCAAAGTTACATGGGAACTCTAAAAGCTCATCAAATTTAGTGTTTAAGGACATTTGGAACTCCAAAGGTGGTGATACAAAATTATATTAATTAATCATTTCGTTAATTAATATAATTTTGTATAAAGAAAAAAGTGAGGCAGGAGCCTCACTGGGTAATAATACTAGAACTCATTGAGGATACGAATCAATAAGATCTGTTGTTAGTTATTATATGGGGATTAAATTAGCCAAACCAACCAATAAATAATAATTTTATGTAATCAATAAAACGGCTGAAGAAACCACCTTCTTCAACGGTTTCAAGCGCGATTAGGTCGTAGGTTGCAACGGGCTCATCTTGAATTGAATAATGCACTTCACCGACTTTTTCACCTTTTTGAATTGGTGCGCGTAATTCATCTGCAATAATAAAGCTTGCAGCTAAGTTTTTAGCTTCGCCACGTGGTAATGTGATTGGTGTGTTTACTGATACACCTAAACGGATCATTTCTTGTGAACCCATCCAAACACGTTCTTTAGCAAGCTCATCACCCGCTTTGTAAGGGGTGATAGTTTCGAAGAAACGGAAACCCCAGTTGAGTAGTTTTTTACTTTCAACTTTACGTGCATTTTCTGATTTTGTGCCCATCACGACGCTGATTAAACGCATGCCATCTTTGGTTGCTGAAGAAATAAGGCTGTAGCCTGCTGCATCAGTATGACCGGTTTTCATACCATCTACATTTAAGCTCTTATCCCATAACAAACCGTTACGGTTATATTGTAAAATACCGTTATATTTGAAAGATTTTTGACTATAGATTTTATATTCTTCAGGTACATCAGTGATTAATGCTTTTGCAAGAATCGCCATATCTTTAGCTGTTGTATAATGTTCGCTATTATGTAAACCATGGCTATTAACAAAATGACTGTTTTTCATACCTAGTTGTGCAGCCCATGAATTCATTAAATCAGCGAATGCACCTTCACTTCCCGCAATGTGTTCAGCCATTGCGACACACGCATCATTGCCTGATTGGATAATAATACCGTGATTAAGGTCATCAACGGAAACTTCTTTACCGACTTCAATGAACATTTTAGAAGAATCAGGGAAATTTTTTGACCATGCATTTTCTGAAATAGTCACTTTATCATCGCGATTTAAATTACCGGATTTAATTTCTTGTCCAATAATATAACTGGTCATCATTTTAGTAAGGCTAGCTGGCTCAAGTCGTTCTTCACTGTTATTTTCAGCCAGTACTTTTCCTGAGTCAAAGTCGATTAGTAGATATCCCTTAGCTGCAATTGAAGGGGCATTTGGGATAACTCTGGGGGTTGCTAGAGCATTAAAACTTAGCGCGAAAGTGATAAGCAGTAGGCTTATTTTTTTCATGTGATTTACCTTTGATGTGTTATACCCAAGTGCTTGGGTAGAAATGATGAAAATTTATTGTGCACTATATCAGATGCCCGCTCAGGAGAGAAAATATTTATCTGTTAAGGCACTGTAATAGTGAGTCAAGACTGTTCGATTATCCTTTTGATTGAATACCTATAAGTTGAACAGCTTGTTTGAACAATACATTCGTTATTAGTTCAAAATTAAAGATCAATAAGCTTAATCGTTAGCATTAATTGATAGTCTTCAAAGTGATTGAATAATAATGAGTTAATAGAGTGCATTATATCTCTTAATATTGATGTGTATCCCTTGTATATGTTTTATCTTGGTCTTTTTTATGGGCAATTCTAGCAATTAAAATGTAAATGATCTTTTTTGGTGCGGCGCGAGACTTTTAAGTGCACTTTCATGGTGCTTCTATGGGGTTTTATATTGAAATTTAACTGTAACGTGTTGATTTTTATGGGTTGATAAAAATGGCATGTTATTTGTTATATCTAATGCATTAGAAGGTGATTGTACCGCACGGATAAAAAAAGGATTAGTAAGCGTTTTTATTTTATCGGTATCTATATGTTTAATATTATATAAAAAGGGAATAACCATGAAAATGTTAACCGCAATAATTAAACCGTTTAAATTAGATGAAGTCAGAGAAGCTATTATGGATGCGGGTATTGCTGGCGTCACTGTTTCAGAAGTCAAAGGTTTTGGTCGTCAAAAGGGTCACACAGAGCTCTATCGTGGTGCTGAGTATCAAGTTGATTTTTTACCAAAAGTAAAATTAGAAATTGTCGTTAAATCTGAGGACGTTGAGCGTTTAATTGAAGCAATCACTATGGCTGCAAATACAGGGAAAGTAGGTGACGGTAAAATATTTATTCAATCAGTTGAGCAAGTAGTGCGTATTCGTACTGGTGAACTTAACGATGAAGCACTTTAATTTAGTTTAATATTTTTAAAAGGTAATTATTATGGAAAGCACAGTAACAGAGCTTAAGTTTGCGTTGGACACATTTTATTTTCTAATTTCAGGTGTCTTGGTTATGTGGATGGCAGCGGGATTTGCCATGTTAGAATCAGGTTTAGTTCGTTCTAAGAACACTACTGAAATTTTAACTAAAAATATCGTACTATTTGCAATCGCTTGTATCATGTTCTTATTAGTTGGTTATAACATCATGTATGTTGATAACGCTTCTGCTGGTTGGTTACCTTCTTTCGGTACCTTAATCGGTACGCAAGCTGAAGGCGCAGATCACTCTTTAGAGTCTGACTTCTTCTTCCAAGTCGTTTTTGTTGCAACGGCAATGTCGGTTGTTTCAGGCGCGGTTGCTGAACGTATGAAGTTATTTGCGTTCTTAGCATTCGCAGTTGTATTTACTGCTGTTATCTATCCATTAGAAGGTTACTGGACATGGGGCGGTGGTTTCTTATCAGAAGCTGGTTTCAGTGATTTCGCTGGTTCAGGTATTGTTCATATGGCCGGTGCAGCAGCTGCATTAGCGGGTGTTCTATTATTAGGTGCTCGTCGTGGTAAATTTGGTAAAAATGGTTCTGTTAACCCAATCCCTGGTTCAAACATGCCACTTGCTACATTAGGTACATTAATTTTATGGATGGGTTGGTTCGGATTTAATGGTGGTTCTCAACTATTGATTTCTGATGCTGAAAATGCAACAGCAGTTGGTCTTGTGTTTGTAAATACAAATGCAGCAGCGGCAGCAGGTTTAGTTGGTGCACTTATCGTTAGTAAATTGAAATGGGGTAAAGCAGATTTAACCATGATTCTTAACGGTGCATTAGCAGGTTTAGTTGCGATTACAGCAGACCCAGCTTCACCATCACCTTTATTTGCTTCACTTATCGGTTTAGTTGCGGGTGTGATTGTGGTTTACAGTATCACTTCATTTGATGCATTAAAAATTGATGATCCAGTAGGTGCATTATCAGTACACGGTGTGTGTGGTATTTTCGGTCTTCTTGTTGTTCCACTAAGCAATGACGGCGCAAGTTTTGGTGCTCAACTATACGGTGCAGCAGTTATCTTCGGATTTGTATTTGTCGCTTCATGGATTGTTTGGAGTATCATTAAAGTAACAATGGGTATCCGTGTTACAGCTGAAGAAGAAGAAACAGGTATGGATTTAATTGACTGTGGTGTAGAAGCTTACCCAGAGTTTTCAAAATAAATTTATTATCCTAAAATAACTTAAGTTATTTAGCGCCCTGATTTAGTGATAAATCAGGGCTTTTTTTTGTTTAGTAAAACTCGTTACACTTAATAGCAAGGTGTGAAGCAAACGGTTCATCCTATTCGATATTTTATTTTCAATATATTTATCCCACAATGTTGGGCATTACTTCTTAAAACGTTGTAATTACTCAGGCCGTCGCCCTTTAAGCTTATTTCATCGTTGAAAAATGCTCATTTAAACCACTAAACTGCGCTTTTTCGCCTTGAACTAAGCATAAATGGCTTATCCCTGAGCATTTGCATTCTATTTATGACAAAAACTCATGAAATTTTAAAGGGTGCTGAGTAATTACAAAACGTTTTTATTAAGGATAAGTGCTCCCTGTCAATTTATTTTTATCAATCCCTCACATTTTCTATTAAACAAGTTGAAATTTATTTTTTGTATTTGGTATGGATATTGCTTTTACCTAGTATGTGTCAATAAACGGATAACGAATATGAATATTAATAACTCTGCTGCATTTAATGATTTAGCGATGCCAACCCTACAAACTAAAGGGATTGATACTGAAACTTTAACTAAATCAACAAGCTCTACTCATGCTGATTTTTCACAAATGTTCAAGCAAGCTATCGATAATGTTAATGGACTTCAACAAAATACGTCAGATTTACGTACTAGCTTTGAAATGGGTGATAAAGATGTCAGTTTAGGTGAAGTGATGATTGCGGCGAATAAATCGAGTTTAGCATTTGATGCAACGGTACAAGTTCGTAATAAAATGGTCGAAGCATATAAAGAAGTGATGAGTATGCCTGTTTAGGCTGTTATCTTCTGTATTTAGATAAAAAGGAATCTCCGTGGCTGAAGCAATTAATAATCCCGATATGCTTATTGAAGGCAGCAATTTAGAAAGTGATAATTCAGTTTCTGTACCTGAAAAAGGGGCGGTAGCTTCATTCTTTTCTAATATCGATGTATTACGTCAAATCAGTATGATTATTGGTTTACTTATCGTTTTAGCGATTGTTGTTATTATTTGGTCGTGGGGCAAAGAAACTGAATACCGCCCATTAGGAACGTATCAAACAGAAGAGTTGATCACAACGCTCGACTTCTTAGATAAACAAGAAATAAAGTATAAGCTAGAGGGAGATTCAATACTCGTTGCTTCGGATCAATATCAAAAAATTAAACTTGTGATGACTCGAGCTGGTTTAGTGAACGATACAAGCGATGATGGCGATGATATTTTATTACAGGATATGGGCTTTGGGGTTAGTCAACGTGTTGAAAAAGAACGTTTGAAATTAAGCCGTGAGCGTCAATTAGTACTTGCAATCAAAGCGATGAAAAATGTTACTAATGCGCAAGTATTATTAGCGATTCCAAAAGAAAGTGTGTTTGCACGTAAAGAAAGTAAAGCAAGTGCTACCGTTGTCGTAACCACTAACCAATCTTATACTTTATCGCCACAGGAAATTGACTCTATTGTTGATATTGTTGCTTCGGCCGTTCAGGGGTTATCGCCTAATAATGTGACTGTTAGCGATCATCGTGGACGCTTATTACACTCGGGTAGCAAAAGTGGTTTATCGGCACAATCAAATACAGAGTTTGCATTGGAGCGTCAACGTGAAGATGAATATAAGGCGAAAATTGATGCTATTCTGATTCCTGTTCTGGGGCTTGCTAATTATACATCTGAAGTTGATTTAGCAATGGATTTTACCGTTGTGGAAGAAACGAAAAAAACATTTAACCCGAGTAATCAAGCCGTGCGTAGTGAAATGCTGGTAGAAACTAAATCAACGAATTCTACGGTTGGCTCTGTCCCTGGGGCATTATCTAATCAACCTCCAGCGGCTTCTTCCATTCCAGAGGAAGTCAAAGATGCAGAAGGGACAAACAAATTATCAGATGGTACTTCGCATAATGAAGAAACACGAAACTATGAAGTTGATACGACGGTTACTCATATTAAACATAAAGTTGGAAAGGTAGAGCGTTTAGGTGTCTCCGTTGCGTTAGATTATGTTATGACGACCAATGCCGAAGGTGAGGTTACATACGAACCGCGTTCACCTGAAGAAGTGGCTAATATTCGTCGTTTATTATTAGGTGGGTTAGGCATTAATGATGAACGTGGCGATGTGTTAGAAATAGCATCGGTTAGTTTCAATCGTCCTGAATTAGAAGCGCAGGAAGAAGAGGAGTTTTGGAAAACAGAAACCTTCCAAGGATATGTCCGATTTGGTGGGAGTATGTTTATTATTATACTAACCTTATTGTTGATTGTTCGCCCTATTATGAAAAAACTACTTTATCCTGAAGCGATAGAGCAAGTTGAAGAATATGATTTAGGTGGTGCAATTGGTGATTTAGGTAATGATAATTTACAGTTACTTAACGATGATGATGATAACAGTGTTGAATTTGGTATAAGTAATGGACAGATTAGGCTACCAGATTTACATAAAGATGAAGATTTATTAAAAGCGGTTCGTGCATTAGTGGCTAACGAACCTGGTTTATCTGCACAAGTAATTAAAGAGTGGTTAACTAATGAGTGATGATGAAAAAGTGAAAGATGGGGCCATTGAATATGATGTTTCCAGTTTAACGGGAGCAGAGAAGTCAGCCTTGTTAATGCTTAGTTTAACCCCTGAAGATGCCGCTAAAATTTTCCGAAATTTAGAGCCTAAACAGGTACAGAAGTTAGGGATGGAAATGGCCGCGCTTCAGGATTCATCGCAAAGTAAAGTATCGAGTGTACATCGTGCATTTATCGAAGATATTCAGAAATACAGTAATATTGGTTTAGATAGTGAAGATTTCGTTCGAGCTTCATTAATTGAAGCCTTAGGTGAAGATAAAGCCGGTAATTTAGTTGATCAAATCATTTTAGGTAGTGGTTCTAAAGGTTTAGATTCATTAAAATGGATGGATGCGCGCCAAGTAGCCTCTATTATTCAAAATGAGCATCCCCAAATTCAAACTATTGTTTTATCCTATCTTGATCCTGAACAATCAGCAGAAATACTGTCACAATTTGCAGATAAAGTTAGATTAGATTTAATGATGCGTATTGCGGATTTAGAAGAGGTTCAACCTGCTGCATTACAAGAATTAAACGAAATAATGGAAAAACAATTTGCCGGTCAAGCAGGGGCTCAAGCTGCTAAAATGGGCGGAACGAAAGCTGCTGCAGATATAATGAACTATCTCGATACTAATATCGAAGGTGCGTTAATGGATTCTCTACGTGAAGCAGATGAAGATATGAGTCAACAAATACAAGATCTTATGTTTGTCTTTGAAAATCTTATTGATCTTGATGACCGTGGTGTTCAAGCATTATTGCGTGAAGTACCTGGCGATCAATTACAGCGTGCGATTAAAGGGGCTGATGAGCAACTTAAAGAGAAAATATTCAAAAATATGTCTAAACGTGCAGCAGAAATGATGCAAGATGATCTTGAAGCAATGGGCCCAATTCGTGTAAGTGAAGTTGAAGCTGCACAGAAAGAAATATTGACGATTGCACGTCGATTATCTGACGCAGGTGAAATTATGCTCGGCGGCGGTGGCGGTGGCGACGAGTTTTTATAAAATAATGTAACATTATCGCGTATTAATTTTTTAGATTGGGCGATAAATTCTTTTTAAAAGGCAGATAATAAATCGTGGATAATGAAAATCAGTTTAAAAATTGGATTATTCCAGAAATTGACGAAAACAATGCAGAATCCATTGAAGATAATACATTATTTGGTAAGCCTCCTTCATGGTATCGCGGCGATGAAAAACATGAGCAAGAAGAAGAGGTTGAAGATTCGCCTAAACCATTAACCCTTGATGATATTGAAGAAATCAGACAATCGGCTTATGAAGATGGTTTTAAAGAAGGCAAGGAAGCAGGGTTTGTTAAGGGGCTCGAAGAGGGAACAGCTCAGGGGTTACAAGAGGGCATAAATAAGGGCAATGAGCAAGGGTTGCAAGAGGGTCTTGCAGCGGGGCAGCAACAAATCGATAAGTTAACCCAAAACTGGGAGTCATTAATCGAACGACTACATCATCCACTTGAAAAATTAGATGATAACGTTGAATATCAATTGGTTTTATTGGCAACCAATCTAGCAGAGCAAATTGCGCGCAGTGAAGTGCAAACTAATCCTCAAATTATTTTACAGGCATTAAAGCAAGCAGTTGATGCACTGCCTGTCTCTGAACAAACATTGAAAATTTTATTACACCCTGACGATTTACTTTTTGTTCAGTCTGCTTATTCACCGGAAATATGTGAAAAACGCGGTTGGGATTTGCAGGGAGACCCTGTTTTAGCGCGTGGTGATTGTCAAATTCATACTAAAACATCGAGTATTGATTACGCCTTTTCACATCGAGTGGAACAGGTATTAACGCATTTTTTTAAGCAAAACCATGCTCAACTTCCTGAAAAAAATGAGGATTCAAATTTACTGAATGAGCAACCGCTAGCGACTAAAAAGACGTCACCTGATAATACAGTCGATATTAATGATGAAAAAATTAGTGGCAATGCCGATGAAAATTTAACAATGAAAACAGAGACGGCTGAATAAATATGAATGATCTCGGGCAACGCCTTGCTCAATATAAGTCTGGGGAGTCGATTACACATCCTACTGTTTCGGGAAAATTAGTGCGAGTTGTCGGTTTAACACTGGAGGCAATTGGTTGTAGTGCTGCGGTTGGTAGTTTATGCCGGGTTGAAACAAATGATGGTTTTATTGATGCAGAAGTTGTTGGTTTTTCTGGGGAACGTTTATTTTTAATGCCTAGCGAGCGATTAACGGGTGTTTTACCTGGTGCTAAAGTCATTCCACAAACTCAAAGCCAAGGGATTCCTGTTGGGATGGAGTTGTTAGGGCGTGTACTTGACGGAATAGGTAACCCTATTGATGGTAAAGGCGACATTATTACTGCACAACATAGTCAATATAATAATCCACGTATTAACCCACTCAGTCGAAAAGCGATTAAAGATCCACTCGATGTAGGTATTAAAGCGATTAATTCTTTACTTACTGTGGGGAAAGGGCAGCGAATGGGATTATTTGCTGGATCGGGTGTGGGAAAAAGTGTGCTATTAGGCATGATGACTCGAGGTACCGATGCCGATGTTGTTGTGGTTGGATTAATTGGTGAGCGTGGTCGAGAAGTTAAAGAGTTTATCGAGGAAATATTAGGTGTCGAAGGTCGCAAACGCTCTGTTGTGATTGCAGCGCCAGCAGATGCTTCACCATTAATGCGTTTAAAGGGGTGTGAAACGTCTTTAACTATTGCAGAATATTTTCGTGATCAAGGACTTAATGTCCTATTGCTGATGGATTCGTTAACACGTTTTGCTCAAGCGCAGCGTGAAATCGCATTAGCAATTGGTGAACCTCCTGCCACAAAAGGTTATCCCCCTTCGGTTTTTGCTAAGTTACCTGCTTTAGTTGAGCGAGCGGGAAATGGGAATGAGAAACAAGGTTCGATCAGTGCGTTCTTTACCGTATTGACGGAAGGTGATGATCTTCAAGATCCGATTGCAGATGCATCTCGGGCTATTTTGGATGGTCATATTGTATTATCTCGTGATCTTGCTGATTCTGGTCATTTTCCTGCTATCGATGTGGGTAAATCTATTAGCCGTGTAATGCCTATGGTTACCTCCGATGAGCATCAAACATTAGCACGTGCATTGAAGCAGGCATATTCCTTATATCAAGAAAATAAAGAGTTGATTACTATCGGTGCCTATGCAAAAGGAAGTGATCCGCGAGTTGATAAAGCGATTGTTATTAAACCAAAATTGGATCATTTCTTGCAGCAAGGCATGAAAGATACAATCAGTTATAACGATTGTTTGACACAACTGGCTGCATTAACACAGGCCTTCGTGAATAGTTAAAGGAATAGGGTTATGGCAAGAGATCCTCTACAACTTGTGTATGAACAACGAGAAAAGCAAGTAGAACAGGCTTTACAAGCATATAAAAATGCACAGCGACAGTTGTTTGAGCAACGTAATCAGTTGCAAAATTTGCATCAGTATCGTCGTCAATATGTGTCGCAATTAACGGTAAAAGGATCACAGGGTTTATCAATTGCAGAGTTAGGTAAATATCAACAGTTTATTGTTCAACTTGATCAAGGTATTACAAAGCAACAACAGGGAATTGTTAAGTTTGAATATGATGTTCATACTGAAAAAAAACGTTGGCTGGAAAGTCAAGTTAGTTGCAAAGCAATGGCAATGCTATTAGAGAAAAAAGCACGGCAAAAAGCTAAAATTGCTGATAAAAAAGAACAACAATTACTCGACGAATTTGCCACATTTCAATATTTTCAAAAACAATCCTCACAATAACGATTTAGTATTTAAATCTGGTCTGTAAATTGCTTGTTATTAGATAATAACTATTTTTAGTGACTGAACAGGCATTCATGTTCCCTTTATTGCTGTAAAGCGGCAATTTGTTTTCTTTATAAAGAGCCAGTGTATGATGCAATCTATTTTATTAGCTACCCCTTCTTCGTCCGCAACTGGAGAAAATACTCAAAGTGTCACGATGGGGAGTCTTGGGCTTCCGGCTGACGACTCATTGACGGAGCAAGTATCATCAAATAAGTTTTCTGGTGTACTTGGAGAAGCCATTGAACTTCCTGAAAAAACAAAGACGAATGCAACTGCTGCTCAATTATTATCTAAAATAACCTTAAAAGAAGGAAACAACCCAATTACAGTCGGCCCGATGATGGCAGATCTCGAAGGTGATAGTGGTATAAAAAGTACAGTTGAAAATACTCAATTAGCAACCGACACTTTAATTAAAAAACCCTCTCAATCAACGGATTATTCTGCAAGCTCGAGTTTGCTTCAATCGCAAGCAGCATCAGCTGAACAACTTGATTCAACAAATATATTGGAACAAATTCAAGCAGCACAAAATATTGACACTCAATTGTCGGGAGCAGTAAAAGTGTCAGAAAAAAATTCATCTATGCAGGTTGATTCTTATGCCGACACCACATTACCGTTTAAGGCAACGGTAATTGCAAATTCTGTTGCTAATAATCACAATGAAATAACCTCAGGTAATATTGAAGTCGATTTGAATGGACATGTTAGTGAAAAACAAGATTCACAATTTAAAAATAATACAGATAATAGCAATATGCTGCCAACGGATATAAATGCTGGCCTATTAAGTGAATTAAAGCAGAAAGAAAAACTGACAGACTTGCCAGATGATATTGGGGTGGATAGTGGGATTTTAAGTGCGGCTATAGATACCCCTAACTCAGACGCTACGGTTGTTGTTAATTCAAGCGAAGCCATCAATACAATAATGAGTGATGATGAACAACTTAATATCAATCGTCTTTCGCAAGGCGAAGCAATGGAGAATACTACATTTACTCAAGCTGATGGAATTAAACCCCAATCTCTTACCTCTACTAATAATAAACCTTCTCTTGAAGTCGTTGAGCCTCAGGTATTGTCAACTCTAGGCGTTAATAATAAAGATGTTTCTATTGAAGCTGTTAATTCTGATATGTCATCTATTAAGGATGGGAATAAAAATATATCTAAGGAAGTTATTAATCTCGAAACTTCAATGGTCAAGGATGCGAATAAAAATATATCGTCGGAAGTCACTAATCTTGAAGCTTCAATGGTTAAGGATGTGAATAATAAGATATCGTCGGAAACTATTAACCTTGAAGCTTCAATAGTTAAAGATGTGAATAAAAAGGTATCGACTGAAACAGTTAATCCTAAAACGCTTGTTTCTCCCCAAGATAATAATGAAATTCTTACGGATGGGCTTTCTCTTGATGCATTTACCACTGGTAGTGTTACTACCCCTGAACTACAAACTGAAGATGTAGAGTCTCAATTAAAAACCTCCAATGAGGTAGGGAATGCACAAGCGTTAAGTGATGATCAACTTCGAGAAATTTCTTTGGATCATATATCTGTCAATACTACGGGTGGTCTAGCCTCGTCAAACCTATCTCAGGACACAGTTTCTCCAGCGATTGATATAGAGCAAACCAAAATGGATATCAGGGCAGACAGTCAACCGTTAACAAATAGCGTTACATCTGAGATTACACCTAATTTAACTAGTGCGGGACAAGTTTCACCCTTAAATTCAGGGGCAAATGAATCATTAGATAGTACAGGTGCTCAGGTGAGCAAAAATGATAAAGTAGGGCAGTTTACGGCAGACAATACAAAAAATAATATTCACCAATTAGCATCTGAAGGTATATCGCACCTGACGGGCGTTGCTTCAGAATTTAATGAGAGTGATAAAGCCTCATCACAGAAACTGCCTCTAGTCGACAGTACTACATCGAATTCTACCCCAGAAAAACAAACCGAAGGTTTAATCGTAAATCATACGGAGTCGGCAAAGGTATCAGTTAATCATCTTGGTGAAGCTTCAGGTTTACGTGTTTCAGATATTAATGCTTCAAGTACGCATAAAGTAGAACCACAGTCATTAGCGGCTTCTAATACTGCGTTACAACAGACGCTTGATTTACATGCAAAGCATTCAGCTGCGATGATTGGAGAGCGGGTATTGATGATGATTAATCAAGGTAAACAAGAGGTACATATTAGATTGGATCCTGCTGAACTTGGTTCTATGCATATTAAATTACATATGCATCAGGATCAGCTTAATATGTCTATTCAAACGGATGCGAGTCAAAGTAAAGATATTATTGAGCAAAATTTACCAAAATTACGCGAGCAACTTGCGCAGCAGGGAGTGAATTTAGGCAATACAAGTGTTGAACAAAATGCGCGTGGACAACAGCAAAACACTAATCAACAAGGGCAAAGTGGTTCCCAAAATAAAAGCAATGTATCAACCAGTGGTGATTTTTCTCAAGGACATGATGAAGAAATAATGACAAGAACGGTTAAAATTCCTAATTCAGAGCAAGGAATAGACTATTATGCATAGAGCGCTTCAATTATTACTGAATTCATAGAAAAGATGCATTAAAATTGCCGCGTTAATTTGAAATATAAAAATATTATTTAAATTGCATTCGTATTACTAAGCATAAGGGTAAAAACATGGCTGGCGAAAATAATGAAGAGCTTTCATTAGAAGGTGACAATGAAGCGAAAGGCGGTGGTAAGAAAAAATTAATTATTATTATTATTGTTGCTGCTGTTTTGTTATTAGGTGGTGGTGCAGGTGCTTTCTTCTTCTTTTTTTCTGGTGATGATAGTGCCGAAGTCGTTGAACAATCAGAAGAGCAAGCAAGTAACGATGAATCAGGCGAAGTTCAATTAGCGTCCTATGTGCCGATGCCTCGCCCCTTTGTTTTTAATGTTATGGATGGCAAGCGAGATCGTTTAGTACAAATTAAAGTACAGTTGTTAATCCGAGGGAGTGATAAAGTTAATTTAGCAAAAAAACACATTCCTTTGTTAGAAGACACATTAGTGCGAGTTTTTTCAGCTGCTTCAGTTGAGCAGTTACGTAGTCCTTTAGGGAAAACTGAACTTCGTGCTTTTTCATTGAAAGCGTTAAACGAAGTCACGACTAAGTATGAAAATAAAGCATTAATTGACTCAGTATTGTTTACTGGCTTCGTTTTACAGTAAGTATTAAAAATACAGCAGCGATTATAAATATATTTTTTTAATACCAATCGTAGTAATTAGCTGATCTATTTTACTGGTTAAAATGATTTATTTCTTTGTTGAAAGTTTCGTAAAGGGAACAACCATTTACATTAACTTTCGTCTCGAACTAAACCATTTTCCCTGCGTAAAATTTAGATCATATATTTAATACAATCGGGATAAATTAAACCGCTGCATATTGATATTGTTTATTAGCATTGCAGAAATAAACGATATTATTTTCCAATTATTATTTTGATATAAATAGGATTTTTAATGGCAGATCTATTGTCACAGGACGAAATTGATGCGCTATTACATGGTGTTGATGATGTTGAAGATGAGCTTGTTGAAAGTGAGGGGGAATTAGATGAAAGTCTTGTCCACTTCGACTTCTCTTCGCAGGATCGTATTGTGCGTGGGCGAATGCCAACCCTTGAATTGGTTAATGAGCGATTTGCCCGTCATCTAAGAATTAGTTTGTTTAATATGTTACGTCATACCGTTGAGGTTTCTATTAATGGCGTACAAATGCTCAAATTTGGCGAATACTTGCATACGTTATTTGTACCGACAAGCTTAAATATGGTGCGATTTCGTCCATTGAAAGGAACTGGACTTGTTACCATGGAAGCACGTTTGGTGTTTATTCTGGTTGAGAATTTTTTTGGTGGAGATGGTCGTTATCATGCCAAAATAGAAGGGCGAGAGTTTACTCCGACAGAGCGTCGTATTATTCAAATGTTATTGAAGATTATTTTTGAAGATTATCACGATGCGTGGGCCCCTGTAATGGATGCTGAATTTGAATATTTAGATTCAGAGGTAAACCCTGCAATGGCTAATATTGTTAGTCCTACAGAAGTCATTGTGGTGAATTCATTTCATATCGAGTTAGACGGCGGTGGTGGTGATTTTCATATCGCGATGCCGTATTCGATGTTAGAGCCTATTCGAGAACTGCTTGATGCAGGGGTACAAAGTGATAAGGAGGATACGGATCAACGATGGAGTCAAGCATTAGCCGATGAAATTATGGATGTGCCCGTTGAATTTAATGCGAAATTACTTGAAAAAGAGTTAACCCTGAGAGAAATGATTGGCTTGAAAGCAGGTGATATTATTCCCGTTGATATGCCTAACTCAATGTTGGTCTCAGTTGAAGGTTTACCGACATTTCGTGCAAACTTAGGTAAATCACATAAAAACTTAGCGTTAAAAATAACGGAACGAATTAGTCGTCCTGAAATACAAAGTACTAAGTTAAAATTAGAAAACTTAAAAAGTGATGCACATTCCGAATAAAAATAGTGTTAATTATAAGATAGGAAAGCAATATGAGTAATGAACAGGATATGGCCGACGAATGGGCTGCGGCGCTTGAAGAGTCGGAAGGTGAAGGAAAAGCGAATAATGTTGAATTAGATGAGCTTAAAGATACATCTGAACCTTTGTCCGATGAAGAACATGCGCGTTTGGATAGTATTTTAGATATTCCGGTTACTATTTCGATGGAAGTTGGACGTAGCAAAATTAATATTCGTAATTTATTACAATTAAACCAAGGTTCTGTTGTGGAATTGGATCGCGTTGCCGGTGAGCCGCTAGATGTGTTAGTTAACGGAACATTAATTGCGCACGGTGAAGTGGTTGTGGTCAATGATAAGTTTGGTATCCGTTTAACCGATGTTATTAGTCAAACTGAACGGATTAAAAAATTAAAATGAGACGCTTATCTATTGCGCTATCCATTATTGTTCCTATCCATGCATTTGCAGCGGAAGATAAGGCTGGTGGGCCGCCTGACCTTGCGATAACTAGTATGCTTGGATCATTGCTTTTGGTGATCGTGTGTATTTTTATTTTTGCTTTTTTAATGAAGCAAACGAACTTACTTAAAAGTGCGCGTGGCAAAAGTCAGATAAAAATCATTGCGACGCAACCCTTGACTACCAAATCAAGAGTGCAAATGATTGAGGTAAATGGACAGCAATATTTATTAGGTGTTACGGAGCAAAATGTGACATTACTTGATAAATTAGATAAATCTATAACCGTCGATGATACTCCTGAAATAAAGCACGTTGATACGCCTTTTTCGACATTATTATCTAAAATAAGTAAGAAATCCGATGACTAAAATACTGTCTTTTATTGCACTTATATTATTGTTTTTCTCTCCATCATTGTTGGCTCAAACGGGCGCGTTGTCGGCTGTAACGGTTACAACTAATTCAGGTGGTGAACAAGAGTATAGTGTGACACTACAGGTTTTGGCGTTTATGACGGCGCTAAGTTTTTTACCTGCAATGTTAATTTTGATGACGTCATTTACACGTATTGTAGTGGTAATGTCTATTCTCCGTCAGGCAATGGGGCTACAACAAACTCCCTCGAATCAGGTGGTTAACGGAATCGCTTTGTTTTTAACGTTTTTTATTATGGCGCCAGTCTTTGACCGGATCAACGAAACGGCTTTACAGCCTTATTTAAATGAAGAAATGACTATTACAACCGCGTTTGAAAATGCCAAGGTTCCGATGATGGAATTTATGCTTTCTCAGACACGCTTAAAAGATTTACAAATGTTTACTGAGATTGCCGATGTTCAGGTTGATACACCGGAAGAGGTGCCATTTCGAGTGCTTATTCCGGCATTTGTAACAAGTGAATTAAAAACTGCGTTTCAAATTGGGTTTATGATTTTTATTCCTTTTCTAATTATCGATTTGGTGGTCGCAAGTATCCTTATGGCAATGGGGATGATGATGTTATCACCCATGATTATTTCTTTACCCTTTAAGTTAATGCTATTTGTTTTGGTTGATGGCTGGAACCTTATTATGGGTAGCTTAGCTAATAGTTTTGGCTTATAGGAGTTCCAATGGAGCCTGAAGTCTTTGTAAGTATTTTCCAACAAGCATTATGGCTGGTGGTTATTTTGGTTTCAGCCGTAATTGTGCCGAGTCTATTAATTGGTTTAGTGGTCGCAGTATTTCAAGCCGCGACATCGATTAATGAGCAAACACTAAGCTTTTTACCTCGTTTAATTATGACATTAGTCGCTTTAGCGTTTGGCGCTCATTGGGGAATGAATAAATTGATGGAGTTTTTCATCAGCATGATTGACCAAATCCCACAAGTAGTTGGCTAATGGTTTTCTCTGCGGATTTAATCCTTAATTTATTGGCGACTTATTTATGGGCCTTTGCTCGTATCGCGGCCATGTTAATGGTGATGGTGGTGGTTGGTTCGAGAACCACACCAACTCGAATCCGCCTTTTTTATGCCCTATCTATTACCTTTGCTGTATTACCTGTTATTCCTGCTGCCCCCGTCAACATTGAATTATTTTCTTTTGCTGGTGTGCTTGTGCTTTTACAGCAAATTTTGATTGGTATTGCGATTGGTAGTATTTCAGTCTTTGTTGTACAAACATTTGTTGTTGCAGGACAAATTATTGCAATGCAAACAAGCTTAGGGTTTGCATCCATGGCGGATCCCAGTAATGGCCAGTCATCTCCCGTTGTCGGTCAGTTTTATGTGCTATTAGTGACATTATTATTCTTAACATTCGATGGTCATTTACTAATGATTGAAATGATTATTCGTAGTTTTGAAACATTACCTGTTTCGATGAATGGTTTATTAGCGGCTGATTATCATCAATTAGCGAGCTGGTTTTCGATTATGTTTAGTGCGGCTCTTGCTTTTTCAGTCGCATCAATGGTAGCAATGTTATTGGTTAATTTGTCCTTTGGTATAATGACAAAGGCTGCACCGCAGTTAAATATATTCAGTTTAGGTTTTTCGGTGAGCATGGTGTTTGGCTTGTTTGTGCTATGGTTAACGTTAATTAATGTACCTACTCATTTTGAAAATCAATGGATGCGCGGTATCAATATGATGTGTGAAATATTAAATAATGTGTGTGAGAACCCCTAGCGTATTTTGATTTTAGGAGTCTGAACGATGGCTGAAAATGAAAATGGAACAGAGCGTTCCGAAGAAGCCACCCCCGAACGGCTTAAAAAGTCCAAAGAAAAAGGCCAGGTTGCTCGGTCTAAGGAATTGGCGACTGCCTCTGTTTTAATTTCTGCTGCTTTTTCATTTTTAGTTTTTGGCGATAGATTGGCCTATGAATTATCTTTGTTAATGAAAGCTTCTTTTACCTTTGAACGTGCTTCTATTTTTAATCCTGAACAAATGTGGTTAGACCTTTCTCGCAGTGTGAGTGGTTTAGGCATGCCTATGTTTACTATCTTACTGATGTTATTTGTTATTTCGATTCTTGGTAGCTCCTTATTAGGCGGGGTATTATTTAGTACTAAGGCGATGATGCCCAAATGGAGTCGGTTAAGTCCTGCTGCTGGATTGAAGCGTATGCTTGGAATGCAGGCTTGGGTTGAATTATTGAAATCGATATTAAAAGTTCTTGTTGTCGTCGGTGTTGCTTGGTGGATATTTGGTGCTACTTTTGATCACATATTAAAATTATCCGTCACGCCTTTACCGGGTAGTGTATTTGAAGCGTTAGATATGATCACTTGGATGTTTATTTTCTTATGTTGTTCATTGCTAGTTATTGTTGCCGTTGATGTGCCATATCAAATTCATAAACATTCACAAGAATTGAAAATGACCAAACAAGAAGTCAAAGATGAATTTAGGAATTCCGAGGGGAAACCCGAAGTTAAGCAACGAATAAGACAACTGCAATACGAGGCTTCTCAACGTAAAATGATGGGCGATGTCCCAGATGCTGACGTTATCGTAACGAACCCAACTCACTACTCCGTTGCCCTAAAATATGAGCAGAATGGTAATCGAGCCCCCTATGTTGTTGCAAAAGGTGTCGATTTTATGGCGCTCAAAATTCGAGAGGTTGCACGTGAATATGAAGTGCCAGTGATGCAGTCACCGCCATTATGCCGTGCTATTTATCATACTACCGAAATAGATGGAGAAATTCCTGAAGAATTATTTGCTTCGGTCGCACAGGTTCTCGCCTATATTTATCAATTGGAACAGTTTCGTAAGGGGCGTTCAAGTCGCCCTAAAACTCTGCCTGATGATTTAAATATTCCTGAAGGATTTCAGTACAATGATTAATAAATAGTCATAATAAATAAATGTTTAGGAAAATAATTACAAAATAGTGTCGATGGCACTACTATCCTTATAGTTAATATAGGCACCCCTAAATTTTTATGGCATCATTAATTATTAGCATACTTATCAAATTGACATAGGTTATTCATATCAAAACACTATTTAACTCAATCTGGCAAAACAAATCAAAACTGGGTTCAGGGTTAGGTACTCCTGTTCTTGTTTTAGCTGCATTAGGCATGGTTATTTTACCTATGCCGACGGTGCTGTTAGATATGCTGTTTACCTTTAATATTGCGTTGGCTTTAGTGGTGTTATTAGTTTCTGTTTACACTAAAAAACCCTTAGATTTTGCTGCTTTTCCTAGTGTTCTTTTAATCGCTACGTTATTACGTTTAGCGCTTAATGTTGCGTCAACGCGAATTGTTTTACTTGAAGGTCATCAAGGTGGTTCAGCTGCTGGTAATGTAATTGAAGCTTTTGGCTCGGTTGTTATTGGTGGTAATTTAGCCGTTGGGTTAATTGTTTTCCTTATTCTAATGATCATAAACTTTGTTGTTGTAACTAAAGGTGCGGGTCGTATCTCAGAAGTTAGTGCTCGCTTTACTTTGGATGCAATGCCAGGTAAACAAATGGCGATTGATGCCGATTTAAATGCTGGTTTGATTGATCAAGAGCAAGCCCGTACACGTCGAGAAGAAGTCACTATGGAAGCTGACTTCTATGGTTCTATGGATGGTGCCAGTAAATTTGTAAAGGGTGATGCAATTGCCGGCATAATGATTCTGTTCATTAACATTATTGGCGGCTTTATCATCGGTATGATGCAATACGATCTTTCCTTAGCTGAAGCGGCCAAAATTTATACTCTATTAACGATTGGTGATGGTTTGGTCGCGCAAATACCTTCATTACTATTATCGATCGCAGCAGCAATTACCGTAACGCGAGAAAATACAGAAGCGGATATGGGCGGACGAATGCTGGGTCAAATGTTTGACAACCCTAAAGCATTGATGATCACATCTGTATTACTTTTGATTATGGGCATTGTACCTGGCATGCCTCATATCGCTTTTTTGACACTCGGGGGGATTTCTGCCGGTGGTGCATATTGGCAATTAAGTCGTCAACAGGCTAAATCATCTACTGAATTACAAGCGCAAGAAGCCGAGGCAACGGCTGAGCCATCAGAGGCAAAAGAATTAGGCTGGGATGATGTTCGTAGTGTCGATACTATTGGCCTTGAGGTTGGGTACCGATTAATTCCTTTAGTAGATAAAAGCCAAGGCGGTGAATTATTAGATCGTATTAAAGGTGTGCGTAAGAAACTTTCTCAAGAAATGGGCTTTTTAGTGCCAGCGGTACATATTCGGGATAATTTAGATCTACCACCAAATCATTACAGTATCTCATTAATGGGAGTGGGGTGTGGTCATGCTGATATATATCACGATAAAGAAATGGCGATTAATCCAGGGCAAGTTTTTGGCCCCATTGAAGGGGTGACGGGTATCGACCCCGCATTTGGCTTAGAAGCAGTGTGGATTGATGAGGTGCAGCGTGAGCAAGCACAAGCATTAGGCTATACCGTTGTCGATACGGCGACGGTTGTGGCAACCCATTTAAGTCAAATATTGAGTAATAATGCAGCGCAACTTTTGGGGCACGAAGAAGCACAAAGTTTGCTTGATTTATTAGCCAAGAGACACCCTAAATTAGTTGAGGGGGTAGTACCAGAGATACTTTCATTAAGCTGTGTTGTTAAAGTTTTACAAGGTTTATTAAATGAAAATGTTGCAGTTAGAGATATTCGTACTATTGTTCAAACATTAGTTGATTACGGACCTCGCAGTCAGGACCCCGAAGTATTAACCGCAGCGTGTCGAATTGCATTAAAACGTATGATTGTTCAAGAAATTGTAGGAAATGATCCTGAATTACCTGTTATTACTCTTTCTAGTGAGTTGGAACAGATATTGCATAAATCTATGCAGGCTGGAGGAAATGATGGTGCAGGTATTGAACCTGGATTAGCGGAAAGAATTCAGGCGTCGTTGGTGGAAGCGTCACAACAACAAGAGTTACAAGGACAAGCTTCTGTATTACTCACATCAGGTGTGTTGCGTAGTACCTTAGCAAAATTTGTAAAACATACAATTCCAAGCTTACACGTACTTTCATATCAGGAAATACCTGATGATAAGCAAATTAAAATAATTAGCTCAATAGGGCAGTAATTGGTTGTAATAAATGAAAATTAAACGTTTTTTTGCAAAAGATATGCGTACTGCGATGACCGAGGTTAAGGATGTACTTGGCCCTGACGCTGTGATCATGTCTAATAAAAAAGTGGTAGGCGGCATTGAAATAGTTGCAGCTGTTGATTACCAAGGTGAAAAAGCAGAGTCTCAGAAAAAACAACAAAGTGATGATTTATTTGCTGGGCTAGCCGATGATAACGTCCAGCTTTCTACCGATACTAAACAAAAAACAAAAGCTCCAATTAAAGCACAAAAAAGTAACCGTCCTGGTTTTAAAGAAAGCGGTGAAGATTTTGCTAAATCACTCAATTCATTTTTTGGTAAAGTAAATGCTCAACAAGCAAAACAGAATAATAAACCGAGTGAGTTTAACAAAAACAATAACGAAGACCGTTTCTCTCCTTTAACCAATCAGCAAAATAAGTTAGATGGTGGTTTTAACCAACCAAAGACATTAAGCGAACAACAACATTGGTCACATGAAAATGGGCGACAACAACCGTTAACTAATAATCGCCGCAGCAGTAGCTCGACCAAAAATACGAGCAATAAAGAAATAGCTCAAATTAGTGCAGAAGTTGCCTCGTTACGTAAATTATTAGAGCATCAAGTGTCTGGATTGATGTGGCAAGAAATGGAGCGGAAAGAGCCGGTTAGAGCAATGGTAATCAAATGGTTAAGTTCTGCTGGTTTTTCCGATGATATGGCCGATCAATTAGCCGGTTATATTCCTGAGGATGCATCATCTGCTGAAGTGCAAGAATACATTCAAACCTTATTACAAGATAAAGTTTTTATTGGTAATAATGATATTCTATTACAGGGTGGCGCTATTGCATTACTTGGTCCAACTGGGGTTGGTAAAACGACAACAATTGCAAAACTTGCTGCACAATTTGCAATGAAATATGGTGCAGATCAGGTTGCTTTAATTACTACCGATACTTATCGAATTGGTGCACATGAACAATTAGCCACCTACGGAAAAATTATGGGCTGTAGTGTGCGTGTTGCGAAAGATGCAGATGAGCTATCGGAAATATTGTATCAATTTAGAGAAAAACGTTTAGTACTTATTGATACCGCAGGTATGGGACAGCGTGATGTTCGATTATCAGAACAATTAGATACACTAATGCGCAATAGTCGAGTTAATATTCAAAGTTATTTGGTTATTTCATCGACTTCGCAACGTCGAGTGATTGAAGAGGCGTTAGAGCACTTTAAAAGAATTGCACTTTCAGGTTGCATCTTAACAAAGGTAGATGAAAGTATTGGATTGGGTGAAGTACTTAGTGTCACTATGCAACATGCTTTGCCTATTACTTATGTTACCACCGGACAACGTGTTCCGGAGGATATCGAAATAGCAAATACAGATAATATAATTGGTAGCACGTTGAATATAATGAGTAAATTATTTGAACAACAGCACCAATGGTTTAGTAGCTTTGATAATGAATGAGCTTTAGTTACATTAAATTAATAATTTTAGATAATGAGTAATATGATGATTTCAGATCAAGCAAGTGGCTTAAGAAGATATAAAAACAACCGCGTGAAAGTTGTAGCGATCACTGGTGGTAAAGGTGGGGTTGGGAAAACTAATGTCACCCTCAATATGGCTGTTTCGCTTGCTCAATTAGGTAAGAGAGTGCTAGTGCTTGATGCCGATTTAGGGCTAGCTAATGTCGATGTATTATTAGGGCTTCGAGTTACTAAAAATTTATCACATGTGTTAACCGGTGAATGTACTTTGGATGAAGTCATTGTTGAAGGACCTGAAGGCATTATGATTGTTCCTGCAACTTCGGGGACTCAGTCGATGGTTGAATTAACGGACGTTGAACATGCAGGGTTAATTCAGGCGTTTAGCTCCTTACAGACTCCCATTGATATGTTGCTTATTGATACTGCTGCTGGTATCTCAAATATGGTCGTGAGTTTTGCACAGGCCGCGCAAGACGTCTTAATGGTTGTTTGTGATGAACCAACGTCGATTACCGATGCTTACGCATTAATAAAAATTCTCAGTAAGCAAAATGGCGTTTATCGCTTTAAAATCGTGGCGAATATGGTGCGAAGTTTACGAGAAGGGCAGGATTTATTTACTAAGCTGACACGAGTTACAGATCGCTTTTTAGATGCATCTTTAGAGTTAGTTGCGTGTATTCCATTTGATGCCAATGTTCGCCAGGCAGTTAAAAAACAACGGCTTGTTGTTGATGCGTTTCCAAAAACACCGGCTTCATTGGCATTTAAAGCATTAGCGAATAGAGCCTGCGATTGGCCAATACCTCATCAACCGGGTGGCCATTTAGAATTTTTTATTGAAAAATTATTGTTAAACGATACTGATGAGATAAGAGAGTTGCTATAAGTGATAAAAGCGCAAGGTTATTATAATAATACCGCTGATCTGATTGAGCGTCATACTCAGTTAGTGAATAAAATAGCGTATCATTTACTTGCTCGATTACCAGCTAGTGTGTTGGTTGATGATTTAATTCAATCTGGAATGATTGGGTTATTAGAAGCAGCAAGGAATTTTGATAGTAGCAAAGGGGCGAGTTTTGAAACCTTTGCGGGTATTCGTATTCGTGGTGCAATGTTAGATGAAATGCGTCGCGGTGATTGGGTACCTCGTTCTGTTCATAAAAATAGTCGTAGTATTGCTATGGCTATTTCTGAAGTTGAAAAAATGACAGGGCGTGATGCTAAAGAAGCCGAAATAGCGGATCAATTAGGTGTTGGCTTGCTTGAATATCAGCAAATGCTAAGAGATGTAAACTGTGCCAAACTTGTTGCTTATGAAGATCTTAATGGCTCAGAGGATGCAATGAATACTGATTCTGCACCACAGGATTGTATTTTTCATGAAGTGAGTGAGGCGCAGTTTTCAGATAAACTTGTCAGTATGATCAAGCAGCTTCCTGAACGAGAAGCACTTGTTTTATCGTTGTATTATGATGAAGAATTAAACTTAAAAGAGATTGGTTTAGTGCTTGAAGTGAGTGAATCACGTGTGAGTCAAATTCATAGCCAGGCATTACATCGATTAAAAGCAAAGGCTCAGGCTGCTTAATACTCGGCTGTAATTTTTGCTAGTCAGTAAAGATTTGAGATGAATTTTTTGGATAAAAAAGAGATGAGTCATAGTTACGTTAATAAGCTTGTCTTTTTTGTTGTTTGTTTATTTATTTATAACTAAATTTATTGAAAGTAAATAAATTAAAATTTTATTAGGGGATTGTTTTGGATAGAAATATGAAAATTTTGATTGTTGATGATTTTTCAACAATGAGAAGAATTATTAAAAACTTATTACGTGATCTTGGTTTCACTAATACTTTTGAAGCGGATGATGGCAATACTGCATTACCGATGCTTAAAGAAGGTGACTTTGAATTCGTTGTAACTGATTGGAATATGCCAATCATGCAAGGAATAGATCTACTAAAAGAGATCCGTAAAGACCCTGAATTAAAGCATTTACCTGTATTAATGGTAACTGCAGAAGCAAAACGTGATCAAATCATTGAAGCTGCTCAAGCTGGTGTTAATGGATACATTGTTAAGCCTTTTACAGCGGGAACATTAAAAGAGAAATTAGATAAAGTTTTCGAACGTCTAGCTTAACAAGGAGAGATAAATGGCAAATGAATTAGTGCCACTACTATCTCTTTCAGAAGCTAAAGCGTTGGTCACTCATTTAGAAAACAATGAAGTCAATGCTGCAAATGAAATTATAGAAAGTGCTAGCAACATAAAAAATAATGAAGATAACGGTATGTTTTCTCAAGTTGGTGAGTTAACGCGTGAGCTACATGATGCATTGGTAAGTTTTCAAAGTGATACTCGCTTAATTGATATGACCGGGCATGATTTACCGGATGCAAAGGATCGTCTCAATTATGTGATCGAAATGACCGATAATGCTGCTAATAAAACTATGGATGCGGTCGATACATGTTTACCTGTTGCAGATAAATTAATTGCAGATCTTGAATCCGTTATGCCTAATTGGCAAAAATTAATGGGAAGAGATTTACCATTAAATGAATTTAAAGAGCTTTGTCATCAACTCGATAACATGCTGCTAGAGTCAAACAAAAGTGCCTTAACATTAAGGACATCGCTGACTGATATTTTAATGGCACAGGACTTTCAGGATTTAACCGGACAGATGATTCGTCGAGTGATTTCATTGGTTCAAGAAATTGAATCGAAATTGGTGGGAATTTTGACGGTATGTCATGACGGAAATCTAGAAGAAAAAATAAGCGATGATAAAAATAATGTGAAGCAATCAATTGAAGCCGAAGGACCCATTATGCATGCTGAAGAGCGTGATGATGTTGTTAATGGTCAAGATGATGTAGATGATTTGCTTTCAAGTTTAGGGTTTTAGGGGAATGGAAAATGACATTTGAAGTAGATGATGAGATCCTGCAGGACTTTTTAGTTGAAGCTGGAGAAATTTTAGAATTACTATCTGAACAACTAGTTGATTTAGAAAATAACCCTAACGATACAGAGTTACTCAATGCCATTTTCCGTGGTTTCCATACCGTTAAAGGCGGTGCTGGGTTTTTATCACTCACTGAATTGGTTGAAACGTGTCACGGTGCTGAGAATGTGTTTGACTGTTTACGCCAGAATAATCGCAGTGTTAATGCTGGTTTAATGGACACTATTTTAGGGGCTTTAGATGTTATTAATACACAATTTGAAGCGGTTCAATCTGGTGATGAAGTAGAGGCTGCACCACCTGAAGTACTTGAGCAACTACACCGATTAAGTAAGCCTGAGTCAGAAGATGAAGTGCAGCCTGAGCCTATTGTTGAAGAGGTTGTTGTAGAAGAAGAGCCGGCTTCAAGTGGAGACAGCTCAATAGATGAAATGACACAAAATGAATTTGACGCATTATTAGATGAGTTACATTCAGAATCAGGTTCGACAGTCGCAGCTTCCGCTGCAAGTGTTGAAAATGCAGAAATTAGTGAAGATGAATTTGAATCACTACTCGACGAACTTCATGGTGCGAGTGGTCCTTCTAAAATAACGCCCAATGAGAGTGTCGCTAGCAGTGATGAAATGAATGATGATGAATTTGAGTCATTACTTGATGAGTTACATGGTAAGGGGGCGCATACTGGTCAGCCTACTCCGGTGACCGCTGAAAGTAAACCAGCAGCAAGTGGCGATGAAATTACCGATGATGAATTTGAGTCATTACTTGATGAATTACATGGTGTCGGAAAAAGTGTACAGACAATTGTCGATGAGCCCCCTAAAGCTTCTAAACCGGTAATAAAAGAAGTTCAATCAGAGCCAGTGGTTAAAAAACCAGAACCTATTCCTGCGGTTAAAAAAGAAAAACCAGTAACGCCTGCCGCAGCACCACAAACAGCAAAAAAAGCGCCCGTTGCGAAAGCTGAACCTACAGTGCGTGTCGATACTGCTATTCTCGATGAATTGATGAATATGGTTGGTGAGCTAGTGCTAGTGCGTAATCGTTTAGTGAGTTTGGAAACCAATTCTGAAGATGAAGAAATATCGCGTGCGGTTGCAAATCTTGATATTGTGACCGGTGATCTGCAAGGGTCGGTAATGAAGACTCGTATGCAACCGATTAAAAAAGTATTTGGTAAGTTTCCTCGTGTTGTTAGGGACTTAGCGCGGACACTAGGTAAAGATATTCGATTAGATTTAGTTGGTGAAGAAACAGATCTTGATAAAAATTTAGTGGAAGCACTTGCCGATCCATTAGTGCATTTAGTGAGAAATTCGGTTGACCATGGTATAGAAATGCCAAATATTCGTATGCAAAATGGCAAGGAGAAGCAAGGTTGTATATTACTTTCTGCGTCTCAAGAAGGTGATCATATCTTGCTTGTTATCGAAGATGATGGTGCCGGGATGGATGCGCAAAAATTAAAAGGCATTGCGATGAGCAAAGGTATCTTAGATCAAGATGGTGCGGATCGGATGTCAGACAAAGAAGCCTATTCATTAATTTTTGCTCCTGGTTTTTCAACTAAGGTTGAAATTTCTGATATTTCCGGCCGTGGTGTTGGTATGGATGTTGTAAAAACCGGTATCAGTAAGCTAAACGGTACTATTTCAATTGACTCGGAATTAGGCAAAGGGACGCGTTTGGAAATAACGGTTCCATTGACCTTGGCTATACTACCCACTTTAATGATTGTCGTTGAAGAACAAACCTTTGCATTGCCGTTGACTAATGTTAATGAAATTTTCCATTTAGATCTCTCCAAAACCAATTATGTTGATGGGCAGTTAACGATTGTTATCCGTGAACATGCTATTCCATTATTTTATCTTCGTGATTGGTTGGCGAAAGATGCGGCACCTGTTGAAAAGAGAAAAGGGGTGGGGCATATCGTTATTGTACAATTAGGTGTCAAACAGGTCGCTTTTGTCGTTGATGCTTTATTAGGACAAGAAGAAGTGGTTATCAAACCTTTAGACAAGTTATTAACGGGTACGCCTGGTATGGCGGGAGCAACGATTACCAGTGATGGTGGTATTGCATTAATCCTTGATTTGCCAAGTTTACTAAAGCATTACGTGTAAAATAGGATTCAGAATGACCGTTAAAGTATTAGTTGTTGATGATTCGAGTTTTTTTCGCCGCAGGGTCAGCGATATTATTAACCAATCCCCCTCATTAGAAGTAATTGGAACAGCTAATAATGGGGTAGAAGCAATTGAAATGGTTAATAAATTAAGGCCCGATGTTGTGACTATGGATGTTGAAATGCCAGTGATGGATGGTATTACAGCGGTGAAAAAAATAATGGAAACGAATCCATTACCTATTTTAATGTTTTCGTCATTAACTCACCAAGGTGCTAGTGCAACATTAGATGCATTAGAAGCTGGTGCTGCTGATTTTTTACCGAAAAAATTTGAAGATATTGCACGTAACAAAGATGATGCTATCGCGCTCTTGCAACAACGCATTAAAGCGATTGCGAGTCGACGACCTGCTAGAGTGGTAAGAACATCTCCGGTGAGAGATGTTTCTACACCATCACGTTCTCTTAATACACCGCCATTATCCGCGTTACAAAAATTGAAAAGTAGTAATGCGGCTAGAATAAATTCATCGTCAACTAATTCAAGTCGAACAGAGAATACTGAGCCAGCTCAAGCTATCCCACAGAAGCGGTTTGTTGCATCGGGTAAAACATACGATATTCTTGCCATCGGTACATCGACTGGTGGCCCCGTTGCTTTACAAACAGTCTTAACAGCTTTACCTGCTAATTTTAAGATGCCCATTTTGCTTATTCAACATATGCCAGGTACTTTTACCAAAGCATTTGCTGAGCGTCTTAATGGAATATGCAAAATTAACGTAAAAGAGGCGAGTGATGGCGATATGCTACAGCCTGGTTGTGCATATCTTGCGCCTGGTGGAAAACAAATGTTAATTGATGGGCGTTCAGGGAGAAGTAAGATACGTATTCATGAAGGAAACGAGAAATTAAATTATAAGCCAAGTGTTGATATCACTTTCGCTTCTTTATCTAAACAATATGGTAATAAAGTGCTGGCTATTGTTTTAACGGGGATGGGGGCAGATGGCAGAGATGGTGCCCGTATGCTTAAAGAAAAAGGATCCGTTATCTGGGCGCAAGATGAAGCAAGTTGTGTCGTTTATGGGATGCCACAAGCAGTTGCAAAAGCGGGGATAGCAACGGAGTCTCTTCCCTTGGATCAAGTTGCAAAACGTATCAAAGTTGAATTGAGATATGAATAAACTGAGTCTTTTTGGTTTTGTCGTTATTATCTGTTGCTTGCTATTTGCACAGGTTTATCATGGCGCCGCAGTCTCTGGATTATTTGATTTACCCGCATTTTTAATCGTGTTTGGTGGCACATTAGGTGCAGTTATGATCCAATCATCTAACAAGCAATTTCGTCATGCATTAGCTCTTTTAAATGATATTTTTATTACTCCAGTTGTTTCTTTGGATGCTCAGTCTAAAAAAATCCAAGCATGGTCTTTGAAATCTCGACAACAGGGGTTACTGAGTTTAGAAAAAGAAGTTGAAGATGAAGTTGAAGATCCCTTTACGCAAAAAGGTTTAGCAATGCTTGTCGATGGCAGCGATCATCTTGTTCTTCAAGATGTATTACAACAAGATATTGATTTAGAAAGTGAGCACTATGAACGCAGTGCTCAGCTCTATGAGTCCATGGGAGGATACAGCCCAACAATAGGCATAATAGGGGCTGTTTTAGGACTAATTGAAGCAATGAGTTATTTAGATCAACCAGATAAATTAGGGGAAGGTATTGCCGTTGCTTTTATTGCGACGATATATGGTGTTGGTTTTGCTAACTTTATATATTTACCTATCGCTAATAAAATCCGATTATATTATCAATATATTGCTATCTATAAGGAAATGACACTAGTTGGGTTAATTGCGATTGCACATGGTGATAATGGTTTATTGCTCGAGCGTCGTTTAAATTCCTATATTAATCGAGCTTCATTTTAGTGAGAGCAAAAGGCCGTTCCCGGGCTAATCTACATGCGGGAAATGATCTTAATCGTTGGACTATTTCCTTTGCCGATTTTATGACGCTTATGTTTGCTGTGTTTGTTGTACTTTATGCGGTGGCAATAAGTAAAGAAGAAAAATACAAAGAAGTCATACAAAGTATCCAAAATGCTAGTAAGTTAATTAACCCTACAATGCTTAATCCGGAACGGGAACAAATACTGCTCAAGCAGAGCAATAATATTATTGAAGAAAAAGGACCTGCGATTCTTTCTGATAATGGTGATAAACAAGCTAAAGATCAGCTCTCAGATGTCGATAACCTAAAAAAAGGGGCCCAATTAAGTGAATTAAAGCTCGAATTGGAAAATGCACTTTTATCTGATTTGACTAATGCGTCAGTAAAATTAGATTTAGAAGGAGAGTGGCTAACGATTGAAATGGGAGGGGATTTATTATTTGTCGGTGGTAGTCACACCTTATTGAATACTGCTAAGCAGCAATTAGAAAGATTAGCCAAGGTATTAATGCCAGTTAACAATATGTTGAGAATTAGGGGCTATACAGACCCTGAACCAATTTCCAATGAAATATATTTATCAAATTGGGAATTATCAGGGCTGCGGGCTTTTGCTGTATTACATGCATTAAATGCACTGGGAGTTGATGGTCATCGAATGGCAATGGAAGCATATGGTCCATATTATCCAGTATTTGATACACAAAATAAGATAGATAATGTACGAAGTCGACGTGTTGTTATCGCTATTTCAAAATATGCGTTAGTGGAAGCTGAAGTAAGTCATCCTGTTGCGCCTAAATCGGATGCAGATACAAATGATGCAGTGCCTGTTGTAGATGAAATTAAGGCTGATAGTAAAGAGATGCGCGAAATACATTTACCCAATAACCGATTAATTATTACCACAAGGCAGGAATGACGTTGTTAGTTTGGACAGTTGCGAATCAAAAAGGTGGGGTAGGGAAAACAACAACGGTGGTGTCATTAGCTGGCCTTTTAGCTGAGAGAGGTTTTCGTGTTTTATTAATCGATACGGATCCCCATGCCTCTTTAACTAGTTACCTACAGTATGACTCGGATCAATTGCCAGTAAGTTTATTTGATTTATTTACTGAGCCTGCTGAAAATAAGGCTGAATTAGCGCAAGTTATTCTTCCTACTGAAATTCATAATATTTCGTTAATTCCTGCATCGATGGCATTAGCGACATTAGATCGAGTACTTGGAAACAAAGAGGGAATGGGGCTGTTTTTAAAAAAACAATTATTACTTGTTGAAGATGATTATGACTTTGTATTAATTGATTGCCCGCCTGTCCTGGGGGTCATGATGGTTAATGCTTTGGCTGCTTGTGAAAGAATTTTGGTACCAGTGCAGACTGAATTCCTCGCAGCTAAAGGGCTTGAACGAATGATTAAAACGCTGCAAATAATGCAAAAGTCACGCAATGATCATTTTGAGTATTGTATTATTCCTACTATGTTCGATAAGCGAACGCGGGCTTCATTAAATACATTAAAAGATTTAAAAAACAGTTATGCAAATAGAGTCTGGAATGGAGTAGTGCCCGTTGATACAAAATTTAGAGATGCAAGTTTAAAGCACTTACCTATCTCTTCTCATTCACGAAATTGCCGAGGTGCTTTTGCCTATGAAACGTTACTTAACTACTTGTTACAGATTGAGCCAAATTAATGAAAAATCATAATGATAAAGCAATAGAGCAATATTTTAACTCGATGCTTGATGATACTGCGGCTAAAACTAGCGATGCTGAAAATATAAATAATGATATACCGTCTCAATTAGCTAGTTTACCTGCGGTTACGCCAGTTATTACTGAAACAATTGTTTTTCCAGAAGACCAATCAGAAGAGCAAGTTGCAATTATAATAGAGGAGCAACGTGAATCAGAGGGGCTCGATAATCAACAATCTGAAGTGTGGAAGAATCTTGAAGTTGAAAATGAGTTTCAAGTATTATTTTTTAAATTATCTTCATTAACTTTTGCTGTTCCCCTAGTAGACCTAGGAGGAATACATCATTTAGATACATCATTAAATGAATTGTTTGGTAAGCCCGATTGGTTTTCAGGTGTCATGCCACGAGGCGATATGCTCTATAATATTGTTGATACAGCTAAATGGATAGGAATAGGGGAAACATCTGAAACATTAAACTATAGTCATTATGTTATACTTGGTGAAACAAAATGGGGGTTATCCTGTGAAAAGTTACTGGGTACTGAAACGATAACGCGTGCTGAAGTTGAGTGGCGTAAAGTGAGCGGTAAAAGGCCATGGTTAGCGGGTATGATCAAAGATAAAATGTGTGCATTGATACATGCCGATGAGCTTATTAAGCTATTGAACAATGGAATGAATATTAAGGGTCATTAACATTTATGTTTATTGTTGTTTATCGTATTGATAAATGATTAGTTAATGATAGTAAGTAAAAATAACGTTGAATGATGAAATAAATATCAGCAATTGAAATACATTTATTAATTCACTAAATTAAGTAGAGAGTCTTATGTCTAGAAACAGTAGTGTAGTAGAAACATCTTCAGAGAATGAAGTACTCCAACGTGTGACTTTTCAATTAGAAAATGAAACCTATGGCATTAACGTGATGCAAGTGCAAGAAATTTTACGATATAGTGAAATTGCAGCGGTACCTGGTGCACCTGATTATGTTTTGGGGATTATTAATATTCGTGGTAATGTTGTTACCGTTATAGATACACGTTCTCGATTCGGTTTAATGCCTGCTGAAATTACGGATAATAGCAGAATTGTTATTATCGAAGCAGAAACGCAAGTTATTGGTATTTTGGTTGATAGCGTTGCTGAAGTTGTGTATCTAAAAAAATCTGAAATCGAAGATGCGCCTAATGTAGGGACTGAAGAAAGTTCTCAATTCATTCAAGGTGTGGCGAATCGCGAGAACGGATTACTTATTTTAGTTGATTTAAATAAACTGCTTAGTGATCAAGAGTGGGACGAACTAAATCTTTTATAATTAGAGTTATTGATGTTTATACAATATATTTCTTGGCTAGCCTTAGTGTTAGCCTTTGTTTTTTTTATTGTTTGTTATTTATTAATAAAAAAACAAGCTAAAAAAATTGATGCATTACAACTGTTAGTGAAAACGTTGCTTGCAAGTAACGATTCATTTAAAAAACAGTTTACTGAGATTCATTCGGGAAGCATTGGTATGGGGAAAAAAATTCAGCAACTCGATGCTATTGTGAAAAAAACACAAGAAAACCAATTAAATTTAGTCGCACAGGCACCAGAAAATCGGCTTTATACTCGTGCTACTAAAATGGTTGAACTTGGAGCATCTATCGAAGAGTTGATGGTCGAATGTGAGCTTCCTCGTGCAGAAGCTGAGTTGTTATTAAATCTGCATAGAAAATAAGTTATTTTATTTTTGTTTCTGCCACGTTGAGGCATTTATTACTATTTTATGGTAAACATACATTTAGTGTTAATTGTTATCGTTCCTATCATTTACCATTGTTAAAGATGCTAAACAAATAAGACTCCTTGTTATTAATAAAATGAAGATATCAGACCTATGTTAAATTTTTTATCGCTATGCCAATCTTGTACTTCACTGTCTATCCGTACTATCTTGTTTGCTCTTCTTTTATCTCCTGCAATATCATTTGCTGAATCTGACAGTACTTATACAGAGGAGAAAGGGGCTGAATATGAAATGAATGACCCATTTGAACCATTTAACCGAGTTATGTGGGATTTTAACTATAAAGTAATGGATGCCTATATATATCGTCCAGTTACTGAGAATTATGTGGAATTTGTACCAAAACCAGGACGTAAAGCGATTAATAACTTTGTATCAAATTTCGATGAGCCTTCTACGTTTGTAAACAACTTATTGCAGTTTAATTTTAAATACTCTGCGCAAGCCTTTTTCCGATTTTCAGTTAATTCAACTTTTGGATTGTTAGGTTTTTTAGATGTTGCTGATAAGTTAGGGGTACCACGCAGAAAAGAAACATTTTCAAATGTACTTGGACGTTGGTCTGTTCCTAATGGACCGTATTTGATGTTACCTTTTATTGGACCTGAAAGTACGAGAGAATTAGTTGGAGGCGTTGTTGATGGGTTGTATTTTCCATTTAGTTATCTTTCTTTTGGTGAAGAGGTTGGCTTAGAAGTGTTTGATGGTTTAGATACACGAGAGAGTCTACTTGGCCAAGAAGGGCTACTTGAACAATCGCTTGATCCGTATTTGTTTGTAAAAAATGCGTATATCCAATATAAGACATTTGTTTTTTTAGAAGGTGATAATCAACTAAATTTAATCGAATCCCAACAATCTGATCTTTATGATGATCAACTTGAAGAGTTTGATGATTTTGATGATTATCTCGATGAAATAGATTAATACAAGGTAAGTAATGATTAATAAAAATTTAATTACCATTGATGGGCCAAGTGGTTCGGGTAAAGGCACTGTTTGTCATATTTTGGCAAAAAAATTAAATTGGCATTTACTCGATAGTGGGGCGTTATATCGTATTTTAGCTTTTGTTGCGCTACAACAACATATTGAATTAGATAATCACGTCGAATTAACGGAATTAGCGCTTAATTTAGATGTTTCTTTTAAGTCTAATGGTACTGGGGTTGATACGCTGATTTCTGGTGAAAATGTCGGTGATAAATTAAGAACAGAAATTGTCGCTCAGGCTGCATCTCAAGTTGCCGCGATTCAAGCCGTAAGAGATGCTTTACTCGCGCGCCAAAAAGCTTTTTATCAAATGCCTGGTTTAATTGCAGATGGGCGTGATATGGGAACTGTTGTTTTCCCCGACGCGCCAGTTAAAATATTTTTAGATGCTAGTGCTGAAGAACGAGCACAGAGGCGTTTTAATCAGTTGCAAGATAAGGGCTTTAGTGTTAGTATCGCGCAAATTTTAAGCGAAATCAGAGAGCGAGATTTTCGTGACCGTAATCGTCCTGTTGCGCCTTTAAAGCCTGCAGACGACGCTATCGTGATCGACTCAACGTCATTAAGCATTGATGAAGTTGTGGATCAAGTTCTTCAACTGACGAACCTTAAGCTAAACTTAACGGTTGAATAATCAATCGTTAACTAATACTGCTTTACGGATGAAGTGGTAATCTTTTTCAGCCTCCCTTACTAATGGATTGTATGTGGTTGTATAAAATAAGTGTGAATAAATAGATGATGGAATCTTTTGCTGAACTATTTGAAGAATCTCTTCAACAAGTAGAAACTCGCCCAGGTACGATTGTTAAAGGTACAATCGTAGGAATTCGTAACAACCTAGTATTCGTTGATGCTGGTCTTAAATCTGAAGCTGCTATCCCAGCTGAAGAATTCAAGAACGCTGCAGGCGAAATCGAAGTTGCTGTAGGCGATGTTTGTGATGTAGCGCTAGATGCTGTGGAAGATGGTTTCGGTGAAACTAAACTTTCTCGCGAAAAAGCGAAACGTCATGAAGCTTGGATCCAGCTTGAGAAAGCATACGAAGACCAAGAAACTGTTATCGGTGTTATTAACGGTAAAGTTAAAGGTGGTTTCACTGTTGAATTAAACGGTATTCGTGCTTTCCTACCTGGTTCATTAGTTGACGTACGTCCGGTACGTGACACTGCTCACCTTGAAAACAAAGATATTGAATTCAAAGTGATCAAACTTGATCAAAAACGTAATAACGTTGTTGTATCTCGCCGTGCTGTTATCGAAACTGAAAACAGTGCAGAACGTGATGAATTACTTGAAAATCTTCAAGAAGGTCAAGACGTTAAAGGTATCGTTAAAAACCTAACTGACTACGGTGCTTTCGTAGATCTAGGTGGTGTTGACGGGCTACTACATATCACTGATATGGCTTGGAAACGTGTTAAACATCCAAGTGAAATTGTTAATGTTGGTGATGAAATCAATGTTAAAGTACTTAAATTCGATCGTGAGCGTACACGTGTTTCTCTAGGTCTTAAACAACTTGGTGAAGATCCATGGGTAGCAATTGCTAAGCGTTACCCAGAAGGCACTCGTCTAACTGGTAAAGTGACTAACTTAACAGATTACGGTTGTTTCGTTGAGATTGAAGAAGGCGTTGAAGGTCTAGTTCACGTAAGTGAAATGGATTGGACTAACAAAAATATTCATCCATCTAAAGTTGTTAATCTTGGTGATTCTGCTGAAGTTATGGTTTTGGATATCGATGAAGAACGTCGTCGTATTTCTCTAGGTCTTAAACAGTGTAAACCTAATCCATGGGAAGAATTCTCTTCAACTCATGATAAAGGTCAGAAAGTTTCTGGTAAGATCAAATCTATCACTGACTTTGGTATCTTCATTGGTCTTGATGGAAACATCGATGGTTTAGTACATCTTTCTGATATCAGCTGGGATGTTGAAGGCGAAAAAGCAGTTCAAGAGTACAAAAAAGGCGACGAAATCGAAGCTGTTGTACTACAAGTTGACCCAGAGCGTGAACGTATCTCTCTAGGTATTAAACAAATTGCTGCAGACCCATTCAATAATTACTTAGCAGAAAACAAGAAAGGGACTATTGTTGTAGGTACTCTAGCTGAAGTTGATGCTAAAGGTGCAACTGTTACTCTTGCAGATAGCGTTGAAGGTTACATCCGTGTTGCTGATATTTCACGTGACCGTATCGAAGATGCATCTGCAGTATTAAAAGCGGGTGATTCTGTTGAAGCTAAATTCGTTGGTGTTGATCGTAAAAACCGCGTAATTAGCCTTTCTATCAAAGCGAAAGATGAAGCTGATGAGAAAGAAGCTATTGATAGCTTAAAACAACAAGATAAAGAAAGCATGGGTAATGCAATGCTTGACGCGTTTAATGCAGCTAAAGGCAAATAATTAATTAGGCAGTGGTTATTGTCCACTGCCATTAATTAGCATTAACTGGAGTCGGTTTACTATATTCATTTACATTTATGAACACGAGGTAAGTTATGACTAAGTCTGATTTAATAGAAAGACTAACCAGCAAGCACTTTCAATTGTCGGTTAAAGATATTGAGGATAGTGTTAAGGAAACATTGACATTAATGACAGATTCTCTTGCTAATGGTGAGCGAATTGAAGTCAGAGGTTTTGGCAGTTTTTCATTGCATTATCGTGCTCCTCGAATTGGACGTAATCCTAAAACAGGAGATAAAGTCGAATTAGGTGGTAAGTATGTTCCTCATTTTAAACCTGGCAAATCTCTGAGAGAGCGGGTAAATGCTGCAAATGCTTAATACTTTTCTGGTATAGCTAAAATGGTGCTTTTATAGCACCTTTTTTTTATCTAGAATTTAATATATGTTTTCAATGATTTATTCACAAATAAAATTATAATAGACTGCTATAATTACTATTTTCTATCAGGTGTTAATATGAAACGCTTAATTACTTTAATCATTTTAATTATTGCTATTTTACTTTTTGGCATTGCCATTATTCTTGGATTGAAAAATCAGCAACTAATCGACGTCAATTATCTCATTGCTGAAAATGAGGTTCCTCTTGCTACATTATCGGCCATTATTTTTATGTTTGGTTTTATTGTTGCAGGTTTCTTCGGTAGTTTTTTCTATTTGAAACTGAAAATGAAAACGAGACAATTGCGTAAAGTGAATAACAAGCAACTTAAAGAGCTTGAACAGTTACGTAACGCGTCTCAAATCACACAAGATTAATTTTTAGTGCAAGAGATATTCTTTCTTTTACTGCCAATTGCAGCCTTATATGGTTGGTATATGGGCGCGCGTAGCGTTTATCAAAAGAATCAAAAGAAAGATAATAAACTCAGCAGAGATTATGTCAAAGGGCTTAATTTCTTATTAAGTGAGCAACCCGATAAAGCGGTTGATCATTTTATTGCTTTACTGAAAGTGGATGATGACACGATTGATACTCACCTTGCGCTGGGTAACTTATTCCGTCAGCGAGGTGAGGTCGAACGTGCAATACGAATCCATCAAAACTTAATCGCTCGTCCTACCTTGACCCGAGAGCAGCGTGATCTTGCCCTTTTGCAATTAGGGAATGATTTTTATCAATCTGGGTTATTTGATCGTAGTGAGGAAATATTTCTTCAACTAAAAGAGTCCCCTGAATATAGACAACTCGCTCTTGAAAAACTATTGCTTATTTATCAACAGTTAAAAGATTGGAATGAAGCTGTTTCGGTTGCTGAAGTCTTGAGTAAATTGTTGAAAGGAAAAGCTAACCGAAGAACTTTATCCTATTTATATTGTAGTTTGGCAGAACAGTCTGACAAGCCAAAAGACGATAAACAAAAGGTTAAACTTTATCAAAAAGCGTTGACTACTTATCCTAATTGTATTCGTGCAGGAATTGGCCTTGCTGATCATTATGAGTCTAACAATGAACTTGAAAAAGCATTAGAAATAATAAAACAAGTTGCTGAAGCCGATGTTGAATTTACCGCAGTGATTCTTGAACAATTATTACGCTTGCATCAAGGCCTAGGTACCGAACAAGCTTTGATTAATTATTTGTATCGAATAGTGAGTTTGGGGGGCGGTGCAAGTGCTGTCATTATGCTTGCAAAGTTGATTGCCAAATACAAAGATATTCATACGGCTCAGGCTTTTATTCTTCAAGAATTACGTCGTAATCCCACAATGAAAGGGTTTAACCACTTGATGACTTACCATCTTCAATTGGCTAATTCTGAAAGTGAAAAAAAGAATTTAGCGTTTTTACAAAAATTAGTTTCAGAGCAAATAAAATTAAGACCTCAATATCGTTGTCAAAAATGTGGTTACTCGAGTAAAAAACTTTTTTGGTTATGTCCTTCTTGTAAAAGTTGGGGACGTATAAAACCTATTCGTGGGCTTGATGGTGAGTAGTTGTGTTCGCATTAGAAAAAGCTTGATGTCTTAAAATATAAATTCGCATCATCCGCTAACTTTAGCATTAGGCCAATAACTCATTGTAAATCGAGTTTTATAAATATTAATTAAGTAGAGGAAATAATGAGTCAGTTATCTGATCCGAAAGTAATTATTGCATTAGATTATGCCGATAAACAACAGGCACTAGATTTTATAGCACAACTTGATCCATTAACTTGCCGTTTAAAAATAGGTAAAGAGATGTTTACCCGCTTTGGGCCGGAATTTGTTAAACAAGTTGTTGCAAAAAACTTTGATGTTTTTTTAGATCTTAAGTTTCACGATATTCCTAATACCGTTGCACAAGCTGTTAAAGCTGCTGCTGACCTTGGTGTTTGGATGGTTAATGTTCATGCAAGCGGTGGACGCCGAATGATGGAAGCTGCTAAGCAGATTTTAGAGCCCTATGGGGAAAATGCACCAATTCTTATTGCAGTGACAGTCTTAACCAGCATGGAACAGTCAGATTTAAATGAACTAGGTATTACTATCACACCTGCTGAGCAGGTTAATAAGCTAGCTTTATTAACAAAATCTTCAGGTCTTGATGGTGTGGTTTGTTCATCTCATGAAACAACAGAATTAAAACATTTACTGGGAGCTGATTTTAAATTAATTACTCCGGGAATTCGTCCTGCCGGAACGGATGCTGGAGATCAACGCCGAATTAAAACACCGAAACAAGCCGTTGATAGTGGTTCTGATTATCTAGTTATTGGTCGTCCTATTACTAAGGCTGCTGATCCGGTTCAGGTGTTAACAGAGATAAATGCCAGTTTAGTCTAGTTTGTGGCCAATTGGTGTAATAACGTTACAGCCCTATGGGTGTAATTTGTATTAGGTTGTTTAATGAAAAAAATTGCTATTAATAAATATAAAGTCGAGTTTATGGAAAAATTTTCTTTTGAAGTTAGAGAGTGGATGTCGCCAACAATTCGAGATTATTATTCATTATTTATCAAGAAGGCACATTACAACAAAAGTCAAATACTCTCATGGGTAAAAGAATACTCGATTTTAAAAGATGGGCGTTCGGTAAATGTAGAGCAAAAACCAGTACAATTATCACCGGATGCGCGGGAATTATTCCTAACGTTATGTGCGCAACTTGGTCAAGAAGTACATGTTGGAGAGTGGTTAGAGATCTCACAGGAGAGAATCGATAAATTTTCTGATGTAACTGAAGATCATCAATGGATACATAATGATATTGAGCGTGCAAAAAATGAATCTCCTTTTAAAACAACAATTGCACATGGTTTTTTAACGTTATCATTACTGCCGCGTTTAACCGAAAGTGTTAATCCAGAAAATTCATTGTATAAAAGTGCTAAAATGACGGTTAATTATGGGCTTAACCAAGTTCGTTTTCCTTATCCTGTTAAAACTGGGAGCGTAATTCGCGCTCACAGTCGGTTAATTAAAGTGACACCTATTAAACGCGGTTTGGAGATAGAGAAAGAAATTTCTATTGAGATTAAAAATACTCGCCGTCCAGGGTGTGTTGCTGTGTCCGTCGTTCGTGTGTATTTTTAACGCGAATTTTAATCGTTAAATTCACCTTGTCTAATTTTCGTAAGGCAAGGTAAATCCTCCCTAATTTCCTTCCATGAAATTTATTTACTTTACTCTTAATCTTGAAGTTAGATAAAGGTTACTTGATATTCTAAGTCTACTTATTAAATATTGAAAATTATTAACTCCTTGTTTTTATTGTTGTTAGTTACTCATTTATTTCATAAATATACCATTTTCAAATAAATCGTTATTAATCTCTAAAGAATTTTTGATGAATGTCGATACAGTTATTAAGTCTGAACAACTAAGTTAAAAAGTTGAAAACTCGACTGTTTAGAAATGCGCCGTTAAAGAATTAAAAAACATTAAAGTTATTTTTTAAGCGGTCGATAAATAATTTATACACCAATTTAATCTTAAGTCTTTGTAAACTTAAGCCAGAAAAACATAAAGGAGAAGTTTATGTCATCAGTAATAAATACCAATGTGATGTCTTTAAATGCACAACGTCAATTAGGTAAATCACAAGCAGTAAGCAACCAAGCTATGGAACGTTTATCTTCTGGCTTACGTATTAACAGTGCAAAAGATGATGCAGCAGGTCTTGCTATTTCAACTGGCATGCAATCTCAAATTAGAGGTATCAATCAAGGCGTACGTAATGCTAACGATGGTATTTCAATGGCGCAAACGGCTGAAGGCTCAATGGATGAAATGACTAACATCCTACAACGTATGCGTGAGTTATCAGTACAAGCATCAAATGATACAAACTCTTCATCAAACAGGGCATCAATCCAAAAAGAAGTGGATCAACTCTATTCTGAAATTGACCGTATCGCTGAAACAACACAGTTTAACGGAACTAATCTATTAGATGGTTCAAGTAAATCAACTACATTACAAATTGGTGCTAACTCAGGTGAAACACTTTCTTTCTCTATCGATTCTGTTACGACGAAAGACCTTAATTTGAATGCAACATCTGGTTTAGGTGAGTTAAATGGTGGACGTGTTTCGGGTACAAGTACAGCAGATGGCGATATGGCTATCAATGGCGTTGATATTGGTGCTTCAGGTACAACGGCTAAATCATCTGCTTCTGCAATTAATGCAAAAACAGGGTTAACCGGAGCTTCTGCAACTGCTTATAACGTAGTTGAAGGTACTGGTGGTATTTCTGGGGTAACAAGTGGTGATTTAACTATCGACGGTGGTAATGGCGCGGTGCAAATTGCAGCTACATCAAGTGCACAAGACCTTGTTGATACCATTAACCGTGATGTAGGTGGTGTAACTGCAGCGTTAAATAGTGATGGTGGATTAGTATTAAGTAATGATACTGGTGAAGACATTGTTATTGGTAATGCTGGCGCTGGTAATAACGATGCATCTGCAATTGGTTTAACAGAAGATACTTATAAAGGTATGGTTGCATTAACAAGCTCTGATGGTGCTGAGATTGAAATTTCACAGGGGACTTCAGCAACAGCAAGTGCTGGAGCAGTACAAGACTTCGGTTTTAATGAAGGTGTTGGTTCATCTTCAATCAAAGGTAGTGAAATTGATGAAACATTACCGGCTATTAGTGCAAATGACCAAATTAAAATAAATGGTGTTGATTTAGGTGCGGTTTCAGGTACTTCTGCTGCTGACAAAGCCTTTGCGATTAATGAAATATCAGGTGAAACAGGTGTTACTGCATCGGCTAAAACTGAAGTTTCTTATTCAGCTGAACCAGGCACACTAGCTGACCTAAGTATTAATGGTGCAGCGGTTGACTTAACGGGTGCTGCATCACTTGATGATGTTGTAAGTGCGATTAATTCAACAGGTTTACAAGGGGTTGTTGCAAGTGCTGATGCCGATACCGGTGAGTTGGTATTAACTTCTCAGTCTGGTTCTGATATTAACATTCAAGCTTCTGCTGGTTTATCTGATGCAGCGGGTAGTGCGGTGACCGACGAAACAACGGGTGGTCAAATTACATTAACAGGTGACAACGGTAAAGATGTTGTTGTAACAAGTGATGCAATTAGCCAAGGCGCAAAAGAAACAGCCTTAGATAAATTAGGTATGACTGACCAAGGCGGAAGTTCAGCTGCAGTTGGAACTGGTTTAAGTGTTGCTACTTCAGCAAATGCACAAAATAGTATTGACCGTATTGATGACGCATTGAATAAGATTTCTGATTCTCGAGCTAATCTTGGTGCGATTCAAAACCGTTTAGGTTCAACAATTTCTAACTTAGAAAATGTATCACAAAATACATCGGCAGCAAACTCTCGAATTCAAGATGCAGACTTTGCGGCAGAAACATCTAAAATGAGCAAATCACAAATCTTACAACAAGCAGGTACATCGATGTTAGCGCAAGCAAATGCATCTTCACAAAGTGTACTTTCACTTCTTGGTTAATTTTTCAAGGGTGCTCGCTAAACAGTAATATCAATAGCTCCCTCGTAGTAGGGGGCTTTTTTGCTATGATTAAGATGTAAATTGGAGGCTATATGTCAGATTTAAATATATCACTATCATTACCCAAGTTAATACCAGGAAAAGCAGATGTAGTGAATACACTGCCAGTTAATAAAGAACTTGCTAGCGTAGATAAAGCCGAGCAAGAAGTTAAAGAATTACCATCTAAAGAAGTGGATGCAGCGGTAGAAGAAGTTAATGCTTTTATGCAAAGCATGGAACGAAACTTATCTTTTCGGGTTGATGAAGATCTTGGTGAGCCAATTATATCGGTTATGGATCTTGAAACTGATGAGGTGATTCGTCAAATACCATCTGAAGAGTTATTAGTTATTCGTAAAAAGATGGACGATGTAAATGGGACATTATTTGATGATGAAGTCTAATATTAAGTATGGAGGTATAGATTTATTTTATTTATAAAGAAAGCGAGTTAATTGTTGGGTGTAAAATTAATAGCAATAATCACTAGGATAAAACAAAGCTAAGTAATTTTATATTTCAATTATTTACCTTTATTTTATTAGCGGAGTGTTGGCGTAGTTTTTGCTTTATTTAAAGCTCGTTTCAATTGTAATTCATATCTAATTTTTACTTTATTGTAAAAATTGAGATTTTGTTGGGAATCGTTATGTCATCAATTAAGTCGACTGGTTTAGGATCTGGTTTAGAAATTAACAATATCGTGAGTGCGATTGTTGGTGCTGAAAAAGATCCTGCTATGGCTAAAATAACTAAATCTACAGCGACTGCTACGGCTAAAATATCTGCTTACGGCATGATTAATAGCGAATTATCTTCATTCAAATCTTCCTATAGTGAACTTACAAAAACATCTACATTTTCAGCGGCAAGTGCAGTGAGTAGCGATACTGATATTCTTGATACTGAATTAGGTGTTGGTGCTGAAACGGGTAATTGGGAGTTTGAAGTCAAGCAGTTAGCTCAAGCGCATACTCTAGTCTCTGCTGCGAATACTTTTTCAAGTGTAAATGACCCGATTGGGACCGGTGAAATTTCTTTCCGTTTTGGTAGTTATGGTACGACGACCGACGAAGAAGGGGTAACTAAAAATAACTTTTCAGTTAACGCGGATAAACCGATAGAAACAATAACAATAGACAGTAGTAATAATTCTTTAACGGGATTACGCGATGCGATTAACGAAGGTGATTATAGCGTCAGCGCTTCTATTATTAATGATGGCAGTGACTACCGTTTGGTATTGTCGAGTAAGGAAACTGGACAGCAAAGTGCCATTGAGTTAACGGTTACTGATGATGATGGTAATAATACTGACAGTGCTGGATTATCAAGCTTTATTTATAGTGCTGACACAAAAAATAGCGAACAAACTTCAGCTGCTCAAGATGCAAAAGTCGTGATGAATGGTATTACGATTAGTCGTCCTAGTAACGAAATAACAAATGTAATTGAAGGTGTAACCCTTAATTTACACGGAGAAACCCAGCCAGGTAAGAAAGTTAGCCTTAATATCAGTAAAGATACCAGTAAAGTTGAAGAACAACTGAATGGTTTTGTTGATAATTACAATAGCATGATTAGTAAAATGAATGAGCTAACTGCATTTAATGGCCAAGGTGCTGAAAATGGTATTCTTAATGGTGACACGACCATTCGTAGTATACAAAGTCTTTTACGAGGCGTGTTAAATGCTCAGGTTGACCATATCGGTGGCTCTATACATAGTTTTGCTGATCTTGGTATTTTAACGGCACGTGATGGTACCCTAGAGTTAGATAATCTTAAATTCAATAACGCAATGCAGAATGATATGAAAAGCGTGGCGAACTTTTTTACCGCTGCGGGTGTTGCGAGTGACTCACTTATTGGTTTTGATAAAAGCAATAGTTTAACTAAACCTGGATCATATTCTGTTGAAGTTAGTCAATTAGCCACGCAGGGAACTTTAACTGGGACGAAAGTCAATAATTTGACCATTAATGATGATAATGACACATTTAGAATGCGTATGGATGGTGTTCTCTCCGATGAGATTGTTTTATCTCATGGTACCTATGCGTCGGTTGATGAATTAGCCACCGAATTTCAATCTAAAATCAATTCCGACCCAACCTTTATCAATAAAGGCATCACGATTAAAGTGATTGACGATGCCGGAAAATTGGCGTTTACTTCAAATCGATATGGTTCAAGTTCCAGTGTTGGTTTTACAAATGTTGATGAAGAGTTTTTAAGTGATCTTGGTATTGGTGTTCAATCCGGTTCAAGGGGATTGGATGTTAAAGGTAAAATAGCCGGCGTTGATGGTGTGGGGGATGGTCAATTTTTATTGTCTCGAAGTGGAGATTCAACGGGGATTAAGTTATTAGTTGAAGGCGGTGATCTAGGCGCTCGTGGTAATGTTGCATATGGCGAAGGTATGTCTGTTGTTATGAATAAATTGTTAGGCAGTATCATTGATAAAAGTATTACAGCCAACAGCGGTGATGTTGATTTAAGTGAAGGTATTATTGACGGTAAAATTGATTCACTTTATAAAAGCATTGAAGAATTAGAGAAAAAACAAGAAAATTTAACCTACCGAACCGATAAACTAGAAGCTCGGCTTTATAAAGACTTTAATGCGATGGATGCTGCTGTATCTGGATTGGGTAATACAATGACATACTTAAAAGGTGCGCTAGACGCACTGCCTGGTTATACACGAGAATAACGTTACTTATAAGCTTTGAGTCTATTTTTATTACGTTGTTGTAATAGCGATTTGTCTTTTAATTGTTTGAAATGACTTTCCGCTTGTATTGTTAATGCCGTTGTTTTTTCCTCTAATCGTCGAAGTTTATTTAATACTTGCGTTAATGAATCCGGTGAATGACTATCCATAAACTCTTTTATTTGTTGTGATAGTATTATTTGTTGCTGTAGAAAGTCTTCATACTGCTCTTCCTTGAGCAGTATATTAAGTTGTTTTTGCTGTGTTAATAACGCATCAAGTTGCTGTTCAATATGATTGTTATTTTCTATTTCATGCATAAAGTGCATAACCTTAAATCAACATTTATTTGTTGCGATATTGTTGGCGAATATCCTGTGGTATCCCATCCCAACCAGATTTAATTTCTGTAATAAGTCCAGCAACTTCGGCCAATGGAGCGACATCGTTTTTGATATTGGCTTGGGTCACTTGTGAAATCATATAACCGTATAGTCCATAAAGGTTTTCAGAAAGTTCACCGCCTTTTTCCATATCGAGACTATTTTGTAGTTCGCCCAATAAACCGATAACTTTACCTAACATTTTATTTTTACTTTCAATCTCTTTACGTTCGATTGCACCTTTAGCAGCTGCTAGGTTACCAAGGATATGCTGCATGATTAACGATATAAGGGTATGTGGATCGGCTTGTTCGACATGTGCCATATTAGTATTTTGATATTTTTGAATAGAGAGGCGTGCCATATTATTTATTCCTTACATACTTCTTAAATTTAATGATTATTAGATCAATGCTTAATATTTAAAGGCCATTGGCACAATAATATTAAGTATGGTTTGTTATATTGATTTTGAAAAGAAAAAGAAATATGTTGTCTTTTACTTTATTGATAGTAATGCATTTTTTATGCCATTAAAAACAATGGGAATTGTATGGCAAATGTCAGAATATAGTCATTGTCAGCTTATTGACATATTTTCCTTTTAAATTTCAAATTATGTTCTAAAATATGTTTCATAATCTTTTACGTACGCGTGAAATTTACTTTAACTTGATAAGTGGAAAGTTATGGAATGTCGTTCTCCAATTTATTTGGTTGATATCAATCAAGCTCAATACAATGCATTATCAACGGTTTTACAATTTATTGGTGAAACTTGTCAGTCGCTATCAAGTAATGAATTAACTGAAAGTATTCAGCATGTTAATCCTTTATGTGTTATTTGTGGTTCATCTGAAACGGAGTCACTCAATTTATTAACCATGTATTCAAATACTGCTTTTATCACGACTTCTCTGACGTTAAATACCAATGAAAGTAATTATATCGGTGCGTTGGATTTACCCGTTTCTCAAGGGCAGCTTACGCAGCTGTTACATCATTGTCAGACCTTTAATGACGCGAGTAAACAATTTAAAAAAACGAATAAGTATTTATTATCCTCATTAGTTGGTCGTGGGAAACGTATTCAAGAAATTCGTTATTTGGTCGAGCAAGTAGCCCAAAGTAATGCCAATGTGTTGATTTTAGGAGAATCGGGAACAGGTAAAGAGGTTGCTGCGCGTGCCGTTCATGAAATGTCGAATCGTAAAAATGGTCCTTTTGTTCCAATAAACTGTGGGGCAATTCCTGCCGAATTATTAGAAAGTGAATTATTTGGTCATGAGAAAGGTGCGTTTACCGGTGCATTTGCGGCTCGCAAAGGTCGTTTCGAGTTAGCCGCTGGTGGAACAATATTTTTAGATGAAATTGGTGACATGCCAATGCCTATGCAGGTAAAGTTACTGCGTGTTTTACAGGAAAGAACTTTTGAACGTGTGGGCGGAACAAAATGTTTAGAAGCTGATGTACGCGTTGTTGCTGCTACCCATAGAAATCTTGAAACCTTGATTGAGGAAGGGAAATTTCGTGAAGATCTCTTTTATCGTTTAAACGTATTTCCTATTGAGAAACCGGCACTACGTGAACGTCAAGAAGATATTCCACTACTATTACAAGAATTGCTGTCTCGATTACAGGATGAGCATAAAGCTACATTACGTTTTACCCAGCGCGCGCTTGATTCATTAATGAAACATAATTGGCCTGGTAATGTACGCGAGTTGTCTAATTTATTAGAAAGGTTGCTTATTTTACATGCTAATAAAATAGTTGATTTAGTTGATTTACCGATTAAATACCGTTATCTCGACGATCAAGGAGATACCGTTGAAAAAATTGATTTTAGTCCTGAGCAAGAAGCCCTAGCTGAGCGAGATGCCCTTTGTGGAATGTTTGAAGACCCTCCACTCGCGCCTGAATTTGAAGCCTACGATGAGTCACTTGGATTTCTAGGTCATTTACCAGCAGAAGGTATTAACTTAAAAGATAAATTAACTGAGTTTGAAATCGAAATGATCCGTCAAGCTTTAGACAGTCAAGATGGTGTGGTTTCACATGCTGCCGAATTATTGTCAATGCGTCGAACAACTTTAGTCGAAAAAATTAAGAAATATGGCTTAAATAAAGAAGGTTAATTTTATTTATTGTTACTATTTTAAAAGCCCGTCATTATTTTTTATGACGGGCTTTTTTATTGATTAAAAGTGTCATATTTATGGCTTTTTATTTATAAGTTGTTGTAATTTAATTGTATTTTATATTGGCATGATTGCTGCTTTGTAACTTGTAATAACAAATTATAAAGTAAGGCTATCTAATGGATACTATCAATCAACAAGCACTACAACTGCAACAGGAAAGCTTCCCAGGTGAACTTGATCAATTGCGTGCGCAAGCAAACTATATGGAACAGCTTTATAACAAGCTGCCATCGGGTTTAATTGTGATTGATGGTAACGGTATCGTTGAACAGGCTAACTGTGTTGCACTTTCCCTACTCGGAGAGCCATTAGAAGGGCAACTATGGAGTGCAATTATCAGACGTTCCTTCGCGCCTAAAAATGATGATGGCCATGAAGTTTCCTTAAAAAATGGTCGACGTATTCAATTATCAATTTCATCACTTGAAGGTCGTGCTGGGCAACTTATTTTATTAACCGATTTAACCGATACACGTGAATTACAAGAGCATGTCGCAAAACTAAAACGTCTCTCATCTTTAGGAAAAATGGTTGCCTCTCTTGCTCATCAAATAAGAACACCACTTTCAGCTGCAATGTTGTACGGTGCTAATTTAGCAAATAGAACATTAACCGAAAGTGCGCGTTCGCGTTTTCAGGGCAAGTTAATGAATCGTTTACAGGACTTAGAAACACAGGTAAACGATATGTTGTTATTTGCTCGTAGTGGTGACCAAAAAATAGTGGAAGAAGTTTCTCTGGTCAATTTGCTGGAGTATGTACAGGATGCTAGCGAAGGATTATTGACTAAAATTGAAGGTAATTTGCAGTGTCGTTTACCGGATCCTGATTTATTAATAATGGCAAATAAAAGTGCGTTATCAAGTGCCATTACCAACCTTATTTCTAATGCAGTAGAAGCGACTGGAAAAGGTGTTCGCTTATATATAACCGCATTACGACGCGGTGAAGACCAAGTTGAAATTTCGGTTATGGATAATGGTCCAGGGATTGAAAAACAACATATTGCAAAAGTTATGGAAGCCTTCTATACCACTAAATCTCAAGGTACTGGGTTAGGCTTAGCCGTTGTACAGTCGATTGCACAGGCGCATAAAGGTAGTGTGGAAATCAAATCAGAATTTGGTAAAGGTAGCTGTTTCACCTTGGTTTTACCTTTACATCGTGTTGGTGAATCACGCTATGTGGTAACGGATAATTCGCAATTTAATCAAGTTGTGGGAGGTTAATATGTCGCAAGGTAAATTATTAGTTGTTGAAGATGATTCGGGATTAAGAGAAGCATTAGTTGATACATTACTACTTGCGGGATATCACTGTTCGGAAGTCGATAGTGGCGAGGCAGCTTTAGTTGCCTTAAATAAGCATAAGTTTGATCTTGTTATTAGCGATATTCAAATGGGGGGCATGTCTGGTTTGAATTTATTGCAAACCCTCAAAGAAAAATATCCAACCCTTCCAGTATTATTAATGACCGCCTATGCAACGATTGATGATGCGGTCAATGCAATGCGCGATGGGGCGATAGACTATTTAGCAAAGCCTTTCTCCCCTGAAGTGTTGCTGAATCAAGTGAGTCGTTATGCGCCAGTTAATAAAGTGGAATCGCGCACACCTATTTACGGTGATCCAAATACTGAAAAATTATTTAAAATGGCTGAAAAAGTCGCTAATAGTGATGCTTCAGTTATGATCACTGGCCCAAGTGGATCGGGGAAAGAAGTTTTATCACGTTATTTGCATGATAAATCACCGCGAAGCGACCATGAATTTGTTGCAATTAATTGTGCGGCTATTCCTGAAACGATGTTAGAAGCAACTTTATTTGGCTATGAAAAAGGCGCTTTTACGGGGGCTGTCCAAGCTTGCTCGGGGAAATTTGAACAAGCTCAAAATGGAACAATTTTATTAGATGAAATTACAGAAATGCCTTTGGAATTGCAGGTTAAATTACTGCGTGTTTTGCAAGAGCGAGAAGTAGAGCGTTTAGGATCACGTAAAACGATCAAATTAAATATTCGTGTAATTGCAACCAGTAACCGAGATATTAAAAAGGCCGTTGATAAAGGCGACTTTCGTGAAGATCTTTATTACCGTCTTAATGTTTTTCCTTTACAGTGGTTGCCGCTAGCCAAGCGTCGTGGTGATATTTTACCGCTATCTGAACATTTATTAATGCGCCATGCGCTTGACCAATCTCAAGCCGTCCCAATTTTAACCGATGCAGCTAAACAATTATTATTAAATTACACTTGGCCCGGAAATGTGCGCGAACTTGATAATGTTATGCAGCGTGCCCTTATTTTATCCGATGGTGAAACTGTCGATAAATCGTCACTGATATTGGAAGATGGTCAATTTGAGCATATTTGTGATGATGAACAGTCCGAAGTCAGTACGCAACATGAGCCTGAAAGTATTGCGATGACTAATAGTACTGATGAAAGTATTAAAAATGAAGGCGCTGAAAGTGATGTGGCGGCACTGGGTAAAGGCTTAAAAGAACAAGAGCAGAAAATAATTTTAGAAGCCTTACAAAGTTGTCGAGGAAAACGCAAAGATGTTGCTGAGTTATTAGGTATCAGTCCACGTACTTTACGTTATAAAATTGCAAGAATGAAAGAGCAGGGCGTTGCGCTACCTGCATAGTCTAGCTTATTAAAATCAAGAGTGGGGAGTCATACTCCTCACTTAAATAACGTACCAATAGCCTTTATTCACAAGTTTAGTGAATAGTGCTAAAGCATCAGGATTATCATCAAATAACTCAATTGCTTCACTGCCTATTTCATCTTGATCGCAAAGGTAATGCCCAAATTCAGTAAACCCCTCACAATTAAATTGTTCACCATTAATAAATAATAAGTCAGGAGCAGTAGCGAAATAAACTGCGCGTAGCCCACCAAGGCGAATAAATTCAGCACCATCATTAAACAGACTTTGTACTTCTTGTTCTGTATGGGGCGGATCTATCTCTGCAATATCAAGTTCATGTTTGGCTTCGCTAATCATGCAGCCAAACCAAGGGATTAAACTTTCCGGTGTTTCACATTTTGCGAGCATAATACGATGTAATTCGTTGAGTTCAGGTGTTTCAATTTGTCCTGGTTTTTCACGTACCTGCATATCAATATCATTATAACGTGGCACTTCTTCGGTTGTATCAAGGCAATAATCGGCAAAGCTACTTAATAGATCATTTTGATCGGGTGCCCGAAAACCAACACTATAATTCATAGAAGGCTCCACTGCGTAGCCTTCATGTGGATAACCGCTTGGAATATATAAAATATCACCCGGTTCAAGTTCCACATCTATAATTGCATTAAATGCTTCACAATGTTTAAGTGCATTATTAGCACTAAATTCACGCAATTTTTCCTGTGCACCAACACGCCAATGACGTTTGCCTAATCCTTGAGTAATAAATACATCATAATTATCAATATGAGGGCCAACACCGCCACCTTTGGTGGAATAACTGATCATGAGGTCATCGATGCGCCAGTTTGGCAAAAACCTAAAAGGGCGAACTAGTTCCTGTGCGTCGCTGTGCCAATGATCAAGGGCTTGAATTAATAAGCTTGTATTTTCTTTTTCCAATTGTTCAAAGCTTTTAAAAGGACCTAACTCAGCATGCCATTGCGCATCTTTTTTATAGACGAGTCGACTCTCAACCTCTTCTTCCATCGCTAGTCCGGCTATTTCATCGGGCATAATTGGATCTTCAAAATGACTAAATCCATTTTTAATGACCAATGGTTTTTTCTGCCAGTAGTTTTCGAGGAAGTCGCTTATATCTAAATTGAGTTCGAACATGATGATTGACCTTTATTAGTGCTTATCGAAAGTATTAAGAGTGTAACAGCTCCGCTAGCAGGCGGATAGCCGAGTCCACCAATACTGTGATCTTTTAAATATTGCTTTGTACCTAGTTGGTAAGTATTGTGAATGGGATAGACACAAAAGTATCACTACATCGGGAAGTTGAAATGGTTAAAGGAAATAACGTAGACAAAGTATCGGGTGTGTTAGCTGGACTTGCTGTGGTGGTGATTTGGTCTGGTTGGATTATCATTTCAAAATGGGGATTATCCCACGCATTGACGGTGTGGGATGTAACTGGAATTCGCTTTTTAACCGCAGCGCTGGTTGTTTTTCTTTATTCCATTTTTAATAAAATATCACTTAAGCCGCTTTTCACATTGCCTATTATCACTGCTAGTTTATGCAGTGGTACTTTTTATGTTTGCGCCAGTTTAATTGGTTTATTGCTGTCAGATGCTGCGAATACGGGGGTTATCATTAATGGATTATTGCCTTTGATGTGCGCCGTTATTATTTTTGTATGGAAAAGGAACCGATTAACTTCAACGCAATATGTCGGTGTGTTATTAATTCTACTAGCAAATTTTTTGTTGTTTACTAGCTCTGGAGGTGCGACATTAAGTGCCTTTTTGTGGCTATTTATTGCAACCTTTTTTATTGCTTTTTACTCTGTTTCAATGAAAATTTGGCGCATTGATATAAAAGTCATTATGATGGCCGTGCCCATTATCAATGCAATATTTTTTACACCTATTTGGTTTTTCTTACCGACTCACCTTGGTCATGCTCCAGTCAGTGAGATTGTTTTACAAGGTGTTTATCAGGGAATTGTGGTTAGTATATGTGCCTTATTTTGTATGAGTTACTCAATTAATAAATTAGGTGCGGTATCCGCGTCGACGATTATGGCATTAGTGCCGATTGTCTCAGTGTTGTTAGCGATGGTATTTTTACAGCAGCAAGTGAGTTTACAAATGGTGGTGTCGATTTTAATTTGTTCTTTTGGGATTGCCTGTTATAGCGCACTTCAGCCGATGCTGCTTTATCTGAAACGCTATAAAAAAGGCAACCATTAGGCTGCCTAGGTATATTTGAGTGCTTGATTTAATCGACGAGCTTTTCAACTAAGTCAATTGCTTGACCAATGTAGTTAGCGGGTGTCATGGCTTTAAGTTGTGCTTTTACTGCATCGGTTAAATCTAGTGTATCGATAAATGCAGCCATACCTGGGCCATCAACGCGTTTACCACGAGTTAGCTCTTTTAGTTTTTCGTATGGTTTTTCGATACCGTAACGACGCATAACCGTTTGAATCGGCTCTGCCAATACTTCCCAGTTATTATCTAAATCCTTAAGCATGTTTGCTTCGTTCGCTTCAAGCTTGCTAATACCTTTTAAGCTTGACTCATAGGCAATAACAGAATAACCGATAGCAACACCAAGGTTACGCAATACGGTTGAGTCTGTTAAGTCACGCTGCCAGCGAGAAACGGGAAGTTTTGCTGCTAAATGATCAAAGATTGCATTGGCTAAACCAAGATTACCTTCGGAGTTTTCAAAGTCAATTGGGTTCACTTTATGCGGCATGGTAGAAGAACCAATTTCACCCGCGATGGTTTTTTGTTTAAAGTGACCAAGGCAGATGTAGCCCCAGATATCACGATCAAAATCTAATAGAATCGTATTGAATCGTGCTACTGCATCAAATAATTCAGCGATGTAATCGTGAGGTTCGATTTGTGTTGTGTAAGGATTGAATGTTACTCCTAGACTGGTCACAAATTCTTCTGCAAAACCTTGCCAATTCAATTCTGGGTATGCACTGATGTGCGCATTATAATTACCTACTGCACCATTAATTTTACCGAGAATTTCAGTCGCTTCAATTTGTTTTACTTGGCGTTGTAAACGTACTGCAACGTTCGCCATCTCTTTACCTAGCGTTGTTGGTGAAGCGGGTTGACCATGTGTGCGAGACATCATCGGCATTGCTTTATATTCTTTTGCCAATTCTTTAAGTGCATCGACGATTTTATTGCAGTAAGGCAGGATAACATCGGTTTTAGCCGTGCCTAACATTAATGCATGGGATAGGTTATTGATGTCTTCTGAGGTACAAGCAAAATGGATAAATTCAGAAATAGCATTTAATTCAGGAACGTCTGCAACTTTTTCTTTTAAGAAATATTCAACGGCTTTTACATCGTGATTAGTGGTTGATTCGATTGTTTTTACACGTGCCGCATCCTGTTCACTGAAATTGGTCACAATTGCATCAAGATGCGCATTTGCTGTATCAGAAAATGCAGGAACTTCTGCAATACCCGCTGTTGCAGCAAGTTTTTGTAGCCAGCGTACTTCAACTTGTACGCGGAATTTGATCAGGCCAAATTCACTAAAAATATCGCGTAACAATGCTGTTTTGCTACCGTAACGGCCGTCAACGGGTGATACAGCTGTTAATCCTGAAAGTTCCATTTGTTGCTCCTAAATAAAGTAAGTAGGTTGTTTAAAAGAATTATCCAATGTGTAAATTTAAATTCGGCGTAAATCTTGGTTAACTTGGTGAATCATCGCTTTGCGAGATAAAATTAACTGTGTGCGTGTTCCACCTAGTTGACGCCATAAAACCGTTGCGCGAACGCCGGCAAGCAATAATGCTCGAATTTTATGTTGTGTTTGTTCCTGCTGTAAGCAAGTAGGATTGCCGTTAACTTGAATTCTTGGGCCAAGCGGGCTGATCAGTTCTTTGTAGATCGCATCTAAATTGCTTAGTACATTATTATCGTTGATTTCAAAGTGCGCTAATTGACGTTGAACCTGATTAATTCGCTCACTTAAGAGGTTTAATGTGCCAGGATTTTTACTTAATTTTTTTTCAAGCATGATCATGCCAATTAAATATTTGGTAATTTGCATGTTGCGCTTTTGATCTTTATTACCAAGCTGTTCAAGCATACTGTTAAAGCCAACACTTAACGAAGAATACCCACCAAAAACATCTAAAGGAGAGTCACTTTCTGTGCGCATAATTGAATGTAAAGAAGCTTCAAAGGCTGTTTGATCGCCCGTTGAGCCAGTTCTTGAAAGTTGGTCGACTAGATAAGCTGCCTGGCACATGCCAGCAAATGCGATACATCTAGAGGGTAAATCGTGGTATGACATAGTCACTCTCTCTTTATTATTTTATGACAGTGCTTGTTGTAAATGCTGATCGATGATGGCACCACCTAGACAGACATCACCTTGATAAAAAACAGCCGATTGTCCCGGTGTTACCGCTGCCTGTGGTTGCTCAAAAATTACTTTTAAGGTGTCATCGTCAATCGGAGTGACCGTGCAGTTGATATCTTGCTGACGATAACGTGTTTTGACTGTACATTTAAAGCTTTCTGTTTTGGCTTGACGATCAACCCAATCACATTTTTTCGCGATTAATCCATAGGAAAATAGTGCAGGGTGGTCGGCACCTTGAGCCACTAATAAACGGTTATTATCCATATCTTTGCCAACAACATACCAAGGCTCTTCACCTGAGTTTTGTAAACCTCCAATACCTAGCCCTTTACGTTGTCCCAGTGTGTGATACATCAAGCCTTGATGTTGGCCAATCACTTCACCTGTCGGGGTCACAATATCACCTGGTTGAGCGGGTAAATAATGTTGTAAAAATTCAGTGAATTTACGTTCACCGATAAAACAAATACCGGTACTATCTTTTTTATTGAAAGTGACGAGATCTTGTTCTTCAGCAATACGGCGTACTTCTGGTTTTTCTAATTCGCCAACTGGGAACAATGTTTTGGCTATTTGTTGTTCACCGACAGCATATAAGAAATAGCTTTGGTCTTTATTGCTATCAAGGCCTCGCAATAACTGAACATGACCATCATTTTCTCCGCGACGAACATAGTGACCCGTTGCAATGTAATCGGCCCCTAAATCTTCCGCAGCAAATTCTAAGAACGCTTTAAATTTAATTTCTTTATTGCACATAATATCCGGATTGGGAGTGCGACCTGCTTTATATTCTTCAAGGAAATGTTCAAATACATTATCCCAGTATTCAGCAGCAAAATTAATAGTGTGCAATTCAATGCCTAATTTATCACATACATCCTGTGCATCTTTAAGGTCTTCGGCAGCAGAACAATATTCGTCATTATCGTCTTCTTCCCAGTTCTTCATGAATAGCCCTTCAACCTGATATCCCTGTTGCTTTAATAGGTAAGCGGATACGGATGAATCAACACCGCCGGACATACCGACGATTACTTTAATTTGGCTATTGTTTGTCATGAAAGGTCTCCTACTAATTTGATGCGTGATTTTAACAGAACTTGAACAAGAAAGCAGGGGGATTTTTGAAGGGATTTTTTGCTTTTAAAACTCCCGTTTATTTCAAAGGAATAAGTAAAAGGAGTCGGTTAATTGCTTGATTAATAATGAACATAAATGCATTGCTGATTAAAGATGGGCTGTAAGTTTCTGCAGCCATCTTTATTACTTATTTTTTATACGGAGGGTATTCGCTATTTAAGCCCTTTATTAGGCTAACGCACTTTAGTAATAGTAGGATTATGAAGGACAATGCAGTGCGTCGTAAACATGACATAATGTTAATGAAATATCTGTTAATCCATTTGTACCCAATTTACCGACTTTATTGGCCAACTGATCTAAAGGGATACTACTAAAAAACATCCAAATAATTGTTATTAATGTAGGTACAACAATAACCGCAAACAAGAATTCACGGATAGTACGTCCTTTTGAATGTCTTGCTATTTTAACCATTTCCTAATCGGTGATAGAAGGTTAAGAGAGCCAATGGTTTTATCGGTAGGTTAATTTTGTTAAGATCCATCGTGCATAATATTAAGCATATTTATAAAAACAGAGCCGTTGCTCTAATTGAGGGTTAATGAATTTAAATAAAGATAAATACAGTATAGATAATACCGATTATACCGTGGGACAAGATAATATTCAGAAATGGGGGTTTGATGTACATAACCCTGTATTTGGTATTAGTGCAGGGTTAGTTGGTCTCTTTTTAATTGCCATTTTGGTGATTGATCCCGCTACATCCAAGGCATTTTTAGATGGTTTGAAATGGCAAATTATTGGTTCCTTTGACAGCTTATTCATGTGGTCAGCGAATATATTTGTTGTTTTTTGTTTGGCATTAGTGGTGTCGCCTTATGGAAAAATTCGCTTAGGTGGCGATGATGCAATCTCTGATTATTCAACGCCTTCATGGTTAGCGATGCTATTTGCAGCAGGAATGGGTATTGGTTTAATGTTTTGGGGCGTTGCAGAACCCGTTGCTTATTTTACAGGATGGTATGAAACACCATTAAATGTTACCGCAAATACACCTGAAGCGGCAAAACTTGCCTTAGGGGCAACGATGTTTCATTGGGGGTTACACCCATGGGCTATTTATGGTGTAGTTGCGCTGTCATTAGCATTTTTCTCATTTAACAAAGGGTTGCCACTTTCGATTCGTTCGATTTTTTATCCTATTTTAGGTGATCGTACTTGGGGATGGCCGGGACATGTAGTTGATATTTTGGCTGTTTTAGCAACCTTATTTGGGTTAGCAACGTCATTAGGACTCGGAGCACAACAGGCGGCAAGTGGCTTCCATCATGTGTTTGGTATTGATGCTTCGCTGACATTACAAATTGTGATTATTGTAGGCGTCACTATGCTAGCAGTTGTTTCAGTTGTTCGTGGTATTGATGGTGGTGTTAAACTAATTAGTAACATTAATATGTTATTAGCCCTTGCTTTGGTCGTTTTTGTTGCCTTAGTGACCTTTGCTATTTCAATGGGGACTATTCCAACAACTGTGATGGGCTATATCGAAAATATTATCCCATTAAGTAATCCGGTAGGTCGTGAAGATGAAGCTTGGATGCATGGTTGGACAGTATTTTACTGGGCATGGTGGATTTCATGGTCTCCATTTGTCGGGATGTTTATTGCACGTATTTCTCGTGGTAGAACAGTGCGTGAGTTTCTAACCGCCGTATTAATCATACCAACACTGGTTACTATTCTTTGGATGTCTGTATTTGGCGGTGTTGCTATTGAGCAAGTAATTGATAAAGTAGGTATTTTAGGTTCCGAAGGGTTAACGGAAGTACCACTTGCTATGTTCCAAATGTTTGATGCTTTACCTTTAGGTAATATTTTATCAATGCTAGCTGTATTATTAGTATTAGTGTTCTTTATTACTTCGTCAGATTCTGGTTCATTGGTTATCGACAGTATTACGGCTGGTGGTAAAGTAGACGCACCTATCCCTCAGCGTATCTTTTGGGCCTCCATCGAAGGGGCTATTGCTGCTGTATTACTTTGGGTGGGAGGAACTGACGCCATTCAAGCATTGCAAGCAGGTGCGATTTCGACTGGATTACCCTTTACTATTATTTTGTTGATTATGTGTGTTAGCTTAATAATGGGTATGAGAACAGAGAAACATCAAAGTTAGTCAACATTTTTACAAAGATTAACACTAAGAAGCCGAACATTTAAAATCGTTCGGCTTTTTTATTACCTTTAGAAAGTTAGGCTTAATACGTTAAATTTGTTATATCAGCTCGGTTAATTCAATGTTTTATTTAGGCGTAAGAAAAATGAATGAGTCGATAATTAGAGGAATTGGTATTATAGCCATAAATTTTGAATAGGGGTTTCTGGTTTATAGTGATACCTAATTTGTGCTTGCAGTAGTTCTGCGGTTGCAATCGCATCGGTCAATGCATCGTGTGGTGAGTAAGTGGGTAGATTATAACGTAGACGACTATTAGCAAGTCGAATTGACTGCATTTTCTTTCTTAATAGCCAGTTAATAATGCCACGTGTTTTTGCTCGTTCTAAATTACATTCAATTTGCATCGTGTCGATCAACGGGAAAATAATCCCTTCATTGATCAAGGCGCGAAGATTGCTGTCAAAAAAGTCTCGTTCAATCCGTCGATAATGAACGACGACGACTTTACCTGCAAGTTCATCTAACAGTTGTTCAAGAATCCGTTTTAAGTCCGGTGCTCCTTTTAAATCTGAATGGGTTATCCCATGAATAATAACGGTATTTTCCTTTAAATTATCCTGTGGGTTGATATACCAGCTTTTTGCCTGTTTGCAAAAAATCCGATTGAGATTAAAGGGGACTAATCCGATACTAATGATACTATTTTGCTCAGAATCAAGCCCGGTTGTTTCAAAGTCTAATGCAACGAATTCAATATCTTTTAGTTGAGTACCGTTTGAATAAGTGCCGGTACGATAAAAGTTTTGCAGGCGCGAATCTTTACTTTCATCTGCCTTTAGCTTTAAAAATGCTTGCCAGTTTAAGATTTCTTGATTGGTTAATCGGTGCATTGTTAGTTCCTAAAACTTGTTAGCGGTATAACGATATTTTAAAAAGTTTTGTGCATTGCTCAACACTAAGAAAGCATCTTTAAGATTGCGGCGTTCTAAATCAGACATATTTTCTGGTTCGATATTATTATCGGGTTCAATTTCCGATTCAATATCCAAAGCTTGATGACGAATACGGACTAAAGAAATTAATTCCATTGCGTGTTTTAAGTCTTCACCTTTTGATTTAGGTAAAATGCCTGCTTCTATAATATCAGCTAAACGTTGGAATGAATTTTGTGATGTTGAGCCAATGGCAAGGGCATGAACACGAATTAAATCTGCAAGAGGCGCAGTACCTCTACGTTTTAAGTTAATTGAGTTGTTGTGGCGACCGTCTTTTTCCATCACAAAATCTTTAAAGAATCCGAGCGGTGGTGTTCGGTTTAGTGCATTACGTGCTAAGCAGGCAAGAAAACGGTTATTCTTTTTAGCGCGACGAATAATAAAAGCATTAAGTTGTTCTGCCCATTTGATACGCCCGTATACCCCGCTTAAATCAAAGAAAATAGAACAGTTTAATAGCGCTTTGGGGTTGGGGTTATCAATCCAGTCTGCAAAACAATCTTCCCACTGGGATTGCGTTTTACGAAATTCTGGTGTTGTCGCCATAATTTTGCCGGTACAGTAACTGTATCCACAGGCTGCCAACCCATCGCATACAAATTTGGCTAGTTCAGTAAAGTATTCACCATGTTTAGCTTCGTCATAACTATTATCAAGAATAATGGCGTTATCTTGATCGGTGACAATTAGTTGTTCGTCGCGTGCCATCGAACCAAGTGCTAAAAAGCAGTAGGGGATAGGGGGCGGCCCCAATTTTTCTTCTGCTAATTCTAATAAACGCTGTTTAAAACTTCGTCCTATTTCTGACATGGCCCTGCCAATCATATGAGAGTTTGCATCTTCATTGACCATACGAACAAAGCAATTTTTGAGTTCAGGTGAAAGTAGTACTAAATCTTCGGGCGTATGTTGTTGAAAGATACTGCTAACAAACAACAAGCTATTTTGGGATTCGTATCGAATGATATCAGCGACTTCGAGCAGACCAATCGGTTGTTTATTTTTTAAAATGGGTAAATGATGCACGTTATATCGCAGCATTAGAAGCATGGCTTCAAAAATATAGGCGTTATGATCTAATGACATTAATTCATTCGACATTACGTCAGAAACGGGGCTGTTGATGTCTACTCCTTCGGCAATGACCTTAGCGCACAGATCTCTTTCAGTTATGATGCCAACAAAACTACCACCATGGCCATCTTCCATATCAGGATCTGTAATTAATGCAGCCGACACATTTTCTTCAGTGAGTATTTTAGCAACGGATTGAATAGATGTATTGTTCGTAAATATCACCGGTTCACGGGTCAGCAAAGTCGTGACTTTGGAAGTTGTGAGACTATTCGCGTCATCTTTACTTTCAAACGCCTGTTTTAATCGGATGCTATCTTCCGCTTCGACATAATCAGCAAAAACTTCATAACGTTCGCAGAAGTCACTAAAAATAGATTCGGGAATACAATATAAGAGTGAATCTCTTTTTGCCGTTGCAGGGAAGCGAACTTTATTATTGGTGAGTAATCCCATTTGGCCAAATAACATGCCTTGATCAAGGCGGTTATATAGCTCTCCATTACGTCGAAATAATTCAACAACGCCACTGCGAATAATATAGAGATCATGAATCATATCATTAAGATTGATAATAATTGAATCTGCTCGGTGATAGGATATTTCTATATTTTGTGCAAGTTCAATTAACGCTTCTTCGGGTAGTTGATCAAAGGGAGGGTATTGACTGATAAAATCTTGAATTTCTAGTAATTCTACTTCCATTCTTTACTCGGCTTGTCATAAAGGAACAATAATATATTAATCGATTATAACGTGATTGAATCGCTTTAAACAATTGTTCCTAACAATGAATGGGTTGGTAAAATAATAGAAAGTAAGTGTGCTATTTATCTTAAATATCGCTGTTATTCTGTTGTGTTTTCGATAAAAAATACCGAATCAGTGGATAGGAGATAGTATTGAATTAGAGCAATTTATAATGACCGTTTTCAATACCATCGATGGTCCAGCTTCCAATGCGATAACGAATTAAACGTAGCGTTGGAAAGCCTATATTAGCCGTCATCCGACGAACCTGACGATTACGGCCTTCAATGATGGTAATGCTTAACCACGTTGTTGGAATATTTGCACGTTCACGGATTGGTGGCGTACGAGGCCAAATATTGGGAGCTGTGATTATCTCAACTTTGGCGGGAAGGGTTAATCCGTCTTTTAATTGTACGCCATCTCGAAGTTGCTGAAGGTGTTGTTCATCGGGGGAACCTTCTACTTGTACCCAATAGGTTTTCGTTGTTTTCTTACCTGGCTGCGTGATTTTAGCTTGTAGTTTACCGTCATTGGTTAATAGCAGTAAACCTTCGCTATCTCTATCGAGTCGGCCAGCGGCATACACATCGGGTACATCAATAAAATCTTTAAGTGTTTGACGACTGTTTTCGCCATTATTTTCATCGGTAAACTGACTGAGGACATTAAAAGGCTTATTGAATAGGATAATTTTTTGTGGGCCACTAGATATTGTCGGCTTAGCTTTAGGTTGTGTTTTTTTATAGGTTTTTTGTTTATTTACCTGATTTTTTTTAAAGGTATTATTATTTTTTTTAAACACTGTACTACCCGTAATAGAAATATCGGAGGATAATTGTATCAGAATATTATTATTACAAATGATATTATTCTGTTTATTTTATGACCAAATAGTGTCCTGGTAGCAACTTTTAGTGCGTAAATATGCATCTAATTGGACTATTTAACAGTTTTCGCTATGATAAAGATCTCATTTTTTGATGGCATAAAAATTTCACTCTTCAAATGTTGATTTATTTGAGGTGCCGTGTGCTTTTGTGCCAATTGAAATTATTAACCGTAGTTAAAGGAAATGATATGACTGATAAATCTGCAAAGATTATTTATACACAAACGGATGAAGCACCAGCGTTAGCAACACATTCACTGCTTCCTATTGTTAATGCTTTTACCCAAGCTGCTGGTATTAGTGTCGAGACAAGAGATATTTCTTTAGCGGGTCGTATTATTGCTAATTTCCCGGATAACTTAACCGAAGAACAAAAAATTCCGGATGCATTAGCTGAATTAGGTGCGCTTGCAAAAACACCTGAAGCAAATATTATCAAATTACCCAATGTAAGTGCATCACTTCCACAATTACAAGCAGCTATTAAAGAGCTTCAAGCGCATGGATACGATATTCCTGCTTACCCTGAAGATGCACAAACTGATCAACAAAAAGACATTCAATCACGTTACGCAAAAGTATTGGGCAGTGCTGTAAACCCTGTTCTTCGTGAAGGTAACTCTGACCGTCGTGTTGCTGATGCTGTTAAACAATATGCACAAGATAATCCTCATCGAATGGGGGCTTGGTCTAAGGAGTCTCGTTCTCACGTTGCTAATATGCAAGAAGGGGATTTTTATGGCAGCGAACAATCAGTTATTTTGACTCAAGATGATGATGTTAAAATTGAATTCACCGCCGATTCAGGTGAAGTGACCGTATTAAAAGCATCAACGCCAGTATTAAAAGATGAAGTAATTGATGCTTCTATAATGAGTTGCGAAGCATTGCGTGATTTTTTTGAAACGCAAATGCAAGATGCAAAAGAAAACAATATCATGCTGTCTTTACACCTTAAAGCAACCATGATGAAAGTTTCTGATCCCATTATGTTTGGCCATGCAGTGACCGTTTACTTTAAAGATGTATTTGCTAAATATGCAGATCTATTTGCTGAGCTGGGTGTTGACCAACGTAATGGTTTAGGGGATGTTTATGCAAAAATTGCGACGCTTCCTGAAGAACAGAAAGAGAAAATTTTAGCTGATATTCAAGCCGTTTATGCCGTGCGTCCGTCATTAGCGATGGTTGATTCTGATAAAGGCATTACTAATTTACATGTACCAAGTGATGTCATTATCGATGCGTCAATGCCTGCAATGATCCGTTCAAGTGGTCAAATGTGGAATGCAGAAGGTGAGCTTGAAGATACTAAAGCGTTGATTCCAGATCGTTGTTATGCCGGCATTTATCAAGAAACTATTAACTTCTGCCGTGAAAATGGTGCATTTGATCCTTCGACAATGGGAAATGTGTCGAATGTTGGCCTGATGGCACAGAAAGCAGAAGAGTATGGGTCGCACGATAAAACCTTCCAAATCGCAGCACATGGTATCGTAAAAGTCATCGATCAAGCTGGCAATGTATTAATGGAGCACCTTGTTAAACAAGGAGATATTTGGCGTATGTGTCAGGCCAAAGATGTGCCAATTCGTGATTGGGTACGTTTAGCCGTTAGCCGTGCAAGAGCGACAGGCCAACCTGCTATTTTCTGGTTAGATGAAAATAGAGCACACGATGCAAACTTGATCACTAAAGTGAAAACCTACTTAAAAGATCATGATACGGTTGGTTTAGATATCCAGATACTTGAACCAAATGAAGCCATTAAATATACATTGCAACGTGTTAAAGAAGGTAAAAACACTATTTCTGTGACCGGTAATGTATTACGTGATTACCTTACTGATTTATTCCCAATTTTAGAATTAGGTACCAGTGCAAAAATGCTGTCAATCGTTCCTCTACTTGCTGGTGGTGGTCTATTTGAAACAGGCGCTGGTGGTTCTGCACCAAAACATGTTCAACAATTTGTCGAAGAAGGCCATCTACGTTGGGATTCATTGGGTGAGTTTTTAGCGTTAGCCGTTTCTATTGAAGATATTGCCGAAAAAACGGCTAATGAAAAAGCCGTTGTTATGGCTGAAGCACTCAATGTTGCAAACAGTAAATTCCTGAAAGAAGACAAGTCGCCTTCACGTAAAGTCAATGAACTAGATAACCGTGGTAGTCACTTCTACCTTGCAATGTACTGGGCTGAAGCGCTAGCGACACAAACAAAAGATGCTGAGTTACAGGCTCAATTTGCACCGTTAGCTAAAACATTGGCTGATAACGAAGCGGTTATCGTAAAAGAGTTAAATGATGCACAGGGCAGTAAAATGGATCTGGGTGGTTATTTCCATACCGACCCCATTAAAATGGCGATTGCAATGCGTCCGAGTGAAACATTAAATGCGGCACTTGATAGTATTTAACCTAATAATTTCCTTTCTCTAATAAAAAAAGGTGCTTTATGCACCTTTTTTATTGCAAAATTTTTAATGTGAACTATGGCTCAGGTTTCTCTACTGAGAAATCAAAAGCTTGTATTTTATACGATATTTAATTATCTTGTGATCTTCTTCCATATTTAATTAACATTGTGCATTCTTTAATGAGTAATATATTACTATTGTAGATTGTTTGGTTTTTTTGAGATGTATATGAAAAGTTCAGGTTTCACCGTTGTTGAGTTGTTGGTTTCAATCGCCATTATGGCAATTGTCTTAGGCATTGGTGTGCCCAGTTTTAATGAGTTGATACGCAATAGTGCCATAAGATCTAACAGCAATGATATTGTTGTAGCATTAAATTATGCTCGGATGGAAGCAGTAAAACGCGGAGATAATATTATTTTGAGCCAACGCATAGTTACCGCTCCTACAAGCTGGAGTGGTGGCGTTGTTGTGTGGGTTGATACCGATGGTGATGATACTTTAGATGCAGGAGAAGAGCTGCGTTTGTGGGATGCATTCAGTAATGGTAGTCAAATAAATAGTACGAATACTTCTATAGTTTTCAGTGCGTTAGGTGAAGCTTCTCCTGGTGATGTATTTACGCTTTGTGACGATAGGACAGGAGAAACAGGGCGAACTATTACTATTTTAGTTTCAGGTGCTGTTTACGTAGAGGAAAAAAATGATTGTACTTAAAACCAAACGGAAATTAAAAATAACTAAAATTGTATTTTCTAAGTTTCAAAAAGGCACTTCGTTAATTGAAATTTTAGTTACCTTATTTATTATGGCGATAGGATTGCTTGGTTTAGCTGCAATGCAGATCAATAGCTCAAAGAACATAAATAATTCTCAATTTCGTTCCTTAGCAGTATCTTATGCATATGATATGGCAGAACGAATGCGTTCTAATCCGGTGGGTGTTTCTGCCGGTGATTATGTTGCACTTAAAACTGTTTCTGCAAGTGCCCCTACTTGTATGGGCAGCAGTTGTGGTACATCTGATATGGCTCAATTAGATAGCTTCGAATGGGCCCAGCAACTAGGGGCAAGTGTTCTTTCTGGTGGTTTACCAAGTGGAGAGGGAATTGTTAGTGGAAGTGTTGGTACAGGTGTTTATGATATTCAGGTAACCTGGGACGAACAAGATCGTGATAATACTGGGGGCGTAATAAGCAATTCCAGATTAACTTTAACGATTCAACTATAGAGCTAAGTTAAAATGGTGAGGCAAGATAAAATTCTGCTGTTTTCACATTTTGTATTAGAGAGAGATATGGGTAGTAATATAAAAAATAAATTAAATTTACGTTACCAAGATGGGTTTACATTAATTGAATTAATGATAGCTATACCGCTTGGGTTGCTTGTGATGTTCGCTGTACTACAAATATTCACAGCCAATGTACAGGGCCTAAATACACAAAATGCATTTTCTCGAGTTCAAGAAAGTGGCCGTATGTCGACGGAAATATTAACGCGGGATATTCGGTCTGCAGATTTTTGGGGATGTATTCACGATACTAGCTTAATCAAAAATTTAGAGGGTAACGCCTCAGTTGTTGTGCCGACTGGACAACAAGGGGTGCTGGGTGTCGAAAATTATACTTCAGCAACACAAATTGGCGGTATTTCAGTAAAAAGTGGCACAGATACGCTAACATTAAGAGGTTCCACTGGGTTTCCTGATGCAAAAATAGCTGCTGCAATGGTATCAGCTTCTGCTGGCATTTCATTTACTGCGGGCAGTGGTATTGCTACGGGAGATGTATTATTGATTGTTGATTGTGAAGGTGCGGATACTTTAACTAATACATCAATAGTTGATGGAACAATTAGCCATGCCTCTGCGTTATCAAATACTTATGGAATTGATGCTCAAGTGTTAATTCCTTATATTAAAATTTATTTTATTGGAATAAATGGAGAGGGAACTAATTCATTATATATAAGTGAAAATGGCTCTGTTACTGAGCTTGTTAGAGGTGTCAATGACTTACAGTTGCTCTACGGCGAAGATACAACTAACGATGGTTCTGCAGATACAGTATCGAATGCTGATGGAGTTACCGTGATGGGGAATGTGCTTTTTGTTCGTGTACAACTTGTGAGTGATAGCGGTAGTGATACTTCGGCAGTCTCATTGCAAAGAACTCATACGGTTACGGTGAATATTCGTAATCGTACTTTATAGTAAGGTCAGTATTATTATGTGTAAAAAAGAATCTGGTGTAGTTCTGGTCGTTAGTTTGATTATATTGTTTGTTTTAACTCTGATTGTCTTGTCTGCCAGTCGATCAGTTTTGGTTCAGGAAAAAATGACATCAGCAGTGCGTGACATGCATGTGTCTCTTGAAATAGCAGAATCTGGTTTGAGTGATGCGGAGGCTTTTATTGAAACTCTTGCAGATAATAGCTCATTTGTTGATGCAGGTACGAATGGACTTTACAGTACTGGTAATGGGCCAACTAATCTTTTTGCATCTGGTACATGGGATGTTGGTGTGACCAGTTCCGCAACAACAGTTGTTTCAGGGGCAGGTACAGTAGCACAATACTTTATTGAAGATTTAGGCTTAATCTCTGTTGCAACAACGAGTGATGAAATTGAGATAAAAACACACGCGACTGCATCGGAAGCAGATGCAGATGTTCGTCTTTTTAAGATTGTATCTCGTACCTTAGGGAATAATGGTAACACTGAACGTATTGTCGTGAGTTATTACGGTAGAAGTTTTTAATTTAATCCTTCACTTTTAAGGAACAAATATGAATAATTTATTTAAAAAAACATTACTGGCTGAGCTGTTTCTAACACTTTTTGCCACACCTTTTGCGCTTGCGTTAACATTACCAAAAGTTCCTTTAATTGCTGGCTCGAGTGTTGAACCGAATATGATGATGCTATTAGATAGTTCGGGCTCTATGAAAAATATTGTGGTGGAAGAAACTGAGTATGCGGAAGGGTATAGCGGACCTTATGATCAAGGCTATAGCAGTGACTATACCTATACTTGTGACTCAGGACATGTATTTAGTGGAAATGTATATCTTAAAGTTGCTGATTACGGTAACGGTACTGCTTACTTTTCCAAGGACCGCGATTACACTAATCTCACCGGTAGCGGCGGCTGGAAGAAGAACTATCAATTTGGGAATTCAGGTTCTGATAAAAAGTGTTTTGATAATGATACTAATTATACTGCATCCCTTTATGCATTTACTGGCTCAAGTGTAAGACACCCAGCTAATAATGGGACCGCTTCCTATACAGGGCACTATCTAAATTGGTATTTTAATAGTGCAACAGGTGGTTTTACTGGGGGGCAGAAAGACAATACATTTACCCGTATGCAGGTTACTCATACAGTTGCATCTTCATTAGTTGCTGACTTAGATGATATTCGTGTTGGTCTTGCGCAATATAATAGCGGAGATGGTGCAAAGGTGCTTGTTGATATTGCATCTGTAGAAACCCAACGTAGTACATTGACAACCCAAATTAATAATATAACACATTCTGGTAATACACCATTGGTCGAATCTCTTCAGGATTTAGGTTGGTATTATAGGGCTGGTTATACCGGAAACCTAACGTTACATGCAGGGGATGTCGGTGGCACTGAAGTTGTCGATTCCGCAAATAACATTTTCACGCCACATGGTTCCAATACAACAACACCTGGTTCAGGAACAACTGTTATTCAAAATTGGTGTCAGCAAAATTTTATTGTTGCAATGACTGATGGAGAGCCTACTTCCGATAATAATATTAGTTCGAGATTACAAAATTATAGTACAGCTGCAAATGGGGTTGATGTTGTGCAGGCCATGTATGAAACTGATTTACGGCCAGATATTGATCATGATAATGGAGATGAATATACCAATAAAGTGGAAACATATCTTATCGGCTTTGGTGGTGCAGTATCGGGAAGTACTCTTTTAACAAGTATGGCGACGGCCGGTGGTACTTCGTTTTACACAGCCTCTAGTAGTGCTGGTTTAATCGATGTGTTTAACGATGTGGTGCAAAATATTGCAGCTAAAACTTCAGCGATGAGTTCTGTTTCTTTCAATGCCAATGATCTTAGTACCGGTACTGCATTATATACCGCTACGTTTGATACTAGTTGGAGCAGTACATTTTCAGCCTATAGTGTTTCAGAGGCTGGTGTTGTTTCATCTTCTGCCAATTGGGATGCAGCAGAAAAACTTGATACGCTTTTTAATCCATGGGTTTCGGCTAGTCCTACAAATATTGAGGTTGTGGGTGAGGATGATATATCAGATCGAAATATTTTTACTTACAATAGTGATTCAGATACAAGAAGTGGGGTTATCTTTTCCTATGCCAACTTTGCTAATTTAAGTGATGCTCAAAAAGCTGACTTGTATAAAGGAAGCGATGCTGATGGAGATGGTAATAGTGCGAATGATAATGATGACGCAGAGGCACTGATTAATTATCTTTACGGTGATAATGATAATAATGTTGGAACGAGTGCTACTAATTATCGCTCCCGTTCAAGTAGACTGGGCGATATTGTTAATTCTACCTCTGTCTATGTTGAGGCACCAACCTTAAATTGGCCCGATTATAGTACAAACAACAAATTTGGGACCTCTGCTAAAAGCTATTCCGAATTTAAAAATGTAACTGCTGCAAATCGTACGCCAATGACTTATGTTGGGGCGAATGACGGTATGCTGCATGGTTTTAATGCTGAATTAACAGGGGCTGATGCGGGTCAAGAAAAATTGGCTTATATTCCTGGAATAATTGCTTCTAATGCAGATGATGCTGGAATGCATTACCTTGCAAGTCAAAATTATGCTCATCAATTTTATGTCGATTTAACGCCAATCGTGAGTGATGTTTTCATTGACAAAGATGGTGTTGCTGCAAATAGAGACTGGCACTCTGTACTAATCGGTGGTTTGCGAGCTGGTGGAAAAGGAATATTTGCATTAGATATCACTGATCCTTCTCAGTTTACAAGTTCAGCAGAGAATGCTGAAGATCTTGTGTTATGGGAGTTTAGTAGTGCCGATGATGCAGATTTTGGTTATAGTTATAGTCGACCAACGGTTGCGATGATGAGCAATGGAAAATGGGCTGTTATCACAGGTAATGGCTATAAGAGTACTGATGAAAAAGCTTCGTTATTTATTTTATTTGTTGAAGAAGGCGCTGATGGTACTTGGGATACCGGTGATTATATCAAAATACCGACCAACAACCAGACTAGTAATGGTCTTTCAACACCTAAAGTGGTTGATTTGAATCAAGACGGTGTTGCAGATTATATTTATGCGGGTGATTTGCAAGGTAATATGTGGGCGTTTGATGTTACGGATACGACAGATACTGCTAATTGGAAAGTTTCTTATGGAACAAGTAGCGATCCCAAACCTTTATTTACGGCGAATAATGGCAGCAAAAACCAACCGATTACTTCAGCTCCAAAGGTAGTGAAAAATACATATACCTCAGGAGGCTCTCCTAATCTGCTTGTTTTCTTTGGTACAGGTCAATATTTAGAAACAAATGACGTAACAAGTAATCTGGATGTAATGAGTTATTATGGTGTACAAGATAATGGGGGCGGTGATAAGAGCAGATCAGATTTAACTCCTAGAACTTTAATTACGAAGGCTGCGACAGCTTCAACGGGTAGAACGCGTTCACTTACAGGAAGTAATTGGAATGGCTCATCTGGTTGGTATTTTGATTTAGTTGATCGTGCAACGACTACAAGTACAGCTATCGAGCTTGGAGAGCGTGTGTTTACAGACTCAACAATTGAAAACGAAATATTATATATGTATACAAATACACCGAGTGGTTCCGTATGTTCATCGGGTGGAACAAGTTGGACGTTGACTATTGATTTTAAAACCGGTCAGCAAGCATCATATAATACGCTCGATGTTGATGGAGATGGAGTTGTAACTGCTGGCTCTGATGGAGATAGTAGTATGGGCGTTGAAAATACCACTGGTTTAAAAGTTAATGAAGGAGGTCCTGTTATTATTGATAATAACATATTTGGTGTGAGTACTGCTCCAGAGGTTGAAAGCCTAGCGACAGAAAATGGTGGAAGTAGTGATGTTGGCAGATTTTCTTGGGAAGAAATGATACGTTAAATTAGAACAGAAAGGGCGTGAGCTTATAGATTTTCGCCTTTTTACATATCAAAAGAAATAATAATACGAATATGTAGAACCCTAGGAAATAATAATGAAAAGAAAAAATGGATTTACTCTTATAGAACTGTTGATAGCGGTTGCAATTGTTGGCATATTAGCATCAATTGCTTATCCTTCTTATATGGATAGTGTAACTCGCTCTCGTCGTGCAGATGCGCAGGCTGCATTGCTTGGCTTTGCCCAAGCTATGGAGAGACATTATACGACGACAGGGGGGTATACTGGAGCTGGAACTACTGGCGGTAATACAGGCGCTCCAACTATATTTTCAACAAAGTCACCAATAGATGGCAGCGATACTTACTATAACCTAACTATTGAATCAGCTGCTGTTACTACTTATACTCTTAAAGCAACAGCCGTTGGTAGTCAGTTGGGAGATGGAGATATACAGCTATCTTCTACAGGAGCTAGATCTGGAAATTGGAATTAATTTTCTGATTATTATTTTTATATTATAAAGCGCCTAGGCGCTTTTTTTCGCCCATCATTGAATAATATCGTTATATTATCCTCTTTAAAATAAAGTTTTATCCTCGTTATTTTTATATTTTATTCATCATTCGTGCTTATTTTTTCCTCGTTACTTTCCCATTGTAAATATATTTTCCATATAGAATAAATCATATTTAGTAATTATTTTTTATTAATAATATTGTTGATTATTTTTAATAAATTATTAATGGACAACAGCTTTCTGTTTTTTCTTTTTAAGGGATTATTTAATGGCGGTTTTATGGATAAATCTGGTTTTACCCTAGTCGAAATGCTGGTCACGATTGCGATTTTAGCGATTGTGCTAATGGTCGGTATACCCAGTTTTAATTCAATTATTAAAAGTAGCAATATGAGTTCCAATTCAAGTGATTTGGTTACCGCACTTAACTATGCGCGAATCGAGTCGGTTAAACGCGGTACTTCTGTTGAACTTTCTCAAACGGACGGTGCTTCCTGGGAAGGTGGTTTAGTGGTTTGGGTTGATGAAGATAATAGTAACAGTATGGACTCAGATGAGGTGTTGCGTTATTGGGATGAGTTCAGTAACGGCAGTTCCATTGTTAGTGATGGTGATATTTCTTCTTTTATTTTCTCTGCATCGGGAGAGGTGAATAATAATGATATTTTGACATTATGTGATGATCGCACTGGAGAAACGGGGCGTGAAATTACCATTTTGTCTTCAGGTGCTGTGTATGCAATGGAGGTTGACTGTGAGTAAAACAAATCGGATGTTATTTAGTGAGCACCAGAGAGGTAGCACATTAATCGAAGTCTTAGTGACGTTATTTATTATGGCGGTTGGATTGTTAGGGCTAGCATCAATGCAAATGATCAGCATTAAGAATGTTAATAACTCTCAATATCGTACTTTGGCAACGGATTATGCTTATGACATGGTTGAGAGAATGCGTGCTAACACCTCTGGAGTGGACGCTGGAAAATATGATGCACTTTCTACTAGCGGTGCAACATCGACTAGTTGTAGTGCTTGCAGTACTTCCGAAGTTGCTCAGTTAGATGAATATGAATGGTCAGAACTTATCACTCAAGACGTATTATCGGGAGGATTACCTTCTGGTAGTGGAACTGTTACAGCCAATGGTGATGTATACGATATTCACATTGAGTGGAATGAGCAAGATCGTGATAGCAGTGGCGGGTTAGTTGATACCGCTGAATTTACGCTTTCAGTTCAACTTTAATTTTGATTGCATCGTGTTAATTAGGGAAAAATTCGCATGAGGAAAAATAACAATTCACATTTCAAGTCATATAAAGGTTTTTCATTAATTGAGTTAATGATAGCTATACCAATTAGTTTATTGGTGTTATTTGCAGTATTAAAAATATTTACCGCTAATATTCATGGTGTTAGTGTGCAAAATGGCTTCTCTCGTGTGCAAGAAAATGGTCGCATGGCAATTGAATTGATCAGTCGTGATATTCGAGGCGCAGATTATTGGGGATGTGCTAATGATCGTGACGATATTACCAATAACCTTTCAGATGCAAGCAGTGTTGATTTAGATCTTAGTGATGGTGGCCTTGAAGGTAATAATGATGTCAGTTCTTTGACTATTGACAGTGAAAATGTGCTTGATGGTACAGACACGTTAACGTTACGTGGCGCACAAAGTTACTCAAATGTAGCGGTTAATGCCGATATGTCTTCTACATCGGATTCAATTTCCATTACTTCTGGTAGCAGTATTGCAAAAGACGAAATGATCCTGATTACGGATTGTGTCGTTGGCGATATTTTTTCTAATAGTGCTACATCTTCTAGTACATTAACGCATTCTGGCAACTTATCTTCTGCCTATGCTATTGGCGCTCAAATACTTTCCCCTTCATCACGTACTTATTTTATCGCAGCAAGTGCCTCAGATAGTAGTGTTTACTCTTTATATAGCAGTGTTAATGGCAGTGTAAGTGAAGTGGTAAGAGGAGTTAGTGACCTTCAGATTCGTTATGGTGAGGATACTAATAGCAGTGGTTCTGTTGATACCTATTCCGATGCTGACAGTGTGTCGGATATGGATGATGTATTAACTATTAAGATTGAGTTAGTAAGTGAAAGTGGTAATGGTGTATCTGGGACTTCTTTAGAAAGAACTTATACGGCAACAACGAATATAAGAAACCATACACTTTAATAGGGAAATTATATGACATTAAAAAAACAATCGGGGGCTATTTTAATTGTTAGTTTGATTATTTTAGTCGCCTTAACGTTATTTGTATTATCCGGGGGACAAAACGTGATGATACAAGAAAAAATGACCTCTGCAGTAAGAGATATGCACGTTTCGCTCGAAATTGCAGAATCAGGTATTAAAGATGCCGAATCTTATATAGATACACTTTCTAATCTAAATTCATTTTCAGATAGTGGTAATGGCGGGCTTTATAGTGAAGGTAATGGCCCATCGGATCTGTTTGATGATAGTACATGGGATAACAATGTTATTAGTGCAACCACAGATGTATCAGATAGCAGTGTGGTCGCAACTTATTTTATTGAGGATATGGGCGAGGTGAGTTTTGATGAAGATAGTGATTCATCAATCACTATCAGTAGTTATGGAAGTACTTCAGATGATTCATCCTCTGAGGTTTTTAAAATTGTTTCCCGTTCAACAGGAATAAGCGGTAATACTGAAAGAGTTATTGTTAGTTATTACGCGAAAAGCTTTTAATAGTAAGGACACCTAATGAATAGTTTATTGAAAAATGGATTTATATTAAAAACACTTGTTGTGACATTTGCAGCATCTCCCTTGGCTTTTGCTGATTTATTGGATTTACCGACAACGCCTTTGATTGCCGGTACTAATGTCGATCCTAATTTGATGTTGTTACTTGACTCTTCAGGGTCGATGGATGCTATTGTCGAACAAGAAACCGATGATGGTTATGATGCCGACACGGATTACTATGATTGTGAGAGCGAAAATACGGTTGATGAAGATACAACGGTTTATTTTAGCTTCTCAAGTACAACGCCTTATATCTCTTTTAGCTCAGGTAACCAAGCTACTGCTTATGAATTTGGTAATGACGGTGATAATTCTACCTCCACGAGTAACAATGACAGAAGAGGAGGGGACTCGAGTTCATCTGATTATACTTACTGTTTTGATGATGATACTACTTATACTGCTTATCTAAATTCGTCGTCTTTGTCTGGTACTTCCGGCACTTATTCTGGAAACTTTTTAAATTGGTATTTTCAATATGAAAGTGATGATGCTTATAGTGATGGAAAGAAAGAAAGTAGTTCTACACGTATTCAAGTGACTCAAGAAGTAGCGACAGATTTAGTTGGTGATTTATCAGATATTCGTGTAGGTCTTGCTAAATATAATGGTCAATACGGCGCCAAAGTCTTAGTCGATATTGATGATATTGATGATAATAGTAGTAGTTTAGTTTCGGCTATCGATGGGATTAGTGCCTCAAGCGTGACTCCATTAGGTGAGTCTTTACAGGATCTCGCGTGGTATTTTACACAAGGGGGTAATGGAAAGGTAACTTTACATGATGGGGATTCAGATGAAGAAACTTGTACCGCTTCCGATGCATTTTATAAGGATGATAATAATAGATCGTCTACCATTACAACTTCTGAAACTGTAGTACAGTACTGGTGTCAACAGAATTTTGTTGTCGCAATGACTGATGGTTTACCAACATACGATCAAGGATTTACCGACAAAATAAAAAATTATGCAGATTATGATGATTATGATGATTTTGCTTCTACCGATGATTCAGATGGTTACGATTTATATCGTTTAAATGTAGTTAAGGCAATGTATGAAAGTGATTTTCGCCCTGACCTTACTGAAGATGATGGTACCGAAGTTACTAATAATGTAACGACATATATGATCGGCTTTTCATCTACGTCTGCAACGGGAAGCGATTTATTAAGTAATATGGCTGTAGCAGGTGGCGGGAGTGAATTTTTAACGGCAGATACCAGTGATGAATTACTTGCTGCCTTTTGGGAAGCGGCAGATAGTATCTTTGCTAAAACAGCGGCAATGAGTTCGCTTTCCTTTAATACCAGTGAAGTAAGTTCTGACAGTGCATTATTTATGGCAAGCTTTGAAACGTCAGATTGGTCAGGCTCCCTTTATGCGTATGAACTAACTGATACCGAAGACGAAGCTTGGGAGGCGAGTGAATTACTGGATGATTTAAGTACGACTACCTCAACGGGTGACTTTGATGATATCTATGATCGCAATATTTATACTTATAATGGGTCTCAAGGTGTTAAATTTGCGTTTAGTAATTTAAGTACTGCACAAAAAGAAGATCTTTATGCGGGCGCTGATATTGATGGTGATAGCGCGAGTAATGATAGTGATGATGCCGAAACGTTAATTAATTATATCTATGGTGATGATTCAAATGAAGGAAGTGACGATGATACCTATCGCACACGTTCTAGTCGTTTAGGGGATATTGTTAATTCAACAACGGTTTATGTTGGCTCTCCTGAGTTAGATTGGCCTGATTATAGCGAAGACACAAAGTTTGGTGCTAGCGGGAAAAACTATTCTGATTTTGTAAGTGATAATGAAGATAGAACCCCAACGGTATATGTTGGTGCAAATGATGGCATGCTACATGGCTTTAATGCAGAAGTATCTGGTAGTGATGCTGGTCAAGAAGTCCTTGCTTATATTCCAGGAATAGTCTCATCTGCTGAAGATGAAGGCGGATTACATTATCTTGCAGATCAAAACTATGCCCATCAGTTTTATGTCGATTTAACCCCAACCGTAAGCGATATTTATACCAATGGTGCATGGCGTTCCGTCCTAATTGGTGGTCTGCGTGCTGGCGGTAAAGGCTTATTTGCATTGGATGTGACTGATCCAAGTGATTTTGATGATTCGTCTAAAGCCGACGATATTGTTATGTGGGAATTCAGTAGTGATGATGATGCTGATTTTGGATACAGCTACAGTAAACCCATGGTTGCCATGATGCAAAATGGTGAATGGGCAGTGATTGTGGGTAATGGTTATAACAATAGCGGTGATGGTACTGCTGAATTGTTTATTCTATTTATTGATGAAGGGACTGACGGCTCCTGGAGTGCTGGTGATTATATCAAAATTAATACTGAGGTTGGTAGTGCAGATACACCAAATGGACTGTCGACTCCAACCGTTGTTGATACCGATGGCGATAGTGTTGCAGATCGAATTTATGCGGGCGATTTACAGGGAAATATGTGGGTCTTTGATGTAAGTGATGAAGATGAAGATGATTGGGATGTTGCTTACACATCAAGCAGTAGTCCAGCTCCTTTGTTTACAGCTGAAAATGATGATGGCGTTGCTCAGCCAATTACTTCAGCTCCAACATTAACCACCAATACTAGTACATCTGCAGGCTCACCTAATCTGATTGTTTTCTTTGGTACGGGGAAATATCTTGAAGAAACGGATATTAGTGGAAATTATGATGTAATGAGTTATTACGCGGTATTAGATTCAGGCACTGGCAGTAAAGCCCGTGATGACTTACTCGAAAGAATTATTTATACCTCTGATGATGACCTTCGCACTGTGAGTGGTGATGACTTAACTTGGGGGACCGACGATGGTTGGTATTTTGATCTTGTTGATCGTAATGTCGGTGCCAGTGATGATTCTTACACCGCATACGGTGAACGCGTTGTCACAGATTCTACAGTTAGTGGCGATATTATTTTCTTTAATACTTGGATCCCAGATGGTTCCGAATGTTCTTCAGGTGGAGAAAGTTGGTATATGTCAGTTGACTTATCGACCGGGTTAGCATCAACAACGGCTGTTTTTGATGCCAATGGTGATGGCGTGATTGACGATGATGATATTGGTTATGTCGGTGAATACTATTCAGATGGTTTGCTATCTACTTCTACCATTTCTAATGATACACAATACACAGTGGACAGTAATGGTGATTTAGTGGAAAGGGATGTTGAAACAAGTAGCACAAGTACTGAAGGGCGTCTGTCTTGGGAAGAGCTGTACAAGTCAGAATAAATAATTATTTTTATAATAGTAAAAGAGTTTATATGAAACAAAGTAAAGGATTTACACTGATTGAATTATTAATTGCGGTTGCAATAGTAGGGATTATCTCTGCGGTTGCTTACCCTTCTTATCAATCAAGTATTATTGCATCACGACGAGCCGATGCAAAGGCCGCATTAGTTGGTTTTGCGCAGGCAATGGAGCGATACTATACCAATAATGGGACTTATACAGGTGCAGCGGAAAGTGATGCTGATAGTGGTTCTCCCACCATTTATTCAACAACATCGCCCTTAGATGGCTCAGATATTTATTATAACTTAACAATCGATTCATCAACGGATAGTGCTTATTTATTAAAAGCCGATCCGGTTAACTCTCAAGATGGTGATGGCATGTTGACCATTTCATCTACGGGTTTAAAAGGGTGGGATGAGGATGATGATGGTACCATTTCAAGTTCAGAGGAAGAATGGTAAATCGTTATTAGTATTGATAAATGGTAAGGGCTGATCTACAGCCCTTTTGTGTTTTTTAGGAAAAATTAAATACCTAATTCGTCGAGTAAATCTTGATCAACAAGTGACTCTGTTTTCGGTTCAGGTTTCTTTTCTATTTTCATATTTTGCTGATCAAATAAAGTATCTAAATCAAAGTCTTCAGTTTCTTCAAAGGTAGATAGTTTAATAAATTCAGTTTTATCCATCGCGAGCTCTAAATAGAAAATATTATTTTTTTCAGTGGTAAATGTGACGCGTCTAGCTTGTGGACGGTCTAAATTTGTATCAATAGAGAGTAATACCTGCTTATTAATAGTCAGCATTTTAGGCTGATTTTGAGTAATGGATGTTTGCAGGGTTTTACCTATAACACCCGTAAAATCGCCAACCATCTGATTCATTAATTCGCCCATTACATCACTCACATCATCGGAGGTATGTGAATGTGATAATTCATTGGCAGGAATCCCCATATGCGTCATATAATTCTGGTAAATTTCTAATGCTGCTTTCGCAGTAAAGTTCATAATAACTAATCCAGAAAATCCACCATCAAATAAAACGAAACACCCCAAATCTGGTTTTAGGCAAGTTTTGTTAATTTTTTGTACCATAGATGAATAATTAATAGGGTGATCTGTTGCAGTTGATAGAACGGATTTTATTGAATCACATAAAACCAGTAAAATATCATCTGTTGTTATTGTTTTAATTTTGGCCATGCAGTTTCCCGTGATTGTGTCGTTTATTTTAACGGTTAATCTATTGTATAAATGAATATAATACGATTAAAATCATAATATAACGTGAACAGTGAACGATCTTTATACCATAATATAGCTCTGATAGTTTAAGTTGGACAGGGAACAAGATAAATTGATTTTATAATCAGAAGTAGAAGTTGTTTGAGGATATACCCGTTACTAATCAAGATGCGTTTATCAGTCACTAGCTCGGATACCAAGGCAAGGCGTAACATGATGACAATGGCTAGTCCTTATCGAATGTTATAACGCAGTATTGCCATGGTTTATAAGAAACGAGCTAGTGACCCGTAGGGCAATACGAGAGGCAAACATCTTCGTTGTTTAAAGTCTCGATTTAACCCGTTAGATCTTCACCTTTATGCCTAGAATCTGCTCACCTCTCGTCTTGCTGATTTCTGCATCTTGAATGGTAATGGGTATATATTATTGATGTATATCTAAGTCGGAACGTTATTTAAATTTGTTGCTATAGGCTGATAATCATGCGCTTAACCATTTTTCATAAATTATTTATTTCATTATTATTGACCAGTATGATCATGATGTTAGGGATGGCATTGTTGATTAATAATAGTTTTCAGGGTGGTTTACAAACCTATTTAAATCAACGCGAAGTTAAGCAGTTAGAATTTATTGCTGCCCAAGTAGGGGAGTATTATTCTGCAACCGAAGGTTGGGATCATCTTAAATCGGACCCGAGTATTTGGGAGAATTTATTAAAACAAATTGGTGAGCGCCCAGAAAGTGCTGATATCACTGTAGATAATCCTCCGCCTGAACGTCGCTTTAGTCGACAAGATTTAATCCAAGCCTATAAACGCATTCATTTGATCGATGAAAAGGGGAATATGGTCTTTAATCAAGTGGATTCACCTAAGCATAAAAAAGCCGATCCATTTTTTATCGAAGTACCTGTTAGATCCGATGGTCAAGTTGTTGGTAAAATAACCATGATTCAACGACGGGTTATTACTGGTGCACTTGCAGAAGGTTTTTACAAACAACAATTAAATAATTTTTACCTTATTGCTATATGGGTTGCCTTGTTTTCATTTATCGTTGCAGGTTTTTTGGTTCGCCATATTTTACGGCCATTAAAAAATCTACACAGCGGTGCAATTGCTTTACAACAAGGCGACTTTAAAACAAAAATACCGGTAAAAGGAAATGATGAGTTAGCTGAATTATCGCAAACTTTTAATCGGTTAACGACGACGCTCAAACAGCAAAAAATAACCCGAGAGCAATGGTTGGCAGATATATCACATGAATTAAGAACCCCTATTAGTGTGTTAATCAGCGAAATTGAAGCGATTGAAGATGGTATTCGACAACCTGAGCCTAAATATATTCATTCGCTACATAATCAAGTAATGAATCTTAAAGAATTAGTTGAAGATCTATATCAGCTGTCATTGTCGGATTCAGGCGTTAATATTGATAAATCGCAGTGGGTTGATTTAACGAAATTGTTAGATAGAGTAACGGATCAAAATGAAGTACGTTTGAGCGAAAAACATATTACTTTAAAGCGCCATTATAATCGTGCCGAGTCGGTACTGTTAAAAGCTGACTCAACGGCATTAACGCAATTGATCACGAATGTATTAGAAAACAGTTACCGTTATACGGATCCCGATGGTGAAATTGAGGTAACATTATTGCAAAGTAAAAAGAATATAGAGATTGTTATTGCAGACAGTGAGCCTGGTGTGCCAGATGAATCCTTAGGTAAGTTATTTGATCGTTTGTACCGTGTTGATAAATCACGTAGCCGAGCAAATGGAGGATCGGGGTTAGGGTTATCTATTTGTCAGAATATAGTGACGGCGCATAACGGGAAAATAACGGCAGAGCAGTCTCTTTTAGGCGGTTTACAAATTAGTATATTATTACCAATTGAGGGTAGTTAAACAATGAGTTCTCAGGAAAAATTAATTTTAGTGGTTGAAGATGAACCATCATTGGCCGTTGTCCTTTGTGAATATTTAGCCAGGGCTGGATACCGCACACATATCATCGACAATGGACTGGATGTGATTGATTGGGTTAAATTGAATCACCCTGATTTGTTAATTCTAGACTTAATGTTACCCGCTCGGGATGGGTTAGATATTTATCGCGAGCTTCGTACTTTTTCTCAAGTTCCCGTTGTGATGGCAACCGCGCGTATCGATGAAATTGATCGATTAGTTGGCTTAGAGTTAGGCGCTGATGACTATATATGTAAACCATATAGTTCTCGAGAAGTTGTCGTACGGGTGAAAAATATATTACGTCGTGCAGGTGATGAAAACAAAGAGGAACAGCAAGTAAAAGGGTTAATCATCGACGATAAAAAAATGGCGGTGTCGCTGAATGCCGTTCCTGTCACCTTAACACCTGCTGAGTTTAGGCTGCTTTCTTTTTTTAATAAGCACCCAGAGCAAGTGTTTAGTCGCGAGCAATTAATGACTCAGATTTATGAAGATGATCGTGTGGTTACAGATCGAACCATTGATAGTCACATTAAAAATTTACGTAAAAAATTACAATCAATTGCAGAAGATAGCGAGTATATTAAATCTATTTATGGTGTTGGTTATAAGTTAGCACTTTAAACCGACCGAGTCCTATTGCTGATGGCTATTTAATTAAATAGCCTTATTTTATTAAATCTTTAATCTCCTGAATTTCTCCATAATTGCCACATATTTCGAATTTATAGTTAACTCATCCAAGCAAAGAGCTTGTTTACTTAACATTAAACGATAAAGAGAGGCTATTATGAAAAAATCATTATTAATTACTGCAGCAATCTTAATGGGCACAGCTGGATATGCATCGGCTGATAATGCAAAACCAACTACATTCGCAGAAATGGATGTTAATGGCGATATGGTATTAACAAAAGAAGAAGTGCAAGGTCGTTTGCTACAAAACTTTGATAAATTAGATATTGATGGCAACGGTACACTTTCTCAAAATGAAATGCCAATGGGCAAGCAGGGGAAAACAGGGCGTGATAACAAAGGGCCTAATTTTGCCGACCTAGATAAAAATGGCGATAACGTATTAAGTCAAGATGAAGTGCAAGGGCGTATGTTAGATCACTTTGCCCAACTAGATAAAGATGGCAATGGCACCTTATCTCAAGATGAAATGCCAATGGGCAAGCAGGGTAAAGGAGGGCGTGATCATAAAGGTCCTAATTTTGCCGACCTAGATAAAAATGGTGATAACGTATTAAGTCAAGAAGAAGTGCAAGGACGTATGTTAGATAATTTTTCCCAATTAGATAAAGATGGTAATGGCACCTTATCTCAAGATGAAATGCCAATGGGCAAGCAGGGTAAAGGGGGGCGTGATCATAAAGGCCCTAATTTTGCCGACCTAGATAAAAATGGTGATAACGTATTAAGTCAAGATGAAGTGCAAGGACGTATGTTAGATCATTTTGCTCAACTAGATAAAGATGGTAATGGCACCTTATCTCAAGATGAAATGCCAATAGGTAAAAATGGTAAACAAGGTAAATCTCAACGTCACCATGAACGTCCAACATTTGAACAACTTGATACAAATAAAGACGGTAACTTATCTGAAGCTGAATATAATGCCAAACCACAAGGTAATAAAGATAAAGGGCATGAACGTCAAAACTTTCAAAAAATGGATAAAAATAACGATGGTGTGTTAGATAAAACAGAAGTACGCGGTCGACTACTTGCTAACTTTGAGCAACTTGATGTAGATAATAGTGGGTCGCTTTCTTCTGCAGAGCTTCCAAGCCAACAAAAATAGTCAGTTAAGTATCTTTCTAGTTATATTGATTAACGACTATCGGTAATATACCCGTTACCAATCAAGATGCGTTTATCAGTCACTAGCTCGGATACCAAGGCAAGGCGTAACATGATGACAATGGCTAGTCCTTATCGAATGTTATAACGCAGTATTGGTGTTCGAGCTAGTGACCCGCAGGGCAAGACGAGAGGCAAACATCTTCGTTGTTATAAAGTCTCGATTTAACCCGTTAGATCTTCACCTTTATGCCTAGAATCTGCTTACCTCTCGTCTTGCTGATTTCTGCATCTTGAATGGTAACGGGTATATAAGCCTCGTTACTGTTGTGATGGGGCTTTCTTTTTTTGAATGGTAACAGGTATAATATTGAAAATAATTAGGAGACCATCATGTTTAATCCCCAAAAATTAGAAGATATTGCAAAGCAGGTTACCGATGCGATGCCAACAAGTGTTAAAAACTTAGGCGAAGAAGTGGATCGTAAAATGAAGCAGGTTTTACAGGCGCAGCTGGGTAAACTTGATATGGTAAGCCGTGAAGAATTTGATGTACAAACACAAGTATTATTGCGCACTCGTGAAAAGTTAGCTGAGATGGAAAATAAGCTTGTTGAGCTTGAGTCAAAACTGACTGCGCAGGTTGAGAAATAAATGAAAGAAAATTATTTAAAGAATGCAGAAGCGTTTGTCGATCAAGTAACTGACGAATTGCAGCTATTCGGTTTATATGATGAAAACCTTGGTTGGGCTAATTGTCATGCCCATGATAATAAAGATGCAACGGCTGTCTATCTTTTTTGGTCAAAATCGGCGTTGGCTGAAAAATTAAAAGCCGAAGAGTGGGCTAATTATAAAGTGGCGCCAATTTCTCTTCCTGTCTTTTTAGAATCTTGGTTAGATGGTATGCAAAAGCAACAGGTCTTTGCTGGTGTCAATTGGGATGAAAATTTGTATGGTTTGGAAGTGGAAGCAATGGTACTGAAAAATGCATTATTAGAAAAAATGCAGGAAGTAGAAAAAGAAAATATTGAATAATATGCATTAACCAATAAAAAAATTGAGCTATGAAAAATAACTTTCGTAGCTCAAACTATTTGATTACTCTTCGGGGTAAGTGCCCCAACCATCATAATCAACACCGAAGGATTGTGCTAAAACGAGTAATTTTTCAACATCTTCCATAATCGCTTCTTCGTCTAAATTCATTTCGATAACCACATCAAAACTTAAAATAATTGAATCATCTTCCAATTCGAGTTCTTCTGGATCGGTAACTTCATAACCTTTTTTAAAACAAGCAACCGCTGCTTTTTCTAAGGTATCAAAATCAGTACAAGACAGGTGATGCTCTATCATATAGATTGCATCAGGATTACTGCCATCTTCAAGAATCGCTTCTACAATTTCTTCTGTTTCTTCTTGAAATTCTGCCAGCAATTCTTTTAAATTTATAGGTTGTTCCATTGTTGAATCCTCTTAGCCACAACATGTTTATTTCGTATTAGGGCGGTTAACTTCCGCATTTAATTGTTCATATTTTGCTAACATAATGGCATAAGCATCATTCATTAGGCGTCGTATTTCTCGTTTCTTATATTGTGTAATATCAATCGGTTCAAGCATTTCAACAATGACTTCACCATTATCCCAACGATTCAGTTTAACCTGTTGATGGGTATTTGATATCACGGTTGGTACCACATTAACTCCAGCCTGAAGTGCCGTATGAAAAGCCCCCATTTTAAAGGGCAGTAATCCTCGACCACGACTCCGTGTTCCTTCAGGAAAAATCCAAACTGCGAGGTCTTTTGCTCGCATTTGTGATACGACATCATTAATTGTGTTTTTAGATTTTTTACTGCTTTCACGATCAATTAATATATTTCCTGTTAACCAATAAATAATGCCGAAAAAAGGAACCCACACTAAGCTTTTTTTACCTATCGTTACTGAACCAGGTTGTACCGCATGTGTTGTCGTTACCATATCATAGTTATTTTGATGATTAGCAATATAAACAACGGAGCCATTATTTTTAGCACTTTCAGGAATTCTTAAGGTGATTTTTAAACCCAATAATGGTGCCATTTTGCTGAATAATTTCGCAAAGTGATAAGTGTTCTTCGGATTTCTTGGGCTTAATAAGCAGTATAAGATGGCATATACACTCATTAAAATCACACTTAAGATAATTAATATTGCTCGGATAATTAATAACATGGTCGTTTAGTTCTCTTGCTCTGTAATGACTTCAATTTTATCAACGCGCTGTAAGCCTCGAGGTAATTTACTACCACGTCGACCTCTTTCACCTTGGTAATGTTCGAGATCTGAAGGTTTCAAGGTTAGTTTACGTTTACCTGCATGTAAGGTGACTGCACTTGATACGGAAATAATTTGCAGCATAGTAACAAACTCTTCTCGTTTAGTCGCTTTTGAAGAGATGATGTTTATCATTTTATTCCCTTTACCTTTGCTTAGATTTGGTAAGCTATTAACAGGGAATATCAGCATGCGCCCTTCATTACTAATAGTTAGGCATAGGTCATCTTGGTTATCACTTAATTTTCTTGGTTCCATTAACTGTGCATTTTCAGTTAAGTTAATTAATGCTTTCCCATTTTTGTTACGGCTATTAATATCACTGAATTTGGCAATAAAGCCGTATCCATGATCGCTGCTGATTAAATAACGATCTTCATCGTCACCAATTAATGTGCAAACAAAGGGAACATTGGTGTTTTGATTAAATCGTCCGGTGAGTGGTTCCCCTTGGGAGCGAGCAGAGGGGAGGGAATGTGCATCTAGTGAATAGGCTCGACCACTTGCATCAATAAAGATACAAGTTTCATTACTTCGACCCTGAGCGCTTGCTTGGTATTCATCACCCGCTTTATAGCTTAATGCATAGGGATCAATATCATGTCCTTTTGCAGAGCGAACCCAACCCTGTGTGGATAAGACAATTGTAACGGCTTCACTTGGCATTAACTCTTTTTCAGTTAATGCTTTTGCTTCGAGTCGTTCTACTAGTGGTGAACGGCGATCATCGCCATATTTATCTGCATCGGCTTTGAGCTCTTTTTTTACTAGGGTTTTTAAACGACGATCTGAACCTAAAAGTAGTTCAAGTTTTTTCTGCTCTTCGCTCAATTCATCCATTTCACCACGGATTTGAATTTCTTCTAATTTAGCAAGTTGACGTAGTTTTATTTCTAAAATTGCATGTGCCTGAATATCCGACAGGTTAAAGCGAGACATTAGTTCTGCTTTGGGATCGTCATAGGTACGAATAATTTCAATCACTTCATCAATATTTAAATAGGCAACTAATAAACCTTCTAGAATATGAACACGTGCTAAAATTTTATCTAAACGAAATTGTAATCGACGACGTACCGTTGTTATTCGATATTCCAACCATTCGTTAAGAATCGTCACTAAGCTTTTTACCTGTGGACGTTGGTTTAAGCCAAGCATGTTCAGGTTTACTTTATGATTTACTTCGAGTTCTGTCGATGCAAAAAGATGATTCATTAATGCTTCAACATCAATCCGATTAGATCGAGGAATAATCACTAAACGGGTTGGATTTTCATGGTCTGATTCATCTCGAAGATCGCTAACCATCGGCAGCTTTTTATCTTGCATCTGCTTAGCAATATCTTTGAGAATTTTACCACCAGAAACACGGTAGGGTAGCGCGGTAATAATAATTTCACCGTGGTCGACATGATAAACTGCGCGACTTTTAAAACTTCCTCGTCCAGTTTCATAAATTCTTTTTATATCGCTACGAGGCGTAATAATTTCAGCTTCAGTTGGGTAATCGGGGCCCTGAACAAATTCTAATAATTCGTTAATATCCGCCTTAGGATATTCCAATAAATGAATACATGCAGCCGTTACTTCACGCGCGTTATGTGGCGGAATATCCGTTGCCATACCCACGGCGATGCCGGTAATACCATTTAATAATATATGTGGTAAACGTGCTGGTAATAATACTGGCTCTTTTAGGGTGCCATCGAAATTGGGTTTCCAATCGGTCGTACCTTGTCCTGTCTCTGATAGTAAGACTTCAGAGAAAGCAGAAAGACGTGATTCTGTATAACGCATTGCGGCAAATGATTTCGGATCGTCCGGCGCACCCCAGTTTCCCTGCCCATCGATTAATGGGTAGCGGTATGAAAAAGGTTGTGCCATTAATACCATGGCTTCATAACAGGCACTGTCACCATGAGGATGATATTTACCAAGTACATCACCAACGGTACGCGCGGATTTTTTATATTTTGCTAGCGCGGATAAACCCAGTTCGGACATGGCGTAAATAATGCGTCGTTGTACCGGCTTTAAACCATCGGCAATATGTGGCAGGGCGCGATCCATAATGACGTACATTGCGTAGTTGAGATAGGCATCTTCGGTGAATTTAGCCAAAGGAATTGTTTCTATACCTTCTAAGCTTAAATCTAATACTTCACTCATTGTTAGTAACCCTGTTATTTAATTATTTAAAAGTTGAAGTATACCGTAATGACAAGATTACGAAAAATTATAAGATGGTGTTTTTGGAGGATTTGTGAATAAAAAGCTAAGAAAAAATACACGATAAGCATATCGTGTATTTTTTATGCATTAGTGGTGGAATTAAAGTTGAGAAAATACTTTTTTAGCTGCACTCAGGGTATCTTCAATATCTTGGTCACTATGTGCAAGTGATAAGAAACCAGCTTCAAAGGCAGAAGGGGCTAAATAAATTCCCTGTTCAAGCATCAAATGAAAGAATTTCTTAAAACGTTCAACATTACATGCACAAACTTGTTGGAAATTAGTGACTTGCTTTTCATCACTAAAGAAATATCCGAACATTCCACCGGCATAATTAACTGCTAATGGAATGTTTGCTTCGGCCGCAACGCTTTGTAAGCCTAAGGCAAGTTTTTTAGTTTTTTCTGCAAGTTGTGCATATTCAGGGGTATCCAGCGCGTTTAATGCGGCCAGTCCTGCATGCATTGCAATCGGGTTACCAGAGAGTGTACCGGCTTGGTAAACAGGCCCTGTTGGTGCGATATGTTGCATAATTTCGGTTCGGCCGCCAAAAGCACCCACTGGCATTCCACCCCCGATTACTTTACCTAATGTGGTTAAATCTGGGGTGATATCGTAAAAGGCTTGTGCGCCACCAAGTGCGACTCGGAAACCGGTCATGACTTCATCTAAAATAAGTAACGCATTATTGCTATCACAAATATCACGTAGTCCCTGTAAAAAGCCAGGTTGAGGAAGAATACAATTCATATTGCCAGCAACGGGTTCAACGATAATACATGATATTTGGTCTGGATATTCATTAAAAAGTTGCTGTACGGATTCAAGATCGTTATAGGTTGCGGTTAGAGTATGTTTAGCAAAATCGGCGGGGATACCTGGTGAGCTTGGTTGCCCTAATGTTAATGCGCCTGAGCCGGCTTTGACGAGTAAAGAGTCGGCATGACCATGATAACAACCTTCAAATTTTAATATTTTATCTCGACCGGTATAACCCCGCGCAAGACGAATTGCACTCATGGTTGCTTCTGTACCGGAACTAACCATTCGAATTTGTTCCATTGAAGGTACGAGACTGCGTACTTTTTCAGCCATAATAATTTCAATTTCGGTTGGCGCGCCAAAGCTTAACCCATTTTCAGCTGCGGCTAATACTGCCGCTTTAATATCTGGATGGTTATGACCAAGAATCATCGGGCCCCATGAGCCAACATAGTCGATATATTTATTTTTATCGACATCATAAATATAGGGACCCTGTGCTTTTTCGATTAACACTGGACCGCCACCAACCCCATTAAATGCTCGAACGGGGGAATTGACACCACCGGGAATAACAATTTGTGCTCGCTCGAAAAGTTGTTCAGATTTATTCATGAGAATTCCATCCATTCTATTATTAAAAAATTTTAATTTAATACCTAAATATAACAGATTCTCATGCGTAGAGCTGTTTAATTAAGCTCTTTTTTTGTTTATAATACCGCGACTTATCTAGGTCTTAGCTAAGATTCGCGATATACCAATATTCCCAGAGAAAATAATAAATAATGATCTTCGATATGAGAAGGTGTTGATTTAGTGCACCTATTTTATTTACATTTAATCTTTCTTATTATGAAACCCTCTGTTGATTTACTGCTTTGACGGTATATATCTTCTTTAATCTTTTATTAGTTGCATAAATTGACATGAAAAGAACTATTCCTTTCTATATTAAGTACAATTTTATACGTTTTATTAATCGTTTTTTTACACGAAAAAGCAGTGCATTGTTAATTTGGTTATCGGTATTTATTGGCAGCTTAGCGGGAGCAACGTCAGCATTTTTTGATCATGGTATTATCTGGGTGGGCGAATGGCGAACAGAGCTTGTCGCAAGTTATAGCGAGACTTCCATTCCGCTTTGGTTAATTGCCATGCCTATTTCTTCTATTATGGTTGGCATTGCTTTTTATATCACTCATCGATTTGCACCTGAAGCGGGGGGGAGTGGTATTCCTGAAATTGAAGGGGCAATGGAAGGTATGCGCCCTGTACGCTGGAAACGTGTTTTGCCCGTTAAATTTATTGGTGGTTTATTGACGCTCGGTGGCGGGATGGCGCTTGGTCGAGAAGGTCCCTCGGTACAATTAGGGGCTAATATCGGACGAATGATTTCAGATGTTTTTAAAGTGAATAAAGAAGATAGCCAAGCATTATTAGCGGCAGGGGCGACAGCGGGGTTAGCCGCTGCGTTTAACGCACCACTTGCCGGTATTATGTTCGTTATAGAAGAAATGCGTTCACAGTTTAAATACAGTTTAACTTCGACCAAAAGTGTTTTTGTGAGTGCTGTTATGGCGACCATGGTAATGCGATCACTTAGTAGTCAAGATGCTGTTGTTGAAGTGACGCGTTATGCACATCCTGATCTAATGTCCCTATGGTTATATCTAGTGCTTGGTTTTTGTTTCGGCGTGGTCGGGATCTTTTTTAATAAAATGATTCTATCGACACTTGATATTTATTTACAAATTCATAAAGGAAGACGTTGGCGCTTTGTTTCAATTGGTTTGTTTCTTGGTGCCGTTTTTGGTGCACTAACGGTTGTCCAACCTGATATTGCTTTCGGTGGTTTGGAACTTATTCCTCGTATTGAAGGCGGACAATATCTGGCTGGTGGGTTATTTATTATTTTTATTTTCCGCGTGTTAACTACCTTATTGAGTTTTAGTTCCGGTGCCCCCGGTGGGGTATTTGCTCCAACCTTAGCGATTGGAACTGTTTTTGGTATGTTATTTGGTGTCGGTGCACATACATTATTTCCTGAGATTGTGACGGAGCCTGGAACTTTTGCTATTGCTGGTATGGGCGGGTTATTTGCCGCTACTGTACGAGCACCGATTACGGGTATACTTTTAGTGATTGAGATGACTAGTAACTATGAAATGATTTTACCCTTAATTGTAACCTGTTTAGGGGCAACAATGGTTGCTCAAACACTTGGTGGACGTCCTATTTATACGCAATTATTAGAACGTACTATGATGCTATCAATGCGTCAGAAACGTGAAGAGAAAACCCGTAAAACGATGAACCGATTATCTGATAGAGAGCAAGAGTGACCCAGTTAAAGAAGAGTGTTATTAAATGGTTTTTTGTTATTGCCCTGTGTTTGTGGTTAGGGTTTTCTTTAGGTATTTTTCAGCAAACGATTCTTGAAAATTCTTTAAAAGCAGTAAAATCTGAATTGCAATTAATAACACAGGAAAAAATCGAAGCCGTTAATAAATTAGCATCAATTGAAGCAGCCCAATCAACCGATGCACAGGTTATAAAAGGGTTAACAGAAGAAAATAAAGTACTTCACGAACAGCTTAATACACTGACTAATAAACTGTATTTTTATCAACGGGTTGTTTCACCTGAATCACTTTCTCATGGTGTTCAAGTTTATTCTTTTTCGATTGATAAATCTGTCGATGGTGATGGATGGCATTATGAGTTAGTGCTTATGCAATCACAAAAAGGTCGTCCTCTGTTGTCCGGTAAATTTTCATTAAATTTTACCTATCATGAAGGTGAAGAAGTAAAAAGTATTGCATTAACTAAATTAGATAAAGATGCAGCTTCAACCTTTAAATTCAAATACTTTCAAACCATTGATGGTGAATTTAACTTGCCCGCAGAATTAACGATAGAAGAGGTGATACTGAAGTTAAACGTTTCTGCAAGTCGAAATGATTTAGAATTACGTTATAACTGGAATTCTCTTCTTGAAAGTGAATCAGGTGTGCGAATCAATAGTGAAGAACAACTGACAGATTAGTATTATCTATATTTTGGATAATACTTGACTAAAATGGTATGGTATTTGATAATCATCGTTTTTATATGATTAAGTTAATTTGTTAGCATATATTTTTAGGAGTTAGCATGACATCCAACGTAGAAATGGCGCTGCCAATTAATTTTACAGATAGCGCGGCAGATAAAGTTAGAGAATTGATGGATGAGGAACAAAATGACGCATTAAAGTTGCGGGTATACGTAACAGGTGGTGGTTGTTCTGGTTTTCAATACGGTTTCACGTTTGATGAAAAAATCAATGAAGGTGACACTGTTGTGGCAAACGGCGAAGTGGAATTAATTATCGATTCAATGAGCTTCCAATATCTTGTTGGTGGTACGGTTGATTATACAAGTGGTTTAGAAGGTTCTCGTTTTTTAGTTAATAATCCAAATGCAACGGCAACATGCGGTTGTGGATCTTCATTTTCAATTTAATTGCCTGCCTAACTATTCCCTGTGTGAATCTGACATTATAATGACTCCAAATGAAGCCATTATAATATTATTACTCGGTGACTTTAGACCTAATAAATTAGTTAATTCTTACTTAACGTCGCCTTGTTAATCTGCTAACTGAGTGCTATCAAGCGGGAAATATGCCCAATCCGATTGACCGCCATCTTCTATATACTCATAGACATTATTCCAATTCGGGTTTGTTTCACTATCATCTGCTAAATCAACAATATTACGATAAATACACGTAGCAAGTTCAGTCATCGGCGCATTTCGGTTTTCATTTCTAAAGGATTTACCGATTAGTAGTGCTCTAACACCCAAGGTTGATACAGGTTGCATTTTCCCATCAATACGATAATTAACGGTTTGATTGCTATAAAAGGGGGCTTTGGCTGCAATAAGATCATAATCTAATGTCGCTAACATCCATTTTCCAGTATCAAGGTAACTTTTTACTGGTCCATAGGGAGCACCACCAACAATGACCATTGGCAGTTTCGTATCATTAACCGCCATTGGGGTATTATAAATTTTCAAGTTCAAGTCAAAAAAGTAGCTAAGTGCTTCGGCAGAAACAATTGATCCACCCGTTGCTCCAACTTCATGATCTTTTAACATGGAAAGCTGAAATTTTTTCGGCGGCTCTTGATCTTTATGGACAAAAATATCGCTCCATAAACCTTCTTTTTCCGGTTCGGGGTTGTAGTCTTTCGGAATAAGCAGGTGAACAGCTTCTTCATGAAGGCCTGCAATAATTTTTACTCTGTTTCTATTTATTTTATTAGGGGAGCGCTCCGCGTTATAATGAAGTACATCATTTTGAACCATTCCAATATCAAATTTCTTGTTTAACATGCCGAGTAAGTTATCGACACTGCCATTACTTTCTAATACATTGATATTGATACTCAAATCATCGGAACAATAATTGTTAATATCTTTTCCCATCGCAATATAGTTGCCAGTTGGACCACCGGTTCCCATATCTAAGACTAAGTTGTCTGCTATTGCTGAATAACTGACAGATGTGGATAATATTAAGACGAATAAATTTTTAGGTTTCATACTTTCCCTTATAGTATTTCAAATTACAATAGTTAAAAAGCCACCAGTTTTAGATAAGGTGGCTTTTTAACTATTGCTCCTCCAGAAAAGAGTTGATTTAACCTATCTGAAAGTAAACATAATGCATATTAATAACAGTATTATGTTGAAATTGATTATGTTGTTGAGATACTTATTTTTAAAACTGTTCCTTGTGTGCGAAATAATATCATTTGCACAAACTAATACCAAACTGAATCATTACCTTTTAATTATTTTACAAATTAATTCTTATGTCCCTTTATATGTTTCCATTGGATTTAGGTAAAAAAGACGGTTGTTTATTAATTATATCCATACTACCTCAAGATGCTTTGACAGGCGCAAGCCAGAATGTTAGTGCAAGACGTATCATAAGGTAATGATTATTCTCTTTTCGAGCTTACGCCCCATAGGGCAAGACAGCTTACGACAATCTGCTTTGTTATAAAATTTCACTGTAGAACACTAAACTTCAATTTTATGCCGTGCATCTTGAAGCATCATGGGGATAAATGAATGTATTAATTTATCTGACAAATTGAGGGTTGCAACAATAATAGTGGCTAGTTTACTATGCACTCTTTTATTGTGAGTAGGCTCTATTGTAATGATTCAAAATTTTATTTATGTATTCGATATGATCGGAACAATAGCCTGTGCAATATCGGGAGTGTTAGTTGCCACGCGTTTAAAAATGGATCTATTTGGAACGATTGTACTTGCGGGTGTTACTGCGATAGGGGGGGGCTCTGTTCGAGATATGATGATGGGAACGACGCCGGTGTTTTGGATCCTCGATAATACGTACCTTTATGTCATCCTGGTGACGGTTTTAATTTCAATTTTTTGTTTACATCGAATGGATCGATTTTCAACTTATCTATTACCCATTATTGATGCATTTGGTTTAGCCACCTTTACCATTGTTGGTGCCGAAAAAGCATTGTCATTTGGTTTTAGTGGTATCGTTGCCGTTGTAATGGGGTGCGTAACGGGAGTTGTCGGTGGTATGATTCGAGATCTGCTCAGTGGTCGTATTCCCCTAGTCTTACAACAGGAAATTTACGCAACGGCTTCTATTTTAGGCGCTATTCTTTACGTTATTTGTAGCTATTTTGGTTTGCAAGCGATGATCGCAATGACCATTGCAATGTCTGGTACTTTATTATTACGTTTATCGGCAATATATTGGAAACTGTCTCTGCCGATATTTGATGATCGAAGATAGTTGTTCTATGAAAATAGGATAATGCAAAGTTTGCTAAGTGGATTATGAGCTTCTAATTAATAAGTTTATCGAATCCTTTTAATGCATAATTTGACCCGTATTTTGTCCTTATTTTCCGCACTGCAATAGATACCAAGACAGTTGTTTCTAGAACATGTATAGCCTGATACGTAATAAAAATGCGATAGGTAATAAGAGAATCGCATATCGTTAAGGCATTATTTTAATTGGCTAAATGTATTGTGCTTGTTAAAATGCGATTGAATTTTCCCCTCATCATGTTTTTCACATAGGTAAAGAAATGGAAGTTGTACAAAATTCAGAAGAATTAGTTAATTGGTTCCGTGGTTCAGCACCTTATATTAATGCACATCGCCATAAAACATTTGTTTTAATGGTTGGCGGAGAAGCAATTGAAACCGATAACTTCCAATCAATTATTAATGATATTGCACTGTTAAATAGTCTTGGTGTAAAACTTGTTCTTGTTCATGGTGTGCGACCGCAAATACAAAAGCAACTTGATTTTCATGGTCATACGAGTCAATTTCATAATAATCTTCGTATTACCGATGATACGAGTTTAATGTTGATTAAACAGGCTGTTGGCGCCGTTCAAATCGAATTACAAGCTAGGTTATCGATGGGGTTAGCTAACTCTCCAATGCAAGGCGCAGGTATTCATACCATGATCAGTAATGTTATTACTGCTCAACCAATCGGTGTCAAAGATGGTATTGATTATTGCCATGCAGGGAAAATTCGTCGTATCGACGTTGCAGGTATCAAGCAACAATTAGAATTAGGGGCGATTCCTGTGATTTCGCCATTGGGATATTCCGTGACGGGCGAAGTGTTTAATTTGCTTGCAGAGGAAGTGGCGACGCAGGTTGCGATTAGTCTCGAAGCCGATAAGCTCATCGGTTTTTGCTCTAATCAAGGTGTTTTGGATGAGCAGGGTGAAGTTATTTCTGAATTGCTACCCGAACAAGTAAAACAATATATTGAGGTTATGGAGAACGAGTCCGCTCAAGCTTCTGATACATTGCAATTTTTACGTGCGGCTGTTGCAGCTTGTAAAGCAGGTGTTTCTCGGAGTCATTTGATTAGTTATTATACTGATGGGGCGTTACTGAAAGAATTGTTTACGCGAGATGGTATTGGCTCTCAAATAGTAAAAGAAAGCTATGAACAAATTCGTACGGCTACCATTGATGATATTGGTGGATTATTAAGTTTAATTGGGCCCTTAGAAGAACAAGGAATATTGGTAAAGCGTTCTCGCGAATTACTAGAAAACGAAATTGAGCACTTTCAAATCGTGGAACGAGATGGCATGGTTATTGGTTGTGCTGCTTTATATCCATTTGTTGATGAAAAGGTCGGTGAGTTAGCGTGTTTAGTGAGTCATCCTGAATATCGTCGGAGTGCGCGTGCTGATAATTTGGTTGCTTTTATTGAAAAAAGAGCAAAGAAATTGGGGCTTGAATCCATTTTTGTTTTAACAACGCAAAGCATTCACTGGTTCCGTGAACGTGGTTTTAGACTGGCTGAAATAAGTGAATTACCTGCGGCCAAAAAAGAGTTATATAATTTAAAACGCAATTCTAAAGTATTAATTCGTAAAATTCGTTAATTGTATTTATTTTGATTTTATGAAAAAAAAGCCCGACTTTTAATAATAAACGTCGGGCTTTTTAATAAGTCTTATCTGTATAAAATCGAATCTAAGTCGATTTAGCAGGATTATTTTTTATGATTACACTTACCATCAACCGGGTCACCGTAAAGGTATAAACTGTGATGAGTTAGCGCTATGCCATACTTTTCAGCGATTAGTTTCTGCTGTTTTTCGATTAGATCATCTGTAAACTCAATAACTTCACCACATTTTAGACAAACAAGGTGATCGTGGTGATGTTGGCTAGAAAGCTCAAATACTGATTTACCACCTTCAAAGTGATGACGAGTAACTATGCCCGCATCGTCAAATTGATTTAATACACGATAAACGGTTGCAACACCAATTTCATCACCTTGCTCGATAAGCTTTTGATATAATTCATCTGCACTAATATGTTGATTGTTTGGTAGTTTCATCAAACGTAAAATTTTTACGCGTGGTGAGGTTACTTTTAATCCAGCATCTTTTAAAGCATCACTTTCTGTAAACATGAGCATTCCCTAACGGTTTGATTATATTTTTTAATTAGTCTGCAAGCTCTGCTAAACACATCTCGTTATAAATTTGTTTAGTCCACTCTTTGACACGAGATTCAGTCAACTCAGGCTGACGATCTTCATCAATGCCTAAGCCAATAAAGTGATCGTCATCAACAAGTGCCTTTGAAGCTTCGAACTCGTAGCTTTCTGTTGGCCAATTACCTACTATAATAGCACCTTTACTTTCTACAATTTGACCAAGCTGTCCCATTGCATCAAGAAAGTACTCTGCGTAATCTTCTTGATCACCACAACCAAAAATGGCAACGAGTTTATCGTTGAAGTCGATATCTTCTAATTCAGGGAAAAAGTCATCCCAGTCACATTGAGCTTCGCCATAGTACCAAGTAGGAATACCAAACAACAACAAACTGAATTCTGCAATTTCTTCTTTTGTGCTGTTTGCAATATCTTTGACTTCAACTAGCTGGCTGCCCAACTCGGCTTGGATCATCTCAGCAACTGCTTCTGTGTTGCCCGTGTCACTACCAAAAAATATACCTACGCTAGCCATATTTTATTTTTCCTTTTTAACGATTAATTTATTTGTGCATGTAGAAGTTGGTTGATTAGTTCACCACGACTAATGTTTTGTTTTTTTGAAAGCTCATTAAGACTTTCAAATAACTGCATATCAACCTTTAATTCAATACGTTTTAAGCCTTTTTGCTTATCACGTAAGATTTGTTTCTGCTTATTAATTTTAAGCTGTACTTTACGAGGGTGCGGGTTGCTTTTAGGCCGACCAAGACGTACCTCATCAGCAAAAAGATCGTGGGTTATACGATCAGATGTTTCTTTTGCCATTCTTTTACCTAAAAGTAGTTATATTCAAGCGATTTATATATTTTCGACTGCAGTTTGTGATCGCGTTGGCAATTGAAAGCCCAACAAGATGCTCCGTATTAATAGCGTTAATACCGTAAGCGAGCTGCAAAAAGAGGAATATAACATATAGTGAAAGCACTTGGAAATATGAATCCCTATCATTGAGTGCTGTTATGCCCGTTATTATTTAAGATTAAAAAAGTAGATCATAAATAAAAAGTTAAATATTTAATAGAGATATATACCCGTTACCATCAAGATGCGTTTATCAGTCACTAGCTCGGATACCAAGGCAAGGCGTAACATGATGACCTTTCGAGCGATTAACTGCGTTAATCCTCTATCGGTAGATGTAAAAACAAGACTTTACATCTTTAATGGCTAGTCCTTATCGAAAGTTATAACGCAGTATTGCCATGGTTTATAAGAAACGAGCTAGTGACCCGCAGGGCAAGACGAGAGGCAAACATCTTCGTTGTTATAAAGTCTCGATTTAACCCGTTAGATCTTCACCTTTATGCCTAGAATCTGCTCACATCTCGTCTTGCTGATTTCTGCATCTTGAATGGTAACGGGTATATCATTGCTTGGAAGGTCATTGACTTAAAAAGTTGAAGACCAAACGATTAAACATTTTTGGTTTATCCGCATGTAGCCAATGTCCTGTTTTACTGATTATTTTAGCCTTTGCATTCGGGAAAAGGTGGGAAATAGAGGAGCTGTATTTTTCTAAAATATAATCGGAGTCACCGCCTTTAAGGAAAAGAACCGGTTTAGTAAAAACTGCATCGATGTTAGGCCAATCTATAATTGAAGAGTAATTATTCATGATCCCTTCAAGGTTAAATTTCAGTTGGAACACTCCCTCTTTGCGAGCGAGTGATTTAAGTAAAAATTGGCGGATTCCCGCATTATGAATAGTCGTACTTAATAAGTCATCTGCTGCTTGTCTACTTTTTATCGGATTTTTCGTTAATGTTTGTAGACCGTCGAAAACATCCTGATGAGTGTTGCCATATTTTACCGGCGCAATATCTGCAATGATTAAACGATTAATGCGTTCTGGTCGTTGCAATGCACAGTACATTGCGACTTTTCCGCCCATGGAGTGACCTATTATAGAAAAATTGTCGATACAAAGCGTGTCAGCTAACTCAAAAATATCATTGGCCATTTCCTCATAGGACATACTCTCTGAATGAGGGCTATCACCATGATTGCGTAAATCAACGGATATGATGTTGTAGTCATTCTGAAGGCTTGTCGCCACATTGGCGAGGTTGGATAAACTGCCAAATAAACCGTGAATCACAAAAATATTCTCTATTTTTTGATCTGATTCATTTAAAGGCATTTGTTTTTGTTGGTAATTAAGTAGCATAAGTTCCCGTTTTAAGTGAGAATATAGTAATCGAATGACGGAGATGTTATTACTTAGTTTAACATGCTTATTACATGACAGAAATTTTTTGTGATTTTGATTTTATTGAATCATTGCAGTAAACTTTTGAAGTGAAAATCACATGGTGAAATAATGAAAAAAATTGAAATAGAAGAAGATCTTTATAAATATATATTGGCAAATATTGAAGAATTTGGTGAGACGCCATCACAAATTTTACGTCGTTTGCTTGGCTTATCGACACAGGAACAAACTCAACCTGATATTAGCCCAGAAAGTCATCAACCTGAAGAAATAAAGAAGGATGATTTGATAGACGTTACTCCCCCTGAATTACCAACAGAAGAAATCATACAACACGATAACAACCTTTCTTTACCCGATTCCTTAGCAAATGGTGTATCAGCTCTTTTTTCAGATCCGACGTTTAAAAGTGAGCCGATTATAACGAATAAGTTTAAAATGATGCTGACTGCTATGTATTATGAAAACAAAGCTGGGTTTATTGTTGCAGCAAATACAACGCGAGGACGCACTCGAGATTATTTAGGACAAAATTTAGAAACCCTATTGGCGTCTGACAACAAAGAAGAAGTAGCTCAATTAAAAGCCAGTAAACCCCATAACATCCCTTATACTCCGTATTGGGTTATCACAAATGCAAATACTGGACGTAAACGAATTATTTTAACGCAAATGATGGCTTCGATGGGGTATCCACATCACTTGATAGAACGAATTAAAGACGAAATTTAGACAACGTAAATAGTAAGTTATTTTCAAAAAAACGTGCGGACAAAGCACTTTCTTTATACTTTTGAGGTAGAAATTATTATGGCAATTCATCCTAGAGCAGGGGAGCTTGCGCAAGTAGAAGATTTAGTTGATATTCCTAAGTTAGTTTCAGCATATTACGTTAATATTCCCGATGTCAGTGTGGCAAGTGAGCAAGTGGCATTTGGTACTTCAGGACATCGCGGTTGTTCATTTAAGAATGCATTCACCGAATTACATATTTTAGCTATTAGCCAAGCGTTAGCTGAGTATCGAATTAAACAGGGCTATACCGGGCCTATGTTTATTGGTAAAGATACACACGCATTGTCTGAGCCTGCTTTTGTTTCTGCAGTACAAGTACTGGTAGCAAACGGTATTAAAGTGATTGTTCAAGAAAATGGCGGGTTTACGCCAACGCCAGTTATTTCACATGCTATTTTACAATATAATAAGGCCAACCCCGATGCCTTAGCTGATGGTATTGTGATTACCCCTTCTCATAATCCACCTGAAGATGGTGGTTTTAAATATAACCCACCTAATGGTGGACCTGCCGATAGTGATGTTACAAAAATTATTCAAGATCGTGCCAATGAGATCCTAAACGATAATTTTGATGATATTGAACAATGGGACTTCCAAGAAGCAATGGAATCTGAATTCGTTGAGCAATATGATTACATTCAACCGTATGTAGACGATTTGAAAAATGTATTAGATCTTGATGCGATTGCCAAAGCAGGCATAAAAATCGGTGTTGATACTTTGGGTGGTTCGGGCGTTGCCTATTGGCCTGTGATTGCTAAAACATACGGGTTAGATATTGAAGTTGTTAATGATCGTGTTGATCCGACTTTTTCTTTTATGACCCTAGATAAAGACGGCAAAATTCGCATGGATTGTTCATCTCCTTATGCAATGGCTGGATTAATTAAGCTGAAAGATAAATTTGATGTCGCAGTTGCTAATGATCCTGATTACGATCGTCATGGTATTGTCACTAAAAGTTCAGGACTGTTAAACCCAAATCATTACCTTGCAGTGGCTATTGAGTATTTATTTACGCACCGTGAAGGGTGGTCTAAAGATGCTATCGTTGGTAAAACATTAGTATCAAGTTCGATGATTGACCGTGTGGTTGGTCAGTTAGGACGAAAAATGTCAGAAGTACCAGTGGGTTTCAAATGGTTTGTTGATGGATTATTTGATGGAAGCTTTGGTTTTGGTGGCGAAGAAAGTGCAGGCGCTTCTTTTTTACGTAAAGATGGTACCGTTTGGAGCACCGATAAAGACGGCATTATTTTAGCGTTATTAGCCGCTGAAATTATTGCGGTTACAAAGAAAGATCCTGGTGAGCACTATGCTGCCTTTACCGAAAAATTTGGTTCTCCAATTTATCAACGTTTCGATGCACCAGCTTCGCCAGAGCAAAAAGCTGTATTAGCAAATTTAAGCCCAGATATGGTTGAGGCTGATACCTTAGCGGGTGAAAAAATTCTTGAAAAACTTACCCATGCTTCTGGAAATGGCGCAGCAATTGGTGGATTGAAAGTCACCACCGAGAATGGTTGGTTTGCGGCACGCCCATCGGGTACTGAGAATATTTATAAAATTTATTCAGAATCTTTTATTGGTGAAGAGCACATTGCTTTGATTCAAAAAGAAGCGCAAGAAATTGTAGCGCAGGCGTTTGCAAAAGCAGGGCTATAATTAACAGCGATATCAATTTTCGTTAATAAATTTAAATACTTAAAAATCTGTAAAGGTAGAAAATATTTTTTACTGATACAGATTTTTTTATATCTATAATCATTGTTAATTAACTAGTCTTTATTTGGAATTCGTTTTGATCCCAAGACATTCCACAATATGATGGTAGTGGACATAAGTGAAATAAACATCATTATCTTTGTATTGTATTTTAATTATGTTTATAGCTAAACGATGGGGATGAGTAGATAATGGATAAGCGGTTAATTTTAAATTAGTCTATTGTATAATTAACATTTGATAAAATTATCACATGCAAAGGAATACACCATTAGCGAATTGAAACGTTATGGGTTTAGTCATAAGCGGCAAAAGTAGTGTAGATATCATTTTGCACAAACCTGTCACTCAATATTTAACAGTGGTAAGAATACAGTTTAAGCGTGTTTTTGCGATTAATTTTAATAAATGGGGACATCATGGCCACTAAAAAAACTTCAGTAAAAGACATCGAATCAACTCAAACAATCACATCAGCTGTCCAATGTACAAGCGAAAAAATGGAACAAGCTATTGTTGATCGTTTACGAAAGGGCCTAGCAACGTCTAAAGCAAAGGCGAATAACAAAGCCTGGTGGAATGCAACGTGTTTAGCCATTAATGAGTTGGTATTTGAAAACTTAACCGAGACGCAAAAAAATCATGCAGGACACGATACGCGTGCTGTCAATTACTTATCTTTGGAATTTTTAATGGGGCGTTTGCTGTCCAACAACTTACATAACTTAGAGTTATTTACTGTTGCGCAGGATGCCTTAAAAAATCTGGGTAAAGATATTTATGAAATATGCGATGAAGAGCCTGATATGGCGCTTGGTAATGGTGGGCTAGGGCGTTTAGCGGCTTGCTTTATCGATTCATTAGCAACACTAGGTTACCCTGCAATTGGCTATGGTATTCATTATGAACACGGTCTATTTGCGCAGTCATTTCAAGATGGACATCAAATCGAACGTCCTGATACATGGCGTGAATATGGTAATCCGTGGGAAATCTGCCGTCCAGAGTCAATTCAACAAGTTCCTTTATATGGGTATGTCGAAACGGTGTTTGAAGATGATGGCAGCTCTTATAAAAAATGGCATGCGGGACAACAACTTAAAGGTGTGCCATGGGATATTCCCATCGTAGGTTATGGTGCTAAAACTGTTAATATTTTACGTTTATGGGAAAGTCGTGCCCATGATGCCTTTGATTGGGATGTGTTTAATGCCGGTGGATATGTTGATTCTCAAATCGAAAAAGCAGAAGCTGAAACAGTATCAAGCGTACTTTATCCAAATGATTCAACGGATAAAGGGAAAGAACTACGTTTAATCCAACAATATTTCTTTTGCGCCTGTTCAGTGAAAGATATTTTACGTCGTTTTAAACGTGCTAACAGTGATTGGTCAAAACTACCAGAAAAAGTCGCAATTCAATTAAATGATACGCATCCAACTATCGCAATTCCTGAATTAATGCGGATTTTAGTAGATGAAGAGCGTTTAGATTGGGACTTTTCTTGGGGGATCTGTCAAGAAGTCTTTGCGTATACTAACCACACTTTACTACCTGAAGCCTTAGAAAAGTGGTCGGTCGGATTATTTGAAAAAGTATTGCCACGCCATCTTGAAATTATTTACGAAATTAATCGCGAATTTTTACAATTAGTGGAAAAAAAATGGCCAGGAGACGACCAGAAAAAAGCAATATTATCGATTATTGATGAACATGGTCCTCGTATGGTTCGTATGGCAAATTTATGTGTGATCACTTCATACAAAGTAAACGGTGTTGCTGCAGTGCATTCCGCATTAGTAAAAACTGACCTCTTCCCTGAATTCCATGAAATGTTCCCGGAAAAATTAGTGAATGTGACTAATGGGATCACGCCGCGTCGTTGGCTTAAAGCTTGTAATCCAAAACTGGCTGAATTATACGATAACGAGGTGGGAGGTGATTGGGTTGTAAATCTTGATAAATTACGCGGTATTTTACCAAAGGCGAAAGATGTCGCTTTGCAAAAACGTTTTATGGCGATTAAAAAAGATAATAAACTTGAACTGGTTAAAATAATTAAAGATTTAACCGGTGTTGAAGTGTCTGCCGATGCGATTTTTGATGTGCAAATTAAACGTCTTCATGAATACAAACGTCAACAATTAAATTTAATTCATATTTTAACCTTGTATAAACGCTTATTAGCAAACCCTGATTACGATATGGTGCCTCGTGTATTCCTGTTCGGTGCGAAAGCTGCACCGGGCTACCATATGGCTAAACAAATTATTTTTGCATTGAATAAAATTGCCGATAAAGTTAATAATGATGCGCGTATCAAAGGTAAGTTAAAAGTTGTGTTCTTACCAAATTATCGTGTTTCACTGGCTGAGAAAATGATTCCTGCTGCGGATATTTCAGAACAAATTTCAACGGCGGGGCTAGAGGCATCCGGTACTGGTAATATGAAGTTGGCGCTAAATGGTGCGTTAACTGTTGGTACGATGGACGGTGCAAATATCGAAATGGCAGAGGAGATAGGTGCGGAGCATATGTTTATATTCGGTTTAAGTGTTGCCGAAGTAAAAGCATTAAAAGCCCAAGGTTATAACCCTTATGATTATTACTATAATAATCCAGAGTTAAAATCAGTGCTTGATTGGCTTGATTCTGATTTCTTTACGCCGGGAGCGCCAGGTGCATTATCTGATATTAAACGCAGTTTGTTAGATTGGGGCGATGAGTATTTATGCTTAGCAGATTACGATTCTTATTGTAATGCGCACCAAAAAATTGATGATACTTACCGTGATCCGTCTTTATGGGCTGAAAAAGCCATTTTAAACTCTGGTGCAATGGGCAAATTTAATTCTGACCGTTCTATTGAAGATTATGTTTCTACAATTTGGAAATTGACAAAATTTCCTAATGCATAGACTTCAGCCGGTTACTCTTTAATATGAATTTTCATCTTAATTGTAATGGGGGAATAAAGACCATATAAAAAAGGTGATAATTGTTATTGCCTTTTTTTTTCATAAAGTGCAGTATTATTTTAGATTCTAAATAAGAAGAGGTTTGTATGTCTCAAGAAAATAATAACCCTAATGAAACTACCGTTGATGTTTGTGAAGCGTGTGGTTCTATCGTTGAATTAGGTAGCGTAATCTCCGATGATGATGATGTGTTAGTTTTACCCTTTACCGGTGCTGATAAAGCGAGTGTAGAACAATTAGCGCAGAAATATATTGATGCAGCTAAAGCACGTTTTCCTGAAGTTGTTGTGAATAAAGAAGCATCCACCGATGCTGATGGCGAGCATATTAATTTGACGCTCACTTTTGACTGTACCGCAGAAAAATTGATTTTTGAAATGGGATTAAGCGCTATTTAGTCTCGTTTAAATAACAAACAATAAAGGGCCAAAATTATTGGCTCTTTATTATTGATACCTTTGACCATTTACCTCACTTAATTCTAATTTATTTTCTGTCTGAAATTTAACCAATTATTAGCTCGCTCTTTGTTGCATCTTTAAGTGGCTTGGGTATACTCCTGTTAATTTTTATTTACCCCTTACCTATTATATGGAGAATCCTTTGCTCATTGATGATTTACCTCTTGATCGCCGTTTAATTATTTCATTATCTCACCTAGGGTTTACTGAAACGACTGACATTCAGGCCAACGCTATTCCTATCGCAGTGGCAGGAAAAGATCTACTTGCATCATCAAAAACAGGCTCAGGTAAAACATTAGCATTTTTATTACCAGCAATGCAGCGTGTACTCAAAACACGAGCGTTAACTAAGCGCGATCCTCGTGTGTTGATTTTAACGCCGACACGAGAGCTTGCAAAACAGGTTTATGCACAATTGCGTTTGCTTATTTCTAATACGAGTTTGAAATCAACCTTAGTATTGGGGGGTGAAAACTTTAATGATCAAGTAAAAGCCCTTGATAAAGATCCTCAATTTGTCGTTGGTACACCAGGACGGATCGTTGATCATTTAAAGAAAGGACTCCTACACCTTAACGGGTTAGAATTACTGATCTTAGATGAAGCAGATCGTATGCTTGATTTAGGGTTTGCAGAACAATTAAAAGCCGTCAATGAACAGGCCAATCATCGCCTGCGTCAAACGCTGCTTTTTTCTGCAACATTAGGACATGCTGAAGTGAATGAATTCGCGGCTGAATTACTTAAGGCTCCGGTTCGTATTGCAATTGGTGATGAAAACCAACAGCACAGTGAAATTACTCAACAATTTTATTTAGCAGATAACCTTAATCAAAAAGAAAAATTACTGTTTCATTTTATAAAAAATGAAACGATTAAACAGGCTATTATTTTTACTGCGACGCGCAAAGATACTGAACGTTTAAGCGAAGTGTTACAGGAAAAAGGGTTGAGTACGGTTGCATTACACGGTGATCTATCACAAAACAAACGTAATCAAATAATGGATTCATTTTCCCGTGGGAAAGAACAGATTCTTGTTACTACTGATATTGCATCTCGTGGATTAGATCTTTTAAATGTGAGTCACGTTATTAATTTTGATATTCCTAAGCATACCGAAGAATACATTCATCGTATTGGGCGTACTGGTCGAGCAGGCGAAAAAGGGAATGCTATTTCTATTATTGGCCCTAAAGATTGGGTTAATTTCAAGAAAGTTGAAGCCTTTGTTCAACAAAATATCAACTTTGAGCGCGTTGAAGGAATTAACCCTAAATTTAATGGTTTAAAAGAGAAAAAAGTTAAATCAACGCAAGGTAAACATACTAACCAAGGTTCTAAAAAGAAAGTCGCTAAAAAAGTTCAGAAAGTGAAAAAAGCACCGAACAAAATCTTTCATGAAGCACAAGAAATTGGCTTCACACCTATGCGTCGCAAAAAGAAAGATTAGTCAATCGTAGATGCATTATCTATCCATTTGATCAACATAGTGGGTAGATAATGGTGTTAATATTGGTTGGTATCCCCTGCGAGATTCGAACTCACGTCTAAGACTTAGGAGGTCCTTGTTCTATCCAGCTGAACTAAGGGGATTTTTAAAGACGCTTATTGTAAAGTAATTTATTACCCAATGCCATCATGTTGTTTCTTGTCTTAGCATTCAATCGAGTGACCGAAAAGTGTGTCTTGATTGGTAATGGCGAGATTAGTTAAACAAATAGTTAATAAAATTAAATCTACTATCCACATTATTTGTATCTTTCACCTTCTTATTTCATTATTTATTCCATTTACTTTCCCATCACTGACTCATTGATCATCAATTAAATTTTATTTTTTTAAACTATTATTAAGCATTATGTAGGGGGATACTTGATGTCGGTGAATATTATCAATGGTTACCAAAACCATTAATTATATTTGTCGTCAAGATAGATTTATTTTGCTTTCATTTTTCAGTATTTAAGATTAATTTCGCGCCTCATTTAATTGAAGTTAACTATTCATTTTACATAATTGGAAATTATTATGCGTATTGCTATTTTGTCACGTAATGAGTCTTTATATTCGACTCGCCGTCTTAAAGAAGCCGGTGAAGCTCTTGGGCATCAAATCGATATTATCGATACGTTGCATTGCTATATGGATATTACCAGTAGTAATCCTAAGGTTCGTTATAACGGTGAAGATTTGCCAATGTATGATGCTGTTATTCCACGTATTGGATCTTCCATTACCTTTTATGGTACTGCCGTGGTTCGTCAGTTTGAAATGATGGGGACTTTTTGTGTTAATGAATCCGTTGCGATTAGTCGTTCTCGTGATAAATTGCGTTCATTGCAATTGCTTTCTCGTAAAGGAATTGGTCTTCCTCGTACCGGTTTTGCAAGTAAACCCGATAAGATACAAGATCTAATTAAAAACGTCGGTGGTGCGCCGCTTGTGATTAAACTGCTCGAGGGAACGCAAGGGATCGGCGTAGTATTAGCCGAAACCAATAAAGCAGCTGAAAGTGTTATTGAAGCTTTTATGGGATTAAAAGCCAATATTCTTGTTCAAGAGTTTATTGAAGAAGCAGGCGGAGCTGATATTCGTTGCTTTGTTGTTGGTAACCGTGTTATCGCTGCTATGAAGCGCCAAGCGGGTGAAGGTGAATTCCGTTCTAATTTACACCGTGGTGGTTCCGCTAAATTGGTTCGTTTAACCAAAGAAGAACGCTTAACTGCCGTTAATGCAGCAAAAGCAATGGGATTGAATTTGTGTGGTGTTGATATTCTGCAGTCGAATAGTGGACCTGTTGTGATGGAAGTGAATTCATCGCCGGGTTTAGAAGGGATTGAGAATGCAACAGGTAAAGATGTCGCAGCAATGATTTTTGATTTTATTGAAAAAAATGCGAAACCTAATGCTACCAAAACAAAAGGAAAAGGATGATGCCATCAACAATGACAATAGCTGGAATTGATATCGAGCCAGGTGAAAAACGGCAATTGAATATACCCGTTGCAAGGTTATATACCGATACTGAACTTTCGATACCCGTTCATATTCAACGTTCATTACGCAAAGGGCCAACGGTTTTTGTGTCGGCGGCTATTCATGGCGATGAAATTAACGGTATTGAGATCATCAGGCGATTAATTGAAGCAAATCTCAATATTATCCGAGGGACATTGATTTTAGTACCAATGGTTAATGTTTATGGGGTGCTTAACCAGAGTCGTTATTTACCTGATCGTCGTGATTTAAACCGATGTTTTCCTGGTTCGGTTAAAGGTTCCTTAGCAGCACGACTTGCTTATAACTTTATGCAGAATATCGTAAAGCACTGTGATTATGGAATTGATTTACACACCGGCGCAATACATCGTTCTAATTTGCCACAGATTCGGGCTGATTTGAGTGATGATGTGACGTTAAAGCTAGCTGAAGCATTTGATGTGCCAGTATTAATTAACTCCGTACTGCGTGATGGGTCATTACGTGAATGTGCAACCAGTAACGACACGCGTATTTTATTGTATGAAGCAGGTGAAGCCTTACGTTTTGATGAGTTGTCGATTCAAGTTGGTTTTAAAGGCGTACAGAAGGTATTACGTAGTTTAGGGTTATTAGCAAAAAGGCGGACTGGACAGCGTAAAAATGTTCCTTTTGTTGCGAATAAAAGTGAATGGATAAGGGCTGCTGGAAGTGGCTTTGTACGCGAATTTGTTAAATTAGGTGATCAAGTTGAAAGAGGGCAGGTATTGGCTGAAATTAACTCATCCCTAGGACATTTAATTAAAAAGGTTATTTCAACACGTTCAGGCATTATTATTGGTAAACAAAACATTCCATTGGTACAGGAAGGGGATGCGATGTTTCATATCGGTTACTTTGGTAAAGATGAAGATGATGTAGCAGAACTCATTGAAATAATGAATGATTCCGTTATTTTATAGTGACAGGTAAAAACGAATGACTGAGTTAATGGATCGATTGTTGATTGGTAATCTGGAATTGTGCAGTTTACCCGATCTGGGGATTTTTGATTTAGAGGTACGTGTTGATACCGGCGCAAAAACGTCGTCGATGCACGTTGATAATATTCGCCGGTTTCGTAAAAAAGGCCAGCTTTACGTTGAGTTTGATTTGCATCCGGATATTTATAACATCGGGCAAACTGTCAAAACATCGGCACCTGTAGTTGATTCGAGAAAGATCAAGTCTTCTAATGGTGGATCAGAACAGCGTTATGTTATTCAAACACTTTTTAGTCTTGGGGGACGTACTTGGCCTATTCAAATCAGCTTGACGAATCGGGAAGAAATGAGTTACCTCATGTTACTCGGTAGAGAAGGTATGGGAGAGCGTGTTTATGTTGATCCCAGCCGTGCGTTTACATTATTAGAAGAATCAACGGATACAAGTCCAGGATAAATGACATGACAGACATTAACCGATTGCCCTTGGTGGAAGATAGTTCCGAATTATTAGCCAATATAATTAATGCCATCGAAGCTGAAGAAGATATTCATTTTCTTCAAAATTATCAAGAAGCTGATTTAGCTAATATTTTAGAATCTGTTAATGATCAATATAGACGGTTAATTATTGAAGTTATTCCCGCGCCACGTTATTGGGTACTACTTAATTTCCTTAAATTTGAAACAGCAAAGCATGTACATCAGTCATTATCTGAAGCGTTAGCAACAGAAAGGCTCGTTTTTATTACTGAAAATGATGTGATTGCTTTTGCTGATTTTCTCGCCGATGATTTTGTTGATGAGTTTCTTCTCTCTCAAAGTGCAGCAACCGTTGCACATGTTCAACAAGCATTATCCTATGATGACGATCAAGTGGGACGTTATGGTGAGCCTTGCTTTCTTGTTGCCAATGCTAAAAATAGCGTCGGACGCATTAAAAACGAAATTTTAAAGCAAGTTGACGTTCCTATTCGCTTAATTATTGTTCGAGATGCTTCGGGTATTATTGGCACGGTTGATCCTGAAACTTTGTTAGTGCATGAACATGCAGTACGTTTAAAAGAGCTTGTCATCGTGACACCTGTTTTGGATGATCGCCAAGATATTTATGAAGTCTGTAAACAGGTTTCTATCGATGGTAATGTAAATTGGTTTCCGGTTTTATCGGAAGGAAAAATTATGGGGGTTATGTCCATGACAACCATCGCATTAACATTAAGAGAACTGAGTTTACAATCCGTTGTGAGTGAAAGTGTCGGTAGTGAAGAAGATTTGTTTACACCGCTGAAAGTGGCGGCGCGTTTACGTGGATTATGGTTAGTGATTAATTTACTTACTGCCTTTATTGCATCGGCTATTATTGGTGTCTTTGAAAATGTGGTCGATCAAGTTGTCGCATTGGCGATTCTAATGCCGGTTGTTGCCAGTATGGGCGGTATTGCGGGTAGTCAGACGCTTGCAGTAGCATTACGTGGTATTGCATTAAATCACTTACATCAAAGTAACTTGAATTTATTGATTAACAAAGAAGTCAAAATTGCCTGTTTGAATGGGATAATTATGGGAGCGGCGATTGCAGGGATTGTTTATGTTATTTTTGATTCCTTAAGTTTATCATTAATCATTTTCTGTGCAATTTGGATAAATAGTTTAGCCGCTGCTTTATCGGGAACCTTGATTCCATTTGTGTTAAATAAACTTAAAATAGATCCGGCCGTCGCAGGTTCGGTTATCTTAACAACGGTAACCGATGTTATTGGTTTTCTCGTGTTTCTTGGTCTCGGTGCTATCTTTTTGGTTTAATTTTCTATTTAATAAATACGTTAACTTTATAGAAATAAAGAGAAAGTATTTTGGATATAAGATTATTAAGTACGTTTTTAGAAGTGGCACGCGTTCGGCATTTTGGTCGTACTGCTGAAAACCAACATATTACTCAAGCTGCCGTCAGTGCCAGAATTAAGCAGCTTGAGGCTTATTTTGGTACCGTTTTATTTACCCGTGAACGCAATAATATAAAGCTTACATCTTCAGGTGAGCGATTGATTGGTTATGCGGAGGTGATGGTATCCACGTTACAACAAGCGAAATACGAGTTATCTCTTCAAGAGTCCAAAATTCTACAATTAAGTATGGGTGGCACGCCTAATATTTGGGACGCTTATTTACAAAATTGTTTAAGTATCGTGACCGATAAATTTACTGGATATGGTTTTAATGCTGAAGTATTAAGTCGTGAACAAATCAACCGCGCTTTAATAGAGCGTACATTAGATATTGCATTTGCGTTTGATCCCTTAAAAGTTGATGAATTAGAATGTAAAAAAATTGCAAATTTAAGATTAGTACTCGTTTCGACAACGGTATGTAATGTGGAAACTGCCTTGTTAGAAAAATATGTTTATGTTGATTGGGGGACGGCTTTTTCTTTAGAGCATGGGCATCGTCATCCTCAAAAAACGGCCCCTTTTCTAAGAACATCTACCGGCCGAATTGCATTAGATTTTATCTTAGAAAAAGGAGGGAGTGCTTACTTACCCGTTTCACTTGTTGAGCCATTTTTGAATTCAGGTCAATTACAATTAGTTGAAAATAGCTTGAATTGGGATCGTCCTATTTATTTGAGTTATCGTAAAAAAAGTACGTCAATCGAAGCCATTAATGCTGTTGCCGCACTTATACCTCAAATCGATCCATTGACTGCCTATAGTTTAGTCAAAGCCGGAGAGTCTTAGCTTAAGGCTAGGCGATCTTTTTGGCTTTTATATTTTTCATACCAAAGTACCATAAATTGTTCTGTGATCGTTTGTTCCAATGGATGTGCTTCTTCCGTTGGGCAGAATATGGTAATTGAGGCTACTTGAAAGTTAGTGTCTGTCGTATGAATATAAACAAATGGATCCGTCGATGTGGCTTCGATCTCTAGTCGCTTACTGATTAAGTTAGAATAGCGAGATGCAACATCTTGAAAGGGACTGATTAATTCATTAATAACATCAATAATGGGTTGTTTAAGTTCAAATAAGTTAACTTCATCACTGCGGTAAATCGAGAAACTATGCATCACATAACGGCGCATAAAGTTAAGGTTAATGACCGATTTAGTAAGCAATTCACTGTTCATAATAGAGATAGATTTACCTGTATAGGCATAACCATTTTCTAGATCAACTTCCAGTAAGCGAATTTTTATCCAATCGATATCTGCTACTTCCCCACAATGATGGTTAATTTCAATCCAGTCACCAACACGAAAAGAACGGTTTGTAACCCAGGAAATAAAGCCTAAAAAACATTGTAATAGCTCTTTGGTTGCAATCACAATCGCAACGGTAAATGCCGCAACGGAAATAGCAAAGTTTTGTAGTTCTGATAACCAAACAACTGCAATACCGATTGCTAATGCTAAATTACATAAATTTCGAACAACGCTGATCCAGTTTTTATGACGTTCTTCTAACTGTTGCTTATTATGCCGAATAAAAAAAATCCAGATATTTTTAAGCACCCAAACCCCGACGATTAAACAGAGCGTGAAGATTATTTTAGGGGAGATGGAAATGTCGGCAATTAGCATGTTTGTACTCATTAAATTAGGTTAATACATATCATATAAAAATGCGCGGCATTATATACGGACTAGCACAATTATCATCATAAATAGATGTAAAACATCGTTATTAAATCTAATTAATAATTCGTCATGAATAGATGTTATTACTAGGCAATTTATTGCCACGTTGATGCGATTAATAAAGGACTTATTTCTGACTTTAAAATCAGATTGTCACTACAAGAGCATACTAATGAATAGCAATGAATACAAATTGATCGCATCGAAGAAGTTGGGAGGTATGTTGGATTTAATAGGGTGGTTCATATTGATTTATTATTTTATTTCATAAGGTTAGTTAAATAATTTAATGCGTTGTTAAATTGTTTTTTTGTATTAATTAGTCGTTTTTATAGTGATTTTATAAAAAACTAAAGGCGTAAACTTAAAAGTGGCAAGATTTATGCTTTATTTATATTAAAATGAAATTAGTCAAAAACACTGAGTAAAGTGGCAATGTGTATAAGTCCGTTAGGCCGATGAAGATACACCACTGCATATAAACAACACTTAATTAGCTCGATTATTTTCACTATAAACTAATACTTATTATTAAGTGATTAATTACCAGAGGTAGGTCTTAAATGAAAAAATTACTGTTATTGGTGGCAGCATTATTTATTTTGCAAGGGTGCAAAATTATCCTACCTAAAAAAGAAGTGAAACAAGAAACCGTTGTCGACCCCGATAGTGACTACCTTTATTATTATATTGCGCATTCTTATAGTCGTGCTGTTCGTGGCGAAAAAGGTATTGTTAAAGATGCTGTCTCCGGTATACAAACTGAATCAAGCACCTATGGGCATTTGTATACCTATAATGGTGAAAAGTCTGTTATTTTAACTGAGATTGTCAGTAAAATGGCGGATCAATTATTATATAACTTTCCTCGAAAACATTATAACGAAACCATTGCATTAACTTCTATGGTGGATCTAAATGACCTTAAAGAAACAAATTGGCTAGGACAAACTATTTCTGAGCAGTTTATTCATGAGTTGCATATCCGTAAGTTACCCGTTATCGATTTTAAACTAACGGGCAATATTCAAGTCACGAATGAAGGTGAATTTGCATTAACGCGAGATTGGAAAAAGTTAAATAAAAACGTCAATGTTCAACGAATCCTGACCGGAACGATGTCTCGAAATGAAGAAGGCATTATGATTAATGTGCGTATTGTTAATGCAAACTCAAATATTGTTGAATCGACCAGTAGTGCTTTTATCCCACATAATATATTTATGGGAGGCCAATATGATTACCGTAATAAAAAATACTATTCGAGAGACAGCGCGTTAAGCAATCAAGGCAAATCACAGGTTCAATTAGTCCGATAATCGATAACACAGATTGTTTTACAGATTCTGAATCAGGAGATATAAGGATGCAATTAGGTTTTTATTTAAAAGTAGCTTTGGTTTTATCATTTAGTACAACATTGATGTCATGCACAAAATTAAACAATGGTGAAGGGTTGATTAGTATGTCAGAAACTACCCCCGTTGTTGAAAAAAAAGAAAAACTAGTGTCGCTAGGGTATGCATCAATTAGTGCCCAAAGAGGTAGCACCTTTGACTTACAAATGTTAAATGCTATTAAAGTATCTAAATTAGAAGCTTATAAAGAAATGGCTGAGCAACTTTTTGGGGTATTGGTTAAAGCTGAAAATAATATTGATGGTGCACAATTGCAAAATGATACATTAAAAAGTCGTGTAAGAGGCTTAGTACGTGGAGCTAAAGTATTAAGAAGTTATCATGAAGGGGATGTTTATATTACGGAATTAGAGCTCGATCTTCAAAATTCGCCGTTTTTTAGCAGTGTAACGGGATATTAGTGGCTAACCTGGCTAAGCCTTAATATCTTTTCCCATTAAGCTAGCACTGTTAAGCCCACCCTTACGATCATAGGTAACGCTATTTTTGCCAGTTACTTGCTTCATTATTTGCATTAAATGTTTATTACTTTTCATGCTAAGTTCAATGATTTGACCATTGATCGAATTACTTTTTTTACATTCAGTTAAAGTTTTTTCAATCGTATCTTTTAATGCTATCAAACTGTTATCTTGGTTTATTACCTGTTGAGATGCTGGTGCCGCTAAGGACTTATCTAATTCAGTAATAGACACTAGCAGTTCCTGCTTTTTGGCAATAATAGCAGTTAGCTGCGTAAAGTTTTTTTCTTTTAGGCATGCAGTTTCTTCATCAAGCACAGATTGAAGATCGAGAATATATGTCTGCTGTTGCCTAAGTTGTTCCGATAATGTTTTATTAATAACAATTCTCTTTTTTATTAACTAAATGCTTTACTGAAGTCACCTTCAAATTTGCTGAGTCGTTCAGCTAAACGTTCAGTATTAATCTTATAATCACCATTTACGATTGCAGATTTAAGTGACTCGATACGCTGAGCGTTGACTTTTGGTTCTTTCGTTTCAGTTTGCATTTTATTTAAATTTAATGCCTGTGCAGTTAATTTTACTGAGTCCTTGCTATTAGTAGTTGCTTCAGCCATTTTCTGACTGCCTACATTGTCTTGCTTTTGAGCTTTCTTTTGGTCAATAGCAATACTATTGGTTGTAGTCTGTCTATTTATATTGATGCTCATAATTACACTCCATTAATACCGTATATTGTGTGTATCGGCCGATTAAATAATTTCTTTAGTAATAATTAATATCAAACACAAAAAATTAGAAAGATACTTGAACTTCCTGTAAAGCCGTAACGGTTCCGATAATTACTCGTTGTGTGCGTAAATTTTTAACCTTTACTGTGCGACCAATATTAGCATCATTTAATGCAATTCCTGAAGTCTTAATTACTAATCCGTCTTTAATTGCACTAATATTTACCTTGTCATTTTTGCATACAAAACAAACGTCACGATCTTTGATGATTCTATCGATTGATAAGTTTCGTTTCAAGCGAGTGCCAATAAGTTCATTTGCCTCGGAAAATCGACCATTTTTAGTAAGGGTTTTATCGGCAAAAATAAGTTTTATATTATCACTATTTAGCGTTTGTCCTTTACTTAAGGCTTTATTTGTTGCGACACTAGGCACAAGGGTTTGTATTCTTGTTCGAATATATGTTGTCCAACTCTCTGAATCAAGGCAACTTATTTTAACCGATGTGCTTTTTTTAAGTTTGTTACCTACAATTTCCCCAATAAGGTGAGACTGACATTTTTTAAAATTATGTCGGTCATCTAAAGGAAAAATTTTTATATTTAATTTTTCATTAAGGGTTTTGTCTGGTAGTACATCATATTTTGCAAGAATAAGAGATTTAGCAAAGTTTTCTATCTCTTTTTTATAATTTTCTTCAGCAAAACTACGTGAACAACCTAAAATGATAAAAATAATAAGAAAACGTATCAAAATCACGACCTTTGGTTCTTTATTGTTGACGAGATGTACTATATTCATCTTATAGATAATATTATAGACCGATTAGTTAGTAAAACTTATATGATATAAGGAAAATAGTATGGCAAACTTGTTAGACTCGGTGAATCAGAGAACGCAATTAGTTGGTCAAAATAGACTTGAATTATTGCTTTTTAAATTAGGCGGTATTCAACGCTATGGTATTAATGTTTTTAAAGTGAAAGAAGTATTGCAATGTCCACCGTTAACCGCATTGCCCAAGCTACACCCATCAATTAGAGGTGTGGCTAATGTACGTGGTCAGACTATTTCTGTTATTGATATGAATTTGGCAACCGGCGGTCGAGCGATTGAAAATATTGAAGAACGATTTATTATCATTACTGAATATAATCGTTCTATTCAAGGTTTTTTAGTGGGGTCGGTTGAGCGAATTATTAATATTAACTGGGAAAATATTTTACCACCACCAAGTGGCGTTGGCCGTTATAACTACTTAACAGCAGTTACGGAACTTGATGGTTCATTGGTTGAAATTCTTGATGTAGAGAAAATTCTAGATGAAATATCTCCCATTAATACAGAAGTTGCTGCCGATGTTATCGATGAAAATATAAAAGAAAAAGCAGCGGATAAACGTATTTTAGTTGCCGATGATTCCTCTGTTGCACGTAAACAGATACAAAGAGCGGTTAATGCGTTAGGACTAGAGTGTGACCTCGTTAAAGATGGTCGAGAAGCACTTGATTTACTAAAAGAAGTTGCGAAAACACAGCCGGTTATTGAGCGTTTTGCATTAATGATATCCGATGTGGAAATGCCTGAAATGGATGGGTATACACTGACTGCAGAAGTTAGAGCGAATCCAGATTTAGCCGCTTTGCATATTATATTACATACTTCTTTGAGTGGGGTTTTCAATCAGGCGATGGTTGAAAAGGTTGGGGCGAATGACTTTATTGCTAAGTTTGATCCCGATGAATTAGCATCTGCAGTACAAAAAGTAATTAATTCTGATTAAATAATTACAATAATAAAATAAGTGAGAAACTATTTGTGAGAGATCTTTCTGACGATATTTATAAGCAATTTTCTGATTTCTTAGAAGTTCAATGTGGCATTGTACTTGGAGGAAATAAGCAATATCTTGTCAAAAGTCGACTAATACCTTTAATGGCTAAGTTTTCAATTTTAAGTCTGTCTGATTTAATTCATCAGGCAATGAGTTATAAAAATAGAGAACTAAGAACAGCTGTTATTGATGCGATGACTACCAATGAAACCTTGTGGTTCCGTGATCAATACCCCTTTGAATTACTATCTAACAAATTGTTTCCTGAAATTTTAGAGAAGAAAAAAAATATTAAAATGTGGTCTGCAGCGAGTTCTTCGGGGCAGGAAGCTTATTCTATTGCAATGATCGCGAGTGAGTATCAAAAGAGAAAAGCAGTATTGGGTATGAATGTTCAAATAACCGGTACAGATATTTCTAATACGATGCTAGAACAATGTAAAAAAGGTGTTTATGACACACTTGCCTTATCTCGTGGTTTATCAGAGGAGCGTAAACGACTCTTTTTTGAACGTGTTAATGACGGTTCTGGAAAATTACAGGTTAAATCGGAAGTCAAAAAAATGACTAACTTTAAATATTATAACCTGCTCGATAGTTATGCGATGTTGGGCAAGTTTGATATTATTTTTTGTCGTAATGTACTTATTTATTTCTCTAGTGAAGTTAAATCTAAAATTATTAATCAATTTGCTGGTGCCTTAAACCCAGGGGGATATTTAATTTTAGGTGCATCTGAATCTATTACAGGGTTAAGTGATAAGTTTGATATGATCAGGTGTAATCCAGGTATTATTTATAAATTAAAAGCTTAGCATTTTATTTTGCCTCTTTTCGTTAAGGGGCAATTTTTGCCACATCCTCCATCGATTCCCCAACCCATCTTTATTTTATAATTATTATCTGCATTTTATGGCTCTTTAGCTGACTTATACGCTTCAATTACATCATTCTCTTTATTATTCTTTTAAATTTATTGGCATAAGCTTTGCATTGATTAATGCATAGGAGAAATTTATGGCGATTAACTTTGAAAATGCATTAGGGATCCATCAGCACACTTTAGGTGTTCGATCCCGTCGCACTGAAATATTAGCAAGTAATATTGCGAACGCAGATACACCGGGATATAAAGCGCGTGATCTTGATTTTAAAACAGCATTACAAAATGCTAAGTCACATGCTGGTGTTTCTCTTAATAGAACCAATGAAAACCATAAATTTGGACAGTCATATTCTATGGAGCAGGCCGGTGAGTCATACCGTGTCGCTAATCAACCCGATACCGGTGATGGTAATAATGTTGATGTTGAAGTTGAACGTAATTTGTTTATGAAAAACAGTATGGAATATCAAGCGAGTTTAGATTTCTTAAACAGTAAAATTTCATCATTACGTAAAGCCATTAAAGGCCAATAATAAGTTGCTGGGGGAGTTATTATGAGTTTATTAAGAGTATTAGATGTATCGGCAACGGGAATGAGTGCCCAGTCAGTTCGTTTAAATACCACCGCCAGTAATTTGGCAAATGCAAATAGTGTTAGTAGTAGTGCAGATGAAACTTATCGTTCTCGCCAACCTATTTTTGCTGCGGAATTAAATAGCGCAAAATCAGGATTAAGAAGTGATGTTGGCGTTAAAGTACAAGGTATTGTTGAAAGTGATGCTCCTTTGAATAAAGAATTCGCGCCAAATCATCCCAAAGCAGATGGTGAAGGCTTCATTTACCATTCTAATGTTAATGTGATGGAAGAGATGGCAAATATGATTAGCGCATCACGCTCGTACCAAACAAATGTGCAAATAGCTGACGCTGCAAAGCAAATGTTGAGTCGTACATTGCAGATGGGCAAAAGCTAAGGGGTAAGTGATGACATCTATTAATAATAACTTCAGTTCATTAAATTTAACTGTTCCCTTAACAGAAGAGCAGGTGACTGCTAATAAAGAGATTGATAAGAATCAGCAGCTTAATCAAGAAGATTTCTTTTCTTTATTATCACAGCAGTTGGCCTATCAAGACCCTTTTAAACCGGTTGATAATTCAGAAATGATTGCTCAAATGGCATCATTTACAACCGCTGAAGGGATTACAAAAATGGGAACAGAATTTGGCGGTATGTCAGATATCTTAACCTCAAGTCAAGCATTAGAAGCTTCTTCTTTGGTTGGTAAGAAGGTATTAACACCGGGCAATCAAGCTTATTTACCTGAAACGGGTAATGCATCAGCCTCGATTGATACACCAGCTGGCGCATCAAATGTCGTTATCAATATTCAAGATCAAAGCGGTAGCGTTGTGCGGACGATGAGTTTGGGTGATATTGCACCTGGTAATCAACGTGTCGCCTGGGACGGATTAAATGGAGCAGGTGAGCGTGTTAAATCTGGCACATATACGATACAAGCTAGCGGTATGGTTGGTGGTCAAGGTCAAGAATTAAAAACAGAGTCATATGCTCATATAGAAAGCATAAGTTTAGGTGGTGGACAAACGGGTGTTAGTCTCAACCTACAAGGCTTGGGTGGAATTAAACTTTCAGATGCAATTGAAATTGCAGAAGATATATAAGAGGAAAATATTATGGCTTTTAATGTTGCATTAAGTGGAATCTCAGCAGCCCAAACCGATTTGGATGCTACGTCAAATAACATCGCTAACGTAAATACCGTTGGTTTTAAAGAATCTCGAGCAGAGTTTGAAAGTGTTTATGCAAACTCACTCTTCTCTAATAGCGATACCAAAACGGGTGATGGTGCATCTGTTTCAACGGTGGCCCAACAGTTTAGTCAAGGGAGTTTGAAGTTTACCGATAACCCGCTTGATCTTGCGATTACTGGGAGCGGTTTTTTTGCTACGGCAAGTGAAGGGGCAAATGAGTTAAGCTATACCCGTTCTGGTACGTTTAAATTGAACAGTGAAAATTTTATTGTTGATAATAGTGGCAGATATTTACAAGCCTTTCCGGTCAATACGGATGGTACTTCTTCATCGGTCAGTTTAAGTACAACCGAACCTATTCAAATTCCAGAAACAGCTGGGACACCGGTGCCGACTTCTGGTGTAGATGTAACGTTAAACTTACCGGCAGGCGACCCGACAATGGATCCGGCAAATTTTGACCCTAATGATCCGGCTACTTATAACAATGCAACATCAGTCACCGTTTATGATTCATTGGGTGAAGCGCATGTCGCAAGTACTTATTATATCAAACCTAATGATGCTTCTTTTAACGGAACAAGTCAGTGGGTTACCTTTATGACGATTGACGGTAAACCAGTTGATGCTTGGGATAATGAAAATAATGCAGAAACGGCGGGAACCTACCAAGTCGATACCGATGGTGATGGACTGGCCGATTCCTCTGTACCTGGTGCTGATGGGACAGCTATTGCCGCAGATAAAAGGGCGGAATATACCGATGCCGATGGTGTGGTCCATACCGGTGGTGTATTAACCTTTGATTCCGTTGGTGCCTATACGGGAAGTCAACCTCAAACGCTTGATTTTGAAGCGTTAGGAGTGTCAGGTGCGGGGGTATTAGATCCCGGTGCTGATGGATCACAGACTATTAAACTTAGTTTTGTTGAGCCAACACAATATGCATCGGCCTTTGAGGTTACTGCATTAGAACAAGATGGTTTAACCGTTGGTAGTTTGACTGGGGTTGAAATTGGTGACGATGGTTTAGTTAAAGCGACTTACAGTAACGGAACTTCACAACCATTATCTCGTGTATCAGTGGTGCGTTTTAGAAATGAACAAGGACTGTCACAAAATGGTTCTAATTGGATTGCCTCTCAAGATTCTGGTGAGCCGATTGCCGGCGAAGCTGGATCGGGTTCATTCGGGCGTATTAATTCCGCTGCATTAGAGCAATCGAACGTCAATTTAACGACGGAATTAGTTGATTTGATTTCAGCGCAACGGAATTTCCAAGCGAATTCACGTGCATTAGAAATAGACAATGAATTACAGCAAACTATATTGCAAATCAGATAATTACTTTCTCTCTTAGTCTTTTATAAACGCACCTTTATTGGTGCGTTTTTGTTTTTAACTTCTCTAGTATTCTTTATTGGCACACGCTTTGCTTTATATAAATAATAGAAGGTATTTTAGTCGTAAAATGGTCGTCTAGTTACCTAACATGATTTCCATCTGCTAAGGAATATATATGGATCGCTTACTTTATGTCTCAATGTCGGGTGCTAAAGAGAATATGAATTCCTTAGCTGTGCACGGTAACAACTTAGCCAATGCAAATAAAACTGGATTTAAAGCGAGTTTTGAGCAAGCGAGAAGTATGCAAGCCTATGGCGAAGGTTTGCCGACACGTGTGTTTGCATTAGCTGAAGAACCGGGGCAAAACTTTGAAGGGGGAGCCATGCAGACGACTGGACGTGATTTAGATGTTGCGATTCAAGGGGATGGATGGTTAGTAGTTGACTCTCAACTAGGTGGGCAAGCGATGACCCGTGCAGGAGGATTAAACATCAATACCGATGGTTTTTTGGTGGATAATCGAGGTAACGAGCTAGTTGATGAACAGGGGGCGACTATTTTTGTACCGCTGCCCGTAGAAAAATTAAGTATTCGTAAAGACGGGACTATTGAAGTCAGACCTCCAGGTGCGCCTGCAGACGGTTTTGAAGAAGTCGCAAAAATTAAAATGGCTAATCCGGATATCAGAGATATTACCCGTGGTGCAGACGGATTGTTTAGACGTATTGATGGTGTAGAACCTGCCGCAGATGAACAAGTCTCCTTACAAAGTGGATTGTTGGAAGCTTCCAACGTCAATTTAAGTAGTGAGCTAACTAGCATGATTAATTTACAGCGCCAGTTTGAAATGCAGATAAAAATGATGAAAAAAGCGGAAGAGATGGACTCGGCGTCTGACTCTTTATTGCGTGTTGTTTAATCGATGATTAAGCAATTTGTATTTAATATTTTAGGAGAGAAATTATGCATCCCGCTTTATGGATAAGTAAAACAGGGTTAGATTCCCAACAAACTAATGTGGCAACGATTTCTAATAACCTTGCCAATGCCAGCACCGTTGGATTTAAGAAAAGTCGTGCAATTTTTGAAGATTTACTTTATCAAAATATTAATCAACCAGGTGCCAATGCAACTGAAAATTCTAAATTACCTTCCGGTTTAATGTTAGGCGCTGGTTCGAAAGTTGTGGCGGTGCAGAAAAACTTTTCTCAGGGTAATGCATTAACGACCAATAACTCGTTAGATATTATGGTTGATGGTAGTGGATTTTTTGAAATTGAAATGCCAGACGGTAGCTCAGGTTATACGCGTAATGGCCAATTTCAGTTAAATGAAGAAGGTATTATTGTCACCCCTGGGTCCGGGTATCCATTAGTGCCTCAAATTCAAATTCCAAATGATGCCCAATCGATTACGGTTGGATCACAGGGTGAAGTTTCGGTGCGTATTAAGGGGCAGGCAGAAAACCAAGTGGTCGGGCAATTAACCCTTAACGATTTTATTAATCCATCGGGTTTAGAGCCAATGGGTGAAAATTTATATACCGAAACCGGCGCAAGTGGTGGTCCGATTCAGGGCGCACCAGGAGCTGATGGTTTAGGATTTCTACGTCAAGGAATGTTAGAAACATCAAACGTTAATGTAACCGAAGAGTTAGTTAACTTAATTGAAAGTCAACGTGTTTACGAAATGAACTCTAAGGTTGTTTCTGCTGTTGATGAAATGCTTTCTTACGTTAATCAGCAATTATAATTTTTAATTAGCGACGGATTGTTAGTACCACAAAAGTAAGGTTTAAATATGAAAAAGATAATTAAAATATTGTCGGTTGTTTGGTTAATGACCTTTGTTACAACAAGTCATGCGGCTCGTATTAAAGATCTTGCTAGTGTACAAGGCGTTCGTAGTAACCAATTAGTCGGTTACGGGTTAGTTGTTGGTTTACCGGGCACCGGAGAAAAAAGCAGTAAATTTACTCAGAGAGCCTTTGCGACGATGCTACGTAATTTTGGCATTAATGTCCCAGCTGGTGAAACCTTAAAAATTAAAAATGTTGCGCCTGTTGCTGTTACAGCTGAATTGAAAGCATTTGCTAAACAAGGTCAGAAAATTGACATTACGGTATCGGCTTTAGGTGAAGCGAAAAGTCTACGTGGCGGTGAACTATTACAAACTTTTTTGAAAGGGGCCGATGGTAATATATATGCAGTTGGTCAGGGCAGTTTAGTTGTTGGTGGTCTAGGCGCTGAAGGCGCAGATGGATCAAAAGTTGTTATTAATACACCGACAGTAGGCCGTATATCTAATGGGGCTATTGTTGAGCGGGAAGTACGTTCTCCATTTTCTCAGGGGGATAGTATTACCTTCAATCTTAATCAATCGGATTTTACTACCGCTAAAAGACTGGCTGATACCATTAACAATTTAGTCGGGCCACACACAGCAACGCCACTTGATGCCACTTCTATACGCGTTTTAGCCCCACGTGATGTTGCACAACGTGTTTCCTATTTATCTACCCTAGAAAATTTAGAGTTTGAACCTGCACGTGGTAGTGCGAAAGTGATTGTTAATTCACGAACCGGTACGATAGTGATTGGTGAAGATGTTAAATTATTACCCACTGCAATTACTCACGGCGGAATCAGTGTCACGATTAGCGAAAATCAAGAGGTGGTGCAACCAAATGCATTAGCGACAGGTAATACGCAAGTTGCTGATAAAAGTATGATTAATATCACTACCGAAGACAGTCGAATGTTTAAGCTTGATACCGGTGTTAGTCTTAATGATTTAGTACGAGCGGTAAATGAGGTAGGTCTTGCACCGGGTGATTTAATGGCTATTTTAGAGGCACTTAAACAATCAGGCTCTTTGCAAGGTGAGTTAATTATTATTTAATCGGTTTGTTAATGTTAATTGAGCCAAAAGGTAAAATCTCATTCCTTTTTCTAGCGCTAATTTCTTGTCTCGGATTTTATCGCTAGGTCCCCACTTTTTCTATTCTATCTGCAACATTTTTTATTTCTTCGCTTTACCGATTGATAAAAAATAGTATTCCAGTAATCTTGATTTGTAAGTAATCGTAGATTGTAAACTTGGGATAAATGGATCTTATGAATAAATTAACGACTCAATTACAAAAGATAGTGAACGATGAATTAGCTCCTCATGAGCGTGTTTTATGGGCAGGGCAACCTGTTGCTAAAAGAGTCGCGATGGCGGCTTTTAAACTTTGGTTGTTTTTTATTCCATGGACTGCGTTGACTTTATTCATGTTTAAAGAAGTATATGAGACTTCCGAAGGTGAATTTATTCCACAAGTTTTTCTGATTCCTTTTATCTTAATTGGCGTTTGGATGTTGTTAACACCGATTAGAAAGTGGTTTAACGCTAGAAAAATAGTTTACGTTGTGACCAATAAGCGTGTTATGACGATTGAAGCTAATAGACAAATTAATATTCAAAGTATTGAAGCAGATAAAATAAGTATTTTAGAAAAGAAAATGTACTCCGATGGGGCTGGTGATCTAATTCTTTCTAAAGAAATTTATCACCACAAAACAAGAGCTGGAAATAGAGACCGAGACAGGCATCGAGTAACTGAAAAAATACGGAAAAAAGGATTATTTGCCGTGCCTAATGTGAAGTTAGTTGAAGATAGCATTAGAACCATGCTACGAGAAAATAGATCTTAATTTTGAATCATAAATCCTATGATTCATCGAATAATTTAATTTGAGAAACATTACTTGCAGAAGGATATACTCAAGTTTTTATATTTAAGTTAAAAAAATACATTTCCAACTTTTTACCTCGTATTTATTCAGTGAAAATCAAAACTTACTAACTATCCTATTGATATATCTAGTCTATTTAATTAGCCGTTCACAAACTTGTATGACAAATAATGAATTGTGATAAAGGTATCAGCGTTGCTAAAAAAATAACCAATATTGATCAGTTTAATGGTTAAAAAATAACACTATGTTAACATCCTCTCAACATCCGAGTCTATTGATAGACTATTATCAATAAAATAATGCCAATTGTTTCAAGGAGTTAGTTGAATGTTGAAATCCATCTGTCGTACTACTATTTTAGCCGTAGCCATTGCTACTGTGAGTTCAAGTGTATTTGCTGCTGATAAAATTTATAAATTAAAATTAGCAGAAAGCTGGGGACCTAACTTTCCTGTTTTCGGTGATTCAGTAAAAAATATGGTTAAAATGGCAGAAGAAATGTCCAATGGGCGTTTACAAATTCGTGTTGATTCATCAAATAAGCATAAAGCCCCATTTGGTGTTTTTGATATGGTTAAATCTGGTCAATATGATATGGGACATTCCGCTAGTTATTATTATAAAGGTAAGGTGCCGAATACACTTTACTTTACGACGATGCCCTTCGGTATGACGGCAATGGAACAGTATGCTTGGTTCCAATATGGTGGTGGGCAAGCACTTATGGATGAAGTTTATGGTGCCCATAATTTAGTGGCCTTTCCTGGCGGAAATACAGGCGTGCAAATGGGAGGGTGGTTTCGTAAAGAAATTAATTCAGTTGAGGATTTAAAAAATCTGAAAATGCGTATTCCTGGTTTTGCTGGTGAAGTGCTTGCGAAGCTTGGCGCGACGCCCGTTAATATTGCACCAGGGGAGCTTTATACTTCACTCGAGAGAAATACCATTGACGCATTAGAATGGGTTGGTCCTTCACTTGATTTACGTATGGGGTTTCATAAGATTGCACCTTTTTACTACATGGGGTGGCATGAGCCTGCTACAGAGTTAATGTTTATCGTTAATAAAAAGAAACTTGAAAAATTACCAATGGATTTACAGGCAATATTAAAAGTGGCAATGCACAAAGCGTCCTATGATATGTATGTACAATCCTACGCAGAAAGCGCCAAGAACTGGGCGATCATGAAAACAGAATTTCCCAATATACAAGTGAAAACTTTTCCGCCAGCAGTTATCGATGCGATGAAAAAAGCAAATGATGCGCTTTTAGCTGAAAAATCATCAGGTGATGCCATGGCTGCCAAAATTATTAAATCTCAAGCAGATTACTTGAAGTTAGTACGTGTTTGGACTGACATATCAGAGTTCGGTTATTTAGAAAGTGTAAAAGACAAATAATCGAACGATTACCATTCAATATTCATGTTGAGTGGTAAATTAGAGGCTACTTTTTGAGTAGCCTTTCCCTCCTAAAAAATAATCAGTCGCTATTTATCAAAGGGACAAAATTATGGAACGTCTTCAAAAAGTTCTTGATCGTTTTTCCGATATATTTGGAAGAATATCGATAATGCTGCTTATCTTGCTTCTATTAAATGTTTTTTACGATGTGATTGCTCGGTATTTTTTTAAGTCGAGTTCGATAGGAATGCAAGAGATGGAATGGCATTTATTTGCTTCAATGTTTTTGATAGGGATTGCCTACACCTTAAAAGAAGAAGGGCATGTTCGTGTCGATGTCTTATATGAAAAGTTCAGTGAGAAAAAACAAGCCTGGGTTAATGTACTTGGCTGTATTTTTTTCTTATTTCCCTTTGTGGGATTGATTATGTGGTTTGGTTATGGATTTGCCTTCGAAGCCTATGATTTAGGCGAAATGAGTGGGGATCCCGGCGGATTAAAATATCGCTGGATCATTAAGTCAATGATACCTCTTTCTGCACTGATGTTGGCAATTAGTGGTCTGGGTTTTTTACTTAAAAACATTATGAGCATTCGAAAACTTAAAGATTAAAAGGAATTTCTAATGATTGGAATTATCATGTTTATTGTTGCCTTGCTGATGCTGCTAACTGGTTTTCCGGTTGCATTTGTTTTTGGTGGTGTTGCACTTATTTTTGGTGTTTTTTCCGAGGGATTAGACTTATTTGCATTTATGCCATACCGAATTATGAGCATTATGGAAAACTCTGTGATGATGGCCGTGCCGATGTTTATTTTTATGGGGAATGTCTTACAAAAAACCAAACTTGCAGAACAATTACTCGAAGCAATGGGGGAATTATTTGGAAGAGTGCGAGGTGGTGTTGCTGTTTCTACGATTCTAGTCGGCTCGCTATTGGCGGCTTCGACAGGTGTGGTGGGGGCATCGGTTGTTGCAATGGGCGTTATCTCTTTACCTGTTATGCTTAAGTACAATTACGATAAAAAATTATCAACGGGTGTTATTTGTGCATCTGGAACACTAGGGCAAATTATTCCTCCTTCCATTATTTTAATTATTTTGGGAGATGTTATGGGTGTGCCAGTCGGGGATTTATTTAAGTCAGCCCTGTTACCAAGCGCTATTTTAGTGGGACTGTTTATTTTATATGTGTTGGCTTATGCTTTTTTTAAACCTGAAGCAGCGCCTGCTTTGCCGGAATCCGCTGTCAAAGAAAGCAGTCTGGTGTCTTGTTGGCGAGCATTTAAGGCCATTGCACCGCCCTTAACGTTAATTATTGCCGTGTTAGGTTCTATTTTTTATGGTATTGCAACGCCAACCGAGTCATCGGCAATAGGTGGAGTCGGAGCGATTGTATTAGCTATCGTGTATGGTCAATTTTCTTGGAAAATAATTTGGGAAGCAGCATCAGATACGGTTAAAGTGACGGCAATGGTATTTGCGATTTTTGTTGGGGCAACAGCCTTTTCAATGGTTTTTTCTTACACGGGCGGTGAGGAAATTATTGAGGACTTGATGTTAAGCCTTCCGGGGGAAAAATGGGGATTTTTAATTATCTCAATGCTGGTTATTTTAGTCTTGGGTTTCTTTATCGATTTTGTCGAAATATCTTTTATAGTTGTGCCGTTGTTATATCCGATAGCCGAGTTACTTGGGATTGATTTGACTTGGTTTGCGATATTAATTGCAATGAATTTGCAAACCTCATTCTTAACACCTCCCTTTGGCTTTAGTCTGTTTTATCTTAAGGGGGTTGCACCGCCGGGAATTAAAACAATGGATATTTACAAAGGCGTTATTCCTTTTATTTTATTACAAATTTTAGTATTGGGATCAATATTACTCTTCCCTAGTTTTTATGGGTTTGCTTTGTAAATAAATGATAAAGGCTTTTCTGATTAATTAATATCATACAGAGTTGTTATTATTTTAATGTAATTAATAGGAAATAAACCTTACTTTTTAAGGTGTTAAATGGTTTTCTATTTACCGGCTAAATATATCATGTTAAAAATTTGTTGCGTTTGAATTTTATACAAGTATTCTACGCAGCCAATTTGGTATTAGCTGGGGTAAAAATTGCCATACCAATTTATTTGTGAGGAGAGTGAAAGGTGAAAAAACGTTATAGTTTGTTAATAAGCACGGTTTTATTAGGCATGGGGTATTCCTCCGCAAGTATTGCAACAGCGATTGATCTTGGTGCTGCTAGTGATTATAACGTGTTTGTTAAAGATTCTTTTACTGCTGTTTATAGTGACGTTGAAGGCAGGGTTGCAGCTGGTGGAGATGTATCCGTTACTGGTTATAGTATTAATCTTGCAAATAGTGCTCTCGCATCTTCCGATACAATACCCGCGTTGGTTGTTGGTGGTGATCTTAATGTGAATAGCGCGCAGGTCTATGGCAATGTTTATGTGGAAGGCGATTATAATGCAACGCAAAGCTTTAATATTGTCGATGGTAGTGTCAATTCTACAGGTGTTTCTGGTGTTGATTTTGAATCTGCGTTTTCTAGTCTGGCACAATTATCGGGAGATTTAAGTTCATTTTCTGCAAATAGTACGGCAATCGATAAATGGTCAACACAATATCTTACTGGTACAGGCAGTAATAATGAGCAGGGGGATGTTCATATTTTTTCGCTTGATTCAAGTGACTTTAATTATAGTAATTATTTATTATCTGGTATTGATGCTGGTGATACGATTGTATTTAATGTGGCCGGTGACAATATATCGACGGGTTGGGGAAACTTAGCCGGTTCAGATTTCTCATTATCTGATCTTTCAGCAAATATTATTTATAATTTTTATGAAGCTGATTTCATTACTTTAACTGCTGCGATGTATGGTTCAATACTTGCGCCTATGGCAGATATTTATTCTAATTATGGTGTGATTGAAGGACAAGTTATTGCAAATTCGTGGACGGGAAGCTTTCAAGTAAATGATAATTCATTCGTTTCATATGTCGCTAGCAGTTCAAATTCAGTGTCAGTTTCTGCACCAACTAGCATGGCATTTTTGTTATTAGGATTATTGACGATTACAATGCGCCGTACCTTTAGAAAATAAGTAACCTTCTTTCAATCCCTTTCTATGTTATTTGTTATTGAGATCAAACCCGTCAGTAAACGACAGGTTTGATCTTTAGCAAATTATAACGTCATTGCCGCAATCCAACCGAATACAATTAACGGTAGATTATAATGTATAAAAGTTGGAACAACAGAATCCCAAATATGGTCATGATTACCATCACTATTTAATCCAGATGTTGGACCTAGGGTTGAGTCAGAGGCTGGAGATCCTGCATCTCCTAGTGCAGCGGCGGTGCCGACTAGTGCGATAGTTGCCATTGGTGAAAATCCAAAGGAAACGGCAAGTGGTACATAGATAGTCGCGATAATTGGAATAGTCGAGAAAGACGAACCAATCCCCATGGTTACTAGTAGACCAACGATTAACATTAATAACGCAGCGAGTGGTTTATTCTCACCAATCGATGTCGATAACATCGACACTAATGTTTCAACACTGCCCGTTGCTTTCATAACAGCAGCAAAACCTGCAGCGGCAATCATAATAAAACCAATCATTGCCATCATATGAACACCCTTAGTAAATACATCTTGGGTTTCTTTCATTTTGATAACGCCACCCAGTGTAAAAACAAGAAAACCGGCAAGTGCACCGATAATCATAGAGCCTGATGATAGTTGAGCGGCTAATGTCGCAACAATGGCAATAGCAGCGACAATTATATGGCGTTTATCTAATTGTTTCACTTCAGATGTCGTTATTTCTGGGGCTGCTTGTGGGTAATCACGTGGTTTGCGGTAACTAATAAAGACTGCGATTAATAGTCCCGTTACCATACCAAGTGCAGGTAAGATCATCGCCATTGGTACTTGGCTTGCCGTCACATCAAGACCATTATCATGAAGATTTTTTAGTAGAATGTTATGTAAGAATATTCCCCCGAAACCAACTGGTAGCGCCATATAAGGCGTCACAAGGCCAAAGGTCAATACACAGGCAACGAGTCTTCTATCTAATCGTAATTTAGCAAATACGCTTAATAAAGGCGGGATTAAGATAGGAATAAAAGCAATATGCACGGGAATCACGTTTTGTGATGAAATTGCCATCAAACCAATTAAGCCTAATACAAAATATTTTATAACATTAGTAAGGTTATCTGGGTGCTTACCGTTAATTCGTTTAATAATGGTCTGAGCTAGCAAATCGGTAATCCCCGATTTAGAAATAGCCACGGCAAAAGCACCTAACATAGCGTAACTCAAAGCAATAGTCGCTCCACCACCCAAGCCCCCTTCAAAGGCACTGACCGTATCGCCAATTGACATACCTGCCGTTAATCCACCGACTAATGCGCTTAGTGTTAATGCCACGACAACATTAATACGCATGAGTGAAAGGGCAAGCATTACGCATACCGAGACTAAAACCGGGTTGATCATAGAAAATCCTTACAAATTGAGTTGATAAAAAAGGTGCATCTTACCTAACTCATATTTTTAAGAAAGCGATTTGATCAAAAAATAATAGTTACTATAGAAAGTAATGGCACTTTTTTTGCTTTATTAATATTGTGAATAATAAATGGGGCTGAAAATGGCAAATCAAGTGCTGACAGAAGCAAGTAATTACTTTGATTTACAAGGGTTAGACCAATTGCGTCAAAAAGCCCAAGGTAATAGTAAGGAATCGATCCGTGAAGTCGCTAATCAATTCGAATCGATGTTTGCGAGCATGTTGATTAAATCAATGCGTCAAACCAATGAAGCCTTTGAAACAGATAGCCCATTTAATAATAAAAATACTAAGTTTTATACGGATATGCAGGATCAACAGTTAGCCCTTGATATCAGTCGGCATGGTTCATTAGGACTTGCGGATGCGCTGGTTAGGCAGTTAGATCCTAGTGCAATCGCGGCACCTAAATCGGTTCCTGAAGATCAATTGTCCATGTCTAATACAAATGCGAGTCAGGCATTTGATTTATCTGGAAATAAAGAGGTTAAAGACTTTATCAAACCGGACCAAGTTACTAGTAACGCCGAATTTACGACACCGAAAAGAGTGCGCTCGGTTAAGGTCGCCATTGATACGGATGCGAACAAAGTTAATAAGGGAGTTGAACTCTCTTTAAATAATAATAAACAGCCTGAATTTACAGATAAGAAATCATTTATAGAAACATTGTTACCTTACGCCAAAAAAACGGCACAAGCTTTAGGCGTTTCCCCTGTTGTATTAATTGCACAATCGGCATTGGAGACTGGCTGGGGTAAAAAAATTATTAATCGTGTGGATAAACAAAGTAGTTTAAATCTTTTTAATATCAAAGCACACAGAAGCTGGCAGGGTGATAAGGTTGCTAAAAATAGTTTAGAAGTGGAAAACGGAGTGGGGATTAAACGTGTTTCTAATTTTAGAGCTTATAACAGTTTAGCCGAGAGTTTTGAGGATTATGGGCGATTTATTACCACTAATAAACGGTATAAACCTGCATTACAGCAAAATGATGGTGATCATCGTTATATCGAAGAATTACAAAATGCAGGTTATGCAACGGATCCTAAATACGCAGATAAAATAAAATCAATTATGCGTGATGATGCGTTTAAAGAAGCGTTAGCAAAAGGAAATATCAATGGCTGATATGTTTCAAGTTGGTTTATCCGGAATACGTTCATCGCAAGCAAGCTTGACGACAACCGGACACAATATTGCCAATATTAATACCGAAGGTTACTCTCGCCAAAATGTTGAAGTTGAAGCCGCTTATGCAAATCGTCACGGCCGAAACTTTATTGGTCAAGGCGCAGTCATCACAAGTATTGAACGTGCCTATGATCAGTTCGCATTTACTGACAATATTAAAAATACATCTCAATTGGGTTACGCCAAAGAGGTATTTCAACAAAATAGTCAATTAGACTCTGTTTTATCGAATGAAGATACCAGCGTTACTAAGCCTGTATTAGCAGTATTTGAAGCTGCAAATGGCATTGCAGATCATCCTAATATGTTGGAATCGCGTCAGGTCTTTCTTGAATCTGCGGTGAATATGGTGAATCAATACCATCGTATTTACGATAACTTAGAAGTTCAACATGCTGGTATTAATAGCGATATTAGTAATACTGCAAAAACGATTACGACTTTGGCTAAAAATATTGCTTCGTTAAATGAACAAATATCAGCGCAAGTTTTAAATGGTACGGAAAGTAATGCCAACGACTTAATGGATCAACGTGGTCAGAAAATAACCGAGTTAAGCAAGCTGGTGGATGTGTCTGCTATTGATGTTGGTCATGGCATGGTGAATGTTTATATTGGTAGTGGCCAATCTATTGTTATGAAAGACAAGTCCGTTGATATCGTTGCCGTGAATAATAGTGCTGAACCACGTAATAAAGATTTAGCAATCAAGGTTAATGAACATATTGTTAAGCTTGATGGAAGTCGCTTAGGCGGCAAAGTATCGGCAATGTATGATACGCGGGATCATGACCTTGAGCCTGCATTTAATCAATTAGGCCAAAATATTATTGGTTTAACGCACTCCATTAATGAACAACAAAAACAAGGTCAGACCCTTGATGGAAAAATCGGTGAAGCGTTATTTAATGATGTCAATTCTGAGGTCAGTATGCGTAATCGTGTACTGTCACACAATGACGGTCTAGGGACCGCTCAGTTAAGTTTACGCATTGATGATTTATCAAAGTTAACACCCGATAATTATGAACTAGTTGTAAATGATTATATTGCTGGTCCACCTGAGTCAATTGGTTTTAATGTGACGAATAAAACCACTGGGCAGACACAAACATTAGGTCCTGTTGATTTAGGGAAAACAAGAAGAATCGATATTCCTAATTCGGGTTTAAGTATTGGGCTAGATGCGATAGTGGGTGATGATCCGCTACGTGAAGGTAAAACATTTACCTTAAGACCAACACGGTTTGCCGCACAAGAAGTTGAATTACAACATCAAGAAGCCTCAAAAATAGCGGCAGCGGATGCTGAAATTAAAGCGGTGCCTAGCGAGGGTAATAATGGTAATGCAATCGTACGTGTTAGTGAGATTAATAATAAAAATGATCCGCTATATATGGATCCCAATAGTCCATTACAAATAGCGGTCAGAGATAATGTTGATGGTGTAATTACCTACGATATTATTGATAAAAATGGTCAGCCAGTGGTGTTACCAGCTGGTTCTGAAAATAAATTTCAACGTGCCGTTCCGGTCGGTAGCGAAGCAACTGTTTCACCTGATTTTTCCGTGGGAGAACCACTAACCGGATTAACTTTGAAAACCGATTTATTAACCGGAAAAGCGAATATTTCACTTGCAGGTATTGAGGTTGAACTAAGTGGGCAAGTCGCTGCTGGTGATCAATTTACGCTTAATTATAACGAAACGGGTCGTGGTGATAACCGTAATATAATGAAAATAGCACATTTGCAAACCCAAAAAGTCATGAACAATAATAAAGCGACCTTTCAAGATGTTTATAGTGGCATGCTGTCAGAAATTGGGGCAAAAACGGCTAATGCAGATGTATCGATGCAATCTGCTGAAATATTACAGAAACAATCTTTTGAGCGTATACAAAGTAATAGTGGTGTCAATATGGATGAGGAAGCTGCTAACATGTTGAAATTTCAACAACACTATAGTGCCGCTGCACGTGTTATAAGTATCGCTTCTGAGTTGTTCGACACCATACTGCAAGCTTCTCGTCCTTAATAGTTAGAGCATTGAATTAATGAGTTGTTTAATTGCCGAAACTAGGAACTCGATAATTTAGGTGATGACTACCGAGTATTTCCTTCAGTCTTAAATAAAACGGTACAGTTTTTGCATTTAGTATTCTTAATTGAGTTTAACCACTCATTAAGCACGCAAGAGAGGCAAGTATGCGCATTTCCACCCCAGTCTTTTATAATCGAAATACCGATACGGTTGTGTCTCAGCAAAATAAACTGAGCGATCAAAATCTACATTTGTCGAGCCAAAAAAGAGTGATGAAAGGTTCCGATGATGCCGTGGCTATTTCGACAATTCAACGTTTAAAACAAGATTTATCGATTGGTGATCAATATATTGAAAATGGTGAATTGGCAGCAACGGCAAATGGCTTAGAAGAAACGGCGTTAACGCAAGTCACAACTTTACTACAACGTTCTCGGGAGTTATTAGTCACCGTTGGGAATACCACTTATAATGCAGAAAACCGTGAAGCCGTAGCCAAAGAGTTAGAAGCAATTCGTAATGAAATGATGGGCGTGGCAAATACTAAAGATGGTAACAGCCAATACATTTTTTCTGGTTTTGAGGTGGATACACAACCATTTCAACGTAATGAATTTGGCAGTATTGATTACCATGGGGATAACGGTAATAAATCATTTAAGGTTGGAGCCGGTGTCTATGTGCAGGGGAATGATTCGGGTCATTCTGTATTTGTTGATGTGCCTGAAGGAAATGGTACTTTTGTATCTGAAGCAAATAATGCGAATGTCGGTTCAGGGGTAATTGACGAAGCTTCCGTGATTGATAATAAACGCGCCAATGGTTTTTTAAATGAAGATTATACGGTCTCAATTAGTCAATTTTCTGAAGGTGACGATCCTAAGTATGCTGTTTATGGTTTAAAGGAGCAGGAAGTTGCCGGTAATGCGCATGTTAAAGTGACTAAAATAGATGTAAACAATCCAAGTTTTTCTAGTGTGGATCCAGCCTATGCGCATCCGGAACTAAATAGTGATATAAAAATTCAATTTTTAGCCACGGCCGAGCCTAATAAATTCGAAATACAAATTAATGGACAATCTTCAACTCCTACTATTTATGATGCTTCAAATGGGAATAAACAAGCAATCAATGTGAACGGTATTGCCATTGAAGTTGATGGAATACCTGCCCCAGCAGACCAATACAGATTAACTAAATATATTGAACCGACTTTATACCAAGAAGGACAATCGATTGAGTTTAACGGAATTAAAACTGAGATTAAGGGGGAGGTAAAAGACCTTGATAATTTCACTTTACGTCAAAGCGGTAACAAAGATGTATTTTCTACCATCCAGGATAGTATCGACGCATTAAGAATGCCTGGCGAAGATCCGACTGATAAGGCACAGCGAGAAATTCGTCTCGATATGTCCCGTCATCAAATTGACAATACGATGAAAAACATCTCGAATATCAGAACTTCAGTGGGTGCACGTATGCGTACTATTGATAATCAACATGAATCAACACAAGATTTTAAGTTAACGACACAAACCACATTATCTAATCTGGAAGATTTAGATATGGCATCGGCAATTAGTGAGTTTTCTATGCAGAAAAACTTGCTAGATGTTACCCAGCAGACGTTTGTTAAATTACAGGATCTGAGTTTATTTAAATTAATATAAAAAAGATCATGAAAACCGGAAATAAAAGGGGCAATTCGTTGCCTCTTTTTTTTTACCGGAAATTTCCTTCGTTAAAGCGTCATAAATATTTGTGATTAATTTTGTTATATATAGTTAAGTTGTTGTAATTATTGTGTTTATTTGTTTTCCTGAAAGTTGGCATAGAAATCGCTTAATAAACATCGAGAGTAAAATTTGACGGCGACTAAAAAGTTGTCGATTTCCCCTAAAAGGGATAACAAAGAAATTAAGGAGTAAATTATGCCGCAGATGATTAATACAAATATTATGTCGTTAAATGCGCAACGTCAGTTAAATAAAAGTCAACTTACGCAAAATGAAGCTATGGAACGTTTATCAAGTGGTTTACGTATTAATAGTGCAAAAGACGATGCTGCAGGTTTAGCGATTGCAACGGGTATGCAATCTCAAATTACCGGTATTAACCAAGCCGTTCGTAACTCAAATGACGGTATTTCAATGGCGCAAACAGCAGAGGGTGCTATGGATGAGATGACCAACATACTTCAACGTATGCGTGAGTTATCCGTTCAATCTGCCAATGATACAAATTCATCATCAAACCGTGGATCAATCCAAAAAGAGGTTGACCAGCTTTATGATGAATTAGACCGAATTGCAAGTGTTACTCAATTTAATGGTGCCAATATTCTAGATGGCAGTGCGGGCAGCACAACCTTACAAATCGGCGCAAATTCAGGAGAAACACTTAGTTTCTCAATTGATTCTGTTACGACAGAAGATCTTAACCTTAATGCTGTTTCAGGACTAGGTGATTTAAATGGTGGTCGTGTTTCTGGTACACCACCACTTGATGGTGAAGTGGCTATAAATGGTATTGATATTGATCAAGCGAGTTCCGGCAGTGCAGATGATATTGCCGCTTCAATCAATACAAAACAAGGGTTAACGGGAGTCACTGCAAGTGCTTATAACGTACTTGAAGGTTCTGCTGGCATTGATGGTACAACTGACGGTACATTAACGATTGATGTGGATAATACAGGTCCAATTACTATTGCACCGACGTCTGATCCACAATCACTAGTCGATACCATTAACCGTGATGTAGGTGGTGTAACAGCATCTTTAAACAGTAAAGGTGGGTTAATTCTTAGCAATGATACGGGTAAATCAATTGCAGTCACTGGTGGTGCGCAAGTTGGTTTAAATGATGATACTTACCAAGGTTACATTGCATTAAACAGTGCAGATGGCGAGTCCGTTGAAGTTGGTATGGGTTCTGCCGCTACATCTACCCCTGATACCGTACAAGATATGGGCTTTAATATCAGTACTGGATCCGATGTTATTAGTGGTGGTGGCGTTAATCAAAATGCGATTACTGCCAATGACGGTATTGAAATAAATGGTGTTGAACTCGGTGACGTTTCTGGTAGCTCAGCGGCAGAAAAAGCGTTTGCAATTAATGAATTATCAGCCCAAACCGGTGTGAGTGCTTCTGCACAAACCCAAGTTGAATATTCTGTTAATGTTAGCAATATGGCCTCTGAAGGTGCAGGCAATTTCAGTGTTAATGGTGCTGCGATTGATATGTCAGGTGTAACGACTGTTGATCAGATTGTGACTAATATTAATGCGTCTGGTATTCAAGGTGTAGTTGCTTCTGCAAATGAAGATACAGGGAAACTGGTATTAACATCGCAATCGGGTGCTGATGTAAATGTAAAAACTGGTGGCGCAGCTGTTTTTGATGTTGATACATCAGCGGGTGTTACGACACGTGGTGCGATTACCTTAACAGGTGAAGATGGTCGTGATGTTACGATTAAAAGTACCGCAACATCTCAAGCAGGCCAGGAAGCTGCATTTGATAAACTTGGTTTAACTGATATGGGCGGTAATAACGGCGCAGTTGGGAAAGGGCTTAGCGTTACTTCTGCAGCCAATGCAAGTAACTCAATTGACCGTATTGATGACGCCTTGAACAAGATTTCTGATTCTCGTGCAAACCTCGGTGCGATTCAAAACCGTTTGGGATCAACCATTTCTAACTTAGAAAATGTTTCTCAAAACCTATCTGCCGCTAAATCACGTATTTATGACGCTGATTTTGCAGCTGAAACGTCGAAAATGAGTAAAGCGCAGATCTTGCAACAGGCTGGTACATCTATGTTATCGCAGGCAAACGCAAGTACGCAAAATGTATTGTCGTTACTACAAGGGTAAAGTAGCAGCAAGACATAACAAGTTGATTTAACGATCAACGGTTACAGGTAAAATGGGTGAAACTTTCTTTGGTTTTTACTCTCATTTTCTCCGATGTATCACCCATTTAAAGGTAGCTTTTGCTACCTTTTTCTTTTTTTAATAACCAAGTAATACCGTAAAACAGTAAGCCAGCTATTGCGCCATAAAGATGAGCATCGACAAGGACTGGCGCATTAATAAGTTTGATGGTCGTTTCTTGCGCACCATAAAACTGTTCATAGGCAATTTTAATCGCAATACCAGCACCCAGTAGGTAGCCCCAGGGATCTTTATTATTTATATCGTTGGCTACACCATAGCAAAAAAGTCCATGCAACACTCCCGATAAGCCCACATACCAAATAACCGTTGGTTCGAATAAAAATAATGCGAGACCTATAAATAAACTATTAAAAATAATAATAGGAAGAATATTGGTGGCTTTAAATGTATCGATAAATAACAATAGGGTGATAATTAACCCGGCGATATTCATTATCAGATGATTAAAGTTAGTATGGCAAAAAGTGGCACTAATTAGCCGCCAAAGTTCGAATTGTGCGATACCTGTGTGATAATATGCCAGCACTTGACTGGCTTGTGGCTCAAATAGATAAATAATAAAAGTTGCCAACAGTACAAGAATAGTTTCAATAATAAGAGAACGCATTAATTTTCCAAATGGAGGTATTATGGGTAAGCGCGCCATTTGTCACGCTTGTTTAAAGGCATTACCTGCATGTATTTGTAAAACGATAAAATCTATCGATAATCAGCATTTTATACATATTCTACAAGATCCGAGTGAAGAAAAAAAAGCCATTGGTACTGCTCGCATTTTAGATTTATCTCTAACGCGTGTGCAAATAACCGTTGGTGAGTGTTTTGACGCAAGTTTATTTGATTTGGATAACTGTTTTCTTGTTTTTCCGGATCCAACAGCAATCCCAGCATCGGAGTTTGTTGATAAAGAAAATATTACGATTAATAAACGTAGTCAATTTATTTTACTCGATGGTAGTTGGAAAAAAGCCTTCAAATTACTAATGTGTAATCCATTTTTACAGTCCTTGCCAAAAGTAATGATTAATGTTGAAGGAAAAAGCACTTATCGAATTAGAAAATCGCCACGTGATGACGGTTTGTCGACAGTTGAAGCCGGTTATTATCTACTTTCTCAATTAGAAAATGATAATGATAAGTTTCTTCCATTATTAAAAAGTTTTGATTATATGATTGATTATCAGATATCTCGGATACCGGCTGATGTTTACCAAAAAAATTATTAGACAATAAGGATTAATATCGTGCCATTGAGGATTTCAAATGCCATAGAGATTGCCGATTGGCAGTTAGAGTTAACTGCAATTCGTGCACAGGGCGCTGGTGGACAAAATGTAAATAAAGTATCGAGTGCTATTCATCTACGATTTGATATTAATGCCTCAACATTACCGCCGTTTTATAAAGAACGGTTATTAAAGCTATCAGATAGCCGTATCACTAGTGATGGTATTATTATCATAAAAGCACAAAAACATAGGACTCAAGAGAAAAATAGGGAAGATGCTTTATTGCGTTTAAAAGAGTTAATTACTTCTGCGGTGGTGGTACAAAAAGCGCGCCGTGCTACAAAGGCAACAAAGGGATCACAGCGTCGAAGAATGGATAAAAAAACACAGCGTGGTCAGACTAAAAATTTGCGTAGTAAAAAAATAGATTATTAGAGGGAACCGATTATTTTACCTGCAGAAGATATTTATTACTCTGCCTGCAGGTACATTTACTTCTTAGACTATGATGTTAAAACATTCCGCCATCGATATCGATTGAACCTTTAAATCGAGATTTTTTTGCTTTAGTTTCAGGTTCTTTCTTTTCAACTTTTTTGTCTTTTGAGGTATTAAAGAAATCATCAATATCAAGTCTGAACATTTTCTTTTTAGCTGGTTTTGGCGCCTCGTCAATGTCTAGTGCTAACGCATCATCTACATTTAATGTGGGCTCTTTATCATTACTTTCATTTTCACTGGTAATAATTTTTTCAATTTCAGTGGATTCTTTTTTATCAATTTCATCGATTTCTGGTATATCGATATTATCTAGCTCTGACGCAACTGGTTTGTTGGTACTTTGTACTTCTTTTGTTTCGGTAATTGGTTTTTCTATTACTGGCGCAGATGCTACTTCTTGTGCAGCGGGCTCTACTTGATTTTCTGGGAAGTGACCAAAGACTTTATTCCGGCCGGATTCTTTTGCATTATGGAGTGCATTATTGGTTAATTTCATGAGCATTTGCATCGATTTAGGATGCATACTTGAAACACCAATACTCAGGGTCACTATTTTGCTTATTTTAGAATATTTATGTTCAGTGTTTGACTTTTCAACGGCTTGACGAAGATTTTCTGCTACTTCAGCTATTTTTTCTGGATTGCCGCCTTTGATTAAAATAGCGAATTCTTCTTTGTCGTATTGAGCAAGAAAGTAGCCATTTTCTTCACAAATATTTTTTAGTGCTAAGGCAATAACAAGCAACATAAACGATGCACCTTGTTGCCCGTAGTTGTCATGGTATTCTTTAAAAAAGTCTATTTCACAAACTAAAACGGATAATAACTCTTTATTGGCGCTTGCCTCATTCCATTGTTGAGAAAATTGTTTATCAAAAGCGTTGCGATCAGCGATATTCATTTGTGACATTACTTGTCTAAATGCAGCAGCCCCTGTGTCATTTTGCTTGTAGGTTTCCATATCAACGATCCCTTTTTTATTTAATCCAGCATCGACATTTTCCGAGTTAGCAATTTTTTTATTTCGCGTATTATGTTGCATCACTTGTTCCTTTAAATACCAACCGTAATGGGTGTTAATAATAGGGTGGTTTACTTATTAGTTTATATTTACCTGTACTAGAAGTCATTCTACTATCTAGTGATTTTTAATTTTTATTACACATACACCGTTTTAATTGGAGGTCATTTGTTGTAATACAGGACTCATTTATTTACTAAACCTATTGTAACCTTTAATAAAATTAGTTCATACAATATCCTTACTAGAACGGGCGTAACTTGCCAGTGTTCACATTTTTACGCTTTTTTGTGGGTAATTTGTTTTTTTAGATTGTATCGAATTTGTTTTTGGGAATGGCTTGTTGCTAGAGAAGATGGTGCAATGACTACTTGAATAATTTTGTGTTAATTTAACTCAAAATTATTCAAGTAGTCATCTGATTTACTCAGTAAATCATCAATTACAACGGTAGCAAGATTAAAAAATTTCTCTGCCGGTATATTGATAGAAGGGTTAATTATTTCATTGTTCACTGTGCTTAAGAATTCTACAATCAACGAGTTATCAAAGGGTTGATTGGGTTTCTTTAAAAAATCGTTAACACAGACCTGTAAATAGTTAAGGTGAATAAGCTGTATATTACTGGCCTTTTGAGCTGCGGCGATACTTGTGCCAATCGCCCGTATTTGGCCTATATTTTCGGCTGTAATTAATAATTGTGACCAGATGAAGTCGACATTTTTTAAGTTTTTAGAAAAGAGCCCGCGTAAATCATGTTGTTCGGCACAATATTCAATTAATTTAAGTAGATTGATAATTAAATTACAGTGCTGCCTAAAGTTATGTTCACTTTCATAATTATTATAATTATTAAGTAGGCGTTTCCAGTGATCTTTGATGCCTAACCACATTAAATTATTTTTGAGCCATTCCTCTTCTGAGTCAATTTGTTGAATCTGATTATTAATTTTTTCCTCTAGAGGAGTGATTCGCTTCAATAATATATCGCCGCCATTCAGGTAAGCTGTTGTTAATCCACGATGCTGTTGTAATAACGTTAATATGGTTCTGTAATTTTTAAGTATATTAAGTCCCTCTAGCTGCTTTTTTTTATTTGTTTCTTGCACATGCAAATGATTTAAATAAAAAAACAGAAAGCTAAGTACAGATAATACTATTGTAATTAAAAGTAGGTTAAAAAGTGCCATTTACAGCAACCTTATAGTTTATAACGGGTATATATTTTGTTTGATAATTCGGATTGTGCATTATTATTGTTAATTTTAAGTTGAGCGTATGTTAAATAGTACATATTAAGTTAGTTAAAATGAAGCTAATCTTGTTATAAGTGAAATTAATTTTATTGAATGTTGGTGTATTTTTGTGCAAATCGAATCACCGGGATTTGCTCAAAAAATTATTCTGTTAACAAGTCCGTCTTTTTACTCAACATACTTTCTATACCCATTACCATTCAATAAGTAAAAATGCATTTTGATTGGTAATGGGTAGCGATAAACGTTTAGTTGTTTCTTATCGCTGTCTCTTTCTGAGTTTTATTTAGTATAAGAATCGTGGTTAAACCTTTACTGCTTGGCTTTTTTCCTGAGCCACTGTTTTAGTTTTGATATTTTCAACTTTACGCTGTTTTTCATAGAGGAAAGTTAGTACTTCTGATCTTAATCGATTGTATTCAGGATCCTTTGATAAACTTAATCTATCGCGAGGACGTGGTAGGTTGACCGGTAATATTTCCCCCACTGTTGCAGCTGGACCATTGGTCATCATTACAATGCGGTCCGAGAGTAAAACTGCTTCGTCAACATCGTGGGTAATCATAATGACCGTGTTATTTAGTTCGTTTTGAATTTCCATTAATGAATCTTGCATATGTGCACGGGTTAATGCATCTAGCGCTCCAAAGGGTTCATCCATCAATAATACTTCTGGTTGCATTGCGAGTGCGCGCGCAATACCAACACGTTGCTTCATCCCACCTGAGATTTCACTCGGACGTTTGTGCATCGCGTGGTCCATATGAACAAGTGCAAGGTTATGTTCGATCCACTCTTTCATTTCTGCTTTATTCATTTTACCAGTGAATACTTCATTAACGGCTAATTCAACATTTTGATAAGCAGTTAACCAGGGAAGGAGAGAATGGTTTTGAAATACAACTGCGCGCTCTGGTCCTGGTTCAGTGACTTCTTTATTGCCTAAAATAACACCACCTTTACTGGCTTTATATAATCCAGCGACGACATTTAATACGGTTGATTTTCCACAACCAGAGTGTCCAATTAGCGAAACAAATTCACCTTTTTTTATTTGTAAACTAACATCCTTTAGTGCGGTAAAGTCGCCAGAAGGTGTTGGGAAAACCATATCAATATGGCTGATATCAAGTAATGTGCTCATTGTAAAATCCTTTAATCTATTATTGATGGCTTAATTAAACGGTTGTTGTTGATTTATCCCATGATGCAAAACGTTGTAGTTGCAACATACCTCGGTCAAGCACAAAGCCAATTAGTCCAATGACTATTACTGCCGCCATAATACGAGCCAGTGAGTCGGAGCTACCATTTTGAAATTCATCCCAAACAAATTTTCCAAGACCAGGGTTTTGGGCCAGCATTTCTGCTGCAATTAAAACCATCCACGCGACACCAAATGAAAGGCGCATACCGGTAAATATCATTGGTACTGAAGCGGGTAATACAATTTTTTGAATATGTTTATGCATTGGTAAACGTAAGACGCGACTGACATTATTCAAATCGTCATCCAAAGATGAAACGCCGATTGAAGTGTTAATGACCATTGGCCATAGACTACATAGAGTCACGGTTAATAGAGAATTTACGAAGGATTTAGAAACCAAGGGATCGTCAGAAACATATAGGGCACTAACAACCATGGTGACCAGTGGTAACCAAGCAAGTGGAGAGACGGGTTTAAATACTTGTATTATTGGATTAATGGCTGCATTTAAGTTTTTACTGAGTCCTGTTGCTATACCAAGAGGAATCGCAATAATTGCAGCTAATAAAAAACCAGCGGTGACCGTAAATAGACTTGTTATAATTTGGTCAAAAAAGGTTTCTTTACCGGTGTATTTACGTATTTTAGGTTCGTAGCTAGGGTCTGCTTCAACACGAGCGGCATTCCTTGCTTCTTGGCGGTCATAAAATTTATCGGCTTTTTCACGTTCAGTCACATGTTCATGATAAAGAGAGTTAAATTGTTGAAATACTGCATTTGGCCCAGGGAAATCACCTAGGGAAGTATGAATATTTTTTGCGGTCATTGACCAAAGCATTAAAAATACAAGAATTCCGATCACTGGCAATAAAATTACTTTACGCAGAGAGTGAAAATATTTTGCGAAATTAACATTCGTTGATGGTGCGGAAGTTAATTTATTTGATAGTGAAGAAATACTCATTATTAAAAATCCTTATAGAATGATTTTTCGTCAGTAATAGGTTTATTGATTAACGGGCACTGAAATAAGTACCCGTATTGATATTTACAACTTGTCTGCTTTCTTTAGGCCAATCGAAAATTGGTCAATATAGGCGTTTGGTGTGTTACCGTCATACACTAAGTCATCAATGAAGTGAGTTTGTGGAGGGCGGAAACCAGTTTCTGAGCCGAAGTCAGGGAAGTCCGCTGCATTCGCTAGTTTCTCATCAATTAAGGATTGTGCGGCTTGTTGATAAATGTCTGGGCGGTATACTTTCTTCGCTAGATCTTTGTACCATTCATCACTTTTTTGTTCAGATATTTGTCCCCAACGGCGCATTTGCGTTAAGTACCAAATAGCATCTGAATAGTATGGGTAGGTTGCGTTATGTCTGAAAAATACATTGAAATCAGGCACATCACGTTTATCACCTTTTTCGTATTCAAAGGTCCCGGTCATACTGTTAGCGATAACATCATAATCGGCACCGACATAATTTGACTGTGATAATATTTTTACCGCTTCAGGACGATTAGCATTGTTATTTTCATCTAACCAAATTGCCGCACGAATTAATGCGCGAGTTAAACGAATCGTAGTATTTGGATATTTTTCAGCAAAGTCAGCGGTTAAGCCGAATACTTTTTCAGGATTGTTTTTCCATATTTCGTAATCCGTTACCACGGGAACACCAATACCTTTAAATACCGCTTGTTGGTTCCAAGGTTCACCCACACAGTACCCATAAATAGTGCCAGCCTCTAAAGTGGAAGGCATTTGTGGTGGTGGCGTAACAGACAGAATCGCATCGGCATCAATATGCCCACTTGTATCGCCCTTGTGGGGTGCGTAGTAACCCGGGTGGATACCGCCTGCAGCTAGCCAATAACGAAGTTCATAGTTGTGCGTTGATACAGGGAAAACCATGCCCATATTGAAAGGTTTACCTTGGTCTTTATAGGACTGAATAACAGGTTTAAGTGAGTCAGCTTTGATGGGATGAACAGGGCGACCGTCTGCTTGTTTAGGGATATTGGGTTTCATTTGTTTCCAAATATCATTAGAAACAGTGATTGCATTACCATTAAGATCCATTGAAAAAGGAGTGATGATATGTGCTTGAGTACCAAATCCCATTGTTGCAGCAATAGGTTGTCCGGCTAACATATGTGCACCGTCTAAACTGCCATCGATTAAACCATTCAATAAAACTTTCCAATTCGCCTGAGCTTCAATCGTGACGTACAAACCTTCATCTTCGAAGTAGCCATTTTCATAGGCAATTGCAATGGGAGCCATATCGGTCAATTTAATAAAGCCAAATTTCAATTCTTCCTTTTCAGGAAATCCCAATTTTTCCGCTTGAGCGAAAGAAATAACCGTCGCCGATAGTGCAATGCCGACAGCTAATTGTGTCGCGGCAAATTTAATAGGTTTGATCCAACTCATACTTAACATCCTTTTTGTGATAAAAATTTTAACAACCTGATTACAAAATTTTGTGTAACTCGTTAATTAGGTTTGCATTGACTAATGTTTAGCTAAATATGTTTTCATTACGATGGCGCTAACAATTAAACGGTGTTTATCAAGTTGTTAACATATGAATAACATATTTTACATTTAGCATTATGTGTGCCATATAAATTTTATGTATTTAAATCATGGGTTTGTTTGTTTTTGGTGAGGTGTTTGTTAATTGTTTCTGGTTTTAGTGCACTAATAAAGTTGTAAAAATGTGAACTTTGCACTGCAGGAGGGCACGTAAAATAATTATTTGTGAATGAATTTATAGGTATGTGTGATAACAGTGAAGAAAAAGAGGTTAAGTTGATAGGTTACTTCATGTTACCTCAACGAGTTTTGTTCTCGCTAAGGTGACATAGAGGTCAATTAATCTTCGTAGGGTATCGGATCCGTTACACCATTTTCAGCGAAGGCTTCAAGACGCTCAACGCACGAACCACATTGGCCACAGGCTTTTTCTCGACCGTTGTAACACGTCCAAGTTTTACTGTAATCAAGTCCCATTGCAAGGCCATCCTTTAAAATACCGATTTTATTGCTATTAAGGTACGGTGAGAAAATTTCTGTTTTTTCATAATTTGCAATGGCAGCAACATTATTCATTTTTTCAACAAATTCAGGGCGGCAATCAGGGTAGATGGCGTGATCTCCCGAATGTGCACCGTAGTACACTTGTTCTGCGCCAATCGATACGGCATAACCAATCGCTAACGATAGTAATATCATATTGCGATTTGGAACGACGGTAGATTTCATATTTTCTTCTTCATAGTGACCAAGCGCAACCTCAATTGAGCTATCGGTTAATGAAGAACCACCAATTAATTGATTGATAGCTGAAATATCAATGATTTTATGATTAACGCCGAGTTCTTTACATACATCCTTCGCGACTTCAATTTCTTTAATATGGCGTTGCCCATAGTCAAATGTTAATGCATAGGGGGTTAAACCTTGTTCGATGGCTTTATGTAGAACAGTGAAAGAATCCATTCCACCTGAATAAATAACAACGACTTTTTTGCTCATAATACTGATACTTCCTAATGTCTTGATTAATACCCGAATGATACAAAATACAGAGAAACTGTAAATTTGCATAGTGATGTCATTTCAGTGTATAAACCGGGCCTATTCAACCCAAAATTCAAAAGAGTATACTACGACAATGGCACAAAACTATAAAGTAAATGAACTGTTTCAAACCATTCAGGGAGAAGGAACCTATACTGGTGTCCCTGCTATTTTTATTCGTTTGCAAGGCTGTGATGTTGGTTGTAGTTGGTGTGACACCAAAAATACGTGGAATATTGATCCCGATAAACAAAAACCATTAAAGGCACTCTCTGACCACAGCGATCAATCTAGTTGTTGGGCAGCGGTGAGTGCTCAGGATATGCTCAATGAAATTAATCGGTTGAAGTATACTGCTAAATTGGTTGTGATAACCGGCGGTGAGCCATGTATGGTAGATTTGAATGAGTTAACCGAGTTACTACACGCCAATCATTTTCAAACTCAAATCGAAACCAGTGGTACTTATCCAATTTTAACTAATGAACAGACTTGGGTTACATTGTCGCCCAAAGTTAATATGCGTGGTGGAAAGGTGGTGCTTCAATCGGCATTGGAACGCGCCAATGAAATTAAGCATCCCGTTGGAAGGCAAAAAGACATAGATCAATTAGATGAATTATTAAAGCAGTTATCGTCAACTGAAGGGAAAACTATCTGTTTACAACCTATTTCACAACAGGCGAGTGCTACGGCGTTATGTAGCAGAGTTTGTATCGAACGAAATTGGCGTCTTTCCATTCAAATGCATAAATATTTAGGTATTGATTGATGACTCATGTTTATCGTGGATTAATTTTAGTCCACGATAAAAGCAATAAAGTGAATGTAATCTGAATATTAGCTTAAATACTTCTGATTTTATGCTCTATTAATAACCAGTTTCCCTTATAATTGCTCAAAAAGTGGTCTATAATGACTAGCTACTTATTTCTATTTAAGGAGCAAAAAATGAATCCCTCAATTGACATCATGTCACAACATCAAAATTCACAACCCATTCACAGTGACGTGATGGAAGTTAAATCTCATGTGCAACGTTTTAATGGCGAATGTATGTTGAATACAATTATGGTGGATGGCTATGATTGTCCATTTCAATACCGCCGTGAATTTAAATATAAAAACTTGGAAGGTAAGCAAGTTGATCTCTCCTATTATCCTGCCGTTGAAATGATTGCCGGTTTTGAAATGGAAATAATGAAAGTCGTTCACTTAAAAGTTCTGTAAATTTATTCTTAATCTCCCTGTATAATTAATTTCGATGATATGACTGCTATAAAGTGAATGAGCACCAGAAAAATATAGTAGGTCAACAAATTTTAGAATGAGCCACAGCAGCTGTTTAGTACGGCGAGTTGTATTGATTTAAAAATCTTAAATCGATAGTTTATTGAAACTTATCTCAGGTATATTTTTAACGTAATTATCTGTTTATTAGACTAAGTATTGTGACTCATTTTGGTTTTTTCTAGGCTTTTCATTACTCCATAACTTGGTTATGCTGTCGGCGATAATAGCAATTATTTATTAAATATGAATCTGCTATGCTTACGCGTTAATCGGAGTCTGATAGCGACTTTAGACTGTGATTACATGGTATTGCTGTGTGTGGATGATAATTAAATAACAAGATGAAAAGCATAAAAGAAAGGAAGTTAATATCTTACAGCGAGCCACTTTAATTAAACGTTATAAGCGTTTTTTAGCCGATATTGAATTAGAAAACGGTGAATTATTGACTATCTATTGTCCGAATACCGGCGCAATGACACATTGTGCTGATCCCGGTGACCAAGTTTGGTATAGCACTTCCAATAATCCGAAGCGAAAGTATCAATATACGTGGGAATTAACTTATACCCAAGCAGGGCATTGGATTTGTATTAATTCAGTGAAGGCAAATGCTTTTATTGAAAAGATGTTAAAGCATAACCAAATCCCTGAACTTGCTAGATATAATACGATTAAAGCAGAGGTGATGTATGGTAATGAAAATAGTCGTATTGATTTTTTACTAAGTGATAACAATAAACCCGATTGCTATGTTGAAGTTAAAAGTTGCACCTTACTTGAATCTCGTTTTGGTAAGGGGGCTGGTTTTTTTCCGGATGCAGTGAGTCAGCGTGGTCAAAAACATTTACGAGAATTAATTGAAATGAAGCAGCAAGGTTTTAGAAGTGTGCTTATTTTTGCTGTTTTACATACGGGCATTACATCTGTGCAAGCTGCAGAACATATTGATAAAAATTATGCGAAGTTATTTGAACAAGCCAAGCAGCAGGGGGTTGAAGTGCTATGTTGTTTTCCTAAATTTAAAGAGTCTTTATTTCAACGTATTGAGTAATCCTCTTGTATTTAACCATTGGTAAGCACTGTCTAAGTCATTGCAAAAAAACGTCTCAACATTGGTTAATACTTTATGGCTATTTTTCATGAGTGATTCTTTTAATGCTGTATTGCAGACTACGACTTCATAGCCTTGATTATTAATATTTGCCCATTGATTTAATTTATTGATTTCATCCCAACCATCAGGTGTAGACAATTCCCATTGCCTTAAATCAACTAAGCATGCCCATGGCGCATTATTTATTTTTTCAACAAGTTGCGTATATTCATTACTTAATCTGATTGTCGTTTCAATATTCCAACTATCAAAGCAAGTTACAATTAATGTTTGGCCAACTATTTTCATATCAAAATGGCCGTGCTCTTTCATCGTTAACTCCAGAATTTTTCCAATTATGTACGAGGGATATTATTAGCGTCTTATTAGCGTAGTTGTTTGCTAAAAATAATCTATATTCTGAGACAATTTTATTTATAAATGCATTCTATTGTATGGAATTTAAACAAACAAAATTTTAAAGTGCTTAAGATAAAACTCTGTTATCGTAAAAGGCTGGCTAATCCCTTAGTTAGGTGAAAATAGTGATTACGTTATTTCTTTTATAAAAGTTGAATTTGATGAAATATAAATTATTAGCGACTGAAAAATTTGATATCCCAACAGCATTTTATAATCAATTAGATATTGATATTATTGACGATCTTTGGCAGAACGAGAATGAACTGATAACTGTTGCGAGGGGCTATGATGCATTAGTTGTTAGGAATATGACTCAGCTTAATCAGCACATTATTAACCAGTTAACATCTATCAAGGTGATTGGTCGTTTAGGCGCAGGGACAGAAAATATTGATAGTAACCATGCTAAAAAGTGTCGCATTTCAGTTGTTTATGCACCTGTGCAGAACACCAATGCCGTAGCAGAATTTTGTGTTGCTCAAATATTTAATGCATTACGCCAGATCCCCTCTGCAATTAATGAAACTAAGCAGGGAATGTGGAATAGAGGCAAGTATCTCAGCTTAGGTCGAGAGATTAGCCAGAGTACGATTGGCATTATTGGTTTCGGTAATATAGGAAAAGCGTTAGCAACAAAAATGCAGGCGCTTGGTGCGAATGTTCTGGTTTATAATCGCACCGCAACAAAAGTCATTCTACCTTTTAAATATAGCCCATTGGAAACCTTGCTTAAAACGGCCGATATCATATCGATTCATCTACCTGGGCATGCTGATACTAAAGGGTTTATTAATCAGACTTATTTGGAGATGACCAAACCTGGCGCATTTTTATTAAATACTTCGCGTGGTGATGTCATAGATGAAAGTGCGTTATTAGCCGCATTAGAATCGAAACAGCTTGCAGGGGCATTATTGGACGTTCGTGCTTGTGAACCTGGTAAAGCGGATTTATTAAGTACGCATGAAGCTGTTTACCCAACACCGCATATTGCGGCATTCACCATTGAATCTCAGATAGATATTGCGTCTTCTGTATTGACCGATATTATCAAAGTACTGAATAATCAAGCGCCTAATTATCCAGTATTCACTGAGATATAAATATTATTCAATGGTGGTATTGTTTAATGAGTAATTCCAAATTTTATAAACATAAAAAGCATAACCTAAACCACAGGTTAATATGGAAATGACTATCCATAAAAGTACATGCCCGATATTGCCGAACAGATCTGTATTACAAGTCATTTTCCGTGCAACACCACGATCATCAATCAAGGTGGAGCGGTTAATGATAAATTTTGAAAATGAATAAGGTAAGAAAAAAGCACCGATTCCTAATGTAACGATAATAATTATAAACCAAATAATTAAGTGGCCTAAAATATCTAACGTACTAACATCTGCCTGAATTTTCATTTAAATACTCCGTAGTGAAATAAATACAATAACTCGGTTTATACCCGTTACCATTCAAGATGCGTTTATCAGTCACTAGCTCGGATACCAAGGCAAGGCGTAACATGATGACCTTTCGAGCGATTAACTGCGTTAATCCTCTATCGGTAGATGTAAAAACAAGACTTTACATCTTTAATGGCTAGTCCTTATCGAAAGTTATAACGCAGTATTGCCATGGTTTATAAGAAACGAGCTAGTGACCCGCAGGGCAAGACGAGAGGCAAACATCTTCGTTGTTATAAAGTCTCGATTTAACCCGTTAGATCTTCACCTTTATGCCTAGAATCTGCTCACCTCTCGTCTTGCTGATTTCTGCATCTTGAATGGTAACGGGTATAGTTTGATTAAAGAGTTGAAGCTATTTTAAATAATAGCTTCAACTAAAAGAATCAATATTGTGAGTTAAGCATAACCCGTTCACCGTAGAGGCCATTTTTTGGAATAGGGGTATAACTTGAGTTTGCTGCACGCATAATACGGATACCTTCAGCGCCTGCTTGGCGTGCTGAAATAATATCGCCATTTGCATCCCCATAATATATTTTAATATTGTGAGCTTTGATGTGCTTGGCTTTTAGATATTCTTCTCGACTAGATCCGGCAAAAATAACGTCGTGCATATTGGTAATATTAAAAACACGCTTTAGGTATTGGGTTGTGAAATCACAATCAGAACCAGTACGTCCGGTGATAAAGTAAATAGAATCACCGCGTTGTTGGTGCATATCAATGAGTTCGGTGGCAATTTTCTTCGGCATGCTAAAAATATCCCAACCACAATTGGCCTTATCCCAGAAATCTTGATTAGAAAGGTAAGCATAACCACCTGGAGAAAACTCTTGTTGACCGCGATAGAAAACAGGAGAACTAAATAGTGCCGTGTCATCGACATCAAAACCAACGGCCATTGATGGTTTACCTGCCAGTTCCTTAGATAAACTCTCAACTGAAACGGTATTTAAATCCTTAGGCACACCTAGATTAAGAATATCAATAGTAGAGTAGCCTTTTTCTGTGCCCGGTGTTTTTGGATCGGCATTGACATTAGTTGTTATTGCGCAGGAAAGTAGTATCGATAGGGAAATGATTGTTTTTTTCATCTAATAGTCCTTTAAAGTGTGATTATACCAATCGTAATAATTAGCTGATCTATTTTGCTGGTTAAAATAGTTTATTTCTTTGTTGAAAGCTTCGTTAAGGGAACAACCATTTACATCAACTTTCGCCTCAAACTAAACCATTTTTCCAGCGCAAAATTTAGATCACATATTTAATACAATTGGTATTATATATTGGGTGATTCCACCCTATTCGTACACACAACTATTGTCCAATAATAATTGGTTCTTACGGATTTTTTCCTTAATAATTAATTGATTGCCATTGATATTTCGCTTTTATTGAGTGATGGATAGGGGGAATCCCCCCAAGTCATTAAATGGCAGGAGAAATTACAGGTCTTTTTGTTATTTTTTGGGTTAAAACAAGCCCAATAATAATAAAAACAAAAAATACTAGGTGTAGCCATAGTTTAGGGCCGACTTCGAAGTTTAAAGGGGCCAATGCGCTAAGATCTGGAAATTTTTTCATCGTAACTAATTTGACGACAAACTCATTAGCGGGTGTTGCAATCAGTGTTGTCATCCATCCGAAGACTAATATTTGAATTGTATTCACGAATGCCGTGCTATTAATACTAAAAATGATACTTGATAGTATGGCGTAGGCAATTGATACACTGATATGTACAAACCAAGATAGAAGTAATGCTGATATTTCAGTGTATCCCCCCAGGCTTATATATGCTGCTGCATGTCTTGATGTTAAGGTCGACATACCAAAAATGGGTTGGACTAAAATAAAGATAATGCTTGAAATTAAACCGATAAACGCCGCCGTAAGCATAGTATTTTTGTTCATGTGTTCACTCTTAATAAATGGATATAGTATATAGACAGGGATTAACCGGAAAATATTTCAAATCACATAAACAATTTTATTACTATGCTTATTCCGGCGGTTTGTTAACGGTGATAAGTTCGTTCGTATGCCGCTTGCATTAACGCTTGAATCGTTGCAAATCCCATTTTATCGAGTTTTGATAGGTATGCATCCCAATCTTTATCGATATCACCATATCCAAGGATCCAAGATTGCTGCATTTCTAGCATATAGCCGAGCAGACTTGGCCAATATTTATCATAGATTTTTTGCTCTTTATCCGTTAATTCAACACCAAGAAAGGGCGTTGGAAAGTCGACATCTTGGTTATATAACGCGATATAATCGAGTGCATATTTATTGGGTTGTTGTAATTCGTAATTGTAATCTTGCTGAAAACCACGTGGGATTTGAGCACCGATTTCCCTCAATTGCAGCGTCAGTGGTTTTGGATTATTTAATACCGATGGCTTGAAAATAGGTTTGCCATCGATCAAGTCATATTGTTGGCCTTCAATCCCATAATTTGCTAAACGTCTTCCTGCTTCGGTAAAGAAAAAGTCAAAGTATTTGATTGTTTCTACTTGGTTTTTATTGCTAAAAGACATAGCCCAACCGTCATTGGAAACCGTTGCGCGACGGTGTTCTTCGATACGTTTACCCGAGACTCCTGCGGGAGGTGCCATTGCTTTAAATTCAAAACCAGGTACTTGATTGGCGATTGAATCATTATAACTTGCTGTAGATGCAAACCAATCATGGGTCATGCCGCCAAGGTTATTGGCTAATAAAAATTCACGAGAGCGATCGCCACGGGTAAATACTTCAGGATCAATCAATCCTTCCTTGTACCATTTAGCGAGGTGACGAATGCCGGTTTTGTATGCGGGTTGAATATAACCGTATTGTAGTTGACCTTCATCACTAACGTAGAAGTCATGGTATTTCTCTGAACCGGTAGAGCGGCCGCCCCAAAACGTTACCATGCGGATTAACTCTTCCCAATTTCGCATGAAAATCGGTATTTCATCTTTTTTACCATTGCCATTTGGATCTTGATTGCGAAAGGCCACTAATACTTTATACAGTTCATCAATATTTTGCGGTACGTTGAGGTTAAGTTTCTTCAACCAATCGTAACGAATAAAGTAACCACGTCCTAAGTCTCCATCGGGAATATAAGGGATATAATATAAATTACCATTGGAAGATGAAATGGCGTTTTTGATATCAGGATGCTGTTCAAAATACGCTTTAATATGTGGCGCATATTTTTCGATTAGCTCATTTAATGGAATAAATGCACCCTCGGGGCCATAGCGATTAACATTATCTCTAATGGATTCGCCACCAATAATAGGCGGTAGGTCATGGGCTGCGAGCATTAAAATAAAGGTTTGTTGAGTTTTAATATTCGCCATGGAGGCAAGATTATTTAAATGCAGATTAGTTAAACGCGCGGCTTCTTTTTCAACAGGCCACTGACTATCGTAAACATAATTTTTAGTTTGAAAATGAATATCTAAGGTTAATGGTTGGTCTGAAACATTATAGGCACCATCTGGAGAAGGCATAGCCATAGCGGGAAACACAATTGTTGCAGAGCAACCCATAATAAGAGCAGTTAGCAGATTCTTAACTGTTTTCATAATATACCTTTAATATTGATAAGTTAGTTGCATAACTATTATTCCATATCGGTTCCGATAATTCTCATCTTAGTCATCATTTGTGTATATAAATAATACCGATCAAGTTATATTTAATGATGTACGCTGCTTATATGGTCGATTAGCGATATAACCTTGTTGATTTCGTGCTTATTTGTATTAAAGTAGATAATTCATCAATTTAGGATACCCAATGAAACAGTTAACTATTTTATTACTCTCTGGCGGTGGTGGGGCTGAGCATGAAATTTCATTGCTTTCGGCTAAATTTATGGCTGACTCATTAGCAAAATCACCGCAATTTAATGTGCTTAATCTGGTGTTGGATAAGGATGGGCAATATTCAACTCAAGATGGTCAACGCTGTGAGTTAACCAATACGCGAGAAGTACGTTTTTCAGATCTAAATAAAGCATCCCAGACGATTGATTATGTTATTCCGTGTTTTCATGGATATCCAGGAGAAACCGGTGATATTCAATCCTACCTTGAATTAATTAAATTGCCTTATTTGGGGTGTCAACCAGAAGCAAGCCGTAATTGCTTTAATAAAGTCACTGCTAAAATGTGGTTTACTGCACTGGGGATTCCTAATACCGAGTACATCTTTTTACAGCAATATAATCAAGCTGCACTTCAACAAGCAGAAACAGCCTTAGACAAGTGGGGCTCTTTATTTATTAAGGCTGCCTCTCAAGGCTCTTCGGTTGGTTGCTATAAAGTAGATGATCATTCACAACTGAGTGATTCATTGCAACAGGCTTTTGGTTACAGTGATTATGTGCTTCTTGAAAAAACGATTAAAGCACGAGAAATTGAAGTGGCTGTTTATGAATATGAAGGTGAAGTGATTGCAACTTTACCGGGTGAGATAGTTTGTGAAGCAAATACTTTTTATACCTACGATGAAAAATATGCCTCGAATAGTCATGCTAGTACGTTAGTGGTTGCGCCGGTAGATAAAGCGGTTGCTGAACAAATTCAAGCCTATGCCATTAGCGTATTTAAGGGGATGAAGTTAAGGCATTTATCGCGGATTGATTTTTTCTTAACGGCGGAAAATGATATTTTACTCAATGAAATAAATACCTTTCCTGGGTTAACGCCAATTTCTATGTTTCCTAAAATGTTAGAAAATCATGGGCATCATTTTAGTGACTATCTAGCAAAAACAATCACTGCACAATTGGTTTAACCCTAGATAAATAATGGCCGAACTTTAATGTTTTTTACGGTTCGGACCGTTACGGACTAAATCTTGCCCATTTTGGAATACTTCCTCGGTAACCCAGCGCGATAATAATAACTGATGCTTATCATCTAATACGGCAACAAAACGTCGGCCATCTTTATTACTGGTTGCCAATGCAATGCCCGCTGAATTACCTAAACCTAATGCACCGCTTTCAACGGTGATAAGAAATGTTTCTAATTCTTCTAGGGTGGTGATAATTTCTGCTTGGTTATCCATTCTATTACTCTCTTAAACGAAAATTAAATTGCGAAGAATGGTACGGGGTTTATCTTTTTAAGGCAATCATGTTCACCATAAATAGCGTTTTAATGAAACTTTTGTCCCATTAAAAATAATGCCTTCTGCTTCTAGACGTACACGTTGTCTTTGATACGCTTCCCCGTTTAAAGGAAATGATATTTCACCCTTTGCGTTGATAACGCGATACCAAGGCAATGTCGAGCCCTTGGGAAGATTTCTGAGCGTCGCACCAACATAACGAGCATGGCTAGGAAAGCCGGCTAATTTCGCTATTTGACCATAGGTTGCCACTTTTCCCTTTGGAATAGACGAAACGATTTGCCAAATAATTTCATTAAGTTGTAATTTATCCATAAGACATTAACGCTACTTTGAATGTATTGGTTTATTGATGGGATTTAATCATAAAAGAAGGGGGATTAAAAATAGTAGGAAAAGTTACTACTAAAGCAACGCTTAGTAGTAACGTGATAAATCGAAAGATTATAATGTATTATTTGTGAATAACTTACTGTATTGACCATATCCTTCTGCGGCTAAATCTGCAACGGGAATAAATTTCATTGATGCTGAATTCATACAGTAACGTAAGCCCGTTGGTGCTGGACCATCGTTGAATACATGGCCCAAATGTGAATTTGCATGTTTACTTAAAATTTCAGTCCGAATAGCAAACCAGCTTCTGTCTTCTTTCTCAACAATATTGGCGGACTCAAGAGGTTTAGTAAAGCTTGGCCAACCGGTGTTAGATTTGTATTTATCAAGAGAGCTAAATAATGGCTCGCCAGAAACGATATCAATGTAAATACCCGCTTCTTTATTATCCCAATACGCATTATTGTACGGCTGCTCTGTACCTGCTTCCTGAGTCACCTTGTATTGTAGAGGTGTGAGTGTTTCTTTTAATTCCGCTTGGCTTGGAATGGTATAAGTTGTTTTATTCTCCATAGATGCATTAACGGCTTTCACTTTATGACTTGAAGGTGCGCCCCATATTTCTTCTAAACGCTGGTCTCGACCACAATTCCACCGGTAAGCTTTATAACGTATTGGGCTATTTTTATAAAAGTCTTGATGATAACTTTCTGCGCCTTTGATGGGATAAAAGGTACTTGCATTTAAAATTGGCGTGACAACGGTTTGATTGGGAAACTGGCTCGCAACCACTTGCTTCGAGTGTTCAGCTATTGCTCGCTCCTGCTCATTAGCGACAAAAACTGCACTGAGGTAGCTATGTCCTTTATCACAGAATTGGCCCCGACTATCGAAGGGATCAATGTTTACCCAGTAATGATCTAAAATTTCTTGGTAACTCACCTGTTTAGCATCATAGGTTATTTCTACAGCTTCGTAATGCCCAGCATGATTACCACGATAGGTTGGATTTTCGACGGTACCGCCTGTAAAACCAGAAACCACATCGGTGACGCCAGGCAATTTTTCAAAATCAGATTCCATACACCAGAAACAACCTCCGGCTAATACGGTTTTGTCTGCATTTGCTAGGGATGCATAACAAAGTAATGATGTAGACAGCGCAAGCACTATTGCTTTTTTCATAAAATTCTCGCTTTGTTGTGTGTAATTAAACGATGAAGTGGCTCAATGTTTACCATTTGAATGAAGACGCTTTTTGATATTAATGGTATTCAGAGTAGCCGCTAAATCACTTCATATTTAAAAGACCCGACCTCGGAAATATTTATTTCAATGATAATGAATATTATTTAAAAAATTTTCACACCGTGTATTTTGCTGTTTTATTTCATTGTTTATGCCTATCACAGTGATAGGTTAAAACAATTTTAACATCTTCAATTGTTACCTTATGTTAAAAATAGAAATTAATTAAACCCTAGGAGAAATAAAAAAATGAGTGAAAAACAAACGGTACAAGTGGATCAAACTAAATTAGGTTGGTCCCTGTTTGCTTTGCGTGTTGGTATATTTATTGTTATTGGTATTTGGTCGTTAGATAAATTTTTTAACCCAGGGCACGTAGCTGCAGTCTTTTCTAAGTTTTATCAAATTGATCAATTGGGAGAAATGACCGCTTATTTAATGGGTACCGTACAAATTATTTTGGCATTATTATTTGTAACAGGGTGTAAAAAAAATATAACCTATCTACTTATTCTCATTATCCACCTCGCTTCAACATTGGTTTCATTTCCAATTTATATGAGCCCTTTTGCAAACAGTAATTTATTGTTTTTTGCCGCTTGGCCAATGCTAGGTGCTTGTATTGCATTGTATTTATTACGAGACTACGATAAATGTTTCTGTGTAAAGTAATCGAGTTGCGATATTAAATAATTAATGATTATTTGAGATTAATGGCCCTATTCAAAGGAATAGGGCTTATTTTTTTTACTTCGGCATTAATACGTTATCAATTACATGGATGACACCATTACTGGCTTCCACATCTGCCATCACCACGTGGGCGTTATTAACCATCACTTTACCATCGTTCGTTGTTACTGTTACTTTCTGACCTTGTACTGTCGCTGCAGTATCTACTTTCATTACCTCTGCTGCGGTCACTTTTCCTGCAACTACGTGATAGGTCAGAATGGATGTTAGCTTTTCTTTATTTTCAGGCAATAGCAACATATCTAACGTACCTTCAGGTAATTTAGCAAAGGCTTCATCCGTTGGCGCGAATACCGTAAATGGTCCCTCTCCCTTTAATGTTTCAACTAATCCGGCTGCTTTTACTGCAGTAACAAGCGCGTTAAAAGAACCATTTTCCATTGCAACATCGATGATATCTTCCTTTACTCCGTGATGGTTAGCTTGAGCTGCTGGAATGAATGCAAAACTAGAAAGGGCTAATGTACAAATTGCGAATGTTTTCTTAAGCATAAAATGTTCCTTTTGTATTAATGGATGATTTAACTTTTTGTTTTCATTACGGCTCATCAATACGGGGAACATTCAAATAAAAGATCACTTTTTATTTTAAGTTTCTGTGATCGCCTGTTCCGTGGCTATTCGGATTAAAGGGGCGCGGATAATAATGCAAACATAATGTTAGTCTTTGTTGGTATTGCCATAATAAAAAGAGATAATGCAATTTTTCTTTTCAAGATTAAGAACATAGCGTCTTAATTCTTTATTGGAGTATTAAAGTGACGTTTCAAGTCTCTATATTAAAAACAGTTGTTATTGCATGTGTTTTAAACCTTTCTCTTACATCTATTTCCTATGGGCAAGGGCATCGGAATCAAAATAAAGAAATTGGTACAGCGGTTCAAATAGAACAAAAAAAAGGGCTGTTTTTGACCACTGAATATTGGATTGAGTGGCGGAATTTTAATGGACGAATTATGTTTTATTATACCCACCTACAATCATTTGCATGCGGTATTCAACAGGTTACTTGGGGAATAAGTGAAACTCAATTAGATAACGTGTTACCAATTATCAAATGCGATGAAGCGCGCCCTTATTACCAGCCAAAGGATACTCCAACGTATTCTTATTTAGATGAGATTCAAGGCGTCAATAGCGAACAAATAAAATCGATATTTATACAAGTTGTCTTCTATGATGGGATAGATAGTTTTGTGCATGAATTTCCTATTCCGCCGTTTGTATTAAAGCAAGAGTAGCGAGATAAGGCTTACTTTCTGAACGGTGTAGACCATGTAAGCCAGTCGAAATATTGCTAACGGGTATATAATTTTGTGGCTCGTATAACTTCTTAATATTCAATAAAAATGGTGGCTTAGTTTGTCAGTAAAAAAAATACTTAAACGATTACGTTTTATTCCCTATCGTAAACGCGATATTGTCGAAATGTGTCTGCAAAATGAACCGTCGGATATCGATAAACAGCAGTTCAAAAAACTTTGCCACATGTTGAGCAGCATTTTTCATTTCGAGTTTTACCAAGTGACGGAATCAATGAAAAGTGCCTATGATTCAGTTAATCCCGATAGTGATACGAGGGATATTGGCCTAGCTCAAAAGTCGACGAATATTGATTTTGTTGATTTATTGGGGGGATTACTAGAAAAAGCAAATTACGAACGTATCTCTGAAGTCGAATTGAATCATGCAATGTCTGAAGAATCGTTGTTTAAGATCCGTTTACACGTTGATTTTGATGATTTTTCAGAGGTATTGCTGTTTTGCCGAGGTGAAACCTTACGTAAAGAAATCGTTTCACGTTTTTTGGGATTATTTCCAAAAGAAATTGAGTTTATTAACTATGATCGCGTCGTCGTGTATCTTCGTTTTAAGGAAAACTTTGTACCTGAAAAGGGCTTAGAAGCGTATTTTACGCCGGGCTCAACGGTCTTGAAATTATTTCAGAATGTGCCAAAAGCTGACCTTGAAATGCTATTTCCCAACACCCGTGTTCGTATGCGCACCTTAGACAAACTATTGATTGGCATTCCTGCCGCAATCAGTGGCGGTATTGTGATCACCACAAAACTAGGTGCAACATTGGTCTTGATCGGTTCTTTATTAGGCTTCTGGTTAGGGCTAAGCTCTCAACCTGTAGAAATTAATACAACCGTTATACTGGCATTATTTGCCGGATTAGCTGCTTTTGGTGGTTATCTCTGGAAACAATTTAGTAACTTTAAAAATCGTAAACTAAAGTTTATGCAGACTTTGACACAGAACCTTTATTTTAAAAATCTTGATAATAATGCTGGCGTATTTCACCGGTTAGCCGATGATGCTGAAGAGGAAGAATGTAAGGAAGCTATACTGGCTTATCATTTCTTATTATCCAGTCAGCATGGACTAACTAAAGTACAGTTGGACAAAAATATTGAAGCTTGGTTTGAACAAAAATGGCAATGCAAAGTGAATTTCGAAATTGATGACGCATTAAATAAATTGTTAACACTTGGCATCATCACTAAAAACGATAATGGCTATCAAGCTCTCCCAATTGATGAGGCTATTAAGATACTCGATCAGCGTTGGGATAATTATTTTAACGCGTCATAATTCATTAACTAAATTAGCGGTCATCTATTTTTGACTATAAGGAATCAATGTTCCGCTGGTTGTCTTTTTTCAATTATCATATGAAATTTTTGGTTTGATATTCTCTGTATTTACTTTAAGAGTGAGTACTACTTTTTCCGATGGTATTGATACTTTTTGTAAGCCTGTTTTATTGAAATATGTTTTAAATTCATTGCTATACTCTGGGTCTGCATTTGTATACGCAGAAATTATCAAGCCAAGTTTCTTCGCAATAATCGGATATTTTGTTGCAAGCTTTATAATATATTCTGGCTCAATAAAAATAAATTCAGCATAAACATTAAAATCATTTTCAATATTAGTCATTCCATACTCAGTAAGAAAACCTGAAGCATAATTTGGCTCTATATTATTATTAACACTTAATGTTTCGTGATTATTGATAGAAGGCTTCCAATTTTTTGGCATTAATTTTTTCCAAGCTAATGTTGCGAAAATAGATCGTAAATAAATTAAAGAACTCAATTCATGGTGTACTCCTCTCAGAGCATTTGTATAATTAGTACCCGTTCCATTCCAAGCAGATATACTCGATAATATTAGAGAATTAGAGGAGAATGTCCCGCCTGCATCGGATCCTTCCATTTTCATTGAACCACAGATGTTTATTGATTTAATAATTGATGAAACAAAACCTTTTGGATAAATTTTTAAAGCATCTTCAATGCCATCTAGCGCTTCTGATGAATTATTTAAAGTTGTTCCTTCCATTGTTAATTCAAAACCATCTTTTGGGAATTGTTCTGGCCAAAATTCTGTTGGGTCACCTGCTTTAATTTCAATATTGTATGTTTCAGATAAACGCTTAGCTTGTGCTTTTTCTGTTTCTGTTTCTGAATCAGAACACCCTAACAATAATGAAACCATGAGCATAAAAAATAAAAGTTTAATATTCATTAAATAGACTCCAGCTATTTCGATAGTTCGACTGTAGCAGCCGGCACTATAATTGTTGAGTATTTTACAACAGCAGGTACCAATGCTTTATCTGATAAATTCCAGAGTCTTATAGCCTTCATTCTCATTGCCGCAGCTACAGAAAAACAGAAGGGATCATCTATAACACCAGCTGAACCTGTAAAGGCATCTTCTACTAATGTACCAACTACAGTTACTAAAGCAGCAGTAGTTAAACCAATTGCAACTGTTTTTGGCCATTCAGTGTCTTTAGCGCTTTTATCTTCAAATCGAGTAACTTCTATTATAAATGTAACTTTATCGGCAAGATAATTAAACTCATTGATTTTGCCTTTTAATTCAGGAAGCTGTATTTCATAATGTATTTTTGGTATTGGGGAATTAGAACTCATTTGAATACCTATTGCGGTTGAAGGTACATTAGGCTTACTACTTTTAGATATAATTTTGCTGCCAACAGTTACTTTATTTCCATCAATTGCAACTTTAGTTTCAGAGGTTAATGAACTAAAAGCATTATTTGCTGAAGAATTAACTTTGGTTTCAAGTTGTTTATTATTAATAACATAATTTATTGGATAAGAATTCTGTGTCGACAGTACAATATTTCCTTTCAATTTAATTTCAATCATTATCCCTGGAGAGGTTATATATTGAGATATATCATTTAAACTATAACTAAATGAAATTGGTGACTTTATATTTGGCAATTGTGATTTCAGTGATTGTTTCGGTTTGTTTAATAATGTAGGCGAACGGCTTACATTTGCTATAGCATTACCTGTACTAGGTATTAGTAACTTTTGACCAGGATAGATTAAATCAGGATTTTGAATTTTCTTTCCAGTTATTGCTATTACACTCCTACGATTATTATAACGCCATAGGAAGGGCCAATCTAATGGTGAACCTAAATACTTTGCAGAAATATCCCACAATGTATCTCCATTTTTGACTAAATATATCTTATTCACAATAATTCCTTGGTTATAATTTAATGTTGGTGGGCGGTAATTTTTGGTGCCTTAAGCGGGTATTGTAGGTTCATCTCCCCAAACCGCGATTTTTGCTCTATTTGCTTTCGCTGATGCACTGCGTTTAGCACAGGTAAAGGGAGGGTTAATTCCTGCACTATCTGTTGATCTGTATATCAGGTGCTCACCAATAATGGTTCCAACATATCGACCATTAGGGCCAAACACTTTTTTGTCCTTAATGCGTCCCACTACATTGCCTGAACGACTAAACACCTTATCTTCATAAACTTGAAGTGGATTACCATCCTTTGTGTACAATTCCATATTATTTCCTATCATCGATTGATTTAAGCCTGTGTGTGTTCACATGGACTAGGTGTATAACTAAATCGAATTATCTTGTCTTGGCTGTAAAAACAGATAATTAATTTTATTTAAATTTGAGTTTATGATATCAAGTTTTAATTTTTAATCAATTGGATGAGGAGGTAATGTGAAATTTACATCACGAACTTGAGTTAAAGGGGGGCTGTGCTCTCATTTCTTTTTCATGCCGAATTAGCTCGCCTTAAAAGTACAAAAGCAGCTCAAAGTGACACGACCTTAATTTCATTTTTTCTCAATCATTTAAAATAATATTTATGTGGAAGCATGACTCTGTTGTACTTAGTGTTGGTTGCATTTTTTCTGTTAATTTTAAAGCGCAGATTCAACCCAGACCTGTTCTGAATGCTCTTTATTTTGTACCATAAAACGAAACCAACTTAGGTAATTCTCTAAATAAGCTGTACCTACGCCACAAAATCGCTTAAGCCAAGACTTCCAGCGCATCATATAATTATTTAATGTTTGAATATGATATACGCTTTCAATAACACGCTGATTATCCAAACCAATTAATCTTTTATGATCAATGTTCAAGCCTTTGGCAATACCTATGTAGGATATATTACCATCTGTGCACAACACCGAACCTTCTGAGATAATAGGGGTTAAAACGGCCTCAATATTTTCTTTTGTGTTATTTTCGATAACCTTGTGCACTATATTTCCAGCTCTATCTAATACCATGATAATAGGGACTTGAGCTATATTGCCACCACCTCGCTTTCGGGCTGGTCTACTAATTTGTCTTTTACCTTTAAAAGACTCCGCAATAAAAGTTTCATCGGCTTCAATAATTCCATGTAAATTAGAGGGTGTTATATTCTGAGGTTGCTTTAAGAAAACATGACGCCATCGAAAAGCTGTTTTAAGGTTTATATTTAAAAGGGAGGCAGACTTCCTAAGTGAAGTGCCGTTCCACATTAAATTAGAGTAATTAATCCACTTTTCTGGTTTTCTCATACGGTAGAAAGGTGTTGAAAATAGTGCATTAAAGGTCTTTGAACAAGCCTTGCATCTAAAGCGCTGAATACCTTGCTTAGTTACTCCCCACTTATTAATAAGCTCAGAGTCACAGTGAGGACAGTTGCAAACACGATCTTCATGTTCTGCGATTGCTTTACCAATTTGATTACTTGAAATGTTATTTTCAACCTCATGTCGTAGCTTTTTAAGGTCAGAGTAGTTTAGGTAGGTAACGTCTTTAAGAATGCTTTTTAGTTTATTAAAAATTAAAAACCACGTCCTGTGGGCGTGGTCATCAGCTTTAGGCTATGCCTATAGCTTCTACTCATGCTATTAACCTATTTAGTTGTCCCCACAACAAAAAGGAAAGTAGCATGAGTAGATTTGAGAAATTATCACACGTTATATGGCATTGCCAATATCATATTTTTTGGGTACCTAAATATAGATACCGAATATTAACAGGCGCAGTTGCTAATGAGGTTTACCGCTGTATTCAAATATATTGCGGAAGGTTAGGTTGTGAAATTGTTGAGCTAAATGTACAACCGGATCATGTTCACTTGTTAGTGAAAGTTCCACCAAAAAGATCGATATCAGAGGTCCTTGGTGCGGTAAAAGGGCGTACTGCAATTAGGATATTTAAACAATTTTCTAACCTAAGAAAGAAGCCTTATTGGGGTAATAGTTTTTGGGCTAAGGGATATTGTGTTGATACAGTTGGAATGGATGCTGAAATGGTTAGGAAATACGTGAAGTATCAGGAACAGCTTGAAAAGCAACAGGAACAATTACAATTTTAATAATTAACTGGGGATAACAGTTTGCCTTCTAAGAAGGCAAACCACCGCCCCCTTCTAGGGGGTAAAAAGCAAAGCCACCTTCTAAGAAGGTGGATCTTTAACTATTGATCATAGTTACACCTTGAAATTCAAAGTAATGATAACTAAATATTAGACCATCAACACAAAACTACAACAGCGCCGGAAGCATACAGTTAGGATCGCCGTCATTTGTCTGCTGTTTTTATCGCTTTGCTTCTATTTTAAAAAATAAAAGACTAAACGAAGATAAGATCATTGTTCAAATGTAGGGGAGGAATAAAAGAGTGGATCCGTCATGTGGTGTTAGATAAGGCTCGGTGTTATTAAGTAAAACGTAGTTATTATACATGAAGGAAAATAAACCACCCTGTGCGGGGGGGCATGCAGGGTAGTGTGAGGGATGCAGGCTAAAACTTTTGTGACCTGATTAGTTTAAACTTTTTAGAAGTCTTGCATGGACTCTAATTTACCCTCTCCATGTAAAGCAGATTTAAGGTTTCCCGAGATATTCGAAAATTGACTCAATATTTGTTTATAACCATAATTTGAAGGTAACGCCCAATTACATTCTGATGCGGCTGGAACCCCGCGTAACAACTCTAGTTGAAGGCGCGCTTTATTATTTTTAGCAATGAATCTAATATCATATTCCGATAAACAATTTGGACTTAGAAAAGAATCATACTTTTGCCAACGAACAAGTCCTTTACCGATCAGTACGCCCTCCAATTCATCTTCAACTCGTAATACCGCTTTACTATCCCCATAGGTGGTTGCCATGTAGTTTAGGGCTTTTTTCCAGAGGTCGCTTTTTGTTCCGTTTAAGTCTGTATAAGTGTACGTTTGTAGTTTTAACATAGATTCTGAAATAGGGTGAGCAGGTGCGTTTGGGTTAGATGCACAACCAACAAGCAATAATGAAATGACACTCCCTAAGATTTTATTTTTCATATTTTATCCGTTTTAATTGCTGAACAGTTTGATGTTAATGCTAACAGTTATATTAACTTACAAAATGTCACTGTTTTAGATAAAAAAGTGATAAGTAGTTAATGATTTAAATATGCTGTTACAATACACTTTTTTATATATTATTAATATATTGCAAATAAAAGTTAAATATAAATCACGCGAAAAAGTGAAAAATGATAATAATTACGATGGAAAGACCGAAAAATGCAATCAGTAATGAGTTTTTAGCACGACAAGGTTTGTTGTCATTAAGGAAAATGTGGATTAATACTCGCTATTCATGAAGGAAGATGAACCGCCCTGTGCGGAGCCGCATGCAGGGGGGGAGGCTAGATACCACCGGCTACTCGATTATACAAACAGTTAAAGTTTATCGACTAGCTTTTTTAAATGGTTCTTAGCCAACTTATGATTTCCACGGCTCATCCACTTGATACAATCAAAAAGCTCCCAAGTAAGGCCATCATCACCATTCGTATAAGCGGGAAAGTCCTCATGCTTTGGTGCTGGTTCATCTGTTACCCTTTGCTCAATGATGCCATTTTTGTCAAATAACACTTTAAACGGTTTTGAAATACTGAATGATTCACTTAAATCTAAACAGTGAATTTCGGCACTAGTCAGATCATTAAAAATGTACTTTTTAAAGTAAGCATTATCATTGTGGAAACCGTCAAGTTGATAGAATATTTCCTTGTCACACTCGAAAGTTGAGAAGCACTCGTTTGTAGATTGATGGAAGTCATTCTTTGTGAATACAAGAATATCGGCATCCGATACACGGTCACCTTTCCCTGCTGCCAATGAGCCTAATAACACACCAGCTACTACATCACTCTCTGAAATGAACACCAAACACGCTGATCTAATCAACTCATTTTGGAGAGGGAGATGCTCTAAATCTAGCTTTTCTGAACTCAAAATTACTTCCATTTGTATACACAGTGTAACGAACCCGAATGATTCTATATCTGCGGTGGAAATACGGACACTGTTAATTTATTTATAAATGAGATAACAATATCAACTTTAAACGGTTATTCAATCAGATAAAAAATATTATAAAACCTACATCATGAGAAAAGAGGGTAAAAGGTAATAATTACAGTGGAAAAACTGATAAACGCTATGCTGGTATTGAATATATAACTAGAGCAAAGCGGCTATGTGATTCCCCATCAATTTTTCTTACAATACAGCACTGCTTTAGCAAATAAATATTGGACCGAATTAAACGTCAGTTTAGGTTTATGAGCGGACGAGCTTCGCGAGTCCTTCACATTTCTTTAGGTTCAGCTTGCACAGGGACGTGCTATCTGAACCGATGCGTTAAAAAGTAGTGATGCATCTTAAGATCAAAAAATGGTTTGGGGTGACGTTTTTTGCTTACTTTTTTTCGTCATTTAGAAAAAGTAAAGTCGCCGTCAGGGCGAAACCATCTAAAAGAAGTTTAACCATCAGTAATAAGCGAAAGCTTACAATAAGCCAAACATCTTGTTATTTCTTGTGCCAGTGGATTTATAAAAAGTACCAGCAAAGGCCCTTGTAGAAGTTCTAAAACGAAAGGGATCCTGATTGTAATCAATAAAGCGATCAGCAATGAGTTTTTAGCGCGTCAAGGATTGGTGTCATTAAGGGAAACGTGGATTAACATTCACTATTCATGAAAGAAGATGAACCGCCCTGTGCTGAGCCGCATGCAGGGTGGTGTTGGGGCTGGAGGCTAGATACTAGATACCTCCGGCTACCCGATTAGGCATTTATCTAAGGACATTTAAGATTCGTTTTACTTTAAGTTGTGCTTCATGAAGCCAACCACCATCTCGGTTTAAGTACGCATCAAAATTTTCAAGTAGAGATATTAATTCATCTTTGTTTTTCAAACCTAAAGCAACTTTATCAGAGGCGTTGTTAATGCCCTTTATTGATAAGTTCCCTTTAGGTGGAATATCAACCTCTAGAAAGTGGTAGCTATTAACAAGCTCGATAGCGGATAGAACAGCAATATCAACTAAATGTTGGGGATCAGATGCCACACCAATTTTACTTCGGAAAATTGAAGCGATTCTTGGTTGTAGGTATTCAATATATGAAACATGGGAACTAGAATCATTCTGGTGTGGAGGAGCACCACTACGATCATCATAGGGAAAAGATCTTGTATATGCAGAAGTGACTAAAGACATTGCCATCAAACATTCTTCGTTCAAAAACAGTTGATGCTTGTATAACAGACTTTTAAATTCTCGATACCCTTCAAATGGTACAGGTTCATATAACCCTTCATCTGGATCATAGTGCTTTAACCAGTCAGTATTCACTTGAGCTATTTTAGTTATCAAAGTAGCGAACGCATCTCTTTGGTGATCAAAGAACAATGTTGTACGAAGTTGAGAAACTTGATTTTCATGTTTAATACCCTCAACTTTCGAGTTCAACTCTGTTTTATAGCTTTCGAGTTTTTCTGCGTATTCATGCTGAATGGATTGTTTCAACCTTTCAGATATCCACCCTTTAGCTAACCAAACTAATACGGCACCACTCAAACCACCTGATAATATACTAAGTATATATTCCACATTTACTCCTAATATTGGTGCCACTATTGTGGTTAACACTGATGCCTAACAGTGTAACTAACTCGAATGATTCTATATTTCTGGTGGAAATATGGACACTGTTAATTTATTTATAATTGAGATAACAATACCCACTTTAAACAGAGATTCAATCAGATAAAAAATATTATAAAACCTACATCATGCGGAAATACGACAAAAGGTAATAATTACAGTGGAAAAATTGATAAACGCTATGCTGGTATTGAATATATAACTAGACCAAAGCGGCTACGTGATTCCCCATCCATTTTTCTTACAATACAGCACTGCTTTAGTAAATAAATATTGGAGCGAATTAAACGTCAGTTTAGTGTTATGAGCGGACAAGTTCTTCAGATTTTATTAGGTTCAGCTTGCACTAGGATGTGCAATCTGAACCGGTGCGTTAAAAAGTAGTGTTACATTTTAAGATCAATAAATGGTTTGGAGTGACGCTTTTTGCTTACTTTTTTTCGTCATTTAGAAAAAGTAAAGTCGCCGTTAGGGCGAAAACATTTAAAAGAAAGTTAAACCACCTACAACAAGCGAAAGAGATCAATATTGCGATCAGTAATGCGTTTTTAGAACGTCAAGGATTGGTGTCATTAAGGAAACGTGGATTAATATTCATTATTCATAAAGAAAGTGAACCGTCCTGTGCGGAGCCGCATACAGGGGGCTGGAGGTTAGATACTTCCAGCTACCCGATTATAACTATGCTTCATCGCGACTGAAGTTTAAAATTTGTTCGCCAAATAACGAAACTGCATTTGATGACAAATTATCAAATAGGCTAGAAATTTCTAAATAGTCATTTCCTGCATCCGCAATTTTATCTTCGTCATCAGATTCACTATTTATTGTCTTAAGGCGCTCCATTTCTCTGGAAAGGGTCAAGTACATACCTAGTTTTCCAGTCATTTAATTTAACGTCTAGCTCTCTAACTTCACTCATTTACACTGCTTCTTTTTTAAAAACTTTTTGGCATTTTAATGCAAGTTTAGATAATAACCCAATAAACTCATCTAGTGGCATATTTGATGTTGGGCAAATACTATAATGGCTAGGGCGATCATTTATTAATTTAAGGCTTTGAGGAACTTGAATCCCTTTTCCTATTTTCCAAAGCCAGCCAGACATTGGTGTTTTATCAAGACGTTCTTTTGTCGAAAGTGAAATCCCCTTACCATTTGATACAACAACAGTAATACCGTTTATTTCAGTAGTATTTATATATTTAGGTCGTCTGACATTAGTTAATTGAGGGCCTGATGAGTTACCTAATCTGCATAGATCTTCTAGGGAAAAATAAAAGAAAGTTAAGCCATCAGCAACAAGCGAAAGCTTACAATAAGCCAAACATCTTGCTATTTTCTGTGTCAGTGGGTTTATAAAAAGTACCAGTAAATGCCCTTGTAGAAGTTCTAAAACAAAAGGGATCCTGATTGTAATAAATAAAGCGATCAGTAATGCTCTTTTAGAACGTCAAGGATTGGTGTCATTAAGGGAAACGTGGATTAACATTCACTATTCATGAAGGAAGATGAGCCGCCCTGTGCGGAGCCGCATGCAGGGTGGTGTAGGGGCTGGAGGCCGGCTACCCGATTAGGTATTTGGTGAATAATAAATTACTTTTTATTTCCTAAAAGTGACGAAAAAAAACCGATAATAAGCGATAGTGGTAGTATAAGTAGAAAAGAAATTATAATGCCAAAAAAACCACCTGAAATTAGAAGAGTTAATAATTCATCCGCTCCACCACAATCTGAACAAATTAGAGATTCATTACAGTTACAGTCAGGCATAACATTAGCGATCACAAGACCGACTACAAGTCCCACAAAAGAAATCAAAAACAAAATCAACCCAGCTTTTAGAATAAACCACGAGAAACTACTTTTTTTAACTTTATGCGAAGAGTTGGCATCTAAATTTTCAGTGCTTACATCCATTAAAGACAAACCATTGGCACAATGTTCACATTCATTATTTTCATCCAAAACACATGATTTACATTTCGGACAGATAACAATTGGAGATTTATTATTTGACTTCATATTAATTTCAACTATTGATTAATCGTAATACCTAACCCGAATTATTCCATATTTCCGGTGGAAAGACGGACATTGTTAATTTATTTATAATTGAGATAACAATACCAACTTTAAACGGTTATTCAATCAGATAAAAAATATCATAAAACTGACATCATGTAGAAAGACTACTATAAGTCGTATTTACGGTGAAAATGCGTCAGTTTAGTCGGCGATTAATTAATAGTTGTGTTGTTTATCAGTTAAAGCCATGGTTATCTCAGTTTGATATTGTTAATGACGAACCAATTGATGACCTTTGTTTTGAATGATTAGGTAATCAAATAACATCAAGCCATATCGGCTATGTAATTCCCCATCTATTTTTCTTGAAATGTAACGCTGCTTTAGCAAATGAAATCCTGGAAGGTTTCTTTAGGTTCAGCTTGCACAGGGATGTGCTATCTGAACCGATGTGTTAAAAAGTAGTGATGCATTTTAAGATCAAAAAATGGTTTGGGGTGGCGTTTTTTGCTTACTTTTTTTCGTCATTTAGAAAAAGTAAAGTCGCCGTCAGGGCGAAACCATCTAAAAGAAAGTTAAACCACCTGTAACAAACGAAAGCTTACAATAAGCTAAACATCTTGTGCCAGAGAATTTATAAAAAGTACCAGCAAAGGGCCTTGTAGAAGTTCGTAAACGAAAGGGATCCTGATTGTAATAAATAAAGCGATCAGTAATGCGTTTTTAGAACGTCAAGGATTGGTGTAATTAAGGGAAACTTGGATTTACATTCACTATTCATGAAGGAAGATGAACCGCCCTGTGCGGTAGGAGGCTAGAGACCTCCGGTTACCCGATTAGAGCTTAAAGCCATTCATGCTTAAAACCTTTTATTGTAATTAAAATGTGGCTGATTATGAAGCCTAGAACTGCTGTAGACAATATAGTGAATAAAACCCATTTAATCGGATTACTTTTATTTTTGGAAGCTAAAACCCCTAAAGGAATACAATACACAAATACCAATGGCCCTATATAAACGCCAACTGAAATCATGCAAAAAATAGAAACTAAAATAGCACATAATATTGCGTACCATATTCTATTTACTCGTTTGTATTTGATGAATTCTTCTTCACCTAATAATACTTTTTGGCTTACTTCTATACCGTGAACAGTGCGCATAATATTACCTTGAGATCTAACAGCTACATTAACCTTCAAAATGTCACTTTTCCGGTGGGTAGGTGGCAGTAATTAATGATTTAAATATGTTATTACAATACACTTTTTCTGTTTATTATGAATGTGTTATAAATATAAGTTAAATCTACATCATGCGGAAAGCAGATTAAAGGAAATAATGACGGTTGAAACACTGAAAAGTACCGTATTGGTTTTGAATAAATAGCTAAACCAACGCGTCTATGTAATTCCCCATCCATTTTTCTTACAATGTAACACTGCTTTAGCGAATGAAATCCTGGAAGATTTCATTAGGTTCAGCTTGCACAGGGATGTGCTATCTGAACCGGTGCGTTAAAAAGTGGTGATACATTTTTAGATCAAAAAATGGCTTGGGGCTGCTTTTCTTTTGGTTACTTTTCTTTGGCAGTTCAAAGAAAAGTAACCCGCTGTCAGAGCGGAGCTCCCACAAAGCAATTTAACTCATCAGCAACAAGCGAAAGCCTAAAAACCTATAGTAAGTTGTATTTTATCCTTGCTTATTAACCTATTATATATGAACTCTACGGTTACTCTAGTTCACCGAACATCCAAGCTTCTTTTGTAGTTTTGCGTTCACAATACGTACCAACTTCTAAGCACGCAGCTTGATTGATTGTAGAATCGTTAGCAGTAAGATGTCCAACACCAATATAGTGAGGCTCACCATTTTCTGCACAGTTTTCTTGCCCACATAAGAATTGCCAATCACCATCAAGATCTCTAATCGCTTCCAATACAGGAAATTGATTACTAAATATATGCGAGCATACATAAACGCCAAAATCACTACGAAATATCATATAATTCCTAATTACACATAACAGTTATATTATCTTTTAAAATGCCATTTTTCCGGTGGAAAGGTGACATACAGTTAATGATATACAATATACTCTTTCGGTATATTATGAATATGTTATAAATAAGAGTTAACTTTCAATCAAGCATAAAGTTATAAAAGGTATTGTTGTCTAGACTTTATTGTAGTCATTAGTTTTTGGTTGGAGGCAATGAAAAACATGCAATATTTTGGGGAAGTCTGGTGAGAAAATAGCCATTATCCTTTTAATATTCAAGAATTACATATAGGTAGTTATGAAATTTTTAATTTATATCGTAGTGTCTTTAATTCTTCTACTAACTAGTGCGTATTTTGTAAAAATTTCACACTGTTTATGATTTTACATTTATGTTACATGTTGCCTCTGGCTGGAATTGGGCATTTAAAAATGATTCCTCGGAAAGTTTCTATTAACATTTCATATTTTATGCTTACTTATATACCAATTATGGCTGTTATATCATTGATGGTCGGTTTCAACGTGCTGTAATAGAAAAAGTAACGTCGCCGTCAGGGTGAAACCATTCCAAAGAAAGTAACAACAATAGCAACAAGCGAAAGCCTATAACAGGCTAATCAATCAGGCATCTGCCACACAACCAACCCAGAATCATAAAACCCTACCAATTTTCCTATTCCCTTGTTAGGATCGTCCTTTTAATCTCGTTAGGTAACTCCTTTGACCATTGCTGCTTCTACCCTCAAAAAACACCTTAAAAAAGCCCTCTATAAAGACCAATTTCGTTTTCAACGACGCATTGATGGTGCCTTAAAGCAAAAGACGGCTGAAAAAGTAGAAGAATCTTTAGTGAAAGTCGCCTGCGATATTCAATCTTCAATCGACCAACGTGAGTTTCGCTTAGCTAATTTACCAAAGGTGAGCTACCCAGAAAGCCTGCCCGTGAGTCAAAAGAAAGACGTGATTTTAGAAGCGATTCGCGATAATCAAGTGGTGATTATTGCCGGGGAAACGGGATCGGGGAAAACCACTCAAATCCCTAAAATTTGTTTAGAACTCGGGCGTGGTGTCAGCGGTATTATTGGTCATACCCAACCAAGACGTTTGGCTGCGCGTACCGTGGCAAATCGAATTGCCGAAGAATTAGACTCTACACTCGGTGAAACCGTTGGTTATCGTGTTCGCTTTACCGACAAGGTGAGCGACCAGTCTTATATCAAATTGATGACCGATGGTATTTTATTAGCTGAGATTCAAAATGATCGTTTTTTAAGCGAATATGACACAATTATTATTGATGAAGCCCATGAACGTAGTTTGAATATTGATTTTCTACTTGGTTATTTAAAACGTTTATTGCCACGTCGTCCTGATTTAAAAGTGATTATTACCTCGGCAACCATCGACCCTGAACGTTTTGCTAAGCACTTCGGAAGCCATGGTAAAGATGCCCCAATTATTGAAGTATCGGGCCGTACTTTCCCCGTTGAAACCTTGTATCGACCATTGGAAGAATTTGCTGGTGGCGATCAAATAGAAGGTATCTTCCATGCAGTAGATGAACTGCAGCGTATGGGGCGCGGCGATATTTTGATTTTTATGAGCGGCGAACGTGAAATTCGTGATACTGCTGAAGCGCTGATTAAACGGAAGCTACGTGATACCGAGGTGCTTCCGTTGTTTGCGCGTTTGAGCGTGGCAGAGCAGAATCGTATATTTCAATCGCACCGTGGTCAGCGTATTGTTTTGGCAACCAATGTGGCTGAAACTTCACTGACTATTCCAGGGATCAAATATGTTATTGATACCGGTACGGTGCGTATTAGTCGTTATAGCTATCGCACTAAAGTACAACGTTTGCCGATCGAACCTATTTCTAAGGCCAGTGCAAACCAGCGTAAAGGACGTTGTGGACGTGTCAGTGAAGGCGTATGTATTCGTTTATACGGTGAAGATGATTTTATTTCTCGTCCTGAGTTTACTGATCCTGAAATTCTACGTACTAATCTTTCTTCGGTTATTTTACAAATGTTATCCCTTGGTTTAGGTGAATTAAATCAATTTCCCTTTGTACAACCGCCGGAAGATAGAAATATTAAAGATGGTTTATCGTTATTAGAAGAACTTGGAGCCGTTAACCTTGAGGTTAAAGATCCGCGTAAAAAATTGACTGGATTGGGTCGGCAGTTGGCTAAATTACCGGTTGATCCGCGTTTAGGACGCATGATTTTAGCCGCGCAACAATTTGGTTGTGTGCATGAGGTTATGGTGATTAGTGCGGCGTTAAGTATTCAGGACCCGCGTGAGCGTCCATTGGATAAACAACAGGCTTCCGATGAAAAGCATCGTCGTTTCTTTGATAAAGATTCCGATTATATGGCGTTTGTGAATCTTTGGAATTATATCAAAGAGCAGCGTAATGAATTGTCGAGTAATCAGTTTAGAAAAATGTGCCAGAAAGAATTTTTGGCTTACATGCGCATTCGTGAATGGCAGGATATTTATGCGCAAATTAAACAGGTTACCGACGAGTTAAATATTAAGGTGAACGAGCAGGTCTCTGATTTTGACGCTATTCATCAAGCGTTATTAGCGGGTTTACTCTCGCATATTGGTTTTAAAGATAAAGACGCAGAATACCTCGGTGCACGTAATAGTAAATTCTACATGTTTCCTGGTTCAGGCTTATTTAAAAAACAGCCTAAATGGACCATGGTGGCAGAGTTAGTTGAAACTTCAAAACTATTTGGCCGGATTGCCGCGCGGATTAAACCTGAATGGGTTGAACAGCAAGCGCAACATCTGATTAAACGTAATTACAGTGAACCGCATTGGCAGAAAAAAACAGGCGTTGTTGGCGCTTTTGAAAATCAGATCTTGTACGGTTTACCGATTGTGGTTAAACGTAAAGTGACTTACACCAAAATTGATCCAACATTATGCCGAGAGTTATTTATTCGTCATGCTTTGGTGGAAGGGGAGTTTATTACCCGTCATCGGTTCTTTAAAGATAACCAAGCTTTACTTGAAGATATTGAAGAGCTTGAGCATAAATCACGTCGTCGCGATATCTTGGTTGATGATGAAGAATTATTTCAATTTTATGATCAACATATTCCACAGGACGTTGCGAGTGCAAGACAATTTGATAGCTGGTGGAACCGCGAGAAAAAACAACAACCTGAGTTATTGAATTTCAAGCGTGAAGAAGTGATGGCACACGACGCGGATAAAGTGACCGTAAAGGCTTATCCTGATTTTTGGCAGCAGGGGCCCTTTAAGTTGTCATTGAGTTATGCCTTTGAACCGGGGACCACTCAAGATGGTGTAACCGTTAAGGTGCCGCTGGCGTTATTGAATCAATTAACCAATGATGGATTTGATTGGCAAATCCCCGCATTACGTGAAGAGTTATTGATTGCTTTGATTAAAACCCTGCCAAAAGCCGTGCGTCGTAATTTTGTCCCTGCTCCTAATTATGCACAGGCTGCACTTGCTGCGATGGCACCTCTGCAAACCTCGTTATTAGAAGCTTTCGAAAAGCAGTTATTGCGTATGACTGGTGTGCGTTTACCTGAAAATGCATGGGATGTGAACGCTTTACCGACACATTTAAAAATGAAGTTTAATGTCGTTGATGAAAAAGGTAAAAGTATTGCTCAGGGCGATGACCTAGTTGTGCTTCAACAGACATTACAAGGTCAGGTAAAACAGACATTATCTAAAGTATCCAAAAAAGGTATTGAGAAAACGGATTTGCAGGCGTGGAGTTTCGGTAAATTACCGACCTCTTTTACAAAGGATCATGGTGGCTATGAAGTCAAAGCGTTCCCTGCATTAGTTGATAAAAATAAAAGTGTCGCCATTGAGTTATTCGATAGTGAAGAAAAAGCAGCGCAGGTGAATCAAGTAGGCTTGCGTCGTTTAGTGCTATTAAATGTGCCATCGCCAATAAAATATCTTCAACAAAGTTTACCGAATAAAGCTAAATTAGGTTTGTATTTCAATCCGTTTGGTAAAATACAAGATTTAATTGATGACTGTATTGCCTGTGCAGTTGATGCTATTTTAGCTGGTCAAGCTTCACCGCAAGTTGCCGATGAATTTGAAAGACAAAAAGAAAAAGTGCGTGCCGAATTAGCCGATCGTACACTGGTTATCACGCAATTGGTTGAGGAAATTTTAACCCTCGCCCATGCGATAAATAAGAAGCTTAAGGGGAAGATTGATTTAACGATGCTGGTTGCTCAAGGTGATATTAAATCACAATTACAGCGTTTGATATTCCCTGGATTTGCCTGTCAGGTGGGAGAACAGCGGTTACCTGATTTGAAACGTTATTTAATGGCTTTACAAAAACGTCTTGAAAAGTTGCCGATCAATCCTAATCAGGATCGTTTGCATACCATCGCGTTAAATGAACTTGAAGAACGGTATAGCGCGCTCTGTCAAACCATGATGGCCGATGAGAAAGATAATGCAGAATTGGCTGAGATTTATTGGATGATTGAAGAGCTACGCGTGTCGTTGTTTGCTCAGCAATTAGGGACGGCTTATCCGGTATCTGAAAAACGCGTTAAGCTAAAGCTTGCTGAATTAAAAGGATAACTGCTAATTTCAATCCGAGTGATGCAATATATACCCGTTACCATTCAAGATGCAGAAATCAGCAAGACGAGAGGTGAGCAGATTTTAGGCATAAAGGTGAAGATCTAACGGGTTAAATCGAGACTTTATAACAACGAAGATGTTTGCCTCTCGTCTTGCCCTGCGGGTCACTAGCTCGTTTCTTATAAACCATGGCAATACTGCGTTATAACATTCGATAAGGACTAGCCATTAAAGATGTAAAGTCTTGTTTTTACATCTACCGATAGAGGATTAACGCAGTTAATCGCTCGAAAGGTCATCATGTTACGCCTTGCCTTGGTATCCTAGCTAGTGACTGATAAACGCATCTTGATTGGTAACGGGTATATTATATTTGCGTTGCGGTTATTTTGCCTGAGCGAACTCTTTTTTCAAATTTTCGTATCGAATAAGATGTTGCTCGGGTAAATTGGTATTATTGAGTTGGTCAAAACTACGATTACATTTTTCGATTATTTCTGTCTTTTTGTTTTTAATATTCATTTTTAACATCTCAACATAGGCCTGAAGACGGTTTAACAAAACGCCTGAGTTGAGTGGTTCTAAATGTAATGCGCGATTAAAATGGGTAAGTGATTCTTCATATTGATGACGAGCAAAAGCTTCAATCCCTGCGCTATTATAGGATTTGAAGTTATTTATCCTATCTGCTAAATGTTGACCCGTTTGTTTTTCAATGGTTGCCAGGGTGATAGGGTCGCTTATGTCTCGTTGTTTTAGCTCATGTAAATAGGGCGTCGCATATTCAAATTCACCAATATCTAATAGGGAAAATGTACTTTCACAAAGAAACGTATTATCAAATTCATTAATAGGCCCTTCTTTTTTCCCCAGCGTATTTAATATTTTTCTTTTTGCTTTTCCCTTTTGCTCCAGTGTAAAGAGTACATTGGCCTGACAGAGTTCATCGAAGCCATTAAAGTCAAAATCTAAAATTTTCCCTTCTTCAAAACGACTTTGATAGAGCGTTGAGTTTACTTTCTTTAAAATAACTTTTCGCTCAGTCAGATCGGTTTCTTCCTTTGCATAATCAATAATACTGCGCACGTAATTAGCAAGATGACAGGGATCGGGATAAAAAGAACGGCGACTTAAGTTTAATATCGCTGCGTAACTTGAAATCATGATTTGATGCTCATTCATCTCCGTTGCAAGTAATGCTAATTCTTGATGGCGTTGAATACTATGATGGCTTATACGGGCTGCTTTGCTGAGTATATAAAGCGCGTCATCGTAGTTACCACTTTTCCGGTAGGAGCGAGCTAGCCATTGGTAAGCATCCATTTGTAATGGTGAACGGTGAATCACTTTTTTTAACAGTGTAATTGCATCGGGGTATTTTGCTTGTAGGTAAAAAAGTTTACCGAGATTGATCCCCGATCGCATTAATAGGCGTTTTTCTATCTGTTTTTGTAATAGGTTTTCCGCTGCATGGTATTGGTTATTGTCGATTAAAATATCGACCAACACATTTTCACAGATACCTCTGTATTTAGGATGATTTTTTATTTTATCTTTACACAGAGCAATCGCTTTAGGGGTATCTTTTTTTTCTAGAGCATCAAAGATATCGGCTATCATCTCTTTTTTATGAGCGGCGTTGCTGAGTCGATTAAATAATTGTTTTTGAGAAAAGGGTTTGATTAGGTAATCATCGGGGGATTTTTCAATGGCGGTCAATACCATTTCTTTATTGTTATCCCCCGTCAGGATAAAGAAAATAGCGTTTTTAGGAGCCAGTTTATTTTCTTTTAAATAATTAATTAATTGCGAACCATTTCGACCTGAACCGAGGTTGTAGTCAATTAGGTAAATATCAAATTTCTTATGCTGTACAAGGCGAATAGCAGTATCTGCATTATCAATACAGGTGATTTTCTCTGCGCCCTGATTGCTGAGCATAGTTTTGAGCATGACATGAAATGCTCTTTGGTCATCAACGATCAAAATACTTTTATTTTTATAGCTGAATGCTGCCATTTAGAAACTCGATTTATAATTGAATCTAAAGTGTAAATGAAGTTAAAGGTGATGAAAATACCAAAGTCAGAATTATATTGCGTTTGGATAAGGGGAGTATAGGTTAAATAAGAGAAGAATACGAAATGGTGGAGGGAGGTGGATTCGAACCACCGAAGCTTACGCGGCAGATTTACAATCTGCTCCCTTTGGCCACTCGGGAACCCCTCCATAATTTCGAGGCGCAATAATATCAGATTTATTGCACTTGTGAAGTAGAAAAAAGAAAAAAACGTTAAATAAAATCAGTTTGTTGCCGATAACTCTATATATATGGGATTAATCAGATAAATTGTATGAAAATAGAGCAAGAAAACTTAAATTTAGTCATTAATGAGTGGCAGTTAGGGCAACAGTTAAATACTGCTGTGCATAATGGCACCCGCGAAAAATTTAATTTATTGCTTAGTATGTTGTCCGATGATGCCCGTGATTTCTCCCAATTTACGCTACCTGCTGCTAATCAAATAACACCTGAACAGACTAAATCAAGTTTACGCGATGAATTCTCATTATCTGTAGCACAACCTTTGGTTAACAAGGGGATTTCTGTTGAGCAGGCAACCACCATGAACCAACATTTAGCTGCGAATAAATTAAGTTCTATTCGTCTTCAATATTTATTAAATAATGAAGCTATCTTATCGCGTAATGATAATGAGGTAATTGATAGTGATATTAAAGATAACTTATCTTTTCTGTCGCAGCACCGTTTAGTGGAAAGCTTACAACAAGAACCGACATCTCACGTTGCAGTTAATGAATCCGCCCCTGGTATTGATATTGATTTAATGCATGAATACCAAGCATTAGATCTAGACAATAAACCCATCACTGTGACTTACATGTAATTTGTACCAATCGTAATAATTAGCTGATCTATTTTGTTAGTTAAAATAGTTTATTTCTTTGTTGAAAGTTTCGTTAAGGGAACAACCATTTACCTGATATTCCGCACCGGTTTTAAGAATAAATTTGCCTGTATCTATCCCCCAGGCAATCAACAATAACTTGTTGCCGTTCTTGCCAATTTACTACCATAGGCGACTGGCTTTCCAGGTAGATTATCGTAACTCCTTGGAAGCATTGAAATACCCAGCGAGCGGTTGGATTCTGGGAAGGCTTTTTCTTTTGATCCGGGAAGTAAAGGTCTTTTTCCTTTAGCTTTTTGCGGATCAGATGCTCTAAGGAAGCGTATACCATCAAACAGGAAGTCATTACCATTAACAGCGCTTCTATTCGCTCTGGCTTTTTGATGAAAATTGAGCTTGTTAAGAAATCCGGACTTTTTAAAAAACGGAACCCTTTTTCAACTGATTGCTGCTCTTTATAAGTTTTAAGCACCTTATCCATTGTCAGGCTTTCATCAAGATCATTTGTTGCAATAATAAAGAAACCTAATTGTTTAAGTGCATTATCCCTTCTATCAAGAGGAGTAAATAAATTCCCTGTTATTTTGTATTCAACTCGCTCGGGAGCTTGCCCTTTTTTAGGTTGTCCTTTCTTGCCATAGATAGGGATCTCAACGGTTTCATCAATAACATCACAGTAAACTTGTTTCTTTCTCCACAACTCAACGGCTTGCTCTGCATCATGTTGACAGGCAAACCTTTGTTGTGAGAGTTTTTTAAAGGTCTTACGCTCCGCATCTGCTTTCTTCAGCATGCGTTTTGTTAAACTATGTGTTTCACGCTTTCTCGCTTGTTCACTGCGGATCAATAGCCACCTCTGCTTTATATCGCTGTAAGTCGATTGGTGCCAAGCTCCTGAGTAACCATTCCCCATATTTTTAAAATCAAGTTCAGAAGCCTGATTAATAAGGACTTTAGCTTCCCTCAATTTATGTGGGACACGCGTGATAAATAACTGATTTAGTTCATCCAACTCAGTAATGGTATCTTGCACATATAAGGCTGCATCTGCCACTAAATAACGGCAGGACTGCGCGGCTTTTAGACTTTTTATATGGGATTTGACTATCTCCTTGAATCCTTCCATATCATTAATGTTGCCACTGGCTGGCTTCATATAAACTGGGATCCCGGATTGGTTCTCACAAATCAGGTTGAGTACGACCTGATTAAGTTCAGGACGATGATCACGTGAATAGCCTTTGGTAATTTGAATAGGGTTAAGATCATCTTCATCATCGGATAACTTTTCCATACCATCGTAGTGAAAGCTTGTTGAGTCGAGATGAACAGAGTTGCATGGTAGCCCTAAGTGTTTAATAACAGCTTCACCTATATCTTGGTATAGTGATGAAACACCATGTTCGTATAGTGCATCAAGGCAACGACCTAACGCATCATCATTGATGTATTCAGCTTTTACTTCAGGGGCAATCAGACGGTCTAATGGTTTATCAGAAAAATACTCGCGATACATATGCAGTGTTCTGCCGGTAAATCCCAACCCATTGATTATCATAGCAATGAATAAGTTACCGAAACTTATTTTCCGCTGTTCACTTGTGCCAAGTGCTTGATCGATGATATTGGCAAGCTTGATTTCCTTACAAAATCCAGCAACTAATCCATGGTGTTCAAGTGATTTCGTGTATGGGTAAGTCATGATTTATCTCTTTGAAAAGAAAGTAATAGATCAAAATTGAGGATCCCGGTCAACAATTTTTTGAAATATCTGGATGTTTCGCTAGCCAGATCACGATTTCATAGCCATTTCATAGCCAATAGTAATAAAAATTCAGGTGCGGAATAACAGATTTACATCAACTTTTGCCTCAAACTAAATCATTTTTACAGCGCAAAATTTAGATCACATATTTAATACAATTGGTATTACACTCTTTAATTTCACTGAATAACATTTTGTGTGCATAACTCGCTATGCCTTTGATATCATATTGGTTGAAGGGGAAATGTGTCGGGAACACTTTATGTTTCGGTAATTTTAATCTTATAACATTGTTGTTAATCGATTGTCGTATTAGAGCATTTCCTCTATTAAATAGTGACGGATAAGTATTTAAAAAATAGGATAATATATCTAGGGGCTGTTTATCTTTCGTCGCCGTTCCTGCTGGAGGCTATTTTTTATTCTGGCAACGCGGAAAATTTAAGTAATAGCCATCTATAGTTAACATTTGACAACGCAGTCAGCGTAAAAAAGAGCCCCAGCCCTTCGGGTAGTGCCTAAAAATCACTCACTCTGTGTTGCTCAAAGCTTATTTAGAATGACTAAACCTCACTTTTCGCGCCTTGATTGAGTTATTTTTAGGCATTACAGGTTAGGCTACGAAAGATAAACAGATGTATGGACTCCCATCTCCCTCGGGAGTAGCGTAATAAGTAACCAAACTTTTACCAAGGAGTCCATACATGAGTAATTGTAATATTCTTGCTATTGATTTAGCAAAAAATTTATTCCAGGTTTGTAAAACAGATAAGCACGGTAATGTTATTTTCAACAAAATATTCACTCGAAAAAAATTAAAAGAATTGTTGATTCGAGAAAAACAATCTCTTGTTGCAATGGAGTCTTGCAGCGGTACCCATTATTGGGCTCGTTACGCAAAACAAGCGGGCCATCATGTTAAAGCGATTAATGCTCGGAAAGTAAAAGCGTTTCTTCAAGGACAGAAAACCGATGCGAATGATGCATTAGCTATTTCAGTTGCAGCTCGCCAACCTCATATTAAACCTAGCCGCTTAATATCAGCTGAAGAACAATGCTTGCAAGGTATTGAATGCATACGAGACCTATTGGTTAAACAGAGGATTAGTTTGAGTAATCAAATCCGCGCTTTATTACTTGAGCTTGGTCATAGTATTGCTCAGACAGATGCGCAACTGATGAAAAATATTCCGGATATTTTTGAAGATGCAAACAATGATTTAACACCTGCATTTCGTTTTTCACTGAATATTGTTTGGCAACGCTTTTTAAATACCATTGAAGAAATAAAATTGATTGAACAAAAACAAAAGGTATTAATTAGCCAGGATAAGACTTGCAAGCGACTACAAGCACTCGAAGGTGTAGGTCCAGTTTGTGCGATATTGATAAAAATAGCGTTAGGCAATGTGACTCACTTTAAGAACGGTCGTGAAGCCTCAGCTTGTTTTGGTTTAACACCCGTACAGCATAGTAGTGGCGGTAAAGAAAAAATAGGCTCAATCTCTAAAATGACAGGCAATAAAAAGCTGCGTAGTGCTTTGTATAAAGGTGCATTAGCTGTTGTCTCTCAACTAGAAAAAAGAGAAAGTCGGACTCAAAAAGATATTTGGTTAAAAAACTTAATTGCCCGTAGAGGAAAAAAAATAGCAGCGATTGCTTTAGCAAATAAAACAATGCGCACAGCTTTTGCATTATTAAAAAATGATCAAGATTACAAGCCACAATTATTGGTGGCTTAATAAATAGTCAAAAAGAGCGATTAAAAACAGGTAAGACCAACCTTCAATAGACTGTTAGGGTCTGAAGTTTAATAAAACTGCTCAACAGAAAAGTCATGAAGGTGCGAAAACATCAGCGGCCAGAGGTAGCTCCTCAAATTGAGCCCGTATATAAGCTAGCATCTAACCTTCGTTTATAATTTTTTTTGACATACGGTGGGAGTCCATATAAGACCCTAGGGCAATTTGGTTATATAATCACCGCCATATTTAACATTTAATGATAAGGATTATTTATGGCAACGGGATTTTTTGCTGTTTTTGATGATATAGCGGCACTACTTGATGATGCTGCAATGATGAGTAAGATTGCAACTAAAAAAACGGCAGGTTTGCTTGGTGATGATTTGGCAGTCGGCGCAGAGCAGGCGTCTGGTTTTTCAGCTAAAAGAGAATTACCTATTTTGTGGGCTATTACGAAAGGTTCATTTCGTAATAAATTAATTATCTTACCGATAGCATTTTTGTTAAGTGCCTTTGCACCATGGCTTATTATCCCGATATTATTATTAGGAGGATTATACTTAGGCTTTGAAGGTGCTGAAAAAATATATGAGTATTTCTTTCCTCATAAGCATGCCGCAACGATTCAAAAATCACTTTCTGAAGCCGAGTTGCTTATTTATGAAAAGAAGAAAGTGAAATCAGCAATTTTAACTGATTTTATTTTATCAATTGAGATAATTGTTGTCGGTTTAAGTACGGTGTTAGGGCAGCCCCTTGCTTTACAAATTATGGTTGTGTCTTTTGTTGCTTTATTGGCGACGATTGGCGTTTATGGTTTTGTGGCTTTGCTCGTGAGAATGGATGATCTTGGCTATAAATTATTAACACTTTCTGATAATAAAAATAGAGCATTGACTTGGTTTGGGCAAGCGCTTGTAAGCTCTTTACCAAAGATTATTCGTTTATTAAGTGTGGTCGGCACTATTGCTATGTTGTTGGTTTCTGGTGGCATCTTTGTTCATAATATTGAAGCACTTCACCATGCGGTAGCGTTTATGCCGAGTTTATTGGCAGAGCTTTTGGTTGGTATTGTTATTGGTTTATTCGTTTTACTGTGTGAAAAATTGATAATGAAATTACGTGGTAAACAACATTAAGCAGTGAAGAAATAACCGATTAAATCAAGACATGCCAGTATATAAAATGACTGCCGCTATATAACGCCAGTCATTTTATATCGATTATTTAAACACAACCGTACGGTTGCCATAAACAAATACTTTATCGTCTAATACCTGTTGTAATGCGCGGCTTAGTACTGAGCGTTCAACATCACGTCCAGCTTTCGCTAGATCTGCGGCACTGTATGCATGGTCTATATGTGCAATATCCTGGGTAATAATAGGTCCTTCATCAAGGTCATTATTAACAAAATGCGCCGTTGCACCAATAATTTTGACACCTCGGTCAAAGGCTTGTTGGTAAGGGCGTGCACCAATAAATGCGGGTAAAAACGAGTGATGAATATTAATAAGTTTATGTTCATAGGCAGCAACAAATGTAGGCGTCAGAATACGCATATATTTAGCTAAAATAACATAGTCTGGCGTATAAGGTGCAATAGCATCCATTACTTTTTGTTCGTGCTCTTCACGGGATAAGCCTTCATGGCTAACGGTGTGATAAGGAATATTGAATTTAGTGACTAACTCCTCAAGCGCATTGTAATTCCCAATAACCGCTGCAATTTCTACGTCAATTCCACCGTAGGTGCTCTTCATTAAGATATCACCTAAACAATGGCTTTCTTTAGTGACAAGGATAACGATGCGTTTACGTTTTTGAGAAATTAATGAGCGTTTAGAGCCTGGCGGTAAACTGTAATCAAGGTCAGCCAATAGCGTTTCATCATTGAAGTACCCCTCAAGTTCTGTGCGCATAAAGAAACGCCCATACTGATGGTCAACAAACTCACTGTTTTTGATAATATTTAATTGGTGTTTTTGACAGATATTCGTGATCTGTGCAATCAAACCTTTGCTATCTGGGCAATCGGTCCGTAGTGTTTTCTTTTCCATAGTAATCTCTGATGATGTATAGCAAATATACCAAGGTGTATTAGTTGGTCTTGCTTTTAGCTAATAATGTTTGCGCAACATTTTTTATATTTTTTACCGCTGCCACAGGGGCAAGGATCATTGCGGTTTATTTTACCTGATTTTTGTTCAGGATAAATATCTCCATCGCAATATAACCATTGTTTATCCAATTTGATAAAGCGAGAGCGTTCATGCAGACAGGATAATTGATTTTCATTGATATACCAGGCTTTAAATTCAACAAAACCGGTTGTGTCTAACGTGTCGGTTTCGATAATTTGAAGATTTTTCCATTCGACGGTTTTTTCTGCCAATTGTGTTGGTGTTAAATTGCCTCGGTAATCAGCATGATAAGTGTCAAAAAGATAATGACCTAATTGCAAAATATAACCACTAAAGCGAGAACGCATTAATTGCTCACAGTTAGTTGGATATTGTTGTTTCTGATGGAAGGGCTGGCAGCATTGCTGATAGGTTAATCCACTTTTACAGGGACAAGCTTGTTTGCTTAGATCGGTCATTATTTTCTTATATTAGTTTATACCAGCGGTAATAATTAGCTGATCCATTTTACGGATTGAAATTGTTTATTTCTTTGTTGAAAGTTTTGTAAAGGAAACAATCATTTGCAAAACTTTCATTTCGAACTAACGCATTTTTCCTGCGCAAAATTTAGAACATATATTTAATACAATTGGTATTATAAAAAAAGCGTTCAATAGAACGCTTTTATGGGTTAATTATTCTGCTATTTACTTCGCTTTGTATGCATCGTTATGTGAACCTGCAGCACGACCCGATGGATCTGCATTATTTGCAAAACTCTCATCCCAAGCTAATGCTTCAACGGTTGAACATGCAACGGATTTACCATGCGGTACACATTCAGCTGCACTATCAAGCGGGAAGTGTTCTGCAAAGATACTACGGTAGAAGTAAGCTTCTTTCGTATCCGGTGTATTAATTGGGTATTTAAATTCAGCATTTTCAAGTTGCTGATCCGTTACTTGTGTCTCGATATATTCTTTTAATGTATCAATCCAGCTGTAGCCTACACCGTCAGAGAATTGTTCTTTTTGACGCCATAGTACTTCATTTAATAATTCACCATCAAAAGCTTCACGAAGAATATTTTTTTCGATACGGCCATCTTTGATCATTTTAAGTTCTGGGTTGGTGCGCATTGCAACGTCTAGGAACTCTTTATCAAGGAATGGGACACGTGCTTCGATTCCCCAAGCTGCCATTGATTTGTTAGCACGTAAACAGTCAAACATATGAAGTTTTTCAAGTTTACGATTTAGCTCTTCATGGAACTCTTTGGCGTTTGGCGCTTTATGGAAGTATAAGTAACCACCAAATATTTCATCGGCACCTTCACCAGACAACACCATTTTGATACCCATTGCTTTAATTTTACGCGCCATTAAGTACATAGGTGTAGAAGCACGGATAGTGGTTACATCGTAAGTTTCAATGTGGTAAATAACTTCACGTAATGCATCAATACCATTTTGTACGGTAAAGATGATTGGGTGATGAACGGTGCCTAACTCGTCTGCCACTTTTTGGGCTGCAGCTAGATCAGGTGAACCTTCAAGACCAACAGAGAAAGAGTGAAGTTGTGGCCACCATGCGCCAGATTGGTCGTCATCTTCAACACGTTGTTTCGCAAATTTTTGGGTGATTGCTGAAATAACTGAAGAGTCTAAACCACCAGAAAGTAATACACCGTATGGGACATCACACATTAGTTGGCGTTTAACCGATGCTTCAAGTGCATCATGAATTTCTTTTGCACTGCCACCGTTGTCTTTTACTGCATCATATTCCATCCAATCACGGGTGTAATATTGTGTTAATTCACCGATTTCACTGTCTAGGTAGTGGCCTGCAGGGAATTCTTGAACTTTAGTACAAACGGGGGTTAATGCTTTCATTTCAGAAGCAACGTAGAAGTTGCCATGTTCATCCCAGCCCATGTAAAGTGGAATGATACCGATATGATCGCGTCCAATTAAATATTTATCTTTTTCTGCATCGTAAAGGCAAAATGCAAAAATACCATTTAGGTCATCTAAAAAGGTGTTACCTTTTTCTTCATATAATGCCAAGATAATTTCACAATCAGATTTGGTTTTGAATTTATAACCGCAAGTTAGTTCTTTTTCTAAATCTTTATGGTTATAAATCTCACCATTAACCGCTAGGATATGTGTATTATTTTCATTGTATAAAGGTTGTGCACCGGTATTTACATCTACGATAGAAAGACGCTCATGAACAAGAATCGCTTTGTCCGATGAATATACACCCGACCAATCTGGGCCACGGTGACGAAGTAGTTTAGACATTTCAATTGCTTGTTGGCGCAATGCGATAGGATCGCTTTTAATGTCGAGCACACCAAAAATAGAACACATAACGTTACCTTTTTTATTTTATTACTACAGTTAGGGAAACCTCCCCTAAAAGCGATCAAATATGATCTGAAAAAATGAGTTCAATGATTTTTGCAGAATATGACAGAAAAGTCACACTAATTCAGAACAATTCACACACAAATTTATGGATTAGCTGATTTTTTCTATTAATCCCCTTTCTAGAGGCCGCTGATCCATTAGATTTGCTCTGTTGAGATTGAGTTTTTTAATGATGGAACAAATAAATTGGCTTTATTACCTTAAGAGGTTGATTGACAATAATAAGTCATCGCCTTTTTTAGAGGCGTGAAACATCAGTATTATTTCTATTTCACTCGACTATTAATGTTCATGTATAGGGCTACATGTATTCAATTTAATTTTACGGCGTAGAAAAATAGGGTAATAGAAAAAATAGCAACCCTAATCATTTATTGTTAGTTGTGGACATAATTCAGAGCAAACATTACGAGCAAAACCTGAGCCTGCTTCAGTGTACATATTATAAACCGGAGCAACGCCTAGATTATTCAACTCTTTTTCGTCACTGGCTCGATGTGCAATGGCTGCTATTTGAAAATGATGTCCATCTATTTTATTCAATTGCTCTGCTGCAAATTTATTACCATTATGATCAGGCATAGCTAATAGGATTAGCTGAACATTATCTGTGATTTGTAATTTATTCCAAAAATCTGAGTCTAATGCATCGCCGGTAATAATACGTCGTCCTGCTTTTTGGTGTTCTAATGTCGTTTGAAAATCGTAATCGATGCCTAATACTTTATTACCATAGATAGTTTGTAATGCATCGTAGGCACTGGTGCCAATTCGACCCATTCCCATCACGAGTATCTCCGCATCACCAACACGAACAGGCCTATCTTCTCGGTGCAATCGAGTTGATTGAAAACGCTTGAGAGGCAGGGTAAAGCGGGTGTAGACCGCATCGGAATATTTATTAAGTAATGAAGCGATAATAAAGCTAAGTGATACCGTAATCGCGGTAATGGTTAGCCAGTCTTGGGTGATCCAGCCTTTGTGAGTTGCTATAGAGGCCACAATTAGTCCAAATTCGCTGTAACTTGCTAGGGTAAAAGATGTGAACAGCGAGGTTCTTGAGCGCAATCTAAAGTTAGTTAGTGTCACAAAATATAATGCGACTTTAACGAATAATAGGACCGATAAAATAAGAGCGATCATTAAATGATCAACATTAGGCAATCCGCCCAGCCCTATATTTAAAAAGAAGCAAATTAAGAAAAGCTCCTTCAGGTTAAATAATGCGTTGGCCATCTGTTTTGCACTTTTATGATTGGCGAGTAACATACCTGCAATTAACGCACCTAAGTCAGCTTTCACACCCACGGATTCAAATAAACCTGCACCAATAACAAGGGCAAGAAAGAAACCATATAAAACTAATAATTCTCCATGTCCAGCGCTATCAAGTAACTTGAATAATAGTGGGCGAATAAGGGGCAGTGCAAGTAAACACAGTGCCCATATGGATGGTAATTCACTAACGGAGAACGTTAAGAATAAGACCGCGAAAATATCTTGCATAATCAAAATACCAATCGCAATTCTGCCGTAAAGGGAGTTGGTTTCACTTTTTTCATTAAGGATTTTAACGGCAAAAACCGTACTGGAAAAACTTAGAGCAAAGGAAATAAGCAATAGTGACGGGAAGTCTAAATCGGAAATAAAAGTAATGCCGACCGTTTTGAAAATAAAGAGTAATAAAACATAAAATATAAGACTCGCAATTATATGTAAACTGGCTCCTCCCCAAACTTCTGCTTTAAATAATGTGCGCAGATGGAGTTTTAATCCAATGGTAAATAACAGGAGTGTCACGCCAAGTTCGGCAAGGGTCGTTAACTGTTGATTTGATTCATAACCACAAAAATTTAAGACAAAACCTGCGAGTAAAAAACCGATCATGGGGGGAAGACCAGTAAAATTAACAAACATCCCAAAGGTAAAAGCGGTTCCGATAAAGAGTAATAATGTAGTATCCATAGCGTTGAGTTCTCTTATCAATCAAATGCATCCGTTATTTTAGCAGGGTTTAGGTGCATTAAATTATTTTTATAGTAATACCAATCGTAATAAGTAGCTGATCTATTTTGCTGGTTAAAATAGTTTATTTCTTTGTTGAAAATTTCGTTAAGGGAACAACCATTAAAGAATTAATGTCTTTATATTAATTCTCACGTTAGAGGATTCACTTGTTAATCTCTCGGTAGTGGCAACTTTCGCCTCAAACTAAACCATTTTTCTAGCGCAAAATTTAGATTACATATTTAATACAATTGGTATAATTAATCCGTTAGATCGTTAACTTTATGTTTAGAGTTTGTTCTCCGCTCAGTGTATAGATGTATGTATTTTCAATAGTAAGGAGGCTATTTAGTATATAAAGATATTTTTAGGGTAGATATTTGTATCCTTAGCCATGTTGATTCGGTTTAATATGTTTTTTATTTGTAATTACTCAGGCCGTCGCCCTTTAAACTTATTTCATCGTTGAAAAATGCTCATTTAAACCACTAAACTGCGCTTTTTCGCCTTGAACTAAGCATAAATGGCTTATCCCTGAGCATTTAGACTCTATTTATGACAAAACTCATGAAATTTTAAAGGGTGCTGAGTAGTTACTTTTATTTTAATAATAATTAAAATAGATTTAAATTAATGCCTTGTTCTTTAGATTGTTTTTCCGATGAAAGTTGTTGTTTTTGTTCCTGCTCTAAGATGGCTATATGTTCAGGCAGAGAGTAGGTGACAAAAGTCGTTGTATCAGGCCAATCGCGGTGAGTGGTGAGTTCAATGCCATCGTCTAAAAACCAAGTGAAGCTTGCTTTTCCATTATCGGTGTTTCCTTTTGCGAGGGTAGGCTCTCCATATTTTTGAGTCAGGAGTTTTTTGACTTGGGTAATCAAGGTCGGGTTGTCCCTACCGACAAAAGTGTATTGTGCACTCGCAAATTGAGATTCCAATGTGTAACTGACGGTTAATTCACTGCTGCCTTTAATCACCGCACCGGTATAATATGTGTCCGACCATTCATCTTTTTTCTCTTCGATTGGATGAATATTTTGTGATTGAATTTGCTGATCGAGTTCTTTACGGTTAGTACAAGCAATTGATACGGAGAATAAATTAGTCGTCGCCGTTTGCTTACAAGTGATTTGTTTACTTAACGCATTAAAACGAGCTTGTGCGGAAGGTTGATTTGAATGCTGGTACAAAGATAGTGCTCGTCCAAGATCTGCAACAACGCCGTAACCATTCTCGTATAATATGCCTAAGGGTTCATAGGCAGGAGCGTAATCTAACTTTATTGCTTTTTGGTAGTATTGTGAGGCTTTATAATAATCAACGGCAATACTTTGCTTACCGTCTAAATCTATCACGCCGTGGGCATAAATATTACCCAGTTCATAAATGGCTTTTGGATGATTTTGTTTTGCTGCATTAAAGTACCATTCAATTGCTGTGTTGATATTCGCTTCAATACCAAGCCCATTCTGGTAAATAACACCTAATCGATATTGTGCGGCGCTATTACCTCGGTTGGCTGCATTTTTATACCACTCAATCGCCTTAAGCTGATTTATATCTTCCGTTTTTCCTTGTTCATAAAACTCTGCGACTTTATACGCAGACGGTGCATAGCGAGGGGCTGATGTTAAATATAATTCTTTTGCCTGTGGAAGATCTTGATCTGTCCCGCGCCCTAATTCATACAAGGTGGCAAGTTGATATTGTGCGAGGGCATCGCCTTGCTCAGCGGCTAATTCATACCATTGAATTGCAAGGGCATAATCTTGAGGTACACCACGTCCTTCTTGGTAAATTTTGCCGAGGTTAATTTGTGAGGTGATGTGCCCTTGATGTGCCGCTTTATTAAACCAGAAAAAACTTTCACGTTCATTTTTAGCAATGCCTTCACCACTGTGAAAATAAGTGCCTAATTTGAATTGCGCAATAGCGTCGCCTTTGTTAGCTGCTTTAAGGTACCATTGCACAGCTTGCTTAATATCTAATTTTACACCGACACCTTTTTCATACATTGTCGCTAATACATACTGTGCGGCTAAGTCACCTTGTTCTGCCGCTTTACGATACCAGTATGCGGCTTTTGAATAACTTTGTGCAGTACCTTGACCACTTTCATATAACCAACCTAGCGCATATTGTGCAGAAGACTGTCCTTGTTCTGCTAAGGGTTGCCAAAGTTGGATTGCTTTCGAGTAGTTACCCGATTGCGCTGCTTTGTAGGCGTCAGCAAATTGACCGTCCGCAGAGGCAGTCTGGCAACCTAAAATAATGAGTAAGATAGCAGGGCAAAAATAGCGTACTACGGAATATGTGATTTTAATGCGAAAGTCCATTTTGTTGATATAAAATTAACATAAGTATAGTTTATTTTTTTCTGAATAAAAACTTTAAAATTATGACCATAGCGTCAAGTTCTGAGCTAATGTTTAAGTTTTTTTAAATATATTATTTAAATCATCATACAAATAGAACCACATACCTTGACTTGTTGATTATCACTATAGATACTAAAATTCGCTCTTTAAATTTATTTTAAATATAAATAAGGTTTAATCGTAATGGATTTTTCTTGGCTGTTAATTTCAGCGTTATTGGTATTCTGTATGCAAGCTGGATTTTTATGCCTAGAAAGCGGGAAGATTCGCAGTAAAAATAGTATTAATGTTGCTGCTAAAAATATTACTGATTTTATAATTGCTTCCATTCTTTATTGGGCATTTGGTTTTGCTTTAATGTTTGGGAATTCTCTATATGGTGTTATTGGAAGCGATCAGTTCTTTATCGGTGATCACCAATCTGCCTATCAAATTAGTTTTTTTATTTTTCAAATGATGTTTTGTGGTACCTCTGCCACCTTGTTATCTGGCGCCGTTGCTGAGCGCATGTCCTTTTTTGGTTTCGTTTGTACTGCCGCTATTTTAACCGCTGTTATTTATCCCGTTGCAGGGCATTGGGTTTGGGCTTCTGCTTATCAAGAGGGCAATGCGGGATGGCTCGAGCAATTAGGATTTGTTGATTTTGCGGGGTCGACGGTGGTGCATTCAGTTGGCGGTTATGTGGCATTAGTTGCCATTATTATTATTGGTCCCCGAATTGGCCGATTTGATTCAGATAAATTACCTACAACGGGCAGTAATGTGCCAATGTCGGTGTTAGGTGTACTTTTAATCTGGTTAGGTTGGTATGGTTTTAATGGTGGGAGCACGTTACAACTAACCGATCAGGTACCTAAAATTTTATTAAATACGACCCTGGGGGCTAGTTGGGGAGGTATTGCCGCCTCCATCTGTCATTATTGGCATAAGCGCTTTGTTGATATTGGCTTTATTTTAAATGGTGTTATTGCTGGCTTAGTTGCAGTCACAGCCGGTTGTCATGCATTTTCTCCCGTAGATTCAATGTTGATCGGGATTATTGCTGGTTTAGTACTTTATGGCGGAACGTTGTGGATTGAACGCTTAAAAATAGATGATGCATTGGGGGTTGTGCCTGCACATCTGTTTGCTGGGATATGGGGAACCTTAGCCGTTGCTTTATTTGCCGATATGGACCTACTTCATACCGGTTTAGGTCGTTTTCAACAATTTAATGTGCAATTGTTAGGTGTGGTTAGTGTCGGCGGATACTGTCTTGCTATGAGTTATTTCCTTATTCGTGCTATTAATCATTTTATTCCATTACGCGTTACTAAAGAGAGTGAAATTAGTGGTATGAATGTTTCCGAGCATCATGCTTCTACTGAACTCATCAATTTACTTAATTCCATGAATAACCAACAGAAAATGGGATCTTTTTCGGAACCAGTTCCCGTTGAACCTTTTACGGAAGTTGGTTTGATTGCCGAGCAGTATAATCAAGTGATCGGACGGGTGAACAGTGAAATAGTTAAACGTGATAACGCAATTTCGCATTTTAATTCCAGTGAAAAACGTAAAAGTGCAATACTAGATTCATCCATGGATAGCATTTTAATTATTGATTTATTAGGTTGCATTTTAGAATTTAACCCCGCCGCAGAACGTACCTTTGGTTATGGGAAAAGCCAAGTCATTGGACAAAATTTTATTGATTTATTTATCTCTCCCGAAGACCATAATAAAATTCGTGAAAGTCTCTCTCATCGATTTTTAAGTACAGTCGGATTAATGCGAGATCGCCGAAATGGTATTACTTTATTACGTTATTCAGGCCATCATTTTTCCGCAGAAGTCACGGTGACAAGTACTAATATCGGTAACAGTGAAAGTAATGAATTTACTTTACATATTCGAGATATAACTCGGCAGTTAAAACTACAGGATAAATTACGTGAATTGGCTTACAGTGACCCTTTAACGGGGCTTTATAATCGTACTTATTTAATGGATTCCTTGACTAGTATTTTGTCAATTATCAATACGACCGACGAAAATATTATGTTGTTTTTTATGGATTTAGATCGATTCAAAAAAATTAACGATACGCTTGGGCATAAAATGGGTGATGAATTGTTATGTGAAGTGTCGCAACGATTAATTAAAGTCACTCGCGATTCCGATATTATTGCGCGTTGGGGAGGGGATGAGTTTATTATTCTATTCCGTGGGGCTTTTAATATTGAAATGGCACATGCCAAGGCGAACGAAGTATTAACGATTATGCGCGCACCTTTAACCCTTGCTGGAAGGGAAATCAATATTCCGACCAGTATTGGTATTGCCTTTGCTGAAACCGATAAAGAGAGTGCTGAAAAATTAATTCAACATGCGGATCTAGCAATGTATACCGCTAAACAGTCTGGCCGAGATAATTATCAGTTATTTGCTGCAGAAATGGCGAATTTGGCTGCACGTAATTTTGATTATGAACAGGAAATGCGTCATGGGTTAAATGTTGAGGATCAATTTAGTCTGCATTATCAACCTAAAGTAACTAATGAAAAAGAATTGGTCGGATTAGAAGCCTTAATTCGCTGGCAGCATCCCGTAGAAGGGAGTATCTCACCCGCAGAATTTATCCCGCTTGCCGAAGAATCTGATTTGATTGTTGATATTGGAGAATGGGTTATTCGTAAAGCCATTGCTCAACTCATTGCTTGGCAAGAATCTGGGTGTAAACTCGTGCCTGTCTCTATTAATATATCCACACGACATCTAATTTCAGGACGACTAGTCGCATACGTTGAAAATGCGATTGCAGAATACAAGCTAGATCCTACCTTTCTTGAAATTGAAATTACCGAGGGTGTTTTGTTGACCGATATTGAACAGTGTATTGCGGTTATGTCGGCACTTAAAAAACTGAATATAAAAATATCTATTGATGATTTTGGTACGGGATATTCCTCTCTTAACTATTTAAAACGCTTACCGATAGATGTGTTAAAAATAGATCGTACCTTTGTCAATGAATGTGCAACATTAGTTGAAGACGCCCAGATCTGTACCACTATTATTAATTTAGCGACCAATTTACAACTATCAACCGTGGCAGAAGGGGTCGAAACAAAGGAACAGGTGGACTTTTTAATTGCCCATGGTTGCCATATTTTCCAAGGATTCTATTTTTACAAACCCTTACCTGCATTTGAAATTACGGGATTGTTGAATAATGTTGATTCTAATGCTTAGGCCATAAATTAAATGTATACAAAACTAAAACAGTCAGTACCCATTAGCGTTTGGTATATGCTTTTATCGGCTCTTGCCTTTGCGTTAATGGCCGCGTGTGTGAAAAGTGTTAGTGAGTCGGGGATTCCTGTACTTGAAATTGTGGCAGCAAGAGCTATTGTGTCGGTGTTTTTAAGCTATCTGGTGGTAAAACGTAAAAAAATTTCTATTTGGGGCAATAATAAACCATGGTTATTTGCTCGTGGAGCGGTGGGGGCGGTTTCACTAATTTGCGTGTTCTATGCAATATCAACGCTTCCCTTAGCAGAGGCGACCATTTTACAGTATTTACATCCTATCTTTACGGCGCTATTAGCGCTGTTTTTTTTACGTGAAAAAATTCAACGTTCTACGATCTTGTGCATTGTACTTAGCTTATTGGGTGTTGCCATTATGATCCAACCTAATATTTCCTTTGATAGTGCGATTAGTTATTCTTGGTTCAGTATTTTAGTGGCTATTTTAGGGGCCTTTGGCAGTGCAGTGGCCTATATCATTGTTAAAAAATTAACTAAAACAGAGGATAGCTCTGTGATTGTTTTTTATTTTCCGGTTATTGCTTTTCCGATTGCAATGCTGCTATTGGGGAGTGATTTTGTGGTGCCAGGGTTAGCGGTGGCAGTGTTACTGATACTTATCGGTGTGTTTACTCAAGTGGGGCAAATTTGTTTAACAACGGCATTACACAGTGCCGATGCAAGTAAAGCCATGGCTTATTCCTATGTGCAGGTTGTCTTTTCTATTTTGATTGGTTGGGTGTATTTTAGTGAGGTTCCCGTTATTACTACCTTAATTGGCGGAAGTTTTATTATTTCGGGGGCATTAGTCAACGTGTTGTGGAAGCGCTAAAAGGCGAAAGATCCGCCTTAATCTATCTGTAAATGGATATCACTTTGGCCAATGCACGAACAGGGTAATACTTCACCTTCTCGTAAATAAGCGAGTGGTGTCGTTGTGTAACGAACGTCACCACGGATTAGTTTGCATTTACAGGCACCGCAATGACCATCTCGACAATGAAACTCAATCGGAATTGATTGGGTTTCTAAGTTTTCGAGTAGTGTCTGTTGAGCATTTAATCTGTATTCAACACCATTAACGGTTAATTTTTTAGTCATGTTTATCTTATAGTTCGAAGCTACTTAATTCTTCGTTATCCACTTTACTGTTTATTTGTCCGACTAGGTAAGAACTTATTTCCGCTTCCTGAGGCGCTACTTGGACATTATCACTGACTAGCCAGTTATTAATCCAAGGAATAGGATTGGTTTTAACTGTAAAAGGGGCTTCGTAACCAATCGCTTGCATACGTTGATTTGTAATATATTCAACATACTGACATAAAATCTGTTCGTTTAATCCAATCATTGAGCCATCTTTAAATAAATATTTAGCCCAATCTTTTTCCTGTTCAGCCGCTTTTAAGAAGATTTCTTTTCCTTCTGCAAAACATTCAATGGCAATTTCTGCCATATCAGGATCATCTTTACCATCGGCCCATAAATTAAGGATTTGTTGAGTTGAATTAAGGTGAAGAGCTTCATCGCGGGCAATTAATTTAATAATTTTGGCATTTCCTTCAAGTAAATCACGCTCAGCAAAGGCGAATGAACAAGCGAAAGAAACATAAAATCGAATTGCTTCAAGGGCATTAATTGAGCATACACAGAGGTAAAGTTTCTTTTTAAGCGCACGCAGTGATAGTTGCTCTTTTTCACCTTCGATATTGATGTAAGGGATCTCCGTTTGCGCTAAACCGTGCAGTTGCATAAATTGCGTAGCATGGATTAATTCATCATAGTAACCCGCAATATCAGTTGCACGTTTTTGAATTTCTTCGTTGCTCACTATATCGGTAAAGACTTCATTCGGATCCGTATAAAGATTACGTAAAATATGCGTATAACTACGGCTATGGATGGTCTCTGAAAATGACCATGTTTCAATCCAAGTTTCAAGCTCTGGTAATGAAACAATAGGGAGTAGTGCAACATTGGGACTACGACCTTGAATTGAATCAAGCAGGGTTTGATATTTTAAGTTTGAAATAAAGATATGTTGTTCATGATCAGGTAAATTTGAAAAATCGATACGGTCACGACTGACATCAATTTCTTCAGGACGCCAGAAAAACGAAAGTTGTTTTTCAATTAATTTTTCAAAGACTTCAAAACGTTGTTGATCATAACGTGCCACGTTAACCGGATTACCAAAAAACATTGGCTCTTTCAGTGCGTCATTAGCAATTTTTGAAAAGGTTGTATAAGCCATTATAAGCTCCAGGATAATATATTAATCGTTAGCTGCTCGCTGCGAGCCCCTAGCTACGAAGTTCGCAGCTAGGGCTCGGGGCAAGAAGCTTAATGTTTACTCTTTGTTAGATCTTACATGCACCGCCGGCACAATCATCATCTTCTTCAAATACTTTTTTGTCATCTGCGCCATCGCGTGTGTTGTGATAATACAAAGTTTTTACACCCATTTTATAAGCCGTTAATAAGTCTTTTAATAGGCTTGTCATTGGTACTTTACCATCTGGAAAATGATTTGGATCGTAGTTGGTATTTGCGGAAATAGACTGATCCACAAATTTTTGCATAAGGCCAACAAGCGATAAATACCCGATATTATTTGGAATATTCCATAATAACTCATAGTTGTTTTTATATTTATCAAATTCAGGGACGACCTGTTTTAATATACCGTCTTTACTTGCTTTGACGCTAATGAAACCACGTGGTGGCTCAATACCATTAGTTGCATTAGATATTTGACTAGAGGTTTCCGATGGCATTAATGCTGATAATGTTGAGTTACGTAAGCCGTCTTTAACAATATCCTTACGTAAAGTTTCCCAATCAAGATGGTAGCCTTCGTCACAAATCGCATCTAATGACTTTTTATAGGTATCAATAGGTAAAATACCCTGTGAGTAACGTGTTTCATTAAATAGTGGGCAAGCTCCACGTTCTTTTGCGAGTTTATTTGATGCTTTTAATAGGTAGAACTGAATCGCTTCAAATGTTTTATGCGTTAAATTGTTTGCACTGCCATCTGAATATTTTACACCGTTTTTAGCAAGGTAATAGGCGTAATTAATAACACCAACCCCTAAAGTACGGCGTGCCATGCTGCTATTTTCAGCGGCTTTAATTGGATAGTCTTGATAATCTAACAAATTATCAAGCGCACGCACGGTCAGTTCCGCGAGTTCTTCTAATTCATCTAGTGACTCAATAGAGCCTAAATTCAATGCAGACAATGTACAAAGGGCGATTTCACCTTCTTCATCCATAATATGCTGTAATGGTTTAGTCGGTAATGCGATTTCCATACACAGGTTACTTTGACGAACCGGCGCGACCTTACTGTCAAATGGACTGTGGGTATTACAATGGTCAACGTTCTGAATATATATGCGGCCAGTACTTGCACGTTCTTGCATTAATAGGGAGAACAGTTCCGTTGCATCGATTGATTTTTTACGAATATTTTCATCGGCTTCATATTGTGTATACAAGCGTTCAAATTCATCTTGGTCTTCAAAAAATGCATCGTAAAGCCCTGGTGTGTCTGAAGGGCTAAATAATGAAATTGATTTTTGATCAATCAAGCGTTGATAAAATAGTCGACCAAGTTGTACACCATAATCCATATGACGAATACGGTTAGATTCTACACCTCGGTTATTTTTTAATACTAAAAGTGATTCAACTTCAAGGTGCCATATAGGATAAAAAATAGTAGCTGCACCACCACGAACACCACCTTGAGAACAAGATTTTACTGCTGTTTGGAAGTATTTATAAAATGGAATACAGCCAGTATGAAGTGCTTCACCACCACGGATAGTACTACCAATAGCGCGAATACGGCCCGCATTGATACCAATACCTGCACGTTGTGATACATATTTAACAATCGAGCTTGCTGTCGCATTGATTGAATCTAGGCTATCACCTGTTTCAATCAAAACGCAGGAACTAAATTGGCGAGTTGGTGTACGCACACCTGACATGATCGGTGTCGGTAAGGAAATTTTAAAGAGTGATGTTGCATCGTAAAAACGTTTAATAAAATCCAAGCGAACAGATTTGTCGTAATTAGCAAATAAACACGCTGCCACCATTAAATATAAGAACTGTGCACTTTCATAAATATCACCGGTAACGCGGTTTTGAATTAAATATTTACCTTCAAGTTGTTTAACCGCTGCATAGGAGAAATTTAAATCACGTTTGTGATCAATAAATTTTTCCATTTGTTCAAACTCTTGCTTGGTGTAATCCTCTAAAAGATGGTGGTCATATTTCCCTTTTGAACACATTTTGCTTACATGCTCGAATACACTTGGGGGAGTAAAACGGCGATATGCTTTTTTACGTAAATGGAATACAGCAAGATGCGCAGCTAAATATTGGTAATCTGGTGATTCTTCAGAAATTAAGTCTGCAGCAGCTTTGATAATGGTTTCATGAATATCATCGGTACGGATCCCATCATAAAATTGGATATGCGAATTTAACTCAACCTGAGAGACAGATACATTATTGAGTCCTTCCGCAGCCCAAGTAATCACTCGGTGAATTTTCTCAAGATCGATGTTTTCTCTTTTGCCATTTCGTTTGGTGACAAATAGGTTTTTGTTCATTTGCATTACCTTAATCGGAGCGCTGATAGTATTGTGTAGATAGTATTTATGAAATTGTATAAAACACTATATATAGTGTTTTTATAATTTGTAGGCACAAGATAATGATTTTTAGATTTATAGCAAGTGATTAATTTTTTGCGTTCGGTGGATAAAATAGTGGATAAATTGAGTATGAAAAAATAGGTTAGTATTAACTAACATTCACATCTAAGTCATACTTGCCGCTTGTAAAATGCAATGATTATTTGTAAAAAATAATTTGCTATTAATGCTGAATTGTTAAATTAAAAATAATTTAAAAATGAGACATGACTATAATAAGATTTTATAAATGTGTAATTATTGTGGAAATTAATGTTTAATTGTCACAGAATAATCATTTGTATGATGTTTGGCATTATATCATCATTAAAAACGACCTATTGACGTAATTCTAATGTATTAGTTGTTGATGTGAAGCATGAAAAACATGGACAATATTCAATTGTTGTACAATTACATTTAAAACGTTTACATATTTTACAATTTCGAAAATAATTTAATTAGTTGCTTATTTCAATTTTTCATTGTAGAGCTATTCAATAATTAATTAGTTATATATTAAAAATAACGTAGGGACACGTTAAGTTGTAGAGTTTTTCTATACCTCAAACCTTTCCTAACGACTGCATAAATTTTAGATATATAAATATCTAATCTATTAAGGTGATTGACATGAAATACGATGCAACAGTTCTCTATATAAGGAATGAAAAGGATACGCGCAAAGTGTATTCAGATTTTTTCCGGAACAAATTTGCAACCGTGATTGAAGCTAGCGATGGTTTAGAAGGCATTTCAAAATTCATGACGCATAACCCACAATTGGTGGTCACTGAAATTCAATTGCCACTTATGAATGGCCCCGAATTAATACTAGAAATACGTAAAACCAACCAAAAAACGCCGATCGTTATATTTAGTGCTTATATTCAAGAAGATTTCCTATTAGATACCATTAAAGAGCACATTAATGGTTTCGTCAGCAGACCAACTGATACCAAAACATTAGCGCGGGTCGTTGATAATGTGTTATCGGGTGGTGAATACCAAGAATCCATTGATGAGAAGAAAGTGTTAGAAGAAAAAAAAAGGTTTGAAGTTATTCCCGATGAAACTGCCGTTGCTGCTAATAATAAAATGATGGTTGTCGGCATTGGTTCTAGTGCAGGGGGGTTAGAAGCACTTACTACCCTAATAAAAGGATTACCCGAAAGCAATAATACCGCTTATATCGTCGCGCAACATCTGAGTCCAAAGCATAATACAATGCTAGTCGAATTACTTTCACGAGAAAGTACTTTAAAAATAAAGGAAGTGGAAGATAAGGAGGTACTTGAAAGCGATGTGTTCTATATAACTCCTCCGAATAAAAATGTAGAGATAAATGAATACGATCAAATTATTTTATCTGCGCCTGAAAAACATTCTTTTTTACCTAAGCCTTCTGTCAATCAGCTCTTTATTTCTATTGCTAAATATAAAAAAGAAAAATCGGTTGGGGTCATTTTATCGGGGACCGGTTCAGATGGTAGCCAAGGTATGCGTGCCATTAATTCAGAAGGTGGGATTACCATCGTTCAGGAGCCTAGTACGGCAAAATATGATGGGATGCCAATGGCTGCCATTAATGGGTCCATCGTTGATATTCTAATTAAAGCAGAAAAAATAGGCGAAGAGTTAGTTGCCTTAGCTAACTTTCCTCGACATAACGTATTAAAAAGGCATCAAGTGACGCCCGAAAATGATTATGTGTCAATTATTTTTGCACTTTTACATAAAGCAAAACGTGTTGATTTTTCAGTTTATAAAAAAGCAACGATTGGTCGACGTATTGAGCGTCGAATGGTTGCTTTAAAAGTGACCACACTCAACGAATACGTTAAATTAATAACAAATAGTGCTCAAGAGGTTGAATTACTTTATAAAGATATTTTAATCGGAGTGACTAGTTTCTTCCGTGATAAAAGTGCTTATGAATCCCTTGAAAATAATCTCGATACTTATTTAGATAAAGTACCCGATGCGAAAGAGTTAAGAGTTTGGATGCCAGGCTCATCGACGGGAGAAGAGGCTTATTCCGTCGCAATTATATTGAATGAATTATTAAATGAGCGGCAACAGCATTTAGAACTGAGAATTTTTGCAACGGATATTGATGAAGATGCATTAAAAATTGCACGAAGAGGTGTTTATAGCCAAGCTTCAATGACTGAGGTATCTGAATCTTATATTAAAGATTATTTTACGATTGCGAATAATGAATTTGAAGTCAAGAAAACGCTGCGACAAAGTATTGTATTTTCCTACCATAATATTTTATCGGATCCTCCATTTAAAGATTTAGATCTTATAGTTTGTCGTAACTTATTGATTTATTTTAACCTTGATGCCCAGAAATGGGTGATGCCGGCCTTTCATTACGCATTGAAGAGTAATGGGTTACTATTTCTCGGAAAGTCCGAAAATGCGACTAATTTTGAGCAATTCTTTGCGACTATTGATAAAACCAATAAAATATTTAAAAGCGTTTCTTCTTCGAAAAAGAATTATGCAGCGATCACCGTTAGACCCCCAAAGTATATTAAATCTGAAGAGAACGATTCAAACATAATTCAAGGAAATCGACCTCTGCAGGAAATTATTATCACCGAAGCAACAAAGTTATTGATGCCGAACATGATTGTGACGAATGAACAACTTGACGTCATATATAAAAAAGGCGATTTGGACTTTATTTCTCTGCCAGAAGGGTATGTTTCCTATAATTTATACAAAATTGTTGATTCACGCCTTGCTATGGATTTACGAAAGTTATTCAGTGATGTACAAAAAGGGCTCACTAGTGCGGCCAGTAATTATATTCCTCTTCCACAAAAAAACGGTGTATCTCGCTTTATTAAAGTTCACTTGGTACCCGTGCTGAATGGTCAAAATCAAACCTATATATTTTATTTTCAAAGTATATCCGGTGACGATATTCCGTTTATGAACCAAGCTGATTGCGATCAGATACCTTCATCTACTCATGAATTAGAGTTTGAATTACAACGTACTAAAGAGCATATGCAAACCCTTATTGAAGAACTCGAAACTTCGAATGAAGAGCTTCAGTCAACTAATGAAGAATTGCAAAGTGCGAATGAAGAGCTTCAGGCAACTAATGAAGAGATGGAAACCAGTAATGAGGAATTACAGTCAACCAACGAAGAACTTCAAACTGCCTATGCTGAACTTAAGGAAATGTACCATGAAAATGCAACGATTAAAGAAAGCTACGGTACATTAAATCGTCGTTATGAATCGGTATTAGAAAATATAAATGACGGTATTGTAATCACTAATATGGATGGTCTTATTCTTAAAACCAATAAGGCAATGCAATATTATTCTCGTTTATCCCGAGAACAATTATTGGCTAAACATTGGCTAAGTTTATCATCATTACAACGGAATGCAGATCTATCAAATAGAAATAAAGAGTTGATTGATAATGGTAAGTTTGGCCCTTATATTATTGAATTTGAATCCTTAGATGGGCTGAATACTCTTCTTGAGGTTGAAGATTATTTAAGTCGTGATGAATTTGGTCATTCACAAATTTGGTCATTTGCATCGGATATATCTAAGGAGACCTATGCACGGAATGAATTATTATTAAGTCAGCGAAAATATAAGGCAACATTTGATCATGCCAATATAGGTATTGCCCATGTAGGGTTGAACGGTGAATGGATTTCGGTTAATAAATCAATCTCTAATATGCTTGGGTATTCTGAGCAAGAGCTAATGAATGTAACGTTTCAGGAGATAACCTATCCGGATGATCTTGATATCGATTTAAAACATTTTCAGGATCTGCTCGACGGGAAAAATGATTCCTATAAAGTTGAAAAACGTTATTATACTAAAAATAGGGACTTATTTTGGGCGATGTTGTCCGTTGCTATTGTAAGAGATGAAAATGGGCCTTTATATTTTATTTCGGTTATTGAAGACATTAATACACAAAAAAATGCTTTTTTAGATAATTTACAAGCCAAAACAGTTTTTAATGAAACCCAAGAAAGTATCGTTATAACGGATCAAGAAACACGTATTATTAATGTTAACCCTGCTTTTGAAAGTATTACGGGTTATTCCTTTGAGGATATCAAAGGTAAAAAACTAGAGATACTCCGCTCAGATCTGCATAGTGATGAATTTTATAATGATATGGTACGTGCTTATACACAGAGTGGGTTTTGGTCTGGAGAGGTAATTAATCGCTCTAAAAATGGGGATGTGTTTCCTGTCTACCTTAATATCAGTGCAGTACGTGATGACGATAATAATATTATTCAATATGTCGCAGTATTAACCGATATCTCTTTAATTAAACAATCCCAGGATAAAATTCAATACCTTGCTAATCATGATGCGTTAACCGGTTTGCCAAATCGAACGTTATTTTTAGATCGTATTGAGCATGCTTTACAAGAAGCACGTCGTTCTAAAAAGCATATTGCGATTTTCTTTATTGATTTAGATCGTTTTAAAATTATTAACGATGGCCTAGGTCATAATATTGGTGATGCGGTGCTTATCGAGGTCGCTAAACGATTTTCCGGTGTTTTACGTTCTGAAGATACCGTAGCAAGAGTCGGGGGGGATGAGTTTATTGTTATTGCTCAGGATTTAGAATCGGCATTAAGTGCTTCTAAAATTGCAGCTAATTTACTCAAATCTATTCAAGACGAAATGTTTATTGAAGAGCATAAAATTAAAGTTGGCGCCAGTATCGGCATCAGTATTTATCCTAATGATGGGATGTCCGGTGATGAACTCGTGCGTAAAGCTGATATTGCTATGTACGATGCGAAGGATCATGGACGAAATGCTTATCGTTATATTTCACAGGAGCTTTCTTCGGATGCCTTCGAAAAAGCGACCATGGAAGGGTCGATAAGAGATGGGCTTACTAACGGTGAGTTTGAAGTTTATTATCAACCGATTATCGATGTGGATACCATGCGGCTTTCTCATTTAGAAGCCCTAGTGCGTTGGAATCATCCTAAGCTCGGCTTGGTCATGCCGAATAAGTTTATCCCATTAGCGGAAGAATCTGAGTTGATTACTGAAATTACTAAGTTTGTTAGCTTTAATGTTATGAAAACAATTAGTGAATTAGCTAAGTCTAATGATTATCAATGTAAAATTTCGATTAACTTCTCCCTAAAAGATTTAGAAAGTGATGAGCTGTTCTTTACCTTTAAAAAGTATTTACAACAATTCAATATTAAAGGTGAATCGATTGCACTTGAAATAACCGAAAGAAAGGTAATCTTATCGACTGAGCAGAATCAAAAACACTTAGAAAGATATAAAAAATTGAAAGTGTCTTTTTCGATGGATGATTTTGGTACGGGCTACTCGAATTTGGGCTACTTGATTAATAAACCCTTTGATTTGTTAAAAATTGACCGTACTTTTATTTCAAAAATAGGTGAAGTGAGTACTTCGGAAGAAGTTGTTAAAGCAACGATTTCTATCGCGAAAGCATTAGGGCTGAGAACGGTTGCTGAAGGCGTTGAAACTAAAGAACAGCTTGAGTTTGTGATGGCTAATGGTTGTGATCTTGTGCAGGGCTTTTATTTACAAATTCCTGAACCCATTCTTAAATTAACTGAGCAGTTGACGGCGGATAAAACCTATTACGCTATAAAGTAATTAATGATTATTAGACCTTAGTGATTTATCTAAGGTCTAGGGTCATGTACTTTCATATCATAAACAGTACCGATTTAGATTTTTCGGCAACGCAGCATATAATTCACATCGACATTATTCGTTACTTTAAATTTACCTGATAAAATATCCAGCTCTACACCACGCATTTCATCACAGTGTAAACGAGTATTGTCTATTGCATTTAGTAATTGAGAAGGGCGAATAAATTTTTCATATTCATGTGTTCCTTTAGGTACCCATTTTAAGACGTTTTCTGCCCCTAGAATCATTAATAAATATGCTTTAAATGTTTTATTAATGGTTGCGATATAAACGGTTCCACCTGGTTTTACCATATCGCAACATGCTTTAATAATTGACGCTGGATCGGGAACATGTTCTAACATTTCCATACAAGTGACAACATCAAATTGCTGTGGATGTTGTATCGCAAATTGCTCAGCGGTAATTTCTTGATAATCAATTTCACACTGGCTTTCTAAAACATGCAGACGCGCAACTTGCAGTGAAGCCTTGGCTAAGTCTATCCCCGTTACATTTGCTCCCTGTAGCGCCATGCTTTCGGCTAGAATACCGCCGCCACAACCAATATCTGCAACGTTTTTACCAAATAAACCTTGCACACCCTGTTCAATGTATTCCAATCGTGTCGGGTTGAGCTTATGTAAAGGTTTGAAATCACCTTCAGGATCCCACCATTGTTCAGCCATATCAGAGAACTTTTCAATTTCTTTAGGGTCGACATTATCGGGTGTATTAATTGCAGACATTTTGATTACCGAGGTTAATTTAAAAAATTATTATAACCGATAAGGGAATGACCTCAATACGAAAATATTGATCGATAATGCAGGGCGGCTAATAAACAATTGGATATGTTATTTTAACGTTAACTTTCAATATGTTTGTCTGTTATTTATACAGTTGGCTTATAATCGCATTTTCAAATCAACATTTACTCTGAATACGTTCCTTCATGGTTATTTTATGCTAATATGGCTGACCTACTAAAGTTAGTCGATACTCTAATAAATTAAGGATTTAGGTCTCTATGAGCGAATTTGCCACAGACGTTTCTCCAATTAACATTGAAGATGAGTTAAAGAACTCTTATCTTGATTACGCAATGAGCGTAATCGTCGGGCGTGCATTGCCCGATGTACGTGATGGTCTTAAACCGGTTCACCGTCGTGTACTATTTGCGATGAGTGTACTTCGCAATGACTGGAATAAACCGTATAAAAAATCGGCACGTGTTGTCGGTGATGTAATCGGTAAATATCACCCCCATGGTGATACCGCTGTTTACGATACTATTGTCCGTATGGCCCAACCTTTTTCGTTGCGTTATATGTTGGTTGATGGTCAAGGTAACTTCGGTTCAGTTGACGGCGATAGTGCCGCTGCGATGCGTTATACAGAAATCCGTATGGATAAAATTGCGCATCAACTACTCGCTGACCTAGATAAAGAAACCGTCGACTTTGTGCCGAACTATGACGGTACTGAATTTATTCCTGAAGTTATGCCAACACGTGTGCCGAATTTACTGATTAACGGTGCATCGGGTATCGCTGTCGGTATGGCAACAAATATTCCGCCTCATAACTTGGGTGAAATTATTAATGGGTGTTTAGCATTAATTGATAATGCAGATATTACAATTAATGAACTTATCGAACATATTCCAGGACCTGATTTCCCAACTGCCGGTATTATTAACGGCCGTAAAGGGATTATTGATGCTTACAATACAGGGCGCGGTAAAGTAAAAATTCGTGCAAAAGCGGACATTGAAGTAAATGAAAAAAGTGGCCGTGAAACAATTGTTGTTCATGAGCTACCTTATCAAGTTAACAAAGCACGTTTAATTGAAAAAATTGCAGAGCTTGTTAAAGATAAGAAAATAGAAGGCATTAGTGCGTTACGTGATGAGTCTGATAAAGATGGCATGCGTATGGTGGTTGAAGTTAAACGCGGTGAAGTCGGCGAAGTTGTTTTAAATAACCTGTACGCTCAAACTCAAATGCAAGTTTCATTTGGTATCAATGCTGTTGCGTTAGACCACGGTCAGCCAAAACTGCTTAACCTGAAACAAATGCTTGAAGCCTTTATTTTACACCGTCGTGAAGTGGTTACACGTCGTACAGTGTTTGAGCTTAAAAAAGCCCGCGATCGTGCTCATATTCTAGAAGGTTTGGCTATTTCATTAGCGAATATCGAACCGATCATCGAATTAATTCGTCGATCTGCAACACCGGCTGAAGCTAAAGAAGATTTACAGTCTCAGGGTTGGGAATTGGGTAATGTTGCAGCTATGCTTGAAGCATCAGGTGTCGATGCTGCGCGTCCGGATGGATTAGCGGTTGAATTTGGTGTACGTGATAACAAATATTACATGACCGAAGTACAAGCGCAGGCTATTCTTGATTTGCGTTTACAAAAACTAACGGGTCTTGAACACGATAAAATTTTAAGTGAGTACAAAGAGCTGCTTGATATTATTGCCGCACTTGTGTTTATTTTAGAAAATCCAGCACGTTTAATGGAAATCATTCGTGAAGAGTTAGAAGAAATTCGTGATAATTTTGGTGATCCTCGCCGTACTGAGATTACTGAAAATGAAGCGGATCTGTCTATGGCGGATCTTATCACTGAAGAAGATGTGGTCGTCACACTGTCCCATGAAGGTTACGTGAAATATCAACCCTTAACCGATTACGAAGCACAACGCCGTGGTGGTAAAGGTAAATCTGCAACGAAAATGAAAGATGAAGATTTCATTGAAAAATTACTCGTTGCAAGTACTCACGATACCATTCTCTGTTTCTCTACACGTGGCCGTTTATACTGGTTGAAAGTATTCCAATTACCACTCGCATCACGTCAAGCGCGCGGTCGTCCAATTGTTAATATCTTACCATTGGAAGAGAATGAACGTATTACTGCAATTTTGCCTGTTCGCGAATATGAAGATGATAAATTCGTGTTTATGGCAACGGCGAATGGCACGGTTAAGAAAACCGCATTAAGTGCTTACAGTCGTCCACGTGCAAGTGGCCTTATCGCAATTAACTTAAATGATGATAATGAATTAATCGGGGCACAAATTACCGATGGTTCAAATGAAATCATGTTGTTCTCCGATGCGGGTAAAGTTGTTCGCTTTAAAGAAGCAGAAGAAATTCCTGCTATTGATGAGAACGGCGAGCCAGTACTTGATGAAAATGGTGAGCAGGAAATTCGATTCAAAGGTGTCCGTCCAATGGGACGAACTGCAACAGGTGTTCGTGGTATTAAACTTAAAGACGGTGATAAAGTCGTTTCGCTAATTATACCGAATGAAACGGGTCATATTTTGACAACGACAGTTAATGGTTATGGTAAACGTACACCACTTGAGGATTACTCACCTAAGAGTCGTGCAACACAAGGTGTTATCTCGATTAAAGTGAGTGAGCGTAATGGTAAAGTCGTTGGCGCTGTACAAGTAGATGAGAACGATGAAATTATGCTGATCTCCAACAAAGGTACATTGGTACGTACACGCGTTAGTGAAGTTTCAGTAGTGGGTCGTAATACACAAGGTGTTACTTTGATTCGTACTGCTGATGATGAACAAATCGTTGCATTACAACGTATCGAAGAGATAAAAGACGAACCCCTTGCGGAAGCGCTAGGTGAAGATGTCGAAAATCCAGAACGACCTAGTGTTGCTGAGGATGACGTAGTTAATGACGCGCCATCAGATGAACAAGAATAGTTAGTTTGTATGTAGTAATAAGCGGCATTAGCCGCTTATTTCTTTTTAAGGGATAAATATAAAATGAGCAAGATATTTAATTTCTGTGCCGGTCCGGCGATGTTACCTGAAGCCGTTATGGAACATGCACAAGAAGAATTTCGTAATTGGCAGGGATTGGGTGTTTCGGTGATGGAAATGAGTCATCGTAGTCCTGAGTTTATGAAGATGGCTGCGGAAGCTGAGCAAGATTTACGTGATTTATTAGCCATTCCAGATAACTATAAAGTGTTATTTTGTCAGGGTGGTGGACGAGGCCAGTTTGCTGCTGTGCCATTAAACCTATTAGGTGATAAATTAGATGCTGACTATTTATTAACGGGACAGTGGTCAAAATCAGCGGTTGTTGAAGCAAAGAAACATGCTCGTATTAATGAAACGAATATTATGACACAAACAGCCGAGGGTAAAAACAGTGTATTGCCCTGTGCAGATTGGAAAATTAATGCTGGCTCAGCTTATGTACATTATTGTCCAAATGAAACCATTGAAGGTATTGAGATTTTTGATGTGCCAGAAACGGGTGTTGTGCCTTTAGTGGCAGATATGAGTTCAACGATTTTATCGCGTCCAATTGATGTTTCTAAATTCGGTGTTATTTATGCGGGTGCACAAAAAAATATTGGTCCATCGGGTTTAGCTATTGTTATCGTACGTGAAGATCTAATGGGTAAAGCGCGACAAGCTATTCCTTCTATTTTTGATTATAAAATAGAGGCCGATGCTGATTCTATGTTTAATACACCACCGACTTATGCTTGGTATTTAGCCGGGCTTGTTTTCAAGTGGTTAAAAGAGCAGGGCGGTATTGCTGAAGTAGAAAAAAATAATATAGCGAAAGCTGAACTGCTTTATAACTTTATTGATCATTCTGATTTTTATAGCAATGATGTTGATAGTCGTGTTCGTAGCCGTATGAACATTCCTTTCACACTAAAAAGTGATAGTTTAAATGACGCTTTCTTGACTGAATCGAAAGAAGCGGGATTATTAACCTTGAAAGGTCATAAAATTGTTGGTGGCATGCGAGCAAGTATTTATAACGCAATGCCGATTGAAGGTGTGCAGGCCTTGGTAGATTTCATGGCTAAGTTTGAAAAAAAATACGGTTAAAATAGAGAGTATTATGGAACAGTTGTTATTAAAGCCCATTGCCAAAGTAGATGGCGAAATTAACCTTCCCGGTTCAAAAAGTTTATCAAACCGTGCATTGTTGTTGGCTGCATTAGCGGAAGGTACGACGACGCTAACAAACTTATTAGACAGTGATGATATTCGCCATATGTTGAATGCACTTAAAACACTTGGTGTTAATTATCAACTTTCCGATGATAAAAAACAGTGTGTGGTTGAAGGCTTAGGACGTGCTTTTAATACTGTAGAGCAGGGCCAACTTGAATTGTTTTTAGGTAATGCAGGCACGGCAATGCGTCCACTTTGTGCTGCACTATGCTTAGGACAAGGTGAATATGTATTAACCGGTGAACCGCGCATGTTTGAACGCCCGATAGGAAGTTTAGTCGATGCTTTACAACAAGCGGGTGCTGAAGTTTCTTACCTTGGCAATGAAAATTACCCGCCGTTAAATATTAAAGGAACCGGGCTCAAGGGTGGGGAAATAGAAATTGATGGTAGTGTTTCAAGTCAATTTTTAACCGCTTTTTTAATGGCAGCCCCCATGGCAACTGGCGACACTACTATCAAGATCATTGGTGAATTAGTGTCTAAGCCTTATATTAAAATTACACTGCAAATCATGCGTGATTTTGGTATAGCGGTCGACAATAATAATTATCAAACCTTTACGATTAAAGGCGGTCAAACTTATACCGCTGCGGGTGATTATCTAGTTGAAGGCGATGCTTCATCTGCTTCTTATTTTCTTGCTGCAGGTGCCATTGCTGGCGGAAGTATTAAAGTAACGGGAATTGGTAAAAAATCGGTACAAGGTGATATTCAATTTGCCGATGCACTTGAAGCAATGGGCGCTAAAATAGAATGGGGCGATGACTATATTAAAGCCAGTAAAGGCAATTTAAAGGCCATTGATATGGATATGAATCATATTCCTGATGCTGCCATGACGATTGCTGTTGCCGCTCTTTTTGCGGAAGGAACGACTAAAATTCGTAATGTTTATAATTGGCGAGTTAAAGAAACGGATCGTTTATTTGCTATGGCAACGGAATTACGTAAGGTTGGGGCAAGTGTTGTTGAAGGACATGACTTTATTGAAGTAACACCGCCCACCGTCTTTAATCATGCCGCTATTGATACTTACGATGATCACCGTATGGCAATGTGTTTTTCATTAGTGGCACTGAGCGATACTGCGGTTACCATTAATGATCCGAAATGTACGTCAAAAACATTCCCTGACTATTTCGAGAAGTTAGCATCAGTTAGTTGTTAATTTGATACCCTATATAATGTTTAATAGCCTTGCTTTGCAGGGCTTTTTTGTTTTTAGTTTTGGGGAAATATGTTTGATACTTCTTTTTCATCTGTGCGATTGAATGCCTCACGGATTCAATATGAAGATTGGCCGGGTCTTTTAACAGCCGTGCAATCAGGTAAATTCCCTCAAGAATTAGCCTTATCTCATATGACAACGGAACAAGCTGCCAAGGATTGGCATCGGCAAAAAGTTATTGATTGGCAGAATAAACAAGGTTTTGTCTGGAGTGTTCGTTGGAAAAATAGCTCTGAGGTGATAGGGCAAGTTTCATTAGTGCCACGCCAATCTGATATTGCTTTAGCGTATTGGGTTGCGCCCGATTTATGGGGGCAGGGGATTGTGACAGAAATACTGAAGTCATTACTAATCATTATTTATGAGTCAGAGTATCAAGGGGATATTTGGGCTGCTGCACATCCTTGGAATACGCGAAGCCTTTCTGTCTTGGTTAAACTTGGATTCAAATACCAAAAAGAGAGTCAATATCGTTTTGAAAATGGAAATGTTGAAAATATGAAAGAATATTTACTTTCTGCTTGTCGATAATAATCCCATCAATATCAATATTCTCTATTTAACAATTATTTATCCTGAGCGGGAATATAAAAAGTAGCTATAGTTATTTGAGCTAATTAATTATCTAATCAATATAGTTAGGTGATCTAAGATAGTTGTATTTTGAAATACCTATTGTCTATTCAACGCATTTATTTACCTTATTTTTCTGTTAAATATCAACTGGTTTTAATAGAGACTTAAAATTTAATAGTCATTGATAAAGCAACGTATTAAACAACTTTTAATTTTTAAGGACTTTTATGAACAATATGACAGTAAGACAAAAATTGTTTGCTGGTTTCGGCTTAGTGCTCATGATGATGATGATATTAACGGCTATCGGTATTAAAAACGTTAATTTTATTGATAACACATTGACAGAAATTTCCGACGTTAACTCAGTAAAACAACGCTATGCAATTAACTATAGAGGAAGTGTCCATGATCGCGCGATTGATATACGCGATGTCGTATTAGCCTCTAGCAATGGACAACTGCAATCCTTAAAATCGAATATAACCAAATTAACCGAACAATATTCTGCCTCCGAACAAGGTATGCAAAAGATGGTTAATAGCGGGGTTTTATTTACGGCGGAAGAAACACGTATTCTATCTAAAATCGACGCGATTAAACAAAAAACATCACCACAAATTAATGAAATTATTCGTTTGATAGAGCAAGGAGAAGGGCAAGCGGCGAAATCATTACTTACCTCTTCAGTCAGTGAGAATTTTAAGCAATGGTTAATTACCATTAATCAGTTTATCGATTATCAAGAAAATGCGAATAAAATAGCGACGCCTCTAGCAAGAAAAGCAGCGGGAAACTTTCAATATTTGATGATTATAATCACCAGTGTCGCTATTTTAATTGGACTTTGTGTCGCGGTCTTTATTAGTCGCAACCTTACTAATCAACTTGGCGCAGAACCTTCTGTAGCTGCGAAAGCGTTAGCAAATATGACCGAGGGGGATTTATCGACGGAACTGACAACCTGTTGCCCTAAGAGTTTAATGGGGTCTGTTATGACAATGCAAGGAAAGCTCAGCGCGATAGTCTCGAGTATTGTCAAAGCATCAGGTGAATTGAGTATTCAAACACAGGTTGTTGCATCTGGATCTCGCCAAGTATTCTCTTCTGCACAGTTACAAGCAACATTAACCGAAGATGCAACAAGTCGTTTGGAAACCATGCGGGAAGGGTTAATGCATGTCTCAGATTCAGTGTCACAATCTGAAAAAATATCAGAAGAAACCTCTAATTTTGCAAAACTAGGAAAGGATAAAGTGAATGAAAGTGCGAGTGAAATGGAATTGATTTCTAGCACAGTGAAAGAAACCGTAGGGCAAATTAAACAGCTAGAAAGTCGAACTAAGGAGATTGGTAGTATCGTTAGTGTGATTAGTGCAATCTCTGAACAAACTAACTTATTAGCATTGAATGCTGCGATTGAAGCCGCCAGAGCAGGGGAGACCGGTCGTGGTTTTGCTGTGGTGGCGGATGAAGTCAGAGGATTAGCGCTGAGAACCAGTGAGGCAACGGGACAAATCGAAACAATGATTAATCAAGTTCAAAGTGAAACAGCCGCGTCGGTTATGGCGATGGAAAAAACGCAGCCCTTAGTTGAAAATGGACGTTCATTGACCATTGAGACGACTGATTTATTATTAAATATTGAAAAGCAAGCTCGAAATTCGTTATTAAATGTACAGGAAGTTGCAAGGGAAACTCATCAACAGGTGGGATTTGTTGAGAAAATATCCGATGCGATGAAAGAAATAAATACGATGTCAGCACAGTCCATCATTTCTCTTCAGAAAAACAGCGATATAACAACATCACTTGATGATTTATCTAAGGAGTTAAAGGAAACCGTTGGGTATTTTAAAGTGAATTGATAGTAGCGATCAGGGCAAGGGGATTCCTTGCTCTGTATTACTGTTGTTTTTATGAAGTTAAGGAAAAACGTGTCCAGACTTTAGATCGCCAGCGTCGTAGCATAATAATACCACGTGCCCATTCATCCATACCGATTGCTAGACATGCACCTATTACGCCACATCCCCAATGTAAACCAAATAAGTAGCTTGATAATACTGCGATTCCCCACATGCTTAATATTCCCATTTGTACCGGAAATTTAATATCACCTGCTCCTTTCAGGGCCGAAATAAAAATAAGATTAAATACCCGACCAGATTCAATAAATATTGAACCGGCGATAAGCATGGCAACCAAGGGAATGATTTCAGGATCTTGCGTAAATAGATTGATAATTTCATATCTAAAGCCAAAAATGATTAATATCACTGACATTGACACGATTAAGCCAACTAAAAAATACTTTTGCACGCGGATTAAAATATCATCAACCCAACCTTTGCCAATAAAGTAGCTAGTTTGAATTTGTGCCGCTTGGCCGAGTGCCAATGAGAAGGCAAAGGAAACCCGAGTAATATTTTGCATATAGGTAAAGGCTGCTAGGGATGATGTTCCCATTTGAACGACAAAATAAACGATAGTCATTTGAGCCATGTTATAGGAAAGAATTTCTCCCGCATTCATCGCACCTATTTTCAATATTTTTTTGTAGATAGTCTTAGGAATGTTTCGCCATGCTTTAAAGGGTAAATTGATACCTTTTGAATAAATCACCCAACACATTAACATTGTACCAATTATTTGGCTGAATACCGTTGCGATGGCAACGCCTGACACGCCATAAACAGGCAGACCAAAGGGTTGATAAAGCGCTATATAATCGCCAATAATATTAATAATGCCGGCAATTAAATTGATTACCATAGGAGAACGTGAATAACCGTGGCTGCGAAGTATTGTAGTGAGTACAATGCCAATGGTTACATTAAAGGTAAATGAGCCACTGATAAGTAAGTAGTCATAACCAAATTGAGCGACTTGATTTTCTAAACCAAATAGGGAAATAAATAATCGTGCACCAAAAAGTAACGCGAGGCTTAATATTCCGCCGACTATTATCGCCAATTGAATACTTGCAACACCGACATTAGCTGATTCTTTTGGACGATCGGCACCATTATATTGGGCAATAAGGATACCTGTTCCACTGCTGACCATCATCGAGATAACAATCAAAAAGAAAGAAATTTGTGTGATCACGCCGACGGCAGAAACAGCAAGATCAGAGTAGCCACTTAACATAAAAACATCGGTGGTATTAAGCGCCATGCGCAATAGAACCTCAACAAAAATCGGCCAGGTTAAGGTAACGATATTCATGCGCTTGCTAAGTGTCGAAGCTGTATTTGGCATATTATCCTTGAATGAATCATTTATTTTAGCGAAAAATAACGGCGCTAGTTTGCGGTAAAAAATTCACAATGTAAACGTCAACCGTGCTTGGTGTTAACATTGCTTTTTGACCTCACCATACAATCCGAATATACTCACATGAAAATTTTTGAAAGCGCTTTCTTTGTGATTTATTTTAACCTGAATTGTATTTGATAATAAAGAACAAACACGTATTGATAGCCCGTTATTATAAATTTATGATGATTAATTTTTTTAATTTATGCTGTCATTAACCCGTTTATTGATAAACGACAAAAGGTCATAACATGAATGGATCCGTACAACTGGATACAAATCCTGAACACATTTCCGAAATACCAGAAATAATACCTAAAAATGCCAATCAAACTGCATTTGAAGATAGGATCCCGATGATTCAAAAAATTGCATTTGGTGTTGGCTCCCTTGCGAACCAGCTTTTTGCAGCGGCATTAGGCGTTTTTATGATAGTCCTCGTGATGGGCTTAGGTATGGATCCCTTTCTTGTCGGTATACTGGGTGCTGTACCCCGTATTTTTGACGCAATTACGGATCCATTAATGGGGTATATTTCGGATAATTCACGAACTCGTTGGGGAAGACGTCGGCCATATATTTTTATTGGTGCGATTATCACGGGGGTTTCTTTTATGTTGATGTGGCAAATTTATCCGGAAAATGGTCAACAATATAATTTTATCTACTTCCTGTTGTTGTCATTGCTTTTTTATCTCGGATATACCATCTTTGCGACGCCTTTAGTGGCTTTGGGTTATGAAATGAGTCCCGATTTTCATGAACGCACTCGAATCATGGCCGTATCTCAGTGGATTGGCCAACTTGCTTGGATGATTGCCCCTTGGTTCTGGGTGATAATTTATGAACCCACTTTGTATGAATCAGCCGCTATTGGTAGTCGAAATTTAGCTATATGGGTGGGGCTAATTTGTTTACTTTTCGGTATTATTCCAGCTGTCTTTTGTAAAGAGCGTGTATTACCCGCGCAACGGACTGAAAAATTATCATTAAGTGCGTTAGGCCGTATGATGAGCAACTTTTTTAATGGTATTTGGCAAACGTTTAAGTGTATTCCTTTCGTTCAGTTATGTAGCGCTACATTTCTCGTGTTTAACGGCTTTCAAACCGTGGCGCAATTTTCTTTCTTTATTATTGTCTTTTATATTTTTAATGGTGATCAAGGCGCTTCGGGTACCTGGTCTGCTTGGTTTGGTACGGTGAGTGCGATATGTACTTGCCTATTAGTGATTCCAATGATCACGCGTATATCGTTAAAAATAGGGAAAAGAAATGCATTTATCGTGGCGACGGTTATCTCTATTATCGGGTATGTTTTGCGTTGGTGGACCTTTGAAATGGCATTAAACGAAGGTAGTCACTGGATGATGTTTATTTCATTACCCTTAATGACTTTTGGGATTGGCGGCTTGTTTACATTAATGATGTCAATGACGGCGGATGTTTGTGATTTAGATGAATTAAATACAGGTGAACGACGTGAGGGTATTTTTGGTGCTGTGTATTGGTGGTTTGTAAAATTAGGTACGGCTATTGCAATGTTGATGTCTGGCTGGGTGCTAAGTAATATTGGTTATGGCCGTTTAGAAGCGATAAGGAATGCACTCACTAACGGCGAATCTTTATTACATATTCCAGAGGCCGTTAATATCATTAATATGTTACGTATGGCTGATATTATTATTCCTAGCGTTACTGCGCTGCTAGCTATTTTTGTTATGTGTCAGTATAACTTCAGCGAAACACGTTCGAGAGAGGTGCGTGCTGAACTTGAAAAGCGTCGAGGAAAAGTATAATTATTTACAGGGGCTAATTACGACGTTAATTCTCCTTTCATTTTTCATATCATTGTTGATTATCTGCAGTTATATGACCTCTAATGCTATTGTCTTGTATATACCCGTTACCATTCAAGATGCTGATTTCTGCATCTTGAATGGTAACGGGTATAGATATTGAGTTATTCTACTCAATACTTTTACTATGCAACTTTAACTCGCCTTGCTGACTTTGTATCTTGATGTATTATGGGAATATAAGTTAATCTGATTTATTTTCTGCACAGGATATTACCGTGAACCCAGATCCAACAATATGTCCGCTATGCGGTAAAAATAATCGATGTGGAATGGCTCAATCGAGTGGCAATGATCAACCCTGTTGGTGTATGAGTGGTGAGTTTTCCTTTCCTGATAGCTTATTGAATGAAGTTACGGATGCTGCAAAAAATAAGGCTTGTATTTGCCGTGAGTGTGCTTCGAGGCATCATGAGCTTAAAACAGATGCATCGAGAGTGAAATAATAGAGGTAGTCATGATAGGTTGTGGTGAATACGATATTATTGAGATCGTGTGTATGTATCAATATCCGATTACATTAACCTTGAGATCAGGGGAGATTATTGAATGTGTTGCAATTGATACTAAGCGGAATGAAACCCATGATGAATGTGTACTCGTCAATATTAAAAATAAAACGCAGTTAATAATATTAGATAATATCGTCCAATTAGCAGTCAATGTTGATAATCCGCATATTAAGCAAGTTGTTACGTTTAATGACTAAATAAAATACCAATAAATTAATATTTAAATAAATAATATAAGTCAGATCGCTATCTTTCATTAATAAAATTAACAACAAGCGTCTTTTATTTTACAATGGGTATTATTGCCAGCAGTTTTACTGCTAAAAGAGTAGTTTCTCTTATAATTTACAAGCAAAAGGACATGTTATGGATGATATAAAATTGCTTAATATTGATTGGTCATTTTTCAATGAACTTCCTGTCTTTACGAGACTCTACTCCCCATTAGCTTACAAGCATGTCATCGTTAACTGTTTAAGTCACTTTTCTTAATCAAATAACATTCATATTTCATTTTATAAGGTATGCTAGATTATGTTTTTTTGGGGAAAGGTGGCTGGTGCCTTTTTAGGTATTTTGATTACTGGCGACAATGTATTTATTAATGTCCTTGGTATCTCAGTTGGTTTGTATTTCGGGCACCTTTTTGATCGTTCTGTTATTAAAAACTTTAAAAAGCAGACCGATACCTATGGCAAAGTATTAACGCGTAAAGAAAAACAAGATTGCTTTTTTGATAGTACCTTTTCGGTTCTTGCTTTTATTGCAAAGCCAAAACAAGAAGTCACACTCACTGACCTTCAAGTTGCTAATGTTTATTTAGACTTAGCCTATCTTCGACAAGAAAACCCTTTGAAATCTGAATTTAATTTACTAAATGCCTTGCAAACGACTAAGCATCGGATGGATGTTCAACGTGCTTTTGAAGAGGGGAAAAATAGCAATTTAATAAATTCATTACATATTGTAAAACATCGTATTCGTGCTCATAGTGCCTTTGAATTAGGTTTACAGGAAAATTTTTCACTGTCTAAAACCCTCGATAGATTCAAGAAGCTGGCGGAACATGATACGAATATTTTACAAATATTTTTAGGCATTCAAATACAGTTAGCTTTTACCGATGGAGAGCTGCAGAAAACACGTCAACATGATCTCTTTAAAATTGGCAATTATTTAGGGTTTACTGCAACGGAAGTTAACCGTTTATTAAGGTTGATTGAAGAGCAACAAGGCTTTTATCGTGGTATTAAACCAATTGAGAATAAAAATGATTTCTACAGTATTCTTGGTATTAAGCAATACGCCACTGAAGCCGAAATTAAACGTGCTTATCGAAAATTGATGGGGCAATTTCATCCTGATAAATTAGCCTCAAAGGGGTTATCTGAAGAAGGGATGCAAGAAGCCATACAGAAAACTCAAGACATTCAGCGCGCCTATAAAGCATTACGTAAGTAATGGTAATAGAAACAGCGGCTTACCTATTTTAATTTATAAAACACTCTTTTTTTGCAACGAATGATGCGCCTAATCTATGTTGGTACTAACGATATATAAGGTTGGTGCTAAACGCACTGTGATCTGAATAGCATACTCAAATGATTGAAAACTGAATAGAGATGATGACTTACTTCGTTAAGGAGGCTTCGTCTTTATCTTACTTGTGGTACTTGATGAGAAATTAACATGTATTTCATTGGGTTCTAAATAATATGCACTCACCACCCTATTGAGAGCAGTTATGTATTGAACAAGTGATCATGAATATGAAAGGAGAAAATATTATGAATACAGCTATTCACCCCGCGCTTATTGGTTCACTTAATTCGACAGCCCCCTCGGAAGCGATTATTAATTTTAGTCCTGGTCCAACTTCTTTACCTAAAGAGGTTGAGCGACAAATAGCTGCAAACTTTAATAAACCGGGATTAACTTCGTTATCTATTTCTCATCGCGCACCAGAATTTCAAGCTATCTTAGATCATGCCATTTCAACAGTACGTAACGTCATGCATATTCCCGATAACTATGAAGTCTTATTTACCCATGGAGGAGGGCATGGGCAGTTTGCAGCCTTGCCCCTTAATCTTTGTCATTCACCATCAGATAAAGCTACTTATGTAGTTAATGGCACTTGGTCTGCCCGTGGGCGAGATGAAGCTCAAAAATATTGTCAGATAGAAACCATTGATGGTCGACATCCTGAAGACGGTAGTTTTACTAGTTTTCCTGAATTAAACGAAGCCGATATTTCACCTGAAAGTAAGTATGTTTATTTATGTTCGAATGAAACCGTGAATGGTATTGAATTACATCGGTTACCAAAATTACCACCATCGCGTCAGCATATTCCCTTAATTGTGGATGCCAGTTCGGACTTTACCACTAAACCAATTGATTGGCAGGGTTGTGGGGTCGGTGTGCTTTTTGCCTGTGCGTCTAAAAATATTGGTCATCCTGGTTTAACAATAACCATTATTCGTCAGGATCTTATTGGCGAAGGTAAAGCATCTCCACTTTGTCCCGGCGTATTTAACTACACGACTAATAATGAAGCAGGTAATTTATGGAATACACCTGCAACTTTCAATATTGAAGTGGTTGGTATTGTGATGGACTGGCTTGTGAAAGAGGGAGGGATTGAAGCTAATGAACAACGCTCAATTGATAAATCTCAATGTATTTATGATGTTATTGATGCTTTAAATGGATTTTATGGAACACCTATAGCGAATAAAAACTTAAGAAGTCGTATGAATCTTCCCTTTAATATTAAACAGGGAGATGAAGCATTAACCAATAAATTTTTAATTGAAAGTTGGGAAATGGGGATCATTGGTTTACGCACGCTAACGCCTTTTGGTGTTGGTGAATACCTTCGAGCTAGTTTATACAATGGGGTTAGTGTTGAACAGGCGGTTAAATTGGCTGAGTTTATGAAAAAATTTGCAAGTGAGAATAGCTAACTAGTGACTAGTGATAGGCTGATTGTATCACTACTTTCATTAACTACCCCGTGTATAAATTGGTAGGCGCATAAAAATAGATTATGTGTCCTATTTTAATTAAATATTCCTACTTATGTGAAATATACCTGTTTTATTCATTTACTTATTACCCATTCATAACTATTTTTTATCATATAATTTAGATTTTTAATGATAATTTTTGGTTAACCTACGGAATAGGGTGCGTTTATGAAAGAAGCTATATTTTGATGTTAATGCTTGATATCCGAACACTTAACATTGTTACAACCTGTATCGCATTGTTGTTTTCATTATGGTTGTTTGCTTTTAGCCTTTCTCAAAATAAATTTCATGGGTTTAAATTGCTAGCAGTATCCAATGTGATGATTGGTTTATCTATGCTATTTATTGGATTACGCTATTTTTTACCGGATTTTATTTCAGTGGTTATTGCAAATACATTAATCGTGGTTGGCTTGGTTGGGTATTTTGAAGGTGGGAGGCGTTTTTTAGGCATTTGTAATTATTGGCATCCGATCGGAATTGTTAGCATTATTATCACCGCGCTTTCTTCTTATTATTACACTTATCAACTGCCTTCAATTAATGCTCGGGTGATGGTGGTTTGCTTTATTGCATCTTTAATAACAGCGTTGACTGCAAGGGATTTATTTCGAAACAGTCGTAAGAAATTGGCGTGTTTCGGCGATTATTACTGGCTGCATTTTTACTTCTTTTAGTTTATTTCAATTTTACCATTTGGTGTTTACCGCAGGAGAAACTGAAATTGAATCCTTTATGTTAGCAGGTACGGTTCATGCCTTTTCATATCTGTTTATTATTATTTTGGTTACGGGGCCGGCATTTGGCTTCTTTTGGATGGTTAGTCGGCATCTTCAATATGATTTACAAGAATTAACACTTAAAGATCAACTAACAGGGATATTAAATCGAAGAGGGTTTGATAGTCTGGCCCATCGTGAATTTTTAAAAAGAAATAAGTTAAAAAAGCATTTAACGGTCATGATGTTAGATATCGACCACTTTAAAAAAATTAATGATAATTTTGGTCATCATATCGGAGATCAAATATTGATTGAGTTTTCTACTTTAATTAGTCAATGCTTAAGACCTTCGGATATTTTTGCCCGCGTTGCTGGAGAGGAGTTTGTTATTGTTTTACCGTTTCATGATGAAAGTGAGGCGGTGAATAAAGCTAAGCAACTTGTAAAAAGTGTTGAATTACATCTATTTAATAGTGATCAATATAAAATAAGAGTAACTACTAGTATTGGGGTGGCAAGCATTCACTCTCAATCTGAAACTTTAGATGATTTGCTATTAAAAGCTGACCAAGCATTATACGCATCGAAAAATAGTGGAAGAAATCAAGTGACGCTGTTTGAAACAAATACGATCATGCATAATTTTATATTAGCAACGAATTAATAGGCCGCACACACGTGTCAGTCATTGAATCTTTCGTAACGACTTTGCTGTTTGTATAACGACAATATGATCGTATTGTCGACAAGCTTGATTGTATAAATACCACTTATTCAACTGGATACGACAAATTCTGATAAGTTGTAGGTTCAGCAATTATTACTACCGGCGGATCTTGGGTATATATTATTGTAATCCATACGTGTAGGCGTTGTTCCCCCTGATAAGGCGCGCAGCCATATTCAGTCAATTGAATTATGCATTCTGCTTGTTGTCTTTTATTTCACATATTTTATGCTCTTCTGTAGTAATGGGATCGCTACAGCAACTTCCAAAATGTACTGAATCCAACCATGCTTGTACTTCTTCAGGCGAAGATTTTAGATTCGTCTTCTTCGGGCTGTCAGGTTTATTTTTCATATTCGTTCCTGCTTGTTTTATTATGCTAATCCATTGTTTGTGTTGGAAAGCTTAATGGTGATATTTTATTAAAACGCTCTGCATGACTGCAAAGTGCTGCAATCTCGGCAAACTGCCAGTAGTATTGATAATGTATTGCTTTACAGATTTTTTCCGCCGTATCAAAGTGCTCATCGAGTTGATAAGTTTGCTTTTGTGTTGGTAAAACTCCGCTCCAACTTTCGATAAATTCAGCTAAGTTTTCAAATTTTTCATCGACTATATTAATGTTTTTTGCTTCATTTATTGCTTTGTGTGAATCCGTTAATGTTATGTCAGTTAGGCGATTAATGGTGGGGGCAATTTGCTCATGTAATTCATCATCGCAATTTAATAGGCAATTGAACACATAAATATGTTGTTGTAATGAAATGATGATTGATTCAAGAATATACATATCCTGTAGGTTTTTTAATAGTATATCTAGTTGTTGATTTTTTTCTTCTGATAAAAGTGCTTTATTAAATATTATGCGATGATAAAACAACTGGTCAAAAGCAAATAATTGCTTTTGTTGCATTCGCATTTCACTGGTTAATGTGCCTATTTCATATTCAAGTTCGCGAATATTATCTGATTTTATATTGAATTCTTTCGGCTCTATATACATATGAGAGGCTAAATAAGCTTTGGCTAAACTCGCGTAGTTAATTTGTTGTAACTGTTGAGTAAAAGTATCAAAATCCTCTATGAATTGTGGCTGTAAACGGCGAATTTCATTCATGCATTGAATATGATGAGTTAGTTTATTATCCGGTAAAGGCGATAAATTCAAGAATCGGTTATTGTAATCCCTATTAAAAAAAGTGTGATAACTGAGTTGTAATGTTTCTTTATGATCATCACGGTCTATTAGTCTGTGATTTGCAACCATATGTTTACGTGGATTGCGAATGCCCATGCGAACATAGGTATCTATCGTTACCGCTTCACATAATTGGTTAATGTGATTTATGAGTTTTTTGGCAGGGAATTCACTGACAAATATGCCTGGATCATTACGTTGAGTGATATGGCTAATACGATCATTATCAGCTGGATGGCTGTCCATCGATAAGGTTTTGCTTTCTTGCATTTCTCTTTTAATACGTTCAAGCATTTCTTCACTGGTTTGTTCAGCAAATTTTGCCGTTGCCAATGGTAAGTTGGCGAGTAAGCTATCATCGTTCCAAGATGCAATATTTATTTGATCGGCTTGATCTGCGGCATAGTGCAATTTACGCAGCGTTATAGATGTTTTTTCAAATTGATCGCTACCGACAAATCGGCTGCCATAACTATCCGCGTCGTATTCCATTGCACGAGACATATATTGTGTTAGACGATGGTTTAATTTGTATAACAACATAAAAATGTAACGGGCTACTTTTATTGTTTGTTGTGCACCGTAGATGGAAAGTGTCCCGACAATATGCCAATCTGCCTTTTTAGACCATGTATTTAAGCGTTCATCCCACGTGTCTTGGACATAAGCACGTTGAAAAAACCAGTTGTTAATAGTGTTGACGATATAATATGTTTTCATTGCAGAAGACTGCGAAAAGTGACCAAATTCATGGGCTAAAATACCACTAAATTCGCGAATATTAAGTCCTAATATTAAGGGTAATCCGATTGTTAATCGTAATTGCTTTTTTCTTAAGCTTAAATAACCGTACATTGCCCCTGCAGATGCATTAACACTCGTATCTAAACAAATTTGTTCGGGGAAAGGAACTGACATTTTCTCACACATTACATCGATAAGATTAAAAAGTGCAGGCCCATCTGCTCGTTTCATTTCAAAATATTTTGGAGTGGGATAACGTGAAAATAAAGGGCGAAGTAAAAATAAAATAAGGACCATAATAATAAAATAGGGGACAATAACAGCTAATATTTTTAAAAAGATGCTTGATACATTCTCGATATTTTCAGCTAAAAGATGCCCATAAAATACGCTTATATAAAATAAAGCAAAAATGGTTGAGAGATAGACGATAGGCGCGACTAAACTGACTAATAGCGCGAGCAATAATGAATAGCGATAATTAGTGTTAACCTTTTCCTGAACAAATTCACCGTTTATAAGTTTTTCGAATGCTTCTTTCGTTTCTGGGGTATTGGATAATTTAGGTTGTAAGATAATATTTTCGATTTTCTTTTCGGTACTTTTATTTTCTATTATTTTAACTTTTAGCCCGAATTTTGAAAATTGTTTAACTAACTTATCTGCAAAGCCACGATTAACATTTTTTCTTATTACGGCATCCTTTAATAGTAATTTTTTAGCGTCTTCAGCGGAAAGTTTAAATGTAGTAATAATATTATGTATGACCTTTTTTTCTTCAAATTCACTTTCTAATATGCCTGTGCTGATTACTGATAGCTGTATCATAACGTCCCTTGTTCATATTTTACTTTTTGGTGAGCGGGCAACAGTATAATATAATTTAGAAAAAAGATGGTGCAGTGGATGGTCTTAATTGTGTGATTATTCAAGTTTTTTATTACAATATACCCGTTACCATTCAAGATGCAGAAATCAGCAAGACGAGAGGTGAGCAGATTCTAGGCATAAAGGTGAAGATCTAACGGGTTAAATCGAGACTTTATAACAACGAAGATGTTTGCCTCTCGTCTTGCCCTGCGGGTCACTAGTTCGTTTCTTATAAACCATGGCAATACTGCGTTATAACATTCGATAAGGACTAGCCATTAAAGATGTAAAGTCTTGTTTTTACATCTACCGATAGAGGATTAACGCAGTTAATCGCTAGAAAGGTCATCATGTTACGCCTTGCCTTGGTATCCGAGCGAGTGACTGATAAACGCATCTTGATTGGTAACGGGTATAGAATATTAACTGTGCAGATTATCTTTTATAAAGAGTAAATATTTTGACCCTAAAACAGTGTAAAAGATGAAAATTGAAAAGATGTTAGTTTTTAAAAAGTGAATTTAATAAAGGATGGATAATCATTACATACATCAACCAAACAACACATTATGTAAGTAGTTCATTTACGTTACACATTTGTTGCATTTTTGTCGCTTGACCTCACACTTTAAAAGTTGCCTACTGACTACTATCGTAATTATCTATTTTTAAAGCATTATTTTTACTTTCAAGGCCGAGATAGCTTGGATTACTTCGCTTTACAACAAAAGGAATTATATTTTGAATAAAACATTACTCGCATTATTTATTTCATCTAGTTTAGGGTTAACGGCTTACAGTTCAAATAGCATGGCTGATACTGACAATATATCGGCCAAATTACGCGTATTTGAAACCTCTGATATTCATGCCAATGTGATGGATTATGATTACTATCAAAGTAAAACGGATATCACCATTGGCTTAGCTCGCACAGCAAGTTTATTACAAGCGGCGCGTGAAGAAGTGGTTAATTCCGTACTGGTCGATAATGGCGATTTAATTCAAGGTAGCCCAATGGGGGATTTTATTGCCAGTGAGTATAAAAAAGGTCATAAATTTGATGTGCATCCTGCTCATAAAGCAATGAATTTACTTGATTATACCGTTGGTAATATTGGTAATCATGAATTCAATTATGGTTTAGCGTTTCTTCAAAAAGCGATTTCAGGGGCAAATTTCCCTTATATAAATGCAAATGTATATTGTGAATCTGATTGTTGGCAAGGTAAACAAGCGGGTGATAATTTGTTTACACCCTATATTATTAAAACCACCGATATTGTTGATGATCAAGGTGAAAAAAGAACCATTAATATTGGTTATATTGGTTTTGTGCCCCCACAAATCCTTCAATGGGATAAGCAAAACCTTGATGGAAGAGTCACAGCCAAAGGGATTGTTGAAAGTGCTCAAAAATTTGTACCTGAAATGAAAGCAAAGGGCGCAGATATTATTATTGCCATTCCCCATTCAGGGATTGGTTCGAGTGAAAATCCGGGGGATGTGAACGCTGAAAATGCAACCTATGCACTAACGACTGTAGAAGGTATTGATGCGATTTTATTTGGTCATAGCCACTCTGTTTTCCCAAGTGCACAATTTGCTAATATTCCGAATGTCGATATTGAAAAAGGCCTGATTAACGGTATTCCTGCCGTCATGCCCGGTCGTTGGGGAGATAATCTGGGCGTTATTGACCTTAATCTTGCTTTTCACGATGGTAAGTGGGATGTGACGTCGGCAATAGCGGAATCTCGCCAGATTTATGAACGAAATGAAGAAGGTAAGAAAGTGGCGAAGGTTGAGGCCGATGAACATATTCACCATGCCGTTGAAGTAGAGCATAAGGGCACGCTTGATTTTGTGAATGCTTCAATAGGTAAAGCAACTAGCGATATGTATAGTTTTCTTACATTAGTGCAGGATGATCCCACTGTACAGATAGTGTCCGACGCACAGATGGAATATGTTAAAGCACAGGTTGCCTCGTCGAATAATAAAGCATTGAAGGGCTTACCTGTTCTATCTGCAGCTGCGCCTTTTAAAGCAGGTGGACGGCATAGTGCGGGCTCAGATGTAGACGCTTATGTGCAAGTTGCAGCTGGTGAGCTAAGTTATAAAAATGCGGCGGATTTGTATCTTTATCCGAATACCGTTGTTGCACTTAAAATAAATGGTGTACAACTTAAAGATTGGTTGGAATGCAGTGCAAATCAGTTTAATCAAATTGATCCAAATACTACGGAACCACAATATTTGATTAATTGGGAAGATCACCGCACTTATAATTTTGATGTTATCGATGGGGTGAGTTACAAAGTGGATGTGACTCAACCCAGTAAATTCGATGGTGATTGTAAAGTGATCAATCCCGATGCAGCGCGTATTGTTGGTTTGACTTATACCGATGCAGAGGGGCATAGTATGAGTGGTGACGAATTGAATAAACAATCGTTTATTATTGCGACCAATAATTACCGTGCTTTTGGCGGAAAATTTGCGGGGACTGGTGCGGAATATGTTGTGATGGAACAACCGGATACTAATCGGGATGTATTAGCAAATTACATTACAGCACAAACAAAAAATAAAGGTGCGGTCGATCCTTCGGCAGATAATAACTGGGATTTCGTTAATATTGATTCGAAAGTTGCATTAGATGTTCGTTTTGAGACACAGAATAGTGCAACAGCGGATGGATTTATTCGCCGTTATGGGCAACGAGCAATGACTAAAGTTGGTCAAGATGAGCTTGGTTTTGCGTTGTATAAAATTGATTTAACAACGCCGAAATAATTTCATCTAATACTAAGCCTCCGAGTGGGGGCTTTTATTGATTAATGTAAAAGGAACGCAGATGATTGATTTTGAAAATAAAGACGTATTTAAACTCAAACAGAATGATAAGTATGCTCAAAAAGTAAAAGATTTACTGCTTGACGATGAGCAAATTATTGATTCATTTAAGTCCATGAGAGATGGTGTTGTTTTCACTAATAAAAGAATTATTGCGATTAATGTTCAAGGCTTAACCGGTAGTAAAAAAGATTTTACTATGTTGCCCTATAAAAATATTGTTGCTTATTCCGTTGAAACTTCCGGTACCTTTGATATTGATTCTGAATTAGAAATTTATTTTTCAGCCGTCGGTAAAGTTAGATTTGAATTTACCGGTAAAACGCCAATGCTTGCCATATCAAAAATAATTGCGAGTTATGCTTTATAAATTAGCGCCTATTGTATGGTGTTTAATAAGGGTAATTTAAAAGAATAATAAGCTTTATCAGATAAATATTTTATATTTACTGATTGATTTCTGCAGTTTTTAATTCAAAGTGGTAAATTTATAGGTATATCTATTACCACGCGCGAGATGCCTACAAAGTTAAACACTCGCTAATTCGTCTTGTTGACTAATCGCATTAGCGTACCTCTCGCATTTTTCATTCAAAAGAAAGGAAATAATCACATGAATCAGACAATCGATCTTCTGAAAAATCACCGATCTATTCGTAAATTTACTAGTGAGAAAGTCAGTGATGAAAAGTTAATCGCAATTATAGAATCTGCAGAGTCTGCTGCGACCTCAAATTTTATTCAGGCATACAGTGTCATTCGCGTCACTAAGCCTGAAAATAGAAAGCAATTAGCTGCCTTTGCTGGTGGTCAAGCTTGGATTGAGCAATGTCCTGTATTTTTGGTTTTTTGTGCGGACTTAAAACGCGCGCAATCAGCTTGCACTTTTGAAAACAAAGAGATGGATTCTGGTTATACGGAACAATTTCTCGTTGCAACCGTGGATGTCACACTTGCAGCTCAAAATGCAATGATCGCTGCAGAGTCAATGGGATTAGGTGGCGTTTATATCGGTGGGCTACGTAATCAACCGGATAATGTAGCTAAGCTTTTAAAGCTGCCTGAACATGTTTATCCTATTTTTGGTATGTGTTTAGGGTATCCCGATGAAACACCAGAGCAAAAACCAAGAATGCCTGCGAAAATGATATTGAAAGATGATTACTACAGTGAAGGCGATGATGATTTAAGCCAATATAATGAAATTTGTAGTGAGTATTATAAAAACCGAACCAGTGGCTCACGTGATGAAACTTGGACACATCAAATTGCAAATATGGTTAGCGTTCCAGCGCGTCCACATATGAAAGGTTTTTTAAAACAGCAAGGCTTTGATGTGAAGTAATATCAATCGTATTAAATTGGTGATCTAAATTTTGCGTAGAAAAATGGTTTGGTTTACGGTGGGTTTTTATTTAAGTACTTGTTTTATTTGTAAAAATTTTAACGAGTAAATAAACCATTTTAACCAGTAAAATAGATTAACTAATGATTACGATTAATATAATTATTGATCTATTAAATTAACATCCAATAATGAGTGTTATTATCACTGATTATTGGGTGTTTTTTTATATTATTAATTTATGGAAAATAATGATGACAGATTGGTTAATTGTATTGGGCGCGTTGATAGCCATTATTGGTGGTGTTTTATTTATTATTGAAACTTTTAAAGTGAGTTGGTTGTGGTGTGTCGGTTGTATCTTGCTTTCTCCTATTGCCATTGTGTTTATTATTCGTCATTGGGAAGTATCAAAAAAGCCCGTTTTACTTCAGTTAGCTGGATTTGGCATTGTTGGTGTCGGTATGTTAGTTATTGACAGTATGTAGGTTTGTTATGAATGAAAATAAATCTTTTCAAGGGAAAATAATTAATTGGAATGACGATAAAGGCTTTGGTTTTGTTGAGCCCAATGGAGGTGGTGAACGTGCCTTCGTTCATATCAAAGCATTCAGGCCCCGGGCGCATCGCCCTGTTAACGGGGAGCTTATTATTTATCAATTAGTGCGTGGAAAAGATAATCGTTATAAGGCTGAAAATATTAAATTTGCTCATGCAGCCAAAAAGTTAGATAAACGACACCATCAATCTGAACAAAGTAAAATCCCCACTGTGTTTGTTTTATTATTTTGTGTCGGACTTTCTCTTACGGTCTTAATTGGCAAACTATCTGCAATTATATTGGGGCTGTATATTGTGATGAGTATAATTGCCTTTATTGCCTATGCAATGGATAAATCTGCCGCTCAACAGGGGCGTTGGCGAACTAAGGAAAGTACGTTACATATGATCGGGTTATTAGGTGGGTGGCCAGGTGCGCTCTTTGCACAAAATAAATTACGTCATAAGTCTAGTAAAACCGAATTTAAGATCGTCTATTGGATAACCGTTTTTGTTAATATAGCTGGGTTAAGTTGGTTATGTACGCCGGATGGCGAGGTTGTTTTGAATAATATTATAAGGCAATTTTTGTTATAAGCAGTATTTGGAAATAGTTATCTTTCTTCAATAATTGATTGGTTAGAGTATATTTTATGACCGTAAACATGTACTTTAATGTTTTATTTAAGCGCAATAAATATTACCTTGATTATTAAAAAGGAGACACGAATGGCGGAACAAAAGGAATTTGTAATTGGTGGTGCTGAAGGCGATTTAGTTCAACAGTTAGCGCAAATGAGTAATCGCCATGGTCTTATTTCTGGGGCTACAGGGACTGGAAAAACCGTTACTTTACAGGTTCTTGCAGAAAGTTTTTCTCGATTAGGTGTGCCTGTTTTCGCTGCGGATATTAAAGGCGATCTTTCTGGTTTAGCCAACGCAGGTAAACCACACGCTAAGATAGATGAACGTTTAGATAAAATCCCGCTAAAAAATTACCAACAGAAACCCTGTCCCGTTGTTTTTTGGGATATTTACGGTGAGCGCGGTCATCCTATTCGTTCTACGATCTCGGAAATGGGGCCGTTATTATTATCCAATTTACTTAACTTAAATGATACGCAATCGGGTATTTTGTATGCCTGCTTTAAAATTGCTGACGATCAAGGTTTATTGTTGCTTGATTTAAAAGACCTACGTTCAATGCTCAATTGGATGGGGGATAATGCAAAAGCACTTCGAAATGAATACGGTAATATTTCAAGTGCAAGTGTGGGTGCTATTCAACGCCGTTTAATGGTAATGGAAGAGCAGGGGGCAGAATACTTCTTTGGTGAACCGGCCGTCAAACTTTCAGATCTTATGCAAGTCGATTTTTCTGGTAACGGTGTTATCAGCCTGTTTGATGCAACCAAGTTGATGGCTAAGGCGCCCGGAATCTATTCGACGTTTTTACTTTGGTTATTATCGGAACTCTTCGAGCAATTGCCCGAGGTGGGGGATAATGATAAACCTAAAATGGTATTCTTTTTCGACGAAGCTCATTTACTTTTTAATCAAGCTCCAAAAGTGTTAATTGATAAAATAGAACAAGTAGTACGTTTAATTCGTTCTAAAGGCGTTGGTATCTATTTCATTACCCAAAGTCCGTTAGATATTCCTGAAAATATTCTTGGTCAACTTGGAATGAAGATTCAACACGCGCTGCGATCCTTTACCCCAAAAGATCGCAAAGTGATTAAAAGTGTTGCTCAAGCTTTTCCGCCTAATCCGACTTTCGATACTGAAACCGTTATTACGGATCTGGGAATTGGCGAAGCATTAGTGTCGGTGCTTGATAATAAAGGCCGTTCACAACCTGTTCAACGTACCTTGATCCGTCCTCCTGAGTCGCAAATTGGGCCCCTAACAAAGGATGAGAGACAACAACGTATTATCCGCTCTCCCTTGTCCGGACGTTATGATAATCCGCTTGACCGTGAATCAGCTTTTGAAGTACTAAAAGAAAGAGCTGAAAAGTTATTAGCCCAAGAAGAGTTAGCTGAGTCAGAAATAACCCAAACTAAAACCAAGGCGAAGTCGGTTCGCAAGAGTAAAAGGCAGACGCCGATGGAAGCCTTTGTTAAAAGTGCCGCTCGTGCGATTGGCAGTCAAGTTGGTCGTCGAGTGATTCGAGGTATTTTAGGATCTATTTTTGGCGGACGTTAAATTAAGATGGTTAAGCAGCTACATTGTGATGACAATGACGCTGCTTTAAATATTAAACGCTGATTTGTTGTATGAATGCTATGTACTTTGGATTACTTTTATCTTGTTCATGACAGACACTCAGTAAATCTTCAATAAAATGGTTTAAGGCACGTCCTTCAATTTGTCTGATTTTGTGTTGCTGCTGTTCATTCAACATGTGGTACATGCTTGCTGCACCAAAGTCGCCAAAAATAATATTAGCTTGTTGATCAAAGAGGGTATTGTGCGCATATAGATCGCCATGACAGACTTGATTTGCATGTAAATGTTCGAAAACATCTTTCATTTGAGCTACCATTTTTTCAATTTGCTCAATTGAAAGGAAAAAGCCTTCATTGAAACGATCTCGCGTACAACTATCAAAACAAGGTGGCAATCCTAGGTTACTATAATTATCTGGAATTAAATTCATAATCAGAGCAAGGTAATCGGGCTCACTAACTTGTGCCAATGATTTCACTAAATTGGGGTGAGTACCTGCTTTTAGGCAAGCATTTAGTTCATCTCTTGGATATCCATCACTTGTAACTTCCCCTTTAAATATTTTAACTGCTATGTGTTCAGGAAAATGAGGTTGTGGTTGATGCCATGTTGCTTGAGATATGACCCCTGACGCACCTTGTCCGAGTACATGAGAAAGGCAAATATCAGCCGACGAGACAACGGGAACGGATTGGTTCGTTTGCACTGATTGACTGAAAGGATTGCCTGAAAATGCAATCCAAGCAAGTTTTGGTAAATCTAGTAACTGATCGGGACATTCCGTTAATTGATTTGCTGATATTCTAATTAGCTCTAAATTCGTTGACTGTGATAGCGTTTTCGGTAAAGCGGTTAACATATTTCCAGCGAGCGCTAGCTTTTGCAAACGTGGGCGCTCCCCCAAACTATCGGGTAAAGCCGTGAGTTGATTATCGGTTAAAATTAACCAACGTAACTTTTTAGGCAAGGCATGTTCTGGAATATAGTTGATTTTGTTGGATTTAAATCCGACCATTTCTAAATTAGGTAATTCCCCAAGTATTTCAGGAAGTGTTTCAAATTGGTTGTTAGAGACAAAGATTATCTTAAGTTGAGTTAACTGTTTTAAGGCTTGCGGTAAAGATTTTAATTGGTTATTGGATAAGTCTAGTATTTCAAGGCTGTCTGACAGTGATAATATTTCCATTGGAAAATTAGTTAAATTTTCAGATAAAGTTAATCGTGTTATGCCAGCAAGTTCACCGGATTTTAGTTGTGAGAGTGTATGCAAAATAATGAATCCATGCTGAAGACAAGAAATCGAATTGCCTCATTATTAAAAATAAGAACGGAATGTGAATGAGGGAGTTTACATTCGAGAGGAGTACAAATCATATTTTTTTTAATTGATGTGCAAATCTCTTATTTTTCTTTCAACTTTTATAAAATATTGAACTATTTTTAGCTAAAAATGTCGTTCTATATGACAAACAGCCGCTTCAGATCATCACTTTTTAAAATGAAAGTAATTAATATTAAATCCTAGCCGTGAATCGCTTGGTTTTAATTTTAAGGGGAAGTTATTGCTTTGTTTGTTTTCTATGCACTCTCCCATTAATAATGCGATAAATACAGCGATTAATGGTGCGAATTGCTTTCTTTTCTTGCCGAAATTTAAGCAGGTTGTTAGAGTATGTTACTTTATTTATTTTTAGCTATTTTGGAAAAATTTCATGTTTAAAATGTTTCGGGGTATGTTTTCGAACGATTTGTCGATTGACTTAGGTACAGCAAATACCCTCATTTATGTTAAAGGGCAAGGTATCGTTCTCGATGAACCTTCTGTGGTTGCTATCCGTTTAGATAAAAACGGGGCAGGGAAGAGCGTTGCAGCCGTAGGACATGAAGCAAAACAGATGTTAGGTAAAACACCTGGCAATATTCAAGCAATTAGGCCGATGAAAGATGGTGTTATTGCTGATTTCTATATTACAGAAAAAATGCTACAACACTTTATCAAACAAGTGCATAACAACAGCTTTTTACGCCCTAGTCCTCGAGTTTTAGTTTGTGTACCATGTTGTTCTACACAGGTTGAACGTCGTGCTATTCGTGAATCTGCACAGGGTGCTGGTGCACGTGATGTATTCCTGATCGATGAGCCGATGGCCGCTGCGATCGGTGCTGGTATGCCGGTTTCTGAAGCAAAAGGGTCAATGGTTGTTGATATAGGTGGTGGTACCACTGAAGTTGCTGTTATCTCATTAAATGGGGTTGTTTATTCTGCATCAGTACGTATCGGTGGTGATAAGTTTGACGAAGCTATTATTAACTATGTACGTCGCAATTACGGTTGCACCATTGGTGAAATGACTGCAGAACGAATCAAACACAGTATTGGTATTGCTCATCCAATTAAAGAAGTTAAAGAGATTGAAGTCCGTGGTGTTAACGTTGCAGAAGGCGTGCCACGTAGCTTTACATTAAACAGTAATGAAATCTTAGAAGCACTGCAAGAACCATTAAGCGGTATCGTTTCTGCTGTAATGCTTGCCCTAGAAAAAACGCCACCAGAATTAGCAGCTGACATTGCTGAACGCGGTATGGTATTAACAGGTGGTGGTGCATTGTTACTTGAAATTGATCGATTACTCTCTGAGGAGTCTGGTATCCCCGTTGTTGTTGCTGACGATCCGTTAACTTGTGTTGCACGTGGCGGCGGTATGGCCTTGGAAATGATTGATACACACGGCCGTGAAATATTTGACGCAGATTAATTGCATTTTATTGATGTGCTACTTTATTGCTTGAGGGAAATTTACTCCCTTAAGAAAATAAAGTATCACATTGTTACACGTTGTTTTTTAATGGCTTATGCCCATGATATTTTTAAATGCAAAGCCATAGGAATAGTGTCCCAACATCCTAGGTATCACGTTGAAGTAACATGTGTATATAATGGTAATTTTTTAATTGAACGGTAATAATGAAACCTATTTTTACACGCGGTCCTTCTCTTCTTTTAAGACTATCTATTATGGTCGTCTTAGCGGTTGCGCTACTTATTGCAGACAATCAATATAACCTTTTCTCCTCAGTACGGATCTATCTAAATTCAATTGTTAGTCCAGTTCAATATATCGCAGACGCGCCTCAGAAATTGTTTAGTACGCTGTCAGAAAACCTGATGACACGTGAAGAACTAAAAGAACGTAATCAGAAATTAGAAAAAGAAAATCTTCACCTAAAAGCTGACCGTTTATTACTAACTGAATTAGAAAATGAGAATAAGCAAATGCGTAAATTGCTTAATTCGCAATATACATTTAGTAATAAACGAATGATCACAGAGGTTATGAGTTTACGTTCAGATCCTTTTACGCACCAATTATTGATCGACAAAGGGGCGATTAATGGTGTCTATGTTGGTCAGCCCGTGATTAATGAAGAAGGGGTTGTTGGACAAGTGATGCAAGTAGGAAGTACAACCAGTCGAGTGTTATTACTGGTTGATGCAAGCCACGGTATTCCAGTTCGAGTTCAGCGTAATGATGTGACAGCATTAGTGCATGGGAGTGGTGCGTGGAATAAATTAAATGTACCGTTTGTGCAAAGTAATGCTGATTTGCAGGAAGGCGACCTATTGGTAACGTCGGGACTTGGTGGACGTTTTCCAGCGGGTTACCCGGTGGCGACGGTGACAAGTTTTGTTTATAACGAAGGTGCTCCCTATGCAGAGGTAACTGCTACCCCCGTGGCGCAATTAGATCGTAGTCGATATTTATTATTATTATGGAACGGTCATCAAATTAAACAGGCAGATTTGTTACTTGATGACGTAGGAGTCAACGATGTCATTGCTCCGTAATTATCAAGTTATCTATATGAGTTTTTTTTTCGGGTTAATCTGTGCAATTTTTCCTTTGCCAATAATCTTTAATGCCTTTCGGCCCGATTGGATGATTCTTATTATTTTCTATTGGGTATTGGCTTTGCCACACCGAGTCAGTATTACCCATGCTTTCTTTTTAGGGCTACTGGTTGATATTCTTTTGGGAGCAAGATTAGGTATGCACTCATTATTATTTTCGGTGTTCGCCTATGTCATTAGTATTAATTATCAGCGTATTCGTTGTTTTACTTTAATGCAAACAACATTCTTGGTTGGTGTTTTCATTTTAATCTCGAAACTTTCGCTATATTGGCTCGCATCAAGTATGCAAGAGATTGTTTTACATAAATATTATTTCTGGTCTATTTTCACTTCAATGTTAATTTGGCCATGGTTTTTTCTATTTATGCGTGCTGTGCGTATTCGTTTTAAGGTCGTTTAAGTTATGATTTACCTCGCATCTAATTCCCCGCGACGTGCCGAACTGTTAAATCAGATTGGTATCTCTTTTTTGCGTATTAATGGAAGTATTGACGAACAAAGAAAACCCGATGAAAGTGCGGAAGAATATGTATTACGTTTAGCCTTGGAAAAAGCACAGGCAGGTTTTACTAACAGCGATCAAAGTCGTCCAGTGTTAGGGGCAGATACTATTGTTGTTGTTGACCATCATGTGTTGGAAAAACCTGAAAATGAATTAGCAGGTCGAGAAATGATGCAATTATTGTCTGGCCGTACTCATCAGGTGTTTACTGCTATTGCAGTGGTTAATTCACGATTAGAGAAAACACGATTAGTTAAAACAGATGTTAGTTTTAAATCGCTTAGTGAGCAAGATATTGCTGAGTATTGGTTGACGGGCGAACCTCTTGATAAAGCGGGTGGTTACGCTATCCAAGGAATTGCTGGTAAGTTTATTACCAATATTAACGGTAGTTACAGTGCCGTTGTAGGATTGCCTCTGTATGAAACAGAGTTGCTGATTAAAGAATTTAAGGAATAAAAAAGTGTCAGTTGAATTATTAATGAATATAACCCCGAGCGAAACGCGCGTCGCTTTAATCGAGGGAGGCACGCTCCAAGAGCTGCATATAGAACGTCAAGCCAGTAAAGGTATTGTTGGCAATATTTATAAGGGGAAAGTAAGTCGTGTGTTACCTGGTATGCAGGCTGCCTTCGTTGATATTGGGTTAGAAAAAGCGGCCTTCTTACATGCCTCCGATATTATTCCGCATACTGAAACCTTACCGCAAACAGAAAAAGCTAAATTTAAAGTGGCTGATATTTCGGAACTCGTCCGTCAGGGGCAAGATATTATGGTACAAGTGGTTAAAGATCCATTGGGTACCAAGGGCGCTCGATTAACAACCGATATCACCGTACCCTCTCGTTATTTGGTCTTTATGCCTGGCAGTCCACATGTTGGTGTTTCTCAACGTATTGAAAGTGCAAAGGAACGGTTGCGTTTAAAATTAATTACGCAGAGTTGTTTAGGCGATTTAGGTGGCTTTATTATTCGTACTGCAGCGGAGGGGGCGCCAGAAAATGAACTCGTTAACGATGCTGCATTTTTGCTTCGCTTATGGCGTAAAGTATTAACACGTAAACAACGTACTAATACTAAAAATAAATTGTTGTACCGTGATTTGGGCTTAGAGTTTCGCATTATTCGCGACTTTGTTGGCAGCGAAATAGAAAGAGTGCGCATTGACTCGAAATTAACCTTTGCAGAACTAAAAGAATTTTCTAAGGACTTCGTCCCTGAATTACGTAATAAGATTGAATATTATCCCGGTGAAAGTCCGATATTTGATCTTTTTGATGTAGAAAATGAAGTGCAACGTGCGTTAGATAGAAAAGTAGAATTAAAGTCCGGTGGGTATTTAATTATTGATCAAACCGAAGCAATGACAACGGTCGATATTAATACCGGTGCCTTTGTAGGGCATCGTAACTTAGAAGAAACAATTTTTAATACTAATATCGAAGCGACACAAGCAATTGCACGACAATTACGTTTGCGTAATTTGGGCGGCATTATCATTCTTGATTTTATTGACATGAAATCAGCAGAGCACCGTCGTCGCGTCTTTACCAGTTTAGAACAAGCCTTGGCGAAGGATCGTGTTAAAACCAATATTAATGACTTCTCGCCATTAGGCTTAATCGAGATGACGCGTAAACGAACGCAAGAAAGTTTAGAGCATCTATTTTGTACCGATTGTGTGGAATGTAATGGGCGAGGCTATGTAAAAACAGTTGAAACTGTTTGCTACGAAGTGTTGCGAGAAATTTTACGTGTAAACCGTGCTTATAATGTTGAGAAGTTTGTGGTCTATACTTCAGTGGCAGTGGCGGAAGCGCTGTTAGGTGATGAATCACATAATCTTGGTGAATTGATTTTATTTATGTCGAAAGAGGTTGATGTGCATGCAGAACCGTTATACGGGCAAGAACAATTTGATGTGGTAATGATATAACTGGGCTTATAATTGAAAAAGATGACCTATAAATGGCTGCGACGAGGCTACCTTGTCATTGCATTTTCGCTATTTATTTTTGCAATTTGCTTAACACTGGCGCGTATTCTTTTTGTCAGTGCCGATGATTATAAAGACTATCTGACAACTTGGTTGTCAGATAGATACAGCATTCATTTGTCGGCAAAAAATATTTCAGCTGGTGTTGATTTTGATGGCATCATTATCACCCTCGATAATATTCAGCTCGCTCAATCCAAGGATCTTCCCTTCGAAGTTAGTAGTGACTATCTTTTTTTACACCTTGATTTTTGGGATTCATTGGTAGAACGCCAGTTGAATTTTAATCGAGTCTCATTACAGGGAGTTGATTTAACCATAAAAAAAAGACAAGAGAGTAAAACTAAATCAGCACAGTCTTTGCTGACATTAGATGCTTTACAAAATGTGTTTCTGCAACAACTCAACCAGTTTTCTATTAAAGATAGTCAGGTTCATTTTACAACTCATACTGGGCTCGCGAAAACAATTCAGATTCAACATCTCCGTTGGTTAAACGATGGAGATCGCCATCAAGGTGTTGGTAGTGCTTTACTACCTGATAGTTTGGGTAGTAACTCGTTAGCGTTTGTTATTGATGTCTCTGGTCAGCCTGAGAATAAAAATAATCCACTATTAGGTAAATTGTATATTGACGCAAACAACATCAATATTACCGATTACCTTATTGACCGTGTAAATCCTGATAGTCAAATTAATCAAGCAGTGATAGGGGCGCAAATTTGGTCTACGTTTTCATTTACGGAAATAAAACAAGTACAGGTCGCATTGAATCACAGCAAAATTTCTTGGACGCAGCAAGGTAAACGGGAAGATTGGCAATTAAACAGTGGTGTTTTACAGCTAACTAATAAAAACCAACATTGGCTGTTCGATAGTTATAATTTAGCGATAGTTCATAATCAACAGGAAGTCTCTGATTTTAATATTGGTGGTTATGGCGATAAAAATGTTGCTGAATTTGATTTTTCTGGTGCTTACCTCCGAAATTTATTACCTTTCTATTTTTTAAATGCACGGTTATCTCCATCACAATTAGCATTATTTGAAAGTTTAGATATTGATGGTGAATTGTTGCATTTATCACTTCGTAAAAATGAAAAGAACCAATTAGCGCATTTTTCAACGCAATTAAGGGGCGTGAAGAATAAGCCTAAAGGTAAAATACCTGGTATAAGTGAGGCGAATATTGCGTTAGCGGGAAATCTGACTGAAGGTGTTTTAAATATTCAGTTGCCTAAACAAAATATTTATTTCGATCAACAGTTTAGTCGAGAAATGCCCGTGGAAGAAGGTCATATTGACCTAGACTGGCGTGTTTCTGATCAAGGCTTTACCCTTTCTAGTGAGCAAAGCATATTAAAAACGGAAGAGGCAGAAGCCATTACCCAATTTTCGCTTTCTATTCCGAATAAATCAGTCGTTGATCAAAGTCCATTTTTGAGTCTTTATAGTTATCTGTCATTTTACGATGGTTCAAAGGCTCAATATTATTATCCAATTAAGGCGCTACATCAAAAGCTGTTTAATTACCTTCAACCGACCTTAAGAAAAGGCAGTATCAAAGGTGCGAAAGTACTTTGGTACGGCAGACTCAATCAATATCCATTTTCGGATAATAATGGTATTTTTCAAGCGTGGGTCCCATTGCGAAATGGGCAATATGACTTTTATAAAAAATGGCCGGGTTTAACGCGTTTAGATGCAGATTTATTATTCGAAAATGATAGTTTGAATGTCAATACGCGCCGGGCTTATCTGGGGGATGTCAAGCTTCGTAAATTAACGGCAAAAATTGCACATTTACATCCTACGGGGTTTTTACGAATTGACGGTGAGGTGAATGATGATGCTAAAAAAATTACTAACTATTTAATAAATACACCGTTAAATACAAGTGTTGGCCAAGCACTCAAAGTGTTGAATGTAAAAAATAAAGTAGCAGGTAAATTAAGTATTACTTTACCCTTTGTTCGAAGCAAAAAAGCCCGGCAAACACAGGTTGAAATTGCACTCACAAATAATGATATTGACGTTGTTATTACAAAAGATCTTGTCTTACCGGTTAAAAATGCAAAGGGAAAACTGAGCTTTACTAATGGTAATTTAACAGCCCAAAAGATAGAGGCTAAATTATTCGGACAACCATTAAGTTTTTCAGCATCCAGTGCGCAGAAAAAAAGAACTTATCAAGTTGATATTGATATCAATAGTATGTGGGATCTTCAAAAATTACAGGAGAATGTACCTGAATTAGCGAGTTTAAATTTATCGGGTAAATTAGATTGGACAGGGGATGTTTATTTTAAACATTATATGACTGGGGGATATGAGAGTCGTATTGAGATTAATTCAGCTACGCAAGGCGTTACGAGTCAACTTCCAGCTCCCTTCAATAAAAATGCATTGCAGTCCTGGCCGACGACGGTATTGCTGACATCGAATGATCGTGATAGCACTTTGAAGGTTAATATTAAAGATAAATTAGACCTTGTTGGGCAACTTGATTATAACGATAAACAACTTAGTATTCCTTATTATGCGGTTAATATCGGTGATAAAGAATTAAATTATGTCGATAAAAATAAACATCAATTAGCCATTAATTTAGATACCTTGGATATGACAGATTGGTATCGTTTATGGCGCAAATTATCCGTTAATTCGAATGCATCCAAGAAGATTTCCCTCCCGGATATGAGTTTGGATGAAATCCTTGTCGATGTTAATCATGCGGCCATATTTAATCAGCCTTTTGTAGCTTTAAACATTAAAGCAGATAAAGATGATCAGCGCTGGTATGCACAGGTAAATGCAAATAATCTTCAGGGAAAAATTGAGTATCGCCAAGGCGTGCCATCTCGACTCGATCTTGATATTACCAAACTTGATTTTAAAAGTATGGATTTATCCTTAATAGCGGCACAAGGCAATGAGCGGTTTAAACAAAAAGAAAATTTATTGGATGTTTATCCTGAAATTATGGCGACTTGTACAAGCTGCCATTATGGTCAGATGAATTTATCTCCATTAAAATTTCATGCTTACCCGGATAGCAAACACTTAAATATTGATTACTTAAATATTGGGGGCAAAGACGAGTTCACTCATCTTTCTGGGGTTTGGGATCAACGACGAACTAATATTCTTGTTAATTCAGTGTCAAATGAGAGCAATAATATTGTTAAACGTTTTGGATATAGTACTCCCGTTGTGTCAGAAAAAGGGGAATTAAACGCGACGCTCAATTGGTTAGGTGCGCCGTGGCAATATAACTTTGAGTCTTTAAACGGCCAATTTACTGGCTCCTTAACCAATGGTTCAGTGACCGAAGTGAATGATAATGGTGCAAGAATATTAAGTTTATTAAGCTTAAATGCCATTCGTAATACGATCAATCTAGAGTTTGATAATATCTTTGAGAAAGGCTTTAATTTTGAAGAATTAAATTTATCGGGCAAAATTACCGATGGCATTATCAAAAATGATGATTTTTATTTAGATGGGTCCGCAGGAAAAATAGTGGGGAGTGGTTTAATTGATCTTCCTAACTCTGAAACGAATTACAAATTTAGTTATAGTCCAGCAGTGACATCAAGCTTGCCTGTATTAACCGCCTTTGCTATCAATCCACTCACCGGCGCTGCGGTATTATTTTTAACTAAAATTTTAGAGCCCGTAGTCGAAACGGTTATCCGTGTTGATTTTTCCGTGCACGGTTCATTAATGAATCCAATTGTTAAGTTAACCGGAAGAGAAAAGGGTAAAGTTAAATTACAAAACAGTGCCGTGCTTGAAGAAATTAATAAATTAAAAGATCAGAAAACAGAGGATTAAATAATGGTCAATCAGTTATCTGCGATTCAAATGTTAAGTGTGGCTGATGCGGATATTAATATCACACGCATTAAAAAACTGTTAACTGAACTTGACCCATACAAGAATCAGCTCATTTTATTGCCAGAAAATGCAATTAGTTTTACTGATCGTGCCGGGTATTTCAATGTGTCTGAAGAGCTGGGAAAAGGTTATTATCAACAACAGTTAGCGGATTTATCTAAGCAATACGAGTGTTATTTAATTTGTGGTAGTTTTCCGATAAAAAGCAAACAACCCGATAAAATATTTACGACTATGTTAGTCTTTTCTCCACAGGGAAAATTAATTAGCCATTATCATAAAATTCATCTTTTTGATGCGTTAGTGGGTGATGAAAAGGGAAGTTATCGTGAGTCCGATACCTTTATCCCTGGACAAGATTATGTTCTGTTCGATTGGCAATGCGATGATTATCGGTCTGTTAAAGTCGGACTCGCTATTTGTTATGATTTACGTTTCCCTGGTTTATTTCAACGATTGCGTGCTGAAGGCGCTGAGGTGTTATTACTTCCCGCTGCATTCACGCATAAAACCGGTGAAGCACATTGGCAACCCTTGCTACAGGCTCGTGCCATTGAAAATCAATGTTATGTAGTTGCTGTAAATCAAGGTGGAAAACATGAAAGTGGACGTGAAACCTTTGGCCATTCAATGATTATTTCTCCCTGGGGGGAAATACTGTCACAATTAAAATATGGCGAAGGCAATGTTCAAGCAAAATATGATCAGACACGTATCGATCAAATTCGTCAAGCAATGCCGATTGCATTGCACAATCGTTTTTATAGTGATTTAGCTCCTTAGTCGAGTTGTTATCTATTATTCACTCAAGTGAAAATTTTAAAGGAAATAAGCATGTCTTTCGATAAAGTATGTGAACACTTTTTAGCGCCGGCACAATTGCAAATAAGTGATATAGAATCACAATTGTCTCGTATATGTACACCACAAACGGATTATGCTGATTTTTATTTTCAATCAAGCCGTAATGAAGCTTGGGTGTTAGAAAATGGGATTGTTAAGGACGGTAGTTATAATATCGAAAAAGGGGTAGGCATTCGTGCTGTCTCGGGTGAAAAAACAGGTTTTGCCTATTCTGATCAAATATCAGCAAGCGCGATCACTCAAGCGGCAGATGCTGCGCGTAGTATTGTTAAAAGTGGTCAAGAAAAGCAGGTTAAATTACTCTTACCGAAACCAACACCGATTATTTATGGTGATGCCGATCCGCTGGTCAGTTTATCACGTGATAAAAAAATTGAACTATTAAAACAGGTTGATCTATTTGCGCGTGCACTTGATCCACTGGTGTCTGAAGTGACTGTTTCATTAACTGCCGTTTATGAAGAAATTTTAGTTGCAGCAAGTGATGGGACATTTGCTTCTGATATTCGTCCACTGGTGCGTTTTAATTGTTCCGTATTGATTGAAAAACAAGGCAAGCGTGAACGTGGTGGTGCTGGCGGTGGTGGTCGTTTTGATCTCGATTACTTTACCGATACGCAAGAAGGTGAAGCAAAAGCATTTGCCTATGCACGTGAAGCAGTTCGTCAAGCCGTTGTTAATATAGATGCCATCGATGCACCTGCTGGAACAATGCCAGTTATTGTTGGTGCGGGTTGGCCTGGCGTGTTATTGCATGAGGCGGTAGGGCATGGTTTAGAAGGTGATTTTAATCGTAAAGGTTCTTCTTCCTATTCAGGTTGTGTTGGTCAACAGGTTGCGTCTAAACATTGTACTATTATTGATGATGCGACCATTAAAGATCGTCGCGGATCATTAAATATTGACGATGAAGGCACACCAGGGCAGCGCAGTGTCTTAATCGAAAATGGCATCTTAAAAGGTTATATGCAGGACAAGTTAAATGCACGTCTAATGGGCGTTGCGTCGACGGGGAATGCGCGTCGTGAATCCTATGCACATTTACCGATGCCACGAATGACCAATACATTTATGCTGAACGGTGAGAGTGAGCATGAAGAATTAATTGCGAGTGTTAAAAAAGGTATTTATGCACCTAATTTTGGTGGAGGTCAGGTTGATATTACTTCAGGTAAATTTGTATTCTCTGCGTCTGAAGCGTACTTGATTGAAGACGGAAAAATTACCGCTCCGATTAAAGGCGCAACATTGATTGGTAATGGTTTTGATGCAATGAAGCAAATTTCTATGGTCGCTAATAATATGTGCTTAGATTCGGGAGTTGGCGTTTGTGGTAAAGAAGGGCAAAGTGTACCCGTTGGAGTAGGTCAACCTTCCTTAAAAATCGATCAATTAACCGTTGGTGGAACTAACTAACAGCACTGTATGATATATTTTTAAGTGATCGATACTTAGGTTTATTTCGCTGCTATTATCAAAACCTGAGGTTAATTAATAAAAGGCAATGGTTAATGATAGCGAACTTCATGTTTGTATTGTGAAGTTCGCCATGTATTTAGTGGTGTAATTAAGACTTTAAATCTTCAATATCAACAAATGATTCAGTGAGTTCTGGTAATCCTATTTCTAAATCATCTGCTTGACCTTCCCAGTTAATACCCAGAATAATATTATCTGCAAGTAAGTCCTCAACCCAAAATTCTAGCCAGTCGGCTAATGAAATCGGTGCTGCAATATATTCAGCCCATTCTTCAGTACAGTGTTTTGCAGCAAGTGCTTGGTTAGACCAAAGTGGCATTACTTCGGTTTCTTCATAGCGGAGAGAATCGAGTACGACCCAGTCTTCACTTTCTTTATCTTGTAAAGCCCATAGTTGTTGGGTTGGTTTTACTTCCGCTAAAAAAGCAGCTAACACTTGTTGATTATCTGGCATCATGTCTCTCAATAGTTTTTATAAACAAATGGGTTTTAAATAGGTAAATAAATCTTTAGCCGCTTTAGCCGGTTTTTCCTGCTGCTTTTCTTTATTAGCTTGGCGTACAAGCTGACGTATTTTTTGTCTTTCTAGCACAGGGAATTCAGCTAATAATTCATTGATTTTAGGATCACCTTGCTCGATTAACTGATCTCTTAGCTGTTCCAAACGTTGTGTTGCATGAGTTAATTGTTGATGTTTATTATTTAATTTATCAAGGGTTGCCGTGATCGCATCTATATCTTCTGTGCGAAGCACTTTACCAATGTATTGAATTTGACGACGAAGCGCTTCATTCTTGTTTTGAATTTTATGGGCGACGGAGATTGCATGAAACAGTGATTCGCTCGCAGGAATTTGTGCTAGTTGTTTTTTACTCAATTCTACCAATTGACGACCGATTAGCTTGAGGGCTTCTGCTTCACGTTTAATTTGTGATTTACTGATCTCTTCATCAGTCTCTTGTTCAACTTTGTTATTCATAGGGCTCTTTAGCAATGTAAATTAAATAATAAAATAGCGCGATATAACATCTTACCTGGTGATTTTATCAATACACCTAGCTTGATGATCAGTAATTCGCGTATAATTGTTTGCATCATAACATCTTAAGCAGAAGCTTGCCTTAAAGCATGTTATTCTTTGCCTTCAATTTTTTATCTCAGTGGTGTTTTATTTATGATTGAACAGAAAAAACAACTTGAAAATGCAGTACATGACGCATTAACTATCGCCAAACAATTAGGTGTTGATCAAGCCGAAGTTGCATTAACCAAAAGTTCGGGAATTTCTGTTAATACTCGTTTAGGTGAAGTCGAGAATATTGAGTTCAATCGTGATGGCGTGATGGGGATTAGTGTTTATAGCAATCATTGTAAAGGAAGTGCTTCAACAGCTGATTTAAGTTCTGAAGCGATTCATGCCACTGTAAAAGCTGCCGTTGATATTGCTAAATATACAAGCCAAGACAATTTCGCGGGTTTACTCGATGCTGAATTATTAGAAACAAATCCCCTCGATTTAGATTTATATCACCCAAGCCAGCATACTACGGATCAATTACTCGATATCGCAAAGCAATGTGAAGATATTGCATTAAGTAGCGATAAGCGTATCGTCAATTCCGATGGTGCCGGCGTAAATAGTCATTCAAGTATTAAAGTTTATGGGAATACTCATGGCTTTCTTGATAGTTATGCAAGTAGTCGCCACAGTTTAAGTTGTATGTTGATTGGTCAACAAGACGATGATATGCAACGTGATTATAGCTATACCAGTGCGCGAGATATGGATGATTTATTCTCGCCTAAATGGGTGGCTGATGAAGCTGTTAAACGAACTATTCAGCGATTAGGCGCTAAAAAAATTCAGACTCAACAGGCACCAGTTATTTTTGCTCCTGAAGTGGCAACGGGTTTATTTGGCCATTTAGTCGGGGCAATTAGTGGAACAAGTTTGTATAAAAAATCTAGTTTTTTATTGGATAGTTTAGATACGCAGATTTTTCCTAATTGGTTAAATATTGCTGAAAAACCACATATTGTTAAAGGTATTGCAAGTTCGCCTTATGATTTAGAAGGGAGTAAAACGATTGATCGTCATATTATCGAAGACGGTGTTTTACAAACCTATTTATTAACTGGATATGCAGCGCGTAAATTAGGTATGAAAAGCACAGGGCATACTGGTGGTATCCATAATTGGTTTATTAAAGATAGTGGCATGGATTTAACTGGGCTGTTCAAGGAGATGGGCAACGGTTTATTTGTTACAGAGCTAATGGGTCAGGGCGTTAATATGGTGACCGGCGATTACTCTCGTGGTGCTGCTGGTTTTTGGATTGAAAATGGGGTGATTGCCTACCCAGTTCACGAAATTACCATTGCAGGTAATTTAAAAGAAATGTTTATGAATATTAGTGCAATTGGTAACGATGTTGATCCTCGTAGTAGTTTAAAAACAGGTTCAATTTTAATTAAACAGATGAAAATTGCAGGCGAATAACCCTGAACGTTATAATTTTAAAAGTATGTTAGAAAAGGAAAGACGAATGACCCCGGAACTATATTTTATTTACGACTCTCATTGTCCGTGGAGTTATGCAGCCAATGTATTGGTCAATCAACTTGCTGAAGATTGCCCTGAGATAGAAATACATTATTGGCATTGCGCATATTATGATGGTAATAGCAGTGTAGGTAAAAGTGTTGTTGATGAAGTAGTAAAGAAAAGCAATGTAAAATTTGGTAAAGAATATAAACGTTTTGTCGATAGTCCTAAAAACGCAATAATGACGGCTAATTTAATGACTTGGTTGGAAAATAAACAACCGGATAAAGTGTTACCCGTATTGAATGCTATTCAAAAAGCACATTTTATTGATGGAAACCCACTAGGTTGCAAACATGATTTTATGGCAATTATCGATGAGTTAAAGCTTTCACCGCCAAATAAAGTCTTCAATGAAGTATTAACGCGTGAATCGGAATATGTGCTATCGGATATTGCTGAACTGCAAAAATTTATGGGGACCAATGCATTTCCGGCTTTGTTGTTAACCCACGAAGATAAAGCACTATTATTAGACCATTCCATTGCATTAAATAACCCGCAAGCTTTTATTCGTTCAGTGAAAAAAGAATTGGCATAAATTATTCTTTTCGACTTGTTTGATAATTAAAGGGAGAGCCATTGGTATCTCCTTTTTTATATCTGTTTAATTAACTTATTAATTATCTCTTACTATGTATACTCTTCGACCTTATCAACGTGACAGTGTAAATGCGACGATACACTACTTCCGTAAGCATTCTTCTCCCGCAGTGTTAGCACTTTCTACTGGCGCAGGAAAAAGCCTTATTATTGCTGAATTAGCACGTATTGCGCGAGGCCGAGTATTGGTGTTAGCACACGTTAAAGAATTGGTTGAGCAGAATCATCAGAAGTATGAAAGTTATGGCGTGAAAGCATCGATTTATTCTGCTGGGCTGGGGAGAAAAGAAAATCAACAGCAGGTTGTGTTTGCGTCGGTACAATCCATTGTTAATGGATTACAGCATTTTAATGATCCATTTTCCTTGGTGGTTATTGATGAATGCCATCGTGTCCCCGAAGATAAAAATAGCAGTTATCAGCGCGTAATTAGTCATTTAAAGACAGTTAATCCTGATATTAAAATATTAGGATTAACGGCAACACCTTATCGATTGGGACTTGGTTGGATTTATCAATACCACACGCGTGGGCAAGTTCGCTCAGAACAACCTCGATTTTTCCGTGATTGTATCTTTGATCTACCGATCCGTTTCCTACTGGATGAGCATTACTTGACGGAACCTAAGGTCATGGATATGGCAATATTGGGATACGATTTTTCAGGTGTACGAACCTCGGCTTCAGGTTATTATCGCGAAACGGATCTTCAGCAGGTGATCGATAAATCTAAGCGTGCAACACCTCAGATTATTGAACAAGTCATTAACACTGCAAAAGATAGGCGTGGGGTGATGATTTTTGCTTCAACGGTGAATCATGCACAGGAGATAATGGGCTATTTGTCCAATGAAAGTGCAGCGCTTGTTATTGCTGATACACCCTTGCCGGAACGCGCTCGCATTATTAACCAATTTAAAGAACAACAAATAAAATATCTGGTGAATGTGTCAGTGTTAACAACGGGTTTTGATGCACCACATGTCGACTTAATTGCTATTTTGCGTCCAACTGAATCGATTAGCCTTTATCAACAAATAGTTGGCCGAGGATTACGCTTATTCGAGGGGAAAAAAGATTGTTTAGTGATGGAGTTTGCTGGCAACAATTATGATTTGTTTCAACCTGAAGTCGGCGATCCAAAACCCGATAGTGACAGTGAAATTGTGACTATTCCTTGTCCTGTTTGTCATTTTAATAATAATTTTTGGGGAAAACTCGATCCTGCTGGGTTTGTTATTGAACACTATGGCCGTCAATGTCAGGGCTATTCTGAAAATGGACAGGGTGAGCGAACTCATTGTGGTTATCGTTTCCGTGCTAAGTTTTGTGAACAATGTGGGGCTGATAACGATATTGCAGCACGTCGTTGCCATCAATGTGATGCAGTGATGGTTGATCCCGATAAAAAATTACGTGAGGCGATGCAACTTAAAGATGCGATGATTATGAATTGCACCGCGATGCAATTAGAAGCGGGAAAAAATAAGTTTGATAAACCGCAACTCAAGGTGATCTATTTCGGCGATCAAGACAATCAAATTAATGAAGTTTGGCCACTATCGGGAAAGCGACAAAAACAAGATTTTATTACATTTTTTGTGATGCCTCATTTAATTGATCGTCATCGCCCCTTTGACGTAACGGCGCCGACTAAAGTCATTCGCTATGAACACCGGTTTCGTCACCCTGAAATTATTATTGCGAATAAAGTTGGACGTTTCTGGAAAATTCGCGATAAATTATTTGATCTAGGTTGGTATGAAAAGTAATAGTTGCGAATTACGACAGAAAACTTTTTCAATTTTTGTTTTTATAGTGAATAATTCATTTTCATTTGCTCGTTTTATTATTATTCTTTGCATATTGGATGGTAATGGGTATGTAAAGCATTTTATTAAAATGGAATCAATGTGAGCCGAGCTGAAAACTACATAACAAAATATGAAGACCGTATCGATATTAGTAATGAACTTCCTGTCGCGGGTATTGAAAGCACTATTAATAGTAGTGATGCGATAGATATGGTTAGCCATAGTAGTGAGTTTATTATTGATTTAGTCACGCCAATTGGTACCCGATATATTGGAAAAACCAAGTTTATTGGTCGCCACTCCGATAATTTTCTGCTACTTGAGTTACCGCAGATCCCTAATGATGACCTTGATTATTTTTTTCAAGAAGGCTTTAGTATGGATATTAAAGCCGTTTCCACGAAAGGGGAAGGGGCCGTTATTCGCTTTCGTTGTCAAGTCATAAATGTGATGTTAAAACCCATTGCGATGTTGATGGTTTCTCTACCCAGTTCGATGAAAATAACCCAATTGCGTGAAGATCCTCGATATGATGTGAATCTAAGAGCGCAAATGTTTACTGAATACTTGAAGCTGGAATGTCAGTTGCGTGATCTTTCTAAAGGAGGGTGTCGTTTTACGACAAGTCCTTTAGCAAAACCAGTTGAAATTGGACAACGTGTTTCAATTCGAATTATTGCCCCCAAAAAGTCTGTTCTGCAGGCTTTACCCCTTTCTGGCGTGGTCTGTAATTTACAGTGTTCGATGCACTACGCGAAATATGGGGTTAAGTTTGACGAAGAAAGTCGTATCCATGCAAAAACGTTATTTAGACAGATGAAGTTTGATGTGAATAAACTTGAATTAAAATTTTAAGTATAAAAATGGGGAAAGCGATATTTCCCCGTTATTCTATTTTATTTTCGCAGATATAACATAGGCATTTGGATATTGTTGTTTAACTTTTAGTAACAATGCCTGCACATCTGTTTCATTATTAATAGGCCCCAAACGCATTTTGTAGTGATTATTATCTTCGATAAACAATCCCTTTGTTTGAAATTTCTTGGTGTTAGTTGCATTTAACTGCTGCGCTTTTTGATAGACCGATGTTACCAAATACTGGATATAGTAATTCGTGGTAATGGGTTTAACTTTAGCGGTATTGGCTGATGGTTTAATCAGTTCTATTTTTACCTTAGCCGTCCCCGCCTTAAGCATATCTAACTTATATGCAGCAGCGTAGGAAAGATCAATGATGCGTCCTTGGTGAAAGGGGCCTCGGTCATTAACGCGGACAATGACTTGTTTGTTATTTTCAAGATTAGTGACTTTTACATAGCTCGGAAGTGGTAGATTTTTATGAGCACCACTCATGGCAAACATATTATAACGCTCGCCGTTGGATGTCAGGTGTCCATGAAATTTATTACCGTACCAAGAAGCGTATCCAGTTTCGCTAAATTTATCAATATCCTTATAGACTTTGTAATTAACACCACGCACCGTGTAGTTTTTATTTCCACCACGTGAGTATGGTTCGAAATGGGGTGTTGCATCTTCAATATGTGCAAGTGGCGGAACGTTGTCGGGTGTATGGTCATTTTTGATATCGTATCGACTATCAGAAGAACTACAACCTGCAACGAAGAAGGTGAGTAATAATGTCGTGAATTTATATTTGCTATGCATTATTGAACCTGTCTCTTTAATGTCTGTTGAAGCGTTTATGGGTATCAATTGACATTAATACACCAAATCCGGCTAATAAAGTTACTATTGATGTACCACCAAAACTAATTAACGGTAATGGAACACCAACAACGGGTAATAAACCACTTACCATACCGATATTGACTAATACATAGACAAAAAAGGTTAAAGTGATGCTGCCCGCCACTAATTTAGTAAAGGCATCTTGTGCTTGGTTTGCAATCCATAGACCTCGGGTAATAATGTACAGGTAAATGGTTAGTAATAAAATAATGCCAATAAACCCAAATTCTTCAGAAAAGACTGAAAAAATAAAATCCGTATGTCGTTCTGGTAGAAATTCAAGTTGTGATTGTGTCCCTTGGAGCCAACCTTTACCCCATAAACCACCTGAACCGATCGCTATTTTAGATTGAATGATATGATAACCTGCGCCAAGTGGATCGGCCTCAGGATTAAGTAGGGTTAACACTCGTCCTCGCTGGTAATCATGCATCAGATAAAACCATAAAACAGGAATAAAGGCTAATAATCCACCGATTGAAATTGTAATGTATAGCCAAGATATACCCGAAAGAAACAACACAAAAATTCCCGATGAAGCAATTAATATTGCGGTGCCCAGATCAGGTTGCTTCGCGATTAACAAGGTTGGAATAATAACAATGAGCAGTGCGATGAAAATATCTTTAATTTTAGGTGGTAAGGTAAATTGACTTATATAATAAGCCACCATAAAGGGCATGATTAATTTGGTTATTTCCGACGGTTGAAACTTGGTCACACCAAGGTCTAACCAGCGTTGTGCACCTTTTCCCGTGTGCCCAACGACTAATACGGCGATTAGCATTAGTACGCTGATCACAAAGACAATAGGTGTCCAACGTTGGTACATTTCAGGCGGTATTTGTGCGAAGATAATCATTGCAGCTAATGCGATAGCAAGGCGAATCGATTGTCTGATAACCATATCGTATCCACCAACGGAATAAAGTACCGTTAAACTTAATCCCATTAATGCAAAAATACCGATTAATAAAAATGGATCAAGGTGGATGCGGTAAAAAATATTTTTATGTACCTGGGTATTATCCATGACTAATTTCCTGCTGCTGTTTCAGTGGAAGCTGGAACAATGTGATCAAAATATTCATCAAGGATTGCTCGTGCGATTGGTGCTGCGTTAGAGCTTCCTCCCCCTGCATTTTCTAGGACAACAGTTGTGACTAACTCTGGGGATTCATAGGGGGCAAAGGCAACAAACATTGCATTGTCACGATGACTCTCTTTTAATTTACTTGCGTCATATTTTTCATCTTCTTTCATATTAATCACCTGTGCTGTACCTGATTTCCCAGCAACAGAGTATGAAGTGTTTTCAAATGCGCGATGTGCTGTACCATTGCGTCGACTAGTAACACCGTACATCCCATTTAATGCGATGTCCCAATAATGGTCATCTTTTAACTTAATTGTTTTTTCAGCAGGTTTAGCTTCGGGAATAAATTCACCATTAGCAGAACTAATCGAATTTAATATACGCGGTTCAATGATTTCCCCGCGACGAGCTAAAATAGCCGTTGCTTTAGTTAATTGGATTGGCGTCACTGTCCAGTATCCTTGCCCAATACCAATTGATATTGTATCGCCATCGTACCAAGGTTGTTTGAAACGTGCTTTTTTCCACTCCCGAGAAGGCATAATCGCTTTTGTTTCTTCACCAATATCTAAGCCGCTGTATTCGCCAAATCCAAATTGCTCCATAAATGGGTTAATACGATCAATACCTACTTTGTAAGCACTATCGTAAAAAAATGTATCACAGCTTTGTTCAATGGCAAGCGTTACATCAACCTTGCCATGTCCCCATCGTTTCCAGTCTCGGAAACGACGTTTACTGCCTGGCACCTGCCACCAACCCGGATCAAATATCACGGTATCTTCGGTGATAACTTCGGTATCTAACGCTAATAATGCCATCTGTGGCTTAATGGTTGACGCTGGGGGGTAACGACCTTGTGTGGTGCGATTAATTAGTGGGCGATCCGTTGATTGTAGAAGCGCTTGATATTGTTTAGTGCTGATCCCTTTTACAAATAGGTTGGGATCGTAACTCGGATTGGAAACTAATGCTAAAATTCCGCCGGTTTTTGCATTCATTGCAATAATACTTCCGCGATTAGTTCCTAGTAATTGTTGCGCTTTAATTTGTAATTGAATATCAATATTAAGTTTGAGATCTTTACCTGGCACTGGTGGAGTAAAGCTAAGAGTACGAATGACACGTCCCCAACTATCAACTTCAACTTGGCGTTGACCCGGTTCTCCATGCAGTAGATCTTCATAGTATTTTTCGATGCCTAATTTACCAATATAATTAGTGCCGCGATAACGTGCCGTTTCACCGCGTTGATCTATTTTCTGTAGGTCACTGGTATTGATTTTCGCGATATAACCAAGTACATGAGTAAAAGCATCACCAAAAGGATAAAAGCGTCTTAGGCTTGCTTGAATCGAAAACCCTTTATATTTATGTTGGTTCACCGTAAATTCAGCGACTTCCTGTGACGTTAAATTATCGCGAATAATGATCGGTTTAAATGAACGTGTATATTTTTTCTTCTCGTAAAAATTAGTGACTTCCTGTTCGGTTAAAGATAATAATTTGCGAAGTCCTTTAATATCTTGTTCTAAATTTTTTGTTTTATTAACAATAACTTGTAAGCTGTAAACAGGGCGGTTTTCTGCGAGAATGATACCATTTCGATCATAGATTAATCCACGATTCGGTGGGACTGTCTGAACACTAATACGGTTTGCATTAGAGCGCGTCTGGTATTTCTCAAAGGAAGATATTTGAAGGTAATAAAGGTTGCTTATTAAAATACCAATCGCTATTAATATTGCAATGAAAACAACCAATGTTCGGCGCATAAAAAGGTTAGATTCAGCCGAATGATTTCTTATACTTTCACGCTTTTTAATCACCGTTTATTCCCGATGGTAAGGATGATTGATGGTTAATGTGTAAGCTCGATAGAGGCTTTCTGCAGTAATAATACGCACCAGAGGATGGGGTAATGTTAACGCAGAAAGAGACCAACGCTGTTCTGATTTTGCGATACATTCTGAGGCTAATCCCTCTGGCCCACCAATCAGCAAACTAATATTTCTTGCTTCTAGCTGCCATTTTTTCATTTCTTTAGCCAGTTGCCCAGTAGTCCAAGGTTTTCCCGTGACTTCTAAAGTCACGATCTTATTGCCCTTTGGAATAGCAGCAAGAGTAAGCTCACCTTCTTTTTTTAAGATACGCTTTATATCTGCATTTTTACCGCGCTTTCCTGCTGGGATTTCAACTAGCTCAAGGTGCATTTCATTAGGAAAACGTCGAGCGTATTCTTGATATCCTTTTTCAACCCAGTCGGGCATTTTAGTGCCGACTGCGATTAATTGAATCTTCATTACGCAGATTGTTCCCACAGTTTTTCAAGTTGATAAAACTGACGTGTTTCATCTTGCATAACGTGAACAACAATATTACCGAGATCCAGTAATACCCACTCACTGCCTTCTAAACCTTCGATGCCCAGTGGTGATTCGCCTTCTTTTTTTGCTGCCAATGCAGTTTGCTCAGCAACAGAACGTACATGACGTTTAGAGTTACCCGTGCAGATAATCATTGTATCAGTTACATCCGAGGAATCAGATACATCGATGACAGTAATATCTTTGGCTTTCATATCTTCTAATTGTTGTAGCACAAATTGTTTTAATTGTTGGTCTTGCAAAGGACTTTCCTTTAATAAATTAATAAAAAATTTTATAGCGGGCGAGTATAGCATGGGCTAACTCTGTCTGACCATAATTGATAATAAATTCATATTTTACCTTCTTTAGAGCATTTTTTCGAAAAATAAACACCTAGATCCTCTTTATGTGAAGAAAAACTTAAAAATAGAAATTGATTGCTTGCAAAAATTAGCCACTTTATTAGACTTCCTGTACTAAAGTGGGAAAAAGTGTCTAAAAGTGGATCTTTTTTCCAAAATAAACCTATTAATTGATCGAATTGATCCTGGATCTTGTTTTTATGCTGCGTGGTGCAAGTGCAATAAATCTTGATACAAAGGGAAGGATAGCTATACCGACACGTTATCGTGAATGGTTGGCGGAGACTTGCCGGGGTCAATTTGTCTGCACCATTGATCTTCAGTCGCCATGTTTATTGTTATATCCATTAAATGAATGGTTATTAATAGAAAATAAATTACGTGGATTATCGACGACGGATCCACAGGAACGGCGCCTTCAGCGATTAATTTTGGGTTATGCATCGGAAACAGAATTAGATAAAGGTGGTCGAACCCTGATCGCTCCGACATTAAGACAACATGCGAAGTTAGAGAAAAAAGCAATGCTCGTAGGACAATTAAATAAATTTGAACTTTGGAATGAAGAACTCTGGCATCAACAAGTTGAGCAGGATTTATTGCAAGGTTTACCTACGGGTGACGAATTAAGCGAACGATTGAAGGGGTTTTCTCTGTAATGACTGAACATATAACGGTTCTGCTCGACGAAGCGGTGAATGGATTAGCAATTAAAAAAGACGGCCTTTACGTTGACGGTACCTTTGGCCGCGGTGGTCATTCTCGACATATTTTAAAACAGTTGGGTGAAAACGGTCGTTTAATTGCGATTGATCGAGATCCTCGTGCTATTGCAACGGCTGAAACATTAATGAAAGAAGACTCGCGCTTTCAAATTGTGCATGGTCCTTTTTCTGGATTAGCTGATTATATGGCTGAAATGGATTTGATCGGACAAGTTGATGGCGTTTTATTAGATCTTGGCGTGTCATCTCCACAATTAGATGATGCAGAGCGTGGCTTTAGTTTTATGCGTGACGGTCCGTTAGATATGCGTATGGATCCTACTTCTGGAATCAGCGCGGCTAAATGGTTAGCCAAAGCAGATGTGGACGAAATTGGTTGGGTGTTAAAAACCTTTGGTGAAGAAAAATTCGCCTATCGTATCGCGCGGGCGATTGTTGCAGATCGTGACGAAAAACCCTTTGAGCGGACATTACAATTAGCGCAACTTATCGAACGGATATGCCCAAAACGTGAAAAGAAAAAGCATCCAGCAACGCGTAGTTTTCAGGCTATTCGGATTTATGTTAACAGTGAATTAGATGAGATCCATAAAGTATTAGACGGTGCTTTGCAGGTTCTGGCAATTGGCGGGCATCTTTCGGTGATCAGTTTTCATTCTTTAGAAGATCGGATCGTTAAACGCTTTATTCGTAAGCAGGAAAAAGGTCAGGAATATCCACCAGGTCTGCCTTTAACTGAAGCGCAAATGATGCACGGTAAAACCCTAAAAGCCCTAGGGAAAGCATTAAAACCAAGTGCTAAGGAAATTAGTGATAATGCACGTGCTCGTAGTTCTGTCTTGCGGGTGGCTGAAAAAATAGCCGAGCCGGAGGCGTAGTAAATTGGCTAATCAACCTGACCATTTATTGCTTTTAATTATCGGGGATTTACGTCGCAACGCATTTTCAGTGTTGTTGGTACTGATTATTTTATTGAGTGCGGTATTTAATATTTATATCACCCATCAAACCCGTGAATTGGTTACTAAAAAAGAACATTTATCTCAATTGAAAGATAATTTATCGATTGAAATACGTAATTTATTAATAGAAGAAAATACGCTCGATGAACATAGTCGAATAAGACGTATTGCAACTAAACAGTTGTCGATGTCACAGCCGACAGCAAAGAATAGTGTACTAGTGGAACTTCCATGAAAAAAATGAAACGGAATTTAAGTAACTCTAGAAAGAGTTCGCAGATCAAAAAGAAAAAGGTTTATCGGAATTTTTCTCAGTGGCGTTATGTTTTTGTGTCGTTAACGATTTTGCTGATTGGTGGATTACTGATCAGTCGATTAGCTTATTTGCAAATCATTGAACCTGAGTATTTATCTGGGGAAGCGGATAAGCGAAGCCTGCGTGTTACTGAATCGGTTGCTCATCGCGGTAATATCTCTGATCGTAATGGTGAAGAACTGGCTATTAGTGTACCAGCCTATGCTATTTGGGTTGATCCTAAAATAGTGAAGCAAACCTTTGCTTTTTCTGATCAGGAGCTGACCGATAGCTTAGAAGTAAATAAACGTACCGGTAAAGAACAGTATACTAAGCTGTCTTTTTATAAATCTAAAAAATGGTCAGCATTGTCTGAAGTGCTAGATATTCCTATTGAAAATTTAGTTGATATTATTAAAAAGCCAAATAGTCGTTTTGCGTATTTAAAGCGACAAGTAAATCCATCGATTGTTGATTATATTAAAGAATTAAAACTACCGGGCATTGCTAAACAACTTGAATCCCATCGTTATTATCCGACGGGAGAAATCAATGCGAATATTCTTGGTTTAACCGATCTTGATTCTCAAGGTATCGAAGGTATTGAGAAAAGCTATAACAACTATCTGCAGGGACAAACGGGTAAGAAAACAGTCCGTAAAGATAGGTTAGGTAATGTTATTGATAATGTTGAAGTGCTTAAAGAAAAGAAAGCAGCAGGAAATCTGCAGTTAAGTATTGATCAACGTATTCAAGCCGTCGCCTATAGCCAACTAAAACGTGCCGTGAAAATGAACGATGCCACTTCGGGATCCGTTGTTGTATTGGATGTCAATACTGGTGAGATCTATGCGATGGCCAACTATCCTTCATTTAATCCGAATGATCGTACTCAATATCAACCTTATAAATTAAGAAATCGTGCGATTACTGATACCTTTGAGCCTGGTTCAACGGTTAAGCCGTTAGTGGTTTCAAGCGCATTAATTTATAAAAAAACCGATGTCGATGAAGTGATTGATACTTCACCTGGTTGGATGACATTAGGTGGGCGTCGAGTACGTGATGGACACAATTTAGGCAAAATTGATCTTGCCATGATCCTAAAAAAATCCAGTAATATTGGTGTTAGTAAATTAGCGTTACGTCTGAAACCAGAACAATTGCAGCAAACTTTTGCTAATTTTGGATTTGGTAATGATACCGGTATTGCACTAACTGGCGAAAGTGTAGGGCGTATGCCGATTCGCCATCGTTGGTCTGATTTTGAGTTAGCAACAATGTCCTTTGGTTATGGGATTACGACAACGACATTACAATTGGCAAAAGCCTATGCAATATTAGGAAGCGGTGGGGTTGAATATCCTCTTTCTATTTTGAAAAATAATAAACCACTGCCGGGACGCCAAGTTATTCCTAAAAATGTGGCCTATGAGGTCGTTGATATGATGGAAGGCGTGAGCGAGAAAGGCGGGACTGCACCAAAAGCGAAAGTAGAAGGTTATCGCATCGCGGGTAAAACAGGAACCTCGCGTAAAGCGGAAGCGGGTGGATATGGCGATGATTATGTTGCTGTATTTGCAGGACTTGCGCCAATTACTAACCCTCGATTTGCTATTGCGGTGATGATTAATGAACCTCAAGGAGATCGTTATTATGCAGGTGATGTTGCTGCTCCTGTCTTCTCGGCCGTTATGAAAAGCAGTTTATTGTTGAGCCATGTGATGCCCGATGATGAAAACGAACGTTATACCTTATTGGAGTCCAATTAATAATGGCCACTCCTTTACTATCGACCTCATTACAACAACTACTAACCACTTGGTTAGTAGTTGATATTAAGGAAGTTAATCTAACAGGGATTAATTTAGATAGTCGTCAAATAGTCGAAGGAGATTTATTTGTTGCCTTACAGGGCGCTTTATTAGATGGTCGAATTTTTATTGATAAAGCAATTAGTCAAGGTGCTGTAGCGGTTTTATCGGAAACAACCATTGAATCACAACATGGGGCTATTACTTATAAAGGTAATGTACCGATTATCGAGTTTTATCAATTATCGACGATTTTAAGTGCTTTAGCTTATGCCTTTTATTTCCCTCATCATGATCTCCATAAAGTTATTGCGGTTACTGGTACTAATGGTAAAACCACGATTGCGACCTTGTTAGCCAATTGTTTTACTTTATTAGGTAAACGATGCGCACAAATGGGGACCATTGGAAATGGTGTCTTTGGTCAGTTAAAAAGTAGTCTTAATACAACGTTAGATGGTATTTCAGTTTTCTCTGAATTATTTGATTATCAAATTCAGCATCAGGTCGATTATACGGTGATGGAAGTTTCTTCACATGGCTTAAGCCAAGGCCGTGTTAAAGCATTACCTTTTCATAGCGCTATTTTTACTAATCTTAGTCGAGACCATCTAGATTATCATGGCACCATGGCGTGCTATGCCGATGCTAAAAAACGTTTGTTTAAAGAGTTTCCGTTAAATCATCGTATCATTAATGGAGACGACGAGACCGGTATTGATTGGATAAAAGAATTTCCCGATGCGGTTGTATATGGCCAAAATGCGCAACAACAGGCAAGTACTTTTTTACAAATTAACCATATAGCTTACCAAGCAAAAGGAATTCTCTTTTCCTTTGACTCTAGCTGGGGAGCGGGTGATATTAGTGCACCTTTTTACGGTGATTTTAATGTATATAATCTTGCTGCAGTGGCGACACAATTATTACTAGAAGGTATTTCAACGCAACAACTCACCGATATTTTTCCTCAATTAACTTGCGTTCCGGGACGTATGGAACAATATCATTTCGATGATGCTGATATTACCTTTGTAGTCGATTATGCGCATACGCCAGATGCCTTAGAAAAAGCCTTATCTGCTTTGCAAAAACACAAAGATAAAGGGCGTGTAATTTGTGCTTTTGGTTGTGGTGGCGATAGAGATAAAGGTAAACGACCAGAAATGGCTATTATTGCTGAATTATTTGCTGAAATGGTTGTCCTAGTTGACGATAATCCACGGACTGAGTCTGCGGAGGCTATTATGCAGGATATTTTGGTTGGTTTTAAACGTCCTGATGCAGTGGTCAAAATTAATGATCGCAAAGAAGCCGTGATGCATTTATTAGCAACCTGCCAACCCGGGGATATTATTTTATTAGCGGGGAAAGGACACGAAGATTATCAAATTATCGGCGAAACACGTATCCATTATAGTGATCGTGAATTATTAACAACATTGCAAGCGCAATATAATAAAAAAGATAAAGAGGCTTGTTTATGATCCCGTTGACTTTGACTGAAATAGCAACAGCGACTGGCGGTGAAGTAATTAATGCAAATCAATCATCTATCACGATCAAAAGTGTGTCTACCGATAGTCGAAAAATAGACTCAGATTGTTTGTTCATTGCATTACAGGGCGAAAAATTTGATGCGCACCAATTTATTAAACAGGTTGAAAATAGTGGGGCTGTTAGCTTATTAGTTCATCAAAAAGTTGAGACAAACTTACCCTATGTATTGGTGGATGATACGCGTATTGGTTTAGGTCAATTAGGCGCTTTTGTTAAACAACAAATAAAAGATTTAAAATGTGCTGCAATAACGGGCAGCAATGGTAAAACCACTACAAAAGAATTATTAAGTCATATTTTACGTTATCAAACTCAGGTTAAAAATGGAGTCTTATCAACGGCTGGTAATTTTAATAATGATATTGGTTTGCCATTAACACTATTACGATTAACCCATGAAAATAAATTTGCTGTCGTTGAGTTAGGTGCAAATCATATCGGTGAAATAGATTACACATCGCGTCTTGCCCAACCTGATGTGGCATTAATTAATAATGTTATGCCTGCTCATTTAGAGGGGTTTGGCTCAATTGAAGGTGTTGCGAAGGCGAAGGGAGAGATTTGGCGAAATATCAAATCGGGTGGTACCGCAGTCGTGAATCTTGATAGTGATTTTGCAACGCAATTTTTACATGAATTAAAACAGTTAAATGTTAATATACTGACCTTTTCGCAGCAGCCTAGTGAACAAGCAAATATCTATCCGACTGATATTCGTTTTGATTCTCTTGGAAAAGCAATTTTCACGTTGAATTTAAGTGATCAGCAGTCTCATCAAACTGCTGATATTCATTTAAATTTACCGGGTAAACATAATATCAGTAATGCATTAGCTGCTGCATCGATGGCTATTTCACTTGGCTGTGGATTAGCAATTATAAAAGCAGGATTGGATTCTGTTGAACCTGTTGCTGGGCGTGTTAACTGCGAGCATATTAATGATTTACTGACTGTTATTGATGATACTTACAATGCTAACTCGGCCTCAGTGAAAGCTGCGATTGATTTGCTCGCTCAATATACAGGTTCACGCCTATTGATTTTAGGCGATATGGCTGAACTTGGTTTGCACAGTGAACAAGAACATCAAGCAATTGGAAAATATGCTGCACTGCAGGGTATCGAACGACTGCTCACCGTTGGAGAATTAACTAAACAAACATCATTAGCCTTTAAACAAGAAAACTCAGGTGAATCATTACATTTTGCGACTAAAGTGCAGTTGATTGACCATTTACAAAATACATTATTACAAAACAATAAAATAGTAACCATCTTAGTTAAGGGATCTCGCGGCGCTAAAATGGAAGAAATTGTTGCTTATATCAAGCAGTTGCAATTGTAATTAGGAAAAAACCAGTTATAAAATAGGGAAAATCCGATGATTGTTTGGCTAGCCGAATTATTTTCAAGTCACTTTTCATTTCTTAATGTTCTGACCTACCTGTCTGTCCGAACCATTATGGCAGCGTTAACGGCGTTAGCGTTTTCATTATGGGTTGGTCCAAAATTGATTCGTTATTTACAAACGATGCAGATTGGTCAAGTCATTCGTAATGATGGACCAGAGTCACACTTAAGCAAGGCGGGCACTCCGACTATGGGCGGGATAATGATCCTTGGCGCGGTCACTTTGTCTACTTTATTATGGGCGCGTTTAGATAATCATTACGTGTGGATTATTTTATTTACGACTTTGTCATTTGGCGCCATTGGTTTTATGGATGATTACCTCAAAGTTATCCGAAAGCATCCCGATGGATTAATCGCGCGTTGGAAGTATTTCTGGCAGTCAGTTAGTGCATTAGTGATTGCATTTATACTTTATTATACAGCGACAACACAAGCCGAATTAACCTTCGTTATGCCATTCTTTAAAGAATATATGCCGTATCTTGGTTTATTATTTATTCCCCTTGTTTACTTTACCGTAGTAGGTAGTAGTAATGCAGTTAACTTAACCGATGGCCTTGATGGTTTAGCGATTATGCCAACCGTGATGGTTGCCGCTGCATTTGCGTTGATTGCTTACCTAACTAGTCACGTTAACTACGCACATTATTTATATATTCCGTATATTCCTAAAGCCAGTGAATTGGTGATTATTTGCGGTACTATCGTCGGAGCTGGTCTTGGGTTTCTATGGTTTAATACTTACCCAGCACAAGTCTTTATGGGCGATGTGGGTTCCTTAGCATTAGGGGCTTTATTAGGGGTTATTGCCGTCTTAGTTAGACAGGAAATATTATTAGTTATTATGGGCAGTATTTTTGTGGTTGAAACCCTTTCGGTGATTCTGCAAGTTGGGTCATATAAGTTACGTAAGCAACGTATTTTCCGAATGGCACCTATTCATCATCACTATGAGAAAAAAGGGTGGCCAGAGCCACGTGTTATCGTGCGATTTTGGATTATCACAATTGTAATGGTATTGATCGGTTTAGTTACACTGAAGGTTCGTTAATCATGTTAAATGAGCAAGTTGCTGTTTTAGGACTCGGGCTAACTGGGTTGTCCTGCGTTAATTATCTATTAAAAGAAGGTCATCAAGTGACCGTCTTTGATACGCGAGATAATCCGCCAGGTTGTGAGCAATTACCTAAACATGTTGCACTTGTTAAAGGTACCTTGTCAGCTGAAGTACTGGCAACTTTTCCATTAATTATTTCGAGTCCAGGTATTGCGTTATCGACACCTGCATTACAATTTGCAGCAGAACAAGGCTGTGAAATTATTGGTGACATTGAACTGTTTGCTAGACAGTTAAAAACGCCGGCATATCGCCATGCTAAATTGGTTGCAATCACTGGATCGAATGGTAAAACGACAGTCACTAGTTTACTTGGTGAAATGGCTAAAGAGGCCTCTATTAAAGTCGGTGTAGGCGGTAATATTGGGGTACCAGCCTTGGATTTATTATCACCAGATCTCGATTTGTATATTCTTGAGTTATCTAGTTTTCAGTTGGAAACGACTCATTCTCTTAATGCGACGGTTGCGACGATTTTAAATGTCAGTGAAGATCATATGAATCGTTATCGATCTTTTCAACACTATGCGCAATCTAAACAACGTGTTTACCAACAATGTGAACTGGCATTAGTGAATCGTGATGATCCTTTAACTTATCCAGAACTAAGTGCACCAGCTTGTTTTAGTTTTGGATTTGATCAACTGCAATACGGATTAATTGAAGATCCTCAATTGGGAAATTGTTTAGCGAAAGAAGGCGAAGTGCTTTTACCCGTTGAACAATTGAAATTAAGTGGTAAGCATAATTGGATGAATGCGTTAGCCGCTTTGGCATTGGGTGATGCTGTCAATATTGAACAGCAGGCGATGTTGCGTACATTACAACAATATGGTGGTTTAGCGCATCGTTGTGAGTTTATTGATGAAGTGAATGGAGTTCGTTGGATTAATGACTCTAAAGCGACCAATGTTGGTGCGACGTTAGCGGCACTGACGGGATTACAAGAAACAATTAGTGGCAATGTGCATGTTATTTTAGGTGGTGAAGGAAAAGGTGCAGATTTTACTGAGTTAAGTGATGTGTTAAATCATATTACGGGGTTGATTGTGTGTTTCGGTAAAGATGGGAAGCAAATAGCTGCCGTTGATCCACGTTCAAAACAGGTCGAAAATTTAGACCAGGCTGTTGAATTAATTGCTTCACAGGCCGTATCTGGTGATTTGGCTATTTTAACCCCTGCCTGTGCTAGTTTAGATATGTATCCAAATTTTATGGCTCGTGGTGATCATCTAAGACAGTTAGTGTCGTTATTAAAGTCGGCAAGCTCAGCGGGTGATGTGAGTGAATAGGTTAAAAAAAAGATTTAAAGGAACTCCTATCGATCAACCCTATGATCGTCAGTTATTGGTTATTGTATTTGCATTAATGTCTATTGGACTCGTGATTGTTGCATCGGCTTCTATGCCGGAAGGAATTGCAATGTCAGATGATCCATTTCGTTTCCTTAAGCGTCATTTAGTTTATGTGGTCATTTGCTTAGGGTTTATTGGTGCGGTGGTCTGTGTGCCAATAAAACGTTGGTATACACAGCAAGGGTTAATATTGTTTTTAGCCTTTGTAGGGCTAATTGCGGTCTTAGTGATTGGTACCGAGGTAAATGGATCGCACCGTTGGTTACGTTTTGGCATTTTAAATGTTCAGCCCTCTGAGTTTTCAAAGCTCGCTATTATTTTGTTTTTGGCGAGTTATTTAGTGAGACGCCAAGAAGAAGTGGTTGATACAATTAAAGGGTTTATTAAGCCGTTAGTGATACTGTCTGTTTTTGCTTTTTTACTAATGCTGCAGCCCGATCTAGGCTCAACCGTTGTTATTGTTGTCGTCATGATGGGCATGCTGTTTATAGCCGATGCCAAATTGATATCTTTTATTGGTATTGGTATTTCATTATTAGCCGTTATTGTTGCCTTGATTGTAACGTCTCCGTATCGAATGGCGCGGGTATTTGGATTTTTAGACCCTTGGGCAGATCCCTTCGGACGAAGTTATCAGTTAACTCAATCATTAATGGCCTTTGGCCGTGGTGGATGGATAGGACAAGGATTAGGAAATTCTGTACAAAAATTAGAGTATTTACCGGAAGCACATACCGATTTTATTATGGCAATTCTTGCAGAAGAACTTGGTTTTATTGGCGTAACCACAGTGATTGTGTTGGAGTTTATACTGGTTTATAAAGCATTTTCAATTGGTCGTAAAGCTTTGCAGCAATCATTAATCTTTCCTGGTTATGTTGCCGTCGGCATCGCTATTTGGTTTGCCTTTCAAACTGCGGTTAATATAGGTGCCGCATCCGGTATTGCCCCCACTAAAGGATTAACTTTGCCGTTAGTGAGTTACGGTGGTTCAAGTATGTTAGCAATTGCCTTAGCAATCGGGATGCTATTACGTATTGACTTTGAAACCCGTCAAGCATCTGCACAAGTACGGTTGATGAGACCCAAACACAGAAGTAAAAGAACAGCGAAAAAAGAAGTAAAAAATGAAGCAAAATAAAACGTTATTAGTGATGGCGGGTGGTACCGGAGGACATGTTTTCCCTGGATTGGCTGTGGCAGATACATTACAAGCTGAAGGGTGGCAGGTCAGTTGGTTGGGTACGCGCGATCGTATGGAAGCAGACCTTGTACCCGAACATGGTTATGAAATCGATTTTATTGATATTGCCGGCGTGCGTGGTAATGGGATTAAACGGTTATTGAAGGCGCCATTTCAAATCATTAAATCTATTGTTCAAGCGAGAGCGGTGCTTAAAAAACGTCATGTGGACTTAGTTATCGGCATGGGCGGATTTGCCAGTGGACCGGGTGGGATTGCCGCATGGTTAATGGGGATTCCGGTTATTCTCCACGAGCAAAATGCAGCTCCAGGAATGACAAATCGAATTCTTGCGCGTTTTTCAAAAAAAGTATTAATGGGATTTTCAGGTGCCTTTGATGGTGAAAAGGCTATTTTGGTTGGTAATCCAGTACGTCAGTCTCTACTTGAATTACCCGAGAAAAAAATATCGGAGCAAGATGAACCGCTTAAATTATTAATTATTGGTGGTAGTTTAGGGGCACGTGTATTAAATGAGCTATTACCATCAGTAGTAAGTCGTTTTCAGCATGGACAACTTAAAGTCATTCACCAAAGTGGTAAGGGGAATGATCAACATCTTAAACAAGCTTATCAAGGGATGGATGTCGATGTCGACGTGCAGCCCTTTATAAAAGACATGAATGCAGCCTATGGTTGGGCAGATTTAATTATTTGTCGAGCGGGCGCTTTAACCGTATCTGAAGTGGCGGTTGTTGGTTTGCCAGCAATATTTATTCCATTACCGCATGCAGTGGATGATCATCAAACTAAAAATGCACAGGATTTATTGGAAAAAGAAGCGGCTGTGTTGATCCCACAAAATGAATTAAATGAAGATAAATTAAGTGATTATTTACAAACATTCAGTCAAAATAGAACGTTGCTTGAAACGATGTCTTTAAACAGTAAACAGGCAGCAATTGTTGATGCAACGAAGCGTTTTGCTTCTATTTGTAATCAATGTGTTTAATTAAAAAAATAATAATGAATTAGTGACTTATATGACAAAAATTGAACTAGCACAGATACGCACCATGATCCCGGAAATGCGCCGAGTTAAACAAATTCACTTTGTTGGTATTGGTGGAGCCGGGATGGGCGGTATTGCAGAAGTCCTGGCAAATGAAGGCTATAAAATAACAGGCTCTGATATTGCCGAAAATGCAGTGGTTAGACGTTTACGTTCAATTGGTGCTGATGTGTTTATTGGTCATAAAGCCGAAAATATTAATGGTGCATCGGTAGTGGTTGTATCCACTGCGATTGCAGTAGAAAATCCCGAGTTATTAGCCGCACAGGAAGCACGTATTCCAGTTGTTCGTCGTGCTGAAATGTTAGCCGAACTGATGCGTTATCGTCACGGTGTAGCTGTCGCTGGAACGCATGGTAAAACCACTACGACTAGTTTAATTGCAAGTATTTATGGTGAAGCTGAACTTGATCCCACTTTTGTTATTGGCGGTCTACTAAATAGTGCAGGTACTAATGCAAAATTAGGACAAGGTCGTTATTTAATTGCTGAAGCTGACGAGAGCGATGCATCTTTTTTACATCTTCAGCCGATGGTGTCAGTGGTCACTAATATTGAAGCTGATCATATGGATACTTATCAAGGCGATTTTGAAGTATTAAAAGATACATTTATTCAATTTATTCAAAATCTACCTTTTTACGGTACTGCGGTTGTTTGTATCGATGATCCGGTTGTTGAATCATTGATTCCACGCTTTGCGCGTAAATGCGTGACCTATGGATTTCATGAATTAGCTGATATTCGTATTTCTGACTTTAAACAAAAAATCAATCGTTCTGAATTCACGGTCCACCGTTTAGGTAAAACAGATCTTAATATACAGTTAAACCTCCCAGGTAAACATAATGCATTAAATGCAGCAGCCTCTATTGCCGTTGCAATGGAAGAAGATATCGATGATCAATCTATTCTCGATGCACTTACTCAATTTGAAGGCATTGGACGTCGTTTTGAACAATACGGTGAATTTGAAACTGGGCGCGGTAAAGCATTACTTGTAGATGATTATGGTCACCATCCAACGGAAGTACAGGCAACGATTAACGCGGCACGTGAAGGGTGGCCTGAACGCCGTTTAGTGATGGCATATCAACCGCACCGATATACCCGTACACGTGATCTGTATGATGATTTTGCACAGGTATTAGGACAAGTTGATCAATTACTTTTATTAGATGTGTATCCAGCTGGAGAAGCGCCTATCCCAGGTGCAGATAGTCGTTCTTTATGTCGTACTATCCGTCAGCATAGCGATAAAGAGCCTATTTTTGTAGCTACGCCTCAAGCATTACCTGCGGCGCTTGCTAAAGTGATTGCCGATGGCGACTTAGTGTTAACTCAGGGAGCAGGTAATATCGGTATGGTAGTAAAAACCCTTGCTGAATTAAAATTAGATATTGAAAAAATGACGCTTTCGGGTACTGAGTGATGAAAGATTTTGGTCGTGTTGCTGTTCTATTCGGAGGTAATAGCGCCGAGCGTGAAGTTTCGCTACGTTCGGGCAACGCGATATTAAGTGCATTATTAAGGCAAGGCGTTAATGCTATTGCCATCGATCCTAAAGTGGATGATTTAGTTGATTTACAGAAAAAAAGTATAGATAGAGTATTTATTGCTTTACATGGACGAGGTGGCGAAGACGGTACAATTCAAGGTTTTTTAACAACATTGAATATTCCCTTTACCGGTAGTGACGTGATGAGTTCTGCGATTGCGATGGATAAGTCAAAAACTAAGCAAATTTGGCAAAGTGTCAATTTACCTACAGCTGATTATCAAATTATCATCAAAGATGACTTTGATCAACGTCAAGCAAAAGATATACTAGCGTCTTTAAGTGGTAAAGCCATTGTTAAACCTGTCAATGAAGGTTCTAGTATTGGTGTGGCAAAGGTAGAAAATGCCGAACAGCTTATAGATGCTTTATCTAATGCCTTTAAATTTGACAATAAAGTTTTACTGGAAGCTTGGATTACTGGACAAGAATATACGGTTTCAATGTTAAATGGAAAAGTGTTACCGGCAATTCGTATGCAAACTAATCATACATTTTATGATTACGCGGCAAAGTACCAATCTGGTGATACTGAATACTATTGCCCCTGTGGCCTTGAACAATCTGCGCTGACTGTATTGAATGAATTATCAGAAAAAGCATTTGAAGCGATCGGTTGTAGTGGTTGGGGACGAATAGATGCAATGCTCGATCAAACTGGCAATTGGTATTTATTAGAAGTGAATACCGTGCCGGGCATGACAGAAACAAGTTTAGTACCAAAAGCAGCTAAACAGGCGGGTTATGATTTTGACCAACTTGTTTTACAAATATTAAAACAAACGTTGTAATTGTATGTGGGATAAATTGAAACAGATAAAACTGGGGAAGTGGATTAGTTTACTGTTTTTTCTAGCTGTGATTTATACCCTGCAGTATGGTGGTTTTAAATTATATAAATGGCTAACGAATGAACAGTCTTTGCCGCTGACGTCATTAATTTTAACCGGGCATAAAGAACATGTTTCAGAGGATGCCGTACGTGCTATTTTAATTGCACAAAAAGATAAGTTAAATTTCTTTACTTTGGAAATTTCACAAATACAAGAGCAACTTGAAGCATTACCATGGGTTTATTCGGCATCAATTCGAAAGCGTTGGCCAGATACTTTAAAGATACATATTGTAGAGCAACCGATTGTTGCTATTTGGAATGATAATAAATTATTAAATCGTTTCGGTGAAATTATTGATGCCGATCCGAGTACGGCATTGTTTCCGCTTGTTGCATTATATGGCGAAGATAATGCCACTAATGATGTGTTAGAAACTTATATAAAAATAAAGCAGCTATTAAAAGTAAATAATTTTAAAATAGCATCACTTAAAAGTGATAAACGTCAATCCACCGACGTTGTACTAGAAAATGGAATCGGACTACGTTTAGGTCAAGAGCAGAAACTTGATCGTATTCAACGTTTTTTAAGTGTCTATCCGTTAATAGAAAAAAAGTATGATATTTCAACAATTAACTATGTTGATCTGCGTTATGATACCGGGTTTGCAATTGGTTGGAATGAAAAAAATTAGAAGTTAATTAAGTCTGACTTAACCGTGCTATTACTTGAAGGTAAAACGTCAAGCACCAAAATAGACAGGTTAGGCGCTAAATATAAACGGTGAACTTTAAATATGGAAAGTAATTACACAGTTGGATTAGATATTGGCAGCAGTAAAATTGTTCTCCTTATTGGGGAGCAGTTAGATAATGACGTCATTAATATTGTTGGTGTTGGTGAAGTACCATCAAAGGGAGTCGATAAAGGCTCTGTGACCGACTTAGATGCTGTTGTTATTGCTATCTCAAAAGCCGTTGCACTTGCCGAAGATATGGCAGATTGTAAAATTTCATCGGTTAATTTATCTGTTTCTGGATCTCATATACATTCCTTAAATGAATCGGGAACGTGGGCAATTACCGATCGTGAAGTTACCGCTTTTGATGTTGAAAGCGTATTACATAATGCACGTTCTATAAAAATTCGAGATGATCAACGTCTACTTCACGTGATTCCACAACAGTATTCAGTTGATTCTCAAGGACATATTAATAATCCAATTGGTTTATCCGGTGTAAAACTGAAGGCTGATGTACATTTAATCACCTGTCATAGTGATCTAGTTAAAAATTTAGAGAAAGCAGTTGAACGTTGTGGTCTTGCAATTGACCAACTAACGTTTTCTGGTGTTGCCTCAAGTACTGCTATTTTAAGTGAAGATGAAAAAGAGCTTGGTGTTTGTGTTGTCGACATGGGGGCTGGTACGATGGATTTGTCCGTTTACATTGGTGGGGCGCTTCGTTACAGCTCGGTACTGGGTTATGCTGGTAATTCTGTTACAAATGATATTGCTATTGCATTTAGCGCGCCACCTACGTCAGCAGAGAAGGTGAAAGTTAAATACGGTTGCTTAAAATGTGATAATATCAAGTCTAAAGAGACCATTGAGTTACCGAATGTAGGCGGGCGACCAGCTCATAATTTACAGCGACAGCGTTTAGTGAACGTGATTGAACCGCGTTATAGTGAATTATTAACCATGGTTAAAAAAGAATTATTCAAATTCCATCATGAGTTTGAAGTTGAAGGTTTACAACAGCAACTTGCAGCTGGCTTCGTTATTACAGGTGGTGGTGCACAAATACCTGGATTAGTCGAAGTGGCAGAAATAACATTTGATAATATGCCGGTACGTATAGGCAACCCACAAAATATTCAGGGGTTAGCAGAGGATATTTCATCGCCTGCTTACTCAACTGCGTTAGGGTTGTTACGTTATAAAAATGATGCATTTATTGAACACCAAGAAGTTGCAGAAGAAAATCGTCTATCCCTCTTTTTAGAAAAGATAAAAAGCTGGATTAAAAAAGAATATTAGTTGGTATGAGATCCCTTTTGAGGGTGGAGATATGCAATGTCTGATAATTTTAATAAAGTGGAAAAAGAACAAATGTTTGAAATAGTTGACGAAGAACACACTCAACAGGCCGTTATTAAAGTAGTCGGCGTCGGTGGCGGCGGTGGTAATGCAATCAATTATATGATTGCACAAGGTCTAACTGGCGCTCAATTCATTGCCATGAATACGGATGCACAGGCACTACGTTCATCAAAAGCTGATGTGCGTTTACAACTTGGATCATCTATTACAAATGGTCTTGGTGCTGGGGCAAATCCTGAAATTGGCTATAAATCAGCATTAGAAGATAAAGATAAAATTAAAGAATTGCTTGAAGGTGCCGATGTAGTATTTATAGCTGCTGGTATGGGCGGTGGAACAGGAACGGGTGCATCTCCAGTTGTTGCTGAAGTTGCTAATGAGCTAGGGGCGCTAACCATTGGTGTTGTGTCTAAGCCTTCATTTTTTGAAGGGAAAAAACGCATTAACTATGCAAACCAAGGTGTTGCTCGTTTGTCTGAACATATTGACTCACTGCTAATTATTCCTAACGATAAATTACAGAAGTCATTGCCTAAAGGGGTGTCATTTCTTGGGGCACTAGAAGCCGCAAATGGCGTTTTATATGATGCTGTTTCAGGTTTCTCAGCTATTATTAATAATGAAGAAAGTACAATTAATATTGACTTCGCCGATGTTAAAACGGTAATGACAGAAGCGGGTACAAATGCTGTGATGGGTATTGGTATCGCATCGGGTGATGATCGTTCTGAAGAAGCTGTAGAACAGGCTATTTCTTGTCCATTACTTGAAGATGTTGACCTTTCTAATGCACGTGGCGTATTAGTACATATTGTTTCCGGTATTGACTTTACTTGGGATGAATATGAAACCGTTGGTGATGCATTGAAAGAATTTGCTTCTGACGATTCTCAAATCATTATCGGTGTGACAGTTGATCCATTAATTGATACTGGTGAATTACACGTGACAGTTATTGTAACAGGCTTGGGTGAACGTAAATCTGAGTTAAGTGCAGCTAAAAAATCAATGTTGCCGAATGAAACTGGCATAAATACTGCTACAAAAGAAGTGCAGGTTGAAGTGAAAGAGACAGCCGCTGCGAAAGAGCAAAGCGAAGCTGCTGTAGAGTCAGAGGGAAGTTATTTAGATATCCCTGCTTTTTTACGTAAACAAGCCGATTAATATTAATGAAATGTGACCAGTTTGTGATATAGGTCGCAAACTGGTATAATTCATAGACATAAATATAGGTGGCGATGATGATTAAACAAAGAACACTAAAGAAAAGCGTAAAATCAACTGGTATTGGCTTACATTCAGGTAATAAAGTAACGATAGAGTTACATCCTGCTGCAGCAAATACAGGTATTGTTTATCGTCGCATCGATTTAGATCCTGTAGTTACTTTTAAAGCGCATGCTGAAGCGGTACAAGAAACACTTTTATGTACTTGTCTGGTCAACGAAGAAGGCCAGAAGATCTCTACTGTAGAGCATCTTTCAGCTGCATTAGCTGGTTTAGGCATTGACAATATCATCATTGATGTTGATGCACCGGAAATTCCAATTATGGACGGTAGTGCAAGTCCATTTATTTTCCTATTACAATCAGCAGGTATTGAAGAGCTTAATGTTGCTAAAAAATTCATCCGAATTAAAAAGACAGTACGTGTAGAAGATGAAAAAGAAGGCAAATGGGCTGAATTACAACCTTCAAAATCAGGGTTTAGTTTAGACTTCCGTATTGATTTCGACCATCCTGTATTTGAAGGTCAAAATCAACACGTTGAAATGGATTTCTCTGGTGAATTATTCGTTAAAGAAATTAGCCGAGCAAGAACCTTTGGTTTTATGAAAGGTGTTGAACAGCTACAGGCGAATAATTTGGCACTAGGTGCAAGTTTAGATAATGCGATAGGTTTAGATGAATTTAGAGTATTAAACCCAGAAGGGTTACGCTACGAAGACGAATTCGTTAAACATAAAGTACTCGATGCGATTGGTGATTTATATCTGTCTGGTTTTACTATTTTAGGGCATTTAAAAGCCTTTAAAACAGGCCATGCACTTAATAACCAATTATTATGCGCATTGCTAGCAGATCAAGAAGCTTGGGAAATGGTGACATTCGAAGAGCCCGTAAGTGAATCTCCAGTTCAATATATTGAGCCGGTATTTGCTCTCTAAGCTTATGATTTAAATTAGTATAAATTGATAAACCCTTTAGTGATAAACTTATTTGCTAAAGGGTTTTTTTATGCGTTCTAAAAAATATTAACATAGTCTGTCAGGATAAATATCATGCGTTACTCAACTTTAATTGCACGAATTTCTGCTCAACTTGCTCGTGATGATGCGCAGGGCGGGTTACTTTCCTTGCCTGAGAATTTACTATCATTAAGACGGCTATGCTCTCAACAGAATACTGATATATACGATATAGAGCTCGCTATTGTAAAAGAGCCAGCATTTGCTGCGTATATCCTTAAACTAGCTAATTCAGCTCTATACAGTGCAGGCAAAGAGCCCTGTCAAAATATCGCCAATGTGATCCGTCGACTGGGGATGTATCAAGTAAGTCAATATGCATTAACCTTCGCTTTACAAAAGTGCCATGAGTTAGAAAATGTATCCGACAGTATTGTTTCTTTGTTGCGACAAAATTGGCAATTGAGTTGGAGTCTAGCGCAGGAAGCAACAAAACTGTATTCTCTGCATCGTTTAACCGGCAATCCAGCAGTAAAGAAAATTGACTTATCCGATTTGCTAATGCTGTCGGTATTACTCCACACCGGTCGTTTAGCTATTTTAACGGACTTTAATACGCAGGGGCAGGGCGAGAGTTTTTATGACGAACGGTTTATTTCCGAGGCTGCTAATAAAAGTAATATGAAGTTATTACCTATTTTACTTAATCATTGGAAGTTACCTTTACAACATTATCATTTATTTTCGTCTGTACCTGGTAACAATCAAGTCTTAAATGCGGTCGATTATCTTTTTTCTGCTGCATTATTAAATGCTTATCCTAAAACCGAACAAGTAAACTTAGAGCCTACTGAGTATAATTTTTTACTCGATTGTTTTAATTTAGAGGAAGTGAACGAGATAGCGACGCGCGTCGTTGAATTAGGTATTTTATCGGACGATCAATTTGATTTAAGCGATTATTGAAACAATCGATAAATAATTTATATTCGTTCTTTGCGGCAACATTTGCCATTGTGGCAAAGAACGAAATGATAATAGCCTACAATGCCAGTAAATATTTCATTGTATTACCGATTTCTTCTGAGCTTTTATGCCCCTCAAGTAATATTTTATAGCGGCCATTAACGATAAATGCTGGCACTGATTTAACCCCCGAATTTCTACTTAATTGGCGCACTTTGTTAATTTTTTCTGCTAATTTCTTATTAAGAAATACACTCATTTTATAGGGGTTAACTAAATGATGAGAGGCAAAAGCGGCTTCAATTGCTTGTTGTTTTTGTTTTACTTTTGGCAATCTAATTGCGGCAAATAGTGATTCCATAAATTCTGGATCGGGTGCTTTTTTTAATTGAATTTCAGCTGCGTAATATAGGTGTGCCATACTGTCGGCTGCTTTATTAAAGGTTGTATGTAGCTTACCAATATCTGTACCGGCTGCTTTGCTAATTTCGGGAATATGTTTTTCCATATTTCGACAATGACTACAGGTTAATGAAAAAACTTCAGTAATAGGTGATAGTAGTTCATTGTTCAGTGGGGCAGGCAATTTACTGTACTGCTTTCCTTCTTGAGGAACCTCTGCTTCACTACAGGCGCTGATAAATAACAAAATAAATAGCGTGGAAAGTAACGGCTTAATAAATAATTTCATAGAGTCTCATTTTATTTGTCATAATAGTCTGGTTAGTTTGCAGGAACTTGCTGCTTTTTAAAATAGATTTTTAGGTAATCAATTAATAAACGTAGTTTTTTTGAGTTTGCAGCGCCTGGTGGGAAAACACCAAAGACATCGATATCACTTAACTGATAGTCATTAAGCACGGATTCTAATTTACCCGCTTTAATTTTAGGTCTGGCATCATAGGTTGGAATACGTGCTATGCCATGACCTCCTTCTATAAAAGCTGTGCGGGCGGCTGCATTATTAGTACTGATAACACCTTTTACCTTAACACTAAAGGATCGTTTCCCTTTTTTCAATTCGAGTACATTTGCGGTTAATTTATAAATAACCCAGTCATGTTTACTTAAATCTGCAGGGGTTTTGGGATATCCGCGTTTTTGAAAATATTCCGGTGCGCCACATAAACAGGTTTGTAAGGTAGAGAGTTTGCTTGCTTGCAGGCCAGAATCGGTTAAAGCTGCACCACGAATAGCAAGGTCAATACCTTCCTTCATAATATTAACCACTTCATCGGATAACATGACATCTAATTCAATTTTTGGATAGAGCTTATGGAATTCGTTTAACGCAGGCACAATGGTTTGTAAACCAACATTAACAGGGCAGGTTATCTTGAGTAATCCTTCGGGCTCACTTTTTAAATTTTCAATTTGTTGATTAGCGGCAGAAGCTTGTTCAGCAATAATCCGACAACGTTGATAATATTGTTCTCCTGCTTCAGTAAGAGAGATAGACCGTGTTGAGCGATTTAGTAATTTAATGGCAAGGTGTGATTCTAATTTTTTGATATGGTAGCTAACCACTGCACGTGATAAACCGATGTGTTTAGCCGCAGCCGTTAAACTCCCTTGCTCAACCACCTGTGCAAACACAACCATACTTTTGAGTTGTTCAAATGAAATATCCATTAATTCCCCCTAATTAAAAAACTATTGTATCAATTATTTGACTAATGAAGTTTATTTTATCTGCATAGTATAATTTTTAAATAAGCATATACTGAGTTTCATCAATAGCTAATGGAGAGTTCAAAATGAGTACAAAACAAGTATTAATGGTTTTAACATCGCATGACCTACTGGGTGATACCGGTCAAAAAACAGGTTTTTGGGTTGAAGAATTTGCCGCTCCTTATTATCTGTTAAAAGATGCAGGTATTAGTATCACATTAACGTCTCCTGCTGGAGGACAACCTCCTATCGATCCTAAAAGTGAATTAGCTGATTTTCAAACCGAAGCAACGAAACGCTTTGATGCAGATAGTGAAACTCAGGCACTTTTATCGCAAACTAAATTGTTGTCTGACATTAATGAAGCTGATTACGATGCCGTATTTTATCCAGGTGGACATGGCCCATTATGGGATTTAGCCGAAAGCAGTGATTCAATTTCCTTAATTAATCGCTTTTTAGATGCGAACAAGACAGTGGCAACGGTTTGCCATGCAACGGCTGCTTTACTTAATGTTAAAGATAATGCTGGCGAATATATCGTTAAAGGAAAGGCCATTGCAGGCTTTTCAAATGCAGAAGAAGAAGCTGTGCAGTTAACTAATGTGGTCCCATTTTTATTAGAAGACGAACTCATAAAACGTGGCGCAGAATATCAGAAAGTTGACGATTGGCATGCTTTTGCGGTGCAAGATGGATTGATTATTTCTGGACAAAACCCAGCAAGTTCAGAGCTTGTTGCACAAAAATTACTTAAAACCCTAATCAAATAAAAATAATAAAGGAAAAACAATATGTTGAATTTTAGTTTTGAAAACCAAACTCGTATTCATTTTGGTGAAGGCCAAATAGCAAAAATTGCCGGCGAAGTACCAAAAGATGCAAAAGTATTAATTACCTATGGCGGTGGTTCAATTAAAGGTAATGGCGTTTACGATCAAGTGGTTGACGCGTTGAAAGAACATACTTGGTTTGAGTTTTCTGGCATTGAGCCAAATCCAAAATACGATACCTTAATGAAAGCAATTGCGATTATTAAAGAACATAACATCGATTATTTATTGGCTGTTGGTGGTGGTTCTGTTATCGATGGTACAAAATTTATTGCTGCTGCGGCATTGTTTGAAGGCGATGATCCATGGGATATAGTTGCTAAACAACAAGCGGTTAAACGTGCATTACCTATCGGTGCGGTGTTAACTTTACCTGCAACTGGCAGCGAAACTAATATCGGCGCAGTGGTTACTCGCGATGGTAATAAATTACCGTTTATGAGTCCCGTCGTTCGCCCACAATTTGCGGTACTTGATCCTGCTGTGACTTTATCTCTTTCTGACCGTCAGATCAGTAATGGTGTGGTTGATGCGTTTATTCACACCATGGAACAGTACTTAACTTACAGTGTGAATGGTAAAGTGCAGGATCGATTCGCTGAAGGTTTACTACAAACATTAGTTGAAGAAGGCCCTAAAGCACTGCAACCTGAACATAAAAATGACCTAGAAGTACGTGCGAATATTATGTGGTCTGCAACCATGGCATTAAATGGGCTAATTGGTGCAGGTGTACCCCAAGATTGGTCTACACATATGATTGGCCATGAATTAACAGGTACGCATGGCATTGATCATGGTCGTACATTATCGATTGTTTTACCCGCTGTGATGAAAGTATGTAAAGAAGCAAAACACGATAAACTGCTTCAATTTGCACAACGTGTATGGCATGTTAGCGAAGGTTCAGATGAGCAAAAAATTGATAAAGGTATTGAATTAACAGAAGATTTCTTTAAACGTATGGCAATGCCAGTGCGTCTGTCTGATGTTGATTTAGGTGAAAAAGATATTGATCTGCTTATTGAAAAACTTGAAGCTCATGGGATGGTTGCATTGGGTGAAAATCAAACGACGACATTAGCTGTGAGTCGTGAAATTTTAAATACCGCACTTTAATTTATTTAGTTACATATTTTATTTGAAAATATGTAACTGACTTTTAACAAAAAAATAGAGGAAGCGTTATGTCCCAATCAACACAAATAAATCGTCAGATACTATTAGCCTCTCGTCCCGTAGGGGCACCAAGTACAAATAACTTTACCCTTGTTGAAAGTGATAAACCACAAGCAGGTCAGGGCGAAGTTTTATTACGTACCGTATTTCTGTCACTCGACCCATATATGCGTGGTCGCATGAGTGATGCTGAATCCTATGCTGCACCCGTTGCACTCGGTGAGCCGATGGTTGGTGGCGCGGTATGTCGCGTTGAGCAATCCATGAATGCAGACTTTCAAGTCGGTGATTGGGTGGTTTCTTTTGCCGGTTGGCAAGATTACACCGTGAGTGACGGTACTGGATTAATCAAATTACCTGAATCCATGTCCAATCACTCCTATGCACTGGGCATTTTAGGTATGCCTGGTTTCACCGGTTATATGGGATTACTCGACATCGGTCAGCCGAAAGCGGGTGAAACAGTTGTTGTTGCCGCTGCAACGGGGGGAGTGGGTAGTACCGTTGGGCAAGTCGCAAAAATTAAAGGTTGTAAAGTCGTTGGTATTGCAGGGGGGCCTGAAAAATGTAAATACGCAGTCGAAGTGTTAGGCTTTGATTATTGTTTAGACCATTACCAAGACAATCTAGCGGAAGAATTAGCAAAAGTCTGTGTAGACGGTATTGATGTTTACTTTGAAAACGTTGGCGGTAAAGTATTTGATGCGGTTTTACCGTTACTTAATACCCAAGCACGTATTCCTCTGTGCGGATTAATTTCTCAATACAATGCTACTGAGCTCCCTTCAGGACCGGATCGCACTTCGGCATTAATGGGGCGTTTATTAGTTAAACGCATCAAAGTACAAGGGTTTATTGTATTTGATGATTACGGTTCTCAATATGGTGAATTTAGTCAACAAATGGGCGAGTGGGTACGCACGGGGCAAGTTAAATATAAAGAGCAAATGGTCGAGGAACTAGAAAATGCACCAACGGCCTTTATGGGGTTATTGGAAGGTAAAAACTTCGGTAAATTAGTTGTACGTGTTGGACCCGATAGCGTCTAATAAATCTCCTTAATTAATTAATAAACCGCTCAGTTTAGGCTGCGCGGTTTTTTTGTATCTAAAGATACTTGCCTTACTTTTCTTTATTTAAAATTCACCTATAAATTCAATGGGATAATAAATTGAGTAAAAATTAAGTAATCTATATTTGATCAAATAAATAGTTATTAATAATGTCATAAAATAGTATAGAATAATCAAAAATTAATTCGTAACCTATTAGGAAACCTAATCTTTCTTATTATTATCATTGGTCTGATTATTTATTAGGCTTATTCTGAATAATTATGTTGATATTCAATTTTATGCGTCATTACCGAGCCAGAAAATCATTTGGTATGACTATTTTTTGTTGAGTAAAATATAGTATTTTGAGTGGTATTAACACTAAGGAACAGTCATCCCTAACAACATGGAGTTTTATTAAATGTGGGATCAAAACACGCAAGTTGAAGACATCAAAACTAAAGTAAAAAAGCAACGTGATTTAGAAAAGAATGCAAATCAAACGCTTGACCAAAGCCGTATTCAACAGGCTTTATCTGCAACTGATATTGATTTAGATGTTGATTTAGAAAATGCTAAGTTGTCTGAAGTTCAAGCTCATAGTGATGCATTAAATGCCAATATCGCAAATATGATCGCTGCGCTAGACGACACAACCGTTGGCATCAATCAAAACTTTTCATTGATGCGTAACAAAACTGGTTTTGAATCATTTGTTGGCGTTTTTTCAAGTAAAAAATCAGAAGAGATGCGCAGTAAGCGTATTTCCGAATCAGATATTTCTTCCAACCTGAATGATTTAATTATTCAATCCGAAGGTATCTTAACGGTCCTTCAAGAACAGTATCAGCACCTTAGCGTTGAATTAACCAAAGGTAATGAAAATCTTGAGAAAACTATTCAAATTCGCCAAACTGCCGTTGAAGATCTTGAACAAGTTAAAGCGAAAATGAATGAGCTTGATCCGATTATCATGGATTTAGAAAGCCAAATCGATAACGAAACTAATCCAGCTGCGCGTACTAAATTGGAAGATCAATTAGCTGAAAAAGATCGTGAATTACAAAACTTCAAAAATGAACAAGCAACATTATTAGCAAATAGCCAAACACTTGAAAGTTACATCGAGCAAAACAAAGTACATGTTCGTTCTTTAGGTGAACAACGTACTGCACAACAAGTATTAATTGAAAAGTTGAAAACGGACACTGCTCAACGTGTCGTTTTATATAAACAATATGAAGTATCATTAAAAACGGCTCAACAACAGGAAACGGCGCATCAACTTAATGAAATTGGTACCAAAGTTGATAAAGCAACTATGATTGGAATCGCTCAAATTGGTTCAGGTGCCTCAAATCGCCTGGCTGATATGTTAGAAAATCATTTAACCGATATGCAAGATCTCGGTAAAATTTCTGCGCGTCAACAATCTGCAAATGAACGTTTTAAACGTCGATTTGGTGAAGCTCTCGATAGACACGATTCTGCTGATTACAGCAAATAAAGCCTTTCTTTTTAAAAGCATTACCTGCGTATATGGGTCTTTTTGTATGTTATTAATCGCAATAAAGACCTACTAACTGAGTAATGCTTGTCGTTTTTGCAAATGGTTTAACATGACAGATAATACTGAATACGTAGAAATGGAAGATAATCAGGAAACACGCGATTATTTCGATCAATTCTGCCTCATTGTTCAAATACTCAAAAAAATAAGCAAACAGAAAGCCGAGAACAAATACAGTGCGGCTGAAGATAAAGTCGTATTTGAATATATCGATAAACTTGAAAATACAATGCGCGCTTTACAGGCAAAATATTACTTTAATGGAGTAATGAATCACCGTCAGCGTTCAATGCTTTATATCGATAGTGTTGATTCAGGGTTTCCGATGGAAAAGGAAATTGAAGAGATGATGGCGGATAAAGCCCGTGCCAATGAATTTCTGGATAATTTACCTACCAAGCAGGAAATCAGAGAAAGCATTTTAGATTTTGCAATGTCTAAAAAAGCAATTAATCAAGAACTGCAATATGACTTGGCAATGCGTCGGTACTATCAAATGTTAGTGCAAAACGATCTATTTAAAGCGGTTATGAAGCCTCAATTTTTTAAAGTGAAAGGCGCTAATAATAGTAATCCAACTTACCTATGTCATTGGGCCGTCTTCGATGTGAAGAAAAATATTCCCAATATTTATATTATGATTTTTGAATACAGTGGTGGTGGCGAGTTAACCGACGATAAAGTTTTTTATGATACTTTCTGCGCACAAATTATAGGTGAAAGTAGCTCAGCGTTAAAACTGCTGGTGATTGCTCATCACTTTGATAATCAATTTGCTTCCGTGCACCCCAAAAGCTTGAAACGGGTTCACGTTGGACCGGTCTATAAAAATGGCGTCACTAAACATAATGGCTTTATTGAATCTGTATTAGCAAACGTTACTAACCCGAATAACAATTGGGTATTCGCCTGGAGCGTTGAGTCATTGCTATCTAAATCTTCACGCCAGATTAAAAAAGGCTTCTTCGGAGGTGGGCAGCAACAGGAGGTATTTTATGTTGATGCACAACATCATGAAGCCTTTGAAGCTGGTGCTTCTGATATTGAACGTAGCATGATTATTCCCTATGAAGCTTATCAATCATTGGTTGATTCTGAGAATAACCCCCTCAATGAGTTTAATAAATACGTTGTTGACCCGCGCGGTGAAGTCGTTTATCTATAAGAAAAGAGTAATAAAATGAATAAAAATAGTTTTGAAATCAAAGAAAGTGATATTCAAAAAAACTATGTGAATGCACATGCTACCCTCGAATCTTTTTCATTTAGTTTTAATGCCGACAAAGATCTTCCACCTTCTCAGCGTGGTTATAATTCAGGTGTATCGGGCGCAGGTGCATCGACGAAAAGCAAACGTGTTCAAATAATGAATACCATCCAAGGTATTGATGAAGCTAATCCAATTGCCTCTATTACCCAGCATCAAGTTATGGCATCACTTTTACGTGGCATTTCTATTGCCAGTGCGATTGCAGAACGGTTTGAAAAACAATCTGAATTTGGCCGTTTATTGGAAGCAAAACGTGCAAATCGTCTTGGCCAAGAAGAGCTGTCAAAGTTCAATGCATTGAATGAAACCCGTGCGGCGATTACGGCGCATACACTTGCTTCATTTATGGTACAACAACTTGCAGATGCTCTAGAGCAGGGGCAACAAGAAAGTGATGATATTCAGTGGTTCGTTACTAAGTCACCGCTAGATAGCATTAAATCAGTATTGTTTGAACTCGATACGAATATCGACAATTATGTCCAAGATGATAAAGCACTTATTGGCATTGTAGTTAGTTTCTTTAATAAAATTATGGATGAAATTTCTATGCGTCGCGAAGGGCTGTTAGGGCTTGGCGTATTTGAAAGTTTTACCTATGAAATTAAGCAAGATGGTTTTGAAGTAAGTGGTTTTGAACGTCCTAATAGTTTAACAAAAGCTAAAGTAGATATGGATTTCGTTAAACCTCATCAAGTGGTTGGTAATGCGATTGCCAAACATCAAGCGATGCGTTTAGCACGTATGATGATGTGTTATGACTTTGAACGTCAACTTAATCCGTTTGCCGAATTAGGGGGCTTTATCTTCACTTTTCTTGGTGATGGTAACCCTGGAACCGGTAAAACTACCGTTATAAAAATGATGGCGGGTTTGCTGAATGACTATTGTCAGGTCGCTAATTATCCGTTTTATTATGAGAATTTTGGACCTGATAGAATTAGTAGCTATCAGGGAACGTCGGGGCGTAATGCAAAGGATTTCATTAAAAGTATTACCAACCCTAAAGTGATTGGTTTCGGTACGATTGATGATATCGATCAGGTTGCTGGTAAGCGTGGTGATAAACAGTCGAGTTCTGGCCAACAAGAAGTAACGGCAGTCCTTATGGAAAGTTTCGCCGGTGCCAATACCCGTATCTTAGGTAACTGTAGTTTTGGTCTATTTAGTAATTTCCCAGAAAATGTCGACGACGCACTTCGTCAACGTGCTGGCTCTCGTTTCTTAATTGATGGCCCACAAACCTATGAAGATTTTGTTGATATATTATCTTTATTGTTGGGGAATAATCATGATATTCCAACGGGTGATATCGAGTTATTTATAACCCAGGAAATTAAAGCGGCCGTTAAAGTCGGCTACGAAAAGCATAATTTTCCTGAAGAGCCTCGGTTGAAAGATGTTTACGCTACGACCGTAGAGCAGATTGGTAAATTGGATGATATGGCGAAAATAGGCCGCTATTTAAAAGCGATTCAACAAGCAGAGCCGCGTTTCACAGGACGTGCAGTTAAGAATATTACCGATGCAGTTAAAGTACGTTCAATGGACTTTGATATGCCCGATGAATGGTTTGAAGATCCTGCATTATTCCTGCACAAAAGTTACGATGAAAAACTTGAAATGTTGAAGGCATTACGCCAACCCATCACCGTTGAAATGGTGCTTCAGGAAATTAACCGTTATTCAGATTCTGAATTCCGCTATGCGGCCAAATCCGATGAAGCGGCAATTGGTGAATTAGTGCGTGATTATTCTTTACGTCAGCAGGCTGAACAAAGAATCAATAATAAAAGCTAAGCATCTTTTAGGGGAGGTGGCAGGCCGGATTGTTATCTCCTGATATCGTGATAATTAAACACAATGAGATTGAAATGAATTATGAATTGATGTTTGGTGACTTAATGCGAGTTGAGTCTCCACACCTGATTGCAAGATATAATCGCGCATTACTTAAAACCTGTGGTATTGAAACGAAACTTGATAAATTCCACATTGACTGTTCTGGATACTCGCCTGAGATAGCAGAGGAGTTTAATGCACCTGATTACTTGAATGCCAGTGGTATCAGTAAACGCTTTATTATTATCAGCATTGAGCAGCAATATTTGCCGATTTCACGTAGTCATTTCAGTTCAACTTCAGAAATTATTCAATCCTTTATCCGTGATAATTCAAAAAGTTTACTCACTCTTACTGCGCTCGATGCGGTATATGGCGAGTTAGAAAATAATATTTATCGCGTCAATAAATTGTCCGATGTTATTGATGCTGTGACCGTGAAAGTAAAAGTTAACTCAACCAAAAATTTTATAGAGGTCGCTAAAAAACTCAAAACGAAAATGAAAGAGCTTGATGACTCGAATGATTTAGAATGGATGAAATCGGATAAATTAGAGAAAATTATTGAGCTCGTCAAAGTCACCGGAGACATTCGCAATAATCAAATGATTCCAACCAAAGTGAAATATTCAAAGGAATATTTTTATACTAAGCATTATGGTGGCTTATATATATTTCGTCATTTACCAGAGCGTGGCAAAACGACCGTTATTGCTTTGCAGCCGTTATACGATGTTGATGAAAGTGATGATGTAACCATTATACAGTCGACGGATATTCGTCAAGTGTTTGAGTTTCTTATTGAACATGGTTTTATTAGCAACATTGATTTACTGAAATTAACCGCCAGTAAGGATGCATTACAAGAAAAGAAACGGCAATTAGTGCTCGATTACATGGTTAAATCGGGACATTATAATTACGAAGATACGCCTGATACCTATGAGATGAGTCAGTTTATTCACGACAATTTTGAAACATTGCCGAAGCAATTTCATCTGTTTTATGAACTGTTGATGAAAATAGAAAAAAACCAAGATATTGAGTCAATCGATGATAGCTTGATTTTCTACCTTTGTCGTTCATCTAATAGCGAGCGAGGGGAAGCGAATAAGAAGTTGATTAATCATTTGATTACCAATTACACCCCCTATAGTTATCTCACGACTTTTCTGTACAATCGCGATTTGTTTTTAACACAATTTGATCAATGGCTATATGAAAAACAAGTTTATATTGAGCAATACTTGTTGAACCATGTCAGTGAAATGAAAAAAAACAAATTAGAGTTTTATTAATAAGGAATTATTCATGAGTAACCTAGAAAAAGCAGGCCGTCTATTACGATTAATGGGGTGGGTCATATTGGTCATATTAATTTTAGTCATTATTTCTATGTTAATGCCGATTATATATGGAGATGGTGATTTTAATTCGACGCCTATTATTTGGTTTATGGTTGCTTTGATTATCCCAATTGTTTATTTGTATGTCGGAACAGCGATTAAACAGAATAAAAAATGGGCTAAAATAACAGGTGTGGTTTTCGCTATTTTCTCCTTAATTAATGCGCCAATTGGGACCATATTGGGCATTGCAATGCTTTATTATCTTAAAAAAGGTTGGCACGAAGTCGTACAAGTTGACTAGTCTAGTTTGTTTTGCAATAAGAAACGAAACTTAAAATCAGTAGTAAAATACAATAAAAATAATAATTTCTCTTTCATTGCAAAGACTTAAAATATGCAATGAAATAGAAAAAAGCAAAGCGCTGTTCCCTGTTATATTGTTTGGCTTAATTGATATTCAAGGACTACAGCAGCATTGCTGTGTAAAAGGGAAATCTTGAGTTCAATGATAAAATGCTAGGTATAGGGGGTGAAATGACGGTATATTTTATGTCCAATAATCGAGCACACCGATGTAATACCGCCAACTATAGTTGAAATAATGAGCCACCAGATTAGGCCGAGCAGGCTGAGATTTATCCATTCAATTTTTTCTGCACTATGATATGCCTGTTGAGGATTATGTTGCCATGCAGAGTAAATAACAAAGCATCCCACCACAAAACCGAACGCGATCGCAATGCGCCAACCTGTTTTTAAAATTTTACCTAGCTTTATGTTCATTATCGGATTTTCATCTCGAATCGTTACGGGTATATTAACAATAACATATCGCAACAAGGGCGTTAACTAGATGAAAAGTAAAATTATATTGGATACTGATCCAGGGATTGATGATGTCATGGCTATTTTGTTTGCCGAGGCTAACCCTGAAATTGAATTAAAAGCAATCACGACGGTTTATGGTAATGCAACGATTGAAAATTCAACTCATAATGCCTTATATCTCAAACAAAAATTTAAGCTTCACGCAGATGTTGTCAAGGGGGCAAGTCAACCGCTTGTGCGTCCGCCCGTTGGACCCACTGTTATTGTACATGGTGAAGGTGGTTTAGGTGATGTTAATGTCCCAACTGAGCTGACAGAGCAAGTGACATCGGGCGCGGCTTATCAATATATTATTGATGCCGTCAAAGCTGAACCTGGAGAAATAACCTTAGTCGCTATCGGCCCGTTAACCAATCTCGCTTTAGCATTGCAAGCAGATCCTTCTATTGTCGATTTAGTCAAAGAAGTTGTCATTATGGGCGGAGCATTTGGCGAAAATAAACATTATGGTAACGTTACTCCCTTTGCAGAGGCTAATGTGCACGATGATCCGCATGCCGCAGATATTGTGTTGACCGCTTCATGGCCAGTAGTGGTGATCGGGCTAGATGTTACCGAGCAAAGCTTTTTCACGAGAGAATACCTAGATACATTACGCGATGAAGCTAGGGAAGTTGGTCAATTTATTTGGGATGTTAGCCGTTTCTACTTACGATTTTATAGCCAACGTGTTGGGATTGAAGCCTGCCATGTACACGATCCCTCCGCGATCGCCTATGTGATTAATCCTGAATTATTTACCCTTCGAGAAGGTCCCATACGAGTAGTGACAGAAGGTGTCGCAGAAGGGATGACGATTCAGAAATGTGATCAACGCGTTTATCCAACCGATGAATGGAGCGTCAAGCCAGCACAAAAAATTGGTGTTGCCGTAAAAAGCAACGAGTTATTAGCATTATACCGTCGCAGTATTATCGATTATGCTCTATTAAGTTAGTTTAGCCGAAGCATCGAATTTTAAAAGTTGCCTTAAAAATCAAAGAACTGAATATAAAAAATAAAATTGTAGTATAATCTTTGGCAATTATTGACAATGGATATACAAATGTTTTCAGATTTTTTCGCTTTTTTTAAGCAACTTTTTTCCTCAAAAAAAACACAACCTACCCCTTTTCCGGCAGAGTGGCGGACTGTTCTTAGTAACAAAGTCGAATTTTATAAAGCACTTTCTAGCGAAGATAAAACGTTGTTTGAACAACGGATTAATTTGTTTTTAGACACAACCGAAATTGTTGGCAATGGCGTCGATGTTACATATGAAGATTGCGTGCTGGTGGCTGCGAGTGCAATTATTCCAGTTTGGAAATTCCCGAAGTGGCATTACTTTAATCTACAAACGGTTATTCTTTTACCTTCTAGTTTTAATACCGATATTATGACTGTTCAACCGGACTCAAATATTCAGGGGATGGTTGGCACCGGCATGATGCATGGGAAAATGTTGTTAAGTCGTAATGCGCTTCATTATGGATTTAGTAATAATAAAGACAAACGTAATGTTGGTATCCATGAGTTTGCCCATTTAATTGATATGGCCGATGGCGACTGCGATGGTTTTCCAGAACGATTGAAGCAATTTAGTTTTTCCATTCCTTGGCTTAATTTTGTGCGCGAAAAAATAATCGAAATAGAAAATAAAGAAAGCAATATTAATCCCTATGCAGCCACAAATAACGCAGAGTTTTTTAGTGTTGCCACTGAGTATTTCTTTGAACGTCCAAAACTATTACAGCGTAAACATCCTAATTTATATAAGTCGTTAAGTGATTTTTATCAGCAAGATCTTGCTAGCATCGCCGAAGTTGTGACACCTCGTAAGAAAGATCCCTGTCCTTGCGGCAGCGGAAAACGATACAAGCGCTGTTGTATGCCTGCCGATTAGCGGTGTTCAAGTGGCTTGGATATAAATGTCTTTTTTGCATGAATGGTAATCGGTATGTATCGCTGGATATTTGACTGAAGATGAAGCCTGGACATTAATTATGCCTGTGGCTCAGTCACTTCAGTATACATTTGATTCATGGGAAGACCTTGGTTTGAACCATGTGATTGGAGGCCAGTTCTGGTCATTAGAACAAAGTAAGGCGAGGGGAGGAGTGACAGAAAAGGCTTATCAGTATTTGTTAACGGATGCTGCAAGTCCTTGGCTGACTATTCCTTGGATATTGGATCTTGATTCTGTTGTAGATTGATTGGTAACGCTTTTCTCGTTTTTTCTATGCTTTTATTATCTTATTTATTACTTATTTGACTCCCTATTATGCGACATGATTATGATATATTGAGGTGAAATTAATATTATATAATCATGTTATAAATAGGTTTTTATGAAAAAAATCACCGTGCTAAACATCATGTTACTCACCCTGTTTTTGTCCGGCAGTTATGCTAATGCAGATTGTATTTCAGGAGATTGTGCTAATGGCACTGGCACCTTTACTTGGAAAAATAACGATAAATACCAAGGCGAATGGAAAGCATCTCAGAGAGAGGGGCAAGGCACTTTTACCTGGGCTAATGGTGATAAATACGTAGGCCAATGGAAAAATGGCCTTTACGATGGCCAAGGTACTAAAACATGGGCCAATGGTGATCAGTATATTGGATTATGGCAAAGCGGTGAAATGAATGGGCAGGGTGTTTTTACTTGGACGAATGGTGACCAATATATCGGGCTGTGGCAAAACAGTCAAATGAATGGGCAAGGCACTAAAACTTGGGTAAATGGTAATCAATATGTTGGTTTATGGCAAAGCGGAAAAATTGATGGACAAGGTAGCTATAGCTGGGCAAATGGTGATAAATATGTAGGGTTATTAAAAGCCGGTGAAAGAAGTGGTCAAGGTACGTTTACTTGGGCAAATGGTGACCAATATATCGGGCTGTGGCAAAACAGTCTAATGAATGGGCTGGGTACTAAAACCTGGGCGAATGGCGATCAATATATTGGGACATGGAAAAATGGACTAATGGGTGGAGAAGGTACATTTACGTGGGCTAGCGGTGATGTATTTGCAGGCGAATTTAAAGATGGTACTCCTCAATATTAATTCATTTACATGCCATTCCTTTCGCAAGTTTAGCAACGATGAATTTAGTTTATACTTTTAGTTAATTCAAGCAATTATAACTGGACTAGTATTTTTTTCATTTGTTTTTATATGATGATATTTACACAATTTTATTATTACTCTATTACAGTGATAAGCTAAGTTAGTCTATCGCATTAATGTCGAATTTTTATTACAATGAAAGGTTCATTTATTAATAGAGATTTAAAATGCAAAAGCTAATGACATACACGACGGGCGTAGCAAGTTTACTGCTAGTGGCTTTAAGTTCAAGCGCTAACGTATCCGCTGCAGAAGTGATTGCTCCTTCTACTAAATTTGATTTATTAGGTTGGAAATTAAGTATACCCGTTGATGAAGATGAAAATGGAAAAGCGGATGAAATTAAAGAAAAACAATTAAATGCGGGTTATGCTTCCGCAGACTTTTTTTATTTAAGTGAAGATGGCGGCATGGTGTTTAAAGCGCCGATTAAAGGGGCTAAAACGTCTAAAAATACATCCTACACACGTTCTGAATTACGCGGTATGTTACGCCGTGGTAATACCCGTAATAAAACAACCGGAGTAACAGGTAACAATTGGGTTTTCTCAACTTCACCTGCTGCAGACCAAGCTGCGGCTGGTGGCATTGATGGGACAATGGATGCGACATTGGCGGTTAATCACGTAACATCCACTGGCAAAGGTTCCCAAGTCGGTCGGGTTATTATTGGGCAAATTCACGCTAACCATAATGAACCCGTTCGTATTTATTACCGTAAACTTCCTGGTAATAGCAAAGGGTCGATTTATTACGCACATGAGCCAGTTGTTAACAAAGAAATCTATGTCGAAATGATTGGCAGTAAAAGCAACAGCGCAAGTAATCCTTCTGATGGAATTGCGTTAGATGAAAAATTTAGCTATCAAATCAATGTTGTAGGTAATACTTTAAAAGTAACTATCATGCGTCCAGGTAAAAATGATGTCGTTAGTGTGACGGATATGACTGAAAGTGGTTATGATCAAGGTGGTAAATATATGTACTTTAAAGCAGGTGTTTACAACCAGAATAAATCAGGTGATGCCGATGATTATGCTCAGGCAACATTTTACCAATTAGCGACAAGCCATCCTTAAATATTACTTACATAATACCTAAGCTTATTTGTCATTCCTGAATTCACAAAACCGACGTTTACAAGTGTCGGTTTTGCTGTCGTTTTATTTTATTGTTTTGTGGTTTTCTTTAGTGTCATAAGCAATATTTGCAGTCATTCCTTTTAAGATAATACCCGCTTCAAGTAGTTTTTTTTGAATTAAATTATTTAAGTCAATATTGCTACCCGTTGCCATAAATTGAGAAAGATTCTCCTTCGTATCAAAGACGCAAATAATTTTTAAACTTTTATAAAAATTATTGTAATCAACAGAATGCGTGATCCATTGAAAACCAGTACCTTCTTTTAATGCAACATCACACACCTCAGTCAAAGTAACTCTGAGTTGATTTTCTAGTTTTTTATCTGATTTACGCATAGTTCAATCATTTCCTAACGTGGTTGGAAGGTTTTTTATTTTTTAATAAAAGTGGGATAGCTAAAGTTAAAATTTATAATATATTGAATTTATTGTAATAAATATATGGTTGCTCCATTTCTTTTTTAAAAGATTGAAATTTCATCTCACTATTTAAATAGTGTCCTTAAATACATTGATTGAGATAGGTATGACGCAATATTGTTCTTTTTTATTTTCACTTACAGGGACAAACTATTTTTATTGCATTTCACGTTGTGTTCGTCGTGTTTTTTTGTGTAGAGAAGACCTCTACAATGGGAAACGCTTTGAATATCGTTGCCAGTAGATGTTCGCCAACTTCGTTTTTTAAGTAATATACTTTTATTTGATTTCTTCTCTTGCTCTATTAAAAAAATAGTTATCCATTTCAATTGTTGTTAACTTCAACTTATTGAAAAAATTAATTAAAAAATATAAAATATGTTTTAGTCATGAAAAAATGATTGGTGTGTTTTTTGTGAATCTAATAATTTACCCGTATAATTTTTTAGTAATATAAAGGTGAAAATATGTCAGAAGAAACATCTGATAATCTCCCTAAAACAATAAAACAATAAAGCAATCTAGAAATCGCTCAAAAACAATGATACTTGCGATTGGCGTTATTCTAGTTATTGCGGGAGCTGCTACATTAATTGTTATTGCATATCTAATCACCGATGCGCTCGTTACGCCTGAAAATTTTGGTCCAATTAATTTTTTATTAGACAAAATTACAGGAACCGAGCGGGCAATAACTATCACCACGGAAAGCGGACATTTCATATTTGGTTTCGATCAACCGGTCGGAACAATGCTTCTGGTTTTAATGTGTATATGGGTTCTATCAGCAATAACAAGTATAATTAAAACGATTATATCAACAGGTTTAAAGTTAGTAGATGTTGCCAATCACTGGCGAAATTGATGAAATTAGCCTTTCACAATTTATGAAGGTAACAGTTTAAGGTATATAAAGCTTTTTGATAGGCTGCAATTTAATACCTATTATTTAAAAAAAATACGGCAGTTCATTTAATTAACCTGTCTTCTGTGGGGGCTAGTTTTATAAGAGGGAATTCAGTGAGGTGTGCCAATGCTGGTACTATTCCAATGATGAAATCTAACATGAAACAGAGTGGCGAGCGTGGAAAGTGCGTCCCTGTAAATCGCGATCATCAACATTGCAACAAGGAAACAAAAAACAGAAACGGGTTATGGAATAACTTACCCTGGTTGATCTTTTAAAAAAGTGAATGTTAATAAATAACCTCCAATCGACTACGATTTATTCACCAACCTAATGATTAAATTTACTTTACCCACACTTAACCACTTTCGGTGTATTATAAAAAATACTTCATTTTTAAAAGGCGGCTGCGTGTGTTTCAAGTTTATCATTCCAACCAACTCGATCTGTTAAAAGACCTATTAATTGTATTCATGGAGCAAGACCCGCTCTCAGACCCGCTTGCAAATGAAACTATTTTAGTACAAAGCCCTGGTATGGCGCAGTGGTTGCAGTTACAGATTGCTGAGAAAACCGGTATTGCCGCGAATATTGATTTTCCGTTACCTGCCAGTTTTATTTGGCAGCAGTTTAAAGCAGTGTTGCCCGATGTGCCGGAACAAAGTCCCTTTAATAAAATGTCGATGACCTGGCAGATCATGCAGTTGTTGCCTGAATGTTTGGACGATCCTGACTTTGCTGCATTATTAAATTACCTTGAAGGTGATGATCAATTGCGTAAGCGTTTCCAATTGAGTCAGAAAATTGCGGATATTTTTGACCAATATTTAGTGTATCGACCAGAGTGGATTGATGCTTGGGAAACGAGTTCTGAGATTCAATTAGATAATTGGGCGAATGGCGAAGGGGAGTCAGTTCCACTTTGGTTAGATGAGCAACGTTGGCAAGCCAAGCTTTGGAAAAAATTATCGGAATCGATTGAGCAAACCTTTGCCGACCAAGGTAAGGTCTATCACCGAGCGGGTCTCTATAAAGATTTTCTTGCAACCCTCGCGCAGCAACAATCCCTCTCGCATTTGCCACAGCGTATTTTTGTGTTTGGTATTTCTGCACTGCCCGATTCTTATCTGCATGCTTTGGTGGGTTTATCTGAACATTGCGATGTGCATTTCTTTTTAACCAATCCTTGCCGTTTTTACTGGGCTGATATTGTTGACCCTAAATTACTCGGTAAACGCTTTGCTCAAAGCCGTCCTAAATTAACCGTGACCGATGGACAGTTAGAAAATCAACAAAGTACCAGCTGGAAAAAGAATGAAGCACATTTAGCGTGGGCGATGAGTGGTGATCCAGAAAAAGAGGTTGGGAATCCGTTATTGGCGTCGATGGGGAAAATGGGGCGCGATTTTTTATATCAAATGTGTGTATTAGAAGAGCAGGAAATTGATGCTTTTGTGGATATCGAGCGTGATACTTTATTGCATCATATTCAGGCTGATATTTTAGACCTTCAGGATAGTTGCTGCCCATTAACTTTAGATGCGACTGAACGTGAGGTGATTAGTGAAGAGGATCAATCCTTAACGATTCATTTAACCCACAGTGTCATGCGTGAAGTGGAAGTGTTACACGATAATTTATTGGCGATGTTTGAAGCGGATAGCAGCTTAACGCCCAAGGATATTATCGTGATGGTGCCGAATATTGACCAATACGCGCCCTATGTGCAGGCGGTATTTAATAGCGTTGAGCGTAACCGTTATATTCCTTTTTCTATCTCCGATGTCAGTGCGCAGCAGGAAAATCCCATTTTAGTGAGTTTTTTACAGCTCTTAAATCTTAATCAAAGTCGCTATACCCGGGATGATATTTTTGCTTTGCTCGAAGTCCCAGCTATTTTACAGCGTTTTAATATCGACCAAGATGATTTCATTGTGTTGCAAAAGTGGATCAATGAAAGTGGTATTCGTTGGGGACTCAATGAGAAAAGTGCCACGCAATGGGATTTACCGGAGCTGCCACAGAATAGCTGGTTGTTTGGTTTAAAACGTATGTTGCTTGGTTATGCGATGGGCGATGAGTTATTTGCTGATATTGCACCTTACGATGAAATTCAAGGTTTGCAGGGCGATTTATTAGGAAGGTTCATTGATTTTATCGATGCGTTAATCGGTTTAGAAACAGGGTTGAAGCAATCCTATAATGCTGAGCAATGGCAAGCCTTTGGTTATCAGATTATAGATGATTTTTATTTTGAAAATGAAAATAATAGTGATGTGTTTGCATTGATTCGCGAACAGTTTGATAATCTCTTGTTATACACGCAGCAGGCTAATTTTGTACAGCCATTGTCGCTATTGGTATTAATCGAGCATTTAGAGAATCATCTGTCTGCACAATCGAATAGCCAACGATTTTTAACCGGACAAGTTAATTTTTGTACCTTGATGCCAATGCGTTCGATTCCCTTTAAAGTCGTTTGTTTGTTAGGCATGAACGATGGGCAATATCCACGTAATATTGTGCCGATGGGATTTGATTTGATGGCCGGACATCGTCAACGTGGTGACCGTTCTCGTCGTGATGAAGATCGTTACTTGTTTTTAGAGGCATTATTGTCCGCAAGAGAACGTTTGTATATCAGTTATATCGGTCAAGATATTCATGATAACAGTGAAAAAATGCCGTCGGTATTAGTTTCTGAATTACTTAATTATTGCCAACAAAGTTTTACCCTTAGCGCGCATTTATATAGCCCAAGTAATGTCGCCGAAAAAGCGTTGTTAGCGTTTCTCAATCGACATTATCCAATGCAGAGTTTTAGTGAGTCTTATTACCTAGGTAAGTTCAAAACCTATAATCCTAACTGGTGGTTAGCTCAAACCGCAGAAGTGAATACAACGAATAATGACGAGGCGTTTTTACCCCTTGATGCGCCGATTGAGGAACTCGAATTAACCCATTTAATTGCATTCTTAAAACACCCTTGTAAGTTTTTTTATAACCATCGTTTGGGTGCTTATTTTGAATTAGATAAACACGAACAAGATAATGATGAACCGTTTTCATTGGATAATTTACAACAATATTTATTGAAAAATAAACAGTTTAACTATGCCCTTGAAGGAAGGTCTCAGGAGCAGTTATTTACCGAAATTAAAGCAACGGGGGAATTACCGTTGGGGGAATTTGCTCCCCTTATTTTCAATAAAGATTTACCGAGCATGAATAACTTGGCTGATTTAGCGGCGGGATTTTTTATTGGTGAAACGGAGACCATTAGTATTGATATTCAATTTGCGGATAAAAAATTAGTCGGTGAATTAAAGGATCATTGTGACAATGGGTTAGTGCGTATTAAAACCGGTAATATTAAAGGCAAAGAGATCCTATCGATATGGGTAGAGCATTTAAGTTATTGCATAGCCTACGGTGAAAACTTGAATGCGAGCTTATTGGGACAGGAATCGGGGTATTATTTTGAGGAGTTAACGGCAGATTATGCGTATCAAAAATTATCTGAGTTAATTGAGTTATTTGAACAAGGTTATCAACGTCCTTTGCCTTTCTTTGTGGAAAGTGCTTTTCGCTGGGCATTTGCGGTACATGCTGCACAACCAGAATGTTATATCGATGCTGATTTAACCTTTGAAACGCGTGCCGAGGGACAAAAAGCGGCGTTAGGTGTGTTTGCAAATCCACGTGGTTTTGCCGAAGGGGCCGACCCTTATATTCGACGTTGTTATGATAATTTAGAAGAGCATTGGTTGGAATTTGAAAAATTAGCAATGGCGGTATTTAAACCGATTTTGAGTAATATGAATATTATTGAATATGGTGCAGGAGATGAACTCGAATGGCTGAATTAACCGATAACACGATTGTGGTTTCATCCTTAGAACCATTGACGTTTCCACTTTATGGTGCGCGATTGATTGAAGCCTCTGCGGGAACGGGGAAAACCTATACCATTGCCAGTTTGTTTATTCGTTTGTTATTGGGACACGGTGGTGAAAATGCACATCATAAACCGTTAACCGTTGAGCAAATTTTGGTGGTGACATTTACCGAAGCTGCAACGGCGGAGTTACGCTCACGTATTCGAGAACGTATTCAACAGGTTCGTTTGGCATTTTTGCAGGGGCAAAGTAGTGATCCGCTCACTCAACAGATTATTGATCAAACCGATAATTTAACCTTAGCTGTTCGATTATTACGATTTGCAGAGTTGCAAATGGACGAAGCTGCCATTTATACCATTCATGGTTTTTGTCAGCGAATGTTAATGCAAAATGCCTTTGAGTCGGGGAGTTTATTTCAACAAACCTTACTAGAAGACGATACAAAATTGTTATTACAAAGTTGTAATGATTTTTGGCGCAGTCATTTTTATGATCTTTCAACGCCCTTAAGTGAGTTAATTTACAGTTATTGGCAAAATCCAGAACAGTTAAAGAATGAACTACGGGGGTGGTTATCTCGTCAGGACGTTAAGTTTTTCCCGGTTATTACTGATTTTGATTTTAAACAGAAATATCAAACTAGCCTCGAGGCAATTAATCAACTTAAACAAAGCTGGTTAGCGCATAAAGATGATTTTGCCGATGTCATTAATCATTCCGATGTGTCTAAACGTAGTTATACTAAAAAGAATTTACCGAATTGGTTAAATGAAGTATCTGCTTGGGCTGCACAATCTGATTCAAGCCTAACTGTACCGAAAAACCTGTTTAAATTTTCTCAGAAGACCCTCGATGAAAAAACACCGAAGGGGGCCACACCAACACATTCGGTATTTAAGGATATTGAGGCGCTATTAGAGCAAGACCTTTCTCTTAAAAATACCTTATTAATCAAAGCGACTAAATGGATTCGTCATCATTTGCAATCGAGCAAACAGATGCAAATGCTATTAGGCTTTGATGATTTACTGACACGTTTAGATACTGCCTTACAACAGTCTCCGGATCAACATCTTGCGGAACAGATTAAATCAGCCTATCCGATTGCTTTAATTGATGAGTTTCAAGATACGGATCCCGTGCAATATCGTATTTTCCAAAATATCTATCGGCCAGAGACGTTAGCCGATGATAATACTGCGGGTTTGTTTATGATTGGCGATCCTAAGCAAGCGATTTATAGTTTCCGTGGCGCGGATATTTTTACCTATATGCAAGCGCGCCAAAATGTTAGTGCGCATTACAGCTTAGATTATAACTATCGTTCCAGTGAAGCCATGATTGATGCCGCTAATGCCTTTTTTAATCATTGTCCTGCCCCGTTTATTTATAACGAGGATATTCCTTTTTTACCGGTTAAAGCACCTGCCATTAAGCGTAAAAAATTGGTGATTGAAAATGACGATGATACCGCAAAAACCGCCTTGCAATTTATAGTTACAGCGGGAGGAGAAAACACCCAGGGGTTTAAAGCTTCGATTACTGAAGCTTGTGTGAACGAAATTAAAACTATTTTACAGCTCGCACAACAGGGCAATGCTTATTTAGAAAATGAACACGGTGAGAAAAGGGCGCTACGAGCAAATGATATTGCGATACTCGTACGCACGGGTAAAGAAGCGGCTGAAATTCGTAAAGCGTTATTCCATGAAAATATTAATAGTGTGTACTTATCCTTAAAAGAGAGTGTTTATGACACACCACTTGCGGAAGATGTGTTACGTATTTTACGGGCTTGTATTAATCCTGAAAATGAGCGTTTTTTACGTAGCGCTATCGCCTGTAAATTATTTGCGCTATCGCCTCAACAAATCCATCAATTATTAGAAGATAACCATCTCTGGGAAGAAAAAATTGTGCAGTTTTTAGCATACCGCGCCATTTGGGAAAAAGCGGGCGTATTAGCTATGCTGCATAAACTATTTCATGAGCAGGGCATTAGCGCGCATTTATTACGTTCATCACAGGGGGAACGTGCATTAACGGATTTATTACATTTAGCCGAGCTATTACAGAAAAACAGTGTTGAATACGAAGGGCATTTTGCCTTATTCCGTTGGTTCTCTGCGCAAGTTACAGAAAGTAATGGGGAAGCAGGCGAACAAAAACAACGTTTAGAAAGCGAGCGGGATTTGGTACAAGTCAGCACATTACATAAATCTAAAGGGTTAGAATACGATATCGTATTTATGCCGTTTACGGGTATACAGACAAAAATATGGGATTGTTTGTATCACGATCCAGCGCATGATCATCAATTGATTTATGATCTCGATGGTGAGAAAACTCACGTTGAATTAACCGAGAAAGAGAATCTAGCGGAAAATCTACGCCTATTATACGTTGGCCTAACACGCAGCGTGTATCGATGCTATATCGGTATCGGCAGTTATAAAACCGGCAGAGTTAAAAATAGCCCATTAACAAAAAGTGCATTGGGTTATATCTGTTTACAGGGAAAGAAAGACTTGTTGGCGGGTGATACCGATGCATTAACACAAGCATTAGAAAAGATGGCAAAAAGCTCGGCGAATATCGCTGTTCGCAGTGCTCCTGTTACAGATGATTTGCCCTATCAAGCTTCACCCACTACAGAGCCGTTGCAACAGCCGACTTTATTTACCGGTACTATCGAAAAAGATTATTGGATCACCAGTTATTCTGCTTTATCGCGTTTCCACTCCACCGTCACGACCGTTGAAGATAAAACACCAGAGGCAGTGAATGAACCTGAGTTGCCACTGTCTGAATTAGTAAAAAGTCCCTTTAGTTTTCCAAAGGGGGCGAAACACGGGACATTCTTGCATGAATTGTTTGAGATAATTGATTTTCAAACGACAGACCGTGACAGTTTACGAGAACTGATTGAAGCACAGTTAATGCATCACTTTTACGATGAGCCAGAATTATGGGCTGACGTACTGACTGATTGGGTTATGCAAATTTTAGCGCAAGAACTGGTCAGCGATTCTGGCGTAAAATTATCGGCATTAGCACCGGATAAAACCAAAGTTGAGATGCAGTTTTTTATCAATATGAAGCAAATCCACGCGTGGCAGGTGAATAAGTTACTACAGCGTTATGATCGTCTTTCAGCACGTGCGGGGGATTTACAATTTCAGACAGTACAGGGATTTTTGAAGGGATTTATCGATTTAACCTTTGAAATGAACGGTCAGTATTACGTACTCGATTATAAATCTAATTACCTTGGTGACACGCTAGAAGATTATAATCAGGCCAATATTGAGCAAGCCATGATTGAACATCGTTATGATTTCCAGTATCAGCTTTATACTTTAGCGTTACATCGGTTATTAAAATCACGCATTCCCGATTATGATTATGACACCCATATTGGCGGTGTTTTTTATACTTTCCTGCGAGGTATGCAGGGCGATAATGAATATGGTGTGTATTTTAATAAACCAGATTTTGCCTTAATCGATGGGCTTGATAAATTGTTTTCCGGTGAACTTCAAGATAATAACGCAACGCAGGAGTTAGTATGTTAAGCCAACTAAAAAAATGGAAGGAGCAAGGACTACTGCGTTCAATCGATTATCATTTTGCGACTTTTATGAGTGAATTAGGTGGCGATAACCTCACCACTATTTGTGCTGCTTTTACCAGTGAATATCTGGGGATGGGACATATTTGCTTACCCCTTGAGCAGGTGACTGGACATCTACACGAGAAATGCAGTGTGAGCAAGATTAATTTCCAGCAATTTTGTGAACAATATAATATTGAGTGTTTGCTCCATCATGATAGTGAAGTCCATGCCGTATTAACTAATTCGCTTTGCGTTGGTGAACATGCACCCTTGACGTTAGCGTTTAATGCGTTGTATTTAAACCGGTATGCTCAATTTGAACAATTGATTGCAGATGAATTATTGATCCAACCGGTGCTTGAATTAAATGGTGATATAAAGTCTGAATTAGATTCTCTCTTTATGGTTAATTATAACTATTTATGGCAGGCTTGGTGCGCGGATCAAAAACAAGCGATTGGACCATTATGTGAGAAGTTTTTAGATGTTATTCCACAGGCTAAAGTGGATTGGCAAGCCGTCACGGATGTTTTCCAAGGGGCACAAAGTAGCGACGATTTACAGCCGTTATCGACCTTAATTAATGAAAGTGAACGTTGCGATTGGCAAAAAGTGAGCGCAGCGTTGGCATTGACCTCTGCTCGGTGTGTTATTTCAGGTGGGCCGGGAACGGGTAAAACTACCACGGTAACTAAACTATTAGCGCTTTTATTAAAAGTACAACCCCATTTATTAATCAAGATGGTCGCGCCAACGGGTAAAGCGGCTGCGCGATTAACGGAATCTATTACTAATGCGTTGACCGAGTTAACGATTGATGAGGCATTAAAAGCTAAAATTCCGAGTGAAGCATCTACTATTCACCGTCTTTTAGGTGTTAAACCAAACAGTGCGCATTTTAGGCATAATCAAGACAATAAATTACATTTGGATTTGTTGCTGGTGGATGAAGCTTCCATGGTTGATTTATCGATGATGGCAAAACTATTAATGGCATTACCTGATCATGCTCGACTTATCTTATTGGGCGATAAGGATCAATTGGCTTCGGTTGAAGCGGGAGCAGTACTTGGCGATATTTGTTCTTTTATTGAATCGGGGTACAGTAATCAAAAAGCAAAATTATTAGCGGATTTAACTGGATTTAGCAGTTTGATAAATAAACAATCCAATCCGATTACGATGGCTGATAATTTATGTTTGCTGCGTAAAAGTTACCGTTTTGATCAATATTCTGGTATCGGCTTTTTAGCACAGAGTGTGAATGCTGGTAAAACAACGGCTAAACAAATTTTACGCTTATGCGATGAGTATGCGGACTTGGAGTATTTTAGTCACAGTGATGCTGATCTTAATCTACTCGATAAACTAATATTGGAAGGGTATTCGCCTTATCTGAAGAATTTAGTGATTATTAATGATTCCAATCGAAATGATGCTAAGCAATTACTAAACACCTTTAATACTTTTAAGATTCTCTGCGCGACCCGATTAGGTGATTATGGCGTACTCGCGTTAAATAAGCGTTGTGAAAAAGTACTGCTTGATGCTGGACTGGTTAATATCCGTGCTCAGGAACAAGAACACAGTGTTTGGTATCCGGGACGACCGGTTATGATTGCTGAAAATAATTATCTTTTAGGATTGTTTAATGGGGATATTGGTATTTGTCTGTTGAACGATAAAAATCAATTACGGGTTTACTTTCAAATGCCAGATGGTTCGATTGCTGATTTTCAAAGTAGTCGTTTACCACGCTTTGAGACGGTATTTGCTATGACGGTGCATAAAAGTCAGGGTTCGGAGTTCGCACACACACTATTAATGTTGCCCGATCATCCTTTGCCAGTGGTCACTCGAGAGTTAATTTATACCGGGATAACCCGTGCTAAAAACCGACTGTCGTTGTTTGCTGATTTAGGTGTTATGGCGAGCGCGTGCAAAGTAAAAAAACAACGTGCGAGCCGTTTGGTTGAGCGATTGCAAGCGAGTCATTCGTAGCTGCACATTTTTAGTATTTTATGGGGATTATTTATCGCTTAAATGATCTCTTTTGTGTTAGCATCGCGTTCCTATTTTTTTGGCCCTTTTAACCCATTAGGCGTGGCGATGGAACATTTTTTTACGTTGTACTTAAAACTCTTTTTTATGATGACTCCTTTTTTTGTGTTGTCGGTCTTTTTAACGCTTGGTAAAAGGTTAAATAGGATTGAAAAAAAGAATGTGATTATTAAATTTTCAGTGGCCGTGATGGTCACAAGTTTAATATTCTTACTTTTCGGTAAGTATATTTTTAGCTTATTTGGAATTACTTTAGATGCCTTTCGAATTGGAGCGGGCACTGTGCTCTTTTTAAGCGCATTAGATATGGTACGTACTGATTCGGAAGTGCCTGAAACAGATATTCGCAGAGGCGAAGACTTCTCTATTGTGCCGCTAGCGATTCCATCGACGGTAGGACCGGGATTAATCGGTATTTTAATGTTATATGGTGCGCAGATGTCAGGACCGCTGAATGTGTTCTCTGTCATCATGTCATTAGCGGCTTCCGTGATTTCTCTCGCGGTTGTTTTATTAATGGCCGATAAGTTACAACATTTAATTGGTAAGCAAGGTTTAGAAATTTTACCGAAAATTATTGGTTTATTTGTAGCAGCCATCGCAGCACAAATTATTTTTACTGGGGTTAAAAACTTCTTATATTAAATCGTGCTTAGAAACCCATTAGCATCATTAGGCTTTTGTTTTTACAAGTCTAGGGTCTGTTTATCTTTCGTCGCCGTTCCTGCTGGAGGCTATTTTTTACTCTGGCAAGGCGGAAAATTTAAGTAATAGCCATCTATAGTTAACATTTGACAACGCAATCAGAGTAAAAAAGAGTCCCAGCCCTTCGGGTAGTGCCTAAAAATCACTCACTCTGTGTTGCTCAAAGCTTATTTAGAATGACTAAACCTCACTTTTCGCGCCTTGATTGAGTTATTTTTAGGCATTACAGGTTAGGCTACGAAAGATAAACAGACCCTAATGATCCTCTCTTTCGCTATACGCTTCGTGCTTTTTTTATCGTTAATAAAACGAATTTGTCTACTTTATTTATATTTAATCATTAAAAGTGTGCGAAATAGTACATATTCCCTTTTTTGTAAAGCTCGACTAACGCAGTAACAGCGTCTATAATGACGCGTTTTTAAATTTCATCAAAATATTAATTTAGTTCTGATACAAAAATAAGGGAAATACATAAAAAGTTTTATTGTATCCCTTGTAATTGTTTTATTTACCCCTATGTAATAGAACAATAAGAACATTTAAAATTATTAACGGACAAGATAAAGGAAATAAAATGCAAGTTTCTGTTGAAGCAACACAAGGCCTAGAGCGTACGCTAACTATTACAGTTGATGCTGACGTATTTGATAAAGAATATGATGGTCGTATTCGTCATTTATCTAAAACACAACGTGTTGATGGTTTCCGCCCTGGTAAAGTTCCTGCATCTGTTATCGCTAAACGTTTTGGCGCAGCGGTTGAACAAGAAGTTGCTGGTGAAGTAATGCAACGTAACTTTTTTGAAGCAGTTGTTGCTGAAAAATTAAATCCAGCAGGCGCACCGCAAGTAGCACCACAACCTCGTAAAAAAGGTGAAGCATTTGTGTTTACTGCTAAATTTGAAGTTTACCCTGAAGTCGCACTTGCTCCTCTAGAAGAGCTTGCAGTAGAAAAAGAAACGGCTGAAGTGACTGACGCTGACTTAGATAAAATGATCGTTACATTACGCAAACAACATGCTGAATGGAATGCCGTTGAGCGTGAAGCGGGTAACGATGATCAAGTTACACTTGATTTTGAAGGTTCTATCGACGGTGAAGTATTTGAAGGCGGAAAAGCTGAAGCTTTCCAAATCGTACTAGGTAGTGGCCGTATGATTCCTGGTTTTGAAGACGGAATCATTGGTCATAAAGCAGATGAAGAATTTACTATCGATGTAAACTTCCCTGAAGAATACCATGCTGAAAACCTAAAAGGTAAAGCAGCACAGTTTGCTATCAAACTAACTAAAGTTGAAGAGCAAGTATTACCAGAAGTTACACCTGAATTCGTTAAAAAATTCGGTGTAGAGTCAGGCGAACTTGAAACACTAAAAACTGATGTTAAACAAAACATGGCACGTGAACTTGACCAAGCTTTAAAAACAGCAGCTAAAGATAAAGTATTATCTGCATTAGTTGAAGCAAATGAAGTTGAAGTACCAAAAGCATTAGTTGAAGGTGAAGTTGACGTTTTACGTAAACAAGCTGTTGAACGTTACTCTCAACAAATGGATCCTAAAAACATGCCTGAACTGCCTGCTGAATTATTCACAGAGCAAGCTGAAAAACGCGTTAAAGTTGGCTTAGTATTAGGTGAAGTGATTAAAGCGAACGAATTAAAAGTTGATCAAGATAAAGTAACTGCACTGATTGAATCAGCAGCGTCTGCATACGAAGATCCAGCTGAAGTAGTGGCTTATTACAAAAACAATAAAGAAATGATGCAGAACATTGAAAATGTAGCATTAGAAGAACAAGCTATTGATTTTATCCTTGAAAGAGCTACAGTAACAGAAGTGAACAAATCGTTCGATGAAGTTATGAATAAAACAGTTGCTTAATAGATTTAAGTTTACTTGAATAATTGTTTGATTTAATGGCTCGTGTGATCTCACTCGGGCCATTTTCGTCTTTAATCTATTAATTTTTATAAATCATTTATTAAGGTAGAACATGTCAAATCCATTTGCTGGAAACACGGATCCAATTAGTAACGCGCTTATTCCAATGGTTGTGGAACAAACAGCAAAAGGTGAGCGTTCTTATGATATCTATTCTCGTTTATTAAAAGAACGAGTTATTTTTTTAACGGGTCAAGTTGAAGACCATATGGCAAATGTGATTGCCGCTCAACTGCTTTTCCTAGAATCAGAAAGCCCAGAAAAAGATATCTTTATTTATATTAACTCACCTGGTGGTTCGATCAGTGCCGGTATGGCCATTTACGACACCATGCAATTTATTAAACCTGATGTTAGTACTGTATGTATGGGTATGGCCGCTAGCATGGGCGCATTTTTATTAGCCAGTGGGGCACCGGGTAAACGCCATTGTTTACCAAACGCAAAAGTGATGATCCACCAACCTTTAGGTGGTTTCCAAGGTCAAGCATCGGATTTTGAAATTCATGCTAAAGAGATCCTTGCAACCAAAAAACGTATGAATGAGTTACTTGCATTCCATACGGGTAAAGATATTGATGTTATTTCGCGAGATACTGACCGTGATAACTTTATGCGTGCAGACGATGCAGTAGAATACGGTATTGTTGATTCAATATTAACAAAACGTAGTTAGAAATTAAGGAATAGATATGTCAGACAAAATCGGTGGCCAAGGTGATAGTAGTAGCCTACTTTATTGCTCTTTCTGTGGAAAAAGCCAACATGAAGTAAAAAAACTGATTGCTGGTCCTTCTGTTTATATTTGTAATGAATGTGTTGACCTCTGCGAAGATATTATTCGTGAAGAGATTGCAGAAATAAGCAGTGCATCAGAATTCGATAGTAACGAAAAACATTTACCGACGCCTCATGAAATTCGAGCGAACTTAGATGATTATGTTATCGGTCAAGACACTGCTAAAAAAGTACTGTCCGTTGCGGTATACAATCACTATAAACGCTTAAAATATGGTGATACGGCAAATGGTGTTGAATTAAGTAAAAGTAATATTTTATTAATTGGACCAACGGGTAGTGGTAAAACATTACTAGCAGAAACCATGGCACGTCTACTTGATGTTCCTTTTACAATGGCAGATGCGACGACGTTAACTGAAGCAGGTTATGTCGGTGAAGATGTTGAAAACATTATTCAAAAGCTACTTCAGAAATGTGATTACGATCCTGAAAAAGCACAACGCGGTATTATTTATATTGATGAAATCGATAAAATCACCCGTAAATCAGAAAATCCATCGATTACACGTGATGTGTCTGGTGAAGGTGTACAACAAGCCTTATTGAAACTTATTGAAGGTACTGTTGCTTCTATTCCGCCTCAAGGTGGACGTAAACATCCTAATCAAGAGTTTATCCAAGTCGATACCTCTAAGATTTTATTTATTTGTGGTGGTGCGTTCTCTGGTTTAGATTCAATTATTGAACAACGTATCGATACAGGTGTTGGTATTGGTTTTGGTGCAGTTGTAAAAGATAAAGATTCTAAAGTATCGTTAAGTGATACCTTTAAAAAGGTTGAGCCGCAAGATTTAGCAAAATACGGTTTAATTCCTGAATTTATTGGGCGTTTACCGGTTGTTGCAACATTGACGGAGCTTGATGAAGAAGCCTTAGTTGAAATACTAACTACGCCTAAAAATGCGATTACGAAGCAATATGCTGCGTTATTCTCGCTAGAAGATGTTGAACTCGAATTTAGAGAAGATGCATTGATTGCGATGGCACAAAAAGCAATGAAACGTAAAACCGGTGCGCGTGGTTTGCGTTCAATTGTAGAAGGCGTATTACTTGATACTATGTATGATCTCCCTTCAATTGAGAATGTTAGCAAAGTAGTTGTTGACGAAAGCGTGATTAAAGGTGAATCAAAACCGTTAGTTATTTACTCATCAGGTGAAGAAGAAAAATTAATATCGTCTGATAAATAAGCAATTAAATGATAAATTGTTCATAAAAGGAGCTTATTGCTCCTTTTTTTTGTTTTTCCTCTTGAAAAATTCCCAATAAACCCCAGTATAAGATTTTACGTTTTCTTAAATTTGTGTGTTTGCTATTGGGACAGACAAATATTTTCCGGGGATCTTATGAAAATAGAATCAGAGAAACAAGTAACCCTACCTGTCTTGCCATTACGAGATGTTGTAGTTTATCCACATATGGTTATTCCACTTTTTGTCGGTAGAAAAAAATCGATTAGTTGTTTAGAAGCTGCAATGGAGCAAGGAAAGAAAGTTTTACTTGTTGCCCAGACAGAGGCTTCATTAGATGATCCGACAATTGACGATTTATATAGCGTCGGTACGATAGCGAATATTTTACAGTTATTGAAACTGCCAGATGGCACAGTCAAAGTACTTGTTGAAGGTGTTCAACGCGCTCAACTTGTTAAAAATATTGAGAATAAAGAATACTTTTTTGCAGAAGTTGATTTACTTGAAAGTGAACCGATTGATGATCAAGAAGAGGAAGCACTACTGCGTAGTGTGATGAGTCAATTTGAGTCTTACATTAAACTTAATAAAAAAATTCCACCTGAAGTATTGGCTTCGGTAAATGGTATCGATGAAGCTGAACGTTTAGCCGATACTATTGCTGCACATATGCCACTTAATTTAGATGACAAACAAACAGCTTTAGAATTAACCTCTATTACTGAACGTTTTGAATTCCTAATGGCAATGATGGAAAACGAAGAAGATATTCTGAAAGTTGAAAAACGTATTCGTTCTCGTGTTAAAAAACAGATGGAACGTAGTCAACGTGAGTATTATCTTAATGAACAGATGAAAGCTATTCAGAAAGAGCTAGGTGAGTCTGAAGATGGTCAAAACGACCATGATCAACTGGCTGAAAAAATCGAAAATGCTGGCATGTCCGATGAAGCAAAAGAAAAAGCTTTGTCTGAATTGAAAAAATTAAAAATGATGTCGCCGATGTCCTCTGAAGCGAGTGTTATTCGAACTTATATTGAAAGTTTGGTTAATGTACCTTGGAAAAAACGTTCACCGGTTAAAAAGAATATTGCTAAAGCACAGGAAATTTTAGATGCAGAGCACTATGGCCTTGAAAAGGTTAAAGAACGTATTTTAGAATACCTTGCGGTGCAAACGCGGATCAATAAACTAAAAGGGCCGATCCTATGTCTTGTTGGTCCTCCAGGGGTTGGTAAAACATCACTTGGGCAATCCATTGCTCGTTCTACTGGTCGTCGATACGTTCGTATGGCCCTAGGTGGTGTACGTGATGAAGCTGAAATTCGAGGACATCGTCGTACTTATATTGGCTCATTACCCGGTAAAATAATTCAAAAAATGACTAAGGTAGGCGTACGTAATCCACTGTTCCTATTAGATGAAATCGATAAGATGGCGTCTGATATGCGTGGCGACCCTGCATCGGCATTACTTGAAGTATTAGACCCAGAACAAAATAATAGCTTTAATGATCATTACCTTGAAGTTGATTATGATCTTTCCGATGTTATGTTTGTGGCGACTTCCAATTCGATGAATATCCCCGGTCCTTTACTTGATCGTATGGAAGTTATTCGTTTATCGGGTTATACCGAAGACGAAAAAATGAATATCGCAAAAGAACATTTAACGGCTAAACAAGTTAAACGTAATGGGTTAAAAGAGAGTGAAATAAGTATTGATGACAGTGCCATTATTGGTATCGTCCGTTACTATACTCGTGAAGCGGGTGTTCGTGCATTAGAGAGAGAAATTTCTAAAATATGCCGTAAAGTCGTGAAACAAATATTATTAGATAAAAAACAGAAAAAAATTACGGTGACAATTGATAATCTTAAGGATTATTTAGGTGTTCGTCGTTTCGACTTTGGTAAAGCAGATTCGAGCAATCAGATTGGCCAGGTGACAGGACTTGCATGGACTGAAGTTGGCGGTGATTTATTGACTATCGAAGCAACCTCAATGCCAGGTAAAGGTAAATTAACCTATACCGGTTCATTGGGCGATGTGATGAAGGAATCGATTCAAGCTGCAATGACCGTGGTACGCGCTAAATCTGAACAATGGCGTATTAATAGTGATTTCCATGAAAAACGCGATATTCACGTGCATGTACCGGAAGGTGCGACGCCAAAAGATGGTCCAAGTGCTGGTGCTGCGATGTGTACTGTGTTAATTTCTACTTTAACGGGGATTCCAGTACGTGCAGACGTAGCAATGACCGGTGAAATTACGTTACGCGGTGAAATATTACCGATTGGTGGTCTCAAAGAGAAATTGTTAGCGGCTAGACGTGGTGGGATTAAAACCGTATTAATTCCATTTGAGAATACTCGCGACCTTGAAGAGATCCCGAGTAATATCAAAGACCAACTTGAAATTAAGCCGGTTCGTTGGATAGACGAAGTGCTTGAAATTGCTTTGCAAGACAGCTTGAAAGGTTTTTCGGTTGAAAATGCATAAAAATTGGTGACAAACTGCATAAAATATAGGCTTGTTGCAGAGTTTTTTATAAATTTACTTGCACCAGTGTAAATTGCAACGTAGCCTAGCATAAGGATTTATTGAGAGCTGTGTTTGTTACCTGTTTAACTATAAAGATAAACACAAAAAATATAAAAAAATGGGGAGTTAAAAATGAATAAAGGACAATTAATCGATAATATCGCTGAGAGTGCTGATATTTCTAAAGCTGCAGCGAGCCGTGCTCTTGATGCATTTATTGATACTGTAACAAATGCATTAGTTGAAGGTGACAATGTGTCTCTTATCGGTTTTGGTGCTTTTTCTGTTAAAGAACGTGCAGCACGTACTGGTCGTAACCCACAAACTGGTGGTGAAATTCAGATTGCAGCAGCTAAAGTACCTGCATTTAAAGCTGGTAAGTCATTGAAAGATGCTATCAACGCTTAAGCAGTTTTTAGTTTGGTTATATTTTTAATTTAAGCGCATCCTATGATGCGCTTTTTTGTTTCTAAATTATTAGAGAAGAAAAAGTTATGTTAGATAAAATGCGCGAAGGCTCGCAAGGCGTTGCAGCTAAGCTTATATTGGGTGTAATCATTCTGTCCTTTGCTTTAGCAGGGGTGAGCAGTTATTTAGGCGGCGGTAATGTCAATGTTGCTGTAAAAGTGAATGGACAGGAAATAAGTCAAGAAGCCATTGATCAAGCTTATCAAACTGAACGTTCAAACCTGCAACAACAATACGGCGATCAATTCGATATTCTTGCTTCTAATCCTAACTTTGCTCAACAGATTAGAGCACAGGCAACTCAAACACTTATTTCACAATCATTAGTTAGCCAAGCCATTTCTGATATGGGGTTAAGTGTCGGTGATGATCAAGTTAAAGATGAAATTCGTAATATGAGCGAATTTAGTGTTGATGGTAAATTTAATAATGATCTTTACCTTTCTATGCTGCGTCGTGCGTCTTATACGCCTGCAAGATTTAGTGAAGCATTAAAAGATGATTTAACCCGTCGTCAATTACTAAATATGTTAGTAGACAGCGAGTTTGTTCTACCGAAAGAAGTGACATCTGTGACGACACTTCAAGCACAACAACGTGTTGCTAAAATATTAAACATTCCTGTTGAAGACTTTATGGCTGCACAAGATGTTAGCGATGAAGATGCTCAAGCTTATTATGATGGCAATCAACAACAGTACCAATACCCAGAACAAGTGAGTGTTGATTACATTTTATTAGATGGTGATGCGCTTAATATCAACGTGACCGATGAAGATATTGAAAGTTATTATGATCTTCATAAATCTGATTACCAACGTGCAGAACGCCGTAAAGTTGCGCATATTCTTGTTGAAGGCGACACTAATGCATCTAAAGAAAAAGCAGAAGCCATTTTAACTGAACTTAACAATGGTGCAGATTTTGGCGAACTTGCAAAAGAAAAATCTGATGATACTTTCTCAGCTCAAAAATCAGGTGAATTAGATTGGTTTGAACGTGGCGTAATGGATGCTAATTTTGATGATGCTGCCTTTGCATTAACCAAAGAAGCACCTTTATCTGGTGTTGTTGAATCTGATTTTGGTTATCATATTATCAAATTGCTTGATATTGAAGCTGGTGAAACATTGCCGCTTGATGAAGTGAAAGATAAAATCATCGCAGCAGTTAAAAAACAGCAATCTGAAGACATTTTCTATGATAAGCAACAGAAACTAGGTGAAGTGGCATTTGAGTCTCCAGATAGCCTTGATGAAGCATCTGAAGCGATTGAAAGTCCAATCTTACATGCTGAGTTATTTTCAGCAGACAATGCACCTGAAGCGTTATCCGATAGCAAAGTATTGCAAACTATTTTCAATACAGAATTTATCGAAGATGGTCTGAATTCAGATGTGATTGAGTTGGCTTCGAATAAAGCGGTTGTTGTTCGAGTAAATGATCATAAAGAACCTTCAACTCAACCTTTAGCTGAAGTAAAAGAAACTATTATCGAACAATTGAAAGCTAAAAAAGCGCAGGTTGCAGCACAGAAGTTTGTTGATGAGTTAATGGTCAAACTAAATGCACAGGAATCGGTTGATACATTATTAGCTGATAACGATTTACAATTTGGTGATGACGTTACGCTTTCTCATTATAGTAATGACCAAGATTACCAAGTTGTTAATAAAGCATTTAAACTGCCTAAACCAAGCGACAATGCAGTTACTTATGGTGAAACGTCAACAACGACTGGTGACTTTGCGATTATTGCTTTATCTAAAGTCATTAATCCTGCTCCTTCAGAGTCCGATGATGCTGTAAAAGCACAATTAGCGCAGATGTTGGAACGTTCAGCATCAGATGCAACTTATCAAGCATTTGTTGCACAGCTAATGGCTGAAGCAGATATTGAATACGCAACGGGTTCTTAAATTTTAAGATAACGTTAGTATTTAAGGCGACTTTTAATAAGTCGCCTTTTTTTTCATTTATTTTAAGGTTTGTTATACCATTAATTGTATTAAATATGTTCTCTAGATTTTGCGAAGGAAAATGGTTGTTTCCTTTACGGAACTTTAACAAAGAAATAAATAATGTTAATCACTAGATCACTAGGGTCTGTTTATCTTTTGTCGCCGTTCCTGCTGGAGGCTATTTTTTACTCTGGCAAGGCGGAAAATTTAAGTAATAGCCATCTATAGTTAACATTTGACAACGCAGTCAGCGTAAAAAAGAGTCCCAGCCCTTCGGGTAATGCCTAAAAGTAACTCACTCTGTGTTGCTCAAAGTTTATTTAGAATGACTAAACCTCACTTTTCGTGCCTTGATTGAGTTATTTTTAGGCATTACAGGTTAGGCTACGAAAGATAAACAGACCCTAAATATTATTACGATTGCTATCACTTCCGTCTGGTTTTATTCAATACCGGAACAATGCCTCGAGAGCGAGAGCTCTATGCCTATTTGCTACCCAAAATAATATAATTGGGATTATTTTGTTATCTACCTGATTGCGCCAAGTGCTCCATCTAAATCTAACGAGCTTTAGCGAGTTAATTTAGGTGGTGGTGAAAGGCGCTCCACTACGAAGTAGTGGCTTTACTCAAAGCCCTCTTGTTGCTCTAAGTATTGTTTTACAATCTCAAGTGGTGCGCCTCCACAACTAACTAAACAATAACTCCTGCTGTAAAAAACAGGCTTCCAATAAAACTTACTCAAGTGGTCGGCAAACTCCTTTCGCACAAGCCTCGATGTAGCCGTTTTCAGACTATTAACCATCTTACTTGGCTGAACTTTTGGATTGGCAGAAATTAAGAGATGCAGATGGTCTTGCTCACCATTGCATTCTAAAAGCTCACAGCCCCAAGTCCCTAACAACCTTTTATATTGAGCCTCTAGGTACGCGGCAACCTCTGGCGTTATGCAGCGGCGACGATACTTAGTGACTAGAACTAAGTGGTAATGAATATTATAAACGCTGTGATATAGCGTATTTAAAGCTTGTTTTTTCATAACAACTAAATATACTCAATACTATGAAAAAAGCAATCCGTAAAGTCACATACAAACTAAAAGCATCGGCTTCTCAAGAAGAGTCGCTGATGAATTTGTTTGTGCATCATCACCAGTTATACAACTGGGCTTTACGTGATCGCATCGAAACATACCGAAATTCTGATTACGGACTTAATTTTTCAGAACAATGCAAAATCAACACCCTATGGCGCAAGAATCGTAAGGTACATGGTATTTTTAATGCCAATGCCCAAAGTGAGCAAGTCACGCTAAAGCGAGTCGCACTTGCCTTTGATGGGTTCTTTAGGCGATTAAAGAAAGGCGATAAAAAAGCGGGATTTCCGCGATTTAAACCATTTCAACGATTTAAAGGTTGGGGGTATAAATCTCATGGTGACGGTTGGAAGCTCCACTTGAAAGATAAAAAACACGGTGCTGTATATTTGGCTGATATTGGTGTCGTTAAGATCCGAGGCAGGGCTAGAAATGAGAACGGTAATCCTAAAACGGCAGAGATTATTCGCAAAAATAGGGAGTGGTATCTTTCTGTATCAATGGAATATGACCACATTGAACGAATATGTGGCACTAAAGCAATCGGTTTGGATTGGGGCGTTTCTTATTGTTTTTCAACGATTGATCAAGATGGTAACTTTGAGCAAGTTGAAAACCCTCGCTATCTTAGAAACAGCAAAGAACAGCTTGCATCCTTGCAGCGTGATTTGGCGTTAGCAAAGAAAGGCTCTCGTATTCAGCGTAAGCTAAAGTATCGCATAGCCAAACTTCACCAGAAGATAGCCAATCAACGACTTGATTTCACCCATAAAGAAACGGCTAAATTGGTTGAGGTCGCTGCGCTTATCGCCACCGAAAAATTAACTGTAAAGAACATGACGCGCAGTGCCAAAGGCACTGCTGAGAAACATGGCAAGAACGTAAAACAAAAAGCGGGGCTGAATCGAGAGATCCTAAATACGGCTCCCGCAATGACTCTTAATTTGCTGCGATACAAAGCGGAAGAAGCTAGTAGCGAATTTGTTGAAGTGCCAACAAAGCAAGTTAAGCCAAGTCAAACCTGCCCTGATTGCGGAGCTAAGAAAAAGAAAAGCTTGGCAGTTCGCTGGCACTCATGCGAGTGTGGTTGTGAAAAACCACGCGATGTTGCGAGTGCGCAAGTGAATTTAAACTGGGCTTTAGGTATTCAGGCTGGGAACCAGCCTAAAAGACTAACTTAGGTTTTTCTTTTGAAACTCCTTCAAAATATAACGAGCTTTAGCGAGTTAATTTAGTGGGAGTTGTTCATTATTTGGTTAATTTACAAAGGTAGATTTAGATAAGCTTCAATAAATAATAGGGTAAAAATAATACTAAATAGCTATTGATAAAATAAACTGCAGTATTGTTTAAACGTTTATTTATACTGGTAGATCGTGGTAAGAATTTACATGAAATAAGGGTATTTAAAGCTAGTTAGATCAGCGTTTACATGTTTTTAAGAGGAGGATTTAAAAATAAATGCTTGGTAGATTAATGGTCGTGTTAGAAGCGCTAGCTTATTAAAAACTAGCGCTTTGTGAAGTTAGTCTTAATAGGTGACTATTTTTTCTCTTCTGTTACTTTTACTGGTGTTTCTTCAGTCTGTTCAGATTTAATTTCGTCATCTTCAGGTTCTGAGGTTGTTGTCTCTTCGACATCAGCAGGTTGTTCTTTGACGGTATCTGTATCATCTTCGTTACTTACCGCTTCTTTTTCACCGTCTTCATCGATTGTTTCGTCGGTGTTAAGAGGGGCTGTCGTTTCATCGATATCGATTTGTTCAATATCACCTAATGCAGGATCAGATTCTACTGTTTCTTCTTCTAACTCTGTTTGAGCCGGTGTATTTAATAATGGGAAGTGTGCGTTGTTTTCTTCATCTAGCAACGTTTGTGACTGATCAGCCATATGATTATAAAGCTCTTGGTAACTGCTCGCTACTTTACCCATTAGTTCAGCACTGTCATTGAAATGGTTATTAACTTTCGCTTTATATGCGTCTAATTCCGCTTTGTTTGCTTCAATTTCTTTTTGTTGAATACTTTGTTTTTTACTCGCAAAACCGAAATGAGAAATGATAAAACCAATAATACCACCTGCTACAAAGGTGAATAAAAAAGTTACAATCTCGTTTGTTTCATTCATATTAAGTTTCCTATCATTATGATTAAATGTTATCGGATGAGCAGAGCTACTATCCTAATAACCCGATAACAAATTTACTTTATTGACTATTTATTGTTAATAATAACCATCTTACTTTATATATTACTTACTTGTAAGTGTAAATAATGTTGCAATCCCATTTTCTTCTGCCTTTCCTTCCAAAGAAGGTTGTAACGCAAAAATTTGTTTATCTTCAACCTTTTCTTGCTGAATTAATTGAATTTTAATTGCGTTAAGACGACGTTGTGCCAATTGAGTGAGTTCAAGTTCAGCAATAGGTTGTTTTTCTTTGAGTACATTTTTCAAAGATTGTTCATAATTTTCTTTAATAACTTGCTGTTTTTTGTCTTTATCGGGATCTTTCTCCGTTAGTAATAATGCATTTTGCACAGTTGACTTTATTTTGTTTAATTCATTATTAGCATTAAATTTAGTCAGCAGTTCCTCAATAATATTAAGGCGTTGTTGCTGGTCAATATTATTGTTGATGCCTGATTGCGTAAGTAGTCGATCCATTTTTACCTGTTGTAGTGCAAGTGTATCCTGTTGTTTATCGACATAAGGACGAATTTCCAATGCTAATTTAGGACGGCTTTTTAATACGTCAGCCAATGTTGCCAATTGCTCATTATTTTCAGACGATAAAGTGGCCTTTCCTGCTGCAAAGTCCAATGATTTTAATTTATCAGGATCGCCTCCAACTAAATTAGCTACCATTGAAAACGGTGAGGTCACGGCTTTAGTAATTAAATTAACGAAGGTTTTCATTAAAATTCCGCCAATTGCAAAATCAGGGGAATTCATATCACCGGTGATTGGCAGTTTGATATCAATGACACCGTCTTTATCGGTAAATAGGGCAAGGGCCAGTTTAAGTGGTAGATCGATGGCTTCTTCACTCTTGATTTTTTTACCGAGTGTAAATTGATCCAGTACGAGGTGGTTTTTTGCATCCAGCGCATTTTTAGCAATTTTATAATTTAACGTTAAGCTCAGTTTACCTTTGTCGATACTATAACCTACATAACGACCAGAATAAGGGGTCATTGGAGCCAGTTCAATTTTGTCAAAAATAACATTAAGGTCTGTGTAGAGATCGCCTGACAGTGGATTGATTTTGCCCGCGACTTTCATTTTCCCATATTCTTCAATATTACCGTCAATATTGACATCTGCACGGGCTAAATTATCCGATGATAGTCCTGTTATTTCACCGTTGATATGTTCAATGCTAGTGCCAAATTGTGGTTTTAGGGATAAATCGGCAAAGTAAGCATCACCATCGGTAATGACTATTTTATCAATGGTAATAGGTAAAGGTTGTGAATCAGTTTTACTTTCCGTTGTTGCAGGCGATGTATCAGTGGTTGCCGTTTTATCTTCCGGTGCAGGGGCATCGTCACTATTAATCGCTAACTGAGCAAGGTTCATTGAACGGTTTGGTGTGATAACAAGTCGTGCGTAGGGTTGTGTAATTGCAATTTTATTAATCGCAATACTTAATGGATTTAAATTGACTTTGATAGGGTCGATAGCAAGACTTTGCCAGCCAATTAAACGCTGATTAATTCGAGTGTCTTTGGTGTTAAATTCATTAATATTAAAACCACCCTGGAAATCACCCGCAATTTGTCCGGTGTTGTCATTACTGACATTAATATCACCTTCGACGGAAAGTTTACCTTGTTCTAATCGAACCTTGGCAATGTCATTCAAATAAGGCTGAATAGCGGTTAGGGATAAATCCTTAAGCGATAAATGCGCCTGTAGATTTAATGGGGTTGCGGTTACGTTACCACTAATATTTGTATCACCTGCTTGATCAACTGAGTAAGCCAGATTAAATGGAAGGCTTTTCGATAAATCCTGGCTAACATCTTTCACATTGAAGTTGATTTTATTAATCGAAATAGTGGCATCTGTAGAAGGTTGTTTGTCAACATAATTGACTTGGCTATTATTCAAGGCAACGTCACTAATAGCCCACTTGAATGTTGATGCTGATTCGGTGTTGGCGGCGGCAGTTTCTTTTGTTGCGCTTTCTTCGGGTTGATTTGCAAAGGGAGCTAATAAATTAATATTGCCTTGTTTATCTCGATTAACGTTTAAATCTAAACTATCAATGGTCACGTTATCAATTTGCACCTGTTGATTTGCCAAACTGAAACCAATAGGGCCAACGTTTAATTTAGCTATATTGGCAAAGCTTTCCGGTGCGGCTTTATTCGCAACTTTTATATCGCTTACCTGTACATTCGCGTTACGAATATTAAGTTGCATAGGGTCATTGGCCATACTAAATTCATAGTCACCTGAAATACCCACAATAGCTTGTTTTAAGGTATAAGGTACTTGTTCAGAGAGGTATTCCCAAAAATCTTGAACTCTTAGACCACTGATATTCAGCGAACCTTTTGACTGAACAGGCGTCATGCCCAAGGTACCATCCCAGGTGATATTTTGTGCTTTACCAAGGGATATATCTAAGTGATAAGTTCCTTCCTTTTCGCCAAAAGTGAAGAAATTTTTCAGGTTAAATGAAATAGGGTGAAGTTGGTAAGTTACCGGCTGAGCTGGAGAGTTATCGACTATGTTGATTTTACCATCAACTAAATTGATGTTATCAAAGAGTAGCTTAACCATTTCGCTTTCTGTTGTTTCTTCTGCCGCTGCTTCTGGTGGATTTTTTTCCTGTTGTGCTTGTATCGCATGTTGAAAATTACTCACACCATTTTTATCGAGGGTCACATTGATATTGGGATCGACTAATTCAATATCTGCAAAAGTAAAAGCACCTTCAACGATAGAGCGTACTTCGAAGTTGATATAAAAGCGCTTAAAAGCAATTTGTTCAACCGACTCTTGATCTGCAATATTTAAATTATCGATTGAGAAGGTGAAGTTGTAAGGATTAAATTCAACTTTGTCTATTGTTGCTTGCCACCCAAGTTGCTGTTCGACTTGCGCTACAATCGTTTTATGAATGTATTTAGGGAGTGCAATAAAACCACCTAAAGTATAAATGGCGACTAATAACAAGCTCCAAAAAAGAGTGGAACGATAGAATTGTCGACTGAATAATTTTTGCAGATATTTCACATTATCTCCCTGTTCTTGTTGCAAGAACTGTTATTGGTGGTCTTATTTAGGGAAGAATTATAATCTACCCCCTTTTGTATTTATAGCTTCAATTAAGGAATAAATCCGATCCCGATGGTGGATGTAAAAATAGAGGAATATTTAGCGATAACATGAATAAATAAAATTCACCTTTTTTTGATTGTTCAATAAGTTATACTTTTTGTTAATAAGGTTATTTTAAAAATCGATTGAGGAAAATACGATGGTAAAAAAAATTGGTGTGCTAACCAGCGGTGGTGATGCACCGGGAATGAATGCGGCTATTCGAGCAGTGGTTCGTGAAGGTCTCCATAATGGTTTAGAAGTGTATGGGATTTACGAGGGTTATGCTGGGCTGCATAAAAATAAAATAGAGAAACTTAAACGCTCGGATGTCTCCGATGTCGTTAACTATGGAGGAACTTTTTTAGGGTCAGCGCGTTTTCCTGAATTTAAAGAGGAACATATTCGTCAAGAGGCCATTGAAAATCTTAAAAAACATGGCATTGATGCGCTTGTGGTTATCGGTGGTGACGGTTCTTATATGGGGGCTAAAAAGTTAACGGAAATGGGCTATCCGTGTATTGGTATTCCTGGCACGATTGATAATGATATAGCAGGTACGACCTATACGATTGGTTATGATACCGCGCTTAACACCGTTGTTAATGCCATAGACCGTTTGCGTGACACGTCTTCTTCCCATAAACGAATTTCCATTGTTGAAATCATGGGGCGTTACTGTGGTGATTTAACATTACGCGCAGCAGTTGCAGGGGGGATTGAGTTTATTGTTGTGCCTGAAAAAGAATATAATAAAGCGGAATTTATTGCGCAAATCAAAGAAGGTATTACACGTGGTAAAAAACATTTGTTAGTGGCGGTTTGTGAACACGTTACCGATATTCGACAGCTTGCAAAGGACATTGAAGCCGAAACAGGGCGAGAAACACGAGCAACTATTTTGGGGCATATTCAACGTGGCGGTGTTCCCACTGCACGGGATCGTATTATCGCTAGTCGTATGGGATCTTTTGCCGTGAAAAAATTGCTAGAAGGCCATGGTGGGCGATGTATTGGTATGTTGAATTCAGAAATGGTACATCATGATATTATTGATTGTATTGAAAATATGAAGCGTCCTTTTAATAAAGAGCTTTATGATCTTTCAAATTCCTTATTCTAATCGAATAAACAGGTGCGCAATAAGATAAAAATATTATTGCGCTATCCTTGTACCCGTTGGGTTATTGACGAAAAGCATCAATAATCGCACAATCTGGGTTTTCATCACCATGACACTGCTCAGTGATTTGCGTTAGCGTATCAAGTAAGGCTTGTTGTTGTGAAATCCTCGCTTTTAGTTCTGCTATTTTTTGCAAAGCAATTTTTTTCACATCGGCACTGCTGCGAGTCGTATTTTCGCATAAATGTAATAAATCCTTGGCTTCCTTTAGATTAAACCCTGCATCTTTGGCTCTTTTTATAAAGTGAAGCTGTTCAAGCAGTTGGTCAGAGTAATAGCGATAGTCATTATCTCCTCGGGTTGGTGAGATTAAGCCAATTGACTCGTAATGACGAATCGACTTAACTGACAATCCGGTGTGTTTCGCTGCTTGGCTAATGGATAACATGGCGTGTCCTCTTAATCTTTAAATCGTTTTAGTAATAACGAATTAGTTAATACCGTGATACTTGAGCAAGCCATCGCTGCACCTGCAATCGCTGGATTTAAATACCCTAATGCAGCAGCTGGAATAGCAATACTATTAAAAATAAAAGCCCAAAATAGATTTTGTTGTATCTTACGCCATGTCGCTTTAGAAATATCAATCGCCGTAGCCACTAATCGAGGATCGCTGCGCATCAAGGTGATAGAGGCACTTTGTTTTGCGACATCACTACCACTTCCCATGGCAATACTCACATCAGCTGCTGCGAGAGCGGGGGCATCGTTGACTCCATCGCCTACCATCGCAACGTCATGTTGTTGCTGTAATGATTGCAAATGGGCTAACTTTTCCTGTGGCTTTAATTCTGAAAAGTATTGATCTACCTGTAATTGTTGGCTTATTTTTTTTACCGTCGTATGTTTATCTCCGCTTAAAATAACGGTGTTTATATGGCGTTTTTGAAGTGCTTGAATAGCAGGTTCACTTTCCGGGCGAATTTGATCCACGATGGTTATATAACCACTAAATTGCCCATTTTCTGCAATATAAACAAGACTGCCTTGTTGTTGCGATGCGGCTTGAAGATACGCATTGGGAATCTCAATACCAAAGCGCGTCATTATACGTTGATTACCCGCAATCACGGCAAAACCATTAATCATACCGTGTACACCTTCTCCATTAATCGCCTGTACTTGGTCGGCTGAACTGATTGAAATATTATGTTTCAAACAATAGGATTTAATCGCATTGGCAATAGGGTGTTTACTACCTGCTTGCAACGCATTGAGTTTGCTTAGCAGCATATTATTATCACCGGTTAGATTTACTATTTCAGTAATGCGCCCATTGCCCTGTGTTAGGGTACCCGTTTTATCAAAAATAACCGTTCGTAAACGATGTGCCTGCTGTAGGGTTTTAATATCTTTAATTAATATGCCGTGCTGTGCAGCAACCCCCGTTCCCACCACAACGGCGGTCGGTGTTGCTAATCCTAAGGCACAGGGGCAGGCAATGACTAATACAGATACGGTACAGATTAATGATTGTTGAAAATCGTTACTAATCAAGTACCAACTTAAAAAAGTCATGGCTGCAATTACCAAAACAACGGGGACAAATACAGCGCTTATCTTATCGACTAATTGCATCACAGGCGCTTTGCTCATTTGCGCATTTTCAACCAGGGAGATGATTTTATTTAATGTGGTTTGTTCTCCAACTGCAGTCGTTTTAATCAGTAAAACCCCATCACCATTAATACTGCCAGCGATGACAGCACTGTTTCTTTGTTTTAAAATAGGGTTGCTTTCACCGGTTAATAACGACTCATCAATATGACTTTTTCCCTCAATCACAATGCCATCTACGGCAACTTTTTCACCAATCGCAACTTCGACTAAATCATCAACTTGAATATCTTCAATATCAACCTCAATGAATTTCTTTCCTTTTTTTACCCGTGCTTTATTCGGACGAAGTGACATGAGTGCATTAATAGCGGTACTGGTACTTTGTTTGGCCCGATGTTCGAGGTATTTTCCAAGTGTGACGAGGGAAATAACGAGGGTGCTTGATTCAAAATACAGTGGCATATCCGAGCCGCTTAAAAATAGGATCAAACTATAGAAATACGCTGCGCTACTGCCCAGTACAACGAGCACATCCATATTGGTCGAATAAGTTTTTAAGCTAGACCATGCTCCCTTATAAAATCGCCATCCGATAAAAAATTGTACGGGTGTCGCTAATAGAAATTCACTCCATGGTGCGAGTAATGGTTGATGATCATTGAGGCTCATATTCACCATGCTAATTAAAAAGGGCAAACTTAATAACATTGCGATAACGATGGTAAATAATGCTTTTTGGTTAGCACGTTGCTGCTGTGCCATTTTCTGTTGATGCTGAACATCAAGGTTTGTTTTAGATTTTAATGTTAATTGATAAGGCACTGATTGCGATAATTCAGTTATTTTTTGTTGTGTTAACGCCCCTTGAATTGTTCTAATTTGAACGGTTTCCGTGGCTAAATTACTCTGGGCTTCAATCACTAATGGTTGTTTATTAAGTATTTGTGCCGTTTTATTTGCACAGCTTATGCAATGCCAACCCGTTGCCGATAATAGTATTGTTTCCGTATCGGTTTGGTAGCCTTTCTGTTCAAGCACTTGAAGAATATCGGATAGGGTAGTGCGATGGTCAATATTGTTTGAAAAATTTATTAATGCACTTTCTAACGTAAAGTTAACTTGTGCCTCAATACCCTCAATTTTGTTAAATGCATTTTCTAAAGAGATTGCACAATTTGCACAGTTCATGCCATACACAGGTAATGTTAATGTAGTGACCGTTCCCATAATTGACCTCTAATTCGGTAACAATGAATAAATCGTATTATGTGCCCATTGCAATATCTTGAATACGCTTTAGATAAAGCATAAAAGGGCTTTACTTATTTACTCTAATTTTAAGGCTTACCCTTAGGGGAAGGTCAATGTCTTGAAGGCATTTTTCTGATGTTTATTAATGATGGACTGGTAATATACCCGTTACCATTCAAGATGCAGAAATCAGCAAGACGAGAGGTGAGCAGATTCTAGGCATAAAGGTGAAGATCTAACGGGTTAAATCGAGACTTTATAACAACGAAGATGTTTGCCTCTCGTCTTGCCCTGCGGTTCACTATCTCGAACACCAATACTGCGTTATAACATTCGATAAGGACTAGCCATTAAAGATGTAAAGTCTTGTTTTTACATCTACCGATAGAGGATTAACGCAGTTAATCGCTCGAAAGGTCATCATGTTACGCCTTGCCTTGGTATCCGAGCTAGTGACTGATAAACGCATCTTGATTGGTAACGGGTATAGAGTTTGTGACTGGTTTAATTTATCTAGATCTTTTAAAGGATAAATGACCATTTTGGTAGCTTGATTGCCAGTTAATAAGCCTTAATGGTTTTTTCAGCGTAATGTTTCATTCTCATTTGGTCTGAAATTGCAGATAAAAAGGGTGATTTCATAATAACGCCTTATTTTAATTGTAAATTGGATTTATATACAGTGAGGGGGGGTCTACATTTCCACCGTAAATCTGGCATGTTGTCGCATTTCTACATGATTTATATTTCACAATTGTATTTTAACTATTTGATATACGGTTAGGTTATAGTAAGATTTATTTTTGTTATGTAATTAGATTGCAGCCGTATTTGCAACGGAATTACGACTTTCTGCTGTCTAAGAAGCTGTTAAATGCATTTCAGGAATGTCAAATCCAAGGATAATTATGGGTTCAATTGTAAGTTTAGGTATTGGATATTTTGAAATTGACTGGGGTAAAAACAACCTTTTTATAAATCATTCCAAACTATTTTTGAAAGGCGATAAAAAATTAATTAATTCGTATGATTATGAAGGTGAATTATTTCAAGAATTTGGGTACTCAAGGAAGTTAAGAGATGTAAAGCTTCGGCTTGATTTACTTGGTTATTCAATGGGGGGCATAGAGAAAAAATACAATAATATAGTTGCCAACTTCCCTGAATACTATCCAGAGATTAATCTTAGCTTCGCTGAATTTACAGAAGTGATCTCTGAAATAGATTTGAGTAAAATTGCATTTTCTGAAGATCACCCTGATCCTGATTTAGGAGAATATGTAACTAAAATAATATTTTCAAAACCAGAGTTTGCAAAATTATCTGAGAAGATAGACATAACGGATAATGATATAGGTACTTTCTTTGAAAACTTAGACCCTTATATACAACTAAGGATTTTTGCTGAAAACAAAGCGAATTTAGACTTAGATCTTGAATGGAGGACACAAGACATTATTAAGGGTGGTTACGTTAATGAAGATGAATTATTTGAATGTATTCAAGACAAAGATAAGTTTTTAATTGTCACTGAAGGAACCTCTGATTCTTTTGTTATAGAAAGGGCAATTAACTTATTACGGCCTGATATATCAGACTTTTTTACTTATGTAGATATGGAAGAAGGTTACCCTTTTTCAGGTACTGGTAATTTATATAAATTTTACCAAGGCTTGGTAAGTATTAAAATGCAAAATAAATGCCTATTTATCTTCGATAATGATGCCGAAGGTATAGAGACATTCAATAAATGTGTTGATATTACAGGACCAAACAATATTCGAGTAACTAAGCTGCCTGACCTAGACGAATTTAATGACTTTTTAACAATTGGGCCAAATGGAGAACATAAAGTAGATGTAAATGGGCAAGCTGTTGCAATTGAGTGCTTTCTAGATTTATCGTATAAAAATAGAGATACTCCAATTATCAGATGGTCTTCTTATAAAAAATCTCTTCAATTATATCAAGGCTCGTTGGTAGGCAAAGATTACTACACTAAACAATTTAAAAAGGTAAAAGATAGAGAGGAAAATTATGACTTTTCAAAATTATATTTTCTAATTGATCATATTTTCGACCAATGCATACAAGGCGTTTAAACGTAACAAAAACAGTGTGTTACGTTTCGCTTCGCTACACATTATATGTTTGCGATTGATGGCTGCAAAATTAGATCCAATGCAAGCAAGGAATGGAGCGGTACGTTTGAAGAGCTTGAGCGTAAACAAACTAAACTACGCCGCGCAAGCCAACGCATTATAGCGCGTCATCAAGCTCAAGATAGTTTGAGTGAAGATGAAGTTGCTCATGATTTAACACAACAGGCCAAACTTGATAAAAGCGCAGATAAAATTAAGGCATTTTTAGCGAGCAATGAAGAGAAGCTAGGTAGTCAGAGAAAACCAGTGAAAAGTAATATCACCGATCCTGATAGTGCAAAGATGACGACCAGCAAAGGCACTATCCAAGGCTACAACGGCATTGCCATTAACGATGATAAACATCAAATCATCTTACAAGCCCAAACATGGGGCTCAGTTGGTGAGCAACAAACCTTAAAACCCGCTATTGAGCAGTTACAAAAGCAACTCTCCCAATTAGGTACGCCCGATACATTATCTCAAGCTAAATTCACCGCAGACAGTGGTTTTCATAGTGAGGTAAACCTTGAGTTCATGGCAACCACTGGGCTCGATGCTTATATGGCTGATACTGCTTTTAGAAGCCGTAACCCTTTGTTCCAAGAAAGTGAAACCTACCAAACAGAGCAAGAAAAACGACGAATAAAACGCAGTAAAGGCCGACCAAGGTTATTTAATAGCAACGACTTTTATTTTGATAAAAAGAAAAATGAATGCCATTGTCCTGCGGGTAAAGAAATGTGGTTAAGTGTTAAAAACATTGAAACAGCAGGTCGGCAGTATGTACGTTTCTCAGGTTACTTAAAAGATTGTCGTGTTTGCTCATTACAAAAGCAATGTATGCGTAAAGCCCCCACTAAACGAGGTCGACAAGTGCAGTTTGAAACAAACAGCAAAGGTAAAACTATCTCGTATACCGACAAAATGCGGATAAAAATAGACAGCGGTGTAGGACGGCGGCAATACAGTAAACGACTTGGCGCCATTGAACCCGTATTTGGTAATATTACGGTCAATAAAGGCATGAATAAATTTACACTGCGCGGGCAAGAGAAAGTAAATACGCAATGGCAGATGTATTGCCTTGTTCATAACATTGAGAAGTTAAGGAATAGTTTACATTAACCTAAGGGTTAAGCCCTTAAACCGCAATAATCCAGTCTAATTAACCTTATAAACACCTTTACAACTCAATTTAATCAATCATTTATTGAAAAGAGAATAATCTATTTGAATCTCAAGTAAATGTGAATTAATGTGGTTTTTATTTTAAATAATCAGGCTGAAAATGAGAAATTCTACAGCCTCGTTATGCGTCAGGAGTTTTCAATGGAATGGCAATCTACAATAACTGATAATGATATTGGTGTGCTCACATTTGATGAGGAAATGAATTGGTATACAGTAATAATGAATACTGGACACGGCAATGTAGAAGTTTCACTCGGATGTGATGACTTTGAAAACCAATCAGATCTGTTAAAAGACCTGAAAGGTTTTTGCTTTAATTTAAATTCAATATTAGATAGTGCATTACATGAGTTTGTAAAAGATTTGCTACCTCTGAAAAATGAAGATTGGTTGTCTAGTTCCGAGAGTATATATACGGAAAGTAGCTTCTTAAAACGGGTTAAGTCATCGAAAATTAGTATTAGTATGAGTGAGGGGGGACTAGCTGAAATATTTTTTGATGATCACGGTCTATTTGCAGATCACTCGATGGTAGTTTGGCATGAAGAAGATGGTGTTGTTAGCGGTTCCCATCTAGCAGGCTGAGCGCATAACAAACGATTCAAATCGGAACAAAAACAGCTGGCTTTGTTTACAAGTTTAGCCAGCAATTTTAGTTCGCTTGAGCGGGCGGTATAAGGTAATTAAATCGAACTCGTAGTATGGTTAAATCACTCCTCTTATTTCATTGAAAATCTAGTTTTTAGATTGGATATCGTGCGCTATGAACGCACGACGACTACTGGATATTCATCTAATTGGATAATCTGGGAGTTAACATTAAACAAATTATAAATTAACTGCTTATCGATAATTTTTTTAGGTTCTCCATATGTAAATAATTTACCATTATCTAATGCCGCTACTTTATCTGAGTATTGGATTGCTAGGTTTAAATCATGCACAACCATCAGCGTACATGCTGAATACTCTCGGGTGTAGGTTTTTACATATTCAAGTAGTTTTAATTGATTCTGCATGTCTAGGGCAGAAGAAGGTTCATCGAGAATTAATACTTTTGGTTCATTTATAATGGCTTGTGCTAACCCAACCATTTGACTTTCACCGCCCGATAACTCAGTACAGGTTTTATTAGCAAGATGAAGGATACCAATACGTTCGAGCAATGCTAATGCTTTTTCCGCACTGTTGGCTTTAATAAATAATGAGTTAACACTGACGTGCATTGTGGTGATTAATAACTCCACAACAGTGATACTGGCTGATATTCGATGATCCTGCGGCAAATATCCAATATCATCTAGGGTTAGTGGTTTGCCGTTCAATGTAATCAATTCAGGATTCAGGCGAAATAGTTTAGTCATTTGTTTAAGTAAGGTCGATTTACCCGCACCATTTTTACCAATTAATGACACTATTTCACCTGAATGAATTTCTGGAATCGTTAAATTGTCTAAAATAACGTTTTTTGAAAAGGAGACAGATAGGTTTTGAATGCAAAGGCTCATTAGAATTTCCCTCCTTTTTTAATGATTAAGAAAATAAAAAAGGGGACACCGATTATCGACATCATCACCGTTAATGGCAAAATAATTCCAGGCATTAGGGATTTACTCGCAATTGAAGCGAGTTCAACTAATATCGCGCCTAATAAAACAGAAGCGGGTAGAAAGAAGCGTTGATCTTCGCCTAAAATCATACGTGCTATGTGTGGTGCGACTAAACCAACAAAACCAATTGCCCCAACAAATGAAACAGATAATGCGGTGATTAAGGAAACCAGTAACAACGTTTTAATGCGTAGCTTTTTAACATTAATCCCCATTGACTCAGCACGTTCTTGTCCGATTTTTAATGATGATAGCTTCCATGCATCTTTCATCATGATAATTAAAACAACGGGCAATAAAATAGCGAGTATTGTTATTTTCTCCCAGGTGCCTCTGTCTAGGGCTCCCATTTGCCAGAAAACCAAGGTTTGGAGTTGAGTTTCAGTTGCAATATATTGCATCATGGTCAGCATGCCATCATAGGCAAACATAATCGCAACACCAAATAGCATGACCCCCTCAACGGAAATTCGTTTTAAAGATGACATGCCAGCAATCATAAATGTGGTTAATAAACACATTATAAATGCCATTACAGCAACTTCATATTCCGTTGAAATAAATGGAATAGAGACAATATTGGTAATCACTAAAGACGCCCCAAAGCCTGCGGCCGCAGAAATACCAAATGTGTAAGGATCAGCTAAAGGATTGTTTAAGGTAGTTTGCATTTGTGCTCCGGCCAATGCGAGTATTCCACCAACAAAGGGTGCCATCAGCGACATTGGCAGGCGGATTTCCCAGACAATGATGCGATCTGAGATATCACTGTGCGAGGGATCCAACAGGGTTCGAAGTACCGTTGATAACGTTAACCCTTGTGAACCGATTAATATGTCTGCAATTAGAAAGGCAAGCGTAAGCAGAAAGAAAATGACTAATGCGACTTTCTTTTTTCTTTCCCGAGACCAATGCAATGTTAACGCTTCTCGCATTGGCGTATTTATCACTTCTGCTGGATGTTCTTTGTAAGCTATATCAATCACTTTTGAATAACCTTAAAGTTATCTTGGCCGAAACTACCTTCAACTTTGCGATTTCCAAAGCGAAGGTTCATTTCTTTAAATGTTTCTGCCGGATCTAAATCTTTAAATTGTTCTGGATAAATCCATTTTGCAAAATATTCCAGTGCAACTAGGTTATATGGGGAGTTATAAAATGGCATGTAAATAGAGTAAACTCTTTTAGTTTGATATGCCTTTGTCGCTTCCATCCAACGACGTTTCATCAAATCTTCTGTTGCTTGATGGATTGCATTTTTATTTAATGGTGCATAACCAAAAGGAATGCCTGCTTTAGGCGTACCTTCTTTATCTAACCAACCGGCGGTTTGCATAATGTAAACATCCGATTGAAGAGTAATCACGCTTTCTGCTGACATTTGTCCCGTGATTGCGCCTTTTAATGGCTTTTCTGCAATATTTGTCGCTTTCAAAAAGGGGATGTATGCGCCCATATTACCTGTCGCGAACGTATGGCAGCATGAACTTCGGTAACCGGCTGCTCGTTCGATAAATACTTTTTGATTTAATTTTTCTTTTGGCATTAGCGCAATTGTGTTGCTTAAGGTTTCAATGTGCTGTTGGTAGTAGTCTGCAAATTTTTGGCCTTGTTCTTTCTTACCTAATGCCGCTGCTAAACTTGTTACTGACTGTACGGTATTTATGATTGGGTTTTCACGGAAGTCGATAGCAAGTACTTTAATACCCGCTTGATCGAGTTTTTTAAGTAAACCTTTATCTTGTGCTAATTTGATGTTCGAGATATCAACGACAAAAAGGTCGGGCTTACGTTCCATATTAATAAAACGCTCAGTATCAAATTCACTCGATTTTATTTTTCCGATATGTAATACATCTTTGAGTTGAGGGTAATCTTTTATGTAATTGGCATACATAGAAGGGGCTGATCTCACCATATCATCACGCCATGCCACTAGATGATCCGCCGCTTTCTCTTGATAAAGCATTTCTAGTAATGGGAAAACACGGCCCGTTGATAAAGCAATATTTTGGGGTTCTTTATCAATTGTAATTGTTCTTCCCGCCACATCTGTAACGGTTACGGGGAAAGTATCAGCGAATACTGAATGAGTAGGTAGTAGCATTGAAGCAGCTAGCAATGAGCATGATAAGAATAACTTTTTCATTAATATAAATTCCAGATTGGTGAGTATTGGATATGATTTTGCAAAAGATAATGCAACTCATTATCAATTGCAATGTAAATATTTAATTTTATGATAATTATTTCAAGTAATAATATTTTTAGTTTATAAAATACAGAGGATTGGCGGCTATTAAGTCATGATTAATGTTGTTTCAAAACAAGGGGGACAGTGACCGTTGTACTTGCCTGATAGACTTAAAAATATTGCTGGAGCAAATAATACGGTTTATAAAATAAAAAATATTGATGCTTTTATTTTGAGAAATACATGGTGGCTGTGTTTTTTCCGAGTAATTTTATGTTAAGCCTAATGAAAGGCGCTTTTTATATTTTAAATTTAATAACAATAAATCTAGTCGCAGTCAGTTAATACGATGCTAGAACGGTAGTGACCTGAATTTTTGCATGACTCATCGTTAGAATTGTTATCTAATTTAAAACTTATTTGATGGTTATTTAGGCAAATGTTGCTGCGTGTAATTCAATACATCTTCGGTTAATTGGGTCATTAATGCACCCGCTAGTTGCCAATGATGCCAATAAAGCGGGATCCTGATGATGTGATCCGGTAAAAGATTGATTAACTCTCCACTTTGTATGTATTTCTCGACCAAAAAACGAGAGTTGAGACTGTATCCCCCACTGGCTAATGTTAAATCAACAAATGCTTCGGAAGACCGGACCGTATGACAGGGGTATTGTCCCTTTTCGAGGTTAAAATTTTCCGCTAAAAATGCGATGTGAATATCATCGTGTTGATCAAAGGTTGTTGCTGGTGCAGATGAAAGGGATTGTTTGTTGATGCCATTTTTGAAAAATCGTTGAATAAATAATGGGGTTGCAACACAGATGTATTCCATATAACCCAAAAAGCAACTATCACTTCCGACGATGCTTTTTTCTTTACTTGTCACGCAAGCGAGCGCTTCTCCACTTCGCATTCTTTCCCAAGTACGTGATTCATCTTCAACATAAAGGTTTAATTCAATATTTTTCTGTTGCAATAGCGGTGTTAATGCAGGGATAAACCAACTCGATAAACTATCCGCATTAACGGCAATGGGCATTAATTGAGCCTGTTGATCATTGTCGTTAAATTGATTGACAAGTTCAGCTTCGAGTTGCAAAACCCGTTGATAATGCCCTAACAGTTGTTGACCAAGCGAGTTGGGTTGTATTGGTTGTGCTCTAATAAGTAAAGGTTGTCCCAATTGTGTTTCTAATAATTTTATCCGTTGTGAAATGGCTGACTGGGTAATGTGTAAGCGATGTGCTGCACGTTCAAAGTTTTGCTCGATGACAACGGCATCTAATGCTTTTAGTAGTTTGTAATCAATATTAGAAAACATATTATGACCTATTATTAGAAATTCTAATCAACTATAAATATTATTAGTTATATTAACATTAAAAAGCACATTATAGTTGAGCTCGAATTTTTAATAGAACGAGAGACTTATGCTAGCAAGTTACTTTACTGGGTTAACGTTAATGGCAACGTTAATTATGCCGATTGGAATGCAGAATGCATTTGTATTGAATCAAGGAGTGCGCAAGCAATATCATTTATCCGTTGCTGCATTTTGTTCTCTATCCGATGCTTTTTTTATGTCAATCGGTGTTTGGGGCGGAGCGCAACTGTTTTCAGCGTATCCTATTTTGCTTTATGGAATAAGCATACTCGGCGCTGGGTTTATGTTGACCTATGGTTGGCAGTGTTTACTGCGGGCTAAAAAAGGCAGCAGTGGTATTGATAATAGTAAAAAAATGAAAAACCTAAAAATGATCATGCTGACCTGTGCCGCCTTTACCTTCTTAAACCCGCATGTTTATATTGATACAATTGTTATTTTAGGTGGTTTTGCCGCCAATTTGAGTCATGAAGAAAAGCCGATGTTTGTCGTTGGGGGAATTAGCGCTTCATTTTTGTGGTTTTTCAGTCTAGCGTTGTTAGGTCAAAAACTCGCGCCTATTTTGGCTAAACCATTAGCACAACGTATTCTCGATACGGTTATTGGTGTCATGATGTGGATTCTGGCGTTATATTTATTAAAATCAGTGTTTCTGGAAGGGGTTATATAAGTGTGTTTTTTGCAAAAATAGAGTAGGTGTTATTGGATTATAACGGGTAAAATAATCAGTCTTCAACTTGATGTTAAATCCAATGTGAGTGTTTATGAGCAGTAGCCGATGCCTATTTTATCTGACTTTCTTAAATATTATTACCGATGTTCGTTGAGCCATTTATGATTGAAAATAGCAGTTTATTGCTTAGTGCACTGATTCTTGTTGCTAGTCTATGGCTCGATAAATGGCTTGGTGAACCAGCTCGATACCATCCTTTAGTCGGATTTGGTTTATGGGCGAATCAAATAGAAAAAAAATGTCGTTCACTTCCTTTACTAACTGCCAAGCAGCAAGGGATTATTGCTTGGTGCGTTGCTGTGCTACCTATCGTTATTATCTGTTATTTTTTGCTTAATCTATTGTTGTCTCTGTCACTGTGGTTATGGGTGTTAACTAATGTGGTCATTGTGTATTTGACCATTGGCGGCAATAGTTTATTACAACATGCGGACAATATTTATAAACCCTTAATAAAAGGAGATGTTGAGCAAGCACGTTATCATGTTTCTCGCATCGTAAGCCGTAATACTGAAAAAATGACGGAAGATGAAATTATCTCTTCAACGATTGAGTCGGTTCTGGAAAATGGTAATGATGCTGTATTTGCACCTATGGTTTGGTTTTTGTTACTCGGGGCTCCCGGCGCGTTATTGTTGCGGTTAGTTAATACCTTGGATGCAATGTGGGGCTATAAAAACGAGAAATATATATTATTTGGTTGGTGTAGTGCCAAAATTGATGATCTATTAGGGTGGTTACCGGCACGTATTACTGCTATTGCATACGCAGTCCAGGGAAATACACGTCAGGCTTTTCAGTGTTGGTTTACTCAGGCTAAAGATTGTAAAAGTCCGAATGGTGGCGTTGTGATGACGGCAGGAGCGGGCACATTAGGAATTATTATTGGTGGGCCGACCTATTATGATGGTGTTTTAGAAGATAAAAAGCCAATGGGCGTAGGTCATCGAGCGACAACTAAAGCGATTTTTGCTGCAAATCGCTTAGTCGATAGAGGCTGCTTTGGTTTATCCTATTTGTGGTTATTGTCCGTATTCGTCAGTCTTGCAGTACAACAATGAAATTAGTGTTAATTCGCCATGGTGAAACCCATTGGAACAATGAAAATAGAATACATGGTTGGCTCGATAGTCCATTAACCGAGCAAGCTAAGTCGGATTTATCGGCATTAACGTTACCTGCTTTACATCAGCCGCTTTTATACAGTAGCGATCTCGGTCGCGCTCATGATTCCGCTAATATTATTGCCAATAAAATGGGGATTGATGTCATTTTAGACAAACGCCTTCGCGAGAGAAACTTTGGTATATTGCAGGGGCAAATAATTAATCATGGTGAAGCGTTACAGGCGCACTGGTTAAAATATCATCGGCGTTATATTACCCCGTTAATAGATATACCGGGCATTGAATCTGAGCTTGATTTTTCAACTCGTATTAATGATTTTTTCCGTGCATGTTTTCAGCATGATGATAACCGCGATATTATCATTGTCAGTCACGGAGAATGGTTACGTGGTTTGTCTAATATTATTGATGGTATTCCGTGTTGGCATCAAGGTCGTGGAATACCTGTTAATGTAAAGTTATTGATTTACCAGTATATTTAACAAAAACGCAACATAAAACAAAAATAAATACTAAAAGATAAGTTAAAAATACATATTATTTGAAAGTACCTTTAATTCATCATTATATGTAAGTAATTGATACTGTTTATCAGTCGTTTATTTGTTGAACTTTTCTCTAAAAATAATGTCACTTCGCAGTTTTGTCCTCTATTTATGACCGCTCATTTTTATCAAAATCAACTATGTTTATTTCAGGATGAAGTGTTTTTCACTGATTATTTATTTAAATTCAGTACATTAAGAGGATTTATCGATGCATAAACTAACCACATTAACTTTAGCTATGAGCAGTATTTTGCTTTCTTCAAATATTAATGCTGCGACTAAAGTGGCTGATGCTCGTGGTAACGCAATGGGGAATACCGGGGTCGCTTCGGCAGACTATCTGACAGCACCATTTTATAACCCCGCATTAGCAACAAGTTATAAAAGCAATGACGATTTTGGATTTTTTATTGCCGTTGATGTCGCTGCTAATGATCCCGATGATGCCATTGAGACGATTGATGATTTGCAATCTTTTATGGATGATTATGATCAATCTACAGCATCTAATAGTGATGTTGAAGTATTAGAAGGTTATCTGGATGATCTTAATGATAATACCTTGGCTGTCAGTGCTGGGGTGGGGGGTGCAATTGCATTACCAACAGAATTAGTGTCAACCAATTTATTTGCACGCGGATATACTGAAGTTGTTGCCGCAACGTATATAAGCGATGATAGTACCAGTAGTGATGACGCAACGGCTGCGCAAGAAAATTATGAAAATTCGGAAGTTCAATTATTAGCATTTGGCTATGTTGAGGTCGGATTGGCCTTTGCAAAAGAGTTTAAAGTGGCGGGTGAGAAAGTGTCATTTGGCGTAACACCTAAATATCAACAAATGACAACCTATGCGCAAAAGGTCACTATCGACGATTTTGATGTTGATGATTACGACGAAAGTGAAAATACAAAAAATGCATTCAATGTTGATTTAGGGGCTGCTTGGTACATTGATGACTTTAGAGCTGCCATTGCAATTAAAGATCTTTTCTCGCAGAAAATTAAAGCTAAAAGCACCAATGTTAGTGATACATACAACCTAGATACGCAAATTACATTAGGTGTGGCTTATACGAATGATTATTTTGTTGCAGCCATTGATGCTGATTTGACTAAGCAATCTCGCTTTGAAAATATCGATGATGATACACAGTTCATTCGGTTTGGTGTAGAAGGTAATGCTTGGGGATGGGCACAGTTACGCGCCGGTTATGAAATGGATCTTCAGGATACGCTTGATAATTCTTTCACTGCTGGTTTAGGTTTTAGTCCATTTGATTTGGTGAGTCTTGATATTGCAGGGGCTTATGCGGGTGAAAACCAATTAGGTGCTTCTGTTGGCGTCGCGGTCACTTTTTAATCTTTTTTGTCATATCATATTTAAAAGCGTAGCTTTCGAGCTGCGTTTTTTTTTGTCGTTAAAATGGCGTCATTTCCTTGTTAATCTTTATACACTTCTAAAAAAATAAAACACAAAATCATTTTAATTCAAACCCTTACATTTATTTTCCGTTTTGTTTTCAAGCTCATAAATACACTTTTTATTAAATGGCATATTTCATGCTTGATAAGAGATTATGGCAAAACATTTACATGTTATTGACGCTGATAAAGGCAAATTGATTCACATTTGTCAGTTCAGTGTCACCAAAATGACTATTTAAGCTTGTAGCATTGATTGCTCTATTTTTAGTCGTATTACACATTGATGTGGCTGTGTTGTTATTCATTGAATTACCGACATTGCTGAACAAAAATTTAATAAAATTTAAGGATTTTTACTATGAATAAGTCTATCTTAGCTTCTGCGCTTATCTCTGTTCTATTATCTGGTTGTGGTTCTGGCGGAGGTGGTTCTAATGAGGTTGTTATACCTGTTACTCATACTTGGCAGATTGTTCAGTTAAAATCTGTTGCTGAGTCTTCTTTAGATCCTAGCTGTATTATTTATGCCAATTCAAATGAAACAAGTGGTAATGTAATCACTGCTTATAAAGCTACATCAAATTACAATATTTTATATCATAATGCCGATGGCAGCATATCTGAGATAACTTCCGCTGAGAGTTTAACGAATGGAAAAATAACAATTACCGAAAGTGATATCCCAGCAGGAGGGTATGTTTCTCTCGAAGAAGTAGATGGATCTATTTCTAATGAAGCTGATGTATTTATGTTTGGTGTTGAAAAGTCATTATTAACTGACTTAGTGATCAATGTTAGGCAAAGTCAAACTGGGGCTACTTGTTATGCGGGAAGTGATTATCGTGATACAGAAGTTACATCTGATAGTGCTGTGTTATATGTTGATACCGATGGGTTGGAGTATTATCAAACTAGTTATGATCAAGACTCTATCTCTGGTAAATCATCTGTTTTAAAAATTCCAGTAGAATCTCCAATAATACCATTACATGATGTATTAGTAACTGCATTTTCTAATTATGACTCTGATTCCGAACAAAAAACTGGTTTAAGTTATTTTGCTTTTGCTGAGCCTGATGAAGTGTTTGATAGTTCTGACACAGATATATCATTTGTAACATTAAATTCAGCTAGTTTTGACTATAATTGGAGCTACAGTACTAATTCTGGTAGTACTATTTCATTAAATGAAAGTGCAGTTTTCACATTGCATGATGATATTGTTTATTATTGGCAGCCTTTATATGATTCTTTTGATTTAACAATAGCAGATAGTAATGATGTGACTAATTGGTCTGTTTATTTAACGGGTAGTGATGATGATTATGGATGGGATTTTGAAGCCTATATTGCCTTTGATAGTGATACAAGTTCAAATATCGATTTTGCATTACCTGAATTATACAGTTTAGGATCTACAACAATTACAAGTAGTTGTAATATTGGCAATGAAACGATTGATAATTGTATTGATATTGACGGTAGCTATGACAGCGATGACTTCACCGTTCAACGTACTCACGTAGAATTAACCGATGACGATAATAATTTAATTTATCAATCAATTTACTCATCAGCTAGTGATACGCCGATTCTTCTAGAAAGTTCACAGTACGAATTAAATGTAGATTCAATTGAAAACATTGAAATAAATCTTGTTAACTCTGATGTAAGCAGTGAAAATGCTATTAAGTATTTAATGGCAGAAAGTACAGATGAAGTTGCAGTGGGGGATGATGCCAGTGAGATTTCAGCATTTCAAGATGCAAACGGTTATGTGCCAACCGGTGATGAGCGTGATGAACTTGAATTAGCGATGTTTGAAGGTACGACAACACTTGTCAAAAGTGCAAAATAAATACGTGGAAATTACAAGAGTAGAGCTCATAAATTGAGCTGTACTCTTGTTTTAAATTGTGATTTTTGCTTTTAATACTGTGTTATAAAGTAAAATTAATTATTTAACGTTATTATTGATCCAAATTGCTATTTATTTCCTATACTTCAACAAGTTTATTATTCAGTTTTAAAAAGTGATAAGCTTACTTATATTAAGTGAAATAAATTAACATAAAGTTGGGTACTGTTAATCGTGTCTAGACCATATTAATTGAAATATAAAAGTTATCGGGAGTTCTATGAAAAAGTTACCTCTTTTAGTGTTAGCTACGATTACATCGTTACCTATGGTTGCACGGGCAGAGTTTAACCCAGGCGCTTTTTATTCAAATTTAGGTGCGACGTTAATCACTAATGACTCCCATGATGAAAGTGCCTATTATGTTGAATTAGGTTACAGTCATCGATTTGACCGTATTTTTTCAGCGGATGTGAGTTATAAAAAAGTAGAAACCTTTAATTCAACCGTCAGTGCAGGATCTAATGATTTTTCTCAAACCTACGACTCATATGGTGTTGGGGTCCGAGCAGATCAACAGATTGGTGTCATTAATTTATTTGCCAAAGCAGGCGGTAACTTTATTGCCTCGGAACTAACCACTTGGAACAATACGACGGCATCGGAACAAACCGATAAAGATAATAGTGTGAAGCCCTATGCGAGCGCCGGGATAAATATTGCCAGTCCATTTGATAATCGTATTACCTTTGGGGCGGCAATTACCTATGAAATGTTGCCTAATGATGAACATGCAACGTCTTTCAGTAGTGGTGTGAACTATGCGTTTTAATTGTTAGAGAGTTGAAAAAGTTTTAACTCTCTTAATAAGCTCTTCCAGCCGTTTATCTCTTCTATTTTAATCCTTTCCTATTAAGTTTCTGATGTTTTACACCTAAACAGGTTAAACTCTCGACCTGAATTAGTTTCATAGATTTTATACCCATTACCAATCAAGATGCACTTATCGGTTATTTGTTTGGATGACAATGGATCAATATAGGAATAAACATGCTAGTAGTAGAATATCAGAGTAAAAGTTATTATCGTTTTTTAGAAGATATAACGCAGATTGCAGATCATAAAAATCGTTTTTTAATCACCTTTAACGCCGCCAATGCCGTTGATTTACAGGCAGCGGTACGAGAGCTTATTGCGAATACAGATAATGATTGTCTATTTTCAACGGCAATAAAACAACAGATGCAAGATGCGGGAGTATCAGATTTATTTGCAGAAGTGCGTAGTAATCGTAATATGCTACTTTTTCAACATGCAGATATTCTTTTTGATAAAAGAACCGCCGTTAAAAACGGCCATGAACGTGAAACCGAGTTTAATATTAATCATTTATTTAAAAATATTGCTAAGCATAATGGTATTGTCATTCTTGCTACGGATAAAATGCAAACATTAAGCTCGGCAATGTCGACAAAAATGGATGTGGTCATTCGTTTTCCAAGTAGTTAAAGATGATTGCTTTTTTTAGCTGTATCCTTCGTTTATCGTATCACTTTGTACATATTGATATTCCTCTTCTATAAACTTATCTTTATTATGTTATTTGGTTTAATATTATTGATATCAAAGGATTAAAAGGCAGTGATGTGGTGAATAAAACAGCAGTTGTTATTGGTGCAACGGGGTTAGTTGGTCACGCTATTGTGATGCAAATAATACAGATGGAACAGATTAGTAAAATTGTGACTTTAACGCGCCGTCCGGTCTCGTATTCCTCGGAAAAAGTGGTTAATCAGGTCGTTGATTTTGATAATTTAGAAGGCATCTCAGAGCTGTTACGGGGAGATTATTTGTTTTCATGTTTGGGTACGACACTAAAACAAGCTGGTAGTATTGAGGCGCAACGAAAAGTTGATATAGATTACCAATTTAAAGTTGCACAACTCGCTGCTAACGTCGGAGTTGAACATTATTTATTAGTTTCTGCCAGTGGTGCTAATCCGCAGAGTAAAAATGCCTACTTGAAAATGAAAGGGGAGTTAGAGCAAAAAATTACCGCTTTACCCTTTTCTCAAATTAGTATTTTTCAACCTTCATTATTATTGGGACAACGAGATCATTTCCGTATGGGAGAAAAAATCGGCAGTTGGATATTGCCAATCTTAGGCTTTATTCCTGTGTTGAAACGCTATCGTCCGATAACTGGTCAACAAGTCGCTAAAAAAATGATTGCAGTGAGCCAGCAAACATTACCTCGATTAAATTATTTTCGTTTAGACGATATTTTCATTAAATAAATACATACATAAAGGAATGATTTTATGATCACACTTACTGATTTACAAAGTCGTGTTATTGGCGTCATGCTTGAAAAAGAGATCACGACACCGGAGCAATATCCATTGTCTTTGAATGCACTGACTAATGGTTGTAATCAAAAGAGTAATCGAGATCCTGTGTTGTCATTGTCGGAATCAGAAGTGCAAAATGTGGTCGATGAGTTAATCGAGTTGAAACAGGTTATGGTTGATACGGGGGCATCTGGACGAGTTAATAAATATAAGCATCGTTTTTGTAATACGTCATTTGGTAGTTTACAGTTTACAGACCAGCAAAAGAGCCTCATTTGTGTGTTATTACTGCGAGGTGCACAAACACCCGGTGAACTGCGTACGCGTACTAATCGACTGGCTGAATTTAGTAATGTCAACGAAGTTGAAGAGGCATTAACACAATTACAGCAGCTAAATAATAACAAATTAGTTAAAAAATTAGAGAGAGAGCCAGGTAAAAGGGAATCTCGTTATATTCATTTATTTTCCGGCAGTGTTAATATTGATGTTATAAAAGTTGATGAACAAACAGAATCGTTAATTGATCAGGATGATCTTGAATCTCGGGTTAAATCGTTGGAACAAGAGGTTAACGATTTGAAAAGTGAGTTAGCTAATTTTGCCGCGTTAATGAATAAATAAAGAGTCTCAAATGGATGATTCAAATATAATTATTACCCAGATAGAAAACTGGGTAAAACAAGTTATTGTAAAATATAACATTTGTCCCTTCGCGCGAAAAGAGGTCGAATTAGGTTCGATTCGATACCATGTTGTTGAGCAAGATAATCTTGAAGGTGTGTTGGCTGACTTGGTGAAAGAGTGTCAATTTCTAGATAAGCACCAAGAGACTGAAACGACATTATTTATTATTCCGAATGGTTTCCAATCATTTGACCATTTTCTCGATTTGGTCGAATTAGCCAATGATTTATTATTTGAGCAAGGGTTTGAAGGTGTTTATCAATTAGCCAATTTTCATCCCGATTATTGTTTTGCTGGAGAGCCTCAACATGATCCTGCAAATTACACAAACCGATCGCCATACCCTTGTTTACATCTTATCCGCGAAGACAGTATGTCATTGGCATTAGATACTCACCCGGATCCCGATGCCATTCCCGAGCGTAATATTGAATTTTGTCGGAAAAAAGGTGAGGAATTTTTTGCTAATTTATTGGCTAAGTGTTTAAAGTGAAAATTAAATATTTGTCGATTTAGTTTTATGATTTCTTTATTGCGAACTGTTGATACCATTCAACTTCACTCATTAAATCGTCGGCGGATTCTAGTTGATCAATAAAGGTTAATCCATTTAGGTGATCGAGTTCATGTTGAAAGATACGTGCAATAAAACCGGAAAATGTTTTTTGATGTACATTGCCTTTTCGGTCTGAATAGCGCACCGAAATTTGTTTATGTCTCGGAACTAAACCTCGTAAACTGGGTACACTTAAACAGCCTTCCCAACCTTTTATTTTCTCACTAGAGCCATTTAAAATTTCTGGGTTAATGATGGCTGTCGGTTCCATAAATGGTGCATCGGGATAACGTTCATTAGGCTTTGAGCACATAATAAATATTTGTTGGCTATGGTGAACTTGTGGGGCAGCAATACCAACGCCATTTGCTTGTTCGACGGCAATCATCATTTGATTTATTAATTGCTGGCACTCATCGGACAGAATGTTGTCAACTTTGGCTGCTTTTTGCCTTAATACCGGATTACCTAATTGAGCAATAGAGTAATTCGCACTATTTGCTTGATTCATTTTCTTAATCTTCTGTTTTGATTGTTATTTCAATGTGTTTACTTTTTCCTGCAAACCAATTTTGTACATAAATAGAGCCTAATACCGGTGGCATACCGTCTTCGGCAATTTCTTTAAAACGAATACTGTTTTTATTTTGTTTTTCAATTTCAAACTTTATTGTTTTTTCAGGCATGATTTAGATATTTCAATGGCTTGATTAGACTTTTATTGTATACCTGTTAGGACTGAATATGCAAAATTCAGACATGTATTTAAACAATACATTTTAGACATTTACGTATAGGTAATCGATTGAATGCTATAGTGAAAATATTATTTATAACGAGAATTATTATCAATATTTGCTATTGTGCCTTGTGTCGATTCAAGAATGGTTTTACTATTTTGTTCTATCAATAACGTGACTGGATGAAGGCGTTGTCTTATGCATTAAAATGGTAATAAAGCCTATTAACCTCATCATTTTTACACATAAAGAATAACTCTCATGGATATATAATGAATACAGAAAAAAATTACCCTATTGGTGTTTCTGGACAAAAGTGGGGAAGTAAAGAAGTCGTAGAATGGCGAGAAATCCAAGTCATTAAGCGTAGTTATCAGGATTGCGTAATAAAAAAATTTAAAGCGATAGGTGATCATTTAATCACTATTCAATATGGTGAATTACTCTACGGCTCAATGACATATCCATTATATGCCTTAAAATCTAAGCATTGGCGAAATGATCGTCCAACTATTTTAGTCACGGGAGGGGTTCATGGATATGAAACGAGTGGCGTTCATGGTGCAATTCGATTTGCGAGCGACACAGTTAAACATTATCTAAATCAGTACAATTTTATTGTTATTCCCTGTGTTAGCCCCTGGGGGTATGAAACGATTAACCGCTGGAATCCAGATGCAATTGATCCGAATCGTTCTTTTTATTCACAAAGCCCTGCACAAGAATCTGCATTAGTGATGGATTTTATTGATTCACTTGGTATTGAATTTGTCGCTCATATTGATCTTCATGAAACGACGAATACCGATAATACTGAATTCAGACCCGCATTAGCGGCGCGAGATGCTATTGAACAAAAACAATGGGATATTCCCGATGGTTTCTACTTGGTGGGTGATACAACTAAACCGGTTGATAATTTTCAACGCACAATTATTCATAAAGTACAGAGCGTCACTCATATCGCACCAGCCGATTCACAACAACGATTAATTGGCGAATCAATCACACAATTTGGCGTGATAAATTATGCTGCTCGCGAATTAGGGCTATGTATGGGGATGACCGATGCACCCTATGTCACCACAACAGAAGTTTATCCCGATAGTTTGCTCGTTGATGATGAGAATTGCGTTCAGGCTCAAGTCGCTGCTATTTGTGGCGCCATTGAATACTTGAATTTGTCCCTTAGTTAGTAAGAACAATATAAACCACTGAACATTTATTACATCAAATTAAATAATTTAAAATGAACGTGGGGTTATTTCACTTCTTGTGCGTATTTTGATTTATAATCACCGGCAATTAGTATTAGTAAGCGTTCAAATATCGAAACAAATAATTTTATTAATGAAGGTTATTTGTTAATAGAGGAAATATGTCAAATACAGCAGTAACGTTAAGCGAGTCAGCCATTCAAGTCCGAGATGCACTTATTGAATGTGGATTAGAAACCCCAATGACAACGAATGAGTACAGTCCTGAAGAACGTAAAATCAAAATAGAAACGCATATGCGAGAGATATTGAAGTTAATGTCACTAGATTTAACCGATGACAGTTTAGCTGATACTCCTAAGCGTATTGCCAAAATGTATGTTGATGAGATCTTTTCAGGATTAGATTACGCTAACTTTCCTAAAATTACCGTTATTCAAAATAAAATGCACTTCGATGAGATGGTAAAGGTTAACGATATTACGATGATAAGTACGTGTGAACATCATCTTGTTACGATTGATGGATTAGCGACGGTTGCTTATTTACCAAGAAAAAAAATTATTGGTTTATCTAAAATTAATCGGATTGTACGTTTCTTTGCACAACGTCCACAAGTTCAAGAGCGACTTACGCAGCAGGTACTTGTTGCATTACAAACTTTATTAGAAACGAAAGATGTGGCTGTTAAAATCGATGCGGTACATTATTGCGTTAAATCTCGTGGTGTAATGGATTCGACTAGTTCAACAACAACCACTTCGTTAGGGGGGATTTTTAAATCAAACCCAGCCACTCGTCATGAGTTTCTTCATCCGTAAAGAATAGGTTACTTAGATATCAACTTCCTATAATGTGTGGGAAGTTGATTTTTCAACCCGATAGAAACCTTCTCCTTTTTATCCCCTGCGTTTAGCAATATCAGTTGTATTCCTTTTCATTAACTCTCTACTCGAACTAAACAATTGATTATACGTACGAAAGAAAGTCAATTAAGCTGCTTTGTAGTAAGTTTAATTTTCCATGCTATTCTTAATGTTTTTAGATAATAAATATTTTATTGAGTCAATTTTGTGATTTTTGTTTCACAATGTATTTTTCAAAATAATAGTATGTAGTTTAACTGGTTACTTTTATTCACGATCATCAAAAATAGGAAGTAATATGCGGGATATTTTATATAAAATGCTTGTAATAGGGATGCTGTCAGTAACTTCTATTGCTGCTAATTCAACGGTCATGATGGGGAATTTAAGTTATGATGATACTGATTCTCATCTTTTTACTGGTATCAATGGCGGGAAGTCTTATGTTGGATGGACTGAAACTTTATTTTATTCCTATGAAGAAACACTTGCTTTAACACAACCCGGTGAAATTTATGAAAATTACTATTTAGCAACAGCTTATGAAGCAGCTGAATTTTTCTCTTTAGCGACGGGGGTATTCGCCGATGTAGGTACTGAATATGATAAATTTAAATCTTCATACCTATCGCCTTCGTTACCTAATTTATATGGGGAAAATGATTCTACATTTGGGATCACGGCTGGCGATGAAGGTTTATCTTATTTATTTAAGTCAGGTAAAGATGAATGGGGAAATCAACTCATTGGTCGTGTGACACTTTATGGTTATGTTAATTGGATGACTTATCATACGATTACAACATCATCAACGGATACTTCTGATGCATGGAAACAGGGGATGACCACCCGTAGCCATACTGCTTGGATTTTAGTGCCGGAACCTAGTAGCTTATTGATTTTAAGTATCTGTGTGTTTGGATTGGTTGTTGCGCGTAAACGATTTGGAAGGACAGCGTTAGACCCTGTAAATAACTTACTTTTAAAACGTGTTTGATCGTTTATTAGTAAATGAAGGTATTGTAACTGTTACACGATACCGACTGCATCGAGGTTGGTATTCCTAAAATCATGTTTAAATATTGGGCATGCCTTATGGAATACCATTATTCGTAGCTGCTGGTGGACACTAATAGACGTTGATAGATGCTAAGTGATTGATTTTACTATTCTACAGGCACAAAAAAAGACGTCCTGAGACGTCTTTAAATGTGTAAGTGGTGGAGATGGGGGGATTTGAACCCCCGTCCGAAAAACCTACATCCTCGGTACTACATGCTTAGTCTTTCTTTTGGTTAACTTGGTACTCTCCGAAAGACAGGATAGCAACAAGCGAGTCCGATACTGTTTCGCGGTTCACCCTCGAACAAGGTTCCCTCGCTATCCAAATGTAAATGACCTTCCGAATCCCTGCCCATAGGAGAAACGTGGGTGGAAGGCTAGCTAGCCTAAGCTGCTAGAGCGTAGTTATCGTCGTTTGCAACTATAACTTTGACGGCTTTTTACGAGGCCAGCCGTCACCTCGGCATGCACCTTGGGTTTCATGAATCTCGTCGAATCCTGAATCATCCCCACGGTCATAAGCAGTTACTGCTTACGGTGTGATACTAACAAAACAAAAGGTTATAGGATAGTGTTATCTACGCTATATTCCTATTTTTGTTGCTTATTTATATCGTTTGCTTAACTTTTGCGCGTATCGTGTTTCATCATTCTTTCTTTCTGTACTTTCCATTCACGATCTTTAATATCTGAACGTTTATCGTGTGCTTGTTTACCCTTTGCTAATGCAAAAGAGAGTTTAACCCACGCTTTTTTCCAATACAGAGAAACGGGAATGATTGAATAGCCTTGGCGTTCAACTTTGCCGACTAATGCTTCAATTTCTCGTTTTTTGAGTAATAATTTGCGGTAGCGCATTGGGTCACACACAACGTGTGTTGATGCTGCGATTAAAGGAGGGAAAGTTGCACCTAATAGCCATGCTTCTCCGTCTTTTAGGAAAATATAACTATCTGCGATGTTTGCTTTGCCCGCACGTAACGATTTTACTTCCCATCCTTGTAATGAGAGACCTGCTTCAAAGCGCTCTTCTAGATGGAAATCATGACTAGCACGTTTATTGCGTGCTATCGTATTGTCATTGTTTTTAGATTTTGAATTTTTTTTAGCCATAGTCTGGCATTGTACCTCTAAACAATTTGTAATTGCTATTTCAATTGCGGGTAAATTTAAGGAAATTCCCCCAAATTTGCAATTTATTTTTTATTCAATGACAAACTTCTCGTGTATCAAGTCCTCCTAATTCTTGAAGTCGTTTAGGGATAGTGTTGTAATATGCGTTTTTTGGCAAGAGGTTGATAAATGGCAGAAGTATCACGTAGCGCATTGCTGATGTACAGTGCAGATGAAATGTATCGATTAGTTAATGACGTGGATGCTTACCCTGAGTTTTTACCGGGTTGTGTTGCTGCTAATGTCCTCGATAGTTCAGCGCAATTAATGCGCGCTTCGATCAAGGTGTCAAAGGCGGGTATTAGCCAAACATTTACAACTGAAAATACGCTGATAGAAAATCGCTCAATTGCAATGAATTTGATTGAGGGGCCGTTTAATCATTTAAGTGGTGGATGGACCTTTACCGAACTTGATACGCTAGCTTGCAAGGTTAATCTTGATTTACAGTTTGAATTTAATAATCGTTTAACCGAAATTGCTTTCGGGCGCATTTTTAATGAGTTAGTTGGCACTATGGTTAAATCTTTTGCGGCACGAGCAAAAGTTGTTTATGGGGTTCGTTAGGAATAAATATGAATAAGTTAATTGATATTGAAGTTGTGTATGCATTACCCGATCGTCAACAACTTATATCACTTCCGGTTCCAGAGGGGAGTTCGATAGAAACGTGTATTAATTTGTCAGGTATCACTAAACATTTTTCTGAGATTGTGGCAAGTAAAGCACAGGTCGGCATCTTCAGTGTCCCACAAAAATTATCTACTATTGTTAAGGCCGGCGACCGAATTGAAATATACCGTCCGTTAATTGCTGATCCTAAAGAAATGCGTAAGATCCGAGCGGCTAAGTTAGCGAAGAATAAAGTTTAATCATGGCCATTAATCGGTAATGCGTTTTATGTTACAATAGCCGCAATTGATAATGTCGTTTCAATTGCGGATGACTCTATTTTTATTGTTCAACTGTTACCGTATTATCTTTGGCTTGGTTGCTGTCATTCGCTGTGTTTTCAGCCGCTTTATTCGGTGCATTTTTAATTTTTTGGTTTTGTAATGGATTTTCTTCAATCGCTTCGTCTTGTTGAATACTGGTCAATATTTTACCCTGGAAATGCAGTACAACATATTGCTCTTGTACTTTTTCGCCACCCGGTTTGATATAACGAATATAATACCATTTTGAAGAATCAAATTGATCAATCAGCATGGGCGAACCGAGAATGAAAATGACTTGTTCTTGAGTCATCCCTACTTCGACTTGATCAAGTTTTTCATCTTCGAGGTAGTTACCTTGTGTTACGTCTATTTGATAGACAAAGGTATCATAAAGGTATGAACATCCCGAGAGGGAAAATGCTAAAAATGAACAGCTAATAAATTTTTTGATAGACATGATTTTTGCAACAACTTAATTCATAAAAGAATGTTGATAATACCCAAGGCTTTGCCACTTGTAAAAATATAAAGGAAGATATTTTTTATTTGTTTAGATGAGCGTCTACAATCGCGGCTATTTTTCGGTAAAATTATCTATTTGCAGACGGATATGAAACGTTTCTTTAAATGTGGTGCAAATGTCCGTAGAATTCGACCTTTATTTTAAATACTTTTTTCTGGTTTTGTGAACTTATTGAATGCCTCTATTTTCGTTAGGAATTAATCATCAAACAGCTTCAGTCTCGTTGCGCGAAAAAGTTGCATTTGCTCCTGAATCGTTATTAGAAGCTTATCAGCAATTGTTGCTGCAAGAAACGGTGAGAGGCGCCGTCATTGTGTCAACGTGTAATCGAACGGAGATTTACTGTGATTTATCGTTAGATGATGCTCAGCCGGTAATTGATTGGTTGTGTCATTTTCATCAGTTAGATAAAAATGAGTTAGCCGCAAGTTTATATTGTTATCAAGGTCGCCAAGCGATTCAGCATCTTTTTCGTGTTGCCAGTGGATTAGATTCACTTGTGTTAGGCGAGCCGCAAATACTTGGGCAAATCAAACAAGCTTTTGCGACTGCTAATCAGACTAAAAATGTTAATCAGGTTATTAGTAAATGGTTTCAGCGCACATTTTCTGCTGCTAAGCGTGTAAGAACAGAAACTCAAATTGGTGCAAATGCCGTATCCGTTGCCTTTGCAGCAGTAAGATTAGCGACACAAATTTTCAGTGATTTATCGAAAAGCCACATTTTATTAATTGGCGCCGGTGAAACGATTGAATTAGTCGGTAAGTATTTAATCGAACATAATGTGCCAAATATTACTATTGCGAATCGCACGTTAGCTCGCGCGGTTGAGTTGGTTGATAAGTTCGACGCTCAAGCGATTTCTTTAGAGGAGATCCCAAATCATCTCGCACACGCTGATTTGATTATTTCGTCGACGGCCAGCCCGTTACCTATTATCGGAAAAGGGTTAGTGGAGCGTGCATTAAAGGCGCGTCGTCATAAACCAATGTTGTTTATTGATATTGCGGTTCCTCGCGATATTGAGTCGGAAGTCGGGGAGTTAAATGACGCCTATTTATATAGTGTGGATGACCTTCAAGGTATTATCGATGAAAATATACAGGCACGTCAGGAAGCCGCCATTGATGCTGAGAAAATAGTGGCGGATTGCGTTGATGACTTTATTGCTTGGCAAGAGTCATTAAAAGCCGTTGAAAGTATTCGTTTGTATCGAAATCATAGCGAACAGATACGAGATCAACTATTAGCGAATGCTAGTTTAGCGCTAGCGAATGGTAAGTCGCCTGAAAAAGTATTAAAAGAATTTGCATTTAAGTTAACCAATAAATTAATTCATCATCCAAGTAAGGCGCTTACCGAAGTTAGCCATTCCGATGATAATCATGAATTGCAGTTATTGCGGATGGCTTTAGGGTTAAATACAGAAGAATAATAAAAATGATAGCCGTTTTATTTGAATTAAAAATAAGCGCATTGAATCGAATTGTTAAAAAGAGATTAAATTAAATATGAAAGAATCAATTATAGCTAAGTTAGAAGGTCTCGTTGAACGTTATGAAGAAGTTCAAGGATTACTTGGCGTTCCAGAAATAATGAATGATCAAGATAAATACCGTGAACTAACCAAGGAATATTCTCAGTTAGAAGAAGTGGTTAATTGTTTTCAATCTTATCAGGGGGCGGTTGATGACTTAGACGCTGCTGAAATGATGTTAGAAGATGATGATCCTGATATGCGCGAAATGGCTAAAGATGAAGTTTCTGAAGCAAAAGAAGCACGCGAGAAATTAGCCGATGAATTACAAATTTTATTATTACCTAAAGATCCAAATGATGATCGCAACTGTTATTTAGAGATTCGAGCAGGCGCTGGTGGTGATGAAGCTGCTATATTTGCAGGCAATTTATTCCGCATGTACAGCAAATATGTTGATACTAAGAATTGGCGTATGACGGTTATGAATACAAATGCCAGCGAACAAGGCGGTTATAAAGAGTTAGTGGCTAAAATTGATGGGCAAGGTGCCTACGGTGTAATGAAGTTTGAGTCTGGTGGTCACCGTGTGCAACGTGTGCCTGAAACCGAATCTCAAGGTCGCGTTCACACTTCTGCTTGTACCGTTGTTGTTATGCCTGAAATCCCTGAAGCTGAAGCGATTTCGATTAATCCTGCTGATTTAAAAGTTGATACATTTCGTGCATCAGGCGCGGGTGGGCAGCACGTTAATAAAACCGATTCTGCGATTCGTATTACCCATTTACCAACGGGGACCGTTGTAGAATGTCAAGATCAGCGTTCGCAACATAAAAACAGAGCACAGGCAATGTCTGTTTTACAATCACGTTTACAACAAGCTGAAGATGAAAAGAATCAAGCGGAAGAGCAGACTATTCGTCGAAGCCTAGTAGCAAGTGGTGATCGAAGCGAACGTATTCGAACTTATAATTACCCACAGGGGCGTGTGAGTGATCACCGTATCAATCTAACCCTTTATCGTCTAAATGAAATTTTAGAAGGGGATTTAGATGCATTACTTGAGCCGATTCTTCAAGAAGATCAAGCTGATAAATTAGCCGCGCTTGCACAGGGCGATTATTAATTGCGTATTGATGATGCATTAACATGGGCGACATTTTTGTTGGCCGGCAGTGATAGCCCTGAACTCGATGCGCGAGTGTTATTAGCCCATGTACTAGACAAAGAAACAATTTATTTAATGACCTGGCCGGAACGTGATATTAGTCGCGAGCATAAAGCTGAGTTTGAAGCGCTTGTACAAAAACGAATTAACGGTGTACCTGTTGCGCATTTAACGGGGATTCGTGAATTTTGGTCATTGCCTTTGAAGGTGAATGATTCGACGTTAATTCCAAGACCTGATACTGAAATATTAGTCGAGGCAGCCCTTGAAATTTTACCTAGTCAGGCCAATATATTAGATATGGGGACAGGAACTGGTGCTGTTATTTTGGCATTAGCATCCGAACGACCTCAAGCTAATTGTGTCGGAATAGATTTTAGTGCCAATGCGGTTAAATTGGCGACTGAAAATAGCAAACGGTTAAATATTAAGAATACCGTATTTAAGCAAAGTGATTGGTTTGAAAATGTAACGAGCACCTTTGATTTAATTGTGAGTAATCCACCTTATATCGATAAAAGTGATCATCATCTTAGTGAAGGCGACGTTCGCTTTGAACCTTTGTCGGCATTAGTCGCCGATGATAATGGATATTCCGATATTCAATTGATTGCGGAACAAGCCATCGATTACTTAAATGAAGGTGGAAAATTGATGTTTGAGCATGGCTTTGAACAAGGGGAATCAGTGCGAGCGCGATTAAATAAGCTTGGATATTTAGATATTAAAACGATAAAAGACTACGGTGGTAATGACCGTGTCACCAGTGCAACTTTTAGGAAACGCGCATAAAATGATGACTATTTTAAAATACATACACTTAGTATTTATTGCCATGGCAGTGTTATTGTTTATCTTTGCATTTGTTCAGCAATTTATCCGTAAAAAAGCATTGCCAGTTAAAGCTAAAAAAATATTGTTGCACACTCATTTAACTATTTTTCTTATTGGTGCCGTGTTGGCGTGGGCAAAACAGATTAATCCATTAATCGAAGAAAATTATTGGTTCTTGGAAAAAGTACTTGGCTTTGTTGCCTATAGCATCATGGTTTTTGTTTCTTTAAATAAAGATAAGCAAAAGGGCTTACAGGTTTTAGCATTTTTAGGCGCCTTCGGTTGGCTTACTTTTATAATGATGCTAATACATAGTCATCAAGCTATTTTATTAGGATAAAACGGACGTGATTACAGACTCTGATAATACAATGATTGAACATAGCGATTTCAAAAATGAGAATGGTCATTTAGTGTTTAATGAGCAATTTGATTTTGAATCGCATCCATTAATCGACATTGCGATGGCTATTGAATCTGAATTGACAGGCATTAAAGTCGCTCAGATTAAGCAAGAATTAACCCTTCAACATATCGTGATAAAATCGAAATTGTCGAATTTTCCTTATTCAGATAAAGGAAAGTTAACTGAATTAATTGATATTATTTATAATCAACAAGGTTTTACCGGTGATTGGAAAGCGTTCTTTAAAGTAGAAAATGCATTAATTTCAAAAGTGATTGAACGACGTAAAGGTATTCCAATTAGTATGGGGGTTGTCCTTTTAGACTTACTTGGTGTATGTGGTTTTGATGCGCAGGGAATTTGTTTCCCAAGTGGGTTTATCGTTAGGATACCATTAGAAAATGAAGTGGTTTATCTTGATCCCTTTACTGGTGATATGCCATCTTGGGAAGGGCTGGAACTTAAGGTGCGTGGGCAATTAGGTAACCATGCACGCTTGACCTTAGATATGCTTAAACCCGATACCAATAAAACAATTATTAAACGTCTTATTACTGTTATTAAAGCCGCTTATCTGCAAGATGACCAACTGACATTGGCATTGTTGTGCAGTGATATATTGCTGCGTATTGATCCTGATGATGCCTATGAAGTACGTGACCGAGGCTTTATCTTCCAGCAGTTAGATTGCTTTAAGTTGGCCAGTAGCGACTTTGAATATTTTATTGAACAGTATCCAGAAGATCCTATTGTTATGTTGTTGAAGCAGCAGATAAAAAAAATGAAAATAGAAAAACATACGCAAACCATTCATTAAAGAGAGTTAAGATGCAGCAAAAAATAATTAAAGTAGGTAATATTGAAGTCGCTAATGATCGTCCATTTGTTCTATTTGGTGGGATGAATGTACTTGAGTCTCGCGATTTAGCCATGAAGATGGTTGAGACTTATGTTGAAGCGACATCTGCCTTAAATATTCCCTATGTGTTTAAAGCTTCTTTTGATAAAGCGAATCGTTCATCTATCAATAGTTATCGCGGTCCTGGTTTGGAAGAAGGACTACGTATTTTTGAAGAAATTAAAAAAACATTTAATGTGCCAATTATCACCGATGTGCATGAACCTTATCAAGCGAAACCCGTTGCTGAAGTCGTCGATGTCATTCAGTTACCTGCTTTTCTAAGCCGTCAAACTGATTTAGTCCAAGCAATGGCTGAGACCAATGCCGTGATTAATGTTAAAAAAGCACAATTTCTTGCCCCGCATGAAATGAAACATATTATTACTAAATTTAATGAAGCAGGAAATGACGACATTATTCTTTGTGAACGCGGTAGTTGTTTTGGTTATAATAACTTAGTTGTTGATATGCTTGGCTTTAGCACCATGAAAGAAACCGGCTATCCGGTGATATTTGATGTGACGCATTCATTACAAAAACCCGGTGCACGTAGTGACAGTGCAGATGGTCGTCGCAGTCAAGTTGTTCAACTTGGTTTAGCGGGAATGTCTCAGGGGATTGCCGGTTTATTCTTAGAGTCCCATCCTGATCCTGCTAATGCAAAATGCGATGGTCCTTGTGCATTGCCGCTGGATAAATTGAAGCCTTTCCTATCCCAAATGAAACAGATGGATGATTTAGCTAAAAGCTTAGATATCATTGATACCGAGTAATTATTATCCAAACCATTACGTTTAGTAAAAGCACGCGTCTATTCCTTATTATTGCTTCTTTATTTGGGGCAGCGGGCGTGGCGCTTGGTGCATATGCCAGTCACGGATTAGCTTCGTGGGCTACAATCACTCAAATTGAATATTTTAAAACAGCGGTGCTTTATCAACTGTTACATGCCGTTGTTTTATTTGCCATCTCTTTACTCTCTCTCTTTTTGCGAAGTCGGTTTTTAATCGCCAGCCAAATACTATGTACTATTGGCATTCTATTCTTTAGTGGTAGCTTGTATGCCTATGTCATTACAGGTACTAAAGTATTAGGTGCTATTACGCCTGTCGGTGGATTGTGTTTAATCTTATCTTGGTTACTTTTGGTGATTGCATTATCGGTTAAATCACGCCATACCACGTAAACCCCATTATTTAAAATATTTGAAATAGGTAAGTATGTTAGGAATTTTATTATATTGTCGTCCTGGTTTTGAAAACGATTGTGCCAATGAGATACAGGATAAGGCTGCCGCTTTAGAGATCTTTGGTTTTATTAAAACCGTACGTAATAGTGGTTATGTATTTTATCAATGTTATAACCCTGAAGAAGTAGAAGGGTTGGCGAGTCAAATTGATTATTCACAACTTATCTTCGCACGCCAAATGATTGTGGTGAAAGCGTTTGTGGATAATTTGCCACTTGAAGATCGTATTTCTCCTATTTTAGCGGTTACTCGTGACATGCCAATGAGCGGTGATTTATACGTGGAAACACCTGAAGGGGATGAGACTAAACCGTTATTAACATTTTGTCGTAAATTTACTGTGCCGTTACGTCAGTCCCTTAAAAAGCATAATAATTTAACGAATAAAGAAAACCGCAAAAAACGGTGCCTGCACCTTTGTTTTTTAGATAACCAATCCGCTTATATTGGGTACTCTCTGCCAAATAATCGTAGCGAACTTTATATGGGCATTGCACGCTTACGTTTTCCTAGTGAAGCCCCAAGTCGTTCTACGTTGAAGTTAGACGAAGCCATACAAGTTTTTTTAACCCCTGAAGATCAACAAACGCGTTTGCATTCAGGTATGCGTGCTGTTGACTTAGGTGCATGCCCAGGTGGTTGGACCTATCAGTTAGTAAGACGTGGCTTATTCGTTAGTTGTGTTGATAATGGTGCAATGGCCGAAAGTTTAATGGAAACAGGTCAAGTCACGCATTTTATGGAAGACGGTTTTAAATTCGAACCTGAACGTAAAAATATTGATTGGTTAGTTTGCGATATGATTGAAAAGCCGAAACGCGTCGCCAAATTGATGGCCAAATGGCTTATTGAAGGTTGGTGTAAAGAAGCTATTTTTAATCTTAAATTACCGATGAAAAAGCGTTATCAAGAAGCTTCTCAAGATTTGCAGATTCTAATGGATATGCTTGACGAAGCTGGATTAACCTATCAATTACAAGCTAAACATTTATACCATGATCGGGAAGAAATTACAGTGCATGTCAGCTTACAGGGAAATGTTTGGGGGAAGCAACTAGGTAAATAAAGGTTAATGTCAAAGAAAAACCCGATAACCTTATGGTTATCGGGTTTTTAGCATTTAATAGGTTCTTAATGCATTATTCAATTAGAAATTATATTGAATTGCCGCAGTCCAAACATTGTCATTGCCATCAATTTGGTCTGCTTTATATTCAACCCAAGTGATCAGATTATTGTTCACTGCATATTGCGCACCTAATGTAACTTCATCGGTCATATCTGTATTATCATCCGCTTCTTGGAAGGTGTAACCACCATACAATTTAGCGTTATCAATTGTGTATGAAGCGAGTAAGTCGTAACCATCATATGTATTCGCGTCAGCAACATCTGTTGAGCCATCTTGATCAGCTGTTAAATAAACACCTGCTAGATATAGATCATTGTAAGTATAAGTTAGACTTAACGCATAAGAGGTTTTATCGCCTAAATCATCAAATTGTTGGATCCACGTCCCTGCATGAATACCTAGGCCTTCTACGTTATAACCGAGTGTTAATGCATAGGCTTTATCCAGAGAAGCAATTCCACTAGTAGTATCATCAAGTCCCTCTATATCGGCGAAAGCTTTATCTTGGAACTGATAAGAAGCATCAACGGAAAAACCAGAAAATTCACCAGAATAGATAATTTGACCTTCTTGACGATTAACACCATCAAACGCACCGTAACCATAAGTGTTGTATATATCCGTTGCTGCAACTGCTTGATAAAATGCACTATCGGTTTGACCAAAAATTAAAGAGCCCATTTCATCACTCGCAAAACCAGCATATAAATGACGTGTAGTAAATTCACTGTCATCTGAATTTTCTGCTGCGATTTGCCATTCACCTCTCGCTATTGCACTCACATCTGAGTTAATCATCGAGCTGTATGTTGTTCCGATACGTGCAGATCCAACACCGTCTAAACTATCATCAGAATCAGTTGCATCACCATTATCACTAATATCAAACTGCATACGGCCATACAGGTCAGCAGTGGTGCCATCTGCATCATAAATATTGGCTGCGTATGCAGTATTAGCTAATAGTGCAGATATAATGGCAGGTAGTATTGCTTTTTTCATGCTATTTTCCTTGTATTAAATGAATTGATATTTTGTCCTGCAACAAGAATACGCGCTATTAAATGACAGAAAATGAACACTAAAATGACAGCTTTGTCATTTAAGGGAATAAAGCGGATATTTATAAAAACAATAGAGTTTTTGTGATTTAGATCACCAAAATTAAAGGTGCTGATTAATGTGATATGAATTTTTAAACTGCTAACTAATTGTTCTTATTGTAAATACATTATTAATATCAACGTTATTGGTGAATTTAATTGGTATTGATAGTGATGAGTCGAGCATGAAAATGTAGATTGTATTTAGTCGGGACTATCCGATAACTTGGCATTATCGGATTTGAGCAGAGCAGGAAATTTTATGATTATTTTTCAGTTTTCCAAGTTTCGAAAGCCGCTATTTCTTCAGGTGTTGCTTTACTATACCAATATTTTAATTGTGCAACGACTTTACTTTCCTTCGCATCCTGTTGTTTGATAATTTCACTTGCCGTTAAGTTTTCTAAACCGTTTTCGGCAAAATAGATGCCATTTACTTCATTATAATGAGTGACTAATGCGGGGATATTGGAATAAGGAAGTACTTTTGAAATTGCAGGTAATACTTTTTGTTCTAACACATTTGTATCGAGTTTGAAAATTGGTTTATTTTGTTTAGCTAAAGTAACAATATTATTGTACTTAGAGGAAATAGTTGTCATTTTTACATCTGACTGAATATTTAATGTAATCAGGTAAGGTTTAGATTCAAAATGTTCAGTTTTACCCTGTTGTCGTAATTTACCATCAAATCTTATTGCTATTTGATTTTTTCCAGCAATAAGCGTTAAATTATCTGAAGACTTAGAGGCTAGGTCTATACCATTAATAGTATAAACGGTAATGCCTTGAGTGACATTTAAATTATAAGCTGAAGCTAAACTGGGGAGTAAAAGTATAAATAATAAAATTTTTTTCATCGAATGACCTTAAATAAAATAGAAAGACCGACGATAACTTAAGTAACAAAGAATTATTAATACCTCGACCTTTTCTTTCAAAAAAAAAACCAGTGCAAATGCACTGGTTTTATGTTTTTAATCTAAATTTAGATTAGAAAGAGTAGTAAATACCAGCACTTAATAGAGAAGTGTCTGAATCTTGATCATTATACTCAACGAAAGCATAGATGTTAGCAGTGATATCTTTTGAAACACCAACATACCAGTTAGTTATATCAACGTTATCACCATCATTTACTTGGTAAGAGCCGTATAATGAAGCAGGTTCAAATGCATAAGAAGCAGAAACAGCATAAGTATCGAAATCATTATCGCTATCGTCATCTTGTGAATTGATGCTGTAAGTCGCAGCTAGGAATAATGCGTCAGCTTCATATGATGCAGAAACACCAAGACCTGTTACATCATCGCCACTATCAATGTAACCAGCACCAATTGAGAATGCATCTGCACTGTAGTCTGCAGAAACAGCAAAACCTTCAATATCAGCACTATCGTCAATGAAGTAGTTTGCAGAAAGTGCTACGGCACCTACTGTTTTTTGGTAACGAATAGAGTTACCTGAACCTTCACCGTCCGCATATGCAAGTCCAGCATTATCATCACCAAGGTCGATATCATTACCTTCATTAGCAAGTTCAGCTTTTTCTAGAATACCGTATGAACTACCAGTTTCACCTAGTTTGAATGTACCGAAGTCACCTGAAATACCAACCCAAGCATCATCAACTTTAACTTCAGAACCATCGGTTGCTTCAATTTCAAAAGAAGCCATACCAGTAGTGCTATCAGAAATTTTAGTTGAAATATCTAGTTGTGCATTTGCCCAGCTAGAAATTGAATTAGCAGTACTTGAACCATCATCCGCTGCATAATATAAACCATCAACTTCACCAGAAAGTGCAACTGACGTGCCATCTGCATCATATAGATTTGCTGCGTGTGCTGAAGTTGCAAGAAGTGCTGCTGAGATCACTGCTGGTAATATTGCTTTTTTCATTATAATAATTCCTTGTTGTTTATATTTATAAAACTATATGTAATCTATATAGTTATGTCCTAATAGATGTGTTCCAACATGTATTGCTGGATTCACATTGAAAGCAGGGCTTTTAAATCCCTTTCGAACCGAAACTACTCTAGCATAATTTAGACCGAATACAAATATTGCCTATATTTTTGTTGTTATTTGTTTTATCTTGCTGATTTTAAGGTGTTTTTCTTGTTTTTACAGAAGTGATAATGTTATTTCATTTAAATTAAGGGGGATTAATATAATGAATGAATCACTTTGGTGCGGGAGTGCTCTTATAAGGGGCGTGAAGGAACTACAAAATGCTTAATATTTAATCGCAAAGTGATGCTATTTAATCAAATAAGGTATAAAAGGTTGTAAATTGTACAGGTAGTGGTTAATTAATCCTTTTTGTTTGCTAAATTAAAATTTAAATAATTAATTTTATTTTTGCCAATGGATTATTAAATAATGTTTTGAAGTTAATTTTATTGTGTGTTCGTTTATTTATATAGATTATATTTTCTTAATTATCTCCTTTAACATTCCCTTTGAACATCACCCTTGTAAAAAATGCGTCTATTTTATTTGCCCTATTTTATTATGATTAAGGAGTTAGCAAATAATGGTGGGAGAACATGTTTAGCGTAATTGGTATTAAAAATGTGATTAACATTGCAAAATGATAACTAAATTAGTAAAAACTTAATTAAATAGCAATCAAGTATAGAAATCTCAATTTATTTGTCATACAATAAGACTGTAAGTTCAGCTTGGTATTGACTACCTGGCAAACTTTGATAGCAAAAGAACTATTAAAGGTATTCACTCTTACTTGTCAAATAATCGATAACGATGCCATAAGTTTTAAATTGGGTTACCTTAGTGCCTACTGCATTGTTGGTGTTGTTTACAAAATCTGAGTGCTGTTTTAAATCCTTTGAGATAATTATTAACTAATTTAAGAGAATATAGACATGTCTAAAAAAATTGCATTTATTTCTGGCGCAACTGGTGGTATTGGTTTTCAAGTTGCTAAACGTCTTGGTGAAGATGGATATACTGTAGTTCTTAACGGTATAGAAGATGATCAAGGTGCTATTCGTGTTGCTGAGCTTAAAGAAGCGGGTATCGAAGCTGAATATTACGGATTTGATGTAACTGATGATAAAGCAGTAACAGAAAACGTAACAGCAATCGGTAATAAATATGGTCAAATCGATGTTGTAGTCAATAACGCGGGTGGTCTAGGTGGTCGTTCTTCTGTTGAAGAAATGACAACTGAATTTTTCCGTTTCGTTATGGCACTTAACCTTGACAGTGCTTTCTTTGTTTCTCGTGCTGCGATTCCATTTTTGAAAAAATCAGAAAATGCATCGATCATCAACTTCACATCAAATGCAGCTTGGAATGCAGGTGGCCCAGGAGCTGGTATTTACGGTACTTCAAAAGCAGCGGTACATACATTAACTCGTGCGTTGGCTAAAGAACTAGCACCAGCTGGTATTCGTGTAAATGCTGTATCTCCAGGTACTATCGATACACCTTTCCATGCGCAAATTAAATCGACTAAACCTGAAGTATTTGCTTCATGGGCTAACAGCATCATGTTAGGTCGTCTTGGTCAACCAGAAGAAGTTGCATCTGCAATCTCTTTCTTAGTAAGTAAAGACGCTTCATTTATCACTGCTGAAACACTTCAAATTGGTGGTGGTCAAGCATTAGGTATCTAGTACCTTTTGTAAAATAAAGCTTTTTATTCTGCTTTATTACGATGAACGGCACTTATTACAAGTGCCTTTTTTATATCTGTTTTCTATGTATTGTTTACCTAAAGTTACAACTAATATCCCCCCTAAAACAAGCATAGATGCAAGGGTTAATTTTATTGTTACTAATTCATTTGAAAATATTACCCCGCCAATTGTTGCAATAATCGGGACTGATAATTGGATCGTAGCTGCCTGAGTTACCGATAATTTCGTTAATACTGAATACCAAATTGCGTAGCCTAATCCCGACATTACTGCACCGGAAGCAATGGCTAATATAATTCCTTTATTAGACAATTGAATATCATCTAAAGTTAACAGTGTCACTATGGCGATTAAAGGCAGTGTTTTTAAGAAATTATGTGCAGTGTCTACCAATGGATTTTGCGAACTTTTACCCGCTAATGTATAAGCTCCCCAAGCTGCACCAGAAATTGCCATGAGTATAAAACCATTTAATGAAGGTGCCGATGCGCCGGGTAATAGTAATATACAAAGTCCTAATGCGGCGAAAAGTAAGCCTACCCATTCAATAAACAATAATTTTCTCCCTTTTATAAGACTAAATATAATCATCGTTGTTTGTACGGCACCGAATAAAATAAGTGCGCCAGTGCCTGTATCAAGGGTGATGTAACCGTAAGAAAAGGCGAGGGCATATAAAAATAAAAAAGAAGCTGATAACCAACTTCCTTTTTTGAAACTTATTTTTTGTTTGCTTTTAGTTACAACTAAAAAGAGAAGGAATACAATGCCTGAAAATAAACGGATCGATGTAAAGCTGGCGGCATCAATGACATTATTATCTAGCGCAATACGACAAAGTACAGAGTTACCTGCAAAAGCCAGCAGTGCTAGCATTGTTAATGAAATGGTTTGAACCATGCGACCTCACAGAAAAAGTAGATTAAACCTTGAATATACAGGCATTAAGGATATTAATGATAGTTATTTCTGTTTAGACGTGGTGAGTCGATCATTTCTTACACATCAGATTCAATTATTATTTTAGCCTGTTTTATACCCATGATACTTTAAAATGCATTGTCTAGCGCAAGCTTAGATATCAGTATCATGAGGTAATGCTTATATTTACATAAACAATAAAGCTATAACTGGAATGTGATGAGGTTTGTCAGCATATTAGGTTGCTTTATATATTCGTTGAATCATTTATTTAAGTGTTCAATTGATACTATTCATAACGACACAAAGTAACGGCCGAGGCGTTGAAGCAAACCCGAATCGGTTGCTCTGTTTGTAAATCAAGTTGTGTTCTGCTTTGTTCAGTTATGGTAACACTGAGTGATTTTTGATCCGATAAAGCAACGGTAATATCAGAACAAACAGCGCCAGGGTGAATGTGGCTTATTGTACCTTTAAGTTGGTTACTGACCGATAAGGTTAATTCATCGTCACGATGTAAAATCATTTGAGATGACTTTATGAGTGCAATCAATTCCTGACCAAATTCAATATTTAATAATTCAGCGGATTCTTTGGCGATGGCTGCAATAATCGTTATTTGTTCACTGACCTTTAATTCAACAATGACATTAACGGCGCCAATAGTTATCGAGGTGACGATACCAACTAACTGATTTCGTGCACTACTTTTAAATTTTATACGCGTCATTAACTGTCTAAAATCATTTATTTCTTTAACCTCTGGAGTCTCAATAAGTGCTTGTTGTAATTGCTCGAGATTTTTCTGATACTCTATTTCCATTGCTTTATACATGCTTATTAATTTTTTAGCGTAGGGCGTTAAAACCGTTCCACCACCATTTTTGCCACCGGTTGAGCGAATGACAAGTTCCTGATTCGATATGTTATTCATCGCATTGAGTGCATCCCAAGCCGCTTTATAGGACATGGGTAAGGATTTTGCCGCTGCGCTCAAAGAACCGTGGACGTCAATAGCATCAAGTAAACGGATCCTATTGTCATTAATAAATTGACCTACGTCGGCCGTTAAACTGAGTTTGACTGCGCCCATCATTTTATTGTTTTTCATTATTGGCTCTCTTATTTTTTGTATTTACGGGACTGCAATCATGACATTGGATGCTTTGATGGCGGCATAAGCTGACATTCCTTTTTTAAGCTGTAGATTTTCACATGCTTGTTTGGTAATAATCGAAGCGATTTCAACACCGGGTGCTATTTCAATAATAACTTCCACATTTACAGCACCTGGGGTGATTTCAATGACTTTACCGGGTAAAACATTTCTTGCGCTAAGTTGCATCATTATTTTCCTTTATTGTAGGTTCATTTAAAGTACTGCGACTGATTTTACTTGCGCCCAAATTTGACAGCCGAGTTTCAGTCCTAATCGAGAACAGGAATAACTCGATATTTGTGCTAACAGTTTTTGTCCTTTCTCTAATTCGATGGTAACGAGTAATTCTCCATTTTGCTGTCCCTTATCAATATGTAATACCTGACCTGGAAAAATATTTAAGATGCTGGATTGATTGGGTTTTTCTGTGCAAAGGCTAACATCACTTGCATAAACGCGACTTCTAATTGGAAATCCTAATGGTAGATCACGATGAGTCATTTTTAATATTAATGTGTCCGTACTGACTTCGGTTATCAATTGTTCATGCTGTGCTGAAACAATGCCTTCAAATAGCGTGCTTGCACCGTCTCCAAATAGAGATGCATATTGCGGCGTAAGCATAATGTCTTTAATTGGGCCTGCACAAATTAGTTTGCCATGATCTAACATGACGATATGATCAGCTAATCGTGCTACTTCGTCGGGGGCATGACTGACATAAATAACTGGAATAGACAATGAACGATGTAGTTGTTCTAAATAGGGCAAAATATCGCGTTTTAATTGACGGTCTAATGCAGAAAGCGGTTCATCCATTAATAATAACTTAGGCGATCTTAATAATGCTCTTGCAATAGCGACGCGCTGTCGTTCTCCACCTGAAAGTGCGGCAGGGGGGCGTGATAATAACGGCTCGATGCCTAATAATTCAATCACTTCTTGAGGTTGTATTTTTTGTTTTTCTTTCGTTAATCGGTTAAAACCAAACGTTAGGTTTTGTTGTACATTTAAATGCGGAAATAAGCTCGCTTCCTGAAAAACATAACCAATTTCTCGTTGATTAGTCGGAACAAATAAACCTTTTGATTCGTCTTGCCATACTTCATTGCCAATTTGAAAAAAACTATTTGGCAATCGTTCTAACCCTGCAATGGCGCGTAAGCACGTTGTTTTACCTGATCCCGATGGACCAAATAACGCGGTAACCCCATTAATAGGTGAGGAAAATTCCACATCTAATAAAAAATCACCACGGTTCGCTTTAAAATGGCCTGTTATTTGACTCATGTTAAGCTCCTTTGTGCTGCCCTTTGATTAACCATGTAAATAAGTAATAATGCTATAAACGAAAAGACAACCATGCCACCTGCGAGCCAATGAGCTTGCGCATACTCCATTGCCTCTACATGGTTATAAATTTCAACCGATAACACTCGTGTTTTACCCGGAATATTACCCCCGATCATCAAAACAACACCGAACTCACCAATTGAGTGGCAAAATCCCATTACCATGGCAGTAATAAAACCAGGGCGTGCTAAGGGGACAATAATATTCCAGAAGCAGTCTAAATGCGAAGCGCCTAAGGTAGCAGCGACTTCTAAGGGGCGTTTTCCTATGGATTCAAACGCATTTTGTAATGGTTGTACAACAAATGGGAATGAATGAACGGAACAGGCCAAGGCAATACCAGCGAAACTAAAGGGAAGGGTACCTAAACCTAAATGATTAGCAAGTTGGCCGATTGGACCATTTGGTCCGAGTAACAGGAGTAAATAAAACCCCATTACTGTCGGCGGAAGTACTAATGGTACCGCAAATAAAGCACTTATTATTGGTTTGTAGCGTGACCGGGTTTGCGATAACCACCAAGCAAGTGGTGTCGCGACTATTAGTAAAATAATGGTCACAACAACTGCCAGTTTGATAGTTAACCATACAACGGTAAAACTAGTTTCAAACATGTTTATTTCCCTATAAAGTTTGCATAGTTGAGATGATCAAATTAAATAACCAAAAGACCGGATGGTTCGCTTCGCGGGCTCACTTTGTAAAAAGGTTAAGAAAGATTGAGCGACTGGATTTTTTTCTCCTTGCTGTAAAAGAATCGCATCTTGTTTTAACTCACGATGTAAAGTTGAAGGTACTAACCAAGCACTACCTTCGCTGATTTTCCCGTTTAAATATACTTGTGATAATGCTACAAAACCACAGTCAACAGTTTCTGAACTGATGTATTGGAATGTTTGCCCTATATTATGCCCTTCAACAATTTTAGGTTGTGTTTGTTTATATACACCTAATTTGTTCATTACATCAATAGATGCTGCTCCATAAGGCGCATTTTTGGGATTGGCAATAGCAATATGTTCGACGTGAGAAATTGCATCGATAAAACTTTGTTTGTTAGTATAACCAGGTTGTTTGGACCAAAAAGCAAGTTGCCCTTGTGCATAGGTAAATCGTGAACCTAATACTGCCTTGTTTTCATTTTCGAGGGCGATGGGGCGTTTTTGATCTGCTGCTAAAAAGAGATCAAAGGGGGCACCATTTTTAATTTGCGCATATAACGCGCCTGTTGCACCCGCTGAAACGACGACTTTATTTCCCGTTGTATCAGAAAACTGTTTAGCAAGCTGAAGCATGGGTTTATAGAAGTTAGATGCAACGGCAACCTTAACTTCCTTGGCGTGCACGTTTCCGGTGCTAATAAGTATTAATATTAATAGTATTTTTTTTAGATAAATCATGCGTGTGGCTCCATTAGTTTAATCATAAAAGTAATGATGCATTTCCTGTATTCTTTCTGTTGCATTTACATCATAACCGACATGTATTTGTAAGTATAACGACAATGATTGTGTTTTATTTTTTAAATGTTTTTATGTTTTTATGTTTTTATTTTAAAGTTAATAAAAACATGGGGTTACATTTAAATTAGCTTCTTGAAATAGTTAGATTAAGCACGTTTATTTTTGTTTTTAACTTACCATTGTGTATTTACAAATATAACGATTGCAAATATAACGCCATATATTGATCTAAGATGCTTTTGAATAGTTATAAGTTGAATACATCGGAGGGGGATATAACGTAAATAAACCATTTTTAAAGTAGGTGATAATTTTGCTTGTTTTTTTTCAAAAGGTTATTAATATGAGACGTAGTTCAACATAGTGAACTACTCGACTTCAGGGCGGAGTGAAATTCTCCACCGGTGGTATTTTTATTGCAAACTTATATGTTGCAAATAAAAGAGCCCACGAGCGCTTAATGTATTTGATTTTGTAATTGATCATTAAGGTCAGCAGATTTGGTGAGAAACCAAGGCCGACGGTTAAAGTCCGGATGGAAGAAGATCGATAATAAATAAAATACCGAAACAAAATACGGGGAAGTTGTGTGTAAAAAACACAACGTTTTTGTAATGACTCTCGTTATATTATTTATTCATTCATTAATATGAAAATAGTGTGAATGACGTTTTCTCCTAGCTCTGTCTATCTATCCTTTTTTGATTAGGAATTGTGATGACAGGTATTACCTTCATATTTTTTGCGTGCATACTTTGGGCCGCAGATACACTTATACGTTACCCCTTACTTTTTGGCGGTTCGAGCGCACAACAAATTGTGCTGTTTGAACATCTATTGCTTGTAACTGTTATTTTAGTGCTGTTTGTTTTACAGCGTCGAAAAATTAACTTTATCAACCGTAAAACAATTTTACCTTTTACTGTTATTGGTATATTTGGTTCTGCTTTGGGCACATTGGCTTTTACCGAAGCGTTTTATCTGGCCAACCCAACCGTTGTTATTTTATTGCAAAAATTACAACCATTAGTGGCAGTAACTTTAGCTACTTTATTACTTAAAGAAACGATTAGTCCGCGATTTTTTATTTGGTTAGGTTTAGCGTTAATCGGTAGTGTTTTATTGATATGGCCGGATATACAGACATTATATTTTAGCCTACAAGCCGATGATATAGATCGCAGTACAAGTGTGCTTTGGGGATATGGATTAGCATTGTTTGCCGTTGTTAGTTGGGGAAGTGCGACTGTATTCGGTAAAAAATTAAGCAGCGATGGACTCAATAGTGTCGACTTAATGGCAGGGCGTTTTAGTTTTGGTTTGTTGGGGATGTTACCCTTTGCTTTTATGACACCCAGTTTAGTTACTACTATTGAAGTTGATACGTTACAGAAAATTGCAATACTTGCATTAATTTCTGGTTTAATTGGGATGTATTTTTATTACCAAGGTTTAAAGCGTATTCCTGCTCATTGGGCAACCCTTGCCGAAATGCTATTTCCCGTTGCAGCCATTTTCATTAATTGGTTATTTTTGAATGTTGGGATGACGCAAATACAACTTATCGGGGCGGTTACGCTTATTATTGCGAGTACCATGGTGCAAGTTAAATTACCTGCTCGGGCAGATGTTAACGCTATTTAAAAAATTATATCGTAAAAGGCGAGGTATTCCTTTTACGATATAACAGGGTTTAGTGTATTGCCTTTTAAATTCTTCTATTACGAATTATCTAAGCGCCTTATCGTCGGATCACAACCTGTGCTTCCATCACGACTTTACGCTGTAATTTGTCCTCTATCGTTGCTTTTATATTATCAAGGTCAGTATTCGTTAATGCCGTTGGTGTTACTAATTGGAGTGATAATTCAAGTGGTTCAACGGATCGGGCATTCACCGTACGAATAGCGACACTCCCAATAGTTTCTCCTTGAAGTTTTTTAACAATTTCGGCTTCATCGGATAAATGGATAAAACTCACAACCAATGGGATGCTCACTAAAATCACGGCTGTTAGTGCAATCATTAATCCTTTTTTTGCACGTTTAAAGGGTGCAAAGCCAAGCGTTAAAAAAGTGATTGATGCTGCAAATACGATGCCTGCTAAGTTAGTTAAAAATAAAAGTAATGCGCCCCAGGCAATATGAAAATCCATCCAACCTAAACCAATACCGGTTACAGCTAAAGGCGGGACGAGTGCAACGGCAATTGCTACACCCGCCATGCTTTTTGCTACGCTAACCCTCGCATGGGCATAAGCGCCGGCAACTCCTGAGATTACGGCTACCCCGAGATCTAATAAACTTGGACTTAAGCGATCCGATATCTCGGATGTGACTATTTCCATTGGGAGGATAAAACTTGCAATGGCGGCAAAGAGTAACGCGGTACACAAACCTAAAAATAAGGTGTTAATACTGGATGTTAGCAAAGTGCTGTCTTGTCGAGTTAATGCCATCGATAATGAAATAATTGGTGCCATCAATGGCGCTAAAATCATTGCGCCAATGATAACCGGTGTTGAATTGGCATAAAGTCCGATGCTTGCTAGTAATGTTGAGAGCACCATCAAGGTTAAGAATACTGGAGAAGCAACGGCATTTTCTCGTAGTAATTGATATAACTCTTTAAATTCTTCGGTTGCAGCATGAGCAATGAAAGGGAGGGGATTACTTGCCATCGCGGCGACTGCTTCGCCTGCAGGTAGAGCGGCAACTTTTCTTTCTTCTTTACCACTTGGCGTACCGTCTGCGATCGGGAAATCAGGGCTAACGAGTAGGTTAATGACACGGTGTTCCGTTTGAATTTCAAGGGTAGTCGCGTTTTGTACTCGTCCATCTATTTTATATTCTAAATTTTTATTGTTACTGATGGCGATGGCATGTGTTTTTAGTAGTCCAATAAACTGAGGGCGTTTAGTTGAACCTCCAAAAAGTGCGCGAATAAAATAACGGATCATGCCCATTACACTGCGTGGTGCTAAAATTAATACTTGAAACATGCCATCATTAATATGGCTTTCAGTGATGATATTTCGAGATAGTGATGAGCGATGCCCGTGTTCTACTACCACAACACCTAAAGCTGCTGTTTCGAATGTTGCATCTTGTCCCGTTGTAAAAGATAACTTTTTGGGGATGAAATCAAAGACATCTCGTATATTGGACCAGGTACTTTTTAATTTTTCTTTCCAGCTAATATTTTTGGTATCCGGTGAAAGGTGGAATACATGCCCAATACTCACAGAACTTAATATAAGTTCACCATTGCATCGCATGGCATCGACTTTTCTAGGTTTAGATTGTTGAACATCGGTAACGGCTTTTTCAATATCTTTTTCGATACAAAAACCACGACCTAAATAACGTGCTTCGGGATGAGGTAAAAAAGCAAGATACCATCCATTTTTAATAGCAGCTTCGATAACAACGGGCGCTTGTTGATCACTGATATATAAATAAACGACACTCTCCGGTGCAAGTTCAGGAATGTTATCGGGAGAAAATACACAGGGTAAAACTGTTTCTTCGAATAAAGGGAGCAAGGTTGAACTGACGTATTCTTTTGTGCTTTCGTCAAATAATAAAAAACAATCCGCCATGAAATAAGTGCTCTGAGTTGGTAGTTAAATGTAAACTCAGTATGATAACAGTTCAGGTTTTGTGCAAGAACCCTCATTTATTTAGTTGTTAAATAAATGAGGGTTCTTATACCCGTGATACTTCAAAATTCCCGTCCTATGGGGCGAATGGTCAAAAACTAGCGCTTGAGTTTCACATAACGAAATAATCACTACCTTATGTTGCTTCTTGCTCTGGTATTCGTGCTTGCGCCTGACAAAGCATATTGAAACAACACGGTCATATATCGTTAGTATGTAAATTCAGCAATGGCCAATTTCTCACCTGCTTCATTTTCTAATATGACAGACCAATCACCTTGTTTGTGTGGTTGGATAAATTTATGGGTGAAACTTCTCCATCGATTTCCCCAAGCCCCAACTTCAACGCGTGCTACTTCTCGACCATTAAGGCGCCATTCATAGTAAAGAAATTTATCTGCAAAACCGATGGCGTCAGAATAGGCATATACCGTTGCAATGTTATTTTCATCAAATTGAATGTTTTCCACTGAACCGATTGGCTCTTTATCAATAACAGCTTCAGCAATAGCAAACCGTTTGATTTTTGGAGAAAAAATTTCAACCTTAGTTTGATTGAAAATAGCAGCGGGAATATTGTCTTTTATTGATGAGAGTTCGTTAGTTTTGTTGTTAATTTCTAATGTTTTAGAATTTTCTATTAATGCTGTTGTATCTCTATCAGATGGAACCTTTCCGAGTGACTGGCTTGCTGTTGCTGATGAATTGATAGGTTCAATTTGTAATCTAGGTTGAGTGCCCGTTTGCTGTGTTGTTAATGGTAATTTATTGGATTCCGTCTCGGGTATGGCGCTTGGTGTATTGTCTTCTTCAACCTGATGATTGATTTCAACGGTTTTATTTGAAGAAGGAACTATCTCTATTCTTTCTACTGGTATCGTATTATTTTCAGAAACAATCGGTAATTCACTTTGTGATGGATGTTGCGATGTTGTTGTATCAATAGAAACGGTTTTTTCTGGGGTTGGATGAATAATTGTCTCTTGAGTGTCTTTTTGAGCTGTTTTTGAAATATCGACAACTTTTTCAGAGGTAATAGATGTCGCTGGTATTTGATTTTTACCGTTCGAGGAAAGTGAGGGGAGTGTGTTCGTGTCGCCATTAATAAAGTAAACCCCACCTCCAATTGTACTTAGAGTCAATATCACTGCGCTGATAATACGAGGCCAATGATAAATGTATTCAGGTTCCGGTGTTTTGTGGGGGGATGTTGGTTTGACATCTTTAGGGGTGAATTTAATGCGAATATTAAATTTTTTATCTTTGCTCATTGTATTAAATTGCATCCAAGCTGATTGAAATATTAATAGTGTCCACTATTTTAAGCTATCATTTGTTGTATTTTTGCTCACCCTAGAGAGACTATAAGAAAAACTAGGTAGATCCAAGTATTTGCTGTGTTAATCTGGATTTTTTGAGAGCTGTGATATTAGCATTTTAAGGTCGATTAGGTATATACTAGCGACACTTTTTATAATTTAACTTATTGAATTCGGAAATCATTGTGGAAAAAAAGATCCAAGCTATTCGTGGTATGAACGATATCCTTCCAGAACAGACTCCTGTTTGGCAAAAATTAGAATCCCTATTGAGACAAGTTGTCAGTAGTTATGGTTATTCCGAAATCCGTATGCCGATTGTTGAAAATACGAACCTGTTTAAACGCTCTATTGGTGAAGTCACTGATATTGTTGAAAAAGAGATGTATACCTTTGCAGATCGCAATGGCGATAGCCTAACCTTAAGACCTGAAGGCACTGCCTCTTGTGTTCGCGCAGGAAATGAGCATGGTTTGTTGTACAATCAAGAGCGTCGTCTTTGGTACACTGGGCCTATGTTTCGTCATGAGCGCCCACAAAAAGGTCGTTACCGTCAATTCCATCAGTTTGGCGTAGAAACCTTCGGTATGGCCAGTGCAGATATTGATGCGGAAGTTATTTTGCTTTCTGCGCGTCTTTGGAAAACCTTAGGCATTGAACAACATGTCGAATTGCAATTAAATTCTCTAGGCAGTAATGCAGCTCGTGCCTTATATAAAGAAGCTTTGGTTACCTTCTTAAGCCAACATGAAGATAAACTGGACGAAGATAGTAAACGTCGTATGTTAACCAATCCATTACGTGTTTTAGACAGTAAAAATTCAGACGTTCAGGCACTATTAGTCGATGCCCCGAAACTTTCTGAACATCTTGATGCCGAATCAGTTGCGCATTTTGAACAATTAAAAAAATATTTAGATGCTGTTGGTGTTAAGTATGTCATTAATGAGCGTCTTGTACGTGGTTTAGATTATTATAACCGTACCGTATTTGAGTGGGTCACAACGAGTTTAGGTTCACAGGGGACTATTTGTGCGGGTGGCCGTTATGATGGTTTAGTTGAACAACTCGGTGGAAAGCCAACACCAGCCGTTGGATTCGCAATGGGGTTAGAACGTATCGTGTTAATGTTAGAAACTTTAGCATTAAATGATGATGTGAAAAGTGATGTAGATATTTACAGCGTATTAGTTGGAGAAGGAACGGATACAGCTGGTTTTAAAATAGCAGAATTAATTCGTACCGAATTGCCTGCATTGAAAATGATGCATCATTGTGGTGGTGGTAACTTTAAAAAACAAATGAAGCGTGCGGATAAATATGGAGCACGTATTGCATTAATTATTGGTGAAAGTGAGTTAGCTGAAAATACCGTCACAATTAAAGAACTGCACGGAAATGCGCCACAACAAACAGTGGCAATGGATGAGTTAATTACTAAGTTAGCTCGCTATTTTTAAGCAAACAATTTTATAAAGGATAAGTTAGTGGTTGATATTATTGAAGGTTATGAAACTGAAGAACAACAAGTCGAAGCAATTAAAGGCTGGTGGAAGAAAAATGGTAATACGTTAGTTATTAGTGCTGTTGTTGGTTTAGCTGGATTATGGGGATGGCGCTATTATAACGCTTCCGTGATAACTGCTCACGAAAGTACATCTCAAGCATTCTCTGAAATGCAGACTAAATTTGCCGCAGAAACCGGTGAAAAAGATTTACAGGTGATCAGTGATTTTGTTGCTGAAAATAATGACAATACCTATGGGATGTTAGCGTCTTTATTGCTAGCGAAGGAAGCGGTTGAGCAAACTAAATATGATTTAGCAAAAACACAATTACAACAAGCTCAAAAACAAAATAGTTATGCACCACTTGATCCTGTGATTAATTTGCGTTTAGCACGCGTTGAGTTTGAGCTTGGTAATAATGATGCGGCATTATCAACACTTGCACTTATTACTGAAAAACCGTTTTTAGCTCGAGCTGAACAGTTGAAAGGTAATGTTTATTTACAAATGGGTGAGCAAGATAAAGCACGTAGTGCGTTCCAAGATGCTATTAATAACTCACAGGGGCGTGTTGATCCCGTGTTGCAATTACAAGCAGATGACCTCGGTTTAGCTGAACCAGTTATTGCGACTGAACCTGTTCTTGATGGTGAATAATAAGTTGAGATTTCCGATGAATAAATGGTTTAATCGATTGACTGTTATTGCCGGTGCAACGCTTGTATTGTCTGGCTGCTCAGCATTTTCTGGTGAAGAAGATGTTGTGAAAATGGCAGAGCTTCCTGTATTTGAAAGCACTTATAAACCACAAATTGCGTGGCAAAAAAATATTAGTGATGGCGTTGATAAATATTACTCTCAGTTGCAACCAGCTGCGGATCAAGATGCTATTTATGCGGCTTCTCGTGATGGATTGATCAAAGCTTTTTCACCGGACAGTGGAAAAGTACTTTGGACAACCGACTTTAGTGATGATCCAAGTAACCAACTAAATCGTTCTGCTCGTTTATCCGGTGGAATTACATTAACACCCGATAGTGTTGTTATTGGGACTGAAAATGCGCAGGTATTGGCTTTTAGTAAAACCACTGGTGAATTAAACTGGGAAACCGATGTAACTGGTGAGGTTGTTGCTCAGCCTGTTTACGATAGTGGTGTTGTTGTTATTCATACCACACGCGGTGATTTAATTGCGTTAGACAGTGATACGGGTGAACAACTTTGGAATTTAAGTAATAAACAGCCGAATCTTTCATTGCGAGGCAGTGCAACACCTGCAATTTCTCAAGGTGGTATTGTATATGGGCGTGCTGATGGTTATGTCAGTGTGGCTTTATTATCAACGGGGCAGCCCCTATGGCAGCTTCCTGTGGCACGACCTTATGGTGCGACTGAGCTAGATCGTTTGGTTGATGTTGATATGAAACCTATTATCAGTAATGGTGTGGTTTATGCGCTTGCTTATAATGGAAATTTGATTGCAATCGATTTACTTAAGGGTAAGCAAATTTGGTCTCGTAAATATGCAGGGTTTAGTGATATTGCATTATCTGGAATGACTTTATATGTCACTGACTATCGAGGCTATGTTTATGCGATTGATCGTAGTTCAGGAACAGAGCTTTGGAGTAATGATAAATTATCATACCGCAATCTCACAGGCGTAACCGTCGCGAATGAATACATCGTTGTTGGTGATGGAGAAGGTTATTTACATTGGTTAAGTCGAGAAACTGGTACCTTTGTTGCGCAACAAAAGTTAGATTCGGATGGTTTGTATATGGAGCCAATAGCGACGAATGATTACCTTTATTTACAGACTCGCAGTGGTAAATTAATCGCCATTGAAAAACCATCGTTAAACCTAGATTAATTACTTAATTATTTACGTCAGAAATTATTGTATACTATGAAACCCTTAACTTTTTTGGTAAGGGTTTTTTTTGTTTTATAGGATTGAAGTATGTTACCAGTCGTCGCATTAGTTGGACGTCCCAATGTGGGCAAATCAACATTATTTAACCGCTTAACTCGTACTCGTGATGCGTTGGTTGCGGATTTTCCCGGTCTAACTCGAGATCGTAAATACGGTCAGGCAAAGATCGATGAAAATGAGTTTATTGTTATCGATACCGGTGGTATTACCGGCGATGAACAGGGTATTGATGCATTGATGGCAGGGCAGTCATTACAAGCAATTGAAGAAGCCGATGCCATTCTATTCCTTGTTGATGCGCGAGTTGGGATGACTGTTGCCGATGAAGCAATTGCAGATCACTTGAGAAAACAAGAAAAAAACGTATTTATTGTTGCGAACAAAACCGATGGGATTGATGCTGATTCTGCCTGTGGTGAATTTTATGCGCTCGGTTTAGGTGAGGTCTACCATATTGCTGCTGCACATGGTAAAGGCGTTCGTCAAATGATTGAAACTGCACTCGATGGTTTCTTCGATGAGGTCGTTGTTGAGCAAGACGGTGATGATGATAACCTTGAACCAGAATTCATAGAAGAAGATGAAGAAGCACTGCTTAAAGAGCAAGAACGCTTACAGAACTTGCCGATAAAGTTAGCGTTAATTGGGCGCCCTAATGTTGGTAAATCAACCCTAACTAACCGTATTCTAGGTGAAGAACGAGTGCTTGTGTACGATATGCCAGGTACCACTCGTGATAGTATTTATATTCCGATGACACGTGATGATCGCGAATATGTATTGATTGATACAGCGGGTGTTCGTAAGCGCAAAAAAGTGAATGAAACCGTTGAAAAATTCTCAGTAATTAAAACCTTAAAAGCCATTGAAGATAGTAATGTCGTTATGCTAATTATTGATGCGCGTGATGGTATTTCGGATCAAGATTTATCGCTACTGGGCTATACCCTAAATGCCGGTCGTTCACTCGTGATTGCGGTGAATAAATGGGATGGTATGTCAGAATACGATAAGGAGCGGGTAAAAAGCGAACTTGATCGTCGACTTGGTTTTGTTGATTTTGCTAAAATTCATTTTATTTCTGCCTTACATGGGACTGGCGTTGGGCATTTATATGAATCCGTTGAAGAAGCTTATGAATCTTCAACTAAACGTATTTCGACTTCAATGCTAACTCGAATAATGGGGATGGCTGTTGATGATCACCAACCACCGATGGTGCAGGGACGTCGTGTTAAACTACGTTATGCACATGCGGGTGGTTATAATCCTCCGTTGATTGTTATTCACGGAAACCAAGTTAAAAAACTAGCTGATTCATATAAACGCTATTTAATGAATTATTTCCGTCGTTCACTCGGTATTATGGGAACGCCCATTCGGATTGAATTCCGTGAAGGTAGTAATCCATTTGAAGGACGCCGTAATAAGTTAACACCAAATCAAATGCACAAGCGTAAACGTATGATGAAGTTCCATAAAAAAGGAAAATAATGATGTCGTTAACATGCCCTAAATGCGGACAAGCAATAGAAAATGCGGGTATTCAAAAAAAGAATTACCATTGCGATAGTTGTGGGAGTGATTTAAAAATTCAAGCCGCCTGTGACAAGTGTGGTGAGACTTTAGAATTATTGCAAGCTTGTGGTGCTGCAAATTTGTGGTGTAATAATTGTAATGAGCTAAAAAGTAAATCGTCTGCTATTTACAGTTTACATCAAAGCTAAGCATTACCTTGATTCTATATTTTGTTAGATAAGAGGCTGAATGAATAATTCGGCCTTTTTTATCATGCAATTTATTATTATTTGGTATTATCCTTACTCTATCGGATTGATTTATCTAAAGAGAGAAAAATTATGTATTGTCCTTTTTGTGGCGCACAAGATACCAAGGTTATCGATTCTCGTTTAGTGGCTGAGGGCTATCAAGTTCGTCGCCGCCGTTCTTGTAATGAATGTGCAGAACGATTTACGACTTTCGAAGTTGCAGAATTGGTTATGCCACACCTTATCAAGTCAGATGGTCGAAGAGAGCCTTTTAATGATGAAAAGTTACTAGTAGGCATTCACCGCGCATTAGAAAAACGTCCGGTAAGTATTGAAGATATTGAAAATGCAGTCAATAAACTTAAATCCACGATACGTGCTACGGGAGAACGTGAAATTTCTTCAAAAATAGTCGGTGAGTTAGTCATGGAGTTATTAAAAAGCTTAGATAAAATTGCTTATATTCGTTTTGCTTCTGTCTATCGTTCTTTTGAAGACGTTAAAGAATTTGGCGAAGAAATTGCAAAATTAGAAAAGTAATTGGATAAAAAATGAATACCGTAAGTTTTACAGATTTAGATAGGCAATACATGGCTTGCGCTATCACGCTGGCTAAAAAAGGGCGATTTACTACTTCACCGAATCCTAACGTTGGCTGTGTTATTGTGAATAACGACACCATTGTTGGAGAAGGGTTTCATCTTAAAGCCGGATTGCCTCATGCTGAAGTTAATGCATTAGCAATGGCGAAAAACAAAACCGTTGGTGCCACTTGTTACGTTACCCTTGAACCTTGCTCTCATTATGGACGAACCCCACCTTGTGCTTTGGCATTAACTAAAGCGGGTGTTAAACGGGTTGTTATCGCAATGGAGGATCCAAATCCTCAAGTGGCAGGGCGTGGCATCCAAATTCTACTCGATGCTGGTATTGAAGTTGCAGTTGGATTGCTTGAGTCAGATGCGCGTAATTTAAACCTTGGTTTTATCAAACGTATGCAAGCCAATAGACCACGTGTAACGGTTAAACAAGCTGCAAGTTTAGATGGTAAAACCGCGTTGAAAAATGGCCAAAGCAAATGGATAACGGGTTCAGAGGCTAGAATTGATGTTCAGTATTATCGTGCTCAACAAAGTGCTATCCTAACAGGTATAGGTACTGTACTTGCTGATAATCCGAGTCTAAATGTTCGATATAATGAGCTACAAAAAGCACCACAATTCTTAAATGAAGTTAATGAGAAATTAGTTCGTCAGCCAATCCGCATTATTTTGGACTCTAACAATCAACTAACATTGAATGAAGGTTTGTTTGAGCTACCGGGGAAAGTCATTATTGTTTCACTTTCTAAGCGCTCAGATATCCGTAATAAAATATTGATTGCGGAGGTTGAGCAGATTGTTGGCGTACCCGATAGTCAAGGGCATATTGACCTTAATGATTTGTTAAATCGCCTACCTCAATATGAAGTCAATGACCTGTGGGTTGAAGCTGGGGCAAAACTTAGCGGTGAGTTTTTTAGAAACAATCTGGTCGATGAATTTATTCTTTATCAAGCACCAAAATTAATGGGTGATTTAGCAAGAAACTTAGTAAACTTACCCAACTTTTCAAAAATGGAAGATGTTATTCAATTGTCGCTTAAAGATGTTGCGATTGTGGGTGATGATCTTCGTATAATAAGCAACCGAGATTAATATGTTTACAGGTATTATAGAAGCAATCGGCACCGTTAAAGCAATTAAGCATCACGCACAGGATGTTACCATTAATGTTGATTGTGGAGCGCTTGATTTAAGTGATGTTAAATTGGGTGATAGTATTGCGCATAATGGAGTATGCTTAACGATCACAGCGTTAAGTGATCATGGTTTTTCTGTGGATTTATCGCAGGAAACATTGAAGCGTAGTGGTTTTTCACAAATAAAAACAGGGTTTGAAGTTAACCTTGAAAAAGCGATGCAGATGAATGATCGCTTTGGTGGCCATATTGTCAGCGGGCATGTCGATGGTGTTGGAGAAATATGTTCAATTAATCAACTGGGTAATGCTGTTGAATATTGGGTTAAAGCGCCTGAGCAATTAGCAAAATATATTGCAGAGAAAGGTTCGATTACCGTTGATGGTATTAGTTTGACGATTAATGACGTCGAAGGTGCTCGTTTTAAATTAACGATTATTCCACATACTATTTCACAAACTATTATGGCTAATTATAAAGTAGGTACACCAGTAAACCTCGAAGTTGATGTGATTGCGCGTTATTTAGAGCGCTTATTGTTAGGTGAAAAGGCCAGTCAGCCAGAGAGTAAACAATCAACTATGGAGCTTCTTGCTAAAAGCGGCTTTATGGGATAGTTCGAAAAATATAATAATGACTTCGTTTTATGAGAAGCCTTCTAAGAAGAAATATAGGAATTCAATAATGCAATTAAATACAACAGCTGAAATCATTGAAGATATTCGCTTGGGTAAAATGGTTATCTTAATGGATGATGAAGACCGTGAAAATGAAGGTGATTTAATTATTGCTGCCGATATGGTCACTCCAGAAGCAATCAATTTCATGGCTAAATATGGGCGTGGTTTAATCTGTTTAACATTGACTGAAGAACGTTGTAAGCAACTAAAATTACCCTTAATGGTCGACGATAATACGGCGGCATTTTCAACTAATTTTACGGTTTCTATTGAAGCTGCAAATGGTGTGACTACTGGGATTTCTGCTGCAGATCGTGCTATTACGGTACAAGCTGCGATTGCCAAAGATGCAAAACCGGCTGATATTGTGATGCCTGGACATATTTTCCCACTTAAAGCCCAGCCAGGTGGTGTATTAACTCGTGCCGGACATACAGAAGCTGGTTGTGATCTTGGTCGTTTAGCCGGTCGTGAACCTGCAGCTGTTATCGTTGAAATTCTTAATGAAGATGGGACCATGGCACGACGCGCTGACCTTGAAATTTTTGCTCAAGAACATGGCATTAAATTGGGAACAGTAGCAGATTTAATTGAATATCGTAATAATAATGAAACAACAATTGAACGCGTAAGCAATTGTAAATTACCAACAGAATTTGGTGAGTTTGATCTAATTGCCTATCAAGATACCATTGATAAACAGGTTCACTTCGTTTTAAAAAATGGTGAAATAAAATCAGGTGAGACAACAAATGTGCGTGTTCATCTACAGAATACGTTCAGTGATAATTTCTTTTCCGATCGTTTAGCTGAGCGTACATGGCCATTGCGTAATGTGATTAAACGCCTTGCCGAAGACAGTGGTGTGTTGGTGATGCTAGGTAATCAAGAAACACCCGAATCACTGATTGACAGTATTAAACAAATTGCGATGCAAGATGCCGGTGAAACCATTGGTAGTAAGCCGCTTGGTACAAGTCGTCGAGTCGGCGTGGGATCTCAAATTTTACGTGATTTAGGTGTTGAAAAAATGGCATTGTTAAGTTCTGAGAAAAAATATCATGCTTTATCTGGATTTGGTCTCGAAGTAGTTGATTACATCACTGAGTAATCACCTTAACAAAGAAAATAAATGTGTTAGAATGCACAAAATTATGCAATAAATAGATGCAAGAAGGGTAAAAATGAAAATAATTGAAGGTGGCTTAACAGCCCCACAAGCGAAAATCGCAATCGTCATCTCTCGTTTTAATAGCTTTATTAATGAGCAGTTATTAGCCGGGGCCGTTGATACCCTTAAACGTACAGGTCAAGTGACAGAAGATAATATTACCGTTGTACGCGTGCCTGGTGCTGTTGAACTCCCACTAGCAACTAAACGTGTTGCTGCATCTAAAAAGTTTGATGCAATTATTGCATTAGGTACAGTTATTCGAGGTGGTACGCCACATTTTGAATTCGTTGCCAATGAGTGTAATAAAGGTCTTGCACAGGTTTCTCTCGACTTTGATGTTCCTGTTGCCTTTGGTGTACTTACCACCGATTCAATTGATCAAGCGATTGAACGAGCGGGTACTAAAATGGGTAATAAAGGTAGTGAAGCAGCATTAAGTGCACTTGAGATGGTTAATGTGATGGCGGAACTGGGATAATGAAAATGAAACCTGCTGAGCGACGTCGCGCTCGCCAGTTTGCAGTTCAGGCTGTTTACCAATGGCAAATAACGAAAGCAAATGCTGGTCAAATTATTGATCAGTTTACCGTTGATCAGGATTTATCAAAAACTGATGTCGCTTATTTTAAAGAATTATTAACCGGTGTTATTAATCGTGTTGATTCCTTAGACGAAAAGTTATCACCTTATCTTTCTCGTAAAATTGAAGATGTAGATATGGTTGATATTGCAGTCTTAAGAATTGCAATGTTTGAGCTAACTTATCGTACTGATGTACCTCATAAAGTGGTATTGAATGAAGCGATTGAATTAGCAAAAGATTTTGCAACCGATGAATCTTATAAATTCGTCAATGGCGTATTAGACAAAGCATTACGTAGTTTAAAATTACGTGAAGAAAGTAATAACGATTAATAAGTAACGTTTTATTGATTGATAATAGAAATCCAGTAACCATTTATTTAGTTACTGGATTTTTTTGTATATAGCGTTTATTAAAATATATTTATAGTCTTGGAGGGATTAATGAACAAAAGTTTTCTAACTAATCTATTGGCCGCCATTATTTTATTAGTAGGTCTATTAATGGGCGAAAAAGAGTATGGTTCTATATTAACAATGATTGGTTTATTTGCATTATCTGGTGCATTAACGAATTGGCTTGCTGTTTTTATGTTATTTGAGAGAGTGCCTTTTTTATATGGTTCAGGTGTTGTGCCTGCACATTTTGAAGAATTTAAAAGTGGTATTCGTACCTTAATGATGGAACAATTTTTCACCCAGGAAAATGTTGAACGATTTTTAAATGCGGGTTCATTATCACCACTAAGTTTTAATTTAACGCCTGTGATTAATAAAGTCGATCTTGATCCTACCTTTGATGGTTTAGTAGATGTAATCATGGCTTCTTCATTTGGTGGTATGTTAGGTATGCTAGGTGGCAAAGAAGCATTAGTTCCATTGAGAGAGCCTTTTATAAAGCATATGAAAACTTCTATTATTGAGTTAACTGAAGATGAAAAGTTTACTGAATTAGTTAAACAAGAAATTGGGCAAGCAGAAATGATGCACGATATTTTAATTAAAATAGAAAAAATAATTGAGCAACGCCTCAATGAATTAACACCACTTTTAGTAAAACATATTATTCAAGCAATGATAAAAAAACATTTAGGTTGGTTGGTGGTATGGGGAGGTGTTTTTGGCGGTTTAATTGGATTGATAAGCGCTTTAATTGTGGCGTAAATGATCTGCTTTTTGAACTTTGTCGTATACTTTATCAATAATTAAAGCTTTTATATTGATTGCCGTTACAGTGATAGATAGACAATATAAAGTGTAAATCCAATTGTAATATTATCGATTTTTGAAGTAATTAAAATAATATAAATGACACTATATCATGTAACAAATCATTAACAAAAGTAGGGGTGATTGCTTGATTTATTATTAAATTAATGTACTTTTAACCTACATCATCTATTTTTTATGTGGGGTTCAATTTTTTGAATCTTTCGTTTTAATAAGTTATTAATTTTTAGAGGTATTTTTGATGAAACAATTCACATATGCACGTTCAATATTTAACTTGAAAAATAGTTGTGCAAACATTAATCAAACAACCTCAACAGTTTTGAATGCGGAGCAGAAATAATGAGTACAAATGACGAAAACAATAATGAAAAGAAAGTTTCTGAAAATGACTCTATTGAAGCAGTTAATCAAAATATAACAGTTAATAATGAAGCTGAAGATAAAGTCAATTCTGAAGATGCGGTTAACCAAGATGCACAACCAAGTGTTGATGAACAAACATTGCTTGAAATAGAAGCAATTCAAGCGGCCATTGAAGCGCAAGAAGGCGAAGAAATTTTAGATGAAGATACTGAAACGGCAGCAGGTGAAACCTCTGATGGCGGTAGTTCTTCAGCCGTAGAGTTTGAACGAGATGGTACAGAAATTATTGCAAGTACTGATTTTCAAACAGAAGGTTTTGGCTTTGAAACGATTGAACCCATTCAAATAAACCAAGACCTTAATGCAGTAGATGCGGATACAGCAAATGCACCAATTGTAATAAACGTTGACCTTACAGAAGCGATTACTGAAGATGATGTGACTAGTGACACTATTATCGCAACGGTAAGTGCGACCGATGAAGATGGTGGCGATATCATTTATAGTTTGAGTGATGATGATTCAGCCTACTATATAATAGATAACGATACTGGTGTAATTACTTTAACAGATGAAGGAATTGCGCTAGTTAATAGTGGTGAAGATTTACCGAGTTTCACTGTTACTGCAGAGTCGACTTCAGGAATAACATCAACGGGCAGCCAAATCGTTGAACCTTCCGCAACTATAGTTACTAACGATCCAATTGAACTGACTGTCGAAACCACAGAACTTCTGACCGAAGATACGGTCACGACCGATACCGTGATTGCGACAGCCAGCGCGACTGATGAAGACGGTGGCGATATTACCTATAGCTTAAGCGATGACGACAGCACTTACTTTGTTATCGATAGCGACACCGGTGTAGTGACCTTAACCGATGCCGGTGTGGCATTAGTGAATAGTGGTGAAGACTTACCTGATTTTACTATTACGGCAGATTCTACTTCAGGTGAATCTTCAACGACCAGTGAAGAAGTTAATCCTGCTGATACTATTGAGTACAACGACGCACCGACGGCAGAGGCAGAAACTGCGGCAGTGATTGAAGGTGAGACGATCACCGGCAGCATTGCGACCGCTGATATTGATGGCACTGTTGTGAGTGTAGCGGTTAGCGAGGGTAGTACAACGCCAACGGGCTTAACTCTGAATGCCGATGGCAGTTACGAATTTGATGCGAGCAGTTACGACAGCTTAGCAGTGGATGAAACTTTAGAATTCGTAGTTCCCGTGACTGTGACCGATAATGACGGCGTAACCACTACCACGAACTTAACCATCACCGTGACTGGTACAAATGACGCACCGATGGCAGAGGCAGAAACTGCGGCAGTGATTGAAGGTGAGACGATCACTGGCAGCATTGCGACCGCTGATATTGATGGCACTGTTGTGAGTGTAGCGGTTAGCGAGGGTAGTACAACGCCAACGGGCTTAACTCTGAATGCCGATGGCAGTTACGAATTTGATGCGAGCAGTTACGACAGCTTAGCAGTGGATGAAACTTTAGAGTTCGTAGTTCCCGTGACTGTGACCGATAATGACGGCGCAACCACTACCACGAACTTAACCATCACCGTGACTGGTACAAATGACGCACCGACGGCAGAGGCAGAAACTGCGGCAGTGATTGAAGGTGAGACGATCACCGGCAGCATTGCGACCGCTGATATTGATGGCACTGTTGTGAGTGTAGCGGTTAGCGAGGGTAGTACAACGCCAACGGGCTTAACTCTGAATGCCGATGGCAGTTACGAATTTGATGCGAGCAGTTACGACAGCTTAGCAGTGGATGAAACTTTAGAATTCGTAGTTCCCGTGACTGTGACCGATAATGACGGCGCAACCACTACCACGAATTTAACAATCACCGTTAATGATGAAGGTGTGCCAACGGCGGTTGCCGACACGGCGACAACGACCGAAGAAGTGGGCGTTGATATTGATGTATTGGGTAACGATACGTTGACCGATGATGCCACCTTGACGGGGTTTGATAGTACCTCCGCCAATGGCGGCACGGTGACTGAGAATCCAGATGGCACCCTGAACTACACACCGGCGGCGAATTTTGAAGGGACCGATACCTTTGATTACATCATTACCGATGAAGATGGCTCCACCTCCACCGCGACGGTGACGATCACCGTTAATGATGAAGGTGTGCCAACGGCGGTTGCCGACACGGCGACAACGACCGAAGAAGTGGGCGTTGATATTGATGTATTGGGTAACGATACGTTGACCGATGATGCCACCTTGACGGGGTTTGATAGTACCTCCGCCAATGGCGGCACGGTGACTGAGAATCCAGATGGCACCCTGAACTACACACCGGCAGCGAATTTTGAAGGGACCGATACCTTTGATTACATCATTACCGATGAAGATGGCTCCACCTCCACCGCGACGGTGACGATCACCGTTAATGATGAAGGTGTGCCAACGGCGGTTGCCGACACGGCGACAACGACCGAAGAAGTGGGCGTTGATATTGATGTATTGGGTAACGATACGTTGACCGATGATGCCACCTTAACGGACTTTGATAGTACCTCCGCCAATGGCGGCACGGTGACTGAGAATCCAGATGGCACCCTGAACTACACACCGGCAGCGAATTTTGAAGGGACCGATACCTTTGATTACATCATTACCGATGAAGATGGCTCCACCTCCACCGCGACGGTGACGATCACCGTTAATGATGAAGGTGTGCCAACGGCGGTTGCCGACACGGCGACAACGACCGAAGAAGTGGGCGTTGATATTGATGTATTGGGTAACGATACGTTGACCGATGATGCCACCTTGACGGGGTTTGATAGTACCTCCGCCAATGGCGGCACGGTGACTGAGAATCCAGATGGCACCCTGAACTACACACCGACAGCGAATTTTGAAGGGACCGATACCTTTGATTACATCATTACCGATGAAGATGGCTCCACCTCCACCGCGACGGTGACGATCACCGTTAATGATGAAGGTGTGCCAACGGCGGTTGCCGACACGGCGACAACGACCGAAGAAGTGGGCGTTGATATTGATGTATTGGGTAACGATACGTTGACCGATGATGCCACCTTGACGGGGTTTGATAGTACCTCCGCCAATGGCGGCACGGTGACTGAGAATCCAGATGGCACCCTGAACTACACACCGGCGGCGAATTTTGAAGGGACCGATACCTTTGATTACATCATTACCGATGAAGATGGCTCCACCTCCACCGCGACGGTGACGATCACCGTTAATGATGAAGGTGTGCCAACGGCGGTTGCCGACACGGCGACAACGACCGAAGAAGTGGGCGTTGATATTGATGTATTGGGTAACGATACGTTGACCGATGATGCCACCTTGACGGGGTTTGATAGTACCTCCGCCAATGGCGGCACGGTGACTGAGAATCCAGATGGCACCCTGAACTACACACCGACAGCGAATTTTGAAGGGACCGATACCTTTGATTACATCATTACCGATGAAGATGGCTCCACCTCCACCGCGACGGTGACGATCACCGTTAATGATGAAGGTGTGCCAACGGCGGTTGCCGACACGGCGACAACGACCGAAGAAGTGGGCGTTGATATTGATGTATTGGGTAACGATACGTTGACCGATGATGCCACCTTGACGGGGTTTGATAGTACCTCCGCCAATGGCGGCACGGTGACTGAGAATCCAGATGGCACCCTGAACTACACACCGGCAGCGAATTTTGAAGGGACCGATACCTTTGATTACATCATTACCGATGAAGATGGCTCCACCTCCACCGCGACGGTGACGATCACCGTTAATGATGAAGGTGTGCCAACGGCGGTTGCCGACACGGCGACAACGACCGAAGAAGTGGGCGTTGATATTGATGTATTGGGTAACGATATGTTGACCGATGATGCCACCTTGACGGGGTTTGATAGTACCTCCGCCAATGGCGGCACGGTGACTGAGAATCCAGATGGCACCCTGAACTACACACCGGCAGCGAATTTTGAAGGGACCGATACCTTTGATTACATCATTACCGATGAAGATGGCTCCACCTCCACCGCGACGGTGACGATCACCGTTAATGATGAAGGTGTGCCAACGGCGGTTGCCGACACGGCGACAACGACCGAAGAAGTGGGCGTTGATATTGATGTATTGGGTAACGATACGTTGACCGATGATGCCACCTTGACGGGGTTTGATAGTACCTCCGCCAATGGCGGCACGGTGACTGAGAATCCAGATGGCACCCTGAACTACACACCGGCGGCGAATTTTGAAGGGACCGATACCTTTGATTACATCATTACCGATGAAGATGGCTCCACCTCCACCGCGACGGTGACGATCACCGTTAATGATGAAGGTGTGCCAACGGCGGTTGCCGACACGGCGACAACGACCGAAGAAGTGGGCGTTGATATTGATGTATTGGGTAACGATACGTTGACCGATGATGCCACCTTGACGGGGTTTGATAGTACCTCCGCCAATGGCGGCACGGTGACTGAGAATCCAGATGGCACCCTGAACTACACACCGGCAGCGAATTTTGAAGGGACCGATACCTTTGATTACATCATTACCGATGAAGATGGCTCCACCTCCACCGCGACGGTGACGATCACCGTTAATGATGAAGGTGTGCCAACGGCGGTTGCCGACACGGCGACAACGACCGAAGAAGTGGGCGTTGATATTGATGTATTGGGTAACGATACGTTGACCGATGATGCCACCTTGACGGGGTTTGATAGTACCTCCGCCAATGGCGGCACGGTGACTGAGAATCCAGATGGCACCCTGAACTACACACCGGCAGCGAATTTTGAAGGGACCGATACCTTTGATTACATCATTACCGATGAAGATGGCTCCACCTCCACCGCGACGGTGACGATCACCGTTAATGATGAAGGTGTGCCAACGGCGGTTGCCGACACGGCGACAACGACCGAAGAAGTGGGCGTTGATATTGATGTATTGGGTAACGATACGTTGACCGATGATGCCACCTTGACGGGGTTTGACAGTACCTCCGCCAATGGCGGCACGGTGACTGAGAATCCAGATGGCACCCTGAACTACACACCGGCAGCGAATTTTGAAGGGACCGATACCTTTGATTACATCATTACCGATGAAGATGGCTCCACCTCCACCGCGACGGTGACGATCACCGTTAATGATGAAGGTGTGCCAACGGCGGTTGCCGACACGGCGACAACGACCGAAGAAGTGGGCGTTGATATTGATGTATTGGGTAACGATACGTTGACTGATGATGCCACCTTAACGGGGTTTGATAGTACCTCCGCCAATGGCGGCACGGTGACTGAGAATCCAGATGGCACCCTGAACTATACACCGGCAGCGAATTTTGAAGGGACCGATACCTTTGATTACATCATTACCGATGAAGATGGCTCCACCTCCACCGCGACGGTGACGATCACCGTTAATGATGAAGGTGTGCCAACGGCGGTTGCCGACACGGCGACAACGACCGAAGAAGTGGGCGTTGATATTGATGTATTGGGTAACGATACGTTGACCGATGATGCCACCTTAACGGACTTTGATAGTACCTCCGCCAATGGCGGCACGGTGACTGAGAATCCAGATGGCACCCTGAACTACACACCGGCGGCGAATTTTGAAGGGACCGATACCTTTGATTACATCATTACCGATGAAGATGGCTCCACCTCCACCGCGACGGTGACGATCACCGTTAATGATGAAGGTGTGCCAACGGCGGTTGCCGACACGGCGACAACGACCGAAGAAGTGGGCGTTGATATTGATGTATTGGGTAACGATACGTTGACCGATGATGCCACCTTAACGGACTTTGATAGTACCTCCGCCAATGGCGGCACGGTGACTGAGAATCCAGATGGCACCCTGAACTACACACCGGCAGCGAATTTTGAAGGGACCGATACCTTTGATTACATCATTACCGATGAAGATGGCTCCACCTCCACCGCGACGGTGACGATCACCGTTAATGATGAAGGTGTGCCAACGGCGGTTGCCGACACGGCGACAACGACCGAAGAAGTGGGCGTTGATATTGATGTATTGGGTAACGATACGTTGACCGATGATGCCACCTTGACGGGGTTTGACAGTACCTCCGCCAATGGCGGCACGGTGACTGAGAATCCAGATGGCACCCTGAACTACACACCGGCAGCGAATTTTGAAGGGACCGATACCTTTGATTACATCATTACCGATGAAGATGGCTCCACCTCCACCGCGACGGTGACGATCACCGTTAATGATGAAGGTGTGCCAACGGCGGTTGCCGACACGGCGACAACGACCGAAGAAGTGGGCGTTGATATTGATGTATTGGGTAACGATACGTTGACCGATGATGCCACCTTGACGGGGTTTGACAGTACCTCCGCCAATGGCGGTACGGTGACTGAGAATCCAGATGGCACCCTGAACTACACACCGGCAGCGAATTTTGAAGGGACCGATACCTTTGATTACATCATTACCGATGAAGATGGCTCCACCTCCACCGCGACGGTGACGATCACCGTTAATGATGAAGGTGTGCCAACGGCGGTTGCCGACACGGCGACAACGACCGAAGAAGTGGGCGTTGATATTGATGTATTGGGTAACGATACGTTGACCGATGATGCCACCTTAACGGACTTTGATAGTACCTCCGCCAATGGCGGCACGGTGACTGAGAATCCAGATGGCACCCTGAACTACACACCGGCAGCGAATTTTGAAGGGACCGATACCTTTGATTACATCATTACCGATGAAGATGGCTCCACCTCCACCGCGACGGTGACGATCACCGTTAATGATGAAGGTGTGCCAACGGCGGTTGCCGACACGGCGACAACGACCGAAGAAGTGGGCGTTGATATTGATGTATTGGGTAACGATACGTTGACCGATGATGCCACCTTAACGGACTTTGATAGTACCTCCGCCAATGGCGGCACGGTGACTGAGAATCCAGATGGCACCCTGAACTACACACCGGCGGCGAATTTTGAAGGGACCGATACCTTTGATTACATCATTACCGATGAAGATGGCTCCACCTCCACCGCGACGGTGACGATCACCGTTAATGATGAAGGTGTGCCAACGGCGGTTGCCGACACGGCGACAACGACCGAAGAAGTGGGCGTTGATATTGATGTATTGGGTAACGATACGTTGACCGATGATGCCACCTTAACGGACTTTGATAGTACCTCCGCCAATGGCGGCACGGTGACTGAGAATCCAGATGGCACCCTGAACTACACACCGGCAGCGAATTTTGAAGGGACCGATACCTTTGATTACATCATTACCGATGAAGATGGCTCCACCTCCACCGCGACGGTGACGATCACCGTTAATGATGAAGGTGTGCCAACGGCGGTTGCCGACACGGCGACAACGACCGAAGAAGTGGGCGTTGATATTGATGTATTGGGTAACGATACGTTGACCGATGATGCCACCTTGACGGGGTTTGATAGTACCTCCGCCAATGGCGGCACGGTGACTGAGAATCCAGATGGCACCCTGAACTACACACCGGCAGCGAATTTTGAAGGGACCGATACCTTTGATTACATCATTACCGATGAAGATGGCTCCACCTCCACCGCGACGGTGACGATCACCGTTAATGATGAAGGTGTGCCAACGGCGGTTGCCGACACGGCGACAACGACCGAAGAAGTGGGCGTTGATATTGATGTATTGGGTAACGATACGTTGATCGATGATGCCACCTTGACGGGGTTTGACAGTACCTCCGCCAATGGCGGCACGGTGACTGAGAATCCAGATGGCACCCTGAACTACACACCGGCAGCGAATTTTGAAGGGACCGATACCTTTGATTACATCATTACCGATGAAGATGGCTCCACCTCCACCGCGACGGTGACGATCACCGTTAATGATGAAGGTGTGCCAACGGCGGTTGCCGACACGGCGACAACGACCGAAGAAGTGGGCGTTGATATTGATGTATTGGGTAACGATACGTTGACCGATGATGCCACCTTGACGGGGTTTGACAGTACCTCCGCCAATGGCGGTACGGTGACTGAGAATCCAGATGGCACCCTGAACTACACACCGGCAGCGAATTTTGAAGGGACCGATACCTTTGATTACATCATTACCGATGAAGATGGCTCCACCTCCACCGCGACGGTGACGATCACCGTTAATGATGAAGGTGTGCCAACGGCGGTTGCCGACACGGCGACAACGACCGAAGAAGTGGGCGTTGATATTGATGTATTGGGTAACGATACGTTGACCGATGATGCCACCTTAACGGACTTTGATAGTACCTCCGCCAATGGCGGCACGGTGACTGAGAATCCAGATGGCACCCTGAACTACACACCGGCAGCGAATTTTGAAGGGACCGATACCTTTGATTACATCATTACCGATGAAGATGGCTCCACCTCCACCGCGACGGTTACTGTGACAGTGGATGCTGTCGATGATGTAAGTGTTGTTAAGCAAGATTTTGGTTATACAAACGAAGATCCAGATACTGCATTGATTGGAAATGTGTTAACTAATGATAGCGATGAAGACGATATATTAACCGTTGCAAGCTTTACTATCGAAGGTCAAGTTGATGAAGCTGGTGAATTAATTGAATATTCAACAGGAGAAAATGTACAGCTTGATGAAGGTACGCTAATGCTTGATGCAAATGGTACCTATACATTTACACCAACAGAAGATTGGAGTGGAACTGTTCCTGAAATAACGTATACAACAAATACTGGTTCTTCTTCTACTTTAGATATTACTGTAAGCGCTGTAGTTGATAGACCAACATTAACTGTTACTCAAGATACTATTGTAACTCAGTCAATCAGTGTGACTGCAGAAAATTATAATGATACAGATAATGGGTTTACACTTACTGCTTTCTCTACGGATGGAACTGAGTCAACTATTAGTTCAATTACTGGTACTGATCATGATGGTTTTGGTGTTCTTGGTAGTGCTTCTGGTAATACTGCTGAATTAGGTTATACAAATGGTGTAGGATCCGAATCCATAGTCGCTACTTTTGATAATGATATTTTATCTGCTGATGTCGCATTTGCTTGGTTAAATCCGAATGAAAGTGCCACTTATATACTTTACCTAGATGGTATTGAAGTTGGTACTGGCACTATTGATGGAGGAAGTGATACTGTTGATAGTCCTACTACTATTGATGCTGCTGGAACACTTTTTGATGAAATAGTGTTTACGGCTACGGGCAATGGGGATGATTATCTTATTCATTCAATTACGTTTGATCAAATTGTAGAAACTGAGGTTACTTCTGATCCAATAGAAGTTACAGAAGGTGATTCTATTGATTTAAATATTTATGCTGAGTTACTTGATACGGACGGTTCAGAGTCTCTTGCAATTATTATTTCAAACATTCCCAAAGATTTTACGTTATCTGATGGAGTAAATACATACACTACCACTAAAGATGGGGATACTGTTGATATAACTGATTGGGATTTAAATGATTTATCTCTACTCACCATAGATGTCGACTCTGATACTAGTTATGAATTATTGGTTACTGCAACGAGTACGGAATCTTCAACGAATGAAACAACAGAAATATCATCAAATATTTATATTAATGTTACAAGTGATGGCGTTGCTTCTGGAATAGAAGCTAATAACTCATTGTATAACACTCTTGATAATGACTCCATAAATGGACTTGGGGAAGATGATTACCTTATTAATTCCGTTAGTTTTGAAAATGCAGACGTAGTTGTTGCAACATCTGAAGAATCTTCTGGTGATTTAAGCAGTATATCCAAAAATATAACAATTGATATTGATGATGACTCAACGAGAAGTCTTTCTCAAATTGTTGAAATACCAGAAAATACCACTGAGGTTGATAATTACGCTGCAACTGATACAGAAAATGATGCTATTACATACAGTTTGAGTGGTGACGATTCTAGATTATTTGAAATTGATGACAATGGTAATTTGAGTTTTATTAATGCTCCAGATTACGACGCAGGTGAAACTGGCCCTTATTATGTAACTGTTATTGCTACAGATAACGGTGAAGGTGGTTTATCTGATACTCAGGATGTTATTGTTGGTGTTAGTAATGTAGTTGAAAATACAGCGCCAACAATCATCAATGAAATGGACAATGTCGATATTGTTGAGAATAGCACTGCTGTTGGTAATTATGCGGCTACTGATACAGAAAACGCTACCATTACATATAGTTTGAGTGGTGATGATGCAGCATTGTTTGAAATTGATGAAAATGGTGATTTAACCTTTATTAATGCGCCTGACTATGATGCCGAAGAAACAGGTCCATATAATGTAACCGTTATTGCTACAGATGATGGTGAAGGTTCATTGTATGCTACTCAGGATATTATTGTTGGTGTAAGTAATGAAATTGAAAATACTGCACCAAATATCGATAATACTGAAACAAATGTTGATATTGCTGAAAATACGACTGCTGTTGGTAACTATGCAGCAACTGATACGGAAAGTGATGCGATCACTTATAGTTTGAGTGGCGAAGATGCAGCACTGTTTGAAATTGATGAAAATGGTGATTTAAGCTTTATCAATGCACCTGACTATGATGCGGGAGAAACTGGCCCATATAATGTAACGGTCATTGCAACAGATGATGGTGAAGGTACATTGTCAGGTAGCCAAGATATAACAATCAAAGTGAATAATGAGATTGAAAATACAGCACCAATTATTAACAACGAAACAGATAGTATTGATATTGCCGAAAATACTGCTGCTGTTGGTAATTATGCGGCTACTGATGCAGAAAGTGATGTGATTACTTATAGTTTGAGTGGCGAACATGCGGCACTGTTTGAAATCGATGAAAACGGTGACTTAAGCTTTATTAATGCGCCTGATTATGATGCTGGAGAAACTGGGCCGTTTAATGTAACTATAACCGCAACTGATGATGGTGAAGGTACTTTATCTGCCACTCATGATTTGGTTGTCAATGTATCTAATGTTAATGAAGCGCCCGTTGCAGAAGCCGATACTGAAATGGCTTACGATACCACTATTCGTCTCGATGAACAGCCTGAGCATGGAACAGTACAAGTGCTGATCGATGATGAGTGGGTTGAAATGGTAGTCGGTGAAGAATATGCATCGGATGCTGAAGTTCAATTTATCCCAGATGAAGAGGCTGTTAAAGCAGATTCTATTGATATTAAAGTCGGTTCATTTAACACGGATAATTCTTCAGACTTCACCGCAAGTGTCGATGATTGGGGGACTGTAATTGACGATGCTGCTGTTTTTGTAAATGGCGATACGATAATCACAACCTCTGTTGTTACAACGGATCCTAATGATTCTACTACATTAGCCGCCTGGAACGGTGCCACACATATTGGTAATGGCATTGGTAACGAAAAAAATAATGGATTAAATAAAGGGCAAACTTTAGTTGTTGATATTGAAGGAGAAAATGTTAACCAGGTAACCTTTACCCTAGATGGATTAGGTGGCTTTTTTGATGCAACAAGTAAAAATGCGACTGAAGTACTGATAACGGCCTATTTTGAGGATGGGACGTCTGAGGTACAATCTGGTTATCGTGAAAGTGGTACATATGAAGATACTTATCAGTTTACTACAGACAAACCCGTTGATTACTTTACATTAACTACCCAAGGAAGTAACGGATCATATGTAGTTCAAAATATGACGCTATCTAGAACATTATCCGATGAAGTGACCTTTACTCGAACCCAAGCAGACGGGACTGAAACAACAGAAGCGCTTGGTTTAGATTTAAACTATGACTTAGCTCATGTTGCAATGGATTTAACTGCAAAAGTACCTCAAGTTAATACGGACATTACTCAAGGAACAATTTTTACCGATGAAGACAGTTCTATAAGTATTAATGCATTATCCAATGATAGTGATGTTGATGGTGATGAACTGACGATTACTGAAATTGAAGGCCAAAGCGTTTCTGATGGTGGTGCTGTTGATATCATTGATGATGGTAATTTACTAGGAACCGCTCAGGTTGTGAATGGTGAAATTGTATTTACACCGAGTAATGATTTGCAGCTTTCATTAACTGATGGAGAAAGCCAAGACGTTGTTCTTGAATATACTATTAGTGATGGATTGTTAACTGACGATGGCGCGGTAACTGTGCGTGTTGATGGGGCTGATGAAATATCAATTACAGTAGATACTCATAATGAAATTATTTCTGAGCTTAATTATACGAGTTATCTTGAAACTGTTAGTGGCAGTAATTTTAATACGAGCAGTGATGAGGATACCAGCTCTGTTTATAATGATGTTTATAATTCTTACTGGAATCTAAATGGTTCAGGTAATAATGAAATCGTTATTTTAGGCAGTTCGGAACTTATTACCATTAATTCTGGGGATGGGGACGACACGATTGCATTTGGTGAAAATCCTGGTACTAATGTAAATGTCAATGGTGGCAATGGTAATGATGTACTTATCTTACCTGGAAGTTCTACCGATTATAGTGGTAACGCTTTTATCAATCATAACGATAGTGATCAATATTATAGTGGTCAAATTGATGTGGTTGGTGGTGCAACCTTCACTATTAATCAAATTGAAACTATTGTCTTCTTAGGTGATTCAGTAACATTTGGCGATAGCGCATTGACACCAACTACATTCTTGGTTGAAGGCCTAACAACGGGGGTTGAAGAAGGCCAAAATGTTGCTATTACAATTACTGATGGCAGTGGTAATTCAGTGGAAGCTGAAACATCTATTTTGAATGATGGTAGTTATTCAACGAATGTCGATATCGGTGATTTAGACGATGCATCATTAACAACAGTTGTACAGGTGCTTAATCTTGATGGTGAAGAAGCGGTTAATACGTTAATTACAGGCAGTGATGGTAATGATGTTATTGATGGTACAGATGGCGGTGACAGTATCGATGGAGCCGAAGGAGATGACATACTTGATGGCGGCCTAGGAAATGACTTCTTAATTGGTGGCGATGGCAACGATACCTTAATTGGTGGGCTTGGACATAATACGCTTACTGGTGGTGACGGAGCTGACACTTATGTTTGGAACATTGGCGTGACTAGTTTATTGAATACCGATCATATTACTGATTTTGATGTTTCTGAAGATAAATTAGATTTGTCTGGATTACTTACCGATGTTGTGGCTGATAATCTTGATACATATCTCGATTTTTCAGTAACCGAAGAAGATGGAATAACCAGCACCACGATTAATGTTGCAACTGGTGTAGCAGATGTGACTCAGTCGATAGTGTTAGATGGCGTTGATTTATCAAGTTACGGTAGTGATGATGCCACCATCATTAATGGATTAATGGAAGGTGGAATACTTATTGTATCGGATACTACTGCTGAGACGGTATCGAGTGTTGCGGAGACAACCTCTGCTGATTTCGATGATTCATCGTTAATAAGTTAATTAGAGGTTGTTAATAGTACTACTGAATTGACCTTTAATTTAGTTTAGTAGTACTATTGTTTTTTATATTAGAAAGCCTACAATTTAATGTTTTTATTGAATAATTTGTATTCTCATCGATTAGTTTTTGAGTTTTCTGATACATTATTCACCCCTTAAGAGTGCGCTTACATGGCTTCATTATCACAATCAGAACAATGGCAAATTAACGGAACACAAAAAATTAGTAGTGATCCGCTTCTCGATTGCTTAGTTTTATTAAGTGAACATTATGGTAACCCTTGTTCGGCTGAAGCACTAACCGCAGGGTTGCCCTTTAATAACGTTATATTGACGCCGGATTTATTACCACAAGCCGCAAGTAGAGCGGGATTAAGTGCAAAGCTTAGCCGTAAAAATCTCGATCAATTACCTAAGATGTTACTACCTTGTGTTTTAATGCTTAAGGATCAAAAAGCCTGTATTTTACAAGAGCTAGACTTTAAAAGTAACGTCGCAATAATTTCGTTACCTGAAACCGGTGGAGAAGAAAAGCTAACAATAGAGCAGCTTGAATCAAACTATGTTGGTTATTTATTTTTAATTAAAAAGCAATATCATGGTGATCCGAATTTTGATGTTCATTTACATGATAATGAGAAACATTGGTTATGGTATACCATAAAAGAATCTGTTCCTATTTACCGAGATGTCATTATTGCTTCTGTTTTAGTTAATATTTTTGCTTTAGTTTCTCCTTTGTTAGTTATGAATGTTTATGACAAAGTGGTCCCTAATTTAGCCTTTGAAACTCTTTGGGTATTGGCGATTGGTGCAGCGATTGCTTATATATTTGATTTTATTATGAAACAGTTGCGTGGTTATTTAATTGATATTGCAGGTAAAAAAGTCGATATTCAAACATCTTCCAAGTTATTTGCGAAAGTAATTGGATTACCATTAGAGAAACGTGCGGCAAGTGTTGGTGGGATGGCTCGTCAGTTAGGTGAGTTTGATAGTGTTAGGGAGTTTTTATCTTCAGCAACCATTACTGCACTTGTGGACCTACCTTTTTCATTGTTGTTTTTCTTTATTATTTATTTAGTTGCTGGTGATTTAGCCCTATTTCCTGTCTTAGCAACTGTACTCATTTTAGGTTATACCTTGGTTGTTCAGCCTAAATTACGCCAAGCAATTGAAGAGAGTAATAAATTTTCAGGGTTGCGTCATGGTCATCTAATTGAAAGTCTTTCTGCTGTCGAGTCGATAAAAGCAAATGGTGCTGAAGGTATTGTTCAAAATTCTTGGCAGCAAATGCTTGGGCATACCGCTAATTGGCAATTAAAAACTAAAACAATCACAAATTCAGTGAGTAATGTTGCTAGTTTTATTATTCAAATGACCACCGTTGCTGTTATCGTTTTAGGAGTTTACCGTGTAGCTGATGGTGTTATTTCCTTAGGTGGTATTATTGCTGCTGTTATGTTGGCTAGTCGCGCTATTGCACCGATGGCTAGAGTCGCTGCATTAATGACACGTTATAATCAGACATTAAGCTCATTACGTCAACTTGATGGCATTATGGAGCAAGATGATGAATTTGAGAATAAAGGTCAATTAGTCAGTAAGCCGCAATTACAAGGGCATATTGTTGCCGATAATTTGGGATTTAGTTATCCAAATATAGAAAAACCAGCGCTTTATCCTTCTTCAATAAAAATTATGCCTGGTGAGAAAATAGCAATAATTGGACGAAATGGTTCTGGTAAAAGTACATTAGCAAAATTATTGTTAGGCTTATTTACGCCAACAACAGGAAGCGTTCGTTATGATGGACTGCACCAAGGACAAATTCATCCAAGTGATCTTCGCCGCAATTTCGGTTATTTAGCACAAGATATTGTGTTATTCCATGGTTCAATTAAAGACAATATTTTATTTGGTACTCGACAAGTCACTGAGTTTCAATTGATGCGTGCAGTTCAACTTTCTGGTGTGAGCTTATTTACCGATATGGAGTCGGAAGGGTTAGATTTACAAGTGGGAGAAGGAGGTCAATCTCTTTCTAGAGGTCAGCGTCAAGCTGTTGCATTAGCCCGATCAATTTTGAATGATCCTAAAATATTATTGTTGGATGAGCCTACGGCGAGTCTTGATGCACGGGCAGAGCAGCAATTTATGTCTTCAATGGCAAAAACGAGTAAAGAACGAACGTTAATATTAATTACACACAAAATGCATTTATTAAAATTAGTTGATCGCATAATCGTATTAGAGAACGGCCGATTAGTTGCCGATGGTGATAAAGATAAAATACTTGAGCAACTTAAGAAGGGACAGTTGTCTGCAGGAGCTAGGCAATGAAAGTAACTAAAGAAGATTTAGAAATGGCAGACGATGTTTATGGTGCCATTTTAACACCAGTACCAAGTATTCACCGATTAACTATTTGGGCAATGGCTGCATTATTTGTTTGCTTTTTTATATGGGCTTATTATGCAAAATTAGATCGTGTTACACGTGGAGAAGGAAAAGTTGTTCCCTCTTCCCAAGTACAAATGATTCAAAGCTTAGATGGTGGTGTTTTACAAGAATTGTTTGTACAGGAAGGAATGTCAGTTAAAAAAGGGCAAACCTTAGCGCGTATTGACGACACAAGATTTCGTTCCGATGCCGCACAACAAACTAAAGAGGTTGATTCATTAAGAGCGGATATTATTCGTTTAAGGACTGAATTAAGTAGCATTTTGGTTGCGGATGTTACCGATTGGCAATTGCAAATAAAAATCACGAAACAAAATTTAAATTTTCCCGATGACTTAAATGAAAGCTCCTCCGATTTGGTTAAATATCAACAGGATGAATATAGTGGGCGACTTAATAATTTAATTAATCAGGTTGCTATTCTGGCGCAGCAAATTAAACAACGTGAGCAAGAAATTAAAGAATTAGACTCAAAGATATCAACGCTAAAATCAAGTATTAAATTGATAAATCGTGAATTGGCCGTGACTCGTCCGCTTGCAAAGAAAAGAATTGTACCTGAAGTTGAGTTGCTGAAATTAGAAAGAACACTCAATGATACTAAAGGCGAGCTAAGTTCTTTGAGTTTATTAAAACCTAAATCAAAATCAGCTTATGATGAGGCTGTTTTAAAGCGTAGAGAAGCAGTACTAAAATACCGAACGGATGCTAGAGCGCAATTGAATGAATTACAATCCAAGTTTTCTCGTATCACAGAAGCACAAGTCGGTGTGCAAGATAAAGTGACAAAAGCACTTATAAAATCTCCTGTTGTAGGGACGATTAAAACGATTCATGTAACGACCCTAGGTGGTGTTGTTAAACCAGGTGAGGTTTTAATGGAAATCGTACCGACAGAAGATAAATTACTTGTAGAAGCAAAAATTTTACCAAAAGATATAGGCTTTATTCATTTAGGTTTACCCGCGATGGTTAAAATTACAGCCTATGACTTTACGCGTTATGGTGGTTTAAAAGGTGTCGTAGAACATATTAGTGCTGATACCACGCAAGATGAAGAAGGTAATAGTTTTTATATTATAAGAGTTAGAACAAATGAATCTAAAATGCAAAGCAATGAGAAAGAGGATATGCCAATAATTCCGGGAATGTTGACTTCTGTTGATGTTATTATCAGTAAAAGAACTGTTTTGGAATATATTTTAAACCCAATTTTAAGAGCGAAAGAATTGGCTCTTCGAGAACATTAAAAATGAAAACTAAAAATAATGGAGTGTGAATGAAGGCTTTTAAATTAAATATATGTACGGGGCTCTTATGTACAGGGATGTTAGTTTCAACGACTATTAATGCTCAGTCATTGGAGCAAGCTGTTGCTTATACTTTAGATACACACCCTGACATACGGGCTGCTTATACTTACTTTAAAGTAAGTGAGAAACAAGTTGATCAAGCTAAATCAGGTTACTTACCTACGCTAGATGTCACTGGCGGAATCGGTTACGAATACACCGATAGTCCAAGTACGCGTAGCGATGATGGAAGTGAAAATCTTGTTCGTCGAGAGTTAGGTGTTAGTCTCAAACAAAATTTATTTAGTGGCTTTCATACTCAAAGCGAAGTAGGACGTACGAGTTCTGCTGCAAGTGCTGAACAATGGCGTTTATATGCTTCAGCTGAAGATTTGGCATTAAAAGTAAGTCAAGTGTATGTAGACTACATTAAAGCTGAACAACTAGTTGGATTATCTGAAAAAAATCTTGCGTCTCATCAAGTTATCTATGATCAAATAAAAGTAAGAACTGATTCAGGTTTTGGTAGCAAAGCCGATTTATCTCAAATAGAAGGGCGTTTGGCAAACGCTGAGTCTAATTTGATTGCAGCAAAGAATAACTTTTTGGATAGCCAAGTTGCTTTTTATCGTGTCATTTCTCAATCACCTGATAATTTAGTGATTCCATACCCTGATTCTTCTTTATTACCGAGTACTAAAGAAGAGGGACTTAAATTAGCCTTTGAAAATCATCCCGTTATTCGAGCTGCTGCGAACGATATTAATTCTGCTGATTATCAATATGAGGCTGCTAAATCGACCGATTATCCCCAAGTTTCTCTCGAAATAGATGCAAACATGGATAATAATCTCGACGGAACTAATGGTGAATATAACGAAGTGGTCGCGATGGTTCGTTTTTCTTATAATTTATTTTCTGGCGGTAAAGATCATGCTTATACTAAAGAAACAGCCTATAAAATGAATGAAGCAAAGGAATTAAATCGCAGCGCATTTCGTCAAGTTGAAGAGGAATATCAATTGTCTTGGAATGCATATGAGTTACTTAACATGCAGAAAAAATTCATAAAAACACATGTGGTTTCTGCAAAAAATACTCAATCAGATTACCAAGAGCAATTCCAAATAGGTCAAAGAACATTGCTTGATTTACTTGATACTGAAAACGAATTATACCAAGCACGTAGAGATTTCTTAGCGGCTGAGTTTGATGAAATTTCAGCGCAATATCGTATCTTTCATGCGATGGGAATATTAATTGATGCTTTACGGGTTACTCGTCCCGATGCATGGAAAGGTGAAGCGCAATATACAGGAGGAGTTTCTCAATGAAACATTTATTAAGTATTATGTCATTTGTCATTATTTCAGGTTGTTCTGTACAAGTTATTGATATGGCAAAGGAACCAACTGAGCAAAAGTATGATTTAACTGATTCAGATAGTGATGGTGTTATCCTAGCAAGGGAACTTTGTGCCGATAGCGGTTATGGCGTGCAAGTTGATAATACTGGTTGTAGTCCAGAGCGAATTACGAAAATAAGACATGAATTAGTGATTAATTTTGATAATAGTTCATATACTATAAAACCTGAATTTAAAAGGGTTATAAAAGAGTTAGCTGACTTCATGCTGGTTCATCCTACTGTTTCTGTGACGATCGAAGGTCATACCAGCATGACTGGCTCAAGTGAATATAATCATCGATTATCACAGAATCGTGCTGAGGCAGTTAAAAACGTATTAGTTAATGAATTTTCGATTGAAAGTTCACGATTAAGTGCGATTGGTTATGGTTTCGATAGACCATTGGTCGATGGAACGGATGATTTTTCAAATGCGCGTAATCGTCGAGTTGTTGCAGAAATATCTGCAGATAAAGAAATTAAAGATTTGAAATGGACGATATATAGTGTTGATCAACCTGCTGAGTAATCAGACATAATGGTCTCAAACATTGGCCATAATGTAAGAATCTGTGTTTACAGCGTGATGTTATTATTCTCACTGACAGGCTTGCTTTATGGCGATTCTCCACCACAATTAAATGAAAAAAAGATTATTAGCGCGCTGGCTAAGAATTATGGTGAGCGGGCTGCTAAAAGAGGAAGCGCTTGGTTTAATGCCTTAGATCGCTCCTACAATTTACCTGAAAAAGAAAAGCTAAAAAGTATTAATGATTTTTTTAATCTCTTACATTTTATAGACGATATCAAATTATGGGGTGAGAAAAATTATTGGTCTACACCTGTTGAATTTATTGGTGCTAATGGTGGTGATTGTGAGGATTTTGCAATTGCTAAATATTTTTCTCTCCTTGAAATTGGTGTCCCAGATGAAAAGATGCGTATTACGATGGTAAAAGCACTTCGACTCAATCAATATCATATGGTTGTTGCTTATTATGAGACACCAAGCTCTGAGCCACTGATCCTTGATAATCTTGATGGCAGAATTAAGCCAGCCTCACAACGAACAGATTTATTGCCTATATACAGCTTTAATGGTAAGCAGTTATGGCTTAATAAAGAAAAAGGAAGAGGTACTTTAGCAGGTGAATCGCAGCGTATTAAACGCTGGAGTAATTTAAATCAACGTATGGGACTCTCTAAAATGAGACAACCTAAATTACGCATGGAGTAATTATAAATGACCCTTTTTAACCAGATAAACTCATTTTTATTTGGCTTGTTTTTATTAGTGATGTGCAGTTTAGTTTATTTTCAATTTACTGAAACGAAAGCATTTATGGTTAATCAGATGGAGTCTGATCTGAATAATACCAGTACTTCACTTAGCTTAATGCTTAAGCCTCACTTAGAAACAGGTGATGAAGCTGTCGTTGATACATTAGTTAATGTTATTTTTGAAGGTGGTTTCTACCAAAAAGTACAGTTAACTTGGTTATCTGATAAAAGAGAACAAGTTTGGGAAAATCCCGTTGTGATTGATGATGTGCCACAATGGTTCATTGATTTAGATCTTTTTCAGGCGAAAACTCAAGAAACTGTTATTACTTCAGGTTGGTTGCAATTGGCAACATTAAAAATTGAGTCTAATCCTGCAATTGGTTATCGAGAATTATGGCGAATAATGAATGATACCGCGATGGTATTATCTGCATTGTTTCTATTATCTATTTTGTTGATGCGAATTCGTCTTAAAAAGATTTTAAAACCACTTCATGAAGTGAGTATCCATGCACAAGAGATTGCTCAACGTAAGTTCAGTGAAGATATGCCATTGCCTAAAACAACTGAGCTAAAAGATATGGTTGGTGCAGTAAACTCGATGTCAGGACAACTTAAGCAAGTATTTAAAACATTAGATGATGAAGTTAACAGTTTGAAGCATGATAAATTACTTGATCACGTTTCTCAACTTCCTAACCGATTATGCCTAACAGGCCAATTAAATGGTTGGTTATCTCAACCCGGTTTCGGTGGTTTGATTTTGGCTAAATTTGATTGGTTAGAGGAAATTCACAGTAAATTCGGTTACCAATTACGTGATCAAACCATTCGTATTCTTTCTAATGAACTTGAAAAATCATTACCAAAGAATGACGATAATATTATTGCCCGTATTTCTAATGTTGAATTTGCTTTTTTAGTTAGCAGTGCGGAAAAAGAAAAAATACACGAGTATATTCAAACACTTATTCGGTTAGTTAATCAAGAAATGTTAAAAGCTGGCTGTGAACCAAATCAAGGGTTCGCTATTGGTGTAACAGAAAGAACTGAGGGAATATCAAGACCTGACTTCTTATCTCAGGCTGATCATGCACTACAAAATGCGCTGAATGAAGATAAGTTAAGTAGTTGGTTCTATATTGAAACTAAACAAGAGTTTAGTCGTGAACAGTGGCACACTCGATTAACCGATGCAATTACGAATAATCAATTTTTATTCAAATGGCAGCCAGTAAAAAATGCGAATAGTGATAATGTCATTCACAGAGAATTATATTGTCTTTTAAATATTGCCGATAAAACCGTACGTGCAGCTGAATTTATGCCTTATATAGAGCGTTTGATTTTAGGGGCACAGTTAGATAAATGTTTACTTGAAAATATAGTTAATCAAGAACGAATTATGTTATCTGATGGTCCTGTAGCAGTTAATTTAACTCGTGAAAGTATCACTGATCCAGAGTTTCATATATGGTTATCTCGTTATTTAAAATCATTACATAACCCTGAAAAATTACATTTTGAAATACATGAAGCAGGCGTTAAAAATAATATTGAAGATACAATTAAACTATCTAATATTATAAAAAATGCAGGGGCAATGTTCGGTATTGATAATTGTGGTAGACAAATGGGGTCGCTTGATTATCTTCAACATATCAAACCGGATTTTATTAAATTAGATATTTCACTCTCTACACTTGATAGTGATGACCAAGAAGAGAATCAACAAAAGCTACAAGTTTCAAGAGCTTTGATAAGTATTGCGCGTGGGTTTAATATCAAAGCTATTATTACTGGTGTTGAAGATGCAGCGCACCTAGAAGTCGTCAAGGGGCTTCGTGCTGATGCTTATCAAGGCTATATTTCTCCTCCTGAAGATCTTTAGCTTGTTTAATGAGTATTGTAAATACGATTAAATTCGTATTTACAATACTGTTAAAGGTTAATTCAAAAAAATGCATAAAACATATTATCTTTTATTTTCCAAATAATTTTGCTAAGTTCTCATTAACTGAACGATAGTTATAATCACTTTATAAAGGTAATGAAAAATTTCCAATATGATTATATAATATTCACATAGAATTTATTTGAGCTCTGAAATAGAGTGAATATTAAATAAAGTTAATCCTTTGTTTTACAAACTTTATATATAAGCGACGGTTGTATAGTTTTCATCTTCAATTATTTGTTGGTATTTGATATAAAGTGAAAAATTATAGTAATAATTAAAGGAATTGCATGTTTGATCGAAATCGGTACTACGTACCTGTTAAACAACTTAAAATAGGAATGTTTGTTTCTGATTTAGATCGGCCATGGTTAGGCACGCCTTTTCTTGTTCAAGGATTTGAAATTACATCGGAAGAAGAAATTCAACAACTCACTGAAATCTGTCAATATGTCTATATTGATAAAAAGAAGTCAGGGTTATTTGATTATAGTTTAGATGAATATGTTCCCGATGAAACGAGTTCAAAAATCCCTTTTAAGCGTTCTTATGAGCAATCTTCAATTAAATATCATCGTTATCAAATTCCTCTAGATAAATATAGCATTGTTGAAGAGCTTGATAATGTAAAATTTGTCTATGAGAAAACGCGTAGAAATATTCATCAAACATTAGAAAAATTAAAATTAGGTAACGAAATCGATGTTCGTCAATCCAAAGAAGTAGTTAACGATTGTGTCGATAGTATTTTTAATAATAAAGATTCTTTACTTTGGTTTACCTTAATAAAAAAACGTGATCCTTATACTTCTGAGCATTCACTTAATGTCACTATTTTATCGATTGCATTTGCACGTTATCTTGGTCATTCAGCTCAAGAATTACAAACCATCGGTCTGTGTGGGTTATTGCATGATATTGGAAAAGTAGACATTCCTTTGAGTGTACTGACAAAGGAAGGGCGCTTTACAGACGAAGAGTTTGAAATAATGAAACTTCACCCTGGATATGGGCGAGACTACCTGGTGAAACAGCCGAATATTGATTACGAAGTTGTTAATGTCGCCTATAGTCATCATGAACGGATGGATGGCTCTGGTTATCCTCAAGGTTTACTCGCACCTGAGATACCTTATTATGCACGTTTAGTTGCAATTACAGATACCTATGATGCGATTACTAATGATCGGTGTTACCAACGTGGACGTACGACATTACAAGCACAAAAGATACTCTATGAAGGGGCTGGTAACCATTATGATGAAGAGTTAGTGAAAAGCTTCATTCAATGGTTAGGTATTTATCCGCCAGCTAGTATCGTTGAAATGAGTAATGGTGAAGTCGGTATTGTACTCTCGGTGAATCCTGACTGGAAATCAAGGCCACGCGTAGTATTGATTCTTGATGAGAATAAAGAACCACAAACGCAACGCATTGTTGATCTGCACAAAAATGCATTAGATGAACATGGTAATACTTATCATATTAAAATGTCATTGCCTAATCATAGCTTTGGTATTAACTTGATTGATTTTGAATTAAATGAATTATTAAACGCATAATGTCAGTCATATACATCTGATCTATTCGTTTAATTTTTTACTGAGAGTTCGATTCCCTTGCAATGACGCATTAACAAATACCTTTCTTAAATAGACTTTTTTGAATATATGTTATTTTTACATGTCTTGAAATTAGCCATTATTACAATTATTCCTAGCTTCGTTTTTTTCAATCCTAATCACTAGCTATTATTCAATCCAACGCGTTTCTTTTATCCATTTGCCTACGATTAAATAGAATATTTAACTAACGAAGTTGGTATTGTTTTTAAAATTTAACATGTTAAAAGATCACAATATATAAAAGAGGGGAAACACCCGTTTGTTCGTTATTTTATAAGCTATCTGCTGCCGTGTTATATTTAAGTGTACAATCTATAAAAATTTTGTATTTAATATTCTGGTCAAGCACAACTGGACACCTGACTTTGTAAATTTTCATAATTAATCGGAGTTAAATCTCCGAGTGTTGTATGGAGTCGCTCATGGTTGTAATAGCGGATATATTCTTCTACATCAGCCTTCATTGATTCTCGTGTTAAATGCACAATATTCAATATCCACTCATTCTTTAAACTACCAAAAAATCGTTCTACAACTGCATTATCTAAACAAGCACCAACGCTGCTCATTGAGGCTGTAATACCATGTTTACTAAGTAACCGACTAAACCTACCACTCGTATATTGAGAGCCTCGATCACTATGAAACAGCAACCCTGAACTCGGTTGTCTAATATTAATAGCCATTTGTAACGCACGCTCAACCAAATCAACCGTCATTCGCGGTGAGATAGCCCAGCCAACAATACGTCGAGAATATAAATCCATGACAATAGCTAAGTACATCCAGCCTTGGTTAGTTCTTAGTAGAGTAAGAGGCAGAGCGTAGTCGAACTATTTCTCTGCTTCTCCTCCCCGAACCGTACGTGCACCTTTCAGCGCATACGGCTCTCCGCTTAATTGTGGCTAACAGCCATTGCAACATCACTATAGCGAGACGTAACAGTATTTCTAATTTCATCTCTAAGGTAGGGGTTTGATTTAGGTAATCGCCATCGAAATTGTAATTTAGGGCTGCTCACTAACCTAAAGAGTGATGCACCACATAAATCACCTCGATTGCTTTTACCAAATAATACCCAAGTCTTAGCCTGATTCGGTGTCGGGCGTTTGATCCATTTCATCATTAACGATTTAATAGAACAGCGATATTTCCTAGCCAACCATTTAGCAAGTTTCCAGAAAACAATACGATCAATTTTACTGTAAACTTTTGCGGTGTAATCAGTATGTCGATAAAATTGTGCCCAGCCCTTAAGTTTCCGACTGAGTTGTTCAACCTTGTCTATCTTGCTACAACTGTGATCACTAGATAAAGCTTGGCTCAATGAATGAGAAAATGCTTTAGCCTTAGCATGTGGAATACCACACACATATTACCTTTAGGACCACGTTTCCTTATGATCCTATGCCCAAGGAAGATAAAACCATCATCCACATGCGTAATATGGGTTTTTTCCATATTGAGTGTAAGTTTGAGCTTACCTTCAAGGAAGTTTCGACATTGATCGCGTATCACTTCTGCTTGCTGTTTATTACCTTTGACAATCACAAGAAAATCATCGGCATAACGACAATAAGCAACCGCAGGTTTCCATTGTCTCTTTTCCTCTAGCGCGATGTTGCGTTTATCTTGGATGGTACGATTCCAGTACCAGCGATCTTTACGTACTTTATTACTCAAGTAACATTTTTCCAAGTACTGGTCGAATTCATTAAGCATGATATTTGACAGCAATGGAGAAATTACGCCCCCTTGTGGAACACCTTCATTTGTTGCACAGAATAGGTTACGTTCAATATGTCCCGCCTTGATAAACCGCCAAAGCAATTCATTAAATCGTCGACAATTGATGCGTTTACGTATGCATGTCATGAGTAGTTGATGGTGAACCGTATCAAAGTAACTTGATAAATCTCCTTCAATTACCCAGCGTCCCCGTGGCACATTGGTATCAGTTAGCTGTAACTTAACTGTACGAATAGCATGATGAACACTGCGCTCAGGTCTAAAACCATAGGATAATGAATGAAAATCATTTTCCCATATCGGCTCCATTGCCATGAGCATGGCACGTTGTACTATTCTGTCTCTTAAAGTTGGTATACCTAAAGGTCGTCGCTTTCCATTCGCTTTAGGAATATAAATCCGCCTAGCTGGCATTGGTTGATAATTACCCGAGAGTAAATCATTTCTGATTTCATCTAAATAACCAGTCAACTTGCCCTGTAAGTGAATTTTAGTTATTCCATCAACGCCAGGCGTTTTAGCGCCTTTTGCGGAAAGTGTTACTTCAGCCGCTTGGTAAAGCCATTCAGGATGACTGATCAGGCGAAACAATCGATTAACGCGACGCGTTTTATCGGTTGCGGTCCATGTTGCTAATTTACGTTGCAGTTCGCTGATTATCAAAGGTCTTCACCTCATTAAGGTCAGGTAATTTGCTTGCGCAAATCAATTAAACTGCGTCCCTTCGCCATGTAATGGGCTTTCCCCACCTCAGACTACTACGAACGCTCCGCCAGCTTGTTTGTCATCGGGGTCGTGCTCCCTTACCATTCAAACAAACCTTCCCCGGTTTACCTATCTGAACTCAAACGTATTGGGGTGGATGCCGATCGCAGTCTTTAACCTTATCATCCTGTAAGGTGATGATGCTTAAACGTAGAATTGTGATATAAACGTTCATCCATTGATAAGCACATACATATTACTTCTCAAATAGGTAATAACACCGCTACATATAGTGTTATTACAACATCATACTACCTGTAAATTCGTGTAGGTAGTGGCGACATTTCAGCCCATAGATGCGGGTTAATCGGTTCATGTTCTTCATCCTTTCAATACTTAGTCTAGAAGAGCATCTTGGCGTAACGAATTCGCCTCACTCCCCATTGTCAGCGAGTTACATCACCTTATCAGCATACGATAAGTCACTGCCGCTCAGACTCAACTACCTGCACAACCAGATAGTGCCATAAACACTTTAGCTCCTGCTAGATTGCTCATGTATTTCAGATAGACTCGTGGTTCATTAAAGCATTCCATGCTAGTGCTGAACTCCGGGCACACAATATGTTACATCACCAGCCCAAACCAAGTTTGCCTGGGTTGGGTTAAACTGCTGATTTAAAACATTATCCGCAACACTATCGCTATGCTTACGCTTTGTTGTCACTTTATAAGCCTGCCGCTGCTTCACAATAAGCTTTAACTTCCGCATAATGCTACGTGTTCGATACCGGCCCACATTAAAGCCTTCAGCTCTTAACTTTTTGCACAGCTGACGAGACCCTAAGCTACCACGACTGCGTTTAAACAGCTTCCGTGCAGTACGGTATAGGTTCAGCTCTTCTTCACTAATTATTTTAGCTGGCCGTTCAAGCCAATCATAAAATGCACTACGACTGACTTTCAGCGTATTACAAAGCAACTTTATGGGGTATTTAGAACGGCATGCCCGAATATATCGAAACTTTATTTCATTTCTTTTGCGAAGAAGGCACTGGCCTTTTTTAATATTTCTTTCTCCATACGCAGCTGTTTAACTTCTTTACGCAGGGCTAATAGCTCTGCTCGTTCATCAGAATCTACTGTTGAATTTATATGCTCTTCTGCTTTTTGTTTCCAACTATAAAGTAGGCTAGTTGTGATACCTAAAGCGGATGCAGCTTCTTGAACGGTATAACCCTGCTCACTGATTAACGATAATGCTTCGGTTCTAAATTCACTGGTATAAGTTCTGTATTGACGTTTTGTATTCATGATCACCTCGATAGTGGATAGTATTATCCAGAATTAAAGTGTCCGGTTCAATTAGACCAGAATATAATGATTTAGATTAAGATATTAGTTTATTCATCTTTATAAATTTAACTTATTGAATATAATGAAAATTAATTAAAAAATTATGATAAGTTTCATTTTCCTACCCCTTAGAAGGAACTGTTAGATGGCTAAAATTATTACATTAACGTTAAATCCTGCGTTGGATTGTGCTTCGACCACGGAACGTATTGTTGCAGATGGAAAGTTGCGCTGCTCATCACCTATTTTTGAACCTGGTGGTGGCGGTATTAATGTATCGAGAGCGATTCATAAGTTAGGCGGCAAATCCGTTGCAATTTATCCCGCAGGTGGCTCTACAGGTCAGCATTTAACGCAATTACTTGAACAGGAAGGTGTATCGGCTTCACCATCAAGTTGTGCGCAATGGACTCGTCAGAATTTAAATGTTGTTACTAGCAGTGATAATGCTCAATATCGTTTTATTATGCCGGGTGCTGAGTTGACGATTGAAGAGCAGTCAGCGCTGTTAGATATTTTTGAAGTAAATAAAGATGCAGAATATTGTGTGATAAGTGGTAGTGTTGCAGATAATATGCCCGGTGATATTGTTGCCGATGTCATTGCATTTTGTCAGGCGCAAAAAATCAAAGTTATTTATGATGGTTCTGGTGCTTCTTTAGAAAATGCAGTTAATCGTGGTGGTTTATACCTAATTAAACCTAATGCGAACGAATTAGCGGTTTTAACTAATTCCGATTTTATCGAACCAGCTGAATTAGAAGAAAAAGCGCGTCAAATTATTAAAGAAGGTAAAGCTGAGATTGTATTAGTCTCATTAGGTCCACAGGGGGCATTGTTAGTGACTAAAGATATTTGCGAACAAGTTGTTCCACCTAGGGTACAAAAAAATAGCACAGTAGGGGCGGGTGATAGCCTTGTTGGTGCAACTGTTTTATCATTGGCAGAAGGCATGTCCATTCGCGAAGCTGCAAGACGAGGTGTTGCTGCAGGAACGGCTGCAACGATGAATCATGGCACCGAGTTATGTAAAGCGGCTGATGTACAAAGACTTTATGATTGGATACTTAAAAAATATCCTTTATAGGTTTTTAATAGTCGATAAGTTAGGAGAAACTGTCTCCTAACTTATTAAGCAGTGAAATTCTATGCCCTAAATAAGACGTTTCATGAATTCAATTTCCAACCCATTTTCTATAAAAAATATACGTCTGTTTATTGCCTTTCGTATTTTCTTTAATGCGCGTTTTTATTATCCAGTTTTTACAATTATATTTCTTGATTATGGTTTAACGATTGATCAATTCGCGTTGTTAAATAGTGTCTGGGCGATAACTATTTTTTGTGCCGAAGTCCCCTCTGGTGTACTAGCCGATCTATTTGGAAGAAGACGTTTAATTATTGCTACCTCGTTATTAATGGTAATCGAAATAGCAGTGATTGCATTTGTTCCTATTGAAAATTCGAACATTATTTTCTGGGCATTTTTAATTAACCGTATTTTAAGTGGTTTAGCAGAAGCAATGGCTAGCGGTGCCGATGAAGCGATTGCTTATGATGCATTAACAGATCAAGGAAATATAGAGGATTGGCCGAGCGTATTAAGTGTACAAATGCGTTTAAAATCACTTGCATCAATGATAAGTATGACGGTGGGAGCGTTAGTATATGATCCAAGTATTGTAAATCGAGTTATATCATGGAGTGGCGGGACATGGACATTAACTCAACAAACTACCATGCGTTTTCCTATTTACTTGACGTTAATTTTAGCCGTACTTTCATTATATTGTGCTTTTCAGATGGAAGAAAAAAAATCAATAAATCATAGTACACAACAAGCTAATTTAGCTTCTGCATTTAACATGACTTGGCAGACGGTTAAATGGATATTTGATACCCCTTTTGTGTTGGCTATTATCATCTTTGGGATGTCTTACGATCATATCTTACGAATGATAACAACGATGACCAGTCAATATTATAGATTGATTCATTTGCCCGAGGCTAGCTTTGGGGTAATTGGCTCTGGCTTTGCGCTATTGGGATTGTTTGTACCTAAAATAGCGGAGTATATGGTAATCAATAACGCGTTTAGAACGAATATTTTATGGTTATCCGGTATCACTATCATTGCATTATTTGGATTGACTGGTTTTTACCCCTATTGGGGATTGTTACCAATGAGTTTAGCGTTTGTGGCAATGATGTTAGTTTCTTTTTTTACAAGTCATTATCTCAATCGCGAAACGGCTTCGTATCATCGTGCGACAGTACTCAGTTTTAAAGGGATGGCATTTAATTTAGCCTATGGGGTGATTGGTGTTTTGTTTGCTAGTTTATTAAGTTATCAACGCGATATCGTGATGAAAGTTTCTACATCGTTACCTGAGAATGAGATTGAAACGAATGCGTTTAAACAGGCTATTGGATGGTTTCCATGGTATGGCATTTTTTGTTTGTTGCTTGCCGTTATTTTTTGTCGATATAAATTAAAGAACTTTACTAAGAGTAAGATTAAAGGATAAACCTAGGCGGAATTTTGCCTAGGTTTATTTGTATTTTACTGAGGTAAAATATCAAGTTTAAGTGTGTCGATATTATCGGTTCGTATTTTGGCTAATAATGCAGGATCTTTGATCAGAGATTGGCCATAGGATGGAATCATTGCTTTGATTTTTTCTTGCCACTCATCAGTTTTTATTTGCTCAGAGAAGCTTGATTCAACGATACTTAACATCGTATTGACCGCCGTTGATGCACCTGGAGAAGCGCCTAATAGGGCCGTTAAAGTTTCATCTTCTGAATGAATCACTTCTGTTCCAAATTCTAATTTTCCTGGATGGTCAATACCGGGTTTGATAATCTGCACACGTTTACCCGCCGTACATAAAAACCAGTCAACAGGATTAGCATTAGGATAATATTCCTGTAGAGATTCGACCTTTGATTTTTGGGTTTTTAATACTTCAGTGATGAGGTATTTAACAAGGTCAATATTGTGTAGACCAACGGATAACATTGGATAGATATTGGCCAAGGTCATCGACAGAGGGAGATCAAAAAATGAACCTTTTTTGAGGAATTTAGTTGTGAATCCTGCAAAGGGGCCAAATAGTAATGTTCTTTTGCCGTCAATAACACGCGAATCTAAATGTGGTACAGACATTGGCGGCGCACCAACAGAGGCTTTCCCATAAATTTTAGCATGATGCTGCGCAACTACTTTAGGGTTCGTACAAACTAACCATTGGCCACTGATTGGAAAACCTGCGTACCCTTTGCTTTCTGGAATACCTGATTTTTGTAATAGTGGTAAAGCACCGCCGCCCGCACCAAGAAATACAAATCCTGCATTAAATCGACGGCTGGATCCACCTGTTCTATTTTTTGTGGTAATTCCCCAACGTTTAGTTGATAATTTTTCTATTTTATCAACTGAATGTTGAACAAGCAGTTCGAAGTTATCTGTATCGCGGAGGTGTGCAATAAGATCATTTGTTAATGCGCCAAAGTTTACATCAGCCCCATAGCGAACACGTGTTGCTGCAACCTTTTGATTAGGGTTTCGGCCTTCCATGATAAGTGGCATCCACTGCTTAATAACAGCGGGATCATCGCTAAACTCCATGACCGAAAATAAAGGGTGACTACTTAATGCTTGATAACGAGATCGGAGAAATTCAACATCTTTTTCTCCTGTAACAAAACTATGATGAGGTGCTTGATTGATAAATTCTTCTGGGCTGGGCAAAATATCATTATCAACGAGATAAGACCAAAACTGGAGAGATTCTTCAAAGGCAGCATTAATTGATAAAGCTTTACTGATATCAACGGTGCCATCGCTTTGTAATTGTGTGTAATTAAGTTCACAGTAGCCGGAATGGCCTGTTCCTGCATTATTCCAACCATCGCTACTTTCAGCACCTGTAATCGGTAAACGTTCAACCATTGCAATTTTTAGTTGCGGATCTAATTGTTTTAATAACATCCCTAAAGTTGCGCTCATAATACCTGCACCAACTAAAAGCACATCCACATCATTATTTTTCAGAGTTTTGTCATTCATTATCGTCTAATTTTTTAAGGGTTAATAAAATGAAACGCTTGTGCTTACCATAAATTGATAAGCACTTATTGCCATAATCATTTATTTGCTATGGCGTTCCTGAAGGGTTGCAGCAACATCTGCAATTGATAAACCTTCATTTTGTAATAATACAAATAAATGATAGATCAAATCAGAACTTTCGTTAGTTAACTCATCCATATCCTTTGCCATTGCCGCTAGTGCGACCTCAACACCTTCTTCTCCCACTTTTTGAGCGATACGTTTGGTGCCGCGTGCATATAAACTTGCAGTATAGCTACTTTCTGGATCTGCACCTTTACGGCTACCGATGATTTTTTCAAGATCGGCTAGAAAAGTAAGAGCAGGTTGTTTTTCATTTTTGAAGCAACTTTCTGTCCCCAAATGGCAGGTTGGACCAATCGGTTCAACAATTGCAAGTAGAGTATCATTGTCACAGTCTGTACTAATTTCAAGTACATTTAAAAAGTTGCCAGATTCTTCACCTTTGCACCATAAACGTTGCTTAGTACGGCTGAAGAAAGTCATTTTTCCACTTTCTAATGTTGCTGTTAAGGATTCTTGGTTTACATAACCTAGCATTAAAACTTTACCAGAGGTACGATTTTGTACAATTACTGGCATTAGGTTATCAACTTTAGCCCAATCGAGTGCATTAAGTTGTTCTTCATTCATTAAAACATTACTCATAATCTGATCTCTACTTGTTCATTTTTAAGATAAGCTTTTAACTCACCAATATTAATAATTTGTTTATGGAAAACACTTGCGGCTAGCGCGCCATCAACATCTGCTTTTTTAAAAACATCTGTAAAATGGATCATTTCACCTGCACCGCCAGAAGCAATTAATGGAACATGACAAATTGCACGGGCTTGGCTTAGTTGGTCGATATCATAACCACCACGAACGCCATCTTGGTTCATCACATTTAGGACAATTTCGCCTGCGCCACGAGATTGGACTTCTTTAATCCAATCGAAGGTATTCCATGTTGTGGTCACCGTTGCATGTTCACTACCGGTAAATTGTTTTACATGGTACTGACCCGTTGCTTGGTCAAAGTAGCTATCAATGCCGATAACAATACATTGCACACCAAATTTTTCACTAAGGCGATTAATAAGAGAAGGGTCTGCAAGTGCGGGGCTATTAATTGATACTTTATCGGCACCAAATTGTAAAATACGTCGTGCATCTTCTTCGGTTTTAATACCACCTGCGACGCAAAAAGGAATATCGATGACTTCAGCGACACGGCTTACCCAGCTTTTATCGACAACCCGAGCATCGGAGCTTGCGGTTATATCATAGAAAACCAGTTCATCAGCGCCTTCTTCTGCGTAACGTTTTGCAAGTGGAACAATATCACCAATAATTTCATGATTTCTAAATTGTACACCTTTGACGACTTGGCCGTCTTTAACATCTAAACAAGGTATTATGCGTTTTGCCAGCATGCGATTGCCTCCTCAACGGTGAATTTACCTTCTAATAGAGCTCGGCCAACAATCATCCCTGACGCACCAGAACGTGCCACGGCAGCAATATCATCAAGTGAACCAATACCGCCAGAAGCTTGCCATTCTACTTGAGGATAAGCAGCTGCCATCTCTTTATAGAGGTCGACATTTGAACCCGTTAATGTTCCGTCTTTTGAAATATCGGTACACAGTACATGCTTTAGTCCAACGGTAAGGTAGATATCGAGCAGAGACTCAATCGTTTGACCACTCGCTTCTTGCCATCCTGATACGGCAACAATTTTATTGCCTTCCGCATCGATATTGATATCAAGTGCTAGAACAATATGTTCCGCACCGTATTTTTTCATCCAACCCGCTACCATTTCAGGCTCTTTTACTGCTGTGGAGCCGATAACAACACGTTGTGCGCCGGTGTCGAGCAGGTCTTTAACATCTTGTTCAGTGCGAACGCCTCCACCAATTTGAATTTTAGCTGGCGTATTAGCAATGAGACTTGCAATAACGTTGAGTTGGCGTTTAGTGATGTCTTTAGCGCCATCAAGGTCAACCAAATGAAGCCAGTCAGCTCCCTGTTGATTGTAAATAGTAAATTGACTTTGTGGGTTGTCACTGTAAACGGTTTTCTGTGCGTAATCCCCTTGATATAAGCGAACTACTTTGCCATCGATAAGGTCGAGTGCAGGAATTATCATATTAAAGCTCCAGGAAGTTTTTAATCAGTTGGGCACCGGCTTTACCAGAACGCTCTGGGTGAAATTGCACACCGTAGAAATTATCTTTATTAACAGCTGCGGTGAACGGTGTGCCATACTCACAACTCGCAATAGTGTGGTCGTTTACTGGTAGTGCATAACTATGCACAAAATAAAAATAACTGCCGACCGGAATATTTTTAAATAAGGGGTCATCTAGTTTTGGCGTGACTTGATTCCATCCCATGTGAGGAGCGCGCAGCGGAGCAACATCCATTTTCTCAATGTTGCCTTCAACGATGCCGAGTGTTTCAATAATCGGTTGATCGCCAAATCCTTCTTCTGAAGCCTGTGCAAGCATTTGCATACCAAGACAAATTCCTAAAACCGGTTGAGTTAGTTGTTTAATTTGTTCAACTAAGTTCCGTTCAATGAGATTAGCCATAGCTTCTTTTGCAGTACCTACACCGGGTAAAAACAGTTTATCTGCTTGCAGTAATATGGCCGGATCCTTGCTGACGGTAACATCATAATCAAGACGTTCGATGGCAAATTTAACCGAAGATAAATTTGCACAGCCAGTATCAATAATGACTATGTTCATAATACACCTTTACTTGATGGCAGCTCAGTTCCAACAATTTGAATACTTTGACGAAGGGTACGACCGAAGACTTTAAATAAACCTTCGACCATATGATGCGCATTACCATTTTCAACTTCAAGGTGCAACGTTGCACCTAAGGTTTGTGATAATGAATAGAAAAAGTGTTCAACCATTTCTGTCGACATCGTCCCCACTAATTCTCGTGGGAAATTTGCTTTAAATTTAAGGTATGGACGACCTGAAAGGTCTAATGTACAGACAGCTTTTGTTTCATCCATTGGAAGAACAAAACCAAATCGACCAATACCGCGTTTGTCACCTAAAGCCGTCTTTAAGGCTTCACCCAATGCAAGGGCGGTATCTTCAACGCTATGATGATCGTCAATATGTAAATCGCCTTTTACATTGACATCCATTTGGAAGCCACCGTGAGTTGCAATTTGATCCAGCATATGGTCAAAAAATCCCATACCTGTATCTATATTATTTTCGCCGGTACTGTCAAGATCCACACGTACGTTGATATCGGTTTCTTTGGTGGTACGGGTTACCGAAGCAATACGTCCCAGTGTGGTTAACTGCTTAACAACAGCTTTCCAACCAAAGGTGTCGCGATTATAAAGAATACCGGTAATACCCATATTATCAGCAAGTCCGATATCGGTTTCTCGGTCACCAATGACGTAGGAATTAGCAAAGTCAATACGACCTGATTGTAAGTACTCTTTGACCATACCTAAATGTGGTTTACGACAACTACAATTATCTTCTGGAAAATGAGGACAAAGCAATGTGGATTCAAATTTAACACCTTGAGAAGCAAAGATTTCCATCATTTTATTTTGTGGAATATCAAAGTCTGACTGTGGGTAACTGTCAGTGCCTAAGCCATCTTGGTTAGACACTATTACTAAAATAAAACCAGCATCTTGCAGGGTTAATAAACTTGGAATGACATAGGGTTCAAAGATTAACTTTTCTAAACTATCAACTTGTTTATCGGACACTGGCTCATCTATTAATGTACCGTCACGATCGATAAATAGAAATTTCTGTTTGCTCATTGTATTTTCCCTATAGCGATTTTAATGTTGTTAATGTAGCTTGCATTTCAGCTTCAGTCCCGATAGTGATTCGGATACAGTTTTCTAGGCGAGGTTTGTTAGCAAAGTCACGCATAACAATACCATCGTTTGCAAAGGCTGAAAATACCTGCGCAGAATCTTTAAAACGTGCTAGCACATAATTTCCCGTTGCTGGAAATATCTCCGTGATGCAGTCTATGTTGGCTAGTTCATTTTGTAATAATCGGCGGTTATTATTCAGTATTTTTACTCGTTCCAACATAATGGATAAACCACTTGTTGATAGTGCCTGTGTTGCTATTTGCGCAATTGGAGCGGGCACGGGATAAGGCGCAATAACCTTCGATAGCATTTCAATAACAGACGCTTGTGCGAGTGTGAAACCGCAACGAATTGATGCTAATGCAAATGCTTTTGATAATGTGCGGGTTATAACTAAATTTTCATGTTGTGCGATTAAGTTGACTTGACTGAATTCTGGGCAGAATTCAATGTAAGCTTCATCTGCGACAATGAGTGCTTTTCCCTGTGTTGCTTTTAGTAATGCGATTAATTTTTGTGTATCAAGCATATTCCCCGTTGGATTATTAGGGGCGCATAAAAAGACGATTTTAATATTACTATTTGGTGCATTAACGGCTTGTTCAACGGCGAGATAATCAACATCAAAATTAGCTTGCAATGCCACTTCTCTCACTTCCACTCCACAAGTTTCAGCACTAATTGAATACATACCATAGGTGGGAGGGCAGATTAAAATACTGTCATCGCCGGGTTCACAAAAAGTACGTATTAAAATTTCAATACTCTCATCGGCACCACGTGTACATAAAACTTGTGTATTATTAACTGAAGCATAGTCTGCGTAGGCATTGATTAATTCGGGAGGTTGAAATTCAGGGTAACGGTTGAGTTGGTGACAATCTAATTGGTATTCATTGCAATCAGGGGCTTCATTCGCATTTAACCAGACATTGCCTTTACCACCAATTCGACGAGCTGAAAGATAAGGTGTTAATGCCTGAACAGTCTTACGGGCGAGTTTTTGAATATCACTCATTGTATATCTTCCCTAACGAGTAGCAATATATATGAAGCGTTGAATTGGTGACTTATATAGATTGCTATAAACTATTTTTTAGTCGCGCACCATGTATTGTCGTGCGCGGATTCTTTATTTATTTAATTTATCCATACGGATAGTGACGGCACGCTCATGTGCTGTTAGGCCTTCTGCCGCAGCTAGACATGTGACAGCTGGTGCGAGATTACGTAACCCTTCTGAACTGAGTTCTTGAACGGTGTAGCGTTTTACAAAATCAGCTAAACCTAGGCTTGAGTATGTACGTGTGTAGCCATAGGTTGGCAGTACATGATTGGTGCCACTTGCATAATCGCCAACAGATTCGGGTGTCCAAGCGCCTAAGAAAATAGAACCAGCATTTTTTAATTTTGGCTGTAATGTTCTAGGATCCTTGGTTTGAACAATTAAATGCTCGGGTGCATAGCGATTTGAAATTTCCGCTGCTTGGTCAAGGTCAGAACAAATAATACTGACACTGTGAGATATGGCTTGTTTAGCAATGTCACGACGCGATAGCAATGCGAGTTGGTTATCTATTTCAATGGCAGTTTGAGCGGCTATTTCTGCACTTGGGGTTACTAAAATAGTTTGCGAGTCATGGCCATGCTCTGCTTGAGATAGAAGATCCGATGCGATAAATGCGGGATCTGCATCTTGGTCGGCAATGACTAAGACTTCAGAAGGACCCGCTGGCATATCAATCGCTGCGCCTGCAAAATCATTGCTGACTTGACGTTTTGCTTCAGTGACATAGGAGTTACCTGGACCAAATATTTTATCGACAGAGTTAATGGTTTCAGTACCGTAGGCTAATGCCGCTATGGCTTGAGCGCCACCAATTGTATATATTTCATCTACACCACAAAGTGATGCTGCGAATAGTATTTCATCGGCAATGGGGGCTGGAGAGCATAACACTAAACGCGAACATCCTGCTATTTGAGCAGGTGCCCCGGTCATAATAACCGTAGAAGGAAGTGGTGCGCTACCGCCTGGGATGTAGAGGCCAACCGATTCGATAGGTTGCGTATGCATTTCACAAACCACACCTGGCATTGTTTCAACACGGATTACATCCTGTTGTTGTGCTTGGTGAAATTTTACAACCTGTTGATAAGCGATTGTGATGGCTGATTTAATATCATCCCCTAAACGCGCGGTTGCTTGTTCGATATCTGCATTTGTTTTAGTAAAATTATCGCTTTCTAGTTTGTCAAAGCGCTTGCTCAATTCAACTAAGGCACTATCACCTTGGGTGCGAATTGAGGTAATAATTTCTGATACTGTATTTGAAAGTGCAGTTGAGTCAGTCATTGCTGGGCGAGAAAGTAATTGCTGCTGCTCTTCGCCCGATAAATCTGACCAATTTACACTCCGCATTGCGGTTTGTGTTGTTGGCATAACTACTCCATCATTTTTTCAATTGGTAGTACTAAGATTGAGCTTGCACCCAATGCTTTTAGTTGTTCCATTGTTTCCCAGAAAAGATTTTCTTTACTTACTACATGTAATGCAACATGGTCATCGCGACCAGCTAGTGCTAACACAGTTGGTTGTTCTGAACCTGGTAATAGTTTATTAATTGCTTCCAAGTTTTCTTTTGGCGCATGTAACATAATGTATTTAGATTCTTTGGCTGTTTGTACGCCATCAATACGCGTTAAAATACGGTCAACTAATTCTTGTTTTTCAGGTGTTAATGCTTTTTCACGTTGCATTAAGACGGCAGTTGAACGATAGATAACGTCTACTTCTTTTAGACCATTAGCTTCTAGAGTTGCGCCGGTCGATACTAAGTCACAAATGGCATCTGCAAGTCCGGCACGAGGCGCAACTTCGACTGAGCCAGTTAGCATACAAGGTGTGTAGGGTACTTTTGCTTCATTCATAAAGCGTTTAAGAATATGTACATAGGTTGTTGCGATACGTAAGTTGGCAAGCGATTGTACACCTTGATAATCAAAGTCATTGTCAACGGCAAGTGAAAAACGGCATTCGCCAAAGGCTAACTCTTTCACTACTTTATGTGCTGTTGGTTCATTGATGGCATCACGCATCATTGTTTCTTCTTCAAGGACATTTTGACCAATAAAACCAAGGTCAACGACACCGTCCATGACTAAACCAGGAATATCATCATCGCGTACACGCAAAATATCAATTGGCATATTTTCACTATGGGCAATTAAACGTTGAGTGTTTAGGTTTACTTTAACACCACATGCTTTTAGTAATTTAACCGTATCGTCGCTTAAACGACCTTTTTTTTGTATTGCGATTCTTAAATTTTGCTCTGGCATTGCTATTTTCCTTGCTTTAAAAACTAAAAAACCCTCGGAGGTTGCCTTCCGGGGGTTTGATTTTTTTTATTAACCTCTGGAAGCACGTGAAAACTCTTCCAAGAAATAATATCCTGAAAGATTAGGTGATATGATGGTGATGTTGTGCTTTCAGAATGACTTTTTTCACGGTTATTTAAATCTCTTTCAATTAAGTGTGGTTAGAGTATCAACCCAAACGCTAAATGTGAACTGTTTTTGACTAAAAAAAATAAAAAACAGCGTAATTATGCATTATCTGCATTTTCGTCTATGTGTGTTTCGGTTGTAGAGGCTTCTAATTTTGCGCGTTCAGCCTTACTGATGTATTTTGGTTTTTTACTAGGATTGGCTTTCGCATTTATTTGTTTCATGCGTTTTTTTAGAATGCTGTTAATTTTTTTCTTTCGGTTCATTGTAATGTCCTAGCTAAATGAAATGTCGTTTAGATCAATCAAGTAAAAAGGATCTAAACGTCACATTGTAAAGTACTCTTTAACAAACACAAGTATATGATGATTATTCTTACTGCAACTGTTCCTTAGAGAGTCTAGTCTTTATTCGATCCCGTTTAATGATTAAATAGAAAGTATAGGTAGCAGAAAAGAGTGTCGCAAAACCGAATACATTTTGACTATTACCGGGAATAAACTCTAAGAATGAAGTTAAAAATTGACCCGAAAAAACAGCCATCGTGATATATGATAAATTTCGTCCTCGATTATCTACAGAACTTTGCTCTACGGTCATGTGATTTAGTAGTGGGATAGAAAGACCGAAACCAATACCAGCAAAAATGGTCCCCATTATTAGGATAAAAATATCCGTTGAAAAATAAAAGGCAATATGTGCAATGCTGTAGCTGATGAAAGCAATAATTAATGTGGCATTATTACCAATACGACCGAGTAATTTTGGCATTCCAATAACTGTTAGCACGGCTACTAAAGAGATGAATGCAAGAAAACGACCCGTTTCCGATTCACTAAATCCAAGCGTACTGAGCTGCAAAGGTAATGTTACTATAACAGCGAAAAAGGCAATCATAGAGGCACCCGCTGATAAATACACGGTAATTAATGATTGTGGTATATCATTTTTTTCAGATGTTGGTTGATGTGTTTTTTCCAGAGTATTCGGAGAAGAGGGGGGCACATAAAGGTAAAGCATCAGTAAGAAGACCCAAGCGAATAAGTATAATAAGAAAGGCCATTGCCATCCCATTTCTGCTAATACTCCGCCGATAAATAAAAAGATTACACCACCGAGCTCAATGGACATTCCCTGCTTTGCAATCATATTAAGACGTGCATTACCTTGGTACCATTCGGAAATCAATACCGTGCCGCTTGCCATCACGACTGCCGTGATTGAACCAAGTACAAAACGGTTAATAAATACCGTGCTATCACCATGAAAAAAGACGCCTATCGCACCTACTAACCCATAGAAGAATAGTCCGATAAACATAGACTGATATGCCCCAAAACGGTCAATTAAGCGACCTGCAAAAGGGGCAAAAACAACGGCGCCTAATGAAGGGAGTGTGATTAACCAAGTTGCTTTATCTGCCACGCCCATTTGTGTTGATATAGAGGTTAGCCCTGGAGCTAAGACACAGCCGACCATGATAGTTAAGCATGAAATAAAAAGTAATGTATAGCGACCTTTTGTAGAAAGTTCTTGCATGAAATACTCCGTTTAATGATGTAGGCGAGATACTAAACCGGAAATAAACATAACAAAAATACTTAAATGTCATGTTACCCATAGCAAAAACGTATTAATAAACCGTGATGTGATTTAATGCTGTAATATTGGTTTGATAAATTGATTGTTGGGCACTTTACGTTGCTAATCAAAATGGACCTATTGGTTATACCAATTCCATTAATTTTATGATCTAATAAAGCAATCATTAAAGGTGCTGAATATGACTCAAGAATTATCGAAAATGATTAGCTCAACCTCAGATGCGAGATTAAAACTTCGTTTATTAGCGGTATCTCACTTTCTTGATGGTAAAAATAGAACTCAAATATCTGAATACTTAAAAGTAAGTCGAACGAGTGCAAATAGTTGGATACAAACCTATTTAACACAGGGAATTTCAGGGTTAAAAGAGAAAAAACATACGGGGCGCCCAAAAGGCCTAAGCGAAAAGCAACTGTCTCAACTGAAAGAGTTTGTTGTTTCTTCGGCTGTAAAGGCAGATGGTGGCAGACTCCAAGGAAAAGATGTCCAGCAGTATATTTTAGTTGAGTTTGGTATTGAGTATAAAAAGTCCAATATTTACAACCTATTACATGAATTAAATCTAAGCTGGATAACTACACGTTCAAAGCATCCCAAGCAGTCAATTGAACGTCAGGAAGATTTTAAAAAAATTCAAAATAAAAACGATCCTTAAGATCCCTGGTCATGTTGCGTTAGATCGGGTTGATATCTGGTTTCAAGATGAGGCGCGTTTTGGACAACAAAATACGACCACTAGAATATGGGCTGAAAAAGGAACGAGACCACGCGTAGTACAGCAACAACAATACACTTACGCTTATCTATTTGGTGCTGTTTGCCCAGCAAATGGTAAAACAGAAGCTATCATTGCTCCTTTTAGTAATATGGAAATCATGAAAGAACATCTAGCGCTTATTTCCAAAGCAACGGAAGCGGGTCGCCATGCTGTAGTGATAATGGATGGTGCCAGCTGGCATCAGGAATACTTAGATCAAGCATTTGCTAATCTAAGCATTATTCACATCCCACCTTATTCTCCTGAATTAAATCCAATCGAGCAAGTATGGTCATGGATGAGACAAAATGAAATTGCCAATCGTGTTTTTAGTGATTATGAAGATATTGAAGGGAAGTGCACTATTGCTTGGAATAACTTTAGAAGTGATATTAATAGAGTCATGTCACTATGCTTAAGATCGTGGATTAATTTGACCAGTTAATTAATGGAATTGGTGTTATTCGTTTCGGCGTCAAATTAAGGTTGAAGGTGGTAATGTGAGTGATGCCTAGTGGGTTTTTGTAAGCGATTGATTTTAAATGTAATGAATTTGTTTTTATATCCGTAATTAGTTCACTTTTGGCTTGCTAGTTTTTTGCATATTGAATGAGAGCAGGTATATAATCGTTTCGCTGTTTTTATTGGATAAACTCGCCTTAAGCATGCATCTGATTAGATTAATAAATTAAATTTAGTCCTCAAAAATATTATTAAACGACCTTGTTTTAGTGGAAATAACATGCAAAAAAATAAAGTGTTGGTGCTGTATGCGCATCCTTCTCAACATCGATCTGAAGTGAACCACCCATTATTTAATGTATCTCGTCAAATTGAAGGGGTGACTGCCGTTGATCTTTATGGAGAATATCCAAGTTATAATATTGATATTAGTAAAGAGCAGCAGCGTTTACTCGACCATGAAGTCATCATTTTTCAATTCCCACTGTTTTGGTACTCAACGCCAGCCATTTTAAAGGAGTGGCAGGATCTGGTTTTAGAATATGGTTTTGCTTACGGCGATGGTGCCGATGCATTAAAAGATAAAGTTTTTATGTGTGTGCTTTCTGCTGGTGGTAAAGAAGAAGCTTATCAAAGTAATGGCTATCTACACTACACCATTGAAGAGTTATTGCGTCCGCTTGAACAAATGGCCAATCTATCGAGTATGAAATATTTAAATCCCTTTGTTTTATTTGGATCGCGAACGGCGAAAGAAGAAGGGCGTCTAGAGCCACATCTTATTCAATGGAAAAAATTGATTGTTGCGTTAACAGAAGGGCATATAGATATTGGTGCTTCACAGGCGACTGATCAGCATAACCAATATATTACCCATTCAGGAGCCCATTTATGACTGGTATTTTTCTCCAAGCTTTTATTTATCTGGCGGCTGCAGTTATTGCTGTCCCACTTGCTAGTCGATTTGGTTTGGGATCCGTATTAGGTTACCTCATTGCAGGTGTGGTTATTGGGCCCATTATAGGTTTGGTCGGTGAAGAAACGACGACGATCCAGCATTTTGCTGAATTTGGTGTCGTTATGATGCTTTTCTTGGTCGGCCTTGAATTAGATCCGAAAAAGTTATGGGCAATGCGACTGCGTTTGATTGGTTTAGGTGGCTTGCAAGTAGGGGGGACAATTGCTGCCGTCATGGGAATTGCGCTCTTTTTCGGGCAACCTTGGTCGATTGCATTGACCATTGGATTAATATTTTCTCTATCTTCAACGGCGATTGTATTACAAACATTCAAAGAAAAAGGATTAGGTAAAACCGTCGGGGCGCAGAATGCTTTTTCTATTTTACTGTTTCAAGATATCGCAGTTATTCCGATGTTGGCGTTTATTCCATTATTAGCGATTCCTGAATTAATTGAGCAAGCAGCCAATTTAGCGACAACCGTGGACAGTCATGAACAATTAAGTTTAGTTGCTGGATTGCCTGGTTGGGCTTATGGACTGGTGATTATTTTATCTATTTCTGCTGTTGCCATCAGTGGGCATTTTTTAAGTCGGCCTTTATTTCGTTTTGTGGCAAATTGTGGTTTAAGAGAAATTTTTACTGCTACGGCATTGATGTTGGTGATTGGTATTGCCGCTTTAATGAGTTTGGTCGGTTTATCGCCTGCATTAGGGGCGTTCCTCGCAGGCGTTGTTATGGCTAATAGTGAATTTCGCCATGAGTTAGAGTCTAATATTGAGCCCTTTAAAGGGTTGCTACTTGGGTTGTTTTTTATTACGGTCGGCGCAGGTATCGATTTTTCAGTCCTATGGAATGAATTCTTTTTAATTATCGCGTTAACCTTTGGCGTTATTATGATTAAGGCGGTGATATTATATCTGCTGGCATTGATTTTTAAGATTAAAAACAGTGACAGGTGGTTATTAACCTTAAGTCTTGCACAAGCAGGGGAATTCGGTTTTGTATTGCTTGGTTTTACATTACAAAGTCATGTATTACCCGTAGATTTAACACAGAAATTATTTTTAGTAGTCGCACTTTCTATGTTCTTAACGCCGGGGTTATTTATTTTCTTTGATAAAATGATTCAACCGCGTTTTGTACAAAAATCCAATGATCGAGAGCAGGATACGGTGGATGAGCATGGCACGGTTATCATTGCTGGAATTGGTCGTGTAGGCCAAATTATAAATCGTATGTTGGTGGCCAATGGTGTTAAAACAGTCGTACTTGATCATCAAGTTAATCAAGTCGATGCAATGCGTCAGATTGGTACAAAAAGTTATTTTGGTGATGCAACACAACCCAATTTACTCCATACCGCAGGCATAGAAACGGCAATGGCCTTTGTTATTGCCATCGATAATCAAGAAAGTAGTGTTGAATTAGTGAAATATGTTCATCATAGTTATCCTAATATCAAAATTATTGCTCGTTCCTTTGATCGTGGGCATGCGTACTTACTTAAGCAAGCTGGGGCGGATATTATTGAATCTGAAACTTATCACTCAGCGCTAGAATTAGGTGCTCATACAATGCGTGCACTTGGGCATCATCCTTATTTTGTTGAGCAACAAAAATCGACCTATAAAAATGTAGAGGAACAAAAATCTGAATTGCTTTATCAAGCTTGGGCCGATGATGCTGGCGGAGAACGTGTCGACAATAATTACATTAAATTATTTATGCAGCTTGAAGATCATATTGCCGATGCGATGGGTAAAGATAAAAGAGGGATTCACTCTTTGTCTGAACGTGAGTGGACACCTCCTCCCAAGGGATATGTTGATGAGTTGAGTGAGTAACATTGCAGGTTGTTGTTCACAATTAATGGGGTATTGATCATTATGGATTTGAAGTATGGAACTTGAAGAAGTCTATCGACGTGACTTAAATTTATTAGTGGCGTTAAAAGTGTTGATAGAAGAGGGGAGTGTTAGTCGCAGCGCTATTCGCCTTAATCTTAGTCAATCGGCTATGAGTCGAGTGCTTGGGCGATTAAGGGCGTTATTGCAGGATCCTTTATTTATTCGCCAAGGACAATATCTACAGCCAACGGAGCGAGCTATCGAAATCAGTCAGGCTCTAAATCAGCCATTAGAATCATTAAGACTGTTACTTTCACCATCAAATTTTGAGCCGAAACAGTGTAAACAGCATTTTGTTATTGCAACGACGGATTACGCAATGCAAACCATTTTACCCTATGCCTTACCGACTATTTATGAGCAAGCACCTCATATCACCATTGAGTTTCCTCCGTTACAACAAGATCAAATGGTCAGTCAATTATCCTCGGATGGTGCTGATATGGCTATTTGCCGCTTAATTCATCAGGTGGAGCCATTACAGCGACAAACCCTAGGTCGCGTAAGTGTATGTTGCATGTTATCTAAATCGCACCCCTTAGCAAAGAAAGCATTAACCCTAGCGGATTACCTTGCGTACCCCCATGCATTAATTGCCATTAGTGATGGCGTTAAGGCGTTGATTGATAATGCCATTAATGATTGCCCCAAGCCTAAAACGGTATTGCGTGCATATCATTTAGAAGCTGCGTTGGCGATTGTCGACAGTATGCCATTAATTATCACTGTACCTGCGGATTTAGCGTATTTAGTGGCAGAGCAACATAGCCTTATTGTTAAACCGCTTCCCTTTGAATTTGATCCATTTGAATATTCTTTAATTTGGCATCCGCGTTGCGATCATTCAACTGCACAAATTTGGTTAAGAAATGTATTAAAGGAACAATGTGGGAAATTAATGGAAGAAAGGGGATATCAATTAGGTTTATTGTAATAAAAAGGTCTGCACAGCAGACCCATTTCTATTTACATTGGTACAAGTCTTAATAATCTTAACTCATAGTTTAATAACAATGCGTCCAGTAACTTGACCATTGGTGATGGCTTCTGCTACTGCTGGCGCTTCCTCAAGTGCAACTTCTTTACAGGCTTGTTGATAATAGCTTTGTGGTAATAATTCAACCAAACGATTCCAAGCAGCAACTCGTTTTTCATAAGGACATGCCACTGAATCAACGCCTAATAATTTAACGCCACGCAATATAAATGGCATAACGGTTGTTGGAAGATCAAAACCAGCAGCAAGACCGCAGGCAGCCACTGCGCTATTGTAATCCATTTGCGATAGTACTTTTGCTAGAATTTTACTCCCTGCAGTGTCAATCGCGCCTGCCCATAGTTGTTTTTCTAATGGGCGAGCAGGCTCTTCTAAATCGCTACGTTCAATGACGCGAGAAGCACCAAGCTGTTTTAATAACTCGCCATTTTCTGTAATACGGCCAGTGACGGCAACGACTTGATAGCCAAGTGTTGCTAATAATGTCACGGCAACGGAACCTACACCACCACTTGCTCCGGTCACTAATATTTCTCCGCTGTCCGGTGTGACACCCGCATCAATTAAAGCTTGAACACATAGCATTCCCGTTAAGCCCGCAGTACCAATCATCATGGCTTGTTTCCCACTTAACCCGTTAGGTAAAGGAACTAGCCAGTCAGCTTTTAAGCTTGCTTTTTCTGCCATGCCACCCCAATGGCCTTCACCAACGCCCCAACCCGTTAAAACGACATTATCACCGGTTTTATAGCGAGTATCTTTAGACTCAATAACTTGTCCTGCTAAATCAATGCCTGGCACCATTGGAAATTGACGCACAATACGGCCTTTACCCGTTATTGCTAAGCCATCCTTATAATTTAACGAAGAATACTCGACCGCAATTAAAACTTCCTCCTCGGGTAACATCGATTCATCTATTTGGCGAATATCTGCCGTGGTCTTTTTGTCTTGTTGCTCAAGGATAAGTGCTTTAAACATAAGGTAACTCCAAAATAGGGAAAGATAATTATTAAAGTGTAAAACTGAATCTATCATGAATAAAGTGAAAGTTAATCATAGTAAATATGCATAATACACATAGATGGTTGATACCATTTAATATGGTATTTTTTACATATTGTATCGTACCGGTATATTTTCAAATTGGAGAGCATACTATCAGGTTGTTAAATGGTGGTGATTGATATGAATCACTCAAGTTAAATGCATATCTGCCGATAAAATGAACAATAGGTATGTAAAGGAGGCGATATGAGTCAGCATCTAATTACAGAGTTTATCAATCGAACGTATGTATTTAAGCCATTTAATGACAGTAAAATAACGAATCGACCAATTAAAAAATATCAGGGATCAAATAGGAAAAATAATATTTCACCTGAAATGATTGCACAAAGTACGCCGTTGAAGCACAAAGAGGCAAGGAAACAAGAAATAAAGAATGATTCAGAAGAGGATAGAGAGCAAAAAAGTGAAGCAAAACATATTGATATTATTATTTGACTTCACTTATTACGGATAATTATAAATAAATATTAATACTTACCCATTTCAATAACGGTTTCAGCATTAACTTGATCGCCCTTAACGGCTTTAACGGTTAAGTAATATTCATGATTTTTTGCACCTGAACAAGGTGGCATATAAGCACCGGCAATATCCCAACCAGGGCTGCGATGAGCTTCCATCATAGTAAAACGATCCGGTAGTGAAAAAGTATGTCCGGGAACAGAAGGAATTTGCACCATCATACCGGGAGAGGTGAGGGAATATTTCATTATCCCGTGACCGCCATTATTCATTTTTTCAGAATCTCTATCACTGTATTCCAACACAATGGCATCAGAACCAGCTGGAATATCTAAAACCATTAACTTGGGGGTCATTGGATTATCACCACCAAACTTTTGGCATTGTTGTCCCTCTGGGATGATTTTCCCATTCCATGCGCTCTCGGTGAATTTGACTTCAAGTGCTGATGCTCCGCTTGATAAGGCGAATAGAGTTGAAAAAGCGATTAAAAGTTTTAAATTCATTATAAAAATCTCCATTTAGGTTATTGCTATTACAGGATCCGTTTTGTTGCTTTGTCTACTCATTACGATGCAATAGATATTAATATCGTAACGTGTATATGACATAAATTTTACAACCACCAACAATAATAGATGGTTTATTAAGCGATGTAGGTTCATTTACAATAATTTACATAAATTTATCACGCTATTGTGAGCTATACGTTTGATAGGAAGCTTTGGTTTACTTTTGTTGATAAAGTTATTGTTTTATGGATGCACGCTCTTGTTACGTGCTGTAATATTTTTCGTATTATTTCTTTTTATGTTTATGTCTAATGTGCCGATTTGACGCGGTATGGGGGATTCGACTAGGGATGGAACGTTGTTCTCCTATAATATGTTTAAGTGCTAAAATGGGGTGCCATAACAGCATACGTGGGCCTGCATAACGCATAATTTTCTTTGCCTGTTCACGTCTATTACTTTTATAACAATGAATAGGGCATTTATTACAGGTCGGCTTAATTTGTCCATAGGGGCAGCGATCGAGCTTTTCATTGGCATAAACTAAAAATGATTGGCATTCAGCACAGGGGATAGAATCAGCGTGATGATGTGCTTTGCAATAAATAGTTACCATCTCAGAAATAGTTTTGTATTCGATTCCTAATTGCCCTGGCAGGTGATGTAATTTATTCATCCTTACTTAACTCATTTTAATTGTACTGATTTCGCGTAGAATACCTCGAGTTAATCTAACTACAAAGAGTATCCTGTTTTGATTTCATCTTTTTTTTCATCTTTTGGCGCATTAAGCCAAAAACTGCCGCATTTTATTGCTCGTGATGCTCAGGTCGAAATGGCTAAGGCTGTTGCGAATGTGATTAACACAAAACAACAGCTGGTGGTCGAAGCGGAAACGGGAACAGGAAAAACCTTTGCTTATTTAGCACCCGCTTTACTGTCCTATGATAAAGAAAGCGGATCAAAAATAATAATATCGACCGGAAGTAAAGCCTTGCAAGAGCAGTTATTTACGAAGGATCTTCCCCTGCTAGTTGAAACGACAAACTTCACGGGCAAAGTGAGTGTGTTAAAGGGGCGAAATAATTATCTTTGTAATGAGCGATTAAATCGTTTTATGTTAGAAACTAAACATAAAGATAGAACGCTTCAGGTTGAATTAGTTAAAATTAAAAACTGGTCATTAAAAACAAAAACGGGCGATATTGCCGATATCGAAAACTTAGCTGAAGATGCTGCGATAATTCCGTCTATTACTAGCAATAATGACAATTGTTTAGGGCGTGAATGCCCGAGTTTCGATGACTGTTTTATTGTTAAAGCACGTAAAAAAGCAATGGAAGCTGATTTAGTGGTTATTAACCATCACTTGTTTTTCGCGGATTTAGCGGTAAAAGAGACGGGGTTTGGTGAATTAGTACCTGAAGCAGGTGTCTATATTTTCGACGAAGCACATCAATTACCCGATATTGCGAGTATGTATTTTGGTGAATCATTATCAAGCCGTCAGTTAATTGAATTAGCCAAAGAAATTGATTATGTATATCGCACTGAGATGCGAGAAGCGAAACAAATGTCTAAGGCTGCTGATCAATTACGTACAGCGGCATTAGATTTTCGTCTTGCTTTTGCGATGGATAAAGGCGCGGGAAGTTGGCGCGATAAATCACGTGACCGCATTATGGAATTACATGCACAGCGTTTATTACAAGTGATGGATTTTTTAAATGAAGTCGTATGTGAGTTATTAGGAAAAAGTGAAGTCTTAGATCACTGCTTTGATCGTTTAAATCAATTTACCTTATTATTCAAAAAGCTTAATAGTGTTAATGAAAGTGGTTTTAGTTATTGGTATGAATGTACAAAACAACACTTTTCATTGAATATTACGCCACTCAGTGTAGCGCAGCGATTTCAGTTAGAATGTCAGAAAAAAGAGGCGGCTTGGGTATTTACCTCAGCAACATTGTCTGTAAAAGGGCGTTTTGAACACTTTACTGATTTACTGGGATTGCAAAATAGTCAATGTCTACAGCTAAATAGTCCCTTTGATTATGCTAAACAAACGCTCTTTGTTGTGCCAAGATTATTACCTGAACCGGGGACGCCGGGGTTAGCAGAAAAATTAGTCGAGCGTTTATCGCCTGTTATTCGTGCTAGTAAAGGACGGTGTTTCTTTTTGTGTACCAGCCATGCCATGATGAATCAATTGGCGACTGGTTTTCGGCGAACCTTAACGTTACCCGTTTTATTGCAAGGAGAGAAAAGTAAACAGGCGTTATTAGATGAATTTGTCAGTCAGGGAAATGCATTATTAGTTGCCACGGGAAGTTTTTGGGAAGGTGTTGATGTTCGAGGGCAAGCGTTGTCTTGTGTGATTATCGATAAAATTCCCTTTGCTTCTCCCGATGAACCTCTACTAAAAGCACGAATTGAAGATGCACAATTAAAGGGAAAAGATCCTTTTTCTGATGTGCAGCTCCCCCAAGCAGTCATAACCTTTAAACAGGGGATTGGGCGTTTGATTCGAGCAGAGCAAGATAAAGGCGTGGTGATAGTTTGTGATAATCGCTTAGTGACGCGTCCCTACGGTAGTTTATTTTTGAATAGTTTGCCGAGTATGCCAAGAACTAGAAATTTAGATAATGCGATTGAATTTTTAAAGCAAATTGATTGAAGGCGTATAAGCTTTTCTAAAAATGGGTTAAAATCCACAACATAATAATTAAATGTATAAATAGGTTAACTATGTCTCAAGCAGTAAATATTTTATGTGTCGATACTTCAACGGAAGCGTGTTCGGTTGCAGTGCTTTGTTCAACAGAAAGCGAACAAATAATTAGCGATCATTTTATGCTCGCACCTCGAGAACATACTCAAAAAATATTGCCGACAATTGAACAAGTAATTAAACAGTCTGGTTTAACGCTTTCGGATATGGATGTGATTGCCTATGGTCGAGGTCCGGGTAGTTTTACTGGGGTAAGAATTGGCATTAGTATTGCTCAAGGTTTAGCCTATGGAATAGAAAAACCGATTGTTGGCGTCTCTACTTTACAAGCAATGTCTCAGGAAGCCTATAAAAGCAACAAGGCTAAGCATGTTTATGCCGCAATTGATGCACGAATGGGCGAAGTTTATTTTGCTCATTATTGTTTGGTTGACGACTTAATGACGGTTGTCGATCAAGAAGTGGTTATCAAACCTGACGATTTATTGGCGTTAGGTTTACATGTGGAGCCTGACTCTGTTTTAGTGGGGACTGGGTGGAAGGCCTATCCCGCATTGGTTGAGTATTTCAATGCCGCCAAGCAATTAGATATTGAGTTTCCAAATGCAAAATACATGCTTGTTCAGGCTATGCATAGCGTTGTTAATAAGGAAACCGTCGCACCAGAATTAGCGACACCCGTTTATTTACGTGATAAAGTAACATGGAAAAAATTACCTGGAAGAGAGTAAGTGACGTTGATTTTTGATCCGCTGGAGTATTAATGGCAATACAAAATAATACTAATGTAATGACGGCTCCGATTAATACCGGCAAAGTGGCGATTCTGAAAAAAACGCCACAGGCCAGTGTTAGCGAAATTGTGCCCGTTACAAAAAAAGCCAAAGCCGCTGATTTCTCGATGGTATTATCCGAAAAGCAAAAGGATGCGTTGGATAACGGTTTGGGATACGATCAACCAAATTTCAAGCAACGTGGTGCGTTGGAAGCCTATCAAAAAGTATCTGTGCAGGAAAAACGTGATGCAATTATAGAGAGCATGAGTTTTCATTTTGTTGTTTAAATACCGTTGGCTATCTATGTTTCGTGTTGTGTTATTTTTTACATTTCTGTTCACCAGTTTATTCGTAAACAGTCTCCCTTATAAAATCGATCTTACCGATCAACAATTATCTGAACTAGGTTTGTTGATTTGGAAAAATGAAGGTCAAAATAAATTAGACCACTTAACCGTTTGGAATCGAGGGGAAGACTTTCCTTCGCTGGGGTTAGGGCATTTTATTTGGTATCCTGAAAATAAAAAGGGGCCTTTTAAAGAGCAGTTTCCAGCGTTATTGGATTTTTTTAAAGCAAATAATGTGACGTTACCCTATTGGATTGATAAAGCATCATTTGCACCTTGGCATTCCCGTGAACAATTTTATCAAGTCTTCGAACAACCACAATTAAAAGGTTTACGGATATTTTTAAGCGAACATCTTGATATCCAAGTTAAATTTATTATTTTACGCCTAGAGAATGCAATTCCTGAAATAATTGAATCGAGTGAACAATGGCAACAGCAAAAAATTAAAGCGAATATTCAACAACTAACAGCAACAACTGCGGGTCTGTTTACCCTGTTAGATTATATTAACTTTAAAGGCGAAGGTATTTCTTCAAAAGAGCGCTATCAGGGGCAAGGTTGGGGGTTAAAACAAGTGCTTTTAACCATGCCTGAGCAATATGAAAACCCATTACGTGCTTTTGGTTTGTCTGCTGATGAAGTGTTAACTCGCCGAGTCAAAAATGCGCCTCGAGATGAAACTCGTTGGCTAAAGGGCTGGCGAAATCGTGTTCATGCTTATCAAAACATGGTTGTTAATTAAAGGTTGAAGATTAATGAAAGGATCCGTTCTCATTAAATAATACCTCCTCTTTTTAGTTCAATTTCCTCCTATAAACAGATATAATCGCCGCAATTTATATTCACGTTACTAATAGGGATTTTATTATGTTTTATCGCATTATGCGTAGTTGTCTTTTCAAGTTACATCCAGAAAAAGCACATGATTTAACCATTAAAATGCTGAAGTTAACCTCGGGTACTTTTCTAGAATTATTCTATCGACAAAAAGTACAACACAGACCAATTAAGGTAATGGGATTGACCTTTCCAAATGCCATTGGTTTAGCAGCCGGATTAGATAAAAATGGTGAATGTATTGATGGCTTTGGTGCGATGGGATTTGGCCATATTGAAATTGGTACCGTTACCCCTGTCGCACAGCCTGGTAATCCAGAGCCTCGTTTGTTTCGTGTTTTAGAGTCGGAAGGCATTATTAACCGAATGGGGTTTAATAATAACGGTGTTGATGAATTAATCGCGAATGTAAGAGATAGCCATTATAAAGGCGTTATTGGGATTAATATTGGTAAAAACTTTTCTACTCCTGTTGAAGAGGGGAAAAATGATTATCTTAAATGCATGAATAAAGTCTATCAACATGCAGGATATATTGCGGTTAATATTTCTTCGCCAAACACGCCTGGACTAAGAACGTTGCAATATGGTGAGGCGCTCGAAGAGTTGCTTGCAGCATTAAAAGAACGCCAAGGTGAGCTAAAAATAAAATACAACAAATATGTTCCCCTTGCGTTGAAAGTGGCCCCCGATTTGAGCGATGAAGAAATTGAATCTATTGCGAATGCATTATTAAAATATAAAATTGATGGTTTAATCGCAACGAATACCACATTAGACAGAGAAATAATTAAAGGCATGTCTCATGCCTCTGAAGCTGGCGGTTTAAGTGGTCGTCCTGTTCAAAGCAAAAGTACAGTGGTTATTGGTAAATTCGCAGCACATTTAAAAGGTGAAATTCCAATTATTGGTGTGGGTGGTATTGATAGTGTGATTGCAGCAAAAGAGAAAATTGATGCTGGTGCAAGTCTAGTCCAAATTTATTCTGGCTTTATTTATAATGGACCTGAATTGGTTAAAAAAATTGCAAATTATATTTAATATCTAATATAAAATTAAAAGGCAGCTTATTTAGCTGCCTTTGTCGTTTTACTGGATCACATTTAGTATTCTTTTACAGCACGTAAAATAACAAACTTTTTATTTTCAGTGACTAATTCGCAGTTTCCAAAAATACGTTCTAGCTTATCTTTGTAATCTAAATGACGATTACCTACAATCACCAACTCCCCACCTTCAACTAAGCAGAAGCGAGCGTCATTAAACATACTCCAAGCAATTTGGTCTGTAATAGCTTGTTGTTGGTGAAAAGGCGGGTTACATAAAATTAGATCATAACAGCCAGCTTTAAAGCCAACTAACCCATTGTTCACCACAAAGCGTGCATGTTCTGTTTGTTCTTCAGGTAAGTTTTTTAACATATTGATGCGTGCGGAATCGATTGCCATATAGGATTCATCGATAAAGGTAATTTGTGCCTTTGGGTAAGCTTCAGATGCCGCCATGCCGACAACACCGTTACCGCACCCAAGGTCAACAACTTTTGAAAAGTCACCCTCTGGTAAATTATCCATTAAAAAACGACCACCGATATCAAGGTGATTACGCGAAAATACATTTGCATGGTTATGAATTTTCCAACCCTGCTTTTCAATTTCCCAAGTTAATGGAATTTCTTTTTCCGGAATATCGACTTGATCAACGAGACTAAAAATTAATCGAGATTTTTTCTTTGCAAGTGATGTTTTAGTCGAGCCAATATAGGTTTCAAATAATTGCAGCGTCGAAGAATGGATCATATTGACCTTGCCCGCTGCAACAATAATGGTTTCCTTGGAAATAACTTTACTAAGTTGTTGTAATGTATATTCTAAATGAGAAAGTGTTTTGGGGACCTTAATCAATACAACTTGCACATTTCTTGGGAATTCTTGCAGACTATCCTGTAGTAGAATATTATCTTCAGGGCAATTATTACGCTGCATATTGAGTTTGATTGAGTTGAGCGATAAATATGAATCAGAAATAACGGTACGATTAAATGTTTGAAAATAACAACTTAATGCACCGAAACCATCATTAATTAACAATAATTGCCCATCGTCATTAAGATGTTTGGCAAGTTGGTTTTCGTTGAAGTAGTTGATTAGATATTCATCCGCAGAATCCCATGCTTGTAGTGTCTCATTTTTAATTCTCGGATGACGATGCAAAACCAGCGTTTCTTCTGCAATCGTAAGTATTTCATTCATAAATTATACCTAATGGGTGAGTGAGTGTTTAAGTCGGTATCTTAACGTGCTTAGAGACTTATGGTAAGTGATATTATTAATAAGGATGAAGGGTTTGCTTAATATAAAAAATACTTTCCTAGGAAAGATAAGAATAGTCGTTGGCTTGCTCTTGATTTTTAGTCTGTCGGCCTGTGATGGCATTTTTTCAGATGACTATTGGGATACGGATTCAAGTTGTGATGAAGATACAACCGATGTTGATTTTAAGCAAGTTGCGTATTGGATTGAATCAGATATTAATGATTTAGAAGATATTGCAGATAGCGATAACGACATAGATTACATACAAATGACACATCTTATTTTTGGTTATATCTACGTTAATTCAGATGGCTCTTTTGATGTTAATTCTAATGGTACGCTTTCGGATGTTGATGATAGTGACGATTTAAAAGATATTATTGGTGATCTGCAAGATGATGGTGTTGAGGTTTTCTTTTCAATCGGTGGCACAAGCAATAGTAGTAATTTAGAAACCATTGCGGGGGATGACGACCTTACCGATGATTTTATCGATAATATTATTGATCTTGCTGAAGAATATGATTTAGACGGTATCGATTTAAGTTGGCAATATCCAGAAGATGACGATGAAGGTGAACTCTTTGAAGATTTAGTTGAAGCGTTATCGGATGAATTAGACGATGAAGGGCTTACTTTTACTATCGAAGTGTTATCTGGGCTCAACGAAGAAGAAGATTACGCCGATGTGATTGATAGCGATGTATTTGACTATGTTGATTTTGTTAATGTCAAAGGTTTCAATACTAATAATGACGATGGTGAAGACGATGACGATGGCCTCTATCTGACAACGGATGACTTTTTAGATGTCATTGATTATTGGACTGATCGTTGTTTAATTCAGAATAAACTGGTGGTGAGTATTCCTGTTTTCGGTACAAGTGAAGATGCTGATACTGAAGATTATTTCGATATTGTTGATGAAAAAAGTGATAAATCAACCTTTGCTTGCGATGATGATGACAAAGCATCAATTGACGGTATTACCTATTATTTTAATGCGATTCCAACCGTTGTTGAAAAAACGGCCTATGCGGAAACCTATGCTGGGGGAGTCATGCTGAAATCTTTGGATCAAGATTACAATGACGATTCAGATTACTCATTGTTAAATGCGATTTATCTCGAAACTGAGGGAGAAGATAGTATTTGTGATTAAGCACAATGCGTAATAACCACGCTCCTTAAGCACTGGGATTCCCCGGTGCTTTTTTTTATTATAAAAAAAGTGCATAATAGCGCGGATTTTTATCCCCCAATTTTTAAGGTGTTAATACATGCCAATCAAAAAAGCGTTATTAGAAAGAAGCAATTCATCCTGTGAATTATGTGGTGCAACTGACAATTTATCTGTATTCGAGGTGCCACCTGTCAAAGAGCCTAATTCAGATAAGTCTGTTTTGGTATGTGAAACCTGTCTGTCTCAAATTGAAAAACAAACAGAGATGGATAATAACCACTGGCGTTGTTTAAATGACAGTATGTGGAGTCAAGTTCCCGCTGTTCAGGTAACGGCGTTTAGATTATTGACTCGTCTTGCGACTACCGAAGGCTGGGCGCAGGATCTTCTTGATATGATGTATATGGAAGATGAAACGAAAGCATGGGCTGACTATGGTGTTGCTGCTGATAATATTGAAGAAACACCTCCAACACGTGATTCAAATGGTACGATTTTAGAAGCCGGTGATAACGTAACATTAATTAAAGATCTTGATGTGAAGGGCGGTAATTTTACGGCTAAACGCGGCACACCCGTTCGTAATATTGGATTAACTGATAATCCTGAACATATTGAAGGTCGTGTTAATGGGATGCGTATCGTATTGCTAACACAATATATTAAGAAAATGCCATTATTTGAAGATTAACTTCTGCTTTAACATTTGAGGGGCGCAATGCTCCTCAATGCTTTGAGTAACAATCATGTTAATATTTTAATCTTCTATACCGTGTTAATGTGATTGCTCATTTAAATTTCGACGTTTTTGGTTCTGATGACGATCTCGGTGACTCTGATGTTTTTTCTTTGCATGAATCATATCTTCTTGATCATACCAATCCGCATCTTCTTGATGCTCAGCTGAATCACCTATTGATGAATGATATTGACCACGATGATTGTGATTATTTTTCATTTGTAAATTACCCTAATGGAATAAGCATTTTATATATCAGAATCAATTCAATATGTAAAAATCAGTTAATTGTAAGATCAGCAGATTTTAAGCATATGATAGAGATTTAATCGGTGTATGCTTTATGTATAGAAAAGCTATTCAAAAAAAGCAACCCAGATTTAACACCATTAATATACCCGTTACCATTCAAGATGCAGAAATCAGCAAGACGAGAGGTGAGCAGATTCTAGGCATAAAGGTGAAGATCTAACGGGTTAAATCGAGACTTTATAACAACGAAGATGTTTGCCTCTCGTCTTGCCCTGTGGGTCACTAGCTCGTTTCTTATAAACCATGGCAATACTGCGTTATAACATTCGATAAGGACTAGCCATTAAAGATGTAAAGTCTTGTTTTTACATCTACCGATAGAGGATTAACGCAGTTAATCGCTCGAAAGGTCATCATGTTACGCCTTGCCTTGGTATCCGAGCTAGTGACTGATAAACGCATCTTGATTGGTAACGGGTATATGACCGTTTGATGTCAATGTTTTCATTTTGAGAGAGTAAAGTGGTAAGCACATCTATTTTGTATTCAATTAACCGAATATAAGTTGCCCTAAAACATTTGATCTATTATCTAAGTGGAAGTTAATTAACCAGGTTGTTTTGTTTTTAAGCAGTTAACCACTTTTAACCGATTATTTTAATATAAGTGCTTGTGCTTCAAGTAAACTTCTATACAATACGCGGCACTTACTTAGAAAGACTTAAGTAATCCGCCCGGGTGGTGGAATCGGTAGACACAAGGGATTTAAAATCCCTCGCTTTCTGAGCGTGACGGTTCAAGTCCGTCTCCGGGCACCAATTCCAGAAAAAAGCTTCAACTTATGTTGAAGCTTTTTTTTTGCCAGAATTTCCTTAAATTAAGTTCACTGTTTTTTACCTGAGATTAATTCATGCCTATTTATAAGGAATAAAAACTAAAATGGCTAAACAAAAACCAGTTATTAAATTACAAACCTACGGCATTTATGAACATTGGGATTCAAAATCTAAAGCACTGCCGACGATTAAAACATTTACGACTGATATACCTGCTGAAATAGATATTGAATTTGGTTTGACAGTTAATATCAAGCATGCACGTGGTAATAAAATTTTTTATTGCATTGACCATCCTAATATTTCGAATAAGGAAGGGCAGTTATGCGCCGCTTTTACTGGTGAAGTACAGATTAAAAACAATGATTGGGATTTTTATTTGGGTGATACTATTTGGGCTCCTATTGATGATAAATGTGGCCCGTGGCGTATGACCATTGAATTAAATAAAAAAATTGTTGTTGATAAAACCTTTCATGTTTTTACAGAAAATAAAAATGTAGACTTTAAAAAACGGTTTTCTTATATGTAAAAATCATCCTTCTATTTTTCTTCTTTTTTCGTATATTACTCTATTTACCGTGACTTGCGCTGAAGCTCGCATTTCCAAGTGGTTTGAGTATAATACGCGCTGTTTATTCCCCTTATTATTGCTGAGAGTCTTTATGTTAAGTTACTTTATTCCAACCGCCAAAGGTTTAGCCCCACTGCTTGAAGTTGAGCTAAAAGAAATGGGTATTGAAAATACCAAACAAATGAATGGTGGCGTGACTTTTGATGGCACTTTAGAGCAGGGGTACAAAGTTTGTTTGTGGTCTCGTTTTGCATCTCGCGTATTACTAAAATTAAATGAATTCAAAGTATTAGACTCGCTCGATCTTTATATGGGCTGTAGCACAATTCCTTGGGAAGAACATTTTGATGTCGATAAAACCTTTTCGATTGATTTTTCTGGTAGTAACGATGAGATCCGAAACACACAATTCGGTGCTTTAAAAATAAAAGATGCAATTGTTGATCGTTTTCGTAAAAAATTCGACCAACGTCCGAGTGTAGAAAAACGCGATGCAGATATTCGTTTTAATGGTCGATTATGGAAAGATAAGGCGACTATTTATTTAGACCTTTCTGGTTCTCCATTACACCTTCGTGGATATCGCACTATTGCCGGCGAAGCTCCATTACGTGAAACCTTAGCGGCTGGGATTGTTAAACGTAGTGGTTGGCAGGGAGAAGCGTTACTTGATCCGATGTGTGGTTCCGGTACGTTAATTATTGAAGCGGCTATGATGGCGTTGAATATTGCGCCTGGCTCTCTACGTCAGACTTTTGGTTTTGAAAGCTGGAAAAAACACGACGATGAATGCTGGAAGACCTTAAAAACATCGGCACAGGTCTATGGTAAAAGAGCAATTAATCAATGTGATACTCGCTTTTATGCATCGGATCTTAGTCGAGAAATGATCGAAATTGCCCGTAAAAACGCACAACGAGCAGGTGTCGCAGAATTGATTGAATTTTCTGTTACCGATGCTAAAAAAGTTATGCCGCCGGAAGAGTTAGAAACTGGGATGATTATCAGTAATCCACCCTACGGTGAACGTTTAGGTGGCTTTAGTGACACGATCACGCTTTATACTGAATTAGGCCATCATTTTAAGGATGCTTTTGCTGGATGGAATTTGGCTATGTTCGCAATGGATACTGAGCTATTAAGCTGTTTAGGTATGCGTGCAGCGAAAAGTTTTAAATTCTTTAATGGCCCCATTGAATGTGTATTAAAAAATTATCGTATATCGGCAAAGCGTAATGTTGAACAGAAACCGGTACTAGAAACTCCCACTAATGAGCCACTAAATCCATGGACAATGGGGCGTGGCGATGATCAATTTGAAATGGGACAAGAAAGCGAATCGGAAATTGTCTTTAAAGAAGCGAAACAGATTAAACCTGCTATCTATTCTGAAGCTTTTGCTAACCGTTTAACTAAAAATCTGAAGCGTTTAGAAAAGTGGGCAAAACGTGAAAATGTAGAATGCTATCGCATGTACGATGCGGATTTACCCGAATATAATGTTGCCATTGATCGTTACGGTGATTACATCATTATTCAAGAATATCGTGCGCCAAAGGAAATTGATGCGGGTAAGGTACGACGTCGTTTTCTTGATGTTGTTTCCACGGTGCGTTATATGTTGGATTTAAATGATGACAAGCTTGTGATTAAAGTACGTGAGCGTCAGAAAGGGCGTAAACAGTATGAAAAATTAGACAGTAAAAAGCAGTCTTTAGTCGTTCATGAAGGACAAGCAAAATTAATTGTTAATCTTCAGGATTATTTAGATACGGGGTTATTTTTAGATCATCGTCCAACCCGTTTACGCATCGCTAAAATGGCGAAAGACAAAGATTTTCTTAATCTATTTTGTTATACAGCAACGGCTTCCGTGCATGCTGCACTAGGGGGGGCGCGTTCAACGACCAGTGTTGATATGTCTAAAACCTATTTGGCATGGGGAGAAGATAATTTTGCGGAGAATGGTATTAAGGGAAATCATGAATTTATTCAACAGGATTGTATTAAATGGTTACAACATGCCCATGAAACATTTGATCTGATTTTTATTGATCCACCGACATTTTCTAACTCAAAACGTATGAAAGATGTTTTTGATGTGCAAGATGATCATGTTGAATTATTAACGTCGGCAAGTGAGCGTTTAAATTTAGAAGGGGAAATTATTTTTTCCAATAATAAACGTGGCTTTAAACTGGACGTCGAAGCAATTAAAGCCTTAGGTTTTTACATTAAAGATATTAGCCAGGCATCGATTCCTGAAGATTTCAAACGTAACAGTAAAATTCATCAGTGCTGGATCCTAACCAAGCATAATTAATCCTAATTTAAATTCACTGAATGCCGTTACCTAATAGGATAATGGCGTCAGATTTTAACAATAAAAAGAGTATTGACGTGGCATTATTAACTTTACATAACGCAGAGCTAGCTTTCGGTGATAGCGCATTATTAGATAAGTCCAACTTGGTCATTGAAGCAAATGAACGCGTTTGTTTAGTTGGGCGAAACGGTGCGGGTAAATCTACCCTATTAAAAGTATTAGATGGCCGAATTCAGTTAGATGACGGTAGTTTACTGATAAACAACGATGTCAAAGTCGCCCGCCTTGAGCAAGATCCTCCAACTGCAAATACCATGAGTGCCTATGACTTTGTTGCTTCAGGAATGGAGAATGCCGGCGAGGTCTTGAAAAATTATAACCATCAATTAGCGGTTATTGCTGAAGACTGCAGTGAAAAAGAATTAAATAAATTACAAAAATTACAAGAACAGATCGATCAATTAGATGCATGGCAGTTAGACAGTAAAATTAATCAAATTTTGGATCGCTTGGCAATTAGCCCTGAAACGAAATTGGATTCTCTTTCTGGTGGATGGCTGCGTAAAGTGGCACTAGCAAAAGCGCTGGTTAATGATCCGGATTTATTGTTGCTCGATGAACCAACCAATCACCTTGATGTCGGTACTATTGAATGGTTAGAGCAATTTTTAATGAGTTTTCAAGGTTCGATTGTTTTTATTAGCCATGACCGTGAATTTATTCGTCGTTTATCCACCCGTATTATTGATATTGATCGTGGTAATTTAAGTTCCTGGCCTGGTGGCTATGATGATTATTTAATTGCGAAAGAAGAAGCGTTGCGTGTTGAAGATGAACAAAATGCTGAATTCGATCGTAAGTTAGCGATTGAAGAAAAATGGATCCGTCAAGGGATTAAAGCGCGTCGCACCCGTAATGAAGGGCGTGTGCGTGCGTTAAAAGCATTACGTAATGAACGCTCCGAGCGTCTTAATGTGCAAGGTAAAGCAAAAATCAATATTGATGTTGCCAGTCGAAGCGGGAAAATCATTTTCGAAGCAGAAAATGTTGCTTACAGTTATGACGATTTATGTATTGTTAGAGACTTTTCTACCACGATTATGCGTGGTGATAAAATTGCGTTAGTTGGACGAAATGGTTGTGGTAAAAGTACAGTCTTAAAACTGTTTTTAGATCAATTACAACCAGATAAAGGCACTGTTAAATGTGGAACAAAATTGGAAGTGGCTTACTTCGATCAATACCGTGATACCTTAGATCCTGAAAAGTCGGTGATGGATAACCTTGCTGAAGGTAAGCAAGAAGTTGAGGTAAATGGCCTTAAACGTCATGTGTTAGGCTATTTGCAGGACTTCTTATTTCATCCTGTTCGTGCGCGAACTCCGGTTAAAGCACTTTCGGGTGGCGAAAAGAACCGATTGTTATTAGCCAAAATCTTCTTAAAACCCAATAATTTATTAATCCTCGATGAACCAACCAATGATCTTGATGTCGAAACCTTGGAATTATTAGAAGAGTTACTTGCTAACTATCAAGGCACGTTATTACTGGTGAGTCACGACCGTAGTTTTGTTGATAATACGGTAACCCATACTTGGTTTTTTGATGGTAATGGCAACATTGATCAATTTGTTGGTGGCTATAGTGATGCTGTTCGCCATAAAGCGCAGAGCGAAGAAGCAAGACAACCAGTTATTAGTGATGCTAAGGCGCAAGTAAAAAAAGATAAAACGCCGGCTAAAGCAACAGCTAAGAAAAAACTATCTTATAAATTACAACTTGAACTTGATGGTTTACCTCGATTATTAGAAGAATTAGAAACCAAGGTGGCTTCACTTCAAGAAACAATTAATACTGCTGAGTTTTTTAATAAATCTAAAAATGATGCAGATAAATTCTTAGCTGAGTTAGCTGATACAGAACAACAACTTGAAGATGCGTTTCTGCGTTGGGAAGAGTTGGAAGAGTTTAAAAACGGAGAAAGTGCTTAAATGAGATTTAGAATAGCTATTACAAGTCTTAGCTTAGTTATGGCAACAAGTAGTTGGGCCTCAACAGATCCTTATTTTAGTGTTGAAGAAATTAATGTTGAGGCGACCGATGCTAACTATGGTCCATATCCTTCAGCAATTTCCGATGATGGGTCATTAATCGGTACTTATTCAATGAAATCTCTGCTGTCTCGAGATATTGATATGGGATTGCCTTTTACTTTCAACCGTGGCTGTCAATATGCCGATGTGTTTTGTGATCTAGAGTTTTATGGTTCTGAAGACACCGATGCGTTGAGTTATGAAAATGCATATCAAGCGTGGCGAAATGCGCTTGCAGATGCCCCCGATGACGATTACAGCAGTTACATGATGGCGAATGTCATTAATACATCAGATACAGGTGACGTTGATAGTACAACAACTGATTCAGATACGGGTATTGATACAACAACCTACGATAATGATAATACGTCGATTTTACCCTATGACGAAGGTGATTATGATACCGACGTTAAAGTCACTGATGTGATGGGAGATAATGGCGATGATCAATTTGTAGTCGGTTTTTCTACAGATGCTTATTCATATTCTTCCGATGATAGTGAATATCAACGTGATTTCGTGCGTCGAGCATTTATTAAATATAGCGATAGTGATTATGTGACGTCTTTGTTGCCCGATTTTTATGAAGATACGGACGATGACGATGCAGATGATGCAAATGGTGGTTTGAGTAGTGCTTATAAAGTAAAGGAAGTCACTATTGATGATTACACAACAACGCTTGTTGTTGGTGCAAGTAGCATCTCCTATCCAGAAGATGACGATGATGACGATGTGCAAGATTATTATAATTATTGTTACGGTTTCGATGATTATGATGATGACGAAGAAGGTACATTGAATAATTTAGTTTATTGTTCGGGATTTGATACACAGGCTTGGGCTTGGGAAATTATTGATAGTTCATCAAACGTCAATGTTAGTTCAACAGCCGATGTTGAATTAACAGGATTTGAATTAGCTAGCGAATGGCTAGATGACAATGAAGATAACGATGATTCAAATATTACCTATAGTGCGAGTGCATTAGATATTAACGCATCGGGTATTGCAGTTGGTGTTTCGACATTTGAAAAAAGTTCCAGTGCAACGGGAGGACGTCAACGTGCAATTATTATGACGCCTTACTTTGATGATAACGGCGATGATTCCTACGATACGAGTGACAATGTTTATGCTGATGAAAGCGGAACTGTCTATAGTGGCGGTGATATTTACTACGGAGTACCCGTTGAATTAACCGATGCCGTTGATGATGTCGATGATGATGATGGCGATACTATTTATAATAGTTGGGCACTTGCTATAACTGATGGTGACGATGATGATGTAATGGTGATCGGTAATCGAGAATACAGTGCTGCTAAATCGGTGAATAAACCAACAGAATTTTTTGTTTATGATCTTGATACTGAAGAGATTGATTTTCCATTAAAAAATAAAAAAGTATTAACAACAGAACAAAAAAATGATGGTGACAGCAGTTCTAAAACCGGTGCCAATAGTCGCGCCTATGATATCAATGAAAGCGGATTTATTGTGGGTAAGGCTGATGATTATGATCAGACCCATCCGGTAACAGGTGGTATGCCTAGAACGCAATCTGCTTTCTTATATGATAATGGAACTGACAGTAGTGATAACGATGAAAGCTGGTTTATTAATGATTTGATTTGTACTGAAGACGATGATGGCGTAGTTACTTCGCCGTTATATAAAATTCGTAGTGCACGAGTCATCAGTGATGCTGATGCTGATGGTCAATATTATGTGCTTGCTGAAGGGTGGAAATATGATACGGATGATGATTATCAAGATGAAGTTAATGCAACTGAAGTCATGTTAAAATTAACTCGTAATACGTCTGTATCTTCTCCCGATGATAGTCCAAATTGTTGGGATTCAGATTTATTAAATACTGATGATGATGACGACAGTTATGAACGTTCTGGAGGAGCAAGTTTTTGGTTATGGATTTTTGCTTTACCTCTGTTACTGGTGAGACGTTTTAATAAGTAATTAAAATTATTATTTGTAAAAAGGCTTATTATGAAATTTCATAATAAGCCTTTTTTTATTTCAGTCTGTCATTAAAGTGTCATATAAATGGTGCATATTAGCTGCAGTCGCCAAGGAGGCGTAACTAAAATTTTATTAATACACTAATAAAATATACAAATTTAATTAATGATTATTATGGAGTTTTGAATGAAACTTAAAACGTTAGCTACAGCAGTTACACTAGGCGCAGCCACTTTATTTACTGTTGGTGCATCTGCAGCCGATACAACAATGCCAACTTACGAGAAAGTAAGTGGTATTTCAGGAAATTTATCTTCTGTTGGTTCAGATACTTTAGCAAACTTAATGACATTCTGGGCAGAGGATTTTAAAGATTTCTACCCTAACATTAACATCCAAATTCAAGCTGCAGGTTCTTCTACTGCTCCTCCAGCATTAACTGAAGGTACTTCTCAGTTCGGTCCGATGAGCCGTAAAATGAAGTCAAAAGAAATTGAAGCTTTTGAAAAACATTATGGTTACAAACCAACTCCAATTCGCGTTGCAATCGATGCACTTGCTGTATTTGTAAACAAAGATAACCCAATTGAAGGGTTAACAATTAGCCAAGTTGATGCGATTTTCTCTGCAACTCAAAAATGTGGTGCAGACAAAAATGCGACGCGTTGGGCGGATGTTGGTCTAACGGGAAGCTGGGCAAATAAAGATATTCAATTATTTGGTCGTAACTCAGTATCGGGTACATACGGTTACTTTAAAGACCATGCATTATGTAAAGGTGATTACAAAAATTCTGTTAATGAACAACCAGGTTCGGCTTCTGTTGTACAATCAGTTGCATCATCTTTGAATTCAATCGGTTATTCTGGTATTGGTTATAAAGTCGCTGGTGTTCGTGCAGTTCCTTTATCTAAGAAAGGTCCATTTGTTGAAGCGACTTTAGAAAATGCCGTAAGCGGTAAATACCCACTTTCTCGTTTCCTATGGGTTTACGTTAACAAAGCGCCAAATAAACCATTGACTCCATTACAAGGCGAGTTTGTTAAAATGATTCTTTCTACACAAGGACAAGCAATTGTTGAGAAAGATGGTTACATTCCTCTTCCTCCACAAGTTGTTGCAAAAGAGCTAGAGAAACTAGGTTTAAACTAATAAAAGAAAGAGAATACTTTTAATAAAAACAGCACTTCGGTGCTGTTTTTTTATACGTCATTAAAATGATGAGTTCCGTTAAGTAGGGGAAGTTTCTAATTGATACATTAAATTACGATAACATACCGACGATTATGTAGAAGGTATGTTAATTTGTATTCGTTTAATGTTCACTAATGCCAATTTTATTACGACCTGTATCTTTGGCTATATAGAGCCCTAAATCGGCCATTTTAATCCATGCTTTATAATCAGGAATATTACTCGTGATTTCTGCTATGCCTAAACTTACCGTCACCTTCACACGTTTATTTTGATATACAAAAGGGTGCTCTTCAATGGCAATTCGAAGTCGTTCTGCAACTAATTTTGCATTTTCCAAATTAGTATCGACTAGCAGAAGAGTGAATTCTTCTCCACCATAGCGACCAGCTAGGTCCGTTTCTCGCATATTATGACGTAAGCAGTCTGCCACACCAATAATAACTTCATCGCCGAAGGGGTGGCCATAGTTATCATTTACTTTTTTAAAGTGGTCAATATCAAACATAATAAGTGAAGCGGGTTGTTTGGTTCGAGTTTGGCGTTTAAATTCTTTGGCACAACATCCGCGCCAATGTTCATGATTATATAAATTAGTCAGCCTATCCATCTGGCTTAGTTTTTCCAACTTCCCATTTACTTCTTGAAAGGCTTGTTTGTTGAGCGCGACATCGGTGACGTCGTAAATTATCATACAGACTTGTGTCACTTTGCCTGCTATATCAGTTAACGGCAGGAATGTGACATTCTGATACATGAATTCAGCACTACTGGTGATTTGGCGATAACTTTTAAATTTGAATACAAATGGGCGCTGTTCCCAGGTGGTAAATGCTTTATTTTTTAATAAACAAACGCTATTAATTTTCTGTTTTAACCACGTGATGGGAAGTTCTTCAAATAAATCAGTTAAGTCTTTATCGACAACATGGGCTGCAATTAAGCCGGAATGATTTTCCATAAAACCATTCCATACTTTGACCTTGAGGTCGAGTTCGAGTACCACAAGGCCAACATCGATGTTTTGCACCATATCCACTAGCCAATGAATATCTTTCAGTTCAATACTATTACTCATTAGTCTAAGAGGTATCCTATTTTATTGGTTAGAGTTTCGATTGAGTCTTCTGTAAATAAGAGTAACAAATCACATTTTATATTGTAATTTTCAATGCGATAATTTACTTCAATCGTTAATGTTTTTCGCCAGTGGCTTTGTCTTTCTTTAATTAAATCATCAACCTGACAATGCTGTCCTAAAATATTTGGTTGCCCTTGGCTAAAGTGAATATCCAGCTGTTCAGCTAATCCATTTAAAAAAGCACCGATAAGGATATTTGAAACATCATTCATGACCTCTATTTGGATATGGTCATTGACTGCTTCTTGATAATTAAGCAATTTAGCCATATCGGTGAAGTTCGAATCGTGGAAGATAATAATCGCTTCACCACCGATACCAGAGGTTATAAATCCTTGCGATACCGCAGAAACACTCGAGTCATGAGCAATAGATTTTAATGCCATGTATAACTCGCTTGGTTCAAGTGTGTTTACATTGGGAATCGGTAATGAAACAAAAACATTTAATAATCGAGCGAGTAAATCGCCTGCTTTACCCATTGCGATATTAGCCACTTCCTGAAGTGCTTCACGCAGAGAAATAATGGATTGTTGGTTGTTATTATTGTTTAGTGAGCCATTAACATCAGCTTTGTAAATACCATAAGAGGCAAGTAGGTTAATTAAAACATCAGGTATAATGGGTTTCTGAATGAAATCAAGCGCACCCATTTCGCGTACTTTTTTATGTGCTTCGGGTTGGATATCTCCCGATACAACGATAACAAGTGCGGGGAGATCTTCCTTTAAAATAGCTTCTAGTACGCCATATCCATCCATTACTGGCATGTTGAGATCTAAAAAAACAACATCGCCTTTGCCTGCGCGAATGGCTTCTAAACCTAATTCACCATTCTCTGCAAAACTTACTGTGATATCCCAATCTTTGGGAAGAGAACGAGCCATCGATTTTCTGGCAAGTGCTGAATCGTCACAAATTAAAACGGGTAATGACATAAATTTCCTAAAAAATTATATATATAATAAATTTTAGCGGAAAATATAAAACAAGATACTATTTATTGTAATTTCTTTGCTAATGATGAGAGTTACACCCAATTAGTACTTTAATTGTTCAGCCTTGATAGCATTTAACATATCCGATGTTGTTTTGATTTTACGGACATGTTGTAAGAAAACACTCGCGTTAGGTTGCTGTATCTGCATAAATGTCAGCCATTGTTTTATGCGGTTAGGTAAGTATTTTTCTTTATCACCTTGGGTTTGAATATCGAGATATTGCAACATAAGCATTAATATTTGCGACCAATTATGAGGTTCTTCTGTACCTTTAATAACATTCGCTAAGTTAGGCGTTGCAAGTGCGCCTCGACCGATCATTAAACGATCACAACCGGATATTTCCATACAGCGTTGTGCATCTTGTAAATTAAAAATATCGCCATTAGCGGTCACTGGAATATTAATTTCATCTTTTATTTTCGCAATCCAATGCCAATGCGCAGGGGGCTTATAACCTTCTTCCTTAGTACGTGCATGCACTGCGAGTTCATCGGCACCAGCTTCGCAAATGGCAATGGCATTTTCGATGGCCAAAGATTTATCTTCATATCCAAGGCGTATTTTGACACTCAGAGTTTGATGATGAGGGACTGCTTGTCGTACGGCTTTCACAATGTCAGATAATTGTTCAGGCGACTTTAGTAAAATAGCACCACCTCGGCTTTTATTGACGGCCTTGGCTGGACAGCCAAAATTAAGATCAATACCATCGGATCCAACATGTAATGCCTTGTCTGCATTCTGAGCTAAGCATGTCGGATTTTGGCCTAGCAATTGCACTCTTACTGGCGTGCCTGATGGCGTACGACTGCCGTTATGTAATTCTGGGCTGAGGCGACGATATACCTTAGCGGGAAGACGTAAATCAACCACCCGTATAAATTCAGTAACACAGAGATCAATCCCGCCAATTGAGGTTAATAAATGGCGCATATGGTGATCCATTACCCCTTCCATAGGAGCAAGCGTTATTTTCATGTGGTCTACTTCTTGATTTCAAAAGGTGGTATTATACTGATTCTATTTTAAGATGCTAACGCATGTTTATTAATAGATTTTTAGTGTTTGTTATCATTGCCGAGTCGAGTAAAAATCCGATATTTTTATTTTTCTCTTTTAAGTTCTCATTAATGAGATAAGCACTTGCACATAGACTGGCAAATAATTACCCTTTATTGCTAAATTGGCTTCTGACATAGACTGACCAATATTCATTGAAATTTACAAAGAGCAAAAATAATGACATCAATAACACTGCAATTAATTAAAGACAGTATCAAAAGCATTCCTGATTATCCGCTCCCTGGCATTATATTTCGAGATATTACTAGCTTGATCGAAAATGGAGAGGCATTTTCAGCGACAATTGCATTATTTGTTGAGCGTTATAAAGATCAAAAAATTGATAAAGTGGTTGGTACTGAAGCACGTGGCTTTATTTTTGGAGCACCGTTAGCTGCAGCAATTGGCGCAGGATTTGTGCCGGTGCGCAAACCAGGTAAATTGCCACGTAATACCATTCAAGAAGGTTACTCACTTGAGTACGGGACGGACACATTACAAATTCATAAAGATGCTATCCACGAAGGTGAAAATATTTTATTGGTTGATGATCTTTTAGCGACTGGAGGCACCGCAGAAGCATCGGTTAAATTAATTCAACGTTCTGGTGGGAAAGTGATTGAATCGGTATTCGTGATAGAGTTACCTGCTTTAAAAGGCGCTGAAAAACTAGCGGCGTTAGGTGTTCCTCATTTCTCTCTAGTTGAATTTGAAGGCGAGTAGTTTTAGTGAGTTATCAAGTTCTAGCACGAAAATGGCGACCTCGTAACTTTCAAGAAGTGGTTGGTCAACAACATGTATTAACCGCTTTATCGAATGGTTTAGCGCAAAATAGGGTGCATCATGCCTATCTTTTTAGTGGTACTCGTGGGGTGGGTAAAACGACCATTGCACGTATATTGGCGAAAAGTTTAAATTGTGAACAAGGCGTAACAGCAACACCTTGTGGTAAGTGTATTCATTGTAAAGCTATCGACGAAGGGCGTTTTGTTGATCTACTCGAAATTGATGCCGCATCTCGAACCAAGGTCGATGATACCCGTGAATTACTTGATAACGTGCAATATAAGCCAGCACAGGGCCGATATAAAGTTTACCTTATCGATGAAGTGCATATGCTTTCTAAGCATAGTTTTAATGCGCTATTAAAAACCCTTGAAGAACCACCTGAATACGTTAAGTTTCTGTTGGCTACGACGGATCCTCAAAAATTACCAATTACGGTATTATCACGCTGTCTTCAGTTTCATTTAAAGGCGATATTACCGGAACAAATCGAGCAACAGCTTAATTTAATTCTTCAACACGAGAAAGCAACCTTTGAAAAAGCTGCACTAACGGTTATATCAAAGGCTGCTAATGGTAGTATGCGAGATGCATTAAGCTTAACGGATCAAGCTTTAGCGTTTGGCTCGGGTAATATTGAATACCAAGCCGTATTAAAAATGCTTGGAACAATCGATAATAGCCATCTTTATTATTTACTGCATTTTATTGCGTCAGGTAATGTTGAAAAGGTTTTTCAGAAAGTCGAAGAGTTCGTTCAACTCGGCGCTGATTTTGCTAAGCTCCACCAAGAACTTGCCGCGCTTTGCCATAAAATCGCTTTATTACAAATGCGTAATAAAATCAGTCATGCAGATAAAAGTCCTACGCAGTTATTGGGTGAACGTTTAACACCCGAAGAGGTGCAGCTTTACTATGAAATTGCTGTTCAGGGATATAAAGATTATGCCTTTGCACCCAATGGTAAAATTGCCTTTGAAATGACCGTTATGCGTTTGTTAGCTTTTAAACCCGCAAACTATATTGCACTAGAAGAAAAAGAATTAGGACCAACTCCGGTTGTTGAGCAAACACCTATTGTCGAACATTCTCTTTCACCTGTAGAACATGAACCATTAGCACCACGACCAACACCGGAGATGGAACCTAAAGTAGAGATGGAGCCTAAAGTAGAGATGCTACCTTCTGAATATCGAGAACCGATTCCAGAAGCATCTACTGCAGCTATAGCAACTAGCGCTCCTACTCAACCAGAAGATCTCACCGAGCCAAATGAACCTGAAGCTTATTCAGCTGAGCCTAGCAAGATTGTCAGTGAGCCTGTACAAGTTCCTTCTGAGCCAATGGAGCCCGAAGTGCAAGTTCAGTCAGTGACCAATTCACGCAATATGTTACGCAGTCATCGTTTGAAAATCGAACAAGCAAAAAAGTCCCAGGCGACAACGACTCAACAACCGACTGAAACGGTTGTCGCTGATTCACATATTAAACCGGTATCCGCCTTAATTAAAAAAGAAGCTGAGCAAGTCGTTTCTGCTTCGTCTTTATCACCATCATCAGAACCAGATGTTTTATCTAAAGCAACTAAGGTTGATGCTTATTCGCTCCCGTCTGATCCCGTTGAAGAACCCATTTCGTCGGAACAACATTATCTTGAAAATGAGTCTCATGATTCAGTGCCGCCGGATGATTTTTTACCGCCTATTGACAGTTACTTACAAGATGATTTTGGTGAGCAAAATATTGCGCAAGATGACGAACCAGACTTTCCAGCTCATCTTGAACAGCAAGTTGTTGTGACAACCACTGATAAAGAAGTGCAACCGGAACCAGCACCAGAGGTTTTATCAACCATACCGAGTGGGGAAAAACCGGCTTTTTTCAGTGATGAGGAACTGGATGTTCCAGCGGTTGATATTGCAGAATATGTGGCAGATAAATTAACCGATCCTTGGTCTTTAATTATCCAAAAAATGGATATTAAAGGGTTAGTTAAATTATTAGCAAAAAATTGTGTCATGCAACACACTGAAGATAATATTATTTTGACGTTGAAAGTAGAACAGCAGCATTTACTGAATAATGGGCAAATCTGCGAGCAACTGCAACAGAAACTGAAACAGCACTTTGGTGAACAAGTAAATATGTATATTGAAGTCGGAGAAGTTGAAGGGCAGTTAACCCCCGTGGAGTCAGAGCATGCTATTTATCAACAATATTTAAATAATGCTAAAGCGAATATTGAGAAAGATCCAAATATTAAATCCTGGGTTGAGGATTATGGTGCAAAAATCTATGAAAATACGATTATACCGTTATAATCAAACTAATATGTTAAGCAATACAATTCAAAAAGAGAGTAAATATGTTCAATAAAGCTGGAATGGGCGATTTAATGAAAAAAGCCCAAGAAATGCAAGAAAATATGCAAAAAGCACAGGCTGAAATTGCAAATACGGAAGTAACCGGTGAATCGGGTGCCGGCCTTGTTAAAATCACTTTATTGGGTAATCACAATGTCCGTAAAGTTGAAATTGATGACGGCTTAATGGAAGACGACAAAGAAATGTTAGAAGATCTTATTGCTGCTGCAATGAATGATGCAGTTCGTCGTGTTGAAGAAGTAAATAAAAGTAAAATGAGTGGTTTAACAGGCGGTATGGATTTACCACCTGGTTTCAAAATGCCTTTTTAGACACCCATTAAGACTAGATTACTATACTCACTTAATGGCAAACATTAAGTGAGTATAAACGTGCTTAGAGTGGCTATCCAGTGTAGGTTTATACATGACTATCCTAAGCTCTTTTCTTGTAAGATCATCTTCCTTAATTTCCTCTTATTTATACACTTTACTTATTATTCGATATTTACGTCCATTAAAAGGGTACTTTAATTATGTTATCGCCAATTTTAATCATACCGATTGCCGCTATTATTTATGTTTATTATAAATACACTGATTTTTATAAAAAACGGCTAGTACCTAATTTATCATGGGGCTGTGCATTGGTGCTTTCTACGGCTAAAGCGTGGGAGTTAGCTATTCAAATTATGATGCAAGGTGTGACTGAAGCAGCGCTTGTGGAAAAGTCTACAACATTGTTAGTCAATGTTGAGCCGATTATTAATGGGTGTATTGCGATAGCGGCAGTATTAATTGCTCTGATGTTTGTGCCAAAGCAATTTAAAAAAAATAAATAGCGTTATCTCTGTTATACCAATTGTAGTAATTAGCTGATCTATTTTACTGGTTGATATAAAAAATCCGCGATGTTAGTACAGCGCGGATTTTAATTTTTTATTTACTGTATGTATAAATAAACTACTGTTTAGGCCATGCCTTAGGGTCTATATCCAAATCTGAGAATTTAGCGGAATCAAAGATTGGATGTTCCTTTCCTTCTTTCAATTGATCACGATAATCTTTTAATAAGCGTGTTGCCGTTGGAAACATCATTAATAGTGCTAATAAGTTAACTAACGCTAATACGCCCATTAATGGATCCGAGAAAAAGAAAACCGACGTTGCCGCAGGTGCCGTTGCGCCGATAAATACAATTGCAATGACAGCAATACGTAAAATGTGAATAGCGGCTTTACTTTTTGACATAAAGGTTAATGCATTTTCACCTAGATAGTAGTTATAGATAACTGAGCTAAATGAGAACAGTAATATTGCGCCGGTTAAAAAATATTGTGACCAGATGCCAAAGTGTGAAACTAATGACTGTTGAGTTAAGACCACGCCATCAATATCCTGTGCGCCAGGAACATAAACATCACCCAATAGAATAATGAATGCAGTACAACTACACACAATAATAGTATCAATGAAAACAGATAGAGATTGTGTGATCCCTTGACTGATTGGATGAGTCACATCGGCAGTTGCAGCTACATTGGGCGCAGAACCTAATCCCGCTTCATTTGAGAAAAGCCCACGACGTAAACCCTGTGCTAACGCAGCACCCATACCACCACCAACAGCTTGTTCAAAACCAAATGCATTGGCAAAAATAGTATGAAGCACGGCTGGGATTTCAGTAATGTTGATTAAAATAACGAGTAAAGCCATACCGATATAACCTACGGCCATAATTGGAACAACGACATCGGCTGTTTTAGCAATACGTTTTATACCACCATAAATGATAAAGCCAACGACAATCGCAAGAAAAATACCTGTCCATAGACGATCAATACCGAGACTATCTTGAACAGCACCGGCAACAGTATTACCTTGGAATGCATTAAAACCAAACGCGAAAGAAGCAATTAAACAAAACGCATAAAGATATGCAAGCCATTTGTAATTTTCACCAAGACCATAAATCATGGCGCGTGCAGGACCACCACGGAAACCGTCTTTTTCTTTACGCTTAAAAAGCTGAGCAAGTGAACATTCAACTAAACTCGTTGCCATGCCAACAAGAGCAACCGCCCACATCCAGAAAACAGCACCCGGACCACCAAGTGTAATTGCTACGGCAACGCCGGCAATATTACCACCGCCCACACGACCGCCAATCGAAAGTAATAATGCTTCACGACCTGAAATTGCATTCTTTTCAGCGGTTTGATTTTTACGTAATAAAACGTGGAACATACGTCCAAAAAATCTAAATTGAACAAACCCCGTTGCTATTGTAAAAAATAAACCCAAAATAACGAGGAAGGGAATGAGTGCCCACCCCCAAGTGAGATCGCCGATCAGGCCAAAAAATGATTCTATTAATGACATTAACTTTCCTTAAGTTGTAATTTTTTAAATGGTATGGTGTCTCAATGTTTAGTATTACTGTCTGAATTGTAATTGATAAATAGCAGATTGTACTGTTTACTAGAAGGAGCTGTATGTTATAGATTTTTTTGAAGTTTGTCGATGATTAAGCGTTCGTATTATTGCTAATACGGTTGATAAAGTGTATTAAACGCATGTTTAATTTATCAACCTAAAAATTATTTCTGAAAAGGTGAAATGACTAATGCATCCTGCTGGATGCTAACACAACTTGGGCCATAGCTCTGTATGGTATTCAGTGTTTTATCTGCAATAGCAATGGATGTTTGACTGTATAACTTACTCGCGGCAATGACCTTGATGTTATTAAAATACTCTTCAAGTGCAACTTTGTTTTCTTCCTGTTGCTTTTCTAAGGTGAGTAAGGTTGTTTCTGTTTCTTTTTGCATTAAGGTAAGACGTTGATCAATTGCTTTTCTTTTTTTAGTTAAAGGTGCGGCTTCTATCATTTGACGTGTTTCAAAGACACTGTGCAGTTTTTCTTGCTGTGTTGGTATATCAAGTTCAATTTGTTTTTTTGTTTCGGTTAATTGCGAGTAAAGTCCGGTTAAATCAAGCTGTGTTTTAGTGCCTGCTGAAGAACCAATAATAATCGTATTAATTCCCTGTTGGGCAAATAATCGTCCACCTAAAATAACGCCCTTAGTCGCACTCTCATTCTGAACACAAATATTACCCTTGCTATGTACTAAACAATGTAATAATTGCGTTTTAATCAGCAGGTTTTTACCAATATGCATATGGGAATACTGACTAAAGGTTGCCGTCACTGAACCTTTACAATTTATTTGACAGGAATAAAGTGCATCCGAATCGGTTAATTTACGTCCCAAAATACCATGGCCAACAAACAAATCGCCATCACACTCGATATTTGCCGATTCAACAAAGCCTGCCACGGTAATATTCCCTGTTGCTTTGACTTTCATTCCATCGCTAATATTCCCTGCAACGATTACGTCGCCTTTATAATTAATATTACCTGAAGCAACATCAACATTATTAATAATTAAAGCATCATCTACCCGAATACCGTGATCCATTTTTTGGGGGATCCCAGCAGCAGTTGCTATTAAAAGGTTTTCATCATTGGGATCAATTTCGGTATTTGTGCCAACATTCAAAGTTATATCTTTACCGATAAACTGTTTAATTGGTTTACCCGTAATAGTTATACCCGGTGTGCCTTCTTGATGTGGCGTTTTTCGCATTAATGGCGTGTGAGGTTGAACGGTAACTAGCTCACCAAGCTCTCGCATATCAACTTGCCCATTTTCTTTTTCTTGCGGGCGCATAATCCGTTCACTTGGCGTTTCAACTAAACGTTCAAAACTAGCATTGACACCATCAATAGGTGGCTTTCCCTTGGCTACAACTGCTTGATAAACGGTACCTGGTGGTGATTTCTTAGATTTTTGGATTAAAAGATGAAGCATTTTTTTAGATATTCCATAACTAATTTTTAATGCTTTCATTTCTTCTGCAAGTAAATCCAAGGTGATAGGTTGTCCACCGTATGCACTGATTATTTCTGCTTTTGCTTCAAGCTTTAAATCATCGACGGTAAGGGTTAACTGTGCATCGAGACGATTCGCAATCACAATAACTTTTGGTTCCGATGATTTATTGGCGGGAATGTTGAGTGCTTCATAGGCTTTGACTGCTTGTTTAATACCTACAGCGTTAAGTTTAAAAGAAGCGTATTTCGATTGATTAATGGATTTTGTTAATCTGCTCTCAGAAACGATTTCATCGGTCGGCGAAACAGTGATCGCAAGTTCTTGTCCATTATTTAATAATAGAAATTGTTGGCTTAAATCTAGTACGTTACCTATCACATTAAAACCTTCTTAGAATTCACAATAATTGCATATTTCAATTACATGCATTTTTTTACCATTTCTTTTTATAATAATTATTTTCTGGCAGTAATATAACTCTATGTATTTAAATAAATATATACTGTAGTTTAGACAAAAAGCAATGAATAAATAAGTGGTAAAGTATGACTAAGTGTAATACCTATTGGTGGTATGACAATAACAGGTCTTTCAGAATGAGAGCTACTTTCTATTTTTATTATTTCAAAAGGGTATTATAGACAAATATTTTAAAAGTAATAAAATTTTATGCTTTCCGGTAAATAAATAATATCCATATCTACATCAATAATTTTGTTATTGATAATAAAACGGCTCTGACACCAAACGGTTGTTAGTCCGTAATTTCCAAGTGCGTATTACTACTGTAGCCGTGCTTATTACGTGATGGTGATTATTTATACGGAATGTTTTGTTTTATAGTTGTGTTGAATACTGCCCTGATATTAAGTTATGTAATAATTTTTACTAAAACATGTTGAATTAATTGAACAATTTTTAAATTTTATGGTCAAAGGCTCAATAACAGAAAAATACAATCATCCCTATAAAATCGTGAAATACTTGACTCATTTGGTTAAGTCACAGAATTAAGAGAATGTAAAATGTCAAACTCAATTTTAATTGTCGAAGATGAAATAAAACTAGCTAACTTGCTAATGGATTATTTTAAGTTGACCGAGTACGAACCCTTTCAGATTAACAATGGTAATGAAGTCGTTGATTGGGTAAAGGCTCATCAACCTAAAGCTATTTTGTTAGATATTATGTTGCCTGGAAAAGATGGTATCGAACTGTGCAAAGAGATCCGCCAGTTTTCAAATGTGCCTATCTTAATGGTAACAGCAAAGGCAGATGAAATTGATCGTCTATTGGGGCTAGAATTAGGTGCTGATGATTATATTTGTAAGCCATTTAGTCCAAGAGAAGTTGTTGCGCGTGTTAAAGCCGTATTGAGACGAACAACCACAAAAGTTGATAGCAGTACCTCATTAGTGCTTGATGAAGACCAATATATCGCAAGCTATTGTGGTAAAGATGTGTCATTAACATCAGTTGAATGCCAGTTATTAAAACCGTTAGTCGACAAACCTGGTCGTATTTTTACTCGCGAGCAGTTAATGGGCAATATGTACTCCGATCATCGTATTGTTAGTCATCGCACCATTGATAGTCATATTAAAAAGTTGCGTAAAAAATTAACCGCATTAAGCAGTGATGAAGATTTTATCCAGTCAGTATATGGGGCAGGGTATCGTCTTGTCCTGCAATAAATAAATGGCTAGTCCGCTTAATCAAGCGGACTAGCTGTTATACCAATCGTAATAATTAGCTGCTCTATTTTGCTGGTTAAAATAGTTTATTTCTTTGTTGAAAGTTTCGTTAAGGGAACAACCATTTACATCAACTTTCGCCTCAAACTAAACCATTTTTCCAGCGCAAAATTTAGATCACATATTTAATACAATTGGTATTATCTACTGTTATTTTCATTATTATTGTTTATTTTCTTCTCTCTGATAGTCCATAAAAGCGCATATTTAGTTCCTTCATTCTTACACAATATTTGCCACATGAATTGCTATTATTCTGTTGTAACTATCTATAATAACAGGAAATATATATGACTATCCGTTCTAATCTAATAATTGCAATGACACTTGGTTTCACTGTTTCTGGTCAAGCTTTTGCATCTAATGATCAACAACAAGGTGGCGAAGGTAATATGCCGCCACCACCACCAGAGTTTTCATCTGTCGATACAAATTCTGATAGTGAAATTAGCCTTGCTGAATTGTCTACGCAAAGATTGCCACCTAACCTTGATGCTGAAACTATTTTTGATGAAATGGATAGCAATGGTGACGGTAGTGTCAGTAAAGACGAATATCAAAACTTTAAGCCAGCTCCTCCACAAGGTAAATAATTTCTGCTTGTGACGTGAAAGCCTTTTAGTCATCGATGCAAAATTCGATGACTTATTATTCTATCTCTCTGCATTTATCTTTCTTATTATTAAATTTCTTATGTTTCATTGGAAAGATATTCTATTTAAAAACAATTGGTTATGTTTTTACCTTGTTAATCTGAAAATACCTCTGACTTTAAATATTATTGATTAATATCACATTTCAATTAACGCTATCTGTAACCGGTTGCAGAAACCGGTTACATCATTTATATTATTATCTAATAGTTAAAACAAAATAAAAATATCCGTTGGGCTATTACATGATTTTATTTTTTAGAAGGGTGATGATATGAAGTTTGCAAAGGATTTTCTGTTCGGGGCTGCTACAGCGTCTTATCAAGTCGAAGGTGCTTGGGATCAAGACGGTAAAGGAAAAACCAATTGGGATGAATTTACTAAAATACCAGGAAAAACATTTGAAGGGACAAATGGTGATGTTGCAATTGACCATTATAACCGTTACCAAGAGGACATCGCTTTAATGGCTGAAATGGGATTAGAATCGTATCGTTTCTCAATTTCATGGGCACGAATTTTCCCCGATGGAAGTGGCCGGATTAATCAAAAGGGGATCGACTTTTATAATAATTTAATAGATGAATGTATAAAGTATGGCATTGTTCCTTTCGTGACGCTTTATCATTGGGATTTACCACTACCACTGGAACAACAGGGGAGTTGGCTAAATAAAAACACTGTTGATGCTTATCTTGAATACGCTTTACTTTGTTTTAATGCGTTTGGTGATCGCGTTAAACATTTTATTACTTTTAATGAAACCGTGGTATTTGCTAATTTAGGGTATCTTGCTGGGGCTCATCCACCGGGTATTGAAAATGATCCAAAGAAATATTTTCAAGTTATTCATAATGTATTTTATGCTCATGCACAGGCGGTTATTGCCTATAAAAAATTAAATCAATTTGGTGAAATAGGATTGAGTAATGTATTTAGTCCTGCTTTTCCCGTTGATGAGAGTGCCGATAATATATTCGCTGCAATGCATGCGAATCAATTTCAAATGAATTGGTTTTTTGATCCGATTCTACTCGGTCATTATCCACAATATGTTATTGATAAATTATCCGAAAATAATTTATTACCCGATTGGACTGAGCAAGAACTTGCAACAATCAAGAAAGCTGCGCCTTTAAACGATTTTATGGGATTAAATTATTATCAGCCGATGCGTGTTGAGAAAATTAAAGGTGAGGTTGGTGCGCATATCAATACATTAGAAAATTCCACGGGTTCTCCAGGTAATCCAAGTTTTGACCACGTCTATAAAACCGTAAAAATGGATAATAAACGCTATACAAAATGGAATTGGGAAATCTCACCAACAGCTTTTATTGATGGACTGGAGATGCTTAAGTCACAATATGGGCAAATTAAGTTGTATATTACTGAAAATGGATTAGGTGATGAAGATCCTATCATTGAAGGTGAAGTTTGCGATATTTCTCGTATTCATTTTATAAATGATCATTTGCTGGCGGTGAAAGAGGCGATTGATCGGGGTGTACATATCAAAGGGTACTATGCATGGTCTGCCATTGATTTACTAAGCTGGTTAAACGGCTATAAGAAACAATATGGTTTTATTTATGTTGACCATAACGATAATCTTAAACGTAAGAAAAAAGCATCTTTTTATTGGTATAAAGATGTTATCGCATCACGCGGCGCTACGTTGAAATAGTGAAGGTTTATTCTCAATCATAAATATACCCGTTACCAATCAAGATGCTGATTTCTGCATCTTGAATGGTAACGGGGATATAGTTAACAGCTGCTTATGCAAAGTGCATTGAGCAGACTTGTTTTATTTAATTTCTGTTTTCTTGAGATGGCGGTTAAACTTTATTAAACATTGATGTTAGGTTCTTTGTATTTTGAAGTATCATAGACTTATTAATGTTAAATCAGACTTTATGCGTCAGCTCACTCGATATTTTCCCTTCGATAAAAACTCCCGATGAAGTCAAATGTGTATTATTGGTAAGGAACAATAGGATTTATGGCGACAATTAATGATGTTTGTAAATTAGCAGGCGTTTCTAAAGCGACCGTTTCTCGCGTGATGAATGGTACAGGACAAGTTAAAGAATCAACTGCAAAAGTAGTTCTTCAGGCAATGGCGCAACTTAACTTTAAACCTAACCGTCTTGCACAAGCATTAGCGAATAATAGTGCGAACAGCATTGGCTTAATACTTTCGGATTTCTCCGGTGATTATTTTGGTACGATTTTAAAACGTGCAGCTAAAAGTGCAGAAGCCGCTGGTAAGCAATTGATTGTGACCGATGGTCATGATGATCATTTGCGGGAAATTGAAGCCATTGATTCCTTAGTTGAGCATTGTTGCGATGCAATTGTGTTATATAGCCGTAGCTTATCACAACAAGATTTAAGTGAAATTAAAGCGCGAATTAATATTCCCTTGGTGATTATTAATCGTCAACTGGAAGATAAATCCATTGATGCTGTGTATTTTGACCAGCAATCCATTGCACAATTAGCGGTTAATCAATTACTCGATTTCAATCATCGTGATATTGCTTATATCACGTCACCATTAAATGCCAGCACAGGGCAATTGCGCTTGAAAGCCTATAAAGAGGCACTAATCGCACGTAATATTGTACCGAATGACGCATTAATTGCCGAAGGTGAGCACACGATGGAAAGTGGTTATAAAGCATGTCAGAAAATATTAGCTACGGGGCTCCCGTTTACGGCGTTATTTGCATCAAATGACGAAATGGCAATTGGTGCAATGAAAGCGTTGACTGAAGCGGGTAAAAGTATCCCTAATGATATTTCTATTATTGCTATTGATAATTCACCACTTGCGCAGTTTGTTATGCCGGCTTTATCATCCGTAGAATTACCAATTAAAGCGTTGACTGATACGGCAATGAAAATTGCTTTAGATCTTGCTGCTGGTAAAGAAGTACAGCAAGGAGTTCCAGGGTTTCAGGGTAAAGTGGTGTTACGAGATTCAACGGCTAAATACCTTGGCTAACGTTATTGGTTTTATTTTTCACTTGCTGATTAGCATATCTTCAGGTAGCTTGCTTGATAAATTGAAACTAATGACAAGAAGTTAACTATGAGCTCTAATTCCTTACTTGAAGATTTAATGCAAGCACTGCAATACCTACCGAGTGTGGGGCCGAAATCCGCACAACGAATGGTTTATCATTTACTCGATAAAAACCGTCAGGGCGCATTAAAGTTAAGTCATTTATTAGAACGTGCAGTGAATGAAATTGGTCATTGTCAGCAATGTAGAACCTTCACCGAAGATGACTTATGCTCAATTTGTCGTAATGAAAAGCGTAATGAAAATGGCATGATTTGTATTGTTGAAATGCCCGTCGATGTACTTGCCGTTGAACAAACCGCTTTATTTTCTGGAACCTATTTTGTGTTAATGGGGCACCTGTCGCCACTTGATGGCATTGGCCCAGATCAACTCGGGCTTAATTTACTCGAAAAACAACTTTCATCAGGTAAGATTACCGAAATAATATTAGCGACTAATCCGACCGTTGAAGGTGAAGCTACTGCTTATTATATTGCTGAAATGGCGAAAAGACAGGGTGTTAAAGTGAGTCGTATCGCACATGGCGTACCCGTGGGAGGAGAGTTGGAGTTTGTTGATAGTACGACTTTATCGCATTCCTTCGCCGGGCGTTCTGAGTTTTAATTGAGTATTTATCTACCTTGCTTTACAGGTTAAAGCAAGGTAGATTTTAATTGACTAATTTGAACGTATTAACCCAGTTTTATTTTACGGGTTGAGCCGACTTTATCTTTCGTCACTAAACGTTTTTTGGCCGTCGATTTCCCTTTCTTATGTGATTTAAACTGATCTAAACCAGTATGACGACTGAGTGCCGGTTTACCTGGTTTATTTGTTCCCTGTTTTGCTGCTGCTTTTAATTCATCTCGCGATTCTGCAGGTACTAAACAATTTGCAGAACGACCAATTAAATGCTCAAGTTTCAATTTCTTAAGTACTTCACGAATTTGTGGCCAATTTTCAGGGACATGGTACCGTAAAATAGCTTTATGCAAGCGTCGTTGACGTGCACCTTTGGTAATCAAAACCTTTTCACTGTTAGTGCCGACCTTATGTAATGGGTTTTTACCGGTATGATACATAGTCGTTGCATTGGCCATCGGAGAAGGATAAAAGTTTTGTACTTGATCAAGTTTAAAGTTATTTTCCTTCAACCAGCGTGCAAGGTTGATCATATCTTGATCCGTTGTACCAGGATGCGCAGAGATAAAATAAGGAATTAAAAATTGCTTTTTATTCGCCGCTTTTGAATACTTCTCAAACATCTGTTTGAATGCTTCATAGCTGGTCATAGTCGGCTTCATCATCTTATCAAGCGGACCTTTCTCCGTATGTTCAGGTGCAATTTTTAAATAACCACCGACATGATGTTCAACTAATTCTTTAACGTAACGAGGATCTTCCACTGCGATGTCATAGCGAACACCCGAAGCTATTAAAATCTTTTTAATGCCTGTTAGTTTGCGTGCGCGGCGGTATAAGCCAATTGTGTGCTGGTGATCTGTGCTCATATGGTGACAAATATCAGGATAAACACAACTTAATCGACGACAGGTTTGTTCTGCTTTCGGGCTCTTACATTTCAAACGATACATATTTGCCGTTGGCCCGCCAAGGTCCGAGATTACACCGGTAAACCCTGGTACTTTATCGCGAATGGTTTCAATTTCTTTAACGATAGAGTCTTCAGAGCGACTTTGAATCACACGACCTTCATGCTCGGTAATTGAACAGAACGTACAACCACCAAAACAACCACGCATAATATTGACCGAAAAACGGATCATATCGTAGGCTGGAATTTTTGCATCACCGTAACTTGGGTGAGGAACTCGTTGGTATTCAAAACCAAATACCGCGTCAATTTCTTCCGTTGTAAGGGGATAAGCAGGGGGATTAACCCATAGCAAACGTTGACCATGATATTGTGCTAATGCGCGTGCACAACCGGGATTCGTTTCTTGATGCAAAATACGCGATGTGTGCGCATAGAGCATTTTATCATCTCTTACTTTTTCAAAACTTGGCATTTGAATATAGGTATTTTCCCAAGGTTTCTTTTTATGGGACTTTGCCATTGGCGGTAAGACCGTAATCGGTTGACTTGTATCTTGTGATTGAGAACTTTGATCCGCAATTTTTTGTGTCGCACAGGCAACATTGATATCTGCATAGGGATTAATAATTGGATCTATTTTTCCTATTTGATCAACCTGTTGAGAATCTAAGCCATCCCAACCCGGTAAGGCTTGTTTGGTTAGCACAGCGGTGCCGCGAATGTCTAGCATCTCCTTGACCGGTTCGCCAAGCGATATACGGTGGGCAACTTCAAGTAAAGGGCGTTCAGCATTGCCGTATAATAAAATATCGGCTTTAGAATCTAATAGAACCGAGTGGCGTACTTTATCTGACCAATAATCATAATGAGCAATACGACGTAAGCTTGCTTCAATACCACCAATTACGACGGGGACATCTTTATAAGCTTCTTTACAACGTTGGGTATAGGCTAACACTGCACGATCAGGACGTTTACCACCTTCATTATTCGGTGTATAAGCATCATCGTGGCGCATACGACGTTCCGCTGTATAACGGTTAATCATCGAATCCATATTGCCGGCGGATACACCAAAAAACAAATTAGGTTTACCGAGTTTCATAAAGGCATCTTTAGAGTGCCAATCGGGTTGTGCAATAATACCTACGCGATAACCTTGCGCTTCTAAAGTTCGACCAATCACGGCCATCCCGAAGCTTGGGTGGTCGACATAGGCATCACCAACCACGATAATGACATCGCAACTATCCCAACCAAGTTGTTTCATTTCTTTTCGTGACATGGGTAAAAATGGCGCCGGTTTTTCAGCCCTTTGCTTAAATGTAGGATAAGAAAAAAGTGGCCTATCAGCCTGTAGTAGATCAACGCTCATGATAATATTTTGCCTAACTTGATGGGGACATAAAAAGTAAGCGCGCATGCTAACACACTTACTTAGTTTTCTTAACTGCGAAGTTTTTGTGGGTTTATTGTACAGTTTTTATTAAATTAATGCTGATAATTAACGGAGTTATTTAATGGATGGGAAAATGAAAGTAAGGTGTTGATTGGTTTAGCTAATCAGTCTATTTGCAAATCAATAACGAGACTAAAATATTGTTGGTCTCGTTATTGTGTATTTGAATTGATTATTCTGGGATCGATAATGGCTCTGCTAATTTACCAATTAATTGGTTTGTTTCCGGTTTGATATTATTTAGCATGACATCAATCACGTCACCAAGTTGCAGTTCTGTGTTCTCTCCCAGCAGTACTTTACCTAGGTCACGATTGCATTCAAACTTTTTCACATCGTCACTATTTTTGAACAGTAGACTACTTGGGATAAAGAATGTTGCACCATTTTCTTGTACACGAACGCGAATTCCTGCTTTGATAATATCAAAAATTTCCGCTTTATAGCGCCATTGCGATTGCTCTTGATCCTTCATAAATTGACTGTACAAGTAGTTATTGACGTCTCTTTCTGCAAGGCGTTGAGATTTACGCGCTTCATTTAATTGGATACCAATATCTGCATCAATATCATTGGTTGCTTTATCCAATAAAATCGCTTTGATTAAACGATGATTAATTAAATCTCCGTATTTACGAATAGGGGATGTCCAAGTTGCATAATGATCAACCCCTAAAGTAAAGTGCGCATCGGGTGTGCTTTTCGTATCCGCATAGGTTAACAATTTACGCAAACGATGCTCAAGGTAAGTATTATTGAGCGCTGCACTTTGATGACGAGCTTTAATATATCCAGGCAATGTTGCAAGTGATTCTACATCGGCTTCAATACCATATTCAGCTAACAACGTGACTGCTTTTTGAAGTCGGTCTGTCGCAAAGCCGGAATGGGTATTAAAGATACCTTGTTGCTTATGCTCCGCTAAATAATCCCCTGCACAAATATTTGCGGCAATCATTGACTCTTCAACTAAGCGATTAGCGCTACGTCTTGGTTCACAGAGAATTTCATAGACTTCACCTTTATTATTTAATTTTAATGTGTAGTCAGGCTGATTCTTAAATACAATATTATGATCTTGACGCCATTGTAAACGTTGTGTCGTTGCATCATTTAACGTGTGTAATTGTGTGGCTAAGGTTTGATCTGGTTGCCATGCATTTTCATTATTTTCAAGGTAATCAGATACATCTGCATAATTAAGACGATAATGAGAGGTAATCCACGCCGTGAAGAACTCGGCTGACCCCATTAACTCACCATCGGGGCTAATGTTTATAGTACAGCAGACCGTTGCTCTTTTTTCATTCTCTTTTAAAGAACAAAGGTTATCACTTAAATCGCGTGGCAACATCGGAACATTAAAATTAGGTAAATAAAGCGTAAAACCACGACGTTTTGCTTCATTATCGATATCGCTACCTTCAACAACATAGGCAGACGGGTCAGAAATCGCAATGGTGAGTTGCCAACCCTGCGAGCTCTTTTCAATATATAATGCATCATCCATATCCTGAGTATTAACGCCATCAATAGTAAAGAATGGCAGATCGGTTAAATCGCGACGTGCTAATTCAGGAGAAATAATGTCAGTTTCATGTTCGAATTCAGGTGCTTTATTTGGCAGGTTATAGGTTGCGACGGTCACTAGTCGGTAGGCGAAGGGATCGTTAGCATCGGTTATTTTTTCAATGACTTCAGTTAGAAAACCATTTGCTTCAAGGGCATGGTTTATTAATTTAACTTTTACCCAATCGCCATCTTGATAGCCCTGTTTTACAAGTGTTTGAGAACCTTTAATTTTAAAGAACCCTTTAAGCAGGGGATTATTAGGTTGAATCGACACGCGTTGTTGCTTGATAGATAAGCGCGCAACAAAAATATCGGTGTCTGTTTTTTTTAATTCATTTGGCTCAGCCGTTGCTTTATCGCCATTTTCACGGATCAACGCATTAATTCGATCGCCATGTAATACTTTTTTCATTTCATTGGGTGGAATAAAAAAACGTTTACCTTTATCTGTTTCTAAAAAACCATAACCACGGTCCGTTGCTTTCACTGTTCCTTGACGTTTGGGAATATTTTCTTGGATTTGTGCTTTTAATTGGCTAAGCAGAGGATTGTCTTGAAACATAAAATAAAACCTTTAATAAATGCCCGTACAAAGAAGGCCCGATGGCAAACTAACGAATATAAAGAGGTTTAACGGAGAATAAAAGCGATAAATACGATAATTCATTAAATTTACGATAAATATAAAAAAACACTTGGCTTTTTCGTTAAACATGTTTAATATGCGCGTCGTTCGGAGGGGTGGCAGAGCGGCTGAATGCACTGGTCTTGAAAACCAGCGAGGGTTAATAGCTCTCCGTCGGTTCAAATCCGACCTCCTCCGCCAAACAAGAAAAAAGGCTTCTCATTGAGAAGCCTTTTTTCGTTTCTAACTTCCGTAAAGTAAACCATTCTGATTAACTTCCTTATCGATAACATTTCTTCTTATTCTTTATTTTTGCCGTCAATATATTCGCTCGTAGTCTTTGTTTTTCATCATGTTACTTTTGCTTTTTGATATAAATAGGACGTATAGCAAAATAATGATATGTGGTTGTTTTGTTATATTAATTTTATTTTGTTTTTATGCGTAAAGATTGCCTGATGAACTATGTTTTATATCAATTGTATTAAATAGTCAGCAATAAGGTAATCACTTCGTTGAGTTAGAATGAGGGGAGGTTATTAAACAGCCAGCAATCAGAAAAGGAAACGCATAATGTTCAGTTCTATTCGGGCCAAGGCCTATTTAATTTTGGTTATTCTTTTTACTACTTTGACGGTTCAGTCCATTCTTCAGTTTATGCAATCTGGTGATATAAGGAAACAAATGGTTTTCCTTGCCAATACACAAACAAACATTATAACAGAGCTGCATTCACTGCAAATTGCAACTATCCAAATTCAACAATGGTTAACTGATATTAGTGCAACGAGAGGGATGGATGGTTTAAATGATGGTTTTGATGAAGCAGAGAAATCCGTGACTCAATTTCGTCAAGCTGTATCTCAGTTACAAGCGCTAGATAAACATTCTGGTATTAATTATGCTGAGCTTATTCCCACGATGGAGGTTTATCACCAAACGGGTGTTAAAATGGCCAATGCGTATATTAAAGGTGGTGCTTCCGCTGGTAATCAAATTATGGCGGAATTTGATGCAGCTGCTTCAACGATGTATGGCAATATTGATATTATTGCCAAACGTGTTGAATCCGGCCAAACTGATGCTTTTGCGGAAGAGGTGCATAAAACACAAATGGCGGAGATAAGTGTGATTATTTTCGGTGGAATATACCTTATTTTATTAATATTTGTCCTTGTTGGAATTCAACGATTTATTTTGAAACCGGTTAATAATATATTAAATATGACTGCAAACTTGAATCAAGGTGATGGTGACCTGACGCAACGTTTAACCATTAAAGGAAAGCATGAAATATCAGCATTAGCGCAAGGGTTTAATACGTTTATCGCGTCTACGGATGATATGGTTTCTCAAGTGACTAAGTCAGTATCTAGATTGATTCCGATGTCTCAAGAATTACTTTCAAGTAACACTGAAATTGAATCTGCATCGTTGAAACAAAGTGAACATAGTCGAGCCGTTGGGGAATCGATTGTGCAAACAAGAGAATCTGCGAATGAAGTATTAATTTTTATTCAGCAAATAATTAACTCCGTTAAAAACAATATTGCAGAGTTAGATGACGGCCAACAAGTCGCACGTGAAACGATTAAAGGTATGGATCAATTAGCTGGTGAGATAACGTTGGTCTCGGAAGCTGTAATGCGACTCAGTGAAGACAGTACTAAAATTGAATCAATTATTGATGTTATTAACGCTATTTCGGAGCAAACGAATCTACTTGCGTTAAATGCCGCCATTGAAGCTGCTCGGGCGGGGGAGGCGGGCCGAGGTTTTGCCGTTGTTGCAGATGAAGTTAGAACATTAGCAACAAGAACCAAGGATGCGACAAAAGAAGTTCAAGAGATGATTTCTTCTATTCAAAATGGTACTGTTAATGTGAGTGAAATCATGGAAAAAGGCATGAAATCAAGTCACTACAGTGTTACTCAGGTAAATCAAACTGCCGAGGCGATGCATAAACTAGCAGCCTCAATGGCTGAGATTGATACCCAAGCAGAAAAAATTGAAGACGAAACTAAGGTTCAAAATAATTATTTTCTTTCTGTCGCTAAAAATATTAATGAAATGGAATCTCAATTTAGTCAAACCTTGGAGCATCTTGAGAACAACACTTCTTTTGGTGAAGACTTAAATAAACTCAGTGCAAAACTACAAAGTTTAATCGGCAAGTTTAGCGTGACAGATTCCGATTTCAGTTATGCAATGCGTAGTAAAAAACGTAATCATGATTATGATAAAAAGTGAAAAATTTAATCGCTAATTTTTGAGGAAAGCATTAAATTTTTACTGAATCGTTATTGTGTTTGATATTTAAAGGATGATAAGTGGAAATAACACAAGAAAATAAACTTGAAGAACTACTTCGATTAGCGACAAACGAACCTGCTCATCGCCCACAATTTTGTGATGTTTTGATGGACTCAACTATTTTTCTTCTTGGGAGAACAGAGGAGTCAGGTACTGATGAAACCATTAATTTAAAGGCGGGAAGTCAAGTTCAAATTCAGCATTGGGAAAAGGCGGACGGTTCTCCTGCGATTCCCTTTTTCTCTTCGCTTGAGGTGTTGCAGAAATCCATCGACAATGAACAATCCTATCTATCGCTTCCATTACGTTCTTTATTTGAAATTACCCAGGGAGCGACATTGGTGCTTAATCCTAAATCTAATTATAGTAAGGAATTTGTTCCCGAAGAAGTCGTACAACTTTTATCTATTGGCGTAAGTAGAGCGCCATTAGAGAGAGTGATTGAAAAAAAGACTAATGTTCTACTTTCTCAACCAGCTAATTACCCGACAAAAATGGTTGATTCATTAACACAATTGTTTGCTAAACACCCTCATGTTAAAAAAGCTTATTTAGCTATGATGCTGGATGCTTCAGCAGGAGAAAAGCCACATCTAATCGTCGGTGTCGATATTGAAGGCGAGATGGATAAGGTAGTGCGTGATGCGATTAATGTTGCTGCTGATACATCAAAGGGAGAGGCGGTAGATTTTTATCGTGTTAAGGAAGATGAATCTGGCGTGAGTGCCTATTTTATTAATGATACTGAACCATTCTATGAACGTAAGTGGGGTACAAAAATTCGTTCTTGGTTTGGAGTAGGGCATGCTTAAAAATAAGGCTCTTTAGTTAAAGAGCCTTTTAAACTTACCTATGGATTTTAGCGCGCTTTAATTATTATTAAAACGACGCATTTTAGAGAGTACATCAATCAGTAGTGTCACATCGACATTATCTTCGTCTAATGAATCACCCTGCCAGTTAATACTATTAATCTCACCTCGATTCGAGAATTGTGTGATTTTATCATTCTGATAAATAATATAATTATCTAGGTCGCCCGACAATAAATACTGACGTTCATTCGGGTTAAATAAATCTTGCCCGATACTGTACTGATCTGCCGTTGTTGTGGTGCCAAGGACATTTTGCATTAGTGTTGGAACAATATCCACATGGCTGGTCATTCGGTTAATCACAGCAGGTTGTTTACCCGGCCAAAGCATGACTAATGGCACATGTGCATCGCTAATAGCACTCTCGATATTCGATGTTTTCTTGAACGAGGCGGCATGGGTGCCAGTAATAATAACGATGGTATTTGCAAGTTGCCCATTCTGTTGCAACGTCGCAATGACTTCTTTGATTTGTTGATCAACAGCCAATACCTGTTGTTGGTAGTGGGTCATATTATCACTTCTATCGGCTAAGGTTTGTCTGTCACTCTCTTTATAGATAGATTGTTCAAGTTGCCCATAGTATAAAAAGCTAAATAAATGGTGATCCTTCGACTGTTTTGATAGCCATGCTTGCCATTTCTGCGTGGTTAATTGGTCATTATTTTTAGCCGAAAAATGTTGCAGTTCTTCCGTTTCAATTTGACTAAAGCTACTTTGCAAAAACTCGGGATGTAGAAATCCAATACTAGAAAATAATCCGAATTGATATTGTTCTTGCACTAAACGATTTACTAAAACCGGAGGAATAAAGTTCAATGTCATATCAAACCAGTAGCGATTTGGTAAGCCATAAAATAAGCTAAATATTCCTTGTTCACGTGTACTTGCACCACTGAAATGGTTTTTAAAAGTAATACCTTGTTGGCTAAGTTGCGATAAAAATGGCATGTTATCAGTATTTAGCATATCAGCACGTAACGCATCAACGGTCAGTAATAGTATATTTTTATCCGTTGTAGATGAGTGAATCGTATTAAATGTTAATGGTTCTTTCGGATAATTAATGCCAGATACTTTATTGGGATTTTGTTTATTAATATGTTCAAAAAGTTGTACGTCATTTAGCCAACCTTGCTCTTTTAAGAAGGTGCGAGCTGTCATTGGGTAGGACAGTGGATATATCGATTTTTCTTGTGTAATCGGTCGATATTCCGTTGCATCGGCCCAAATAAAAACAAGATGAGTGAGTAAAAATGTACTTAATAAAAAAGTAACAATTGGCTTGCCAACTGATTTTGCTTGTAAAAATCGTTGTTTCTTCCATATATAAGCGGATATAAATAATTCGATAATAAATAGAATAGGAATCGAAATATAATGTAAACGAATTGAATAAATCTCTTCGACTTGTTCAGGCTGTTGTAAAAACTGCCAAAGTAAGGGATTAAGGTGAAAATTATAGAGTTTGAATATTTGCGTATCGAGAATCAAGAAAGAGATCAGTAACGCACTGATCAGGGAAACGGTTATTCTATATATACGTTGAGAGGGAATAGCAAAGGCGAGCGGGAACAGAATAATCCCGAAGAAAACCGCACTCACAAAGCTGAAATGTCCGATTAAACTGATAAATTGATAAGCGATGCCAAGCCCAGAATCGGAAAGACCAGAATATTTAATGTAACGAAGACTAATAAGGGAGACAATAATTAGGTTAAACAAAGTAAACCAGTGCCCCCAACCAATTAGGCGGGAGACTTTATCGTGGAATTTATTTCCGGTTTCAACCATGGGATTATTTTTCTGTTGTTTTAATTGAAGAAGTCAGTGCTTTAGTGAATTTTTCACTAATTTCAGCGCGTTTATTGAGAGGGACTTGGCTATTCATAATATGCGTAATGCTGTTGCCTAAAATCATTAAACTTAAATCGACTGATACATCATTTTTATGTAGTACATCCATCACGTCGTTAAGTATAGCTTCAATTTGTTGGCTCGAATATTTTGAAATAATAGGCATAGTAGGTTTATCAACTCTAATTAAAAAATAAAAGCATAATAACATACCAACCTCGGTCGGTTTAGTTTTTATTTTTATTACGCTAAAGGGGAGATATTCTCATTTCTAAGGGCTACCCTCACGCTATTCAATGTGTATAATCTCATGTCTGCTTTTATCGATATTTGGTAAAAATATTTAACTAATATAATAGCTTAAATTTTACCATAAGCAGTATTTCTCTCTTTTTATAACACGGTGCAACATATTATGAATATTTCTGCTAGTAATATTATTTTACATTCCCTCGATTACAACAGTGAAGGCGTATTACAGTGTAAAATGCGAGAGGGGGAATTACCAATTTCTCCTTCAATTGAACAATTTTTGTCAGATTTGCACCGCAATTATCAAAGTAAAACCAATAAAGCATTTGCCTACTTTACCAAAGAAGGTGAGAAATCGCCGATTTTCAAAAACGCGCTTAAGGAAGAAATGGCTGGTGATCTCGATTTTGTGAGCTTCTCGCAACAGGCTGCTAAATGCTTAGTCGATGAGTTGCAGAAACATGATTTTGCCGAGCAGGGCGTGTTGCTTGTCAGTAAATATACTTGGACAGCGAGTGACTACCTATTAATTGCTTTATTACAGAATAATCAATCACTAAGTGTCAACGATAACCTTGAGCTACAGGTGAGCCAGCATATTGAAACGAGTAAAATTCAATTAGTCGCACGTATTGATTTGTCTCGTTTTGACCGTGAACCAGAATCTAACCGTTACATCTCTTTTATTAAAGGCCGAGTTGGTCGTAAAGTTGCTGATTTCTTCCTTGACTTTATGGGGGCAGAAGAGGGGTTTGATGCGAAGGTCCAAAACCAAGTATTAATGAAAGCCGTTGATGAATTTTGTGAAGATCAGGCTTTACCGGTGGCTAAAAAACAAGAGGTCCGTGAAGTAGCCTTTGAGTATTGTAAAGACCAATTAAAACAAGGTGATGATATTGATCTTTCTACGTTGTCGGAGCAATTGCAAGATGCGCCAAAATTAGAAGGAAGCTTTTATGATTTTGTCAGCGAAGATTATCAATTAGAAAACAATTTTCCTGCGGATCGTAGTGTCGTCAGAAAATTAACCAAATATGTAGGTTCTGGTGGTGGTGTCAGTATCAGTTTTGACCAAAAACATCTCGGTGAGCGTATTCAATACGATCCCGATAGCGATACATTAACGATTCAAGGTATTCCACCGAATCTTCGCGAGCAATTAAAGCGTGATGAGAATATTGCATCGGTTGAGGTTGGGTCAGAGTCCGATAATGATGATTCACAGGCTGCACCATTTTAACGAACCTTATTTTTAACACTTACTCCTTAACAATCATAGATTGTTTAATAATGAGATTAGAATGAAATTATTTGTCCGAGACTTAACCGTTATTGATGCTTCTTTCCTTGATCCAAAACGCGGTTTTGTGGGTGAAAGTTATCAAGTCGATATTACCCTTGAGGGTACACTTAATGAGCAATCGATGATCCTTGATTTTTCAGCGGTAAAGAAAAAGATTAAAGCTATTATTGATATGGAAGTCGATCATAAATTATTAGTCCCCCATGCGGCTGAAAATTGTACCGTTAAGCTCGAAGAGGAACGTACTCAAATAAATTATAAATTGAATGATAACGCTGTGATTCAATTAAAATGTCCACATCAGGCTTTTTGTTTATTTGAAAGTGAATCTATTACAACAGCGTTATTAGAAACGTATTTAGAGCAGGTTATTTTATTACAATTACCGGATAATATTACGGGCTTAGAATTGACATTGCGTAATGAATCATTGGATACGCCTTATTACCACTATACTCATGGTCTGAAAAAGCATGATGGTAACTGTCAGCGTATTGCGCATGGGCATCGCTCTAAAATCGATATTTATATTAATAATATTTATAATAAAGAGTTAATTGCAGACTGGGCAGATCGTTGGCGAGATATTTATTTATTAAGCCGTGAAGATATTATTGAGCCATCGGCATTATCTTTTACAGCGGTGAAAAGTGACTATGATAAATATTGTAGTGCATATCAGGCCGCACAGGGGTATTTTGAAATGTCAGTACCTGCTCATTTAGTGGAGGTGTTACCAAAAGACACCACGGTGGAAGAGTTGGCTGATTATATTTGTGAGCAAATTAAAAAACGTTATGCAGATGATACGGTTACCGTGTATGCCTATGAAGGCATCGGTAAAGGCGCCATTGCTGAGTTATAAATGAGGAGAGAAATAATGGCTGAAGAAACCATTTTTAGAAAAATAATTAATAAAGAAATTCCTTCAGATATGCTTTATCAGGATGAATTTGTTACCGCTTTTCGCGACATTTCGCCACAGGCTCCTGTTCATATTTTAATTATTCCGAATAAGTTAATCGCAACGGCAAATGATATTGAAGTCGAAGATGAAGTCTTAATTGGTAAGCTTTATACGGTGGCTAAAAAACTCGCAAAGGAAGAAGGTATTGCAGAGTCGGGTTATCGATTAATTATGAATTGTAACCAAGATGGTGGCCAAGAGGTTTTTCATATTCATTTGCATTTAGTGGGTGGTCAGCCACTTGGAAAATTGATTTCTGTCGCTTAGGCGTTAGACTGATGATAAATCATGTACTTTGGAGCAAAAAATGAATAAAGCAAAGAATGTTTGGCTAATTATTGCAGCCGCGCTTGTGATTGGTGGTTGTACTTCGAGTGTTCAACGCATCGACGCGAGTGAACAAGTTGATTTAAGTGGTCAATGGAATGATACCGATTCACAATTAGTGGCGCAAAAAATGGTTACTGATTCATTAGCTCGCCCTTGGTTTTCAAAGTTTTTAAAGGAAAATGGGAGAGAGCCTGTTGTTATTGTTGGACAAATTAAAAATTTAAGCCATGAACATATCAACACGAATACATTTATTGCTGATATTGAACGTGAGCTCATTAATTCAGGTAATGTACAGTTTGTCGCATCGGCCGATGCTCGTGATGAAATTCGTTTAGAGCGTAATGATCAAGCTGCAAATTCAACCTTGGATACGATTAATGAAATGGGCCAAGAAATTGGTGCTGATTTCATGATGCAAGGACAAATTAATACCATTATTGATACTGAAAACGTAACTCAGGTACGTTTTTATCAGGTGAATTTAGAACTGATTAGTATTAAAGATAATCGTAAAGTTTGGATTGGCGAGCAGAAAATTAAAAAACTCGTTAAGAATGCTAACCTACGTAAATAGTAATAAGTAGATACAACCACAATACGTTGTGGTTGTATCTACTTTGAGAAACATCATACCGAATTTGTATCTTGTATTTTTAGCAGATGGAATAGTTAATGTATAAATTGTTCGCAGCTCTTGTTGTCATTTTACTTTCAGGCTGTGCTGCACAGCAATATGACAATAATCGTTTAGCGGAATCTCTACAATTTCAACCCCCAACCATTGTTCTTGAGCAACTACAGAAAACTAAACCCGCTTCTCGTGATAAAGTGCAATTTCAACTAAATATGGGGTACTTGCAGTTTATTACCGGTGATTTTGCTAGTGCTATTATTACATTAAATGATGCTAAGCAAGGCATGAAGGCGCTATCTGCTACTTCTATTTCAGAGAATATCGGTGCGGGTGCGGTCAGTGAAACATTACGACAATATAGTGGTTATCCAACCGATAGAGTGATGGTGCATAATATTTTGGCGCTGAGCTATTTATTTTCTGGTCAAATTTATGATGCCCGGGTAGAAATACTTCAATCTGAAGTTGCCATAAAAGCACTAATGGATAATGATCAAAATGGTCAACTTGCTAGCGCTCATTTGTTAGGCGGGATAATTTATGAATTGTTAGGTGAATATTCTAATGCCTTAATAAGTTATAAAGATGCCGCCGATACGATAAAAAAACGCAGCATGAATTTGCCCGTTGGACTAAAACAAGCGTTAGTACGTGTTACTTATCAACTGGGTGCTACTGAGCAATATCGCCAATATCAACAGCAATTTCCTGAAATAGGATCATCCAATACTAATGCTAACAACCAGGTCTTTGTGCTTTATTTTGATGGTGTTGTTAGCCATAAAGTGGAATCATCGGTGATTGTGCCCAGTACCAATGCACAGCAGATTATTCGTATTTCTATGCCAGCTTACCCGAACAATAATAAGCCCTTTAAATACATTCAAGTGAGTGATACGACACAGAGTTCGACTAGCCAGGTGATTGAAGACGTTGATCTACTCGTTAGGGAAGATTTAGCAAAGGATTATCCTTCTATTTTATTGCTAACGAGCACGCGAGCGATTGCTAAATACCAGCTTGTGCGAAATGCACAAAAGCAAGATCCACTGATCGGTTTATTAGCCAATTTGGTAACAGTTGTTTCTGAAAATGCTGATTTACGCAGTTGGAATATGTTACCTGCAACAATTCAATTTGCTTATTTAACCCCAAAAGAAAATAGCATCATGGTCAATAAAGGCCATGGTATACAAGAGAGCATTGATACTTCAGGTGGAAGGAAGCATGTGCTTCTTATTAATGGATTATCTAACGCTGTTTTTCATTATCAGCAATAGTGTTTTCACGTTCTTTAATTTGTTGATAAAGCGCTGCTATAGTCGGCGTATTAATATTATAGTCGCGCGCTTTTTCTAATAAATAACCATTTATATATTCATTTTCTGTGTTTCGTTGGTAAAAAATATCACGATTCATTGATGAAAAATTCTCAGCCGTTGCGTTAATTACGTCATTAATTAATTTAAATAATGTCTGTTGTTCAAACTTAATCCCTTCTGCTTGTGCAACCTTTATCGCTTCTTCACACATCTTTATTATTTGCTGCTGATATTGAGGCGCTTGTAACTTTCCATTGTTAATTTGATAAATTGCTGTTAGCGGATTAATGCAAATATTAATAATCAGTTTTAACCAGAGTTTCTGTTCTATATTCTCAACCCAGTAGGTATTGTCTAAGGCGTTATTTAGTCTTGAAGTAAGTGAATTTGCTATTGCTATGGGGCGATTATATGCGCCCAAATAGGTCATTCCCAATCCCGTTTGCTGAATATTTAAAGGCGCATTAACTAAACTAGCATTTGCTGTTGCAGTACAAATAATCGGATTATAAGGTAATAGTGCTTGTACTTGTTCTGCGCACCCCATGCCGTTGTGCATTAAAATAATCATTTGGTTTTCGCCAATGTAGGGGAGTTGGTTTAATATTGCTTGTTTTACCTGTGTAGCTTTTACGCACACTAAAATAGGATCTTTATTATTAAGTAATTGTTGCCCGCTCGAAATGTTAAAACGGTATTTATTTTGTTGTAAATCTTGATAATGTAAAACAGGATTAGCGATTGCTTTACGGGTAATTAAATGGACGTTTTGACCACTGCGTTTTAAATTTGCTGCCCATAAACAGCCAATTGCACCTGCACCTATAATTTGCCACATATTTTACTATTACCTTCTGATTTCATTGCAATGATAATACCCATTATTAATCAATATGTATTTATACTAATCGAAATAATTAGCGGGTCTATTTTTTTGTTGAAGCTTTAATAAAGGAAATAACTATTTGCATCAACGTTCACCTTGCACTAAAGCCAAGTAAAAGCATGATAAGTTAATGATCAAACCATAATGCATGTCACAATGCAGCCTAGGTATCATATCCTTGAAATTCAGATTAAGTTGAATAATACATTTCATGGAAGCCACTGAGTTGGTCTAGAAGAAACCCCTTAATTCTGATAAATTAATAGGTAGCTTGCCTGTTTTTTATTGAGATGGGCTTATTAGATAATCTACTATTTTGGAAAAAAGATGCCTTCATTTGATATAGTTTCAGAAGTCGATATGGTTGAAGTTAAAAATGCAGTACAAAATGCAAACCGAGAATTAGACACTAGATTTGATTTTCGTGGTGTTGAAGCTAGTTTTGAAATGACGAAAGACGCCGCAAAAATGCATGCTGAACATGAATTTCAACTACAGCAGTTATTAGATATATTGCGTAAAAATTTGGTAAAACGTGGTGTTGATACGGCATCAATGGAAGCGGAAGCTTGCGCACACAGTGGGAAAACTGTCTCTCAAATTGTAAAATTTCAAGAGGGCGTTGATCAACCTACTGCGAAAAAAGTAGTAAAACTTATTAAAGACAATAAATTGAAAGTGCAAGTTGCTATTCAAGGTGAGCAATTACGTGTAACAGGTAAAAAGCGTGATGATCTTCAAGCGGCAATGCAATTGATTAAAAATGCTGAATTAGGACTTCCTTTTCAGTTTAATAACTTTCGAGATTAACCTTAGATATATTATGCACGGTTAGGAATATAGGCGCTATATATGATAGCGCCTATACAAGAACGAATTAACTAGCTAGCCAATAATGATTGTAGTTCCGTTAAAGAGCGAACTTGGTAATTTGGCGTAATATTTTCTGGATTATCGAGACCGGCTATATTTAACCAACATGTATCGATACCAGCATTAAGTCCACCGAGTATATCGGAATGTGGATTATCACCTACCATCAGTATTTCGTGCTTTTCCGGTTGCCCCATTGTTGTAAAGGCATAGTTAAAAATTTCAGGATCTGGTTTTGCAACACCAACCTGTTCAGAAATTGTGAGCGACGAGAAGTAACCAGAAAATCCCGTACGCTGTAAACGAATTTCCTGCAAGGCAGTAAAACCATTGGTAACAATGCCCATTTTTACTTTTCCATGCAGCGAATCTAATAATTCCTTTGCACCCGGCAATGGGGTACAAATTTCTGCCATTGCACCAATAAATTCGCTGTTTAACGTCTGTGCGCTAACTTGTAGTTTTTCTGCCCACGCTTGGAAACGATTGTGCTGCAGTTGTTTAGCGGTGATTGAACCATTTTGATAGTCAACCCACAGCGGTGCGTTTACACTTTGATAGTGCGCAAAATCTTCCTGTGTAAAGTCAACATCATAGCGAGAGAACATCAATTGTAAGCCGCTAAATGCATCAAAATGAAACAAGGTGTCGTCGGCGTCAAATAGAATCCATTTATATTTCATTTATTACCTTTTCGTGTTTGTTCAATTGTATGTGATTACCACATAAGATCATCGGGAATAGCAAATTCAGCATACGGGTCTTCTTCTTCAATGTCAGATATTTCGACTTTGTCATGAAGAGAAACAAGAACAGAATCATCAATCTCACGTAATTTGCTGGCAGCTTCTTTATTAATAAGATAGAACTCTTCATTAAGTGCACATATAGCCAATCCGCCATTGATTAAACTTTGTTGGGTTTTTTCATTAATTGCAATACGTTTTACTTTATTTGCAAAGGTAAAGTGATAATCCACGTCACCATGATAATCTTTCTCGCAATGCTGAGCGATCATTTGTATAAGTTTACCGTGTTCTGCACGTGCTGCTAGTTGTGCTTGAATTTCTTTATTTTTTTCTAAATCTTGTTTTCTTTGTTGTTCTTTTTGTTCGTTAATTGCAAGTTGGGCTGCTGAAATTTCAACGGTTCCCTTTTTCTTTTTTTGTTTTGCATTACGACGTTTATCTGTTTGAACTTGTTTTGCTTTTTGTTTGTTAATAAGTCCAGACTTTAACAGTTGATCCTGTAAAGAGGCCATAGCACCACCTTTTATAAAATTAAATAATTCGAATATATTTTATAGTAAATCGAGTAATTATCTATTGATTTGTAAAGACACCAGATAATACGGTAATAAAAGATTATTGTTAATGATAACAAATGCTTAATCAGTTTGATAGGTAAAAGCATTTGGTTTTTATTTTGTGATAGGTGTAATATTTATTTAAGTTTGGTCGCTAGCGTTGATTTTAGCGATAAATTTATCTTTTTATATCATATTTAATCTACTATAAAGAGATTGATATAGTTTGATTATTTCAAATTAAGTTAAAGCATCAAGGAGCACAGATGGATAATTTACAAGTTTCACACTTTATGGCTGGAAAGTCGTTATTTTTTAAAAAAGACATGCCGGTAGCGAATGCTGTTAACAAATTATTAACCCATAAGTTTTTAGGTGGTCCAGTAGTTGATGATAGTGGTAAGGTCATCGGTTGGTTATCAGAGCAAGATTGCTTAAGTCGTGTATTAAATGCAAGTTACCACTGTGAGTTAATTGCGCTCGTTGAAGACATTATGTCTACGCCGGCGGTGACGATTAAAGCTGACTGTAGTATTGTCGATTTAGCACAGCTAATGCTTAAAACAAAACCTAAAATTTATCCTGTGGTTGACGATGATAATGTGTTTATTGGCCTTATTACCCGTAAAGAAGTATTAAAGGGAATTAGTAAACAGCTAGAGAGTTGTTAATACTATATTTTGAGGTGTCCAACAGTGTTCAGTTAATGATTGCTCTTTGGCTGTGTGTAAATACTGAATAAATTTTTCTCTTGTTATTTCTTTAACGCCTAGGCTGCTTAAATGTGATGTTTGCATTTGGCAGTCAATATAAGTATTTTCAAACTGGCTTAAATGCTGGTTTAATGCAATAAAAGCGATTTTGGAACTATTGTTCTCTATACTAAACATCGATTCGCCACAGAAAAATTTCCCAATGCTCATTCCATACAGTCCTCCTACTAATTGTTTTTCTTTCCATACCTCGATTGAGTGTGCATATCCGAGTTGATGGAGTTTATTATAGGCGGTTATCATTGCCGTGCAGATCCACGTTTCTGCTTGTGATTTTCGTGGTTGTGCGCAAGCATCAATAACGTCTGAAAATGCGTGATTGACGGTAACTATAAAAGTGTTTTTTCGAATTAGTCTTTTCATACTTTTACTGATGTGACAATCAGTAGGTTGGATAATGGCACGTTTGCTAGGACTCCACCACAGAATGGGATCACCATCGCTAAACCAAGGGAAAATTCCTTGTCTATAGGCACTAATAATACGTTCTGGGCTTAAATCTCCGCCTATTGCAAGCAATCCATCTGGATCCTTTAATGCAGAGTCTAGACTTGGAAAATACGATTTATCATTGGTCAATTCTGTTAGGTAGATAGTCATTTTTATTGTTCACAAAAAAAGCCAGTATAATACTGGCTTAGTTAATAAAAAAATAGTCTATTTTGCGTGGTTGTTATACCAATTAGCTACAGCGATCGTCTACTGGGTCAAAATGAAGATCAACTTCACCTGTGTATAATTGACGCGGACGCCCAATACGTTGTCCAGGTTGATCAAGCATCTCTTTCCAGTGCGAAATCCAACCTGCAGTACGAGAAACGGCAAAGATAACCGTAAACATTGATTTAGGAATACCCATCGCTTTAAGAATAATACCTGAGTAAAAATCGACATTCGGGTATAGTTTTTTCTCAATAAAGTAGGGGTCTTCTAGTGCGATACGTTCAAGTTCTCTAGCAACATCAAGTAGTGGATCATCAATTTTAAGATCATTTAACACTTCATGACAGGCATTGCGCATAACGGTGGCACGCGGATCATGGTTTTTATAAACACGGTGACCAAAGCCCATCAAACGGAAAGGGTCATTTTTATCTTTCGCTTTTCTGATGAATTCAGGAATATTCTCGACCGTTTCAATTTGCTCTAACATATTTAAACAAGCTTCATTTGCACCACCATGTGCAGGTCCCCATAAAGAGGCGATACCTGCTGCGATACAAGCAAATGGATTTGCTCCCGATGAACCGGCTAAACGAACCGTTGAGGTGGATGCGTTTTGTTCATGGTCAGCATGGAGAATGAATATTTTATCCATTGCTCTTTCTAATACTGGGTTAACTACATAATCTTCACAGGGCACAGCAAACATCATTTTTAAGAAATTGCCGGCGTAGGAAAGTTTATTATCAGGATAGATAAAAGGTTGCCCATTTGAATATTTGTAACTCATCGCAGCCAATGTTGGCATTTTAGAGATAAGACGATAAGCTGCAATTTCACGATGTTGTTCATTGGTGATATCAAGTGAATCATGGTAGAAGGCAGATAAGGCACCGACAACACCACACATAATAGCCATTGGATGAGAGTCTCGACGGAAACCTTGATATAATTTTGCTAATTGTTCATGGATCATGGTGTGATGTAAAACAACATGATGAAATTTATTAAAATCATCTTTATCGGGTAGATGACCATTTAATAATAAGAAACAAACCTCGAGGTAATCGGATTTTTCTGCTAATTGATCAATGGGATAACCACGATGTTGAAGGATACCTTTATCGCCGTCTATATAAGTAATTGCTGACTCACATGAAGCGGTCGCTAAGAATCCGGGGTCGTATGTAAAATAACCTGCTGCACCCAATTTACTAATATCAATCACATCATTACCTGCACTGCCTTTTATTATTGGTAGTTCAATGGCTTCTTGGCCGGGTAATTGAAGTGTTGCTGTTTGCTTCGTCATTTTATGCCCCTATATTTGTAAGACTAGAACTAAAATTGCACTATATATTTACAGGCTTACTTTGTTATTGTCAATTTTGACATCTCAACTTTGCTATTTTTAACTCAACAATAATAATTTTTTCATTTATAATCAGAAGGTTATTATTGTGTTTCTTGCGGCGATAGCAGTTTGTAAATACATATTTTAGAGTAAAAATAGATTTATCAACTATAATTTAGTGCTTAGTCTGTTTAAAATGTAAAAAGAGTAAGTATGACAATTAAGATTCAATAATTGTCGACCTACTTGCCTATTTATTGTCACAATTAGTTTAATATTTAATAAAAATAACAGAAAATTTATAGGACTATTGTTAATCAACGTGACTTAGTTATCAGTATGGTACAAATTGTTATCTATTTTTAAAAAATGAAGCCATATTTCGTTACAAATATGTAAAATAATAATTCATCAACACCGCAAGAAAACAGTAGAGCTATAAAGAATATCTAATTTCTCTATAAAATTTGAAAGAATCATAAGGAATTTTAATGGCTAATAATGCTATGGAAATATGGTTAGCTTCATCTCATTTATCTGGGGCAAATTCGACTTACATTGAAGCACTTTATGAGTCTTATTTGCAGGACCCACTAACAGTAGACACAAAATGGCGAACTCTATTTTCTCACTTACCTAAAGTAAATGAATCTCCCGAAGAAATACATTCAGTGATTCGAGAACAGATTAAAATATCAGCTAGAAAGTCAAAACATATTAGTAGTGCCCAATTTTCTATCCCTAACGATGCCAAGCAAGTAAAGGTTTTGCATTTAATTGAAGCGTATCGTATTCGTGGCCATGAAGCAGCCAAGCTTGATCCATTGCATTTGCAAACTGACGACGTTATTGAAGAATTAACACTTGCTTATCATGGTCTTGATAATGCTGACCTCGATGAAAAATTTAGTTTTGGTTCTTATGGTGAAAGCATTAATGTTATGCCGCTTCGAGATATCATTACAGCATTAGATAAATCCTACTGTGGTTCAATTGCGACGGAATATATGCACATCGGTAATGCGGAAGAGCGTAACTGGTTACAAAAGCGTATAGAGTTATGTCAAAGCACCCCATCTTTTACTGACGAAGACAAAAAAGTATTCCTAGAAGAGCTCACTGCTGCCGAAGGTCTTGAACGTTATTTAGGAGCTAAATTTCCTGGCGCTAAACGTTTTTCCCTTGAAGGGGGCGATTCGTTTATTCCAATGCTAAAAGAACTGGTGCGAAATGCTGGCGATAGTGGTGTTGAAGAAGTCGTACTTGGTATGGCGCATCGTGGACGATTAAATGTGCTTGTTAATGTACTTGGGAAAAAACCTAATGCATTATTTGATGAATTTGCAGGTAAATATGGTGAAATTCAAGGATCCAGTGATGTAAAATATCACCAAGGTTTCAGTAGCGATTTCAAAACGGCAAAAAGAAATGTCCATCTTTCCTTAGCTTTTAATCCATCACATCTAGAGATCGTAAATCCGGTTGTATTAGGATCGGTTCGAGCACGTCAAGAACGTTTAAATAGTCTTGGGCAAAGCGTCTTACCAATAACGGTTCATGGTGATTCCGCAATTGCTGGGCAAGGTATCGTCCAAGAAACCTTTAATATGTCACAAACACGTGCATTTAAAGTGGGCGGCACGGTGCGTATCGTTATCAATAACCAAATCGGTTTTACAACCTCTAATTTGGAAGATACTCGCTCAACGCGTTATTGTACTGATATTGCTAAAATGGTCGAAGCACCTATTTTTCATGTGAATGGTGATGATCCTGAAGCGGTTATTTTAGTTTCGCAAATTGCGCTTGATTTCCGCAATACCTTTAAGCGTGATGTTGTTATTGAACTCGTTTGTTATCGCCGTCATGGTCATAATGAAGCCGATGAGCCAAAAGCAACACAACCTCGAATGTACAAAAAAATTAAAACCCATCCGACCACGCGTGAAATTTATGCTAATCAGCTTGAAAAAGAAGCGGTTATAAAAGTCGGTGAAGGTAAACAATATGTGACTGATTATCGTGATGCATTAGATAGAGGTGAGTGCGTTGTAAAAGAAAGGCAGACGGTACAACGTGTGTCGGTTGATTGGACGCCATACTTAAAACACGATTGGGATACCCCCTATGAACCTCAGTTTTCGATTACGCGACTAGGTGAATTAGGGAAAGTCATTGGTCGTTATCCCGAAGATCATCAAGCTCATTCTCGGGTGCAAAAAATATATAAAGACAGAATGCTCATGGCACAGGGGGAAAAACTGTGTGATTGGGGATTTGCAGAAAATTTAGCTTATGCGACTTTGTTGGATCAAAAATATAATATTCGTTTAGTTGGTCAAGATTCAGGTCGAGGTACTTTCTTCCATCGTCATGCTGTTGTTTACGAGCAAGGTGAAGGTAAAGCATATGTTCCTCTTCAGAATATATCGGCGAATCAAGGACATTTCGATATTCATGATTCCGTTTTATCTGAAGCCGCTGTACTTGCATTCGAATATGGTTATTCAACCGCCGCACCGAAAGGTTTGTGCATTTGGGAAGCGCAGTTTGGTGACTTTGCCAATGGTGCACAGGTCGTTATCGATCAATTTTTATCATCTGGTGAACAAAAATGGGGACGCATGTGTGGTTTAACACTCTTGTTACCACATGGGTATGAAGGGCAGGGAGCTGAACATTCCTCAGCACGACTTGAACGTTATTTACAACTTTGTGCTGAACATAACATGCAAGTCTGTATTCCTTCGACACCTGCACAGGTTTATCACATGTTACGTCGACAAGTCGTTCGTTCCATGCGTAGACCGTTGATTGTGATGTCGCCTAAATCCTTATTACGTCATCCGCTTGCAGTTTCTCATTTGGAAGAGTTTTCTTCAGGTACATTCCTTAATGCGATTGCCGAAATAGATCCGCTAGATCTAAAAGCTGTTGACCGTGTCGTGATGTGTAGTGGCAAGGTGTTTTATGATCTGCTAGAAAAAAGACGTGATAATGAATTGAATAATGTGGCAATTATTCGTATTGAGCAGCTATATCCCTTCCCCGTTGAGGAAGTGAAAAAAATATTTGCTGATTATGCACATGTTAAAGATTTTATTTGGTGTCAAGAAGAGCCACAAAATCAAGGGGCTTGGTATTGTAGTCAGCATCATTTCAGGTCAGTTATTCCTGAAGGTGCAGGATTACAATATGCAGGTCGAGCAGCCTCTGCTTCCACAGCGGTTGGTTATATGTCCTTGCATTTAAAGCAACAGAAAGCGTTAGTAAATGAAGCACTTGGATTCAAAGAAACTGAATAATAAATACTAGGGAGTATTAATGATGATTGAAATATTAGTTCCGGAACTTCCCGAGTCAGTAGCAGATGCGACTGTTGCACAGTGGCACAAACAAGCGGGAGATTTTGTTGAACGTGATGAAGTACTTGTTGAGATAGAAACCGATAAAGTTATTTTAGAGGTATTAGCAACAGCTTCAGGAGTGCTAGAAACAATTATTGAAGAACAAGGTGCAACGGTACTGTCTAAGCAATTATTGGCCAAGTTGGAAGAAGGTGATATACCCGCGCCTGAAGTGCCAAAGGAAGAGCCAGCACAGGTCGCTGATGCCAGTCCTTCATTACGACGATTGATGAATGAACATGATATCGATTCAAGCCAAATTCAGGGATCTGGGAAAGGCGGTAGAATAACACGCGCTGACGTAGACAAAGTGCAGAATCCACCCGCTGAAATTGATAACGCAGAGCGTGAAAAACGTGTACCGATGACGCGTATCCGTAAGCGTGTCGCTGAACGATTATTAGAAGCACAAAGTTCAATGGCCATGTTGACGACTTTTAATGAAATCAATATGCAGCCGATTAAAGATTTGCGTAAAAAATATCAAAAACAATTTGAAGAGAAACATGGCATCCGTTTAGGCTTTATGTCGTTTTACATCAAAGCGGTTACTGAAGCACTGCAGCGTTACCCATTATTAAATTCTTCGATTGATGGCGATGATATTGTTTATCATAACTTCTTTGATGTCAGTATTGCCGTTGCGACACCACGAGGATTAGTAACACCGGTTATACATGATACCGATACATTAAGTTTTGCTGAAATTGAGCAAACAATTAAAGCGTTGGCAATCAAAGGTCAAGATGGAAAACTGACGACGGATGATCTTTCTGGTGGTAACTTTACTATCACTAATGGGGGGGTATTCGGATCACTATTATCAACGCCAATTATTAATCCGCCTCAAGCTGCTATTTTAGGCATGCATACCATTAAAGAAAGACCGATGGCAGTTGATGGTGAAGTGGTTATTTTACCAATGATGTACCTGGCGCTTTCATATGACCATCGTTTGATTGATGGCCAAGAAGCCGTTGGATTTTTAGTGACAATAAAAGAGTTACTAGAAGATCCTGCTCGTTTATTATTGAATGTATAAAACAGTATTTTTTAAATACGAGCAATGAGTTTTTAAAATATAGCGTCGAATCAATGAGTTTGGTAACTATGTTCTCTTGCTAAGACAATATCGACTATATAATATAGTCAGTAGTTAAAACTAAAAATGGAAATGAATCATGAATTTGCATGAATATCAGGCGAAGCAGTTATTTAAAGAGTATGGACTTCCCGTTCCACAGGGAATCGCATGTGATACAGCTGAAGATGCTGTAAACGCAGCATCTGAGTTAGGTGGTGAACGATGGGTTATTAAATGTCAAGTTCATGCGGGGGGCCGTGGTAAAGCTGGCGGTGTGCAATTAGTTGATTCTCATGAATCAATTCGTGCATTTGCAGATAAATGGTTAGGAAAGAACCTCGTTACTTACCAAACAGATGCAAATGGTCAGCCCGTTAATAAATTATTATTAGAAAGCTGCAGTGATATTGCAAATGAACTTTATTTAGGTGCGGTTATTGATCGCGCATCTCAACGCGTCACATTTATGGCATCAACAGAAGGTGGCGTTGAAATTGAAAAGGTAGCAGAAGAAACACCTGAACTTATTCATACGGTTACAATTGACCCATTGGTAGGTGCTCAAGCTTACCAAGGGCGTGAACTCGCATTTAAATTAGGCTTATCAGGCAAGCAAATAGGTCAATTTACTAAAATTTTCTTAGGCCTTGCGATTATTTTTGAGCAAAAAGATTTAGCACTATTAGAAATTAATCCATTAGTGGTTACCGGTGCTGATGACCTTATTTGTTTAGATGGAAAAATCTCTATTGATTCGAATGCGATGTATCGTCAAAAAGAGTTACACGCAATTAATGATACAACTCAAGATGATGCACGAGAAATTCATGCAGCACAGTGGGAGCTAAACTACGTTGCCCTTGATGGTAATATTGGCTGTATGGTTAATGGTGCGGGTTTGGCGATGGGGACAATGGATATTGTTCACTTGCACGGCGGTAACCCTGCAAACTTCTTGGATGTTGGTGGTGGTGCAACGAAAGAGCGTGTAACCGAAGCATTTAAAATTATCCTTTCAGACGATAAAGTTGAAGCGGTACTAGTCAATATTTTTGGTGGCATTGTACGTTGTGATTTAATTGCTGAAGGTGTTATTGGCGCAGTAGAAGAAGTTGGCGTTTCGGTACCTGTTATTGTTCGTTTAGAAGGAAACAATGCTGATTTAGGTCGTAAGATCTTAGCTGAGTCTGGTCTTAATATTATTGCAGCAACATCATTATCCGATGCAGCTGAGCAATCTGTGAAAGCGGTAGGTGGCAAATAATGAGTATTTTAATTAATAAAGACACAAAAGTAATTTGCCAGGGCTTTACTGGTGGTCAAGGAACATTTCATTCAGAACAAGCGATTGAATACGGTACAAAAATGGTTGGTGGGGTTTCTCCTGGTAAAGGTGGACAAGTACATTTAGGCTTACCTGTATATAATACCGTGCGTGATGCTGTTGAAGCTACGGGGGCTACTGCCTCTGTTATTTATGTGCCGGCACCATTTTGTAAAGATGCAATATTAGAAGCGATTGATGCAGGCATTAAATTAATTGTGACAATCACGGAAGGTATCCCAACACTTGACCTTGTATCCGTTAAAATTAAACTGGATCAAGCTGGTGTTGTGATGGTTGGTCCTAACTGTCCTGGCGTTATTACTCCCGATGAATGTAAAATTGGTATTATGCCAGGACATATTCACAAAAAAGGGAAAGTGGGTATTGTTTCACGTTCAGGTACATTAACTTATGAAGCTGTGAAACAAACAACCGACGAAGGTTTTGGTCAATCAACTTGTGTTGGTATTGGTGGCGATCCTATTCCAGGATCTAGTTTTATTGATATTTTAACTCTATTCCAAGCCGATCCTGAAACTGAAGCCATTGTTATGATTGGTGAAATTGGTGGTACTGCGGAAGAAGAAGCGGCTGCTTTTATTAAAGCAAATGTGACTAAACCTGTTGTTTCTTATATTGCTGGTGTGACTGCACCTGCTGGCAAACGTATGGGACATGCTGGTGCGATTATCGCTGGTGGTAAAGGTACGGCTGAAGATAAATTTAAAGCATTAGAAGATGCGGGCGTAAAAACGACTAAATCTCTTGCTGAAATCGGCAAAGCATTACGTGAAGTGACTGGTTGGTAAACTGACTTAAATAAGCGTTATTATGTAAGTTAAAATAAAAAGCCTCGTTCAATTTAACGAGGCTTTTTTTATGGGATTTTAATCTTCTTCTGATTCTTCAAGTTGTTTCTTTGCAAATGAAGCAACTTCAGCTGCGTGCTCTGCTGCTGCTTTAGCTGCTAGTTCATTTCGAAGTGCACGCTTTTCTGCTTTACGTTTATTACTTTCTTTTTGATGTGCAACGTAATCGATTAATTGCTCTTTCGCCCATTCTTCGGCCAATGCTTCTGTTTCAAAGCCTTTTTCACGTTTTGATACACTCGTTTTACGCGCTGTAATTCGACGTGTGATTTCCGCAATCCATGAGTCGCCTTCTTGTTTTATGCGGTAATCAAATTTGTTGTGGTGTGCCATTATTGTCTTTTCCTAATGCTAAATTAATTGTTATTCAAATTATTTCTTTGAAAAACAGTACAGTAATATTTTATCACGAAAACAAAATATCCTTTATTGTTATTATTTCGTTTAATGCTTAATTTTAGGCCAGCTAAAGCTTTCTGGCTGGTCATTTTTAATTGTTGGATTGTTTTGTTTTTGAGCCAGAATAGCACGAATTAATTTGCCAGTTTCCTTATGTTTACTACAAAACGTTTTGAGATACAAAATTTCAACTTTACTGCGTGCCCAAGGAGTTTGTCTGAGAAACTTTAAACTAGATTTAAGACGTGGATTATTAATAAAACAGCGGATATTTAATAGCGTCCCCATTTTTTCCCAGCCTAGCTCTTTTTCTAGCGCAATTAATATTTGTTCGAGCTTAACGCCATGGAGGGGATCGTTATTCATTTTATATCCAATTATTAAAAAAACGAGATTGTAACAGGAACGATCAGTAAACTGGAGTGTTGTTATAAATTAAAGCATGATATCGGTGTTTTCAGGTTGAACTTCTTCTGCTTCATTTTCTAGTAGATTGCCCATTTTATCACTACCTTTTTTTAATAGTGTTTGACCTTTTTCAACGACGGTGGCACTTTTTTCCTTCACATCATCCCAAACTTGCTCACTCATTTCTTTACTATCGGACCATATTTCTTGAGAGCTTTCTTTACTGGCTTCCCAAATAGCTGAACCGGCTTCTTTACTTTGTTGTAATGCTTTTTGGGTTGAATTCTTAGCATTATCCCATTTAGTCGATATATTGCTCTGAGATTCCGCAGCAAAAATAGGAAACCCAGTGACGAGTAAGGCAGTTGATAATAATATGCTAGCTATGATCCGCATTGTTATTCTCCAAGTGAAAAGATCCTATAACAATAATTATACCCTACAAAAACACAATTTAAATCATCGAATAGATTAATGCTTTTTAGTTTAGGATAGTTTTACCGCTCGAGTACCTTGACGATGCACTAACATGTTTATTTCGCCATTGTTCAGCTCTATCCTCGTGATTGTTCGGACTCGATAGGATAGTGTGTTTTTGAGGAGACAATGTTTTTATTTTTTCGGCAAAATGATTGTCTTGAAAAAATTCGGGTTTAGCTTGCGAGAATAAATAACCTTGAACAAGATCTGCTCCTGAATCCACTGCAATTTTATACTGTTCGATAGTTTCAATACCTTCGAAAATGAGTTCACTGTGTGTTTTTTTAGCAAAGCTGGCAATCACTTTAATTAGGTCTAACGTGTAATTACTGATAAGTGAACGTTGGAATAAACTCATATCTAATTTAATAATATCGGGTTCAATTTCGATTAATCTATCGATTTGAGAAAATCCCGTGCCAAAATCATCAATCGCAATCTTAGCGCCCATTTTTCGGTAAGCGTTGACAAAATGTTGGATTAGGGCTTTATCACCCGCATATTCAGTTAACTCAATAACAATTCGCTGGGGATCGATGCCACAGTCATTCAGCATGCTTAATGTTGGAATTTCATGTTCTGCTAATTTAAGAAAAGGCGCATGTTCATTAAACCAGTTCGGCGATATGTTGATGGATAGATGAGCGTCACCATCATAGGTTTTATATTTTTCAAATGCTTTAAATCTTACTTGTTTATCAAATCGTAAAATTTGATTCAATGATAGTGCAGGGGAAGAAAAAATAGCACCTGCAGAAACATATCGACCAGTATCTTGTCTTTTTTTCCGAGCAAGCACTTCATTATAAGCAATCAACCCATTATTAACATCAATAATTGGCTGGAAAAAAGGTTCTAACTCAACGGCCATTATGTATCCTTACATTTTTTATTTTAGTTATAAGTGGGTCGTATATGATAAATAGTTAATTCAATAGAAAGCCTATTTATCAAAATAATCGTGTTAATAAACTATTGTAATAACACCTTGATTTAGATGAGTTACATTTATTCTGTAATAGTATTATCGCCTTATTTGAAAATATATTGAGTGAAACTTTTGTTTTTTTTATATCTAATCCTTCTGTGGCAATTAGCAATTTTAGGTAAACAAAGAAGCATTGGAGCAGACTTTTTAGTGATTAACTTGAATTTGATTAAAAACTCAATATACTGTTTATAAAAACAGTTGGTGTTTATGAAACTTTATATTGCTGAAAAGCCAAGCCTTGCGCGTGCCGTTGTCGATGCATTACCTAAACCACATCGTAAAGCAGAAGGGTGTATCTATGTTGGTAATGGGGATGTGGTAAGTTGGTGTATCGGGCATTTACTTACTCAAGTTGATCCTGAAGCTTATGATCCAGCTTATAAAAAATGGCAGTTTGAACACCTTCCCATTATTCCTCAAGAATGGAAATTAAAATCCAATCCAAAAACCAGTAAACAATTAACCATTCTTAAGAAATTAATTAAACAAGCAGACCATCTTGTTCATGTAGGTGATCCAGATCGCGAAGGGCAATTATTAGTCGATGAGGTGATCCATTTTAGTGGCGTTAAAGGAGCGAAATTAAAACAAGTTGAACGTTGTTTAATTAGTGATTTAACGACCAATGCGGTAAAACGTTCATTGCAAGCATTACGGTCGAATCAAGAATTTATTGCACTATCAACATCGGCTTTGGCGAGAACACGAGCTGATTGGCTTTACGGCTTAAATCTTACTCGCGTATATACATTACAAGCACAAAAGTCCGGTTATCGCGGAGTTATTTCCGTCGGTAGAGTGCAAACTCCGTTATTAGGACTAGTCGCAAGGCGTGATCTTCAGATTGAAGAATTTGTAAGTAAGCCTTTTTATGAAGTGTTGGCGCATCTACAAACGAATAACTCGCCTAATAATGAATTATTTACTGCAAAGTGGAAACCCAGCGAAGCGTGTGAAAAATATCAAGATGAAGAGGGGCGTGTTGTCGTTAAAGGCTTAGCCGAAAATGTTGCGACGCGAATAACAAATCAACCTGCTTTAGTGACGGCGTATACGGCTAAAAATAAAAAGCAAATTGCACCATTACCTTATAATTTATCTGCATTACAGATTGCGGCGGCAAAACGTTATCACTATAGCGCACAACAGGTATTGGATATTTGTCAAAATTTATATGAAAAAGAGAAGTTAATAACTTATCCTCGTTCAGATTCTCGATATTTACCGCGCAATCATCATAGTCAGGCTAGCTCTGTGTTCAAGGCTATTCACAATAACCAAAAGTCACTACAACAAGTTGTGGATAACGCAAATTTATCCATTAAAGGACGGGCTTGGAACGATAGTAAAGTTGATGCCCATCACGCGATTATTCCAACGGATAAACATAAGTCATTGAGTAATCTAGATAAAACTGCACAAAATATATACGATTTAATTGCTAAACAATATTTGTGTCAATTTTACCCAGATTATGAGTATGCAGAATGCATTGCAGAGATTGAAATAAATAAAGGCGTTTTTATTGCGAAAGCGAAGTCGAAATTACGAGATGGTTGGAAGGTCATTTTTGATCTAAATGAAAAAGATACTTTTTTACCTGTGTTGAAAGTAGGGCAAGCATTATTTTGTAATCAAGGCGAAGTCATCGAAAAAAATACACAACCTCCTGCTTATTTTACCGATGCGACCTTACTTGCGGCGATGAGTAATATTGCCCGCTATGTCAAAGATAGTGAGTTAAAATCCATTCTAAAAGAGACCGATGGGCTGGGGACTGAAGCAACACGTGCCGGTATTATTGAGTTATTATTTAAACGTAGTTTTCTGCAGCGTGAGGGGAAAGTGATCAAGGCAACTGAAACCGGCCGAAAATTGATTGCGAGTCTCCCTGAGATGCTAACGTTACCTGATATGACTGCACAATGGGAAATGCAATTAAATGGTATCTGTGAAAAAACACAAAGTTACCAACATTTCATGCAGCCATTACAAACACAATTGCAGGGTATTATTGATAAAGCGATTGCCGATGGCCCGCAAGCGTTAACAAATTTACCGAGCAGTGCTAATCCCTTTAAAAAAACTAGACGTAAACGCACAACCGCAAAGCGTGCCTATAAGAAAAAAGCCAGTTAGATCATTTTAGTAAACTTGCCGAGAGAATTTAATTCTCTTTAGTTAAGATTAACGACGTTTATTGTATTTACGTTTTCTGGCTTTCTTTTTCTCAACTTTATTTTCAGCTTGTATTGCCATTAATTCCGCAACTTCAACCTTTTCGACAACTGCCATTGCAGGGGTTTCAATGCTGATTGGGCCAAGTGCACCTGAGCGCAATTCATTTAGCAAAATAGTTGATACTTTATAGATATCGAAATGTCCTCCAGCCCGTAAGGCGCCGCGACGTTTAGCAATCAGTTCCATTAATTCATGGTCAGACTGTGGTGTTTCTTCAAACTCGTAGCGTTTTTGTAAGCGCGGTAGATAATGTTCGATTAAGTATTCTGCTGCATAATACGCAATATCTTCATACTCAATAGCAGTATCTTTAATTGCGCCTGTTACCGCTAAACGATAACCCGAATTCGCATTTTCAATTTTTGGCCATAAAAACCCAGGTGTGTCCGATAACATAATGCCGCTTGGTAAACGTATGCGTTGTTGATTTTTTGTGACGGCGGGTTCATTACCTGTTTTAGCAATAATTCTATCGGCAAGAATATTGATAATGGTCGATTTACCTACGTTTGGGATCCCCATGATCATTGCTCTGATTTGTTTATCTTGCCCAAGACGATTTGGCAACATTTGCTCACAAAGCTTTGTAATTTGATGTACCTGTTCAGGTTTGCTGGTGGTAATCGCAATTGCTTTAATATCTTGGTCTTGTTCTAAATATTCAATCCATTGCTGTGTGATTTCAGGATCCGCAAGATCAGATTTGTTTAATACTTTAATGCATGGCGTTTTTTCACGAATAGCGCCAATTAATGGATTTTCACTACTATAGGGGATACGGGCATCAACGACTTCGATAATAATATCAACCTGAGGCAAGACTTCTTTAATTTGTTTGTGTGCTTTATGCATGTGCCCTGGGAACCACTGGATATTTGCTTTACTCATTTGATTTTTATGCCTTTTTTATTCTAACTTTGTCTCATGGGGTACTATATTGGGTACTAAATGAGTTTGCTTAAATTATTTTATTGGCAATAGTGTAACTGATGGCTAATGAGATAGACATTTAATTACGGATACTTATACAGATTTTAAAACATAGTAAATCTAATTTTATTGTTTTACTCGGTGTTTTTAGAGTCGATTATGCATTAAAGCTAGCAATTTGTTATTGATAAATATAATGGACGTTATGCACTTTTAATGTGACTGATTGTTAATGGCATGTTATTTTTATAATTAAATTTTATGGATGTTCAACTATTAGTTAAATCTATTAATAACGCTTGAATCGGGAATAAAGTTAGCTAATCATTTCCACTTAACGGGTACGATGCTAGAAGTATATAACTCTCTAATAGAACGGAGGGGATACAAAGTTTTAACATATATCCTAACAAAAACCTTGGTATAAATAATGATGACAAATCAACAATCGAAGAAAACTTCCAGCAGTCAATCGACGCCTGTTATATCCACATTAGGTGAACTTGCTAAGTTGGCAAATTATTCCCTTATGGATACACTCAATTGTGATCCGGATGCGACAGTAAATGGTGCTGACCATGCACCACGACAAGTTTTTTCTGGTCATTATGTGCCTGTCAATCCAACCCCTATTAAAGATCCAGAATATGTTGTGCATAGTCACTCTTTTTTTTCTGAGCTAGGTTTCGACGACAAGATGGCTGAATCCGTTGAGTTTATGCGAGTGTTCTCTGGCGATATATCTCAAGTTCCAGTGCCAATGCGTAAAGTGGGGTGGGCGACTGGGTATGCACTGTCTATTTATGGTGTTGAATTTACGCATCAATGCCTCTTTCAAACAGATAATGGGTATGGAGATGGCCGTGCAATTTCGATACTTGAGGCGGTTATCAATGGTCAACGTTGGGAGATGCAGTTAAAAGGAGGAGGACGCACACCCTATTGTCGAGGTGCCGATGGTCGTGCCGTATTACGTTCGAGTGTTCGCGAGTTTTTGGCTCAAGAGCACATGCATGCGCTTGGTATTGCTTCATCTCGGTCGTTAAGTTTGTACGTTTCAAAAAGCGAAACGGTAAAGCGTGGGTGGTATGCGGAAGGCTCGCGGTCGGAAAATCCTGATATGTATATCTCTGAAGCTGCTGCCATTTCGACACGTGTAGCGCCATCATTTATTCGTGTCGGCCAACTTGAACTGTTCGCTCGCCGTATGCGTGAAGATGACAACTTAAACGCGATAGAAGAACTTGAAAAAATAGTGCTGCACTTGATTGAACGAGAGTACGCTGATGTTATCGATAGCCAACTTAGCATGCCTGAAAAAATTCTGTTATTGGCGAGCGAGTTTCGTGGTCGTCTCGCATCATTGATAGCGAATTGGATCCGCGTTGGTTTCTGTCAGGGAAACTTTAATAGTGATAACTGTGCTGCTGGTGGTTTTACACTCGATTATGGTCCCTTCGGCTTTTGCGATCTGTTTAATCCACAATATCAACCTTGGACTGGAGGCGGCAATCACTTTTCATTTATGAATCAACCTAAGGCAGCACAAAGCAATTTCGATATGTTTTGTTCAGCGTTACGACCTTTACTGGCAGGAGAGCAGGAGCATTTACATGCTCTCGATGAGATTCAAAGTGAATTTCCGAGTATTATAAACACAGAAATGGACGCGATGTGGGCTGCTAAACTGGGTCTTAGCACGTTGAAGGTTGCTTCTCATAGAGCTCTACTTAATGAGTTACAAACACTGATGATACAAACTCATGTCGACTATACTATTTTCTTCCGAGAGCTATCGTCGATACCTAGCGATATTCGCCCACTCAAAAAAAGCTTTTATAACCCAGTCAATACGGCTTTAAATAATAATGTTGCACATGACCCAGACACCAATCAAATAGATACACGTTGGATGGAGTGGTTTGTAAAATGGAAAGCGCTTCTTAATACCGATTGTGATGCAAATGGTATGACGCCCAGAACGATGGAAGCTGTTTCTAAGCAAATGAAGTGTGTTAATCCAAAATACATTTTACGGGAATGGTTAGTCGTGCCAGCTTATCAGCAAGCCGCAGTTGGGAATTATGCGTTAATCCGAGAGTTGCAGGATGTGATGACACAACCCTATGCAGAGCAGTCACAGGATATAGAAGATAAATATTATCGGTTGAAGCCACTGGAGTTCTTTAATATTGGTGGCGTATCTCACCTTAGTTGTTCATCATGATTTAAAGCGGGTATGTGTTTATAACACAAGTCATAACAGTGGTAATGTGATTCGCAATATAAGAGTGAGATATATTGCAGCGCAATACCGTTAAAAAATATGCTGGTTTTTTATTTTAAATAAGGGACTAATGTAACAATCATTTATATTCAAATTATTACCTTAAATATCTATCGATAAGCTTGAAGATAATATTTAAGTTGCTATATTAGCCCTATGAAAATTTCTATATCAGTACGTTACATTATTAATTTTTTTAGGAATTTTGTCCTTAAATTCCCCTCTTAAACGGGCATTTTTTTTGCCCGCCTGTATTTACAGATAACTTTTTAATTATCAGTATTTGTTGTATTCAAACAGACCCATTGATTAAGTTATTATTTTTTATCGCATTATTTCATACTATTTTTAAAAGGATTATTTCATTATGTGGATTGTCTATGCCTTACTGGCGACATTGTTTTTTGGTGTAAGAGGGATATTGTATCAATGGACATCACAAAAAAGATTAGATCGTAATTTATTACTATTTGGCGTCTTTTTTGTCGGTTTTCTGATTAGTCTATCCAGTGTCCTACTGTTCAATCAGCAATGGTATGGATGGGCAGATATTAGTGTTGGACTCGCATTAGGTTTTGGCTCTTTTGCGGCAAATGCATTTTTACATAAAGGTTTCTCTGTTGGTAAAGCTTCTCTGATTAGTATTTTATCCGGGCTGACTCCTTTATTTGTGCTTATTTTTGCTTTTTTATTATGGCAAGAAACCTTGACCACACTTCAACTTATCGGATTTTTTATTATTTTTTCTGGTCTTTATATTATCCGTTATTCTAATGATATATCGATAAGTAATTTACAAGGAGCACAATGGGGACTGTTGGCGGCATTATTCTTTTCGTTTAATGATTTATTAGGGAAACAGTCGACGCTTCTGGCCGCAGATACCTTTGCAACTTTAACCTCAATGTTTGGGTTTGGTAGTTTTCTTTTTGCTATGAGTTGGATAAGCAAGCGTAAAAATATTATTCATGATAACAATGATCATCGACCTAGTTGGTCAGTTATCAAGACCTTTTGTTGTGGGCTATTGATTGGATTAACCAATGTTGCCGGCATGGCTGCAATAATATCTGCCTTTGCAATTGGTAATACAGGCCTAGTCTCTGCTATTTCTGGAATGAATATTTTAATTATTCTGTTGTACTCTCGGATTATTTTAAAAGATTCTTTTACCCGCCAAGAACTTATTGGGTTAGCGACTGCTTTTATAGGCGTTATTGTATTAAGGCTGAGCTTTTAATTTTTTCATTGATAGTCGTAAATAAAAACAAGGCTTACCTTCGTGTGAAATGGCTAGGGTATATATCCTATCTTAGGCTAATGTTTTACTTAAAATATCGGGGTCATGTATTTGCTTAATTTTACTATGAAGTGATGAGTAGAAAAATTGATTATAATTCCGAAGTGAATTGTTTAATAAATGACGTAAAGATGAGTGTGGAAGGGGATAGTGGTTTACATCTAACGCTAGATGCAAACCATGTTGTAATGTTGACTGATCGCGCTATTTTAAGTATTCAGTTTTAGCGACCGATAAGTCTTCGTTAAGGTGATAAACCAAAGGCACACCCGTTGGAATATTTAACTCAAGAATATCTTTTTCAGAAATCCCTTCAAGATACATCGCGAGTGCACGTAGGGTATTACCGTGTGCTGCAATAATAATACTTTCACCTGACATTATTTTAGGTTTTATTTCGCTTTCGAAATAGGGAATAACCCGTGCAATGGTGTCTTTTAAACTTTCAGACAAAGGTAAGTCACTCGGATCGACTTTTTGGTACATTTTTAATTTAGTTGCATTTCTTTCATCATCTGCCGTTAATGCCGGTGGACGAATATCAAAGGAACGACGCCAAATTTTTACTTGATCATCACCGAATTTTTCAGCGACTTCTGCTTTATTCTTGCCTTGAAGATCACCGTAATGACGCTCATTTAATTTCCACGTTTTAATGACGGGTAACCAGCTTTGATCCATTTCTTCTAATGCTAAGTCTAAGGTACGAATCGCTCTTTTTAAGTAAGAGGTGTAACACATATCAAATTCGAAGCCGGCTTCAGCAAGTAATTGACCTGCCTTTTTTGCTTCCGATTTACCTTGTTCAGTGAGACCAACATCGGTCCAACCTGTAAATAAATTCTGTTCGTTCCAAACACTTTGGCCATGACGTAATAACACTAATTTAAAGCCCATTGATACCTCCCAGTATACAGTGAGAATGTACCGTATTTATTTACAAGTACATTATATTGTCAATTGATTGGGTCGTTATATAGCCCAAATTTGTTGAGGATTATTTACTAAAATAGCTAGATAATCAGTGAATAAAATTGATAGCGACATGTTTTAATCGCTCATCAAGCGGGTATTATTTACTTGATGAGCATGACGACGTTATATCAAACCAGACACATTAAAGTCTATTTGGGTTTATTTGCTTGTAGCACGTAACATCCAAGCAGTTTTCTCATGTACTAACATACGGTCAGAGACAACCGAGGCAGTCGATTCATCATCGGCTTCTTGCGCTAATTTCAACACATCACGACAAGTTCGGATCACTTGCTCATGTGCTTTAATTAGGATCTCAACCATTTGTTTACCTTCCGTTATTCCTGCGACTTCTTCAATCGAGCTGAGACTATTAAACTCTTTATATGTACCTGGTGCCGCGACATCTAATGCACGAATTCTTTCTGCAATATCATCAACCGCGACTGCAAGTTCAGTGTAATGTTCTTCAAACATTAAATGTAATTCACGAAATTGTGGGCCTGTGACATTCCAGTGAAAATTATGTGTTTGTAAATATAATGTATAAGAGTCAGCAAGTAATTTTTTTAAACCTTCAGCAATTTGAATTCTATTTGTTTCATTAATTCCGATATCCATAATCATATCCTCTATTTGTTAAGTTAGGCTTGAGACTTTCTAATGAACTTATCAATTAGTAGGTTGTGTCTTTAAGCCGAGATAACCTCTTTGTGAGGTTCAAATTTATGTCATAATCTTGAATAAAAAGAGTGGTAATTAACTGCGTATCTACACTCTTTATTCATTCTCATATTCTATGTAAGTTATTATACATCTAGTAATGCGAATTGATATCATGATTTCAATCGTTTATTCCTATCATGTTAATTGTGCCTTCATATCAGTCTGTTATTGTTATTAAAGGTCTTTTTTATCTGCTTGAATTATCACTATTCTCTAATATAGACAGGTCGAGTCTCGTTACGTTCAGATGCACTAACAGAATTTTATTGTGCACATTGCACCTAGCGTTATCATGGGTATAATTATGGCCATATTTTAACGTAGCAAAGTAAATTTAAATGGCTTATTCTTCAAAATACATCGATACAGTTTGGGTAAATGGTGCATACCAAGCCGATTATCGAGAAAATGCTGAAAGACGACAGTCACCTAACATGAAATATAATAAATTCTATGACCGTCGTATTGCTGGACATCGTCGTCAATCATCAAGAATCGATGTACAAGTATAACGTTTCGTTATTTTTCTTTAGTTGGACATCTTTTCTCAGGAATCTGATAGTTTAGTTAATAATACAGAAGGGCTTTATGGCTTATATACCAAGTAATTATAAGAGTTTAGAAAATGATTATCGCGATAAAGCGTTAAAATTATTTCCTTGGGTGTGTGGTAAATGCGCAAGAGAATTTGTGTATTCAAATCTTCGTGAGTTAACGGTGCATCATATTGATCATGACCACAGTAATAATCCCGCCGATGGCAGTAATTGGGAATTATTATGTATTTATTGTCATGATCATGAGCATGATAAATACACGCAAGCAGACTTATATGGCAGTACCGTTCAGGCGGGTGATGATGAGATTGAAGGGGCTACCTATAATCCCTTTGCTGATTTGATGAGTAAAATGAAAAAATAATGTATTAACGGCATGACTTTTGGCCTAAGTTTTTATGTTAAAAGTCATACCAATCGTAATAATTTCATTTGTTTAAATTTCTTCTCGTTCAATTGAAATAACAACACGTCGGTTTTGCATTCGACCAAGAATATCTCGGTTATCTGCGACATGATGTTTTTCACCATAGGCCGCGACTTGAATTTTATCATCGGTTAACCCTATTTCTTCCAGGTATTTTTTTACCGAGACCGCACGTTCCTCTGATAAGGTTTGGTTATGGCTACGTCCACCATAACTATCCGAATAACCAGCAATTAATACCACGCTTACATTTTCATCGTATTTAATATAATCGCCAATCATTTTTAATCGTTTCTTAGAAAAGTTACTGAGTTGAATACCATTTTTATTATATTTAAGAATACTATAGGAAATATCGTCAAAGTTGTATGGGAGCAATTGCGAGATACAATCGTTAAATTCATCGTAACTTTTTGCAAAATTAATTGAAGATAGACCCACGCTGGTGGTCTGATCATTGTTATACCAGTCTTTGAAATAAAAAGTTGGGTATTGTCCCGCTTCTAATTCATTTAACATTCTCCATGCGCCTTGATGAGCGACATAGCCATCAAATTGTTGGTAAAATTTTACCTTTTCAATTTCTTCGGGCACTTTACCTGGTAACCATGATGGCGGCACCGATTTTAATGTGGCAACACTGGTTTTAGGCATGGACTGTTTACTTTGTAATACGAAGTCTAAATTAATTTGTTTGCTCGCTTTAACTTCAAAGTGTGCTTGTCCATAACGTGGTATCTTATGAGCAAGGGTGCATTGAATCGGGCTTGCATTCGACACGAACCAGAGAGAATTATCCATATTTGCATGGTAGCTTTTACTCATCGCAAAAGTATTGCTGTTGCAAAGTAAGCATGTAATCAAAATTATTTTTTTCATAATTCATCTCGTTAAATTAGTCAGACAACCTTTATATCGGCATGACAAATTATTTCTTTAGTTAAATTTGTGCTGTTTATCCTGCTTTCTGGCATAATCCCTTATTTTAAAATTTGAGTCGCTTATGGAAAATTTATTGGCCGCACGTTTTCGTGGTTACTATCCGGTTATTATTGATATTGAAACATCAGGTTTAAACTCTCAAACCGATGCTATTTTAGAAATTGCGGCTATTTTGCCAACAATGGATGAACAGGGATATTTGTTGAGTGCAGAGACTGTACACTTTCATGTCGCTCCCTTTGAAGGGGCAAATTTAGATCCCAAAGCCTTAGAGTTCACCGGTATTGACCCATTTAATCCATTACGTGGTGCGGTCGATGAAAGAGAAGCGTTAACTGAGATTTTTAAACTAGTGCGTAAACATCAGAAAAATAATCAATGTAACCGATCAATTATAGTGGCACATAACGCTGCCTTTGATCAGGGATTTATTAATCAAGCCGTATTACGTTGTAACCTAAAGCGCGTTCCATTTCATCCTTTTGCAAGTTTCGATACGGCAAGTATGGCGGGCTTAACTCTCGGGCAAACGGTATTAGCAAAAGCGTGTCGACAAGCAAATATTACCTATAATAATGACGAAGCCCATTCTGCACTTTATGATACCCAAGTCACTGCCGAATTGTTTTTCTATATGATTAATAAGTGGAAAGCATTAGGAGGATGGCCTCTCGGAGAGTAATTCCATTTATTATTTTAATTGTGGGGCTTTGGTCTTAAATTTGCCTTTTCGTAGTTGTGAATAATAAGTATCTGCAATTTTTTGCAACTCATCTTCATTGTTAATCAGTTTCTTGGATCCTCGATGGCCTTTTTGCAAAATAAGGTCGTAGTTAATCGGCAAGGGATCGTCGTGATTAATTTTATTGGCCATTAACGCCCAGATATAAGCTTGTTCGAAATCTTTATTACGATAATAAATAGTCATCATAAATGTAAACGTCGTTAATGGAATTTCATCTAAAGACTTAGTGAGTTGCAGTGCTTTATAGAATGTATCTAATGCATATTGTGGGTATTCACCGGAGTAGGCACTGGCTAATTTTAACAACATCTTAATGTCTTTATTATTCTTTTTCATGGCAGCTTTCAAGAAAACATTTTTGGCATGTTTGTCTTGAAAGTGTGTCCATAAATAATAGGCAATATGCGGATCCGTGGAATTTTGTATGCCTTCAAGTTTTTCACTTAATAATTTTTGAATGGTTAAATAATTCTCAACACTTTTTTGTTTTTGGGTTTGTTTTTGAGAATATTCCATTAACAAAGTTAATTCTAGGCAAACATCGTAGTCGTCTAATTCATCCAATAGTTTAAGCGTATTCTCTTCACTCGGGGCGACTTTGTCATAATATCTTGCGCGAATAAGGCTACTGCGTTTATAACGGCAATCTATGCCCTTGTGGATATCCGCACACAGTTCTGGGTTGGATTCACAAATATTAGCGACAGTATCTTGGCTACCGCTTGAATCACAAGCAGTAAGGCTGAGCAATAAGCCGGAAAGAAAGGTATATTTAACTAGATTATTATTTATCGGGTAAATCATGTTTTATAGAATGCTCAATTATCATTTTTTGAATAAAGGTAGTTCGACTTTAATATAAAATCTAGCCGATAGGAGCATAATAATAAGGATTAAATATGCAACGCTTCATATTAAAGAGGCGTTGCATTCTCGTTATAACTAACAGTAAATGTCAGTTATTTAAGTTTATACACGTAAAATTTTACAGGTATTGGTCGAGCCTTCATTATTATCATCGCCGTGTGTTAACAGGATTAAATCACCTGTTTCTAAATAACCGGCTGTTTTTAACGTTTCCAATGCATTGCCGATAAATTCAGAGCTATCAAGGGTAATGGAACGGAATTTTACCGGTGTCACACCACGGTACAATGCACAGTAACTTAAGGTTTGTGAATTGCTTGAAAGTGCATAAATAGGTAAACCAGAGCTTAAACGAGACATTAATAATGGTGTTGTACCCGATTCAGTTAATGCAACAATCGCTTTAACGCCAACGGTATGATTTGCCGCAAACATTGTTGTCATTGCAAGTGCTTCACCGGGATCATCAAAGCGATAACCCATACGGTTATTCGATACATTAATACTTGGGTGTTTTTCAGCACCGATACATACATCACTCATTGCTTTAACGGTTTCAACGGGATAATCACCTGCAGCCGTTTCACCGGATAGCATCACCGCATCGGTACCATCTAATACAGCATTGGCAACGTCCATAACTTCTGCACGAGTGGGCATTGGCGCGCTAATCATCGACTCCATCATTTGGGTCGCAGTAATAACAACGCGGTTTAAACGACGTGTTGTGCGGATCATGTTTTTTTGCACACCCACAAGGCGTGCATCACCAATTTCAACACCTAAATCACCACGAGCAACCATTACAACGTCGGAAGCGAGGATAATATCTTCTAGCGCTTCTTGTGTTTCAACGGCCTCTGCACGTTCAACCTTAGCGACAATTTTTGCATTACAGCCTGCTTCATTCGCAAGTTTACGTGCATAGTGAAGGTCGTCACCACAACGAGGGAAGGATACCGCAAGGTAATCACATCCAATTTGAGCGGCAGTAAGAATGTCTCTTTTATCTTTTTCTGTTAATGCTGGTGCAGATAAACCACCGCCTTGTTTATTAATGCCTTTATTATTTGATAACGGACCACCAATAGTGACAACGGTAATGACTTTATTGCCCGACACTTCTTTAACTTGTAATTGTACTCGACCATCGTCAAGTAATAACACATCACCTTGTTCAACTTCCTGTGGTAATGTTTTGTAATCTAGACCTACTGCTTGTTGCGTACCTTGTCCTTTTTCAATGTCACTATCGAGGATAAACGTATCACCAACAGCCAATATAATTTTCTTATCTTTAAAGGTAGATACTCGAATTTTAGGACCTTGTAAGTCACCCATAATAGCGACTTCTTTACCCAATCTTGTCGCAATCTCGCGTACTTGATCTGCACGTCTAACGTGATCAATGGCTTCCCCATGGGAGAAGTTCATTCGCACCATATTGGCACCAGCAGCAATAATTTTCTCTAAATTATTATCTCTATCAGTTGCTGGACCTAATGTAGTTACGATTTTAGTACGTCGTGTCATTCTATACTCCTGTATATGTAGATAAATATATTGATCAAACCGTCCGTGTTAGTCGGCTTTCAATATTCAAGCAAACTCAAGACAAATCCATTCTACTTCAAGTAGTCAGATCATCAAGTTGATATGAATCATAGTTGGTGGTGATTGATATTTATGCAAAAGCAGAGTGAATGTCGATTGATATTCAAGATGTAATAAGAAGTAAGTTAAAAAGCGAACAGATCCTAAGCCGAGCGTTAAAGGCTTAAGGAATTTATTAATCGTTTTTTAATACCTAAGATGTTTGTTTCACTGGGCTAAGTTAATCATATTATCAACGGAGAAATGAAAGGGCATAATGAAAAAGGAAGATAGAAGGGGATATTAAGACAAAAAAGCGGATCAATAATAGACATTATTAATCCGCATTGTGTTTTAAGCTGTGTAGATGAAGCTCAGTCAATCACTATTGAACAAACTTATCAAAGCGAGAATAACGCAGTCCCTCTTTAACATGTTTCAAATTATCGCGAAACTTAGGCCCGCGACGTAAAGTAAACCCCGTTGCCAACACATCAATCAATACCAATTGTGCAATACGCGAAGCCATTGGCATATAAATATCCGTATCTTCTGGAACACTAGTTGAAAGGACTAAATTACTTTGCTCTGCAAGCGGCGAGTCTGCAGCCGTTAATGCAATTATAAACGCATCATTTTCTCTGCCTAATTTTGCTACTTCAACCAAAGCTTTTGTACGTCCAGTGTGCGAAATAAGCACAATGACATCGCCTTCTGAACTGTTAATACAATTCATCTCCTGCATCACAATATCATCAAAGCAAGTGACCGGAATATTGAAGCGGAAAAATTTATTTAAAGCATCGTGCGCAATCGATGAAGATGCGCCTAAACCAAAGAATGAAATTTTATTTGCGGCGGTTAATACATCCACTGCGCGATTAATTAACGAAGTATCCAAAGAATTTTTTGCTACATTTAAACACGCCATAGCAGATTCAAAAATCTTACTAGTATAGGCACCTGGGCCATCATCTTCGTTAACATTGCGGTTAACGTAGGGCGTACCATTGGCTAAACTCTGGGCAAGTTGTAGTTTGAAATCGGGAAAGCCCTTGGTATCTAACCGACGACAAAATCGATTAACCGTTGGTTCACTGACCTTGGCCATTTTAGCAAGTGTTGCAATACTCGAATGGATAGCTGTCTGTGGCGAATCTAAAATAACCTCTGCTACTTTGCGTTCCGATTTGCTAAAGGTGTCTAAATTACGTTGTACTAATTCCAAGGTTTTCATAACTATCCATTTTGTTTAATTAATATAGCGCCTACAGATTATGTCAGTCAGTTTTGATCTGTGTTGTGCTTTATTTGTTATTAAAATTCTTTTCTGTTGTAATTATTTTACGATAACCCGATTTAAATACAAATTTACGACAGATAATCAGTCATTTTACGTTATTTTGTTACAAGAGTAATCTGCACTAGATCAAATATTCTGTATTTTTATTACATTAAATAGCAAAAACAACGTATTTAGCGTCTATTAATAAATTCATATAGAATGCTTAAATCTTAATCTATTCGGTTTGCCTGCGTAAAAAAATACGATTAGTTGTTGATTTTAGAAGGGGAGTTATCTATCATGCGCCTCGCTTCAACAAACTAATGAAGTAATTGGTGACGTGTCCGAGTGGCTGAAGGAGCACGCCTGGAAAGTGTGTAAAGGGCAACCTTTCGAGAGTTCGAATCTCTCCGTCACCGCCACTTCTTAGATCGCATACGCATGTATAAGTACAAAAAACACCGTATAACAAGGTGTTAAAGCAAAAACCTTGTCTATATCAGTCCAATCCAAACCGTGACATACAAACGTTTAAGTGGTATGTTTTGTGGTTCAAAATTACAAGTCAGGAATTTGGACCACATGGCGAAAACAATCCCTCTTACTGCTACTGAAATTAAACAAGCTAAACCTACTTTGCGAAATGGAAAACTTGTAATGCGCAAGTTATCCGATGGAGATGGTTTACAACTTCGTGTTCAACCAAGCGGCAAAAAGACTTGGTTCTTAGATTTTATTAATCCCTACAATAAAAAACGCACAAGTATGAGTTTTGGCGCTTACCCTGCTGTTTCTTTAGCTGATGCGCGAAAGTTAAGAATGGAAGCGCGTGAACTATTAGCAAAAGGGTTGAACCCCAAGGAAGAGCGAGATACAGCTCGTCGATTGGTAACAGAAGAGCATAATAACTCTTTTGAAAAGATTGCGACGCAGTGGTTTAAAATGAAAGAAAATCATATTACGGTGGGGTATGGTAAAGATATTTGGGGATCACTGACAAGACATATTTTTCCCAAACTTGGTGGTTATCCTATTTCACACCTTACCGCCCCGAAAGTTATTGAAGTTATTCGACCTCTTGAAGCAGATGGTAAACTTGATACTATCAAACGGATTTGCCAACGAGTTAATGAGATCATGACATATGCTGTTAATGCTGGATTGATTACTCATAATCCGCTTAGTGGTATCGGTAAAGTATTTAGTCCTGTGCAAACCACTAATAATCCTGCGCTCGAAGTACATCAATTACCAGAATTAATGAGTGCGATTAGTGTTGCAAATATTCGCCTAACAACACGGTGCCTTATCGAATGGCAGTTGCATACTATGACAAGACCAAATGAAGCAGCTAGTGCTAAGTGGTCTGATATTGATTTAGAAAATAAACTTTGGATTATTCCTGCAAGCGTAATGAAAACAAAGGTGATTCATAAAGTCCCTTTGACTGAACAGACTCTTAACCTTCTTGAAATATTAAAGCCTGAAAATGGTCATCGAGAATTTCTTTTCCCTTCATCACACAAACCCAGATGTCATGCTAATGCATCAACTGTCAATATGGCACTTAAACGAATGGGGTTTGGGGGACGTCAAACTGCACATGGTTTTCGCCGACTTGCTAGAACAACGTTGGCGGAAGAAGGGTTTAGCTTTGAAGCATTAGAGGCATGTTTATCTCATAAGGTTGGATCAAGTGTTAGCCAAGCATATAATCATGCAACCTACATGAATCAACGAATGACTATCATGGCGTGGTGGAGTGAACATATTGAAAAAGCAGCGACGGGGAATCACAGTTTAGCAGGGCGAAAAGGACTAAAAGTCGCTAATGTGTAACGATCTATTATTATGACTATTCTGTAATAGTCATATATTCTCCACTTAGTCCTTCGCCATTAATTTTTAAACAATGCTCAACTTTTTCTGCATCATGTTTACTCAAGTGTTGATCAATAATTCGACCACCAATTTTTAATACGTTTGAGCAGGTCGTTGGTATTGTTTGATTGTTAGGGATCCATACTACCGCATAATACAGCACTAAATTGCCACTCGAAGTGATTGTAGGTTAGACACTAATTGCTTGATATCATTTTCACTCTCACCTCTTATCATTGCTTTCATCACAGCATTAAGTTCACTTAATATCCAGCCAACGGCAGTGCCACCAAGACTAATACTTGGTGGAATTAAACCACTATTTACTCGGTTATAAAAAGTAGATTTAGGCATCCCAAACATGTTTTGAGCTTCTTTTGCTCTAATTATCCTAAGTTCTTCCATTTGATTCTCCTTGTAACAATTTTTGTAGATTTGCGCTGCTTGTATTTTTATATCGCGTTCCATTTTTATCCTGCCTTTTTAATCGCATAACATTCTAAGCTGATGTTCTTAACCCATTTGGTCGGTTGTTTATTTAAACTATTTATTACATTTACTTCTTGGGTGATGAGGTTTTGCTTGATCATGAAATCTATCGTTGCATTAACCAATTTTGGAGTATGGTCGAATGCTAATCGGTGTTTCATCTCTTCTACGGTTTTACCCGTAGTGCAAAATATCAATAGCGTGGTGACGATTTGAAAGTTAAGTTTCATGATGTTGCCTTATATCTTGCTTTGGTTGGTGTTGTTGTTTTTGGTACCCCATTGATAAGGGCACCATGGTTTAATGCCTAATCGATTGAACCGATGAAGGTATCAATGTCATTATCCACAAAGGCATTGACCAGAAAGTCTTTAAACTCATTAACGATCTGCTCTTTCACCGTTTCTAGTTGAATAATGCGTAAACATAACTGAGGACGATCACCACCGGTTAAAATACTGACGCGAACGGTAAAGTTGTATTCACTTAAGCCAAGGTAGGGCGTGCAGATAAACTGAATTTTGCTTGGTAGCAGATCTTTACCTTTTGCTTCGATACGCTCCATGGCACTCATGCTTTCACCAAAGTCTTCCACTTTTGAAGTGACTTCACGCGCGGTCTCAATAGTTAAATCACGTAAACGTTGTGCGGCAACGGCATTCGGAATAACTTCCCCTTCACTTGAAAACACAGTGATCACATCTGTCCAGTCTTCGATAAACTCAGAAGCGGTTTTTTGGCTCAAACGTTCACCGTCAACATTCAGAACCGCTTTATATTGTGCTGTTTTTTCTAAGGTGAGGGTGCTTGCATGTTGTTGATGACCTGGTGCTAATTCCGTACCCAAATCGAAGACTGTTTTTGCACGCATTTGGTCTGCATTGATAAAGCAAGTGGCGCCGGCTTGTTCAAACTTTTGTGAATAGGTAATGAAGTCAGCTAAGCTGCTGGTATTCATGCCTAAACGATAGTTAGCGCGATTTTCCATAAAGGCTTCAAGATTGCTTACTTTGAAGTCTTGGGGGGTAACAATACAAGGTGTTTGTGTACCGATGGCTTTTAACTGCTCAATGATTGCCGGAATATGTGCCGATGTTTGAATTTGTTGAATCGCTTCTTTTTGCATTAGTTTTCTCTCTTTATAAGATTGATTAAAATGGTTATCAGAAAATAATTACTGAGTAACGGCTGTCAGATTAAACTGACCGCTAAACTCTTCTTTTGGTTGGTCAATGCTGAGCATGCCGCCTTTACCTACGTACATGGGTGTTTCAGTGGTGGTTTGTTCAGACTTCACGCCGCGTTTTGTAATGGTGATGTGGCTTAGTTTGCTAGCAATCATTACCTGATTGTTGTCACCGACCTGTGAGAATGACAATTCAATGTTTACTTTGCCTTTACGGTTTCCACCGTTGTGAATAATTTGACCTAATGCCACATCACTTAACATGTGTGCGAGTTTTTCTTTGAACATGCCTGCTTCTAATTCACTGACAAAGTTATCTACATTTGTTTTGCTCATGACGAGCTCCTTTGCTTTGGTTGATGTTGTTAATTAATGTTTTGTTTCGTGCTTTGTTTGTAATTGTTTACGAGTCCAATATTCGCGACGGTTATCGCGTACTCGAATTGTGGTGTCGAGTGTTGAAATTGGTACGGGTTTATCCCGATTCGTTAAAAGTTGTGCTAGTGTTATTTGTTGCATTTTGCTTCCCTTTGTTCGGTTGGTGTGGGATTAATATACATTTAAGTATATTTTAATGCAATACGTCTAGGTATATTTATTTTTTGTGGCTAAAAATGGAGAGGTCGAGAGCTAAGATATTTGGATGTTTTTTTAGGGGGTAGAAGATGATTTACGAGCAATAAAAAAGGGCAGAGAGTCCCTTTTTATATTTGATAAAATTTGCCGTTATTAGTTACAATTTTTTTGCCATTAATCCGCTTAAAATACCTCTTAACGTATAAGCTGCTTTTTAGTTGTTTCTTTTAACGTTGAATTTTGCTGTGTTCATGAATGCTTCCGTTCAATTAGGCCTGTTAATTGTTACAACGCTCTACCAACAAAAATTACGACTCCCACAATGGTGCAGTTACCGTTAATTGGTTGTATTTGTGTTGGCCACGAAGGGTTTGCGGCTTTTAGGTATTTGTGCCCACCTTCTATAATTAGTTGTTTGAAGGTAGCTTCATTTTCATCATCTAAACGCGCTACAACGTACTTTCCATTAATAGCCTCCACGTTGGGATCTACAAAAATAAACTCCCCCTCATTAAATGTTGGGCTCATACTCATACCCTGTACTTTTAACAGAAAAGTTTTATCGCTACATTTTACTGGGCAGGGGTAATGCTCCGCTTCGTGGCGGTTAATTTCGTGAATGGCCGTCCAATCACCTGCTTGCACCCAAGATATGACCGGATACATACCTTGCAGCTCTGGGCCAATTTCGACATTGCTAGATTCTTTTATTGGTTCATCTATACCATTAAGCAACCATTCTGGATCACAATTTAGTGCTTTTGCTAATTCAACAATCTTGGTTGTTTTTAACACTTTTCCCGAAATCATTCTATGAATGCTAACTTGGGTTGTCCCTGCCTTATCGGCAAGTTGTTTCTGTGTTAGGCCAAGAGTTTTCATTCGGCTTTTGATGTTTTTCGATAATCTATTCATAACTTATAAATATACCTTAGTGTATATATTTATGTAAAATACTATTGCGTATATACTTTTGACTAATATATACTTGTAAGTATATTATTTTTTTTAGGAGTTTATATGCTTAAGAGTGAAGTGCTCGAATATTTTGGCACCCAAGAAAAAATCGCAAAAGCTTTAAAAATATCCCAAGCATCAGTTTCCAGATGGGGAGCTGTCATTCCTCGCCTCCGTGGTTATGAGATCGAAAAGTTAACTAACGGCAAGCTTAAAGCCGAATTAACACAATCAGTTTAAGTGGCTTTTAAAGATTTGTAATTATTTAAATTTTAAGGAGTAAACAATGGATAGTCTGGATTTAGCCATTCACCAAATGGCACACGTCAATTTACCGCAATTGGCAAAAACAATGGGTATGAATGAACAAAGCTTACGTAACAAGGTAAGTCCAACCAATGAAATAGCAAAGTTGTCAGTTCAGGAGTGGCGGTCAATGATGCTGATCACACAGGATATTCAATCTTTACGTGTATTAGCTGCCGAGTTCGATTTGCAACTGGTGGGGGCAGAAGTTCAAAGCACGTCGGTTTTTAATGCGTTATTAAATTGTAGCAAAGAGCATGGCGATGTGTCGCAAAGTATTCAATTAGCGTTTGAAGATAATTTCTTTAGTGAACGTGAATATTGTGCAGTCGAAAAGGAAATTCAAGAAGCGAAGGATGCATTAGATGTCTTGCTTAAATCAGTACAACAACAAAAAGGAAAACGTTTATGAGAAGCGTAAATGAAAAAGCCCTGCGCAAACAGGGCTCAACACTATCCACAACACCAACCAAAGCATTAGAGGTAGTGGAGGGAGATTACCAACCATTTTCTGGAATTGCAATCAGTTGTTTGCAATTCATTGAACATGAACCTTACACAGCAAGTCTACGGGTGTCTGCGGCTAAACGTCATGGCACTGGGCTGCGAGTTTCTATTAATGGGCGTGACGGTCGTGCTGCTTGCTTTCTAACAAATGCTCAACAAGTCGATGAGCTGGTGATGCGGTTAGAAAAGTTAAAAGTCGATATGTTTGGTAAAAGTGTGGGGGTGGTTGAATGATTACTAAAGTGTATGCAATGGAGTTGGGTAGCTGTACGCGCAAGCTGGTGTTACTTGCACTTGCGTTTAAAGCTGATCGCAACGATGTTTGCTCCGTCAGTTATGATGAACTTGCCGTGGCTTGCTGTATCAATAAACGTACAGCAATGCGCAATGTTAAGCAGTTGGAAAAAGCTGGCTTTATAACCAAATTTAAACCAGGCGGTAATTATACCAACGTGTATCAATTAACGCTGAGCAAGGGTGATATCTCTCTTCTGGAGGCGAACGTATGAGTTTAACGTTAGTAGCGCAAGTATTAGGCATGGATTTAGAAAGCTGTCCCCGTAAGATGGTGTTAATCAAGTTAGCTGATAATGCGAATGACAAAGGTCTTTGTTGGCCGAGTTATGAGCATTTAGCTAAACATTGCAATGTAAGCCGTAGAACTGCAATGAGACATATTGATGATCTTGTTTTAACCGGTTACGTACAGCGTTTTTGGCGTAAAGATGGTGAGCACGGTAATCGCTCAAATTACTTTAAATTAACCTTGGGAAATGGCGATATTTCAACACTTACAATGCGTCGTTTGGAGGCTGAAAATAACAAGAAAAAAGATAATTCCCCCCTAGTGTCAGAAAGTCCAACCCTAGTGCCAGAAAGTCAACCCCTAGTGTCAGAGTGTCAAAATGAACGGACAGAGAGTCAAAATAATCGGTCAGAGAGTCACCCAGAACTAGTCAATGAACCTGTCAATGAACTAGTCATTAATAATATATTGTCTAATTCCACTGATTTACCTCCCAAAAAGCACACTAAAAAACCGAAGTTTATTCGTGAGATTTTTAATCTGTATCCTGCCCACCGTCGAGGGGGCACTGACCAATTGCTTTGGAAGACTTGGAAACAAGAAAAATTAACGGAGCACGATGCGTTAAATATTTTAGATTGGCTAACTCGCGCTGCGCAATCGGATCCACAATGGGGAACCAATGCTAACGGGCAATTTGTGAATGGAATAATTAAATTTATCCGTGAACGAAAATGGTTAACCTCGATCCCCGTTATTCAACAAGCAGCAAGCAATGCGTTGGATATGGACGATATGACCTGGGCTGAGGATTTAAACGAGGGGGTATTATGAAATCTATGAATCAAATTGCGCAATCGCATACGTTTCCACCTTCACATTGTGCGCCTGTGGTAAGCCTAAGTGAGCAAGCTGCGTATGATATCAACGATATTTTTAAATCACTCAAGGCTATTTTTCCGACGTTCAAATTAACGTTTCCGGATGATGAGTCACTTCGTATTGGTAAAAAAGTATGGGTTAAAACCTTGCTAGAAGGGAAGATCACCACCCATGAGCAAATCAGAATTGGCATGAAAAGAGCGCGTGCTTCGGGGGATTTTATGCCCAGTGCCGGTAAGTTTGCGGACTGGTGTCGCATTACCGCTAGCGATATGGGCTTGCCTAGTCGTGAAGATGCATTCCGTGAAGCGATTGGTAACTTAGGGGTATTTATTACCGCAAAGTGGTCTCATCCGGTGGTATTTGAAACCGTTAAACAATCTACTTGCTACGCATTAAAAAATAATACGGAAAAAGAGGCGCGTGCTTTGTTTTATCGCAATTACGCGATCATGGTTGAGCGTGTTCGTCGAGGTGAACAGTTAGATGTATCGATACCCAAAGGTATTACGGCAGAGCCTACATTTCGAGCTGCTTCCCCTGAATTTGAGCAAACCATGCTGACCAATATGAAAAAAATGGTGGGGTTGGTATGAGCAAAACGATTGCCGTTAAAATTTCGGATGCGTTGATTAAACGTTATGCGAAGGATCCAAGTGTTGGGACTTTGCGTGATACGCGTCATCCTGAATTACGGTTTCGTTTTAAATCGGGCGAACGTGGTTCATGGTTTTTAGTGTTGCATCAACAGGGAAAATCATCGTGGAAAAAATTAGGTAATTATCCTGCTGTTAAAGCGGGCAGTGTGCTGAAGTTTTTTCCAGAAGTATTGGCGGAACATCAATTAACAAATAGATCAAATATTGTGTTGCCTGAATGGGAGTCAGTGTCTGATTTATTGGTTTGGTATGAAAACAGAGTGCTATCAAATCGGTTTTTATCATTGAAGCGCAAACGTTCGATTAAGTCGGTGATCAAAGTTCATCTTCAGCCTCGCTTGGGGGAGGTGATGATTGAAGATTTAGACCATGCCTTGCTTGATGAACGATTAGTTTGGCCATTGCAAGAAAAGTATGAACTGTCAACGGTGCGTTTGATTTTATCGGTATTAAAAAAAGCCTGCAAACAAGCAAGAATGCTGAGTTTAATTGCGTTTAATCCCATTTCTGAGATTAAATTTTCTGATTTTACGGATGCACAAATTCAACCGAAAGATTGTGCTTTAAAAGCGAATGCCGTGACATTGCTAAGTGAGCAATTACGGCGTGCTGACGAAATGGAACGCACATTTGTATTAATGATTTTATTGCATGGTTCAAGAATTGGCGAAACACGTTTAGCCCAATGGAAGCATATCGATTTTGTTAAAAAAGTTTGGTTTATTCCTGCTGAAAACACAAAAACTAAAACGGCACATACCTTGCCACTTTCTGATGTGGCCCTGAACGTATTAACTGAATTTAAAAACAATGATGCCCAAGGCTTTATTTTTAAACTGGGTGCCCAAGCTGGTATTTCTGAAACAACTGCAAACGACATTATTCAGCACGTCAGCGAACGTAAATGGTGTGCGCATGATTTAAGAAAGTTTGCCCGAACGACTTGGATGGATTTGGATATTGATTATTTAGTTGGGGAGATGCTGCTTAACCATGTGTTAAATAAAATGGATAAAACCTATATCCACACTCATGCGGATAACTTGATGCGTCGTGCCCTGGTTAAATATCACCATTGGTTAACTGAACAGAGATTAATACCACAGCATGAGCCAGTAGTGGGGTGGGTGTAATGTATGCGATAAGACCGAGAGAGCATGCAAGTTTGATTGCTAATTTACCAACGTTAGAGGAACGGCAAGCCGCACTTGAATTGGTACCGGACGAGTATGTTTCGATGGTGAAAACACATCTTCGTTTAATTTTTATGTTAAGGAGAGCAGCGCGTTTAAAGGAGCAAAGTAATAGGAGTCGAAAAGCATGGGGCAAATAATTTCAAATAATACGGGGTGGTTATTGTCACAGTGGGCTAAATGGGCCAAGCAGGGGCGTTGTACTCCGAACGGTTTTGGTGAAAGCCCTATGTTTAAGGAACTCCCCGAGCAAGAGGCTAAACCAAATTTATTAATTACTGATGATGAAGCCATGTTAATTGATTCGATTATTGCTAAGTTGAAAATACGCGATCGAGAAATGGCAAAAGCCCTGGTAGTTTTTTATTTCAGTGATGGTAATGCATCCCACGTGGCACGGGTTTTATCGGCACAATCGGAGCAAAAGATTAATCGTAAACGTGCCGATGTATTGGTTAAAGCCGGTACTGCTTGGGTAGATGCGGTGTTGTTTATGGGTATAGTAGTATAAAAGAGTGATTATCATTTACTAATGAGTTCTTTTTAGATCTAGCTCATTATTTATTAGTACAGTCATAATATAAAATAAGGAAAAAATGAGTATTTTATCAACCTAACTTACAATGTAAATGGAATGAGATTATGGCATTTATCTGGGATGAATCATTTGTAACAGGCTACGTGGACATAGACGATCAACATTATCACTTAATTAATTTAATTAATGCTTTTGGTGATTTCGTTAAAAGTGGTGAACATTCAGAAGCGGTTATAAAAATCGTCTTTGATGAATTATATGAATATACTTCTTATCATTTTAAAGAAGAAGAGACTGTAATGGAATTACAAGGTATTGCTCCATACTTTTTAGAGTTACATATAAATATTCACAAAGAATTCCTATCAAAAGTAAAACAGATGCATGAGAATGTTTCTATCGATGAGCCTGCTACATTACAAAATTTATATGATTTTTTAGTTCACTGGTTAACGAACCATATTCTAGGGATTGATAAAAATACGACTGCACAAATTAATGCGATTAAGAATGGTTGCGATGCGGAAGATGCTTTTCTGGTGGTGCGTAAAGAAATAAATAAACATTTAAAGCACTCTCAATTATCCATTTAATTCGATTATTGGAATAGGTTTCTTATAAGTTGGAAAGAAGCCATTTCTTTGCATCATCTTCAGACTTAAATATTTGAGCCGCACTGCTATACACTTTTTCTGAAATACTTTGTTGAATACTATTGCAAACAACATAAGCTGTTTTCACACACCCATTTTCTATACACCATTGGTGGTAATTTTCTACGATTGCGATGGCTTCAGGTGAACCGATGGATTCATCATCCCATATCCCTAACTTGGCCCATTTAGTTACATTCTTGCTTAAAATAAATTTCTTAACTTTATTCGTTTCTGCAAGTACACCTTCTTCATTAAAGGGACCTTTAGCATGAATAATTAAGATATTTTCTTCCCAAGAAAATAAAAACTGGCCATGTCTATTCATTAGTAACCTCATTGATTTAAATCAACTCTTTCTTTAGTTATAGTCTAAATTATTTCAATTAATTAAATTTATATTAATATTTTGACTGAAAAATAAAAAAGCTTATGATTAAATTATCAAACTGTGACATTACTGATATAGAGTTGTATATGAAGACCCTAGGAGAACAGTAAATAAGTATGCTGAATCTTTTTAAAAGCATTTTAGACACAGCAATATTAAGTGAGCGTATTAACATATATAACGGGTTTTGTTTTATGATCATTGTTGTATTCAATACAAACAATTTTATACCGAAAACCGTCAATAAATATAGTATCTAATATTTGTGGAAGAAATCTCGATAGAAAGGTTATTTCACTATCATTTTGAGTTTTAGTCAGGTACTCGATTTTATATGTTGTTTCTGGCATGACTTGATCTCTTTTATACAGTTTTATGCTCTGAATTATATTTAAAATAAGTTTATTAATATTGATCTTGATTGGTAATGAGTCTTTTTAGTTAAATTAATATAAAACTTAAAATTTACATTATCCTTTTGATTATTCTATAAAAATATTCTTAATAAAGAATCAAACTGTGACATTTGCGAGATGGGATTTTTTATTAATGCGCAGAGAGTCCTTTAGATACGTAGGCCATAGTGTTTTTAAATATTTATCATAGAGGAAAATATTTAAGGGTAAATTTTGTGGGATATTGATTTGATGGATAAGCATTTTTTTTGTTTTTACATGGTTAAATATACTATTGAAAATGTATTTTTATATCAATGTTAACAAATTTATATATTCAGTATTTCTGTAGTAAATATGTGGTTTTTAGGTTTAATAAGCTATTAGGTTATTATTTAGGAGTTACACATGGAGTTCAGTGATCTTCAAATTATCATTATTTCTTTTACAATTGTTCAAACAATCGTAGCTTTATGGTTAAAGGCTAGAATTACTTATTCAATAAGATATGAATATGATAAGAAGTTAGAGAATTATAAAATAGAACAATTGCGAAAAGATAAAGCAGCTGTAATTGCTGAATTTTTAGCTGAGTGGACTCATCTAGAAGGGAGCAATACAAAAAGATTAAATCAGCTTTTATGGGAGCTTTCTTTATATTTACCATCTGAGTTAGTCAAAGATGTGCAGTCTATGGTAAGTCACGGTGAGGGGAAAACAGCCCCTGAAGTTTTAGTTGCAGTAAGAGATCACCTACTGGATGGGAAAGATAAAATTGCGCAAGAGCACATATCTCACTTTAAACACCCAGATAATCAATCAATGCAAAACGAGTTGTCTTAAACGTAACCTAATAAGTCAATTTAAACGGAATAAAAACAGTTGGCTATGTTTCGTTCCTCAACAAGTTTAGCCAATTATTTTTGTCCGCTTAATGTGGGAGTAGAGGTTTTAGAATAACTCGTTTTTTATAAAGGTATAATAATTTATGATTTTCAAGTTGTTGTTTTATCAGAATATAATATTTTATAAATGGCTGTCTTTTCTTGAAAATAGAGAAATTCTACAGCCTCGTTATGTGCCTACACTGGTTAGGAGTTAAATTTTCTCGTGAGTATTAATTTAAAGCTTGTTCAGTTTAGAAAGAAAATTCGAGTGAACCAAAAGAAAGTCATCGATACAATAATCGGTGATCATTCTACGCAAAGCTGCATTTTTTGTGGTGAAACATCGTTCCTTACTAAGGAACATGTCATACCTCAATGGGTGTATAACCGCTGTACAAAGCGAACATTTGTAACGACCACGAATGGAGTTTCACAAACGTATAATAAGACTACATTACCTGCATGTAAAGATTGTAACTCCAATATTTTAGGGGCTTTGGAAAGGCACTTGAAGCATGAATTTGAAAAGACTGACGCTAGTATTCAAGGGTTCTCTAATGAGACTTTGGAGCTAATCATTTTATGGCTTCAAACACTAGAGTATAAGTTTCAAGTATTGGATTTACGAAGAAATTTAAATAAAGTTAAAGGAGCTGATTATATTCCTTTTATAGGTAAAATGCCGATATCGATGTTCCAAGGTTCACCTGATACTAGTCCTGCTAAAGTTTTTTCAAATCTAAGAGCCTCTTTAAAGGCTTTGAGTATCAAATCAAAATCGAAGAAGTTAAATTCTCTCTGTGTTATTTACACAAAGAATCAAGACTTTCATTTTTTTCATGCGTCGAATGAGTTTATATTTATTGAGTTAGCAGAGTATGGTGTAGCATTTTTCTTTTTCTATAACAGGATTTTTGACGACAATGCAGATGCAATTATTGCGGCCCGAGAAATTGTCGAAGACCACTACTCTGATAAGGGCACATAACAAGACAATAAAAATCGGACGTATTACGGCTGTCTCAGTTTCTGCTGAAAACAAAAAGCGCGCGAAAACAGCGTCAACTTATGCGCCATTTATTGTGGCGTTAGCATTACCTTAGAAAGGTTATTAAATCTAAATTGGAGTAGTTTTGAAAAGAGTAATATCAGTTACATTGATTGATGTGACAAGTAAAAAAGTCAACTTTGACGATTTAGATACCCTATACAATTTTGCAAAAGCGCAAAGTAAATATTGGGCTAATGCTTTTGAAGAGTATAAGAACACTCAGAATAAAAACCATCCATATATTAGTAGTTATAATAAATTTAATGCTTTAATTAAATTAATTGATGGTTGGGATACCAAATTAGATACTTGGGATGATGAGCATTTAAATCAACAAATTAAGAATAATCAGCAAGGCGTTTTTAATCCGATTCGTCAAGATTGGTTATGGAGTGGTCATCCATTTACACCTGCTTTTTTAGAGTGTAATAAATCATATGGACTTCAAGGAGCAACTTCTTTCATTACATTTATTGTAAAGAATCAGATTAATAACCCTAATCAAAAAGACAGCTTTATTGGTAATCTCCTCGCGTATGAGTTTGAATTGCAAGATTCAGATCTAACGAAGAGAAGAAACAGCGAAAAAGCATCATTGGGTGAGCTACGAAATCAACTAGATGAAACTACGCAAAAATTAACTGGTGAGGTAGAAAAATTTAAAGATGACTTTTCCTCTTGGGATGAAACGACTAAATCTTCTTGGCAAGAGTGGGTAAAAAAAACATCTTTAGAATATGATACTCAGCAAGAAACACATACAACTAAACTTGCAGAGTTACAAAAAAATCAAGAAGATGAGTTTATCGTTTATATGGAAGATTGCCGAACTCGTATTGCAGATTTGGAAAATATCTATCAAGAAAAATTAAGGTTAGAAAAGCCAGCTGAATACTGGAAGAAATCAGCCAGAAAATATGGGGTGCAAGGAGGTTTGTGGGCAATTGCACTAATTGCAGCAATCTGCCTTGGACTAGTTTATTTTTATGATTTTTTCAATTTATGGTTAAAAGGTCAAGAAATAGCAATAAAACTGCATTCGCTGCAAGGAGCTGTAATTTTTGGTTCAATATTAGCTGTTTATGCATTCCTAGTTAAAACTATTTCTAAGCTTACATTTAGCTCTCTCCATCTTATGAGAGATTCGGAGGAAAGAGAGCAATTAACATACTTATATTTATCTTTAAATAACGATGGACAAATTGATCATTCATCCAGAGAATTAATTTTACAGGCATTATTTAGTCGTTCAGAAACAGGGCTTTTGGCCGGAGAGTCTAGCCCTACACTGCCAGTGCAGGATTTACTAAAAGCAATTTTGAAAAGTAAGTCATGAGTATGAAATGCTAACAAGTTTATCAATTGGACGTATTACGGTTGTCATCGTTTTTGCAAAAGAAAAAGCGCAAAAATAACACCAAACTACACGCCAGTTATTAAGGTGTGAGGTTGTAGAATAACTAGCTTTTCATAAATTCATAAAAAATCATGATTTTTAACTTGTTGTTTTATTTGATTATTAAATTTTTAAAATGGTTGTCTGTTCTTGAAAATAGATAAATTCTACAGCTTCGTTAGCCTGATTAAATCTTTGTTGACTAATTCCTGGAAACGCGCAGAAGATAAATAATTTTTTATTTATAAGAGTCTAGTTAAACTGAGACATTACCGAGATGGAATTTTTTGACGATTATTGATGCGTTCAATAATAGTAAGGATTACAGCGTTTTTAAATATTTATCATAGGGGAACATGTTTAGCGGTAAAATGGAGGAATATTGTATTGATGGTGTTTGTTAGCCCTTTCCTAATAACGAGTGGAAAAAGCTATATTTCTTTATTGTGTAAAGGGGAAGACGACCATTTAGAACGCCTTCATATTAGCACCTTCAATTACATGTAACGGGGGTTATGGTAAATGCAGATATACGCCTAAGGCGTTTGCGCTCCCAAAGCGAGCTAGAAAAATAGAAATAATAATCTAAATTAATATTAATCTGACAGGCGGCTTCAAGCTCAAAGCAGACGGTGGTGTTGTAATAACTTAAGGCCGCTGAGAGCCTTGAGCGGACATTATATAAATTGCTTTTCTGCCCTTAGCCACAACTAAACGATTAGATATTGCATATATCTCAGCTATTGAAGTGATTTAGAAGGTTAATATTGGAAAAGTAAACAAATAGGAATAGTTTATTTATAATCAAAAACACCGGTTATTCATTAGTGGCTATACGTTACAGAACGAATGTTTATACGGACATGATCGCTAAATAATTAAATATAGCCTAAAGTTATTCATGAAAAATACACGATTAAATAGATAAAAGGCTAATTTTATATGCGTTTCCTACATGTTATTACTATTTTACTTACCTACCTGCTTTGTTCATTTTCATTGGCAGATGAAATTAAAATATTTACATGGGAAGATAATTTTTCACCCAAGGTGATTAGTGACTTTGAAAAGCAAAGCGGTCATACGATAAAACAGATTTATTTTGACAGTGAAATGCTTCGTGATCAGGTTGTATATACAAATAAAGCAAACGTATATGATCTGTTTGTTGTTGATAACCTGACACTCGAAGTCTTAATTGCAAAAGGCATTGTTAGTGAGTTAGCAAACTCTTTGCTAGGTGACTCATCTAATTTTAGGGCCGACGCCAATACCGCCTGTGGAAAGTATGGTATTCCACAGGCATTTGGTTCAATGGGAATCGGTTACCGTAGCTCAAAAGTGAGTAAACCTTTGACATCATGGATGGATGTATTCGAGTATGCCAAGCAGGTACCAGGTAGTGTCATTATTCCGAATGAGAATATTGATACAACAGCTATTGCGCTTATGGCTCTGGGATATAAACCAATGAGTACAAATGAATCCGAGTTAAAAGAAGCTTATCAGTTACTTAATAGCGTTATTACGAATTTACTTGCTTTTAGAAATGGCTTTGGCTACGCAATGGATAAAGGCAAAGAGTCGAAAGCGGAAGTGATGGTATTTTATTCCGGAGAAAAAGAGAATATAGAGAAGGTAACTGAACAAGATGATTGGGTATATACAATTCCAAATGAAGGAACCCTACTATGGCATGAATGTTTGTCATCTCATCGTGATAAGCCGATGAATCAGGCGACAATAGATTTTGTTAAGTTTATAAACACACCTAATAATGCGATTAAAAACGCCCAAGAATTTTGGTTTGCAACACCAAATAAAGCAGCACTGAAGTTAGCAAGTGACGATTATAGAAATGATCAGGAGTTATTTCCTACAAACTTGTCTGTCGATCGTAGTTTTCATTATGAGCGACTTGATAAAGCTACATTAAATACCAGATCTAAAATAATAAGTGTACTTTCTAAATAAGAACTGAGTATCGCATTGCCTATGAAACTATCAGTTAAAATTAATTTTATTTTATTGCCCGTAATGATTGTTGTTTTCTCTATAGCGGGCATATTTTCCTATAATACTCAAACAAACCTCCTATTTTCATCGTTGTCTGATGAAATTAAGTATGAACTTCAACGTATTGCAGGAAGCTTAGAAGACTCAGTCCGTGAGGTCGACTTTTTAAATCAAATGGCATTAGGTAGTCAAAAAATTCAACGTTTGTTAAGTGAAAGGGAGTCTGGGGGAGATAAGGATTTATTACAAAATGAATTTCTTGAATATATTAATCAATTAGATTTACGTAATAATGAGATTAAAAGCTTTGGCTTATTGGACGCTGAAAAAAATGAAATCATATTTATTGATTATACGGATCCTTTTGCAAGTTTTCATTTCACTGATCTTTTAAATGTTCATTTAGCGTATATTGATAAAAATATAAAAGAACAGGGTATTTCATATATAGAGCCGTCCCGTATTCAATATCATACAACGGAAGAGGGGGAAAATGAAATAACCTTGATTCGTACTTTTTCACCTGAACAGCCCATTTCAAGTTTGTCATTTTCTAAGGGACATTCAATTTATACGGCAATCATTTCAGTTACCTTACGACATGAAAAGAGCTTTTTAGACTTACTGAAAAATAAATGGGGTAACCATGTACAACTTACTGTGTTATCCCGAGGAAGTAAGTCTCATATTAATGGTGATTATGAACTAAAGCCGTTACCCCAATCTGTATCGGGTTTTGGCTTTCAGTTAATTGATCAACTTTGGGATATTACTATCACTATTTCTGACTCCTACCTCGTAAATTTATATCGACCATACCAAATACTTTTTATTTTTATTGTGCTACTTGTTACTTGCGCAACATTTCTCATTATTAAGTTCTTGATAAAAATACAGATAATTGCACCCGTTATAAAATTAACAAAACAGGTGCAAAAGGCATCCTTTGGAAATGAAATTCATATACAACAGTTGCAAGGCAATGATGAAATATCTTTATTGACCAATAAATACCATGATCTGATAATGGATATTAATGATTCGACAAAACGCGATACTTTGACTGGCTTACCAAACCGAAAAAAGTTTAATCTTAATCTAAAGCGTATTGTTGATAAAAGTATCCAACATGGAGAAAAATGTGCCGTTATTTTTTTTGATTTAGATAATTTTAAAAAGGTTAATGATAAATACGGGCATCAATTCGGTGATGAGTTACTGCGGGAATTTTCTCAGCAACTAGTAGAAAGTGTTGTAGATTTCGATTGGGATAAATTGGGCGTGGCGGAATTTGAATTTGCTCGAATTTCCGGAGATGAATTCACTATTATTATTTCCGATATTAAAAGGTTGGAAGTGCTAAATGTTTTTGCTAAAAAAATCATGTCACTATTTGAAGACGGATTTAAATATAATGGACAACACTTGGATTTGGGAATAAGCATCGGAATTTCTGTTTGTCCTGATGATGCTGAAAATATATTTGATATTGTAAAAAATGCAGATACCGCTATGTATTATGCCAAACGAGATCCCAAAAATAGTTATAAATTTTATTCGTTAGAGTTAGAAAGCGAAATGAAATATTACGATATGATCTCAGCGAGTTTAAAGGAAGCTTTGCAACTCGAAGAGTTTTACCTCGTCTTCATGCCTATTTTTGATTGTCAAGATGGCTCTTTAAAAGGGGCCGAAGCGCTACTAAGATCTACATCAACCCATTTACTTTCTTGTGGGCCCGATGAATTTATTCCTGTCGCAGAATCAACCGGTCTTATCAAAGAAATTGATTATTGGGTTATTGATGCTTCTCTACAGCACCTAGCACAATGGATTAAAGATTTTGATTTTGATGGTATATTGGCGATTAACTTTTCTTCATGGCAATTAAAAAATCCTCATTTTGTTAATAAAGTAGCGTCTCTGATTAAGAAGCACCAGATACCTCCTCAGCATATTGAATTGGAAATTACCGAAACCTGTTTTGTACCTGGAGAAATCCGAAATGTTGAGATGCTATCTGCACTTCATCGTTTAGGTGTGAAGCTTTCTCTTGATGATTTTGGTACTGGCTTTACCGCATTCAGCCAGCTTATTGATTACCCTGTGGATTCACTTAAAATTGATCGGATGTTTATTGATGCAATTAGTGCAGATCATAGCCAGGATAAAACTCTTGTAGATATTATTGTAGAAATTGGCAAACTTTATGATTTGAATGTAATTGCAGAAGGTGTTGAAACAGAGTTGCAGTTAGAATGCATTCGTAAATTAGGATGTCAACAGGCTCAGGGGTTCCTTTTATCTAAACCTATTTCTGAAGATGTTTTTATTAATTTATGGAAATCGAACCATAACCTTGATTGTTTTATTCAGAGTTTCTCCAAATTCAATTAGCTTATTCCAGATGAAATGATCCCAACTGAGCGTGATAGGCGGTTCTGTTAATAAGAAACCTCCTCGCCCTAAGTATAGACTCAGGTAAGGCGGACTAGAAGTAAGACTCTATTTCATCTAAGTTATATAAAAGGTTAATGTCTGCTTTGTCGGAACAGATGACATTAATGACAGAACTTCCAATGACCGCTTTGGTGGCTTTTGAGACAGTCATATTTTTACTAAAACCTGTAAACTCAAATTGAATTTCAGCTACTACACTCAGGGGAATTAATGATTTCCCTAACTCGCGATGTGCCCCTTTGTGACTTAGAAACTTACAATACGTTGTTAGCGCAAGTAATGTAAGGAACCTAAAATAACATGCACAAAATGACTATTATGTTAAAGATTCATTTTTTCTTTCTTGTTGGGTTATGTTTTTTGGATGTTAGTATAATAGTTTAGTTAAACTGTGACATTACCGAGATGGGATTTTTTGACGATTCTTGATGCGCCCAATAATGGCAAGGGTTACAGCGTTTTCAAATATTTATCATAGTAGAACATGTTTTATCCCTAATTAGCCTTGTAAACGTATAGTTTGGCTAAGTGAGTCATGATTGGATAGAAGCTATATTGTAAAAAATTTAAATATCTACTTGATCATGTGGACCCACTGAAGTAGTCTAAATCCCATAAAGTGAGATTTTTACGCCTCGACATTGTTCGGGGCGTTTTTGTATCTGCGCTAAATTAATCTGAAAAATACAATTAACCCCTTATGGCTTCGGCTATATGGGGTTTTTTTATGCCTGGAGAAAAGTATGGAACTTATTCAAATCAATCCTGATACCCAAACGATGTCATCGTTGGATTTAGCCCAACTATGTGTTGGTGATAAAAAAGATGCGCATTCTGATTTCGTTAAGAAAATGAGGAAAGTGCTAGGTGAATCTATGCTCGGAAATTTTTCCGAGCTTATAAAATATGCAAAAGGCACTCGTACTATTTACAACCTGCCTGAACGTGAAGCTTGTTTAATGGCCATGTCTTATTCCTATGAGTTACAGGCTTATGTTTATGATGCGTGGCAAGCATCGAAAAAACCATTAAGCCCTAAAGAATTAGCTTTTATGGTTATCCAAGCGGAAGAAGCAAAAGAGCGTGCAGAATTTGAAATCACGCGACTTCAAGGTGTATGCAATACAATCACTGCACAATTTTGTCCTGGCGTGACTGTTCCCAAGTTCTGCAAACAATTAAACGGTGTCAATGTTCAACAAGTTAATAACACACTTATTGATATGGGATATTTACGCCGTACTAATACGGGCATTGTGCCGGTTGCTTATGCACGTGATCGTTATTTCAAAGAAGAACAAAATAAGTTTAATGGGAAGATGCGAGCTAAAGCGGTATTAACCTTGGTTGGTGCTAAGTGGTTATATCGTGCATACCTCAGTAATAAATTACCGATGCGCAGCGATTGGGATAATAAAATGTCTCATCTTGTTTTCTAGTTGAATTAAATACAATTCCTTTTTTGCCTCGTTCATTCTCCAGGTGGGCGGGGCTTTTTTATATCTATTTTTTGAGGTTCGTATGGTCAATAAAATTAAAAGCTTAACGAGTGGTGACAAGATTGCCATCTTAATTCCTTTCATTGTAGTTTGTTTAGTGGTCGTTGGGTTGACGTTCCCACCGGGGATAATTCAATCGATGAGTTATAAATCTGTTGTTGCTGTGATTGCCTGTCTTTGTCTCTGGTCTGTTTTGCGCATTATGGATTTGATATCAAGTATTAACTTTAAAACGTGGTGGAGTTTGGCGAATGAAAATGATCAAAGTGTTTATCTTGCTTGTCGGTTGGTTGCTTACGCCCTTGTTGTTTGCTTCATCTTTGCATTCGCTTAAATACGAAATGCAATTTAAGACTGCTTTTAGCCGGTACATGCCTGGACATGATTACCGATTACTAAAAGCACAATGTTTCCAAGAGAGCCGCTTTGAACCTCGAGCGGTTTCACCTATTGGCGCCGCTGGCTTATGTCAGTTTATGCCGTTTACGTGGAAGGAGGCACAATCCTCTCTTAGATTTAGTGCTTCCGTTTTTAGTGCTCAGCACAACATTCTCGCTGCCGCTTGGTATGACAGTCAGATGTATCGCTTTTGGTCGAGTCCACGTCCTGTCTTAGATAGATATAATTTGATGTTTGCTAGTTATAACGCGGGTGCTGGCAATATCCATAAGGCGCAAATACGTTGTAATAATGCGCTGTTATTTAATGACATCATGCCATGTTTACCACAAGTAACAGGGCGTCATGCTGATGAAACACGCACTTATGTTAGACGTATCAATGAATATTACCGGAGGCTTAAATGACTCGAGTGTTATTAATCATCATCTGCATAATAAGTTTGTTTTGTGCTTACCTTTGGTTGAGCGTTGATCATCTCACTGTTAAGAATGCAACTTTATTAGATGACATTGCACAATATCAGATAGTTGCAAAGGGTAATTCAGCCACGATTAAACAGTTGAAAGAATCAATGACTGAGCGAGATAGGTTGCTGGCCAAGCAATATAAGACGAACCAAACATTACGTGATCACTTACAGCATAAACAACGAGAGCTCATTCAGCTTGGTGAAGAAGATGAACAAGTTAAAGCCTGGGCTAATCAGCCTGTTCCTGATGCTATTACTCGGTTGCTCAACTCAACCCGAGATAGTGATAAAGACTGAGTATATTACCGCGTTACCACCTACTGCATTGATTCAAGATGTGCCTGCTCCAATATGGAACGGGGGAACCAATCAGGCACTGACTCATTACATCTTATTATTACAGTCTTCTATTGATCAATGTAATAACGACAAGCAATTACTACGGGAGTTTACTCATGAACGATTTACTGACGCGAATTAGCTATTCGTTCTCTGCCTTCCTCTCTGGATTATCGCTTGTTTCACTCAATCATATCGCACTATTACTTGGCATGTTGCTTGGTTTGATGACCTTTATTATCACTTGGGTTTATAAGCATAAGACTTACAAGCTTCAGGTGAAATATGCAAAGTTGCAAAGTGAAATTGATATTGATAAACAAAATAGCTAAGCCTTACATTCAATGAGAAATCCATATAAGTCATTATCAATCAATAGGTTGCAAAGGTACTCCTGGCGCTCTGACACACACGGGGGCGCTGAACTCCCGGTGTTCGGCTGATTTTTGGCTTCTAAGGGCAGCAGCAGCAGGTCACAAAACACCCATTAAATTCACATCGAGATTGGCATGAACAAACCATTGCATCAATACAATATTTCTCAGATTGGAGAGATGCTTGGGTTTGGGCGAAACACAGTTCGCAAAAGGCTTAAGCAGGCAAATGTCATTCCTTCAGGGCGTGAGGGAAATGCCGATTTATATTTACTTTCTGAGGCGGGACCAGCGGTTTTTGAAAGTGCGGGAACAGCTGGATCAAGTGGATCTTTAGTCGATCCTAATTTATTAAAACCTGGCGACCGATTGTCATGGTATCGGTCAGAGACAGAACGCCTCAAATTTGAACTTGAAACCGGGCAATTATGTCTTGCCGAAGAGGTGAGAAACGAGATGGCTAATTTAGCTAAACCCATGTTGGCTGAGTTAGAAATTTTACCGGATATTTTAGAGCGCGATTGTGGTTTATCACCGGATGTTGTTGTGATGATTCAGGAAAAGGTCGATGACCTGCGTAATTCCATTGCTGAAAAGGTGAGCCAATTATGAATTATGCCGATCCTGTTAGTATCCGTTTAGATATCGCACAAAGTATTGCCGCACCATTACGTATGCCCGTTGCCGAAGCGGCAGAAAAGTTTATGCGCGTTCCTAAAGGTGGTGCAAATTCAATTCCTTGGGATGCAAGTCTAGCGCCTTATGTGATTGAACCGATGAATTGCTTAGCGTCGCGTGAATATGATGCAGTTATTTTTGTCGGTCCAGCCAGAACGGGAAAAACGAACGGGTTGATAGAGGGGTGGTTAACCCATGTATTAATTTGCGATCCCTCGGATATGTTGATTGTTCAATTAACCGAAGAGAAAGCGAGAGAATTTAGTAAAAAGCGGGTTGATCGCTGTTTGCGTGTGAGTCCTGAACTTAATAAACGGTTAAGTCCATTTCGTAATGATAATAACGTACACGATAAAATATTCCGTGACGGTACCTATTTGAAAATTGGGTGGCCCTCAATCAATGTATTGAGTTCATCCGATTATCGTTATGTTGCATTAACCGATTATGACCGTTGGGATACCGATATTGATGGTGAAGGGGATGGTTTTTCATTAGCTAGTAAACGAACGACGACGTTTATGAGCTCTGGTATGACAATGGCAGAAAGCTCTCCGGGCTTTGATGTTGAAGATCCCCGTTGGCGAGCAAAGACACCGCATGAGGCACCACCTTGTGAGGGCATTATTTCTCTTTATAACCAAGGTGATCGCCGTAAATTATATTGGCAGTGCCCACACCAAGACTGCCGAGAATATTTTCAGCCTGTTTATGAAACCTTTGCGGGTTATGACAAAGCCCCCGATGCTAAAACCGCATCCGATGGTGTTTATATGGTTTGCCCCCATTGCGGTGGTCGAATTGATAGTCATCAAAAGCGCGGGCTTAATAAACAGGGAGTTTGGTTAAAAGAGGGAGAAGTCATTGATAAACACGGGGTGGTGAGTGGAGAGGCGCGTAAAAGTCGCATTGCCTCTTTTTGGATGGAAGGACCCGCAGCGGCTTTCCAAACATGGAAACAAATAGTTTATAAGTATTTAAGCGCCGAAGAAGAGTATGAGCTGACCGGCTCACAAACAAAACTCAAAGCGGTGACCAATACAGACCTCGGTAAACCCTATATTCCCCGTAATGGTGTTGATAATTGTACCGTTGAAGAATTGATGGCGCGTGCTGAATCAGGTAAAAAGCGGCTTGTTCCACGTGGCGTTCATTTTCTGGTTGCGACCATCGATGTACAAGGGGGGAGACGCTCTCGTTTTGTTGTTCAAGTTATTGGTTATGGAGTCAGTGGTGAACGTTGGCTGATTGATCGCTATAACATTAAATATTCAACAAGAAGTGACGACGATGGTGTGGTTGAACGAATCAATCCTGCAGGTTATGCAGAAGATTGGGATCTGCTCACCTCGGACGTTATCCATAAAACATATCAATTAGATGATGATTCTGGTCGTCGAATGCCCATTCAATTTACAGCCTGTGACCATGGCGGCGAAGACGGCGTTTCTGATAATGCTTATAAATATTATCGCCGATTAAAAATGACAGGGTTACATCGTCGTTTCTTTTTAGTGAAAGGGGCGAGTGCGGTAAACAGTAAAATTATTAGACAAACGTTTCCGGATAATACCAATAATTCAGCACGTAAAGCCAAAGCCTTTGGTGATGTGCCGCTGTACTTACTGCAAACCAATGAATTAAAAGACAGATTAAGCGCCGCATTAGAGCGTGACCAAGCTGGGCCGAATTATATTCATTTTCCTGATTGGATAGGGGAATGGTTTTATGAAGAGTTAACCGCTGAAGTACGCAGCAATGGTAAATGGACAAAAATATCCGCGCGGGCACGTAATGAAGCGATTGATTTGTTTTGTTATGCGAACGCGATTTTATTACTCAAAGGCTACGACAAAATAAAGTGGGACAATCCACCTGCTTGGGCAAAAGACTGGGCAACAAACCCAAATTTATTAACCAATGAAGCAGCCAATCATGTCGCCGTTAAAACGGAGCCTATTCCTAAACCGAAGAAGAAAAAAGCCAGTAGTGGGTTTTTATCGAACACCAATAAAGGAAGTAGCTGGTTATGATAACGAAAGCAAAATGTATTGAAATGATCACCAAATATGAGCAAGCAGAAATTGACGTTCTTGATGGTAAGAATGTCATGATCGGCAATCGTATGTTTCAGTCTGAAAGCCTTGATGCAATTCGCGAAGGGCGACAGGAATGGGAACGACGACTATTACGATTTAACCGCCGCAGTACATCACCTAAAACGGTTCGTTTTATTTAGGACTTCTATGAATTTATTTGAAAAAAGCATCTTGGCCATCGCGCCTGGGTGGGCGTCGTCACGTTCAGAAAATAGACATAAAGTTCGCGCTTATGAAGCTGCTACACCGAGCCGTGTGCATAAAGCTAAAAAAGAAAGTCGCAGTGCTAATCAAGCTGTTTTTGCGGCGGGTAAATCGCTCCGTGAACAGGCGCGTTGGCTTGATGAAAATCATGATATATCGATTGGAATTTTGGATAAGTTTGAAGAGCGTGTAATTGGACCAAGTGGCATTATGATTGAGCCACAACCGCGTAAATTAACCGGTGAAATTGATATTAAACTGGCTGAGCAAATCAGTGAAAAGTTTAAAAACTGGAGTTTAAAACCGGAAGTGACAGGGCGCTTCACGCGTTCGCAAATGGAACGATTGGTTTTACGCTCCTGGTTGCGAGACGGTGAAATGTTCGCTCAACAACTTAAAGGTAAAGTCGCCGGTTACCAATACTTAACCAGTACCCAATATGCGATTGAATTATTAGAAGCCGACTTTGTTCCCATTGTGAGTGATCTTAGTAAACGAATTAACCAAGGGATCCAATTAAACGCGTGGGGCCGCGCGACCGGATACCATATTTTGTATGATCACCCCGCTGAAGCCTTTAGCACCAAAAGCAAAATAGTACCTGCCGATAAAATGCTGCATTTAGCCTTGATAAAACGCATTCACCAGATACGAGGAGTTACTTTATTTCACGGCATTATTACGCGATTAAGTGACCTTAAAGAGTACGAAGAATCCGAACGTGTAGCCGCACGAATCGCGGCCGCGTTGGGTATGTACATTAAAAAGGGCTCTCCTGATTTATATGAAGTTGAGAATGCAGCCGAAGAGCCCCGTCATTTTGATTTGGCACCGGGTTCAACATTTGATGAATTAAAACCGGGCGAAGAAGTGGGGATGGTCGAATCTAATCGTCCTAGCGCTCAGGTCGTGCCTTGGCGAAGTGGGCAATTAAAGGCGGTTGTTTCTGGTGTGCGGGGCAGTTATAGCTCAGTTGCGCGTGATTATGGCGGATCTTATTCGTCACAGCGTCAGGAATTAGTTGAATCCACAATAGGCTATGAAGTCATTCAAGATGAGTTTGTTGCGCAATGGTCTCGCCCTGTTTATCGCAACTGGTTAGAGATGGAATTACTCAATGATTTAACACTGCCTGCAGATTTAGACCATGACACATTATTTGATGCACTTTATTTAGCGCCTTCGATGCCTTGGATAGATCCCAAAAAAGAAGCAGAAGCATGGGCGACCTTAAAAGAAAACCGTGTCGCAAGTGATGCTGAATGGATCCGCAGTCGCGGTAAATCACCGCGTGAAGTTAAACGTCAAGTGGATGCTGAACAAGCTGAAAATCCTACCCCAATTAATACGACAACCAAGAAGGAAGAAAACCTTGAAAAAGAATAAATCCGGTCTATTTATGCCGAAAGCCAACGCGAGTGATGTTCCTGCTAATTCTTGGTTTTCAATTAAGGCACAAAGTAATAACAGCGCAGTGATTAAGCTGTATGACGAAATTGGTGGCTGGGGCGTCACCGCAAAAAGCTTTGCCCAAGAGCTGGCAGCCTTAGGTGATATTAAAAATATTGAACTGCGCATCGACAGTCCAGGCGGCGACGTATTTGAAGGGATTACCATTTACAACTTACTAAAAGGTATTGATGCCTATGTCACTGTTTATGTTGATGGATTAGCAGCTTCAATGGGCAGTGTTATTGCCATGGCTGCTGACAAAATAATTATGCCAGCGACGGCTTTTATGATGATCCACAAGCCCTGGGGTGGACAAGTCGGTGATGCCGATGACCTACGCGCCTATGCCGATTTACTCGATAAAGTAGAGGTGACGTTATCCGAAACCTACATGAAAAAAACCGGATTAAGTGCCGACGCAATCGCCGATTTATTAAAAGAAGAAACTTGGTTCAATGGCGCCGAAGCGGTTGAAGCAGGCTTTGCGGATGAATTAAGTCCTCAATCCCAAACCACGCATTATGCAAATTCAAAACGAATGGAGAATTACAACATGCCAGAAAAACTAAAAGCCATGCTCAAACCTAAAGCATCCGTTAATCCAGCTGCTTCACATGATACGCCAGCACCTAAAAGTGAAGCTGACATACTTGCTAAAGTGCAAGCAGATGAAACAGCACGTCGCACCGGTATTAGTAATATTTTTGCTAATTTCGGGGGTAAACATAAGGCATTAGAAAATGAATGCTTATTAGATATGTCCTGCAGCATCGATGCCGCGAAAGATAAAGTATTGGCGTTCTTAGGTAAAGATACCACACCGGCAGTGCCACAGGACCAATCGCACATTCATGCAGGGAACGGGAATATTGTTGGCGATAGTGTGTCTGCAGCCATTATGGCGCGAGCCGGTCACCAAGCACGCCAAGCAGATAATATTTACAATAACTATAATCTGCGTGAATTAGCGCGTGCCTCATTAGCTGATCGTGGTATTGCCTGTGCAACACAGTCTCCACTGGCCATGATTGGCATGGCATTTACCCACACTAGCTCTGACTTTGGCCAAATCTTAATTGATGTTGCCCATAAATCATTGCTTAAAGGCTGGGAAGAATCTGAAGAAACCTTTGAAAAGTGGACCAACAAAGGCACCTTGAGCGATTTTAAAACATCAAATCGCGTGGGCTTAGATGAACTGGGTTCATTACGAAAAGTGAAAGAAGGTGCTGAATACAAATACATTACCGCCTCTGATCGCGCTGAAAAAATTGCATTGGCGACCTACGGTGAGATTTTTTCAATCACCCGTCAAGCCATTATCAATGATGATTTATCAGGATTAACCCGCATTCCAACCATGATGGGGCGCGCAGCAAAAGCGACCATTGGTGATTTGGTTTATGCCATTTTAACCAGTAACCCAAAAATGAGCGATGGTGTTGCCTTGTTCCATGCTACTCACGGCAATGATGGTGCCGGTGCTATTAATGACATCACCAGTCTTGATGCATTGCGTCAAAAAATGCGTAAACAAAAATCGGGACAGCGTAATTTAAATATCCGTCCTGCGTTTATCTTAGGTCCAACGGTTTTAGAAGCACAGGCAAATCAAACCATTCGCAGCGCGTCCATGAAAGGGGCTGATGTGAACAGTGGGGTGATCAACCCATTACAAAACTTTGCGCAGTTTATTGGTGAGCCGCGTTTAGATGATGATAGCGCGACCAAGTTCTACATGGCTGCTGCGCAAGGGCAAGACACCATTGAAGTAGCTTACCTTGATGGTATCGATACGCCGTATATTGAACAACAAGAAGGCTTCAATGTGGATGGGGTATCAACAAAAGTACGTATTGATGCCGGTGTTGCGCCATTAGATCATCGTGGTTTTGTCCGTTCAACGGGCGTTTAACTTTCCCCCCCCTCAACTAGCCTCTGATTTTCAGGGGCTTTTTATTCCCTAAATTTCAAGAAAGAGAGAATTAATTATGGCTAAAAATTATGTAGCACCGGGTAACACCATGGATGTTGTCTTAATCGCTAAAACCCAATCAGGCGATCCGATTATTGTTGGTAAAAAAGTCGTGATTGCGGCTATTGATGGTGAAATTGGCGATGCTATTACCACCAATACGTGTGGCGTTTGGCAGTTACCAAAAGCGGCTGGTGCCATTGAGCAGGGTGCGAGCGTTTACTTGACTGGCGACGGGAACATTACGACAACCGCAACGGATAATACCTTAGCCGGTTATGCCTATGCCGGCGCGGCAAGTGGCGATGATTCGGTTATGGTTAATATTGGTTAATCGATATGGGCTTTAGCGAACGGTTTGCCCTTAAAGAGCAAAAGGCATTAAAGCGTGTGGGGGATACTGTGACTTATCATGAATATGATAAGCCAAGCGTTGAGACCTTTGCCATTATCGAATTGGACGTCGAGCATCCTGGTGAATATGGCACCGATACGCTGACTGAAATCACCTTATCGCGTTTAAGCCATCCCAATATTGCGCGTAATGATGAAGTGACGTATGGGAATACGGTTTACCGCCTCACTAAAAAAATACGCGTCGAAGGCAGTCTCATTACCTACAGTGGTATCGAGGTTTGATATGTTTGAAGATGATATAAAGCGTGTTCAAACACGTATTAAACAACTTAATACTGAAGTAGATAAGGCCCAAGTAGGCGCAATTAATCGTGCAACGCGTAAAGCCTTAACTCTGGCGGTTAATGGTATTAAATCACAAGTTAACCTGAAAGCTCCCTACATACGTTCCAAACTCAAAGTGTATCAACAAGCGACAACTCAAAAACCCGAAGGGCAATTGGGCGCAGCGTCGCGAGGTGTATTACTTGATCAGTTTGATGGTCAGCAAATGGTGACTAAAGCCAAACACCCTGAACGGTCAAAGGGTGACCCTTTACGCGGTATTGCATCGGGCTATAAATCCAAAGGAGTGACGGTTAAGGTCAAAGCAAAAGGGGCTGCTAAGTTTATGCCCGGTTTTTATATTCCACTTAACAATGGTAATGGTGCAAATGGCATGGCAATCGCTGTACGTACTGGTCGTGGAAAGAAAGATTATAAAGTGTTGTATGGGCCAAGCGTGTCGCAAACATTTAACTATGTTCGTAACGATATTTCAGCGCAAACTCAGGAGATTGTGGTTTCTGAATTACTCAACGAATTGGAGTCAATATAATGAATGAACCCCTAACCATATTGCAGGTGCGAGATGAAATTAAACAGCGTCTCGATACCATTGAAAATATTGAAGTGCGCAGTGGTTATTACGCCATGTTTACTGATATTAAGGCGCGATTAGCGGTTATACAGTCCGATATTGAAAGCTTGGATATACGTAATCAACAAACCTATAAAGCCTCACGTCAGCTATACATTGTGTTATCCGTCCCGATGAAGCAGGGCGCCTTTGATGAACTCGAACAACTGCTTTTTGATGCTCGATCAGTCTTATTTACCGATCGACTTAAAAATTTAAATGGTTTAGTCGTTTCATTCAAAGCATCGGGGGATTGCGTCTTTGAGCCGGCAAGTACGGGCAATTTCATAACGGCAACGATACCCGTTACCGTGGTTTACACACAAAATCTTTAATTAATAGGATAAATTATGCCAACAATAGAAACAATTAATGAGCAGTATATCGGTTCGGGTATCGTCTATGTAGACGGACGTGATGTCGGTAACGTGAGTGCGCTAGATTTTGCACTTGAAATAGAAACAAAAACCCGTCCTTCTTACCGCCCTGGTGGCGGCAATATTGCCTCGGTAGCTCGCGTTCGTAGCGTATCTTTATCGGCAACACTTGATTCATTTAATAATTCAAATCTCGCTTTGTCGTTACGTGGTGTGGTAGATGTTAAAGCATCTAAAACGTTAACTGATGAATTGGCCATTGCGATTGTCCCTGGACTCGTTGAAACCATTGAAATGCTCGATACCACAAAAGAAGTCGTTGTGAGAAGTGGTGAAGATGACGTTGATAAAACCTACGTCAAAGGGACGGATTTTGAGATCACTGCGGCCGGTATTAAACCACTTTCTTCGGGTGAAATTACCGAAGGGCAAGCACTTAAAATTAGTTATACCACGCGCGCAGCCTCTGCATTACAAGCACTGGTTGAATCAGGTAAAGAAGTGAAGATGATCTTCGATGGTATTAACGATGATAATGGCAGACCTTCTATTGTGAAGGTGTACCGTTGGAAACCCTCGCCCATGGAAGGCTTAAGCTTGATTGGTGATGATTATGGAGAGTTCACTCTCTCTGGTGATGTTCTTGCCGACGACACCATTACCGCTACGGGTAAATCTAAGTTTTTTGTGCGAGAAGCCGCTAGTGCTTAATTAGTTTGTATTTACTCAAGTAGTTACCCATCAATAACGCCCCGTCAATGTTTACATTACGGGGCTTTTTTATGCCTATTCAACAATATCAATAATGCAATTTTAACGTCACAGGGTGCTATATGAGCCTCAAAGAAACACTGATCTCCTTAAAAATTAAAGCAGAAAACCTACTGTCTAAAGATGCCGATGATGCGTCGCAATCCTTGGAAACGTTACAAGGGAAAAGTAAAGCACTGCGGACTAATTTGAAACTATTAGAAGATCAGAAAAGCCTGATCAAACAATTTCAGTCGCAGCAGGCTGCTGTTGATAAAAATACGATTGCTTATACGCAATTGAGTGAGCGCGCTGTTGCGTTGCGTAAACGAATTGATGAAACAGGCGATCCAACGGGGCAATTTGCTGTTCAACTAGAGCGGACTGAAGCGGCTGCTAAAAAATCCGCAGCGGCATTACTGATTAAAACCACTGCGTTAAATAAAGTAAAAACAGGCTTAGACAAAGCCAATATTGATACCAACAATTTAACCAAAGAAGAAAAACAACTCGCTTCGCAGGTCACTAAAACAAAATCAGTCCTAGGCAAGTTTGCAACACAAATGCGCGGCTTAGGCAACGAAACCGAAACCACCGAGGCTAAATCTAAAAACTTTTCCTTTGTTAAAGCGGCATATTGGACAGGTGGCGTGATTGGTATCACTACACTGTTCAACAAAATTAAAACCCTTGGCGTGGAAATGCTCACCACGGGCGATAAGTTCGAAGGACTGCGTATTCAAATGGATGCGTTAATGGGGTCCGTCGAAGCGGGCGAACAGGCCACAGAATGGATCAAAACCTTCACCCAAAATACGCCGTTACAACTTGAGCAAGTTACTGAGACCTTTGCGCGCTTAAAATCCTACGGATTAGATCCCATGGATGGCACCATGCAAGCCATTGTTGACGCCTCTGAAAAGATGGGCGGCGGTATGGAACGTGTCGAAGGTATTTCATTGGCATTAGGTCAAGCCTGGGCTAAACAAAAGCTACAGGGTGAAGAAATACTTCAACTGGTTGAACGTGGCGTACCTGTTTGGGATTTATTAGAAAAAGCAACGGGCCGTAACACCCTTGAACTACAAAAATTAAGCACACAGGGCAAACTTGGCCGTGATGTGATTAAACAGTTAACCGAAGAGATTGGTAAAAGTGCGGAAGGGGCCGCCGCCGCAAACATGGGCCGGTTATCGGGTATCGTTTCTAATTTAAAAGATCAGTATCAGATATTTCTTGATACTGTTGCGAAAAGTGGCGCCTTAGATTACGCAAAAGAGCAATTAAGTTTATTGAATGCCACGGTGAAAGAAATGGCAGCCGACGGTTCATTGAAAGCATGGGCACAGCGTATTTCAGACAGCCTAGTTAGTTTTGTTGAGGGCGTAAAATCAGCGAGTCAATGGCTCTATAAGTTTAAAGATGCGATCATTGATGTGGGCGCTGCCGTGCTTAAAATCAAACTTGCGCAAATGTTTTTGGGCTTTGGTGTTGCTGCGACGAAAGCGGTGGCATCGTTGTTTGCAGTTCAGGGCGCAATGACTAAAACAGCGGCTGTGTCTGCAACATTAACCTCCGCATTAAAAGTGGGTTTAGCTGGCGCGCTAACATTTACAGCGACGCAAATTTATCGGGTCGTTGATGCTTATCAGCAAATGAATAAAGCGGAAAGTGCTGCTCAGCAATCCGCAGAGTTAGCAAAACAAAGCACTATCGAAAAAGAGGCCAAACTAAAAGCATTATCAAAACAGATTGGTATCAATATTACCAGTATGAAAGCGTTCCTCTCTTTGGAAGAGAAAGGAACCATTGTTTTTGATGATGCAACACAAAGTTATCGGTTATCTAATGAAGCATTAGCCGAGCAAGCTGAGCGCCAAAAACAAAACGCACAGGTAATGGCCGACTCAAGCATTCCCATGGTGGAACGCTTAAAGTTAAAGTTTGAAGAACTACAACGTTCGGGTACCGATGCAACCACCGCCATTAGTGAATTAGTTGATTCTATCGATGTTGATAACCCAGACAGTATTCAAGCAGTTGTCGATGCCCTTGCAACGTTAAAATCCCAAGGCCAAATCACCGCTGAGCAGATTGAAACGGGCCTACGACTACAGCTTAAAAACTTAGATGACAATGAACTCGCCGCGTTAAAAGAAAATGCGCCGAATACGTTCGATGCGCTCGGTATTAGTATCAGCTCAGTGGTTAACGAAGTGGATCCACTTCGGGCACAATTTACTGCATTAGGTTTAGATTTAAATGTGTTACGCGGTGGGCTTACCGAAACAGGACAAACCGCATTGACTGCGTTTAGTTCAATTAGCACTTCAGCAACAGCGTCATCGAATGAAATAGTGAGTGCCTTTGATGCCGTATTAACTAAGTTAAGCACAACATCAGAAGTGGAAATGTTACGCGCTAAAATTGAGAAATTAGGCGCTGACGGTAAAGTGTCAGGTCAACAGCTTAGCGATATGTTGGATAACCTTACTATTAAAAGTGCCACGGTGACGCCAGGCATTAATGCGATTGAAGAAGCCTTTGATTCATTAGGTGTGGAGTCCCAATCTTCACTAGCACTTACGGCGGAATCATTACGTAAATCTTATGAATTAATTAAAGCCAATACCACCTCTATTGATGATAAAAAAGCTGCTTTTATTGCTTATGCGAAAGCGGCAATTGCTGCAAATGATGGTGTCATTAGTTCTGAAATATCCATGCAAGCTGCGGTGCTTGGCGTATCAGAGCTGCTTAAATCATCTCGAGATAGTGTTGTGACTAATATTGTTCAAGGTGGTGCTGTTATTCGAGAAAGTACTCAAAAAACAATCGATGACTTTAATGCTGAAAGACAAGCAATGGATGAGACTGCGGAATCTTCAGGTACGTTAAAAAAACGATTCCAAGTTATGGCCGATACCACCGATGTGTCTGCTTTTTCATTATCCGAACTAGAAGCTCAACTTCAAAAAGTGGAAGCGCGGATGGAAAGCAACGGAAATGTTTTATTTGGGTGGCGTGCTCAGTTGGCCAGAACGCAAACTGAATTCGATAAACAAACCGTCTCTGTTATTGAACAAACAATTAGACTGCGTGAATTAGAAGCGGCCCTTGATGCCACTGAAACACCTAGCCAAGCATTAATTTCACGGACTGAAAGCTCGATTAAATCATTAAAAGACCTCGATGCAACTCAGTTAACTAATTTATTCAGTCAAATTGATACCGCAAAAGAAAAATTACAGGATCTAGAAGACACCGCAAAATCGACATTATCAAGTGTACGAGATGAGCTTGATACCTTAAATGGCAATGATGAAGCGGTTGAACAACGGGAGTTAGCAAGTAAGTTGGCCGATTTAGACGAACAACTTGCAGAAGCGGAAGCCTCTAACAGTAAACAAGCTATTGCTGATATTGAAAAAGCAATTCAATTAACGAAAACATTATACGCACAAAAGATAGACGCCATTCGCGCTGAGAAAGCAGAAGCGGAAACTACGTCTGATTCATCAAATGATACTGATATAGAAACCACTTCCTCTAGCACCGATGAAAGCGAAACCACTAAAAGCGTTAATCTGACTCTCAATATTGGTGGTGAAACAGTTACGGTTCCGACGACGGAAGCTGGCAGTGAAGATCTCCTTTCCCTATTAACCAAAAATGCACTGGTGACAGCATGATCACATTAAACGATATAACACTTCCTAGCGGTCTCCGTTGGGAAGCTGATTTGGATTACTGCGCGATTAAACAAGAATCAAAAACATCGATTACCGGACGTCTTATTTTAAGTCGAGGTGAAATGAAAGAGGGGCGTCCTATTGTGCTGCAAGGTAATGGCAATGCTTGGTTAACACTCGCGGAAGCAACCACCATTAGTAATTTACGTTTAACCCCTCAAGTTATGTCGTTGAATTATCACGGTACGACTTTCAATGTCCGATGGGATTATGGCGATGCAGAACACTTTGTTGCTACGCCATTATTTGACACTGAAGATGCAGAAGGTGATGACGACCAATACACGCTTGAAACCCTAAAACTAATCGAGGTCTTAGACTAAATGACAATTTATAAAGACGACATAAAGCTATTTGAATCAAAAGTAATGACCGATGAGTCAGACGGTGGCGGTGCGATGACCGACCAGGAAATTATTTCTGGTGAGCATAATTCTATCTTTCCTGATATTTCGGATTTAGACCGTGCTTATGGTGTTGTAAATATTCGTTCAGTTCATTTAAAGGTTGATGCAGACTCGGATGAAACTTACTACGGCTCAACTATAGGGCTTTCGGAAACACCTGTCGATGATATGGTTGAAGTTACATTAATGAGCGTTAATGACCCTTACATCGAGCGAGAAGAGACTGCAGATTTGATAGAACAGTATCTCACTGTCGGTGCGAAGTACGGCGGTGAACTTTTTTATGACCATATTAAAGGACAGCGAACCATTAAGCTCATGCAACGTACCTCTAGAGATGTACCGAATGCGGGGGACGTTTTGGTGGTATCCGATTTGGAAAACGATAGTGAGCAATATTGTCGTTTAATCAATGTTAGTTCAGAAATATTAGATTTTGAAATACAAGTGTACGGCGCATTTGACCTTAAAATAGTAACTTGTGAAATATCAGAACCTTTGCGATATGGGTTTAAAGGTGGAACACCAAACCCGTACATGAGTCAACTTAGTTACTCTAGGGTTTATGAGGTTTCAGTAGCAGACGCTAGTAAATATTACGGTACTAAACAACTTTCTGATAATGGAACCTTTGGCAGTAAATCAGTTCAGGTTGAGGGCATTTATAATCAATTAGTGCCTTCTGCACGTATCGACAATGCGATTGTGAATCAACCTATCGCAGAATTAGTAGATGCAATTGCAAACACTAGCGCAGATGGAACAAGCACGACCACTGTTCCGATGTTCTTAGAATCTCAATCATTACTTGTCGATATAGAAAACCAAGGGTATGTCTATGTTCAAACACTAATACCAACACCTTCGCTAGGTACGTTGATTGTAAAATATATGACGCAAGGTAATTGGTATACATTAACAGAAGATGGCACAGGAGCCTTAAGGGGGGAGGATGAATCTCACGGCGCAGGCACACTCGATGCTTTTGGTAATGTAACAATTACGACAGGAGCATTACCAGACGTTAAAAGCGAAATTATTTTTCAATGGGGCAACGTCAATGCAAATAGTGAACTTGTTGGAGATAGCGATTTTGAGTTAAATTCTAAAGTAGTTGCACAAATACCGACGGTCCCAAACAGTGCTGATATGACATTTACTTGGGATAATGGGGACAAGGTAGCTGTTTGTACCGATAGCGTTATAACTGGCGATGCGACTGGGTATGTCAAAAATAATCGAGTTAATTTCACACCAAATATATTGCCGGAACCAGGAACAATAATAACTTCTGTTTGGAGCGAGAACGTAGGTGGTGTTGATATTATCGAAGATGTTAACACATCAATGGAAGTTACAGAAAATGATACTGACTACATGTTTAATGTTGGTACAAGTAAACACCCCAATTCAATTTCAATCATTATCTCGCCATCAGATTATTCAGATGAGAATGACAGATCGAATTACACATACGAAACAAAAGCGATAACGTTATTCTTTAATGCTGATTTAGGTCGAGTATTGAAGTGGAGAGAATCGGCACTTGATGACTCATTGGCCTGGACAACGCAAGTCGGCACCTACAATAGCGCTACAGGTGATGTGACAATATCTAAGGACCTCCTTACCTCTTACTTTACGCACCGAGAATGGGGTAAAAAGCTTTCTTTCTTTGGTGGCTGGACCGTCATAAATACAGATAGAGTTAGCGTAAAATGTAATATGGTCGAGTCTATTCTAGATTTTGAAAAGGCAACGGTAACTGGGACCACAGCGCCTATAGAAAGTGGAACTTTTGACTTTACTCTAGACCAGGTTTCAATATGGATTGACCACCAAAACCGAGAGCTTGTTGATGATAACTTAGTTTTAAATTTTAACGGAGACGAAATAACAGTAAGCGAAGGATTAGCAAAAGTAAGAGGTGCGCAAGTCGGCACATTTGACCGCGATACAAATCTTTTAACATTAACACAGTGGAGTGAAGGAGACGATAGTATAAGTGTTGTTTCAGGCGTATTTAAATATCTAAACAAGTCTTACTTACAGGATGCAGTTTTTATTACAAAAGGGAACCCTGTCGCGAATAGATCGTTACAAATAAATGCAATAACTGCAGACGGTACCCACCAACTCGGTACGGCAGATGAAAATGGTGTAATTTCCGGTGGCGGTTTTTCAGGGACAATAAACCATGAGCTAGGTATTGTTAAATTGTTTAATGAAAATCTGGTTGAAGCCTTAGATATTAAATACAATTGTGTTAGCTATAATTACCTCCCGTTAGATGCAGATCAAGTTGGTATAGATCCTATTAAGTTGCCGTCAGATGGCCGTGTGGTTATCTTTGAAAAAGGCGATGTAGTTGTTGTTTATCAAGATAATAATGAAACAGTTACAGTTGAAGCGGGTGATACAGTTCAGCTTGAAGTTAGGCTTGCGACTTGTACGACAACAGCGAGTGATGCAGGTATTGATCTAGACGCTGGTACCGTATTCTTCCCTACTGATGGAACTTTTGATATTGAATATCGTTTCGAGGATATAGCTTTACTCACTTATGTTGATATTTCAGGAGCCGTTAAATTATCAAAATCATTATCTCATAACTATGACTACACCAAATCAAAAATGGCATCACTATTAATTGCAGGTGATCTTTTTGCTCGTTACACCAACTTGTTTGATCAAAAGTCTTGGTCCGGTGTTTTTAGTGACAAGCTAATAGGGAGCGAAGCCACTGTTGCTTATAACGACACGTTATACCCTATAAAAGTAACAAATGACGGTTGTATCACTGAGCGCATGGCTATCGTATTTACTTCAAGCACAGCATTTAAGTTGATTGGGGAGAACATCGGTCAAATTGCTGTTGGTGATATCAATACTGATTTTGCGCCTATCAATCCCGTTTCAGGGAAACCATATTTCACGTTAAATAAGTTGGGTTGGGGTGCTGGGTGGTCCACTAACAATGTATTACGATTTGATACATATGGTGCTGTTTATCAGCTCAATGTAATTAGAACAATCTTACAGGGCGATCGCACTAATGCATTAGAAAGCGATCAATTTGCCTTGCAGATTCGAGGCAATATCAACAAAGTAGTTATCTAAAATGATTTTATGATGCATTAATTTGAACCAACATAATTTAATATGTAAGGAATAAAATAGAAATGACTAAAACATATCCAAATAAGTTTTATCACGAAGGTATGCAAGGCGCCAGTCAAACTTATGACGCCACAGCTGGCAGTATGATTAACATTTTAAAAGATTGCCTTGTTAACGGATTCGGTGCGTTAAGTCCTTCTACGTTAGTTTACGACGCTGAAACAGGTTGGGCTAAAGCTAGTATACCTTTGGGGCACTCATATCAAGTAGATAGCATTCTTGATGTGAGTGATAGTGACGTTTCAGATTATAACGGCGAACACAGAGTAATGCAGGTTACTAACAATGACGTTTGGTTTGAGTTAGATACGGTGCCAGTGGCAGATTCAAGCGGCACAGTAGTAATTAAAATAGCACCGCTAGGTTGGGAGTTAACGCATTCTAATAATGACGGTGATGTTTGTATATTTAAACCAGCTGGGGACCTGGGGAAAGTGAGTTTACGAGTAGACAATACTGCTTTTAGTGGATGGTATGGTAGTAATTATAAAGCAGCGTTAATGAAGGTCACTATGGTTGAAAATGTTACTGATATTGATAACTACGACACTATTTACGAACATCGTTGGCCCGCTGGTAGTTACGGCAGTGACCGTAAATGGGATTTAACAGGTGATAACCGTATGATTTATTTCGCTCCTGAGTACGGAATGGGTAAAGAGCAATCATTATTCTGTGCAGGTTATATCGACTCTATTCGACCAGCCGATGAATATCATTTCGTGATGAATAGATTAAAAAGCACTGTAGCCGATTCTAATGAAAATAGATTTAACGGTGCAAGCAGCAGTTACGAATACTATACTCAATTGATTAGAAATAACGATTACACAGGACGAGTTCTGGCTCGACCATATCATCAAATAGAAGGTACGACTAATTGGTATCATTTAGGTTTATCTACTTATAGCAGTGATTCTATAGCGATGCCAAACCCTGTTGATAACGGGTTTTACATTAACAATCAACCAGCAATGGTGATGGAGTCGGGTAGTTATCTCCGTGGTTATCTACCTATTATGGTATTTCCTTTGGCTAACCACTCAACGTATAGCCGAAAGAACTTGCAGAATTTACCAGAATTTCCAGGTAAAATTTTCCGTATGTTACGTGCTACTTATGACGACCGTTCTGATTATTCAGCAGCGTTAATAGGATTCGATATTTCTACTGTTGAGGTGTAGGTTATGGCTTTTCTGAGCGATATTATATTAGGGGCTAGCGGGTTGATAGCCTACTGGCCGCTACATAAAGACAGGGCCGAAGCTAGTGGTCAGAACAATCCTATGAGCGAATGGTCAGGAAGTGTTGTTTACGATTACGATAAAAAGACATCAACCATGAATTTAGGAAGTTATAAAAGCGGTAGCTCAGCTGACGGTGATAGTGCTTTATACGTAGTTCAGCCGATGAATACGAAATGTGTAGAACTATGGGTTATGAGCGATCCTGGCTACACTAACGGGCAAGATTTCCGTGGGATTTTTGGCTTCAACTCGTTAAGTGGTGGCGCAGACGGTAACGTCGACCGAGTTATAATGACCGTTGGTGTTGCTTCTAGTTCCAGCGACAATACAAGAATGTACATTTCAGGACTTGTCGTTCCAGACTTAGAATCGAAAGACTATTTTGATACGCCTAGACACGTTGTTTTTCAATATGAGAGTGCCACCAATGAGACAGTGTTGTATTTGGATGGAGTGGTAAAATATCGTTACCCAGGTGACGCTTACGATTTGCTGATTGAAGGTCGATATTTTACACCAGGCTTGTTTCACTATTATAACAATCCTATTTACAACCTACACGGCAGGACTTATTGCTCTGATTGTGCGCTGTACGATAGACCTTTAACCATGGATGAAATTAACGCCCGTATTAACTCCGACGAGTACGAAATATCTTTACGAAGCTCACATTCACAACCAAAACCAACATGGGCACACCAGTTGACACGTGCACAAGCCAACCCTCAGTCAAATGAATTGTTAGTGTTAGAGCAAAAGCCAGAACAAAAGATAATAGGAAAGCTAGGCAATTATAATAGTCTAATAAAACAAAACGGCGAACAACGTAAAGTTGGTTATTATCAATCTACGGTTACCGTGAGTGATGTTCCAAAGCCTAACACACGTGTTTTGTGCTTCACCAATGGAGGTCAATTACTCGATGACACTTATTCAAATGAAAGTGGCGTTTATCGGTTCGACCATTTACTAATGGATAATAAATATTTATTTGTGGCTCAGTACAATAACGGTAACAAACAAGTAGCACCGGAATACTTAGCTGCTGCCGCAGATTGGCAAACACCCACACCTTATGGGAGTTAATGGTTATGCCTCTAATCCTTTCTACTGAATTAAAGAATGCCCGGCTACAAGTCCTTTGTGATGCAATAGATAATGGGAATAGCAAGTTAGTCGTTTATAATGTAGTGCAAGATGTAATTTGTGAACTTATCTTTCCAAATCCTTGTAAGGCTGATATATCCAATGCCGTTCTTACCTTTAACAATCTCACTGAATCACTGGTGTTATTAAGTTCAACGGCAACAAATGCAAAGGTTGTTAATGATTCTGATACCGTGTTGTTTGATCTTACTGTTGGTGATTCTGATAGCGCGGCTGATATTAAGCTTCCAAGTACCGCACTTTATCAAGGTTCATTACTGCGCTTAAACGGGTGGACTATTAGCGAGTCATAACTATGTATTTTAAAAAGCGATGGACAAATAGCGGAATATTGGATTTTTCTAATGACGCAACTGTTTTTGATATAACCGCAAAAAATACGATTAAAGGTCCTGTATCGGATGCGGTTTTATTTCCTATTGATAGGTGGAACCAGCAGGGGAAGTTAAATTTATCAGATGAATGGAAGGACAATGGACAGTTAGAATTTGCCGTTCCAGTTGATTTTGATACCGATATCATCATTGATATGGTGGCGACTAACAGCCTGTCTGGTACCACTTCAAATGTTCACGCTGACGCAATCATTAACGTTATACCTCCACAAATAGAAATTAGATCTAATGGTTTAAGTGACGCTGAATTTTATATGGATATAAACGTTAATCGTGGTATCAGAAATATAACAAAATCATTAGCCGGTTCTAGTAACAAATTGAGAAAAGAGTTTGACTCTAAATTTGAAAACAGCCCCCGCCTGAAAAAAGTAATGACCTCTCCTATTTTTGATAGTGATAAGTTGGGTCAACGTATTATCACTATATCAAGTGGACTTAAGCGTCAGAATAAAAAAATCGTCATCACGTTGGTAGATGGCGACTATGTATCTCAAGACATAAACACCATTAACAATAAATTAGACAATGTTAATGAGCATGTTAACTTTTCAAGTTTATCAGGCGATAACGTAAGTAATAAGGTTTATTCAGACTTTTTATACCCTGCGCGATCTGATTGTGAAAGTTCTAATAAATGGATGGGAGCAGACAGCTTAAGAAGAGAGTGGGAAACGCAATTTCAGGATGGAATTGCTTATCGATACGATAAAAAGTCCTATTTTGAAGATGGCATTCAGCCAGTTGGTTATCGACCAACAATAATAAAACCCGTTGAGCCAATCACCCCTGTAGTAGTCGCACCATTAAACTTCCTTAGTTTATGGGATCCAAGCGGCATTCTTGAATTTGTTAGAATAGAACTGGATGCATTAATTGTTATGAATGAAATAAGTATTTATCACATTGCTGATGACGGTACCAAAAGCGCGATTCATCCGGTCAGTGCTTCTCTTGAGCTTGATATTGATTCGCAGGTTTGGAGTTTTAAAGGTCAACTGCTTGGTGCTGATAGCCTAACCTGGTTAACGTATCGAGCAAACTTTGAAATCAATGTTAATGGTCATCAATTATTGTTTGTATTGCGTGAATATTCTCGAGCCAGTAGTTTTGCGAGCGATGCTTATACTTTTACAGCCGTTACCAATACCCAGTGGTTATTTTCACCCTATGCAAATTTATATAGCGGTGCTGTTGAAAATGAAACGGGTATTTGGCAAATAGTAGAAGACATACTGACACAAGAAAATTTCACCTTGAGTCGAGCGTTAACACCTGAATGGATACTGGCACCTGATTCATTTAGCTACCTCAATAAAACACCGATTGAAATGGCAATACAAGCAGCCCAAGCTAGTGGCGCAATATTACAGCCGAATAAAACAGGTAATAGTCTTGATGTTCAACCGCGTTATAAAGTCAGTCCATGGAATTGGAATACATTAACGGATGAGCAATGCGACCATGTTATTAATGCCGATTACGTAATTACTGAATCAAGTATTGATAATACAACCACTGAGATAAACCGAGTATTAATCAGCGGGGAAACACATGGTGTCATCACGGATGTGGTTAAATCAGGTACCGCAGGTGATTTACGAGGCAGTGATGTAGTGAGCAACTTATCGCAGGATCACAATGTCAATATGGAACTCGCTCGCAATATAATGGGTGATAGTGGTGATCAAGAAATACTTGGATTAAGCCTTCCGTTATTGACGCCGGATTCTGATTTTGGATTATTACTACCTGGTGAGATTGTTCGCATTGTTTATACCGATAAATCTATTACTGGTTTATGTTTAAGCAACAGCATACCCATTCAATCAATTACCGACGTATCCCAATCAGTCAAATTGGAGCTTAATAATGGCTACCGTTAATATTACCAAACAATTTAAATCTCTCCTGACTGATACCATTCGCTTTCGTGCTGAAGTATTAGTCCTAGATGAAACGCTCAACCGAGTAAAAGTTCAATGGGGGGATTACAAACTATGGGTGACAGCAACCTTATCTTTGGCTGTCGGTGATCAAGTATTAGTTGAAGATGAAAAAGTTGTCAGTAAATTGCCTGATTTACCCTATCTGCAAGTTGAAATTAGTTAACCATTAACAATTAAAGGAAAACCAAATATTAATATTTGGTTTTCCTCTTCCAGCTATAACTCTATTGCATCAATTGCTATTTTATATTTTTAAGCATCGCTTTTGATTGTGTAAAAGTCTCCTCCTCCATTTCTATTCCTATAAATTGTCTATTAAGCGCTAAGCATGCCTTTCCCGTCGAACCCGAACCCATAAAAGCATCTAAAACCACATCATTTTCTTTACTACTTGTTTTAATAACATGCTCGAGTAAAGGCGCTGGTTTTTCACAAGGGTGCTTGCCTGGGTAATACTGAACTGGCGCATAAGTCCAAACATCAGTGTATGGGACTTCATTTGTCAGCTTAAAAGGGCGCCTTAGATTGTTATACTCTTGTTTAAGATCATCATACTGACGAACCAGTGTTTGAAACTTTAACTGTAGTGTTAAATGTTCATTAGTTAGCTCAGGGTGAGATCGTAATAATTTCGCATTGTGAGCAGCAAAGAGTTGTTGCAATTGATTATATTGTTGCTCGTTGGGAAGTTTCCATTGGCTAGATGAAAACCAGTGGGAGCACATTTTAGTGCCCGTGGCTTCATTAATATCTTTTGCTGAAATATTTAATGAACGTTTAGCGTCAATAAAATAATCAATTAATGGTTTGAATACGTCTTTTTTTAATTCACTGCATTTTGTTGCATAACCATTTGCTCCTTTAGCAAAACCTTCCGAACCATAGTGACCTGCAAAAATAATACGCTCTGTTGCTGGGAAAAAAGAGCGCAGGCTTGGTTTATGGGATCTTTTCCAAACACCAGAAGGTTTTGCCCAAATAATATGATTGAGTACTTCAAATCGCGACCGTATCAGTATTTCAGTATCGGCTGCTAACTTGGAGCCACAAAAAAGGTATAAGCTTCCTGTCGGCTTTAATATTCGCCAGAATTCAACAAGCACCTCATCAAGCCAGGCTAAAAATGTTTCAACATTAGGCCATTGATTATCCCAAGGATTTTTTTTAACTTGAAAATAAGGGGGATCGGTAAGAATAAGATCAATCGCGTTGTCAGGAAGGGTTTTTAAATAATTTAAACAATCAGCGTTAATAAGGCGAAGTTGCCCGTTATGTAAAATATGTTCGTCCATTTATGCTCCTATAAAAAGAGCCTTGAATACATAAGTAAGCAAGCTACAAGGGTAGCTTGCTTGTATTTTTGTTGCTTCCTCTTCAGCTATTAACTGAGTCTCAGGTACTCAAGGCATCAAAAACATAAAAAGTATATAGAAATATAAGAGTACTGTATATAAAAACAGGTGCTGATTAAAAATTAAATTAGTTACCTTATTTGTCATTTGAATTCTAAATAAAGGTAGGTTGAAAAAAATATTATAAACTTGATTTAATAGTAATTTTAAAAGTACTCCATCTAGAAGATTAAGGCTTCGAACCGTCGGTTCTTTATGAAGAGATAGGCTATTTAGTGGGCCTTATTTGTTATAACATAAAACATGCAATTACAGCTTAATTTATGAAATATCCACAAAACCATGCGGTAATTTAAGTGGTTTTTTATGTGGTATTATTATTTTCATTACAAATTAAATGCTTTATTATCAATGCTATATTTAACTTTACAAAATCTCTCCGTCCCGCCATATTCAGTACCGACAAGGTACGAAGAAAACCCGCAAAGCTTGTAAATACAGGCTTTGCGGGTTTTTTTATGTCCGTAGATCTTCAATCGAGTCGCTTGCATTCGGTAAAAATGTAAGATTATTTGTAAGATGATTTTTATCTTCAAAAAAGGATCTTACAGTTATGGCTAAAGCATTGCTTACAAATACTCCTTAGATTCAAATAGTAAGTGCATAACTTGAATAGGTAGAAAAAGTGGTCAGCTGAATATATGCTAATCGCTTTTCTCCGGCAAGAGATGCAACAATGAAAACATATAATCAACTGACCTATGAGCTAAGATGCCAGATTTATGCATTAAAGAAAATAGGAATAAGCCAAAATAAAATTGCACAGCAATTAAAAGTGAGTCAATCAACTATCAGTCGAGAGCTTTCTCGTAATACAGGAAAGCGAGGTTATCGCATTAAGCAAGCCCAGTCCCTTGCTCAGGGGCGCCGCTTACATTCACGTAAGGCCATTAAAATGACGAGTAACCTCATTGCATTAATTGATTCAAAGATTTATATGAAATGGAGTCCTGAGCAAATATCAGGCTGGTTAAAAGAAGTACACCGCATTCTAATTAGCCATGAAACAATTTATCTACATGTTTGGGCTGATAAGAAACGTGGTGGTCAATTATTTCAACATCTGCGTAGAAAAGGCAAGGCTTACCAATCCCGTAGTAAGGATAAACAGGCAGGTCGCGGCTTTATCAAAAACCGAGTCAGCATTGATGAACGTCCAACGGTTATTGATAATAAAAGCAGAATTGGGGATTGGGAAATAGATTTAGTCATCGGTAAAGGCCACAGTGGTGCATTAGTGACTATCGTTGAACGGAAAACTAGCTTTACAGTCTCTATGCGTGTTGACGACAAATCAGCTAAATCAGTCACCGCTGCGACGATTGCTTTATTACAACCTTATAAAAAAGCCGTACATACGATCACAGCAGATAATGGTAAAGAGTTTGCTTACCATGAAATGATGAGTGAATACTTAGACTGTGGTGTTTATTTTGCAGATCCTTATTGTTCGTGGCAACGAGGTTTGAATGAAAACACGAATGGGTTATTACGGCAATACTGGCCAAAAGCAACAGACTTTAAAAAAGTATCGCAATCAGAAGTTGAAGATGTAATAGTGCAACTGAATGATAGACCAAGGAAAAAGCTAAATTACAAACTACCAGCCAAATTAATGGCTGAACACATGGCAGCTATAGCTGCTTAGTGGTTATGCACTTCAGAGTTGAATCTGCGCTCAAATAAAGAGTGCGAAAGGTGTTTATAAATAATGGTAAAGATAGGAGAACCACTTTGATTATGTTTGGATGTCCCTGATTTATTAAGTGATATGCTTAGTTGAAAAAAACGGTTAATAATAATTATCGCTCTTTAACTTTTACCGCTGTGCCTGTTGCCGTGATCATAAGCATACCTTTTCCTTGTCCTGAAATTTCTTCGGTATCAATGGATACACTAATAATTGCATTGCAATCGATTCTTACTGCTTTCTTTTTTAGTTCATTCATTGCTTGGACTTTCAAGTCTTCAAGTTTATTCATATATGTTTGTGAGTTCCCTCCTACAATGTCACGAACTCCAGCAAGCATGTCGCGGAAAATGTTCGTTCCGCTAACGATAGTTGATGTGATAATACCGTAGTTAGCTATTACTTTTGTATCTTCAGTAAGAAATGATGATGTTGACATCATCACACTGCTTGCATTGCTATTAAAGAATAATTCCATTGCCTCTTGTTCTGACGTCGCATTGATTGTCTGGATTCCTTCAAATCCTTGTTCAAGTAATTGCATAACGTCGTTGCTTGATGTTGTGATGTTAACTGCAAACACATTTGAATCATTGTTATTATCTTTCATGATTTGATAAACATTCATATTCTATAACTTTTCCTTATTTGGTAGCCTCTAAATGGTACGAATGTTCTATTGAAAGAGCTTATAAATTATTCAACTTAGTGTTCAAGTTTAGTTTGCGAAAAGTTAATTCAAGTCTGCTCATTGGTTTTAGAACATATAATTAATTACAACTATAGTTTTGATGATAAAAAATAACAAAATATTAGTGTAGTTAAACAGTGACATTACCTAGATGGGATTTTTTGTCGATTCTTGATGCGCTCAATAATCATAAGGGGTACAGCATTTTCAAATATTTACTATAGGGGAATATATTTATCAGTGATTTATTGTAGTAACTATTTTGCACATCTGAAATATAGATGTGCAAAATAGAGATGTCTATTCTTAATATTTTAACAATAGACAATACAATAGAGGTTTTTTTAACTTAATCTGAATTTACCAACAATGGCCTTTAATTGACTATTTGCATTGGTAAGTTTTTGTGTTTCACTACCTGTTGATTGGCCGTTATTGGTTAACGTTACAACCATATCTTGCAAGCTTGACATATTACGAGTTATTTCTTGTGTTACAGCACTTTGTTCTTCTGCTGCAGTTGCAATTAACGTAGTTAAGTCATTTATACTGGTAACCGATTCATCAATATTAGTTAAGTCCTCTGCAACTCTACGTGTTCCCTGAGTTGTTTTTTCACATGTCTCTTTTGTTGCCAACATTGCTGTATTGGCACTTTGAGAACTATTAAGTAATTTATTAAGAGTGCTTTCGATTTCAGTTGTGCTGTCTTTTGTACTACTCGCAAGCGATCTAACTTCATCTGCCACTACGGCAAAACCTCGACCGTGTTCACCAGCTCGCGCGGCTTCAATTGCAGCATTTAAAGCTAATAAATTAGTTTGTTCAGCAATGGAACCAATGACATTTAACACATTGGTAATTTCTTGTGTATCTGTGCTTATTCCATTGATTGTTTCAGACGCATTATCAACGTCAGTAACCAATTGTGATACTGTGTCTGTCGCTGTCATTACTTCTTCTAATGATTTGCTAACTTGGTCGTTGGTTTTTTGCGTAAATGTTGCTGCTTCGGATGCGTTATTGGCAACATCGTTTGCCGTTGCGCTCATTTCTTCTATTGCAGCTACGATTTGATTTGTTTCACTTGCATGAAAATCGAGTACTTCGTTATTTGTGTTGACCTGGTTATTGAGTTGTTCAACACTATCATCTATGTGGTTAGACGATTCGGATACTTCTAACATGAGTGATTGAATATCTGCAATAAATTGGTTCACTCCTGTCGCGATTTGTCCCAAATCATCACTAGTTGTGACATCAAGCCTGCGTGTTAGATCTCCATTACCTGTCGATAAATCGACAACCATTTCTTTTAATTTTACGATTGGGCTATAAATAATATTTAATATAATGAGAGACAACGCTATAGCAATAAACAACATGACAACAGAAGAAGTAATCGCGCTTTGTAAGGCTTTATCTACTTCTGAATATACGACCGATTTATCAACAGATAGGAATAAATGCCATTTTGAACCATCGGCTAAATTTATTGATGTTGTGAAACCGACTTTATCGACTCCATCAAGTGCATAATCTACGGTTGCTTCGTCTTCCTCTAGAATAGTGCCATATACATTCTTTACGTTTAAGTCAGGCTGTGTTGTACCGACCTTTACCGTTGATGAATTTGAAGCGATAACCTTGCCATTTTTATCTAGGATGGAAAATATTGCGGTAGGAAAATTAATCTCTTCTAATGTCTGGGTTAAAATAGCAATAGATACATCACCTAACACGACACCATCACCAAAGCTTTTAGAAATAGATACGACAGGTTTGTTTGTTATTTTATCAATATAAGGTTCCGTAATTGAAATACCGCTGGTTGATTTAGCTTGTTTGTACCATGGGCGAGTACGCGCATCAAATTTGCTTACATCAATGACACCATTTACCCAATCTTTTCCTTTTGCTGTTGAATACGTTGGGCCAGTGTCTAATGAAATGTAGACATCGCTTATATCAATGGTATCTCTTGTTAATCTAGCATCATCAACATAAGTCGACGTTGCGATTTCGTTATTATTTTTATATTTATTCGCTAATATTTGGATTGCATTAGTTTTATCTGCTAACCATGATTCAATTTTTAGAGATTCATAGTGAACAATAGATTGAGAATGAAGTGCGACTCTATCAACAGTGCTATCTCTTAAATGAGTGTAAGCAAGCCAGTTAGAGACAAGTAGACAAGCTGTCACTAACATAATAACTGATAGTATAATTTTATTTTTAAACCCGAGCGTTTGCATTTTTGTTCCTTGATAAACATTGAGTTGGCGAATTAAATTTGTTCTATAAGGATAGACTTATCGGCTATTTTAGGGGAAAGTTTAATATTATATTTATCGATTTATGCTATTACTGAATAAATAATGTCTTTTTACTGATGTTTTTGGGATTAGGTGATAAAGTTTTGCCATTATTAGGGTTTTTGTACTATTTCGGTGGTTGTTTTTCTTTACTTATAGCCAAATAAAACGAATCCACCAATTGCTAGCTTCTAAGTTGTCACGCATATTCTAGTCATTTTATTTTTGCTTTTGTGGTATTTAAAATGTAATTAAATTGTAACATTACCGAGACAGCATTTTTTCGATTATTGATGCGCTCAATAATGGCAAGAGATACTGCGTTTTTAAATATTTACCATCCTATATATCTCATACCCCAATGAATTCTATGTCTGATGCTTTTGCGCATAGTACAATGCATACGAATAACTATTATTTGAATGTGGAATACTTATTAGATCAAACAATCGCAGAAGGGTTAGGTCGTAATGGCATTATTGAAACTCTTGAAGATATCGCCGCCGACTTACAAGAAGGCGAATTTGAATTACAAACTAGCATATTGTAGAGGGGGTTATGGGAAACTGAAGTGGCCTAGATTTCATCGTTTGATATTTTACGTCTCGATATTGTTCGGGGCGTTTTTGTATCTGCGTTCGAAATCATTTCTAACGCCAATCTTACGATGATAATAATAGTTGTATCCTATTTATATAAGTGGAAGTTATTTTTAAAGCTTACACATTTCCTACACAATTGAAGGCGGATATTTAAAAGCATAATAAATACAGTTAGTTATGAATTTTAATTTCTTCATTTTTAGCCTATATTTTTTTTCTATACTAGTTCTAATTTCTTATTCTCAATAAAAATCGGAACTGGCCATGAATAAAAAAATAAAATATATAATCCTATTTATATTACTCGTTGTTCCAATCGCCTTCTCGGTGCATTTTTACCTCTCCCAGAGTCAAGATGCTAAGCCTGTGTTTACGACCGATGTTGTAAAAAAAGGAGCGATTGAAAATGTTGTCTTAACCAGTGGCGTTTTATATCCCTATAAACTGGTCGATGTGGGTTCTCAGGCTGCAGGGCAGATACAACACCTGGCAGTTAAGCTTGGTGATGTCGTGAAGCAGGGAGATCTGATTGCTGAAATTGACAGCTTAACCCAGCAAAATGCATTGAAAGAAGCACTGGCATCACTTAATAGTATTAATGCACAATACAGTGCAAAACAGGCACAAATACGCCAAGCTGAATCAGAGTTTAAGCGTCAGCAAAAAATGCATAAGGATGGTTCAAGTTCGCAATCAGACTATGAAACAGCGGAAGCGGCGTTGTTAGTTTATAACGCCGAACTTGAACAGATAAAAGCACTTAAGGAACAAGCATTAATCAGTGTTGATAATGCTAAGTTGGAGCTTGGTTATACAAAAATAGTCGCGCCGATAGATGGTACGGTTATTTATGTTTCGGTTTCAGAAGGGCAAACACTTAGTGATAATCAGGAAATTCCAACCATTGTTGAAATTGCTCAGCTTAATACGATGACGATTAAAGCAGAGGTGTCCGAGGCCGATGTTATTCATGTTTCTCCTGAGCAACAGGTTTATTTTACGATTCTTGGTGATTCATCTAAAAAATACGAAGGTGTGCTTCGTGCGATTGAACCTGGTCCAACACTCATGACGGGTGATGATAGTCAACTTGTTATCGGTGATAGTGACGCGATTTACTATAACGCTTTGTTTGATGTTGATAATCCCGATGGTTTACTTCGTTTTGGCATGACTGCGCAGGTTTCTATTATTCTTGATCATGCAGACAACGCATTATTAGTGCCTTCTCAAGTCCTTGTCAGTAATTCTCGTCATCCCGGACATTATCGAGTGCCGGTAAAAAATGGCGAGAATATGGAATATCGTGATGTTGAGGTCGGTATTAATAATAATATTTATGCGCAAATTTTATCTGGCCTTGAAGAAGGCGACGAAATTATTATCGGCGAGTCTACGGGTGTTCAACAGTCGAGAACGAGTACAGATAGACCCGCCCGTCAGCAACGGATGGGGTTTTAATATATGAGTGAAGTACTTTTAGATCTTGTCGGTGTTACTCGTACTTTTAGTGCAGGAGATCAAGCTCTTACTGTACTTAATAATGTCAGCCTGAAGGTGCATCGTGGTGAGATGATTGCCATTGTTGGTACATCTGGCTCGGGAAAGTCGACATTAATGAATATCTTAGGGTGTTTAGATAAACCCTCAACGGGCAGTTATTTCATTAATGGCCAAGATACCTCTGAGATGAATGATGATCAGTTGGCGGCATTGCGTCGTGAGTATTTTGGGTTTATTTTTCAGCGTTATCATCTCCTTGGTGATTTGACTGCGGTTGCGAATGTTGAAGTACCTGCTCTTTATGCGAGCGAAGAAAAAACATCACGTCGAGTAAAAGCTGAATCTTTACTTTCGCGCCTTGGTTTAAGTGATCGTCTTGATCATAAACCAAATCAACTTAGTGGTGGTCAACAACAGCGGGTGAGTGTGGCACGTGCGTTAGTCAATGGTGGCGATGTTATTTTAGCCGATGAGCCGACGGGGGCGCTTGATAGTAAAAGTGGTCAAGAGATGATGAATCTATTGCAGGAACTGCATAGAGATGGCCATACCATTATTTTAGTGACTCATGATCAGCAGGTTGCGGAATTTGCGGATCGTATTATTGAAATCAAAGATGGTGAGATAAAGCATGATCGAGTGACTAATCCTGATGCCAAGATAGTGTCTAGCTTGGCAAATAAAAAGGAAAAAGAGCAGAAAAAATACACTCGATTTGATTGGTCTCGTTATTTTGAAGCATTTAAGATGGCGCTTATTGCTATGTCAACCCATAGGCTACGGACCTTTTTAACCATGCTTGGGATTATTATTGGTATCGCTTCCGTTGTTTCCGTTGTCGCACTGGGAACGGGATCTCAACAATCCGTTTTAGAAAATATGGCGTCTATGGGAACCAATACTATTGAGATTAAACCCGGAACGGGCATGGGGGATCGCCGTGCTGGTCGAGTGAGAACACTCACCGCGAGTGACGCAGATGCTTTAAAATTATTACCGTTTGTTGATAGTGTTACGCCGACGGTGAGAGCCGATGTTGCGATTCGTTATGGTAATAAAGCGGTCAGCGCGGGCGTTGAAGGCGTTGGTTCTGAATTTTTCAGGGTACGTGGTTATACCTTAGCACAGGGACAATTTTTTAATGATGATAGTGTTGAACAGTTGGCTCAGTTAGCGGTTATTGATTCAAATACAGCGGAAGAATTATTTTCCGATCAAGCCGCCGTTGGTCAAGTTATTTTTCTTGGTCGATTACCGGTTAAAATCATTGGTGTGACGGAACCAAAGGAAAGCGCTTTTGGTAATAGTGATGAACTGAATGTATGGGTTCCTTATACCACGGTGTCTGGGCGTATATTCAGACAGGATGATGTCAATGATATCACGGTGCGTGTCAATGAAAGTGTATCGAGTACCGCTGCCGAAGAGGGAATTATTCGTCTTTTGAAAATGCGCCACGGTGTACAGGATTTCTTTACCGTAAATACCGATACATTGCGTGAGAATATTGAAAAAACATCGGCAACCATGACCTTACTTATTTCGGCCATTGCATTTATTTCATTGATTGTTGGGGGCATTGGTGTGATGAATATTATGTTAGTGTCGGTGACCGAGCGAACACGCGAAATAGGTATTAGAATGGCGGTCGGTGCGCGTAATAATGATATTTTACGTCAGTTCTTGATTGAGGCCGTTTTAGTTTGTATCTGTGGTGGTATTCTTGGGATCACACTGGCATTTTTGGTGGGGCTTATTTTTGCATCAAGCTCCAGTAATTTTCAGATGATTTTCTCAACAGGCTCAATTGTTGCCGCTTTTTCCTGTTCAACATTGATCGGTGTCTTGTTTGGTTATTTACCCGCAAGAAGTGCCGCAAAACTGAACCCTGTCGATGCATTGTCAAGAGACTAATATTATGAATAAGAACTGTTTTAACCTAAGTATGCTTACCATTTGTTGTTCAATTTTGGCGGGTTGTAGTGGCCTTAATCGCAGTCAATTTGAAATGCCTGCGCTGGATGTACCGAGTAATTGGCAGCAAGAAAACGCTTCACTTACCGAATTAGTACAAGAAGATGAATGGTGGAAGCAGTTTAACAATCCAGAATTAAATGGCTTAATCGAACGTGCTTTACAAACAAATAATGACTTGGCTCTGGCGACACTGAACCTGCGTAAGGCGCGCTTAAATGCAGGGTTGAGTGAAGATGATAAATTACCCGATCTATCATTTAATGCGTCTTCTTCCAATGAACAAGAGTTTGATACTGGTGATGTTGATAGTAGTTATAGCACCACGACGGAATTGAGTTATGAATTAGATTTATGGGGAAAATTCTCTGCTGCTGCAGATGCGACTCAGTGGTCTGCGCAAGCGAGTGAGGAAGATCGAGAAAGTGTGGCGCAAAGTTTAGTGGTGACGGTTGCCTCTTTATATTGGCAAATTGGTTATCTAAATCAGCACATTAATATTGTTCAGTCTAATATAAAGGGGACTGAACAAATTATTACATTAACTAAAAATCGCTATGATAACGGTTCAACGACACGACTCGCGGTACTTGAATCAACTCAAGATCTTTATAAATTGCAGGTGAGTTTAAGTGAATTACAGCAGGAACTGTTAGAAAGTAAGCATGCCTTGTCAATATTGCTTAATCAACCACCTCAAGATGTGATGATTAATATTGAAAAGTTACCTGAAGGCACATTACCAGAGATTGCATCGGGTCTCCCTGCCGATCTTCTTGTACGTCGACCCGATGTAAGATCGTCTCTTTATCAGTTGAAATCGACGCTTGCCGAGAGAGATGCAGTGGACGCAAGTTATTTCCCATCATTAACATTGACTGGCGATTTAGGCACTTCATCATCAAAGCTGCTTGAGTTATTGCAAAATCCAGTGGGAACGTTAGGCGCACAATTATCATTGCCTTTCCTTAATTGGAATCAGATGAAATTGAATAAAAACATTTCAGAAATTGATTATCAAACGGCTGTTATAAATTATCGTGTTACGCTTTATCAAGCCTTTGAAGAAGTGGCAAACTATCTGTCAGCTAAGCAACATTATCAATATCAATATGACATTCAGCAAGCGCAATATAGTAATGCGCAAGAGGTGGAAAAAATTTATGCTAGCCAGTATCGTGCAGGGGCAATTGATATGATTGATTGGATAAATGCATTAGAGGCTAAACGAGATGCACAGGCTTCATTATTGGAAAATAAATATAATCAGTTTGTAACACAGGCTAAATTATACCAAGCATTGGGCGGCAAGGATATTGCGCCGGATATGTAAAGTGATGCCATATTATAAGGAGTCAGAGTGAAGCTACTCTATAAATTTTTCTTAGCATTCTGTGTGACCAGCTTTGTTGCTGTGGGGTTAATGTTTGCCTTAATCACCTTTAACTTGTCTACTGGATTTAATGATTTTGTTAATGTTGTTGAGCATAGGCAACTTTCTCGTCTTAAAACTAGAATCATTACTTTTTACCAAGAAAATGGTAGTTGGCAACCACTTAAGGGAAATGAGCAACTCTGGAAAGAAATGTTGGGTCCGAGATTGAGACCGAGTCCGACGGAAGGCCTTGTTCAGTCATTAAAAGATGAACAGGAAGCCAATGAGAATTTGGCTTCATTAAATAATATTTTGCAGACTCAAAAACGATTGAGCCTTTATGATGCGAATAAACAGGTGGTGATTGGGAAACCATTAATTACTGATAATCCCTACACTGAAGTTATTAAACTAAATGGTGACACAATCGGTTGGCTAAGCCTTATTCCCTCAGAGTTTGTGAAAGGGACGCCTGGAAATGAGTTTTTAGCACAGCAATATAAAAGTTATTTTATTATTGCGTTGGCGGTTATTGTCTTGGCCTTTGTCACTGCTTGGTTATTTTCGAGGCATTTAGTTGCGCCTATTAGTGCATTGATTGATGGTACCTACACGTTAATTCGTGGGAATTATCGAATTCGAATTGAAAAGAAAACCAACGATGAGTTGTCGTTATTGTCTGATAATGTCAATGTATTAGCTGAAACCTTGGATAAAAATCAAAATAGTCGTTTTAAATGGATGTCAGATATTTCCCATGAGCTAAAAACACCACTCACCGTATTACGCGGTCAGTTAATCGGTATTCAAGATGGGGTTTTTGTTGCGGATGAACAACGCGTTCAGTTATTTATTGATCAAATAGATAGCCTAAGCCATATTGTGGATGATCTTTATCAGTTATCAACGACGGATGCTGGTGGACTCACTTATAAGAAAGAGTTACTTAATCCGATTCAGATATTACTGCAGGTTGCAGATAGTTTTATGGCCAGTTTTGAACAGAAAAAATTGTCCGTGGATTGTGCTCAACTTGCATTGTTGATGGAGGATGGTAAGTGTCAGGTATTAGCGGATAAAGACAGAATAAGGCAGTTATTCGTTAATCTATTTGAAAATTGTTGTCGTTATACGGATGCACATGGACAGGTTCAGATTTCTGCGCAAATGGTTGCCCAGCATGTCAATATTCAGATCCAAGATTCAGCACCTAGCGTGCCATTGAATATTCAAGATAAATTATTTGAACGTTTTTATCGGGTAGAACCTTCTCGTAATAGAGGCTCTGGCGGTTCAGGGTTAGGATTGGCGCTGTGTAAGCAAATCGTAGATGCGCATCAAGGGATAATCAGTACATCGGATTCGTCATTGGGAGGATTAAGTATCAATATAACACTACCCATTCATAGGAGTTACCCACAGTGAATAAGCAGACAATTTTAATCGTTGAAGACGAAGCGCCGATTGCAGAGGTGTTAATCGTCTATTGTCAAAACAGTGGTTACTTAGTTGAGCACCTTAGTAGTGGTAAAGATGTGAGTCGTTTTGTTAAAGAAAATCGTGTTGATTTAATACTGCTTGATTTGATGTTACCTGATATTGATGGTTTAGAAATTTGTAAGCAAATCCGCGTTTTTTCACAATTACCCATTATTATGCTCACTGCAAAAAGTGAGGAGATCGATAAACTTCTTGGCTTAGAATTTGGTGCAGATGACTATATTTGTAAACCATTTAGTCCTAGAGAGGTGATGGCGCGTATTAAAACCGTGCTTCGTCGAGTGACTAATAATGCAGCTGAAAACCATGATAGGCATTTGATTAAACAATTTGGTTTTGAGATGAACAGCGATGATTATGAAGTCACCTTTAAGGGGCAGTTTTTAGATCTAACACCCAGGGAGTTTTCTATACTCAAGCTCTTTTTAGAAAATAGCGGCCGCGTTTTTAGTCGAGATGAAATTTTAAACCGGACCTATGACGATATTTCCGATGTATCGGATCGCAATATTGATACACATATTAAAAATATACGTAAAAAGATCAGCCAAATTGCAGAGGAAGAAGATCCGATTCGTTCTGTGTATGGCATTGGTTATAAATTTAATAAGACGGAATATGAGGGACTATAAGTATTCTTATCAGGTAAAAAATACCATAAATGAATTAAAGTTCATGTAAATAACTTCTCTTCATAGTAAAAATGTTAGGTTCACGCACTTATATTCGCTAGTGCGTGGATAATCACTTTCCTCACTTTTATCATATTTTACAATAACCATTATTGTGGTTGTTATTGTGTTTTTAAGTCATTAACGATCAAAATAATGGTTATTGAGTTATTATCTTGTTTTTATATGCCACAATAACTATTATAGTTGTTGTTAGTGGATTTATTGGTTTTTAATAACCATTAAATTGGTTATTGTCGTTGTGTGTGTTATTGCATAAATCAAGGCGAAAAATATGAATATAGATGATAGTCCTCAAGTCATTGCTGAAATACTGGGAAAGCGATTAAAGCAGGCCCGATTAAATGCAAATATCTCCCGTGATGCATTAGCTGAAAAAGTGGGCGTGTCACGAAATACGATTGTGAATGTTGAGTCGGGTAAAACAAAATTAGAAACGATGATTGCGGTGATGCAAGGGTTGGGTTTGTTAGAACAATTGTCTTTATTTTTACCTGAGCAACCGGTATCTCCCTTACAGCTTGCAAAATTAAAGGGCAATGAACGCCAACGAGCATCAAAGGCCGTGGATAATACCGAAAATAGTAAGGATGATGTCACATGGTAGATGCAATAAATGTAAAATATCACGACCATGATGTCGGTGCTGTGAGCTTTAATAGTGATACCGGTATCGGTGCCTTTGAGTATGAACCGAGTTTTATTAAAAAGGGAATAGAACTTTCTCCTTTAAAAATGCCAGTATCTAAAACGATATTTACTTTTCCTGGATTAGATCACGCCACTTTTAAGGGCTTACCTGGACTGATTGCCGATTCATTGCCCGATGATTTTGGTAATGTGGTGCTGAATGCTTGGGTGGCCAGTCAAGGTCGAACACCAAGCGATATTTCACCCCTTGAACGCTTACAATATACAGGTAAACGTGGAATGGGGGCGTTGACCTATGCACCTGCAACACGGGTTAAGCAGTTCAATGCATCTAATCATATTGAAGTTGAGTCGCTGGTTGCGATTGCACAGGAGGTGTTGAATGAAAGAGGCGATTTTAATGTCGCATTAACATCCGATGGTCAGCAAGATAAACAGGCAATGTTGGCGCTAATGTCCGTAGGTATGAGTGCGGGTGGGGCAAGGCCAAAGGCTGTTCTGGCTTTTAATGAAGCATTTACACAGGTGCGTTCAGGGCAAACTAATGCGCCGGATGGATTTGAACATTATTTGATGAAGTTTGATGGGGTGAGTGAGCACAATAAAAACCAGGAAACCTTTGGCGATCCGATGGGATTTGGTGCCATGGAATATGTGTATTATCTATTGGCGCGTCAATGTGGTATTGATATGACCGATAGCCATTTATTAAATGAAGGTGATAGACGGCATTTTATTACTAAACGCTTTGACCGTGTTGGTAATCGTAAGGTACATATTCAAACATTGAATGGCATGGCACATGTTAGTTACAAGCACCCGGGGTCTTTTTCCTATGAAGAGCTTATCCAGGTTGCACGACAATTACGCCTGAGTCCGCAGGATGCGCTACAGATTTTTAAACGAATGGTGTTTAATGTTATTGCAAGAAACCATGATGATCATACCAAGAACTTTGCATTTATGCTTAATGAGCAGCATCAATGGCAGCTAACACCGGCTTACGATATTGCCTATAGCTATAAACCGGGTAATAAGTGGGTTAATAGTCATTGGATGAGCTTAGCGGGCAAACGAGACAATTTTATTCGTGATGACTTTTATGGTTTTGAACGATTGAGTCCAATTTTTACGAAATCTAAAATCAATGACATTATCGATCGTACCTTAGCGGTGGTTTCCACGTGGAAAACCGTTGCAATGGAAAATGACGTACCTAAATCCTTAATCGAAGAAGTTAATCAACATTTAAGATTAACCATTTAGATGAGTAAATAAAAGTGGTGGTTAGCCTCTTAGGGAAGGGGCTAACGTGACGAGAATATGGATATGCAAGTTAGACCGTGAAATGTTCAAGTTTGACGCCGACACTGCCAACACGGATCCAGACTTTATATATTTGAAAACTTTCACCTGTGGAATCTGAAATCGTTTCAATATGCTCTGCGAATACAACATCTTTGCTTTTAAATTCGAGTACGGCCCCCTGACTTAGTAAGGGATCAAGTCGTAAAAATATCTTATCGGGTTCCGAGTGGCTTTGTTTAGGTTGGCCGATATAGGAGAAAGCCTCGCGTAATAATCGGTTTCTATCGGTATACTTTTCAATATCAGTATTCATATTAATAATGTTTGATAACATAATCATTCTCCTGTTACTTTCAAAACTAATATGTTTATCTTAGTACAATAGAAGATTAAATTGCTATCGAAATAGTCACAGATTTGAAACGTGCGTTGTACATGGTTGTTGCTTAGGTGGGGATAATAAAATGCCCTCAGGAGTTGACCTTGAGGGCAATCAAAAGCGTTTCGTTTTTATCTTACAACGACAAACAATGAACCGCCATCTCGATTAATTTGTAATAAAATGGCCTGATCATTTAGTTTCAAGGCATTACGGAAGTCATCAAGATTCTTCGTGCGTTGTTTATTGGTTGCAACGATCACATCACCTTGACGTAAACCACTGTAAGCTGCAATTGAATTACCAACAATGCGAGTCACGATAACCCCATTTCCATTTTCTTCATTGCCAAGTTCAACACCATCAAGAAGGGAATGCATTGTTTTAGTCGTTTTTGCGGTGGTTTGTGGTTCGCCTATTGTGACGGTTAAGCTAATTTCTTTGACGTCACGTAAGACCGTTAGTTTGACTTTATCACCGATTTTTCTGATGCCAATACGGCTTCGTAGTTGACCGGTTGAAATAGTCGGTTCACCATCGACCTGTGTAATAATATCACCCGCTTTAATACCGGCTTTCTCAGCAGGCGATCCTGAAACAACTTTACTGATTAGTACACCTAATTGTCCATTTTTAAGACCAAAGGCATCGCGTAGCGCGGGGGTAATATCTTGAATGCCGACACCAATTTGGCCGCGTCGTACTTCACCGTTCTCGGTGATTTGATTCATGCTCGCTTTGACCATGTTAACGGGAATTGCAAAACCGATACCGACATTACCGCCTGAAGGAGCAATAATTGCGGTATTGATACCAATAAGTTCACCGGCTAAATTAACCAATGCGCCACCAGAGTTACCTGGGTTAATTGATGCATCGGTTTGAATGAAGTTTTCATAACCTTCAATACCTAAACCGCTTCGTCCTAATGCACTCACGATACCGGTTGTAACCGTTTGACCTAAACCAAATGGATTACCGATTGCAACCACAAAATCACCAACTTCAAGTAGATTAGAGTCTGCAATTTCGACCTCTGTTAAATTATCGGCATCAATTTGAAGGATAGCGATATCAAGTTCAGGATCCGTGCCTAACAATTTTGCGGTAAAACTACGTCCATCAATAAGCGAAACCAATATTTCTTCCGATTTATCAATCACGTGATTATTGGTTAACACAATTCCTTTTTTAGCATCAACAATGACGCCAGAGCCAGCACTTTGTTGTTGTTTTTGAGGTTTTTGTTGCTGCTGTTGTTGAGGTTGATCCGGGGTATTAAAAAAGTGTTTAAAGAATGGGTCATTTAATAATGGATTGACGGTTTGAGTTTGGGTTGAAAAAGTTGATATGTTGACGACGGCTGCATTCACTTCTTTTAGCATGGGCGCCAACGATGGAAATAACTGATTACCTTTCGCTGCGTAGCTAGGTGCTGAGAGAGTTAATAGAAGACCAAGTAATAGTGATATTGAAATATTAATTGCGCGCTTATTCATTGTTATTCCTTACGTTAATTGTAAAAAATTGAAAAGTGATGGATCGGTTGTGCATTGCTCTTAGTCCCCGTTGAATGATGTTGCAGGATCAAAAGGGGATATAAGAGAATTTAATTTAATTACTTTTTAAAAAAAAGCAAGTTAGCGATATTTTATAAAATCTTGACGCATATTAACAATGTAATGATTATAAGTTGTTTTAATACTTAACAAAAATAACGGGGGTATCATTAGTAACCGCTTTCAAAAAGTATTGCTAATATCAAATAAAAATCTTATAGTCAGGTAGTATATGTATGATAATCAGCTTAAACACGGCTGTTATTAACTTCACCTTAATGGGCAACAAGAGGTTTCGATGAAATTACTTATCATGGAAGATGAGTTTATAAAAAAAACGGTAATAGACCAGGCTATTTCGGGTTTAAAAATCACTTCTGTTTCGTTTAGCCATATTGACGAACTCTATCAATATATCTGTCAGGAAACGGAACCTTTTATTTTAATTTCAGAAATTCTTTCAGTCGCTGATATTCAAATTGAACATGTCAGTAAAGCCGTTAATTTACCTAATTTGATCGGTATTATTTTTTTAAGCCAATATGATGAAGATATTATCGAAATGACACGACATATCGGTCAAACCTTTGACTTTGATAATGTGCATGGATTGTCATTACCCAATACGCTATCCCAAATTCGAGAGAAAGTCGTTAACGTTATCGCTCAGAATGATACTGAATCACAGGTCAAATATATTCCCTTGTTATTGGATAAGAGTGTTGTCGATTACGCATGGGAACAGGACTTATTTGTGCCTTATTTTCAAGCCCAATTTTCTTCACTGGATGGCAATATTCAAGGCATCGAAATATTGAGTCGATTATGTATGGATGACTTTGTTTATATTCCCGATTGCTTTATCACAACACTGATTAAAGAAAGCCGGATCACTGAATTTACCTATCGAATATTACAAAAATCTTTATCGTTATTGAGTGAGTATCCCGAGTTTACCGGCTCTATATCTCTAAATATTGATTATCAATCCTTAAGTGATTTTGACTTTGCTAAAAAAGTATTAGGTATCATTCAACTGCACCATCTTGAACCGAGTAGATTAACCCTTGAAGTGACTGAAAATAAACCCATGCTTAATACCTCTGTGTTGAATAATTTGACTCTTTTTAGAATGGCGGGGTGTGCACTATCCGTTGATGATTTCGGCACTAAATTTTCAGGGTTTACTGAACTGTTAAAATTTCCCTTTACTGAAATTAAAATTGATCGCGAATACACTCAAAATATGACCCAGTCACCTCGGGCCTATAAAGTCGTCAAAGCCATTTGTGCCGTTGCACAGTCGTTAGATTGTCAAGTGGTTGCTGAAGGTGTTGAAACACAGCAACAAAGAGATTTATTATTAGCACTGGACATTGGCTCATTACAAGGATATTTTTACAGTAAGCCGCTGCCGATAGGTGAAGCGATGGCATTGTTAAAACATTAGCCGTCGGTATTGCTGTTATACATTTCTGGTACACATCAAGCGTTATTTCTTTGAAGGGACTCTCCATTGTTTATTAAACACAAATTTACACTCTATGGCGTAATGGCTATTTTGCTCTGGAGTTGCGTGATTGCTTTATTGAGAAATAATGCTGAATTACTCGGGCCGATTGGTGGTGCTGCGATGGTTTATAGTCTCAGTTCTGTGATGTTAATAGCGGTTTTAGGGTTTCCTAAATTGCGTGATTTTTCAATCAAATATCTAATTATCGGCGGTGGGCTGTTTGCCAGTTATGAGGTGTTATTTTCATTAGCACTAGGGTTCGCAAATGATCGTGTGCAAACGATTGAAATGGGCGTGATTAATTACCTGTGGCCATCTTTTACGGTATTGTTTGCCATTTTAGCGAAAAAGCATTTTGATAAAAAAGCAGCAGCGACACAAAAACCCACAAGTTGGTTAGTTTATCCAAGTATTGGCCTTGCTTTTTTTGGTGTCGCTTGGAGTATTCTTGGTGATCAAGGTTTTTCAATAGCGAGCTTATCAGAAAATATTAGCAGTAATCCGGTTGCCTATAGTTTTGCCTTCTCAGGTGCGATTATATGGGGATTTTATTGTAGTGTGACGAAGTATCTCTCCGATGGTAAAAACGCAATTACACTGTTTTTTATTTTTACTGCGATTGCATTATGGATTGAGTACGCGATTAGTGATGAACCTGTGATATCATTTTCTACGCAATCTGTTCTTTCATTATTTATTACCTCGGCGGTGATGGCGAGTGGTTATGCGCTTTGGAATGTTGCCATTATTGGGGGCAATATGATGTTTTTGGCGACACTTTCTTATTTTACGCCGATCTTTTCAAGTTTCACGTCAACCATTATATTAGGTGTGGCGCTGGGGCAAACCTTTTGGCAAGGCGTTATTTTTGTCACTATTGGATCGCTAATATGTTGGTGGGTGACGCGAGAAAAGTCAGAGACCTTGATAGATAGCGCTCATACCGCTAACGAAACATAGTAACAATGCACTGTAACGTATCCATTCTTTGGAAATATATTGCATCGAAAAGAGGGCAAAGCGGTAGCCTGCCCAAGTTGCAGGTAATAGAGGAATACTAATAAAGAGGTGATGCAGGGTAAAGTGGCCAATGCAAATAAGCACGATAATGGAAATAATTGCGCTAAACAAAAAGAATGCAGATAGGTTCCCCCTTAATGCATTCGCCTCTTGATGTTGCAGTAGTAGCGCCATTGGCGGCCCACCAATTCCTGAACTCGTTCCCATAAACCCTGATAACGCGCCTGCAAATGCCATTCTGTTCTGTGTAGGTTCAATGCGAAAGGGCAGTAAACTAATTGCCAGGGCGAGTAAGACTAACAAACCCAACCATAATGAAAGATGTGTTGAAGATGCATATAACAGTAATATTCCACCTAAAATTGATCCCGGAATTCGGGCTATCACCGCAATTTTTAATCCACCAATTTCAATATTTTCACGATATTTTAAGGTATTTAATATTGAGATAATTAATGACGCAATAAAAATAGGTCCGGGCACATAATTGGGATTAATTAAAAATAATAGGGGAGCGGCAATCACAGCTAGCCCAAAACCAATGGTTGTTTGTACAAAAGCACCAAGAAATATGATGGCCATGGCGAGCAGTGTGGTTGAATGAATATCCATTGATTAACGTAAACTCGAAATAGAAAAAATAGTTAAATTATACCACTCGTAGTAATTAGCTGATCTATTTTACTGGTTAAGGTATAAAAGTAGAAAAGATTTAGTCATAAAAAAGCCCAACATTATCTGAAACAGTATAGGTTGGGCTTTAATCATATAAGGTTATGATTGATGTGTCTGGAAAGTTAGCTTACCAACCTTTAACAACACCATCTTTAAATATTTTCATTGCAGCTTGGTAAACTTCTTCAGATTGATAAGCTTTAACGAAGGTTTTTACATCTTCAGAATCAACATTATCTTCACGACCAACGATTAAGTTAACGTAAGGAGAATCTTTTTCTTCAACAAAAATTCCGTCTTTTTCAGGTGAAAGATTAATGCTGCTTGCGTAGGTTGTATTGATAATTGCAAGCGTTACATCGTCTAAAGAGCGTGGTAGTTGAGGTGCTTCTAACTCCACAATTTTTAGGTTTTTAATAGTACTGTCAATATCAAGTACAGTGGCTGTTAAATCAGCACCGTCTTTTAATTTTAATAGGCCTTGTTTTTGAAGTAACATTAATGAACGAGCAAGATTTGTTGGGTCACTTGGTACTGCAATTTGATCACCGTCTTTTAGTTCATCAAGCGATTTTATTTTGCTTGAATAACCTGCAATTGGATAAACAAATGAGTTACCTGCGATCGCAAATTTATAACCACGATCTTTCATTTGTTGATCAAGGTAAGGTTTATGTTGGAATGCATTTAGGTCGATAGAACCTTCTTCTAATGCGGCATTTGGGGTGATGTAATCAGAGAAAATCACTAATTCAACATCTAAACCATATTTGTCTTTTGCAATACCAGCTGCGACTTCTGCAACTTGGGCTTCAGAACCTGCGATCACACCGACTGTAATTTTATGAGTCTCTGGTGCTTTTGTGGGTTCAACGGCGGCTTCTTTATTATTACAACCTGCTAACGCTAGCGTAGATGCTAAACCTACTACGGTAAATAGGCTCTTAAGATTAAAACGCATTTTATTTCTCCTTTTCAAGGGGATTCCCTGATTTATATTTAATTAAAAACGATTAACGATGATCGACACGTTTAACGAGGTGATCACCTAATGATTGAATAATTTGAACCAAAATAACGAGAATAACGACGGTGATCATCATCACCGTGCCATCAAAACGTTGATACCCATAACGAATACCAACATCGCCCAAGCCACCGCCACCAACGGTACCTGCCATCGCGGAGTAACCGACTAGAGTGACAAGTGTAATGGTGATTGCGTTAATAATGCCGGGAAGGGCTTCGGGTAATAATACTTTTATAATAATTTGCATTGGTTTCGCACCCATTGCCTGGGCTGCTTCGACTAATCCCGATGGAACTTCGAGCAATGCACCTTCCACTAAACGTGCAATAAACGGAATCGCCGCAATAGTTAATGGCACTATTGCTGCTGCGGTGCCAATCGAACTGCCGACGATAATACGGGTAAATGGAATAATCGCCACTAATAAAATAATAAAGGGAATTGAGCGGCCAATATTAATTACCGTACCAAGGACTTTATTAAAGGAGAGTTCTTCTAGTAACCCTGATTTCTTAGTGGTATGCAGTAAAACCCCTAATGGAATACCAAATAAAAAACCAATTAAACCCGCCGCAAAGACCATGGCTAAGGTTTGCTGTAATGCGTCGAATAACAACGCAATAAGGCGTTCATTACCTGTCCACCAACTAATTATTGAATCAAGCGACATAACCTAATACCTCTACTTCTACTTTATTTGTTTTTAGGAAATCGATAGCTTGTTGAGCTGCTTCATCTGGGCCGAACAGCTCCGCTAACATTAGGCCAAATTTAATGCCTCCGACGTAATCCATATTTGAACTAAGAATGGAAATATCAATATTAAATTTTCGTGCAACTTGGCTGATTAAAGGCGCATCGACGGAATCCCCCGTAAACTCAAGGCGTACTAAGGGAGATGAGTTGTCGATTTGCTGGGCAGATAAACGCATTTGGTAATCTTCTGGAATCGATAAATCCAGAGTAGAGCGAATAAATTGACGCGCAAGGTCTGTTTTGGGATGAGCAAAAATATCGCCAACGGGGCCTTGTTCAACGAGTTTCCCATCACCAATAATGGCTACTTCAGCACAAATCCCTTTTACAACGGCCATTTCATGGGTAATTAATAAAATAGTTAGGTTTAACTCTTTATTAATTTTGCGCAGTAATTCTAAAATCGATTGGGTTGTTGCGGGATCTAATGCACTTGTCGCTTCATCACAGAGCAAAACTTTAGGATCCGAGGCTAGCGCACGTGCGATTGCAACGCGTTGTTTTTGACCGCCACTTAAGTTTGCGGGGTAGCTGTCTTTTTTATCACTTAATCCAACCAATTTAAGCAAGCTTTCTACTTTAGTCTTGATCTCACTATTGCTAGTACCGGACAGTTCTAATGGCAGACTAACATTGTCGAACACCGTTCGTGAAGATAACAGATTAAAGTGCTGGAAAATCATCCCTATTTTACGACGTGCAAGGGTTAACTCGTGATTAGAAAGAGCGGTTAAATCAATACCATCAACGATGACATTGCCACTGCTTGGACGTTCCAATAAATTAACACAACGAATTAAGGTACTTTTACCTGCACCTGAAGAACCGATAACGCCGTAAATACAACCTTCATCGATATTAAGATTGATATCACTCAGTGCATTAATAACGCGCTCACCTTGATAAAATATCTTATTGACACTTTTTATTTCTATCATCAAATTTCCTGAATTGAACTAAAAGTAAATATAATCAGATGTTTAAAAGGACTCTGTTTAAGCAGCTGAGTATGATTCTACTCAAATGGCAAAGGGGGATATCAACGTTACCATTAAATAATTAGAGGGGATATTAGGACGTCTAGACGTCCTAGTCAATCGTAACTTAAGATCTACAAAGAATTAATTATACCGATTAATTATATTGATCGGTTTTGGCGGTAAATTACGCAACAAAAGTCAGTAAATATTGCTTTATTTCATCGCCTGTAAAGGCATGTTCAACGCTTGTTTTATAGATATTGACATAATCTTCGCGCGTTAAATTGAAGGTTTCTATTACCTTTTGAACTTCTTTTGTCATTGTTGTATCGGAAACCGTGCGATTATCGGTATTGATGGTGACAGGAACAGCATCTAAATAAAAATCTTTAATCGGATGTTCAATCAGTTTGTTAACGGCTTTGGTCTGAATATTACTACTCGGACAGGTTTCTAGTGCTGTCATTTTTTGTTTCACCAATTGGTATGCCTGTGGGTGACCTTTAATATGAATACCATGACCAATACGTTCTGCACCAAGCTGAGTAATGGCATCGTAAACATTTTGTCCTTCGCCTTGCTCACCAGCATGAATGGTAATGTGGTAACCCTTTTCCTGTGCATATTGTGCATGGGGGATAAATTCTTCGCAGAACCCAGGTGCTTCACCGCCGGCTAAGTCAAAGGCAACTACACCTTTACCAAGAAATTTTGTACCGGCGTCGATCACGGGATTAATTGTTTCCTTGGGCATATGGCGTAGTAAAGACAGAATATAATTGCCTTTAATATCGTATTGGGATTCAGCGCGCTGCATGCCTTGAATAACACTGTCGATGATTTGTTCAACGGTCAGGCCTTGTTCGGTATGAAGTAAAGGGCCAAAACGAACTTCTAAATATTTAACATTTTCAAGCGCGGCATCTTCAAATAGTTCGAAGGAAATACGTTCAAGGGCTTGGGTTGTTTGCATGACGGATAAGGGTAATGCAAAACGTTGTAAATATTCGCCGAGATCAGGACAGGTTTCTGGGGCGATCATTAATTGGCTAATATCATTAATATCAGTGCTAGGTAATTGAATGTTTTGTTGGGCTGCTAAGTCGAGCAGGGTTTGTGGCCGAACGCTACCATCTAAGTGACAATGCAGATCGATTTTTGGTAATGCTAAATAATCCATTGGTTTCTCCCTTTATTAATATTGTGCATTCATAATCAAGGATTTCAGGGCCTTGGTAGAAACTCCCAAACCATATTATCGGGATTATATGAAACATGTGACCGAACATGTTAGCAGTAAGGTTTAATCGCCGCAATTCAAAAGGGCACTAACTTAACTTGCTGGCTTTACATCTTGAGATGACATCAGTATATGCGCTTTTAATTCTTTGCCCGGTATTGAGCTTGGAGTGGACACGGCAATTGCGGCCCATCTTGCACCTTGATTAATCGCCTCAATAATCGGTTTGTCGGCAAGTAATGCATCAATGACTCCGGCTGCAAAGGTATCGCCTGCGCCAGTTGTATCAACGACACTTGATGGAATAGCGGGAACATGAATCGACACATTTTGTTCGTATACCACTGCACCTTGTTCGCTGTCGGTTACTATAAAATGGCGAAGTTGAGGGCCTGCGATACTATGCGCATATTCCCAAATGGATTCATCGCTTTTATTGGTAAACTGATGATGCTCTAGGTCGGATTTTGAGGTGATAAGAACATGGCAAGGGCGTGCTCGTTCATCCTTTGCAAGTTGTGCAACGACGAGTGTCTGTGGAAGCGCTGCATTTGCCCAGACACTGGCATTCACTGCAGACGAATTAATATATAACGCATCCCAGTGTGAAAAGTCAGGTTGGTTTTGTAATTCAAATAAAGGGCGTTCCGGACGGACAATGGTGCGTTCCTTGTCGGGCGTCATCAATAGCAATAACTCTGGCGTGACTAAATTATTTCGTTGTAGCAAACTGCAATCAAGCCCATGTAAACTGGCTTCGGCTAATAACCAATCGGCAGTATCATCATTACCAATTTGACTCACTAACGCGGCGTGGTGACCCGCTAGAATTAATCCGATACCGGTATTCGCACCTCCACCACCGAGGCGGCGGCCTAAATCTTTATAATGATGTCGGTCACCGGTAAGGAGAGGTTTATCTAATTGTAAAACCCGATCACAGTTAAGATTGGCAAGTAATAAAATATTGGACATAGCAACCCTAAGTAATTATTAATAAAAAACTAACGAGATTTAAACTCGCGTGCCATTTTAAATGCAAAAGAGGTGACATAACCTTCTAGTTGTTCGACATCTCGTTCTGCTTTGGTTAATTCATTGTCGATATCTTCTAAAATCTTTTTAGGTGTTTGACCCGCTTGCCAAGCTCGCTTTTTTATATTTTTTTTCTGATATTCACTTTGCTGCCATTCTCGTTTTTCAGGTAGTTCATCCAGAATAAAACAAGCAGCTAGGTACGCTAAAGTTGCGAAAAGTCCGGCAGAGAAGAGAAATAGGGAGACAAAAACAACGCGAATAATCCAGGCTTCAGCATTAAAATATTCTGCTATGCCTGCACACACACCTGCAATTTTTCCATTTTTAGGATCTCGGTAAAGTTGTTTTTTTGGTTTATTCATTTTTGTCTCCATTGCGGCACTTCAGCATCTAAGATCTCTTCAAGGGAAACAATTCGGTGTTGTAACTGTTCGGTACGTGTTAACAACTTATCTAATTGTTGTTGGTCTTCTTCAGTCAGCGACTTAGTAATATGTTTACGACTGCGATAATGAAGAATCAGCCAGAGCGGTGCAACAAAGAGAATAAAGATAATAAGTGGAATGGTAATATAGCTCATGGAAGCTCCATATTTATTGTGAATTAAGTTATTAATTTGATTGAATAATAAACAAGTTGCATCGACTATTATTAGTTTAGTCTCGCTATCTTATTATCAGCACGTTAAAATTATCATTATTTCCACTATTGATAAAGGATACTATCATGGCAAAAACCGCAGCAGCACTTCATATTCTAGTCAAACATAAAGAACAAGCAGAAGATATTCTTGCGCAATTAAAAAAAGGGGCAAAGTTTCAAACCCTCGCAAAGAAATTTTCTACCTGCCCAACGGGGAAAAAAGGTGGCGATTTAGGCGAGTTTAGACGAGGTCAAATGGTGCCTCAATTCGACAAAGCCGTTTTCTCTGCAGAAATCCTTACACCAGTATTAGTGAAAACTAAATTTGGTTGGCATGTTATTAAGGTGCTGTACCGTACTTAATTTTTGACAAAACTAAACTGTCGTTTCAATTTATGTATTTTTTTTATAAATAAAAATATAAAACTATAGTGATGGAATGCTCATAGGAATATAATGCGCGGATCATTTTATGCATAGGACAGGGCAGGAAAGTCGATGTTTGCAATTTGGGACGCGAAGCAAAAAGGTTTTTTACAGAAACAGTATTGGCTAAGAAATTTAATTTCGGGGGTGATTGTTGGTGTTGTTGCACTGCCGTTAGGGATGGCATTTGCAATTGCCTCTGGAGCTAAACCTGAACAGGGGCTTTATACATCAATTGTAGCCGGTGTGATGGTTGCTTTATTCGGTGGTAGCCGTTTACAAATAGCGGGGCCAACGGGCGCATTTATTGTAGTGCTCGCCGCCATAACAGCAAAATACGGGTTTGTTGGATTGCAGATTGCAACTATTATGGCTGGGGTTATTTTACTGTGTTTGGGGCTTGCCAAAATGGGCTCCGTGATTAAGTTTATTCCAGATCCGGTTATTATTGGTTTTACCTCGGGGATTGGTGTCACCATTTGGGTTGGCCAATGGAAAGACTTTTTCGGATTACCCGCTGTAACGGGTGAACACTTTCATCAGAAAGTTATTCATTTGTTACAAGTTTTACCGCAATTAAATTGGACGACAACCGGGCTGGCAATGTTATCACTCGCGTTGGTAATATTTAGCGCCAAAATACCAAAAATAGATAAGATACCTGGACCGCTGGTTGCCTTGTTGGTTGTTACTCTTATTCAGTATGTTTTTCAATTTGATGGTGTGAGTACGATTGGTTCTGCTTTTGGTGGCATTCCACAGGGACTTCCTGAGTTTTCTGTACCAGATATTACTGCTGGACAAATTATTAGTTTGATTGGTCCTGCATTTACTATCGCAATGTTAGGGGCGATTGAATCTTTATTATCAGCGGTGGTTGCCGATGGTATGGCTGGTACGCGTCACGATTCAAATCAAGAATTAATCGGCCAAGGTTTAGCGAATATTGTCACACCTTTCTTTGGTGGTTTTGCTGCGACAGGAGCCATTGCGAGAACGGCAACAAATATTCGTAATGGTGGTAATAGTCCTATTTCGGGTATTGTGCATTCAATTACACTTATCTTAATTCTCGTTGTACTTGCACCACTTGCTGTGAATATTCCATTGGCGACACTTGCTGCTATTTTGTTTGTTGTTGCTTGGAATATGAGTGAAGCGAAGCATTTTATCAAAATTGTCAAACGCGCACCGCGTGCCGATGTGGTGATATTATTAATTACCTTTGGTTTAACTGTATTTGCAGATCTTGTTGTTGCGGTAAATATTGGGGTTATCCTAGCAACCTTACATTTTCTTAGAAGAATGGCGGGCAGTGTAGAAGTCAGAAAGTCAGAAAAATCAGTTGTATCTGAAGAGCTTTCAGCACGTGGTATCGATAATTTACCCGATAATATTTTAGTTTATACTATTGAAGGTCCTTTTTTCTTTGCTGCGGTAGAAAACTTCGAACGTGCATTAGTGGGGACAAATACCTATCCCGAAACATTAATTATTGGTTTAAAATGGGTACCATTTATTGATGTTACTGGCTTACAAACATTAGAAGAAGTTATTGAAGATTTACATAAACATAATGTTCGGGTGATGTTGTCGAGTGCCAATGCGCGCGTCGCAGGTAAACTACATCGGGCCGGTCTTTATGATTTAGTGGGAATTGAAAATCATTTTACTAATTTAACTTCGGCAATCAGAGCTGCTTCATAAAAGTAATATGGTACGCACAACATACTCGTTATAAAAGTGCGAGTAGGGTGTGTTGTGCGTACCAAAAAACTATTTTATAGCGGTTATTTTTAACTTAACAATAATAACTTCGCACTCATCGCTATTGACATAGTGACCATTAATGGACGAATAAACTTAACCCCCTTAGTGACCACCATTTTAGAACCCAATGTACCGCCAATAACTTGTCCAATTAACATTGAAATCCCTAATATCCATAACACTTTACCGGCAATTGCAAAGCTAATCAGTGCCGCGATGTTACTCGAAAAGTTAAGTACTTTTGCATGCGCAGTTGCTTTAATTAAGTTATGGCCTGCAAGTGATACAAACGCGAGTGTAAGAAAACTGCCGACACCCGGCCCAAAGAACCCGTCATAAAAACCAAGGGAAAGCGCAATGATGAAGGCAAACAACGTTGGACCCACTATTTGTTTATTATCTTCTGCTGCAATTTTCTTAGAAAATAAAAAGTAAGCGCCGATGCCTAGAATTAAAAATGGAATAATGGACTTTAATATCGCAGTATCAATTTGTTGAACCGCAATAGTACCTAGGATGCTACCTGTAAATGCGCAGAATATTGCGAGTTTCATTTCTTTTAAATTAACAATCCCTTTACGAACAAAGAAATAACTAGCCGAGAAGCTACCGCCACAGGCTTGTAATTTGTTTGTACCGAGTACAACCGTTGGGGGTAAGCCAACCCACATTAAAGCAGGGATACTCAGTAGGCCACCACCACCGGCAACGGTATTGATAAATCCAGCTAAGACAGCAACAATAAAAAGGATGGTAGCGTGTTCAGTTGAAACGCCGAGAATTTCGATGATCATAGGTGAGTCACTCAGGTTTTATAATGGTAGGTATTTAATCGGATTTGCATAGCGGGTGCAAAAGAGATATCTTCCAGCTTGTGTGAGTTTTTCTCACCTATTATTTTAAATATCAACGATGGGTTTGCCTATGTATTCAAATTTACCTCCCTTAAAGTCATTGCGTATTTTCGAGTCTGCTGCACGACATGTAAGTTTTACCCTTGCTGCGAATGAGCTTCATGTGACACATGGTGCGGTGAGCAAACAGATTAAAGGATTGGAAGCGTATTTAGGCATGCCGTTATTTATTAGGCAGCATAGAAAGTTACAATTAACCGATGAAGGAAAGTTGTATTTACCGCATATTCAAGCTGCTTTACAGGGTATTAAAAATGCGACTAGCGATATGCAGTCGCAACGTTTAAATACGCAAAGTTTGTCAATAAATGTCTTACCGAGTTTAAGTCTGGGCGGGTTTATTCCGCATTTAGAAGAATTTAAACTACAGCATCCAGGACTTTATGTGGATTTATCAATTGGTAATAATGCTGAGGATTTATCCCAGTGCCATGCTGATATTGCTATCCGTACTGCTATTGAAAAACCAACGGACGTCAATGCAACTAAATTAATGGATGAAGATTTATGTTTAGTCTGTTCACCTGAACTTGCAAAGCAAATGGACTCATTAGAGGATCTCAATAATATGGTGCTATTAAGGCATACATTACGTCCTCAAATGTGGCAATTATGGTCCGATGCGATAGGGTTAACATTATCAACGGAAAGAAAGTTTGGGATGGCTCATTTTTATATGCTTCAGCAAGCTGCAGTAAGTAGTATGGGCGTTGCGCTTATTCCGCGATTTCATATTGAAGAACAATTGGCTGATGGCTCGTTGGTCATTCCTTTTTTAGTGTCATTTATTAGCCCTTACAGTTATTACTTATTAACCCCAAAATCGGCTAATTATCCTTTTAAGGTGCAGGCATTTATTGATTGGTCGTTAGACGTATTTGCTCCCTATAGAACGTCTTAACCCTTCAGAATCTTTATGATTAAAAGGTTCTGGAAGGTCGATGCCGTATAAAATAGCGTGCTATTTATGACTGAGGGTTTCAACAAATTGCGGATTGCCGATAGCGGAGCCGCAAATCGTTGTCATTGGCATGAGTGCTGCCATTTTTTCATATAATGTATCGTCAATACGGATTAAATAGCGCGCATCATCGGCGGTAATAAATATTTCGTCGGCGGTCAATAGTGCATTATCAAGCAGTATTTTCATTTTATAGGCAGTGCCCATACTTGGAATTGAATGTTGGTTATATTCTGGCGATAAATCATCAAGCAGCCATTCATTCACTAAATGAAACTCTGAACCGAGTGTTTGGTTTATTTCATTCATTAACAAAGGTGTATTTTCGGGTAATGTTGCCAAGACATATTGTCCCGTTTGGTTTTGTAAAATAACCACCTTTGCCACTTCATCGGTGGGTAAATGGAGTGAATAGATTGAGGGGGATGTTTCACTTATTGCAGTCGATGAGTGCGCAATGCCAGCCTGTATATTCTGTAGAGAGATATATTCATTTAACGTGATTGAAATAGCCATTTTAACTCCTTCTGTCACTATGATCTGTCTAATGCTGATTAAAAGTTAATCAATCATGCAAATCTTGTAGGTTATTGATTAACTATAGTTTAATTATAATTTTTAGTGAGAAAAAAATGACTGAGAGTGAAAAAATAATGTGTTTTAGTTCGCATTTTTCTTTGAAGGTTAATGACGTTAATTATTGATTTTTCTTGTGCTAACGGATCAATATATTATCAAAATGTGAACTAAGGCAAGACATTGTTCATGCTTGTGAAAAATGCAATAAAGACGTATTTTTTTATAATAAAAAGTACTAAAAAATCGTGTTTTTTTACTTTGCAAAAATTCATTTTGAAGCGATTATTCAGTTACTGGAAAGCGACTCGTTATTGCAATGCAAACAGTAGATTTCATACAGTGATAATCGTAAATTGTTTTTTTTGGAGTGTTAACATGAGAAAAAGCAACAGTTATTCTCAAGATATAGATGGTGGAAATATAGACATGGATGATTGGCAATACGAGATAGAAGATGATTGGGATGAAGAAAATTCCATTCATGCTCGTAAAGATCACCAAAACCATCGAGGACGCGGTAAAGTGCAAACTCGCCGTAGTATTGAAGACTTTAAAGAGCAAAAATTGCTTAAGGAATTGCTAGGCGACGACTTCGAGTATTAAATAACGTCTTATATTGAACATAATAAAAAGCCGCTGTTAAATTATATTTAATAGCGGCTTTTAAATTTATAATGCAACGGTCTGTTACATAATACGTTGACCTGGTTTAGCCCCATCGTCTGGGTTTAATATATGAATTTCTTTACCGCCAGGGCCTGCTGCTAATACCATACCTTCTGACAAACCAAATTTCATCTGACGTGGTGCAAGGTTAGCAACCATTACCGTCAATTTTCCTTCAAGTTCTTCTGGTGTGTATGCGGATTTAATACCAGCAAAGACAGTGCGCGTTTCCCCCCCTAAATCGAGCGTTAATTTAAGTAGTTTATTTGCTTTTGGCACGGCTTCAGCTTTAGCAATTAAAGCGACACGCAGGTCAGTTTTTGCAAAGGTATCAAAATCAATCTCAGCAGCAATGGGTTCTTTATCAAGTTCAGATTGCTCAGCTTCGGCTTTTACTGCCTTAGCGGCTTTGTCCGCTGCGATGCTTTCCTTTGAGGCTTCGACCATGGCTTCAACATGCTTCGGATCAATACGTTGGAATAACGCTTTGAATTTGTTGATTTTATGTCCAGCCAGTGGTGTTTTAATTGAGTCCCAAACTAATGTTTCATTAAGGAATGCTTCACTGCGCTCGGCTAGTTTCGGCATAACTGGTTTGAGATATGTCATCAGAACTCGGAATAAATTAATCCCCATTGAACAGATATCTTGTACTTCGACTTCTTTGCCTTCTTGTTTTGCTAATGCCCAAGGTGCTTTATCATCGATGTATTTGTTAGCATCATCAGCCAGTGCCATAATTTCACGAATTGCACGGGCAAAGTCACGTTGCTCGAACAGTGTTGCAATGTTTTCACCTGCGTCAATAAAGGATTGATAGAGTTCAGGCTCAGATACTGTATCCGATAATTGGCCGTCGTATTTTTTGGCAATAAAGCCGGCAGTACGAGAGGCTAAATTAACTAATTTATTGACCACATCGGAATTTACGCGTTGAGTGAAATCTTCTAGATTTAAATCAAGATCATCAATACGACTGGTTAGTTTAGCAGCGTAGTAATAACGTAAACATTCAGGATCTAAATTATCAAGGTAGGTGCTGGCTTTGATAAATGTCCCTTTGGATTTTGACATTTTAGCGCCGTTCACCGTGACATAACCATGCACATTCACACCGGTTGGTTTACGGTATCCGGCACCTTCTAAAACGGCTGGCCAGAATAAGCTGTGGAAGTTCACGATGTCTTTACCGATAAAGTGGTATAGCTCAGTCGTGCTGTCTTTTTTCCAGTAATCATCAAAGTTTAGGTTGTCGTTTCGATCACAAAGATATTTAAAACACCCCATATACCCAATCGGTGCATCTAGCCAAACATAGAAATATTTACCGGGTGCATCGGGAATTTCAAACCCAAAATAAGGCGCATCACGGGTGATATCCCATTGTTTTAAGCCAGATTCAAACCATTCGCCCACTTTATTAGCCATTTCAGTTTGCATTGAACCTGAATGAGTCCACTCTTTCAGCATATCTTCAAACTGTGGCAAATCGAAAAAGAAATGCTCGGTATCTTTCATAATAGGCGTTGCACCCGATACCGCAGATTTTGGATTAATCATTTCCGTTGGGCTGTAAGTTGCGCCGCAAACGTCACAGTTATCACCATATTGATCTTCTGATTTACATTTTGGGCAAGTACCTTTTACGAAACGGTCTGGTAGAAACATCTCTTTTTCAGGATCAAATAATTGCGAGATACTTTTACTAGTGATGTAGCCATTGTCACGTAACGCAACATAAATGCTCGATGAGATTGCTTTGTTTTCTTCACTATGTGTACTGTGGTAATGGTCAAAACTAATGTTGAAACCGTTAAAGTCACTTTCATGAGACGCTTTAATCTGTGCAATCATCTCTTCTGGTTTAATTCCCATTTCCTGCGCTTTAAGCATAATAGGTGTGCCATGTGCATCATCAGCACAAATAAAATGGATATTATTCCCACGTAAGCGTTGGAAACGAACCCAAATGTCAGCTTGGACATGTTCAAGCATGTGCCCAAGATGGATGGGGCCATTAGCATAGGGAAGGGCGCATGTTACAAGGATGTCTCGATCTTGATTTGCCATTTTATTTATTATTCCTATTATTTTTAGCAGATTTTTGAGAAGAGAATAATTCTAACAAAATATGGAAAAAATCCCACCCTTATCTGACACAGGAAACAGGTATTTATTACCATCCTAGGGGGTTATTGCTATTTATCGTCCTTTATAAATAAATAAAATGACAGAAAAGGGGGCTATAAATACCTATTAACTGATAATGATAATTACTTTGCCTAGTGTTTTTACTCGTCGCATCAATGAGTAACGATATATTGAACGTATAATTTTTCTTGCTGACAGCGCATCTTGACGTATTATGGTGCTACATTAGATAAAACTGGAGAATATTGTGTTCGATAATAATAGACAGATGGAATTGGTGGTTGCTTGTTTAACGGATAATGATAAAACCCAGGTAATCAAAAAAGTAGCTCAAAACAATGGTATTGCGATTGATTCAGAAAATGCATTAGTAACACTTACGCTGCCATTTCATGCGCCTAATTGGTTAGCTGAGTTACAAGCACTAAGCGAAGCGCAATTATCAGCAATATTTGATAAACCGGTTAAATGGCAAGTTTCTTATCAAGTTGCGGCAATGCAAAGTGATGCTAGTAAAGTGACCATGGCGAAGATAAAAAATATTATTGTTGTTGCGTCGGGTAAAGGTGGTGTTGGTAAATCAACGGTAAGTGTCAATCTCGCACTAGCGCTCTCGGAAAATGGTGCCAAGGTTGGCATGTTAGATGCTGATATGTACGGGCCTTCTATTCCAACAATGCTCGGTGTAAAAAATACGACGCCCTCAAGCAAAGACGGCAAACTTATGGCGCCAATAGAATCCCATGGAATTGTGTGTAACAGTATTGGTTTTTTAGTTAAAGAAGAAGATGCCATGATTTGGCGTGGTCCAATGGCAAGTAAAGCCTTAGGACAAGTATTAAACGAAACAGATTGGCCTGAACTTGATTATCTTGTTGTCGATATGCCTCCAGGTACAGGTGATATCCAATTAACCATGTCGCAAAGTGTGCCAGTGAGCAGCGCCGTGATTGTCACTACCCCACAGGATATTGCATTGATTGATGCGAAAAAAGGGGTAACCATGTTTAATAAAGTCGGCATTAATGTTGCCGGTGTTATTGAGAACATGAGTTATTACCAATGCAGTCAATGTGGACATGAAGAGGCTATTTTTGGTACTGGCGGTGGTAAAAAATTGGCGGCACAATTTGACTTACCTTTCCTAGGCGCGTTACCACTCCATATAACTTATCGTGAGGATACCGATCAAGGCCAACCGACAGTGATTAAAAGTGAACATCCTCAATTAGTCACCCCTTATTTATCCTTAGCTGAAAACGTTGCTATTAATCTATATCGCGATCTCAACCAAGTTGTCGAACAAATTAGTTTTACAGAGGTTAAATAATAACCTAAATATCCTATGAATAAGACGTTTGTGCTTAATCATAGGAATTTATTGATGTTAACCTGATTTATCGATTCAATTGTGTGACATTAAGCTTGTAGATATGCCTGAAAATGATGGTAAACTCATCATTTATCGTATGACATAAGCTATGTCATTATTTTATATAAACTATTTCAATGTGTTGATTATCAACCTTGAGTATATTTTTTATCTAGTAACAATTTTACGAGCTAAAAAATACTGATGTGGTGAGTGCGAACTATTTTATGAATGAACCTTTACAAGAACCTACAAATTATAACCTTACCTTAATGACCTTATTTGGTGTTTTGTCTGGTGTAGGATTAACGTTTTTATTTCAGGATGTTTTTACAGTTAGCCTGACTAAAGCATTATTGATTGCAGTTGCATCTAGTCTTATTTGGTTGTTATTTTATCTTATCAAGAACTATCAAGAGTCAGTGATTCAAGCAAAGGAAGTTTTTGCTTTGTTGGCTGTTTTTGTTATTTCAGGTGCTTCAATTTGGTATAAAATGCCGCCACTGGTTGATTTTACCATTCCATGGCAACTATTTTTGATTTGGCCTATTTCCTTTGGACTCGTTTACAAAATAGAAGCTGCATTGATGGCGCCTGAAGGAGATGTTGATGTATTCCATAAGGGAACGATTCAACATGGTACCGATCAACGTATTGCCTTTCACGATTTACCTAAAAAACAAATATTGAATGAAGAAGTGGCTTTTCATATTGAGAATGATGGATTGGATCTGCAAATCATTTTTAATATCGAGAAAACCGGTGCCCCTGTTTTGATTAAAGTTGATCAAATCAGTGATGATGCACGATTTAAAGATTATTTATTAAAGCAGGGGATTACTGTTAACGAACTCGGGCGAGTCATTGATGGTGCGATGTTAATTGAAATCGAGCTCGATGAATCGGTTGCATATTATCAAGTTGTTGAAAATTTCTCCTATGGAGAACCTGAACTTTTACCTGCTATTAATATTGCTTTATTAGAAGACGCAGACGTGTTGAATAAAGCAATAGAAACCGCGTTACATGAAATGCTGTTAGATTACCCCGCAGAAACCGTCAAAAAATTTAATACTAAGAATTATCAAGCTGTATTCAAATTTTATGATTACGTCAAAAAATTAAACAAAAAAGAAAACCGCTGCATTGATTATATTTCTTTTTACCATGGTCGATTCGAAATAAGCAATTCTGAATATGTTGAATTATATAATTGTAATTTACATAGCACGCTTATTTCATGGGTAAATAAAGATGGGTTGATCCGCACGGATTATGTTGATGAAGAAGAAGAGTTATTAACACCAAGCGAAAAAGAAGCTTTGCAAACAATTGTTGGTTTGCCGTTTATGCAATGTCGACTTATTGATATTAAGTTACTTAAACAGTCAAAAAGTAGTGCAACCGTGAAGTTATACATGACCTTCGCAGAGTTGTTTAATTATGAACCCACCGGAAAGCAAGAGTCATTAACACTTTCTGCGAAGGGAAAAGATATTTTAATTTCCAGTGAAATACAGGAAGAACAGAATTTAATTACGATTGATGAATATTTCGATGCTAAAACACTAATTGGATTTGATGTCGAAGATGAAGAAAGCATCGGTCAAGATCTTGAGGCTAATCAACTTGACGTTAATAAAGCCGTGGCAATTGCTGCGACAGAAATAGCATCGCAGGTTACGGATATTGAAACAGGTGGCGTTGATGATATTGCGCCGATTACGTTGGAGTCTGAAGAAGATTTAGCAGCAAGCGAAGAAACTGACGTTTTACTGACTGATTTGGCAATTAATGATCCGGTTACAGATGTTGAAGCAAACGTTGATGAAGTCATAACAGCGAACACGTTAGAAATTGAAGAGGCTGATGCAGAAGTTGAGGAAATCAAAAATAGCGATGTTATGGCTGTTGTTGAAACCGATGAAGCAGTGACGGATCTTGAAGATTTTTCTTCGGTAGATTTTGGGCTTGATGATCCTGACACTGAGACAGAAGAGCTTGATAGTGATGAATCTGTACCATTAGTTTTAGAATTTGAAGAAGATGATGTTGAGATTGACGCGCTCGATAGTGCTGAATTTGCACCGTTAGCGTTGGAGTTAGAAGAAGATATAGAAGTTGGCGACAATGAAGTTGTAGGGGCCGCCATTGGAATCGAAGATTCGATGATGGATATTGATGCTTTCTCTCCAATCGTTTTAGATATTGATGAACTTGAATCAGAGAATGAAGAATCGGCTAAGGATAAATTTACATCGCTAACGTTAGGTTTAGAAGAGCCTGTAATGGAAATAGGTGAAGTCAACGATAGTGAACTTCCATCGTTGGATTTAGAACTTGAAGAGCCAGTTTTAGAACTTGAAGAGGTGGCTTTAGGTATTGAAGCTGAAGATGATAGTGAACTTCCATCGCTAGATTTAGAACTTGAAGAGATGGCTTTAGATATTGAAACAGAAGATGATAGTGAACTTCCATCGTTGGATTTAGAGCTTGAAGAGCCCGTTTTAGATATTGAAGCAGTAGATGATAGTGAACTTCCATCGCTAGATTTAGAACTTGAAGAGATGGCTTTAGATACTGAAGCAATAGATGATAGTGAATTGCCATCGCTAGATTTAGAGCTTGAAGAGCCGGTGTTAGACATTGAAACAATAAATGATGATCTTCCATCGTTGGATTTAGAGCTTGAAGAGCCAGTTTTGGATATTGAAGCAGAAGATGATAGTGAACTTCCATCGCTAGATTTAGAGCTTGAAGAGCCCGTTTTAGATATTGAAGCAGAAGATGATGAATTTTCATCGCTAACCTTAGATTTAGAAGGCTTATCTAAGGAAATTAATGAATTAGATGATGATGCTATTATTTCTGCAGAGAAAGGCTTAGCAGGTTTGGCAACGGAAATCGGTGACGTTGATGGTAATGAATTTGCTTCGTTAACATTCGATTTAGAAGAGTCGAGTAAAGATGTTGAAGCAGTAGATGATGAACTTTCTTCATTAACGTTAGAACTAGAAGATTTATCTATGGATATTAATGAATTAGATGGCGATGATATTATTTCTGCAGATAAAGAGTTAAAAGATCTCACTACCGAAATTGATGAAACAGATGATGAGGATTTTTCATCGTTAGCTTTAGATCTAGAAGAGATGGTTACGAAAAATGATCAGCTTGATAGAGAAGATGAAAAAAAATAAGTGGTGGAGCTATGCGGGATCGAACCGCAGACCTCTTCGCTGCCAGCGAAGCGCTCTCCCAGCTGAGCTATAGCCCCACTTAATTGTGGTTGGTATTCATTTAACAGAGCGTAGCGAAAATCTCGGGGGCTTGCCCCCGTGCTGGATAGTGTTGACTAGGCGAAGCCTAGTCGAGAGTATCTAGCATTAGGTTTTCAAGGCTTTGTTAGCTTTATCGTTAGCGATAAAGCTTTGGACTATCTTAAAACTCGGTCGCTTGCGGCCGATTCGTTTATAAACGAACAAGGCGCATAATAAGCGCCTTGTTTTTATTTGTCAATTCAATGAATTAAGAAAATTTCATTAAAATTGAAAATTTATTGTGCAGCTTCACGTGCTGCAATAAATTCAAGTGCACGACTAATACGAGGAATTGCACGTTCTTTACCAATTAAACGTAATGTAATATCCAGAGAAGGGGATTGGCTTGCACCGGTAATTGCAACGCGCAGTGGCATACCAACTTTACCCATACCTACTTCTAATTGATCTGCTGTATCTTGAATAACTTGATGTAGCGATTCATCTGACCAATCATCTGTTTCAGTCAGTTTTTGTTGTACTAACACTAATGCTTCTTTCGCAACGGGACGAAGGTGTTTTTTCGCTGCTGTCGGATCAAATTCTTCATACTCTTCGTAGAAATAACGACTGGATGCTGCCAAGTCGACAAGTGTCTTTGCACGTTCAGCAAGTGCTGTGATCACGTCAGATAGGGCTGGACCATTTGTAGTATCGATATTTTGATTGTTCATATGCCAAACTAAATGCTCAGCAACGTACTCAGGATCAAGTGTTTTAATATAGTGTTGGTTTAACCAAACAAGTTTTTCAGTATTAAATGCAGATGGTGCTTTATTGATTGCATCTAAAGAAAACATTTCGATCATTTCTTGTTCAGAAAAGATTTCTTGGTCGCCATGTGACCAACCTAAACGTACTAAATAGTTTTTAAGGGCCTCGGGGAGGTAACCTTCATCACGGAACTGCATTACAGACACTGCACCATGACGTTTAGATAGTTTTGCACCATCATCACCTAGAATCATTGCGACATGTGCATACTCAGGAATAGGGGCGTTTAATGCTTTTAAAATATTAATTTGACGCGGTGTATTATTGATATGATCTTCACCTCGAACAACATCCGTAATACCCATATCCCAATCATCAACGACAACACAAAAGTTGTAAGTTGGTGTACCGTCAGTACGTTGAATAATTAAATCATCAAGTTCATGATTAGAAAATGTAATGTGGCCACGTACATGGTCATCAAATTCTACATTTCCTTCTTTTGGATTTTTAAAGCGAATAACATAAGGCTCATCGGTATCGCGCGGTGCTAAATCACGACATTTACCGTCGTAGCGTGCTGCTTCACCTGCTTTTTCCTGTGCTTCGCGTAATTCATTAACACGTTCTTTAGAACAGTAACATTTGTAAGCAGTGCCTTCGGCTAGCATTTGTGCAATGATTTCTTTATAACGATCGAAGCGTTTCGTTTGGTAGTAAGGACCTTCGTCCCAAGCTAAACCCATCCAGGTCATTCCTTCTAGGATGGCGTCAACAGCTTCCTGCGTCGAACGTTCTAAATCTGTATCTTCAATACGTAATACAAATTCACCACCTTTATTCTTCGCATGTAACCAAGAATAAAGTGCAGTACGAGCACCACCTACATGTAAGAAGCCAGTTGGACTTGGGGCAAAACGCGTTTTAACTGTCATTGATAAATATCCTTTATGAATAGACTCGGAAATAATGCGCATATTTTAACGGATACCATTGTAATTACATTAACTATTTTATTTTTATAGCGATTAATTGCTTGTATATCTCTGAAGTGGCTAAGAATTTAGCAAAGATTGGTTGCCCTTTGAGCTATCGAACATAAAACTCAATTTTTATTACAAAAAGCCTTGACTGAAAAAAGGCGATCCCTATAATACACGCCACACAAACAACGCAGCTTATTGAATTGTTTGTTATGCGGAGAGTTTAACTCGAAGTGACAATTTAAAATTTAAAAACTAAAGATGGACGATTAGTGTCTGCTATGTGGAGAGCATTGCTCGAAGCTAAAATTTAGATTTTAAAAATTAAAGATGGGCGATTAGCTCAGTTGGGAGAGCACCGCCCTTACAAGGCGGGGGTCACTGGTTCAAGCCCAGTATCGCCCACCATCTTTAACTTCGTTAGGAAGTAAAACTAAAAGATTTAAAGATAGGCGATTAGTGTCTATTATGTGGAGAGCATTGCTCGAAGCTACAATTTAAGATTTTAAAAATTAAAGATGGGCGATTAGCTCAGTTGGGAGAGCACCGCCCTTACAAGGCGGGGGTCACTGGTTCAAGCCCAGTATCGCCCACCATCTTTAACTTCGTTAGGAAGTAAAACTAAAAGATTTAAAGATAGGTGGTTAGTGTCTATTATGTGGAGAGCATTGCTCGAAGCTACGATTTAAGATTTTAAAAATTAAAGATGGGCGATTAGCTCAGTTGGGAGAGCACCGCCCTTACAAGGCGGGGGTCACTGGTTCAAGCCCAGTATCGCCCACCATCTTTAACTTCGTTAGGAAGTAAAACTAAAAGATTTAAAGATAGGCGGTTAGTGTCTATTATGTGGAGAGCATTGCTCGAAGCTACAATTTAAAATTTCAAAAATTAAAGATAGGCGATTAGTGTCTATTATGTGGAGAGCATTGCTCGAAGCTACAATTTAAGATTTTAAAAATTAAAGATGGGCGATTAGCTCAGTTGGGAGAGCACCGCCCTTACAAGGCGGGGGTCACTGGTTCAAGCCCAGTATCGCCCACCATCTTTAACTTCGTTAGGAAGTAAAGCTAAGAGATTTAAAGATAGGCAGTTAGTGTCTATTAAGTGGAGAGCATTGCTCGAAGCTACAATTTAAAATTTCAAAAATTAAAGATAGGCGATTAGTGTCTATTCTGTGGAGAGCAATGCTCGAAGCGACAATTAAAGATGGGCGATTAGCTCAGTTGGGAGAGCACCGCCCTTACAAGGCGGGGGTCACTGGTTCAAGCCCAGTATCGCCCACCATCTTTAATACCTCTAGATAAATATTCAGTATTTTTTTACATACTCTCACTTTCAATTTCTAGTAAAATTCTCATTCATTCCAATTTATTTATACCATTTAAGTAAATCTTTAGCGGCTTTTGATCTAAATTAGGCATAAAAAAACCGTTAATAAAAACGGTTTTTTTGTTCAACGTTTTGCAAAGACAATAGTTGCCTCGAATTAAACCATTGCTCTTACGTTTAAATAAAACATTTAGTTAACGGAGTTGGTATTATTCACAGGATTGAAAATCCGACTTAATACATGAGTTCAACTGTTTATCGGCATGTTTTATTTGTTTATCGGTCATCTGTTTACGAATTGTATAAATTGAGCTTTTAATATCGCGTAGTCGATTACCTTGATCACTTTTATCATTTTCTACCTCGTAGATGCCATTCATTGCAGCACCCAACCACACATAAGCCTTTTCAAAATCCTGCTCAGTTTGATCGCCTTCCATGTATAAATTACCGAGGGCTTGTTGAGCGGCTGAATGGTTTTGTTTTGCTGCCTTGAGATACCAGTTGATTGCTTGATCAATATTTCGCGTGACACCATGGCCATTTTGATAAAGTAAACCTAAAGCATATTGTGCATCTGAAAGTCCTTGTACTGCTGCTTTTTTAAACCAGATAGCTGCCTCAGGGTAATTATCAATATGCCTTTTATCTTGATAATAAAGCTCGCCTAGTCCGTATTGTGCATTAGCATCACCTTGCTCTGCTGCTTTGTTATACCATTTGATTGCTTGCTGAAGATCGGTACGAATACCTTGACCCTTTGCATAAATATAACCCAATTGAGATTGCGCATAGACATCACCTTGTTCAGCTATCTTTTGTATTGAAACAACAGCGCCAGAATTACCATATGCAATCGATTTTTTGTACCAGAATATAGCTTTCTGATTATCCTGTTCAACACCTTCACCTTTTTCATATTGTGCCGCTAGACTAAACTGTGCACGGAAATTGCCTTGTTCGGCCGCTTGGGCGAATAATTCAGCAGCATGTTTATGATCTTGATTAACACCGTTTCCTTTTTGATATAACAGCGCTAATAGATATTGTGACTTATCATTTCCTTGCTCAGCGCCTTTATTGAACCAATATGCAGCTTGTTTAAAGTCTTGAGTTACTCCGTTACCTTCTTGATATAAATAGCCTAAATAGTATTGAGATTCGAGATCATTTTGTTCAGCTGCTTTTTTAAACCAAGTGACCGCCTTTGAGATATCCTGGTTTACTAATTTTCCCTGAAGATACAGTTTTCCTAAATAATTTTGAGCTTCTATCAGGCCTTGGCTTGCCGCTTCTTGAATAAGTGCTGTTGCTTGTTTTTTATCTTGCGGAACTTTAGGGTTCCCAGTTTGATAAATTTTACCTAGGTACAGTTGCGCTAACATATCTCCTTGAGTCGCTGCTTTTTTAAACCATAAGGCAGCTTGATAACGACCACTAGTACTCGGCATTTCGTTATACATCAAGCCTATCTTCGTTTGTGCATGTGGGTTACCTTGCATTGCCGCTTTTAAATACCATTCTTTCGCTAGTGCTGCATTTTTAGTGATGCCAATCCCTTGATCGTATAAATCCGCTAGGTGAGATTGGGCGATTGGATCACCTTGTAGGGCAAGCCCTTCGGTTTTTTTAAAATCATTTATTTGTTCTGTCACGGATTTTAATAATGTAGCGGCTTGAACGTGACCTTGTTTCGCTGATTTAGCTAACCATTTCTCACTTAAATTGTATATTTGATAATTTAAATAATATTCACCGACAATAAATTGTGCTTCAGAGTTACCTTGCGTTGCTTTTTTTAAATTAGCAATTGTGTGTTGGCTTTCTTTATTTTGGATTTTATTGGCATCATATAATTTAATTAATTGAGAGGGCGCATCGGGGTGTCCATTACGCATAGCTTCTAGTAACCAGATCACTGCGATATTGTTATCTTCGAGCACACCCGATTGACCAGTATAGAGTTTGCCTAATATAAATTGTGCTTCTACATCATGCTGTGCAATACTGCGTAAGCCTTTTAATGAAGTGGTATTTCCTTGTTTGATTGCTTTTAGGAACCAGTCCATTGCTTTTTTGTCATCAGGCTTAACACCACGTCCTAGACTATATAAAGTGCCCACTAAATCCTGTGCATCGACATCTCCCTGTTCAGCCTCTGCTAGTTTTGTTTTAAAGGTGGTCGTCTCTCTGATTAGTTTTTTTAGTAATGCCTTTGGAGCGCCATTATTTTTTGTTTGTGCATCGGCTTTCTTTAACCACTCTTCACTTAAAGCATAATCATGTTGTTGGTAGTATAACTTACCTAATTCAAGCTGTGCAGCAAAGTAGCCTTGGTTCGCTGATTTGCTATACCATTCAAAAGACAATTCATCATTTTGCATAATGCCAGCACCGGTATCGTAGACATGCCCTAAAAAGAACTGACCGGCAGGGTTTCCCTGTTGTGCTGACTTTATAAATAATGCACTTGCTTGTTCTTCATCACGTTTGACACCACGGGCATTTAAGTACATTTCACCTAGCTCAGCTTGCGCTTGGGCATCGCCTTGTTGTGCTTTTTGTTGTGTTGTTTTTAAGTCAGCGGCATGGAGAGACATAACGCCAAACATGAAGCATATAAAGATGATTAATCCCGATAGTCTTTTCATTTTAATTCCTAAAAGTGTGGTTAAACGGTGAACAAATTAATATCTAATAATTTTAACAGCTATTGGTATTTTAAACATCAAAATTAAAACTTAAGCTATTGTTATTTGGTTGGTAAATCGAAGTCATTTATTGAATTGATTGGTTACTAGGTTATACCTGCTTTGGTGGTGATTTTTATTGTTTATTGAATCATGTTTTTAGCTATTTAAGTTTATTTACAGTGATATGGGTAGGTAATAAATTGAAAATTAATATGGGTGATTGTTGAGAACGTAAACTCAATTAAGCCCTGATTATTAAGGAATTTTAGTTAAAAAAAACGCGACTAAAAAGTCGCGTCACGAAATCGTGCTAAAGGAATAATGAAAAAAGAACACCACTACTAACAAACACTCAGCATAGTGATGATTTGTCATCGAAGGTAATAGTAATGCGCTATTGAATTTCTTTCAGTGATCCAATTCACAGGCGAAAAGGTCACGTAAATTTTAAGGCTATTTAGTCAAATAAATGTGGTGTAGAGCACATTTATAGGCACCAAGTTGATGCCTATAAATTACACTTTTATAGCCATAACCTCGATAAACCGGTATTTAATTGAATCCTTTAGTTGAACGTGCAACAAATTCTTTAGTCCGTTGATTTTGTGGGTTCTCAAAAATTTGTGAAGGAGGACCTTGTTCAACAATATTGCCACCTTCCATAAAGATAACGCGATCTGCAACTTCACGTGCAAATTGCATTTCATGAGTCACAATTATCATGGTTTGTTTTTGTTCAGCTAATTGTTTAATTACAGCGAGTACTTCATCAACCCATTCCGGATCCAATGCCGATGTTGGTTCATCAAATAAGATAACTTCACCTTTGCAGGCCATTGCTCTGGCAATGCCTACGCGTTGCTGTTGACCGCCAGAAAGTTGAGAAGGGTATTGATCTCTTTTATCTGCTAGCCCAACTTGAGCAAGGATATCGTCAGCTTTTTTGATTGAGGCTAATTTAGGTTCTTTCCAGACGGTGATTAAACTTTCGGTTACATTTTCTAATGCGGTTTTATTGGCAAAGAGTGAATAGTTTTGGAAAACAAAACTACTTTGCTTACGTAAGTTGGTGATTTCTTTACCCGTTGCTTTTTCTGCTTCAACCGCAACACTACCAATTTGAATTGTGCCTGATGTTGGTGTTTCAAGGTAATTTAAGCAACGTAATAGTGTTGATTTACCTGTACCAGAAGGGCCAATAATGGCAACAATTTCACTGGGCTGAAGTTCAAAGGAAATTGATTTTAAAACAGTTAGGTCACCAAAGGTTTTTGTTAAATTCTGTACTTTTATCATTAGTAAGCCCTGTTAAGACGGTTTTCTAAAATTGCTTGGATACGGGTAAAAAAGATAACAACCACCCAGTAAATAACGGCAACGGCTAAAAAGCTTTCAAAAAACTTAAAGGTAGATGCTGCTTCCATTTGTGCTTTCGCCATGATTTCTGCCACACCAAAGGTAAACGCCAGTGAAGTACTTTTAATCATATCGATAAAATAGTTCATTAAAGAAGGGGTCGCGACACGTGATGCTTGTGGCAGAATAATACGATACATTGCTTGTAGGCGGGTCATGCCGACACTATAACAAGCTTCCATTTGGCTTTTATCAATACCTAAAATAGCAGCACGAATACTTTCCGCCATGTAAGCCGCAAAATGTAGTGACAAACCACAGACTGCTGCGGTAAATGCGTCGAAACTTGCGAGAATGGGGAATATTTGTGGTAGGCCGTAATAGAATAAAAATAGTTGAACAAGTAGCGGTGTCCCACGGAAAAAGGAGATAAATAATCCCGCTAATTGATGTAACACTGGCAATTGAAATACACGTATAACAGCGATAACAACTGAAATAATTAATGCAAAGAAAAACCCTAACAGCGCCATTTCCATGGTAACGCCTAAATATTTAAATAAAATAGGGAAAAGGTTTAAAATATAGTCGAAATCGAGTGATGCTTGCATAGAAACTGCTCTTGTTAATTTAAAAAATTCCTCAAGCAATGCATGTCATTGCCTGAGGAGATAACAATATTAATTATTTAGTTACGTCAGAGCCTAACCATTTGATAGAGATGTTCGCTAATGTGCCATCTTCTTTCATGCTTGTTAGCGCTACATTTACTTTATCTCGTAATGCGATTTGTGAAGGTGTTTTAAGGAACGGTAACGCATTCTCAAGTTTTTCAATCGGCTCACCAGTTAGTTTTAATGGTAAGTTCGATTTTTTGATTAATGCAGAAGATCCTGTACGGTCCATTAGAAATGCATCGATACGACCTAGCATTACATCGTGTACAAATCCTGTTTCGTAAGTAATGATGTTGATGTCATTATTTGTATCTAGTTTACGTAAAATTTGTTCAAAATTACTGCCTAGGTTTACCGCTACTTTTTTACCTTTTAAATCTTCAACTGTGTGGATGTCATTACGATCTTTTTTAACCACTAGTTGTGCACCATCGATAACATAAGGAATAGAGAATGCGTATTTCTCTAAACGTGCAGGTGTAATGGTGATTTGGTTTGAAATCGTGTCGATATGACCCGCTTCTAACATACCAAATAAACCAGAAAAACTTGAGATTACAAATTCAACGTCAAAATCAGCACGTTTACCGATTTCGTTCCAAACATCAACATCAAAACCTTGTAACACATCATTTTCAGAAAAAGTGAAAGGAATATAACGGCCTGACATGCCTACTTTTACTTGTTCTTTAGCAGAAACAGGCAATGTGATGAAGGTTGTTACTGCAAGTAAAGCAGCCACGAATAAATTTTTGTAAAGTTTCATAAAAATCCTAATATTAATAAAATAGACTAGCGGAGCATATTAAAGGAAAACATATACTTAGAACAGGCCTAAAATAGCCGAGGAGTATAACAAAATAGAATGAATTAGAATAATTTAGCATGAAGGATAAAAATTGACCTTTAATCAGATAAAAAATCACTTCTTATCAGCCAAGGGATTGATTTGATTTTATTATTGATGCGTTTCACCCTACAATAAGCGCATTAATCGGTTTGAGGTAGCTTTTCAGTTAATTTTTAACCAACAGTAATTAAATGTTTGAATCATTATTAGGAATTAAAATGAACATAAATTTAAATGAATTTCCAGTGACTATCGATATGTTGCATTTAGGGTTAGCGATATTAACCGTGTTATTCTTCATCTTATATATCACCAAATCGAAATCACCCGTCAATGACGAGACTGCGAATCCCATTATTGATGAGATAAAAGAGGCCGGAGAACAACCTGAAATTGTTGAAACATTAATAAAAGAAGCGTCCGTTAAAGAAGCACCGGTTCAGTTAAAAGAAGCGACTGCCGATGCGGCGTTACAGTTACTTTCTTTGTTACAGCAAGATGCACGTTTTATCGATTTTGTTCAGGAAGATTTATCTGAATATTCAGACGCAGATATTGGTGCCGCAGCACGTGTTGTGCACGAAGGTAGCAAAAAAACATTGAATAACTATTTTACGCTTGAATCTGTTCGCACCGAAGAAGAAGAAAGCCGAGTCACCTTAGCTGAAGGTTTCAATGCGTCAGAGGTTCGTCTAACGGGTAACGTTGTTGGGAATGCGCCTTTTACTGGTACGTTAGTGCATAAAGGCTGGAAAGTGACTGACGTTAAATTACCTAAATTAGCGGAAGGGCATGATACATCTATCGTTGCAGCAGCAGAGGTTGAACTATGAACGAAACAGTAAATAACACTGCACGTTACTCCATTGGTATTGATCTAGGTACAACGCACTGTGTGCTTTCTTATTTAGATCTTAGTCAGGTATCGGAGGATCCGAGTGTGCAACCTGAATTAATCACAATGGGGATTCCACAGTTAACTCAGCCTGGCGTAATAGAAGAAAAATCACAACTGCCTTCATTTATTTATATGCCACACGAATCGGAATTAAATACAACTGATATTGCCTTACCTTGGAATACGAATCCAAGTGTGATTGCCGGTAGTATTGCGCGAGAACTAGGCAGTAAAACACCGATTCGTTTAGTAAGTAGTGCAAAAAGTTGGTTATGTCATAGCGGCATCGATCGCCATGCAGCTTTTTTACCTGCGGGTAGTCCGGAAGAAGTAACAAAAATATCTCCCGTGACAGCTACCTTTGAATACCTTAATTACTTGCGTGAAGCATGGGAACATCAATTTCCTGAATCACCTCTTGCGGAGCAAGACGTCACAATAACGATTCCGGCTTCCTTTGACCCTGCAGCACGAGAATTAACTGCCGAAGCTGCAAAACGTTTAAATATAAATAAATTAACCTTGCTCGAAGAACCCCAAGCTGCTGTTTACAACTGGATCCATGCCTGTGGTGAAGCATGGCGTGATCAAGTCAATGTCGGTGATATCATTTTAGTGGTCGATGTGGGCGGTGGTACAACGGATTTATCATTAGTGGCGGTTACGGAAGAAGACGGTAATTTAACCTTGAATCGTGTAGCGGTTGGTGAGCATATATTACTCGGTGGTGATAATATGGATTTAGCCATGGCCTATCGGGTTAAAGCAAAATTAGCAGAGCAGGGCAAAGATTTACAACCTTGGCAAATTCAAGCGATTACTCAAGCGTGTCGCGATGCGAAGGAAAAATTATTGCTCGATAATGATGTTCACAGTGTTCCAATTACTGTTCCAAGCCGAGGATCTAAATTATTTGGAAATACATTACGTACAGAATTAACTCGTGAAGAAGTTCGTCAAACCCTCGTTGAAGGCTTCTTTCCAAAAGTGGCTATTGATGAACATCCTCGTGCAGCGCGACGTGGTGCATTAACGCAACAAGGTTTGCCGTACGCACAGGACCCTGCTGTTTCTCGTCATCTTGCAGCATTTCTTAGCCGTCAAGTTGATGCGGCGGATGATTTGTTGGGTAATACTTCTTCAGATGAGCAGCATTTTTCTGCGGATCCCTTGGCGGGCAATTTTGGTCAAAATATACCTGAGTTTATTAAACCCTCTGCGATCTTATTTAACGGTGGTGTATTAAAAGCCCCGGCGTTAGCTGAACGAACACTTTCAATTATAAATCAGTGGTTAACTGATTCCGGTGCAGAAAAAGCACGGCTCTTAGCTGATTCGGATCTCGATCTTGCAGTAGCAAGTGGCGCGAGTTATTACGGCTTTGTTAAAAAAGGCAAAGGCGTTCGTATTCGTGGAGGTTTAGCCACAACCTATTATGTTGGTATCGAAAGTGCGATGCCTGCTATTCCTGGAATGGAGCCGCCGTTGGAAGCATTATGTATTGCGCCATTTGGCATGGAAGAAGGCTCTCAAACGCAAGCTGGTTCTGCTGAATTTGGTTTAGTGGTTGGGGAACCGGTTAATTTCCGTTTCTTTGGCTCAACAACTCGCCGTCATGATGAAGCGGGTACACAGCTTGATTATTGGCAAGAGGGCGAATTAGAAGAGCTGCCAGAATTACAAGCAACATTGCCCGTTGAAGGTCGTCGCGCTGGTGAAGTAGTGCCTGTTCGCTTGATGGCAACGGTTACTGAAGTGGGAACCTTAAAACTTGAAGCCATTTCAGTAAACAGTAAAGATGCAAATGGCCAAGCTGAGCGTTGGCAGATTGAGTTGGATGTACGCGACTGACGTTTCGGGGCCTAAATCAATCATAACAGGGGCAGCGACTTTAGTCGCTCAGATTGGAAAATAACATTATGTTTTGCATGAAAGGTCGACTGAAGTCGACGCCCCAAAATAGGTGGTGAGTTTGGTGACGCCAAGACAACTAGCGGGACTGAAATTCCTGTCGTGATTTGCTTATAGAGTGTGTCGTGCGCACCATGTTTTACATTTAGCTATATCTTAAAATAACAAATACGATAAATTACTTGGGGCAGCGACTTTAGTCGCTCAGATTGGAAAATAACATCATGCTTTGCATGAAAGGTCGACTGAAGTCGACGTCCCAAAATAGGTGGTGAGTTTGGTGACGCCAAAACAACTAGCGAGACTGAAATTCCTGTCGTGATTTTCGTGTAGGGTGTGTCGTGCGCATCATGTTTTACATTTAGCTATATCCTAAAATAACAAATACGATAAATTACTTGGGGCAGCGACTTTAGTCGCTCAGATTGGAAAATAACATCATGTTTTGCATGAAAGGTCGACTGAAGTCGACGCCTCAAAATATGTGGTGAGTTTGGTGACGCCAAAACAACTAGCGGGACTGAAATTCCTGTGATGATTTGCGTGTAGGGTGTGCCGTGCGCACCATGTTTTACATTTAGCTATATCCTAAAATAACAAATACGATAAATTACTTGGGTACATTAATCACCTTACTTGCCTTCAATCAAAATAAGTAAAAATATGACTTCAAAAACACCTAAATACTTAATTGGTATCGACCTCGGTACAACCAATACCGTTGTCGCTTTTGCTGAGATGAACAAGCCACTAACACCTGATAATTGTGCAATTTTCGATATCGAGCAATTAGTCGCCCCTGGTGAAGTTGCTAAACGCCCACAATTACCTTCGTTCCGTTATCATCCAACCAATGGTGAGGTTAATCCTGACGATCTGTTATTGCCGTGGGATCGCGATCCAAGTTATTCATCTCCTCGTTTGGAAGGAGAATTGGCACAGGTGGTTATTGGTGAATGGGCACGTGAATTAGGGGCGAAGGTTGACGGCCGTCAAGTGGTCAGCGCTAAAAGCTGGCTTTCTCATCAACAAGTTGATCGAAGCGCTGATATTTTACCTTGGTCTGGCGCGGAAGGCGTAGAAAAAGTATCGCCGGTATTAGCTTCTGCCAGTTATTTATTCCATGTACGAAATGCCTGGAATATTGAACATCCCGATGCATTGATGGAAGATCAAGATGTCGTCATTACTATTCCTGCTTCTTTTGACGAAGGTGCACGTGCCTTAACAGCTGAAGCAGCTGAGCGTGCAGGATTTAAAAAGATACGTTTACTCGAAGAACCGCAGGCGGTTTGTTATGACTGGTATGCGCGTCAAGGGGATGATGTTCAGTCCCAATTAAGTAAAATTAAATTGCTGATGGTATGCGATATTGGCGGTGGGACAACGGATCTTAGTTTAATTAAAGTCACACAGGCAAAGGATAAACGACTTGAATTAACCCGTGTTGGTGTCGGTAATCACCTGATGCTAGGGGGAGATAATGTTGATCTCGCATTAGCGCATATTGCAGAAAAAAACATTAATGGTGACCGTTCATCTAAGAAGTTAAGTGCTGCGAGCTTATCGCAACTAATTCAACAAACGCGTATTGCTAAAGAATTACTGCTTAGTGAAAATGCGCCAGACAGTGCCAAAGTCACCGTGTTAGGAAGTGGCGCTAGATTGATTGGTGGTGCTAAAAGTTGTGAATTGTCGCAACAGGAAGTTAGAGATATCGCCTTAGATGGCTTCTTTCCAATTATCGATTTTAATGAACGTCCATTAGCGCGTCGCAGTGGCGTGGTTGAATTTGGACTTCCCTATGCGTCGGATCCTGCTGTTAGTAAGTACCTCGCAGAATTTATTGCGGATCATCACAGTGCATGTGTCTCAGCCTTAGAAAACGATCCCACGATACTTAATCCTGTCCCAGATGCCGTGTTATTTAATGGTGGAGTGTTTAACAGTACGATATTAAGTGAACGCTCTCTGTCTGTTTTAGGGAAATGGCGTGGGCAATCTGTAACGCGCCTTGAAAATAATACCCCTAATTTAGCCGTTGCACAGGGCGCAGTTGCCTACGCAAAAGCGCTGCGTGGTGCACAACTTAAAATCGGTGGTGGTTCTGCACGTACATTTTTCCTGTTACTGGACCAACAGGGCGACGATAAACAAGCAATCTGTATTATGCCGAAGGGAACCGAAGAAGCGCATGAACTTATCCTAGTGCAACAAAAGTTCTCCTTAAGATTAGGAGAACCAGTTCAATTTCATTTGTACTCTAGTAATGCCGATCACGATTATCAAGCCGGCGAAATCATTACGATTGATGAGCAAATGTTAAATGAACAACATTTTATTTCACTACCGCCATTGGTTGCCGTGCTAGACAAAACTGAAAGTGATTCCGTTGCGGTGTCATTAGCAACAACCTTAACCGAAGTGGGCACATTAAATATCGAATGTGTGGGTGATAACAATCAGCGTTGGTTAGTTGAATTTCAAATACGTAAACAACTTTCATCACAACGAAACAATCATGAAATAGCCGAGCTTCCTGCTAATTTTGAACAAGCCATTGAAAAAATTGACGACGTATTTGGCGACAGTAAAAAACAAGTTAATCCAAAGGCAGTTAAAACATTACGTATTGATCTTGAAAAACTACTTGGTAAACGCGATACCTGGGAAGTGCCAGTGTTACGTGCGATGTTTGATAAATTACTCAGTGATGAAAATCATCGTCGTCGTTCCGATGTACACGAACGTTTATGGTTTAATTTAGCGGGATTTGGATTACGTCCGGGGTTTGGTTATCCGATCGATGAATGGCGAATTGAACAGGTTTGGGCATTGTATCAGCAGGGCATTCAATTTAACCAAAAAACCCAAGTATGGATTGATTGGTGGACATTCTGGCGTCGAGCTGCAGGTGGATTGAATGAAGCACAGCAACTACAGCTATTTGACGATATTAGCCCGTATTTAAATCCTGCTGCATTAACGAGTCGGAAATTACAAGCAGAAGCTAAACAAAAAGCCTATGAGGATATGGTGAAATTAGCCGCCTCACTCGAATATTTGCCGAGTGAACAAAAAATACAAATTTGTGAATGGTTTTTAAAACGACTTGAAAAAGCATCGGAAACTATCACCAGTTGGTGGGCGGTCGGTCGTATCGCATCACGTATTCCATTTAATGGTAGTTTGCATAATGTGATTGATAAGGAATTGGTTCAACATTGGTTGCCGACGATATTAAAGCACGATTGGAAGAAAAACAGACAAGCCGCTTTTGCAGCCGTATTAATGACGCGTATGTGTGGTGATCGTAGCCGCGATATAGATGATCAATGGCGTACCAAGGTTGTGAAAAAATTAGTGCAAATTAAAGCGCCAGAGAGTTGGATTGAAATGATTGAAACGGTTAAAGAGCTAGATGAAGCCGAAACTAAAAAAGTATACGGTGAAGGGCTACCGGCGGGCTTAAAACTGATTCGTTAATAGTATATCCATTTATATTTTGGTGCGCGCAGCACACCCTACATCTATTTCTTCACATTATCACTTTGAGTGGTTTTTGTGGAGAGGTCACGCGTACCAATAATAAAAAGGAATAGGTCATATTATAAAGTCTATACTTAGCGTAAAGTGAAAGATCGCCAAATCGTAGCGAGCTGAACATTCACCAACGCTATAAAAATGGAGAGTTGGTTGGTTTTTAATGTGTTATTAACCTTGCGTTAACTTTAATTTGCTATTGTTAACAAGTATCAATACGATTTACCAAATTATACCAATTGTATTAAATATGTGATCTAAATTTTGCGCTGGAAAAATGGTTTAGTTTGAGGCGAAAGTTGATGTAAATGGTTGTTTCCTTAACGAAACTTTCAACAAAGAAATAAACTATTTTAACCAGCAAAATAGATCAGCTAATTATTACGATTGGTATTAGTATATTCAAGGCTAAATAAAGGATGAATGACCCTATGAGTAACTCTACACTGAATGACACGATATTATCGATTGCATTATTAGCGATATCTGCAGCTGCTATTATGGTTTTTGGTTCATCCTTAGGATTTTGGGAACCGATTGTGGGATTTGCAGCAAGTCGCCAATATAACGACTACATTGGCTGGGGCGTTGTTGCTATTTCAATATTCGGAATTCTTTATAACATTATAAAAAACAATGAAGAAAGCCATGTTATTAAACCACTGTTTGCATTAGTGCTCGGTTTAGTTATTCTCAGCACGACCATTATGAATTTTTTCGTTACACCGGTTCGTTATCCTCCCATCCACGATATCACGACCAATGTCTCTAATCCGCCAGAATTTATTTTCCTCAATGAATCGCGTCCAGGGGCAAAAAATTCATTAGTTTATGGCGGGCAAGAAGTTGCAGATCAGCAACTGACTGCTTTTCCTTCAATCAAACCGATTATAACAACTCTTTCACCCGATAAAGCCTATGAAAAAGCGTTGAATATCGCATCATCAATGGGATGGGAAATGGTGAGCACCGATCCAACCCTTTACCATTTTGAAAGCACAGCTCGTACCCGTTTCTTTAATTTTGCCGACGATGTCGTGGTGCAAGTAGTTAAAATCGATAATGGCAGTCGCGTTGATATTCGCAGTGTATCGCGTATTGGGCGAGGCGATCGCGGAATGAATGCACAACGAATTATTGCGTTTACAGAACAGTTTGAAAAATAACGCTGTTTAGCCCAAGTGTCTAATCGCTTGGGCAATACCTTCTTGTTTATCACTTTTCCTACACTATTTCATTTATTTTATTATTGATATTGGTATTAAAAACAAAAAATACTTTGCATATTGAATCAGTACAGATATGATGTCTCGGACGTTTAGATGTCCAAACGTCTGTTTTGACTTGAATATGGAGAAAGTAATGAAACAAATTAAAAAAGTAAGCCAATGGATACTTGGTACTTTACTGGTTGTTGGCTTAACTGCTTGTGGCCAAGAAGAAAGTAAAGTGTTAAAAGTCGGAGCAACTGTTGGACCACACGCACAGGTTGTTGAAGAAGTTGCAAGAGTTGCTGCAGAGCAGGGCATAAAAGTAGAGCTTGTTGAATTTTCCGATTATATCACGCCTGATTCAGCATTAGCCGATGGCAGCATTGATATCAACAGCTACCAACATCAACCATTTTTAACGAACTACAACAATAATAACGATACAAACCTTGTTTCTATCGGTAAATCAATTTTAATGCGCATGGGAATTTACTCAAATAAATATGGCGCACTTAGTGATCTACCTGAGGGAGCTGAAATTGCTATTCCAAATGACCCAACTAATGGTGGTAGAGGATTACTATTGTTAGCGGATGCAAAACTAATCACACTAAAAGAAGGTGTGGGTTATAAAGCGACCATTGGCGATATTGTAGAAAATCCAAAAAACCTAAAATTTATCGAAATTGAAGCTGCACAATTACCAAGAAGCCTTGATGATGTTGATGCTGCTGCGATTACAATGAACTATGTGATGTCTGCGGGCTTAGATCCTAATAAACAAGGGATTTACCTTGAGCCAAAAGATGCACCGCTTGCCGTTATGGTTATCGCGACACGTGAAAAAGATAAAGATAATGCGGATTATAAAAAATTCGTAGAAATCTACCAATCTGAGCCTATCCAAATGTTTTTACAAAAAACATTTCACGGTACCATCGAAGCCGCATTTTAATTGTCCTACAAACTTTGGTGTACACCTCGTACACCAAAGCTTGTCATTAATACTTTAAACTATACATTGCCACTCCCAAATTATATTAGTTAACTTATCATGCAAGCAGGCTGCTTTTCTAAAATGAGCGACTGAAGTCGCTGCCCCAAATGACGATATTGATTTGTTTTGTTACTAACGCATCGTTTTACAAGTCATATACTTGGGGCGTCGACTTTAGTCGATATATCATGCAAGGCATGACGTGTTTCTTTGAAATCATCATGTAGGGTGTGCTGCGCGCACCAAGTTCGACTAATCCCGAAAGCTGTTCAATGCTCAAATAAAATTTAGTCAACTTACCTTGCAAGCTGTTTCCTCATAATGAGCGACTGAAGTCGCTGCCCCAAATATTATAATAATTTGTTTTGTTGCTAACGCATCGTTTTGTAAACCATATTCTTGGGGCGTCGACTTTAGTCGACATATCATGCAATGCATGACGTGTTTCTTTGAAATCATCATGTAGGGTGTGCTGCGCGCACCAAGTTCGACTAATCCCGAAAGCTGTTCAATGCTCAAATAAAATTTAGTCAACTTACCTTGCAAGCTGTTTCCTCAAAATGAGCGACTGAAGTCGCTGCCCCAGTTGTTTTGTTACTAGCGCACCGTTTTGTAAACCATATCCTTGGGGCGTCGACTTTAGTCGACATATCATGCAATGCATGACGTGTTTCTTTGAAATCATCATGTAGGGTGTGCTGCGCGGCCCAAGTTTGCCAATCCCTAAAGCTTTCTATCGCTCAAATTATATAGTCAACTTACTATACAAGCAGGCTGCTTTCCCAAAACGAGCGACTGAAGTCGCTGCCCCAGTTGTTTTGTTACTAGCGCACCGTTTTGTAAACCGTGTCCTTGGGGCGTCGACTTTAGTCGATATATTATGCGAAGCATGAGGTGTTTTTAATTAGTAGCATGTAGGGTGTGCTGTGCGCACCAAGTTTGCCGGTCCGAAAAGCATTCAGCGCTTAAAGCAATATTTAGCGCATCGATTTCAGTGCTGTGGTTTTGGTTGCGTGTATACATTGCTATTTTCGACATATTGACAGCGAAAATAATAAGAAAAAACCACTGTAAATATATCTTGCTTACGACATCAAAAAATAAATTTATCGGTAAGTGGTTAAATAATAAAATAAATTTAAAAAATATAAAAATAAGTTGAACTTTTCCAAGCAAACCTTATGCATATTTATTATACTAATTCTCCGATTTTAAAAGTGCCTTTCTCTCATTTCTACAAAAAACATAAAGAAAAGCACTAAAATTCTTCAATGTAGTAGCACGAACTTTTACGAAAGCTAAGTAAACTACTCAATAATATCTAACAAAAAAGGACAAATTGCATGGAAAATGTCGCAACGGCGGGACCCGTTCCACGAACCGCCAAGGTGAAGGATCTAATAAATAGCTTTGGCCCCGGAATTATGATGGCAACGGCTTCGGTCGGTGGCTCACATCTTGTCGCATCAACAAAAGCAGGTGCAATTTATGGCTGGCAACTGGCGGCAATTATTCTGCTGGTAAATTTATTTAAATATCCATTTTTCCGCGCGGCAGTGCAATACACGATGGGCACAGGTAAAAGCCTGATCGAAGGTTACAGCGATATGGGACGCGGATACCTCTGGGTGTATGCGATTCTGATGACGATCGCAACAATTGTAAGTATTGCGGCACTATTAATGTTCAGCGCAAGTTTACTCAGTTACTTTTCCCCCTTTGAACTGTCGATGACAGCCAATGCTGGTATCATATTGGTTATTTGTTTAGCTATTTTATTTGCAGGGCAGTATAAAGCGCTCGATACCATCTCAAAAGTAATTATGTTGATCTTAGTGGTTGCGACAGTGACTGCTGCGATTGTAGCCTTTGGCAACGGAGCCGTTGCACCCGCTGAATTCGAACCACCAACGATTTGGGATATGTCTGCCATTGGTTTTATCGTAATAATGATGGGGTGGATGCCCGGTCCGATAGAAGTGTCGACCTTAACGTCAATGTGGCTTAAAAATCAACGTAAAGAACAAACTGTGACCGATAAAAGTGCAATGTTTGATTTTAATGTTGGTTATATTGGTACTGCATTACTTGCTGTTGTTTTTCTTGCATTGGGCGCATTGGTGTTAAATGGTAATGGTGAAACACTTAGTAATTCAGGGATTGGTTTCTCACATCAACTGGTTAGCATGTATGCAATCACCATTGGTGAATGGTCGCGTTACCTGATTGCCGTTGTTGCTTTTTTATGTATTTTTGGAAGTACCATTACGGTTATCGATGGTTACTGTCGTTCATTATCAGAAGCACATCTATTAATTGTCAGAAAAGAACTAGGTCAAACAAAATATCATAATGGTTGTATGGCCGTTTGTAGTGCAATTGCGATGGTTATTTTATTGTTCTTTACTGCGCAGCTTATGACCATGTTGAACTTCGCAATGATCCTTGCATTTATCACTACACCAGCCTTTGCATACTTAAATTATCGCCTCATTATTAAAGCGAATTTAACTGGTGCATTAGCACTAGGCCCTCGTATGAAAGCGCTCAGTTGGCTTGGTCTTATTTACCTATTCGGATTTCTTGCCGTCTTTATCTGGTGGAAATGGTTAATTTAGTTAACTGAAACAATGAAATTGCGCATCATAATTACTATGAGTCGATATGCGCAATTTCAATTCAATTAACCCGCTTTATTCGTTCTAACTGCTAACCTTTATAACGAAACAAAATAATTGTTTAATTGTTTGAACTAGTTAAACAATTAAATACCGCAATATGTTACTCTTTTGTTACATTTCAAACCGATAATCAATCGCATAATAATGATAATAAACCCGTGATTAATACATATAAAACACGACTATTAACGACTAGCAACAAGGACATTACATGGAAAACGTAGCGACGAGTCCCATTAAAAACAGTAATCGCATAAAAGATCTTATCAATAGCTTTGGCCCTGGCATCATGATGGCAACAGCCGCTGTCGGTGGTTCACATCTCGTTTCATCAACAAAAGCCGGCGCTATATATGGTTGGCAACTTGCCGTTGTCATTCTGTTAGTTAACTTATTTAAATATCCATTTTTTCGTGCTGGTATTCAATACACCATGGGAACGGGCAAAAGCCTAGTCGAAGGGTATAGCCTAATGGGCCGTGGTTATCTCTGGGTTTATACTGGATTGACCATCGTCGCCTCGATTGTTAGTACCGCAGCTTTACTGATGTTTAGTGCGAGCTTATTGAGTTATTTTTCACCCTTTGAAGTCTCAATTACCGTCAATGCCGGCATTATATTAGCGATTTGTTTAGCGATTCTGTTTGCAGGACAATATCGTGCGCTAGATACTATCTCTAAAGTTATTATGATCACGCTAGTTATTGCAACGGTTTGTGCTGTTATTGTTGCATTTGGTAATGGCGCCGTTGCACCTGCTGATTATCAATCTCCTACCATTTGGGATATCGCATCGATTGGTTTTATCGTCATCATGATGGGGTGGATGCCTGGGCCAATTGAAGTGTCATCGATTACTTCAATGTGGTTAAAAAACCAAAGAACACAAAAAAATGTAACCGAACAAGAAGCATTATTTGACTTCAACGTTGGTTATATCGGCACTGCGTTACTGGCTGTTGTATTTCTAGCATTAGGTGCGTTAGTGCTTAATGGTAGCGGCCAAGAACTGGCGAAATCGGGTATCGGTTTCTCACATCAACTGGTTAGCTTATATGCTTCAACCATTGGTGAATGGTCACGTTACCTGATTGCAGTGATTGCCTTCTTTTGTATTTTCGGTAGTACTATTACAGTGATAGATGGCTATGCACGCGTACTTTCAGAAGCACAATTATTACTGCAAAAGAAATCGCTTGATCAACCCAAATACCATAACAACTGGATGGGCGTGATTGGGGTAGCGGGCATGGTGGTGTTATTGTTCTTCACGGCACAACTCATCACCATGTTAAACTTTGCGATGATCCTTGCTTTCATCACGACACCTATCTTTGCCGTGCTGAATTATCGATTAATTGTAAGTGCAAACCTCAAGGGAAGACTTGCGCTGACACCAAGAATGAAAGCACTGAGTTGGATTGGACTTGTCTACCTATTCGGATTTTTAGCTGTGTTTATTTGGTGGAAATGGATCATGTAATCACGATTCAATCACGATTCAATCATGATTTTCAACGCTTGAAATTGCACATTTAAGCTAAATAGTTTAATTTTAATAGTGCAATTTCAAACGCATTGGCATGATGCAATACCGATAACAATACAGAAAAGGACAATATGAAATATAACTTTGAACTTATACGCTGTATCAATTCTGGAAAATATCGTCCTCGATTCTATTGTGAGCATTGTAATAAAACCAACCTCTACTTAAGCGCCTGCTTTCATTCTGCGCATCTACATAACGATTACCGTTATAATCTGCAAGAAGCCTGTAAAGAGTTTGTCGCTAATATTAACAATCATAAATACAATATGTTTGATAATAAAAAGTCAGGCAAATTACTTAAAGCTTCGCTGTGTCATTGTTCAATTAACGTTGTTTGCATAAAAGCACATAAAGCCAAGGTAAAAGCCAAAGCCCTCGTTAACGCTGGCATGCACAAATTACATATCAAATAACGTTATAACCCCATGTTATTTTGAGCCAAATGACCTGACTAAAAAGACCGAGACTTCAATCTCGTTGGCTGTGCTCAGTCACGTACAACCCAAGTGATATAAATAACGACATCAAATCATAAAATGACAACCTAAATTCCCGCTCAAACGTCAGCCAAATTACCGAATCAAAGGAACTAGGACTTCAGTATCGTGAGTAATATTTCATTACGCTAAAGTCACTTTTTATAGTCGGTTTATTTCAAACTTAAAAAAATATCGAAAACAGCAAATAACATTTAACCAATATTTAACAACTTAGTTTGTTTTTTAATCGGGTTATTGTTTGTTATAAAATTTTGATATCAAAGTCGCTAAAACTCAGTTTTATAACCTTTATTTTTATAAATATGTTGCTAATATGAATTTTAACTAATATTAATTCATTTTATTTACACATTTAAGTTAGGGATTTCTTATTTTGATAGATCTTCGAACCGCGCTTAGAGTGATGTCTAATTCTTCATCATATGCAGTATCAACAGAAAGACTAGATCCTGCAGATTCATTACAGGATGAAATTAAATCTTATCTTTATATCCAAATGCCAATTGAAACAGCAGTAAATAAAATCATTAGTTCGTTTGAAAATAGTAATAAAAAAGTTCTTTTTCTGTGTGGTAGTAGTGGTGATGGTAAGTCAGAACTATTAACTAAAGCTAAAGAGCATTTTGGCTTTCAAATTAAATTTCATTTAGATGCTACGCATAGTTTCGATCCCCATGGCACCGCTATCCAAACACTCGATAAAGTATTTAACGAGTTTGAAACAACAAATACGCCTTTAGTCGTAGGTATCAATGCTGGGATGCTTGGTAATTATGCAGAAGAAGGTCAAAATCATTTTATTCGTAATAAAATTAGAGCATATATTGAAAATAAGGATGTGCAGGACGACACTGCTATATTTATAAATTTTGAAGATTATCCCAAATTCATAATAGATGACGATGGTTATAATTGTGATTTTGCAAAAAAATTATTGGAGCGAATTACACGGAAAGAAAATAACATCTTTCGTCGAATTCTTGATCATGAAAAGATTAAAAAAAATGATCAAACAACCTTACGTTTAATCACTAACTTTGAATTGCTAAGCTTACCCTCTGTCCAAAAAGTTATAATAGATTTGTTATTTCAAGCTCGTTTAATGAGAGAACAGTTTTTAACAGCTCGCTCGTTACTCGATTTTATTCATGAACTTTTATCAGGTGATGGATATTTATTCGACAATTTATTTGCGGGGGGAGGGAATGAACTTGCGAATAAAATTGAAAATTTTGACCCATCCCATCTCCGCACTAAGGAATTAGATCGTTTTATTCTTGCCTACGACTTAGGTTTGCCTGACATCGATTTTGAAGCTTTCAAAAGTGGTTTAAATAAACTAGGTACTATATATTTCGAAAATGCTGCACAGTATTTACGTTTATTTTTTCTACTTAGATATGATGATTTTGCGAATAATTATCATAAAAAGTTTTCAGTTGATTTTAACGATCCACTAATCGAAAATTACATATCAGTTCACCAATTACATAAGTCTCATAATGGTGAAAGTAATCAAAAAAATAATTTAAAATTATTTTATAGGGATACCCTGATTGCAGCTATTCGCCGCTATATAAATCGCAATGCACCAAAACTAGGTAAAAAATTCTTTTTACTGTCAGATTTTGGTGATTACCAAATCGCAGCACCTGCTGATTTAACAATGGATTATAAATCTATTTCAACTTCAACGACCTCCAGTAGCGCATTTTTTATTGCACATTTAAAACTTAAAGATAAAAAATTTAAACTGCCAATAAATATTAATCTTTTATCTCTACTCATCAATATAAACAATGGATATCGCCCTAATAAGCACGATAAAAATTCAGTGGTCCTTTTAGAAGAATTAACTTCGGAGATAATTCATCAAGCTAAGGCCGCTACAGAAATAGTAATTACAGGTATTGATGGTAAATATAATCTAGAGCTTGAGGAAGACGACATTATGGTTAGTAAGGATTAATAAATGCCATTATCAGAAGAGTTAACACCTAAAAATAATAGTGCTGCTAGCTATTTTCCTGTTTCAGCTAATAGTGCTAATAATAAGTATGATTGGGAAGTTGTAGTTGGTTTTTTCATTAAATCATTACATGATCTAGAGCTTGAAAAGAGCCTTAAGTCACTTGATGATTTTAAAGCGTTATGTAAAAACCACTTTATAGATAAATTAGATGGTGAACCATTTTGGTCTGTTATTGAGAAGATGTATTTTGATAGCAGACAAGTATTAAACATAACCCCTGAAATGCAAGCCTTAAAAGTATTAAATATTGATAAAAGCAGTTCAGGTGATCAACGTTTAACGTTATTATTTAATAGCTTAATGGGCGATATTGAAGTCTCTAGTGCACCAAAAGCTCAGCTTAATTTTTTAGAACGAGAAGTGAAAAAGGTCTTTGATTCACCATTAGTTACAAATGAAAGCCAAAGAGTCCGTAAACAGCACATCGCTTATCTTCCATTTTTATCAGAACAATTCCAAAAGGACTTGAAGTTCTTAGTTAGTTATCCAGATCATTTTTTACAAAACGTTAAAGCTTTTTTGAAGTTATACGGATTTTTGTATACAGCACAACTGTCTCTAAATATAAAAAGTTGGGCATATAAACCGGAAGTAAAACCTTGCTATTTTATTTTAGATAGTGAAAAAGCGAGCAAAGAACGGACTAAATTGCAGCTTCACGGCCACAAACAAGTTATTGAGTCTAGTAATTCGTTATTTCCTTATTTAGCATTAAATGAAAGTTTACAAGACACCAAAAAATTAATCAGTCCCCTGTGGAAATTATTTGAAGAGTTAAGCGAGAAGGATCTAAGCGCATTAAATAATTACGCATCTATTTTTCACGAAGATAGAAAACTAACTACTGAACAGAAGTTAGCAGATACAACTATTGATGCAATTGGAAATTTAACACAATTATTTACAGAACAATTTAAAAAAGGATCAACTCGCGAAACGGCTTTTAATAATTTTGTAAAAGCCACTAGAGAAACCTTAATTCATCCATTTGAACAAAATCGACGACGAGCAGGATCGTTTTTAATTTTAAACCAAGATTACCTTTTATTACTCACTAATTTAAGTATTGGTAAAAGTGATAAATTAAGACTTCATGAATTATTAATTGAATTTCAAAAGCGTGGTGTGTTTTTTGATAAAAGTAGTGAAGAGTGCTTAATAGATTTTTTTGAAAGAATGGGAAACGTAGAACGAATGAGTGACAGTGGAGATGCCGTTTATGTCAAAAAAACTATATGAAGACTTTTTAGTTGAACACTTTTGTCAATGGGCTTCTAAAGGAATTGAAGGCGAAAGCCGTTTCCAGTTTCGTTCCCCAGATAGTGAAAATAGCTTAAAGCTTTATGAAGCGATGCTACGTATATCTGATATTAGTGTTGTCTTAAAAACGAATGATATTGATCAAAAATTTTCAGCTATTACTCTAGGATCTACTAGGTTAATACCCGTCGTACACAGTGAAAGTGAAAAAGGGCTTAGTGAAAATTTTATTTCACATTTACGGGATATAATCTCAGCACAAGATGGTATTTTAAAAGGTACTGCTTTACTGGTAATTCACAATTCATACTTAGACACATTGATTAACTCAGCACGTGATCTAGGTAAAGTTGGAGAAGTCTGGCACCCTTCGATAATAAAAAAATCACTAAGTAATCTTATTTCATCAATAAACGATACTGACAAAATATCGCAATGCTTGCTTGATCATCGCTTTAAATTAATCATTGAAGATGGCGCAACTATGTTTGGTTTTAGTGAGCTTTATGATGCGTTAAAAAATGGGGTTATTCGGTTTAGTGAGTTAGGATTATTTAATGATAACACCATTGTAAGTTGGGACGATACAGATCAAATAGATAAGCGTTTATCACAAAATCACCAGTTATACGGCAATATAAGTGAGATTGTCGATAAATATCCACAAGAGCTTGTAGAAAAATTGGGTGACCTAGATTTAGGTGAAAAATTTGTTAATACAAATTTTTCAGAAGGTCAAAATTGGGAAGAGCTTGATTATGGCGCACTTATAAAAGAGCGCCGAGATAATAAAGAAAACTTGTTGTCGTTTGAAAATGAATCAATTGCTGATATAGATTTCGTAGCAAGAGAAAATAAAAAAGAACGTCATTTAATTATTCAAATGCCAGTTGCAACAACTGACTTTAAAATTGAAGCAAGTTTTGTCGGCGGAAAAATTTTAAAAAATGAATTAAAACTACAGCACACTAAAGAGCCAATATTGCTTGATGTAAATAATCGCTCTCAAAAACGCAGTATTGTTGAAATATTAGGTGTCTTTAATAATCAGCCACTCTATTTTAGTGTTGATTTCAAACGTGAAAAACCACAAGAACGTTTTAAATACAGAATATTAATTATACCAGAAGGGGCTTTTTATCTTGATGATTTAGCTGATAGCTTTTTACTAGTACCACGTAAACAGCTTATAACATTACAAACAAATGCCGGAAGTTTAAAAATAGCAGAGCAAGGGGAGCTTACAACTGTAACGCAGTCGAATCAAACATTTCTAGTGCAAGATATACAAACTGTCGATTTTGAAAAATTTGCTAATGAAACTGATAGTTTAACTTTTGCTGTTCAAAGTGGTTCGCACATACTTAATTTTGAAGTAGATGGTGCAGTTTCATCAGATACATTAAGTTTACCATTGGTGTTAGATACCAATCTATTTAACCGTTTATATAATGATAATTTCAATGGGTTATATAACAGAGCCAAAGAAAAGGTTGTAATAGACGGTAAAGATCTAAACCTAACAAATATGCGAAAAAGTATATTAAATTGGGAAGCCAAATTACAAGATGAACGAATACTTGCAACACAAGTAGTAAGCAGACCTCAAGTTTTATTAGATGATATTAAAAGTACATTCCCAGATCTATTTGATGCTTACGAAGCATTATTTAATTATCTAGATGAGCGAAAGGCACTTATCAGCACTTGCTCTTGGGGAGCTGAGTTTCAGGACATCGCCAATAATATTGTTGAGTGCTATTTGGCACAAGTTGAAAAGTTAACAACCAAATCAATGTTATCACCACAAGCTAACATGCTGGTAAATATAGGTATTGCTGAATTTGAAGCTGAAGAATACATAACGCCGCTGCACCCGCTGACACTCGCTTATTTTGCACAGCTAGTAACTCGTGCTAGTGATGATAATGACTGCAGCTTTAACACGTTACCTAAAGCGACAATTAAACGTTTAAATGCAGAAGGTTTATTACCCTTTGTATGGCATGCAAAAGATGATTTTACATACAATCAAGCAGTTGCTGAGAATCGAATGTGGTCCAAACTAGTATCGAATAAAAAAGCGACTTTAGAATTTGTTCGCCCATTAGTACGGCAGAAAACAAGTGAGTTTACTAAGGCGTTTGATGTTCTTTTTGATAAAGGCTGCAAAGAAACCATTTTTATCAACTCAATAAATAACGGCAGTAATAAAGCGCTATTTTTAGGTTTAGTCGATTACTTAAAAAAGAAAGATCTCGATGAAGCAAATCGTATACATGTAAATCTTTATGACAAAGAATTAAAGCGTACTTATTTTGATGACTTTGCCGATGCACCAAGTTATGAAGAATTGAAAGATATTGCAGAGTTAGGAAGTGAGAAAGATAAAGCTGATGCGATTGCCGATATGCTTAAAAGTCGTATCACCTATAGTAAGTTTAAGCTAAGTATACAAGAACCTACATTTAATTATGCGCATATCAGCTTTGTACGCAACGATACAAGGGTTGAGGCTGTGCCTGTTGATGTTTCAACCGAAAAAACAGGTGTTGCATGTCATGGTTTATTGGCTGGTGAAACGGCTTATCAAGAGCAAAGTACTTATTTTACCACCTACGGCCTTAATAAATTAAATATTGAAGATACTAATACCTTAAAACTGAGCAGTCTATATAACAGTTTAGCTAAAGCCGCATGGTGCGGACAAAAATATGAAACTAACAACGGTTTAGGCTTAAAAGTAGCAGGGCATCTTTCAGAGTTACTTGAAGGTGTTTACGACAACTCAGTATGGACGGTGATTATTGACCCTAAAGTAACACTTGAGTTTTTCAAAGGTCAAAAAGATGCAGTGTTAATACATTATTCAGATAATTTCACAAACTCGGCTAATTACGATGCAATAACGGTTACCAAGCGTAGAGATTTGTACGACCAAGTGCTTTCTCAAGGCGTTAAAGGCTTAATAGATGAATTTAATGCGTTTAATGGTGAGTGGTTACTTAAAATGATTACTAGTAATGATAATGACCGTAAAGAGAAAAAAAGCATAATAGGCGCTTATAAATACGTAAATTGTTTATTACACCAAAGTGATATTACATGGGTGCCCATGAGTGTCGCTGAAATGTTGCGTGTGGCAGGTAATATCGGCTTAAGAATGAGTGATAGTGATTTCTCGCGTTGCTCACAAAATATTAAAAGTGGCGCGATTTCTGATGATGTACTGTTTGTTGGTTTTAAAGGCAATAATATGTACTTGTTGCCACTTGAAGTTAAGATTGGTAAAAAACGTACGCATGGTAAAGGTATACAACAAGCCAAAGAACTTAAACGCTACTTAGTTGAAAACTTATTCGGCCGTGACGACCTTGCAGGTCATTTATACCGGGGCTTATTTATTCGACAAGTTTTAATGCAGGTAGACAAGTTTGAATTATATAAAGTATATGAAAATGACTACTTCAATGAGTTACAAAGCAATCGAGAGTGGTGGTTGCAAGGTGATTACCAAATTGCAGATTTAGCTGATTACCCGCAAGGGTTTATGATGGCCTTTTTTGAAAATGCCGATTTTGCTAAAGAAGAATACACTCTTGAAGATGATATTCTGCAGATCATACTACCAAGCGCTAACTTAAATCGTTTTATCAGTACGCCGTTACAAACGCTTCTTGCAAACATTCAAAGTAGTGAGCTTTGTTATATACCTGAGCAATATATTCTGGAAGGCGAAGTTGCAAATAAAGACTACGTTACGCCAATAAAATCAGTTATAGAAATAGAGTCTGATAAATCAAAACTGGTAGATGGTTTATCACCTAAACTTCCTGAAGAAATAGAGCCGAATTTGGTTGCGAAGCCAACTTCAACAGACTCTTTAAAGGTGTTAGTTGGGCATATCATGCAAAACAACGAGCCTGTTTACTGGGAGCCAACAAACACAGCTAAATTCATGAATACCAACTCCGGTATTATCGGTACTATGGGGACAGGTAAAACCCAGTGTACAAAAGCGGTAGTGACACAGCTTTACCGCGACCAGCATAAAAATATCGACGGAAAATCAATCGGTATTCTGATCTTTGACTACAAATCAGATTATGTGGATGACAAGTTTATTTATGCCACTCAGGGTAAAAAATTCAACCTCCATAAATTACCTTATAACCCATTAAGTTTGTTTGGTGATACACCCATGTTACCCGTGCATACGGCACGTGGTTTTTCAGAAACCATGGGTAAAGCTTTTGGTTTAGGTCAAAAACAGACGTTGCGCTTACGAAAACTTATTAATGAAGCTTATGACTTGGCGGGCATTAAAAAGGGCGATGCAAGTACTTGGAATAAACCTGCACCAACCATTGCAGATATTTGGGCTTTGTTTGAAGAGAGCGAACCTACGGAAGACTCACTCTATGCTGCATTAGAAAGTTTAAATGAACTGGAAATATTTGAGGACGATGTTAGCAAATGCACCAGTTTATATGATTTAGTTGATGGTATAACAGTTGTTGAATTAGCTGGATATCCTTCAGAAGTACAAAACTTAGTAGTGGCGTTAACCTTAGATCTGTTTTATTCGCAAATGCAGAAGAAGGGCAAACCTGAAGTACGAGGTGATTTCCGCCAAGTGACTAAATTGGTGCTGGTGGATGAAGCGGATAACTTTATGTCGCAGAACTTCCCAAGTTTACGCAAAATTTTAAAAGAGGGGCGTGAATATGGGGTCGGCGTTATTTTATCAACGCAAGATATCACCCATTTTAAAACCAGTGAAAATGATTATTCGGCTTATGTATTAAGCTGGATCGTGCATCGTGTTTCACAGATTAAAAACCAAGATATTAAATCGATTTTTAATATAGATGACAAGCACGAACAAGAAAACCTAATGAAATCGATCCGCGAATTAGAGAAGCATTACAGCTTATATGTGGATGGCGATAAGAATATAACCAAGATTAAAGATAAGGCGTTTTGGGAGTTGTTGAATGACGCCTAATGAACTTAAAGATGCAGTATTAGGTGTTAAGCGTTGGTCACGTAGTGATCAACGTGCTCCGAATAAACCTATTATGATGGCTTATGTGCTATCTCGGTATTTACAAGACCATGATCAGTTTTTTCTATATGAAGATAGTTTGCATCAAGAAGTGCAAGCTCTACTAAAACGTTTTGGCCCTAGTCGTTCTATTTATCACCCAGAGTATCCATTTTGGCGTTTGAAAAATGACGGTTTCTGGACTGTTAATAATGATGAAGAGTGCAAGTCACGTAAAAGTAATACTGACCCATCAAAAGCTGAGTTAATAAAGCATGGAGTTACTGCTGGTTTTAACGACCAAGCTTATGCGGTTTTAAAAGGTGATTCGCAATTAACGTTAGAGCTGATTGAACTGATTTTAAGTGAAAGCTTTCCTGATAGCATCGTTCTAGATGTTTCTGCTCAACTAGGTATTGAGTTAACTACTCGTAATATAAAAAAGCGTGATCCTAACTTTAGAAAAGAAGTGCTACGTGCTTATAACTTTCAGTGTGCAGTATGTGGCTACGACTTAAGAATGGATGATGTTTCAGTAGGATTAGAAGCCGCGCATATAAAGTGGAAGCAGTTTCATGGACCGTGTGATGTGAGTAATGGTTTAACGCTGTGTGCAGTACACCATAAAGCCTTTGACAAAGGTGCATTTTCAATCACAGCAGACTTCAAAGTTAAGTTATCAGATAGCCTCAATGGTGGTGAGCAAGCTCAGCGTTTGTTCTTTGATTTTGAAGATAAGTTAATACGTTTACCAAAGAAAGATAGCTGGATGCCAAATGTTGGACATTTGAATTGGCATCAGAAAGAAGTATTTAAATAATAAGCCCTTAGAGTTAATATTTTGGAGAAAGATGTGGCAGAAAACAAAGAAAACTACTGGTTATGTTTGCGAAAGGAATGTTTAAAGGTACCATTTAAAGCAGTTAAAAATCCAAAGTTTGTTTTTTCATTTCTAATCATTATGATCATTTCAAGTGGTGGTATATGGGCCCCATGGGCCTTTAGTCTTGATTTATCTTCAGCATGTAATTCCGAAGTAAATGTAGTAAACAATAATGTTCAGGTACAATCAGAAAATATAGAACTAGCTGGTTATTATTTTAATTGGGGGGCAACCGTGACCTCTACAGCTACTTCCACATACAACATTTCAACTTTAAAAGAGTCATTAGAGAATTCATGTGAATTCATTAGTTCATTACCAGTAGTATTGTTTCAAGGGTTTGCAATTTTTATGTTTAACCTTGGTATACTTGGCGGTATTGCTTTTGAGTTTTTTGTGAAATTAGGACCTGACAAATATGATGAATTAGAGACTGATCATTGTATAAACAAAAATAGAACAAATGAGTTTGCGGGATATTTCGCATGGTTAATTGCATTTGTTTTGTCATTCTACGGCTTAAAAGAACCGACAACTACGAGTTATCTTGCAATGATTGGAAGCTTTATTGCTATTAGTTTGTGGATTATTACTAACTATGACAAAGCTGACTTTAAAGATAGGCCTGTTTCTCCTGGTAACATTGAGGCTGCTGGTTCGAGAAGTTCGTCTAAAAGTAGTAAAGAAAAACTACCTGGGGAAGGTTTAAAATGAGTGATTATTATAAGTTTAAGGCAATTAAAATTTGCCAGCCTTTTTCTGACTATTATATTTGTAAAATACCATCAGATACATTGCGAGAGATAAGTTTTTCATTGAAGGCTGTGAATAGTGATGGTGTTGTACAAGGTGTACAGCGGACTTTAAATCCCAAAAGACTAAGGGATATCGGGCAGTTTATCGATAGTGATTCAGGATCTTTTCCCAATCCAATAATATTAGGTGCTAATTTTAAAGAAACAGGACGTTATGCAAGCGAAGATGAAAAAATAGAGTTTATTGATTTAAAAGATGGGTTATACGAGATTAAAGTTCCTAAAAGTTCAAAAGTATTATCAATTATTGATGGGCAACATAGATTGTATGGTTTTGAACATGCAGAAACTGAGATGGATCTATCTTGTTCCATATATGAAGATTTAGCTATGCCTTACCAAGCATTTCTTTTTTCAACGATTAACTACACACAAGGTAAAGTTGATAAAAGTTTAGCATATCAACTTTTTGGTTATGAAATTGAAAGTAGTGAGCCAATAGAGTGGCCTCCAGAAACGCTTGCGGTGTACTTTGTTCGAGAGTTAAACAAAAAAAAACCATTACTTAATCGTATAAAATACAGGACAGCAGATGAAAGCATGTTGTCTAAAAAAGATAGAGATGCCTTGCCGCCATGGAGGTTCTCAACGTCATCAATAGTCGAGGCAATACTATCTTTGATAAGTCATAATCCGAAACAGGATCGTTATCTGATGAATACTAAGCAACTCAATGATGAAATTGTTGGGCGCACGGTGTTAGAGGGAGATGACCGTTACCCATTGAGACAACTATATATAAATGCAAACGACCAGGCCATTTCTGATGTTTTAACGTTAGCCCTAGAGGCTACTGATAGGATATTTTGGGGGGAGGTCGATAATAATAACTTTATTAAAAAAACTGTAGGGATTGCGTGCGTTTTTAAGTTTTTAAAATCAGTTTTAATAAAAGACGGTGCAACATTGGACACGATGGAGAATAAATTCCCAAAATATTTAAGTGAAATAAAAAAAGTAGAGGATTTCAGTGATTCTGAAGAATTTCCATCATCTACAAAGGGATTAAGCAATGCTTATAAAAGGATGATGGAAATATCTCAATTAACGTGATGATTTTATAAAGCTACGGTTAATCCTATTAGACTTTTATGGTTTCTCAATGACGAAATCCCATCCTCAACATGTGCCGCCCAAGCGGCCATTTTTTCTTTTTCATCTAATTCAGGGTAGGTGAGTTTTAAGGTTAGTTCTGTTACTAGCTGAGTTTCACCTAACCAAGTCACTTTATCTAACACTAAGCTCCCATCAAGTTTTTTAGCCGTTTCGTTTGAGTATCTAAAATTAGATTCAATAGAGCGGAAAAATGCAATACGTGAAGATACATTAGGCGAAATACCCGTATAACTTTTAAGTTTTTTTAACTGTTCTTCAGTTGTTTTTGTTAGGTTCATTCGATTGGGTAGCATCTTAATTTACCTCTTGTGCATTATTTTCTTGTTGATCCCAGAAATATCCTGCTTCCAATGTTGATGATTTTGTTGTGCTATCAAATTGAATGTTGAATGAATGGGATATCGCGTTATTAAAGGTAGGATTATTAAAATAACCTTTATCAATTTCTGTGTCAGTTGATAGTATGATCACTTGATGGCTAGCCTCAGGAAAGTAATGCTCGATCAGTTTATCTCGGTGTTTTGAATCTAAACGACCAAGAGGCGTATCTATGATAATCGGTAGTTTTTTACCTGAGGTTTTGCCGAGAGCTTCAAGAATCGCAATTGCATAAATCTGTTTTTCGCCAGCGGAAAGTGCTTTACGACTGATTGCACGTTGGGTTTCATCAATTAACTCAACGTCAAAGCTGGTTGTATTAATACGTGCTGATAGTTTTAAATCTTCTTTACGCGCTAATTTTTTATAACTTTTAATAAATTCAGCTTCAAGTTGTTGAACGCGTACTTGCGTTAGCTTTTTACTAAATTCTCCTAACAATTTATGTGCATTTTGAGCATTGCTTAATGAAGCTTCAGCATTGTATGCGACTTTATGTTTATCGTGTAATCTTTGAATTTTTCTTGCGTAATTAATTGCTTCCCGATATTTATGTTTAGCCGCTTCTACTTTCTCTTTATGATCTAAAATAGCTTGGGTGCGCTTAGCCATTAATTGTTTAACATTTGTTAGTTGTGCTTCTAATTGCTCTTGTTCCGGTGCACGTGCAATATTAATAGAAAGGTCTGCAATGAGAGCTTCTACGGCAGTTAAACGTGTTCTTGCTGCGTCAAAGCGTCTGAAGGAAGCTGGTGATTGCGTATTAATTTGAGAAGTTATGTGATTAAATTCACGGTCAGAGATATCTAATAATACAGGTGTATTTTTTTGATTCGCTATCCGTTCATCTAATTGATTTTTGATAGTTACAATAACAGTTTCAGGTTCATCAATTTCATCTGTCAGTTTCCAACTTAATTCAGTCATAAAACTGGTTAATTCTTTATTAAAACTCGCTGTTTGTTTTGTGGCTTTTTCATTTTCGAGTTGAGCTAATAAATTTTGTAGCGTTTTGGGTGCGAATGAAAAAGGTAGGCTTCCTTCTATTTCGCTACGTAATATTTTTTCAAGTTCTTTGCGTTCAGCTTCTAATGCTAGTTGCTTATTTTTTTCTTGATCACGGCTACTTGCCCAAGCACCTCCACGCAACGAAAGTTCTACTTCGGCAGCATCTATTTCTTTCTTGGTTAAATTAATAACTCCATTGCATTGAGAAGCTTGATGCGCTAATTCGTTAGCTTCTAATTCAGCCTGTTTTCGTGCCTTATCGAGCTTTTCAATTTGGGCTTGAATATTAGCTGGCATTGCTGCTTCGTTATTCCGCTTTAGATAAAGTGATAAGTCGTTACGTAAACGGTCGATAATATCAATCCCCAATAGACGTTTAACTGCTGTCTGTAGTACTTTACCCGATTCGTCTTCAGCTAATTCAGCAATTTTTTCACCATCAAAAAAGAATAAGTCTGCAATGCCTGTTGGAATGATTTCAGTTAAGAAGCTTTGGCATTGGTCATAACTCATTTGTGAAAGCACGGTATTATCTTGTTTAAGTGTGAGTTTATCTTTTTTGCCTAACTCCCATGATCGAGTAACGTTGTATTCTCGTTCTGTACCATTTTGGCTATGATTAAATATTAATTCTATTGATGATTTGTTATCACTTATTCCTACACTTTGATGAATCAATGCATCAAGTTGTTTTTGGTATTCAGGAGTAGATAAACCATGGCCAAAGGCCATACGACCATATAAAGCGACACGCACTGCACTTAATATAGATGTTTTACCGGCACCATTTAAACCACCAAATAGAATGATGGGGGGTTCTGACGTATTATTTTTTGATCGTGGGATTAAATCGATTTCGTGAACACCACGGAATACGCGAAAGTTATTTACAATAAGGCTTTTGATGATCATCTTACAGTTCCACTTTACTTTGAAGTTCTAATGCCGCAATTTCTTGTTCATAATTGCTAATTTGTTCATGATGAATATCAAAGTCGGCTTTACTTTGTAATTGTTGATGCCTTTCTTTAATTTCGTCTAACGAGCCCCAGTCTTGCTTCAGTAAGGAGCCTATTTTATCGAAAACACCAGTACGACGACTCAATCCTTCGAGAGAGATTTCAAGGTCGAGTAATTTTTGAACCATTTCAGCTGACACATTATTTTTCTCACCTAACTCGGATAGAATCTGAGCTTCGATTTGACCAAAATTATTATTATCATTAATAACCCAGTTTAAATCATGACCGTAAACTTCTCGATATATCGTCGGGAGGCTATCTGCCCAGTCAGGCTCATTAGGATCGTTTAACCATTCTTGCCGAATCGCATGCAGTTCAGGTTGAGTGATTAACGTAATTTTATAGCCATCTTCGTTAAATTTTTTCTCTTGAACTAATAATTCTTTTAACCATTCCTGGCGATATTTCATCATGTAGGGGCCTGGAATATGTGCGCGATCATCCTTAATGCTTTGACCTTCTTTCACACGTTGATAGCTTACTTTACCTGTTCTCCGTTTATAGTTTCGGTAGGTCGGTTTATTTTCAGGTATACTTGTACTAGCCAGTTTATCTCTAAAGGAGAGAAGTGGTTGCATCCATTCTTCACCATTTTTAATCAAGCTTTCCATTGCTCGATCTTTATTTACAACGGTGCATGTCCAGCAACCAAAACGGGAGTTTCCACAGGAAGGGGTACTGTCATCGATGACCATCGGGCATTCACCTTGATCAGATGAATCTTTATATAAATTCCATAATGTTATGTTTTTAGAGCCCCATGGGTTTTCCCATTCTAAATCATATTTATTAGCCCATTTTTTGCCAATACCCATCGGTGAAATGGTCACTTCTAAACTACAGGCGCGTAATATTTTCCATACATCATCCATACTCCAAGTATCGATTGGCGTATAAATAAATGCATTAGCTAACGTTGTATGACGAGCAAGACGGGTATCTTTTATTTTATGCTTGGCAATAACTTGCGCACGAGAAGCGCTTTCTTGACTACGCGATCCTAATACGACAATAACTTCGTCATATTTTGAAACTTTGTCTTGAATGAAGTCACTAACTGGATCAATTTTCATACGCTCGGTACACCAGCGGAAACTTTGCGTTGGTGCTGGGTAACCTTTACCAAGTAAACATGCCCAAAACGTTTTATCGGGTTTAGGTAATACTTTATGCGTTGTGATCGGTAGGTTATCTTGCTTTGCTTGATTACCTATTCGCTCTAAAGATTTATTAACATGATCGATTACGAGTGGTGTTTCTACTAATGTATCTGAAGCAACCACGTAAACTTTTTTAGTACGTTTTTCTTCATCTAATGCTAGTAATGCTAAGTAGATTAACGTGACAACTGCTGAAGAGTCTTTACCGCCACTATAGCCAATTACCCAAGGGCGATTATCTGCACAATAGACGTTTTGGACATCATCTATAAAATGTTTTAAAAGAAATCCTTCATGATTTTGATGCTCACGCAATAAATCCCGACATAGGCCTGCACTGTTAACATTTTTTAGTTTGTCATCAAGGTTATTATAAATATCTAATTGTGGTGGTAATGCTTTGCTATTACTGTAGCGTTTGAATCCTGCGAAAAACTCATTTTCTATATATTCAATTTGTTCTTCGTCTAGGCCTTCGGCTCTAAATAATTCAGCCATGTTATGCCTCTGTATTTGTTATATATTTGTTTTCTAATATGCGGTCTTCAGGTGTTAATGGAAGCCCTAAAATTTGTTTTAATGCATTGGTTGTCAATGTAATGTTGGTTGATGCTTTGCTTAGTCGACCATGCTGCATACTACGTTGTGCCCATTCAGGATTCGACTTAAGCCAATTAACATTTTTTAGTTTTTTAATAATATTTTGCCAGTCCTTTGGGTGTTCAGTTAATAATCCACAACCTAATAACCCTAGTGCATGTAAACCAACGCCATGAGCATGAATATATTCCTGACGAAATAGTGAGGGAGAAAGTTCTTTTTTAAGCACCATTTGCCATTCAGGTGTAGCTTCAAAAATGGCTTCCCAGTACTGATTTGCTAACTCTTTTTCTTCTTCAGTGAATCCCTCTTTAACACCTTTACTTAGTAATGCGCGATTTGCTTGTTTTAAGCTACTCAAAGTGAATAGTTTATTACTTTTAGAGCTAATACTAGATTTCTCCATTTCAGTAAAACCAGCAAAGGGTTTAATATGTTTGGCTTGGTATCTTGCTAGCTCAGAACTCACATCGCGATGATCATATAAAGCGCCTAGAGAAGGGCTTGGTTTGACAGCATATTTGTTTAAATCTGCAAACATTTGTTGACTGCGTTTTAAGCCTTCATCGACAAAAAATAATACTGCAATATTATCATGTGCAATATCAGGATTTTCTTTTAATGCGGCTTCAATGGCTGCCCGTCGATGTTGGCCATCGTTAATTAAAATTTGCGCATCCATTGGAATACTCAATGTGCCTAAGTTAGACATCGCTGATTCTTTAAAATTTACTTTAGAAGCAACGGAAGCGGTCAATGCTGAAAATACGTAATCTTTTGGGTTTTCTACTAGATAACGGACCATGTCAGGAATTCGAGATTTATTTAATTGTCTTTGTGCTCTAAGCTCCGGAGGCACTTCTTCTTCATTAAATATAAAGATCTTGGGTATTGTACTTAAGGGGCATGTTGCAATATAAAAAGGCTTCCCAGCTTGGATCCCTCTAACAGCAGGAAAAGAATAACAGTAGCTATCTTGTGAATCATTCATAATAAACCCTTACGTTATATTTGACGTTATATCTAAATGTTACGTTATATTTAACGTTTTATCAATTGGGTTTTTAATATTTTACACCTAATAACCGATATTGTTAATGTACTGATATGTTAATTTTAACGTGGTGGTTATTTACACAGTTATTTGGCTAGCTGAGTAGATTATGATGGGTGTGTGAATTATAGATAAATCGATAGTATGGAAGAGTTGTGTAATTAATTTTTTATTGATGATTTGATTGTAAACCCAACCACTTTTTTGTTTTCTGAATTCAATTTCGAATCAAATTCACCTCGCGATAACAATACGTCTTCATTTAAATTAGTGTTTAGCAATTTTGCTAATCGCTTATCAAAACTAATCTGTTTTTTGTAGTTCACGAATGTTTCGTCAATCAATGCGCCTTTATTCAATAATGGTGGTCTTCTACTTTCGTTGATGTAATCGAAGAAATCGATATCTTGATCAGCCATTTTGATTTTTATCCGTTCAACAAGAAAAGGGACCGCTTTATTTTCAAAATCATCGTAATTGGTCAATGTTACTTTTCCTGATGTGATGTGTATTTTAATTAAATCAATCGCTTCGTCTATTTCTCCATACATTTGTAATGCAGCATCAACATAGACTCGTAATAGAAGGGGAAGTTGGTCGATGAAGTTTTTATGCAGAATGAGTGAATGGCCTTTGTTAGTAATGCTTGCGGGGAGGCTGGCGTTTGCTTTGTTACATTGCTCTTCAATTAGGTCAATATCTGAGATTGCGTAGAGTAATTCAGTGGCAAGGTTTAAAGCCGTTTTGTACTCTCCGAAGTGCGTTTTTATATCTCGTTTTAGGTTGTCAGGTTGTTGAGTATAGGGCTTTCGTTTTTCAAATAGGCTCATTGCGAAATACAGGAGTAAATCTTCTTTGCGTTTTTGCTGTGCTTGTGCAAATTCCGACGTGTTATATAGTTCTTCAAGCAGTGTGAATGTTTTTTTAAATGAGCCAGTGAGTGATTTAATTTCTTCAGCTTGTTGGAATTCGTTATTGGCCGGAATTCGACCTAATGCTAAACAACGTTGCCAAAAGGCGTTAAATAATGCTTCATGTTGCGTGATTAATAGTTTCGCTTTGTCTTTTTGAGCAATAGGCTCTGGAGAGGTCAGTTGTTGCCAATTATTGTGTCGTTTATATTTGTTTTGTAAGTAGTTTTGTTCTGCCAGTTTATCCTTGAAAATATAGAAAATACCGGGGGCGACGGTGACGGTTATTTCATCTAAATGCCTTTCGATATAGGCTTTTATTTCACTTTGTGCGAAGTATTTTTGAAATGTGTTTCGTGAAGTAATCACGCCATCTTTATAAGGTGTGAATTGGTTGATATAACTCTCATTGGCCAACATCACAGATACAACTAATAGTTTATCGGCAAGTTCCCATGCTTTTATAAGTGCTTCAAGTCTTTCATCTTGGTCTTCTATTACATTAAGAACAAAACCTATATTTACAATGTCAGAGGCTACTTTGTCATTATCCGGTTGGAAATTAGGATCCCACCCGATGACATCAAGGCCATGCGCTTCGAGTTCGCGTAAATCATCTCCTCGTCCGCATCCATAATCAAAAATTGTATAATCACCTTCGAGAAATCCATTTTTAGCAAGGGTTTTCATTGGTGCGGAAAGTTCATGTCGCACAATAGCTGTTCGGTGCCTGTCAATTTCATTCTCATCCGAAGGGGGAACGATTGCTGAGTTTCTGAACAGTCTGCCGTCGACTAATTCATATCCATGTCGATGAATTAAGTTTATCCAAGTTTGTTTAAAACCAATTATGCGGGTATTTTCATATAATCCGGCATTTTCACCCTCTGCTGTGATTTGGGAGAAGTGTTCAAAATGAGGATTGCTTGCTAGGACCATCGTTTCTTTACGATGCAAAATAGGTGGGTTTTCAGAATTTGAATAGTCAGTTATGCGATGCGACAGTTTAGTTAAATCTACGTTAATGCTTTTTAATAATGCAGGATAGGAGTCGGTGTAAAAATCGGGGTAACTAAGTAATGAAAGGCGAAATTCTTTTTTAAAAAGTTTAACGAGGTGCCAAGTTTCTTCTTCAACTTTTAGCGCCTTTGCCACCGCAGGTATAAAACCTTTCAACGTATCGGGGATTGCCGTGAATGCATCTTTATGTATATATATGGCATCAGGTAATTTTTTCCCTACTGTAATTTGTTTAACTAGCTTTGCGAATAGTTGTGCATCCATTGCCTGTTACCTCAATAGTTCTTAATTTATCAAATAGCTTACCAAACGATATCTTATTGATAATATGTTTTGCAATGTTATGACTCTGGTTATTGTAAGCAGTAGTGAAATAAGTTTCATCTATTCCGGTATTAAGCTTCCTGTTCTAAGCGCTCGAGAATGACTTGATCTTTTTATTCTGCGTTTCTACATCTTATCTCTCGATAGAACTCTTCTGCTATGACTATATATATTCAATTTTAATTGCTAAAAAGCCCCGCGTGATTCATTTTAGCGCATGTCATGCACTTAATTGTAACATTCTGATAACATTTTATATTTATTCCTTTATTTTACAATGTGTTGAATTTTGGAATAGAAATTGTATCACCTATTATTCAATCTAATTAATAGGTGAGGTGCAATGAACACGTTAATCGCTTTTCCAATCAAGAAGATCATTGACTATGTCGGGCTACAGGTCGTGATTATCATTTATATTATGCTTATTTTATTGGCAAATATTATCCAATTTTTGGAATCGGCGGCGTTAATTTTTGTACCGAATATTGCGTTATCAGGGGTATTAGTGTTGTTACTGTATTGCTCGATTGGATTATTTTTTGTTTTTAGGCAAGAGACGGCATTGTTTAATCAGTTGTTTACGACTGTCAATCCTGAAACCTTTGATTATCGCGAACTTAATACAAGCTCTTTGGTCAGTTCGAATGCGTTGGGGAAATTTTAATAAAAGTTAATCTTTTAATGTTATAGAAGAAATAGCTGTGTTAGTGGGCTATTGTGTTACAGAAAATATTTGGTATCAGCTGATTACGAATAACTTTGACTATAAAATAAAATACGTGGTTGAAAGTGTATGATGTTTTGCAAGGTTAAGATGAGTGATTAGTTAACCTTTTGTATTTAATAAGTGAGTTAAGCACCATGGATTATAGCGTAATGTTAAATGGGGTTGTTGAAGGCCTTATGAGAATTGCTTTTCAGTTGTGGTATTTATTTCCAATATTACTATTTGGCATCATCATCAAAACACCTTGGTTTAAGGGGAAGGCTGGTGAATTTTTAGTTAACTTTTTACTTAGTAAGCGTTTGGATAAAAACAAATATTGCTTAATTAAAAACGTTACTTTACCAACTGAGAATGGCACCACACAAATTGATCATATTGTTGTTTCACAATTTGGTGTTTTTGTTATAGAAACGAAGAATATGAAGGGCTGGATATTTGGTTCCGCAAAGCAAAAGCAGTGGACACAAAAGATATTTAAATATACTGGGAAATTTCAGAATCCATTGCATCAAAATTATAAACATACACAAACATTAGCTGCTTGTTTAGAGATCCCTTCTGAGTTTATCTATTCGGTTGTTGTGTTTGTTGGTGATAGTACGTTCAAAACGGATATGCCGGATAATGTCACCTATGCGCGAGGTTGCGTTAAATATATTAAATCCAAATGCAATATCGTTTTTTCTGATAGCCAGGTAAATGGAATAATTGTAGAAATTGAAGCAGGTAGGTTAAGTCGTAATTTTAAAACTAACTTTCAACATAATAAACACGTAAAACAGATTGTGGCTAGCAAACAATCAATAGATAAAACTCGAGTAGTTAATACTATTAAAGGTAATGAAACAAAAGCGCCTGTTTGCAATAAGTGCGGTTCAATAATGGTTTTAAGGGAAGTTAAAAAAGGACATAATTTGGGAAATAAATTCTGGGGCTGTAGGGCCTTTCCTAAATGTAGGTCTATGATTAAAATCGAACAATAATTCATGTTAGCTGAGGAAAATAATGGATCCAGTCACAGCATTTATAGCTGCCTATTTAACTGCAACAACAAATCAAATCCATAATCAAGTAGGTGATATATTAGGAACTGAAATTCAAACTGAAACGATTGAGTATCAAGGGATGCCTATTTCTTTTCAATATCAAATCTGGAAGATTAGAGATAAATCTGTTTGTTCTGATAATAAAGGTAATGCTAACTACTCAATGTGTACTATCAAAGCTAAATCATTATTTAGTGAAATGTGTGAAGGTTTAACCAAGAGTACTAGTTCAAATTGGAAGGTTAAAAAAGCACGATCCATGTATTGTAATGCCGCTATTAATTATAAACCTTTTATCGCGCAAATATCTGATGCAAAAGAGAAAACAGAAGCACGTAAAAAAGAGAAAAAGTGTAATTTATTAATATTGAAAACGATGGATAATCATCACCCTGAGCTAATTGATGAAAGGGATTTAGCTTGCGGTAAAACAAAATAAAAAATATTGTTTAGTATTACAGTTTTGATATATGAAGTAGTAATAAGCTTTCCTTTTTGACTAATTTTGGTACTTTTATTACTGTTTTTGGGACAATGCTCTTTCATGGAAGTATTTGTTCCACACACAGATCAGAAATTTCATACGATAACCAAGCTTGCCTTTAAATATTTTTTGTAGAATACCAAATGAAATTTAAGCATTAATTGTTCTATATTGTCGGGTAATAATTACGCAGTAGTTTTTCTTGAAGTGAAGCTTATTTAATAGGCGAGCGTATATCAGACCGTTAATGCTTCAAACTTATCATTCATTCTTTGTTGTTATTAACCCTAATTTCATCGGTAATGTTTATGCATCGAAAATAATTAGAAGTTATCACCACACCTATTTAATTTTTCTAAAAAGCCTCTGCGTGATTCATTTTAGCGCATTTCATGCACTTAATTGTAACATTCTGATAACATTTTATATTTATTCCTTTATTTTACAATGTGTTGAATTTTGGAATAGAAATTGTATTACCTATTATTCAATCTAATTAATAAGTGAGGTGCAATGAACACGTTAATCGCTTTTCCAATCAAGAAGATCATTGACTATGTCGGGCTACAGGTCGTGATTATCATTTATATTATGCTTATTTTATTGGCAAATATTATCCAATTTTTGGAATCGGCTGCGTTAATTTTTGTACCGAACGTTGTGTTATCTGGGTTATTGGTGTTGTTACTGTATTGCTCGATTGGATTATTTTTCGTTTTCAGGCAAGAGGCGACATTGTTTAATCAGTTGTTTACGACTGTTAATCCTGAAACCTTTGATTATCGTGAACTTAATACAAGCTCTTTGGTCAGTTCGAATGCGTTGGGGGAGTTGCTTTTTTCTTATCGAGAAATTGGCCGAATTAATACCGAAAATAAAAATAAACTTGAGGAGGTGGCTTTTTCTGCTGTGCAGGTCATTGATACGGCTCATGCGGTCACTGAAAATGTGCATAAGCAATCCGATGCGACTACTTCAACGGCTGCTGCGATTAATGAAATGACGACGTCGTTGCAGGAGGTCAGTACGCGAATTGGTGATGTACACGGCGCATCTCGTACGGCCTTTGAAACGGCTGAACAAGGTCGACAAGCGGTGACTACGTTAAAAGTCGCGTTAAAAGATGTTTCCTTTGAAGCACATGAAACGGCTCGAGATATTGAGCAGTTAATGACATTGGCGAATGCGGTTGCTGCTACCTCTGAATCTATACAAGGTATTGCAGACCAAACAAATTTATTAGCACTGAATGCGTCTATTGAAGCGGCTAGAGCGGGGGAGTTTGGGCGTGGATTTGCGGTCGTCGCCGATGAAGTGAGGACGCTGGCTAATCGTTCTCATCTGGCTGCCAATGATATTGTGATGAATGTTAATTTGGTTATTCAACAGGGCAATAAAATTAATGCCAGTATGGCGAAGGTGGTGAGTCAATCGTCACAATCGAATCAGGAAGCAGACCATGTCGATCAAGCATTACAGGAGATTGAAAATGCAACCTTTGAGGTGCAAGAAAAAATGGAGGTGGTGGCGACTAACGCGGAACAACAAACAATAGCGACGAATGAAATAGCCCATCATATTGAATCGGTGGTGCAAGGAGCAAGAGATAATGCGGGTATTGCAAAACAAGCCGAAACCGTTGCGACGCATTTGAAATTACTGACTCAAGATTGTTAAGGAGATAGCGTATGGGAATAACTATTGTTTTAATCGTTTTGATACTGGCCTGTGTCATATTTAGTCATTATTACCAACTAAAACGTAAGGTGCGTTTGCAAAAGGAGGGGTTAACGATTATTTTGCATGTTAAAGCTTTACTCGGGTTAATACAGGCCCATCGAGGGGTAAGTTCTGCGTGGTTAAATGGCGATAAGAGTAAGCATGCTTCTTTAGTTGTCCTTGAACAACAAATAAACGAGGAGCTTGATTATTTGCATCAACAGAAAACAATTATTGAAAATAGCCGTTGGGATTCTTTTATCGACCATTGGGGGCGTTTGATTAAGTATGATGCGGGGTGTGATATAGACAATAATTTTCATCAACATACACAATTAATCGTTGGCTTATTGTACTTGCTGGAAGATTGCGCTGAGTTTCATTGTTTGAATGCGATTGCTTTACCCAAACTTCCCGCTATTGGCCTTGTGTGGAGAGAGCTCGTGGGGGCAACTGAATCGATTGGTCAGTCAAGAGGAATCGGCGCTGGAGTTGCTACGCGCAAACGTTGTTCGAGTGTGAATAAAATACGACTTTCTTTTTTACAGCAAAATATTCAAAAAACGACTAATCAAACCTTAACCAAACTCTCTTCTCTAGATGAATTTACTGCTAAACATGTTGATTTGTTGAACGTGGCGCAATTAAAAATGATGGCGTTGAGTGACACCATTGATAAGGAGTTAATTGAGACTGACAATATCACGATTAACCAAGATGTGTATTTTGCATTAGCAACGGATTGCATTAAGGCGATTGATAATATATTCGAGCTTCAAGTGCAACAGATTGAGCATATTATTTAGTTGAGGAGTGTAATCGGCGCTGTGTTTTGTTGTTTTTGTTATTTCCGACAGGGGGTAAATAGGAGAGTTAGAATGCTATCAAATAAGGGCTGTGTGGTTAAGCCGCTATTTGGTAACACTCTTTCCCTGAGTGTTTTGCTTTACGCTTAAACGCGCCTTTTCCTTTTTTCGGTTTTACTACGCGCATTGCAAATACTTTGCTGGTCACTAATGCCGCCATTGCAGAATGGTTGATAGTGCCTCGTGCAATATCGGTTTGTTTTTGTGCAGTATCAAGCGTTATTGCTTTGACCACTTTTTTGTTTTTAGCCATGTTGTACCTCTTTTTAATGATTAATATTCATACTAACATCTTATTGGGGCGCGCACTATATCCCTTTGCTGGCAAGAGTAAATAGTTATTTTGATTTATTTTTAGAGTTGAAAAGTAAGGGATATTGTTTGTCGTTAATGAAGGACAGATGGTGCATACAGCACACCCTACATTTTTAGCGCTGCTTGCTGGGTTGTGAGGACAAGACTTACACAACCAAGCAATTTAGCTATTAATTAATTCTTACAGTAACCATAATGCACTGAATTTATTAGTTATTTGGTTCTAATATCTATGACGTTGGGGCAGCGACTTTAGTCGCTCGGTTTAAAAAAGAACACCATGCTTTGCATGATAGGTCGACTGAAGTCGACGCCCCAAAATAAGTGGTTTGGTGTGTTTTTCGATGTTAGGACTTAGGTTATCTGTTTGAGGTTTTCGGATTCAGGAATTTGTCCTGCTTTGTTGTTGTTTTAGTGGCAATAAATGAATAGTTTGGGTATTAAAAACAACGTGCGGGACTGAAGTCCCATGTCCGGGGCTTGGTGTGATTTTCGGATTCAGGACTTTAGTCCTGTGGCTTTGGTTTTGGTTTTTTGTGGTGATAAATGGGTAGTTTTGATGTGTATGACCTTGGGGCAGCGACTTTAGTCGCTCGATTTATAAACAACACCATGCTTTGCATGATAGTCGACTGAAGTCGACGCCCAAAATAAGTGGTTTTGTCGTGTTTGATTGGTTGCTGAGATAGTGCGGTAAATATCTCCTCGGTTATTTGCTGTGTTTTTAAATCACAGCTTTATATTTGTACTACAATATTATTTCACATGCACATTCCGTGCTTTTTTATTGCAATTGAAGCCATTTATTAAGAAGGATTTACAATGAAGTTGTCTAAACAATTAGCCATATTAGTTGCGTTATGCGCGATTGGGTTACTGGTTTTAAGTATGCAATCTCTGAATATTATTAAGTCGAATTTAACCGATGCGAGAAAGCATGAGATTCATAATATTTTAATGTTGGCGAAAGCACAGGTGTCTGAATATGTTGAATTAGAGCAAAAGGGGATGATGTCGCGCGATGAAGCTGAAAGCAAAGTTATCGATATGTTGTCGAAAATGCGCTCGGGAGATTCCTATATTTGGGCAAATGGGCATGATGCGAAATCGAAAGTTCACCCTAATGCCGCACAACTTGGTCAAGTGCAAGATAGTTATCAGTCTTCTGTGCGGGCTTTACAAGGTGTTGATGTGGTGTTTAGTGAAGGGCAATACCCAAAATCAGGTGCTCAAGGATTGTTTCAGAAAATTAATGGCATGATGATGATACCCGAATGGAAATGGGTGTTTGGGTATGGAATTTATGTTGATGATTTAGAAGCTGATTTTAAAAATACGGCGATTGATTTTTCAATCGTAGGATTCATTATTCTAAGTGTTATTATTTTAGCGACGATTATATTAGCGCGGGCTATTTTAAAGAATATATTAAGAAATATCGGTGGTGAGCCAACCTACGTAACGCTGGTTACAAATCATATTGCAAATGGGAATTTAAATGAACCGATTGAAGGCCAATTTGAAGATGATAGTTTATTGGCATCGGTTGCTCGAATGCAGAAATCATTAAAAGGCATGGTTGAAAAAATTCAGCAAAGTTCGGTTCAGCTGACCCATGCATCACAAGCATTGAATGATCAAATGACGAATATTTCAATCGCATCGCATCAAACTGCAGACAGTTCTCAAGCAACGACGGTGGCAATTCAACAGATGTCGGCTTCGATTGAGGAGATTGCTGAAAGTATTAATCAAACGGAACAAAATTCAGCGGTTTCCTTTGAATTATCTTCAAATGCAGAGGAGTCTGTACAGCAATCTGCAAATAGTATTAATGAAATTTCGAGTGAGATTTTGTCTTCATCGGATGAGATTGCCAGTTTGCAAAAACGGTCATTAGAAATTGGTCATGTTATTAATGTTATTCGCGATATTGCTGAGCAAACCAATTTACTTGCTTTAAATGCCGCGATTGAAGCCGCTCGTGCTGGTGAAACAGGTCGTGGCTTTGCGGTGGTTGCCGATGAGGTTAGAACACTCGCTTCACGCACGGTGCGTATTAACATGAAGAAGATCACTGATTACCATCCATGGAGATCGCTAACTCTCTAATCAACAGGACCTCGTTTAATCTACTTTTTTTGATCTCCATGAGTCAATGGTTTTATCATTTTTCTCATCGATTCTCCTTCTAATTCTATTTTAATTGACCGGTGTACTAATCGATCGAGTATTGCATCGGCATGTGTCGATTCACCTATCATTTCATACCAATTCGATATCGGTAATTGACTGATTATTAATGTGGCGTGATGGTCGTAGCGACCATCAATAAGCTCAAGTAAGTCACTACGTTGATTCGCATTTAATGGCTCTAGACCCCAGTCATCAATGATCAGTAAATCTGCTTTAATAAGTTTACCGATAAGCTTTCGGTAACTGCCTTCTGCCTGCCCAAGGTACATCTGCTCGAGCAACTCTTTTAGCCGGAAGTAGAATACTGTTTTACCTTGCCTACAGTGCTCGACTCCAAGTGCGCAGGCAATATAGGTTTTACCGCATCCCGTTGCACCAGTGATGACTAAGTTATGCGCATGATTCAACCATTCACTTTGGCTTAACGTCCTTATCTGGGCTTTATCTAGGTTACGGCTAGCTTTGTATTGGATATCACCAAGCGCAGCTCTTTGCCTGAACTTAGCTTGCCGGGTAAGCCTCTCAATACGTCGTTGTTGACGTTGTGTAAGCTCTTGAGCCAGAAGTACCTGCAAACGCTCAGTAAAGCTTAATTCAGCATAGGTATTTGCTTGCATAAGTTGTTGTTCAAGAGCATCACGCATGCCTGTCAGTTTTAATTGATTAAGTTGTTGTGTAATTTCTTGCATAGTCTTTCCCTAGTGATAGTAATCATTGCCACGTATATTTTGATGTTCGATCTCGGATAATAAATCAGGCTGTTGCTCTAATATTGGTGTTTTATCCAATCCTTTTTGCAGTATATTAATTATATTTCTAAGCCGATTAGCCCCCGTAATAAGACCGCGTTCACAAGCCTTTTCTAACCGAGTTTTGCTGTATTTCGACGATAAATTAAGTAGCCCTAAACATGAACGATAAGCTTGCTCTGGGTGCTTTCGGCTTGCTAGATGCGTTTGTACTAGCGCGAGTGTATTTGGGCCAATACTCTTAGCCCAGCTTTCAAACCGTGCTGGTGACCATTGCTGTTTTTGATGAGCTTGAGGCATATGCACATCTTGTGTGGTATGCCTTCCGGCTTGATACGAGCGAGGATGAGTTGCAACCGTATTCCCCTCAAACTTTAAGGTGATAAGCTGGCCTGTTACCAGGGCTTCAAGCTGCTTTTTAACAAGGTTATAAGGTACTGAGTAATAGTGTTTTTCGATTTCAACGTGGTAATCGATATTAACGCGAACATTTTTAACATAGGTGAACTGATAAACTGAGTCCGGTAAAGGCTTTAGCGCGGGTTTATCGATACGTTGAAACAACGATATACGGGATTCATTATATTGCTTCATCACTTTATTGTTCATCCAACTGAGCAACTCGGCTATGCGCTGATTGAGTTGCTTTAGACTGAAGAAGGTCTCTTTACGAACCCTGGCCATTATCCAACGCTCAACAATCAGTACGCCTACTTCAGCCTTTGATTTATCCTTCGGTTTATAAGGTCTTGCGGGGATGATAGCCGTATCATAATGTGCGGATAGCTGATGGTAAGTAGGGTTCAAATCTGGTTCATAGCGACAGCTTTTATGAACACCACTTTTAAGGTTATCAGGGATAACCATTTCAGGGACGCCACCAAGAAATTCAAAGCAACGTACGTGACTCATTATCCAGTCTTCCAACTTTTGAGACCAAGTTGCTTCTGCATAGGTATAGTTGCTCGCCCCCATAACCGCGACAAAGACTTGGGCATTTCGATACTCACCTGTATCAGGGTTAACGATAGCAATCGTAGGACCGCAGTAATCGACAAACAGCTTTTCACCCGCATGATGCGTTTGTCGCATTGATAAGCGTAGCGTTGAGCACCACTGTCGGTACATGCGACAGTAATGGTTATAACTGTAATAGCCAGCCGGATTGCTATCAGCATATTCCTCCCACAAAAGTTGCAAGGTCATATACTTACGTGTTTTAAGCTCATCTTGCACGACTTGCCAGTTTGGTAAGCTGTGTTTTTTCAGTGGCGCTTTGGTTTTTAGAAAGGTGTTTTTGAGAGTAACGTCATCCCAGGTATCGTCTAGCGGCCAATCCATGATCCCCATTTTTGCGGCTCGAGCGCAATAGCGAGAGACAACGGAGGGGGAAATAGATAGGCTCTTCGCTATTTGCCTATGGCTTAGTTTTTGTCCGTATTTGAGGCGGAGTATATCTTTTAATTTTTTCATCGTTATAGGTACTGTTGACATGGTTACTCTCATCACATTAAAAAATGACAGAGTAACGGTTAAACACACCTATTGACTAGAAAGTGAGCAAATCAATAACATCGATGAAGATCGCTAAATAACATTTTGGCTCAAAACTGATCTCCATGAATGTTATTTGCTGATCTAAGTTGATGTTATTAGGTGATCTCGATGGATGTTATTAGCTGATCTCCATGGATGAAAATATGCACACGGCGACGGCTACCGCTGAAATTACGAAAACAATTGGTTTAGTGCAGTCCGATACCGATAGCGTGACAAAAACCATGAATGCGGTGTTACCAAAAGTTGAAGCGAGTGTGGCAAGTTCAAATCAAGTTATTGATATGTTATCGAATATTCGTACTGCTTCAGATGAAACCTTAACGATGATCCGTGGTGTTTCGAGTGCATCGGAAGAGCAAAGTAAAACAACGCAAAGTCTTGCTGTTAATGCAGAGGAAATTTCAGGAACGATTCAGGCAACTGCAGAAGCTATTGTGAATTCGAAACACAGTACCGACGAGTTGAAAGCTTTGGCGTTGGAATTACATAATAGTGTGAGTTATTTTAAAGTGTAATGGTATTAGATATTTGAACTCCATTTTGTCGAGGAAATTGCTTTATTCTAATATCGATGACCTTGGAGCAGCGACTTTAATCGCTCGGTTTAGAAAAGAACACCCTGCTTTGCATTATAGGTCGACTGAAGTCGACGCCCCAAAATAAGTGGTTTTGGTGTGTTTTTCGATGTTAGGACTTAGGTTACCTGTTTGATGTTTTCGGATTTAGAAGTTTGTCCTTTTTTGTTGTTGTAGTGGCAATAGATGAATAGTTATGGTGTGTATGACGTTGGGGCAGCGACTTTAGTCGCTCATTTTTGGCGAAAACGTCGTGCGAATTTCTCTGAGGGTATTAATCCGTAAAATAGGTTAAATGATTATTGTGATGGGGAATATATAGATTATCTTTCTAGATGAATTAACGGGCTAAACTGAGTTAGCCCGTTATTTTTTACTGTACTATTTCACCGCTGTCGATGATTGTTTTTCTGACAACATCGGTGAATTTTAGCGCTTCTTCACGTATTTTGTCTTCGTCTACTGTGAGTACTTTTTTATCTTCCATCAGTATTTTCCCATCTACAATAGCATGGCGAACATTGGTCGGATAAGCAGAATAAACCAATGCTGAGTATGGGTTATAAACTGGTACCATATTCGCAGCTTTAGTATCAATAACGATGATATCTGCGAGTTTGCCCACTTCTAATGAACCAATTTTATCTTCCATATGTAAGGCACGTGCAGCGCCCATGGTTGCCATATCGATTACTTTAACGGGTGGCATTGCTGCGCGGTCATGATTAATGAGTTTGTGTACTTTTGCGACTTGGCCAAACTCTGCAATAGTACTTAAGTTGTTGCCTGACATTGGACCGTCGGTGCCAAGGCCAATACGCACACCTTCGTCATACATTTTAAGTGCAGGTGAAACACCTTTCGCAGACTTGATATTTGCACTCATATTATGCGCGACGCCCATATCACTTTCTTTGACTAACTCAATGTCTTTATCGTCGACTAAAATCATGTGTGCACCGACTAGGTGGCTGTTTAGCGCGCCAATATCATGCATGTATTGCACTGGGCTTTTGCCATCACTGCGCTCTGCTATTTTTTCAGCTTCACGACTTGATTCTGCTAAGTGAATCAACACGGGAACGTCTTTTTCTTTCGACAGTTGTGCAACCTGTTGTAGGACTTCGGTAGTGTTGGTGTAGGGTGCATGTGGTGCAAATGCAGGGGTGATACGCGGATGATCTTTATATTCTTCAATGAAGTTAAGTGCGTAGTTAATGCCTTCCTGTGCATTTTTAGCATCGGCAACGGGGAATTTAATAACGGTTTCGCCTAGGATTGCGCGCATACCAATTTTATCGACGGTTTTTGCAACTTCATCTTCAAAGTAGTACATGTCTGCGTAGGTTGTTACGCCGCCTTTAAGCATTTCAACATTACCGAGGTTGGCACCAATTCGGACCATATCACGTGATACTAATTTTGATTCAAGTGGGAAGATATAGCGATGTAGGCGATCGGGTACATCATCTGCTAATGAGCGAAATACGGTCATTGAAACGTGTGTGTGGGTATTAATTAAACCTGGCATGACAATATCACCATCAACGTCGAGGGTTGTATCTGCTTGGTATTTATCAGCGAGGGATTTGTCGCCAACCGCAATGATTTTGTTGCCATTAATAGCGACGGTACCTGATTCATAAACGGTTTTATCGGCGTTCATGGTGAGAATGGTGGCATCGGTGATAAGTAGGTCAATATTGTCGGCTGCAAAAGATGAAGCGGTAAACAATGGTGTCGTCGATATTGCGGCTGCGATTAAGGTTTTTTTTAAGTTCATAGGTCATCCATTTTGTGAACAGGTAAGGGAAGGTGTTATTAAATTTAGGGCTAATCTTTTGAAAATTAAATAAAATTAGCAGTCGGGTTTAAATATTAGCAATAAAACCGGTGTGTAGCGATTGATTTTACATGTCGATGTTGGTTGATGAATAAACTCGTTTGAATTTTGGTGTCTCGTGTCGAGATTTGTATATTACTTATCGGAGTTAGGTTTAAGGTTTTTTATGTGAAAATTATAACCAACTGAATTTATTTACTTTTTTAATTACATGATATTTATGTTGTTGGGGCAGAGACTTCAGTCGCTCGGTTTAGAAAATAACACCATGCTTTGCATGATAGGTCAACTGAAGTCGACGCCCCAAAATAAGTGGTTTTGGTGTGATTTTCGGATTCAGGAGTTTGTCCTGTTTTGTTGTTGTTTTAGTGGCAATAAATGGATAGTTTGGGTATTAAAAACAACGTGCGGGACTGAAGTCCCATGTCCGGGGCTTGATGTGATTTTCGGATTCAGGACTTTAGTCCTGTGGCTTTGGTTTTGTTTTCTGTGGTGATAAATGAATAGTTTTGGTGTGTATGACGTTGGGGCAGCGACTTCAGTCGCTCGGTTTAGAAAAGAACTCCATGCTTTGCATGATAGGTCAACTGAAGTCGACGCCCCAAAATAAGTGGTTTTGGTGTGATTTTCGGATTCAGGAGTTTGTCTTGTTTTGTTGTTGTTTTAGTGGCAATAAATGGATAGTTTGGGTATTAAAAACAACGTGCGGGACTGAAGTCCCATGTCCGGGGCTTGATGTGATTTTCGGATTCAGGACTTTAGTCCTGTGGCTTTGGTTTTGTTTTCTGTGGTGATAAATGAATAGTTTTGGTGTGTTTTTCGATGTCATGAATTAGGTTTAACTCCCTCTATACTCAGTCATCTTATTTTGACAAATAATTATTCCATTGATTAATTGTGGTTAAAAAACAAACGAACATAAGGTTGCCAAACAATGTTTATTCATAAAAAGTGAATAGTTGTTCGATGTTGAAGCGGCAGGGGCTATGTCTTGATTTGGTTTTTTGTTGTGGTTAAAAAATAAACAACTTAGTTTTACAAACGTTTTTATATATGCTTAAACTATTAAAAGCAATAGCAGCCTAATCCTCAGACAATTAGGAATATATGCTATGTTTATACCGTGCAATTTTGCATAAGGGGAGAGGTATGATCCCCAAAAAAATTAAACTATTTAACTCATGGAGGAAGTATGAAGTTAGTTAAGAAAATTTCCATCGCAGTTGCTTCAATTGCAGCATTAAGCGCTTTTTCAGCCGCGAATGCAGACCAGCTAGATAAAGTCATTGATCGAGGCACCCTGAACTGTGGTGTTGTTCTTGACTTTCCACCAATGGGGTACACAGATAAAAACAATGAACCAGCTGGTTTCGATGTTGATTACTGTGATGATTTAGCAAAGGTATTAGGTGTTAAATCCAATGTGATTAATTTAACTTGGGCTGATCGTATCCCTTCTTTAATCTCTTCTAAAACAGACGTGGTTATTGGTTCTACCTCTGATACCTTAGAACGCGCGAAATCGGTTGGTTTCACTTACCCGTATTTTGTATTTAAATTTCAAGTTTTATCTAAGAAAGGTGTGAAAATGACATCTTTTGACGATCTTAAAGATGTTAAAGTGGGTGCCGCAATTGGTACTACCTATGAAACTGAATATTTTAAATATGCAGATAGTAAAGGATGGGGACGTGCAAACTATACGTCGTTTAAATCTGAAAACGATGCCTTCCTCGGTTTATACCAAGGTAAAATCGATGCGCTTGTTTCAACCAATACTAATATCGCAACTAAATTGGCATCGGGTCAGTTTGATAATTTCGTAGCAGGTCCTTATGTGCCTAACTATGATGATGTGGTTGGTATTATTGCTAAACGTGATGAACTTGCTTGGATTAATTATTTAAATCTATTTTTAGTTCATCAAATTCGTGATGGTCGTTTAAACGAACTGCATGTTAAACATTTTGGCTCACCTGTTTCACCGGATATGGTGAAAGCATTAGTTGAAAATAAATAAGTTTTAGAATAGATAAGTCTCTCCTTGGATGAGAGGCTTATTTTACTTAAGGGGCTTTTTGTTATGTGTTGCGATAACACATTGTAAAGTCACCTAAGTATCGTTGTTCAATTCCAATCCCTCCTGGCATTATTTCATTTGCTGGATGTATATTGTTATCAATACTCCACAACGAGTTGGTTTGAAAATTAATTGATTGATTTGTTTTAATTTAGGCAAGCGACTTTGCTCTTTTGAAGCAATATTGGATTACAACATTAATAGTGAAATAGCGTTCGGTATATTGGAGAAGGTCGCTGTTTTAATTATTTAAAGAGGAAATATGGAAAGTTATGACTTTCATTGGAATGTGGTGTTTAATGCATTCCCACAATTATTAAGCGGGGCTTTTACGACTTTGCATGTATCGGTTTTATCGATGCTGGTTGGTATTGTCGCTGCTGTCTTTTTGGCATTAGGTAAAATGTCTAATAACAAGGTGTTATCTTTTATTTCAAATGTTTGGATTGAAATTTCTCGGAACACACCTGCACTCTTCATTATTTATATGGCCTATTTTGGGTTAGGTGCTTACGGCATCCATCTTAGCCCTTATCTTTCTGTATTCGCTGCGCTTGTCTTCGTGAATGGTGGCTACTTAGCGGAAACATTCCGTGGTGGTTTTCAATCGATTCCATCAACGCAATACAATGCGGCCAAGTCATTAGGGATGAATAGTGTACAAGCCTATAAACATATTATTTTACCGCAAATGTTCAGACGTATTTATCACCCGATGACTAATCAGTTTATCTGGTCAATTTTAATGAGTTCATTGGGGATTTTGGTGGGCATGAACGATCTATCCGGTGAAACGCAACGATTGCAATCAAGTTCATTCCGAACATTGGAATTCTTTATTGTTGCTGCAGGTATGTATTATGTTATCGCAAAGGCGGTATTATTAATTGCGCATTTAGTGTCTAAGCGTATTTTTAAAGGGGAGCTTTCATAATGAATTTATTTACTCCTTTGTCCTGGAACGATACCGGTTTTATCCTGACTGGTGTGCTAAACACCGTTTATATTTCAATTATTGCCATTGTTTTTGGGACATTACTTGGATTGATTTTTGGGTTTGTAAGAGCCGAATCTAATAAAACAATTAACTTTGCATTGGGGGCTATCTTAGATGTTTTAAAATCTGTGCCGCTGATTATTCAGTTGATTTTGTTTAGTACTTTTATTGGTGCAATGGGATACCCACTTCCTCCCTTTGTGTCTGGTGCGATTATTTTAACCTTATATACGATGGCCTTTATGGTCGAAGTATTTCGAAGTGGATTTGATAATGTCCCTGATTCAATGAAGAAAGCGGCGCGCTCTTTGGGAATGAGTTATTGGCAAACCGTACGACATATTAGTATTCCGATTGGGATGCGATCCGTTTTTCCATCCTGGATCGGGGTTGGTTTGAGCGTGATTAAAGATTCAGCGCTTGTGTCTGTTATTGGCTATATGGAATTATTAAGAACTGCTGAGCAGTTGATTTCAAGGACACAGCAACCGGTGATGATATTAGTAGGTGTTGGATTATTTTATTTCCTCATCTCTTATCCATTGTCGCTGTATGGTAAACACATAGAAAGGAAAATGACAACATGATAGAAATCAAAGGTGTTCATAAATCTTTTGGTGATTTAGAAGTATTAAAAGGTATCGATTTAGAGGTTAAAAAAGGCGAAGTGGTTAGTATTATTGGTGCCAGTGGGAGTGGTAAATCTACACTGTTATATTGCATCAATGCGATTGAGTCTATTAACGGCGGTAATATCATTGTTGATGGTACCGATGTACATGCGAAAGATACTGATATTAATCTGCTTCGACAAAATTTAGGCATGGTGTTTCAACAATGGAATTCTTTTCCGCATTTAACGGTATTAGAGAATGCGGCGCTAGCGCCTCAAGTGGTGAAAGGTTTTAGTAAAGAAAAAGCTGAAGAAATCGCAACGAAAGAACTTAAGCACGTTGGACTTGGTGATAAGTTAGATGAATATCCGACTAAAATGTCCGGAGGTCAGCAGCAACGTTTGGCGATTGCGCGCGCTTTGGCAATGGAACCTGATTATATGTTATTTGATGAGGTGACCTCGGCACTTGATCCGGAATTAGTTGGGGAGGTGTTAGATACATTAAGGTTATTGCGTGATGATGGTATGACCATGATTTGTGTGACCCATGAGATTGCTTTTGCGAAGGAAGTATCCGATAAAGTGGCCTTTTTCCATAAAGGGCTAATCGAAGAAATTGGCACGCCTGAGCAAGTTCTAGAAAACCCGCAACAGGAAAGAACAAAGCAGTTTTTAAGTAAAGTGCTTTAGTGTTTTATTGATGTTGATTAAATGAAAGATAACGGCGCCTAGAGCGCCGTTTTTATTGGGGTAAATTTGGTGCGTACAGCACACCTTACATGATTATCAACGGAAGGGGACTGCGCACACTGAATTATCTAATTTGTTGAATCCACTAAACTTCGTTTCCATTTTCCACCTAACATTCTGATATGGAAGGGAACGCTTTTAATTGCTTCTTCTAATAATGTTAAAGCAAAGACCCACACGGCACTGAGTTCCCAATATAATACAAATAATGCAGACAAAGGTACGATCACGAGCCATTGTGTGTATGCATGAATTTTAAATACATGTTTAGCATCGCCGCCTGCACGTAGTACGTTTCCGCAGAATGTATTCGATGTTCTGATAAATGCGACGATGAATAAAATAGGGACAAATTGCCAAAGTGTGTTCACGGTTTCTGTTTGTAATTCGGGATAAATTAACTTAAATAAGTAGAACATGCTGACATAGGATAACGCGATCACTACGCCAATATAGAATGAAATCCGCCATGCTTTACTAATAAAGCTATCCAGTAATCCCCAGGATTTATTTCCTAGTAATTGCCCAACGAAGATACTCGTTGCTTGTGCCCATGCGGTTGACATCTGCCCACATACTTTCACCCAAGGGGCAATAAGCGTCAGTGCCGCAAATTGGTTTACACCGAGTTTTGCGTAGATCAGCATACAAATACTTGTTGCAATAACTGAGCTGATAAAGGTACCTGCAATCGGGGTTGCGTAAGTGAGGTGGTATTTAACATCGGCAGCGGTCAGTTTGCTTGGTTTATTGCTGTTTGTGATACCTGATTTTCGTTGTTTTTTTGTATAACAGGTGATTAAAAAGATTGCACGACAGGTTACGGCAATGGCTGAACCAATGGCTGCACCGGTTAATCCCATCGCTGGAAAACCTATATAACCATAAATAAGGATAAGACTAACCCCGACATTAACGGGCATTTCGATAATATTGGCATAAAAGGGAAGGCGGCTGTTTCCGGTCGCATTGAAATAAACGGTAATATTTTGGGAAATAGCGACACCAATCGTTACCAATGAGAAGGCTTGTAAATAATGGTAAGCCATTGTCGCCATTGGATCTGATTCTGCGATAAAATGTATTAACGGCTCTGCACCCGTGAAAATAAAGAGAATACCAATAAAACAAATAACACCATTAACAAATCGCCCAGAACGGAAGCCTTTACTCACGGCTAATTGATTATTGGCACCAAAGGCTTGTGCAATTATAAGTTGTGTTCCGTTTGAAAAAGCAAATAGCAGACCTAATATTATTCCACCAATACTCGCAGCAAGTCCCATTGCGGCAAGCGCTTCCTCTCCCAGCGGTGTGACGAGTACAGTATCGATTACCAATATCAACTGGAGAAGTATTGCATTCATTGCGATTGGCCAAGCGAGGGTAAATATTTGCGTTCTTCCTAGGGCTGCTTTATTCATGTTGCCGTTGTGTTCCTCTGGGTTAGTCTATCTAATATATAGTGCGCGTTAATGAAAAAAAGAGAAGGTGGTTATTGTATACTGAAAGTGCATGATTTGTCTTATTATAGGATGACGTTGGTTTAGTTTAATTTGTTTGAATTGAAATCACGTGACAGTGATCAGGTTTATTCGGGCAATTAGGGCGATAGTACGTTGCTGTCAGGTTATATTGCAGTTGGTTCGCTTGGAGGATGGGGATTTACTTTAAAAGAGCGACTGAAGTCGCTGCCCCAGTGACATCTCGTCTTTGGGGCGTCGACTTTAGTCGATTTATCACGTAAAGCATGATGTTTTACTCAAACTAAGCAACTGAAATCGTTGCCCCAGTAACATCTCGTTTTTGGGGCGTCGACTTTAGTCGATTTATCACGTAAAGCATGATTTTTTACTTAAACAGAGCGACTGAAGTCGCTGGCCCAGTGACATCTCGTTTTTGGGGCGTCGACTTTAGTCGATTTATCAAGCAAAGCATAATGTGCTATTTAGTCTATCAAACCAGTAATAAGGCTGATTTACAGTTAATGTTCAAATTTAATCTACCGTGATCTAATTTATAGTCAGCTTTAGTTAATAGGTCCTGCATGCTTTTATGCCATGGAATTTCAACAAATACAGGGGTTTTAGCTTTGTTAATGGCGACAATCCCTTTGTATCCACGTGAAAATATTAATATATCTTGATTGGCATAAAGTGAGTTCATTGTTTCGCCGTGCGTATAGTTATGAAATTGAATCATTTTCGCCATACGTTGATCTCGCCAACCATTCATCCAGCGTGGTTGCCCCTGTTTGTTAACAATCTTGCTTGGGTTTAAGTCTGCGTAAATTAAAGGTACACCTCCGTCACGGCCTAAAATATAACTGTAGGCAAGCCATTCGTTTTGCTCATCCATTAACATGCCACGAAAGTCTTCGTTATTGGGGATGTCATGGGTAATTGCAAAGGTTGTTGAGCGAAAACTATATAACGCTTGTCCGACGCAGTAGGGATTAACTAGAGATTCCATGCTGCCATCATTTTGTAATGCCTGGAATAAGGTATTAAATAATGGGAAGTCGTAGGCGCCTAGCTCGGTTTTTTCCATATAGGGTTTGAGAAACAGTTCGTATTCTTCTTTTGTTGCGCCGCCATCGGTGATTATTTCGCCGAATATATGCATATTTTCGGTGATATCTTTTGTCCAAATACGCTGTATGTGTTCCAAACTCATATGTTTAGCGGCATCGATTCGAAATCCTTTGACGCCTAGTTTTTTCAAAGCCTTCAGATAATTTCGTTGTTGCTCAATAACATAGTCACACACTTTCAGTTTAGGCAAGCCAGGATCATTTTCACCATCGGTAATACGTCCGTTTTGAACTTCCCAGGTGTTTTTCCAATCATTTATGCCAAAGGCATCGGCAAAGTGAGATTCATTGAATAAGGGTTGGCTTAAATCACCGAATAACGCTTCTGCCTGATAATATTGTTTATTCTCTTTGTAATGTTGAAGTTCAGTTGCCGAAGGGTATTGTAAATCGCTGCGTTTGTTAGCTTCATTTGCCATATGATTAAACACAACATCGGCGTATACACGAACACCCTGCGATGCTAGCTGGTTGATCATGTCTGTGAAATCTTGCGTATTGCCCAGTTGATTATCAATCACTCGGTAATCTTGTGGTTGATAACGTTGCCACCACGCAGTGCCGTTTGTATCGACAAAGGATTTCATTGCGGGCGAGACGAGTACCGAACGATAGCCAAGTTGACTTATTATTTCAGCATTGCGTGCTATATCCGCATAGGGCCAATCGAAGGCATGCAGAATAACGTCTGTTTTTTCTATGTTGTTTGGGTTAAATACAAGTGCTTGATTGACGTTCGCTTGTTCTTTTATTTCGACCTTTTGGTCGTTTAACATAGTGCTTTTTAACGTTTCAATTTCAGCAGTATGTGTATTGTATTGGTATTCCATGCAGTTTCTCCTTCAAGATAGGATGCGTATGGATCGTTAATTTACGCAAGCTAACTGAGTAAACGGTGAGGATCACATTCCATAAAGGCAGATCACTCGAACCTAAAACTTTTACAGATGGTCACATTATAACCAATAAAGTGTGATATTGATCAATATTTATTTGTAACAAAAGTTAAAGTGAAAAAAAGAACCAAATAAGCTTTAACTAATATCACATAAACTTTATATTGATCATGGTCTTACTCTATATCTATGCTATGGTTTGAAGCACGTAAACTATTCTATTTAGCGTGAAGGATTGATTTTCTTGTTACGCTAATGCTCTAATTTTAAACACTTTTAAATTAACTTACTAATTATGCGCAAATATGAGTTGCGCAGTTTATGGAGATTACTTATGGACACTGGATCGTTATCCGATGACAAATCAAATGCCGCTTCTAAAGAGAATGTAATGCAAAATATGGCTTCGGTGAACAAAATTGCAATAGCTTGTCCTGCTGGAGTTGGTTCAAGTGCAGTGGGTGCAAACCTATTACGTAAAAAAATTAAAGAAGAAGGACTTGATGTTAGTGTTAAAAATATCGCCATTAAAAATCTTTCTGACGATATTGATTTGGTTATCACTCAAGAAAAATTAACTGAAGAAGCGAAACAATATGCACCTAGTGCCATTCATATTTCTTTGGGGCATTTTCTAGACAATAAATTATATGCGACATTAGTGACTAGTTTAAAAGAAGCACAGTAATCATTTTTTTATTTAAATGTAGTAGTATGAAACAACAGTGCTAGATTTAAGTAGTCATGTAGAAACAGTAAAAAACCGCAACTCAATGAGCTGCGGTTTTTTTTAGTCTTCGGCGGGGAGAAAATCTTTTATAATTTCATATAAACGTGGGCGTTGCTGCGCGATTTCATCGGCTGATAAACCTTCAAGTGAATGCGGATATTTCAACCATTGATCTGTTTCATGAATAAAATAATCGGGAGCACGATCGGTTTGGTTACGCGAAGGTTTATAAAATGGTACCGCGACTCTTACATCCTGAGGCATATTTAAACGAGTTTGTTTTTTTAGCTCATTAATAATGGCTTCAATTGATCGACCTGTATCAAAAACATCATCCACTAATAATAGTTTGTCGTCACGTTGCAAATTGTCGACTAAATATTTAATACTGTGCACGCGAACTTCTCGGTTTTGTTGATCGATTGCAGCTTCGTAGGAAGACGTTCGAATTGCGATATGATCGGAATGAATACCATGCACGGCAAGGAATTCCTGTACCGCGATACCAATTGGTGCACCGCCACGCCAGATAGCGACAATAAAAGTGGGATTGAATTCACTATCAAGTACTTTCCGTGCAAGTGCATAGGAATCTTCTAGTAAGGATTGTGCGGTAAGGTAACGTTTTTCTGCCATTTTTATTCCAGGTTCAATATTGAATGAAAAGTGAATTTATGTTCTAATTCAAGCCTTAAAAATCCTGCAAATATAACATATAAAGTTGGTGATTTCTTGGCTAAATATCCTGAAAAAGTCTTTTTAGATGAAGATTCCTTAATTGAAGAATCTTTTCAATTAGCAACCCAAATAATGGCAAGTGGCTTTAAACCTACTTTTATCGTTGGTCTCTGGCGTGGCGGTAGTTCAGTGGGAATTTATGTTCAAGAGTGTTTACAAACATTAGGCGTGAAAACCGATCACATTTCTATTCGAACGTCCTATACTGGTTCTAAAAATTATCAAACAAGTTCGCATAATGAACAACCCATTCGTGTTCATGGACTGACTTATTTGGTTAAGAAGCTCAATGTCGACGATAAATTACTGATTGTTGATGATATGTATCGTTCGGGCAAAAACGTTAATGCGACGATTAGTGAACTTAAACGTCGTTTGCGAAAAAATATGCCAACCGATGTACGCGTTGCAACGGTATGGAAAGATGCATCGTTATCTGATGATGAGGGGCCCGATTATAGTGTTCATCAAACCAAAGATTGGGTTGTGTTTCCCTATGAATTACAGGGACTGACATTAGAAGAGATTCAAAAACATAAATCTTTTGCATACAAATTCGTTGATCCGGCGTTATTTATTGAAAGCTGACCTCTAACTTAGCTAATTTATTTCGCAATATGATGTGCAACGGATTGTCTTCAATATATAAACATACAAAGGGACTGTCTTGACTAAAATAAAGCGCTTAGAACTGCGAGGTATCACGAAACGATATCCGGGTTGTGTTGCGAATGATAATATCGACCTTATTATCGAACCCGGTGAAATTCATGCGTTATTAGGTGAAAATGGCGCGGGTAAAAGTACCCTAATGAAGATCATCTATGGCGTTACTCAGCCAAATCAAGGCGAAGTTTTCTTCAATGAACATCCTGTAAATATTAAAGATCCTGCCCAAGCCCGTGATATGGGTATTGGTATGGTTTTCCAGCATTTTTCGCTATTTGAATCTCTTACGATTGTAGAAAATATTGCTCTCGCCCTAGGTGAGCAAGCGGGTGATATTAAATCTTTGTCTGAACGTATTCGTATTGTTTCTAATCGATATGGTATGCCATTGCAGCCCGATAGATTGGTGGCGACATTGTCAACCGGTGAACGCCAGCGAGTGGAAATTGTTCGTTGTTTAGTACAGGACATTGAATTACTTATTTTAGATGAACCAACCTCAGTATTGACCCCTCAAGAAGTTGACTCTTTATTTACTACTTTGCGCCATTTATCCAGTGAAGGTTGTTCAATTTTATTTATCAGTCATAAGTTACATGAAGTGACCGCTTTATGTGACCATGCGACGATTCTTCGCCATGGCAAAGTCAGTGGTACTTGTATTCCTAAGCAAGAAACCTCGAAATCGATTGCGACTATGATGGTCGGAAATGAAACCCCCATATCGACAACTTATACTAAGGTCGTTGCGGAGGAAGATTTTCTCCGCATTGATAATTTATCAACGAGTGCGAAACATGATTTCGAAGTGGCATTAAAAAATATCGACCTCAGCGTTAAAAAGGGTGAAATTCTTGGTATTGCTGGCGTTGCTGGTAATGGCCAAGAGGAATTGCTAATGGCGTTATCCGGTGAGATAAAACAAAAGAAAAGTAAACAACCAAGGGTTTATTTTGATGGTCAACCCGTGGATACATTGAGCCCATTAAAACGTCGCCGTTTAGGAATGGGCTTTGTACCTGAAGATCGTTTAGGGCGAGGCGCTGTTCCTAGTATGACCTTGAGTCAAAATACGCTGTTAACGAGTTTTGATTTTGGATTAGTGTCAAAGGGCATGATTCAAATGAAGAAGATGGTTGATCGTGCTAAATATATTATTGATAAATATAAAGTTAAAGCAGTTGGTGAATTTTCTCATGCGGAAAGTCTATCGGGTGGTAATTTACAGAAATTTATTATTGGTCGCGAGATGGAACAAAAACCCAAATTATTACTCGCTGCTCACCCGACTTGGGGAGTTGATATTGGTGCTCAAGTTGCGATTCACGAAGCGTTGATTAAATTACGTGATCAAGGTGGGGCGATACTTGTTGTGTCGGAAGATTTGGACGAGTTATATCAAATTTCAGATCGTCTTTGTGCGATTTGTGATGGACAATTATCTCCGATTAAAGCAACCAAGGATGTAAGTTTAGAAACGGTAGGGTGTTGGATGGCAGGGGATTTTGCAGCCGACAGTGCTATTGAAAAGGAAACCAACCATGTTGCGTCTTGAAGCGAGACCTGAAGTATCGACGTTTTGGTCTTATATGTCACCCATATTGGCGGGCGTATTAACGTTAATCACTGGGTTTATTTTGTTTTCGATGCTAACCGATGACCCCGTCTATGCATTAACAACCTTTTTTATTAGCCCGATTTCCGATGCCTATGGTGTTTCAGAATTGCTATTAAAAGCGTGTCCTATTTTGTTGTGTGCCTATGGTTTAGCGATTTGTTATCGAGCCTCTGTTTGGAATATTGGTGCGGAAGGGCAATTATTAATGGGGGCGTTGATTGGTTCTACCGTTGCCTTATTATTCGTTGACTCGACTAACACCATGGCAATTCCATTAACCTTATTGGCTGGTGTTGCTGGTGGGGTTGCATGGTCAGGTTTTGCCGCATTATTGAAAGTGCAATTTAATACGAATGAAATTTTAACCACGATCATGATGAATTACATCGCCTTGAATTTGCTCGTCTGGTCTGTGCATGGGCCGCTTAAGGATCCGAATGGGTATAACTTCCCGGAATCAGCCTTATTTGGAGATTCAACATTATTACCTATTATTTGGCCTGATACCCGTTTGCACATTGGTATTATTTTCGTCGCGATTGTAATGGGTTTAACTTGGGTATTTTTAAGTCGAAGTTTTATTGGTTTTCAAGTACAAGTGTTGGGACTTAATCCGCCAGCAGCAAGAATGGCCGGTTTTAAGGGAAAAAAATTAACCTATTTAGTGTTAATGATTTCAGGGGGATTAGCAGGACTAGCAGGCGCAATGGAAGTTGCAGGCCCTATTGGACAGTTAGTCCCGGCCGTTTCTCCTGGCTATGGTTATTCCGCCATTATTGTTGCATTTTTAGGTCGCCTTCATCCCGTCGGTATTACTTTATCTGGATTATTAATGGCACTTATTTTTATGGGCGGTGAGTTAGCACAAATCGATTTAGGGTTGCCAAGTGCAATTACAGGGGTATTCCAAGGGTTACTGTTATTTTTCCTTTTAGCCTGTGATGTGTTTATTCGTTATCGTATTGTTAACGTACCCGCGTTACCAACATCTTCTGCTTCTTAACGGCGAGTTAATTATGGACTATGATTTATTTGTAAATATCTTACATGCAACGATTCGTACCGGTACGCCATTGTTACTTGTGGCATTGGGCGAGATGGTATGTGAGAAAAGCGGTGTGTTAAACCTTGGCCAAGAAGGCATGATGCTAATGGGCGCAGTGGTTGGTTTTATCGCTGTTTTCCATTTCGATATGATTGCGGTGGGCTTTGTAAGTGCCGCTATTGTCGGTATGCTAATGTCGATGTTGTTTGCCTCTATTGTGCTATTTTTAAATGCAAATCAAGTGGCAACTGGATTGGCCTTAACTATTTTTGGAAGCGGGTTATCTTCTTTTATCGGTGTCGATTATGAAGGGAAGATTATTAATAGCCTAGGTAAATTATCTATCCCATATCTGTCGGATATTCCTCTGATTGGTGAGGTTTTTTTCAATCAAGATTGGGTCGTTTATTTTAGTTTTGCTATGTTTATTAGCATCTATTTCTTTTTCAAGAAAAGTCGTGGTGGATTGATTATTCGCTCTGTCGGTGAAAACCCAGATGCAGCCAATGTGATTGGTTTATCAGTTATTAAAGTACGATTTTTAGCAATCTGTTTTGGTGGAGCGATGGCGGGTATTGCTGGTGCATACTTATCGTTAGCTTATACACCGTTATGGACTGAGAATATGACGTCGGGTCGTGGGTGGATAGCCCTTGCCTTAGTTGTATTTGCAAGTTGGCGTGCTGAACGAATTATTCTAGGAGCTTATCTATTCGGCTTTGCGAGTATTATTCATTTAGTCGCACAGGGGTTAGGATTTGCTATTTCATCTAACCTATTGGCAATATTGCCATATGCAGCAACGATTATTATTTTAATTATGTTGTCTGCAAATAAAAGCAAACTAAAACTATATGAGCCTGTATCATTGGGTAAACCATGGTTTAAAAAGCATTAACAATGTAAAAACAGTTAATTAACGGAATTATTTCGCTATTAAAATGGAGATTTCATCAATGAGTTTATTTAAAAATATTGTTAAGTGTTTCGCAATTGCGCTAGCACTGACAACGACCTTTGTACATGCAGAGGATAAAAAACCACTTAAAGTCGGCTTTGTTTATGTTAGCCCAATCGGTGAAGCGGGTTGGACGTACACACATGATGTCGCACGTAAGTATATTGAAGCACAATTTGGCGATAAGATTGAAACAACTTACGTTGAAAACGTCGCAGAGGGTGCGGATGCTGAACGTGTTATTACACAATTAGCAAAAAACGGTAATGACCTTATCTTTACCACTTCTTTTGGTTACATGAATCCAACCATTAAAGTGGCAAAACGTTTCCCTAAGGTTAAATTTGAACATGCAACAGGTTACAAACGCGCTAAAAATGTGGGTACCTACTTCGATCGTATCTATCAAGCTCGATACTTAACGGGTGTACTAGCCGGGTATATGACTAAAACCGATACTATTGGTTATGTAGCGGCTTTCCCGATTCCAGAAGTTATGCGTGGTATTAATGCATTTACATTGGGATTACGTTCAGTTAAACCAAATGCAACGGTTAAAGTTGTTTGGGTAAATAGCTGGTACGATCCAGGTAAAGAACACGAAGCTGCAAGTAGCTTAATTCAACAGGGCGCAGATGTACTTACGCAACATACTGATTCTCCAGCACCCGTACAAGCTGCTGAAGCTGCTGGTATCTATGCCATCGGTTATCATTCTGATATGAGTGTTTTTGGTCCTAAAGCTTTCTTAACGTCACCTGTACATAACTTTAATGAGTTTTATGCAAAACGTGTTCAGCAAGTGCTTGATGGTACATGGAAATCTGAAGATGTGTGGGGTGGTATCGATACGGGTATGACAACATTAGCACCACTGAATAAATCAGTACCTGCAGATGTTGCTCAAAAAATCCAAGCTATTTCCGATGATATCGCATCCGGTAAATTGCATCCTTTCGCTGGTCCAATCATGAATCAAGCGGGACAAATTATTGTCAAAGAAGGTGAACAAATTGCTGATAAAGAATTATTGGGTATGAGTTACTACGTTAAAGGTGTTGAAGGTAAATTACCTAACTAACCGCATTATTTTTATGATGCTCCTATTACTCGATAGGAGCATTTTTCTGCTTTATTTTTCTATTATATCTCCTCGTTTCTTTTCTTTTTAGTTATTTTAAATCGTTAAATGAATTTATTGTGATTGACAATAGCAATCAACTTAGTTAGGGTGCTAACTAAGTTGATTTGATAGGTATTATCATTTATGAATGAAGTAGCAGAACAATACGATATTAATGAATCCTTCCCTATGCTGATGTCTAATTGTGTCAAGTTGATGCGAGAATCGCTCAATGCTCGATTGATAAAAAATGGATTTATGCTCAGCTCTGAGCAGTGGATATTACTGGTGTTTTTGGCTAAGCAAGATGGTATTACGCAACAGGTATTAGCTGGACATTGTGGAATTACAAAGGTGTCAGTGCTGAATTTAATTAAAAAATTAGAAAAGACTGGCTTGATTGTGCGTCATCCGGATCCTGTAGACGGTCGTTCTAATCGAGTTTATTTAACCCTTGAAGGACGAGAGCTTCAACAAGCATTGATACCTATTGTGAATGAAAACACGCAACGAATTATGCAGGGGATTGATGACAATGATATTGAACATCTGAAACAAACCGTACGTCGAATCATCACCAATTTAAATAAATAATCATTTATATGTTCAAAGAGAAATAAATATGGCACATACCGATAAAAGAAAACTTATCCTCCTAATTGCATTATTATCTGCATTCCCACCTTTATCAACGGACATGTATTTACCTGCTATTCCATTGCTAAAAGAGATGTGGGGAGTGCCCCTTGCAACCATCAATTTAACCCTTGTGGCTTTCTTTTTGGGCTATTGTGTTAGTTTGTTGATATATGGTCCCTTATCGGATAAATACGGACGTCGTCCATTGCTGTTGGCTGGCATTGGTATCTATATTGTTGCCAGTCTGTTTTGTGGTTTTACAGATAATGCATATAGTTTAATTGTGTTACGTGCATTACAGGGAATAGGCGCGGCTTCTGGCTCCGCATTGGCACTTGCGATGACTAAAGATTTGTTTGAAGGCGATGAGCGTCAAAAAATATTAGCAACCGTTGCCGTTATTATGCCATTAGCCCCAATGGTTGCGCCGATTCTAGGTGGATGGATAATGGCTTATGTATCATGGCCATGGATCTTTGTTGCGCAGGCATTGATTGGTTGTGTTGCTTGGTATGGTGTCTTCCGTATGGAGGAATCGGTTAAAATACTGTCGGATAATAAACTGATTGAAACCGGTAAAGTGTACTTATCTTTATTTAAAAATCATCATTATATTATTCTGGTTCTTCTCTTTTCTTTTTCAACGCTGGTTCATTATTCTTTTATTGGTAGTGCTGCTGATATCTACATTAGTCGTTTTGGACTATCTGAACAGACATTTGGGTACTTTTTCGCTTTTAATGCTCTGTGTATTATGTCCGGTGCCTTTACCAGTAAAAAAGTTAAAAACATGTTGAGTATTAAAAGTGTCTTAACGATTTCTTTTATCGGTATTCTACTTGGTAGTGTGGTCATGGTTAGTCAATTATTAACCGGTCCATGGGGACTTGCCTTGCCGATGATGCTAGCGTCGTTCTGTTTTGGTTTAAGCCGTCCTTCAAGTAATCATTTAATGCTTGAGCAGGTTAATACACATGTCGGCTCTGCTTCTTCGTTATTAGTCTTTTTTAATTTTGTGGTTGGCGCGTTAGCAATGTGGATGATTGCGCTAAATTGGAGTGATAAAATATTTACAATAGGCATGTTTGGTATTGTCAGTACAGGGATTATCTTAGCGATTTGGATGGTAATTAGTGAGCAATTTTTTGATCAAGAAAAGAGCTAGCAGTGGAAGAGGCACATCTTAAATCAAGATGTGCCTTTATTCGTTAACCTTTGTAGAGTTTTGGATTAAATACGTCACGTAACCAGTCACCAAGCATATTGATAACCAATACAAGTACAACCAATACGAGGCCTGGGAATAAGCTTATCCACCATGAGCCTGAACTAATGTAATCAAATCCATTACTAATTAAAGAGCCTAATGAGGGTTTCTCCGCTGGCATCCCTAAACCAAGGAATGATAGTGCCGCTTCACTCATAATTGCATTTGCAATTTGCACGGTTGATATCACCAAGATAGGCGATAAACAGTTTGGTAGAATGTGTTTAAACATAATACGACCTGATTTAAAGCCCATTACTTTTGCTGCTTCAACATACTCTTTCTGTTTTTCCGCAAGGGCAGAGGAGCGAATTGTTCGTGCATATTGCGGCCATTCTGCAATACCAATAATTAACATCAACAATATAATGGCATATTCACTGTAAAGCTGCGGGCCAAACATTGTCTTGAAAATAGCGGAAATAATAATCGCAACCATTAATGTAGAAAAAGACAGTTGTACGTCTGCAATACGCATTAACAGATTATCAATCCAACCACCGTAATATGCAGCAGTTAAACCAATCACAATGCCCATCACCATTTGCAAAATCACGGCAAATAAACCGATCATTAACGAGGTTCTTAAGCCATAAAAAATGGTAGAGAGAATACCGCGACCTTGTTCATCTGTGCCTAATAAAAACGACAGCAGGTGACCATCTTCATCGGTTACATAGGCCATATCATCGGGGTTTTGCATCCAGAATGGTGGTAATTCTGAATTCATAATATCGATAGTAGCGAGATCATAAGGATTATGAGGCGATAACATCGGTGCAAAAATAGCGATTAATATGAACATCACAAAAATGATAAAGGATGCAATGGCAACTTTATCGCGACTAAAATAGTAGAAAAAATCTGATTTGAAAAAAGGATGGTTTTTCATTAGTTTTTTCCTCCTGTCACATTAACGCGTGGGTCAATAAAACCATAAATAATATCAATAATGGTGTTAGTTAATACAAATATAAAACCAACAAAAATGATATAGGTGGTAATCAATGGAATATCGGCACGATTAATGGCTTCGAGGAACATAAACCCAACACCAGGCCACTGGAATACGGTTTCCGTTAATAGCGTATAGGCAACCATAATACCGAGCTGCACGCCGCCAACGGTAATAACCGGTAACATGGTGTTTTTAAGTGCATGCTTGTACCAAATAACACGATTGGTTAATCCTTTGGCTTTGGTAAAGCGGATATATTCGGAGCCTAATGCTTCAAGCATTTCACTTCGCACGAGGCGAATAAATAACGGGAGCATGATTGAAGACAAGGCAATTGAAGGTAAAATTAAGTGCTTAATACCATCAATAGTAAATAATCCAGATTCCCAGCCTAATAAGTTCACCGTATCTCCCCGTCCATAGGAAGGTAACCAACCTAGGTGCTGGGAAAATAGGAAAAGTAATAAAATAGCGGTCAAAAATACTGGCACGGAAATACCAATAATACTGATCCCCATAATACTTTTGGTGATCCAATTACGCGGATGAATCGCTGCATAAACACCAAGTGGAATTGAGAATCCAATAATAAAGATGCTCGCAATAACCACTAGCTCGAGTGTTGCGGGTAATTTCTCAAGAATAATGTCAGCGGTAGGGCGTTTGTAGAAATAACTCGTACCAAAGTCACCCTGTAATACATTGGTTATAAACCGACCGTATTGTACTAAAAAGGCATCATTAAGGCCTAGCTCTTCTCGTACTGCTGCTTTTTCTTGAGCCGATGCCGTAATGGAAACCATTTCAGCAACCGGATCACCAAGTTTACTTTGCACGGCAAAAGCAATCAACGAGATGGCTAGCATCACGATGACTACTTGAGACAGGCGTTTTAATAAAAAACTTATCATATATAGCTGTCTACTTTCCTATTTTTCTTTAACGATTAAATCGCCAAAATGAGGGAAGTTTTTAAGGTTCACAATTTCAGGGAAGTTTTGAAGTTTGTTTGAATAACCCCAAGCGTGGTTTTGCCAATGAAGCGGAATAAATGCGGCTTCTTTGTATTCAATATCACTGATTTTTTGTAAAAATTCAGCACGTTTTGCACTATCAACACTCTTATTGGCTTCACCAATTAAACTATCGACTTCCGTGTTGCTGTAGAAACCACAGTTATATTGGCCAGCACCTGTGTCACTGTTACGTGTCATGGTTAAGAACTCTGAGTAGTTAGCAGAATCACCTGTGTCTGAAGACCAACCGATCAGTTGTAAGCCTGAAGCACATTTATCAAACTCAGGCCAGTATTGTGCTTTTGGCATGGTTGTTAAATTAACTTTGATATTAATTTTTGCTAGCATTGAAGCAACCGTTTGAGCGATTTTTTCATCGTTAACATAACGGTTATTTGGCGAAATCATATCGATAGTAAAGCCATTTTCGTAACCCGCTTCTTTCATTAATTCACGTGCTTTTTTAAGATCGAAACGAGGCACTAGTTTTGGATCGTGACCAAGGTATACGTCTGGAGAGGCTTGACCTGCAGGTGTTGCAAAACCACGCATGATCTTTTGTGCAATCCCTTCATTATTAATGGCATGCACAACCGCTTGACGAACACGCACATCTTTAAATTGTGGGACAACTTTTTCGTTCATTTGAACCATAATAATACGGTCAGAAGGAATTGTGTAAAGTAGGTTGTTTTTGTTTTCATCAACACGTTGTAGATCCGTTGGTGGAACTGGATTGATTAAATCTACATCGCCAGAAAGTAGTGCAGAAACACGTGTCGCATCTTCTTTAATTGGTACTAATGTAATGCGATCAACGTTACCACGACTTGCCCAGTAATCATCAAATTTTTCGAATACGTTTTTAACACCCTGTTGACGGTATGCATAAGTAAATGGACCTGTACCAGACTCATGGGTTGCAGCAAAGGTGTTTTTAGCTTTTTCGATACGATCTTTTGGTAAGCCTTGATCATCTAAACCGGTGTAGAATTTTTGATCTAGGATGAATAGGTAAGACATATTTGCTAAAGCAAGTGGGTAGATTTCTTTAGAGATTAAATCAACCGTGTAATCATCAACTTTCACCATTTTTTCATAGGGTGCGAAAATAGCTTTAAAATCAACTGAATTACTAATGCGGTTATAACTGAAAATAACATCGTCGGCAGTCATTGTGTTGCCAGAATGGAATTTAACCCCTTCACGCAAATGGAAACGCATGGTTTTATCGTCAAGTTGCTCCCAACTTTTTGCTAGTCGCGCTTCTGGGTTTAGTTTGTTATCGAAACGCACAAGGCTATCAAAAACCAGGTGTGACATTTGTAAAACACCCGTAGAAATTTGCTCATTAGGATCCATCGTAACTGGGTCTGCTGCATAAGCAATCGTGATATCTGCTGCTTGTACGCTTCCCATGCCTAATGTGGCACCTAGTGCGATTGCTAACATACTTTTATTAAATTTCATATTATTTCCTTTTATGATTAAGCAGTGTGTTGTAAATTTTCAAAACGCGGCATTAAATTAATTAAATGACGCGTGTACTCTTGATCTGCATGTTCAAACAATGCATCTGTTTCTTGGCATTCCACTAATTTACCGTGTTGCATCACTGCAATGCGGTCACACATTTGTCGAATTACCGGTAAATCGTGACTAATAAAGAGCATTGATAAGCCAAGCTCCTGTTGAAGATCTTTTAAAAGATTTAATATTTGTGCTTGTACTGATACATCAAGTGCTGATGTTGGTTCATCACAAATTAATAAACGTGGTCGTGTTGCTAAGGCACGTGCAATTGAGATTCGTTGGCGCTGCCCGCCTGAGAATTCATGGGGAAATTTATCACCTGCATTCTTAGCAAGGCCGACATGGTCAATTAAATCACGCACAATCGATTGAATTTCTTGTTCGCTCGATGCGAGCTTATGAAAGCGAATAGGTTCAGCAATAATATTTTTAACGCGCATTCTCGGATTTAATGAAGAGTAGGGGTTTTGAAATACCATCTGCATTTGACGACGGAAGGGTAAGCGTTGATGTTCACTGGTTAAGGTAGTTAATTCTTGTCCTTCGAAAATGATATTACCTGTATCGGGTAGATACAGACTTGTAATCGCTCGTGCAATGGTGGATTTACCGGAACCTGACTCGCCCACAAGACCAAATGTTTCACCTTGTTTAACATCAAAACTAACATGGTCAATCGCTTGTATATAACGACGTTTACTTGGGAACATTGAATTTTTAGTGGTAAATCGAAGGCTGATATCGCGTACCGAAAGAATATTGCCATCGTATTCAGGTGCGTCCTGTGATTGGCCTAACCAGTGATTTTTTAAATCAAGAGGTTGGTGTTCCGTTGCATCTTCAATATATGAAACTAATGGGAAACGATGCAATTTAATGGAGGCCTGCGGAACGGCTGAAATTAAACTTTTAGTATATTCGTGATTCGGTTCAAGTAGAACTTGTTGGGTCGTGCCTTGTTCCATTAATTCACCACGGTACATCACAATCACGCGGTCTGTTACGGATGCAACAACGCCCATATCATGGGTAACTAAAATACAACCCACATTGTTTTCTTTACACAGTTTTTTTATCAACTGTAATATTTGATCTTGAATTGAAACGTCTAATGCGGTGGTTGGTTCATCGGCAATAATCAGTTTTGGATCCGTTGACAATGCAATCGCAATAACAACACGTTGTCTCATGCCACCGGAAAATTGATGAGGGTATTGATTTAATCGAATGGCAGGTTCCGTAATTCCAACGGCTTCAAGCAGTTTAATGGCTTTTTCTTTTGCCTGTGCATGGGATAATGAAAGGTGTGCCAGTATCGGTTCTAATAGCTGTTCACCAATTGTATAAAGTGGGTTCAAAGATGTCATCGGGTCTTGGAATATAAAGCCAATGTCTTTGCCACGAACATGTCGCATATCACGACTTGAAAGCGCGCGGATATCAACATTATCGAGACTTATTTCCCCCGATTCAACATATCCCGGCGGGGTAAGTAAGTCTGCAACTGCATTACCCACTGTCGATTTCCCTGCGCCCGATTCACCGACGATTCCTAATATTTCACCGGCGTGCAGTTCAAAGGAAATATCTTTGGCTGCATAGAATTTCTCGTGGCGAGAGGGGTAGACAATATTCAATTTATTTATATTCAGAAGCGGGGTTTTGTGGTGAATATCGTTTTCCATAACCAAGTATCATGCCTTTTTTGAGTAATAATATTGCAATACGATATTTACTTATATCAAATATATAAATGTATTGCGAATCATTTAATGGTGAATCATTTTGTTCGTTTTTTATTAAACAATCATCCTGATAGTTTAATTTTATTTATCTGTTATTCTTTTTTATTCCGTGTTTTTTCAGTTTAATAGGGGGATGGCTATCCTCTGAAAAACCATTAAATCAAGCTGTTTAAACGTTTCTATATTAACCATAGTCCCTAAATAGATATGTTTGCAATATTATGAATTCCCACTTATTCTTTTATTTCTCATACAAATAATATAACAAATATTTGTCTACCAATCGATTTTTTAAGGTACATATCGCGATGAATTTAGCGCAAAGAATGATTAATTCGCTTAACGTGTTATTTTTTATTGTGTTAAGTGGATTGGCTATTAACTTCAACGTTAGTGCTGAACCTGTCCATAAAGCGGTAGATGGTGTTATCGATTTAAGAGGACAAATTAATGAGCATCGATTAGTCTCATTAGAGGGCGAATGGGACTTTTTCTATAATCAACTTTTATCTCCGCAAGAAATTGAACAACATATCTCAAGCAAAAAGCACATTGATGTACCGAAATCCTGGGATCTGTCGACTTTTGATCCTGATGTCGATTTTGCACGAGGGTATGGAACTTACCATTTAAAAATATTAATGGATGATTTTGATCAACCCATTGCTATTTATATTCCAGTTATTAATAGTGCTTATCGGTTATTTGTCGATCAGGATTTGCGGGTTGAAGTCGGAGAGGTCGGAACATCTGAAGCATCTACGTCGCCACATTATGCTCCCCAACCGCTTATTCTTTTTCCAGAAAATCCTGAAGTTAATCTAACCATACAAGTTTCTAATTATGGCTATAATTGGGGCGGTTTGGCTAAGTCATTACGAATTGGGAAATTACTTGTTTTATCCTATGAAATAAAAAAACAGGTTATGAATAAAATATTTATTAGTGGTTTTTTATTCGCCATTATGATCTACAACCTAGCCCTTTTTTCATTACGCCGATCTAATCCTGTTCCCTTAATTTTTGCTTTATTTTGCCTATGTTTAGGTATTCGTGAATATGTGGTAGAAAATTACCTTATTTTAAATTATTTTCCAACATTGGGTATTCGATCATTACTTACCGCCGATCATCTCAGCTTTTTTATTGCAGTCGTATTTGGGATGCATTTTAATTACTTAATATTCAAACAGCATTTTAATTTCTTTTTCGTTAAAACAACTTACTTTTGTAGTCTTGTTGCGAGTGCAGGTTTGATTATCTTTGGCCTCAATATTAGTCATATCACCTTATTATTTATGCAAATATATGCACTTTTCTCTGTCGCTTATGTTTTTTACATTCTTATACTCGCATATAGAGCAAAACAAAAAGGCACCCGAATTATGGCTTTGGGTAGTGTCATTCTTGGTTTTTGTATTATTAATGATATTTTATATGCGATGGAAATTATTCAGAGTAAGTATCTCGCTTCGTTTGGCACGGCTGTTTATGTATTATCTCAAAGTTATTTAACGGCAATTAATCTTAATAAAGGGTTTATGCGGAGTAAATTATTAAGTAAAAAGCTGGAAAAACAAAACATTGAATTGAAAAATTTAACCCAGCAACAAGAAGATAAAATCATTGAGCGAACAAATGAGTTAGCACTAGCAAATAAACATTTAGAACAACTTGCCCATAATGATGCGTTGACTGAAATTTTAAATCGTCATGGCATGCTACCTATTATTGAACAAGAGCAAGCACGTTTTGAACGTAATCAGGTTGGTTATTCAATTGCATTGTTAGATTTAGATCACTTCAAATGCATTAATGATAAATTTGGTCATATTGCCGGTGATAAGGTCCTTAAAGCGATTGTTGATATCGTCAAAAATATTATTCGGGATCAAGATCAGTTTTCTCGTTGGGGGGGTGATGAGTTTGTATTGTTATTACCGGATACTGATATTGATGGCGCTAAAAAATTAGCAGAAAAAATACGCAGATCAGTAGAACAGATCTCAATGAGTATTGAGTATCAACAAATAAGTTTATCTGTGACTATTGGGGTGGCAGAAATTCGTGCCAATGAGCAATTTAGTGAAGTATTAAAACGAGCAGATAAGGCAACCTTTAAGGGGAAAGAGCAGGGCAGTAATCAAGTTGTTTGCGATCGCTTTTCAAATTAAGTGCTAATTATTTTAACTTGCCTAACTAAAAAGGGTAAACTACTACCAATTCAAATACATATTGATTGATAGCGGATAAATAATGACACCTGCAGTTCAAGTATTAAAAAAGAAAAAAAAGCCCTACAAAATTCATGAATATGGTCACGATGCAAATAATAGCCACTATGGATTAGAGGCTGCTGAAAAACTGTCGGTGGCACCTGAATGCGTTTTTAAAACACTTGTTGTCAGTCTGAATGATGGTCATTTAGCTGTTGCCATTATCCCCGTGTCATCTATGTTAAGCATGAAAAATATGGCTAAGTGTGCAGGCGCTAAAAAATCCGAAATGGCGACACCAAAAGATGTCGAACGTTCTACAGGCTATGTATTGGGTGGAGTGAGTCCCCTTGGTCAAAAGAAAAGATTAAAAACTATTATTGATGCATCGGCACAGGATTATCAAACAATCTATGTGAGTGCAGGAAGAAGAGGTATGGATATTGAACTTTCTCCCGATGATTTGTGTTTATTAGTAAACGGGCATTTTGCTGACATTTGTCAATAACTAATAGTGATATACCTATTACCATTTAAAATGCATTTATCAGTCATTTATTCGGATGCCAAAGCAAGACTAGTATGATGATAATGACGAGCCTTTGAATGGCAATGGATATAAAAGAAAGGGATTTCATGAAGAAACTGTTATTCACCATATTATTTATTTTTCTACATAATATGGCTTTTGCACAGGATACGTTAGTGTTTGGCAAAGTTGAGGAAAATTTTGACCAACTTGTTAGTGCTGAAATTCTAAAGGTAGTTTATCAAAAGTTAGACTTACCCGTGGAAATTATCGATATGCCTGGTAAAAGATCATTAAAGGAATCTAATGAAGGCCATATAGATGGTGAAGTAACGCGTATCACTGAAGTTTCCAGTGAATATCCTAATTTGATAAAAGTGCCTACCCCGATCAATTATATTGAACCTTCGGTCTTTTCGATAAAAAGCCTTACGGATATTTCCGGTTGCCAATCTCTAAAAAATTATCGCATCGCCATTGTCAGAGGGTTAAAACATGCCGAATTATGTACTAAAAAATTATCCCAGGTAAAAGTGGTTAATCATTTAACAAAGGCGTTTAAATTACTTGAGGCTGAACGTGTTGATATTGTTATTACCTCAAAAATTAACGGTTTATATTTATCTAATAAATTGGGATTAAAAACGGTTAAAATAGCCTCCCCCAGTTTGAGTCATTTGCCCGTTTATCATTTTGTGAATAAAAAACATAAAGCATTAGTTCCTAGAATAAATAAACTTTTATTATCAATGCAAGCGAATAAAACGTTATCGCAGTTACGCGAAGAAATCATTACTCGATTAGTAAATGATAAGCAACTCAATATTTATCACATTAAATAATAGTCGGGTCTACCACCTTCAAAAATCAACAACTTTTCTTGGACTCGCATTTACCTTTGTGTTGAGTATAATACCCAGCTTAAACACCCAACAACCGTGGGTGGTCAATGATTTATATGGGATATGAATGTGGACAAAAACACCGAAAAACGTCTGAATAAATATATAAGTGATTCAGGGGTTTGCTCTCGTCGCGAAGCGGACAAACTGATTGAGCAAAATAGGGTGAAAATCAATGGCGAAGTGCCTGAATTAGGCACAAAAGTACAAGTTGGTGATCAGGTTTTTGTTGATGGTAAACGTATCAATGCCGTTGCCGAGAATAAATCAGATCGTATTTATATTGCCTATAACAAACCCATCGGTATTACCTGTACAACGGAACGAGATATTCGTGGAAATATTATTGATGCGATTAAACATAAAGAACGTATCTTTCCCATTGGCCGTTTAGATAAACCATCGGAAGGATTGATCTTTCTAACCAGCGATGGCGATATCGTTAATAAAATTCTACGCGCAGAAAATGCACATGATAAAGAATATTTGGTGACTGTCGATAAGCCCTTGAGTGAGCGTTTTGTAGAACGCATGGAACGTGGTGTGCCTATTTTAGATACCATCACAAAGCCGTGTACCGTGAAAGTAAAAAGTCGTTTTGTATTTTCCATTATTTTAACCCAGGGACTTAATCGTCAGATTCGTCGTATGTGTGAGTACCTAGGTTATGAAGTCACAAAATTAAAACGTACGCGCATTATGAATGTTCATCTCGATAAATTAAAACCGGGGCAGTGGCGAGACCTTACGCAACAGGAAATGAATGAAATTAATCAAGCCGTTTCCCATTCGTCTAAAACTGCGATTGAGTCGGCTGTGCCAAATAAAACGGTGAAAAAAACAACTAGAAAAACATCGCCTAATTCAGGTGGGAAAAAGATTTTTGTTAATAAAAATAAACAAAAAACGGATAAACCATCGTCAACAAAACGCACCTTGAAGTTAAAACGTAAATGAGTTTAGGCGAGTTTGATTTAATTGCTAAGTATTTCAGCACTCAGACAGTACGACTCGATAATGGTGTCGCTGTCGGTATTGGTGACGATTGTGCAATTTTAGATATTCCAGACGGACACCAGTTAGCCGTGAGTACCGATACATTAGTGTCAGGTATTCATTTTTTTGCCGATGTTGATCCTTACCGATTGGGTTACAAAGCGCTTGCTGTTAATTTGAGTGATCTAGCTGCAATGGGCGCGAAACCTAAATGGGCATCGCTCGCAATTACGCTGCCGGAGATGAACGAACAGTGGGTAGCAGCTTTTTCTCGAGGTTTTTTTGATCTAGCGAATCGGTTTAACGTGACTCTGGTCGGCGGTGATACGACCAAAGGCCCTTTGTCGATAACGGTTTCCGTAAAAGGTATTGTGCCACGCGGCGCGGCTTTGCTTCGCAATCAAGCACAATATGATGATTTAATTTGTGTTTCTGGTCATTTAGGAGATGGTGGATTAGGGCTTCAATGTAAACAACAAGCATTAGCGGTATCTCATCAGTCTTATTTTATTGATGCATTAGAACTGACTGACCCTCGAGTTGATTTAGGTCTTCAATTGCGTCATTTAGCGTCAAGCTGCATGGATATTTCCGATGGTTTTACACAGGATTTAACATATATTTTAAGGGCGTCTCATTGTGCTGCTGCAATTGACGTAGATAAACTCCCGCTTTCAGACGTTATGCTTAACCAAATTAAATTGGGGCATCTATCTGAACAACAAGCGTTACAATATGCATTAACCGGTGGCGATGACTATGAACTGGTATTTACCATTGCCGCTTCACAGCTCACAGAATTACGTCATTTAAGTAACGACAAAATCACGGTCGTGGGTAAAATAGTTGATCGTGCACAAATCAACACAACAGACACATTGATTCAGTTGTTTAACAATAAACAAGCGATCTCATTTTCTCAACAGGGATGGGATCATTTCCATTAAGGTAATCGTTAATATTATGAAACGTGAAGATTTAAAAGGTTTAAAATTGACCAACCTAGCGCATTTGGCTGCAGTAGGGTTTGGTAGTGGGTTACCTAATAAAGCACCAGGTACGTTTGGCACATTGGCTGCTGTGCCTTTGTATTATTTATTATCATTTCTATCCCTTGAATTGTATATCATTGTTTTAGTGATTAGCAGTTTTGTTGGTTTTTGGATTTGTCATATCACCAGTCGAGCGATGGGCGTTCATGATCATAAAGCCATTGTTTGGGATGAATTCGTGGGTTATTGGATCACCATGGTAATGGTGCCTTTTTCTATTCAGTGGGCGATTGTCGGGTTTATTCTATTTCGTTTCTTTGATATTTTAAAACCGTTTCCGATATCATGGTTAGATAAAAAAGTAGCGGGAGGGTTTGGCATTATGATTGATGATATCGTTGCCGGTATATTCTCTGCTATTGCTTTGCAGTGTTTAATCTATTTTTATGGTTAACCCCTTGTTACGTGCCATTAATTATTTACTGAGTGTATTTTTACTCTGCACCTTACCAATTAGCATGGCCTATGCGATACATGATAAATCGATAGACGCCGTCAAAATTGGTGTAGAACAGCTGCCAACTGTATTTTCTCCCTATGCAGATGTGCCGCTCGATTTGCAATATGTACATCTTTTCTTTGACCCCTTGCTGAGTTGGAATAAAGATAATCGGTTTGAGAAACGTTTAGTCAGCAATTGGAAACCGATTAAAAAAGGGGTGACGCGTTTTTATTTAAAGAAAAATATTACCTTTCATTCCGGTAATGTTTTGACCAGTGAAGATGTCGCCTGGACCTTTAAGCAAATGTTAAAAAAGGGTCATGTTCGTTATTCCTTCGAAGGAATATTTCGGATTAAACCGGTTAATAAAGACAGTTTTGATGTCTATAACAATATTTCAGAGATGCAAATTCTGGATTATTTCACTCATTTTTATGTACTTGATTCTCAGTTTTATGAGAAAAATGCAATCTCACTAGATAAACCTCAAGGAATCGTTGAGGTGGGTGATAATCGATTGTCAATTTCAGGCACAGGGCCTTATAAAATAAAGCAATATAATGCGGCATTAAACCTCGATGTGGTTGCCAATGAGAATTACTGGCAAGGACAAGCAGGGATATCTGAACTTAATTTTATTAAAATTAAATCCGTAAGTTCTCGGACCTTTGCTTTGTTAGGTAATGATATCGATATTAGTGAAATTATTGAAAATGATTTGCTTAAGACGCTTCGTTTAGACCCCTCAAAAGAAGCCGTTAAGGTACCGTCTCCTAATCTACTTTTTTTGACTATTAATAGTAAAAGATCGCCGGTATTTGAGCAACCCAATGTGAGGAAGGCCATTAATTTAGCGATTAATAAACAGGGCATTCTTCAATATTTGCTTGATGATAATGGTCACGTGAGTGCTGTTTATTCGCCTTCTAACGAATATAATATCAAACTTCCCGAGTATGATGTTGACCAAGCAAAAGAATTATTATCTGATGTTGATATGCCTTTAGAAATAACGCTACTTGTTATCTCCGATCCTAGCCATGAGAATAAGAAAATAACTGATGCATTAGTCAATATGATGAAAATATTAGGGATTAAATTAGTCGTAACGGAAGTTAATGATATTAATGAATGGCAAGCGCGCATGCTTGATTTCGATCTAACACTTAATCAATGGCATTCTACTTTGATGGAGAGTCATAATATTTACCATCATCTTTTTCATGATAGTGTCTTATCACATTATTTTAGTACTGTTTTTAAACAGGGAAAGGTTGCAGATAATATAGAGGAACAGATTGCATTTTTCCAAAACATGCAACAGAGCTACCAAATAACTCCCTTGGTATTTCAGAATAAAACATGGGCTGCGGATAAACAGTTTAATTTAAGTGATATTTTTTCAGGGAATGGCATTGCGTATTGGTATTTACTGCAAAAGTCACACCCGCACTAATTGCCTGCTATAAGAATTAAAAAAGTCGCGGCCGTACCTGCACCGCGTTACGGAAAGCCCGTAAAAAAGGCAATATGATGTCTTCAAAACAATGCAATAGTAACCGACCTTTAGCGCTCAACCATGTATATCAATCTACACCTCGCACTAAATCATTTTTCCAGCATAAAAAGTAGTTTATCTATTTAATTGACTTGATATTCTTCTCTGAAAAAATCAAAAATTATTAACTGTTGTCTCATTTAACAGCGTCATAGTATCAATATCGATGTTAATTATTCTGTGATCAACCTCTAAAGTAAGCGCTTTCTTTAGGGTTGTTTAACTATTCATTCTTTATACTAATGCCTTAATTATATTGGCATTGGGGAATAGAATGAAACTTTATCAAACAGTAAAAGACAGTGAATTGCTTTTAAGTCAAACCGAGTTAGGTGATTTACATTCTGGTTATGAACAAGAAGATACGACAACCTATACCGATGCCGGTGAGTTGCATCGCATTTATATGGATGAGTCAAAAACATTTCAAGAGTGGGAAGGTTTTGGTGGTGCTTTTACTGAGTCTGCAGCCGATGTATTAAATAGAATGAGTCCTGAAAAACAAAAAATCATGATGGAAGCCTATTTCCACCCAGAAAAGGGGATTGGTTATAATTTTTGTCGAACTCATATAAATAGTTGTGATTTTTCATTAGAGAATTGGGCGTGTTGTGAAACAGAAGATCCCTTATTAAACGATTTTAATGTGGATCGTGATAAGCAACAAATTATCCCAATGATTGAATGGGCGAAGGCTTTATCCAATGAAGATATTACATTATTTTCTTCACCTTGGAGTCCACCTGCATGGATGAAAACGAATGGTGAAATGAATAATGGTGGACAGTTAAAAGCTGACTATCGCGAAGCTTGGGCGTTATATTATTGTCGATATATTCAAGCAATGGAAAAGCAAGGTATTACAATTTCGGCCATTACAATTCAAAACGAACCGGCTGCGACCCAAGTGTGGGATTCCTGCGTATATAGTGCAGAAGAAGAACGTGATTTTGTGCGAGATTACCTTGGTCCAACATTAGAACAACAAGGACTAGGGCACATTAAGGTGGTTTGTTGGGATCATAATCGTGCTGAAGCCTATGATCGCGCTCAGAAAATGTTTGATGATCCGATCGCAAATAAATATGTTTATGGCATTGGTATTCATTGGTATATGGGGGATAACTATCAAAACTTAAAACTCATCAATGATGTTTATCCCGATAAAAAAATATGGTTTACCGAAGGATGTCAGGAAAATGGACCCCATATTGGTGATTGGCATGTTGGTGAGCGTTATGCACATTCAATGATCAATGATATTAATCACAATACCTCTGCGTGGTGTGATTGGAATTTATTTTTAGATGAAACGGGCGGTCCAAATCATGTAAATAATTTATGTAGTGCCCCGATTATCGCTGATACCGTGAATGACCAAGTTATTATTAATCCTTCCTATTATTATTTTGCACATTTTTCCAAATTTATTGCAAAAGGTGCAAAGCGAATTGCCGTGTGTACGACAACCGATATTATCGAGGCGACAGGGTTCATTAATCCCAATGGTCAGAAAGTTATCGTTGTCTGCAATAGTAGTGAAAAAAGTTTAACCTATGCCTTACATAATATTGATAAAGGTGGTTATATATCAATGTCACCACGCTCAATCCAGACTATTCTTATTGATTAATTAATTGGTTTCTAACTATAAGGTGTAAACAATGACAAGACGTACTAAAATCGTAACAACATTAGGCCCCGCTACAGATAGAGATAATAATTTAGAAAAAATTATTGCCGCTGGTGCCAATATGGTACGAATGAATTTTTCTCATGGCGAAGCGATTGACCACGTTAAACGTGCCAATGAAGTGCGAGAAATAGCGGCAAGATTAGGCAAAGAAGTCGCTATTATGGGCGATCTTCAGGGACCTAAGATTCGCGTTTCAACGTTTAAAGATAATAAAATTTTATTAGCTGTGGGTGACAAGTTCGTGCTCGATAGCGATATTGAAAAAGGCCAAGGTACCCAACAAGCAGTCGGCCTTGATTATAAAACACTACCTCAAGAAGTGACCAATGGTGATGTGTTGTTACTTGATGATGGGCGCGTTCAATTAAAAGTTGAAAGTGTTAGTGGTAATAAAGTAGAAACTGTCGTTACTATCGGTGGACCTCTGTCAAATAATAAAGGCATTAATAAGCAAGGCGGTGGTTTATCTGCACCGGCATTAACTGAAAAAGATAAAAGAGATATTTTAACTGCTGCACAAATCGGGTGTGATTACCTTGCGGTATCTTTTCCTCGCTGTGGTGCTGACTTGCAATATGCGCGTAAACTAGCACAAGAAGCGGGCTGTCATGCCAAAATTGTTGCAAAAGTTGAGCGTGCAGAAGCGGTTGAAACACAAGAAGCATTAGAAGATATCATCTTAGCATCCGACGTAGTAATGGTTGCGCGTGGCGACCTTGGTGTTGAAATCGGTGATGCACGTTTAGTTGGTGTTCAAAAGAATATGATCCGAACAACGCGTCGATTAAACCGTGTGGTGATTACGGCAACACAAATGATGGAGTCGATGATCAATGCGCCAATGCCAACCCGTGCTGAAGTTATGGATGTCGCGAATGCCGTGCTTGATGGTACAGATGCGGTGATGTTATCTGGTGAAACTGCAGCAGGTGCTTATCCCGTTGAAACCGTTAAAGCGATGAGCGAAGTTTGTATCGGTGCTGAAAAACATCCTAGTATTAATGTATCGAATAACCGTATGAATTATACCTTTGAAGATCCCGGTGAAGCATTAGCGATGACGACCATGTTTGCTGCAAATCATACGGTGGGTGTTAAGGCGATTGTAGCATTAACAGCATCGGGTACAACGCCACTATTAATGTCTCGTTTAAGCTCTGGTTTACCTATCTATGCTCTTTCAAGTAATCCTCAAACATTACGTTATTGTGCGCTTTACCGTGGTGTAACACCGGTTGAATTTGATTCAACGACTACCAATAGCAAAGAATATATCAGCACTGCATTACAGACGTTAAAAGACGATGGGTATTTGCACGATGGTGATCTAATTCTATTGACGCATGGTGATGATAACGACGCAGGTTCAACAAATACCTGTAAAATCGTTAAGGTTTAGCCTTTCAATTAAAACGCAGTTGAATCATTCAACTGCGTTTTAGCATTAAATATAGTTAGGAGAAATATATGCTATCAGTTGTTGCTGATGTTGGCGGTACAAATATACGTCTTGCCGTTTGTGAATTAGAAACAGGTCAACTTACTCAAGTTAAAGAGTTTCCATGTGCCCAATTTGATGGTCTTGAAGTTGCCGTGAAACAGTATATTGATACATTAAGTGAAAAAGTCACTGATATTTGTATTGGGATAGCTTGTCCGGTCGATAAGGACCAAGTTGAAATGACTAATTTAAGTTGGTCTTTTTCCAAGCAAGCACTTAAACAATCATTACAGTTAAATTCATTGCATTTAATTAACGATTACACCGCAATTTCGTTGGCCGTGCCATTTTTAAGTGATCTGGAAAAAATAAAAATAGGTGGTGGAGAGCCTATTGTTGATGGTGTTACAGCGGTATTTGGTCCCGGTACTGGATTGGGTGTTTCCCATATTATTAAACAAGATCATAAATGGATTAGTTTAGATGGAGAGGGAGGCCACAGCAGTTTTACCGTTAATACGCGTGAACAAGCGGATATCTTGTTTATTCTGCAAGAGAAATTTGGGCACGTTTCTGCTGAGCGAATTCTTTCTGGACAAGGCTTGGTGAATATTTATGAAAGCTTATGTCAAATAGCGAATCAACCCGCAAAATTTGCACAACCTAAAGATGTCTCCCAAGCCGGTTTGAACGGGCACTGTGAAATTGCGCGCCGAAGTCTTGAAATATTTTGTCAAGTGATGGGCGGTTTTGCTGGTAATTTGGCCTTAAATTTAGCCTGTACGGGTGGGGTTTATATTGCCGGTGGTATTGTGCCGCGTTTTGCTGATTTTTTCCAAGCCAGTGAATTTAGACACTTCTTCGAAGATAAGGGGCGATTTAATGCTTACTTATCAACTATTCCGACGTATTTAATTACCAATGATAATCCTGGTTTATTAGGAGCTTCTGTTTACTTACGCCAGGAATTAGGGTGTAAATTATAATTCAATAGTTTGAATAAGTGTTAATCAACTCAGACTAGCGTTAAAGAATAATAGTGACATATTTATGGTAAATACAATGATATCCAAAGCGCAAAAAGCGCTAGTTCCTGTGAGTCGTCAGGCTGCAGGAGAGGGGATTGTTCTACTAGAGAATAAAGATGATGTATTGCCAATTAGGCAAAATGAGGTCATCTCATTATTTGGTCGTTGTCAAATAGATACCTATCGAAGTGGAACCGGTTCTGGTGGTGCTGTGAATGTCCCCTATGCAGTTAATGCATTAATGGGACTACGTGCTAACGAAAATATTAATATCAATGAACAACTTGCCTTGGTTTATGAGCAGTGGGTTGAACAACATCCCTTTGACGATGGTGGCGGTGGTTGGGCTTCTGAGCCTTGGTTTCAGCAAGAGATGTCACTCACGGCAAAGCTAGTTCAACAAGCTGCGAGTAATTCTGACAAAGCGGTCGTTTTTATTGGACGCACCGCTGGTGAAGATCAAGATAATGCCGATGCGCCGGGCAGTTATCGACTAACGCAGCTTGAAGAGCAAATGTTGATTGATGTTTGTGCGTGTTTTGAAGATGTTATCGTGGTATTCAATGTGTCGAATATCATGGATATGTCTTGGTTATTGAATATCGCCGGAAAAGAGTCAATTAAATCGATACTCTATAACTGGGCAGGGGGAATGGAAGGTGGGCATGCCCTAGCTGACGTTTTGAGTGGAGATGTCTCACCTAGCGGACGTTTAGCCGATACGATTGCTTATCATATTAGCGATTACCCTTCGGCAGCCCATTTCGGCAATCCAAATTATAATTGTTATGTTGAAGATATTTACGTGGGATATCGTTATTTTGAAACCTTCAAACCACAAGCGGTACAATATGAATTTGGTGCGGGTTTATCCTATTCAAAATTTAGCTATGAGTTGATTAGTTCGTATTCTGAAGGTGATGGTATTGACGGTATTTTACATTTTGATATCAAAGTTAAAAATATTTGTGATCAATACAAAGGTAAAGAGGTTATTCAACTTTATTGTCACCCTCCACAGGGGAAACTTGGTAAACCTATTCGGGTGTTAGTTGGTTTTTCAAAATCTAAATTATTGGCTCCTAGCGAAAGTCAAACTCTTCACCTTTCTGTCTCAGTTAAATCTCTTGCTTCTTTTGATGATAGCGGTGTTACAGGCCATCAACATTGTTATGTAATTGAAGCGGGTGACTATCACTTTTATTTGGGGGAAAGTGTTCGAAAAGTAATATTACTTGATACGTTATATCAGCAAGCAACGTTATTGGTTACAGAGGTTTTGCGTGAAGCAATGGCGCCGATTAGATCCTTTAAACGTTTAAAACCTGGAAAATTATTAGCTAACGGTTGTTATGAAGAAAGTTATGAACAGGTACCGCAGCGGACCATTTCATTACAGGCCAGAATGACTGAAAATCAACCCGAACCCATTCCTTATACGGGCGATCAGGGGATTAAATTAATTGATGTTCAAAAAGATAGCGCTTCCTTAGATGCTTTTGTTGGGCAATTTAGTGAGCAAGAATTGGCGACAATAGTACGCGGTGAAGGGATGTGTAGTCCAAAAGTCACGCCGGGGACCGCATCTGCCTTTGGCGGAGTGAGTGATGCACTATTTGATTATGGGATCCCTGTGGTCGCAGCGGCCGATGGTCCCTCGGGTATTCGTATGGATAGTGGACATAAAGCAACGCAAGTACCGATTGGTACGTTACTTTGTTGTACATGGAATCGTGAATTAAATGAAACATTATTCAATTTGGTCGGTAATGAATTATTTGCTAACCAAATTGATACCCTATTAGGGCCGGGAATAAATATTCACCGCCATCCTTTAAATGGTCGTAATTTTGAATACTTCTCTGAAGATCCTTTACTGACCGGCATAATGGGCGCGGCACAAACTCGTGGTTTGAAGCGTGCTGGTGTCAGCGGCACGATTAAACACTTTGCAACTAATGATCAAGAAACAAATCGTCATGGTGTCGATAGTGTTGTTTCTCAACGTGCATTACGAGAAATTCATTTAAAAGGATTTGAAATGGCGGTTAAAGAAGGAGAGGCTTCTTCAATTATGACTAGCTATAATCCTATTAATGGGCATTGGGGGGCTTCTAATTACGATCTTAATACCACTATACTGCGCGGAGAGTGGGGCTATCAAGGTATTGTTATGACCGATTGGTGGGCTAAAATGAACAATCCAATATCTGCTGGAGAAGCGCATTTGCGTTTTACTTCGTATATGTTGCGTGCACAAAATGATCTGTATATGGTGACTGAAAATGATGGGGCTGAATCTAATGCAATGAACGATGATACATTGTCTGCATTAAAAGAAGGGACACTGCAGCTTGGAGAGTTACAACGTTCAGTGTGTAATATTTGCCGTTTCATTTTATCGACTCCGGTGATGCGACGGCCATTGACTGTTTATAAACGGATTAAAACCATTGAGCCCGATCATATAAATAAGCATGACCATGCAATCACTGTCAATCAACCGATATTGGTGAATAGTAAAGTGAATAAATTTATTACAATTCACGTACTATCGTCGGGCATTTATCAAGTGAATGCGGTTGCTAGTTTTGAACGTAATTCATTAGCACAATCGTCCTGTAGCTTAATTTTAAATGATATTTTCTGTATGTCATTGCCTATGCATGGTAGTCAAGGTCAGAGTGTAACCATTGAAGGATTAAAGGTAAGTTTAGACAAGGGGTATTATCTACTTGGCCTTGATTTTGTAAAACGTGGGATGGAACTTGAACAATTAAACTTCATCAAATTATAAATATCGTTTTATTATTTTATTATTTTCTTATTGCTATATCCTCCTTCTAGATATAGCAATATTCTCTATTTCTTTTCCAATCTTTTTAGTTTCAACCTCATAAAAAAATAATTCAATAATTTTTTAGTGTGATCAAAGTATAGATTTACATTAAAGCGGGTTGCCGATGATAAATTGGTGGCATAGTATCACCTAAAGAAAGCGCTTTCTTTGTGTGTTTTATCCTTAATTTATTATTGATATGCAATAAAAAGGTAGCGCTTTCACAGAACTCACTCTAATTACAAAGGATTACTTATGCATACTAAAAAGATTCTCTCTTCCATTGTTTGTGGTCTCCTTATTTCTGCAAATGGTGCGCTAGCTGAAGATTTTAAACAAGGTGGAACACTGACGGTTCCAATCATTAATACTGGGTTCGTTGAAAACTACAATCCTTATACAAGTGGTGGGGTATTTGATGGTGTGCTTTATGAACCTTTGGTGATGTTCAATCTTAAAACAGGTAAAACGGAGTATCGCTTAGCCCAATCTGCAGAATACTCAGAAGATTTGAAAACCATCACGGTCAAATTACGAGATGGTTTAAAATGGTCCGATGGTCAACCTTTGACTGCTAAGGATGTTGTTTACAGTTATACCATGCCAAAAGATGTCCCTGCCTTTGATCAAAAAGCAATTTGGACAACGGGCATTTTAGAAAGTGTGGCGGCAACGGATCCAACAACAATTGTATTTAAATTAACAAAACCGGATTCAACTTTTATCTGGGGATTAACGAATTACCACATTGTACCTGAACATATTTGGGGAAAAGTGTCTGCGAAAGAATTACCTACCTTTAAAAACTTAAGTCATGTAGGCAGTGGTCCATTAACCGATGTGAAATATTTAAAAGCGCAACAAATGGAGCTTTGTCGTAACGATAATTATTATTTAGCAGGGCGACCATACATCGATTGTATGACCTTCCGTTCTTATAATGATAATTCTCAAATTCAACCGGCATTAATGAAAGGTGAAATTGATTGGGGCTCGAATTTTATTGCAGATATTGATAATACCTTTGTTAAAGCTGATCCGGAAAATAATCACTATTGGTATCCTGCAAATGATGCCATTCATTTATACGTGAACACCAAAGTAAAACCTTTTGATGATTTACGCGTTCGCCAAGCCTTATCAATGGCATTGGATCGTGATGCAATTGTTGATATCGCTGCATATGGTTATCCAATTGCAAACTTCAATGCAGGCGGAATTGCTGAGCTTTACGAAAATTATATCGATAAAGATGTTACTGAAAAATACAAATCGTTAACCACTTATAATCCCGAAAAAGCGATGAAAATGTTGGATGATGCAGGTTATAAAGATACCGATGGAGATGGTTTTAGAGAGCTAAAAGATGGTAAAGATATTGTTTTTGATATTAATGTCGTCAATGGTTGGACGGATTGGATCCAAGTGGTTCAAATGGTCACTGAATATTATGAAGAGATCGGCATTAAAGCGAATGTGAAAACGGTTGATTGGTCTATTTATGACAGTGGTTTAAAAAACAGTGATTACACCATGTCTATTAATTGGTCTATGGTCGCAACAAATCCCATTACGGCTTATCAAGCTTACTTCTCTACATCGCAAATAGGTAAAAGTTGGCATGCTGGCCACGGCGTTCATTCCCCTGAAATTGATACCTTGATTGATAGTTTTGGTTTAACCAATGATAAACAAAAACAACAAGCTATTTTAGATCAGCTACAGGTTTATACTGCTGAAAATTTACCTTTTATTCCCTTGTTTTCAAATGCAACTTGGTTCCAATACAGCACCGCTAAATTTGTTGGCTGGCCAAGTGAAAAAGACCCATACGTACAACCGAGTTTTTATGATGGTGGTAACCGTAATTTAATTATTAACCAACTTCATCTTAAATAACTTTTAGACAAAGCATAAGGGCTACGGCGTAGCTCTTTCACTATTGGACAATCTTATGAGTTTTATATTACGCAGACTTAGTTTTTACTTCACCGCTTTTCTATTAGCCATCTCATTTAATTTTTTTCTACCAAGAATGATGCCTGGCGATCCAATTGAAGCCATGTTTGCTGCCGCACAGGGGAAAATGGATATTGCTCAAATGGATGCGGTCAGAGAAATGTATGGATTTATGGATGGTTCTTTATTTGAACAATACATTTCCTATATGCAAAGTGTATTTACCTTAGACCTTGGTCCGTCGGTATTAATGTTTCCGATTGATGTGACGACGGTTGTGGGGATGGCGCTACCTTGGACGATGTTTCTGGCCTTGGGCTCATTAATTGTGGCGCTTATTATGGGAGTTAGTATTGGCACCTATGCTTCATACCGTCGTGAAGGTTTCTTTGGACAATTTGTTCCACCGTTTTTAGCATTTATCAGTAACTTTCCGTATATCGTCACAGCGTTATTATTATTTTATTTTTTCGGTTTGAAAATGGAATTATTGCCCTTGGCTTATACCTATGACCCTTCCTTAGATCCGGGTTTTTCTCTCGCATTTATCGGCAGTGTCTTAAAGCATGCGATTTTACCGATGGGATCGATGATATTAGTCGGTATTTCTACCTGGGTTTTTAATATGCGTAACGCAATGATTAATGTGTTAGGTGAAGATTACGTCACCATGGCCGAGGCGAAGGGACTAAGTAGCTTCCGTGTTATGTATCGCTATGCTGGACGTAATGCGATATTGCCCGTTGCGACTGCGATTGCAATGGCAATTGGTTTTTCATTTGCTGGGTCAATTATGACCGAGGTGGTATTCAACTATCAAGGGTTAGGAAATATCTTATTGAAGGGCATTATGGCGCGTGATTATCCGCTGATTCAAGCCATCCTGTTGATTCTTGTTACCGCTGTGCTAACCGCCAACTTTATAGCCGATTTACTTTACGTGTGGCTTGATCCTCGAATTTCTAAATAAGGTCTCAATATGAATAATTCAACAAACTCAGATTCCTTGGCAGCGGTAGCCGCTGAACCCAATGTGTTTATCAAAAAATGCAGTGCAATTTGGCAAGCAACGAAAGCTTTTTTTAATGGTAATCCACCGGCTATTATTGGTGTGTTTTTAATCACGGTTATTATATTAGGCGCATTATTTGCTCCGGTACTATCTACTCATAATCCTGATAAACGTGTTGCTAGACCCTCAATTGCACCAAATGCTGAATATGTATTAGGGACAACGCGTAATGGTCGTGATGTTTATAGCCAGTTACTTTATGGTGCGAGAAAATCGCTTACGGTGGCATTATTTGCTGGAATTATTGCCATGACAATTGCGATAGCTGTGGGGGTTACCTCTGGTTATTTGGGAGGGAAAATTGATGAATGGATGAACTTTATTACTAATGTGTTTTTAGTTTTTCCACAATTACCGCTATTAATTGTACTCGCTGCCTTTTTGGGGCAGGTCGGATCGATGGTGATCACTGTGTTGCTCGGGGTTACTTCCTGGCCGTGGGGCGCAAGAGTGATCCGTTCACAAACCATGGCTATTCGTAATAAAGAATTCATTATCTCTGCAGAGGTCATGGGCGAATCTAAAATTCGAATTATTCTCGTTGAGATCTTGCCTAATCTCATTTCAATTGTATTCGGTGGATTTTTAGGGACTGTAATTTATGCCATGGGAGCTGAAGCTGGTCTGGGCATATTAGGTCTTGGTGATGCGACCGAAGTCAGTTGGGGATCCATGCTTTATTGGGCGCAAGTCTCATCTTCTTTATACACGGGAGCGTGGTGGGAAATGATTGTACCTGCAATTGCATTAGCATTGACCGGTGGTGCCTTAGCATTGATTAATATGTCGATTGACCAAGTAAGTAATCCAAAACTTAAAACGGGCTCACATATGAAATTATGGAAAAAAATGAAACTTACAGCTGATAAACGTCGAGGTCTGGTATGAAGCAACCACTATTAGCAATAAATAATCTCTGTGTTGATTACGTTTCTCCCAATGGTGTAGCGCGTGCAGTTAATAATGTGAATTTAACCATTGCACCGGGTGAAACACTCGGTATTGCAGGGGAATCAGGATGTGGTAAAAGTACCTTAGCTTTTGCCATTGCTCGATTACATAAAGCACCTGCTTTAATTTCCGAAGGTGAAATTCTATATAACGGTCGTGATATTTTGAAAATGTCCGATAAAGCGCTACGTGATTTCCGCTGGAATGATGTATCCGTTGTCTTTCAAAGTGCAATGAACTCATTAAATCCCGTTATTACTATTGGAGAGCAGTTAACCGATGTGATTTTAGCGCATAAAAAAGTCTCCCTAAAAGATGCCACGATTAAAGCAAAAGAGCTGCTTGAAATTGTTGGTATTCATGGCGATCGACTTAGTAGTTTTCCACATCAATTAAGTGGCGGAATGAGACAGCGTGTGGTTATCGCCGTTGCATTAGCATTAGAGCCTAAATTAATCATTATGGATGAACCGACAACGGCATTAGATGTGGTGGTTGAACGTGAAATTTTAAATGAGCTTTATGACTTAAAAGAAAAATTTGGCTTTTCGATTCTCTTTATTAGCCATGATTTGAGTTTAATGGGTGAAATTGCCGATCGTATTGGTGTGATGTATGCGGGTAATTTAATTGAACTCGGTGATGCGAAAACCGTGTTTAGTAAGCCCTCGCATCCCTATACAAAGGGGTTAATTGCGTCTTTCCCAACGATTCACGGGCCAAAGGAGCGTTTGTACGGTATTCCAGGTGATCCCGTTAATTTATTAAATTTACCGACGGGATGTAACTTTCAAGCACGCTGTACTGAATGCATGGAAGTTTGCAAAGAAAAACAACCTGAGCTTCAACAGCTAAATCCAGGTTATCTCGCTGCGTGCCATATTTTATAAGGAATCACATATGGAAAAGTTAAATACACCTGAAGTTGTACTTTCAGTTAATCATTTAGTTAAAGATTTTCCCGTTGGTCAATCTACTAGTAAAAATAGCTATATGCGCGCAGTCAATGACGTATCCTTTGATTTATGTAAAGGTGAAGCATTGGCCATTGTTGGTGAGTCAGGCTCAGGTAAAAGCACTGGGGCACGTGTGTTGACTCGTATTTATGATAAAACCGATGGTGAAATTATTTTCAAAGGTAAGCCATTAGACGAATTTATCAAAGACAATGGTACCTTAGAATATGCGCGTCAAGTTCAAATGATATTTCAAGACCCGTTTGGCTCACTTAATCCTGTTCATTCCATTTATCATCATATAGCGCGTCCATTATTGATTCATAAACGTACGGATAAAAGCAATGTTGAAAAAATGGTGCTTGAGTTATTAGAATTGGTTGGATTATTTCCAGCCGTTGAAACATCGCAAAAATTTCCCCACGAACTCAGTGGCGGTCAACGTCAACGGGTTGCAATTGCTCGTGCATTGGCGGTTGATCCAGAAGTTATTTTAGCCGATGAACCTATTTCAATGCTCGATGTGTCAGTGCGACTTGGTATCTTGAATTTAATGGCCGATTTAAAAGATAAACATGGCATTTCATTTATGTATATCACCCATGATATTGCGACAGCCCGTTATTTTGCTGAAAAAACAGCGGTGATGTACGTTGGACATATGGTGGAGTGGGGTAACAGTGACAAGGTGACGCAAACACCGCAGCATCCTTACACCAAATTATTATTATCAGCGGTACCTGAAGCGGGCAAAAGTGGACGTCGTGAATTAGGTGCGAAAAAGGGTGAAATTCCAATGTGGCGACCTGATACAAAAGGTTGTCCCTTTGCCGCACGTTGTCCAAATGCTATTGATATTTGTAATGATAGTTTTCCAGCAGTGAATCAAATTGCTGAAGATCATTTTATTCGTTGCCACAATATCTAAATCATCGATGGTATATGTTATTATAGCTTTAAGAAAGCGCTTACTTTAAATTGGGTTTATTATGACAAACAAAAATATAAATTTTTCATCGAAGGCTGTTTCAGGGCATTTTGTTGAAATCGAGGGTGATAAATATTACCAAATTAAACATTCAGACCAAATGGCGCCATTTTTCATTAGTGTTGTTTCTGCTAGCGACCATTGGTTATTTATCTCTTCTACTGGGTGTTTATCGGCAGGGCGTATTCGTCCAGAAAATGCATTATTTCCATATAAATCGGTAGATTACATTCATGAAAGTGCTGAAAATACCGGCAGTAAAACCGTTGTAAGGGTACAAACCGATAGTGGTATTAAACAGTGGGAACCGTTTAATCTTCAACATAATAATTTTTATAACCTTGAGCGTAATATGTATAAAAATATTGCGGGTGATAAGATTATTTTTGAAGAAATTAATCTTGATTTAGGGTTAAATTTTAAATATCAATGGGCTACAAGTGAACAATTTGGTTTTGTCCGTTCTTCTACATTAGTGAATGTAAGTGGGCAAACCGTAGACCTAGAACTCATTGATGGTATTCAAAATATTGTGCCGCCTAATGCACCACTTGCGTTAATGCAAACCAGTAGCGCATTGCTAGATGCTTATAAATGGAATGAGTTAATGGCTAATACAACCTTGGCCAGTTACAGCTTATATGCAAAATTAAGCGACCGTGCCGATCCGGCTGAATCACTTCGTGCAGCAACGGTGTTTAGTGTCGCTGATAATTATGAATCCATCTTACTGTCGAGTGAGCAATTAGGCGCATTCCGACAGGGGAAAGCGATTCAAACTGAACCATTAAAACGGGGTTTACGTGGCGCTTATTTTATTCATAAAAAATGCACGTTGGGTGCTGGACAGTGTGAACAATGGAGAATCGTTGCTGATATTGATAAAACCCACAGTGATATTGTTGCACTATTGCAGGATGTAAACGCCACTGAAACACTTAATCGCAAAATTAGTGAATCTATGGAAGCGAATCATCAAGATCTATTGATGTTAATGGCTGGCAGTGATGCTTATCAAAAAACTGCGGAAGAAGCGACAACGGTTCACCACTATGCGAATGTATTATTTAATAATATGCGTGGTGGTGTGGTGGTTAATCATTATTGGGTGGAAAAAGCTGACCTTATTAAAACCTTTGGTTTCACCAATAAAGTAGTTGCAGAAAAACACCGTGATTTCTTGACTCAATTACCAGAGCGTATCGATTATCAAGTATTGATCGAATCGGCGATGCAGGAAAATGATGAACAACTGGTGCGTTTATGTCATGAGTATTTGCCCTTAACCTTTGGTCGTCGTCATGGCGATCCAAGTCGTCCTTGGAATCATTTTGAAATTAAATTAAAAGATGAAAATGGCGATCGTTTATTATCGTATCAAGGTAACTGGCGAGATATTTTTCAAAATTGGGAAGCGCTTGGATTAAGTTATCCAAACTTTGTTAAATCGTTTATTTCTAAATTTGTGAATGCCTCAACCATTGATGGTTATAACCCTTACCGTATCACTAAAGCGGGTATCGATTGGGAAATGTTAGAAGAAGACGATGCCTGGAGCAATATTGGTTACTGGGGCGATCATCAAATTATTTATCTTCAAAAGTTTCTCGAGCTTTCAGCTAAATACCAACCACAGGAACTCAATGCTTTATTAAATGCCGATATATTTAGTTATGCCAATGTGCCATACGAAATAGAAGGTGTTGATAAACTATTTGCGGACCCAAAAAATACGGTTATTTTTAACAATGACAAACAGGACTTGATTGAAAAACGTATTGCTGAACTAGGCAGTGATGGGCGTCTATTGTTAAATGCTGATAACCGTGTTTATCAAGTGAACTTAACTGAAAAACTATTGGTTCCGTTACTATCAAAACTGAGTAATCTGGTGATTGATGGCGGTATTTGGTTGAATACTCAACGTCCTGAATGGAATGATGCGAATAATGCAATTGTGGGAACTGGGCTATCAATGGTGACCCTATATTACATGCGTCGTTATGTTGCGTTCTTGCAGGAATTATTAGTGAACAATGAAGGAAAAGTATCGCTGTCTACGGAGTTGGCACAATGGTTAATGGACACCGTGGATATTCTTAATCAAGCCAATCTATTACTTGAACAAGGTTCTGTGGGTAATAAAGATCGGCACACTATTTTGCTTAAATTGACGAGTGCTGCTGCTGCGTATCGCCAAACTGTCTATCAATCTGGTTTCTCGGGTAAAAAGTTAGTAGCAACAAATATTATCGTTGATATGCTCACCGTGAGTTTAAAGGTGATGGATAAAACGATTGAAAGTAATCGCCGTGAAGACGGTTTATATAATGCATATAATATAATTGATTACACGAATGACAGTGTCGATGTGAAATTTCTTTATCCTATGCTTGAAGGGCAAGTCGCGGTGTTATCTGCTGGTGTGTTATCACCTAAAGAAGCTGTTACTTTACTTGATACATTATATGCAAGTGAGATGTACCGTGCCGATCAAAAAACCTTTATGCTTTATCCCGACCGTGATTTAACTCACTTTGAGAATAAGAATACTATTAGTAATGATCGTGTGAATAATAATGTGTTACTAACACAAATGGTTGAACAGGGTGACCGTCGAATCATTGAGAAAGATGTACAGGGTGGTTATCATTTTAATGCAAACTTTGAAAATGCAGGTGCGTTAAAAACTGCCTTGAAAGAGGTTAACTCGGATAATACAGATGCAATAAATGATATTTTGGTTGTCTACGAAGAAGTCTTCAATCATCAGGCTTTCACTGGGCGTTCAGGAACGATGTTTGCCTATGAAGGACTTGGTTCTATTTATTGGCACATGGTCTCTAAGCTGTTGTTGGCGACCCAAGAAAATTATATGACAGCAGTTAAACTAGATGCCACTGCGCCTGAAGTTGCTCAGCTTTCTGATTATTATTATAAAGTACGCGAAGGTATTGGCTTTAATAAAACCCCCGATGTATATGGTGCTTTCCCAACCGACCCCTATTCTCATACCCCTAAACAAGCTGGCGCACAGCAACCGGGTATGACAGGTCAGGTGAAGGAGGAGATCCTGACGCGTTTTGGTGAATTAGGTCTTATTGTTCAAGATGGCCAAATACACTTTCAACCTTCTTTACTAAAAGACACTGAGTTTTTAACTGAAAGCGATACATTTACGTTTATTAATTTAGACGGAGAGTACGAAACGATTGCACTCGCTCCTCGAACCCTAGGGTTTACCTATTGCCAAATTCCATTTGTTTATCAATTGACCGATGGCGAGGCAAAAATTACTGTTACGACTTCTAATCGTAGGGAGCATAAACAGTTCGATTCACTTGTTGTAGATCCTCTTATTAGTCAGCAAATATTTGCACGTCATGGTGAAATTAAGCGTGTCAACGTGTCACTTCCTCGTGCTTTGTTACTTAATAAATAATGAGGAATTATTGTGAATAGTCGCCTAATCGAGGTGTCTGGTTTTGATGCGGTGGGCTACGCGCCCATCGTTGATTTTCAAGCATGGCGTGTTGCCATGCTTAATTATATCGATGAGCTAGAACCGCAGAATATTGATAATTTTCAATGTCATAACGACACTGATGAGGTATTTGTTTTATTATCGGGAAAGTGTATTTTGTTTTGTGCAAAAGTTGATAATAGACAAAATATTATTGATATTAGTAGTTGGGATATGCAACCAAACAAAACTTATAATATTAAACGTGGCGTATTTCATACGCATACATTAAGTCAGGATGCGAAGGTCTTAATTGTTGAAAATCAAGATACCAATGACAGTAACTCACCGAAAATAATGATTGATCAAAGTATTAATCGACAACTTGTTAGGATAACCGCTGAGCATTGGTCCTGGTAACTTAAGGTTGGTTGTTCGTTATTGATATTACATTGAAAAAAGCAGGTTATCCTGCTTTTTACTGATTGAGTAACCTCAATTCTGGATAAGCTAAACGATACTGTATTGTCTGATATCTTTTTTAAGTGATTGATACTTGGATTCATTTTCGCTTCCATTATCTAGATCAGAGGTTAAATAAGACTAATCTAAGGTTTTTACTGAGTTTCGAATCACTAGGCTAGGCGATAGTTTATATTTTATGGCGTATTCTTCATCATTGACTAAAGAAAGAATTGCTCTTGCAGATTCAATCCCCATTTCAATAATTGGAAAGTTAACCGTAGTAAGTCCAGGACGAATATGTTGACTATAGGTATCGTTATCAAACCCTACAATGGAAATATCTTCACCAACCACTAATCCACGTTCTAAACAGACATCGTAAACAGCTAAGGCAATATTATCGTTTTGACAGAAAATTGCAGTGATATCTGGAGCTCGGTCTAATAAACGTCTCGTTGTTTCATGGTTACCTTCGTGGTCAAAGCGACCTTCAATAATTAAATTTTCATCGTATGGTAAGCTGTAATCAGAGAGTGCTTTTCGGTATCCCTGTAAGCGATTTCTACTGTCTATTTTGCTAAGTTGTCCTGTAATACAGGCTATTTTTCTATGATTGCACTCAAGCAAATGTGTCGTAGCAAGAAAACCGCCTAATTCATTGTCGATGCAAATACATTGTTTGGATAATTCAGGAATATAACGGTTTAAAATCACTATTTCTTGGGTTTGTTTAGAAATTTTAATGATTTCATCATCGGTCAACATATCCGAATGGACAATTAAACCATCCACTTGACGAGATTGTAGAAAACTAATGGAATCCATTTCCGTTTCTTTCGATTCTTGACCGCTAGTTACAATTAAATGGAGATTTTTTTTACGTAAAGTGAGTTCTGCATAATGCATCAATGGACCATAGAAGGGGCCATCGAGTGAGCCGACTAACATACCGATACTGTTAGAGCGATTGGACGCGAGTGCGCGTGCAAAGGCATTGGGTTTGTAACCTAATTTTTCGATTGCCGCGAACACCTTTGCTTTATTGGCTTCTTTTACTGTTGGATGATTATTAAGTGTTCTTGATACGGTTGCCTGGGAAACCTTGGCGAGTTCTGATACTTCCTTAATTGTAATCACGTTATCTTTCCTAATCTATTTGACCAACAGTATGTAAAGTGCGTTTTTATATGTTTTGTTATATCACATTCTAGGTAATTCAATTACGACAATTATCATACTTTTAATTGTATTATTAAGTGTAGTGAACAATCAGTCATTATAAATGCAAGACATGTACCAATCAATAGTATTGATTAATACAGCATAGTTGATTACGGCATTGTTTATAAAGAGTTCAATGACATTAGGTGTAATTTAAAAATGTTAAATAGAAGTGTGATCCACGTTTCGTGAAAGCGCTTACTTTAGTGACGTGGCTCACTTTAAAAGCTGATCTTTGTCTCTATAATTAACTCCGAAATTGGCAAACAGGGTTTTTAATTGTCTTTTAGCGTGCATTTAATCCTTATTCTGCCCTTTTTTATAAAATAAATTGGAAGCGCTTTCTTTGTGCTTTCTAACCACTAAGAAAGCAACATAAATATGGAGTTAACATGAAATTATCTAAAATAACCCTTGCCTGCTTACTTGCAACATCTGGCCTTGGAATCGCTCATGTAGCAAACGCCGCAGCCTCTGAAGATTTCGAATTTCACGGTTCTTTTCGTGCGGGTGTTTTAACCTCAAGTGACGATGAATACCAACGCAATAACTGGGTGGGTACGAAAGAAATGTTAGGTCGTTTAGGGATTGAGTCTGACAATGATTTTGGGGTTAATTTGTCAAAAAGATGGAATCTTGATAATGACCAATCTGTCAAAATCACCGTAGATGTCGTTGAAGAAGAAGATGACTACAGTGCTTCTAATTTCCCTGGTGCATTTATTGAATATAAAGGTATTACGGATACGGGCACCATTTGGGGGGGGAAGCGTGATTATAAAAAAAGTGATAACTATATTTTTATGACTGACTTTTTCTATGTCGATTATTCGGGTACAGGTGTCGGTATTGATGGTTACCAAGTGGGGGATGCCAAAATTTCTGTGGCGTATATGGCCAGTGATCGCAGCGATGATGATGATTACAATTTAAATGATACTTACGGTACGAATAATTTAATGCATGCGTTTATTTTTGGTGTGGATTGGGGATCATTCAAACTTGATATGGCTGCTAAGTATATGAATGATAATCGTAGTTATACTTCAGGTAGTGAAGGTTATTGGAATGATACAGATAGCGTTTGGGTAGATGCTGTTGATGGTTATTATACTAATTATACTGAACGTGGTGCGGATATTAGCGCAACTTATTCAATGCCTGATTTCTTTGGCTTGCCGGGGAATGGTTTCTCTAAAATTATTGCTCAGGCTGGGATTGGACTTGGTTCCCAGCAATTATTAGGCGGAACATTAACAACTTATAATGGTTACCGTCCAGGTAGTGTGATGAAAGGTGGTGCAAGCGGTGTTGCTACAATGGCGAATAACTACGACAAGGATACCTCTGCGCGTTTATTACTATGGGGCGGCTATTTCTTAGATAACGGAATTAATTTATTTCCTTCTATTCAAGCACAATATAATAATCATGAAGAAGAAGGGACCTATGATTACTGGATGTCTGCGATGATCCGTCCAACATTCCCCGTTGCTGACAATTTTTATATTCAAACAGAAGTGGGTTATGCGTATAAAAACTGGGATGGCTCTTCTTGGATAGAACAAAAACTAACGATTGCACCGACCATTGTTATGGGAACGGGCAGTGGTCCAGCGCCAGAAGTTAGATTCCTAGCAAGCTACTTACCTCAATCTGATGATAATATCGTATTTGGTGTTCAAGCGGATGTTTGGTGGTAATACTCGAGTAAATTGTATTGTTTAATGTTAAGCCATTACATGTTTGTAATGGCTTTTTTATTTGTTCTGTAAGATTGTTCGCCTGTAAACGAACGAGCTCATTCTATTAAGGTAAGGGTAATTCAATGGTAAAGCGCTTACTGGAAAACAACAAAGTCTTAAAAAGTCATCGAAGATTAGAAGTCATTGACCTAGATAATTAAAAACAGAGTATTTATTTTTTCAATTTGATATTGCTAGTCTGTTTATTTAATCATTGTATATGCCTTAAATGAAATAGTTAAACCTAGTTAATAGTTGGTTCCCCCCCGAATGGTTCTGTCTTAAGTTATCCTATGTGGTGGTCTAAAATTGACACCTGCATAGTACATTCAGCTTCCTTGTTATTGTTTAAACGTTGTTAATAACAACCGACTAGTGTTGCGTTATGTTTTGATGGAACAAGTGTTGTTATGCGAACTGATTTAAAGGGAGGGAGTTTTGGAATATATAATGTAATAAGCGTGATGATACCAATCGTAATAATTAGCTGATCTATTTTGCTGGTTAAAATAGTTTATTTCTTTGTTGAAAGTTTCGTTAAGGGAACAACCATTAAAGAATTAATGTCTTTATATTAATTCTCACGTTAGAGGATTCACTTGTTAATCTCTCGGTAGTGGCAACCTTCGCCTCAAACTAAACCATTTTTCCAGCGCAAAATTTAGATCACATATTTAATACAATTGGTATGAGTATTTAACTTCACCACGCTAGGTGGTTATTTTAAAAATATAAATAGCTAAAGTAGTAAACTATTACTAGTTTTATTTCTGTTGTTGTTCAAAACGAATATTATCCAAGTTTAATGTCATTTCACCTAAAGGTTCGAGCACAAGTAAGTTGATTATTTCATTTATTTTCGCGTAATTTCCTGCAGAATAACTGTTATCTGAAGCAATAAGATCTGCAACGTTTATGCGTACTTCACCCCATGTTCCAAGTGCGGGTTGTGTTACTTTCATATCACTAACGTTCGGCCAACCACTATCCATTTTAACTAATAAACCAGCCTTTGATTTATTACTGTCTATTTTTAAATCAAAAACTAATTGACCATCTTTCATCCAATCACTCATATCGGTTTTGGGGATGCGAAGATAAACATTGCCCGTATCGCCTGCTTTAGTGATCTGCCATACTTTGCCATGGTTCGGATCATCAACTTCTTGTTGAGATATATTGTTGTCTGGATCATATCCATCAAAGGCAATGCCATTGCTTAAGGCATCATCGTACACATTAAAAATAGGCCCCTTTGCGAAATTAATATCCGTTGTTAGTATTTTAGGCTCTGGAATTCCCTCGAGTACTTTGATTTTGTCAGAAATACTAGCGCATCCTTTTCCTGTTTTCGGATCAGCATCACAGCTATAAACTCGCACATAATCAACCGAGAGGGTTTGTGGGAAAACGGATTTGTCGATCCCACCGTTATTCGCATTTGCCGCCCAACCACCGCCAACGGCAAGGTTTAATAGCATATGGAATTTTTGGTTAAATGGCGCATTATCTCCACCACTTACCATTTTTCCATCTTCAGAGTGCTGGCTATACCAACCATTTTGTCGTTGTGTTGCAAAATGAATATTATCAATGTACCAACGAATTTCACCTTCTTCCCATTCGATTGAATAGGTGTGAAAACCATCCGCAGGGTTTGCTTTACCTGGAAGATGGACTGCTTGGCCCGTGAATACATTTTTAGGCCAAGGTTGACCATAATGTAATGTGCCGAATACACGCGTTTCAGGTTCACCTTCAGTTGCGCCTTTTTCGGTAGAAGGGGTGCTAATATTGACCGCTTCCATAATATCTATTTCGCCCGATGCAGCCCAACCGCCATAAACCCAGTCCGTTGGTAACATCCATATTGCAGGCCAAGTACCTTGTCCTTTAGGCAGTTTTGCGCGAATGTCGAAGCGCCCGTATTTCCAGTCACCTTTATTCATTGTGCGGAGTCTTGCTGAAGTATAAGGGAGCGTTTTAGTACCGGCGCTTTTTCCATCCGGGTTGTCTGGGCCTGTAAATGTTTCTTTTTTAGCGACAATATTTAATATTCCACTTTCTACAAAGGCATTACTTGCTCGATTTGTATAACATTGTTGTTCATTGTTGCCACCACCCCAACAGTTTTCTTCAAATCCCCATTTTGTCATATCAATTTTTGTACCATTGAATTCATCATTCCATACTAAATTCCATTGGCTACTAGGTGTAATAGGCTGTTCAGTTAAGAGTAACGCTTTAGAGCTCGATGTTTTTTCAAGTACATTATCTTCGGTCGTGACTTTAGTGTTATTACTACAGCCTGCAACAATAACTGCAAAGGCGACGGCCGAGATTTTAAAGGTTGAAAGTGGCAAACTATTTATCATTTATCCATTCCTTAATAAAGATTAAAACATTTTGTAAGCGCTTTCTTTTATATCATTGTTGATTGTAAGTTAGTATTGATTCCAGCGAATTAGGGTGAACAATTGTTGTGATTGAGAGTGATATCACATCATATATACCCGTTACCAATCAAGATGCGTTTATCAGTCACTAGCTCGGATACCAAGCCAAGGCGTAACATGATGACCTTTCGAGCGATTAACTGCGTTAATCCTCTATCGGTAGATGCAAAAACAAGACTTTACATCTTTAATGGCTAGTCCTTATCGAATGTTATAACGCAGTATTAGTGTTCGAGCTAGTGACCCGCAGGGCAAGACGAGAGGCAAACATCTTCGTTGTTATAAAGTCTCGATTTAACCCGTTAGATCTTCATCTTTATGCCTAGAATCTGCTCACCTCTCATCTTGCTGATTTCTGCATCTTGAATGGTAACGGGTATAAGTAATTTATATTGGTGAAGTAAATAACAGGGGAATTATCCTCGAAGGTGGCTTTTTTATTATCTGAACAAGCACTTTTTCGCTAGTTCAGAGTTTAAATTTTGGTTTCAAGTGCCTATATAGTTGAAAGTGTTAAGTTCTTTATCCAATGTTGTTTTAGGTAGCGATGAGAACACAAAAGAAGCTTTATTAGTGATTCTGTTAACATCATCATATAAACATAATGAAATTCCCAATGTAACACGAATGCAGCATAGGCGGTCAGTGGCACGCCAACTAACCATGAGCTAATAAAGTCCATTCTTAAGCAAAAGTGATTATCACCGCCTGCGCGTAAAATCCCATTAATGATAACGGTATTCAGCATACGTAACCAGATTGAAGCGCTTAAAATGGTTAGAGCTGGTGATGCTAAGTGGGAGAGGATTGGACTATCAAGATTTAACCATGAAAGGACTATTGGTTTGGTTAATATCAATATAATTCCTGTTACTATGCCTAGGATTAAGACTATTTTTATAAAAAATTTCGAGATGGTTCGTGCATCGGAAAATTGATCCCGGCCAAGGGATTGCCCCAGTAAGACCGAACAAGACACGGATATACCGAAGAAAATAGAATAACAAAGCGATTCAAAGGGGCCTATCATACTGTATACAGCGAGCTCAGTGGTGCCTAAATGGCCAAAAATCATTTGGTAAGCTAGCACGCCCGCTGCCCATGTCAGTGCACTTAATGTTGATGGAATCGCAATCTTTTTATAGGACTGCCAGAGTTTGTCGGATTGCGCTAAGGTCTCAGCAAAAAATAACCAATGTTTCCGGGAATACAAATACAGGCTCATTGCGATAACCTGCAATAAACGTGAAAGTGTTGTTGCTAACGCTGCACCTGCAACACCCATTGCGGGGATACCGATCCCACCTTTAATTAATAGGTAGTTTAATCCTATATTGATAAAAATAGTGACAGTGCCAAAAATTAGAGGGGTAAATGTGTCTCCCGATGAACGTAAAACAGATTCGTAAACCATGACAAAGTGAGTGAGTAATAAAACTGGAAAACTATATATAAGGTATGTTGAGCCCAATTCAATAACCTGGATATCGTTGGTTTGTAGTTGCATTAAAGTACCTGAGAATACGGTAATTAAAATCGTCACTGGCAATAATATTTTAATACCATTCTTTAATGCTAATAGACTAATTGTTTTAGCTGAACGTTGATCGTTTTTTCCCCAGTATTGTGCAATTAAAATACCATTTGCCGATGCCATACCTCCGATGATCATAGTTGCAATAAAATGCCATTTTGATGCGATTCCCACTGATGCCGTTGCTGCTTGACCAAAGTCACTGACCATTAATACATCTGCTAAAGATAAAATAGCAACCAGTGCGCTTTGAATTGCAACGGGAAAACCTAAGGCCATCATTTTAGATAACAAGCCATCTGTATTCGCTTTGTGGTTAGAATTACTGTAGTTTTTCATTATCATCTATTTCCTGCTTGAATAGACAGACTATAAGTGAAAGGAACAAATTAAAACATGTGTGAAAATAGAGAAAACCTGTGCAAATCTGTCATTGATGAATTAAAGCCAAAATCAACGTGGCAAGAAAGTGTTTACTTGTCTGAACGGTGCAAAGAACGCTTTTTAACCAATTCCGATATTCCTGAATTATGCTTTGAAGAAATATTTATGGCCGGTATGGCTGAATTAGTGGATGGCTATTACGTGGAGCGAGAAGGCATTGCGGTACATTCTCTTATCTTCACCCTCGAGGGTAGCGGAATGTTAACCACGTCAGATCGTGTTGAGTTAATTGAACCTTACACATTAATGATTTTACCTGCTCATATTCCCTTTCGATTTGAAATAAATCCCGTTGATAATTTTTGGAAGATGATTTGGTTATTGCCCGAAGACACAGCTAAATGGAATCAATTTTCTTCACTAGGGCAAACGATTATTCCTTATCATCAAGGTGAACAACTTTGGTCATTGTTGAACCTGATACACTGTGAAATTGGTGGTCGGGGAGGGTTTCGTCAACTGCTAGTGAGTGAGTTAAATTTATTATTAACTGGGGTCGAGTCACGTCCAATACGCTCTGTTTCACGCGTTCATACTTTATTTAATGAAGTCGAGAGTCAGTTGCATTTATCATGGACGGTTAAGCATATGGCGTCTCGTTGTTATATTAGTGAGGAACAATTAAATCGTATTACGAAAAAGTTATATGGTATGTCACCAAGAGCTAAATTAATTCAATTAAGAATGGAGAAGGCAACGGATTTATTACAATATCAAGAGTGGAGTATTGCGATGATAGCGCTGCGACTTGGGTACCGAGATCCTTATAATTTTACTCATCGATTTAAAAAATATTTCGGGTGTTCCCCCAGCCAATATCGTAAAGGGCGAGTGGTTAAATAATTTGATATTGTTATGAATAGTCCTTAAAAATAACGACTATTCATATATTTTAGTTTAAAGAATATTATTAGACAGAGATATTATGGTTGATATGTCGCCACTGCACTTTTAAAAGCTTCTTCTGCTTTGGTTGACCCCGCTAATTTTGCCTCATCTACAAATCGTTGTGCCTTTATGATATCACCTTCTTTTACTGCTTTATCAATGAGTTGGATAAACATAGCTTCTGTTTCAGGTTGTATTGTGTCCTTGGTGATGATTACTTGTTTTTCATCAATTAATGTTTGAGCTGTTTGTTGATTGATAACATTTTTATTATCTTCAATCACCATTTGTTTATTGAGCATTGCATCTGCGGATTTATTATAATTGAAATTGATTTTTACGACACCCGTTGCAGTATGAGGACGAGGTGCATTGGTATAGGCTTGGTAAACGGCTTCAGCACGTCCTAAATCAATGGCAGCTGAATCTGCATCGGGAATAATTGTTTCACTTTGCATTGCTTTATCGGTGGTTAAAATGATGAGGTATTTGGCTTGTACTTGTTCATCTTTGGTGGCCGGAATTTCTATTTCACCAAAAAAACGGTCAATATGTAATAGTGAACCTTGGTTATAGTTAATGGTTTCTTGGCCATAAACATGTAATGGATTGTATTGTGCATCGAGTAGTAAAATCGTTGGTAAAAATCCACTATTTAGAATTGCAGATGAAATTGATATTTGTATTTTCTCTTTGCTATCAGGTAGCGCAATACCTTTTATAAAGGATTTTCCCGTACTGAATTTAAAGCTTGGGCTATTCTCTGTTATCACAAATTCATAGTCGCCAGGCTTTGTAATGGGTTGGAAATCTAATTGATTCAGTCTGTTATATTTAGGAACGGCTTCTGCTAATGTATTATAACCGACATTGGGTTCTACTTTTTGTACTTCCTTGCTGGTCTCTGAACCATAGTCAAACATCAAATTATGTGAGTTAGAGCAAGCGGTTGTGAATAGAGCTAAACTAATTGTGAGTATTTTTTTCATGGAATATTCTCATTATTATTTTTTTAACCGATCATATTAAAAATAATCCTAGCCTGAATAAATAACCAAAGGAAGCGCTTTCTTGTTGTCCGAGGCATTAATGATAAAAAATGTGAGTAGGGGCTATAGTTGGTATTAAATGAGGTTAACTATGGGCAGTTATATCTGAAGTTATAAAAGAAAATACACAGTAAGTTATATGGCAAGTTTAGTCGAAAATAAATGGATAAATTGTTGATCAACGTGAGGAGTGATTTCCCCACGCTGTATTAGACGCTATTGATAATACTGATTTATTTGTTGTTCAATACCTTCACTATCAAGCTTTAGCATATGGTAAATTTCCTGTTGTGATCCTTGTTCAATAAATTTATCGGGCAATCCGATATTTAAAACAGGACGATTGATACGTTCAGCTTGGAGATATTCATTGATACTGGAACCTGCTCCGCCGGCAATGCTGTTTTCTTCAATGGTTACAAATTTTTGATGGCTATTGCTTAGCGATTTAATCAGTTCCGTGTCTAATGGTTTTACAAAGCGCATATCAACCAGTGTTGCACCTAGTTTTTGTGCAACGGGTATTGCCTGTTGCAGTAACGTTCCAAAACAAAGAATCGCTATATCTTTACCTTCAGAGACCATCTTTGCTTTACCGAGTGGAAGCTGACTCATTGTTTTTGATTCAATTATTTTACCTGAGCCGACACCGCGAGGGTAGCGAACTGCAGCAGGGCATTTTAGTAAATGACCGGTATACAACATATCTCGACATTCCTGTTCATCGGAAGGTGTCATGACGACCATATTGGGCACACAGCGTAAGAAACTTAAATCGAATGCTCCTTGATGTGTCGGACCATCTGCCCCGACAATACCGGCGCGATCAATGGCAAATAAGACACCTAAATTTTGAATCGCTACATCATGAATAAGTTGGTCGTAGGCACGTTGTAAAAAAGTTGAATAGATTGCAACGACGGGATTTAATTCGGCAATTGCCATGCCGGCCGCTAGCGTTACTGCATGTTGTTCGGCAATGGCAACATCGTAATATTTATCGGGGTGGCGTTTTGAAAACTCAACCATACCAGAACCTTCACGCATGGCAGGGGTGATTGCCGCGAGTTTTTCGTCTTGGTCTGCCATATCATTAAGCCAATCACCAAATATTTGTGAGAAAGTAGGCGACGTCGAGACGGTTTTGGGTAATGCTTGTTCAGGATTAAATTTAGGTACGGCATGATAACGAATCGGATCAAGCTCCGCTTGTTTATAACCTTTTCCTTTTTTCGTCATAACATGAAGAAATTGAGGGCCGCCGTGGCTGCGCATATTTTTTAATGTATCAACCAAGTCGAGTACATTATGGCCATCCATTGGGCCAATATAATTAAACCCAAATTCTTCAAAAATTGAAGCAGGCGAGACCATGCCTTTTAGATGTTCTTCGGTTCGTTTAGCAAACTCTTTAATCGGAGGAATGTTAGAAAGTACTTTTTTACCCCCTTCGCGCAATTGGGTGTAAATATCACCGGACAATATTTTCGCAAGGTGGTTGTTTAATGCGCCAACATTTTCAGAAATAGACATTTCATTATCATTTAGAATAACTAACATATCATTATTGAGTGCGCCGGCATGATTCATTGCTTCGAAAGCCATACCCGCAGTAATAGCACCATCGCCAATAACGGCAACGACTTTACGATCTTTTTTCTCTTTTTCTGCAGCAATAGACATGCCTAATGCTGCACCTATTGATGTTGAAGAATGACCCACACTTAATACGTCGTATTCACTCTCTTCTCGCCATGGGAATGGGTGTAAGCCTTTATATTGGCGAATACTATCCATTTGATCGCGACGACCAGTTAAGATTTTATGCGGATAAGCTTGATGCCCAACGTCAAAGATAAGGTGATCAAAAGGGGTGTTATAAACATAATGTAGTGCAACGGTTAATTCTACTACGCCTAAACCCGATGCTAAATGACCACTTGTTTGGCTTACACTGTTAAGTAAAAATAAACGTAATTCATCGCACAGCGCAGGTAACTGATGTTTTTTTAATAAACGCAGATCTTCCGGGTAATTAATTTTTGCTAGCAAAGGGTAATTTTTTAAATCCAAAGGCATATTTAGTCGTCGCGTTTATTAAGTGAGTAGAAAGCAAAGTTAAAAACTAACGCTTACGTTAACTGTTTCGCTTGATAATATATTCAGCAAACAGTTCAAGATGTTGCGTATTATAAGGTAATTGTGACAAAGCATGAAGTGCTTCTTGATAAAGGTGGTCGGCCTTTAGTTTTGCTTGTTCAAGTCCGAGCAATGCCGGATAGGTGGATTTATGCAATGCGACGTCAGAACCCTGTGGTTTTCCGAGTGTTTTTGTATCACCAATGACATCTAAAATATCATCCTGTACTTGAAATGCTAGACCAATTGATTGCGCAAAGGTGATTAATGATTGCAGATGTGATTCAGGTAACTCTTTTTTACTTAGTGCACCTAATTCTACTGCGGCTTGAATTAAAGCCCCCGTTTTTGAATTATGTATCGTTTGCAATGTCGATAGGTCGATCTGTTTATTTTCGGACGCTAAATCCAATGCTTGGCCCGCACACATACCATGATTACCCGATGCTTTTGCCAATTTATTGATCATTTTTAACTGGTTTGGCATCTCTAGTTCGGGGTTGGGTTGCGAGATAATATCAAAAGCTAAGGTTTGTAATGCATCGCCCGCCAAGATAGCGGTTGCCTCATCAAATTGTTTGTGGCAAGTGGCATGTCCGCGACGTAAATCATCATCGTCCATTGCTGGTAAATCGTCGTGAATTAATGAGTATGCGTGCACACATTCAATCGCACAGGCGAGAGGATCAAGTTTGTCGAGTGGTGAGCCAAGCATTTCGCCCACTGCATACACTAAAAATGGACGGATCCGTTTGCCGCCCAATAATGCACCGTAGGCCATTGCATCATTAAGTGTTGTTGAAATTGGTGCCGTTTCATTAATATGACGTGCTAATTCTGAATTGACACGAGCTTGATATTGTTCGAGTTTTTGTGCAAGTAGAGTCATTAGATTTATTGTTCGTCAAAGTCTTGTAGAAGTGCGTTTGCATCCTGTTGCATCAGAATTTTAACCTGTTGCTGAGCGTTATTGAGCTTTTGATTATTGCTGCGTGCCAACGAAATACCACGTTCAAATTGTTTCAGCGCATCCTCTAGGGGTAAATCGCCTTCTTCAAGATGACTCACAATATTTTCTAATTCATGAATTGCTTCTTCATAAAGCATATTTTCAGGTTTTTTTAATGCCATTCGCTTCTCGCTGTAATCGTTTTTTGTAGGTTACCGTGACCAGACCATAAGTCAATTATGATTATCATAAATAATATTTGAACGGTTAAGTTGTGATCTATTACGGGGTGAATGTATAATTTTTTCAAACATTATAAATGTTTAACTGCAAAACAGAGAGAAAAAGTTATAATAAAGGCTATATTATTAGATTTAAATCATCAGTTTTAAGGAAGTATTTGTGGATTTAGCAACACTGATCGGGCTCCTAGGTGCCTTCGCCTTCGTTGTGATGGCGATGTTAATGGGCGGTACCATGGACATGTTTATTGATGTAACGTCAATATTAATTGTATTTGGTGGTACTTTTTTCGTAGTTATGATGAATTACAATTTGGGACAGTTTTTAGGGGCAATTAAAATCGCCATTAAAGCGTTTATGTTTAAAATTGATACTGTTGAAGATCTAATTGGTAAATCAGTCGAAATGGCAGATGCAGCACGCAAAGGCGGATTTCTTGCCCTTGAAGAAGCTGAAATTAGTAACCCTTTTATGCAAAAAGGTGTCGATATGTTAGTTGATGGGCACGATGCCGATGTGGTGCGTGCTACCATGGAAAACGATATCAGATTGACCGCTGAACGCCATGATTCTGGTGCTGAAATTTTTAAACAAATCGGTGATGTTGGTCCTGCAATGGGGATGATTGGTACGCTAGTTGGCTTAGTTGCCATGCTTTCAAATATGGATGATCCTAAATCGATTGGTCCTGCAATGGCTGTTGCTTTGTTAACAACACTGTATGGGGCTATGTTAGCAAATATGTTCGCGTTACCTATTTGTGGTAAATTAAAACTGCGCGCCATGGAAGAGCGATTAAACAGACAACTGATTCTAGATGCTATCCTCGGTATTCAAGACGGCCAAAATCCACGTGTTATTGAAGGTATCCTACGAAATTACGTCCCCGAATCCAAACGTGTTTCAACCACGGATGATGGTGAGTAACGATGGCTGACGATTGTCCTAAATGCCCCCCTGAAGGATTACCTGCTTGGATGGGGACCTTTGCGGACTTAATGTCTTTATTAATGTGTTTCTTTGTTTTGTTATTGTCCTTTTCAGAAATGGATGTGCTTAAATATAAGCAAATAGCAGGGTCAATGAAACATGCTTTTGGTGTGCAATCTCTACTTGAAGTTAAAGATATTCCAAAGGGAACCTCTGTTATTGCACAAGAATTTCGCCCTGGTAAACCGCAACCTAGCCCGATAGAAGTGATCATGCAACAAACGGTGGATATTACGCGTGCTAAACTTGATTTTCAGGATGGCGATTCGAGTAGAGCGGGCGGGCAAGAAAATATAACAACCCGTAAGGTGATGACGCCACAGGAAGTTGAAGAAGAAGCCGTTAGTGAGTCTCAATCTGAAACCGATGCAGAGGGACAACAAGAAGAGGCGCCACAACAGGATAGCGTTAGTGAATCAGAAGAAACGCAATCTGAAGACTTTACACCGACACCCGGTGTGTCAGCTCAGCATGGTTTAGCTAAAAAGATTGCTAAAGAATTACAAGATGAAATTGAAGATGGTTCCATTGAAGTAGAAGCGTTGGGACAACAGTTAATCATTCGAGTACGAGAAAAAGGATCGTTTCCTGCTGGCTCTGCATTTTTACAACCACGTTTTCGTCCTGTTATTCGTAAAGTGGCTGAAATTTTAGTTGATGTACCGGGAGTTATTAGTATTTCTGGACACACGGATAATGAACCCGTGCAGTCTGAGTTATATCGTTCTAATTGGGATCTTTCTGCGCAACGTGCCGTATCAGTGGCTCATGAAATGCTGCAGGTAAAAGGTATTGAAACGAAAAAATTAGTGGTAGTTGGCTATGCTAATAGTAAGCCAGTCACTGACGATAAAACTGCGCTTGGACGCAGTCGTAATCGTCGTGTTGAAATCATGATTACACAAGGTAAAGCAACTGAAAGTGAAGAAATTGGGATTAATACACCTTAAAAACTTATAGTTTACATGGCAATGTTGCCAACAAGATTCAATATTGAGATTGTCAATAAGCCCCATTGTTTGGGGCTTTCTTAAATGGCACAATAATAATTGCTAATAAAAAAGAGAATATGAAAACACCAAAAAGAATACAACCCTTAGTTGATGATGGACTCGTCGATAATGTGTTACGACAGTTAATGAGTGGCAAAGAAGCAACGGTTTATGTCGTTGAATGTGGCGATCAAATTCGCTGTGCAAAGGTTTATAAAGAAGCAAGTAAACGAAGTTTCAAACAAGCCGTTTTATATAATGAAGGCCGCAAAGTCCGTAATGGTCGTCGCGCTCGAGCAATGGAGAAAAATTCTAAATTTGGTCGTGAACAACAGGAAAGTGTTTGGCAAACCGCTGAAGTTGATGCACTTTATAAACTAGCGGATGCTGGCGTGCGTGTTCCTCAACCCTTTGGGTGTTTTGAAGGGGTTTTATTGATGGAATTGATTACCGATGAAGATGGTTTTGCCGCGCCGCGCCTTAACGATGTTTCTATGTCTGAAGAGCAAGCCGTTGATGATTACCTTGAGGTGATGAACTATGTTGTTCGTATGTTAACCGTTGGGATAGTTCATGGCGATCTTTCGGAGTTTAATGTGTTAGTTGATCAGTGGGGACCGATTATTATTGACCTTCCTCAAGCTGTTGATGCTGCAGCGAACAATAATGCTAAACGGATGTTTTTACGTGATGTCGATAATATGACCCGTTATTATTCGCAATTTGCACCTCAGTTAAAACAAACACGTTATGGTCAAGAAATTTGGGCGTTATACGAAGCCGGAAGTTTAACTGCAGAATCGGTATTAACGGGTAAATTTAAAGAGAGTGATGCATTAGCTGATGTCGATAATGTACTTGATGAAATTAATGCCGCTCGTCAAGAGTACGAAGATAATAAACAACGTTTGGAAGAGTTCGGTAGTTAATACGCCAGTTTACAAATAATGTTGATTGGTAACGGGTATATCAAAAGGCGCCTAGTTTTAGGCGCCTTTTTTGTTTTTATTTTTGCTTGTTTCTTTTATTCGCATGATGTTTATCGGACACATTATCAAAAAAATGACGCAGCGAATAAAGCATAATCAAACTAGGTATCACCATTAATGCGGTAATAATAAAGAAGGTTGACCAGTCATTTAATAAGTCGACTAATTCGCCACTAAATGATGCTAATGTCGTTCTTCCTAGATTACCTAAGGAGGCGAGTAATGCATATTGTGTTGCTGAAAATGCACTTCCCGTTAACAATGTTAAAAAAGAAACAAAAGCAACGGTTGAAAAGGCAGTGGTAAAATTATCCACTAAAATAGTTGCAAGAAATAGGTGTTCATTCGGACCGACTTCAGCTATCCATGCAAACATCAAATTGCTACCAGCCATTGCAATGCCGCCAATCATTAAACCGCGTACAATACCAAATTTAACATTAAATACGCTACCTAATAAGGTGAAGAAAATGGTCGCTCCCCAACCAATTAGTTTAGAATATTGACCGATTTGCTCATTACTGAATCCAATTTCTTTATAGAAAACGATAGACATTCTACCAAGAAAAGCTTCACCAATTTTAAATAGGAAAATAAACAGTAAGATAGTTAGTGCGACTTTGACACCATTGCGTTTAAAGAAGTCCCAGAAAGGCTCGATAACCGTTACACTTATCCATGTTGCGATGCGCGATTGGGTGACTTGATTATATTTATCTTCTGCTTTTTGTTGCAGGAACTCACGTTCAGTTGACGGTTCACCAACCAGTAACGTAAATACCATTAAGAGTGCGATGATAATGGCCATGCCATAGTAAACACCATTCCATCCAATACTATCTGCATTAATAAAGGCAACATAACCGGGTAAAGAATAACCGGTCCACCAACCAACAACAGCCATTGCTGAAGCTTGCGGTAATTTACTTTTTTCGGTTCGTGGGAAAGTATCTATACGAAATGCATCAATGGCGATATCTTGGGTGGCAGAAGAAATGGCAATGCCAAGTGCTAAAATAGAAGTCAGCGCAATATTGGTTGCTGGATTAGTCCCAGCGATAAACAGTGTAAATACTAAAATAAACGTTTGGCAAAGGAAAATCCAACTTCGGCGTTGCCCGATTAGCGAATAGAGAATCGGAAGTTTGACACGATCGACTAAGGGGGCCCATAAAAAATTAAAGGCATAAACAGTAAATACTGAACCGAAGTAGCCAATCGCAGTACGGGTTAACCCGGCGTCTTTTAACCAGCCAGACATGTTTGAACCAATTAATACCCATGGAAAGCCACTTGAACAAGCAAGCATAAAGACCCACAGTAAGCGTTTATCTAAATAACTAGAGAAGGTTTCCTTCCAGGAAAGCGTAGAGCTCATTAATTTTCCTTAGCACGATATAAATACAAGGTTAATCAAGTTTATGATGATTAACTGGATTAATGACCGATTTGATTTGTCATTAATAAGACTATTGCTGCAATTGATGACCGATCATATCAAAGCGCCAACCGGTTAATAGCTTCGGTTTTTCTGCTGTTTGTCGTTGGTTCTCATCTAGTTTCCATAACCAACTGAGATATTCATTAATAAAGCGTTTAGATGCAATGAGTTCAACGGGCAAATCATGTTGTTCTGCGCAATGTTGAATTTTATCGCGTATGGCTTTTAAGGTTTTTTTATAACCAGGGTAATTAACTAAACGCGAGATCAGTGGTGGATATGTATTTTCGTCTTGTTGATCAATTTTGGCAATAATATTCAGTAGTGTTTGTCCGTGGACTCTGATTTCACTTGGTAAAAGATTTAAACGTTTTAGATCTTGAATTGATGTCGGACGATAATGTGCTAACAACCAAAGATGATCTGCTTTCACTACAAAATTTAACGCAAGATTGCGTTGTTGCGCTGTTTCAAGTCGCCATTTTGCGAGGGCTTGAATAACTGCTAATCCATGACGGTCTAATTTGAATAGATTATTTAACGATTTATAAGCTAACTCAGGATCCGGTTTTTGCATTTTTTGGTCAAGAATGGTTTGGCATTCCTGTTCAAATATAGCGGTCATATTTTTAGCTTCAAGTTGTTGTTGAAGTTTTTCTAAACAAGGCTGTAAATAAAGCACATCAATTGCAGCGTAACTAATTTGTTTGTCAGATAATGGACGAGCACACCAGTCAGTACGAGATTCTCCCTTATCGACTTCTATGCCTTCGAGCGTTTCTACCATTTTGGCGTAACCTAAAGAAGCGCCCATATTTAAAAATGCACAGGCCAATTGTGTATCAAATAATTTGATATTCAAATCGCCTTTGTGTTCTCGAATTATTTCTAAATCTTCGCTACTCGCATGTAAAATGCAATCTTTACCATCAAGTGCTAACCAAAATTCAGATAAATCCCCAATTGATATAGGATCAATTAACACGATGTTGTTATTCTGTGAAACTTGTAATAAACCGAGATTAGCCACATAGGTACGAGTGCGTACGAATTCAGTATCGAGAGAAATTGGGCTATCGTCGAGTGTTGTAATGTAATCATGCAATTGTGATTGTGTTGTTAATATTGCAAATTGCATATAAACCCCAAAAGTAGAATGAAAGCATTATCTTACGTAATTAATGAAAAATCATCCATCTATAATGTTATTTAGGGTAATAAAACAAATCTTGTAAATAAGAGTGATTATCATCATGGTTTTTAATTGTCTGATTATTGTTCAAAACTGATAACTATCCGTTAATTAGACGTTCTTTTTTTGCTCTGTTCTTGTGAGATTGTATCCAATCTATTAAGATGTTGGCCTTGAAACCTCAATTGACTCTCTCTGAACAAGATTCTCGTAATACGTCTATCAAATGATGAGTAGTTGTAATGGCAAAGCATTTAGCGTGGTAAGGAAAACAATGACTAAAACAATGTATGAAAAAATTTGGGATGCGCATTTGGTGCATGAACCAGAAGCGGGCTCTCCACTACTTTTTGTTGACAGACATCTGATGCACGAAGTCACAAGCCCACAGGCTTTTGAAGGTCTTCGTTTACAAAACCGTAAAGTGCGTAATGTTCACACTATTCTCGGTACAATCGATCACTGTGTTCCCACTAAAGATCGTTTCAACATTGTGGATCCAATTGCTAAAAAGCAAGTTGAAACAATGACTGCTAACTGTGCTGAAAATGAAATTAACTTGTACGGCATGGATAGCAAACAAAACGGTGTTATTCATATTGTTGTGCCTGAGCATGGTTTTATCCATCCAGGTATGGTTGTTTGTTGTGGTGATAGCCATACAGCAACTCACGGTGCATTTGGTGCATTGGCATTTGGTATCGGTACTTCTGAAGTTGAACATATTATGGCAACTCAGACGCTACAACAGAAAAAAGCAAAAACGATGTTGGTTAAAGTGGAAGGTAAACTTTCACAATACGCAACAGCAAAAGATATTGCTTTAGCGATTATTGCTAAAACAGGTACTGCTGGCGGTACTGGTTATGTTATGGAATTTGCAGGTAATGCGATTACGGAACTTTCAATGGAAGGTCGTATGACATTATGTAATATGGCGATTGAAGCGGGTGCTCGTGCGGGATTAATTGCACCGGATCAAACCACATTTGATTATCTTGAAGGGCGTGAATTCGCACCTAAAGGTGATGATTGGAATCACGCAGTCGCATATTGGAAAACACAAGTTTCCGATGAAGGTGCTAAATTTGATGCTGTTGTTGAACTTAAAGCTGAAGATATTGCACCACAGGTTTCTTGGGGAACATCGCCTGAGCAAGTTGTAGCCGTTGATGGTGTTGTACCTGCTCCTGCTGATTTTGATAATGCAGTTAAAGCACAAGCTTGTGAAAATGCGCTTAAATATATGAATGTAACCGCTGGTCAGAAAATGACAGATATCAAAATTGATATTGTATTTATCGGTTCTTGTACAAATGGTCGTATCGAAGATTTCCGTGCAGCCGCTAAATTACTTGAAGGTAAAAAAGTTGCCGAGGGCGTTCAGGCGATTGCAGTACCAGGGTCTTTCCCGGTTAAAGTTCAAGCAGAAAAAGAAGGGTTAGATAAAATCTTCTTAGATGCGGGATGGGAATGGCGTGATCCAGGTTGTTCTATGTGTCTAGCAATGAACGGCGATGAATTAGAAGACGGTCAACGTAGTGCTTCTACATCAAACCGTAATTTCGAAGGTCGTCAAGGTAAAGGTGGACGTACTCACCTAGTTTCACCAGCGATGGCAGCGGCAGCTTCAATTGAAGGCCACTTTGTAGATATTCGAGATTGGAAATAGGGGCGAGATAATGGAAGCTTATACAAAACACACTAGCATTGCGGCATTAATGGATCGCAGTAACGTTGATACGGACCAAATCATTCCTAAAAACTTTATGAAAAAAGTTGAACGTACAGGGTTTGGTATCAATTTATTTCATAACTGGCGTTACCTTGCTGATAACATCACACCAAATCCTGAGTTTGAATTAAACAAACCCGCATTTAAAGGCGCTAAAATTTTAGTTGCAGGTGAAAACTTTGGTTGTGGCTCTTCCCGTGAGCATGCGCCATGGGCAATTGCTGATTACGGTTTTAATACGATTATATCAACCAGTTTTGCCGATATTTTCTTTAGTAACTGTTTTAAAAACAGCATTTTACCAATTGTTGTAAGCAAAGAAGAACTTGCTGCACTGATGGCTGAGATTGCAGGCAATGAAGGTGTTGAATTCACTGTCGATCTTGCTGAGCAAAAAGTAACAACGCCTGGTGGCATTGTTATTAACTTTGAAGTTGACCCATTCCGTAAACAATCTTTACTAGAAGGTTTAGATGATATCGGTTGGACATTGACCCACGAAGATAAAATTGCGGCCTTTGAAGAAAAACAAAAACAAACTTTACCTTGGTTATGGAAATAACTAACGGTTTGTTTCAATAATTCTTTATATGTTAAGAAGGCGCATTTAATGCGCCTTTTTTATCGGAAAATCAATTGGATTGTCGAATAAAAACATTAAAAGATAATCCAATATGTTTTTATACTTGTTTGTAGATGGAGTAAATCAATGACCCAAGAAAAGGCCACTATACAGTTAATGGATACCACGCTACGTGATGGTGAGCAAACACAGGCTGTTTCATTTTCTCCTGCAGAAAAAGTTAATCTTGCTAAGGCATTATTGCAAAAACTCAATATCGATCGTTTGGAAGTGGCTTCTGCTCGCGTTTCTGAAGGTGAGAAAGATGCTGTTACAAAGCTAAATCAATGGGCAACTCAAGAAGGGTATATTCATAAAATTGAAGTGCTGGGTTTTGTCGATCACACCTTAAGTGTTAATTGGATTAAAGATACCGGCGGGAAAGTACTTAATCTATTGACCAAAGGAAGTTTGAAACATTGTAAAGACCAATTGGGTAAAACCTTAGATGAACATTTGGTTGATGTAAAACGGACGCTAGAATACGCATTAGCACAGGATTTAAAGGTTAATATTTACCTTGAAGATTGGTCAAATGGTTACAAAGATAGCCCTGAATATGTATATGAAATGGTCACCAAATTGGCTGATTCAGGTATCGACCATTTTATGTTACCAGACACTCTGGGGGTTATGTCTCCCGATGAAGTTTTTGATAGTTTAAGTGATATGGTTGCGCGTTACCCAGACCTAAATTTTGATTTTCATCCACATAATGACTATGGACTGGCAACGGCGAATGCATTATTTGCTGTTAAAGCTGGCGTTTCATCGATCCATTGTACAATGAACTGTTTGGGTGAACGAGCAGGGAATGCATCCTTAACCGAAGTTGCCGTTGCGCTTCAGGATAAACTGGGTAAAGTCGTTAATATCGATGAAAATGAATTACACAATATAAGTCAACTTGTTGCTCGCTTTGCTGGTAAACATCTTGCTGATAATACCCCTATTGTTGGCACCGATGTTTTTACTCAAACCAGTGGAATTCATGCCGATGGTGATAAAAAAGGCGGCTTGTATATGTCTGCATTGACGCCTGAACGATTTGGCCGTTCACGCAGTTATGCATTAGGTAAAATGAGTGGTAAGGCATCTCTTGCTAAAAATCTTGAAATAATGGATATCGATTTAGATCAAGAACAACAGAAAAAATTACTCAAACGTATTGTGCGCCTTGGCGATCAAAAGGCGGCTATTAGTTCAGATGATTTACCGTTTATTATTGCTGATTTATTAGAGCGCAACGATTATAACTATCTTGAGTTATTAAATTGCTCAATTACATCGGGATTAGATCTGGAATCAACGGTCAGTGTGCGTGTTAGAATTAATAGTAAAATATATAAAGCGAGTGGAAGTGGTAACGGTGGATTTGATGCCTTTATTGGGGCAATGAAGAAAATATTGAAAAAAGAGAAATTTGTATTTCCTGAATTAATTGATTACCAACTTCGCATCCCTCCGGGTGGTCAAACTGGCGCATTAACTGAATGTTCAATTACGTGGGAAGATAGCGCAGGTCGCTTAACGACACGTGGTATTAATACTAATCAGGTTATTGCAGGTATCGGTGCGACTATTCGAATGATCAATTTAAAAATGCATAAATAATCTCTGCTTGAGATAAGCAAAGGATTTAAATGTTCAGCACTGAGGTTAAATCGATTTAGTCGTGTTTTATTTTAGTTGGTGAAGTAAATGAATAATAAAAAAATATTAGATACAAGTACTATTCTAGAAAGTATCTCTGACGGTGTATTCAGCGTTGATAACGATTGGAAGATTAGTTCTTTTAATCGTGCTGCTGAAAAAATTACCGGGGTTAAACGCAATGATGCGCTAGGAAAGTACTGTTCTGAAGTTTTTCGTTCAAGTCTCTGTGGCGATCAATGTGCACTACGCGAAACATTACGTACAACTAAACCGATTATCGATAAACGTTGTTATTTTATCAATAATCAAGGCAATAAGATCCCCGTGACATTATCCACTGCAGTATTAAAAGATGCCCAGGGGAATGTAATTGGTGGTGCAGAAACATTCCGTGATATCTCTGAGATTGAAACTTTAAAAGATCAACTCTCTAAAACGGCTAAAACAGGTCATTTATTCAGTAATAGTACCGCCATGAAATCTGTTATTGCCATGATTGAAACCATTGCTGATACCTCTACAACGGTACTGATTGAAGGCCAAACCGGAACCGGGAAAGAAGTTACTGCACACGCTTTACATCAACTTAGTGACCGTAATAAACAACCATTTATTGGGGTTAACTGTGCTGCGTTACCTGAAAATTTATTAGAATCTACATTATTTGGCCATGTTAAAGGAGCCTTTACGGGAGCCTATGAAAATAAACAAGGTTATTTTTCTCGCGCAGGCAGTGGAACCTTATTTCTAGATGAAATCGGTGATATTTCGGCTGCAATGCAAGTTCGCTTGTTACGCGTTTTGCAGGAGCATGAATTCGAACCCGTTGGCAGCCAAAAACCGCAGAAAACCATGGCGCGTATTATTACGGCGACAAATAAAGATCTGATTAAGCTAGTCGAAGAGGGGACGTTTAGGGAAGATCTCTATTACCGTCTGAACGTTATTAAAATAAATTTACCAACATTGGCACAACGCTGTGAAGATATTCCGTATTTAGTTGAGCATTTTATTGAGCAGTTTAATACCCTGCATAAAAAATCAATAAAGGGCATCTCATCTGAAGCCTTGCAGCAACTGCAAACCTATCACTGGCCAGGCAATATACGTGAACTCGAAAATAGCATTGAACGTGCCTGTGTGTTATCCCCCAGTAATTATTTACAATTAAGCTGCTTTCCATTTGTTGGTGAGAACTGTTCTGCTACGCAGATACTAAGCCAATATGATACGGGAACAGAATCACATCTAGCAAAAGCGGTTAGCACATTAGGAAATAGTAAAAAAGAAGCGGAAAGACAGGTGATTATTGAAGCGCTAAAAAATAATCCAAGTAAGATAGCAACGGCAAAAACCTTAGGTATTCATAAAACGACGTTATTTCGTAAAATGAAACGTTACAATATTCCTTTTTAACGTTGAGTTTCTATTAAATAGAGATGCCTTAAGTCTCAAAATGATGACCTAAGGCATCATCCGCAATTACTCTTCTATTACGATATCGTATTCAAGTTTCACGTTAGCGGAGACTGAATTGGTAACAAGGCAAATAGATTCTGATTTTTCAATAAGTTTAATCGCCTTCTGTTTGTCGACATCGTTACCAATCGTCAATTTAACCTTAGTGGTTATTTGGGTAAATTTGATTGTCCGCTCTACTTTTTCTAGTTGGCCAATTGCTTCACATTGTAAACCTTTCCAAGTAAAACTGGATGCGCCAGCGACTGCTTTAAAAGATAATGCAAAGCAACTTGCAATAGATGACATGAAAAGTGTTTCTGGCGACCATTGATCGCCTGGGCCACCAAATTCTGCAGGAGCAGAGGCAACAAGGTCTGGTATACCTTGACTAGACAATTTTATTTCACTTTCTGGTGTGGTCTTAATTTGAACATTATAAAGATGTGGAAGTGGTTGCATAATGGTTTTCCTAAGTAGTGTTTTTCTAAATTAGATTTTACTAAAACATACAGTTAAATGAAATTGTTAGCAAGTTATCTCTCTATTATTTTAGGGGTATTTAGTGCTATTTGCTGGTCAATAAGATCAATTGTATTAAATATAGGATTTAAATTTTGCTGTTGCCTGATGAGCCTATTTCCATAATAATGCACCCTAAATAAATTAAGGGGATTTCCATGAGAGCATGTGGTGTAGAATTAGTCGGCAACGAAGCAATTATCAGTATTATACAATTAGAAAATGGATTATATGATGTCCCTAAAGTGCGGACGACTAAATTAATCCTGCCCGATGCAATTAATACTGATCCAATTAAAAAATTCCAATTTGATTTTTCACAATTAATGAAAGATTATAAAGTTGATACAATTGTTATCAGACAACGTGCGTTAAAAGGTAAATTTGCAGGTAACCCATTAAGTTTCAAACTTGAAGGGGCAATTCAACTTATTGCCGATATCGATGTTTATGTGCTTTCAGCTGCGTATATCAAAGAAGGGTTAGCCAGAGCGCAAGTTAAACCTAATGCGCGTGAAGTTGGATTAAAACAATTCCAAGAGCAAGCAATGTTAACTGCTTTTGCATATTTAGAAAATCAAGCTGCTACAAAATAATTTATCGGTAAAATAAAAAGGTTTGTATGAATCAAACCTTTTTTTATTCTTTCTTTTAAAATCCATATTCCTTCTATTTTACTGATCTTCTTTTGCCTTTTATTCGTAGTGATTGGAATAATCAAAGGAGATAATCATGTATCAAAATATCGCTGTTATTGGTGCTTCTGGCGCTATTGGACGAGCATTTGTTAATTTACTCTCATCGTCCTATCCTAGCGCTACTCTTTATGCATTTTCACGCAATGACACCATTAACCGAGATAAAACAGCGTTGCGGAATGTTCTATACCATGAGATTAATTATCAAGATGAATCATCCATAGAAAATGCTGCTAAGAAAACGATTGAGACAGGGCCATTGGATCTTATTATTGTGACAACGGGGATATTACACGACGGTGAGTTGATGCCTGAGAAATCGTTACATGACCTTTCAGCGCAAAATTTTCGATTATTATTTGAAGCGAATACTATTCTTCCAGCACTTCTAATTAAACATTTTTCTCCTTTACTCAATTTAAATCGGCCAGCTGTATTTGCGCTTCTATCAGCGCGTGTTGGTAGTATAACTGATAATAAATTAGGCGGTTGGTATGCCTATCGTGCATCAAAGGCGGCGCTTAATATGATTATCAAAAATAGCGCAATAGAAATACGTAGAAAGCATAAAGAATCAGTGATTATTGGATTACACCCCGGCACGGTAGATAGCCCTTTATCATTGCCGTTCCAACGACATGTGCCCGAAGGGAAATTATTTACGGCGGATTTTTCTGCTCAAAGCTTATTAAAGGTGATTAATCATATTGCGCCTACACAAAGTGGTCAGTGTTTTGCTTGGGATGGGCAACGGATCGAAGCGTGAATTGTATTTAAAGGAGAGATTATGCGTACGTTACGATTGATACTTGGTGATCAGCTAACGCTGTCTGTTTCAAGTCTTGAAGATTGTGATTTAGCTCAAGATGTTGTTTTGATGTGTGAAGTCTGGGATGAAGCAACCTATGTACGTCACCATAAAAAGAAAATTGCATTTATATTCTCAGCGATGCGCCATTTCTCTGAGGCCCTATGTAAAGCTGGTTACAATACTTGTTACATTAAACTCGATGATCCTAACAATACGGGCTCCTTTACTGGTGAAGTTAAACGGGCAGTTACACGTTTTAAAATAGATCGCATTGTTGTTACCTCGCCAGGCGAATATCGTGTACTCGAAGATATAAAACAATGGGAGGCCGAAGTTGGTTTACCGGTGGATATCCGACCAGATAATCGATTTCTTTGTAATTCCGATGAATTTTCTGAATGGGCGAGTCAGCGTAAACAAATGAGAATGGAATATTTTTACCGTGAGATGCGTAAAAAATATTATATTTTGATGGATGGGGATCAACCCGTCGGTGGAAAGTGGAATTTTGATGCTGATAATCGCAAAAGCCCAAGGGGAAATTTAGTTATTCCGCCTGCATATATTAATAAACCCGATTCAATTACGTTTGAGGTCAAATCCTTAGTTGCAGAACGTTTTTCAGATCATTTTGGTGATATTGATCCTTTTTATTTTGCAGTCACACGCGAACAGGCATTACAGGTGCTTAAGCAGTTTATAGAGGAACGTCTCGATTGTTTTGGTGATTATCAGGATGCAATGTTACAGGGCGAGCCTTGGATGTATCATTCTCATATTAGCTTCTATATCAATTGTGGGTTGTTGTTGCCTTTAGAATGCGTACGCGCAGCAGAGAACGCATATTACAATGGCAAAGCACCTTTAAATGCCGTGGAAGGGTTTATTCGCCAAATTGTTGGTTGGCGAGAATATGTTCGTGGTATTTATTGGCTTAAAATGCCGGAGTACAAAACAGAAAACTATTTCCAAGCTAAACGTAATTTGCCCGACTTTTATTGGACGGCGAATACCAAAATGAATTGTCTACATCAGTGTGTATCTGAAACGCAAAATAATGCCTATGCGCATCATATTCAACGCTTAATGGTATTGGGGAATTTTGCTTTGCTTGCCGGGATAGAACCAAAACAGGTTAACGATTGGTTTTTATTGGTTTATGCGGATGCCTATGAATGGGTCGAACTGCCTAATGTATCTGGCATGATTCTATTTGCTGATGGGGGCGTTTTGGCCAGCAAACCCTATGCGGCAGGCGGTGCGTATATTAATAAAATGTCCGATTATTGCAAAGGCTGCCAATATAAAGTATCAAAAAAAGAAGGGGAAGAGGCTTGTCCGTTTAATTATTTATATTGGGACTTCCTCGCTCGTCATCGTGACCAATTAAAGGGAAATCATCGTTTAGCCATGATGTATAGGACCTATGATCGATTTTCTGAAGATAAGAAACAAATTATATACCGAGACAGTGAACAATTTTTAATGAGTTTAGAAAAAACTAACGGGGAAGAAAATGTCCAACTGGATTTATTAAGTTGAACATTTTTAAAGGTTGATGTTAAAACCAATCGTAATAACTAGCGGAGCTATTTCTTTATTGAACGTTATTTTAAGGAAGCAATATTTACATTAACTTTCGTATCAACCAAACCATTTTGCCGGTGTAAAGTTTAGATCATGCATTAAATAACCTCAATTTTGGATAAGCTAAACGATACAGTACTAGATGATATTTTTAAGTGATTGATACTTGGTTTTATTTCGCTCTCATTATCTAGAACTGAGGTTAAAAACAACGGATATGATTAATTTAAAATATATTTTTCAAAAACATGGGCAACGCCATCTTGATCATTACTTTTAGTGATGTAGTTTGCGTGTGCCTTTACTTCATCTAAAGCATTTTCCATGGCTACACCTAATCCTGCAAATTGGATCATTTCTAGATCATTTCCAGCATCACCGACACAAATAATTTGTTCGGGTGTTAATCCAAGGTGGGCGGTTAATGCTTCCATTCCTTTACCTTTATTGCTGTTTTTATTGGTAAATTCGTAAAAACAAGGCAAGCTGCGTGCAATTGAGTAGTCGTTGTGCAAAGTTTTTGATAATTTCTTTATCGCCTCCGTTAATAATTCAGGTTCATCGACTAACATTACTTTTATAATATCTTCATTTTCGGTTAATTGGTCGAAATCAAATTCAGACGAGGTGATACCATTTAGCTCGGCTTCGTAATCGGTATATTTATTTTTACGGGGCGTAATTAATCCGCGTGACGTTGAATAAGCGAGAATATTGACCTGTAGTTGTTTTGATATTTGATAAAGATTGATTGCATCTTGCCCAGTTAAAATGGCACGAGAAACAATGGTTCCACAGGCGACTTTTAGTATTAATGATGCATTGTAAGGCAGTGCGTAATCTTCAATACCATCCAATTCGAGTTCTTTTATTGTTGAAATCATGCCTTCGTAAGGGCGTCCCGATGCTAATACAACTTTTACTCCCTGTTTTTTTGCGGCTGATATTGCAGCACGAACGCGAGGTGTTAATTGCTTTTCGCTATTGAGTAGTGTGCCATCCATATCTAATGCAACAAGTTTATACATATTATTTCCTAACGTAATAAAATTCTTAAGTGTAAAAGTTTATGCGATTAATCGAATATTGTAATCTTTTTCTTTTGTTTTGATTGATACATTAAACTATCGGACTCAGAAATAAGTTCATCGGGTGTTATTTTTCTGTCGGCATTATAGGATGTAATTCCATAACTAAATCGCAGTGAAAATGGTTTATTATGGTAAGTATTCACTTTTATAATTTCACTTTCTATTCGTGTGATGAAATGTTTAGAATTATCAAGTGTACAATCATTTAAAATAACTAAAAATTCATCGCCACCGAGTCGTACTCCCGCATCACTAGTTCGAATAATATTAATTAATGTTTGTGATAATGTTTGAATTAACCAATCACCTTCAGCATGACCATACTGATCATTAACTTCCTTTAGACCATCTAAATCGATATAACAAATACACATTGAATTATGTTGCCGATCTACTTGCTGCATTACTTTACTCAGAAAAATGATGCCTGTCCGACGATTTAATAATCCTGACATATCATCATAGGAAGCGTAATGCAGCAGCTCTTGCTGTGCTTTTTTGAGTTCATTAATATTGGTAATGCCAATAACGGCAGTCGACTTTCCTTTAAAAGAAATATTACGAACGGAAATTAAAGACTCATGCATTTGTCCTTGTGCGGTTAAAAATACCATTTCATATTCATTGAGACTGACGCCTTGTTTAAGTTTATTAATAAACAGATTATTACTTTCAAAATTAGCGTCAAGGTAGTCATCTAATACCGCTTTTTTACCGTTATCATCAAATGGCTCACCAATTAATGCAGATGCTTTTTTGTTTAATTGCAATATGCTGCAATCTTCAGGATCGACTAATAACATTGCAATTGGACTGGCTGCAAATAGGTTTTGTAAATCTTTTTTATGTTGATTTAACTTTTCTAAACTTTTCTGTAATTTTGTTGCAGTGGGGGTAAAAATAAAAAGTAATTCTAATAAGAGAACGATTAAGGCAATAACAGACAGTGTTATTTCAGTCCATTTCGCGATTAAAACTTTATCATTCGCTTCTTTTGCATATTGAAATACTATTTTGTCCATTCCCGTTAAGAAAGCATTTTCGGAGAACGGTAATCTTGCAATCGTATTTTGTAGATGTTGTTTTTCATCGGTTGTGAGTACGATTTTCGTTATGTTAAGCATGGTTTGAAAGTGAGACTCTATTTGAGCAAATAAAGCTTTTATTTCGGTGCTATTTTTAGCGCGTAAATTGAGTGCTTTATTGCCATTAATCAATCCATCATGTGATGTTTGCCATAATGCAGTGGTTTTTTTTAGTTCACTGCGATAGCGATTTGTTTGCTCAAACGAGGAGGTTGATAAAATATAATAACTTAATTTAGTGATTTTCTGGCTTAACATGCGCTGTCTGCCAGCAAGGTTTATTGTATCGGAATCATGAACTAAATTAGATAATAGCGACTGCATAACAATTTGCGATAAAATAATAAGAATGGCGATGAGAGATAATGCTGTTTTATAGCGATTTCGTAACTTTTTGATCGATGGATATATTGGCTGTTGGTGAATATTCGAATGCGTCGGGGGCATAATTATTATTCCTTCCGTGTTTAATTCTTTATGCAGTATGGAAATTCAAATAGTGTAAAAAGAGTATAGCTCACATATTTTAAATATATTTGATATCTATACCCGTTACCATTCAAGATGCAGAAATCAGCAAGATGAGAGGTGAGCAGATTCTAGGCATAAAGGTGAAGATCTAACGGGTTAAATCGAGACTTTATAACAACGAAGATGTTTGCCTCTCATCTTGCCCTGCGGGTCACTAGCTCGAACACCAATACTGCGTTATAACATTCGATAAGGGCTAGCCATTGCCATCATGTTACGCCTTGCCTTGGTATCCGAGCTAGTGACTGATAAACGCATCTTGATTGGTAACGGGTATATATTTTATAATTATTACTGAAAAAATCAGCGTCTATCAATTCGATCCTTAACTCATCTGTTTGTTGATAGATATACGGTCTATTGATGTCTTAATTATCAGTAGTCGCTAGAAAGCGTAAATAAGTATTATTTAACTCAACCTTTTGTGTATAATAATAATTCTCAACGGGGTGCTTATTTTTTAGGCTGAGATTGTTTGTAAAACTTACCCGTCGACCTGAACCAGATAATACTGGCGTAGGAATTGAGCTAATCTTTGACCTTTATTGATAGCCACTTTCTATGCTCATGTCCAGACTATATATGGAGTGCATAGTGAAAAAAATCCTTTCTGTTGTTGCTGTATCAACCCTTATTTCAATGCCGGCTTTGGCTGATAAATTAGTTGTTTATACGTACGATTCCTTCGCGTCCGATTGGGGCCCCGGTCCTAAAGTTAAAGCTGCATTTGAATCTCAATGTGACTGTGAGCTTGAATTTGTTGCCCTTGATGATGGGGTTTCTATTTTAAATCGTCTTCGTCTTGAAGGTGAAAATAGTAAAGCGGATGTGATACTTGGGCTTGATAATAATAGTATGAGCGTAGCAAAAAATACGGGACTATTAGCTGAACATAAAGTCGATATGACCAATATCACTTTACCCGGTGGTTGGGAAGATAAAACCTTTATTCCTTTTGATTATGGTTATTTTGCCTTTGTTTATAATAAAGAAAAATTGGCAAATCCACCAAAAAGTTTAAAGGAACTGGTGGAAGAGCGTAATGATATTAAAGTTATCTACCAAGATCCACGCACCTCTACACCGGGCCAAGGGCTAATGTTGTGGATGAAATGGGTATATGGCGATAAAGCGCAGGATGCTTGGTCAATGCTAACCAAAAAAACAGTGACGGTAACGAAAGGTTGGTCTGAAGCTTATAATATGTTCCTAGAAGGGGAAGCTGATATGGTACTTTCTTATACCACATCACCGGCATATCATATTATTGCAGAAGAAAATACACAGTATGCAGCGGCTAGTTTTTCAGAAGGTAATTATGAACAGGTCGAAGTTGCTGCTAAAGTAAAAAGTAGTCATCATCCCGTTCTTGCTGATCAATTTATGCAATTTATTATCAGCAAAGAGTTTCAATCGATTATTCCAACGAGTAATTGGATGTATCCGGTCATTGATGTTGATTTACCCGATGGGTTTAAGCAATTATCCAAACCAAGCAAATCTTATTATTTCCCTGATAACGAAGTCGCTAACCATAATAAAGCATGGATAAAAGAATGGTTGAATGGGTCAATTGAGTAAGTGTGATATTAATTAATGCATAGATCGCGTCATTTTATACCCGGTATTATTACTGCCGGGTTTATTTTTGTGTTTGTTGCTGCTTCGCTAGTGGGGTTATTATCACATTCGTCTAGTTTTAATCCGACGGCGCTTTGGTCTGACACTTATTACCGGCATATTACGTTATTTAGTTTTTATCAGTCGTTTATATCAACATTGTTAAGTGTTGTCTTGGCCATTCCCGTTGCGCATGCCTTATCTCGCCGTCATTTCTTTGCTAAAAAAATGCTATTGAAGCTATTTGCAACGACCCTTGTGCTGCCAGTGTTAGTTGGCATTTTTGGTTTACTTGCAATCTATGGTAACAGTGGGGTGATTTCGGATATTTTTAATTATTTTGATAAACAACTGCCTTTTTCAATTTATGGGTTAAATGGCATTCTATTGGCTCATGTATTTTTTAATTTACCCTTTGCTGCGCGGTTATTTTTACAATCATTACAATCGATTCCGACTGAACATCATAAATTATCTGCTCACCTTGGTATATATCACTGGAATAAATTTAAATTAATCGAGTGGCCTGTTATACGTCAACAATTACCGCATGTTTGCGGGTTAGTGTTTATGCTTTGTTTTACAAGCTTTGCCACGGTCATGGCATTGGGGGGCGGCCCTAAATCAACGACGATTGAGTTGGCTATTTATCAGGCCATTAAATTCGATTTTGATTTACAATCGGGGGCATTATTAGCTCTCTGGCAAATGTTTCTTTGTGCAGGGTTAGTCTTATATATACAAAGTTTTTCGAAGGTGATTGCGGTGACCAGTGAAGAACGGCAAGACAAATTACCATTATTTGCAGATAGTAAACGCGCTTTGCTGTGGGATGTTAGTTGGATAACTCTGGTGACTTTATTTGTTATTCCTCCTTTATTGATGGTAATTTTCAGTGGCATTAATACTCAATTTATCGATGTAGTGACAGGTTGGCATTTTTGGTCTGCCCTTGGGAATTCATTTGTTGTTGCTACCTTTGCTGCGTTTATTGCCCTTGCCGCTGGTATGCTCATTTTAATAAGCAGTCGTCGCTGGCGTTTACTCGGATTGCGTTTTCGTGCAGATAAATTAGAGCTGATTGGCACAATTATATTGGTTACACCGGGTATTGTGATTAGCACTGGTATTTTTTTGTTACTACGAAATTGGACGAATATTTTTGATCTGGCATTAGTGATTGTTATTGTCGTTAATGCATTAATGGCTTTGCCCTATGTGATTAAAACATTAGCACAACCTATGTTGCATATTGCTCAGCAATATAATTTATTAGCAAGCAGTTTAGGTATGTCGGGTCCTTCGCGTTTTTATCTGATTGAATGGAAAGCGATTAAAAAACCAATTATTCATGCTTATGCAATTAGCTTTGTATTATCCATTGGTGATTTAAGTGCCATTGCTTTATTTGGTAGCCAAGATTTTAAAACGTTGCCGCTGTATTTATTTCAGCTTTTAGGCAGTTATCAAATGGAGTCTGCGGCTGTTGTTTCATTGTTTCTATTAATATTTAGTGTTGGTATGTTTGCAATGATGGAAAAACTAATGCTAAAAAATAACGATAAGTAATATATATGCTCAAATTTGATGATGTGATTTATGACTATGAAGAAGAAGCGTTTCATTTTAATGTGGCCATTAATCAAGGTGATATTGTTGCCGTGTTAGGCGGAAGTGGGGCTGGCAAAAGTACATTACTTAATTTAGTTGCTGGTTTTATTGAACCTAAAAATGGCGATATTATCATTGCTGGAAATTCCATGCTTAATACCGAACCTTACCTCCGACCATTGTCTATGTTATTTCAAGAACGTAATCTTTTTGATCATTTAAGTGTCCACGATAATATCGGTCTAGGATTGAATCCTGGGCTGAAATTAAACAAGGAACAGCAACAAAAGATCGTCGAAGTGTGTGAGCAAGTTGGTATAAAAAAACTGCTTTCGCGACTTCCTGGTGAGTTATCTGGTGGTCAAAAGCAACGCGTCGCACTGGCACGTTGTTTTGTTCAAAATAATCCTTTGCTACTCTTAGATGAACCTTTTTCTGCATTAGATCCGGTCTTGCGAGAAGAAATGCTTAACATCGTAAAATCGTTAGCGAAGCAACAGAATATGACCGTCATGATGGTTACTCATCATTTATCAGATGCACTTAATGCTGCGACACATTACTTATTTGTTGACCATGGGGAAATTATTAGTTCGGGGGAAATGGCGCAATTACAAAGAGCCGGTATTCCTGACGCAGTTTCAAAGTTTATCCATGCTGGCTAGTTAATCAATGTCCAGGGCGTTAAACCGAACATTGATTAAGGTATTAATTAATTTAAATAAGACGTTAATTGTTTTTCCATAAACCCTGAAATCCAAGGCTGTGCGATTGGTTTTGGGTGTAATCCATCGTCCATAATCCATTCAGGATTTTCAGTAAAGATATTGACTAAAAAGAAAGGCAACAGTGGAATATCATATTTCTCGCTTAACTTAGGGTATATTCCACTAAAAAGTTGTGAGTATCTTTTTCCATAATTAGTCGGTACATTAATCTGCATCAGTAATGTTTTTGCCCCTTCGGCTTGGATAAGTTTTATCATTTTTTCAATGTTTGTTGAAATGATAGAAGGGTTAAAGCCTCGTAGACCATCATTTGCACCTAATTCAATAAGAACTAGATCTGGTTTATGTTGTCTTAATAAATTGGGTAACCTAGCTAACCCATTTCCACTTGTATCACCGGAAATACTAGTATTAATTATTTGGTTTCTATTTTGCTGTTTTTTTACAATTGTTTCATTCAATAAGTATGGCCAACTTTGCGTTACATCCATTTTGTAACCTGCACTTAAACTGTCTCCGAGAATAAGTAGTGTTGCACTATTAACGGAAGTCGAAAATATAAAGACGAAGAAAAAGGAAAATATTTTTATCATGTTAAAACCTATTATAAAAGTCAGTTCGGTTGCTAAGTCCGTTGTTTCCAATGGAACTACATTATCTATTTTAGAAGATATCTCATTTTCAATCTTTAGTGGAGAGACAATTGCTATTATTGGCACATCTGGTGCTGGTAAATCAACCCTAATGACGTTATTAGCTGGTTTAGATGTACCTAGCCATGGCGAAATTGAATTGCTTGGCCAACCATTATCACAGTTGGACGATGATCAACGTGCTTTAATTCGTAGCCAATCTACTGGTTTCGTTTTTCAAAGTTTTCTATTAATTCCCTCTCTGACTGCACTAGAGAATGTAACATTACCCGCTATTTTACGTGGGGAAGGTGAAGATATAGAAAAAGCCAAGCAATTATTAGCGTCGGTTGGATTAGCCGAACGTGCCACGCATTTACCGTCTCAGCTTTCTGGTGGCGAGCAACAACGAGTTGCATTGGCACGTGCATTTATGACAGAGCCTGAAATCCTCTTTGCCGATGAACCAACCGGAAACCTTGATCAGCATACAGCTGAAAATGTCATTGATTTGCTGTTTTCTCTCAATAAAGACAATGGGACTACATTGATTCTTGTGACTCATGACCCGGTGTTGGCTAAGAAATGTTCTCGCGTGTTAACCATTAAAGCAGGCCGTTTAGAAGAGGTTCAATCAATATGAATAATAAATACTCTGGCAATAAAATGTTGCTGCGATGGAGTTGGCGAGAGATTTGGTCGGGGCAGCTTTGGCCTGTTTTAGCTGCGCTAACGCTTATTATTGCCTGTGTGATTGCGTTATCTGCCTTGGCAATACGTGTCGAAAAAGTGATGACGGATCAAAGTCGGACATTAATCGCTGCCGATTTAGTTTTCCGTTCTGCTAATCCGCCAACAACACCTTTACTCGACGATGCCAATAAACTTAATCTCACCATCTCTCAGCAAACTAGTTTCGCTACGATGGCATTTAGTGATACGGATTTACAGTTAGTCAGCGTAAAAGCCGTTGATAAAGCGTATCCATTACGAGGGGAATTAGCCCTTATCGATCAAGCGGGAGAAGTTCATTCGCAAGTTAAACAGGGGGAACTGTGGCTTGATGAACGGTTGTTTTCATTATTAAATGTAAAAGCCGGTGACCAAGTTGCGATTGGCGATGCAGAATTGATCGTTTCGGGAAAAATTGCTGTGCAACCTGAAGTTTCCTTTAACCCTTTTCGCACTCGACCTAATGTGTTTATTCATGAGTCCGATCTTGATAAAAGTGGGGCGGTGCAAGCTGGGAGTCGGGTTCGTTACAGAACCTTCTTTAATGGCAATGATGATAATTTGGCACAATTACAAACGGATCATGAACTACAATCCGATGAGTCTTGGTTAAGTGACCAAAACGAAAGTCGTACGGGAAAGTTATTTAATAAAGCAAAGCAGTATTTGTCGTTGACCATTATGATGGTGTTATTAATGGCATCGATCACTTTAGTGCTGACCTGTCGACACTATGCGACGAGTCGTGGGAAAAGTGTTGCAATGTTAAAAAGCATGGGCGCAAGCCGCTTGTGGTTGCGTAAATGGTTGCTTTCGCAAGTAAGCATTATTTTGGTCTGTGCTTTTACCATTGGTTCTTTGCTTGGGTTAGGATTAGAATTTTTATTGCGTTTGCCTTTATCGGATATTTTACCAAAAGCGCTACCAAGTTACGGTTGGCAACCTTTTATTTTCGCACTGTCAGTGGCGGTATTGATCGGTTTGCCTGCACTGGGTATTCCTCTCATTAATTTATTGCGTACACCTGCTATTTCTGTGCTTCAACCACAAACGGCACCACAGGGGAAAAGTAACAGTAGATGGTTAATAGCATTACCTATCGTTGCATTTATTGCCTTCTATGGTAATACGCCACAGGTTTGGATTGTGTGTATTGGCCTTGTGATTCTGTTTGCTGTACTTGCTGGATTAGGTTACGGCCTGTTAAATCTGCTCAGTAAAGTAAAATGGGGACCTGCGATGGTGCTGGCATTAAGTCGCATCAAACGATCACCACGTAATAGTATTATTCAACTAGCAGCATTATCGGGATCGTTAATGTTGATTGCGGTTATCTGGCTCGTTCGCAGTGAAATGTTGGGGGATTGGCAAAAAACACTTCCACCTGATGCACCCAATGCTTTTGCACTTAATATCGCACCGGAACAGCAGGTTGGTTATTTAAATGTGCTCGATAATAATCAGGTTTTACGTTCTGAAGCGTATCCAATTGTGCGTGGACGATTAACCGATATTAACGAGGTTGCTGTTAATGAGGTGGCCGAGGCAAATAATGAAAGTCCGGATATTCTTCGACGTGAAATTAATTTTACTTGGGCAGATAGTTTACCCGTAGATAATGTAGTTACTGCTGGACAGTGGTCGGCGCAAAATGGTGTTTCTGTTGAACGAGAACTCGCGGAAGAATTGACAATTAACATTGGTGACAAACTTGATTTTAATGTTAATGGCGAGGCTTTTTCTGCGATCGTGAACTCATTACGTGAAGTCGAATGGCAAACGATGAAACCGAATTTCTATTTCATCTTTACCCCGGATATTATTGCGAATCTTCCTGCAACTTGGTTGGTTAGTTTTAAAGTTAATGAGCAACAAAATACTTTAATTAATCAATTAGCGCGAGATTATCCAACGGTTAGCTTATTAGATTTTCGCACCATGGCGGGGAAAATTCAGACGTTACTTGCGCAAATAACATGGTCATTAACGGTGTTAGCGGGGCTTGGTGTATTAAGTGGTGTGCTACTTATTTTCACTTTATTACGTTTAAGTTTAAAGCAACGACAAGATGAAATAACGCTTTATCGTACGCTTGGCGCAAGCAAAAAAAGAATTAGCCAAACATTATGGAGTGAGTACGGTGTTATTGCCGTGACGGCAGGTTTAGTTGCCGCAATCGGAGCCGAGGGGATTGTTTATGCGTTATTGAAATGGGGATTTTCATTAACGCCGAGTGTGCATCCGATGTTATGGATTGCATTGCCATTACTCGCATTAATGATTATTTACTTCAGCTTATTGAGTGTGATTAAACAGTTATTGAAACCCCTTAAGTAGTGATGCTAATCGTAATCATGAACTTTATAAAAAGGCGATGAAAACAATACCAATTTCGTTAATTAAATGTGCTATTTAGACGTATGAAAAATGGATGAAAGCTCTAGGCATTGATTGAAGTAACTATTTGTTGTCATTACCAAATCAATAATGAAACTAGCATTCATTTTAATAAGTATATACCCGTTACCATTCAAGATGCAGAAATCAGCAAGACGAGAGGTGAGCAGATTCTAGGCATAAAGGTGAAGATCTAACGGGTTAAATCGAGACTTTATAACAACGAAGATGTTTGCCTCTCGTCTTGCCCTCCGGGTCACTAGCTCGTTTCTTATAAACCATGGCAATACTGCGTTATAACATTCGATAAGGACTAGCCATTAAAGATGTAAAGTCTTGTTTTTACATCTACCGATAGAGGATTAACGCAGTTAATCGCTCGAAAGGTCATCATGTTACGCCTTGCCCTGGTATCCGAGCTAGTGACTGATAAACGCATCTTGATTGGTAACGGGTATAAATGGGGAGATAATTAGCGGAATGGGTATAACAACAACGCCTCTTTTCTTTACAGTGTAAATGCTGTCCAGTTAGATAATGTTTTGAGCGTATATTCCGTAGCAGGTGAAATATAAATAAGTACTGATACGGCCATAATCATTAATAAAGTAATACCTTTATTGCTAAAATCAGCAAGTTTAATTGCAGTACCAAAGGAACGTTTTATTGTTACGTTTTGTAAATCTACACTGCAAATTTCATCGAGTAAGAGATGGATCATTCCGCCCATAAAAATAAACCCGCCAGAAAGCCAAGCTATAAAGTGCACTTGTTGCGTGTCTGTACCCGATAACCTTAATGTTAATTGTGTTGTTATTAAACCACTTAAGACTAAAAATAAAATTGAATGGCAGCTGCCACGATGTACCGTTATATGCTCAAATAAAGGACGCACGATTAGTCTCATCATGCCATAAACTGTTATCGCTGTCGCAATCAGCTCGATAAATCGAGGTTCTTGAAATATTGCGTGACTAATAAAGCGGACACTAATGAGTACGGTCGATAAGGTTAAAATACCAAATATAGTGTCTAAGGATGTCGAGTTATCGGAATCTATATCTGGTAATAGGCCACCAATGGTACCTAAAAACCACAACCAAATGGCGTGGTTGAAACCAATATGATTTGTAGATAAAAGTGCCGCAGATGCCAATCCGCTACCGATGATTGCAGTATTAATATGGGTTTTAAAATTAGCCATTCTTTCTCTGTATTATTAACCTCAATGGGGATAATTTAGTTATCTGTTATTGAGGTTAGTGCAGTCGTAGGTGAGGTTATTTATAGAATTCAGTAATCACATTCACCATATGGAAATGATCGAGACTGCCTTGTGATTCACGAATACTGTGCATCGCTAGCATGGGATTCCCCACATCGACGGCTTCAATGCCTAATGATGCTGACGACACTGGACCGATTGTACTGCCACAGGGGAGATCTGAATGGTTTGCCATTTTTTGATAGGGCGCATTGACCTTATTACACAGGTTAATAAATCGTGCTGCCGTTGTTGCTGTGGTTGCATATCGGAAATTTGCATTATATTTAATTACTGGCCCTTTATTTAATAAAGGACGATATGAAGGATCATGTTTGTCTGTGAAATTTGGGTGTTGGCCATGTGCGCCATCGGCACTGATTAAAAAGCTTAAATGTCGTGCTCTTAATCCATCTTCTAAATTACCACCCAGTGAAAAGATAATTCTATCAAGCAATGCGTTGAGATAATTAGAGTCGGCCCCCATGGTGGTGGTACTACCAACTTCTTCATTATCAAAGAAAGCCCCAATATTCGTTTGTTCGGGTTTGTCTGGGTGAATAATGGCTTCTTGAATGCAATGACACATCGCAAGATTATCTAATCTAGCGGTGCTAATAATATTTTTGTCTAATCCAATTAATGCCCCTTTTTGGGTATCGTAAAAAGACAGATCCATTTCTAATATTAATGATGCATCAATACCTAATTCCGTTGCGATTAATTCTTTTAAGAATGTTTTTTCATTAACTTCAGTGTGATCTCCATAAAGTACGACGGCAAGGTGTTGTTGCTTACTGTATTCAAAACCTGCATTAACATCTCTATTTAAATGAATCGCTAAATTAGGGATAGAGCCAATGGGGCGTTTGAAATCAATTAAGCGACTTTCTACTCCCTTGTCAGTATTAATTGCCACTCTACCTGCTAACGATAGATCACGGTCCAACCAAGTGCTATGTATTAGACCACCGTAAGCTTCTACATTGACTTTTAAGCAACCCGCTACATTTTTTAACGATTCATTTTTAAGCTTTAAATTTGGACTATCGGTATGCGCTCCGACGATATTAAAACCGCTTTCCCAAGGTACTTTATTACCTAATTGAAATGCAATAACGGCACTGTCATTACGTGTTAAGTAATATTTTTGACCAAGTTCTAATTGCCATTGTTGGCTTTCATTTAAGGCTTGGTATCCGTTTTCTTTGAGAGTTTCGACGATAGTATTGACTGCAAAATAAGATACTGGACTTTCATCAATAAATGTCATTAATTTCTGAGCAAGGTGGGTCACTTTATTGTTCATTGGGTCTCCTCATTAGAACAACATATTACCATTAGTTTTAGTTATTTGCGTATTGTTTTATTTTAGGATTAAGCGTAATTTATTTATATATAAAAATAATATGAATATTCTTGTGCTACGCTTTCTATAAGGGAGGGGTTTTTGTTCAAATTTAATGTTAAGTTTGAACCGTTTAAGACCTTTTGATGAAAGGGGGATTGCAACTTAATAAAACCATAAATAATAACGTTATGATATTAAGTTAACACTATATATTTTTGACCAATTTATAAACAAATAATAATGAAGTGCCGATGCAATAAATAGCATGATTTTCGTTTGTAATGCGCCATTTCCGTGTTTTTATTCGGAATCATTGTCGTTATAAACAGAAAACTGAATCGGCTTTATTTTTAACTTTAAAGAGATGTGTTTATGTCAAATAATAGAGACAGATTTATAAGTAATATAACGAAAGAGACCTATGCGCTTATATTAGCAGGTGGACGAGGGAGTCGACTGCATGAGTTAACGGATTGGCGAGCTAAACCCGCTGTATATTTCGGTGGTAAATTTAGAATTATTGATTTTCCATTATCAAATTGTATTAATTCAGGCGTAAGGCGCATTGGTGTTGCGACGCAATATAAATCCTATTCTTTAATTCGCCATCTTAATCGAGGGTGGGGTGATGCAAAAGCAGACGGATCTGAATTTGTTGATGTATTGCCGGCTTCGCAACGTAATAGTGAAGACTGGTATGTCGGCACTGCCGATGCGGTTTATCAAAATTTAGATATTATTCGCTCGGAGGCACCGAAATATGTGTTGATTTTATCTGGCGATCATATTTATCGGATGGATTATGGTTTATTAATCGCACAGCACGTGGAAAAGGGGGCTGATATGACGGTGTGTTGTTTAGAAGTACCAACGGAAGAAGCGGCCGGTGCTTTTGGTGTTATGACCGTTGACACTAACCATAAGGTGATTGATTTTCATGAAAAGCCAGCCGTGCCCAATGAATTACCTGGTAAACCTGGGATTTGCTTAGCATCAATGGGGAACTATGTCTTTACCAGTGAGTTTTTGTTTGAGCAGTTGGAGAAAGATTGCTGTAAATCAGCTTCAAGTCATGATTTTGGCCACGATATTATTCCTTCAATAATTCAAGGAAATAATGTTTATTCCTATTCATTCAGAGACCCTGACAATGGCAGTCAGCCCTACTGGCGTGATGTGGGTACACTTGATTCCTTTTGGGAAGCCAATATGGAGTTAGTGGAACCACAACCTCAACTCAATTTATACGATAAAGATTGGCCCATTTGGACTTACCAAGAGCAATTATCGCCCGCTAAGTTTATTTTTGATAATGATGAGCGACGTGGAACTGCGCTTGACTGTACTGTTTCAGGTGGCTGTATCGTTTCTGGGTCAACTATTCGAAAATCATTATTATTTTCAAATGTACACACGCATTCACACAGCCTTATTGAACAATCCGTGCTAATGAGGGGGTGTGATATTGGCGAATATTGTAAATTACGTCGCGTTATTATTGATAGTGAATGTAAAGTGCCCGAGGGATTAACCATTGGCTACGATAAAGAACAAGATATTGCTAATGGTTTTCGTGTTACGGAGAAGGGGATTACGCTTGTTACAAGAGGAATGTTAGCTAAGCTCAACGAGAGTTAATATGAGAAAGGGTCAATAGACAGGTAGGTTTATTAACCCTATGTTGTTTGTGAGTGTGTAGGTTTTTGGATAGTCAGTCAGAATCTCTATATCCCCATTACATTCAAGGTGTAAAAATGGATCTTGAATAGTAATGGGGATAGTGTTGTGATTCTACTTAGTCGTTATAAAGTAGTGTTTTTTGGGTAATAGGTCGTTTCTGTAAAATGAGATATGGAAGTACAAAAAATCATCACGATGTGATGGTTTACTCATTTAATTTATTGAAATAAAAGTGCTTTTGTGAAGTTGTTCCCAATCTGTTTTCATATCGGTTAAAACAGCCTAAATGCCATTGTAATGGTCCTTTAATACTGATAAATATAGGTTACCTAAATAATAAAAATAAGATTATAAATTAAGAATATAAACATTATTTATCCGCGATTTTATCGGTTATCTCTTTTGTTTTTGGTTCAGTTTTTAATTTATAAAACGTCAATAAATTACTTTCCTGTTAATTCTTCTTACGCTAGGAGCGGCTTATGGTGCAAAATAAAGATCGATTCATTAGTAATATAACAAAAAATACGTATGCATTAATTTTAGCGGGTGGTCGTGGTAGTCGATTGTTTGAATTAACCGATTGGCGCGCAAAACCAGCTGTGTATTTCGGCGGTAAATTCCGTATTATTGATTTCCCACTCTCCAATTGTATTAATTCAGGTATTCGCCGTATCGGCGTGGCAACACAATATAAATCTCATTCGTTAATTCGTCATATCAACCGTGGTTGGGGGCATTTTAAAGCTGATTCTTCGGAATATGTTGAAATATTGCCTGCATCTCAACGTAGCGGTGAAGATTGGTATGTTGGAACAGCCGATGCGGTTTATCAAAATCTTGATATTATCCGAACAGAGAATCCTAAGTATGTTTTAGTGTTATCGGGTGATCATGTTTACAAGATGGATTATGGGTTATTACTGGCTCAACATGTTGAAACCAAGGCAGATATGACGGTTTGTTGTTTGGAAGTGCCCGTTGAAGAAGCAGCGGGGGCCTTTGGTGTTATGACAGCCGATACAGAAAAGCGTGTTATTGCATTTAATGAAAAGCCTGAACAACCTAATGAAATACCGGGTAAAGAAGGGCTTTGCTTAGCTTCGATGGGGAATTATGTATTTACCAGTGAGTTTTTGTTTGAGCAATTAGAAAAAGATAATTTCAGCGATGCTTCCAGCCATGATTTCGGCAATGATATTATTCCTTCTATTATCGAAAAAAATAACGTATATGCCTATTCCTTTAGAGCGCCAAATAGCGATAACCAGCCTTATTGGCGTGATGTAGGTACGATTGATTCCTTTTGGGAAGCTAATATGGAATTGGTTGAGCCAAAACCACAACTTAGTTTATATGATAAAAATTGGCCTATTTGGACGTACCAAGAACAATTACCACCGGCTAAATTTATTTTCGATAACGATGAAAGACGAGGAATGGCTGTCGATTCGACTGTTTCAGGTGGATGTATTATTTCAGGCTCGGTTATTCGTAAATCATTGTTATTTTCACGTGTACATGTGCATTCTTACAGTGAAATTGAACAATCTGTATTAATGCATGCCAGTGAAATTGGAGAAGGGTGTAAATTATATCGCGTTATTGTTGATAGTAAGTGCCATGTCCCCGCAGGATTAAGTATTGGTATCGATCGAGAGCAAGATATAGCAAATGGTTTTAGGGTGACCAAAAAAGGGATCACATTAGTGACGCGTCAGATGTTAAAGGATTTAGAAAAGAAAGCTGATTAATTAGTAATGATAATGCTCAAGCTTTAATATTAGGGCTTGAGCATCTTTTAATAAACTAATCTAAAAAACTATCGTGAATAAATTGCTGTCTCCTGACTAAAAAATTATCTTCTTCGCAGTTTAAAAACGCCATAGCGAATTGATAGCCTTCTGGTTTAAACTTTTCTATTTTGGCAAGCTCGTATTCATTCATAATAATATTCATTGCTTCTTCAACCCATTGTGTTTCTCCTTGGCCGATTTCAACTTCTGGTGGATCATAGTGCGTTACCATCCAATCCTGAAGTGTTTCTGAGGAGATTTTTTTCTCATGCCAAGCAGTTAATTGGGTAATGAGTTGGTTTTTAGTGATTACATTTTGCGTCATTTTATATTTTCCATTAAATAATGCGTGCAGAATAGCTAATTCTAGTTTTGATGTCACTGTCACTGTTGGTAATGCGGTTATGGTCTAGTATTAATTAAGAACTTTAAATGTGGGTGATTTGTAGATTTAGCGTATAAATAACTTGTTATTTTTTATAATTGATTAATAATACACCACTCTATTTGTGAGCTTGATCCCATTATAATTATTCTAAATGGAAGGAGAACGTATGAGTAAATTTCCTAACAACCTTCTTATTATTGTGGTGGCTTTAGCTTCACCTTTTGCTTTTTCTGAAGTCTATCAATGTGTTGTTGATGGAAAAAGTGTTTTCCAACAAACTCCCTGTGAAGTTGTTGAAGCGCTTCCTACAACCTGTGATAGTAATCATGATTATTCTAAAGATGTTGGTCCTGTGGATACAAGTTTTGAAGATAAATATTGTTTTTATCTGCAGCTCGATAAAGCAAGTGCGAATGAAAAAACGCAATTGATGCAAGCCTATCAGCTTAAAAAAGCTGAAGCTCAAGCTGCCTATGACCGCGAAATTTCTTCTAATAAATTACAGGAAAAAGTAGAAGTGTCTACGGGTTATGCAAAGGAGTTGAGTAATTATAGTCAAGATACAACTAACTTAACTGCGCCAATTCAAGGGTATATTGAGTAATTTTATTTAGTTATATATTTAATACCGCATTTTATATTACTCCTATTCATCAGCTTGATTCTTAGTAACTACTCAGGCCGTCGCCCTTTAAGCTTATTTCATCGTTGAAAAATGCTCATTTAAACCACTAAACTGCGCTTTTTCGCCTTGAACTAAGCATAAATGGCTTATCCCTGAGCATTTACACTCTATTTATGACAAAAACTCATGAAATCTTAAAGGGGCTGAGTAGTTACGATTCTTATATATAAAAAAGTTCTTTTATTGACAATATAGTAGATATCTTTCTTATCTTGGTTCATTATTATCCTTAAATTAAAAGTGGATTAATCGCATACATTATTTCATTACATAAATAATGTTCAGATTTTAAGGAATGAATTATCATGTCAGAAGCGCATTTAACTCCCCCTATTCGATTGACCCAGTACAGCCATGGTGCTGGTTGCGGTTGTAAAATTTCACCTAAAGTATTAGAAGATATTTTAAAAACCTCTTTGCCCAGCTTTAACGATCCTAATTTATTAGTGGGTAATGAAAGCAAGGATGATGCTGCCGTATACAATTTAGGTAATGGTCATTGTGTTGTTAGCACAACTGATTTTTTTATGCCTATTGTTGATGACCCATTTGATTTTGGCAGAATAGCTGCGACAAACGCGATTAGTGATATTTATGCGATGGGCGGTAAGCCGATTATGGCAATTGCCATTCTAGGTTGGCCAATTAATAAACTCAGTGCCGAGGTCGCAGCGAAAGTGATTGATGGTGGTAGAGTAGTGTGTCATGCCGCTGGGATCTCGTTAGCGGGTGGACATAGTATTGATGCACCGGAACCTATTTTTGGATTGGCAGTTACAGGTATCGTTGACACCGAAAAGGTTAAACAAAATGCGCATGCGCAAGATGGCGACGTGTTATTTCTATCGAAGTCGATAGGGATAGGTATTTTGACTACGGCTGAGAAACAGGGAAAATTAGCACCTGAACATCAAAATTTAGCGCGAGATACTATGTGCCAACTTAATGATTTTGGTTTATGCGTTGCCGAAATTGAAGGGGTACATGCAATGACCGATGTGACTGGCTTTGGTTTACTTGGACATTTGTCTGAGGTGTGTGAAGGTGCTAACTTAGCTGCAACGATTGAATTTTCATCAGTCCCTGTGTTAGAAGGGGTTGTGGATTATATTGAGCGTGGTGCAATTCCAGGTGGTTCTTCTCGAAATTTTAGTAGCTATGGCGGTAAAATTTCAGAGATGAGTGAATTACAGAAAACAATTCTATGTGATCCTCAAACCTCAGGTGGATTATTGATCTCAGTAAAACAAAGTGCGATTGATACGCTACTAACTAAAGCAACTGAATCCGGTGTGGTACTACACAAGATAGGGTATATTCATTCTGCAACCGACCAGCAGTCTCTGATTTGTATTAAATAATATTAATGAGAAATTAGTTTTTAGTGGATCCAATATGGAGAAAGACGTTTATTGTTTTTAAATGACGATGAATAGACTTCAAGTTATCTTGATATAAATAGTGCTTATCCTTTTAGTATACTTTATCTCTTTCACAGTAACGCGTATATTCTTTATTATATTGCGATTCAAATTTGGAATGTATTAATGTCACGTATTTTTCTCATTGTGCTGTGTTTATTTTCGACCTTAAATAAAGCAGATGAGCTAACCACTGCAAATGCTAATTGGCCACCTTGGCGTGTTATACATGAAGATGGGACGCTTAATGGTATTGAAATAGAAATCTTGCAACATGTCGCAAATGATTTAGGTCTTAATCTTGTGACCAAAGGATGTGGTTGGAAACGTTGCTTGAAACATATGGAAATTGGTGGAAGTGATGTTATGACGGGGGTCTATAAAACCCCTGAGCGTCAGGAATACATGACTTTTATCGAACCGGCTTATTATACCACCCAAGGGATTTGTTTTTATACTTTAAAGTCTAAAACGCTTCGTATTAACCAATATGAAGATTTAAAACCTTTGACTATTGGAACGGTAAAAAAAGTATCTTATTTCGATCGCTTTGATAATGATACTAGCCTTAATAAATTTGAATCGACTACCGGCAATGCTTCATTTCGTTTATTAGAAGGCGGTAGAATTGATGTCATTGTCTTAAATTGTATTAATGGCGATATCTCAGCTAATGTGGGTGACAGAGCTGATTTAATCACACGTGCAAAGTACATATTTAAAACACATCGACCTGTTTACCTAGCTATTTCTAATAAATCACCTTTATTACCTCGCCAAGATGAGTTTTCTCAATCGTTACAAAAAATGTTAGATAACCATGAAATAGATCGAATTCTAGCAAGCTATGGAATTGTTAGTATTGATTAATGACGGTTGTAAAACTGAAGGGATAAATTATACCAATCGGAGTAATTAGCTGATCTATTTTACTGGTTAAAATTTAGAATACATATTAATACAATCGGTATTAGGCTTTATCATTGTCAGTTTTACTTCAAGTTTGACATCATCATTTATTTTGTTGGTTTATCGACTTAAAATAAGCCATTAAATAATTTAGATGTTAAGCATTTTTCCTTATTAAACAGATTCCTTCGCATAACCATTATTTTAAAATGAACTGTTTGTGACTTTTCTTTACCTTAATCTCTCTTTCGCCTCTTTAATTTACTATTAATTTATTTCAAGTTTTGAGCGTTTTTGCCGATAAATTTAATAGATTAATCTCAATTAAGTCATTAAATTTGATTTTTAATATCTTTTATAAAATCATGGGCTTATTTTAATATTTTTCATTGAAATTATTGATAGATTAATTTATAAAGTGAATTAAATTATTCTTAAATTTGAATCAAAAAAATTGGCTGTTTTACATCATATTGGCATTAAAAATGCTTTTGTTAAATAGTCGCATGAGATAATGTTTAAGATAATAAAATATGTTAATAGCGATAAATAAAATTGATTACGGAGCAGAATATTATGAATAAAAAACGTGTAAATACGACTTTTAAAACCCCTTTATTAAATGATTGTACTAACCATTTATCTTTTCAATTAAGTAAATCTAATTCAGATAGTAGTAATATTAAAAAGCACAATGCAGCTAATCATGAAGCACCGATTAATGACATCGTTACTGAAGAATTTGTGCGTGGTTATAACTAAAAGTTACTGTAACAATTAACTTTGCTCTTAATATTATTTTATCTGTCTATTAATTGTTTTAACTGAATATTTTTAATATTTAATCATTTTTAAATAATAGCTATTGTTTTTGAGCAATAGCTATTATTTTTTGATGTACTTCCATAAATTTATCTTCTCCAATAGCTTCACTTTATTAAACGTAATCATTAATTAATTAATCTATTTTACTGGCTAACATTATTTATTTCTTTATTGAAATTTTGCAAAGGGAAGAGTCATACCAATCGTAATAATTAGCTGATCTATTTTGCTGGTTAAAATAGTTTATTTCTTTGTTGAAAGTTTCATTAAGGGAACAACCATTTACATGAACTTTCGCCTCAAACTAACCTTGTTCTACACAAAATTTAGCGCATATTTTAAATACAATGGGTATTAATTGCGGGGGATTGTGTTAGAAGATATAAAAAAGGCAATGTAAACATTGCCTTTGAAATTAAATGTATAACTCGATTATTCGACTACTTATAGGCGCGGTCGTATGCGGACTGCATGACCTTAAGTACATCACTGTAGCCCATGCGTTCAACTTGAGCCATATAGCTATCCCAATCTGCATCGATGTCGCGAGAACCTAAGATCCAAGCTTGTTGCATCTCTAACATGTAATCACGAATAGTTGCCCAATTTTTATCAAATGTCGCTTTTTCTTTTTCGTTTAAAGCCACACCAAGGAATGGTTCAACTAATAGGCCGTTTGCAGTTTCTTCTTTGTCATACATGTTAACGCCTTCAAGTGCGAACTTGTTTGACCACTGCAATTCGTAAGCATGATCTTGGTAGAAACCGCGTGGAATTTGAGAACCGATTTCCCACAATTGAGCATTTAACGGTGTGTCTTTTTCAAGCATTTCTTTTTTAAAGATAGGCTTTCCGTCGATCATATCGTAGTTGACACCTTCGATACCAAAATTAGCTAGGCGGCGTCCTTCTTCGGTAAAGTAGAAATCAAAGTATTTCATTGTTTCTATCGGGTTTTTATTATTAAACGACATAGACCAACCTTCAACTTTAACCTTTGCACGTCTATGTTCTTCTACACGTTTACCGTTTGTACTGATGGGAGGTAACATCGCTCTAAATTGAAATCCCGGTACTGTTTTTGCCAGTGAATCATTATAACCTGCCGTAGAAGCAAACCAATCGTGTGTCATACCTCCGAGGTTGTTTGATAGTAAATATTCACGAGAGCGGCTGCCACGGGTAAATACTTCGGCATCAATTAAGCCTTCTTTATACCATTTAGCCAGGTTTTTAATCCCTTCCTTGTAGCCTGCACCAACGTAGCCATGTGCCATTGTGCCTTTATCAACATAGAAGTCATGGAACATGTCTGAGCCAGACATACGCCCGCCCCATAAGGTGACCATACGAATTAATTCTTCCCAGTTACGCATAAATAGTGGTACTTCATCTTTTTCGCCATTGCCATTGGGATCGTTATCTCGGAACGCAACTAGTACATCGTGAAGTTCATCAATGGTATTTGGCACTTCAAGATTTAATTTATTTAACCAATCTTTACGAATGAAATAACCACGGCCAAATTTGCCATCTGGGAGATAAGGAATGTAATAGATATTGCCATCTGCCGCTAATATCGAACTTCTAATTTCAGGGTTTTTATCGAAGAATGCTTTGATATGCGGTGCATATTTGTCTATCAAATCATTCATCGGGATAAATGCGCCTTCAGGACCATAGCGATTTACATTATCACGAATTGCAGATCCACCTACGACGTCGGGTAAATCACCTGACGCAATCAGTAAGTTAAATGACTCTTCACTTTTTGTCGTTGCCATTGATGCAACATTATTTAAATGAACATTAGTTAAGCGTGCTGCTTCTTTTTCTACGGGCCATTCATTATCATAAACATACTTTTTAGTATGAAAGTGTATATCAAGTGTTAACGGTTTATCTGACACTTTAAATGCCAAATCATCGGGTGCGGTTGCAAATGTTGGTAATGAAATTGTGGTTAACGAGCCAATAATAATCGAGGCGAGCAGGGTCTTAACTGGTTTCATAAATTATACCTTTTAAATTGAGATATTGAGTTTACGTTTTACGGTTATTTCTCTTTTTACGCTTTAGTTTTATTGCACTTTTAAGCCATTGACACGGTAGTTTGATCGACGCTTCCGTCCATGGGGTTATAAGTCCTGTCAGAATCATCTTGATTTTGGTTAACCAAATTAATTCATGCGTTACATTATATTTGAAAGCAGGGCTGGTTGTTGGTGCTATGTCACAGCATGATATAATAAGACAAAAAAGAACAATAAAAATTCACTTTAAATTCAATGGCTTGAAATTCTGTTTAATGTGAAGTGATGAAGTGTGATACCAGTAACAAATAGACCAGTTTTGGATTTGGTCAATATGCCAAATAGGTCACAGTGAGAAGCAGGGGATTTGGAAAAGAAAAAGGCAATGAAAAATTCATTGCCTTTAAATTAGCTAATTATAAGTATTATTAGCAATTATTTGTATGCGCGGTCATAAGCAGACTGCATTACTTTTATAACATCGTTGTAGCCCATACGGTCAAGTTGAGACATATAGCTATCCCAGTCTTTATCGATATCACGTGAGCCTAAAATCCAAGCCTGTTGCATTTCTAGCATGTAATCAAGAATGGTTGCCCAGTTTTTATCGAACACTTCTTTTTCTTTCTCATTTAAAGAAACACCAAGGAAAGGTTCAACTAGTAGATCTGGCACTGTGTCATAAAGCGCAATACCTTCTAGTGCATTTTTGTTGGTCCATTGTAGTTCGTAAGCATAATCCTGGTGGAAACCACGTTGGATTTGAGCACCAATTTCCCACATTTGAGCATTAAGTGGTGTTGTGCTTTCAAGTACTTCTTTTTTGAATACAGGCTTGCCATCGATCATATCGTATTGTTTGCCTTCAATACCAAAGTTCGCTAAGCGACGACCTTCTTCGGTGAAGAAGAAATCGAAGTATTTGATGGTTTCAATGGGGTTTTCATCAGTGTATGACATTGCCCAACCATCTACTTTTACTTTAGCTCGGCGATGTTCTTCTACGCGTTTGCCTGAGATGCCTTTTGGTGGCAACATCGTTTTAAAGTTAAAACCTGGTACTTTATCGGCTAGTGAGTCATTGTAACCAGCAGTTGATGCGAACCAATCGTGAGTCATACCACCTAAATCATTAGATAATAAGTATTCACGTGAACGGCTACCACGGGTAAATACTTCGGCATCGATTAGGCCTTCTTTATACCATTTAGCAAGATTACGAATACCTTCATGGTAACCTTTACCAACATAACCATGTAATAAGTTGCCTTTGTCCACATAGAAGTCATGGAACATATCAGAGCCAGACATACGGCCGTCCCATAGCGTTACCATACGAATTAACTCTTCCCAGTGACGGAAAAATAGAGGAACTTCATCTTTTTTGCCGTTACCATTTGGATCATCATCACGGAATGAAACTAGCACTTTATGTAGTTCTTCAATGGTGTTTGGTGCTTTAAGGTTTAGTTTATCTAGCCAATCTTGACGGATAAAGTAACCACGACCATATTTTCCATCGGGTAGGTAAGGGATATAATAAATGTTACCATCCGCAGCTAAAATAGAACTTCTGATATCTTTGTTAGCATCAAAGAATGCTTTAATATGTGGCGCATATTTGTCAATTAAGTCATTTAATGGAATAAATGCACCTTCAGGTCCGTAACGGTTAACGTTATCACGGATTGAAGAACCTGCCACGATTGGTGGTAGGTCACCAGATGCAATAAGCAAGTTAAATGCTTCTTGGCTTTTTGTTGTTGCCATTGAAGCAACGTTGTTTAAATGCATGTTCGTTAATCGTGCGGCTTCTTTTTCTACTGGCCATTCATTGTCATAGACGTATTTTTTAGTATGAAAATGAATATCCAACGTTAATGGTTTATCCGATACACTGTATGCACCGTCAGCAGAAGGGGTTGCTAATGCTGGCAATGCGATAGTTGCAGCTGAACCTATAATGATGGAGGTAAGTAGGGTTTTAACTGTTTTCATGATGTTTCCCTTATATATATTGATTTTATTGTTTATGCCATGATTAGCTAACCGCGCATATGCAACGGTTAGCTCTAAACTGCTTTTCTCTTACTCTTTTACGCCCCCTAACATAATACCTTTGTTAAAGTATTTCTGTATCCATGGGTAAACCAACAATACTGGAATGATAGAACAAACCATGATCGCTGAACTCACCGTTTCAAATGAATAGGAAGAGGTCAATAAGGTAGCCGCAAATGTATCGTCATCGGTTAATTGAGTAATAATCTGACGTAGGTATACCTGTAGTGGTATTTTCCCTTCGTCTCTTAATAAGATCATTGCCCAGAAGAACCCGTTCCAACGAGCAACGATACAAAATAGCGTAATAGTTGCAATTGCTGGTTTAGCGAGTGGTACAAATACTTGCCATAAAACTTGGAAGTCGTTTGCGCCATCCATTCGTGCTGCCTCTTCAAAAGAAGCCGGAACTGCTTCGAAGAAGTTTCTTAATAAAATAATATTGAAGGCATTACATGCAAAGGCAATGATGATACCGATGTAACTATCAAGTAATCCTAAATCTCTTATGTTTAAGAAGAATGGGATCATGCCTGCATGGAACCACATGGTAAATGCAATCAACATATTCCAGTATTTACGTCCTGCTAGTTGTGGTCTAGAAAGGGCATACGCACCTGGAATAATGATACATAAACTGGTGATCGTACCGCCAATTGTGTAAATGAAAGTATTCATATATGACGTCCAAAAAGCGGGGTCAAATAATACTTTCTCATAAGCTGCAATGGTAAAATCTACCGGTGTTAATACAACCTTACCTGCTGTTACCGCATCACCTAAACTGAAGGAAAGTGAAGCAACATAAATAAATGGGTATAGCGTACTAATAGTAAACATACCGACGAGGAACATATTCAAATAGACAAATGCTTTATCGCCCTTTGAATACAGATTCATATTTGGAATTAAACTCATAATCTTTCCTTACCAAAGAGACGTTTTAGAAACACGTTTACTGATTGTGTTTGCAGTGATAACCAGCATGAAGGCTATAACGGCATTGAACAATCCAGCGGCGGCCGCTAAGTCATATTGTGCTGCTTGTAAACCTTGACGATAAATAAAGGTACTTATTACGTCGGCTGTTTCATAGGTAGCAGGTTGGTAAAGCATGATAATCATTTCAAAGCCAACTTCTAAAATATTACCGATACGAATAATTAACATAATTAAAATCGTTGGGATAATACAAGGCAGTGTTATTTTGTACATCATTTGGAAACGTGATGCGCCATCAACAACTGCTGACTCATAAAGTGACGGGTTCACACCGGCCATTGCTGCTAAGAATACGATTGAACCGAAACCAGCTTCTTGCCAAATACCTGTACCGACAAAAATTGTACGGAACCATTCGGGCTTGATTAAGAAGTAGATCGAATCATAGCCAAATGCATTCAATATTAGATTGATAACACCAGTCGATGGGGCAAACGCAGTGATAACAATACCTGCAATGATTACCGCAGAAATAAAGTGTGGTAAATAAACGATGGTTTGTGCTGTTCTTTTGAATTTAGGATTAATTATTTCATTAAATCCTAACGCCAGTAGAATCGGCATTGGGAAACCAAAGATTAAACTTGCGCCACTAATCATGACTGTATTTTTTATCGACCTGATAAATTGGTCATTTTCAAACAAGGTATAGAAGTGTTCTAAACCAACCCAAGGACTGTCGGTGATCCCACGGAATACACTGTAATCTTTAAACGCAATTTGTAAGCCGTACATTGGTTTGTACAAAAAGATTAAAAACCAAATAACAGTGGGGGCAAGCATTAAGTAAAGTTGCCATTCTTTTCTGACATGCCTCCCAAACCATTTCAATTTCCTAACCACAAGCGGGTCTTGCTTGCTTATTGAATTATCAATATTTTGCATAACATTAACCTCGCTTAGTGATTACTTAAAGGTGTTAAAGCTTTGGTGGTTTTTTTATCAAACACAGCCATTACATCTTGACGGAAATAAAGTTTATTCAAATTATCGAGATGAGCAATTTGTCCGTGCGTATCAACTTTTATTACAAAGGGTTCATTTAAGAATTTACAGTGTAATAAAGCTTCTGAACCTAATGTTTCAACTAAATCGATTTTTACATCAATCGGACTTGAATTTTCCATTGGTTCGATATCAATATATTCAGGACGGATACCGATAATGACTTCTTGACCATTTGTTAAACCTTCATAGGATTGTAGTAAGCAGCGTTGATCACCGAAAACACCGTAGAATTTACCATCGACAATGTCGATAGTTGCTTCTATTAGATTCATTGGTGGTGAACCGATGAAGGTCGCAACAAATGTATTGGCTGGGCTATTAAATAGATCCATCGGCGTACCAACTTGTTCTATTTTACCATTACTCATTACCACGATACGGTCTGCTAAAGTCATCGCTTCAACTTGGTCATGGGTAACATAAACACTGGTAACACCAAGGCGTTTATGAAGGTGTTTAATTTCCGCACGCATTTGTGTTCTTAATTTTGCATCTAAGTTAGATAAAGGCTCATCGAATAAGAACACTTTTGGATGACGAACAATGGCACGACCCATTGCAACACGTTGACGTTGACCACCTGATAAATCAGCAGGGCGTCGCTCTAGAAGTGGTGTTAATTCGAGAATGTCCGCAACATCTGCAACCGTTGCTTTAATTTCTTCTTTAGGTACCTTACGAATACGCAAACCAAAGGCGATATTCTCAGCCACTGTTAAATGGGGATAAAGGGCATAGTTTTGGAAAACCATGGCAACATCTCTATCCTTTGGCGCAATATCGTTTACAACACGATCTGCAATCGATACTTCACCATCGCTAATTTCTTCTAACCCGGCAAGCATGCGTAATGTAGTTGATTTCCCACAACCGGAAGGTCCTACTAAAACAACAAACTCTTCAGATTTAACTTCAAGATCTATACCTTGAACAACAGTTACGTCTCCATAACGCTTTACAAGATTTTTTAATTTTACAGTAGACATGACAACTCCATTATGTCTGAAAAAAGAATTAGAACCGCACCAATGAACTAAAATTGTCCGATTATATTATTGTATATTTTATATCGAAAATACTATTGTACGACAATATTATAGAGTTTTTACTATATGGCAGGGGACGGTGTAAATGGGCTTACAGGGCTAATTTGAAGTCAATCAATGTTCTGATGAAAATTGATTGGTTTTTTGAGATCTATGCACTGTTTTATTATTTTTTTATATGACAATAAAATTTGCATTTTCAATCGTGAAATTGATTTGTTTTTTCAGTGTTCATTAGGTGGGCTTAGTGTTTACAAGGGATTGATGCAGTGTAGTAAAAAATGTTCTGTGCCCTTGATCACGGAAATGAAGTAACTATTTTGACATTAATAATACTTTATATGTTTTTAGTGTTTAGTGTGATGAGGTTGTAAATTATGATGAAATACGATTAATTAGGAAGAATATTAAAGAAAATTGACTACTTTAAATGCATTAAAGTTGCTCACATTTGTACGTTGAAAACAAAATTAAGAATAAGCTATTTTATGCCTTCTTGTATGATGATTTAAGGTTTTGTTACAAATCTATTTTTGCTGTTTACTACAAATACAGTGATATTATTTTATGTTGTTGAACATATTTTTTTTTAAAGTGGTGCCACGTGGCTTGGTTTTATAGTTTGTGATCCACAGTGTAAGACAAATTAAATCAATTAGTATTGTCATCAAATAGTCGGTAGAAAAATTAGACTTTTTTTGCAGCTAACACTTCAACGTTGAACCTTGTTAAATCATCGGTTTATATCCTCTCAGAGGCGCTTTAGTCGTACATTAATTTATTAGCTGCTGCTAGGTTAAATTCTGCTAATGATTTTTTAGCAAGATAGCGAAATGGCAGCGTTTTAACTAATTCTTCGAATGGGGTAATTGCAAATGCCCAAAAGATTGATGCACCGAAGACAAGTATTATTAATGCGCAAAGTGGAAGTGATACCAGCCATTGTCCGGTGAAGTTAATTTTAAATACAGCTGTAGTTTTGCCTAAAGCACGTAAAACATGGCCATGGACTGTATTATATCCGCGTAGAATAGGTAAAACGATATAAAGTGGCGCAATTACCTTCAATGCTTGATAGGTTTCTACAGCGAGCTCAGGGTAGATATCGTTGATCCAAGCATATAACCCAATAAAAAATAGCGTTGAAAGTATTGAAATGAAAATAGCAATTTTTATACTTGTTTCAACATCCTGTTTTAGTGTTTCGATTTGTTTGGAGCCTATTGCTTGGCTAATTATAATGGCGGATGAATGAGACCAGGATGTAATAAATTGCGTTCCAGAACGTATCCAAGGCATCAACAAAGTAATGGCAACATAGGAATTAATCGTGAGCTGTGAATACAAAAGTTGATAAATAGTTGTGCCAATAGATAGCATCGCGACATTTGCTGCGATGGGGAACACTTCCCTAAAATGTTGATAAATATTATGTTTTAAATGCGCACTTAGAATAGAGAATGAAAGTGATAATTGTTGTTCGTGCTTCACACAACAATAAAGGAATATCGTTCGGATAAAAATAGCGATTATGCTACCTATGGCTGCCCCTTGAACGCCTAATCCTTCAAGGCCTAAACATCCGTGTATAAATAAGAGGCAAGGGCATTAATAGGTAGTTCGATGAGATAGCCTTTAAAAGGGATGCGAGATTTACCTAATCCATTAAATAAAGCAATAATGACCTGGGTAATAGCCGTAAATAGGATGACATATTTAGTAATATTGAGATAACTCGCTATTTCGATATGTAAAGAGAGATTATCCGTTAAGCTCTCTATTAATACCTGATCAAATACGGAGAGTAATAGCCAAAACAATAACGAAGTTAAACCATTAATGATAACCCCAGAAACAAATGCTTTATTTAAGTTTTCTTGGTGACCAGAGCCAACAGCGCGGCTTAATACTAATTGCGTTCCATTAGCTAATGCTATTTGTATACCTAGAATAAATGCAATAATCGTCGTCGCTATTCCCATTGCTGCCAGTGATATTTCGCCTAATGGAGAAACGAGTAACGTATCGATCATCAACATGGATTGCATCAATAGGGCATTTAAGGCTAAGGGCCAAGCTAGTGATATATTCTTTTTTATATAGGAAGAAGAAAAATTTAAACCTTATGGATAATATGCAATTGAAAAAGTATTCACGATGTGTGTTTGAGGTATTAGGAAAAATGAGATGAATAGAAGTTACCCGTCAATAGGTAATATACCGCGAATAAGTTATAGCAAACTGAACAATTAGCTGACCATAGTTTATGGGTTAAATCGAGGCTTTATAACAACGAAGATGTTTGCCTCTCGTCTTGCCCTGGTATTCGAGCTAGTGACTGATAAACGCATCTTGATTGGTAACGGGTATATATCTTTGTTGTAAATTTTGCAAAGTAAACACTATTTGCATCAACTTTCGCTTCAAATTAAACCATCTTTCTGTACAACGTTTAGATAACATATTCCATATAATTGGTATGCCAGTGTTTGTGCCGTAAATGATAAATGTAGGTCAATTGATGATCGATTTTGTTATTTACTAACAGTCTAAATACAGTGAAAAATGCGGTTTTATAACGGATAGCCTTTGGTTATTTAACCGCTGTCTTATGATTAATCATTTGCAACTAATGCAAGTCGTTGGTTTTCATCATCAAGTAAAGTTTGCGCATCAATTCTCGCTTGCTCACTATCGCCTGCCATGATTGAATTATAAATTGCTCTATGTTCTTTTAGACAAAAACGTCCACCTTCTGAAGAGTGATTAATAAATTGTTTGAAAATAGTTTCAAGAATATTTGCAAAGGGGACATAAAATTGATTTCCCGTCGACAAAAAGATTGTTTGATGAAAACGGTGATCATTAATAATCCATGATTGATAATCAAACTTTTCAGCGGCTTCAGTCATTTTTTGGAAATAAACTGATAATGATTTGCGTTGCTCTGCAGTGGCATTCATTGCCGCAAATGCACAGGCCTCAGGCTCAATTGCTTTTCGTAGTCCGAGAAATTGAGAAAGGAAAGGTTGAATATCTTCTATATCCTGGATCCATTCTAATAATTGTGAATCAAGAAAGTGCCAGTGAGAACGCGGGAGAATATGAGTACCTACTTTAGGGCGTGATTCAATTAACCCTTTGGCCGAAAGTAGTTTGGTGGATTCACGTAACGCAGTTCGGCTGACTCCAAGGGAGTTACATAGTTCCATTTCGCTAGGTAACTTTTGGTTTTCAGAAAGCTCGCCTGATAATATTTTACGTGCTATTTGGCGTGCAACTTGAATATGAATACGACGTTTAGAGCCTTCAACAACTGGAAATGTGAACATAAGATCACCTTATAATAATGAGTAAAAACGATAAATAAAATGTATTTATGCCTTTATCGTTAGTTAAATTATTGCGACAAATTATATTATTGGTTAATGCTTATGCTGTTTTTCTCGACCGCTTTCTGCATATTATATATTCCGTTTATTTCAGCGTATTATTTTAATCGTAGGTATTGAAGTAAACGGTAAATTCATCATTAATTATTTATAATATTTTCTTTTTAAATACTAAAGTATTACATTTAGATTTTTTATTTATTTAAATAAACACTGAAAACAGCTGTTGTTTATGGCTTCTTAAGGATATTCAATAGATAGTAAATTGAATTAAGTACTGAGCTTCTGTTTATCTAATTTTTCAAATAATACAATAACACTTATTTGAGTCAAGAGAGTAACCTACATAAAATGAATTAACGGTATTTTATTCACAAAGTTATGAGGTAGTTAACAAAAAAACGATAGTGGGAGAAGATATAAACTATGTGAAATTGTATTCTTTTTGACTGCTGAAATATTCCTTTAATTAGGGCTGTTGTTTATTGTTATGTTTATATTTTCCGAATTATGTTACGCAGTAACATTGTTGTAAAGCATAGTCATAATTCGGTAATAAAATTATGTTAATAATTTCGATGTTATTCAGGTAAAACACCATTGTGGTAAACATTCTGAACGTCATCACAATCTTCTAACATGTCTAAGAATTTTTCGAATTTTTCAACATGTTCTTCAGCGATATCAGTATCAGTTTGAGGTACAAATGTAATTTCTTCCACGTCTAATTCAAGTTCAGGATAAATTTCATGAATGGTTGTTTTGGCGTGATTAAATTCAGTTTGTGGACAAAAAACTGTAATTTTACCATCTTCACATTCAACATCTGTTACATCAACATCTGCCATCATTAATTCTTCTAATACGGCTTCATCATCTTCTCCATCGAAGACAAATACCGCTTGATGTTCAAACATATGAGCAACTGTGCCAGGCGAACCAATTTTGGCATCTGTTTTATTAAAACAGTTGCGTACTTCAGTCCAAGTTCGCTTATTATTGTCAGTTAGGCAATCAACAATAACTGAACAGCCTCCAGGCCCAAAACCTTCATAAGTAGCACGTTCATAATCTTCACCGCCACCACCTTTTGCTTTTTCAATAGCACGTTCAATGACATGTGTTGGAACTTGGTCTTTTTTTGCATTATCAATTAAACGACGTAATGAAAGGTTACCCTCTGGATCGAAGCCGCCGTTTTTAGCACAAACGTAAATTTCTTTACCGTATTTTGAATAAACTTTAGTTTTTTGACCCGCAGTTTTTGCCATAGATTCTTTGCGGTTTTGATATGCTCTTCCCATCTTATAAGACTCTTTTTGTTAAGAATACCAATAGCATTGAAACTTAATCATTGGTATCGATTGAAATTATTGCGGCTGATTTTACCTTGTAACAGGTGTACTAGGCCAGTCTGAAATCAATAAATATTTAAATTGATGTATAAATTAATGGGTTTTATGTGCATATTAGGTTGAAATTTCACTATGGTGTGTTGTTTTTATCGTGTCGAATAGGGCTAGAAAACAAATTTTTATAAGAGAGGGATAAGATCTGTCCTCCCTATCTCTCTTAGTAACTACTCAGGCCGTCGCCCTTTAAGCTTTATTTCATCGTTGAAAAATGCTCATTTAAACCACTAAACTGCGCTTTTTCGTCTTGAACTAAGCATAAATGGCTTATCCCTGAGTATTTACACTCTATTTATGACAAAATTCATGAAATTTTAAAGGGTGCTGAGTAGTTACCTCTCTTAATTGAATTCGCTTTTACGTCTATTTATCGCTTTGCTTTTCTGGATTGATTAACACCAAAAGCAAGCAAGGCACATAACAAGATAGCGATACTTGTTGGCGCTGGCACATCGACGGTTAGTACTGAGTCACCGATAAAAAAATCACCGTATAAAGAGGTGACGGTAATATCTAACAGTCCATTGTAATTAATTGCACCGAGTGCCTGTATGCCTAAATCATTATAAAAGTCATTCGCTCCAAAGGTGACGCCACCCGTATCGAAATCAAAATTTTCAATAACAAATAATGTTTTTTCAGGGCCGTCGGGTAAAAACCATAAACCAATATTGTCATCATATAGATTGATTGAAAGTGTCGCGGACAATGCATTGCCTAAAACAAAATCGTTATCGGTAAGATCGTGCGTGTAATGATAGGTTTGCCAAGTAGATAAGTAAATGTTTTGCTCAACGGTATCGGTTATCGTGGATGCCGTACTGGTTGCGATAAAGCTTAATATTAAACAGGCACTGATAAATATTGAATGTATTTTTTTCATTGTGTTCAACTCCTTGAATTAATAAATACATTCTAATTTAGCACGAAATATGACAGCAAAAGGAGTATAATGTGCACCATTTAATGCAGTTGTCACATTTTAATTATGGGTTTGATTTTTATTGGTTTAATATTTGTCTTAATAATTATTTTTATGACAAAAGTGACTAAAATTTGTTTATTTATGAACTACATGAAAGCATTGAGCAACCGAATTTATGTCGTGCCCAGTCTGGTCGTTTCTTTGCATAGGCTTCATATTCAGGTTGTTCTTGATAGGGGGATTTTAATATATTTTGGAGTTTGATTATTTCGCTATAATCTCCTTGCTCTGCGGCTTCAATGGCTTGCACTGCAATATAGTTTCTTAGTACATATTTAGGGTTAACTTGATTCATTGATTCGGCGCGTTGTTGGTGTGTTAAACCCTCTTTATTGATTCTGTCAATATAAAGCGTTAACCATTGTCTGAATTTTTCTTTATATTCGACAGAAAGCGATTCAATTTCATAATAACAGTCAGTAAAAATAGCTAACCATTCGCTGTGTGTATCAAGGTTTAACGTATTAGAGACATTGGCTAGGGCACGATAAAAAAGAGTCATATCTGTTTCAACCTCACTTAGCAGTGACTCTAATGATTGAAAAAGACTGAGATCGGTGTTTCCTTGAAATTTTATTAATCCTAATTTTTGAGCCATCATTTCTCCCCATTTTTGCTGATAGTTAATGAGGTAATCATTAATAATTGTTTGTAAAGGCGCTGCTTGTTTGATGATTGGATATATCGCATTGGCGAGTTGCATAATATTCCATTGACTTATATGTGCCTGTCGTCCAAATGCGTACCGACCTTCATCGCGATCGCTTGTATTCGGTGTCCAATCTAAATCAAAATCATCAATCCATCCATAGGGACCGTAGTCAATGGTTTCACCAATAATAGACATATTATCGGTATTCATGACACCGTGAACAAATCCAACACGCATCCAATGAACAATTAAATCACAAGTACGTTCACTAATTTCTTCGAACCACGCTAGGTAGGTACTTTCCGTAAAAACACCATTCTGTGGTTTTAAATGTTCAAAATCATTATTAATACTGAATTCAATAAGTTGCTTTAATAAGATGTCATCGTTTCTTGATGCAGGGAGTTGAAAACTACCAAAACGAAGGAAAGAAGGTGATACACGACAAGTAATTGCCCCAAGTTCATGCTTCGCATTGCCATCGTATATTTTATCTCGAAGTACTGTCTCGCCAGTTAAACATAAACTGAGCGCCCGAGTTGTTGGAATACCTAAATGGAACATCGACTCGGAACATAAAAATTCCCTGACGGATGAGCGTAACACTGCAAGCCCATCTGCATGCCGAGAATAGGGGGTCTTGCCTGCACCTTTCAATTGAAGTGCTTGTCGGTCATGGTGATGAGTTGATATTTCTCCTAAATTAATGGCACGTCCATCACCAAGTTGACCTGCCCATTGACCAAATTGATGGCCGCCATAACATAATGAATATGGCGTCATTTGCGATAATATTTGATTACCGGTCATCATGTCTGTAAATAAAGAACTGTTAATATCTGTCTCTTCTAAATCAAGTAATGCTGCAACTTCAGTACTGTAAGCAATCATTACGGGGGATTGTGTGGGAGTCGGATCCACATAGGAAAAAGCAGCGTGTTCAACACTTCTACAGTAATTTTCATCGATTTTATCGGCTGGCAATTGCTCGGTAAGACGGTTGTCAAATTGTAACGATTCAAGAGACATAAACGAGGTTCCAATGGGCTAGTATAAATAACCCACTAATCTACTCGGTTTTATTTTATTTGGAAACCCTTTAAAAATTTAGCGTAAGTTTCTCTGTTATTATGTGATTACACTTCGCTAAGGTATAATTCAGCGCATCATTTCATTACCCTTTAAATCTATGTCTGCGTTAAAAGATAAAAAATCATCACTTAAATACCTCGGATTATATTCTCCCGACGTGCAAGCTCAAATAAAAACAATGTTGGATAAAGATACGTTAGGGGAGTTTCTGTTAAAAAAATACCCCCATCAACATACGATTAATAATGACAAAATGCTACGTGACTATGTTATGGGAATAAAAAATAAGCGATTACGACAATCTGCACCAATAAGTAAAATTATTTATGATAAAAAAATCCACGTTGTTAATAATGCATTAGGATTACATACCTTTGTTTCACGAGTGCAGGGTAATAAATTAAAAAGTAAAAATGAAATCCGGATAAGTGAAATGTTTAAAGTTGCGCCGGAGCCTTTTTTAGAGATGATTGTTGTTCATGAGTTGGCACACATTAAAGAGAAAAATCACGATAAAGCGTTTTACCAATTATGCCAACATATGTTGCCCGATTATCATCAACTTGAGTTTGAAATGCGTTTGTATCTAACACAAGTCGAATGTAAAGGTGAAATTTACTGAATCCAGCTTGGGTCTGGTTTCCATTGATTAATCCATGCCGGAATATCTTTGCCTAGCATCGGGCGAGCAATACCAAAGCCTTGAGCAAGTACACATCCCATCTCGATTAGTTGAGTGCCATGTTCAATACCTTCAACACCTTCTGCAATTACTTTGTGATTAAAGGCTTTCGCTAGACTAATGACGCCCATTACAATGGCTTTATCATCGGGATCATCGAGCATATCTCGGACAAAACTCTGGTCAATCTTCAATAACTCAGCAGACAAACGACGCAGGTAGGTGAGAGACGAGAACCCTGTACCAAAATCATCTAGTGCAAAACTTACCCCAATATCAATACATGCATTCATAATAGGCAGTACTTTGGCGATATCGCCTAGTGCACTGGTTTCAAGTATTTCAAGTTGTACTACACCTGGTTTAATAACCGGACGTTCCTTTAAGGCTGCAGAAAGTTTTTCAACAAAGCCAGGTTGCTCTAATTGGAAAGCATCAATATTAATGCTGGCAGGCATATTTAATCCCTGCGAATGCCAAGTTACAATTTGGTTTAATACTTGTTCAATAATCCATTCACCGAGTTTAATACTAATTGGATGGTTATTAATGATATGTAAAAAATCTTTAGGGTAAATTAATCCACGTTGAGGATGTTGCCAACGAATCAACGCTTCTACGCCAATCACCACACCGGATGTCATATTTACTTTGGGTTGGTAATGAATTAAAAACTCGTTATTGTCTATACCGCGATTAATATTAGCAATCGATTCATGTTGGCTTTGTATTGATTTATCTTGATGAACATCGAATAAATGATAGCGGTTTTTACCGGTTTGTTTAGCGCTATACATGGCTTGATCTGCATGACGCATTAGTTGATCTGCTTCTACATTGTCGTAGGGGTAGAGTGTAATTCCAATACTCGTCGAGACTTGCGCGGTTATATTTTCCTCGATAATGATAGGGGTCATTGCCGCTTTTAAAAGGCGTTTAATGACGCGTTCGCAATCATCCATTACTTCAATATTAGTCAAGACAGCAACAAATTCGTCACCGCCAATACGTGCGAGAGTGTCGTCTTCTCGAAGACATGCCGTCATGAGCCTCGATAATTCAATAAGTAATTGATCGCCGATATCGTGGCCATAGGTATCATTGACTGTTTTAAATCCATCTAAATCTAAATACACAACGGCTAATGAAAGATTCGTTTTTTTTGTTGTTTGCATCGCATCTTTCAGACGTTGTGCGAGTAAAATTCGATTTGGTAAATTAGTCAACACATCGTAATGTGCGATATGTTCAAGTTGTTGATGATGTTGCTTCATTTCAGTTATATCCGAGAAAAGAGCAACATAGGTTTTAATATTGCCATTGTCATCTGACACAGCGCTAATTGTTAATAAAGAGGCAAAGAGTTCGCCATTTTTTCGCAGGTTCCATAGTTCACCTGACCATTCCTTTTTTTCTTGTAAAGATTGCCACATTTCAGAGTAGAAGTAATCTTCATGTAATCCTGACTTGAGAAAACTTGGTTTTTTACCGAGGACATACTCTCGATCGTAACCGGTGATATGTGTAAAGGTGTTATTGATCTCAATGATTTCTCCCACTGTATTTGTGATCATAATACCTTCACGAGCATGCGTGAAAACACTGGCTGCTAACTTTAATTGTTGTTCAGTTTTATGTCGTTCGGTGATATCGATAACTTCAATAACACGTGCCGGCTGACCTTTAAAAACAATATTTTTACCTTTAACGGATAAGGGCAAGTTTGTCCCATTTTTGTGGCAGCCAATGACTTCATAACTTTGTGAATGACCCGAACGCATACTTTTTATTGCTAAGTCGACGTATTCAGGTGTAATAAGTTGAAAGCAATCTGAGCCAATTAATTCTTGGTAGCTATAACCGATGATCTCGGAAAGGGCGTTATTACATTCTAGAATAATGCCTTCATTATGAATAATAATACCACCATAAGTCGCTTCGGTAATTGCTTTAAAGCGTTCTTCACTTTGCAGAAGTGTGATTTGAGATTGCGTTATTCGTCTATTTAATCGGTGCAAATGATAAATAATAAAACAGGTAATAATGATGAATAAGAGCGCAATAAGTAGTGCTGGTATTACCCAGTAAGGCAAATAAGATTTATTTGGATCGTAAATGAAACCGTCTAGATTTTCTTTATTTGGAATGAGTTTCGCAGTAACGAACGAATTTGCCATGTGTTGCCAGCGGTCTTGATTCATATGCCCAATTTGAATGAGATCCGGTAGGATAAGTTTACGCATTTCATCGGCTTCAAAACGAAGGTGTTCACGCGTTTTATTGACTTTATATTTGTTAATCAGAAGATCTATTATCTCTTCAGAATTATCCATTGCATAACGCCATCCTTTTAAGGTTGCACGTAGCATAGCGGCAACACGTTTGGGGTGGTTTTTTAATTCATTTTCAGAGGTAAATAAAATATCGCTATAAAAGTCAACACGGTAGGAGATAGGATTAATAATGTTATATTCCAATCCTAATTTATCTAATATATAGGGTTCATTGGTTGAATATGAATTAAAAGCATCAACGTTACCATTGATTAAATCATTTAAATCATAACTACTGCGAATAATGTTGACTTGATCTGGCGAAATTCCTTCATTAATCATCATGGTTAGAAAATCAGAATCTTCTTGCTTAGTGGCAAGCATGACTTTTTTACCCACCAATGAATGCACAGAGTTTATACCTGAGCTTTTTAAAGCTATTAATACCGATGGTGAATGTTGAAAAATTGCAGCAAGTGCAATAAGTGGTTTACCCATAAGACGTTGGTATAAGACTTCGCTGTTACCTTCAGCATATTGTACTCTGCCTGAAAGGACTTCTGCGACAGGTTGATGACTTGGATCTCCTTTAATTATATTTACATTTAATCCTTCGTCTGCATAAAACCCTTTTTCTAACGCTGCATAGTATCCTGCAAATTGAAACTGATGATGCCAGCGTAATTGCATATTGATAATATTTTCTTTGCTTGAAGGTGCCGAGAATACAGGCCGTGTTGAAAATAGAGAAACAAATATAATGCAAAGAAAAAAAGGTAAGGTAAATTTTTTTTCCATCGTAATGATGCCTTTAATGTATCAATAGGAAACAGCTTACCCAGATAATAATAGTAACTATATCGTTAATATTCTCATAGAAGCTATAAAAAATATAGGCTTATTCATAAAAGTGAGTCTTGAAGCGTTGCCATACCTTGCTTAATGGAAATGAGCGGTTGGTAGCCAAGATCTTCTTTTGCTGCGGAAATATCAAAGTAGTGGCTAGTCGAAAGTTGTTTTGCCACAAAACGTGTCATTATTGGTTCATCTTCTTTACGCAGGGCAAGGTAAATCCATTCTAGTATTGTTCCAACTGTGTAAGCTACCTTTGCAGGCACACGCTTACGAATAGGTTGTATCCCTTTACATGCTAAGATTTTATTCAACATATCAGCCATGGTAATGGGTTCATCATTACTTAGAAAATAGGCTTTACCGGCACAGGTTGACTGGTGTTGAGATAAGTTAACTGCAGCCAGTAGATGGGCGTAAACTGCATTGTCTATATAAATTGTATCGATAAGTTTATCTTCTTTACCCACTAATTTGAGTTTTCCTGCTTGGGCTCGAGCAATAACCCTTGGTACAAGGTGCGGATCTTCCGGTCCCCAAATTAAATGTGGTCGCAAAGCAACGGTTTTAAGCGGTTGTTGATTAACGAGAGGTTGCCCATTTGCAGTGAGAATATATTGCTCAGCAACGGCTTTGGATAAGCCATAAAAATTTAAAAAATGAGAGGCATAGGGATGAGATTCATCGATACCATTTTCGTCTTCTCCAGCAAAGGTAACACTCGGTGTACTGGTATAAACTAAACGTTGTATATTAAGTTGTTTACAAGCATCAATAATATTATTCGTTCCATCAACATTTGCTGAAAAGTACGATTCCTTGGTTCCCCAAACACCTGCTTTTGAGGCAACATGAAAGACAAGATCACAACCGGACATTGCATTGATGATGGCTAGTTTATCTGCTAAGTCGCCTTGAATTAATGTTACTCCCATCTTGGTTAATTGTGGATACTGACTGCGAGCAAAGCCAACCACCTCTATATTTGCAGCTAGCAAATGTTGGCATATGGCACTACCGAGAAAGCCTCCTGCACCGGTGATAAAAACACGATTTACTTGGCCTTGCAATTGCGTTAATACCGCTTTCATTTGTTGATGTAATTCATTGAAAGCAGGTTGTACCGAGGAGATCATAACCACTTTTCCATCGGTTTATCGAGTTGATGTTGTGCCCAAATAGCGAGTTTTTCTCGGAATATTTTTGCATTATGGCGAACATCGACGGGAAATTGAGGATGAATTAAAAAGCGTTTAATACCGGCTGTTTGCTCATGTCGTTGTGCAATTAAATGTAATTCAGTAAATAATTTAGTTGTGCTTTTTAACTTTTTGTTTTGTAGTTCAATACAAAGTAACGGTTCAATATGGGTACCATTACGCACCGCAACCAGTGCGCTGCGTTTTACTTCTGAATGAGTATTAAAAATTCGTTCGCAGGGAATGGTGTAATAGCTTTTATCTTCGTCATTAAAATGGCTTTCTACACGATGACTTTTACGGCCACACATCCAAATCTGCCCAATATCATCAATATAACCCAAGTCGCCCATACGATGGCGAATATTGTCAGCATCTTTGATTTTAGCTTGTTCTGTGGCTGATATTCTTTCATAGTAGCTTGTGCTAACCTGAGCGCCTTTAACCACTAATTCACCAATTTGATTATTTGCTAATTTAAGTGAATCATCCCATGTTGGAATTATTTTTTCGGTAATCTCAATAACGCTAATTTCTGTGTTTGAAACGGGTGTACCAACGCATATTCCACAGCCATTTTCAGTGTTTTCTTCCGTTTGAAGTAATTTTTCACTGTTGATTTTACTCAATGGTAAGGATTCCGTTGCACCGTAAGAGGTTTGAATCATAACATCACGATTGAGTAATTTAGTAAATGCTTTGATGACAGGAAGGGTTGCAGGTGCGCCTGCAGAAATCACACGTTTAAGTGATTTTAATTTTAAAGACTCTGCCACAGCTGCTTTGCCAAGTACATCCATCAGAGCTGGATTGGCAAATAAATTGGTGCATTGATACTTTTCAATGGCAGCGAAAATATTAGCAGGATTAGCATTGATCGGCTTACTGGCATCCATATCTGGAACAATAGAAGCCATGCCTAATGCGGGACCAAACAGAGAGAATAATGGAAAAGTTGCCAGATCTCGCTCGCCAGGTTCTATTTGATAATCAGACTTTAAGATATTTATTTGAGCTTCAAACATCGCATGGCTGTATACAACACCCTTAGGTGTGCCAGTACTGCCACTCGTGAATAAGATCGCTGCCATCTCATTGCTTTCAAGTTCAACCATTGGATAGGGGGCTGAATTCGGAAATTTTTTAAGTATTTGGGCTAGATTTGTTTTTAGCAGGGAAAACCCACCGACCGTAATCGTTTGTTTTACCGTTTCTTTACCCCACGCAAATAATACCCTTGCAAAGTGGGCTTTGGGAATGGCAATAAATGCATCGGGTTGGGCTTCTTCAAAGCATTGTTTTAAGTTTTTTATTCCCATACCGGGATCAACTAAAATAGGAATAATACCGGCTTTAAATAATGCAAAGGTAAGGGCGAAAAAATCAATGCTTGGCGTCACCATTAAAACGGCTTTATCACCACGCTGCAAACCATATTGGTTAAGTGCATAGGCAATCCGATCGCTGTATTGATGTAAATCGTGAAAATTTATCTCACTGTATGTAAGTTTCTTAAATTTTCTTTTTTGCAATGCCACAGCCAATGATTGTGGCATTTTTTCAGCCGCATCAGCAAGGTGATGGCAAAGGTTAGATTGTTTACTATGGTGCATAAGTCCGTTACTACCCTATGAAAAAGCGAACCACCCTTATGTAAAAGGGCGATATAGCACTTGAATTGAGGTGGTTGATATTTATGTTTATTTTACCATTGTTGATTATAATATCATACAACAACTGACTTACTGAAAGTAAGGTCGATTAATAAACAGGAATAAATTAATGTCGGGTTTCATTTATTTATTGGACTATTTACTTCTTTTCCACTAACTATGCTCTGCCATAAAAGATTCAATAAGTGGAATAACCTGTTCACTTGCATCTTCCAAAATATAATGGCCACAATCGGCAAATTCATTTACCTGTGCATGGGGCATTTTTTCTTTCCACGTGGTTAAGAAATGTTTATCGAAAACAAAGTCTTTTAAGCCCCAACAAATAATAGTGGGTACCTGCTGGAACGACGTTAAACTATTTTCAATATTAGAAACCAATTGATAATTTTTGTCGCTCGGCTTAAGGGGAATATCTTGAATAAAACGCAATGTAGAAATCCGGTTTTTCCAAGAGTCAAAAGGCGCAACATAGGCTTTTCGTATCGCTTTGGGCATTGGTTTACGTTTAACACCAATGTAAGAGGCGACAGAAGAAAATGCATTGAAACCTCGAACTAAGCAAGTACCAAGTAGGGTATTACGGCAAATAGATAAAGCAAGTGGGAAGGGTTTACTTTCTGGTAAATGAAATGCACTGGTATTTAAAATTACCAATCGTTTAATTCGCTCTGGGTGGCGTGCTGCATAACCCATTCCTATCATGCCACCCCAGTCGTGCACGACCAGCGTAATATTTTCAGTGATAGCCAGTGAGTCAAGTAATGCCTCAAGATCATTAATACGATTTTCTAATGTATATTCGTAATCTTTATCATCGGGCTTATCAGATAAGCCACAACCAATATGATCAGGTACGATGCATTGATAGTTTTTACTTAATGCTTGAATTAAATTGCGGTAATAAAATGACCAGCTCGGATTACCGTGTACCATAACAACGGGTTCGCCTTTACCTTCATTAACATAATGGTATTGCTGACCACGTAGTGATAGGTAATTGCGTTTAAAAGGAAACAACGTATCTAAATTCATATTACCACTCAACTCCTAACATCATACAGTTCAATCCACTACCAATACCTAAAAAGCTAACATTGTCGCCTTTTTTCAAAAAACCTTGTTCATGGGCAATGGCTGCCGTAACGGGTAGCGAGACGGTGCCCATATTGCCTAGTTTTTTGAAGGTCGGAAATTCTTTATAAGCAGGAATATTTAAGGTTTCTAACATTTTTTTCTGATTAGCAGAGCCAACTTGATGACAAATAACTTTATCTACCTGATCGACTAACCAATCTCGTTGATTAAGGAAGTTTTTCCACGTTTTATGCGCTAATGCCACGCCTTCTTTGAGCAGAGGGACTGCATTAGTCCGCATAAATTCACGTTGTAGTTTAAAGCTGACTTCTTCTAATCCCCAATGACATAGATCGTGATATTCGGGAGCAGAAAGTTGTGTTGCACCGAGTAATTTATGTTGGCGATTATTTTTTAAAGGTAGGCTGCCATCGGTCAATAGCACTGCGACTGCACCTGAGCCACCAGTTAGTGTTGCAAGTGATTGCGAAAAGTTTTGTATGGATTGGTTTTCTAACATGTTATCGATGGTGATATCCACAATATGTCGTGCAGATTCACAGGATACGATTAAACCTGCTTTGATTTGCCCTAATTCGATACGATTAGCGATATCTAAAATACCCGATAAAACGCCTAAACATGCATTACTGATATCATAAATGGCTGTTTCATGGTTCACTCCGAGTTCAGCGGCAATGCGACAAGCCGTGGCTGGTTCATGCTGATCCCGACAAACCCCCGTATAAACGACTGCACCAATATCATTAATATTGACACCAGTTTCATCAATACTTTTTTTAGCGGCTTCGATGGCCCCATCAGATAGACGATGATTCGTTGGCCACCAACGTCGCTCGTCAATACCAGTTAATGCTGCCAATTGACCCATTGGTATGCGAAGTTTTTTATATAAAGGAGCAAGGCGCGATTCTAATTCACTACTTGATACAATATGAGGAGCTAGTTCATAGGCTAGACTATTGATAAAAACACGGGAATATTTCATTAAACTGCTTTGTTTCTCATCTGTTAGAATTGAAAAGGGCAATTTTTAACCATTTTAGCTACGCCCTTAAATCGAACCTGTAGATTAACGCAAATATCAATTTTAACAAAGTGGTATCAGTAAAGAATCAGCATTCTTTACAGTAAATTAGTTGAACGATGTCATTATTAACGATTTTTGGCTAGTGATTGAATTTCTAAGTTATATTTTTAACGGTTTAGATTTTTTCAAATAATTAATCCACTGACGATTCGTTTGTAACGCATTCAGTACTTCTTGAGAGAAAGGAAGAGGTTCTTGATTTATTTGGCTCGCTAACATTTCTGCCAATAACGGGGCCGTGCATATTCCCCTTGAGCCAAGACCGGTTAGTATAAATGCATCCTCATGAAAAGGAGCATTTGTGGTTACATTGGTTTTGTACGCATATTGATAGTGCTGTTTAGTTTGTGCGTAATCTGCTAGGCCGCCTACATAGGGAAAATGGTCACGAGTTGTTGCGCGAATCCCCACATTGGCATCGTTATGATTAATATCAATTTCATCACACCAGACTTTATTTGGAATGCATTTTATTAACTTTTGTTTATTGTCTGTTTGTTCTTGAAGAGAAAAAGTCTCGTCCATTTGATGGCGCTCGAAGGTGGCTCCCATACTGTGTTTTTGATGGCTCACTGGTGTTAAATAGCCTTCGTGGCAGAGTGTTACTTTTAATTTATGTAGTTCGTTATTGGTCGGGATATAAGTAACCTGACCACGCGCTGCAGATAAAGGAACTGCTTTGCCTTGCTCAAAATTTAAGGTTTCCATTGCTGTTGTTAAGGCGATAAGTGAATGAGTCACTTGTTGATCACCCATTTGTAATTGCCAGCCATTTTTATGTTTACTCAAGGTGTCAACGTGGGTATTCACATTGATAGATATTTTTCCCAGTGATGACGCTTTCGCAAAGATGGCATGAATCATTTGCTGAGGATTTAACCAGCCACCAAGTGGATAAGAGAGAGAGGCTTGTCCAATCGATAATTGAGATATTTCATTGGTTTGATCAGGGGATAAATAATGCACTAAAGCCTCTGGTAATTTTGCCTGTAATATATTGTCTAATTTTTTGCTTGAAGCTTTGTCATAATAAAGCTGCAGCAGTCCAGAGAGATCATGGTCGAAAGGTATATGGCTATTTATTGTTTGTATATAATTACGAGCATAAAGAAAGCTATTTGCAAAAAATTGGCTTAAGGAATTATGTGCCTTGTTTAATAAAGGATAGACTGCAGCTTGTTGGTTGCCTGAAGCTCCTTGGGCAAGAGATGAATTTTTACAATACAAGGTAACGGTATATCCACGCTTAATTAAAGCTAATGACAGGCAAGCACTGGCTATACCTCCACCAATAATGGCAATATCTTTACTTGTCGTTTGTTTAGGTCGCCTCAAATGTTCTGCATGTTGCACCGTTAAATCAGGTTTTTCAGCTAACTTACCGACCAGCATTTCTCTTTTTATACCGTAACCTTTACGTTTTGTCATATTAAAACCAGCGGCTATCAACCCTCGTCGGACAAATCCAGCTGCTGTAAATGTGGCAATGGTTGCATCGGCTTTGCACGATTGTGCTATTTGAGAAAATAATGTGTCAGACCACATATCTGGATTTTTACTTGGGGAAAACCCATCCAGAAACCAGCTATCAAATAATCGAGATGGATAACAATAAAGTGTTGGTAATGTTTGTTGCACATCGCCAAACCATAAATCTAACGTAATATTAAATTGGTCAAAATGAATGCGATGGCAACCTGTTAATGCTAACGGATATTGATCAACTAAAGGCGTAATATAGGAGGCAAGTGAAGGCCAACGTTGCAAAGCATGAATTAAATCTGTTTTATTAAGCGGGTATTTTTCAAAACTACTAAAAAAAAGATGTTTCAGTTTACTTTCAGGATGTTGACTTAAAAACCGTTTGAATTGTTCACAACAAACCAGGAAGTTCAGACCCGTACCAAAACCTGTTTCAGCAATGCTAAAATGGTTTGATTCGCAATTTAACCAACGCTCATTAAGGTTGTTTCCTTGAAAAAAAACATAAAAAGATTCATCAATTCCAAGTTCGGTATTAAAATAGACATCATCGAATAATGCCGAAATGGGTTCTGACTGGTCAGACCAGTTTATTTGTGCGTGGTTAATTAGTTTGTTTTTGGTGTCAGACAAGATATATTTCCAATTATATGCGATGATATTTAAGTTTTAAATCAATGTACTTTTTGTTTGAACACTACAAACAAAAATGACATTTGTTTATCATATAATTAGTCCCTCAAGCAATAAAGGCTTAATAATGAAAAGAGCAGTAATTACAGGTATTGGTATTGTTTCTAGTATTGGTAACAATAAAGAAGAAGTTTTAGCATCTCTTAAAAGTGGTAAATCAGGTATCACTTTCTCCGAGCAATTCGCAGAAATAAAAATGCGTAGCCAAGTTTGGGGCGATTTAAAAATTCAGCCAAAAGACCATATTGATCGTAAAGTTATGCGTTTTATGGGTGATGCAGCAGCTTATACCTACCTGTCTATGCAGCAAGCGATTGCCGATGCAAATTTACCTGAAGATATGGTATCAAATGAACGAACTGGTTTAGTTGCAGGTTCTGGCGGTGGTTCTTCTAAAAACCAAGTTGATGCATGTAATATCATGAAAGAAAAAGGGGTTCGTCGTGTAGGCCCTTACATGGTACCGCGTACAATGGCGAGTACGACATCTGCTTGTGTTGCAACACCTTTTAAAATTAAAGGTATTAACTATTCAATGAGCAGTGCTTGTGCGACAAGTTCTCACTGTATTGGTCATGCTCTAGAGCAAATCCAACTGGGTAAACAAGATATCGTTTTTGCCGGTGGTGGTGAAGAACTAGATTGGACAATGGCGTGTGAGTTCGACGCAATGGGTGCGTTATCGAGTAAATATAATGACACACCAGAAAAAGCATCTCGTACCTATGACGCTAATCGAGATGGTTTTGTTATCTCTGGCGGCGGCGGTATGGTTGTTGTTGAAGAATTAGAGCATGCTTTGGCTCGTGGTGCTAAAATCTACGCTGAAATCGTTGGTTATGGTGCAACATCAGATGGTCACGATATGGTTGTTCCATCGGGCGAAGGGGCTGTTCGTTGTATGCGTCAAGCATTGTCTACGGTAGATGGAGATGTTGATTACTTAAATACTCACGGCACATCAACACCGGTTGGTGACTTGAAAGAATTAGAAGCCATTAATGAAGTATTCCCAGAAAATGCACCAAAAATCAGTGCAACTAAATCTCAAACTGGTCATGCATTAGGTGCAGCCGGTGTTCATGAAGCGATTTATAGTATTATTATGATGGAAAATAACTTCATTTCTCCTTCTGTTAATATTGAAGAAGTTGATGGTGAAGCAATTAATCTTCCAATCGTTAGAAATGAAGCTATTGATGCAAACTTAAATATTGTTATGTCTAATAGTTTCGGTTTCGGTGGAACGAATGCAACATTAGTGTTTAAACGTTATTCATAACACTCCTGTTGAGCAATAAAACAAAAAGGAGCTTTAGGCTCCTTTTTTTGTTGTAAGAGATAATAATGAAAATTTTTATTGATGAAAATATTCCCTATGGTAATGAGTTTTTTACCGATTATGGTGAGTTAACCTTTTTTTCCGGTCGTGATGTTACTGCTGAGGAATTAGCAGAGGCTGATGTTTTATTAGTCCGTTCTATTACTCAAGTAAACGAATCCTTATTACACCTTAATAAATCAATTAAGTTTGTTGGGACGGCGACAATTGGAACGGATCATATAGACCAAGCCTATTTAGACTCTCGCGGCATACTATTTTCGAGTGCTCCTGGTTGTAATAAAATATCCGTCGCTGAATATATTCTGAGTAGTTTATTCGTGCTGGCTGAAAAAAATCAATTTCAACTTAATAATAAAACCGTTGCAATTGTCGGTGCAGGTAATACGGGAAGTGCTGTTTTACAGCGTTTAAATGCGTTAGGTGTAAATTGTTTACTCTATGATCCCCCATTAAGTCTAACCGATGATCCGCGTTCTTTTTGTTGTTTTGAAGAAGTGTTAGAAGCTGATATTATCACTTTGCATGTACCTAAAACTAAGGTTGGTCCTTATCCTACGGTGCATATGTTTGATCAGCACATATTGCAAAAATTAAGCACACATCAAATTTTAATTAATGCGTCTCGTGGTGAGGTGATTGATAACCAAGCGTTATTAACCTTGGCAAATGCGGGGAATGCGCCAGAATTAGTATTAGATGTGTGGGAAAATGAACCAAATATAAATAAGCAACTTTTACCCTTTGTCGAGATTGCTACACCACATATTGCAGGTTACAGTTTAGATGGTAAAGTGCGCGGTACGGAGATGCTTTATCAAGCTTTTTGTCAAAATTTTGGACAAAAGGTAGTACATTCAGCAAAGGATTTTGTTGCACAGGCGGCGATCAGTGATATATCGATAAAACAACCACTCGATCAGGATTTATGCAAGTCTTTACTACATATTATCTTTGATGTTCGTCGAGATGATGCTTTATTTCGACAAATGATTGATCAAGAGAATGGTTTTGATACCATGCGCAAAACTTATCAGGAAAGACGAGAGTTATCGACACTAACTGTTCATTCTTCAATTGAACAAACACAATTATTGCAAGCATTAGGCTTTGCAAATAGTGAATCATAAAAAACAAGAGAAACCATGAAATCAGAATATAATATTGCCTTAATCGGTGAATTAAAAGGGTGTGTAGATACAACACTTGAAGTATTAGTTAAACGTGAATTTCCAGTCGGTAAAATTTTTCCGTTAGTGAATACGGAAGAGGAACTTGATAATGTCATGTTTTCTGGTAAATCAATTGATGCTTCCTTACTTGAAGGCTTCGATTGGCAACAGGTTGATATCGCCTTTTTTATGACAGATATCGAAACAACTCAAAAATGGGCAGATATTGCCAGTGAATATTGTATTGTGATTGATAACAGCGGTATATTTGCTGAAGATGCTCAGGTACCGTTGGTGCAAATTGATGTTAATGAAGAAGAGATTGGACGTTATAGTGAATCAAATAAAATTTCGATTCCAAGTAATGAAACAGCGCAGTTAGCACTGGCGGTTAAACAACTTCATCAAGAGGTTGGTTTAGTGCGGGTTACGGTTGCTAGTTACCATTCAGTGTCAGCAGTTGGTAAAAAAGGTGTGACAACGCTTGCTGGTGAAACTGCACGGTTGCTGAATGCAAAAAGTGTTGAAGAATCTTTTTTCCCGCAGCAGACTGCCTTTAATATTTTTCCTCAAATGGGTGATTTAAATGAACAGGGGGTTGCGCTATCTGAGCTGCGTATTATTAACGAATTACGCCGCCTTTTAAATGATCCGTCTATTATCGTGTCACCGACACAGGTTGTTGTACCGATGTTTTATGGTTGCGCACAAGCGGTCCATTTACAAACGCATTATCCCGTTGATTTAGAAGAAGTGGCGCAATCTTTGCATCATAGTGAAGGTGTTGTTTTATCTAGTTCAGTCGTTGAATATCCAAATATGATTAATGATGTGACAGGTAACGAAATGGTGCATGTCGGCCGTTTACGTCAAGATGTTTGTGATCCAAGTGGTATTAACTTATGGGTTTGTGCTGATAATGTATTTTTTGGCGTTGCTTGTAATGCAGTCCAAGTTGCTGAACGTTTGATTCAAACTTACATCTGATAAAATATATACCCATTACGAATAAATATGTATTTGAATAGGTGGCATGTTAATAAGTCGTGAGTAAAATGTCTTTGCTGTGATAAAGTATTGATGTTTTATATCGAGGAGTTGTTCATCTTTGACTTGTAAATTTTGCATCTCCGATAGTAGTGGGTATAAACACTGGATTGTTATATTAGGTGCGGCTTAATATTTGTTTTTTGTTTCATTTATTAAGTTATACCGTACCGTCATTTATTTTTGTTTTACTAAGGAATGTATATGAAGCGATTTTGGCTAACCCTGTTATGCTGTTCCCCTTTATTATTTTCTCCATTGATTTCGCATGGTGTTGTATTAACCGGTCCGAATGGTGAACAGGAAGCTTCATACGGGCAATATGGCCCAATCACAGAAATAGAAACGCTCTGGGGAATATCATCAACGGTTAAACCTTCAGACTCCGTGTCCGTCCAGCAAACATTAGTAGCAATCTATAAACTAAATCCAAGTGTTTTTTATCAAGGGAATATTAATAGATTAATTCCCGGTCGTTTTATTCAAGTGCCCACATTAGGCTTTGTTCAACAACAAACCGCTAGAGAAGCGATTGCATTAATCAATAAATTTTCAAAATCTAAGAAAGCAACCGTTAAACCCAAACCCACTCCCGTCGTCGTAAAAAAACAACCGATTGTTATTCCTGCGGAAAAGGCGCCTGTTATTGCCGATAACAATGCGTTAATGGAATTAGAAAAAAAACTCAAAGGTTTACGCGAAGAATACGATGCACTTAATGAAGATTTCATCCGTGAAACCGAGAGAAATCAAGAATTAAAATTACGTTTACAACCGCTTTATGACCAAGTTAGCGAGTTAGAAACACAGGTCAATGAATCACTTGAAAAGCAAGTTGAAATGCAACAAATCATTGATGATTATCGCGCTCAACTCGATGCCGTTAAAGAGCGTCCATTTAGTGGGTCGGGGTTCTTTAATAAACTTTTACGTACCATTACGGGGTCTTTAACTAATTTATTAATTGCGCTTATTTCACCGATCCTTTTATTGTTGGCCGTTTTTGCACTGATATTGCGTATCAATTCTAAACGAGCGCTTCAAAAACAAGCCGAGGAACTTGCGGACTCTACTGATATTTCAATGGAAGAACCGGGTAAATTTGATGATCTATTAACAGATGATCTGACCGATGAACTTGAAGTTGATTTCAATGAAGATGAAGAATTGGTTAATACTCCCAATCAACCCGAGGAACAAACGGCGATAAGCTTGGAAGATGAAGTTGAGCAAGCGATTGATTTATCCAGTGATGAATTAGAGATTGATATTTCTTCAGAGGACGATGATGTTTCTGCCATTGCTATTTTACCAGATGATGAAAATGAAGATGACTTATTTTCGAGTACCGATTTAAGTGAATCCGAAGATGATGATCCCTTTGGTATTGCAGCATTAGCCGAAGAGGAAGCTCCTGAACAAGATGAAGATGATCCCTTTGGTATTAGTGCATTAATTGATGACGATAGTTTAGATGATGATAAAGATGCCGTTGATAATCCCGATGATCCATTTGGTATCGGCGCATTGGTTGAAGAAGAAAACTTAATTCCAGAAGAGGTTATTGAACATACAGAACCCATTTCTGAATCGGAACAAGCAGATTTAGATTTAGCAGCGGAATGGGAGCGTCAATTATCTGGCTCAGAAGATGACGCAACTAATTCAACGGATACTGTTGATAGTGAAGAGCTTGCAAAACCGACTACCGCTACTGATACACCGCTTGCTGAAACCGAAAAAACTCAGCAAGAAAATATTGACGATGTATTAAATGACATTGATCTTGATACGGTTAAAGAAGACGACATAGATGATATCGAATTTGATTTACCAGAAGCGGTAGAACCTGATGTTGTAGAAGATGCAACGGATGACATCGAGTTTGATTTACCAGAAGCGAAAGAAGCTGATGTTGTAGAAGATGCAACGGATGATATCGAGTTTGATTTACCAGAAGCGAAAGAGCCTGATGTTGTAGAAGATGCGGCGGATGATATTGAATTTGATTTACCAGAAGCGAAAGAAGCTGATGTTGTAGAAGATGCGACGGATGATATCGAGTTTGATTTACCAGAAGCGAAAGAATCTGATGTTGTAGAAGATGCAACGGATGATATTGAATTTGATTTACCAGAAGCGAAAGAACAAGATGTTGTAGAAGATGCGACGGATGCTATTGAATTTGACTTACCAGAAGCGAAAGAAGCTGATGTTGTAGAAGATGCGACGGATGGTATCGAATTTGATTTGCCCGACGAAGACAACTCTAAAGCTATTGAAGACGAAATCGATGAAATTAGTTTTGATAATATCGATGAGGCTGATCGCGAAGATCAATCTGAACCTGAAAGTATTGAAGATGCATTAGATGTTATCGATTTAGATGAGTTGGATTTAGCTGAATTAGAAAATGCTGAGCCGGTTAATATCGAGGATGCTTTAGCTGAACTTGATTTAGAGGAAGCACAACAATCTAAGATTGATGATGTCGCTGACGAACCAGTTAAACCTGAAGACGCTGAGATAGAAACAGCGTTAGAAGATGATCCAAATGATTTACTGGCTAAACAGCTAAGTGACGTGGCTTTTAAAGAAGATGGACCGCTTCCTAAAGTTGATAAATCGACAAAAAATGATTTTATTGATATTGAAACTTTATTAGAAAGCAGTAATGGTTCTTCTGCTGATGAGCCATATTCTGAATTCGACCTTGATTTAGGTTTAGATGATTTCCCCGATGTAATTAATGCGACGGACAGTAATATTTCTGATGCTGAAAATGAAATATCGGCACAATTAGATTTAGCGAGAGCATATCTGGAAATTGATGATAAGGCAGGAGCGAAAGAGATTTTATTAGCAGTACAACAGGATAGTCAAGGCGCTCAAAAAGTTGAAATTGAAAAACTATTAAGTCGAATCGGTTGATGTTGTATACCGATAGATTTTGATACACTAAGAAAACCAGCATTGCTGGTTTTTTTATTTGTGAGGGAAAAATGAGACCGCTTATATTAGATGTAAAAAGCTATGAATTAGATGCACTGGAAAAAGAAGTGTTAGCCCATCCATTAGTTGCGGGCGTTATTTTATTTACCCGTAATTTTGCGAATTTAAAGCAACTAAAAGAATTGGTGCAACAAATTCGTTTAGCTGCTGGCCATGATATTTTAATCGGTGTCGACCACGAAGGAGGGCGGGTACAACGCTTTAAAGATCAATTTACACATCTACCTTCGGCAGGCTCTTTGTTAGCCAATAATCATCTGCACGAAGCCACACAACTGGCATTTTCAAGTGCTTGGGTGATGGCGAGTGAATTGATTGCCTGTGATATTGATGTCAGCTTTGCCCCGGTCTTAGATGTTAATGGTATTTCAGATGTAATCGGCCAGAGAGCATTTTCGAGTTCAATTTCAGAAACGGTGACACTTGGGCATGCCTATATTGAGGGAATGAATGCAGCGGGAATGCAGGCAACAGGAAAACATTTTCCAGGGCATGGCAGTGTAAAGGCAGACTCACATATTGACTTACCCGTGGATGACCGTAGTCCAGAATCAATTTTTGAACTTGATATTCAACCCTTTAGTCAATTGATCAAGCAAGATAAGTTGGCTGCAATTATGCCTTCTCATGTGGTGTATAAACAATGTGATGCGTTACCCGCTGGCTTTTCTTCGTATTGGCTGCAAACAATTTTGCGTAAACAGTTAGGTTTTAAAGGTGTTATTATTAGTGACGATTTATCGATGCATGGTGCTACGTTTATGGGCGATCATGTTAGTCGTGCTAACGCTGCTATTGAAGCCGGTTGTGAGTTAATTCTTGCTTGTAATGATAGCGACGGTGCTATTTCTATTCTTGATAATTTGAAGATACCTAATACTATCGATAATAGTGCGATAATTAAATTAAGATATAATAAAAACAAGCTCCAATTACCCCTAGAAAAAAATCCTATTTGGTTAGATTGTACGCGAAAGTTACAAGAGTTTGCTGATCATGTCGATTAGGTCAATTTCTGGGCTTGCACTCTAGTCAGTTATCACAATAAAATGATAAATATAGTATTTGGATATTTAAATTATATCGGCTTTATATTGGTAGGTGTTTAATGTTAATGGTTACTTTTGCTCGCGGCTTGTCGTTATTCAGCAGAAGTGAGGAACGTATATCGATAGTCGATTTAGTGTGAATGGTTCGTTCAATAATTTTGACTTTAAACGGGAATATCAAATGATTATTTATTTACATGGTTTCGATGCAACAAATAATGGAAACCACGAAAAAGTTACCCAATTAAAATTTATTGATGATGATGTACGCTTTGTTCATTACAGTACAATTCATCCTAAGCATGATATGGCGCATATCATGCAAGAGGTTGATCATCATATTAAAAGCTCAGAAGATAAATCACCTTTAATTTGCGGCGTGGGACTGGGTGGTTTTTGGAGTGAAAGAATTGGTTTTTTATGTGGGATTAAACAAGTCATATTTAATCCTAACCTTCATCCTGAAAATAATATGACGGGTAAAATTGATTGGCCTGAAGAATATTTAGATATTGCGACTAAGTGCGTGACTCATTTCCGCCAAAAAAATGCGAAAAATTGTATCTGCATTTTATCGGTGAAAGATGATTTATTAGATTATGCTGAAACGAGTGCTGAGTTGAATGATTATTATCCGATAATTTTAGATCAAGAGCAGGATCATAAATTCCAAGATATCTCACATCACTTACAAACAATCAAAGCGTTTAAGGCATCCTAAGTAAGTAGTATCAGGGACTTCTAGAAATAACAAATTAGAAGTCCTGATTTTATCTATGAAACCTTATTCGAATATTCAAGATCGTCGCTGATAGGTCATCTTGAGACCGCATAGGTATCGAATCACCAATAATTTTTACCGCAAATCGAACTGTTAGACCATTGCATTAATAGCATCTTCATTTAAAATAATAATGTAATGAAATTTCAAGTTGTCTGGCATGTTAACTCTATGTTACATTCCTTCCCTATATTATTTTCCATGCAAATTTGAGTTTAATAACAACAGTTGCTTTCCATGAAAAATATATTCTTATACGAATTGTTCGTTTATTTAATTAGTCGTATTAATGTATTTTATTAAAGAGCACTGCTGCTATTAAATTTTATAAAAATTAAGGTGTTTGTATGTTTAAAATAGTGATTGTTGGTGGTGGTGCTGGTGGATTAGAGCTTGCGACTCGATTAGGTAATAAATTAGGTGGCACAAAACGTGCACATCTTGGTAATGGTCGTAAAGCTGAAATTACCCTTGTTGATCGTAATAGAACGCATCTTTGGAAGCCATTATTACACGAAGTAGCGGCAGGCTCTTTGGATGATGGTATTGATGCACTTAGCTATCGTGCGCACTCTACTAATCATGGTTTTAATTTTCGTTTAGGTGAATTAGCTGGAATTGATAGAGACAATAAGCAGATCCATTTGGCTAAATTATTAGATAACGATGGGTCTCAAATTTTACCTGAAACGTCGCTTGATTATGATATTTTGGTTATGGCACTTGGTAGTGTGAGCAATGATTTCAACACGAAAGGTGTTGCCGATAACTGTATTTTCTTAGATAGTCCTCAACAGGCTAAACGTTTCCATAACTGTATGCTTAATAAATATTTGCAGTTAGGTGTGCAAGAAACTAAACAAGTGAAAATTGCAATTGTTGGTGCCGGTGCAACTGGTGTTGAACTCTCTGCTGAGCTTTATAACTCGTTAGAACAGGTTTCTAGCTATGGTTTCCATGAAATAAAATCAACTGATTTAAAAGTATCATTGGTTGAGGCCGGCGAGAAAATATTACCCGCACTGCCTGAAAAAATCAGTTCAGCAGTTAAAAGAGAGCTGGTTAAATTAGGCGTAGATGTTCGAACTGAAACCATGGTAACTGAGGCAACAAAAGAAGGTTTATTAACAAAAGATGGTGAACTAATTGAAGCTGATCTTATGGTTTGGGCTGCCGGTATTAAAGCGCCTAATTTCTTAAAAGATATCGCAGGATTAGAAACAAATCGTGGTAATCAATTAGTGGTTAAAGATACATTACAGACAACTCGTGATGATTCTATTTATGCCTTAGGCGATTGTGCAAGTTGTGCATTACCGGGCGGTGGTTTTGTACCGCCTCGTGCTCAGTCTGCGCATCAAATGGCAACCATGGTTGGAAATAATATTCTTGCGACAATTGCTAATAAGCCTCTTTCGCCTTACAAATATACAGATTATGGTTCATTAGTATCATTAAGTAATTACAGCACGGTTGGTAATTTAATGGGGAACCTTTCTAAAGGCAGCATGAAAATTGAAGGACGTGTTGCGCGTGTTGTTTATATGTCACTTTACCGAATGCACCAAGTCGCACTTCATGGCTATGTACGTACGTCACTGCTTGCTTTCGTACAGCGTGTGAATAAAGTGCTTCGTCCACGTTTGAAATTGCACTAGAAATCATATTTATTTAGATAGTTAATATTCAGTTATTAAATGTGAAATCCCCCTAATCAATATAAATTAGTCATATTGATTAGGGGGATTTTTTATTGCAAGCCATTCAATTGCCGTAAAGGTGTGATTTACATTTTAACCAGTAAAATTGATCAACTTAGCATTCTGATTAGTTTCACTGATGATTTCATTTCTCTTCTTTTAATGTTTTACGCACAAAGCACATTTTCAAGTGTTCACTTTTTAATGTATATAACGCAATCCAAATAATACTAACCAGCTGTATTGATGCACTTAATGAATACTGAAAGTGTTGAAGTTGTAAAACATGTAGTTGAAGTAGAAAATCGAAAGCAATATTAATAATTAATAAATAATATCCAATCTGCCAAAGCTTAGAAACCCATTGGTACTTATCATGGTTTCTGCCTGCCAAAATAAACAATATTAATGCAATAGATCCCGATATTAATCCGAGATAGAAGTTATGGCGGTCTGGATAAAATAGACCTAAAAGACTGCTACCGGAGCTTCGAGACGCGGCGGAGATAATAAATAAGACCCAAGTTCTCGCAAGAAAAATTAAACTAATATAGAAATAGATAGGGGGTTTTAGATTACCCGATTGAGTGTAATGATGTAATGGAAAGATCCTAATAATTGCTAGCTCCTAATGTAAAAAAGGCCACAGCGATAATATTGTCTGCCATGGCCTGTGGTTTCATTTTTAGTTTATATTACACATTGGACAAAATGCATAGCGTCCTTGTGGATCATTAAAGCGGGTTAAAATACCGGCCTGTGTATTCAGCGTTTTAATCGTATTAATAAGTACTGGATCAATCTCGACTGAACTTGAAAATAATTTAACGCCAAAACCAAATAGTTCATTTAACAAATGTTGTTTGGTGGATAGATCCGGTCCAATTTCTTTAATGGTATATTGATCGATATTAGCTAGACTTGCTGCTTCATTAATCGCATCATTCAGGTTGCCTAGTTTGTCGACAAGCCCATTGTTCAAACCATCAACACCCGTCCATACTCGACCCTGTGCAATTTTATCGACATCGCTAACAGACATATTTCTACCCTGTGCAACCACTTGTAAAAACTGTTGGTAGCCATGCTCTATTCCCATCTGCATTATTTCAGCAAGTTCAGGATCAAGTGCACGTGTTGGCGTCAATGAAGATAACGGGCTAGTAGAAACTCCGTCATTATGAATACCAAGTTTTTGTAAAGCTTTTTCAGCACTAGCGTACATACCAAAAATACCAATTGAACCGGTTAATGTAGAAGGTGAGGCAACAATAGCATCGGCTGCACTCGCAATCCAATAACCACCAGATGCGGTCACGCTTCCCATAGAGACAACGACTTTTTTGCCTGCTGATTTTAGGGCTAAGACCTGTTGACGAATTTTTTCAGAAGCAAACGCACTGCCTCCTGGTGTGTCTAAGCGGATGACGACTGCTTTAATGGTATCGTCAGTTAGTGCTTGAGCAAGTAATTTACTAAAGCTGTCTCCCCCAATTGCAATAACTGGTTGATTACCAGCAAGAATTTCACCGCTACCATGAATTAAAGCAATATGTGGTTGATTGGCTTTAGGTTCATATACAGGCGGTAAAATAGCTTGATATTGGTCGTAACCTAATAAATTTAACTTATTACCTTCTTCGTCTGCCTGTTGTTGAAGTTGATTTATATAAGATGAACGACTACTTAAACCATCGACAAGACCTACCTGTTTTGCATACTTAGCGGTATCACCGTCAGCGGCTTTTAAACCAGCCTTTAATTGGCTTAAGCTAGGTGAAATCGATTGTTTAGTAATAGGGCTTTTATCTTGGCGTTGTGTTAAGACGGTATCAATATAACCATTCCATAATTGATTTAACCAATGACTATTTGCTTGCTTACTGGCTGAAGACATTTTATTTTCAGTGAAAGGTTCTACAAAAGATTTATAGGTCCCAACTTTGAAAATATGAGGGGTTATTAGCAGATTATCCAAGGCTTCTTTAAAATATAAACGGTATACAGAGAATCCCTGTAAAAATACCAGACCTTGTGGATTTAAGTGTATTTCATCTGCAAAGCTAGCTAATAAATATTGAGATTGTGAATAATTATCTGCAATGGCGGTTACCTTTTTCCCCGTTGATTTAAAGTCGGTGAGTGCTTTACCTATTGATGTAATATGATTTAAGGCGACGCCTTGTAAACCGTCAAGTTCCAAAAGAATGCTAGTGATACGAGGATCATGTTGAGCAAATCGAATCACCTGAAGTACTTCATCAATTTGATATTCATGTAGTTCTGGTTGCTCATCGGCTAATAGTTGTCTGGAAAGTTCGCTAGAAAATTGGACGGGTTTCTTTTGTTCAACAATAAAACCTTTGAAATTAAGATCTAAAGTAGAATTGCCAGCGATTTTAATTGGTTGACTCTCGACATTTATTGCCAAAATAAAAATGGCGATAATAATTAAAAAGATGGCATTTATAACGAATAATCGAGTGAAATTGATGACTTTAGCAACTGTTTTCAACCATGAAAAAATACGTTTCATTTGAATTCCTTTTAAAAGACAGATAAAAATAAAGCACGGATATTTGCATATCAGTGCTTCAGTGGTTTCATAAGATAAAAGCTACAAACACTTACCTTATGAATATAATTCAATGTAACCAATGCTTAACTAGAAGCTTGATGTATCAACGAATAGACCTACTTTTAAATCTTCAGCCGTGTAAATAACTTTACCATCGACTTCAACAACACCATCTGCAATACCCATAACCAATTTACGCATAATCAAACGCTTCATTGTGATGCGGTAAGTGACTTTTTTAGCAGTAGGTAATACTTGACCTGTGAATTTGACATTGCCTACGCCTAACGCACGTCCTTTACCAGGACCGCCGCTCCAACCTAGGAAGAAACCAACCAGTTGCCACATTGCATCAAGTCCTAAACAACCAGGCATAACTGGGTCGCCAGGGAAGTGACATTGGAAAAACCACAGTGCTTTATCGATATCTAACTCAGCAACAAGTTCACCTTTACCGTGTTCACCACCATCGGATGTGATAGTAATGATACGATCGAGCATAAGCATATTATCAACAGGTAGTTGACAATTTCCTTCGCCAAATAATTCACCTTGACCACATTTTATTAATTCTTCTTTGGTATAAGAGTTTTTGCCCAACTCTTTTTGGGATACGGTTTTCGTCATAATCTCTTTCTTATATTAGCTATAAACTGTTTGGTATTTCGAGCAACCCAACTGAAATACCACAAAAATAAAGTGCGCATACTGTATATGACAGGCCTAAAACAATCAACTTTAATGAAAAATTGGTTATTTAAATAGTCGCATCAAACGATCTAGTGCACCTAAATGATTATTTTCCATCTCTTCTTTATGCAAATAATCAATACGATAGTTAATTGTTTTGATCAATTCATTGAACTCAAGGTTCATTGCAAGTGGAAAAGCTTCACGGCAATGATTTATGCCATAAATATTTATCTGCCGATTTTCAATAAGCTTTAATGTATCAGCATCAAGTACTAAGTTTATTTGATTCGCTTGGGGAATTAAAATGGTAACGGGATCTTTAATTAACCCGAGAGTAAATAAACGTGTAACGGCATTTATTTTGTGATTTACACCACCAATAGCAAGCACATTACCATGCTGATCAAGGGCGCCAGTCACAAATAAATTTTGTGCAATAGGGCGTTGAGCATAACAAGAGGTGACCGCTAATAAGATTGCGAGTGATGCACTATCACCATCACTTTCTTGATATGACTGCTCGAAGACAACATTACAAGAAAGTGGAAAATTATTCATATGGGTAAATATATGATGTAAATAACCTTGGACAATTAATGTGCTTTTTGCATGAATATTGCCAGCAAGTTCGACTTTACGTTCAATATCTATTATTTCACCATCACCAATCATATCACTGGCCGATATTCTAAAGACTTCGCCAAATTCAGTCGGATAACCCATTAATTCAATAACCGATAAGCCATTTATTTGGCCTATTTGTTCACCTTTAAGCTGGATTTTTAGCTGTTTTTCAACGAGCGCTTGTTCACTAAATTTTTGGGCGAGTGATTGCGCTTGATTTTGGATATGCAATGCCTGCTGAATATGTTCAGCTGAAATATCAATATGGTTCGTATTAAATAATTGTGAATAACGCAGTAAATTGGTGATTATAACGGGTGAAAAAATAATACGTTGCTGGTGTTCACTCTCACTTGCTAGGTAGTTGAAAAGTAGGGCCAATGCTTCCTTGGTAATCTGGCCTAACCCTTCACGAGCCACTAATTGTTGGCAATAAGTTTGCAGTGATTGCACATTGCTATCAGTAGACTCAATTTCACTGGATAACTCTGTAAATAATGAGCCAATTTGATTATATTCAGGGTCGATTTGTGATAATTCATCAAGTTGATAACGGCTAGCCACTAAAATTATTTTTGTATTTAACGTGGTAACTTGATCAAGTGGTAACTGACCTTTTAGTTTATTACCGTTTACCGCAGAAGTTGCCGGAACTTGATGACTAATTAAAAAAGCCTTGAGTAGAAACCATAAGCTTGGATTTACCAATAATGGACTGACATTCAATATTAAGCAGCCATTATTGTATTTAAAAATTTCCCCTTGATGAAATTCGGTATGCTGTTCAGCGTGCAGATTTAATCGGCCAAATAAGGTTTCTTGATCATAATTAAGTAACGCTAGTTTTTTATAATCTACAGAGGTCGCTGCGTTAATAACTTCTGTTGCCGCTTCCCAATAACGCGCATTAAAAATCAACAACGGTTGAGGCAATTGAATAAAATGCTGGATCAACTGCGAAACAATCGGGTAAAGAGAAAGCCAATTTTCATTATTAGCCTGATCGGATAATTGTTCTAAAAAGTTAGGTGTGCACTGAGAAGCCGTTAATGGCGTTAACGATAAATTTGTAGTTGCTTTCAATTCTGTAGGCTGTTGAGTCGTTGTAGTATCTATTGGCAAAGTAAGGGCTCTAAAATAACCAATTTTATAGCAGTTTATTACACAAGTCGATATGGTTGTTAATATAAGCGAATTAAAAGAAGACTGAAGGTTGTTTATTTAGTTTGATTGTATTTATCGATGGCGTTAAGCGCATTGTCGATAGGCAGTAATACTAATCGTAATAAATAGGTGATCTAACTTTACTGGGTAAAATCTAGAACACCTATTTAATATAAATTCATTCTGCTTATCGACTGGTTTTTTACTCGTTATGACTCTGATGTTTTGTTTAACATGTCTTGTTTGTAGATGTCGACCCAAAAAGCCGTGGCGCCACAAACGGCAATAGGCATAATAATAAAATTAACAAAGGGGACGGTTGTACAAAAGCCGACAACAAGTCCAAAGGTCAGGTTTTTACCAACACGTTGTCCTAACGCTTTGCGCATCGCTTTGAATTCAATTTTATGATTATCGAAGGGAAAATCGGCATATTGAATAGCCATCATCCAACCTGCAAAAATAAACGAAATGAAAGGAGCGATGGTCTGCCCAAACACTGGAATAAAATGTAATGCAAAACAGAACAACAGACGCGGCAGAAAATACCCTAATTTTTGCAGTTCTCGTTTGAATATACGTGGTAAATCCTTAAGTGTATCTGCAAAACTTTCATCATTAATACGGGTATTTGTCAGTAAATTCTCTGTTTTCTCTGCTAGTACGCCATTAAACGGGGCGGCAATTAAGTTGGCAACAATGGAAAAGAGAAAACTAAACCCAAATAAAATGGTAAAAATTAATAATGGCCAAAATAAGTACGAAAGCCAACTTAAAAAGTCAGGTAGCTCATTAATGTAACCATCTATCCACGCAGTAACCGAGCTAAATAATGCCCAGAACGCGCCGACAAAAATAAGGATATTAATGCAAAGAGGAACAATCACAAAAGCACGTAATTTAGGATGTGCTAATAGTTTCATACCTTTTAATAAGTAACCAATCCCCGATAAAGGTTGATTAATGAGTTGGTTTTTTAACATAATGAAAAACAGGCTCCAGAGAAAAGAAGTCGATTTTAACGTGTATACCCATCACCAATCAAGATACATTTATCAGTCACTATCTCGGATGATAAGAAAGGTATAATATAATGGCCTGTCGATAGTTTAATTTCGTTAATCATCGATGGTTTCCTGATTTTTGTATTTTGATCAGTAAGTAAGGTCTTAGATTCAAATAGTAAGTGCATAACTTGAATAGGTAGAAAAAGTGGTCAGCTGAATATATGCTAATCGCTTTTCTCCGGCAAGAGATGCAACAATGAAAACATATAATCAACTGACCTATGAGCTAAGATGCCAGATTTATGCATTAAAGAAAATAGGAATAAGCCAAAATAAAATTGCACTGCAATTAAAAGTGAGTCAATCAACTATCAGTCGAGAGCTTTCTCGTAATACAGGAAAGCGAGGTTATCGCATTAAACAAGCCCAATCCCTTGCTCAGGAGCGCCGCTTACATTCACGTAAGGCCATTAAAATGACGAGTAACCTCATTGCATTAATTGATTCAAAGATTTATATGAAATGGAGTCCTGAGCAAATATCAGGCTGGTTAAAAGAAGTACACCGCATTCTAATTAGCCATGAAACAATTTATCTACATGTTTGGGCTGATAAGAAACGTGGTGGTCAATTATTTCAACATCTGCGTAGAAAAGGCAAGGCTTACCAATCCCGTAGTAAGGATAAACAGGCAGGTCGCGGCTTTATCAAAAACCGAGTCAGCATTGATGAACGTCCAACGGTTATTGATAATAAAAGCAGAATTGGGGATTGGGAAATAGATTTAGTCATCGGTAAAGGCCACAGTGGTGCATTAGTGACTATCGTTGAACGGAAAACTAGCTTTACAGTCTCTATGCGTGTTGACGACAAATCAGCTAAATCAGTCACCGCTGCGACGATTGCTTTATTACAACCTTATAAAAAAGCCGTACATACGATCACAGCAGATAATGGTAAAGAGTTTGCTTACCATGAAATGATGAGTGAATACTTAGACTGTGGTGTTTATTTTGCAGATCCTTATTGTTCGTGGCAACGAGGTTTGAATGAAAACACGAATGGGTTATTACGGCAATACTGGCCAAAAGCAACAGACTTTAAAAAAGTATCGCAATCAGAAGTTGAAGATGTAATAGTGCAACTGAATGATAGACCAAGGAAAAAGCTAAATTACAAACTACCAGCCAAATTAATGGCTGAACACATGGCAGCTATAGCTGCTTAGTGGTTATGCACTTCAGAGTTGAATCTGCGTATTGAAAACAGAATTTAATCGTTAAAAAGCAAAACTTTGTTAAAAAAGTAATGCTTGTTATGGACGCTTTCATCGTTTCAATGTATTTTACAAATAATTCATCAACAAAGAGACAAAAAATGCAACATTTTCAACTTATCTTAATTATTCTTGGCATCTTAGCTATTTTGGCCGTGCTTGTTCATGGTTATATGTTGGGGCGGAAGGAAAAAGCGTTAGCTGAAGATAAGGCTAATGAAGAAATAGAAGACTTGTCTTTACATCAGTCTGAAGACGTCATTGTCGATGAGCTCGTCGATGCAGAATCTGACATTGACATATCAGAGCAACAAACAGATGAATCATTTGAATTTTCGCATCCTATCGATTCCGATGAAGATCATACCATCGATTTTGCAATGGATGATGAACCAACACACCAATTTACCGTTGAAGATGATAATACCGATGACCTTGATGAAGTCATTCCTCCCGAAGAAGAGCCTGTTGTTCAAGATGTATTTGTCTTTAATGTGGTTGCTCGTGAAGGAACGACGGTACGTGGTCATGAATTATTGCAATTTTTCTTAACGGCTGGTTTTCGTTTTGGTGAAATGTCGATATTCCATCGTCATCAAAACTCAGATGGAACAGGGCCTGTTTTATTTAGCATTGCGAATATGATGCAACCAGGTACGTTTAACCTTGATAAAATGGAGCAGTTTAGCTCTCAGGGCGTATCTTTTTTCTTGTCCGCACCTAACGAAGATATTAATATTAAAAAAGCATTTGATATGATGCTTGTTGCTGTTGAACAAATGGCTGAAGAATTTGATTGTGTTGTCTTGAATGAACAACGTACACCTTTAACAGAGCAAGAATTTAGAGATTACCATAAGCGTTTATTACGCTACTGTTAATGATAAAGGTAATTTCCAATTAAATTTTAATTTTTCAAAGCCTCGTATATCGAGGCTTTTTCATACTACTACCAATAGTAGTGACGATGTGATCTAAGTTTTGCGCAGTAAAATAGATCCCCTAGTTATTACAATTGGTATAAATACAACCGGTAAGAGCATGACTGTAAAAACAAAAATTAAACAATTAAGCGATTTATTAGAAGAATATAACTACCAGTATTATGTGCTCGATAATCCCAGTGTTCCAGATGGTGAGTACGACCGAATTTTTCAACAATTACTTAAATTAGAACAAGACAATCCGGAATTATTATCGCCCAATTCACCAACGCAAAAAGTGGGTGGAACGGCATTAACTAAATTTGAACAGGTTACTCATCAACAACCGATGTTAAGTTTAGATAATGTGTTTGAGCAACAGTCTTTAGTTGATTTCATGCAACGTGCTCAGGATAAATCAAGTCAACCGGAAATTGCATTCTGTGTAGAGCCAAAATTGGATGGATTAGCGGCCAGTATCATCTATCAAAATGGTGAACTAATCCAAGCAGCGACACGTGGCGATGGGCAAGTGGGAGAAAATGTCACAGAGAATGTGAAAACCATTGCTAATTTACCATTGAAATTACGTGGAGAGAATATTCCGCCTTTGCTTGAAGTGCGTGGTGAAGTTTTCATGTTGATCGATGGGTTTAATAAACTCAATGATAATTTAATTAAAGCAAATGAAAAACCTTTTGTTAATCCTCGTAATGCCGCAGCGGGCAGTTTACGCCAGCTCGATTCAAAAATTGCAGCTAAACGACCTTTAGCATTTTATTGTTATGCTGTTGGTGTTTTTGAAGGTGAATTGGCAAATAGCCAATATGAACGCATGCAGCAACTAAAAGGATGGGGTTTACCAATATCGACGGAGGTTAAACGGGTTATTGGTAGTGAAAACTGCCAAGCTTACTATCAAAATATACAAGATAAACGACCAAACCTAGGGTATGCAATTGATGGTGTGGTTTACAAAGTCGATGACATTGCTTTGCAACAAACTTTGGGTTTTGTTGCACGTGCCCCACGATGGGCTACTGCATATAAATTTCCAGCTGAAGAGGCGGTAACAGAAGTTGAAAACGTCGAATTTCAAGTTGGTCGCACTGGTGCAATAACCCCTGTTGCTAAATTAAAACCTATTTTTGTAGGGGGGGTAACCGTTTCCAATGCAACGTTACACAATAAAGATGAAATAGAACGTTTGGATATTCGTATTGGTGATCAGGTTGTAGTACGCCGCGCGGGTGATGTGATCCCACAAGTTGCCCGTGTTTTATTAGAACGACGCGATACCGAAAAAGTAAAATCCATCGAATTTCCAAGTCGTTGTCCCGTTTGTGGCAGTAACGTCGAACGTATCGAGGGGGAAGCCATTATTCGTTGTGCCGGTGGTTTATATTGTGAAGCACAGCGTAAAGAAGCGATTAAACATTTCGCATCGAGAAAAGCACTTGATATAGATGGCCTCGGTAATAAATTAGTTGAACAACTCGTTGATCAGAAGTTAATTGCCGATCCTGCTCAACTCTTTAGTTTAACTGCCCATCAATTATCTAGTTTACCTAGAATGGGAGACGTTTCAGCTAAGAAACTCATTCATAGTTTACAAACTAGTAAGAAAACCACACTTGCGCGTTTTTTATATTCATTGGGGATCCGCGAAGTAGGGGAGGCAACGGCTAATAACTTAGCGGTGCATTTTAAAACAATTGAAGCAATTGAAAAGGCATCTGTCGACGATTTGAAAACCGTGTCCGATGTGGGGGAGATTGTAGCCAAACATATCTATTACTTTTTCCGCCAAGAACATAATATTGAAGTGGTTGCTCGCTTAATTGAAGCGGGTATTCATTGGCCTGCCCTTGAAGAAAAACAAGAGGAAGAGCAACCTTTATTAGGACAAACCTTTGTTATAACGGGGAGTTTTAGTAATATGTCTCGTACCGACATTAAAACAGCATTACAGGCTTTGGGCGCCAAAGTCGCAGGTAGTGTATCTAAAAAGACAAGTACAGTGATTGCTGGAGAAGCTGCGGGTTCAAAATTAACCAAAGCAGAAGAATTAGGTGTGGCAATAATGGACGAAGAAGCATTATTGGCCTTACTTGATAAGCAGTAAAAACACCCTTATTAAAACCAGTTTTTCTAAATGATTAAACTGGTTTTACAATATCAAAGTTGAAGTTGGGCAAAATATGAAAAAAGTGAAGAATGAATCTCAATTACTACAACATGCCATCAAACTTGGTAGTGCCTATGCAATTAAACGTAAATACGTTGGTTTTGATGGCACAACATCGGCAAAGGATAAACAAGAATGTATTTATCGATTGCTAGTTCAAGATAAATTAATATCTCCATTAGCCGTAGATCAAGAAAATGTTGCTAATATTCGTCATAAATTAGTTTTATGGATAACCAAACATTTGCCGGCAGATCATTCATTATTAAAATAAATGAGGGGCGTTTATTATTTCTACTGTTGGAATTTTAAGCTTTAAGCGTATGTAATATCAAAGAATTAACAATATCGGCAAATAATGCGCATATTTTGGTCAGATAGATATCTTCTTTCAAATAGTGCTTGCCAAACTAGTGTGAGCTGTATATCATTCGCCGCACTTAAACGGACGCGAGATGGAGCAGCTTGGTAGCTCGTCGGGCTCATAACCCGAAGGTCGTAGGTTCAAATCCTGCTCTCGCAACCAATTTTGTTTGTGCTTTTAAGAATAGCTTATCGGGCTCAATTCTTAATAAACACTGGCGAAGGTTGTAGGTTTAAATCCTGGCTATCGCAACCAACTTTTCAGTTGTAAAATGAAAAACTAATACGGACGCGAGATGGAGCAGCTTGGTAGCTCGTCGGGCTCATAACCCGAAGGTCGTAGGTTCAAATCCTGCTCTCGCAACCAACTTGGTTGCTAAAGATTTAGAAAAAGAAATACTCAATTACGGACGCGAGATGGAGCAGCTTGGTAGCTCGTCGGGCTCATAACCCGAAGGTCGTAGGTTCAAATCCTGCTCTCGCAACCAATTTGGTTTGCAAAAGATTTAGAAAAAGAAACACCCAATACGGACGCGAGATGGAGCAGCTTGGTAGCTCGTCGGGCTCATAACCCGAAGGTCGTAGGTTCAAATCCTGCTCTCGCAACCAATTTGGTTTGCTAAAGATTTAGAAAAAGAAAGACTCAATACGGACGCGAGATGGAGCAGCTTGGTAGCTCGTCGGGCTCATAACCCGAAGGTCGTAGGTTCAAATCCTGCTCTCGCAACCAACTGATTTGCAAAGTAAAAACACTTCCTAACTTCTCCTGGTTATAAAAATACACAATCCCTAAGTTCATTTTAAATATAATTATTCTTCACAAAATCTAATTTTATATTTTTTTATTATTATATAAATGCCTTATTTTAATTTACAAAATCTTCTTTAAATCTCCTTCTGTTTTTAAGATGTGACCTGTAGGTGACAATAATAATTTTTTTCAATAATTTTGAGTTTAAATAAAAATCCAAAAATATCGATTTTTGACCTTCGCTTTTCTAGGCTTTATTGTGACAATTCTCCCCTAAAATATGACCCATATTAGATCTTAATGGACATAAATTTACAGATAAATTATTACAAATTTAAAAATAGCGAATGGTTAGGGGGAGAACTGTTTGACTTACTTATGATTTTTAAAAAGTGACAGAAAAATTAATACTTTAAAATGGAGAATTATTCAAAGTACTCGCTATGCATTAATCTTAACATGGCAATATCTAATCCTGGTACAGTAAAGTCAGGTAATACACTATCAATCCCACACCTTGGACATACCGCCGTTTTTCCTTTTCCGCGAGGGCAAGTTTCTGACTCATCCATCCATTCAACGATATCTGTTGATGGATATATTTCTACACAATAAAAACAACCGCAGTTTTTACTTTTTAGAATAGAGTCTTCATGCCAACCGCACTCTGAGTGTAACTTATTGTAATTCAGCTTCATTTAAAATAACCTCGACAGACGTTATGCGTCTGATTTTATTGCTTTATGTATTCACTGCATGGGGATGAACTTATGAGATGAAAGCTCGCTGTAGGAATATCACCGTTTCAAAAATATTTATTAAACGCCAACTACTATCGAATGGCAAGGGGTTCTTCGTGAGGATTAGTCTCGAAGAATACGACTACACCTGTTTAAGTCTAAGCCTATCGGCAATAAGATTAACAACACTGTGCGGAACCGCAGGCAGGGCGGTTGGGCTGAAGGTTCGATATTTCCGGTTACTCGAATAGCCTATAGTTGACTACCTAACTCAATAATTCCATTTATGTGATAGAGCATTTTTTTCTAACATATCAACTGTGATAGGTTCAAGATTTCGCTTATTACCAGCTCCAAAAAGTGATTTCAGGATTGAGATTGAATCGAAACCTTCATTATTGAAATAACGACAAAACTCGAAATCACTCATATCAATACCGAATAGTTCCGAATATTTATAAAGCAGCTCTTCAGCATCATCACCATCAATATTAATATCCTGATAAAGGCGCGTACTCCTTGTTATTTTGTTTTTAGAATAACCAGTTTCAAATTCGATCATAGTCGTAATACGATTGAAGATATCTTCCATAATCATTCCACCAACATATCTGAATAATCAACAATTTGGTTGTAAGTATATTGTGATTTATAAAATATATTTATCACATCGGCGGCTAAAATAATCCAACCAAGAATAGGAATTGCTCTACCAACAAATCTTCCAATATTTTTTGTGAAAGCAATTTTTAACGTGGAAACACTCGCTCCTGTAATAGTGGGGAGTCTGATAGCCGATTTGTATGGGAGGTACTGACTTGCATATTTTGATGCAATAGATGTCCCCTTTGTTGCACCAGAAAATTTGCCTCTCGTTTTTAAAATGGGCTGTCCACTTACAATAGCCGTAGCTGCCAAAAGATCATCAACCCCTAATTGTTCCATAGTCTTATCAATAACAATGGTTAGGTATAATTCTTGACTTGATAAGTCTGTTTCACCTTTATACGAGTACATTTTTCTTCCTTAATTAAATGTTCATTGAGGTCTAGCGAGACGGTATGATCTCTTCTTCCAACCTGCTTTTTAAATAGACACTACAATAATTCACATATAGTTGAGATTCAATAGATATTTTTGTTTTAAATAACTGATTGGTTAAATTAGGTTATATTTACGTTATAAGATTAAGAGGGAAGTTTTGTTTGATACCAGGCACAGCCTTTAGGTAAATTAACTGGTACGCCACAAATATTTATTCTCGTTAATTTCCATTTTCAATTTCTAATATACTGAAATATGAATATTAACAAGACTAAGTTATTAGAAGATAGTTAACGTTTGTTGATTGCCGGATTATTAATGCTTCAAAAGCGTATTTATCTAATCAATTTATTTACCTATTAGTTGTCATATATGTTATAAAATTCATATTGTTATATTGATTTTTCTGAAGGGATTTTAATGAGTAAAAGTACCATCTTAAGACAGCTAACGATGCTAAAACTAATCCCGAAAAGTCCATCGTACATTTTAACTAAGAAAATACATCAATGTCTTTTGGATGAAAATTTTAACATTAGTAAGCGAACTGTAGAACGAGATTTAGAAAATTTAGCGTTATTAGTAGGGATTGATGCCACTAAAGATACTGAAGGCTTTAAATGGTCTTATATGAGCACTGCCAGTGAATTTACACCTGCAATTGACGTGGTTTAATTGATTCGACTAACCCAGTTAAGACATAATTGATTTAACTGGAGATTGAAATGAAAACACGTAAAACCTATTCAAAAGAATTCAAACTTGATGCCATTGCACTGGTAAGAGAACAAAATTACAGTATTGCCGAAGCTGCTAGAAATTTAGAGGTTACTCCTCAGATCCTAGGTCGTTGGATAAAAGAAGCTGAAAATGACGATGGCCATGCATTCAGAGGAAACGGGAAGTTAACACCCGAGCAGGAAGAAATCCGCAAGCTAAAAGCACAAGTAAAACGCTTGGAAATGGAGCGTGAAATATTAAAAAAAGCGACGGTCTTCTTTGTCAAAGAAACGAAGTGAAATACGCGTTTATTGCCCAAAATAAGAAGATCTGGCCAGTGATATTGATGTGTCACGTGTTGGGTGTAAAAAACAATAATTACTACAGCTATCAGAAGCGGAAGTCTCAGAAACCAGTAAATACAGAACACCAAGAGATGTTGCAGTGGGTTAAGAATATTGCCGAGTTTAGCGATAATACTTATGGGGAAAGACGTATTCAAAAAGCATTAAATGCGCTTAATTTCCCTGTTGGACGTAGGAAAACTGCACAACTGATGAAAGAAGCAAACGTTTGGGTACGATATAAGAAGAAGTATAAAGCAACAACCAATAGCAACCACAAGAAGCCTGTATATGACAATGAACTCGAACAGGATTTCAATGTTCAACACCCTAATCAAGCGTGGGTTCAAGACATTACGTACAGTGTGCCCGGAGTTCAGCACTAGCATGGAATGCTTTAATGAACCACGAGTCTATCTGAAATACATGAGCAATCTAGCAGGAGCTAAAGTGTTTATGGCACTATCTGGTTGTGCAGGTAGTTGAGTCTGAGCGGCAGTGACTTATCGTATGCTGATAAGGTGATGTAACTCGCTGACAATGGGGAGTGAGGCGAATTCGTTACGCCAAGATGCTCTTCTAGACTAAGTATTGAAAGGATGAAGAACATGAACCGATTAACCCGCATCTATGGGCTGAAATGTCGCCACTACCTACACGAATTTACAGGTAGTATGATGTTGTAATAACACTATATGTAGCGGTGTTATTACCTATTTGAGAAGTAATATGTATGTGCTTATCAATGGATGAACGTTTATATCACAATTCTACGTTTAAGCATCATCACCTTACAGGATGATAAGGTTAAAGACTGCGATCGGCATCCACCCCAATACGTTTGAGTTCAGATAGGTAAACCGGGGAAGGTTTGTTTGAATGGTAAGGGAGCACGACCCCGATGACAAACAAGCTGGCGGAGCGTTCGTAGTAGTCTGAGGTGGGGAAAGCCCATTACATGGCGAAGGGACGCAGTTTAATTGATTTGCGCAAGCAAATTACCTGACCTTAATGAGGTGAAGACCTTTGATAATCAGCGAACTGCAACGTAAATTAGCAACATGGACCGCAACCGATAAAACGCGTCGCGTTAATCGATTGTTTCGCCTGATCAGTCATCCTGAATGGCTTTACCAAGCGGCTGAAGTAACACTTTCCGCAAAAGGCGCTAAAACGCCTGGCGTTGATGGAATAACTAAAATTCACTTACAGGGCAAGTTGACTGGTTATTTAGATGAAATCAGAAATGATTTACTCTCGGGTAATTATCAACCAATGCCAGCTAGGCGGATTTATATTCCTAAAGCGAATGGAAAGCGACGACCTTTAGGTATACCAACTTTAAGAGACAGAATAGTACAACGTGCCATGCTCATGGCAATGGAGCCGATATGGGAAAATGATTTTCATTCATTATCCTATGGTTTTAGACCTGAGCGCAGTGTTCATCATGCTATTCGTACAGTTAAGTTACAGCTAACTGATACCAATGTGCCACGGGGACGCTGGGTAATTGAAGGAGATTTATCAAGGCGGGACATATTGAACGTAACCTATTCTGTGCAACAAATGAAGGTGTTCCACAAGGGGGCGTAATTTCTCCATTGCTGTCAAATATCATGCTTAATGAATTCGACCAGTACTTGGAAAAATGTTACTTGAGTAATAAAGTACGTAAAGATCGCTGGTACTGGAATCGTACCATCCAAGATAAACGCAACATCGCGCTAGAGGAAAAGAGACAATGGAAACCTGCGGTTGCTTATTGTCGTTATGCCGATGATTTTCTTGTGATTGTCAAAGGTAATAAACAGCAAGCAGAAGTGATACGCGATCAATGTCGAAACTTCCTTGAAGGTAAGCTCAAACTTACACTCAATATGGAAAAAACCCATATTACGCATGTGGATGATGGTTTTATCTTCCTTGGGCATAGGATCATAAGGAAACGTGGTCCTAAAGGTAATATGTGTGTGGTATCTGGTATTCCACATGCTAAGGCTAAAGCATTTTCTCATTCATTGAGCCAAGCTTTATCTAGTGATCACAGTTGTAGCAAGATAGACAAGGTTGAACAACTCAGTCGGAAACTTAAGGGCTGGGCACAATTTTATCGACATACTGATTATACCGCAAAAGTTTACAGTAAAATTGATCGTATTGTTTTCTGGAAACTTGCTAAATGGTTGGCTAGGAAATATCGCTGTTCTATTAAATCGTTAATGATGAAATGGATCAAACGCCCGACACCGAATCAGGCTAAGACTTGGGTATTATTTGGTAAAAGCAATCGAGGTGATTTATGTGGTGCATCACTCTTTAGGTTAGTGAGCAGCCCTAAATTACAATTTCGATGGCGATTACCTAAATCAAACCCCTACCTTAGAGATGAAATTAGAAATACTGTTACGTCTCGCTATAGTGATGTTGCAATGGCTGTTAGCCACAATTAAGCGGAGAGCCGTATGCGCTGAAAGGTGCACGTACGGTTCGGGGAGGAGAAGCAGAGAAATAGTTCGACTACGCTCTGCCTCTTACTCTACTATGGACGGCCGAAGGCTGGCTGTATCTTGCTGTTATAATTGACTTATATTCAAGAAAAGTTGTTGGGTGGAGCATGTCACCGAGAATGAAAGCAAGCCTTGCTTGTGATGCATTACAGATGGCCATTTGGCAACGTAATCCACCCAAAGGGCTTATTGTGCATTCAGATCAAGGTGTTCAATATGCGAGTGATAAATATCGAAAGCTACTCAATAGTAACGGACTCATTGGGAGTATGAGTAAGAAAGGTTGTTGTTGGGATAACGCTGTAGCAGAAAGCTTTTTCAGCAGCTTAAAGCAAGAAAGAGTACATTGGTACAACTACGCTACTCGCTACGATGCGCAACAGCATATATTGGATTACATTACCATGTGGTATAACTGTGATCGACTTCATTCTTACTTGGAATATTGTAGTCCAAATGATTTTGAAATGATGAACGGGTATTTAAAAAAGTAGCTTAACTAGGGTGTGTGAATTTAGTTGACCACGTCATTACTTATCATCGATAAATATACGACTCAAACATTTTTGATTAACCGAATCACGCCAATTTGTTCAGATTGAATCACTTCTGTTAGCAATATAAATAAGCAGTTACACAGAATTATTTACAGGGTCTTAAAAAATGTTGTGTATTTTTAGACACTCCTACCATTTAGTTAGGGTTCCATTCTTGTTCCTTATTTCCTGTTTATTATTTCCTCTATTGAAGTGTATCTTTCCTTTTTATTCTAAATTTTAAACGGAAGGGAAGTCATGAAAACAAATACTGCTACTTTATTTGCTTCTTTAACTTTGTTATTCGCAAGTCAAAATGTATTGGCCAATGACACTCAACAAAATTCATCGGATCGTCAAGGGCCTCCACCGGAAGCAATTACAGCTTGTGAAGGAAAGAGTGCAGGCGATAGTGCTGATTTTGAAGGACGAAATGGCGATTCAATAACAGGTACCTGTGAAGAAATAAATGGTCAACTCATTCTTCGTCCTGATAACCCACCAAACGGTCAAAATAATCAACAAGCTACTAACTAATAGTGGTGAGCAGAAAGGAAAACAGTCTGATAGTAATGGACAAAATGGAGAAAGACAGGGGCCTCCGCCAGAAGCAATTACGGCTTGTGAAGGAAAAAGTACAGGCGATAGTGCTGAATTTGAAGGGCGAAATGGCGATTCCATTACAGGCACTTGCGAAGAGATGAATGGTCAGCTTATTTTGCGTCCTGACAACGCACCTCAGGGACAAAGAAGTTAGTAAAATATTTATTCAGTGTTTTTCATTATGATAAAAGCACTGAATGCCTTCTCACACGTTTTATTAATACTCATCTTCTATTTATCTCACAATTTCACATTTATATTAAAAGGAATAAATTATAAATGAAATCACTTACTGCGCCTGGTTATCGTATTTTCTTACTTTTTATTTTCAGCATATTTATCATCAGTGGCTGTAACGATGAGAGTTCATCGGATAGCACGGATTCATCATATGTTAGTGATGAAACTTCCGATAGTAGTGATGACACTTCCGATAGTAGTGATGATAGCGATGATTCAGATATTTATTATAGTGAACTGAGTGATATTTCTGATTGGTCGGAATCAACCCATGAAAAGCTCGATACAGACGATATTATTACTAATTTAGATATTGTTTTTAATACCAATTCAGTGCAGAAATTACGTATTGTTATCGAGTCTGAAAATTGGACGGTTATGAATGATGAACTGGATGAATTAACCGAAGAACTTGGTGATTCTACCGATTTTAATTCCATTGATAATCCGAGTTTTGTCCCTTCTGAAGTGTTTTATTCAGATGATGATGGCGACTCCTGGACTGAATGGTACAAGGTCGGAGTCCGGTTTAAAGGTAATTCAAGTTTGTACAATGCAAATAGCAGTAAATTACCCTTTAAGTTAGATTTCGATGAGTTTGAAGATGAATACCCGGATATTAAAAATCAACGTTTTTATGGATTTAAGCAACTTAACCTTAAAAACAATTATGAAGATGAATCGGAAATGCATGAAATAGTTGCCAATGCGCTATTTCGTGATTTTGGTTTGGCGAGTGCACATTCATCTTTTTATGCCTTGTATTTAAATGTTGATGGTGGTGACGAGGAGGATGATATTTATTATGGTGTCTATACATTAGTCGAAGAGGTCGATGATACGGTTATAGAAACTCAATATTACGATAATGATGATGGTAATTTATACAAGCCCGAGGACGATGCGGCATCCTTTGCCGATGGGACTTACGATGAAGATGAGTACGGTCTAAAAACCGATGATGATGAAACTTATGAAGATATTACAGACTTATACAATCTCATTAATGATGAATCTCGAACGACTGATAGTGAAAGTTGGAAAACAGATTTAGAAGCGATATTTGATGTTGACACGTTTTTAAAATGGCTTGCAGCAAATTCTGTTATGCAAAATTGGGATACATACGGGGTAATGCCCCACAATTTCTTTTTATATCATAATCCGACAAGTGGAACCTTTGAATGGATCCCTTGGGATAATAATGAAGCATTAATTGATAGTAATCGGGCACTTTCAATGAAAATGGACGCTATCGTGTCGAGTGAATGGCCTTTGATTGGTTATATTCTTGATGACGACGATTACAAAGAAACATATCAAGGGTATATTCAAGCATTCTCTCAATCCTATTTTAATGAAGATGCTTCTACGGTTTACAATGTTAATGATGAGTTTGAAACCTATCAAACGTTGATTGAAAGTTACGTTAATGCCGAAGGTTCTGATTATACGTTTACCTCTGATTCACAATTTAGCAGTGCGGTTAGTGTGTTAATTGAGCATACAACTGAACGTTATAATGCCGCTGAAAATTATATTGGTTGGGATGATTAAAGCGCGGGTAGTTTTTTGTTATTAAACGGCCAAATGATAAATATTGTTCAATTTAAATACGTATTTGGATTAACGTAATATTTTTTTTATATATTTAAATATAAGCATTTGATAAAGATATTAAATAAATGTAATGTGCATTTTTATTTTGAGATGTTGATATTTTTACTATACCAATGTGGTTGGATTATTTTATTCACATTAGAGATATTGATGTTCAATTGAACAATACAACTATTTAATATAAATGGAGTTTAACAATGAAAGGCAAAGTGGCCGTATTTAATGAAACAGATCGTTCAGGTACTATTTTAGGAGCTGATGATAATGAATATCACTTTTCTCTAGATGGGTGGAAGGGCGCTGACTTACCTCGATTGGGCCATAAAGTTGATTTCACTATTAATGGTGAAAGTGCTGAGGCTATTTTTGGAGATCCTGATTCGCCTGAGCCGCTAACAATACCTCAAATTTTGTTTTCTTTTAAAGGACGAATAGGGCGTAAAGCTTTTTGGTTATCAAGTCTAGGAATGCTTGCGGTTGTTTGTATTTTAATGGTCATTTTCGGCGCGTTAGGTTTAGATGAAAATACCCTTGCTATATTAACTTTACTTATCACCTTGCCACTTGTTTGGATTTCTTTAGCAGTGCAAATTAAAAGGTGGCATGATCGTAATAAGTCTGGATTTTGGATTTTTATTACATTAGTTCCCCTTATCGGATCCGTCTGGGCATTAATCGAAAATGGTTTCTTGGAAGGTGATACCACTGCAAATAATTATGGTGCGCCATCTTATTAATTCATTCTATGAATTCGTTGTATAATCGATAAAGTCTTTGACTATCCAGCGCTTATTTACACCCATTACCACTCTGGTTGATCATTTTGAATGGTGATGGGTAGTACTTAATGGTTATTTTATAAATTTGTTGATAAGTGAATATAAATCAGTGTCTGAATAATCAGGACGAGGATAATAGGGATTAAATATTTCTTCTTTACGTTTAATGTAAGCTGTTGTTAAACCGATTTTTTTTGCCCCGAACAAGTCCCAGTCATGTGATGCAACCATTGCAATATTTTCAATTGAAAGTTGTTCTTTATTAGCGACATATTCATAAATATCATTAAAGGGTTTGTATTTTTCGACTGAATCAACGGAATAGTAATTATCAAACAGTTCTATGATATTCGCATTAGTTAATTGTTCTTTTATCATCGCAAGTGATGAATTTGATACCGCAATGGTCTTAATGCCGTTTTTACGGAGTAATGCTAGTGCTAATGGTACGTCGTCATAGGTCGGCAAACTTTTAAAGGAGCCTAGTATTTCATTTTTGATATCGGTCGTTAATAATTTTCCATTTTCATGAAATAAACTTTCAAGTACCGCCTCAGAAAGTTGCCCAAAGTTTGCGTATTCATTCATACTACCAACCACCGTAGAGGTATGAAGGAGTTTCGTAAACCAATATTTTAGTACATATTTATCTTCAAAATGTTTATCAAAGCTATCTTTCAGTAAGCTTAAATTTAACATGGTTTCATTCATATCAAAGAATACTGCTTTTATCATTTTACATTCCTTTAATTATTTTCATATTTTATATAAGAATATTTGATCTGCTTATTATAACTAGGTGAAGGGGCTTTGCTATAAGTTAACTGAGTACTTCCTTGGATTATATTCAGTCTTGCATTATGGATATAGAGAATAGGGTTTGGACAGAATATATTAGCGGAAATTGATGTTAATATCCCGACCAAATGGTCGGGAAAGTACTGTTATACCCGTTGCCAATCAAGATGCTGATTTCTGCATCTTGAATGGTAACGGGTATATATTAATGGTGACAATCGTTACTTATTTCCAAGCAAATTGTGCAAACATTTCATCAACCGGTGTTTCTGCAAGATGGTTGACGTAATTGCTAATTACTTTTTGCGATAAACCAAGCACAATTTCTAACACTTGTTTTTGCCCGTAACCTGCTGCATAAAAAGCATCTAATGTTTCTTTAGAGGCATTACCACGTTCACGCACAATACTAAGGGTTAGGTCTTGTAGCGCTTGTAATTTCGGCGTTGGCATAGGTTGACGATTACGTAATGCTTCAGTTAATGCTGGATCAACTTCCATTGAATGTGCGATACCAGTATGTGCAGGTACACAATAATGACATTCATGTTCAACATTGATTGTTTGCCATACCACGGTTAATTCTTCTGCGTTAAATGATGTATTCGTAAACCCTTGGTGAAGTTGTGTATAGGCTTTGATTAATTCAGGTGATTCAGCCATAACGCTGTATAAACCTGGGACAACCCCCATTTGTTTAATCGCACCTTCTAGAATTGGTTTACTTTCAGCTGGTGCAGTATCAACGGTGTGAGATGTAAAGTTAGACATATTATTTTCCTATTTAAAGTCGTTCAGATTAATAAACGGAATTGGTTATCGCCGTTGGTGTGAATTCAATATATCTGAATCAGAACAGTCGTTCAAGTTTTATTTGAACAAATGTTCAAGGTGGATTATATTAGTCACTAACGATTAATAACATTATTGTGCGATTTGCACGACACGACATAAGGTTAAGGATATCTATGACTAACAAAATTAAAATAGACATTGTTTCAGATGTAGTTTGCCCTTGGTGCATTATTGGTTATAAACATTTAGAGCAAGCGATAAGTGAGTTGGATTTAACTAATAAGATTGATATTGAGTGGCAACCCTTTGAATTGAATCCTGATATGCCACCAGAGGGTGAAAATTTACGTGCGCATTCTGCAAGAAAGTATGGCACTACACCCGAGGGAAGTATCAAAGCACGAGCGAATATTACCGAGCAAGCTAGAAAGGCTGGGTTTGAATTTGCCTATTACGACGACATGAAAATGGTGAATACGCGTGCAGTTCATGTGCTACTTGAATATGCGAAACAATATAATAAACAACACGATTTAAAAATGCGGTTATTTAAAGCCTTTTTCAGCGATCAGCGTGATATATCAGATCAAAATGTACTACACAGCATATTAGAAGAGGTCGGTTTAGATGCACAAAAAGCATTAGAACAAATTGATAACCCTCAGAAAATAAAAGAAGTTGTTAACATTGAATCAATGTGGCAGCAAATGGGGATTTCATCGGTACCCACGGTTGTATTCAATAGAACAAGTGCAGTGAATGGTGCGCATCCTGTTGAGACTTTTAAACAAATATTAACAGAACTTGTTGAAGAACAGATGATTCGTTAAAAATGCATTTACTTTGACTGTCAAACAATATAAATTATATTTAATTTGACAGTCAAACTAATTGGGGTTTTTATGAATTCGAATTCATTAGAGAAGTGGCAACATAGTCATCATTTTACGAGTCATAATCACCAAGGCGAACGTCGTGCTTATTATGTGCTATTGCTGACCGTGGTGACCATGGTGATAGAAATTGCTGCTGGTACATTGTATGGGTCAATGGCGTTATTAGCCGATGGTTGGCATATGGGAACCCACGCAGTTGCTTTTATGATAACAATTTTTACCTACCAATATGCGCGTAAGCATGCGAACGATGATAGTTATACCTTTGGCACTGGGAAAGCGAGTGTATTGGGGGGATTTAGTAGTGCGATTGCACTTGGTTTAGTAGCATTACTTATGCTCGTTGAATCGGTTCATCGTTTAATGTCACCGGAAGCGATCCAATTTAATCAGGCCATTTTAGTTGCAGTGATTGGACTATCGGTGAATATAATTAGTGTCTTTTTACTTAAAGATGATCATCACCACCATCACAACCATGCAGATTCCGAACATGAAGATCATCACCATGATGATCATAATTTAAAAGCAGCATATCTACATGTCATGGCGGACGCTTTAACGTCACTATTAGCGATTGTAGCGTTGTTTGCAGGTAAATATTGGGGTTGGAACTGGGTTGATGCTCTAATGGGGATTGTTGGTGCTGTTATTATTACTCGCTGGGCATTGGGTTTAATGAAGCAAACGGGGCCGATATTACTCGATGCGAGTATTGAACCTGATTATCAAGAAAAGATAATTAACCAGTTGGAATCAGAAACAGACACCAATATCAGTGATATTCATATTTGGAAAGTCAGTGCAGATCATTATGCAGCGATGATTTCGATTGTAAGTCGAGACCCACAATCTGTTGAATATTATAAGAATATACTGCATAAGTTTGATAAAATTGATCACTTAACCATTGAAGTAAACCAATATATCGAGGCGGCGTAACATAAAGATGAAACATATTGAACAACTGAATCATTCCATTATTGAGTTTTACGATAAATTGGCATCTTGGGAGCAATCCGTCGTTAAAGACCAAGAATTTTCACTCGCGCAGACGCATACGATTGAAGTGCTTGGCAACCATGGTGCAATGCGTATGAAAGAGTTAGCAAATAGGTTAGCCATAACGACGGGGACATTAACCGTTCAGGTTGATAAATTAGTTAATGCTGGATTGATTGAACGACGTCCACATGACTCTGATCGTCGTTCTATTTTAGTACAATTAACGGCGTCAGGGCAGGCGTTTTATCGTCATCATAATGATCTTCACCTTCATTTAACGCAGGATATTACCGCAAAATTGAGTAAAGATGAGCGTGAGACACTCTTGAAATGTTTATTGAAAATCAATGTTGAATTTTAACTTATCGCTTAATGGCATATGTTTAAGTAAATTAGGAAGACTGATGATTGTGGAGATGATTGATTGCAATCCAATTATCAAGGTTTTCGGTGGTGATATTTAGCATAAGTTGTTGATCTTCTTTTTTGATTAATTCAATTGAATAGCTACTTAAACCATTTAAATTTATTTTCGTCATATCCATATTATTAACAACATACGGACATCGATGACAAGCTAACCTACAGACGGTGCGAACGTCACAGGTGGCCGCTTCCTTAAGATCATTTATCAATGCTTTCGATGATAAACTGATAAAATCGATAGCACGAGTTTGTGTTAAATTAGCCATTTTCCCTCCTTTAGTATTAGATACTGAATACTTAAATAAACCACATATTTAATAAGGTTTATTTAAGTATAGGCACAAATCTAAATTTATGCGCTGAGAAAATAACTATTTTAACCAGCAAAATAGATCAGCTAATTATTACGATTGGTATTGTATTAAGATGCAAGCATAGGTGAGACGCCAATGGTAGGAGTCATAAATAATAATAAGCCCAGTAACAGTAGTATTACCCCTCCAGTTAGTTGTAATAATGTACTACGGGTCGCATTTTTATTTCCATTATGATTTAAATATCCATTGATCATTTTTTTGCCTGAAATAGTTAATAATGCAATGGTTGAAGTGGTTATTGCAGTGCCAATCGCCATCATAAACGCACTGACGACACCTAGCCAGTATATGCCAATAACGTTGGCGAACAATAAAGCCATGATTGCACCCGTACAAGGTCGTATCCCAATACTCACAATAATTCCTGCATAGGCCTGCCAAGTTGTTGCATTATTAATTTCTTCAGCACTTGCAAAATGTTTGTGCCCGCAACAATGTCCGTCATGGTCATGTTCGTGATGATCATGATGTACATGTTCAACTTGAGTGGATTTAAATGTTGTATATAGTTTTTTTAAAGCACGAAATATAATGAACGCGCCTAATAAAGCCATGATTAGAAAACTGAGGCTAATTAATTCAACGGTTTTTCCATTAACATCTCGCATCGAATTGTTAAATAAAAACACCAAAATTGAAACTAAAAGAATGGCTACCACAGCTTGCATTAGTGCGGAAACGATGGTCAAAATTAAACTATGTTTTACTTTACTTGGGTGGGTCGCCAGAAAAGTCGTGACAATTAATTTACCATGTCCAGGCCCGAGCGAATGAAGGGCGCCGTAAAGAATACTTAATACGAGTAAATAAACTGCGGAGGTTAACTGATTTTCTTTTGCTTCATAAAGTAGATTACTGAGTTCATCATTAACAATACGTTGCCACTTAATGCTTTGTAGCATAATGGTCGGCCATGCTTGCCAAAGGTAATAACCAGCGACAAACAACAATAGAATAGATAGCATTGCCATCATTTTTTTAGGGTGAAGTAAATTTTCCATATATGACTCTATTTTTTGCAATTTAAGCGAACGGTTTGCGTAAATAATTGACCCAATGCATTATCAGGATCTGCATCTGTTGGTAAGGAGACGGCATAATTGATTTGTTCAGTAGTCGGATTCGGCTCAATTAAATCAATCTTACAGGTGTGTTTTAATTGTGGTGATAAGGTGATATCAGCAATTGAACCCCAAGACATATCAACGTAATAGCTTGGTTCAAAAATAAGTAATCGTAGTGTGTCACCCGTGGCTGGTTGCGGTTTTGATAGTGGCAAGTAAAAGCTTAACGTTGCCTTTGCACGTTCTTGCGTGAGTTTGGTGTTGATTGCTGCTTTAAATCGGACCGGCTCTTCACCTTCATAAAAATACGTAAAATAATGCTCATTGTACATATTCTTAATAACCGAGTCGGCTATTACACGTAGGGAAAGTGCTTTATATTGGGGGGAAAGATCATAACCATCGGTCATATAAGCCGATGACATGGCATCGAATGTCCATTCCATTTTAAAGCCCAGTATTTCATTGGCATTGCCATCAATTTCGGTTTTCATTTCAACCCAGGAATGTGGATGGGCAATACTTTTAAGCGGAATGAATAACACAGAGATAAGAAATAACTGGTTTAAGTGAAGATATTTTTTCATAGTTGCTTATTTATTGTGTATTTAAAATAGAATAGTAGATATCAGTTTATTCCCATTACTAATCAAAAAGATATTGATGAGTAATGGGGGAGTGCATCGAATTAATGGATTAACGTTACAAGTCAATTGTCTTAAAAACCGATCGCGCTTTTTGTTAGTAAGCGTGTTGGCTTTAAAGTTCAGTGACGAGTAGGACTAATCCTATTATTAAGTCGAATAAACTTAATTCAATAAGCGACTAAGCGGCGTTTACTTGGTTAATGCAGATACAATTGTATTAACATTGTATTCCATCAGTTTATAGTAAGTTGGTGCATTACCTTCTGGTTCAGATAAAGCGCCTGTGAACAATTCTCCACCGATTTTTGCATCGGTTTCTTGGCTAATTTGTTCAACCATTCGATTATCAGAAATGTTTTCTAAGAAAACGGCACTGATTTTTTCGTCGCGAATTTGTTTTATAATTGCAGCCATATCCGAAGCACTTGCTTCTGATTCTGTACTTGTGCCTTGAGGGGCAATAAATTCAACATCAAAGTCACGGGCAAAATAGGCAAATGCATCGTGTGGGGTGATTATTTTGCGTTGTGCAACTGGAATGGTATCCATTTTTTGATGTAATTCTATTTCTAATTTATCGAGTTTTTGTAAGTATGCTTGTGCATTTTGTTGGTAATCAGTACTGTTTTCTGGATCAACTTGACTTAAACCTATTTCGATATTTTTAATATATGTTTTAACATTCGCAATACTATTCCATGCATGGGGATCTTGCCCTTCATGATGATGTCCTGCATGTCCTTCTTCATGGTCAGCGTGTTCTTCATGTTCTTCGTCATGGTCAGCATGATCATGATGGTCTTCATCGTGGTCAGCGTGCTCTTCATGTTCTTCGTCATGGTCAGCATGATCATGATGGTCTTCATCGTGGTCAGCGTGCTCTTCATGTTCTTCGTCATGGTCAGCATGATCGTGATGATCTTCGTCATGGTCAGCGTGATCATCATGACCGTGATGCTCGTCGTGATCATCTTCACCGATTTCAATCACATCAATCCCATTCGATGCAACAACGGTGGTACCTGTAAAGTTTGCAGATTCTAAAAAGCGTGGCATCCAACCTTCGAAATGCAACCCATTAATAACTAATAATTTCGCTTTACGTACAGCAAGTGCGTCCTTCGGCGTTGGGCTATAAACATGCGCATCACCATTCGCTTTAACTAGTGTTGTGATATCAATATGTTCACCGCCGACCTGTGAGACAAGATCGCCTAATATTGAAAAGCTGGCTACAACGGGAATTTTATCATTTGCAAATGCGGTTGTATTTACGCCTAAACCAAGTGCAATTGAGGCCATTAAATAAGCGCGTTTCGTTATTTTAAAGGTCATGGTGTTTCCTTGTTACTGTTAAGTTAAATAGAACGGATTAATTATGCGTCAGTACGCCGCCACGTTTACCAAATAGCAGCGAAATAAGATAGATTGAGCCCATGACAAGAACAATGGCTGGACTTGTTGCAAAACTCACATGATAAGACAGGAATAAACCAAAATAACTGCTAATGAGTGATGTTATAAACGAAATAACGATCATCGTACCGAGTTTTTCTGTCCAAAACCGTGCCACGGCTGCAGGGAGGATCATCAGACCCACTGCCATTAACGTGCCTAGAGCATGAAAACCGGCAACAAGATTTAATACCACTAATAATAAAAAACTAAAATGGGCGACTGAGCTTAATTTACTGACGGATCTGAAAAATGCTGGATCTACGCATTCAAATACCAAGGGACGGTATAGGATCGCAAGCGAAATTAAGGAAACTGTCGCGATGGATGTTAATAGGATAAGTGCATCATTATTGAGCGCTAATACAGAGCCAAATAACACATGTAATAAATCTAAATTACTGCCTTTCGCTGAAATGATAAGTACACCAGAGGCGAGTGAAAGCAAATAAAATGCAGCTAAACTGGAATCTTCTTCCGCATTAGTATGGCGTGCAACGACACCGGCTAATACCGCAACCACACAACCGGCAATAACGCCACCAATGGTCATGGCTGTAATGGAAACACCTGCGACTAAAAAGCCAATGGCAGCACCGGGTAAAATCGCATGAGCCATCGCATCACCGGTTAAACTCATTTTACGTAAAGTCAGAAAAACACCAATCGGCGTTGCACTTAAACTCAAAACGAGACAACCCCATAAAGCACGTTGCATAAAAGAAAATTCGATAAAGGGTTCAATAAATAAACTGTAAAGATCCGTGATCACGACGCATTTTCCTCATAGTGAGCAGGGTTTGAGCAAACTGCTGTTGGGTTAACGGGTTGTTTGATGGGTAATTGAGCGCTAGGTTCTATCACCGTTTCTATTTTAGTAATCGAAGGCGCTGGCTCTGGAATGTAGGCAATATGTTGGTATCCAGCCCTAGATAGGTTTTCACCCGTCATAATTGATTCTGTTTCACCACTGCCAATCAGATGTTTTGCTAATAAAATGACCTTAGGGAAAAAGCGATTAACCAATCCTAGGTCGTGTATTACCGTAATAATGGTTTTACCTTGCTTTTGGCAATCGTGGATGACGTCCATTAAATCCATCGTCGTTTGTGCATCAATTGCGGCAAAGGGTTCATCTAATAATAATATTTCTGCATCTTGCATTAACATTCTTGCAAATAACATACGTTGGAATTGGCCACCGGATAGGGCGCTTATTTGACGTTCTTCAACACCTGCTAGGTTTACTTTATTTAGAGCCTGTTCTAAAGATACTTTTTCCGATCGACTAAACATGTGCCAAAATCCCGTTCGACGCCAAGCGCCCGCTGATACAAATTCGCGTACAGTGATAGGAAACTTACGATCAATTTGATGGCTTTGTGGTAAATAAGCAATATCCTTTGGCGTTAGTTGGCCTAAATCAATACGGCCAGAACTTGGTTTTAATTGTCCCATGATACTTTTAAGTAAGGTCGATTTACCGGCGCCATTGGCCCCAACAACAGCAATTAAGTCGCTTTTATTAATTGTTGTAGAAACCCCATCCAGGGCACGTGAGTCTTTGTAATTGACACACAAATCAATAATATTAATCATGTCTCAATCCACTAAAGTAATTTGCTTAATACTAACCATAGGCCGGCAACAATCGAAAGTGCACCGATTAAACGGATCGTTGCACTGAGTAATAAAAGAGATGTGCTGTCATTGTCATCTTGGGAAATATTTTGTTCGTTATTATTCATTTTTTTCTCAATGGGTTATAGAGAATATGATTTTTCAGAGATGTTATAATATAACATTTAAAAAGTGAACCATATTAATTAAAAAAAGTACTATTTATTTTAGGCACCGATCGTCATGACCGATATTGATAACTCTTTGAAGATAAGACAAAAAAGATACAATAAATCAATGTGATTCGATATATTATTTACAATTGTTATGATGTAAATAATATAAAGTTCATTGTGTTTAGCCGTATTTTGAATATCAAGAAGACATTAACCGTTATTTTATCTTAAGTTTGCATTCAGGGCACAAACCCTTAATTTCAATAGTACGTTGCTGGATTTCAAAACCACTGCGTTCAGCAGAATGGCTGATTGCACTATTAATAGGGGTTGAATCAAGTTCAACAAATGCACCGCAATCATTACAGATAAAAAACTGTCCTTCATGTTGTCGTTCAGGATCATTGCAGCCAACGTATGCATTCATTGATTCAATTCGATGAATTAACCCAAGTTCTAATAGAAAATCGAGTGCACGATAAACGGTTGGTGGCGCAGCACGGCCATCTTTTTGTAACTGATCAAGCACGTCATAGGCACGAATGGGTTTATGTTGTTGCCAAACAAGCTCGAAAACGCGTTTTCTTAATTTTGTAAATCGTTGATTACGTTGTTCACAAACTTGTTCTGCTTTGGCAATCGCCGTGGCCATACAGCTTTGATGATCATGGTCACCGCTTGTAAATTGTATATTTTGCTCTGCACTCATAAATATCGTCACTCGATTAGTCATTAATCTTAGATGTTATAATATAACATTGTTAAGCCATGTTTGTTTACTTTTTAAAGTAAAATAGATAAGACATCAATAACTAATTGTATATTTATACGCGTGGGCAATTTTTACATAATTTACCCTTTGCTTTTTTATACACAAAGCAACAACTCTTTCGGGTAAATATAATTTCTTTACTTATCTGATCGATAACTAAATTTCCATCCGATATTGGCGGTAAATTAAAGGCTTCTAACCACAATGCAGACTGTTCCACAATATAGCTAGCAGATAAGTCATCGGGACTATATTGCTTTAATTGTTGTAGTGCAATGACTAACATATCGCTTAATAAGGCCTGTGTATAACCAGGTCTACATCGATAAGTCTGATCAAGTAATTGTCGATAATATTCAAAACTACCTGTTAATTGATGGCCCGCTTGTTGGATAAGAAACGGGGTTGATCCCGATTGAAATGAACAGGATAAAAAGCAAATGCCGCGCATTTCTGAGTTTTTCATACCTTGTATATAAGCCGCAAAATTCGGCAGGTGTTTTATGCCATAAATACTCACAATCGCAATATAGATTGGTTGCCAGCAAAGTAATGTCCAAGTACGGGTAAGCCAGTAACTATTGTCGGCTTCAGGTGTTGCTTGTTTGATCTGCTCATATAAATCCACAACGATTTGTTGATCATGTTCCCAATTGAGTTTGTTATTGGTTAATAAGTAATCTGCACCTTGATTTGAAAAACTCAGGTCAGGGATAAAAGGTGCCGTAAAGTGTTTTAATTTCATCACTAACAATTGATTATTTGAATTCATATCGTGTAATCCATTAAATTATGATTTTTTACGGTAAGCGATTAACAATAATAAGAGAAAATAAACACTGCCCAACACCGATACCATTAATCCTGCGGGTATTTCATTCGGCGCCATAAGGTTACGCCCTAAACTATCTGCCCAAATTAATAAAATGGCTCCGGTAATGCCCGATGCTGGTAATAAGTGGGTATGTCGGTATAAACCTAATAGTCTTGCACAATGAGGCGCAAGCAAACCAATAAAGCTAATTGCGCCAATACTGGCAACACAAATAGCGGTTAGTATTGCTGCGATGCTAAGTAATACAATGCGTTGACCTTTTAAGGGGACGCCGAGTGTACGTGGTAAAATTTCACCGAGCGGCATTAAATCTAAATGACGTAAGCAGGGCACAAGCACAATAAAGGTAGTAATTAGCGTTATTGCCAATGGGAATATTTGACCCAACGAGGCGCCGTAGGTTGTTCCGGCTAACCACATCATTGTTACTGATGCAGTGGAACTGCCGAATGTCAGTAATATTTGTGTTGCCGTACCCGCAAATGCCGTGATAACAATCCCAAACAACGCGAGTTGCGAAACACTTAATTGTTGTTTGATTCCCCAGGAAAGTAATCCTATTACAATTCCGCCTCCGATAAGTGCCGCAATAACCAGTGTGAGTTGGTTCGCTGCTGGATAGACAACTAATACACACGCTATGATTAAAATAGAAAATGCACTGACACCGGAAATATCTGGGCTTGCCATTGGGTTTTTGAATAAGGTTTGTAAAAGCGTACCAGCACATGCGATTCCAAGTCCGCCGAGACCTGCCAAAAGTACGCGCAGATTAGTCCAAATTGCACCTACTTCAGTGAATGGTGCAAGGCAACAAAATAAAGTGATAAGGAGTAAACCACTCAATATAATTAAAATCTTTGTTGGATTGCTATGTAATAGGGGCTTTAAGGCAATGTTTTGGCTTTCGGTTGCCGCTAATGCACGACCGCTGCGTTGAAATAATAAGTAAATAAAATAGGGGGCGCCTAATAATGCAGTAAATGCGCCTGTAGGAAGTCGGTAACCTAAAAATAATAAACTTCTAGAACACCATTCGGCGACGAGTACTAACATAGCACCAATCAACAATGTTAATAACCATTGAAAACTAATATTACGACCACCATTTTGACACTTTGTTAGCAGCAAACGGGTTAAATGGGGGGCCATTAAACCAACGAAACCAATCATTCCAACGATAGAAGTCGCAAGTGCTGCCTGTACGATAGCCAGTAATAAAATAGCCCATCGCCAGGGGTTTACTGCTAATCCTAAACTTGCAGCATGGGTATCGCCTAATAAAAATAAAGCGAGTTTCGGCAGTACTAATAGGGTTAATAATAAGCTTCCGACTATGGGCGTTAATGTTTGCAACAATGTACTATTGCTGGTTTGCAATACCTGTCCACTTCCCCATAAAAACAATCCATCCATTTGATTTTCGAAATACAATAAGAACAGCGATGAAAGGGCGCCGGCGCTAAGGCCAAGTGCCATGCCAATTAATATAACGGGCAGTTTACCGCCTCCAATTAATTGGCTAACTAACAACACCATTAACGACAATAATAAAGCACCCAATAATGCGCCACTCCAAACGAGGGTTAAATTTGCTTCAGGGATGAATACTCTAATTAATACAGCACCGAGTAATGCGCCGGAAGCAATGCCAAGTGTTGAAGGGGATGCAAAATCATTATCAAGGGTGGTTTGAATTAATAACCCAGAGCTGCCCAATAAAGCGCCTGTTAACAGTGCGATAAATGCGGTTGGCTGCCAAATATTAGCAAGCATAGTTTGTGTGAGTATCGGATCATTGATGGTTGGATGAAAAAATAAATAACCAGAAAGTAATAATATAAGCGTTAATAGACTGAGAGAAAGTGATTTAATCATTGGTTTTATTCTGCCAGTTTAGTAATGAATCGGTAAAAGCGTGTGCCATCTTTAACGATGACCGAGGGCCACCAAAGCTAAAAAGAGGGGGGACATGTGAAAGGTTATGTTGTCTCGCAAAGGGCAACAAGGGCCAAACGGGCGATTGCATCATGCGCTCACTATCAACTTGATTGCCGGCTAAAATCAGATGGGTATTATGTAACGCTGGTAATTGCTCTAATTGCAAATGGGTAAAATCTTTGCCTGGCAAGGCCGATTCCCAGGTATATTGCAAGCCAAGTTGTTGTGCTATTTCACCTGCGAGACTTTTGTTATTGAACATTCTTAAGCCGTACCCCATCCCGACAAATTTGCCATAACTGACGGGCTTGTTTTCCAAGCCTGCCTTGACCAATTGCTGTTTAAGCATTTCTAATTCCTGCGAGAGTGACATAATAATATGTTCGGCTTCAGCTGTTTTATCAACTGCATTTGCGATAGTCAAAAATACCAGTTGGGACGTTTCAAAATAACTAAAATTAGGTTGTGATAGATTACCAAACTGCTGATACAGAAGCGTGGGGGCTATTTGGTTCAGTGAATGTAAAATATGACGATGACGGAATTCATAACCAATGATTAAATCGGGTTTTAGTTTGGCGATTGCAGCTAAATTAGGCTCTTGACGACGTCCAATTTCAGAAACAGTGTCGGGAAGTGTTGGGTTATTGGTTTGCCATTTTCGATACCCTTTTCCTTCAGTAATCCCAATCGGAACAATCTCTAAAGAAAGCAGCATTTCTGCTGCAGTCCAGTTTAATGCAACCACCTTCAACGCAGGTTTCGATAAATCGACACAGGTGGTTAAACAAACCGTGGTTGAAGCATAGGTTAAATGACTAGTAAATATAAATAAGCCAGACAGTATTAGTCGAGTATAAAAAGCTGTCATAGCTGTTCCTCAGGCCATAGGATTTGTTGTTGACCCAATGAATGCATTTTCACCTTCGTCTGATAGACGGTGCTGATATCCTTGGGGTTAACAACGTCGTGAATATCCCCTTGATTAATAATTTTCCCTTCATTAATTAAAATCGCATTATCGCTAAACTGACGCGCTTGATTAAGGTCATGCAACACCCAAACAATGGTTTTGTTATGTTGTTTATTCAGTCGTTGTACAATTTTTAGTAAGCTCAATTGGTGGGATATATCAAGCCATGAGGTCGGTTCGTCTAACATCAATATATCCGTATTTTGTGTTAACACCATAGCTAACCAAGTACGTTGTAATTCACCACCGGACAGATCCGTTAATAAACGAGATGCATAACCTGTAATACCCGTTTCTTGCATTGCCCAATCAATAATCTCTTTATCTTCTTTGGAGACTCGTTGATACCAAGGTCGATGTGGATGGCGCCCAAAGGCAACCAAATCAGAGACGGTTAATGTTGCGGGTACGGGATTACGTTGTGGTAGTAATGCCAGCTTTTTAGCAAGCACTGCCGCTTTAAAGGAAGATAAAGATTGTCGATCTAAGGTGATTTCACCCTTTGTTGGGGGCGTTAACCCACACAAAAGAGAGAGTAAGGTACTTTTGCCTGAGCCATTTGGCCCAAGCAAAGCGGTTACTGCACCCGGTTCAATCTTACCTGTCATTTCCTTTAAGATAGGATTCCCGCCAAGTTGGAGGGATACACCTGTAAAATTAAACACAGTCGCCCCTTAAAATTCTACGTTATAGTTAACGGCGAATGTTCGGCCTTCACCTTTAAAACCAAATAAACTTTCGTTATATCCAGCATAAAGTATTTGTGCTCGTTGTGACCAAAGCGTGTAGTAGTCTCTATTAAGTAAGTTTTGAATACCAAAGCTAACCGTGCCGACTGGCAGTGTGTAGTATGAACTGAAATTAACGAGTGAATAACCATTAATTTCACCACCGTCATCATCGTCATAATTTGCGATTGTTTGTAGTTGAAGGTCTGCACCATACGCATAGTTATCATAACCAGCACGGATCAGAGCATTAGATGGGCTAGCTGTTTCAGTCGCTAAATTCGACCAGCTTCCATTAGTTTTTGTTTCACTTTTGATTAAATGCCCTTGAATACCTGCATACCACTCATTCGTAAAGTGGTAATTCACTTGTCCTTCAATCCCGTAAATACGTTTCTGATCGTCATTAACGACAATGGCATAGGTGCTAGAATCATAGGAAGTCGTTTTGTCAGATAACGAATAATAAGCGGCAAACTGTAAATCAATCTTACTTTTTGCTAAACGCCAGCCTAATTCAAGTGAGTTGGTTGTTACGCCTTCTAGTTCATTATCTGCAACGGAAATACTGCTGACTAATGTTGTACCACTATAGGTACCATTGCCATAGTATTTTGCAGGATCTGGAATATCGAAACCTTGGCTGAAGTTAGCCCAAATTTGCTGTTCTGCATTAAGATCGTAGATACCACTCAGATTTGCTAGCCATTCAGTATAATGGGTTGTTCCACCTTCAATTTCATCCGCAGTATCACCGTAAACAAGCTGTTGTGATATTCCCGTATAATCACCAATTTCATGGCTTATATATTGGAATCTCATGCCTCCTGATAAGCTAAAGTCTTGATTAACTTCCCAAGTCGCTTGAGAAAATGCACCTATTTTTTGGGTGTCAACATTTGGGTAGCGTTGTACCGAGTCGGTTTGAGTAAAGGATGTGCCACCCGATGTTAATGCAGTGCTGATATCGTAAACACGCCAATCAGCAGTAAAGGATTCTGTAGAAGCATCAATACCATAATTTAATTCAATATTATTAATTTGCTTGCTCAGTAAAACCTTTGCACCAATGACTTCAGTTTCTTGTACCGAGGCTCCGTAGAGGTAATAATATCCATTACTGTTATAGGCATCAAAGCTTGGGAATGGAAAAAATTGCATTGACTCGTTTCGATAATAAGCCTGTGCTAATAATGAATGGCCTAATACGTTATTATTATTGTATTGAATATTCAGCATCATTCGTTCTGTACTGGGTTGCTCATCTAACGCTAAATCATCACTAATGGTAATATCATTACTACTGGTGACTTCAGATAAATAGGCGCCAATATACGGAGTGTATTTTGTATCTTGCTCGCTGTTGTAATATTGGGCTGTAACCGATATTTTTTGATTTTGATCGGGCTTAAATTCAACATTACCCAAAATATCAACGGTTTCATTAAATTGCATATCCGTTTGTGTAATATCAGGCATGATCATGTCGCCATTCGCATCATAGCTTGCGCCATTACTTTCATAGGATGCAGATAGACGTCCCTGTAGTTTTTCGTTGCCACCCGAAATGGCAATGGCTACGTTTTTATTTACATCTTCACTTGTGTTGAAACCAGATGAACCACCCACTTGTAATTCAATTTTAGTTTCATTGCTCGTTGCTTTTCTGGTGATGATATTAATAATACCGCCTGAAGCACCGGCTCCATAAATAGCCGTTGCGCCCGATAAGACTTCCACACGGGACACGTTAAAGGGAGAAATACTATCGAGTTGACGACTGATAGAGCGGGTTGAGTTAAGTGACACGCCATCGATCATGATTAACGCCGAGCGTCCTCGCATATTTTGACCGTAGTTTGTGCGGCTTTCTCCACCAAAGTCATACCCAGGAATTAATCGTCCAAGTGCCACTTTTAAATCGGCACCAGTATTAATTTCTTTTTCTATTTGTGCTTGGTCAACAACCCACATGGTTGCAGCTACATCTGAAATAGTAGTATCGGTACTGTTCGCGGTGACCACCATAGTATCAAGATTGCTAGCAGCATGACCTGAGCAAGCGATGAATGCTAATGCAATGGGCGTTAATTTGGTTTTTAATGAATTGACTTTATTCATGATCTTCCTTGTTGACGGTTGAATATTTTAAATATCGATTAGCTTTAAAATAGGTGTGTTTGTGAAGCGTGATAATTAAACCAATAAGGGACAAACTGAATATCCAGATTGGTATAATAAGCGGGAGGTTAAGGTATAAAGTGAGGCTTGAAATCGCCGTGCCCAACAGGTGCCCAGTCGTATGAGCGCGAGCAATACGACTACTACGATATGCACGGATTGCCAATGTTTGGTTATGCTCATAGGCTTTTTGGCTATACCAGCTTGGAAGTGCTGAAATAGCAAACGTTAACATGGTTAAAGCAATAATTAGCAGCAACCCGTTATGCAGTGAAACAACGAATAAAGTGCAACTTATGAGTAAAGCTGCAATGATTAAACCGGGGATAATTGATAAATAAGGTGTTAATCGCGGTAATACAAAAAACTGATAAATAATAACAGTCAGGGTTAAATAGAGTAATAGTGCCGCGTAAACTTTACTTCCAAGTACGCCTTCATACCCCATTTCAAATAACAGCGGAAGTATAAAATACTGAACAGTGCTGACTAATATAGTCGTCAGTAGGGCTGTGATCAGGATTAAAGCAAAGTTTGGAGAATTAATTGGTTTTGAGGGCGCTTCAAAAGCAGGTTTATGAGGTTCAGTGTTAGTCATAAAAAAAATGAAGGGGATAAATAGTCCCGTTGCTATTGTGGGGAAGAGTAGTAACCATTCCATCGAAAAGGGTAATAACACGAGACTTGGTCCTATTAACCTGCCAAGGGTAATGGCACCACTGATTTTTGCTAGTTGACCAAAACTGGTATTGGTAATTTGTGCTAAATGAGAATGTGCCAAGATGATAAAAGCACTGGTGAATAATCCTAATGCTAAACGGCTAAATGCGATAAACATTAATGAGGGGGTCTCAACAATAAACAGGGCGGACCAGAATAGGGCATTACTGAATAGAAAGCCGATGCTCGCAATACGGGTACATTTTACAATGCTTATTTTACTGACAAGATCACCCCAAAAAGCGGTGCCTAGCCAATAGGTTAATAAATTCACATTGATTATTAAGGTAACAATCGCTAGGTTTTGACTGCTATTGGATAACCCGAGAAAGCTCACCAATTGAGGCACGAGTGCTATAGCGAGGGTTTGATTTAAACCGAATAAAATAAGTAACCCACGAAATAACACAATACATCCATATAATAATGATAACAATTCGCATTATCATTTAATTTGACTGTATCTGTCAACCAATTCGCAAGTAAATCGCAAATTTTATTCGATCTTTTATTGGGGGAGGTAAATTGTAATAGCTTTTACCTATTTAGTTTTACGCCTTTAGAAATACAACTGAGTTTATTTATTGGTCAGATATTTAATCCAATTCAAACTACGGTCTGTTGGGTTTTGTGCATGAGCTTGCTGGGCCGTTGTAAGGGCCAATGCGGTGTTACCTAATTCGTTAAGTGCTTGCACTTTGACCATCATCATCTGATTGGTTTTTTTAGGGAGATGTTGAAGCGCTGCCAATACCGATTGATAGCGATTAAGTTGTAGGTTTAAACGTGCTATATACCAATAATATTTGTTGTTGAATTTTGCCGCTTTAGTCCAACTCGCGATTGCTTTATCCCATTCCTTTGCCGATTGCCAATAGATTGCTTGGCGATGTAGTTTTGTTTCTGTGGTTGCGAGATCATCAAGCTGGTTATATAAATAAGCTGCATTGAAGGGCACTTGCGCATCGGCATACAAATTAGCCATTAATTCTCTTTGCTGTTTAGTTAATACAAGTCTAGCGCGATCAGCCTGTTGTAATGTAATGAGGGCATTTTTTTTATCGTTGATGTATAAATATAAATTACTTAACTGTTGCCACCATAGAATATTGTTTGGCTCGAGGTCACGTATTTTTCGGGTTGTTACAATACTACTACGCCATTTTTTTTGTGCTAGTTGCGCCGTTAATAACATAGTTAAAGGGGTTACCTGCGGTTTTTTTGGGTATTTAAACAGGCTTCCAATAGCGCGTTCTACCTGAGGCCATTTTTGTTGTTGGTATTGTGCTTGCGCGACACGTAACCAAAGTTGTGAAAGGGATTTTGTATCATTAACTTCTTTGATTAACGTTAAATAGCGCGATTCAGCGCGTTGATAGTAACCTTCTGTGAGTAGAAGATCCGCTAGCATACGTTGCGTACTCACGCCTTCATCATCAACCAATGCCTTTGCATCGACGGCTTTAGTGAGGGCTTTAATGGCTAAGTTGGTTTGTTGTTTCTGCCAATATAACCAACCTAACATACGATTGATATAAGCCTGATCGTATTTAACATTGGTATTGATTTTATTCAGTAATGCAATTGCTTGCGTATACTGATTATTATTTTGTAACTCATAGGCCTGTTGAATTTGTCTTGCAGTCGCATGGCTCAACTGGGCTGCATTAGCCGTAAAACAAAACAACAATGTAGCGCAAAAAAATAGGATTAAAATAAGGCGATGTTTGCTTCTGGTCATTTGATTTTAAACTCTAATTTTATCTGTTGATTCGGATAGACTCGGGCTTCTCCATTTTCGATTAATGGTTGGTACTTCCAATTTTTTAATGCGCGTATTGCTTCACGATTAAATATTCTTGGTGGATTTGCCTCTTTAATTTGTATATTTTCAGGGCGACCTGTTACACCAATATCAAAGGATAAAAGCACAAAGCCTTCAATTCTTCTTTTTAAAGCTTGATGTGGGTATTTGGGCTCCATTCGATATTGTGGAATGGCCATCTGATTTTCAGAAACATTAGCGACGGGTAGTGCTGTGCTTGGTGTGACCGATTCTACTTTATTATTTTGTGGCATTTCGGGAGCTGAGATTTCCATTCCTTGCACCGCTAAATTTAATTTTATTTTAGGTAGTGGTGTTGGTGCTGTAGGCGTTGAGGCAACCGTGGCAGCGGGTTGCATTTCATTCGCTTTAGGTGGCTGTGGTTTTTCCGTTGGCGGTTCGGGTAAAGAACGGTTAATACGCTGACTTTGTGCTTCATTTTCAGGAATAAAAATATCGAAGGTTAAAGGCGCATCATTTGGTTTGTCTTGCTTTACATTAAGGTCGACCATCCACGCCATCATTGCGATAAGTGCATAACTAATTGCCAAGGCGAGTGGGAGTGAAAAGAAAAATAAGCGCATTATTTATTGTTCCGTCGCCAGTGCAATATTAGTAATACCAGCACCTTTAGCTGCATCCATGACCGCAATCACGGTTCCATTAAAGGCGTATTCATCTGCTTGAATAACCAATGACAATTCAGGTTGTTCAATTAATAAATTTTCTAGTGTTGCCTGAACACGTTCTTTATCAACAACACGTTTATTAATGTATATTTCATTTTTAGCGGTGACGGCAATAAATAAGCCAGCATCTTTTTGGCTAGCAGCATTCGTCGCCTGTGGTCGATTAACTTCAATACCGGACTCATTAACAAAGGAACTTGTGACGATAAAGAAAATAAGCATGATAAAGACAATGTCGAGCATAGACGTCATATCAATTTCAGCTTCATCTTGGATTTTTCTGCGACTACCTAATCTCATGCTCGACTCCTTAATAACTTATCCAGATGTAATTCTTTTTTTTCCATCATGGAAAACAATTGCGAATAAAAAAATACGGCAGCCAAAGCGGCTACCATACCGGCCATGGTGGGCAGTGTGGCCATAGAAATACCTGCAGCCATTAATTTTGGCTCAGACGTACCTTGCATAGATAGGGTATCAAAGACTGAAATCATCCCCGTTACGGTGCCAAGTAGCCCCAGCATCGGGAACAATGCAATTAAGCATTTTAAAATATGCAAGTGTTGAAAAAGTAAAAGATGCGCTTGACTTAGCCAAGCATCACGTTGTTTGTGTGCATACCAGGATTGATGCTCATGCCGTATTTTCCATTGTGTTAACCAGTGTTGTTGGCGTTTAGGAAAAATAAACAGCACAAACAATATTCGTTCAATCGCGATTAACCAAAAAACAAAGATAAGCGCAGCTAACCACCATAAAACCGGGCCGCCTTTATCCATAAATTGGCCTAAAGAATCAAATATGATTGCGTCTTTAATCAAACTTATGCTAAGCATGATTCGCCACTTCCGTTGTTTTCTTCTGCTCGTTGAGCAACTAACCCTAAACCTTGTTTTTCAAGTAAGGTTCTCACATTATCCGCTAGGGCATTTAAAATATTGTAAAGGAACAATAATGGCATCGCTGCAATCAGACCTAATACCGTCGTGACTAGGGCGGTTGAAATACTTTCGGCCATGAGCTTAGGATCTGCATTACCATATTGGGTAATGACTTGGAATGTTTCAATCATCCCTGTTACCGTACCTAATAAACCGAGCATGGGGGAAAGGGCGGCTAACAGTTTTAACATGGATAAACCACGTTCAAGTTTTTGTTGCTCATCAAGCACAATTTCGTAAAGACGTAATTCTAGCGCTTCTACATTGGGTGATTTATCGTATTTATAAACTCCTAAAATACGCCCCAGAGGGTTATTACCAATGCGCTCCTTATGTTTTAATTGGGCGTTAATTTTCAGCTTGTTATAAAATAAAAATCCGCCTTGGCAAAGACCTAATAATAAACCAATGATTAAGAAACCAAGGATGACCTTGCCGATCACGCCACCTTGTTCAAATCGTTCGAACAAGGTAGGGGTTAGGGCAAGTTGCTCCAGTAATGTGCCATTACTCGGATCAATCGCAATCAGGGAATTATTGTCTAATTGCGTTGCTGAAGGTGCCGGTTCCGGTTGTACAAGGTAATGGCTTGCGATATTTTCTTTGCTTGACCAGTTTAAATATCCCCGATCATCAATAAGGCCAAATCCACCTAAACGGGTGACTTGTTTCGTTTCCTTGGTGCCATTTTCAGTAATATACGGAACATCAATCTTGACGATTTTCCCACTTGAATCAATGTGGTTCATAAACGCTTGCCAAAGCGTGTATAACTGTTCCCGAGAAGGTAATGTTTTGGCATCAATAATGGCAGAAATTGCCTTTATTTCAGTTGTTTGACCAATACTTGTTACACGGTCACTTTGTTCATTATAAAAGGATTTTGCTACCTGACGGACAACCCCGAATAATTCGCCCAAGCTACCCGATGCTAAATGCAATGCTTTATCTTTTTCAGATAGTTGTAATTCATTGTCGGCAAATTGCGCGCTAAGTTGATCAATAGAAGTTTGTAATGCTTCTTTTTCTGCTAGAAGCTTATCGCGTATTGCACGATTTTTGGCTTCAATCGCTTTAAATTCAGCAACACGTTGTTGTTCACTGCTTTGCTGTTGTTTTTTAGCTTGTTGCGTTGTTTGTAATAAGTTCGTTTCGGCATGACTTGTAAAAGTAACCAATGAGCAAAGCAATATTGGGATTAAGTAACGGTTCATTGGTTTACCTCTGCGATAGATAAAGGTAGGAAGAGCAAAGCGGGTGAAGCAAGTTTATTGGCAACGAGGTACGCATGAGCTAATTGCTGAGTCTCTTTTTCCCATGATGTCCACTGCTGTTGTTGATTATTCCATACCCAATAATGTTGTTTATTTAAACTACGAGCGATTAATGAAAGGTGTCCGAGGTGAAGTATTTCAACTTGCTTTTCTTCGTTATCAACGGTGATTGGGCCTAAATATACACTCAGTTTATTTACATAATCGAGCTCAATTTGATAGGCTTCCATAATCCGACGATATTTTTCTGCATCGGCAATGTCAGCCTGCACCATAAGCGTTTTGAGGCTATTAACACGTGCTTTTCTTGCTGTTTTACGTAGGGGGAAATCATCGTCGACATACTGAGTTAATGTGTCGAGCATTTTGTACATTAATGGGACAATACTTTGCTTCGTTTCAGTGAGTTCATTGAGTTGAATATCGAGGCTAGATAACTCATTTTGTTGACTTGTTAACAGTCGTTGTAAATGCTGCTGGTATACGGTCAACTGGTCAATGTTTTCCTTCAATGATTTAATCTCATTCAGTAATTCAAGATTGTTGTCAGCACTGGTTGAAATGGTTTTTTGGCTTTGTTGCGCATGGTTAAGAATCGATTTTTCAATGGATTCTGATTGATTTAACGCTGCGCTAGTTGCCTGAACAGTCATAATAAGTGTCATGCTGGCAATGAGATGTTTTATGTGCATTATTTGTCCGTTTTGTCCGATTAATTATTCCAGTGTTGATTTATCATGTGACCAAATCAGCGCAATGGTTTCTCTTCGTGAAAGCATTAATATATGCTGCTCCAAAATCTTTTTTACCGTTGCCAGTGGCTCAATGGCTTCGGCACTACAGACCAGTTCCAACTCATCGCTTGTATCAATGAGTGTAAAGTTGCAATTCCCCATCGCGAAATTGACTTCACCTTGATGATCATCCCATGTTGCCGGCACTTTTCTTGCGAAATGACGACAGAGGCTTTTTAGATAATGCGCACTGTTTTCTGATTTTATGATTGTTTTACTGTAAAACATGTTTGATTATTCCTTGTTTTACGAAGCGTTCTTTTACCTGATCTAAGAACTATTTATAGTTAATTTAATTGTCGGTAATAAGAATCATTCGCATTATACTGTTGTTGATTGATTGTGCAAGACTATGATCTTAAAAAATTTAATGATCTATATGATTTACAAATGTGGGAGCGCTCATCGCAGCAGGGGCGATGAGCGATAAACATTAAAATTGGTAGGAAGCTGATAATTTATAATTACGACCAGGTTCATAATCGTCTAATACATAACCTTTAGCTGAGCCAGTTCTTGATGCATGGGATACATACAATTCATTGGTTATATTATCAATTCCGAAGGTGATTTGTAGTCCGTCAATACTTGATGAGGTCCATTGCGCATATAAATCATGTGTGTTGTAAGCTTCTTTGACATCACTGTCGGCTTCAACATTATCTTCTTCAAGTACAATGGTAGATGTCCAACCAAATATCGTATTAATTGAATCTGCTTGGTAATCGAGGGTTAATGCGATGCTATCTCCAACATCCATACTACGACCATTGCCATCCAGCAATGCCGTATCGGTTGTTGTATTGTTAGACTCTGAGCGAGAATAGGATAGTTTTGACAGGAACGCGTTATACCCATAGCTTGTACTAATCTCAAACCCTTTAATTTCTGCGTCACCGATATTTTCAATGAGGTAACCATCTGTGTCCCAGGTTTCAGCAATGTAATCATTAATATCTGTTTTGAATACGGTTGCACTTGCGCTAATGATATGAGCACCGAAATATTGAGAAAAACGCGCGCCAATTTGTGAATTTAATCCAGTTTCCGCTTTTATATCTTCATCTAAGTAGGTTACATCTTGATATTTGATAAAGGTTTCAAGTAACTCTGGCCCCTTAAACAAACTCCGTGTGCTTGCAAATACGCTGAAATTATCGTTGATGTCCCAATCTGCTGCTAATCCCCAGGTGATATCATTAAATGTAGTATCACTGGTTTCTGCATCACGATTGAAGTTGTCGTAGCGGATCCCTGCTGTGATTGAGAAATCGGGCGTAAAGTAAATCTTATCTTCAATAAATACCGCACTGGAGCGTGTACTTTCTTCCATAAATTTAACAACACCATAGCTGCTAGTCGTATTTTGGTCGATCAGATCAACGCCGTAAGTTAACTGATTATTGAAATTCGCAATCGCGAGTTGAGATTGAAACTGAGCATTGGCGCCGATATTGTGATTCGTTGCCGTATTAACAGAGACACGGTCTTCAGGCCAAACACCTGCCATTACGGATTCATCACGTGTTATTTTTGTTTCACTGCTAAACAGTGTTACTTTCCCGGATGTATTCGCACCTGTTAGTTCATAGGAACCGGTAATTGTATCGCGATCATAATCCGTTGGGATCAGTAGATCATCACTGAAGGCTTGGTTTGTTGCACCGGACATATCTGGGCGCGGATTATAATCGCCACTATCGCGGTACATATCGTAACTTAGTTCAAATCGATGATTAATAGAAGGCTCATAGCCAATCTTAAATAACGCATTGGAAACTTGTCCTGCGGAGCCATAGGTTTCTGTGCCATCACCATCTTCAAAATTATCACGGTCAACAATATTACCGTAGGCCATCGCATCCACATTATCACTCAATAAACCATAGACGGTTAATGAACCCTGTTGATTGTCATTACTTGCAATACCACCGTAAACACGTGCACCAAATTTTTCCCCGGCGCGTAATAACTCTTTACCGTCCTTTGTCTCAAAGGAAACGGAACCGCCGAGAGATGATTGTGTGACGGAGTTATTACCCACTTCAATATCAACGGATTTTAAAATATCAGGATTAAGCGTTAAATTACCAATATGGTGAAACATATTGGCATGTTGTGATGCGCCATCTAAACGAATATCTAAATCACTTTCACCAAAACTGCGAATATTGATACGTTGTGTCAATGAATGTGTACCCCCTACATCAACACCGGGTATATCTCGTAATAAATCAGACATATGATCCGCTTGTTTTAATGACATATCTTGATCGCCCAAAAATTCAGAGTTGCTGGCTACGCTGGTTCCCCAAACAACAACGGATTCGTCCGATGATGTTTCTTCGGCTATTACCTGCGTACTGATAGCTAACATCACGGCGAGATACACTTTTGCATGCTTGTTTGGTGCTAATTTCATTTTATTCCCTTATTATAAATGGTATTGATACTTATTCGCATTTATAATAAGAAAAAGGATAACGCGGTGACAGCATAATTAGTTATGCAAAACAGCCATTATGTTATGAGGGAAAAGCACATGACTACCAAACACAATTTAACGGCTAACTTTAGCAAAGGGACATTCATACGTTGCTTAGAAAAAAATAATACACAGTACCTTATATCCGATAGGCAAGCGCAACATCTGACCTTGGTTACAGGTAAATTATTGTCCTATCAGGTGCCCAATGGTTTTTGTCTACATGGTGGCATAACGCAAGAGCTGGTTAATTTCCATGTTATTGCTACTGCACAGAAGTCCTTGAATATTACTATTTTATTACGGGGGAAATTAGACTTTGGCTACGACAATCTGATGTTTCATTTGGATGCAGAATCGGAAAATAGTGCCGTAGTTGTGAATTTAGCTCGGCCGGTTACCTTTTGTCGATTGATCCACGAAAATAATAACGTTGTTAAATTACACATTACATTGCCATTGCATTGGATTGAAAGTCGGGTTGGTTTAATGGATCCGCTCAGTACCTTTATTCAACATCATCTAGACCATATAGTGATCAAGCTTAATAAGGTCATGTTAACCTTAGCCAACGAGATTATTAAACTCGGCACGCCAGAAAGTTTTATGGACAAAATGCATATCGAGGTGCTGACTAAATCATTACTGTATGAAATATTTAAACAATGTAAGCAAGGGGATAGTGAGACATTAGATCGTATTAACGTAAATCAACATAGTAAAGTCGATCCTTTTGATAAAACATTAGATGATTTGTTGAAGTATATTGAAGCGAATCTTGATCAACATTTTTCAGTACAACAATTGGCGCAATATTCTGCGATGAGCTTATCGAGTTTACAACGTAAATTTAAGCATACGATGGGTTATAGCATTCAACGTTATATTCGTCGCCGACGGTTAGAGGTTGCTCGACAGCAATTGGAAAGGGGAGTGATCAGTATTACCGAAGCTGCTTATAATGCCGGTTACCGTCATCCCTCTAATTTCACCAATGCTTTTAAAAAAACATTTGGTTTTGCTCCCCGAGAAACGGTTCAACAATCATAGCGTTTAACTTCTTAAATGTTGATAATGATAATTGTTCGCATTATAATGAGGTTTATTTGTGTCTGTTTATACAGAACTGAAATTAATTAGCATAGGACGTTGATAAGATCGTGAAAACAAGGAGTGCTTCATCACTTAGCCGAATTGAGTTGGTACTTGATTATATCGACAATTCATTACATCGGCCCCTTTCTTTAGATGAATTAGCGACTAAAAGTTGCTGGTCAAGATGGCAATTACAGCGTGTTTTTCAAGAGTGTACCCAACAAAGTGTCGGATGTTATGTACGAGAACAAAAATTAGCCAAGGCGGCGCAGTTAGTATTATCTAATCAACATAGGATGATTGATATTGCGCTGATGCTCGGGTTTAGTTCTGAAATGGCATTTAGTCGGGCGTTTAAATCTTATTTTCAGATTGGTCCTAAGCAATACCAAAAAAGAGGGGTAAGTCACGGGATTAAAAAGCCATTAATAAAAAATCCATTTGATACCGACACCTTCGATGCTTTGTTTGTCCAAGTGCGGATTGACTACCTACCAGACACTAACATCTTCGGTGTTGAGCGTGAAATTAACGGGTTAGTGTCCGATAATCCTGATTATATGAAAACCGTGCCACAGGCTTGGCAATCTTTTGAACAAACTTATCAATATAAAAATCCTACTATTGAGCAGTTTATTGGTGTTATTACTGAAAGCAAAGCGGATCTCGTTGGCAGTTTAACGTATTTAGCCGGTTCACAACAACGTTTTGAAGGTGCAGATTGTGTGCAATTACCTGCACAACAATATGCCGTGCTGTCCTTTAATGGGCCAATAAATCAATTCGCAAAATCCGTTGAATGGTTTGTGTTTTCTTGGTTACCTCAATCAGAATATAAGTTAGCAGAGTCCAGTGAACTTGAAGTGTATGCAAAAAATCAGCAAAAACATCCGCTACAAGCTGAATATTGGCTGCCTGTTTTATAATGCATTGTTTCAATATGAGTCTGAATAGCAGAGATAATGCACCAAATTGTTAAGTTTTAATTAAAAAAATAGATAATATGCAAATGATAATCGTTATCGATTAATTTAATGGATTTATAATAGAGCAGATAACTATGACAATCATTGCAAATACCCCCACATTTAAGCGATCACTATTAGCGAGTTCGGTTGCACTTACACTGATGACTTCATCTCAATCTTTTGCTGAGACGCAAGGTCATGACTCGGATATAGAAACCATATCTATATTAGGGAAAACATATCGTAATACAGCCACCAAAACGGCTCTACAGCCAGAAGAAACGCCACAGGCAATTAACGTGATTGATGGTAAGTTACTGGAACAACGTGGCGCCCAATCATTAAATGAAGCCTTACGTTATACGCCGGGCGTTATCACGGAAACCAAGGGCGGATCGGTGACGATGTACGATACCTTTATGATCCGTGGTTTTAGTATTACTCAAAGTTATTACGATGGTCTTGCTTTGCAATACTTAGAAGGTTGGAATCTACAACCGCAAATAGATCCGATTGCTTTGCAACAAATTGAAGTGTTCAAGGGGCCTACCTCTGTACTGTATGGTTCAATGCCACCTGGTGGTATGGTCAATATGATCGCTAAAGCGCCACAGCAAGAACAAAATACAGCATTAGGCGCAACGCTTGGTACGAGTAATTTACGCGAAGCGACGATCGACTCAACGGGCCAAATAGGCGAAAGTGCAGTTTCTTACCGTTTTATTGGTTTAGCACGTAAAAAAGATGGACAAGTCGATACTACCGAAGAGGAGCGTTATGTGATTGCGCCTTCATTGGATTGGGCGCTTTCAGAGAAAACCTCTCTTAACTTAAATGTTTATTACCAAAATGATCCGAATATGGGGATTAATTCATCGTTACCTTCCTCTGGGTCCTTATTTAGTAATGCGAATGGGAGTACTTCCCCTAGCACCTTTGTGGGAGACGTGAATTGGAATAGTTTTGAACGTGAAGTGTTGATGGTCGGATATAAAATCAACCATGAATTTAATAGTAACTGGGCTTTCCTACAAAATGCGCGTTATACCGATGCTGATTTGTTCCAGGAAAATACCTATAGCTATGACAGTTATGATGAAACCACCGGTGACTTAGATCGTTATATTTACAGCACCGATGAAGAATTAAGGGGCTTCACTATCGATAACCAATTAACCGGTGTCGTTAACCTAGCGGGTGTTGATCATCATATTCTCTTGGGTGTTGATTATCAGCATATGAAAGGCGAATCTACCTATAAATCCTATGGTGCAACGAGTCAATTCGGGACCTTTAATATTTTTGATCCAGACAATGACATGATTGACCGCGATGCCTTGGTCGAGTCAGCTTCTTATACGGATATCATTACTATTCGACAATTAGGCGCCTATTTTCAAGATCAAGTACGTCTTAATCGTTTAGTGTTGATTGCTGGTGGACGTTTCGATGCCTATAAAAGTAAAAGTGATTACTCTGGAAGCTACGATTACGAGTTAATTACCGAAGCCGATGACAGTGAGTTTTCTTATCGTTTAGGCGCGTTATATGAATTTGAAAATGGGTTATCGCCCTTTATTAATTATGCGACGAGCTTTGAACCTGTCACCGGTCAAAGTAGTTTTGGCGAATCCTACGATGCTGAAACAGGTGAACAAATTGAAGCGGGTATTAAATATAACTCAGCCGATTACAGTAAAACGGCGACCGTTTCTCTATTTCATATTGTGAAAAATAATGTTGTCATTTCAGATCCCGATTCTGCAGATTATCAAGATCAACTTCAGGTCGGCGAGATCCGTTCCCAGGGGCTTGAGTTAGAGGGACGTTGGTGGATAACCGATAATTTCGATGTGTCAGCGAGTTACACTTACACCGATATGGAGATTACTAAGGACAGTGATAATGGGCTCGAGGGGACAACCCCCATATATGTACCTGAACATGCTGCTAATGTTTGGTCTAATTACCATATCGATAATGGTCTGCTTAATGGTACTCGTTTAAGTGCAGGTATTCGTTATGTCGGGGAAATGCAAATGGATGCAACCAATACCGAAGGAATGGTACCCGATTATATGGTAACGGATTTATCACTCGGTTATGACCTAGGTGGAATAAGCTATTCATTATCCGGCGCTGAATTGAATGTCAGTGTGAATAATGCCTTCGATAAAGAGTATTTCACCTGTTATGACGATGAGAATTGTTGGTACGGTGCAGAACGTACCGTCGAAGTGGGTGTTAAATTCAATCTTTAGTGAATAACGGTTGGTTAGATCACTGTGACCTATTTACGGCGCAGTGGTTTAAACAAGCATAAATAGGAGGTCATTATTAATTTAATTGAAAAAGACTGCCCGTCTTTATTAGCAGTTGCAGCCCATTTTATACCGACCTTAAATGGGCGGGTTAAATCCTGGCAAGTTGGTGATATTTCAGTTAACCGAAATAATGGCGCACTTATTGAGCAGTTTTATCACCATTTACAACAATATCATCCAGAGGCCGATAATATTTATCGCGTGACCTATATCTGGAACTCACTTTGCTGGCAGCCTATATACCTCGCCTTTATTGGTATTTATCAGTTAAATATTGCACCGAATTTTACGGGATTTAGTCAAGTCTATCAGTCAGGAAAAATAGCGGGTTATGGGGTGCCGTCGTTAATCGGAATAAGTGGTGCACGGGAACAGCTAATTAGTTCTATCGGTAGGCAATTACATGCCATATTTGAAGATTGGCGACTTGAATTATGTCAGGCTTATAGCTGTCGGCCGGGCATGAGTAACAAGTTGACTGCCGATAGTTTGATGGTTGCTTTGCAGCATGTACAAAAAATGATGCCTGAAATGACAACCTCAGCATTATTAGTGGATGCGAAGTTATGGTTAAGTGCATTTGGCTTATCACATCGGTTTATTGATGGTTTTGAATATTTACAATCTAACGTTAACTATTGGCGAACAAGCTGTTGCCAAGTTGTCAAAGTGAATGGCACAACTGTATGTGCAAATTGTCCTAAATTAAAAAAGAAACGTGATGTACAAATTAAAAGATGTAAAAGTTAAGCGAGCAGGGCGTGTTATTTTAGATATCGATGCGCTGACGATTGAAGACGATCAGTTTACCGTTATTTTAGGTCATAATGGTTCTGGCAAATCCACACTTGTAAATCTATTATCGGATCAATTTTCACCGGAGCAGGGTTCGGTATTATTAAATAATCGACCCGTGAGTAAATACCCCGCTAAAGCACTTGCAAAGAAAGTGGCTTATTTACCACAACAACTCCCCAATGTTGCCGGATTGAATGTTGAAGAATTAGTGCGTCTTGGGCGTTATCCATGGCGAGGTGTGCTTGGGCGTTGGAATCACCAAGATAAGCATATTATTCATGAAGCCATGCAACAAACGGGTGTTTCTGACTATGCAAAGGATTTGGCCGATCAATTGTCGGGGGGAGAAAAACAACGTGCGTGGATTGCGATGTTATTGGCACAACAATCACAAATCTTGATGTTAGATGAACCAACCTCGGCGCTTGATATTCAACATCAGTATCAACTCATGTCATTACTACAAAAACTAAATAAAGACACGGGATGTGGCATTATTGTCATTATTCATGATCTAAACTTAGCACTTCGTTATGCCAATCGAGTGGTTGCATTAAAGGATGGGAAAGTTGCCTTTAAAGGGGAAACGAAACAGTTAGCTAATGAAACCTTACTGTCGGCATTATATTCAACATCGGTGACGCTCATTGATCATCCAACCTGTGATTGTAAGGTCGCCCTAATATGTTAAAAGTGGTATTAGGTTTAATCGCTGCTTGCATAATGTGTGGTATGGCGAACGCCGAGGGTGAGATACAAAATAGCCGAGGAGCCGGTTTTTCTGCTGATATCCCACAACGTATTGCCACTTTGAATTGGGATATCGCGGAGCAACTAATTGAACTTGATACGCCGCCGATTGCGATGCCCGATGTGGCCGGTTATCGTACATGGGTAGTCAAACCTGCTGCACCTGAAACAATACAGGATATTGGCCGTCGAGAAGAGCCTAATCTTATTCGTTTAGCACAATTAAAGCCGGATTTGATTATTATTGCCACTGCTCAGGCACATTTATTAACCCGTTTAGAGCGCATTGCACCGGTACTATTATTAAACACCTACAGTGCAGATCATAATAACGCGGATACTGCCATTGAAAACTTTTTGAAAATTGCACAAGTATTGAATAAATCGGCATTAGCCAAACAAAAGTTAGCGGCAATGGATGCGCGTTTTACACAGTTATCTGCACAATTAAAGCAAGCGTATGGAGAAATGTTACCGAAAGTGGCTGTTTTTCGTTTTGCTAGTTTAACATCTGTCTACCTATATGGTGGTAATTCCACGGTTGAATATGTATTAAATCGACTCGGGTTTAGTTCAGCGATACCGAAACCCGATACACAATGGGGCGTTACCCAAATACGATTAAATGACCTACAGCACGTCGGAAATGGTATTGCCTTGTATTTTAATCCCTTTGAGCAACAGAAAAAATTATCTCAATCTATTATTTGGCAGGCCATGCCCTTTGTGCGTAATGGACGGATCAATAGTGTTCATTCTGTTTGGAATTATGGTGGTGCAATGTCATTAGGTTATAGCGCTGAGGCAATAACGATGAGTTTATTGGCGATTGCCCCGAAACAAGGGGGGCACCATCATGACTAACACTTATCGGATTGTGTTATTGCTTACGGCAATGATGTTCTGTGTCTTTCTTACCTTGCAAATAGGCCATTCACTGTCTTTATCTGAACAATGGGCAATAGTGCATCGATTTTCCTTTGAAATGAATTTACACGACAGCTTTGCGGCTATTGTGTATGCGCAATCGCAGTTACCGCGAATAGTGATGGCGGTACTGGTAGGGGGAACACTCGGTTTAGTGGGCAGTGTTTTACAGCAATTAACGCAAAATAATTTGCTTAGCCCATTAACATTGGGAACATCCTCTGGAGCCTGGTTAGCGATGGTGATCGGGAGTGTTTGGTTTCCTGTTGTTATGGCTGATTATGCATCGCTAGTGGCATTATTAGGTGCAATATTGACATTGCTGGTGGTTATCTTAATTGTTGGTCTAAAAAACATGTCAGGTTTGCCTATTATTTTGGCTGGGATGGCCATTAATATTTTATTTGGTGCGGTGGCAACGGCGATTGTTTTATTGAATGAACAATACGTTAAAAGCTTATTTATCTGGGGAGCGGGGGACCTTGCTCAAAATGGGTGGGATAATTTAGGTTGGTTAATACCAAAGCTAACCCCGATTGTATTACTGCTTGCCTTTGCTCCAAGGGTACTTGCCATTTTAAGATTAGGGCAGACGGGAGCACAGGCAAGAGGATTAAATATTATGCCTGCCTTTTGCAGTTTATTATTTATTTGTCTTTGGTTGGTATCGGTTTCCATTAGTAGTGTTGGTGTCATTAGTTTTATTGGTCTCCTATCACCGAATATTGCACGTGGGTTAGGCGCAAGAACACCACGTGCTGAATTAATATCAAGTTTATTGTTAGGCGCTATTCTTTTATTAGTTGCTGATATGATTGCGTTATTTGTTAGTGAGATGAGTTTTGAGATGGTGCCAAGCGGCACTGCGGCTGCGTTAATTGGGGCGCCTGCTTTGATTCTTTTTACGCGTCGACAATTAACTGCCCAGGATAATTTATCGCTCTCATTACCTCATACCCAACAGGTGATAAATAAGTGGCAAATAATGAAATTATTAATAATGCTGCTTGGAACATTATTAATTGCCGTGTTTTTGTCACGAACCACGATGGAAGGCGCGGTAAGTTGGATTTGGCAAATACCTGATCATTTTGCATGGCAGTTACAATGGCCACGTTTAGTAACGGCCATATCTGTCGGTGCAGGATTGGCGGTAGCCGGTGTGATTCTTCAACGTCTTATATACAATCCACTTGCTAGCCCTGATATTTTAGGGCTGTCTGCGGGGGCTACGTTTACGTTAGTTGCAGCGGGTGTTTTTCTTGGTGTTAATGTATTTAAATCCGGCCCTGGGCTTGCATTTGCGGGGAGTATGACGGTTTTATTGTTGTTGCTTATATTGGGAAAACGTAATCAATATGCTCCTTCAATGATGATTTTGACTGGGATTGCACTGACCGCATTAATTGATGCCTTAGTGAGTTTCTCTTTAATCAAAGGGAACGAAGACACCTATGCGATTTTAACTTGGTTAGTGGGATCCACCTATCGGGCGACACCTGGTTTATCGCTGATATTGGCGGTAGTAATTGGTGTATTAGCTGCATTTACATTGCTAACAAGCCGATGGTTAACCATTTTATCTTCCGGTCGAGCCTTTGCTAAATCACGTGGCTTAAATGTATCCGTCATCTTTGCTATTTTATTTATTGTCGTGGGATTACTGTGCGCTGTCACAACAACCGCCATGGGACCGGTTGCCTTTGTTGGTTTATTAGCGCCACACATGGCGATTTTATCTGGCGCCAAAAAAGCAAAAACTCAACTTTGGATTGCGATGTTATTCGGTGTCATCTTAATGGTACTAGCCGATTGGTTAGGGCAAAATATTCGATATCCAGTACAAATTGCAGCGGGTACGGTTGTTTCGGTGATTGGCGGTAGTTATTTTTTAGTGTTATTAATAAAAACTAGAAAATCACTTATACCCGTTACCAATTAAGATGCGTTTATCAGTCACTAGCTCGGATACCAAGGCAAGGCGTAACATGATGACCTTTCGAGCGATTAACTGCGTTAATCCTCTATCGGTAGATGTAAAAACAAGACTTTACATCTTTAATGGCTAGTCCTTATCGAATGTTATAACGCAGTATTGCCATGGTTTATAAGAAACGAGCTAGTGACCCGCAGGGCAAGACGAGAGGCAAACATCTTCGTTGTTATAAAGTCTCGGTTTAACCCGTTAGATCTTCACCTTTATGCCTAGAATCTGCTCACTTCTTGTCTTGCTGATTTCTGGATCTTGAATGGTAACGGGTATATATAAACGGTTTTCTGTATTGACCATTAAATTTCAGTTCATTATCAATTAGCACTGTCTCGTTGCTTTAAAAACGATACAATAAGTAATTATTTTAGTGCTAACAAAATTGGAAATATGAATTTGAAAAAAATAATCGGAACACATAGTGGTGCATTTCATGCGGATGATGTCTTTGCCGTTGCCTCTTTATCAATGCTGTACCCAGAGTATGAAATACAACGCTCTCGTGATCCAGAAGTCTGGGCTAAATGTGATTTTTTAGTCGATGTGGGTGGTTATTATAATCACGATGAAAAAATTTATGATCATCACTTTAAAGATGGTCCTGCCTATGATGATGGATTAAAGATGTCTTCTATCGGGCTTATTTGGAAGCATTATGGTGCAGAAATTTGTGGTAGCGAAGTGATTGCAGATCGGGTTTGCAAACGTTTAATCAGACAATTTGATGCAATAGATAATGGCGTTACCCTAACGTCACATATTGAAGACTTTGCTGATACACGTGAAATATCCTTATCGGGATCCATTGGTATGATGAACCCAGTTGATAATGATAAAGCCGATGAGGTTTTTGCTGGTGAAGTCGTGCGAGCGCGCTCATTAATTAAATCGGCAATTGAGCAAGCGACGCATTGGATGAATAGTCGTACTGGTTTAGAGTCGGCTCTTAAAGAGGCATTAGATAAGAAACTTGCTTATATTGTCCTACCTGAAGGGTGTAAATGGACTGAGCATTTATTTAACAGTGAAAACAACGAATCAATACTTTATGCAATTTTCCCCAATGGTGAGAAATGGTACGCACGAGCAGTTCCCGCTGCGCCTGGCGACTTTGCAAACCGTAAAGATTTTCCAAAAACTTGGGCTGGGTTACGGGATGTCGAATTTTCTCAGGTAGCCGGTATTCCCGATGGTGTTTTTTGTCATCATGGTTTATTTATTTGTGCAACGGGGTCGTTTGAGTCAACACTCAAATTAGTGGTAGACGCCATTGATGCTTAACTGACTGCCTGTGCTATTTGGGTAATATATTCCGCTGCTTTTTGATATTCTTCTTCACTTTGAAGGTGCTCAATAATCAGCGGCATATTGGGGTCTATTTTATTGATTGCTTTAATATAGGTACGGTAATCAAGGATACCCAAACCTGCTTGCACTTCTTGAATGCGAATGGGAAATCCCGGTTGAATTTGAATATCCTTCGCATGGCAGCTTTTTATCCTATCGCCAAAGGTTTGTAAAAATGCGTTAATCATTTTCCCATTATCATAATAATCACGCGGTGTGATTAACATATTAACCGGGTCAAAATGGACACCAAAGGCTTTTCTATCAATCGCCTTAAGCAGACGTTGATAGGACTCAATGCTGTCCGGGATCATAAAAGGCATACATTCTAAAACGTAAAAGGTGCGAGTGGGTTTTACAGCATCGATAATCTCTCTGACAGTATCGACAACCATTTCAAAGGTATCATCACTGAAATTTTCTTTATCGGGGCCATTACGAACCGGACCCCTTGAACCTGAAATATTTACACAACAATTTGCATTGACTCGGTCAGCTAATTCAAGTTGGGCTTTACAAAATTCAATAGATTGTTCGCGAATGACAGGGTCTCTGTCTAGGGGACTATTCCAAACTCCGACTTCAGCAATAAGCAGATCGTGTTTTTGGGCGGTATTAAGTAATAATTCAATTTGTTGGTCTGAAGCATCCGCCTTTAGTGGGCAAACACCTGCCCGATAACCTTTATTAATCAACGATTCAGCCCATATGAGCGGATCGTTCGGATTCGCAATTAATTTTCCACCTAATCTCATGTAAATCCCCATTGTTTAAATATTTAATAGACTTATGTGTCTAACCTAGTAAGAATAGCCTTTACTTACTATTATTCGCAAGAGATAAAGCCGATGATTAAATCTATTACGCCGCAACAAATCACACAATTTATGGCCATTAAAAACACGTTTATTGTTAACATCGTTGCCGCTTGGTGCTCAGACTGTACAAAGCAAGCCGTTAATATTGCTGATTTTACTGAAGACTTTTCAAGAGATGATATTCAAGTTTATAACGTAAATGTGCAAGATGTACGTAATGTTTATTTAACTTTGGATCATCAAGATATTACTGAAAAATTTGGTGGGCATGGTTTTCCGAGAACGGTGTTGATTAAAAAGGGTGAAGTGTTGGATGCCGATAATGTTGAAGTCATTTCAGCTCAACAATTATCACAACTTGGTGAACAATTTAAACAACAATTATAATTTTAGCGTGTTTCTGACTAGGCATAAATAATTGCTTAGTCTTTTCGTATTTTAATGATTCCTTTCTGCACGATTCATATATTTATACTCCTCGATATTGACACTGCAACAAATTAGTTGATCGAATCAACTAACCTGTTAAAATTAGATGATTGAGTCAACTATATTTAAGGGGGATCTTATCATCCCTTTATTACATTATACGGAGTTAATTTGTCAGATTATCGTCGAATAAATCATGCATTACGTGTCATTCATATGAACATTCGTTGCAAAATGAGCGCTGAAGTTAAACGTCAAAATGTAGAATTTTCACCCTTAGAGCATATTGCAATGGGCCAAATTTTAAAATCAGATGGTACTTCTCAACAAATGTTGGTTGCGTCCATGAATAAAGATAAAGCACAAATAGCGCGGATAGTTGCTCGATTATTGCGACAGGGGCTAATTATTAAACAGGAAAACCCAGAAGATAAACGTGCTGTTTTATTACACTTGAGCAGTAAAGGAAAAAAACTACTTACTCGTCTTGATCAAGTTGAGTTAGAAGTGATGTCTGAGATGATGAATGGATTTTCTCAACAAGAATCAAATACATTTCGTGATTTACTTGAACGTATTAATCACAATTTATAATTATTTTCCATAGGAATATACCATTGAAACAAATACAACATCGATTAGGCAATAAAGGCACACTGTTCTTCCTTGTGATGATCAGTGCTTTTCCTCCTCTTACGACGGATTTATATCTTCCCGCGCTACCTAAAATGGTTGAAATTTTCGGGACGACGCAAACCATGGTTAACCTCACATTGAGTGTTTACTTCGTCACCTATGCCTTTGGTTTATTATTTTGGGGACCATTAAGTGATAAGTTTGGCCGTAAGCCTATTTTACTTTTGGGGATTGGGATTTATATCGTCGGCAGTTTACTCTGCGCAGCTTCACCTAGTATTGAATTTTTGATTGGATCTCGTCTATTACAAGCCTTTGGTGGGAGCGCTGTTACCGTGGTCGCAACTGCTATTGTCAAAGATATGTACAGTGGTCGTGAGCGTGAAAAAATAATGGCAACGATTATGTCATTGGTCATTATTGCGCCCATGGTTGCTCCTGTTCTCGGGGCTTTTTTGTTAAAAATAGCCTCCTGGCCGATGATGTTTATCGCATTAGCTGTATTTGGTGTGTTTGCTACCATTATTGCTTTATTTTATGAAGAAACGTTAGATAGTCGTTCAACGGGGTCAATTTTCAAATCCTGGGGACGTTTAGGCGTGGTTTGTCAGAACCCGCGTTTTCTATCGTTATTAGGGATCTTTTCATTACCCCCCATGGCGATGATGGCTTTTCTGAGTGCCGGCTCATATATCTATATTGATGGGTTTGGTTTGACAGAGCAGCAGTTTGGTTATGCCTTTGGGTTAAATGCTTTTTGTGCCTCCTTTGGACCGACTATTTATATGAAATTATCTCAATATATATCGGTTAGAAAAATTATTACTCTGTGTTTCTGTCTATTGACCTTGGGCGGTTTGTTAATGATTAGTGTTGGGCATGTATCACCGTGGATATTTGGTTTGATTGCAGCGCCTGTCACTATGATGGTGATTATTACGCGTGTGCCTGGTACTAATTTGATGTTAGACCAACAAACCCAAGACACCGGTTCAGCCGTGGCAATTATTCAATTCTCGGGCATGATTTGTGGTTCAATCGGGATGATGATTGTGTCCTTGAACCCAGAAACGTTAATACATAATTTAGGTACAATTCAATTAGTGATTGGGGCAACAGCAGGGGTTCTATGGTTTCTTGTTAAAAAACGTCCCTACGTGGTTGATAATTTGTTTAGTGCAACCTAGGGCGATTTTGTCGGTAAGAGGCAGCCGTTGTTAATCGCTGCCCGTTGGATGACGATAAGATTCTGTTATTAATTGATTTGTCCGGCGGCTTTTATTTTTACATGGACCATATTGCCGGGCAGATAACTGAGCGGGATTTCACTTTTTTCAATCACGCTAATACCGATCGGACTTGCCCCAGCATCAATGGCAATGTTTTTGGCTTGTTCAATTAATTCAGTCAGAATTTGTGTTCGTTGCGTTGGATTAATCGCAACGACTTTATCGAGTTGTCCTGATATTTCTCCCAAGGCAACGCCAATTGCATTCGCGACTTCAAAATGATTCGGTCGAATAACTTCACTTACGCCCATAAATTTTTCTGGCATGAGTGCGCTTCCTCCTCCAACTAAAATAACCGGTACCTGTGCCGATGAGGTTTTCATCTTATCAATACCTTCTTCAATGCGTTCGACCATTAGCTGATAGATCTGTTTTAGCTTATTCGTATCCACATTAATGGGCTGGAGCGGTGTATTATCACTCCAATTCATCTGGCCTGTTGCTAGGGCTACATCGGTTAACGTTAAGGTATCCCCACCAAAACTTAATGCTTGGCTAATAAGAGAATGACCAACACTTTCTGGGCCTAGAACAATATCCAATGAGCTGATGTCAACCCGTGTTCCACCGCCAATTGCTAGTGCAAGGATATCTGGCATACGGAAATTGGTTCTGACTTCACCGAGTTCCACTGCGGCACAGGATTCTCGTGGATAACCATGGCTTAATGCCCCGATATCGCTGGTAGTACCACCCACATCGACGATAATGGCATCCGACAGTTTGGTTAGATGACTTGCACCGCGAATTGAATTTGTAGGTCCACAAGCAACGGTCAAAATAGGATACAAAAGAGCAAATTCTTTAGACATTAATGTGCCATCATTTTGTCCAAAATAGGGGGTGACATGGATCCGGTGGTTCGTTAACGCATCGCAAAATCCTTGTACAAAACGGCTACCTATTCCTCGCAACAAGGCATTGAGAATGGTCGCGTTTTCGCGTTCTAACATGCCTAAGCTACCGACTTTATGAGACAGGGAGATATTAACGTCGGGCAATATTTCACTAATCCATGTTGAAACGGTTATTTCCTGCTCCCCATTTACCGGAGAAAAAACGCCTGAAATGGCAATCGAGTCAACTTTACCTTTCATTTTCTCGCACAATGTTTGAATTTCAGCTTTATCAATATCGGCAATTAATTGGCCATTATATTCATAGCCACCATGTGCTTGATAAAAGTGTTCGCCTAATAACTGTTGCCAAGATTTACTCCAGCCAGATAATGGTGGTACAGCACTGCCACTAGGTAGGGCTAGGCGGATCAAGCCGACGCGATCTAGACCACGTTTTTCTACAATGGCATTGGTACATTGCGTTGTACCAAGCATCGCATGTGTTATTTGCTCGCCCTGTAGTTGTGATTTGGTGAGCAAACTGGTGATTGCATTATCAATCCCACTGTATATATCCGTTGTAGTGGGGACTTTAATTTTAGCAATACAGTTAAGTGAGGCGTCTAGGATAACCCCGTCGGTATTAGTGCCACCGACGTCTATGCCGAGACGAAAAACCGCTTTATTCATGACATGCTCCTGAATTATTTCTACTGGCGATAAGTGATTCAATGGTGTTGTAGGCTAGGTCGTAGCCAAAGTAATTGGGGCCCGCAACTTCAATGCCTTTGATGGTTCGCCATTTCGGATCACAGGGGTAAGCAATTAAATCAATACGTTGACCATAGCGAAGTTGTTCCGTTGTGATTGGATGACCGGTTTCATGATCTAAAATAGAGATAAGATCTGGGGTGGTTGCTAATAAATTTTCAGCGCACATATCAGCTTTACTATTGCCATAATGCGCCAATAATAATTCATTTTGGAAATGTACATACACCTGTGTGTTTTCCGTTTGATCAGACCGACGTTGCAGCTTTTCAATGGTCACACCACCGGTAGCAAAACCACCGGATGTTGTTCGTTCGATATCAATAATTTTGCCACTGATCAGGCGATATCCTTTCACAATTTTCAACACAGCATCGACGGCATTGTCACCATTTTGGTTTGCATGTCGAATTGCTTGGCCTATTTTAATCGCCTTTGAAAGTGTCCCGGGTAGGGCACTTTTCTTCAGGTTTTTACCATTCATGGGGTAATCGCAAATAGCGGCTGAACCGCCCATTTGTTCGGTAATAGGACGAACAAATCGTTCCGACCAACGCCCATCGAGTGGATATAGAATTGCCACATTGCCCTTTTCATCGGCAAGGGTGTTCGGTGCAGAAGGTAACCCATCTAAATAAAAAGTGACCATTTGCGATTCGGGAAAAGCCCGTCCCATTGCATCACAGTCAATCACGGGAATCCCTTTTTGTGCCGCAACGAGGATAGGAATCAATGAATTAAATCCACCGACTTCAATCGGAAAAGTAGCGGCAATGGTCTTACCTAAGGTTTTTTCCATCGCTTCAAAGGCGACTAACATTTGATCCTTAGCATTTATTTTTTCAATGGATACCGTCGGTGCACCAAGCATTGATGATGGCACTGTCATCCAATCATCTTTCACAGTAGCCAGTGGAATTAATTCTACGGGCTTGGATGCATTTGCAATCGCGACCTTCGCCATCAACGACCCACTATAGGGATCACCTCCCCCACCCGTGCCAAGAACCGTGGCACCTAAGGCAATATCATCTATCATTTGATCATTAATAAGCATGTTGGTTTTCCTTGTCTGATGCGGTGAGTTTGGTAAGCAGGTAGTAGGCAACGAATGAAGCTAGAATGCCGTCTATTGCTGAAATGCTTGTAATACTAAATAGATTGAAAAATTCACCTGCAGTGCAGGCACTGATAGCGCTGCCAAATGCCCAGGAGAATAGTCCTTTAAACATCCAAGCTGGCGCAGTTTGAATTCGTTCATATGCCAGTGCCGCTTTATCTAAAAAATAATATTGTGCTAGGTATACGCCAGCGGAAGGTGCGATTGTGACACCTAACAGGGTTAAAAATGCGGTAAATAAATCAATCATCCCGAATTGTGCAATACCCAGACCGATTACCGTCATTGCAGCCACAAGAGCAGGACGCGGAATCTTAGGTAAAACAACTGACATACCGAGACCACCGGAAACAAGGTTACTACTGTTAGTTGTCCATTGTGCAAATACCAGTACGATGATTGCTGCGATGCCTAGGCCCAATGAGAAAAAGACATCAACAAGGTTATCGCTGCCAGTAAGTTGGGTTAATAATAATGCAACGACTATGGTGGCACTATTACCAAATAAGAAACCAAAACCAGCACCTAGGATTGCATCTTTGCGAGTTTTTGCATAACGGGCAATATCTGGGGCGGCAACGGCAGCCAGGATCCAGATTGAAATGACATAGGAAATCGCTTCACCCATGGATAATGGACTGGTAATAATATGCTCACTATCGCTTTGACTATTGGCTGCCATGATTAAACCAATGGTGATCAGCGTGATCATCAGCGGCACCGAGAAAGTACTTAATTTACCGAGTGCGCGGACACCGTAAATAGCCGTGATCATCATTAATATACCGCCGCCAATAAGGGCAATGATATGGGGCATGATTAGATTATATTTTGCAAAGGCGTCAACTAGGATATAAGCAAAAAAGTCCGCTTGAAATGCAAACCAACCAATTAACGAAATACCATTAATGGCGCCTAGAATTTTACCGCCATTGCGTCCGAACACAGAGCTACTCATTAATGGGGTTGATACACCAGATTGAAAACCGATATTGGCACACAGCATGGCTAATACTGCTAAAATTAGGGATCCCATAAAGGTAGCGAATAAAGCATCATTGATACTTAAGCCACTACTTAAAAAGGCTCCTAAAAATAGTCCTGAAATATCTATCCCAATGGCCAACCAGATCAAACTGATTACATGCCAAGATCGTTTCGCTTCATCGGGGACTTGGACTAACTCAAAATCATCTATTGTCGATTGTTTATTCATATTCACCACTTATTTCCTTTAAATAGTTATGTATTGAGTTTAAAAAGTAGCAGCTTGTAACATAATGTTAAATGTATATTATAAGATATAAACATAACTAAAACTGGATGTAATGATTAATGCGTGTTCATATTGAGAAACTTGATAAGCGGGATCTTAGGCGTCTTGAAGTCTTTTGTGACATTGTCGAGCAAGGTGGCATCAGTAACGCAACGGTTAGTACTAGGCTTAGTCAGCCGGTATTAAGTAATTTGTTAATCGAATTAGAGAAAAGTTTAGGGGTTAAATTATGCCAAAGGGGACGAAGTGGATTTTGTTTAACCGACGAAGGGCGAACGGTTTACGGTTATGCAAATGAGTTAACCTCAGTACTTACCGATTTTGCCTTTAAACTTAAAGGCGTTAAGTCGACCCTAACGGGGCACGTACGGATTGGTATTTTAGATAACCTTGTTACCTTGCCCAATAATCCGATTCCAAGGGCAATTGAAGATTTTTATCAATTAAGTGATAGTGTTGAAGTGACTATTGAAGTGGGCGATTTTACTGTTATTAATGAAAAATTAGCCAAAGGTCAAATCGACATGATGGTTGTTGTGTTAGGCGAACATCAAGCTAATGCCTTTGAGCACGTCTCATTTCTATTTAGTGAAGAAAGTTTTCTTTATGGACGAAATGATGTGGTATCTTCAATACAAAATAATCATTTTTCATTGGAAAATCAACGTATCAATATTGGCGGCTACTCGGCAAATACAATGTATGCATTGTTAGATATTGATCAGCTTAAGAATATCAAGTTGATTGATGGATGGAATGTCGAATCAGGTATTATTTTATCCTTGGCTGGGACACATTTAAGCTTTTTACCGACTCACATTATTGAAAATAATCTTTTACTAAAAAATTTAGTCGCTTTACAACCGGAAAAGTGGCGATTCACCAGTGAGTTCTCACTAGTATTAAGAGAACATAAACGGTCATTATCACCAGCAGCTAGGTCATTTTATGACTTAATTCTTAGTAATGTGTAATCTTAGAGTATGAAAAGTAACAAGTTAATGAAAATACTAGGCCCTAAATAAATGTAAACAAATGTGAAAAATAACTGGTGAAAATAATAACTGGGCAAGGGGGGTATTTATGCGTATTGAAAGGTTTAAATATGAGCGAAATACAATCGGCCTTGATAATGTAAAATGGATATTGGAGATGATTAACGATGGACTATAAATTAGCTATTTTATCTAGCGATGCACAAACGTATTCGACACTATTAGCCGAAGCAGATTTACCCAATCTAACCATTGAGGTTTTCGATACGTTTGCTGAAAATAATCAATATATTCAGGAATGCGATATTATTTTTGGTGCTCCAGATAGGGTGAGTCGTGCTATTCCGTATGCACATAATCTTAAATGGGTACAGTCGATGTGGGCTGGTATAACACCCTTATTGTCACCAGATTTATCAAAGAATTATACATTAACGGGTGTGAAAGGCATCTTTGGTCCGGTAATGGCCGAATACGTATTTTGTTATTTATTAATGCATGAACGTAAGGCCTTTGAACGATATCAACATCAGTTAGAAAAAGTGTGGGATGAAACGCCACCGGGCACATTACAGAATAAATTATTAGGCATTATGGGGCTTGGCTCTATTGGTGTCGATGTTGCAAAAATGGCAAAAAATTTCGGGATGAAAACCTATGGCTATTCACGCAGTCAAACAAGCTGTGATGGTGTCGATCAGTGTTTTATCGGTGATCAACTCATCGATTTTGTGAAGGATTTAGATTATCTCTTCTGTGTATTACCAAATACACCTGAAACAACTGGATTGATTAATAAAGCGTTGCTTATGCAAATGCGTAAGACCGCTGTTATTGTCAATGCTGGGAGAGGAAATTTGATTGATCAGGATGCACTTGCCGATGCACTTGAGCAAGGTCAAATTGGTGGGGCGGTATTAGATGTGTTTTTAGAGGAGCCACTTCCATCGGATCATCGATTATGGCAAACACCGAATACAATCATTACCTCTCATACCGCTGCGATGAGTGTACCAACCTCCATTGCTCCTATCTTTATTGATAACTACCAACGTTTTATTGCTGGTAGACCGCTACAATATACGATTGATTTTGAACGTGGGTATTAGATCCGCCTCTGCAGCCATTTACGCACATTTAATTCTTATTATTAATGGCTGAGTTCAACTATAGGCGCGCGTGCTGCATTGATAGCCGCCAAAGCAGCAATGACCGCCGCAATATAAAAACTCGTTTGGAATGCTGCAATAATCGGTTCCTGTGGCCCATTTCTCAAAACCTCTATACTGGTATTATGGTCAAAACCGGGCAGGAGAGTGTAGATCAAAGCTCCGAATAGTGCAGTACCAATTGCCGCGCCCAAGTTTCGTGATAATGAAGCCAGTGCGGTCACTGAACCGAGGTTTGCCTTTCCACCAACGCTTTGAATAACAAGTTGTGTTGTCGGCATCACGGTACCAAATCCAATGCCGCAGAGTAATCCTAATAAACCGACTAATTTTGGCTCTGGTGGTAGGGTGCCTAATGCAATAAATCCACAGGTAGAAAGGGACATCCCAAATACCGGGATCCATTTAGGAATGCCCGTTTTTGCCATAATTCTACCACTACATAATGCACCAAATATCTGCCCAATGGTAAGCGGCAACAATAATAGACCGGATGTTGTGGGGTTAGTTTTTAATCCTAGTTGCAAATAAATTGGGAGAAAAAAAACTAAGGCAAACATACACGCTGCAAATAGCATCGAGGTCGTGATGGGAATATAGATGGCTCTATTTTTTAGTAAATGATTCGGTAAAAAAGGCGTGGGGTGACGTTGTTGGTTACGATAAAAGAGTATCGATAAAACAATAATCGGTATTAGAAAATAGCTACTAGTGAATGATATCCAAGGAAAATTTTGTCCAGCAACGGAAGTCCAGTAAAGGAATAAAGTACAGAGAATGGGAAATACGATTAATCCGGTCCAATCAATGGGTTTATTACGGTGTTCAAGAATAGGCTTGGGTGTTAAACCCATTAATCGCCAAACAGCAATTAATGCTAATGGAATATTCGCCCAAAATAACCAATGCCAAGAGTAATTCGAAACCACTAAACCGCCAATAACCGGGCCACCAACACTCGCGCAGGCAAACATCGATGCAAAATACCCCTGATATTTTGCACGTTCTCTGGGGGGGATAAGCTCGGCAATTAATGCTTGAGACAAACTCATTAAACCGCCACCACCAAGCCCTTGAACAACTCGGCCAATAATCATATGGGACATGGTTTGCGACATTGCACCAATTACCGATCCGATACAGAAAATAAACAGGGCAAATACCAATACATTTCGACGACCATAACGATCACCGAGCCAACCATAAATAGGTACTGAAGCCGCTGTGGCTAGTAAGTATCCTATTGCAATCCAAGATGACAAGCTCAAATGACCGAGATCACTGACAATACTGGGGGTGGCAGTTGCTAAAATGGTTTGATCTACTGCAGCAAGAAACATCGGTAAAAAAACAGTCGAAAAGAAGATCAAAAATTCTTGGCGTGTTAAGGAACTTGTTTTAGATGGTGAGGCAATTGATGTGTCCAGAATCGTGTCCTTCTTAACATGAATGATTGTTCAAATCATGCCAGAATTGTAGTATTTTTGATAGTCTTTATTGACTAATATCAAGTTTAAAATATGGTTCTCTATATTGAAGAAGAATAGAAGAAAAATTGAAATAAATACATAAAATCAAGATGTTTATGCTTGTTTTTATCGCAAGATATTAATTTTATGGTAGGGTTATCAATCATTATACGCCAATGTTTATCATGAAATAATACTTAGTTTATTTCCCCCTATTAATACAGCCATCCTGTTAATTTGGTTTTTATAATATTATTTATATTTTTAGATATTGGTACTTCAAAATGGTAATAAATGGATTTACTTTATGCATAATAAACCACAAACAAACTTAATTTTTGACCACGATGGTGGTGTTGATGACCTTCTTTCTTTGATGTTGATCTTATCAATGCCTGAGGTTAATTTATTAGGTGTGACCATTACGCCGGCGGATTGTTATGCCGAAGATGCCGTCACATCTACATTAAAATTACTCGCATTGTATGGCAAAAAACATATTCCAGTTAGTGTAGGCAATCAATATGGACCTAATGCTTTTCCTGCGGACTTTCGTGCACAGCCTCGAGCATGCCATGCATTTCCTGCCATGTTACGTGTGACTGAAGATAGAAGCCAACTTACTGATATACCAGCACATCAGTGGATCATTGATATGCTCAATAAGTCAACAAGTGCGGTTACGTTATTATTAACTGGACCCGCGTCAAATTTAACTAAGGCATTAGCTGACAGCCCAAATATTAAAAAACACATTGAAAAAGTGATTTGGATGGGAGGAGCGATTAATGTGCGTGGAAATGTAGCCATGCATGACCATGATGGTACTGCTGAATGGAATGCCTATTGGGATCCCGATTCGACTTATGATTTGATTAAAGCTGAATTGCCATTGTTATTATTACCCTTGGATGCGAGTAATACATTGCCGGTAAGCTGGCCATTTTTACAAAAACTAGCGGCAGTTAACTCACCCATCACGGATCTCGCTGGGCAGTTTTGGGCGGTGACCGTCACTGCTATTCCGTCCTATGAGTTTACCTATTTTATGTGGGATATTTTAGCAACGGCATTATTAGCGATTTCATCCGATACTTATACCGTTGCATCGGGCCATTTACTCGCAAGTAATGTCTCACCGAATGCAGGGCAGATATGGTGTTCAACTGACGACAATGGTTATAAAGCGAGTTGGGTCGACAGCGTTGATGGTGACGCTGTCATTGATTATATTATTGATACATTGGTGAAGGGTGATCCCATTAACCTTTAGCGTTAATATTGGGAGCATTACCCAATAAGGTAATGCTGTCTAATTAAAATTTTAACGGTACAACACGCTGTTCTGCTTCCGGTATTTTTTCTTCATCCTTATCGCCTTTATTGAGCTTCGGTAATTCAATAATAGGGTAGTCAATTTCTTCATAATCAATGGAGGAGAGTAAATGGCTGATACAATTCAAACGGGCTTTCTTTTTATCGTCTGAAGGAACAACCCACCAAGGAGATTGTTCGGTATCGGTATAGGTGAACATCATATTTCTGGCTTCTGAATATTCTTTCCAGTGAGTCCGCGATTCTAAATCCATTGGACTAAATTTCCAGCGTTTAATTGGGGTGTTAATGCGATCAAGGAAGCGTTTTTCTTGTTTTTCATCGGAAACAGAAAACCAGTATTTCACTAAAATAATACCAGAGCGAATTAACATACGCTCAAACTCAGGACATGATCGGAGGAATTCTTTATATTCTTGATCGGTACAAAACCCCATAACACGTTCAATCCCAGCACGGTTATACCAACTTCTATCAAACAACACTATTTCACCGGCACTCGGTAGGTGGGATACATAACGTTGGAAATACCACTGGCTTTTTTCTTTTTCTGTTGGCGCGGGTAATGCCGCAATTCGGCAAACACGTGGGTTAAGTTTTTCGGTTATGCGTTTTATGGTGCCGCCTTTACCTGCCGCATCTCTACCTTCAAAAATAACCGCAACTTTAAGCCCTTTTTGTTTGACCCATTCCTGCAGTTTAATAAGCTCAATTTGAAACTTTTCGAGTTCTTTTTCATATTTCTTTGTTTTCAACTTACTCATATGGAGGGCACCTTCAAGTGGGGATAATTGCTGTTATTATAGGCTAATGTGAAAGTGAATTTAACTATTAAGTGATATTTAGTCTCGCGCCACTCATATCTGTATATATTTGATAATAAAATTAAATTAAGTATGGCATATTGAGTTATCCTTTTATTTAAATGGAGAATAAATGCGTTTAATATTAATAAGTACACTAATTAGTCTATTGCCTATTTTTTCCGTTCAAGGTGAAAGTTATAAATTTGCCATTGTCCCAAAATACCACAGTACTTTTTTCGACCAAAGTGGTAAAGGTTGTCGATTCGCAGCGTCTACACTCGACGATGTAGAATGTATTTACCGTGGACCTCTGACCGCAGATGTAAGAAATCAAGATAAAATTATCACGGAGTTAGTTGAGCAGGGGGTTGACGGGATTGCCGTAGCTGTTTCTAATTCTGAGTTTCTCGCACGCAGTAGTATCAGCAAAGCCATTGCCGCAGGTATACCTGTTATTACCTTTGATTCAGATTTCGATCAAGCGACTGTGCAGAAATATAAACAACTTAGCTTAGCCTATATTGGCACGGATAATTTTGCTTTGGGTTATGCTTTAGGTGAACAATTATTGTCTTTACGCCCGGAAGGCGGTCGTTTATTGATTCAAACCGGACGTCCCGATGCAGCAAATTTAAACTTGCGTATTATGGGGCTACGTTCAGCGTTATCTGGTATAAATGACCAGATCCCACCAGGCAAGGTACTGAATAATAAACTAGGATGGTCAGAAATTCGTACACCAATTCCGAGTTATGACAAAACAGAGCGTGCAATTAAGCAATTGGAATCAAAGATCCTGACGAAATCAAATAAAATTGATGCATTTGTTAGTGTGGGTGGTTGGCCGCAAAATGATATCAATGAATATCGACGAGTTGTTCACCCCTTAGCCGATGAAATTCGCGGTAATAAATTACTGTTGTTGTTTGCAAATTCATCAGACCAGCAACTGACTCTTTTAAGCGAACACTTAGCAACTGCAAATATAGGGCAAAGTCCCTATGAAATGGGCAGACTCGCCATATTAACATTGTATAAAATTATCACAAATCAACCCTATGATCAGATTATTTATACGCCTCTTAAGCATTGCACTCCGCAAAACGTTGACTATTGCCGCAAATAATGTGGTATTTATTGTTCTATTTCACTGCAATGTTTTGTTAGATTGCACCATTGTGTATCACTGCGAAAGTTCTCTTGACTGATTAACAGTCTATTTTGTCGATGCTAGGTAATATATATTAAATTCAAGGTGTTGGCTTATTTATTGCTTGTTAATATCAGCCAAGTCGTTTTAGCTTTTATATTTATTCCTAGCAATTAATAATAGGTACCGCATGTCTGAAAAATCAATTGAACACACCATTTTTGAAGATGCGCAAGGGTTACTTATTGGGACATTACTTGCTGCACTCGGGATTACATTTTTCAAGTCAACGGGATTACTTATTGGGGGCACAGCAGGATTAGCGTTCTTAGGGCAATATGCGACTAGCTTTTCCTTTAGTGATGTATTTTTTGTGATTAACCTACCTTTTTATTATTTATCATATCGACAACTTGGGTTAGCGTTTACGATAAGAACCTTTGTATCAGTGTTTCTGCTATCAATCTTTGTGGAATACGCGCCTTCGTTTATGCAATTTAATCTATTAGATCCTTTATATGCAGCCATTATTGGTGGGCTGTTGATCGGATCGGGGTTACTTGCGTTGTTCCGACATGAGGCGAGTTTAGGTGGGCTGACAATCTTAGCGCAATATTTATCCCAAAAATACGGTATTTCTATTGGCAAATTTCAAATGGGCGTTGATTGTTTGGTGTTATTTCTGTCGCTTTTTATTATTGATTTAAATGCAATTGTTTTGTCTATTATCGGTGCTATTTCGTATAACTTGATTTTGGTTATTAATCATAAACCCGGTCGATATAGTGTAAAACGAGTACCCCGTTAAACGTATCTTTGTAGGCTTTTCATCGTAAAGTCACAGCTGTATACTGCTTGATTTTATTTTGTGGAATGACCAGGTTAATGACAAACAAACACATTCAATTGACTAGCCAGTATAACGAATTGGGCTATTTTGTTGTGAGAGATTATTTCCCCCAATCAGAAATAAAAGCTTTAAGACAAGTCGTGCAGACATTTCATCGTGCATGGATAGCTGATAATCAGACTTTTTATAAGCAAGAAGCATTCAATTCTTCGGTAATCACTGGAAATATCTATTTAAGCGATAACGAGAGGATGGCATTGTTTGAATTTATTAGTTCAACAAAAGTCATGGATATGGTCAATGCTGTTATTGCAAATAAACCAGCATTTATGAATACGCAATTATTTTTTAATCCCGTCAATCCTTGTCTAAAAGATTTTTGGCATCGTGATTGTCAATATGATCATGATATTGATATACAAAAACAAGTTATTCATGATACACAAGTGGTGCATTTACGTGTGCCTTTGTTCGATGAATTAGGTATGGAGATGGTACCTGGTACGCATAAACGATGGGATAACGAAGAAGAATTTAATGTGCGTCAAGAAATTAATGGTCACGAAAGTAGTGATGCGCTTTCTTTAGGTGAAAAAATACCATTGAAGGCAGGGGATTTATTAGTTTTTTCTGCTGATATGATACACCGTGGTTTATACGGATTAGATAGGCTTGCATTAGATATTTTAGTGTTTGATTCACAAGCTGACTTTGGCGATTATGTTGATGAACAATGCTTACCAAGCACCAATATGCTTAAACAATTAGCAGATCCGAGCTTATTTTTGAATACAATGACATTGAAATCTATTTTGTGCCACGAGGGCATTTAACTAATTTTTCTTTTTTTAAACACGTAATAGTGTTTATGCCCAAGTGGTGACGGTTATTGCAAGTATTGCTGTTGCTGTAATAGCCCACAGTGAAAAAACTTCTACGATTTCAACTAATAAACTCTTATTGTTAGTTACTTGTGCTGTTTGTTGTGTTTTATCTAATGTGTTCGTGAGTGTTGTCATGCTGTTGTTCCTTTTATATGCGATTAATGTTGGACTACGCCCAAGTTGTAATGCCTATTAGTAAAATGGTGGTTGCTGCGACGGCCCATAAAGAGATAACTTCGACTAATTCAATAAAGACGTTGTTTTTTTTATGTGTATTATGGGTTTTGTTAACATTGGTTGCGATGGTTGACATAGTTATTTCCTTTTCTATTTAATGTGACTTTCATCACAATTATCATCCTTTATGTGACGTTCGTCAACTTTAATGTTGGATAAATTTCAAACATAACATGGTTAATTTTTTAGCTTATTTACAGGCAATCCCATCAAATATATACCCGTTACCAATCAAGATGCGTTTATCAGTCACTAGCTCGGATACCAAGGCAAGGCGTAACATGATGACAATGGCTAGTCCTTATCGAATGTTATAACGCAGTATTGGTGTTCGAGCTAGTGACCCACAGGGCAAGACGAGAGGCAAATATTTTCGTTGTTATAAAGTCTCGATTTAACCCGTTAGATCTTCACCTTTATGCCTAGAATCTGCTCACCTCTCGTCTTGCTGATTTCTGCATCTTGAATGGTAACGGGTATAATTGTATTAATACTGAAGACATCTATACAAAAGAATAAAAGATTAGTTTTTATTTTCTTAAATAAAAAATGTAGCTTGAACGACCATTCAGTTATATGTATCTTGAATTAACCAATAATAAAAACAAAAAGGATCGATTTAATGAATAGTAAATTATTGCAACCTTATAATTTAAATTCCCTTATTACTTTAAATAACCGTATTTTAATGGCACCACTTACACGTTGTATGGCCGATGATGATTTAGTACCGACTCAGGCAATGGTCGAATATTACGGTCGAAGAGCAGAAGCTGGCTTAATTATTTCTGAAGCGATTATTATTCGCCCAGATGGGCAAGGTTACCCAAATACCCCGGGGTTATTTTCATCGGCTCAAATTGAAGGTTGGAAAAAAGTGACAACTAAGGTAAAACAACAGGGGGGTAAGATTTTTGCGCAACTGTGGCACACGGGACGGGTCGCCCATCCATTCTATTTCCAGAAAAATAATAATGATTGCGCAGATGTTATGGCGCCCTCTGCCATCGCGGTGGAAGGGACGGTACCAAGAATGCGTGAATTGACTTACCAAGTGCCTAAAGAAATAACCGAAGAAGATATTACACAACTTGTAAATGATTATGCTCAAGCGGCAAAAAATGCAATTGAGGCTGGGTTTGATGGCGTTGAAATTCACGGTGCAAATGGCTACTTAATTGATCAGTTCTTACATTACGATAGCAACCGTCGAATTGATCGTTATGGTGAAACGCCTGAAAATATGTCACGTTTTCCATTGCAAGTAGTCGATGCAATTATCGCTGCGATTGGTCATGAGCGAACTGCGATACGTGTCAGTCCTGGTGCTTATTTTAATATGGCGGCAGATGTTAAGGATCGTCAAGTATTCGATTACTTTTTAAGTCAGTTAACAACACGCGATTTAGCGTATTTACATGAAGGAATGTTCGACGATTCGATGACATTCGATTATTTAGGCGGTACTGTTTCTGCTTATTTACGTGCAAATTACAGTAACACCTTAGTGGCTGCGGGTGGTTATACTGCAGAGTCTGCGAGTAACGCGATTGATGAAAATAAATTTGATTTGGTTGCTATTGGCCGCGCCTTTATCGCTAATCCAGATTACGTCAGTAAAGTTAAACAGAACGATGAATTGGTCGAATATAGCGAAGAGATGTTAACTAGTTTGATTTAATAAACTACACTGCATAGGCGTAATCTTGCTGATTTCTATATCTGCATCGTCATGATTATATGATCTATTTATGGCTATTGAACGTAATCCTTTGATAGCCTAATTACATTTATTCCGAGGAATGTTATGGATATAAATCAACTCAAGAAAACGAGTTTACTAGAAGTCTTTAATATGATCACGACTAAAGGGGAGAAGACCGATGGAGTTTACGAACTTGACAATATTCGCGCTTCCTATGATTTTGATGGTTATACCTGTTGGTTGATATATAAGGATCTGACCATAACTTTATTGTTTCATGGTAAATATTCCTTTGATTATAAAGAAGAGAAAACAGTAAAGGAATTTGAGCATAAAGTAACTGACTTACTTGCTGATAAGATTAATAAAAGGAAGTAGACCTTGTTAATAAATGGAATAGCTGGTGTTATTTTCGATTTAGACAAAACCTTAGTAAGTTCTTCGTTGAATTTTAAAAATATTAAGGCTGATGTCGGTTGTCCTGAGGATAGTAGTATTCTAGATTACATTGATAAGCTTCCTGCGGAACAACAAGCGAATGTGACTGGAAAAGTCATTGAGTTTGAAATCGCAGATGCACAAGAAAGCTATCAATTACCGGGCGCCTCAACATTATTAGATTTACTCGTTACATTGGATATTCCCTATGCCATTGTTACTCGTAATTGCCGCGATGCTGCGTTAATGAAGTTACAAAAAAACAATATTAGTTCGTCACTATTAATTACGCGAGAGGATCATTTAGCCAAGCCGGCACCCGATGCCTTACTACATATCGCGGCTAAATGGAAAATTACGCCCGAGAAAATTCTCTGTGTCGGTGATTATATTTATGATTTAGAAGCGGCTAATAATGCGAATATGCATGCCTGTTTAGTAACCAATGGCGAACAGGTTGAATTTGAACATTTAGCAAATATGGTCGTGAATGACCTCAATGAATTAGCTAATTATATACAGTCTGGGAGGATTGATGACCGGGTTTTATAATAATGTAAAGGAGCTAACGTGAATAAAGTTAATCCAAAAGCCTTACTACACAGTAAATGGACGAAGGTTGTCGTTAATAAAAAAGAAAAACATTTTATGATTACCTCTGTTAAGTTTGATGAAGATAAAAACGTCATTGAATGCATTATCGAAGCTGTCATGACTAAAAATGAATACAACATCAATTGGCGAGAGTTGAAATGCATCGACCAATGGCGTATCGGATGGCAATAAAAACATGTTATATGTTACTTTTGATAACAGGTGCCTGAATTACAATTATCAATATTTACACCGGGTAATTTACCTAACCATCTAGAAATTCCATGTCTGTGTTTAGCAATAATTAAATAGATCCGATGGCTGATTGGTTTTATGATAGGCCAATTAAGCGGAGCAACCCAGAATCCTTTACCTACCAATGTCCAAGCGCGATGAGTGACTTCAAGGCCGAGTAATCGTTGACCTTGATATTGGCCGTGTAAAATCTTCATTGCATCTGAGATATTGATCTCAGGGTAACGTGTTGTCATGTCATCACTATGCAAATCTACTAATTCAATCACGTTTTCTTTGTCATTCTGCTTGAGGTGTCGCATTTCCGTCGCACACATAGGGCATTGGCCATCGTAAAAAATAATCAACATATCTTTCATCCTTATATACCCGTTACCAATCAAGATGCGTTTATCAGTCACTAGCTCGGATACCAAGGCAAGGCGTAACATGATGACAATGGCTAGTCCTTATCGAATGTTATAACGCAGTATTGGTGTTCGAGCTAGTGACCCGCAGGGCAAGACGAGAGGCAAGCATCTTCGTTGTTATAAAGTCTCGATTTAACCCGTTAGATCTTCACCTTTATGCCTAGAATCTGCTCACCTCTCGTCTTGCTGATTTCTGCATCTTGAATGGTAATGGGTATAAACTTAATTTGTATTCCAACACATACGATAAATCAGGTGTTGTAGATCAATTAGTCTTTTATCAATAAAAGTGATCCATTGATGAATATGAGCCGTATCTATTGAACATACGTCGTCTATCAGGTAAAAGGAATACTCTAATGATAAAATTAATCCCTAAATCAATGGGTAACGTATTGAATAATCATAATGTAACGTTGTTGGACGAAGAACAACAAGAAATAAATGATTGGTTAGACGGCGTATCGAAAAGCCAAGATAAGGCCGCTTTTTCCAAATTATTTACATTTTTTGCACCACGGATTCGTAGCCATGGCTTGAAAAAATTTGGACAAGAAGCGGTTGCAATGGAATTAGTTCAAGAAACTATGATGCTCGTCTGGCGTAAGGCTCACCAATTTGATGCGAGCAAAGGTAAGGGTAGTACTTGGATATATACCATTATGCGTAACTACAGTTTTGACATGCTACGTAAAGTGCAAAGCAATAAAGAAGATTTAATGAGTGAAGATCTATGGCCCTTAATTGATGTTGAAGAAGAGCATCAACAAGAAGATCATTTACAAACCAAAAATATTTTATCTCATATAGATAAATTACCTGCTTTGCAAAAACAAGTCGTTGAACAGATCTATATCAATGATAAAACACAACAAGAATTGGCCGATGAGTTAGTTGTGCCACTGGGTACGATAAAGTCGAGGTTAAGATTAGCGATGTCTAAGTTGCGAGATATGATGGAGAAAGAACATGATTAAATTTCATCCTAACGAACAAATGTTAAAGGCATTTAGTGCTGGTGAATTACCGCTTTCACTCTCCATTGCGATGAGCGCACACATTGAGTTGTGTGGTGAATGTGCCGCTAAAACGGCAAAAATTGAAGCACAATTATCTAATGATACTTGGCAGGGTGAGCAGATCGAAGAGGCAAATTTCGGTGACATGTTACAGGCCATAATGAGTCAAGCTCCTACTCAACAAATAAAAACTGTTCATAAACCGAATAATATTACCCATGTCGGCGGAAATGATTACCATCTTCCGACTGCATTTAGACAATTCAAAGACTTAAAATGGTCTGGTTTCGGAGCTGTTAGCCGTGCAAGAGTTATTAACGATGAGCAAAATGTAAGAGCAAGCTTATTACATATTGCAGCGAAGGGACAAATTCCAGAACACCATCACAAAGGTTATGAACTAACTTTATTATTAGATGGTAGTTTTCAAGATGAAATGGGTACCTATCAGAAAGGTGATTTTATTTGGATTGATGGAGAATTAAATCATAGCCCCTATACTGATAAAGGATGCTTATGTTATGCCGTACAAAATGCACCATTACATTTTGTTCGAGGTATGAGCAAAGTCTTAAATCCACTGGGTAACTTAATTTATTAATGCTGGTGAGTCAGCAAGGAATTTAGTAGGTAAATATATGCAACAGGCACCACATAACGGTATTAAAGTCGGTATCAGTAGTTGTTTATTAGGTGATAAAGTTCGCTATGATGGCGGACATAAACAAAGTCGTTACTGTCAGAATGTATTAGATAAGTATTTTGATTTTCAAAAATTTTGTCCTGAAATGGCGATTGGTTTAGGGACGCCACGTAAAACCATTCGATTAATCAAAGATGAAGAGCGTATTCGTTTAGTGGCCAGTGATGAGAGCTTTGATATTACCGATGAAATGGAAAAGTACGCACAAGAGACCAGTGCAACTCTGGGGAATTTAAGTGGCTATATTTTATGTGCTAAATCCCCAACTTGCGGTATGGAGCGAGTAACGTTATATATTGCTGGCACCAATAATGGTACTAAAGATGGTGTGGGGATGTTCGCTGCACAAATTATGAAAGATCATCCATTATTGCCGGTTGAAGAAGAAGGGCGGTTAAACGATACGTTGTTACGTGATAATTTTGTTACCCGTGTCTTTGCTTATCACCAATGGCAATGCTTGGTGGAAAGTGGCATATCGATGGCAAAAATGATTAGTTTTCATGCACAGCACAAGTACCTATTGATGGCGCATAATCCTGCGTTATATTACAAATTAGGTCCTATGTTAGGTGGTAACAGCGATAAATCAGTACAGGAAATTGCTGATGAATACATTGCCTTATTTATGGAAGTTTTAGCGACATTACCCACGCGCAAAAGCCATAGTAATACACTAGCGCATTTACAAGGGTACTTTAAACGTCATTTAAATAGTGATCAGCGCGTCGATTTAGCCAGTAATATTGATAAATATCGACAAGGTCTGTTGCCGTTAATGGCGCCATTGACATTAATTAATCATTATCTTGTTTTATATCCGGATCCGTATCTTGTTCAGCAAGTTTACCTCCACCCACACCCAGATGAATTAAAACTACGTTATAGTCACTAGGTTTAGATATTCAAGGGTAAACGCAGTTGTCTTCGGGTTGGTGTCATTGCGTACATCAACCATTTTATGTTTAACTTCAATTCTCTTTACCTTTTTATAATTCTATAAAAGATAATACTAGTGGCTCAAAGGATGAGACATGCAAATAGTTTGGTTTCGAAAAGATTTACGTATTTTAGATAACCCTGCATTAACACAAGCCTGCCATGAAGGTCCGGTCACTGCGGTTTATTTTATTACCCCAGAGCAATGGCAACAACATGATGTTGCACCTATCCAAATAGATTTTATTGAAAAAAGTCTTAATCAGCTATCTAAGTCGTTAGCGGATATTGGTATCACATTTATTGTTGAAACAGTGCCTAAATTTGCCGATGTACCCGAGGCACTTGATGCCATTTGTCGACGTGTTAATGCAACGGCAGTATTGGCAAATAGTGAAGTCGAAGTTGATGAAATTTCGAGAGATATTAAAGTACAACAATACGGCATTAATCTTAGACTGTATCAAGGTGATTGTATTATCAACCCTGGGCAAGTATTAACCCAACAGGGAACCATGTTTAAGGTCTTTACACCCTTTAAAATTAATTGGCTAAAACAGGCGATGGAGATGGATCTGACGCCCTATGGTAGTCCAGATAAACAATCCGACAAAATATCGCCTATTAATATTCAAATTGCGATGGATAAAAAGGACAGTAGTGCGTGGGAAGCATCGGAAGCAGCAGCTTTAGACCATTTATCCGTTTTCCTCGATGAGTCTGTAGAATCATATCATTTAGATCGTGATTTTCCTGCTAAATCTGGAACATCAATGTTGTCGCCTTATTTAGCACTTGGACTGATCAGTGCCAAACAATGTATGAACGCCATATTACAACGTTTCCCCGATGCCTTTAACAATGCCCAAAATGGACCTGCTACTTGGGTGAATGAGTTAGTTTGGCGTGAATTTTATCGTCATATTATGGTTTTAAATCCTGATTTGGGTAAAGGACACAATTACAATGAACTCGGCAATAGGATTCAATGGCAAAATAACCCGAATTTATTTACCGCTTGGTGTGAAGGTAAAACAGGTTATCCCTTGGTCGATGCCGCCATGCAACAACTTATTCAAACGGGTTGGATGCATAATCGATTACGTATGGTATGTGCCAGTTTTTTAACCAAACATCTGTTAATCGATTGGCGTTGGGGAGAAGTCTTTTTCAAGCAGCATTTAATCGATGGTGATCTTGCATCTAATAACGGTGGTTGGCAATGGGCTGCAAGTACGGGGTGTGATGCCCAGCCGTATTTCAGAATATTTAATCCTATTATTCAAAGTCAAAAGTTTGATCCTAATGGACAGTTCATCAGTATATATAATCAAGCGCTATCACATTTAAGTGATAAACAAATTCATTTACCGAACAATCCGGTCGTGGAACATAAATTAGCGCGATTAACTGCGTTAGATATATTTTCAGTACTTAAAAAAGGATAAATAATGAATTCACCTGTATTAACAAATTTTTGTCGCGTATACCAAAGTTTAAGCGTTGATAACTTAAATCAACTACACGAAGTGTATAGTAAAGATGTTGAGTTTGTTGATGCGGTCGATGCAATTCACGGTATTGATGCTGTTACCGAATACTTTGGTCACCTATACCAAAATATGAAGTATTGTCATTTTTTGATTGATAATATTGTTGAACAAGAAGGGCGAGCTTGCTTAACTTGGCGTATGGAATATGCACATCATAAAATTAATTCAGGTAAAAAAATTATTGTCGAAGGTAGTTCCTTTTTAAAGTTTACTGACAAAATTGATTACCATCGTGATTATGTTGATATGGGCCAAATGTTATACGAACACTTACCTGTTATTGGACGCGTAATAAAAGGCATCAAAAATAAGGTAAAAGCATGATTCCTCTAACCGAGCATCAAGGTAAAACACTTTTATTAACTGGCGCGACGTCGGGAATTGGGGAAGCATTGTGCGCTAAATATGCTGCACTAGGTTGGCATGTTATTGCATGTGGCCGAAATCAAGAAAAATTAACCTTATTAGCGTCTGATGAAAGAGTGTCTACATTACAACTTGATTTAAACGACGCGCAGCAAGTCGCAGATAGCTTTAAGTCTATTCCTGATATAGACCTGGTTATTTTGAATGCAGGTAGTTGTGAGTATATTGATGATCCAAAACATTTTGATGGTGAGTTATTTGCGCGAGTCATTAATACGAATTTAATTTCAGTAGGCTATTGCTTACAGTCACTATTACCGAAAATCGTATCGGGAGGTCAACTGGCATTAGTCGGCTCTAGTGCGAGTTTCCTGCCTTTTACACGCGCTCAAGCCTATGGGGCAAGTAAAGCAGGTATTGCTTATCTTGCAAGTAGTTTAGCGATCGATTTAAAGCCATGTAATATTGATGTTAGCCTTATTCGTCCTGGGTTTGTTAAGACGCCGTTAACCGATAAAAATGATTTTAAAATGCCAATGAGTATTTCCAGCGAACAAGCAGCTACTTATATTATCCATGGACTAAATAAGCGTCAGTTCGATATTCATTTCCCTAAAAAGTTTACTTATATATTAAAAGCCATTGCTTGTTTACCAGATGTTTTATGGCGATGGATTAGTACAAGGAATTTATAAAAATGATAGTCGAAAAAAATAACAAGAAAAAGATAGCGATTGTTGGCACAGGAATATCAGGTTTAACTAGCGCCTATTTACTTAATAAAGTGCATGATATAACCGTTTTTGAAAGTGGTGATTATATTGGTGGACATACTGCGACTAAATCCGTTGAAGTAGAGGGTAAAACGTGGCAAATAGACACGGGGTTTATTGTTTTTAATGATAAAACATATCCTAATTTTGAAAAACTCTTAGCGGAAATTGGTGTAGAGCGCCTAGCGACTGAAATGAGTTTTAGTGTACATAATCAAGATACTGGCCTTGAATATAGCGGCAGTGGACTAACCGGTTTATTTGCTCAACCTCGTAATATAGTGAATTTACAATTTTTGACCTTAGTCAAAGAGATATTACGTTTTAATAAACTGTGTAAGAAATTATGGGTAGATAAACAAATCGTGAGTGAGCTTGACCTTGGTGACTTTTTAGCAAATCATCAATTCGATGATTACTTTGCGAATCATTATATTTTACCGATGGGAGCTGCGATTTGGTCTACAAGTTTGACGGAAATGAAGGCATTTCCACTCTATTTCTTTATTCGGTTTTTCTATAATCATGGTTTATTAAGTATATTTAATCGTCCACAATGGTATGTCATACCGGGTGGTTCTAAACAATATATCGAGCCACTTATTGAAAACTTTAAGCAGTCTATTTACTTAAACTCGCCTGTAACAGGGATTCGACGCTTGTCCAATGGGATTGAATTACAAGTTAATCATGGTGAATGGCAACAATTCGATGATGTGGTATTGGCTTGCCATAGCGATCAAGCACAAGCTATGCTAACTGATATTACTGAGCAGGAAAAGCGCGTATTAAGCGGACTTAAGTATCAAAAAAATGAAGTTGTCATGCATACAGATGAAAATATGCTGCCGATTAAAAAAGCCGCATGGGCTGCTTGGAATTACCACCTAAACAGTGATAATTTACGTCCCGCTGCATTGACTTATAATATGAAAATATTACAACGTCTTGAAAACAGCGCGCCGACATTTTGCATTACGTTAAATCAGACTGGATTAATTAATCCTAATAAAGTATTAGGTACGTATTATTATGACCATCCTGTGTTTAATGCCAGTAGTCTTCAGTCTCAAAAACAACGAGTCGATATTTGTGGTAAAAATAATACCCATTTTGCTGGTGCTTATTGGTATAACGGCTTTCATGAAGATGGTGTCAGGAGCGCATTAGATGTGTGCAAACGATTTGGTATCACATTATGAACGAAATAATAAACCAAGAACTTAAATCTGGTATTTATAAAGGGTGGGTTGGACATCGTCGGTTTAGTCCTAAACCACATAGTTTTAAATACGGAATATTTTTGTTAGCGATTGATTTAGATGAGCTCCCTAAATTAACCAATATAGGCCCTTGGTTTAAGAGTAATAAATTTGCCCCTTTAAATTTAAAATGCAGTGATTATCTAGATCATAAATCACAGTTATCAAAACAAGATGTTTGGCTGAAAATCCAAAGCTTAGGTGCAAAAATAGTGCCTAAACGGGTGATGTTTATTGGCCAATTACGTTGCTTTGGTCTTTATTTTAGTCCCATTAATGCTTATTACTGTTTTGACCAGGATGATCAGCTGATTTATTTACTTGCCGAAGTCAGTAATACGCCTTGGAATGAACGTCATTATTATTTAATTCCTCTCAATCCAAGCGAGGATAAAAAAGCCGCTAATAAACTGATCTCTGAGAAGGTTTTTCACGTATCCCCGTTTATGGACTTAAATATGGAATATCAATGGGTGATAAAAAAACCTGCTGACCAATTAAAGTTACATATTCAAAATATGCATTTATCTACGGGCGAAAAAGTGTTTGATGCCAGTTTAACGATGCAAAGAATGGATTTTACAAATAAAAATTTAAGAAGCTGTCTCGCCTCGATTCCAATGATGACGTTGAAAACGTTGTGGGGTATATATTGGCAAGCATTAAAGTTATTTATAAAAGGGGTGCCCTATGTGGCTCATCCTCAAAAATAAAGGGAAGAATTATGTCATTAGATAATATACAAACCTCTCAGGTATCACAGGATGTCAATTTCTTCGATAAAAGTGCTAAAAAAATGTTGGTTAAATTACTGGGACACCTTACCCAAAGCCAATTAACATTAATCGATGATCAAGAAATCATTTCATTGGGTAATAGCACCTCATCATTAAAAGCAGTTGTTCATATTAAAAATCCCAAAACCTATAAGCGTATTTTATTAGGTGGATCTATTGCCGCAGGTGAAACTTATATTGATGGTTGGTGGACAAGTCCTGATTTAACTAAAGTGATTCAAGTATTAGGGAGAGAGCAAGGAGTACTAGACGACTTAGATAAATCAATCACTAAACTTCTGACATTACCTAAATGGTTATTTCATAAAGCCAATAAAAATACAAAGGCCGGTTCTAAAAAGAATATCCTTGCTCACTATGATTTAGGCAATGAAATGTATAAAACATTTTTAGATAAGGAGATGATGTATTCCAGTGCGATTTATCCGGATAAAAATGCGTCCCTTGACCAAGCACAACTGCATAAATTGGATTTAATTTGTCAACGTTTAGAACTTAAACCCGGAGAAACTTTACTCGAAATTGGTACTGGATGGGGCGCGCTAGCTATTTATGCTGCACAGCATTATGGGGTAAAAGTGACCACCACAACCATTTCTGATGCGCAATTGGACTATGCCAAAAAACGTGTCAATGAATTAGGCTTACAGGATAAAATTACATTATTAAGTCAAGATTATCGAGAACTTGAAGGACAATACGATAAGTTAGTGTCCATTGAAATGATTGAAGCCGTTGGTCATGAGTATTTAACCAGTTTTTTTGAAACCTGTAATAATCGTTTAAAACCGAATGGTAAATTATTAATTCAGGCGATTACCATATCAGATCAACGTTATCATCAATATCGTAAAAGTGTTGATTTTATTCAACGTTATATCTTTCCCGGGGGATGTTTACCATCAGTCAGTATTATGGCTAATAATATCGCCACTAAATCTGATATGGTCATCACTGAGCTTCATGATATTGGTCAAGATTATGCGAAAACCCTGCGGGATTGGTACCAACGTTTTGATGATAAAACCAATGAACTGAAGCAATTAGGCTACGGAGATGATTTTATACGTTTATGGCAGTTCTATTTCTGTTATTGCGAAGGCGGTTTTTTAGAGCGTACCATTAGTACCGTTCATCTTGTTGCTGCAAAGCCTGAGTACCGTAATGCCTAGTTTATCTACAGGGAAAAATGCGGCTTGGTTTACGTTGTACAACTTTGTTAGTTTTCAAATTGCATGGTTTATGGCGATTCATTGGAAAGAGCAAAGCCTTTTGCCTTTGATTGCCATTATCTTGCTGCATTTCGCATTATCTAAACATCGACGACGTGATTGGTTAACCTTTGCTTTAATCACGATTGTTGGATCCTTTGTGGATATGACGGCAACCTACGCTAATTTATTTGCGTTTGAAAGTGGCCAATTATTACCCGTTTGGTTAATTCTATTGTGGGCCAATTTTTCACTCACATTCCATTACAGTATGAGATGGTTAATGCGTTTACCCACTTTATTTCAATCGTTAGTTGGTGGCGTTTTTGGTACTGCCAGTTACTTTGCCGCTTTCAAATTTGGTGCCGTTGACTACCCGATGCCAATGTCATTTACACTTTTTTTTATGATAGTGATCTGGTCTATTAATTTACCCGTATTTGTTCTTATTGCAGAAGCTATTCAGGGTAAAGTTAATGATGCAAAACAAAAAAGTATTACATGAAAATAGATTTAAAATATGGCAGAGCATAATCGCACTTATTATGTTCTGTTTGTTCAGCGTTTCGGTAAAATCTGCTGTCACAGATAAATTAAATAAAGTCGGTGAAGGCAGCATGTCCTGGATGTTTATCGACATTTATAAAGCCTCTTTATTCACCCTTGATGGTGATTATCAAGTTAATCATTTCCCGCAAGCCTTATCGATTACTTATCGAAAAGATATTAGCAAAAAGCGTTTAATCGAAGCAACTAAAGATCAGTGGTTATTACAAGGTTATGAGGCGTTGCAAGTGGAACCTTGGTTAGAACAATTAAATACAATTTGGCCTAATATTAACCGCGACGATAATTTAACGTTTTACTTTAATTCAAGTAGTAAAGCGACATTCTATTATAATCAAAAACCCATTGGCGATATAAATGATACAGATTTAGCCTCTGCTTTTATTGCAATTTGGTTATCAGATAAAACATCTCAACCCTCTTTACGTCGACAATTATTAGGAGACTCAAAATGAATCAGTTAATGCAAGGCAATAAAGCCTTAATGATTGTATTTGGCTTATTACTATTAATGGGGTGTAGTGGACAGCACATTGACGATTACAGTGATACTTCGCCTGACTTTGATGTTATCTCATTTTTCAGTGGTGATCTTGAAGTAAAGGGCGTTGTAATGAATCGTAGTGGTGAAGTCACACGACGTTTTAGTGTGAAAATGTTAGGGAGTGTAGAAGATAACACTCTTACACTAGAAGAGTGGTTTATTTTTGATGATGGTGAGCAAAGCAAGCGTACATGGATAATTACAAGAAATAGTGATGGTCACTATAGCGGTACCGCAAATGATATTGTTGGTAGGGCGAAAGGCCAACAGAAAGGAATGGCGCTTCATTGGGATTATGAGATGGACTTAACGGTTGATAATAATATGTATCGTGTTGTATTTGATGATTGGCTATATCGAATTGATGAAAACAATGTAATCAATCGCAGTGTTATTAAAAAATGGGGATTTGATGTCGGCGAAGTGATACTTTCTATTCGGAAAATCTAAAACTTATCAATTTGATAACATTATTTTGAGAGTCAGCTATAAAAATGTGATCTCGTTTTTATAGCTGACTAACTTTTATTTCTTACTTTTTCTTGAAAAACCAAAACCAGCTAGGCAAAGTCCAAGCATTGCTAAAGTTGATGGTGCTGGTACAGAAGTCGTTGGAATATCAACTGAATCAATATTTTCGCCCATCACATAAGAGTATTCAAAAGTAACGGATTCGCTTGCTAACAAGTCACCTATATCAAAACTCAATCCAATCGCGTAATCACCATTGCCATTATTATTTCCAGTTAAGTAATACGAAGGATCTATACTCCAAGCTGAAGAAATTCCTGTGTTATGTGTGATATCTGATTCAGAATAAAGGCCAATAGTTAGACCTGTATAGTTGCCTTGTGCATAAACCCAACCTTCAGGAGCTAATGAACTAGTTCCTCTGCCATTATCTGTAGCATATGTACCATATGTATCAACGTCTGGATCTGGATCTAACCAGCGTGAAAACATTAAACTAGTCAAGTCATCAAGTGCAGTTATTGTTGTCGACATATTTATTCTTTGATCGCCATCATTAAAATAGGTGTCTGTACTAATCGTAAATAACGATGAATAGGTACCTGTAAAATTAACCGACTGGTCAAACAAAGTTGAACTGGTCGTATCTATTAAAATGCCTGTTATTTTATCCGAAGAATGTGCATTGTTGTTACTAATTATTCCAGTTTGATCGGATGAAATGGAAAAGCCTTCATGAGGATTTCCTGGGGTCAAGTAATCATTAATTGTAAAGTCACCTATTCCCGTAACATCGTGAATAATACCTGGGCTTGTCAACCCACCATAACCTAGAGTTCCATCATCACTAAGCGCCGTTTTTACATAGTCACCTTCCATAATTATGGATGAAGCATATATATTTGTGGATGTTAATGACCCGATAAGGGTAGTCGCTAGAAGTATATATCTTTTTAATTTCATTTTACTCTCCTTGATATGGCATTTAATTTTTTAAAGCAAAATTTATGCCATGCAGTCATGTTGTTGATTTTTTGCTGCTTATTTGTGAAATTTGTACTTATTGTGTTTTTCATGTAAAAATTACCGACAGAATATAATGAGTTTGTTATTACTGGGTTAAATCCTATATGTTAAATTGGTAAGTCTTTTTTGTGGGCAGATCGTGCTAGTTCCTTTAGCATTCGAAATCATTTTATGTAAAATAAGTAACGACTTTATTTTTATGAATCATGAATATATCTTGGGGATTTATATGTCTTATCTAGATTGTGTTGAAGTTCAAACCGATATACCAGCAACAGCATCTATCATTTGGTTACATGGTTTAGGTGCAAATGGACACGATTTTGAACCGATTGTGCCTGAATTACGTTTGCCAAACAGTTTACCAGTACGTTTTATTTTTCCACATTCTCCTTCTATCCCAGTGTCTATTAATGGTGGTATGACGATGCCAGCCTGGTACGACATTTTAGACATGAGCATTGAACGCAAAGTTGATTTAACCAATTTGACTGAATCAGCAATGGCAGTACAAGCATTAATTGATCGGGAAATTGAGCGTGGTATCGATTCAAGTCGAATTATTGTTGCAGGATTTTCTCAAGGTGGTGCCGTTGCTTACCAAGCTGCTTTGACTTATCCAAAACCGTTGGCGGGTTTATTAGCGATGTCTACTTATTTTGCAACTAAAGATTCAATTACATTAAGTGAAGCAAATAAAGATATTAGCATTAATATCATGCATGGCAGTCAAGATCCCGTTGTTGTGCCAACATTAGGTGATGATGCTGCATCGACGTTAAACGCATTGGGTTATCAGCCTAGTTATAAACAATATCCGATGGAACATGCGGTTTGTTCTGAACAGGTATCTGATATTTCAACATGGATACAATCGGTATTGGCGTAGTGCTTTTATCAGCAATAAAATGACATAACTTCCTGTACCAGCGTGTTATGTGATAATTATTCTGTGTAGATAGGAGAAAATTGAAATAGAGCGGCGCTTTAGTTTCCAAAGCTAACCGCTTATTTTTATTGTTTAGGCTAATTGATACGCAAATCTGCTTCTGAATTGTAACATCACGGTGGCAGCAATAAGTAAAACAATACCTGCTAAGACAAATCCTAATTCAGTTAATTGAGCGTAACTTAGCAAAGCAATCACTACGTAACTGATACTTTGTGCCATTGTAGAGAATAATTTCAAGCCTCCATCAACTCGTCCTCGCTCATTTATCGCAATAACATGGTGTAATTTATTGGTGCGAGCAATTCGATTATAGGAATTAAAAAATCCAATAATTAGAGTCAACCCAATGATGAGGGTCGGAGAAAGATAACTTCCCATTATTATTAATAGTGCAGCCATGGTAAACATAGAGAAGATCATTGCATTTTCATTATCAAAACGTACCAATAAACGTGCAATAACAAGACCACTCAATAAAGCACCTAATCCATAACTCATATTCCAAGTAGCAAATAGGGCGCCATCAACATTTTGTTCTGAGAAATAAATTGGAACTAATTTTGCCATAAAGGTAAGTACAGGATATGACAAACAGGATAATGCTAAAAAACAATAGAAATGTATTTGTTTAGCAAAGATTTTTTTACTTTGAGTGAGTTGTGACAGAAATGATTGTTTTAATGTGTTTACAAGTTTTCGTTGATAGGGCGTCATAATATAACAGCATGCGGAAAGAAATGAAGCCATTGCTGCTAGTGTTGAAAAAGCAACCATAGACCAATTTTCAAGTAATATAATACCTAATGCGCTCGCCGTTAAGGTTGTACTTTGCATGACTATTTCTTCATAGCTAGCTAGTTTCGCGTATTCATCTCGTTTAAAATTTTCCTGAGTAAATGCATTATTGCAACACCAAGCCATATCGTTTGTTGTCCAAAATATTAATTGTGCAACGGCAAGCAACCAGTGCGACTCATATTGATTATAGTAAGCAATAAAGATTAATAAGGCCGTAATAGATTGAATAATTTGCATTAATATCAATATTTTTTTACGCGAATATCGATCTATCCAAGTTGCGAAAAATGGCGTAAATACAAACGAAATGGTGGTACAGACTAAAGCGGTAATGGCGACAAAAAATCCCATATTGTCCTGTTGAAGCATTACCCATGGTAACGCCATCATAAACATACCAGAAGAGATACCATCGAAAAAACGTGCGAATAGGTAAGTGATTATCTTATTTTTCATTTTATGCTCCATGCATTATATCGTGATTGATGCTAGTCTATTACCTCAAGTTAACTTGAGGTAAAGTGGTTTTTTCACTTTATAAAATAAGGCGGGGTTAAAATGGATATGAGTGTTGGTCAAGTAGCAAAAAGAGCCGATGTAAAAATATCGACATTACATTTTTATGAACAAAAAGGATTGATACAAAGTTGGCGCAATAGTGGTAATCAACGTCGCTACGACCGCAGTATTATTCGGCGTGTCGTGGTGATTAAAACAGCACAGCAATTAGGTATGTCTTTACAGGAGATTGCACAGGCTCTATCACACTTACCACGTGATCATGCTCCCACCGAAGAAGAGTGGCGGGCAATGGCAGATCGCTGGAAAATACAGTTAGATGCACGTATTGAAAGATTGCTAACATTACGAAATAATCTAGATGAATGTATTGGTTGTGGTTGTCTATCTATTAAAAAATGTAAATTAAGAAACCCCGAAGATATGTTAGCTAATTCTGGTAAAGGTGCAGTTTTATGGAAATAAATTAATCAATTCAAATAAAAGAAAGCGATATTATTCCTAAACCAAATTAATTTATTACATATAAAATGTACTTATTTCTGATACTCACTTTGTTTAAATACTCTTAATTGTAAAATATATGGATCAAATAGAAAATTTGACTTAACAAATCGAACTTTATTTAAAGCCAACCGGGAAAAGGCATGCGCCTAATATTGGGCTGTTAGTTTTGGTTGCTACCTTGATTGCAAAAATGGTTGTTAAGGCTAAAATGGCACCAGCCTTAAAACCTCGGATAAAAGTATCCTTCGTCGACATGAAATTTTTTCTCACCAGAGTTGAGCATGTGAGTAACAAATTCATTATTTAAATTAACGTAAGACAATAACGATGCCATGTATGCAAATTAACAATTATCAATAAGTTCTGTTTCTTAAATGTGAGCGGTTAATAAATAATAATAATGAAATTTATACAAAGGATTGGCAATGTGCGCATCAAAATCACTTAATTTTAAACACTTCTTACTTACATTTTTATTGTTATTAGTGGGTGGTTGCGATAATACAAGTGACCGTTTACCTTTAATAACAAAAGATTATTGCGGTAACATTCTAGAAAAGCCTGCTACAAATTTAACCCAACAATTAATGCCAGTTGCGGATCAAATGAAAGATAAAACGGGTGTTTATATACTTGAACAGGGGACTGAAGCCATTTTGACAAGGGCTTGGTTAACTGAATACGCAGAAAAAACCATAGATGTGCAATATTTTATCTTTTCTACGGATAATATTGGATTAATTGCGAGTGACTATTTAATTCAAGCCGCAGATCGTGGTGTAAAAGTCAGATTATTAGTTGATGATATAATGATTGATGCAAAAGCCGATGAATTATTATTACTCGATGCACACGAAAATCTGTCTATTCGTATTTACAATCCCACCGCTAATGTAGGTAAAAACCTTTTTCAAAAAGTAGGTAGCCTAGTTACAGATTTCCATAATTTTAATCAACGTATGCACAATAAAACCTTTACTGTTGATGGCAAAGTGTCCATTACGGGAGGGCGTAATATTGCAGACGAATACTTTGGTTATGATCATGCCTTTAATTTTCGTGACCGTGATGTGTTGCTGATTGGCGGGGAAGTTAATGCGGTACAAAATTCCTTTAATCAGTTTTGGAACGACGAATTGAGTGTACCTATCAGCCAATTAATGAAAGAAAATTATAAAAAACTAAGTTATGAGACTCTTCATCAATATGCTTGTGATCCTGGGAACTTTTTACCTGAAGTTAGAGCGCAAATATATAGTATGCCTGAGACAATTAAAGCCATGCAGGAGGGCAACAAAATTAAGTGGTTAGATAATATTGAATATGTGTCCGACAAACCCGGCAAAAATAATCATGAACAATTTCTAGGCGGTGGTGGGCTCACAACTCAGCGATTAATAGAATTAGTGAAATCAGCAAAAAAATCTATCACTATTCAAACTCCGTATTTGGTGACAACCGAACTGAGTGAAGATTTATTTAAAACACTCATAGATGCCGGTGTTGAAATAAAAATTCTAACCAATAGTATTGCATCAAATGATAACTTTGAAGCCTTTAATGGTTACCAACGCGTACGAAAGTCTTTACTTGAGATCGGTGTTGATATTTATGAATTTAAGCCCGATGCACAAATTCGCAAAAAAGTAATGTCAGAGGAAATGTACCGTAATTTAACAAGTGTCCCTATATTTACGCTTCATGCTAAATCTATGGTTATTGATGATAAAATTACTGTAGTAGCTACATTCAATTTAGACCCACGTAGTGCCAATTTAAACACTGAAAGTATCACGGTTATTCCTTCTCCTGAGATAGCAAAGGAAGTAAAAGCGGGTATGCTGCTTGAAATGGAGCCACAGAATGCATGGCATACAACATTAGATTGGAATCCTGATAACCTAGTTGATACGAGTAAACAAATAAAGGTTAAAATGCGACGCGTTGTACCAAAAAGCATTCTTTAGTTATCATTATCTTTCTAGTCAAAAAGCCCTTCAATATAATAATTATGTTGTTTGTGAGGGAAGCATGATGATTGCTATGTCAGTTATCATGTTTACCCTACAATATCCCAACACATAGATTTAACTTCATCAACCATCTTAACAATAAAGGAGCAGTTTTAAGGGATTAAACTGAATTAACAATAAAAATGTTTCCCTCTAACTTGTCCTATGAGTCAGTAACTCAAAAGCGCTTTATATTACATCTTGTATTGGCATCTAAATAATTCACTGATAAATGAATCTAATTCTTTGATTTTACATTGTTAATTTCCATTCATTGCCAAAATCTATGAATCTAATAGAAAATTAGACTTAATAAATTGAACAAAAAACTTGTAGTAAATGCGTATTAATATATTCTTATTGATAATGATTACCATTTGCAATAGAGGTGCGTATGTTAGCTAGATACTTTTTTAAATCTGTCGATCTTTGGACTGAAAATAACAAAGAAAAATCGCAGTTCTCTTTTAAATATAAAAGAGCATTAATTCCAGTTGCATTAGTATTGCTTTTAGCTAATCAATCTACGCGTTTGATTACGATTGAAACATTGTCAGATGCTTTTTGGGCTGTATCTGCTTATGTGGCATTTACCTTGGCTATTTATCATTATCTTTCTATTTTTATGGATAAAGAAAATAGTGTTGTGCGTTTATATAATAGCTCACGTCATTATCAGGTCTTTTTCTCAGCGTTACTCGGTGCATTACCGGGTTGTGGTGGCGCTATTGTTGTGACAACGCAATTTGTCAGTGGTCGAGTTGGCTTTGGCGCTATTGTTGCCGTATTGACATCAACAATGGGGGATGCTGCATTTTTATTACTTGCCAGCGATCCACAAGTTGGTTTAAGTATGGTCGCAATGGGCGTAGTTGTTGGTACGCCCTCTGGTTTCGTGGTTAATATGATCCATAGTGATGATTTTCTTCGACCTGAAATAAAAGATGTTAGTGATAAATTAACTTGCAGTAAATGTACCAATGAAACTCAAAAATCAGCAATCAATCTTCAAGGGCATTTTTGGAAAGTTATTATTATTCCAGCAACTATCGTCGCAGCGTTAGGTTCATTCCAAATTGATATTAACGAGTTATTACATTTACCAAGTTTGAGTATTGAAATTGTTGGTACGGTGTTAATTATCACTTGTATGGTGTTGTGGGCCGTTACCAAGGAAGTTGATGACTACCAATCGGTTGTTTCTGAAGACAGTAAGTGCGTTGAATCTCACCCTCTACAAAAAGCAGCACAAGACACCAATTTTGTCACTGCATGGGTTATTGTTGCATTTCTTTTATTTGAATTAACAACGCAATTTACTGGTGCAGATCTTGCTCAATTATTTTCAGGATGGGGGATTTGGATGCCATTAGTGGGGTTGTTAGTTGGTTTGTTACCTGGTTGTGGGCCACAAATATTAGTAACAAGTCTTTATATTTCAGGTGCAGTACCAATGTCGACACAAATTTCTAATGCTATTTCAAATGATGGTGATGCATTGTTTCCAGCTATTGCGCTAGCCCCTAAGGCTGCACTTGCCGCTACATTTTACTCGGCAGTACCTGCAATTGTGGTTGGATATGCTTACTACTTTATTTTTGAATTTTAAGGGAAGTTTACATAGGTCATGTCGTTGTATGAAAGCCTAAAATACAACGACATTGTGAGAATGATTACTATTAACAATAATTGAATTGGACAGCGAGGTGACTATGGATATATTTAATAATGTGGTTTCAATGGATATGTCATTAAATGAAGATGACAAATTTTCGCAAATAGAGGCATTTCATCGACAAGCAATTTTAGAATATGAACAAAAATTAAGCCATGATCCAAAGTCCGTTGGTACTTTATGCGATTGGATTGCCAGCTACCATGAATTAGCATTAGTGTATAAACAAAAAGGAGCCGTACAAATGGCTCAAAAATGTTTACTTATTCCACATCAATCGATGCTCTATATGGCTAAAAACAATCAGGGTGATGTACATAGGGAAGATATAGCAACGCGTGCAATTGGTATTACACTTCCCCCTTTACTTGCTTTTGCAAAGGAACACCCTCCCTGTGATAAGTGCTTGAAAGCCCTTAAGTCACAATTGGCCATGATTCAACAGCACAAGAAAACTGATCATTAACAAGCGGTTGATACGCCATCAGGTAATGTATCTACAACAGCGAGTTTAGTACGGATAAATTCGCTGTGATTGACATAAATTAGGTCAGATACTTTACGGATCACATGCTCTTCAATGGGATCTAAATAGTTATCTGCATAAGCAACTTCCCACATGGCTGTCACTAATTGGCTTCTTGTACTGAAGTCTAATGCACGTAATTGGGTGGTAAAATCAAATAGCGAATTCGATTCTGAAATTTTTTGTTTTCCCATCTCAAGCAATGCCTGTGCTTGTTTTGTATCGACATTTAGTAATTTACTTAAAGTTTTAGTAATAACTGTTTGTTCTACATCACTCATATCATGGTCGGCATTACAAACTTCACAGAGAAGGGCTGTGATGGCAAGATTGTGGTCTGCAGTGGTATTCGTTTGTTCTTCTTCAAGCAATGAATTGAAAAATTCCTTCATTTTATTGAGCATATATAATTCTCTTTTGTTTCTGTGGCTTATAAACAATCAGACAAATTGAGGAGGAAAAGTTCCCCCTTATATTGTAAATTTTATATCTACAATAACGGCTGAAAGAATCATTCTGAGCTTATATCCAACAACTTATGCCGTTATTATTAATCTTTACTGATCGCATTAGTTAATATTTTAACGGATTGTTTATAATCAAGCATGCGTATACTTTCATTGAAAATGGTATGCTGTTGCTGTCCAAGAAGAAGAATTAACCCTTGTTCATTTGATTCTGCAAGGTCATTAGCGGATAAATCATTGCTATTAAGCATTTTAATAAGTTTATTTAATGTTAACGTATCAATTGCTTTCCCATCGGATATGTCCATCGTTGCTTTTTTATTCTGTGATTCCTGTTGTTGTTCAAGGAAATCGTGACTGTTTGCTTTAAGTTCATGGAATGTTTTTACAATGTCAGCCAATAGGTTTGTTTGTTTATTATCAACCCCATTACGTAGGCTTATTTCTGCCTCTGATGTTAAGTTATATAAGTGTTTGGCACCTATCATACCGGCGCTGCCACGTAGTTTATGTATTTTACTGGCTAAGCTTGTACGCGTATTAGCATCAGTTAAGTCAATGTTAGGGGATTGTAGCGTATCAATATCCTGATGTTCCTGAAATAACCGTTTTAAGGTAAATTCAAAGAGTGATAAATCGCCTTGGAATAAACTGTAACTGTTAATTATGCCCTCTATTTCTGGCCAATATTTTGATTGTTTATTCTCTTTTGTGACCTCGATACTGTCGACTAAAACGGCGGTATTTCGATACCGTTCAACGTGTTTCCTTAGGCAAAAAATTAATTTAGCGGGATCAATCGGTTTTGTTAAAAAAGCATTCATGCCGGCAGATAAGGCTTTGTTTTTTTCTTCTGTAAAAATACCGGCGGTTAATGCGATGATTGGGATTTGTGTAAAACCTAATTGTTGTCTGATTTTTGATGTTGCTTCTAAACCATCCATTTCTGGCATCTGAATATCCATTAAGACAACATCAAATTGATCATGTTGTTTTTCTAAGTACGCCAGTGCCTCGATGCCACTATTGGCAGTGGTAACTATTGCACCATTGTTGGTGAGTATTTTTTCTACGACTTCTAAATTTAACTGACTATCGTCAACGACAAGAATGTTAATATTCGGAAGCCATTTAGCTTTGATCGCTTCCATTTTGGTGGACTCAAGTACTTTGATTGTATCTCCAGTGCATTGGGTGATCGTATTATTTACAACACTAAATAAATCCGCAGCAACAACGGGTTTGAATAAAATGCCTTTTACTCTTTCTTTAATGTCATGTTTTCTGATGTAATCCTTTTGGGTTGGTGAAACCACTGCAATAACGGGAATATTATTCCAACTTGGCACATTAAAGATAGTTTCTAAAAACGAAAGGTTATTTAACTGATGTAATTGCCAGTTAATTAATAAAACATCCGGTAGTTGATTATTCGTTTTACTGCGTTTGTTGTATTCAATCAGCAAATTATCTATCGTTGCAGTTTGAAAAACATTCCAGCCGAGCGAACGAGCGGTTGTTTTTAATGTTGAGTTTTGACTACTATCTGCATCAATAATCCAGATGTTGAGTGCTTTCAATATTGAGTCGCCGACAAAGTGCTCATCGAAACGTGCTTCAGTGAATGGCACTTTAAACCAAAATTGACTACCTTTTCCAATTTGGCTCTCTACACCTATTTCACCATCTAATAACTCACTAATATTACGCACGATGGTGAGCCCCAATCCGGTGCCTTCAAAACGCTTATTGGTACCATCGTCAACTTGATTAAAGGGCTTGAATATCTGTTTACGTTTTTCTGGCGTGATGCCAATGCCCGTATCTTCAATGCTAAAGTGGACGATTTGTTGTTCAGTCGTAGCATCAATCTCATCAATTAAGATAGCTTTAATCGTTATTTTACCATGCTCGGTGAACTTAATGGCATTGCCAATTAGATTGGTGAGAACTTGTTGTAATAAGGTTTTATCAGTGACTACCCAGGGAGAGATACTTGCATCGAATTCTAAAATCAGTTCAAGGTTCTTTTGTTCTGCTTGAGTCAAAAAGACACAAAACAATTCATTGAGCAGTTCTTTGATATTACAAGGTGCATTAACCACATGCACTTCGTTTGCTTCTATTTTCGCCAAATCGAGTACATCATTAACAATGCCAAGCAAGGATCTGCCTGCTAATTGAATATTGGTGACATGACTAAGTTGTTCTGAGGTTAGATCATTATCTTTAAGTAAATGGGTTAGACCGATTACTGCATTTAGCGGGGTTCGAATTTCATGGCTCATATTGGCTAAGAAAGTACTTTTAGCGAGATTAGCACTTTCTGCTTTTTCCGTTGCATCACGTAGATTTTTTTCAATTAATTTTCGTTCAGATATATTACGAATAGATGATGCGATTAATAATTTATTATCTAATTGAATTGGACTGAGACTGACTTCAACGGGAAATTCTGAGCCGTCGGAGTAGCGACTAAACAAATCTTTATTTTCTCCCATGGTACGCGGTCTGGGTTTTTCTACGAAATGTTTTACATAGTCATCATGATGATGTGCAATGGCGCTAGGAACGAGGATATTAATATTTTTCCCAACTAACTGCTCTCTGACATAACCGAATAATTTTTCTGCCTGCGAATTGACTAATACAATGATCCCTTTGGTATCAACAATGACCATTGCTTCGGGAGATAATTCTGTCAGATTTTCAAACATATTATCTTTACTTTTTTGTTCTCTAAACTCATTTTGGATCCGTTTTGCTATTAGTCGCCGCTTTGTATTGACCCAAGAAAAATAAAATAACACCAAAACAAGCAATGAAATGACGACTAAAACTAACATTTGTTTAATCAATATAGATAAGACATTGTTATAAATATTGGTGGTCATTTCGGTTGCATGAATTGTTAATGAACCTACGGAAGTTCCCATATTAGGCGTTATGGTTGTATGTGCGCTAATAAATGCGCCATTTTTGCCTTGCCAAGTACTAATTGTTTCGTAATCAGGTTCAAAAATATTAGCGCTACGGTGGTACACATTCGCCCAAGTAAATGGTGGTTTAGTGAATGAAGACGTTACTTTTGATGATTGGTCGGCCAGAATAAATGATTCTGCTTGATCGGTGATAAAAATGTGTTGGCCCGATTGGGTGATATTATTGATATTATTTAATAATGAAGTCGCATCAACATTGATGACAATAATGGCAAAAAGAGTACCATCAGGATAAAACACGGGGGTGGAAAAACGACGGGTTAATTTAATGGGCCTTTCCATTATGCCGTTTTCGTAATTTGGCTCAATACTGGATGTAAAAATATCCCCATTATGTAATTTAAGGGTATTTTTATAATAATCCGTGTGTGCTTTATTCTGTAAATCATAGTGATTAGCAATAATGATCGCATTATTATTTCTTTCAACGCGAACAATTTCCTTACCCTCACGTGACGCTCTAATCAAGCGTATTTGATACACGTCATATAATGACTGCATATAAGCTTTGAAGGTTTCAGCTAATCGTTCTGTCGATGCGCGGTATTTTAGAGCTGAAGAGTTATTAATATATCGACTATTAATCATTTCATTCATTGCCGGTGTTGATTTAAGAAAAGCAATGCCTTCACTGTAACTTTGTTGTTGGTTCTTGATTAAATCTCGGCTGTATTGAGCATGGTCGATTAATATTGAAGCAGTTCGGTTAAATTCTTGTTCTATATATAAATAGCTACTTAGGGTGATTAAACAAAGTAAAATAAAAAAATAAACTCTGGATAATTTTGCAAAGGAAGGACTTGAAAAAAAAGTAGAAAAGGTCAGGCTTACTTCATCTTCCTGACTGGTTGTATGTTCTGACTTTTTGAGTGACCAAACAAATAATCCCAAATAAATGATACTTGTTACTAATAAACCAATAAATATGATCCACGCTGGCGAATTAACTAACGCACGTGTTGAAATACTATTGTGTGGTGTTGTATTTATTACCCATTTCCGTCCCATAAATTCAATTTCTCGGGAAACAGATATACCTGTCATATTATTTGTATTTTCAGTTTCTTTAATGGCTGTAAAGAAGGGAGTTTGTTCAACGTTGTCGGTAATGGTTAAATTTATTTGCGACAGAATAGGGCCAAGGTCAAATAAAACATCATCTACAATTAGTGGCGCGTATGACCACCCAATGGTGGAGTCTAATCTTTTCTGAGCTTCATTCGTGGAAATGTCCGTGTTGTAAATAGGTAATAAGATTAAAAATCCGCGTCGGGTTTTGCCTTCTTCTTGGATAAGGGTGATTGGGGCACTAAGTGTTGCTTTATCGGTAATGGCTGCTGAAATAGCGGCGGCTCGACGAAATGTTTCTGAACCAACATCCAACCCAATTGCGCCTTCATTCGTTGTTTGAGGGTAAATATATTGAATAATAAATCGATCTTTATTATGGGGCGTTAAAGTGCGAACGAAAAAGTTTGGGGCTTGGTCTTCTCGGGCGTTAACAATAAAGTTGGCTTCTAATTCAGGGGGAATTCGACGAATAAAACCAAATCCACGTGCACCAGGGAATTCTTTACCGAGGTTTAATGAGGCTATATAACGATTAAAACTTGGCCGTGTTATTGAATCAACCCCTGAAATAAGAATTGCTCCACGTGTACTAAGCAACCCATATTCATATTTTTTAAAGCGCTGTTGAATTAATTCAACAGCTTGTTCGGTTAAGGATTCGGTTCTATCTTGAAGCTTATTTTTATAGTAATAAACCGACGTAAAATAAATAAATAACGTTAATGTACATCCAATTAACCAGACGCTAAAAAACTTATTGTTTATTTTGCTTAATATGGATTTTAGAAGTCGTTTGATATGTTTATCCCTAATCGTATATTTGAATCACTTAGGTTCATGCTGGTTATTGTGTGTTAAAAAATCACACATTTCTGCATAGGGCACGGGTCTTGAATAGTAAAAACCCTGCATGACAAAGCAGCCTTTTGCCGACAAAGACGTAACTTGTTCGATTGTCTCAACGCCTTCTGCAATTAAATCCATTTTTAATGATTTAGCTAAACTAATAATTGCTTCAACGATAGAGGCATCACTGTCATCATTTAACATATCGTCGATAAAGCTTTTATCTATTTTCAGTACATCGATAGGAAAACGTTTTAAATATAATAGGCTTGAGTAGCCAGTACCAAAATCATCAATCGAAATTTTTATCCCTAATTGCTTAAGTGACTCCAGCACTAAACGAGTTTGATCAACATCTTTGGCCAGTACCCCCTCGGTAATTTCAAATTCAATAAGGTTGGTATTGATGGGTAAACAAGTAAATATCTGCTTGACCACATCATAAAAATTATTTTGGGTGAATTGTACTGTCGAAATATTAATACTGACGGAATGTTTATACCCCATTTGTTGCCAACGTAACGCATCTATGCAGGCCTGATTCATAACAAAGTTGCCAATGGGAATAATTAACCCACATTCTTCTGCGAGAGGAATAAAGTCAGCAGGAGAGATCATCTGTCCATCGGGATCTTTTAATCGAATTAAGGCTTCCATACCGACAACCTCATTATTACGTGAATCGATTTTAGCTTGGTAATATAATTCGAATAAATTCTCTTGTATCGCTCGGCGTAAATATTGTTCCAGTTTATGCCTCGATAGCATCTTCGATTCAATTTCATCGGAGAAAAAGTGCCAGCGACTACGGCCTAATTCTTTCGCACGATACATGGCTAAGTCGGCATGCTGATATAAAATATCGATATTGGTACTGTCATCAGGGTAAACCGCAATTCCGATACTGCAGGACAAATCAAAGCGTTGATCTTTCACTTGAAAAGGCTGTTTGAATATTTGCAAAATACGTTCAGCGTAACTGACTATTTGACTTACATTTGAAATATCAGGTAATAAAATAAGGTATTCATCACCGCCTTGACGGCTGACGGTGTCGACTGCACGAGACGTATCGAGTAAGCGAGTTGCGATATTTTTCAGTAGCATATCTCCGACAGAATGCCCGACGGTATCATTGATATTTTTAAAATTATCAACATCTAGAATAATCATGGCGACTTTTTCATTTTTACGGCGGGCATGATCTAATGCGCGTTCTGATCTGTCCTGAAGTAACATTCTATTGGGTAAATTAGTTAAAGAATCATGATTAGCTAGATGGGACATTTTAAGCGCCATTGCTCGAGTTTCACTCACATCATGAAAGACAATAATAGCGCCACGAGTCACCCCTTGTTCATCTAAAATCGGCGCGGCAGAATCTTCAACTTCAAGTTGCTGATTATCTTTTGTTAAAAGTAGGGTATTGAGTGCCATACCGACAACACGTTGGTCTGTAATCGCCGCATAAATCGGATTTTTAATGGCGAATTGACCGCTAGAGTCGGTCAGTGGCATGACGTCTTCAATACGTTGGTTTAGTGCATCATCACATGTCCAACCCGTTAATGAAGCTGCAATGGGATTAATAAAGGTCACTAACCCGTCGGCATCCGTTGTAATGACTGCATCACCAATTGAGTTAAGTGTTATTTTTAATAATTCTTTATCTTGATGGAGGTTATGCTGTAAAACTTTTAATGGTGTAATGTCATTAAGTAGCATAACAAACCCATTAAATTTCCCTTCAATTAACGTTGGAACAAGGGAAACTGATACAAAGGCGGAGTCACTATTACGGGCATTGAATGTCAAATCAAATCCCATTGTTTTGCCCAACATGACTTGGTTTATTGCCGTAATGAGTAAATCAACAGAGCTTGAATCAAGCGACTGATTATCGGTAAGCACATCAATAATGCGTAGTCCAAAAATCGCAGAGGGGACTAAATCAAACCATTTACCTTCCGTATCGTTACTAAACACATTACATAGCTCACTATCCCAATAGGACACAAATACGGGTAAATGATGAATAATATTATGTAATGTCCCCTTAGCAAGGTTAAGTTGATGCTGTTTATTTTTAAGTGATAAATGGGTTTTAACGCGGGCTTCTGCAATTAACGGATTTAATGGTTTTTGTAAAAAATCAACGCCACCATATTCAAGGGCCTTTAATTCATAATCTTCATCACCGTGGGCTGTCACAAAAATAATAGAGGTATCGGACAATGTCGGATCGCTTTTAATTGCTTTACAGACATCGTAACCATCCAACCCCGGCATTTGTATGTCGAGCAGAATGAGATCTGGCTGCACTTGATGTGCCATTTTTATTGCTTCTTCGCCATTATTTGCAAAGTATATTTTACCGAGCCCAGAGACGGCTTGATTAAGTAACCTAATGTTCGCAGGCTCATCGTCTACTAGTAAAATAACATTTGTCATATCATCGATCTGAATACTCACACAGTGTCCTTGGGAATAAATAATTGTAAATGCTAATTAAAAAATTTGAACCATTGTAAAATAAAGTGCGGTTATTTCCAGTTAAAAGAGTAAAAAAGGTCAATTTATTCTATTAGAAAAATGGTATTATATTTTTGTTATTAAAGTTAACTATAGCGCAATAAACAGTAAAATTTATATTATTAATAAATAATTGTAACTATTTGTTTTTTATTAAGGAGTGAGTTTATTTATATCTGTTATTCCGCACCTGAATTTTTATTACTATTGGCTATGAAATGGCTATGAAATCGTGATCTGGCTAGCGAAACATCCAGATATTTCAAAAAATTGTTGACCGGGATCCTCAATTTTGATCTATTACTTTCTTTTCAAAGAGATAAATCATGACTTACCCATACACGAAATCACTTGAACACCATGGATTAGTTGCTGGATTTTGTAAGGAAATCAAGCTTGCCAATATCATCGATCAAGCACTTGGCACAAGTGAACAGCGGAAAATAAGTTTCGGTAACTTATTCATTGCTATGATAATCAATGGGTTGGGATTTACCGGCAGAACACTGCATATGTATCGCGAGTATTTTTCTGATAAACCATTAGACCGTCTGATTGCCCCTGAAGTAAAAGCTGAATACATCAATGATGATGCGTTAGGTCGTTGCCTTGATGCACTATACGAACATGGTGTTTCATCACTATACCAAGATATAGGTGAAGCTGTTATTAAACACTTAGGGCTACCATGCAACTCTGTTCATCTCGACTCAACAAGCTTTCACTACGATGGTATGGAAAAGTTATCCGATGATGAAGATGATCTTAACCCTATTCAAATTACCAAAGGCTATTCACGTGATCATCGTCCTGAACTTAATCAGGTCGTACTCAACCTGATTTGTGAGAACCAATCCGGGATCCCAGTTTATATGAAGCCAGCCAGTGGCAACATTAATGATATGGAAGGATTCAAGGAGATAGTCAAATCCCATATAAAAAGTCTAAAAGCCGCGCAGTCCTGCCGTTATTTAGTGGCAGATGCAGCCTTATATGTGCAAGATACCATTACTGAGTTGGATGAACTAAATCAGTTATTTATCACGCGTGTCCCACATAAATTGAGGGAAGCTAAAGTCCTTATTAATCAGGCTTCTGAACTTGATTTTAAAAATATGGGGAATGGTTACTCAGGAGCTTGGCACCAATCGACTTACAGCGATATAAAGCAGAGGTGGCTATTGATCCGCAGTGAACAAGCGAGAAAGCGTGAAACACATAGTTTAACAAAACGCATGCTGAAGAAAGCAGATGCGGAGCGTAAGACCTTTAAAAAACTCTCACAACAAAGGTTTGCCTGTCAACATGATGCAGAGCAAGCCGTTGAGTTGTGGAGAAAGAAACAAGTTTACTGTGATGTTATTGATGAAACCGTTGAGATCCCTATCTATGGCAAGAAAGGACAACCTAAAAAAGGGCAAGCTCCCGAGCGAGTTGAATACAAAATAACAGGGAATTTATTTACTCCTCTTGATAGAAGGGATAATGCACTTAAACAATTAGGTTTCTTTATTATTGCAACAAATGATCTTGATGAAAGCCTGACAATGGATAAGGTGCTTAAAACTTATAAAGAGCAGCAATCAGTTGAAAAAGGGTTCCGTTTTTTAAAAAGTCCGGATTTCTTAACAAGCTCAATTTTCATCAAAAAGCCAGAGCGAATAGAAGCGCTGTTAATGGTAATGACTTCCTGTTTGATGGTATACGCTTCCTTAGAGCATCTGATCCGCAAAAAGCTAAAGGAAAAAGACCTTTACTTCCCGGATCAAAAGAAAAAGCCTTCCCAGAATCCAACCGCTCGCTGGGTATTTCAATGCTTCCAAGGAGTTACGATAATCTACCTGGAAAGCCAGTCGCCTATGGTAGTAAATTGGCAAGAACGGCAACAAGTTATTGTTGATTGCCTGGGGGATAGATACAGGCAAATTTATTCTTAAAACCGGTGCGGAATATCAGTTATATTCTATATTTTTCACTGTTTGGGCAAATTAAATGGAGAATTTTATCAAACAAAATGGAAGGGGAATTCATTATTTCAGAGGCGCGATTTGAAATGAATTATGGTTAACTTTTTAATTTTTTCGTTGTGTCTGTTGTAGTAATAATCCACTAATAATCAAGATTAATCCCAAAATCGTAGCGGGGTAAATAGGCTCATCAATTAACCAATTTAAGAGTAAGAGTGAAACAAAGGGAGAGATAAAAATCAGGTTACTAATCTTTGCAGTATGTTCTGCATAACGTAATGCACTGAGCCAAGCAACAAACGCTAAACCCATTTCAAATACACCGATATATATTGCGCCTAACCATCCCTGCCAATTTATCATTGTAAAGTCACTGAATATTGGTGTTGTCATCAAAATAGCGGGGAAGCCCAGTAAAAAGCATAGGAGTAACGATATAATCGGATCTGCTGTATTTTTGCTATTGAGGATCCAGTACATTGCCCACAGTAAAGTACTTAATAAGGCCAGAAATACGCCTAATGTACTGTCAAAGTTAAGCGCGATTAAATTCCCCTTAGTTGCAATAACTAATACACCTAGGTAACCAAAGGTAATAGCAATAATATCTTTTTTAGTAAGTTTTTGACCGAGAAAAGGAACGGCTAAGATACTCAGGGCAATTGCCCAGGTGTAGTTTAATGATTGTGCCTGTTGAGCTGGCAATAACTTATAGGCTTGGAATAAAATTAAATAATATAAAAAGGGGTTAAGCATCCCCATGATGAGATAGAAAATAGGGCGTTTTAATAGCGTTGGTTTTAATAAGTGTAATTTTTTTTGATAACCACAAATGAGCGTTAATACAATAATCGTCGTTGCAGATGAAACCAATAACATTTGTAAAGGCGAAAAATAACTCAAGGTAATTTTAAACGCACTGGCAACGGTGGACCACATAAATACCGCTGTGAGCGCAAAAAGGGTGGCTGTTTTTTGTCTTTTAATCATAGGGTTGGTTATTCTAGGCTGTAAGTCTTTTGATTAAAATGAGTTTATCACAGTATTTTTAAACAGCGACATAATATGAAGATGTAGAAATGGTTAAATGGAAAAGGAGCCCGATATATACCCGTTACCAATCAAGATGCTGATTTCTGCATCTTGAATTGTAACGGGTATAGACTCCTATTGAGTTTTTATTTTAATGTTTTCATTTTATCAAATACGACTTGTGAATAAGCGCCAACCGGTTTTTTGGTGATAACCGGTGCTGAATCACTGCCTAGTAGAATATCAACGGTACGATCGAAGGCAACGGGGTCCAAATAACCAATTCCTTTATCGCCACCAGTAATGAGTTTTGATACCTCAGTCATCATACGAATTTGATGATGTTCGGTTTGTGCGCCGGTATCATCATTTTCAAGTACGATCATTGCAGCTTCTTCTGGATTCGCAGCTGCCCATTCCCAACCCTCAACGGTGGCTTTTAGGAATTTAGCATAGGATTCAACTTTCTTCGGATCAGCTAAGTCTTCTTCCATCACATATAAACCATCTTCGAGTGTCGCTACGCCTTCATCTTCATATTTAAATAGCGTTAATTCTTTCGGCGTTAAACCTCCATCCATAATTTGACCGTATTCGTTATAGGTCATCGTAGAAACACAATCGGCTTGGCCTTGGAAAATTGGATCAACGTTGAAACCTTGTTTAAGTACGGTCACGCCATCTTTACCGCCAGTTGTCGGATAACCTAATTTAGACATCCAGCTTAGGAAAGGATATTCATTACCAAAGAACCATACACCAAGGGTTTTACCTTTAAAGTCGGCAGGTGTTTCGATACCGCTCGATTTTAGACAGGTTAGCATCATGCCCGATTTGTTATATATCTGAGAGATATTGACCATTGGTAAGCCTTTTTCACGCGTGGCTAATGCCGAAGGTAACCAATCCACAATAATATCTGCACCTCCACCCGCTAATACCTGTGCAGGCGCAATATCGGGGCCACCAGGTTTAATCGTTAAATCGATGCCTTCATCCTTGTAAAATCCTTTGTCTAATGCCACATAATAGCCCGCGAATTGCACCTGTGTAACCCACTTTAGTTGCAGCGTTAATTTATCAGCGGCACTTGCGGTAAAACTTGATGCAAGTAATGCTGCACTAGTTGCAATAGTAAGTAGTGATCTTTTCATAGTATATTCCTTTTCCTATTAATCGAGTGACATATAAATTGATATTATCGGTTACTGTCCCTGTATGCGGGGTGCCAAAACAGTAATGATTTTTCAAGCAGGGCAAGTGCCCCATAGCTTAATGAACCAGCAATTGCAGCAACAACAATAGTTGCCCATACTAAGTCCATATTCATTCGACCTACCTCTGTCGAAATTCTAAATCCCATTCCAACGATTGGTGTTCCAAAGAACTCAGCAACAATCGCGCCAATTAGTGCCAATGCAGAGTTTAGTTTTAACGCATTGAAAATAAAGGGTAAAGCATGGGGTAATTGATTTTTAAAAAATATCTGTGATGGTTTTGCTGCATAGGTGTGCATAAGATCTTTATGCAATGCATCGGTTGATTGCAAACCGGTTAACGTATTAATAAACATCGGAAAGAACGTCATAATAACAATAACTGCAGCCTTCGATTGCCAATCGAAGCCGAACCACATCACCATCACCGGTGCAATACCGACAATCGGAATAGCCGACATAAAGTTTCCTAAGGGAATAAGTCCATTTCGTAAGAACTCATTTTTCACCGCCCATTGCGCAACAATAAAGCCCGACAAGCAGCCCATGAAATACCCGGCAAGTACTGCCTTGAGATAGGTCTGTTGAAAATCTGCCCATAGCATAGGAATGTTGGATATTAATGCGATAAAAATATTACTTGGTGCAGGCATCAATACCGGCGAAATTGCGAATCCTTCAACAACGCTTTGCCAAGTTAGTAATAACATAAACGCAAATAATGTCGGTACTAAGGGTTTAATTTTTGGATTGTTAAGGCTTAGTTCTGTTAATTGGCCTAATAATTTTGCAATGGCATAAATAACAGCAATAAGTAAAACAACCAATAATGGCATTGATTGATAAAAGCCACGTTCCAGTGTCATAGTGAGTATGATTTGCAGTATAAATAGCCCACTATAAATTGAATTTTTAATAGTTTTAGGCATGATCTAATCCTCCACGACGACGCAATAATGCACTTTCTGCTAAGCCGACTAACCAAACTAAAAAAGAACCTAAAGCAGCGGCAACCATTAAGGCCGCCCATATTTGTTCAGTTTGTCCATAATAGGAACCACTTAATAATCGCGATCCTAATCCACCCTGTGCTCCAGTAGGGAGTTCAGCAACGATTGCACCAACTAATGCAGCTGCAATGGCGACTTTTAAACTGGCAAATAAATAAGGTTGTGCTGAATACCAACGCAGTTTCCAAAATACATCCTTGGCACTTGCGCTATAGGTCATCATCAACTCTTCATGTAACTTATCCGAGGAGCGCAATCCTTTTACCATCGCAATGGTCACGGGGAAAAATGACAAGTACATAGAGATGATTGCCTTGGGAAGCACGCCGGTTATATTTACCGCGCCAAGTACAACGACAATCATTGGCGCAATAGCAAGTATTGGTATAGTTTGCGAGGCGATCACCCAGGGCATTAGGCTCGACTCTAAGGTTTTGTTATGGACAATACCAATGGCGATTAAAATGCCAAGAATTGAACCAAATATGAAACCTAATAAAGTCGAATTTAAAGTGATTTGCGCGTGGTAGATAAGCGAACGTTTAGAGGTAACCGATTTATCAATAATCGATTTTTTTAACTCTAAGGCAACTTGATGCGGTGTAGGCAGCATTGGCCTTTTTATCTCATAGGCCTGTGACATAATTTGCGAATAAGTCCAATCCTGATTACGTCGTTCAAGGTTATTGATCAGTTGGTTACCATTCATAATAAGTGCTGCAAGATACCAAATTGCGATAATAATGAGCACCAGACTAATCAGTGAAAATGCCTTTTTCTGTATCGTGTTTGACATGACGGCGATTCCTTCTGCTGTATGGCTAATCGATAGCGTGTTGATCGGCAAGCGCTGAACGTATTTCACTAACTAAAGCATGAAATTTAGGATCATCGCGAAGGGCTAGATTTTTTAAACGAGGTAGCGGGCTTTCTATTACCTTCAATATACGGCCTGGACGCGGTGACATAACGACAATATGCGTAGACAGTAATACCGCTTCATCAATCGAATGGGTAACGAATACGACGGTTTTCTTGGTTTCACTCCAGATCCGTAATAATTCAATATTCATATGATCACGCGTGATTTCATCAAGTGCACCGAAGGGTTCATCCATCAATAATAAATCAGGATTCAAACATAGCGCGCGGGCAATAGAAGCACGTTGCTGCATACCACCGGAAAGTTGCCAAGGATATTTGTTATGAAAATCCTGTAAACCCACCATTTTTAAATATTTATCGATTTGCTTATTTTGATGATCATTCGTTTGCCTAGACACTTCCATCGGTAACGCGCAGTTATCACGAATATTACGCCATGGAAAAAGTGCGGGTGCTTGAAAGACATAGCCATAAAGCCGATTTAGTCGTGCATCCTGTGCGTCTGTTCCATTGACTTTGAGCGTACCAGAGGTAGGTTGTTCAAGGTCCGCAATAACGCGTAATAAAGTGGTTTTACCGCAGCCCGAAGGCCCGATAAACGAAACAAAGTCACCGGATTTAATACGCAAGTTAATATCAGATAAGGCATGAACATCCCCATCATTGGTGGGGAAGACTAGCGATAAATCTTCCACCGATATCATGTCTCTTTTTGCTTTTACAGCAGGTTCCACATCTGCAAGGTCAGTTGATTCTTGATCAGTTAACATACTACCTCTCTTATTTTTATTATTGGCGATTAACGTTCAATGGCAAAAGGGGCATGTTCTTCATTGTACTTTTTAACGGCTTCGAAAATACCCGGGAAAGCTGGGCGCTTGATATAACGACCTGCACCTTCAACGACATTTAATTTTCCATCTCTAAACACAACGTTGCCCTGACTAATCGTAATGTCTGGCGAACCAAGTACAGTGCGTCCTTCAAAGATATTAAAGTCGATTTTTTGATGATGCGTTTCTGCTGAAAGGGTATGCTCTTTTTTGGGATCCCAGATAACAATATCAGCATCGGAACCCACTGCTATGCAACCTTTTTGTGGATATAAATTAAAGATTTTCGCACTGTTGGTGGAGGTTACCGCAACAAATTCATTTTCGGTCAAGCGGCCTTTATTGACGCCTGAGTCCCATAGCACCATTAAGCGATCTTCTACGCCCGCTGTGCCGTTCGGGATTAATGTAAAGTCATCTTTACCTGCAGCCTTTTGACCCTCACAAAAACAACAGTGGTCCGTTGCCGTGGTTTGAATCGTGCCACCTTGTAAAGCTTTCCATAATGCCTCTTGATGACCCTTTGGTCGGAAGGGAGGGCTCATAACATGCGCTGCAGCCGTTGCCCAATCTGGATTGCGGTAAACGCTGTCGTCTAATTCTAGGTGACCGGCTAAACATTCCCCGTATACTCGTTGTCCTTCTTGGCGTGCTCGCGCAATTTCGTCGATTGCTTCTTTACAGGAAACATGAACCAAATAAAGTGGAATACCAATGGATTGTGCAATACGAATGGCACGGTTAGCGGCTTCGCCTTCAACTTCAGTCGGACGTGATTGTGGATGAGCTTCAGGGCCAGTTATACCTGCTTCAATTAATTTCTTTTGTAAATGATAAACAAGCTCACCATTTTCCGCATGAACCGTTGGCATTGCGCCTAATTCTAAACAACGGCTAAAACTATTTACCAGGGTATCATCGGCGGCCATAATTGCATTTTTATAGGCCATAAAGTGTTTGAAACTATTGACGCCTTCTTCTTTAACCAGAGTCCCCATATCGGCAGAGACAGAATCGTCCCACCAGGTAACTGCAACATGAAATGAATAATCGGCAACCGAGCGAGAGGCCCATTCTTTCCAAATATTAAATGCTTCCATTAAAGGTTGTTGTGGATTAGGAATAACAAAATCAATAATCATGGTTGTACCACCAGCCAAGCCTGCCGCAGTACCAGAGTAAAAGTCTTCACTCGCTACTGTCCCCATAAAAGGAAGTTGCATATGAGTATGTGGATCAATACCGCCTGGCATAACTAATTTACCTGTTGCATCGATAACTTCAGTATCGGCTGGAACACTGAGTTCATTTCCAATTGCTTTAATAATGCCATCTTCACAATAAATATCTGCAGAAATCGTTTGATCTGCATTGACTACTTTTCCGCCCTTTATTAATAAACTCATAACTCATAATCCTTTGTTGAGGTGCAAATGCACTAACTATATCGACGATGCAAATATCTAATTCGCATCTATTGCAATAAAAGAGAAGTGCAATAGGTATATCAAGTGAGGTTGCAAGTAGCAGGCCAAGGGCTGACCAATTGGACAGTTATTTTTATAAATGACTGATAAGTAGTGTTTTAAGTCTATTTTAAAATGTAAAAATGATTGAGTTGAGCAACCTGATTTAGGAAGACATGTTCGATAGCAGGGCGATAAATCCCAAAATTGGTGCATAAAATGAACGGTAATCGGATTTTAAATACACATTTAATTGATTTAAATCATAACAAGCCTGTTATTAGTGACTTTATATAAAATGAAAATTAGTTGTCCAGTTGGTCAGTAAATTGCATGGGAAGAATACGGATGGAATATTAAATTTGTAATTAACATTAACCCAATTTGAAATGGAGCCACACATGGAAGCATTTAAAGTAAACAAAGATCGCCTATGGGACAGTCTAATGGAAATGGCTAAAATCGGTGCGACTAAAAAAGGCGGTTGTTGTCGTTTAACCTTAACAGATTTAGATAAACAAGGACGCGAGCTTTATATTAAGTGGGCTGAAGAAGCGGGTTGTACGGTAAAGGTAGATGCGATTGGTAATATTATGTGTACACGACCAGGTGAAGATATGAGTTTAAAACCTGTCGGTACCGGTAGTCATCTTGATACGCAACCAACAGGTGGAAAGTTTGATGGTGTATTTGGTGTATTAGCTGGGTTAGAAGTCGTTCGTTCATTGAATGACCATAATATTAAAACTAAACACCCAATTGAAATTTCAGTGTGGACCAATGAAGAAGGATCACGTTTTGCACCGGCTATGATGGGATCAGGCGTGGTATCAGGTCGCTTTACTTTAGAGGAAATTTTAGACAGTACCGACGTCGATGGTTTGCGTTTAGGCGATGAATTAGAACGCATTGGTTTTGCTGGGCCAGAGCCTGTGACAGGGCGTGCTTTTCATGCTTTCTTTGAAACACATATTGAGCAAGGCCCTTATTTAGAAGCTGAAGAAAAACAAGTGGGTGTTGTTACCGGCGGTCAAGGGCAGCGTTGGTTTAATGCTAAAATTATTGGTCAAGAATCCCACGCGGGTACCACACCAATGCATTTACGTAACGATGCCTTAATTGCCAGTTCACAATTGGTCTTAAAGGTTGAAGAAATTGCAAAAGCGCATCCTCCTGGCTGTGGTACTGTCGGTTTTATGCAAGTGATGCCCAATTCACGTAATACCATTCCAGGTGTGATTGAAATGAGCATCGACCTACGTCACCCTATCGATGAAGAGTTAACGGCGATGGATGCTGACTTAAAAGCCGCAATTGCCGAAATAGAACAAAGCGGTGTCAAAATAGAACTCGACCCTTTCTGGTATTACGAGCCTATTCATTTTGATACGGACTGTGTATCTGCCGTACGTAAAGCCACTGAAGATTTAGGCTATAGCCATATGGATATTATTGCAGGTGCGGGCCATGATGCTTGTTATGTCTCAGATTTTGCGCCCACCAGCATGGTATTTACACCGTGTTTAAATGGCATCAGCCATAATGAAATTGAAAGTACCACGCCTGAAGAATGTGAAGGTGGTGCTTCAGTATTAATGAATGCGATGTTAACCATGGCAGGCGTTGTAGAATAGTTATTAGCCTCGAGTGACGAGCTACGAGTGTTAAACTTAGCATTCGCAGCTATCTTTATACTTCGCAGCTAACAGCCCGTCACTCGAAGCTATCTTTATTCTTCGGATCTAGCAACTCGCCACTCGAAGATATCTTTGTTCTTCGCAGCTAGCAACTCGCCACTCGAAGCTATCTTTGTTCTTCGCAGCTAACAGCTCGTCACTCGAAGCTATCTTTATTCTTCGCAGCTAGCAGCTCGCCACTCGAAGCCATTTATTCACAACAACTTAATCCCACAACCTTTTAATACCATTCGCGTAATCAATTCTGCACCCGCTTCATAATCATTATCTTCAAGATCTGTTTTTTCTAGCATCATACTCATTTGTAGACCGTAATCTGCGTAGGCTTGTGTTGAAGACCAAATCATAAATAGGAGGTGTTCTGGGCTAACCGGATTCATCCATTGCTTGGCGATCCACTCGCGAATCACCTGACAAGTGCGTTCAAACTGATCTTTCAAATCCGTTTGTAATTGTTCACGTAAGTAGGGGGCGCCGTGAAGGATTTCCGCTGCAAAGATACGAGAACCATTGGAATGAATTTTAGATTGCTTTATTTTTTGCAGGATATAATGGCGCAAACATTCACTGGGATGCTTGTCTGCGCTCATTTCTTCCATGTGGGTTAACCAAGTCAATAATAACTTACTAAGAACCTCTTTATATAAAGCTTCTTTTGTTTTGAAATAATAAAGAATATTGGATTTAGGAAGATTAGCTTGATCTGCAATAGCGGAAATTGTGGTACCACTGTACCCATATTCAGCAAAGCGTTGTTCTGCGACCACAAGAATTAATTCTAAATTATTCTTTCGTGTATCTGTCAATTTACGACGTTTAGCGTTTACTAGTTGGGTTTTTTTCATCTCAGACTCTCTGCACTGTATTGTCGCGTTTGCCTTTTGCTGGTGCGTTATTATTTCATATTTTTCAAATCTATCGTACCGCTATCTGTTTATTTTTAAAAGCAGTCAAATTTATTTAAAAATAGAAATTTATATATCCTATTTAAAACATGTAGTTACAGGTGTGCTTTAAAATCAACCTAAAAGTTCTGACCTTTTGGTCAGTTATTGGCGTGTCCTTTGCATTGTTATATGAGTAAAACAACAAACACTGGCAGATCTGTAATTATAAATAGGAGAGATTATAGTGATGAATACGGAAAATTCAGAAAACTATTCGCAGCAACAGCTAGCATTAGATCAAATGTTTAAAGATATCAATCCAGCTTTAAGTGCGCGTCAAGCGGGCATCGAAAGTTCGCGTTGTTATTATTGTTATGATGCTCCCTGCATTAAAGCATGTCCTTCTAAAATTAATATACCGAGCTTTATCGCGAGTATTCACTCCGATGATCTAACCGGTGCAGCTAAAACCATTTATAGTGAAAATATTATGGGTGGTAGTTGTGCGCGAGTTTGTCCAACGGAAATTTTGTGTGAACAAGCTTGCGTGCGCAATAAAGAAGAGGAAATGTCCCCCGTAAAAATTGGTTTATTACAACGCCATGCAACGGACAATGCTAAATTCGATGGTCATCCCTTTGAACGTGCTGCATCGACCGGTAAAACGATCGCCGTTGTTGGTGCTGGCCCTGCGGGATTAAGTTGTGCACATCGATTGGCATTACTAGGCAACGATGTTGAGGTATTTGAAGCACAAGACAAAGCGGGCGGTTTGAATGAATACGGTATCGCAAAATACAAATTAACTGAAAATTTTGCACAGGAAGAAGTTGATTTTATTTTAGGTATTGGTGGCATTACCGTGCATTACAATACCGCATTAGGTGAAGATATTACCTTAAGCCAACTCAAACAAGATTTTGATGCGGTATTTTTAAGTATTGGCCTGCAGGATACGGCGTCACTTTCATTAGACAATGAAGAAAATGACAGTGTTATCAATTCTGTTGATTATATTAAAGAACTCAGACAAGCGTCGGATATTGCACAATTAGATATTCCATTAGACAGTGCCGTTGTGATTGGTGCGGGTAATACTGCCATAGACATCGCATGCCAATTGAAACGATTAGGTACTGAAGAAGTCACTTTAGTTTATCGTCGTGGCGAAGCCCAAATGAGCGCAACTAAGCACGAACAACAAATTGCTAAAGACCATGAAGTGCGAATTAAAACCTGGAGCCAACCCGAAGAGATTAAATTAGATTCAGATGGCAAAGTAACTGCCATGAGCTTCAGAAAAACATACCTAGAAGAAGGTAAATTAGTGGGTAGTGATGACCTATTTGACGTACCTTGCAGCGCAATCTTCAAAGCCGTTGGTCAAAAAATGGCATACCCAGCCACTGAACAACTTATCCCGACGATCAGTAATGGCAAAATTGCGACCTTCCATAATCAACTTACCAGCATTGAAGGTGTTTTTGCCGGTGGTGATTGTACTGGGGTAGGACAAGATTTAACCGTAGAAGCCGTACAGCAAGGAAAATTAGCCGCATTGGCTATTCAGCAGTCGCTAAATTCACCAGAGGAGAAATAACATGGCTGATATATCAATCGAATTTGCAGGTATTAAATCGCCGAATCCTTTTTGGTTAGCGTCTGCACCACCAACGGATAAAGCCTATAACGTAGAGCGTGCTTTTGAAGCTGGATGGGGCGGTGTTGTCTGGAAAACATTAGGTGAAGATCCTGCAGCCGTAAACGTTTCATCACGTTATTCAGCACTTTATGATCATAATGGTGAAGTCTCTGGTTTCAATAATATCGAATTAATAACGGACCGTAGTTTAGCCGTAAACTTACAGGAAATTACCGATGTGAAGAAACGCTGGCCTGATCGTGCGTTAATCGTGTCGTTAATGTTTCCCTGTGAAGAAGAAAAGTGGAAAACGGTACTTGAACTAGTTGAAAAAACCGGTGCAGATGGTATCGAATTAAACTTTGGGTGCCCACACGGCATGCCTGAACGTGGTATGGGCGCAGCCGTTGGACAAGTCCCTGAATATGTTCAAATGGTGACGGGGTGGTGTAAGCAATACAGCACATTACCGGTTATTGTAAAACTAACCCCTAATATTACCGATATCCGTATGCCTGCTCGTGCAGCTAAAGGGGGCGGTGCTGATGCTGTTTCACTTATTAATACGATCAACTCTATTACCGGTATTGACCTTGATAAAATGGCGGCGCGTCCAATTGTTGATGGCAAAAGTACCCATGGTGGTTATTGTGGTCCAGCGGTTAAACCCATTGCATTAAGTATGGTTAGCGAAATTGCACGTGATCCTGAAACTGCGGGTATCCCTATTTCAGGCATCGGCGGGATCGGTGAGTGGAGAGATGCCGCTGAATTTATTGCGTTGGGAGCCGGATCGGTGCAGGTCTGTACAGCTGCAATGATTTATGGATTCAATATCGTTAAAGAAATGAAAACCGGTTTATCCAATTGGATGGACAGTAAAGGCTATGAAAAAATAACCGATTTTCAAGGGCTAGCGGTACCTAATACGACCGATTGGAAAAAGCTCAATATGAACTACAAAGTCGTTGCAGACATCGATCAAGATAAATGTATTGGTTGTGGTCGCTGTTACCAAGCCTGTGAAGATACTTCGCACCAAGCTATCAGTGTGACTTCATTGGACGATGGCACCAACAAGTTCGATATTATTGAAGATAATTGCGTCGGTTGTAATTTATGTGAAATTACCTGTCCAGTGGATGATTGTATCACCATGGATGAGCGTTCGCAGGGACAACCATTTATGAATTGGATGGAAGACCCACGTAACCCCTATAGAGAAGTATAACCAAGGTCTGCAAAGGTTTGTCCAACTTAGATGGGCAAACCATTTTCCTTATTAATTTTTATAACTCGATTATGAAACCCGTTATAGCTTATATAATAAGGGCTCTCCTGTAGTTTTACTTTTTAAGTGTTAAACAACTTTAAAAGGATCAGTACAGTATGGATTTAATCATTAAAAACGGAATGCTAGTTTCCGCATCTGAAACCTATCAAGCCGATATTGCTGTCAAAGACGGTAAAATTACCGCTATCAGCAATGATTTAGGAACGGATGCAACCAGTGTCATTGATGCACAGGGAAAATATGTGCTTCCCGGTGCGATTGATGCACATACTCACCTCGCGATGCCCTTTGGCGGCACCGTTTCCTCAGACGATTATTTTGCAGGAACACGCGCAGCAGCATGTGGCGGTACAACAACCGTCTTCGATTTTGCCTTGCAAGACTTCGACGAGCCGATGCTTGATGTCATTAAACGGCGCGATAAAATCGCAGCGCCGCAAGCAGCAGTAGACTATGCTTTCCATATTGGTGTTAAAGATATTCACGGTGAATTACTTGATTCAATGCAAGCGGCGGTGGATTGTGGCGTACCTTCCTTCAAAATATTCATGGTATATGATTTCGGCGTTTCCGACGGCGTGTTTTATCAACTCTTAGAAAAATCCAAAGAAATTAATACGATGATTTCGGTGCATGCAGAAAATAATGATCTGGTGAATTACAACGTTAAAAAATTCCTATCAGCAGGCAAAACAAGCCCTTGGTATCATTACCTGTCTAGACCCGAATTTGTTGAAGGCGAAGCCGATCTTCGCGCTATTCAGTGGGCGAAAGAAACCGGAGCAAAACTGTATATTGTTCACCTTGCCAATAAGCAGGGCGTAGAAGCAGTAACCCTCGCCAAGCAGGAAGGCTATCCGATATACGCAGAAACGTGTCCTCAGTATTTACACTTCACTCGTGACGTATATAAACGCGATGACGGTCGTAACTTTGTTTGTTCTCCACCGATGAAAGGCCAACAAAGCCAAGATGCACTCTGGGACGCATTGAAACGTGGCGATATAGATGTCGTTGCAACGGATCATTGTCCGTTTATGCAAAGTGAAAAGGATTGGGGGCTTAATGACTTTAGTAAAATTCCTAATGGCTGTGCTGGGGTTGAGAATATGTATCCTTACATGCTCGATAAAGCCAATAAAGGAGAAATTACCTTTAATAAGGCGGTTGAGTTATGTGCAGCAAATCCCGCAAGAATATTTGGTTGCGCAGATAAAGGGAGTTTAACCATTGGAAAAGATGCAGATATCGTTATTTACGATCCAAATAAAGATTTCACGATCACCTGTGAAAAGATGCATTCAGATTATGACCATACCATTTGGGAAGGAACGGATTTGACTGGGTATCCTGAAATGACATTTTCTCGTGGCAAATTAGTATTTAACAATGGGGAATTTCTAGGCGAAGCGGGATATGGAAAATTCATAAAACGGCAATTAACGGAATAAAAATACAGTTAGAGGAATGCTTCGATTATTAAATAGTGACTATTTAGTAAAGCAACTCGAAGCCTGCTAAGCAATACCATAACGTTGGCAGACTGCGTAAATAAATACAATAATTACGAATAGTTATAAGTAAACAATAATAAAAGTCTTTTCTCTAAAGTGATTGAATATTATTAATATCATAGGAGAGATAAATATGTACGAGTGTAACTTAGAAAGAATGACGGAGACCATTAAAACATTTTCTACTTACGGTGATGCAGGACACGGTGGAATAACACGTTACTCACTTTCACCAGAAGCTATTCAGGCACGTAATGAATTCGTGAGTCGCATGAAGGCAATCGGCGCTGTGATTGAGTTTGATGATGTTGCAAATATTTACGCAACGATTCCAGGCTCTGATCCAAAGGCAAAACGGATTGTAATGGGATCGCATGTTGATTCAGTTAAAAATGGCGGCAATTACGATGGCATTCTTGGGGTTATTAGTGCAATGGAAACCCTAGAAACCGTGGTTGAAAATAACATCGCCCATACTCATCCCTTAACGGCGATGATTTGGACTAATGAAGAAGGATCTCTATATCCACCCGCGATGATGTGTTCTGGCATTGTTTGTTACGATTATTTACCCGATGATGTGAAGGAAAAGTTTCGGTTAGAAGATAAACTCGCGACAAAGGATATGTTAACGGGAAAAACCACCTTTGGCGAAGCACTTGAAAAGTCTGGTTTTAAAGGGGATAAGAAAAACCGTTTAAACCCAGAGCAATATTTATGTATGTTTGAAACGCATATCGAACAAGGTCCTATTTTAGAAGATGCCGGTAATGATATTGGTGTGGTTGATTGTGTACTGGGTATGTTCAATTATCGGGTCAAATTTTACGGTCAAACCACCCATGCTGGTACCTTTCCAATGCAAAAACGTAAAGATGCGTTATTCGCGGCGTCACAGGCAATTGTCTACCTTCATCAAGAAATCGATAAATTAGGCTATCCCGAACTGGTTTACACAACCGGTGAAGTATCTTGTCATCCCTGCGTACACACCTGTGTGCCGGATTATGTGGATTTTTGTATTGATGTCCGCCACGAAGATGCCAAGGTGCTCGATAAAGTATTGAACATCATTAAAGGCTGTGCAGAAAAAGACTGGAGTGGTTGTTCATGTACCGTTGAAAAAGCGTGGAACCGTGACACTATTTATTGGGATACAAAATTGGTTTCCTATGTTAAACAAGCCGCCGAAGAAGCGGGCGTTTCTCATCAAACGATTCATTCGGGTGCTGGTCACGATGCTCAATTTGCAGCCTATATGATCCCATCGACCATGGTGTTTGTACAATCAAAGGATGGTTTGAGTCATTGTGAACTTGAATCTTCTACCTATGAGCAATGTACCGCAGGGGCAACCGTGATGATGAATGCGGTGCTTAAGGCAGATAAAGCGTAAAATAGAAATATTGTGATGACCGAGAATATAAAGTAATAATAGAGACAACACTTTATTATGAGTGGATCAACGGCGTAGGTTGATCCATTCTATTCCGGCTTATTAAAATCTCATTGGTGAATCTGCATAAAAGCTAAGCTTGAAATACTTATAGGAACGCCTTATTTTAATTGAGACCTGGATTTATATACAGTTCAGGTGCTTTTCTACATTTCCACCGTAAATCTGGCATGTTGCCGTATTTCCACATGATTTATATTTCACAACTGTATTTTAACTATTTGATATGCGGTTAGATTATAGTAAGATTAATTTTTTATTATGTAATTAGATTGCAGCCGTATTTACAGCGGAATTACGACTTTCTGCTGTCTAAGTAGCTGTTAGTGCACAGAGTACATACATATAGGGAAACAGATGCCGAGTCATACCAAAATTCATGAAGCATATTTACTCAAGTCCGAAAGTGTAATGAACGATGCTAGTTTCATAGCTCTAAATAATGCTAACTCTTTGCTATATAAATCGAAAATAGTTAATAGATTAGCAGAAATGGAAAAATTAAATGATAATTTCAAAAGTTTAGATTCTAAACTAAGAGGCACTACAGAAAATTGTATTAGAATATCTGGTGAACTCTTGCAAATTGGGCTGAAAAGAAAAGATTGTTATGATGGTTTTGCTGATGATTTAATTATGTTTGCGGCATTCGAACAGTACATGAAATCGTATTTGTTAAGAAAAGGTTACGTCGTACATGTTATCGACAGAAACAAAAGCTTAACTACCGCTCTAGCGAACAAACAAAATAAAAAACCTATTCACATTAATGATCTTACTGATTGCACTGTTTTTAAAATGAATTCGATAGATGCCACAACTTTATTATCTACAAAATATCTTGAGTTACTTAACCCTTCAAGTAATGTTATTGAAGGGCTTGATAATTTAAAATCTCGTAGAAATAGAACGCACTTTGATGCAAAAATATCTTCAATTTCATATTATGAGCCTTGCTTCTTCGAAACATTCCAGTTTATAAAAATGTCAATAGAACAAGATGTTGAGTGCTACATTAATCAAATAGCACACTAACAAGGCAATTAAATCGGATGCATTACGGCTGTCGCGATTTTTGCTAAAAACAAAAAGCAGCAAAAACAGCACCAACTTACGCGCCATTTATTGCGGCGTTAGAGAAGAAAACAATATGAGACCTATTTTTACAATTCATGCTGGTGAGTTTTTAGTTGGAGAGTATATTGAAAAAAACTTTCCAACTTTAAATGTTTGGATTCCGTCAAAAGATACAGGAACTGATTTTTTGGTAACTAACAAAAAAGACTCTTCAAAGTCTGTTGCTATTCAAGTAAAAATGTCTCGTGACTATAAGCCATCACATGCAAAAGACGAATTTAGCCGCAAACTACTTGCTGGTGGTTGGCTAACTCTTGCACATGATAAAATCGAAAAATCACCAGCAGACTATTGGGTATTTATACTTGTTTCACATGAACGGAAAATGAAACCAAAATATATTATCATTCCTCCTTCAAAGTTATTAAATCTTTTGGTCAATATCCATGGGAAGTCAAACAGTTATCATTTTTATCCTTGGGTACTAAACACTGGAATTGCACTTCATGGGCGGGGTTTGTTAAAATCTGAAAAAGAGAAAATTGCTACGGAGTCTTATACCTTGGGGGAAAGAGACCTATCTATATATTTAGAAAACTGGGCTCCACTTGAAAAAATAAGCAATCCCTAATAAGTTGCTCAATTCGAAAAACCGATATTATCGGAGACATAAAATTCGTATTCTCGGACATATATGGTCACTCTTTGTAAATCAAGTTTAGATTGATTTTTATTTACTGTTTCACTGTCGATATCGTATAAAAAACTCGTCACCCTTTAACATTAAGGGGTAATTTTTCTGGTTAAACTTGTTTTTCGCACTGTATCGTTTAATCGATAAATCACCTTTGCCTAAACTGCTTTTTACATTATCGCAAATATTCTCGGACATATATGGTCACTCTTTGTAAATCAAGTTTAGATTGATTTTATTTATTGTTTCACTGTCGATATCGTATAAAAAACTCGTCACCCTTTAACATTAAGGGGGAATTTTTCTGGTTAAACTTGTTTTTCGCACTGTATCGTTTAATCGATAAATCACCTTTGTCTAAACTGCTTTTTACATCATTGAGATAACGGTTTCTTGACATATATCCGGCGTCTTAATGGCTACTTAATGGGAAGCCGCGCCCTCCTGAGTTTCAGAAGAAGTCTTACTCGCCTTTGCACCCACGATGCCTTAAAGGCAGAAGTCCGGCTGAGGTTCCGAGTAAGACAAAACCATTTTAAATCATCAATGCCTATTACCGTTTAGTATTGCGGGTTAATTAAATATGTATTTTCTAGTTATTACTTTTCTTCAGCTATTATTACGCGCACGCTTTGCTCACATCAAATGGCTGCTTACTAATTAATACTGACCAAATAATTCTGGCTAGTTTATTCGCTAAAGCCACAACCGCTTTGCAACCATTCATACGTACTTTGAGCTTCTGTAACCAACAGCTGAGTACATCGTCTTTTTTCTCACACCAATTAAGCACAGTGCGAGCACCATGAATAAGGTACTTTCTAAGCGTGCTATTACCTCGTTTGCTTATCTTTCCCATTCGATTGGTTTCGCCACTGGCAGGTTAATTTTCTGGGACACCCATAGCTTTTTGACAGACTATGAGTTTATACCTATTATTTTAAACAGTGTTTTTATATACATTGGTTGAAGCAGGTATGACGCAATCTCGTTCTTCTTTAATTTCACTTGATGATACGCCGTATTATCATTGTATTTCACGTTGTGTACGTCGCGCTTTTTTATGTGGTGAAGATAACTACAGCGGTAAAAGCTTTGAACATCGACGTCAGTGGATGGTTGAGCGTATTCGTTTTCTTGGCCATATCTTTTCAATTGATGTTTGCTCTTATGCCATCATGTCTAATCACTATCACCTTGTATTACATGCCAATGAAGTTGAAGTGACGGCGTTAACGAATGAAGATATCTGTCATCGTTGGTTACAGCTTTATTCTGCTCCGCCGTTAGTCTCACGTTGGATGAAAGGGGAGTTAGTTACCGAAGCTGAAGTAAAGGCTGCGCTAGAAATTGTTGGAACATGGCGTGAACGGTTACTTGATATTTCTTGGTTTATGCGTTCATTAAATGAATTTATCGCACGCAAAGCGAATAAAGAAGATAACTGTACAGGTCGGTTCTGGGAAGGGCGCTTTAAATCTCAAGCTTTGCTCGATGAACAGGCATTATTAACGTGTATGGCCTATGTTGATTTGAATCCTATCAGAGCGAAAATCGCTGATTCTGTAGAGCAATCAGAATACACTTCGGTATTTGAACGTATCCACGGCGTCTGTAGCAATAGTGAAACAAAAGATAGTGATAAGATGATTAAACCTTTATTTGGGTTTAAGGTCTATGAGAGTAATCAACAGGTTGACGTTATTCCTTGTGCTTTAATCGATTACCTCGAGTTAGTTGATTGGACTGGACGTGTTATCAGAGATGATAAACGTGGCGCAATTAGCGAGCAATCACCGAGTTTACTGGGCACACTTGGCCTAGATAGTGAAACATGGATTGAACTGACTCAAACCTTTGGTCAACATAACCATGTCGCAGTGGGCAGTGTTGATGATCTTGCTTTGTTTGCCGAGCATACAGGTAAACGTTGGATAGTAAGCAAAGCAAAATCACAGCAAATACATCATTAACCATTAAACATTCTATTTCTATTAATCAATTAGCTGTCGCTAACGATTTGTCTCGTCTGTTATTTTTTCGGAATACATACTTTCCTGATTCAGCATGAAAAATATGATTTTATAAGCGTAAGTAGTGCCAATTTTAGTGGTGGATCTTGTTTTGGTTTTCGTTAGAGTGAACTGTTAAATTGATGGATGCTTGGGATGGTCACTCCCAAACGGCATCGTAATGTGCCAAGATTGAAGAAGTTACCAAGCAAAATCAATCTAAAATAAGGAGTGACCAACATGAAATGTAGCGTAATTAGTATCGACTTAGCAAAGAATATTTTCCAAATATGTGTATTGGATGAAAACCGTAAAGTCCTGTTTAACAAAAAAGTAAAACGCTCTGAGCTATTACATGAATTAAGGCAGTTTTCCCCTTCTTTAGTTGTCATGGAAGCTTGTTACAGCTCAAACCCATGGGGAAGACGAATTGAGAAGTTAGGTCATACAGTAAGACTTATTCCGCCATTTATTGTTAAACCTTTTGTGATTGGTAATAAGAATGACGCAAACGATGCATTAGCCATTGCTGAAGCGTCATTACGACCAAACATCCGATTTGTTGCAGTTAAATCAACCGAACAACAAGATATCCAATCATTACAACGCATTAACGAACGGATGATAAAAATAAGAACAGATGATGTAAATCAATTGAGGGGTCTATTAGCAGAATATGGCGTGGTCGTTGGCCTTGGTATTCCTACTTTATTAAAAGCAGTACCTGATATTTTAGAAGACGCAACCAATGAATTAACCCTGGCGGCAAGGTCCTTTATATTACGTATTTATCGCAACATACAAAGAATGAGTGCTCAAATTGACGAAGTAAAAACCCAATTAACCGACCTAATCAAAGACAAAGCCGAATACGCCTTATTACAAAGCATATCAGGAATCGGCCCGGTAACGAGTGCTGCTTTGATGGCTTCGGTTGGTGATGCTGGCGCATTTAAAAATGGCAGGCAATTAGCGGCATGGATAGGATTAACGCCTAAGCAATATGCCAGTGGCGAAACCAATCGAATGGGAAAGATAAGCAAACGAGGTAATAGCACGCTTAGAAAGTACCTTATTCATGGTGCTCGCACTGTGCTTAATTGGTGTGAGAAAAAAGACGATGTACTCAGCTGTTGGTTACAGAAGCTCAAAGTACGTATGAATGGTTGCAAAGCGGTTGTGGCTTTAGCGAATAAACTAGCCAGAATTATTTGGTCAGTATTAATTAGTAAGCAGCCATTTGATGTGAGCAAAGCGTGCGCGTAATAATAGCTGAAGAAAAGTAATAACTAGAAAATACATATTTAATTAACCCGCAATACTAAACGGTAATAGGCATTGATGATTTAAAATGGTTTTGTCTTACTCGGAACCTCAGCCGGACTTCTGCCTTTAAGGCATCGTGGGTGCAAAGGCGAGTAAGACTTCTTCTGAAACTCAGGAGGGCGCGGCTTCCCATTAAGTAGCCATTAAGACGCCGGATATATGTCAAGAAACCGTTATCTCAATGATGTAAAAAGCAGTTTAGACAAAGGTGATTTATCGATTAAACGATACAGTGCGAAAAACAAGTTTAACCAGAAAAATTCCCTCTTAATGTTAAAGGGTGACGAGTTTTTTATACGATATCGACAGTGAAACAGTAAATAAAAATCAATCTAAACTTGATTTACAAAGAGTGACCATATATGTCCTAGCTGTCCCCCATCCCAGCTGTCCCTAATTACCACTATTACGATCTTGACATCTAAACTAAAGATGCCATTATTAAAACATCTAAACGCAAATTTTAAAAGTTGAGTTATATGGCAAAGCCAACAGTAGAAAGAGCTCCTAAATTTGAAATGTCAGATTTTGATTTTGAGCATTTAGGTAAATATATAAAGAAATATGGACCGACCGATGAGCACGGTAGGTACCTTCACTGGAATCTCCTTAAGTGGAGAGTACCACAAGCTGAAGCTAAAGATATTTGGGCTGCCATTAAATTTCAAAGAACAATGCAAATGAAATATATCAATTTGCTTGATGACAAAGGAAAATTATTTTCGTATACCACTCCCCATTCAATGGAAGCAAAGTTGCATCAAATTATAAAAGTTGCAGGCGGAAGTGTTGGCGCTATTGCAGGCAATGTAGCTTCAGATAGTATTCAAAGAAAATATCTCGTGTCTTCACTAATTATGGAAGAAGCCATTACTAGTGCACAATTAGAAGGTGCTTCGACAACGCGTGAAGTTGCCAAGAAAATGCTAGAGGAAGAAAGGGAGCCAGATGATGAAGATGAGAGAATGATTATCAATAATTTTCTCTTGCTTAAATATGCAGAAAAAGTTGCTAAAGAACCTCTTTCCATTGATTTGATTTTAAACTTCCATCGGATCGCTACAGATAAAACAACAGAAAACAATGTGGTGCCAGGAGAATTTAGAGAAGATAACGATATTTTTGTTGAAGATGATCGTGGTGAAATAGCTCATAACCCACCAAGTTTCAATAAAATACCAGAAAGGCTTCAGCTACTATGTGATTTTGCAAACGAAGAGCATTCAGGTGTAGATGGTGGTAAATTCATCCCTCCTGTTATTAAAGCCATAATAATACATTTCATGTTAGGTTATGAACACCCATTTAGAGATGGGAACGGTCGAACTGCCAGATCACTATTCTATTGGTTTATGTTAAAAAATGAATATGATTTATTTAAATATGTATCTATCAGTAAACTATTAAAAGATGATCCTAAAGGGTATGGACTTTCATACTTGTATACAGAAAAAGACCAAAATGATCTTACATATTTTATCGATTTTCAATTAGATATTATATTAGCTGCGTTTAATGAATTACAAAAATATTTAAAAGATAAAACAGATGAGTTTTATCAGGTGGTCGAGATCTTAGATAACTCTCAATTTAGTAATTTGTTAAATTTTGTTCAGAAAGATCTGGTTAAAAAAGGAACAAAAGATCCTGGTCGGGTTTTCACGGTTAAAGAAACAGCAAACTCTTATGCCATTTCAGAAAATACAGCTCGATCATATTTGAATAAACTTGTTACCCTGAAATTATTGCTGCGAACTAAAGATGGAAGAACAACTTTGTATTTTGCACCCTCGGATCTGAAAATTCGTTTGAAAGTAAAAAACGTATAACAAGTTAATAAAATATTCTCGTTCTTGGACATATACACGTTACCATTCAAGATGCAGAAATCAGCAAGATGAGAGGTGAACAGATTCTAGGCATAAAGGTGAAGATCTAACGGGTTAAATCGAGACTTTATAACAACGAAGATGTTTGCCTCTCGTCTTGCCCTGCGGGTCACTAGCTCGAACACCAAACTGCGTTATAACATTCGAGAAGGACTAGCTATTAAAGATGTAAAGTCTTGTTTTTACATCTACCGATAGAGGATTAACGCAGTTAATCGCTCGAAAGGTCATCATGTTACGCCTTGCCTTGGTATCCGAGCTAGTGACTGATAAACGCATATTGATTGGTAACGGGTATATATGTCCTGGCTATCCTGTTATTTCCTTAATAATCGATTGTTATTGCTAAATAGGACATATTGGGATTGTTCTTCGTGTTTGATTCGCGTACTGATTACGAAGCAGCATTAACATGAAAACAATCGAACAGATAATCAATAAATAACCGTATTTTGGGCGATAAAAAACGATTCTGTGGATACACAGCCCAAATTCCTTCCGGAGGCTCTCGTAAGTTATCTAATAATGTTATTAATTCTCCTGAATCGACATATTTTTGTACATAGTATTCAGGTAATTGAATAATACCAATATGTTTAAGTGCAGCATCGACTAAGCCAATACCACTATTACAACGCAGGTTACCGCGTGCACGTATATGCTTTTCTTTACCGTCTTCAGTGAAACGCCAATATTCACGCGTACCTAATAAACAATTATGATGTTTTAATTCAGATAATGTATGGGGTTCTCCAAATTTTTCAATGTATTGTGGGGAAGCACATACGTAATTCGAGCGTTCACTTAATTTCTTTGCAATTAAACTGGAATCTTTTAATTGACCGAGTCGAATGGCAATATCAAATCCACTTTCAATTAAATCAACGCGTTTATTGCTCAGGTCGCAAACGACTTCAATACCTTTGTACTGTGTTATAAAGTCATTGATTAAGGGTAAAATTTTCTGCTCACCGTAGGTAATAGGGAGTGATAATTTAATCATTCCTTTGGGGGAGGCTTGTAGATTAGTGATCGCTTGTTCTGCAGCGTCTAGCCCGTCTAGCAAACTGCGGCAATGTTGATAGAAAACATGGGCCTCTTGCGTTAATGAGACACTACGTGTTGTTCGATAAAACAGTTTAATATTGAGTCTTTTTTCTAATGCGCTAATCTGTCGACTAACCTGTGCCGTTGAGATTTTTAAATTTTTTGCCGATCGTGTAAAACTTTGTGTTTCAGCAACGGAAACAAATTCGTTAATACCTTCCCATTTCATCATTGTTACAATCTCGTAAAAGTCATTTTCTAATTTGGCCTATTATAATCTTCTGAGAAATAAATATAATAGAGTCATTGATAATATTTCCCATCCATACACAGGAGTTTTTATGACTGACCAATTTATTAAATCAAAAGCAGCCATCGCTTGGGGGCCTAAACAACCGTTAAAAATCGAAGAAATCGATGTCATGTTGCCTCGTAAAGGTGAAGTGTTAGTTAAAATTATTGCATCGGGTGTATGCCATACGGATGCGTTTACATTATCGGGAGAAGATCCAGAAGGGATTTTTCCCGTGATTCTTGGTCATGAAGGTGGTGGTATTGTTGAACAAGTTGGGGAAGGTGTTACCAGTGTTAAAGTTGGCGATCATGTTATTCCGCTTTACACGCCTGAATGTGGCGAATGTAAATTCTGTCTGTCCGGTAAAACAAATCTGTGTCAACAAATACGCGAAACACAGGGGAAAGGGTTAATGCCCGATGGCACGACGCGTTTTTATAAAGACGGTCAGCCAATCTTCCATTATATGGGCTGTTCAACTTTTTCAGAATACACGGTATTACCTGAGATTTCCTTAGCAAAAGTTAACCCTGAAGCTCCCCTTGAAGAAGTGTGTTTATTAGGTTGTGGGGTAACAACGGGGATGGGCGCGGTCATGAACACGGCTAAGGTCGAAGAGGGGGATTCCGTCGCGATTTTTGGTTTGGGTGGTATTGGTCTTTCTGCGGTGATTGGCGCAACGATGGCGAAGGCAAGTCGTATTATTGTTATTGATATTAACGAGTCTAAATTTGAACTGGCTAAAAAGCTTGGTGCAACGGATTGTATTAATCCAAAAAATTTCGACAAGCCTATTCAAGATGTAATTGTTGAAATGACCGATGGAGGCGTTGAATATTCCTTTGAATGTATTGGTAATGTCGATGTGATGCGCAGTGCCTTAGAATGTTGCCATAAAGGTTGGGGAGAATCGGTGATTATTGGTGTTGCTGGGGCTGGACAAGAAATCTCAACACGCCCATTTCAATTAGTGACGGGGCGAGTTTGGCGTGGTACTGCCTTCGGTGGTGTGAAAGGGCGTACTGAACTGCCTAATTATGTAGAGCGTTATCTCCAAGGTGAGTTTAAATTATCTGATTTTATTACTCATACTATGGCCTTAGAAGAAGTTAATGAAGCGTTTGAGTTAATGCATAAAGGGGAAAGTATTCGTAGCGTGGTGCATTTTAACAAATAACAAGGTATGTCAATACTCAGGGAGTAAACTTGGGTGTTGACGTTTTACCGTTAATTTTATCAGGAGCCAAGATGACGATTGAAAATATCAGTAATAATAAAGTGTTTGATGGTTGGCATAAACAATATAGTCATCAATCAGAGATATTGAATTGTAAAATGCGTTTTGCTATTTACCTTCCGCCACAGGCAACTAGCAAGCATAAAGTGCCTGTTATGTATTGGTTATCAGGTTTAACCTGTAGCGATGAAAATTTTATGCAAAAAGCGGGGGCATTGCGGATTGCTGCAGAGCTAGGCATCGCGATTGTTGCACCCGATACCAGCCCGCGAGGTGAAGATGTCCCTGACGATGCGAATCAAGCCTATGATTTTGGATTAGGTGCTGGTTTTTATGTGAATGCGACGGAAGCCCCTTGGGATAAGCATTATCAAATGTATGATTATGTTGTCAGTGAATTACCGGCATTAATTGAAGCTAATTTTCCAGTTAATACACAGCGCGTGGTCAGCGGACATTCAATGGGCGGTCATGGCGCATTAATGATTGCATTGCGCAATGCAGATCTGTATCAATCGGTCAGCGCTTTTAGTCCAATCTGTAATCCTAAAAACTGCCCTTGGGGAAGAAAAGCATTTACGGGTTATTTAGGGACTGATCAAGTGGCTTGGGAGCAGTATGATTCGACGGAACTAATAAGTAAAACAACCCAGCATATTCCAATGATGATTGAGCAAGGTAGTAGTGATGATTTTCTAGTGGAACAACTGAAACCCGAAGCGCTGATTGCAGCAGCACAAGGCAATCATTTTCCGCTGACATTTACGATGGCCGACGGTTATGATCATAGTTATTATTTTATTAGTAGTTATATTGAAAAACATATGCGATTTCATGCCGTTAATCTTGGCTTAATAAAATATTAATGGTTTTGTCTGGTAATATGAATTTAAACAAGTATATTTCCGGTCTGTTTCAATTTACTAGATATAAATTAGGACGCTATGGCAGTTTTAAACGTACTTCATGCATTAGACCCGAAATTACGGGTTCCAGCTAAACCGGTAACGGATGTTGCAGCGGTGCAAACATTAATCGATGATATGCTCGATACTATGTATTCAACCGGTAATGGTATTGGTTTGGCGGCCCCTCAGGTTGGTCAATCCGTTGCCGTTGTGGTGATTGATCTTTCCGAAAATAAAGATGATCCGCTGATTTTAATCAATCCAGAGATTGTTGAAGGAAAAGACAAGGTGACAGGGCAAGAAGGGTGTTTATCTGTACCCGACTATTATGCCGATGTTGAACGATTCGCTTCCGTTGTCGTAACGGCGCTTGACCGCCAAGGTAATCCGATCACCATTGAAAATGATGAATTCCTCGCTATTGCGATGCAGCATGAAATCGATCATTTGCTTGGTAAATTATTTATAGATTATTTATCGCCGTTAAAACGCCAATCAGCACTTAGAAAAGTTAAAAAATATATTAAGTTGATGGCATAAATTGGAATATAAAACCGAAAGGAATATAACATAACGTGCACCCTTGTCCGCTTTGCCTTTCGGAACAGACTCGTTTTTATTATCAAGATAAAAATCGGGATTATTATCAATGTTCGGCTTGCCAATTAGTATTTGTACTGCCTGAGTATCATTTAAACCAAGCTCAGGAGAAAGCGCATTACGACCATCATGAAAACTCGTCGGAAGATCTCGGTTATCGCCAATTTTTATCGCGTTTAGCGCTGCCTTTGCTCGAACGGCTGCATGCAAATTCGACGGGATTAGATTTTGGTTGCGGCCCGGGTCCTACTTTATCGAAGATAATGAGTGAATCTGGTCATCATGTGTCACTGTTTGATATTTATTATTACCCAGATACGAGCGTATTAACTGAAACCTATGATTTTGTGACTGCGACGGAAGTTATTGAGCACCTCTATCATCCCGATCAGGTTTGGAATACGTGGTTATCATTGGTTAAACCAGGTGGTTGGTTAGCGATTATGACCAAACAAGTCACTGATTTAGCAGGTTTTACAAACTGGCACTACAAACTGGATATGACCCATGTGATCTTTTTCAGTAAACCAACCTTTGAGTATTTGGCTAAGCGGGATAACTTAACACTTGAGTTTGTTGGCAGTGATGTCATTTTGTTTCGCAAAGGGTAATGATTGGATTAGTGTCATGATGGCTCCATTCATACCAACCGCCATCAAATACGCTGATATGTTGCCATCCCATAACAAAGGCATAAAAGAAAGCTTCAGAGGCTCTCCATCCTGTCCCGCAATAAAAATAAATCTGTTGAGTTCTATTGATATTAGCATCCTTCCACAGGGCGCTTATTGAACCTGCACTTTTCATGGTGCCATCGGGATTGATAAAATCGTTAACATTATTAGCATGAGTGCCTGCATGTCCCCATTTTGACCCCGTAATGCTTCCTTTTTGTTTAATATATGAATAGCCACTCGTTTTACCAATAAATTCATCCCACGTGCGAATACTAACCAAAGAATGCTTGTTGGGATCTTTAGCTAATAATGTTTTTACTTCTGGTATATCAACAATATAGTGAGGATATACAGGGATTTTTTTACCAAATTCTGCGTATTGATGATTGGTATTTATAAGCGATTCTGTGTCAAATTTTGAATTCTCCCAAGCTTGCCAGCCACCATTAAGTAGACGAACATCCTCGACACCGGCGTACATCATGATATTTGCAGCGCGTGCAGCTGCCATATTATTACGACCATATAAAATGACCGTGGTATCGTAACAAATACCTAACTTTGTAAGGACTTCAGTTATGTTTTCATCACTAACTCGATTCCACCACGGTGCTGCCTCTAAATTATTCAAGTCTAAATTTAAGGCGGTTGGGATATGAGATTGTAAATAATCAAAAGCCACACCTGACTGAACTTCGATTAATGTATGCCTATGTTCTGGTGGATAAGGCGTAACATCTCCCTTAATCACATTATTAATCCATTGTGGAGAAACCAGTTGCCTCACATTAGGTAAACAAATCAAGGGTTCACTGTTCTCTGTAAGGGATTGTCCGACGACCTGCACTTGTTCAACACCGTGTTTAGCTAATGATAATTTAAGTTTGTTACATGATGCTGCATCATTGCCATAGAGAAAGGTGGGTTTACTTTTTTGGATATTATAATTAACGAAAAGCTGTGATAACTGGTCCGAATTTAATCCATCAAGCCAATGAGTATCGATATTGATAGCACCGGGAAAATGTCCTTCACATCCATTATCATCGGGCCAGCCGTTATACTGATTGCTAGTGCGGCAATCGATAACTTGTATCTGTGCGGAGAGTTGCCCATCTATAAGATATTGTTTAGATATTTCACTGAAGGTCACGATATCGGTTACGACAGGAATAGACCGTTTTGATTTATTAGTCGATGTCATATGATTGCTTTCCTAGCCAGTGAATCATTCTAAGCGTGTTGCGACGAACAATTATGTTTAATCAATAAAATACCTATTATTATTTGCAATGAGAAGAGGGGACAGTGTCTTTTTATATAATATATTTGCGCTAGCGGTAATAAATGGAAGGGACGAAGGTATATTTTTTGCAATAAAAAAGATGTTAAATAAAATGTGTTTTTTGACTAAGGGTTAATATTTCTTTAATTATAATAGAGTTGTTTTAGATGGTGTGGTTGTTGATGTTATGTGTGTTTAATATTTTTAATGTTAAATCTATAAGCTAATTTATATCAGCAACTTAAAGCTAATTTGAAGCTAAGTGGTATTATTAAGTTTCCTGGTTGTTTGTTATAGGCTTTTTTCAATCTAAAAGTTGTGTTTAGATCAAAATAATACGCTTATTTGCTACTAAGTGATGCAATGCGTGTCAAGGTGGAGTATATTGGTTGAAGGATAGTTAACCTGTATTTTGTCTGACTTCAGTGACTCTTCAGGTTAATAGGTTTATCTCGTTCTTTAATTATACTCATTATTAACTATTTGGTCATTCAAAGGGGATTGATTATGCCAAGTACAATCGATTACAAACCTAAAAGCTTTCAATGGAATAGTACGAATATTGATTGGGTCAAAGGTTATCTCAATCAAAAAAGCCGTCTACTTAATAAAATTACAGATGGTGTGGGTATCGATATTGCGAATATTAATTTATTACAATTTAATGCACTTTGTTCCTTACTTGAAAAAACGGCTGAAGGAAGAGAGTTAAGAACAAAAATGTTTAAAGCTTGGCGAAGTAAAAAGTCACGCGATAGCAATAATGGCAAAAAAGTTTATACCTTTAATTTGGATGTAAAAGCAGGTGTGGCATTAAAAAAACTTGCGCATAATCGACCGATTAATAAAACCCTTGAAACGCTTATCTACGGCACCTTTGAATCTGTGGAAAGTATACGAGAGCAAAAAAAGGCATTAAAAGCGCAAAAGAAACGCGAAACTAAACAAGCACATGCACGAGAAGTAGAAGAAGATCTACTTGATCACTATGAAGTACTAGAGCTCGCTAAAAAAGAGAAATCAGAACTAATCCGCACCATTTTACGGTTAAGTAAACAAGTTAAAAAGCAGGAAGAAGAACTTCATGAAACACAGACCGTATTAACATCATTGAAAAAAGAATTTAATTTATAATATTGATGGTCGCCTTTTCGTCCATTTTTATCTCAGGTGAAGGTGAATTTAAATCTATTAATATGAACTTGTTGATGACGAAAGAGCTAATCATTGCCTTGCCGTATCGCTTTGCATGGACCTGCTATTGATAACTAAATAACCTCAATTCTGTCGAAGCGAAAGGATACAGTACTGTATGATCTATGTTTATGATCTATTTTTTAAGTAATTGATACTTCGTTTTATTTCGCTTTCATTATCCAGAACGAAGGTTAAATAGGAACCTTTTCTATTTACAATGTTATGATTGCTCTCTATTATCTGCTATTGCACTTACGAACGTGTAAATATTGTTTTATTTGGAGATTGTAATGACTGTTAATGTGTTTAATCCAGTCGCTAGCGTGACGTTAACCGCTTCAGCACAGAAATATTTTAGTAAAAAATTAGCTAAACAAGCTGAGAAATTTATTCGCATCAGTACTAAAGTGAGCGGTTGTACTGGATTTGCCTATGTTTTAGATACCGTAGAAGCACCAGAGTCGACGGATATTGTTATTCCCTTTGAAGGTGGAACATTAGCCGTTGCTGCTGAATCTATGCCGATTCTATCGGGTACTGAAATTGATTTAGTACAAGAAGGGGTAAATGAAGTAATTACCTATAATAACCCTAATATTGTTGACGAATGTGGTTGTGGACAAAGTTTTAGCGTGAGTTAATTATTTGCTTTTTATCTGAACTAACTTCTATTATCTGCACATCAAAGGAATGACTCCCTTGCGTTATCAAAACAAAGCCCTCTGTAAAGTACGTACCGTTACTACATTTATTTCCCTCGATGCAGATAAAAGCCGTTGGAATGAGCAAATCCTTGAAGCTTCACAATATTGTTTAGCTTTAACGGATGTTTTTGATGCGAATGGCTATGAAGTACAGTCTATTCGTATTGTGACTAATCCCTTCGGTGAATACCTGAATACCAGTTCCTATGAAACAGCACGTGCTGATCTACAGTATTTACGTGAATTGCTGATGACGGCGAATCATTCCGATATGCGTGTACGTTTTGCCATAGGAGAAGCTCAAACGCTTAATGAGTTGCTGATATTGCCTGAACTTATTAAAGAGTTTGGTGATTTATGCAATGTGTGTGTGAATATCAGTTTAGATGAATTTGGCATATTAGATAACACAATGATTGAGCAGTCTGTACAAGCGGTACAACGTATTGCTGCGATCACTCCACGTGGTGAAGGTAATTTTAATTTCACGGTCAATTTTAATTGTCAGCCGTTAATTCCTTATTTTCCTGCAAGTTATCATCGTAAAGAATTGGGTAATAAAGTTGTTATTGGTTTAGAAACGCCTGATTTATTAGTTGATGTGCTTAAACAATATAACCAAGAGAAGGGTACTGTCGAGCATAATAGTCAGTTTAATGGTTACTACCATGTGATGCATCAGGCATTACAATACCATATTGATATGATTACTGATATCGTCAAAAAGGCCGATATAAGTGATGCTTTCGAGTTTGCTGGGTTTGATAGTTCTGCTGCGCCTTCAAAAAATTGCGCGAGTATGACCGATGTGTATGAAGCTATGGGGGTTCCGCATTTTGGTGCTTCGGGCACGGTGGAGGCTTCTGCTTTATTAACTAGGGTGTTTAAATCTATCAGTGGCGTTGATCTTGTTGGTTTTTCGGGGTTAATGCTTGCGTTAACGGAAGATCGTGGATTGGCAAAGGGCAGTATCAATGGGGACTTTGATATTCGTTCTCTACTTACCTACAGTGCCGTTTGTGGCATTGGTCTTGATACTGTGCCCATTCCCGGTGATACGCCTGCTGATAAAATAGCTGCAATTATGCGAGATACGGGCACTATGGCCTATCGTTTGAATAAACCATTAACCGTACGTCTATTTCCAGTGCCTGGTTTGAAAGCAGGTGAATTAACCGCTTTTGAAAGTGATGATCTTTGTAATTGCGCAGTATTAGCCGTGCCATAGATTTTTTTTATTTTAAATGTGAAGCCTGCTTTATGAATCAAATTCCAATTTTTCACACTGACCGTTTATTGATCACGGTTTTGTCACCTGATCAATACAAATTAATGGTGCGGTATCAAGATCTTAATCGGGAGCATTTATCACCCTGGGAACCCTTACGCGATGCTGGTTATTTTGATGATGTAACGACGCAAGCTCGTTTACACGCTAACCTAGAGTCTTTTTATGCGGGTGCAAGTATTCCATTGGTTGGGCTAGATAAAATAACCAATGAAATCGTCTGTAGTGCCAATTTCACTAATATTGTTCATGGGGCTTTTCAAGCTTGCCATCTTGGCTATTCGGTGAGTTGTAAGTATGAAGGCAAGGGGCTGATGTTTGAGATGTTGGAGGCTTCGATAAAATATGTGTTTACTGAATTACGTTTACATCGAATTATGGCTAACTATATCCCAAGGAATACGCGCTCAGGGAAACTATTAAAACAGTTGGGGTTTGAAAAGGAGGGGCTTGCTAAATCGTATTTGAATATCGCTGGAAAATGGGAAGATCATATCTTAATGTCAAAACTCGCGGAGTGATATTTGTCGAAAGTACCCGCACAAGTTATTAGTTACCACCTCTAGCAATAGTGATAACTAATAACTAACTTATGAAGGGATGTTTAGTAAATCCACACCTCAACACGACGGTTTTCGCTTCGTCCTGCTGCGTTTATATTTGATGCAACGGGCACTGAACTACCAAACCCACTGACGGTAACAACATTAAAGTGTCTATCCACTAATTCCTTTTCGATAACTTTCGCACGTAATAGTGAGAGGTTGCTATTGTACTCTTTATCACCTAATGAATCGGCAAATCCCATTAATACGATATGTTCGGTTTTATGCTCATTTAGATAATCAATTAAACGTGCTAGTTCTTGTTTATTGGCACTATCGAGTTCATTTTTTTCCGTTTTAAAATGAAAAATAATAGATAGGCGTTGCGCTATTTCAGTGTAATGGTTATAAGCATCCGGTGCATTGTCGACACTGCGCATTGTTTCTAAGGTGATGGGGGCATCTATTGTTTGCGATTGTTCAATAATCGGTTGATTGGCTATTTTAGTATCCGCTATTTCAACAATAGGTTGTTTATCCATTACTTCATTTACGACTTTTTCAGCCACTACAGGTGCTTTTTCAACGGCTACTGCTGTCATTTCTTGTTTAGTTGGTAAATCAGTAACAGACGGTTCAACAATGGATTCTGTCATTGATGTGTCAACGACTATTTCAGCGGGTTGCTCAACAACAATTGGATCGATAACCGATTTATTTGCTATTGCATCTGTGACTGCTTCATCAGCAGATTCGATAATCTTTGTCTCAATTACGACTTCAGTGACCGGTTGCTCAATAACAGGCTCGATAATCGCTTCTTCAATGGCGACTTTGTTAACCTCTGCTTTAACTGCTTCCTCTGGGATGGTTTTGAGGGGCTGAGATTTATTGTCTTTTAATGCCTGTAATTTGGCAATTTCCTGCTGAATCGGATTACGATCTGATGTCGATTCGACTTGTTTGGTAATCTCAGGTTGTACTTCAACAATGGGTTCTAAAGGTGTTGAATCACCAATATGGGCAATTTCTTGTTTGATTTTTAAAATATTCGCAGAGGATTGTTCTTCCGCTAGTGCTGTCTGACTTAATAGAACACTGCTCATTACCGTAAAGCATAAAGGAAGCAAACTACCTAATCGATAATTTGGACGAGAAGTCGTCTGCCATTTTTGTGTTTGTTGATCATTATTTACGCGGGTGTTTGATGATGTATCTGGATAATGATCGTTTGTTAAAAATTCCATATAAATAGGATTCCTTTGTAATCGGTTGCTATAAAACGAGATGAGTTAATTTAGTCAACATGTTAGTTGCATGTTATGAATAGATTCAACATTAAAATGCGTTACCTTAATGACAAAAGGCATCTGGTAAGGGGAATGAGTAATGTAAATCTTTATTAGTATTATTATATTGCTTAAGTTTGCTTTAATTCAAATAAATTGCGATGTTTAGAAGCGGGGAAGCGCACATTTTTAGATAAAAAGACAAAAGGTTCAGCAACCACTTAAAAATATGATTCCTAAGTGGTTACATGCATTTTTTACGATTCACTTTGTGTTGAACGTTGATCGATACGTTGACGAAAAGCCTCTGCTGTTTCTTTTCGTTCAGAATAGCGATTTGTTAGGAAATCACTTCTATCACGCGTTAACAGCGTAAATTTAACCAACTCTTCCATTACATCGACGATACGGTCATACAGTGACGAAGGTTTCATACGATTATCATCATCAAACTCTAGCCAAGCTTTTGGAATAGATGATTGATTCGGAATAGTGATCATACGCATCCAACGGCCAAGTATGCGCATCTGATTGACGGCATTAAAGGATTGTGAACCACCACAAACTTGCATAATGGCTAAGGTTTTTCCCTGTGTCGGTCGTGTTGCTTGAATCGCTAATGGTATCCAATCAATTTGAGCTTTCAATACACTGGTCATTGCGCCATGACGTTCAGGACTACACCAAACCATGCCTTCACTCCATTGCACTAACTCTCGAAGTTCCTGTACCTTCGGGTGGGTATCATCACTATCGTCGGGTAAGGGCAAACCAGAAGGGTTAAATATTCGAGTTTCAGCGCCAAAGTGATTTAATAAACGAGCCGCTTCTTGTGTTGCAAATCGACTAAAAGAACGATTACGTAATGAGCCATATAGCAGTAAGATACGTGGTTTATGTTCACTTGGGTTTGCTTCAAATACAGCTTGATTATCAATGGTTCTCATTGATTCAATATCAACATTTGGTAAATCTGATTTATTCATTTTTTACTCCGTCTTATCAAACCAATGGCGTGTTTTATTGGCAATAGAAACTAAGGTTAGCATAACCGGTACTTCGACTAAAACACCGACAACGGTTGCCAGAGCAGCGCCCGATTGTAAACCAAATAATGAAATTGCGACTGCGACGGCCAATTCAAAGAAATTTGACGTACCAATCATACAAGCTGGAGCTGCTATATTGTGCGGAAGCTTCATTACCTTTGCCGCACCATACGCGACAAAAAAGATAGAATAGGTTTGTATTAATAACGGGATAGCAATCAATACAATTGCCAAGGGTTTAGCAATAATTGTTTCTGCTTGGAATCCAAATAACAATACGACCGTGGCTAATAATCCGGCTATTGAAACAGGCTTTAGGCGATGGACAAAATTATTGAGTTTAGTGTGGTCATTTTGTGAATCTAATGCTTTGCGTGTATAAACGCCCGCAAGCAATGGGATCACAACATATAACACAACGGAATAGATAAGTGTATCCCACGGAACTGTTACATCGGTAACACCAAGCAGAAATGCGGCAATCGGCGCAAATGCAAAAATCATGATCAAATCGTTGACCGATACTTGGACTAATGTGTAGTTCGCATCGCCTTTAACTAATTGACTCCATACAAATACCATCGCAGTACATGGCGCAACACCTAATAAAATCATACCTGCAATGTATTCCGTTGCCGTTTGTGGGTCGACGAAATCAACAAATAAAACTCGGAAAAATAACCAACCTAAAAAGGCCATAGTAAAGGGTTTAACTAACCAGTTAATGACTAATGTTAATAATAATCCTTTTGGTTTTTTACCGATGTCTTTAATCGAGCTGAAATCGATTTGAATCATCATTGGGTAAATCATAATCCAAATAAAAATTGCGACGGGGATATTTACGTGTGCCACTTCCAATGCTGCAAACCACTGGAAAAGTCCCGGTATTAAATTACCTAGAATAACCCCTGCAATAATACATAAACCAACCCATAGCGTAAGGAAACGTTCAAATATACCCATAATATTTTATTCCTCGATTAAATTATTCAGTGCAGCCTGACGTTGCTCTTTTGTCATCGGCGCAAGGTTTAAGGCTAATAGTGCTTTAATGCGCTTCTCGATAGTGTCGATAACGGCATAGAAAGCATCGCGAATTTCGTCTTCACTGCCGGTAAGTTTGGATGGATCAGGCAGTCCCCAATGTACTTTTACCGTGTTACCAAACCACACAGGACAGGCTTCATTGGCTGCGTTATCACAAACTGTGACGACTATATCGGGTTGGTCTGCTTCAAAATCGTCCCAGGATTGACTTTGTAGCCCCGCAATTGAAATACCTTTTTCTGCTAAGTATTTTAACGAAAGAGGGTGCACTTCACCGGTAGGTTGGCTACCAGCACTAAAGGCTTGTAATACACCATTCGATAAATGGTTGGTAATGGCTTCGCTTAAAATGCTACGACAACGATTATGAGTACAGATATATAATATTTTCATAGTTAAGGCCTAATGAGTTGAGTTAACAGCAATTGGGGCGATTTTGCATCGCGTTTAATTTGTTTTGGTATTCAGTGATCAGCGGTTGATTAGTTTGGGCTGTGGCTAATAAAACATCTTTTGCCCAATGAGGAAGTTGTACTGAAATAGAATAGTAAACCCAGTGACCACGTCTTGCATCGTCGAGAATGCCACAGTTACGAAGTTGCGCAAGGTGACGTGATATTTTAGGTTGGCTTAGTGCTAATGCTTCCATTAATTCACACACACAAAGCTCACCTTCCTGCATGATAAGAAGCGTTGAACTGAGGCGAGTTTCATCGGATAAGCATTTAAATAGTTGAACGGGTTCTAGCATAAATAGACTTCTTTGTTATAACGGTTAAACATGTAAAGCATGTAAAGCATAATCATATCTGATTAGGATAGAGGTCATCTTTTGGTGTTGTTAAAACTTAAAACATACCAATATATGAATATCCATATGTTTGCATATTGTAATAGGTATCGTCAAGTGAGAGTTGCTTTATTCTATGTCTAATTTGGAGACTTAAATGTAATGTCATAGAAACAAATAGAGTGGATTGATTATTAAATGAATCATTATTTATGATTTTTTATCAAATGATAATATATTATCGAAGTAATTTATTTAGATTGAAAATCAATCACTAAATTCAGTTTTTAATCTTAGCTTAAGATAGTTATAATGTTTTTTTGATATTCAAGTTACATGGATATTGTACCGCTAATCACTAAAATGGATTCTTATGATTACGTCTATATTAACACCATTCCTTTTATTACTTTCATCAATCCTGTTTGCATTACATGCCATTAAACGATGCTTTAATGGCATTCTTTCAAGATTTACATTTATATTACTAAGCCTTGCAATGCTGTGTTTCAGTGCGAATACGATGGCGTCGAAATACAATATCGATGTGCGTGGGAAAACCTATACATTTGAGCCATTGAATTTTGAATATACCGTACCAAACGATAAATATATTGCACTAAATGAAAAGCTGATTAATCCAGGTTCTTCCTTATTTCTGATGCGAAGTAAGCCAAAGGTTTATTTTACTATTATTGCTGAAATTCAAGAAAATATAGATTCCATCGCATCATTAGAAGATTTTGTTATTGCCAATTTGACCAGTGTGGCCGATGACGTTTCTGTTGTGAGTTCACAGGAACACGCTGTCAACGGATTAATTGGACGTTTTGTGGTGATTGATGCGGTTGTTTCAAAGCAGCATTTCCACTACGGATATTGGTTATATGCGCATAACGGATTTGTTTACCAAGTGATTGCATGGGGAAGTCAGCGTGATGCTCACTTGGTAAATAAACAATTTAAACGTTTATATAATGGTTTTCGAATGATCCAGCCAAACCGTGTTGGGTTTTCATCAAATAGAGAGCCACTAGGGACGGTAAGTAATAAGTTTTTAACCATCAATGCAGATAATTCACCTTGGGCTAAATGGGATGATTATGCAGAAAGTTATCCTAATGCAATCCTAGGTGGTGAAGTGCTTAATAAAAGCTATTTTAATATTATTCCTTTTTGCCATATGGGTAATAGACCCCATGATATTGCTGTTAATTACGCGTTGCTTAATCAGCAAGGCATTGACTATCCCGCTGATATCGAAAAAAAAATTGAGACGAAGGTTGATGGGTTAGATAGTACGCTTTATATCCATAATTGGGCCGATAAAGATTATAATTATCAAGGACGTTTTGTTGTTACGAAAGGTGATACCTGTGATTTTCTGACTGCATTTTGGACCGTCAATGATGAAAATTTAGCTGATAAGTCTTTAAATGGGTTATTAGAAAGCATTCATTTTAAAGCCCCTAAACAAAAACAATTTGATCCGATTGATGTTAAAAATAGTGCATCATTATTTAATCTTGCCGGTGTCTATTATTACAATGCAAAAAATTATATTGATGCCACGAAATTCTTTAAAATTGCTATTCAGAATGATAAAACGAGCCCGTTATTCACCAATAATCTTTTTGATTCCTTTAACCGACTGAATGATTTCACTGGAGCAAAACAATTTATTGAATCTAATGCAGATCAGTTGACGCTCGATGCTGATAATTACAGTTGGTTCGGTTGGGTGTATAAAAATTTAGATGAGAATCAACGGGCAATAAAATATTATAAAATGGCTGTTAGCCAAGGTTTACGTAACAATGAAGATATCCTGATGTATGTGGATGTTTTGATCGATGAGCAACGCTTTAGTGAAGCGGATGAGATAATTGCACAGTATGCAACGGATATAAATAACCCTGATATTGTCATTAAACGATCTGAAATTAAACGCAATTTAAAAGATTATGAAGGTGCGTTGAATTTAATCAATACAGCGCAAAAGGGCATACCGCTTAATACAGAATTCGTATTTGAAAAAATCTATATAGCGAAAGACAAAGGCGACTACCAAGCTGCTATTGGCTTTGCCGATAGTTTGCTTGATGCGGGCCATGCTTCTGCTGGTGCGTATTACCAAAAAGGAGAAGCACAATATGCAATGCATTGGTATGCGCAGGCTAAAAAATCCTTCGAGAGTGCACTCGTCTTGGCGCCGAATAATGAATATGTACTTGGGTATATAAAAGAAGTTTCTGCGATGCTAGGACAAGGGGAGTCAACTTCGATTGCGAAGGAAATTTTGCCGGTAGACTATCCAATATTGACGCAGGATCAAGTTGTTAATGAAACTGATTTTAGTGATTTTAATTCATATTTGATTAATAAACTAACGGCGATTGAATTTACGATAGGTAAACCACTTAAAACAACCAAGAGTCGTACAATTAAACTGTTAACGGATCAAGCAGTATCCCAATACAGCACAATTGAAATCGGATTTGATGCTTTATATGAATCTATTTATTTCAATGAGGTTGTTGTGTTAAATGATAAAGGCGACATTGTTAATCAAATAGATCGGAATGATTTTTATGTTACGGATAATAATGAAGATGATAATTTAAATAAAATTGTACACATTCCTGTTGCCAATTTATCTAAAGGTACATCGATTCGATTTACCTACACAAAACAAACGTTATCTAATGTTACTACTTTTCCGTTTACTGCTTTAAACCATTCATCGGGCATCCCTGTTGTCAACTCTACTATTTATGTCACTGGCGATATTGATCAGTTAACCCATAAAGCATTTTTTACTAGTGAGGCGAAGGAGCAAGGTGATCGGCTTACATGGACCGCACACTTTCCCGTGGTTTATTACGATCAACCTATGTCGACGAATCCAAGAGATTACCTTGCTGCAGTTGTTATTAATGCAAAAAATACAAATTGGCAGGATTTAAGCGATGACTATTTATCACAAATTGATACTCAGCTAGTTGTATCTGAAAAAGTAAAAAATCTTGCCTTTGAGTTAACTAAAAACAGTCCTACGCGCGAAGGTAAAATTAAGAATATTATTGATTATTTACAACAGAATATTACCTATAAAGCGATTGAATTTGGGATCAGAGGGCGCATGCCTAATAGAGGAGAGAAAACCATTGAGTTGCGATATGGCGATTGTAAAGATCATGCAGTTTTATTGGCTGATTTATTGAACGCAATTAATATTAACGCAAATATCGTCCTTGCTAATTTATCGACGGAAGTATTGCCGTTATACCCCAGTTTGGATCAGTTTAACCACATGATTGTTTATCTGCCCGATACGCAAGGTGGCATATATATCGATGCGACCGATAAAGATATGGATCTTATCGGTAAAGCACCGGCTGGGCTAGCGGGAGAAAATGTACTTATTCTTAAACCTCAGGCATCAAATATTAAACAGATAGAAGATTATCGTTCCGAAGATAATTTAATAATGAATAATCGTAATGTACAAATAGATAATCAAAAGCGTGTATTAGTGACTGAACATCTTGAAATGAGGGGGTATTTGGGTAGTCAAATGCGCCACTATTTTAAAAATATCTCTCCGGGAGAACGCTTTAATTGGGCAAAAAGTTTTCTTAGTCAACGTAATCGCGATGTTAATTTATTGTCGATAGATATTGAGCATTTAACGGATAATAGTTTTCCAATTTCTATCAATACACGTTATCAATTAAGTAACTCATACTTAGAAAATGGCGATGTATTATTTAAAGATCCCGCTATTTGGGAATACTATTATTTATTACCGAATGCTGTGGTTGAGCGAAAGGTCGACTTTCAAATAACATTTCCGGTGATTTATAAAAGTACAGTTAATATTCATTTTACGGATAACTATACGGCCAGTAATGTAATTGCGGATATTCAACATGATGACCGCCTTTTTCTAACATCGAAATTAGAAGTCGTAACAAATAAAAACACCATTACTAAATATTTTGAATGGGTAGATAAACCAGGTTCATTTGATAAAAGCGAATATAAAAATTATCGTGATTCAATTGAAAAGTCTATTCAACAATTAACCCAATTTATCACCTTTAAAAAAGTGGAACCTGTAAGCGAAAAACGTTAAATAAAAGAACTTAGCATCTTGATACTGAGTGCGATTAACAGAAACGCAAAAATACGTTTTGTAATGTTAATTGGTAAAACATGGGTTAATTTAACACCTAATGGTGCAGTGAAATAACTACAACATGCAATAATTAAAAAAGCAGGTAAGTAGATATAACCAAAGGTAAATTGACTCATGTCTGTATGTGACCAACCATTAACAATATAACCGAGCGTACCACTGACGGCAATCGGGAAACCGACTGCTGCACTCGTTCCAATGGCTTTTTTAATATCGACATTTTGCCAAATTAAGTAGGGCACCGTTAAAGAGCCGCCACCAATTGATACTAAAGCTGAAATGGCACCAATAATCGAACCTGCACCAAATTGCCCTGATGCTGCAATTAATGTTCGACTTGGTTTTGGCTTTTTGTTTAAAAACATTTGCAGAGAAACATAGGCCATAAATACAGAGAAGAAGATGGCTAAATAAAAAGAGCTTAATACCGACGCTAAAAAGGTACCCAAAAATGTACCGAGTAAAATACCTGGCGCCATCATTTTAACCACATTCCATAGTACGCCTTCACGTTTATGATGTGCGCGTAAACTGGCAAAAGAAGTAACGATAATTGTGGCCATTGATGTGCCTAAGGCCATATGTACGACTTCACTTTCAGGCATTCCTTGCATTATAAAAATAGTTGTTAACGAAGGTACAATGATGCCGCCGCCACCAACCCCCAATAATCCTGCGGCGACACCGACAACGGAACCTAAAGCAATAAAAAGTAATAGGGTCTCAAGGTTTAGCATTTTCTCTCCTTTTCATCATGTATTTTAATGTTTGTATTAAACCAATTGAAATAATGAGCTGATCTATCGAAAACTGAGAGCACCTATTCAATACAACTGATATTAGTAATTAATGTTAATGAGGATAAACAATTTATCTATATGATATGACTTAATAATTAATTTACTAGGTATTTGTATCGCGATATTAACTTAACTGTTTTTTCCAGGCTTATGTAGCTGATTAAGCTTATTTCAACGTTTTGATTTACTCCGTTAACACATCAATTTTATGTCGAAAACTTTTCTTCGATTAGTTTGCTGATTTTTGCATCTTGAATGGTAATAGGTATAAATCTCAGTGGGTTCACTGTATCATGTCGGCTTTTATTTTTACTAGGTTACATGTTTGTTATGTTGTCTATTTTGTTTAGGAAGTGTCATGATATCTGATTTTATTGGTATTGATTTTGGAACAAGTAACTGCGCCGTTGCGGCATGGGTTGATAATAAACCGACGTTAATCGTTGTCGATGAAAATAGCGAAAACCCGTATAAAATTCGTTCTGCAATTTATCTGACTAACGATGAATCTGGCACGGTCAGTAATAATGCACAGGACAATCAACAAACCCTAACTGAAATGTTGACCTCGGGTGAAATCTTATTTGGTGAGCAAGGGTTTAATGCCTTTTTATTGACGCCCGATGAAGGCCGTTATGTAAACAGCCCAAAGAACTTTTTAGGTGCAAAAATTCCAAAGCGATTGCTCGATAACTTTGAAATTTTGGTCATTAGGTTTTTATCTTATTTGAAACACTGCGCTGAGAAACAGCTCAATAAAACAATCACTAAAGCGGTGATTGCACGACCTGTTAATTATCATTCAACCATGGGAGAGTTAGGTAATCAACAAGCTGAAGCACTAATGCTACGTGCTGCTCATAAAGTTGGGTTTGAAGCCGTAGAATTTATTCATGAACCGCTCGCAGCTGCTTATCACTTCGAACAGAGCATTACCCAATCAACTAAGGCAATGATTGTCGATTTAGGAGGTGGTACATCGGATGTGACATTTTGTTCATTGAGTAAAGATAAAGCCGATAAACTTGATCGTGAAGAAGATATCTTTTCAACGCAGGGGATTAGGCAAGGCGGAATTATGAGTGATAAGGATCTTGCAAATGGTCTTGTTTCACCGTTGTTTGGCCGTGGTGGGAGAACCGCCGATGATCGTGCCTTACCTAATATGTTATTTTTTGGCGCATATTCCATTGATAATATGCCCGACATGACAAACTTTTATACGCCACAACGTGCCAAGTTAATAACCGACTATATTATTGAAAGCGCTGATCCGATTCCATTGATGCGTTTACAACGCGTGCAAAAAAATCGGCTGACACATCAATTGATGCATGCGATTGAATTAGCAAAAATTAACCTCAGTGATTCGCAGCAAACTTGTTTAGATCTGTGTTTTGTTGAAAAGAACCTTTCTATTTCAATGACTCGAGATCAAGTATCAGAAACGATGACACAGTGGCTTAGTAAAATGTTTACGATGATCGATGGGGCAATTAAAGAAGGTAATCAACAACCAGAAATTATCTATTTAACCGGTGGAATGGGGTTATCACCATTGGTACAGCAAGCACTGAGTGAACGTTATCCTGATGTTGAAATGAATGTAGCAGATGCATTTAGTTCTGTCGTATTAGGGGCATTGCTGAAGGCAAAAAGACTGTATTCATAATATAAAATTTAAACAGTATTTCACTTTTATTAAGTGAAATACTGTATCCCCAACGCCTTATTTAAGCGTTAAAGTAACACGACGGCTTGCTGAGTCATTATTTTTATCTTTAACAACTTTTGCACTTTGTACTAGTGTTATTTTTTCTTCACCAACACCCGCAGCAACTAGTTCATTATTCACTGATTGTGCACGACGAAGTGCTAATTTTTGATTGTATGATTGACTACCAATACCATCTGTATAACCTTGAATTTCAAGTGTTAATGGGTATTGATCCATTACATTTTCAATACAAGTTAATTGTTGTTTTGGCACCTCAATTGGCTTATCCATATTAAAATCAAAATAACGTGGTGTGAAGCCTGTCAGTAAATTATTTTCTAATACGATATAAGGCGTACACTCATTCAAAATTTCAATACTTGGAACCGATGTTAGGTTCGTTTGAAAAACCGTAGTAGTAGGTGCTTCTATAACTGCTTCTTGTACTTCAGTGACTTCAGTTGTAGAAGTACATGCACTTACTAATACTACACTTGATACAAGTGCTGCGATTTTAAATTTCATTAAATTTTCCTTTTTTATGATGATGGGGCCTAATTGTTACTTGAAACGGCTACTGTATCTAGATCTTCTAAATCCTTCAACAGTACATTGCCTCTTTTCACTAAAATTTTTGCACGAGCAAAAGATCGAATTTCCATTAGCTTATTCGCATAGGTGAATAAGTAACTCGCTTCTTGTTTCTGTAAAGCGACTAATGGGGTGAAGTTTTTAGGGAATTTTTTTGCAAAATTAGCAATCTCGCTATCGATTTCCATAAACGTATTATAATTCTGGGCAACAGAAAGTTTTTGTTCTAATTTATCAATATCTTGTTTATAAAACGTTGCAGCTGCACTATACGGGAAAATCGCATTACCAGGGGATTTTTTGCGGTAAGCTTCATAGGCAGTTAATTGATTAACAGCGGAGGCCATTTCTTTGCTCTTTGCAATAATATCCTCTGCACCTTTATAATTATAAAAAACCAAATCACCGACTTTAATTAATGAGTTAAGTTCTTGATAATCTTTTTTAGCCAATGCCTTGTTAAAGTTCTTTTCAAACAGTTTAAATGCATCACTGGTTGCTACATATTGCTCTTCAGGTACGACAATTGATAAGTCCTTTAATAAACTCTCAATACTATCGTCTCCCGTTTCATCGTAACGGCCTTGTTGTAATAGCTGGTCCAGCTTTTCAATTAGTGCCGTAACAATCGTCGCTCTAGCGGTAACTTGTTCCGTTTGCAATTTTTGTAAACGTAATGAATCAGGGTAATAGTTATTTGCTTCAGCAATTAACGCATTCACAGCGGCATAATCTTTATATTTTCCATCACCAACCGTGGGCGCATTTTTTATTTTATCATCAAAAATATCGATGATGTCTTGCTGGTGTTGTCTTAGTAATGATTGTGCTGCAAATGCATTATCTGTTGAAATTTGATCTATATTTTGCAGTAATTCTGATGCTGATAATGTTTCGTAGTTTTCAATTTTTTCGATATGTTGATCGCTTTTATCTAAACGCTGTGTTAATGCATTTATTTGCATATGTTGTTGATAATAAGTATTACCTGCGAACCCACAAATAGCGAGGATCGCAACGGATGCTGCAATTTTCGGGAATAAACGGGTAGACAGTGAAGCGATTAATTCATCTACATTATCAACACGATCAATTTTCTTCAGCGCTAAGCCTTTTTTAAGAGCAAACCAGTGATTTAGACTGATATTTTTCGGTTTAGGCGATTTACCCTTAGTTAAGTCAACTTTATTGGCGGCAACACGATTATAAGGATGCTTACTGGTTAATAATTCGTAAATGATACAAGAAAAAGCAAAAATATCATCCTGAGGGCAGGGAACGCCGCCATTTAATTGCTCTAAACTGGCATAGGCAGGTGTATGGCCATTTAACGCAGTACTTGTTGATTTGTTCTGAATAGCATATTCATCTTCATTGATTTGCAAAGAACGTGCGACACCAAAATCGAAAATTTTGATTTGGCCTTTGCGCGTTAAAAAGATGTTGGACGGTTTTAGATCCGTATGAACCAAGCCATTTTCATGTGCGTAACTGAGTGCGGCGCCAATTTGACTAAAAATGCCCTGGGTTTTTTGAAAAGAAATACCAATAGGTTTAGAGCTGCTAATAATTTGATCTAGCGATTCACCATCCAACCATTCCATTACCATAAAGTAGTATTGGCCATCAGAATTTACATCGTAGACCCTAATAATATTTGGATGAGAGAGTTTTTGTGTTTGTAAGGCTTCGTTAATTAGAATCTGTTGCGCATCTTCCATACTGGCAAACTGTGTTTGTAATATTTTGATCGCGACATAGGGCTCTTCAATACCGGCATTTTTTAAATGTAAATCAATTGCACGGTAGACATCACTCATTCCGCCAGTGCCAATTTTGCTTTCAATTAAATAGCGTTCGTTAAAACACTTTCCTATTAATTTTTCTTGAGCAATATGGTCATTTGTATTATCGATTTTTTTTGAAATTATTGTTTTGTCTTCATCTAATAAAGTTTGCGTATTTTCCATAATATTTTTTCGGTATCCATTTTATTAATAGTATTAATATTGGAGCAACTGTATCGACCTGTTTGCAATATCAAGATGTGATTATGTAAATATGAGGTCATTTAATTACAGTAATTTAAATTGTTTTATTTCTATATTTTGTCTGAAAAAACCTGTTGTTGCTACGTAATAAGATTAGTTATTGATTTTTTAATGCTGACAATAAATCAAATAATTATTTAATACATTCTACGGTTAAAATAAAAATCAGATAAATGATACATTATATGCGAGTCAATTAAATCAATCTATCAAAAAATATCATTATATTCGCCCACAAATTGGGTGTTTTTTAATATAAATGTGATATCACAGGAAAACTTGTAAGTTTTTTATCTATAAGGAGTCTTTTCCGTTTTTATATAATAATTATGATTTACACTCGGTAAAAAATACTTATAATCTTTCGAGTTATATTTATCAAATTTTAAATCTATTTATTTACAAATAGTTCATTGAGGTTAAAATTTTTACATGGCAGTTAATTTTAAAATTACAAGTTATCATCGTTTATCCCCCGAGCAAGTTACTGAATTTTCCGTTGAAACGAGTGCTGTTTTTGGGCGTTCTAATGGAGCCGATTGGTGTTTACCCGATCCAGAAAAAGTCGTTTCAGGTTCTCATGTGCGAATAGATAAGGAAGGTGACGATTTTTACCTCTATGATATTTCAACAAATGGCGTGTTTATTAATCGGAGTGTTGAGCCTTTAGGCGATAGTGGCAGCCACAAACTCTGTCACGACGATTTGTTATCTATTGGTGATTATGAAATAACCGTTGAGTTATTAGACGCCGAAGCGCTTTTACCCGAGTCAGATTCCACTGAAACGTTGTTAGATGAAGAAACGCCCGTTCAACCGCATATTGATATTGAGCCGATGGAGTTTCTGGCTGAAGATTTATTAGGTTCTGACAAATCTGAATCAGCACTCAGTGTGAGTACTGATCTGAATGATTCATTTGTTGCGCCCAAATCAGAATCTTCAATTTCTATACCAGAGGAATGGGATTTTAGTTCACTGGTTGACGAACCCATCGAAGAAGATCTTAATTCGATTCAGCCAGAGAGTGAAACCGTAGAAGAGTCTATAGATATTCCAGAACAAACTGAAAAGCCAGAAGTGCTACCTGAAGGGATTGAAGACGTCTTAGCTTTGCCTGAAGAAGCGGTAGAAGCATTGATTATTCCCGAAGAAATTGAAGAAGACTTATTGGCGGAAGAAGAGGTGGTTGTTGCCGAGGAAATCGCAACAGAAAAAGCAGTGCCAAAACAAGCACCTCAACCGAAAGTAATCCCAGTTGCCGAGAAGGTGATACCAAAAGTAGAAAAAGTTGTCGCTGAACCCGTGAAAAAAACTGTCACACCACGTGTTAGTCACACCCATTCGAATGTGTCAACGAGTCAAGTTAAACCGCAACCAATTGAACGTCCACAGGTGACAAAACCAATAAAACCCGCACCTGCATATACCAATACAACAACCAGTTCAGGTGCAGAGTTGGATATGTTTTTGGAAGGCTTGGGGCTTTCTCCTAATTTGAGAAAAGAGTCAATGTCAGCCGAGACTTATTATGAGCTTGGTCAGTCAATGAATTTAATGTTTATGGGGTTAATTAAATTATTACGAAATCGTGCCTTGCTTAAAAGTGAATTTAAAATTAATCAAACTACATTTCAGCAGAAAGAAAATAATCCACTTAAATTTTCAGCAACAATCGATGATGTATTTAATAACTTATATCTGCATGGCAGTAGTAGCTTTTTATCATCCGATAAAGCGATAAAAGAAGCATTTTCCGATACAGAAAAGCATGATAAAGCCTTATCTGCAGGTACATTAGGGGCCTTGCTTGGCGTATTAGATCAACTATCTCCTGAAAAAATACAAGAAAATAATACCCAGGAACATTATTTCGATAAATTAATTTCTTCGAATAAACACGCAAGAAACTGGGATTTATTTATTCAGTTACATGACGATTTAAAAAATGATATCTCAACACATGGAAGTGGTGCGTTAACAGACGAATTTGTTAAAGCATATGACGAAAAAATTAAATCTTTATAACATCGATATAATGAAAGGGCATGACATGAATTTATTCAAAAAATACATTAGAAGGCTAGTCATATTAAGTGGGGTATTATTCTTATCCGCTTGTTCTAGTTCAAATATATTTACGGCGGCTGCAAATGTACTGGTTACCCCATCAACGGATTTAAATTTTACCGTTGCTAAGGATGTCAATCCTGATTTGTCAGGAAGACCATCACCTGTTTTTGTGACAATTTTTGAATTATCTTCTCGTACTATTTTTGATAATCAAGATTTTTTCTCTCTATATGAAAATGCTGAAATCATTTTAGGTCCTGATCTCCTTAATAAGCAAGAAGTTGAACTTCAACCAGAGCAAGAGTTGACGCAAAAATTAAACCTTGATGAAAACGCTAACTATGTTGGAATTTTAGTGGCTTATCGTGACGTTGATAATTCTCGTTGGCGTGGTGTTGCTGAAGTTTCTCCGACGAGTTATGACGATATCGACGTTAATATCGAAAAATTAGCTGTTTACATTAAAGAATAACCGACCGTAGATTTGATAGGTAAAATATGAGTGATATAAATTCAATAGTCTGGTCGGAAGGTATGTTCTTGCGACCACAACACTTTCAACAACAAGAACGTTATTTAGCGTTTCAAAGCGCATTTACGAGCAAAACAACGCAACCCTATCGTTGGGGTGTGTTTGATTTAGAAATCGATAAAAATTTACTGCCACTCGGTCAGTTTGGTTTAAATCGTTTACAGTGTATTTTTCAGGATAATACCATTGCATTTCTTCCTGAACATGCGCCACTGCCGAATTCAATCAGTTTACCGGAAGGCACGCTTGATCAATTAGTGTATTTAGCGCTGCCCGTAAGTAAAACAACCAGTCTTAATATTTCAGATATCTCTGATACTAATATCACGCGCTACAAATACCACGATCAAAATATTATCGATACCAGTGTGGGTAGTGATGCGATCGAAACGGTACAGGTTGGACAACTGAATTGCCAAATCAAACTTCAAAATGAAGATCGTTCAGGTTATATCTCCTTTCCTATAGCAAGAATTATCGAAGTAACAGAAGAAGGGGTGGTTCACTTAGATGAAAAATTTATTCCACCTTGTTTCAGTATTGAGCATATTGATATTTTATGTCATGTAATTCAAGAAGTCTCTGGCATGATTAAACAACGTGCCGATGTGATTGCAGGGCGATTAAAGCAAGGTCATGGTGCATCAAGTTCTATTGCAGACTTCCTTATGTTGCAATTACTTAATAAATATCAACCTATCTTCGAACACTTTAACAGTATTACTGGCATTCATCCTGAAGAATTATATCGAACATTAATTGGGTTTGCGGGTGAAATGTCGACCTTTACCAGTCATGAGAAACGACCTAAAAAGATGCCTGCTTATAAACATGATGAATTAACGGCTATTTTTAATTTTATTATGTCGTTGATTAATCATGGTCTAAGTAGTGTGTTAGAGCAAACTGCTATTCAGTTACCGCTCAAAGAGCGTCAATTTGGTATTCATGTCGCGCCATTAAATGATAAGAAATTATTACAACGTGCCGATTTGATTTTAGCTGTAAAAGCCGATGTGGCGAATGAAGAAATTCGTAAATACTTACCATCACAAATTAAAATTGGTTCCGTTGATACGATTAGAGATCTTGTTAATAATCAGTTGACCGGTATTAGTTTAAATAACTTGCCCGTTGCACCTCGTCAAGTGCCATACCATTCAGGTTATCATTATTTCCAACTCGATAAATCTAGTATTCATTGGACCAAACTCCAATCAAGCGCGGGTATCGCATTACATTTTTCAGGTAATTACCCTGGACTGGAGCTTGAACTCTGGGCTGTTAATAGCTAATTAATTAAGAATGAATAGATAACGCAGTCGCTGTAAAGGTTGGCTGCGTTTGTGTTGATACCCTATTGTGTGAATAACGTGTTTATCAAGGAATGAAAACGTGAATGATAAAACCATTGTAAAGCCGACTCCAGGACGGCGTAATGCACCCGGTGCTGCAAATAACCCGAATGCACAATCACCCGCAGGTGGTGATGATGAAGACAAAACGGTTATTTTTAAAAATGCCAATTTCAGACCAACCAATGCACCTGTATTAACTATTTCTGCTAATCCTGTTGTTGATTGTGCAGGTCATCTTCTTTCGCTGTGTTGTCAATTACGGATCATTGAAGGTCATAACGATATTCGTGGTTTACGAATGCAATGTATTGATCTTATCAAAAGCTATGAACAAGAATTACGTGTCGAAAAAATAGATCCAGAAACCATTGAATCATCTCGTTATTGTATATGTTGTTTTATCGATGAAACCGTGTTGAATACCCCTTGGGGAGAAAATAGTGGTTGGGCGTCGGAAAGTTTACTGTCAACCTTTCATAACGAAACCTTTGGTGGTGAATATTTCTATACGCTGCTTGATGATGCCCTACAACATAAACAAACTAAGTATCAACTGATTGAATTGATGTATTTGTGTTTGTCTTTAGGTTTTGTTGGAAAATTGAAATTTGAAGAAAAAGGGGACACGAAACTAGAAGATTACCGTGAATCTGCCTATCAAGCTGTCAAAAATAATAAAGCTGAAAGCCAACGTGAACTTTCACCTGGTTGGAAGGATAAAATTGCGAAGGGCACGGAATTACAGCAATCGTTTCCTGTGTGGGTCGCCGTGACCGTATTTAGTGTCATTATGCTATTTGTTTATATGTCCTTTAGTTACAAAATTAATGAATACTCCGCATCGGTTTACGATCAACTGACCCAACTTGTTCCGCAAACACAAGCTCAGTCACTTGAAGAAGAAAAAGTGAATGAAGATTTTTTACTTTTAAAGCAACAGCTTCAAACGGAAATTCAACGAAATCTAGTAACGGTGACACAGCTTGAAGATCGTATCCGAATTTCTATTAATGCAAGCCATCTTTTTGCTTCTGGCAGTGCAGAGCCACGTGCTGAATTTGATGTTGTGTTAAGTAAAATAGCGCGAACAATGGAAAGTACCAATGGCAAAATTTTGATTACCGGTCATACAGACGATCAAAAAATAGCCACGACACGTTTCCCTTCAAATTGGCATTTATCGCTTGCCCGTGCGACATCGATTGCAAATGTATTGGCTAAAAATGCGTCCTTAAGCGGGCGATTATGGCCTGAAGGAAGAGGTGCAGATGAACCGCTTGTTCCAAATGATAGCAATGAAAACCGCGCTATCAACCGAAGAATTGAAATCGATTTGTTACATTAATTGAGCAAACAAGGACTGTCTCGTGTCATTTAAATCCGTATTTAAAAAAACTATTTCGAAACTCAAATCCAAAGTTGTGATCACAACAATTGGGTTGATTTGTTTAGCGTTACTTATTTGGTTCGGTGGCCCACTTATTGCAATTGCAGGTCATGAACCTTTGTTATCCACGACTTCGCGTTTGGCAACATTATTAGTCATTGCTGTGTGTTGGGGGGGATTTCACTTTATCAAACGCTTTAAGGATAATAAGCATAACGAAAAACTTGTGAACACCATGATCAATGGTGACGAACAACAACAGAATCGCAATGACGATGCGGTAAAAAAAGAAATTGATAAATTACAACAACGTATGGTTCAAGCACATGATATTTTGAAACATGCAAAATTTGTTAATAATAAAAGCCTATACGAATTACCTTGGTATATCATGATTGGCCCGCCGGGTTCTGGTAAAACAACGGCTATTCAACACTCCGGATTAGAATACCCATTAAAAGAAAAAATGGGTGTTGATATGATTCAAGGTGTTGGTGGAACACGAAATTGTGATTGGTGGTTTACCAATAAAGCGGTGTTAATTGATACGGCAGGGCGTTATACCACCCATGATAGTAATAAAAAGCAAGATTCACGTGCTTGGCAGGGATTCCTTGGATTACTAAAAAAACACCGTCCAGTGCGTCCGATAAATGGCATTATTATTAGCATGGGGTTAAGCGATTTATTAAGTCAAACAAAAACAGAGCGTAACTTGCATGCTCGTGCTATTAAACAGCGTTTACAGGAATTACAGAATCAACTGGGCATGACCTTTCCGGTTTATGTTTTGCTATCAAAATGTGATCTGATTGCGGGGTTCTCTGAATTCTTTGATTATTTAGATAAAGAAGATTGCGATCAAATTTGGGGCGTGACGTTTCCACTCGCCGTTGAAAACGACGAAAGTATTGTCAGTCAATTCAACAAACAATTCCATGCACTATTATCTAACTTAAATGACAAAGTTAATTCGCGCTTAAAAAATGAAAGAAATATCGAACGTCGTCGTGTTATATATGAATTTCCAAAACAATTACGTTTATTACAAAGTGCAGCGGATGATTTCCTAAAAGAGATATTTTCACCTAACTCCTATGAAATGGCGCCTATGCTTCGTGGTGTGTACTTAACCAGTGCGACGCAGGAAGGTATGCCAATTGATAAATTATCATCGGAGCTATTATCGTCAAATCGTACTGCGGTTGCGGCCGATCATAACGCCCCAACACGTAGCTACTTTATTAAACATTTGTTAGAAGATGTTATTTTTCCAGAAAAAGACTTAGCAACGACAAACAAGCATCATGATAAGCAACATTCAATTCTAAGTCGTTCTGTTATGATTATTGCTTCGTTAGTCACAATAGGTTGTTCTGCTGCATGGTGGCAGAGTTATAACTGGAATCGAGATCTCGTCGATAACACTCAAACTGCATTAGCAAAATACAGTGAAATTTCACCGCAGGATTTACAAGATCAAGATGGTATTATTAAAATTAATAATTCATTGAGTGTATTGAGTCATTTACCCGTTGGTTTTGCCAATGAACCGACTAGTGATGAAAAACATACTTGGGGACTTTACCAAGGCGATAAACTCAAAGAGCCCGCCGTTGAAGCCTACAAGCGTGCATTAAAAGCCTACTACGCACCGTATTTATCGACTATTCTGATTCACGAAATGTCGGTTAATAATAAGAATTTAAATTATTTATATTTAACCCTGAAAACCTACCTTATGCTTTATCAGCCAGAGCATTATGCGGCCGAAGATGTTAAAGCCTGGTTTTCTGTTTATTTCGATAGAAAATTATTAGGTGATGTTAATGAAAATGTACGTGCAGAATTAAATCAACATCTTGCCACAATGCTTGAACTCGGTATTCGTGGTCAGGATGTAGATAAACAAGTGATTCGAGATTCGCGTGAAAAATTGAGTCAATTAACCTTAGTTGAACGTGCTTACCAACGACTTAAATCCGATTATATTCCTAGTAATATTCCTGATTTTAAACTCGGTAATATTATTAGCTTAGATGGATTAAGTGCATTCCGTTATTTAAGCGGTAAAAATATATATGAAACGATTCCTGGGCTATATACCTTTAATGGCTTTCATGGCATTTTCAATATAGAGAAGAAACGCATCGTTAAAAGTTTAGTCGAAGATAGCTGGGTTTATGGCGAAGACCAAAATACCCTAAATTCCCTAAATGAAGAGCAAATCACCAAACAATTAGAGAATAAATATTATCAAGATTATATTTTCTATTGGAGAAATTTCATCGATGACTTGGTGCTACAACCTTTCAATAATGATGCCGATGCTTATCAAATTATACATGAGGTATCTAACGCCGAATCACCCTTTAAAAATATCATTCTTGCGGTAATAAAGAATGTTAAATTAACTGAAGTGCCTGTTTCTAAAAATACAAAAGCTGCACTTGGGGCTGCTGCAAATGCTTCAGAGCAGTTACTTAATGCTAAAAAATCGAGAATTACTCGCTTATTACCAAGAGATAAGCTTGATCTTGAAGTTAATTTACCTGGTAAAGAAGTTGAGTTAGCCTTTTCTGATCTGCTTAATCTTAATATTGATACGATTGATAAAGCACAAGAAACTTTAGTTAAGTTAGACCGTGCCATTGGTAAGAAACAATTATCTAGAACACGTTCATACGGATTTAGTGAAGATGAGCTAGAAATTGATTATGCCAATATCGGACGTGATTTAAATGATCAAGTGACCGAAGTTCCTGACTCTATAAGAGGCTGGTACGACAGTATTTTGACTTGGTTAGGTCGTAAAGTAGTTGTTGAAAAACAAATTCGTCTATCCGATGCGAAAAAAGATCTAAACTCACTTTGGAAGACTGAAGTATTGTCACAATGTAAATCTTCAATCCTAGGGCGCTATCCATTTAAAACAAACACAACCGATGTGGTTAGCATGAAAGACTTTAATCAATTCTTTGGTTATGGCGGAACATTAGATACCTTCTTTAACGAGAATTTGAAAGACTTTGTGAATACGAAAAAGAATCCATGGGTATTTTCTGAAAATATAGGGTTGAATGCCGAGGTATTAAAAGTATTCCAAAGTGGTACTACCATTCGTCGTACTTTCTTTGAAAACGGATCGCGATCCGCCCAAATCTATTTTGGACTTAAACCTTTATATTTAGATAGACATATTAGTCATTTCAAATTGAGTATAAATGGTCAAGAACTTAATTACAGACATGATCCTATTCGGACCACACAATTTAGTTGGCCTGGAACCGGGGCACCTGAAACACGTATTGTGTTCACCTTACCTAACGGTGGCCGTTCGATCACAAAACAATTTGTTGGTGATTGGTCATTATTCAGGTTCTTAGATTATCTCGCAACCAAACGTCCTGCGACGAAACAAGATAATGAACTGAATATTTCATTCGGCAACGGTACCGCAAAAGTGCTATTAAGCCCTGGAAGTTCAAACAACCCATTCTGGAAACGAAATTTAGTGAGGTTTACATGTCCGAGCCAGTTGTAGATCTAAGTACGGGTTACTGCGGAAAAATTCCCTCAAGGGGGGATTTTATTCAAAGTGACTTTGATTTTGAATTTTTAAGTATTTGGAATGAGTGGCTACAAGCTGTTATTGCCGTGAGCAAAGAACAACTCGAACAAAACTGGTTAGATTGTTATCTAACCAGTCCCGTTTGGCATTTCTCATTATCTCCTGGTGTCTGTGGAGATGCTGCTTTTCTTGGTACATTAATTCCAAGTGTCGATAAAGTGAATCGTTATTTTCCGTTTACTTTAGTGACAAAACACAATCTGACCGCAGTGCAAGCCTGGCATGAGAATGAATGGGATGTGCAGTTCGAAGATAAGATTTTACAAGTGTTGGAAGATGAGTTGGATATTGATCAATGGTTTAGTGATTTATCAGCATTAGTTGAATTAAAAGACACTAATCGCATTTCGATTTCTAATATTGAGTCATCGGACAATATTAAGAAAGGGTGGGTTATTCAAGGAGAGCTTGGTCCGAATTTAGTGCAGTTAATTCATCAACAGTACAATTTACATTTCGGTAATTATACCCTTTGGTGGACAACCGGTTCTGATTTAGTTACCCCTTGTTTCATCGTCGCAGATGGTTTACCACCGGTTTCTCAATTTGTTTCCATGTTAGATGGGCAATGGGAAAAGCGAGATTGGAATATTAGCCAAATAGGCTAGGGAAAAATATGTTACAAACAAGTCATGCACAGAGTCATCGAGGCACCGTGCGAAAAATTAATGAAGATGCGTTTCTGGAACTGCCACATAAAGGTGTGTGGGTTGTTGCAGATGGCATGGGCGGACACAGTGCAGGTGATGTTGCCAGTCAACTTATTATTGATACGATTCAGCGGGTTGTTGAATCGACTGAGTTGGAAAATCTAAGCTGCGATATGTTAGTAAATGCATTGCAAACCGCGAATAAAGAATTGCTTCAGATTAGTAAAAATCAACTTGAAGGCAAACTTGCCGGGAGTACTGTTGTTATTCTTTTTATTCATCAAGCGCGTTGTTTTCTACTTTGGGCTGGTGACAGTCGGGCTTATCTTTTACGTGATCACATTTTATCTCAAGTAACAAAAGATCACAGTCAAGTGAATGATATGGTCGATGAGGGCGTATTAAGTATAGAAGAAGCTGAACACCATCCACTTGCAAATGTTATTACACGTGCTGTCGGTGTAGACAAAAAACTCGATGTAGAAATAAAAGAAGTCTATTTAAAGTCAAATGATGTCTTTTTACTTTGCAGTGATGGTTTAAATAAAGAAGTGAGTGATTCTGAAATTCAACATATGTTGCAGTCGGGCTCCATTATCGATTCTGGAATGGCATTGTTACATGCCTGTTTAGTCCGTAATGCACGTGATAATGTTACGTGTGTTTTAATAAAAAATGAGCAAGAACAATTACTTATTCCAGAATTGGATGATGATATTACAATCCCATTTTTTAGAACATCCTATTAATAGCTTAATACGATAAAGATGGTATTAAGCTTTTGTGATTTAAACGACACCTAATTAATCTTAGCATTGACATGTTTGTTTGTTTTAGATTATATTTCAGTGTATTTTTATGTTATATTTTTGTGTGACTTTTTAATGAATTTTTTAAGTGGCTTTATGGAACAAGGTCGCCACTTAGTTATGGAAGAACTATGAGTTTATTTGATTTTACAGTTGAGCAACTGTGCCTACCTATATCAGAAGAATCTCCAACTGGCACAGATCCGCGCTCTGATATTTCTCCCACTTCGACTTATTATCTCCTAAAAGATGTACGTAATAATGCGCGTGCTAGCGAACGCAAGGCATTGATAGATGAAGAAAGTATTTCATCTGTTGCGATGGAATGGCAACCTATATTAGATCAATTGCCAACGACACTATGTGAAGAAACTAAAGATCTCGAATTTACCGCTTGGTATATTGAAGCACTTTGTAGAAAGTTTGGGTTCAAAGGGTTAGCCTTTGGTTTTGATTTGGCGAAAAATCTCATTGATTTGTTTTGGAATGATCTCTATCCCACGCCCGATGATGGTGATTTGCAGGGGCGAATTGCGCCTTTGATTGGTTTAAATGGTATTGATGGACCAGGGGCGTTGGTTGCCCCCATTAAATCAATTTCAATAACCGATGGCGTAGAAGTGTTTTCTACGTGGCAATATGAGCAAGCCTGTGAAATACAACGCTTAGACTCGGATAAACAACAGAAAAAAATATCGGCTGGTGCAATTTCACTTGAGCAAGTTGAACAAAGTATTAAAGAAAGTACTGACGCCTTTTATATTGAGTTACATGCAGATGTTGAAGCAGCTTTAACGGGGTTCTTAGCGTTATCTGCTGCGATGGATAATGCCATGTTAGGCGACCCACAACCGACTAGCTATGTGCGTAAGGCATTAGAGTCTTGTCTGCATGCGGTTAATCACATTGCCAAAGATATTTTAATTAACAATCAGCCAATTGAAGAAGAAATACAAGAAAATATTCCTGAAGATGTTGAACAGGAAGTGAATCAATTACCTGAGTCTGCTTTGCAGGCACAAATAGAAACACGCGAACAAGCATTACGTAAGCTGAATGAAATTGCTGGTTTTTTTAGAAAAACCGAGCCGCATTCGCCTATGTCTTATGCCATCGAACAGGTTGTTCGTTGGAGCGAATTGAGTTTACCTGAGTTGCTTCAGGAACTTATTGTAGATGGAGATGCTCGTAATGGTTTCTTCAAATTATCGGGTATAAAAACTGAAGAGTCATCTAAATAATTAGTTTATTTAAATGACTAATTTTCAAATTAAAGGAGTTTAACTTGAGCATACACAGTAAATTAAATCGTGTGAGAAAACCACGTGTACATATTACCTATGACGTTGAAACCGAAGGGGCTGCAGTAAAAAAAGAGCTTCCTTTTGTTATCGGTGTAACCGGTGATTTCTCTGGTCATAATACACAGGACTTAAAACCGCTTAAAGATCGTCGTTTTATCCAAATTGACCGTGATAACTACAACGATATTTTAAAACGTATGAACCCTAAATTAGATATCAAAGTGGATAACACATTATCCGATGATGATTCTGAAATTGCGGTTAGTTTATCATTTAAGTCATTAGATGATTTCGAACCTGCTGCGATTGTTAATCAAGTTGAACCATTAAAACAACTAATGGAAACGCGTAATAAATTACGTGACTTGATGACGAAAGTAGATCGCTCAGAAGATCTTGAAAATATTCTCGAAGAAGTGCTTAACAACACGGCAAGCTTAGATAAGTTAGCAACTGAGCTTAAACTAGAAGGAAATCAAGAATGAGTGCAGAAAAGCAAATTTTAGAAAATGCAGAAACAGAAACGGCTAGTCTTTCTATTTTAGAACAAGCCATTGGTGCGACGAAACAGACTGAAGATTCTCGATCTGAAGAATTGATCCGTTCCCTAACTGAAGAAGCACTTAAAGGTACTGTTAAGTGGAATAAAAATTTAACCGTGACCTTCAGAGAAGCAATTGCCGCGTTGGATATGACTATTTCTAAACAACTTTCTGTGATCATGCATAATAAAGAATTACAGAAATTAGAAGGCAGTTGGCGTGGTGTTCATCATATGGTGAATAACTGTGAAACCAGCAAAACCTTAAAAATTCGTATTATGAGTTTAAGCAAAGCTGAGTTACATAAAGATTTGAGTAAAGCGGTTGAGTTTGACCAAAGCCAAACCTTCAAAAAAATCTACGAAGCTGAATTTGGTACACCAGGCGGCGAACCTTACGGTGCATTAGTGGGCGATTATGAATTTACTAATCACCCTGCAGATATTGAAACATTATCACTCATGTCGAATGTAGCAGCTGCAGGTTTTTGTCCATTTATTTCTGCATCAGCACCTTCATTATTTGGTTTTGAGAACTGGTCTGAATTATCTAAACCACGTGATTTAGAAAAAGTATTTGAATCACTTGAGTACACAAAATGGAATTCATTCCGTGAAAGTGATGATTCTCGTTTTGTTACTTTAACTATGCCTCGTGTATTAGCACGTTTACCTTACGGTGAAGCGACTAAACCAGTAGAAGAATTTAGTTACGAAGAATTTACCTTAGATGATAAAGGTGTGCGTTCTGCAACGACTTCTTCCGATGAATACTGTTGGATGAATGCGGCATACCCAATGGCAACGAATATGGCAAAAGCGTTTGCTAAGTATGGTTTCTGTACTGCCATTCGTGGAGCTGAAGGCGGCGGTAAAGTGGAAGGCTTACCGACCCATATCTTTACCAGCGACGATGGCGATCCAGATATCAAATGCCCAACTGAAATTGGTATTACAGACCGTCGTGAAGCCGAACTTAGTAAATTAGGTTTCTTACCACTATGTCATTACAAAAACACTGACTTTGCCGTGTTCTTTGGTGGCCAAACCTGTCAACAACCTAGAATCTATGATAATCCGGATGCAACTGCCAATGCTGCAATCTCTGCGCGTCTGCCTTACATGATGGCTACATCTCGTTTCGCTCATTACTTAAAAGTGATGGCACGGGATAAAATTGGTGCATTTATGGAAGCGGAAGATGTTGAATCTTGGTTAAACCGTTGGATCTTATCTTACGTGAATGCAGCGGAAGGGGGTGGCCAAGAAATTCGAGCTAAGTACCCACTTGCTGATGCAAAAGTAAAAGTGAAAGAAGTACCTGGACAACCTGGTGTTTACAATGCAATCGCTTGGTTAAAACCTTGGCTACAAATGGAAGAACTAACCTCGTCTCTACGATTAGTTGCTAAAATCCCATCCATTGGCTAGTTAAGTAAGCGAAAACCTTCTACGACATTGTTTTAGAAGGTAATTACCTGCAGACTTTACTTTCATAGTTGAAGCAATGAGTGTCATAACTCATTGCTTCAACTATTTAGCTATTTTAATTTTTTTGATTAGCTCGTTATTATTCTAAATTAGGTATTGATATTGACAATGTTTGGAGAAGTTTCTTTTGTAGAGCGTGAATCATTATTTGTCCAAGACAATAGTGAAGATACACCTCTATTTTCTGTCAAAAAATCCCTAAATAAGCCTTCCTTATTACATCGCTTTTTACAGGAAGATGATGACCTTAAATCCGTTTTATTATGGATTGAGCAAGCTGGCATTAATATTGATGAACTGAGTCTTCATAGCTTGCAATCATTATTGTTAAACACGATTAGTGAATTTGATGAAATGATTGAGAAACAGATAAATACCATTCTTCATAACAAACAATTCCAAGCATTAGAAGCAAGTTGGCGCGGTCTAGCGTATTTAATAGAACAAAAAGAATTACAGGACAAAGAAGACAAAGCCAAAGTTAAATTACTTAATTGCAGTTGGAAAACGCTCAGTAAAGATTTCGATAAAGCAATTGAATTTGATCAAAGTGACTTTTATAAGTTAGTGCATAGCAATGAGTACGATATGTCTGGTGGTGAACCCTTTGGTGTGATCATTGGTGACTATCAAGTTTCCCATAAAGTACGTAGTGGTTTAAGAACCAATGATATTGATACCCTAAAAGATATCGCCCGCGTTGCTGCCGCTTCCTTTGCTCCATTTATAACTTCAGCGCATTCTTCATTATTTACCGTTGACGATTACTCAGAGTTAGGTACCTATATCAACTGGTCTAAAAACTTTGAACAACCTGAATATATTAAGTGGCGAGCACTTCGTAATATGGAAGAATCGCGTTTTCTTGGGATCACCGTACCGAATATTTTAATGCGTTCTCCCTACAAAGAAGATGGCACACGAAATCAAGGTTTTAAATTTAAAGAAACCATTAAAAATCCACAAACGGATCAATTATGGGGCAATGCTGCTTATGCCTTTTCTGGCGTTTTATTGCGTGCTTTTGCGCAATCTGGATGGTTTGGGCAAATTAGAGGCATGGAACCAGGATTTCGTAAAAAAGGGCTTGTGTGTGACTTACCTGTCACGCAATTTGAAACCGATAAATATCAAAAAAGTAATAAGCCGTCGGTTAATTTACAAATAGGTGATAAAGCAGAAAAAATATTATCGGATAATGGTTTTATTCCTATCTCACCGGTAAAAGGTTGCGATCATTTAGTATTTTTTAGTAATGCTTCCGTGCAGAATCCAGGGACTTATGATTCATTTTCAGCGACGGTAAATGCCAAATTATCTTCGATGCTGCAATATATTTTGTGTGTGTCTCGTTTTGCGCATTACTTAAAAATATTGGGTCGAGAAAAATTAGGTAGTTACAGTTCACCTGAAATGGTCGAGCGTGACTTACAAAAATGGTTACATCAATATACTGCAAGCGGAGATTCTACATCGGATACCGTGCGCAGCAAATACCCGCTATATAAAGCCAAAGTAACGGTTAAAGAGATGATTGGAAAGCCCGGCTATTATTTCTCGGTTATCCAATTACAGCCACATTTCCAGTTAGATCAAATGATTTCAACAATTAAATTTGTTACTGAATTTTCACCTCAAAAATAATGGAATACCTATGAAAAAAATGACGCAAATGCTCCAAGCTGGGCAGTTAACAGAAGCGATTCAATATTTAGAAAATGGACTAAGAGATGATCCCGTTAATGTTGATTACCGCAGTTCACTGATCGAATTATTATGTATTAAAGGTGAACTTGAGCGTGCAGACAAACAATTGAATTTAATGGTGCAAAAACACCCTGAATTTTTAATTGGAGCTACTAATTTACGTCAATTAATTCGTGCAGAACAAGCACGTAAAGATTTTGCAGACGGCAATGGGGTACCTGACCTATTTAACGGCACTAATACACACAGCGAAGCGTTATTGCAACTACATATTGAATTACATAATGGTAACCGTGAGTCGATCAAATCAAAAGCAGAATTTCTAGAGGATACCCGTCCTAAATTAACAATGAATCTAGATGGTAAATCAGTCGAAGAAATGCGTGATCTTGATGATAGTCTTGGCGGATTTATCGAAATTTTTGGTACCGATGGCAAATTCTATTTAGCTGAATTGTCAGAAATTGAATTTATTACCTTTAAACCAGCAGCTTCAATTATTGAACAGGTATGGCGACGTGTTGAGTTAAGTATTAAGGATGGACCTTCTGGTGAAGCACATATTCCACTTGTTTATGTACAAAGTGAAAGTGATGCTGAAAAACTAGGTCGCGAAACCGACTGGAAAGAAATTGGTGATGAGTTAATGGTTGGTGTGGGTCAGAAAATGTGGTTTGTTGATGATGCTGCCGTGCCATTTTCTGACTTTACACGTCTAGAATCAATTAATCTTTAATAATACAGGTATATAAATGAAAGTCGCTAAACGGGCAAGAATCAATGCATCGCTTCTTGATAAATTGATTGATGATAATCCAGATCAGAAAAATGTAGTAGAGAACTACCGTGGCATCAATTTAACGCAACTACGTCGTAACGTTGCCCGTGACTTAGAAAATTTATTAAATTCAAAAGTGCAATGGAATACTTGGCCTGATTGTTATACGGAGCTTGATAATTCCCTTGCCAATTACGGTATGACTGATTTTTCCAGTATGCCCGTGGGGAGTATGGAAGGACGTAAAATGCTGTGTGAAAAAGTAGCGCAAACCATAAAACGCTTTGAACCAAGATTTGCAGAGGTTTACGTTGAAACCGTTGATAATGATCAACCGATTGATCAGATTTTAAGCCTACGCATTAATGCATTACTTCACGATGACTCTGAAGTAATTTCCTTCAATTCAGAGGTCGAGCCGGTGCATCTAGGCATGAAAGTTAGAGAGAGTTTATCATGAATAATGAGCTGTTAAGGTATTACAATAAAGAGCTGTCTTTTATACGTAATATGGGGGGGGAGTTTGCAAAAAATTACCCTAAACTCGCGGGACGTTTGAAACTCAGTGAAGAAAATATTGAAGATCCCCATGTCTCACGTTTAATTGAAGCTTTTTCATTATTAACGGCGCAGGTCAGACAAAAACTCGATGATAGTTTTCCTGAATTAACCGATGCGTTATTAGGGCAACTTTATCCTGATTATCAAGCACCGATTCCATCGATGTCTGTGATAAAAATGGAAACAGAAAACGTGTCGACAAGTGGTGTTGTTTTACCACGAGGTTCAAAGGTAGAAACCCAAGTCGATGGGATGAAACCCTGTTATTTCCAAACCTGTTACGATACTAAATTGTGGCCGATGGATATTACCGATGCCAAATTTCAAAATGCCCCCTTTAGAGCGCCTGAAAGTATTTGGAATAAGCCTGCTAAATCGGTAATTAAAATTAGTGTTAGTACCGATTATGAAGAGGCCAGTTTAGCCAGTTTAGGCGTTGATAAACTGCGTTTTTATATACATGGTCAACCTCAGCAATCATTCCTATTATACGAGTTATTATCTGCACATTGTATTGGTATGACCATTTGTAAGCCAGGAGATTATAATAACGCGAAATACCTAGAGCCTCGTCATTTAAAAGCACTTGGTTTTGCCGATGACGAACAGGTTGTTCCCTACAGTAAACGTTCTTTTTCTGCGTACCGTACAATTATCGAAAACTTTATTTTTCCTGAAAAATTCTTGTTTTTTGAATTTGATAAACTCGATCCTAAATGGTCAAACGTTGACGATAAATTCGATCTTTATATTTATCTTGATCAACTTTCCGATGACCTTGAAAAACAAGTGACGGGCACTACATTCCTGATGGGGTGTGCGCCTATTATTAATTTATTTGAATCTGAATTAGAACCCGTTAATGTCGAACCTTCTGAGTACGAGTATAAATTAGCGGTTAAATACATGGATTCAGCGGTATCGGAAATTGTTCAGGTTGGTCATGTGCAAGCCTATGATCAAAAACAAAATAAAATTAAAGTGACGCCATTTTATGGTGAAACGCATCCTTCCTATGAAGATCAAGACCGTGTGTTTTGGCATTCTCGCAGAGAAGCATCAAGTTGGGCTGGCGGAAGTGCTGAAAACGGAACGGAAGTTTATCTTTCATTAGTGGATCATGACTACAAAGGTTTTAGTAACGACGATGAATACAATCATTGGGTATTGAGAATTAAAGCGTTATGCAGTAATCGAAACTTACCTACGTATTTACCGTTCGGCAGCGAACAACTCACCATGTTAGTGGCAGAGCGTGCCGATATAATTAAACAGGTTAAATGCCTTATTGCACCAACAACACCAGTAAGAGCTGCATTAGGTGATGCCACCCGTTGGCAATTAATTAATCACTTAACCCTCGACCATTTCAGCGGAGAAGGGGCGTTAACGACATTAAAGGAAACGCTTAAACTGTATGACTTCAAAAATACGCCGGAAAATAAAGCATTGATTGAAAATATCGTCGGCATTGAATTAAAGAACGCGACGGCCAGGGTTAATCAAAAGGGAAGAATCAGCTTTTGCAGTGGCACTGAAGTTTTACTGACCTTTGGCACCGATCACTTTGCTGGTAGTGGCATTTTTTTCTTTTCAGCGATATTAGATCATTTCTTTTCTCAGTTTGCTGCGATCAATAGTTTTACTCGGTTAAGCATTAAATTTAAAGGTCAAGACAGTATTTATCACCAATGGCCTAGCCGTGCGGGAAATATAACTCTGCTATGAATATTAAACAGCTGATTGAAGATCCGAGTGAATATAATTTCTACCAAGCCATTTATACCATTGAGCGGCAGCTAGCAGCGGGTAAAGAACAACAAAGTAAAGTTGGCCATGACAGTATCCCGCGTAATGAATTAATTCGGTTTATTTCGGATCAAAATTTAGGTTACCCAGGCGCACCGATCAGTAAAGTACAAAAGCGAGATGATGTCGATGGCAAAACGGCCTACGACATACATGTCTCATTTATGGGAGTGACAGGCACTAATGGTGCATTACCCCAGCATTATACTGAGCTTGTACTTGAGCGTTTAAAGTATAAAGATACGGGGATGCGTGACTTTTTTGATCTTTTTAATCACCGTTTACTGTCATTGTATTACCGAGCTTGGGAAAAATATAAATTTCCCATTGCCTTTGAAAAACAAAGTAATTCAAGCGTTGATTCATTCTCAAGTGTACTCAATCAATTATCGGGTACAAGTTCGAGTACGGGTAAATACTACGCGGGATTTTTAAATCATTCGATCCGTAATGTCGAAGGACTAAAACAAATACTAACGGACTTTACTGGCAGTGATGTAGATATAGAGCAGTTTCAAGGTAAATGGCAAATATTAGACGAAGCCGACCAAACGCGTTTAGGACAACGTTCTCAACCGGAAGGCCAGTTTGCACAACTTGGTTTTGATGCATGTATTGGCAATAAGGTATGGGATATTAATTCGGATATTAAAATTGTGATTAAACCAAATGCCGATGCCAAGATTGAACAGTACCTGAGCGGTGGTTCTATTAATCAGGGGATGAAAGAGTTAATTAATTTATATCTTGGTCGATCGATTAACCATAAATTGCAACTTGAATTACTTATTGAACAAATACCTGTAACGCGTTTATCAAAAAATACTATCCCATTGGGCAAAGGTGGCGGCTTGGCAAGTCGGCATTCTATTTTAAAAAATAAAACAACAATCTATTTATAAATTGTACCCATATCGCTAATTAAGTGTGCTATTTAAGCACTGAAAAATACAAATAATTATCGAATTCGGTATTAGGACGATTTAAATTAACCAAAGGACGAGAATATGTCAGCAATGACTTTAACGAAATTAGTTGAAAAGCTTAATAGTGCATGTAAAGAAACACTTGAAACAGCGGCTGCGATTTGCCATAGCAGAAGCCAATTTACCGTTGAATTAGAGCATTGGTTACAGGCCCTGTTAGAAAATGAAACCGGTGATTTACAACTTATCGCTTCAAGTTTTGATATTGATAAAGACCAATTATTATCAGAGTTACGTATTGGTTTAGAAAAATTAAAAACGGGTAATAGTGCTGCGCCAAGTCTCTCACCACATATCGTCAATTTGCTGCGTCAAACATGGTTAAATACGACCATTGAATTTAATGACATGCAAATACGTTCAGCTTATATCATCTATACCTTATTAAAAGATGAGTCACTATGCGCACTTATTTCTCGTTCTGCAAAACAATTACTTAATATTGACCCTGCACAATTACTAAATGCGTGGCCACAATTGGCTGCACAATCGACGGAAAATGGCAGTCCAGTGGTAAATAATGGACAGGCACAAGCGGCGCCAAGTGGCAAATTAAGCAAAACGCCTGGTCTAGATCAATTTACTCAAGACCTTACTGCACAAGCAAAAAATAATAAATTAGATCCGATTCTTGGGCGTGATAATGAAATACGTCAGATGATTGACATTTTAACCCGTCGCCGTCAAAACAATCCCATTTTAACCGGTGAAGCAGGTGTTGGTAAAACGGCGGTTGTTGAAGGGTTAGCATTACGCATAGCACAAAAAGATGTGCCCGTTGCACTGCAAAATGTTTCAATTCGTGTACTTGATCTTGCATTATTACAAGCAGGCGCAGGCATGAAAGGGGAATTTGAAAATAGATTAAAAGGGCTTATTAACGAAGTTAAGAATTCCGTTAATCCAATTATTTTATTTATCGACGAAGCCCATACAATGATTGGCAGTGGCGGACAAGCGGGACAAAATGATGCGGCTAACCTCTTAAAACCGGCTTTGGCTCGTGGTGAACTGCGGACTATCGCGGCAACAACTTGGGCAGAATATAAAAAATTCTTTGAAAAAGATGCAGCTTTAGCCAGACGTTTCCAAGTCGTTAAAGTTGAAGAGCCAAGTGAAAAAACGGCTGTTATTATGATGCGTGGATTACTGCCGATTATGGCAAACCATCATCAGGTCCTAATTTCAGATAAAGCGCTAGAAGCCTCAGTAGCTTTATCTAAACGTTACATTAATGGTCGACAACTCCCCGACAAAGCCGTGAGTTTATTAGATACGGCTTGTGCTCGTGTTGCAATGAGTCAAGCGTCAACACCGGGGGCGGTAGAAGCGTTACAACGTAAAGAAGAGCAACTTGGTGTACAAATTAAACTGTTACAAAATGAACAAAAAACCGGTGCTAATCATAAAAAACAACTAACGCAACTTAATAAAGAATTAAAACAAGCGACCAAAGACTTATTACCGCTCACTGAACAATGGCAAAAAGAACTCTCACTTATAAAACAAGTGTCTGTATTAATTCATGATTTACAACAGGATGAAGTTGAAGATCAAGCTGAAAAATTAGCGCAATTAACCGAAATAAAAGCTGAGTTAGCCAAAAATACAACCCCAATGGTGCATTGGGAAGTTGACGAACAATTAGTTGCAGAAGTCATTGCTGACTGGACAGGTATACCCGTTGGTAAAATGCAAAATGATGAAATTCAAAATATATTGTCATTAAAAGAAAATATGGGACAACGTATTATAGGCCAAGATCATGCTCTGGATTTGATCGCTAAAACCGTACAAACATCACGTGCGCAATTAGGTGATGAGAAAAGACCCAATGGTGTATTTTTACTAACTGGGCCAAGTGGGGTCGGTAAAACAGAAACCGCATTAACGCTGGCAGAACAAGTTTATGGCAGTGAAGAGAATGTCACCGTTATCAATATGTCCGAATTTAAAGAAGAGCATAAGGTATCCATGTTAGTTGGTGCTCCTCCTGGTTATGTTGGTTATGGTGAAGGTGGTGTATTAACCGAAGCGGTTCGTCGTAAACCCTATAGTGTAATCTTACTCGATGAAATGGAAAAAGCGCATCCAGGTGTTCAAGATGTGTTCTACCAAGTGTTTGATAAAGGTCTTATTAAAGATGGCGAAGGACGTGATATTGATTTTAAAAATACCATTATCATCATGACCTCAAATGTGGGTACCGATACGACGATGGATTTGTTTGAAGACGAAGCAACGGCACCGTCGATAACTGGTTTACAAAAAGCATTACAAAATGATTTATTGGCGTCCTTCAAACCGGCCTTTTTAGGTCGAATTAACGTCGTGCCCTATGTACCGCTTAATAACGATATGTTGCAACAAATAACTAAATTACAACTTGAACGCATTGGCGCGCGTTTCGAAAGAAATTATCAAGCGAAGTTTTCCTTTACCGATAAAGTTGTGGATAAAATTGTATCAATGTGTAATGACTCAGGCTCTGGCGCCCGTAATATTCATAATATATTACAGAAGTCAATGTTACCTGATTTGTCTGTCAAAGTGTTGAACAAGTTAGCCATCAACAAAAAGCCAACGTTAGTAAAAATTGATGCAGTAAAAGATGAATTTTCTTATAAAGTGTAAGAAATGTGCAAATTCAGTTAGCCGTTTGTAAAATAAATCCATATATTTAATAAGCGGTTACATGGATTAATTTGGATTTCAACCCCTAACTTGATACGTAAAGCAAATAAAATTTACAAACCTTGAACTGTGTAAATAAAAATAACATAAAAGTGAATTTTAGTTCAAATTCTAGGTTGTTATTCTTAGTGATATTTGTATACTATTCAAGCCTTGGGGTTTGAGGCAAATTATTATTCGAGCATGGTTGATTTATATATCAATTAATGTTTATGAAAAAATTTATAAAACAAATGCAAAGGAGCATGTTACATGCAAGCAAATACTTATTTAGATTACGAAGGAATTACTGGTGAAACGACTGCTGCAGAATATGCAGATATGATCACTGTATTATCAGTTGATTGGAATGTAAGTCGTGAACTTACTTCTTACACTGGTACTGCACAGGATCGTGAAGCAAGCGCAGCACGTTTAGGCGATGTTACCATCACTAAACTACAAGACAGTGCGTCACCTGATCTATTTAAAGAATCAACTGTTGGTACTGGTAAATCTGCGATTTTCCACATCACAAAACAAGGCGATAAAATCGAAGAGATCATGAAAATTGAACTTACCGATGCAATGATTGCAAGTTACAGTGTTTCTATTCAAGGCGATCGCCCAGTTGAAAACATCACAATCAGCTACACAGAAATGATGATGACTGTGACGCCAACTGACGATGATAATAATGCTACTGCACCTATCGTTTACGGTTACAGCGGTGTTACTGGTCAACAAATGTAATTTTGTTGATTTAAGGCTCATTGGAGGAAACTTCTTTGAGTCTTTTTAAGTGTTAACGTGATGTCAAGGAATATGCTTAGGAATGGAAACTCAAGATAATAATATAATCAGTATATCAACACCACTCGGTAAAGATGTTCTCTATTTAACCCGTTTTTCAGCTCAGGAAACAATGTCTCAATTGTTTTCTATCTCAGCATCTACTTACACTATTGGCACAAGAATATCCCTAGATGATCTGATCGGGCAGCAGGTCTGTATTACGCTTCGCAGTGCTGATGGAACTTTAATTCCGTTACCTGACAGATATTTTAATGGCGTTGTTAGTTATATTGAATGTAGTGGTACTAGAACATCTGCTTCAGATGTTAGTGAAGACTATATTGATTATCATTTGACAATTCAGCCGACTGTTGCGTTTATGAAAAAACGAATCAACAGTAGAATTTTTCAAAACAAATCTGTAATAGAAATTATTTCTGATTTATTTGGTCAACACAATGTTGACTTCAAAGATAATACAATTTCTACGTATCCTAAATATGAGTATTGTGTGCAATACCAAGAGTCTGATCTTGATTTTGTAACTCGTTTATTACAACAAGAAGGTATTTTTTATTATTTCGATCACAGTCCTTCTGCACATGTACTTACTCTCCTAGATAGTATTACTGCATATCAGAAATGTGATGAAAGTGTTGTCGAGTGTTATTCTGGTACTTTATCTCAATCCCATGTTGCTCATTGGCAAGGTGGGTTAAGTATGGCAAGTGGGGCTTTCTCACAAAAAGGGTATGATTTTACTCAGCCTAAAAAATTTCCAAGTGGTGAAAACTTAGTTGCCACTTTACCTTCCCAAGCTAATTATGAAGTCTTTGATTATATAGGTGAATCTGAATTTAATTCACGATCAAAGGCTGTTGCTGATATACGTCTTGAATCATTACAAAAAGATATGTACAAATCGACTGGACAGGGAGACTGTCGTAGTTTTTGTGTCGGTAAAACATTTGCTTTTTCAGACCATGAAGATTCACGTTATATTGGTAAGAGCTTTCTGATTACGTCGCTTCGTACGAGTGCAAGTCAACCTAATCAAACGGGGGCGAGTCAATCTGGTGGTGATATTTACCGAAACGATTTTGAATGCGTCCCTGATTCTACCGTTTATCGTCCTACTGCTCTTAAAAATAAAGCATTAATTAATGGCGTACAAACTGCAGTGGTAACGGGTGATCCTGGAGATGAAATATTAGTCGATAATTATGGACGTGTAAAAGTTCAGTTTCATTGGGATAGAGAAGGCCAAAATGATTCAAAAAGTTCCTGTTGGATCCGGGTGGCTCAAAACTGGGCTGGCAATAAATGGGGGGCATTTTTCTTCCCTCGAGTGGGACAAGAAGTGTTAGTTGACTTTATCAATGGTGATCCAGATCAACCGATTATCAGTGGTGCAATCTATAATGCAGATTTAATGCCTCCTTATTCCCTACCTGGAAAGAAAACGCAAAGTGGTATTAAATCTCGAAGTACCAAAAGTGGTGGTGCAAGCAATTTTAATGAATTGCGATTTGAAGATGAAATAGGTAAAGAGTTACTCTTTTTTCAAGCTGAAAAAGATCATCAGTTAAACGTTAAAAATGATCAAACAGATACGATTGGCAATGACCGAACAACGACTATTAAAAACAACGACACCGTTAATATTAATAATGATCTTACTGCTAAAATTGGTAATAACCAAACCATTGATATTGGTACTGCCTTAAATATCACAGCGGGTTCTGAAATTGTATTCAAAACCGGTGGTGCTTCGATTACCATGAAAAGTAGTGGAGCAATCGAAATTACAGGTACGAATGTAACGGTTAATGGCACTAAAATTGCGCTAGCAGCACCAAGCATTTCATTGAATTAATATGATTACTGAATTAATTTCTCCAAGTATCCATGAATACGATAATAATTATCGCGGCATTATACTTTTCTGCCGTTTTGGTTATCGTTATCTTGTCTGTAAACCAATGGACCTTTCGGAAGATGCATTATTGGGGTTGCCCTTGATAGAGTTTTGGACGAGTTCTATTTATGGAGAACAATTTATAGGTAATTTACACAGTTGGAAAAATGATTCGAATATAGTGGAACGTTTGTTTTCTTACGTTATTGACGATAATTATTTACAAGCGAATTATAGTCGCCAACAAATGATTGAATATGTTGCTTTACAATTGAAACAAAGGCAATTGCATATTTACTTTTTAGAAGATAAACAACCTTTATTTAGTAATGAACATTACATGGTTCAGAGTGCAGCTAAACCTACAATTCTAGAGGCAGGTGTTGCAATCGCGAAAGAATCTATCAATGATAATTCAGAAGATGTTGGTGTAGATTCTGCAAGTGAAGAAAGCAGTTTGTCGACGAATGATCTTATAAATGGGGCTTCTACTGCTGCCGATATTGCAAAAAATGGTGCTAATATTTCAAATGTTTCAAGTTTAGCCTCTAATGTTATATCAGCAGATACAGTAGCTACAGCTAAAAGTGTTGCCTATGCAGCTAAAGATGTCTCTGAAAATGGAGCATCTATCGCTAATGTTTCAAGTTTAGCCTCTAATGTTGTATCAGCAGATACAGTAGCTACAGCTAAAAGTGTTGCTTATGCTGCTAAAGATGTCTCTGAAAATGGGGCATCTATTGCTAATGTTTCAAGTTTAGCTTCAAATGTTGTATCAGCAGATACAGTAAATACGGTTTCACGTGCTGCTTATGCGGCTAAAGATGTTTCAGAAAATGGCGCCTCTATATCTAATGTTTCAAGCTTAGCCTCTAACGTTCTATCTGAAGATATCGTCAATGCTGGTTCATCTGCTGCTGAAATTGTGCAAAATGGTGCTAGTATTTCGAATGTATCTAGTCTTGCAAACACTGTACTACCAGATGGGGTAATTGATGATGCGCTTTCAAATTTAGGTGATGTCGATCAGACTGACGTCATGAATATCGCCTATGCTGCTAAAGATGTTTCTGAAAATGGTGCTTCGATATCTAATATTTCCAGTTTAGCCTCCAATGTTGTACCTACCGATATTGTGAGTGCGGGATACACTGCTGCTAATATCATTCAAAATGGCGCGTCGGTTTCAGCCGTTTCAAGCTTAGTTCAAAATATTGTCCCCGATGGGTTTGTCGATGGTTTACTCTCTAATTTAGGTGATGTTAGTTTTGATAGTATTACCAGTGTCGCTTCGTCTGCAGAGGATATGATAGTAAATGGTGTATCGCTAGCAAATGTATCGAACTTGGCTAAATCAATAGTACCCGATAATCTTAAACTTTCTAAACTAACTGATGAAGAACCCCCTATAGTTGAAGAACAAGAAGATAAATCTCGTATACCTGGTGTGGATTCATTTACTGCTGATGTTCAAATAAAAAGTGCGCTTTTCAGTCTTATTTCTTCATTAGAAGAAAAGCAGGAAAAGCTTGCAGAGTGGGATGCTAATACGCAAAGATCATTTAAACAATGGTTTGGTACTACTGATGCAGACAGCGTTGAAATGATTTCAGACCGTGTCGATAAAACCTTAACGTTTGCTAAAGATCTAGGTCTTGAGAATTTTGCTGCAGCTGAAACTGATATAGCGGGAGAAATTGCTTATGTTTATAGAGACGATGAGTCGACAATTTATTTAGGTGATGAATTCGGGTATTTACCTAAAGATGGCTACGATTCTAAGGCGGGTACTATAGCACATGAAATATCCCATTTTAACTCGGTTGGAGGCACTGAAGATTATAAATATGGACAAATGGATTGCCTTAAAGAGGCTAAAGACGATTCTTATAAAGCTCTGCGTAATGCAGATAGTTTTATGTATTTCATTGAAGGTAAATAGTATGCAAATGATTGAAGTTAAACTTGAACAAAAAGCCAATACTAAAGAATTATTAATATATGTTACAAATAAACATAAAACAGACTACTTTATGGATCAGATGCTTTTATTTAAAGATGGAAAATATTCACTTGATTGTTTAATGATTTATGACGCGGAAGGAAATAAACTTTACAGGCGAAGAACTGCGAGATTATTTGCTTCTAAATTTCCAGAGGATTACATCACGTTGAAACCAGAACAAACATACTCTACTTCTATAAAATTAGATGATTTTTTTAATATTAATAGCAACTATATTGATGTTCAATATGATGCTAGTAACTCTTATCCTGGAATAGGTATGGATAAAATAACCTCAGAAACATTAAGAATGTCTTTCTAAATTTTTCTACATTATTATTTTTAATAAAACATTTATAAGTAGAGGTGTGTAATGGGATTACCTGCAGCAACAATCGGAAGTTTACATATCTGTCCTAAAACAACTGGGCACGTACCTCATGTTGGGGGGCCTGTAGTTGCTGGCGCAGGATCAGTGCTCATCGGTGGTCTACCTGCGGCACGTGTTGGCGATAAATGTATTTGTGTTGGTCCTCCGGATACCATTAGTGCTGGATCTGCAACTGTCATCATCAACGGCAAACCCGCTGCAAGAATTGGAGATGCAACTGCTCACGGCGGTAAAATCGTAATTGGTAATCCTACGGTATTGATAGGCTAATAATATAACGTGAGTATTAGCGAATAAGTTACTCAACAAGTAAAGTGAACGGATGTTATTGATAACGGATTATATGGATAAATTGTTTGCACAACGTACTCAATTTATTAATTCTTTTTATACGGTTAAACAAAATACGATAGACAATCGTATGCGTTTAATTGCCTGTGCGCGAGCACTGGCGAAAAAACAGCATCCATTTTTTAGCTGTGGAAATAGCGTAGTTGCTGTTGAGCTTTTACATCAAGACAAAACCTTATGCATACCACATAATTTATTGATGGTACTGCTTTACAATAATATTCATCAACAACCACAATTATTATTACAAAGTCTTTATCGATCGAACAATCCATTACTATCTCAAATTGCGCCTTTGTTTGCCTTAGTGTTGCAGATACAAGACAGTCCATTAACGCCTTCTATCCATGAGCAAATGTTACATAATCAATTAATAGGCTGCTTTTATCGACAACAGCAAAGTACTATTAATGATTTTTATGTCGAATATTCCGATAGGTCATCAGCTTTTATTCAGTTGTCTTTAACGGTACTTGATCGGACTCAACCACTCAATAGTGCACTTTTATCACGATTTATTGACTTAAAAGTAACACACGGGACATTATTTGAATTATATATCGTGGCGCTAAATAAAGTTGAAATCAACAAGATTGTTGATCAATTAACAGGCAGCGATGATGTAATGAAAGAAAGTGAAAATAGTCAATTGCTTATTCATATTCTTGAATTAAGTGGTTTTTCTGAGTTTACTCCACTTTTAGCTGAATATTTACAAAAGCCTGAATATACAATCAGGGCTCATCATGCCTTAAGAGTATTGCTTGGAGATTTGCTTGATACATTAATACCTTATCCTATTCAATTTAATAGTGATATAGAGCAACAGAAACTCGATTTCCCTTACTATGGCGCGAAAATTTTGCATTTTTGGGAAACTAAACTCAAACCTACACTACCTGATCGTATTTTGTCGGGTAAAGCCATTACCGTTAAAAATTTAGTGATGCTTGAACAGCAAGGTAGTCAAGAGCATCGACGTATAGCCAATTTACATCACATTCATTTGAGTACAAGTATGCAAGTACCATATTATGCGGTACCAGAGATGGTGCTATGAACCTAACACTCAAAGAATTTGATTTAAATCTTGGTCTTAATGCTGATAATGATGCGTTGTTAGCAGTTGACTTGATCCCCATTGATATTCCTGTATTTACAAGTCAAAGAGGCAAGAAAGTGCTGGCTGCATTTTCTGATATTACCAGTGCCCATAAATTAGAACGTATTATTGCGTTACTAAGGCCGGTGATTGAAAAGCAATATAATGCAAATACGATTGATTTTACTGCTACGCCGGTTTTTTGGTTGTTACCTGAATTGGCGATTGAAGATAATAAACACTTAATCGAATGGGCGAATGCTTTAAAAAATAATTTCCCCTGGTTATTTAGTCATCCTAAAAGTCAGTTTTTTCCCTATGGACGAAGCGCTTTTTCGATGGCTATTCCGCCGTTGACAGCATTATTAGATAGCGCACAGATTAATCAAGTTTGTATTATTGCCGTAGATACGTTATTTCATGAAATTGATGATTTGCTTTCACAGGGGATCTGCTTAGACACGAAAACGGGTAATGGCTTAATTCCATCAGAAGGAGCCATCATGGCTTGTTTTCAATCGGAGATGCATGGTTTACAGGTACTGTTTTCTCAAAGTGAACGTGCTATTGAGCAACAACAAACACAAGCTATCGCGCAATTATTTAATCAAGCCTCTCGTTTTCTCAATAAACCATATACTGACGGTAAAATTTTGCAATTTTATGCACCTGGAAATGGCGAGGATAAAAGTCTAAATACATGGTTAAGGGCGTATAACCAATTAGCTGATAATGTTGATAATCAAACCCAGATAAAATTACTTCCTCAATTGACAGGCGAGTTAGGCTGTGTGACTGGGCTTTATCATTTGCTTCATATTTATCATGGTTATAGCAACGGCATCATTAAGGGAAATACATTACAACTTGATGTTTCAAATCGTCTTTATCAAGCAGTCAATGTCTATTCATGGTTAGCTAAGGAAAAAGTATAATGGCGAGTGCATATAAGTTTCATGGTGCCTATGGAGGCAGTTATATTATTGCCACTTTGGATTCAGAAAGCCCTGCTAATTTTGAAGAAATTGTTATAACTAACTATGACCAAGTGAAAAGGTTCCAATTGGCCATAATAGGTGAATTGAATAGATCATCTACGGTTCCAGACGGTCTTTATGAAATGTTATTTTCAAATACCATACCTATTAATAATTATGGATTTTCAGTGAAAGATGCATTTTATAAATTAGTTGAATTGCTCTCTAATGGAAAATTGCGTGTATTTGTTGACTTGCCAAAGAACACCGGACATAAAGAAAGTCTTTTGGAGCAAGCTGTTGGCGCTGGATCGGATGCAGTGATAGTTGCAACAACAAATAAAGGCGCAGATTCAGAAAATCCAAATATAACCAATGATAAAGTAAATGAAATACCGACGGAAACATCTATTGAAAATCAAGTAAAATGTGCCGATCCCGTTTCGATGTTAACGGGTGAAGAAATTCTTGAATTAGAAGATTTTCAACTCAATAGTTTACTGCCGTTAAAATGGAACCGTATTTATCGGTCTTCCAAAATCAAAGAAAATATCGGGTTAGGTTACGGTTGGCGTCATGGTTTTAGCTTACAACTATTTTCTCGTTATGATGCGCCCCCTAAAGTAGGACCTAAGCAACCTGGCACACATTGGTTTGAATTAATCGATGAAGAAGGGCGACGTCATGCCTTTAATTTAGTTAAACGTGGTGATGTGAGCATTCAAGGGAGCTCTGGTCTTGGTTTAATAAATGAAAGTAAAACACGTCAAGTATTGATACGTCCTGATAACACCCATTGGGTATTTAGCAACATAGATGATAGGTGGCTGTTAACGACCATTAATAACGAGTTTGGTCACGAGCTTTCTCTACATTACGATACACAACACCGCTTAGTCGGCATTGAAACAACATCAAATCGTGGCGTTATTCTTTATTACAACAGCGATAACAATATCATACGCATTGCCCCCTATGTTATCGATAAACAGGGGGAAATGCAGGTACAAACGCAATTGCTCGCGAGCTATCAATACAACGATAATCAATCATTAATAGCGGCGATTAATGCGCAAGGTAATACGGAACAATATAAATACAATAAAAATTCATTACTGCGTCAGCGTACACGTGCCTCTGGATTTAACCATTATTTTGAATGGGATAGTGACACTGAAAAAGCGAAATGTACACATCAATGGGGCGATGATGGCACCTATGATTACCATTTCAGTTTTGATGACGACAAAAGTAGCAGCACCAATACATTGGGGCATACCGAGTATTTCTACCATAATGACCAAGATTTATTAACGTGTCATGTCGATGAAAATGGGAACAAAACCCAACATCAATATGACGAACAAAAGCGTAAAATAAAAACCACAAAGGGTCAGCGAACGACTCATTATCACTACAATCAGATTGGACAATTATCTTCCGTGGTGGAAGCCGATGGCAGTGAAACGCATTTTATCTACAACGCCTTTGGCAAACAAATCGCCACCATAGATGCACTTGGTCGTCAGTTTAAACGTCATTATAATGCGACGGGACGCTTACTCAGTGAAACCCAGCCCGATGGTCGTGTTACCGAATACAAATACAATGATGCCGGACATCTATCTGAAAAAATAGATGCCAGTGGATTGCGTACCCTTTACAAATGGAACAACAATGGTGAATTATTAGCGGAACAAGTGGGGGACGCCTTAACCCGATATAGTTACGATAACCTCGGTCATATCAATGCTATCTGCGATGCGCAGGATTTAATTACGGAGTATCAACGTAATGAACAGGGGCAAATCACACGGCAAGTATCCTATCATCAGCGTGAAGCGACAGGGAACAGTACAGCGCCCGAAAGTGCACTAATTACCCATTATTTCTACGATAAAGCCGGACGCTTAACTAATATTACCAATCCTGCCGGCGAAAATACCCACTATGGTTACGGCGGTCTTGCACAACCCACTAAAAAAGTATTTGCCGATGGCAGTTGGCTTAATTATCAATATGATAAAGAGCGTAACCTGATTGGCATTGAGCGTAGCGACGAAGCGACTTACCAAATTGAATACAGCCCAACGGAAAAACCCATAAAACTGGTTGGGTTCGATGGTCGCGTTCAAACTTACGACTACGATGCTAACGATGAACTGATTGGTATAAACGATGCCGATGAACGTATTATTCACCTGAAGCGCGATAGCCTCGGTCGACTTATTGACCAACATAGCTTTACCACACAAGAAAACAAACAAGCGGTGTTTAATAGTCATAACTTCTACCAATATGACAAAGTGGGACGGGTAACGCTTGCCCACAATAGCGAGCGCGTTGTTCAGCAGCAATATCATCTCAATGGTCAAATAAGCCAAAGTAAACAGGGCGATTGGGCGCTAGATTATCAATTTAATAAACAGGGACAACGCAGTAGTTTAACACTACCCGATGGCAGTGAACTACGTTATGAGTACGATAAACAAGGGCAAGTGACATCGCTTGATTATCAATTCCCTGCACAACAAGCAACACAAAATTTAATCACGCGTCGTTATTCGAATACGGGTCAACTTAGCCAACAAGCATTGGGTAATGACATCACACTTAATCAAACCTTTGATAGCTTTGGGCGATTGAGTGAGCAACATTGGTTACAAAAAGACAATGACGGTGCACAACAACCGGACGTTAAAACAAGCTTTAATCATCAACGTCATTACACCTACGATAAAAAGCATCAATTGCTCAGTTGTGACGAACAAACACAAAGTGCTGCTGATAAAACAATACATAAAACGGAAGAAAAACAGTCTTTTAATTACAATTCACTTAGCCAATTGGTGCAAAGCTCGATAGTCAGTCAAACAAATAACGATGTAATCACCGATACTAACCAATTGGAAAATACCGATTATCAATGGGATGCCTTTGGTAATCCGAAAGTAGATAAAACCAAACCCAAAGCAATGCGCGAAACCCGCATTGAACTTGACCGTCTGCTGAGTTTTTCGGGCGTTGATTATCGCTACGATAAATCCGGTAACCAAATCAGCAGTCTCGCCACAGGACAAATTCAAAAACGCAGTTTCGATGGATTGAATCAGTTACGTAAAATCAACCACAACGATAAACTGAGCCAATATGAGTACGATGCGTTAGGCAGACGTAGCGCTAAAATAACCGAAGCAGGGCGCACCGATTTTATCTGGGATGGTAATCAACTCATTGGTGAAGTCAGCAACGGACAATACACTTGGTATATTTATTTACCCGATAGCTTTTTACCCGTTGCACTGATTAAAGACAATCAAGTTTATTACTATCACCTTGACCAACTCGGTACGCCAATTTGTTTAACGGATAGTGAGCAGCAAGTCGTTTGGGAAAACCAAGGTGATTTGTTTGGTTATGAAGATAAATCCGAGCAAGGCATCCTTAAATCAGAGAAAGTAAACCGTATAGAAAACCCATTACGTTTTCAAGGGCAGTACTTTGATGCTGAATCGGGTTTACATTATAATCGCTTCCGATATTATTGCCCGAAACAGGGGCGGTTTATTCATCAAGATCCAATTGGGTTAGCAGGTGGGATTAATCATTATCAGTACGCGCCGAATCCGGTGAATTGGGTAGATCCGTTTGGGTTGTGTAAGGAGGAGGTCTCAGGTGTTGTTATAACTGGTACAATTGAGCCTATTGTTGGGCGACCTGCCATAGGACTTTTAAAGTATACCGCTAATACTCTAACTTTGGGGATTATGTATGGTGATATTAGCTCAATTAATGCGTTGAATGCAGGCCCTCAAGATATGGAAGATATTGCAGCATATATCGATTCTGCAGGTCTAGAAAAATACGCAATGATGCTTGTACCTACAAATTTGGCGAGTAAGTCAACTAAATTGATAAGTGTCGGTCGATCTTTGGTTACACATAATGATTCAAAAATAATTACCGGACTTGAGGATGTCATCTTTAGTGATAAAATTAAATCAGGTATACCTGGTATAAATGAAGGATTTGCTAAATGGTTTAATGATCTTAGCGATGATCAACTATCTCGCATCTTAAAAAATCCTACTCTCAAAAAAGGGCTAGAGGAAAGAATTCGCTATCCAGGTAAAATGCATGAGTGGTTAAAAGTAAGTCAAATACAGACATTTAAACGTTGGGGAGTTAAAATGGAAGATATATGGGAACTTAGGACCCCGACCAAGACCACTCGAGGAATTAATCCTGATTGGAAACATGGTTCAACTGGGTCAAATACAGCTCATAAAGAACTTGATAATATAATTGAAAATTCGCTAGATTTTGATGATTTTAAGCGTAAACTTCAGAATTGGGCTAATTATCGTTTAACTAATGGTGTTAATGATTTACCTTATGGTTTAAGGAATTAAAATGGAAAAATGTGAAGGTTGGGTAGCGGTTTGGATATCTACTATTGATTCTTATGAAGAGTTAGAGGAGTACACAGATGATACTTGGAATTCAAATGGTGAAGTTGACTCTTCGCAGTTTGAAAAAGACTTTTGTTTTGGCTGGTACGATATTGACACGAGAGAATTTGATACCGTAGAGGGAACTAAAACTTTTAGTGAAATGTTCAATCGGATTTCTTATAAAGATAAATTTATTGATAAGTTGCTTATCGACCTTGAAAATTACAACCCTTTGAAATTTAGGTCATTCATGACTATTTTCGACACCAAATATCATGGTAATGGACAATCAGATAAAGCAGTATTTATAGGTAATTATAAATATAACTAATTAAAGATAAATAAGAAAGTACCAAAGTACAGGACATATATGGTCACTCTTTGTAAATCAAGTTTAGATTGATTTTTATTTACTGTTTCACTGTCGATATCGTATAAAAAACTCGTCACCCTTTAACATTAAGGGGTGATTTTTCTGGTTAAACTTGTTTTTCGCACTGTATCGTTTAATCGATAAATCACCTTTGTCTAAACTGCTTTTTACATCATTGAGATAACGGTTTCTTGACATATATCCGGCGTCTTAATGGCTACTTAATGGGAAGCCGCGCCCTCCTGAGTTTCAGAAGAAGTCTTACTCGCCTTTGCACCCACGATGCCTTAAAGGCAGAAGTCCGGCTGAGGTTCCGAGTAAGACAAAACCATTTTAAATCATCAATGCCTATTACCGTTTAGTATTGCGGGTTAATTAAATATGTATTTTCTAGTTATTACTTTTCTTCAGCTATTATTACGCGCACGCTTTGCTCACATCAAATGGCTGCTTACTAATTAATACTGACCAAATAATTCTGGCTAGTTTATTCGCTAAAGCCACAACCGCTTTGCAACCATTCATACGTACTTTGAGCTTCTGTAACCAACAGCTGAGTACATCGTCTTTTTTCTCACACCAATTAAGCACAGTGCGAGCACCATGAATAAGGTACTTTCTAAGCGTGCTATTACCTCGTTTGCTTATCTTTCCCATTCGATTGGTTTCGCCACTGGCATATTGCTTAGGCGTTAATCCTATCCATGCCGCTAATTGCCTGCCATTTTTAAATGCGCCAGCATCACCAACCGAAGCCATCAAAGCAGCACTCGTTACCGGGCCGATTCCTGGTATGCTTTGTAATAAGGCGTATTCGGCTTTGTCTTTGATTAGGTCGGTTAATTGGGTTTTTACTTCGTCAATTTGAGCACTCATTCTTTGTATGTTGCGAGAAAGACAAAACTATCGGACACCCATGCCTTTTTGACAGATTGTGATTTTACCCCTACTATATAAACAGTGTTTTTATATACAGATAAAGAGGTAGGTATGACACAATCTCGCTCTTCTTTAATTTCACTTGATGATACAACCTATTATCATTGCATATCGCGTTGTGTTCGTCGCGCATTCTTGTGCGGCGAAGACAAATACAGCGGTAAAAGTTTTGAGCATCGTCGCCAATGGATGGTTGAGCGTATTCGTTTTTTAAGCAACATATTCTCAATTGATGTATGCTCCTATGCCATCATGTCTAATCATTATCACCTTGTTTTACATGCCAATGAATCTGACATAGCAAGCCTCTCTGATAAAGACATCTGCCATCGTTGGTTGCAACTCTATTCTGCGCCACCGTTAGTGGCTCGTTGGATGAAAGAAGAGTTAACAACAGAAGCTGAAACTAACGCTGCATTAGAGGTTATTGGAAAATGGCGAGCGCGGCTACTTGATATCTCGTGGTTTATGCGCGCATTAAATGAATTTATCGCGCGTAAAGCCAATAAAGAAGATAACTGTACGGGACGGTTCTGGGAAGGACGCTTCAAATCACAAGGCTTACTTGATGAACAAGCACTGCTAACGTGCATGGCTTATGTGGATTTAAATCCTATCAGGGCAAAAATGGCAGAAACGGTAGAGCAGTCGGAATACACATCAGTATTCGAACGAATTCATGGTGTTTGTAGTAAAAGTGAAAGCTTCGAGAATAAGTCGTCAAATAAACCCTTACTTGGATTTAAAGCGTTTGAAAGTAATGAACAGGTAGAAGCCATTCCTTATGCTTTTATCGATTATCTTGAACTTGTTGACTGGACAGGGCGTGTAATAAGAGAGGATAAACGTGGCGCAGTACCAGAACAAATCCCTAGTTTATTGAGCAAGCTTGGATTAAACAGTGAAACATGGATTGAACTGACACAAACGTTCGGGCAACATAACCACGTTGCAGTTGGGTCGGTTGAAGATCTCGCTTTGTTTGCTGCGAATACAGGCAAACGTTGGATAGCAAGAAAAAAGCTTCAGCGAATAATCCATTAGTATTAAATAATCATTCTTCCAATCAAATTCAACAATTAGCAGCGGTAACGTATTGTTTGCTTGAAATTCCCTTAAAACCTTATAATTTTTTAATAAATTTGAAATTACTTTAAATTCGCATCATTTAATGGTTATTTTTAACTATTAACCTTGTCTTATTTCGCGTTAAAATATGCTGAAAAAGGTATGGATGTCCTACTTTTTTCTATGACATCACGCTTAATCAAACCTTTGATAGTTTTGGACGATTAAGTGAGCAACATTGGTTACAAAAAGAAAAAGACAATAACGATGCACAACAGCAGGATGTTAAAGCAAGTTTTACTCGCCAGCGTCATTACACCTATGATAAAAAGCATCAAGTACTCAGCTGTGAAGAGAAAACGCAAAGCGCTACTGATAAAACAATACATAAAAGAAAAGAAAAACAGTCTTTTTATTACAATTCACTTAGCCAACTGGTGCAAAGTGCGATAGTCAGTCAAACAAATAACGATGTAATCACCGATACTAACCAATCGGAAAATACCGATTACCAATGGGATGCCTTTGGTAATCCGAAGGTCGATGAAACCAAGCCAAAAGCAATGCGCGAAACTCGCGTAGAATTTGACCGTTTACTCAGTTTTGAAGGTGTTGATTATCGTTATGATAACTCCGGCAACCAAATCAGCAGTATTGCGGCAGGGCAAATTCAAAAACGCAGTTTCGATGGATTGAATCAGCTACGAAAAATCAATAACAACGATAAACTTAGCCAATATGAGTACGATGCCTTAGGCAGACGCAGCGCCAAAATTACCGAAGCAGGGCGAACTGATTTTATCTGGGATGGTAATCAAGTCATTGGTGAAGTCAGTAATGGACAATACACTTGGTATATTTATCTACCCGATAGCTTTTTACCCGTTGCTCTTATAAAAGACAATCAAGTTTATTACTACCACCTTAACCAACTCGGCACGCCGATTTGGTTAACGGATAGCCAACAGCAAATCGCTTGGGAAAACCGAGGTGATTTGTTTGGTTGTGAAGATAAATCCGAGCAAGACAGCCTTGAGCCAGAAAAAGCACACTTCATTGAAAATCCATTACGTTTTCAAGGACAGTACTTTGATGCTGAATCGGGTTTACACTACAATCGTTTTCGATATTATTGCCCTAAACAGAGACGATTCATTCATCAAGATCCGATTGGATTAGCAGGTGGGATTAATCATTATCAATATGCACCTAATCCAGTGAATTGGGTGGACCCGTTTGGGTTGTGTAAGGAGGGAGGAGTAAATTGGGATAATTTGAATCCTTTTGGAGAATATAGTAATAACTTACGTGAAGAACTTTCTGGTAATTTAATGGGAGCTGCTGAATGGGGTGTTGATTTGGCCAAAGGTACGGTTAATTCATTTGTTATTATTACCGATGCTATTAACCCATTTGATAGTGAAAGAAGAGAATTTGCGCAAAAGTCATTGGGATCAGTATATGATAATATTATCAATTTTGATAAAACGATTCCTGCAGCATTAAATGAGCAAATAAAACTCGGAGTTACTATTGATGCGTTAAAATCCGATGGACTGTATTACGCAGCAGGAAAATTAGAAGCAACTCAAACATTGAATGTCACTTCGAGTATGATGGGATTTGCTGAACTATCTACGTCGTCAAAATCTTTTGCTAAAAAGCTAAGTACAACTTCTAGTCGTATTGATTTTGGTAATTATATTAGTTCATTAGTAAAATCGGAAACTGACTTATTAATAGGAAAGAATGAAGTTAAAGGTGTTGCTTTATCAAGATCTGGTGTATTTGAGAAGGAAATAATTAGTGATTCATTTGATAATTTTAAACTGAAAATGCCAAAAGCTAAAGGACTTCGGAGGTTTGATGAGCCTGATTTGGAGTTTTTTGAAGTCATTGATACCGATGCTTATATGAAACAGATTAAAAAATTATACAGTGATAATGGAGACGAGTTGAACCCCTTGCTGGAAAAACGACTTCTTGATTATATTACAAATAATAAAAAATTTGTAGCAAGAGGGCGAGGTTTACCAGGGACTCATGCTGAGATACGCTCTGCAAATCAAATACTTAATCAATTGCCTTCTGGGTATGATATAAGTAAAATTCAAGTGTCAACATACAAACTTCAACCAGATAAATTTGGTGGGCAAGGTAAGCCATTTAGTGCTTGTTATAATTGTGGTAGTTTGTTGCATGGTTTCGATATTTTAACAGGCGATTTATCAAAAGGTCATTAACGATATGCTTACTATTAAATCCAGTGCATTGGATGTCAAAGGTATAAAAAGTTACTACCATGGAACTAAGTTTAATGGTGTGGCTTTAACGATTGAAAAATTTTCTATAGTCAAAAAATCTTTATTTGTAGATGGGGATCTGGTGGGCGATTATCAATCACCTTATATAAATTTTAACGCCTCAAGTTTAAATATTGTATCAGAGTTATTAGACGATGAATATTCCGATTGTTTTACTTATCATGGCGATAAATTTAATGGGGTTGCTTATTTCTTTATTAATGAAGTCTGCGTTGCTGAGCGTAAGAGTGAATATGGTTGGGTTACGAATGAAGTGACATATTTTATTAATGGAGACATTGAAAGTATTGATGTTGGTGATTTTAATGTATCTCAAGAGTGTACTTATTTTGAAGATGGTAGCATTCAAGAGTTTAAAAGTTTTAATCGAGAAAATTATGATGCTTGGTTTAAATTCACCTCTAAAGATGTAATTAGAACTTTAAACATTGAGGGTAACTATTTCGATAGTATTAAAAATGGAGGTAGTAAGTTAATTCTTAATTATTATAATAATGTAGAAGAACTGCTGACTTTTAAAGGCGCTGATTTTTTATTTGTTTGTGGAGATGGGATAACTGAGGATTTATTCGAAAAATTATTAATGAATAATGTCTTTGATTCTGTTTCTAAGCTGTCAATATATGATGTTCGATTAACCAGTTCAATATTTTCTAAGTTATCTGATTTAAAACAGTTAAAAGAATTAATTGTTAATTCGGAAGATGTTGATATTAATGATTTACATCATTTCAAATCTCTTCGAAAAGACTGTTATGTTAAATTTAACAGAAAAGAAATCGTTTGCTGATTGATATTCTGATTTGATAGTCTAGAGACTGTAACAAAAACTGTGTAACTGCTTATTTATAATCCTACTATTTGGAAAAGGATAAGCAGTTATGGATCAGAAGCAATTAGAAGCGTTCGCTCGTGAAGCCGCTAAAACATTAAAAACAGAAAAAGACCTTAACAACTTTAGTCAGATGTTGACCAAGATAACCGTTGAAGCAGCATTAAATGCTGAGCTTGACGAACATCTCGGTTACTCTAAACATCGTCAATCATCTACCAGTAATAGCCGTAACGTGCGTATTAACATGAAGAAGATCACTGATTACCATCCATGGAGATCGCTAACTCTCTAATCAACAGGACCTCGTTTAATCTACTTTTTTTGATCTCCATGAGTCAATGGTTTTATCATTTTTCTCATCGATTCTCCTTCTAATTCTATTTTAATTGACCGGTGTACTAATCGATCGAGTATTGCATCGGCATGTGTCGATTCACCTATCATTTCATACCAATTCGATATCGGTAATTGACTGATTATTAATGTGGCGTGATGGTCGTAGCGACCATCAATAAGCTCAAGTAAGTCACTACGTTGATTCGCATTTAATGGCTCTAGACCCCAGTCATCAATGATCAGTAAATCTGCTTTAATAAGTTTACCGATAAGCTTTCGGTAACTGCCTTCTGCCTGCCCAAGGTACATCTGCTCGAGCAACTCTTTTAGCCGGAAGTAGAATACTGTTTTACCTTGCCTACAGTGCTCGACTCCAAGTGCGCAGGCAATATAGGTTTTACCGCATCCCGTTGCACCAGTGATGACTAAGTTATGCGCATGATTCAACCATTCACTTTGGCTTAACGTCCTTATCTGGGCTTTATCTAGGTTACGGCTAGCTTTGTATTGGATATCACCAAGCGCAGCTCTTTGCCTGAACTTAGCTTGCCGGGTAAGCCTCTCAATACGTCGTTGTTGACGTTGTGTAAGCTCTTGAGCCAGAAGTACCTGCAAACGCTCAGTAAAGCTTAATTCAGCATAGGTATTTGCTTGCATAAGTTGTTGTTCAAGAGCATCACGCATGCCTGTCAGTTTTAATTGATTAAGTTGTTGTGTAATTTCTTGCATAGTCTTTCCCTAGTGATAGTAATCATTGCCACGTATATTTTGATGTTCGATCTCGGATAATAAATCAGGCTGTTGCTCTAATATTGGTGTTTTATCCAATCCTTTTTGCAGTATATTAATTATATTTCTAAGCCGATTAGCCCCCGTAATAAGACCGCGTTCACAAGCCTTTTCTAACCGAGTTTTGCTGTATTTCGACGATAAATTAAGTAGCCCTAAACATGAACGATAAGCTTGCTCTGGGTGCTTTCGGCTTGCTAGATGCGTTTGTACTAGCGCGAGTGTATTTGGGCCAATACTCTTAGCCCAGCTTTCAAACCGTGCTGGTGACCATTGCTGTTTTTGATGAGCTTGAGGCATATGCACATCTTGTGTGGTATGCCTTCCGGCTTGATACGAGCGAGGATGAGTTGCAACCGTATTCCCCTCAAACTTTAAGGTGATAAGCTGGCCTGTTACCAGGGCTTCAAGCTGCTTTTTAACAAGGTTATAAGGTACTGAGTAATAGTGTTTTTCGATTTCAACGTGGTAATCGATATTAACGCGAACATTTTTAACATAGGTGAACTGATAAACTGAGTCCGGTAAAGGCTTTAGCGCGGGTTTATCGATACGTTGAAACAACGATATACGGGATTCATTATATTGCTTCATCACTTTATTGTTCATCCAACTGAGCAACTCGGCTATGCGCTGATTGAGTTGCTTTAGACTGAAGAAGGTCTCTTTACGAACCCTGGCCATTATCCAACGCTCAACAATCAGTACGCCTACTTCAGCCTTTGATTTATCCTTCGGTTTATAAGGTCTTGCGGGGATGATAGCCGTATCATAATGTGCGGATAGCTGATGGTAAGTAGGGTTCAAATCTGGTTCATAGCGACAGCTTTTATGAACACCACTTTTAAGGTTATCAGGGATAACCATTTCAGGGACGCCACCAAGAAATTCAAAGCAACGTACGTGACTCATTATCCAGTCTTCCAACTTTTGAGACCAAGTTGCTTCTGCATAGGTATAGTTGCTCGCCCCCATAACCGCGACAAAGACTTGGGCATTTCGATACTCACCTGTATCAGGGTTAACGATAGCAATCGTAGGACCGCAGTAATCGACAAACAGCTTTTCACCCGCATGATGCGTTTGTCGCATTGATAAGCGTAGCGTTGAGCACCACTGTCGGTACATGCGACAGTAATGGTTATAACTGTAATAGCCAGCCGGATTGCTATCAGCATATTCCTCCCACAAAAGTTGCAAGGTCATATACTTACGTGTTTTAAGCTCATCTTGCACGACTTGCCAGTTTGGTAAGCTGTGTTTTTTCAGTGGCGCTTTGGTTTTTAGAAAGGTGTTTTTGAGAGTAACGTCATCCCAGGTATCGTCTAGCGGCCAATCCATGATCCCCATTTTTGCGGCTCGAGCGCAATAGCGAGAGACAACGGAGGGGGAAATAGATAGGCTCTTCGCTATTTGCCTATGGCTTAGTTTTTGTCCGTATTTGAGGCGGAGTATATCTTTTAATTTTTTCATCGTTATAGGTACTGTTGACATGGTTACTCTCATCACATTAAAAAATGACAGAGTAACGGTTAAACACACCTATTGACTAGAAAGTGAGCAAATCAATAACATCGATGAAGATCGCTAAATAACATTTTGGCTCAAAACTGATCTCCATGAATGTTATTTGCTGATCTAAGTTGATGTTATTAGGTGATCTCGATGGATGTTATTAGCTGATCTCCATGGATGAAAATATGCACGTAACGGCACTTCAACCAAAACTATCATTACTGATGATGGGCAGTTTGAACTGGAAACTCCCCGTGACAGAGAAGGTTCGTTTGAGCCTCAACTCGTCAAAAAACAACAAACTCGGTTTACTTCTATGGATGATAAGGTGCTTAGCTTTTATGCCAAAGGCATGACGACACGTGAAATTGTGGCTACGTTCAAAGGTAAGCGTCTAGCGAACCAGACCTATTTTTTGAAATTCCATGGTAACAAACTATCGATGTCGGGGGTTGGTTGGCACAGTTCATCAAGGCAGGCACAGATATAATCGAATGGCATCAAACCATTGACCTTAGCGGTTTCCACAATACTGTAAAGTGTGGCACTGGCTTGCGCACCATTCGCTGTTTGGCTAAATAACCAGTTTTTTCGTCCTATCACAAATGGTTTTACTGCACGCTCTGCGCGATTGTTATCGATGCTTAATCGCCCATCATCTATATAGCGTATTCGCTCATCACTAAACATCTACGTATAGGTCTTTGTGATTTATTATTAAATACGATTACTTTATCTTGTAATCAGAATTTAATAATACTGATACGCTAATAGTAAGTTTCATTAATGAGAACTTTTGTTCAATAATTCGACGCTCAGATTAATTGTTTCATGTTCCTGGTTAAGTTGAAAATCGCTCATTGCTTTTTTAACAGCTTGGTCTGACTTCCTCGTTGTCTCAGGTAATCTGTAGTGGTTAGCAAGTTTTAATATCCATCTAGTCGCTGTTTCTAATGAAACTTTATGGCCAATTGAAACATAAATGGGCTTGATGTTATTTTGAGTTCTCAAGACATTTCCAATAACTTCATTGTTATCAATAAGAGGGGCTATTGAACCTCTTTCTGTGTCGACATTATCATGTGTGCCTAACAAGCGGTTTTTACCGCAACCTATCGTTGGTATATCAAAAATAACACCTAAATGGCAAGCTAAACCAAATCGTCTTGGATGCGCATAACCTTGGCCATCACATACAACTAAGTCTGGTATGTTTTTTAATTTAGCAAATGCCTTAATTAAGGAAGGTAACTCCCGGAAGGAAAATAATCCCGGTATATAAGGAAATTGTTCAATATCTTCTGCAATGGAGGTTTCAACAATATCAAAGGTTATAGCGTCAAGAATAATAATTGCAGCTATTATTTTGTTAGTTTCTTTAGCATAAGCGACATCGACGCCTGCAATTAGTTTTATCTCATTATGTTTGTCTTTTTTTATAACTTTACTAGCAAGTTTTTCTTGGAGTTGTAGAGCTTGTTTTTCTGTTATCTTCCAAGGATGAGTAATTATTGGTTGCATAATTCATTCTCTTTCATATTAATTTTATATTTAATCATTTGTATCTACTCAGCACCTATCTGTAGTGTTGAGTAACTAGAAAAATACTATATATTGTGTTTTTACTGTTTTGAAATGCACTAATAATTATATCACTAGATTAGATCAACAACAGACAGTGTTTGATACTATAACAGGTGGTTTGGGGGCATTGACAACTAAGTTAGCGGTTTCTACTTCTAAAATTGTTGAGGCAAGTGTAGATAATTTTGCGGAGATGGTTAAGACTTTGGCGGGTCGTCAAGAACTTTACGCCAAACATGGCTTCATCGTAGGGCCGTATAAAGAATTAAAAAAAATATCTATGCCAGGCTTCCAACGGGAACACGTGATACCCCATTCAAACTTTACGTCTCGCTCTAAATTACCAAATGAAGCTCGTGCTAAAGTGCCAATTGGAGATGAATTTGGTACTTATAATGAAGGAGATGCAATCACCTATTTTGTGTTTGATGATCAGAGCAAAGGAACTGAGCATAGATATTTAACTGATGTTGAAAAAAATTATGCTAAGTCACTGCATGATCAAGGTAAGTTTGCATCTGTAAACGAATGGTTAGATCATATGGAAGTCGAAACCGCCAAATCATTGAGCATGGATACGATAGCACGAACGCCTGGTGTTTACGAAGCTAGAGTTCCGAAAGATGAAGCTGAAGCTGTAGCCAAGGCAATCCGTATTGATACGGAAAATTATTTAGATCTAGCAGGGGTAAATAAAGATGCACCAATGTCAAATTTAGTTGGTGGTGGGGATGTGCCTGATGATGTTATTATTGATAGTAGTGATAGTTTTTAATTAATAAGGTAATCTAAAAATGCGTAATAATTATGAGATAATACATGTCATTGATTTAATACAGTCAAAATTTGGAGAGCACAGGTTAATTACATATTATAATGAATCAAATGCCTCTGGGGCGGTTGGTGGAGTTAGTCTTACATTAAGAAATCTTACGAAAACATGTTTAGGTTGTAATTTCCAACTCAATGCCATGTGGTCATCTGACATTGGTAATCTCTGGGTAGTGGACGATCAAGGAGATGTATTTACTACGGCGGAAGTAACGTTTAAGTATCCTCCGTTTAATTTGCTAAAGTTTAACAGTGGTTCCTTTGATATTAACTGGCAAGCTACAGAAGTATTCAAAGGGCAGTTAAACGGTATTTGGGGAACAACTGATTCTGACGTTTGGGTGACATCATTTGCAGGACCCGCCTTACATTGGAATGGTTCAGATTGGACTGAATATCTGCTACCACAAGCACCTAATGCTATTGATGGCTCAGCCAGTGATGATGTTTATATTGTCGGCTATCATGGCAATATCCATCATTTTGATGGGAAAACATGGCATAAAGTGACGTTGCCTGACAATGTAAAAATTGATGATGCTTTTACAGATGTTAAAGTTATCTCTAGTGCATTGGTTTACATCACAGGTAGAAGTGGTTGCTTGTTAGTTGGTAATGTACATGATGGTTTTATAGATATCGGCTCGGCTAAATATTCTTGGTACGGTGTGGGGGCAATTGATGAGCGTATATTTTTAGCAGGTGGGGAAGCCGGTATTTTTGAATTAGTAGACGGTCAATTTATCTGCTTAAAAGATAAAGGCCAACCTGTCGGTGTATTTGAAACACCTAACGCAATTAATTTTATCCCAGCAGAACAACAACCGAACCCTTGGTTTGTTCGTTATGAACCTAATGCGCAAAGAGAGTGGACAAAAATAAATACTTAACCTGAACTCTGGATCGCATTCAAATTGCTGGACATATATGGTCACTCCTCGTAATACAAGGGAAAACTATTTTTTCTTTGCTTTTAATAATCAATTGAGTGCAAAAACCACGTAATAGATTAAATACTAAGGGTTATCTCTTCTGATTAAACTTGTTTTTGCATTGTATCTTTTTAGTCGATAGATCACCTTTTCCTGAACTGCTTTTTTCATTTATGAGATAACGGTTTCTTGACATATATCCGGCGTCTTAATGACTCTTTATGGGGAGTCGCGCCCTCCTGAATTCCAGAAGAAGTCTTACAAGCCTTTGCACCCACAATGCCTTTATGGCAGAAGTCCAGCTGAGGTTCCAAGTAAGACAAACCGTTTTAAATCATCAATGCATATTACCGTTTAGGGTTGTGAATTGATTCGTTCATTTACTAAGTGAAAGTACTGGACACCCACAAACCTTGACTGATAATCATTCCTATTCCATCTTTTAACTAGGCTTATGTTGCAGGTTAGAAGGTGGTTTATTATGACTCAGTCTCGTCAATCGCAAGCTTCATTATCCGATACCCCTTATTACTATTGTATTTCTCGTTGTGTTCGTCGTGCTTATTTGTGTGGTGAAGATAAATACACGGAAAGGTCATTTGAGCACCGTCGCCAGTGGGTGGTTGAACGAATGAATTACCTCGCTTCAGCAAATTGCTGTACACCCATGCTTTTTGCAAGTAAAAACCAACTACGCCGATTGCATTAACGACTAAACGTACTGTTGGCCTCTAAATTATTTGTTATTGGCAAGCGGCAATTTTTTCCATGCCTTAAAACCAGTCCCACTACCATCCCTTTGTTTTATTAAAAGTTTTTATTGCTAGATAGCAAACTATGTCGGTTAGTACTTTGATTTGTTAACAACGGAAATAGTATTATGCTGTAGGTGAAAGTGTATGGATGTCCTCCAGAGTTTTGAAGTTGATCAAATTAGTATTGGTTATTCTAGTCGGTTATTTAAAGCTACAAGCATTATTGACATGGGGATGATGGGAGGAGCTATGGTTAAGCCTGGTAATGGATTAAACACGGCAGCCCAAGACAAAAAACTAATTTCAGATTTATCTTCAGCTGGAAAAATCAAAGAAGCTAGAAACATACTTCAGCCGCATGTTAATTTAGCAAAAAATGCAACTAATTACGTAGATAAACGTGCAGCTCTAAATGAAATAATTGATAGATTAGATGTATCTTCAACCAAAGAAAAAGTATTTTGGTCAGGGGACGTGAAATTGGCTGGTGATTACGCCGCCAAAAATGGAAAAACTATTTTAGAACAAACGTCTGGTGGTAAAGTAATTAATAATTGGGATGAATTAAATGATATTTTTACATGGGAAAAAAATGATTTAGGGCCATATGGATGGGATTTATGGGGAGAGGTATCAACAAATTATGCAAATGGCGCACTTGGAAATATTGAAACAATTCAGACTGCGAATCGTTTTCCATTAGGGGGGGCAACATGGAAAAATAGGGTATGGCCAAGTCTTTATAAAAATCCCTATGTTGATGATATTACAATTAAAAGAGTCAATAGTTCTGGCAATATAGAAGAATCAGTAACTGTTTATTCAAAAAGTGATGAAGCTTTGAAATTATTTGGGAGTATTTTTTAGATGACAGAAACTTATAACAATTTTCTTCAGCAGTATAATTCTGTAGGAACTCAAAAAGCGGATGGGTATGATCTTTCTCATTTTGAAAAAATGAATATAAATGAAAAAAAGAACGCATTCGAGCTACTTACTAATGAATTAAATTCTCCAGGAGTAGCAAAATGGCTTTTTTATTTAAATTATGATAAAGCGTTAAAAACGTTACTGTTGTTTATTTCAAATAAAAAAATGGGTCAGGCTGGTTTACATAGAGTTTACTCAGAACTTTATTTTCAAACACGAGATAACACTTATCTAAATATGCTCATAGGTAATTATGATATATATTTAGATTGTGAAAAAGATGAAGCAGTTTGGTTAATACATAAATGTAAACCTGAATACAGTATAAGTTCTAATTTTTATAAAAAAATTATTTTATCTGAAACAAACATTGAAGTTATATCAAGTGCTTCAGATTTTTTTCTGAAAATAAATGGCTATTCTACCAATACAAAAAAAGAATTTATCGAGTTCTTCAAAATTAGAAAGAAATTGGAAACTGGCAACTTAGAAATGCAATTATCAGTAATTTCATCAATCGAGAAGAACAAACAACAAAAATCTGGGATAGCTAGTGCGCCGAGATAAATCGTAAGTAACTCGATAACTCGAGCATTAACTCGAGTGCCAAAAAAGTCTTGGACTGCGAATTACAGGACAGCCATAAACTTTGACGAATAATTAATAAAAGGTTTGGCTGTCCTGCCTTTTTTCATTACATGCTTTGCATAATCCAGATATGATTGCAGGTGGGTATGATAAAGTAACATTGCTTGGTGATGGGAGTGTTAATAGCTCAATAGGCGCTCAATGGAAAAAAAGGGTTGAATTAATGGATGAAGCAGCAGAACAAGCTATAAAAGAGTTAGGTCCAGATACAAAAATGAACGTGAGTTTACAGAGGAAATTATGAATAGGTTATTTAATAGGTTCTATAATACTCAGGGTTTTGGTCCTGCTATTAAATCTAAACAACCCAGAGCCGAAACGATTTTGTATTTTCAAAATAAGTTGCCGGAACGTTTACTAGAGTATTGGAAAAAATATGGCTTTTGTGGTTGGGGTGAAGGACAATTTTGGACAGTAAACCCTTCAGATTACCAGGAACTTTTAGAATTATGGTTAGAAGGAACTGAGCTTGTTGGAAAAGATAAATATTACGTAATTGCACGTAGTGCGTTTGGAGTTCTTTACGTTTGGGGTGAAAACTCAGGGCAAAGTCTAAAAATAAAACCGAATTTTTCAATGCTTTTTCCAGCTAATAAAGCTAATGACTTGAAGGACAAAGGTTCGGAAAAAGCTATAGACTCATTTTTCTTCATTATTACTAAATCTCGGATAGATGAGGTCGATCTAAATGATTATCCTCTTTTTGATAGAGCGCTTGCAAAACTCGGAGCTTTAGAGTTTGATGAAATGTATGGATTTGTACCTGCTTTGGTATTAGGGGGGGAGAATTCATTGCAAAATTTGCAAAAAGTAAAGATACAGGAGCATTTGTATTTTTTAGCTGAAGTTGGTGAAAAACGTGTAATGGCAGATATTATTAATGTATAGCAGGAAACGAGAATTAAAGTACTGGATAAAGTACTGGACACCCACAGACTTTGACTGATAATCATTCCTATTCTACCTTTTAACTAGGCTTATGTTGCATGTTAGAAGGTGGTTATTATGACTCAGTCTCGTCAATCGCAAGTTTCGTTATCCGATACTCCTTATTACCATTGTATTTATCTTTGTGTTCGCCGCGCTTATTTGTGTGGTGAAGATAAATACATAGAAAAGTCCTTTGAGCACCGCCGCCAGTGGGTGGTTGAACGACTGCATTACCTCGCTTCAGTGTTTAATCTCGATATTTGTGCCTATGCGATTATGTCGAATCATTATCATTTAGTTCTCCATGTTGATGAACAGAACAATAGCAAACTAAGCCATGAAGGAGTTTGTGAACGTTGGTGTCGGCTTTAATCGAAACCCGTTTTAGTTGAGCGTTGGTAAAAAGAGCAAATCATCTCCGAGGCTGAAAATAAAGCGGCACTTGAAATTATTGATGACTGGCGAGGGCGCTTAGCGGATATCTCATGGTTTATGCGCTGCCTAAATTAATTTATTGCCCGAAAAGCCAATAAAGAAGATACCGGCAGAATCTTACTTTAATAAAACAGCTGGCGGTAAAGCTCAAAGAGAAAGAGAGATTCGAGAGCATTTTGAACAAAAAGGTCAGATGCTTATTCCAGATCCAACAGAACCAGGGAAATGGATTGATCCAGGTCCCTGGTAAATTTGTAGATATTGTGTGTAGTAGATTAATTTTTCAGGAATTAAATATGAGTGATAAGTTACCTAATTTTAGATATCACCCTGATCCTATTAGTTCAGAGGTTTTTGTACCTTCAAGTAAGATTTGTCCAGTTTGTAATAAAGTGAACTCGCTGGAATATGTTGGACCTTTTTATTCAATTGTTGAAGTTGATGGTATTTGTCCATGGTGTATTGCAAATGGTAAGGCAGCAGAAAAGTATGATTTGACTTTTGTTGATGAGGATGAAATTGAAAAGGTGGATAATGAACAGTTCGTCGATGAACTAACTAAAAGAACACCTGGATTTTTTTTCCCACAAGAAGATAATTGGCCTTCACATTGTGGTGATTATTGCGTTCTTATAGGTACTTCTAGTGAAGTTAATATTGAATCTAAATTCGATCTTTTACAGAATGATATATTAAAAATTATTGATAATTTAAATATAAGTGAAGAGAACCTCAAAGCTGAATTGATTCGTGATAATAGCCCTCTTTGGGGGACCTTATTCAAATGTAGTAAATGTGATAATTATAGATTGGTCGCCGATTACGAATAGAATAAGATAAACTATCAGACATATAGATACGGCTAACGCATTTTAATCCCAGATTCTAAAAGTATTTCTTGGACACTCATGCCTTTTAATTAGAAGAGATTGAATAAATATGAAAAGTCAGAAAAAATTTTATTATGACGATGGGAAATTAATAACGTCACCAGGCATTATTGCAATGCTAGAAAGAGAAGAAAGAGTCCCAAATGATTTACGCTTCCCGCATATGACCAATAAATTTAGTGGATCTAGGAAGCCGGAAAGAATGCAATGGCTGCTCAACTATTTTGTTTATAGAACAGCGAAGCCTAATCCGACTGATGCCGAATGCAAAGATTATTATGCACGTATTAACAGAGTATTCTGGTCAAGCACAACTGGACACCTGACTTTGTAAATTTTCATAATTAATCGGAGTTAAATCTCCGAGTGTTGTATGGAGTCGCTCATGGTTGTAATAGCGGATATATTCTTCTACATCAGCCTTCATTGATTCTCGTGTTAAATGCACAATATTCAATAACCACTCATTCTTTAAACTACCAAAAAATCGTTCTACAACTGCATTATCTAAACAAGCACCAACGCTGCTCATTGATGCTGTAATACCATGTTTACTAAGTAACCGACTAAACCTACCACTCGTATATTGAGAGCCTCGATCACTATGAAACAGCAACCCTGAACTCGGTTGTCTAATATTAATAGCCATTTGTAACGCACGCTCAACCAAATCAACCGTCATTCGCGGTGAGATAGCCCAGCCAACAATACGTCGAGAATATAAATCCATGACAATAGCTAAGTACATCCAGCCTTGGTTAGTTCTTAAATATGTTACATCACCAGCCCAAACCAAGTTTGCCTGGGTTGGGTTAAACTGCTGATTTAAAACATTATCCGCAACACTATCGCTATGCTTACGCTTTGTTGTCACTTTATAAGCCTGCCGCTGCTTCACAATAAGCTTTAACTTCCGCATAATGCTACGTGTTCGATACCGGCCCACATTAAAGCCTTCAGCTCTTAACTTTTTGCACAGCTGACGAGACCCTAAGCTACCACGACTGCGTTTAAACAGCTTCCGTGCAGTACGGTATAGGTTCAGCTCTTCTTCACTAATTATTTTAGCTGGCCGTTCAAGCCAATCATAAAATGCACTACGACTGACTTTCAGCGTATTACAAAGCAACTTTATGGGGTATTTAGAACGGCATGCCCGAATATATCGAAACTTTATTTCATTTCTTTTGCGAAGAAGGCACTGGCCTTTTTTAATATTTCTTTCTCCATACGCAGCTGTTTAACTTCTTTACGCAGGGCTAATAGCTCTGCTCGTTCATCAGAATCTACTGTTGAATTTATATGCTCTTCTGCTTTTTGTTTCCAACTATAAAGTAGGCTAGTTGTGATACCTAAAGCGGATGCAGCTTCTTGAACGGTATAACCCTGCTCACTGATTAACGATAATGCTTCGGTTCTAAATTCACTGGTATAAGTTCTGTATTGACGTTTTGTATTCATGATCACCTCGATAGTGGATAGTATTATCCAGAATTAAAGTGTCCGGTTCAATTAGACCAGAATATTCTTTATCAATTGTTTCAAAAGAATTTAAAGATACTCTTTCTTCATATTCAACGTTTTTAGAGTTTGTTCCGGTTTCAATTCTGTGCGGGGAAAATGAATTTCTTTTTTATGCCTTGCATGTAATGTTATACCTTGATGCATTTGATATTGATAAATCTGTTTTTGTTGGTGTTAAATATGGAATGGTGTCAGGCATTACTCAGTTAGTTTTAAAAGAAAGCGTGATTAAAAATGAAAATGTGTTTGCTTTAAAAAATGCCTTTATGCCGATAATTATCATTGATGAAAGTATAAGGCTAAAAGTTAAACAGTTAGGTCTTAAAGGGATAACTTTTGTTCCCGCTAACGAATATCAAGAAGATATTAGAGGTATCTAGGTTAGAATCAAACTTACAGGACATATATGGACGCTCTCTCGTTTTCAGCAGCGTAGTGATTTCAGTGGTATTAATGAATTCTGCCAATACCATAATATCTCTACTTCCAATTACTATAAACACCGTGCTTTACGCGTAGAAAAACTATCTAAAACTGAAAAAGTTATGAATGTACTATTTTTTAGGTGGTATATGCGTTCATTAAATGAATTTATCGGACGTAAAGCCAATAAAGAAGATAATTATACGGGACGGTTTTATTCTCTGCATCCATGGCGTTCACCCTTTGGGCTAGCTAAAGCTGTCTTACCTTTTACTTCCAAGGCTGGTATAGACGCAATAATTGCGAAATCAAATGGTGATGTAAGTTTGGTCTCTAAAGATTTAGGTATTCCTGCTGAGCAGATCGAAAATGGTTACCAGGGGGATATTACCTACAAGAAGTTATGAAACTGTTATATCAACAATTGGTATGACAAAAAATGATTATGTAGCAATAGATTTGAAAACAGGAATAAAAATAGAATGACAACAAAAAAAATATGTTCAAAGCGATGGGTTTATACTTTATATAATGTAGATGGAGAATATATTTTATCAGTAGTATTTTGTAATAGTTATGTAGATTTTTCTAGAGCTTTTAAAATTTCTAGCTCAGATATTAGTGACAAGGCTCTTATGAAATTAACTGCTGATATTATTGAAAATCATGAGCTATATAAAAAATTTGAAGTACCTCATCCTTCAATTAGTGAAAGTACAGAAGAGTAATGTTATTAACGGGGCTCTCATTAGTTTAAAAATGCTTAATGAAATATTGCTGGACATATATGGACGCTTTCTCGTTTTCAGCAGCGTAGTAATTTCAATGATACTAATGAATTCTGCCAATACCATAATATCTCTACTTCCAATTACTATAAACACTGTGCTTTACGCGTAGAAAAACTATCTAAAACTGCAAAGTTATGGATGTATTACTTTTTAGGTACATCCTAAAACGCAATTATTTCCCTTTGGTATGTGAACTATCGGACACTCATGCCTTCTAATAGGCTCTAACTTTGAATCGGTAGAAGGCCATGCATTGTTTGTTGTAATTACAGGTAAACGTTGGATAGTAAAAACTTCATCGAACACTTTATAAAAATGAATAATCATTATTCCTATTATATTCAACGATTAGCATTAACTGATAACGTATTTTTCTATAAAGACTCCCTATCAATCTTATTATTTTTTAGTAAATTACAAACTACTTTAAATTCGCAACATTAAAATTTTTCAACGATTAATATCCTAAAAAGGTAAAGATTTCCTACTTTTTTGAGATTTACCTTGCAAAGGTGGTAACCAAGATAATTATTATTCACAAAATTAATACTATTGAAATATAAAATATTAAACACAAATATTTTTAAATTTAATATAATAATAATCAAAATTAAAGCTTGAAGTTAGCTTTGGATATGCATTAAAATCGCTTTATTAATTATCAATGATAAGAAAAAACATATGAGTCAGATCTTGTTTTTTCCTTTTTCTTTCTTTCGAAAGAACAAAGATGGAACATCTAAAGCTTTGAAACTAAAACGACTATTTTTTATTTGTTTCAAGTAAGTATTAAGGTGGTTAATTACCTATCTGTTTCATCATGATGGAAGCTTAATTTAAGTGCGATAAAGTACAAAATTTTAAATTGGGTGTGGTTTAATTAAGCTTAAAACATATCATCAAAAACTTCTTTTTTGTTGAATGTGATGGATGTTTTTTTATACGCAGACTATTTATCTGTTGAGATTCAATCTCGAATTAAATTGTAATTGATTTTTAACCGTTACAATTATGCAATACATAACAAAGACAAGGAAAATATGATGTCATCAATGCGCATTACCCAAGCTGTCGGGCTTGGTGGAGTAAATAATAATAATGATGTTAAAGCAGTACAAACTGCTTTAAATAAACTACTTAAACTCATCCCGTCAACTAAAATATTAACTGTAGATGGTCGTTTAGGCTCTCGTCCTGAAAATTCGAAAACGGTTGCTGCGATTAAACTATTTCAAAGTAAGGTTGTTGGTATGATTCGCGCTGATGGAAAAGTTGATGTAAATGGGCGAAGTCATCGAAAAATTAATGAAAAATTGACTGATTTTGAAAAATTGCAAGTTGCTCAAAATATGGTGCTCTCCAAATATTTTAAATGGTCCGAGTTTGCTTGTCATGATTCTTCAAAAACTCCTGTTCCGAATGAATATAAAAATAACGTAAAAATATTAGCAGAACAATTAAGTGTGTTGAGGGAAAAAATTGCAAAGCCGATTCATATTAATTGTGGATATAGAACTCCTGAACATAATTCCAAGGTTGGTGGCGTTTCTAGTAGTTGTCATCTAACTGCTAAAGCTGCGGATATAAGCGTAAAGGGTATGACTCCGAAAGAAGTTCATAAAGCAATTCTTGATTTAATATCTGAAGGAAAAATCCGAGAAGGTGGACTTGGCTTGTATAATACTTTTGTGCATTATGATATTAGAGGAACTGCCGCAAGATGGGGAAATAAATAATGAACTTAAATGTTTGTGTGATCATTTTATCAATCTTTTTTAGCTCACTGTCTATTGCTGGTGATAATTCAAATTCTAACGAAAATCAGTTTACACTTGCAAAATCGAATAAGTATTTAACCTACATTTCAGAGTCTTTGGATAGTTTTCGAAATTTAACAGAGTTAAGTTCGAGTGAACACAATGAAAAAGTGGGCAATACGTCTTGGGACATACAACATATAGGATTTGATAATTGGGTAAATAATATTCAAGGTACTTTATTAACTCAGGAACTTGAAAATGCAAAATTGTCTTTAAAATTAATAAATAAAAAGACAGACCTAAGCGCTTACAATGATGCGTTAATAAGAGTTACTACTGCTCAAGAAAATTTGAGCAAATTTGTTAATACTCTAGTTATAATGGAGTAAGCCAGAGATTTTAAGTCATATTAATGTATTGCATAATATGACTTTTCATATCATAAACCATCCAAAGAAAGTACTGGTCTCCCATGCTTTTTTTGTTTGGTTTTACGGATTTTTATCAATACATTTAAACTATTCACTAAAAGTGCTCCCTCTAGCCGCGCATAGGTTTCTGGTGTTGGCTGTGTCTCCATCAGTAACCTAGTATTAATAGGAAATCCATTAGGATTGAATGTTAAACGGATGGGAACATTAATTTACCGGTGCAAAATAACACCATTTATATTATTAACAATTAAAAATTACTTACTAATCAAGGGTAAAGCACTCAATCTTAATCTGTGTTGGAAACAGCGAGGAGATGATTAAAATAGAAAATATGATAAGCCATAAATGCTAGGTATCCATTTCATTTTGTAATGCTTTTAGTTGATCCAAAATACGGATGAATTTTTTACCAAGAGGCGTCACAATATATTCTACCCTTGGCGGGATTTCGTTGTATTCAATTCGCTTAATAATGCCAAATTCAATATTTTTCTTCAGACACTCATTCAGTACTTTTGTTGTGAGACCTTCTACACTGCGCACCATTTCTCCCGGTCTATTGATATCTTCGGCCAAGAGTTGATAGACCGTCAGTGACCATTTACACCGGAAAACGTTTTCTACCATACGTGCACTACGTTCGGGAGCTGAATTTCTCAAAAATATTTTTCTGTTATTAATCATAAAGATATACCTAAATGTACCTACCTAACTGAATTGTACCTACTTTTTAGGCACAACCAATAATTGTAATCTTTCATTTCACACAAACCGAAGAGGATCATCTGATGAAAAATACAAATCAACCTACAGCACTTATTATTGGCGGGTCAAGTGGAATGGGATTAGAAAGTGCTAAATTATTATTAAAACGGAATATAAAAACAATCATTGTCGGACGTGATCCTAAAAAATTAGCACACGCTAAACAGACACTTTCTGAGTTTGGCGAAATCAGTACAATGCAAGCTGACTTGTATAAAGCAGAAGATGTACAAAGTATTGTCGAATTTATTAACCATAAAGAGCAACACATTAAATATCTACTTAACTCAGCTGGTTATTTCAAACCCTTGCCATTTATTGAGCATAATAATAATGATTATGCTATTTACCAAGAGCTAAACCGCGCAATCTTTTTTATATCGCAGGCTGTTGCAAAAAATATGATGGCTAATGGCGGTGGGGCGATTGTCAATATTGGTTCTATGTGGGCTAAGCAAGCGATTAAAGCTACGCCGTCCTCTGCATACTCAATGGCAAAAGCTGGATTGCATGCATTAACACAGCATATGGCAATGGAATTAGCAGAACACAATATTCGTGTTAATGCAGTCTCTCCGGCGTTGGTTAAATCAACAATATTTGAATCCTTTATTGATCCGGAAGTAATGGATGAGACACTCGCGACTTTTAATGGTTTTCATCCCATCGGAAGAATTGGTCAACCAGAAGATATTGCGACGGTGGTTAATTCTTTACTCAGTGATGATACAAGTTGGGTGACAGGTGCAATATGGGATGTAGACGGCGGAGTCATGGCAGGAAGAAATTAAATGTAAGTAAACAATATCCAAATAGGTTATTGATATATTATCTAAAATATAAATGGCTTGTGTAAAATACAAGCCATTTTATTTAAAGGCGTTTTTGCGAGATATATGAATATTAAGTCAAACATACCTAGGTGCAAAGCATTGTATTTTACTGTTAATTTGTTGATACTATTATAAAAATAAATATGGAAATTACAAAATGAATGACGAAAATAGAGTAAAGTTATTAAATATGATGGATAGTGTTTATCAAACTCCCAGTACGTTAGAACAATATATTGATGACATTCCGCCTTTGTTGGCTGAGTTAGTGTCAACGGCGCCAGAAGGGTTGCAGGGCATGGCTAAAATGATCGGTGTTCATTTTTCTCACGCTATAAAACTTAAAGATGCAAAAGTGCAACATTTTGAATTAGAATCTGGATTGATTAAATACCAAACGTACTTGCGAAAATTATCACTTATTAATAGATGATTGTTGTGCTTATTATTTATATCGACTGTTTTTATCGTGTTTACAATTAAATGGAATTTTGAATGGATTCACCTAATAAAACCAAGATGGATGAATATTGGTATCCGGTTGCTTTAAGCAAAAAGCTGGGTAAAAAGCCAATGTCGGTCATTCTTTTAGGTAAAAAATTGGTTATCTATCAAGGACTATCTGGTTTAACGGTACATGATGATTGTTGTCCTCATCGTAAGTTTCCTTTGTCTCAAGGGAAAGTTATAAAAGGGGAGTTACGCTGCGGTTATCATGGTTGGAAGTTTGATAGTGATGGCAGATTAACGGATTTACCTGGCACTATTGATAAATCACCGCGCAGTGGGTGTCTGCTGCCTACTTACAGTATTGTTGAACATGAACACCTTATTTGGGTGTGTTTACAACCTGATAAACCCTTTACTCCTTACCATCAGGATTTATTAAAACCTGATATCTATTCCTATCAAACAACGATTACCGGCGATATTAAAGATGTACTGGAGAATTTTTTAGATCCGCTACATACTGCCTTTATTCACGATGGATTAATACGAAGTCAGCGCACAAAAAATCGAACTGTTGCTGAAATAAAAGGAATTGAGCACGGTGTTGAAGTTAAATATACGGAAGAATCGAATCAAACAGGGATAATAGGTAATATACTTGGACGGCATATTATTTGTAGTTATGGTCGTTTGATAAAACCTAATATTATTGAGCTAGCGTTTCATTCCAACAACGGCATCGAAATGACTAATCGCTTTATTATTGTCCCAACCAGTCATAACCAAAATCTGTTCTTTTCTCAAATTACATTCCGTCAAACACGACTCCCTAATTGGCTTAAATTATCTATTATTACGCCATTATTTTTGTTGGCCTTAAAGCAAGATAAAAAAGCACTAAAACAGCAATCTGATAATTTTGTTCATTTTAAAGACACGCCGTTCAAACATACAATGTTGGATATTATGCGGCCCTATATTGATAAAATTCAAAATGGAGAACCTTTTGTTGTTGAGGAAAAGTGTATTGAAATATATCTCTAACGCATTTAATTAGTTAATTTATAAGCACTTATTAAATACTATTGTGTTTATTTGATAAAAAGTAGACAAGATTACAATATTCCTTTATTTTGATATTTATACTCAATAACTGGTTGTTAATTATGGCATTTAATATTGTTTCTAGTGGAATTTACTTACCGAGGCATCCTTGGCAGGCTGATAAACTTGATCAATTTTTGAATCTACCCGAGGGAACCGTCAACACAAAATACGGTGTGAGCCAAAAATACGTTGCAGATAATCATGAAACTGCGATGTCGATGGCCGGAAAAGCAGCTCAGGAGTGTTTAGCAAATGCCAATTTAATCATCTCAGATGTGGATCTCGTTATTTATGCCAGTGGCACTCATCATCAATCATTGCCCTATGATGCTGCGGGATTGCTCGCCTTTTTAAATGCGCCTCATTACATCGAAAGTTTTGATATTAATAGTACCTGTCTTTCTTAACGGCGTTAGATTTAGCACAGAGTTTATTTATTGCTAACCGCTACCAACGTATTCTGATTGTTAGTAGTGAATGTGCAACCGGCGTCACCTTAAAAAATAACCAGCCTGTTGTTGATGTTGCTTCTTTATTTGCCGATGGCGCTGCTGCATTTTTGTTGGAAAAAGATCAACAAGCGTGCGGGCTAATTATGCGTCGATTTGAAACACACCATGCAGGTTATGCACATTGTCAAATTCAAGGTGGTGGAAGTCATCTCAACCCGCATAAGTTAAGTTATCAAGAAAATTTACAAGTTTGTCAGTTTGAGATGGATGGTAAAAAACTATTCAAAACTATTCGTAAAGTTCTACCTAAATTTATTTCACAAGGGCTTAACGAAGCTGATATTGCTGTAAACGACATTGACTATTTACTCCCACATCAAGCCAGTTTCCATGCGTTAAAAAAATTACCGAAATTAACGGGATTTTCGACATCACAAATCGTGAATAATTTTGCTATGTTAGGCAATCAAGTGGCAGCTTCAATTCCTATTAATTTACATTTGTTACGCACCGACCAAGGGAATAATGGAAAAACTGTTTTATTGATGGGATCTGCTGCAGGTCTGTCTCTCGGGATGGGATTAATTCGTTTATGAAAATTCTTGTTACGGGTGGCACAGGCATGTTAGGGACGGCCATTTTACGGATGTACCACCAGCAACATGAACTGCATTTCATTGGTCGAAATACCCGAATTTCTGCCGAATTAGAACAACGCTATGGTGTGAAAGGGCACCTTTGTGATTTGACCGATAAACATGCAGTAATGCTTGCTTGCAAAGGAATGGATGCGATTATTCATTGCGCTGCACTTTCATCCCCTTGGGGAACCTATGAAGCGTTTTACCAAGCGAATGTTAAGGCTACGCAAAATATCGTTGAGGTGGCGAGTTTATTAAATATTAATAAATTTATTCATATCTCATCAACCAGCGTGTATTTCGACTATACAGACAAATTAGCGATTAAAGAAACTGATCCGGTCGCAACCGCATTTTGTAATGATTATGCATTAACGAAGTACCTATCAGAAAAGGTGGTGATTGAAGGGAAAGTTAAAGGCGTTATTTTGCGTCCTCGTGGTATTTTTGGTCCTCATGATCGGGCGATTATTCCACGTTTATTCGATGCGAAAAAAGGTTCTCGATTGTTGTTACCTTCGACACGTAACCCCCACGTTGATTTATCCTATGTTGATAATGTTGCTTTAGCTGCAATGCTTGCCTGCATAAATATTGATAAACTAGATCATGGTGAGATTTTCAATATTTGTAATGATCAGCCCATGCAAGCATATTCAATCATTAACTGTCTATTTGATTCATTAAAACAACCTGTCACTATTTGCGCTTTACCCTATGTTTTACTTTCGCCGTTATTGAAGTTAAATGAATGGATCCGTTATCGGTTACCTCATCGTCCTGAACCAAAGATCACCTGTTACAGTGCGGGTTTATTGAATTTTCATCAAACAATCGATATCAGTAAAGCAAAAGCATTATTAGGTTACCGGCCTTTATTTACCATCGAACAGGGGATAGCAGAATATGCAAAATGGTTTGCAAGTAAAGATATTTGAAGCGGGTTCCTGTGTTCACCCTGGCTTTGTCGTTAAACCTGGCAGTGGAATCAAACCGAGGGTATTTCCCGCTGGCGTTGGATTAATTAGTCATCCCACACAGGGATATGTCCTTTTTGATACCGGGTATCACAACTGTTTTTTTAAATCGACACGTTCATTCCCAGAACGTTTTTATGCGTGGACAACACCTTGTCATTATCACGAAGAAAATGGCATCGTTTTTCAATTAGCTAAAGAAAATATTACTATTGAGCAAATAGACCACCTTGTGCTTTCTCATTTTCATGCCGATCATATTGCAGCAGTGGGTGAATTCAGATCCTCTGTGATCCATTGCGCGAGACTTGGATTTAATGCGATTAAAACAAGTGGTCGATTGAATGGTATTCGTAAGGGATATTTGCCGACACTGTTACCGAATAATGTAGAACAACAATTGCAGTTCCACGATCAATATCCTATCCCTATTGCTGCAATCTTTCCTGAATTATTAAATGTTGATTTGTATTGCAAAGATTTATTCGACGATGGATTAATTTATATCATTAACTTACCAGGGCACGCAGCTGGTCAGATCGGTTTGTTAGTACGTTTAACTAACCGTTGGATATGTTTATTGGCCGATGCATGTTGGTTGATCGACAGTTTACGTGATGGTGTCAATCAACATTGGATTGCCAATATATTGTGTGATGATATGCGCGCGTATCGCCATACTCTTCAACAACTCAGAGGTTTCTATCAGCAGGTCGGTGATGATGTGCAATTTGTGCCTTCTCATTGTTCAGAAACTCTGTCTTTGTTAACGACACGTGGATGGATGCAATGATCCGGTTATTACAGGAATTTGTATTAACGCGGTATCGACGATTTGGATCTCGCGCACGGGTTGAAGATTGGCAACAACGACAAATCACAACGCATCTAAATTGGGTATGCCAGCATTCTCATTTTTACAAGCATTTGAGCGGGAAACCATTAACTGACTTTCCAATTATGAATAAAGCAATCATGATGGAAAATTTAGATGATATTAATACCAGAGGGCTTAAAAAAGCGCAGTTAATGGAAACGGCATTAAAAGCGGAGCAAACTCGGAGTTTCAAAGATTCTGTTGTAGAAGGTATTACCGTTGGTTTATCTTCTGGTACGTCCGGCCAACGTGGATTGTTTTTAGCCGATAAACACGAACAACAAATTTGGGCGGGTAATATCCTGGCAAAGTTGTTACCTCGTCGATGCCAAACGCATCGTATCGCCTTAGCATTGCGTGCTGACAGCCCATTATATTCGAGCGTAGCAAAGGGACCGATCCAATTTTTTTATGCGGATTTAAACAAACCTTATCAACAGTGGATTGCGGAATTAGATCGCTTTCAACCGACTTTATTAGTAGGCAGTGCGCAGGCCTTACAACTTTGTGCCCTACATAGTGGGCATTTTACATCACCTGAGATGCGGCCTGAACGCATTATTTCAGGTGCAGAAGTGTTAACTAAGGCAGATAAAGCGTTTATTACTGATCGATTTTCCTGCGATGTGCATGAGGTCTATCAATGTACCGAAGGTTTCCTCGGGTGTACTGATAGTTATGGACAGATGAGGTGGAATCAGGACATCGTTTATATTGAGAAGTACTGGTTAAATGCTGATAAAACACATTACAGTCCGATTATTACTGATTTTAGACGTCGTACTCAGCCTATTATTCGATATCAATTAGATGATGTTATTGTCGTACAGAAAGACACAGGCTTTTTTGAGCCAATTGGTGCCATAGCAGGACGTTGTGGTGATTGCCTAACCCTTACTCAACATGGTGTAAATTCCGTAGTGTTACCGGATCTTGTTTATCGTGCAATAGCTTTAGCAAGTGAGCAGCGGATAGATTATCGTATTATTCAAACAGCAAAGCATACCCTTTGTATTGAATCATCCCCCGAATTTCATGTGTTAATTACCAATGCCTTAACCGCGTTGTTTAAACAGTTAAAGCTCGATAAAGTTATATTTGACTACCATCCAGCACCAAACTGGCAGATAAGCAATAAACAGCGAAGGGTAGTGAATCAATGTTAGTGTTAGTCACCGGTGCAAGAGCGCCAGTTGCTATCGAATGGGCGAATGCCTTAATTCGTTTAGGGCATCGTGTTATTTTAACCGATTCCTTGAAAAACCCATTGGGCGCCTATTGCCGTTCTATTGAACATTATATAAAGACACATTCACCACGATTCAATTTTACACATTATCGCAGAGACATATTGGCGATCATCGATCAATTTAATGTTGATATGGTGATCCCCACCTGCGAAGAGATTTATTACCTTGCTCAGTGTGCTGTTTTACGGCCATTAGTGAATTGGTTATTGCCGTCACCAGATCTTTTATTTGGATTACATCATAAACATCAGGTGTTTGAGTTAATTAATGATTTACCTGAAGTGTTATTGCCCGTCACGCGTCTTATTCGTAATAAAAGTGATGTTGTAATTAATAAGGAAACTATTTTAAAACCCGTTTATTCGCGCTTTGGCAGTCATGTTATTCGACAAGTAACGCGTCAACGTGTAGATGTACTGTCGATTTCACCTGAGAGGCAGTGGGTTCAGCAACAAAAGATACAGGGTGAATCGCTATGTAATTACGCGTTGTTTGAACATGGTGAATTGAGAGTTCATCAAGCTTACTTGCCAAAGTATTGTGTGAATCAATCAGCCGCGAGTGGATTTAAACCAGTGACTAATCATTCAATTCATCGGTTTATGGTGGCATTTGGCCGTAAATTTCATTTTCACGGGCAAGTGTCCTTTGATTTTATGATAGAAAATGAATGTATTTACGTCATTGAATGTAATCCAAGGGCAACCAGTGGACTGCATCTTGTCGCAAAGCAGTGTGAATCAGTTTTCCCCCATTTAGTTTTTTCAACACTTCAAACAACACAGTTACATCATCTCGGTGTTGCCATGCTGTTCTCGCAGGGAGTAACATCACTCGGACGTGGTAAAACATGGCAAGATTATTTTAGGGGTCAAAATGTTATGCGCCATTTAGCACATACATTTAGTTTTGGTGCTCAATTTTGTAGCTTGTTTGAATTATTTCAGATTGCCAAACGCTATAAAATACCACTGAGTGATGCTACTACCTATGATATAGAGTGGAATGGGCATAAAAATAATGAGTAAACTGTCTTCAAACCAATGGCACCAATCCTTTGTTACATTAATGACATCACAACCTATTGATCATTTAATGGCTGATATTACCTATTATATTCAAGATGGTGTCTATATTCCCGCTACTATATCTAAATCGGTTGCAGATAATTGTTATGCTGTGTCACCGTTAACCCTTATTGCTGGATATGCATTAGATGAAATACCGAAGATTGATAATTATTGGATCCGAATAGCCTGTGTTGGTTTAGTTAAATCGATGCGAGCTTGGCTAAGCTTTGCCAAATTAGATTGCGTGCAAACACTTAATAATCAGTGTCTATCAACCAATATGTACAGTCAAGATTGGCGTAATATTGATATAGTCTCATTACGGCAACAGGCGTTGAATAAATCACCTAATACAGCATTAGTGCTACGTTCGCTTAATGCAGTGCAACATAGCCATTTAATTAAATCACTTAATGACGATCATTGGGTGTCATTAGTTACACGGCAGGTCTATCTTCAACACCAATGGCAAAATTTTTCATTTAATCGCGATTTAAAAAAAGATATGGCTTTATTAAATGAACAACATTGGCAGTTTAAGCCGCTATCAACCTTAAATGAATATCAACGCGCACAGGAACTATATGATTTGCTGTATTTAGATAAATATAGCCAGAATAATATTCATTTTACCGTTGAGTATCTTCAACATGCTGTAGAAGCAGAAATGTTATCTTTGTTTGGCTTATTTTATCGGGGAGAAATGTTGGCTACGTTGGGAATGGTGATTATTGATGGGGACATGACCTGCCCGATTTTTGGATATCAAACCGATAAGTCCCAAAAGTTAGGATTATACCGACGTATTTCAGCGTTCTCTATTAACTATGCGAAAGAAAACAACTTACGTTTCAATATGAGCTCAGGTGCGCCGACTTTTAAGGTTAATCGCAAAGCAATTCCGTGTATTGAATATAGTTTTATTTACACTGCGCATTTGCCGTGGTTTCAACGCATGACATGGCGAATACTGAGTGGACTGGGTCGGATGGTCTATCGCCCATTATTAACTCATTACAAGCTGTAACCAACTAAGTCGACTTCTCTGGACATTCAAATTTTTACAGATAGCGATTGTTGTAAAATCGGTTTTGAATATATAAAAAAAGCCAGATAGGTAGTTGATATACAACACATAGGAGGCAGATTGACGTTACAAAATCAACTTGATTAATGTTAGTCTGTTGTTTTTTTTTGATGAATGTTACAAACGGAATAATTAATCATGGATCTTGATAACAATTCTCGCGCTCAAACTTATCCTCTCCCTTTAACCATAACACCCATTTTTGCATTAAAGCTCGTGGCTATTTTGTTTATTATGGGATGTTTGTTTATTGCCATCCCTTTTATTATGCCGATTGAAGAAGCTGAAGGGGCTGTGTTTTTTCATATTATTATTTTTGACGTGTTTATACCTGTACTGGGAATGTTATTTATTGTTTCCATTTTTTATCAAAATGTATTTAAAAAGAACAAAATCTGGGTAACGGAGCAGACTATTAGCATTAACAGTTTGTTTATTAAGAAAACGATACGTTGGGAGGATGTCGTCGATATCTCTGAATATTCCTTGAATCATAATGACTTTATTGGATTTGTCACACAGTCTCGCATGAATAAACTCGCGAAGGGTGGTTTAAATGCAACGATGGGCGCAGCCTTTGGTGGGTTGAATGAGATCGCGATTCCATTGAAACAACTTGGGGAATTAGATCGTGAAACGGTTATTAACACCATTACAACACGCTTTATAAAACAACTTGAGATACAACAAAACGAAAATCAACTCATTGAATTAGATGATGATTTTGATGATGACATGATTCCAATGGAACTACCAACGAATCGTTTTAAAGGCATATTATTGTCCCTGATTATTAGTACAACCACTGCCTTTATTTATGCATTCTCTATTTATCTTATTGAAATAAATATACTTATTCTTCCATTTATTGGTCTTTTTATCATTAGTTTTTATTATGAAAAACATGTCAAAGTGGCTGATTTTGGCATTTTAGATAAACTGTGGGTTGGGATGATGGGGGGCTTTTCTGTGTTAGCTGCCAATATTATTCTGATTTTTATATTGACTGAAATCACGCCATCTATTTTTAATATTATTGCAATGACCTACAGTTATTTATTTGAAATATTACCGAATCAATGGCTCGATGAAATGACTTGGATATTAATGATGGTAGTGGTGACATGTACAGGGTTTAGTTTCGGCCCTTCAATTAATTGGTTTTGGAAAAAGAAAACCGACCTGAATGACTTTGATTAAACGTTACTACCTGAATTATCGTAATAAGTATTAACATATTTAATGCTTTTTATTATGTTGTTTTTAATGAAGTTAATCCTAAGTACTTTCTATGATTGGTTTTTTATAAATAATGAGAATCTATAGATTTTTATTTTAACTAAGATTATATTACTTACCACTTATTTATTTTTAGTAACTAATAGGACAACATTTGTGAATCCACAGGACTATTTTAACCAACTTAATGACGACTATTTAGTATTACATTGCCGTAAAGAGGACTTATTTTGGTCGACTTATATGGGCACAAGTGATGATACCGATGGATTTGCAAAGGCCGAAGCTCAACTCAGCGAGTTTGTTTCTAATCCTGAACGAATCGACGTTATTCGAGGTCATCTTTGGACACTAGAAAAGCAAGCACAATCAGATAATGCGCTTATTGCTGGTTTACAAGGTTGGTTGGCTTTTTTCGAGGCAAATGCGATTGAAAGTGAGGCAGGGCGTCAGCAAATGGCTGATTTGATTCATTCCGAATCTGAGTTGTTTGCTAAACGTCAGCAATACTTGATGTATTTTCAAAATAATGACGGAGAGCGTCAACAGGCATCATTATCTGTACTTGGTGCGACGGTTCGTGCTAATGATAATGAAAATGTCCGACAATCTGCCCATCAAGCTTTTTTGGATCTTGAACAATGGGTATTAAATAATGGTTATATTGAGTTAGTCAAACAGCGTAATGCCTTTGCTCGCCAACAAGGTTTCCGTAATTTCTTTGATTATAAAGTGAATAAAACCGAGCAAATGACACCGGAACAACTATTTCATATTCTCGATGATTTTGAATTGCGCACACGCGATCGCAATGCCGAAAGTATTGCCCAACTAGCCAAGCAAAAAGGGGATTCAGCAATAGCTGGTCATAATTTTAGTTATATGTACAGTGGCGACGCTGCACGTCAACTTGATCCTTATTTACCTTTTTCAAAATCATTACGTCGTTGGATTGAGTCCTTTGGTCGATTAAATATCGACTATTCCAATGCCGATTTAACCTTAGATTTACTTGACCGTAGTGGTAAATATCAAAATGGTTTTTGTCATGGCCCAATGCCGTCGTTTTATAAAGCCGATGGCAGCTGGCAGCCTGGTAAAATTAACTTCACCAGTAATGCCAAACCAGATCAAGTAGGTAGTGGTTCCGATGGTATTAAAACGTTGTTCCACGAAGGTGGACATGCTGCGCATTTTGCTAATGTGAAATTAAATTCACCGTGCTTTTCGCAGGAGTTTGCACCGACATCAATGGCTTATGCTGAAACCCAATCCATGTTTTGCGATAGTTTACTGAATGATGCTGATTGGCTGAAACGTTATGCATACAACGCACAGGGAGAGGTCATTCCTGATAATGTGATCCAAGCACTTATTGATGCGAAACAACCCTTTAAAGCATTTCAGGAACGTAGTATTTTAGTTGTCCCTTATTTTGAGTGGGCATTATATAGCAGCGATGAGTCATCGTTAACGGCAGAGGCAATTACGCAACTTGCGCGTGAAACAGAACAACGCATTTTAGGGTTAAGTGTCAGTCCACGTCCATTACTTGCAATTCCACATTTGTTATCTCAAGAAGCGGCGTGTTCTTATCAAGGTTATTTATTAGCACATATGGCGGTTTATCAAACTCGTGCGTATTTCACTGAAAAATTCGGTTACTTAACTGATAATCCTAAAATTGGACCATTATTAGCTGAACATTATTGGAGAACTGGCAATAGTGTTAGCCATGATGCAACATTGTGCAGCTTAACTGGGGAAGGTTTTTCAGCTGAATATTTAGCTAATGAATGTAATAAAACCAGTGCCCAGGCATGGCAGCTAGCACAACAAAAAATAAGTGCAGCGATGTCACGTGAACAACTTGCACCTGTATCACTCAATGCCTCTATCTGTATTGTGGATGGTGCAGAGTCATTTGCAGATAATAAGTTGTCAGATAATACGTTATGTGAACAATTTGAACATTATATTACTGCCCGTTATGGTGATAACAGTTAACTTTCCAATTTGTCGAATATAATACCAATCGTAATAATTAGTGGATCTATTTTGCTGGTTAAAATAGTTTATTTCTTTGTTGAAAGTTTCGTAAAGGGAACAACCATTTACATCAACTTTCGCCTCAAACTAAACCATTTTCCAGCGCAAAATTTAGATCACATATTTAATACAATTGGTATAAGTAACGGCTAGATGATGAAGCAGATAAAGTGCCATCATTTATCCGTTTATGATTATTTTAAGGAGTCCTTAGCATGCATCAATTACGACGTGAAAGACGCCAAAAACCAGATTTGTTACAACGTTCATTTTTATGGCTAGGTTTTATTTCATGGGGCCTTTTTTGGCTTGCTGTGTTTGCATTTAATTATGCGCGTCCCGAAATAGAATACGGTTTAGTCCGTTATTGGGATTTGGATATTCGTTCGACTTGGGAGCCGACGCATTTATCGATTTTTTTATATGCGCTGTGGGGGTGTTTTGGGATCACGCTTGTTAGCATCGCTTTGGTTTTTCCGCGTAATCGCCGTTTAAATGATAATCAAATTTATTATTTCGAACTATTACTCGTTATCGCCCTAGGCAGTCTTATTGCTTATTACATCTAAAAAAGGGCTTACGCCGTTAAGCTCTTTTATTCATATTCTCTCCTGTTCGTTATAAATCTTTTCTTTAATGAATCAATATCTTCAATTTTGCTAAGCAATCGAATTGAGTTTAAGTTATTTAGACTAAAGTTTTGAACGAATGTTCAAATTTAACTTGAACAATTGTTCAGGGTTGTTTATATTAATTATCACACGACAACGAACTTACTCAATTACCTTGAAAAGGATAAACACATGCTTAAATTTTATTTCCATCACACACCAAACCCGATGAAAATTGCTTTGTATTTAACAGAAACTGAATTGGAGTTTGAATTAGTTGCCGTTGATACACTAAAGGGAGAACAGCATACGGATGAATTCAAAGCCATTAATCCGAATAGTAAAGTACCTGCTATCGATGATAACGGTGTGCGTGTGTTCGACTCTAACGCAATTTTACTTTATCTTTCTGAGAAAACTGGCAAATTAGCCGGCAAAGCAGAAGATCGTGGTGAAATGTTGTCTTGGTTGATGTTTATTGCATCTGGTTTAGGTCCTTATTCTGGACAGTCAGTCCATTTCCGTAAAGCTGCGCCTGAACAAATTCCCTATGCAATTAATCGCTATTTACGTGAAGCACAACGTCATTATCAAGTGCTTGATACGCACCTTGCTGATCGTGATTATATTGTTGGTGATGAATTTACCATTGCTGATGTTTCTGCTTGGGGTTGGATTGATAAAGCAGAAGTTGTCCTTGATGATGGTTTAGCACAATTCCCTAATTTAGCTAAATGGTTTGAACGTATTAATTCACGTCCTGCTGTTGAAAAGGCACGTAATATAGCATCGGGGATTACTTTCAAATCAGAGTTTGATGACGTTGCAAAACGTGCTTTATTCCCTCAAAATTTTTAATCAATATAATGCTGCCCGTGACGTAAGTTGAATAGTGACGGGTACTAATCACTGAATATTTTTTTGTTAATAATGAGAGATTATATGGAAACTAAATATACTCCACCAAAGGTTTGGGTAAATGAAGCGAATGGTGGTAACAAATGGGCAAATATTAATAGTCCTGAAGCGGGTGCCCGTACTGAAAAAGCATTACCCGTTGGTGAGCATCCTTTACAGTTGTACTCATTAGGTACGCCAAATGGTCAAAAAGTGACAATCCTATTAGAAGAGTTGCTTGCATTAGGTATTAAAGAAGCTGAATACGATGCGTTTATTATTAAGATTGGTGAAGGCGATCAGTTTACATCTGGTTTTGTCGACGTTAATCCAAATTCTAAAATTCCGGCATTGGTGGACAATTCAGGTGAAGCACCCGTGAATGTGTTCGAATCTGCCTCTATTTTGGTTCATTTAGCAGAAAAATTTGGCCAATTCTTACCAAAAGAAGGTCCTGCACGTACGACGACGTTTAATTGGTTATTTTGGGCGCAAGGTTCAGCACCATTTCTTGGAGGTGGTTTTGGTCACTTTTATGCTTATGCCGATGAAAAACAAGAATATCCAATTAACCGCTTTGCGATGGAAACAAAACGTCAGCTAGATGTATTAGATAAACAATTAGCGAAGAACAAGTTTGTTAGTGGTGATGAGTACACCATCGCGGATATGGCTATTTGGCCTTGGTACGGTAATCTTGTTATTAATAATTCCTATGAAGCAGCAGAATTTTTACAAGTGGATAGCTATAAACATGTTGTTCGTTGGGCTAACGATATAATGGCGCGTCCTGCAGTACAACGCGGTCGAACGGTTAATCGCCCTGATATGCTTGTTGAGCGTCATAGCGCAGCGGATATTACTGCATTTTTAGAAAAGTAATAAATTAAGTTCAGTTTGTTCCCTGTCCCCTGAACACAAATTTAGTTCAGGGGCTTTTTATTTATGTTAACTAAGTTTTAATATTCTGGTTTCATTACCTTCGCAGGGTATTTCTGGAATGTTACAGGCAAACAGTAATGAAATTCCTGCCATTATTGTTCCCATAAAAAATACCGTTGATGGCGATATTAACCAGATATATCCGAAGGTGACTGGAATAACAACGGCAGCAATATGATTAATCGTAAAAGACACGCCTGCGGTTGCAGCCATATCTGCTGGATCGGCAATCTTCTGGAAATAGGTTTTTATTGCGAGGGCCAATGCAAAAAATAAATGATCGACAACGTAAAAAAAGGCCGCCCATTCTGCCGTATTAACCAGAGCATATCCCGTGAATACAATAGCCAATCCGATATATTCAAATATTAATGCTTTACGTTCTCCGACTTTCCCGATTAATCGACCAATGCGTTTGGCAAATAACCAGTTAAACAGATAATTTATTAAAAAGAGTAATGAAATATCTGCCGCTGAATATCCAAATTTTTCAACCATCAAAAAACCTGCAAATACAACAAAAATTTGTCGGCGCGCACCACTCATAAAGGTTAATGCGTAGTAAAGCCAATAGCGTTTTCTTATTACCAGTTTTTTTCGCTGTGGTGTTGCAGATTCAAATTCGGGAAAGGAAATGGCAATGGCTGCAATCAAGATTAACGCAATACTACCCGATAGAAGATAAATCCATTTAAAGTCTAATTTTACGTATTCTAATAACACCCAAAGGCCGCCATAGGTACACAGTGAGGCCAATGCGGCAACAGAAATTAATTTTCCCAGCACTTCTGGTGCTTCTTCCTTGGTTAACCATTGTAGAGAAAGTGATTGTTTTAAGGTTTCAAAGTAATGAAAGCCAGTCGACATCAACAGCGTTGTACAGAGCAATCCACCTAACGAAGGAAAAAAGCCTGTTATTGCGGTACCAACGGCTAATAACATTAAAGATAAAATAATAAACCGTTGTTCTCGAATAAATAACAGTAAGAACACCGCCGTGAAAGATAAAAATCCGGGAATTTCTCGAACGCTTTGTAATAAACCAATATCAGATCCTGTAAAGTTTGCTTTTTCAACGACAAAGTTATTTAACAATACTTGCCAACTTGAAAAAGCGATCGGGACAATAATGGATATAATGATTAAAAAGCGTTCGGGTGTTTGCCAAGATCGACTTGGACGTTTCATTGTTGTTTCCACAGGCATTCTCATTACTGGATAGGTAATTCATTATACAAATATTTTGTGTGAATGACTGCACCAATTTTGTATGACAAAATAAGCGTTATTGAAATTATATAACTTATGCGGTGTAAGCATTGAAGAAGGCGTGATAGGAAGTATTAGTTATTGCCATCTTAATACTTCCCAATATTTATCCCCGTTACCATTTAAGATGCAGATAAACGCATCTTGATTGGTAACGGGTATATATTTACGAATGGCATTCACTGCCATCTGAATCACATGCATTTTCGCCAGATGAGAGCGAGCCAGCGAGGTAGTTTTTAACCACTATTTCAGGTGCTTGCGCATTTGCGCCAACAATGACATCGATAAATTGCTCGGTAAATAAATTTTTAGCACGTTGTCCCATGCCACCCGTTATGATCATATCGACTTTACGTTCGCCTAACCATTTAGGCAGCAATCCCGGTTCATGGGGTGGTGAAGGTATTTCTTGTTGAGCAATTATTTGTTTGGTCTCATTATCAACATCAATCATTGCGAAACTACCGCAATGCCCAAAGTGCATACTTAATAATCCATCTGCTAACGGAATGGCTATTTTCATTATTATTTCCTTTTGTTGGTGATTGTTTGTTTTTTTAGTCTTCAATTAAAGTTTGTAGTTTTGCCCATATTTGACGAATATCTTTAGCCGCGCCCTGATTCGTTAATTCAACAACACTTTGCCTTGCAATCTGTGCTTGAGTCACGGCGAGGTCATAGCGTATTCGCCCTAATAAATTAGCATTGTATGTCGCGGCTAAGGCTTCGATTTCCGATGCTATCTGGTTATCAATATCCCAACGATTAATACAAATAGACGTATCAATTGAAAAATGTTGTGCTAATTTCAATACGCGTTCGATATCATGTTTTCCTGCTTTACTGGGTTCGATAACAAGTACAATATGATCAGCGCCTGTGATGGAAGCAATTACTGGGCAACCGATACCGGGAGAGCCATCTACGATAATCATTTCAGCTTGCTGAGACTGTGCTAATTTTCTCGCTTCATCACGTACTAAACTGACTAATTTTCCTGAGTTTTCAGCACCTATCGCTAACCGGGCATGTACCATTGAACCAAAGCGGGTCGTAGAGTTAAACCATTGGCCGCAATGTCGTTGAGGGAAATCAATACATTGTTCAGGACAAAATTCCACACAAACAGCACAGCCTTCGCAATTAGCTGGATCAACAAAATATTCGTTAGTATCACTATCATGAACAATGGCATTAAATCGGCAATAATCTTTACAAATCCCACATCCATCGCACAATTCATTATTAATGATGGCTTCATTACCGCTAATGAAGTCATGTGTATTATTAATAGTTGGATTTAATACAAGATGAAGGTCTGCTGCATCAACGTCGCAATCAGCGATGACTGCATGATTGGCTAATGCCGCAAAAGAGGCTGTTAAGCTAGTTTTTCCTGTTCCGCCTTTCCCACTTAAGATGATAATTTCTTTCATAGTGCACCAATTACGTTAAGTTCTATTTTTATCTCATTAAGCATGGCATTTAACTGTTGTTTTAATTCAGGAAAAACAGTCAAGATGGAGTAACCGTTTGCGCTCTGATTCGCCGCTGATTTTTTATTGGGAATTTGTAACAAAATACGTATTTTTTCTTGAGCACAATAATTAACAATACAATCATCTCCCGCATCGGCACGATTAATTACTACGGCGAAGGGGCGTTGTAAATTTCGTACTGTTTCTACCGCAATAGCAAGATCATTTAGGCCAAAGGGAGTCGGTTCAGTAACCAATATAATGTAATCTGCATCTGATACCGTTGATATCATTGGACAAGAAGCCCCTGGTGGACAATCAATAATAGCTAACTGATCCGCATCTATTTTATTTTTTACGGCGTGAATAATGGGAGGAGACATTGCTTTACCAATATCCAAGCGGCCTTGCACAAAAGAAATATTGTTAGTGATGCCAGAAGTAATTGTCCCGATTGGTATCTCAACCTCGGAGATCGCTTCTTTTGGACACATTTTGCTGCATCCACCGCAACTATGGCATAGGTCAGGAAATACCATGGCATATTCACCCTGGGAAATAATGGCATTGAATTGGCAAAAATCTGCACATTCTCCACAGCCATCACATAGGGATCGATCAACTTCTGGTACTAACACATTAACTGTTTCTGTTACTACATTTGTTGGCATTATGAAGATATCGCCATTAGGCTCTTCTACATCACAATCTATATATTGAACGGGTTGATCGAGTGACTGTGTTAATGCAACAGATAAAGTCGTTTTACCTGTTCCACCTTTGCCTGAAGCAATAGCTATTTGCATTATTGTGCCACTTTCATAGCATTAAGATTGTTGCTTTTAGATTGTTCGATACAATTTAATATGGATTGTATCGGGCTAATATAAACGGTGACATTTGCGCTATTAAGTACTTTTAATGCTTTTGGGCCGCACTGATTACAAATTAACAGTGTTGCACCGCTATTAATTATATTTTGAGCCGCTTGAATACCCGCTCCCTGTGCTGAGCTTTTATTACCTTGATTATCAATATATTTATGCGTGTTAGAGATGTCGTCAAATATAATGAAGCCGGGCGCACGTCCAAATTGTTTATCTAATTGACCATCCATTGAATTTATATTTGCTGCAACCGCAATTTTCATTTGTTTTTATCCTTATTAATTTTATTTCACCACCAATGCGTATTATTGTTATCGTCATCGATGTCTTTATTGAACCCTTTGTTCTTGTGAATGTAGATATCAAGGCATAAGGGAAATAGGTAAGTAGAGATAGAGCAATAGGTATACCTATATTGAAAGATAATTTTATAAAAACTTAATAGATTGATTTTAAAAGGTTAATTTTAATAATGACAACTCAGGCTGTTTAGATTGGTTGCAGGTATGCATTGATGAAATAGTTAAGAGTTGCAGAACAGCATCCTCTATGAATGTAGGTGCAACTGTTGTATATGCTGCTTCTTGATATAGTTCATCGTTGGCAGCGTGATAAAACTTAGGTAGGATCGGTATGCTGTTATCGGCCATTTTCAAAGGATTAAAAAAGAATGAAGCACACTTTAATTGGAATCGTTATTTTGTTTTCCACGGCAGGCTGTGCCGTTGTTACCTCATCGGAAGTTGAATTGGTAAACAATGGTATTTATAAAGTCTCAACGCATATGAAAGGGATCAAAGTAAATGGTCAAGAAAATAGTGGGCTAACAAGTCGAGCTGCTGTTTCAAAAGCTAAGGATTTTTGTTCAGCGAGAGGAAATCGCTCCTTAAAAGTGATCGATCAGTCGGTACAAATAGGCGGTATGGCTCCCGCCTATTTATATTTTCGATGTATTAAATAATGGTTTTCTATCCATTTATACATTGATAGTTTGTATTGATGTTTTCCTATGCCATTTAATCTGCGCAAGCATGACGCCAGTTATCACTAATAGACCACCTTCGATATGAAAAATATGTATTTGCTCGCCAAGAAAAAAGATCGCCATAGTTAACACGATAATTGGCATTAAATTCATAAACATTGCTGTCGTATCTGCCCCTAAAAGGTTAATCGCCTTTATCCACATCCAAGGTGCAATGATCGACGCTGCAATTGCGGCATAGGCGATAAAAGGTAAAGAAGCTGATGTCGGTAAAAGATGGTAACTACTTAGCCAGAATGGGCAAAGCATAATAACCGAAAATAGACCTTGTATATAAATAAGCTGCCAAGTGGTAAGTGGCATTTTCCAACGTTTTAATAACACACAATACGTTGCATAAAGTATCGATGCGATCAACATTAATCCATCACCAATGGTAATGGCTTGATGAAAAATAAAGAAGATATCTCCTTTGCCAAGCATAAAGGCTAATCCAACCAAAGAGATGATTGCGCCTATAATATTCACTGCAGAAATCTGTTTGCCTAACAAAGGTTGACTAATAAAAATACAAAATAGTGGGATCAGTGAACTAATCATCGACATATTTGATGCCGTTGTCGTTAAGCCTGCGTAATAACCCAAAGATTGATTTAACACCATGCCTAATAACGCTAGTAAAGCAAGTTTACCTAAATAAGGTTTAATGACTTCTCGTGAATTAATCACGGATTTTAAACAAAAGGGAGACAATATAATAATTGCAATAAACCAGCGGAAAAAACTCATTGCACTGGGTTCAATTTCATTGACAACCATTTTATTAACAATGGTATTACCACCCCAAATAAAGACGGTAAAGAGTGGAAGTAAGTAATACATAGTACATGCTCTCTGATTTATTATTTGAATGGAGTGTGACATGTATATAAACTTACATATATCTCTAATCGGACATTGAGCACTTTCAGGAAGACAATTAATGAAATCTCCTCGCATTGTACAACCGGCTATTCATTACCCTAAGATGCCTGGTGATATTTTCTTTATTTTTGATGCTTTTCGTTCTAATACGGAGACTCGATTGCACAGCCATGAATGGGGACAACTACAATTAGTCAGTGGCGGGATATTAGAACTGAATGCACAGGGCAAACGTTTTTTAGCGCCTTCTAAACACGCTATTTGGGTACCAGCCGGTATTATGCATCATAGTTATAATCGTAAGCCTATTTCATATTGCTCGATTAATATTATTCAGCAATTAGCACAATGCTTACCGGAACAAGCTTGTTTATTAACGGTTACGCCCATTATGGAAGTTATTATTGACGATCTTCGCCATCGACAGATACAAATAGCAAAGTCTGAACCCGATAAACGATTAGTAGAGGTTTTATATGATCAAATTTCATCATCTCAACAAATAGAACGGTTCTTACCGACTAGCGGTGATAAATTATTATTGCCAATTTTGACAGCATTGGAAAATAATCCTGCAGATACTCGTTCTTTACAGGAATGGGCTGACACGGTACATACAACGGAACGTACACTGTCTCGTCATTGTAAAAGTGAACTCGGTATCAGTTTTACTGAATGGCGTTTACGAATGCGCTACCTATATTCATTAGAACTATTAAAGCAGGGGGGATCAATAAAAGAAATCGCATTTACCCTTGGCTATAATCAAGCAAGTCCTTTTATTACCATGTTTAAAAAATATGCCCAATGTACCCCTGAGTTTTATAAAATGAAACATTCTTTATAGGCATTAGGTAGTTTAGGGGTATAATGCGCGGCCATTATTTAGCGATTAAATAATTGACTGACATTATCGCCGTAACCACTCATTGGTTACAACGTTAAGATTTAGGAGCACTAATGACACCACAACAAAATAATCCATTACACGGACTTAGCCTAGAAAAATTAATTACTGAGCTGGTGGCGTTTTATGGTTGGGATATTTTATCAACGGCAATGCGTTTTAATTGTTTTAAAACCAACCCAACGATTAAAGGCAGTATGAAATTTTTAAAAAATACAACCTGGGCGCGTGAAAAATTAGAAGGCTTTTATCTTTACAAATTTAAACGTATGCCTAAACCCAATGAAGCTGAATATCTATTGCCACCAAGAGAACGAGGTTTTGCAGATGGAATTGTTCCTCGTGCACCTATGGAGTTAACTAAAGAATCCATCGAATTATCACAGGCTAAAGCTGCATCGGCGTTTAAAGAAAAATCTGCATCTCATCGCAACCCTAAAAGAACATCGGTTAAGCATGCGTCTAAACCAACATCACCACCACGTAAAAAGGGACCTTCGGATGATCCTGCTGATCCCTGGGGATTAAAAAATAAATAGCTATAGAAATCGGTGAGTCAGTCGATAACGTTATTGTAATTTTACATTTAGTCAAAATTTATGCATGTTAATATTGATGCATAGATGGAATTACATCGGAATAGAATAGCAGTAACTTAACATTATATTTAGGAGGTCGAAGATGGATTTAGCTGCAGTTGGACAGATGATGAATCAACAGGCAAAAATCGAGACGCTTGAAAAGGTAAATGTAAGTTTAATAAAAGACACCAATGACCAAGCAAAACAGCAGGCCACTCAATTATTAGAATCGGTTGCGCCAACCACTTCAATTGTTGAAGGCAACAAAGGTAAGAACATTAACGTTAGTGTTTAAATTAATAAAGTGAAACGGGTAATACAAAAGATCGTTTTTTACTCGTTGAACTTTGTTTTTACCCTTTATCATTTAGAAATTATGATGCAATTATCGTAAAGTTTTAATCGGTTAAACCGCTACAAAACGGCTATTTGTACGATAAATAATCATAACCATTGCTTACTCTGCAGATCACTGTATTTTCAAATTGTTTCAGTATAAACTACGCGATTTATTCTCTAGGTTTATTTACGATGAAAGTATCAGACTTTTCTTTTCAACTTCCCAATGAATTAATTGCACGTCACCCAATGGCGGATCGGTCTGCAAGTCGCTTATTATCAGTAGATGGGCAAACCGGCACACTAAATCATCTTCATTTCACAGATATACTGGATCTTATTCATTCCGATGATCTTTTAATTTTTAATGATACGCGTGTTATTCCTGCAAGAATGTTTGGTGAAAAGGAAACCGGTGGCAAAATTGAAGTGCTGGTGGAGCGTGTTTTAGATGATACAAGTTTTCTTGCACATGTGAGAAGCTCTAAGTCTCCTAAACCAGGTTGTAAATTACGTTTAGAACAACGTGTTGATGCAGTGATGGTCAAACGTCATGGCCCCTTGTTTGAAATTAAAGTCGAAGATGACAAAGATATCTTATCTATTCTCGATGATATCGGGCATATGCCTCTACCTCCTTATATTGACCGTCCCGATGACGATGAAGATAAAGAACGCTATCAGACCGTCTACAATAAAAACCCAGGTGCAGTTGCAGCCCCAACGGCCGGGTTACACTTTGATCAGAAAATATTAGATCAACTCTCTGCAAAGGGCGTTGATTTTGCTTTTGTTACATTGCATGTTGGAGCGGGCACTTTTCAACCGGTCAAAGTTGATGAAGTATTAGATCATAAAATGCACAGTGAATATGCGCAGGTTTCTCAGGAAGTTGTAGATAAAATTAATGCAACAAAAGCCAAAGGCGGGCGGATTATTGCGGTTGGAACTACATCGGTACGTTCCGTGGAAAGTGCAGCTGCAGCGACCTTAGCAAAAGGGCAGTCGCTCGCGCCATTTTTCTCCGAAACCGATATTTTTATCTATCCGGGTTACAAGTTTCAATTAATCGATGCAATGATTACTAATTTCCACCTCCCCGAATCAACGTTATTAATGTTGGTCAGCGCTTTTTCCGGAAAAGCACATATGGATAATGCCTATAGAGTTGCGGTAGAAAATAAATATCGTTTCTTTAGTTATGGTGATGCAATGTTTTTAACTAAACAATTAAACAACTAATACGTGTTATTTTTTAATAATACGTACAATTAACATTAAATCAGACTGTTTATCTGATAAGGAAAATTATGGAATATGAACTATTAGCGACCGATGGTCGTGCACGACGAGGTCGACTGACGTTTGATCGCGGTAGTGTTGAAACACCCGCATTTATGCCAGTCGGGACTTACGGAACAGTTAAAGGTATGACACCCGAAGAAGTTGATTCAATCGGCGCGGAAATCCTGTTAGGCAATACTTTTCATTTATGGCTACGTCCTGGACAAAAAGTCATTAAAAAACATGGTGACTTACATGACTTTATGAATTGGAAAGGGCCTATCTTAACTGACTCTGGTGGTTTTCAAGTCTTCAGTTTAGGTAAAATGCGTAAAATTAAAGAAGAAGGTGTTTACTTCCGTAGCCCAGTAAATGGCGATAAAGTATTTCTATCACCTGAAGTCTCTATGGAAATACAAGACGATTTAGGCTCAGACATCGTAATGATATTTGATGAATGTACGCCTTATCCTGCTACGGAAGAAGAAACCGACGTTTCCATGCGCTTATCGCTTCGTTGGGCACAACGTAGTCGTGATCGTTTTAATGAACTAAATAACCCAAATGCGTTATTTGGTATTATTCAAGGTGGTTGTTTTGAACATTTACGCGATGTTTCTCTTGAGGGCTTAACTAAAATTGGATTTGATGGCTACGCTATCGGCGGCCTTGCCGTTGGTGAACCAAAAGATGAAATGCACCGCATTCTAGAATATATCACCCCTAAAATACCTGAAGATAAACCTCGTTACTTAATGGGCGTGGGTAAACCAGAAGATTTAGTCGAAGGTGTTCGCCGCGGTGTTGATATGTTTGATTGTGTTATGCCTACGCGTAACGCACGCAATGGTCATTTATTTGTGACCGATGGTGTGATTAAAATTCGTAATGCGGTACATCGTGATGATACCTCTCCACTAGATTCGGAATGTGATTGTTATACGTGTAAAAATTATACACGTAGTTACTTACATCATCTTGATAAATGTGGAGAAATCCTTGGAGCACGTCTAAACACGATCCATAACTTAAGATATTATCAACGTTTAATGAAAGGTTTGCGTGATGCCATCGCACAAGGTACATTAGAAGAATTCGTCGACGCGTTTTATAAACGTATTGGGAAAGAAAAACCTGCGTTGATCGATTAACCCAAGTTTTATGTAATAATAACAATAATATTCATGATTTAACTAATAAAGGATACAAATATGAGTCTGTTCATTTCACAAGCACACGCCGCTGGGGAAGCTGCTCCTCAAGAAGGTTTTTCTTTCATTTTTATGATGGTTATTTTTGCTGCGATTTTCTATTTTATGATTTATCGTCCACAGGCAAAACGTACTAAAGAACATAGAAATTTAATGGATAATATCGGAAAAGGTGATGAAATTTTAACACAGGGCGGTTTACTTGGTCGTGTTGTTAAAATCAGTGCTGAAAATGAGTACATCCAAATCGAATTAAATGAAAACAATGTTATTTCAATTAAAAAGAGTTTTGTGACTGCTGTTCTTCCTAAAGGCACCATTAAATCTATCTAATTCATTTTATGGACAGAGTAAATTTTTACTCTGTCTTTTATTTTCCTTTAGCCTCTAATAAAGGACCATACCGTGTTAAATAAATATCCTTTGTGGAAGTATCTGTTTCTTGGCTTTGCTGTCATTCTCAGTTTACTTTATGCTGCTCCGAACCTTTACGGAGAAGATCCCGCTATTCAAATTTCTGCAACGCGTGGTGCAGATGTCGAGCTCTCAACGCTTGATAAAGTCCAAGATTATTTAAAAGAAGCCAATCTATCACCTAAAAGTACGGTGTTAGAAAATGGTCAAATCCTTATTCGTCTAACTTCAAGTGAAGATCAATTACGTGCAAGAGAAGTGCTTAGCAATAACCTAGGTGATGGTTTTGTTACCGCTTTAAACTTAGCAACGTCTACTCCCGCATGGCTTGAAGCTATTGGCGGCGCCCCATTAAATCTAGGCTTAGATTTACGTGGTGGTGTTCACTTCTTAATGGAAGTGGATATGGATGAAGCCGTTTCTAAAGCGCAAGATCAACTTGTTGAAGATTTGCGAACAGACTTACGTGAACAGAAAATTCGTTTTCGTGGCGTACGTAAAGACCCTGATAGTGAAACGGGCGTATTACTACGTTTTGCAAATGAAGAATTATTAAATAAAGCCGTTGATTATTTAAAACCTATTAACCCTGATTATCAATTTATTGATGATACATCTGACGGTCAATTCAATCTTTCCGTTGCGATGACAGAAGATAAGCTTAAAACAACGAAAGAATATGCATTACAACAAAATTTAAGTATTTTGCGTAATCGTGTTAATGAGTTAGGTGTTGCAGAACCGTTAGTTCAACGTCAAGGTACTGATCGAATTGTTGTTGAGTTACCGGGTGTTCAAGATACCGCAACGGCAAAAGAGATCCTTGGCGCGACTGCGACATTAGAGTTTCATGCTGCAGATTCTGAAACAGATTTGAATGATGCATTAGCAGGGCGACTTCCTTCATCATCTGTTGTCTATGAAGATCGTAATGGTACCCCCGTTGTTGTGAAAAAACAGATTATATTAACGGGTAATCATATCGTCGATGCGCAATCAAGCGTTGATGAATATGGTAAAGCACAAGTTAATATATCCTTAGACTCAGCTGGCGGCAGTAAAATGTCTCGCTTTACCAAAACTAATATTGGTAAGCCAATGGCGACGTTATACATTGAATATCTGCCAACGGGTAAGAAAAAAGCGAATGGTAAATCTGAAATAGAAAAACGTGAAGAAATTGCCAATGTTGCAACTATTCAAGCACAGCTCGGACGAAGCTTTCGTATTACAGGCTTAGATAATACTGCTGAAGCACATAACTTAGCGTTAGTTCTACGTGCGGGTGCGTTGATTGCACCAATACAAATTATCGAAGAACGTACAATAGGCCCAAGCCTTGGACAACAGAATATTGATAATGGTGTTAAAGCAATGATTTATGGTTTGCTTGCAATTATTATCTTTATGTCTATTTATTATCGTAAATTTGGCCTTGTTGCTAATGCTGCCTTGTTATTTAATATTGTAATGATTGTCGCTGTAATGGCTATTATTCCAGGCGCTACATTAACACTGCCAGGTATTGCCGGTATTGTTTTAACCGTCGGGATGGCTGTTGATGCGAATGTATTGATATTTGAACGTATTCGTGAAGAATTACGTGCAGGTAAATCCATTCAGAAATCAATCAATGAAGGTTATGCAAATGCATTCTCTACCATTGCCGATGCAAATATTACAACATTGATTACAGCAATTATTTTATTTGCTGTTGGTACTGGTTCCGTTAAAGGTTTTGCTGTGACTTTAGCTATCGGTATTTTAACTTCAATGTTCACCTCAATTTTCGGTACTCGCGCCCTTGTAAATGCAATTTGGGGTGGCCGTAACGATATTAAGAAACTGTCAATCTAGGCAAGGGATAAAATTATGTTTGAATTAATTAAGGCGAAAAATACGATTCGCTTTATGCGGTATTCAAAACCTGCAATGATGCTTTCAATATTATTGATTGTTGCATCGGTTGTTACATTAAGTATTAATTGGTTAAATTGGGGGCTCGACTTTACTGGTGGGACACTAATTGAAGTTGGTTTTGAACAACCTGCAAATCTTGATGATGTACGTAGTACATTAGCCGCATCGGAATTTGGTGATGCGATTGTCCAAAACTTTGGTAATACTCATGATGTGCTCGTTCGTGTGTCACCCCGTGAAGGTATTAAAGGATCGGTAATAGGCGAACGTGTGCTAAGTGCATTACAACAAGGCAATATGGGGCAAGTTGATATGCACCGTATCGAGTTCGTTGGTCCTAATGTGGGAGATGAATTAGCCGAAGATGGCGGGTTAGCTATTATTTTAGCCCTAGTCTGCATCATGATTTACGTAAGTATGCGATTCGAATGGCGTTTAGCATTGGGTTCAGTACTGGCGTTAGGACACGATGTCATTATTACACTAGGCGTATTTTCATTCTTTCAAATTGAAGTTGATTTAACTGTATTGGCTGCGTTATTAGCCGTTATTGGTTACTCGCTCAATGATACGATTGTTGTGTTTGACCGTATCAGGGAAAATTTCCGTCTTATGGTAACAGCAGAGCCTACACATATTGTCGATGAGTCTTTAACACAAACCCTTAGTCGTACATTAATAACTTCAGGTACCACTATTTGCGTATTGGTTTCGTTGTTCCTTGTTGGTGGCGCATTGATACATGGCTTTGCTACGGCATTATTAATTGGTATTTTTGTTGGTACTTATTCTTCTATTTATGTAGCGAGTGCGCTTGCTATCAGATTAGGTATTTCACGTGAGCATATGATTCCAGTTGTCGTTGAAAAAGAAGGCGCGGATCAAGATGCGTTAATGTAAGCAGGTATTTTCTTACCTTAAAAAGCACTGTTTACAGTGCTTTTTTTATATCTATCATTTATTATATTTGAATGCTAAATGCTTATTTTTAATTGTTTTTATAAACTAGATAATCATTAAATCTGTGTTATCTTGCTTTACTTTCACCGCTTTATCGTTCACTCTTAATTGTGTTACTTAACAGGATTAGCTAATGAAGATTCATTTTCCCATCGCATTTTGTTTTTCGGGTTTGTTATTAATTTCAGGATGTCAAAGTGTTCCTAAACATACCACATCTGCAGCATTAAACTACAAAGCAGGTTTACTCCCCATTTCTATACCGGTTCAAATCAGATATCAGGATGAAGTTAATTTACTGCGATTAAATAAATTATTAGGTGAAAAAGAAGGGTTTAGCAATCAAGAACGTTCGCAAATGTTTTATGAACGCGGTTTGATTTATGATCGAATGGGATTGGCAGCACATAGTCGTTATGATTTAAACCAATCAATTATCGCCAATCCTAATTTTGCTCCTGCCTATAATATTCTTGGCTTATATATGCTATTAAGTCGCTCCTATGAAGAAGCCTTTGAAGCCTTTGATTCTTCATTAGAGCTGGATAGTACGATGGATTACACGTATTTACACCGAGCCGTCGGATTTTATCAAATCGAACGTTATCAACTAGCACAAAGCGATATTGAGAAATTTTACAGCTTAGACCCAACCGATCCTTATCGTGTGTTATGGCGTTATATTATTACAAGCAAAATAGATCCAAAGAATGCCTATTCGACCTTGAAAAATACACTTCGTGATAAGGATGACAATCGATACGCTTGGTCAATTGTCGATGTTATTGCGGGGCGTGTAAGTGAAAATCAATTTTTAAAAGCGCTCGCTAATGCTGAATATGATAATCAAGGTTTGGCACAACGGTTATGTGAAGCGTATTTTTATTTAGGACAGTGGCATAAATTATTAGGCGATGATAATAAAGCGACCTATTATTTCAAATTAACAACGACAACTAATATCCATGATTTCGTTGAATATAAATATGCGTTAATTGAATTAGCGGCAGACCAATTGGCAATACAGGAACAACAAGAAGAGTAATCGCATTATCTTTTGTCAAAGATATTTTTAGAGAAAGCAAAGGTAACAGGGCGTTATCTTTGCTTTTTTAGTATTAGTTACTCACCAAGATTATCTAAATAACGTTCAGCATCTAATGCAGCCATACAACCCGTACCAGCAGATGTGATTGCTTGACGGTAGATATGGTCACTGACATCTCCCGCTGCAAAAATACCTTCGACACTGGTTTGTGTTGCGTTACCTTCACTTCCAGAATGTACCGTTAAGTAGCCGTGGTTCATTGCAAGTTGATCACCAAAGATATCTGTATTCGGCTTATGTCCAATCGCAATAAAGACACCCATGACTTCAAGGTTCTCGGTTTTATCTGATTGCGTGTCTTTTAGTCGCAAACCGGTAACGCCCATTTCATCACCCAGTACTTCATCAAGAACGCGTTCTGTATGGAGAATGATGTTACCGCTGGCAATTTTATCTTCTAAACGTTTTAGTAAGATTTTTTCTGAACGGAAACCGGTACGACGGTGAATAAGATGAACTTCAGATGCAATATTCGATAAATACAATGCTTCTTCTACTGCTGTATTACCGCCTCCAACCACTGCAACTTTTTGATTTCGGTAAAAGAAACCATCACAAGTCGCACAAGCTGATACGCCACGGCCCTTAAAGTTTTCTTCAGATTCTAATCCTAAATAACGTGCAGAAGCACCGGTTGCAATAATAAGTGCATCACAGCTATAACGATTATCACCTTCAAGGATAAAAGGGCGTTTGCTGAAATCAACATTGGTTATTTGGTCTGTGATAATTTCTGTATCAAAGCGTAAAGCGTGCGCTTTCATTTCATCCATTAAACCAGGGCCTGTCATGTCTGCACTACCACCTGGCCAATTTTCTACTTCTGTGGTTGTTGTTAATTGCCCACCAGGTTGAATACCAGTGATTAATACTGGATTTAGGTTAGCACGGGCGGCATAAACTGCAGCGGTATAACCCGCTGGACCTGATCCTAAAATTAATAATTTGTGATGTTGTGTGTCACTCATAGCGATACCTTTAGAGTTGAAATTTATAAAATAGTTTGTTGTCTGTCTTAATGTATTTATTGTGACGTTATCATAAACGTTCAGTTAAAAAATACATATAAAAAAACGGATATTTCTTAGAAATATCCGTTTTAATTAATAGCTAAATGTTATGGAATTAACGTGTTGTTTTTACAGTGTCGCTACTCGCTTGGCTAGTCGCAAAACGACTACCAGCTTGTTGAGACGATTTAACAAATGGCGTTCTTTCTGTTGCACTAACAATAGCAATCTCAGCCGTTAAATCTAATTCACCACTTACCGTTTTAGTCATAGGTGATGTTGCCGTATATTTAACACGACTAACAGTACCTGCGGATTTAGCAATAGATGTTTCTGTTACTTCTACGGTTTCAGTCGTAGGCATTACCTTAACTTCTTCAATAACATCGGTTGATGCCGGTTGAGTTTCCACTGCAGGTTCTACAACAGGTTGAATTGATTCCGTTTCAGTTTCTTTTGCAACAGGCTCAACAACATCAGCAGGTTCAACGTTCGTGTCTGTTACAGGCGTTGTTTCAGGTAAAATCTGAATCGATGCTTGTGTTTCTTCGTTTGACGTTGAGGTATTAATAACATCATCAGACTTAGTTGGCAGATGCTCGATTTCTTGTGCAACAGGGGCTTTTGCATCGACTTGCTTCGCTTCAACAGCTGTCGAAGGTTGATCATTCGCTGCTGGCAATTGCACCGACTCAGTTACGGTTGATTGAGATTGTTCAACTGTTGCTGCATTTTCTATTTGCTGAGCATCGTTATTTTCTGTAGCAGGTTTGTTACGATGATTTTTATTACGTAAGTAACGAGAACGACGATTCTTAGTTGAATTTGATTTTTCGTTACTCTTATCAGCAGTATTCGTTTGTGCAACATTATTTTCCGTTGAAACAACTTCTTCATTGGTTACAGGTGCTGATTCTTTTTGGGCTTTTTTAGGCTTTTGAGGCTGTTGATTACCTTTAGATTCAGACTGTTTTGGTGTTGTCGTTTCTTGAACTACATCGGTATTTTGAACGCGCACTTTTTTACGCATATTTCTGCGTTTACGACGGACTGCGACAACTTCTTCATTATCTTTTTGAGGCGCTTGCTTAGGATTACGATCCTGTTTTTTAGGGCGGTCATTTTTAGTTGCTGCAGGTTTGCGATTATTTGTCGATTTATTGTCCGACCGTTCTGTACGATCTTTGGTATTACGGTTACGGTTTCGATTATTACGCGGTTTACGAACTGGCTTAGCTTCTTCTACAGGCTCTTTAACGACTTCTTTTACAGGTGCTGTTTTTTCATCATTTGCAAATAAAGAAGAAAAGAACTTAATTATACCAGCGAAAATTGAAGCGGGCGCTTGGACTGATGATGTTGCAGTCTGATTAGTTTGATTACCTGCTGGTTTGTTTTTAGGACTAGAAAAGCCGCTTAATGCAGGTTCTGACTCTTTTTCATGTTCCTCTTTGATCATGTTTGGTACATAAACAGAGTGTTGTTTTTCTAAGGCATCATAATTAATGTCTTCTGCACCATCTTTACGTGTACGTTTTATTTCAAAATGCGGTGTTAATAAATTTGCATTTGGAATAATGTAAACTTCACAAGTATGGCGTTTTTCAAGCTTAGCAACTGCATTACGCTTTTCGTTTAATAGATAAGCTGCAACTGCTACTGGCACTGTTGCTTGTATTTGAGCAGTATTTTCTTTTAATGCTTCTTCTTCAATAAGTCGAAGAATCGCTAATGCTAGTGATTCATTGTCTCGGATAGTACCTTGACCATGACAACGAGGACAAACCCGTGATGCGGATTCACCAAGAGAAGGGCGAATGCGTTGACGCGACATTTCCATCAAACCAAATCGTGAAATACGGCCCAATTGAATACGTGCTCGGTCTTGACGAACAGATTCTCTCATGCGGTTTTCAACTTCACGCTGGTTACGAGCAGGTGTCATGTCGATAAAATCAATAACCACCAAACCACCTAAATCACGAAGGCGTAATTGACGGGCGATTTCTTCTGCAGCTTCTAAATTGGTATTAAATGCCGTTTCTTCAATATCACCACCACGTGTAGCACGTGCTGAGTTGATATCGATAGATGTTAGTGCTTCCGTCGGATCAATTACGATTGAGCCACCAGATGGAAGATTAACTTCACGCTGGAATGCTGATTCGATTTGGCTTTCAACTTGATAATGCGTGAAAAGTGGAATTTCACCTTGATATAATTTTAAGCGGTTAATGTAATCTGGGCGTACCATTTGAATGTGGCTTTTAGCTTGTTCAAAGGTTTTGGCATTATCAATAACAATTTCACCGATATCACGGCGTAAATAATCACGAATAGAGCGAACGATAACATTACTTTCACGATGAATAAGGAAAGGTGCTTTCTTTGCATTCGCAGCTTCGTCTATTGCCTGCCAATGTGTAACAAGTACATTAAGATCCCATTCTAATTCTTCAGGTGTTTTACCAACACCAGCGGTACGAACAATAAGTCCCATACCAGTTGGTAATGTTAAATGACTTAATGCTTCTTTTAATTGCGTACGCTCATCACCTTCGATACGACGTGAAATACCACCAGCACGAGGGTTGTTAGGCATTAAGACAAGGTAACTACCTGCTAAGCTGATAAACGTTGTAAGTGCAGCCCCTTTATTACCTCGTTCTTCTTTTTCAATTTGAATGATAACTTCTTGGCCTTCTTTAATAACATCCTTAATATTCGGACGTCCTTTAAAGGTGTAACCAGCGGGAAAGTAGGTTCGAGCAATTTCTTTTAAGGGAAGGAAACCATGACGTTCTGCACCATAGTCTACAAATGCGGCTTCTAAACTTGCTTCAACTCGGGTAATTTTTCCTTTATATATATTCGATTTTTTTTGTTCATGACCAGGACTTTCAATATCTAGATCGTAAAGTTGTTGTCCATCAACAAGGGCAACACGCAACTCTTCTGATTGAGTTGCATTGATTAACATTCTTTTCATTGTAATTAACTCTTTATATTTATCATTATTATTCAGTTTGTTGGCGTTGTTCGCACTTACTTGACCTCGTGTCTGGTTGTACAATCTCTCGACTGGATAATATGCAGAGGTGCATTAAAAAGTGAAGGCAAACGGCTCATTATTATTGACTCTAAGCGTAGTCAAAAAAAGACTAATGAGTAAAAAGGCACAACAATTATTTTTAATTATTCTGTTATATTGACTACAAGTTAAATGAGTATAAACATCAACGAGTCATAACAAGTTAATTCTCTCATTAATAGTGCTTTAGCCGCAATATAAATTTTTATATATTATCAATGAACACATGGTAAACTTCGCATTATGGATCAAATTAATCACTCAGTACGCATACTTGAGGTATCTCAAGAAAATGCACAACAAAGAATCGACAATTTTCTTCGTCTTCACTTAAAAGGTGTACCTAAAAGTATGATCTATCGGATTATACGGAAGGGCGAAGTACGCGTTAATAAAAAACGTATAAAACCAGATTACAAATTAAAATCTGGGGATTTGGTGCGAATTCCACCTGTCCGTGTTGCCCAAGAAAATGTCTTACCTTCACCAAAATTAAATAAAGTTGCATCCTTAGAACATGCAATAGTTTATGAAGATGATGCACTTATTGTATTAAATAAACCCTCAGGTATTGCTGTTCACGGTGGTAGCGGCTTAGATTTCGGTGCCATTGAAGGGCTTCGTGCTTTACGTCCCGATGCTCGATTTTTAGAGCTTGTACACCGACTCGATAAAGATACGTCAGGTTGTTTACTCATCGCTAAAAAACGTAGCATGTTACGTGCATTACATGAACAGTTACGAAATAAAACCATGCATAAACAATATTTAGCGTTAGTCAAAGGGGCGTGGGATAAAAAATGGCGTAGTGTGACAGAGCCATTACTTAAAAATGCACAAAACTCAATTGTTAAAGTGAGCCCGCAAGGAAAACCTTCTGAAACACGCTTTCGTATTATGCAACGGTATCAAAATGCGACATTAATTGAAGCTTGTCCAATGACGGGCCGTACACATCAAATTCGCGTACATACTGCATGCAAAGGGCATAATATCGCCTGTGATGACCGTTATGGTGATGATGATTTTACCAATGAGATGAAAACAGTTGGACTTAATCGCTTGTTTTTGCATGCTTTACATATTACTTTTTACCATCCAAATTTAGAAAAAGAACTTACTATCACATCGCCCTTAAGCGAAGAATTATCATCCATTTTAGATAAATTAAAGAAAAGCTAATATGAAATATTCTGTTATTATTTTTGATTGGGACGGTACCTTGATGGACTCTCTCGATAAAATTGTGCATGCAATGCAACAAGCAGCACGGGTGAATCAACTTCCTGCACCTTCTGAACAAGCCATTAGAAATATTGTTGGATTAAGCCTCGAAGTTGCGATGACCAGATTATTTCCCACTCATTCTGCTGAAATCCAATCCGCTGTCAGAACTGCTTACCGAGAGCAATATCGTTTATCAACTGAACACCCGTCTCCGTTATATCCTGGCGTTAAAGATTGGTTGCAGTCCTTAAAACAACAAGGATATACCTTGGCGATAGCAACCGGAAAAGGCCGAAATGGTTTAAACCGTGTATTGTCATCGTCTGAGTTGACGGATTTATTTACGATAACTTATTGCGCAGATGAAGCAAATTCAAAACCCGATCCTTTAATGTTGCATAAAATATTAGAGAATTTAAATATTGAAGCTCAGCAAGCTTTAATGATTGGTGATTCTAGTTATGATTTAGAGATGGCTAATAATGCGAATATTGATTGTATTGGTGTAGATTACGGCGTGCATTCTGTTGACGTGCTAAAACAATATAATCCTATTGCAATTCTAAGCGATTTACCTAAACAACTTGGTCAATACATATAATGGTGAGTCGGACTTTATTTCAATAATTGAGGTTTTGTTAACGACTATTATCTTGAGTCGCTAACGATGTTATGAAGATAAAGAAATAAGTCAGTTTGGCTTAAATAGGCGTTATCACTTAAACAATGATAACGCCTATTTCATTACATTTTACGAATTTGTACGATCATTCCCATTACAGGATGATCCAGATAGTGAATTTCACCACTTTCCAAACGACTTGTTTGATCAAAATAAGTTTCTTCTAGTACTTTATACTGACTTACTGATTGCGGCGCGATATTGTCAATACTTTTAATTACTTGAACATTATCATTTCCGTTAACAACTTCAAATTGTGCATCATCATTAACATTATTATCGACATTTTTAATGACTTCTTGTCGGACAACTAGTTCACTATCAATAAATAAATAATGATCTAAATAGACCAAGAAATTACCATCTATTTCCCATTTATCCTGACTATTAGTTTTTACTGATACATCTTGAATATCTGATGCGCCACTGATAATAACGGCTTGCCCTTGTTCTGTTTCAACCGTTTTTTGATTAACTAATGGTGGTGTAGTTGTAGCAGCGTAATTTTTCCCAGCAATTAGATGTATTGGGGTAGCATGATTTTGGCTTCTTACATTCATGCGCCATGTGATATGTAATAAAGGTGTAAATGAAGCGTGTTCACTTAACTTTTTACGCTGATTTCTTAATCTTAAGTTGCCGTTACTAACATAGGTAAATCCATTTTCATTAGATGCAAACTGACTTCTATCTATCAGCATGGGAACCTGATTAAAAATACACGATGTATCCTGTAAATGTGAACATACATTATCGGTTTCTGTTCTTAGCAATGGAACACTATTACTTGTATCAATATGCAAATTTTCACGTACGAGATCTTCTTTTTGCACATCCATTGGGGCATTTCGTTTAAAGGCGAGTAATTCTATTTCAAACCAACGAGCTTGAGCTGGTAATGCAGTGCCTAGTAATAATGCAGGTAATAATAATTTGTAGTTCAAGATTTTGTCCTTTAATCTATTGTGTTATCAGATGTTCATTAAAACTGTTGAGTAACTGTGATACCCAATCGATACGCGTGCTCGTATCTTCAAGATTAATGGTAAACTTGAGTTTTGTTTGATCATCCATTTTAAATATATTTTTTTGTGATTGAAACAATGAAATAAGGTACATCGGGTCAACTGTGGTATTTTCTGTAAATAAAATACTGCCGCCTTTTGCATGTGCTTCTAAGCGTTTAATGCCTAAATGCCCACAAAGTTGTTTTATCTCTGTGATTGCAATTAAATTTTTGGTCGCAATGGGTAATAAACCAAAACGATCTATTAATTCTACCTGCAGTTCCTTCAACGAGGTCGTATCTTTACTGTTGGCAATCCGTTTGTAAAGCGATAAACGCATATTTACGTCATGAATATAATCATTTGGAATAAGTGCCGGGACTCGCAACTCAACATCGGCCTGGCTTGCAAGTAAATGTTCGAGTGTTGGTTCTTGACCATTTTTAAGTGCCTCGACGGCTTGGTCTAACATTTCCATATAAAGGTTATAACCAATACTGCTAATTTGTCCCGATTGTTCATCACCTAATAATTCACCCGCTCCACGAATTTCTAAATCGTGCGTTGCTAAAGTAAAACCAGCACCAAGGGTGTTTAGTGACGATATTGCATCTAGCCGTTTCTTAGCATCTTTGGACATTAACTTCGGTGCAGGTGTTAATAAATAGGCATAAGCTTGGTGATGAGAACGGCCAACTCGGCCTCGCAATTGATGCAGTTGTGCTAAACCTAAATGATCCGCTCGATTAATGATAATGGTATTCGCACTTGGAATATCAATGCCGGTTTCGATAATAGTGGTACAAACTAATACATTTTGGCGTTGATGATAAAAATCATTCATCACCTGTTCTAGTTGGTGCTCATTCATTTGACCATGCGCAACGGATATTTTTGATTGTGGAATCAGACTTTGTAAATCATGAGCAGTTTTTTCAATCGTATCGACATTATTATGTAAGAAGTAGACCTGACCACCACGCATGATTTCACGGGTAATTGCATCACTGACAATTTGATCGGTTTTTTGTTCTACAAAGGTTTTGACCGCCAAACGTTTAGAAGGGGGCGTTGCAATAATCGATAAATCACGCATACCATTCATCGACATATTTAAAGTACGTGGGATTGGAGTTGCCGTAAGTGTCAAAATATCAATTTGAGCACGTAACGTTTTAATTTTTTCTTTCTGTCGGACACCAAATCGATGTTCTTCATCGATAATCAATAAGCCTAAATCTGAAAATTTAATTTCAGCATTTAATAATTTATGGGTGCCGATTAAAATATCAATTTTTCCTTCCGCACTTTCTTTGAGTATTTGTTTTTGCTGTTTGGCCGTTTTAAAACGAGATAGTACTTCTATTCTTACTGGCCAATTTGCAAATCGGTCTCGAAAGTTTTCATAGTGTTGTTGTGCCAATAGTGTGGTGGGTACAAGCAGGGCGACCTGTCGGGTATTATCCGTTGCTAAGAAAGCAGCGCGCATCGCTACTTCTGTTTTACCAAAACCAACATCCCCACAAATAAGTCGATCCATGGGCTGAGTTGAACACATATCTGAAATGACGGCATTGATAGATAAAGCTTGATCTTCTGTTTCTTCAAAGGGGAATTCATTACTAAATAGCGCATAATTACTTTTATTAAACTGGTATTTAAAGCCGACTTTTGCAGCACGCTGTGCATACACATCTAATAATTCAGCGGCAACATCGCGAACTCTTTCAGCTGCTTTTGTTTTTGCCTTTTGCCAAGTTTCAGTTCCAAGCTTATTAAGTGGGGTATTTTCAACGTCATGACCGCTGTAACGACTGATTAAATGTAGTGAGCTTACTGGTACATATAATTTATCACCACGAAGGTACTCTAATGTCACAAATTCAGTTACGTTGCCTGCAGTTTCAATAGTCTGAAGTCCTAAATAACGCCCGACTCCATGGTCAATATGGACAACAGGTTGGCCGATTTTTAATTCCTCTAGATTGCGGAGTACATGTTCCGAACTATAGTTTTCATCAATACTTTCGCGTCGTCGGCGTACATTAATTTTGATCCCGAGCAATTCATTTTCAGTGATAAAGGCAAGTTGCTCATCACCTACAATAAAACTATCTACAACAGAGCTAACCGTGATCCCAATTTTTTTCTTACTTTTCATAAAAGTAGATAAATTACTAAAATCAGTTAATGCTAATTTTAATGGAGAAAGTAATTCGATTAGTGATTCTTTGCGGCCATTTGATTCAACGCTAAACAATATTTTACCGGTAAATGTATCAATAAAATGGCGAAGATTGGTAAGCGGATCTTTTTTCTTATGCTCAATTTGTATATCGGAAATTGAATCGGCAACGGCATTAATGCTGCCTTGCTTTTCCTTACTTAATTTTTCCGTGTCGAAGAAATAGCGAGGCCATTGTTTTAAATTCTCAAAACACTCTTCATGACGCAGATACAACTCTGCAGGAGTTAGTAGTGGTCGGAATAGGTCAACACTTCTTTCTTGATAGCGAATTTCTAAATCTCGCCAGAAATCAGTCGTTGCTTGATTAATATCACCAATAATTGCAATCCGAGATGTTTTAGGAAAGTACTCAAATAACGACACCGTATTTTCGAAAAACAAGGGCAAGTAGTATTCAATTCCTGCAGGCAGGTTAGATTGCGTAATTTTGCTAAAGATTGATTCTTTACTTGTTGATTGTGGTGAGGTGAATTTATTGGCAAACTTTGCTTTAAAACGTGCAATAGCTTCACTGTCCGTTGCAAATTCATGTGCAGGTAATAACTTAATTTCTGATACGGGCGCTAATGACCGTTGGCTTTCGCTATCAAAGGGACGAATTGAGTCTATTTCATCGTCAAAAAAATCTATCCGATAGGGAACATTACTACCCATAGGATAAATATCTAATAAGGAACCTCGCGCACAAAACTCGCCGTGTTCCATCACTTGATCCACCGCGTAATAACCGGCTTCTTCAAGATCTGAACGGAGTGTTTGTAATTCAACAATTTCACCTTGTTTGATTATTAAGGTGTACTGCTTTAGATAGGAAGGCGGTGCAAGTCTTAATAAAAGTGTATTGATGGGGACGATTAATACACCTTGCTTAATTGTTGGTAGTTTATATAACGTTTCTATACGCGTAGAAATAATATCTTGATGCGGTGAAAAATTATCATAGGGTAATGTTTCCCAATCGGGGAATGTAAATACTTCTACGCTATCTTCAATAAAATAATTTAACTCTTGTTGCAACTTTAGTGCGCTAGGCGTGTCATTTACAATAAGAATGAGAGGCGATTTCTGTTGCGTTGCGCATTCACTAATCGCTAACGCTAAACTGCTGCCTTTGAGGTTAGCAAATACAAGACGATCAGTTTTATTCTTAAGTTTTGGAATGTCTAAAAGTGGAGCTTGCTTCATGATAAATTCTTTTTAAATAGATTGGGCACGTTGCGCTGCACGCAGTTTTAATTGTTTAGATTGTATATGTAATGTTGTACGAATCAATAGCTCGCGATCTTCTTCACGAATTTGTTGATAAGTTAACTCAATTTGGTTTTTATCAATATTGGTAACCGTCGCATAACAAAATAGGGCTGCAGATTCTTCTGGAATAAATATTTTTAATAGTGCATGTTGCCCGATGTTAAATGTCTCATTATCACAGACAAAAATACAACATCCAGCACTAAATGCGGTTGTTTGATAACGACACTTTTCATCATCCTGTTGGCTTAATACATAACTCAATAGGGTATTGATTTTTTGATTTTGTGCTTGTAGAAACCCCCATAGTGCTTGGGTAGTCTCATTATTCAATTTTAAAGGTTGAAGTGCCTGTGAATCAATCGATGCGATTTCACTTGCCATACGAAAAGGGGCTGGAATTCGTCTTTCAAATTCTTCAGCATCGGGAATGTTTTCATGCTCACCGAGTAGTTCTATATTGATAGAAAGTGGGTAATTGACTAGAAAGTATTCATTGCCGACCATGAAAATGCCTTTTTTGTTAGTTTTAATTGTTTTTCAGTATCTTGATGCATAAAGATACATTAGAATACTGACGAATCAATCTCTTATAAAATAAATGAATGACATTGTATACTTAAATGCCGCTAAGAAGTAGCCTCTGGTTAACTCGTATTTTAGTACAAAATGTCACAATGCATTAGATAACGAAGGTATTTATGTTTTATCCCCTCAGTTTATTTATCGGTCTTCGTTACACAAAATCAAAACGAAATAACAAATTTGTCTCTTTTGTATCCCTTTTTTCAACGGGGGGGATTACCTTAGGCGTCCTTGCTTTAATTACTGTTTTATCGGTAATGAATGGCTTTGAAAAGGAATTAAAAACAAGAATTCTCGGTGCAGTGCCCCAAGCGACTATTTCAAATACAGAGCAAACAATGTCTGATTGGGAATCTCAAATTCCATCGTTATTAGCATCAACTCCTGTTATAAAAAATATAGAGCCGGTTATTCGTAATGAAGCGATTGTACAGACAGTTAAAGGTTTACAGGGGATTATATTTGAAGGATTAGAACCGCAAACACATGTCGCAGACGTGGTGACTTCAAGTATCTATAAAGGCCATTTATCCGATTTATCTGCGAGTAGTTACAACATTATTATTGGTAGAAGTTTAGCCAATCAATTAGACGTTTCTATCGGTGATAAAGTCCGTATTATTTCCGCTCGAGGTAGTCATTTTACGCCACTGGGGCGTATGCCAAGTCAACGTAACTTTACCGTTGCTGGATTATTTGAAGTCGGTTCAGATGTTGATCAGCAACTCGTTCTAATGAATATTAATGATGCAGCCCGTTTAATTCGAATTGGAAAGAATCAGATAACCGGTTTACGACTCTATTTAAATGATCCGTTTGATGTTGAGTCTTGGATTCCACCGGCGATCAAAGCCGGACAAACGTTAACCGACTGGCGCAGTACGCATGGTGAATTATTTGCTGCCGTTAAAATGGAAAAAAACATGATTTGGTTGTTACTGTGTTTAATTATTTGCGTTGCAGCCTTTAATATACTGTCTTCATCGGTGATGGTCGTTAGTGATAAAAATGCTGAAGTGGCTATTTTAAAAACACTCGGCATTTCAAATTTTACATTAAACCTTGTCTTCATTATTCAGGGTGCCTGGAGTGGCATTATTGGCGCGATTATTGGTACTGGATTAGGTTTGTTATTAAGTACCTATATTAACGAGATTAATACATTATTAGGTTTACATGTATTATCCGACGGTTCGGGTGGTTCTAGGTTATTACCCGTTGTTCACCAACCCATCCAAATTATTGTGATCATGTGTGGTGCGATGTTATTGAGTTTGCTTGCGACTCTTTATCCTGCTTATCGTGCTGGACGTGTAAGTCCTGTTGAGGCATTAAGATATGAATAAAAATCAAACAAATACTGACTTGTTGATTTGTACCAATTTAACCAAAACTTATCAAGAAGGGAAACTGTCTACGACGGTGCTTAAAGGCGTTAATTTAACCGTAAAAGAAGGGGAGTTACTTGCTATTGTTGGTAGTTCTGGTTCAGGTAAAAGTACATTATTACATTTACTTGGCGCGTTAGATAAACCAAGTGAAGGTCAGATTGTCTATAAAGGAAAAGATATCGCGCATTTAAGTGCGAGTAAACAGGCAAAATGGCGTAATCAAGAACTTGGTTTTGTGTATCAATTTCACCATCTTCTCTCAGAGTTTTCAGCATTGGAAAATGTTGCAATGCCTTTATTGATTGCCGGCGCCAATATTAAAAATGCGACTCAAAAAGCGCAGGAGATGTTAGCAAAAGTAGGCTTAGCTGAGCGAGTTGATCACCGACCTTCTGAATTATCTGGTGGTGAAAGACAACGTGTCGCAATAGCGCGCGCTTTAATTAATAATCCTAAATTAGTTTTAGCCGATGAACCAACGGGTAATTTAGATGCAAAAAGTGCTGACAGCGTGTACCAGTTGATTAAAACATTGAATAAAGAATTAAATACTGCATTTGTGGTTGTGACACATGATCAACAGTTAGCGAATAAATTAGATCGTCAAGAACAAATGGTCAGTGGAATTTTACAAGGTAAATCATAATGTTTCGACCCTTATCGGTGTTTGTTGGGCTTAGATATAGTCGAGCAAAACATAAAAATAGCTTTGTATCTTTTATATCTATTGCTTCCATTCTTGGTATCTCACTTGGTGTGACGGTGTTGATTATCGGCTTGTCTGCGATGAATGGTTTTGAAAATGCATTAAGAGACCAACTATTATCGGTTATTCCCCATGGTGAGTTAAAAACAGTTGATGGTGGTTATAAAGACTTACAAAAAAGTTTACAAACCGTCGAGTCTACACCTGGTGTAACAGGTGCAACGGCATTTATTACTTTCAATGGTCTACTACAAAAAGACAATCAGATGAAAGCATTACAATTCCGTGCTATTACGCCAGCTACAGAAAGTAAGGTTACGCGAATAGAACGCTTTATAAAAGAAGGAGACTGGTCGCTGTTAAAACCCGGACAACGGTCTTTGATTTTAGGTAAAGCTGTTGCCGATAAATTACAAATAAAAGTAGGTGATTCAGTCACTTTATTGATGCATCAAATTGGACAAGGCAGCAAAATAAAAGCGCCACTTACCTACCAATTTACATTGGTGGGTTTATTTGAAATGGGCGGTCAACTCGACAGTGCACTTGCATTTACACACATTGAAGATGCAAAACAAATATTATCATTGAATGAAGCAAATACGATTGGTTTTAGTGTTGACGATGTACTTCAAGCACAGCAAATTACCCGTAATGCTGGCTATAAATTGAATGACTATCTTTACATTAATAGCTGGGTAAATAGCCAAGGATATCTTTATCGAGATATTCAAATGGTGAAATCCTTAATGATCATCATTTTATTGTTGGTGGTAGCTGTTGCCTGTTTCAATATTGTCTCCACACTTGTTATGGCGGTGAATGAAAAACGAGGTGATATAGCGATTCTGAAAACAATGGGCGCATCAAAATGGATGCTTCGGTTTATATTTATTGTTCAAGGGGCATTTAATGGTTTTGTTGGTTGTATCGTTGGCGCAGTATTCGGCGTCTATATTGCCGAAAACCTAACTGCAATAATTAGTAAACTTGAAGTGCTTATTGGGCATAAGTTATTGTCAGGGAATATATACTTTATTAACTATTTACCGTCTCAAGTAAATGCGAATGAAGTTGTTATTATTACCGCCACTGCATTTCTAATGAGTGTATTTGCAACTGTATATCCGGCCTGGCGAGCAAGTAATATCCAACCAGCGTTAGAACTTGGCTATAGTCATTAAAGCGCACCATTTGCTTTTAATAGTGTTGCGATGGATTCTGCAATAAAACCATATCCTAAATTATTTGGATGAATAATATCGCTATGAAGAGCTGGCTGTTTTAATAATTCAGCCAGTAAGTTATCTGCTAATAGTATATTATTTTGTGTTGCTATTTGCTGATACTCCACCACATTACTTAATTGATCATTTACATCCGGCACAGCAACTAACACGACATCAATCCCTCTCTTATGTGCCATTTTTACCATATTGTCGATATTATTCATCATTGTTATGCGACATGCATTTTGCAATATATCGTTGGCTCCATGACAGAGCAATAAAAGCTGCGGTGCATGTTTATCGAGTAGTAATTCTAGTCTTAGTAATCCATCTTTACTCAGTTCTCCATTAATACCAGCATTAATAATTTGCTGATTAATTAAATGGCTCAATAGAAATGGATAACTTTGCTCATGGGTTGCACCATAACCAAATGTTAAGCTATCACCAAATGCTAGAATAGGGTGTTGTTGATTAAGAGGCGTTAAGGTTGTGACATTCATACACTAAACCAATGATTAATAAATTAAATTGAATAGTTATTCTACAAGTATGAAGCGATATTTAAAAGAGAGAGGAAATGTGAAGTAGGAAAAGAAAAAGCTTACTACGCACAATGCGTAGCAAGCTGGTATTTGTTAATCATCTAAAATATTAAGTAAACTTAATAAATGAATAAACATATTAAATAGATTTAGGTAAAGCGAAACGGTTGCACGAATGTAGTTAGTTTCGCCGCCATTAATAATACGGCTAGTGTCAAATAAGATGAAACCTGACATTATCAACACAACAACACTGCTAATCACAACTTGCATAAGAGGGATTTGTAAGAAAATATTTGCAACCATTGCAATAATAACCGCAATCATACCCGCCATCAAAAAACCGCCCATAAACGAGAAGTCTTTACGAGATGTTAGCACATAGCCAGAAAGGGCAAAGAAGATTAAAGCCGTAGAGCCTAATGCTTGCATAATTAGTGCAGAGCCATTAGCCATCGCAAGGTAATGATTTAACATATTACCTAATGATGCGCCCATCACGCCTGTAAATGCAAATACCCAAAAGATACCTTGTGCAGTATTCGCTTTTTTAGAAACAACAAATAATAGGCCAAATCCTACGAGTGAAAGTACAAGTGAAAAACCAGGGCCGATTGCAAGCATTGTTGCAATAGTTGCCGTGAGTGCGGAGAACGCTAAAGTCATCCCTAATAGGATATAAGTATTTTTTAAGACTTTATTAATCGAAATATTTCGACTTTGTGTTTCGCTATGAAATATCGGTGAGCTCATAATCATTCCTTTATAGAATTAACAAATTAATAACTAATCATAGCATGCTTATCGAAGATGGGAACTGTTTTCGTTAACATTTTATGTCACGATTTGAATTAAGTAATAGAATGGCAGGAATAAAAAAGGCGCTAAATTAGCGCCTTAGCAGAATTTTAACAAAAGGGTTATTTAGCGCCTTCGATAATACCAACAAATTCTTCAACGATAAGTGCAGCACCACCGACTAAACCACCATCGATATCTGGTTGAGCAAATAACTCTTTTGCACTTGCAGCTTTAACACTACCGCCGTAAAGAATTTGTACTTTTTCAGCTACAACTTTGCTTTGCTCTGCTAACCAAGAACGAATGTGTGCATGTACTTCTTGAGCTTGTTCAGACGTTGCAACTTTACCTGTACCGATTGCCCATACTGGTTCGTATGCAATAACACAGTTTTCTAATGCTTCAATACCCGCTAGATCAATAACCGCTTTGATTTGAGTTTCAACAACTTTTTTAGTTACATCAGCTTCACGTTCTTCAAGCGTTTCACCAATACATAAAACTGGTACTAAGCCATTAGCTTGGATTGCAACAAATTTAGCTGCAACGAGTGCATCTGTTTCGTTGTGGTATTGACGACGTTCGCTATGGCCAACTAAGCTGTATTTAGCACCAAATTCTTTTACCATTACAGTTGATGTTTCACCTGTAAATGCACCAGAAACTTCAGTACTAATATCTTGAGCACCAAACTCAATGCTGTTGTTCGCACATAAAGTTGCAACTTGATCGATAAAGATAGCTGGAGGACATACAGCAACTTCAACATTAGGCGCAGCATCAGCTGCAGCTTCAATGCCTTTAATTAGTGCTGTTACAGATTCTTTAGAACCGTTTAGTTTCCAGTTACCCATTACGATAGGTGTTCTCATATTTTTTCTCCGTATATTATTAAAAGTTAAAAGGATGAATTAAAAAATCTGCAGTGATTATAAAGGACTCTAGATTGAAACCCACTGTTTTTTATCAAATTAGTGTAAATTCGTGGGCTAAATGGCAAATTTGTATTTTGTCATAATTTCTATGTTTACTATTTGTTCAATAATAGAAGTTGAAATGCTGGATATTGATTGCAAATTGCATTTTTCTCTCTTCCGTAATAATTTATTTAAATCTAAATATAAAAATCACGTATAATCCGAGCCCTTAAAAAATTAAATTTAAATATATAGATAATACGAGTAATCGCAATGACCCTTGATAAGACAAAACAAGAAACACGTGAATTTAGTAAACTGCATAAACGATTAAGAGGGAATGTTGGTAATGCAATTGTCGATTACAATATGATAGAAAATAACGATGTTGTTATGGCTTGTATTAGTGGTGGTAAAGATTCTTTTGCAATGCTAGATATTCTATTGGCACTACAAAAAGTGGCCCCAATAAAATTTGATGTTGTAGCTGTTAATTTAGATCAAAAACAGCCAGGATTTCCTGAACACATTCTACCCGAATATTTTGAAAGTTTGGATATTCCATACTATATAGTCGACAAAGATACTTATTCCGTTGTTAAAGAAAAAATTCCCGAAGGAAAAACAACCTGTGGATTATGCTCGCGACTTAGACGCGGGACGCTTTATTCTTTTGCAGAAAAAATTGGTGCGACTAAGATTGCCCTTGGCCATCATCTAGATGATATTGTTGAAACACTTTTTTTAAATATGTTTTATGGTGCGCGCATGAAAGCGATGCCACCAAAGTTGCGCTCCGACGATGGTAGAAATGTCGTTATTCGGCCACTAACCTATTGTCGTGAAGAAGATTTGATTGCCTATGCCGATCATAAATCTTTTCCCATTATTCCGTGTAATCTTTGTGGCTCACAGGAAAACCTACAACGTCAATCAATTAAAGCAATGTTGGTTGATTGGGATACTAAGACACCGGGTAGGGTGGAGATGATCTTTAAATCAATACAAAATATCAGTCCAAGTCAACTTGCAGATAAATCACTTTTTGATTTTATTAATCTACCTTTGGATCGAAGTGAAGAGAAAGCCGAGTATTTATTTAAAGAAGCAACAATATCATCGACTAATATTGATGAGTCAATGTTTATAGATGTAACTAATATTTAATTCATCAAAAAAAAATGCCAATCTAGTTTAAATTAGATTGGCATTCGATTTAGTTAATATCCCTTAAAAAGGACTAGGTCGTGCAATTAAGAAACCTTGTATACCATCGACATACATGGCTTCAAGTGTTTGTTTCTGCCCTAAATGCTCAATCCCTTCTGCTATCACTTTACAATCCATACGATGTGCAACGTCAATGATCATACGAACAAATTGCTGATTTGCGCTATCGTGTTCAATATTATTGATTAGTGAGGCATCAATTTTAACAAAATCAGGTTTTAACTCTTTAAATAAACGGAATGAACCGACACCCTTACCAAATTTACAAATGGCAGAACGTGTACCGGTACGTTTTAACATATCAAAAACACGTTTACTCACAACTAAATTGCTATCTAATATTTCTTCCTGCATTTCAAAAATAAGACAAGCTGCGATATTAGGTTCGCGAAGCAGTAAGCGTTCTAACCAAACAATAAAGCTACTATTTTGAATCGCAGTCCCGGTTAAATTAACACCCCAGCGAACATTACCATCGGTTTTATGACGACACTGGCTAACAACGGTTTCTAGAATGAGTTGTTCTAGTTTCACAATCATGTCTAATCGTTGTGCCATTGCAAAGATAGTATCCGTTGGGATCATATTATTGTTTTCACCAAGAAAACGTGTATAAATTTCCTGGTAACCTTTCATATTACGATGTAACGCTTGAATAGGTTGGTGTAATAACATTAGCGCACGTTTTGCAATTACATCTTCGATAATAACCCGCCAATGTTGTTGTCCAATATGATCTTCTTCACTGTCATTTTGTTCAAAGTGCCAGCTATTTACTCCCGCTATTTGTGCTTTAGCTAATGCCATATCTGTTCTAGCTAATACTTGTTCAGGTAATTGCCCTGAGATAATAGAAGAAATACCACTGTAAGCTGTACTGTCTAACTTGTTAAGAATTTGATATTGATCGAATTGAATTTTTAAGTTTTTAGCGACACGTTGTGCATCTGGAATACCCATATCAAGCGCTATCATTGCAAAGTCTGAACCACTGACACGATACAGTGAAATTGATGCAATTTTTTCAGTTACACGATTTAAAATATTCGCAATATTAACTATATATTCATCACCATGTTGAAACCCACGTTGTGAGTTGATGGTATTGAGTTCACTTGCCCGTAAAATAAATAAAATGGCATGCGTTTGTTCAGATTCATCATTAAGTATTTCGGTTAAGGTTTTGCGGAAAGCATGTCTATTATTCAATCCCGTCAAATTATCCATATTAATTTGGCGTGCTAGCAACGAAATTTGTTGCTCCTGTTTTAATAAGGATTGATGAAATAATTTTTTTTGTTCCTGCAATTGCTCAGAAACCTTAGTAAAAGGAATATCTTTTGGGTCCTCATCCGAAGAGATTTCTTGAATCAGTGTTTTTTCTATACGTTTAAAAATAGTGTAATAGAAGAGGTTTATGCATAAAGAAATTAAGATTAAAGCACCATAAAGGGCAATAAATATCTGAGTTACCGTTTTAAGCAGGCCATAATTAGCTGCTCTATATTCAATTATTTGCTGTCCTTCTTGAGAAAAAATTGTTGTAGAAGGCGCCTCAAATAAAAATGATATTATCGGCATTTTATTGTTAACGTATATTAATGGAGACGTTAATTCAGGATTACTTACTTTTAAGTAGGCAAGTTTATTGCTAGTTGTTGTCGCGTTCAATTGGTCATAGGTTGTAATAGTAGGTACATTACGTAGATCAAGTTGACTGGCAAGCGATTCCTGTTGGGCTATAAAAAAGGGCATGAGCGAAAATTTAATAATAACCGTTAAGGCAACGGCTAAAATAAGAATAATGAAGTTACTCGTCCAAAAACCTTTCTTATAATTGTTCATTAAAATCCATCCCTTGATATTTATTTTTTAATAATTATAGACTGATATTGTTATAAAATAGATATTTTAGCAAACAATATCAAATAAATAACACATATAATGTTATTTTCTGTAATCAGGTTGATGATTCTGTAATAAGTGACGACTAATCCCAGTTTGAGGTGAGTTGAAAATTTCATCGGTACTGCTATTTTCAACAATCAAACCATGATTCATGACTAATACTTGATCACTCATATGACGAACCAAGTTCATATTATGGGCAACAAATATAAAGCTTACGTCTGTTTTTTCTTGTATTTTTAGCAATAAATTTACTATCTTAAATCGCAATGAAATATCTAAGGTTGCTAATATTTCATCTGCCAATATTACATCCGGGTTTAGTATCATCGCTCTTGCGAGTGCAACTTGATGTTGCTGAACTGGTGATAACATATGCGGATAGAATTCTAAATAATCGGGTAATAATTCCACTAAGGATAAAATAATCTTTATTTGCTGTTTTATCTCAGTGTCATTGAAATTAGTATTTAGACGCAAAGGTGCCGAAAGTATTCTACTGATTTTGGTTTTAGGATTAAGTGAGTTCGAAGGATCTTGAAAAATCATTCGAATACTTTGGCAACGTTTTTGACGTGACATTTTAGAGACAGGTGCGCCATTAACTAAAATTTCGCCTCCCGTTGATGGAATTAATCCGGCAATAATTTTCGCTAATGAGCTTTTTCCTGAACCACTTTCACCGATTATCGATAATGTTTTACCACGTTCTAAGGTAAAATTAATTGGGCCAAGAGATTGCCTGTAACCCGAGGAAACAAATTTAGCACTACGCTTATAAGTTTTACTTAAATTACGTACTTCTAGAAGTGGTGGCATACTAGCTTCCTTCTAAATTTGGAAAATGGCAACTAATAACATGGCCTTTATAGTTTTCAGATTCAGGTGATATAACACACTCTCTTTCTGCTTTTGGGCAGCGTGGTCCAAGACGACACCCAATTGGAACTTGATTCGACGACGGGATGCTGCCCGGTAGTGTATATAATGTGCTTTTATGCTCAACACTATCGTCAAAATCTAAAATAGTTTTAATCATCGCTTCAGTGTACGGATGCATTGGCGATTCTATAATTTGTTTATAAGAGCCTGACTCTACGGTTTGTCCACAATAAATGAGTGAAATATAGTCAGATAGATTACTGATACTCCCAAAGTTATTACTTAATAAAAGGATAGTTGTATTATGTAACTGATTTAGCTTATAGAGCAATCGAAATATCTGTGCCTGTGTCACATCTTCCATAGAGCTAGTCGGTTCATCGGCAATAATGAGACGAGGATTGTTTGCAATCGCCATTGCTATCATCACTTTTTGACAAACACCTTCTGATAATTCATGAGGATAACTGGCTAATACCGTTTTATCATTTTGAATTCCCACTTTATGTAATAAGTCTTTAATTTGCGTTTCTGTTGACTGTAACTTAGTACGTTTTATTTTATTTAAAATACGTGATTGAAGCGTTGGTTTAGGTAGGACTTCATTCATTTGAATAAAGATTTTTTTACTTGGATCCAAATAGGAGCGTGGACGTTGAAAGATCATCGAAATTTCCGTTCCCATTATTTTTCTTCGTTCGTAGGTTGATAGCTTGGTTAAATCCGTAGAACCAAGAAACATGCGATCCGCCGTCACCGTCCATTTACGATTTGGGACGCCGAGAATAGCTTTTGCAATCATCGTTTTACCCGAACCAGATTCACCAACTAAACCATGAATGGAACCATCAATAATGGTTAAAGATACCTTATCAATCATTCTAACGGTGCCTTGGGCAGTTTCAACGTCAATACTTAAATTACGTATATCAAGTAAGGCCATTATTCATCCTCTACTTCAATGATTGCATGCCTTATTCCTTCGGCAAGAATATTAAAGATTAACACAATGCAAAAAAGGGCGATGCCTGGGAATAAAGTTAACCATGGTGAAGAAAAAATGTAATCCATTCCTTCTGAAATAAGTGAACCTAATTCTGCATCGTAGGCTTTGGAGCCAAAGCCTAGAAACCCTAATGTGGCAATTTCTAATATCACCAGGGTAAAAATTCGATTAGTTAGTGTGACTAAGGGCTCGAGAATGTTAGGTATAATGCCAAAGCGTAAAATACGTAAATTAGTTGCACCATCTAATCGTAGTGAAATAATGTATTGATTATTTAGCTCTGCTTCAACACATAAATAAATCCCTCTGATAAACTGAGGTAATAGGGAAAGTAATACGGCTAATAAGCAATGCTCATAGCTTGCACCAAAAAGAAAAACAATCATAAATGCGATTAATAATGCAGGAATAGCTAAAAACACATCAAAGAAATGATGTAAAACACTGGCAACGGTTCCCTTCATTAATGCGCCACTTGCTCCCATAGGTAGACCAATAAATATGATAGCAAGAGTGGTAGCAATCGCACCACCTAGAGTTAATTGGATCCCTTTAATCAAGCGACTCAATAAATCTTGGCCAATAGAGTCAGTCCCTAATATATGAAAGGAATAACCACCATCAATCCAATAGGGGGGAAGTAAATTCTCTTGAATATCATGATGAGGGGCTACGTAAGGCGCCAATAGATTGCCAAATATTGCAATGAATAACAGCATAAAGACCAAGCAGAGTGCTGTAAATGAAATATTATTACGTCTAAATGTTAACCACATGTAATACATTGGCGATTGTATTTTATCTGGCGCAAATTCTTTATTAACCGACATACAATGATTTCCGTTTAACGGGCGAAATAAGCATAAGCAAAATATCTACTAATATACTAATAAGTGAAATAAATAGGGCGATAAGAATAATTGCCGTAGGTAAAGCCAGATAATCACCAGCATTAACACTTTGCATGACCCAGGAGCCCGCGCCTGGGATTGTAAATACAATTTCAATGACCATGGCAAAAGAAATCATCGTGCTCAATTGTATTTTTATCTGGAGAATAATGGAAGGTAGCGCATTTTTAAGCACATGATTTAACACTATTTGTCGACTATTTAATCCTTTAGTATAAGCCGCTTTAATATAATTACTTTTTAAAATTGATGTGATTGAATGGCGTGTTATACGTGCAACTTCTGATAATAGAAAAAACGATAATACGGAAGCAGATAACAGTATTCGAACTAAACGCTCTAAAAATAACTGTTCAGTGTATGTATTGTTATTAAAGAGAGTATTAAACAATAAAAATGTTGAGGATAAATCCATATTTGCAGAAGGGTGAACAGGAAAGTCAATACCAAAGGAGTTCAATGACATAATTGCAATTAAACCAAGCCAAAATGAAGGTAAAGCAAGCGATACTAAAATGATGAACATTGCGAGATAATCGATAAAACGTTTACGATTAAGCGCTGCAATAATACCCAGTGGCACACCAATCACCATAGCAACTAGAAATGCGATTAAACAGAGCTGTAATGTAGAGTAAAAAGCCAACCATCCTTTCATCAAAATCGGTTGTTGATCAACCGTTGATATTCCCCAGTCACCTTGAATTAATGACCACATATAATGTAGATAATCGATAACAGATGGGCTTGTAGATGAATATTCATAGGTAGACCAATTTGTAATAACAAAGGTGAATACCGTAAGAATAAATCCGGTGATAAGCAATAAATTTAATCGACGTAATAAATAATTAAGCATATGTATTTTTAATCTTCAAAAGTAGATAAATATTTATTCTAAAACGAATGCCTTTACTCATAAATAATGCCTCAAGCAACGAGAGGTTACCAATATGATACTATTTACGATATAAAGCAAACTTGACTAAAAGGAATGTATTTAAAAACATTATGTTATCGAACATTTTCAGTTAAGCATATATTGATTGTTTTGATTAAAGCAAATCACTATGAATTTCTGCAAACTTACCCAGTAATTCATCCTCTGTTTCAATATTGTCCGGATCAACAATAATACAATTATTAATCGGACAAACTTTAACGCAGGTTGGCTCTTCATAGAAACCAACACATTCAGTACAGAGTTGCGGATTGATTTCATAGATTTCGTCGCCAAATGAGATAGCATCATTTGGACACTCAGGTTCGCACATATCGCAGTTTGTACAAGTATCTTTAATGATTAATGCCATAATTATTTACTATGTGGATGACGAGTATTTGTGCCTAGGTCTAAGTTACGCATTAATAAGCCGTGATTTAAATCGATTTCTTTTGGTACTGGCATATAGAGAATATGGCCAGAACCAGGCGCCACATCAACTAATTCACCTTTGCGCGTATGCAATTCTTCTAAAGTGAAATTTAAATTACCCTGTGGAGTCATTAACTCTAATTGATCGCCGACTAAAAATTTATTTTTAACCGTAATTTCTGCCAAACCATTGCTATCGCGGCCTGTTATTTCACCCACAAACTGTTGTGTTTCGCTGATTGAGTAACCATAATCATAATTTTGATATTTATCGTGTGTATGGCGTTTCAAAAATCCATCGGTGTAACCCCGATGTGCTAAATTTTCTAAGGTTGACATTAATTTAGGATCAAAAGGGCGCCCTGCAATTGCGTCATCCATGGCCTTACGATAAACCTGTGCTGTACGCGCACAATAATAGAAACTCTTAGTTCGTCCTTCAATTTTTAATGACTGCACACCTATCTGTAATAAACGTTCAACATGCTGCACGGCACGTAAATCTTTAGAGTTCATAATATAGGTGCCGTGCTCGTCTTCAAACGCAGGCATATATTCTTCTGGACGACCTTGCTCTTGTAATAGGAATATTTGATCGCTAGTTTGTCCTTCGCCTAAGGTAGGTTCAACTGGCTGAATTGCAACAATATCGCCCATTTCATTTTCCGTCGCCGGATGTGCATCATACTTCCAGCGGCAGGAATTAGTACAAGTTCCTTGATTCGGATCGCGTTTATTAATATAACCAGACAATAAACAACGACCTGAATAAGCCATACACAGAGCGCCATGTACAAAAACTTCAATTTCAATATCCGGACAATGTTGACGAATATCTTCAATTTCATCGAGTGAAAGCTCGCGCGATAGAATTACACGTTCAATACCTTGAGATTCCCAAAACTTCACACTTGCCCAGTTAACAGCATTTGCCTGAACACTTAAATGAATCGGCATGTCGGGAAAAGCTTCTCGTACCATCATTATTAAACCAGGATCTGACATGATAAGTGCATCAGGATTCAAATCTACAACGGGTTTCATATCCCGAATAAAAGTCTTTAATTTAGAATTATGTGGTTGAATATTACAAACAACATACAGTTTCTTACCCTGAGAATGTGCTTCATCGATACCAATTTTGAGTTTTTCAAGATTAAATTCATTATTACGAACGCGTAACGAGTAGCGTGGTTGGCCGGCATAAACCGCATCGGCACCGTATGCAAACGCATAACGCATATTTTTAAGTGAGCCCGCTGGCGAAAGTAGTTCTGGATTCATTATAGTTCTCTTCTGATATCAAGTAAGGGCGATATTACACAAAGCATTAATCACCAATAAGTTAATATTAATTTGTATTCATTATTTACAATATTTTGGAAGGGCGAAGTTTACTTGTTTTTAATAAGGAGTGATAGTATTGACCATTATATTTAAAAAAATAGCGTATTTCATATTTTTATAACGCTTAGTTACTCAAAATAAGATTCACATTTGAGTAACGCATCACTATACTATATCGATATTTTGAATATTAAATGATTTATACCTATTACTCTTTTGTTGTTTGACCGATGAAGCGCAATAGGTATAAATCATTCTATCGTCTGAATGGCAGGCACTAACAATTAGGTTTTACATGGAAAACACTGAAAAATTTACAAATAATAAACAAATCATTACTTTTTTAACTGAGCAATTCCCTTTATGTTTTACAGCGGGAAGTACACCGGCAAAACCTTTGAAAATTGGCATTTTCCAAGAACTTGCTTCTCGATTAGAGGGTGATGAACGTGTCAGTAAAACTCAACTACGTGGTGCATTACGTCAATACACTTTGAGTTGGCGTTACCTTCACAGCGTTAAGCAATCAATTAAACGCGTTGATCTTGATGGGAATGAAGGTGATGAGGTTTCTGAAGAACATGCTGAACATGCTTTGAAAACATTAAAAGAAAGCAAAGAAAAGGCATTCGCGAATAAAAAGAAAGTGGCTCCTGACGCAACGGACAAACCGAAACGCGCGCCTAAAAAAGTAAATATCCCATCTCGTACTAAAAAATCATTTACTAAAAAAGAACCCGTAGAAGACCTCAGTAACTTTAAAGAAGCAGTTCATGCTGAACTAAAGCCTTCTCAAGCTGTCAAAGTCATTCTAGGTAAATCTCCTGTCTCTGGTGTTATCGTTGAAATCATGAAAGACGATGTTCAAGTTCAACTTGATTCTGGTATGACCGTTAAGGTAAAAGCGAAACATCTAATCGTATAAAAGGTAAATTAATGAATAAATTTTTTCGTCCCGTATTAGTCGGTCTTGGCTCGCTGTATGTTGGCCTTAGTTTTGCTCTGCCTGTTAATTACGCACTTACAGATATTCCGCAACTTGATCAACAAGAGCAACACGCTAAAGTGGCGAAAAGAGTGAGCGATTTATTTAGTCGCTCACATTATAAATTTATTCCGCTTAACGATTCGCTCTCTGAAAAAGTATTTGACCGCTACATTGACCAACTTGATTATAATAAATCTATTTTTACTCAAGCAGATATTGATAATTTGAAACAATATCAAGATATGTTCGATGATAATCTAAAGCAGGGGCAATTAGCACCCGCCTATAAAATCTACCAATTGAATCTAACCCGACGTTATGAGCGATATAGTTATGCACTAGCGCTGTTAGATACAACCATGGATTTCACCAAAGATGAAAAATATCAATTTGATCGAAGTGACGCCAAGTGGGCTGCTGATACCAATGAATTAAATGAAATTTGGCGCAAAAAAGTTAAATCCGATATTTTAGCATTAAAATTAAATGGCAAAACGTTACCGGAAATAAAAGAACAACTAGGCAAGCGTTATAATGTTGCCGTAAAACATTTAACTCAAACCGAAAGTGAAGATGTTTTTCAAACCTTTATGAATGCCTATTCCCATACAATCGAACCTCATACGAGTTATCTATCTGCTCGGAATGCAGAACGTTTTAATATGGATATGAACTTATCCCTTGAAGGGATTGGTGCTGTTTTACAACTTGAAGACGATTATACGGTTGTTAAAAGTTTAGTTCCGGGCGGCCCTGCTGAACGTTCGAAGCAAATTTTTAAAAATGATAAAATTGTCGGTGTTGGTCAAGCTGATGGCGAAATTGTTGATGTTATTGGTTGGCGTTTAGATGATATCGTTGATTTAATCAAAGGGCCTAAAGGCACGACAGTTAAGCTACAACTTCTTTCTGGTAAAGCTAATGACAAAGCCACAATGGTCGAAATTGTTAGAGAAAAAATTCATCTAGAAGATAGAGAAGCCAAATCAAGTATCGAAATGGTTGATGGTAAAAAAATTGGGGTGATCACTATTCCAAGTTTTTATATGAACTTAAGTGTGGATGTTGATAAAGAACTTGCGTCACTTAAAGAACAAAACGTTGAAGGTATCGTTATTGACCTTAGAAATAATGGAGGCGGTGCATTAAGTGAAGCAACGTTGTTAACAGGGTTATTTATTACCACCGGTCCCGTTGTCCAAGTTCGTGATAGTCGTAATCAAATCATTGTACAAGAAGATGAAAACAAAGCGATATCCTATGAAGGTCCGTTAACGGTACTTATTAATCGTTATAGTGCTTCTGCTTCTGAAATATTTGCAGCTGCAATGCAGGATTATGGTCGAGCAATCATTATTGGGGAACAAAGCTACGGTAAAGGTACAGTTCAACAACACCGTCGTTTATCTCGTTTTTATGATAAAGATGCTGAAAAAATTGGCTCTGTACAATATACCATTGCTAAATTCTATAGAATTAATGGTGGCAGTACACAACATAAAGGTGTTATCCCTGATATATTATTCCCAAGTGCCGTTGATCACTTAGATACCGGTGAAAGCTTAGAAAAGAATGCATTACCTTGGGATAATATTAAATCTGCAGAGTATCAACCCGTTGATGACTTACAATCAATTGTTAAAAAATTAACCGTTGATGACAAGATCAGAATGAAAAAAGAAAAAGAGTTTAATTATTTGCTAAGTGATATTGCCGAATACAATAAAGATAAAGATATAACGGAAATTTCGCTTAATGAGAAAGAACGTATTAAATCTCGTGAAGAAGCAGATCAAAAATTATTAGCGCGCTCTAATGAACGCTTAAAACGTGCTGGATTACCGGAAATAAAATCACTAGATGATATTCCCGAAAACTTTGAACCAAAAGATGCATTTTTAGCTGAAGCGGCTGCAATAACATTAGATTATGCAGAGTATTAATTAGTTAATCATTCGAATCTGGAAAAACCGGCAAATATGTCGGTTTTTTTATGCGTAGTAAAAATAGTTTAGTGCGAGGCTAAAGTTGATGTAAATGGTTGTTCCCTTAACGAAACTTTCAACAAAGAAATTAACTATTTTAACCAGCTAAATAGATCAACTAATTATTACGATTGGTATTATTATCTTTAGTTGGATGGAACGTTTCGAATATAAGTTATTGGCTTACGAATGTGTTCATGAATTTAGAGCTTCATCCGTTTCTGGTGCATAATAATTTATTGGGTGAATAATAATTTTTGTTTGGGATGGCGTTGCTTCAACAAAACTGACTTGTTTAAACCAATCTCCAACATCAAAGCGGGTTGCTGGTTGACCTTGTAATTCAAAATCATTTTGAGACACTTGATGAGTATGGCCATGGATAAGTTGTAAAGTATCGTGTTTAACCATTAACCGTGCAACTTCCGATTGTGTGACCCCCATAATATACCTTGGTTTATCCGATTTTTTCGATTGGCTAGCCGTTCGGATTTTCCAACCTATTTTTTTCCTAAGTGATAAGGGAAGTCGATTAAATATAAACTGAAGTAGTGGGTTATGAATGATTTTACGCATTTTTTGATAACTTTTATCAGCTAAACAAAGTGTATCGCCGTGTAAAATTAACGTATTTCGACCGTATAAATCGATTTCAGTATGCTCATTCAATAAGGTCATATTGGATTGCTTGGCAAACTTTTTGCCAAGCATAAAATCACGATTGCCATGAATATAAAAAATATTAAAATTATGTTGATGGGACGTAGTTGATAAATGCTCGGCAACTTGATTCATTAAAGGCGTACGCTCATCATCACCAATCCACACTTCGAATAGATCGCCTAATATGTAAAGCGTATCAATATTAACCGTTTCTTTTTCTAAAAAAGAAAAAAAAGCAGCCGTTATTTGCGGGTGATTTTCGCTTAAATGCAGATCTGCAATAAAAAGAGTACGCATTTAGATCTAATCTACTGTTACATTAGTGATAACAACATCTTCTAGTGGCACATCTTGATGTACATAGCCTGCATTACCCGTTGCGACATCTTTAATTTCATCTACAACATCTGTGCCTTCAACCACTTCAGCAAAAACACAATAGCCCCAGCCATCAGTTGTTTCTGATTTGAAATCTAAAAATGTATTGTTATTAACATTAATAAAAAATTGTGCAGACGCTGAATGTGGTTCCATCGTACGCGCCATTGCAACGCTGTATTTTTTATTAGAAAGCCCATTGTTTGCTTCATTTTTTACTGGTTTACCCGTTTCTTTTTCTTCCATGCCCGGTGCAAATCCACCACCTTGAATCATAAAACCATCAATTACACGGTGAAAAATGGTGTTGTCATAATGTCCTGATTCTGCATACTTAATAAAATTAGCGACGGTGTTAGGCGCTTTTTCTGCATTTAATTCAAGTTTAATATCGCCAAAATTTGTATGTAAAGTAATCATTAATAAATCCTATTGTTAAATTTAGACAATATCATACCTGAACAAGTTAATTCATTAAATACAAAGGATGAATTTGTCCTAACAGCAGGTTAGAATAGGTTTTTTTATCGCAATGAACATGGAACCCATATGTTAAAAATATACAACACACTTTCAAAACAAAAAGAACAATTCAAACCACTTGTACCAGGTAAAGTGGGCATGTATGTGTGTGGGGTTACCATTTATGATTATTGTCATATCGGTCATGCACGTACTTTTGTTGCGTTTGATACAGTAGCGCGTTATCTGCGTTTTAGTGGCTATGATTTAACTTATATTCGCAATATTACCGATGTTGATGACAAAATAATTAATAGAGCCAATGAAAATGGTGAAACTTGTGATCAATTAACCGAAAGATTTACAAATGCGATGCATGCTGATTTCGATGCACTAAATATTGCACGCCCTGATTTAGAACCACGCGTGACTGAACATATGCCAGAAGTGATTGATATGATCGAAAAATTAATCGCAAAGGGCAATGCTTATATCGCAGATACAGGTGATGTTTTATTTTCCGTTGCAAGTTTTAATGAATATGGTCAATTAAGTGGTCAGAACCTTGAAATGCTTAAAGCAGGTTCTCGCGTTGAAGTTGAAGATAGTAAAAATGATCCACTTGATTTCGTACTTTGGAAAATGGCAAAACCAGGTGAACCTTCATGGGCTTCACCTTGGGGAGAAGGGCGTCCAGGTTGGCATATAGAGTGTTCAGCTATGAATAACAAACACCTTGGTGAAGTCTTTGATATTCATGGTGGCGGATCTGATTTATCTTTTCCTCATCATGAAAATGAAATCGCACAGTCCTGTTGTGCGCATCATGGTAAATATGTAAATACATGGATGCATTCTGGCATGGTCCAAGTCGATAAAGTTAAAATGTCTAAATCATTAAATAACTTTTTTACGATCAAAGATGTTCTTGATGTTTATGACAGTGAATCTGTTCGTTATTTTTTAATTTCAGGTCATTACCGTAGTCAGTTAAATTATTCAGAAGATAACTTAAAGCAAGCCCGTGCAAGTCTAGAACGTTTGTATACTGCTATACGTGATTTACCTATCGACATTGATGCAATCGATAAAACAAGTCCATTTTATAACGCATTTACAACTGCGATGGATGATGATTTTAATACGCCAGAAGCATTGGCTGTATTATTTGATGTTGCAAAAGAAGTTAATCGCCTAAAATCGACCGATAAATCTAAAGCAGCTGCATTAGCATCGTTGTTAGTAAATATTGCCAATGTACTTGGTTTACTTCATCAATCACCTGAGAAATTCTTGCAGGGTGATGAAAGTAGTAGCGAAGTTGCACAAATTGAAGCGTTAATCAAACAACGTAATGATGCGCGTACGAATAAAGATTGGACAAGTGCAGATGATGCGCGTGACCAATTGGCAGCGTTAAATATTATTCTTGAGGATGGCCCTCAAGGTACAACTTGGCGTAAACAGTAAATATTTAGTGAATACTTGTGCAATTCATCTCGTTATTATTGAGCATATTCATCAATAATAACGAGGTGATGTTTTTTATTTAATATGAATAAAATAGGGGACTTGCATGGATAATATTGGTTGTAAAGTTATTGTAAGTGGACACGTTCAAGGCGTCGGTTTCCGTTATTACACTAGTCAGCAAGCTCATCTGTGTGATGTAACTGGTCACGCAAAAAACCTTTATAACGGCGATGTAGAAGTTCTTATTTATGGGCGTCGTACCGCTGTTACTAAAATGCTACAGTGGTTGAATAAGGGGCCTGCCAGTGCACATGTTAAAGAAATCAAAGTAACAACAATTCCCTACGAAGTGATAAAAGGATTTGCAAGTTACTGATTGTACTTTACATAGCCTCTAACTTATCTACGATACGGCAGAGGCTAGACTGAGACTAAAGTTTTTTACTATCAATGCATTGTTTTCTTTTAAAATCTTTTGTAACAATCTCCAACGCTTCTAAGGCGACTTCCGTTTCTATTTGATTTTCTTCGAGTAATTGAATGAGATCAACGGCTAATTTAATTGATGGAGAAGCATTGGCTAAACATTCATTTTGATTGTTTGTTTTAGTCATCTTGGATCTCTTCTAACTGAAATTCTAATTTTTGAGTAAAGGTATTACATTTCTGGTAACGAACTTTAAGTGCTGCTATTTTTTCTTTGATATAAGCTTTATCTTTAAGAAGACTATTTAATAATAAATCCTCTTGTTCAGAAATCATATTTAACAAACGGTGTTCATAATCGTATTGTTTTTGTAATCGCTGAAAGATTTGCTCTTTAAGCGAAGAGTATGATTTATAGAGCAGCTTAGCATCCCCATTTTCTAATCCTTGTACCAACTTGAGTAACACCTGAAACTGCCCAATAAAACGTTCGCATTCATGTTTTATCAATACATTTTGTCGTTGCTTATTGATAGCATCACATAGAGAGCGGTAAGTCTTTTCAACTTGTTCGAGATAGCCGGATAAAGTTAAGCAGCGTTTTGGAAATAAATGCACTTCGAAAACAAAACACTGATTTTCGGTTTGTTTGATCGTGTTATCAAGTTGTACACAACGTGCTTTTAAATCCAATAATTGCGCTTCTAACTTATCCAGTAAATTGCGATATGCAATCAACTCATGTTGAGTTAACTTATCCATGCACTGTACCCGAGTTTACAAGCCATAATGAGGACAATGCTAATAAAGATTGGACGGATAAATTTAGCGCCAAAATGAATTGCGGAGTGAGCACCAATATAGGAACCAAGCATCATGCAGATACCCATAGTTAAACCAATTAACCAATCGATTTGACCAAAATAAATGAATACAATCAATGAAACAAAATTGCTGGTGAAGTTCATTGATTTCGCAATACCACTCGCCATTAACATATTCAAATGATACAAACGCATATTAGAAATCACCCAAAATGAGCCCGTTCCAGGACCCGATGAACCATCATAAAAACCGAGTATAAATCCCTGAATCGATTGTTTGAATGTTAACTGTTTATTTTGTATCGGTAATTCATGATTATCTATATCAACTAGTCGATTGAGCAGTGTATATATCGCAACAAATACAATAATTAATGGTAATAATTTCTCTAACCAGTAAGTATCAATAAAATTGACAAAAATTGTACCGGTCATGGCACCAATAAAAGTGTTATAAAAACTTCTTCGCCAAAAATAAGGGGTAAATAATTTCTTTTTGAAAAAAGTATATGCAGCCATTCCTGAACCAAAGCTACCGGCTAACTTGTTCGTACCAAGTGTTAAATGTGGTGGAATACCTAAACTTAATAGGGCTGGGATAGTCAACATACCACCACCACCGACAATTGCATCGATAAATCCAGCGGAAAAACCAACGGCAACAATCAACGCCCAATTACTCGGATCGAAAATTAATTCTGTCATTAATACGTTTACTCGAATTGAATCTTAAAGGGAGGCAAAGAATCCAACAAACCTTTGCCATAACGTTTTGTTTTTACACGTTTATCTAAAATAATAATTTGACCAGTATCATTTTCTTTACGAATAAGTCGTCCACATGATTGAATCAGTTTTTTGCTCGTTTCCGGCACCGATAATTGCATAAAGGGATTGCCGCCTTGTTGTTTTATCCATTCAGAATGGGCCTCTTCTACGGGGGAGTTGGGCACCGCAAAAGGCAGTTTGGTAATAATTAAATTAGTTAAGTAATTACCCGGCAAATCCAACCCTTCGGATAAGCTACCTGTACCAAATATAATGCTAGTTAACCCCTGGTCACAACGTTTCTTGTGTTGATCTATTAATTGAGTTCGTGATAGATCACCTTGAATTAATAATGAATCAGCATACTTTTTCATTAATTTATCAGCCACTAAATTCATTTGCCAGTAGGAAGCAAATAACACTAAATTAGCTTGTTTCTCCTGTATAAAGTGATCAATTTTATCAATGAGTTCATTGTCAAAATTAGGCTGAGTGGGATCTAGCTGCATATCAGCAACTATCAAGGGGATAGCAGGATAATCGAAGGGAGATTTTAGTCGTAAATATTGCGTACCATCATTACTTTTTAAACCACTTTGGCGCTTGAAATAATCAAAGCTATTGAGTGATGTTAAAGTGGCAGAACACAGAATAACGCCTGCGGCCTGCGACCAAAACATATATTCTAATATACCGCCAACCTCAATTGGCGAACCATTTATTGAAATGTCATTGGCGGTTTTTTCTACCCACACAGCAATTGGGGCATGTTTACTACTGCGTTCTTTGGTAAGCATCTGCCAAAGAGCAGCCATTTTTTCTAAACGCTGAAGAAAAAAACCAGATTCAATTAATAATGGTTCAACCTGAGAGGGTTTAAGATTACCATCTTTAATTTCTTCATTGATTATCGTGGTCAACTTATTCAATGCAGACAGGCATTTTTTACTTTCATCCTTTAGATTACAAGCTGGGATTATTAATCCTTCAGGTAACTCTCCCATTTCAAAACGGACTAGCTCTGTTTCTGCAAAATATTCTGGATTTGCATTAAAATACTGCTCGATCAGTGTCAAATCTTTACTAATCTCGACTGCACTTTCAAGCATGTTTAGTCCAGGTGTTATTGTAGTTTGACGTTTAATCACATTATTAATATGTTGATTAAGTGATTTAATTTTTTTTAACCAATCTTGACTCGTTTTTAGAAAAAGACTGCCACTTGAAAAATCACGTGATATTTTGGGTAAATGATGTGCTTCATCTAATACGTAAAAGCAATTATCTGGCTCTGGAAGAATGACTCCGCCACCCAATTCAAGGTCAGCTAATAAAAGAGCATGATTCACGACAATAACATCGGCTTTATTAATATCGTCTCGAGCGCGATGAAAAGGGCATTGGCGATGGTTTGCTAATGCTCGCTTGCAGCTAAATTTATCCGATACAATTTGCTGCCAGATACGATTTGGAATAGGTTTCGGCCAACTATCTCTATCACCACTCCATTTTCCGGCTAAATAAGCTTTATTTAAATCCCGTAACACTAATAGGTCGCCAGCCTGTGGTTTTTCATCGAGTAATTGTGGTTGAGGGTTTTCTTCTTGCGTATTAAATAATTTATGCTCACAACAATATCGTTGTCTACCTTTAGCAAGTGTAAAGGAAAACTTGAATTGGCTGTGTCGTAAAAAGAAGGGGAGATCTTTATTAATTAACTGTTCCTGTAACGTAATTGTTGCAGTTGAAATAATTAATTTTTTATTGGATGCCTTGGCAATGGGTAGGGCAGCTAATATATAAGCTAATGATTTACCAATACCAGTGCCTGCTTCAGCTACAAGGATACGTCTCGATTTATCATATTCACCCGCTAACACCTTTGCTATTTCTGCAACCAAATAGTTTTGAGCTTTACGTTTTGTAAAGTTAGGCAGGGCTTGAGTGATAAGATCGTAATTTTCACGGATCTGTTTTTTTAAAGGATCTGAAAGCATAACACCACGGGTAAAAGAAAAAGTTATTTTAGCAAAAAGAATGTATTTGGTCAGTTGTTCTTATGAGTTTTATTACGTTTAACATGAACCGCGCTATTAACACATTTTGATTTGTCCGTTATGTTTCAACTCAAAATGCAGTCTATGTTTACCATTCAATTGACACACTTTATAGCTTGAATGGTAAATTTCAGTACACTAGATAAAATCATTAATACAATAAACTGTATAATTTACGGCGATATTCACTAACCAACTTAGGATCGTCAATGGTTTCTAATAAATCAAGCATAGTCTTTTTAGCATCACCATTTTCGTAACCTAAATCAATTGCAAGAATGTTATAAAGTAGTGTTAGTGCTTCTTTATTTCTATTCGCTTGGCTATATTGAATTGCAAGTTGATATTCAATGAACGATTTATCTTCAGCCGTTGCTAATTGTGCTTCTAATGCTGTTATCTCTGGTGTTTGTGATGCTTGCACTGCAAGTTCAAGTTGTGACACTAGGCTATGATAAATCATATTTTGATCTGCAAGTGGTATCGCATCTAATAAGGGTTTTGCACTTTCATGATCACCTAACCCGAGGTAAACCTGTGCTAACGCCAATTTAATATCATTATTTTCAGGTGCTAATTTACTGGCAGACAAAATAGCAGATTTAGCTTCATCTAACTGTCCCTGTGCAAATAAAGTTTGGCCTTCAAGTAATAATGTATCAGCGGCATTTGGTGTATGTTTTTCAATAAACTCTTTAATAAATGATTCTGTTTGTTCACCAGCAAATCCGTCAATCCCTTGCCCATCCTTAAACATGAAAACACTTGGTACACTTTGAACGCCGAAATGACTTACAATTTGTTGTTCAACATCACAGTTAATACGGGCTAAAATAAAGCACTGGTCAAATTGTTGATGTAATTTATCGAGCGTTGGTAACAAAGCTGAGCAAATTTGACTTTGAGGAGACCAAAAAACGACCATAACAGGTTTTTCTTTTGAGCCTTCTAGAATGATTTCTTGAAAGTTTGATACGGATACATCATAACTAGTTACTTGCATGGTTGACCTCAATGTTGACTTATATAGCACAATATTCGCCTAGGTTAACGTCTAAAATACTTTACGCAAGTAACAATCTAATGTTTTTGTTCTAAGAAGTTAAATCTATTACCTTTATCTCTTGTTTTTAATGGCGCGCAAAAGTAACATAACATCATCAAAAATAGGAGCTTTCAGATGTTAACAGGTAGTATTGTCGCACTCGTGACACCAATGGATATAACCGGCGAAATAGATTTTCATGCATTAAAAGAACTTGTTGAGTTTCATATAAAATCCGGTACGTCTGCCATTGTCGCAGTTGGTACATCCGGTGAATCGTCAACATTAAATGTTGATGACCATGTAAAAGTTGCCATGAAGGTTCTTGAATATGCAGCAGGCCGTGTACCAGTCATTGCTGGTAATGGTGCAAATTCGACTTCTGAAGCCATCACATTCAGTAAATTATTTGCGAATACAGGCATTGCCGCAGGCCTAAATGTTACCCCTTATTACAATAAACCGACTCAAGAAGGTTTGTATCTGCATTACAAAAACATCGCAGAAGCAAGTGATTTACCTCAAATTCTTTATAACGTACCAGGACGTACTGCTGTCGACTTATTACCAGAAACTGTCGCACGTCTTGCAGAGATACCGAATATTATCGGTATTAAAGAAGCAACCGGTGATCTAAATCGTTTAGCTGAAATTAAAGCATTAGTATCAGATGATTTCATGCTTTACAGTGGTGATGATGGCACGGGTTGTGATTTCCTTCTTCAAGGTGGGCACGGCGTCATTTCTGTCACGACCAATGTTGCACCAGCTGATATGGCTGAAATGTGTCGTCTCGCACTATCTGGTGATACCAAAGGTGCAAAAGCAATCGATCAAAAATTATCGCCAGTTCATGATAAACTTTTTGTAGAAGCCAATCCCATTCCTGTTAAATGGGCTTGTGCAGAACTTGGCTTAATTCCCAATGCAGTGTGTCGATTACCTTTAACTACATTATCTGAACAGTATTGGGAAGTTGTTCGTAATGCCTTAAAAGAAGCTAAATTGTTTTGATAAATTTATTATTTAAAAAGACAACTATATCTGCAGCTATTTTAGTAACTTTTACCCTATCTGGTTGCACACGATTTGAAGATCGTGTGCAAGCTAATGGTGAATTTAATTATGAAAGTGCAGTATTAGTTGCCCCATATCAAACGGGCAACTTTACGAATAACGAAGCCAGAAATCAATTTCAGTTACCTGCTTTAACTGCAGAACAAATTGATAATGGGTTTGCCATGGATGATGTCGATATTCGTCCACCGAATGAGTTTATGCCTATTATAGATGGTGTTATTCTTGTTCCCAATCCAACTCAAACTAATGTATTGTTTACTGCATCAAAAGCGGGTGATGATGTGCAACAGAGAGTCATAAATTTAGTGACGTCATATCTTGCTGAGCATCAAATAGATACAGTCAATACAACTGCGCTTGAAATCGAGACTACTGTTTATAATAAGAAAACTGTTTTCTCTAATTTGTTCAATGATAATGTTATATCAATTGATGCAAGTTATCGTTTTACACTTTCCCCACAAGTTGCGGGGCATAGTGTTATGTTGAATGTTGATTTATTGTCCTATGTCGAAAATAACGATGGGCATCCTATGAAATTCAGTATGACAACCCAACGTAAAAAAAATATTGAAGTTGGCTTTGTTAATGATCTACTGAAATTTGCATATGATAAAAATAAAGCATTAGAGCAAGACAACAGAAACGCACAACCATTAGCGATCAAACTTGGCTTTAATGAAAACCATCAAAATATTTGGATTGCAGAAAATAATTTTAATGATACCTGGAATAAGATGGAAAACTTGTTAGAGCTTCTGCATTTTGAAGTTACTGAAACTGATCGCAACTTAGGATACTTTATTGCAGAATATTCAACGCCAGATGACGATTACTGGGCAGAAAATAACCTCAATCCATTTGAATTGAAATATGGCCAATACTTTATTCAACTTGGTGAAATAGATGAGAATAGTACGTCGATTTCTTGGTTAGACTCGAAGAAAAAACCAATTGAAAATCAGAAAGTAACGGATATGTATTTGAGTATTACTGATCAAATAAGAAGTGTGTTATTGAAAAAGGATGCGCAACCTTCGTTCTAGTCGTTACAAAGTGTGTTATTAAAAAAGCAGAGCAGTCGCTCTGCTTTTTTATAGGTGATGATTAATCAATTAAGCCATAGTCTTTACGAAGAATATCAATAATCTCAGCTTTAGGATTATCTGATAATACAATTTTCTCACCAATTATTTTCTCAGCAATGCCTGTGTACGTTTCAGATATTTTCATTAATACGGATGCAGGTAATGCATTATCTTTTGCTAGTGCACTACGTTCTTCCATTCTGTTTTTATTCAATAAAATATCAGGATCAGGAAAATGGTTTAATAATAACTGACGAAAATCTTCTTTAGAATTTTCAACAATTTTACCGTCTCTAAATGCTGCGCCATCCCAAATACGTGATGAATCAGGTGTGCCAACTTCATCCATATAAATTAGTTTTTCTTTACCTGCTTTATCTTTGACATAACCAAATTCAAATTTAGTATCAACAAAAATTTGATCAATCTTAGCTAATTCATTACTAATTACATCAAAGCCTTCTTTTAATAATTTTTCATAATAATTAATATCATCATTACTAGAAAAATTAAAAGCAGCAAAATTATCTTCAATATTTTGACGCGTAATATTAACGTCATCAACGGCCGGTACACCAGGAATTCCTTCTAAAATCCCTTTTGTTGAAGGTGTGATAAGGAGTTCCGGTAATTTCTGATCTTTTTCTAAGCCCTCTGCAATTTGAATACCACAGAATTCACGCTCACCTTTTTCATAGGAGCGCCACATAGAACCAGTAATATACTGACGGCAAATAGCTTCAATCATCACTGGTTTAGCTTTTTGAACGATCCAAACAAAAGGGTGTGGAATATCAAGAATATGACTATCTGCTAAACCATTTTCTTTAAATAACTTAAACCAATGGTTTGAAATTGCATTTAATGCAGCACCTTTACCAGGTACTCCATTCATACCGCCTTCACCATGCCAAATACAATCAAATGCTGAGATTCGATCACTGATTACCATAATAGCAAGTGGGGCATCGGCAGCTACATCGTATCCTTTTTCAATGATTAAACGTTTGCTATCAGCTTCAGTTAACCAATAAACAGAACGTACTTTACCACTGTGAACAGGTTGATCCGTACGAATTGGTAAATCATTATTAACAGCTAATACTTTTTCAGCAAGATTCATAAATTATATCCTTTAGAAAGCCAGTTTAAATAGACTATGTTGGTAGTGAAAGAAAGAGATATAAACAAGTTTTGTTGTGAATTTATGTCATAAAACCACAACGATTTGATTATGGTCACGAATAGTATCAGAGTTTGATAGGGTAATCATATAAAAGCCAATTCAAATTTTTTCATTTATTTTTGATATTATCGATTTGGCGCACCATTAAGACTCACTTCTTACCGATAACGTGAAAATTAAAAGTCATAAAAAAGACACTGTTTAGTGTAAATAACGCTTAACAGACTAGATAAATTACAGTTAGCAAACTAGACAATAAAATAACCTTGAAAACAAAACGCAACTAAGGTGCACTATTACAATTACGCACGCAAAAAATTACTGAGCATAAAATCGAAAATACACTCGTTAAATAGTGAAAAGGGGACATACACTTACTTTTAATTGTACATTTATTTATCGATTAAACATTATGTCTAATTGACAACATAAAACCGCTTGTTTTTAACGCAAACTTACTGCTACAGTTGAATATTATTATTTTATTACCACGTGTCTTACTAAGACAAATTCATTATAAGGGATTCTATATGAAATTAAGTTCTATTTTTAAAACCGCAATGTTATCTGCCGCTATATTAAGTGCCGGTCTACAAGCAAAACCCGTTTATGTTGCTACTACAGCAATCGTCGAACACCCTGCGCTTGATGCAGTTCGAGATGGGGTCAAAGAAGTTTTAACTGAAAATGGTTACACGGGTGATGAATTGAAATTTACCTACGAAAGCGCACAAGGAAAACCTGATATTGCAGCGCAAATTGCACGTAAAATGGTCGGTGATCAACCTGATATAATAGTCGCAATTGCAACACCTTCAGCACAAGCAGCAGTAACGGTAAGCGACACAATCCCCGTCGTGTTTTCTGCTGTTACCGATCCTATTGGTGCAAAATTAATTCCTAGTTTAGTAAAACCAGGTGGTAATGTCACCGGGCTTTCTGATATGGCTAATGTTAAAGAGCATCTTTCGTTAATCAAAGAATTTATTCCAAAGGTCAAAGCAATCGGTGTTCCTTATAATCCTGGTGAAGCTAACTCCGTTTCAATGCTTGCCGTGATAAAAGAAGAAGCTAAAAAAATGGGAATTGAAATTGTTGAATCTGCAGCGCCAAGATCTTCCGATGTTATGATTGCAACAAAACAATTAGTTGGCAAAGTTGATGCGATATATTGCCCAATTGATAATACTATTATTAGTGCCGTTGAATCTGTAGTGAAAGTTGGGATTGATGCACAAGTTCCCGTTTTTGCCGGTGATACAGATACAGTTTCTCGTGGGGCAATTGCCGCAGTTGGTTATGATTACTTTGATTTAGGCCGCCAAACAGGTGATATCGTTGTGCGTATTTTAAAAGGTGAAAAACCTGGCGATATCGATGTTAAAATGGCGAATGGTACAAACCTTTATGTTAATCCAACTATGGCTAAACGAATGGGTATTGAAATTCCTTCAACGGTTCTTTCTCGCGCAACTAAAATAATCGAATAAATTTAAGGTATATTATTTTGTCTCTTTTTGCATTTTTAGGAACATTAGAGATAGGTTTCATCTATGGCTTAGTTGCCATGGGTGTCTACCTCACGTTCCGTATTCTCGACTTTCCTGATTTAACGGTCGACGGCAGTTTCACCCTGGGCGCCGCAGTTACTGCAACCCTTATAGTCACTGGTTTTAATCCTTATCTTGCAACATTATTAGGCACATTAGCTGCAGCTTCTGCTGGTATTGTTACAGCATGGCTAAACTTACGATTTAATATACTGCATTTACTTGCCAGTATATTAACAATGACTGCTTTATATACTATTAATTTACGTGTTATGGGGAAACCTAACGTCGCGTTAATTATGGAACCTACCATGTTGAGTCCTTTCGAAAACTTAGGTATTCCAGCCATGTATATGAAAGTCATTTTTGTTGCCGTCTGTGCAATCATTGGTGGCTTATTAGTTTCTTGGTTTCTCAATACACAATACGGATTAGCAATGCGTGCTGTTGGTTCCAACAAACGGATGGCTCAAGCAAATGGTATTGTTGTTAATGAAAAGGTCTATGTCGGATTAGCTTTATCTAATGGGTTAGTAGGTTTAGCTGGCGCATTGTTTGCTCAAACGAATGGTTTTGCAGACTCAACAATGGGTATTGGTACCATTGTAGTTGGATTAGCAGCGGTCATTATTGGTGAATCTTTATTCGCAACACGTTCCATACTTGTGATTGTCATGAGCTGTATCCTTGGTTCAATTCTATATCGTATCGCAGTATCAATGGCTTTAAATGCAGATTTTCTTGGATTTCAAGCATCGGATCTAAACTTACTCACGGCTGTATTAGTCGCCTTGGCATTAGTATTTCCAAAATTACGTAGCGAATGGAAAGCTAAAAAAGCAAGAGGAGCGAAATAATGATACGTTGTGAAAATTTACACGTTACTTTTAACCACGGATTACCAACTGAAAAACTGGCTTTACGTGGTATTGATCTGACTATTCCTAGCGGTGAGTTTGTCACGGTTATTGGTTCCAATGGGGCTGGTAAATCAACTTTACTTAATACTATTGCTGGCGATATTCAATCAACACATGGCAATATATTTTTTTCTGAACGCAATGTGACAAATATTCCGGCAACGGGGCGCACTAAAGATATTGCTCGTGTTTTTCAAGATCCGTTAGCAGGAACCTGTGGTAATTTAACCGTTGAAGAAAATATGTCACTTGCCTATGGCCGAGGCCAAAGAGGCACCTTGTCTTTAGCATTAAATAATAATTTACGTAAAATTTTTCGTGAGCAGCTTAGTCGTCTTAATCTTGGACTTGAAGACCGGTTAGATGCAGAAATGGGATTACTTTCTGGGGGGCAACGACAATCTGTCAGTCTTTTAATGTCTGCACTTCAGCCAAGCAGTATTTTATTGCTTGATGAGCATACTGCTGCGCTTGATCCTAAAACTGCCGCTTTAATCATGGATATATCTTCACAAATTATCCGCGAAAAGCAATTAACTGTCATGATGGTAACGCATTCTATGCGCCAAGCTCTCGATCATGGCTCGCGAACAATTATGCTTCACGAAGGCAAAATCATTTTTGACTTATCCGGTGATAAACGTGAGGGCTATGAAGTAAAAGATTTACTTAACTTATTTGCTCAAGCGCGCAATGATGGTGAAGAATTAGACGATGATAAATTATTATTGGGAGCATAATCGACTGAATCTGTTCTAAATTCAATCAAAAACACCTTTAAATAAAAAATAATTGAACAAGCGGTTAAATATTAACCACTTGTTCCTTTACTCTTCCTTTATATCCTATACTATATCGTCTATCAAATAACAGACGGAATAAATTCATGCCTTATCTTTTAGCTACAACTGCATTATGGGCTTTTTCATTTAGCTTAATTGGTGTATACCTTGCAGGCCAAGTCGACGCTTGGTTTTCTGTATTAATTCGCATTGCGTTAGCAACATTAGTTTTTTTACCTTTTTTACGTTTCCGTAATATGAATTCAGGATTAGCAATTAAACTCATGGGAGTGGGGGCTGTTCAATTAGGTCTAATGTATGTTTTTTATTATCATTCATTCTTATTTCTCTCCGTACCAGAAGTGCTATTGTTTTCAGTTTTGACACCCATCTATGTCACTTTAATTAACGATGGGTTACGTCGACGCTTTCATCCTCATTTTCTTATTACGGCATTAATTGCCACAAGTGGGGCAGTCGCAATACGCTACAACACATTAGATAGTAATTTTGTTATCGGATTTTTTATGGTGCAGGGCGCAAATTTATGTTTCGCTATTGGCCAAGTGACCTATAAACGGTTAATGGATGACAATAAATTAGAACAAAAGACCATTTTCGCTTGGTTTTTCTTAGGCGCATTTGTGGTTGCGAGCATTTGTTACTTCTTATTCGGCAATACTGAAAAGCTACCAACAACAAATGTACAATGGGGGATTTTAATCTACCTTGGTACAATTGCCTCGGGGCTTGGTTATTTCCTTTGGAATAAAGGCGCAACCATGGTTAATATCGGTGCCTTAGCCATCATGAATAATCTACTTATTCCCGCTGGTATATTGGTTAATTTATTAATTTGGAATAAAGATGCCGATATACCGCGATTAGTAATTGGTAGCTTAATTATTCTAGCAGCATTGGTCATTAACCAATGGTTAGATAAGAAATACCGTGTTGCAGGTATCGATTAATTTACGTAAAGCTGGCCACTTAATTTATTGGCCAGCTTATACTTTCATTACTGATATAAAAAATAACAACGCTTCCTTCCAATTAAAAGGTAATCCATCAAATTAACCCGCCGTTTAATGCATGTAATAACCAATAAAACTAAACCTAAATATCAAATTATTGATCTAAAACCTGAACTCATCCTCACAGTAGTGCTATAAATACCTTAATTAACATCAAAGACGCTCACTGCACATTCTTTGCACATTGTATTGCATGTTAATAAAGTGTAAATTATTTAATTAGCAGTATTTGATCAGTTAAAGATATATTAAAAACAAAAACATACAGTAGTCGATTTAATCTTGTTTTAAATTTATCTAGACAATATTTTATTAAATAATAGCAGGACATTTATTCATGAATTCGGTTATGACCAATGAACAATTTTATGGATTTGCTAAAGAATATAAATTCTCAATTGCTTTAACAAATACATTCCGAAATAATCTAAATGAAGGGCGTATTTTCATACCTTTAGTATTAGATTTAATTGGTATTGACTCTCCTTCTATCAAAACCACAAAACAAAAAATCCAACTGTTAAAAGAATTCGCCACTATTATGAATCATTCTATTAGAGATGAAGATAAAGTGTATAAATGCGGAGATAACCGCTTTTTTATCTTACTGGCAAATACAGAAGGAACTTCTATATCGTCAACGATTTCAAAAATAGTTAATCGTATTGATCGTTCAATTACATCATCAGATTTACTCAGAAAATTTAATATTCATTGTCAGTTAGGACATGATCACATTGCAATGATGGATAAATTTGAACAGCTATTAATGCCACAACAACAAATTCTATCTTCCAACAACATAAAACAACTTATTGATGCTGTATATACTTCAACTTGTAATCAGCAACAACAGGTATTTAGAAGATTACGCGATGTCGAATTACTGGCTATTGCGCACGTAGCTTAACGTGACTAATTATTATGATGAATATAGTTGACGACATGAGATAAATTTAGATTAATTATTAATACGAACAATTTATCTTTAAATACATTTACCGAATATTATTATTTAAGGTGGACCGATAATGAAATCAGTATTTGATATAGATGATGACAATTCAACACTTAATACTTTAAATTTTTCTAATGCATTTTTAAATTCAGTGAATAGGAATTTGGAACTTCAACAGGATTTTTCATTATTAACGGTCGCGCTTGATGGTTTTGAAATGTTAGTCCATACCGTTGATCAGCAAACATCTGACGTCATTATCAAAGAATTTGCAAAAGTACTTTTCGGTTGTATTTGCGAAGATGACCAAGTATTTCGTTTAAGTGATCATGAATTCACCATCATATTAAATAATGCACACAAATTACCTTCAACTAAAGTCATTCAAAATATTCAAAAAAAGATTTCAAAAAACTTTTTCCTGTCAGCACTTAACGTATTTTGTAATATCGGTAGTGCAGATCTACACGATAATGACAATTTTGCGACTCTCTATACACGTGCATGTAAAGCTTTAAAACGAAATCAACAAGATAAAAATTCCATTTTCGCTAGTGTGTAATACAATTTCCCCTCATAATGCTCTACATTAAAATAAACGTCTGGTTTATCCTACCAACATTTAAATGACCACAGAAAGTATCTCAGGAACACATTTAACATGCATACTAAGAAATTAATATTATTACTTGTTTTATTTATTGCAGTTATTTTATTTGTGTATTTCGATTTACACCATTTTCTTACATTAACAAAACTAAAAGCCTCAATAGTTGATTTTAAAATATGGCGTGAAGCGTCTCCATTTATGGCGATTGGTTTATTTTCTTTTTTGTATATTATCATTACCGCGTTATCACTTCCCGGTTCCGCATTGTTTACTTTGACGGCAGGGGCTCTATTTGGTTTGTTTGAAGGAATTGTTATAGCATTATTTGCTTCAAGCATCGGCGCTTTGATTGCGTTTTTTATTTCTCGTTATTTATTAAGAGGAATAATTTACAATCGTTTTCCCGAGAAACTTGCCGTTATTGATCAAGGACTAAAGAAAGAGTGCGCCTTCTATTTGTTTTCATTACGACTTGTTCCCGTTATTCCATTTTTTTTAGTTAATATTTTAATGGGGGTAACGACAATCAAACCATGGACTTTTTATTGGGTGAGCTTCGTTGGAATGAGTGCTGTGACATCAGCTTATGTAAATGCAGGCACTCAATTATCACAAATTGATAGCTTAGCAAATATATTATCTATTGAACTAATTTTGTCATTTACATTATTAGGTTTCCTACCATTTATTGCGCAAAGAATATTGCGACATAGCAAAATAAAAACTCAATAGAAATGAAAAGGGTGGAATAAAATATTTTCTATCTCAGCAAATCCCGCCAACAATATATAAAAAAGTAATTAATTAAATTATCAACACGGTAAGCGTCAAGTACATAAGAAAAACCGAATGTTCATCCCTTTCAATTATAGCTTTATAACAAAAAGTAATGAGCACCTATTTGTTCAATATAATAATAACCGATATTGCTCTGTAAATATTTACTTGTGCTTATTGTTAACTGCATTATAATTCAACTGTGTTTTTATACAGTTATTATTATAATCTGTTATTCCGCACCTGAATTTTTATTACTATTGGCTATGAAATGGCTATGAAATCGTGATCTGGCTAGCGAAACATCCAGATATTTCAAAAAATTGTTGACCGGGATCCTCAATTTTGATCTATTACTTTCTTTTCAAAGAGATAAATCATGACTTACCCATACACGAAATCACTTGAACACCATGGATTAGTTGCTGGATTTTGTAAGGAAATCAAGCTTGCCAATATCATCGATCAAGCACTTGGCACAAGTGAACAGCGGAAAATAAGTTTCGGTAACTTATTCATTGCTATGATAATCAATGGGTTGGGATTTACCGGCAGAACACTGCATATGTATCGCGAGTATTTTTCTGATAAACCATTAGACCGTCTGATTGCCCCTGAAGTAAAAGCTGAATACATCAATGATGATGCGTTAGGTCGTTGCCTTGATGCACTATACGAACATGGTGTTTCATCACTATACCAAGATATAGGTGAAGCTGTTATTAAACACTTAGGGCTACCATGCAACTCTGTTCATCTCGACTCAACAAGCTTTCACTACGATGGTATGGAAAAGTTATCCGATGATGAAGATGATCTTAACCCTATTCAAATTACCAAAGGCTATTCACGTGATCATCGTCCTGAACTTAATCAGGTCGTACTCAACCTGATTTGTGAGAACCAATCCGGGATCCCAGTTTATATGAAGCCAGCCAGTGGCAACATTAATGATATGGAAGGATTCAAGGAGATAGTCAAATCCCATATAAAAAGTCTAAAAGCCGCGCAGTCCTGCCGTTATTTAGTGGCAGATGCAGCCTTATATGTGCAAGATACCATTACTGAGTTGGATGAACTAAATCAGTTATTTATCACGCGTGTCCCACATAAATTGAGGGAAGCTAAAGTCCTTATTAATCAGGCTTCTGAACTTGATTTTAAAAATATGGGGAATGGTTACTCAGGAGCTTGGCACCAATCGACTTACAGCGATATAAAGCAGAGGTGGCTATTGATCCGCACTGAACAAGCGAGAAAGCGTGAAACACATAGTTTAACAAAACGCATGCTGAAGAAAGCAGATGCGGAGCGTAAGACCTTTAAAAAACTCTCACAACAAAGGTTTGCCTGTCAACATGATGCAGAGCAAGCCGTTGAGTTGTGGAGAAAGAAACAAGTTTACTGTGATGTTATTGATGAAACCGTTGAGATCCCTATCTATGGCAAGAAAGGACAACCTAAAAAAGGGCAAGCTCCCGAGCGAGTTGAATACAAAATAACAGGGAATTTATTTACTCCTCTTGATAGAAGGGATAATGCACTTAAACAATTAGGTTTCTTTATTATTGCAACAAATGATCTTGATGAAAGCCTGACAATGGATAAGGTGCTTAAAACTTATAAAGAGCAGCAATCAGTTGAAAAAGGGTTCCGTTTTTTAAAAAGTCCGGATTTCTTAACAAGCTCAATTTTCATCAAAAAGCCAGAGCGAATAGAAGCGCTGTTAATGGTAATGACTTCCTGTTTGATGGTATACGCTTCCTTAGAGCATCTGATCCGCAAAAAGCTAAAGGAAAAAGACCTTTACTTCCCGGATCAAAAGAAAAAGCCTTCCCAGAATCCAACCGCTCGCTGGGTATTTCAATGCTTCCAAGGAGTTACGATAATCTACCTGGAAAGCCAGTCGCCTATGGTAGTAAATTGGCAAGAACGGCAACAAGTTATTGTTGATTGCCTGGGGGATAGATACAGGCAAATTTATTCTTAAAACCGGTGCGGAATATCAGTTATAATGAAATTTATTCCTATAACAGCAAGTGCAGGGATTACTGGATTTGAAAGTCCTGCTAGTGATTATCTTCAGTTACTATTCTGGTCAAGCACAACTGGACACCTGACTTTGTAAATTTTCATAATTAATCGGAGTTAAATCTCCGAGTGTTGTATGGAGTCGCTCATGGTTGTAATAGCGGATATATTCTTCTACATCAGCCTTCATTGATTCTCGTGTTAAATGCACAATATTCAATAACCACTCATTCTTTAAACTACCAAAAAATCGTTCTACAACTGCATTATCTAAACAAGCACCAACGCTGCTCATTGATGCTGTAATACCATGTTTACTAAGTAACCGACTAAACCTACCACTCGTATATTGAGAGCCTCGATCACTATGAAACAGCAACCCTGAACTCGGTTGTCTAATATTAATAGCCATTTGTAACGCACGCTCAACCAAATCAACCGTCATTCGCGGTGAGATAGCCCAGCCAACAATACGTCGAGAATATAAATCCATGACAATAGCTAAGTACATCCAGCCTTGGTTAGTTCTTAAATATGTTACATCACCAGCCCAAACCAAGTTTGCCTGGGTTGGGTTAAACTGCTGATTTAAAACATTATCCGCAACACTATCGCTATGCTTACGCTTTGTTGTCACTTTATAAGCCTGCCGCTGCTTCACAATAAGCTTTAACTTCCGCATAATGCTACGTGTTCGATACCGGCCCACATTAAAGCCTTCAGCTCTTAACTTTTTGCACAGCTGACGAGACCCTAAGCTACCACGACTGCGTTTAAACAGCTTCCGTGCAGTACGGTATAGGTTCAGCTCTTCTTCACTAATTATTTTAGCTGGCCGTTCAAGCCAATCATAAAATGCACTACGACTGACTTTCAGCGTATTACAAAGCAACTTTATGGGGTATTTAGAACGGCATGCCCGAATATATCGAAACTTTATTTCATTTCTTTTGCGAAGAAGGCACTGGCCTTTTTTAATATTTCTTTCTCCATACGCAGCTGTTTAACTTCTTTACGCAGGGCTAATAGCTCTGCTCGTTCATCAGAATCTACTGTTGAATTTATATGCTCTTCTGCTTTTTGTTTCCAACTATAAAGTAGGCTAGTTGTGATACCTAAAGCGGATGCAGCTTCTTGAACGGTATAACCCTGCTCACTGATTAACGATAATGCTTCGGTTCTAAATTCACTGGTATAAGTTCTGTATTGACGTTTTGTATTCATGATCACCTCGATAGTGGATAGTATTATCCAGAATTAAAGTGTCCGGTTCAATTAGACCAGAATACACTTCAATGGAGTACTCTGAATAGAGTTTACAAATGGACAATAAAAAAATATTTATCAGCTATAGCTGGGACTCTGAGAGTCATAAAGAGTGGGCATTAAAATTATCTAATCAATTAGAAGAGTACTTTGAATTACATATTACCTTTGATCAGTATGATTTAGACTCATTTGAAGATAAAAATCACTTCATGGAAAAAGGGGTCTTTGAAAACGATATTATAATCATGTTAGTGACTTCACAGTACGTAAACAAAGCGAATGAGCGACTTGGAGGCGTAGGGATAGAAACAAAAATGTCTTCAGCTCGTCACTGGGAAGAATCTCTATCTCAAGGGAAAAGTAATATAATCCCTGTGTTATGTGAGGGGACAGAGTTACCGAATTATCTAAAGGATAAATTTATATTGATTTCCGTGAGGAGTCTAAATATGAGGTTTCATTTATAGATTTAATAAATCATATAAATGGTACTTCTAAAACTATTAGACCTACAAAAAAACGTTCTATTACCCAAAAACCAATACATAAAGACTTTACAAAAATAGATGACTTTTTAAAAATCAATCATAAGAAAAGAAGTTTAGTTTTTGATAGAAATGAAACGACTGATTTTTCAGGTAGTAATCGAATTAAATTCGAATTATGGGAAACTAAGTCTCCAGCGATAAACCACTATTTGTTCCTTTTTGATAATATCGTTTTAAAACCTACTATCCAAAAACTATGTAAGGTTATTAAGGATAATAAAACAAGTATTACTCGTTTAATTATATTGAGATCTAGAAAGGGTGAAAAGGGTTATATAGGTAAGCTTTTAACTGAAAATGGCTGTAAATTTGCAATAGATGAAATTACATTTTCAGATTATATTTGGGATTATTGCATAGAGGATGATGCTAAAGTCCCATCAAGAATTTATAAGCAAAAATTCTTTATCGACCAACCCTTACTTACTATAGGTGATGAATCTATTTCCAAAGGGCCTGCTTTTGATTTCTTAAAAGCAGAACTTAACAAAGATGTTCAAGCTTCCGCCAAAGTGATTATTGCTCCAGGGGGAACGGGAAAGACAACTCTATGTCAATATATTGCAAGCGAGTATCAAAATCCAGAAAGTGCCATTTCAGTATTTATCCAATCTGAAGAATTACGTGAAAGTGCTCATGTAGATGGGATTGATAAAAGTAAAATTGAATCAGTATATGATTTGTATGAGCTATATTCGCAAGTTATTTCAGCTCAAGGAGATACTCAATTAACATATGATAAGGCTACTTTTGAAGTAGCTTTGATAACTGGTAGGTTAGTACTTGTTATTGATGGTATGGATGAAATTATATCTCTGTTTCCTGAGACTCTTAATCTTGATTCTTTCTTGAAATCAATTGAAGATCTAAATCGTCAGTTAGCTTCTTGCAAAATTGTAATTACCTCACGAAATGATGTATTCGATCTAGAATTAATGGAAAAATTCGAGCATTTAGATAAGTACCAATTGTTAGGTTTTGATGAATCTGCGTGCGAAAGCTATTTAACTCGTAGATTTAGAAGATTAGCGCAACCAGACGCTTTGAAACAGAAGGTTCTTTCAAATATCAGGCCTTTACTCATATCAGATGAAAAACAAAGAATTTTACCATTTGTTGTGGATTTACTCTCTTCGTTAGCAGAGGACTCTTCGGATGATGAAGTGAATATAGATTTATCATTTGATGGTAAGGAATATGAAAGTAATGAGGACATAACGGATTATTTAGTATATTCCGTTCTAAGAAGAGAATGGCAAAGACAAAAAATTGAAATTCCAGTTGAAGATGTACTGGAAATCTTCCTAGAAATATCATCAACACACAAAGATCATTTTTTAAAATCTGACTTTGAAGATGTTGTAAATATTTTGGGTGGTGATAATAGTGGTGAACTTTTCACTAAAATGCTACGTAACCCGTTACTAGTTATCGATGGGGATTTATGTCGTTTCAAGTACGATTTTATAGCCGACTACTTTAAATCTTTATACATTATTAACTCAATAAATGCTAAGTCATTGAATGACGACTTAATCAAACTTTTGGCAAAAAATGCTTATGGTGAAAATGAGGTTATGTCAGGCACTGCTAAGTACTATTCAAATAAGCAAGATAAATTATTAGATAGTGCGCGAAGTATTATTTCTAACCTGAAGTCTGAAATATCTCCACCAGATGTAATGTCAAATAATGATAGCCATTTTAGAGCCATTGCTTTTCTAGTTAAACTCTGTTCTATCAGTAGTAAATGTAATAACTCAAAAGAACAGTTTACAAGCTTACTAAAAAATATTTTTGAAAGTAATTCTGTTATTAAAAATTTGGCTATTTACGGAGACAATACGCCTATTGATTTAGTTGGAATCAACATTGTCGATTCTAGATTTGTTGGGTATAAAAACTTTTCTAAATCAAAATTTGAATCTACGAAAATTAATAATTGTTTTTTTGAGTCATGCTATAACGACAATCCTTCAAAAAGCTTTACTAAAGGGGAATTTAAATCCTGTCGTCTTGGTGATTTAGAGCTTGTAATTGCGGGAGCAGAAGAAAAATCAGAGAAAGATCGTGCTCTAATTGAAAATGAAGTGAGAAATTTCTTAAATAGCTTTTTTCATCGGGGGACTTTTACAGATAAAAAGCTTGATTACATAAAGATGTCCACTCGAATTAAATCTATTAATCGAACTTTTTTCCAGCGGCTTGTTAAAGAAGATATTATTCAAGTTAAAGTTGAAAAATCAAGTGAGACTTACTATGTCATAGCTCCTCATTATGAGGATAGCGTATATGGATTTTTATCGAATAATAAAATTGATAGACGAATAGAAAAAGTGATTGAGTTTGTAGAACAGTGAGATAACAAGAGACTATGGCGTCAATAGTTAATTTATAACTTTTGGCGCTTCCCATAAAACACCATCTCTTAGCATTGAATTTAAGATAATAATCATCTTTCTAATGCAGGCAATCATGGCGACTTTTTTAGGTTTTCCTGCTGCTAATAAACGTTGATATGTCGCTTTAAAAACAGGATTAGATTGCATGGCTGACATCATAGCCATGTATAAAACGGTTCTGACTTGTGGTCGTCCACCTTGTATCTTTCGGTAACCTTTAAATCGTCCACTTTCTTTATTTATCGGAGCAACACCAATTAAAGCACTGGCTTGTTTACTGTTGATATAACCCAATTCAGGCAAGTTGCTTATATCAACCAATTGCTGGTAAAAATGTTGTTAACTTTACAAAAGCGATCCAAGTAATATTTTATGCCTGAGATTGATGGTTATCATCATAAAAAGCTAACAATCACATACAAAAAATTCAAATATAATTGAAAGAGCTTGGTATCAAAAACCATTACGGTGATTGTTTTGAAAATGAATTACATGAATTCTTGGTGGCACTTGATATGCAGTTTAATGAGTTGACTGAAACGTTAACTGATTTTGATTCTGAAATGAATAATGATGCTATTCATTTAATATCTGCATTATATTCTGAAGCGAGAAGTATTGCTGCAAGTAGAAGCGAAAAAGAATTAGTAATCAGCAGTGAAATAACTGTTCAACTATATAATTACATTAACCTTGCTTTACAACGAAACTTACAAACGAGTTTACCCAAAAAGTCAGCATGTATGTCGGTCAATGATATTCGCGAAAACTGAGAACAAAGTTGGCAACGTCATATAGCTAAACGACAAACTAGTTTATCAGAAGTTGCTTCATATTTTTTAGGGGGACTCAGATCAAAGTTAACAAAGCAGAGGATTTGAAATCTATTTCCCTAAAACTAACTTACGTAACTTTCCCTTAATAAGGGAAATACCTTAATTTAACTCCAGATTTCAACACAGAGCGCCTAGTAATCGAAAAAATATCTCTTGAAGTCAATAACAGCAAGGGATTCAAGCTGTTTTTGATAAAAATGAATGATCTGAACATGCTAATAGTAATCAATTTATGGGTTTATTTAGCATACTAAATTTCGAAAGCCCGAAATAAATGATCTTGTCTTATATTGCAGAACAGATTTTAACGCCTTAACAAAGAACTTATCCAAAATAATTTAAGCGTCAAAAACATATTATATAACAGTCTATTATGAATTTTATGTTAAATTTAATTATAGATCAGATCTGAATCCAAATTTCAATTATCATTCAATAGGTTTTCAATGGAAACATAGAGTTAAGATGTTATGGAAAATATGGTCCAAATGTAAATGTGAATGTAAGTCTTTCTCGCTGTAAAATATAAGGAATTGAATGAACAGGTATATAGATAGCTTTTTGGACGAATTTGAAGAACCACAGAATTCAAGGAAACCTGACATAAGATATATTAATACTTATGTAAATAAACTCCCAAAAGTCTTATTAAAGCTATGGGAGGAATTTGGGTTTTGTAGTTTTTTAGATGGTTTATTCTCAGTCGTTGATCCTGAGGAATACAAAGTTATATTAGAGAAGTGGTTTACTCTAGCTTCAATTGATATAAAAAATAATAAGTTCCACGTTATAGCTAAAAGTGGATATGGAGATTTATTTGTTTGGGATGAAGTGAAAGGGCGTAGTTATGAAATAAACGCAATGAATGGCTGGATCATTAAAAGTAATTTAGATCCACAAATAGAGCTTGAAAAACAAATTGGGTTATTCTTTGCGACCAAATCACCTTATAGTCTTGATATTGAAGATGATGATACGAATGATGAAATGTTTGAATCTGCAGTTAATAAGCTTGGCCCATTAGAAAGTGATGAAATATTTGGCTTTATTCCAACACTTGTTGCAGGTGGCGATACTAATGTTAACAATCTTCAAAAAGTTAATATTCAAATATATTTAGATCTTATTTTACAGTTTGACAAACCTAAGGTTATTACGATAGATGATTTAGCAAAAATGGCTTATTAATCAAAATAATAAAGTCTGAAAAGTCTGGCGAAGGTCTGGGACATCTGGCGGGAAGTCTGGGGTGTTATTGCGAGGGCGTTCAAGTATGTCGGTCAATGATATTCGCGAAAGCTGTGAACCAAGTTGGTAACTTCATATAGCTAATAGCTAAACGACAAACTAGTTTATCAGAAGTTGCTTCATATTTTTTAGGGCGACTCAGATCAAAGTTAAAAAGCAGAGGATTTGAAATCTATTTCCCTAAAACTAACTTACGTAGCTTTCCCTTAATAAGGGAAATACCTTAATTTAACTCCAGATTTCAACACAGAGCACCAACAAATCGGTCAAATAGCTAATTGATGTCAATAACTACAAGGGGTTCAGGCAATTTTTAATATAAATGAATGAGCCAACATGCTGAATATATTCAATTTATTAGTTTAATTAGACTACAAAAAAGCTAAATATCCAGATAAAAGATCTTGTCTTATATTGCAGAACTGGTTTTAGCGTCTTAACAACTAGCTTATAAAAACTTATTATACAACAGTATGTTATGCATTTTATGTTAAATTGAATTATGTTCAATAGTATTGAATTATAGATAAGATCAGATCTGAATCCAAATTTCAATTAACATAACATAAACTCTATTTAACATAATATACATTATGCGCAGTTGTGTGTTTGTAAATAGAAGTTAATTCCCTTGTGTGGTAAAAATCATTCAATATGAGATTTTCGTCAATTGTGAGATTATCTATCGGATTCTTATTCACAGCTCTCTTAATTAGAAAAGTTATTAGTTTTTTTTCAAATTAATCTCTGTAATTTAATTAGTCTTCTTAGATTTAACTTTTCCGGCTCTACGTAAATTAAGCTTGTTACGGCTGTTATTACGCTCTGATTTTAATAGCTAACTTGTAGGTTTGTGTACTATAGCTGTCATGTAAAATCTGAACACCTTTAATTTAAATTATCTTTAAACTGTTTACTGGTTTATATCATCCAGTCGTTAATTATATTTATCTGTTCATCACCGAGTTAAATATAATCAAACAACAATCTTTAAAATTTCATTTAGCTATCTATTAATTACTTATAATTTTTGTCTGTAATTACAATCGTAATAAAGTAATTCTTAAATTATGTATCGGGGATTTGAAATTCTCATTAATCCTATTATTTACTGTATCAATTTTTAGCTGGCGAATGTCTGAACTTAACCAGACATAAATACATATCAGTGCGGATATTTAATCAATTTGGCTAATATCAGATAAATTTACTGAATTAGATTGTTACTTAACTATTTAAATTTAATAAGTCAGGATTTCATAGAAGCTGTATTTGAGCATTGATTACAAACAGTTGTTTTGTACGTTCCAAAAAATGAGCCTTTTTAACGTGTCAGATCAAAATTATAACAAGCGCCCTTTTATTTATGTGTTTATTTAGCTGTACTTACACACAGTGTTTTTTAAATACCTGTAAAAACATCTCTTTATTCACTGATAGATAAAAATCTAAAACAAGTACCCTTTTATTTCTAACGAATTTTGACACTAAACAGTTGATTTGAGTTATTTAGAGATGAGTTTAGATAAACTTAATCGATAAACATAGCTATTAAGTTAATAATTTAATTATTCATTTTCAATGAACCGTGACGTGGTTTAATTGATTCGACTAACCCAGTTAAGACATAATTGATTTAACTGGAGATTGAAATGAAAACACGTAAAACCTATTCAAAAGAATTCAAACTTGATGCCATTGCACTGGTAAGAGAACAAAATTACAGTATTGCCGAAGCTGCTAGAAATTTAGAGGTTACTCCTCAGATCCTAGGTCGTTGGATAAAAGAAGCTGAAAATGACGATGGCCATGCATTCAGAGGAAACGGGAAGTTAACACCCGAGCAGGAAGAAATCCGCAAGCTAAAAGCACAAGTAAAACGCTTGGAAATGGAGCGTGAAATATTAAAAAAAGCGACGGTCTTCTTTGTCAAAGAAACGAAGTGAAATACGCGTTTATTGCCCAAAATAAGAAGATCTGGCCAGTGATATTGATGTGTCACGTGTTGGGTGTAAAAAACAATAATTACTACAGCTATCAGAAGCGGAAGTCTCAGAAACCAGTAAATACAGAACACCAAGAGATGTTGCAGTGGGTTAAGAATATTGCCGAGTTTAGCGATAATACTTATGGGGAAAGACGTATTCAAAAAGCATTAAATGCGCTTAATTTCCCTGTTGGACGTAGGAAAACTGCACAACTGATGAAAGAAGCAAACGTTTGGGTACGATATAAGAAGAAGTATAAAGCAACAACCAATAGCAACCACAAGAAGCCTGTATATGACAATGAACTCGAACAGGATTTCAATGTTCAACACCCTAATCAAGCGTGGGTTCAAGACATTACGTACGTACATATGGACTTCTGAAGGATGGCTGTATTTAGCCGTCGTAATTGATCTGTATTCTCGTAAAGTTGTTGGCTGGAGCATGGGTAGCAGAATGAAAGCACAACTTGTTTGTGATGCGCTAACAATGGCTATATGGCAACGAAAACCTAAAGCTGGATTGATAATACACTCAGATCAAGGCGTTCAATATGCGAGCCATCAATATAGGCGGATACAGAGGTTACATAAGTTTATAGGCAGTATGAGCAAAAAAGGATGTTGCTGGGATAATGCAGTAGCAGAAAGTTTTTTCGGTAGCTTAAAGCAAGAGAGAGTCCATTGGCGCAATTACCGAACACGCTATGCAGCTCAGCAAGATGTATTGAATTACATCACGATGTGGTACAACAGCCAGCGGATGCATTCATACCTTAATTATCAAAGTCCCAATGAATTTGAGCGTATGGATAAACCATTAAAAGAAGTAGCTTAAAGAACTTAACTAGGGTGACCGAATTAAGTTGACCAGGTCACCGTGCTGAAGGCTCGTCGTTATTGGCTTTAATAAATTATTGTCTTATTTTTGAACGCTCTCTCGTTAAACCTACAAATGAAACAAGAGATTATCTAAAAGCAGAGAACTTGAGAAGCAGTAATCTATTTATTGAAACACATATTTATAATTCTGATAAATATCTAATGCAAAAACTAATACTTTATTACTTTGGTAAAAATGAAGGAAAGTTACACATTAGCTTGACCGGCACTAACTAATGGCTAACCCGTTCTTCGCTTTAATAGCATAAAAGGTCGCAGATCACCATTATTAGGTAGAGGATAATCTTGAACTAAACCTCTGTCCTTGAAAACCAACAAACATATGATCAATCGTAGCTCTCATTACTCAAACTGCCTTACCACAGTATTTAAGCGAATGAACCTTTCATCACTTTCAATTCCAGGAGCAGCCTCTGCTATTTTAGTTAAACATTCACTCAGTTTAGTTGGAAGCTGAAACCTAGGTTCATCTTCAATTAATTGATTCAAAAATGCTAATACATCATATGGATCAGATTTGATTAATTTACTATCCGATGTTTTCCTGACTAGATATTCTGTATCCTTAATCTGCCTCAAACTATGTTTCAAAATTTCGAATGCATCGGAAAAATAGTTTTTTGTATTTAGGCATAATAAGGCAATTTGGTTTACAGTCTGCTCAGTCAAAAGGGTTTGTTTCGGCCATGTCTTCATGAGAAAAACCTTTACCCGATGGTTCCAATACTCATCAAATTTATCACCCGAGCTTGATAACGCATCATTCAATGAAGAAGCAACAGACCTTAACGCCTCTTCTGGTAATGATTTGAAAGCATTTGCAAGCTCTGTAACCCTGTATTCATCGTATTTTTGTAATGCTAAGTATGTTAAAAACCTAGCATATTGTTCTTTACCATCATTCAGCTTTAGATAATGATTAGCTGTGTCTAATAAATCATCCTTTATAGTTACTAGTAATGCTTTATGTAGCCTTGGCGACCAAAGATAACTTCGCCATGCCATTATCGCTTGCTCATTATTACTCCAACTAAACCAAGGTAAAACTAACTCAGCAGTCCATTCAGGTGCAACCCTGAATAAAGATAACGTATTTACTGCGATTATCACTTTTCCTAATTTTGAAGCTTTCTCTTCACTAAAAATTATCTGTTCAAAACGCGACTCAAATTCAATAGTTAACCCGCTATCATCGACTGGATTTTCTATATACCATTGTTGAAAAAGGCTCTCTGTTAACATGCCTACAGGATGATTAATTGCAGTAGTAAGAGTGTCATTAATTTCATCTAGTTCAATTTTAGAAGTAAGAGCAATAAGTCTATCAAAGTATCTAAAATACTGTTCTTTGCTTAAAGATTTACTATTACTTTTAAGCCATCTAGATAAGTTCCATGAGATATCCGCTAACTTATAATCCTCTAAATTCAACAAAAATTCCGATAGATAACGCCATGTTTTAAAAGAAAGTAACTTGTTCTCTGTCCAAACTTGCAAAGCTTCTCGCCATCGTTCAGCAATCCAAACACCATCTTGCTCTAATGTAATTAAAGCATTTTTAGCTAAAATGAAATCATTTTTACATCGCATTGGCCAATCATCTTCATCCCATCTATCATGATCAGGTTTTTCTTTTAACCATTTGATAAGCTCTTGTTCATTTTCAGGACTAGTTACTACATTCCTATAATTTTCTTCCCCCCCCATCCAAAAAGGAAACTCTTCTTTTTGGTCTTCCTCTAATTGCCATAAAGGGTTGTTCTTAGAAATTTCTTGGTACACTTCTTCTATATCATCTTTAAATTTCAATCCTGAAATTCTTAACTTTTCAAGGCGTAACCATATTTCTCTCTGAGTTAGACGAGAAAAATCTTCATCATTTAAACTAGCTCTGAACAATTTTCTATTAGGGCCCTTAATTATATTCTTTAACAAACGTATTTTTTCGTGATTGCTCAAGCGATTAACAAGAGTCGGCAGTAGTTGCATTAACTCTCTTTGAACGGTAATACTCCACAACCATCGACTATCATTTTGCTCAAGCCAAGAATTAACTTGCTCCGTAGCAATCAAATCTTTTTCTGCCATCGCAAATAAAGCTAGTCTTTTGAATAGAGGAAAAGGTGTTTTCCACCATAGAAAAATAATATTTTTAGCACTATCTTGATCTGATGCTAAAAGCGATAACCAAGAATCTCTCAATAGTTCAATTAAAGCCGTCCAATCATCATAATCTTTGTTTTGAGGGTGTGGTTTAATAGACGGTTGACTAATATATGTGTAATCATGAAACTCATCAACCTCATTTAACATGGACTTTAATTCCATTGTTTCCATTAAAAGTGAGTTGAAATCTGGTAAAAGCTCTGCAATATCACTTTTCCATGACTCCACTTTATCGAGATCTTTAAGCGCCGAGTGAACAAAAGTTGAAGATAGCCTAATATCCCAATCTAATAGTTGTTTTATTCCTTCATAAGATTTACTTAAGGTCGTGGAATAAGTTTTTTTAAAATAGACCTTTGGCGACAATATTTTTTTTAATTCGTTTTTCAAGGCCGGGGTTAATGATGAATATTTGTACTTGTTTATCCAGGAATAAAGATTTACGTCGAAGCCTGATTGCTCACTATAACCAGCTAGAACTAACTCCCAAACAAGCATCATATCTTTACTAACAATCGCATCAGAGCCCTTTTCTTTTAGCTTATCAAAATATGCATTATTACTTTCAGATATATGTTTACGCTGCTCTTCTAGTTCACGATTAATAAACCAGCGAAGTTGATTATGTAACCTGCCACCTCGTTTTAAAACAAACAAAACCAAGTCAGGGTTATTTAAATGAGAAGTTAACCATTTCCCCAAATTCAACATAACCTTATCCCATTTAGTCTCTACATGCGGATGGGCTGATAAAGCCATAAAGGGGGCATCGGCACTTTTGGCCGGCCGACTAAATAAACTAAATGATAATTCATTATTAAAACCTGTATGCTCAATACGAAAACGAGAAAGATCATCTTTCTTTAATTCAATAGTGTCTAGTATATTTAGCCAAGCAAGCGGTGGACTAGGCTTTAACTGTGAAAAAACTTTAGCTGGAACTCCTGTCGGGTCGCTTAGTGCCCAAGCCAGTTTTCGAGAGAAATTATTATGTAAATCTGAGTTAGACGGATTAGAAAAAGCAGTAGTAATAACGATTTGTTCTTTACCACCTAAGCCATCTCTGTATGTATCAGCCCACGTTGAAATAGTCTCATGCAAGTAATAATGTTTACGGTAACTCTTGTACAGGATTGGAGTTACATTTTTTGCCTTCCACTGTTGATATTCGGCATCAAACTCTCCCTTTTTAAACTCACCAAATGCAAACATTTCTGGAGGAGATTCACCTAGCAATCGATCAGCAGCCAGAGCATCCATCATATATCGAAGCACTGGATCGTTCAGACTGTAACCAACAAAACAAACTGTATAACTTCTAAATAACTCACTAACAAACCTAGCGGCCCACCTCTCTGTAAGATAAGCCAACCCAAAGTCACCACTAGATATAACCAAATGATCTAATTCTGCACCATTAACCTTTTCAGGTAATAGGCCATGTAAATAAACAAGACCATCCCATTGATTTTTCGGGACTGGCAATAAAGGGGCTTGATATGTTTTAAATTTAAGATTTTCAGCTTCACCTGCCTTATGGAAAACTCGATCAAAGTTCGTTGTAATAAGACGAGTTTTACTCTCTTTTGTTTCTTTATCTACTATTTTCGACAAATGCAATAGTGCCTTATGAGTAGATGTAGACTTAGAACTGGTATAGTCAGGATTGAGTAGTTTAGCCATTGCTATCCTGACATCTCTGCGCCATTGATTAGTCTGTTTGACGGCTTCAAGTAAAGAAATGGCTGTATCAAATTGACCTAACTTTAAAGCTTGCTCTTGAACTAAATCTGGTATTATCCCCATTTTTTCGTAAAGGCTCCAAACCAAGCCACCAAAGCTAGGTAGCCCAGCAGGGAATGAAATTCCAGCACCACAAAAGAAAACAACTTTTCCTTCTTCATGAGCCTGAAGAAGCTTATCTGGTACATCTGGCCCATTCTTTACGAATTGCATTTAATTTAGATTCCTTGAACGTAAAAAATTATAATACTCAATATATCTATAAACTTTATTCACAGTTAAAGTTAAAACGATATGATAAATAGAAACAATAACGTTCGCACGCATTCGTTGTTCCTTCCCCATCCAAAAGGTATCTAAATCCTCTGATCGTATCCCGATAACATGTCCATATACTCATTGATAGGGTTACCACCAACTCTTAATCTACATCAAATTGATAATACGCATCAATTGCTTGCGATAATCCCGTTGATGCCTCAAGGAAAAAGTTTTCAAATACTTCGTAACGAATGGCAAACTTTGCGAAATTATCAAAAACACCAACGCCATAACTAATCTGAACTTTAGGTGCAATGTAACCGCTTAATCCGACTGATTGTTCATCTCCTGTACCACTTGAAGCAACCGATAGATTTTCAATACCTAATTTATTACCAACAGTATTTAATACTCCAAAAGAGTTAGCTGCACTAAGTTGAAGAATCATAAGCATGTTTGTTATCTGAGAATCAGAGCCCGAGCTATTTGATAATGATTGCCCTTGTATTAGGTATGAAAGCGCTTCTTGTTGTGACATTTCGGGGTCAGAAAAAATAGAGATATCAAGGTTATCAGGTGTACCCGTTACCTTGACACCTGCTGTGACGTCATCTTCAGTATTATCCGGATCACGAATCGCTTCAATAGAAATATAAGGCGTTGCCGTCGGCCCTTGGAATATGATTTCACTGTCTTCCAATGTTAATTTTTGGGATAAAACAGTATATGTACCGTCAGAAAGTGACAAAGTACCGTAGACACTTGCTGTTTTATCTTTCGGTTGTTTTACTTGTAAATCACCACTTATAATGGAATCTAATCCCATTGCTTTTACTTGTAATTGATCACCAAGATCAACATTCAAATCGACAATAATAGGTAAACTTTTTTCTTCATCGAGTGTATCGCTATCTATCACAACAACATCTTTAGATAATGCAACGCCGCTATCAGCTAATTCGTTAACAGCAATTATTCCTTTATCTACCAAAACATTACCAGTTAATATAATTGCATCACCTAACGTTAATTTTAAATCAGGGCTCACTTGAAGATTGATTTTATCGTAGTCATTAATGGTGATTTTATCAGCCGTTAATGCAATATTCCCCTTAAGTTTATCGTCCCAATTTAAGTTTCCTGAAATAACGCCTTTATTACCAGCTGGAGTATGTGATTTCGTATTACTAAGTGCGTTACCAACAACATGGACTGATTTATCAATAAAGTTGACTGTATTAGTTAATATAGTTTTTGAAGCAGTGTAATCATTATATTCTTCTGTATAAAAGCTACCTTCGAGTTCTGCATTATTATTGTTAATTATAATATTACTATTTAAATCATTGATTTTTATCGGAGCGCCAACAGCATAAATGGTCGCATCATTAATGTCGACTTGTCCATTAATACGTGGTTTATCAATTGAACCGTTGACAGAAACATTGGCGTTTATAGCCCCAGATAACTTTTCAAGTTGTGCTGTCATATTTTGTAAGGGCGATAAATCCGGTATTGAAAGATTTAATGATCCATTAATATTTTCTTTATTTTCAGATAGCTGACCTGTTATTTTACTTGTCAATAATTTAGTCGATGAAATATTCGCAGTTAAATCACTCGTAGTACCTGTATTCAGTAGTGTTATGTTTACATTTTCAAATGGATAGGAAACCAGTTCATTATCTTGTTCAATGTTGATTGCCATTTCGTTGGCGTTAACTTCAACATCAAATTGAGGATTAGTTAAATCGGTCCAATTAAGTTTAGCATCAAGATTTAGCGTACCGTCTAGAGTTAATGGCTCATTAATAAATTCATTGGTCGTTGCTAAAGGAAATTTCTTAAGCGTAAAGTCAGCGTTTCCTTGCTCACCAATGTTCAAATCACCACTACAGAATTGAGAAACGGCTTTATCGCTAGCATGAGATATATTCCAACAATGAGAGGAAACGAGAATGTTTTCATTTTCTGGCTTGATATTAACAACGTTATCCAGCGTTAATAAATAATCGACTAAACGAATCCGTCCTGCCGTTAATTGACTTGTCCACCCCGCTTTGTCTTTATTAATAATCACATCTAAGTCAGTACTAGTGTTTTTCTCTTTAACAGCTAATACAACTTGATGTGATGCAGTTTGCTTGGTTGAAGCGATATTGTTTATCGCCAAATTAGCACTGTCAATTATAGTACCATTTACGTTTGCATTATTAGCCGTAAGAGTAAGATCTACTACAGGAAATTCGGATAATGTAACATTACTTGTTAGGTCAAAAGTGTCGAGTTTATTCGATTGATAACTAACATTACTGCCATTTAATTTTGCTAATATGTTAAGCGAATCCATTTCACCTTGAATATTAACATCCCCTATAATTTTGCCCTTTGAACCTGGAAGTGCATCACTTAAATTATTAATATTTAGGTCTATATCGAGATCACTTTGTTTACTATATAAACCATTAATTGTTAGATCGTTATCTGCATTGACTACATTTACATTATCAAATGAAATACCCGTTTTATTATCACCAGATATAACACCATTCGCAGTAAAGGTATGATCTAATATTTGACCGTTAATATCCATTTCGGGGATAGAAAACTGCCATGAAGGTGGTTGGTTTTTAGGTGTGGTTAATGTGAAATTTTGTTTTATTTTACCTGAAACATCACCCGTATAACCGGTCTCTAATTGTGCGATATCTAGTTTATTTATGCTCAGATCCCCTGCCCACTTAATTGCATCTTTCCAACTTAATTTCCCTGAAAGTTGCGCATTTCCGTCTAAGGTATTAACAAGTAACTCTTGAATATCAACTTGCTGTAAATCTCCTTTTGCTTGTAATTGTATGTCTCCCTCCGGTACATCCTTTACTAAATAATCAGCTTCAAGATTAATTAAATAATCATTTATTGTCCCAGTACTTTTTAATTGCCCTGATTGTGAAGAATATTGCGTCGTTTCATTCAGCGGCCAACGTAATTTATTCCAAGAGACATCTATGCTATATGGAATATATTGAGTCATTAAATGCGCTTGAGATTTGATATTAATGTTGAGTTTATTAGTGAGTTTAAGTTGCGTTTTTAAATCGGATAAATCTCCAGATACTAATAAATCATATTGTTGATTATTAAGTAAATTTGCAGGTTTTAATTGGGTTACATTTTTAACAGTACCTTGCAGATGAAGATCTAAAGAATACTTTTCAGTTAAATCAACTTGACCCGATAACTGAAGGTTTGTTTCAGGTAAATTTAGAGAAAGACTTTTAATCGTTAATAGTGATTGTTCAAATGTAGTGTTTGTTGAAAAATCATTGAGCTTAAATATAGTCGTATTATCTTGAGTGATCGTTAAATTAGTTACTGACACTGGTTTTATTGTAATGTTAAAAGGGATCAGAATATCAGGTAAATTCTCTTTACTAATAAGCGGTTTTGATAGATCAAGTGGTGACTTATTTTTTGATGTTGCTGATTGTGATGTCACTAAAGGCAAATCAACCAGCAAGTCGTTTATATTTGCACTGATTTCAATATTTTGTTTTTCACCTACCGCTGCTAATTGTAATTTTCCTAATGCCCCCTTTGTACCATTCACATCAAAGTTAATATTAGTTAAATCTATATTATCAATTGCAAAATCAACCGGTAAACGGGAAAGTGGTTCTCCTGGTTCAGTTTCTTCAGATTTATTTTCTGCGGTTTGAACAAATAAATCTCCACCGCCGACAGTTAAATTTTGTAAACAAACTTTAGTCAATAAGCAAGACCATTTAAATTGATAACTAACATTCTGTAAATTAATATTAGTTCGCTGATCTTGCCATTGAATAACACCGTAAGTCGGCTTACGCGTGAAGGTACCTTGAGTAAGTTCAATATTTAATCTAGGCTCGATTCTTTGCGCTATTTTCAATAAATAAACATTGCCGGAATGCGTAAAGAAAGTAATGGTAACAATCAAAAATAGCGTTATTAACACGGACAATAATGCAAATAATGCTATTTTAGACAGGTTAAATAACATAAAAACAGCTTTCATAATTCAGGCCCTAACATAAAGTGAAAACCTAAAGAATCATCACTATCAGATAATGGTTTAGCTAAATAAAAACGTATTGGTCCGATAGGTGAAGCCCAAACAGCTCCAATACCGGCACTCGAAGAAAAATCTTCCGAAAAATCATTCGTTGCTGTGCCTGCATCGGTAAATAATGCGACCTTCCAACTTTCAGTGATTGCATAACGATACTCTAGACTTGCTACGGTTAAATATAATCCCCCTTCTAATAATCCATCATCATCTTCAGGTGCAATTGTTTCGTAGCTAAAACCGCGAATACTTTGGTCGCCACCGGTGAAAAAACGCATGGATGAAGGCACATCATCAATCGAGTCTGCGCTAATAGCCCCTAGCTCGGTATAACCAACAAACTGATGATTTCCGGACGTTGCTAAACGTTTGTATTTTCCATAGGCTTTTACAAAATTAGTGTCAGATAACCAAAATTCATTCGCAACACGCAGAGAGCCTAAACGTGATTCCCCATGCGTCGCATTAATACCGCCTCGACTAGTTGTTTTACTAAAATTAATACCTGTTGAGATAGTACGTAAATTATATTCTTCAGACCCTTGTGTACCGAATTCATAATCGTATTCAAGAAATAAAGTATATAACCAGTTATTAGCCGAGCGCCTATGTCGTCCGAAGGTAACAACATATTGATCAGTATCTGTATCATTTTGATTATCGACTATATAACCTGCCTTAATTGAAGCATAGTCATAATTAGGATCACCGATTGGTATTTTATAAGTTGCAGAATATTCTTGCTCAGAACTCGATGCTGAAAGGTCGGCTTCAATCGAATGGCCTTGGCTATTTACCCATGGGCGAGACCAACCTAAACTACCATTAACACCGACATCGGTACTGTATCCAATCCCAACATTATAACTGTCTTTAGGTTGATTATTTGCAACAACACGTAACGGAATGCGCCTGCCCTCTTTTTCATCAATCAGAGGTAAAATAGTAATGCTTTTGAAATAGCCTGTATTGCTAATTTCCACATTAAAATTTCTTAATTTGGAAAAATCAAAAGGGTCACCTGCTGCAAAACTTTGCAATGAACGAATATATTTCTCACTACGATTTTGTTGGTCAAAAACAAGTTCACCGAACTGATAACGAATACCGGTTTCAAACCATAAATAGACAACGGCACTATTGTGCTTACTGCTTACTTCTACCGATGATTTTACGTATTTTGCATCGAAGTAACCACGTTGTTGAGCGAGTGCTTTAATTTGTTCTTTTGCCGATTCATAGGTCCCATGATTAAATACATCACCATCTTTAATGGGAAAATTCGCAATTAAATCTTGAAACCTTCTATCTAGTAAGCCTTCTCCAGTAATATTTAAGTCTATTTTTTTCACATGCGTTTGCGCACCTGGCACAATATCAACTAATACGGTTTGCTTACCTATCTCACCCGATACAGTAGATGTCATTTTAGATTGGTAATATCCAAGTGCTTTCAATGCATTTAATGTAACTTCTTCTACTTGTTTTAAGTAAATATTATTTTCCGCATTATCTGGTTGATTCATTTGTGCCAAATAAACAGAGACATTGGCTTTTGCCTCATCATTAACACCTTCAATTGAATAATCTATGTCCGCAAAGCTAGTTAAATGATAACCAATCAAAGGGAAAAGGAATGTAAGTTTAATAATGTAAGCACGATAATGTGAGAGCATATAAGTTTTATAAAACGCCTTGTGTTAACAAATAAATATCAATAACCATATCAATGGTATTGTTTTTACTTTAAAAATATAAAAAGAAAAGCAGTTGTTTATAGTAAACAACTGCTTAAAGGAAAGGAAGATAATTTAAAGTTTTTGAAGTGCTGCAATTCTGTCTTCAAGAGGAGGATGAGACATAAATAAGCTTTTTTTACGTTTCCCAGAGATACCAAACGCCATCATATTCCCTTTTAAATCTGGCTCAGCGCCCTGTTGCAAGCGTTTAAGTGCAGCAATCATTTTCTGTTTACCTACTAAACTTGCAGAACCCGAGTCGGCACTGAACTCACGTTGTCTTGAATAGTACATAACGATTGCACTAGCCAAAAATCCAAAAATCATTTCCAGTACCATGACGATAATAAAATATGAAAAGCCGTGACCTGACGAACCTTCGTTTCGATTGCCACTCATAAAGTTATCAATAATACCTGCAACAATACGGGCAAAGAAGATAACAAATGTATTCACAACACCTTGTATCAACGTCAACGTCACCATATCGCCATTAGCAACATGACTCATTTCATGGGCAAGAACTGCTTCTGCTTCATCACGTGTCATATTATTTAATAACCCAGTACTAACAGCAACTAGCGAACTGTTTTTACTCATACCCGTTGCGAATGCATTCATATCCGGTGCATTATATATTGCGATTTCAGGACAAGTGATACCTGCTTTTTTTGCTTGTCCAGTTACCGTTCTGACTAACCATTCTTCGGTTTCATTACTTGGGTGTTCAATAACCTGTGCGCCGGTACTGCGTTTAGCAATCCACTTAGACATCGCTAACGAGATAAAAGAACCACCAAATCCAAAGACCGCAGCTAATATGAGTAGCCCAGGAATGCTTTGTGAATTTAAACCTGTATATGCATAAACCAGATTTAAAACAACACCTAAGACAATAATGACGGCTAAGTTTGTTACCAAAAATAAAAATATTCGTTTCATTTTGACCTCTAATAATAAGAAAACGACTCTAAGACATAATATGGCTTATTTCAAAGTTTACAAGAAAAATATTTTAAATAATTGCTAAACGGTAAATTTTACTTTATCGTAATTTTTTATACGAAAAAGAGGAAAAGCAAATGGCTTTAGCAAGTGCAAGACATATATTAGTCAACTCAGAAGAGAAATGCCTAGATCTTAAACAACAGATCGAAAATGGCGGAGATTTTGCTGATTTAGCAAAAAAATTCTCATCTTGCCCTTCCGGCTCTCAAGGTGGCGACCTTGGTGAATTTGGCCCAGGCATGATGGTTCCTGAATTCGACAAAGTAGTTTTTAGTGCTCCCATCGGGACTGTTCAAGGACCCGTTAAAACACAATTCGGATTTCACTTATTAGAAGTGACTAGTCGTAAAGATTAACACCTTTAAACAAACTACTTGTTAATTATAAAGACAAGTAGTTTTGTTTTCCTAAATACTATTCCCACTATGAATTCTTTATCCCCTTCATTTAATCTCACTCTCTAAATATCAAAATCAGTCTATATTTTATATGCACGTTATTAATTTTTAATTGCACTTAATGTTGATTCCTATTGATCTATCGACAATTGGTTTTCGTAATAGTTCATTAGAAACCAACAACATTAATTAAATGTGACTCAAATGTTACGTTTCCGTAGCTTTTTAGTTTATAATTATTAACTTATGACCATTTGATTTTACCAGGAAGGTTCAATGAAACCAAAATTTAACATGAAAACTGTTCTGGCAGCCCTTGGCGCTATCACGCTAATCCTATTGATACTTTTGTTTAGTACCAATATGGTGTTGTTTGAGCCAAAGGGGATAGTCGGTTCGCAGCAAGAAAACTTAATCATTATATCCGTGCTTTTAATGGCTATAATTATTATCCCTGTATTGTTTATGTCTGTATATTTTCCTATTAAATATCGACATTCAAACAAAGATGAAGAATATAAACCCAAATGGGAGCACTCAACAAAAATAGAAATTGTTGTTTGGACTGTTCCTTGTTTAATTGTTCTTGCGCTTGCCATTATTACTTACAAAACAGCTTTTTCGTTAGATCCTCGTAACGAAATTGTTTCCGATAAAGAACCAATAACGGTACAAGTTGTTGCAATGAATTGGAAATGGTTATTTATCTATCCTGAATATCAAGTGGCAACGGTGAATGAACTGCATTTTCCTGTTAATCGCCCAGTTAAATTCCTGGTGACCTCCGATACCACAATGAATTCTTTCTTTATACCTCAACTTGGTAGCCAAGTTTATGCCATGGCCGGAATGGAAAACCGAATCAACCTTATGGCGACAGAACAAGGTAGTTACCGTGGAATGTCTGCTAACTATAGTGGTTATGGGTTTGCAAATATGCGCTTCCAAGCACATGTATCGACCGAACAGGGATTTGAACAATGGATAACACAAGTAAAATCATCTGAAAATATATTAAATAATAATAGTTATGCCGAATTAACAGCTAACTCCCATGATCAAATTAAAGCGCCACATCCAGTTACTTACTTTTCATCGGTGGATCCTCTGAGATTCAAAGATATTATCGAAAAACACTCAGGAGTCCAGAATGGCTTATAAAGGTGATGTACACGCTGAAGCAGATTTGCTCTTCGGCAAACTAAATTGGGATGTAATCCCCTACTCGGATCCCGTCATATTACCGGTAATGTTAGCGGTTATAGTCGGTGGGATTGGTTTATTAGGCTTAATTACCTACATGGGTAAATGGAAATATCTCTGGAAGGAGTGGTTTTCTTCCGTAGACCATAAACGCATTGGGATTATGTATATCATTGTTGCCTTAGTCATGATGGTACGTGGTTTTTCCGATGCAATAATGATGCGTTCTCAACAGGCTTTATCAACGGTTGATATGTCATATCTACCACCAGAACATTATGACCAAGTGTTTACAGCACATGGTGTCATTATGATTTTCTTCGTGGCGATGCCACTGGTAGTTGGTTTAATGAATGTTATCGTGCCACTTCAAATTGGTGCGCGTGATGTTGCCTTTCCTTTCTTAAATTCACTGAGTTTCTGGCTCTTTGTTGCCGGTGCAATCTTAATTAATTTATCATTATTTGTTGGTGAATTTGCTGCAACAGGTTGGTTAGCTTATCCACCTTTATCCGGTATGGAATATAACCCTTGGGTTGGTGTCGATTATTGGTTATGGTCGCTGCAAATATCTGGTTTAGGTACGCTCCTCACCGGTGTAAACTTTGTTGTAACAATCATAAGAATGCGTGCACCTGGCATGAAACTAATGCAGATGCCTGTATTTACGTGGACATCATTATGTGCAAATGCGCTAATTGTATTGGCATTCCCAATCCTAACTGCAACACTTGCTTTACTTACCTTTGATCGATACTTAGGAACTAATTTCTTTACCAACGATCTCGGTGGTAATCAAATGATGTACGTTAACTTAATATGGGCATGGGGACATCCTGAAGTTTATATTCTTGTTTTACCTGCATTTGGTATATTCTCTGAAGTTACTGCAACATTCTCCCGTAAGCGTTTATTTGGTTATACCTCATTGGTGTGGGCAACGGGCGTTATCACAATTCTTTCGTTTATCGTTTGGTTGCATCACTTCTTTACTATGGGGGCAGGTGCGAGTGTAAATGCATTCTTTGGTATAGCCACCATGATTATATCTATTCCTACTGGGGTTAAGATATTTAACTGGCTATTTACCATGTATAAAGGCCGAGTAGAACTAACTGCAAGTATGTGGTGGACAATTGCATTCTTAATTACCTTCACAATTGGTGGTATGACCGGCGTAATGCTTGCGATACCTGCAGCAAACTTCGTACTTCACAATAGCTTATTCGTTATTGCACATTTCCATAATGTAATTATTGGTGGTGCAGTATTTGGTTACTTTGCAGGCTTCACATACTGGTTCCCTAAAGCAACTGGATTCACACTTAATGAAAAATTAGGTAAATTATCCTGTGCACTTTGGACTGTCGGTTTCTTTGTTGCCTTTATGCCCGTTTACGTACTTGGATTTAATGGTATGACGCGTCGTTTAAATGTTGCGGATAACCCGGAATGGGCGCCATTACTTTGGATTGCGGCATTCGGTGTGTGTATTATTGCTGCGGGTATTGCAACTCAGTTCTATCAAATCTTTGTTAGTATTCGTGACCGTAAACAAAACCCAGATACAACGGGCGATCATTGGAATGGACGTACTTTAGAGTGGGCAACTTCTTCACCACCGCCATTTTATAACTTTGCTAAATTACCAAAAATCCATGATCGTGATGAGCATGATTTCCGTAAAGAACATGGTCTAGCTTATCAAAAACCGGCAAGTTACCAACCAATACATATGCCTAAAAACACATGGGCTGGTGTTGTTATCAGTTTATTCTGTTTGATACTAGGTTTTGCCTTTATCTGGCACGTTTGGTGGTTAGCAATTGCAAGTTTCGTTGGTGTAATCGGTTCGTGGATAGCGTATAGCTTCCAACGTGTAAAAGATTACTATGTACCTGTTGATCAAATTGAAGCTATAGAATGTGCACATCTTGATAACGTTTATCAAGGCCGACCAGAATATTATCAGCAGTATGTTAAATCGCGAAATGATGAAATGGCTGCAGCTCAACAAGGGAGTGATAAGTAATGACAAGCACTAAGATTGAAATTCCTACAGTGGATATGCTAGATGGGGAAGAACATCACCATGATTATTCTGGTGATACTCTGTTTGGTTTTTGGATTTATATTTTAAGCGACTGCTTATTATTTGGTACTTTATTCGCAGCCTATGCGGTATTTTCAAATAGTTTTGCAGGTGGTATAGAATCAAACGAGCTGTTTAATTTGCCCTTTGTCATGGTTGAAACTGCCCTGCTTTTATTAAGTAGCTATACCTTTGCCATTGCAATGCTTAAAGCAAATAATCACGACATGGCTGAAATGAAAAAGTGGTTAGCCATTACCTTTGGGTTAGGTTTGGGCTTTTTAGTATTAGAACTTTATGAGTTTTATCACTTTAGCCATGAAGGTGCGACATTAAGTACAAGTGCTTATTGGTCAGCCTTTTATGCCTTGTTATCAACACATGGTTTGCACGTTTTTGCAGGTCTTGTATGGATGAGTGTTTTGTACTTCCATTTTAAACGCGATGGATTTACTGAAGAAAATAAAACACGATTAGCTTGTTTAAGCCTGTTCTGGCATTTCCTCGATATTATCTGGATCTGTGTTTTCAGTATGGTTTATTTAATGGGAGTAATGTAATGGATAAATCTTCAAATCATGGCCAAGGTGGCCAAGCACACGGTAGCGAAAAAGAGTATAAAAAAGCACTCATTTATTGTGTTGTATTGACGTTAATTCCTTTTTTACTGGTTATGACAGGTATTGGTTCTCGTCAATTTATTGTAGCCGTTATTATGGTTACCGCTGTTGCACAAATATTGGTTCAATTAGTTGCATTTCTTCATATGAATACTTCGTCTGAACAAATGTGGAATACTAGCTCAGGTATATTTGTGGTGGTGATTGTGGCCATTATTTTAATTGGATCTTTGTGGATAATGGAACACCTGAATCATAATATGCTAATGGGGCATTAATGGAGAAACTTATGTTCAACCATTATATTCAGTTATGTAAACCAGGTATTATCCGTGGCAACTTAATTGCTGCTGCGGGTGGCTTCTTCCTTGCTTCACAGGGCCAGATAGATTGGATTATATTTCTGGCAATGTGTATCGGCACAACCTGTGTCGTTGCATCGGGTTGTGTTTTTAATAATTACATCGACCGAGATATTGACAAGATCATGAAACGGACCTGTCAACGAGAGTTAGTGCAAAAAGTTATTCCGGTAACCAATGCGCTAATCTGGGCTTCTGTATTGGGTATTATTGGTTTTAGTTCGTTATTTTTTGCGACTTCTTTTCTTGCTTTTGTTTTTGCATTGCTTGGATTTGTCGTTTATGTCGGACTATATAGTCTCTATTATAAACGCCACTCCGTTCATGGCACATTAATTGGGAGTTTATCGGGGGCTTGTCCTCCGGTGATTGGATACTGTGCCGTTAGTCAACAGTTTGATATTGGGGCGTTGATCTTATTTATCACATTTTGTATCTGGCAAATTCCACACTCCTATGCGATTGCTATTTACCGTTTTGATGATTACAAATCAGCAAATATCCCCGTCTTGCCAATTCAGGCCGGCATGAAACGCACTCAAACCTATATGATTGCGTATATTATCGCCTTTGGGATTGCTTCTCTTGCGCTTACTTATTCAGGTTATACCGGAAGTTGGTATGCATTAGGGATGGGATTAGTTAGTTTATATTGGCTGTATATTGCCAAAGTCGGCTATCAAAAAATGCCCGTTGAACAATGGGGTAAACAACTAATGTTACTTTCAATTGTTTGTATTATGGCTTTTTGTGTACTAATTTCAGTCGATTTTGTTAACTTAGACGTAGAAACATTCAAACAAGTAGGATTAAATTACATCTCCCATAAAGGAAATGTTTAATGAATAAAAATCCAACTAAATTAATACTGAGTATTGGTGTACTTGCCTTACTCGGTATTTTTGCATTATATATGAGCACAACTGACTCACCTATTGGAGAAAAAGTACAACAATTCAAAGATTTGGGTGGTCGGTTTCAACTAGATAGTGCCAATGGACGCATTGATCTTCAAGAATATAATGGCAAAGTTGTCGTATTATATTTTGGTTTCTTAAACTGTGCGGACGTATGCCCTTCTTCAATGGGCGTTATGTCTGGTGCATTTAAAAAATTACCTTCAGATATTTACCCACAAGTACAAGGTTTCTTTATTAGCGTCGATCCAACACGAGATGATTTAACATCTTTAAATGATTTTGCTCAATATTTTGACCATCGAATTATGGGCTTAACCGGCACCGAAAAAGAAATTGAGATATTAAGTAAACAATACGGAGTTTACTTTGATATGGTCGACCTTGAATCTTCACAACTTGGATATACAGTCGATCATTCCTCACAGTTTTATATTATCAGTCGTACTGGGGAATTAGTTGATGTTATGAATCACAATACAACCCCCATTGAACTCGCTGCTAGAATAAAACGAGAGATTGATAAACAACAAAAGGATCCACAATGAACAAGCTTCAATTAGTTCTTGTTTCAATACTTATTGGTGTAAACAGCAGCGTATACGCAGAGCAGCATATGGAAAAAAAATCCCATACAATGGGTATTCAGCAACAAGTTGATAAAGATCTTTTAATAGAACATGCACGTGTTAAAGCAACTATTCCTGGCGTAAAAGTCAGTGCGGGTTATTTTAAATTAACCAATAATAGCGATCAAACCATGACTTTTACACGCGCAGAAACTAGCGTTGCTAAATTTACTGAATACCATACGATGGAAATGGACAATAATAAAATGCTTATGCGTAAAATGGATGCTGTCATTATTCCTGCTCATGAAAGCATTCTATTTAAACCCAAAGGTAAGCATTTAATGTTTATGGGATTAAATCAACGTTTTATAGCAGGTGAATCGATTAACGTTACTTTATCCCGCAAAAATGGTGAATCTTATAACGTTAACTTACCTGTTATAGACATGAACGCTCATTAATCGGAATAATTATGTATAAGAAGCTAAAACTGATTGGTTTATTAATATTATTACCGATATCTCAATTTAGTCAGGCAGAAAAATTGTCGGGCCTTGATCAACTAACTCAGCAACAAGACATTGGTTGCTCATCAGAACTCCGCACGTTAGCGGACTCGACAATAAAACAAAACCCGTATCGCATTCTCGGTTACAATGAAGAAAACCAAAATATACATTTATTTAATGCTTTGGCTGTTACTAGTCACCGTGACCGTGATAGCCATGTATCTTTTTATGGTGTAAAAAATGCGGATGGAAGTTGTGACACTGCAATAACTGAAAGTTACGTATTAGAAACAACTTGCAATGATGCGCGTAATGAAGCTTTTAGTAAATGGGATCTCAAGGGGAAACTAAATGAAAGAACGGTTGTATTATCTAGCAAACGAATCCTTGGTAAAGAAGCTTTTTTAACATCACAATTCACTACGCTGTGTTTAGTAACAACAAGACAAGTTATTAATAATTAATACATTATTCACGTTTCCCTTAGCTCAACTATAAATTATTTGGAAACGTGAATATGCACAGTATTTATTTTATAAGAGTGAGCAATCCTGCATTGTTAGCATTATATAGTTTTAAACTCACTTTTAAATTCGCTGTACTTCATTCCATGCTGAACGAATCTTGAAAAATGATCTAATGCTTTTTGTGTAACCCTTGGTAAATTATCAAAATCTAGATTATCTAATAAATTTTTTATTTCTAATCCTAATTCTGTATCACCTTGAATAGATAAACGTCGTTGAAAAAATAATGTATCAGGGTCTTCTTTACGCCCTGCAATTAAAATAAATTCATTTGCAGCACCACTAAAACTAACATCTTCTTTTATACAATGCTCAGCAATGATGAGTCTTGCTCCATCAAAACTGATATACCAAGTTAAATCGATATCAGTAACACATACCTTTAACCATTTGTCCTGCAAAAAAGTTAACTCATCGTCTTCTATTGCTTCAGCAAAAACACGAGAAAGTATTTCTAATAATAATTTCTTTTGAATAAAAAAAGGAACAAGTTTTGATGGATAAGCAAGTGCACTTGGACCATTGCAAACTAATTGGTGTTGAAACTTATCTAATACCGTTTTAAACATGTCATGCTCTTAAAAAATAAATAGTAAAATGAAATTATCGCAATATTCCTAATACAACATTGATCTAGTCGGTAAACTTATTAAAAAGATCATTTATTATTAGCCCATAATAATTACTAACATATTCATAGATTTAGTAACTTAATTAATTAAATAGTTTACCAAATCTATATTATTCGGGAGATTGAATGGAACTTCTTTGCCCTGCAGGTAGTTTACCCGCTTTAAAAACTGCGATAGATTGTGGTGCCGATGCTGTCTATATCGGTTTAAAAGATGATACCAATGCACGCCATTTTGCTGGTTTAAATTTTAACGACAAAAAGATTATAAAAGGCGCGCAATATGTACACGATAATAACAAGCATCTACATATCGCAATAAATACCTTCGCCCACCCAGGTAATGAACAGCGATGGCAAACAGCGGTTGATAAATGTGTCGACTTAGGCGCAAATGCAGCTATTATTGCCGACATTGCAATACTTGATTATGCAGCAAATAAATACCCAGAACTTGAATTACATCTTTCAGTACAAGCTTCCGCAACTAATACCGAAGCGATTAAATTCTACCAACAAAATTTCAATGTAAAACGTATCGTATTACCGAGGGTTTTATCAGTGCAACAGGTCAAACAGTTAGCACGCAATACAGAAATTGATTTAGAAGTTTTTGCATTTGGCAGTCTTTGTATTATGGCTGAAGGTAGATGTTACTTGTCATCTTACTTTACCGGTGAATCCCCCAATACTGTCGGGGCATGCTCTCCAGCAAAATATGTACGATGGGAAGAAACCGAAAATGGCATGGAATCACGCTTAAATAATATATTAATTGATCGCTATAAAAAAAATGAAACAGCAGGATACCCTACTCTCTGTAAAGGTAAGTTTTACGTAGACGATAAGCTTTACCATGCACTCGAAGAACCAACGAGTTTAAACACTCTGTCTCTATTACCTGAATTAATGCAAACAAATATCAGTGCAGTCAAGATTGAAGGTAGGCAGCGAAGTCCTGCGTATGTAGAACAAATTACACGTGTTTGGCGTGATGCAATTGACACGTACAAATCAAACCCTGATATGTATGAAGTTAAATCTGAATGGGATGCTGCGTTAGCAAATGTTTCAGAAGGCAGCCAAACAACACTCGGTGCTTATCATCGAAAATGGCAATAAGATTTTATTAAAAAAAAGGATATAGCGTGAAACTATCTCTTGGCCCCCTACTTTATTATTGGGAAAAAAATAAAGTAGAAGAATTTTATCATCAAGCTATTAACAGCGATGCTGAAATTATTTATTTAGGCGAAACCGTATGCAGTAAAAGAAGAGAATTAAAACCAAGAGATTGGTTAGAGCTCGCTGATGAAATTGCAAAAAGTGGTAAGGAAGTTGTTATCTCAACAATGGCTTTATTGCAGTCACCGACTGAAGTAAAAATACTACGCCAATATTGTGAAAATGGGCATTTTAGTATTGAAGCAAATGACCTTGGTGCGGTGCAAATACTCAGTGAAAATAAAGTCCCTTTTGTCTGCGGTCCTGCTATTAATTGTTATAACGCAAGTGTACTAAAGTTATTAACAAATAAAGGGATGTATCGATGGGTTATGCCCGTTGAATTATCGAAGGATTGGTTAATCCGAACCTTAGATGACTGCGAGAAACTTGGCATCCGTGATCAATTTGAAGTTGAAGTTTTTGCCCATGGTCATATGCCACTCGCGTATTCTGCTCGCTGCTTTACCGCGCGTTCAGAAAATAAAGCCAAAGATGATTGTGAATTGTGCTGTATTAAATACCCACAAGGTAGAATAACAACCACGCAAGAAGGACAAGAAGTCTTTGTGTTAAATGGTATCCAAACACAATCAGGTAGTTGTTATAATTTAATTAATGAACTACCGGATATGAGCGAAATCGTTGATATAGCGCGTATTAGCCCAAATCATATTGATAGTTTACAAGTTGTGAACGAATATAAAGAAAGATTAACAGGTCAACGTGATTGCTGTGTTTTACCCCCTAATGAAAGCAATGGATTTTGGTACGCCATTCCTGGATTACAAACACAACTTTAGCATCTTGATTGGTAACGGGTATATACTCAACCAGATAGTGTGGTTGAGTATATGAAACTAATATGTTATAAGCTTATTTATTTATTTATTACTCCGTTTTTTCTTGCTTAACAAAATGAATGGAAGAGAATCCCATCCTTGTAAATTCTGTTTGTCGATAATTTTTTGCAATCCCTTGCCCACGTGAACTCATTGCAAGTTGTTTTTCCATTGCATAAAAAGATGATAAATCAATTCCCTCATTCGCAGCAGCAGCTTCATATATATCATGATATTGGCCATAGGAAAACTGTATCGTTTTCTGCTTTCCTTTAAATTTGTAACTTACTTCTCTTGCCATAAAAACCTCAATTCTCGACTGTTACTGTATAGACTTCATTAGTATTTTGCATTCTAACAAGCAAAACGCATTAATACCTATGCATTTATCTCTATTACCATTCAACTTAGCAATCAAAGAATCAATATTTAAGAAAGTGAGTTTTTTGATATTAAAACAACGACACAATGTCCTGGCACTTTATAGATATCACCAATGTGTGCAATTTCTTTATTTCTTTCAAGGATATCAAAGGGGGTTGGTAAAGATGTGTTAATCGTGCAATACCAGTCCCGACCTTCTACTTTAGGCAATTCAAAGTCCAGTTCCTGTTCAAACATATTAAACATAATATGGAGATCTTCACTATTTTCTCTTGCCCCAAGTGTCATGGATAAAGCAGCACCTTCAGGATCTTCCCACCCCGGTTTATCAAGTTGACAACCATGCCAAGAAATATCAGGTAACCCTCGACTGTTGACTTCACCATCGTAAAAACGATTACGAAACAATCGAGGATGTCGTTTACGAAAAGCGATAAGTAATTGCCAAAAACGAAGCATTCCCGCATATTTTTCAATGTTTTGCCAATCAAACCATGAAATAGCATTATCCTGACAGTAAGCATTGTTATTTCCATGTTGCGTTCGACATACTTCATCACCGGCCGAAAACATCGGTACACCTTTCGATAACATTAAAATAGTTGCAAAATTTTTCATTTGCTGACGTCGCAGAGAATTAATTTTGCCATTATCTGTAGGCCCTTCTTCGCCGCAATTCCAACTTCGATTATCATTTACGCCGTCTCGGTTATTTTCACCGTTACTTTCGTTATGTTTATCATTATATGAAACTAAATCTAACAGCGTAAATCCATCGTGAATACAAATAAAATTAATACTATTGCTTGGTAACTCATTTTCCTTCTGATACAGATCAGAACTACCTGAAAAGCGTTTTGCAACACGGCCTAATAATCCGCGTTTACCGCGCACAAAATCTCGAATATCGTCCCGATAAACACCGTTCCATTCAGCCCACCGGTTACCAGGAAAAGATCCCACCATGTAAGCGCCGCCTGCGTCCCATGCTTCAGCAATTATTTTTGTATCGGCTAGCTCTTCTAATAATTCAATTCCCCACACAGCAGGCGGATGAACAAGAAAAGCACCATCTTCACCACGTGTTAAAATCGTACCTTCGTCAAAGCGGAATCCATCAATATGAAACTCTTTCACCCAATAACAAAGACAATCAAGTATCAATTTAGTCGCAATAGGATGATTACAATTAAAGGTATTACCACATCCAGAATAATTAGCGTATTGGCTTTTGTTATTAGGATCTAACATGTAATAAGTATCATTGGCCAATCCTTTAAATGAAAAGGTTAACCCGCGATTATCGCCTTCATTAGTGTGGTTGAAAGCTACATCTAAAATAACATCAATACCAGCACGATGAAGCGCCTTAACCATATCGCGAAATTCATCAATATGATTGCTATGTTGTGAATCGCTACAATAGCCTACATGAGGCGCAAAGAAACTGATGGTACTGTATCCCCAATAATTAACGATTTCATGATCGTTAATGTAATACATTTCAGAATTATCAAATTCAAACACAGGCAATAACTCAACACTGGTGATACCGAGTCGTTGCAGGTAGGGGATTTTTTCAATCAATCCAGAATAGGTACCTGGGTACTGTACATTTGAGCTGGTTGATTGGGTAAAACCTTTGACATGTACCTCATAAATAATACTTTCGTTGAGCCGATGATTTAAAGGTTGATCACCTTCCCAATCATAATTATTCATATCAATGACACAACTTCTCATCGAAGTATGTAGATTTGAACCTGGTTTACAAGCTGTTTCGCGATTCCACAAAGAATGATCATTTCCCTTAGAATAGGGATCAATTAATATTTTTTCTTTATCAAATAACAGGCCGTTTTCAGGTTCATAGGGACCATCAACACGGTAGGCATAATAAGTATATTCAGGCAAATTTTGAACAAAAATATGCCAAAAGTAAAAGCTACGATTGATGAGAGGATCAAGCTGTATTATTTGTTCAGGTTCCAGATCTCCTGCTTTTTTAAATAATAATAATTCAACAGCTATCGCCCTTTCATCGCAATAAATACAAAAATTGACACCATCATTATAAAATGTAGCCCCCATGGGATAAGGTTTGCCTGATATAAATTGGTACTGTGATGTAGCATTCATCTAAATTCCTCTATAAAGAAGACTCTAAAAAATAATTTGTTATAAAAAACACGTAATAATAACGCATTAAATTAGAAATAATTCACTTATATTTAACAAATAAGATTAGAAAATCAATTTAACTCTAAACGAATACGCTTTAAATAAAAGGATAATAAAATTCCACGTTATCTCACTAATTTGCCCAGATAACCCAAACTAATTTATCGCAATAATGTGTATCCTGATTCAGAACAAATATGCTTGGTTTACTAAGTTGGAGATATATTGAATAAAATTACAGAAAAACTACGCATTTACTTAGCAGACCAGAATTTGCTTTAACGTGTAAGAATACGTGTATCGTTAATATTAGGAGAGTTAACTATGATAAATAAAGTGTTTGAATTAATAATGCGGGTTTTATTGATACCAAAGTAATAATGGAAAAAACCGGCTTCATAAATATGATAACCGGTCATAATAAGAATTATTTAGTCAGTTACTAATTCATGGGTATCACGTGCAATAACCCACTCTTCATTTGTTGCAATAACCATTGCGACAGTACTGCCCTCTTCGGTAATAATACCTTCTTTACCAAAACGCGTCGTATTATTGGCTTCTTTATCAACTTTAAAGCCTAATAGAGATAAACGATCTAATGTATATTCACGAATAGGTGAAGAGTTTTCGCCAATTCCCCCCGTAAAGACAACGGCATCTAAACGCCCATCCAATGCGGCAACATAACTGCCAATATATTTCGCTAAGCGGTAGCAAAAGAGTTCTTTAGCACGCGCAGCGGCTTCATTGGTTTTGTAATTATCTTCAACATAACGACAGTCGCTCGTTGTTTCTGTAATACCTAACAAACCAGATTCTTTTGTCAGTATATTATTGATTTTTTCGACGCTATAGCCTAACTCATCATGAAGATGGAAAATAATAGCAGGGTCAATATCACCACTACGCGTCCCCATTACTAAACCTTCAAGTGGCGTCATTCCCATTGAGGTATCAACAGAAACCCCATTTTTAATAGCACAAACAGAACCACCGTTACCTAAATGACAGCTAATAATATTTAGCTCTTCAACCGGTTTATTCAATTCCTTTGCCGCTTGTAAAGTGATGTAATAATGACTGGTACCGTGCATACCGTAACGACGAATGCCATTTTCTTTATAAAGACTATAAGGCAATGCATATAAGAAAGCTTCTTCAGGCATTGTTTGATGAAAAGCCGTATCAAATACCGCGACATTAACAAGCTCAGGGAAAGCATGTTTAGCAGCATCAATACCAATTAGATGCGCAGGATTGTGTAAAGGTGCTAATGGAACACACTTTTCAATGCCAGCTAATACTTCGTCTGTAATGATCATTGACTTAGTAAAACGTTCGCCACCATGAACAACACGGTGACCAATAGCAATAATATTATCTTTTAGTTCTAAATGATGACATAGAATTTCATCAACTAAATAATTAAGAGCTTCTTTATGACCTGCACCAGGTGTTAATTCTGCACTCTCTTTTACACCATTAATTTTCCATTTAATATTTGCTTCTGGTAATTGCAAACATTCACTAATGCCCGAAAGTTTTTCGCTGCCGTCATCATTATCGACAATTGAAAATTTTAGAGATGAGCTACCGCAGTTAAGTACAAGTATTAACTTGTTTTCCATTAAATTCACCTTAATTAATATGTTAAATATTGCCATCTATAACTACATTATAGATATCAGCTTAAATAAAAATCACAGGATAATAACAAACACTTAACACCAAAGCAGTAAATAAAAATAAAAATGTGCTTCATATCACGCCTATTTATGTTTATCTCACACCAATTTTACAATGAAATAGAAATAAGTAAGCATTTGTAGAAACACAAATGATAATTAATCATCTTTAACCTACAAAAAATTAAAACTTAAACTCTTATAAATCAGTATTATACGGATTACAATATGAGTAATTTAGTTTTTATCAGACTATTGAATTTATACTCAATATTTAAAACCTCAGATTTAACAAATTTGATATAAATTTAATAATCACGTCTTATTGAGTTAAATTTAAGATATTGACTGTTAACAGCACTCTTTCGATGGGGAATTTTTCGAGGTAAAAGAAAAAGTCCAAGCTTGTTATCAATATAAATTGATAACAAGCTTGGACTTGCTAATAGATACTTTTAAATTAATTGATTATTAATCAATATCTTCATGATTGTAAGGAAAACGGCAGTGACCAAAACGAATTGCTAAAATAGCTAACGCAATAATCAATACAGCCCCTGCTAAACCTAACATACGTAATGTATCTAAATTTTTCATATCCAAAATGATATATCGAGCAATCGCCACTATTGCAATATATAAAGGCATGCGAACGGGTAATTTCCCTGATTTAAGATAAGTCCCTACCATCGCAAATACTTCAAGGTAAATAAACATTAACAAGAGATCGGATAATGTAACGGCCTTAGCACCAATCATTGAAAAAATTTCAAAACCTAATGCGATAACGGTTGATATTGCAACGATAATCAACCCAAAATCTTCGCAATACACTAATGTACGATAAGCTGTTTTTTTTAGTTTACTGTCCATATTAAAAATCCTAATTGAGAATCACTATCTGTGTGAGACTATACTGTAATGGATTGTAAAATAAACTTAATTACACTATTTTTTTATTTCGAATCTACACCATCAGCTTGTTGAAATTTAGTCATGGTTTGTTGCAATAACTCAGAAATATTTGCTTTTTGTTCTTCTGACATACCGTTGTTCATGCTTTGCATCAAATTAGAGACATCTATACTTTGAATTTTATCCAAATTTAAACCACTCATTAAATTAGAAAAATCTAACCCTATGACTCCCATTAAACTATCTACGACTTGATAACCTTTCATCGGTGCAAAAAAATGATCTGCAGGTTTAGCTAATTTTATATTACGCAATACCTGTATATTACCCGCTTCATCCATTAATTTAAGTGGAATCGTAAAACGGTTACTTTCCCAGACAAACAAGTTAGATGTAATAGTTTGTCCGGCGATATAATACTTAATTAACATTGATTTCTTATTCGTTGAATATCCTGACACCTGCTCATTTGCAATCGTATTTCCAACTGTAATATCACCCATAGATTTATAATCACCCGAGAAAATATTTTTACTAATAGATGAAATATAAACACGTTTTGTATCATGGTTATAGATATATTGCATACCATACTTTTTCAATAATAATATTGATAGATTAAGTTTTACTCCCTTTAGCATACCCATTGATGGGATACCATCTACTCGGATTGCATCGTCACTAACATAGAGTTTGCCAATAGCAGTCTGTCGACCTTCAGCATCAATGGCAACATTATCAGCAGAAAAATTGGTCACGAGGGTATTAGCATTGGCTGTTGGTATTGTGATTTGAAATATAAAAACTAATAAAGGTACAAATATCTTCGAGAAAAAAACATGATGTAATGGCTGTGTTTTCATTTCAAACTTCCTTAACAAAACGATGAGTGTATAACCTACGGCTAGTAAACGGATTGTTTGCCAATTCAAAGAGTAAATCAACTTTATTTAATTGAAATAAATAAAGCTGACTATATTTCTCACTATTTTTTATCACCAAATCAAGTGGATTACATACGTGATGGTTAATATAGATAGCGTTGGTGATAAACAAGTCCTAATTTGTATATAACGCTTGATATCGGTTTTAATAACAATCAGATAGCGTCATATACAATAAAATACAACAATGATATATGTGTAAGAAAAGGGAAATATTATTTATAAAACACATATCGGACTATAACACTAAGCCATTATCTATACCCCAATTAACATCATTGCATAGAGTTAGATGGCTTAATAACATCACTAAAGATAATTATGAAACACTTGTCGCATCGTAAAATAACTCGTCTTTTTCACGATAACGAACAATTGCAGCATCAACACTTGTTTCTTGACTTGACGGGGAAAGGTTAACTGTTGATTTATTAATGCCTAATTTCTTAAATAATTGCCTATCCGTATTTTCATCTGGATTTGCAGTAGTTAGTAACTTGCAACCATAAAAAATGGAGTTTGCACCGGCCATAAAACAAAGTGCTTGGGTTTGTTCAGACATATCTTCTCTGCCTGCAGAAAGACGTACGTAAGATCTCGGCATCATGATCCGTGCAATAGCAATACTTTTAATAAAAGTGAATTCGTCGAGATCATCAACATTATCTAACGGTGTACCGGCTACCTTGACTAACTTATTAATTGGTACACTTTCAGGATGTGTTGGTAAATTTGCAAGTTGAACAAGCAGCCCTGCACGATCAACCTGTGCTTCGCCTAATCCTAAAATTCCACCGCTACAGACCTTCATTCCAGCACTTCGTACATTATTTAATGTTTCGAGACGATCCTGATAGCTACGTGTCGTAATGATTTGGCCATAATATTCAGGGGAAGTATCAAGATTATGATTATAATAATCAAGCCCTGCATCGGAAAGTTGATCTGCTTGCCCTCTATCAAGCATACCAAGTGTCATACAAGATTCCATTCCTAACGCTTTTACTTGTTTTATCATTTCAACAAGATATGGCATATCACGTTGCTTTGGATTTTTCCAAGCAGCCCCCATACAAAAACGCGTAGAACCATTCTTTTTGGCTTCTTTCGCAGCATGGAGCACTTTATCTACTTCCATCAGCTGCTGGTTCTCAAGTCCAGTATCATAACGCGCACTTTGTGGACAATATTTGCAATCTTCAGGACATGCCCCGGTTTTGATTGATAACAATGTACTTACTTGAATTTGATTAGGCGTAAAATTTGCGCGATGGACAGTTTGCGCATTAAAAATCAGATCCATAAAAGGCATTTCATACATTGATTCAACTTCTTCAATGGTCCAATCATGACGGCAATTAGTATTTATCATAGTCATTTTCCAAAATATAAATATTTAATCAGTGTAAAGTTCAACAGCAACCTGTCAATAAAAAACAACAATAAACTTTACAAAAGATTAAAAAACGCTCAAGTAGAAAGTTTATGTAAATTAGCCATGGTTATTAAGTAATATCTACGTCTGATAGAAACAATACAAAACTGACTTTTAAATGCCCTTCTTTATTGTATTCAAGAATAATTATCCATTGGGTCTCAAGAAAAGGATTCGCGTAAAGATCTAACCAGTTACCAAGAAATAACTTAAAAGAAATGTCTATGAAAATAGTCAGTGTAGAAATACGTAAATGACAAAATTATGTACAACATAAAAATAATTAGGTGATGCAATTATTAGCGTTATATCGGGAAGAGAATGATGATTAGCTATATTTTAAACAATATAATCAGCGACTCATTAATTCACCTAAAAAACCGTAAGAAAAACACCGGATTATCAACCTAGAGGCTTGTATCTATCACAGTCCTAGGTAAGATATATCATTATTAAAATTTTTAGTAAAAATACAGTATATCTGTAATTATGGAGCACTCATTCTAATGTCAAAAACAGCAATTGTTGAAATTTTCAACAGCAAATTCCCAATCGGGGAAAAAGTAACCGTACAGGGCTGGATCCGCACACGTCGCGATTCAAAAGCCGGTATTTCATTTTTAGCGATTTATGATGGTTCATGCTTTGATCCTATTCAAGCAGTTGTTCCTGCTGATTTAGAAAATTACACTTCAGAAGTACAAAATTTAACAGCAGGTTGTTCAGTACAGGTAACCGGTGAGTTAGTAGAAAGTCCAGGAAAAGGACAAAACTTTGAAATTCAAGCAACAGAAGTTAATGTACTTGGTTTTGTTCAAGACCCTGATACATATCCAATGTCTGCAAAACGTCATAGTATCGAATATCTTCGTGAGCACGCACATCTTCGTCCAAGAACGAATATTATCGGTGCAGTCACACGTGTACGTAACTGTTTATCGCATGCAATTCATAACTTTTTTTATGAAAATGGCTTTAACTGGATCAGCACTCCGATCATTACCGGTAGTGACTGTGAAGGTGCCGGTGAAATGTTCCGTGTAAGCAACTTAGATCTAGAAAACTTACCACGTACAGAAGCAGGTAAAATAGATTACAAACAAGATTTTTTTGGTAAAGAAACTTTTTTAACTGTATCTGGCCAACTAAATGCTGAAACCTATGCCTGTGCATTGAGTAATGTGTACACATTCGGCCCAACTTTCCGTGCTGAAAATTCACATACTACGCGTCACCTTGCTGAATTCTGGATGGTTGAACCTGAAATTGCCTTTGCAGATTTAGCCGATGCAGCACAACTCGCTGAAGACTTATTGAAATATGTATTTAAAGCAGTATTAAGAGAACGTGCTGATGATATGGCCTTCTTTGCACAACGTGTCGACAAACAAGCAATTTCACGCTTAGAAAACATGATTAGTTCAGAGTTCGTTCGCATGGATTACACCGATGCGATTGAAATTCTATTGAACTGCGATAAAGAATTTGAATACCCTGTTGAATGGGGTGTTGATCTGCAATCTGAACATGAACGTTACCTTGCTGAAGAACATATTGGTGCGCCAATTATTCTTCAAAACTATCCAAAAGACATTAAAGCTTTCTACATGAAAATGAATGAAGATGGTAAAACAGTTGCAGCAATGGATGTACTAGCACCCGGTATTGGCGAAATTATTGGTGGTAGTCAACGTGAAGAAAGTTTAGAAGCATTGGATAAACGCCTTGATGAAATGGGTCTAGATAAAGAAGATTACAGCTGGTACCGTGATCTTCGTAAATACGGCACTGTTCCACATGCTGGTTTTGGTCTTGGATTTGAACGTCTCGTATCTTATGTCACTGGTGTACAAAACATCCGTGACGTTATTGCATTCCCACGTGCCCCTGGTAGTGCAGACTTCTAAATCATATTTTTATTAAACTCCCCAAAGCCAACTTAACCGTTGGCTTTTTTCTATATATTAATAATTCTTAATGCGTTATATCACGTTGCTTAAAGTACAACAGATTATACCAATCGTAATAATTAGCTGATCTATTTTGCTGGTTAAAATAGTTTATTTCTTTGTTGAAAGTTTCGTTAAGGGAACAACCATTAAAGAATTATACCAATTCCATTAATTAACTGGTCAAATTAATCCACGATCTTAAGCATAGTGACATGACTCTATTAATATCACTTCTAAAGTTATTCCAAGCAATAGTGCACTTCTCTTCAATATCTTCATAATCACTAAAAACACGATTGGCAATTTCATTTTGCCTCATCCATGACCATACTTGCTCGATTGGATTTAATTCAGGAGAATAAGGTGGGATGTGAATAATGCTTAGATTAGCAAATGCTTGATCTAAGTATTCCTGATGCCAGCTGGCACCATCCATTATCACTACTGCATGGCGACCCGCTTCCGTTGCTTTGGAAATAAGCGATAGATGTTCTTTCATGATTTCCATATTACTAAAAGGAGCAATGATAGCTTCTGTTTTACCATTTGCTGGGCAAACAGCACCAAATAGATAAGCGTAAGTGTATTGTTGTTGCTGTACTACGCGTGGTCTCGTTCCTTTTTCAGCCCATATTCTAGTGGTCGTATTTTGTTGTCCAAAACGCGCCTCATCTTGAAACCAGATATCAACCCGCTCTAACGCAACATGACCTGGGATCTTAAGGATCGTTTTTATTTTGAATTTTTTTAAAATCTTCCTGACGTTCAATTGACTGCTTGGGATGCTTTGAACGTGTAGTTATCCAGCTTAGATTTAATTCGTGTAATAGGTTGTAAATATTGGACTTTTTATACTCAATACCAAACTCAACTAAAATATACTGCTGGACATCTTTTCCTTGGAGTCTGCCACCATCTGCCTTTACAGCCGAAGAAACAACAAACTCTTTCAGTTGAGACAGTTGCTTTTCGCTTAGGCCTTTTGGGCGCCCCGTATGTTTTTTCTCTTTTAACCCTGAAATTCCCTGTGTTAAATAGGTTTGTATCCAACTATTTGCACTCGTTCGACTTACTTTTAAGTATTCAGATATTTGAGTTCTATTTTTACCATCAAGAAAGTGAGATACCGCTAATAAACGAAGTTTTAATCTCGCATCTGAGGTTGAGCTAATCATTTTCGATAATTCTTGAGTCATATTCAGCACCTTTAATGAGTGCTTTATTAGATCATAAAATTAATGGAATTGGTATTAATGTCTTTATATTAATTCTCACGTTAGAGGATTCACTTGTTAATCTCTCGGTAGTGGCAACTTTCGCCTCAAACTAAACCATTTTTCCAGCGCAAAATTTAGATCACATATTTAATACAATTGGTATCATTATGGATAAAGTATTTAGAGGGAATGGATTAGGTAAGTGGTTAACTCAAACATAAATTTATTGACGGGAAACAATATATAAAAAAACACAAGAAATGACACTGAAATCAGTATCACGCCTTGTGTTTTTTATGTGGATTAAATGAAAAGAATTAATCTTCGTTATGCATTTCCAAACTAGCGATTTCTTCTTTTTGCTCCTGTATCTTTTTAGCATCTTCACTGCGTAAGGTAGCAAGATGCGCAAAGTAAGCATCATCGATATCACCGGTTACATATTTACCGTCAAAAACAGATGCTTCAAAATCATCAATTAATGGATTTTGTTTTTTAACTGCATCTTTTAAATCCTGAAGATCTTGGTAAATCAGCGCATCACTACCAATGCAATCATTGATTTGTTCCACGGTGCGGTTATAAGCAATTAATTCTTCAGCCGTTGGCATATCAATACCATAGACGTTAGGATGACATACTTGTGGTGCAGCAGATGCCATATACACTTTTTTAGCGCCAGCATCACGTACCATTTCAACAATTTGTTCCGATGTTGTTCCACGTACAATTGAATCATCGACTAAAAGTACCGCTTTGTCTTTGAATTCAGCTTTTATTGGATTTAATTTACGACGAACTGAATTACGACGTTGCGTTTGTCCTGGCATGATAAAAGTACGGCCAATATAACGATTTTTAACAAAACCTTGACGATATGGTAAACCTAACTCGCTAGAAATTTGTAATGCAATATCATTGGATGTTTCTGGAACAGGAATAACTGCATCTATTTCAAGGTCAGCCCATTCACGTTTAATTTTAGCGCCTAATTTACGGCCCATTTCTAAACGAGCTTCATAAACTGATACACCACTTAATGTTGAGTCTGGACGTGCAAGATAAACATATTCGAATATACAAGGAGTTAATGATGTTTTCTTCGCACATTGCTTGGTGAATAGTTGACGATCTTCAGTGATATAAACAGCTTCACCAGGTTCAACATCGCGGATAACTTCAAAGCCAATCGTATCTAAACCAACACTTTCAGAAGCAACAATATATTCTAATTCACCCGATTCCGTTTTACGAGAACCCAGCACTAATGGACGGATACCATCGGGATCGCGAAATGCGACTAAACCATGCCCAATGATTAATGAAACCACGGCATAAGCACCCGTAACCATATCATGCACTTTAGAGACAGCATTGAAAATTTCATCTGCCGCCAGTCCATTTCCGGAAACTTTATCAAGCTCAGAAGCAAAGATATTAAGTAATACTTCCGAATCTGATGTGGTATTAATATGGCGACGAGATTGAATTAATGATTCACGTAAACTAACTGAATTCGTTAGATTACCATTGTGCGCTAACGCCAATCCCCATGGAGAGTTAACGTAAAAAGGTTGGGCTTCAGCCGCACTAGAACTACCCGCAGTTGGGTAACGAACATGCCCTATTCCGATATTACCTTTCAAACGTTGCATATGTTTAGTTGCAAATACATCTTTAACTAAACCATTTGCCTTGCGTTGTTTAAATTTGCCCTCTGCGATGGTAACAATACCCGCCGCATCTTGACCACGGTGTTGCAATACAGTCAATGCATCATAAATACTCTGATTAACAGGAGTTAAGCCAACGATGCCAACGATTCCACACATAAATTTACGCCTTTCTGGTTAATGTTTTGTTTATATTTATTGTATAAATGGGAAAAATAACGAAGTTAAGTTCACCATTATCTATTCATAAAATATAAATATATGTTTCAAGTTTTTAAAATACTTAAGAACTTGGTTGATAAAGCTTATATATTTCGAGTTAAATTACTCGAATGTACACTAATACTTCTGCGTTTAATTTTTTACCTAGTCGTGTAAACGCGATAATAAATTTATTTTGTTAAATTCTGTAAAAAACTGGATGAGTTTTCCAAATGTTCAAAAAACCATTCAATAACAATTCCAAACTCGGGAATAAGTCGAGATTCTTTCCACCAAATAGCCTGGTCAAAGGTAGTAAATGAATCGATGAAAAATAGCAGTGCACTAACTACAAGGACACCTCTAATTGCGCCAAAGACAACACCAAGTAATCGATCCGTACCAGATAACCCAGTGGCAGAGATCAAACGATTAATGATGTAATTAATAAGTGCGCCAAGTAATAAAACAGAAACAAATAACACAGCAACAGCAGCAGCATTTCGAATCAATTCATCATTTAATTGGGTAATATATTGAGCAACTTCAGGATAGAAATTGCTGGCAATGAAAAAGGCAAGAAACCAAGTTACAAGGGAGATTGCTTCTTTAGTAAAACCACGAACAAGACTGATCAATGAGGAAAAAGCAATAATGCCAATAATGGCGAAATCAAACCAATTCATTTAAATCCTTAATAATATGGCTGCTCAATACGATAATCGGTCGCATCTTAGCAGAATTAAAAATAAAATGCTGTAAAAGAATCTATGGATTTACTGCATTAAAAGGCAGTACTTTTCCTTGAAGATCTGTCAAACGTTTAAGCTGAGGAAGCAATTTTTCTAACTTATCTTTTGATATATCAGGTCCCACAAACACACGAGTTAATTCTCCATCAATGACTTCAGTGGGAATGGTATGTGCCTGGAAGCCCCCTTTATGCAACTTTTTAAGTAAAATATTAATATTTTTGGCATTTTGAAATGCACCTAATTGGATTGTCCAGGCGGACTCTGGTACTTCTACTTTCTTGACAACGGGAGCGGGTGCTTTAACGGTTTTGACAACAACCTTAGGCGCCGTTTTAACTTCTTTTGGCTTAGATTCTAATGTCACAGGTTCTGCAACCTCATTAATAACCCATTCATTGTTTTCAACAACGGGTTCTTTTTCTGTCACATCTTCCGGTACTTCTGTATCGGTAAGATCATTAGCTTCTGCAAACTGTTCTATCAGATCAACATTATTATTATGTGTTTCGATTATTTTTGTATGTTCTTGAAGAGGCGGATTGATTGGTGTTGCAACAAACTCATCTTGATAAGTCGCCTTTTTACCATCAATAATTGACGGTAAAAAAATGACAACACACGTAACAACCAGTGTTACACCTACTAATCTATTATGAAACTGAGAAGACACAAATTATCCTTCTAAATATGTTAAAAATGCTGACACCGTATGAAAAGAACCAAATATTACAATCATATCCTGTTCGTTTGCTTCCCTGATAACGCGCTGATAGGCTGAGTCTATATTATCGTAACAACTGACTAAAGCCCGTTTATTCGTTGATTCATTATAACGTGATAACACCGTCGAAGCAGAAGCGCCACGATAGCATTCTAACGTTATCAAACTGCAATCATCAATTAACGAATTAACTTCTTCAAAACTTCCTGTTATGTCTTTATCTTCAAGCATACCAACAATTGCATAAACCTTTGTCTGTGCTGATTTAGTCGCTTTAATTTGTTTAATCTGTTTTGCCAAATACTGAGCTGACTGTGGATTATGTGCTACATCAACATAGGTTTCAATATTCGTGGGCAAAGACAGTTTTTGCAGTCTTCCTGCCAGTTTTGCCTGTTTAAGTGCATCCCGAATTAACGCAGCATCAAGGTCTATTTCTAATGCTTCAATAACAGCAAGTGCAGTTGATGCATTTTGTAATGGCATTAATGTCTTTGGTAAATTCTCTATTTTTTTATTACCAGTCCAAGTCCAAGTATATTCGCCAATATCAGTGATAAAATCCTTACCCGCGAAAGAGATATCTGCACCAATATCCTGCGCATGTGCTTGTATAGAATGCGGAGGGTTTAATTCACCACAAATAGCAGGATGACCAGGCCTAAATATGCCCGCTTTTTCAAAACCTATAACCTCTCGATTATCACCTAACCAATCTACGTGATCAATAGCAATAGTGGTAATGACACTAATATCTGACTCAACGATGTTCGTTGCATCTAATCGGCCGCCTAATCCAACTTCAAGAATAATGAAATCACATTGTTGCTCTTTCAATAATTGCAGGCAAGATAAGGTCACATATTCAAAAAAACTTAATGATACATTTTCACGTGATGATTCTACAATTTCAAAGGCGCGGCAGTGTTGCTCATCGGATAGCTCTTGATGGTTGATTCTCAATCGCTCTGTATAGCGTTGAATATGTGGTGAACTATATACGCCTACTTTATAACCAGCTTGAGTTAAGATCTGTTCTAAAAACGCGCAGGTTGTCCCTTTACCATTTGTGCCGCCGACCGTAATCACTTTTGCCGGAAAATTAATTAAATCAAGTTTATTAGCTACTTCACTAATGCGTGTTAGCCCTAACTCAATCTCAGTTGGATGAAGCTTTTCGATGTAGGCTAACCATTCATTTAAATTTTTTTGCATAAATCCTTCGGCACAATTCAATTACATTTCAAGAAACAATGGACCACAAGCAGGTCTAGGTAAGGAAAATAATTCAGGGTAATCAACTTCCACTAGATATAAACCGCCAGGTTTTGCTGTCGCTGCAGCCTTAGCACGATCCTTATAATCTAACAAAGTAGAAAGCCAATCTACGGGCTGATTACCACGCCCAATTTCAATCAAACTACCTGCAATATTTCTCACCATATGATGTAAAAATGCATTAGCTTTAATATCGATAATGATAAAATCACTTCGCCTAGTTATATTTAAATATTCAATGGTTCTAACAGGACTATGTGCTTGGCAATGCAACGCGCGGAAAGAAGTATAGTCATGCTCACCAACAAGATACTGCCCGGCTTGTTGCATCAGATCTTCGTCTAAGTCCATATGATAATGACTTAAACCAGAATTTAAAATACCAGGTCTGAATTGGCCGTTATAGATGATATAACGATAACGACGCGCTGTTGCACTGAAACGTGCGTGAAATGAAGAGTCGACATGTTTTACCCAACGAACAGCAATATCACTCGGTAGGTTCGCATTGACACCCAAGGTCCAAGCCACATCTTTACGATCAGCGGTAGTGTCAAAATGAACGACTTGTCCAGTACCATGTACGCCTGCATCAGTTCGCCCTGCGCAATTTACAGTAATTGGATGGTTTGCAATAATTGATAATGCTTTTTCCAATTCTTCTTGTACCGAGATAACCTCTTTTTGACGTTGCCAACCATAATAGGCTGTCCCATCATATTCAATTCCCAGTGCAATCCGCATTGATTTTTACCCTAAAATTTTAAAGGGATGATTATAGCCGATGTGATTGAAAAGTATTAGTTAAAAATAGAATAAATATAGAAAATAACATCACTCACTACGTTAACCGAACAATATTCAGTCAACTGCAAGAATAGAGGATTACTCGATTAATGCATGACCATATTTTGCATGACTAACGGGAACCACTTTAAGCACATCAATCGAAAAGTCATCAACAATTTGGACTGCAGAATGAATTAATTGATTATTGTTTGCAATAACATCAATCGCATAATCATGGTCACGATAGCTAAAAAATATTTTTAAAATACCATTTTCCAAATGCCACGAGCCTGAATAACATTCCTGATTAAATAAACTGCTAATAGTGAGATGATTTTCATTACCAAAACAAAGTAATAATGAATGTGTTTCCTGTGAAGTCAGTAACCAAGAATGTTTAAGAATTTCGTCTTCTAGTAATTTTCTTTTTTCTAATTCCCAAAGAATATATTCCCCTTTTTTAGAGATATAAGAGTAATTCTCATCATTAAGAAGGTCAACACGCAGTACAATCTGATTTTCACTGTCCTTCTCATAGGCAAAAAGAATTAATTTAAGTTCTGATTCAGTTAATAACGAATACATATCCCCAATACACCTTTTTTTATAAGTTAAGTTAAAACTAGACGATCTGTTGTCAGTCTGTAATACAAAAGGAGAATAATTTTGAATAAGCTCAAATTTCATAGGAAATGATTTATTATTTCTAAAGACAGATCACATACAAAGTTTGTTATAAATTTGACTTAAACTCCCAGTTTTATCACTGATTTATCTATTAAAGAAATAAAGAGAAGATAAATTACCATGCTCTATAGCAGTAACTAATTGTTCTATTGAGGGAATACATGCATTTTAAAATAATTTGTTAGATATTAAAGATATGTAGCAATATGAGGTTTGTTAGCATGGAATAAAATTTGTTAATTGTAAGTTGCATCGATATATATCGTGAATATGTTATCCATCAGTATTGAATAGGCAAAAAAATAGGCAGCTAAAGCTACCTATTTCTTATTTGCTTTTATTTCTTTTTCTTAACGGCTCTTTTCTTAACTTGCTCTTCTACCCACTTTCCATCGATATATTTAGCAGTCCAGCCTGTCGCTTTTTTATCTATTTCAGTCATTACATATTGTTCTTTATTTTTACGACTATAACGAACAACAGCTAAGTTACCTTCAGGATCCTTCTGTGGAGCATCAGCTAAATAATAAAACTTCTCAGAAATACGATCTCTAAAACGCGCTAATTCAGCCACTTTGGGTGCACGCGTTTCACGGGAACGAGGGAATGTATTCGCGGCTAGGAATATACCCGATGCACCATCGCGTAGAATAAAATGCGCATCACTTTGTTCACATTCTAATTCCGGTAATTCAACGGGATCTTCCTTCGGTGGAGCCACTTCGCCATTGCGAAGAATTTTACGTGTATTCTTACATTCTTCGTTAGTACAACCCATGTACTTACCGAAACGGCCATCTTTAAGTTGCATATCACTGCCACACTTATCACATTCAACAACCGGACCATCGTAGCCTTTGATCTTGAATTCACCGTGTTCGATTAGATGTCCATCACAAAGAGGATTATTACCACAGACATGTAATTTACGTTTTTCATCAATAAGATAGCTATCCATAGCCATATCGCACTTAGGGCAACGTTTTTTAGCCATTAATGCAACAGTTTCAGCGTCGTCATTGCTCAACACATCTACAACTTCTTCACCCGCAACCAGATTAATCGTTGTTTTACAACGTTCTTTAGGAGGCAATGCGTAACCAGAACAACCAAGAAAAACACCGGTAGAAGCAGTTCGAATCCCCATAGGTCTACCACAGGTTGGACAATGCACTTCGTTTATTAAAACGGGTTCATTAAGTCGCATCCCACCTTCTTCAACGGGTAATTCAGCTTTATCAAGCAAATTCGTTAGATCCTTGTAAAAACGATCTAATTCATCGGTCCAATTAGCCTTACCTTCGGCAATAGCATCTAGTGTTGCTTCCATTTGAGCCGTAAAATCATAGCTCATTAATTCAACAAAATTTTCACTTAAACGGTCACTGACGATCTCACCCATTTTTACAGCATAAAATCGACGTTTATCAACTTTAACGTAACCACGATCTTGAATCGTTGAAATGATACTTGCGTAGGTTGATGGGCGACCAATTCCTTTCTTTTCGAGTTCTTTTACTAATGCTGCTTCCGTAAATCTCGCCGGTGGCTTGGTGAAATGTTGTTCTGGATCGAGATTGATTAGCTTCAACTCTTCACCAATGTTTAAATCAGGCAGTTGAACATCATCAGCTTTACTTCTTGAAACGGGTTGTACCTTAGTCCAACCGGCAAAACGCATGGTGCGTCCCTTTGCACGTAATTGATAATTAGCCGCTTCAACAACAAGTGTCGATGCATCATATAAAGCAGGTAACATCTGACAGGCTAAGAACTGACGCCAAATAAGCTCGTATAAGCGCTGTGCGTCACGGTCAACACCATTCAGTAATGCCGCCAGTTGATTTACATCTGAAGGACGAATCGCTTCGTGAGCTTCTTGTGCCCCCGATTTACTCGAGTAAACAATGGCGTCTTCTGGTAAATAATTTTTGCCATATTCATTACCAATATATTCACGGGCAGAAGCGACCGCTTCTTTGCTTAAATTGGTTGAATCCGTACGCATGTAAGTAATATAACCAGCTTCGTATAAACGTTGAGCCAGCATCATGGTCTTCTTAACACCAAAGCCAAGACGTGTACTAGCCGCTTGCTGTAATGTTGAAGTAATAAAAGGTGCGCTTGCTTTACTTTTAGTCGGTTTATCTTCACGAGTTAATAATTTATAGGTAGCAGATTTCAGTACATCAACGGCCGCTAATGTCTGCTGTTCAGTTGTTGGTTTAAATGATTGTCCATCTGCTTTGTAAACCTCTAGACGTAATGCTTGTTCATCATTCGTTTGAGTATCCGCATGAAGATCCCAATATTCATCAGGGTTAAATGCTTTGATCAATCGTTCACGTTCAACTAATAAACGCACAGCAACCGATTGAACACGCCCAGCCGAGAGACCTCTCGCAACTTTTTTCCAAAGTAAAGGTGAGACCATAAACCCAACAACGCGGTCGAGAAAACGACGTGTTTGTTGTGCATTAACACCATCGATATTTAATTCAGTCGGGTGGCGAAAAGCTTCTTGGATTGCAGATTCAGTTATTTCATTAAAAACAACACGTTGATATTTATCATCATCACCACCAAGCACTTCACGAAGATGCCAAGCAATCGCTTCCCCTTCTCTATCCAAATCCGTTGCGAGATAGATAGTGGGTGCATCTTTTGCTAATTTTTGTAGTTCAGTAACAACTTTTTCTTTACCCGGTAAGATTTCATAATGGGCTTTCCAATTATGTTCTGGATCAACCCCCATACGGGTTATTAATGCTTCTTTTGTACGTTTAGCTTTCTCTTTTTCTTTTTTAGCAGCAGTTAAACCGGCCAATGACTTTTTAGGTTTAGAATCAATTTTTTTCTTAGCACTGCCGCTGGTCGGAAGATCACGAATATGACCGACACTGGATTTAACAATAAAGTCTTTGCCTAAATATTTATTTATTGTTTTTGCTTTTGCTGGAGACTCCACAATAACAAGAGATTTGCTCATAATTCTTTTATACCTAAAATAGTCATTTACGAGAAGAAAAGTAAAAATTTCGATGAATTTCTTTTTTATATAATCCAAAGTTGTAAAAAATAGCAACTTTTATTTTCATTAATCGAAAATAATATACAAAAAAGCCAACTTAGTTTGAGTTGGCTATGTAGTTCGTTTAAAAATTGCGCAACAATTAAAATAATCGATTAAAATTTAACTGTAATAATTTAAAGAAACTGTTTTCAATTGCCATTGATGCAGCATGGGTAAATTTATCTGCAAGCTTTTTATGTTTAGTGTATTTAACCAACATAATATGGCGATTTTCTAACTGTGATAATAAATAATCGTCACTGGTAGATATTTGATCAACAAGATCTCGCTCAATTGCCTGGAGGCCATACCAATGCTCACCAGTAGCAACTTTATCAATATCAATTTGATTACGATGTTCAGTAACAAAATTCTTAAATAAATCATGCGTTTCTTGTAGTTCTTGTTTGAATTTTTCACGACCTTCATCGCTATTTTCACCAAACATCGTTAACGTACGTTTGTATTCACCTGCTGTCAATTGTTCAAATTCTATATCATGTTTTTTCAACAAACGATTAAAATTAGGAATTTGAGCGATCACACCAATAGAGCCAATAATTGCAAAGGGTGCTGAAATGATTTTATCTGCAATACAAGCCATCATATAACCACCACTCGCAGCAACTTTATCGACTGAAATGGTGAGCGGTATATTTTTATCTTTAATACGTTGTAATTGCGAAGCAGCAAGACCATATCCATGCACCATACCACCACCACTTTCTAAACGCACAAAAACCTCATCTTGTTCCTTTGCAACGCTTAAAATTGCAGTAATTTCTTCACGTAAAGAAGCCACTTCCTTTGCATCAATGCTGCCCTTAAAATCGACAACATATAATTGCGCTAACTCATCATCTGACTGGCCTTCTTTCGCTGCTTTCTTTTGTTCTTTATTTTTAGCTTTGGTTTGCTTTTTTTCAACTTTATGACGTTCTTTTAATTGATGAGGAGTCAGTAATTGTTCTTCAATCGATTTTTTAGTATTTTTTAATTGTTTCGAAAGATCAATAAGTTCAAGTTCTCCCTTTTTACCTTTTTGCTTTGAAAGTAACCCTAAAACTAAAATTAATGTAATAGCAACGGTTAAAATAAACGTAATAGCTTTCGCTAAAAACAAGCCATATTCAGCAAAGAATTCCAAATTTATAACTCCTTAAATTTATGTAATTTTTTATTTAAAAATAATTTATTTATAGATTTTAAGTCCAACTTCTGGACGTGTTTTTAATAATTTTAGCGACCACATATACTGGCTACGATTTTCATTTATTAATTGTTCAATTGCTTGATTCATTAACAAACTATCCTGCTCTTGATCTTCATTTAAAATATTGTACAGAGGTTTATGTATAATAATATCGAATTTTGCAGTTTTATCATTATAGGATGAATAGATAGGAAGAATGACTGCATTGCCTAATTTAGCTAACCGGCCTACTAATGGTAATGTAGCCTTTTGAGTCGCATAAAATGGGACAAAAATACTTTTCTTACGTCCATGGTCTTCATCGGGTAAGTAAAAGAAATGGGTTTTATCACGTAAGCTTTTTATTGCAGGTTTTAACCCTTCACTACGATGATATAAGGCGCCTTTTCCTGTGATATGGGTAAACCTTGTTCGATACCCCCCGACAAACCAATCAAACACCGGATTTTTATAATCATTAAACATCGCAGATAACGGATAGCCTCGAGCATTTATCCCAGCAATTGATGCGTAGTCTAAACCATAACTATGGGGACTTAAAAATAATGCGCTTTTATTTTGCGCAACAATATCCTGTAAATATTGCTCACCAATTAAATTTACACGGTTTAACAAGTATTCTCGGCTTCTAAACTTTAGTTCACCAAGGGAAACCGCAATTTGCGCTAATGCTTTAATATTATCGCGCATCAACTGTTCTTTTTGGGCTTCGGTATATTCAGGAAAACATAAAGTCAGATTAGTAAACGCAATTTTTTTACGTTTATTTAAGAATTTAGCATTGTAGATACGATTAGCGACCCACGCGGCAAAACGATCTCGGATGCGAACAGGACAATAACTAAAGAAAAATAATAAGCCAAGCGCTAACCAGTTACCCCAATATTTAGGTTTAAAACATTTAAGCGTGAGAGGCATCTCAAAATTGGAGTTATAACTTGTCATAAGTAGACCTTTATAAAAATGATCTATATCTGGAAGGTGGGTGGCAGACTCCCCAGCAAACCCTCGGCACTTGAATCACCTACTATGGCTGCTGCCTTCCGGCCCTGACCAGGTTAATAAGTTATCAATGCGAGGAACCAAGAAGCCTACCATTGTCACTGCATTGAGCGCTGTGTGCTAACTCAACAAGACGAATTATACGTATCCAAATAAGGAATACAACTGCAATTTTACGTTTTATTTTCAACTGCTTAATTAAACAACATTTAGGTAAATATATAATCAGTTACAGGCTGTAATTAAGCGATCTCATCACGATTATTATAATTGATTGAAATTAAAGTAAGCTCTTAACTAATCTATCGGCACGTATTCGACGTAATCTTAGCAGCAACTTCTTAGCTCGTGGTGGATAATCATCGATTGATTCTATTTGATTAGGATCCGTAATCTGAGTTGCATGACTTAAAATATGTGTAAGTTCTTGATCAACTAGCCCTTTCAATTCCTGTTTAGGATCATCAATTAATAGACCGTTTTCTAAATCAAGACGCCACGCACGCGGGTTAAGGTTATGACCCGTTAATAATATAAAACGATTATCTGCGTAAATTCCCTTTAAATGAAAGCTATTATCTTGGTCTTTCCAAAGGTGTAAATTAAGTTGGCCTGTTTTTAAAACATATTTATATTTTTCGGCAAAACGTTTGAGATTACTTTCGTATAAATAAGGTAACCCGCCGATCGTTTTAAAGGGTTGGTCGGCTGGAATATAAAAATCATTTGCTGTTTTATCACCGACCACTATTGTTAGTTTTACACCACGTTTTATTAACGCATTAATATCTCTACCAATTATTCTGGGTAAATTAAAGTAAGGCGTAAAAATAACAATTTCTTTCTCGGTTGAACGTAATATTCTACGGATATTACGGTTTAACTCATTTTTTCGGGCACCTAAACCATTCAACGGGACAACGGAAAGTATTTCAGAAATAGTTTGGCCTGCAAATTTATAACTGGATTGTTTTAAACTTTTCACTAATTGACGTTGTTTGATTTTAAACGTTGATATTCGAGGTATTGCCTCTTCATTAAGAGATGTCACAGCCGGTCTATCTATCAATTCTTCCTTAATAAAAGTAACCATCGAGTTCGCTAACTCTCGGTTTTTAATTAGCCAGTATCGGTCTAATCTGTACTTTTGTTCTTGATGAAGATAAATATTATTTATACTGGCACCGCTGTATAAAACGCTATCGTCGAATACGAATCCTTTAAGATGTTGCACACCGAATAGTTCTTTACGTTTAACAGGCACTCCCATTATTTTAATACCTGAAGTTTGTGCTTTTTCAACTTCTTGATACCAGCTAGCGTTAGTATTTGTATCTTTATTCTTGCCAATTAAACCACGTTGCGCACGGTGAAAATCAATGCATATTGCAATATCTAAATCTGGATTATTCTGTTTTGCCTTATACAAGGCCATTAATATTTCTTGACCTGCCGCATCGGATTCTAGGTAGAGAGCCGCTAAATAAATACGATTCTTTGCACCTTCTATCAGACTTAACAATTCCGTTTTAAAGGCTTTAGTAGAAAAAAGACAATCAACATCTTCAACGGATAAAGGAATTTTTTTTAAATGATTTAAAAAGGCTTGGTTTTGTTTAATTCGACTACGCATATAACTTCTTTTTTAACACTAAAATGGAGAAAATTTACAGACACATTATAGCAAGATGAAAATAATAGTATTGATAACAAAATCATTGTTTGCAATACTAAATAAAGCGGGAAACCCCGCTTTATTTAAGAATAGGTAAGCACGAAAGCCGACCTAATCGGTCATTAGATAACTTTCGCAATCGCTTCACAAAGCGGTTGCATATTATCTTTGGTCATTCCTGCAACCGAAATACGACCAGAACCAACAATATAGACAGCAAACTCATCTTTTAATTGAGCAACTTGTTCCTTTGATAGCCCAGAGAAAGAGAACATGCCATTTTGGCGGCTAATGAAACTGTAATCGCCAGCCACGCCTTTCTCTTTTAATGTTGCCACAAATAAGTCTCGCATTTCTTGAATACGTGAACGCATATCTGCAACTTCTTGATCCCATTGATTATACAATGCTTCATCATTGAGAATTGTTGTAACTATTGCAGCACCGTGTGCAGGAGGATTTGAGTAATTGGCACGAATTACCGTTTTTAATTGGCTAAAAGCTGAATCTGCAATATCACTGTCTTCTGCAACTAATGTAATACCACCGACACGTTCATTGTATAAGCCAAAGTTTTTTGAGAATGAATTAGCAACAAGTAACTCTTTATTATGTTCAGCAAAAATACATAAGCCTTGTGCATCTTCTTCGATACCCTTGGCAAATCCTTGATAAGCAAAATCGAAGAATGGAATAGCACCAAGTTCAGCAATTAATTTCGCCAATTCTTCCCATTGCTCAGTCGTTGGGTCAATCCCCGTCGGATTATGACAACACCCGTGAAATAGCACTAAATCGCCCGCTTCTACACTTTGTAATGAAGCGATCATTGCCGGAAAATCTAAGTCTTTTGTTTCGGCATTATAATAATCGTATTGTGCAACCGTTAAACCAGTCGTTTTGAAAACATTACCATGATTTGCCCAAGTAGGGTTACTTACCCAAATTTTCTTAATACCCAGTTTACTCACTGCGAAATCAGCACCTGTACGTAACGCCCCTGTTCCACCCGGTGCTTGTGCCGTTCTAGCACGTTTACTCGAAATAATTTCAGCATTTTTACCAAATAAAAGTGTTTGTACTGCCGTTGCGTATTCAGCAATTCCCTCAATGGTTAAATAACTTTTTGTTTGTTCTTCAGCAAGCAGGCGTTTTTCAGCTTCTTTCACGGAGGCTAAAATCGGTGTTAAACCGGCTTCGTTTTTATAAATACCTACACCCAAGTTAATTTTTTCAGCTCGAGTATCTTTTTTAAACGCATCCGTTAGCCCTAAAATAGGGTCAGCAGGAGCCGTGCTTACCTGTTCAAACATAATTATCCTTTCTCACTTTTAATTAGACTCAATTATTATACTCAAAGTACCACAAGTTTCTGAAATGAAATAGTAAGATCCTTTGAATCGACGAATAAAGTTATACCATTAGTTGATATTCTATCAACCAAAAAAACAATTATTCAGACAATTTATTATCCAGTTCTGCAATTTTAACTTTCCAAATCGCCGGACCTTGCGCATGAATGTTATTACCCTTTGAATCTACTGCTACCGTTACAGGCATATCAACAACATCAAATTCATAGATTGCCTCCATACCAAGGTCTTCAAATGCAACAACACGCGCACTTTTTATTGCTTTAGAAACTAAGTACGCAGCGCCTCCTACCGCCATTAAGTAAACGGATTTATTTTTAGCAATCGAGTTAATCGTATTTTCACCGCGTTCCGATTTGCCAATCATGCCAAGCAACCCTGCTTTTTCAAGCATCAAGTCGGTAAATTTATCCATACGCGTTGATGTTGTCGGACCAGCGGGCCCAACAACTTCACCGTTAATAGGATCGACAGGTCCAACGTAATAAATAAATTTACCATGAAAATCAACTCCATTAGGGAGAGGTTTCCCGGCTTCTAGCAATTCTTTAATTCGTTTATGGGCCGCATCTCGACCAGTTAAAATCTTCCCAGTCAATAATAACGTGTCACCACTTTTCCACTCAGCGATGCCTTGTTTATCAAGGTTATTCAAATCAACGCGACGTACAGTTTCGTCGGTCTGATAGGTAAGTTGTGGCCAGTCTGAGAGTTTTGGAGGCGTTATATCCGCTTCTCCGCTACCATCAAGGGTGATATGAATGTGCCTAGTTGCCGCACAATTCGGGATCATCACAACAGGTTTAGACGCAGCATGGGTAGGACTACTCATTATTTTTACATCAAGAACCGTCGTAAGTCCGCCCAATCCTTGAGCACCAATACCCAGTGCATTCACTCTTTCCATTATTTCTAAACGCAATTTTTCTTCGGTCGTGAAGTTCGAATCACCTTTATTTTGACGCGCCTGTAATAATGAAATATCAATAGGCTCCATTAATGACTCTTTTGCCATAATAGCGGCTTTTTCCATCGTGCCACCAATGCCAATACCTAACATACCGGGTGGACACCAACCCGCTCCCATTGTGGGTAACATCTTAACAACCCAATCAGCAATCGAATCGGACGGATTAAGCATTGCCATTTTAGCTTTATTTTCAGACCCGCCTCCCTTTGCTGCAAGCTGAATCTCAACTTTATTACCATGTACCATTTCAATATGTACCACAGAAGGCGTATTATCTTTGGTATTAACTCTTGCTCCAGCAGGATCGGCCACAATAGAAGCACGTAATGGATTATCCGGATTTGTATAAGCGCGACGAACACCTTCATCAATCATTTCTTGCACGGTTAACTCTGATTCAAACCTAACATCCATGCCTATTTTAACGAACACAGTGACAATGCCCGTATCCTGACAAATAGGTCGTTTACCTTCAGCAGACATTTTTGAATTGACCAGTATTTGTAGCATTGCATCTTTAGCTGCAGGATTTTCCTCGATTTGATAGGCTTCATATAAGCTATTAACGAAATCGAGGGGATGATAATAAGAGATAAACTGAAGTGCATTCGCAACACTATTAACAAGGTCTTGCTGTTTGATAATCATGATAAAACTCCGGATCACATGGGATGTTTAGTCTGAAAATTAGTAAATAATTAAAATACTTACTTTGTGTAGCAGGTATATTAATAGAATGTTAATCTGCATCTGTAAATTAACCAACCTATTTATCATAAAATTGCCAATAAAAACTAGAAACTATGACTAATTGCACGACAAATATACGCATTAAAGAAATTTCACTTTCAGAAATTGACTTATTACAAATCAAAAAGAAAATTTCACAACTAGATTGGGGAGTATTATTAGAATCTGCAAGCCCCGATCATATCGATAGTCGTTGGTCTATTTATAGCGCTTTTCCCATTATCACACTACAAACTTACGGTACTGTCACTGAAGTTAAACAATCGGGCAAACACCGATCTTACCAAACTGATCCCTTTAGCCTAATCGAGTCATTACGTCTTAAATTATATGGCGATGAAATAAATGAAAGAGTACCCTTTTCCGGTGGTGCATTAGGGTATATGGCTTACGAACTAGGTTATCAACTAGAGCAAATTAACAATGCAGACCAACCTCAAGGACTTAACTTACCTGATCTTGCAATAGGATTTTATGATTGGGCATTATTATTCGATCGACAGTCCAACAAATATTTTATTGTCGTGAATAATACCAACAGTGAAGAAATATCTACCTTAGCGCTTATGGAAAAGCGAACTCAATGGTTACTGCAACAAACAACACAACACAGCACAACACAACCTTTTACGTTAACCAGTGAATGGTTAAGTAATATGAACGAAGCAAGCTATCATCAAAAATTTGGCAAAATCCAAGATTTCATTTTAAATGGCGATTGTTATCAAATTAATTTAACCCAACGGTTTGAAGCACAATACCAAGGCGATGAATATCAGGCATATCAGGCATTATTAACAACAAATGTGCCGCCTTTTGCGGCTTATTTACGTTTACCTCATCAAGTTATTTTGTCTCTATCGCCAGAACGATTTATAAAGTTAAATAAAGGTGTTGTTGAAAGCAAACCGATTAAAGGGACGCGCCCTCGCTACACAGATCCTATTCAAGATAAAAAAAGCCAAGATGAATTAATCGCATCGACTAAAGATCGCGCGGAGAATTTAATGATTGTTGATCTCCTTCGCAATGATATTGGTCGCGTCTGTCAATCTGGTACAGTAAAAGTACCTAAACTATTTGATATTGAAAGTTTTCCAGCCGTTCATCATTTAGTAAGCACAGTTATTGGTCAATTAGCGCCAAACAAAAGCAGTGAAATGCTATTAAAAGCATGTTTCCCTGGTGGATCAATAACAGGCGCCCCTAAAATTCGTGCCATGGAAATAATTGGCCAACTTGAGCCAAACCAACGACAGGTCTATTGTGGCAGTATTGGATATATTAATCATAATGGTGAACTTGATATGAATATTGGCATCCGAACATTAGTGTGCCATCAAGGCAATATTTATTGTTGGGCGGGCGGTGGTTTAGTTGCTGACTCTGATCCACATCAGGAATATCAAGAATGCTTCGATAAGGTCAGTAAAATTTTACCTTGTCTGAAAGCATTAAATAAATAATTCTTTGGGGATAATATTAACTGTATTAAAAATGTGAACAAATTTACGCAGGAATACTGGTTTAGTTTAATACGGAAGATGATTGTAAATCATGATTCCCTTTACAAAATTCTCGATAACGAAATAATATTAACCAGTAAAAAATCAGTTAATTATTACGATTGGTTTACTATATCCGTTATCAATCAGCCCTCATTCAGCGCTAAAATGATAACGGTATAATTTTATCTTAAATTAAAACTATCACTAACTAGCCTTAATAGAAGTAATTAAAATCAACGCGTTGGTAAATCCACATCTGCAAAGAGTTTTTCAACTTCAGCGGTATATTTTAATTGAATTGCTTTCTCAACAATTGGACGGGTTAGATGCGGTGCAAAGCGAACAATAAAATCGTACATATAATCACGCAAAAATACCCCCTTCCTAAAGCCAATACTAGTCGTGCTTGATTTAAACAAATGACTTGCATCAATCACACAAAGGTCATCATCTTCAACCTTATCAACAGCCATAGATGCAACGACACCAATCCCCATACCAATTCGAACATAGGTTTTTATCACATCTGCATCGGTCGCGGTAAATACAACATTTGGAGAGAATCCTGCTGCATTAAATGCTTTATCTAATTCAGACCGACCTGTAAATCCAAAAATGTAAGTAACAATGGGATATTGGGCAATATCTTCAATCGTAATATTGTCAATTTGTGCAAGTGGATGATCCTTAGGGGTGATCACACAACGATTCCAATGATAACAAGGCAACATAATCAGGTCTTGATATAAATATAACGCTTCTGTCGCGATTGCAAAATCACTCTTGCCTTTTACAACGGACTCACTAATTTGTTCAGGTGAACCTTGATGCATATGCAACGATACTTTGGGGTAACGTTTTTTAAAGGAAGCAATAACATCTGGTAATGCAAACCGCGCTTGGGTATGTGTCGTCGCAATTTTTAAGGATCCTAAATCTGGATGGGTATATTGCGAAGCGACAGCTTTAATACTTTCGACTTTCCCTAAAATTTCAGAGGCATAACGGATAACATCTGCCCCAGCAGGCGTCAATTTTGTTAAATGCTTACCACTTCGTTCAAAAATTTGAATACCTAACTCATCTTCTAACATACCAACCTGCTTACTGATACCAGGTTGAGAGGTAAATAGGTTTTCTGCCGTTGCCGAAACGTTCAGATTATTATTTAATATTTCGACAATATAACGTAGTTGTTGTAATTTCATATAAAACCAATGAGATGCGCAAGAAATAGGAGATTATTCTAGCAGAGTTCTGACAATTAATAACAGTTACTTTAATTCGAATCTGAAAACAAACTATATTTAAGGTATAAATATTCTGCCACTATATAAAATCATAACAATCAACTTTTGAGGCTATCATGAAAAATAATATTGAACTTGATTTCAGCACTATTCTTGCAACCAGTGCGCATGACATGAAAAACTCACTTTTTATGTTATTACAATCCATAGAACAACTTAATTTATCAGATAACCTCACGACACAACAACATCAATCCATTGCCGATCTTCATTATCAAACCTCAAGAATCAATGGTAGTTTAATGCAGTTATTATCATTGTATCGGGAAGAACACAATCAACTGCCCTTTTATATCGAAGAAAATTCAGTGTCAGAAATGCTTCAAGAAGTTATCGATAGAAATCAACTGTTTTTAAACAGTCATCATGTCAAAGTAAAAATTGATGTGGACGATGATTTAACCGCCTTTTTCGACCAAGACCTTGTTACCTATCTTATTGCTGATATTTTTGTAAATGCGTTACGCCACACGCAATCTATCGTCACATTACGCGCCTATGCGGATCAAGAGTATGTTAATATTCAAGTAGAAGACGATGGTGAAGGTTATCCTGAGCACATGTTAGCAATTAACGAACAACATGAATCTGAGTTCAATGCCTTTAAGGGACGCAGTGGTTTAGGATTATTATTTGCACATAAAATTGCAGCTGCACATAAAACAAATGAACTTCAGGGTCATATAATACTGGAAAACAAGCAAAATTCAGATGGAAGTGTATTTACCTTAAGGCTGCCTTAATGCAAAATAGTCATTAATTATCTTGATACACTGCCGATATGTTAGGTGTTGCCTTTATTAATCGTATTTTAATTTAATCTTGATGTCTTTATATTCATCACATAATGATCTTATAGGAATGTATGCTTTCACCAATAATTTTTGCCCTTATCGCTTTGTTACTTATTGTCTTTATTGGCTACAACATTATCCAGCAGTACAAAGTAAAAATGGAAAATGAACAAAAAATTGCCATCAATAAGCAGCGCGCAATTATAGCCGAAGTTGAAGAGTTATTATTAAACGCTACAAAAATGCCATTCAGCAAATCCTTATTACTCATTATGCAAAACCGTATTCGTAATGCCCTAATTACAATGCTCAAAGCATCACCTCATAGCCTGCCAATACGAGAACATCTCAGCAATACCGATCAACAAATAGAGAATTTAAAGCAAAACTATACACCACCCGATGAAAGTGTTTTACGTGCACCTCAAAGTAATAACGAAGCATTGGTTTTATTAAAAATAACCAAAAAAATACGTGCAATTTTACGTTCCGAGCATACTAAAGGTAAAATATCGACAGATATGTTTATCTCGGAAGAGAAAACAATCGAATTGATGCAACTTAAAATCAATTTAGAAAACAGTTTTAAACGTATTCAACATTCTCAATTAAATAACCAATATGGTAGTGCTAATCAAATGATTAACAAGCTATTGACGGTACTTAACGGTATTCCGGATAAAGATGCTTATTTATTAGCCAAAGAAAAAGAATTAAATGCGATTAAAGATGAAATCAAAAAACACCTTAATCAAGTGAGTGATGAGGAAGTCGAAGCCATGAAAGCAAAAGACAAAGAAAAACAAAATGATCTTGATGTATTATTCCAAGATAAGAAAAAATGGTAATCCACATATAAAATAGGTATTTAAAAGATAAAAGTAAAATATAAATTTATATGTATGATCTATATCAATCACTCCCCTATAAATTTCATTTAAATCTGCTAATTTGATTTATATCATTCGTTATTAAACCATCTCATTCTATTATTATCACATAATTTTTTAACGTGATAATTTTATGTCATACTTGAACCAAACAGTAATCAATGAGATACAAGCCGAACTCACTAATAATTTCAGACAATTACGTCAGGATATTATTCAAATTCTATTAGACTCAGAAAATCCTAGCGATCACCTCACGGCAAAAAAAATTCAGAACTTATCTCGAGATGAATTACTTGATATTATTTGCCAACTTTCCGTACCTGCAATTAATGGCAAAACATTAACAATTAAAAGTATAGATGCGGCACTGAATAATATTGATATTGATATGTACGGCCTATGTGCCGATTGTGAGAATGAAATTGGGCTTGAAGCATTGAAAAAAGATCCGACTCAACAACGCTGTGCGAGCTGTGAAATTAAATATCAAAAACAGAAGTATAATAATTTCAAATTGTAGAGTAATTCAATTAGCAATTAAAATGCATTATAGGAAAGTTATACCCGCTATATTCAATTCATGTGTCAACCATCAACTTGTTTGGTGAATAGACGCTAAACATTAGGTTGAGGGTTAACGGGTATATAGCAATTTACAAATTAAAACAAACAGAGTGTGCTAACACTCCATAGTTTATTCTATTTTTATTCCACAATTAATCTTTTGATAGTCGGACCATCTAATTTATTTTGGTATTGTTTATAATCAATACCTTGTTCGATAATATACTCAGTCACTAATTCTTTAACCATTTGTAGTAATTCCTGAGGATCCCAAACTTTCTCTAAAAAGTAGTCTAGTTTCGCCTCATTAATTGCTCTGATGGTATCAGCTTGAGTTGCTAATCCCGTTAAAAGTAATTTTTTTGTACCAATAAAACGCGGATCACATTCAACTTCAGTTAATAAATCAACACCAGACATACCAGGCATAACATGGTCTGAAATAATCACGGCAACAGACTCACCCTGTAAGTCTAATTCCTCTAATAATTCAAGGCACTCAATTGCAGATTCACATTCTTCTATATTAAAAATTTCACTAAAGTAATCGAGATCACGTGTGACTGAATCCAAAACCTCTCGTTCATCATCAACACAAATGATATTAATTTTCTTCATTAGTACCTCTCATAACTTGCTTAAATATTTTATGCTCTAAATTGTAAAACCATTTTCATATATAGCGAATAAAAAGTGTAAATTAGTGCGTTTCAAGTGAAATAAACCTCTCATTAACGATAAGAAAGGTTTATTAAATAACATTCGTTTAAATAACCAACAATTATATACTTACTGAGCAAGCGCTTTGGATACTTTCTCAAATAAATCAACAGCGAGATTATCAAGGGATAACAAACGGTTGAGTTGCACTTTAATCAATTTAATACGTGATTCATCAAGACGTTTAAATTGGATTAATGGAGTAATTAAACGAGAAGCAACCTGTGGGTTTTGCTCATTTAATTTAATTAATTGATCCGTCAAGAATTCATAACCACTGCCATCGGCGGCATGGAAATGATATGGATTATTAGCGGTAAAACTACCAAGCAAAGAACGCAATCTATTTGGGTTACTAAAGTTGAAACTTCGATGGCTAAAGAGTGCTTTAACATTGTTTAAAACATCATTGTTTGGTGAACTTGCTTGTAATGCAAACCATTTATCCATCACTAATCCATTTTCATACCAACGTTCATCAAATGCAGCCATCACTGAATCACAACAAGCCAATTGCGCACTATTCGCCGCCACTAAGGCGCCAAGGTAATCGGTCATATTATTACATTGTGTGATTTGTTCATGCACTAATGTATTAGCCATTTCAGGATCAGCTTTACTGATAAATAATAGAGAAAGGTTAGCTAATTTGCGATGAGCAATATCAGAGGTTAATGGTTGATATTCATCGCTAATATGATGCTTTTGATAAGCTTCAACAAACTCATGTTTAAGCGTAATAGCAAGTTGTTTAATCATGAAGTTACGCGCATGATGTAATGCATCTATATCAACAGTTTTAAATAACTCCATTGCACCAGTTTCACTGATAAACTCAAACATGTCCGCAATTAACGCAGGATCAAGTTCAGGATTAACTAACACTTCTTTAAATGCTTGAATCATCAATTCAGGGACTGACATATCCTGTTTAGCTTGATAACGACTTACATTTTCAACTAAATATTTATTAAATAAACTTTGTCCCGCATCCCAACGAGAAAAATCATCACTCGCGAAACGGATTAACTCAACTAATTGTTGATCCGTATAAGCATATTGATATTTAACTGGTGCAGAAAAACCACGGAATAAACTTGGCACTGGCTGTTCAGCAATACCATCAAAAACAAAGGTTTGCTCGCCATGTGTAAGACTTAACACTTTATTAGTACGGCCATCTCCAAGGTCAATGGGGTGACCTGCCTTATCAATTAATTCAATATCAATGGGAATATGAAGTTCTTGTTTAATTTTTTGATCAGCAGTCGGTGCATTTTTTTGTTTAAAACTTATTTGGTAGCGATTATTAATGGGATCAAAATGATCACTCACCGTTACTGTCGGAGTACCAGATTGGCTATACCATCGTTTAAATAGCGTTAAATCAACGCCACTCGCATCTTGCATAGCGGCAACAAAATCATCACAGGTAACAGCTTGACCATCAAAACGTTGAACATATAACTGCATCCCTTTTTGGAAATTAGTTTCGCCTAATAACGTATGAAGCATACGGATAACTTCCGCCCCTTTCTCGTATACGGTCAAGGTATAAAAGTTATTCATTTCCATTACCGAAGCGGGACGAATTGGATGTGACATAGGGCCAGCGTCTTCTGCAAATTGATGGTTACGCATCACTTTCACATGTGAAATACGATTAACGCTACGACTCCCAAGATCAGAACTAAACTCATGATCACGAAATACGGTTAATCCTTCCTTCAAGCTCAATTGAAACCAATCACGACAGGTAATGCGATTGCCGGACCAGTTATGAAAATATTCATGTCCAATCACAGCTTCGATACCTAAATAATCTTGATCCGTTGCACTATCGGAACTAGCTAGTACGTATTTAGAGTTAAAAATATTTAACCCTTTATTTTCCATCGCTCCCATATTGAAGAAATCAACGGCAACAATCATATAAATATCAAGGTCATATTCTAAATTAAAGCGTTCTTCATCCCACTTCATCGCATTTTTAAGCGAGACCATGGCATGTTCTGTTTTATCTAAATTACCCTTATCGACAAATAACGCTAAATCAACTTGTCTGCCACTTTTAGTCGTGAAAGTATCTTTTAAACAATCAAAGCTTCCAGCAACTAATGCAAATAAATAAGCAGGTTTAGCAAAAGGGTCTTCCCAAATAACCCAATGACGACCATTATCAAGCTCGCCTTGATCAATAAGATTACCATTTGAAAGTAATGATGGATAAAGCGTTTTATCTGCCGTTATTTTAGTTGTGAAAATAGCCATAACATCTGGACGATCAAGATAGTAAGTGATGCGACGAAAACCTTCCGCTTCACATTGAGTACAAAATGCATCACCAGATTTATATAAACCTTCGAAAGCTTTATTCGTTTCAGGGTTAATCTGAGTATTAATTTCTAAGGTAAATTGATCAGGTAAATGATGGATTAACAATCCACCAGCAACTAATTCATAATCATGATAACTAACATCGTTAACTAAAATAGAAACGAGCTCTAATTGCTCACCAAATAAAAATAATGGCTTATCATCTTGAACGACACGACTCATTTGACTAATTGCTTTAACGTGCGTTTTGGTATCGTAAAGGTCGAAATCTAAACTAATACGACTAACTGTAAAATTTGATACTTTGTAATCACTCAGAAATTTTTCTTGGGGTTGATTCTCAACAGCATCTTCTGTGAAAGTTGTTTGTGTCATTATGTATGCTCTTAATTATGTAACTGGGAAATTGTTAAAATGTTTATGTAAAAAATATCGTATATATAATTATTACAGCGTAAAGAAACGTTATGATAAACGGCAGAAGTACACAGGCATTAACCATCAATTGTTAATCACAGAATACCTTTGTCAAAAATATTATCGATAAGTTCCTCAATTTGCTGAACATCATTATTATTAGCTCGCATATAAGTTCGTAATCCCATTAACTGTACTTGAATATAACGGGCAACTGCTTTGGGATCTTCAGATGAATTTATTTCGCCGCAATCCTGCGCTTTAATCAGCATATCTGTAAAGGCATTTTCCATTACATTTAGTAAACGCCTTGATTCATCTAATAGGGGTTGATTATCGTCCGTCAATTCAGAAATTGTTTTAGCTAACATGCACATACCACTCGGGCCCGATTCAGCACTATTGATAATTGACATGGTGACAAACTTTTTCAATGCTTTTAAAGGAGAGCCTGTTGTTTCATAGCAGCTAGCCAGTGTTTTTAATCCTCGATCGGCATAACATTGAATGGACTCTTTATATAGCCCTTCTTTACTACCAAAAGTAGCGTAGATACTGCCCGGTCGCATATCAATAACATCTTGCAGATTACGCATTGATGTACCGTGAAAGCCTTTTTGCCAATAAAGATCAGTCGCCTTTTGCACTACCTCTTGACGATCAAATTTCAGGTTTTTACTCATGGGATACCTTAATCTCATTAACTTTGAACATGTGTTCAATATTACATCAATGCCTTCTGAAGTACCAGTACTTAGTCACAGCAGGATGATGCATGATATAAAATATGAATTAGGAGCTTGTTACAGACCAATACAAACCTTAATCGCAAGGCCAATTAAAACGATACCCGATAACCTATCGATGAAAACCGCATGATGTTGTAATTTATCGAAAACACTACTAATAGATAAAATAAAGGCAATAAAGGTATACCATAAACCGTCAACGATAAAAGGCGTTGTAACAATAATAAACTTACTGTTTAAATCACTATCTACTCCAATAAACTGACTAAAAAGTGCGATAAAAAATATCGCGATTTTAGGATTTAAAAGAGAAATAAAAAAACCTTCTCGCGCAGATTGACGAATTTGAACAGCTGCGCCTGAATGTAATTTTTCAGCGACGCCACCTTTAGAACGTAAAGCATTAATCCCTAAATAAGCAAGATATAATGCCCCAGCATAACTAATAATTTGGAATAATAAGGGAGATTGATGTAAGACGACTGCTAATCCAATTAACGTAATAAAAGCATAAATAGCAATACCAGAAGCATGTGCCCAAGCCGTTGCGATACCATTAGCTCGTCCACCCGCCAAACTGTGTTTGACCACCATTGCTAAACTTGGGCCTGGTGACATAGCACCAAGTATACTAATAGCTAATAATGATAACCAAGTCGTCAACGTCATCTGTCTAATATCCTTATCGTAAAAAAGATATTATCACCTAGACGTCACGACATTTAAAGCAATGAGTTAATAAATATCGTTAAATATTATAAAGTTAATCCTTAAGTGTATGGTAGCCAGCCCAAATACGGGTTGCCGTCGTTAACCAACATAACGTTCCAAATATCCATGCAATCGGCGCAAAATAATCTGGAAACAAACAAAACAAAACAAAACAAGCAATAGTCTCAGTCCCTTCCATTAACCCACCAATATAATATAACGACTTTTGCTTATAAACTGGACTTTCAATATTACGTTTTCCAGCCATCACTGCGAATGATAAAAAGCTAGCTCCCGTCCCGATAAAGGAAAAAATTAAGAAAGCACCAGCAACCGCATTCGAATCAGGATCACTCAATACAAAGGCAAAGGGAACCATAGAATAAAATAAAAAATCTAAGGTAATATCTAAAAATCCACCACAATCTGTTATTCCCTGCCGTCTTGCTACAGCCCCATCAAGACCGTCAAAAATACGGTTAATAACGATAAAGAAAAGTCCCCACCAATACCATTGTAAAGCAATCATTGGTAAAGCGAATAAACCAATAAAGAAACCCGTTACTGTAACGTGATTTGCTGTTATTTTTTGCCCATCTAATAAATCTGACATTAACTTTAAAGGCGATCGAATAATGTTAATCGCATATCTATCTAACATAATGCTCTCCAATAAAAATTAGTGCCACGGCCAATGAAGCGCGGCAGTGCCAGCTGGAATGTCTGCATCGTCATGGGTCACCATCAACGCAGGCACATTTTGTTTTTTGATTTGATTAAACACAAATTCTCTAAATTCTTCCCGTAAGACTTTATCTAATTTACTGAAAGGCTCATCGAGTAAAACAGCACAAGGTTTTGATAACAACATTCTCATTAAGCTAATACGGGCACGTTGCCCACCTGAAATATGTGCAGGCATCTTATCGGCTAAGTCATCTAATCCAATACGTTGAAGTGTCGATAATGCTTCCATTTTACGTTGTGATCCGGTAATTGTTTTAGGTAATGCAAAAGCTAAATTTTCCCACACATTGAGATGGGGAAATAACAAATCATCTTGAAACAAAATTCCAATACGACGCTGATCCGGTGCTAAATTTAATACATTTATATTATTTAATGTAATTGATCCGCTAATTGAAAAAACAGGGCTTAAATGACCAGCAATCACACTTAACAGTGTCGATTTACCACAACCACTTGGGCCCATTAAGGTGACCACTTCGCCTGGTTCAACATTAATGCAAACATCATCAAATAAATGCTGTTCAGGACTTTTGATAGTGAGGTGGTTGATAACTAAGTTCATCCTCGGTGGTGCTCCTTTGTGACATTGGCTTTCGTTTACAATAACTAAAATAACGACTACTAAATATTGCTAATGTGAAAAATATAAGTGGTAATAAGCCTTGTAACAACCCATATACAGCGGTTACACGTCTATCTTGACCACTGGCTAAGGCAACCGCTTCCGTCGTTATAGTTGATATTCGTCCTGCACCAAGCATTTGGGTTGGAAGATACTGCGCCAGGCTGGTACTTATCCCAACAGCTAACCCTAATAGAATAGCCGGTAATAATAATGGCCATTTAACACGCCACCATGTTTCCCATCCCGTTAATCCAAGACTACGTGCAGATTGATCCAGTCGAACATCATAATTTTTCCACGGTCCATCTAAGGCTAAATATAAATAGGGAAAAACAAAAAACAAATGACTCCAAGCAACCCATAACCAATAAAAATCTCCATTAACAAAATAGGTACTAATCTGTAGACCAAATAGTAATGATAATTGTGGCAGAATAAGTGGAAAAGCAATTAACCAACTAGGTAAGGATTTATTAAACTTTTGGCGATATTCAAGACAAATAATAACCATCGCAAGTGCAAAAAAACTGCTGACTAATGCCAAACTAATACTATTAAATGACAGTTCAAATAAAGACATCAGCTCTTGTTCCCAAAACCGTAAACTAAAGCTACTTGGGAATAAATCGGGAAAACGCCATCGCTGGGCAAATGACCAAATAAATAATAATGGAATAACAGCAATAGAAACAATCATGAGAGGTAAATACAACACATAATTATACTTTCTCACCATGTTGGCAATGCTAGATTGGGTTGTATTTCGCAAAGCGCCTGCAATTTGCCACTGTCGACAATGCTGCAATGTAAACCACTCTAATGTACGAATAACCGATAACACAAATAGTGAGACAGCTAGAATCGTCATCGCGCCGACTGCGGCACGTGGTAAAAGCGATAAATCAGGATCGTTAAACCATTGCCAAACTTGTACAGCTAATGTCGCTGGGCGAGATGGCCCTAGAATTAACGCAACATCAACGACAGATGTCCCATAAGCGGCAACTGCAAAAATAGGCAACCTCATTGCGGGTAACCATTGCGGTAAAATAACCTTTAACCACCCTTCTTTTTCGCTATACCCTAATCCAGATGAAACTGCCAAAAGTTGTTTCACTTTGATCTGTTGTAGTACTGCCACACTCATTAACAATAAAAAAGGTAATTCTTTAATTGCTAAGGCTATCATTAAGCCAATCCCATATTGATCCTTAATGATGCTAAATAACCCTTGAGTTTCAAATCCCCATGATTCTAATAAACGAAATAACCAACCCGTTGAAGAAAACGTGAAAGAAAAGCCGATTGCAAAAGCAATATGAGGAATCGCCAGCATAGGTGAAAGTGATAACTCGATGCGTTGCCAATAAAGTGAATTCCAATATTGTTTAATTATCACAAAGCACAATAAAGTGGCTAGTGCCGTACTCCCCAAACCGGTGGTCAATGTCAGTACAATAGAATGAAGCAAACCTGGCCAATCTGCGACAACTGAAAAGGCAGCCAAACTTGGCGTATGCATACCAAGAGAAGGTAACCAAGAAAGTGCAGGAATAATTAATCCTAAAATACCCGGAATAAAAGGTATTGCACAAATCATCAATGTCACAAAATAAAGCCGTTTAATCATAGAATTACCATTTACTTAGCGTAGCGTTTTTGCCATTCAAATTGTAAAGCAGGACCCCAACTAGGATGCGGCTCAGAAAGTGATTTATAAAGTTTAAAGGGTTGTTTACCCGATTCAGATAGTGCCTTCGCACTTAATACCGATGGATCACCCCAAATACTATCATCGGCTTTACGACGTTGCGCTTCGACACTTAACAAAAAATTAATTGCAACTAACGCACCTTCCTTCGCAGATGAGTTCCATGGAATACCCATAAAGTGAATATTTGATAATGCACCTTGGTCAAACGCATAGGTTTGAGCCGTTTCAACCAATTTACCGTGTTCTATCGCAGCCTTTGCTGCATTCGGATTAAATGTAATCGCCATCAATAATTGACGATCATCTAGTAATTGTACCGTTTCACTAGTTCCTGAGGGAAAACGTTGACCTTTATTCCATGCGACAGCGTGTAATTGATCCAAATAATTCCATAATGGAGCTGTAATGCTATTAAATTTTTCTTTTTCTGTGGCAGGGTCAATTGGGAGGTATAGTTCACTCTTATCATTAGTTAATTCAAGTAAAGCCGATTTAAGAAAGCTCGTCCCGTGAAACTCTGGTGGTTGAGGATAAGTAATTTTTCCTGGATTACGTTTTGCTAATGCCAATAAACCCGTGAAATCCTTCGGTGGATTTTTTAATGTCTGTGTATCATAAATATACACCAATTGACCGACTCCCCAGGGAGCTTCTAATCCTTCCGTCGGTTCAGTAAAGTCATTATCAATGGGGAGTGTTTTATCAACCAATTTCCAGTTAGGCAATGTTTCGGTAAATGGCCCAAACAATAAGTCATTTTGTTTCATCGAACGGAAGTTTTCACCATTTATCCAAACTAAATCAACACTCCCTTCCGTTGATTTACCTGCTACTTTTTCAGCAAGAATACGCTGTGTCGTTTCAGCAATATCAGCGACTTTAACGTGCTTTAAAGTAACTCCATAATCAGCTTGTAAACGTTTATTTGCCCAACGTAAATAATCATTAATAGGTTGGCTTCCGCCCCAAGCATTAAAATAAACCGTTTGTCCTCGCGCCTTATCTAGTGTTTGCTGCCAATTATCTAACGTATCAGATGCGTTAGCTAAAGAAACCGGTAAAAAATGGGTCGCAACAGCAAGTGCACAAGTGAGAATTATTTTTTTCATTAACGATCCTATCTAACATTATTGAATTAAAGCAAAACAAAAGGGAGAAATTGATCTTCGGAAATCAACTTCCCCCTTATTATTGACTTATTTACGCATCCATTTATGGTATTTGGCAACCCATTCTAACAGTTTTGTTGGCGCATTTGCTTGACGCCACACACCTGCAGTGTATTTAACCGCTTCACTCATTGTTGGATAGGGGTGAATAGTTGCTAAAATTTTATTCAACCCAAGTCCATGACGCATTGCCAATGTAAATTCAGCCAATAATTCCCCAGCATTATTACCTACAATTGTTGCACCTAATATTTTGTCTTTCCCTTTCGGTGTAATCACTTTAATGAAACCATGATCTTCACCATCCGTAATAGCACGGTCAAGGTCATCAATACCGTAGGTTACGATATCGTAATCTATGCCCTTCTCAATCGCTTCTTTTTCATTGATACCTACACGAGCAACTTCAGGAGAAGTATACGTAGCAGCCGGTAACACGGAATAATCAACTTTGAATTTTTTAAATTTACCAAATAAACCATTTACAGCAGCATACCAAGCTTGGTGCGCAGCAGCATGAGTTAATTGGAATGGACCAGCAACATCACCAACGGCAAAAATATTTGGATATTGTGTTTGTAAATATTCGTTTACTTCAACGGTTCCACGCTGAGTCGTTGTAATACCAAGTTCCTCTAACCCAAAACCTTGTACATTCGCAACACGGCCTAACGCTAACATAACCGCGTCAAACTCTACGATAACTTCTTCACCATTAAGATCTAAATAAACACGTTGAATGCGGTCACCATTTTCATCGGAAACAGACTCAAATTTCGTAGCACGATGACTTAATAAAACTTTTACACCGTCATGATTCATACTATTAAATACAAGCTCTGCCGCATCTTTATCTTCACGGATTAATAACTGATCTGCCATTTCTACCAACGTCACATCACTGCCTAGTCGACCAAAACTTTGTGCTAACTCACAGCCAATCGCTCCACCACCTAAGACCAATAAACGTTTAGGTTGTTCTTTTAGCGACCAAATTGAATCCGATGTTAGATAATCTACTTCATCCAATCCAGGTATCTTAGGCACTAATGGTCGCGCACCCGTTGCAATCACAATATTACGAGTGGTAATGGTTTTACCGTTAACTTCAACTTCCCATGGTGATTTGATCGTCGCGCTGCCCGTCACACAATTCACTCCAATTTTTGAATAACGCTCAACTGAGTCATGTGGTTCAATTTTAGCGATAACATTATGGATACGAGACATTACCTGTTCAAAATCAACGGACGGTTTATCAACATGAATACCAAACTCAGATGCACGCGATATTTCAGACATCGCATGTGCTGCACGAATAATTGCTTTAGACGGTACACAACCCGTGTTCAAACAATCCCCTCCCATTTTTTCACGTTCGATTAATGTGACTTCAGCTTTAACTGCAGCTGCAATATAAGAGCTCACCAAACCACCCGAACCTGCACCGATAACAACCATGTTTTGGTCAAATGATGCTGGACGATTCCAGCCTTTATATACACGGCCACGATTAACAAGGTTAATAAAATATTTTGCGATCATAGGAAAAACTCCAAGTAGTGCGAAAGAAATAAGTACGGGTGCAGAAACAATTCCGCTTAGGGATTCAATATTAGCCAATTGTGTGCCAGCATTTAGATACACAACGGTGCCTGCTAACATACCGATTTGACTAACTAAATAATAAGTACGTGTTTTTAGTGGTGTTAAACCCATTAATAAATTAACCAAAAAGAATGGAAAAACGGGGATCAAGCGCAGCGTAAACAGATAAAGTCCGCCATCTTTTTTAATGCCTTCATTGATGGGAGCCAATCTATCGCCAAATTTGCGTTGTACCCAGTCACGTAAAATAGTGCGACTGATTAAAAACGCAAGCGTTGCACCAATAGAACTAGCAAAAGACACTAATAATAAACTCCACCAGAATCCAAACAATGCAGCTCCTAGTAATGTCAAGATAGCTGCACCAGGTAATGAAAGCGCCGTTGCAACAATATAAATACTGAAGAAAATCACACTGGATAAAATGGGTTGTTGCTCAATGCTGTCCTTAAGCGAAATTTGTAAATGTTTAGCTTGATCAAGCGTAAAATACTGCCCAAGGTCAAAGCTAAACCAAACACCTATAACAATAATAAGTGCGGTTAAAATAAATATTTTCTTTTTGTCTAATGCTTTCACGTTTTTTCCTTATAAATATTCGTATTATTAAAGTTAAAGACCCATAGGTAAGCATATTTATTTCAAAAAACTTTTTAAAATTAATATTTTTATAACTAAAAGTTAATTAACCCCGCCCTAATTTTTTAAATTTAACCGACATTCACGTCAACAAAATACCCCCTTTCAATGTATCTACTCAACCTTATCTCGCGTATAATTTATTTTTCCCCTGCTCAACAAAATAATTAAACTAAATAAGACTATTTCATACATTTTAGAAGGTAATTAATCTTCATGGCGTCGACATCATTCAACTGGACCCCAGTACTTATTGCTAGCCTAGTGGTTAGTATAGGACAATTTAGCATGGGCCTTGTTTTTCCCTCTCTCCCTTGGATTGCTTTATCGTTAAATATTTCTGCTGAAGATGCACAAAAACTTATTTCATTTTATTTATTGGGCTTTGGCCCCTCACAATTAATTTACGGCCCCATTTCCGATGCAATTGGCCGTAAACCGATTTTATTAACGGGTTTATCACTCACTTTATTGGGATTAACGATTGTATTATGCGGAAATGATTCATTTGGGTTATTAACACTGGGCCGATTTGTACAAGGATTAGGGGCTGGTTGTTGTGCTGTCTTAGCACGTGCTTCCTTAAGAGATTCCTATCAACATGATGAGCTTGCACAAGCATTATCATGGTTAACCATCGTGGCATCATTTACCCCCATTATCGCACCGGTGCTAGGCGGATTTATTAATCATTATCTGGGTTGGTATGCCGTCTTTGTTTCACTGTTCTCATATATTGCCATTGTGTTTACATTATTATTTTTTATATTCAAAGAAACCTTACCGCAAAAAGAAAAAGTGCCAAACTTAACACATATTCTTATTACCTATTCTCAGTTCTTAAGATCCCGCTATTTTATTAGTTTCGCAACAATTGGCTGGTTAAATTTTAGTTTGGTTGTGCTAACTATTTCAATGATGCCCTTTATTATGCAGATAGAAATTGGGATGAGTTCTGATCAATATGCGCTCTGGGCATTAATACCAGCCTTTGGCTTACTAACAGGGAGTTCTTTATCTAATCGTATTAGGCCCAAGATAGGCATTAAAAAAACACTGTTTATTGCGCCAATATTGCATAGTTCAGCGGGTCTTTGGCTTATTTTTTGTCCTGCAACACCATTGGCAATGATGTTAGGACAATTTTTTCTGACAATGGGAAATGGACTGGCACTGCCCTGTGCACAAACACAATTATTAATGCCTTACCAGAAAAAAGCGGGGTCAGCGGCTGCAGTATCAGGTGCAGGACAAATGATTATATCGTCTTTGTTAAGTATGCTATTAATGAGCTTAGGCATCAACCACGCTTGGCATTTAGGACTAGTGATCATGATATTTGCAATGATTAGCGTGATCGCGATTATTAATGGTTTTAACTCTGTCCCTTAAGTCATCGATAATAACAAAAACAATCCGTTGTATGATCGTTAACCATGCCAACTGCTTGCATAAAAGCATAGCAAATTGTTGGGCCAACAAAATTAAAACCTCGTTTCTTTAACGCTTTGCTCATCTGTTCTGAAATATCAGTTTTTGCCGGGATATCTTGATTAGATTGCCAATGATTTTTAATGGGCGTGTGATTAACAAATCCCCATAAATAATCACTTAATGAACCGAGCTCTTTTTGAATCTCAATAACACCACGCGCATTTTTAATAGCAGATTGAATTTTGAGCTTATTACGAACAATACCAGCATCATTAAGTAACCGTTCAATATCTTTATCATCATAATTAGCGACTTTAACATAATCAAAGCCTGAAAAAGCCTGTCGATAATTTTCACGCTTTCTTAAAATAGTTAACCAATTCAACCCCGCTTGCGCACCTTCAAGCACAAGAAATTCGAAAAGTAGTTGATCATCTTTAACGGGCACGCCCCATTCCTTATCATGGTATTCAACATATAAAGGATCGTCACCACACCATGTACATCGTTTTATCATTACAACCTCAACCACTTATTCATTGATAATAAAAACAATATACCCCATAACCGATTGAATATACTACCCATAAAAAAGGGCTATCCATGACTGAATAACCCTAAAGTGGAACAACTATGAAAATTATTATTAATTAACCTCGACTTGTTTCGCGGATTTAGCTTCGACTGCTTCATCTGCAATAAAGTGACCTTTAGAACGTTTAATAACATACGTTGTTGCCATTAGCGTACCTAAGATACCAACTACGGTAGAAACATCCATTGATAGACCAAAGCCAAGTTGACTGCTATTAAGAATGAAAGTAATACAAACGGTTGTCATAAACATCGCAGGAACAGTCGTGATCCAATGGAATTTATTATGACGAAGTAAGTAAGCTGATGCAGTCCATAACATCATCACTGCCGTTGTTTGGTTAGCAAAACCAAAGTAACGCCAGATAATACCGAAATCAACTTGCGTTAAGATAGCACCAAGAACAAATAAAGGTAATGCCATCATTAAACGGTTACGCATTGTTTTTTGTTCCATACCAAAGTATTCAGCAAGGATTAAACGGCTTGAACGGAATGCAGTATCGCCAGACGTGATAGGTAAAATAACCACACCAAGGAAAGCGATGATACCGCCAAATCCACCTAGTAGACCAATTGATGTGTTATAAACAATTGCACCAGGGCCACCAGCACTCACTGCCGCAGATAATGCATCCATAGAGCCAAAGAATGATAATGCTAACGCACACCAAATTAACGCGATAACACCTTCTCCAATCATGGCACCGAAGAAGACAAAACGGCCATTACTTTCATTTTCAATACAACGTGCCATTAAAGGTGATTGTGTTGCATGGAAACCAGAGATAGCACCGCAGGCAATGGTGATAAATAGACCAGGCCAAAGTGGCATATCATTCGGGTTTAAATTTTTAAACATATCCATTAATTCATAGTCACCAAGTAACGTATGTTCGCTTGAAATCATCAACGCAGCAATCAGACCAACGGACATAAATACAAGTAACGCACCAAATAATGGGTAGAAACGACCAATTATTTTATCGATAGGCACAATCGTTGCCACAACATAATAAGTAAAGATAATACCAACCATCCCAATTAACGGCATAACAAAGTCTGTTTTATCATTAATAAGCGTTGTGATCATACTTGCAGGAGCAGAAACGAATACCACACCGACCAAGAGTAAAAGCACTAAGGCAAATACATTCATAAAATGTTTTGCACCATTACCTAAATATTTACCCGTAATACTTGGCACGGAAGCACCGCCATTACGAATTGATAACATACCCGAGAAGTAGTCATGAACTGCACCGGCAAAAATACAACCGATAACAATCCATAACATAGCAGCAGGACCGTATAACGCCCCCATAATTGGACCGAAGATAGGGCCAACGCCAGCAATATTAAGTAACTGAACAAGATATACTTTTTTCTTTTCCATTGGGACATAATCGACACCGTCGCCTTTACTGTAGGCGGGGGTTGTTCGTTCAGTTTTAATACCAAACACTTTTTCAACAACTGAACCGTAGATAAAATATCCACCGATTAATAGTGCCACACAAAATAAAAACCAAAGCATAATAGTTACCTCTCTTCATCTAATTATAGGGGTTAACAGCTTATGTCGATGCAGAGTAACATCTTATTTAACTGCTATGGTTAGCACCTTACGCTTATCCATAGCAAGATCATTAGTTAATAGAATGAGTGGTCATATAGAGAATTAAGCGGTCGAAAACTCAATTAAATGGTTTTGCAGAGGATTACGAAAGTGAAAATCGTTCTTTTAATTCCTTCAAAAAACGGCGGCTAACGGGCGCGACAGCCCCATTCGTCGTGATAATTTCGGCTAGGCCATTATCCAGTAATTTAATTTCTCTGATCGTAGATGGGTTGACTAAATACTGACGATGGCAACGAATTAAATCCGTTTTTTCTTCCAGTACTTTTAAACTTAACGAACAACTATGATGAGCGTCAGAATTATCACTCACCACATGCACACCCGATTGATCCGAATATGCCATTTCTATTTCCTGTGGTTTTAATAATAGAAATCGATTAAAACCAGCACAGGGAATAAGTTCTAAATGATGGTGCATCATGGGTCTATAATCCACTGGTTTAAGTGTTGCTTTAAGCCGTTCTATTGTTTTATTTAAGCGTGATGTTTCAACGGGTTTTAAAATATAATCAAAGGCATTATCTTCAAAAGCCTTTAATGCGTATTCATCATAGGCGGTAACAAACACAACCTGTGGCATGGTGTCAGGATCGAGCATACTGAGCATCTCTAACCCACTTATTTGTGGCATTTGAATATCTAAAAATATTACATCGGGTTTTAAGCAATTAACCTTTTGCAAGCCGGTAATCGCATTACTGCAATCTGCTATAATTTCAAACTCACCCGACTCATTCAATAATTCAATAAGCTCTTCTCGTGCATAAGCTTCATCGTCAATGACAATTGCTTTAAACATCTTTTTTCTCCTGTGTAGGCTTTATATAGGGAAATATTAATGTTGCCGTTGTCGAAATCCCCGGCTCACAGGACATTGTTAAACCATAAAACTCACCAAATCGATTTTTTAAACGTTTATCCACTATTTGCAATCCTAAACCTGTAATTTCGTCTTTGGGGGAATATGTACCGGCATTATCGACCACGGCTAAATGTACCAGAGATTTGCCAAGTTGGTTTTTAATACAACCACGAATTTCAATAACACCATTTTCCAATAAATTTGATGTACCATGTTTAATTGCATTTTCTACTAAGGGTTGTAAGGTAAAAGTCGGAACGATGACATCTAATAATTCATCATCAACAAGAAATTTAACTTCCAGCCGATCTGAAAAGCGCGCCAATTCTACTTCAAGATAAGAGCGAATGTGAGCAAGTTCTTCACTAATTGAGACGGCTTTAATATTACTTTTAAGATTACGACGAAAAAATTGAGAAAGATGTTGTATTAATTCGCGTGCTTTATCAGGATCACGACGAATTATCGCACTAATAGTATTCAATGCGTTAAATAAGAAATGAGGATTAACTTGTGCCTGTAATAAACGTAACTCGGCTTGTGTCAGGAGGGTTTGCTGTTCCGTATAACGTCCAACAAGAATTTGATTTGACAGTAATTTAGCCAGTCCTTCTCCTAAACTACGATTGACCGAGGAGAATAGCTTTTGTTTTGGCTCATACAATTTAACCGTACCGAGCACCACCCCTTCAGTATCAAGTAAAGGGATAATCAGCGATGAGCCTAATTTGCATTTATCAGATATAGAACATTGATATGAAAGTTCATAACCATCGGCATAAATCAACTCCCCCTTTTCAATGGCTTCTTTAGTGTAATCAGAAGAAATCTGTGTACCGGGTAAATGATGGTCATCGCCGATACCAATAAAAGCGAGTATTTTTTCTCTGTCGGTAATTGATACAGCGCCCACCCCGGTCTCTTCATAAATAATACGGGCAATTTTCTGTGTATTTTCAATATTAAACCCAGTATTAAGAATACCAACTGAACGTTCAGCAATGGTCATGGCTTTACTTGAAAATGCGGCAGAATATTTTTCATAAATGGCTTTGCGATCCTGGATCATACTCATAAATATCGCCCCGCCAAGCGAATTAGCAATCATCATGGGTAAAGCAATGGCTTGGACTAAATGTAAAGCCTGATCAAAGGGTTTAGCGACGATTAATATAATCACCATTTGCATCATTTCAGCGAGTAATAAGGTGATATAGACAACACTTGGTTTAAATATTCTATCGACAAGTCCACGGCGAACATAATAACTGTGTATTAAGCCCCCTAACAATCCTTCTGCAGTGGTTGAGAATGTGCAGGCAACATCGGTAAATCCGCCCATTGTATAGCGATGAATACCACCAGTAAAACCAACGGCTAAGCCAACAAGCGGACCACCAAGCAATCCGCCCATCACGGCACCTATCGCACGAGTATTTGCAATAGCATTTTCTATTGCCAACCCAAAATAAGTACCAAGAATACAAAAGGAACTAAATAAGATATAACAAGCAATACGCTGAGATAAATGCCCCGACACAGTAGTAATAGGCATAAACAAGGGAGTTTTACTTAATAAATAAGCAATAACAACATACACACTTAATTGTTGTAATAAAGAAAAAATTAATTCCATAACATCTCAATAAACTAAATAGAAAATACCAATAACTGTGATTCTTAACGTAAAGATCCATTGTTCCTGCAGAGCGCTAATGTACCCTTTTATGAAAAATAAAACAGTCATCAAGAACACAAATATGGTTTAGAATACTAACAACTGTTATCCAATATCACGTTACGCAGACATAAATACAAGCGGACCTTGGTTAGCGATATGTACCTTATACTTTAATCAGTATATACTCGCGCTTTTTAGTATTTATCAAAATTGGTGATTTAAATGAGTGTTGATGCGATCGGTTTATCTTCTGAGTTATTAAAAGCAGTAAAAGCCTGCGGATATAAAAATCTAACACCTATTCAACAACAGGCTATTCCGATTATTCGCAATGGCCATGATCTACTTGCCAGTGCGCAAACAGGTACCGGAAAAACAGCCGCATTTACGCTACCTATTCTTGATTTATTAGCTAAAAATGTGACCACCAGTACTGCGAATAACACGACGATTAAAGCGTTAATTTTAACACCAACACGGGAGCTCGCAGCGCAAGTTGCTAAAAACGTTGCTCAATACAGTGAATATTTACCCTTAACATCGGGTGTTGTTGCTGGTGGTAGTAATATGAGTCCACAAACTAAACTGCTGAAAAGTGGTGTTGATATTTTAGTCGCTACTCCAGGGCGTTTACTTGAACACCTGACCTTAAGAAATGTTGACCTTACCCATGTAAAATATCTTATTCTTGATGAAGCTGACCGTATGCTCGATATGGGTTTTTTACAAGATATTGAAAAATTAATGCAAGTCGTTAAACAAAAACATCAAACCTTAATGTTCTCTGCAACCTTTTCAAATAAAGTTAAAACCCTAGCTAAGCAATTATTAACGACCCCGAAAACATTAGATATTTCACCGCAGAACTCCACATCAGGAAAAGTGAAACAACAAGTATACTGGGTATCTGAAACACGGAAACGTGAACTGTTATCTGAACTAATTGGGGTGAAAAATTGGAAACAAATACTGGTTTTTGCTGGGACCAAAGAAAGTGCCAACCTATTAGCAAAAGAATTAAAATTAGATGGGATAAAAGCCGCTGTTTGTCATGGAGATAAAACACAAGGCGCACGTAATCAAGCCATCCAAAAGTTTACTGAAGGTAGCGTGCGTGTATTAGTCGCAACGGATGTCGCAGCGCGAGGTCTTGATATACCCGATTTACCCTACGTTGTTAATTTCCATCTTCCTTTTTTAGCAGAAGATTATGTACATCGAATCGGTCGTACAGGTCGTGCAGGTAGAAATGGACAAGCAATTTCATTAGTTAGCCCTAAGGATGCACAATTCCTCGATAATATTGAGCAATTAATCGGCCGTAAATTTGAAAAAATCGTATATCCAGGTTACGAGTTTAATGCAGAATTACCTTCGCAATATAATCAAAAATCTGAACAACCGCTTAAAAAAAGTCGCTATAAAGCCACTCAAGAACATAACCAAATGGTTGCGCGTAAAAAAGCTGAAAATACCCCAGCCGCTATTCGTCGCGAAAAAGCAAAACGTCGCAAGAAAAGATAGTGCCAGCTTTTCCCGTTACGATATCCGATGCAAAGCCACTCAATTTGTGACTTTGCATCTTCAATACTTACGGATATACCCTATTTCTATTGACTCATTTTCAATCATTAAACGGCATGTAAATAAGTCGCCTCTGGCATTAATGTTTCTTGGAAATAGGCATTCGAATATATCTCTTTAATGTCTTCGACACTCGGTGTACCCGGATTAGTTAAAGTACAAGGGTCCTCAAAAGCATGTTGACTCATACGATCAAGTACTTTCATATACTCTTCTTCTTTAATTTCCACTTCAGTAACCGCTTTTAACGTTAATGGAATACCCAATTTTGCATTCAATTTACGTAGTTCATCTTCAAGACAATCAAATCCCATATACTGTTCAATCTCTTGATATTTATCGGTAAATTGTTTGTTATATTTAACAATATGCGGCAATAGAATCGCATTTGCTAAACCATGCGTGATACCAAACTCGCCACCGATTTTATGTGCTAAAGAATGTGCAAGTCCTAATGACACATTAGAAAAAGCCATTCCCGCAAGTGTTGAAGCATTATGCATATTTTCACGTGCGAGCATATCAGAACCTTGATTAAAGGCATTTTCAATATTATTAAAAACAAGTTTAACTGCACGCATGGCCAATGGATCACTGTAGTCATTCGCAGCAATAGAAACAAAGGCTTCTAGGGCATGGGTCATCACATCCATCCCTGTGTTAGCAGTAATATAGGCAGGCATTTTAGCCGGTAACGCTGGGTCGATAATCGCAACATCTGGCACAATATGTGGTGAAACGATTGGGTATTTCATATGTGTTTCATGGTCAGTAATAACCGAAAATGCAGTTATTTCTGATGCGGTACCGCTGGTGGAAGGTATCGCAATAAATTTCGCTTTATTACGCAAAGCAGGCATAGAACCAACTGGCACAATTTGGTCAAAAGTAAGTTCAGGATGTTCGTAGAAACACCACATGATTTTAGCTGCATCGAGCGCAGAACCACCACCAATAGCAATGACCCAATCCGGATTGAATTTGGTCATCATATCAGCACCTTTGATTACCGTTTGTACAGAAGGGTTTGGTTCAACACCTTCAAACACAATAGATTGAATACCCGATTCAGATAACAACCGTTGAGTTTGTTCGATAAATCCAAAGCGTTTCATGGAACTCCCCCCAGTCACAATAATCGCTTTTTTGCCTTGGACTTCTTTAAGTGCATCAAGTGCATTTTCGCCAAAGTAGATTTTTTCTGGGATTTTAAACATATTCATATGCTAATTCCTTATAAATTTTATGGGTTAAAAGAAAGATGCACCAATCTTCCTCCACCCTAGATAAAAATCAATAAGTTAGTTTAAGATATGCCATTAAAAACTCAAATATTTGATCTCGATTAAAGAGTCGAAGAATGGCAATAGACGCAGAATTTAAAAGGAATATGATAAACAATCATCCATAAAAAAGACCACGTAAAGTGGCCTGTATAATGAACGTCTTTTATCAAATATTAGTTAGGTAAGAGCGCATTCATTTCATCTTTCGTTGCGTGACGCACATCGATGCCCTTCACTAAATAAACCACCAGTTCACACACATTTTGGCAACGGTCACCAATTCGTTCTATTGCATGCGCAGAATTTAATACACTGAGTACAAAGGGAATAGAACGCGGATCTTCCATCATATAAGTCATTAATTCACGCACAAGGCTTTTATATTGACGATTTACTTTTTTATCTTGCTGATGGACCACGATTGCAGATTCAATATCTAATCGCGTAAAGGCATCCAATGAATCATGAATCATTTTAAGCACAATTTGTCCCATATTCTCTAAACCAATTAAAGAAGGAATCGGTTCACGCTCTTTATTTTCAACCATCATACGGGCAATTCCAGCAACAGAATCACCAATACGCTCTAATTCATTGACGCATTTCATAATAGCAAGAATTAAACGCAGATCCGTTGCGGTAGGCTGACGTTTCGCAATGATCCGAGAGCACTCTTTATCAACATTAGACTCAAATAAATTAACTTCTTCGTCTTTTGCAATAATTGATTTAGCCAGTTCAATATCGCCTTCAGCCATCGCATGCAATGCATTAGTAAATTGTAATTCAACCAGGCCACCCATTTGCATAACCTGATTACGTACATTTTCTAGTTCATTATTAAACTGACCAGAAATATGGCGATTAGTATTAATATTTTCCATTATTTTTTCCTTAGTAACTGATATTACCAATCGTAATAATTAGTTGATCTATTTTGCTGGTTAAAATAGTTTATTTCTTTGTTGAAAGTTTCGTTAAGGGAACAACCATTAAAGAATTAATGTCTTTATATTAATTCTCACGTTAGAGGATTCACTTGTTAATCTCTCGGTAGTGGCAACTTTCACTTCAAACTAAACCATTTTTCCAGCGCAAAATTTAGATCACATATTTAATACAATTGGTATAACACATAAAAATTTAGATTTAATTTTTAAATGTTAACCATAACGGCCAGTAATGTAATCTTCAGTTTGTTTTTGCGTAGGCGTGGTAAATAACGTATTGGTATCGGAATACTCAATCAGTTTCCCCATATACATAAAGGCAGTTTGATCCGACACACGTGCAGCCTGTTGCATATTATGGGTAACGATAACCACGGTGAATTTTTGTTTTAGCTCGGTAATCAATTCTTCAACAGTTAAGGTTGAAATAGGATCAAGTGCCGAGGTTGGCTCATCTAACAATAATACCTCTGGGCCGATCGCAATAGCCCGAGCAATAACTAAACGTTGCTGCTGACCACCCGACAAACCAAACGCGTTTTCATTTAAACGGTCCTTAACTTCGTCCCACAGTGCAGCACCACGTAATGAAGTTTCTACTGCTTCATCTAATGTTCGACGATCTTTCACGCCCTGTAAACGCAATCCATAAACAACATTTTCGTAAATTGATTTAGGGAACGGATTTGGGCGTTGAAATACCATACCAATACGACGACGAAGCGCAGCAACATCAACGGACTTATCGTAAATATTATTGCCTTGTAACTCGATATTGCCATCAACACGACAAATATCAACTAAATCATTCATACGGTTGATACAACGTAAAAGTGTCGATTTACCACAACCTGATGGACCGATAAATGCAGTGACTTTTCCCTTTGGGATTTTCATCGAGACATCGAATAATGCTTGTTTTGTACCGTAAAAGAGATCTAAATTTTTAATTTCTAAAGCCGTATCTTCTGGCGATAAATCAGCGAGCAGATCTGTTTTCGAATTTGAATTTGGTAATGTAATCATTTATATATCCTACTTTATGACTTTAGAGATTAGTGCTCTAATGCTCTGTATTTTTCTCTTAAGTTGTTACGAATTGCGATAGCCGCTAAATTCAAACCAACAATAACGGTAACGAGCAAGAACGACGTTGCATAAACTAAAGGTCGTGCTGCTTCAACATTTGGGCTCTGGAAACCCACATCATAGATATGGAAACCAAGGTGCATAAACTTACGCTCTAGATGAAAGAATGGGAAGTTACCATCAAGCGGCAGTGTAGGCGCTAATTTAACGACCCCCACTAGCATTAAGGGAGCAACCTCACCTGCTGCACGTGCAACCGCAAGAATTAAACCGGTCATAATCGCAGGACTCGCCATCGGGACAACGATACGCCAAAGTGTTTCTGATTTAGTCGCACCTAAAGCCAACGAACCTTCACGTAATGCACTGGGAATACGGCTTAATCCTTCTTCCGTTGAAACAATTACAACGGGTAAGGTCAGTATTGCTAAGGTTAGCGCAGACCACATAACACCTGGCGTACCAAATGTCGGAGAAGGTAACGCTTCAGGATAGAAAATATCATCTAAACTGCCACCAATAATATAAACAAAGAAACCTAAACCAAATACGCCATAAACAATCGACGGTACACCGGCAAGATTAATAACGGATATACGAATAAATTTTGTAATATTATTTTTACCTGCGTATTCATGAAGATAAATAGCAGCGATAACACCAAAAGGCGTCACAATAACAGCCATTAGCATCACCATAAAAATGGTGCCGAAAATAGCAGGAAATACACCACCTTCCGTATTTGCTTCGCGTGGGTCATCTACAATAAATTTAGCAACTTGATGGAACCAATGCCCTACTTTTTCAAAGAATCCCATATTATTAGGTTGGTAAAAATCTAAAATATCAGCCATTGATAAGGTCACATCTTGGCCACGCATATCTTTAACGGTCACACTGTCACGATCTGCTTCTTTACGATAATCAAACAATTGTTTTTCAAGAACTAGGTATTGTTGATGTAAATCAGCAGCTTGTTTATCAAAGTCTGCAATTCTTTCAGCGGTTAATTCACCATCAAGTTCAGCTTTACGTTTATGTAAACGAATGCGATCTAACTCATAGTTAATTGCACCGATATCACCAGTTAATAAATCTTCTTCTTTATCATTCAACTCAATGGTACGCGCTAAACGTTGTTTAAGTTGTTGTATTAAAGAAGTTGAATCATCAGAAACAATTACTCCATTTTCTTTGATTTCAGTTAGGTAACCATAAAAGTTACCATTTTTAGTACGCTCAAACACAACAACGCCATCGGCTAAACGCTCATCTTTAATCGTAGTACCTAACACCCACATGAAATCTAAATCAACAAATTCACGGTTACCCACTTTAATCAGGTAGCGTTCCAGTTCGTCAGGTTCATTTTCAAGACCTGTGACACCAGCTTCAACTAATTGTTGTTTTAAAACAGTTTCACTGTCATAAATCTCACCGATTAAGTTAGCATGTTGTCCCTGTTCGTTAACAATATCAAACTCATAAATCTCACTTGGCCAAAAGAAACTTAAGCCACGCCAACCGATTAATAAAATCAGACCAACAACCGCAATCAGACTTAAACTAACCGCGCCTCCCGTCATCCAAATCCAAGGCGTACCTGATTTAAACCATTTACCCATCATATAAACCACTTTTAATTAATTAAAATAAACTAAAGCCACTAGCTGCAAGCATCGCGCGAGGAAATTCGCAGCTCGCAGCTCGCAATTGCTGCTTTACAAACTTGAATACTTTTCTCTTAAACGCTGACGTACAAACTCTGCAACCGTGTTAAAGAAGAAAGTAAAGATAAATAGCACAAAGGCTGCAAGGAAGAGTACACGGTAATGTGAACTACCGACTTCTGCTTCAGGCATTTCGACGGCAATATTGGCCGAGAGTGAACGCATTCCCTCGAAAATATTCCAATCCATAATCGGTGTATTCCCCGTTGCCATTAACACAATCATGGTTTCACCCACCGCGCGTCCAAGTCCCATCATAACTGCAGAAAAAATACCAGGGCTCGCCGTTAAAATAACAACTTTAGCAAGGGTCTGCCAAGGTGTTGCTCCTAATGCGAGAGAGCCCATGGTTAAACTTTTTGGTACGCTAAATACCGCGTCTTCTGCAATGGTATAAATAGTTGGAATAACCGCAAATCCCATCGCGATCCCCACAATAAGTGAGTTACGTTGGTCGAAATCAATACCGAGTTCATTGGTTAAATAAACACGTGTATTACCGTCGAATAACCAAATTTCTAAGTAATTACTTAGACTCATTGACGCATAGCCAGCAATTAACACAACGGGAATCAAAAACAGTACTTGATACCCTTCCGGAGTGGAATCTTTAATATTTTTAGGCAGTGAACTCCATATTAAGGCAGCTGCAAGCACACTTAAGGGTAAACTGATTAACAATAGAATAAGACCAGGTAAATGACTTTCTACTAGCGGAGCAAGCCATAATCCCGCAAGGAAACCTAAAATAACAGTCGGTAATGCTTCCATTATTTCAACGGTAGGCTTTACGTAAGATCGAATAGCTGGGGACATAAAGTAAGCTGAATAAATTGCACCAGCAACGGCGATTGGCACAGCAAATAACATTGCATAGAATGCCGCTTTAATAGTACCGAACGAAATCGGCATTAAGCTTAGCTTCGCTTCGAAATCATCACTTGCTGACGTTGACTGCCATAAAAACTCTGGTTTAGGATAACCTTCGTACCACACCTTTTGCCATAAAGCAGACCAGGTAATTTCGGGATGTTCATTATCAATACTAAACAAGCTAATTTTATTATCATCTGCTACCAAAGCTGAATTAGCACGTGGTGAAATAGCCGTAACAATATGATCATTATTAGATATATTTTGATTGATTAAACGGGTATGTGCAGTCGAATGATAAATTGATAAATCACCTTTATCATCGGTTACTAAGAAACCTTTACGTGAGAATTCCGGAACGATATTAGTCACTTTACTGCCTGCTTCAAAATCGCGAATAAAAGTAAAATTACGCTTACCGTCTTTTAGCACTTCAAACCATTGACTAATAACACCATTAGAATTACCAACCATCACAGAGCTCGCCCCCGTCAATAAGCTAATTGTTGTTACATCGGCATTTTTAGCATTGATAGCAACACTTTCTTTTAGAACAACATCATCAATATCAGACACATCATAAACAAATAAATCATTATGCGATAAAACAAACAAGTTTCTCAAATTAGGTGTCAATAACATTTGATCCACATGTTCAGGGAAAGACGGTAAGTCGACCACTTCATTTTCCCATTCAGTTTCATCGGTCATCATATTTACATTTGCAGTCAGCAACATGTACAAACCACGATTGTCTTCAGTCACCGCAGCAATACCAGCAGCTTCTTCATTGTATTCCAGCCCTACAGATATAATTTTTTGGCCTTGAGGATCAATGGTCAGTAACGTATCGCCAAGTGGATAATCAATCTTAGGTGAAATCACGCGGACATCATCTGGATAGGAAGTAGAGAAATTAGGTTTAAAAACAACTGCTTCACCTTTACTATCCGCCAGTATAATTGCACCAGTAGTAGAAGATGATCTTGCGAAAGCGGTTTTATCTTCAAGCATCACTTTATCAAGTAAGATTTCACCTAAATCTTGTTCACGTAAAGAATAAAAAGTAAGGTCGCCATCATCGGTTAATTGATAAGTTACATCATTTTGTTCATCTAACCCTAATGCCAGAACTTGACTGGAATTTTGATGAGTAAACTCTTCCTTTAACTCAATTGATACCGGTGCAAAAATTGGCATCACTACATATAAAAGATAGCCAAATATAAGCAACAAAGTAACGAGTACTAAGGACCCACCACTCGTAATACCATATTTGACTAATTTATCTTTAATAACACGCTTTTTATTTGCTGCAAGCGTATTCGCGATTTCACGATCCATTTACCATCTCCAACATAATTAATGAAGAGAGTATAAATTCGTTATATGACAGAAATATTACAGTTAACCGTAATACTGTAATAAAGCAGGAAATATTCAGGATGGAAATATAAAAAAACTAAAAATGTAGCGGGACACACCAATCACATGGAATATGTCAGTTAAATAATTACAGGATAAGTGATTTAGTGCATAACGAAAGTTGATTTAATTGGTTGTACCCTTGATGTCACAAATACTCTGTCAGTCGCAATTTAGGATGAAAAAGTTTGAGATAGGTTAAAGATACATAGCGCATGCTGACATGCGCCCTTTGTAAACAGCACTAAGAAATACAACGATTATAATAAATCGTGTAAAACTTTACCTAAACGTTGAATACCTTCTTTAATAACATCAGGATCAACACTTGAAAAATTCAGTCTTAGCGTATTTAAATCACGTTTGTTAATATAAAAAGGGTCGCCTGGTACAAATGCGACTTTTTGTTCAATTGCCTTATCGAATACCGTCATCGCAGACAGTTTTTCAGGTAAGGTCACCCACAAAAACATCCCACCTTCTGGATTTAAATAAGTCACTTCCTTTGGAAAATATTGCTTAATCGCATCTTCCATAACTTGTTTTTGCTTACCATAAACCGATACAATTTTTTTAATGTGTTTTTGTAAATCATTATCGATTAAAAAACGATGCAATATACGCTGACAGAAATAATTAGAATGTAAATCTCCAGCCTGCTTTGCAATTACTAATTTATCCATTAATGGCTTAGGTGCAACAATCCACCCCAAACGAAAACCTGGGACAACGGTTTTCGAAAAAGATCCCAATAAAATAGTTTGCTCAGGCAATAGCGTTTTAAATGAAATTTTATTTTCGCCTGCAAAACGTAAATCACCATAAGGATTATCTTCAATCAAAAATGTTTTTGTTTTAGATAAACACTTCGCCACTGCTCGGCGATTTTCATTACTGTATGAAATACCTGCAGGATTTTGAAAATTAGGCACTGTGTACATTAACTTCGATGAGCTCGACGTAACAATTTCTTCTAATTGATTTATATCAACGCCATCCTGATGAACCGTAACCGGATTAAACTGTGCGGCATAAACTTCAAAAGATTGAATTGCTCCAAGATAACCAGGTTCTTCGATAATAACTTGGTCACCCTCATTAATTAACACTTTACCGAGTAAGTCTAAGCCTTGTTGGGAACCGTTGGTAATTAGAATATCATCAACATGAATGTCCAAACCTTTGTTTTTGTAATCCGCAACAATAAGCTCTCGAAGTGGCAAGTAACCTTCTGTACTGCTGTATTGGAGAATATCTTTACCTGAATCATTAAAAAGATCGTTGGTTGCTTTTTGTAATGCTTCAACAGGAAAAAGATCTCTATTAGGTAATCCACCAGCAAATGAAATTATCGAAGGATCAACTGCGACCTTTAAAATTTCACGAATAAATGAAGGGGAAACACTTGAAATACGATTTGAAAAAAGCTCGTTCATGCCACTGTCCGTATAATAGTCGAGAATAATTTGGTCGATATTATAGCAACGAGCAGTGTCTAATTAATACTAAAATTACAGCATGTACAATATTTAAAAAATGTTTGGATAAAAATAGGTCGTTGAAAATCGAGGCGAGTAACTATTACAAATAAAAAGGTAAAAAAAAGGAGACAAATTGTCTCCTTCGAAAAATCTAATTACTAATCAGGTAAATTGATTAAGCAAGTGCTTTTTTAGCTACTTCAACTAAATGAGCAAATGTTGCTTTATCAAATACTGCGATATCAGCAAGGATCTTACGATCGATTTCAACAGAAGCCTTTTTAAGACCATTGATGAAACGGCTGTAAGATAAACCGTTAATACGAGCTGCAGCGTTAATACGCGCAATCCATAGTTGACGGAATACACGTTTACGTTGACGACGGTCACGGTAAGCGTATTGACCTGCTTTAGTTACTGCTTGAACCGCTACGCGATAAACACGTGAACGAGCTCCGTAATAACCTTTAGCTTGTTTTAAGACTTTCTTATGACGTGCACGCGCTTGTACACCACGTTTTACTCTTGGCATTTTATTTAATCCTTACTTAAGCGAATGGTAACATTCTGTTAATACTAGGTACGTCTACTTTTGCTACCATGCTTTGTGCACGTAGGTGGCGTTTACGTTTAGTAGATTTTTTAGTAAGGATGTGACGTAAGTGTGATTGCTTACGCTTAAAACCACCAGAAGCAGTCTTTTTAAAGCGCTTTGCAGCACCTTTGTTAGATTTCATTTTAGGCATTGCGAACTCCGCATTGTTCTAAGTTAAATTAAACCAGTAAGGCGAGTATACGAACTGCAACTAGAAAACTAATTGCAGTAAACTACTTCTTTATGCCTTAACTAGCACGTTTAGGGCCTAACACCATCACCATTTGACGGCCTTCCATTTTAGGGAAAGACTCGACAACGGATATCTCTGCTAAATCCGCTTTAATACGGTTTAGTAGATCTAGTCCTAATGATTGGTGTGCCATTTCACGACCACGATAACGCAGTGTTACTTTAGCTTTGTTACCCTCTGTAAGAAAACGAGTCAGGTTGCGTAGTTTTACCTGATAATCGCCTTCGTCAGTTCCAGGACGGAATTTTATTTCCTTCAGCTGAACCTGAACTTGCTTTTTCCGTTGTTCTTTAACGGATTTGCTCTTTTCATACAAGAATTTGCCATAATTCATGATGCGACAAACCGGCGGCTCGGCATTCGGGCTGATCTCAACTAAATCAAGATTTGCATCGAAAGCCATATTTTTAGCTTCTTCTAATGAAACAACACCAAGTGGTTTGCCTTCCGAGTCTGATAGACGAACGTCATTACCAGTTATCTCTTCATTCAAACGATGTTTATTGCCCTGTTGTGGGGCTTTTCTTGCACCTTTTATAACAAATTCCTCCAAAAAAATTAACGACGAGCGATGATTTCTTCTTGAACATGTGCAACAAAGTCATCAATGTTGAACTTGCCTAAATCATCACCTTTACGTGTTCTTACTGCGACTTCATTTGCTTCGACTTCTTTGTCTCCAACAACGAGTAGGTATGGAACACGTTTCAATGTATGTTCGCGGATTTTAAAGCCTATCTTCTCATTTCTCAAGTCCGAAATTGCTCTAATACCTGCTTTTTTCAATTTATTTACGATTTCTACTGCAAAATCAGCTTGTTTGTCCGTAATGTTCATCACAACAACCTGTTGAGGTGACAACCACGTTGGAAAAATACCGGCATACTCTTCAGTTAAAATACCGATGAAACGTTCAAGTGAACCTAAAATTGCACGGTGAATCATAACTGGCGTGTGTCGTTCATTATCTTCGCCAACAAAAGTAGCGTCTAAACGACCCGGCATTGAATAATCGAGTTGTATAGTACCACACTGCCAAGCACGGCCCAAACAATCATATAAAGTAAATTCAATTTTAGGACCATAAAAAGCACCCTCACCCGGTAAATATTCAAATTTAATGTCATTTGCGGTTAACGCATCGGCTAATGCTTTCTCAGATTTATCCCAAGTTGCATCATCACCAACACGTTGCTCTGGACGAGTTGACAATTTGACCGCTACATCTTCAAAACCAAATGTTTTGTAACATTCAAAAAGAATACGGATACACGTTGATACTTCTTCAAGGATCTGATCTTCAGAACAGAAAATATGCGCATCATCTTGAGTAAAGCTACGCACACGCATTAAACCGTGTAAAGAGCCTGAAGGTTCATTACGATGACAAGCACCAAACTCAGCCATACGTAATGGAAGTTCACGGTATGATTTTAATCCTTGATTGAAAATTTGAATATGGCCAGGACAGTTCATTGGCTTAATCGCATAATCATGGCTTTCAGAATGCGTACAAAACATATTATCCTTGTACTTATCCCAATGCCCTGATTTTTCCCAAAGCTTACGATCTAAAATCTGCGGCGCTTTCACTTCTGCATAGTCATACTTTTTAAGTAGTCCACGCATATAATTTTCTAATTCTCTGTAAATAATCCAACCGTTATCATGCCAAAACACCATACCCGGTGCTTCTTCCTGCATATGATAAAGATCAAGTTGTTTACCAATCTTACGGTGGTCACGTTTTGCCGCTTCTTCAAGACGTTTTAAATAGGCATTAAGTTGTTTTTTATCCGCCCATGCTGTGCCATATATACGCTGTAACATCTTATTGTCTGAATTACCGCGCCAATATGCACCCGCTACTTTCATTAATTTAAAGTATTGGCTAAATTTCATCATTGGTACGTGTGGGCCACGACACATATCAACATATTCTTCATGATGATATAAACCAGGACGGTCATTTGCATCGATGCCTTCAAGAATTTCTAATTTGTATTCTTCACCGCGCGCTTTAAATACTGCTTTCGCTTCTTCAACCGATACTTTTTCTTTAACCACTTTATAATTAGTTTTCACTAATTCTTTCATGCGTTTTTCGATTTTAGCCAGTTCTTCATCGTTGATCGCCACATCGACGTCAATGTCATAATAAAAACCGTTGTCAATCGTTGGCCCAATAGCCATTTTCGCTTGAGGATAAAGTTGTTTAACCGCGTGACCTAATAAATGCGCACATGAATGACGTAAAATTTCTAAACCTTCATCATCTTTTGCCGTAATAATAGAAACATTAGCGTCTTTATCAATCGGGTCGCAGGCGTCGACTAATTTTCCATCCACGCGCCCAGCAATACATGCTTTGGCAAGACCGGGACCGATATCAGCAGCGATTTCCATAATAGAAGTAGTATTTTCGAATTGACGAGTGTTACCGTCGGGAAGAGTTATAATTGGCATGCTGTTTTCCTCACAGTGATGCTTCCAACCAAAAAGCATATGTATTTTAGTAATTTAAAAACGAGGCAGCATTTTAGATCAATAATAAGCACATGAAAAGCAGGAATTTACAAGCAGCGGTTAGTATTTAGCTGTTTGATTAAAAAAAGTTTCGAGTCGCGCGCTTCTAGCTTAGAAAACACTGAACTTCGCAGCTCGACACTCGTAGCTAGTAGCGACTTTATTTACTCTGTTTCTTCAACCACATCAACGGGAATGAAATCATTACCTTTAAATAGACTTTGAACAACCTCTTTATTACTCGCCAAATATAAACCGAGTTCTTCTAATTGGTTATCATCGAGGGTGACTGAACTCGCCCCTAGAAAAGCCGCTAGCTGATCGGCACAATCTAACATTTTATCGTATGCGTCTGCTTCTTTTTTACTTGTAAAGGTCATCTTCTCAATACCTTTTCTTTCTACAATATATTTTATAATTACTGCCACGGCGGCCTCTTTAACCTATTCTGATAGTAAATACCAATTTCACTAAGTCGTGAATTTAATTAATGAATTTGCTACAATTGAACAACTCATGTCTTTATATACAGTACAATAAATACGGTAAAAATGCAACTTTTCCAAAAAATTGCTGTATTGTATTTATTAACACTTAAAGATATGAATTATTCCAATGAAAAAAATTATTTGTCTACATTGTGATATGGTGTCCTTAGTACCTGAAATACCAAAAGGTTATGTCGCTAAATGCACGCGATGCAATCACACAATTGAAAAGCATAATAACGCTAATCCCGCGATTATTTTAGCTTTATCAATCACGGCATTAGCCCTTTTAATCCCAGCTTTTTATTTCCCCCTAATATCGATTCATTTACTGGGAATAACTGAACAAACAAATTTATTGCAAGGGGCTTTTTTAATGATAAACCAAGCCCCGATGGTCGCCTTCATTGTTTTATTTTGTGCCGTTATCGCGCCATCATTAATGTTAGGCTGCATCGCATTGAGTAGTGCGTGTTTAACATTCAATTACTACCCTTCGTACTTACCTAAAATATTAAAAATAACAGCAATATTAATGAACTGGTCAATGCTTGAAGTCTATATGGTCAGTTTAATGGTATCGATGTTTAAACTAAATAATGATGCCGTTTTATTTTTTGATATTGGACTCTATTTTTTCATCGCATTATTAGTCATTAATCTACTAATCATTAGTCGATACAGTAATCATGGTTATTGGGAGCGATATATTAATGGTTGATCAACTTAAAGTCGGTACCGGTGCATTACAACAAGGACTGCAAGTATGTAAAACCTGCGGTAATTATAGTCGTCAAAGCGAGCACCCAAGTTTGTGTCCGTATTGTGGAAATCCGATTACTCCACGCACGATTCACAGTCTTCAAAAAACCTTGGCATTATTAATAACAGCCATGATTTTTATTGTCCCAGCTAATATTTATCCAATTACATATTTACTACGAAATAATGACGTCTTACCCGATACGATTTACAGTGGTATTTTAACATTAATTGATAATGGATTACCGATGGTTGCTTTGATTGTCTTTATTGCCTCTATCTTAGTGCCCATCTTAAAAATAATAGGGTTAATATTAATAACACTATCAATACAATTGCATTGGAATTTGTCTGCCAAATTACGCCTAAGGGCTTTTTACCTTATTGAATTAATTGGTAAATGGTCTATTTTAGATCTCTTTGTAATATCCATCATGGTCGCCGTATTTAATAAAGGCCAACTTCTTTCTGTATATCCAGGTATTGCAGCAACATCATTTACCATCGTTGTGTTATGTACTCTTTTTGCTGCAAATAGTTTCGACACACGTCTAATTTGGGATGCCTCTAACGATGAATAATCAAACAACTCCACTACAGGCTAATATTGAGAAGCGCCATGTCATATCATCAATCTGGCTATTACCCTTAATCGCCCTATTATTGGGTGGCTGGGTTTTATTCCAACATTTAACACATGCGAATACTGAAATAAAAATTCATTTCGATAATGCCGACAGTATTATTACCGATAAAACAAAAATCAGATATAAAGGCGTTATCGTCGGCACTGTTAAAAAAATTGAATTAAATGCAACGGAAGGCGTAAATATTATTGCCGATATTGAAGCCCATGCTGCATTTATGTTACGAGAAAACACGCAATTTTGGTTAGTCTCGCCTAAAGCCACGTTAACATCTATTACAGGATTAGATACCGTATTCTCGGGCAGCTATATAAATTTACAACCAGGAGATGGTGCAGAAACAGACACCTTTGATGCATTGTTAGATCAACCTATTAATATTCCAGACAATGCATTACTCATTAACCTACAAAGTGAATCCGCTGGTTCCATTAATGTCGGCACACCTATCTTCTTTAAAAAAATAAAAGTTGGCGAAGTTGCACAGGTTAAACTTTCCGATACAAGCCAGTATGTCGATATAAAAGCCTTTATCGAAAAGAAATTCGGTCACCTAATCAAACAACATAGTAAATTTTGGAATATTAGTGGACTACAAGCAAATATTTCTCGCGCTGGTCTCAACTTACAGGTGGACAGTCTTAGCTCATTAATTGCAGGTGGTATCACCTTTAGCTCTCCCGTAGACAGTCCTGAAAAGAAAACAGGACAAATATTCAAATTATTCAAAGATATTGAAAAAACAGAAACGGGCTTTGCCATTGAATTAACCCTTAATAACATTGGTAATTTACCTAAAAATGCGGGTATTTTATTTAAAGGACACGGCATCGGTCATTTAGCTGATATCAAATATGATTCCAACAAAAAATCCTTTATTGCTAAAGCGATTATTAACCCACAATTTAGTGGCATGATCACTGAAAATGCACAATTTTGGATAGAAAGAACTAAAATCTCTTTTTCTAAAATTAGCAATTTAAGTAATATTATCAGTGGAAATTACATTGCCTTTTTACCTGCTGAAAACGTGATAAATGAACAACAAGCTTCTCATTTTATCGTGCAAGACTCACTGCCACCAACATCACCGCCAACCATTATCAAATTACAAACAGATAATGCCACCGGGATAACAAACGGTGCGCCGATTAGTTATCAAGGTTTAAAAATCGGTGAAGTGCAACAATTAGATTTTTCGGATAACGGCCAATATATTGATGTATTAGTCAATATTGATCATCAATACCAATACTTAATTAATCAAAATAGTCACTTTTATTTATTAAGCGGTATTAATATCGATGCGACGGTAAGTCGTATAAACATTCAAACCGCTCCCATCGATAGACTCGTATCAGGTGGAATCGGACTATATAACGCAACGCCCGTCACTAAAACGGATCAACCGAGCTCGGCTTTAAATAAAACATTCCGTATATATCCTTCCAAACAAATGGCCAAAATAGGAAAAAATAGCTTTAGTAAACCATTAACAATTACCCTTCTAAGTAAAGAATTGCCTTCAATCTACGAAGGGTCACCGGTTTATTATCATAAATTTACCATCGGAGAAATTTCAGCATTTAGTATCGATAATTCAGGGTTAATTAAAACTGAAATAGAAATTAAAAGTGAATACAAACATTTGATCAAAGACGATAGTGTATTCTGGAATATTAGCGGTCTTAAAGTTGATGCGGGGTTGTCAGGTATTAAACTACAAGCTGAATCCCTTCTCACCATCGCAACCGGCGGCATTGCTGTGGATACGGGTACAGTAGGAGTTGAAAATAAGTATTCTAATGGAGCCTATAAACTGTTTGATAATTACCAGCAAGCGACCCAAAAAACACAAAATATTAATATCGTTTTTGATCAAGCATATGATTTACAGGTTGGTAGTAAATTACGAATGAAAGGGATTGTTATCGGTGAAGTCTCATCATTGTCTTTGAATAACAACAAAGACGTTGTCGCAACCGCCTCGATACAACCTGAATACACACAAGAAATTGCCCATAGCAACAGTCAATTTTGGATTGTCAAAAGCGAACTTTCTTTATCAGGTGCGAAAAACTTATCAACCTTGATCAGCGGTGTATATCTTAATGTATTACCGGGTGACGGCCCCTACTCCACTCAATTCAAAGGCGAATCGCAACCACCAACCGTAAATATTGCTCAGCAAGGATTAAGTATCATCTTAACCGCTGATAATGCCGGTTCTACCGATATAGGTAGCCCGGTGTATCATCGTCAAATCCAAATCGGCGAAGTGGTTAAAAAGCGATTATCGCGGGATGCTTCGGGTGTCGAAATTTTATTAAATATTTACCCACAATACGCTCACTTAATTAGACAAAACTCCATCTTCTGGCCCGCGTCAGGCTTTAACCTTGATATCGGTATTACAGGTGCGACACTAAAAACATCATCATTATCATCATTGGTAAAAGGTGGAGTCAGTATGAGCACAGATGATTCAATACCATTGCAACCAGCAAGTTCAAATGGCGATAGCTTTAAATTACAAAAAGAACTGAAAAAGAAATGGTTAGAATGGAAGTTAGCTATCCCAAGAAAGTAAACTAAAAACCTGTACGCGCAGCCCCCCCTGCATATATTGCTAATAAGCATTTTGGGGAATAACACACCTCACCGTAGGGTGTGCTGCGCGCACCAATTACAATTAAATTTTTACTCTCCAAATTTACCGTTGATAATAACATCATTGGTTCCCCAATCACACTCATACACTCCCTCCTCAACATAACGATGAAATGTCGAATAAGGCCAATCTTTAAGGTTATCAACTAATCCATGCTTAACCAGATTATAATGAACGTAATTAAAATGCTTTTCATAATCATCATTATTTTTAATTTCATGTTCCCAAAAACGACGTTGCCACACCACCGACTCTCGTCTTTTCCGTTGAGATTGATTAAGCGTTGAATCGGTTATTAAAGATAAAGGACATTGTTGAGTAACAATCCGTAACGCCTTCAGTTAGGCATTTCGGATTCAGGACTTCAGTCCTGTGGTTTTGTTTTAGTGTTATTTAGCGTTAATTTTGACTATAAAACAACCTGCGGGACTAAAGTCCCGGTTCCTTTTATTAACGACCAACGAATACCAAAACTTGAATCATGTGGAGGTAAAGTTAAAATACAATGCAAATGATCGGGTAGCAAAACCCATGCATCAATATCAAAAGGATGAATTTTTCTCACATCGACAATAGCTTGATGTAAAGCACTTCGAATAATCTCTTCACATAAAATCTTTCGGCGTTTATATGACACGACAGTAAAAAAGAAGGTACCTCCATGTCGATTACTACGTATATAACGAGACATAGAGACTCCTTGGAATAAATAGATCGCCTTAATGATAGACACACATATTAAGGTGCGCATAGAACACCTCACCGTAGGGTGTGCTGCGCGCACCAAAAAAATTGGTAAATTTACGAAGACAAACAACAACCAAACTTCCCGAGTATCACTACAAACTGGATTTTAAATCCTTAATTATGTTATAACCCCTCCACTTTTAGTCCGTTTCTAAGGAACACCAATGGATAACAACACCCTGCTGCCACAGGCATTTATTGATAAGATGAAAAACATATTACCGAGCCATCTTCAATTAAATGATCTAATAGAATATTGCCATAAACCACTTCGTCGTGCGGTACGGGTTAATACGTTAAAAATATCCATTGAAGACTTTCAAGCACGCGCCAAAGAACACCAATGGCAATTAACACCTATTCCTTGGTGTAAAGAAGGTTTTTGGATCGATGCTCAGGACGATACATACTCCTTAGGCAATAGTGCAGAACATCAATCTGGACTTTGTTATATTCAAGAAGCCAGTTCAATGATGCCCGTTGCAGCACTATTTCATTTTTTTAAACAAACAGACAACGCCATTTTACTTGATGCTGCAGCAGCACCTGGTTCAAAGACAACACAAATGGCAGCACAAATGCAAAACCAAGGATTAATCATTGCCAATGAATATTCATCCAGTCGTATTAAAATGTTACATGCCAATATTCAACGTTGTGGTATCAAAAACGTCGCATTAACCCATTTTGATGCTGCAGTATTTGGCGATTGGTTACCGGAAACATTCGATGCAATCCTATTAGATGCGCCATGTTCCGGAGAAGGAACCGTACGCAAAGACAAATATGCAATGAAAAACTGGTCTCAGGCTGCTATCGATGATATTTCCAATATGCAATCGGGACTCATAGAAAGTGCGTTTAATGCACTAAAACCAAGCGGGATACTTATCTACTCTACATGCACATTAAGCCATGAAGAAAACCAAAATGTTTTAGCTGAGCTGAAAGTAAAATACCCGAATAGCGTTACATTTTTATCATTAGAAAATCTATTCGAAGACGCATCCAAGGCACTTACAAAAGAAGGATTTCTTCATATTTGGCCACAGATATACGATAGCGAAGGTTTTTTTGTTGCAGCTTTACAAAAAACACAAAGTACAGCATCCCCAAATACCAAAAAACGACCAGCAAAACTCCCCTTTTCAAAGGCAAATTCTCAAGAGCAACAAGATTTATTTAACTATTTCAATACACAATTTTCTATTAGCAATATTGAAGGTAGTTTGTATAAACGAGATCAAGAATTTTGGTTATTTCCCACCGAAATTGAGCCCATTATGGATAAAATCCGCTTCTCACGCCTAGGTATTAAAATTGCTGAACAATTTGGTAAAGGAAGAAAAACAGGCTTTAAAACCATGCACGAATTTGCTCGTACTTTTGGCGATCAAAGTAAAAGCAATAAAATAGAGATTTCAGCTGAACAAGCAAATGATTTTTATCAAGGAAAAGATATTCGTGAAGTTGAAACTAATCATGCAACAGGTGAGGTATTAGTGAGTTATCGTGATAATGTTATAGGTATGGGGAAAGTTGTCAGCAACAGAATTAAAAACAACCTTCCTCGTGATTTAATACACGATAAAAGATTGTTTGAAAAATAATATAACGTGCTTATGCATTACTCAGGTAAATGTATTTTTCGGGCCGTCGGCTTCAGCCGACATGTCATGCATTGCATGATGCTTTATATAAATATGAGCGACTGAAGTCGCTGCCCCAAATACACAACTATCTATATAATAAAGCGATTTATTGACAAAGGCTTTGTTCAGCAACCCATTCATTATTATTAACATGGCCTATTGTACAAACAAATTCAACTTGACCAATAAAATCTGCAAAATCTAATAATTGAGCACGAACATTTACCCCTGATAGTGCACGATTAATTTGTTCAAAGGCAACTTCATTCGGAAAATCAGGCATTTCATCGGCATGGAGTAAAAATAACTGGGCAACTTGTAAATTGATCATATCCATATAGGGACCATAATTAATTGCATTCGCTAAATATTGGTAAAAGTCATCATCGTACTCACCAAAACGTGACTTAATATTAGCCATATAGATCCATGTTAATGGCCAGTGAGAACGTAATTCTGATGATTTTTTATAAAGTACTAAGGCTTTCTCTAAACTATCTCGAACAATTGCATCGTCATCTTCAAACTTAAAAGCTTTCCACTCATAAAGTTTTGCGGTCATATTTAAGTAATGCGGATGGTGGCCATGCAATTTCAACATCATGTCGCTCGATTTAAAAGCATCATCTAGTTCATCTTGCGTTAGTACATTCTCTTTCTGCCAGCGTTCTAAATAGGTATTTACTTTTAAGTAGCTTAAATTAGCAAGGCCATATTTAACAGCTAAAAAGCCAACAATCAATGCGAAGCTAATTAATATAAACCGAGCTAGAGCAACTTTCATAAATGGCCTTCAAAATCGATAATTGATGGGTTACTCATAAAAATAGTATTTGGATTATCAACACACAGTGTGTCTGCTCTTTCAGTACCATATTTAATCTCAATAAGATTATACGCTTCATCCATTTTATTCGGACGACGTTTAATACTGTGCATATCAGAGGCAATAATATGAACTAAATCCGAATCTAAATACTCCCAGGCTAAGGCTTGGGAACGCTCACCAAAATCACCAACAAGTGACGATGCAGTAAGTTGAAGTAAACACCCTTGCTGTATAAAAGCATCAATAAAATGACTGTGTTTCCATAAATCACGGTTACGTTCAGGATGCGCAATCATAGGGCGAATATTATTCGAAATGAGCCAATCAACTAACTTATCGCTTCCTGCTGATATATGGCTATGTGGAAACTCTAATAACAATATATCCATCCCATCAACATTACCAAGGAAAGGCAATTTTTTAGTCTTTGCTAACAACATAATTTCTGGGCATATTCGAACTTCTGCTGCGAAACCAAGTTGAACGGGTAAAGATAATGAATCAATTTTATCACTAACAGATTTAAAAACAGATTCAATGCCAGCAAGGTCATTATCAAACGTGCCTAAATGAATATGTGGCGTTGCGAGTATTTTAGAAACGCCATTACTGATCGACTGTTCAATCAAATTAATAGAATCATCAAGTGTTTGGGCACCATCATCGATGCCCGGAAGGATATGACTATGTAAATCAATCATTGACTATTAAGACTTATTATCGTGTGTATAGCCATAGGAATCATAATAACCAGGGTAATAACCATGTTTATTTGCTTTAGCTAGGTCAACGCGATTTAACACAATACCGTCTATTTTTGCTTCAATTTCTAATAATCGGTCAATCCCCGTTTTCGCAATAGCTTGTTTAGTTGAATCAGAACGCACCACATAAATAACAGAATCAGCATGTTGAGAAAGTACCATTGCATCACTTACTGCCAAGGTTGGCGCAGAATCGATAATAATACGATCATAATGCTTCTTAAGTGAATCGAGTAAGTTATCGAATTTTTTAGATGCTAATATTTCCAGTGGATTCGGTGGAATAAGGCCCGCTGGCAATATATCTAAACCAGACACATCATCATGGACAATTGCGTCCGCTAAACTCGATGTACCTGAAATCACATTCGACAGACCGTTTTGATATGGTGGAAGTGAGAACACTTTGGTAAAACTTGGTCGACGCATATCACCTTCGATTAATAGCGTTTTCTCCATTTGTGCCATAGAAAAAGCAATATTCACCGACGTTGTTGTTTTACCTTCATCCGGAATAGAAGACGTAACAACCAACACTTTATGATCATTATCTATATGAGATAAAACAAAACCGGTACGCACAGTTCGAATTGCTTCAGCAAATTGTCGATATTCCTCATTAAAGAAAGCATGAAGTGGGAATTTTTCTTTCTTTTTAAGCTGAATTAATGGCAACAGACCCAACAGGCGAATACCTAATTTAGATTCAACCGCTGCGGCACTGCGGAAACTATCATTCAGTGCATCAAGTACAAATGTTAATACAACAGCAAATCCGAAAGAAGCTACAAAACCAAGAAGTATTATCAAAGATTTTTTAGGTTTAACGGGAACCGTTGGCACTTCCGCACGGTCAACAACATGCGCTTTTGCAACTTCTAAATCAGCAGTGATATCCATCTCTTTAAAACGCTCAAGAAATGAATCATATAATTTACGATTAGCATCAACTTCACGGCTTAGTTTTAAATATCCCTGCTCTTGATTGGTAATATTTTGGTATTTGCCCTTTTCCTTTTCTAACGCTTGGGATAAACGACGTTCATTATCTTTAGCCGCACTCAACTCTTTTTGAATGCCACGTACTAATTTATTCACCTGTGCATTTAGATTTTTCTGAACAGAGGCTAATTCCGCTTTCGCAGCAATTAATTTAGGATGCTTTTCACCATAACGGAAACTCAATTCAGAAACACGTTTTTCAGCTTCAATTTCAACGTTTTTAATTGAACTGATAGATGGATGGTTGCTGATTTCAGGAATACTTAAAAGTGAATCCACATCATTACTATCAAGCTTACTCACAAATAATGATATGGTCTCAGCTTCGTAACGTTTTTGTCTTGCTGCCAAGTAACTCTGGGTTAAACTTTCTAATTCATCGCTCGCAATACTACGCACACCACGAGACTCAATATCAATTAGATTTTCCTTAACACGATAGGCTTGTAACTTATCCACTGAATCATCTAAATTTACACGTAATTCATCTAAACGACTTTTAACCCACCCAGATGCATTTCGTGTGGTATCTAACTGGTTTGACATACCTTGTTCGATATAAGCCTCACCAATTGCATTGGCAACAGATGCCGCAAGTCTTGGATCAGATGCCTGAAAAGAAATCTTAACCAATTGTGTATTACGCACAGGCGTCACACTCAAACGCCCTTGAACAGCATTTACCAGGGCAACATAGGCTCTTCTTTTTGCTATTTCTTCATCAATAACCACAGTGCTTTGTTCTGGAAGCGGCAGTAAACCCTTTACATAGGTTTTAATTTGCGTAATTAATCCCTGATCTTTTTTAGGTTGAAACTCAGGGTGATTACCTAAATTTAACTCTTCAATCACTTGTTCAGTGATAGCACGAGATTTAATAATTTCATATTGTGTTAAAAAATATTCTTTACGGGAAGTATCTAAGGAATAAACAGTATCAATAGAAACCGTATTAGTCGGTTCAACATCTAACAATAAAGATGATGTGGCTTGATAAATAGGCGTCATACCAATAACAAATATGGCAATTAATAAGGTTGTAAAAAAAGAAAAACTAAAAATTTTCCATTTAGCGCGCATTAAGACACTAAAATACTGCCTTAGATCGATGATTTCATCTTGCGTTTGAGTTGAATCACTTTTTCCTAAATTCATATTTATAATATCCGTATTTTAAAAGAAACTTTGTTCAATGGTGATCGTATCACCGGCAGAAATCGGAGAAGTCAATTTCACTTTCGTATTAATGACGTCATTGCCAACCGCATGTTTAATGTAAATTTTGCTTTTAGAGGCACGTTCAGTAAAACCACCCGCTAGAGCAACCGACTGATCGACAGTCATTCCGGGTTGATACGGGTATGCTCCCGGTTTTTTAACTTCACCATGAATATAAAATGGTCGATAATTAACAACATCAACTTGAACCGATGGGCTAATAAGATAATCCCCCAGTAAACCATCATGAATAAGATCCTGCACTTGCGCGGTGGTTTTTCCTTTAACCGAAATAGACCCGATTAAGGGAAAATTAATAAATCCATTATCATTGATAACTAATTCGACGGTCAGATCCGGCTCATCGTAAACCAGTATCTTGATCTGATCACCCGAGTCTAAAATATAAGAATCATCTGTAACGGCTTGAGCAGTAAAACAGATAAGAATTGAAAAAAAGAAAATAATATTTTTAATCATAATGAAAGTGATATCCCTAAAGTAATCGAATTTTGTGTATATCCGTGTCCAGATAATGATGAACTTTTATCTGTGTATTCATAAGCAGTCGTAAAACGTACCCAACGAGCAAAATCATAACTCAAACCAATAGAACCAATATGAGTAATATCTTCTCTGTCGATACTTGAACCAAAATAATCCTCATCACTATAGCTGAAGCCAATACTCGATGTGATGACATCGGACCAAGAATGCTTCCAATCTAATGAACCATCTAACGAAACACTATAGTCACCGAATGTACTACTATCTTCTGCAGAACGCTGTAAAGATAAATCAAAACTAGAACGAGTGACAGGCTCCCAAACTATACTAATATTGATCGTCGTACCATCATAATTTTCATAAGCAGAGTCTGTATAGCTTTTATATTGATAGCCAAAATTAATATTTCCAACCGTTTTAGCCAACCCTTCCCAGCGAAGACCAATAGACACATTATTATCAATATTATCTTGCTTAGAGGTTGAACTTTCATTATGTAAATAATTAATATCAGCACGACTTAGTGATAATGTTAAATCAGTTACACTGCCTATTTTATAGGCACCATCTAATGATAAGGTCGTTGTAGCAGTATCATCGTACCGAGTCGTATCCGTAAAGTTTTGATAAACTTTTTGTGCGTAAGCAATACCACCACCGATATTCATCGGCGCAGAGACAGCACCAAATTCATAATACACAGACCCAGTATATGAATTATATTTAAGTGGCTCGTCGTAAGTATATTCAGAGGAATCCGTTGTATTCGATCCTCTATCTTCATGGGTATTAGCCATTCCTAACTTAATATCTAAACGATGACGATCTGTAAATTCTTTATGCGCTAAAAGCGACAGGTTATGATCAATATAATCGTCATCACCGTCATTATTTGCCGAGTATGATCCCGATGATAAGGTATAAGTACCGCCATACTCATCAATACCATTGCTAATACCAAATTTAACCGAAGGGGATATTTTATAAATATAAGAAGACACTTTTTCAACTTCGCTCGTATAAATATTATCATCGTAAACGATTGAACTGGTTAATTCGGGCACAAGTAAGAAGCCATCGATTAATTCATAGGGAGCTGGTGAATAGATACCCGCCTGTACACCAGTAGAAATTAATAATGATAATGTAGATAGCGTAAATCGATACTGTTTAATAGGCATTTTTATTTACAAACCCTTTAAATAGTGTCAGGAAGATTATTTTTAAATCCAATAAAATAGACCAATCCCGAATATACTGTAAATCAAACTCAACACGCTTTTCCATTTTCTCTAAGGTGTCAGTTTCACCACGCCAACCATTGATTTGTGCCCAACCTGTTATACCTGGTTTAACTTTATGGCGCATCATATAAAAATCAACTAGAGCACGATACTGTTCATTGTGTGCAACCGCATGCGGTCTGGGGCCAACAATAGACATTTGTCCCTGTAGTACATTAATAAATTGTGGTAATTCATCTAATGAGGTTTTACGAAGAAAAGCACCAAGACGGGTAATACGTGCATCCCCTTTCGTCGCTTGCTTAACAACTGGGCCATTATCCGCAACGGTCATGGATCGGAATTTCCAGACGTTAATAGCTTTACCCGATAACCCATAACGTTTCTGTTTAAAGAACACCGGACCCGATGAATCTAATTTAATGAGCAACGCAATAATCAACATGGGGATGGCAATGCCCATCAAAATTAACGAGGCACCAATAAGATCTTCAATGCGTTTAGAAACACTCGACAATCCACTCATCGGTGATTCATAAACACTAATGGTTTGCATGGTCCCCACATTAGTCAAACGCGCATTCATCAGATTATAGATAAAGAAATCAGGAACCAAATGCACATCTACGGTTGTATCACCAAGAATGCGTAAAATACTATCAATTCGTGACTGGGCCGCAAGTGGTAAGGCAACATAAACAATATCAAACTCCCCTGAACGACCAAGTTCAACACCTTTTTCAACATTCCCCATGAGTTTATCTCGATAGCGTTCAGCTAAACGATCGTCTTCCCTATCGTCAAAAAAGCCTTCTAGCGTAAAACCTGACTCGGGATGTTTTGCAAACTCATCGGCTAATTGAACCCCAAGTTTAGTGAGGCCAATAATAGCAACTCTTCTACGGTTAAACCCATTACGACGGCGATTAAATAGAACAGCGCGAAAAATAAGTCGCCATCCAACTAAGACGATAGCCGAAGAAAGGAACCAAAGACCAATAACCAATCTGGAAAGCTCTGGACTATTTTTAGTAAAAATCAAGAAAATTGAAACCGCAAAAATTGCAACAAGCCAACAAACAAAGGTATAAGCAGGTAAACGAGAAAAATACTCAGTACGCCATGAACGATACAATTGAATAGTTTCAGCAGAGAGGCTGAATGAAACAGCTGCAATTAAACCAATCAATAAATATAAATTAGTGGGTTGTTCGTCCTCAATATAAATAACGGCAAACAGAACGATAAGAATAAATAAAAAATCAATCAACCGATAGACTGCAGAATACGGGTTGTTATTGTTTTTTACGTAATTGTTTTCCATAAATTAAAATCCGTTTACTTTATGACAAGTTTTTAAAATAAATAAAGATTAACAAAAGACACCATAATTAACAATTAACCAGTCGATAACCTTAAAGTTAAAATTATTAATTACAGTACCAGTATGTTCAAATAAAAGGAGTATACCGTTAAAAACTAAACTAACGAGAAATATTCCTTAGTCACTGCCAAAAAGATCGCGCGTGTACACTTTATCCGCAACGTCTTTGACTTCTTCTACCATGCGATTCGCGACAATAACATCTGACATAGTTTTAAATTCATTTAAATCACGAATAACATTAGAATTAAAAAACGAATCTTCTTCCATCACGGGTTCATAGATAACAACTTCAATCCCTTTGGCTTTTAAGCGTTTCATAATACCTTGGATAGATGATGCTCTAAAATTATCGGAACCGGACTTCATAATTAAACGGTATATACCAACAACCTTGGGATTACGAGCAATAATCGAATTAGCGATATGATCTTTACGGGTTGAATTAGAATCAACAATCGCATTAATTAAACAGTTTGGCACATCACGGTAATTAGCGCGTAATTGCTTAGTATCTTTTGGTAAACAATAACCGCCATAACCAAATGAAGGGTTATTATAATGATTACCAATACGCGGATCTAAGCCGACACCTTTAATAATTTGCTCACTATTTAAACCATTTGATTCCGCATAAGAATCTAATTCATTGAAATAAGCGACACGCATTGCCAAATAAGTATTGGAGAATAATTTAACCGCTTCAGCTTCAGTTGAATCAGTAAATAAAATTTCAATATTTTCTTTTTGGGCACCTTCGGATAAAAGCTTCGCAAAAACCTGTGCACGATCCGACACTTCACCAACAATAATACGAGAAGGATATAAATTATCGTACAACGCTTTCCCTTCTCTTAAAAACTCAGGAGAAAAGATAAGATTAGCACACTTCAACTCTTCACTAATACGTTTGGTATACCCCACTGGCACGGTTGATTTAATGACCATAACAGCAGTAGGATTTATTTCCATTACGGTTTTAATAACTGCTTCTACAGAACTGGTATTGAAATAATTGGTTTGCGGATCATAATCCGTTGGCGTAGCAATAATAACGTAATCAGCATTTGCATAGGCTTCATTAGCGTCTAACGTGGCCGTTAAATTTAATGATTTATTAACTAAAAAATCCTCTATCTCAACATCAGAGATAGGTGATTGCTGATTATTTATTAAAGACACCTTTTCTTCAATCAGATCTAATGCAACAACTTCATTATGCTGCGCAAGTAATACAGCATTAGAAAGCCCAACATATCCTGTTCCTGCTATTGCAATTTTCACGTATCAATTTCCTTTATTCTTAATATTTAAATTTACTAAATATCAGTGTTTATTATTCAAATAAACACTGACAATATCATTATACATTTAAAGTCGATAATATCTGTTTAACAAGTGCTTGGGCTGCTACTTGCGTATTTGCTTCAGCATAACACCGTAGTTCAGGCGCATTACCCGATGGTCGAAGATGAATAACCTGTCCATTATCCAAGGTCATCCGTAAACCATCTGTTTTATCAATAGAAGTCACATTGAGTTCAGACAATCCGACCTGTAACAAAAATACACTAGGTTCATTCTCAGCCTGCTCTAAAATAGCGGCACTTTTTGCCTTGGCAAAATTTTGTAAACGATCGCTTGCCGTAAAACTTGAAGGCAACGAAGCAAGCAAAGAAGAAATCGGATTATTGCCTGCCATAGCAAGTACTGCAAGTACAGGTAAAACAGCATCACGCGTGGGCAATGCAGATAATGGTTGACCATTAATAATAATATCCGATCCCACAAGAAAACCACCATTTGCTTCAAATCCAGCAATAGATTTAAAATCTTGATTAAGAATATCAAATGATTCGATCACATACGGAGACCCGATACGAGTACGTGCAACGCGCTCAAAAATACCGCAACTATCAATGGCTGAATTACAGTTAATAGGAACAGCTAGTGCTTCAATATTCATATATTGAGCGGCTAATAAACCAAGAATATCACCACGAAGATATTCGCCATTATCATCACCTAAAAGAGGACGATCGGAATCACCATCGGTAGAAAAAATTGCGTCTAATTGATATTCCTTTTGCCACTTTTTAGCTTGTTCAACATCCGATTCACTAACGGCTTCCGTATCAATAGCAACAAAAGAATCACTTCTTCCAAGACTAATTACTTCAGCCCCAAGCCCTTCGAAAATAGTAGGAAAGAGATCTCGCCCTGCACTAGAATGTTCATAAATAGCAATTTTTTTACCCGCTAATAAATTATTAGGAAATAAACGTAAATAACGTTGAATATAAGCTTCTTTTGCTTTGTTCAAAATGGCTGGTAAAGGTGCTAAGGTAAGCGCAGGTACGTAAATGGATGAGTTCAAAATAGCAAGCTCATCCGCCTTCGTAATTTCACCATCGGGACGATAGAATTTCAAACCATTACGATCAAAGGGAATATGGCTCCCGGTAATCATAATAGAGGGAATGCCATCGGCCATTGACGTGTTTGCTAATGCAGGTGTAGGGATAACACCATAATAATCAACATTAATCCCTAATGTTTTTGCAGCAGCAATACAAGCAATAGCCATATCAGGACTACTAGGTCGATTATCGATCGCAATAGCAACACGTTTAAAATTACTATTCGAACCTAGAAAAGCCAACGTAAACGCAGCACATACCTGTGGCGTAAAATCGACAACTAAACCGCGAGCACCACTGGTACCAAAAGCAATTCCACTATTTTTTATAATTTCAGCAGCATTTTGCATACTTATTTCCTACCGTATCTGTCTTCGAAACGTTCAATATCATCTTCACCAAGATAACTGCCCGTTTGAATCTCAATCATTTCTAAAAGAATCTTACCTGGGTTTTCAAGCGAATGAACCGCACCTAATGGAATATAAGTCGATTCATTTTCAGAAAGTAAAATCGTCTTATCACCATTGGTAACACGAGCAGTACCTGAAACCACAACCCAATGCTCAGAACGATGATAATGTTTTTGAACCGAGAGTTTTTGCCCCGGTTTTACCGTGATTCGTTTAACAAGATCGCGATTCCCCATATCTACAGAATCGTATTTGCCCCAAGGACGGTAGACTTCACGCTGACTTTTATATTCATAACGATTAGCTGCTTTAAGCTTTTCAACAATGGCTTTAACATCTTGTACTTTATCTTTATCTGCAACGAGTATTGCATCTTTTGTTTCGACAATAACAAGGTTATCAACACCCACTGTCGTCACTAATTTATTGCCTGCATTAATATATGAATTAGTCGAGTCCTGATTAATAACATCACCGATATTGACATTACCCTGCGCATCTTTTTCACAAACTTCCCATAACGAAGAGTAAGAACCAACATCACTCCATCCTGCGTCTAACGGAATAACGATAGCATCTTGAGTATGCTCCATCACTGCATAATCGATTGAATCATCGGGGCATTTTGCAAATATATCAGCACTAATACGTGTGAAATCAAGATCTTTAGTTTTATGCGCATAGGCTTCCGTACAAACGGATAAAATTTCAGGCGAATACTTTTTAAGTTCAGCAATAAAGCGTGACGCTTTAAACATAAACATACCGCTGTTCCATAAATAGTCACCTGACTCTAAATACAGCTGTGCTGTTGCCAATTGTGGTTTTTCAACAAAGCCAGCCACATCGTAACCAGCGGCATCTCCCTGAGATTTTGCTGCCCCCTGTTTAATGTAACCATACCCTGTTTCTGCATGCGTTGGGACAATACCAAAGGTAACTAATTTACCTTGTTCTGCAAAGGCTTTAGCAGCCACTACGGCTTGTTGAAAAGCAGGGATATCTTTAACAATATGATCAGCAGCAAGCACAAGCAACATAGGATCATTGCCATCTTCGAGCGCAGATAAAGCAGCTAGCGTGATGGCAGGAGCCGTATTTCGTCCCATCGGCTCCAAGATAATATCGCTGGCATCACAACCGTTATCACGCATCTGTTCGGCAACAACAAAACGATGTTCGTTATTACAAATTATCAACGGGTTTATGCAGGCATCAGCATCGAGTCTATTAACCGTTTCCTGAAGTAGTGTTTGTTCGTTTAGTAATGCTAAAAATTGTTTCGGATATAAAGCACGAGATAAAGGCCACAGACGGCTACCACTTCCGCCAGACATAATTACAGGTAAAATCATAAATTCCCTTTCCAAATCATTAAATAAATTTAAATATCAATTAGGTTATAGTAACTAAATAAAAATATTATACCTTTTTTGGTGACAATAAAGTTATATGTTTAAATAATTTATTGTTACCATTTAACACATAAAATCATTACGTTATAACTCTATTCCTTAAGTTTTGATGTTTACTCTTGTTTATCAATCGATATACCTATTTTACTTCGATAAAAATAATGAATTAAAATAATAATCAAAGTACAAAGCGCCATACCTATAAAACCGCAAATTAAATCATTAAGGTCAAACCGTCTATTTACATTCATAAGTTGACTTAATTCATCAAAACATAGTATGAATAATGCAAAAGTAAGACTCATTAACACTGTACGGAATATATTAAAGGATAACGCTCGTCTCAATACACGAAACACTGCAAGTGTGACAATAAAACCCGCAATAAAATGCAACCACTTGTCAGATCCCAATAACACTTCAATATATGCAGAATAAACGGGTATTCCAAGAGAACGAGATAGCGATAAAAAAGCTAATCCAGCAATAGCAAGGATTAAAAAAGAATTTAGATATTTATTGCAAAATTTATACAACTCAAGCACAAGTATTCTCAATTAAATACGACGTTCATCATGTGTAAGCATTATAATAAAACACCCGAAAGATTATTATTGAACATACCATTTAGAATGTTTATGAACAGAGTCAGAAGCTAACAAGTCAGCAATACTTAACCATTTGTAATCATTATGTTGCTCATCAGGTAACGCTTCGATCGGTAAGTCTAGTTTCAGTTCGTAACCCAATACCACATAATGTGTCGAAAAATCATTACCCGAAAAATTATCGTCATAGAAATGTTCAAACACGCCTAAAAAAGACGCATCTTCAATCGCTAATTTAACGCCAAGTTCCACTAAAACTAAACGACTAAATGCATCATTAATCGCTTCATCTTTTAAAATTCGTCCACCAGGGACAAACCAATAATCCTGCGCAGGTTTATTTGTGCGTTTGCCAAGTAATACCTGACCGGCTTTATTTTTGACAATCAAATCAATAGAAATTAACGGAGTATATTTAACAACTGACTGAAATGTAGCAAAGGGTAATTGGCTCATTTTCTGAAATTATCCTGATTTGCTAAAAACCATTGATAGGTATCCGTCAGACCGGCTTCAAGACTAATTGAGTATTCCCAACCTAAATCTTTTAAACGAGAAACATTCATTAATTTACGAGGCGTCCCATCAGGTTTAGAACTATCAAAGACAATATCACCTTTGAACCCCACAACTTTAGCAACGGTTTCAACTAATTCACGGATTGTACAATCAACACCAGTGCCTACATTGATATGGCTTAACATCGGCTGTGTATTAGCTTCGTAGATAGACTGTTCAAGATTCATTACATAAATAGATGCTGCTGCCATATCATTCACGTGTAAAAATTCACGCATTGGTTTACCAGAACCCCAAGCAACCACTTCTGGTGCATCATTTAGTTTAGCTTCATGGAAACGTCGTAATAAGGCAGGAATAACATGCGAATTTTCAGGATGGAAATTATCATTCTCACCATAAAGATTTGTCGGCATCACACTACGGTAATTACGTCCATACTGACGGTTATAAGATTCACACAATTTAATCCCTGCAATTTTAGCAATTGCATAGGGTTCATTGGTTTCTTCTAATGTGCCCGTTAACAAAGCAGACTCATCCATAGGTTGCTCAGCAAGTTTAGGATAAATACAAGACGACCCTAGAAACAGAAGATCTTGAACACCCGCAGAATGTGCGCCATGAATAATATTGCACTGCATAATCATATTCTGATAAATAAATTCAGCAGGATATGTACTGTTTGCAACAATTCCACCGACTTTCGCTGCTGCTAAATACACCTGATCAATATTTTCAGTTGCAAAAAACTCTGTAACAGCTTGTTGATTAAGTAAATCCAATTCAGAGCGAGTACGAAGTACTAATTCAACGCCAGGTAAACTTTCTAATTGACGTACAATCGCAGACCCCACCATTCCTCGATGACCTGCAACAAAAATTCGTTTGATATTATCCATAAAACCTTCTCAAAAATACGCGGATACTAAAAAAGATGAAGGTGCGCATAGCACACCCTACAAAATAAAGTCTTAAAGAGGTATTAATAAATAGCTAATAGTACCTCTGAAGAACTTACCCCTGATTCTCAATTGAAATAGATACGTCGTAACCATTTTCTTTAAGTAGAGCATGTTGTTTCGCTTTACTTAAATCATACTCAACCATTTCGGCACACATTTCTTCAACGGTAATTTGAGGCACCCAACCTAATTTTTCTTTTGCTTTAGTCGGGTCACCCAATAATGTTTCTACTTCAGCAGGACGGAAGTAACGAGGATCAACACGAACAATGACATCACCAACAGAAACTGATTGTGCATTATCACCTGTAATTTTAGTAACCGTTGCAACTTCCTCAACGCCTTCACCAGAAAACTCAAGTTCAATGCCTACATTCTGTGCAGACATGCGAACAAATTCTCGTACTGAAATTTGCTTACCCGTCGCAATAACGAAATCATCAGCAACATCTTGTTGTAACATCATCCATTGCATACGAACATAATCTTTAGAATGTCCCCAGTCACGCAATGCATCCATATTACCAAGGTATAAGCAAGGCTCTAAACCCTGAGAAATATTACTAATAGCACGGGTGATTTTACGTGTTACGAAAGTTTCACCACGGCGAGGAGATTCATGATTAAATAAAATACCATTACAAGCGTACATACCGTAAGACTCACGATAGTTAACGACGATCCAATAAGCATACATTTTTGCAACGGCATAGGGAGAACGTGGGTGAAATGGTGTAGTTTCTTTTTGAGGGATTTCTTGCACTTCGCCATAAAGCTCTGAAGTAGACGCTTGGTAGAATTTAGTCTTTTTCTCTAACCCTAGAAAACGAATAGCTTCAAGTAAACGAAGTGTGCCCATCGCATCAACATCAGCAGTGTATTCAGGGCATTCAAATGAAACGGCAACATGAGACTGAGCGCCTAGGTTATAAACTTCATCGGGTTGCACATCTTTAATAATGCGTGTCAAATTTGAAGAATCGGACAAATCACCATAATGTAAGAAAAAGTTTTTATTTTGCGCATGCGTATCTTGATAAATATGATCAACACGTTCAGTATTTAATGAAGATGCACGACGTTTAATACCATGAACTTCATAACCTTTTTCCAATAATAACTCGGCTAAGTAAGATCCATCTTGACCAGTAACACCGGTAATTAAAGCGACTTTCTTTGACATTGGTACTTCCTTATAGTTCTAAATAATAATTAGCTATTTAATACAACTAATGTAAATAAACAGAGAGTATTAAATACTTCCCACTTCTTTTTTCAACTCTTTTTTTGTATCACTTTTTAATTGAATATCATGCTTAGCGCCGACCAATTCATTTAAATCAGTGAGAAATTTATCAATGACTTTGTCCTTTGATAAATATTTCTCTGCAAAATCTCGCGCAACCACATTATATGAACGACCCACTTGGTCCAGTAATGAATTCAAACCATTAACAAAAGAAGTGACGTTTTCAGGTTCGACACAGGTAAAAATACCAGGATGTTTCACTGCTGTTTTACCCAATTCAGTATGGTCTTCAGCAGTTACTAATGCATGACCACCGACGGATAAAATATTTGTTAATTTTGAAGGTAAAACAGCGTCTGCCGCCCCCTTCCGTTGAATAACTAAATGAATATCGGCAGCGGCTAGCATGGCCGGCACTTTAGCCCAGGGCTGCAAGGGTTTGAAGTAAACATTTAACAGGCCAGATGATTCAGCCATAGATTTCAATGTATCAACATAAGCCCCAGTGCCCACGAATACAAATTTTATATTTTGCTGTTGAGTATATTGTTTAGCGGCTTCAACAACCATTTCTAAACCTTGCTTGTTTCCGATATTACCTGCATATAAAACGATAATATCTTTTGCATCAAAGCCCCATTCCTCTCTAATAGACGAACCACAGGTATGCGGGGTTACAAATTCAGTGTCAGACCAATTAGGGAATAAAATAATTTTTTCAGGATTAAAACCTTTGTCTTTTGCATTTTCAATCATGCTATAGGAGATGGTAGACACCGCATCAAAACGACTTAACAACCATTTCTCAAAATATTTCACTATTTTAGCAACACGACCTTCTCCCATCATGCCCAGTCCAAATAAGGCATCTACTTCATAATCTTGGATATGCATAATAGCTTTAGCACCGGTTAATTTTGCAAATAACAGTGTAAAAGGTGCACAAAATAAGGTTGGTTGTACAAGCATAATAATATCGGGCTTCTTAAACATCTTAGAGAACAAAGCTAAACCGGATGAGAATGCAAAGGAAGATAAATGAATAATTCGTTTAATAGTAGTTACTTTTTTAGGCACATAGAGCGGGCATCGAATGATTTTAACACCATCGACGATGCTTTTATGATATGTGAACTTTTGAAAACCATCATGGATTTTCCATTCAGGATAATAAGGAGGTGCAAGAAAAGCACTCACTTTGACGTCTCGTTCAACAAGACCAACCGCCATCTCACCATTGTATTTACCGATGCCGGTTAATTCAGGTGAATAATTTAAACTATGTAATATAAAATACATTTAATCTATCCTTGATCAATTTTAATAAATTCCATAACAAGACAAATTGATACAAAATCTTGCTTTTTAATAGATAACAAAAATTTATATTAAAGTTATCTATTCCTTTGCCGATAGACAATAATAAACTTTAAAAGTTCCGATTTGTAAACAGATTGTATCAATCAAATAAAAATGAACAAGCAAAACCGAGTTATTTAGTAAAATTTATTAAAAGTTCAACAATCAAAAGCTTAAAAACACACATCACCATATGCATTGTTCACATTTCATTAAAATTTTTGTTAATAAATCATAATGTAAATTATTTACTATTATACTCAGCCAAATCATATCCGGATAATTTCTCTAGCTTTGATATTTTTTGACAATTATTGACACAATTATGCCATTCACGGTCGACTTCAATGCATTTTAGATCCACCAATGCTCGATACCAAAAAGCTTGCATAAAATGATAAGCAAACCCTCTTGCACCATCCAAAAAACCTAATTGAATGAAATATCTAAAGAAAAAATAAACACAGGGTCTAACAAAATAAGGCAATTTCATATAAATAGATTGTTTTAAAAAGCGTTTGAATTTAATCTTAAATCCAGTTTCGTTAGTGATCTTTGTTTCTGATTCTGGGAATAACTGCTTTAACTTAATATCAACCATTTCACGAGTAGCGTATTTATTATGTTTATCAATAAACCAAGTAACAGAATTCAAATTATCATCGGCAAACCCACCATTTAATTCAATCGAAGTTCCTTCTTCAAGTACAATATGTTCATCCATCCAACGTTGTTCAACATGTGCTTTACCATTACGGAAAAGACGTAACATGTGCAAAGGATAACGTCCACCATATTTAACCCACTTTCCTAAAAAAATATGCTTACGCTTAAATATTGCCGCATTATTACCAAATCCGTCACTTTGAATAAATTCATTTATATTAGTAACTAACTCATCATCAATAGTTTCATCAGCGTCGAGGCGTAAAACCCAATCACTAGTTACATTACAATTATCCATAGCCCATTGAAATTGCTGAGCTTGGTTAACAAATGGATTCTGGAAAACTTCAGCAGATTCATCTTGAGCTATCGAACAGGTTTGATCCGTTGAAAATGAATCAACAACAATCAAACGTGCATTTAAATTTTGCACTTGTTCAAGGCATCGTTGAATATGAAGTTGCTCATTAAAAGTTAAAATTATTAAAGTTAGATTGTACATTTTAAAACCTCTTACGATCTTTTATTTTAATTGCAGGATTCCCTGCATATACACTCCAATACTCAGTACTTTTAACCAATACTGCACGAGCGCCAATAACCGCTCCATCTTTAATGATTACATTCGGTCCAATAAATGCATCAGCACATACCCATACATTATGACCTATTTCAATTGGTGCTAATATCAAAGGGTGTAGACTATCCTCATAATCATGAGTACTAGAACAAATATGAACGCCTTGGCTAATAATAGAGTTCTCACCAATAGATATAAGCCCCTGATTATAAACATTTACATTAGGTCCTAATGTAGAACCTTGCTCCATAATTAAATTCGAAGGAAGCCAGATTTTAGTGGTTGGGTATATATTGACGTTTTTGGCGATTGAACCACCAAAAATATTTATTAACAATCTTCTATATGAAAAAAAAGGAACTGGGGAGTACTTAAAAAATAAAATATAAATTATGCCCCATACAACTCTAGTAATTTTATTTGAAATTGAAAAAACAGGGGAACTCAAGCGTTCCTTCGCTTTGACATCTAACATATTAAATCCTTTAAATAATATAATAAATTTTTAAAACTAATTAAATCTGCTACTAATTACTCTAGCAGGGTTTCCGGCTGCAACACTATTATCTTTCAATGACTTAGTTAAAACAGAACCAGCACCGACTATACAATTATGACCAACGGTAATATCAGGTAATATAATTGCCTTAGCTGCTACAAAAACATTGTTACCAATATTAATACTTCCAAGCATTAATTCTTGGTTTTTTGAAGCAAAGTCATGAGTACCAGAACAAAGGAAGGCTTCTTGAGCAATCGTACTTTCTTCTCCTATTTGTATTTTACCTACAGAATAAACCCAAGCTCGCTCACCAAGACAAGCTCTGCTTAATAAAGTAACATTCCAAGGAAAATGAATTCGTGCAGATTGATGTATAAAAACATCCCCAGAGGTAGATCCCCCAAATAGTTTAAAAATAAAAACTCTCCAACCATTTAATGGTTTAGGAGTTGGCCTACAGGTCATCAACCAAATAACATCCCATAAATACTTTTTTAGCCGTAAAAATAATGGCCAAGGAGTACTATATTTATCGTTCTGATACATAGTCTTCATAGCAAACCTTGTAATTTAGCAAAGATTAAATTAGTCACTCTATCAATTGAAAATTTACTCGCCGTAGTCATTGATTCAGATGCAATTGTTAAATGTTCATTACTTCCATAATTTATCATCTGTTGTTTTATCGATGATTTCAAATCAAATTTATTATTTAAACCATTAACAATAAAACCATTTTTCCCATCCACAATGTAATCTTTAAAACAGTCTAAGTTTAGGACTATCGTTATACAACCATATGACATTGCTTCCAATGGAGAAAGCGGGAAAGCTTCCCCTTTATTGGCTAAAGATGGGTATACAAAAATTGAAGAGTCCTTATAGTATTCATTTAAAGCAGTTCGATTAAAAACTTTACCCACAAATTCAATATTTCTTACAGCATATTTCTTTAATTTTTTTAAATATTCATCTCCTCCGCCTCCGAACTTAATTTCATGGGGACCAACGATAATCAATTTCCAATCTTGAAAGTCAGTGTTGCATAATTCAGAAAAGCTTTTAATCAATCCTTCTAAGCCTTTGTCAGGATACAGACGGCCAACATATAGAATAGTTTTACGTTTTTTCTTTAATTCAAATTTAAAATCTGGTTTAAGCACAAAATTAGGAATAACACACATCTTGTTTTTGAGACAGGGAGATTGCTCTATAATTCCTTGAGCAACAGCATGAGAAACAGGTTGGATAACATCAGCATGTTTATAAATACGCATTTGGTTTCTTGGAAAACGGTGAACACTCACCCATATTTTAGATTTCGTCAGTAATTTAGCGAAAATCGGAGACCAAAAAGAATTTGTAATCACTACATCAGAACATCTAACTCGACGCACAGCAAAAAAAGAATAAATAAAATCTAAAGTTAATCGTAAAGGCATAAAATTAACTGATTTAAATCCATGCACTCTAATATAATTAATCCCATTAACCTTTTCATTATCTAATAATTCAGGGTCTTTTTTGGAAATTAAAGTTATATCAATTCCCTTCACAGCAAGTGCCTCACAAAGTTCAAACCAGAGTATTTCTACGGCACCGCCTTGAATAGCAGGGACAGGTAAAAATGCCCCCATAATCACAGATATTTTAATTCGATTTGTCATTTTATCCAAATTAGTCAATTATAGTTTTTGTAACACTCAATAATACCTTTTCTAAATCAACAGCAGCTGATTTAATAGAAAAATTGGAATTATAACATTGACTTGCATTTTTCTGCATCATTAGCCTTTCAGAATCATTCATTGAAAACCACTTTATTAACAAAAACTTAACCCCGTCAATATCATCATTTCCAACAAATCCGGCTTTCGCGTCATCAATTTCCCGCCAAATATTAACTTTGTTTGTAATTAAAACGGGAGTTGAAGTAGAAAGTGCTTCAGCAACAACAATACCAAAATTTTCTTGATGAGACGGTAAAATAAAGAATTCTGCCGCATGGTACGCTCCCCATTTTACATTTCCTTGTAACATGCCTAACCAAACAACCTTATTATCCAAACCTAGTTTTGATATTTGTTTTTTTAATTTTAACGTTAAACCATCACTATCTGGGCCAGCAATAGCGATAATAAAATCTTCAGGCATATTTTCTAATTTACCCAATGCTTCAATTAATAAATCAATGCCTTTTTTTGTATGAATACGACTAAGGAACAAACCAAACTGACATTCCTTTAATTCAGGAAACTGCTCATAGAAACCAGCAAGTAATGTGTCCTTTTGTCCACTAAATAAAGGACAACCATAAGCGACGACATTTTCTTTTGGTGTATATGGTTTAAAGGATTGACGCGCTAAGTTACGTTCTTCTTCTGAAGTAAACAACACTGTAGATGCGTTATTTATTGTAAATTGTTCAAACAACTTCCAATAAATATTCTTTTTCAAGGTTTTAAGTTTATTATTTAAATTAAACCAAGGATCGAGCATTCCATGAGTAAAAACGACGTAAGGAACTTTGCATTTTGTACAGGCTTTTGCTGCTGCATATGCGTGGTACTGCCATAATCCATGTATAACAACGACGTCATAGTCATTAACATGCTTTTCAAGCCAATTAGCAAAAGGGCGACTATATTTAAGTGCACCTAATGAGCTTTTAAAACTAACCACTGGAAACTCAAAATTTGACAACCATTTTTCATCTGGATTATCAAGTGTTAATACAGTGATTTCATGCCCCAATACTAACAATTCTTTACTGCTATTTATCAACCCATTAATTGGGCCACCAGCTTCAGGATTAACAGAACTTATTACACGAAGAATTTTCATATTTAGTCTTTACTCTTATTTAATTAATGGCAAAATTGGCTTCAATATAGATGCTTTTGAAAATTCCTCTCGTGCGATGCACATAGAAGCAATTATTTTTTCATTATGATTATTATAAAAATCCTTTGAACTAACTATGCTATCCAACAATTGATTACTTGTACCATCGTAGAACAAAACACCGTCCAATAAACCAGCAACTTTCGCAGAAGGGACTGGAGTAGATATTAGAAGCCGACCACTTGCGATACCTTCAATGACTTTAAAAGGAAAGACACCTTCTGACATATCTGTAATAGGAGAGTGAGGGTTTAAAATAACATCAACAGATGCAATTAAAGTATAAAGCTGACTTTCTGATACTCGCCCATGGAATTCTAGTTTATCGGAAAACTGTTCCATTAATTCTTGTAAATTCGTTTCTAAATGTCCTGCACCTGAAATAACAAGTTTGAAATTTTCAGGTAATTGTTCAACAATCTCTATAATTTTATCAACACCTTTTTCGACTGACAATCCTCCAAAATATCCTACTTTGATTAACTTATTATTAAAACAACATGATTTATCACATGATTCGATTAAATTGACAGGTACAATACCTGGTAACAATTGACTTGACACTCCAAATTTCTTCATTTTATTAACAAGCTTATCATTAACGCCGAAAGCGAAATTAATGTTTTTCAAATTTAATTTCCACAGTAAATGATCTATATATGGTTTGGGATTTAAGCCTCTTGAGCGAGAAAAATGCCAATCTTCAAATTCGAATATCACAGGTACGTCAACTTTCTTATTGAGTATTCTTGAAAAATTATTTTCAAAAGCATAACTATTATATAGCCAAAGTAATTTAGGATTACCAAATTCCAAACATTTATTAACTGCTGCACTTGCATCTTTTAAGTTGAATAATTTTCCTAACTTTTGACTAGAGTAGCAAGTAAGAGTGTAATGTTTAACAGTAACGCCGCTTATAATAATTTCTTCGATTTGAGCCACTGCATCTAAGTTATTATGTGCTGAATTAACTAGCATAATATCAGAATCAAGTTCTGATAAAGTTTCGATAACCATTTCAATTTTTCTCGCAGCTCCCAAATGAGGAGTACTAGTTAAACTAACAGGTGAATATGGGGCTACTATTATGATCATATCATTTAGCTTCCTTAATAAATTTACTATCATTATAAATAACACCATAAATAAACAAATATGAAATTATCAAATAATATTGTTCGAAAAGATTAATCGTAAAAATTGTCAATACAAAGATGAAAGTCACTAATAAGTAGTACCTATAATATAGTGATGATGTGTGAGAGCGAATGATGTTCAAAAACAACAAAATACCGCTCCAAAATACCATTGAACCTAAAAAACCTACCTGGAAAAACAAGGTTAAAATAGTATTGTCAACAAGCCAATTGTACCTATACGATGCTGGAATCTGCCCCATATCAGTGACTAAAGAAAAAGCTGTATTAGTTCCAATTCCAATGCCTCTTCCAATAAAAAACTCCAGTAAGTCTGATTCAAATAACACTTGAAAATAATAAAAGAAATTAGAAATTCGCCCACCATCACCTACTTGAGTATCAAAAATACCACCCCTAGCAACTGATTCGATCATAAATAAATAAAGAAGACCGGTACCTAATATAGATGTTGGTATCGCAAATGAAAAAGTTGCAGCTCGATAAGAACCTTTAATGTTCTTTTTAATAAAATCATAAAATGCAAATAAGAAACATAAAAAAATACTTATCATTGCCATACGGCTACCAGACCCTACAGCAATAAATAAAGCTAGACTTAATAACAATAACTTTTTAATTAAATCAACTTTTAAATAAACAAGTGAAATAAGAGCAGCCGAAACCCCCAAAGTACCCGCAAGTGCAGCATTTGAAAATAAACCACTTGCTCTAAAATTACCAAGGCTACTAAACCCTACTAATTGAAGTTGTAAGAAGACCGCAAGGGCATCGCACAGCAATAAAATCAATATATAAGAATAAATGATTTTGTGATCATCTTTACCAACGACACTAGTTGCAGACATAACAAAAAAACCAACAGCTGCATGGAATAATACTAGCCATCTGGCCCCAGCTTTGAAAAAAAACAAAGGAGAAAAACCAAGGGCATAACCAATGCATCCAATAGCAAAGACAGTTGAAATCCAATAAAAGTATATTTTAATGATAAGGGAAGGAATCCTACCCAAAGGTCTATTTGAACACCAATAAATCCAATACAAACCAAATAAAAGTAAAAAAATATCTTTAAAATATTTTAGAATGCCCGCATTCGATAGTGATTCAGAGCTTAATGTCCAAAAGACCACTTTACCTAACAACAGGTTTTCTATAGCAACAGGTAAATATTGAAGTACCCCTGCGGCCAAAAAAATAAACACAGCTATAGGTATAATGGAAATATTTAATTTACGAAACACGTTAATTAGACCTCTTAATTTATTTTTATTATATTTTTGCTGTAATACTTTAGATTCTTCAAACATCTATAAAATTGAGCTCATATGTTTAGTCGATTAATAATTGATATATTAATCTCCATATAAATGACATTTTATAGTTTTATAATTTCTGTTTGTAAGCATAAACAATTTTGAAACACCAATAACCAACTATCAGCTCAAATGTGCTAAGGGCTGCAATAGGCCCTAAATGACCAAAATCATTTCCTATAATGTACAGCATGGTGAGCATTAATAATGAAGCAAATAAATAAACTAAAGAAATTTTCATATGTCTATTAAGTGAAGTTAAATACACTAGTTCGATCTGCCATGATGCATTTAAAAATGCAACAGTTAAAAAACCATAAAACAAAGGTGCTTCGTAGGGTATTTTATCCCCTACCCACAAATGCAATAAAAATTGTCCAAAAATAGTCAGAAAAAAACAAACAGCTAATGATGACAAAATAGTAATTATTCGTCCTTTCGAATGAATACTATTAATTGCAATATTATTACCTTCACCAAATTGTCTTGATAATTCCGGCCCTATAGAATTTGAAACAACATTAACACATTGGACAATGATTCGACTAACTGTACGATACGTATTAAAAATAGCTAAATAAGCAGGACCAAAAATAACACCAATACAAATAGTCATGCCTTGAAATGAAAAAGCATTTGCTACTGGAAATGACATAAAAGAAAGAGCAGGTTTAATTAACTCTTTTAAATCCTGTTTATTTGCGTCCTTAATTGACCAATTTAAATTCTTATGTCTGTTGCTGGCGAACAAAATGACTACTCCTAGACCAATAACTCGACCCGCTAATTGTAATAAAGCAGCGCTTAAAAAATCATTGAACAGGACAATACCCAAAAGCAATAACGACCACTCAAGGATTCTTATACCTTGTAGCAAATATGCTCCTAGTGCAAACTCACCTTGAGAACGGAAAACTGCATCAACTAATCTACTCGTTAAAGATAAAACACCCGTCATAACTAAAACAATTAATGCCAACTTATTATTGATTAGATTTAAAACGCCATTATCAATAAAGAAACAAACCAAAGAGACTGACACTAATGAAAAAGTAATCACCCCAAAACAAAGTAAAATTGCAGAGTGGAACAAGCTTTTAACTTTTTCATGTTTTTTCTGTCCAGAAAGAATTGTCATTTTATTTACAATAACAGTCAAAAAACCTAAATCAGACAAAGCAAAATATGAAGGAATTGCAGTTAACATTAACCATTGACCGTAAACAGACAGTGACCACTGGCTTAATATTATTGGAACAGAAGCAAGTTGAATAATAATAGTAACGGCTTGAGCAAAAATATTGGCTCCAACGGAAGCATAAATTCGTTTAAGTTTATTTTTCAATTGTGCAACCTAATGATTTGATAACTTTACAAGGATTTCCAGCAGCAATTACATTTGCAGGAATATTTGAGACAACAATACTACCTGCACCAATAACTGAGTTTTCACCAATAGTTACACCTTTCATCACTATTGTTCTTGCTCCTATAAAAACGTTATCTGCTATATTGACAGGACGTACAACAACCCCATCTTTTGCATACCTACGCCCCTCAGGGTGTAACGAATGAAAATCATTATCAAAGATCATAACATCAGAACCAAGTAAACACTCTTTACCAATAGTTACTTTTTCCATGGCACAAATCGTTGCCCCACTAACACCTGTATCTGCGCCTATCGTAACAACAGACTTCGGCTGCATAGTTCTAATAATTACAGGTTTAGAAACCCCTAACGCTGTATTTTGATTACGAGAACAAAGTACAACTTTATCTCCTAATGTAATATTAGATTTTTCATTAACATCCAAAATTGGCATTCCAAAGAAAATGACATCAGAACCTATTTGAATATTATTGCTGGTAAATTTATAAAATATTGGAAAAACATATTTTGATAAACGACGCCATATAAAATTAATTAATTTATTCAACTTATTTCACCGTAAACTTATTATAAAAATCACCACGTTGAGAAGACATTTCAAGTTCTTTAATGGGTTTATCCCACCACTTTTCAATTAATAAAGCAGATATAGTCTCATCATCAAATCTTTTCTTGATTTCTTTAGCCGGCACCCCACCGACAATAGAATAAGGTGAAACATCTTTAACAACAATTGAACCTGTTGCTATTATGGCTCCATCACCAATCGTCACACCGTCCAATATAGTACACCTTGCACCAATCCAGACATCATTGCCGACTATTGTTTTTTTTACTTCGGTAAAATCATTTTTATAAGCGAAACCTTTCCAGGCGGGATTGTTACTCGAATAAAACATACGATGAGTAGATTTCCAATCAGTCGGATGACTACCAATACCACCAACCCATGATTCAGGACCAATACAGCAAAAACGACCAACTTCGCTGTTAGAGACAATAGAGTCAAAATTAATATAAGAAAACAAACCAAGTTTTGATTTAATTACTTTTGAACGTTGCGCTAAATAATTATGACCACTTAACTCTGATGTTTTATCAACAAAAGAAAGCCAATGACAAAATACATTAATATTTTTCAAAAAATAAGCTCGAATTAACCAGAGAATACGATGTTTCATAAATTAACCACCTGTATTAATTTCAAATGAAAATTAATAAATTAAAGAATTAAAACCGTCTATATTTTAGTGACTTTATCAGAGCGCATTACACTAAATAAACTTAAGACAGTAATGAACAAAATTGCTATGGCAAAATCTTGAAGGATAAAATCAACGGTTGCGTGAATAATCATGCAGCAACAGGACATTAAAGTACCGATTGAAATTCCCTTACTTAAATTATTATTTGATTGGCGCAAAAATTTAATGGCGCGCCAAAAAATAATTAAAATCATATAGAACATTAAAAAACTAGGAATGACTCCAAACTCAACAATAAACTGAACGTATTCATTATGTGCATGATCGTAAAAGTCGTTGTACACCTTACTTTGATATTGTAAAAATGTAGAATAAAAAGTGCCAGCACCACTACCAATTATAAAATAATCTTTTATATAAGGCATTGCATCTTCAACAACATTATCTCGTGTTTCACTTTGAAATGATGTTGCTTCTAAACGTTCTTTTACTTTATCAACACCAAAATAAGTTCCGACAATCACCATATCTAAAGCAATTAAGCTAACAATCAACCACTTCAGTGTGTTTGGTGGACGCTTCATTAAAAGTAAAGCTAAAACACTAGACACTAACAAAGAAACAAAAAAAGCAGAATTCCCCATGCGAGAACGGGTCATAATCAGTGCGACAACCATTATAATAATGGCTATTCGTATTACCCATTTTGTACTCAATAAAGTTTCAATAATACTGACGAGTTTTTGTTTATTTGTCGTGGCCTTAACCCCTTCGAGTGAACCTATTAAATAGCCGATGGCAATCGACAAACACAACAACAAATAATTAGCAAGATGATTCTGATAAACAAATGAACCAGATGCTCTGTCTCCAATATTCAAACCTAAAAGACTAGATTCCCAACCAGAGTATTGTAGAAAGATCGCATAAATAGCTTGTGTTAACCCAGCGGTAATGATGACCCAACAAAGTTGCCTGATTCGTTTAGTGGAATCTACAACAAAACTAAAGTTAATGATAAACAAACATAAACTTAACCCTTTAATCAAAGCTATTTCAGTTTGAATTGGATCAAGAGTATTCAAGGGAGAATATGCGGGGAAGTAAAACCCAAGCCATTGAAAAAAAACCCAAACCTGTACCAAAAATATTATACTAAAAATAAAAGTGACGAATTTAACTTTGGCTAAGAAGTGTTTAAAATTTGGACTAACACAAAGAATAAGTGAGTTTAAAGAAATTAAAAACTCAACTATGCCCCACGACCACGGTCGGTTGGCGCCAAGAGGAATGGGTGCAAACCAAATGATAAAACAGAGTAAATAAAAGGCTAATTTATTTAACATTGTTCGTTGTTCATCAACAAAGCTTGGAAATTAACAAAATAAAGTATCATACACATCCTGTGTTAATTATTTATGAAGAGTACAACTCGTCCAGAGTCTTTATATTCTTTTGTAATTAATGTTTATTGTCTAAAATTTATAATCAATTACAAATAAAATAGCCGGTCCGAAAACCGACTATTTATATAGTTCTATAGCTACTAAAATAGTAAAGGCTAATTTCTTGAAGCAGTGTGACCACCACTTCCTGAACCACAGCCTACACCAGATGACCATGGACCATGCCCATGATTCTTCTTGTTACTATAACCTTTTTTGCCATAGGATTTACCACTATTTTTATTTGAATAGTAATAAACCGTCGCATATTTTCCGGTCATTTTGTAACTGTTAGATTTGCTACTAGATTTCGAACTAACATAATTTTTACTGTTAGATTTTGAAGAAAAGTAACTTTTGTTATTCGAGGAATAACCGTTAGTCGCAAATGTACTGGTAAAAGGCAAAGCCCCTACTAAAGCAACGATTGCTATTTTTTTCATGTCCATACGTCTATTCTCCTAACAATATGAATTATTTCTCTACAATGTTATTTTATTGTGAAAAATTTTATTTGTCACTATCTAAATAATAAATCTTTGTCCATTACATTAATTTAAGATTGAGATATAAGTCAACACAACAGACATTAAATAGTGAACGAATATTGCTTCAACTAAGTAAAAAATACTAAAGCAATATAAAAAAGATCTTAATCGTTTTAAAAATAAACACAACCTAATAATGTTACGCTCAAAATATCTCTAACAACAGTCCTTTTCATAATAAACTCGATCAATCATCTAGCTATGTTTTAAAATATTCATTCTCGCCACCACCCATCATTATTTGTCAGATTTTCTTACACATTTCATACTTGATTCATAAAAAATACAAATTAATTATATAAAAACAACAACTTGAAACAATGGCATGTAACATGCTTTAACATAATGGCAACACATACTGTACATTCAACTAAAACTAAAATGGATTTCTTGGAGAGTCATATGAATATTTTAAAAACAACGGCAACAGCAGCATTATTACTAACATCAGCTTCAACTTTTGCATCTACAATTAGCTTCTCTTCTGGTTTGGATGATGTTTGTACCACAACCGGCTGCGATCTAACGGATCAAAGCTTCTATACTTATGTAGCTCCTGGTGATGGTGCATCTTGGATTCAAGATAATAATGCATGGTTTAATATACATGCTGAATATTCAATTTATGAATATGATTTCAGCACATCTAGCACTGATTACTCTATTGATTCACTATCCATTACTTTTGATGACAATGTCATTATTACAAGTGGTACTAGTGTTATTTTTGATTCAACAACAGTAGGTATTATTGACCCTTGGACTGTTTATACGGATGTAACTAGCTTATTAACTAGTACATTTATCTCTGCAGGCGATTATTTGACTTTTTATGTTGACAATGACCGTGGTCTAGCAACGGGAGTTGCATGGTCGGGTACTGCAACTTCAGTTCCAGAGCCAAGCATGATTATCGCATTGGGGCTTGGTCTCGTTGCATTTGGTGTTCGTCGTCGTAAAAATAACGATGCATAAGACAAATTACCGTTTTTAACATTAAAACGGCTTATTTTTTAGGCCGTTTAAAACTTTCTAATTTAATAACATTTAATGTCGGAATTTTTAACACTTCGAATCAAATTCATATTGCAATATAAACATAAGCCATATAAAACAATCACTTGAAAAACCGGCACGCATTATGCTTATTATTCTCCATGGTAATTATTATTACTCATCATTTATTTTATTAAACGGATTTTTTTGGAGAACTTAATGAATTTATTCAAAACAGCAGCTACAGCTGCATTACTACTTACTTCTGCTTCTACTTTTGCTTCTACTATCAGTTTCACATCTGGTTTAGATGACGTATGTACTAGTTCAAGTTGTGATTTAACTGATCAAGACTTTTATACTTATGTTGAGCCTACTGATGGTGCATCTTGGATTCAAGATGGTAACGCATGGTATGTATCAGGTGCAGAATACTCCATTTATGAATATGACTTCAGCGCAACTGGTAGCGATTACTCTATTGATTCATTATTCGTTAGCTATGATGACAATCTAGTTATCACTATTGGTACTGACGTTATTTTTGATTCAACAACAACGTCTATCACAGACGCATGGACTACTTACACAGATATCACAACTCTATTAAGCAGTGCTTATATTACCGCTGGTGATTATCTAACATTTTATGTTGATAATAACGGTGGTTTAGCAACTGGTGTAGCTTGGTCTGGTACAGCAACTTCAGTTCCTGAGCCAAGCATGGTTATTGCATTAGGTCTTGGTCTTGTTGCATTTGGTGTTCGTCGTCGTAAAAACACTAACGTTTAAGACAACAATCATCATTATAAGATAACTTATACTAAAACGGCTTCTTTCGAAGCCGTTTTTACTTATGTGAAACTTATTTATTTACAAAACACTGCGTAAAAAAAACCGACAACACTTACTTAATCTTGTAATATCCTTTAAACCAATCGACAAATTGCTGCATACCATAATCAATGTCCGTTGCAGGTTTAAATCCAACCTCTTTCTGTAAACTATCTATATCAGCATAGGTTGCTGGCACATCACCTGCTTGCATTGGAAAGTATTCTTTGTCGGCTATTTTGCCAGTCGCTTTTTCAATTGATTCAATAAATCGCATTAAGGCAATTGGTTCATTGTTACCAATATTGAATATTTTGTAAGGTGCTTTGCTGGATGCTGGCGACGTATTTGTGTTAGTTTCATCGCGAGTAGGAATAACATTTTGAATTCTTATGACGCCTTCAACAATATCATCAATGTAAGTGAAGTCTCGTTTCATTTTCCCATGATTAAATACTTTGATTTGACGATCATTTACAATCGCATCGGTAAATAGGAATGGTGCCATATCTGGACGTCCCCATGGACCATATACGGTGAAAAAACGTAAACCTGTTGTAGGGATGTTATATAAGTGACTATAACTATGTGCCATTAATTCGCTGGATTTTTTTGTAGCGGCATATAATGAAACCGGATGATCAACGGCATCTTCCGTCGAGAAAGGCATTTTTTCATTCATTCCATACACGGAGCTTGAAGATGCATAGACTAGGTGCTCCACTTTATTATGTCGACACCCTTCTAAAATGGTTGCCATACCAACAAGGTTCGCATCAATATAAGCCATTGGGTTTTCAATCGAATAACGAACACCTGCTTGTGCAGCAAGATGTATAACTCGGTTAAATTTTTGTTCTTCAAATAATTTAGCAATGGCTTCGCGATCTGCAACGTCCATTTTAACAAACGTGAAGTTAGTAAATTTATCTAAACGCTTAAGACGCGCTAATTTTAAATTGGGATCATAGTAATCGTTTAAATTATCTAATCCAATTACGTCATGTCCTTCTTCACATAAACGTTCTGAAACAAAATTACCGATAAATCCAGCCGCGCCCGTTACTAAATATTTCATACTTTTTTATTACCTAATTACTTATTCTTTATAGATCGTTGAATCATATACTCATTGGCTAATTTTATAAAGCTTGAATCAATCTATGAAGGATGTATTTGACATTGTAGAGAGGTTTGTTGTGAAAACTGATCGAATATTTAAATTTGGTGCGCAAAGCACACCCTACGTTGTTGTCTTGTTTAAATATTTTTAAATTGGAGCGCATAGCCTAATTTCTTGAAGGTGTATTTATGCGCTCCGGGTTATTGATTTAACAACTGTAATGATTGAAATTTATTATTATCGTCAAGTGTTAATTGAAAACGCCCTCTTACACCAAGCTGCGAAAAATAAGGTACAAAGCGCTTCGCTGGAATTTGTAGCATTTTCCCTGACTCTTCGCGTACTTTAACAACTGTATTTGGAGTTTTATATAATTGCTCAAAGGCAGAATAAGAAATATTTAAACGAAAATAAAATTGTTTCATTCGGTCATACCTTTCACGGTTAAATGTGTGTAACGGCCAAGTGATGCATAGGGTTCCTGATGGCAATATTGTTTTTCCATCGTTAATAACAAATCAAATTTATCATGACTTATGTTTTTATCCTTTAAATAATCGTGAATAACACGTACACCAGCTTTTCGAGTGACGATCATATCAAATTCGGTTAACCAACTTATCACCTCTTTTTCATCTAATGGATGTGTCGGTGTTAGTCGAACGACTTTTTTTCTGACCATATCTTTAGCAACAAATTCTAAATTCCCAGAAATAAGATTAAAAAAACGTTGTGCTTCTCGATTATAAAACATCAAAGAGAGCAGCCCCTCTGGTGAAAGAAATGTTAATAAGCCTTTTAATGTTTCCTTAGGTGCGGATAACCATTCTAAAACAGCGTGATTTAAGATTAAATCGAAATGTCCACTAACCACCTGATTAAGCTCTTGAATAGCACAATGATGTATTTCTATATTTTTAGCGTAGGGCTTATCTGCTATTTGATTTTTAGCTACTTTTAATAATTCACTTGATATATCACAAAGCACAACTTGATGCCCTAATTCAGCTAATTTCTGGCTGAAATAACCGAATCCACCGCCCGCATCTAAAATTCGTAATGGTCGTTGCGGTAGATTAGCTAAACAATGCTGTAATTCTAACCAAATTATTTCACTACGTATTTTACCCTTGGTTGTACCGTATATATTGTTCACAAATTTTTGTGCGATCGGATCGAAATTATGGTCAGACAAATCTATTTTTCCGTATAAATGCTAGAATTAATTTTTCTTTCACTAGCGGTAATGATGACAATGTTATTTATTTTAAAAAAATGGGTTGGCAGTTTACTTATGCCCTTACCTTTATTTTTATTGGTCTTTTTAATCGGCCTTATATTACTCTTTTTCACGCAAAAACAAAAAGCAGCAAAGCTATTTTTAGTTATTAGTTTTAGTGGGTTACTACTATTAAGTCTATTGCCTGTTTCACAATCTTTATTACTCCCCTTAGAACGTAAACACCCACCGGTAATGCAAGCAAAACTTGCACAACATGTCGATTACATTTTATTGCTGGGTTCGGGTGGTGTTGCAGATCCTTCATTGCCTATTACAGGTCAACTTTCAGCCACCGCATTAAGCCGGTTTATGGAAGCGCTACGGATTTATCATGCAAATCCGAATGCTAAGTTAGTGGTATCAGGTTCTGGGTTTGGAGATCTACAATCTCATGCGCAATTAGTTGAAACATTAGCACTGAGTGTTGGCGTCCCTAGTCGTAATATTATTCGACTAGATAATACTCAAGATACAGATGATGAAGCCAGATTAATGTCGGAGATGATTCGTGGTAAGAAATCAATGTTAGTCACTTCAGCAACACATATGGATCGTGCAATGCAGTTATTTTATAAATACGGAACGGGTCCTATCGCTGCACCGGCAAATTTTATGGCACCAACCAGGAACGGTGAAATACCTTTGCATTATTATTTACCCTCTGCACATAATTTGGATAACTCGACAAAGGCGTGGCATGAATATGTAGGGCGATTACAGAATTGGGTTAAATCATTCTTCTAAGTGCATTAGGGCTAAATACTATTAGCCCTTACTTGTTTAGACTAACTGTGGTTTAGATTTTATAATGGCTTGAGCAACCACCATGTACTCACCATTAAATGCCATGGTAGGTGAACCGTATAATTCGTATCCATCATCCAGAAATGCAGTAATACGTTTACAAAATTCAGCGTCATCTTTGCCGGTGATTAGTTTATATTTTTCTTTTCTATCTGGCATATTACTCTCCTTCTTTTTATTTAACACCCATTTATCATAGATACATTTTTATAAGAGATAAAGGTCGAGCTTAACAAAAACAATTATTTATTTAATTTAATCACTTAGTGGCACCACTTGCAATACCATGCAAATCACCACCAAGTTATATATAAAACAATATACTAAGGATACACTTGTAGGATGTGCTATGTGCACCGGTTTGGTAGTTTATTCTTTGATCTTGGTGCGCGCAGCACACCCTACTTAATGCATATTTACCAAACCCAAGGAACCGGGACTTCAGTCCCGCAGGTTGTTTTACAATCAAATTCAACGTTAAATAACACTAAAACAAAACCGCAGGACTGAAGTCCTGAATCCGAAATGCCTAACTGAAGATATCTTTGTAAGGTGTGCTATGCGCACCGATTTAGTAGTTTTCTCTTTGGTTTTGGTGTGCGCAGCCCCCCCTACTTTCGGCGTAATTTCCAAAACCAAGGAACCGGGACTTCAGTCCCGCAGGTTGTTTTATAATCAAAATCAACGCCAAATAACACCAAAAAAAAACCACAGGACTCAAGTCCTGAATCCGAGATGCCTAACTGCGGTGTTCTTGTAGGGTGTGCTATGCGCACTAGTTGGTAGTTTTCTCTTTGATTTTGGTACACGCAGAACACCCTACTTACTGCATAATTACCAAACCCAAGGAACCGGGACTTCAGTCCCGCAGGTTGTTTTATAATCAAAATAAATGCTAAATAACACTAAAACAAAACCACAGGACTGAAGCCCAGAATCCGAAATGCCTAACTGAGGTGTTCTTGTAGGGTGTGCTATGCGCACCGGTTGGTAATTTATTCTTTGATTTTGGTGAGCGCAGCACACCCTACTTAATGCGTATTTACCAAAGCCAAATCCACAGCAAATAACACTAAAACAAAACCACAGGACTGAAGTCCTGAATCCGAAATGCCTAATTGAAGTTATTCTTGAAAGGTGTGCTATGCGCACCGATTTGGTAGTTTACTCTTTGATCTTGGTGCGCGCAGCACACCCTACTTGATGCGCATTTATAAAGCCAAAATAAACGCCAAATAACACCAAAACAAACCACAGGACTGAAGTCCTGAATCCGGAATGCCTAACTGAAGTTATTCTTGTAGGGTGCTATATACACTGCGCACCCTAGATTATGGTGTTAAGGGCGATATACTTTTACGTTCTCGAAACCTGCTTCTTTTAAATATAGCGCTTGCAACTGACTCATTACACCGCGTTCACAATAGAGTAAATAAGTTTTATCTTGAGGTAATTTTTCAAAGTTATTGGCCAACTTAAAGAATGGCAAGTGTTCAATGGTTACGCCTTCAATTTCAAGTGGTGATTCCTCTTCTTCATCACTTGAACGAATATCTAAAATCACTTCGTTTTCGGCAAATTGTGTAACGGATTCAACCTCTGCAACTTCTTCCTGTGCTGCTTTTGCGATGTCTTTAATATCTAATACATTTGCTTCTAAGACAACTTTTTCAATTAATGATAAATCGAATTTTGCTTCTTCTTTTTCGATTTTTTTCATTACCGCTTTCACGGTTGGACGTTGTGAAATAACACCACAATACTCAGGAATCGTTTCAGACAGTTCTGCCGTCCCAATTTCACGGGCACAGTCAATAATATCTTGTTTATCTGTCGCAATCAGTGGACGTAAAATCAACATATTAGTCACTTGATCAATAACAGACAGATTACGTAGGGTTTGACTTGAAACTTGTCCTAATGCTTCCCCTGTGACTAATGCTTCGATATCAAGACGCTCTGCAGTAAGGCTTGCTGCACGCATCATCATTCGTTTTAATATCACCCCCATCTGACCATTATCGACTTTTTCTAAAATTTCAGCCACGACCGGTTCAAAGGGAATTGAAATAAACTTAACTCGATGTGAAGAACCAAAACGATTCCATAATTGGTAAGCCACTTGTTTAACACCAATTTCATGTGCTGCGCCGCCAAGGTTGAAGAAGCAATAATGTACACGTGAGCCACGTTTAAGTAATTGATAACTTGATACACCAGAATCGAAGCCACCGGATATAAGCGATAATACAGATTCCTGTGTTCCTAATGGAAAACCACCTAATCCCTCATGGCGTTTATCGATTATAAATAATTTATCGTTATTTATTTCTAGATTAACGGTAATATCTGCGCCTTTTAATTTAACGCCAAGTGCATCAGTATGTTGGTTTAGACCACCGCCTACATAACGTTCAGCATCAATAGATGAAAAATCTTGTTTACCAATACGTTTTACACGTACACAGAAAGTCTTACCTGCAAGTTCATCGGCAAAATGCGTTTTTGCTTGCTCATAAATATCATGTAAATCCGTGTAAGCTGTTTCTTTTACTTCTAAAAAGAAAGCAATACCCGGTGTACTTTTTAACATATGAATTAATGTCGCTTTATTTTCCGGCGTATCATTATCACTTCGTACAATGATCTTATCCCATTCAAGTATTATTTTTGCCTGTTCGTCATAGCGAGATAAAACATTTCGGATATTCCCCTGTAGCATTTTGCTGAAACGTTTACGAACTGGACGACTTTTCATCATTATTTCTGGGAAAAGTTTTACAATAAATTTCATGGTGTGATCACTGTGCTAATTAATTAAGGGGGCGGATTATACCCTGTGCAGTTGTCGAGGCAAAGGGTTGAGTTAATTTTTATTAATGGGATTGCAGTACGCCATAGGTTATTTCACATTCCCCTGAATCGCCCGCAACATAGAGAGAGTCGCCACTGATAGTGATAGATAAGGACATTGTGCGTTGTACTAGGTTCGCTAATTGTTGAATCTGTTCAAATGGAAACTGAAATACATCCACAGGCAACTTAGAAAAATCCGGTTGGGATTGTTGCCACCACACATCAGATTTTGTATTAAAGCTATAAATTTTAATTTGCTTGGCTAAACGCGATGCTTTTTTAATTCGTTCAAAGGCTGGCTCCCCCACATCAATCCACAATAAAAACTCATCTGAAAAATTCTTTGCCCAAATATCAGGATCATCTGCAACCGATAACCCTTTTGTGAATGTTAAAAATTCCTGCGCATTTAAGCAATACGCCAACACTCTGGCCATCATACGTTCGGTTGTTTCTGAAGGATGTTGTGCAACGGTTAGGTTAATCGTTTCATAACGATCTTCATTAAGATCCGAAAGATTAATATTCATTTTAAAGATGGTTGGTTTAAGTGCCATTGTTTTTCCAATTGTTGAAATGATTTTGGATATGGTGCGCATGACACACCCTACAAGTTTTGAAATCACGATGCTGTTCAAATAAAAAAGCCACGAATGAACGTGGCTTTTATCAAACAATACTTTGATTTATTCTTATGCGATTGGCATTTTTTTAAGTTCTGCACACACCATATCACCAAACTCAGCAGTGCTAACAAGATTAGCTTCACCTGGTTTAGATAGATCTGACGTTGAGTAACCGTTCGCAAATACACTTTGCATTGCTGCCCATAAATTTTTCGCTTCTTGTTCCATACCAAAGCTCATTTCAAGCATCAGTGCCACTGAACCGATCATAGAATATGGGTTTGCAATACCTTTACCTGCGATATCTGGTGCACTACCATGTGAAGGTTCGTAGTATGATTTTTCAGGACCTTTACAAGCTGAAGGCATTAGGCCAAGTGAACCTAAAATACCGCCGCCTTGGTCACTTAAGATATCACCAAACATGTTTTCCATTACCATTACATCAAACATGCCAGGATTCAAACATAGGTACGTTGCAGCAGCATCAACTAGGATGTTTTTAACTTCTACTTCTGGGTAGTTTTTGCTTTCTTCTTCAACAATCGCATTCCATAGTACACTTGATTTTAATACATTTGATTTATGGATATTATGCATGACTTTTTTACGTTTCATTGAAACTTCGAAGCCAACTTTGATAATTTGACGAATTTGATCTTCATCGTATTCAAGTACTTCACGTACAAAACGTTTACCGTTTTCATCAACACCGGTTTCTTTTTCACCAAAGTATAAGCCACCCACTAATTCGCGGATGATCATAATATCGATACCGTCACCGATAATTGATTCTTTTAATGGAGAGAAATGCGCTAATGCTTTTGGTAGGTAAACTGGACGGAAATTAGCGTAGGTATTGTAACGACGACGTAATGGTAATAACGCACCACGTTCTGGTTGCTCATCAACGGGAATTTTTTGAGAATCTTCGTGATTAAGGCCAATTGTACCTTTTAAAATTGCATCTGCTTTATCACACGCTGCTTTAGTTTCATCGGGAAATGATTTTCCCGTTGCGAAATAAGCTGCTGCACCGAATAATACATCGTTCAGTTCAAAGTTTACGTCTTTATTACGTTCTTCAACTAGGTTTAATACTTTAACTGCTTCTTTCATTACTTCAGGGCCGATACCGTCACCTGCTAGTAATGCAATGTTATATGTTGTCATTTTTATTCCCTAAATGATTTATGTGTAACTCTCGAAAATAGCATTGTAATTTCTGTACAAGCATAATAGGGAAAACCCTCGTTAGTTTCAAACAGACTTGGGCTTTTTATAGTATATTTTTTTTTGTGGTTATTTAACGAGCAAAACAACGGCGTTAATTACTTATTTATTTGGGAAATTTAGATAATGTATCAATTAACCGTTGTTGCGAATGCTGATCTCCACCATACAAAACCGCTTGAGACAATTTCCCTAATTTATCGCAGCTGTTTTGCAACTCCGGTTGTTGTTTAGCTAGCCTAGTTGCAAATTGCGCAATGGTTTCATCGGATTTGCGCGTTAGCTTCCATTGCATACAGGTTTTATCAAATTGTCTTAATGCGCGTTGTAATGGTGTGCGTGACTGCCATTTAGGTCGAATAACAATAACGGTATACATAATCAATAAAAACAAAATAATCGATATAGTTACCAGCCCGATTCTTACCGGGTCCGTTCCACCAAATAATTTTTTTAACAACGATTGCTGTGTTTTAGCATCGTAACTCAGTACCCATCGACTCCATAGGTAATTCGCCGCATCAATACGGTATCGAAGACTGGTTAACCATTGCGGCGCATTAAACTGGCCAGCAGCAACCATCGTTCGTTCGCTACTATCAAGGGCATTGTCGATACCTTGTTCAACACGTTGCGGCGCAACCACGCTGGTGGGATCGATTCGTTTCCAGCCGATACCTTCCAACCACACTTCAGCCCAGGCATGTGCATCGGCTTGACGAACTCGCCAATAATCCTCAATATCGTTATAGACACCGCCTTGATAGCCGACGACAACGCGAGTGGGTATACCCGCAGCACGCATTAACACGGAAAAACTACTGGCAAAATGTTCACAGAAGCCCTGCTTAGATGAAAATAGAAATTCATCGACACTGTTTTCGCCCAATAAAGGAGGTTGTAAGGTGTAATAAAAATCTTGTCGATACCATGCTAGGGCTTTATTAATAATTTGTTCCGGCGTACTGCCTTCGGCTACCCAACTTTTTGCAAGCGCAACGGTTTGCGGATTATTCCCTGTAGGCAATCGTGTTAAATAGTTTTTTTCAACGGATGACAACACCACGGGTTTTAAATGCGACGGATCAACACTTTGCACTGTGTACTGTAGTTGTGCAGTTAAGGGACGACGAGTTGCAATCAGACGTTCCTTAGTAATATTGGCCCTAACGCGACCAGTATTGATACTAACTGGGGTAGACAAGGAAAAGAGCCATTGATAATAATGCGGTTCGACAATAATCTCATAGGTTAATATCTCTTCTTGAGACACATTTACCTTCTCAGCTTGACCGTTTCGAACCCATTGTTTATTGATATTCCAGGTTCGTCCATCAAAATCATCTAATATCAAACCACGCCAATACATATCACTACTTGCCGGAGCCGACGCATCTAAAAAATTGACTCGAAATGCAGTGCCTTTATCTTGCACAAGCTCACCAATATCACCAGGTGAAAGCGAATCACTAAATCCAGTATGCGCTTCATTTTGTACTAAGGGGGTTCGCCAAAGTGGTCCCAAACGCGGCATTAAAACAAACAGCACTAACATCAAAGGTATTGCCTGTAGCAACAAAACACTGCCCTTTGATAACTTTGTCCGTACTGGAATGCTTCGGTTTAAATAGATGGTATGCCAAGTGGCGACTAAGACAATACACGAAAAGATGGCATAAACCGCCGACCATATTGATTGTGCAAATAGAAATTGTGCCCCCACGGCAATAAAGCTGATAAACAACATCAGTAACCCATCTTGCCGACTTCGTAGTTCTAATAGTTTTAAAATAAAGGTGAAAACCAAGAATCCCACCATAGACTCAACGCCATAGGCGCCTTGAAAAGACGTGAATAAGCCTAGAATACAAAGGCTACTAAGTAAGAACTTTACGATCGAAGAAGGATATTTTAGTTTTCCAGTATGTATTTTTAGTCGCCAAACTAATGCGCCGAGCCACAGTAACCACAACCAAATTGGTAGTTTGATTAATAGTGGGACAATAACAATCCCCTGCGCGACAATTAACCAAATAAGGTTTTCATGACGAATTAATTTTTGTTGCTCAAAGGTCGAGTTCGTCGCATCCATTACAATTCCCCCTGTAATAACTCAAAACAGGCAAGTGCACTCAGCACCTTGAGTTTATGAGCATCACCAAGTGCCGGTGATACTTTTACACTAGGCAGCCTTAATCCATAGGGCGTTTGTTGTTGCTCAAAGGTAAGTGCCCAATAACACATGGCACTGAGCCGTTGTTCTGCCTCAAGATGCGCAAATTCATCCCAATCTAACCAATTATGATGATTACGTGTACCACTGTATTCCTTAGAATAGAGTCCCTGTTCACGTGCGTAATGTTTCCAAGATATATGCTTAACCGGATCACCTGCTCGATATTCTTTTAATCCCGAGAAATCTTCGCCACCGGATACTTGTTCACCCTGTTCATTTTCATTGTGTCCTACCAACTGAACGGGAAATGGGGCTTTAAGCGGTTTGGGAAACACAATAGCCGAAACGTCGAGATTCAACCACGTCCAACATCGTATAATGCCTAACGGGTAAACGGTCTCTATTAATAATTTCCCTGGATGTAATATCCCACGTTGATGGGCTTCAAGCCCCACTTCAATCTGAGTAACCTGATTAGCAGGGAAATTAAACACAGCGGGTTCTCCATCCCACCAGCGAATAATCAAGCTATCATGACTTTTTACGCGGTGACCAGTCACTTGCAAATTATAATAAATACTATCGCCAGCAAATCCTGGTTTAGCACCTAACGCTTTGACTTCAATACCAGCGAGATTCGTATAGGTATGAAAAATAGCCACAACAACGAGACTGATCAATAAATAACTTAGCGCTAATACCAAGTTATTTTGATAACTAGTCCCGATTAACCACAGAAGAAAGCTTAAAATAAAAAAACTCATCCCAGTTTTGGTGGGCAGGATGTACAGGTTTTTACGTGTTAATGAGGCTTGTTTAGCAAAAGGTGTGCGTTTATCTATCCAATTAAAAAATCGTTTTTGTACTCGACTTTGTGGTCTAACCGGTGGCACAGAAGATTTACGTTCTACACGCTTATTTTTTTGAGGCCACCAGTTCGGATATTTCATTTAACCAACCACATCAACGGATGATAATAAATACTGTATTAAATCTTGATGTTCATGACCCTGTTCAACCTCACTACCACGTACACGATGCCCTAATACGGCTGGCGCAACGGCTTGAATATCTTCGGGAATGACATAATCACGTCCATCAAGCAATGCCCATGCTTTTGCTGCACTTAACCAAGCTAACGAACCTCGAGGAGATAGTCCGTAGGTGAATCGACCATCAACACGGGTAAATAGTACTAGTTTTTGAAGGTAATCTAATAACGCATCGCTACATCGAATAGCACTCACTTGATTTTGTAAATCATCAAGTTGTTGCGGTGTTACCACGGGTTTCATTTCAGTAATTCGACGACGAGGATCGACACCTTCAAGGAGTAATCGTTCAGATTCATGATTAGGATAACCTAAACTAATTCGCATTAAAAAACGATCAAGTTGCGATTCTGGCAGCATAAAAGTCCCCGATTGAGAGATCGGATTCTGCGTCGCAATCACAAAAAACGGATTAGGTAGTGGCCGCGTTTCACCTTCAATAGTTACCTGCCCTTCTTCCATTGCTTCAAGTAATGCACTCTGTGTTTTCGGGGTACTGCGGTTAATTTCATCGGCCAATAATAATTGTGTAAAAACTGGCCCTGGATGAAATTTAAATGCAGATTGTGCCTTATCAAATACCGACACACCGAGAATATCGGCGGGCAATAGATCACTGGTAAATTGTACGCGTTGATATTGCAAGCCAAGTACATTCGCTAAACAATGTGCCAAGGTCGTTTTTCCCATGCCCGGTAAATCTTCAAGCAGAAGATGTCCTCGACCGATTAAACAAGCCACAGCTAATTTAACCTGTTGCTCTTTACCTAATAACACATTACCAACAGCTGAAATAATATCTGTTAAGAGTGGCTGCATTGTTTATCCTAATTTATAAAATGAAGTGTCTATTAGACGGGATTATTAATGTCGATAAATTTTATATCAAAGTCAAATTCACCAGCGAGCCACTCACCTAGGGCTTTAACACCGTATCGTTCGGTCGCATGATGGCCTGCAGCATAGTAATGAATCCCCATTTCTCGTGCGATATGGACGGTACGCTCTGAAATTTCGCCACTAATAAAAGCATCAATACCTTGCTCTGCTGCAATGGTAATGAAATCTTGTCCACTACCGGTACACCAAGCAACACTGGAAATCTCTGCATTACCGCCATCAATATGTAACGGTGCTCGTGCTAACACCGTTTCAATACGATTAGATAATTGCTCGGGAGAAATGGGTTGTTCAAATTTACCTACCCGCCCAACACTACGTTTATCCCAAGGTTCTAATGGTCGACGGTCGGTAATATCGAGTAATGTCGCAAGTTGCGCATTGTTACCTAGTTCTGGATGCACATCGAGAGGGAGATGGTAAGCATACAAATTGATACCATTTTCAATTAAGGCTTTAATCCGCTTATATTTCATACCGACTATTTCTTGGCTTTCCCCTTTCCAGAAAAAACCATGATGAACAAGTATCGCATCTGCATTTTCTTCAATGGCGACATCAATCAGTGCTTGCGATGCAGTTACGCCAGTGATTATTTTCTGGACGGATTCACGCCCTTCAATCTGTAAACCATTTGGACAATAATCTTTAAATTGATGAATTTCTAAGAATTGATCAAGTTTATTAGCCAATTTTCTGTTTTTCATGCTTGCTCTCCGTCACTTTTTTCGTTACTAGTGTAGCGGATTCCTTCGGTAAAAGAGAAGCTTAAGTGACGATATTGATAAAATTTTAGTATTTATACCCGTTACCAATCAAGATGCGTTTATCAGTCACTAGCTCGGATACAAAGGCAAGACGAGAGGCAAACATCTTCGTTGTTATAAAGTCTCGATTGGAAATCACGGTGCGCACAGCACACCCTACATGTGATATTCGAGGTTGGTAAACATGGTGGGTGAAGCACAATATAATTGGAATATTCCAGTTGGGAAACATTTTATGCACAGCACTCCCTGCTGGATAACAATGAATCTATATTTGTAGGGTGTGCTGCGCGCACCAAGAAATTTATGCATTCATCAAGCTTAAAGAAACCTTTATTCAATCACATAGCTTTCTGGAATAATAAAAGAAAATTGGCTGCCTTCATGGAGGGTACTTTCGATTAGCAACTCACTATCGTAATGAGTTAATACATGTTTAACAATCGATAACCCTAATCCCGTACCACCTGTATCACGAGATCGAGAATGATCGACACGGTAAAAACGCTCGGTTAAATGTAAAATATGATGTGGGGAAATACCATCACCATCATCTGTAACACTAAAATAAGCGCCGTGATCGGCCCGTGACCAATCGACTTGTATATTGCCATTAACTGGCGTGTACTTGACTGCGTTGTAAATTAAATTCGTCATTGCACTACGAATTTGCATTTCATTACCAAGTAAACCCAATTGATTATCAATATTAAAGACAATCGTAAGTTGTTTTTTCTCGCCCAATGCATTGGCTTCGTCTTCAATTTGAGCCAATAATGCAGCAACATCTACCTGTTCATCAAGGTCAATAGTCGGCGCACTTTCAATTTTTGACAACACCATAAGTTGCTCAACCAATGAACACATTCTTTCGGTTTGCTGGTCTAGCACAGTAATCGCTTTACCTTGGGGAGTACCGGATTCAACCTGCATATTTAGAATTTCGATATAACCTTGTAAAACGGTTAATGGTGTCCGCAATTCATGTGATACATTAGCAACAAATTCACGTCGAGTCTGATCAGCTTGTCGGTACGCGGTAATATCTCGCACAATCAATAAACGCTGATTTTGCGCATAGGGCATCACTCGAAACTCTAGGAACTTTTCCGTATTGAGTGGTGAAATCATACCCAATGGTTCATGGAATTCTTCATTTTTAAGGTAATTTACAAAATCTGGATTACGGATCAGGTTAGTAATATTCTCACCACCATCCCCAGGCCATTTAAAACCTAACTGAACTTGTGCAAGACGATTACACCATATAATTTCACCGCCCTTTTGAAAGACAACAACTGCATCGGGTAAGGCTTCTGCACCTTCACGAAAACGACTAATCATACGTGCTAACTTTTTTCGACGATTGCGTAGACGTTGCTGAAGATTATAAATACCGATAAAAGCGTGTTCCCATTCATATTTACCGTCCGGTAAAATGGTACTTTTACTGTTCCACAACCAGTTATTTAATTTTTTAAGATAAAGATAATGCCAAATGATATGAAGAAAAAATGCAACGGCAAGTAATTCAGATAACAACCCTAAAATCAAACCGGCAATAATAACAGGCATATAAAAAAGCAAAGAAGCAAAAAATAAGCCTTTCCACGTGTATGTTTTCAAATTAGATACTCTATATATTATGAGCGAGTCGAGAAACGGTATCCTGCACCGCGGACGGTTTGAACTAGACCTTCATGGTCAAGTAATGCTTTACGCAAACGACGAATATGGACATCAACGGTACGATCTTCAACGTAAACATTGGTTCCCCATACATTATTAAGAAGTTGTTCACGACTGTAAACACGATCAGGATGGGTCATAAAGAAATGAAGTAGTTTAAATTCCGTTGGGCCCATCGACAATGCTTCATCTGAAATACTTGCACGATGCGAAACAGGATCTAATTTTAATGGGCCAACTTCTAATGAGTCATCTAACGAGGTTGGGTTAACCCGGCGCAGTACAGCCTTAAGGCGCGCCATTAATACTTTCGGTGAAAACGGTTTAGTGACGTAATCATCGGCGCCATTTTCTAAACCACGTACTTTATCTTCTTCTTCGCCACGCGCCGTTAACATAACCACTGGAATTTGGCGTAAGATTTCATCTTGCTTTAGATGTTGTAATAATTTTATTCCACTGCCACCAGGAAACATCCAATCTAATAAAATTAAATCTGGGTAAGGTTCTTTCAAGCCTTCTAGCGCTTTTTCATGGTTTTCAGCTTCAATGCTTTCATAGCCATGCTGTTCAAGCACAAAACAGAGCATATCTCTAATTGCAACTTCATCTTCAACAACTAAAATACGACTTGCCATTAATTTTACCTATTCATGTTATTATCAATTTCTACATTATCATTTGTCAATGTGACATTTATATTACAAACGCATAAAAACAGTCATAAAAGATAATATAAATGATGAAGATGTCAGTTAATTTGAATGAATTAATTTAACGTTTGAAGTATTCAAGAAGAATTTATTTTTAAAATCATGTAACGGCAACGGTTTAGCAAAAAGGTAACCCTGGCCAAATTTACATCCCGCATCGGCTAAAATTTGTTTTTGTTGTTTCGTTTCAATACCTTCTGCAATCACTTGAATATTTAAATGCCGCGCCATCATGATCATTGCACAACATAAATCAAGACTGTTACTTTTATTCGTAATCTCATCAACAAAGGATTTATCGATTTTAAGGAAATCCACATCCATTTTTTGCAAATAAGATAACGATGAATAGCCGACACCGAAATCGTCGATGGCAATGCGCGTGCCGTGCTCTTTTAGTTTTATTAATTTCTGACGCATTGATTCTTCACTTTCCATCAATAAATTTTCGGTAATTTCAACAATAATGGCATCTCGACTTAACCCCAATTGTGACATATAACCGAACCAGTTAATCATCCACGTGCCATCCCCTTTAAATTGCAGAGGAGAAACGTTAATACTAATCTGGAAGTTAGGGGCATAACGTCGTATATCAGCTAAATCAGCCGCCGCAGAGCGTGCTATCCATTCTCCTAATTCTAAAATAATACCGGTTTCTTCCGCTACCGGAATAAATTCTAAGGGAGGAACCATACCGCGAGTTGGATGGTTCCAGCGTAATAAAGCTTCAGCTTTGTAGACTTGGTCGTTATCTAAATCAATAATCGGCTGATAATAAAGTTCAAATTCGTTGTTTTTTAGCCCACTTCTTAAGTCATCAATTAACTGGCGTTTTTGCACTAAATTATTTAATAAATCCGGGTGGAAGAAATGATGACAATTACGCCCCATCTCCTTCGATTTATACATGGCAATATCGGCATATTTTACGATTTTTTCAACGGTCAGACCATCATCGGGGTATATCGCAATACCAATACTGGTAGTCACATAAACCAATTTTCCTTTAACGACAAAACTATTAGTAATGGCTTGTTGAACTTCATTCACAATTTCTTCAATTTGCGAACGCGTTGTTAAGTTTTCAATTAATACAATAAACTCATCACCACCTAAGCGAGCAACCATTGCATTATCAGGTAAAATACTTGAAATACGTTTACTCACGGCAATTAGAAGTAAATCCCCAGAATCGTGTCCTAGAGTATCGTTAATTTCCTTAAAGCCATCGAGGTCTAGCCCTAAAATGGCAAACTTATTATCAAATAAAGCATTCGATGTGCTGGTATCTAAATTTAAATCATCGCTGATTAAACTGGATAGTTTATCAAGAATATAACGGCGGTTAGGTAAACCTGACAGCGGATCGCTATTGGCTTGTTTAGTTAGTTGATTATTAGCTTGTTTTAACGCATTAGTCCGGTGTTGAACTTGCACTTCAAGAATATGTTCACGTTGTTCAATAGTTTCAAGCATTGAGTTAAAGCAAAGTGCTAAATCTCCTACTTCATCGTCAGACAACACCTCTGCGCGCATACTGTATTTATTTGTTTCAGTTATTTCTTCTGCGACCGTTGTTAAGTGCAACAGTGGATGAATTAGTTTTTTGCGTAGTATTAAGGATAATAAAAAGCTAAGGAGTAATGTTACGATTAAAATGCCGAATAAAAAAGCGCCGAAAAAGACTAAACTTTTTTCAACCATTGAATAATCAGCTTTAATCACCAATTTGCCATAGCTAGTCCCGTCAATCTCTAATGGGGTATTAATTACTAGGATATCTTTAAGAAAACTGGTTTTATTAGTTTCATCTGAAATGATTTGTGAATACATGTTGCCGTTTGAATCAAAGACCGCTGCGCTAATAACAGAGCTTTGATTAAGCAAAGGCTTTATTAACTCATTCACCGTGTATTCATCTTGGAAAAGTACGGCAGCAGTGAGATTTGGTGCAAGTATATTTGCAATGCCATTCAAACGACTTTTTTCTGTTTCTGTAACTGAATTAAGTTCATAAACCGAAAAAATAACGGTCGTCGTAATACTGGTAAATAATGCAACTAACATTAGCATTAATAACAGTTTCGCATTCAAGGAGCGTTGTATTTTCATTCATTATCTCCTTTATTAATACGACCAAGACGAAGGACCTTTGAGCTCATCTCTATTCCCGCTTCACGCAATCTAAACTGGTTGACTTCAAAACGAACTTTACCACCAACGATAAAGAAATTAATTTGTCCCCCGGTTTCGATAAACCCATCAAATTCACCCACCAGCATTAATTTAGGCATCCGATGGTGTATTAATGTTTTAGTCCACAAATCAATATAATTCTTCGAAACAAATAGCGTATTACAGTCATTTAAACCGACTAAATCAAGTTCGATTAACTTAAGCTCTACGGGACGATTGTTAATAGTACGCCCTTTTAATGTAGATGCAGCAATTTCAACAAACTGCGTATCGAAACTGCAAATAAGATAACGTTCACTTTTATCTGCATCAAACCAGTCTCCGTTAGAATAACGAACGAAATTATAAATAAAACCAGATTTAATGGCATCTTCTCTTGGCGTAGCATAAGCATGTGTTGAACCAATAATGGACAACAACAAACTAAGCGTAGCAAAAAGTTTAGCGAATATAGGCATAATTAGTTAATTAAAATTCCATCGTGAATCGGGCAATGTAACTTGGTTCGATATAGGTTGGCACCGTATAGGTTTGGCTCGTATCAGCATATTCTAAATGTGATCCATAAAGGAGATTGTTTCCCGTTAATGAAAATGAAACAGCTGGCGAAATTTGCCAATTCCAAGTTAAATCTAACACACTATAGTCATCGGTTTCATAAGCATCTCCTGATTCTATATGGTATACCGCAAAGAGCGAATGCGTTGGCGTTAACGCATAATCGGCCTTTGCCATCACTTGCCATAATTCCGTGTCAAAACCAAATGCGGCCCGAGTTCCCGAAGGTAAATTATATTCAAAAGACGTATAACTAACGCCTAGTTCGGTTTTTAGCCGTTTAATAGGTTGCCATTTAACAGCAAGCTCACCGCCATAGGTAATTAACTCTGCACTAGATACAAATTTGTAATCAAAGGTGGTGCTATTAATTAATGCTGAAGCCGCGTCATATTCTCCCAAATAAATTAATGTCGCTATTTCCGTAAAAGTATCTTCATCATAACTTTCTTCAACGACCGTCACATCTTTCGATTTTGTGTGGAACAGAGAAACATCGAATCCCCAGTCTTCGCCATTATGACGATAACCCAGTTCCTTGGAGATAGAAGTTTCGGCCTCAATATCTGAGCTGCCAACAATTTGAGCCTTAATCCGTAAATTATTAATCGAATCAACTCCCGTATCATAAATCTTACCAACCGAAATACCACTCGCCATTGCAATACCATTATATTCGATTAAGGAAGGGATCCTTACCCCTCGAGATACAGCCCCCCAAAAAGTATGATCAGGTTTTGGCTTCCAAAGTAAACGGGCCATAGGTTGATGTTCCCATCCCGTAAAACTATTTCTTTCAGAACGATCTCCAATAATCAGTTTTAATTTTTCCGGTATCAGATTAAATTGTGCTTGAACAAATCCACCGTATTGCTGATAAGAATTAATATTATCGATACTAGTAATATAATCGGTATCCGTTATGGATATATCCATGTATCGATAATTTCCTCCCCAATCAAATTGTACATTACTGATTAACGTATTCATTTGATAGTCAAGATCGCTGATTATAAAATGTTCTTTATAGTAACTTTGATTACCTTTTTGAGAGCTAACCGATGCTTGTATCATTTGATTTGAAACCGATGATAATTTATGCTCTAAACGCCCCATCACTTGAAGATGTTTTCTAGAAGCTTCTTCATCTACGTAGATTTTCTCATAGGTATCCAAATCAAATAATCGCGACACTTGTCCCATTTTTATTTCGGAATATTCAGTTTGAGCGAGTAAGGAAAGATCATCACTGAGACTTAAATCTAAACGTGCGCCAATATTTTTTTTCTCACCCGAATCGTTCGGTGTTTGACCAGCGGTTCCTTTATCTGAAGAATCGGTACTATCAACATCCGCATAAATTCGGTATGAATTATAATTAGCAAATTCACCACCAATTCTAAAACTAGTACGGAAATCGGTCATATTACCGGCTTCAACCTGAGTCAACACTCCCTGAGTATCAGCCGTATGTTTAGTGATAATATTGACTACGCCATTGGTCGCATTACTTCCCCATAATAAACCGCCTTGTCCTCGAATAACTTCAATGCGCTCAATATCGTATAAAGGTGTATTAAGCGCCTCCCAATACACCCCCGCAAAACCAGGATTATAAATACTTTGCCCGTCAATCATGACCAATAGTTTACTGGAATATCGCCCCGCTGAACTGCGCGTACTAATTGCCCATTGATTACTATCAATTTGGCGTACTTGCATGCCCGGTACCAATTTTAACGCTTGAGCAACGGATGTAACGCCCGATGATATGATTTCATCATGAGTTAACACATAAATAGAAGCCGCCGTTTCAGATACATTTTGCAGACGTTTCATTGCAGAAGTAACTTGGACATCGGTTGCGAGCAACTCATCTAATTCCAGACTAGGAAGATCTGTAAGATTAAACGACTCTACATTGTTTTCTTCGGCATGTACTCTAGTAGCCTGTGAATATAATAAAGAAGAAACCGTTATAGAAAGTAAAAGTGTGTGATATTTAGTCATAAAGTGCTCAAGCAAGGTTATTCAATAAAATAGCAGTATCATTTGATTATAAAATATTATCGTTTGTGTAAATAAATCCTTTAATCAATCACTTAAAGAGCAAAACCGACATCAAGACAAATAGCATAGTCGATAGTTCAAATATTACAGCTAATGAACTCAGCATTCTTTTTATTTGCACAATTTAAGTATAACCCAGTGTTCAACATTTACACTTATCAACAATATAAAATAATAGTGATAAAAGGATTTGATTAGATCTATATCAAAAACTAGTTTTTGCTGCTTTATATAAAATCATTTACACTCTCACACCTTATTTTATTTTTTGTACTGAGGTGCATTCCATGTTTTTCAAAAACCTACAAGTTTATCGATTTACCCGCCCGCTCGAGCAGGATGTTGATGCATTAGAAAAAAATCTTGAAGAATTTCAATTTAAAGCCTGTGGTAGTCAAGATATATCAAAACTGGGCTGGGTTTTCCCAATGGGGAAATCTGGGCAAATGTATACCCATGTATCAGCAAAACAAATTTTAATTTGTCTGAAAAAAGAAGAAAAAATGCTGCCAGCCGGTGTGATTAAAGATCAGCTGAATGAAAAGGTCGAGGCAATCGAGCTTGAACAGGGTCGCGCCGTTAAGAAAAAAGAGAAAGATACGTTGAAAGAAGAGATTGTGATGCAGCTCTTGCCCCGCGCATTCAGCCGCACGTCACAAACCTTTGCTTGGATTGATACTGAAAGCGACCTTCTCTATGTTGACGCTTCAAGCACACGTAAAGCGGAAGAATTAATCTCACTATTACGTAAAACAGTCGGTAGTTTACCCGTTGTACCTATTCAACTTAAAAACCAAGCCGATGTGGTTATGACGGATTGGCTGGTTGAAGGTAATATTCCAGCAAACTTTGCATTGGAAGATGAAGCTGAGCTACGTTCTGCATTAGAAGGCGGCGGTATTATTCGTTGTAAGCAGCAAGATTTATTATCCGACGAAATTAAAAATCATATCGCTTCCGATAAATTTGTCACTAAATTAGCACTTAACTGGGCTGAAAGTATTTCGTTTTTAATTGGTGAAGAATTTGCCATTAAACGATTAAAATTCTCCGATGTTTTACAAGAACAAAATGAAGATATTGATAACGATGATTATGCAGCTCGATTCGATGCTGACTTTGCATTAATGACCGGCGAAATTAAACAATTTATTCCTGCGGTGATTGATGCCTTTGGCGGAGAACAAACACTTTAACTAGCCATGAATATAAGTGATGTGTTCATTTCAAAATAAATAGCGGGACTGAAGTCCCGTTTCCATGTGACTTAGTTAAACACTTCAAGTCGCGGTAATGTAAATGATTGATTGCAGTCGTTAAATTATTGGTTAATGACTTTATAACTTTAATATGCATTCAAAACTAACTACATTATTTGGGGCGTCGACTTCAGTCGACCTATCAAGTATTACATTTTGTTATTTATAAACATAAGCGACTAAAGTCGCTGCCCCAACTTCCGCATTTCTTAAACACTTCAAGGCACGGTTATGTAAATGACCGATTATAGTTATTAAATTATTGATTAATGACTTTATAACTTTTGTTCGCATATAAAAACTACTACATTATTTGGGGCGTCGACTTCAGTCGACCTATCATGCATTGTATGATCTTTTTTATAAACATAAGCGACTAAAGTCGCTGCCCCAACTTCCGCATTTCTTAAACGCTTCAAGTTGCAATAATATTAATGCTGATTGTCATCGTTCAACCATTAACAAACTACTTTAGAGACTTTGATGATAAATTTTATTTATCTGCTGCAACTTCCTTTGCTTTTTTGCTACTATTCTTCGCAAATATTCCTCCCTTAATAAACAAAGAGTCTCACGTTATGAATGTTTCTATTTTTGGTAGTGCCAAGTCACCTAGTGCAACAAAAGCATTACTGCTTGGTTCCGGAGAGCTTGGTAAAGAAGTTGCTATTGAATTACAACGTTTCGGCATTGAAGTTATTGCCGCTGACAGTTATGCAAATGCCCCCGCGATGCAAATTGCACATTCATCACATATCGTTAGCATGTTAGACGGTGATAAATTAGAAGCGATTATTCGTGCTGAGAAACCTGATTTTATCATTCCAGAAGTAGAAGCAATCGCAACGGATACCTTAGTCAAACTTGAAGCAGAAGGATTTAATGTTATCCCTAGTGCACGTGCCACTAAATTAACCATGGACCGAGAAGGTATTCGTCGTTTAGTTGCAGAAACACTATCGATTAAAACATCTCCCTATGTATTCACCGATAGCCAACAAGAATATCTTGCTGCCGTTAAGGAAATTGGCATTCCCTGTGTGGTCAAACCGGTAATGAGCAGTTCGGGTAAAGGCCAAAGCATTATTAAGTCTCCCGAACAGATCGATGCAGCTTGGCAATATTCTCAGGAAGGCGGTCGTAGTGGTGCTGGTCGCGTTATTATTGAAGGTTTTGTTTCCTTTGATTATGAAATCACACTGTTAACAATTAGTGCTATTGATGGTATTCATTTCTGCGCACCGATTGGCCATCGTCAGGAAAATGGAGATTACAGAGAATCTTGGCAGCCGCAGGTCATGCCAGAAGCCGCATTACAAAAAGCACAGGAAATTGCAGCTAAGGTCGTCACTGAATTAGGTGGGTTTGGTTTATTTGGCATGGAATTCTTTGTCAAAGACAATGAAGTCTACTTCAACGAAGTTTCACCCCGTCCTCACGATACAGGCTTAGTCACCTTGATGTCACAGGATCTGTCTGAATTTGCATTACATGTACGTGCTATCTTAGGATTACCGATTGGACAAATTACGCAATACGGTCCAACGGCATCAAGTGTTATTCTTGGTAATGGTCAATCTGAAGATATTAAATTTTCAAATATACAAGAAGCATTATCAATCGTGCCTGGGGCACAAATGCGATTATTTGCGAAACCTGATATTAATGGTTCACGCCGCCTTGGTGTTGCGATTGCTCGCGGAGCTAATACACAGGAAGCGGTGAATAATGCGAAGTCCGTATCAAACACGGTTAATATTATTTACTAGTTAGGAAATAACGATGTATCTAGATAAATACGAAACAATGGATCCAATCATGTTGATGAGTATGATCAATATGAAATTGCGAGATGAATTTAATGGCGATCTCATCGAATTAACTAAAACCTATCAAATCGATTATGAAAAATTAACCGCCAAACTTAAGGCGGCCGACTTTGAGTTTATCAACGAGATAGGTCAATTTAGATAACCGCTGTTAACAATATCACTATTAATGATTTTATTGATATTCAAAGGCACCAATATCGGGTGCCTTTCCATTATATTTTAAATGTACACCATCACGTTTTTTCCAAATCAGTGGTTTAGATAAAATCAGGGTATTATGTTCGCGATCGATTGAAATAATCCTTGCTGTTTCACTATGATCCTCGATTCTTATAATATCCCCCTGCTCATTAGGAATCGTAAATCCATCGTAAAACCAACTTACATCTTTTACCGGCAAAACCGTACCCGAACCACTTGAACGCGTTTGCGTGATAAAGTCACCACGGTCTATTTGCTTACTACCAGCCGTCAGTCTCAAATCACCAGAAACAGGATCCACAAAACCGGGATCTTTATCCACTATACTGTTGTTATCAAGAAAAACCGTTTCAGGGTTTTTTATTGAAACCTGCCCCCACTCCCCTTTGCAATTGGTATTTTTATACAATAAATTATTTATCGCGACGTTATCGTGGTAACCCTTTGCCTTCTTTTTACTCCCCATAATAGCGAAACAACGATTATGATAAAAAGTATTGTTATAAAGCTTATTATCGTAAACATTAAGGCATTCTTTTGGGTAAAATTGGTAACTCACCCCACCGCCTAAATTCCCTGTAAATACATTTTGTCGAACAATCGTATTTTGACCACAGTGCTGAATGGCATTGTATTTGTGCTCTCGAGATGAACCACGTGTTCCAACAAAGTTGTTTTTCTCAATCAAATTCCCCTTCGTTGCTTGATAGCGAATTGGCGCATCACTGATTCCCTGACAATCATAAATCTCCAATGCCTTTTGTCTTGGATTATTAAAGGTATTGTTACGAAGCACATTGTGACTTGAACAGCGAACCGAAATTGAGGAATGTTCACTGGTACCAAACGTATTACCCTGAACCACATTAAAATTTGCATCATCCTGAAGAATAAGAAGATCTGAGCCATGACTAAAATGACTATTAAGTACTTTATTATATTGGCTTGAGACTATTTTCAATGCCCCCGTCGTTCCACTTGCGGAAGCGTTGCTAAAATCAATGTTATCGAAAATAATATCGGCAGCATCTTCTAAGCGGGCAAATCCCTGCACCCCGTTTACCTGCAAATTTTTAATCGTCACATGATGTTGTTGCTTAATCATAAAACCAACGCGCGGCCCTGATACAATCACCTTTTCATTATCAGCACCTTGAATTGTAATGGGTTGTGACACTGTACCTGAACGTTGAATAACAATCGGTGCATAACGACCTGATTGTAATATCAATGTATCACCTGGTTGCACCTTTAATAATGCCTTTTCCATACTATTGATTGCTGAAAAAGAATCGGATGATGAGTCACAAACGCGATTAACCGGATCATAATGATTACAATCTGTTTTTAACTGAGTATCAACATAATACATTTTTGCGGAAAGGTTACTGCTGAGCAAAATGAGTATTGAAATTAACATCCCTTTGAACATGAATCACTCCTTTCTAACATGTTTAACGATCACGATAGCACTCGGTGATTAATACTCAAAGGGTAAAATAATATACCCGTTACCAATCAAGATGCGTTTATCAGTCACTAGCTCGGATACCAAGGCAAGGCGTAACATGATGACCTTTCGAGCGATTAACTGCGTTAATCCTCTATCGGTAGATGTAAAAACAAGACTTTACATCTTTAATGGCTAGCCCTTATCGAATGTTATAACGCAGTATTGGTGTTCGAGCTAGTGACCCGTAGGGCAAGACGAGAGGCAAACATCTTCGTTGTTATAAAGTCTCGATTTAACCCGTTAGATCTTCACCTTTATGCCTAGAATCTGCTCACCTCTCGTCTTGCTGATTTCTTCATCTTGAATGGTAACGGGTATAGATTAATACTGCCTTAATTCATTATTAACCATTGCCACCGTTAAAGGTGACCGGTCATCTTTAATTCTTTTAGCAGTAACAACAAAACGTTTGTCGCTATTATATATCGCCGAATCAAAGGGATAACAGGTAATCAAAGTAAGCAGTTCATCCCCATTATTTTCTATTACTGAGATATCCGTTTCATCGACGATTTTCATATCAGTCACTTGATAAAACAACCGTGCATTACCATAGGTTGAAACCTGTAATTTATCATCGAGTTTAACCCCCTTCAATTGATTAAAATGCGTATCATTATGGGCCACAATAACGCTATTTCCTCCCTGTGCGAAGGGAGTACTTGCTCGCATCCATGAAGGAGCAAACGCAAGGTTACTGCCAGTTGCACCTGATAAAACAATTAATGGCTCTTCCCCAGGAAATGTAAGCTTGGCCAATGGTGCGCTATCTGCCCAAGGCCACGCTTTATATAACTGGCCACTTTGAAGATGACGCGCCCAAGCAAAGGACAATAATTGTTGCGCAACAAAAGCTTTACTTTGCATATACAGTCCTTTACCGCAAAATAAAAGACCTGAAATAATCAATATCGCTAATAGTTTATGTTTAAACATAAACTTTTGTTTACGTTGTTGCGTGTAGACAAATGTTTTTAACAACATATTCTTCTCCTAATGACGATTTTTGATATGCTGAGCATAAAAATCAAGTGACCATAAAAAACCCGCTAATAACAATATCCATAAGCCAATTTCCCTATAAAAATCAGTTGCAAGACCCGTTTGGGGTAAACGCATTGTATTGCCATGAGGTATATGTGTTTTCACTTGCTGTTCATCACTTTGCATATGACTTGGACGTACCACTTTTTGTTCAACGGCGATTAAACTGGTATGTTGGGTAACAAGATGAAAATCTAAACCTAACGCTGTGATCTGTGTTTTTTTGTCATCCTTAGACAGATCCCGATTAAGATCCAAACTGTCTATTTGTGATTTAGCCCATAATACGGCAATACCTGTCGCATTTTCGGTGCCAGCCAATGACAACTGCTCAGTCCAACTCTCGTTGTTATTATCCTTTGAACTCATACCTGTAATGTTAATATTGGTTTTGTCTTCAGGAATTTTAAATGACAGTTGCAATGGTTCTCCTAAATAAAGATCTTTGCTGGGTTTTGGCCAAAAATCGATAGCAGTCCCATCGTTCCAAGTCAGCTTAATATCGCGTAATACGGGAGTCGATATCTGCTCAAATAGGGCTGACATTTTTGTATGCACCTCGTTAACGTCACCAATATTTGTATATGTGCCTTTGCCTAACGTTGCACTTGTTTTCATAAAATAACGATTCGGTGCAGAGCCGATGCCAACCATAAACAATCTATTGGTGCCTATTTGTTGATCTATTTGGGTTAACAATTGTTCTTCATTACTAATACTTGCATCGGTTATAAAAATAATTTGATGCATTTGCTGTTCTTTATTTTCATTAATAGTGCGTTTTCCCAATAGCGCCGCGTGTATTGCAGAGGCCATATTTGTACCGCCAGATGCGGCTAACTGGGTAATAAAATCCTTTGCCATGATCTTGCTACGACTATCCACGGGTAATGCATTATTAGCAAAAAACGCACTGTTATCACTGAAGGAAATAATGTTAAACGTATCTTGTTCTCCAAGTTGCTCGATGCCCTCTTTTAAGGCTAATTTTGCCTGTCTAATCGAACTACCTGACATTGAACCCGACACATCAATCACAAAGGTAACTTCTTTACTTATTCTTGTACTGTGTGCATATTCCAAGGCTGGCGGCATAATCATTAATGCTGCGTATTTCTCTCCTTCTTTCTGCTCTACAAACAATCCACTTTGTGATTTTTCATGTTGCTCAACCTGCCAATGCAATTCAAAATCTCGGTCTGCCACAACTTGTCTGTTCGTTAGCGATACACGGTTGGTGCCCTGCGGATCTATTTGAATATCAATGGCATGATACGGACTGGTAATATTATGAATGGGTAATGGATTACTAATAGTCACCTGCAAATCCACCAACAACTCTGGATCCTTGTCAGTTCTAATCGACGTTTCCGTGTGTTGGGCCACTTTTTTACTATCCAGATCCGCCATCAACCTATCCCACTTTTCCTGACATTCAACCGTCACAGATTGGCTATCCAAACAATCAAGGGCTGCACCTCGTTGCTCAGATGTCATTAGGTTTGATGTTGGTGCATAACGCGGTGTAATCGTCATCGGGAAATGAATACCAAACACACCCGCGTTGTAATCAACTGCTTGCTGATATTCTATTTCAATTTGTACGGTTTCATGCGGTGCGATATTGGCAACCGATGTTGTAAATATATTATTACGTTGTTGATTGATTAAAGTGGCTTTTTTGCCTTCTTTTTTGGCCTGAATAAAGGATTTCTCAGCCACTGATTTTTCCTTTATTTCACCTATAATGATGCGATCATTAATGGTCATTCGTAAATGATCAACGGCGGCATTATCTGGCAGTGGGAATAAATACTGACCATTAATCCATTGATCACTATTATTCACAAAGTGCTGGGTAACGCTAACCCGATTAATTAAACCATTTATCTGCATATCTACATCGGTATTCAGTAATAATGCATTATGGGTTTCTCCGTCTTTATCGATATAGAGCAATCCAACTGTATCGTTTATTTCATTGGCATATAAACTTGGGGAAAATAACAAACACGACAACAGTATTTGTGTAATAAGACGACGACATGAACGTCCGGTGCATAATTTAATATGTAACATAAATCCTCCTTAAAATTCCATTGCAATGGCAAGCGGTACAAATGATTGGTCAAACAGTACTTGTTGTGCAGATTCCTGTTTATGTTGCTGCGCAATCACATCATCAATCAGCATTTTTGTATGTTGACGTTTGTACCTTGCGATTTGAATTTCACGTTTATGTTTTGCTAGTTGTGTAGCGAGCGTTGTAATCTCTTGATGATAGGGTTGAATTTCGACGCGACGTTCAACCAATAATTGATCAGTGATACCGTCTTCCGATTGACTTGCTCCCAGCGAAACCACTGAAAGTTGTTCTTCAGGCACGCCTTCACTGACCAGGAAATCAGCAACATTTTGTGCTCTTTTCTCAGACAAGGAGAGGTTATACAAAAAATCCCCACTAGGATCGGCATACCCAATCACTTGCCATACATTTTGCTCACTATCATTGGCATTTTTTATCACCTCTGCGATTTTCGCTAAACGATCATAATAAACGGGTTGAATTCGGTAGGAATCAAATGCAAATAATAAACGTTCAGGTCGGTTATCCCTCTGTACCGCCTTTTGTTTGGTCACATCGGCTATTGCTAACTCAACCGTAGAATTGATCACCTGTGATCCATTCGATGGAACTTCGAGCCTATTTGCATGTGCAATCAACGTTAATTCTTCACCAATCTGATTCAATGTTGTGGTAGGCAAAAAAGCTTGAGAGATTGTTGTTTCAACATTACGATTCTCCTTACGATGATATTTTTCAACTGCAATTAGTCCACTTGTAACCACCGATGCTAGTACAATGCTTATTATCGATTGACGAAATGTTAATACTTGTTTTTGACTATCCATCCTGTTCCCCTTTAAATAGTATTTTTTGATTAACACTATTTAAACAAACAGTTCTGTTTTTTCAGGGGAAGCTAAATGGCAAGTTACTGATCAATTGTGTCCAAAAAAGGGCAATCGACATCCCCCTCTTTTTCCTCCGTTTTTTTCACGTATACTGCCAACATAAGTAACACCAAGGATTTACACATGAAACGTATTGCAATTGTTGAAGATGAACAGGGAATTCGCGAAAACTATGCGGATCTCATGACTAAACATGGTTATCAAGTCGCATGCTATGAAAACAGGCCTGATGCCCTACACGCATTTGAAACCCGTCTACCGGATCTTGCCATTATTGATATTGGTTTAGGCGATGAATATGATGGTGGCTTTATGTTATGTCAGGCATTAAGAAGTCTTTCAGCTACGGTACCTATTATATTTTTAACCGCACGAGACAATGATTTCGATAGTATTTCAGGATTACGATTAGGCGCAGATGACTATCTTACTAAAGATATTGGTATGGAACATTTAATGGTGCGAATTAGCGCTTTATTTAGACGTATTGATGTCATGCAAAAACCACAACATCAATCTGCCATCATTCAGCGAGGATTGTTAACGATTGATTGTGACCGAATGCAAATATCTTGGCATGGAAAGTCCTTAGATTTTACGATCACCGAATTTTGGATTGTCCACGCGCTTGCAAATCGGGCAGGCATTGTTCGTGACCGCCAACAATTAATGCAAGATGCCAATATGTTCGTTGATAACAATACCATCACTTCACATATAAAACGTATTCGTAAAAAATTCATTAAATTAGATCCACATTTTACTGCTATTAATTCGGTGTATGGCATGGGATATCGTTGGGATATTACAGAAGAAGATCAATAATGAAACGAATTAAGATTGGGTTACGCAGTAAAGTTGTTTTACTTGCCAGCTTTTTGTTAGTACTTCCCTGGCTTGGATATCACTATATCTGGGAAATGGAAAGTTTCCTCCGCCAAGGACAACAACAAACGTTAATCGGCACCACGCGTGCAGTCGCAACGGCTCTGCATGAACGCCCTAATCTGTTTAATACGCAGGCGAGTTTTTTACCCGAAGTGGAAGCGGGGAAAGATCTATATGCCTATGATATTCATCATCCAATTCAAATAGATGGATTATTAACGGATTGGGACGCGAATCAAAATCAGAGCCGCTTTTATGGCAAGGAGTATATTCGATTTCAAGCAAACCAAAACACCACAAACCCGATTTCATTCAAGCATATGGTCGGTAAGCGAGATGGTTATCTTTACGGTTATTTTCAAGTAACCAATAAAACGCCGGTGCTTCGTCGAGAAAATTCATTACGTGTCGATAAAAATGATCATTTAATCATGGCACTCACATCACCCGAGGGAACACTGCAACATTATATTATTTCAGTTTTCAAAAGTGGTTGGTTTAATGCTTATGCCATCCCGGCTAATCAATACAATCCCAGTGAATTAAAACGAGAAAAACGGATTCAAGGCTACTGGCGCCTCACGGAAACAGGTTATAACATTGAATTCCGTTTGCCCCTTACTTTATTGGGCGACAAACTTGGTTTCGAATTACATACGGTAGCAGATACTGAATCAAGACAAACCGATACCATTATTTCTACATCCAATATTCAAGATATTAACCAGCTTGGCACCGTGCTAGTACCCTCGCCTGAAATAGAACAAATTTTAAAGGGCCTCGGCCACAGTAATTCTCGGATCTGGGTTGTCGATCGTCATCAACGAGTGCTCGCAAAAACAGGCGATATACGCCAAGCGAATGGTGTTTGGGGAACGAAAGAGTCAACAACCAAAGACTCATTATCTATTTGGAATCACATTCAAGAAACGCTGTTAACACCTATTTATCAGTTATTCCTAGAACGACCTCGCAGTGATTTCATTGATAGTCTCCGTTATTCAACACAGTTAAACAGTGAGTTTATTGATGCGGCATTGACCGGAAAATCACAATCAAATTGGTCTGCCACTGAAGATAATAAAGCGATGATATTATCAGCGGCGAGTCCTATTTATGTTGGTGATAAGATTATGGGAGTGGTTGTCGCACAGGAAACAACCAATGGTATCCGCGCATTGCGTAACAAAGCACTAGAAAAACTGTTTAATGTACTTTTGGCAATTATCAGTATTGCGACCATTTTATTATTAATCTTCGCTTCTCGTATTGCTTCGCGTATTCGTACCCTGCGTGACCAAGCTGACCATGCTATTGACAACCAAGGAAGAATACTAACGCCTTTTACTCCATCAAGCTCGACCGATGAGATCGGTGATTTATCGCGGGGATTATCGGATATGGTCAATCGTTTAGGTCAATACCATACCTATTTAGAAAACCTAAGTTCACGTCTTTCCCATGAACTTCGTACACCGGTCGCGGTGATCCGTTCTTCACTCGAAAACTTGGCCTTACTGCCACAAAACAGCGAAAACCAAAAATATATAACACGTGCAGAACAAGGTATTCATCGCTTAAACCGGATATTAACCAGTATGAGTGAAGCAACCCGTTTAGAACAAAGTTTACAAAGCAGTGATAAGCAACAGTTTCCACTCAACGAGCTGATTGAAGGTTGTGTACAAGGGTACCAAATGACCTATGTCGATTATCAATTTCATCTTACTAACAGTCCCTCTTCATTATTGATTAATGCGGATCCGGACTTTATCGTACAATTGCTTGATAAATTGATTGGCAATGCAATGGAGTTTAGTGACGCGCAACACCCGATTGAATTATCTGTGACCAAAAATGGCGATTATGCTACGTTTTCGGTCAGTAATGTAGGCCCATTATTACCTAATAATATGACCGATGAATTACTAAAGTCGATGGTATCAGTACGCGCCCAAAGCAAAGAAAGTAGTAGCCATTTAGGGCTTGGTTTATTTATTGCAAAAATGATTTGTGATTATCATCAGGGCAAAATTTCCATTACAAATCGCGATGATAAACGGGGTGTGCTGGTAACGGTAAACATACCACTTATTCATTAAACTCAAACAAAAAGAGCACCTTTATTGGTGCTCCATTTATATGCTTATGCACTTAACTCATGTAAAGCAGACAATAAATTAAAATCATTAAAATTCACCACAAAGGACACCGAGTTAAAAGAGCGCACAAACTAAGCAATAATTAGCTTATAACATATTGTTTTAGGCTTTTATTCGTGTAACGCACAGCGCATCTGTTAATGAATGCGAACTGAAACGCAGTAGTGCTTTTAAGCTTTTTACATAATCTACAGAAGCATCTAATTTAATACATTTAATCTTGGTAAGTAAAACCAAAGTTAGTACGTAATCTTGCGAATGCTCGGTTGCTCATGTTACGAACACGATTAATTTTTTCTGCTTTTTGAACGGCTTGTTTAAGTTGTTTAACCTTGATCATTTATCTTTATTCCATCTTTAATTTATATGACGATTCATTCGTCGTTACATGGTTTGTTATAGTGCTAGAAGTCGCTATGACAGCGCTCGTTGAACTTTCTAACGTGTAATCAATATAATTATTAATGAGACATTGATCAACTTTTAAAGTAATAAAATAACCAAATATTATTGCAGATCAAAAAATACGGGTAATTTAACAGCAATAAACAGCTAAAATATGTAAAAAAATTACAAAGCGAGTTATTTAAAATAAAATAACCAACATCCATAAGTTGACGGATTGATAAAATATATAAATTTTCGTTATAAACTTGTAAAATACTCGAAAATTTATGGAGATAAGCAAATGACACAACTGACTATTACCCGTCCCGATGATTGGCATATTCACCTTCGCGATGGTGATGTTTTAAATGATACCGTTCGCGATATTAGCCGCTATATGGGTCGCGCCATTATTATGCCGAATCTGGTTCCCCCGGTTATCGACACCGAATTGGCACTTGCTTATCAACAACGCATTCTCGATGCTAAACCGAATACCAACTTTACCCCATTAATGACACTTTATCTTACTGATAACACAAGCGCAGAAGAAATTAAAAAAGCAAAAGCGTCAGGCCAGGTTTATGCGGCAAAACTTTACCCAGCGGGTGCAACAACGAATTCAGACTCTGGCGTAACTTCCGTCGATAAAATTGCCGATGCCATTCAAGCAATGCAAGAAGTCGGGATGCCATTACTCATTCATGGTGAAGTCACTCATCATGATATTGATATATTTGATCGTGAAGAAGTTTTCTTAAAAACCGTATTGGCGCCAATTGTCGACAAGTACCCGAATTTAAAAATTGTTATGGAACATATAACCACGGCGAATGCGGTTGAGTTCGTAACGAATGCTAATGAAAATGTCGCTGCGACCATTACAGCACATCACTTAATGTTCAATCGTAATCACATGCTCGTTGGTGGTATTAAGCCGCATTTTTATTGTCTACCTATCTTAAAACGCAATATTCACCAACAGGCATTAATTGATGCAGCAACCAGTGGTTCGCCAAAATTCTTTTTAGGAACAGACTCGGCACCACACGCCATTGGTCAAAAAGAATCGGCCTGCGGATGTGCGGGGTCCTATACTGCACATGCCGCATTAGAATTATATGCAGAAGTGTTTGAACAGGCTGGAACATTGGATAAATTAGAAGCCTTTACTAGCTTTAATGGCCCTGATTTCTATGGTTTACCGCGTAATAAAGATACCGTCACTCTCATTAAAAAAGATTGGACCGTACCTGAATCGCTACAATTTGGACAAAGCAAAGTCGTCCCAATCAAGGCCGGTGAACAAATGGCTTGGCAAGTTATTTAATCATACAAAATAGAATGGTTACTCGCTCAATGCGAGTACCCCCCCTAACAAATTATTATTTATTCCGTTTTATTTCAAATGTCAGCAAATAAAGACACCTTAACCTATTGATTTTAAATGCAAGTACTTAAATCTTGGTTTATTTGTCTTATTTTAACAACAATAAACTTTCGTTATTTCTATAAAACTCCACCACAAACACTTAACACATTGATAAATAATGAATTTATTAAATGGCATGATTTTCGCTATTTTAAACCAGCTTTAATTAATGATGGATAGCAATGTTAAGTCTAAGTTATTGTAAATATGACTTAATTTCTAGGGATAGAACGAGTAACTTTTAGTTTCATCAATATAATAAACCTCTCTCCTAAAACGCTTTTCCATTATTTCATTACCGATCGTTCATCCGATCAACATGAAATAACCAAATGTCTATTTATCTCAAATGACAATACTGCATTGCTCGCATTTTGAATAATAACCATGGGTGATTAATGAAAGCCAAGATCCAAGCTTACCGGAAATCTTTCATTTAATATTAAATAGGAAAATGACATGTACTTGAACTTATCTAAAACCAAAACAGCATTATGTGTAGGTATTGCATTAACCCCCTTGTTTACTCCCCTTGCCTTCTCCGCAACCTTCAATATTCAAAAAAATGAGACTGAATATTCTATCGATGGAAATAATGGCGAAGTAGAAGGACAACAGCTTTATCTTTGGTCGACTGATACTAGCAATGAGAATCAAAATTGGGTGCAATTAGATCGTGATGGTTATTATTCTTATAAAAAAGAAGGCACTAATCTATGTTGGGACGGTGGAGATGGTGGTGAAAACAAACAGGCCGTCACACTCGAAACCTGTGACGAAAGTAATTACGACCAACACTGGAAAAAAGTAAAGATAACCAGTGGCACTCAAATTTACCGTTTTGAAAAACGTAACGACTCAGATTATTCCATCGATGGTAATGGTGGTGCTGAAAATGGTCAGTCAATGTACCTTTGGTCTTCTAATAGTGATAATGTAAATCAACAATGGGAACTGACTAATTTAGACGATAGTAGTTCAACTACATCTTCAACCGATTACGATTTAGATTCTTCAGTTGCTCCATCAAGTAACTTTGACCTTACCGATTGGTATTTAAGCGTACCAACGGATACCGACGATAATGGCTATGCGGATTCAATCAAGGAAGCTGAATTAAATGATGATTACGAAAGTGATTATTTTTATACCGGCAGCGATGGCGCAATGGTCTTTATGTGTACTGTTGATGGTTATAAAACCTCTGCAAACACCACTTATACACGTACTGAATTGCGTGAAATGTTACGTGCAGGCGATACCAGCATTGATACCAATGATAAAGAAAACAATTGGGCTTTCTCGAGTATTGATGAAGATGATCAAGATGATTTTGGTGGTATAGATGGTACATTAACTGCGACGGTAGCAGTCAATCATGTGACCACCACAAGTAGCAATGATGAACAACGTGGCCGTATTATTATTGGTCAAATTCATGCAGAAGATAATGAACCTATTCGTCTTTACTATCATAAATTTGAAGATAATACCTATGGTTCCATTTACTTTGCGCATGAACCTTCTAAATCAGCCAAAGAAGCTGGAGCAGAAGAAAAATGGTATAACTTACTTGGTACGATGATCGACGATGATAATGATGGTTATATCGATGAAGATGATGGATTAACCGATAATCCAAGTAATGGTATCGCCTTAGACGAGAAATTCACCTACGTTATTAATGTAGATGGAGATGATCTCACCGTGACGATTAATGATGAAGATGGTAATACTCTTGCTAGTAAAACCGTTGATATGAGTGACAGTGGTTACGATGATGCTGATAATTACATGTACTTCAAAGCTGGACTCTATTTAAATGATAAAACCAGTGATGATGACGATTATGCCACCGTCAGTTTCTATAAACTAACTAATACCCATGATTAATTTCCTACCACACGGATAACGCATCCACTAATCCACTGTATTTATTGCAGTGGATTATTTCTATCAGAAACACAAATAATCCCCAAAAATCATTCAATTCTTGCAGCTTAAGTCATATAACAAGCATTTTCATATTTGAATAATAGACACCAAGCTCGATTACGTTATCATGTCAACCTAATGTGTAAAAATTCACAATGATTACTCATTTGATGCAAACAATGCATAGGACCGTTTCATAAAACGACGATATTTAATCGAAAATAAGGACTATTTATATGAAAAAGCTTGTTTTGACGCTAATCGCAACCAGCGTGATTGTTGGTTGTTCTAAACAAGAAGTCGACATGACCCCCACTATTAACGGTGCGGTAATTAATGCTGAATATACGATTAATGGACAATACGTCCCCACGTTAAATGGTAAACAAATTGTACATACCGTTGCAGATAAACGTAATATCCATGATGATGTCAAGTTCAGTAATATCTTGATGCGTTGGGCAAACTATGACAAAGCAATGATTGCTAGAATTGATTTGAATAAACGTTACGAAGTGGATTACGATGATAAAGAATATTCAGAATGCACACTGTCAGGGTGTGATAATTTATCTTTATTCGATCAATTAAAATCAAAGGACAGCAGTGACGAGCAAGATGAATATCAGGGATATGATGAATTAGGCTGCCAGGTCAATATGACTAAAAATGATTTTTCCGTTAATAAAACGGGCAACAGCCGCACAATTAATGGCTTCGACACCATTGAATATAAGGTATTGTGGACAACCGAATATAAAGATACCAAAGGCATGGTCGATTTAAACGAAGTAAGTTTTGATTTTTGGACCACCGATGTTAGCAAACCAATGAATCAAGTATTTAAAGTACACGGTGATTTTCAAGATGGTTATTACAAAACCGCTTCTCAGAATCCATTAATGCGTTTAATTGGGGAAAATGGTTATAAAGCCATTGCCGCATTTACAGGTGATATGGATAATCAAGAACACCAATTTAGTGGTCAAATTGGTCGTAAATTAACTTCAATTAAAGGATATCCAATTTCAATTAAATTAGAATGGACCCAAAAATCTGAAGCTTGTCAGGAAGAAAAATCAGCCACCGACAATCTTGATATGACCGGTGGACTTGAAAGTGTTGGAAAACAACTGTTATCTAACCTGATGAAAAAAGGCAAAGATACATTAGTCGATGCTTGGAAACAGAAACCTCTTGTTCGCTACGTTTATGAAATTAAATCCGTTGAAATGGCTAACTTTAAAGAAAGTGTGTTTTCACCACCCGCTGGATTTAATTTAGTCAACCGACAATAACCCTACGTTTGCGACCTTCGCCAATTGAGCGGAGGTCATAAACAACATTGCTAATAATCAACGCTGTTTATATTGTGTAGGGCAATAACCCCTGTTTACCTCTGGCGATCGTAATTTTAAATGTTTTGTTTTACGGCCACTAACCCGACTGCGCCATAATTTAAAACTGCTAGATTTCAAATGTTGACGCATTAACTTAATAACCTGTTTTTCACTGTATCCAAATAAGGCTTGAATCGCTTCAAAGGGCGTTCTATCTTCCCATGCCATTTCAATAACTCTTGATTTCTCGTGAAGTTGTAAAGACATATTGTGACTCCGTTATTGATAATATCCCTATCTACGAAATAGCAACTTGAATAGTTCAAGATCACAGATAAAAAAAGGCTATCAATCGACAGCCCCTATTTCTTCATTAATTTTTATTCAATTGCTTTTCAAAGGCTGCTAAATGATGTTCAGAGCCATTAAGCAAACGTTCAAAGACATCTCTGACATCTGGCGATAAGTCTTTTTGTAAAAACCGTTGATACATGGCTATATTTGCTAATTCAGCATCCACACCGACCTTAAAAGTCTGCTCATAAGTTGAAGGAATAACGGCAAGTTCAAGCCCTCTATCTGGAGATTGTTCAATATTATATTTATCAAATAATGGAAGTAACAAACTAATATGTGTTGATTCTGCTTTAATAATATTGGTAAAAGGTCTACGTTCTCCAAATGTATCGATGATCTTTTGATATTCCCCGCGTGCTAAATATTCATCTTCTAATGCCAAATTCAGCATTTTAGTCAATGTGAGTTCGTTATCGGTCAGTTGTGCAGCACTTGCCGCACCATAATCTGCATTTTCAGCAGAGACTGGCAATGTCATACATACACTTAACATAAGCATTGCACTTGCAATAATAGTTGATTTATTTTTCATTTTTAATCCCTCGCTTAACGTAAATAAGTATTTAACCTTTGTTGTTTCAACTAACAATATAAGGCTAAATAATGAGAAAATTATGGAGAAATAAAGGAGTTTATTACGTTCTATGAATTATGTTCCCCCAAAATATCGACTTATTTATACCCGTTACCATTCAAGATGCAGAAATCAGCAAGACGAGAGGTGAGCTGATTCTAGGCATCAAGGTGAAGATCTAACGGGTTAAATCGAGACTTTATAACAACGAAGATGTTTGCCTCTCGTCTTGCCCTGCGGGTCACTAGCTCGAACACCAATACTGCGTTATAACATTCGATAAGGACTAGCCATTAAAGATGTAAAGTCTTGTTTTTACATCTACCGATAGAGGATTAACGCAGTTAATCGCTCGAAAGGTCATCATGTTACGCCTTGCCTTGGTATCCAAGCTAGTGACTGATAAACGCAGCTTGATTGGTAACGGGTATATAAACGCTAGATAATTCCGCACGTGTTGTAGTGTTTGTATTAGAAATAATTAGAACAGGTAGATCACTTTTGTGAAGAAAGAAGAAAATTCGTTGTTGAACTCGGCGCCAGTGTATCGTGTTCATCATTATTAGCGCGATCCTTAAGTCCAATGCCCGATACTTTTAACCTAATTGCCTCACTGATAAGATAAAAGGCTTTCTCACTCGCTTCCTCATAGGCAAGTCCTTCTGGCCGAATATTTGAAATACAGTTGCGGCTTGAATCCTTTGCACCACGTTTAGGAAGCCAAGTAATATAGGCCCCCATACTGTCAGGGGACGTTAGACCCGGTCGCTCACCAATTAAAATAAGCGTGATTTTAGCCTTAAGACACTCTCCAACATCATCCCCCGATGCGACTCGGCCTTGCGTAATAATAGTTAAAGGTGCAATAGACCAATGATGCTTATTATCGGTCGTTAACTTTTCAACCAACTTTTCGATAACCGGTAATGCATGTCGTTGGATAGCCGTTGAAGAAAGTCCATCGGCAACAACAATCGCAAGGTCATAGGATTCGCTGCTTTGTACTCGGCTTTCCACTAGACGCTGCCATGATGCTTCATTAAGTTGACGTCCAAGGTCCGGCCTTTGCAAGTAACACATTCTATCCGTTGCTTTAGTACTCACCACCATAGGTAAGCCTTGAATAACAGAACCCAATGTCGTTGACTGTGAGAATTGACAGGCTAGTAGTTCAACATCTAATGCTTTATGCACAGCATCAATCGCACGGGCATGATCCAGTTGAAAGCTTAGCAGTTCACTAGTTGGGATACTATTCCCCGCTCGCCCTAGCGCAATGCGCGCAGAAGTAAACTGTTTCAGTTTTTGCCATTTATTTTCCGTTACTAGGGACGCGGAAGACTTATTTTGTTTATCTAGTCGTTTACTCATCCTTGTCCCTTATCGAGTAAAGATAGTGCTGCGCTAAATGGTTTAGCTAACCCAGCATTGAGTTGTACCTGAGAAACATCATTGAATATCTGCATTTTAGTCAACCAATCTTCAAATTCAGGCGCCGGCTTCAAACCAAGTGCCTTACGCGCATAAAGTGCATCGTGAAATGACGTGGTCTGATAATTAAGCATAATATCGTCGGAGCCGGGTATCCCCATAATAAATGAGCAACCTGCAACGCCCAATAATGTAAGCAGATTATCCATATCATTTTGATCTGCATAGGCGTGATTGGTGTAACAAATATCACAGCCCATTGGCAGTCCTAATAACTTTCCACAAAAATGATCTTCTAATCCAGCGCGTATAATTTGTTTACCATCGAATAGATATTCTGGCCCAATAAATCCCACCACAGTATTGACAAGCAAAGGATCAAATTGCCTTGCAACGGCATAGGCTCTTGCCTCACAGGTTTGCTGATCAACACCAAAATAGGCATCGGAAGACAACGCGGTTCCTTGACCTGTTTCAAAATACATCACGTTATTTCCGACCGTCCCCCTTTTTAGAGAAAGTGCTGCTTCCTGCGCCTCTTTTAATACCGATAGATTGACACCAAAGGTATCATTAGTGCCCTGAGTACCACCAATAGATTGAAAGACAAGATCAACCGGCGCCCCTTTTTCAATGGCTTCAATGGTATTAGTAACATGCGTCAAAACACAAGACTGAGTTGGAATTTCATAGCGCTGGATAACATCATCTAATAATGAGAGAAGCTTAATCGTTTGGGGCACATTATCGGTTGCCGGATTAATACCAATCACCGCATCACCACTGCCATACATCAGCCCATCAAATAACGTGGCAGCAATACCATCTAGTGAGTCCGTTGGATGATTAGGTTGTAATCGCGTAGAGAGCCTTTTCTCTAAACCAATGGTATTTCGAAAGGAAGTTACTACGCGGCATTTTTGAGCAACAAGAATCAGATCCTGATTGCGCATGATCTTACTGACCGCTGCAACCATTTCAGGTGTTATTCCTGGTCGTAAGTTTGCCAACGTAATGCCATCGGCATCTTCACTTAATAACCAATTACGAAAATCACCAACGGTCATATGGGAAATAGGCGAAAACGCGTTTTCATCGTGTGTATCAATAATGAGTCTAGTTATTTCATCGGTATCGTAGGGGATCAGCACTTCGTTAAGAAAGGTTTTCAAGGGCACATCCGCCAAGGTCATTTGTGCAACTACGCGCTCTTCTGCCGTTTCAGCACTTACGCCAGCTAACACATCACCTGAGCGTTCGGGCGTCGCCTTTGCCATCAATTCCGTTAGTGAATGAAACAGATATACCTTGTCTCCCTGCTGCCAGCGATAGGTTGCCGTCATAGATTTACCTTTAAACATGCGAGGCTATTTATTTTTATCGACAAACCGCTTGCCGACGAAAAATAAACAGCCCTCGTCCAGAAAATAATAATAGGCTACTATTCTCAACACTTAACTATAGCGATAAGGTCTACCTGCTTTCTCCATATCGGCATTATATTGTTTGAATATTTCAACAATTTTAGCCTTAGTGGGTGATTCTTTTGCAATTTCATCCCAGAACGTACGCGCATCTGCTTCAACCTGTGCCCACTCTTCATCCGGAATAGTCGTAAGCTTCATATCAGGTCCATCAACACGAAGTTTCGCTTCACCACCCCAATACCACCATTGGCGATAGTAATGTGACGTTTCCATACAAAGTGATAATAACTCTTTAAGGTGATCTGGAAGCTCATTGTAACGATCCATATTGGCAAAGAAATGACCAATCCATGCACCTGAAATATTATTTGTTAAGAAATAGTCCGTTACCTTAGACCAACCAACGGTGTAATCTTCTGTAATACCAGACCATGCAATACCATCCAGTTCGCCCGTTTGTAGTGCTACTTCTACATCTTCCCACGGAATAGACACGGGTACGACACCGTATTTAGCCATAAACCGACCTGCAGTTGGGAAAGTGAATACACGTAATCCTTTCAGATCAGCCAAACTATTAATCGGTTTTTTAGTTGCAAAGTGACAGGGATCCCATGCACCTGCAGAAATATGTTTGATGCCTACTTTTGCATATTCATCTTTCCAAATTTTATCTAAACCATACTGGTTAAATAGGACAGGAACATCCAATGAATAGCGACTACCAAATGGGAAATAACCGCCGAATGTTGTAACTTCAGTTGGAGAAGCCATCGAGTCATCATCTGACTGCACGGCATCAATAATCCCCTTTTGCATGGCACGGAATAATTCCCCCGTCGGTACAAGCTGATCAGCAAAGTACAGCTCAATCTGCATTTCATCACCAGCGATACGGTTGAAGGCTTCAATAGCAGGCTTAACAACGTGCTCTGCAAGTGATGGGCCTGCATAGGTCTGCATACGCCATTTAATTTTAGGATTAGCAGCAAATGTTTTTGCGGGAGCCAGCATAGTGCCAGCCGTTAGCGCGGCGGCGGTCGTTAAAAACTTACGTCTTGAGTTCATTTCATCTCTCCTGTTGATTTTTGCTGACGAGCTCCTGCCCGCCTAAAGTAAGTAATGCTTAAAAATAAAAAGTGAGTATTCCCCTACTTTCCATAAACGTAATCAGGCAACCACAGCGAAAGCTCTGGAAAAACCATAATAAGAATAAGTGCGAATAACATAATGCCGACAAAGGGACCGATAGAACCGTAGATATCACGTAATGAAATTTCAGGTGGCGCCATCGCCCGCATTAAAAATAGGTTATAGCCAAATGGCGGCGTCATATAAGCTATCTGGCAGGTAATAGTGTAAAGGACACCATACCAAATCAAATCAAATCCAAGGGCATGTACGAGTGGAACGAATAATGGCGCCACAATAACCAACATCGCGGTGTCATCTAGGAAAGTCCCCATCACTAAAAATGATAACTGCATCATAATCAGTATCATCCATGGACTAAGCCCCAATTGGTTGGTAAATAAGTCTGCAATGGCTTTAACAGCACCAAGACCATCGAATATCGCGCCAAAGCCTAATGCAGCAAGAATAATCCACATAAACATACAAGAGATAGCTAAGGTATTACGTACAGAATTCTCGAAAACGGTTTTTGTCATACGTTTTTTAACAATCGCAGCTATAAATGCAGCCATGGCACCAATTGCGGAACTTTCCACCAAGCTTGTCCAACCGTTCACAAAAGGGACCATCATGACAGCAAAGATACCAAGAGGCAGTACACCCGCTCCCAGTAAGCGTAACTTTTCAGCGCGAGGTACATTACGTTCTTCTTTACTTAATACCGGACCTAAGGAAGGATTCAAACGACAACGAACAACAATGTAAATAATAAACAATGCCGCCATAATCAGTCCCGGTACAAGACCCGCTAACCAAAGCTGGCCAACCGGTTGCCGAGCAATCATCGCATATAGCACCAGCACCACCGAAGGTGGAACCAAAATCCCAAGTGAAGAACCGGCCTGAATCACACCGGTCACCATTCTCTTGTCATAACCACGTTTTAATAATTCTGGAAGTGCAATCGTGGCACCAATGGCCATTCCCGCAACAGAAAGCCCGTTCATTGCCGACACCAGCACCATAAGACCGATTGTTCCTATCGCTAGCCCACCAGGCATTGGCCCCATCCATACATGAAACATCTTATAAAGATCATCGGCGATCTTCGACTCAGACAGAACATAGCCCATAAAAATAAACATAGGCAGTGTCAGCATCGGATACCAATTCATCAGTTTCATCGCTGAGGTAAAAGGGATTTCTGCCCCACCGGTTCCCCACAACATAATTGCTGCGACAGCGGCGACTGAACCTATTGCCGCAAAGACACGTTGGCCTGTAGCCATCAACAACGCCATCGATGCGAACATCACGGTTGCGATCATTCCATAACTCATTTAATTTTTACTCCGCGAATAACTGCAATATCTTTAAAAAACTCTGAAATAGCCTGAAGAATCATCATGACAAACCCCGTACACATTACGGCTTTAATAGGCCAAAGAAGCGGACGCCAAGCGGTTCGACTACGCTGCCCATATTCAAAGGAATAAAGCATGCTTTCTAGCCCACCATAAAGGAGTACAAAGAGGAAAAAAATCAGAAAGAAAACCGTAAATGCATCCATCCAAGCCTGTTGTTTAACGGACCAGTTCCCATAGAATAAATCCATACGAACATTCGCCTTGAGCTGAATGGCATATGCACCACCAAGAATGTAATAAACAACCATCGAAAACTGGGCAGACTCAAGTGTCCAGAGTGATGGCATAAAAAAGGTTTTGGATATGGATGACCACAAAAGTATGCCAACCATCGCGAAGATTCCATACATCGCAATACGACCAATAAAATAATTAAATTTATCGACATATTTGATGTAAGCAATAATAAAACCAGGCATCGGATTCCCTTATACGAATTGGTTCGGTTTTTGCTGGATAAAATGCATCAGCTGTTGTTGATAAGTTACAAGCGATAACCGTACCGATGGAGTATCAATAATTGGCAAACATAAAAAAACTATAAATAACAATAGGATAAGATTTTTAAGCACAGGATTGGTGCGTGAAGTAAGACAGGGAAATGAATATGGACAAACAAATATTACAACGTGATGAACCAGTGTTGTGCACGCTTCACTCTAATGATGCAAATAGTCAGGCAGCCAACCTCGTCAATTGGCAACAGGAGTATGACCAACTTAGTCAAGGACAATTTTTTGGTCTTATCAATGAGCTTCATTTCCCTCATATTCATCTATTTCGCGAAGATACTAGCCATCGTTTGCGCCAACAGTGCAGAGTCGAACAGGGTGGACTCTGGCTTGGATTCAGCGCAAATAATAAACACTGCCGTATTAATAACGAGCAAACCAACAATAACCAATTTTTATGTCGACCAGGCGGTCGGGATTTTGAATTATTAACACCCGATAACTTCTCAATTTACGGTTTAGTACTGCATCGCAGTTTTTTTAATGAACTATCAGAACAAAATAAAGAAGCGCGATATAACAGCAATAATGATGGCCTTTGGTTAGATAACATTCCACCAGCCGATCTACAAAAACTAAGACAGTACCTTAATTTATTATTACAACCGAATGGCAATCGCTGGAGTAATAGCACTCATGCATCTATTCTTCAGGATGCAATGATAGAATTACTGAGTAAAGGAAATCTATCACCAGTCACTTATGTCACATCGCGTCAGCGTCAACGCATTATAGCTCGCGTTCAGGAATACCTAAGCAAATCTCGTATGAAATCACCAATCACCGTCACAGAGATATGCTCAGCAATTCATGTTAGCCGCCGCACACTCCAATATACTTTTAACCAACACTATGGCATCTCACCCAAGCAATACATTCAAGTTATCCGTCTTAATCAAGTTAGACGAGCACTATTAGACAATCAAGAATTTGACACCATTTCTAACATCGCATTTAACTATGGCTTTTTCCATCTGAGTTACTTCAGTCAGTGTTACAAACATCTATTTGGTGAGACACCACAACAAACGCGGCTTCATAAAAACAACTAATATTTCCTGATATTCACTAATGGCAGTCACTTTCTCCAATTTGACGAGATTTTTCTAATCTGCAATGCCTTAATCGTAAAACGCCGACCATGCTCTAACTAAGACAAACAATACCTCCGTTATTAAGTATTAATTTATTTCAATAAATATTGAATTAATATCAATTTATTTCATCCATGTAATTAGGTATAAAACATATTCTTTTAATAACGTTGAAGCATATCAAAGTTAGGAATCTTCATTAATTGATTGAAGATAACCGAATAAATATGCAATCAAAGCAAATAATCACTAATTCAAAAACCGAATATCAGTCACAAAGAAATTCGGTGTTTATTACTAAAAATTGGATATCAGATGAGCATCAATAAAGATTTTACATTTACCATTAAGAGTACGGCTCTTAATGAAAATTATCAGCCCTCTGACAGTACGCGAATTACAACGAATTTTGCGAACTTAGCCAGAGGAAAACACCGACAAACTAACTTACGTAACGCCTTAAACATGATTAATCAACGTTTTAATGCGTTGGCACATTGGGATAACAATGAAGGCAACCGTTATACTGTTGAGCTTGACATTATTTCCGCAGATTTAGATATTAATGGCAATGGGGATACTTTCCCCTCAATAGAGATATTAAAAACAATTATTGTTGATCATCAAACCAACAAGCAAATCGAAGGAATTGTTGGCAATAACTTTTCTTCCTACGTGCGGGATTATGATTTCAGTGTGCGACTACCGGCGCATAATAAGAATCAACCTAAGTTCAGTATTCCAGATGATTTTGGTGAGCTTCATGGCAAGCTTTTTAAGTCTTTCGTTAATTCAGAGAGTTACAAACAACACTTTAGTAAATTACCGGTAATCTGCCTTAGTGTTTCAGATACTAAAACTTATCTCCGTCTTGAAAACGAGCACCCCGTTTTAGGGATTGAATACCAGGCAAATGAGTCTTCTTTGACTGAACAATATTTCAATAAAATGGGACTTCAGGTTCGCTACTTTATGCCTAAAAATAGTGTCGCCCCCTTAGCATTTTATTTCTTTGGTGATTTGCTTAATGACTACACCAACCTCGAACTTATCAGTACTATTTGTACAATGGAAACATTCCAAAAAATCTACCGACCTGAGATTTATAATGCGGATACGACTGCAGGAAGATCCTATCAACCGAACTTGAAGAGCAAGAATTTTTCATTAACCGATATTATTTATGATCGTGAAGAACGTAATAAATTGGCAAATGAACAAGGTAAATTTACTGAACAATATTTTATTAAGCCACATCAAACAACACTTGAGCAGTGGTCTGCTCGTTGCGCTCAATAATTAGCATGACAGTTAACCCTAACTATATGGTCCTATTTTTATGAAAACACTTATTAACAATACACTATTACCAACATCAACAGCGGGCAGCCTACCTAAACCTGCTTGGCTTGCAGAGCCTGAAACACTTTGGTCACCTTGGAAATTGCAAGGCAATGAATTAAGCGAGGGAAAACAGGATGCGTTACGCTTAGCCTTACAACATCAACAACAAGCGGGCATTGATATTGTCAGCGATGGCGAACAAACCCGACAACATTTTGTAACGACTTTTATTGAACACCTTAACGGTGTGGATTTTGAAAATCGTAAAACCGTTAAAATTCGCGACCGATATGATGCCAGTGTTCCGACGGTTGTTGGTCCCGTTTCTCGTCAAAAGCCCGTCTTTGTTGAAGACGCTCGATTTTTACGCCAACAAACTAAACAACCCATTAAATGGGCATTACCAGGCCCAATGACCATGATAGATACGTTATATGATGACCATTACAAAAGCCGTGAAAAACTCGCTTGGGAATTTGCAAAAATACTCAATCAAGAAGCAAAAGAATTAGAAGCTGCAGGTGTGGATATTATTCAATTTGATGAACCCGCTTTTAATGTGTTTTTTGATGAGGTTAATGATTGGGGAATTGCTTGTTTAGAAAGAGCCATTGAAGGACTCAAATGCGAAACGGCTGTCCATATTTGCTATGGCTATGGCATCAAAGCAAATACCGATTGGAAGAAAACATTAGGATCAGAATGGCGACAATATGAGGAAGCTTTTCCAAGACTACAAAAATCTAATATCGATATCATCTCATTAGAATGTCATAACTCGCATGTACCAATGGAATTACTTGAGCTGGTTCGTGGTAAAAAAATCATGGTCGGGGCAATTGATGTTGCAACCGATACCATCGAAACCCCAGAGGAAGTTGCAAATACACTTCGCGAAGCACTCAAGTATGTAGATGCTGATAAACTTTATCCTTGTACCAACTGTGGTATGGCACCGCTAGCACGTCATATAGCCATAGATAAATTAAATGCATTAAACGCAGGCGCAGCAATAATTCGAGAAGAATTAACAGCACTTAATTAATCCATCTATACCCGTTACCATTCAAGATGCAGAAATCAGCAAGACGAGAGGTGAGCAGATTCTAGGCATAAAGGTGAAGATCTAACGGGTTAAATCGAGACTTTATAACAACGAAGATGTTTGCCTCTCGTCTTGCCCTGCGGGTCACTAGCTCGAACACCAATACTGCGTTATAACATTCGATAAGGACTAGCCATTGTCATCATGTTACGCCTTGCCTTGGTATCCGAGCTAGTGACTGATAAACGCATTTTGATTGGTAACGGGTATATAATCAGTTTTTGATAGTAATCTGTAGTGGTTTGACAATTCAAGCCACTCATATCTATCGTTCTATTTAGTTTACTCTCTCTATTCCTTTAATAAACTGACCTTCATAACTGATATTATTCTTTTAGAACAGCAGAATAGAGTTGCCCTTCAAAAATAACCTTGATAAAGTAAAAAAATGAACAATAACAAGACCTACACATTTACATCTATTCTTTTCTGGTGGCGCTCTAAGTAGAGCGGCGCGGAATTTCTATATTCTTAAGCTGCTGAAGGTAGCAAAGAATAAACGATCTTTTTTATCTCCAGTAGCATTTTAATCTATTTGGAGATACATAATGAAACAAACACCTTCCTTTCGTAAATCAGAGATAATACTCACAGGTGATAGAGCAACAGGTCCCCTACATCTCGGGCATTATGTTGGTTCGTTAAAACAAAGAGTATCACTGCAATCCGTGTACGAACAAACGATACTTGTTGCTGACATGCAGGGACTTACTGATAATGCGCATAATCCAACAAAGGTTTCTTCCAACATCCTCAATGTCGTTGCTGACTATCTATCCGTCGGAATTGATCCAAGCCAAACAACAATATGCCTGCAATCTCAATTGCCTGCACTGGCGGAATTAACGATGTATTACAGCAACTTAGTTTCAATTGCCCGGTTAGAACGGAATCCCACAGTGAAAAGTGAAATCAAAAGCAAAGGCTTTGAACGCTCAATTCCCACTGGTTTTTTTACTTATCCTATCTCTCAAGCAGCGGACATCACTGCATTTAAGGCGACCTTAATTCCCGTGGGTGATGACCAATTACCCATGTTAGAGCAAACAAATGAAATCGTAAGAAAAGTCAATAATTTAGCGGGGAAAAAAATATTAGAAGAATGTAGACCGCTTCTCAGTAAAACATCAAGACTCCCCAGTACCGATGGCAAAAATAAAATGTCAAAATCAATGGGGAATGCGATTAACATTGGCGCATCAGAAAAACAGATCAGCAAAGCAGTGAAAGCGATGTATACAGACCCAGGCCACTTAAAAATTGATGATCCAGGACAAATAGAAGGCAATATCGTATTTACCTATTTAGATGCCTTCCATCCTGATAGACAATATGTAGATGGTTTAAAATCTCACTATCAACAAGGCGGATTAGGTGACGGTACAATCAAGAAAATACTAGAAGAATGCCTGCAAGAAATGCTTCGACCAATACGCAACAAACGCACAGAATACCTCAATGACAAAGCTCAATTGATTAATATTCTTAAGCAAGGTAGTGCATTAGCAAGAGAAAATAGTGAAAAAGTTCTTTTTGATGTACGTGGAATCTTCGGATTAAATATATTCTAATGATTAATACCAATCGTAATAATTAGCTGATCTATTTTGCTGGTTAAAGTAGTTTATTTCTTTGTTGAAAGTTTCGTTAAGGGAACAACCATTTACATCAACTTTCGCCTCAAACTAAACCATTTTTCCAGCGCAAAATTTAGATCACATATTTAATACAATTGGTATAACTTATAAAAACCAAAAAATTATTTAAGATCTTAGAGAATAGCGATTATATTAACTAACCTTAGTTCTGGATAATGAAAGCGAAATAAAGCTAAGTATCGTTTAACTTATCCAGAATTGAGGTTAAATTTATACCCATTGCCAATCAAAATGCTTTTGCATATTGAATGGCAATGAACATGCTAGCAAATTGTCCCGCCTCCAACATTTATATCTTTATCATTGTCGACAATCGCCTGTGCCGCAATGGCTAACCCTTCAACAATAGTATCTAAGGACATCGTCGGTGATTGGCCATTGAGTGATTGCCCGGTCATGAGTGGAATATGAACAAAACCATGATTAATATTAGTATCTCTAAGATAATGCTGAACACCGTAAAAAAGATGATTACACACATAGGTGCCCGCAGTATTAGAAACTTGAGCAGGGATCCCCTTGTCCTGCATTGCTTTCACCATCGCTTTAATAGGTAAGGTAGAAAAGTAGGCATCGGGCCCACCTTCTACTACTTTTTGATCAACGGGTTGATTACCGTCATTATCGGGAATTCGGTAATCATCGATATTAATCGCGATTCTTTCTGGCGTAATCGCATTTCTACCACCCGCTTGCCCGACCGTCATAACATGATCAGGTTTATTCATTTCGATTGCTTTAATGACGGCTTCATTAGATCGATGAAGCACAACGGGAACAGAACAGGTCACGATTTTTGCCCCCTTAAGCTGATACCCCTCAAGTCTCTTGACCGCTTCTAATGCTGGATTAACAACATCTCCACCAAAGGGTTCAAAGCCAGTAATAAGTAATGTTTTCATTGTTAACCTCAGAATGCGAATATGTAGATTAGGAAAGTATTAATAGTAAGCATTAATAAACCAGGAATGAATTGCAGATAGATAATCTGATTTTTATTTTTTAATGCCAATAAAGCTGCGGGTACAATATTAAAATTAGCAGCCATTGGCGTCATTAACGTACCACAATATCCAGATAGCATACCGATCACACCTATAATAATCGGATTACCACCTTGCTCAATCATCAATAATGGAATGGCAATACCGGTTGTAATCACCGCGAAAGCAGCAAAAGCGTTTCCCATAATAATAGTAAATAATGCCATGCCACAGGTGTAACATAGGACATATGCAAATAGATTATTATTGGGGACTATTTCTTTCACAATTTGAGAAACGATATCCCCAACGCCAGCTTCACCAAATAGATACCCAAGTGCAGCTAAAAACTGTGACAAAATAGCAGCCCAACCAATTGCATCAATTAATCGACGCCCTTCGTGCAGGCTCTGTTGTGCTTTACCTTTAGTGATCATTAGGGCAACAATCAATGCAAGTAACGCACTAATCCCTAATCCAATTAATGCACTGGTCCCCGTCGTTTTGGACCATAAAATAGTAACAACAGGAACAATAATGGCGGGAATAAACATCGTATTTTTTAGTTTTTTAGCACTGGCTATTCTAAATTTTTCATCGGGATAACCATAACTACCGCTGCCCATAAACCCACCAGCTGCAATTAATGTTAATGCAAGTACCATCACCCCAACAAACCAATCGGGCAATACTTTCCCAAGGGTAAATGATAATCCGTAAATCAACCAAAAAAGTCCAGTACCGATGCGTTTACTATTACTTTTATCAACAAAAGTTTGCAGGGCGAAAGCAATTAATAAAAGCCCAGTTGCTTGATAGACATATTCTAACATTCTGAGTTCTCCTCTGATTGTTCAACTTTTTCTGCTTTCTTTTGTTCTAGTTTTGCAAATACAAAAAATATTATTATTGATGCAATTGCTGTCGGCATTGCCCAAACATACATATCATCAAGTTCCATGACATAACCAGCGTCATTTAAAACCCCTTTAATCAGTAATAAACCACCACTACCGATAAAAATAAGTTGGCTAAAAAAGTTCCCAAAATTCTCACTTACGGCAGCAAAGGCCCTTACACGTAAACGTTGTTCATTAGAAATCTTTGGATTTACTGAGACCGCTGCCGCTTCTGACATAGGTGCAATTAAAGGTCGAACCATTGCTGGATGCCCACCTAAACTCAAGCCAATTGCACTTGTCACTTTACGTAATAACAAATACGCAAAGGTCACTTTACTAACGGAGGCATTTTTCATCGAAGAAATCAAAATTTCAGCACGCTCTTTTAACCCATAATGCTCAAGCAAACCAATCATAGGCAAAATGAGAATAAACAAGGACATATATCGATTCTTAGTAAAAGATGCCCCTAATATACTGAGTATTTCAATTATTTGTAAATGTGCAGTTAATCCTGTTACTACACCCGCAACAAGGATAACAAGTAAGGTATTTAGCCTCAGCATAAACCCAACGGTAATTATTCCTATACCAATTAATGGCCACAAATCGATCATTTCAACTTCTCCAAATTGTTATTTTTTTAGGTGTATTTGCTTTCACTTACACACCAATAAATTCCTAATTAACGTAGCGCACAAACACAAAATACAATTTACATGCGTTTTACACTTGTATCGCACGAAAATAAATACCACAATTTATGCCATTAAATTAATTGATAAAAATAAAATCAGACTAAGCCTTAAAAATCCCAACCTTCGCTATATAAGATTAATGACCCATCTAATATAAACCGGCGTATCATAAAACAAGATTTACTACAAAGGGCCCTCTGAATTGCACCAACATGGGTATGGACCGCCCCAAAATAGTAAATAATATTAATATTTGGGATGCTCAATAATGCATTACCATGGGAACGCTTTAAATTCTAATAAACGTCTAAAAATCATCTAATTACAAATAGATACCCATAATCCGCCTGCTTTTCAATTAACTAACATATTGAATTATGACTAACTTGGTATGTTATGTGCTCTGTTTAAATAGAATGCAATTCAAATGCGATTTACACACAACATATAGTTAATTTATTATTTTTGCTCAGTTGATAAGGGATAATCTATGAAATTTTTTAACATGGCAGTATTAACATTTGCTGTAATTAGTTCAGCATCAACCACAGCAGCAACTCGTTGGGATATGGCTACCCCCTATGTTGATGCAACGCATCATACAAAAAATATTATTCAATTTGCAGACGATGTTAAAACAGCAACTCAGGGAGAATTTGAAATTATTGTTCATTCTGGTGCATCGTTAATTAAACATAAAGAAATTCCTAAAGCCGTTCGTAGCCAGCAGGTCCCCATTGGTGAAGTTTTCATTGGGATAATGGGCAATGATGATCCAATTTTCAAACTAGATAATATTCCCTTCCTAGCAACCGACTTTGAGCAAGCTAAAAAACTCTACGACATTTCTAAATCTGCTATCGAAGCTAAATTAGATGAAGATGGGCTTATGTTATTGTATTCAGTACCTTGGCCTCCTCAGGGGATCTATAGTAAAGATCCAATCACCAAGATTGAAGATTTCAAGGGCGCAAAATTACGCTCTTATAGTTCTACTCTTTCTCGCCTAGCTATCCTGCTAAGTGCTTCTCCCACAACGGTTCAAACCGTTGAAATCCCACAGGCATTTTCAACGGGCATTGTGAATATGATGATCACCTCACCAACAACGGGTGTTAGTAGTCAAGCTTGGGATTATGTCAATAATTACACCGATGTTCAGGCATGGATCCCCAAAAATATGGTGATTGTAAATAAACGCGCCTTTAGACGTTTAGATAAACCACTGCAAACCGCATTATTAACTTCTGCGGCAGCCGCTGAACAACGCGGTTGGGAAATGGCGATACAAGAAACAAAAATGAAAACAGCTGAATTAGCAGAACATGGCATGAATGTAACCGCTCCTAGTGACACATTAATGACTGAACTTAAAAAGATTGGCAATGATATGGCGACAGAATGGGCAAATGAAGCCGGTAGTGAAGGCAAAGCATTGCTCAGCGAATATAAATAAACACATGTTTTTTAAACAACTATAAAAGAGAGCCTGATAATGAGAACACTCTTAGATAAACTTTATTTCTTTTCTGGTGCATTATCAGGACTCTGTATTATTGCGATTTGTGTCATTATTTTAACTCGCGTTATCGGCCGATGGTTTAGTATAGAAGTGCCTTCTAGTGATGATTTCGCAGGGTTTCTTTTAGCTGCAGCAAGTTTTTTAGGGCTTGCCTATACATTTCGCCGTGGCGAACATATCAGAGTTAGCTTATTTATTTCAAAGCTGCCCAAATCGATAAACTGTTGGATTGAACGATTTATTTTAATACTCGGTTCCCTATTGATTATTTATCTTACCTGGCAACTTAGCTTACTAGTATTAGAATCCTATGAATTTAATGATCTCTCATCGGGTTATATTCCTGTGCCATTGTGGATTGTCCAATTCCCATTAGTTTTAGGTATGGTTATCTTTAGCATTGCAATTATCGATCAAACACTTTGTCACCTTTTTTTTGGTGAATTGCTACCGAAGTCTGAAGAAGAATCTTTATCTGATAGCCAACCAATCGATTTAGCCATACCAGATTCATTAAATACGGAGCGTAAATAATGAATGAGATGACAATAGGATTTATTTTACTGTTTATTTTGTTTGCTTTATTAGCGAGTGGTTTTTGGGTGGCCTTTACACTGATATCCGTATCGATTGCCGGCATGATAATGATTGGCAATGATAACTTTGGCTTATTATTTACTACCTCAACTTGGGCATCTGTGTCCGATTGGTCTCTAGCTGCCCTACCGTTATTTATTTGGATGGGAGAAATATTATTCAGAACAAATTTATCGAAGGACTTATTTGAAGGCTTAACGCCTTGGTTAAGTCGCGTACCCGGAAGATTATTACACGTTAATATTTTAAGTTGTGGTATTTTCGCTGCCGTATCTGGTTCATCTGCAGCGACCGCAGCAACCATAGGGAAAATGACCCTACCTGAGCTTAAACGTCAGGGATATGACGATAAAATGGCAATAGCTACCTTAGCTGGCTCTGGCACCTTGGGGTTATTAATACCGCCTTCCATTATTTTAATTGTTTACGGTGTTGCTGCTGAAGTATCCATCGGTCGTTTATTTATGGCGGGTGCATTACCGGGCATAATGCTGGTCATTCTATTTATGGGGTACACCGCTTTTTGGTCATATAAAAACGCGAAAGAATCGACTCAATCCGATAAAAAATATACTTGGGCCGAGAAATTTTCATCCTTGTTACGTTTAGTCCCCGTTGGTGCGCTCGTATTCTTTATTATTGGTTCTATTTATGCTGGATTAACCACCCCTACAGAAGCAGCTGCATTTGGGGTCGTCGGGTCATTAATATTAGCGGCAACCAGCCGTTCATTATCCATTAGCACCTTTATTGATAGTTTAATGGGGGCAGTCAAAACCTCATGCATGATTATATTTATACTCACTGGTGCTGCCTTCTTAACCATGGCCATGGGGTTTATTGGTCTACCTCGCATGCTCGCTGAAAATATCGCCTTACTAGAATTATCTCCTTATATGCTACTTTTCTTATTAACGATTATGTTTATTATATTAGGTTGCTTTTTAGATGGTATTTCTGTTGTTGTATTAACGACTTCCGTTGTACTACCAATGGTGCTAGAAGCCGGAATAGACCCACTCTGGTTTGGTATTTACATTGTATTGGTCGTAGAAATGTCTCAAATTACACCTCCGGTTGGTTTTAATTTATTTGTGATTCAAAGTCTAACCGGACGCAATATACTTTTTGTAGCAAAGGCAGCCTTACCATTTTTCTTTTTATTGGTTGCAGCCGTTCTCATTGTCACGGTTTTTCCACAAATAGTGACTTGGTTACCAAATTCAATGTCTAGAGGTTAACGACATGACAAAAAAATCAAATATAGAAAAAAACGAGTATGTTCCGATTTTATCATCTTCACACTTAGGCGGTAAAAATGCACAGGAACTAAGCGAGTTTGAATACGGCTTAATCATGGTAAATAATGCTTTCCAGCGCTGGATGCAATCATGTAGCACGGCCTGTGACAAACATAATTTAAGCGCATTAGATAATTTAGTGATCCATAATATTTACCATCGCGATCGCGCTAAACGGATCACCGATGTTGCTTTTACTTTAAATTTAGATGATATCCACAACGTTTCATACTCAGTCAGAAAACTAGTCAAAGGTAATATGTTGAAACATGAAAAACGTGGAAAAGAAACCTATTATAGCGTCACAACGCAGGGTAAAAAATTCTGCTTAGAATATGCCAAAATTAGAGAAAAATGCCTTATTCAAGCACTTGAACACCTCTCTTTTGATGACTCATTAGGTGAAGTGGCCAAATTAATGCGTACTCTTTCGGGTGTTTATGCGCAAGCTTCACGCGCTGCTAGCTCACTGTAATAAATAAGGAAATTTTAATGAAAATTAATTGTGACATGGGAGAAAGCTATGGTGCTTGGGAAATGGGCCAAGATAAAAAGATAATGCCGTTTATCGATATGGCCAACATTGCCTGCGGTATGCACGCTTCAGATCCCAGTGTCATGTTAGCCACCGTTCGTGAAGCAAAAAAACACGGAGTTCACATTGGAGCGCATCCAGGCTATCCCGATTTACAAGGTTTTGGACGTCGCTTTATGGATATGCCAACAGAGCAATTAAAAGCCTATGTAATATATCAACTAGGTGCACTAAATGGCATTTGTCAAAGTGAAAATATGGTCATTAGTTATGTCAAGCCACATGGCGCACTTTACAATGCCATGATGAAATCCGATCAAATATTCATTGCCTTACTTGAAGCCATTGCTAGTTATAACCTCGATTTAACTTTAATGATAATGGCAGTCCCCGACCATCTTCATTATCGTCAACTTGCTAAACAACATAATATTAAATTAATGTTCGAAGCGTTTATTGACAGAACCTATCAAGACGATGGTCGATTAACACCAAGAACCCACCCAGACGCTTGCCATGAAGACATAGAGACTATTTGTGAACAAGCGATGAAACTAATTACTGAACAAACGGTACAGACTATAGATGGCAACGAAGTCAGTATTCAAGCTGATACTTTATGTGTTCACGGTGATGGAAAGTTAGCTGCAGAAATCGTAACAAAATTAAGATTTAAAATAACTGAATACACTGAGTCAATAAAATGCAAGTAAAGCTAGTGAATGAAAATAGCCTCATTATTTATTTTGCAGACTCAGTAAGCATCGAAACGGCTGATTATATCACTTATGCTTATCATCAATTACAACTCAATTTAAATGATGTGATTCTAGATATTATTCCTTCTTACACTTCTATTTTAATTAGCTGTAATTCTCGTAAAATTGGCCTTCGCGCTTTTTTCTGGCGTGTTCAAGATATACTTAATAAATTCGATTCAAAAGGCGTCGATAATTTCAATTCAAAGCAAATAGAATTACCTGTTTATTATGGAGAAGAAGTTGCTTTAGACCATGCACAAATTAGTGCTCATACTACATTACCCTTTTCGGAAATAGTAAGACTACATACCAGTATGTGTTATCGAGTTTTTGCAATAGGTTTTGCGCCTGGATTTGCTTATTTAGGTAACACACCTGAAAAAATAGCAATACCACGTAAAGTTAATCCAAGAACGCATGTGCCAACCGGCAGCGTTGGTATCGCAGATCGGCAAACTGCAGTTTATCCTCGTCAATCTCCCGGTGGCTGGCAAATAATAGGCCGAACACCGATCAATTTACTTGATATTACTAATACAAATTTAAGTAAATTTTCAATGGGTGATCAAGTACGATTTAAATCAATAGATAAACAAACGTTTTTATCGATGGGTGGTATATTATAAAAATGATGAACATACAATGACTTTACGAATTACTCAAGCTGGCACATTAAGTTTATTACAGGATCTCGGACGTTTTGGTTATCAGCATGTTGGCGTTACGCCTGGCGGGCCAATGGACACACACGCTTTCTATTGGGCTAACCGTTTATTAGATAATGCATGTAATGCCACACAAATTGAAATTACCATGGGTCCTTTTCATGCAATATTTGAAAAAGATACCACCTTCTCCCTATGTGGGGCAGATGTTGTTGCTCTCTTAAATAATAAAGAGATCAGTAATTGGCAGTCATGGGTTGCTAAATCTGGTGATGTTTTAACCTTAAGTTACCCCAGAAATGGCTTACGGACTTATCTTGCGGTTGCAGGCGGTTTTGACATACCTAAAACCCTAGGTAGTACAAGTACTGTATTGAGAGACCAATTTGGAGGGATAACACAAAAAGGACAAAAATTGTGTGATGGAGATATATTACCCTATCAACCTAACGTTTTGCCCTATTGCCGACGTGTTACCAAGGATTTTATCCCTGATTTTGAATCGACTATAAAAATTGGCGTCTTACCAACTTGTCAGTTTGACCAATTTAGCGAAGAAGCAAAAAATGATTTTTTTAACCAAATTTATACGTTAACTCCCTTAATGGATCGAATGGGATATAGACTCGAAGGCAAACCTATTCACTTTTATCAACAGGATTTTATTTCCGAAGGTATTGCGCTTGGTGCAATTCAAATACCAGCGAATGGTCAACCGATCATATTAATGCGCGACAGGCAAACAGTTGGTGGTTACCCCAAAATAGGTTGTGTATGCAATAGGGATTTAAACTTACTTGCACAGGCAACACCAGGCACAAAAATTAAATTTTTTATCCAAGATTTATTCGAAGCAGAAGCAGAACTTCAACAGGAACAGCAGTATTTTTTTAACGTTTAATATTTGCACATTAAAAAGCTTATATAAAAGAGCTTATTAACATTGCAATGCTCAGAATAACAACAACCAATACATGGATCAGAAACAGGACTATCAACCTCTAAGAGAATTGTATTGCAAGATGGCAGTTCATTTATGGTTCAGATACTTTACGAGGAGTTTTCAAGGCGCGTTTTACTGTAATTGAGTAATGCCCCCTAATGCCCGTTGTTATGGCAACTAAACAACAAACTGATTTTTTAAAAAAAACAACCTTTAAATCGTAAACCTTCTTCTTATAAGAATAATCCCTCATACTTGTACCAATAGATCGAGTATGAGGGATAAAATAACTAAACGTTATTCCTCATTATTCATTTATGGGTGGTGGAGTTTGCATATCATCCGTTGAACCGTCAGAAATAGTTCCCCCATCTTCGAAAGGATCGGTATCAAAGGTTGATGGATAATCTTCACTTAGGGTCAATGTTGAACTATAACCAACATCAATTGAACTTGCTTCATCTGCAGCGGTATTACCGCTAAAGGTATCACTGTATAACTCAAGATATGTATTGCTGTTATATAGTGCGATTGCACCGCCTTTCATATCTGCAGAGTTGTCTGTGAACTCACTATCATACAATGAGACTGTGGTACCCGAACCGTATTGTGACGCGTTATCATCCATATAAATTGCGCCGCCACTACCACCCGTACTGTTGCTATCAAAGATTAAGTCAGTGAAAGTCATGGTTGCACCATAGTCAACATAAATAGCACCCCCACGCCCCGTTGCGGTATTACTGGTAAAAATACTATCACTCAATGTCGCTTCTGAACTATTGCGGAACAAGATAGCACCGCCGCGTGCTGCACTATTATTTTCGACAACAAGATCAGAGAATGTGCCATTTGCACCATGGTAGTTAGTAATTGCAGCCCCTTCCGTTGCAGAATTGTACTGAAAGGTAACGTCACTTACTGTTGGTGAGGTAGCATAGTTGATCATACCCGCGCCACGAGAGTGATACCCCATATCATCGGCATTACCAAACTCGACGGTGAAGCCACTGAAAGTAGCATCATCAGCACCGACAACGACATTGTAAGCATCTTCATCGATACCGCTCGGTTCCCCATCATTCCAGTCTGAATCTTGATTAAGATCTCCAGATAATGTGACATCACAACCCGTTGTTTCGCTACCGTCACAGTAGCCGCCCAATAATTGCATCCCTTCTTTCAGCACAAAAGCAGCTTCACGTTCTTCAAGGCCATCTTGCGCTGTTGGTAAATAGATAGTTTCTTCATCAGTGCTACCGGATACATAAATGTTATCGTAACAATCAGAATTATCCATGGCATCAGAAAGTTCGGTAAATGCATCAGTCCAGCTACTGCCATCATTATTACCACTCGCATTGGCATCCACATACCAATTATCTGCATCATCACTACTGGAATTATCGATACAAGCCGTGTCGTACGGAAGATCGGTATAAAACTCGGAATGCTCTTGGGTTAGATTTGTGAGTTCACTCTCCCAATCACTACTATCACGACTTTCTGACCAACCTATATCCGCATAGGCATCACTATTGACAACGTTATACACGTCATTACCTAGATCAGTAATAGTCAGATATTCATCATATGTATTATCGCTACCGAGGTATTCACCATCGATATATTCCAGTACCGTCGTATCATCAACCAATACATTATCATCGTGCCAGTTAGCAATTGATGAACTTGATGAACCACTGCTATTGCCTAGGCTCAGACCATAGCTTAATTGCATCTCATTATAGAAACCATCTTCGGCACTATAAGTACCTTGGTAAAGCGCAGCGCCAATATCATCAGCGGTATTACCATAGAAAGTCAGATAAGCGGTAATTGGGCTTGAACTACCATCACCGATAAGTGCACTACCGCGTTCTGATTGATTATACAAAAATAGCGCGTTATAGATATCTGGAGAACACCCCGCATCGTTATACATCGCGCCCCCTTTATCGGAGGTTTCGTTGGCAATAAATTGTACATCAACAAATGTAGGGCTAGTCATTAAGTCATTATTAACTGCACCACCACGTCCACCGGCAAAGTTACGACGGAAGATAACATCTTCAAAATAAGCTGCATCATTACCTTCTGTACTGGTCATCGGCCATGAATCGAGCACCATATTATAAACCGCGCCACCTTTACTGGCGTAGTTATCTTCAAAAATTATATTCTCTACCGTTGGTGCTGCTTGAATATTGATCATCCCAGCACCAGCTACATAACAGTACCCACTAAGAACACGAAGGAGTTCATCGTCTTCGTTATCTTCGTCAACATCCATAGCATCCGTTGCATCACAGGCATAGTAATCATCATCGTCGTAATCGTCATCGCGGAGCACGGCATACCCATCGCTAATGGTGAAACCATCGATAATGGCATCGCTAACACCAGTAACAACGTGAAATGCGTTATCGCTACTATCACTACTGTCACCGATTTCTCCGCTTAAAATGGTTTCATTTGTACTCCAATCTCGTTCACTACGTGCAGTTTCAGTTCCATCAAAACCACCGTAGATATCGACATCAGCAGCCATTTCAAAGGACATTTGACGTTCAGTGAAACTAGCCGAATCTCCATCATCATCGATAACTGGGGTATAGGTGCCAGCAGCTACCCAAACTTCCCCCCCGCCATTGGTTTCTGCTGCATCAATCGCATCCTGTATACTGCTATAAGCTGTAGTCCAACTTGCACCATCTTGAGATTCTGTTGTACTGCTACTATTGACACGATAAACGCTGTCAGTTGTTGAACTAAGCACTGTTGTGTCTGAATCAGAACTGTCCGAGTCACATCCACTAAGACCTAATAATATTAGTGACGTTAGGGTTGCTAGTTTAAATTGATAGGCGGTAGGGAAATAATATTCTAATTTTTTCCTTTTAAACTGCATGTAAATTTCCTTTTATAATAAAGTGAGGTGAATCCATATAATATTGATTGTATGCCTATGAAATATAAGAAACTGATTAATAGAATATTAATAATTTTATATATACGGCTTTACTGGCAGACTAGAAATAATACCTATCAATAATGTAATAATTGTGTAAAAAACAAATAAACAATTGGTATATTAAAATATTGATGTTAATTATATTTACCAAATACTTAATCCCACATCCCAATTAATCGTTAGTTTTGTCATGCTTTCCTTGGTAAAAAGCCTTTGTTATTGCAACAGAACGGCAAACTGTAATTAATCGTGCGGGACTTCCGCTAGGTGATGTTTATCGAATCTTTTCACACAAAATCAACTGAAACCTCTCACAATGCAGATACTTCGAAGATCTACTTTTAAAAGATGTAACCTAAGACGATTTTTAGCTTCAATATAATGTGAATCGCAATTAGCCTAACTACTATCTAGCTTCAGATATAACCTGGATGAGTTTGAAAAACGTGTGGCATGTAAAAGCTTTAATCGGCGCTTTTATTAATTTATTTAACGGAAGAAAATAAGGAGCCCATTAACGCTAGAAGTTAACTTTACGATTAATTTCTTTAAAACAAGTGCCCTTCACATTTTATCAAACGAGATACAGAACAGGGACACTTATCGACAAGAAGAAGGTTTGACTAGAGCATCGAGAATATAGGCATTAACAAGGCGAATAACTCAGCTTGAGAACTAATATTACATTTAGAATAAAGCTGTCGACGAAATACTTTAACCGTCTCTTTACTAATATTAAGGTTCAGAGAAATTGATAGCGATGAATGCCCTTGTAATATGTACAGCGCGACCTCTGCTTGACGAGGACTAAGTGAGATATTATGTTGATTTTTCATTGCAACTCGAAGACGTTGAGTAACTGGTGGCAAAACAACATTTTTTCCATCTTTGGGTTGATAACTTCGCCAATGCTGTGCACAAAGCGCTGACAATACACTTTCAAAGGATTTTAATGTATTTAATTGGGTCTTGCTAAACAGTGAACCACTTGTTTGTTCTCGCCCAAAACAAACCGTTAAGGTCGTCTCATGGCCAAGCCGAGCAAACAGGGCAAATTCATCAATTAAAGTCGTGCCATCATAGTATTCACGAAAATAACTAGTTTGTTTAAACTTGTCTGGGGCCAAATCGAAAATACAATGAATACCTGATTGAATGCCATTACGAACCATATGATAAAATGGATCGAGCAAATACGCGGCTTTTACATAATGGCTCTGTATTTTTTCGTATACGAGAGAATCTAAACTCTCCCGATATAATTCTTCAGGATGATGATCCTTGTGGTATACAAGTACGATACAGTTATCAAAGTCGATAACCTTCCCGACAAAATGACTCAGGGCTTCAGGGAAATTCGCATTACCAAGCGAACGTACCATCTCTGCTAATGCTTTATCTTGCTGAGTGCTAAAGGCCTGTGTTTTGTTTTTCTTTATCAAATTTACTTCTCCTTATCCCAACACAATTAAACCATACCACACCGGGGTTATATACCCCTCCTATATATTTAATTATGATACTTAACGTAATATATGGGTTATGTTTTAAATCATTAAATATAAAGGATATAGTTTAGAAGTAATTTATTATAGCCAAGGCGATCTTTATTGAGTCAGTAAGTAAGTAATAAATATCAACATTGCCACACTCATAATAAAATTCCTTTTGATGTTTAATAAGGTTAATTCTTTACTTGCTGGGCGCCAGAATGTCGCCCCCTATTACGATTGCTTGGTTATTTAAAACCAATAAACGATGGAATGGTTAAACTCTTTACTCAAGCAATTAAAAACCTAAATAAACACAAAACGTTTGAGTTTGTACTCAATAGTTCTGATGTCATTAACAACACGATAGAATCAAGACTAATTTATTAAAATAAAATTAGCAGCAGATGGTTGCTTTTTAGTTACCACACTTATTTTAGAAGGTGTATAAGATTGAAAATATTATGTTACCAAGGCACGCCATATCACAGTGATATAAATAAAAACATTGAGACTGTAGAATCAACAGCGAAAGCTGCGAGTGAATTAGGTGTTGATGTACTGGTCTTTCCTGAACTTTTTATTAGCGGTTACAACATTGGTAATGCACAATTAAAACAACTCGCGCAACCTTTAGATGGCAATATATGCTCAACGTTAAAACGCATCGCAATAGAACAATCCATTGCAATTGTAATGGGGTTTCCTGAACGTAAAGATGAAGATATATATAACAGTGCAATTGCAGTTGATAAAGATGGAACAATAGTAGGACACCACCGCAAAGTCTTTTTATTTGGTGACCAGGAAAAAGCCTTATTTGTGGCAGGCGATAATTTTTCGGTGTTTACCCTCAATGGTTATCAATGCGGTATATCCATTTGTTATGACATTGAATTTCCTGAAACGACTCGGAATATGGCAATGCAAGGAGTGGAAGTCGTTTTTAACCCAACAGCCAATATGTTTCCTCATACTGCTGTCCCCAAAACCTTAGCCCGAGCACGTGCATTAGAAAATGGCGTTACTGTTATTTACGCCAATTTATGCGGCCAAGAAGGCAACCTTCGCTATACCGGCCTTAGTGCAATTATCTCACCAGAAGGAGAAGATCTCGCACGGGCAGGAGATCAACCTGCGATCCTGATAAGTGATATTTCATCTAGTATAAAAGAATCCGCTTCCTCAACCCAATTAGCAGATCTTAAATCTGCAAGTTTCATTGATAGTCAATAGGAATCAGCCTTTAATTTCTACATCAACGCTTTAAGTACTTCACTAAAATCCCAAAAGCAAAAAGCCCGTAACATCTTGCAATATTACTGGCTTTCTTAATGTGGTCGGTGATAGAGGATTCGAACCTCTGACCCTCTGGTCCCAAACCAGATGCGCTACCAAGCTGCGCTAATCACCGAAATAGTTAAAGATGGTGGGCGATACTGGGCTTGAACCAGTGACCCCCGCCTTGTAAGGGCGGTGCTCTCCCAACTGAGCTAATCGCCCATCTTTAATTTTAGTTTAAATGGTGCGGAAAGAGAGACTTGAACTCTCACACCTTACGATACTAGAACCTAAATCTAGCGCGTCTACCAATTCCGCCACTTCCGCAACTATTTAAACTTTTTATCTCTAAAAAATGGGGCGAATGACGGGGATTGAACCCGCGACAACCGGAATCACAATCCGGGGCTCTACCAACTGAGCTACATCCGCCACTATCTTTTAAAAATGGTACGCCCTACAGGATTCGAACCTGTGGCCTACGGCTTAGAAGGCCGTTGCTCTATCCAACTGAGCTAAGGGCGCATAGTTGGCTTCTAAAATTTGTTGATTGAAAATAAAGAATCTTAGATTTAATACCTAAGTCATCTTTTAATTATCATGTTCAACTAAATAGTACGTTAATAACAATAAACTTACTATTATAAATGTGGTCGGTGATAGAGGATTCGAACCTCTGACCCTCTGGTCCCAAACCAGATGCGCTACCAAGCTGCGCTAATCACCGAGTATTTACTACTTTATTTAGCAGTTATATATTACGGGTCAAACCCTCTGGTCCAACTCTTTATAACCACAAGGAGATGCACTAACAAGCTGCGCTAATCACCGAGTATTTATTACTTTATTTAGCAGTTATATATTACGGGTCAAACCCTCTGGTTCAACTTTTTATAACCACATGGAGATGCACTAATAAACTGTGCTAATCACCGAGTATTTATTACTTTATTTAGCAGTTATATATTACGGGTCAAACTCTCTGGTTCAACTCTTTATAACCACATGGAGATACACTAACAAGTTAAGTGAACCACCTATATATCATTAGAAGCTCTGCTGCCTAACAACGGGGCGAATATTACTGAGTTGAAGCAAGCTCGTCAAATGATTTTTGTGTTTAATTTATCGTATGATTACTAATTAATCGCTTTGCTCACTTAAACAACTAGCTTACATTATTTATGTTAATTTTCACCATCTTAATAAAAGTATTATTAACAAATAAGGTTTAATTCATAGACACGATAGCTTACTTAATGAATATTAACTTTTACTCACAATTTGAGTTCAATCGATATTTCAAGCTTCAATAAAAACACGTTATCACCTCAAATACCTATTCAGATTACATCATTTACCTCACAACTTTCACACTAGTCAGAATAACCACCTTCTTTTAATTCGTATATAAATACACAACAATCCCCTTTTGTTTGTTTTATAAAACCATTTAGCATAAAAAAACATCAAACAAACTAAAAGGTTAAAAGAAGTGTTGACTCTTATGCAGAGATAAAGCAAAATCTCCCTGCTTTCAAAAGCAACCAACTAAATGCTCGCTTAGCTCAGTTGGTAGAGTACCGCCATGACATGGCGTGGGTCACTGGTTCGAGTCCAGTAGCGAGCACCATTTATAAATAAAAAAATCCTACTTATTATCCTTACTATTCAATACATTACATAATTGCATTGATAAAAATATTGCACTCATTTTTTATTCAAGTAACACCAGAAGTAACCTTTATTGAACCTCATAAAAAAGCCAATCACGCTATTTACTATAAGAAACACGTCACTGGCTAATTTAAATCTCTTTTATACTTTCATATCTTGCCGTTTAGTTATTGGTATCGAGTCCTCGTTTAATAGCCATTTCTAAACCACGTACTTCTGCTAATCCTTTTAAGCGCCCTATTGCTGAATAACCAGGATTCGTGGTTTTATTCAAATCATCAAGGATTTGATGCCCATGATCCGGTCGCATTGGAATGCCTGAATTTTTCCCTCTTTTGAGTTCCTGCTCAACGATTGCACGAGTAACCGAATACATATCAACGTCACCGTCTAAATGCGATGCTTCATGGAAGCTATTTGGATTATCTTCTCTACGTGTTGAGCGTAGATGAATAAAGTGAACTCGTTCACCATGGGTTTGGATCATTTCGACCAGATTGTTATCACTGCGTACACCATAAGAACCAGTACACATTGTTAAGCCATTATTAATACTTGGAATTTCGTTTACTAACCATTTAATATCTTCATCGGTCGACATTATACGAGGTAAGCCACAAATTGGTTTTGGTGGATCATCCGGATGAATCGCTAATTTTAAGCCATATTGATCACAGGTCGGAATCAAACAGTTAAGAAATTCAGCAAGATTTTGACGTAATTGATCTTTATCGATATCTTTATATTTATCAAGCTGTTGTTGGAAAGCCGCTAACGTGTAACCTTCTTCTGCACCTGGTAAACCTGCAATAATATTAGCCGTTAACTTTTTAATATCAGCATCGGTCATTTTGTTATAATAATCAAGTGCTTGAGCTTGTTCTTCACTTGTATAGGTCTCTTCTGCACCCGTCCGCTTAAGTATATAGAGCTCGAATGCAGCAAAGGCAATATGATCGAAACGTAATGCCTTCGAGCCGTCTTCTAATTCATATTCTAAATCTGTTCGAGTCCAATCAATAACCGGCATAAAGTTATAACAAACGGTTTTGATATCACACTCAGCTAAGTTGATTAATGTCTGTTTATAATTTTCGATGAGTGCTTGATAATTACCAGAACGCGTTTTAATTGCTTCATGAACAGGTACACTCTCGACCACTGACCAAGTTAGTCCTTTTGACTCAATTAGATTTTTTCGCGTTAAAATCTCTTCTTTACTCCACACTTCGCCATTTGCAATATGGTGTAGCGCAGTAACGATTCCCGTGGCACCAGATTGTTTAATATCATTCAAAGATACAGAGTCATTTGGTCCATACCAACGCCATGTCTGTTCCATAGTATTACCTTTTCAGTCAGTTAATGCTTATAAAAGCGATGAGTAGTGAAATTTATCGTTGATTTAAATGTACAACCGGATTTGAACTGAATAGATAACCATCAAAATCAGGATCTTCAGTATCAGATAGTTCGAATAAAATATTTTTTACATTTTCAAGATGTTGCCACATCGCATTCTTTGCAGAAATTGAATCCTTACGTTGTAGCGCACTAAGAATTTTTTCGTGATCAGTTAACCATTCTCTCCGGTAATCAATAGTATTTATACGGGTATGAAGCGCACTCCACATTGCGCTACTTTCTCGCATTCCCCATGAAAATTTAAACATTTCAACCAATACTGAGTTTTGTGTTGCTTCTGCAATATATAGGTGAAAGTTTTTATCCCCTTCGGATTCAATATACTGATTTGCCAGCTCTTGTTTTTCTAGCTCAAGGGCATTACGCATTTTAATAATATCGCTTGGCGTGACTTGTACTGCTGCAAATTCAGCAATATTACTTTCGAGTAACTGTCTTGCCTGTAACATCTCAAAAGGTCCAACATCGCTAAACTTGACCTTAGGTGCTTTCCCCTTGATTTGATTAGGCAAATTAAGCACATATGTCCCTGATCCCATACGCACTTCAATCAATTCTTCAAGTTCAAGCATAATAATTGCTTCACGCACAACCGTTCGGCTAACATTTAAATGTGCAGCGATTTCTCTTTCAGGAGGAAATCTGTCGCCAATGACATAGTGTCCATCAGTAAGTTGTTGTTTTAATTGCGCACCAACCTTTTGATAAGGTCTTGTATTTACCGCCATATTGCTATCCAGATAATTAAAGGTGAAGAGTTCAATGTTGCTTATTGGAAGTTAAGCTGTTACTAATCTAATAACGTTAATTGTCATGGTTTATCGCTAAATGTCAAAACCTTCCCTACAATTAGTTGACCAAAATCACAACATAGATAAATTGGTTTACCAACTTCACGTTTTAGCATAAATTTAGTATTAACTATATTTATGTTATTAGATATCAATTAACCACTACAATCAAGCCATGCAGGGGTTATTGCATATTTATTCCTCACATTAACGCAAAATTAATTTAAATTTTTTATCGACTTATTTCTATTGGTGATGTCGATCACATCTACACGCTACTTTCTGGTCAACCAATAATGTATAGTAGACTAACGTTAATTAACCTTCTTCTGATCATAGAATCGTAATTTACTTTACTGTCATCACATTCAATAGTTGTAGTGGACCGTACATGTATACATGTCCAACACAAATCATTGACGCAATAACAGTGTGCAACCGATTTGCTTATTTAAATTGAGGTTAATCTTCATTGCTATTATTAACGCCTTAAAAAGAGTGGAAATATGAAAAATATATCGAATACTGAGCTTGCCAAAAGTATCATTAATGTGGGATTTGACCGTTCTACACTCGACACTAAAATTATTCATTTAGGTTTTGGTGCCTTTCATAGAGCCCACCAATGCTTATATACCAGTGAATTAAGTAGAACAACGGGCAGTGACTGGGGAATATGTGAAGTCAATTTATTTGGTGGCGAAGAATTAGTAAAACAATTACGTGACCAACAACACCTTTACTCCGTCCTTGAGAAAGGAGCAACCGCTTCCACGGTAAAAATATCAGGTGCTATTGTCGATGCATTACAACCCAATTTAGATGGTATTCAAACGATTATTGAGAAAATGAGCGAACCTCAGATTTCTGTCGTTACAATGACAATCACAGAAAAAGGATATTGTGCCGATATTCAATCGGGCAAATTAGATACCAACAATCCATTAATTAAACATGACCTAGCCAACCCATCTCAACCACAATCTGCTATTGGTTATATTGTTGAAGCATTACGTACCCGAAAAGAACGCGGTTTACCTGCTTTTACTGTTTTATCCTGTGATAATTTACAAAATAATGGCCATTTAACGCAGCAGGTTGTATCGGAATATGTTCAATCCATTGATACTGAATTAGCGTCTTGGATTAGTGAAAATGTAACATTCCCCTGTTCAATGGTTGATAGAATTTCCCCTGCGATCACCAGTGACGATCAAAAAGAAATGGCTGAATTACTCGGTGTTGACGACCCCTGTGGTGTTGTCTGTGAACCATTCCGACAATGGATTATTGAAGATAACTTTGTCAATGGTCGACCGGAATGGGATAAGGTAGGCGCGCAGTTTGTTGACAACGTCATCCCCTTTGAACAAATGAAATTGAGAATGTTAAATGGCAGTCATTCCTTTCTTGCTTATTTAGGTTACTTAGGTGGATTTGATTATATTTCTGAAGCAATGGCAAATGCAGACTATCGTCAAGCGACCATCGAGTTGATGGTCCAAGAACAAAGTAAGACATTGAACATGCCAGCGGGTGTGGATCTTCAACAATACGCAGAACAATTAATTGAACGTTTTTCGAATACCAGTTTACAACATCGCACTTGGCAGATAGCCATGGATGGTAGTCAGAAATTACCCGCTCGTTTTTGTGAATCCTTACTTGTTCTTCGAGAAAATAAACTCACTAGCAAATGGTTACCATTAGGTATCGCTGCATGGATTAAATACGTTAGTCAAACCGATGAATCGGGCAATGCCATTGATGTACGCGATCCATTAATTGAAGAATTCACGCGTATTTATGCACAAAGCCTTTCTCCACAAGAAACCGTCATGGCATTCTTAAATATCGCGACCATTTTTGGTACGCAATTAATTGAAGATACTGAACTCGTTGAACAGATTATAACGGCTTATAAATCTCTACTTAGTCTTGGTGCAAAAGCCACTATAAAATCATTTCTATAATAGGAAAACTATATAATGAATTATAAAGGACACTTAGCCACATTTAGTCAGAATAGAGTCTGGCGTACCTATACGGGTGGTAAAATATTAGATCAAATGAATGGTGCAGAAACACCTGAAGACACCCATTTTCCTGAAGATTGGATAGGCTCGACAACCCGCGCTATTAACCTTGGCCGAGAAGATATTTTGGAAGGTTTATCTGAAGCAACCATTGCCAATGAACAGGTGAAATTTGACCAACTTATTAAACAAGATCCGGCATATTTTTTGGGTAAGGAACATGTTGAAGCCTTTGATCTTAATCCCATGTTATTGGTTAAATACTTAGATTCATCGGTTCGGTTACATTTTCAAGCGCATCCAACAGCAGAATTTGCACAGCAATATTTAAATTCTAAATGCGGTAAAGCTGAAGCTTATTATGTGTTAGAAGCCCGGGAGGAAATAGCAGAACCTTATATTTATTTAGGATTTCAACAGCCCCCTACTCGCACTGATTTCAAAAACATGATTGAAACGCAGAATATTGAAGCGATGGAAAACTGTTTTGAGAAAATTAAAATTAAACCCGGTGATTGTTTTTATATTCCCGGTGGTATGCCACATGCCATTGGTGAAGGTATTCTTATTATTGAAATCATGGAACCTTCTGATCTAGCGGTGCGATTTGAGTTCTCAAAATCAGGGTATACGATGCCTGAAGAAGCACGGTTCATGAAAAAAGGCCTCGACTTTTGTCTTGATGTTTTTGATTATCAGCAATATTCAGTCGATGATATTAGAAAACAATACCAACAATCACCCGACGTGGTTCGTCAATACAATGCTCAATCACAAAAAGTATCGTTAATAGACGCGACAACAACACCTAGCTTTAGAGTATGTAAGTCAACGGTAATGGGAACAGTTGAAAAAGCTGAAGATGATTTTTATATTGGTATTGTCACCAAAGGAAATTGTATTATTACCTGTGGCGATGAAACCTTGCACTTAAGCCAATATGATAAGTTCTTCTGCCCTGCCGGCATTGACTCAATTATAATTGAATCCGAACTCGGAACAGAAATACTAGAATGCTATCCACCTGAAGTCACCACTGCATAATTTAATCATTTCGTTAAACAATGCAAAAAGGGCTTTTATATAAGCCCTTTTTATTTATACCCATTCAAGATACAAATGGTATTAAACCTTCGCGATCATAACTTCATCGTCGGAAAGATCGATTACAATCGACATTTTATTTTTATTAATCATCAACTTACCTGCTTGATAAGATATTTCACACCCCGCTTTTACACAACTCGCAACAATATGATGCGATGTACGTGCAGCAAGCTCCCATTCGAAATGATAAACATCGTCCGACGCATCCGAAAGTACATTATCAGTGGTATTATCTTCTTCTTCATATCCATGTTGAATAGACGGTGAAATACCGTAATCGCTTTGCAGTGTACAAATATATTGAGTATCGATATTATTCAACAAAACAGCATTTTCAGATTCTCTTGCGACCATTTGACTATGCAATCGCCACTGAATCGATTGTGCTTCAAGTAAATCAATATCATCGATAATAATCAAACCAACGTCAGCAATCAGAATTAAATGCCGGTTAAATGTATGCGCATCTTCATAGGCCTTTGATAAATCGATACGATGATACGTCCAATATCGATTTGATTCAGACTCAAGTAGTTCGCCCGTTGCCATTTCGCTATCAATAAGTTGCCCTTGATAATTAATCAAGGGTAAATTATGCGCTTTGGTCTGACGTGTCCATAAACGATGGTGAGAACTACCAAACCGGTATCCATAACTGCCCGTTGGCACTAACACACCCACATGTTTATCCATTAAGGTAATATTGCCTTGATCGGCATGTCGATGAGAGCTATTGCCAAAAAAGCTCGCACGGAAAAACAAACGTGAATCCGCATATTCAGAAATCCCAAAACCCGCATAACTATAAAACTTGTTATACCCATTTTTATGGCTTTTTTGTTTAATCGGTAAAAATTTCTGCTTGATAACATCAATTTGTTTAACCGTTGGAATAACATCTAACACATGCAATTGATACGCATATATCTGTTTTTTTAAACGCTCATGATGAATAACGGCACCTGCATCACCAAATCTTTCCGCATAAATACTAAGCGGATTTTGCGAAAAGAAACCAGGCCATTCAACACTTTCTCTTTTACACCAAAAACCATCTCCAAAGGGATGGACATCATCTTCAGAAATAACAAAATCAATCGCGAAATTTGCATATTCTTTATAGAAAGGATGATTGTAAAAGGAAAAACCACTCAGTCTTTCGACGGATAAAAAGAATGGATGATGCCATTTTGAATAGGAAGATGAATAAAATGCGCCCTCAGCCCAACTACCATCAGGACCACCATAAAAAGGGAAAATACCACGGTAAATCATTAACGAATAATTTAACCACTTTTCACAGAGGCCATAGTCATATTCCTTATGCAAGACTAACGCAGCAACACCGAGATAACCCGGTAGTCGCGACGTATGAGAATGCCCAGGGAATTGTTTAAAGTTATCTTGCTCAAGTCGCATTTCCATTTGATGGGCAATCCGAATCAACATGGGACGAATAAAATCTTTTTCTGACTCTTTCAGTAATGGCTGTAACCAATGGTAAGCCAGAAATAAATTCCGAGCGAGTGATAAACCAACTTCATCGCCCCAGGTACAAGGACGTAATAAGGACGCGGGTCCTTCAGGACTCCATTGCGCAATTTTCAACAAGCGATTAACGGCAAAAGTACCGCTTTCTTCCTTACCCCAAATTTTATAGAGCAAACAAGCCACCATCAGATCACGATCAATCCACTCTCGCATATTCGTAATTGCCGTTCTTTTTCCTTCTTCGGCACCGCGTTTATAGTGTTCTGGATAAAATATCGCCGAATCAGCACAGGCTAATTCAGCCGTATTAATAAATTTTTGATAGGTTGCGGTATCTAGTTTATTACTGACTAATGGGATATCTTCATCAAAATACATCATCCATTGTGATTTATTTTTACATAATGAAAATAAATCCGAAGCCGTAGGCGCAATATAATCATGTGTATCCTTAGCGATAACAAAATTCATCCACTTAGATTGCTCACCCTTATCGTTTAAAACCTGCCAACGATAAGCCCCAACAGGAAATTTAAAATGTAACTGCACAGGCGAATGTACATCTCCCCATGTCCATTTTTGATCATCATTCAAATTTTCAATAATCAGAAAATAATTATTATCCTGTTGTCTTTCAGGCCAATTAAAACTCGGCGGATTAGTTAACGCCGTTTCATTATTTTTAGGAGAGATAAACAATTGAAAATCGTGCGTTCTTTTTAAATCAATCATTATTTATCCTTTTTATTCCAATGATATTGACCCGATTCAGGGTCTATTTTGCCAATTTGTTGTGCGGGCGCACCCGCCATAATGGCATAGGGTGCGACATTATTAGTAACGACCGCATTACTGCATATCAATGCGCATTGTCCGATAGTACAGCCAGGAGTAATAACTACACCAGACGTTAACCAAACTCCTTTTTCAATAACAACTTTCCCCCTATGCAGGTCAGTACGGTCACTAAAAGAATCTGTTTCTGGTGAGTAAAGGTGATTAGAAGCGACAATGCTTGCGTGTGGTCCAATAAAGACATTGTCACCTATACTGACATCGCCATTAATATAGCTATACAGACCAATATAAGCATTGAAGCCAATATTATTGTTATCATCAATACGAACAATTGCACCTGGTGCGATACGGATATTGTCGGGAAAACCCAATATTTTTGCACGCGCTTTATCATCTAATGCATTATTACTATTACATGTATACAAGGTGAATTTTCTAAACTCTTGCTCAGTTAATTCACCACAGTGTTGTATTTGAACTGACATATTTAAAACCTAAAAAATCAGGGTAAGATAAGCTTACCCTGAGTGTTAATTACCTTAGACTAGTTAACTACCACGTCCTCGACACTCTCTACTTCACTTTCAATTGCCGCATATTTCTTAGAAGCACGAAGTAATAAAATACCGATTGAGCCAATAATTAATGACATCAATATGTACAATAATTTACCCCAAATTGGGTTGGGAATAATCACCATTAAGCTTAAACATAGGCTGGCACTTAATAATACTTTACCTAATAAAGACTGTTGTTTACTGTCCATATCAATGGTTTGTTGTGTTGTTTTAACCACAACGGGTGTTGAAACATTGGTAAAGAATTTATTAATTTCTTTAGCACGTTCACCCACAGGCGCTTTATAGAAAAATTGCGTACATAAGAAGAACCCACCGGTAATAAAGATATGCCCAGTAACCCCCATCGTAATGGATTTCATTTCTGCAAACTCACGAGCAGATAACGGATTTGGTAAATCAAATACGCTTTGAACCATTTCTGGTGTAATAACAAAAGCAATAACAGCAGATACACAAGCTCCCACTAAAATAGTTGCCCAACCAGACCAGTCGGGTGTTTTTTTAATAAAGAAACAAAGTAATGATGGAATAAGTACAGGGAATGCGACCAATGTGCTAACCAACATTAACGCATCGAATAATCCGAAGCTTTTTAGTTCACTCATTAATAGACCGGCAAAGATAATTAACAAACCAAACACAATAGTGGTCACTTTACTGGCAAACATGAGTTTTTTCTCAGTTGCATTTTTATTGATGTACGGTTCATATACATTTTTGATAAAGATGCCTGCATTACGGTTAAGCGCAGAATCCATTGATGACATTGTCGCCGCAAACATTGCCGACATCATCAAGCCGATCATCCCCAATGGCATTTCGTTTCGAACAAAGACAAAATATGTTGCATCGGTCACTTTAGCGCCTAACGCTTCTAGGCCCCAAGTACTTGTATCGGGATAAACACCGGCAACATACCATGCTGGTAGGAACCAAATAAATGGACCAACTGTCATTAGAACACAAGCTAATATAGCGGCTTTACGTGCATTTCGTGTGTCTTTAGCGGCAACGAAACGATACGAATCAATCATATTATTGGTACTAAAGAATTGTTTAACGAAAATACAAATAAACCAACCAACGAATAAATAACCGTAGCTATAACCATCCCCCACGAAAGGTTCGATAGTTAAACCTTTATCGAGTATCGGCATCACACCACCGGCCTTCCAAATTGCAACTAAAGTCGCAATAAAAGTAACCACGGTGATAATAATCATTTGTAAGAAATCAGACGCAACAACCGCCCAACTACCGCCAATTAAGGACATAAACAATACAACCAGTCCCGCTGCAATAATCGTATCGCTAATAGCAATATTGAATACGGCACTGGCAAATATCGCTAGGGCATTTAGCCAAAGTGATGCTTGTAATACACTTGATGGCACCGTAGCCCAGGTAAAGACTTGTTCACTAACCGGTCCAAAGCGCATGCGGATACCTTGGATTGGGCTAATAACACGCATTTGTCTTGCTTTAGCAGCAAAGAATAAATAGTTACAAAAATACCCGAGTGCATTGGCAAAAAAGATAACCACGATAGACAAACCCGAGGTTAATGCTTTCCCCATCACCCCAGTAAAGGTCATCGCACTTAATGCCGTCATAAAAGCGGTAGAACCAACCATCCACCACAACATTTTACCGCCCCCACGAAAGTAATCACTGGTCGAAGAGGAAGCACTACGGAACATCCAGCCGACAGCCATTAGAAATGCAAAATAAATAAGTACAATAAAAATATCTATATTCATAATATATAACCCTTAGTTAAAAAATATTGGCTGATCGTTTGATAGCCATTTCTAGTCCACGTACTTCAGCTAAACCTTTTAGCCGCCCTATTGCTGAATACCCCGGATTTGTTTTCTTATTTAAATCATCCAACATTTGATGCCCATGATCGGGACGCATCGGTATCGCCCTTGACCCTGTTCCACTCTGCTCTTGCGCTATAATTGCTTTAGTGACAGCAAACATGTCAACATCACCATCAAGGTGCGATGCTTCATGAAACGTATTGGGATTTTCTTCACGCTTAGTTGAGCGCAAATGGATAAAATGGATTCGGTCGCCGTAGGTTTTAATCATATCTACAAGATTATTATCACGACGCACACCATATGAGCCCGTGCACATAGTTAATCCATTATTAATACTTGGTATTTTATTAACCAACCATTGGATATCTTCGGCGGTAGACATAACACGCGGTAAACCACAAATTGGACGAGGTGGATCATCCGGATGAATGGCAAGTTTGACACCGTATTGATCACAGGTAGGCATAACACAAGTTAGAAAATAAACTAAATGTTCACGTAATTGCTGTTTATCGATATGTTTATATTTATCTAATTGACGCTGGAACTCTGCAAGTGTGTAACCTTCCTCTGCACCAGGTAAACCTGCAATAATATTTGCAGTCAGCTTACCAATCTGTGTTGCCGACATACTTTCAAAATAACGATGTGCCTGTACTTTCTCATCCTGACTATATTGACTTTCAGCTCCCGGCCTTTTTAGGATATAAAGTTCGAAAGCAACAAATGCAATATGGTCAAATCGTAATGCTTTTGCACCATCTTCTAATTCAAAATCAAGATCGGTGCGGGTCCAGTCGATAACCGGCATGAAGTTATAACAAACCGTATTTATGCCAGATTTAGCAAGATTGATTAATGTTTGAATATAGTTATTGATTAATAACGGGTAGTTACCTGTTCTTGTTTTGATATTTTCATGAACAGGTACACTTTCAACAACGGACCATCGGAGCCCTTTCGCTTCAATGATGCTTTTACGTTGCATAATTTCATCAATAGGCCAGATATCACCATTCGGTATATGATGAAGTGCGGTGACAATCCCCGTCGCACCAGATTGTCTAACATCATTCAATGACACCGGATCATCCGGTCCATACCAACGCCATGTTTGTTCCATATCATTACCTTTAGAAAAAAGAAGCATTTATTAACAATGTATCACCACTAAAATAGGTTGACCTGTCACCCATTTAATAAATATGCATAAATAGCTTCAGTAGAATAAAAAAACTCATCAAAAACCCATATAAACAGGGAAAAATTGTTTAAGATGAGCAAACATGTCAATAACTCATTTAATACTACAATTTAATGTAGGGTTATATTGTGCTTTTAGAAATAATTGGTCAAAAGGAACAGGTTAATTAATAGACCAAAATCACATTATTATTGACAATTGGTCAACCATTTGATGAATTGGTAATTTAAGATGAGGTTAAACACTAATTAATAGGTGTTTATAATAGGAAAATAGGCTCTAAGGAGAACAGGTTCTAGAGAAGAATAAAGTTGAAGATCTCACGGGGTAAATCAAGAATTTAATAACAACAAAGTGGCTGGCCTCACAGCTTGTCTTGCTATCCGATCCAGTGACTGATAAATGAATATTGAGTGGAAATAGGTATAGATCAGTATTGAGGTTACTTAATACAACTGGACATAAAAAAAGCCGATTGACTCTGATCAACTTCGTTAATCAAATCCAATCGGCTCGCTATGTGTCTTAACCTCAGCTTAAGGCTGAACTATAGGCTCAACTTCCAGCGCTGCTAAAGGCTAAAGCGCCGCAAAAGCCCCCGTCCACGTATAAGACTCACCCGCAAAGGTCACACTGTGCGCCCCCGCTTGTGCTGCCTCTGCTTGGTTGGAAATACCATACAGATAAGTATTACCCGTCGTGGTGTGTATGCTTATTACAGTACCCACTTCGTTATCGCCCACAACCGTCACCGATTCAACCAATCCACGGGCGCCAACTGACGCTTCAATCGATTCGTTAAAGTAACCGTGCGTTTCTAATACTGATGCAAATACATGGTCTTGCCCGGTCTGACGTAAAATAAACGCAGGCTCACTGCGCAGATTGAAGTCTGGGTCCGTTGCCCCCAAACGCGCGAAGATGACTTCACTGTCTTGTGTCGCACTGCTCACCATGGAGTAATAACTATTACCGTGTAACCAACTGACCAATGAGCCGTTATCAACCTTGCCAGAGCCAACTCGCCATAGGTGCTGGTAACCGTTATCTGCACCCAATGGTTTAAGCTTGCTTTCAACCTGGTAATCAAAGTCGGTACGCATAATTTGGCCACTGTGGTGAACCGGTAAGTCATACTGATGCTCAGCATCGGCTTTGATACGGTAGATATCAATCACCAGTGTTTTTTCAAACTCTTCAATCTCGGCTAATAACACGCTACGTTGCATATCCACGCCATCGTAGTAATCAGAGATACGCCCACTCATCCCCTGCAGTGTGTCATCATCTGCTTTGAAGAAGTGGTTTTGACCAAACTTGGTTTCAGCAAGCGCAGTGTTAAATTTGTTTTGGGTCTTCTGGTCAACGGTCACCGTGTTATGTGACACGGTTTGTTTACAGTAAGATTTGTTTTCAGGGATATAACGTCCACCGAATTTTGGCTCAACGTTAACCCAACGACCAAACCCGTAATCGTGTAAGACTTCTTGCCCACGGTTAAAGACGCTCAGGTGTAATCCATCGTAGTGACCATGGTCAAGTGCAGAGTGGTATTGATGGTCACTGCCATGCTGACCAAACCAAATCAGTGCCATGGTATCGTCATCTTGGCTATCACGATGACGCAGAATACTCACGCCGCCCTTTTCGCCTTTCGGTCCATCGGTAACAAATAAGCTACCCCAGTTAAAGGGTTTGATTTCATCGGCTGCATCAACAGCATCGGATAACGTTTTACCGGCAATATGTACCCATACATTTTGTTGGTGATTAGCCATTCCCAGTAAGGTATCCGTTTGCTCGTAACGGTGATAACAGACGCTGGTTGCCATAATAACGCCTTCGTCGTTAATCGAAATGGTTTTCGATGAATCGTTGAGTGCTGGCAAGGTACCATCAGGGAAGGCGGTTTTGAATACTGAATAAGAGGTGGTTTTAATCACGCTATTATTAAATTCGTAAATTCCAATCTCTGGTTGACGGCGCTCAATGGCTTCGGCAAACAGATAAATCGGACGCAGTGAGAAGCGATGGTAATACGGCCCTTCCATGTAGTAACCGTCTGGTGAGAATAATTGGTCAAGTTGGGCAAGGAAACCGCCGCTCACTTTATCCATTTTCAAACCGTACAGGGCTTTATCTACCGACGCTTGGTCATTAATTGCGTAACCACAAATACCGACCGCAGCCACGGCCCAAAGACCATGGTTATGAATGATATCAAAGTCATGTCCGTAGGTGACCACGAACATCTCTATCATTTGTTTTAGTAAGTCATCTTCAATCTGTTGCTTTTGTGCATCAGAAAGCGTGTGATAAATGCAGCTATAGGCACAAGAGGCATACAGCATCCACATGTTTTCATTCAGCGTTTGATGGAACAGCTTACCCGGTGGGTTAGAATCTAAACTGACATTACTCTCAATCGTTGGATAAATGGTCGCGTAGGCAATCAACATATCAACGATATAATCACGGTATTTGCTGTCTTCGGTGATAAGGAATAAACGCCCGGCTAAATCCATATGGATGTAGTTTTGTTTATGGCGGTTATGCTCGTAACCACCGCCTTCACCATGGCCTGGGACTTCAATGCCAACATCGGCCATATACGCATCGGTTTGGGCAATATCGCGCGCCAGTGCGTTACCTAATAAGGTGTCTGTACCGAGGGTCTTACGCAGCTCAGCAGCTTCTTCAAAATTCATTAATAAGGGTTGGTAACTCATGTTTATTTCTCCTGCTCGGTCGCATTCACATCAAGTGAAAAGGTGCCTGACCAACTATAAGATTGTCCGTTAAATTCGAGATGATGGGCGGTCGTGTCGGTGCAATCGGCTTGGTTGCTGACCATTAAGGTCACCACGGAAGCGCCCGTGGTAATTTCAACAACAGAGCCACTGTCGTTATGCCCTATAACACGGATATTAGAGACTTGACCACGTGCATTCACTGACTGCTCAAACTCTTCGTTGAAGAAACCGTGGGTTTCTACTACCGAGGCGAATAAGGTGGTGTCACCTTGGCTTCTAAGCATAAACCCAGGCTCACTGCGCAGGTTAAAGCTTGGGTCATTGGCGCCACTGCGGGTAAAGGTCACGTCACCACAACTGCCGCTAGCGGCATTGGAGCTTGTTCCCAACCACGTGTAGTAACTATTGTTTTGTAACCAGCTTACAAGCGCCGTTTCTTTCGCCGCGCCAGTAGCTACATGCCAAAGATGTTGGTAACCATCTTTACTGCCAAGGGTATCCATTTCAGCATTGGCTTGGTAATCAAAGTTAGTGCGGATGATTTGCCCTTGGTATTGATGAGAATAATCATATTGATGCGCATCCGATGCGCGTAAGCGGTATAAATCAATCAATAATGGCGCTTCTAATTCCTCGAGTTTAAGCATAAACACGCTACGCTGCATACCAACCCCATCGAAGTGGTCATTGGCAAAGGCGCTCATGCCATTAATTTGTGCATCGTCTACGTTAAAGAAATGCGGTAAACCATGCACGCTATCTGCGCGATCAACATCAAAATAGTTTTGGCATGTTTCATCGATAGTCACGGCATTATGTGCAATGGTTTGACGTGCGTAGAATTTATTTTCATCGAGGTAACGCCCACCAAATTTAGGCTCGACATTAACCCAACGACCAAAACCGTATTCACGTAACACTTCTTGACCGCGATTAAAGAAGGTAATACCTAAGGTATCAAAGTGACCGTGTCCCATGCCGTGTTGACCGTAGTTCATCACTAATTGTGACACATCACCGGTTTTATCCTGCATACGGATAAAGCCCTGTGCGCCTTTATCACCATTGGGGCCTTCGTTAAGCTCCACACTTGGCCAGAATGGCATACCAACGTTTTGTTTCACACTTGCAGCTTCATAGGCATTAGATAACTCAAGTCCACAGGGGTGCATCCAAACACTGTTTTGGATCTTCGCCATACCCAATAAGTTATCATCTAACCCGTAATGTTTGCTGTAAACACTCACCGCAACTTGAACCCCCATATCGGTAATCCCCATAGTATGCGAGGCATCGTTTAATGCTGGGAATTCACCATTTGGATACGCTGTTGAAAGTAACGCTTGGACAGTATTACCGATCACTTTATCTTTATAGTTATAAATATCGATATCCGGCATATGGCGGTGAATGACTTCCGCAAACACACAGGTAGGACGGATAGCATAACGATGGTAATAAGGCCCTTCCATGTAATAACCTGAAGGAGCGAATAATTTAGAAATCTGAGCCAAAAAGCCACCTGTGCCATTATTTTCTAAACCATAAACAGATTTATGCATATATTCAGGTTTACCAACCGCTAGACCACAAATACCAACGGCAGCAACCGCCCAGATCCCATGGTTATGAATACGATCAAAGTCATGTCCGTATTTGACCGTGAACATTTCAAGCATCGGCTCAAAAATACGACTTTCAATGTAATCACGTTGCTCTTGTGTCATTTCAGAAGCGACATATGAATAAGCTAAACTAGTGAAAAACAACCAACAATGCTCATTTAAGATCTGATGAAATAAACGGCCAGTAGGGTTTGTGTTTTTTTGAACATGGAAATCAAAGGTAAGGTATTTATCAGCATATTCTGTTAAAAGAGCGATAACAAAATCCGAATACTTCTGTTCTTTAGTAATAAGAAATAATCGGCCGGCTAAATTCATGTAAGTATAATTCTGTTTATGGCGGTTATGCTCGTAACCACCTGCTTCACCATGACCTGGCACATCAATGGGTAATTGCATAAATGCATCAACATCTTTTTGGTTTGCCGCAATGGTTTTGCCCATCAAACTCGCGCGCCCTACTTCTTTATTAAGCGCGGCAATTTCTACTTCATTAAGCAAAATTGGTTGTCTTGTCATGATAGTGATTCCCCTAAGGATAGGTTTAACGAAAAAATTACCTATAAAGTAATACAATATGAAATATAATCCCACAAAATCATCATAAAAGAATGATTTCAATCACATTTATTTCTTTGCTTGTAAATATAAAAATGAATGCCAAATAAATATTTAGATAGTAACTACCTGATAACAAATGAAAACACAAAAATAATTCGGATATAATCGATGGATTAATTTGTATTACAATAAGAATCGATATTAACGCGCATTGCAAGTGTTGATGTTTTCGATGGAAAGACAGAAAAATAAATGAAACACAACCCGGTTCAATATTGACTCTAGCGTTTGGTAACGGGTATATAGGATAGTCTCACCGCAGAACAATGACATGGATTAACGGTTAATAAATTACCGACAAAAAACAGGTAAAAAAAAGCAGCCATTAATTATGGCTGCTTAATAAATGTGCTTAATCGTTAAAAAGTATTAACCTTCTGACATAGTCACATCGTCTTTTTCAACTGAACCATCAACAGCTTTGACCAATACAACACCAACACCGAGTACAATACCACCACAAAGTAGGAAGATACAACGTCCCCACATTGGATTAGATAGTGCAAACATCGCCATAATTGCAAGACCAGCAACACCGATTAATGTACCCAACATTTTACGTTGGCTATTATCAAGTTTTTGTTGCGCTGTACCTTCAGATACTAATGGCGTTGATAAGTTATTGAAGAATTTATCAACATCTTTTTCACGAGAATCTGACAATTTAGTATAGAAGAAGGTAGACACTAAGAAGAAACCACCTGTCAATACGATATGAGAGATAAGACCAACGGCTACTTTCAAGTCAGACCATTCACGATGCGTTAGTGTATCTAAGTTGAATAGGTTAGAAATAGTCTCTGCACTTACATGAACACCGACAAAGTAAGAAACAAAACCACCAACAACTAATGTACCCCAACCCGCCCAGTCAGGCGTTTTACGGATAAAGAACCCAAGGAAAGCTGGAATGGTCATTGGGAACCCAATAAATGCACCAACGTTCATCATTGCATCAAATAAGCTCATACCTTTTAATGAGTTAATGTAAAGTGCTACTAAAATAATCAACACACCACATACGGTAGAAGTGATTTTAGACACAAATACTAATTCATTTTCAGAAGCTTCAAATTTACGTAGTACTGGTTCGTAGAAGTTTTTAACGAAGATACCAGAGTTACGGTTAAGACCTGAGTCCATAGAAGACATTGTTGCTGCGAACATACCTGAAATTAACAGCCCCACCATACCCGCTGGCATGTATTGCTCAACAAAGTAAAGGTAAGAGTAATCCGCTGCTTTTTTACCCATTTCTGGATAGATTGTCGCAAGATCAACACCTTGACCAGCCACAAACCAACTTGGCATAAACCAAATCATTGGGCCCATTGTCATCAGAATACAAGCAAGTAATGCTGCTTTTTTCGCATTCTTAGAGTCTTTTGCTGCAAGATAACGGTAAGAGTTCAACATATTATTAGTAATACTGAACTGTTTAATGAAGATAAATACCGCCCAGATAGCGAAGATACTAGTGTAGTTCAAATCATTACCGGCTAAGAAAGAAGCACCTTCTTCAAGTGGGAAATTATTGATGATTTCACCAACACCGCCGCCATGAATAATCGCCACAACAGCACACGTAATGGTAACAGCCATAATGATAACCATCTGCATAAAGTCAGATGCGATAACGGCCCAAGAGCCACCCGTTACAGACATAACCAATACCACTAATCCAGTAAGAATAATGGTTGTGTTCATATCAAAACCAAAAATACCCGAAGCAATAATCGCAAGACCATTTAACCAAATACCCGCTGAAACCATACTCGTTGGCATACTTGCCCAGGTAAATACCTGTTCATTTTTGTTACCAAAACGCATGCGGATTGCTTCAATAACCGTGACAACACGAAGTTGACGGAATTTAGGCGCGAAATACGCGTAGTTCATAAAGTAACCAAATGCGTTTGCAATGAAAATCATCGCAACAGCAAAACCATCGTTATAGGCTTTACCAGCGGCACCGGTAAATGTCCACGCACTAAACTGAGTCATAAACGCAGTAGCACCAACCATCCACCACAACATGTTACCGCCCCCACGGAAGTAATCACTTGTCGTAGAGGTAAATTTTCTGAACATCCAACCTATTGCTATCAAAAATAGGAAATAGACTCCTACTATCGTCGTATTTAGATCCATTATTTTATCCTTATGAGTGTTTGTTTAAAGTGATTATAAATAAACTCAATTTTAATTGTACTACAATAACCCAAATGAGTGATATAGATCGTGTTTTATTCAGCTATATTTATAATACAACTGATTCTATCTATATTTGTTTGACAAGAAATATTATTCAAGTATGGAATAATTAATTTGATTTATTATTAGCTGAAAGGATTGATTATCTTCGTGTAAATCAAACGAAAAACCAATAAATAAAGGGATTAATTGTTAATTTTTTATTTTTATTTATACATGCCAAATCTAACTAAATCCCTTTCGATATGAATTTTGCTGAAAGAAAACACCTCAATATAAGTCTATTTATTAATCCTACAAATTAAATATTAATAGTATGACAATTTATATTGTTATGTGATCTCTATAGTTATGATTTTATCCTCTTAGTGTCAATCGACGCTTAAATTTATCTGTTACTATTCAAGATACAAAAATTGGTAACCTATAAGATGAATAGATTCTAGACATGAAATTAAAGATCTAACGGAATAAATCAAACTTTATAACGACAAAGCGTTTTCCCTATAGCATTCAACCCTTGTTCTTTTTTCCTTAGTATTTATTGGAGTCACTGACCAGAAACGACGGACATTCAATATTTATCATCAAGATGTCCCTTACAAAGAAACACCCCATACGCAAAAAATAAATTTTAGTTAGTCAATATATAAGTTGAATAACAACGCTTAACCTGACTCTCATCGTTAATTAATTAAGAAACATCTGCATGGGCAATAACTTTATATTGGAAATATTATACCTAGATCAAAAATCCTTCATATTTCCCCTAATAAAAGCCCACTTAATGCATGGACTTTGAAATTAAGACTAAAATATAAGTAGATGGTACTCCCCCTTTAATACAACTTAGATAAGGAGATAAATTATGAGTTATAACCATATTTTAGTCGCTGTCGACTTTGCACAAGAAAGTTTAAAAATAATTGAAAAAGCAATAAAACTGGCTAAACCGCTTGGTGCAAAGATTTCATTAATTCATGTTGATGGGAAATTTGAAGATGATGCTGAATTTGGCGGGTTGATAGATACAGAACTCGCAGGTTTAGGTCCAGCCAAACCAACGGAAAAAGAATTAATTGAAAAGTTAGACTCAATGCTGACAGGAATTGATTATCCAATCTCTCAAAAAATAATAGCAGAAGGAGGACTTTGCCAAAAATTAGTAATCGCAGCCAAAACAAATAACGTCGATTTAATTGTAATGGGTCATCACCATGATTTCTGGAGTAAAATCAATCCATCATCCAGTGAATTATTAAATAATTCTCAGGTAGATATACTCATTGTGCCATTAAACGCGTGATATGACTTTAATAAGTGGCGATAAGGATTATTGCCTCTTATTATCTCAAAGCCAACTCTTCTATATTAACTGCACAACAAAGTTAGCAGACATACTCCTCAGCTTTAAATATGCCGGCCTCCTAGCCTATCAATCAAATATATTCAACGCCGATTTCATTATAAACTCGATAAAAAATCAGCATTTTTCATATCGTCATTTCCCCTTCAACTGTTAGTTATTGACATAGATCGTGTTATTTAGCCTTTGTTATTATAAAAAGATGACTAATTTCACATTATCTATCCGGAGCGTTAGCTTTATTTGCCAAGCAACTATAACATCGCATTTGTATTATTATATTTTCAAACCTAAAGATATAGGATAGTCAATATAGCTAATATTTTTAGTTTACTGGTATGCGGTAATTAGATAAATCGCAATAAAAACAAACAGTAATCTGATTTATTAATATTGTTTTTTACAGCGCTCTTGAATATTCCAGAGCAGCTTACAAAGAAATACAAATCAAAATAAAATTATTTGTATTATCTTTTTTTGGCAATAGACCTTAAACATAAAACAGGGAACAATTATGAAAACCACAAATAAATTTCTTTTAACAGCTACAGCACTTGCTGTTCTTACATCGACCTCTGCTTTCGCGTCAAAAGGGATTGACATAATTAAAACGGATGACATCACTGTTAATCTTGATGGTGATCTTGACCTTAAAATTATTAATAAAGGTGACGGTACTACAATTGAAGCTAACTGGGATGATTTCGATACTTCATTTAAATATAAAATTGATGAGCATTTAGCTTTCCTTGCAGGAACTGATTGGTCGATGGAAGAAGAATATGGTTCTAGCCTTTATAATAAAGGTCTATACATGGGCTTTGCGTACGATGACCACAAAATAATGGCTGGTTCACAAGAAATTTCTTTTGATAAATTTGGTGTGGATCATGCCGAAATTGCTCCTGCAGATAAAAGTTCTGGTTACCATGACGGTAATAAATCTACATGGCACAACACTGCTTTTGTTTATACCTATAGCCTAGAAAATGGTTACATTAGCGCAACTTATGCAAAAGGAAGCGGTGATGACGATAAAGACCAAGATGCAAGTGAATTCGATGTTTATCAATTATTAGCTTTCATGGATGTTGGTAACTTTGAATTAATGGGTGGTATTGGTCAAACTAAAGGTGTTGATGGCGATGCTTCACCTGATTATGAGTCAGTTTACGGGCAACTTGAAGCCGTGTATAACTACAGCAATGGGCAATTAGGTATCAACGTTGCTATGGAAGATGACAAAGATTCATTTACTTCTCAAGGTGTAGATTTAGACTTTACTTATAAACTATCTAAGAAAGCAACCTTCAATCTTGGTGCTTCTTACATCACGCAAGATATGGACGGAACAGATGAAAATGACGACTACACATCTGTTTATGCTGGTGTGAAATACAAATTTAATAACTATGTTATTCTTTACACAGAAATTGGCCAAGAAGATGGTGACCTAGCATCATATGGTTCAGCAACATCATTTTCAAGTAAAGACAATGACAATACAGTTGGCATGTACCTTAACTTCCAATACTAATCTAATATAAGAGACTCAATCGTTCTTTTATAAATGCTTAGTTAATCCGCTCCGATGTATTTCAGAGCGGATTTTTTTATTTCTATTGCCAGGTATATATGTAATAAATAGTCAAATAATCAACTCCCCTTACGATATTTAATTAACAATCACCTCTGTCATATTTTCCTAACGAACCAATAAATAAAATTTACCATAAATAAAAAACCAAAATCATGAGATCTACCTCAAGGTTTATTTGTATTATTATATCCATACCTAATAAATTCTGTAGAATGTCATTTGCGTTATCGCTAACGCTAGAGTGAAGTGGTTTTTAACAGGGAAACCTGTTAGTAACCGTTTAATTATCATGAATTTATTCATGTTTGGGAGCAGGCCTTAAGACTGCTCCCCTTTTTTAAAATATTCTTCCTACACATATTCACTATAAATATAATCTACAATCACCATGTCAATACTCATACAATATCAGTAAAAATTAAACCTCGTATTAGAATCAATATATTAGATAACTGCGTAACACATATCTCATCAATGTTTTAAATGTAATAGTAGTAAATGCTATTCGTTATAAAATAATTACTTAATTCAACTGGACACAAAAAAAAGCCGATTGACTCTGATCAACCACGTTAATCAAATCCAATCGGCTCGCTATGTGTTGTTAGCTCAGCTTAAGGCTGAACTATAAGCTCAACTTCCAGCGCTGCTAAAGGCTAAAGCGCCGCAAAAGCCCCCGTCCACGTATAAGACTCACCCGCAAAGGTCACACTGTGCGCCCCCGCTTGTGCTGCCTCTGCTTGGTTGGAAATACCATACAGATAAGTATTACCCGTCGTGGTCTCTATACTTATTACGGCACCCACTTCGTTGTCGCCCACAACCGTCACCGATTCAACCAATCCACGGGCGCCAACTGACGCTTCAATCGATTCGTTAAAGTAACCGTGCGTTTCTAATACTGATGCAAATACATGGTCTTGCCCGGTCTGACGTAAAATAAACGCAGGCTCACTGCGCAGATTGAAGTCGGGGTCCGTTGCCCCTAAACGCGCGAAGATGACTTCACTGTCCTGTGTCGCACTGCTCACCATGGAGTAGTAACTATTGCCGTGTAACCAACTGACCAATGAGCCGTTATCAACTTTGCCAGAGCCAACTCGCCATAGATGCTGGTAACCGTTATCTGCACCCAATGGTTTAAGTTTGCTTTCAACCTGGTAATCAAAGTCGGTACGCATAATTTGACCACTGTGGTGAACCGGTAAGTCATACTGATGCTCCGCATCAGCTTTGATACGGTAGATATCAATCACCAGTGGTTTTTCAAACTCTTCAATCTCAGCTAATAACACGCTACGTTGCATATCCACGCCATCGTAGTAATCAGAGATACGCCCACTCATCCCCTGCAGTGTGTCATCATCTGCTTTAAAAAAGTGGTTTTGACCAAACTTGGTTTCAGCAAGCGCAGTGTTAAATTTGTTTTGGGTCTTCTGGTCAACGGTCACCGTGTTATGTGACACGGTTTGTTTACAGTAAGATTTGTTTTCAGGGATATAACGTCCACCGAATTTTGGCTCAACGTTAACCCAACGACCAAACCCGTAATCGTGTAAAACTTCTTGTCCACGGTTAAAGACGCTCAGGTGTAATCCATCGTAGTGACCATGGTCAAGTGCAGAATGGTATTGATGGTCACTGCCATGCTGACCAAACCAAATCAGTGCCATGGTATCATCATCTTGGCTATCACGATGACGTAGAATACTCACGCCGCCCTTTTCGCCTTTAGGGCCGTCAGTAACAAATAGGCTACCCCAGTTAAAGGGCTTGATTTCATCGGCTGCATCAACGGCATCGGATAACGTTTTACCGGCAATATGTACCCATACATTTTGCTGGTGATTAGCCATACCCAATAAGGTATCCGTTTGCTCGTAACGGTGATAACAGACGCTGGTTGCCATGATAACGCCTTCGTCGTTAATCGAAATGGTTTTCGATGAATCGTTGAGTGCTGGCAAAGTACCGTCAGGAAAGGCGGTTTTGAATACTGAATAAGAGGTGGTTTTAATCACGCTATTATTAAATTCGTAAATCCCAATCTCTGGTTGACGACGCTCAATGGCTTCGGCAAACAGATAAATAGGACGCAGTGAGAAACGATGGTAATACGGCCCTTCCATGTAATAACCGTCTGGTGAGAATAATTGGTCAAGCTGAGCAAGGAAACCGCCGCTCACTTTATCCATTTTTAAACCGTACAGGGCTTTATCTACCGACGCTTGGTCATTAATCGCGTAACCACAAATACCAACCGCAGCCACGGCCCAAAGACCATGGTTATGAATGATATCAAAGTCATGTCCGTAGGTGACCACGAACATCTCTATCATTTGTTTTAGTAAGTCATCTTCAATTTGTTGCTTTTGAGCATCAGAAAGCGTGTGGTAAATGCAGCTATAGGCACAAGAGGCATACAGCATCCACATATTTTCATTCAGCGTTTGATGGAACAGCTTACCCGGTGGGTTAGAATCTAAACTGACATTACTCTCAATCGTTGGATAAATGGTCGCGTAGGCAATCAACATATCAACGATATAATCACGGTATTTGCTGTCTTCGGTGATAAGGAATAAACGCCCGGCTAAATCCATATGGATGTAGTTTTGTTTATGGCGGTTATGCTCGTAACCACCGCCTTCACCATGGCCTGGGACTTCAATGCCAACATCGGCCATATACGCATCGGTTTGGGCAATATCGCGCGCCAGTGCGTTACCTAATAAGGTGTCTGTACCGAGGGTCTTACGCAGCTCAGCAGCTTCTTCAAAATTCATTAATAAGGGTTGGTAACTCATGTTTATTTCTCCTGCTCGGTCGCATTCACATCAAGTGAAAAGGTGCCTGACCAACTATAAGATTGTCCGTTAAATTCGAGATGATGGGCGGTCGTGTCGGTGCAATCGGCTTGGTTGCTGACCATTAAGGTCACCACGGAAGCGCCCGTGGTAATTTCAACAACAGAGCCACTGTCGTTATGCCCTATAACACGGATATTAGAGACTTGACCACGTGCATTCACTGACTGCTCAAACTCTTCGTTGAAGAAACCGTGGGTTTCTACTACCGAGGCGAATAAGGTGGTGTCACCTTGGCTTCTAAGCATAAACCCAGGCTCACTGCGCAGGTTAAAGCTTGGGTCATTGGCGCCACTGCGGGTAAAGGTCACGTCACCACAACTGCCGCTAGCGGCATTGGAGCTTGTTCCCAACCACGTGTAGTAACTATTGTTTTGTAACCAGCTTACAAGCGCCGTTTCTTTCGCCGCGCCAGTAGCTACATGCCAAAGATGTTGGTAACCATCTTTACTGCCAAGGGTATCCATTTCAGCATTGGCTTGGTAATCAAAGTTAGTGCGGATGATTTGCCCTTGGTATTGATGAGAATAATCATATTGATGCGCATCCGATGCGCGTAAGCGGTATAAATCAATCAATAATGGCGCTTCTAATTCCTCGAGTTTAAGCATAAACACGCTACGCTGCATACCAACCCCATCGAAGTGGTCATTGGCAAAGGCGCTCATGCCATTAATTTGTGCATCGTCCACATTAAAGAAATGCGGTAAACCATGCACGCTGTCAGCGCGCTCTACATCAAAGTAGTTTTGGCATGTTTCATCGATAGTCACGGCATTATGTGCAATGGTTTGACGTGCGTAGAATTTATTTTCATCCAGGTAACGCCCACCAAATTTAGGCTCGACATTGACCCAACGACCAAAACCGTATTCACGTAACACTTCTTGACCGCGATTAAAGAAGGTAATACCTAAGGTATCAAAGTGACCGTGCCCCATCCCGTGTTGACCGTAGTTCATCACCAACTGCGACACATCGCCAGTTTTATCTTGCATACGGATAAAGCCCTGTGCGCCTTTATCACCATTAGGGCCTTCGTTAAGTTCTACACTTGGCCAGAATGGTAAGCCAATATTACGTTCAGATTCTGCTTTTTCATAAGCCTGTGAAACGGCCAAACCGCACTCATGTAGCCATACGCAATTTTGAATTTTTGCCATGCCTAAAATATTATCATCCAATTGATAGTGCTTACCGTAAAGACTCACCGCAACCTGTACACCAGGATCCGTGATCCCCATGGTTTTAGATGAATCATTTAACGCAGGGAATACACCATTTGGATAAGCTGAAAGCAGTAAAGCTTGCACCGTATTACCAACGACGCCCTGTTTATAATGATAAATATCGACATCCGGCATATGACGATGAATAACTTCTGCAAAAATAGCTAATGGGCGAATAGTAAAACGTGAGTAATAAGGCCCTTCAATGTAATAGCCAGAAGTAGAAAAAAGTTGTGAGACTTGTTGTAAAAATCCACCTGTTTCATCTTCATTTTGGCCATATACTGCTTTTTGCATATATTCAGGCTTACCAATTGCAAGTCCACAAATACCTACGGCAGCAACCGCCCATACTCCATGATTATGAATATGGTCGAAACGATCGGCATATTTAACCGTACACATTTCTAACATGGGTTCAAAAAGATTGGTTTCTATATGGACGCGTTGCGCCTCCGTCATTTCAGAGGCAACACATGAATAAGCGAGGCTAGCAAACATGATCCAACCGTGCTCATTAAGAATTTGGTGAAACAAACGACCCGTTGGATTAGTATTCTTTTGTACTTGATACCCTAATGTTAAATATTTATCCGCATACTGTTCAAGTAACGCAATAACAAAGTCCGCGTATTTTTTTTGTTTAGTAATTAAAAATAAATTACCGGCTAAATCCAGATAAGTATAATTCTGTTTATGACGGTTATGCTCGTAACCCCCCGCTTCACCATGACCTGGTACATCAATAGGTAATTGCATAAATGCATCTACGTCTTTTTGGTTTGCAGCAATCGACTTGCCCATTAAACTTGTTCGCCCAACTTCTTTATTTAACGCCATAATTTCAGGTTGAGTCAGTAAAATCGGTTGTCTTGTCATAATAGTTATTACCTTATTAGCCAATCATATTTAAAATGTGGCTATAAAGTAATACAATATTAGCTTTTTTCATACTGTTTCGTGATATTTTTTCTAAATAAACAAGGTTTATTTGATCAAACAAGAATTAGTATCCATAATAGCGGCCACTAATATAGCGCAATGATTTGAAAACATGATTTTAATCAATTATCCTTGACATAAGTCACATATATTCGCGCATATTGTATTACAAATGAATTTAACAGTTTATTATATGTGCATTATTTATTTCTGCATAAACTAAGATCTAAGCTCTTGGTTCAGGAATTAAATGTAGCATTACTAACATCGAATATAGAACAAAATAAATATCTAATTCCTTAGTAAAGCTTGAATGACGCAATAGCGTTGATTCGTAAAACAAACACTTTAGTTCAAAGCAATTTGCTACTAAAAAATTATATCCTGCGTGTGCAGATTTCTTAAAATAATGATAGGGCAACGCCAGTTGCTAAGGTAACCAAATGAATTCATTAAACATCGCAGTTATTGGCGAATGTATGGTTGAACTGCAAAAAAATGGTGATGGGTTAAAACGTACATTTGGCGGTGATACGCTCAATACGGCGCTTTATTTATCCCGTTTAACTCGCTCCCATGGCATTAACACCAGTTATGTAACTGCATTAGGCAATGATCCATTTAGTATGGAGATGCTTAGTAAATGGCAAGAAGATGGAATTGATACAAGCTTAATTCCACAATTAGACAATAAACAACCGGGTCTTTATTACATCGAAACAGATGATACTGGCGAGCGTAGTTTCTTTTATTGGCGTAACGATTCCGCTGCAAAATATATCTTTGATCAGCCTGAATCACCGGCTTTAATTGAAAAATTATTAACCTTTGATGCAATTTACCTTAGTGGTATCACATTGGCAATATTAACTGATAATGGCCGCAGTGTATTATTTGATTTCCTCGAAAAATTTCAAGGAAAAGTATTTTTCGATAATAACTATCGTCCTAAATTATGGGCAAGCCAACAACAAGCGATTGATTGTTATTTAAAAGTATTATCTTATACAGATACAGCATTATTAACCTTCGACGATGATCAAGACCTTTATGGTGATACCGATGTAAAACAGTGTATCGAACGTACATCGAATGCTGGCGTTAAAGAAATCATTATCAAATGTGGTAGCCAAGATTGCTTAGTTGTTGAAAACGATAAAGTCACTACTGTATCTGCACTTGTGATTAAAAATGTTGTCGATACAACCGCTGCTGGAGACTCGTTCAGTGCAGGCTTCTTAGCAAAACGTTTTTGTGGTGGCACAGCACAAGAAGCTGCATTTTCAGGACATAGCCTTGCTGGTACAGTAATACAATATGCAGGTGCGATCATTCCACTTGATGCAATGCCTGACCTTTCTTTATAACGAAACCGTTTTATAACGATTTCGTTGACATAAAATTAATGCTCATCCTCGGATGGGCTTTCCTTTAACTGATGAGATTAAAACTATGACAACATTAAATGATCAAATTGCTAATTTAAAAGTAATTCCAGTAATTGCACTTAATAAACTTGAAGATGCGCTACCTTTAGGCCGTGCACTCGTTGAAAATGGAATGCCTTGTGCAGAAATCACATTACGTACTGAATGTGCAGTAGACGCAATTAAAGTAATGCGTAAAGAATTCCCTGATATGTTAATTGGTGCAGGTACCGTTCTTACAAACGATCAAGTTGATCAATGTATTGAAGCGGGTGTCGATTTTATCGTGAGCCCAGGCTTTAACCCTCGTACAGTTCAATACTGTTTAGATAAAGATATGCCAATTGTTCCTGGTGTAAACAACCCAAGCTTAGTTGAACAAGCGATGGACATGGGACTACGTACATTAAAATTCTTCCCAGCAGAACCATCTGGTGGTGTTGGTATGTTAAAAGCTTTAACAGCGGTTTACCCTGTTAAATTTATGCCAACTGGTGGCGTTAACTTAAAAAATGTTGACGAATATCTTTCAATCCCAGCAGTATTAGGTTGTGGCGGTACGTGGATGGTCCCAACTAACCTTATCGACGAAGGTAAATGGGATGAAGTTGGCGCATTAGTTAAAGCAGCCGTAGAACATGTAAACGCTTAATCATTCGTTTATTTAAATTAAGCCTCATTGATGAGGCTTTTTTTATACCTATAGAAAAGAAAATTACAAGCTCATCTTATATAACTGCCCTATCGTCAGTCTTGATACATGATCTATTCGTTTTCCCTGCACTAATAATAACTCGCCACTTGATATCGCATCGGCGAGCGCATTGTGACCATTATATTCAGGTAAATGATACCGTTCTCTCGTTGCAGACAAGGTTAAGTCAACACTGTCGTCATGATTTATTGCATTTGCCAATTTTTTTTCAATTCGGAGTGTATCCACCCACAGCAATGGTATTTCATTTATCCCATAGGTTTTTAGCAAATAATGATCGATGAATTTTTTTTCCATCACACAACCATGTGCAACCAATATCTTTCCTTTTGCATCGGCAAAGAAACGACGCATTGCATCATCAATCGATACGCCCTGAGACAACATTTCTGGCGTAATATGATTGATAACTGCAGTTTCGGCCTTAACGTGTAAATCATTATTAATGTATAAATGTACCGATGAATTTAAATCTACATAACCTTTGTTAATGCCAACCCATCCCATCGATAATATAATGTCTTTGGTGCTATCGAACCCGGTTGTCTCTAGATCTAAGACAATAAAATCCAAATCCTTCACCAGCGTTGATACTTCAGGACAAGGTGCATTAATAACCGCTTGAATAACATCTGGTAAAGTAGATTTCGAATTAAAGCCAACACGTTTACGTCTAAGGTTTTCTAAGGGGTGAAAATAATTAAATAGTGTTTTCATTTAAATACTCCCAAATCGAATTTTAGCGGCCTCTTGAAGATCAGTAATAATCCGAAAAGCATCTTTTAAATGCTTACGTTCAAAACTACCAAAACTATTAGGGTCAATATGATTATTTGGTATTTCCCCTTTCTTCAACGCTTCTAACTGATGACTAAAACGGAAGTTTAATATGAATTGGTATGCCCCCAAAATATTTTTATAGGCATCATCACTCATTACCCCTTTCTCATTGGCGGCAGTAAAACGCGCTTGCGTCGATGAAGCTTCACATTCAACGGCTAATCCGTAAATTCGCGCTAAATCGATAATTAATGTAATGGCATACTTTTTGATGTTGAGGACTTTTTTATTTTCACCTGAGTTTTCGAGCACTAGACTATTAAAAATACCTAAAGGGGGATTTGTTTTGACCGCATCACGTATTAAGGTACTTAAAAACTCGCGATTGTTACGAATATTCGTATGTAATTCATTACGTAAGATATCTTCATAGTTATTATTTCCCCACACCGTTCTTATCTCTAAAAACACACTAATATTCAATAGGCATTCATATTCAGGATTCGCGACCCATTTTTTATAGTAACGCTTCCAAATCCGTAAAGGCTGACACCATTTAGGCGTCGAGGCCATAAAGTGACCGGAACAAAGCGGATAATTACATTTATCCAACCCTTCTGTTACGAACGCAGTTAAAGCTTTGAAGTACTCACGATCATCATCTGTCGCATCATCGGATAAAATAATAGCGTTATCTTGATCTGACAGCATATGTATTTCATTACGAGCATGAGACCCCGCCACAATCCATGAAAAATCACAGGGTGCTTCACCTAATTTTTCAATACCAATTTGAATAATCCGACGCATATATGCATCCATTATCATGGTCATCACCTTACAGATGGTTTCCGCTGCAACATTTCCTTCAACTAATGCTTCAAAGACAGCTTGTCTTTCATAGGTATAGGTTTCTAATTTTTCGATATTTTTAGCGTATTTTATTTTTTGAATTAAGAAGATAGCTTGAACACGGTGGTTTTGAACTAGATGCGACGTAGTGAGTAGACCAACGACTTTATTATCTTGTACCACGGGTAAATTCCGTACACTGTATTGCATCATCAGTGAAGCAGCTTGCAAAATTAAATCATCGGGTTTGATAGTTAAAGGATTAAGTGTCATCACTTCTGAAATAGGTCGTTCAACGGACACTTTTTCTGCAATCACTCTTTTCGTCATATCACGATCCGTCATTAGGCCGACAATTTTATTATTGTCATAAACAACGGCACATGAAGTATTTTGTACACAACGCATCTCATAGGCGACATCTTGAATACTTTGATCTGCGGTAACAATGGCAATACGGCTACTGGCTATTTCTTCAACTTTCCGAATAAATAACCCTTTTTCTTTATTTGACCACACAACATCAAAAGCTGATTTCAACCGCACTTCTGCCTGCGAGGCAAAATGCTCTGCACAGCTAGGGCAAGATTTAAATAACGATTGTAATGCAGAATGTGGGATCAAATATAATAAGGTGTTATCTAAGGCAATCGCTTTGTAACCTTTCTCATTATCCATATGTTCATCAAGGAATGTAAAACCAAATAAGTCTTCATCCCCTAAACGAGCTCTTAATGTACCATTTGCTTTGCGCTGCTCCATTGAACCGGTTCGAATAATATAAAGTGCTTTTTCTTTTCCTGGCTCACATAAATCAACCACCTCACCTTTACTTAAATACGTAATTTGAACATAAGATGCGATTTCTCTCAGAGATTCCTCTGGAATTTTATCGAAAGGGTCAATGTGGCTAATAAATTGAATAATATTTGGAATAAGAGAATGATGCATAATAACCCCTAAAATAGATGATTAATCTAATCATATAACGAAAGAAATGAACTACCAATGGCAGTATAAAAAGCAGGTATTAAACGAGAAACTCTACAAGAAACTAAGCAAAATATATCGTTTAACATCCGATAAAAATAAAAACAGCCACCCTAGGATGACTGTTTTACTGATGTAATGAAATAAAATTAACTAGCTATTTGTTGCTGATTTTTCATTGTCATCATTTACTTTACCATCTACAGCCATGACCAATACCACACCAACACCGAGTACGATACCGCCACAAAGAATGAAGATAGCACGTCCCCACATTGGGTTATTTAAGAAGAACATTGTCATAATTGCAAGACCAGCAACACCGATTAATGTACCCAACATTTTACGTTGGCTATTATCAAGTTTTTGCTGTGCAACACCTTCAGATACTAATGGCGTTGCCAAGTTATTGAAGAATTTATCAACATCTTTTTCACGAGCATCTGACAATTTTGTATAGAACAAGGTAGACATTAAGAAGAAACCACCTGTCAATACGATATGAGAGATAAGACCAACCGCTACTTTCAAGTCAGACCATTCACGATGTGTTAGCGTATCTAAGTTGAATAGATTAGAAATAGTCTCTGCATTTACGTGAATACCCACAAAGTAAGAAACCAAACCACCAACAACTAATGTACCCCAACCCGCCCAGTCAGGCGATTTACGGATAAAGAAGCCAAGGAAAGCTGGAATGGTCATTGGGAACCCAATAAACGCACCAACGTTCATCATTGCATCAAATAAGCTCATACCTTTTAATGAGTTAATGTAAAGTGCCACTAAAATGATTAAAGCACCACATACGGTAGAAGTGATTTTAGACACAAATACTAATTCATTTTCCGATGCTTCAAATTTACGTAGTACTGGTTCGTAGAAGTTTTTAACGAAGATACCAGAGTTACGGTTAAGACCTGAGTCCATAGAAGACATCGTTGCTGCGAACATACCTGAAATTAACAGACCGACCATACCCGCTGGCATGTATTGCTCAACAAAGTAAAGGTAAGAGTAATCCGCTGCTTTTTTACCCATTTCTGGATAGATTGTCGCAAGATCGATACCTTGACCAGCCACAAACCAACTTGGCATAAACCAAATTAATGGGCCCATTGTCATCAGAATACAAGCAAGTAACGCTGCTTTCTTCGCATTCTTAGAGTCTTTTGCTGCAAGATAACGGTAAGAGTTCAACATATTATTAGTAATACTGAACTGTTTAATGAAGATAAATACCGCCCAGATACCAAAGATGCTGGTGTAATTCAAATCATTACCGGCTAAGAAGGTTGCGCCATCTTCTAGTGGGAAGTTATTGATAATCTCACCTACACCACCACCTTGAATAATCGCCACAACCGCACAAGTTACGGTAACAGCCATAATGATAACCATCTGCATAAAGTCAGACGCGATAACGGCCCAAGAGCCACCCGTTACAGACATAACCAATACCACTAATCCGGTAAGAATAATGGTTGTGTTCATATCAAAGCCAAAAATACCCGAAGCAATAATCGCAAGACCATTTAGCCAAATACCCGCTGATACCATACTCGTTGGCATACTTGCCCAGGTAAATACTTGCTCGTTTTTGCTACCAAAACGCATGCGGATTGCTTCAATAACCGTGACAACACGAAGTTGACGGAATTTAGGCGCAAAATACAGATAGTTCATGAGGTAACCAAATGCGTTTGCAATAAAGATGATCGCAACAGCGAAACCGTCGTTATAGGCTTTACCAGCCGCACCGGTAAATGTCCACGCACTGAACTGAGTCATAAACGCAGTAGCACCAACCATCCACCACAACATATTACCGCCCCCACGGAAGTAATCACTTGTTGTTGAAGTAAATTTTCTGAACATCCAACCTATTGCTATCAAAAATAGGAAATAAACTCCTACTATCAGCGTATTGAGATCCATCACTAATTCCTTAATATGAACATAATTATAAAATTACAAAACAATATATTTTGTGGAATCGATTATAGATTGATGGAAAGTGTTATTGTACTACAATAATCCAAATCGGTGATGCAGATCTATATTTTAAGGGACAAAAAATTTACAAAATAGTACAGGTTGTATTTCCCATGTTTTAATACTTTTATAAACAAGTAGTTAAATAGGTACACACATTAATTTTAACAATTGAATAAATTCAGTTGATAATAATCTAGAATAAATAAAATGTGACTTTTATCATATAAAACAAGCAGGTGAAAGATAATAAGTTAAATAATAAATATTTTTTCAACCATTAAACATACTACAATTTCTATTACTATTTTGTACAATACCTTCATTAACGTTCATTTCTATATAACAAGATCGCACCTTATTATATTAATAAACTACCTTCTTTATTTACTTTTATTTTATAAATTGGTTGACCATTAACCAGTTTGAATCAGCCTAATTAACGCTACTTATGTAGTTTAGATACAAAAAGCGATGCTCATCACACTGATTGGTCAACCTTTGTGATCCAGTCGTGATTCCCTTCCAGTTGATATTGCATTTAATGCCGACTCCCCTAACCTTACCCTCGAATACAGACTTGATAACCATCCATTAATCCAAGAGTCTAAACAGTTAAATAAAATGTAACCTATAAAAGGAACCTCTTATGAATAAGATATTAAAATCCATTATGCTTGCTGCAGGTATGTTAGTTTCAGTCAATACAATGGCAGCAGACTATCCCGCTAAAAACATTCGCTTAGTTGTTCCTTTTGGTGCGGGCGGCGGTACAGATGCAGTTGGTCGTACGCTTGCTAATAGCGCAAAAGACATTCTTGGTAAAAATATTTCAGTCATGAACCGCACTGGTGGTGCAGGCGCAGTAGGTATGAGCTTTGGTGCGCAACAACGCGCTGATGGATATACATTAACAGTTGTCACCCGCGAAATTGCTTCATTACCTCAAATGGGATTAATGCAGCACTCAGCCGATGACTTTAAATTAATTCGTATGGTTAATTTAGACCCAGCCGTTGTATTAGTGTCAAAAGACAGCCCATATAACACCATCAATGACCTTATTAAAGAAGCTAAAGCAAACCCAGGTAAAGTTAAATTTGCTTCAACAGCTGCGCCAAACTTCTACTTAATGAGCCTAGAAAAAGATCAAGGCATTAAACTTAATGCAATTCCATATAACGGTTCTTCAGAAGCTATCCCTGCAGTATTAGGTGGTCACACGGCCGTCACTATGGTTACTCCAGGTGAAGCAATCGCACAATTACGTTCAGGACAACTTAAAGCACTTGGTGTTATGTCAGAAAAACGTATCGATTTCATCCCAGAGGTTCCAACGCTAAAGGAACAAGGTGTTGATGTTGTTACTGGTACATGGCGTGGTATTGGTGCACCGAAAGATACGCCTGATGCAATCATTGAAACATTAGGAAAAGCCTTTGACCAAGCAATGGCATCTGCTGAATTCAAATCATTTATGCAAAAAGGGGCAATGACAATTCATAACCTTAATGCACAAGAATTTACTGATTTTGTTAAAAAAGATACTGAAGAACTCGGTAAATTAATTAACTAAATAAATAGATATTTATTCGCAACGACCTCAACATTAATGATTGTTGGGGTTGGTTTTTTGACGTTATTATTTGAAGCAACTATTTAACAACGTCTTTATCATTTAACTAAACAGGGTTAGTTCTATGCTAAATCGTAATATCATTTTCCCATCTATCATTATCTTTTTGAGTGCAATCGCGTTTGCTGTAATCACTCAATTTGATAAGCCGATGTTTCAAGATGCGAGCGTAGACGCAAAATTCTTTCCGATGGTTATTGTCATCGCGCAAATAGTACTTTGTATCATTCTCATCTTGCAGCATATATATAAAAAATCTAAACCAGAAGAACAACCGCTAATTACTAAAATGTCAGTGTTTGGCATCCTATATATCCTCGGTTATGCCGTATTAATTAGCATTATTGGTTATTTATATGCAAGCCTTATTACGTTCCTCTTCTACTTGGTTTATTTCAAAGTTAAAAAACCGCTGTACTACATAGTCGCGCTCACTTTTGTGCTCGTTGTTTATTATTTATTTGGCGAAGTGTTTTATATCACTTTACCTGAAGCATTTTGGGCATAGGAGGTTATTATGTTTGAATATTTAATTACTGGCTTGGCAACTGCATTCAGTTTCTCAGTATTACCGGTACTCTTTTTTGGTGTATTAGGAGGAATTATTCTTGGTGCTTTGCCAGGATTAACCGCAACAATGGGGGTTGCAATTTTACTTCCCTTTACCTTTGGTATGGAACCCACTCCAGCTCTCGTAATGTTAATTGGGGTATATATTGGGGGTATTTACGGTGGCTCAATTTCAGCTATCCTATTAAAAACACCAGGTACACCCGCATCGGCCGCATCTGTTCTAGACGGCCACACACTGGCATCACGCGGACAAGCAGCACGTGCACTTAGTATTGCAGGTGTTGCTTCATTTATTGGTGGATTAATTAGTACCATTGTATTAATCGCAATTGCTCCTAAATTAGCAACTTTTGCATTACGCTTTAATGCACCTGAATACTTTGCTTTAGCAGTATTCGGTTTAACTATTATTGCCAGTGTTTCAGGCACGAATATTATCAAAGGCTTACTTGCTGGTACCATTGGTTTACTTGTATGTACAGTTGGTTTAGACCCCATTAGTAGCGTCCCCCGCTTTACCTTTGGCGTGTTAGATTTATATAGTGGAATCAATGTAATACCCGTATTAATTGGTCTTTTTGCATTATCGGAAGCACTGAATCAATTAGAAAAAATATTTTCAGAAAAGAAGACCAAAGCACCTGAATTTGACCGAAAACTATTAAGTAAAAAAGATTTAAAATCAATATTACCAACGGCTGTAAAAAGTGGACTAATGGGGACAACAATAGGCTCCATTCCAGGGGCAGGCGCGGATATTTCTGCTTTTGTTTGTTATAACGAAGCTAAACGTTCAGCTAAAAAACCTGAAGAATTTGGTAAAGGTTCAATCCAAGGTTTAGCGGCAGCTGAAGCCGGAAATAATGGTGTAACAGGTGGTTCGTTAGTGCCTTTATTAACACTCGGTGTACCAGGAGATGCTGTATCGGCAGTCTTACTTGGCGCATTGATTGTACAAGGGTTAACACCTGGGCCTTTACTTTTCTCACAGAATCCAGAAGTTGTCTACGGGGTATTTAGTTCAATGCTTGTAGCCAATCTATTGATGCTTGTTATTGCATTAATCGGTATTCGCTTTTTCTGTCGTATTATCGAAGTACCAAAGATTATATTGATTCCAATGATTATCTTTTTATCGGTAATTGGTGCTTATGCAATCAATAACTCAATGTTTGATATTGGTATTGCACTGGCCTTTGGTTTAATGGGCTTTATCTTCAATAAATTAGATATTCCATCTTCACCTATATTGCTCGCCATTATTTTAGGACCGATGGCAGAAACGAACCTACGAAAATCATTATTAATGTATGAAGGTAGTTGGTCATTCTTATATGATCGCCCTATTGCCCTCGCATTTATTGTATTGGCCGTTTTCTCCGTTTACTCGACAATGAAAATGAAGAAAAAACAAAAGGAAGATGCAAAACTTTAGCGTCGAATTCATAATATGCCCAACATGCTTGGGCATATTAACTTATCATCCTAACAACTCTCCTCTTCCTTTTAACATCGACACAAATTACAGCAAAATTTGTCATACTGAGACGCAGGTCAGTTATCAAATAACTATTATTAAGTACACCTATTTCATGCGGGTCTCAATTTCTAATTATACCAATCGTAATAATACCAATTCCATTAATTAACTGGTCAAATTAATCCACGATCTTAAGCATAGTGAAATGACTCTATTAATATCACTTCTAAAGTTATTCCAAGCAATAGTGCACTTCTCTTCAATATCTTCATAATCACTAAAAACACGATTGGCAATTTCATTTTGCCTCATCCATGACCATACTTGCTCGATTGGATTTAATTCAGGAGAATAAGGTGGGATGTGAATAATGCTTAGATTAGCAAATGCTTGATCTAAGTATTCCTGATGCCAGCTGGCACCATCCATTATCACTACTGCATGGCGACCCGCTTCCGTTGCTTTGGAAATAAGCGATAGATGTTCTTTCATGATTTCCATATTACTAAAAGGAGCAATGATAGCTTCTGTTTTACCATTTGCTGGGCAAACAGCACCAAATAGATAAGCGTAAGTGTATTGTTGTTGCTGTACTACGCGTGGTCTCGTTCCTTTTTCAGCCCATATTCTAGTGGTCGTATTTTGTTGTCCAAAACGCGCCTCATCTTGAAACCAGATATCAACCCGATCTAACGCAACATGACCAGGGATCTTAAGGATCGTTTTTATTTTGAATTTTTTTAAAATCTTCCTGACGTTCAATTGACTGCTTGGGATGCTTTGAACGTGTCGTTATCCAACTAAGATTTAATTCGTGTAATAGGTTGTAAATATTGGATTTTTTATACTCAATACCAAACTCAACTAAAATATACTGCTGGACATCTTTTCCTTGGAGTCTGCCACCATCTGCCTTTACAGCCGAAGAAACAACAAACTCTTTCAGTTGAGACAGTTGCTTTTCGCTTAGGCCTTTTGGGCGCCCCGTATGTTTTTTCTCTTTTAACCCTGAAATTCCCTGTGTTAAATAGGTTTGTATCCAACTATTTGCACTCGTTCGACTTACTTTTAAGTATTCAGATATTTGAGTTCTATTTTTACCATCAAGAAAGTGAGATACCGCTAATAAACGAAGTTTTAATCTCGCATCTGAGGTTGAGCTAATCATTTTCGATAATTCTTGAGTCATATTCAGCACCTTTAATGAGTGCTTTATTAGATCATAAAATTAATGGAATTGGTATAATTAGCTGATCTATTTAATACAATTGGTATTACAACAAGAAAATCAGCAGATTGATGAATCATAGGCATAAAAAAACATGCAATCAGCATGTTTAATAATTTCAATAGCTCAATGAAAATTTAACTTTCAACAGATAATCTATGCTTCGCTTCCTGTAAGTGATTCGCCGACGCTTGACGTGCTTTTTCGCTATTACCCGCCATAATTGATTCATAAATCTGTCTATGCTCATTAATACACGTACTGCCTTCTTCTGAAGAATGCACAATAAAATTAACAAACATAGTGGTTAGAATATTACCAAATGGAAGGTAGAAGTCATTGCCTGTCGCATTGAAGATTAAACTATGAAAATGTGTGTCAACTTCAGTCCAACGAGCATGATCAAAAACTTCTTGTTCTGAAATTTCTACCATTTGCTGAAAGACTTCGGATAATTCAATACGTTGTTCAACGGATGCATAACGTGCAGCTAATGCACAAGCTTCTGGCTCAATCGCTCGACGTAGACCTAAGAATTGAAAACAGAAATGATCGACATCGGCCAATCCATCCATCCATTCAATTAATTGAGAGTCTAGAAAGTTCCAGTAAACACGATCAACAACACGTGTTCCAATTTTAGGACGAGATTCAAGTAACCCTTTAGACGTTAAAAGTTTTACTGCTTCACGTAATGCGGTTCGGCTGATTCCAAATTGCTCACACAGTGCCATTTCACCAGGGATAATTGAACCTTGTTGAAGGTCACCGGATAAAATACTGCGTGCAATTTCTCGTGCAACCTGCACATGTAGGCTACGTTTGGAGCCGGAGATATAATTAAAAGGGCTGACCATAATTTCGCTTATTTTAAAGTTGATATTTAAAGGATGATTTAAGAATTTTTATTAAACATATTATAGCATTATCGTTTATTTGTGCCAAACAGCTCAGCACGCAAAAAATAAAACACGAAACAGACAATTATATTGGTCGCCAAGGGATATATGGAAAACACCAGGTAATAAAACCAATAAAAAGCAGCTTTAAGATACAAAACTCTAAATGATAGTGATACTTAATGTATTTACCTAGCAGTATTGTATTATAAGTTTATCAATTAATACTAACTTATTGTTTTGGCTAATTAAAAGCTAGATAAAACAGTTGATTTTGAGACCTAAGTTACATTTTATTACCGAGAAAATGAGAACGGTTACCGAAAATACATAATCAAACAAACTACCAAGACAAAATTTTATTTTTATGATGATTCATTTAGATCGAAAAACGAATGAGAGATGACTTCATTGAAACTCATTAATAGCGTCAATAAGTGATGTATTTTGGTCAACCCACCATTCATCTCTCGTAATAAGTATATGAATTAATGGCTACAATTATTTAACTTCATTACCACTTTCTTTACCTTCAGCAAAGGCGAGTAAGTTACCAATAGTTGTATCTGCAATGCTGGTTAATGCTTCTTTTGTTAAGAATGCTTGGTGTCCCGTAAATATAACATTATGACAAGCCGATAAACGACGGAAAGTATCATCAGTAATAATTTCATCTGAATGGTCACCAAAAAACAATGACTCTTCTTCTTCATATACGTCAAGACCGAGTGCCCCAATACGCCCTGATTTTAAGGCTTCGATGGCATCAATCGCATTAAGTAATGCACCACGACTGGTGTTAATAATCATCACACCATTTTTCATTTTAGAAAATGCATCTTTATTCAATAAATGATGATTGTCATCCATTAAAGGACAATGCACACTAATAACATCGCTCTCAGCATAGAGTTGATCTAATTCAACATATTCAGCACCTAATTCAAGTGCGCGTTCTGAAGGATATGGGTCATAGGCTAAGACTTTACATCCAAATCCTCTCAATATGCTAATCATCGCAACTCCAATTTTACCTGTTCCGATAACCCCAGCCGTTTTACCAAATAAATTAAACCCAACTAATCCTTCCAATGAGAAATTAGCATCACGTGTACGAGAATACGCTTTGTGAATACGACGATTTAGTGTCATCATTAATGCAATACTGTGTTCTGCAACGGCTTCTGGTGAATAGGCCGGTACACGTACTACGGTCATATTCAATTCTTTCGCAGTATAAATATCAACGTTATTAAACCCAGCACAACGCATCGCAATAATTTTAATACCTAGATCGGACAATTCATGCAATACCTCTTTCGATAACTCATCATTAACAAATGCACAAACCGCATCACAGCCATGTGCTAGTTTGACCGTATGGCTGTTTAACTGCGTATCAAAATACTCAAAGGTAATATCATCTCTACCTAAAAGAGGATTAAAATGATTCATATCGTAACTGCGGGTACTAAACATGGCTACTTTCATCGATGGCTCCTAAATTTAATCAATAAACTATTGTTTACTAAGAGTTATAAACTTATTTGTGACTTAGATCAATATAATTCAACACTTTTTGTATTGATTTACTCGCGCTAACCTGACTTAAGATCCATAACAGATAATTATCTACCCATTATCAATCAAGATTTAAAAAGGATAGTGCTTTCAATGATGTAAATATATGAAAATATATGAAAATATTGCTAGGATTATTAAATCTGTCTTATTCCATAAGGATTTATTTTGCAGAAGCCAAAAAATACAGCAATCGCATTTCAACATGTTGATAAATGGTTTGGCAATTTCCAAGCACTAAATAAGATCAATTTATCCGTTACCGAAGGAGAAATTGTCATTATTTGTGGTCCTTCTGGCTCAGGAAAATCCACCTTAATCCGCTGTATTAATGGACTTGAATCCTATGATGATGGTCAAATTAAAGTGTTTGATACCTTGCATATGGAGCAACCTAAAGGCACCGTTGGTATGGTATTTCAACATTTTAATTTATTCCCACATATGACTGTACTGGATAACCTAACGCTTGCCCCGATGCGCACACTCAATCTATCAAAACAAGAAGCAACAGCCCGTGCAATCCATTTTCTTAATCGCGTAAAAATCGCAGACCAACAGCATAAATACCCTATTCAACTTTCCGGTGGTCAACAACAACGTGTCGCGATTGCACGTTCATTATGTATGAAACCCAAAATAATGTTATTTGATGAACCGACTTCAGCGCTGGATCCCGAGATGATCAATGAGGTCCTTGATGTAATGACAGAACTCGCACAGGAGGGAATGACGATGATTTGTGTGACCCACGAAATGGGCTTTGCACGTAAAGTCGCAAACCGAGTTGTCTTTATGGATCAAGGAGAAATCGTTGAAGTCGCCCCCCCAGAAACACTTTTCTCTGCGCCCAAAATGGCACGAACACAACTATTTTTAAACCAAATATTAGCCCATTAATGTTAGTCAATTTAATCAAACAAGTTTTATCTACCGTATTACAGATAGTTATTCTACTACTCGCTGTCTCTTGGTTATTAGATAGTGGTGCACAGGCAATGGGCTATACTTGGCAATGGCAACGCATCCCCGACTATATTTTAATTTATGAAGACGGTGAGTGGTGGCGAGGTGAATTACTTGACGGTCTATTAATCACTTTACAATTATCTGCATGGAGCTTAATTGCAACATTAATCATAGGCTTAACTACTGCATTTTTAAGGTTATCAAACTCAATTATTGGGCGTATTATTGCACGTAGTTATGTTGAACTTATTCGTAATACCCCTTTATTGGTACAAATTTACTTACTTTATTTTGTTTTTGGGCCAATTATCGGTCTTGATAGATTTTCAACGGCTGTCCTTGCATTGGCCCTATTTCAAGGCGCTTATACATCGGAAGTCTTTCGTGCAGGATTAAACAGTATCTCTTTAGGGCAATTTGAAGCAGCTAAGTCCTTAGACTTACCTATTTTGTCAACATACCGATTCGTTATTTTGCCACAGGTATTACAAAAAACATTACCTCCATTAACAAATGAAGTGATATCGCTTATTAAAAATTCATCTATTGTTAGTGTTATGGCGATTTTTGATTTAACCACACAGGGAAGAAACCTTGTCTCTGAAACGGCAATGCCCTTTGAAATTTGGTTTACCATAGCCATTATTTATTTATTACTCACACTATCACTTTCAGGATTATCGGCCTTGTTAGCACATAAACTTGGTGCGCAATGGCGGACACAATAAACGATTAAATACATCAAGGAGAACCTATGAAATTATTTAAATCATTACTGTTTAGTATATTAACGCTTACTTTAACGATACCTTCAATCGCAACAGCCGATAGCCTAAGTCAAATAAAGGACCGAGGAACATTGCGTGTAGGAATGTCCACTTTTGTCCCCTGGGCAATGCGCGATAAGCAAGGAGAACTCATTGGTTTCGAAATTGACGTAGCTAAACGTTTAGCTGCAGACACAGGATTAAAAATTGAATTTGTTCCAACGGCATGGGATGGTATTATCCCAGCGCTACTAGCGAAAAAGTTTGATGTCATTATCGGTGGCATGTCAATTACTGAAGAACGTGCAAAAAGTGTTTTGTTCACCACGCCTTATTCCCATTCAGGTGTTCAAGTTGCGGTCAATAAACAATTAGCAGGTGATGTAAAAACGCTATCGAACTTAAATAAACGAAGCATAAAAATATCAGCACGACGTGGTGCTTTTACAGTCCAAGTTGCTCGAGACACGTTTCCAAAAGCTAAAATCCTCCAGTTTGATGATGATGCACAAGCTTTTCAAGAAGTACTTAATGGCAATGCAGATGCCGTTATTGCATCAAGTCCAAAACCTGAACAGGAAGCGATTAAACATAGTGACGTGCTCTTTCTTCCCTTCAAAGAACGTCTTTCTAAGGGCAATGAAGCCTTCGCTGTTCGCCTAGGTGAAGATGATAAAAAAGCCTATTTTGATGAATGGATCAATGCACGAACAAAAGATGGATGGCTTGCGCAACGTTACGAATATTGGTTTGCAACATTAGACTGGCAAACACAAATTGCGCAAGGGCAATAAACCAATGTTTCATTTAGACAGGTAAAATATGCAATCCGAAGGTGGCATCAAACAGACAGGTAAACAGCGTTTATCTCTTAATCGATTAGATTACTTCTTGTTGTTAATCACTTTAATAGCAATAAGTTGGCTGTATTACCGCTCTTCAATTGGCGTTCATTACCAATGGCATTGGGCTGCCGCAATTGATCTTGTTTTCACTGCAAGAAGTGATGGCAGCCTTCCCTATTTTTTCCAAGGTCTAATTTCGACCATTAGACTCACTGGATGGGGAATGTGTTTTGCGTTAATAGTCGGCACATTAATTGGTATTGCACGTCATACAAAATTTCCTCTTTTTAGAACGCCAGCACTACTTTATATACAATTGATTCGCAATATACCGCCCCTCGTCTTTATTTTTATTTTCTATTTTTTTATTTCCAACCAAGTAATTCCTTTACTTGGACTAGACAATTTATTAAGAAATTCAAATACGGACACCAATCCTATTGCACTATTTTTATTTGGTCCCACAAACTTATGGGAAAACTTACTTTCTGGCGTCTTATGTATTGGTTTGCTCTCTGCGGCGTACATTGCTGAAGTAGTAAGATCTGGCTTAGAAGGTATTGATAAGGGACAATGGGAGGCATCTCAAACTCTTGGTCTTTCTACTTGGTCGAAATACCGGTATGTAATTGGACCACAGGTATTAAGTAATATTACCCCGCCTTTAGCAGGCCAAGCTATTTCATTAGTCAAGGACTCCTCTATTGTCTCGCTTATTTCAATTCAAGAACTTACATTTTCTGGCACTGAAATAGCTAACTCATCGGGCCTTATTTTTGAAATCTGGATTTTTGTTGGTATTTGTTATTTGCTGTTATGTTTAAGTTTGTCGTTGATATTCTCTAGAATAGAATCTAACAGTAGAAAACATTTAATTAAATAAAGCACATACCTCTGCGGTAACCCATTTTATTGTTTGATATTTTTCAACCTATGTAAGTTAACAGGATCATATTTTCCTGCGTCTAAATCTTTAAATGCACGTGCATAAAATCCATTTTCCTTAATTATTTTCAAACCTCGATTAAAACGCGTGATTAACTGTTTATTTCCCGCTACCTTCTTTGACAGAATTAAATAATAAGTACGCTCTTCTATCTCCGTCGGGGACGAAGTCATTTGACCTTGCTGTCGGGGCGATAAACCGGTTCGGATATAAAACTCCCCTACACGCCTCACGTTTGGAATCGCATCAATTCTATTCGCAAACAAACGCTTAAACAGCGAATCATAGCCAGCTCCTCGATTAATCGTAAACAATCCCTTATCAACACCTTCTTGTAATCGAGGATAGGCAGTATGGGCCGTACCGCCTAAGACTTTTCCTTTAAGATCATCAAGCACACTAAAATCTAATGGAGCGCTTTTTAGAAAAAATAAAACCTGAGAATCAACAACAACAGGATCACTGTAAAGAAAATCTTCAGTTCTTTCTGGTAAATAAATCCATAATAACGAACCGTTCCAAACTTCGTTACTCGCCCCAGCGCCTTGCTGTGCATATAAAAAAGAACGTTTCCAAGGGAAAAAACCATATTCCACTTTAACACCAACAACAGCAAAAGCTTCCGAAACGATATGCGAGGCGACGCCGTTATGCGGTAAATGTTCGGATAAATAAGGTGCCCATTCACCATTAGTTAAACGAATAACATCCTGACTAAAACAAATCGAAGGTAAAAAAGTGATAAAAAATAGGATCTGAGAAATCAACTTCATTAAGTAATCCAAGTAAAATTTAATACATAATAGTATCTACTCGAGCCTCGATATAAAATGCAAATAGATCAGTAGATGTTAAAAGATGAACTATTTATGAGTAGCCACAAATTAAGTTAATAAAATATAAACAATAGATTACGTGCCCCTAAAGTCAATTAACTTGCATTGATATTTCTGTATGAGGGGAAATGAACAAAATATAGATCCGTTATTGCCTCAATATATTGAAACAATAACGGTATGGTGACATTTTAAAACAAGGAAAGGTACTGGCTGTAACCTTCTTTTTCTAAATCATTTTTCTTAATAAAACGTAAGGATGCTGAGTTAATACAAAAACGTAAACCAGTGGGTAATGGACCATCATCAAACACATGTCCTAAATGAGACTCCCCATCTTTACTGACAACTTCGGTACGAACCGAAAGCCAGCTACGGTCTTCCTTCTCTACAATATTCTCTTGCTCCAGAGGTTTTGAAAAACTTGGCCAACCACAACTTGCATCAAATTTATCGAGTGAACTAAAAAGAGGTTCACCAGAAACAATATCAACATAAATGCCTTCTTCTTCATGATTCCAAAACGCATTTTCAAAGGGTCTTTCCGTTGCCTGATTTTGGGTCACTTCATATTGTAACGGTGTTAATTTTTTTTTTAGATCTTCATCACTTGGTTTCATAATCGTTGAACTCTCTATTTTTATCAGCTGCTCATTCGCATAATTAAAAAGCGTTTGTTCTACTCTCATTCGCTATTTGTATTATTTAATATCATAACGCATTACGGACTGATTTAAACCCACTCCTTGTAATTTCAATTGATTAATACGCTGTAAATAAGCTGCTCCTTTAAATAAATGTAGTGCAACATCAACCGCTTGACGTTGATTATAATCAGCAAGGTAAGTGCCCTTCACCCAACTATTAAAAGCACCTAAGCTTGGTCCAGCCCAGATTTGATAATCCATTTCACGGCCTTTTTCTCCGATATTAGACCAACGAGAAGAAAGTCCTAGATACCAACGAAAGATAAGTGCCATTTTTCGTTTAGGGTTGGTTTTTGCGCGTGCTAGCATTTGTGGATCGCGCGCCTCAAAAAAATCAATCGTAATTTGCCAAATATCATCTAGATTTTGACGGAAAATTTGTTTTTCAATTTTCTCTCGTTCGGACACTGGAATGGCTTCAATTGAGTCGTAATTCATATACAGCTCATACAATTTATTAGCACGCATTGCGAACATACTGCCACGTTTTACGACTTGTAATTTCACGCCCATTTCAAACATATCGGCTGCAGGTGCCATGGTAACATCCGCCATTTCAACGCCGGATAATAATTTACGCGTATGCTCGGAAGCACCAGACTCAATACAAGCTTGATTAACCGAGCCAAGTACAATATATGCAGCCCCCATATTAAATGCAGCTAATGCAGCTTCAGGGGTACCAATGCCACCGCCCGCACCAACACGTAATGGTGTTTTATAATTATATTGCGCTTGCAGCTGATCACGTAGCGTAATAATTGTTGGTAACAAAGTAATAAATGGACGGTTATCCGTATGTCCACCAGAATCGGCCTCTGCAGTGATATCATCAGCCATTGGCACATGCTGTGATAACTCAGCTTGTAATGGGGTAATTTTTCCCTGAGCGAGTAATTTATCAACTATCTTTGGGGGTGCTGGCGACATAAATTTAGTGGCGACTTCAGAACGCGAAATCTTAGCAATCACTTTATGTCCGATATGCACGCTTCCGTCACTATTTTGTGATAGACCAGCAACACGGTAATAGACAATATGTTCCGTCAAGCCTAAATAAGCGGATGCTTCAACAGTATCAACGCCTAATTTTAAGAAAATATCCACCGCACCAGACTCCAAAGCGGCTTCACTTGGTGCATGGATCAGATTAACAGCAAAAGGACCATTGGGTAATTCAGCCTGAATACGTTTGATTGACGATTCAATTACCTGTGGAATTAATCCCGCCGCACCAAATGAACATAAAAAACCCGCTTTACCCAATGCAATGACTAATTCAACGGAAGAAATACCATTGGCCATTGCGCCGCCATGATAAGCATATTTCACGTTATGTTGCTGCTTAAAAGCAGGATCACCTAATGATTCTGGTGCAACTTTCTGTGCAAAGGCTAAAACAGGGCTATTTCCTTCGGAATCCGTTTTCTTTACCACGCCGACTTTATTATCGAGTTGAGCAATATAGACGGGATAATTATTATCCATAAGTGCATTTTTTATTGCCATCTCATCACATTCAATTTCAGATGCGTCAACCTTCCAAGCCCAATCGATAGCCTGTGATTTATTAATACTTAACACTGACATTTAATTCCCTATTTATTCTCACAAAAATCAAAACGAGGTTGTAACTTACCATCAATTTCAATCTGTTCTGCAAACATGGTTAAGGGTCTCACCCAAAGCGCGCCTTCGCCATATAAAGGACGATAAACAACTAGTTTTTCTTCAGTTTCACTATGGGTTGCGACGCCTTCAACTTGATAATAATTGCCTTTGTAATGTTTATATTTTCCGATTTTGATTGTCATTTTAATTCCTTCCATACTTTAGTTCTGTGTATTTTGTATCGCTTAAGCTGCATATTTCTAAGATGAATAGTCAAGGCGAGAAGCAAGCGATAGTCATTAAAAATATGCACTGCGCAACACCTTGACAACGTAACAATAGCGTCCAGCCAAAATGGTAACAAAAGATAAACCACGCCCTAGGCTTCAACAATACTTAATACAATATCTTTTACTTCATAAATACGTAAACCATCCTTCGACAGGTTCGCATCGCCAACAAGACGAACCTCATCCTTTTCTCGAATAATATTAGTTAAATGAACATCTAAGCTCATTTGTTTATTTAACGGAGTAATTTGACCACGATATTTCCAAACTACATTGGTTAACGGTGCGATAAACCGAGGATTAATAAATTGACTTCCCAAATCATTTTTCAACGCATAGGTTTGCAATAATTCAATAATCGCTTCAACCCCTAATGAACCAGGCATAACAGGATCTTGATGAAAATGATAACGGAAGAACCAATCACTTGCATCCACCGTACGTTCACCATAAATATACGCGAGTGAAGCTTTTCCCCCCCCTTCAACGATTGATACAGTATCAACAAAATTCAATTGCCCATTAGCTAAACGATAATGGGGCTTACCTAGCGGTGCGTCGAAAAAAGCTAATTGTTTATTGGTTAAATCAAACCGCTCTATTTGTTCTTGAGGCATTTTATTATCCACAAACCAAGCATGGGTCGTTTTGCCGTTATCGATACCAAGTTGATTGGTTAATGACTCTGAACTAAAGTAACCAAACACCGCATTACCTCGATAGAATGCCTCACCATCTACCAATAACTCGAAGGTAAAGCTTTGGATAATGGCTCCTCCTGCCATACTAGTAGACAGTAAAACGGATTTATTAATGATTGTCTTACCGCGTAAATCGATTTGCTTCAACAGCTCTCCACTGCCGTCTAAATTACGGAAAAACAGATCTTTATCCGGATAAGATAAGGTCGTGCCCATATAGCCTGAAATAAAGCCATTAGGTTGCAACGCTATCTCCATAATTAAGGAATATGGCATCCAATTCTGATGACTGTTTTTAGTAAAATACCAAGCACCTTCAGGTACATAATATTCTGAAACACAACTTGCAGGATTTTTAAAATCTAAACGCTTTCCTTTGACTTCAATAACCTGTGTGACGACTTGTAAATCACCACAGGGTGTACGCGGTGGGATTCGCCCTCGATACACATCAAATTCAGGCCCAAAACATTGAGATATATTACCCGTTGCAAACTCAAACAAATGCCAAGGTGTAAACGGCGTGCTATCAGGCACACGATTTTGTCCAGGAATCATTGGCGCTTGAAAATGCTTAATGGGAACCACACCTTTATTTTTTGGTGCAGAAAAATCAGATTCAACTCGCATCAATGGACGCTCAGGATGTGCAAAAGGTTTAATACCTCGCTCATCAATCACTAATAACGGATCTAACTCATGAATAGTTTTGCTATCGATTTTATTGGCTTGATGTTCAAGTTGACTTAATGCCGACTCCACTGAACCACTCATTTCATTCGTAGCCAACACAACGTTTTTCGGTAAGCTCACCGGATAGGGTGAATTAGCATCCTGTTCTTTAATTTCGACACATAAATTTTTGAAATCGACAACAACTTTACCATCTAGCAAAATATCTATATTTGCCTTAATAAATGGGCGTGGAGACATACCAATTGCAGTCACTTCCATTCGATAAGTGAGCGTATTAGTTTGTGGGGTTACCTGTCCACGACAACGTACTGTTTGTGCTTCACCAGGCATCGGTTGAAAACGCGCATTATTAACATTATTACTCATGCCTAACCACAGCATAAAGAACATCGCCATTTGCCCACAACCTTCTGACATCAATGAGCCAGCCATCACTTGATCGTCTTTAAAATGGCAAGGAAAGTACCAATGATCCGCCGCAATATCTTTCTGCCCTTCAAGAAGACCTAATCCCCAATGCCCACCGGTCGGATCAATCTTAGTGATCCGCTCTATCATCAGGAATTTTTCAGATGAAAATTTAAGGGAAGGATTACGGCCATGTTGATCATAGGCTTCACCAAAACAGCCTCCAATATCACCGTCGACTAATTTACACATATCCGCATAGTCATATTGAGTGCGAGTATTCGTAATCAACGGGGAAAAATACGATTTTTTTGCCTCGGCAAGTTGCGCCTTATCATTATCATTTGCAACAACGCCTTTGCCATCCGCTAATTCTTCATCGGTAAAGAAACCCGCACACCCATTACGCATGATCAGGACTTTTTTATCTCCCACAAAACAATCATAATGGAAGAAGAATAATAGCTGTTCACCATTATTGGCATAGGAATCAATATGAATTTCATAACGCAATGTTTCACCGCCAAAGGCCATCTCTTCAAGAAAGGTTAATTCACAATCTAATAGACGATAAACGCGTTCACTCTTATTTTGAAAATCAATGCCAATATATGAAATCAGCATTAAATCACACTGTCCCGATTCCACCGATACCGACCAAGGAATTTGGCCATCAATTAGAAATGGCGCATCCACGGGAATATCATACTCAGTCGTCATCGAAGAAGGCTTATATTCATTAATGGTGGCATCAAGATCCGTAACACGCGTGACAAGTAAGTAATCCGTAGTCGGTAAACGCACACGACGCTGATAACTATCAATAATATTGTAAGCACTGCCAAAGACTTTGCCTATTTTACCCTCGGCAAACTCAACTAAATCGGCGGTGTCGTAAATAACATTATCAGGTTGATTAAATTGCGGTACTAAATTTAATGGTGGATATTGGTATCCATCCGCTCCTTTAATCATAAAACCATTTACTTGATTAGGGACCATTTTTTCAACTACTGGTGTAGTCGGTACGTAAGGGATTTCAGTATGAGCCTTATTACTCGTTATGCTAGCTTGAAGTTGAATCAATTTTGAAATCTGTTCACCAGCCACTTTACGCGCTCGTAAAAAAGCTTGGTGTGTTTTCGTTTGCTGAAAAATTTCCTGACTGGTTTTACTACTCATTCTCACTCCAGCAGTTGCTGATGGTTTACGATTGTTTGGTTTCGCTTGATTAATTTGATTGTTAATCAGAGGTATTTTTCGTTCAACGGTTAACAAAGAAAGATCGATGGGATTGGTAACCTGAGGGCTCGCTTTATTTTGCAACTGTTGCTTGATATTCAAAAATAACGGATTATGGCGATGCGATAAAATGGATTCATATATAGATTGACCACCAAGTACTATCGGTTTAATCAATGAACGCGTATTTTTGTTTACATTTATAGATGCCGATTTACGCCTTGTATTTGACGAAGACACAATCAAATGCGCACAGGTCATATCATTACCCAACCCATTAATTGCCGTATAATGTTTATCTGTTTTATGATTCAATTGAAGAGCACATTTAATGATACTTGCCATACCCGATGCATTAAACAGATGACCTACCTGACGCTTAACACTGCCCATCTTTGCATTACGATATAGATGAGAAAAAGCTTCTGCCTCTGCGTTATTTTCAGATTCAAACCCACTTGCGTAAGCTTCAATACTGGTAATACTTTGTTGATTAAGACCTGCCAAATCACAAGCTTGTTGGCTGGCTTTAACAATCGCATCACAATTATTTCCAGGCACAAAACACAGGGAGTCAATATACGCATAGGTATCACTTGGTTTAGCTTGTGATTGCGGTTTAACCACAAATGCGCCTGCACCTTCACCCACTAACCATTGCTTATTATCAAAGATGTTTGAGCTATTTGTTGCAAATTGATTAACAGCACCATAACGCTGACGAAGGCTGATATTTTCAAAGGACCCGGCTAAATCAACACTGGCGATAATCACAGCCTCAACTTCGGACGTTTGGAATAGAGTTTCTGCTAATTCAACGCAACGATAAACGGAATTTTCTTCGCTCGATACGGTAAATGCCGGCCCCGAAAAATCCCACAAAGCAGAGATTCTAGAAGCCATAATATTACCAATAAAACTGGTATATTGATTGAGCTGCGCCGGGGCAGCGATGCTTGCTTTAGCGATCTCAGTTAACTCAGCTTGTTGTGCGGCAGTCAATTCAATCCCTTGCTGCGCCAAGCTTTCTTCAATTTGAGTGGCGAAATTAACACGGCCACGGTATTGATGAAGATCTAATTCCATCCCCATCGCGACAAGAACCGCTACATTTCCACCTTCTTGTAACTGCGCATCCTTAGCGGCATTATCAGCGACTTTCATCATTAATAACTGCTGTGGAATTAAGCAATCCTGTTCATTAGGTGGAATTTTAAAGCGTAAAAAATCTATATCAAACTGGTCGATATACCCGCCCTTTGGCGCATTCTCTAGTGCAATATTTTGCGTAATCGTTTTATTTTTTTCGATCCCCTTCCAACGATTATTGGGCAATTCACGAAAAGTATTTCCCTCTGAATCGATCAACTGTTCAAATTCAGTTAAATTCTTCACAGAGCCAAACACACAATCCATGCCGACAATCGCTAGCGGTTCTCTCGATTTGGCCTGAGCAATACTATTTCCAATGGGCGTATTACCCGGTTGTAAAACAAGGTGTGCATTACTGCCTCCAAACCCAAACACACTGACGCCTGCGGTGCGTTGTTTATCCGTTTTAACTTTCCAATCAAGTGTCTCAACAGGGAATTGTTGAGGAGTAAAATACCCAGCTTTGGTGGTTAACGGATTTTTCAAACCAATCGTGGCGGGTACCTTGCCTTCATTTAATGCCCAAATTGCTTTACTCATTCCAGCCATACCTGCAGCTGTTAACATATGCCCAAGATTAGATTTAGCCGAGCCAAGATAAGGCTTGCAATGATATTGACTGAAAAAAGTCTCCATTGAACTTAACTCAACTTTATCGCCCTTTGGGGTCCCGGTTGCGTGGCATTCTATATAATCAACATCGGCTGGATTAACGTCTGCATCTTGATAAGCACGCTCGTACGCAAGCACTTGCCCCTTAGAATTCGGGCTAAGCACAAACTCGCCTTTTCCGTCATTAGATAACGCGCCACCCTTTATAACAGCATGGATTGTATCTCCATCACGCAACGCATCACTATGTCGCTTCAATACCATCATACCGGCACCTTCTGCAGCAAATAACCCTTTCGAGTCTTTATCTAATGGCGCGTGTTTGTTATTGTCGGGAAAGGCTTGAAAGATAGAAAACCCCATATTAACAAATAGGGGATCTGCCGCTGACACTGCCCCCGCTAACATCATATCGGCTTTGCCCGTATGCAAATAATCACAAGCTAATTTAGCGCTATAGCACGACGTTGCGCAGGCAGCATCAATGGATAAATGCACCCCGCCAAGACCGGCCGCCTTTGCCAACAATGCTGAGGGATACCCTGCAACTAATGCGTTATCGCGATGAGGTAATTTTTTATCGGTGAAGTTGCTTAATTGAAAAGCATTATCCGTTAATTGCTGCAATGCGGACTCTACAATTTTCCCGTAATAGGGTAAAAAGAGATGATTAGAGGATTTAGTTGGAAATGATAAATTACCTAAAATTAATCCACAGTTGTCGAGATCTTTACTGCCCCAATAGCCAGCATCACTCAGTGCTTGTTGAGTAACATACAATGCCCATTGCTTAAGATCATCCAGTGAATTTAAGTATTCCGGATCAAATCCCTGTTCAACAAATGCCTGAGTGGGAAATTCAAAGTCGCGGATGTAGCCGCCATACATACAATAGAACTTATCATTATCCCCTTTTTTCCCATAATATTTTACGGGATCAACACCCATTTCTTTTGTGCTGATTGCAGTACGATTATCCTGCTTATTTAATAACTGCTCCCAAAATGCTTGAGGCTGACTTGAACCGGGAAATAAATTTGCGATACCGACAACGGCAATGTTTTCCATAAATGTCTCTTTCTAATCGTTCGAGGCACGATTATTCACAATAATCGAACCATAAAAATAATTGCTTAGATCAAGTGCAACACCTGCACTTAACATTTTAGCCACAGCCCGCATTAACATGAGTTGCTGGCTAGCGCCTTTTGCGTTAACGGCCACAGTCATACACTTGTCATCATTTTTACTGAGTATTTTATCTACCCATGTTCCCAATGAACGGCCCGCTCCCATTTCAATAAACATCGTGGCACCTTGCTGTTTTAATGTTTTTATCATACGAGGAAAATCAACGGGCTGACTAAGACACTTAGCAATACTCACTGCAATGGCCTTTTGATTAAAGGGAATCGGCAAATAGCACGAGCTTGAATATAATTTTGTAGGAATAGGATCAGCCAAAGGCATCGAATACAGTTCAACCATCTGCTCAAATTGTTGATCCGCGATAGAACAATGAATTGCATTATGTACATTTAACGCCATTGCTCTGACGCCCAATCGCTTAGCCACGGCTAAACAATCATCGGGAAAACCAGCTATGACTAAACTATCGAGGGTATTAATTAATGTAATATAAACACGTTCATTGGGTTGAATCGCATTTTTTACTTGTTCTAAATTACCCTTAATATTGTAAGATTCCCAAATTAATTGGCCATTATTTGGCATATTCCAGAGTGTACGAACGGCGTTCAATTCACCCGCTAATTGATTATTAAATGTAATTGAATTAGCCAACCGCGTGCTCATTTGTCCTGGATTTTCCCAACAATTAAGAGCAGCAAACATACTGACTTCGCCCATACTATAGCCCGCAGCTAAATCTGCCTTAACGTTCAATAACGTTTGAAATAAATAAGTAAACACACAGGCATAGCCAACACCGCATTCAGCGATATCCGATAACTTAGTACGCAGCGCTAAATCATGATCTTTAAGTTGTGACATAGTTAAACGAGTTACTGAGCGTGGCTGTAGTAATTGATAAATTCCCTCGGTGGCACTATTTTTGACCAAGGCTTGAATGCAGGGGTAGAGTGCAGGAAAGAGTTGTAATAAATCCTGTCCTAACCCTAAATAAGTCGCGCCTATCCCAGGGTATAAAAAACACGTTTTTGTATCAACCTCAGGTGAAATACAGAGGTAACTGCCCTGCGGTGTTTTCCAATCTTTAGCTTGCTCAAAGGCAAAACTTATTCCCGTCTGCGCTAGATTAATCTCTGATTTTAACCCTGCCTTTGAACTCGCCACTATCACCAAACAATAGGTTTGCTTAGTACGTTTCAAGGACGCTTGATAATATTGTTCTGCCAATAATCTAAAATCGGATTTATCCACGTTATTATCAAGCAAAGTTAACTGTGCCATTAAGTCATCTTTCGACTTCCCATGAATGATAAATAACGATAAATCACAACTGACATTAAACCCATTAGGATGAATGGTTTGATCATTATTTTCTCGTATAATAAAGTGTGCATATTGCGATTCAGTCAAACAACTAAATGCATTATTTCTCGCCAAATTATCCGTCTTAGGAAATGCAGTGGCACACTCATTAAGCACATAAAATGGCGAACTCAGCCACGCAGATAATTGGCTATCTCGTGGGGCTTTCCACTGCTTAACCCCGCAGTAATAACGTTGTTGTAACGCAAATACCGAATTGAGAAAGCCACACATATCTGATAATGCGGCGCAATCACCAATAACACTTTTAATACAACTTAACGAAGTACTGAGTGCTGTAGAATTAGCATATTGGCTCAAAACAGCAGCTTCTTCATGCTGTGATAATGATTGATCTCGCGGAGCAGAAACGTCGAGTGATGCTATATCAGAGGGCGTCAGATTAGCCTGCTTAAACGTCTGTTCAATGATTTGCGCTATATTACTTAAATCGTTAGTCACACTGTAGGCACTAAGATAACTATAAACGTAACATCGATGTGTCAATGCAAAGTGTTCATTCGCTAGCAACACACTTGCAACACCACTGTTTTCACCATAATGATCAAATTGCTGATCATAGCTAAAACTGGCTAATGTTTGTTGTTGTATCTGTTTAGCAATATGTGCAGTCACAATTAACACAGCACAATCAAATTTTTCGATCAGTAATGCAGATAATTCAATTGAATCAACAAAACTTGAAACCGTAGAAATTTGAATAAAGTTGCCTTCATCAATGGCAGTACTTTGGTCTGGATCAATAATAATCACAGCGATTTGTTGTGCTACCAACCCGGAGGCGTGTAATACACATGTCAATGTGCTTTGGTATAATAAGGGTTTACTTGTTATACAGCGTAATGCTGGTTCTGTTTGATAGGGTTCACCAAGATAAAAGGCAGCCGCAACCCGATCGACATTTTCCAGTCCATCAAGTTGCGCATCAAAACCAATTACCGCAAGCCCTTTTGACATGCTAAGCGAAGCCCTCAAGCAATTCACTTTTAAATAAATTATTTAAGCTTTCACTGCTAGTCACCTGTGCACCTTTAATATCCGCCATAATATTTTTATGTTCATCAATCAATAAAATATCGGCACTGATACGACTTCCCTGTTGCTCGGTTATATGTAAAGTTAAATAGAAATGTTGGTCAATCTGAACTTCACGATAAACCGTCCAAGCTAAGGTAGCAGAAGGCAGTGAGCCAAGTTTTAACTGTTTTTTCACCCACACTAACATCGCCTGATAAACTAAGTCGTTTGCAAAAACATTCATCGCATTTGCATCGAATTCCCCTTGCTTTTCCAGCACCGATGAAGAAATGCAACAACTCATCACTAATCCTGATTCATCAATAGCATCAAGTGATAGGACACCTTGTAAACTTTCGCCATGGAATAACGTACCATCGCGATATAACTCACTTGCACTAGGTTGCTTTTCAGTTATCAAAATAGGCAGATCAGCATTAAATTTCGGTGCTGTTTTTATCTGTTGAGACAACAGCAAGGTCGCAGCATAATGAAATTGGGTTTTACCGACACGTTCACTACTCACTTTAACCGCAATCATTAACTGCAGGTTATCATCCGACAGTAATGTTAAATCGAGGTCGTATTGCGATGCTTCTTGCCCATCAAAAACAATCCCCTTAAACAATTTATAATCTTGCAATCCCTGAAAATTATAATCTGGGTAAATTTCATGACAAGCCTCGACCATCAGCGCAATTGCGCATACAGTCGGCAATACCGGATCATCACCAATTTGATGATCAGTGAAAAAAGGATTGTTAGCCGCTAAAAGCGTTTTTGATAAGCGACTAACCAATGGCTTTTTTACCGCAACTTCCTGATCTGTTTCCCATTGCTGTTCGCCGCCCATATCGTTGCCAACAAGTATCTGAGGACAACGATTTGAATCAGCTGCTAATTCACTTACTAATAATTTAGCCCCCGCATCAAGGGGAATAATATACACACCACGCTCATTAAACATACGTTTAAGTTCCGGTGTCACCATCCCTCCATCCCAAGGTCCCCAGTTGAAACTCAAGACCTGTGTACTAGGGTGTAATGCTTTAAAGCGATACGCTGTTTTATTTAAAATTTCGTTGGCAATAGCATAATCTGACTGCCCAGGATTTCCGTAAAACCCAGCAGCTGATGAGAACAAAACTAAGTGTTTTATATTATCCTCATCACAACAAGCGAGTAATGACGATAACCCCTCGATTTTAGTACTGTAAACTGACTCAAATTCGGCTAAGGTTTTCTGCTCAATTAGTCTATCTGCAAGCACGCCAGCCCCATGAATGATCCCAGAAATAGATCCCCATAGATCCGTAATAGGTTCAATCGCATCCTTCACTTGTTCTGCATCGGTTACATCGGCACTGATATATTCAGCAATACCACCAGCAGATTCGATTGCTGCTAGCGTCTGTTTAATTTCCCGATCTGCAAGAATAGGTTTAATTACTTCCGCAATAGCGACGGGCGTTGGTTTGCTACCTTGGTCAATTAAGTGTTGCATCGCTGCTTTTTTGAGTGCCGTTTGATCAATAATATTAATTGCCCAATTAGGTTCCTGCGGATTATATACAGAACGCCCTAAGAGGATGAATTTACTCTGATACTGTTTTGCTAGTTCGATAATACAATGAGCTGTTACCCCCTTTGCCCCCCCGCTCACTAAAAACACACAATCCTGATTGATCGTTTCACCAGCAGGCAAACTATAGCTGTCAGTTTGTTCGGAAATTAACGTTAATCGACCATTTTTATTAAAGCCTATTTCAATGGGACAGAAACTTTGGTCGTTTAACTCATCAATTATAATATTAGCCGCTTTATCATCACTAAATTGACTCGGTAAATCGATCATACGACAGAATACATTTTGCCATTCATGAGCGAGTGTTTTCACCAAACCACTTAGTCCTGATTGGATTAAATCTGATTCAACCTCTTGATTATCAAAACCAAAACTTCCACCTTGACGTGTTAACACCACAAATGATGACCGTGCATCATTTGTGTTTTTTGCTAAACCTGATAATTTTGCTAATAAGAACGCAACCTCTAACCCTTGCTTATTTGATGCAGGATATTCAATACCTGAAATCACCATTTTAGGGTGAAGATAAATCACACTGCACCAATCATTTTGAGTATCTAAGATTGCTTTAATTTCAGATTCATCGATATGATTAAGCGTTAGTTGATTAACTAAATCTGCAAATGATTTTGTACGATTAACTTCAATCCATGCCGCTTGTAATACAGTAACCGCCCAGCCTAATTGCGCTAATTTATTCGCCAATAATACACCGGTTAACTCACCGTCATCGACAAGTAATAGATTTTCTCCATTCATCTCTTTAGACAACAACACAGGTGCATCGATATGTTTAATAGCAACGGTTGCACTGGGTGCAGGTTTAAATTCAATAATATCTTGCACTATCGCAGGTGAAGGTTGAGCTTCAATCACATTAGTACTAACAGAGAGTGGTTGACCGACTTCAATCATATACTCAACAATCTGACCTAATGTACGTTTTTCAGATAATGTTTCAGCATCAAGCTCAGGTAAATCAGCAATTTCATCTTGTACTGCACCGAGGATCTCAACACGTTTGATCGAGTCGATACCCAAGTCCGCTTCCATATCCATGCTCAACTCGAGCATTTCAACGGGATAGCCGGTTTTGTCTGCTACCACTTCCATCATCACGGTTTCAATTTTACCAAGATCAATCGTTGAAGAAGGTACAACGATGGGCTTATTCGTGCTTGCAGGTGCTTGACTTTGCATATAGGTCACAATATCACCTAAAGTGCGTTGTTCAGCCAAGTCTTCTGCATTGAGTTCCGGTAAGTCAGCAATTTCATCCTGCACTGCACCGAGGATCTCAACACGTTTAATAGAGTCGATACCCAAATCTGCTTCCATATCCATGCTCAACTCGAGCATTTCAACGGGATAGCCAGTTTTATCGGCCACCACTTCCATCATCACAATTTCAATTTTACCAAGATCAATCGTTGAAGAAGGGACAACGATTGGCTCATTCGTGCTTGCAGGTGCTTGACTTTGCATATAGGTAACAATATCGCCTAAAGTACGTTGTTCGGCTAAGTCTTCTGCATTTAATTCCGGTAAGTCAGCAATTTCATCTTGTACTGCACCGAGGATCTCAACACGTTTGATCGAATCAATCCCCAAGTCTGCTTCCATATCCATGCTCAACTCGAGCATTTCAACGGGATAGCCGGTTTTGTCTGCTACCACTTCCATCATCACGGTTTCAATTTTACCAAGATCAATCGTTGAAGAAGGTACAACAATAGGCTTATTCGTTCTAGCAGGTGTTTGGCTTTGCATATAGGTCACAATATCACCTAAAGTGCGTTGTTCGGCCAAATCTTCTGCATTGAGTTCAGGTAAGTCAGCAATTTCATCTTGCACTGCACCTAGGATCTCAACACGTTTGATCGAGTCGATTCCCAAGTCCGCTTCCATATCCATGCTCAACTCGAGCATTTCAACGGGATAGCCAGTTTTATCGGCCACCACGTCCATCATCACGGTTTCAATTTTACCAAGATCAATCGTTGATGGAGATGCAATGATGGGCTCATTTATGCTTGCAGGTGCTTGGCTTTGCATATAGGTAACAATATCGCCTAAAGTGCGTTGTTCGGCTAAGTCTTCTGCATTGAGTTCCGGTAAATCGGCAATTTCATCTTGTACTGCACCGAGGATTTCAACACGTTTAATGGAGTCAATCCCCAAATCTGCTTCCATATCCATGCTCAATTCAAGCATTTCAACGGGATAACCGGTTTTATCGGCTACCACGTCCATCATCACGGTTTCAATTTTACCAAGATCAATCGTTGATGAAGAGGCAACAATTGGCTCATTTATGCTAGCAGGTGCTTGGCTTTGCATATAGGTCACAATGTCGCCTAAAGTACGTTGTTCAGCCAAGTCTTCTGCATTTAATTCCGGTAAATCAGCAATTTCATCTTGTACTGCACCGAGTATCTCAACACGTTTAATCGAATCGATCCCCAAATCCGCTTCCATATCCATACTTAGTTCAAGCATTTCAACGGGATAGCCAGTTTTATCGGCCACCACGTCCATCATCACGGTTTCGATTTTAGTAAAATTAAATGCAGTCTCGATTGGCTCATCCGGTTCGCTTTCTACAATTTTCGCCACAGGCGAAGCAGCTTGAACCGTATGATGAGTTTTATTAAGTTGTTCCTGAATCGTTAAAGACTCAGCTTGATTTTCTTTGTCTGTCATTGACGTCATTGACGACATTTCATGTGCCGTTGATGGCTTATTATCTCCACCAACAGTCGCAAGCATTTGCTGCATATTATCGGTTTGACTGTTTAAATATGCTTCGTGTACACGCAATGTCTCGGTTTGGAAGTCATGATACATGCCAAGTGTTTTATCTAAACTTTCTGGCAATTCATTTGTACCCGATTGCGACGCTAATACATTTTGAAATGTTTTTGCATATTCCTCAGGCCCCTGCATGTATTGTTGATGCACAGTTAACAGCTGAGATTGATGATCAACAAAGGAAGCAACACTTTGTTCTATGCGCTTAGCTAAATCATGATCTTCAGAATTTGATACGGCGTTATTAACAGGTTGGCCATCGGCATTAACATAAACAATTTTTTCTACGACCTTTTCAACGACAACTTCCTTAATAACCTCTTTTTCAATAACCCGTGGTGTCGAACTCGTCAGTGTCCAGCCATCATCGAGTGCATCGGTAAATGCTTTTTTCGTTTTTGGACTAACATATGCAGCCCCCGTAAGCTTCATTGCTAATGGCGACTTTTTCGGTGCCACAGTCGGACGTTCAAGTGCATTATATGGGTCGATATTATCAAGTTGAATACCTAGTACAGCCATTTCAACAGCAGCTAAACGAAGTTGTAAATCCGCTGATTTTTTTGCATTGGCATTAATTGCAATTGTAGTGACATCGGATTTACTGGTTAAAATATTATCGACTAAACGCGTTAAAACATTCTTAGGACCAAACTCAATAAAGACACGACCACCTGCATTATATAAATTATTAATTTCTTCACTAAAATGAACCGAATTAAGAATATGATCTTTCAAACTCGCTTTAATCTTAGCGCCATCGTTACTATGTGCTTCAGCAGTGCCATTTGCATACACGGGGATAGTCGGTGACTTAAATTCGACGGTGTCAATCACTTCAGCAAAAGGTTTCTGCGCATGCTCAACTAACTCAGTATGGAACGCAGCTGAAACAGGCAATGGCACAACTTTATAGCCTTTAGTTTGAAGTTCACTTGTTGCAATCGCAATTTGACTCGAAACACCGGCAACCACAACTTGATTATTGGCATTATAATTAGCAATGGAAATATCACTAATATCAGCAATATCAATCGCCACTGCATCGGGTTCACCCACAACAGCAATCATTGCACCAGCATCAAAATTTTTGTCATCTGGCGCAGCCATTGCTTGCCCACGGCTTCGTGCGAGAGCCATATAGTCTTGATCGGAAACAACCTCTGCAGCCCACAATGCGGTTAGCTCACCAAAACTGTGTCCTGCAGTAAAATCAGCCTTAAAGCCGGCTTGTTTAAATATTTTATATAATCCAACACTAAAGGCGCCAATGGCCGGTTGTGCATATTCAGTTAAACGTAATTGTGCTTCTTGTTCTTGACGAGCTAATTCACTAAATACAGGAATGGGATAAAGTGTTTGTGATAATTGTTTAAAACCCGCATCGCTAAATTGCTTATCCATTTGCGCATTGACATCAAGCATTGGCGGAAAGTTACACACCAAATCTCGGCCCATATTCACATACTGAGAACCTTGCCCCGAGAATAAGGCAACAATTTTACCCTGTGTTTCTAAAGCGGATTGTCGATAATAAATCCCCGTTGGTTTGCGCCATTCAGTTGCATCATTATTAGCGAGCTGCTCTAATATTTGATTAATTAATAAACGCGCTTCATGGCTATCTTTTGCCACGAATCCACAACGCGCATCATTCACCTGAAGCGTTTTCAAAGGATGCTCAATGACTAAGGCATTAAATGCGTAGCGTTGTAATTCATCTTCTACGGAAAGCTTTTCAGACCAACCATTAAGTAAACTAATTAATGATTGTTTATTTTCAGCACTTAATAATATAGTTTGAGGCACAGCATTTAAACGATAAGCCTGACTGTGTGCATTTTTATATTCTTCAAGTACAAAATGAAAGTTTGTACCACCAAATCCGAATGCACTGATCCCTGCACGGCGTTTAACACCATCGGCACGGGGCATCCATGGGCGTGTTTCGTTATTGATATAAAGTGGAGAGTTTTCAATTTCTAAATTTGCATTCGGTTTATCCACATTGATTGTTGCAGGTAGCACCTTATGATGTAAAGCAAGTGCAGCTTTTATTAACCCTGCCGTGCCTGCAGCGGCTTTCGTATGACCCACTTGAGATTTAACAGAGCCTAACGCGATATGCTGATTATGCGCATTGTTTTCACTAAATAATAATTTTAAGCCATTAAACTCAGCAACATCGCCGGCTTTTGTTCCCGTACCATGTGCTTCAATTAACCCACAGGTTTGTGGATCAAATCCAGCATCGTTATAGGCTCGTTTTAATGCTTTTAGCTGGCCTTCTGGACGAGGTGCATAGATAGATTTGAAACGCCCATCGGAAGAACTACCAATACCTTTGATAACCGCATAAATTTTATCACCATCACGTTCGGCATCACTTAACCGTTTTAAGGCAATCATCCCAACGCCTTCGCCGATCATCATTCCACTGGATTTTTCATCGAATGGGCGAATATCTTCACCATCTGTAAATGCAGGCGTTTTAGAAAAAGACATGTACATAAAAGGTGAATTATCACAACATACACCACCTGAAATCATCATATCAGAACGGTTTTCGAGTAAATCAGAGACTGCCATTTTGATTGCAGCAAGTGATCCTGCACAAGCAGCATCCACAACACAGTTTGTACCACCAAAATTAAAACGGTTCGCAATACGCCCTGCGATTACATTCCCCAATAAACCTGGGAATGAGTTTTCTTCCCAAGGAATATACGCTTTTTTAAATTTATCAATAATAATGTCACGGTCAGCCTGTTCTACGCCAGATGCTTTGAGAACTTTATCGATAATAGGACCTTGCAAGCGAGCCATCAATTGCCCACCTTGCTTTTGACCACCGCCAACCCCGAGAATAATCCCGACTTTATCTCGGTCAAAACTCGATTCGTCAGCAATACCCGCATCGGCCAATACGTCGCGGGCGACGACTAATGACATTAATTGCGTAATATCAGTAAGTTCAAGAATATTAGGCGGTAATCCAAATTCCATTGGATCAAAATCTATTTCAGGTAAAAAAGCACCGCGCTTACAATAAGATTTATCCGCTTCTTTTTTGTCACTAGAGTAATAATCATCAATCGCCCAACGATCTTCAGGTACATCTTGGATACCATTTATCGATTGGACAATATTATCCCAGAATTGCGATAGATTTTTGGTCTCTGCAAATACCGAGGACATACCAACAATGGCAATGGGACACTCTTGTAAACGTGAACTTAACTGTTTATCTTCAACCATTTCTGCATTGTTGATGGCTTGTTCGTTGGACATTCTATTACTCCATTTAAGAACTACTGCGAGATGCTGATAGGTTATTTATCAGCACAACGGCTTAACATCTATTGTTGGTCATTATCCGTGCGCTTTGCGCTTATCTGCTTGTCTAATAAACGGAAACGGCTTAAAAATTCATTATAATTACCGGCTAAAACACGGCGAATATGAAATGGTGCTTTATGTAATACATGTTTCATATAACGGCGTGCTGCTTTTTTTTCATCATCACAATACAAATCAACATAAACCCAACTACCATCGGGATCGTTAGCCACCAATAAGCGATACTGTGGCTGCTGCTCATCTAATTTAGGCAAAGTCGTCACATTGACCTGTACTACATCCAAACAACTTAATTGGGTAGACTCGGCATGTAATACATGCTCGGTTAATTCACTATTGGTTTGATATTCAAGTTGCTCACGATAATGCTTTTCACGCATTTGATTTAATACATCGGACATGGCCTGGGGAGATATTTCAGAGCTAATTACTTCATTAGATAAATGTGCTTCAATATCTACAAGGACCCTTTCCTGTTCTTCTTCATCCCCTAAAGGATCCATATCAGCCAAACGTGAAACACCATGACGCTTTAAGCAACGCTGTAACCCTGCACGAGAAGTATTATCGTTTATAAATTCTTTGCAAATAATCAATAGCTCATCGAGGGATAATTTTAAACGAGTACGCAATTGCACAACGGCATATTCTTGCTCAACGCTTAGGGTTGTATTTAATTGCTTGGGAATATGAGAAGCATCTTCAGTATCAACACGTTTTCGCCATTTACGAACCGTGGATTCAGAAATTTTGAGTAGGCGAGCAAGTACGGCAGTTGGTAAGTCCGACTCATGAATAAACGCTCTTATTTCAGGTGTTGTAGTTGCATTTTTATGTTGTTTAGACATGGCAGAATTTATTGTTCACCTGAGTATTATGAATAATCAAAGCAACAATATACACAGGTATCAGACCCTATACAATCACCCGATACTTATTTTCTCGAAATATACCTATCACAACGCATTTATCAGGTAATCTTGAAGTAGCACGAGTCTAGTTTTAGAAAAAGAAAATAACGCCCTTTACACTCAGGGCGATTGATAATTATGAAGAAAATAAATGAAAGAAAGCACAGACGGGCACAAAAATACTATTTTAATTTTTCCGAGCGTAGAAAAGTATAATTAATAATTAACGCGATAACAGCACCAATAACAATACCGGCACAATTAGTTAGCAAATCCATCCAATCACTATGACGATTGACATAGGGTTGAACTAACTCAATCCCCCCACTCCAAACAATCAGAAATAAACCAATAGCCGGCCAATATTTAGACCTTCTTAAGGCAACTGAAAACATCAATACACTATATGCAATAAAATGATGTATTTTATCATTTCCCGGAACAGGCGGTAATTGTGGCATCGGTGTTAGCGAAAGAAATGTAATAACAGCCAATAAGAAAACGGTCACTGCAAACCAATAGGTTCGAAGTAAAATCAGTAATTTAATCAAATTACCTCCTTAAAACTTTAAAGTATTGATAGGTTAGACACTATCTGAAAATAAACTCCTGGGATAGTTAAATGAAGGACACTTTCTCAGGGTATTACTTTGATATTACCTGAAATTTTTCGCTCTGTATCGAAATTTTCTTTAGTACGAATTATTCAATGCAATTTCCTTATTTGATAAAACATAAGCAGCCAAACACTTATTAAACGAACATCTAAGCGATTTAGGTGAATATCGTATTATCTGCAATCCCCCCCATCATCAATATAATAAGAATAAATAATACTTGTTAAAATTGGATCCACTGAAAAATGAATCTTTATCCCCTCTAATAATAAAAACTGATTGATCTTATTAGCTATTCTGCGCATGATATTTACATCTATTGTTTAAATCTAAACAGAGGTTCTATGAAATTTGAAGTTGATACCCATACACATACCTATGCTAGCGGTCATGCTTACAGTACCCTTATCGAAAATGCACAACATGCTGAACAAAATTCAATGAAAATGTTTTGCACCACGGACCATGCTAGCTCAATGCCAGGCGCCCCCCATTATTGGTTTTTTATCAATCAAAAAGTGATTCCGCGCTTTCTTTCAAATGTTGCGGTATTATGTGGTGTGGAAGCAAATATTTTAAATATCAAGGGTGAAATTGATATTCCACTAGAAGTCGATAATCACCTAGATTGGACTATAGGTAGTTTTCACGAAGCAGTTTTACGTCCTGCAGATAAAGCAACGAATACAGAAACGTTACTCAATGTAATTAAAAATGGGCGCGTCGATGCACTTGGCCACCTTGGTAATCCCAATTACGATATTGATTTTGAAACGGTCATTGCGTGTGCAAAAGAATATAATGTTGCGATTGAAATTAATAATTCATCTCTTAAGGGAATGAGCCGAGTAGGTAGTAATGAACGTTGCCTTGAAATTGCAAAAATAGCCGCTGAGATTGGTGCTTACATCACCACAGGCAGTGATGCACATTTTTGTTCCGATATAGGTCAATTTCAATTCGCTAGTGAGTTAATTGATAAGGCGGGTGTTCCTGCTAGTAATGTAATTACCCATACCACTGCACAATTTCTAAGGTTTTTAACCTTACGAGGAAAACCTTATATTAACGCATTTCATGCACTGTATTAATAAATCTGACTATCCCCATACATAAATATTGTATCTAATCGGAATTATTCTACAATAGACTTCTTTATCATGGACTTAAGAATTAAAACTATGCCAATCAGAATAGCAATTAACGGATATGGACGCATTGGGCGTAATGTGCTCCGTGCATTATATGAAAGCCACCAGCAAGATAGTATTAATATTGTCGCGATTAATGAAGTTGCTTCACCCGAGGCAATTGCTCATCTAACTCAATATGACTCGACACATGGCCGCTTTCCTTTTTCCGTTGAACTTGTTGATGATAAATTACGGATAGATGGAGATTTAATAAATCTAATTAGCCAGAATAATATTAATAATTTGCCTTGGTCTGAACTTGCCATCGACATTGTTATTGATTGTACTGGGATTTACGGTAGTAAAGAAGATGCCCAAGCACATATTAAAGCAGGTGCAAAAAAAGTTATTTTCTCACATCCCGCCAGTACCGATGTGGATGCAACCGTCATCTACGGAATTAACCATCAACAACTAACCGGTAATGAAACATACCTTTCTGGCGCCTCCTGTACAACCAACTGTATCGTTCCGGTGATTGCTACATTAGATGAAGCATTTGATATCAAACAGGGAACCGTTACCACGATTCATTCTGCTATGAATGATCAACCAGTCATTGATTCTTATCATTCAGATTTACGAAGAACCCGCGCGGCAGGCCAATCAATTATTCCCGTTGACACCAAATTGGCTGCCGGTATTCAACGAATTCTACCCAAGTTTGAAAACAAATTTGAAGCCATTGCGGTCCGTGTTCCAACCATTAATGTTTCTGCTATGGATTTAAGTATTACGGTGACAAAAAAGGTATCTATCGATGCTATTAATGCGTGCCTTAAAAAAGCATCAGAAAATCAATTAAAGGGAATATTGGGTTATACCGAAGCACCATTAGTTTCAATCGACTTTAATCACGATCCGCGTTCTTCAATTATCGATGGCACACAAACTCGTGTTAGTGATGGTCATCTAGTAAAGTTATTGGCTTGGTGTGATAATGAATGGGGCTTTTCTAACCGTTTAATAGATACTGTTAAATATTTATATAGCTTACAAAAGTAACAAATTTATCCAACAAGGTAGATGCTTTCATCTGCCTTGTTGATAAATCAACTTCAGATAGTCAACGGTAAAGGTTAATGGACTTTAAATTAATACGCTCCAAATACAAGACTATTAATTGTACGTGTTATGAAAGTTAGCATAACCTGAATTAACTATTTTCCTATCGACAAATAACACGGCTTCGCCGTCTTCACAAAGTTTCAATTGCGCTCTATTGATAAAAAAATAATCGCAACCTTGTACCTTATGAATTGCAAATCGACTATAAACGACTAGATCTTCACCTGCGATAAAGGCCACCGTATTTTTTGATGCTGGCATATAGAATTTTTCATTATGACCATCAGCCCAGATAATATTGCCATTTTCATTGCTGATTAATGTTGTTTTTTTATTTGATGTACATGAGAAACACAATAAAACAGCTAATACTATGATCAATTTTTGCATAAATAGTCATCTTCTTATTAAGTTAACATTGTATATTAAATATTATCGACAAGAGCCCGTAATACTTGATATTTTTTTTGAGATTAAACGAAGTTTAGCAATAAAATAGAAATGTATGTTCAGATGTATAGCAGGAGGGAAATATTGTATTTAAAATGCATTATTATGCCCACTGACAGCCTATTAAATAATTGGCAGTCAGTGGGTCATATTCGATTATTTTTCTAATGAAGCAAAGTAATCAAATATTTTTGGTACGTCATTTTGACCAAGACCAGCATCAACTGCAGCTTGAAGATTAGCAGAAGTACCTTCAGCAATTAATGATTTAGTACCTAGGTCATTACACATAGCAACGAAGTAACCAAGATCTTTATTTGCATTCGCAACAGAGAAACCTAATTTTTCTTCACCATCTACTGCGTAGAATTTAGTGAACTGCATAAATGGTGAGTTAGATGGACCAGCAGACATAATGTCGAATAATTGTTGACCATCAACGCCAGCAGCTTTTGCAACAGCAAATGCTTGAGACATTGCAGTAACTGTCGTCATACCCATAAAGTTATTGATAAGTTTAGTTGTATGACCAGCACCTAATTTACCTAGGTGGAATACATTTTCACCTTGCTCTTCTAATAAAGGTTTAACTTTATTGAAAGTATCCATATCACCAGCAGCCATGATGTTTAGTAAGCCATCTTTAGCGTGAGCAGGAGTACGACCTAAAGGTGCGTCAATCATGCCACAACCTTTCTCAGCAAGTTGTGCGCCAATTTTGATAGTAGAAGCTGGGATAGAAGTACCAAAGTCAATCAAAGTTGAACCTTCTTTAATTCCCGCTAGAACGCCATCTTCGCCATTAACAATCTTTTCAACAACAGCTGAAGTTGTAAGACAAAATTCAACGATATCACTTGCAGCAGCTAATTCTTTAGGTGAAGTAAATTGAGTCGCATTACCACGAGCAAGAACAGCATCAACTGCATCTTGGCTAAGGTCCATAACGTTTACTTGGTAGCCACGTTTTTGTAGGTTTTCAACCATGTTGCCGCCCATAAGGCCAAGACCGATAAAACCGATTACTGGTTTAGTCATTTCTAACTCCTAAATATATCAATAATTAAATGAATGTGTGTCTGAGATGCTTAGGATATACATCTGATCGAAGATAAGCAAACGGTGAACGCAATTTGTAAGACAAATAGAAAAATATTAATCAAAAATGTGGTATTTTACGCAATTTAGAGGCAAATATAAGCTATTCCATAAAAATGATTGTATGATTTATGGTCATTATTTCTATTCATCTTGTTTCTTTAGGTTGCTTTTAATTCTTCTCACTATTCAATATTATCTTCATATTCCCCTACTGTTCTACTCACTGTTAGCACAATATCGATAAACTAATCTGAACAAAAACATCCGATCAAACAACATATTCACATTAAATTCACTTTTTGTTAACACCATCAGAGTAACTCATATAAAAAATTGTAAAAGTATGATCTAACCCTCCGAATTGGTCAAAAAACAATCAACTTATTTAAACTACAACTATAGTTTGCCGTCATGTGGACAAAATACCAATGCAAGTTGATACATAACCAATGAAAAGGAAAATAAAATGAGTTTTGAAAATAAAGACAAAGCTAAACAATATTGGGATGAGAATATTAAACTCGTCCTTTCCTTACTCAGTATTTGGGCCTTCGTCTCTTTTGGATGTGGCATTTTGTTCGTTGATATTTTAAATAAAATATCGTTTATGGGATTTAAACTTGGGTTCTGGTTTGCGCAGCAAGGTTCAATATACGTATTTTTGTTACTTATTTTTATTTATGTAAAAAAATCAAATGCCCTTGACCAAAAATATGGCGTAGATGAATAATACTCAGGAGTAACAAAAATGGATGTTCAATTATTAACTTATATTATTGTGGGTATTACATTTGCGTTATATATAGGTATCGCAATCAAAACCCGAGCAGGATCGACCAAAGAGTTTTACGTAGCAGGAGGCGGTGTTCCACCTGCATTAAATGGTATGGCAACAGCTGCTGACTGGATGTCTGCTGCTTCATTTATTTCACTTGCAGGAATTGTTTCCTTTGTTGGTTATGATGGCAGTGTTTATCTAATGGGCTGGACTGGAGGCTATGTACTACTTGCTCTATTAATGGTCCCCTATTTAAGAAAATTTGGTAAATTTACCGTGCCCGATTTTCTAGGAGATCGTTATTACTCACAAGCAGCTCGGACCGTTGCCGTCATCTGTGCCATATTTATAAGTTTTACATATATTGCAGGGCAAATGCGCGGCGTAGGCGTTGTGTTCTCCCGCTTCCTAGAAGTAGAAGTTGATACCGGTGTTTATATCGGAATGTGCGTTGTATTTTTCTATGCGGTATTAGGCGGCATGAAAGGAATTACCTATACACAGGTCGCTCAATACTGTGTCATGATTTTCGCCTTTATGGTGCCGGCTATATTCCTATCGGTCATGATGACAGGCCATATTTTCCCACAACTTGGTTTTGGTGCTGAATTATTAGACGCGAGTGGAAATAGCTCAGGTGTTTACTTACTCGATAAACTTGATGGCCTTTCTGCTGAACTTGGCTTTGCACAGTATACCGAGGGTTCAAAAAGCATGATCGATGTGTTCTTTATCTGCGGTGCACTAATGTTTGGTACCGCCGGATTACCCCATGTGATTGTTCGTTTCTTCACGGTTCCAACGGTCAAAGCATCACGTAGCTCTGCAGGGTGGACATTACTATTTATCGCCATAATGTACACAACAATTCCCGCCCTTGCCGCTTTTTCTCGTGTAAATATGATTGAATCGGTTAATGGTTCTGATGGCAAAGGAATTCCACATGAGCAGGCACCTAACTGGGTAAATAGTTGGGAAAAAACCAGTTTAATCAAATGGGATGATAAAAATGGTGATGGCAATATGCAATACGCGAACGGTCCTGAAAATGAAATGAAAATTGACCGAGATATTATCGTGTTAGCAACCCCTGAAATGGCTAACTTGCCTGCTTGGGTTATTGCACTAATGGCTGCGGGTGGTTTAGCGGCGGCATTATCAACGTCTGCAGGTTTATTATTGGTTATCTCAACCTCGGTTTCCCATGATCTGCTTAAAAAGAACTTAATGCCAAATATCTCTGATAAAAAAGAGCTTATTTATGCACGTACTGCAGCGGCTGTTGGTATTATTATGGCAGGATATTTTGGTATTAATCCCCCCGGTTTTGTTGCAGCCGTGGTCGCGATTGCCTTTGGTCTAGCAGCCTCCTCATTATTTCCTGCCATAACAATGGGCATTTTCTCTAAACGAATGAATAAAGAAGGTGCCATTGCTGGAATGATATTTGGCTTATTATTTACCGCAATCTATATCGTTTACTTCAAGTTTATCAATCCAGCAGATAATACCGCTGAAAACTGGTTATTTGGGATATCACCGGAAGGTATTGGTTTGTTAGGTATGGTAGTCAACTTTGTTTTCGCCATTATTGTGTGCAAAATAACCACCCCACTCCCTGAGTCAGTTGTTGACATGGTAGAATCGATTCGCTTTCCCAAGGGCGCAGGAGAAGCACAGGACCATTAACAAAAATAACAGTGAATACTTTAAAATGTAGTATTCGCCATTATTTTATTCCAGTTGAACGAGTTAACTTTTCAGTGCTTCGTTCAATTGGTCTTACTATATAGGTTAATTAATCATGGATATAACCGAACTCAAACCGATTACTAATTTCATCGCTACGTTGCCCCCTTTTGATAAGCTATCCGACTCACTTATTCATCACTGTTGTCAATCTATCTCTGTTGTCTATTATGGAAAAAATGATCAGTTTGTACATGTCGATACTAACCCTCCACAACTCTATATCGTCAGAACAGGTGCATTTGAAATAACGACACAACATGGTGAACTAATTGATCGCATGAGTGATGGGCAATATTTTGGTTTTAGTGGTATGTTGTCAGGTGAAAAAGTGGTTAATAAAATCCGTATATTAGAGGACGGCTTGGTCTATCAATTACCATTAGCAGCATTCAATCATTTACGCGCTAATAATCAATTATTTGATCAGTTTTTTAATAAAGCATTTGCTAAACGGATTCGTAACCAAGAAGAATTACTTAGCAATAATATCAATACTGGACGGATAAGCTCGCTAAGATCAACGACATTAATTAGCATCGATAGCCATTCAACAATTCAACAAGCGGCAGTATTAATGTCTGAAAATAGAGTATCTTCATTAGCCATTATTAATAATAAACAACTCATTGGTGTTATAACGGATCGCGATCTTCGTGAACGCGTCTTAGCGAAAGGATTAACCGGGACAACACTCGTCAATCAAGTCATGACGGACTCCCCAACGACTATTGCTAAGCATGCACTTATTTTTGAAGCCATGTTATTAATGAGTGAAAAAAATATTCATCATTTGCCCGTGATGGAAAATAATCGTGCTATTTCGATGCTTACTAATACCGATATAATGAGCCAACAAAGTTCTCAGCCACTTTTTTTAATCGGGCAAATAAATCGTCAAAACAATACAAGTGACTTGGTTAATATCAGCAAAAAATTGCCTAATTTACTGCAAAATTTAATATCCAATGATGCAAAAGCGCAGGAGATAGGCCAAATTTTAACGTTAGTCACGGATGCCCTCACTAAACGTTTAATTGGTATTGCGCAACAACAGCTTGGTGCTGCCCCCATGAAATTTTGTTGGTTAGCATTTGGCTCTCAAGCACGACAAGATCAAGCCGCTGGCGCCGATCAAGATAATGCATTACTACTGGAATATGAAACCAATTCAACCAGCGCGAAGTATTTCAAACAATTGTCGGAGTTAGTTTGCAATGGATTGGATCGATGTGGTTTTCCCTATTGCCCTGGTAATATCATGGCTCAAAATCCGCAGTGGCGCTGCTCTCTAAAACAATGGCAAGCCCAATTTAGTCAATGGATTGATTCACCTCAACCACAGGCACTATTAAATTCAAGCATATTTTTCGATATACGCCCCATTTACGGCGACACTATTTTATTTGAAAAATTACAACACGATATCCTTAAACAAACCCAACAGAATGATATTTTTCTTGCAGCCTTAACCCGCAATGCAATACAACGGATACCACCACTTGGATTTTTTAGAAACTTTGTTATTGAACGAGATGGAAGAGAAGTAAAAGGCATCGATTTAAAACATAAAGGACTCGCACTTATAAATGATATTTCTCGTATTTATGCACTGGCCTATGGTATCCCTGAAGTAAATAGCAAACGACGACTAACGGCGTTAATGGCGATAAAAGGAATCAATCAACAGGGTATAAAAAACCTTATCGATGCAGCAGAAATAATTGGACATAAACGTTTAGTAAATCAAGGCGTTCAATATAAACAAGGCGTTCCATTATCTAATTATTTATTACCAGATAGTTTAACACCACTCTCTCAACATCATTTAAAGGAAGCTTTCAAAGTGATTCATGATAGCCAATCAGGCATTAAACTTTCATTTTTAAGGCAATTTTAATGTTTTCAGCACTGTTAACAAAAATACGTTTTTATCACCAACAACTAACCTGTAAAAATACACTAGTAAATCAGTATTATCAGGCCATGGCTCCTTTACTTAACCAATCAATAAACAATACCCCCCTACTCGCTATCGATCTAGAAATGACTGGCTTAAATGTGCAACATGATCAAATTATTAGTATCGGCTTAATACCGATTGTTAATGGCGAAATAATATTAAATAAAGGCCAACATAAATTAATAAAAATTGAAGGAAGTGTCGGTCAAAGCGCAACTATTCACGGCGTCTTAGATAATGATCTCGACCAAGCAATATCCCTAGATAAGGCGTTAACCTGGTTATTTCAACAAGCAGCTGGTTATGTACTGGTTGCCCATCATGCACCATTAGATATGCGCTTTATTGAACAAGCTTTATACCAACAAACCTCTCAAATCGTCCGACTTTTTGCAATCGATACAATGCGAATTGAGCAACAACGCTTACTGCGTAAACAATCAATAATAAATACTGGCGACCTCAGATTAGATTGTTGTAGACAGCGTTACAATTTGCCAAATTACGCTGCACATAATGCACTCGTCGATGCATTGTCTTGTGCTGAATTATTGCTTGCACAACTCAACAAAATGGGTGAAATAGAAAAAATTACAACAGCCGAGTTAATGCGTTAGATACTCTGTTATTATTCACCAATTAATATCAATTGTATTAAATATGTAAATGAATTTTGCGTAGGAAAAAAACTTAGTTCGAGGCGGAAGTTAATATAAGCAGCTGTGGTTTTTGTAATTGTTAAAATTTCACGGACCAATAAAAAAGCACCTTATCAACATTGACTCGGTGCCTTTAAAATAACTCGATATAACGAAAATCCGTTATATCGTCAGTTAATTAACTAAATCGAAACGATCTGCATTCATTACTTTCGTCCAAGCAGCTACAAAGTCCTGAACAAATTTAACTTTATTATCATCCTGTGCATACACTTCCGCATATGAACGAAGGATAGAATTAGAGCCAAATACGAGATCTACGCGTGTTGCAGTCCATTTTACTTCTTCAGTATCACGATCTTGAATATTATAAGTGTTACGACCGGTCGGAATCCATGCGAAATTCATATCAGTCAAATTCACAAAGAAATCGTTACTTAATGCACCTTCATTATCAGTAAATACACCATGCTTAGTATCACCGTAGTTAGTACCAATAACACGCATACCACCAATTAAGACTGTCATTTCGGGAGCGGTTAGTCCCATCAATTGAGTGCGGTCTAGCAACATTTCTTCTGCAGTAACCGTATAATTAGCTTTTAACCAGTTACGGAAACCATCGTGTAACGGTTCAAGAACATCAAAGGAATCAACGTCAGTCATCTCGTCGGTCGCATCACCACGTCCGGCAGAGAAAGGCACGTCAATATCAACTCCAGCTGCTTTTGCTGCTTGTTCAACGCCCACATTACCAGCAAGTACAATCACATCAGCAATACTTGCGCCACTGTCTGCTGCGATAGTTTCTAGAACAGTCAATACTTTCGCTAAACGAGCAGGCTCATTTCCTTCCCAATCTTTTTGTGGTGCAAGACGAATACGAGCACCATTAGCACCACCGCGTCGGTCTGAACCACGGAATGTACGAGCACTATCCCAAGCAGTAGATACCATTTCACTCACGGTTAAATCACTTGCCACAATTTTCGCTTTAACAGCTTCGACGTCATAATCCGTGCTGCCGGCAGGAATAGGATCTTGCCAAATCAAATCTTCTTTTGGCACATCAGGTCCTAGGTAATTTGCTTTTGGACCTAAATCACGATGCGTTAGTTTAAACCATGCTCGTGCAAATACTTCTGAAAAATATTCAGGATCGTTGTAAAACTTGTCTGAAATTTTACGGTACTCCGGATCCACCTTCATCGCCATATCAGCATCTGTCATGATAGGGTTATAACGAGTTGTTAAGTCTTCTACATCAACGGGTTTATCTTCTTCTTTAATGTCGATAGGCTCCCACTGTGTTGCACCTGCAGGGCTTTTTTTCAGTTCCCAGTCATAATTAAGTAACAATTCAAAGTAACCATTGTCCCATTCAGTTGGGTTTGTGGTCCAAGCACCTTCAATACCACTTGAAACGGTGTTACGACCAATACCACGTTTCGTTTTATTTAACCAGCCAAAGCCTTGATCTTCGATTTCTGCCCCTTCCGGATCCGCTTCTAGTTGCTCAGCTTTCCCATTCCCGTGACATTTACCAACGGTATGACCACCGGCAGTCAAAGCAACGGTTTCTTCATCATTCATTGCCATACGTTCAAATGTAACACGTATATCATTTGCCGTTTTTTGAGGATCAGAAATACCATCTACACCTTCAGGGTTTACATAAATAAGCCCCATCATTACCGATGCTAAAGGGTTTTCAAGATCACGTTCGCCTGAATATCGGCTACCTTCACTACCACTTGGTGCTAACCACTCTTTTTCAGATCCCCAGTAGATGTCTTTTTCTGGATGCCAAATATCTTCTCGACCAAATGCAAATCCATAGGTTTTTAATCCCATTGACTCATAAGCAATAGTACCTGCATAGGTAATTAAATCAGCCCAGCTCAATTTATTACCGTATTTCTTTTTAATCGGCCAAAGTAATCGACGTGCTTTATCTAGATTAACGTTATCAGGCCAGGAGTTAAGCGGAGCAAAACGTTGGTTTCCGGTAGATGCACCACCCCGTCCATCAGAGATACGATATGTACCAGCGGCATGCCAAGACATACGAATCATCAAACCACCATAATGTCCCCAGTCAGCAGGCCACCACGATTTACTATCGGTCATTAAAGCATGCATATCTTTTTTAAGTTCAGCGACATCAAGCTGTTTAACTGCTTCACGGTAATTAAAAGCAACACCTAATGGATTTGTTTTTGTATCATGCTGATGGAGAATATCCAGATTAAGGGCTTTTGGCCACCATTCCATTACTGACATATTACTTTCAGTAGCACCACCATGCATTACTGGACATTTAGAACCACTTTCAGCACCGCCATGAGGCACTGGACATTTACTATCAGACATAGGCATTTTCCTTTTATATATAAACAAATATTATGAAATTAATATGTTGTATGAGTAGTATAGTCACTTATTTTGAAACGAATGTGAAACTGTTATATCCTATTCACTTAATAGCTAAAACCTATTTAACACTCTAAATCAATCGACATTACATATAAAACACGATAAACATAAAGGTCGTCATTAACACTCCATAACAACGATTAATAAATGACTTTAATATAGAAAAGAATAATTCTGTGGTTTTTTATTCCCTTGAAGCACAACTTCTAATTCAGTTACAAAGATGCGTTGGGCTTTTCCTGATAATATACCCGTTACCAATCAAGATGCGTTTATCAGTCACTAGCTCGGATACCAAGGCAAGGCGTAACATGATGACAATGGCTAGCCCTTATCGAATGTTATAACGCAGTATTGGTGTTCGAGCTAGTGACCCGCAGGGCAAGACGAAAGGCAAACATCTTCGTTGTTATAAAGCCTCGATTTAACCCGTTAGATCTTCACCTTTATGCCTAGAATCTGCTCACCTCTCGTCTTGCTGATTTCTGCATCTTGAATGGTAACGGGTATATCTTGTCTACATCATGGTCTATCTTTGTAAAGATAAACAGAGTCGACAGATTCGCCTCCATTTATCCTAAGCATCAAGCAGTAATTATATTACGTTCAATAAATACATTTTTAACCACAAACATGCCATTAAGTGCCGCAGGAAAACCAGCATAAACAGCCATTTGTATCACAACTTCAATTATTTCTTGCGGTTCACACCCAACATTTAATGCACCATTGACATGAACGGCTAATTGCGGCTCACAATGCCCAAGCGACGTTAATGCAGCAATGGTAGCAAGTTCACGTGCCTTTAAATCAAGTCCCGGCCGTTGGTAAATATCACCGAAGGGAAATTCAATCGTATATTTTGCCAAATCTGGTGAAATAGACGCTAGACTTTCAATGACTTTTCTTCCCGCTTCCCCGTCTATTTCATTTAATTTATTAAGCCCGGATTGATAACGTTGATTATTCATAATTACTCCAATAATTGCGCTTGTGCAAATTCACAATAAATCAACCTTACCGCTTAGAGCTCGCTCTAAGTCAAGTATTTATTTTCTCTTCAGCATTTCACTATAATAATTAATTTTATCATTGAGCTTGTTAAGGTGGCCCTGCTCTTCCGCTATTTTTTTCGCTAAGACTTGTGCATGCTTTTCCAACATAGCCATTCGTAAATCCGATGTTGTGTCACCAATATCTCTTAAATCTGCGTATTTTTTAATATTAGCCAGTGGCATATTGGTATCCTTAAGGCGTTTAATAAATTCAAACCACACAACATCTTTTTCAGTAAAACAACGATGACCACTGCTATTTCGTTCAATATTTTTTACTAATCCAATTTTTTCGTAATAACGAATGGTATAGGCTGTAATATTGGTTGCCTTTGCAAAGGCCTGAATATTCATCGATATAATCTCCTTAATATTATCCTATTTTAACCCATCGAGATCGCCAACTTGGTGCTTCATAGTCATCGGGCCAATATTCAACTTGTTTACTAATTAAACCATTATTAACAGTATGAAATGTTATCGCTCTCGCTGTCACAACGCCATCCGATATAGAAACATCTGTCACCACAGTATTATGTTCAGTAACAATAGAATTTATTTCAAACATCCATTTTCCATTCGCAGGATAATTTTCATTAATCGCTGTAAAATTTTTTCGACCAATAATCAATTCCGAAGATTGAGGCCAAACCCCTTGAAAGTCTTCAGTTAACCATAAACTAGCCCGATTAAAATCATTGGATTTCATCGCATCCCAAAACGCAATAACCACTTTTTTTGCATGCATTTACAACAACCTTCTATATTTTATTTAACGTTTCCCATTCATCACGAAGCAATCCATATTTGATTGAATCATAATATTGTCCTTGATAATAACGTACCTTCCGTAAGCAAGCCTCTTGTGTGAATCCAACTTTTAGCGCGCAAGACATCATCGCTTTATTGCCAGACCAAGTTGTTACGCCTACTCGCGCAATCTCTAATGTTGAAAAAAGATGTGTAATCCATAGTCGTAATGCTTTATAAGCAATCCCTTTTCCCCAGTAAGTTGAATCATAAAGAACCACTCCCATCTCTAGCCACCGAGTCGATTCACACTCCCAGTAAAAACTAACAGATCCAACCGGTTTGTTGTCGATAGTTATCAATTGCATGTCCACTCCCTCACATAGACGCTTAAACACACCTTGCTTAAACTCAATTAAGGAGGGTGATTGATAGGGAAAATAAGGACCATTAAATTGAGTCCACTGCAGGTCAAAGGTAATTAAATGATGCACAATGTTTAGTTCATTATGATGCGCATTTCTTATTTCTATTTTCATGCGAAAACCTTTTAAAAAAGAGATTAAAAATATCCCCATCACTATTCAAAATGTAAAAATGCATTTTAAATGGAAATGAATACAACAGTGATTATTTTTTTATTGCAACATGATCTTTTTTGATTGCCATTCTATGCATTACCTTATTAATACTTAATTCAAAAATAGTATACCGCTTAAATATTCTACACCCCATTGAAATTGGCTATCCGTAAGATATACAATGTATATACATTCAAGGAAAAATTAAACACGTAAAATAATGACAGAAAAAAAACAACGCAAAAAAGCAAAGAAAAAAGACAGTCAGTTGATAATTCGCATTAATAGTGAAGATAGAGATGAGTTTGTCCGTCTTTGTGAAGATTTAGATACAAGCGCGGCACGAGAGATCCGACAATTTATGCGTACCTTTGTAGAAAAAAATAATTAATTTTAAATTTGACCCATCAAGATTGTGCTAAACCAACTTTATTATAAGTTAACCTAGTCAATCATAAGGATCAAAGAGGCAATAATGCCTATTACAGCAACGTTAAAGGATAGAATAATGTCTAAAGCAACAAAAAAAGCAATTAAATCGATCAAGAAAGAAATTAAAGCAAGAGCAGCAAAAATTGCTAAACAGGAAGGTAAAATCAAAAAACTTAAAAAAGCGCTGAAAAAATCGTAATCATTTTTTGAACTTTCTGTCTTCTCCCTGCTATTTATCTGAGGGAGAAGGCAAAAATTTTAACAATAACGTCTTTAAAGGCCAGCTTGTAATAAACGTTCAATATCTTGCTTAGAAAGTGGCTTCGAAAAATAATATCCCTGAGCATAATCACACCCCAGTTCAATTAATAAATCTAATTGTTGTTTGCTTTCTACCCCTTCAGCCAATACTTTAACTTCTAAAATATTTCCCATCGCCACTATATGCTGAGTAAATTTTTTATCGAGTTGTGTATGACAAATTTTATCGATCAAACTACGATCTAATTTTATTTTATCTAAAGATTTATGGAGAATACGTATTAAATTTAAAGAAGAATAACCAGTCCCAAAATCATCAACAGCAATATAAATGCCTAACTGCTTCAATTCAGCCATATTACTTTCTATCATCTTTGCATTATTAATAGAACTTGTTTCCACTACCTCTAATTCAAGTAAATTAGTCGGACACCCGGTAAGTTTAAGAATGGCGACAATACGTTCAACAAACGTACTCATCTCCATCGTCATAAATGAAATATTAATCGCAACTCTTGGTGTGGGTACTTGCTGCTCTTTCCAGGAAACAAGTTGTTCACAAACCCGCGTAAACACCCACAAATCGAATTCAAAATGTAAACCAATATCCTCCGTTATAGGCACAAAAACATCAGGTGCAATAATACCTAATGTTTCATCGGTCCAACGAGACAATGCTTCTAACCCAATAATTTCATTGGTGTAAATATCATATTGGGGTTGATAATAAACTTGAATAATATTTCGAGAGATAGCTTCGGGCAGTGCATCAATAATTAACTTTCTCGTTAAAAATTCATTTTTAGTATCGGGTAATGCAATAAAATATTCATTGGTACTGAATTTTTTGGCTTTTTTTAAAACCGTTTCAGCCGCCAATTCCATTGGGTGATGCATATCATATTCAAATCCTGGCGCACTTACCCCAATACTAAAAGATTTTGTAATTTGTAAATTATCTGAAACACGGATAGGGTCCGCTAATACAACACATAACTCTTGGCAAATTTCATTAATACGATCAAGTAATGTACCTGCTAACGCGGCGTAGGTATCTTCAACTAAAATAGCAAATTTAGCATTCGAAAAACGGATAACAAATCCATAATCTTTTGCTGTTTTTTGTAATAACTTACCTAATTCAACCAAGTACTGGTCGCCAATTGAAAAATCATAGCGGTAGTTAATTGTTGAAAAGTTATCAACATCAATAACCACGAGTACGAGATGCTTTAAAGGTACGTTTTTAACGTTGACAAGATAATCGATACGCGAGGATAGTGCCCAGCCATTTGGCAGACCAGATATAGCGTCTAATGATTTGTTATTGGAAACGCGAAAATATAATTTATAAGTATCATCATACAGATAAACACAATGTACTTTAACGGACAAAGCAAAATATAAAACATTGAATATTTTGGCTGTTGCAAAAACACCATTAGGTCGTTCATATCCACCTTTAAAAAAAGCATCTAAATCAACAAAGTTCTCATCATTTGATAAAACTAATAAATCCCGTAGAACACGATTAGCAATCTCAGATTCAGTAAAACCAAACAGCTCCGTAAAAGCTTCATTACTTTCTGTAATAAGACCATTTTTGACGGTTAAGGAAGCTAATAATGTTGTTGTATTATCTTTCATTACAGATCTCATCAATATGAAAAAAGAGAAATAAGATTTCATTTCCACCCGCGATAAAAATGATTTCATACTGCAGTATAACAGATGACTAGAAAAAATTATTGAAATCAACTTAATTCAATAATCATTATCGAATCGGTCGCCACTCACTAATTTCCCTTTAAGTATCTAAAAAACAATCAGTTAACCTTATATTGATGTACCATTTTTTCGCAGATAATTTCTTGTTCCACTACCCTGCAGGCTCACATTCGTTTATGCTCTTGTTATTACATATATACAATAAAAGGAAAGGCTATGCGTATCACTGCAAATTTTGATGCAGGTAACATCAACGTTATTAATCTCGACGATAAAAAAGATATTCAATTAGCGATTAACCCCGATGTAGGAAATGAATTTTTCCAATGGTTTAACTTTCGTGTAGAAGGTGAAGTTGGTGAGCAATATATTCTTAATATAATCAATGCAGGTGAATCATCATATGTTGAAGGTTGGGAAAACTATCAAGCCGTTGCTTCTTATGATCGTCAACATTGGTTCCGCCTCCCTACTTTTTACAAAAATGGAAAACTCACTATCGTTGCAGATATGGAATGTGAAACTATTCAAATTGCTTATTTTGCCCCATACAGTTATGAGCGTCATCAAGATCTTCTTTCAGCGGTGCAAATGCATCCTTTAGTGAGCCTAGAACATTTAGGCGAGACGCTCGATCAGCGCGACCTAACCTTGGTTAAAATTGGCGACGGCGACACAAGTAAGCGCAATATTTGGATCACTGCTCGTCAACACCCAGGTGAAACAATGGCAGAATGGTTAGTTGATGGTTTAATACATAGTTTATTAAATAGTGATAACCCAACCGGAAAATTATTACTTGATAAAGCTAATTTCTATATCGTACCAAATATGAATCCCGATGGTAGTGTACGTGGACACCTTCGTACTAACGCTGCAGGCATAAATTTAAACCGAGAATGGCAAACACCCAGTTTAGAAAAAAGCCCAGAAGTCTTTCATGTGATCAATAAAATGAAAGCAACCGGCGTTGATCTTTTTTATGATGTCCATGGTGATGAAGCGTTACCTTATGTCTTTCTTTCTGGTTCAGAAGGCACGCCAAGTTACAACGAGCGTCTTGCTTCATTACATCAAAAATTTTCAGACGTATTAAAATTAGCAAGTGCAGACTTTCAATCAGAAAAAGGCTATGACATTGATGCTCCGGGTGAAGGCAATATGACCGTTGCAACCAACTGGGTCGCTGAAACCTTTAATTGCTTAGCGAACACCCTTGAAATGCCCTTTAAAGATAATGCAAATTTACCAGATTCAACGATGGGATGGTCACCTGAACGCTCAGTTAAACTCGGTGAAGCCTCTCTTATTGCTATACTTTCGGTCGTCGATGAATTACGTTAAGTCAAATCATGACTAAATTAACAATCTAGCAATTTCCCCGTTTTATTATGCTGTTAATCAACATCAGAAATACAACGGGTAAATTTCATTCTCAAATAGCCACAAACACGCTTTATCACAACCTAAAACCCCTCGTCGCTAAACAAAGACCACACAACCAATTGATATTAAAAGGTTTATTCACACCCAACACCACATCTGTCTGCATATAACGACATTCATCCTATTTAAAACCTTAAAAAAACACAAGATAAATCCTAACCAACTGATTTACAAGGAATATTAAAAAGTGGCACAGTTATCGCTTTATTACAAATATCGTTAATCGATAACGAGATTTGTAAATTTTGTAATTTTAGATTTTATACATTAACTTAAACTGGAGCATTATTATGAATAAGACACTTATCCTTGCACTTACAATCGCTTTTTCTTCATTCGCCTCTGCAAACGAAACTTCACCTGTTGATCTGACTACATCGGTTGAAGGATTAAAAACAGCTGCAGTTGAAACAAGTTTTGAAACCTATGATGTAGACCAAGATGGTCTTATCAGCTTAAATGAAGCAGCAACTAACGAAGCTTTATCAATTGCTTTTACGACGCTTGATATTGATCAAAATGGCGATCTTTCTGAAGATGAATTCAGCAGTTTCAGTGAATAATATTCAGCTTTACTTTCAATACCAATAGGTATTGATGGTTTAACAGAGTAAAGCCTGAGCATTATATATACGCCAGCTTTACTCTTTTATTGACAACAAGTAATGCCACCAACTCCATACCAGGTCGTATTATTTTAGAGAAGCAGCCTATTAAACCAATAACTAACCTGCTCTCTTTATTTAACAAGAAATAATTAAAATATTTAACAAGAAATAATTAAAACAACAAGGAACTAAGATGAATTTAAGTAATATCTCAAAAAGTTTATTAATCGCTCTACCAATGCTTGCATTAGGTGCATGTAGCTCAACCGCACAAATTGATACTGAATCTGAAACTCAAGAAGTTGCAGCACAAGTGATTGAACCTGTGGTTGAAGAAACCGTAGAAGCAGAGGTTATTCAACCATTAACAGCTGAAGAATTAATGGTACAACAATACGGCGAAGACATTCTAAAACATCGTGTTAATTTCGATTTTAATCAATCTATGATTAAACCAGAATTTACCTCTATTTTGCTTGCTCATGCAGCTTACTTGAAAGACCATTCAGATAAACTGATTACTGTTGAGGGTTACGCAGATGAAAAAGGAACACCAGAATACAATATCGCACTTGGTGAGCGTCGTGCGATAGCCGTTGCAACTTACTTAGAAAATATGGGTGTTGGCTCTAGTCAAATAAATACCATGAGTTACGGTGAAGAAAAACCTGTTAACCCAGAACATAATGAATCAGCATGGTTGCAAAACCGTCGTGTTGAATTAGTGTTCTAAATCTCATTATTCTAAAATGTGGTTATACACATAGCCACATTTTACCTTCTACACTTGTATACCGCTCTGCTATCCTCACGGCTCATAACTCAATAACGATTGGTTCACTATTTTATTTATTAGAGTATTGTCAATAACCTCGCAGATTCAACTCTGAAGTGCATAACCACTAAGCAGCTATAGCTGCCATGTGTTCAGCCATTAATTTGGCTGGTAGTTTGTAATTTAGCTTTTTCCTTGGTCTATCATTCAGTTGCACTATTACATCTTCAACTTCTGATTGCGATACTTTTTTAAAGTCTGTTGCTTTTGGCCAGTATTGTCGTAATAACCCATTCGTGTTTTCATTCAAACCTCGTTGCCACGAACAATAAGGATCTGCAAAATAAACACCACAGTCTAAGTATTCACTCATCATTTCATGGTAAGCAAACTCTTTACCATTATCTGCTGTGATCGTATGTACGGCTTTTTTATAAGGTTGTAATAAAGCAATCGTCGCAGCGGTGACTGATTTAGCTGATTTGTCGTCAACACGCATAGAGACTGTAAAGCTAGTTTTCCGCTCAACGATAGTCACTAATGCACCACTGTGGCCTTTACCGATGACTAAATCTATTTCCCAATCCCCAATTCTGCTTTTATTATCAATAACCGTTGGGCGTTCATCAATGCTGACTCGGTTTTTGATAAAGCCGCGACCTGCCTGTTTATCCTTACTACGGGATTGGTAAGCCTTGCCTTTTCTACGCAGATGTTGAAATAATTGACCACCACGTTTCTTATCAGCCCAAACATGTAGATAAATTGTTTCATGGCTAATTAGAATGCGGTGTACTTCTTTTAACCAGCCTGATATTTGCTCAGGACTCCATTTCATATAAATCTTTGAATCAATTAATGCAATGAGGTTACTCGTCATTTTAATGGCCTTACGTGAATGTAAGCGGCGCTCCTGAGCAAGGGATTGGGCTTGTTTAATGCGATAACCTCGCTTTCCTGTATTACGAGAAAGCTCTCGACTGATAGTTGATTGACTCACTTTTAATTGCAGTGCAATTTTATTTTGGCTTATTCCTATTTTCTTTAATGCATAAATCTGGCATCTTAGCTCATAGGTCAGTTGATTATATGTTTTCATTGTTGCATCTCTTGCCGGAGAAAAGCGATTAGCATATATTCAGCTGACCACTTTTTCTACCTATTCAAGTTATGCACTTACTATTTGAATCTAAGCCTCATTAAATTCACTTCCTAAACAATTAAAATAAATGAAAAAGTTATAACAACTGAATTTTTTAATTTATCATATTGCCGCAACAATAAGCCTATTATCTTAAATCTATTTTGTTCATAATCAGTAAGCAATTTTTATTATTAATTTGTGATATTGTAGTATTAATGGATAAAGTTTTAGTAAAATTATTAATAAATATATTCTCTAGATTTACCAAAAAAAACAAACATCTTTTAAATATATTAAATAACTCATTGTTATAGCAACAAAATAAATGAGATTCTAAAAAAACATTAAGATGTGTATGATAAAACAACCGCTTAATGGGTGGCTATTAGTATTAATAAATGAGCGAGATCAAATCAAAAACTCATTTTTTAAAATACTATATATATCCAATAACTGACTAATCTGTAAAATCCGGCCACAGTTAGTGAAATTTAACTCGTTCTAATCAATTTAATGAAAAGGAAAGCTTGTGAAAAAACTTCTACTGGGACTATCCCTATTTTTTGGTGCTGCGGTACCTGCAATAGCCAACAGCGGAGGAGATGCAGGCGTCTCTGAATTCATCGATCTTACTACAACATTTTACGGCATCATTGGTTTGTTACTTTTCGTCGGTGCCTACACATTAGTTATTTTCGAAGAACAACTACATATGCGTAAAAGTAAACCTGTTTTACTCGCTGCCGGTTTAATTTGGGTATTAGTTGCCCTTGCCTATCAAACAATTGGTGATATTCATACACCACATGAAGCCATTAAAGCAAACCTGATCGAGTATGCAGAATTATTCTTATTCTTACTGGCGGCAATGACTTATATTAATGCGATGGATGAACGTAATGTATTCCAAGCGTTACGCTCTTGGTTAGTAGGTCGTGGATTCACTCTTAGGGTTGTATTCTGGGTAACGGGTCTGCTTGCATTTTTAATTTCACCACTCGCAGATAACCTTACAACGGCCCTACTAATGGGTGCCGTAGTGATGGCTGTTGGCGGTAAAAACAAAAAGTTCGTTATTGTATCTTGTATTAATGTGGTTGTTGCAGCAAATGCTGGCGGTGCATTCTCTCCATTTGGTGACATCACAACATTAATGGTTTGGCAAAAGGGTAAAATAGAATTCGCAGAGTTTTTTGCTATCTTCATTCCTGCATTAGTTAACTGGTTAATTCCTGCATTGATTATGAGCTTTACCGTAAGCCAAGATCGCCCAGAAGCAATGGATCAAGTTATTAAAATGAAGCTAGGTGCAAAGCGTATCATCCTATTCTTTATCCTAACGATTATCACAGCCGTTTCTTTCCATAACTTTTTACATCTTCCACCAGCAGCGGGCATGATGTTAGGCCTTGGCTACTTAGGCATGTTCTCTTATTACCTTAAAAAGAAAGAACACCGTGTAAGCATGGGTGATCAACCCCTCGATATGACAGGCAAAACACCTGAAGAACAAGCGCATTCAAATAATCCTGGTAACTTTGATTTATTCCGTAAAATTGCACGTGCAGAATGGGATACATTACTTTTCTTCTACGGGGTTATCCTTTGTGTCGGTGGCCTTGGCCAATTCGGTTACTTAGCAGTTACATCAGAATTAATGTATGTCGGTATGGGAGCGACTGGTGCCAATATATTAGTCGGTTTCCTTTCTGCTATTGTTGATAATATTCCCGTTATGTTTGCTGTGTTAACAATGAACCCTGAAATGAGTCATGGACAATGGTTATTAGTTACCTTAACAGCTGGAGTCGGTGGTAGTTTACTTTCTATTGGTTCAGCTGCGGGTGTTGCTCTTATGGGAACAGCACGAGGTGTTTATACTTTTGCAAGTCACTTAAAATGGAGCTGGGCCGTTGCGCTTGGTTATATTGCAAGTATCTTTGTACACTTATGGTTAAATGCATCTCTATTTTAAAATATAACTAACTCATTAATAGCCGAAGCATTATGCTTCGGCTTTTTTATGTTTAAAATTTACAATTCCGCCCAATAAAATAAAAAAAGTATTATAATAAACTCAAATATACATAAAGTCGGAGATTGTTATGAAAATTCAATTAAAAGCGAAAGTAATTTGTAAAGATGGTGATTTAGGTGAAATTAAACAACTATTGATTGATCCAATAAAACAAAAGGCCACACATGTCGTCATTGAAAATAAGCATAATCTTTTACAATTAATCATCCCATTGAATATCATTGAATATACTTCAGACTCAGTAATTTCAATTAATAAAACGGCGGCAGAATTAAACACTTATCCTCAATTTATTAAAAAAGAATTTGTTTGCGTACCACCTCAAGAAGTCGATTTCGTATTTAGCGGCGCAGATCAAAGCATAACCAATTATTATACGTTGTTTCCCTATGTCATTCATGATGGTCAACGTATGCTACAGGTGATCAAAGAAATCATCCCCGAAGGTTACTTAAAGCTTAAAAAAGGATTAAAAGTAAAAGATCCAAACGATAAAGTATTAGGTCACATCGATGAACTATTAATCGATACTGAAACTGATCTAATCTCCCATATAATAATGAGAAAAGGCCATATATTCGGTAACAAAACGATTGCAATACCACGTGCATATATTATGTCATTTGAACCAGATGCTGTTGTCTTATCGATTGAAGAAGCAGAAACGGAAGCACTACCCGAAGTTAATATTAAGAGAGCTTGGAAGTAAAAAATATCAATAATAAATGTATGCGCTGTAGATCAAAAGACACCCGCTTTAACCGTCTCCTTTTGACTAGCGCGTACACATTATATTTTGATTGATGCTTAGCCTACTCCATTAATTAAAAATTCATTTTAACAAACAAAGATAAGCAAATAATTAACGAATTTTATCTTATTTGTTTACGTTTTAATTAACCGACTAACCGTTGCACAAACATGTTCAGCACCTTTTTGAATGGTATCAATAATCGTTGACGCCTTATCAATCAATAATGCATTTTCAGCTGAACGATGACTGACATTATCCATACTTGATTTTGTTTTCTGTGTTAAATGACTGTTCTGTGCCACCATCTTTTCAATCTCAACAGTAGAGGTACTGGTTCGCGCTGCTAGAGTCCGCACTTCATCGGCAACGACAGCAAACCCACGCCCATGCTCTCCCGCCCTTGCAGCTTCAATAGCCGCGTTTAATGCTAGCAGATTGGTTTGATCGGCAATCGAACCAATAGTTGTAACAATTTTGGCAATATTTTCAGATTGAAGATTTAATTGGTCAATAAGTTCAGTAGCAATACCGACCTCAGTGACGATTTGGCCCGAAGTTTCTACTGTATTGTTGAGAATTTCAGCCCCTTCCTTGGAAGCCTGGGCAGTTTGCAACGACGTTTCATAGGCAACTTCCGCCGCATTTTGAATAGCTTGTTGTTCATTAACACGTGGCGTAATATCTGCCGCTACTTTTAAGACTTTAATCACCTTGCCATTACTATTAAAGACAGGATTATAGCTGGCTTCTAACCAAACCGATTCACCTGACTTATTAATACGTTCAAATTTTCCCGTTGTGAAATGACCATTTTCAAGATCCTTCCAAAAATTTGTATTCTCACGATAAAATGCATCGGTGCAAAATTTACGATGATGTTGCCCCGTTATCTCCGCCAATGAATATCCCATGGTATTTAAAAAGTTTTTATTTGCAGTAATAATCGTTCCATCGGGCAGAAATTCAATGATGGCAGAAGAACGATCTATTGAGGTATAAACAGCGTGTTGGCGATCAGATATTTGCTTCGCAGCGGTAATATCAGCCGCAATTTTAACAATTTTGACAACCTTTCCAGCAACTTCAACCGGAAAATAAGTCGCCTCAAGCCATATTTTTTCACCATCTTTACGTTGTCGTAAAAATGTACCCTGTTGGCTTTTCCCAGCTGCTAGCTGCGGCCAGAACTGCTTATATTCCGTACTATTTGCAACACTATCAGGACAAAAAAGAACGTGCTTTTTACCTTTAACCTCATCTATTGAATAACCGGTTGCATTTAAAAACAACGAATTAGCCTCAATAATGGTGCCATCAGGTAAAAAACTAATAGTTGGACAAAATCGATTCATTGCAACAATAAAGGCTGTATTTTGTGCTTCAATACTTTCTTGTTCTGTATTACTTTTTTGTGCTTTTTTAGCAAAAAACATAACCATTTCCTATTCTTTATTTGTATATACTCATTACCATCGAGAAACAATTTGGTACACGGTAATAAATATGGATTTATTTATTGTCAATAATTAGAAGATGGCTGTACGGCTACTCAACGGTGACAAATAACAGCGTCTCTAAAAACAATAACGAGCAATCTGATTTAAACCAATGAGAGTGTAGACTATTTTTTACTTTCCTCCGGCAACATCAATAAAAGTCCCGGTGACATAGGAGGCTTCATCGGATAATAACCACGCAATCGCAGTTGCCACTTCCTCGGGCTTCCCTCCTCGTTGTAATGGAATCTCTGGACTCAACCGATTAACACGATCTGGCTCTCCACCATCCGCATGCATTTCCGTTTCAATAAACCCAGGCCGAACAGCATTAACTCGGATCCCCTGTGCCGCAAGTTCCAAGGATAACCCCTTTGTTAAAGTATCCATGGCCCCTTTTGAAGCTGCATAATCAATATATTCATTGGGAGCACCAGAACGTGCAGCAGCCGATGAAACATTAACAATTGCACCACCCGATGACATCCGTTTAATTGCTTCACGACAACAAAGAAAGCAACTATTGATATTCGTTGACATCACACGATTAAACCGTGCTAGTGTTAAATCAACTAATCGTGATTGAGTAAATAAAATTCCCGCATTATTGACTAAATGGGTCACCCTTCCAAAATGATTTTCAACAGCCTCAAATAATCTAATTACATCATCTTCTTTAGATACATCGGCACAAAAACAAAATACTTTACCGCCTTGCTGGGTTATTTTATCAGCAAGTAATTCCGCATCTTTATTTCTTGAACGATAATTGATACATACCGCGTACCCATTTAATGCCAATAACATCGATGTTGCAGCACCAATGCCGCGACTTCCCCCAGTCACAATAACGACTTTATCCATTTTATTTCCTTATATCTCATTTGGGAATGAACCAAAAATAATTTTCCTACGTATAAACTACCATGCTCACTGTAGGAGAACCCAGATGTTTTCATTCTTTAAAAAAGATCCCATTAAAAATCTCAATAAACAATATTTCCAAAAACTTGAAAATGCGATGCATGCACAACGAAATGGCGATATAAAATCATATTCAATGATTACAGCCGAAGCAGAAACGATAAGAGTTGAAATTGAAAGGATTGAAAATGCAAAATAATCATGACAGCAAGCACAATCGATAAAATGACAGATAGGTATTGAGCTCATTTTTGTATTTTCACCGATCACTTTTCACTTATCAACAAAGGGTTGGCTCACGAGTAATACACGATATATACCCGTTACCATTCAAGATGCAGAAATCAGCAAGACGAGAGGTGAGCAGATTCTAGGCATAAAGGTGAAGATCTAACGGGTATAAATCATTTCAATCTAAAAAAATAGATTAATAGTATCGTGATTTAAGATTTACGTAGGGAAATAGTTTAGTTCGAGGGGATAGCTGATATCAATGATTGTTCCCTTTGCAAAATTTTCAACAACGAAATAAACCATATTAACCAGCAAAATAGATCCGATAATTATTACGATTGGTATTATTTATCGTTTATATTTAACATACGGTAGGAGCTTAAAATATCCCCCTAGGATTAACTCAGGAAAGAAATTAGAGTAATAAATTGAAAGCATTAAACATCAATACACACTTCAGATGAATGTGATACGCCCACATCGTTTGAAGCACTCACTCGATAGCAATAGGTTTCACCCGATTGCACATCAATATCATCAAAGGAAGTTGTATTTTCTTCGACATAATAGGTGGTGCCATAATCTACATTCGATTCAATTCGTCGTTCAATAATAAATTCAACTTCATTATCAGAGTTATCTAACCAAGTAATATGCAGATCAACGTAGTTACTATCAATGTCTGCCAACGTTTCAGTTTGCGCATAGTCGACTGAATCATTGCTTGAAGTTGATGAACCACACCCAACCAACGCAATAGCAGAAAAACCTAGCGTAATCATTAAAATGGCCTGTTTTAAAATCATCATTTTGTCCTCACAAAAGTGATGATTCAGAAATATTGTATATATAACAGAAGAAAAATAAAAAGGAGGTATGAAAGGTATCATGGCCTCGGCAACTCCACTGCTATTAACATTCGTCTACAGGCCGGTGGTTTTGCATATTAAGGTTTCCCTTAATTTGCCTTTTTCTAGCTAATAATATTGTAATAACTGAATCAAGTGCTTTAGCACATTATACCAATCGTAATAATTAGCTGATCTATTTTGCTGGCTAAAATAATTTATTTCTTTGTTGAAAGTTTCGTTAAGGGAACAACCATTAAAGAATTAATGTCTTTATATTAATTCTCACGTTAGAGGATTCACTTGTTAATCTCTCGGTAGTGGCAACTTTCGCCTCAAACTAAGCTATTTTTCCAGCGCAAAATTTAGATCACATATTTAATACAATTGCTATTATATAAATAGAGCATAAATTTTATTTCATTTAATTCATCATAATCGCAAACAATAAACAGCACAAGAGACAGGAAAGATTGACAGGAGAAATAGTATAAAAAAGCGTTAAAATGAGATCGAAAACTTCGATCTCATTTTAAAAAACAAGAAAACTAACTAATTGCTTTGACGATCAAACTTTGTAGAGGTGCAGGTAAAGCAATTTTCCCTGCTAAAACAAATTCATGGGCACTATCTGACATTTTATTCCAGGTTTTAAGAATAATACCAATCCATTTTTCTTCAGAATACTCAGGATGTTTTTCAGCAAAGGCCAACATGTAATATTCAATAAACACTAAACTCGCAACATCTTCGACCAACTGACTATCAGGGTTTCGTTTAATCGCTTTTTTACCTACCGCATTTTTAACCTGCTCAATGTCATTTTCTTTATACCCAGCTTGCGTCATCAATTCAGCAACATGATTGGCATGAAAGGTATAAAGTTCAGTCCGCCACTGATGATATCCCTGTTTACCTGCAGGATAATCACTTCGAAGTGACTTCCAGCGTTGAATATGTTGACCATGGACTGCTATTTTTAACAAATCAGTTGCATTAGGATAAAAACGCATCAACATCTCAGACATTCGTTCCGAATATAAGCGTTCTTTGGGCCATGATTTATCATCGACGAATTCTTGATTAGGATCGCCTTCATTAACGTCATTAATAAGACCAATAACTTGTTCAAACTGTGTGTGATGCATGTAACTCTCCAAGCAGATAGGGTGTAACTTCACCCTCGACTATTTGAGGTGAAAATATCAATAAGCCGATAATAACTATGTTTTAAGGATAACGTTAACAATTAACGAATAAATTAAAATAAGAATATCATTAACCTTATGATAATCAGAGGATTATATTTAGTTAATTGCTATTAGAATCCAGGAATTATTTAGCTAAATTTATAATGACTTAGGACTATAATGACGTTGCAACCAACGACTTAATCCATCTAATCCCGGAAATAAAACCCGTTCTGTTATATTACCTTGATCTAATTTATCTCTAATTTCCCATTTTAGCTCAGCTGGAATAATTATTTTATTCCATAATTCAGGATGCTTAGCTAACCACTTCTCTAATAAACAATTTGCATCGGGCATAATAGAAAACATACCATATTGGTTAACTATTCGATCGTCAATGGAAGGTGGTTCTACAAAAATGGTATAATCTTCGTTGTCTAAATTTTTTAACTGTTCCAAAGAATTAACCGACTCGCTTAGCAATTCCATTGTGAATATATTAGCCCCCTCTTCATCTAGCTTATCACTTAGTTGCTTCGGTATTTGTTGATGTGCTAAAAGATAATTAACGGCCCAAATAACACCATCTCGATCATAATGCTCTATATTTTCTGTTGCAAAATGCAAAGCAACATAGGGAGAATACGTCCAATCTAATAAACGCGTCGGCAAGCCATGATGTTGCGCCAATGAAAGCCAATGCCAAATAGAATCTTTTTCAACCATACTGCGATGCGCATATTTTTTGAAATTACGAATCAAATGCCGTTCTAATTGCGTATAGTCACCGCCTAAACGCATTAGTGTCGTTTCTAAGGAATAATTAACATCGGATAATCCTCGGTAAGCTTGTCGAGAACGAAATCGACCTATTTGCCCATCCCAAGAGTCCGCAAATAATAATGCTTGAAGATCTAACCAACTTTTTGCACGCATTGTAGACATCACTAACACCCACGCTCATACATATCATATTAGAATCTTAGCTTAATCCTATTTGATTACATTTTTAAGTGATTAATTGCTTTATCAAAACATAATACAAAAACACAAATATTGAACTAATAAAAATTATTGATATCTAATGATTAGTTTCAAAAAAGTAAACTCAAAACTATGATCATTTAAATATATTATCACTCAAACTTTCAATGATTTGCATTTATAAGTATCCTCCATGTAAAATCACAATCTTTGTGGAAATAATGAGTTAACTTTTATGTTTTTTTAAAGTTAATTGAGATCTTTCTATTTTATTATTTCCATTTTTAAACATAACTTAAGAATTTATATTTATGCTATTTTCATCGCTATTTGTACGTCCGTCTAACTGGAAAAAAATTGGCTTAATCAGCGTTCTATTTTCAGGGCTAACAGCATTTCTCACACCTTTAACAGTGAATGCTGCGGGTACTTCCAAACCAATTTATACCGTTAATGGTAAATTTAATCGCAATACAGTTGCTGATTTAGCGCGCGCGCTAGCCAAAAAGCCCTATAAGAAACCAGATCTTACGTTGCCGACCAGCTTGCAAGATCTAACCTACGACCAGTATCGAGATATTCGCTTTAACCCAGCGGCTTCTATCTGGGCAAACGAAGACGTTCCATTTCAAATGCAGCTTTTTCATCGCGGCCTTTATTTTAAAGAAACAGTTGAAATTGCAATTGTACAAGATGGTGTCTCTAAGCATCTCAGTTATGATTCAACGATGTTTACAACGGGTCAAGTTATGCAAAAGCCACTGCCGACGACGGATATCGGATTTGCTGGCTTTCGAATTCATAATCCCTTAAATACGCCTGATTACTTCGATGAAATGGCAGTTTTTCAGGGAGGAAGTTATTTACGTTCATTAGGAAAAAATCAATCCTATGGACTTTCTTCTCGAGGATTAGCGCTAAAAACGGCGGATCCTGAAGGAGAAGAATTTCCTTCTTTTCGTGCATTCTGGATTGAAAAGCCTTATATAGATAGCAGCTCAATCGTTGTTTATGCTTTATTAGATAGTCCGAGCACCACAGGTTCTTACCGCTTTACACTTCGTCCAGGTGATAATACGGTAATTGATGTTGAAGCCACACTGTTCCCTCGTGTTGATTTGGATAAAGTCGGCTTAGCAACAGGAACGAGTATGTTCATGTTCTCTTCCTATGATAGAGACAAAGTGGATGACTTCCGTCCACGTGTTCACGATTCCGATGGTTTATTAATACATAATGGTCGAGGTGAACGACTCTGGCGCCCTTTACGTAACCCAGCAAATCTACAGATTAGTGCTTTCGTGGATAATGGCCCGTTAGGATTTGGTTTATTGCAACGTAATCGTGATTTTAATAATTATCAGGATTTGGAAGCGCAATATGAACGTCGACCAAGTTTATGGGTTGAGCCAGTGGGTAATTGGGATCGCGGCTCGGTGGTATTGGTTGAGATTCCCACCGAATCAGAAATTCACGATAATATTGTCGCCTATTGGTCCCCTGCAGACACTATTCCAGCAGGTTCTGAATACCAATATTCCTATCGATTACTTTGGGGAAATGCACCTGCCGTTGCTAAAGGTGAAGCGATTGTTGATGCGACGCGTAGTGGCCGAGCAAGCATTAATGGTCCGACGCCAAAACGCTTATTCGTTATTGATTACCGCTTTCCAAATCCATTAACAAATATTGTCAAACAAAAACCGACTGTTACGATTAAAAATTCAGCGGGTGAAATTCACAATATTGTGGTAAACGAGAATAAACAAAACGGGGGATATCGCGTGACCTTCGAACTCGATCCACTGGACCAAAAATTGATTGAACTGCGCATGGATCTGACTTTTACCGATGGTCGAAAAGCTGAAAGCTGGATGTACCAGTGGACAGAGTAAATCCTAATAGCGAGCCCGACGCACAAAAATCATCAACGATTGAATCGGGTATGCCACCAGAACACCAGGGTGATATGCCCCCACAATCGTTGAAACAATTTAACAGTAAGTCAGTCCGTCGCCCCATTAACCAGAAAGGCTGCCAATCGCAATCATGGCGTCGCTGGTTAGTACTTGGACCTGCATTATTACTGTCTATTTTTGGCATTAATGAAATGTGGAGTGTATTTGCTATTGGGGAAATGACCTTTATCGAATACATCATAATTGTACTTTTTGGTCTAACTTTTAGCTGGATTACCATTGCATTTTGCGGTTCTATTGTAGGTTTCTTTTTAGTTATTGCTCAACGTCGTTCGCCACCATCACGATTAGATACCAAACTCGTCGGCCAAACAGCGGTATTAATGCCGACTTACAATGAAGAACCGGATCGCATTTTTGCGTCTATTGAAGTCATGGCAGCCGCGATTGCAGAAAGTGGTGAAAATAAAGCATTTGATTGGTTTATTATTAGTGACACAACCGATCCCGACATCGCCTTAAAGGAAGAAACGGGTTTCCATACATTACGTAAACGCATTGGTAAAACGACGAATGTTTATTATCGTCGTCGTCATAAAAACACAGCAAGAAAAGCAGGCAATGTGGCTGATTTTTGTCAGCGTTGGGGCAAGGACTACGATCATTTACTCGTCTTAGATGCCGATAGTTTAATGGAAGCCGATACCATGTTGGAATTGGCTCGACGCATGGAAGCCGATCCTGATTCAGGCCTTATTCAGACCATACCTCAACTCATTAATGGCACAACATTAATGGCTCGATTGCAACAATTTGCAACCAGTGTCTATGGCCCTGTTGTCGGAACCGGGTTAGCATGGTGGACACATAAAGAAGGTAATTTCTGGGGACATAATGCAATTATTCGTACTGAAGCGTTTATGTCTTCTGCCGGACTTCCCAACCTAAAGGGAGCGCCTCCTTTTGGTGGCCATATTCTCAGCCATGATTTTGTCGAAGCCGCACTAATACGTCGCGCAGGTTGGAGTATTATTATTGCGTCAGATTTACATGGTTCCTATGAAGAATGCCCTCCTTCTATAATTGACCTTGCCGTGAGAGACCGTCGTTGGTGCCAAGGTAATTTACAACATAGCCGTATAGTAACCGCAAAAGGTTTACATTGGGTGAGTCGTTCACACCTACTGACCGGCATTATGTCTTATTTGTCATCGCCATTATGGTTTATGTTAATCATGTCTGGTTTAGTACTTTCATTACAAGCGCAGTTTATTCGCCCTGAGTATTTTACCGATGAATTTTCATTATTTCCTTCTTGGCCAAGAATGGATGCGTTACGTGCACTTGAATTATTCATTTTTACCATGATAATTTTATTCACCCCTAAAGTGCTCGGCTTCCTCTCGTATATCGCGAATAAAAAACTACGAAAAAGTTCCGGCGGGTTTTTCCGGTTAATTATTAGCTTTATTTTTGAAGTGATACTTTCAGCACTCATTGCACCGGTAATGATGCTAATTCATAGCGGTGCCGTTATGTCTATTCTTTTAGGTCATGACTCTGGCTGGAGTCCACAACGACGAGATGATGGTAGCTTACCGTTAAAATCATTAATTTACAGACATCGTTGGCATATGACAGTGGGTGTATTTTTACTAACAGCGGCATATTTTAACTCACTAGCTTTACTTGCATGGTTATCACCCGCCATTGCCGGCATGCTATTTTCAGTACCATTATCGATGCTAACTAGCGCTTGGGGAATTGGAGAGCGAGTGAAGAAATGGAAAATTTTATCAACACAAAATGAAACCGAGCGTCCTGCAATTCGTCAAGCAATGGATGAAATGAAAGTGACTTATGAAAAAGCTATCGACGATGCACCGAACTTAGCAGAGATGGCTAGCAATCCTAAATGGCACGCTATCCACTTAGCATTAATTGATCGTATAACATCACGCCCACGAGGAAAAGTAAATGCAGTTGAAGCGACCGCTGCGATGAAAATACGCGAAGCAATAAATGTCAATGAAGCGGTGGAATTTTTAAATAAGCCTGAACAATCCGTTGTGCTTTCTACTCCGGCACTATTTAATGCACTCGCTAGTTTGCCTAATAATAAAAATAATACCGACTGTATTAAAGATGTGTTCTAAATTTTACGTAAGAAAATAGATCCGCTAATTGTTACGATTGATATAACATTGTATGTTTATCAATCACGGTACAATAATTACCACATTAATGAATGGAAGTTATTATTTAATGACGCTATTAATGATTAACCAAATCGTTTTTGTTATGAAATAGCGACAAATATAAAGTTAAAAAAATATTTTACTTTAAAATCAAAATATTAACGTGTAATCAAATCGCGACACTTATATACCCGTTACCAATCAAGATGCGTTTATCAGTCGCTAGCTCGGATACCAAGGCAAGGCGTAACATGATGACCTTTCGAGCGATTAACTGCGTTAATCCTCTATCGGTAGATGTAAAAACAAGACTTTACATCTTTAATGGCTAGTCCTTATCGAATGTTATAACGCAGTATTGCCATGGTTTATAAGAAACGAGCTAGTGACCCGCAGGGCAAGACGAGAGGCAAACATCTTCGTTGTTATAAAGTTTCGATTTAACCCGTTAGATCTTCACCTTTATGACTAGAGTCTGCTCACCTCTCGTCTTGCTGATTTCTGCATCTTGAATGGTAACGGGTATATCTTTTAATAATACAAATAACAGACTCGAACCTTTTATTATTTAAACATATTAATAAAAGGTTCGAGATATTCTTATTTGTACCGGGCTAAAGCAATTTAATTAAATATGCGATCTAAATTTTGCGTAGAAAAATAGATCAGCTAATTATTACGATTGGTATTATTATAATTGGTGTAATCAAAAGCAACTACCGGTTAACGTCCAAGAAGCATCATCACCAGGGACACTATTTGTATACCAATTTGCACTGTAAACATTACCATTATATTGCATTGCATCATCTGCGTTATTATGTGTATAAGGCCCTTCGGCATAGTCTTGTCTCACCCAATCCGGATAAGTATTAATATCACTACAGTCTATGCTGGTACTACTTGAATCATCACTGTCGACGGTATCAAAGGTATCAGAACTATCGGCCGTAGTATCACTATCTGTGGTATCGTCACTATCCGTTGTATCGTCACTGTCAACAGAATCTGTATCACTATCACTTGTATCCTCATTGTCAGTTGAATCCTCAACACTATCGGTACTGCTATCCCAATTTTGAACAATCTCTTGAACAACTTCACCAGAGTCTGTCAATGAATACCAGTCTCCGTCAACGGTAAATAAAGAAGCACCTTCATCTTTATCATTTATCGCCCAATTTGCATGACTAATATTGTTCTCTTTTAAAAATGTCATCCATTCTGCTGTTTCTTCGGTGTCTACATCACCATCTCCACTAGAATTAACGGTTCCCCATTCGGTGACAAATAAAGCAATACCATTATCTAACGCCGTTTGTGCTTTATCACGATAACTTTGCCCATGTGTGCCTGCATAAAAATGAAGTGTATAAGCAATATTAACACCATCAATAGGATCTTCTGACGCCGTGTCGACATCTTGCGACCAAGTCGGTGTGCCAACCACTATCAAATTATCAGGGTCAATATCACGAATAACATCGATAACCGTTTCTGCATAGGGTTTAATAACATCAGACCAAGAAATGCTTAACGGTTCATTATAAATTTCATAAATAACATTATCGTAGTCACCGTATTTAGTTGCAACGGTTTCGAAAAATGCAATGGCAGTATCTTGATCGGTATCTGCACTGTGGCTATGAAAATCAATAATGACATACATATCTTCTGCAATCGCAGCATCAACAACTGTATATAAGCGCTCCATATTGCCATCCCAATCGTAATTTAAGCTGCCACTCAAATCACTGCCATGACCAATGGCTGCGCGGATTATGGTTGCACCAAACTCTAATTTCGCACTGTTTACATCATCGGCAGTATAAAAGTCTTCACCGCCTCACCCTGTATTACTCCAAAACAAACTCAAACCAGCAAAACTGGTACTTTCACCACCTGCTAAAATCTGATTTCCACTCACAGTTAATGGTTCAACCGCTGCATTGGCAGCCATTGCTGTACCAAGAAATAATGCAACAGATAAGGCGCTTTTCTTAAATAATCCTTTTTTGCTTTGGTTTGAAAAATAACGCATTGTGCTCTCCTTTAATTTAAAAATTTGGGGTAATGCCAACTGAATAAATTGCAATCAGACCGCATATTCTCAGTTAGCAGTAGCACTCAGCAATTTGCATGCCTATCATTTGATTAGTAATTTATTTATTTTATATGTTAAATCAATTAACCTACTTTAATTAGCGGCATCAATGCCATTATCTTTCCATTAATAATTTAATTACCTATACAAAGACATCTATTTTTGTTTTATGTGATAAAATATTTTTAAGTTAATTTCAGAAAAAGTATTTCCTTTCTAATTACCTATACACCATGGTATTGACAGAGATTAAAAAATAATAAGGATATTTTATGACCCTACAATTTCTATCACTTTCTAAACAACAAGTGAAATATTTCCTATCAAAATCAATCTTATTAAGTTTTTTAATCCTATGGCTATTTTCACCTAGCCAATCTGTCTTCGCGGAAACAATAAAACAAGAGAGTAATTTACAAGTTGTCGGAAGAGGCCCTGTGGTTCCGATGTCAGACCACCAATCGATCCCAATAAGTACCACCAATGTAAAATGGATTGATGTCGATATTCTAAAATCGAATGATCCGACTGGATTATTATCGGATTACTATTTCAATCAAAACCTTGATAGATGGGATTTAGGAAATTTAAGTCAGTCATTTACGTCTGTATTTCTTGATCGTTTTACGATCAATCATTACCAAGAAAATAAACAAATTGCTTCACGTATAAAACTTCCCTCCGACCTACAACCCGGGTGGTACATCGTTGTGTTAAAACCCGCTGGAAATTACCAAGGTTCAAAACAACAAATACGTCATATATTACTCACTGATATTACAATGCAGGCAAAGGTTTACCAGAATAGTATTCATATTCGTGCAGCAAATTTACACGATGGAAAAGTGTTAACTCATGGCGTAGCAAAACTCTATCGAGCTGGTAGGTTAGTTGAAACTCAACGTTTAGATAACGTCGGCCAAGCAACCTTTACCACCATGCCAAAATCACAGGATGAGAGTATCGAGAATGATGTTATTTACCTCGAATCTGACCAACAAATCTCTTATTTAGCATTGAAAGAAATACCTTTAGATTTATCCGAGTTTTCCATTGGTGGTCAACAGCATCAGAATACCAATGCTTTTGTATACAGTAATCGCGATTTAGTGCGCCCCGGCGAAACACTTCCCGTGCAAATATTACTCGCAGATGGTGATGGTAAAAGCCTACCGTCACAACCATTAAGTATTCGATTGGTAAATTCTAAAAATGCAGTCGTCTTTAATAAACGTATTCAACCTGAACATGCAGGTTCTTACCAACAAGATATTAAAACCCAAGTGTCCTGGCCTGTTGGCCGCTATACCCTTGAAATCAGAACCAATCCTAATTCACAGCATATTATTGAACATTTCCGTTTTCAAATTGAAGAATTTACACCCGAAAGAATGGATCTAATAACAACACCAACAACTGAAAACCCCATTGCTGGTGAAAATCTCGTTTATCAATTAACCGGTAAATATCTATTTGGTACGCCAGCAAACGGCAATACCCTGAAAACCGACGTTAGTTATCAAACAACACAACATTTTCCAGGTAAATATAATCAATATTTTGTTGGTCAACGCTTTGCACTATCGGAAAGCTATAAAGAATTAGCCGAAATGCAACTCGGCGAAGAGGGTACGGGTAAAATTAATATACCAACGCCCGCTAATGAAGATCTGAAGTCCCCTGTTTCGATCAATACTAACTTTAGTTTGTTAGAAAGTAGTGGCGCAGCAGTACAACGACAACAGCGACAAATAATCTGGCGTGGAAAGCCAGTACCAGCCTTACTTCCCTATGTATCGACATTTACCTACGCATCACAAGCAATATTTGATATTGCGTTACTGAACGCCAACGGAGACGATACAACTAAAGGGGAAATAGAAATTACCTTTGAACATGATCAAGGACGATTCTATTGGGTGTATGAAGAAGGAGACGGTTGGACAAGACACGAACAAGCGCGTTGGAAAACCATAGAGACGAAATTAATTGACGTCAACGATATCAGCCAAGTTCAATTTCCCGTCGATTGGGGAGATTATCGAATTACCCTAAAAGATACCGAAACCAATATCAAAACACAGTATGAATTTTATGCAGGTTGGTATGAAGGCAATCAACAAATCAAAGCAAAACCCGATCAAATTGCGATTAATTTAGATAAGCCACATTATAAAAATGGCGACACTATCAATGCAAATATTGAAGTACCCGCTGATGGCGATATCACTATTTCTGTCGAAAGTGATCAACAGCTTTGGAGTAATACATTTTCAATCAAAAAAGGACAACAAACAATCACGATTCCCGTTGATAAAGAGTGGAATCGCCATGATCTCTATATTACATCTCTTCTCACTAGCCAAATAAACGGCCAACCTAAACGTTACTTTGGTATCACGCCCTTAACGCTTGATCGAGAAGATCGAAAACTAGCTTTACGTGTCGAATTACCGGAAAATTTGCGCCCATTAACTAAGGTATCAATTCCTGTTCATGTAGACCAAGCTGCTAGTGATCAAGACACTTGGGTGACATTATCAATGGTAGATAAAGGCATTATTAATTTAAGCCGCTTTAAACCAAAGAATCCCTTTGACTTTTTCTATAGCCAAAGACGTTATCAAGCCGACGTTATCGATCTTTATTCTCGTTTATATGACCTACGCCCCGATCCCTTTGCCACATCACGATTTGGGAGCGATCTCGTTAAACAAACAGCCAATAAAAATAATGATTTAGCTGAAATAAAAACCATTACATGGATGTCAAAAGCAGTTAAAGTCGTAGATGGTATCGCCAATTTTACCGTTGCCATTCCAGATTATAACGGTGAGGCTCAAGTCATCGCCACAGCCTTTAATAAGCAACAATATGGTCAACAGGTATTAGATAAAGTGATTGCTGATACCACCATTGTTGAACTTGGCTCACCTAAATTTTTTGCCCCAGGCGATGAAAGTTCAGTCGCCGTTGATATTACAAATAAAAGCGAAAGTAGCCAAATTTATACGCTATCGCTTTCCGCTAGTAATGCCTCTATTAAATTCATGGGTGACACAAGGATGACATTCAATCTTGCGGAAAATGAACACGTTAGTTACCGCTTTCCCTTGCAAGTAGCCGGCAAATTCAATCATCTCAATAACACTTTTACACTGCATATTAATAATGATGAGTCGACTACTGAGAAAATAGCACTACAGCGCGAATGGCAAATTCCTATTCGTCCGGTTGTCCCTATCATTTCACATAAAAAAGAGGTGTCTCTTTCCCCTAATGAAACGTACACAGTCAGCCCTAAATTATGGAATGAACTCTATTGGATGGCAGATAACCCAGGCTATTTAATCGCGTCTTATTCTCCTCTTATTGATGTGAATGCCCAAGTAAATAGCTTGTTTAATTATCCCTATGGTTGTAGTGAACAAGTCACCAGCACAGCTTCACCCTTTTTATACCAATCTCCATTAGTTGAAATTGCAAAACAAAAGGAACTGACTAGAAAAAATCACACAACCGTTGACGCATTAGATGTTGCAGTACAGAAATTAGCACAACGTCAATTAGAAAGTGGTGGCTTTAGTCTGTGGGATGGCGGAAAAAATGAAGAGTATTGGGTCACTATTTATGCTACCGAATTTTTGCTTAATGTACAAAAGTCAGCACCAACATTAATATCTGATGCACTCATTGATAATGCACTTGAACGTGTTACCGAATATGTTCGGTCGCCCAATATTATCGAAGATCAAACCAATTACAAAGGTGAAAGCCAAGCGATTCTTGCTTACGCTGCTTTCCTAGCATCATCAAATGGTAAATTAACCTGGTCTGAAGTAGATAATATCAACTCCCATACAACGCCATGGCCTTCAAAATTAGCAAAACTACAAATGGCGGTGAGTTATGCGAATGTCGGTTCAGCAGAAGACAGTAATAAACTGTTAAATTCACTCCCCCAACAAACGCGTTATACCCACTACCTTGGCGATTATGGTTCCGAGTTAAGAGATAATGCAATAGCCGTGACGCTGCTTAATAATTTGATTGAAGTAAAAGCCTTTTCTTCACAAGCCCAGCGTTTAAAAGCCGAGGCGTTACACAATGTTAGAAATGAGCTTGCTAACGCGAGTTGGTTAAGCACACAGGAAAACAATGCGGTTGTGCAAGCCGGATTAATTGCCTATGCCGACAACCAAGAACAAGTCTCCCTACAATCAAATAACAAAACTATTAGCAAAAAAGGAATGATTAGCTTAACGGCCACACCGCAACAAACCATCACCAATACCAATGATAAAAACTTACTCCTTGATATTTTAACCCAAGGCTATCCCGATGATATTTCCAAGGTAAAATCAACCATTGCGGCATCGGTAAGTCGAAAAGAAATATTTTATGCCGACGGTCGCAAATATCAAGGTGGGCCATTAAACATGGGAGAACGTTTAGTGGTCAGAATTAAAGTACAATCAGAACAAACAATTTCCGATGCGTTGTTAGTTGATTTAATACCGGCAGGGTTTAGCTTAGAAAACCCCAATCTAAATCAAGGGCCTGATATTCATTCCCTACTTCCTAAATCATTTACCATCAGTGAGAGTGAGCATGTAGAATATCGTTCAGATCGATTTGTGGTATCAACGCAGTTATCAGAACAAAACTCGGTACAATACGCTTATATTCTTAGGGCCGAAGCACCTGGGAAATATCATGTGCCCGCAGCACAACTTGAGTCGATGTATCGCCCGGAATTACGTTTAATTATGATACCGAATATCGGAAAAATCACAGTGCAAGAGCCGAACAATACATCGTCAAATATCACTAACGCAGCGACTAAAAACAATATAACAAACGCTCAATCCACCAAAACTCAAAGTGAAGACAACCCAACACATCTATTGAATCAACTCGAAGTCAAACTGCAGAGTCTTTTTAATTAATGGCGTTATTTGCTTCACACTATAAAAAGATTGGTATCGTTATTCTGCCAATCTTTTTCTTTTTTATCCTAACAGTGCTTTACCCCTTACCGGATCCCTATCAACAAGGGGTTGCCACCGTCGTATTAGATAACCAAGGTAATTTATTACGCCGTTTCCCTAATAAAGCAGGCATTTATCGCGAGCAGATACATCTCGATCAAGTCTCACCTTTTTATATCAAAGCACTGCTCAATTATGAAGATAAGTGGTTCTACTATCACCCCGGTATCAATCCTTTTTCAATCCTGCGTGCGGGTTTTCAATGGATCACCAATGGGCATATTATCTCTGGCGGTTCAACCATTACAATGCAAGTATCACGTTTAATTAAACCGCATCACCGTACCATTGCCGGTAAATTTAAGCAGGTATTTTATGCATTACAATTAGAACTGACCTACACCAAGGATGAAATTTTAACCCTCTATCTCAACCTAGCGCCCTTTGGTGGCAATATTGAAGGGATCAAAGCCGCTGCAAATAAATACTTTAATAAAGATCCAGATCAACTCAATAAAAGTGAAGCAGCATTGCTGGTCGTACTTCCACAACGCCCTTCTCTTTATCGCCCAGACAAAGCTCCTGAATTAGCGAAAGCTATGCGTAATAAAGTCTTAAATAGATCTTTTCAAGCCGATCTTATCGCTAAAAAAGACTGGTTAAAAATGCGACAAGATCCATTGCATACCATTCAACATAGTGCAACATTGTTAGCCCCGCTAATGAGTCGAAACCTACAGAAAACGCATCCAAATCAAGCGATTATCAATACAACAATTGATGGGGATTTACAACGCCATGTACAGAAAATATTTGCCCACAAGACACAAAACTTACCCAATAAAACCTCAATAGCCGCTTTGGTATTGCGTAATACCGATGCCGCTGTACTCGCTTATCGTGGTTCGGTTAATTTTGAAAATAGTAATCGATTTGCTTATATTGATATGGTTAACGCAATTCGTTCACCCGGCTCAACTCTAAAACCGATTATTTATGGTTTAGCCATCGAGCAAGGTATTATTGACAGTGAAAGCTTGCTAAGCGATATTCCAACCTCCTTTAATGGCTATAAACCTAAAAATTTAAGTGGTATCTTTCACGGTCCAGTCAGTGCAAGTCAGGCATTAAAATTGTCGTTAAATGTACCTGCGGTGCAATTAATGAATAAGATAACCCCTGCACTTTTCGTTAATCGACTCGCCAAAACGCCCGTTGATTTTAAATACAAATACGCCAATTTATCGATAGCACTTGGTGGCGTCGGCACTAATCTTTGGTCACTTGCGACTTTATATCGCAGCTTTGCAACGGGCGGAGAAGTTCGAACACCTTATATCCAACTTAATAAGGCAGCACAAGATACTTCGAGATCACATTCAACGTTATTAAGTCCCGAAGCCAGTTGGATTATATTTCAGACATTAAGCAGTATTAGCGCGCCCGATAGAATCGTGCCAAGTTCAAGAAGAAACATCGCCTGGAAAACTGGAACAAGTTATGGATACCGTGACTTTTGGTCAATCGGCGTCAGTCCAGATTATACCGTCGCTGTCTGGGTTGGACGTCCAGATTCAACCCCCGTCGTTGGCTACCTAGGCGCCACGCAAGCATCTCCCATTATGTTCGATATTTTCGATCAATTACCGAGAGATAAACACACATTAAAGCAACCTGTTCGCGTGAAGCAAACGAGTATTTGTTGGCCTGGCGGACTGCACACAAATTTAACTCCCGCCGACCAATGTAAAACAACAAAATCTGCCTACACCATTGATGGAATAACGCCGCCAAGTATGGACAGTGATGGTCATTTCATGACCGTCAATCAACAACCGACACAATTAGCGATTTGGATGCAAAAGAATAAAAAATATTTTACCAAACGATCAAATACGCCAATTAAAATTACTAACCTAAAAAATGGGCAGCATTACTTTAAAGAATCAATTGATCAACTCGATTTACTATCAAACAAAAACAATAAAGATGTCACTTGGTATATCAACGATAACTTAGCACCCTATAAAAAACTTAATTTAAAGTCCCTAAATGGGATAACCAAGGTGACCGCTTGTTTAGCGCAACAATGCGATACTGTCACGCTCTATGTCCATTAGATATGAATACTGCGGGGCATTGCTGTAAACTGGTTATTTTAAGTTATGTCGAATTTTAATATCGTTGATGGAAACAAGTATGTCCAATGAAACATCAAAAATAGCTTCTATCAGATTAAATAACTTTCTTCATCGAATTGAATCCAAGGCCGCCATAATGGCAATGGCGAATGAACACGCTTGTACCTTAAAACGCATTCGTCGGTCAAGAAATTGGGCTTTAACAGGCAATCACTCTCAACTTGTCAATATCAGCGATACATTACGCCAGGAAAACATATTATGGATTGCAGAAGCAATTGATAAAAGCCTCCCCAAACCAACTTTCAATTTAACATTAATAGTCAAAACGACCCCAGCAATAACAGTCAATCAATTAATGTCTAAGACAGGTTGCTCATTAGTTGAAGCACGATCGGCAATTGATACAGCAGAGGGGTTTATTTAAGCATAAGGCCAAATACGTTATTCAATATTATTCCATTCGAAACGAAAAAAGCATCACTACAATTTAAAATCATCTTAATAATCACTTCATTTTCCACATGGAAATAAGAAAATATAAAGCATAAAAAATGGATGAAATAACATCTAAATTATTTAATTCATTGAGAGTTTCCATCTAACTTACTGTATAAATTACAATAAATTATTGTCGATTTATTTTACAACTTATTTAAAACATTTTTCAAATAAGTTGTAACTTCCTTCTACTAAAGAAGTTTTAACACTGGCTTAAAAATTGCTTAAATTAAAATGTTAAACTAAAGTTAACTAAAAGTAGCAATATTTACATTATAATAAAAAGGAAAATCTAATGGCGTTAAAACACTGGCTTACAACAATTTCACTCGCAGCCGTTATGCCTATGGCAATGTCAACCGTATTAACATTTGATGAATTTACCAATGGAACGCGTATCGATAACGAATACCTTAATGATTATGGTGTTTCCATTAATGGATACAATGTCGATGAAGGAGCCAGTAATTTAGCTGTTATTTTTGATACGACTCTAAGTAACACTCGAGATCCTGATTTAGAAGGACCGTTTATAAATATTAACAATCCTAGCCTTGGAAGTTCTAATCCAAATAATGTATTAATTATTCACGAAAATCCAAATACATGCTCTACTGATATTTGTTCGTCACCTGATGATGAAGGATCTCGTCCATCGGGGTTCTTTACCATTGATTTTAGTGACCCAATAACACTTAACAGCATAGATTTTTTCGATATAGAATCATCAGAAGCAACGTCAAAAAATGAAATAAACCTTTACGATATCTTTGGTGATAAAATTGATAATAGTTTTTATACACCGGGAACAGGCGGAAATAATACGTGGGATAGTTTATATTTCGATACGATGGATGTTTCTTCTATCGAAATTAACTTTAATGGTTCGGGTGCAATCGATAACATAGACTTTACAGTTCAAGTACCAGCACCAAGTACTATTTTAGTACTGACCTTAGGCATAATTGGTTTTGGTGCAGCACGACGTAAACGATAAATTTTATTTAGAATAAACATTTGATTAGACAGCGCTATTGTACCAATCGTAATAATTAACAGATCTATTTTACAGGTTAAAATTTGGATCGAATTTTTAATACAATTGGTATGCTTACATCAATATTAGCGCTTCTTTCATTACAGAATAAAAACATTTCAATAATAAAATCTACCCTATCTTACCTTCAATATTGCTCATCATCTTTCACAACCCTTTGTCGTGTCATACACAATGCTAAAAGTCTATTTAACCTCTCCGATATATGCTGAATATAGCGTTTACCATCGTCTATAAAATCAATTGAATCTCCTACCACAACATCACAATTAAAAGGAACAAGTAATGCCTCACCTTTCGGTAATGCCCTACCTAACCCATGCATCATAACGGGAACGACTTTCACGGACGGTCTGGTTTTGATAAGGTGATGAATACCGCGCTTTAATACACTTAATTGCTCGGGTTCACCGCGCGAGCCTTCTGGAAATAATATTAAAATATCACCGTTATCCAACGCACGATGGCATGCAGAAAACAAACTATTTTTATCACTGATTTTCCCACGTCTGATCGGAATAATACCAATGATATTCAAAGAGAACCAAGCCACAAATTTATTTGTTAAAAAATAATCGGCTGCTGCAACGGGTCTGATTTTATGAATTTGACCAAGCGGATACAAACTCATTAACACTAGAGTATCCAAGTGACTATTATGATTAGCAACTAAAATAGCCGGTCCGGATTTAGGCAATTTATCTTTAAAAAAAACATTTAAACCTAACGCAAAAAAAACGATAGGTTTGACGATAAATGCAAAAAACAACACCTTTAACACGCGAACCATTATCAATCCTTAATAATGTAAGTAATGCAAAAAATGAAAAAATAGTGGCGCAGTGTAAATTAAACTATCAATTCGATCTAAGAGTCCACCGTGTCCGGGGATCAATGTTCCACTATCTTTTATCGCTAAATCGCGTTTTACCGAAGAAATAACAACATCTCCCACAAAACCACTAATCGCGATTAATGTCCCCGCCATTAACCCTTCCATCCATGTTAATGGTGTTAAATAAGGAGCAACAAAACCTGAAATAACGGTTACCGTTGCAACACCACCGATAAATCCTTCCCACGTTTTATTCGGGCTCACTTTAGGAATGATCTTATGTTTTCCAAGCATTTTCCCCCAAATATACTGGCACACATCATTAAATTGAGTAATGAAAATCAGAAAAATAACTAAGCCCATTCCACCAGCTTGCGGATTTTTTACAGGTAATTGTAATAAATAAGCGATATGGCTAACACATAATACAGACAACATTACTCCCCAATGTATCGTTCCCAATGAGCGAATAAAGCCTTTTGTTTCACCAATAAAGACAGCTCTCATCGGTAAAAACAGAAAAACATAAACGGGAATAAATACTAGAAACATGCCATACCATTCACTGGCAACCCAATAATATTGAACAGGAATAGCTAAATAAGCCCAGAACAAAACTCGTCTATCTGCTTGGCGAGTAGGAACGATTGAAAAAAACTCTTTTAATGCTAAAAAACTTAATACCGCAAAAAAGATGATCGACACGGTTTTCGACACAATCAAAATGCTAAATAAAATACCAATCATCCACCACCATGATTGAATACGTTGTCTTAATTCAGTTAAATCTTTATCGGGGGATTTCATTCGTAATAAAAAACGAACACTACTGGCAATAATCAATAAAACCAACACAGCATACATTGCATATTGTGCATGTAACGGAACATTAACAAACATAATTTTTTCCTAATAATGCATTTTTTAAATAACGATAAAGTGCTTAATGGGTTTGATTGGCTAAGTAATCACAGTACAAATTAATATTAATACGCATATATTGAGACTGAACAAAACGCGGCCTGACGCGAGTGAAGTAGTTAATTATCTCATCATTTTTTTTGCCATTAAAAATCATCCAAGCCCAAATAACCAATATCGAACGCGATAAACCTAATGCACAATGGACATAAACGCCATCACGTTTATTTGCTTCTATTTGAAGTACAACTTGATGTAAAGCAACAGGATCTTGCATCGTTTGGTCAAGAAAATTAACACGTTGCTGAACGACTGCAGACTGATTAAACTGCAATTCACTCGCGAGATTAATCACATGCTTAAGACCAAGTTCACTAATTTTTGAATATTCTTCCACACTAGGCTGGCGTCCGAAATATAATTGATCATCGACCTTTGCAAAGAGTGGCAATGAACGTTTATACATTCCCCATGACAATTTGCAGCCTAAAAAATAGGGGGCAAAAAGCACCCTGTTCAATTTATTAACCTGGCCACTTTTGGACAATAAAAAATCATTCAGCCCAAATGCATAAATAATACTGACGCTCAGCACACTGATAAATGGGTAGATAAAAACAAAGTGAAGCTTAAAACTTAATACCATTAAAATAATGCTGGCTAAAAGAAAGTACAGTGCCATTTTTAAATGTCGCGGGGTCATAAATCGGTTTAATAAATAGGTATTGCGCTTTTCTCCAAACAACACAACAGCAAACAACCCTACTGCTAATCCCGTAGGAAGATCGATAAAATGATGCTGATAAACAAATAGCGTTGAGGTAATAATTAATATTAACCAAATGCCAAGGAAAAACGTTAACGCCTTATTTTTGATGGCTGATTTCATGCTAAACCAAAAAACAATAGAAAAACTCACATGTAAAGACGGTAATTGATTAAATGGTTTATCGGCTTCCAGTAATGTAAACAAGAAGGTAAAGCTCTCTACAGGTGGTTTTACAAATGAAAATTGCAAGGGAAAAATAACAAAAACGAACACTGACAGCAGAACAATAAACAAAACCCGTACTGCCAATACTCTCAATGCAAATCGTGATTGTGGTAATAAAAAAGCAATCACAAAGACAATATCGGATGACATATAGGGCACAATAAAAGCAGGTATAAATGGAATGTGCTTTTCCCAATCGCCAAACAATGATAAATGCGGCGCAGTCGCATTAGCAAATTCATTTGCTGCGCCATAAAGTAAGAAAAACAAACCACCTAAATACAGCACCCAAACAACACGCTCTTTCAATGATGCAGGCGATTGCATGGCACTATAAAACGGCTTAACCTCACTCAATATCATAAGTAATCACAGGGCTTGAATTTGCATTAAATACAGCGGAAGAAACGGTAAAAATCCCCCAATTATCGATTTGCATTGAATCTTTGATAAAACCAAATGAAGCGAATAATCGGTCGAGTTCATACTGACTACGTCTTCTCATGATCCATTTACTGTCTTGATGATTACCCAATACATTTGCAATTTGAACAAGCTGCGGATGCCAAGGTTGTCCTGTATATATCAGATAACCTTGATCTTCAATAATCGAAGCAACACCGGTAATCGCATGACTAATTAAGGCATTATCGGGAAATAACTCAAAGACCCCTGAAATAATAACAATATTAGGTATAAAGTCTTTATTGGCATAACTGCTTGGATCAAATGCATCACTTTGGATATAAGTGATGTTGGTTAATCCTTTTTGTTCAGCGAGTTTTATTCCCTGCTCTACATTTTGACGCTGATAATCACGCACTTGAATCGTTACATCTCTATGGTCATCGGCAATTTCAATTAAATATCGAGCAGGTCCGCCAGCAATGTCTAAAATGTTAACTTCTTTACCCTGGGATTGTAATTCAATTATTTTTTGTTTAATCGCGATGATCGCATGTCTTTTACGTTGGCGGATCCCCTTCCAACCGATGCTATTTAAGTAACCTTTATCGATGAATCGACCAACGGCAGAAATACCTTTCGGTTTGTTTTTATAAACATGATCTAACGTAACACCAGAATCAAATCCATACTGAAGACCAATTTCCATACCTCGACTAACAAAACCAACATATTTCATTGCATTTCGTTGCAGTGCAAAATTCATCTTTGATAATAAAGGCAGGGAACCGTAACTGATTTTATCGCATTCTTGTTGGGTAATAGTAATTAGCTTTTCACTCTTATCTACCAATTCAAAAGCAAAGGCTTGTTCAATAAAGTTAGCAATTTCATCAATCGCGAGTTGTGCATGTTCTTCATATAACACACCATGAAAGAAATTTTCTAATAGAACAAAACGCTTTAATGGAGAAGATAAGTTTGCGTAAAAATCCCCTTGGATACTTGAATCCACTACATAATCTTTATCTGCTGATAACACCAATGTCGGCACAACAATCATAGCGGCATCGTCTACAATACGCTTGCCAGTGTCTAATAAAGTCGTTAATTGACTGGCAGGAATATTAGGGGTAATTTTCTCATCGGTATCGTATTTTAATTGTTCTGATTTATCATGGGTCAGAAATTTAGATTTAACATAAGAGGTGATATTAAGCGTTGGTTTAAATTGAAGTGCGAGCTTTAAACAAGGCGTCGCGAATGGTACGTAAAGTTTAATTTTAAATGCAGGCGCAACTAACGCCATGCCTTTAATATTAGGCGCATAATCGTGTACCCAAGTTGAGGCAACAACACCAGCAACAGAATTCGCAATCAGAAACAGATCCTCTTGCTGTTTTGCTTCCCTATCGCAAATAAACGCAACAAACGCATTTAAATCACGTACTAAATTCATAAACTCAAAGGTAGCTTCAACCTCACTATAACCATGGCCACGGTTATCAAATGAATAGATAATATAATCTTTAAAAGCCGCATTTTCCGCAATAACCTGTAAACGTTCAGAGTGCTCGTGACCCCGATGTAACAGCAACAAAACCTTGCCGTTATTGTCATTATTTTTCCAACAACGGAAAAATAATTGTTGATCATCAAATGTGGTAAAAGTGCCCGTTTCCATACGCATAAAAATCCCTAAAAAAATAGTTCGTTATTGAATACCATTATTCATCCGTTTATAAAGTGTGATTAAGCCTAAAATACTCGCCACACTTAAATAAATCGTCACCATATACGTAGGTAACCAATCAAAACTTAAAAGAATAGCCAAAAGCCCCATCACAAACGCTCGGTCACTTTTCCCCATAGGCCCATCATATCGACGGTCATTGTTAATCGCGAGCGCAACAACCCCAGCCATTTCCGTAAAAATACCGATAATGACAAATAGAATTAATAAACTCGGAGTAACACCCATAACCAGTGCGAATGGCATATATAATAATGTATCTGCGATAACGTCTGTCATTTCATTCAGCATGGCGCCTTTCATGCTCTTCATATTATGTTCACGCGCTAACATACCATCAATGGCATTTAAGGCCATACGAAGAAATAGCACAAAGGGCAATGTTAATAATGCCCAACTCGCACCATTAGAAAGATAAACAAGCAAACCACATAAAAACGATAAAACCAGTGCAGACCAAGTTACTTGATTCGCAGTGATCCCTTTATTTGCAAGAAAAACAGTACAGGGGCGGAGAAGTCCTTGGAACTTGGGCTTCAAGTCATAAATTGTAATCATATAAATTCCATTTTATTCAATGATATTCCGTGAACAAAACGATTTACATCGATTCCACGGACTCAGAAAAGTGACCTTAACACGTTATAAAACCTTTGAATATAGTTGCTTATTCTGAGTATAAGAAACAGTGAGATAACTGTCATTTACTGACTCAGGCTTCAAAATTATATAAAGCTAAATATCAACACATAAGCCAATATCTAGGAATTTCCATAAAATCGACATAGTATGATGAAGATTAATTGCCCCTATATTTCAACTTAGTAGTAACATAGACCGAGTAGCAATCTGATCTGATCTGATAGATAAAATCACCTAGATTCAAATAACAGGGAATAAGAAAATAATGAATAACAGCAATAATCATTATGCTAGGGACTTAATATGTATGAAATAACCCTTATCATACTAACGGCACTCATTCTTGGTGTGACCATCGCCCCCTTATATCCTTCCAACCATTGGCTAGCCAGAATTTGGGAATTTCCAAGAGTCCAAATATCAGCCATAAGTCTATGTTTAGTTGCCGCCAGTTTCTTTATTTCCAAAACTTATATTCAACTGACCTTAATCATTATCAATGCACTTGCTTCACTCTATCAACTGATATGGATATTCCCTTACACTAAATTATATCCCATACAAGTTGCCAAAAGCACAACGGACAGCAACAACATCCCCATCAAAATAATGACCAGTAATGTGCTTATGCCAAATCATACTGCGACCAAGTTACTTGCACTCGTTAATCAGCATCAACCCGATGTATTAATTACATTAGAAACTGATAATTGGTGGGAAACCGCATTACGCCCTGTTCATATCGACTACCCATATCGTGTTAATCAAGCACTAGATAACTTATATGGCATGCACCTTTATAGCAAATACCCCCTAGCGGAAATAGAAGTACTAAACTTAATTGAGGAAGATATTCCTTCAATTCATTGTTATCTACAATTAACCGATAAGATTAAAATAAAATGCCATTTTCTCCATCCTGCACCACCAAGTCCAACGGAAAATGCCACATCAACACCAAGAGATAAAGAGCTTTTACTAATAGCGAAAAAAGTGGCAACAAAAACCGAACCGACAATCGTGACTGGCGATTTAAATGATGTTGCCTGGTCCCCTACAACCCGTGCTTTTCGACAAATAAGTGGTTTAAAAGACCCGAGAATCGGCAGAGGTATGTTTAATACCTTTCATGCTGATTATTTCTTTTTACGCTGGCCGTTAGATCATATTTTTCACAGTGAGCATTTTGAATTAAATAAAATACAGAGACTTCCGTCAATTAACTCAGATCACTTCCCGCTCTTAAGTGAACTTGTTTATATAACCAATAAATAACTCGCTTACAATGCAGATGCATACTTAACGTTATCCATCTGCGATGGCTTTTAATCCCTCCATTCACGCTAAATACTCCCCCATGAAATCCTGACAAAATGCCCTGTAATTTTTACAGAATATATCAGTAACGTAATCACACACATCAAGGTAAACATTAAAAATCAACAAGTTAAAATCTGGCATAGAACTTGGAATTAAAAAAGAGATTATTGTATTTACAGCAACACATGCAACCTACTTATCAAATACGCACAGGAGTTACATAATGAATAACGACATGATTAAAGGTCAATGGAAACAAGTCTCTGGTACGTTAAAAGAAAACTGGGGTAAATTAACCGACGATGATTTGCAAGAAATAGACGGCAGCCTAGAAAAATTTCAGGGAAAAATGCAAGAAAAATATGGAATGGCTAAAGATGAAGCCCAACAAGAATTTGAAAAATTAATGTCATAAATTATTTATAACCCAGGGCCAATTGATTTGGTCCTTTTTCATTATCTCATTTGAATTCAGTGATATTTTTTATTAGAGGGAAAAGTAATGTCGATAACAAAATACACTAAACACCGCGCAAAGAAATTCATTGATTCAAAACATATGCTTACCGGTATTACCACCGCCTCTTTTTTAGAATCAACAATTGTCCCAATCCCTTTAGAAGCAATACTAGTCCCATTTATGCAAGCACGCCGAGAACGTTTATGGGTCATTGCACTTATGGCGACAATCGGCTGTCTAATGGGAGCACTTTTAGGGTATACAGTCGGTTATTATCTCTTTGATATTCTCGGTGAATGGATAATCAATACCCTCTCCACACCAGAACAATTTAATATGATAGAACAAAAGATGCAGTCCCAAGGTTTTTGGTTTGTCATTTCATTAGGGATTGTGCCACTTCCCTTTCAAATCGCTATGTTAGCAGCGGGTGCGACTAAATTTTCACTCGTTATCTTTTTAATCGCCTCGGCCATTGCCCGATCTATTCGGTATTTTGGATTGGCTATTATTGTTTATTATGCAGGAAATAAAGCAGAAGCACTCATCACTAAACACAAAACTAAAACCATGGTCGGACTAACTATTACTGTCCTGACACTATGGGGATTAAGCACTATATCGTAATGCTTTATAATGTTGATTTTTAAGAAATTTTGAGATGAAAGGCAAAATGACAACCGCATGCAACCCTCACATACGGTTTAATGTGTAGACTATTTAATTATTTTAGTCGCTCGTGACAGCAAGCTCGCAGGGACATCGACGCCCATTAACCCAGCCATTTTAGTATTAATATAAAGATCTGTCCCCTGTGCAGTTTGCACATCAATCGTTCCTGGTTTTTCACCCTTCAATATACGCACGACTATTTCACCAGTTTGGCGTCCTAATTGATGATGATCATGACCAATAGCCGCAATTGCTCCTCGTTCAACCGAATCAGTATCACTGGCAAACACAGGGATCTGCGCATCAATCCCCACTTTAATCACTGACTCGAGTGCGCTTATTATCGTATTGTCCGTTGGGCAATAAATGACATCGGCTTTGCCCACGAGTTGTTTAGCCGCAATCATTACATCTGAAGATTTTGGTGCAGGTGATTCAATAATCGTAATCCCCATATTACGGGCCGCCACTTTAAGCGCATTGATAATAGAAACTGAATTGGTTTCGCCTGGATTGTAAGGTACCCCGACTGTTGTTAAATGAGGTACAAATTCTTTCAGTAAAACAAGCTGTTGTTTCGCATCGATCATATCTGAAAGCCCGGTCACATTGCCACCCGGTTGCGTTAAACTCGACACCACTTTTGCGCCAATCGGATCCGTCACGACGGAAAAAACAACGGGAATCGTTTTACTGGCACTGACGGCAGCCTGTGCAGAAGGCGTTGCAATCGCAACAATAACATCGGGTTCATCTCCGACCATTTTTCGTGCAACTTGCGCGGCAATGACTGGTTGTCCCTGCGCACTTTCAAAGGTAAATTTTAAATTATCACCACTGTAACCATTCTCATTCAGCACCTCTTTAATGCCTTCACGAACAGCATCGAGTGCAGGATGCTCAACAATGGCAGTGGTTGCCACGTAAACGGGTTTAGCTTGTAAAGTACAACTTAATACTGCTGCAGACAATATTAACCCCTTGAACATTGAACGTAGTTTCAAAATTACCCCCTTATAATACCTTTAATGTCTAGAATTGAAGTGATATATAACCATGACCAATCAGCTGTGTTTATCCGCCATGAGCTCGGAAAAAAGACAAGGTGTAACGGGTATACAGGCAGAATGGAAAACAAAAGCGGACTTTAACAGTTAACAGATAAAATGTGAAACGCTATCAAAAACATGACAGTTTATTGATATGGCCATTGCTATTAAATATATAAAAGACAGAAACCAAAAAAGATTTAATCGGTTCGTATAGCAAAAAATCGTTAGCAGTTAGGACAGGGACAGCTAGGACATCCATCAATTTAACAGTTCACTCTAACGAAAACCAAAATAAGATCCACCACTAAAATTGGCACTACTTACGCTTATAACATGATATTTTTCATGCTGAATAACGAAAATATGTATTCCGAAGAAATAACAGGCGAAACAAATCGTTAGCGACAGCTAATTGATTGATAGAAATAGAATGTTTAATGGCTAATGATGTATTTGCTGTGAGTTTGCTTTGCTTACTATCCAACGTTTACCTGTATGCTCGGCAAACAAAGCAAGATCATCAACACTGCCCACTGCGACATGGTTATGTTGACCAAAGGTTTGAGTCAGTTCAATCCATGTTTCACTATCTAGGCCAAGTTTGCTCAGTAAACTCGGTGATTGCTCGCTTATTGCGCCACGTTTATCATCTCTGATAACACGTCCAGTCCAATCAACTAACTCGAGGTAATCGATTAAAGCACAAGGAATAACGTCAACCTGTTGATTACTCTCATAGACCTTAAACCCAAATAAAGGTTTAATCATCTTATCACTATCTTTTGTTTCACTATTGCTACAGACGCCGTGGATACGTTCAAACACCGAAGTGTATTCTGATTGTTCGACAGAATCAGCGATTTTCGCTCTGATTGGATTCAAATCAACATAGGCCATGCACGTTAGTAATGCCTGTTCATCGAGCAAAGCTTGAGATTTAAAGCGCCCTTCCCAGAACCGACCTGTACAGTTATCTTCTTTATTCGCTTTGCGTGCGATAAATTCATTTAATGAACGCATAAACCAAGAAATATCAAGTAACCGTTCACGCCATGTTCCAACAATTTCTAGCGCAGCCTTTACTTCAGCTTCGGTCGTTAACTCCCCTTTCATCCAACGTGAGACTAACGGCGGAGCAGAATAAAGCTGCAACCAACGATGACAGATATCTTCATTCGTTAATGCCGTCACTTCAACTTCGTTGGCATGTAGTACAAGGTGATAGTGATTAGACATGATGGCATAAGAGCAAACATCAATTGAAAAGATATGACCAAGAAAACGAATACGCTCAACCATCCACTGACGTCGATGTTCAAAGCTTTTACCGCTGTAGTTATCTTCACCACATAAAAAAGCGCGACGTACACAACGTGAAATACAATGATAATACGGCGTATCATCAAGTGAAATTAAAGAAGAACGAGATTGCGTCATACCTACCTCAAATAATGTATATAAAAACACTGTTTAAAATAATAGGTATAAACTCATAATCTGTCAAAAAACTATGGGTGTCCGAGAACGTGCAGGTTTTTCCGAGAAGCATTAAAAGGGAATGAATGCCCCCTTGGCTGGCGATGAAAAACTAATAATTTAGCTCGTTTCTGAACAGCTTTAAAGACAGCATTTACAAGCCAACCATCTAGCGATGTCATTTGCTGTTCATCATTAACAAGAGGGTAAAAACTCATAATCCCCTTAAAGAAAATTCTATTACTACGGCCTGTTAAATATGCGTCAAGCATGCTTTCAGATAAATTACCATACATATATCTACGCACTTCGCATATAGCACTTAGAAGTGCTTCATCTTTATTATTTGCAGGTATTTTTAATGCTTTTAACGGAGTTGATTTAAGAGGTTGTATAAGGTGTTTATACAAAATATATGAAATTTCACGTTTTATTTTAGTTACAGATGCAGCTTTAATCGATACTTTGTCAACAGAAATTGAATACCCCAGAAACTCGACACATTCTTTGGTTTTATAAAATTCAGATTGCATTTCATTTGGGCATAGAAGACTAATACCTTCAGATTTTTGTGGATTCAATGCAACACCGACTTCTTTAGAGAATGAAGTCATAATATCAAGTGCTTTAGTTATTTTTGTATAATCTTGAGACCATATAATAGTGTCATCGGCGTATCGAGCAAATTGTAAACCTTCTTTTTCCAATTGCTTATCTAGTTTCCAACATGCTAAGTTAGCTAGAAACAGTGAGATTGAAGTTCCTTGTGGGATTCCTTCATTTCGCCCTTTAAGAAAAGACTTTATAACACTCTGCTCTTCACCACTTATAAAAAAGCCATTTTGATCAAACTGCTCAAATAAATATTGATGAGATATGGTGTCAAAAAACTTTGAAAAATCAAACTCAGCGACAAACAACCTAGAATTAAGTGAGAGTTCAACCGCAATATCCTGAATAGCAAAGTGCACATTCCTATCATCTCTATATGCATAAGAAAATGAGCTAAATCGATGTTTATTTTTTTTTAATAAACGGTGGTAAAACATTGTTGAAATTGCGGCATCTGGGATTTGATATACAGCAACTTCTCGATAGCCGCCGGATGACTTTACAATATCATTTTTTGCAGGTGAAAATGGTTCGTATGACTTTTCTTCTATTTTTTTAGAAATAGAGTATGCAATGGTTTTAGCGTGCTTTTTAACGTAGAAAGGATCAAATTTCTTATCTTTTAACCATTGCGGTGGCTTAGCAACTATTTTTAAATTTGTTGGCGACGAAGAGCGAGAAAGTTTCCTTTTATTTTCAACATACAAAGCATTATGGTAGGCATGATGTCTTTGAGTTAATTTTTCAGCTTCTTTTTCAATATACCAAGTAATATGCTCGTGTAATTCCACTATTTCACCTCTAAAAAAAGCCCAGCTTTCGCTGGGCTTGTTCCACGGACGCAACCTACGTAAAAGATAGTCACTACATACCTTAGCATGATGTTTTATCAACTAAGGGACCTGCTTAACTACAAACCTAAAAAAGCGTTTATAATCAAGTATTAAGGGAGTCCGCTCACCTCTATAGGCATGCCAGTAATTAGACCAAATATATAAAGTTGTGTCAAACTCAGATTGGCATTTAACGCCCATTTAAGGGGCTGATAATAGTTTGCTAAAATGTGTAGCGAAGCGAAACCGAGCAAACTGTTAGCAGTCCCGCTTGAAATTCTTGTTGAACGAAGCCGCTGCGCGGCAGAAAAAAACATAAAATCTCCAGACTGTTACTGTGTTCAGTAACACGTCCAGTTCGGGCGTGCCTACTGGAGCTCTCATCATGAATGCTATCGAACAACAACGCTTTGATTTTCTTTATGAACAACATCTTATCAATTTAAAACTACAAGGTAAAAGACCTGCGACCATTGATGCCTATTCCCGTGCCATACGTCGTATTACGACCTACTTCAATCGTACACCAGATACGCTGACCACACAGGATCTAAAACAATATTTTAATGGTTTAATTCAAACACATTCTTGGAGCACCATTAAACTCGACCGCAATGGTTTACAGTTTTTTTACCGCTACACACTCAATAAACAATGGGAATGGCTCGATATTGTCAAACCGCCACAGGTGAAACGACTCCCTGATATTTTAACACCTAAGCAAGTAAGTGACTTACTGACCAACACGAAACAACAACGTTACCGTGTGTTTTTTCTTACCCTGTATACGCTCGGATTGCGACTGAGTGAAGGACTTAATCTCACCGTTAATGATATTGATAGCGCAGCCATGCAAGTCCATGTCCGCGAAGGTAAAGGTGGAAAAGACCGACTATTACCATTGCCCAAACGCACACTAATGGCACTTCGCGTTTATTGGAAAACGCACCGTCACCCGATATTAGTATTTCCGAGTAAATTTACCGACTCCGATGTCCCGATGGATAAAGGTAGTGTGCAAAAAGCCATGAAACAGGTCATTGGTGACTGCCGTATTAATAAACGTATCAGTCCACACTCACTCAGGCATTGTTATGCCACACATCTATTAGAGCAAGGATTAGACTTACGTTCACTGCAAATATTACTGGGCCATAACAGTTTGAATACAACAGCGCGTTATACCCAACTGACACAGGTAAAACAAAAGGAAACTATCAAGATAATAAACCGACTTGCTAATAACCTAAAGGGTATTGAGGCAGTTTTATGAGTACATTTATCTCACTACTTCGCCAACATCAACAGGCATTTGAGCAGCAGTATGACAATAAGCTTAACCATGATATGCGCAGTGCCATTCACGCTATGTTAAGTTGTCAAACACAGCAACAGCAGCAGGTAAAATGGTGTTGCTCACAGTGTAAACACAGTGAACAACACCCCATATCCTGTGGACATCGACACTGCCCACAATGCCAACACCAAACCACATCCGACTGGCTAATGCGACAGCAACAAAAATTGTTACCAACCCATTATTTTATGGTGACGCTGACGATACCCTATCAGCTTAGGGCATTGGCACTGTATCAGTCAAAAGCCTTTTATAAAATCCTCTTTAATGTTGCCCAATCCACACTGAAAGATTTTGCAAAACGTCAGAATAAAGGGGAAATGGGGTTTACGATGGTGTTGCATACCCATAATAGAAAGCGCGATTTACATCCTCACTTACACGTTATTATTCCTGCGGGGCGCTATGACAAAGTTAAGTGCATATTTTCATCCATGGAGATCAGCTAATAACATCCATCGAGATCACCTAATAACATCAACTTAGATCAGCAAATAACATTCATGGAGATCAGTTTTGAGCCAAAATGTTATTTAGCGATCTTCATCGATGTTATTGATTTGCTCACTTTCTAGTCAATAGGTGTGTTTAACCGTTACTCTGTCATTTTTTAATGTGATGAGAGTAACCATGTCAACAGTACCTATAACGATGAAAAAATTAAAAGATATACTCCGCCTCAAATACGGACAAAAACTAAGCCATAGGCAAATAGCGAAGAGCCTATCTATTTCCCCCTCCGTTGTCTCTCGCTATTGCGCTCGAGCCGCAAAAATGGGGATCATGGATTGGCCGCTAGACGATACCTGGGATGACGTTACTCTCAAAAACACCTTTCTAAAAACCAAAGCGCCACTGAAAAAACACAGCTTACCAAACTGGCAAGTCGTGCAAGATGAGCTTAAAACACGTAAGTATATGACCTTGCAACTTTTGTGGGAGGAATATGCTGATAGCAATCCGGCTGGCTATTACAGTTATAACCATTACTGTCGCATGTACCGACAGTGGTGCTCAACGCTACGCTTATCAATGCGACAAACGCATCATGCGGGTGAAAAGCTGTTTGTCGATTACTGCGGTCCTACGATTGCTATCGTTAACCCTGATACAGGTGAGTATCGAAATGCCCAAGTCTTTGTCGCGGTTATGGGGGCGAGCAACTATACCTATGCAGAAGCAACTTGGTCTCAAAAGTTGGAAGACTGGATAATGAGTCACGTACGTTGCTTTGAATTTCTTGGTGGCGTCCCTGAAATGGTTATCCCTGATAACCTTAAAAGTGGTGTTCATAAAAGCTGTCGCTATGAACCAGATTTGAACCCTACTTACCATCAGCTATCCGCACATTATGATACGGCTATCATCCCCGCAAGACCTTATAAACCGAAGGATAAATCAAAGGCTGAAGTAGGCGTACTGATTGTTGAGCGTTGGATAATGGCCAGGGTTCGTAAAGAGACCTTCTTCAGTCTAAAGCAACTCAATCAGCGCATAGCCGAGTTGCTCAGTTGGATGAACAATAAAGTGATGAAGCAATATAATGAATCCCGTATATCGTTGTTTCAACGTATCGATAAACCCGCGCTAAAGCCTTTACCGGACTCAGTTTATCAGTTCACCTATGTTAAAAATGTTCGCGTTAATATCGATTACCACGTTGAAATCGAAAAACACTATTACTCAGTACCTTATAACCTTGTTAAAAAGCAGCTTGAAGCCCTGGTAACAGGCCAGCTTATCACCTTAAAGTTTGAGGGGAATACGGTTGCAACTCATCCTCGCTCGTATCAAGCCGGAAGGCATACCACACAAGATGTGCATATGCCTCAAGCTCATCAAAAACAGCAATGGTCACCAGCACGGTTTGAAAGCTGGGCTAAGAGTATTGGCCCAAATACACTCGCGCTAGTACAAACGCATCTAGCAAGCCGAAAGCACCCAGAGCAAGCTTATCGTTCATGTTTAGGGCTACTTAATTTATCGTCGAAATACAGCAAAACTCGGTTAGAAAAGGCTTGTGAACGCGGTCTTATTACGGGGGCTAATCGGCTTAGAAATATAATTAATATACTGCAAAAAGGATTGGATAAAACACCAATATTAGAGCAACAGCCTGATTTATTATCCGAGATCGAACATCAAAATATACGTGGCAATGATTACTATCACTAGGGAAAGACTATGCAAGAAATTACACAACAACTTAATCAATTAAAACTGACAGGCATGCGTGATGCTCTTGAACAACAACTTATGCAAGCAAATACCTATGCTGAATTAAGCTTTACTGAGCGTTTGCAGGTACTTCTGGCTCAAGAGCTTACACAACGTCAACAACGACGTATTGAGAGGCTTACCCGGCAAGCTAAGTTCAGGCAAAGAGCTGCGCTTGGTGATATCCAATACAAAGCTAGCCGTAACCTAGATAAAGCCCAGATAAGGACGTTAAGCCAAAGTGAATGGTTGAATCATGCGCATAACTTAGTCATCACTGGTGCAACGGGATGCGGTAAAACCTATATTGCCTGCGCACTTGGAGTCGAGCACTGTAGGCAAGGTAAAACAGTATTCTACTTCCGGCTAAAAGAGTTGCTCGAGCAGATGTACCTTGGGCAGGCAGAAGGCAGTTACCGAAAGCTTATCGGTAAACTTATTAAAGCAGATTTACTGATCATTGATGACTGGGGTCTAGAGCCATTAAATGCGAATCAACGTAGTGACTTACTTGAGCTTATTGATGGTCGCTACGACCATCACGCCACATTAATAATCAGTCAATTACCGATATCGAATTGGTATGAAATGATAGGTGAATCGACACATGCCGATGCAATACTCGATCGATTAGTACACCGGTCAATTAAAATAGAATTAGAAGGAGAATCGATGAGAAAAATGATAAAACCATTGACTCATGGAGATCAAAAAAAGTAGATTAAACGAGGTCCTGTTGATTAGAGAGTTAGCGATCTCCATGGATGGTAATCAGTGATCTTCTTCATGTTAATACGCAGTTAAGCAAGTATGGCATAAAGGCGATAAGCACTATCTGTTTAATGAATTTGCCTTAGCAAAGGTATGGCGTGCACGCTTACTCGATGCAATTAATCACCACGATAGATTAACATTACCGCAAGGACTCCCCCGTCAATGGGTCGTTGATTGTCGTCATATTGGTTATGGTGAGCATGCGCTGCAATACCTATCTCGCTATTTATACAGAGGTGTATTACCCGACAGAGATATTCTCAAGGTAACCTCAAACAGTGTGACCTTCCGCTATCGCGACGGTCAAACCAATCAATGGAAAATCAGAGTATTGCCACCGTTACAATTTATTTGGCTGATTTTACAACATGCTCTACCCAAAGGATTTCAACGTGTGCGTGATTATGGATTCCTACGCGGTAATGCCAAAACCGTACGTTTACGCATTCAACAGTTATTAATGACAGTAACAAAATGGATTGCACCAATACAAGAGCCCATTAGAGGGAAAGCAAAACGAAGGTGTCCTTGTTGCCAACACGACATGCAATATGCAGGAATAATACGACAGAGTTAGCCGAAAGGCAGAATATAATAAGGATAATGGCTGCCACGTAAATAAAAGGACAACACAGTAAGATAAACGACAGGAAATAAAACCACAACCTATTGATAACGTTAAACTTCATTCGTTATCCCAGCCAAACTCGTCTTGCGAAAAGACACAAGACAACATCAATCTAGATATCAATTTCACAATTTACTATAAATAAGCTGCTCGGGCTTGTTCAACACCCAGATAAGGTGTCGGCTGCGCGACACCTATCCTTATTTGTTATGTTTCAATTGCTAACCAGTCTGAAATATGTTGAATAACTTCTGTGATTTGGACATCATCAACAGAGTCATGCCCATCTTTTTCAACGACTTCATCATATAGATAAGCTTGAAAGTCATTAAAACTATTCCAAATTTTTTTAGCGCCATCGACCCTTAAAGACTCAACAGTAACAAACCAATCTCTCACTGCTTTAATAAGCTTAATAGGATCATCATCATGACTTTTAATATCAGAACCAGATAAATCTGAAAGAGCTTTTTGATATCTATAGCGCTCCTTCTCTAATATTAGAATTTGTTTTGTCGCCCAAATACCACCTTTGAGTTTTTGACAGCCATAATCTATTCCTAATTCGAATGGCATATTCATACGGAAATGTTCTTCACTTCCGGTTGAAACTATTCGTGATAGGTCATGTATACCAAATTTTGATTCGTTGATAAGCCCTACTATTTTCTCGATTCTGCTTTCGGCAGAATCAGCTCTTTCAATTGATAATCTTGGCTTGTAGCCAAGAAATTTAACCGTAAAAATAGCTGTAATTAGCAATTGCCTATAATCATCGTCAAATGGACAATTAACAAAAACATTAAGTTCGAAGTCGTCCATATTTACTTTTTATCTTTAGGTGGATGGGGATCATTTCCATAGCTGTCTTTTGAGCGAATCTTTCCATCCTTTCCATGGATGTAAAATTCGGCTTTTTGGTTTTTAGCTACTTGGCGTCCCCAATCTATTGCGTCTTGCTGTGTATCAAAATGACGGCTAGCCTTTTCACCACCACCTTTTTTTACAGCCCACCCACCTTTACTATCTTTCACTACATGTTGAGTCTTACTCATACCTGCTCCTTGAAACATAACAGCTTATTAGACGGACTAATTCCGTACTTCCACAAAAAATACGCCCATCAATTATTTATAATGAAAATAAACAATAACTTTTTTAACCATTTTTATCAAATGGTTATATTTCCCAATTAAAAGAAATATTTGTAGAAAGGCGGAATTATTCCGCACTTACGACAAAAATACGGAATAGTAACTATACTGTATATAAAAACAGCCAATAATTGCAAGTAGGAGTTTTTATGAAGTCTCCCTTTTTATGTTCAATTGAAGAAAAAATGAGATCTAAACGTTATGCAAAAAGAACCATTGAATCCTACATTCATTGGATCAAAACGTTTATTTATTTCAATAATAAACAACATCCTATTAAATGCCACAATCCAGAAGTTGAAAAATTTTTATCCTATCTAGCAAACCAACGTGCTGTTGCCCCCAAAACACAAGCTTTGGCACTAAATGCGTTAGTTTTCTTATATAGGGAAATACTACAAACCCCATTAACGCTTGAGCTAAAATTTAATAAAACAGCTACGCAACCTAAGTTACCCACGGTACTAACTCTTCAAGAAATAGCTGCATTATTGCAAAATTTACCCGTATCTTCTGCATTACCTTGTAAATTATTATATGGCAGTGGATTAAGACTGATGGAAGTATTGAGACTACGAATACAAGATATTGATTTTGACTATTTATCATTACAAATATGGCACGGAAAAGGCGATAAACATCGTCGAGTCACCTTAGCAAAAGAGCTTGTACCCTCTCTTAAAGAACAAATAGCAAAGGCACATTGCTTTTATAAACAAGACTTGGGTAATGAAGAATATAAAGGAGTGAAGCTTCCCTATGCCCTTGCAAGAAAATTTCCACATGCTGAAAAAGATTTTAACTGGCATTATTTATTTCCATCAACCCAGTTAAGTATAGATCCTGAAGCCAATGTGTTACGACGTCATCACATTAATGAAACAAGTTTACAAAAAGCCATTCGAAATACCGCAAAAAAATTACAGTTTCAAAAAAGAGTGACTTGCCATACTCTACGCCACTCTTTTGCAACCCACCTATTACAACGTGGCGCGGATATCCGTACTGTACAAGAACAATTAGGCCATTCTGATATTCGCACCACACAAATTTATACACATGTTCTTCAAGCTGGTGCGAATGGTGTTCAAAGTCCATTATCCGATTTATTTCGGGTATACGGCACTAACAACAAATAACACTCAGGCTTATTTAATACTCACTCAAACGTGTCACGATAAAGTCAACAAACCCTGGCCTATCAATATTAATTAATACCTTTGCATTATGTCGATTTTCGGTCAGTTGGTAACGATCAACCACGGTCATTCCCTGTGTATGTTGCCCTTTTGTTTCAACGCCAACCCAACAATCTACAAAGGTAAATAATTCAGGGTTTAGTAACCAAGCAATGGTACAAGGGTCATGTAAAGGTGCACCGGTGAATCCCCATTTTGGATCGCGATGATAAATCATGAAGAAATCGAGTAACTCGGCCACACATTTGGCGATAGGATTGTTTATTGCGCGAATTCGTTCAATATCTTCATCCATTATCTGTGCTTGATGGGTCACATCGAGTCCACACATTACAATGGGAATACCCGATTTAAAAACCATATCAGCGGCTTCCGGATCAACAAAAATATTAAATTCTGCAGCGGGAGTCCAGTTCCCGACACCGGCCGCACCGCCCATCAGCACGATACTATCGATATTCGACAATAATTCAGGATAGGTTGCGATAAAGAGTGCGATATTCGTTAATGGTCCGGTGGGTACAAGAGTCACTGGCGATTTACTTTGACGCACTTTCTCTGCCATTAAGGTAATGGCCGTTTGTTCTACAGGGGCAAATGCAGGTTCAGGTAATTTAGGGCCATCTAGTCCAGTTTCACCGTGCACGTTGTCGGCAATAATTAACTCCCGCGCCAACGGTTTTAGCGCACCGCCTGCAACGGGAATATCATATCGATTAAGCAGTGTTAACACTTTCAGTGCATTATTGAGGGTTTTATCTGGGGTTTGATTACCGGCACTGGTGGTAACGGCTAACACATCGAGTTCAGACGAACTCAAGGCTAATATCAGTGAAATGGCATCATCATGGCCGGGATCACAGTCGAGAATAACGGGACGTTTCATGGAAATTCCTTATTCCTAGGGGAAATAAATACAAGACCGACTCTATTATCTGGCGATTCATTAGGTCGGTATATTGGTTTAATGGGATGTTATCTTCATTACCCTTCAATAAACTGAAAGCGTTATTGATTGGTAATGGGGATAGATAAATCACTACGCGTCATTCAGCTTATTCAGTAAAGTAATTTCTGTCAATGAAGGCAAGGTTTCTCAGACATAAAAACAATATGATAGATTCAACCTCAAAGCTCAAAGCTCAAATAGCCCTAATTTAATACGGTGCTCAAGCATATGTTCTTGTTTTAATGTTTTTCGATTCAAACACATATCGATAAATGCAACTTGGCATTTTTCTGGTAAATCGGTCTTAACTTGCAAGTATTTAATGGTTTTGGTTTGTTTAAACCATTCATATTCGTCGCCATGTAACTCTATATCGACAAGGCTCGTATCTTCCGCCGTTAACCAATAATGCGCACCACTTGTGATGGCGATTTCAATCCCCTTTGGATCTAAATCACTAAAGCAAATAAGTTGATTGGTGTCTTTAAACCGTCTAAAGAAATGGTACGAGGTCGTGGTTGATTGTTGCTTTTTAATATCGCCACGATACACCCACAATGCAGATTGAAGATTATCAGGTATATCTAATTGGGCTAAATTAGCCATCATTTCAAGGTTTTCAACAAACACGATTTGCGGATGTTCCACGGAAATAATATCGTCGGCTTTAAGATATAAACCGAGTGACGTAATCGGACTAATGGGGGTTTGTTGATGATTAACACGGAGGTTTTTTAAACAATTAACCAGTATAAAATCTTGACTAACAGCGTAACTGCCGACTTTTTCATTACGCTGATGTTGAGCGATTTTAGAACGACTTTGTAATTCAGGAAACGGTTCACGTAGAAGATGTACACCATTTTCAAAACGCACCCGCTCGATTAATGCCATCCGATCATGTTCATTAAAGTACAGGTAATCACCTTTAATTTCACCAAAAGTATACTCATGGTGTAAGCGCAGTAATAAAGCGGACAGTTTTAGTCGACCACTGCTTAGTGTTTTAAACTTACTTTGACAAAACTGGTATAACGCTTTTTTCATTTATTTCTCTGTTGGCTCGATAATATTACTCTTTTAATAAAATATGCACATCGCGATAGCTATAGTTTGCAGATGTACCATTAACTAACTCCCCTTTCATTTTAATATCAAGGGCATCCTGCTGTTCATTGGTTAGTTTACAATAACAGCTAAACACTAATTCAATCCAGGCCTTAGGGGCAATATCTTGCGATGATTTAGCCCAAGCGGGAATCGATTGCTGCCAATAGCTGATGGCGGAAATAACATTGCCAGTGGTAATGGCCTGTTCAAATAAATGTTCAACCTGTTCTTCAAAATAGTCATGTTGAGCAATAATATTTTCGGTAGGACTATTATCAACGACACTCGTTTCGCGCTCTCGCGTACTGCCTGGTACACTTTGTTTACGTAATGCTTGCACCAGACGAATTAATGGTTCTTCTACGGCGGTGTTGTGTACATCGACATAACTTTTGAGTTTCATCGGTGGTGCGAATTTTAGCGGTTTAATCAGATTTGGATCTTCAAATATCGCTTCATTTATCTCAAACTCAGGATGTTTGCGCAGATAACGCGCCATATTGCGCAGTAAGCTGGCTTGTTTTTCATCGCGGCGCAAGCGAAATAAGCTCAAGCGCATATTATCGATAATATAACGCAAGCGCCCCAGTATTTGCTTAAACCAGTAAATAAACCCACTTATTTTACGTGCAAAATCAACCGGACAGGCCCAATTTGCCCATTCATAACAGGCTTCTGGGTCGATTTGCTGTAACTCAGTCAGCAGCTTCTGGGCATAATCTAAGGCTTTTTCATTTTCACGTACTTTCGCGCTCAATGTACTCACAAAACCGAATTGACTGGTTATCGCATAATGCATGTTATCTAAACTAACATTTAGATTTTCTTTTGCTTCGTACAGTAAATCATCAAGTTGGTCGAGGTAATATTCGGCATCGTCCTGTTCGTTGCTTTGCGTTGAAAGACGAAAATCTTGCACGGTATCATCAAGCGCATCAATCACTTTCCCCATATCGGTCAACTGACGGTAACTACTTTGTTTTCGCATCAAACGATTTAACATGCGTTTGAGTTCCGCAGTGACGCGGTAGTCGCCGGGTTCATCGTCGGGGCGTAACAGCCCTTTTTTCTGCAATAAGTTTAACTTACCCGCTTCGAGTTGATCCCCGGCAATGGAACCATACACGTAAGCATCGGCAAGCAATGCTGCATTACTGCCTATTTGTTTTAATAACTCGGCAACATCGCCTGTATCGTAACCCGCCATTAGAACAACAACTCCTCTTGCTGATGTTGTTCGTTTTCGGGTAACTCGACTTGTTCGGAGTCATTGAGAAATTCAATAAGCAAATAAATAATGTCAAATCGTGCCGTTGCATAGTAACGACTACTGCCCGTATTTTTACGCACTAAATAACGCATTTCTTCTAACTTATGAAAAATGAAAACCAGTTGCTCACGCGTTTCCAGTTTATTGGTCTTAAAGGGTTTAATGGATGTTAGACGACGCAATTGGTCACGCAGCGTTTGGTCGTGTTCAAAGGGGTCAAACAATTCGTTAATATTCACCACGGATTTTGCACGTAAGGGTAAATCTGTTTGCGTAGCAGTGAGTAAGAGTTCAAGAAATTCCACCAGCGGACGAAAAGTACTGCGCATTTCGCTGAATAGTGCGCTTAATTCAGCGGTGTTACTGTCATCAACCTGCTTAAAGGTACAATAATAGGCATCGGCGCTGTCCATATAGGTTAAATCGCGGTCAAGATTCGATAAAAAATCACCGACTCGTTGATTATTTTCTTCTGCCTTTAAGTATTCAAACTCATCGGCGAAACTCGTTTCACAAATGATCGCGCCGGTGAGTAGTTGCTGAACGGTTTGTTTAAACATTAGACATTCTCCACCGGTTGTTGCGCAGAAAGATTCCCTTGATGACGCAGCGCCAATAATTCATCCAGACGAGATTTAGGTATATCCGCATGATAAATCTTATTATCTTTTAATTTATAATGACGATCATATAACGATAGAATATGACGGTCCGTTGACGGTGATGCCGATAACATAGCAATGCTGTTTTCACTAAACATTTTAAGTAATAAATCGATATTTTCAGCGGCTAATTCACCTAACTCATCGACGGGTAAAATAATTACCGAAGGTGCATCGCTTTCGCCACGTAACATCCCCAAAATACCTGCAAACAATGACAACATTGCCAGATATGAAAGCCCTGTCGAACTAATTTTTTTCAGTTGCCGCGCATTACGTGCATGTTTTAAATGCCCTTTTTCGGTAATGGTAAATTCAATATCGAATAGGTTAATATGCGATAGAACAAACCCTTCACTGGGTAAGTAACTGGATAATTTTTGCATCGCGTAAATTAAATCATCGGGAATGTCGCCCACTCCTTCGCGTAAATCATCACGGTAGATTTCAAATAACTTAGCAAACTGTTGCAATGGTCCCCAGTAATCTAACTCTTCTTGTTTCATCACCGTATACACGTTGATATCTGCCAAGGCTTCAAAATGCGCTAATGCCGTGACGTTTTTAGACAGTTGCTTGCCGATGATTTTGATACGACGCCCGAAGTTTTCGATATGTTGGTAAAATTCGTTGATCATATTGGCATTAACGGTCACCAGCTGATATGTATTCTTTTGTTTTTGCTCGGCACTACTCAGTAAATCGGCAATCGGATTACGGTATTTAAACAGGGTTTTAGCACCTTGATAATTATCGTTATCGGAAACAAGTTTCTGCCAATTTGCATACAATTCGCTATTTGCATGACTTTTCTTAAAGGTCTCACTAAAACGATTTAATTGCTCGGCTAAACGTTTTTCAACGGTTTTAAATTGTTTCAACCAATCGAAACAAAAACTAACGGCTAAATCAGCTTCATTGGTTGGCTCAGAGTCACTTTGCAATACCGCAATGCCACTGATTTCACATAAACGTTGGCTTTCTGAAAGCTGATTAAGTAATTCACCGGTATCACGTAATTGGGTGGTTAACTTTTTAAATCGTTTTTGGTTTTCACTGATCAATTGACCTTTCTGTGCAAGCAGATCTTCTAAGCTATTCTCAAGACCGCGTTTTTCGATATCGCGATTCTGATTGGTTTCAACTAATTTATCGCGATGAATATAACGTTCATTCATAAACTGTTGATACTCTCGGGCTTTACGTGCCCAAACGGCACATTCGGCAAGATTTTTCTCAAGGGTTTTACGTTCTTTTGTACGCTTGTCGACTTCCCCATCGGGATCTAATTCACTCAGCTGAGTATTCTTTTGTTTTTTGTAATCACGTAATCGGCTTTTCACGCTTTCTTCGATTTCATTTAATTGGGTTGCCAGTAGTTCCAATTGACTATCGCGATCCGATTCAATCACCATACGTTGTTCAAGCATTTGGTTATTAAGTGTTAAACGCTCTTCCTGCGATGATATTTTGAATTCATCTATCGCTTTGCTGTTTTGTTTAAGTTTACCGTTTAACGTTTTAATTAATTGCTCAACGGCAGCATTCGCTTCTTTTATCGCGATTTGTTTTTTAGCCGCCAAGTTATGCATTTGTGTTTTTAATTGTTCGAGTTTTAACTCATTTTGTTTGATGTTTTGTTTGAGCTCAGTAATCGCTAAGGTTTGCGCTTCAATCTCTTTTCTTAAGGCGGAAACCTGTGTATCTAATCCGTTTATCTTTTCAATTTGCTGCTGACATTTTTTATCCAGATTAGCGGCTTTATCGTGCAGTTCATTTTCGCTCAGTTGCAAGTCATTATCCTGCAACTGTTGTAAATCAATTGCTAATCCATACATGCTGTTCGATTCGTCCTGCCATTGCGGATCGAGATCGGTACGTGACAATTGTTCCGTTGATAAAATACGACCAATATTATCTTTCCAATTAATCGCAGCAGGCTCATTGGTCAAAAAGTGTTGTAACGTCCCCACCTGCGGTAACAATTGTTGTTCGATAGCAAGACATTGCTGCTTTAATTGCTCATGATAACGCGTTTCAATTTTATGCTTATCGAGTACTTTTTCGCGTTGTTTTTCTAACATATTGAGATGATTAGTCTGCTCATTATGTTTTTGAAGTAATAAACTTTGTTGTTCGTGACAGCTTGTCACGTTGTTTTGATTCACTTCAATCGCAGTCAATAATTCACTATCAATCGTTGGATTTTGTTGCGTATGTTGAGCTTGATTTAACTGGCTTTCAAGGGTTTGCTTTTGCATTTTCAATTTTAAATCAGTTTCATTTAACTGATTATTTAATTGATTAAGCTGATGCTGATGGCTTTCATTCAGCGCTGAGAGTTGTGTATTTGCCATCTCTTTAATCTGACTGGCTTGCTCTTTATTCGCAGAGACATCGGTCACTTTTTGTAATTTTAAATCCTGAATTAATTTTTCGAATTTATTGTGAACCTTACTAATATTGCCTTCAAAAGCTTCAATAATCTGATTAACATCATTTAATTGCTGTTGAATATGTGGCGCCTGATCAGCATGTAATTGATAATTCGCGGCATCATCATCTTCATAATCTAGTTTGTCTTGGTCGAGCAAATCGATACGACTTTGATCGGCTTCAATTAAGGCTTTAATTTTACCAATCTCTTTTGTCAGTGACTCTTTACCAGATTTTAACGCGTCTTCAAGTTGGCCTAATGTTTTCCGAGTGTCTTCTTTTTCCTGCTGACGCGTAACTTGCACATCTTGCAATTTAGTTTGATGATGCAGAATCTCAAAATGCAAATGTTGTAATTTTATCAACAAGCTTTCTAAATTATTGAAATCACTCTGCCAGAGACTAATTTTATCTGCGACTTTTTGAATTGCTCTACTTGCTTGGATATCCGCTAACCAATGACTGATATCTTCTTTGTTAAGGCTAATTTGTTCTTTTTCTTCAACATTATTTCGCGCTAAATGGTCACTCGCAATGGCAACTAACATATGTTTAACCGCATCGAAGTCGAGATTTTTCTCAATGGTGCCGTTAATAACTTTATCGATATGCGGTGTGGGTAAGCTACTGAAAGCAAAACGCGCCTGAAGTTGGCGCACGTCTTTAAGCTTACGACCACTGCGCAAATTTTGAATCACTTGGCGGTATTTATCGACACCCAGATACGTTGAAGAAAAACACCCCGCGCTATTGTAAATGCGTTCTATTTCACGGACTGCAAGGGGTTGTTTATTTTCACCGATAAAAGAGTGGCTATCGTATCCACCATCAATTAACTTAAATTGCACACCACGCCCATCACTACTACTAGCAATCACCATACAGGTTTGTCCCATAGGACGTTGATATTCATAGACCAACATGCTGGAGTCGCGTGGTAGATAGTAATCGGCAAAGTTTTTAGCTTGATCAACTTTACTGACAATATCACTCGGACGCATCCCGTAAAAAAGGGGCAATAAACGCATTAATGAGGTTTTACCCGCACCATTCGTCCCCTCAAGTTGAGTGTGGCCGTTCAGTTCCAACTCATTAACCTGACCTTTCCAGAAGCTGTCGATGATAATAATACGTAATAAAGAATAGGCTTGATGAGCCATAGTGGATCCTTTTCTGAACAGTTTTTAAACATTTTTACGGAATGATAGCTAAGCACGCTAATTTATAAGGAATGGGGGCTTTTGTCGATGATTTTTAGGTAATTTAGCGGTTTATTCGTTACCTTGATCCGTTAATTTTAACATTCAATTAAAAGGTTGATAGGGATTCTTCGTTAATCAACAAGAATCCGATTGAACTTCATTATTTCAATACGTTATCAAACCATTAATTGAACTATTTAATTAAAGGCAAAGTAATAATAATCGCCAAGCCACCTTGTTTTCCATGACTTGCTGAAATTGTACCTTGATGCGCAGCAACAATATGAGCACAAATCGATAAACCAAGCCCTGTTCCTCCGGTTTTGCGATTACGAGAATCATCAACACGATAGAGATATTCAAAAAGGTTTTCTAAATGATGGGTCTCAACACCGATACCATTGTCTTCAACTTTTACGATCAACATTGTCTGGTTGCCAGAGTGATCCACTTCAGACGAAATCTTAACTAAGGTGGCTTGTGAATATTTAACACAGTTATTAATAATATTCTCAAATAACTGGCAAAGTCGCGTGCGGTCAGCAAACACCTCCGCTTGCTCCTTACTAATCGCAGTTTCTAAAGCAATCCCGGCATCGGATAAATAACTACGATATTTATCAACTTCCGAAGTCAGCCATTTATTGATAAATTCATTATTTTTTCGATAATGCATACCACCAATATCGGCACTGGTTAACTGATGCAAATCATCAATCAAATATTGCAAATGCTTAACCTCATCATTGGATGATTCGATGTTTTCTTTACTAAGAGGACGCACATTATCTAACATAGCTTCTAATTCACCACGTAAAATCGCCACGGGTGTCCGTAATTCATGTGAAATATTAGCAATCCAACGTTTACGCGCATTCTCATTTTCATCGAGGGTTAAGGCAAGTTCATTAAAATCTCGAATTAATTCCCCAAATTCATCTTTCCGACGTAGTACAATTTTTTGTTTATAGGTACCTTGGGTTAATTGATGCATGCCCTGGGCAATAAGGTTAATAGGACCAAGTACGTTGCGGGCAAGGGGCAGCGAAACCAAACCAACAAGAAATAGCGTGATTAATGCAAAAATCCACAGGTAACTCTCCTGCTGTTCAATAAAAGCTAATTCATATCCATCGAACACTTGATCACGTTTCGGCACCAATAAAAACCCAACGACTTCATCATCATCGGTTGTAATAGGTATTTGGTTATAATCATGCTGACTTCTATAGTGACCTACTACTAATTTTTTCTGACTATCAAGCACTGAATACCAAGGAGCCTGCCTATTTCTTTCGACCATTCTCTCGGTAAATAAAGGATCTAAACCATCGCGTGGATCATTAAAGCCCATGGGTGGGCGTCGATTATCCGGAGAGGGTTGCATAAACTGGCTACCGTTTAATTTCAAATACACGAGATCAGAAAATTTACGGTTTTTATTTTGGAAGGCAGACCAATCATCCGTCTTTTGATATGCCTCAGCAAGGGATTCAATCAGTGGCTCTAATGCTTGGCGCTCTTTCGTATTGACATAATCGATCATCCCTTTGCCAATACTCCATTGCATTAATAAAGCGGCGATAGTGACTAAAATCAGACTAAAGCTAAATAGAATTAAAAAGAATTTATTTTGAATCTTCATGGCAATCAGCCCTATAAAATATATACTCGCGCATTGTACATTACAAAATAAACATTTAATCATCATCGTAATATACTGTTGACACCTTGCATGTTTTTTGCACATTTAGTCTTTAAATTTACGCTAGAATTAATTAAAAAATTTGTTACACTGCTATCCTAGCTCTTTGAAATAGTTACCAATAAAACAATAGTATGATTAAACTATTTGCCTAAAACTATTTTTATACTACATTCTATGTAAGCACATATGTGATAGTGAAGCCTTAGCGTATTAAGGAAATAAATAGAAAACGATTTTATCTTAATGGGACAAAGTCTCATTTTTTAATGGTTAGCATAAATTTTAACAACGACTTTAATATGTTCTGTATATCGCTAATTAGCAAAATACAGTACTTTTCTATGCGGTATTTAATTTATTAAAGAGGCTTTCATGCAAAGACGATGGTATAACAAATATATTACACTCAGTAATAGGCTGACGGATTTCAAAGATATTGGTACTCATCAACAAGATATTCTGATTAAAGGGGTTATGTCATTAGTGACGGACTACGATCCCGATTTACTTACCTGCGATAAAGCCTGCGAATTTCCATTATCAGTTGATAGAAAACGTTGGTACGACCAAGACCCTTATATTTGGTTAATGTTTAATACACTGCAAATGGCCGATACGGTATTAATTAATTCGGTTACCCATTATTTAGATAGCGAAATGAAAAATAGTTAACACTTCATTTCGTTACATACCCTGCTCACTTTTGCTTGGTAAAACTTGCTGCGCCATTTTGTAACCCAACTCAATCATTTCCAGTGCCCGGTCAAATTCTAAGATACCACAGGCGTTTCGTGCAATTTCTATCACATAATCAGCAGGATAAGCAGCTAACTTTTGTCGGCTAATCACACTTTGCATCGCATCCAAGGCTTGATTTGCAACTTCCAATGCCCCCCATTCTGGTTCTTTTATCGGTAAATCTTCATGTTTAAAACTACTAATAAAATTCATTATTTTTTCATGAATAAATGTATCCCGCTTTAATAACGGATTAGTAACGGGTACCACGGGCGGTTGATTAGATAATATTTTTTGCCTCGCTCCTCCTAACCCAACCGCAATGGTTAAATTTGTTTGATCGCCAAAAACCGGTGCGATCGGAATTGGATTCAACACCCCTCCATCAATCAACATCGCGCCATTACGTATTACCGGTGTAAAAAATAACGGCATAGAAATAGACGCGCGTATTGCTTCAAATAATGAGCCAGAATTTATCCACACTTCTTTTTCATTTTCGATATCGGAAGCCACAGCTGTAAAGGAAAGTGGTAAATCTTCAATTTGTTGATCGCCTAATAACTCGACCAGGGTATGCATTATTTTCTCGCCACGGACAAAGCCATTGGAGCGCCAAGCAATGTCCATAAGAGAAATAATATCAATTTTATCAATTCCACAGACCCACTTTTCATACTTATCTAAATTGCCCGAAGCATAAACGCCACCAATTAATGCGCCAATTGAACTACCAGATATTGATGTTATCTGGTAATCATTTTCAATTAACCATTTAATCACGCCGATATGAGCAAGACCACGAGCGCCACCACTTCCGAGTACCAGTGAGACAGTTGTTTTTTTTCTATCCATATATTGGCCAATAACAATGCACTAAATTATTTACTATTTTATACCGATTTCATAAAGGATAAAATTTATATCCACAGTAAAAATAGATATTGCTTGTCCCGCCGTTTATTGCCTGCCATACTTTTAACCAGAAATTTATCGTTAATCTAAAAATCGGAATACTATGTCAATCTTCTCACAAGAAATTTACCAACTTACCTCGCTTGCTCTATCAGAATTAGATGCCTCTCAAGCCTCAGGTAGAACGATGCGAAATGTATTAAGTGAAGCACATTATCTAGGCGCTTGGGTAACAACGGCAATTAAAAAGAAACGCTTTGATAGTATCGTGCTAGCAACACTGCAGTTATGGCAGAAAAAAGCACGTAGCCTAGGTAAAAATGCGGGATTAAAGGAGCAATTCACTTATCTTCAAAAGTGTTACAACCGAATTTTAGATGAAAAGAAAGAAAGCCAAGCAATCAATATTGAACAGTTTACTGCGTTATATGCCGCGTTAACGGAACAACAATGGCTAGTTACAACTGATTTAGAAGTCGTCGATAAATTAAATCGTCACAGTGATGGTAAAGATTCATTGATTGTGTGTGCTACGCAAATCGAAAACTGCTTCGATGAACAAGGTGTATTAATCAAGCCCATTTCATTATATGTACGTGGCAATCAACAAACAGTTATTACACTGGCCTTTGAACAACACATTTTACTTCATAAGCAAACGGACTATAAATCAAAGGTGAAATATCATGGCGAGTTTGTGGTTTACCCTCATAATGATGGTAACTTCCTGCCAGAACTGCCAAAAGAACTAAATTAATTGTTGATGTTCGAGGCGTTTATATGCCAATAAACGCTTCGATACTTCATTTAATTACAGCAGGTCTTTAACGATCAACTTCAACAAAAATGTTTCACGTTCGATAGACATTCCTTTTTTATCACTGTTCGCGATTGTATGTTCATTATGTTTAATTGCATCGTAAATATTTAACCACACTACTTTCATTCCATTTTTTATCTCGTATGCTTCAAATTGAGTTTCACCTAATTCATTATCGATAGTGCACACATAACAATAGGATTTCATCTGCATAATATCGAAATCATCCTTATACCAAGGACGAAATTCTTCGTATAATCCAAATTCTCTTATATTTCTAATGTTTTTAGCCCCGGTTTCTTCCTGTAATTCACGAACAAATCCCTGCTCAAGATCTTCCCCCTTATCAACGCCACCACCGGGTAATGTGTAATCATGATAACGTTCGGTGTATAACATTAGAATCTGCTCACCTTGAAGAATAATCGCCCGTGTTGCCAAACGAAGAAAAGTAGGTCGATCTAGCGATTGAATATCTGGATGTACGGTTGATTTTAATAAACGCATATTTAATCAGTCTTATATTTTAAAAGGCGCGAAGCATAACATTTTTATCGTTATTCAACATCAGGTAACAGTCGTTGATATTGATTGATAATGTGACCTACTTGATTGTTAGGATTATTAGCAAGGCGTTGATAATGTGCAATCGTCTTATTGAGGTAATCAAGGTGTAATGCATTGTTAAAGTCCCACATTAACGATCCCGTTTCAGTTAATAAACGCGATGATAAGGTGGCGACATGTAATATTTCATAACCTCGGTTATTTTCAAATACCAGCGACTCATTCATTAGCCCAAATCGATGCTCAATAAGATATTCTCGCACTTTGTAATTATGATGAACGGGACACAAAATAAATTCAACGTGATAATCGACAGTGATCCAATGCAGTGAATCTAGCAATTGCATCATTAAGTCACCACCAATACCGGCAATAATAATAAGATGTGTATTTTCCGTTTTGTTTTGAGTGTATTGTGCAACCGGCAATGCCGCTGCATCGATACAATGAACTTGCCAATCTTCACGATTACCTTGCCAAAACTGCGTTAATGTTTGTTCTATTTTATCTAACAAATCAGGTACAACATCGACAAAATGAATGGTTTCTGCGCGCCGCTCATCAAGTAAAGACAACCCAAGGAGTCCATGATCACAACAGCAATCCCATATATGTGTATAAGGTGTCGTAATCAACGCTTTAATGTACTGTAAACGCTGACTTAATTTAATATTTTTATTCGTTGAATTCATGATTATAAACGCATGGTGAGGGCAATACGTTTCCGTTGTGCGTCAATCTCTTGTACTTTAACCTGTACAATCTGCCCGACTTTAACAACTTGAAAAGGATCACTGACAAATTTATTTGCTAGTTGAGAAATATGGACTAATCCATCCTGATGAACACCGATATCAACAAAAGCACCAAAACTGGTTACATTGGTGATAACGCCTTGCAAAAGAAGGTCCGGATATAGATCATCAATTTTATTGATACCACTTTTATAACGAACTGTTTGGAATGCTGGACGGGGATCTCGACCAGGTTTAATTAATTCATTAATAATATCTTTAATCGTTAATAGACCGAATTGTTGGTTAACAAACGTATTCTCGTTCAAACGAGTTAATAATGATGCGTTATTAATCAATTCAGATACTTTCTTATGCTGCTGCTTTGCCATTTCATTAACGAGTGCATAGGCTTCTGGATGCACGCCGGTGTTATCCAAAGGATTTTTACCTTCCGCAATACGTAAAAAACCTGCACACTGTTCAAAGGCTTTATCTCCGAGTCGTGCGACTTTTTTCAGGGTTTGACGTGAATTAAATAAACCATTCTCATCTCGATAAGCAACGATATTTTGTGCAATCGTTGTATTTAATCCAGCGATAAAGCTTAACAATGATGGAGAAGCTGTATTTAAATCTACCCCAACAGCATTAACGCAGTCTTCAACGACGGCTTGCAATCGTTTACTCAGTTGGCCTTGATTTAAATCATGTTGATAGAGACCGACACCAATCGCTTGCGCATCTATCTTAACAAGTTCTGCAAGGGGGTCTTGAAGACGACGTGCAATTGAAATGGCGCCTCGAATCACTACATCGAGATCGGGAAATTCCTGTGACGCTAATTCCGAGGCAGAATACACCGAGGCCCCTGCTTCACTAACAATTAAATGGGTAATATCAAGTGAGTTGTTATTAACACAGTCCCGTATAAAGGCTTCTGATTCTCGCGAGGCGGTACCATTACCAATTGCAATCAAGTCGACTTTATATTTATTAATTAAATTAACTAATATTGATTCTGCCTGATCTATTTTAGATACCGGTTGATGTGGGTAAATGGTGGCATAATCAAGTAGTTTACCGGTTGCGTCAATAACAGCAACTTTACACCCAGTCCGAAACCCCGGATCTAAGCCTAAAACAACCTTACGCCCTGCTGGCGCAGCCATTAATAAGTCCTTTAAGTTACCGGCAAAAACCTCGATCGCACTAGTATGTGCAGTTTCTTTTAAACTTGCGATTAACTGACTTTCAAGCGTGGCGAGTAATTTTGTTTTCCAAGATTTACTAATCACTTCTCGCCGCCAGCTATTTACCGAGACGCCATTTAATGAGAACCCCATATGATTCGCCATAATAGTTTCACAATGGGAGGTCTTAATCGATTTATCTTGCCTCGGATCCGGGTCAAGTTTAAGCCTTAATAACCCTTCACTTTTACCACGTAATATCGCTAAAAAACGATGGGGCGCAATGCGATTCACTCTTTCGCTATAATCAAAATAATCCTTAAATTTACTGGCTTCAGCCTGTTTACTTTTAACAACAGTCGCAGTGAAACTCGCATTATTAGTCAGATGAATACGCAACTTATCTAATAAGATAGGATCACTATTAAAACGCTCACTTAATATCGCTAACGCCCCTTCCAATACTGTTTTGATATCGGAAAAACCTTTCTTTGAATTAATAAAAGATTTTGCTAAAACGGCTTGATCTGCATCGTCATTAAACCAAAGCTTATCGGCTAGGGGCTCAAGTCCGGCCTCGATTGCCACATCACCTTTACTAACTCGTTTGCTTTTATAGGGAGCATAAAGCAATTCAAGTTCCGTTTTACTCATACAAACTTGGATCTGTTTTTCCAGCGAAACCGATAATTTTCCCTGCTCTTTGATATTTTTTAATACGGTCGTTCGTCTCACCGCTAATTCACGTAAATAAAGTAATCGCGTTTCTAATTTACGGAGTTGCACATCATCCAGCCCTTCCGTCGCTTCTTTACGGTATCGCGCGATAAAAGGCACGGTATTGCCCTGGTCATACAATGAGATAAACGCATTTACCTGCTTTCCTGTAATTGATAATTCGGTGGATAGTGTGTCTTTTATTAATTGGCTAGCTGTATTCATAGTCTATTTTACTGCTTGTTTTATCTGATAATTTCTACATACTATATCATCAGCAGAGGAGTTTTTAGATGATCAATTTTGCAGTCATTGGCAGTAACTGGATAAGTGAAAAATTTATTAACGCAACCCATGTAGAAAATCACCTTCAATTGGTGGCTGTGTATTCACGTTCTATCGATACGGCACAGGATTTTGCGACTAAATTTGCGGTCGACAACGCCTATGATAATTTACAATCATTGGCGGATAATCCCGAAGTGCATGCCGTTTATATTGCGAGCCCAAATTCTCTTCACTTTGAACAGTCACTTTTTATGCTGCAACAGGGTAAACATGTTATTTGTGAAAAACCCTTAGCTTCAACCGGCAAACAAGTTGCACAACTTTATCAAGCAGCACGTGATAATAATGTCATTTTGTTCGAAGGATATATGACCGCGCATTTACCCAATTTTATGCAGGTAAATAATAACCTTGCTCAATTAGGCCAACTACGAAAAGCCCATTTAAGTTACTGTCAGTATTCATCCCGCTACCAAAAATATCTCGATGGTGAAAATCCAAATACCTTTAATCCTGCCTTTTCTAATGGCTCAATTATGGATATTGGTTATTACTGTGTCGCATTTTGCGTAAGCTTATTTGGCAAACCCACACAAATCCAAGCTTCTGCTACTTTACTTGATTCGGGCGTCGATGGTTGCGGCAGCGTATTACTTGGTTATGATGGATTTTCAGTGACAATCGACCACTCCAAAATAAGTAATTCCGTATTGCCAAGTGAGATTCAGGGGGAAGCAGGCAGTATTGTTATTAAACAATTGAACACCTGTGATGCAGTTTCTATTTACACACCGAATAAAACTGATTTAACAGTCGTGCAACACGCAAACAGTATGGTGTATGAAGTTGCCTCTTTTGCTAAGCAAATAACGCAACAAAGAATGGATCCAACGGCAGTATTACGTTCACAACAAACGGCTGATATTATTACAGAAATTAGACGTTTAACCGGCGTAATATTTCCAGCCGATCAGCAATAATAACTGAATCTAGATTTGAATATCCCACTTAACATAGGATTCAACGCTCATTATTTTAATCTTGGGATGTTCAGTTAAATTGATAGTTTGGTTCTGAATCACTTTACCAGTTTTTGCATGGCGCAATATCTGTACTTCAGGTTTCAACATATTATCATGTATATCAACCACTTTCGCTAAAAAACCATTATTTAAAAGTACTAAACTGCCCGGCGGATAAATACCAACCGATTGAATAAATTTTTGAACAAGCTCTGGGTTAAAGTGTGTACCACTCCACTTTAATAACAGTTTTAACACCTCCGAAGGCTCTTTGCCTACGTGGTAACACCTATCTGCAGTCAGTGCATCGTAAACATCGGTAATCGCTGACATTTGACCATAAAGGCTAATCGCATTGCCTTTTAATCCATGGGGGTAACCATTGCCATCAAATTTTTCATGATGTTGACCTGCCACATCAAGCGCAATCTGCGATAACCCTTTTGTTTTCTGTAAAATATTATGGCTATCTACCACATGCCTTTTCATAATAACAAATTCTTCAGCAGTTAATTTCCCTGGCTTATTAAGGATTTCAGGGGGAGTTAATGTCTTGCCAATATCATGTAACAAGCCACCAATACCCACTTCATTAATAATTTTATTTGATAAGCCAAGCCCTTTTGCAAAGGCCATCATTAACACTGAAATACTCACAGAATGTTCGAAGGTATATTTATCCATCACACGAATACGAGATAACCCCAATAATGCATTCTGATTACGTAAAACCGAAGCACTCATTTTATTAATAACGGGATTTACCTGTTCCAATTCAATATTTTGACCCATTTTAACATGCGCCATCATTTCAGTGATGAACTCGCCCGCTTCAGCAAAAGCTACTTTAGCCTGACGAAGCTCCTGTTGTGCAGAAATAGTTCCTGTGGATTGTTGTTCGGTTACTTCAGGTTGAATGGGGGTGATAGGACGAGTAGCTTGTTTGACCTTTTTAGTCTCCGATACATCCAATCCTTTAGCTGTATCGATTTCAATGACTTTGACCCCCGCAGCAATCATTTTACGAATATCATTTTCATTTTCGAGTTTAAAACGATTTAATGCAAAGGGATGATTTAGCCATCCACATTTTAAATCATTGATATACATACCTTTACGTAATTGCGTTACTTTCACTTTTTTTAACATAAAGACCCTATTGTCTTGCAATCAATTACAACACTATTAGTGTAAAACATCATTATCGGCCAAAAAATTGATTAACAATTGCTTCAAGGTTATTGTCTAATTCATCTTCAAAATCAGATAAATTTTCATCAAAAAGACCTAAGTACTGTTTTACTTTGCTTTCTGGCATTTTTTTTCCTGCTATTTGGAATTCCATTTCAGCTAAAGATTTATCAAACCGGGGAATGATGGACCAAGTTATATAAGGTTTCGCCGAGGCTTGTAATTGGATTTGAGCAAATTCACAGAACTCTTGAATATAATTTTTCCCTTCAGGGCCGAGCGATCCCGGTTCCATCCTAAAAAGAACTAATAGTTTTTTATGTTCGGGAATATCAATTACCGTCATTTATTACCTTAATTACGATCTGTTAATAGTATATTAATACTTGTCATTATAGATGGTTAGCAATATTTTCCATAATCAAAGTTCACACCCTGTGCTTTTAGGCATTATTTATGCTCAAACCACCCTTTATTCAATTAAATTGAATCTCTCTATTTATATTATCAATTATTATTAAGTATATTTTTCCGTTATTGTTTGTGGGTCTTCTGAGCGAGGTCAGGGATAACATCATTCATTTAACACCATAAAACTTTTCTTTATGTCCGCCTAAGAAAAGTAACGTGTTGAAAAATTATATAGTCAATTAATTTAGAGGCGTGATTAATCACGATACACATTATGGATCTTAGTAATAATCATCCAATTACACTGGTCAATGCAAACCATGACCACAGTTCGGCCGAGGATAGTGTAGTTAAGCAAGTAGAAGAATATGGCTACCACAAAGTAGACAAATCTTTTGCCAAATCTTTCTCACTAGCAATTTATGCTGGTGCATTTATCGCTATCGCATTTGTATTTTACATCACAGTCACAACCGGTGCAGGTGACGCACCTTGGGGTGTGGTTCGCTTCGCTGGTGGCCTCGCATTTAGTTTAGGTTTAATTTTAGTGGTTGTATGCGATGGTCAGCTCTTTACCAGTACCGTACTTAGTACCGTCGGTTGGGCACAAGGTCGTTTTTCAACGGGTGAACTAATCAAGTGTTGGGGCCGAGTCTACGCAGGTAACTTCGTCGGGGCTATGATTATGTTGACTTTAGTCGTCGTTGCTCAAATGCACTTACTAGACGGTGGCGAATGGGGAATTAGTGCGCTTAAACTTGCACATCATAAAATAGAGCATAATTGGGCACAAGCCTTTGCACTCGGCATTTTATGTAACTTATTAGTCTGTTTAGGTACTTGGATGACATTCACCAGTAAGGATGTACTCACTAAATCAGTCCTATTAATTTTACCGGTTGCAATGTTTGTTAGTAGTGGTTTTGAACATAGTATCGCCAATATGTTTATGGTTCCACTTGGCCTTGCGATTAAAGCATTGAGCGATCCATCATTCTATATTGCACACGGCCTTACGGCTGCAGAATTTTCAGATTTAACGCTATCTAACTTTATCTTCCATAACTTAATTCCTGTAACACTGGGCAACATCGTTGGTGGTGGTGTATTTGTAGGATTAGGCTACTGGCTAATTGAAAATGAAGGCAAAGAAAAAAGCACAACATTACCAACAACAGTAACAACCAATTTGACACACAACGACAGTCAACCGTTAACAACCTTTGGAGAAACCCTTATTATGAAAAGCGCACTCGATAAATTATTAGTAAAAGACATCATGGATACGGCTCCACTTGTACTCACTAAAGAACAAAATATTTACCAAGCTCTATCATTACTAGATGAACACCAAATCACAGCGGCACCGATTGTTGATCAAACTCAACACTTAATTGGCTTTGTTTCTCAACAGGATATTTTAAGATTGCTATGGTCTGAAGAATACTCAGCGGAACTGGCTTACACCGTCGGCCATGCAATGCAAACTGAAATTTTGACCGTTGATGCTGCAGAGCCTGCAACAGCACTACTTGAATTTATGGTTGTCGATAAAGAAAAATTATTCCCAGTAAATGATAGCGGTGTATTAACCAGTCGTATTTACCAAAGCTACGAAGAACGCTTAAAATCAGCGTCAACTAACAACCCGTCTGTTTATCCTGTTATTGAAGATGGCAAACTCTGCGGTATTATTACACGCCGCCAACTAAGCAGCTTAATCGTTAAAGAATATGCACCGCATTCAAAAGCAATTGATGCAGCGTAAATGACAATCAGTTAACGTCATTATTAACGGTTTACTTTTGTGAAAGTTGAAGCAAATTAACCTTTGCTTCATCTTTCACTCTTTCGTTATTAATCATTAATCGCCGTGCTTCCGCTAAGATACAATCACGCAATGGATTATCACCGCTATCCTTTCTCCACACAAAAGACAAGCTACGTTTCATATCAAACTCAGGCGTTGGCAGAATAACTAATTGCCCATTTTCCACTTCTTTAGCAACGTCTAAATAGGGCAAGCACCCAAGGTAAAAGCCATTTTCAACCATGCTTTTCAATACCGGTACGCTCTCGTAGACTTTCCAGACTTTGATATTATCAATAAGCCCATGAATAGCCCCATCGAAGATACGTCGGGTACCCGACCCCACTTCTCGTAAAACCCAATTTGCTTGTTCTAACTGGGCTAGGTTAACGCTTTCTGAATTAGCAAAGGGATGATGTGGATTGGTAAATACAACTAGGTGGTCATCAATTAATTTCTTCTGATTGATACGGCTATCATCATTACGCCCTTCAACAATTCCCATATCACATTGATGATTAAGTAAGCATTGAATAACATGCTCGGTATTTTCAACTTTAATGCTAATGCGTAGCTCTGGAAAATCTGAATCAACCTGGCTAATTAATTTCGGTAGGATATGCTCCGCAGCAGTTTGGCTCGCATACAAGCTAAAATTGCCACTGATCATACGTTGATCATGCAAGCCCATTTGAATATGTTCAGCATCCTGTAGCAAACGTTTTGCTTTAGGACGTAACCATCGCCCCCAATGGCTTAAGGTTAAACGATTTCCCTGACGAATAAATAATGGGCGATCTAAGACATTTTCAAACTGCGAAAGAGACATACTAACAGCCGACTGCGTCATCGATAACTGCCGAGCAGCTGCACTCACACTTTCTTGATTGGCAACTGCATCAAATACAGCTAATTGTTTCAGCGAAAATTTCATTAATATTTCCCATATAATAAATATTTTATCCGTATCAATTTAATTGATACTCACTTTATTAAGGATAATACCTGCAATTTACAACTTAAACAAAAGGAGTTAAACACAATATTGACTTCAATCAATCCCTAAACAGTTCCACCATTCTTATAGGTTTTATGCCCTCCCCTAGAACATCATGATTGTTAGGGTTATTCAATAATCGCCCTATTATCATATTGTTTTTTAGCTTTAAAACAAAAAACTAGCCCTAAGCCAATGGGATAAATACACATCAAACGATCGATACCAACAAGATACATAAGCGCTTCTTTACCGCCTATTGAAGGTACCTCACCAAATATCGCCATGTAAATTCCCAATAGCACACTCAAAATGCCTAATAATCCAAGTGCTAACACACTTTTAAATCTAAAAATACAACTCATAATTTCCTCGTTTTATTGCTAGGTGGGTCATCGGATTAATTCGCAGATAGACTCTGTTATGCACGTCAATGACCTTCTATTTTTAGTGCTTCTAATACAATCACTTGCCATACAACAAACAACGCAATTGATCAGATGAGATCACCGTAGCACTTTCAAATAGCATCAATAGTGATTTATGTCGAAAATACATTAAATTTCAGCGCAATCATTAGCAACAAATAACAGTAAACAGAGATTAAGACTAAAAATAAGAGCATTAAAAGTATGATAATAGATACAGAAGATGAGAAAAATGGAAGTTTAGACAGTGCGATAATGGAGAATAAATACACTGATAGTGCTGCCACTATCAGTGTATTATTTTTTATTTATTTAGCTAATAAATACTTTACGAGTTCAATGTATTCAGCGGTAGATTTTACACTACCTGCAGTGACAAGGTAGATACCATTAACCACAACACTAGGCACGCTTCGTAATCCTGCATTTTTAAATGATTTATCAAAACGGCTTTGCATTGAACTTACGATAAAGCTATTAAAAGCCGCATCGAATTCAGTACCATCAACACCATTTTTAACGAAAAAATCATGCATTTGTTTTTCATTGCGTGGCGCTTTTTTCAATTCATGGATCTGGTAAAACATAGCAGGAATCAGGTCATCTTCAACATCTAATACTTTCATTGTTGCATAAGCTTTCGCCATTGATACTCCCATATTCCCTCCCATAAATGAAACATGAATTTTTTCAAAATCAGTTCCTTCAGGCAGTCCTTTCTTTACTTCATCGATCATTGGTTCGAAGTTATAACAATGCGGGCAATAAAATGAAAAATACTCCGTTACGGAAGGTTTATCGGATTGTTGTGAGCCAATCACTCGGTAATTAACCCCTTTTTTAAAGTCAGCGGCCTGTGCAACGGTGCTTAGTAGTAAAACAGTTAATAGTGTAAATAGTTTTTTCATAGGTATTTTCTCAAATAGAATTTATATTATTAATTTATAGTCAGCCTATACCGAATAGTATTTGCTGCTTAGGTAACACAATGATTTATAATATAGTTCTAATAGGAGGTCTTTCAATACGTTCAGTAAAGGCAAAGGTTTTCACATTTTGTTTCTTTTTAATAAGTACCAAAGAAGTAACTAAATGGTTGGAAAACTCCGTTAATAAAATTGCAGGGAAGAGAGTTAGTAGATTAATAGAGCTAGCACAGGAACTGGTTGGTACGGGTTTAGTTAATTCATTACAGGCGACTTGTTCTTTAAGACTGTGTGCTAATTTATGCTTTGATTTACATTCCTGGAGCGTCATTTTCATTACGCTTTGGTTTTTATCTGTGAATATACTATAGGTGAAATTATTTGCAGAGGCAACTGTAAAGACAGATGTCAATAAAGTCACTAACAATAACTTACAAATTAAGACATTACACCGTAACAAAATATTCAATCCGCGCAGCGATAGTTAAAAAACAACTTCTCAAGAGGAGAAGTAAACGAGTGCCATTATCATTAGAAGCACATAATAACCTGTAAATATTATCACAGCAACGAGAAACTACTGATTAACTTATAAAGGTCATCATATTATCTAGAATAAAATACATTAACTGCGTAAAATTATATTCATTTTATTAGCTAAGGAATACTATCATGACCGATTTCGAAAAAGAATTAGAGACGATGGCAGAGCAAGTTGACGAACAGTCAGAACAGCCACTACCTTCGATTGAAGAGCAAAAAGCCATCGTTGAAAAATTTAAAAAATTAGAAGCCGAAGGTAAATTAACACCCGAAATTCTAGAAGCTCATTTCGCTCAGTTTAATGATAAAAATAGTCCACCAATCCATTAATCACAGCGATAAAAATAGATATATACCAGTTACCATTCAAGATGCAGAAATCAGCAAGACGAGAGGTGAGCAGATTCTAGGCATAAAGGTGAAAATCTAACGGGTTAAATCGAGACTTTATAACAACGAAGATGTTTGCCTCTCGTCTTGCCCTGCGGGTCACTAGCTCGAACACCAATACTGCGTTATAACATTCGATAAGGACTAGCCATTGTCTTCATGTTACGCCTTGCCCTGGTATCCGAGCTAGTGACTGATAAACGCATCTTGATTGGTAACGGGTATACTATTAGGGACTGATTATCTTTTAAAACCAATTGGTAGCGAAAGATAAACAGACCTTAACTTATTGATATTTAATTAACTATATTCGTATTTATCTCAGCAGGCACGGCTTCGGTCCCATTAACAGTACTTTCCGCTGTGTGATTGTTAATTAATAAAGATTGTTGTTTCAATTTACTCGTTTGTATTCTCGCTAATCGAGCCAACTCTTGAGATTGTTCATCCAAGGTTAACCCTTCTAATCCATTTGCATTAAAGCCATCAATAATTGCACTCAATAAATCTTCCATCTCTAGGGCTTTAATTTCAGCTCTTTCTTCATCCAACTCTACTAAGCTTTTTGAAAATTGGCCGATATTTAATGCGCGTTTGGCAGCAAGAATAGCATCTTCTCCGGCTTCCTTAACGCCTGCTATATTGCGTGGATTTTCAGCGATAAAATTTTCTGCGTGTTCAATTGATAACTCAGCCAAATTAAAGGTTTTTTCAGCATAATCATCGGCATCAAAATCTTCTGCTTTATCAAGAATAAATATTGCCGGCTTAACATAGGTATCGACTAAGGTATCAATTTCTAGCTCGGTCATATCCTCAATCAAATCGACTTGATTCTTCAATGCTTTATCAGATCGATTTTGTTCAATTAATTTAAATAAATCAACCAAATCATTATTTATATTCTTATATTTTTTAGGGAAGGCTTTTTTACTATCAAGTTGATCTAATACTTCTTTATGGTTTAACGAATCAAACAATAAATGTTCAATATTGCTTTTAACTTGTGAAGCTTCATCAATCAATTTTTGAGCTTTAAAGGCCTCTGTAATGATCAACTTATCTTTACTTGAGTCTTGAGAAACGGAATTCTGTTGTTGCAATAGTGTAATTTTATCAAAACTTTTTTGTACCCCATTAAAATGTAAAGGTGTATAAAAAGTAAGTTCATTTTTATTTGCTTTATCTAAGGCTAAATATGCATTTTCAACGGCTTGAGTGGGTGTTATATTGGTCTGGGCAGCTTGCTTCATTGCCGCATTATCAATTTTTTGAGTAGCAAGTTCTGTGTTTGCACAGGCAGTTATTAATGATGTTGTTATAACTGCAAGTAACAAATTCTTCATAGGGGTGACGTCCTTATTATAATTAGTTTGCCAATAAATAACATAAAAATTGGCATGACTGTTGATAGCATAGCAAAACTACATCATCCCCTCCACATTACCTCTTATCTTTTTTCAGGTAATGACGCTTTAAACTCCTCAAATGTCAGTAAGTTATCGCCATTTAGATCGGCTTGTTGAAATATTTCATCAGCGGACAACTTGGGTCCATGATGTCCACCCTTTGGTCCTCCTACACATGCGGAAAGTAATAACGTAGACATGACAATCAAAGCTAGATTTATTATTTTATTTTTCATTTGTTACTCCTAATTAATATAAACATAAATAATCATTGTAGGAGTTAAGCATGCAAATATTGTTCAAATATCATGAATTAAAGAATCGATTATAGACACAATTAAAATAAGGATAAAGTAAGGATAAAATTCATAGCAGGGAAATAAATAACCTATTGTATTAAAACACTTTTCTATTTTCCCTTTGCACAATAGATTCAATTATCACAACATATTTAAGCGATTCCCTTCAATATTATTTTTATGCTTAACAACCTTAACCTCGTATTAACCACTTTTTAGATAAGGTTTGATTAATATAAAAATAACAACAAAATTGGAGTGAAAAATGACGACCCATGCAGCCCCCTCTTCTAAATCAGCTTCGCGGTTCCAACTCAGGCTGGGAAAGAAATACAAATTATCGATAGGTTACCTAATTCTACTGATCGTTCCCTTTTGCATTTCACAAATGATTGAGATGGATCCAAAAACGGTCTATGCGAAAATATTAACCATCGTAAATATGCTGGCCATGATGGCTTTTTTTATCCAATTTCCACTAGGTAGCCGACTTAAACAATTTCCAATTTTTGCCAATATAGACTGGAGTGTTGAGCGACACAAAAAAATAGGAAAATGGCTTGGCATCATTTTTCTTTTTCACCCCATTCTTATCCTCGCCCCACGATTTTTATTTTCCTATCAGGATGGGATTGATAGCCTGATTGAAGTCATTACTGCATCACAAATGTTAACTGGATTAATTGCTTGGGTTCTATTAATTCTGTGGGTATTGCTATCAGTGTACAAAAACAAACTACCGATGCGTTATGAAACATGGCGTTTAGCACATTTAATCGGGTTTGTTGCTATTACTATTTTAGCCACATTACATATCACTACCGTTGGTAGCCATGGACAATTCCAACCCAATTTTGACATGCTTTGGTGGGCATTATGTGCCTGTTCATTGGCAATGGTCGGTTACAATTACTTAGTCAAACCCGCACGACTTAAACGCCAACCTTTTACACTAAGGAGTGTCACCCCGGTCAGTAGTAGCGACTGGCAAGTCACCGTTGAAAAAAAAGCCGGAGATGAATTTTATTTCGAACCTGGTCAATTCGTCTGGCTAAATACCAGCAAGTCCTTACACGGTGTTAACGAACATCCTTTTTCTATTTCCTCAGGAAAACAGGATTTACCACATCTCTCATTTATTATCAGAGAACTTGGCGATTATACCTCCACTCTCGGCTCTCTGAAGGAAGGACAAGAAGTTTACATAGATGGGCCCTATGGAAGTATGACACTTAACGATAGTCGTAAAGCGAAAGGCATCACTTTAATTGCAGGCGGTGCAGGCTTAGGCCCTATATTAAGCTTATTGAATGGGTTAGCCGAACAAAATGATACGCGCCCGATACGACTTCTCTACGGTAACAATGCCATGAAACAAATGGCCTTAGTTGATCAAATACGTGCCTATGAAAAACAACTTTGTGATTTCAAATTACAACTAATTTGCCAGGAAGCAACAAACCATCCAGATATTTATCAGGGACTCATCGATAAACAAATTATTGAACGTAACCTAAACCCTTCTGCTATTAATAAATGGTCAGTTTACCTCTGTGGCCCCAAACCAATGATTATAGGGGTTAATAAGCACCTCAAAGCACTAGGAATCAAACCATCAAACATTCATTACGAACAGCTATCGTTTTAATAAAATTTTAGAAGGAAGCCCATTATGGCCATTCATGAAATTGCGGGGTGCATCGGGTGTGAAACCTGCGTAGAAACGTGCCCAACAGACGTTATACAATTTGATCAGGACAAACAAAGAGCTTATATAGCCTATCCTGAAGACTGCCAAATATGTCATTTATGCCGATTATATTGTCCAGTTGACGCAATTACGATTAATGCAGAAAAAACCATCCCTGTGATGGTTTCTTGGAGATAACTAATGACTGAAAAATTAAACCTTTCTCGTCGTCAATTTATTGGAGTTGCTGGCGGCATTCTTGGTGCGTCTGCACTTGCTTCATTGCCAAGTAACGCAGAACCAACGGTTAACAAACCCAAGATAACTAATAAAGACTTTAATATTGAACACCGAGAAACGGATGTGTTAGTTATCGGTGGTGGTTTTGCTGGATTATTTGCAGCTGTAAAAGCACACGATGCTGGCGCGAGTACAATGATCGTTGCTAAGGGAAGTCTTGGTCGCTCAGGTTTAACCCCATTTGCTAAAGGTGTGTTTAAATTCGATCCTAAAACATCCAAAATGAGCGTTGAGCAGTTTGTAGCCAAAGTGACCGAATCGGCTATTAATACCAATAACCCGGTCTTCACTCGTCAATTAGCCGAACACTCCTACTCACATGCAGAACAATTGAAGAAATGGGGATTTTTTGACTCAGCCTTATGCCGTAATAGCTTTTTAAAACCCATTGAAGAACGTAATATTCCCTTAGTTGAACGCGTGATGATCACTCACCTATTGAAACAACAGGGTCGTGTCGTTGGTGCTTCAGGGTTTAGCCTAAACACAAATAAAGTGATTCATTTTAAGGCTAAGACCGTCGTTCTTTGTACCGGGTCAGGTGGTTTCAAACCAAACGGTTTCCCAGTCTGTGACCTCACTCACGATGGCTCAATTATGGCTTACAAAATTGGTGCAAAAATCACCGGTAAAGAATGGAATGATGGTCACCCCGGTTCCGCAAAAAACTCTGGATCTAGCTACGACAATTGGCATGGTCAAATCGAAGAAAAACCATCAACCACAAGTGCAGAAATACATCATGATCTTGGCGTAGAACTTAACTATAAGGCTTATATTTCAGGCGGACCGATTTCAATGGGACCTCCACAACCGGGCAATAAAATATCTGAAGTGGTAGGCGGCCCATATACACCGCCAGCTTTCAGACATGTTGGCATGCCTCCTCAACAGCAACAACCTGAAGGTGGCCTGCTGTCTATATTCAGTAGCAAAGGTCATGCGGGTCCTCCCGGGCCTCAAAATAAAGGTGGTCTTTTATCAATATTCGGTAGTAAAGACCGTTCCGGCCCGCCAGGAATGGGGGGAGAAAGCGTTGGTGGTTCAAGCGCGGGAATGGCCATTCATAAATCTGAAGGATTAGTGCCAATCGATGAGAATGGATTAACGACCATCCCCGGACTTTATGCCGCTGGTGACGCGCTGGGTTCCTATATGTCCGGTGGTATTTATACGCAGATAGGTGGCTCTTCAGCGTCCTCTTGTATTCAAGGGACATTTTCAGGAGAAGCAGCCGCCAAAGCCAGTAAATCACTCTCAATCATCAAGGCTTCCGATAAACAACTTGCACAAGTTGAAAAAGAAATACTCGCACCGCTTAATCGTAAAACTGGTTATAGTCCTGCTTGGGTAACACAAGTATTACAAGGCATCATGATTCCAAACTTTATTTTATACATAAAAAAAGAGCGCTTAATGCAGGCGGCCCTTGCTTATGTTGAAGAGCTAAAAGAACACCATGTTCCCATGTTAATGGCGGATGATTTACATAAACTTCGTCTTGCCCATGAAACAGAAAATATGATCATTACCGCTGAAATGAAACTTAAAGCTTCAATTATGCGTACCGAGAGTCGTTGTAGCCATTATCGCATCGATTACCCAGAGACAGATTCAAAAAACTGGGAAGCTTGGATTAATATCCACAAAGGTGAGGATGGCGAAATGGTATTTGAGAAACAACCTTTCGATATTTGGCCTAAATTTAGCTAATTTAACATTAAATATATACCCGTTACCATTCAAGATGCAGAAATCAGCATCTTGAATGGTAACGGGTATAAAAACCTTATTCAGCCCGAGTCACTATTACTTGGGCTTTTTATTTTTTGTGAACTTCGTTTCCCCTCTTTTTAGGTATAAAATATAGCTACATCTCTGAATAAGGAGTTTTATTTTGACCAGTAAACGACATAAAAGAATTGTTATATTAACGGGAGCGGGGATTTCAGCAGAATCTGGTATTCGAACTTTCCGAGCTGCTGATGGTCTATGGGAAGATCATCGTGTCGAAGATGTTGCTACACCTGAAGGCTATATTCGAGATCCTGAATTAGTACTCGACTTTTACAATCAACGTCGGCGAGCCCTTTCTCAACCGGACATAAAACCAAATGCGGCGCATTACGCATTAGCAAAACTACAACAAAAGTTTGATGGTGAATGTTTATTAGTGACTCAAAATATTGATAATCTCCATGAACGAGCAGGCTCGACTAATGTGATCCATATGCACGGGGAATTATTAAAAGTACATTGTCCAAAAACGAATAAAGTGTATGCTTGGCCCAATGATTTAACCAGCCAAGATCATTGTACCTGCTGCCAACCAACTCAACCATTACGTCCTCATATTGTTTGGTTTGGGGAAATGCCACTTGAAATGAACACCATTTACGAGCATCTAGCAAAGGCTGATTTATTTATCGCAATAGGCACATCGGGTAAAGTTTATCCTGCAGCGGGATTTGTTCAAGAAGCAATGCACGCAGGGGCAGATTCGATTGAAATCAACTTGGATGAAAGCGATACGGGCAGCTATTTTACACAAGTACGTCAAGGCAAGGCAACGGAACTTGTCCCACCTTTGGTCGAATCATTATTGAATCAGTAAAACATTAACGACTATTCAGTTTCAGTTCAGCTTCACTCAACTATACTTTAGCCATAGAAATCGAAATACTGAATAAGGAGCTATAAAATGAATAAGCTAATCCTTTCCACTTTAATTACCACCATGCTGGCGTCACCAGTAAGCTGGGCTAAACAACCGAATCGAGAGCCTGTTATTTGGGCTAAAGTAACACATGTTGAGCCTATTACTCGTGTTGTTACGCAACGTGTTCCACAGCAAGAATGTTGGAATGAACCAGTACGATACAAAGAACGAGGCCATTACTCCGCTTCACCTTCGGGTGCAATTATCGGTACGATTATCGGCGGTGCAATTGGTAATAATGTTAGCCGCCACAAAGGGGCTGGCACGGTCATTGGTGCAGTAATTGGGGCATCGGTTGGCAGTAATATTTCTCGTGAAGGTTATGCGCATTCCAATCGCGTTTATTACAAAAATGAACGACGCTGCCAAGTCACTCAAAATGTTAATTATCAACAAACAACCGTTGGCTATGATGTTTGGTATCGATATCAAGGTAATGAATATCAAACTCAAATGGACCATCATCCAGGTAACAAAATTAGAATACGCATGAGCGTTCAACCCTATTAAACCTACCTAAAACGAAAAAACCGAACTTAATGTTCGGTTTTTTAATGCCTATTATTTATCATAGACCCATTACTATTCAAGATGAAAATATCAACGGGCTTTGAACTAATAAGAGGGAATATCTCCCCTATTTTCAATTGGCAACGATTCTAATTTCTACACGACGATTCGCTGCGCGCCCTTGCTCATTCATATTACTTTCAATGGGGCGACGTTCTCCGTATCCCTGTGTTGATAATCGCCCAGATTTTACGTTTTGACGAATAAGGTAATTAGCAACAGACTCAGCACGACGCTCAGAAAGGGTTAAATTAGATTCTGCACTACCAATACTATCGGTATGGCCGCTAATAATAAGCGATGAATTCGGGTATTCATTTAAAATTTTAGCCACACCATTTAGTGTTGAATAAATACTAGAACTTAATACATATTGACCACTCGCAAAGCCAATGCCCTGTGCCATAATCAGTTGTAATTCGTTATCACTAACACGTTCAACTTGCACACCGGAATTAAGCAACTCTTGTCTTAATGCGGCTTCTTGCTGATCAAAGTAATATCCAACACCACCACCAATAGCAGCGCCGCCGGCAGCACCAAATAGCGCGCCATTCTTTTTCCCCGTTGCAGCGCCAGCAAGTGCTCCTGCAACGGCTCCGGTTAATGCACCAATCGTCGTACGGCTCGTTTCACTTTCACCTGTAGTCGCATTCTGACGTGCAACACAACCACTTAATACGGTTGCAATAACTAATGTGCTAATTACTTTTTTCATTATAATCTTACCTTGTTTTTATCAATTAGATTTTATACGTTTGGTTATATTTATCATTCTTACTTTTACTTACTCAATCAAACACAAATATCAACCAACCTGAAAAGAGATAGTAAATTTAGCGCCTCCTAGCGATGTTGAATCACTCACCGCAAGTTTACCATTATAACTATCCACTAGATCGGCGACGATGGCTAATCCAACACCATGTCCACGCTGGTATGAATCTGCTCTAATCCCCCGTTCTAATATTTGCGATTGTTGTTCTGGTCGAATTCCTTCTCCATCATCCTCTACAACAATAGTCAGCTGTTTATTGGCTTGTTTGACCGATAATAAAACCTGTTTTTTTGCCGCTTTGCAGGCATTGTCTAACAAATTCCCTAATATTTCACTGAGATCTTGTTGATCTCCCTTAAACATAGACGCTTGATCAACATTTGCGCTGATCTCAATATGACTATCCCGATAAATTTTAGTGAGCACGCGAATCAATTTTTCACTCACCTCATTTACCCTAATACCTAAGTACCAAGAGGCTCCCGCTGCAGTTTGCGCACGCTTTAATTGATGCCCAATTATATTATTGATCACCGATACCTGTTCAATTGACGAACTATTTAAATCCGCTTGGCTTTGAATAACGGCTAAGGGCGTTTTCAAACTATGTGCAAGATCCGAAAGCGCATTACGATAACGTTTACGTTGATTTTGTTCAGTATTAAGCAATGTATTCATTTGCTGCGCAACAGCTTGTAACTCCAAGGGATAACGTGCTGTCATTTGTTGCGCTTGTCCCTGTTCAATATCGACTAGTTCTTGACTAAATCGTGCTAAGGGTTTTAACGTCCAAATTAACCACGCCAATTGCACCACTAATAAAAACACCATCAAGATTAAAAGCCACATCCAAAGTTGATGATTAAATTGCTTGACCTGTAATTTAAAATCACTCTGATCCTTAATAATATGAATCGTCATTGGAAATTGCATCCACTCGCCATTTTGCTTCTTTTTTTGCTCAAAACTAGCAGTAAAGCTGTATATCAAATAGGGGTCACCTTCTACCACCTCTTCCTGAAAGTTACTTTCGCCAATTTCAGGCATCGGTAAATCTGTCGGTGGAGCGATACCAAGCATGGAATTAGACTGCCATACGACTGTATTTATCGACGCGCCTTGGGGCATAGAAATAAGTGCATATAAACCAGATTGGATGACATTGAATCTATTTTCTAACAGTTGTTCCGGCATATATAACTGTTGATTTTCAATATCTGCAACCGCTAACACGGAGTAAACATAAGCACTCAACTCATTTTGTATGGCATTTTTTGCTTGATTCATAAACGCATTACTGAGGGTAAAGCCAATGGTTGGCATAATCACCAATATCAGTAATAAAGCACTTACAATAAGGCGTAGTTTTAATGAGCTACGTTGTAGTACATGAGAAATTCGAGCGTTATTCACCATAGGATTCCGTTACTGGATCAGTCAAAATACTCAATCGATACCCTTGTCCTCGTAACGTTTCAATCAAACGATAAGTATTATCGGGATCTAATTTTTTTCTTAAACGGCGAATAAAGACTTCAATAACATTGGAATCACGGTCAAAATCTTGATCATAGAGGTGTTCCGTTAATACGGTTTTAGATTTGATTTCACCGGGATGTAGCATAAGGTATTCAAACAATTTATATTCATACCCACTAAGAGTAATGGTTTGCTGATTTTTCTTAACTTCAAAACTACTGGTATTAAGACTAAATACGCCATTTTGTATGATTGGACTCGCTTTACCCGATGCGCGACGGATTAAAGCATTTAATCGCGCAACTAATTCCTCCGTTTGAAATGGTTTCGTCAGGTAATCATCCCCGCCTGCATCCAGCCCTTCAACTTTATCTTGCCAATTATCGCGCGCCGTTAAAATAATAATGGGGAATGTAATTTGTTTTTCTCTAACCTTTTTTATAAGACTGATACCATCAAGTTTAGGTAAACCAACGTCGATAATAGCCGCATCGTAATTATATTCAACACACTGAAAAAGCCCTTCTTCACCATCACTTGCAAGGTCGACAGAATATCCTTGCTTGGTTAATTGCACCTTCAGGTTATGCTGTAAGCTAATGTCATCTTCAACTAATAAAATACGCATTAATTAGCTCCTATTTTAGGTTATTTTTTACTGACTCGACCATTAACGGCATTGACTTGAAGATAAAAAACAACCCCTTTATTCGATAGCAATTTTACCACATAGGTCGGGGTATGTTGTTGAGAAGAAGATTGAACATTAAGTACTTTCCCTGAATATTTTTGTTTCACCAACTGCACTGCCTGATCTCTATTTTCAACCTTTAGATTAGCCGCATAGCTACTGCTTCCCATCACCACATAAAATAAACAGGCCATCAGAGAAAATAACAATGTTCGTTTCATATATAATCCATCTTAGTTAAGTCCCTAACATCAAAATAATAATAGTTAAGGCATGGGTGATAGTAAATAAACATTCATTTTAGCCTGTGTTATTAATTTTTCAATAAAAGCAGATACTTAGTTATTCTACTTGCGAATAAACAAAGTAAAAAACGCTTTTAAGGCTTGTAATAAAAACAATAAGTAGTGTAACAGAATGAAAATGAACCGAAGCTGAATGGAAAGTTTGCAGTTATAAAAATAACTGCAAATTAAACGGAGGTAAATAAATTTAAGCGGTTAAGTATTGATTCCAAGCTTGTTGATAAAGTTGTTGAGATTCTTTTCTCAATTTACTTATAGCAGCCAATTCAATTTCACTAAGTGGTCGCTTATCAGTTAGCTGTATACGCTCTATTTGTTGGATTTGTTCATAATTTTGATGCTCTCTCCCATTTTTTATTTTCGAAAAAGCTTCAAGATGCAGCTGAACTTCTGCAATAATTTGGGTTTTAGGTAAACGCACTAGTAAGTTTAAATCGCGGTAACCTGATGCGCCTGGTGTAGCAAAACGATTTTTAATACGCACAATTTCAGTTTGTTGATCAAATAAAGTAAATGCGTCCATTAACGTCGCAACGTCTTTCGCAACGATAGAAGTTCGCGCTAAATCAGTGATTTTCTCACTATCCCCCGAAAGGTCTGTATTGATTTTGTCGATGGCACGTAATTTAGATTTAACACCGGATGAAAGAACATCGCTATGACTATGTGCAGCAATACGTTCGGTAATTGCTTCTAATTCACTTTGTCCTGCGATAGCTTGTTGATAAAGTTGCTCAAATTCAGTGTAAGGCTGCTTGATTTGAGCAGATTGGAATGCTTGAACATTGTATAGTTTAGCCAAATGTTTATCGCTGGACTCTTCCTGCGCTGGCTGAGTGAAAGATAAGAATTGATTAGTATCGAGGTTACGATCTAAATTTTTGATTGAATTGGCATTGGCTTGAGATGAAATAGCCAATAAAACACAAAGGGTCTGGAATAACTTCTTCATTGAAACTCCCTATAAAAACACCACTAGATAATTCTAGCATGGCGGTAATTTTATACTGGGGCTTAATATGTCTATTTCAAGGTCAGCGCATAAAATTGCTAGATATAACCTAAAAGATGTGATTCACTTCAAATATCCAAATTGCATTTCTCTCATCAAACCTTGTTATTTTTAACCTTTAAAGGACGACGATGGACTCTATACTGATCATTATTGCTGTATCACTTGCCATTGCTAGCGTGGTTAATATTGTACTTAGCCGATTTTCTATTTCACATATTATTGGTTACATCATTACTGGTACCATTATTAGTAATTTATTTAATTTCAATGGCAGTGAAAACCTCACCTCTTTAGAATTAATCGGTGAATTTGGGATTGTTTTTTTGATGTTTACTATTGGCTTGGAAATGTCTTTTTCCAAATTGAAAAAAATGAAGGAATTAATTTTTTTCAATGGATTTATGCAAGTTGCAGGTAGCGCCTTAATTATTTATTTAGTAACACATTATCTTATTCATATTGAATCCACAGCAGCAATTGTAATTGCACTTGCCTTTAGCTTGTCATCAACGGCAATCGTTGTCCCCTATTTAAAAAAATCCAAAGATATTGTCACCCCCTACGGTGAAAAATCAGTCGCCGTACTTATTTTCCAAGATTTAGCGGTTATCCCTATTTTATTACTCATTGGTTTTTTATCGAAGGATAACCTTTCTGTCACCGACGTCTTATTCAATACCTTACTTTATGCGGGATTGATTATTGGTTTTATGTTTACCCTCGGTAAAAAGCTAATTGAATGGTTACTTCATTTTTCAAGCAGGGCAAAAATGGAAGAACTCTTTCTTGGCTCTGTTCTCGCAATTGTTTTAGGCACCTCTTTATTTGCTCATGAGGTTGGCTTTAGTTATTCGCTCGGTGCGTTTATTGCAGGGATGATCATCGCCGAAACCAATTTTCATGTAAAAGTAGAATCGGATATTGCTTCCTATAAAGATTTATTACTAGGGGCTTTTTTCTTTTCCATCGGTACTAAAATCGATATGATTTACTTTGCCATGAACCTGTATATGGTATTCTCGGTCTTAATTTCTGCAATGCTGATAAAAGCGCTATTGATTTACTTCTTGATACGACGCAAATCGAATAAAAGTGATGCCTTAAAAACCAGTATTGCACTTTGTCAAATAGGCGAATTTTCCTTTGCCATTTTTACACTTGCTAGTAATGAAAATATTTTATCTTCTCAATTAAGTAATTTCCTTATTTTAGTGACCGTACTTTCTATGATCGTCACCCCCTTTATGGTCAACAATATCTATAAACTCGCCGCCTTGTTTGTTACTGAATTTTTTGAATCCGATAAGATAACACCGATTGAAATAAAACATCATACGGTTATATGTGGTTTCACTACGGTAGGCCGTATTGTTGCCCGAGAATTACAAAAACAAAATGTAAATTTCGTTATTATCTCCGACAATTTACAACATGTTCAAATTGCACAAATACGCGGGTATAAAGCGTATTTTGGGCATTTAGAAAAATTGCCTGTACTCGAATCCTTAAAAATCGAAAACTCTTCAAGTATTATTCTTGCACTGGAGTCCGTTGCAACCAAAAAGGTGATTTGTGAGGCGGTACTGAATTATTATCCGCAAGCCAATTTACTGGTAAAAATAAATAACATTAAAGAAAAGCTCGACCTCGCAGATTTCCCTATACAACATTATGTGCATGGTCAATACGAAACAGCACAACTGTTGGTGGAGAAAAGCTTACTTGAAAAGAATAATTCACGAGAAAGTAGTTGATTGGTAACAGGTATATCGCCCATTAGTGTCGCTAGAAGGCTAATGGGAATATTAACGAGGCATTACAGGCGGAGTAATGCCTACCAAGTAGCTAGAGAGTATATGACTCTATCTGTTTGCGGAAGAACTTTACCATTTCGTTTCGCGTTTTAATGTGGTCAAGATGGAATATATCCATGGGGAATAATAACTCAATCACGCCCGTATCAAACATGCGTTTCACTTCATACTCATTATGAGCCACATCTTGTTGATACATATAATTTAGCCATGTTTGATTGGTATGAATGATAAACTCTACACGCATACCACCTAACCGAGCAAAGAATTTCATCATCGACGTTTTATCACTCGATCCAACTGCCCTACCTCGATATTGCGTACTTTCAATTAATGTGTCAGATATATCTTCCAGCACCATTAAGGAATTAGCTTTAGAAGCACTGCGTGTTAGATGTTTTTGGAACGCTTTAACATCGCTAACGGAATCAAGTACGCCCATTAAACCAAGTTCATCATCTACCGCAACAGCCGGATTTTTCTCATTTTTACGTAATAACTTAAGCACTTTTGCTTCTGGTGGTTTCTTACGAATAGAAACATAAATGGGGGTTTTCTTTGAACCGGCATTAAAACTACGACGTTTTATCATCGTTAGTTTTTCGTATTTATCTTGTCCTTGCTCCGCAAGATTTGCCTGTAGCGGGTTGAGCACTGTTACACCAGTACAACGATAGTCTTCATTACTGTGGGTTGAATATAAATAGACGGGATCTAAATCGCCGATCTTGAGATTAGGACTCCAAACATACCCATTTAGAAACGCTAAGAAAGAAGAAAATTTATGTTCAATATCGGTTTCACGTTCACGTTGATCGATGCTACCCGCGAGTGTCATTAAGATAAGTTTACGGCGCGCTTCAAATCGTGCTTTTTTATGATAAGCGTCGTTAAACATAATCAACAATAATTCAACAGGGTTATTAGTCACTTCTATTTCATTGGTCGCTTCAATATGAGAAGCATATGGCAAAAGAATTTTACCGGAAAGAGAATGAATAACAGCATCGGCAGTACGTGCATATTCATCGACACGACTTTTTATTTCATTAAAATTACCATTGATACCAAACATGTTTCCAACAAGGTGCAAGGCTCGCTCGCTACGCTGTTGACGCAGTTCTTGATTACCAATCAACAGTTGAATTTGTTCAATATTATCAACTTCTAAGAATTCAAAAATTTGGCTACAAAGAGCGCGATATTTTGCAACGTTATTGGGATCTTCTTGTAATTTTTTGACCCATTCACGGGTTTGTGCTGAAAAACGCCCTGCATATCGGACACTATCAGGTACAGCAAATGGCCCACTTTGCTGAAGAGAAGTAAAAACACTGTTTGATGAGAGAACTGACATAATTTAACCTGACGTAGAATAATGGTGCGCTTATCTGAATCAATACATTGAAATATACACTAATCAATTGCTCAACTAATAGTAAAAAAATAACAATACCAACTCATTATTCTATGAAAAAAATATTTAAGCATTTAATTCAATAAGTTATCGTTTTTAACTCAAGTTTAAGTGGTCATTTTTCAACCAGCCATACGCTCGGCATCGTCTATATTTTACCGCTATCAGAGAGAACGCGTTTAAGGGTTAAATGTAGGGTGAGCGTTAACGACACACTAATCATGACAAATATCGCGATAATAATCACAAACGGGTATAACAGTTAGTCGCTCAAATATTTCACGAATGACTCACAGCATACAATTACCAATTCTGTAAAGTACTCTGTTTTACAAAATTAGCTGTTTCGTGCCCCACAAGATAATCGATAATCGCAATTGAAAACTCAGCAGCACTACCTGGCCCACGGCTAGTGATCAAATTACCATCTTGAACAACACGATCATTAGTGAACTGAGCGTTAGAGACTCTATCTTCAAAACCGGGATAACATGTAAACTTTTTGCCCTTAAGTACATCGGCGGCACTCAACACAATTGCCGGAGCCGCACAAATAGCAGCAATCAATTTATTATCCTTATCCATGGCTTTTAATATTTTAGAAACACCAACGGAAAGAGATAAGTTCAGTGCCCCCGGCATACCACCCGGCAAGATAATGCCATCGAGGTCAGTAGGTAAGTCATCAAATCCACAATCAGATTTAAGCACAATCCCATTACTACCTGTGACGCTCTCTTCATTAATCCCACAGACAATAACTTCAATTCCCGCTCTGCGTAAAAAATCAATGGGAGTAACTGCTTCTATTTCTTCAAATCCAACGGCCAATAATATCGCTACTTTTTTCATCACATTCTCCCAAGATTAATTAATAAAACACTGTTTATGATTGTTCCGATTCTATTTCCCATATTTTCAAAAACCATAGAATAGGGATTAAAAGGATCGACATAATTAAAAATATATTGCCCTGCAATGATTCAAACAAGTTACCTGATATATATGTAAATAAAGCAGTCATCAACCCTAACCCGACCCCAGAGTATAATGATTGATAACGCACCATATCCGCATTATTTTGCAATCCAATATAACGAATAGTGGCTAAATGCGTTACTGCAAATGTCATCGCATGAAATATTTGTACAACACCTAAAATATAAACATCCGTTGTTTGAGAAAAAACAAACCAACGAATAATGCTGGCGATTAATCCTAATAAGAACATTTGTTTAATCGTCCAGCGACTAAAGAATTTGGTATTAAAACGCATTAAAACGACTTCAGCACAAACGGAAATCCCCCATAACCATGCAATGGTAACTTCAGGAATCCCTTGTCTCGCCCAGTAAATAGAACTAAATGCGTAATAGGCACCATGAGCTCCTTGAATTCCCCCCACGATAAGTACAAATAATAAAACATTACGGCGTTTAAAAAGTGAAAATAATGAGTATTCGTGTTTTTTACGTGCATTATCCCCATCTTCAAGCCCTGGCGATAATTGAAATAAGGTCAGTATCCACATGACTAAACTAGCAATAATAATGGTCCAAAGAATCGCTTCTTTACCATATTGCACAATTAACCAACCAATACAGGTAGAACCAACAATAAAACTGAGTGATCCCCACAATCTGACTCGTCCGTAATCCAAATTAATTTGTTTAACGAGTCGATTCCCAATAATATCGCCAAGCGGCATCATCGGTGCTAATAAAAAATTGACGAGTAAAGTGATAATACTTAGCCATATTTGCTCTCTTTGATAAAGTAGAAAGCTAAATGCAATTACGACAAAAAATGCGAGCACACGCAATAACCGTAATGATCCCGCTCCCGTTGATACATTCGGCAGCAAACCAACACTACTGACAAACCGCAACATCAAACCAATTGAAAATAATATACCAATATCATCACTTGAAAGTCCTTGAGCTTCTAGCCAAACACCCCAAAAGGGAAGAAAGACTCCCCAAATAAAAAAGAAACTAATAAAATAAAAACCAAGCCAAAATTTAGCGGGTATAGAAAACAACGGAAACTCCAAGGAAAAATCATTAATTTATGACAACATAAATATGAACGAAAAATAAAATAAACGACATCCAATTTATATAGCGTTATGGATCACTTGTCTATGCAGTTTTATCTTTTATTTTAATCAGTTATTAATTGAATAAGAATTAATAGGATTGTGACTAGATTGGTAAAAATATATTGCTATAATGTCGGCGTTTATGAACCGAGTTAATTCTTTTTGATATTTAGGAATAGCATGTCGATACTACACAATGATTCCTTTACAGGTTCAGATAAGACCCATCAGACAATCCGAACGACATTAGCGGACTCAGCCTTTAAAACATTACTCGCTAATCGTATACCTGTTAAAATTGCCGAGAAACTATCACAGCAAATATCCGCAAATATCGATTTTTCAGAAATCTATGTATTAATTGCACAAGATATCCAAGATAACCGTCTGCCTAAGCAACGCGTTCTTGATAGGACTATCGTCCATATGTTTGAAATTTTATACAAAGTCATTTATATCCATAACGATCCGCAAACACCTGTAAAACATAAAGAGTTTTTTAATATTGTCCCTCGCGGAGAATGCCTCGACCTATTTTTACAATTGGTCAAAGAATATTGTATGGGTGATGGTGAAATTGAACGTTACACCTATAAAATAGAACCTATTATTGAATCACATAGTATTGAACATGTTATTCAATGGAATAACCTCTATCAAAGCCAAGAATTTAAAACCTATCTTTCTGGCTTACTGGATCTTATTTTAACTCACCTCCGAAATGATCATAAACCCATTCCAGCCCTTGAGAATAAAATGCCGATTCAATATCAGCCATACAGGATCAACTCATTTCTTAATAAAATATGTAAATTAAAACAAACTGGAAAATTACACTTAACCTATTAGTGATGTATTTCCCCATCAGACCACCTTTCGCGCTTTTAGCATTAAGCAATATTGCAACTGCATTTTAAAAATCACTTCTTTTTCATTCTCTATTTTACTGGTTAAAATTGTTGATTTGTTTTTTGGAAATTTATAAATAAAACAGCTACTTATATCAACTTCAGCCTCGAACCAAACCATTTTTCCTACGCGAAATTTAGTTCATATATTTAATATAATTGGTATTAAATCCATAAATGCATCGTAATTCTTTAAAAGCATTCATTCTCATTTACCATTGACAATTGATAAGTATTACTTACAATCCTCAAATTAATTTAATAAGTATCACTTACTAGTTTAACAAATGAGAACATATCATTATGAAGCAAATTTTAATTGGGTTTCTTTTATCCGATGTACTGAGGTTAATTCGCAGTAAATATAACAACAACACGGACAATAGTAACTTACCGCTTTCACAGGTGCGGACTTTATACCGTATTTCACTCAATGAAGGCGCTAAACAGGTTGAGATTGCTGAACAACTAGAAATGAAACCAATGACGTTAGTACGAATTATTGATCAACTCGTAGAAGATGAATTAGTTGAACGTCGCCCCTGCCCCAAGGATCGACGAGCATTTTTACTGTATTTAAAAAAACCAAAAGCAAATAAAGCATTAGCAGAAATCAACACACATAGTGACGAAATGTGGAAAGAAGCATTACAAGGCTTATCTCAAGAGAAAATTGATGACTTCATCTCAACGATGAACTTAATTCATGCAAATTTATCAGAAAAAAAATAACGTGATCAAGTATAGGAATAATATTAATGAATGACGCAGTAGAATTAAACTTACAAACAAAACACAGTCGACGTAAAAAACGAATTGTTTTTTTATTCGCTATTCCCTGCTTAATTATATTGGTATCACTACTGTTATATTTACGTGGTGGACGTTATGCAGAAACCGATAATGCATATTTAAAAGCAGATAAAGTTGCGATCACCTCTGAGTTATCAGGCCGAGTCGAACAAGTACTCGTCCATGAAAATGAACAGGTAAAAGCAGGTGATATACTTTTTGAAATTGATCCAATTAATTATCAGTTAGCGATTGCCAATGCTCAAGCTGCACTCGATGAGGTAAAAACAGACTTATTGTCATTGAAAGCGCAATATCGGAGTAAATTAGCTGAAATAGCAATGGCTAAAAGCCAATATGAATTTCATCAACGTGAACAAAAACGCCAGCATAATCTCGAAAAAAAGAAATATCTTTCTGCATCACAATATGATGACGCCAAACAAAAAACTCAACTAGATTTACTGAATATCAATACACTTGAAAATCAGTTACAACAAATTAAAGCCAGTTTAGGTGGCAATATCGATGCGCCAATTGAACAACATCCGAAATATTTGGCATATCAAGCACAACTTAATCAAGCAAAAGTTAATCTCACCCATACCAAAATCATCGCCCCCTTTGATGGTGTCGTAACCCAAGTGGCAAAAGCAGGACAATATATGAAACCCGGTTCAATGGCGATGGTATTAATCGCAAACCAATCACTTTGGGTGGAAGCGAATTTTACAGAAAAAGAACTGACACATGTTAAACAAGGCCAACCTGTAGAGTTAAGCATTGATCTTGCTCCTGATTATGTTTGGAAAGGAAAAGTAGAAAGCCTAAGCCCTGCAACGGGCAGCGAATTTTCAGTTATCCCAGCTCAAAATGGAACGGGAAACTGGGTTAAAGTAGCACAACGCTTAGCCGTTCGTATTCAAATAGAAGATCAACCTGATGCGCCAATTCTACGTGCAGGTTTAAGTGCGCAGGTCAGTATTGATACAGGCTATAAACGCCACCTTGCCGGTTTATCACTTTAACGAGGAAATAACATGGCAACGGCAATAACAGACAATCAACAAAAAAACCGTCTTTTTATAACTCTATCGGTTATGCTCTGCACCATTATGCAAGCGCTCGACACCACCATTGCGAATGTTGCATTACCACATATGCAAGGGGCAATGGGCGCAACTCAAGATCAAATATCATGGGTTTTAACCTCCTATATTGTTGCATCCGCTATTTGCATGCCTCTAACCGGATTTGCCTCATCTCGACTTGGTAGAAAGCGTATTTTTATGTGGTCAGTGGTCGGCTTTACCGTTGCCTCTATTTTATGTGGAGCAGCGCAATCACTTAATCAAATCATCGCTTTTCGGCTTCTTCAAGGGATATTTGGCGCCAGTTTAATTCCTTTATCACAGTCAGTTCTATTAGACACCTACCCACCTGAAAAACATGGTTCAGCAATGGCAATGTGGGGTGTTGGTGTTATGGTTGGGCCAATATTGGGTCCTTCACTTGGCGGTATATTAACTGAATACTACAACTGGCGTTGGGTATTTTATATTAATATTCCCTTTGGTATTTTAGCCTGGTTGGGACTGGCCACTTTTGTCAGTGAAACTAAAATAGATAATAAACGCCGCTTTGATTTTTTTGGATTTATTTTACTTTCATTAGCAATCGGTTGCTTACAAATGTTGCTCGATAGAGGGCAATCTCAAAACTGGTTTTCAAGCACAGAAATCCTATTAGAAACGTTTGTTTTTGCTTTAAGTTTTTATATGTTTATCGTGCATATGCTAACCCATGATCGACCATTTATTAATCCTAAAATATTTCAAGATCGTAACTTCAATTTAGGGCTTGTATGTGTTTTTATCATCGGTATTATTTTACTTGCCACCATGGCCTTACTCCCACCTTTTATGCAAAACCTAATGGGCTACCCTATTGTTGATATTGGCTTTTTATTAACACCGAGAGGCTTTGGTACCATGGCTGGCATGATGGTAGTTGGCAAGTTATCAGGTAAGGTCGATCCCCGTCATATGATGTTATTCGGACTTGCAATGATGATTATATCGCTACTTCAAATGACTCATTTCACCGCAGAGTCTAGTCAATGGGATATTATCAATAGCGGTATTATTCAAGGAATTGGTCTTGGATTTGTCTTTGTCCCTTTATCAACCATCACCTTTTCATCCTTACAACCGGAATTTCGTAATGATGGCACCTCGCTTTATAGCTTAATAAGAAATATTGGTAGCAGTATTGGTATTTCGGTGGTGATGGCTTATTTGGCTCAACGCATTCAAATCAATCACAGTGCGTTTTCATCATTTATTACACCATTTAATTTACCACTCAACTATCTCGGTGAACGTGGGATATACGATATAACAACGCCTACAGGATTAATTGCGATAAATAGTGAGGTGACACGACAGGCTAGTATACTCGCTTACTTACAAGATTTTAGATTAATGATGTGGGTTTCAGTGGCAGCCATTCCATTAGTATTGTTACTACGTGCTCCAACAAAAGCAGCAAAATAACTTTAATGCAATTTACCCTTATACGAAAGGAATTAAGTAAGTGATCAAGTCTTGCGCAGGGAAAATAAGCGCTAACAAGGCGTGAGTTGCAGGGCATAGTTGTTCTCACTTCAAAACTCACAACATAGTTAGGGGTGATTTTAACCAGCAAGAATGATCACCTTTTAATTTCCTTTGGTATTATCAATCTAAATGCATTCTTGCACCTTAAATCGCAATGGGGACTCATAAAAAAAGGCTTCTATTTGCATCACAAATAGAAGCCTTTGTATAGGTCGTTAAATCGCTTTATCGAGACTTAACGTAAGGAATACCAACTGATTTAGGACCAACCGCACGACCAATAAAGCCAGCTAATAATAAGACCGTTAATACATAAGGTAGCACTTCAATCGCCTGGACTGGAATTTCACCTACAATCGGGAAATCAACGCCTTGAAGACGAATCGCCAATGCATCTAGGAAACCAAAGAGTAAACACCCCAATAACACAGGAACAGGTTTCCATTTACCAAAAATAAGCGCGGCTAAGGCAATATACCCTTTACCAGCACTCATATTAGGTACAAAACCAGCACTGTGCGCTGTTGATAAATAAGCACCAGCAATACCCGTTAACACACCTGCACAAATAAGCGCGCGGTAACGTAACCATGCAACCGAAATACCAGCAGTATCAACTGCATGTGGATTTTCACCGGCAGCACGAAGACGTAAACCAAAACGCGTTTTAAACACAACCCACCAACAAACAGGGACTAATGCTAACGCAAGATAAACAAGGATATTATGTCCAGAAATAAGTTCACTATAAAGCAATCCAATTACTGGAACATCAGCAACCGCATCGGCACCTGGTAAAGTAATCGACGTAAAACGTTCCCCATCTGATAATGCGGGTGTTTGCCCACCAAGGCCAAACCAGAAGCGCCCAAGCGTCACCGTTAAACCAGCGGCAAGCATATTAATTGCCACACCTGAAACAATTTGATCACCACGATGGGTAATACATGCAAAACCATGCAACATAGACAAGACAACCGCCGTTGCAATCGCTGCGAGTAAACCAAGAAACACCGATCCGGTTACAGACGCCATTGCCGCCGCAGCAAAAGCCGCCGACAACATTTTACCTTCAAGGGCAATATTCACGATCCCGGAACGTTCTGAAAACAATCCGGCAAGGGCGGCTAATATTAACGGTGCAGATACCCTTAGGGTTGCATCAAGTATTAAAATTAAATTCTCATACATAATTTATGCCTCCGCTTGTAATGACGATTGCGCATTTTTCTTATTATATAAATAAGTAAAAAATCGCTCTGTTGGGTTAACCAGCATTAATGAAAGAGCCCCACTAAATAGCACAACCAAAGCCTGTACTACTTGGATCATTTCACGGTCAATATTAGGGTAATCGAAAGAAAGCTCTGCGCCACCTTGATATAAAATACCAAATAGCAAGCTTGCTAAAATAATCCCCACGGGATGATTTCGACCAATCAAACACACTGCGATTCCAGTAAAACCATAACCCGCTACAAAATCTAATTTCAATTGCTGCCCATAACCTTGTACTTCATTAAGACTTAATAGCCCAGATAAAGCACCAGAAATCAACATCACAATAATAATTAAATGCTTACTATTGATGCCACCATACTCGGCAGCCGATGGGCTTGAGCCCATTGCTCGCATTGCATAACCCCAACGCGTTCGCCATAGCAATCCCCAAACAAGCACACAACAAATAAGTGCGATAAAAAAACTTAAATTCATCGGTGAAGCAGCAAAGCTAAAACCGAACCACCCCGCTATTGCATCAAATCCGGGTAACACTGCGGATTGTTCAAATAAACGTGAAACAGGTGCCATTTGACCGTCTTGTTTCAGTACGTTTACCATTAAATACACCATCAATGATGAAGCAATAAAGTTAAACATAATCGTTGTGATAACGATATGACTACCGCGATATGCCTGTAAATAGGCAGGAATAAATGCCCATAGCGCACCAAAAGCCATACTCGCTACCATGGTAATCGGTAAAATAGCCCAGAAAGGTAATGTTTGATCAAGTCCAAGACAGACTAAACCAACCCCCAATCCACCGATATAAGCCTGACCTTCGCCACCGATATTAAATAAACCGGCAGAAAATGCGACGGCAACAGCTAACCCTGTAAAGATAAAGTTAGTGGCATAGTAAAGGGTATAACCGATCCCTTCTTGGTAACCAAGGGCACCTTCAATCATCGCTTGTGCTGCATCAATCGGATTGACATCAACGGCAATAAAGATAATCGCAGAAAAGGCAAAGGCAAAAAAGATATTGAGCAAAGGAAGAGCAAGAATACTCACCCATGCTGGGATTTTAGAATCGTTCACGCTTGCGCTCCATTATTTGTTTGTTGTGCTTCCGTGTTAAGTTCATCGGGCATAATATTTGCCATCATCATACCAAGGATTTTCTCATTGGCCTGTTCAGCACTTACTTCACCAACAACATGTCCATCAAACATAACAATGATACGATCTGATAATGCCATGATTTCGTCGAGCTCAACCGACACTAATAAAATACCTTTACGTTGATCGCGTAATTCAATAATACGTTTATGAATCAGTTCAATCGCACCAATATCAACGCCTCGTGTTGGCTGACCGATCAGTAACACATCCGGGTTTTTATCGACTTCACGTGCAATAATGAGTTTTTGTTGGTTACCACCAGAGAACAATGAACTACGTAATTTAGGGTTGCGTGGGCGTACATCCCACTCTTCCATTAAACGTGCACATTCCTGATTAATAACCGTCGGTTTATTAAGCAACTTGCCATTATATTTCGGCGAATTCTGATAACCAAGAATAGCAGACTCTTCCGCAGTAAATGACTTCACTAATCCCATCACGAGACGATCTTCTGGAATATGCCCGACACCAAGTTCGCGTATTTTTGCGGCGGAGCTAGGATGTTTAGCATCAATCGTTGTATCACCAACTTGAATTTGTCCTGAATTGGGTTGTAATAAACCAGCAAGCACACTCATCAGTTCTGATTGACCATTACCTGATACACCTGCAATACCAACCACTTCACCTGCTTTTATGTCTATCGAGACATTCTTAAGACGATCAACACCCATTTCATCAATATAGGTTAAATCCGTTGTTGAAAGTAAAGTCTGACTCGGTTGCGCTTCAGTTTTATCTACTTTTAATCGCACTTTACGTCCGACCATTAATTCTGCTAATTCTTCTTTATCGGTTTCGCTGGTTTTTCGATGTGCAACCATGGCACCTTGACGCATCACTGATACATTATCGGTTGCCGCCAAAATTTCGCGCAATTTGTGAGTAATCAATAAAATTGTCACGCCCTGTTCGCGCAACGCATCAAATATTTTAAATAAATGATCTGTTTCTTGTGGCGTTAATACGCCGGTCGGCTCATCAAGAATAAGAATTTTGGCGCCACGGTAAAGGGCTTTAAGTATTTCAACACGTTGTTGTAAACCAACGGGTAATTCTTCGATAAGTGCATCTAATGGCACGTCTAATTGATATTCTTTGGCTAATCGTTCTAATTCTGTGCGTGCTTTTTTAAGACTGGGTTTTAATAGGCCGCCTTCTTCTGCACCTAAAATTACATTTTCTAATACACTGAAGTTATCAACTAACATAAAATGCTGATGGACCATACCGATCCCATAGCTGATTGCTTCTTTAGAATTATTTAATTTACGTACTGTTCCCGATATTTTAATATCGCCAGAATCAGCTGTATAAAACCCATAGATGATATTCATTAGGGTTGACTTACCGGCACCATTTTCACCGATAATCCCGTGGATTGTTCCCGCAGGCACCTTCAGATCGATATTACAATTAGCATGCACTGCACCGAATTTTTTATCAATACCACAGAGCTCTAGGGCAATATTTTCTTCATTATGGAGTTGAGACATAAATTAGGATTCTCTTTCATTCCAGTTAAAAATTTAAAGTACTACTAAAAAAAAAGCTCCCTTATCTGGAGAAATAAGGGAGCAATAGTGCTCTACTGATAAAAATTTAGTATGTACAAGTATTATCACTCATATAATCGTGTACTTTAATTTCACCTGAAACAATTTTAGCTTTAATACCAGCGATTTTCGTTTCTAATTCAGGAGTAATTAAATCACGGTTGTATGAATCTAATGCCCAATCAACCCCATTTTCTTTCAGACCAAGACTTTGAATGCCTGGTGTAAAACTACCTGCTTCAGCATTCGTAAACACACCTAGTGTAGCAACACCTACACGCTTAACCATAGACGTTAACATCGTACCTGGTTGAAGGTAGTTTTGGTTTGAGTCAACACCAATTGCAAATTTACCTTGATCTGCAGCAGCTTGATATACACCGATACCCGTACCACCAGCAGCAGCAAATACTACATCCGCGCCCTGTGTAAATTGACTTTTAGCCAATTCTGAACCACGTGCAGGATCGGCCCATGCAGCGTTAGTTGAACCGGTCATGTTTTGCAGTACTTTTGTATCTTTATTAACGTATTTAGCACCTTGCTCGTAACCACAAGCAAATTTACGAATTAACGGAATATCCATCCCACCCACAAAACCAACGGTGTCAGTTTTTGATTCTAATGCTGCAATAGCACCAACTAGGAATGAACCTTCATGCTCTTTAAATAAAATAGATTTAACGTTTGGTAAATCAACAACACCATCAATAATAACGAAATGACTATCAGGATATTTTGCAGCAACTTTTTGTAAAGACGTTGCATACATAAAGCCAACCACAATAATAGGGCTAAAACCTTTACGCGCTAAACGCTCAAGTCCTTGCTCACGTTGTGCATCACTTGCAGGAACTAATTCACGTACGTCTACATCCGATTGTTCCATAAATTTGGCAACACCATTTTCAGCAACAGCTTGGCCAAATGATTTGTCAAATTTACCAGCCGAATCGTAAGCAACAGCAGGTTTAAAATCGGCTGCTTGTGCAACAACTGAGCAAAGTGCGATTGAAACTGCAGCGGCAGTTGTAGTTAATATTTTCTTCATAATTGTCCTTAATATATAGAGCAAGTGGGAAAAGTATGTAATTAAATTACCATCGAATTCATTATAATTATAAGCTCAAACTATCTCAAACCAATAACATCGAAAAGATTTGAAAGGCAGGTATAATCTGTACTTAAAAAACCATACTAATCCAAATATTTCATTTTAGGTACTGTTTTCATACAGAACTGATATAAATTTTACAAAGGAACTATTAAACCGTTTAAAATTTCTTCTCGAATCATCTTTCTACTTATTTTAATAAGATCTTGTTTTATTTAGTAAAAATCATTAACCAAATGGTCAGCAATTAAGCAGCCTATATTTTCCCATAAGAAAAAGTATTTTTATTGAGGTAAACAATTTACATTGCGTATCTCTTTATTAAAATCTTATTTAATTTTAAAAAGACTCACTAACGTAATTAAGCGGGTTATTAACCGTATTCAAGCTTTCTGTACTCGTCGATGTAGATTCTCCATTTTTGGTCAAATCATGCACCATATTTGCTTTTTATCGATTGAATCAAATTTCTGTTTGCTTATCCGAGTCACTCGCCTCTAACGCCGTATTCGCTTCAAGCAGAACTTTCTTTATACTTTGATTTCGTGTGTTTGAATATGAAACCGAATTAGAAATAAATATTTAGGATGGGGAAACCACCTGAATAATAATGCATTATTTAGGCGGTCTTTTTGTCATTATCAAACCGAGTCTAGGTGATTAAGCAAGTCCCTGTTTAGGTGGTAATTGAATCAATTTTTGTTCAAGCAGTTTTAATAACAAACCATAAGCAGGTAAGAATAAACCGAAGCTAACAATCAATTTAAAACTATAATCAACACTTGCGATTTCTGGCCAGTTAGCGGCCATAAAACTATCCGATGAAGCATAAAACGCCACACCAAAGAAAATTAAAGTATCGACTAAATTACCAATAAAGGTCGATGCAGCAGGCGCAACCCACCATGAACGTGTCGCACGTAATTTAGCAAAAACAGTAATATCCATCAATTGCCCAAAAAGATATGCCGCAAAACTGGCAAATGCAATGCGAAACACAAACATATTAAACATGGCTAAGGCCGCAAAACCTTGGAAATTACCCTGTTGAAAAACAACACTCACGATATAAGAAATTAATAAAGCAGGTAGCATTGCTTTAAAAATAATTTTTCTAGCGTCCTGTTGACCAAATATTCTTACGGTTAAATCCGTTGCAAGGTAAACAAAAGGAAAACTGAAAGCACCCCATGTGGTATGGAATCCTAATATTTGAAAAGGTAACTGAACCAAGTAATTACTGGCACAGATAATAAGAATGTGGAAGCTAACCAATACCATAAGGGCACGATTAGTTTGTTGCTCTGTTAAAATTAACATATTGTAGCCTTTTTAAAGTAATGCACGGGGTGAGGGAACCCGCTATTTATATAATTCAGCAAAACCTGTTGCTGTTAGACCCTTTCGGGGCGACATATTATAGTTAAATTAAAGACAAGAACAAGCATAAACAACAATCATTTCAATTTTAGCCGTTAAACTGTTTGGTTCTTTTCCCATAATGACCGATGTAACATGCTATGGTTTTGCCATTTACCGGATAAAACCCATTCCACTAATGACTTCGCCACATTAGGTAATGGTCTCGGCATACACGACTTGTCTTTTTTCAGCCAATGCGATATTTCCTCAACACTGACCGTTTCTTGAATATCTGCATACCCTAGTTTAGTCAATGCCAAGGCGTTAGCATTTTGTTCTATCTGTCCAGATAATGGTTTAGCAAGAATAGGCACGCCAAGATGAAGACATTCGCTGATTAACTCAAATCCTGCATTACAAATAACGCCCTGAGCCTTACATAAATCATATTTAAAACCTTGCAAAGAGGTTTTCCGTAAACACACATTTGTGCCGCATTGGCCATCATGTAAATCTGGGGAATATTGGATAAATTGATAATCATCTAATTGATTTAATATTTTACTGACCGCTATTTGATTCTCAAAGGGAAGATACACAACATAGGTATTATCCGTTTTTTTCCTCTTTAACTGTAAATCAATAATGGGTGGAAACACACTTTGGTCAAAGGGATGCCAATGTAACCCAACTCTGTATTTCACCGGTGCAAAATATTTTAAAATTTGTTTCCCAATATAATGATGGCTTGCAATAGGCGTATCTTCACCAAAAGAATATTGATGACCAATACCTATCGAAGGTTTATTTTGTAACTTGGCTGCCCAAGCTGTGATCGGCTCAAAATCGGTGATAATTAAATCATACTCGTCTAAAGAAAGATTATTGATGTCATGTAAAAAGACAAACATATTATTTTGAGTAACCGTTTTAAATTGATTGATATGCCCATTTTCAATCGCAAAGGTTAATCCACGTCGATGTTGATAATCACCGAAAATATCCATTCCAAATAATTTATCTTTATCTCTACCTGAAAATAGATAAGTCACATCGGCATTTTTTTCTTTCAAATACCGCGCCATAATACGGCTACGAGAAATGTGACCATTACCCGTTGCCTGTACACCATAGAGAATCTTCATTTAATAATATGCCTTACGAATTAATTGGAAATACTTCAGCAAGAAAGACTGTTTCACGAACATCAATGACAGCCAGAGTAAAATCAGCAATTAAGATACCAATCATCCCGCCCACTAAAATATCCGTGGGAAAATGCACACCGAGTAAAACACGAGATGCCCCCACTGCACTTGCCCAGATAAAAAGTGGTAGTGCTGCATCTCCGAAGTGAAAATAGCAAAGGCTTGCTAATAAAAATGCAGCCATCGTGTGCCCTGAAGGAAAACTAAAACGGTCCGACGGCACGACAACACTGGTAAAATAAGGTACGATATCTGACGGACGACGTCGTTTAAGCGTATTTTTCAATAACAAATAAAGCGCTCGCTCAACAATAAAAGCATTAATGGCCAACCAGCAAAATTTCTCCCCCTCTTCATCTAAGCAAAACCAGAGCAATGTAGGCAGAAGCAATTGACAATAACCATCACCACTGTGAGAAATTAATCGTACACAACGCATAAACTGATAATGAGTGCGAGATTTACCACACCAAATCAGCATACGTAGGTCGTATTGGTATATATAATTTAAAATAGTCATACGCTAACCATACGGTAGCATTATGAATAAAATATGACGTTTATATTGAAGTTTTATGATGACTGAAGATCATGAACGGGCTTGAGAAATATAGGAATGAGCTCAGGTGGTACAAAACACAATGATAATCCATTATCAAAGTGAGTTTTATTGTGTGCTATTTAAAAGCGGTACGACGCGCTTCATAAGCATCTGAAAATGCAGTAATTGATTCGTGCTCATAGGGTTTCAAACCTGCGATCACTAGCTTCTTAATACCACGACCAATTGTTTGCTGACCATCTGCAATATCAAAATGGAGGAAGTTATCAGCTCTCTTAGGTTTAACTTCAAAAACAGAGTCTGCTAATTCAACTTTTAATGGTCGACTCTGTGGTAATTTATCGAATTCAAAGCTCATACTGTTATACATAACCAGTGGCCGTGCAGGATTAAACATCACCCCGTGTTTTTTCATTAATGGCATCAATAATGTAGGGAAATTCTGTCCTGAAAAAACAACATAGTTTTTGATTAAAGACTCTATTAATTCCGGATCACGACTAACTTTCCCTTGTCTTGTAATTTCTAATACGCTACGACCATTTTCATTAGTAATAACAATATTTTCACCTTTATCTTCAGGAAAATTAACGCCTATATTATCACCAATCATATTCGTAAAAGTAAAGCTCATTGATTCACTAATACCATATTCATTTAAGGCAATAGAAAACAACAAATCACCTGGCACACAAAAACGCTTATTTTCAGGATCATGAATTGGATTGAAATCATGACACTGTGTTTTAGCAAAGCGGCTCGCTTGCTCTGCAGAAACACGAATGACGTTGTCACTTTTAGTGTAATAGGATTCTAATAACATTCGGGCACTCTTCTATCTGGAAACTTAAAAAAGCGGATTATATACCTATTTATCCTTAACATGCTAATCAAATGAATAACCGTTCATTATTTTTCATTATGGTGTAAGAAAAAAGAATATTGTAGTATCCTTAATAGCATGGCAAAAACATTATAAAATCATAGTCTTAGAAAATAGATTGTTAAGGTGGTTAGCAATGGAAATAATTCAGGGTCTCAAGGACATTATCAACCAATTTGATACTTTTATATTAGATCAATGGGGCGTATTACATAACGGCGGTCAAGCCTTTCCCCATGCAATTGAAGCATTACAATTCTTACAACAACAGAATAAAAAAGTCGTCATCCTTTCCAATAGTGGGAAAACCAGTCAATTTTCCTATGGTCGATTAGCCGATTCAGGCATAACCCGCGATTTATATATCGATGTACTGACCTCTGGCGATCATATGCGCCATAACTTTAAACAAGGAAAATTCAACAACCTTGGTAAAAATGCGCTTTTTTTCACCTGGGATAATGATACGACTGTACTAAATGATTGTAAGGTCAAACAAAGTAGTCCCCAAGATGCGGACTTTATTCTCTGTTCTGGCGTCGATCGTGCCGGTATAGAAAATTATATGGACGACCTTCATTTTGGTATAAAGCACGGCCTCGAATTAATCGTTAGTAATCCCGACCTTGTTGCAATGACACCCGATGGTTCCTTAAAAATGTGCCCAGGTAAAATTGCTAAAACTTATCAAGAAATGGGCGGTATTGTCCATTGGCACGGCAAACCACAACCGCAAATTTATAATATGTGCAAAGAACTGGTTGGAGGATGGGAAAATGCAATTGCAGTTGGCGATAGCTTAGAACATGATATAGCAGGTGCTAATAATGCAGATATCGCAAGTTTGTTTATCACTACAGGCATTCATTCAAAGGAAATTACCGATAAAAAAAGTATTGAAACTTTAAGCGAGAAGTTTGCTGTAAAACCTAGCTTTTATGTTGATTGGTTTAAAGTCTAATAACTCATATTTATTAGGTAGTGCTATATCCGTCGCACTACCGACAACATTCCCCGTATTTTTACCTATTTCACATTCAAAACACTGTGTGTAAAACCAGTTATCCTTTGCTATACTAAATTTATATTTCATAAAGAAGAAACTCAATGGGCTTTAATAAACCTATCAAACCCGCTAATGATATTGAAGCTGTTCGACGATCTGCTTTTTGGCACCTTGGGCGGCGGGATCATAGTGAACATGAATTACGGACTAAGCTATGCCGTAAGACTGATAATCAGACTTGGATTGAGACGGTTATTCATGAATGTTATGAATATAATTATCTGAATGACGAACGCTTTACAGAAAGCTTTATTCGCTCATCGAATAATAAAGGTTATGGAACGAATCGTATTAAACGTGATTTACAACAGAAAGGAATTGCAACAGAAATGATTCAACGGGCATTTGCCGACAATCAATACGACTATATTGAAAGTGCTGTGTTATTACTCGCTAAAAAATATAATAAACGACTCAATAATCAAAGTATAAAACAAAAAGCAATGGGCTTTCTACAAAATAAAGGGCACAGTTTTGACGATATTTTTGCAGCCATTGATATTCATAATGAAACTCAACCAGAAGATGATTGTGATTATTTAACAGAAGCAATTACCCTACTATCACGTAAATTTAAACACAACATTACAGACAGAAAAGAACATGACAAAGCCACCCGTTTTTTACTTAATAAAGGCTATCAATTTTCGGATATTAAACAGGCAATTCAAACACACAATCAGCATTTAAATAATGAGAGTTAACCTTTAGGAAAGATTAATGGCAAAGGCAAAAATTAAGATAGCGTATGTATGTAGTGAATGTGGCGCAGACTATACAAAATGGCAAGGACAATGCAGTGAATGTAAAGCATGGAATACTATTACTGAATTTCGCGAAGCAGCCTCTAGCACATCAAAATCACTAAATGCAGCCATTAATCGAAATAATAAAGTTGGCGGTTATGCCGGAACAACCAGTAATGGTGTACAGCGAATATCGACAGTTCAAGTAGAAGAAGCGGCCCGTGTCACCACCGGGTTATCAGAACTTGATCGCGTATTAGGCGGCGGTATTACATTAGGCTCAGTGGTGCTATTAAGCGGGGATCCTGGTTCAGGTAAAACCACACTACTTACTAAAGTAGCCGAAGTGATGTCACAAACCATGCCTACCCTCTATGTGACAGCTGAAGAAAGCCTTAGCCAATGGGCAAAACGTGGCGTCGAACGACTCAAGTTAAATTACAATCAGGATAATTTTTTATTATCGGATACCGATAGTGTTGAAGATATTGTCGACCAATGTATTGAAAATAACATCAAATTTCTTATTGCAGATTCTATCCAAGCATTTGAATCAAACTCCGTTGAAGGTTCAGCAGGCGGAGTTACTCAAGTTAAAACCTGTGCCAAAATATTAAACCGATTATGCAAGCAACATGGTGTGACCCTTGTGTTGGTTGGCCAAGTAAACAAAAACTCTCAAATGGCCGGGCCGCAAACACTCAAACATATTATTGATACCGCCGTGCATATCGAAGTCAACGATGCATCTGTCCGTATATTACGTGCAGATAAAAACCGTTTCGGTGATACGGAACAGGTTGGTATTTTTCAAATGACCGAAAAAGGGATGCATTCCGTCGACAATCCCAGTCGGTTATTTCTTTCTGGTAGTGAAGAACATTTTGAAGGCTCCGCAATTTCAGTCATTAAAGATGGTGCGCGTAATTTGCTTATTGAAATCCAAGCATTAGCAACTGAAGTTGAAGGTGAAAAATCAATTCGCAATTGTATTGGGGTTTCCTACAGCCGATTATCGTTAATTACTGCTGTGTTAAAAAAACACGGTGGAATCCCCACCTATTACGATATTAACATCAGTTTAGTAGGCGGTTTAAAAATGTCTGATTCAGAAACATCCACAGACATGGCGGTCACTGCTGCTTTGCTTAGTTCGATAAATTCTAAACCGGTGCCAGAAGATGCAGTATTTATTGGAGAGCTTGCATTGACGGGAGAGCTTCGTCAAGTTCCACAAATAGTCCCTCGCGTTCGAGAGGCCCTAACCCATGGTAAAAAACAAATTTATATTCCTGCAGTTGCCTACCACAAATCAATGCAACAATTTGTAAAGCCAGGACAATCGATTATTCCCCTGAAAAATATCAGAGACTTAATTGAAGCTTTAAATTAATGAACAACGACATCCCACCAGCTCGCATCAGATTGCCAGTTTGTTGTCCACTCTGACAAGGCTTTTGCGGGCATGGGTCTGGCAATGCCATACCCTTGAGCAAGAACACAACCTAACTGTAGTAATGCGACTCCATGCTCAATGCTTTCAACGCCTTCGGCAATCACTTCTCGTTTAAAAGACTTTGCCAACGCAATAACACTTTCAACAATCGCGAGATCATCGGGATCTTCTAACATATCACGCACGAAACTTTGATCGACTTTGACTAAATTCGCAGGTAAACGTCTCAAATAAGTTAACGAAGAATACCCAGTTCCAAAATCATCCAGCGCAAAACTCACGCCTAATTTCATGCAGGCTTTCATTATTTCAGCTGCGTTATTGACGTCAGACATACCAATCGTTTCTAACACCTCTAGTTCTAATAAATGAGGTGAAACCGTTGGATGAGACTCAAGTAATAATTGTAAACGTTCGATAAAGTTACTTTGTTGCAACTGTTGTGCACTAATATTAACACTGACTGAAATATCTAATCCTAATGCCTGCCAAGTTTCAATCTGTTTTAATGCACTATCAATCACCCACTCATCAAGTTCAAGGCTAAGTGGATGATTTTCAATCACGGGCAAAAAATCATTCGGAGGGATCAGGCCCTGTTCAGGGTGTATCCAACGAATTAATGCTTCAACACCGACTACAACACCAGTTTGCATATTCACCTTGGGTTGGTAATACAATACAAATTCATCATTATTCAATGCAAACTTAATACGCTGCAATTTATCAAATTGAGTTTGCAGCGCTCTATTTTGTTGAGTGTCGAAAAGATGGTAACGATTTTTTCCTTCTTGTTTGGCAATATACATGGCTTGATCCGCATGACGAATTAACAGATCAGCATCAGCATCATCCTGCGGATAAATAACAACACCTATACTGGCTGATACCTGCACTTCAATATTACTCTCGGGCAAGATCACGGGACGGGAGATAAAATTCAGTAATCGCGTTAATATCAATTCACATTCAGCAATTTGACTAAAATCAGTAAACACCGCAACAAATTCATCACCCCCTAGTCGAGCTAAGGTATCACTGCCACGTAATATTTCTTTCATTCGACGAGAAATAATCACTAATAATTGATCGCCTATCTTATGCCCATATTGATCATTGACCTCCTTGAAACCATCTAAATCAAGAAAGGCAACGGCCAATAAACGCTTGTAACGTAGACAGGTCGCCATTGTTTGGGTTAAACGATCCGATAATAATGTTCGATTGGGTAAATCGGTCAAGCTATCGTAGTACGCCATATACTCAAGTTGGCCTTGATGGTCTTTTAATTGACTCATATCAGTAATCAAACCAACATAATTAACAACTTTATTAGACTCATCACACACACTCGATATCGTCAATGTACCGGGATAAACTTCCCCATTTTTTCGGCAGTTCCAAATTTCACCGCGCCAATACCCTTCCGCTAAAAGCTGCTCCCACATTACCTGATAAAAATCGGTTGAATGACGTCCTGATTGAAGGATATTCGGATTTTTACCAATGACTTCATCGCGTTCGTACCCGATCATTTGAGTAAAACTGTCATTCACTTCAAGGATTTTGCCTTCAGCATCGGTGATCACGATGGTTTGCCCACTGTAGGTAAATACATTGGCTGCTAATTTCAATTTTTCCTGTGTTTGTTTAATTTCTGAGATATCGATATTGGTACCAAGCATTCTAAGAGGCTGATTTTCTGAATCTTTAAATACTTTTGCAACGGCTTTGATATGAATAATTTCACCATCACGGCCGCAAATACGATACTCCGAATCAAAAGGTAACTCACCAACAATCGCAACTTGTAGCTCATCAATGACACGTTCAAAGTCATTGGGATGAATAGACTTTTTCCATACATCTAATATATCTTCAGTGATGCTTGTGGGTATCTGATAAAGTGCATACATGGAATCATCCCAAACAACAGCTTGAGTCACTAAATTCCAATCCCAAATCCCAATGCCATTACTTAATGCAGCCAAGGACAAACGTGCTTCATTTTCTTGAATAACAGACTGTGTTTTTTTACGCTCCGTTATATCTCGACCTTGAAATAAAACATGTTTTTTCTCAGGATTTGTTACTAAGTAATGTTCAATGGCCACGGCCCTAAATTCAAAAGTAAGTGCATTCTTATAATCAGGTAATCTTGGAATACTTTCAAATTCAAAACTATATACCTGTTTAGATTCAATAACTTCATCTATAACCGTCGTGATTTTTTCCAACTTATCATCGGGTAAAATATCACTTAAATGCTTACCTATAACGTCTGTTTGATGGAGAAGCTGAATATCACCAAACATATCAACATAAAAACCATCTTCATCAATAATCAAACAAACATCGCATTGCACCCGACTAAACGCTTGAAAAGCTTCATAGGTTTGTCGAAGTTGGGTAATAAGCAGTTCATTACCAGGTTGCATTTTCAACTTCTCAATCGCTTTGAGTTGTACTTCTAACCTAGCTGATAATTGTGTTTGATTCATTCAGTGCTTACCCTAACAACAGTGATCTACTTAATATTATGCATTCAGTATAATATCAAAATAACAATAACCCTTAATACTAACAAAATTGAGTATGACATTTTTCTAAAATGGCACTTTTAATCATTTTTAGAATCAGATTAACGCAAAAACTTAACATCATTAATATTGAAAATACAACAGGATACCGAACCAAAACATGAATATCTTTATTTATTTGTACAGAGACGAAATAAGAACGATATAAACTAATAGCTAATAAAAATGCAGATATCAATAGCCGATTAATAATCTAAGATAACACCAAAGATACAGGTGAAATTTGCATTGCAAACACCGCCGTTTTCATCGGAAATACAGTCGATTGATAATAATTATAAATAGACGGCAATATATACCCGTTAGATCTTCACCTTTATGCCTAGAATCTGCTCACCTCTCGTCTTGCTGATTTCTGCATCTTGAATGGTAACGGGTATAAACCGATTTGAAAATGACAATGCAGTTATTTTCTCTTAGCTTGGCATATTTTCAAAGGTGTTAGTATCATTTAGAATATCGTCCCAATTTCCTTTACTTTCTGTAAAAATATGTGCCTGCGGTTTAATATCAATATCATTGTCTAAACAGCCAGCAGGTAGAACAACCATATCACGAGATTCAACATAAATAGGCATAGTTGAACTACAAATAGAACAGAATTGACGTGCAAAATTAGCACCTTCAAGTTTGTAAAAACTCAATTTATCTTCTCCTTGTAACCAGCTTAACTTTCCACCTGGTGCAAATAAATTCGCGCAATGGGCCGATCCTGATATTTTACGACAACGGCTACAATGGCAGAGAAAGAATTTCTTAAATTCCCCCTGCATTTCAAATTTAACCGCACCGCATAAGCAACTGCCCTTGTGAGTTTCTAGCATTTTTTCTTTCCTTCTATAATTTGCATTGCGAATCGCCTAATTGGTCTATCACAAAATCAATAAAACTGCGTACTTTAGCAGACATATGTTTCCGACTTGGGTAAACCAAATAGACACCGATTGTTGGCTTGGGGAAACTAGGAAACAGTTCAACTAACTCCCCACTCTCTAACTCCTGTTTTAACGCAAATTTAGGTGTTCGAAAAACCCCTTGGCCTGCGACGGCCAGATCAATTGCTAATGAGGTGTTATTGGTAATAACCTGACTTTCTAAGTGCACCTGAATCTGTTCTCCTGCTTGATCTTCAAACTGCCAAATATTAGGTTGTTTTAAATTACTATAACTAATAATTTTATGGCGTGCTAATTCATAAGGATGCGCAGGCTCGCCATTCTTAGCTAAATAATCCGGAGAAGCTAAAACAAGCGCTTCTGATTGACTAATCCGACGACTAATTAATGTCGAATCTTCAAGTTGTGTCGTTGCTCGAATAACGATATCAAAGCCATCCGCAATCAAATCAATTTTACGGTCATTCAGCTCAACTTCCAGTTGGATTTTAGGATACTTTTCAGTAAAAACACTCAAAATAGGACTCAAGCTAGATAATCCATAGGACACAGGACAGCTTACACGGAGTAAACCTTGCGGTTCTCCTTGCTTACCAATAATCGCATTTTCCGCCTGTTCTGCATCTTCAATAATTTGCTGACATAATTGATAATACAATTGCCCCTCTGGTGTAAGGCTCAAGGTTCGTGTCGTTCGATGCATTAATCGAACACCTAAACGTGCTTCTAACCTATTCACTTCTTTACTGATATAGGACGTTGAATGACCTGTCCAATCCGCAGCTAAGGTAAAACTACCCGACTTTATAACCTGTACAAAAATTACCATGCCATCAAGCAACGTACTTTTAATAGACATACCCCACCTTCTTTTTAAAATACGTATTAGCAGCCATTTGGAAACAATCAATCCACAAAAACAGTATTAATTAATAAATAACTTTAAGTTAGAGTGTATCTATCCAATCAGATAAAATAAAGGAATGACTATGAAAGTACTCGCTTTTGCCGCATCAAGTAGTAGAAACTCAATCAATAAACAATTAGCTAACTTCACCGCTTCACAAATTCCAGAGGCGCAAGTTGAGCTATTAGATATTAACGATTATGAAATGCCATTATTCAGTGAAGATCGTGAGAAAGAACTTGGACACCCCACATTAGCTAAGGCTTTTTATCAAAAATTGGGTGAAGCAGATATTATTGTTATCGCGTTTGCGGAACATAATGGCTCCTATACTGCAGCCTATAAAAACTTATTCGATTGGACATCACGTATCGATATGAAAGTATTTCAGAATAAACCTGTGATTATGTTAGCAGCCTCTCCTGGCCCTGGTGGAGCAACATCAGTATTAGCATCTGCACAGGGCTCAGCGCCGTTTTTTGCCGCCGATCTAAAAGGCGCGATTTCAGTTCCTAATTTTTATGATAATTTTGATTTAGAGAATGGCCAAGTAACCAATAAGACATTATTGGAAGAATTACAAAAAGTGATTGCTAAGTTATAAAATAGCTTTTCAAAAGTTAGCGTTGTTTATCGGCAACAGTCCAATAAACAACGTTCAATGTTCCCATGTCAATCCATCATGGATTAACTATCATGACTTATTCCGCTCTTCTAAATCAGCAATAACTGAACGCGCCTCTTTCAATGACGCGCCTGAATGCAATCGATATAATTTAATGGCTTTAACACGATTCCCTTCCTTAATTGATTGTAAAATATCAAGTGGAATATTTTTATAGGGATCGAATTCAACACCTAAATAATCAATAATAGCATCAAGTTTATTATCAATAGTTCGGGTAGATACTGTTGATTTTATCGCTTTGAATGACAAAGATTGACCAATCACCACGCCAAAAATCAACGCTACAATTATTTCTATTTCACTAAATACCATATCGATACCTTACATCTAACTCGGTTAATACAAAAAAAGCAATTTCATAAGAGGCATCATCGTTCTCCTCATATTATTAAAATGTAGTCGTCAGCCTAAATAATAAAAGCTGACCCATTAACAGCGCTTCAACATGCTTATTTATGTTTAACGACTTCTTTTTTAGGTATTTTCACCCAAGCGCCATTTGCACTGTAACTATCAAACCACCATTTACCCCATTTAATCAATTGTGTTGCAATCCATAGGGACCAAGCCAACATCACTATTCGATACAACCAAATAGGTAAACTGTAAATAGTTACGAGAGGCAGTTGTTGCGCGACCATTTTATCCTGGAAAAAACGAAATAAATGACCATAACTTCCATTACCAACCACCTGCATATCTGGACTTGATAATAATCCAATTGGTATTGATACAAGTAATGAAGCAATACAAATAAAGGTCAACACGAATAAACTAACTTGAATCGCATTAAACAACCAAGGACGCAGAGAAGACGGTTTAATATATTGCTTACGTAATGCCATTGCAAAAAAGAATAATGCTGTAATAACAACCCCATAAGTATTTACCGTAGAAAAACCAATCCCTAATAATCCCCATCCAATCGAACTAATTGGCATATTCAATTTTAATTTTCGAGCAATAAAAGGTAACACTATGGCACCGAATAAAATAACAAAAAGTACGCCCCAATAAAGCATGGAAGCTCCGAGCGATGGTCCATTGATATATATCAGCCAACGGTCATTCACTAAATGATATTCAATATTAATATTAACGGCTTTGCCCGGTAAGGTAATCTCAGCACTGGTATTAGCCCAATTAAGTGGTACTCGTTGTTCAAATTCAAGCTCTATATGTTGTGTGCCAGGGTGAAGTTGAACAATCTGGCGATGGCCTCCATTAATGTTCATTTGTTTACCATCGTGCAATAAAGACATCACATTAACATCTGGCGCCAGCACGATTTCATAATCAGTCCCTTGACTGGCTAATACATTAAGCGTCAATTTTGACTGTTGTACATTTTTACCCGAATATTGCACTAAAGTTGCTGACTCTGTTGTAAAAACATCCCCCTTTACCCCTTCAGGACGGCTAACATTAATAGTAAGCAGATCGCCAGGCCATGGCATCCAGTTAGGTTGCAATGTACCTAAATCCTGTTCTGACTTTATTGCAGAGATACCAGAGAAACTAACATTCCACAAAGAGGAGGGAATCACTCGCCAATTTTCAGAATAGTTCGTATTATTTGCCGCTTGTAACGTTATTATATTCTCAATCGGAAGCGATGATTGCCAACTAATGGTGCGTTTGTTTTTGGGGATTTGAACATTAACTTGACCGCCTTCAACAATAGGATAAGCAGATAATACCTGCTCACCATCGAGTAGCTTAATATTAAAAACGCCACTTTGATCAATTGGAGCAACTTTTTCCACCCGTGTATTGACTGTCCAGCGTTTACCCAAGTTAATCGTTCTATGTACGATTGCATATGGCTTGATTGCTAACGGCGTTAAAGTATTCTTAGCACCTTGATTAACCCCTTCTTTAGACGTCAAACCAATACTGTTATTGCTTACAACACCATTTCTTACGCCATCAATTAACCATAATGGCGCATCAACACTAAAGTGATGGATATTAAAAGGTAAATTAAGCGTCATTTCAGTATTTATCATCGCACCTTGCATTGTGACTGTGTGCTTTCCCTGAGATAGATAAATCATCAATCGATTGTTTATCATACGAGTAATCGCCGTTTCCCCATCCACAAGAATCTCTTCCGGTGTCCATCCATTGCCAGCAGAAGGTAATGGAAGAGCAATATCTGCATCAGCAAATGCAGTAAAATGTAAATGTAATTGATCCGCTGTCACCACTAAATGCCCATTATCTAACGCTGCGCATGACGGCAAACACAGTGGTGCAACCAATAATTTTTTTTCGTATTCCTGTAATAAATATTCAGGTGGATATTCAGCTTTGTCCGGTAATGCTACTGCGGCGTGAACAGGCGGAGAAAAAATAAAAAAACTAACCGTAAATAAAGAAAATGCACTCATAAGCATCAATATAAAAGCGCTTACCGTTGACGAATGTTTACCTTTGACTTTTGGACCTTTATTGACTTCATGCTTATTCAGACCAAACGAACCTGTTTCAAATAACGCTCGCAGAAGAAAACTTGCCATCAAGGCGATTAATAACACGTTGATAATTCGCCAAATGGCCGTTAACAATGGTGAAGAAAGCCATAATTTGATCTGTTGCTCCTGGGTAATCATACCCGAAGCACGAATAGTTAATCGATTCCACGTCCATGTAGGAATACCAGGTCCAGTCTGAACTCGATCATTTTCCCCTACCTGATATAAATCTTGTTTTTCATAAAAAGGATCATAACTAGAGATTTTCTTACTAAGACGCGTTTTCTTGATTCGTTCCGGACTAGGTTCACTTATCGCACTGATTGAGCTGAGTTCTTCGCTAAGCATATCGTTATCTGCAAGTGGCATAGAATGTAAATTACTTTTTACATAATCAGGATGAATACCTTGTTTTTCTAAGGCTGGATACACAGCTAATCGCAAGGAACTAATGGTGATACTAATAAGTACAATAATCAACATGCTCGCGGGTACCAGCGAAAACCAACTTAACCAAATTTTATATTTCCCAATTGGCAAACGAATTAATGCGATAAGCCCTAATAGGGTTGCCCATAAAAAATTAGGCGCAAGTGTTTCATGAAAGGTCAATACTAAGGTCACGACCATTAATCCCGCCCCTTTTAAACCAATAAATTTATTCGCTACTGCAATCAAAACCATTAACCAAAAGATATCCCATAAACTCCATTTTTGAATCCAAGTACCGTCAATTCCATCGACACCACTCGCATAAATTGCCCGCCATCCAGGTGGCAGATGAATATTAGCAGTTAACCTTGCCGCATCGGTTTGCCATCCAATAGCATTTATCCGATCAATTTTTTCAATCGAACTCACTGCCTGTAAATTTATATTTGGACTGCGAATTTCTACACCTTGATTACCTGCATCATTGGTGATTAGCACAGGCGAATCATTCACCGTTGCGCGACCTAATTGGACACTTTTATCGGCATTTAAACGCCAGCCTTGATGCATTTTCCCTGTAATATTATCTTTACTAATTGCATCTTGACCATCAAAAGATAACCAAATATCGCGATTAATATTAATCACATTTCGATCACTATTCGCTTCACTCTGCACTATTGTAGAAAAGGTTAATTGTTGAGATGGTTTCAATCTATAAGTGGGGTAGGTTTTCCATTGCGCAGGTATATCAAACAATGACGTATCAATACTATTTACACCACCTACTTTAACTTCTCGAATATTTGAATTGGCAATAAAGGATATATATTCATCTTCCGGCCATTCAGGAGAGACTTTATTTGTCGAAATAGTTTTAATATTGGTATTGAAACGACTGCCAAGTGTTATTTCATAAATGCCCGGTTTGACCTGAACACGTAACATGCCATCTTCTTCAAGTCTGGCTGGAAGTGCCGAATTTAAATAAATACTTTCACTATTTGGCAGAGATACTTGGCCAATATTCACTTCTCTTGCTTTGCCGCTAACAAATAATTTAATAATCGTCGTTAAACGAATAGGAACACTATCTTGAATCGCTCTAAACACTTGTATTTTTAGCGAATTTTGATTCTCAGTTTGAGAAATATTTTTACTAACCGATAAGATAAGGCGGTTGTTAATAATATTAACAGGTAATGCTTGATTATTTTTCGATAATTGAACTAATCCAATAGAATCAGGTAACGTTAACTGAGCGGGTACAGATGCCCATAAAAAGGATCCGCGAATAATATTGACACCACGATGTAAATGAATTTGTGGCGCACCATTAATATCACTCACCGCAGCTTGTTGACCATTTATCGTGATATTAGTCGGCCAATTTTGCTTACTCCCAGGCAATCTTAGCATTTCTTCTTGGCTAAATAATTGAACAGATAATTCAAATTGCATGCCTGCTTGAGTTATCTTACCGATAAATTTACTCGGCCAACTACATACCTTTTTGTGGCTCGCAGATATTTGCCAGGGACAATTGAAATCAGAATGACGATCGATAACCCACTCTTTCCAATGGGAAGAAGAAACTTGCTCGGAAAAACTAGGTAACGAAGAGAGCAGACTAAATACTGTAAATAGTATCATTATGGTATGTTTAAATCGCATCGAAAGATCCCTATTGCATATGCATTGATAGTAAGGATATAGCATAACAGCTTTAGATTTGATTTATAATTTCGTTTTATAATGAAAAGTGGAGACTGGAAAGCATTTCAGTGGAAGATAATATATTAGTTTAAATTAATATGACACGCGATTACGCCCTTCTTCCTTAGCTATATATAAATTTTCATCGGCACGCACAAATAGGGTTTCATCTGACTGACCGCAATCCAAGTAATTTGCGACACCAAAACTACAAGTGATATCACGAGAAAGGAAAAAGGTATCATTAATATGAATATCATCACCATCGACCATCTCTGAACGAGATAAATCAAAGGCCGTTATTTTATTTAAACCAAAATGTCCTATATGCAATCGATCATCAATCGCAATTCGGATCCGTTCAGCAGCAACCACTGCATCTGCTAAATTGGTTTCAGGAAGCAACACTAAAAATTCTTCCCCTCCATAGCGATAGGCAATATCAGAAGGTCGAGTATTCTCAAGAATTAATTTCCCGAACAGCGCTAACGTGTCATCACCAACAGAATGGCCAAAGGAATCGTTTACCTGTTTGAAATGATCTAAATCACATATTATTAAAGAAAAATCTGAAATAACTTCTTGATAAATATCATCTTCTAAACAGGTTATTTTTCGTTTTAAAAACTCTCTATTTCTTAATCCCGTTAAGTAATCTAAGGATAAGTTATTTATTTCATTTAAATTTTTAGCCGCTAAGTCAAAACGTCCATCTGCTAAATGTTGGTTATGTGAATCAACAAAGGCATAATTCATAATATCGCGATAAAAAATATCGCACTGATCTTCCATTGAGTTTCGCCCTGAATCATTACAATCAGGGCTTTTAACAAAATTCAATAAACGAAAGAAATCATCGCCAAACCGATACCCTCGATCTATCGTAACGGTTTCACCATTTTGATCTAATACTTCCATATATGAATTTACACCTATTACGATTTAATTGAGTCCATCTAACCTTAAGCCCAACTATTATCCTGATGAGCGGCACTTAAAATACACAGTGCACCTTGAAGATCTGTATGGTTAATTGAAACTTCAGCTTTTTCTTGAACAATCGGTTTGGCATGAATAGCAATGCCCATACCAGATGCAGATAACATCAATAAATCGTTTGCACCATCACCAATTGCCACGGTTTGTGACATCGGAATATCAAATTGTTCCGCCAACTCCGATAAAGTGCGCTTTTTAACGTCAGCATTAACGATTTCACCGGTCACTTCACCGGTTAACATGCCATCTTTTATTTCTAAGGAATTAGACACTGCCGCATCAAAACCGTGATCTTGTTTTAATCGATCAGCAAAATAATTAAAACCACCCGAAGCAATAGCAACCTTCCAACCGGATTTTTTTAAATTTTTAATTAATGCCAATAGCCCAGGCATTAACGGCATATTATCTGCGACATCTTGTAAAATACTAACAGGTGCGTCTTTAAGTTTACCTACTCGAGTACGTAAACTCTGATTGAAGTCTAATTTTCCTTGCATTGCCAAGGCTGTGACAGCGGAGACTTGCTCGCCAACACCGTATAAACGTGCAATTTCATCGATGCACTCAATTTGAATCGTTGTAGAATCCATATCCATCAATACAAGACCGGGCTGACTCCAATCTGGAAACTGAGGCATTAACGCAAAATCTATTACTTGTTGTTGACAGAATTGGGCTAAACTTTCTTTCAATCCAAGATTTTGATTACTCAATGCCAAACGTATAACAACTGTATTTTCAATCAACTCTGGCGAATACAAACGTACTGTTTGAGTGCCTTCTTTATCTAGTAAAGATAACAACCCCATTAATTGCTCACCGAGAAACTGCTCTGCAAAAACAATTAATGATGAAGATTCATTGAATGTATTTGATACTGTCTGGGTAAATCGGCCATTTTCGTAAAACAATTCGTTTAGTCCTGTAACATGCTGTTTTACATTATTTCTCCACTCGATTAATGATGAGGAGTTTGATTGAATTAGAAGATTTTGTACTATTTCCACTGTAGAATACCTATATATGTATAAATAACTAACTCAATTACGCCTTAAATGCGGTTAAGTATTAGAAAAAATGAATACAAGATAACTATTGCGATCTGTCATTGCAAGTGAGTTTGGAAGGAATAACCATAAATGATGAAAAAATTGTATTATCTATTACGCGCATTACAAATAGTTGGCTTGTTTATTGTTGTTGGCGTAATTATTTATCAGTTCAGTATGTTAACAACGACATCTAATGAAATTAAATATCAGCAAACCCAAAAATTTGCTGCATCTTTGAGTCATTTAGCAGCAGCTGAATCAACCCGTTACCTTATCAAAAAACAAGATAAAGAACTGGCACTTCTTATTAATAATTTAGGCCATGATCCTATCGTAAGAGATGCAACGATCTATGATAATTTAGGTCAAATACTTTACCAATCGGAAGGCGTATTACCCCTAGAGAACATCCTTCAAATAAATCAAGACGATGCTGTACCAATTTCTGGTGTTGTTCCTTATGTTTCTGAACTTTATGATGGAGATAAAAAGATTGGTTATATTCGAATTACACTAGAACAAAAAAAGATCCTGAACTTAATTAAGGATTATCAAGACAAGAGTATGTCAACGATGGGCTTACTATTAATGTTGTCTTTCCTTGCCGGGTTAATTCTGATGGCACTCTTTTTCAGAAGGCTCGAAACAGCTTACTATTACTTCAGCAAAGCGATTTGCCGTTTATATATAAAAATGAAATCGTTCTCGGGCCATTACACAAAATAAAACCTAAGCAACAAGTTAACAGCATCCATTACATAATGATTTGCCATCCATTTTCGATAGGCGAAAAAAAACCTTAATAAAATTATTAAGGTTTTAAAATTATTTAATGTGATTTATTAAGCAAAGTTTTTTGCTACGAAATCCCAGTTAACTAAAGCCCAAAAACCATTTAAGTAGTTTGGACGCACGTTACGGTAATCGATATAGTAAGCGTGTTCCCATAGATCAACAGTTAATAAAACTGTAATAGATTCGTCAGTTAATGGTGTAGCTGCATTTGATGTATTAACAATTTCTAATGCGCCATCAGCTTTTTTAACAAGCCATGTCCAAGATGAACCAAAATTGTTCACTGCTTTATCGTTCCAAGCTGCTTGGAATTCAGCAAATGAACCAAAACTTTTAGTAATTGCGTCAGCTAGTTCACCCGTTGGTTCTCCACCCGCATTAGGAGCAAGACAATTCCAGTAAAAAGTATGATTCCATACTTGTGCTGCATTATTAAATACAGGGCCTTCACTTGATTTGATAATATCTTCTAAAGATTTGCTTTCTAAATCAGTCCCTTCGATAAGACCATTTAATTTTTGTACGTAAGTTGCGTGATGTTTACCGTAGTGAAATTCTAGAGTTTCAGCTGAAATATGTGGTTCTAATGCATCTTTTGCGTAAGGTAAAGCTGGTAATTCAAAAGCCATGATTTTAATCTCCAAATGAAATGTTGGCATTTATTTATAGACTTAAAAACACATTAAATCTTTAATATGTTTTACTTTTATTTCAATGCGTTGAAATATCGAAAAATAAAAATTTATCGATATTTTGTTATGAAAATAAAGATTTGTTTATAAATAGATTCTCACTAATAAATTGATCTAAGTCAATATATATATTATAAAACAATAGCGAAGCGCGTATTGAATTTTTAAGTTCCTTGATTACACCATTTAATAACGGGTAAGCTAGGGTACACATAAATATACTCTAACGACGTGAAAACCTCTATATTAAGTCGTTTAAATATAAATAAAGAATGGATAAATAATGGAAACTCTAGATAAAATTAAAGAACAAATCAGCGAAAACACAATTTTACTGTACATGAAAGGCTCACCAAAATTACCAAGCTGTGGATTTTCAGCACAAGCATCTCAAGCATTAATGAAATGTGGTCAACCCTTCGCTTACGTAGATATTCTATTAAATGCAGATATTCGTGCCACATTACCTGAATATGCACAATGGCCTACTTTTCCACAACTTTGGGTAAACGGTGAATTAGTTGGTGGTTGTGACATTATTTTAGAAATGTTTCAACAAGGTGAATTACAACCATTAATTAATGATGCTGTCGCTAAAGCAAAATAGTTAATTAATCAGCCTCTTCATGGGGCTGATTTCCCTTAGCTCTCTTGACCATTTTATTGCTTATCTTTACTCTATAGCCCTCTCTTTTCTCTCAAAGTAAACACAATGCCTGAACAACAAATAATAATTGGGTTAACAAATCCTAAAAGTGCGACAAATGTTGGCGCAATTATGCGCGCAGCGGGTTGTTTTAACGTAAATAGCGTACTTTATACGGGAACCCGATATGATCGCGGGGTAAAACTTAATACTGACACTAAAAAAATATCTTCGACGATTCCACTAACACCGGTCGATGATTTACTTGCGAATAAGCATCCAGACACAAAAGTGGTTTGTGTTGATTTAGTCGAAGGTGCCACGCCTCTGCCCACATTCCAACACCCAATCAACGCACTCTATATTTTTGGACCGGAAGACAATACGATCAAACAACAGGTAATTAATCAAGCTGACCATGTTGTTTATATACCAACAATTGGTTGCCTTAACCTTGCCGCAAGCGTTAATGTTGTTCTATATGATCGCATAGCGAAATCAACCACACATCATACGGATAACGATTTAATTCGAAGTAGTCGGGACACCAATAATCGAGTAAAAGTCAAACAACACAATCAATAAATACCACTTCTAAATATCTGATGGCATGTACAATTATTATCACAATTGATTAAACTATCGACCAATCCACACAGAAAATAGAGGTAAAACATAAATTCAGAAAATAAGGCTCCCGTTAGCTATTACAATATGTATAATGATTTTTCTAAAAATATTAAGCGTTATTGCCATACACAATAACAATTTTTGACATTTATAATTACTAAGAAGGTGAAATTTATGGGTAATGTACTTGATGTGGTAAAACACACTCGCCAAAGAAATAAATTAAAACGTGAAATTTTAGATAATGAACGCAAAATCCGTGATAACAGAAAACGTGTTGATCTACTTTCAAATTTAATGGACTACATTAAACCTGATATGAGCCATGAAGACATTACTAGCATTATCAGAAATATGTTATCTGACTACGAAGATCGTGTTGATGATCTGATTATTAAAGTTGCTGAAATTTCAAAAGAACGTCGTGAAATTAATAAACAGCTTGTTTCCCTAAGTGCCGAACTGGAACAGCAATCTAAATAATGTTGCAGATATAATAAGAGATAGTTTATCTATCTCTTATTGACTTTAAATTAGCTAGCAACCAACGGATTTTTTTGTGTTCTTTGATGTAACAATCCCCAAACAACAGCTTACTTCCAATGATGTTCATTTATGGACAATCACACCGGATAAGATTTCATCGCTAGAGCAACTCTCCGCTTTAAAGTCACTGCTCAGTCAAGCTGAAATAGAAAAAATTCTTAATTACCGTCAGCATAAAAGCCAGCATACCGCTATTATCACCCGCGCTTTTGTTCGCACAGTATTAGCTTTGTATCTTGATTGCCAACCTCATGAGCTTGAATTCACAATTAATAAGCATGGCAAACCAGCACTTAGTAATACTTCCGTTCCGTTAAAGTTTAACTTAAGTCATAATGATCAATTAATAATTTGCAGTGTGTGTTTAGCGCATGATATTGGTTGTGATGTAGAAAATATCAGCAGAAAAATCAGCATTGATAGTATTGCTAAACGTTATTTTTCAAATCAAGAAGCAACCTCTTTACTCTCTTTACCTATCGATAAAAAGCAACAACGATTTTTTGAATATTGGACACTAAAAGAAGCTTTTGTCAAAGCGATGGGAATTGGAATTAGTTTTGGATTAGATACATTCAGCTTTCATATAAATTCATCTGCGACAGCTACGTTTAATGATAATATCACTTTAAGCATGGCCGATAAACACGCATTATCAAGCGATGCAGTTTGGTATCATTGTTTAATTTATCCTGACTCGGACCACTGCATTGCTATCAGCGTCAACCCTAAAACACTGGGTTCAGCTATCAACATAACACAATTTAATGCAGATAATTTTTGAATAAAATATAAATAGCAATAAGACATCGAATTTTAATAATAGTTAAAAAACAATGCCTCAATAAAAAACACTTCCGTCAATTATTTAACCTTTAAAAACTCCGTCGCAACAATAAACATCCCATCTTCTTCACTCACTCTGACAATACGCGCTTCTACATCTAAAGGAGGAAAACGAGAATCATGCGTGCTTAATACAATTTGTACGATATCCTCGGGATTTAAATAAGCTTCATTTAACTCAACTAACATTCCTGTGCTGCTTAAATCTTTACAAGTTCCCTGCAATTGCGTGTCACCAATTGTTATTGTTGCAGCAGCTTCAATCGCCATACGTCGAAAATCACGTCGTTCGTCATTTGTTATCAACACATATCCTCCCTAAATTTTATTATGATTAATTACACTACCTAATAAATTTAAACATTAAAAAGAAATCCGCAAGTAAATACATGAACTTATTTTATCTTTGTGAAAATTAACACTAAAACAGCGGTCAATGAGACTAACAAGATAGGACTAACTCTTTATATATCTCCTCGGGAATCGGCTGTAATTGTTTATTCTTATCTAAACACACCATTTCTATATCAGCTATAACAGCGGCTTTAGTTGCATTCTCACGCCAAACTTCCTGACGCCATAATGTTTTAAATTTTCCATCTAACTTGAAGGTGGTTCGAATATCACAAATGTCAGCAAACTCAACACCATCTTGAAATGTCATATTGGCTTTGTAAACCGCAAATCCGAGATGTTTTTCACGCCATAAACGATCTAACCGACGACTATCAATCACATGCTCTCTTGCTCTTTCAAAATACTTTAAAAAATTAGGATGATAAACGACGCCAGAATGATCGGTATCTTCATAATATATTTGCACTGCATGATGGTAAACTTTACCCATTAATTATTCTCTCGCTAAAATAACTGAATTATTCGACAAAATTTCTAACAAATTATACACTTCGAATACTCCGATATTAATTAAAATAAGAAGATAGCATGTCACTTATCAGTAAAATACGTTGCGCTTTGACCCTTGGCCAAGGACTACTCATCGAAAACAAAACATTAACAACCACTGATGATCCTATTTCGTTTTTTAAGGCATGGCTTAAGGAAGCTGAAAATTCAGGTATTATCCTACCAGAGTCAATGACGATTGCCACTAGTACACCTCAAGGGCGACCTTCATCACGGGTTGTACTTTTAAAAGAAGTGGACCAAAAAGGATTTGTTTTCTTTACTAATTATGGCAGCCATAAAGCACAAGAATTAGAACAAAATCCATTTACTGCGCTGCTTTTTCATTGGAATATGCTACAACGACAGGTACGTATTGAAGGCAAAGTTGAAAGAATTACAACTGAAGAGTCCAATGCCTATTTTCAAACCCGTGGCAGAGGAAGCCGAATAGGCGCATGGGCATCGCATCAAAGCCAAGAACTTGATAACCGTGAAACCCTCGTACAACGAGTTAAATATTTCGAAGATAAATTTGCAGGAAAAGAAGTGCCTTTACCCGAATTTTGGGGAGGTTACCGTGTTGTCCCTGAACGAATCGAATTTTGGCAAGGTAAAGCAGACAGACTTCATGATCGCTTTATTTATGAAGCATCAGAAAATGGATGGGAAATCAAACGTTTAAACCCATAGAAAATTAACTCTTCAACAAATTTACCAATAAAAAAACACTGCAAAAGCAGTGTTTTTTTATAGTGTAATCAATCCATCATTGGACTAATTAATATTAGCCACGACGCGCTAATACTGCAGTAGACAAGTCCGACAATAATTTCTCTGTATCAACCCAACCAATACATGCATCTGTAATACTTTGACCATAAGTCGGTGCAACACCTTCTTTCAGATCCTGACGACCTTCAATAAGATGACTTTCCACCATAACACCAGAAATCGCTTTATCACCACTAGCAATCTGCTGACAAACGTCTGTACAAACTTTCATTTGATTTTCAAATTTTTTCTCTGAATTCGCATGACTGAAGTCAATCATAAGTGTTTCATCAAGACCTGATTTTTTAAGTCCAGCTTTCACCTTCGCAACATCTTCTGCACTATAATTTGGTAATTTACCACCACGTAAAATTAGATGACAATCCGGATTACCCGTTGTTTGGACAATTGCACTGTGGCCAAATTTATTAACCGATAAAAAATGATGAGAAGCATTTGCAGCACCAATCGCATCGACAGCCACTTTAATTGTACCGTCAGTACCATTTTTAAATCCTACTGGACACGAAAGACCAGAAGCTAATTCACGGTGAACCTGTGACTCTGTAGTACGTGCACCGATTGCTCCCCAACTCATTAAATCAGCCATGTATTGTGGCGTGATCATATCTAAAAATTCAGTGGCAGCAGGTAATTCCATCGCATTAATATCTAACAATAATTTACGGGCAGTACGTAATCCTTTATTAATATTAAAGGTATGGTTTAATTCAGGGTCGTTAATCAATCCTTTCCAACCCACTGTTGTACGTGGTTTTTCAAAATAAACACGCATAACAATTTCTAAAGAGTCTTTATATTTTTCACGTAATGGAGCAAGTTTTTCAGCGTAATCTAATGCTGCTTTGGTATCATGAATTGAACAAGGGCCAATAATCACTAAGACACGGTCATCTTTACCGCTTAATATATTGTGAATGGCAAGACGCGCTCCAGAAACTGTTTTGCTAATAGCATGAGTTGACGGAAATTTTTCTAATAAAGCGATTGGGGGAAGGAGTTCTTTAATTGCTTTAATATGTAAGTCATCGGTATTAATCATTATTTTTCCCACGGCACTAATACGTGCTCAAAAGTTAGTTTTAGTTTTTATTATTGTTTACCCGCTCAAGGAGTGAAGTAAGTATCTACAATATTTTTTATGCGGTTTAATTTTTTTATTATTCTACTAACCAATATTGATTCATCGGTCAATAAATTAGAGAACTGTTGACCATAACGGAAAGCCGATTATCTGGCAAGCCGAAAAACACACAGTTTGACCTTAATCTTCGTTTGCGACTTTTATTCCCTTTAGGTGCGTAAAACAACTTTCTATCGCTGTCTTTATAAAATCTTGTAAATAAGGCAATGACTTTTGTTCTTCGCGTACAGCCGCATACAATGTCCCCCACACACCTTCTTTTCCTAAACGACGTGCGACAACATAATCTTTTTTCAGATATTCAAATAATGCCCAGTTCGGCAGTCCTGCTACGCCACGTCCACTCGCAACCAATTGCAACATCATAACGGTCATATCGGCATGACGGATTTTAGCTGGAGACACACCTTCAGGCGTAAGGAAATTATTGAAAATTTCGAGACGATCTTTTTCCACCGGATAAGTAATCATTGTTTCTTGGCTAAGATCTTCAGGTTCAATATAGGTTTTACTCGCAAGACGATGATGCCGGCTTAACGCCAACATTTGCTGATAACTAAATAAAGGAATATAACTAATGCCTTCTAATGGTTGAGGATCTGACGTAACTACTAAATCAAGGTTTCCACGTTTTAACGCAGGCAACGGTAAAAAACTAAAGCCACTAGAAAAATCTAATTCCACTTCAGGCCAATCATCTCGAAACTTATCTATCGCTGGCATTAACCATTGAAAACAAGAGTGACATTCAATAGCCATATGTAAGCGCCCAGCATCGCCTGAAACAAATCTAGCAAGGTCACGCTCTGCACTGCGAATTTCAGGTAATATTTGCTTTGCTAAATCAAGTAAACGTAATCCCGAAATAGTAAACCGAATGGGTCTTGATTTACGGATGAATAAAGAGCAATTTAACCGCCCTTCTAACTCTTTTAATTGATGAGACAACGCCGATTGCGTTAAATGCAATTGCCGTGCGGCTTCAACTAAGCTACCCGTATTATTCAACGTCGATAATGTTTTTAAATGTTTTATTTCAATCATAGAGAAGGATATACCCTTGATAATTCACTAGGCAAATTGAAATTTAGTGATACTAAATGGCTATATTATAATCAGTTAAAAACTATAAAACAGCCTGTCAAATGAGACAAAATGTAAAAAACAAATTCAGCATCACACCAACTTCATTCAATAATTTCAACAATACTTGAATTTTTTTAATAAAAAAAGCCACAACAACGCTTTATTTGCTTCACACAGTGTTCAATATCAGGTAATTTTACAAACCACTGTTTGTCGAGTGTGGTTTGTCCTATCAAATCCGTTTTCTTTTATGCTAAGAGGTTGTTATGTATTCCATTGAAAAGTCCCATAAATTAGATAATGTTTGTTATGACATTCGTGGGCCTGTACTAAAACAAGCCCAGAAATTAGAAGATGAAGGACAACGAATTTTAAAACTTAATATCGGTAATCCGGCTCCCTTTGGTTTTGAAGCCCCCGAAGAAGTTCTAATGGATGTGATTAAAAATCTACCGCAAAGCCAAGGATATTGTGATAGCAAAGGCCTTTTTTCTGCTCGCAAAGCAATCATGCAACATTACCAAGCAAAAGGATTACTATCGCTTGATACTGAAGATATTTATATCGGTAATGGGGTCAGTGAATTAATCGTTATGTCAATGCAAGGGCTACTTAATAATGGTGATGAATTATTAGTGCCTGCGCCTGATTACCCTTTATGGACTGCAGCGGCGAATTTATCAGGCGGAAAAGCGGTACATTACACCTGTGATGAACAAGCAGGATGGTTTCCTGATATCAACGATATGAAATCAAAGATCACCTCTAAAACCAAAGGGATTGTAATTATTAACCCAAACAATCCAACCGGTGCGGTTTATAGCAAAGCACTATTAGAAGAAATTATTGAATTAGCACGCCAGCATAATTTAATTATCTTCTCCGATGAAATTTATTCAAAAATCACCTACGACGATGCAGTCCACGTTCCGCTTGCTACGCTGGCTGACGATATTCTAATAGTTACCTTTGATGGTTTATCAAAATCTTATCGCGTGTGTGGGTTTAGGGTTGGATGGATGATGATTAGCGGCACAAAAAATAAAGCGCGGGATTATATTAACGGACTAGAAATTCTTGCAAGTATGCGACTTTGTGCCAATGTGCCGATGCAACATGCAATTCAAACCTCACTTGGCGGCTATCAAAGTATTAATGAACTGATTATCCCTGGTGGCCGTTTATACGACCAAACTCAAACTGCTTGGAAGTTACTTAATGATATTCCAGGAGTGAGTTGTACTAAACCCAATGGTGCATTGTACTTATTCCCTAAACTTGATCAGAAAAAATTCAATATTAAAGATGATCAACGCTTTGTACTTGATCTATTGATGGACAAAAAAATTCTAGTTGTTCAAGGAACTGGATTTAACTGGCATTCACCGGATCATTTTCGTGTTGTTTGTCTACCAAGGGTCGATGAATTAACCACTGCAATCAATAAAATTGGCAATTTCTTAGATACTTATACGCAGTAAAACACAGTCATAATAGATGATGAAATAACAAGTTTATATTTCATCATCTTACGTAGCTTCATTTAACAACGATCAGTGGTTTTCCATATTCACTCATGCTCAACTGACATTATTTTGTCTCTTCCACATTACAAAACTCAATTAACTTCCTGACCACAAAGTCCCGTGAAAATTAACAATAAGTGATGATTATTTAACTGTGGTATATTATGGCGATATTTATTTTACTCTTAACGTATTAATACAGCGAATAAAGCAGGAACTGTAATGAACAATTTATCGACAACGCCAAACCAAGAAATAACTGCCAAAGCAAGGAAGTCATTGCGTGGTAAATGGGCATTAGTAGTAGGTGCGACCTTGGTTGTTTGTATTCTTAATCTCGTGTTACAAAAAGTATCCCTTGTCGGCCCTGTTATTTTATTAATTATATCCGGTCCAATATCACTAGGATTTATTACGTTATACCTCAATCTATGTCGCAATAATAAAGCAGAATTTTCACATATATTTAGTGGCTTTAATCATTTCGTTACCGCACTCAGCGCTAAATTACTTATTTCAGTTATCGTTTTCCTATGGTCATTATTATTAATCATTCCAGGTATTATCGCGGCCTATGCATATTGCTTAACTTTTTATATCATCCATGATGATCCTTCAATTTCCCCTATTGAAGCTATGCAAAAAAGCAAAATGCTAATGGAAGGAAACAAATTAAAAGCCTTTTATCTAAGCTGTCGATTTATTGGCTGGGCAATACTCGCAATATTAACCTCTGGGATTGCTTTATTATGGCTTGCGCCTTATATAGGAATCAGCTTTGCAACCTTTTATGAAGACATTAAACAAGACTATAATGAACTAAAAGATGAAGAAACTGATACACTTATCTGTTAAGAGCCATTACTAGCAAAAATAATATCGTACAAATAAGGTTTTACATGGTCAATTCAACACAGCAGTCAATTTCCCAAGGTTCCGAAGATCAACCCACGTTATACTGGCACGATTATGGAACAACAAAAACAAACACTTGATTTAAAATGAAAAAATAATTTATTTTCATTTTTAGGACTTTAATTGGTACAAAGCCAATTTTCATATTTATCTATTTACGATTAAATCCACCCAAAACAACTGTTTTTATATACAGCCCTTTTGTGTTTCGATATACTTTTTATGTTTTTGATGCCTTGAGTACCTGAGACTCAGTTAATAGCTGAAGAGGAAGCAACAAAAATACAAGCAAGCTACCCTTGTAGCTTGCTTACTTATGTATTCAAGGCTCTTTTTATAGGAGCATAAATGGACGAACATATTTTACATAACGGGCAACTTCGCCTTATTAACGCTGATTGTTTAAATTATTTAAAAACCCTTCCTGACGACGCTGTTGATCTTATTCTTACCGATCCCCCTTATTTTCAAGTTAAAAAAAACGCTTGGGATAATCAATGGCCTAATGTTGAAACATTTTTAGCCTGGCTTGATGAGGTGCTTGTCGAATTTTGGCGAATATTAAAGCCAACAGGAAGTTTGTACCTTTTTTGTGGTTCCAAGTTAGCAACCGATACTGAAATGCTTATACGGTCGCGATTTGAAGTCCTCAATCATATTATTTGGGCAAAACCTTCAGGTGTTTGGAAAAGAGCCCATAAACCAAGCCTACGCGCTTTTTTCCCAGCAACAGAGCGTATTATTTTTGCTGGTCATTATGGTTCGGAAGGTTTTGCTAAAGGAGCAAATGGTTATGCAACAAAATGCAGTGAATTAAAAAAAGACGTATTCAAACCATTAATTGATTATTTTATTGACGCTAAACGTTCATTGAATATTTCAGCAAAAGAAATTAATGAAGCTACAGGCACTAAAATGTGCTCCCACTGGTTTTCGTCTAGCCAATGGAAACTTCCCAACGAGCAACAATATAATCAATTGCAACAACTCTTTGCTGCTCACAATGCGAAATTATTACGCTCTCATCCAGAGCTAACGAATGAATATTTAACACTGCAGTCAAAATTTCAAACACTGGTTCGTCAGTATGATGAACTGAAACAAGAATACAACAACCTAAGGCGCCCTTTTAAGCTTACATGTGATGTGCCATATACTGATGTTTGGACTTACGCACCTGTACAATATTATCCAGGCAAGCATCCTTGTGAAAAACCTGCACCTTTACTCGAACATGTTATTAAAACAAGTAGTAAAGAAAATGATGTGGTTTTATATGCTTTTATGGGTTCGGGATCGACTGGAAAGGCATGCTTAGCGCTTAATAGACAATTTATAGGAATAGAAATGGAGGAGGAGACTTTTACACAATCAAAAGCAATGCTTAAAAATATAAAATAGCAATTGATGCAATAGAGTCATAGCTGGAAGAGGAAAACCAAATATTAATATTTTCTGGTTTTCCTTTAATTGTTAACGGCTAACTAATTTCAACTTGCAGATAAGGTAAATCAGGCAATTTACTGACAACTTTTTCATCTTCAACTAAGACTTGATCACCAACGGCCAAAGATAAGGTTGCTGTGACCCATAGCTTGTAATCTCCCCATTGAACTTTTACTCGGTTAAGTGTTTCATCTAAGACTAATACTTCAGCACGAAAACGAACTGTATCAGTCAGGAGAGATTTAAATTGTTTGGTAATATTAACGGTAGCCATTATTAAGCTCCAATTTAACTGATTGAGATACATCGGTAATGGATTGAATAGGGATACTGTTGCTTAAACATAAACCGGTAATTGATTTATCGGTATAAACAATACGTACAATTTCCCCCGGTAATAACAATCCAAAATCAGAATCCGGTGCCAATAAAGGAAGGCTTAAACCAAGTATTTCTTGATCACCACTATCCCCCATCATATTACGGGCTAGTTCCATATTGACATTATGATCCTGCGATAGGTTACTCACAACGTCACTGCCTCGTACATCGCCTGCGGTACCCGATTTAACCACATCAGTGATGACACCATGTGTTTCTCCGCTGATTAATACTCGGTTTATCTCAGTGATTGTATTATCACTACTTGATTCAGTAATTACGTAATCGGCATTAATAACATGGTCGCATTGCTCATCCGTTAATGTATTCCAATTCCATGGACTGACTTTATAACGCGGTTGAACATCAAGACTATTGCCCGTTTTATTCGGCTGTAATATTGCGCCACTGGCTTGGGCTGCTTGTATTGCCATTTCAATAGGTGTTTTATTGAGGTAACTAAATGAATCAGGTGCCAATATCCATTCAGGTGTTAACGCTCGACTCAAGGTGAAATTTTCTTGAGTCAGTATGTCTTCTACTATTTGCCAAATACCCGTTTCATTTTCAACAGCGCCGCTATATAAATTCGCATAGGGTGAAAATAACCATTGAGTGTTGGTAACAGCTGTAAAAGTATAAGCATCGCTCGCAAAACTACTGGATCGAGAATATTCACGCAATACAAACAATAATTGATGACCATTTACATTGATTTCAAAGTTTGCTCGATACGTTAACCAGGTTAGGCTATCAGCACCAAGTAGTTGACCTTTAAAGCTCCAAACCTGCGAATCAATATCAAGTTCAAGAGAAGCACTTACTGGATGAATCGCGCTTTTTGTACCGTCATCAGCAATGTGATAAATACTTATTTCATTCATAATTATTAATGCATCCAGTTCAATTCGTAAGAATTCAAGAATACCGCTTGGATCCCATAAACTCAGGAAGTTTAATGGTGCGACTACTACAGGGGTGATTGGCTCAACGGGTTTTATTATTGTTGGTCGATAACCAACTGGCTGAACGCCATCTTCAAAATAGGACTTTTTATCGTATCGATAAGCAATTCCATCCTGAAATTGCGTTTCCCACTCTCTTCTTAATCTGTCTGCTTCCATCCATTTATTAGACCTTTCACAATCAGATCGCGCAGGGTATAAAAAGTCTGAATAAACCTTATTACTTACGTTATCGCCTGATAAAATTGAAAAGTTAACATGCTCATTAACATTGTCTAATTTATTGTTAATGGTGTTTGTGTCTTGAGATACATAGTCGCCATCTACCAACGTGATGCCGATTTTTTTGTTCTGACGCTTAAGTCCACTTGATATAGTGATAATACGTTGACCCAACTTATCACTATCAAAAATAGGAGAGGCCATTTCTTTTTTTAGGCGGGGGCTGTTCTCAAATTTAGAATCAAACTCTTTTCTTAATTTGTTACTAACGTTTGAGAATGATTTTGTTATATTTCGTATTCCACGCTTAACGTTTATATCCATATAAAATTCAGCGTCACTTAAACCATTAGATATAATTTCTATTTGTGGAGGTATAACGTTAATGATTGCGTCAGCGTGAACATTTGAAGTGGTACCAGACAGGCTGTTAGTCGCCACCATATCAATGATGATATCGGTATCAAAATCAACTGGAACGGCAAATTCTAACTGTCCATTGTCCTTCCATTCATCTGATAAATTTAACTTCCCTTGCTGGTTCCACCTATCAATAGGAAATAAAACCGCATCTGATAAAGGACCTTTAATCGTATTTCTTGCGGTTATATCAAAAACAGTCGCGTCGTTAGAAAAATCTAATATTCCGCTGTTTGTCCATCGCTTTTTAAAATACATAGTTATGACTCGCTAATAGTCCACCCGTTTAAGCGCAGTAATGAACCTTGATAAAGTGCTGTACTTGGAAGCTTAATATCAGCCGTGCTATCAGAATTACCAATAGTAAGATCAAACAACACGGTGTCAGAATCATTAACAACCTTTGCATTTGTTGCCGTTGAACTTAATAACACCATTGATTCATCTAAATCATTAAAGGTTAGAACGGCATTGGATATATCAGCCTTACAAGGGGTTGGAAAGATCAGTTCACAAATTACATCTTGCGCTGCATTATAAACGACTAACTTGCTACTCCCATTATCTATTGCGTCACAAATGACTTGTAACCGGGCATTCTTTAATTCAGTAGAAAGGATTAGAGACATAAGCATTAACTCCCATAAGGTGTGGGTGTTTGCCAATCTGCGGCAGCAGCTAAGTATTCCGGTGCTACTTGTTTGTTACCGTTATTGTACTGAGCCACAAATAAATATTTATTATCCATTAGTAAATGGTCGAACCGATAAACGCCACTTTCATTTGAATAAGTTTCATCGAGTAATTGACCTCCATTGGTGAAGCACAAAACACGTGTGTTAGGCTTTGGAACATCACTCACGGTAACCGTAGATTGATAATAACCAACTTTACGTTGTTCGCCGTTTTGTTTTATTAGACTATTATAATTTCCTAGCTTTCCTATTATCTTTTGTTCTGGCTTTTGCTCTAACACTAACAATTCATTTGACTGAGGGTTGGCTTGTGCACGTGTCAACTGGTGTGCCCATGTTGGTTTCGGTTGTGAATGTAAGCTTCGTAAAGATATTTCGTACTCGTCGGAGTTAATACGGGCGTTAATTTCATCCATGGTTAAAGGTCTATCGTACAGCGCACAATCAGAGCAATAAGTCCTGCCGTGTAGGTTGTAAATAGGATTGTTATAATAGTGAAACAAGCCTGGTGTAAAATATCGACCTTCAATCAGCAAATCGTAAGCGTCACCTGGGTAACGATATTTTACCACTCCATCCAAATACAACACTGTCTCATTGGTGGCACTCTCATATTGAAAAACAACGTGTCTAGGCGTATCAAAATAGTCTTTCGATTCTAAGTCTGGAACGACAAGTCCTGAAATGTACATTCTTGTATTGTCGCTGGAACTAGAAGCAACACCAACGGTCATTATAACTCGGTCGACGTTACCGTCTGCGCCACCACTTAACGAGTTGAAGCCAAAAATCCCACGGAAATCTTGCCCGTTAGTGTAGCCAGGATCGCTCATAACCCATAGTTCTACACATTTCGTATTCATCGGCTGAACTACGTATAAAGCACTATCACCGTCAGCTGAGCTACCGCTTTTATAACTTCCTAAATTCATGGTTGATGTCTTTTTATCGTAATCGTAAACAACACTTCCTGACCATTCGCTCATAGGATTGTTCTGACCACTAGCTTCGGCCCTGTCTTTATGTAGCGGCCAGTAGGCTATCAACCCGCTAGCCCCTAATATAATATCGCTCAGAAAAGCCATAACCTACACCTCAACAGTAGAAATATCGAATCCTATTAACGCTGCTGAATAATCAGAACGGTCGTCATAAGTAGCACGTAACATACGGAAAATTTTACCTGGAAATTCTGGTAAATTCTGCAAGTTCTTTCGGCTATACGTTGAGTGGTTAGCCAAAGGAAATACCATAATAGGTAGATAACCACGGAGATAACTACCCGACTCCATCACCATTGCTGGTTGATTGTTAATGTAAAACCCGTTATCAACAGGGTTTGGCATCGCTATAGAATCACTGCTATAAGTAGATAAACCTAAATGATACCAATTAGTCGTACCTTCTATTTGATGATATGGTCGAGCCAGAACTCGTCCTGTGTAATCGTTATTTCTAATCAATTGAGTATAGTATTCGTAACTGCTGCTTGCACCGTTAAATCTATTTTCATTAGAATCGGCTACAGTGCTTTTTAATCTATTCATCACGAAATGATATTCATCGGCTGGTCGAATAGAGTCGATATAACCTGCACAGAATAATGATTGCTCTTTACCCATTCCGTACTCAGGAGCGAAATAAATCATACGGTTATCACCTGTTAAATCCCATTTACGGTCACTGCCGTAACTACCAGCGGGCCAACGATGTTCGTAAATAGTGTCGTAGTTATCAATATCAGTAACATTTTCAACCATAGTGACCTTCATTAACGCTGCTTTATAATTACTACCATACCATCCACTAAAAGCAGTATTGTCTACTCGTAAACTCACTTTCCCCAGGTCCCCAGCTGGTTTAAATATACAAACATCACCGTCATTATTAGAATGCGTTAACTCCCAACCTAGCGGTGCTATTTTAATTACTACTGTGCCGCTTGAATCTGCCACTGGCACCGTATCTAACTCAAACCAAACGTCATTGTTAGTAACCTGCATTACTCTGTGTTCGCCGTTATAATCTGAAACGTCACTATCACTCACATCAAGAATGCTATCTACTTGATATGAGTGCCCCAAAGGTATACTAGCTTTAGCCCAACCTGTTTCAGCGTCGTAAACTAACGTAGAAGGACTTAACGCACCGAATCCGTTAACAAGGCAATCTTTTAAAATGTTAATCATACTGCCAGCTGTGGCGTCATAAGTTTGACTGGCGCCTTGCATACCTTCGTGATAAAACTTATTTGGATATGTTTTAGTCATTTCTATTTTATTCCTTACATATTAAATTATGTTGGTTCAAATTAATGCATCATAAAATCATTTTAGATAACTACTTTGTTGATATTGCCTCGAATCTGCAAGGCAAATTGATCGCTTTCTAATGCATTAGTGCGATCGCCCTGTAAGATTGTTCTAATTACATTGAGCTGATAAACAGCACCATATGTATCAAATCGTAATACATTGTTAGTGGACCACCCAGCACCCCAACCCAACTTATTTAACGTGAAATATGGTTTCCCTGAAACGGGATTGATAGGCGCAAAATCAGTATTGATATCACCAACAGCAATTTGACCGATGTTCTCCCCAATCAACTTAAATGCTGTGCTTGAAGTAAATACGATAGCCATGCGCTCAGTGATACAACCGTCATTTGTTACTTTTATAGGGTATAACGTGTCGTTATAAGCAACAGTGGCTTCGCTCCCTATTAGCTTGTCACTAAAAACACCGGACCAAGACTTTTGATCAAACAAGTTGGTGTAACGAGCAAAAAGATCACCTGCAATTAATAGTGATGCCATTTTTGATTTGGTGTAGTCATAGTTATGAGATAATGATTTTGATAATTTAACGGCTCCTGAAATATCAACATAAGTGAGTAAAGCTATATCCTCGAAACGATATTCAATATCAAAAGTTCCATCAGTAGGGAAGAATACGGTACCAGCGTCTAGATCAATACCTGCATCACTCGCTGTTGTCGTACAAGTCGCAAGCCTAACTTCAAGCTGAACTGTATCACCCGCTTCAACTGTAACTGTTTCATTATTATCTTGATAAACAACAACTACATCGCCTTTTTCAAAGATAACCACACGGCCATCTGACGGCAACTTAATAGGATCTATACCAACTTGATCTGCATCTAACGGGAGGTAATTATAGCTAACACAATTGTATTTAATATCTAAGGCTTCAACCAGATTTTCATTAAACAATTTAACAATACCTAGCTCATGGTTTATTGTCCCTGAAAAACCGCCACCGGAAATTACACCATTTTCATCTGCCGTACCGAGTTGGTGGGTACCGTCTGCAGTTATTGCATTTATTTGTAACGATCTATTCGCGACAGGGTTCCCTTTTGTAATAAAAACTGCATCCTGTAAGTAAGACTTGTTTAGATATTTAAATACGCCTGAAACAACACTTATACTATCGTCTCCTTCACTCCACTGTGTTAATGTTAAAAGATTTGTATCGCGGTCAAATGTGCCGACTTGCGCACCTCTTACTTTTGCTAATCCTTCGCTTACTGTTATTTCGTCTCCGTTAAAATTTAAAACTAAGTTATCATCAACAAGCTCTCGGTTTTGGTGGTCAATCCATATTGAAACCTGGTCTAGAGTAAAGTCAAAAGTTCCACTTTCTATAGGCGCTGTGGTCCCAGTTACCGTTGCCTTTTCAAAATCTAGAATAGACTCGACCATATTACATTTTACGCTAACTCTATCTGTATTTATGACGGTCCAGCCACCAAAGAAAGAAAGCTTTTTACCCCATTCTCGGTGCGTAAAGTAAGAGGTAAGGAGGTCCTTAGATATTGTCACATCACCTGTAGCGCTATTGTAGGTGCCGACTTGCGTTGTCCAGGCCAATGAGTCATCAAGTGCCGATTCTCTCCACTTCAATACTCGACCTAAATCAGCATTAAAGAATAACGTTATCGCTTTTGTTTCGTATGTGTAATTCGATCTGTCATTCTCATCTGAATAATCTGATGGCGAGATAATGATTGAAATTGAATTGGGGTGTTTACTTGTACCAACATTAAACATGTAGTCAGTATCATTTTCTGTAACTTCCATTGATGTGTTAACATCTTCGATAATATCAACACCACCTACGTTCTCGCTCCAAACAGAAGTTATTATTGTTCCTGGTTCCGGCAATATATTTGGTGTGAAATTAACTCGATTATTTTTGACATACCCAGTCGCATCGCCAGTTATAACGCTATCGGTACAAACAGCTACCTTGTCCCCATTATCCCAAGTAAATGTCATATCAGCACTGTTTGGGACCGTCGGTATTTGTGCAACTACTTTAGAATTTAACTCAAAATCGCTATCTCCAACAAGTTCACTATTTGCATTGACGTTGCCCCATTGAAAAATAATTTCGCTTTTAACGTCTGGTAATGCTCCTGTCGTAATTGTTACATTACCAAAAGCATCGAGTGTGCCTGCGCCGTGAGATTCATCCTCCCCCCTTAAGGCTCCTGTGCCATCTTCTGTTAATGTATACCAATTACCTTGCGTCATATATTTTACAATCAACGTACCTAGCGAAGGTGTTGGTATTAGTGTTTGAACATAGACATACCCTTGGTTTTCTATATCGACAAGTAATGATTGAGATTCTAAGAACATCGGAACAGTGGTCGTGCTTGTTCCATCTGCGCTAGTGTTTGCAATTGCATCTACTAATTCTGCGATAGGTTGATTCACAATCGCATTGTCGATACGTGCAGAAGGCACTAATTGATTATAAATGCCCTCAACCTGAACTGATTTACTGCCAAAGGTTCCATTATCAGAAAGTTGTTTAGTACCGTAATATTTACTAGCGTCTGCTACTGAAACCTCATAAACCCTAGAGTAACTAAGTTGACTCATGTACGGGTTTGGTGTTCCACCTTTAAACCCATATCGCAAAGGTTCTGATATTTCACAAGTTACTATTTTAAGGTCAAATGCGCCGTACACTTGTATTTCAAAATCTAATATTTCTGAACTAACATTGATTAAACGACAATATTGCTCACTATCGTTTTCCAAATCGGATACCACCAAAACGTCCCCCGCATTCGGTACATCTCTAGAGGTACGTTGCATGAGCTTAATGGTTCGCTGTCCTTTAATATGGTCATAAAAAAGTTCACCGCCGTACTTCGCACCGACAGTGAGATACTGTTCTATCAAATCTGCAGTCTCTTCTCGCTCGATGTAAGGGTCATTAACGCTCATTAATGTAACTTCAACCATATCATCGACAGGTGTTTCCGAAAGCCCTATAGTTGAGCCGTAGTAAGTTTCATCCGAGTCTGCATCAACCTTTAAATGAACTGAACGAATATTTACAACACCATAAGCACGGTCTAAATCCGAAATATCAGGAAAGATAGAATTATGCTCACCAGAAATAATTTCCTGGTCGGTCATCGCACCGCCACCGTCTGACTCATCGGTCATTACTTTTGATTCAAATAGCTTTATGTCGTCTTTATAAATTGTCATTTAGTCTAAGACCTCGATTAGTTTTAGGGTTTCAAGCGTGTATTGGTCGTCATCACCTTCTGCATCTTCAGTGTCAAATAATGGCGTAGCAACAAAGTGTTCTGCATCGCCATAATCCCATCGGACATTGAAAGTCGTACCGTGATAATTCAGCAACATAACTTGAGGGGTTAAACGTAAATTACTAATGGTGGTTGCTTCAGCGAGTGTTAACCAAGCATTGCCATTACCTTGCAACACAATAGGACGCCCTTCTTTCATTTCACCTCGACTTAAAATAAGGCGTCCGGTAATCGATGTTTTTGATTCTTGTTTAATCGCGCAGTAATCTAAATCAGCTTCCCAGCGTAGACCGCTAGGAAGTGTTATATCGTTTAATGTGATCATGCTGTCACCAGTGCATTTTTGGTTAATAGAGAAAGGAGATCTTCACTGCCAGCTTCCGTCGTCGGAACCGTAACCGTTTCACCACCAATATTGAGAGTCAGATTGACGCTTTTCGTGGTTTCGCTTGCCTCGGTGCTAGAGGAAGTGGTTTCTGTATTGGTGTCACTTGATGAATCAGATGCAGTTTCCGCTTCTGCTTTCTCAGCGCGAATGGCGTCTATCTTTTGTGCGTATAATGTTTTCGTTAATTGAATGGCTTTTTCAATATCAGCAATAGCTTGTTTACTGTTAGAGGCTTCCGCTTCCGCAAGTTGTTCGTCTAAATCGGCCAACTTACTTGCTAACTCCCGTTGTTCAACCGCTTCATCATTGCCATTTAAGGTATCAAGCTCATCTTGTACACTTGATAATGTCGATTTTGCTGTAGTTTCTAAATCTTCAAGCTTTTCCTTTGCGGTATCGATTTGGCTATATAAATTAGTCAGCTGTGTTGCATCTAAATCTTCTAAGGACTTAATCGAGCTTTCAGTCCGTGAAATTAATGCTTGGCTAGGTGTTTCAGTGGCATCAAGGGCCGCTTCTAATTCACGCAGTTTAATTGTTTGTTCAATAACAGAGACGGTTTGTTTATCGAATTCAGTTTGCGTTCTGGCCAACTGCGCTCGCCACCCAAATAAAACATTGCCGTTGCTTTCCATCCGCGCTTCCACTTTTTGAAGTTGAGCTTCTAGTTCGGATAATGAAAAAGCAGACACATCGGTGGTATCGGCCATAACTTGGAATCGTTTTTTTAACGTACCAGAAGATTCCGCAGTCTCATCCATTGCTTGTCGTTCAGCATTAAAGTCATCGGTTGTTTTTTGGGTACTTTCACTAATAACAGCACCACCTTGAATAATATTAGTCACAACACTATCTCGAGATGATTTAAGCTGCTCTGATACGCCAAGCACCGCAGCTTGCATGGATATTTCAGAACTAATGACACCATCATTCGCAGCAATTGCCGCTTTCGCATAAGCAATAAAAGCAGCTTTTTTATCATCAATAGAGGTGGTATTGGCTTTAATTAATTCATAGGATTTTCTTAATGATTCCGCCGTAAGTGCGAGTGAAGATTGGGACTCCACACCTAATGAATCAAAGGCTTCTTCAATCGCATTAATGCCTGGCGTCACCGTGGCACTTTTAATAGTAAGGTTATCCAACATATCACTAAGCTGTTGACCTGACACTTTACCGTCAGCGCCTAATTTCTCAATTTTAGCGCGTAACATTTCCACTTCTGATGTTGTGCTTAACTTAGTTAATACAGCATCAAAGGCACTCACTATTTCATTCGATGACGCTGTTGCTGAAGTGCTAATTGAACTAAACGCAGTCAATGCGGTTTGTCCTGTTTCGGTAAACCCACCGCGTAACGCATTTAAATCTAAACCTAATGCAGTAAATTGTGCCCGAAGTGGATCGACATCATTAACGATTGATTTAATACTCACGCCCAGGGCGTCAAATGTATCTGGTGCGTTTTCTTTTAATGCCGCTAACTCCTTATCATCAAGGTTTTTAAGTTGGAGGCGCAGCCCTGTTTCAATTTGGTCCGCTGTAATTTGCCCCTGTGTTTTTAATATTTCAAGTGAATCAACAACGGCTTGAATACTGTCTGTGTTATCAACGTCCATTGATTCAACAAGTTCACCAATGGCAGTTGTGGCATCGACACCAGAGCGTTGCAATGCTTCAAATTTTATCTTTAAACGCTCAACGGTTGGAATACTGGCATCATTCATTACCTGTGCGTTTTGTTTTTGACGCTGCGTTTGCTCGGCTAATGCGTCATTAGATAACCGATAACTTTGTGTTGCATCATCAAAAACAATGGTTCCTTTCTCTTCCAAAGAGAGGAACTGTTTCATACTGGTAATATTGATACCAATCTGTTTTGATAATGCTTTTAGTTTGGCCTCTTTTTCGATAGTGGTTTGTTTTGCTAACTCTGCGGATTGCTGAGCAGCACTTTCCGCTTTATTCATCTGCTGATAAGCATCAACGACCCGATAAATTTGCGTCGCCGTAAATGTTAACGCGCCGGCTAAACCCACTTTTAATGCGGTGGTTAACGTTGCAGACACGGCCGCCGTTTTAGTCATTGCGCCCTGGACTGCAAACAACGATGCCACCGCTTTCGTCGCAGCAACACCAAAGCCCAAAAACATTTGGGCAAGTTTGATTTTAAGCGCGGCTGCGCCCACATCAACGATTGCGTCTTTAAACTTATAGAGCCATTGACTCGCTGATTTCACACCCTCAACAAAACTAACTAAGCTATCTGAAATACGCTGTGCCCATGCTTTCAATGAACCATCGGCAGCCATTTCTTTGACCGTGGCATTCAATAAACTTAATTGCTCTTTTGCGTAATCTAAAGCGCCACTTTTCGCAACAGTATCAAGAAATATCTGATACTGATCTTTTAAATTAGAGACGATACCCGATAATCGGCCCATGTTGGCGGCAGCTGCCCCTTCCGCACTTTTGCCAATTTCAACGGTTAGCTGTTTAATCACATCACGGCCTAGTTTCCCCTGAGTGCTTAATTTTTGTAGTTCGAGGGTATTACGACCGGTGGCTTTTTCAAGCAGGTCCCAAACAGGCACACCACGTTCAACCAGTTGGAGAATTTCTTCACCCTGTAATTTTTGCTTTGCCCAGGCTTGCCCCAGCGCCAGTGAAATTCCCTCAACACGCTCCATACCGCCGCCGAGCTTTTCGGAAGCATCAACAATGGCTTGCATGGTGCCATCCATGGGATCTAATCCATAGGATTTTAAACGCGCAAAGGTTTCGGTTACTTCTTCAAGTTGTAACGGCGTATTTTGGGTAAACGTTTTGATCCATTCTGTGGCCTGTTCGCCCGCTTCGACGGAACCCATTAACGCATCCATTTGAATGCGCAGCCCTTCGAACTTATCGCCCGTGGTGAGCATTTCCACGCCAAGGGTTTTAATTTTGTTGAACAGTGTAGTGATACCAATCACGCCACCTGTCCAGTACGCCGCTTTAACAAAGGAAAAGTTTTTAGATTTAGCCTCGGTGGTTTCGGTTTCGTTTCCTAGGCTGCGCATTTGTGTTGCAAACTTGCCTAGGGCTGATTTTGTTTTAGTGACCTGCGAAGCGAGTTGTTTTTCTTCTTTAGTTAAATTGTTGGTATCAATATTGGCTTTGTCTAAGCCTGTTTTGACTTTATTTAACGCAGTGGTTTTAGTCAGTAATGCCGCTGCGGATTTTTTAGCAGCCGCTTCAGTGCGCTCTAGTTGAACAGCAAATTGCCCCGTTGGATCGCCTGTTTCATCAATTCGTTTACGCAACGTAACAGCGCGCTCACTCAATTGCGTATAAGCAATCGTATTTTTATCAACAGCAGCCTGCTGCGACTGAAACTGTTTGATCAGGCTTTTCTGATCTTCTAATAGTTTCAAATTAGACCGCAGTGCTTTACTTTTCCCTTGTAACGTTTCCAAGGATTGCGACGCATCATCGGCATCTTTAGACAGTAGGTTTTCTGCTTTAATTTTTAAGGAGATCAGTGTTTCTTTGAGGCTCATATAGCACCCTGTGACGTTAAAATTGCATTATTGATATTGTTGAATAGGCATAAAAAAGCCCCGTAATGTAAACATCGACGGGGCGTTATTGATGGGTAACTACTTGAGTAAAAACAAACTAATTAAGCACTAGCGGCTTCTCGTACAAAAAACTTAGATTTACCCGTGGCGGTAATGGTGTCGTCGGCAAGAACATCACCAGAGAGAGTGAACTCACCATAATCATCACCAATCAAGCTTAAGCCTTCCATGGGTGAGGGTTTCCAACGGTACACCTTCACAATAGAAGGCCTGCCATTATCATCGTTAATACCATCGAAGATCATCTTCACTTCTTTACCTGATTCAACCAGTGCTTGTAATGCAGAGGCTGCACGCGTGGTATAACTAATTTTGAGTGCTTGCCCTTCGGTAATTTCACCTGAAGAAAGTGGTTTAATACCGGCCGCAGTGATCTCAAAATCTGTCCCTTTGACGTAGGTTTTATCAACGTCATCTTCACCACTTTTCACAACGACTTCTTTTGTGGTATCGAGCATTTCAATGGTTTCAACGAGTCCAGGGACAATTGCAATGGCCAATTCATCCGTTAACGTTTTAGATGCTTTAACATCTACCACACCACGTAACGACAAGGCGAGATTTGAATTATTAAATGAATCAAGTGTTGCCGATAGCGATACGCTACGAACGCGCGCTACCGAGGCAATATTACCGCCACCTGGGCGGTAAGAAGGACGGGTTTTTGTTTCTATTTCAAGTGCAAAATCTAGCGCACTCACGTTACCGACATCACGTCCATCGACATAGACGATACCCGAGCCGATATACTGCTCATTAATTGTTTCTATTGTTGGCATAATTTATCCTATTAATTAAAGGTTTTGTGTGTAAACCACGGTAACGGGTATCGTTGCCGTTATGAAATTGCCCGTACTTGCCGGTTCAAAGACGCAATCCCCCGATGCTTTGAAGGAAACGACTAAACCATTTAAGTTTTTAAGCCGATCAGTAAATAAAACTGATCGGGCATCAAAAAGCAGTTGTTCAAGTTCATCAAAGGCGCCCTGCTTCATCGGGACAGATAACACAATGTATAACTGACGAGAGGCTTTATAGGTTTGCTGGTTACGAACATCCAAGCTTTCAATATCGGACTGTATAACCGCTAATCGCGCCTTAATGTCAGTAAACATGGCGTAATAACCACTGCGCACTTCAATATTTTCAATGCTATCGAGACGCTGTTTAATTTCATCTCGCACCTGCAATATGGTTAGTAATTCACTCATTACATTGACTCCAATTCGTTAAGTAATTCAGAAATCACAATCTCCTGCGTTTGCGCTGAAATATCGTTACGAACATAGTTAAATGTTTGCGACACGCTTGGCCCATACAGCACTTTATAATCTTTCTGTCCACGACCAGTACGTACAGCGATTGCCATGCCATTTGCACCATTACCATTGTTAAGTGGAATATAAAAACCGGGCATAAACTTAGCCGCCCCTTTTGCTTTGACCTTAACCGTCACGCCTTTGGATTTATATCCTGATGCGATACCGCGTAATGGATCGCCCTTTGAACGGTTAGGGTGTTTGGCTTTGGTAACAATTTGCTGACCATCGAAACGGTCAAGCAAGACGCCCCGCGACTCCGCACCTAATACCCCCTCAGGGTTTTGAGCAGTGGCCCGTTGGTACACTTTGAGTTTGGAACGTATATAGGGGGCTTTAAGATTTACCTGTGATTTAATATTGTTGACCGCAAGGGTTAACGCCTTGCGTGTTGCACGATTAATTGCGCTTACTTGGGCTTTATTGACTTCACTAGAAAGTTGGTTAATACGTGCTTGAACACGCTTTATGTCATCTTCAAACATATCAAACCTCAATACCACTGTAGGTAATGAGACTGCCTTCGACGCGTATTTTTTTAGTGAGGCGGTAAACCGTATTGCCATGCGTCACTTCATCATTACGCGCAATATTGGGATGGCTTAGACGCGATAAGGTGATTTCAGTCAGCGTATCGGCACCATATTCGCCGGGATGCTCGACGTCCAATTCAACAATGGCAAAAGTCTCAACGCTTGGTCTATCATATTCATGGTAAATCACCGCATCACCCAAGCGCTTTAGTGCCTTTTGCTCTTTAAGGGCAAAGCGTTCGCTAAAGTCCATATCGATTAACCAATATTAACCATAACCGAATCATCACCACTTGCCGCACTCGCATAGGCGTAACCGGCTAAGGTATTATCCGTTGCGGTTGTCGTTATGTCCCCGTCGCTAGTCAGGTAAACACTCGCCCCCTGCTCAATGGCGCCAGCCGCTTTTGGTAACTGCCAAACGCCACATGTATTAGTGGTGATAGCATCGCCAATTTCACCATCAACAGCCGCAATCACGACTTTTTTACCAACAATAATCGGATCGCCTGATTTGGTTTTAGCGATTAAGACAACATCCATGGTGTTACCCGGTGCTACATAATTTTTAGCCATAATTAATTCTCTCTTTCTTGAAATTTAGGGAATAAAAAGCCCCTGATAATCAGAGGCTAGTTGAGGGGGGAAAAATTAAACGCCCGTTGAACGGACAAAACCACGATGATCTAATGGCGCAACACCGGCATCAATACGTACTTTTGTTGATACCCCATCCACATTGAAACCTTCTTGTTGTTCAATATACGGCGTATCGATACCATCAAGGTAAGCCACTTCAATGGTATCTTGCCCTTGCGCAGCAGCCATGTAGAACTTGGTCGCGCTATCATCATCTAAACGCGGCTCACCAATAAACTGCGCAAAGTTTTGTAATGGGTTGATCACCCCACTGTTCACATCAGCCCCTTTCACGGACGCGCTGCGAATGGTTTGATTTGCCTGTGCTTCTAAAACCGTTGGACCTAAGATAAACGCAGGACGGATATTTAAATTACGCTGTCCCGATTTTTGTTTACGCATTTTTTGACGCAATGCATCAAGACTGTTGATGTCATTAATGGCGCCGGCACCATCATTGCCGTGAGTAGCATGGAACAAGGCAACACCATCGCTCATTTTTGGATTACTGGTTAAAATCGCATAAACCAAATCACCAATGGTCGCTTTTGCAGCGCGCCCCATCATGGTTGGAATGCGGGTTAATCCTGATAAATCATCATTGATAATGGCTTGACGGGTGATCGAAAAGATCTCACCGTAGGTGGCTAACGCAATTTGTTCAGCGCGATCCGATGCGGTAATGTATTTGTATTCAGCCCCTTCTTTCACTTTTCGTAATGAACCCAGTTCATCTAAGCCCACGCGATTTGATGTTTTAAAATCGCTCAAGGTGCCTTTGTTGGTCCACTTTTCAAAGGTTTCTTCGGAGTCTTCCCAACCTTTAAGCAATGATTTATGGGCAACATCAATTAAGATTTGGCCAAAGTCAGAGCTGGTATGGGTAAATGCCATACCAATCATGGCCAGTGGTGACTGTGTTGCACAGGCAATACCACGATCAGCTAATGAGGCACGCGCTAATTCACGCAGGTTATAGTTATTGTAAATATTATCGGCTTGACGGGCTTGGTGACCGGCTCGCGCCATAATGGCAGCTGATACACTATCACCAACAATATTGCCGTTCCCTGCATGAATGTGCGATTGGTCCTGTGGTGCTGCCGGTGTGGTATCTTTACCTAAGAACGCCAATACTTTATCCTTCGCGGCATCAATGCTGCAGGACATATCAAGTAGACATTCGTTTTCGAGGTCTTTATGTTTACCACCAAAGTTAGCAAAAATATTACTAATACCGGTGCGACGTGCTGCTTCATCTGCTTGTACTTTAGCAAGTATGTCAGCTTCACTTTTAGGTGCTGGCGTATCATGTGAAGCAGCTGGCGCAGCGGGACTAACGGATGCTTTAGGTTTAAGTAAGGCTTTTAGTTTTTCTGGCATGGTGTAATTCTCCATTCGTTTTGAATTTGCATAATGCGTGGTTTGGGATTGAGGACTTAATTCATCCGCAAAGCCTGCTTCAACCGCTTCGGTGCCATTGAACCAAGTTTCTTCTTTTAATAAATCGGCGATTGCGTCGGCACTTAACCCAGTTTTTTTCATGTAGGTTTCGGATAACGTCACCTCTACTTTATCGAGTAAATCGGCATAGGCGCGTAGGTCATCGGCATCACCGACTTGTCCGCCCCAGGGCTTGTGGATCATCATAAAAGCCGTCGCGGGCATAATGATTTTGTCAGCAGCCATAGCAATAACACTGCCCATTGATGCGGCCAATCCATCAACATAAACAGTGACATAGGCATCAATACCTTTTAGTAAGTTGTAAATGGTGATCCCTTCAAATACGTCGCCGCCTGGACTGTCGATACGCAGTTCAATATTTTTAATATCACCTAAGGCTGCCAGCTCTTGGGCAAAGCTTTTTGCGGTGACGCCCCAGCCACCAATTTCGTCATACAGCTTAATCACTGCGCTGTTATTACTTTGTGCCTTAATTGAAAACCAAGAATTAGCAGGAACATCACTCGCGTTGGCTTTCGGCATAAATAGACCGGATTTATTCTTTTTCAAGGTTTTCTTCCTTCTTGGTTGTCGTGTTAATTGGGGTAGGATTTTCAGCTTGCTCAGCATCCACTTGACGTTTAACTTCACGTGGTGATTTACCACGACTGCGGATCCATTCCGCATCACTTGCGACACGGTTTTCTTTTAAGGTCGCCCATGCTTCTGCTTCTTTTTTGGGATCTATCCAAGGCATGGAAGGCGCTAAATACAGCGCATCAAATAATGTGTCATGGTCTAAATCTGCAGGCAGTGTTAAATCATTGAGTAATTCCATCTCTAACCAGTTGCGATAAACAGGACGAGACCATTGCGCAACAAATTCATCTTGAATAACTTCATAACCTATTGTGGATTCAACTAATTCCTGACGCTGTGACGAATAAGATCCGCCATAATCACGGGCAACTGAGCTATAACTGCCCCGCACACCAGAAACAACCGCCTTTAATTGCCCACTTCGCCAAGGCACAACCTGGGCACTAGGCCGATTAGATTCGACCATTCCTACTTCTTCGCCCGGTTTTAATTCATCAAAGGTCGAACCCGGCGCTAAATCAAAATGACGAGGCTCTTCGGCTTCATTCTCAACGTCATATAAATCAGGCGAGCCTTTTTTAATGTACATACCTAATGCTGCGGCGATTCGTGCAGCGACACGCTCAGATTCTTCGTACTCTTTGAGATCACTTAAGCGGGTAATAATGCCGTGAAATAAGGTGACACCCCGTATTTGATGAATGCGTTTTATCAAGGCTAAATGCAGCATTTTATCGGCAGGAACTATTTTGCTTTTGGTGCTAAAGGCTTCAGCGGGGTGATCATACAAAATATGGTACCCGGTCGCGCGCCCCCAGGCGTTTAATTGGATCCCTTGATTAATTCGTTTACTCAGGTCGCTCACAATGGGAACAAAGTCGGCTTCTAATAATTCAATCGCATATTGAGTACTGGTTAAGTATTGGTAACCGGCGACTTTACCTTTAAGTTGTTGAGCGAACATTTCACCGTCTCGCAACCAGGAGCGTAAAACCAATCGTTCCATTTGCGAACGGGTAAAGCGCCCTGTCACTTCTGGTTTTAAACTCCAGTTTTTAAACTTTTCACTGATCTTCTCTGCCAGTTTTATATCAATTTCACCGGTTAATTTACGCGGTTGTGGCTCAATCATAATGCCACTTGGTCCAATGACACGCTCTTCAAACTTATCCAATATACCTATCGATATATCGTGATTCTCATCAAGCCAACGCGCCTGTTCACGGAGCGATTTACCCGCCGCAAAAACAGCTTGATTAGCACTGCGACTTTCTTTTTTAGCTTTATGCACACGGCTCGGTGTAGCAGCTTCATAAGCGCGAACTTTATGTCTATTTTCTGAACGTGACGACGCCCACCCAGGCGCGATGGCCAAGATGCTTTTTTCAAATAAATTCATAGAAGTCCTAAATAAAACGAACCGTTTTAGGTGATGTACTGCGGCGGTTAAATCGTAATAGTCGTCGTTCCCATTCCTGTCGCCCTTCGCGAATTGCATCAAGGCTTTCAGACTGAAACATACGATTGCCGATCATGACATTCTTACCATCAAGAACGTCAATTTCTGCTTGCTCATATTTGGTGATCATTTCAATACATTTTGCTTTCGTTATCATAACCAGCTACTTCCTTTATTGGTGTTCGATAAAAACCCACTACTGGCTTTTTTCTTCTTCGCTTTAGGAATAGGCTCCGCTTTAACGGCGACATGATTGGCTGCTTCATTGGTTAATAAATTTGGATTTGTTGCCCAGTCTTTTGCCCAAGCAGGTGGATTGTCCCACTTTATTTTGTCGTAGCCTTTGAGTAATAAAATCGCGTTCGCATAACAAAACAAATCAATCGCTTCATTACGTGCCCGCGCGGATATTTTTGTCCATTTACCATTGCTGCGTACTTCAGCGGTTAACTCTTCATAAAACCATTCCCCTATCCAATCAGGAAAATGAATATAATTAGGTCCCGCCTGGTCACGCTCTAATGCGGCGCTCAATCTGTCTTTTAATTCGTTGGTTTGCAGTAAGTACAGCGGCACATCACCAAAGGCTTTGGCTTTACGTGCCGAGTTATTGGTATTATCCGGAAAAGTTTGTCTAATAATTTTACTGTTTACCGCACTCGCCCCTTTCACTAAAAAGAAACGACGATGTAACCCTGTCACTTTTAATCGGCGATAATATTTATAGGCATTATCAGAAACACCATCTTCACCACCATGGTCACAGGCTGTAAACTGTATGGGCATTCGACGACCGGAATCATCGTCTAATTGATATGTTTTATGGATAACGTCCGAGGTGATCAGATCCCAATCTTCTGCATAACCTGCAGGATTAATTCGTTCAACCACACCATCGTCGTCACTTCTTGTTGAATATTTAATGTTATAGCGATCAATCAGCCAACGTTCACCACTGACGCCATAACCAATAACTTGAACAACAAAACGGGAGCGTCTCCCCCCTTGTACATCGATGGTCGCAACCAGAAAACGAACGCCACGTGGAACAAGCCGTTTTTTACCTGATTCAGCACGTGCCATCAATTCTTCAACGGTACAATTATCAACACCATTACGGGGAATATAGGGTTTACCGAGATCGGTATTGGTCACCGCTTTGAGTTTTGTTTGTGAACCAGTCAGTTCATATTCTTCTTCTGCGCTTAAGTATTTATAAACTATTTGTTTCCATGTTTGGAAAGCGGCTGCCGGTCCCTCCATCCAAAAAGAGGCAATGCGACTTTTACGCGCCTCTCCACTCACCACCCCGTGTTTATCGATCACTTCCCCTTCTTTTAACCACACGCCCCGTTTATTAAGCCCGCGCTTTTGATGACTATCAATTCGACCACCACAATGAGGGCAAACCATATAAACACTATCCGAAGCCGTTTTAGCATCGGGGGCATTGTCATAACCCGCAAAGGTTTCATAAACCGGCTGAAAATATTCTTGGCAGTCTTGGTGTGGGCACTGCCAATATAATTTACGGCGATCACCTTGGTTGTAGAGAGAAATAATGCCCTCACAAGGTGGTGCCTCATGCGGTGTCTTTGCTCGCCAACGGGGATCTTCAACATCAAAGCCCGGAGAGCTTTCTGCCATGGTCATACCAGAGCTCATAAATGTCGTCGTTCGTTTACTCGCTAATGAAAAACCATCCCCTTCACCATCGATATCAGTATCCCAACGGTCATAATCGGTTAATGCAACATAACGATAATCGGAGGAACTCAAGACATTGATTGAAGGCCAGCCAATTTTCAAATAGGTACCGTCACGAAATATTTTATCGTGTACGTTATTATCATTACGAAATGGACTTAACCGTTTATTAAGTTCAGGGCTCACACGCAAACAGCGATCAACCCGCTTTTTACTAAATTCTCGCGCTTTCTCTTCGGTTAGTTGAACAATCAACATATCCGAGGGATCGCAAATTAATACATGGGTTAACCACCCCTCTATCAACCCGTTCGTTTTTCCCGTTCTGGCTGGACCGACGAATATCACCGCATCATATTCTCGCGACGCTAAGCAATTCATCGGTTCAATCACATAAGGCGCTAGACTTGCATCCCAAGGAATTGAATTTGCACCACCTTTAGGAACGCGCATAAACTTTTCTGCCGCTTCGGCAACGGGCATACGTAATGGTGCGGCAATACTTTGTGCGATATCTAAACGGATACTAACAGGATCGGCATAATTCATAATTGGCTCACCTTTTCAGCAATAGAATTACGCAGGTCATCGACCTTTTCCTGAATCATCACAACAACATCTGGTGATAAACCACAATCGCGCTCTAAAATATCGGGTAAAATTTCTAACTCAGCCAACATGGGTTTAGCCAGGTTGGCCATTTCGTTTCTTACTTCTTCGGCAAGACATAATTGCCCGGTTTCAAGTTCAAATTTGAGGCGTTCTGTCTCAGACCGATACCATGACAATCGGTCACCAGGTTTTAATAAATTAGGATCGACTAAAGATCCACCTGATCCAGCTGTTCCCGCACTTTCAAAAACCGCCGCTCCCGCCTCAGAAAGTAAATATAAATCGGCATTTCCCTCACGCCCTGAAGGAATGACATTTGCCTGCTTAAGCCTTTTGCGAACTGTGTTTCGCCCAAACCCAAGCATCTCTCCAATCTGAGAAATATTGTATTGATGCAATGGTTTGTTCATGCCAATCTCGATGTGAATTTAATGGGTATTTTGTGACCTGCTGCTGCTGCCCTTAGAAGCCAAAAATCAGCCGAACACCGGGAGTTCAGCGCCCCCGTGTGTGTCAGAGCGCCAGGAGTACCTTTTCAACCTATTGATTAATAATGATTTATCTTTATTTCTCATTCAATTTAAGGCTCAGCTATTTTGTTTATCAATATCAATTTCACTTTGCAACTTTGCATATTTCACCTGAAGCTTGTAAGTCTTATGCTTATAAACCCAAGTGATAATAAAGGTCATCAAACCAAGCAACATGCCAAGTAATAGTGCGATATGATTGAGTGAAACAAGCGATAATCCAGAGAGGAAGGCAGAGAACGAATAGCTAATTCGCGTCAGTAAATCGTTCATGAGTAAACTCCCGTAGTAATTGCTTGTCGTTATTACATTGATCAATAGAAGACTGTAATAATAAGATGTAATGAGTCAGTGCCTGATTGGTTCCCCCGTTCCATATTGGAGCAGGCACATCTTGAATCAATGCAGTAGGTGGTAACGCGGTAATATACTCAGTCTTTATCACTATCTCGGGTTGAGTTGAGCAACCGAGTAATAGCATCAGGAACAGGCTGATTAGCCCAGGCTTTAACTTGTTCATCTTCTTCACCAAGCTGAATGAGCTCTCGTTGTTTATGCTGTAAGTGATCACGTAATGTTTGGTTCGTCTTATATTGCTTGGCCAGCAACCTATCTCGCTCAGTCATTGATTCTTTCAACTGTTTAATCGTGGCTGAATTACCCTTTGCAACTATCTGATATTGTGCAATGTCATCTAATAAAGTTGCATTCTTAACAGTGAGATGATCAACGCTCAACCAAAGGTAAGCACAAAACAAACTTATTATGCAGATGATGATTAATAACACTCGAGTCATTTAAGCCTCCGGTAATATTCATTGATACGTCTAACATAAGTGCGTGTTTCATCAGCATGACGCCCTGTTACTTGTGGTAAACATGGCATGATGTCATTAAATAACAGCGCATTATTACAACGTATTTGCGCCTTATGGATATTGCCAGCACCCGCGTTATAACTAGCAAACATCAAATTATATCTATCTAAGACAGGACGTGGACTCGACCAAAAGCGATACATCTGACTGTCATACCAAGCGGCAGCGAGAATGTTGTGCTGAGCACTAAAAACGGAAGCACTAAATCTAAGAGAGGATTGTGCCTCCTTCCACGTAAACGGCATAAACTGACATAAGCCAGCGGCGCCAATAGGTGAAACCGCTCGAGGTTCAAAGCGGCTCTCTTGGAAACATTGTGCTTTTAGTAATCGGTAATCATGTCCAGGCATGTACCGGCTAAAAGCAGTCTTAAATTGCATTTCGTATTTAAGCGAATGCAAAGATGAAGCAAACAACAAGGGCGTAAGCAACCAACCGACAAGCAAGATAAACACTTTGATCATTTTCATTCGCCAAACTCCACCACGTTTTAAAGTTAATACTTGATATCAAATCCATAATGCGTAAAACAGACCAGAGACAAAGGCAGGCAATCACAGCGACAACAGATTTATAACTCATCGATTGAATTATTCCCGGTGGGAACGTCAACCCAACTAACACTAAGCAAATCACAATAAAGGGAATTAAGATGGCAATCTTGTCGCCACTCGTTAAGCTTTTAATTTTATTGACCATACGAACCTCAAAAAATAGATATAAAAAAGCCCCGCCCACCTGGAGAATGAACGAGGCAAAAAAGGAATTGTATTTAATTCAACTAGAAAACAAGATGAGACATTTTATTATCCCAATCGCTGCGCATCGGTAATTTATTACTGAGGTATGCACGATATAACCACTTAGCACCAACCAAGGTTAATACCGCTTTAGCTCGCATCTTCCCATTAAACTTATTTTGTTCTTCTTTGAAATAACGATCACGTGCATAAGCAACCGGCACAATGCCAGTATTAGTACGGCGTAAATATCCCATATCAATAAGTGTGTTATTAACTTGTTGAACATTGACACCGTTTAATTGTTTGCAGAACTTGGGAACAGTCACGCCAGGACAAAATTGTGCAGTGATTGTATTGCATACACCTTGAAGTCGCGTGATTTCAAATTCTGCACGCTCTTTTGCTTCTTCCGCTTGGATAACCATAAAAGCTAATTCTTTAGGGCTTAATGGTTTTTTCGATGCTTGCCACGCATCATAAACATAAGCCTGTAACTCATAGGAATAAGACATGGCCATTAAACAAGCTTCACGTTCAGGCAGGTTGTAAATAGTACGAGTGCCTTTTGCATATTTTATAAGCTCGGAAAAATTTCCGAGCATAGATTCACCTAGCACTTTCCTCATTTTCTTAACGAAATCAGAATGCGCATCTTTTTTATCACCAACACATAGTTGTGCTAAATCCAACGATGACATCGTTTGGGTATCAGGATTGATTTGAATGAGTTCCATGCTTTTCTCCAGGCATAAAAAAACCCCGTATAGCCGAAGCCATAAAGGGTTGATTGTATTTTTCAGATTAATTTAGCGCAGATACAAAAACGCCCCGAACAATGTCGAGGCGTAAAAATCTTACTTTATGGGATTTAGACTACTTCAGTGGGTCCACATTATCAAGCAGATATTTTAAATATTTAACAGTATGACTTATACCCAATCACGACTCACTTAGGCAATCTATACGTTTACAAGGCTAATTAGGGATAAAACATGTTCACCTATGATAAATATTTGAAAACGCTGTAACCCTTGCCATTATTGGGCGCATCAATTATTGCAAAAAAAAACGATCTCGGTAATGTCACGGTCTGGAAATATTTTAGATAAAGGATACTGGTGTTTGGAAACATGTTTAATATTTTTACTACAGGCACAAAAAAGGAGCTGTTTAGCCCCTTTATTTTTTTATTAAAGTTGTGTACATCGTTTTCAATGGATCATCATTATTCTGCATGGGTAACACTTTAAAGCCGTGCTTTTCATACAAATTTATTAACGACTCATTGTCTTCACACTCAATTAGTACAGTTCGCCCACCAATCAATGCTTTTACTTCTCCAAGCGTCGAATTAACTTCATCTAAAATATGCTTCAGGTTAATAGTATTGTTTTCAATAGCAGAGTTTTTAGCGAGCTGACCTATCAAGAAAGCATTCGTTTTTTCAGCATTTTTATTGAAGCCATCTAACTTTTTAACTTCACCTTTAGATAATTCAGCATCAACCAAAGACAGTTCTTTAAATGAGATAGAAAAATAGGCAACGATTTCACCAGTAGCATCACTTAAGATTAAGTAAGTACGGGATATATCGCTTTCTTCAAACCGAATAGCAGTAGAGTGGAGGAATCTTTCTACGTCTGGATTTTTAAAGCAAGAAAAGGAAAGTAAAAGCCTGGCTACATCTTGTTTGCCAAGTTCGTTTAGCAGTGCGCTAAGCTGGATAGTCGTTGTTTTAATAATTTGATACCTTTCGCGTTCTCAGCTTTACGGTCATACTCTTTAATAAATACTTTGCGGGGGCTATTAATATCAGCTTTTAACTGCCGGATACTTTTTTTATCACTCACAACAAAGTTTTTATTGAATGATGTAGTTGCCATGGCGGCCACCTCTATTGTTTATTTTTAATAATAATTGCTTTATACAATTTTAGTAGTATTAAGCACAATAATCAATCAATCTGTGTTATGTAATGTAACTTTCTATGTTTCTACGTTTTTTTCTGCCTATTGACACCTCCCCTAAATCAAGTTTATCACGCCTATGCAATCTGCAAAATCAGATGCCGGGGTTCGAAGCCCGTAAACATTAATGCGATCTAAATGGTCGTCATTTTTGAGCGGTGGCTAACAAACACCATTAATACAATATTCCTCCATTTTACCGTTAAATATGTTCTACTATGATAAATATTTGAAAACGCTGTACCCCTTGCCATTATTGAGCGCATCAAGAATCGTCAAAAAAAACGATCTCGGTAATGTCACAGTTTGAAGGAAAATTATAAAGGTTAAGAAGAATGGCAACAGAATGCTATAAAAACAAAAAAGCACCGTATTAACGATGCTTAAAATCATAATGTATTATGGCTTCTGGTAATTTATGCGAAGGTATAAAAATAACAACCCCGCTTAATTAGCAAATTTTTTATTTAATGGATAAACAATCACACTGCAACTGATGTTGAATTTGATTCAATTAATTTATCACACTTTTCGAAAAACCTTTTCGCAGTAATACAACTATTCTTTGCATTCTGTATTTCTAATATGCTGCAGAGTTTATAATCAGCTATTACTCGAGAGTCTTTTTCTTGCTTAAGCATATACGCTAATGATTTTAACGTCATAAAATCATAATTTTCATCATGCTTAGCATCAGTTTGGAGGTATTTTATCAATGCAGCATGAATTCCCTTTCCTTCATATCTAATAGGTTCATTAGATAAAATGGATAATACTTTATGATACATTGAATAATAACTGCTACTAATTGATGCTCTAATTTTAACCTCAGAGGGAGAGCCTTCAATCATCCATTCAGCAGCAGCAAGAATGTCTTCAGGTTTAACAGACATACTGCTCTCTTAAACTTTTTTCGTTCGATGGGACTATTTCAAATCTTGCAACTAATGGTAATTCATCTAACCCCATCTCAATCATTTTATCTGCTAATTCCCAATTTAAGTCGGTGAGAACTTCGTCCTCTAACTCAACATAATAAATCAAGCTGAACCATTCTTTTGAAGGTGATAAAGATAAATTAGAGTAATTTAAAATAACATCGTTGAAATTTTGAGTAATGCCTGCAACTTGCCTAGAGATTTCTCCAATGACATTTTTATCGATCCCATATTTTTTGTCAGCGATATCTGCATTTTTCATAAACATCATTAACTCATCCCAATTATCAGAGTAATTACTCAATTTATTTGTTTTAACTAACATTGATTCAATCCTTTCTATGCAAGATATATTCGGGAATGATATTAAAAAAGGGATAAAAACTTTAGCAAAATTTAAATCATCTAATAAGTTAACTTTGTCATGAATAACATTAATGATATCTAAATTTAGCCCATTTAACTGAAATGACATTAATGCATTAGTTATAGTAGCAGGTTGTTCTATATATTTAAGAGCCTGATAAGCATTTTCTCTAGCCTTTTGTTTATCACCAACGCTAGTATATATAAGAGATAAGAGGGCATGCTTCCGCTCTAGTGTTGGTTGATTCTTAACAGCCTTAATTAATCGATGCTTGCAAAATTCATTTACAATTTGGCCTTCTTTTATATAACCAAGGACTTCATCAAGTAATTCATTTGTTTCTGGTTGGGCAACTGGATTCACCAAAAATTTCCTTTAGATATAAAAGCAGATTATTAAATTATCATTACATTAACAACTTGACACAAGTGTATTAGAAAAAAAACAAATGGCAACAAGAAAAAGTAAGATATAACTTTATCCATTAGTTATTGGTACATGGCTAACAAACATGATTAATACAATATTCGCTCATTTTACCGCTAAACATTTTCCCCTATGATAAATATTTGAAAATGCTGTAACCCTTGTGATTATTGAGCGCATCAATAATCGTCAAAAAATTCCATCTCGGTAATGTCACAGTTTAAATATAAAGTCATTTTGAACTAGACTATATCTCTCTTCCTTAAATAAAAGTTAATGGACACTTAAATTAGATTACGAAAAAGTCATAATCCTTCAACTATTACTTCAATAATCATAACGAGGCTGTAGAATTTCTCCATTTTCAGAAAAACAGCCTTGATTAAAAATTTAATTACCAATTAAAACAACAAGTTAAAAATCGAAAATTTTCATAATTTGGAGAATAACTAGTTATTCTACAGCCACAACGCCTTGCTAAGCGGACTAAAGCAGGGCAGTCTTTTTTCCAAAAATGATGAACTGTTTTAGTTCCGTTTAAGCAACTTGAAACTAAGTTCGCTCATTTTCATATAACTTATATTTCTTTTCCTGAATAGTCGCTAGATATAATGCTTTCTGGTAAATGGCATTTATAGAACTATACATACGATCATATGCGCTATCACTGTCAGGATAAAATGATATAAATTGTTCAGAAACTTTTATGAAATCTTCCATTTTATGCTCTAAGCCAGTTTGATCTAAACGGTGAGCGATAAAGTTACGGATACTGTTAAGCTTTATAAAACAAGCCCATAAACTCATAGTTTCTTTACAATCAGGGTCACAATATGCCCTGCCTGCTTGTAATAAACTATGCGTATCCTTAAACACTTCTTTCAAATTTTGCTGATTAGGAAAATGGTTATAAACATATTTAGTTACTTGTTGCTCTATTAATAAATGCCCTTTCAATATAAGTAAGGTTATATCTCCATCTGTTGGCAAGGTTTTAAAAAATCCATGTAGGTTTTCAAAGTACTTATCTGAATAAGTCGCCAACAAATATGTAAAGTGCTTTATATTATCTTGATTTGATTCTAGTTTGGCTTTTTCTAATTCTTGTTGCCACAAAACTCTACTATTTTCCACAATTGCTCCTAGAACATAACGAGGCTGTATAATTTCTCTGTTTTCAAGAAAAGACAGCCATTTATAAAAACGAGTTATTCTACAACCTCAAGGTCCGCTTAAGGTGCGCCAACCGAGTGCTAAAATGAAGAACGAAGCGAAACCAGCACGCGTTTGGGGTCACTCTTAAAGCGATTGTTAAATGCCTTGCCACTCACTTGCAATGACCGACATTAAGATCTTATCTACAAACCTACCATCGCGAAAACCAGATTCTCTCATGATACCTTCATGTTGGTAGCCTGCTTTTTCATATGACTTTACAGCACCTAGATTTAGAGAGCTAGCGGTAAGTTGTACGCGATGTAAACCAAGAGTTTGAATCGCATAGTCAGTTACGACCTTTGTTACCAATGTACCGATGCCTTTTCCCCATGAGTTTTTGTCTCCAATAAGAATAAAAAACTCACCACTTCGGTTCAATTGACTTATTGAAGATATACCAGCATATCCAATCAATTGGTCACTTTGCTTGCTACATATACCAAACGATACACTTTTAGAGCCTGAATTAATGTCTGATAACCACTTTTCAATATCTGATTTTGACTGGGGATAGGCATATGATGACAAGCTATACAACGTAACTTCACGGTCACATGACCACGCGTAAAATTGCCCACAATCAGCTACCTCTAGGGACCGTAAATAGTAATCACCTATTTCTAATTTCATAATTATCCTTATCAAATCTGATTGGCATTTAACGAGGCTGTAGAATTTCTCACATTCAAGGAAACACAACCATTAAAAAATCAATAACCTTATAAAACAAAAAGTTGAAAACAATAAAATCTTATAAATCTATAAAAATCGAGTTGTTCTACAACCTCACGCCCACTTAAGCGGACTAAAATTGTTGAGGTACGAAAACAAAGTCAGCTTCTTTATTTCCGCTTTAATAACGAATACAGCCCTTGAAACAAAAAAACGCCCACGCCAGATAATGCAATGTTATAAAAAAAAGAGTGATAGCTAGTTACTGTTTGAGCTTCAATATACTGATGCTTAGATAAAAACACCAAAATATTAGGGGATAAGAAAATAGATAACATTAAAACAAGAACGATTACATTTCCAATATTTAGATATGATTTTGCTGCGCTTATACGATATCTCCAGATCTTTTTCTTAAAAGTTTTATAAGAACCTGACTGTTTCATTCTATCTGATATTTCGTTTACTCTCGTTTTCCAGTCCTCACTAATCTTAGATATATCTTCAAGTATTCCAAAACTAGAAAATTTATCCAAGTGTGCATTTACAGTCGCATTCTGACCAATTATGGGAGTATCTAATTTATGGAAAACTATAGATGCAAAAGTATCACCAACATTTATATGCTTAATTTCATCTGAAATATTATGTACAGCAATAAGAGAATGCCCACAAAAATGAGGACCTAGCATTGTACCTATATGTCCAAAGCCAATAGAGGCTAGCCCAACCTTCGAGTGGTATGTTCCACCAATACTTGTTACTCCTATAACTTCTTCGGTAATCATTAAAGTTGTAGAATGTGGTAGTAAAACTATTTGTTCCACTCCACTTTTACTAACCACACAACTCTTTCCTTTTTTGATTTTGTACCTTTCTACATCAGAATCTTTGGAAGCATAAGCATAGCGACTAGCTGTCAGGTTATAAGAATTTTCTTTAAGGTTATTTTCTTTGAATGGAAATATATTAATGCTATTACCCAAAGCTTTTACTATATCTATTTGACTTAACACATTAATCCTTTTATTACTTTGAAAGTTTGAGTATTTCTATTTATGAGCTTAACGAGGCCTTAAAATTTCTCTGTTTTCAAGAAAAGATAGCCATTTACAAAATTTAATATTTAGATAAAACAATAACTTAAAAATCGCAAACTATTATTCATTTACAAAAACGAGTTATTCTACAACCTCAAAACCCTAATAACTGACGTGTAGGTTGGTGTTGTTTTTGCCATGTTTTTCTTTTGCAAAAATGATGACAACCGTAATACGTCCAGTTGATTAACTTGTTGAACGAAGTCGCTGCGCGACAGAAAAAAATCATCAATATTGGAATTTACCTTCAAATACTCTACAATTGAGTGAAGTAAAAATAAATCTAAAAACAAGCTAACCAACTGATATACCTACAAAATACACTTCATCGAATATATTTCCCAATTGCATAGAGCGTGCCAACATGCCGGACTTATCCAACAATAGGATTAGGTTGTGGTTCGCGTTGCTCACACGACCTATCCTTATTAGTTAAGCATTTTCTTTGTATTTGACTTCTACAGCATTAGAAAAACGTCCTGTTTTAGCAGTCTCTTGAACAAAATCAGCAGTTTTTACATTGAAGCCTTTTTTGGCATAATCCATTGCAACTGAATCAAAATAATCAGTATTTACACCGAAGCTAGCTAACTTCAATAACTCTCCGCCTACTCTTGTCAGCAAATAGACATTTGCTTCTGCAGTTTTACTTTTGTTTTCATGTTCTAAAAGAATAATTTTATTACTAGCAATCAGGCCTTTATAATATTTATTTTCATCTACCGATTTATAAGTCGTAGTCAGTCCAAGAGCATCTACTCCAGACAGGATCCCAATATCCTGTAGAAATAAAAGCTGTGAGAAATATAATCCATCTGCTTCTAAAAACACCTCTTTCTCACGATAAATTCTTCCGTCAATAACGAAGCGAGCAGCTTTACTAATTAGATCCGCTTCCGACTTTGATAACCCTTTTAAGAATTCTAAGGTTCTCATCGAATATGTACCGGGTTGCTTAACTTCACCAGCTAAGATTCGTCCCCATAAATCTTGTAATTCATCTGCAGAAACTTTACCTGCATATTCTCTCCATGAGAATAGCCAGTCATCCTCAAGTGGGGTATCGGAAGCTTCTTGTTGATCTTGGCTAAGAATGTCTTCTGCAACCAATATTGATTTAGCAACATTAGTTTCTTTTCGGATCGCCTCAGAAAAATCATTGTTACCTACAATAGAAGCTAACTCTGAAAGATCTATAGTTGGCTCAATTCGGCCTGATTCATCAACTCTATCAGCAGGGGCATTCAATGACTTAACATCTGGTTTTAACTGAAAACAAGAATTCCCTGATTTTATTGAAGCAACTTCTACTTCAGTTTGTGCTATTAAAAGCATTTCTTTGCGACGTATTTCAGCTCGAGCATCTGCAACTCGCTTTTCTTGCCAAGGTCTTAATAGTGAGCCAATGCCCTTCTCCGCAAGAGTTTCCCACATTTTTTCAAGTAATTTTTCGCCAGGGTAATCCATAATACTCCTTAGATGCTTAGATGCTTAGATGCTTAGATGCTTAGATGCTTAACAGCTTAACAGCTTAACAGCTTAACAGCTTAACAGCTTAACAGCTTATTAAACCGAAAAATTCCATATTTACGGTGGAAACACGGAATATATAAATTTGTTAAAATTGATATAAAAATACATTTTTAAATCGTAAAATCAAACAATTAAAATAGTTACTCAAATAGATATCATGTGGATAGATGGAAAAAGTCCATATTAACGGTAGAAACACAAAATAATAGCTACTCTGTATATATAACCATGTACAAACAAAAAATAATGCTTATCCATCAATGCAATATTTCACAAAATTTACCTCTAAATATTTTCCTCTATGATAAATATTTAAAAACACTGTGGCCTACGTATCTAAAGGACTCTCTGCGCATTAATAAAAAATCCCATCTCGCAAATATCACAGCTTGATTCTTTATTAATAATATTTTTTATAGAATAATCAAAAGGATAATGCAAATTTTAAGTTTTATATTAATTTAACTAAAAAGACTCATTACCAATCAAGATCAATATTAATAAACTTATTTTAAATATAATTCAGAGCATAAAACTGTATAAAAGAGATCAAGTCGTGCCAGAAACAACATATAAAATCGAGTACCTGACTAAAACTCAAAATGATAGTGAAATAACCTTTCTATCGGGATTTCTTCCGCAAATATTAGATACTATATTTATTGACGGCTTTCGTTATAAAGTTGTTTGTATTGAATACAACAATGACCATAAAACAAAACCCGTTATGTATGTTAATACGCTCACTTAATATTGCCGTGTCTAAAATGCTTTTAAAAAGATTCAGCATACTTATTTACTGTTCTCCTAGGGTATTCATATACAACTCTATATCAGTAATGTCACAGTTTGATAATTTAACCATAAGCTTTTTTATTTTTCAGTCAAAATATTAGTATAAATTTAATTAATTGAAATAATTTATACTATAACTACAGAAAGAATTGATTTAAATCAATAAGGTTACTAATGAATAGACATGGCCAGTTTTTATTTTATTGGGAAAGAAATATCTTAATTATTCATGCTAAAGGTCCCTTTAATGTAGAAGGAGTACTTGCAGAAACGAATAAAATTAAGAAATTTATTTTAGATAAGAATGTCACTAAATGGGGCAAGTTAGGAATATGGGATGATGAAGCTATCGGTTCACCTGAAGCCATCGAAATCGTAGAAAACTACCATCAATGGTGTATAGAAAATGGGTGTGTGAAAACAGCTTATGTTGTTTGCAATAGTATTCAACAAAGTATTTCAGAAAAAGTGTATGACAGTAAGGCTAATATATTTAAATCTGAAGATGATGCAAAAAAATGGCTTCGCTCACAACTAGAAAGTGAATAATATCACCAATCAAATTATCACTATTCTGCATCTATTTGACAATATTCCCCATAAACAACACCGCATCTACCCAAGCAGTACCGGCTTTAACCAATACATCGGCACGTTTACGATTAATCTTTTGCTCCGATTGTGCCGATAAAACCCGTGCCACGTGGGATGCATTACCATCACTGAAATAAAAAAGTACCAGGGCTTTTGCCATTTCTCGATCGCGTATTTTCAACTTAGCAATAATCGAATCAATTAACATGGCTTCATCATCAGTAATTAATAAATTTGGTTTAGCCTCTTGCTCGGGGAGTTCCTTAAACATAGGGCTTTCACCAAAACCGTTCGGAGTACAACGCCCCTGCTTGGCCCATTTAGCCCACTGTGACAATAACCACCCCGTATTATTTGAAATTATTTGCCCCATGCTTTTCGACTCCTATTACTTTGCTCCTTTAAACGCGCTGCTCTCCTTAACATAAAAATTAAACGAAGGTGTGTTTTCACCATCGAAACATACTCGTCCGGTACCAATTCAAGTGCGGCTTGCCGTTCCTCTAACGTTGGTAAATTAGCAATCAAACTTGCATGCTCTCTCGGTCTTATCGCATACATTACACCCACCCCACTACTGGCTCATGCTGTGGTATTAATCCCTGTTCAGTTAACCAATGGTGATATTTAACCAGGGCACGACGCATCAAGTTATCCGCATGTGTGTGGATATAGGTTTTATCCATTTTATTTAACACATGGTTAAGCAGCATCTCCCCAACTAAATAATCAATATCCAAATCCATCCAAGTCGTTCGGGCAAACTTTCTTAAATCATGCGCACACCATTTACGTTCGCTGACGTGCTGAATAATGTCGTTTGCAGTTGTTTCAGAAATACCAGCTTGGGCACTCAGTTTAAAAATAAAGCCTTGGGCATCATTGTTTTTAAATTCAGTTAATACGTTCAGGGCCACATCAGAAAGTGGCAAGGTATGCGCCGTTTTAGTTTTTGTGTTTTCAGCAGGAATAAACCAAACTTTTTTAACAAAATCGATATGCTTCCATTGGGCTAAACGTGTTTCGCCAATTCTTGAACCATGCAATAAAATCATTAATACAAATGTGCGTTCCATTTCATCAGCACGCCGTAATTGCTCACTTAGCAATGTCACGGCATTCGCTTTTAAAGCACAATCTTTCGGTTGAATTTGTGCATCCGTAAAATCAGAAAATTTAATCTCAGCAATGGGATTAAACGCAATTAAACTCAGCATTCTTGCTTGTTTACAGGCTTTTTTTAATACCGATAAAATCAAACGCACCGTTGACAGTTCATACTTTTCTTGCAATGGCCAAACTAATCGTTCATCAAGCAAGGCATGGTCTAAATCTTCAATCATCACTTCCCCCAACCGAGGCTGAAGATGAACCTTGATCACCGACTTAATCGAACGTTTGCGCTTCAATGATAAAAACCGATTTGATAGCACTCTGTTTTCATACCAAGCTAATAAATCAGCAACTAACTCCCATTCGGGTAAAACCATTTTGGCGCGGCTCGTTAACGTATGCTCAGCCAATACATCAGGAAAAAACTTCAACACACTGCCCGCTTTAACAGCAGGATAATTACCTAATTTTTTCCACGATGATTTTCCCTGTTGATGCAACACTAAAAACCATGAACCACGTTCGCCCGATTTAAAACGAAACCGTAATTCAGGATGACGCGTATCACGCAAAGTCCCAACACTTGGATCCTTCGCATAACGTTTAATTAACGCATCCGAAATTTTAACGGCGACCGTTTTGCTCATACCAACCCCACCATTTTTTTCATATTGGTCAGCATGGTTTGCTCAAATTCAGGGGAAGCAGCTCGAAATGTAGGCTCAGCTGTAATACCTTTGGGTATCGATACATCTAACTGTTCACCTCGACGAACACGCTCAACCATGATTGCGTAGTTGCGATAAAACAACGCACGCGCCTCTTTTTCCGTATTATTTTTTAATGCGTAGCAAGTAGATTGTTTAACGGTTTCAAATACCACCGGATGAGACCACTTTGCGGTAATAAATACCCCTAAGTTACCAATCGCTTCACGGAATGCATCTTCACGACTAGGCAAGCCCATATCGCTAGCGGTAATGCGACACCAGTCCACAAACTTACCGGCACTGGGCATAAAATCACCCGAAGCACGCGCTCTTTTCATCCCAATTCTGATTTGCTCATGGGTGGTAATCTTCCCTTCTAGCAAGGTTTTAACCCATACTTTTTTACCAATACGAAGTGACTCATCATCCGGAAATGTTAATTTAAACGTCGGAAAAATCGCCTTGAGTGACTTAAAAATATCGTTGATATCGTAGGCGGCTTGCTCATTTAAACTTACCACACCCGCCATGTGCGCAGGTCGGAACGACTGTGATTGCGCAATTTGATTCATAGATTTCATAATACCCCCTCGTTTAAATCCTCAGCCCAGGTCATATCGTCCATATCCAACGCATTGCTTGCTGCTTGTTGAATAACGGGGATCGGGGTTAACCATTTTCGTTCACGGATAAATTTAATTATTCCATTCACAAACTGCCCGTTAGCATTGGTTCCCCATTGTGGATCCGATTGCGCAGCGCGAGTTAGCCAATCTAAAATATTTAACGCATCGTGCTCCGTTAATTTTTCTTGTTTCCAAGTCTTCCAAAGCAATTGGTCAGTGCCTCCTCGACGATGTGCTGGATACAGATTAAAAATCTCACGAATAAACTTCGGTTTTTTAGTGTGCTTTTTGGGAGGTAAATCAGTGGAATTAGACAATATATTATTAATGACTAGTTCATTGACAGGTTCATTGACTAGTTCTGGGTGACTCTCTGACCGATTATTTTGACTCTCTGTCCGTTCATTTTGACACTCTGACACTAGGGGTTGACTTTCTGGCACTAGGGTTGGACTTTCTGACACTAGGGGTGAATTATCTTTTCTCTTGTTATTTTCAGCCTCTAAACGACGCATTGCAAGTGTTGAAATATCGCCATTTCCCAAGGTTAATTTAAAGTAATTTGAGCGATTACCGTGCTCACCATCTTTACGCCAAAAACGCTGTACGTAACCGGTTAAAACAAGATCATCAATATGTCTCATTGCAGTTCTACGGCTTACATTGCAATGTTTGGCTAAATGCTCATAACTCGGCCAACAAAGACCTTTGTCATTCGCATTATCAGCTAACTTGATTAACACCATCTTACGGGGACAGCTTTCTAAATCCATGCCTAATACTTGCGCCACTAACGTTAAACTCATACGTTCGCCTCCAGAAGAGAGATATCACCCTTGCTCAGCGTTAATTGATACACGTTGGTATAATTACCGCCTGGTTTAAATTTGGTTATAAAGCCAGCTTTTTCCAACTGCTTAACATTGCGCATTGCTGTACGTTTATTGATACAGCAAGCCACGGCAAGTTCATCATAACTGACGGAGCAAACATCGTTGCGATCAGCTTTAAACGCAAGTGCAAGTAACACCAGCTTGCGCGTACAGCTACCCAACTCCATTGCATACACTTTAGTAATCATTCAACCACCCCCACACTTTTACCAAACATATCGACTTTTAACTTTTCTAACCGCATCACCAGCTCATCGACTTGTTGAGCATTTGTTAGAAAGCAAGCAGCACGACCGTCACGCCCATTAATAGAAACTCGCAGCCCAGTGCCATGACGTTTAGCCGCAGACACCCGTAGACTTGCTGTGTAAGGTTCATGTTCAATGAATTGCAAACAACTGATTGCAATTCCAGAAAATGGTTGGTAATCTCCCTCCACTACCTCTAATGCTTTGGTTGGTGTTGTGGATAGTGTTGAGCCCTGTTTGCGCAGGGCTTTTTCATTTATGTTTCTCATAAACGTTTTCCTTTTTGTTGTTGTACTGATTTAAGCAAGACATCTAATGCATCCTTCGCTTCTTGAATTTCCTTTTCGACTGCACAATATTCACGTTCACTAAAGAAATTATCTTCAAACGCTAATTGAATACTTTGCGACACATCGCCATGCTCTTTGCTACAATTTAATAACGCATTAAAAACCGACGTGCTTTGAACTTCTGCCCCCACCAGTTGCAAATCGAACTCGGCAGCTAATACACGTAAAGATTGAATATCCTGTGTGATCAGCATCATTGACCGCCACTCCTGAACTGACAACTTTGCTATTTCATTGGTTGGACTTACCTTGTTACGTAAGCTTTGTTCATTCATACCCATTGTTTTTGCCAATTGCGGTAAATTGACGTGTGCCATTTGGTGAATGGCTAAATCCAGACTATCCATTGTTTACTCCTTAAAATTTAAATAGTTACAAATACTTATTAGTTAATTAATATTTTCATGGTCTTTGAGTAAGTCATTAACTGTAATTTGTTCACCGGTAGCGATAGCAACTCTGCGAATATGTTTCGCAGGTAATCGACCTCGATGAATCCAATTCCAAACTGACGATTGCTTAACACCAAGCATGTGAGCAACCTTGGTTTGGCTGCCGATAATATTCACAGATTTTTCTATTGCAGACATACAACCCTCACAATATAGCTAATTGTGTATTTTTAAACACATTTAGCTATTTGTCAACAACACAAAAAGTTGTAATGATGTATATATGAATATAAGTACACGAATAAAATCACGTAGAAAATTACTCGGCTTATCCCAAGAAGAGCTTGCTGAAAGGATTGGAGTTTCTCAAAATGCCATCCACAAACTTGAAGATGGGACAACTCAAAAACCTAGAAAAATTTTTGAGTTAGCTAATGTATTACAATGTAACGCTGAATGGCTACTTACAGGCAAAGGTTCACCTCTCCCAGAAGCAAGCAATGTAGAGGAAGGGCCGGAACTACATGGCCAATATCCAGTCATTAGTTGGGTACAAGCAGGTGATTGGACTACGATTTATGAAATTAACCGCCATGATGCGGAGTATTACCCCTGTCCAGTCAAATGCAGTGATAAAACATTTCTCCTAAAAGTGCGCGGGCAAAGCATGGCTGGTACTTTTAACGAAAACGAACTTATTTTTGTTGATCCAGCAATTGAAGCTGTTAATGGTAAATATGTAGTTGCCCGTTTAGATGATGAAAATGAAGCAACACTGAAGCAGCTAATTATAGAAGGTGGCCATAAATATCTAAAAGCAACAAACCCTGCATGGCCAACACCAATACAACCCATTAACGGAAACTGTACCATTGTCGGAGTAGTCATCTTTGTCGGTCGCCCACTATAACTAAAGTTTCTTCAACTTAAAAACAAAGGGTTAACAACCCTTTTTTATTGTCTACAAATCCTCTTTTAGTAACCTCTACACCTTTTTATAGTGACTTTTCTCACCATTATTTAAATTTTAATAAATAAAAAACACATTAATTATAGCTTTATGTGTTGACTAAATTATAGCTTTATGTGTATATTATTCCCACGCTAACTAAACGAAGGGGATCAAAATGCAACAAATAGCACTAGCACAACTGTTAACGAATAGAGATAAACCTGTACCAATTTCAACACTCGATACAACGATTCGAGTGCGGGATAACCGTCGTGAATATTGGACTCGTAAACAATTAAAAACTAAGCACGAAACAAAACATTAATTAACAACACCAACCAAAGCAAAGCAAAGGAGCTCGTCATGAGCAAAACAAATGTAGATAGCTTTGTCAGTGAATTAGAAGCTGGCATGTTTAAAGAAAAACTCGCACACATGTTAAGTGATGTGGCATTAGGTCAAATTATTCACAACGGTGGAAACCGTAAAGGCAAGGTAAACATTGAATTGTCATTCTCACAAGTCGGTGACAACAACCAGGTAATGATTGCTAGCAAACTAAGCCACATCACCATTACAAAACGCGGCGTGAAGTCTGAACAAACCACCACTGAAACACCCATGTACGTAGGTAAAGGCGGCATGCTCAGCATTGACCAACCAAAAGAAGAGTTTAGCGGTCAGTTTAATCTGACAGCCGTTACTCAGTAATTATTTTCTGATAACCATTTTAATCAATCTTATAAAGAGAGAAAACTAATGCAAAAAGAAGCGATTCAACAAATTCAAACATCGGCACATATTCCGGCAATCATTGAGCAGTTAAAAGCCATCGGTACACAAACACCTTGTATTGTTACCCCCCAAGACTTCAAAGTAAGCAATCTTGAAGCCTTTATGGAAAATCGCGCTAACTATCGTTTAGGCATGAATACCAGCAGCTTAGCTGACTTCATTACCTATTCACAAAAGTTTGAACAAGCCGGCGCCACTTGCTTTATCAATGCAGACCAAATGCGTGCAAAAACAGTCTTCGATTTGGGTACGGAATTAGCACCAGGTCATCAACAACATGCAAGCACCCTCACCTTAGAAAAAACAGCACAATATAAAGCGGTTCTGAATGTTGACGGTGAACGTTTGAGCCAAAAAACCGCTTCTGAGTTTATCGAAGACTGGACAGATGTGATCACTGTGTTTTCAAGTGAAGGGGAAGTTATTCCGAATGCCGTTGCCGCACAACGTTTACGTGATTTAACTATTGAGACCGCGCGTGAAGTCACTTCAAAAGTGGAAGACTTTGGTGAAAGCATGAGTGCCATGGAGCGTATCGAAGCAAAAGGTAAAGATCTGCTACCAAGCAAAATTCAGTTTATCTGCACGCCCTACCTTGGCTTAAGTGAATACAACTTTACCGTTCGCGTCAATATTTTAACCGGTGGTGATCGTCCTCAGTTATGTTTACGCATTATTCAACTAGAAACGGTGAAAGAGCAGATCGTTAATGAGTTTAAAGACTTTCTGGTCAATGCCTTTGTAGATAATGATATTGATACCTTCATCGGTTCAATCGATTAGCCATTAAACCATGGTGCCCTTATCAATGAGGGTACCAAAACAACAACACCAACCAAAGAAAATGTAAGGCAACACCATGAAACTTAACTTTCAAATCGTCACCACGCTATTGATATTTTGCACTACGGGTAAAACCGTAGAAGAGATGAAACACCGATTAGCATTCGACCATGCTCCAAAATTGGTTAATGCAACGATAGATTTCATGATCAAGCAAAACCTCATCACCCAAGAAGTAAATGTAATAAATAGTTTAAATAAACAACCGACAAAATGGGTTAAGAACATCAGCTTAGAATGTTATGCGATTAAAAAGGCAGGATAAAAATGGAAGACTTAGAAACAACATCAACCACTGGCTGGCAACCGCCCAAAACAGCACCAAAGAAAGATGTAATACTAGCCTGTTTCGATGATTGCCCTTTACCCGTAACAGCAACTTGGAACGAACCAGAACAACAATGGGTCTTCTCTTTAGCTCAAGTTAATCTTTATGAAGGCCAATGGAATGACACTTTTTTTGAAACACAGTATGAATGTGCAGACCAGCTAAAAGCATGGATGCCATTACCTCAATTAGCGTAAGGAGATTAAAATGAGCACTACAATTAACACAAAAAATGAACTAGGTTTAGAACGCCTTATCAATGTAAAAGAACTCACGGAGATAATGGGAGTTAACCGCGCCTATTTCAGCAGCAAAATAGTTAAGCAAACCAACTTTTTAGAAATTGCGCCCCCTATTCGACTTTATGGAAACGGAGCACCAAAATACCAATTAAAGGATGTATTGAAATTTATTGAAAGTAGGAAAAATGCATGAGCGGCGCAATTGAGGTAGCAGAGCAAGCAGTTAATAATATCGAATCACTATTAACTGATATGTTTAATGGTGACTATGCAAATAATGAAGTAGCATTAGGTGTTTTGATAAACGGCAAAGAAGAAATTCAAGTTCAATTAAAGATTACTCGTGCTCCCGAAGAGTTTATCGACACCGAATATAACGATTGGGAAGATTCGATAAAACAATTATGAATAAATTCACCGTTGTTTGGATACCCGATAATCAAAATACACCGGCCACCTGTGAAGAAGTACTTAATATAGGTGGTCGGATTATTGATGAACAACTCAGTAAACGAGATGCAGAAAAAGTAGAACGATGTTTGAAAATAAATGGAGAGCAACTTCCTGGCGATTACATCACACTATTAGTGATACAGAGTGAACACAAGAAACAAGCAGTAACCAAGTGAAAAACTCTAATCCGATAATTCACTATCAACAAGTGAAATAGCATGTATTTTACAACATACTTATTTAGCTTTTTTTGTCGTTTATTATTTATAACTATGAATTCTTTTAATAATACGTTTTATCATATATTAATTGATGCTGATCATTATGCTATTTTGTGATCTATATCTATAATTCATTCAAATTTTACTTAACGTTTTTTTGAGGTACATTAATGAATGATATAGAAGGCGCTCTTCATCCATTTTTTAAAGGTAGATATAATAAAAATATAAGTACAGCGATAAAGATATACATAAATTGTGAGGACGATTTAATCAAAGACAAAGTACTTCATCGAATCTCTTTTTATGGAAACAAGACTGCTAGTAACATCAGAAATTATTTCCATAAACTAGAAAGCGTGAATTTGTTAACGTATGCCATCGAAGATATGAAAGAAGAAATTGCTTTAAATGTAAGTTTATATCAGGAAGTTTACATTTAAATCTTTTAAAACAAGCAATGCCAGTCACCAATTGAAAGAAATCCTAAAAATTAGTCGTCGAATTATTGATGGACAGCTTAATAAGCCTGATGCCGAAAAGTAAAGCGGCACCTGAAGATTAATGGCGATGGGCTAGAGGGAATTATATAACCTTCGAAAAAATATAGAAAAGGCACAACAGCCATTAAAGTATATATTAATATTGTTCTGCCGCTTGTTGAATAATTTTATTCTGAGCCGCGTTAGATTGATGAATAGCAGCGATAAATACCTTTTTCTTTTCATCCAGAGAGGATTTATTAACAAAGTCCGACAATGCCGTTGAAGAAACTTTTTTAGTTTTGCTCTTTAATATAGAAAACATAATTAACCTACTTGCTTATTATTAACAGTTAAATTGAATAAAATAACGAGACTGTAATAAACATATTTTATAAAAGTTCTTTTTCTAACAAATCCCAATATAACTCATAACCAGTGCGTTGTTCATCAAGCCAGTCATGCTTATTATATATAGCCATTATTCCACCTAATTCATGACCGAGCATTTTCTCTGTTACATGGGGCATTATTCCATTTTCACTTAGACGAGTAACAATCGTTCGTCTAAAGTCATGGGGAACAAAACGCTCAAGCTTCATTCGATCATTTAACCGTTGAACAAAACGATTTTGCGCATGTGAAGTTAAAGGTTGTTTAATAGACTGACCAGGAATTAAAAACTCACGGTCACGACCATAAGGTAACTCGAGTGATTTAATCAACTCAATGACTTTAGTCGATAAAGCCCTTCTAATCGCTTTTTTAGTTTTAGCGCGTTCAATTGGTAATATCCAAACACCTCTCTCTAAATCAAATTCATCAACTTTAGCTTCTCTTATTTCACTATTACGAGCTCCTGTTAAAATAAGGAGTTGCGTACACACTTTACAACTAACTGACGCCCTGCTCATTTCTATTTCACGCCATAACTTTGCCACTTCATGCCATTCGAGTGTCCTTTCTCGCTTTCGAGGGTGATGACCAATCGCCAAAGTTGGAATATCTAACAATGAAGATTGCTTTATACGCCCCCTAGATTTGGCCCAGCGAACCATTGTTTTAAATCGCCTTAAAAGATTGCCTGCATTTTCTGGACTCGTATCTTTATTAATACGATCAAAAAAAGCGATCCATTGCGTATAACTATAACGCTCCACATTAATGGAGGCATTCGGCACAACATATTTATTGACCGTAGAGTGATAAAGTAATTTAGAATTTTCACTCAGTTCTTTATCGACGCGTAAATTGAGAAATTCATTAGCAATATTGCCTAATAGCATATGCTCAGATACACCAGTCACTAAATGTCGAGGATCATTACCTTCAAATACTTCCCGCCTCAACTTAACCACTTGCGCTCTTGCTTCAGCTAGTTTAATCTCAGGATAACGGCCGAGCTTCATACGTTGTGACTTTCTAATCCATTGAAAACGAAAATAAAAAGTGATCACACCCGTTTTACTGATTCGAACAGTTAAACCATCTCGATCAAATATTTCAGGCTTACCAGTGTATGGTGCTTTTATATTACGTAGTTTTGAATCAGTTAAGGCCATATGTCACCGAGGTACAAAGCAATACCAAAAAAGGTACAAGCTGAGGTACAATTTAAAGAAATAAGACATAATAATAGCAATTTACAAAAAGCTGCACAAATTTAAAGAAAGAACAGTAAGAATAAGGTTTGGAAGGGGAAAATTGTTGCAAGAAATAACACAGAACAATACAGAAAATGAGCCAACTTTATACTGGCACGATTATGAGACTTTTGGATTAAACCCCGGAGCTGATCGCCCTTCACAATTTGCCGGTATAAGAACGGATCTCGACCTTAATGTCATTTCACCTGCTAATGAATGGTTTTGTCGGCCGCCCAATGACTATCTACCAAGCCCTGAAGCTTGTTTAATTACGGGGATTACACCACAACAAGCCTTACAACAGGGAGAATCTGAAAGCGATTTCATAACCTTAATTAACAAACAATTCAGTCAGCCCAATACCTGTGTGGTTGGCTATAACAGCATTCGATTTGACGATGAAGTCACGCGTTTTACTTTATATCGTAATTTTTTAGATCCTTATCAACGTGAATGGAAAAATGGATGTTCACGCTGGGATATTATTGATCTTGTTCGTGCATGCTATGCATTACGCCCAGAAGGTATTCAATGGCCTGTAGATGAAAATGATGTCCCTTCGTTTCGATTGGAATTATTAACCAAAGAAAATGAATTAATCCATTCTCGTGCGCATGATGCAATGAGCGATGTATATGCAACTATTGCCATGGCTAAACTGATTAAAGAGAAACAACCCAAATTATATGATTATTGTTTCAGCCTTCGTAAAAAAGATAACGTATTAAACACGTTAAAACTAGGCAGTTTTACACCCGTTGTACATATATCTGGTATGTTTCCGGCCCTTCAAGGTTGTGCATCTTATGTACTTCCCATCGCAGAACATCCTTTTAATAAAAATGCCGTAATTGCTATCGATCTTAATAAAGATATCAATAACCTTAAAACATTGTCCGTTGAAGAGATACGTACTTATATGTATACCCCTGCAGTGGATTTACCCGAATCAATTAGTCGCCCTGCTATTAAATTAATTCATATTAATAAATGCCCAATTGTGGCGCCGGCAAAAACCCTCACCGAAGATCGTGCGGAAGAGTTAGGTATAGATCGCAAACAATGCAGAATTTCATTAGATTTTTTAAAAGAAAATCCTGATTTAGCGATTAAATGTCAGGAAGTTTTTGCACAGGAGTCAACACCAAGAAAAAATGTCTCACCCGAAGAAATGTTATATTCAGGTGGATTTTTTTCACATGCTGATAAAGGGTTGATTACAAAGGTCAGTAATAGTAGTTGGGATGAACTTGCCAAACAGGCCTTTAATTTTACAGATCCTCGATTAAAAACATTGCTATGGCATTACCGTGCTCGAAATGCCCCACAATCATTAACTATTGAAGAGCAAGAAAAATGGCAAAGACACTGTCAAGCATACTTACTTGAACACAGCCAAGCATTTATTGAAAAGATAGATGCACTTGCTTATGAATATCAAAATCAACCTGAAAAAATTGAACTATTACAGCAACTTCACAATTATTTAAGTTTTTTAAATTACAGCCGATACTAAATTAGTATAAGATATAAACATTAATCCAATAAACAAAAAGGAAATAGTATGAAGTACACAACTAAATTAATATGCTCAGCTATGCTATTTTCTGCTACACATTGCTTTGCAGTTCAACCTTCAACGAATATTTTTACTCCCGATTATCAAAAATCATTTAAAGTACCTAATCAAGACGCTACATTTGAATTAAGTACAATGACTCGTATTCCTAAAGCGACTTACAGTTATTTAGAAAATGTCTTCTCTTCTTTTTATAGTAAAGTAACCTTTAATACAGATATTGCGAAGAGTACTTTTAAAGACGGTCTACAATCCGATGTGTTTTCCCTTCCTCTGATTGCAAATAATCGAAGAGGAATTCAGCTGGAATTATTTGGCAACTTTTGTGATTTATCGCAACAATATCTAAGCAATCTTTCTAGAGATCATGCTTTATACGATTCTATGCTAAATACTCAGCAAACTGATATATTGAATAATGATTTAGCTTTAGGTGCAGGTGTTAGTTTTAACACGGGGAAATCCAGTAAAATAAAAATAATCATGTCTAATAACGATATGCCAGGGTATGGAAGTAGCCGAGCACTTGTGGGCTTTCAAACGGATTTCTAATTTTATTAATAATCATGATATATACTTAATCCAATATACTCGTTGTGAACTGTCATCGATTGCAAATAACTCCTTCTATCACCATCATTGTTTTAAACAATCCTCGTTTTTTACATCTCTCAATCTGCTCATATAGCTAAAGTATATAATTTATAACAAAATTTCACTTCAGTAATTACTAACATAGGTTATCCTTAAATCAAATTAAACACACAGCAGTAAATCAGAGGAACTACAATGAGCAAAATATTTAGTGATAATTCACAAACTATTGGTAACACACCACTTGTACGTTTAAATAACGTTGCTTCTGGTAATGTCTTTGCAAAAATAGAAAGTCGTAACCCAAGTTTCAGTGTTAAATGTCGTATTGGTGCCAATATGATTTGGGATGCAGAAAAAAAAGGCACACTAACCAAAGATATCGAACTCATTGAACCAACTAGCGGAAATACAGGTATTGCGCTTGCATTTGTGGCATCAGCACGTGGTTATAAAATTACATTAACAATGCCAAACACAATGAGTATTGAACGTCGTAAATTATTAAAAGCATTGGGTGCGAACTTAATTCTGACAGATGGTGCACTGGGTATGAAAGGCGCAATCAATAAAGCTGAAGAAATTGTTAAAGCTGAGCCTAATAAATACTTATTGTTACAACAGTTTGATAATCCTGCTAACCCTGAAATTCACGAAAAGACAACGGGTCCAGAAATCTGGGATGCAACCGATGGTGAAGTTGATGTGTTCGTTGCAGGTGTCGGTACTGGTGGTACATTGACCGGTGTAACCCGTTACCTCAAGAAAACACAGGGTAAAGATATTATCAGTGTAGCAGTTGAGCCAACCGCATCGCCTGTAATTACACAAGCACTTGCTGGTGAAGAAATCAAACCAGGTCCACATAAAATCCAAGGTATCGGGGCAGGATTTATTCCTAAAAACTTAGATTTATCGTTAATAGATGTTGTTAAACAAGTTAGTAACGAAGAAGCAATTGAAATGGGTCGTCGCTTAATGGAAGAAGAAGGTATTTTAGCCGGTATTTCTTCAGGTGCAGCAGTATTTGCAGCAGCACAATTAGCAGAGCAACCTGAATACAAAGATAAAAACATCGTCGTTATTCTACCAAGCTCTGGTGAACGTTACCTATCAACAGCACTTTTTGCGGGTATTTTTGATGGCGAAGAGTTCCAATAAACCGCCCTCGACACAATAAAAGTTAAACAACAACAAATAAAAAAGGTGTCTTGTACATCTTTTTTTGTTTTAAAAAATCACCAAATATCAATATAAAGCTATAATATTTACTTAAAAATCACTTAATTGTGTCTTGCTAATAATGCATTTACAATTTTTTACATAATTCCTCGGATTAACCGTAAAAACAGATTGACCTCATCGGTATAATTTAGGATTATTCTAGCGAATTTTTTTATATGATTAACTGTGCGTCCTGTAGGTTATATTTATGCAGGAAATAAAAATAAAATGTAACATTTAAAAAGTATGATCTGTTTCAAACTTTTGAGTATCTTCACTCGTTACTTTGTTACTAGAATATAAATATTCAGTTATCATATGCACTCTAAAATTATTGAATTGGATTTTTGTTATTTAAACAATTTAGCTAAATAACAAATAATCTGCATACTTCTCAAACAAAACTTAAGGTAATCTCATGTATCAAAAAACTGTTACTATCACAGCTCCTAATGGTCTTCACACTCGCCCAGCAGCACAATTCGTTAAAGAAGCAAAAACATTTGCATCTGATATTTCTGTTGAAGTTGGTACAAAATCTGCAAGTGCTAAAAGCTTGTTTAAACTACAAACTTTAGGTCTAGTTCAAGGTACATCTGTAAACATCAAAGCTGAAGGCGCTGATGAGCAAAAAGCAGTTGATACCCTAGTAGCATTAATGGCTACTTTAGTTTAATTACAAACTAATTACTCCGCACTTAAAACTACATTTTAAGCAATAATAACAGGTTTGCACGTGTTGATGTGTTGCAAACCTAATTGCTTTTATGCTTTTCAGATAAGCAACACAATATCTTGTTATTTCTTTAACTATTATTTAAATCTGATTGTGCTGAGTGGTTACATAATTAATACGTATTACTTAGATTTTTAAAGGATAGATTATGATATCTGGCATTCTTGCATCTCCTGGTATAACTTTTGCTAAAGCGTTGTTATTACAAGAAGATGAAATCAAAATCAACTCAAATAAAGTAACAGATTTAGATAATGAAATTGCACGTTTCCTTTCTGGCCGTGACAAAACATCTGCGCAACTTGAGATCGTAAAACAAAAAGCACTCGAAACATTTGGTGAAGAAAAAGAAGCCATTTTCGAAGGCCATATCATGTTGCTAGAAGATGAAGATCTAGAAGATGATATTAAAACATTTATTAAAGAAAATAAATGTACTGCTGAATTCGCAATAGATCATATTGTTGAAGAAAATGCGACAATGCTTCAAGAACTTGAAGACCCTTATTTACGTGAACGGGCCGCTGATTTCCGTGATATTGGTAGCCGTTTATTAAAAAATGTATTGGGCATTGAAATCGTAAACTTAAGCAACATCTCTGATGAAGTTGTTCTAATTGCTAACGATCTAACCCCTTCTGAAACAGCTCAGATTAATCTAGATAAAGTATTAGGTTTTATCACCGATATTGGTGGTCGTACCTCTCACACTTCTATCATGGCGCGTTCTCTTGAAATCCCAGCGATTGTTGGAACTAATGATATTACTAAACGTGTTAAAAATGGTGACTTCATCATTTTAGATGCGCTTAACAATAAAATTATTATTAATCCAAATGAAAAAGAGCTATCTGCAGCTAAAGAAATCCAAGCAAAATTCTTATCAGATAAAGCAGAACTCGCTAAACTGAAAGATCTTCCAGCTGAAACTCTTGATGGTCATCAAGTAGAAGTATGTTCAAACATCGGTACAGTAAAAGACACTGATGGTGCGAAACGTAATGGCGCTGAAGGTATTGGTTTATACCGTACCGAATTCTTATTCATGGATCGAGATCAACTTCCTACTGAAGAAGAGCAATTCGCAGCTTACAAAGAAGTTGTTGAAGCAATGGAAGGCAAAGCTTGTATTATTCGTACTATGGATATCGGCGGCGATAAAGATCTTCCATATCTTGATCTACCAACAGAAATGAACCCATTCCTAGGATGGCGTGCAATCCGTATCTGTTTTGATCGTCCAGAGATCATGAATCCACAGCTACGTGCATTATTACGTGCTTCTGCGTTTGGTACCATTCGCATCATGTTCCCAATGATTATTTCTGTTGAAGAAATCCGCAAAGTTAAAGCAATTCTTGAAACATTAAAAGCTGAATTGCGTGCTGAGCAGCTTGCTTTTGATGAAAACATTGAAATTGGTGTCATGATTGAAACACCTGCTGCTGCTGCCGTTGCGCATCACCTAATTAAAGAAGTTTCATTCTTTAGTATTGGTACGAACGATTTAACGCAATACACACTAGCGGTAGACCGTGGTAATGAATTAATTTCAGATCTATATAACCCAATGACTCCTTCTGTTTTAAATATTATCAAAACAGTTATTGATGCATCACATGCAGCAGGTAAATGGACGGGTATGTGTGGTGAATTAGCAGGTGATGAACGTGCGACTTTATTACTACTCGGTATGGGTCTAGATGAGTTCTCTATGAGTGCAATATCTATCCCAACGGTTAAGAAAATTATTCGTAATACTAACTTCGCTGAAGTTAAAGCTTTAGCTGAAAAAGCACTTGCTATGCCTACTGCTGCTGAAATTGAAAAACTTGTTTCAGATTTCAACAAAGCTAAAGGCATTAGCTAATTATCTAGTTAAGCTAATTGTTAAGAAATAGTTTACTTGATATTATAGAAAGATATTAATCATTATTGGAGTTAAACCATGGGTTTTTTCGATTCATTAAAAAAAGCAGTATCTGGTAACGCACCTACTGAAAAAACAATTGACTTAATTGCACCGTTATCTGGTGAAATTGTTGCAATTGAAGATGTGCCAGATGTTGTTTTTGCTGAAAAAATTGTTGGAGATGGTATTGCTATCCGCCCTACGGGTAACAAAATGGTTGCACCTTGTGATGGGGAAATTGGTAAAATTTTCGAAACAAATCATGCATTCTCTTTGGAAACAGACACAGGGATTGAGCTTTTTGTACATTTTGGGATTGATACAGTTGAACTAAAAGGTGAAGGTTTTACGCGTATTGCACAAGAAGGTCAAAAAGTAAAAATGGGAGACACGATCATTGAATTTGATCTTGAGTTCCTGAAAGAAAAAGCTAAATCAATCTTAACACCTGTTGTTATTTCAAACATGGATGAGATTAAAGAGTTGCAAAAAATGTCAGGTACCGTTGAAGTCGGAACTGATGTTGTGCTAAAAATAGTTAAATAAATTTTTCTATACTTTTTCCTACTATTAAGAGTCGCAATTGCGACTCTTTTTTATTGAAATCCTTTCTACTTATCCTTTTAATTCTGCTATAACCACTTACGATAATGATCTTAACTTGTTACAATTGCGTTATTTTAGTGAGTAAATAATGGCGACAATTCTCTACGGCATTTCAAATTGTGACACAGTCAAAAAAGCACAAAAGTGGCTGACACAAAATAATATCCCTTATACGTTTAATGACTTTCGAAAAGATGGTTTAGACCACACTTTAGTACAGTCTTTTCTTAATCATTTAACCTGGACGGACATGCTCAATAAACGTAGCACCACTTACCGCCAACTAACTGAACAACAAAAAGAAACTTTAGATGCAGAGACAGTCATTAATCTTTTTGTTGATTTCCCAACATTAATTAAACGCCCATTGCTTATACACGACACACATTATCAAGTTGGTTTTAAAACTGACAATTACCAAAAAATATTCTCATTATAAGGAAGTACCATGCCAGATAATTCTGCTTTATCTCTACTAAAGGATCTAGTTAGTCGACGATCAATAACCCCTGAAGATGCAGGCTGCCAAGCATTATTAATTTCTCGACTTGAAAAGCTAGGCTTTAACTGTGAAGTAATGGTCTTCGAAGATACAACCAATTTATGGGCACGTCGCGGTACGGATAAACCACTATTTTGTTTTGCAGGGCATACTGACGTAGTGCCAACTGGACCTGAAGATAAATGGAACACGCCTCCTTTTGAGCCAACGATTATCGATGATTACCTCTATGGTAGAGGCACAGCTGATATGAAAAGTGGTATCGCTGCATTTATTGTTGCAGTTGAACGTTTTATCGAAATGCATCAAGATCATAATGGATCAATTGCTCTACTTATCACGAGCGATGAAGAAGGCCCATTTATTAATGGGACTACACGTGTTGTTGATGTACTTGAAGCTCGTAATGAAAAAATTGATTACTGCATTGTTGGAGAGCCTTCAAGTACAAACCAAGTGGGCGATGTCATTAAAAATGGCCGTAGAGGCTCATTAACAGCTGATATCACCTTTAAAGGTGTACAAGGACATGTTGCTTACCCACACTTAGTTGAGAACCCAATACATACTGCTACACCCGCACTTGCTGAACTAACAACCATACAATGGGATTCAGGTAACGAATATTTCCCACCGACTAGTTTTCAAATAACTAACTTTCATTCAGGTACTGGCGCATCAAATATTGTGCCTGGTGAAGCAATTGTTCAATTCAACTTTCGATATTCGACTGAATTAACAGCACAAGACATTATTAAACAGGTTGAAATGGTTTTACTTAAACATCAACTCAATTATGATTTAGCATGGACTTACAACGGTTCTCCGTTTATCACACATCCAGGCTCTCTTACCAATGCGGTAAGTGATGCAATTAAACAAGTCAATGGATTAACAACTGAGCTATCCACTAGCGGTGGTACTTCAGATGCTCGATTTATAGCACCAACGGGAGCCCAAGTTGTTGAGCTAGGGTTATGTAATGCAACAATCCACAAAGTAAACGAATGCATCAAAGTAAGTGATTTAGAAGAGCTTGTTAACATTTACCAAACTACCCTTGATAAATTATTAACGTGTTAATAGAACAATTAACAGGTCAAATAACGACACATCTTGTTGAAATTGAAAAGCATATTTTCATTCATCAAGATGTAGTTGATGATTTTTTTCGATTACAACTAGCTGCACGCCATGCTGGGTTTAATCTTCAGATTGCCAGTGGTTTTCGAAGCTTTGATCGTCAGTTAGCTATCTGGAATAATAAATTCAATGGCCAACGGCCTATTTTAGATAAAAATGAATTGCCATTGGATATTACGGCTTTATCTGAAATACAAAAGCTCCATGCCATTCTTCATTGGTCAGCCTTGCCTGGTGCGAGTCGCCACCACTGGGGAACAGACTTTGATATTTATGACCCTAACTTATTACCTAAAAATAAATCCTTGCAGTTAACTCTCAATGAATACACCGATAATGGATATTTTTCAGACTTGACTGTATGGCTAACAAATAATATGGAAAAGTTTGGTTTCTACCGACCTTATCAGTCTTATCAAGGCGGTGTTGCCTGTGAACCTTGGCATATAAGTTATCGCTCCATTGCCAATAAGGCTTTAGAGGAATTAACGATAGAGCATATTCATGATCTAATTATTGCAAAAAATATCATCGGAAAGTCGCTAATTTGTACACAATTACCTATGATATATAGACAATATATTTGTAATATTAATCAATAACCTCTGGGAAATTAGCATGTCAGAAAAACGTAAATTCTCTCGTATTACCTTTGTTGGAAAATGTTCATTAAACGAAACCTTATCGGGCCCACTAAAAATTTGGCAAACAAAGGTATTTGATATTTCTTTAAAAGGAGCCTTAGTAGAATGCCCTGACTTTTGGAATTACCCACCGAACTCGGCAGTGACACTTAATTTAGGATTGGATGGTTCAGATATTATATTGCAGTGCGATGGCGAGGTGTGCCATCAAGAATCGGGTAGATTAGGTATAAAATTTTTAACGCTAAGCCTAGATACTATCTCCCACTTAAAACGTTTAATACAGCTTAATTTAGGAGATGATGAGTCATTAAACAGAGAGATTTCTCAGCTAATCAACACTTTAAATTAAGACTTTAATCGCGAATAATCAGGATGATATCTATGCAACTACTTTTGCTTATACCAATTGTATTAAATACCATCCTCAGATTACCAATTAACTACTCAATATGCCTTACACATTTTAATAAAATAATTGAATGTGCAACTAATTGAATACTATCTTTGACGAACTGGGTTTCCCCCACTAATTCGCCAGTTGAGCATGATGTATCAATTTTTACTCGCCAAGTTAATCCAACGGCTAATTTAGGAACATTACTCGCAATTTGATAGCTAGAGCCATTAAAAATCAAAAACCAATGCTCGCCAATATTTTTGGCTTGACGAAACTCAACCGCAATTGCCTGAGAATTTGTTGCATGCCAATCTGAATCTTCCATTAAATAACCATCGGGATGATACCATTTAACAAGATCACGGTCATCGCAGTCGCTAATACAATCATCAATTAATGCAACACTTCCAAATAACTTAGATTGTTGACGTAATTTTATTACTTTATCAGTAAAATCAAATAGTTTTTGATCATTCTCTGTTAAATTCCAATTAAGCCACGTCAACTCATTATCTTGACAGTAGGCATTGTTATTACCTGATTGAGAGTGCCCCATTTCATCACCAGCTAAAAAATGAGGCGTGCCTTGAGATAAAAATAAGGTTGTAATCAAATTACGTTTTTGTTGCTGACGTAATCGATTAATACGTTCATTATCTGTCGGCCCTTCGTAGCCATAATTTGCAGATAAGTTATGTCCATGTCCATCGCGATTATTCTCGCCATTTTTTTCATTATGACGATTGTTATATGTCACTAAGTCATCAAGGGTAAAACCATCGTGATAACAGATATAATTAACACTGGTTGAATTGGAACGATAACGTTTGGCAAACATATCCCTAGAGCCTAATAAACGTGTAGCAACCTCTGCAATTTTGCCAGTGTCTCCACGCCAAAAAGAACGCATCGTGTCACGATAACGGTCATTACACTCTAACCAATTACTTGGAAACCCACCTAACCTATAACCACCAGGACCAATATCCCAAGGCTCTGCAATTAATTGCACTTCACATAAAACGGGATCTTGAAGTAATGCTTTAAAAAAAGCGCTTTGTTCATTAAACCCATGAAATTCTCTAGCCAAAGTAACCGCGAGATCAAAACGAAATCCATCAACTTGCATTTCCGTTACCCAATAACGTAATGAGTCGAGTGTTAATTTTAAAGTCCAAGGGTAATTAACATTAACCGTATTACCGCAGCCAGAATGATTACTGTAATAACGATAATTGATATGATTACCACCAACTTCTTTTTCAAAGGAATAATAGTTACGGTTATCAAAACCTTTTAAGCTAACAATTAAACCACCTTCTCCGGCTTCTGCTGTATGGTTATAAACAACATCTAATATCACTTCAATGCCTTCAGCATGAAGCTCTTTAACCATCGTTTTAAATTCATTGACGGCATCACTGTCTGCATAACGTGTTTCTGGTGCAAAAAAGTTAATTGGGTTATATCCCCAATAATTTGTCAAACCAAGTGCTTTTAATCTATTTTCACTCAAAAAACTAAACACCGGCATGATCTGTAAACTAGTGATTCCCAACTTTTTATAATGCTTAATACTTTCAGGGTGTGATAAACCTAAATATTTACCACGCTTTTCAAGGGGGATTTTTTCATTTAATTGACTAAATCCTTTGACATGCACTTCATATAAAATACGGGCATGATCCTCTATTTTAGGCTTTTTAACTCCCTGCCAATCAAAGGCATTATCAACAACAACGGATTTTACAGTTTGTGCATCGTTGTTTTCACTTTGAATTTGAGAAAATGTATGTTGTACACGACTTAAAGCGCGGGCATAGGGGTCGATTAAAATATTTTTTTCATTGAATAACAGACCGTTTTCTGGTTGATAATCACCATAGACACGATAACCGTAAAGTTGTCCGGCCGTTACTTTATGAATAAAAATACTCCACATATTCCCTTGTTTTACCTCTAGGGGATATCTCGCGATCTCTACTTCATCACTGTCAAACAAACACAGTTCAACCTTATAGCATCCGAGGCTATACACAGAAAAATGACACCCATCTTCATTTAAAATCGCACCAAGTGGCAAAAATTGTCCGTTTGATGCTGAAAATGGATGATCCTTTTTGTTCACTTCAAGTAATTTTGTACTCAATTACCTTTCCTTTTTTGCAAATAAACCGTTGCTAATGGCGGTAAATTTATTGTAAGTGAATATGGTTTTCCTTGCCAAGGTTTTTCTTTAGCAACAAAAACACCTAATGTATCGCCCATCATAAAATTACTGCCCCAATAATAGCGACTATCGGTATTTAAGATAACTTCATATTCGCCAGGTTCATCAATTGGAACACAATAGCCTTCGCGTGGAATGGGCGTGAAATTGGACAAACAAATAAACTGCTTGTCTTGTTTTATATTTCGTCTAATAAAAGAAAAAATACTGTGTTCGCCATCACTATGGTCTAACCATTCAAAACATGTTTGATCATAATCGCCCTCATAAAAGGCATTATTTCCTTTATATAAGTGATTAAGGTCCATAATCAGTTGTTGTTGGCCTTTATGCTTCGCAAATTTTAATAAATCCCAATCCAAACTTGTGTTGTAATTCCATTCCGTCGTTTGAGCAAGCTCCGTTCCCATAAAGTTTAACTTTTTACCTGGATGAGCATACATAAAGCCCATATAAGCACGGAGATTTGCCGCTGCCTGCCATTCATCTCCTGGCATTTTAGCTAACATACTGCCTTTACCATGAACAACTTCATCGTGCGAAATAGGTAATACAAAGTTCTCATTATAATGATAGACCATTGCAAAGCTCATTTCATGATGATGGAATTTCCGATACATTGGATCTTTTTCCATATACTCTAAGGTATCGTGCATCCACCCCATATTCCATTTAAACCCAAAGCCGAGTCCCCCGGTGAACGTAGGTCTTGAAACACCAGCAAAAGCCGTTGACTCTTCTGCGATAGTCATTGCATGAGGATATTGTCGATAAACTTCTTCATTAAACCATTTAAGTAAACTAATCGCTTCATAGTTATGATTACCACCATCAATATTGGGTACCCATTCACCATCATCTCGAGAATAATCCCAATGCAACATAGAAGCAACGGCATCTACACGTAGCCCGTCAACATGAAATTTATCTAACCAAACTAATGCACTTGCAACTAAAAACTGACGCACATTATCCCGACCAAAATCATATATATACGAGTTCCAATCAGGATGCCAACCACGGCGAGGATCTTCATACTCATATAAGGGAGTTCCATCAAAACGTGCTAAACCATGCGGGTCAGCGGGAAAATGTGCAGGTACCCAATCAACAATGACACCGATATTGGCAAGATGGCATTGATCGATAAAGAATTTAAGATCGTCTGCATTACCAAAACGACTAGTAGCAGCAAATAAACCAACGGGTTGATACCCCCATGAACCATCATAAGGAAATTCAGAAATAGGCATTACTTCGATATGTGTATATCCCATCTTAACAATATAGGGAATTAATTCATCGGCTAATTCTCGATAGGTTAACATTCGATCAACACCATCTTCTTTTTTCCGTTTCCAGGAACCTAAATGCACTTCATAAATACTCATTGCACTAAAACGTTTATCTCCCTTTTGAGATGCTTGCCATGCACTATCATTCCATTGATAAGCATCATGGTCCACAACAACAGAAGCGTGTGAAGGAAATAGTTCAGCTTGAAACCCAACCGGATCGGCCTTGTGCGGTAGACGATTACCTAGGCCATCTTTTATTTCATATTTATAAGTACAACCTTTTTTGAAACCAGGTATAAACAAAACCCAATGTCCACACCAACTACGTTGCATGGGATGACGTCGACCATCCCACATATTGATTTCAGACACCAAACTGACACTCTTCGCATTAGGCGCATACACAATAAAACGCACACCACTCACAGTCTGTTCATCAAAGGTAAGTTGTTTTAATTGCGCTCCCAAGGTTTTGTACACATTTTGCGGACCTTCATGTAAAGTCGATAACCCATCAAAAGCAATATCATGGAATTGGTAAGGGTCGACATAACGATAATTCCCATCTTCATAAAAAGCATTTAACTCATAAGTAAACGCATCATCGACTTCAATTTCAAACAACCCTTGTTCAAGTTTTTTAAGTTCTTTGAATACAACATCGGCACCTAATGCATAGACCTCAACACGCAGTGCATCCGGTAACCAAGCTCGAATAATGAATCCTTTTCCGCTAGGCGCAGCTATCAAGCCTAAACATTCAAAGGGATTATCAAGCGTTACATTTTCAAGCGAATCAATTAACGACTTACGTTTTGCTTGTTCTGGGCTTAATTTAACCGTCGTCTTTTTTGATACTTTTTTACTAGCTTTTTTTATTTGAGTACTTTTCATAGATATTATCTCAATTATTATAATTTAAATTTTATAGCCAAATATCGAAAATTCAGTAATAGCAAACACCTCAGATTTAATCAGTGCCACACTACCGTTTAGGTGTTATCTCGACGCGATGTTGTTAGATCAGTAAGCAACGTACTTATTGCATCATTTGCGAATAAATCATCAAGGTCTTGCGATAATTTACGTTGCCAGTTACGGTACTCATCACTTGTTCCTGGTACATTTACAGGCTTATCCATCTCTAAAAAGTCTTCAAGTTGTAAACTCAGTAACAATGAAGATCCTTTTGCGAGATGAGTTTGAAGTGCAAAGTTTAATGTTTGAGTCATTTGTGTTTCACGTGCATCACGGGGAAAGTCACTCGGTAGGCTACCGAGACCATGCAGACTATCTAAGATTTGTTGTTTTGCATAAGTACGACTATCTAATAAGTTTTTAAAAGTATCAGGATCAGGATATAAGCCTAATTCACGACCTAAATATAAATCTTCACTTTGCCAGAAACCTTTAATGGTTGGCATATCATGCGTACAAATCGTCGCCATTGCCTGTTTTTCATAATCTAAAGGTGCAATAAAACCTCCATCATGCGCTTGCTCAAAGAAAAAGACTTTATAGGAAAATACCCCAGCATCTTTTAATAACACATCGATACCTTCAGGAATAGTGCCCAAATCTTCACCAATAATAAGACATTCATTACGCATACTTTCTAATGCCAATAAATTAAGCATATCTTCAACTTGATAATAAATGTATGCCCCCTTATCGGCATGTTCTCCTTCTGGCACCCACCAAAGCCTTAAAAACGCCATCACATGATCAATACGTAATGCACCGCAATGTTTCATATTAGCGCGTAATAACTCGATAAGCGGTTTATAAGCTGTTTTTTGTAATTGATCAGGTGCAATGGGTGGTAGCCCCCAGCTTTGACCAAGCGGTCCCAATACATCAGGCGGAGCCCCAATACTAATTTGCTCACAATAAATGGAATGATTAGCCCAAACTGCAGCACTGCCCGTTGCAACACCCACAGCCAAATCTCGATAGATACCCAATGTCATTCCCAGTGACTTAGCTAACCTATCCGCCTCTGAAATTTGTAGTTCAGCAACCCATTGCGTATAACACCAAAAATCTACTTCTTGACGATTATCTTCAATCCACGTTTGTACATTAGGAGATTGATAAGATTGGAAATCTTTTGGCCAAACAGGCCAGCCCCATGCTTCTGAATCAATGGATTGGAAGTGAACTTGCAAAGCATCATAGGCTGCTTGCTGAATTAGTAACTCACCTTTATCTTCAATAAATTGATTAAAAGCTTCTCGCCGTTCATTACTTTTCCCTGATCCATCATTAAGTGTTGAGAAAAGAGCGCGTAATGCAGATACCTTTAAATCCGTCACGCTTTTATACTCAACCCATTCACTATCACGAAGGGTAGAAAGCGTATGTTGAAACTCAGTACTATTCACTTTCCCCTGTAAAATCGAGTTGCGAGAGAATTCATCTACGGCGGTAATGTCGGTATAAAGGATATTTAGCCATATGCGAGATGATGGACTATATGGACTAGCATTATCTGGTTGAGATGGATATAAAGCATGAATTGGATTTAATCCAATAAAATCCCCTCCTTTCTCATGAGTTTTGGTCAGTAAATACTTAAGATCACTAAAATCACCAATCCCCCAATTTGTTTTACTTTTTACGCCATATAACTGAACACTACTTCCCCACACCTTTTTGCCGTTTTCAAGTTCATCGGGAATAAAACAACGTGATGGAGTAATAATTAATGACATTATTGCCAACGGCTCTTCAATCCCCTGATCGTATAATGATAATGAATGATAACCAAAGGGAAGGTTAAGTGTTAAATCGATCTGATAACACTGAAATTCAAGATCTGAAATCTCATTAGTACCGATAAGCGGAAAATCAGTCGCACACAATGCCCCCTCTTGCGTACTACCGTCTTCCAAGGTAATAACATAAATTAAAGTATCCGTTGCCGAGTCAATTGGCAAACAAAGGTCAAATGTGTAGGCTGTATCTTTTTGAAAAATAGAAACCGGTGGTAATGGCGATAGCCAATATTTGTTTTCCTCTTTTTTGTAAAGTGTCATCAACGAATCATCGTCAACGGACTCAATACCCATTTTAGCAATTAAATTTCTGATATTCTCATTGGAGACTTGAGAAGAATGTCCCCATGCATCAATAAAATTCGGCTCAATGCTTTTTAATCCCATAAACGTTTCTAAAACAGAACTTGTCATAAAAACTCCTTAAATTTATTACATATAAAATGTACCGGAAGCGTAAAACACGACTCTTCTGCATTGTGTATTTATATCATCATTACATTCATTATGTTTATAGCACTACACAACAATAGTATTTTTTATTTCAATTATTTTATTTTTATGATTTAACTCAACAATTTTGTGATCTTCATTTGCGCCAAAAGCAATACGGCGTAAAATATTTGACTCAATATCTTTATATATTAGTGCTACATAAAGAAATTATCATTCTACTTTAACCAATTAAATCACAATCTTATTACTTCAAGGGTCCCTTTATGATCTCACACCTATCTTTACAGAAAAAAGACACATTATCGAATTCAGTCAGTTTACAAAGTGATGAAAATGATTTTGAGTTTTTAATCATTAACCATAAAAACTTCGATGCCGCTTTTTCACTCCATGGCGCACATTTATTGCACTTCCAATTAAAAGACCAGGCACCTATTATCTGGTTAAGTAAAACTGCAATCTTTAATGAAAATAAGGCTATTCGTGGTGGCGTTCCAGTTTGTTGGCCTTGGTTTGGCCCGGCTGGTAAATCGCTTGGCGATAATTTGCCAGGGCACGGCTTTGCAAGAACAAGTAAATGGACGGTCAAAAATATTGACGAACTATCTAATGGCGTAGAAATTCAATTTTCGTTAACAGATAACGAAGAAACTCGAAAACTTTGGCCACATCAATTTGAACTTGTTTTAAAAGCCACGCTAACGGAGACAGTTAAACTAGAATTAATTAGTACCAATACGGGAGCAGAAAGCTTCTTTTACCGTGCTGCTTTACATTCTTATCTTGCCATTAGTTCACCAGATGCTTGTAAAATAACAGGCCTCAACAAAAACTATGCAGATATGCTCGATTCTGGCAAAGCAAAAACGAGCGACGGTACGCTAATTATCACTGAGCCTGTTGATACTATCTACCAAAAGTCAGAATCGGCAATTACCGTTGAGGATAGCACTTATCAACGTAACTTAACGGTAACCAATACGGGTAATGATTCCGAAGTCGTTTGGAATCCTTGGATAAGTGGTGCAGAAGCATTTGCAGATATGCCTGACGATGGTTACAAAACCATGTTATGTGTTGAATCTGCAATCACAGATCCAGTGGGTGAAACAATTGCAGCAGGACAATCACATACATTAACAACCACAATTAGTTAATGGTTTTATTTGAACACTAAATAATCAAATAGATACGAAGGTGGAATTTTTTATCGAATATTTCGATTTAATACAATGTCATATGAAGAAAAATCAGCAATATTATAAAAAATTTGCTGCAAAATTTAATGATAGTGATATTGTACTCACACTTAAATTCCACTTTCTAAAATAGGTAATGAAATATAACAAATTGTTTTGTTATTTGAGCTAAAGAATAATATTTCTTTATTAATCTTCGATTTTTGCTTATTCAAAACGATTAACTTGATTAATATCAAGTTACAGGTATATTTCATACCTATAATGATTTCAGATTTTATTTAAACCTCCATAAGGAACAAAAAATGACAATTAAAGTAGGTATTAACGGCTTCGGTCGTATCGGCCGTTTCGTATTCCGTGCATCTTGTGAACGTGCAGATGTTCAAGTTGTTGCAATCAATGACTTAATCGACGTTGAATACATGGCTTACATGCTTAAATATGACTCAACTCACGGTCGTTTCAACGGTACTGTTGAAGTTAAAGACGGTAACCTAGTTGTTAACGGTCAAACTGTTCGCGTTACTGCTGAGCGTAACCCTGAAGATCTAAAATGGGATGAAGCTGACGTTGACGTTGTTGCTGAAGCAACTGGTATCTTCCTAACTGACGAAACAGCTCGTAAACACATCACAGCTGGCGCTAAAAAAGTTGTTCTTACTGGTCCTTCTAAAGATGCAACTCCAATGTTCGTAAACGGTGTTAACTTTGACACTTACGCTGGTCAAGATATCGTTTCTAACGCTTCTTGTACTACTAACTGTCTTGCACCTGTTGCTAAAGTACTTAATGACAAATTCGGTATCGAATCTGGTCTAATGACTACAGTTCATGCAACAACTGCAACTCAAAAAACTGTTGACGGTCCTTCAATGAAAGACTGGCGCGGTGGTCGTGGTGCTTCTCAAAACATCATCCCATCTTCAACTGGTGCTGCTAAAGCAGTAGGTGTTGTTCTTCCTGAAGTAAACGGTCTTCTAACTGGTATGGCTTTCCGTGTACCAACTGCTAACGTTTCTGTTGTTGACTTAACTGTTAACCTTAAAACTCCTGCAACTTACGAAGCAATCTGTGCAGCAATGAAAGAAGCTTCTGAAGGTTCTATGGCTGGTGTTCTTGGTTACACTGAAGATGCAGTTGTTTCAACTGACTTTAATGGCGAAACTTGTACTTCAGTATTTGATGCTAAAGCTGGTGTTGCTCTTAACGACAAATTCGTTAAAGTTGTATCTTGGTACGACAACGAAATCGGTTACTCAAACAAAGTTCTAGACCTAATCGCACACATCTCTAAATAAGAGATTAGATTAGTCTAATTTATTTTAAGCCTGCGTTTATCGCGGGCTTTTTTGTATCTGGGATTTGTGAACCAATAAACTCGTACAGTTAAATTCTGTATCTTGGTACGATAACGAAATCGGTTACTCAAACAAAGTTCTAGACCTAATCGCACACATCTCTAAATAAGAGATTAGATTAGTCTAATTTGTTTTAAGCCTGCGTTTATCGCGGGCTTTTTTGTGTCTAAAATTTCAGTAAACAACGAAGTCGGATGCTAAACCCCATAAATAAAGTACTTAACCTAGTTGCTCGCACTTCTAAATAAGCGATGTCTTAGGTAATATTTGTTATTAAGCTTGTACTTCGATACGGGCTTTTTTGTACCAAAAGTTTGAGTAAATAACGAAATCGGATGCTAAACCCATAAATAAAGTACTTGACCTATTTATACACTCTCTAAATAAGCGTTAGTGTTGGTTAATATTTATTTATAATTCTTTTTACTCGAGGTTTTATTATCAATAATTTTAAAGAAAAAAAGAGCCCTTAGGCTCTTCTCTTTTATAAGCAATGATCAGTTATTATTAACTATGAAATTCATTACAAGCAAATAAGGTATTTTCAATCAACGTTGCGACAGTCATAGGCCCTACACCTCCGGGTACAGGTGAAATCCAAGCAGCACGTTCTTTTGCCACGTCAAATTCGACATCGCCGACAATTTTCCCATTATCTAAACGATTAATCCCCACATCGAGTACTATTGCACCTTCTTTAACCCATTCACCCGGAATGAAATTAGCCTTACCACAGGCAACCACTAATACATCTGCGCGTTCGACATGGCTACGTAAATCTTCGGTAAAACGATGGCAGCAGGTTGTTGTACATCCAGCTAATAACAGCTCTAATGTCATTGGACGACCAACGATATTAGACGCGCCAACAACGACTGCATGTTTTCCTTTAATTTGTTCACCAATCGCCTCAACCATGCTAATCATGCCACGTGGTGTACACGAGCGTAACAAGGGAATGCGTTGCGCTAAACGTCCAACATTATAAGGATGAAAACCATCGACATCTTTTTGTGGATCAATACGTTCAATAACCCGTGTTTCATCCAACCCTTCTGGTAAAGGAAATTGTACTAATATACCGTCAATCGTGTCGTCGTTATTAAGTTTATCAATTAATGCTAACAATTCATCTTGGGTTGTTGTTACTGGCAAATCGAAGGCTTGCGATGTAAATCCTACTTTCTCACAGGTACGACGTTTACTGCCTACATATATTTGTGATGCGGGGTCACCTCCGACAAGAATAACTGCAAGACCAGGTACGCGTAGGCCTTTCGTAACACGTTCTTCAACGCCCTTAGCAACCTTTTCCGTAATTGCAGCCGCAATCGCCTTTCCATCTATAATTTTTGCCGACATTGATCAATTCTCTATTGTGTAATGACTATGTGCCGCTATTGTCGCAAAACTAATCTCTGATGTCACACGAATCATCTCTATTAAATCTAATTTCTCTTATCAATTTAAATTGTAAACACATATAATAAGTCCATTAAATCACTTATTTACAGATAATGTTAATGCATATACCAAATTCTTTGTTTTTTATTAAATCGCCACTGCGAAAATTAGTATCTGATTCAAATACGCATTCGGGTTTACGTGTATTTATAGCAATGGCAATGACCTTTATTCCCGCACTTAATGACGACCTTTTCCCTGTGTTTTTTTCACAAAATCCACTTCAAATATCACTTTCTTTATGCCTTGGTGTTATGGCAAGTGGCATAGTTGAAACCGACGATAACAGTAAGAATCGTGGTAAATTTATTGCAACGATTGTGCTCTGTTTCTTTGTGGCTTCAAGTAGTGTCGAAATACTTATGCCCTATCCAATATTTTTTACCGTTGGATTATTTACCTCAAGTTTTGCTTTTATGATGCTTGCCGCACTCGGTGGTGATTACAGTAAAATCGGGTTTGGCTCTTTACTTATTGCTATTTATACAATGATTGGCTACCAAGGAAACATTGCTTGGTATGAACAATCTTTGTTACTTTCCATTGGTGTGCTTTGGTATGGATTATTTTCTCTAATATGGAATTTCTATGACCCGTTCAACTCCCTTAGAGAACAACTTGCACAATTATTTTTTTCGCTAAGTCGCTATCAAGAACAAAAATCAGCATTGTTTAATGAACAAGAAGGTTCAAGTAAACAAGGTGTATTTACTGTTCGTCAATTATTGGCCATTAAAAATGTTGCTATTATGGCCCGTTTTGAACAATCAAAACGTATTATTCAAACACGTTTTGAAGTTGAAAAACACAATAAAGAACTTATTCATTTAAATGGTTATTACTTTGTTGCTGAACAAATCCATGAGCGCATTTGTGCTAGCCAATATTTATATAGCCAATTAGAAACGAACTTTAAACAAAGCCAGATTTTGGAAGGATTTCATCAACTGTTAATGCAAATTAGTAGTGATTGTTATCAACTGGGGATGGCCATTAATGAAAAGAAAACGTATCAACATAGTCGCCGATTAAAGTGGACGATTAAAGCTCTTGCCGATCAATTACATCTCCTGCAGCAAAAACAAGAATTTAATAATAAAAACCATGGAGCGATGCAAGCATTACAGGCTATCTATGACAATATAGCCGGTGTCAATGATCTGCTTAAATGTGTTAGTCAGAATAAACATACTGAAGGTGCGGCATTTATCGGTGAGAGCCCTCAAATTAAAGAATCTATCTATCGAAAACTAAAAAAATCGATTACCAATAGAACGCCTGTTTTTAAACATGCTATTCGTATCAGCACAAGTTTATCCGTTGCGTATATTTTGCAACATCAATTGGCTCTTCCACAGGGTTTTTGGCTGTTATTAACCGTTTTATTTGTCTGTCAACCTAGTTTCAGTGAAACCCGTAAACGTCTTATACAACGGACAATTGGGACATTACTAGGCATTGCGTTCGGTTACCCAATTTTAATGCTAGTTGATGGCACATTAACGCAAATTATTTTATTAGTCATTAGTGCCTTTTTCTTTTTCAGTTATATGCGAACAAATTATGCATTAGGCGTTATATTTATCACCCTTTTCGTTGTCTTCTTATTTAATTTATTAACCGGCACAGGTGTTGATATTTTGCCCCCTCGTATTGCCGAAACATTGTTAGGTTCGGCTTTAAGTATGTTGGCCATTACCTTTATTTTCCCTGACTGGCAATTCCTCCGTTTCCCATCCCTGGTGAATCAATTAGTCGAGTTAAGCAGTCGTTACTTTAAACAAGTCGGTGATCAATATCAGTATGGGCGCAGTGAAAATAACAATTACCGTTCTACTCGCTTTGACACCTTTAAGAGCGATGCCACTTTAACAACGGCTTGGCAAAGTATGTTATTCGAACCTCGTTCAAAACAACGATTAAAAAAAGAGGTGTCGACATTGGTTAATCGTTGCGATGCACTCGTTGCCTATATTGCCGCCCTTGCATCACACCGACATAAATTAGACAACTTTGAAAACAATCATGAATTGCAAAATTTAATCGCTGTTACTGGTAAACAAATTTCATTAGCATATAATCCGACGACATTGGATAAACAAGCAATTGATGAAAGTATTCAGGCATTTAAAAATTATAAATGCGATCTATCCGGAGACTGTTTACTGATTGTAGAGCAACTAAGGTTAATTACGTTTACCGCCCTAGATATACAAGTGCTTTTACAAAAGGTAAACTTCAATGATAAACAAATTAATTAATAGTACACGGTAAACATGACTAATCTACTTTTCAATGGACAAGAATACCCGACGGATAATCAAGGGTATTTACTTGATTCAACATTGTGGACAAAACCACTCGCCATTCATATCGCTTCATTAGAAGCCATTGAAATGAGTGAATCACATTGGCAAGTTGTCAATTTTGTGCGTGAATTTTATATTGAATATAATACTTCACCAGCAATTCGTGCATTAATAAAAGCAATGCAAAAAAAATTTCCTGAACAAGAAATCAGTAGTCGTATTTTGTATCGCCTTTTTCCAAAGGGCCCTGCAAAACAAGCGACTAAAATAGCCGGTTTGCCCAAACCAGCACGTTGTATTTAATAACCAATATTTAATATCAATCGTAATAATAAGTTGATCTGGTTTACGAGTTAAAATTTTTTATTCGTTGGTTGGAAGTTCCGTAAAGAGAGTAATCATTTACATCAACTTTCGCCTCGAACTACACTATTTTTTCTACGCAAAATTGAGAACTCATATTTAATACAATAGGTATAAATTGGTTTTACTTTTAATAACCTAATATTTAAGAAGGATTTACTCATGCCAAAGGCAAGTGATATCAAAAAAAATACCGCTATCGAATTTAATAATAGTGTTTACATTGTTCGCGATATTGAACGCTCGGTACCACAGGGCCGTGCCGGTGGTAGCTTGTATCGTATGCGTATGTATGATGTGGTAAGTGGCTCTAAAACTGATGAAACTTTCAAAGACAGTGATATGCTAAATCTTGCTGATTTAACCCGTCGTCAATCGATGTATTCATATGCGGATGGCGAAGAATTAGTCTTTATGGATAACGAAAACTACACGCCTTATAACTTAAATAAAGAAAGCATTGCTGATGAAGTGATGTTTATTGATGAAACAACACAAGGTATCCAAGTTATTTTAATTGATGATGCCCCTGTTGCAATTGAACTACCTGCAAGTGTTGATTTAGAAATCATCGAAACAGACCCTTCAATTAAAGGCGGCTCCGCAACGGCGCGTACCAAACCCGCTACACTTTCTACTGGTTTAGTTGTGCAGGTACCAGAGCACATTTCGACGGGTGATCGTATTAAAGTAAATACCGTTGAAGCTAAATTTATGGGACGCGCTGACAAATAATCAGCCCCTTTATTATCGGAGAATTGTCCTTAGACATCTCCGATATAACCGCTCAACAACCATTCAAGTACACCGCTCACTTTATTCTAATCCCCTTATCAATCGCGCTTAATTATTTGATTTATCGAAACAAGAGGGTATTCTTATAAGTATAATCATTGCACTTGCGCAACCCGATAAACCATCAACAAGTCCTTTGAATATAAGGTGTTACAAATATTAAAAATGAAAGTAATTATCCTGTAGCATTACTTTTACATCACTTATTTTAATAAAGAGGTTTTAATGGACATTTTATTTAATTATATCCTTCGAACAGAAGTATTTATCCTTGTATTAGCGATAGTTATCCTCAAAAAATCAATTATTTTTGTGCCGCAAAATCGCGCATACCTCATCGAGCGCTTCGGAAAATATCAATCAACAAGAGAAGCCGGCTTAAATTTCCTTGTTCCATTTATCGACCATATTGGTGCGGATCGTTCACTAAAAGAACAAGCCGTAGATGTACCAAGCCAAAGCGCAATCACCAAAGATAATATTTCATTGAGTGTTGATGGCGTACTTTATTTCCGTGTGTTAGACCCATACAAAGCCTCCTATGGTGTTGATGATTATGTCTTTGCTGTTACACAACTATCACAAACCACAATGCGTTCTGAGCTCGGTAAAATGGAATTAGATAAAACCTTTGAAGAACGTGATGCACTCAATACCAATATCGTTGCCGCAATCAATGATGCAGCTAGTCCATGGGGTATTCAGGTACTTCGTTACGAAATAAAAGATATCGTTCCACCACAAACCGTTATGGAAGCAATGGAAACCCAGATGAAAGCTGAACGTGTAAAACGTGCTCAAATTCTTGAATCTGAAGGTGACCGTCAATCAGCAATCAATGTTGCAGAAGGTCAAAAACGATCAGTCGTCTTAAAAGCAGAAGCAGAAAAAGAAGAACAAGTGCTCCGTGCGGAAGGTGAAGCACAGGCAATTCTAGCCGTTGCCGCAGCACAAGCAGATGCACTACGTCAAATTGGTGAAGCTGCCGATACACAACAGGGGCAAAAAGCAATTCAACTTGATCTTGCAACGAAAGCGATTGAAGCGAAAGCTGCCATTGCGAAAGAGTCATCGGTGGTATTACTTCCCGATAGTAGCAATGATCCATCGTCTCTCGTCGCACAAGCCATGACCATTATTTCCAGTTTAAATAAAAAAGGTTAGCCATGGATTATATTACGACACATCTTGCACAATCCTTTATCGTCTTGGGATTAATCTTTCTAGCTATAGAAGTATTAGTGCTTGGTTTTTCAACCTTCGTATTATTCTTTGTTGGTATAGGCACCATCTTAACGGGTATCTTAATGGTATTTGGTCTTGTGCCAGAAACATTACTAACGGCGATACTCGTCACTGCAATCATTGCATCCTTGGTTGCAGTTTTCAGTTGGAAGCCGATGAAAAGAATGCAAAACAAAGTTGATTATCGTCAAGTTAACAATGATATGATCGGTCATCAATTTATTCTTTCCGAAACGCTTGAACTAGGAAAGACCATCACCCACCGTTACTCTGGCATCGATTGGAAAGTACAAGCGACCGAGTCTTTGCCGAGCGGTATTGAAGTGAAAATAACTAAAATGGAAGTTGGATTATTAACTGTAGCACGCGTTAATTAATCTTTTAAATAAAAGCTTAGTAACATCTTTACTAAGCTTTTTTTGTCTCTAGCCATTATCCTCTATGATTAAAAAATAAGGTTCTCATGTCTCAAAAAATCTACTGTATCGCCATGTTTAAAGCTAAACCAGGTAAAACCGATGATCTCTTTAAAATACTGCAATCACTTGAGCCAAATTCACAACGTGAAGATGGTTGTATCCAATACTTAGTCACACGCCATATTGAGAATGACTTTGCGCCAGGTACCAGTTTTCCGATTGTTTTTAATGAAGTGTGGCGTGATAAGGCAGCCTTTGAAGCCCATTGTCAACGCACAGAAATTGTTGAATTTTTTGAAAATCAATGTGTGGCTGAAACAGGCTTAGTAGAAGACTATAATGTATGTGTTTACAGCGACCAACCTGAAAACTATGATGCACCAAAACTATAAACCTAAATTTACACGGCCGTTTGCGAAACATCTTTGTCAGTTGTGACGCAAACTGCTATGGTAGCGCTCTTTTCGTCACTTGCAGGAATCCTATTTTGAGTCAAACATCTTTCTCCACATTAGCCTTACATCCCGATCTTTTAAACAACCTAGACTCACTGGGTTACCAATCCATGACGGAAATTCAAGCACAAAGCTTACCTCATATTCTTGCTGGTAAAGACATCATTGCTCAGGGAAAAACCGGCTCAGGTAAAACCGCTGCATTTTCATTGGGGTTACTCAACAAATTAGACGTTAAACGATTCCGTATACAATCTCTTATTCTTTGCCCTACCCGCGAATTGGCTGATCAAGTAGGTAAAGAGATCCGTCGACTGGCGCGTGCGATTCATAATATTAAGGTTTTAACATTATGCGGTGGTGTCCCCTTTGGTCCACAAATTGGTTCTTTAGAACATGGTGCTCATATCGTTGTCGGCACGCCAGGACGTATTGAAGATCATCTTCGAAAAGGGACTTTAAAACTCGATGATTTAAACATATTAGTCCTAGACGAAGCCGATCGAATGCTTGATATGGGATTCCAAGCATCTATCGATTCGATTATTGACCAAGCACCGACAAGTCGTCAAACATTGTTATTTAGTGCGACCTTTCCAGCACAAATTGATGCCATTAGTCGTCGTATTCTTCATGATCCAGTGACCGTTAAAGTTGAATCCGAGCATGATAACAGTGTTATCACTCAATACTTTTATGAAGTTGATAATAATGAACAACGTATGATTGCATTGCGTTTATTACTTCAGCAATATCAACCCGATTCTGCGGTAGTCTTCTGTAATACCAAACGTGATGTGCAAGATGTGGCCGATGAATTATTTAACCGAGGCTTTAGCGCACTCTCCCTGCACGGAGACCTCGAACAAAAAGATCGCGATCAGGCATTAATTCGCTTTGCTAATAAAAGTGCTTCTATTTTAGTGGCAACAGATGTAGCTGCGCGTGGGTTGGATATTGAAAACCTAAGCGCCGTTTTTAATTATAATCTAGCCCATGACCAAGAAGTACATGTTCACCGTATTGGCCGGACTGGTCGCGCTGGCAGTAAAGGCATGGCATTCTCTTTCTACAGCCCCAAAGAAGTTCATAAACTCCATCTTTTAGAAGATTACCTAGATCGTACGTTCACAGCACAAGCATTACCTGATTTCAGCTTACTGGATCAAACACCTGTACCATCCACTATGATCACGATGCGCATAGATGGTGGTAAACGTCAAAAAATACGCCCGGGTGATATTGTTGGCGCACTCACCGGAGAAAAAGGTATTAACGGTGACCAAGTCGGTAAAATTCAAGTCTCAGATAACTGGGCTTATGTCGCAGTTCAACGAGACTGTATTAAGCCTGCATTCAAAAAGCTAAGCGAAGGAAAATTGAAAGGCCGTAAATTTAGAGTCAGTGTCGTAAGAGGTTAATAAGTTTCTATTTTAATGCTCTGATTGCCGTTGACAAATGTTTAACGGCTTCATCGGCATCGGCATTAGGATGATTAAAATAGTTACTAATGATATCAACAATAATATTACGTAAGTGACTCGTAATTGCCATATTTTGAGTAAAAGAAGGCACCAAGCTACTATGATTAAAATCGTAATAGGACTTCTGTGCACAACTATCAAATTGGCTCATATCCATATCATTACGTACGGGAATAGAACCCTTATTTATATTAAACGCCGCCTGAAATTGTTTTGATAGTAACGTATCAACAAAAGCTTTCTGGATATCATTCTGATTGGTATCTTTTTGTCTGAATAAAACAAAACTGTCTATATTATAACTAAACAACCCTTTGCTTTCGGGGACATCTGCACAGATATAATCGGTCATTGCGATTTTACCATCCTGATGCCAAACCCCCTTCGCCCAATCACCCATAAATTGCATCGCCGCTTTATCTGTTTCAATCAATTTACTCGCAACATACCAATCTTCTCCCACCAAACTTTTATCGACATAATCATGCAAACGTTTAAATTTTTTAAAAACAGACACCATTTCAGGAGAGTTCAACACATCGTTATTTCGCTCCACAAAAGCTTGTTTGTATTTTTCAGGACCGAGTAACGATAACGCCATGGAATCAAATAATAAAGTATCCTGCCAAGGTGTACTTCCATGGGCTAAGGGTAAATAACCAGCGGCTTTTATTTTATCCGCAACATCAAAAAAAGCCTCCCAAGTGGTAGGAATAGTGAGGTGTAATTGTTCAAATATTTTTGCATTAATCCATAGCCAGTTTACCCGATGTATATTGATGGGCACCGCCATATATTGATTATCAAATGTAACGGTATTGAGTGCAACCTTTGGCAATAAGGTATGCCAATCCTCGGTATCGACAATATCTTTTAACGGATAAAGCACGCCCACTTTTGCCCATTCGCCGATATCCGGCCCTTTAATTTGCGCCACATCGGGGGGATTCCCCGCTAATGCACGTATTTGTAATACACGCATTGCACTGTCTCCTCCTCCGCCAACCACAGCGAAATTTTTCCAATCAATACCTTTATCGTTCATACTTTTTTCAAGCAATTTTAAAGAAGCAATTTCCCCTGGTGCAGTCCACCAATGCAACACCTCTAATGAGGCAGCATGAACAGAAGCGTTAACAAGGGTCAAACCGAGTAATAGTACCTTTTTCATCGAAAACACTCTCTTCTAATGCTGAGACTTGTAAACACGCGGTAAGATAATAATGACTTCTAACCCACCTTGTTGCCGATTAAGTAATTGCAACTCGCCATTATGTGCTTGAATAATACTACGAGAGATACCTAACCCTAGCCCATAACCTTGTTTATCATTATGCAAACGACGATAAGGCGTAAAAATACCATGAAGCTCTTTTTCTGGTATACCTGGTCCATTATCTTCAATGGTTATTTTTAAAGAATCAGGGCTATCAACAACAGTGATAACAACACTATCACCATATTTAACACCGTTTTCAATGAGATTCGCCAATGCACGTTTCAAGGCAAGAGGTTTACCTCTATAGGGTTGCACCTCGTTACTAATAATTTGTATTGTATCTGGCTGTGGACTACTAATTCTATTAAGCAATTTAAGCATATCAACGGGCTGAATATTTTCATGAATATCTGTATCTTTTACCGTCTGCAATGCGCCCTTCACTAACATTTCTAAATCATCCAAATCATGATTAAAAGCGACTGTTTGTTTTTCATTATCAAGTAGTTCAGAACGTAAACGTAAACGCGTAATAGGGGTTTTCAAATCATGTGAAATAGAACGAAACAATACCTCTCGGTCACGTATATATGATTGTAATTTCTGCTGCATACGATTAAATGCAGAAGTGGCTGCAATAATTTCCGTTGCACCTTCTTCTTTCAATGGTTGCTGACGAAGATCAATACTCATTTCCGAAACCGCCATTGCCAATTGCTTTAAAGGTTTAGTTTGCCAATAAAAGAGTAGATAAATAAAAATAAGTAATAATACCGTTGTAAACATCAACGTAATTACTTGCTCTGAAGAGATAATGGACTTATCAATCAATAAATAAGGAGGAGGTAAAATAGCCGCTAAATATAACCATTCATGGTCAGTCATTTCGACTTGAACAACTAAAACGGGTGGTTTGACCGAAGGTATAATTAAAGAATACGCCCCCCAAGAAGGAGGAAGATCTTTTAATAAGACATCATTTTTTAACACATGTAGATCATCGGGATGAGAAAATGCTATCGCGATTTGATTTGTTGATGGAATACGCCGTTTTAATGCTTCATCAACAACGGCGATAACTTGTGCTTTTAAAGGACTATCTTCAATTGGGTTAATGATTATTTTTTCACTGTTTAATGAAACAAAAAAACGACTCCCCCCTAAGTCACGCAATTGCTCCAAAACAAGATGGCGATATTCCATCGGTAATGTTTGAAAAAAGGTAATGGTATTCACCGCACTTTCAGCTAAATTATTAGCATTAAGTAATACCGTTTCTTTTTCACTTTCAGCAAATTGATTCACCAAAAAAAAACTGCTTAGCATTTGCGCGACGATCACTGAAAAAATAGTGAGTAGCAACATCCGCGATATTAACGAGCGAAACATCATTCTAAAACTCAGCAATTTATGCCCTTACATTATTTAACAGGTTTAATTTCTGCAATAAAGACATAACCAGCACCGCGCACAGTCTTAATCATTTTAGGGGCTTTAGCATCGTCACCTAAGCATTGGCGCAAACGACTCAAGTGCACATCGATACCGCGTTCATTAGCAAAAGAATCTCGGCCGTGTAAAGTTTGGCTAATTTTGTCACGCGAAACGGGGGTATTGGGGTTTTCCAAAAATAACATCAATAATTGAAAGTCTGCGCCAGTTAGCGGTACCACTTGATTTTTATTCTTAATAAGATTTTGCTGTTGGGTATCGAGTTTCCAATTTGCAAAGCAGAGATAACGTGGCTTTTCGATTGGCTTAACCGCTTCATTAACAAACTGCGTTCTTCTTAATAATGCTTTAATGCGAGCGAGTAATTCTCGAGGACTAAAAGGTTTAGCAATATAATCATCGGCACCAATTTCTAACCCAAGAATACGATCCATTTCATCCGAGTTAGCCGTTAGCATAATAATAGGAACATTAGAGGTTTGACGAATATGTTGACATAACGTAAATCCATCGTCTCCTGGCAGCATAATATCTAAAATAATTAAATCGGGCGTATTACTCTGCAATATTTTTTGCATTTCAATGCCTTCTTCAGCCGTTAATACTTGGTAATTATTTTTTGATAAATATTCAGCTAATAGCTCGCGTATCGCCTGATCGTCATCCACAACCAGTACTTGTTTATTGTTGCTCACATTTTCACCTTTCCAAAAACCTAATCAATTTAATATTTTACAACATATCTAACTATTTGACAGTGAGAGAGTGCAGAAAATAAAGCTAAAAATAAGTATTTGTATTCACTAATCAGTGCATTTAAAAACGTTTAAAACTCAACCAATAACATTTAAATTAGTATAAAAATCAACATATTAAAATTAACCGTAAAATTTTGATATATTTTGCACTTGCCAGTTGTAAAAACGATGATAGAATGCGCGATTTGTTAATCAATCTATACTGATTTTTATATTCATTAATCTAACAAGGAGCGCGGTATCATGTATTCAATAGTATGCTTAAATCACGCAGAAAATTTGTTAGTGTTAAAAACAATCTCGTTGTACGAAACCTTCCTACATTACGCAACAGAACCCTGATTAACACCCCACTGTATCACTCTGTCGACTTTATTAACGTATTGTAAATCGGCCCAAAATTTTCCATTTATGGTTACTTCCCATTATTTTTAAGGAGTCCGTTATGCAAAACGTTCTCAATTTAGCACCAGAAACTTGTCTTACCAATGATCAAGAAATTCCGTTAGTGACAGAACTGTATGACTTAACGCCCGATAATATTTTATTAAGCCAAGAGCATTATGAGTCAGAAGTTCGCTCTTACCCTCGCCGTTTACCAATTGCAATTAAAAGTACGCGTGGCGTGATCATTGAAGATACAAAGGGTCAGGTTTACGTAGACTGCCTTGCAGGTGCAGGAGCACTACCATTAGGTTATAACCACAGTGAAATTAACCAAGTGATGATCGCTCAATTAAATGAAGGTGTACCTTATCAAACGTTGGATTTAACCACCCCAGTTAAAGATGAATTTATCAAAGCAGTGATGCAATTTTTACCTCGTGATTTTGCGAAAAATGCGCATATTCAATTTTGTGGTCCCTCTGGTGCGGATGCCGTTGAAGCCGCCATTAAACTCGCTAAGCTTTACACACAACGCAATACAATGGGATCTTTCCATGGTGCTTATCACGGTATGACCAATGGTTCACTTGCATTAACCGGTAACCTTGCGAATAAAAGCCGTCGTACGGGATTAATGTCCGATGTACATTTCTTTCCATTCCCATACAACTTACGTTGTTCTTTCGGACTCGGTGGTGTTGAAGGTGTAAAACAAAGTATTCATTATATTGAATCAATATTAAATGACGATGAAAGTGGCATTACTAAACCGGCTGCATTTATTGTCGAACCGATTCAAGGTGAAGGCGGCGTGATTCCCGCGCCTGCATTATGGTTACAAGAATTACGACGTTTAGCCGATGAACATGATATTTTATTAATATTCGATGAAGTCCAATGTGGTATCGGTCGCAGTGGCGATAACTTTGCCTTTGAAGAGTCCGGCATTGAACCTGATATTTTAGTGCTATCTAAAGCGATTGGTGGCGGGATGCCGATGTCGGTCATAATTTACAATAAAAAAATCGATTGTTGGAATGCTGGTGAACATACAGGCACTTTCCGAGGAAATCAGTTGGCAATGGCATCGGGTGCAAAAACCTTAGAAATCATTCAACGTGACAACCTGACCGAAAACGCCAAGCAACGCGGTGAACAATTACGTAGCATGTTACGCGATATCCAAGCTGAAACTGACTGTATCGCTGAAGTTCGTGGGCGCGGGTTAATGTGTGGAATTGAAATTGTAAAAGCGGGTGAATTCGATGGATTAGGTCGTCCGGTTAGCGATCCTGAACGCGCTATTTTAATTCAACGCGCCGCATTAGAACGCGGTTTAATTATTGAAAAAGGTGGACGTAAAGGTGCTGTTCTGCGTTTCTTACCCCCATTAATTATCAGCGAAACACAAATAAACTTCGTAGCTGAAACCATTAAAACCGCTATTTTATGTACACAGGATTAATGCTTTGAATCAATCTCAATCACCTTGGTTAAAACATTTCATTCAAATTGGCGAAGGTAATAATTTGCCATTTGAACAGGCGGGTGCCCAGACATTAGAAAGCATTAATACGCTTTTTAAACAATGCAACGCCCCCTATTCTGGTATGCCACCAGCAACTTTAAAGGAAGCTATTTATAATAGTGAACTTGCGCAGGTCGAACCACTAGAACAAGTTATTAAACAGGCTACCGAGTTGATTGCTAAAAATTCAATCATGGTTCAGCATCCTCATTGCATTGCGCATTTGCATACTCCACCGCTGATTTCGTCCGTATTAGCCGAGTTTTACATTGCAGTGTTAAATCAATCAATGGACTCTTGGGACCAAGCATCTAGTGCCACTTATCTAGAACAATTTATTATTGATTGGCTAGTGAAAACTTACTCCATGGGTAATCAAGCCGATGGTGTGTTTACCAGTGGTGGCACCCAAAGTAACTTAATGGGCTTATTATTGGCTCGAGATTGGTTTGCAAATAAGCATTCGTCCCATAATATTCAACAGGATGGCTTGCCCGATTACGGCCATAAAATGCGCATAATCTGTTCAGATAAGACCCATTTTACCGTTCAAAAATCAGCTTCATTAATGGGGCTCGGTGAACGTGCTGTAGTTTGTGTTAAAACCAATCAGCAGGGACAAATGGATTGCGATGACTTGCGCCAAACGATTACAGCACTCAACGATAGTGGTTTATTGCCAATTGCCGTTGTAGCAACAGCAGGTACAACGGATCATGGCGCGATTGACGATCTTCAAAGCATTGTCGAAATTAGCCATAAAAATGCTTTATGGTGCCACGTTGACAGTGCCTATGGTGGTGCACTAATTCTAAGTGAGAAACATAAATCACGTTTAAAAGGAATTGAATCAGCAGACTCGGTCAGCGTCGACTTCCATAAACTTTTCTATCAAACGATCAGCTGTGGTGCATTAATTGTTAAAGATAAACATCACTTTAATAGCTTACTCCACCATGCAGATTATCTGAATCGTGAAGGAGATGAACTGCCAAATTTAGTTGATAAAAGTATCGCCACGACCAAACGTTTCGATGCATTAAAAATGTTTATGACACTTAAAAGTGTCGGGGCAAACACACTGGGTAAAATGTATGACAGATTGTTAGCATTAACCTTAGATGTTGCAGAAATGATTAAACAAAACAATCATTTTGAGCTCTGCTGTGATCCACTATTATCAACGGTATTATTTCGCTTAAGCCCAAGTTATCAAACAAACTTAACCGATGCTCAATTTAATCAACTTCATCAACGTTTACGTTTACACCTGTTAACCACTGGCCAAGCTGTTATCGCCGAAACCAAAGTTGACGGAAAATTATATTTAAAATTTACATTGTTAAACCCATGTTTAACATTATCTGATTTTGATTCTCTCTTTAATACAATCGAATCAAATGCCAAACTACTTATTGAAAAGGGTTTATAAATGTCTGTATTACAAATTGGCGCCGGTGGCGTAGGCTGGGTTATTGCCCATAAATGTGCACAAAATAACGATGTATTTGGTGATATCACCCTTGCCTCTCGTACTGTCTCTAAATGTGAAAAAATTATTGCCTCCATCAAAGAGCGCGATAATTTAAAAGACACAACAAAAAAAATCCAAGCATTGCAGATTGATGCTGATAATGTTGAAGCATTAGTTGCTTTAATTAACCAAGTACAACCGGACCTACTGATAAATGCAGGTCCTCCTTGGGTAAACGTCGCAATCATGGAAGCCTGTGTACAAACTAAAACCGCTTATATCGATACGTCCGTTGCCACTGACTTATGCAGCGAAGGACAACAAGTTCCAGAAGCTTACGATCCACAATGGGCATTTGCAGACCGATTTAAAGAAGCCGGTATTACGGGCATCTTAGGAGCAGGTTTTGATCCAGGTGTTGTGAGTGTATTTGCTACCTATGCACACAAACACTTATTTGATGAAATTGATAGTATCGATGTTATGGATGTGAATGCCGGCGATCATGGCCAAAAATTTGCAACCAACTTTGATCCTGAAACCAATATGCTTGAAATTCAAGGCGATTCTTTCTACTTCGAAAATCAAGAATGGAAACAAGTACCTTGTCATACCCGTATGATGGAATTTGATTTCCCCGTTGTAGGTAAACAAAAAGTATACTCAATGGCACACGATGAAGTGCGTTCGATGGCTGAGTTTTTACCGGCTAAACGTATTGAATTCTGGATGGGTTTCTCTGATACCTATCTCAATTACTTCAATGTGATGCGTGATATTGGCCTATTGAATACAGAAGCCGTGACAACAGTCGATGGAATCACCGTTGAACCACTAAAAGTATTAAAAGCTATTTTACCGGATCCCACTTCCCTTGCTCCTGGCTACACGGGTAAAACCTGTATCGGTACATGGGTACGTGGTAAAAAAGAGGGTAAAGCCAAAAGCGTATTCATCTACAATATCTGTGACCATAAAGAAGCTTATATCGAAGTTGAACACCAAGCTATTTCATACACAACGGGCGTTCCTGCAATTACAGCAGCATTACTTTACTTCCAGCATAAATGGAGTGATGTTGGCTTATATAATGTTGAACAACTTAACCCAGATCACTTCTTAGATCTAATGCCACGCATTGGTTTAAGTTGGGAAATTCAAGAATTAACCATTTAACACTAACAGGCTGCGAGCATTGTATTAATCGAGCAAGGTTCGCAGCTTGTCATTCTATTCTCCTCATTAAAAGATTGCGCCCATGAGCTTACACCGAAACACTCTCAATACCCCTTATTTTATAATCAATGAAGCAAGCCTGATCGATAATCTTGAGAAAGCTAAGCAACTTAAAACAATTTCAGGTGCAAAGTTAGTATTAGCGCTAAAGTGTTTTTCAACTTGGGGAACCTTTGACACAATCAAACCATACTTAGATGGCACTACCAGCTCTGGACCCTATGAAGTAAAATTGGGCCATGAAACGTTTGGCGGTGAAACACATGCGTACAGTGTCGGTTATTCAACAGCCGATATTGAGGCCGTCAAACCACTATCAGATAAAATTATCTTTAATTCATTATCACAACTCGATACACATTATGAAAACTGTAAAAATGCTGCATCATTAGGCTTGCGCATTAATCCGGAAATGAGTGTCGCAGGGCAAGATTTAGCCAATCCAGCTCGTCAATATTCACGTTTAGGCGTAAAGCAAAATTTACTGACTCCCGCACTACTTGAAAAAGTAGAAGGCTTTATGTTTCACATGAATTGTGAAAACAAAGATGTTGATGCGTTTATTGCTATTCTTGATCATATCTCTGAAAATTTTTCTGATTACCTCAATCAACTCAAATGGCTTAGTTTAGGTGGCGGTATTTTCTTTACTTATCCGAATTATCCTATTGAAAAACTGGGCGCGGCATTAAAAGCATTTTCCCAAAAACACAATATTCAGCTTTACCTAGAGCCCGGCGAAGCGATCATCACTCGTACTGCGGATCTTGTCGTGAGCGTTATTGATATTGTAGAGAATGAAAAACAAACCGCTATTGTTGACAGTGCAACCGAAGCACATCGTTTAGACACGCTTATTTACAATGAACCCGCCTCTATTCGAGAAGCATCGGATAACGGAACACATTCATATATTATAGGTTCATGCTCTTGTCTAGCAGGCGATACTTTCTGTGAAACACAATTTGACCAACCATTATATATTGGACAAAAACTGCATTTAATGGACTCAGCGGGTTATACCATGGTTAAACTGAATTGGTTCAATGGATTAAAAATGCCGAGTATTTACTACCAGCGCGTTAATGGTGATATTGAATTGTTAAACGAATTTGGCTATGAAGATTTTAAACGCACATTGGGAAAATAAAATATCCACTGAGATGGGATATTAACCTCAAATAAGCAAGGTGCCACTCAATTCAATGAATTAAGATGGCACCTTCTACATAAACTAAAAAGACTCAGTTATTATTATAAAGACGCTCTGCAGACGTCATCATTGATTGGCCCTGAGTAACCAATTTTTGGCCTTCTGTAATATCTTCTTGGCCTTCTGTGATATTGTCATTACCACGTTTAATTAATTTATTACCATCGGCAATATCTTCTTCACCATCTTCCCAAGCTTTGGCTATTTTATTTAGTTTAGCAACTTGCTCTGTCGCTAATGTAGCTGTTGTGACACCTAATGTTGTTTTTATCACTGTTTGGTACGCTTGTTTATTCGTTTGGACTTTAAGGTTACCCGATGTAATTAATTTCTCACCCTTCGCTAGATAAGATTGGCCTTTTTCGAGTAATTTTGTCCCACTGGCAACCTCTTTATTACCTTCTATATACATTTCATTGCCTTCATCCCATTGCTCTGCAATTTCAACGCGAGACTCACCTTCAGAAAGTATACGCTCTCCAAATGTTGGCGGCTTAGTTGTACAACCCGCAAGGCTGACAAAACCGATTAATAAAATAGTGCGTGTAGATAAATTCATATTGTAGTTCCATTATTTATTAAATTTTAACTCAAATGCGTCGTCATATGTTTCGCATTCTAGACCTAATAACTCCCAACTACGGTACCTGCCTCTCTAGTAGATAGTTAACAAACAGAGCCATAAAATAGACTTAAAATCATATTCCATGGATGTTAAGCGAAATAAACATACCACACTTTACAATTAACTAGCTAGCAACATTTTTTTGACTCAAACATATTTTTTCATGACCAATTAAAGAAAAGTTTAAAAGATAGAAATGACATTTTTCTGAATTATATTTACTAAAATAGACAACATATAAACACTTTCCAAGTAATCTATATACAAGTTAATAAAGAATTAATTACATATAAAAATCATAGCGTTACATACATCACTGTACCGGATCGTTAGTTTAAATGTTATAAAACTAAATATTGAAGTAATGATGCTTCATTAATAAAGAATTGAAAGTAGGAATTAATACCAGAAGATAACACAGTGATCTCTATTTACTTATGCAATAGGAAGCTTAAATATAGATAAAAAAATCCGAATGTTACATTAACATTCGGATTGAGTATAACCTATACCCGTTACCATTCAAGATGCAGAAATCAGCAAGACGAGAGGTGAGCAGATTCTAGGCATAAAGGTGAAGATCTAACGGGTATAGTCATTATAACAACTTAGTCATTTGTTTTTATAATACGCATATCCGCATCACCACCATCAATATCATCAGCGATATCATAGGGTGAATCTGCATTTGGGTAAGTAACGCGTAAATACTCAGCTAATGCATCTTGCTCTGAACCTGTATCAGCAAAACTAGATAGGCCCGGATCAACGGCATCCATTAGACTAATCTCATCTTCAGCGCCTAAATCAACTTGATCAGTTGAAGGGAATGTATAACTATCACCGCCCCCTACTAAGTAAGTCAAGCTGACTAACGTGTAACTCGCATCGACAAGGCTACCATCTGCAAAAATAACGGTATCACCGTCATCGCTACAATCGCCATCACGATTTGCATCAAGAGTTATGCTCGTTACTCTTTCGCCATCGCCATCTTCAGAAGAAGTCAGTGATGAGTCATATTCGAAACAAATACCAGCCACTTGTGGGAATCGACCATCTGCCTCATCCATTTGTGAGACGCCATGCTCAAGCAGACCTTTTAATTCAGAAGCAGTCACCGTTAAGGTGGTTAGATCATTATTAAATGCCAATGCGGTTTGGATATCATATTGCGAGATATCACCTTCTTCTTTTCCAGCCGCCTCGTAGGCCGCAGGTGGGAAGTATGCTAAATCATCTGCACTGGTTGAACCCGCAGGATAGGCATAATATCCGATATCAGCACGAATACCGCCACCATTCTTAAGAGAGATTTGAACCGAGTCATCGTACAACCTTGCATACCAAAGGTTAGCGTCAGCAGTTAAATCACCTAGGTTAACTTCTTCAGTACGTACATAACCCCTTGTCCCGTTGATATATACATCAGTATGCCCTTGTACATTACCTTCGGCCGCTAATAATAAATCTTCAACAGCAGAGACAATACTATTCACAGCCGTATTAACAGTACCACCAAGATCAATATCACTTGCGTATGGACCACTAATATCATCGTCAATAGTCGATGTTAAAAGGTTTCCCTGTTCATCAAAACCAACGACTAAACGACCAAGGTATTTATAATCACCATCAACATTCACAACGGGTACTTGATAGCCATCTGGGTTGGTTTTATAAACGGGATAACTGTCCGCAGCTTCATCACCATCTAGAAGATCATCGCCATCATTTGCAAGCAATGTATTTGATCCACCTGCAACAATAATATCGACATCAGTTAAAAGTGTTGCCAACTCTTCTTCAACTGAAATTTGTTGCATATGTGCCAGTAAGATAATTTTATTTATCCCTTGAGCAGTTAACTCATCCACTTTCTCCTGAATAATAGCAGCCAATTCGGCCGTATCATCACTTTCCGGTGTGACAGTAATATCTTCAGTTGATGTGATATCTTCTTCTGTCGGCGTAGTTGCTCCAATAATCCCAATGGTTTCTCCGTCCACTTCAATAATTGTGGTTCCCGCAAGGCTATTAGGAATAGTACTGGCTACCTGTCCATCATCAACGACATAATTTGCGGTATTAGTGTCTGCAGAAAAGTCTAAATTAACACTTAAATAGGGAAATTGAGTACCAACATAATCGGATGTTTCACCACCGGATTCGGTTGCAATAAACTCAGCAAATGCAGCGGTACCTTCATCAAGATCATGATTACCAACCGCTGAAGCTTGCAACCCCATCTCATTTAACATTGCAATGTGTGCACGACCGCCACCAGGGATACCAATACTTTCAATATCTGACATCGAATCATCTTCAGCAGCTGCATACAAAGAACCAGGAATTAGGTTATCTCCTGAACTGAGAAATAATGTGTTATTAGGATATTCACTCGTAAGTGCAGAAACATTACTAGCGAACGTGCCCGCATAGGCAAGTGCATCAGAGGTTGAACCATCAATATCGGCAACGTGTAATAGTTGTAATGTAAAAGCAGCTTCTTCTACATCATCATCGTCCTCATCAATACATCCAGATAGTGCCAGTGATATTGATAAAGCAAGTGGTGCCATTACCCATTTTTTTTTATTATCAATCATGTTGTTCTCCATTAATTCCATTCATTATTGGCGTTATTAAAAGCCAACGTTTTTTTAGTCAGAAAATTATTTATCCATATCCATTAATTTCCTGATTAATTAATACCGATCTTGACCATGTTATATGTCAGCCGTATTACGGTTTCCATAAAACAATGTAAAAGTGAGGTCAAATTGATATTAACAATCATTACTATTACACATAACTAAAATGCTGACTAGTTAGACAATAAAAAAACAACAATTATTTTATTAAAAAGAAATAGCATATTCCCACCGCTAAACATCAGATGCTATTTATGCTCAATATTTTATTACTCCTGCCGATAATAAGGTATGCCCCTTTCTTTTACTGCTTGTAAATCGGGCTAAATGTTTCTAAAACAGACGGAACTTGTTTGAAATACGACCATTTATTCTAATTAATTGAATAAATGACTTGATAAATAACCAATATCAATATACTGTTAATCCATACAGTGTTTATTTAAACAGGTGATTTTATGTTAACAAATTATATGCAAAACAATACTCAGCACACACCAGCTAGCGTTATTATTCCTAACAACGCATTGCCATCGCTAACCATTTCCTATGATATTGAAAACTATTATTCACTGTTATCTCATATCACTCGTGATGTAGAGCAACGCTGGATCCTATTTATCGCTCCACCAGGAAAACCAAATGTCACCTTTTTACAACAAGCAGGAATACACAAAAATCGCATAATCACACTACCCCAAAATAAAATTGGTGATCATAGCGAACTACTTAAATCCACACTAAAAAGTGGTAATTATTCAACGGTAGTGACTTGGTTAACTGATTGTGATGCTTCATTACAAAATGAATTATCTGAACTTGCACTCGCATCAAATAGCAAATGTTTTGTCTACTGCACGCAATAATTTGATTAGTTTCGTTACAAAATTAGTTATAGTATTATTTGCTACTCACTTTTAATGTTGCCAAATACAGGCAGGACAAAAAGTAGTTAAAAATTTCAACAATATTAATGACATTGTAAATAATGAGAGAACTGTATGTATCCCTATAGCGAAAAAACAAAAAACTTAATTAATCAAATCGGCAGCGGCGATGTAGGTTATATACCAAAAGCAATTACCTGTGCGATTAAAAATTTAGACTTAATAGCTGCTAATGAAGATTTACCAGAAGATGTTCGCAATCAAGCTGCTTTCGCTGCAGCGAATCTTGCATTAAGTGATTATAATGATGACTAATAAGCCATCTCAATTGTGTTAAATATGAGAACCACATTTAATACGGGAAAAAGTGTTTAGTTCGAATCGAAAGTGGAGGTAAATAGTTGTTTCATTTTATGGCACTTTCAACAAAAAACAAAAATTTTGCCCCGTAAAATAAAGCAATTAATTATCGCGATTGGCACAAATTCTATTACTTTACTTATTAACACTGACACAACAAAAAAGGAGCTAAATTAGCTCCTTTTTTGTTGTATGAAATACCACAAGAATCAATTTAACCGATATGAGTTAAACCACCCATATAGTTTTGTAACACCTTAGGTACTTCAATACGACCATCTTCAAGTTGATAGTTTTCTAATACAGCAACAAGCGTACGACCCACCGCTAAGCCTGAACCGTTTAAAGTATGAATAAGTTCTGGTTTTTTAGCACCTACCGGACGGAAACGAGCCTGAAGACGACGCGCTTGGAAATCACCAACATTCGAACATGAAGATATTTCGCGGTAAGTTTTCTGCGCTGGCACCCATACTTCTAGATCATAGGTTTTCGTTGCACTAAAGCCCATGTCTCCAGTACAAAGTACAACACGGCGGAATGGTAATTCGAGATTTTTTAGCACTTGTTCAGCATGTGAAGTAATTTCTTCCAATGCCTCAAAGCTTTTTGCAGGATCAACAAGTTGAACAAGCTCAACTTTATCAAATTGATGTTGACGAATAAGGCCACGTGTATCACGACCATATGAACCAGCCTCGCTTCGGAAACATGCAGTATGCGCCGTAATTCGAATAGGTAAATCAGCAGCATCGTAAATCATATCACGACTCATGTTTGTTAAAGGCACTTCAGCAGAAGGAATAAGAGACATACCAACCCCTTCTTCTGTCGCAGGTTGGGTATTAAATAAATCTGCACTAAATTTCGGTAACTGCGTTGTTCCGTATAAACTTTCTTTATTCACTAAAAGTGGAACATACATTTCTGTATATCCATGCTGTGTTGTGTGTAGGTCTAGCATGTATTGAGCGAGTGAGCGATGCAATTTAGCAATCTGACCTTGCATAACAATAAAACGAGAGCCACTAATTTTTACCGCAGATTTAAAATCTAACCCACCTAACGCTTCACCGAGATCGACGTGATCTTTGACTTCAAAATCAAAGTGCTTCGGCTCACCCCAAGTAGAAATTTCTACATTTTCATCTTCATTTTTACCAACGGGCACAGAGGCATCGGGTAAATTAGGAATAGTATAAGCAATTTCTTGGATTTGATTACTCACTAGTTCAAATTCAGCTTTAGTTTGATCTAATTGTTCACCCAACTTCGACATATCTTCACGTAATGGCGCAATATCTTCACCACGTTTTGCAGCCATTCCGATTTCTTTGGATCGGCTATTTCGCTGTGATTGTAAATTTTCCGTGTCAATTTGTAGCTGCTTTCTTTTTTCTTCTAATTGCTTAAGTTGATCAGTATCTAAAATAAAACCACGGGTTGCTAATCGTGCAGCTGTTTCTTCAATGTCATTACGTAAAAATTTGGGATCTAACATTCTGTATCCTAATGCTGTGAGGCTAATATCTAAAACCAAATGGTGAAACGACCATTAGGTGACGAGCTAACTGTTTTGATGCATTGACTGGTATCCAGACAATAATATGAACAAGATTGTAACAAATGGGAATCTTTTTCCAAAGGGACTTGTCACCCTAAAACCATTAAATATCAATATATTCATTAAAACACAGCAATTGTTGTTTATCTCACCAGCAAAAATCACTCAATCTCATCACATTGCTGTGGATATTGAAACAAAAGTCCCCCCGAAAGAGCAGCCACCGCTAATTTAGGTATGGTATAATTTTTTAATCTAATACAGTGTTATATAAGGAATACCTGCGTGGCCAATCATCAAAATCATCTACAATATTCACTACTTGGCCAAAACAAACAACATGAGCCATTAGCTTCACGTATGCGCCCTAGCACCCTGGCTGAATACATTGGCCAGGCACATTTATTAGAAAATAAAAACTCACCTTTAAGACAAGCAATTGAACACGGTATTATTCACTCATGTGTGCTTGTTGGTCCACCGGGAACAGGGAAATCGACTTTAGCCAGTATTATGGCCAACAGTGCTGATGCCTATATTAAACATTTATCGGGAGTAATGGATGGGGTAAAATCGATCCGAGAAGCCGTTGCTTTTGCTAAACAAAACAATGATAGACCCACGGTAATTTACCTTGATGAAATCCATCGATTATCTAAATCACAACAGGATTCATTATTACCGCATATTGAAGATGGTACTGTTCATTTGATTGCAGCGACAACCGAGAACGTCGCCTTCGAATTAAATAAAGCGTTACTCTCAAGGTTAGCTATTTACCTATTAAAAACCTTACCTAGCGATGCGTTAGTTACTATGCTTAAACGGGCAATTAATGATACAAGTCGAGGCCTTAATCAAGGTGACATTCAATATCAAATAATTTGTGAAGACGGTTTACTCGAGGTTATTGCTAACCTTGCGAATGGTGATATGCGTATTGCCCTTAATACATTAGAGCGGCTGTATGATACATCTCGACCACACGATGGTTCAATTGAAATTAAATTAACCAAAGAAACCTTAAAAAGTATTATCGATTCTAAAACTACACGTTTTGATAAAAAAGGTGAAGATTGGTATAACTTAATCAGTGCTTTTCACAAAAGTATACGTGGTTCAGATGCACAGGCAGGACTTTATTGGGCAGCTAGAATGATTCATTCAGGTTGTCCTCATGATTATATTTTCCGTCGCATGTTAGCAATTGCATCTGAGGACGTTGGCAATGCAGAGCCCAATGCCGTTAAATTAGTATTAAGCTGTTGGCAAGCCTTTGAACGTTTAGGTATTGCTGAAACAGACTCACTGGCGCAAGCTGTGACTTACCTGGCAAGTTGTCCGAAAAGTAATGCGATCCATTTAGCGTGGAAAAAAGCATTATACGACGCTAAACATTTACCAGACTACGATGTGCCAATGCACTTAAGAAATGCCCCAAGACAAACCATGGCTGATTTAGGCTACGGTGTTGGCTACCGATATAGCCATGATGAAGATGGCGCCTATTCCATCGGCCAACAATATCTACCCGATGAATTAGTCGATGCAGTTTATTATGAGCCAAATGATAGGGGATTCGAGAAAAAGATAAAAGATAAATTGGCTTACTTACAGATGCTAGAAACGAATCATAAACGCTAATAGACACCTAACCCACATGGACTAGTAACCAACATGGGCTAGGCGCTAAAATCAACGTAACAATATAGGCACATAGTCCCGTACATTCGGTACTGCATCAATAATATTATGTTCAACCATAAATTGAGCATAATGATTATAACGTTGCATATCCGTCGCAGCGGGACGTAAAGAGAAGCGCGTTAATGTATCATTCCAAGCACGTTTATTTAATTCATTATTTAATGTGTCCGGTGAATAAGTAACAAACTCTTTCCATGATTCATCTTGATGATTAACAATATAATTAGCAGCTTGCTCTAATGCGTTATTAAATGCGATTACAACGTGCTTATCATAATTTTTAGCATTCGCAATCAATATAAGCTCATCATAAACAGGCACCCCATGTTCTTCTGGAAAAAAACTTTTAGTTTGAATGCCTTCTAATGCCAAATGAGTAGCTTCAAAGTTTCGAAATCCCCCCCAGATTGCATCTACTTCACCAGAAGCCAGGGAAGTGGTTAAATTCATGCCAACATTTACTATTTCAACATCGGTAAGCTGTACATTATGCGACATTAACATCGGCCCTAATGCCGCTTGCTCATTGCCAACTACGGATATACCAATTTTTTTACCTTTGAGGTCGGTTAACCCTTTAATATGACTATTATCTAATACTGTTAATGCATTAAGTGGGGTCGCAATTAACGTAGCCGTTCGAATAAGTGGTAAACCGGCAGCAACATCCATAATCAAACTTGGTTGATAGGAAACAGCGAGGTCAACTTTCCCCTCTGCAACCAACTTAGCAGGCATACTCGGATCTTCAGGCTGTTGAATATCAATATCAAGACCTTGTGCCTTAAAGTATCCACGTAGCTGAGCGATAACAATCGGCCCATGGTTTGGATTAACAAACCAATCGAGCATTAAAGTTACTTTTTTATTCTTAGCCATCACCGATGATGACATAGTAGTGACAATCAACAGGATAATTGTTAATAGTTTATTGAATTTCATTAATGTTCCTTCTATGCCTTTTACATATAAGATACTTGACGCTTTTAATGCACAATTATTTTTTAATAAAACCGATTACGATTAATTAAAAAATCACTCCGCCAAATATAGGGATGGTGCAAGAGAGTACCATAGACATTAAATAATCGGTATACCACTGCATAAAATCTCAATCGAACATTATCGTAAATCTTGATGGCCTCGAAAAAAATGATTAACGGGACCATGCCCATGACCAACGGATAATTCATCTGCATGAGCAATGGCTAATGAAATATATTGTTTAGCAAGCATAATAGATTGATATAAGTCGTGGCCTTGCGCCAAATAAGAAGCAATAGCAGAAGACAATGTACAACCCGTTCCATGAGTATTTTTTGTATCAATGCGACGACGGGAAAATGATTCAATTGAATCCTGCGTAATCAATATATCAACGCTTATTTCATTCATTGCTAAATGCCCTCCTTTCAATAATATCGCATTAGGTGTTAACGCCCTTAATGGGTTAACAAAATTGTTTATATTATCGATTTCTAAAGAGTATTTTTGCCCAGTCAATACAGCTGCTTCCGGGATATTAGGTGTAATTAAATGGGCTAATGGAAATAGGTCGGATATTAATGTATTCATTGCAGAGGAAGGCAACAACAAATCACCACTGGTTGCCACCATAACCGGGTCAACAACAACAAATGCAGGGCGATACTGTTTTATTTTTTGCGCAACAAGTTTAATAATATCAATGCCGGCTAGCATGCCAACTTTGACCGCAACAATATTAAGATCCAGAAAAACTGCATCCAGTTGCTTTGCAATATACGCAAGGGGGATTGGAAATATAGCACTGACAGATTGCGTATTTTGAGCTGTTATTGCAGTGATCACCGAACACGCATAACCACCAGTAGCTGAAATAGCCTTAATATCAGCTTGAATACCGGCACCCCCACCGCTATCAGAGCCCGCAATAGTTAAGACAATCGGGGGAGACTTTGTCGTATTAGTGGCTAAATCAATGGAATTTGACATAAATTTCCTCTCACCAGCGAGCAGGATCTACATCAAGCAACTCTTTGCTTTTTCTAACAAAAAGCATAAATAGCAAGATAATAGTTCCCTACGCCAGTATTAACTGAATCAGGTTCTACGGGTCTTGCTCAATAGTGAATCAACTAATACGCAATCTCAGCCTTAACAGCCCCCCGACTATATTTATATAAGTACAATAACGAAAAAGGTCGAATTGCACTTATGTGTATGCGTAAATCTAACGTTGGTCGTCGACCTCTACCCCCTCAGGTATCGAAAAAGTAAAGTAATCTGCAGGTATATTTTTACTTTTTTGAGAGTACGTTAAGGCGAAATCACTACGTTGTCCTTGTGCTTCAATTACTTCAAAACGGCTAATATTCCCCGTTTTATCAAATTCAAAAATAAAACTATTTTGCGGCGCACTGACGTCTTTCGTTTTAATCATAAATTGTTCATTTTGTTTTTTAACTGTGTATTTATCCCACTGAGCTTGAGTGGCCCCAGAAAGTAAAACAAAGGGTGTACCTGCAATTGCATCACTTAAATTGACCAAGGTAACCTGTTCAATAAAAGGACTGTACATCCACATGGTAACGCCATCTGAGATAATAAGATCTTGTTCTGGTGTCAACACTTCCCAACGAAATTTACCAGGGCGAGAAATAGACAGTGTCCCTTCGCTTTTATTGAGTACCTTGCCTTCGGCATTCGTCACAACTTGAGAAAACTGAGCATTAATTTGCTTAAACTGTGCTAACTTTTCCTTTAATAAATCAGCATCACTTTGCGTGGCAGAAACAGCATAAAGTGGAGTCATTATCAGTAAAAATGCCGCTAAAATAATTTTTTTCATTGTTTAATCCTTGACTGGAGGTGGTGCAAGTACATCACGACTGCTATTTGCACCAGAAGGCGCGCTAATCACGCCCTGTGCTTGTAATTGATCAACCAATCTGGCTGAACGATTGTAACCAATTCTAAATTTACGTTGAATACTGGAAATCGACACTTTACGTGTTTCCGTTATAAATGCGACAACTTCATCAAATAGCGCATCAATCTCTTCATCTCCTTCAGCTTCTTCACCAGGAAGAAGCGTATCTAAGGACGTTTCACCATTAAGAATATCTTGAATATAATTCGGCTCACCACGTTTTTTCCAATCATTAACCACTTTATGAACTTCATGATCATCAACAAACGCCCCATGAACACGTGTTGGTACGCCCACACCTGGTGGCATATAAAGCATATCACCATGACCCAGTAATGTTTCAGCGCCCTGCTGTCCTAAAATAGTACGAGAATCAATTTTACTTGAAACCTGAAAGGCAATACGCGTTGGTATATTGGCTTTAATCAAACCAGTAATAACATCAACCGATGGACGTTGTGTTGCAAGAATTAAATGAATGCCTGCCGCACGTGCTTTCTGTGCAATACGAGTAATCAGCTCTTCACATTTCTTACCAACAATCATCATCATATCGGCAAACTCATCAACAACGACAACAATACTTGGCAATTTTTCTAATTCTGGTGCTGAGACATCCATACTATCGCCCGGTTTCCATAAAGGATCGGTCAAAGGTTCACCTGCTTCAATACTTTCTTTCACTGCTTTATTATAACCCGCCAAGGTACGTACCCCGACCGCCGACAGCAATTTATAACGACGCTCCATTTCCCCTACACACCAACGCAATGCGTTCGCCGCTTCTTTCATATCCGTAACGACTTCAGTTAATAGATGTGGAATACCTTCATAAACACTTAACTCAAGCATTTTAGGGTCAATCAATATCATACGAACATCTTCAGGAGCCGATTTGTAAAGTAAACTAACCAACATACAGTTTACCCCAACAGATTTACCTGAGCCCGTCGTACCCGCAACTAATAAATGCGGCATTTTACCAAGGTCAACCACAACGGGTTGCCCTGAAATATCCGCCCCTAAGACCATACTTAAAGGTGATTTAGCTTTTGCAAAGGCATCACTACCAAGCACCTGTGAAGAAAATACAATTTCTCGATGCTTATTAGGTAATTCAAGTGCAATAACTGATTTACCTGGGATTTGATCAACAACACGTACACTCATTGCAGACAACGCACGCGCTAAATCTTTTTCTAAACTGGTGACAGTACTAACTTTCATACCGGGTGAAAGTGCCAATTCAAATCGCGTAATAACCGGGCCTGGTAATACATTGACGACTTCCGCTTTTATTTTAAATTCAAGTAATTTACTTTCAACTAAACGTGCCGCCGCATCCAAATCCTCTTGGGAAATAGGGTCATATTTCTTATTGGGCTTATCCAATAAATCAATACTTGGAAAAGGTGCTAAACCCGATTCAACTTTTCTTTTAATAACAGGTCTAGCGTGTTCAGGAAGATGAGAGAAATCAACTTTTGCTTCAACTTTAGGAGCCGGTTTCGAGGGCTGAATAACATCCTTTTCAATAGTTGGAATAGGCTCATCAAAGACGTCATCATTAAAATCATCGTTAATAGAAAATGGTGCATTATCATATTCATCATCGATTTCTATATCATTAAAACTAAACCCGGGTAATGCATCCGCAGCATTATCATCCTCGATGATAACGTCTGGCTCAGATTCAGTTTGTATCTGTTCTATTTGAGCAGCTTCAGGTGTAATAGCGGCAACATTAGCAATACTTTTTTGTTCAATTTCTTTTTGTTGTTTTTGCTCTGCCTTTTTGGTACTTCGCTCCGCTAACATGGTTGGAATATTGACCAACCAAGCACAAGTGGCAATGACGAAAGCCCCTACCCCATCAATAAAACGCAACCAAGAAAATCCAAATAATAATGTTGTCCCTGAAATCAAAAGAGTCAACAAGATTAAATTCACGGCTAATAAGCTAAAGAAACCTAACATGCTTTGCGCGACGATATCACCAATTAAGCCACCTGAAGGGTAATAATGAAAGTCATTAAAATTAAGCGACGCAATGCCTGACATACTAAATAACGTAAAAACAAAACCAACAACACGCAAGCCCAGGTTTAAAAAATCGATATCAAGTTTTAGTTTAGGTTTCCAAAGTAGAATCCATGCCATAAACACAATAATTAAAGGAATAAAATAAGCTAATAACCCAAATGCATAGAAGAGGATATCGGCAACCCAAGCACCGCCTTTTCCGCCCGCATTTTCTATTTCAGCAACCCATTGTTGCTGGGACCAACTGGGATCAGTTTCGGAGAATGTAAAAAGAGAAATAGAGATAAAAATAGCAATAAAAACACTGACTATGATGCCAACTTCAAATAGCTTTTGCACACCGTTAAGGTGATTGATCATATTTTTTTTCAACACAAAAATAACCTTGAATACTAAAAATGAAATGCGAATAATGATACTAATTCTGTTGACCATCTATTGACAATAAATGCTTAAACTAGTTCATTTATATACTTTATTTGTTACTAATCTAAAAAATCTTCAGGTAATTGATGACGTAAACGCAGCCATATTTTACCACTAGCAAAGGCAGAATCACGCACAATTTGCATAATATGTTGCACTTCCCCTTGTTCTAATACTGCTTTTATTTCAGCATAAAAAGACAAAGCAATGGATCGTGCTTCGGTATTAGAAAAGTAAAAAGTACCTACTTTTCGATAAAGATCCTGTAATCCATTAAGTATTAATACATAAATCATATTATTTGAGGAGACTGCGACCTCATGGTAGAAGCGATAGTCAAATTCAGTAAACTCTTCACTACTCGAATCAATCGACGGCGCATCTTCTAGAAAATCAATGACACTTTGCTGGTTATGTTTTGCTGCCATACGTAAAATAATGGCACTAACATTGGTTCGTACCGACATTAATTGGTCAATAAAATCCCCTCGTCGAGCGACATCTAACCTTGTCAACGTACTCAAAATATTTAAACCAGATGTTTCCCAGAAATTATTTACTTTAGTCGGTTTTCCGTGACTAATCGTAATCCATCCATCCTTTGATAATCGCTGCAAAACTTCGCGTAGAGTGGTACGGGTGACACCGATCTTATCCGCTAATAAGCGTTCTGCTGGCAACTCTGAGTTAATTTTAATCGAACCATTCCAAATAGATTCAATTAAATATTGCTCAGCAACGTCTGCAGGGCCTTTTACTTTCATTTTCATTTAACGCGTTCACCTCTTCTTATTATTTTTATGATACCACAGACAATATGGGGTGATATAAGTCCTTGTTTAAACAATATTGAAAATAAAAGCGTGTTATTTTCAATATTGTTTTACTTTCGAATTCATTAGCAACTACAATAACTTTCTTTTTTTAAGTTCTACCAATCAAACAATGATCTGTAAGGAATAACCGTGCGTGCTACATTAAAAAATCTTTCAAAACTTCGCTGGCCTTGGCTACTTCTTGGTGCTAGCGCATTATTTATGGAACTATGCGCTTTATATTTTCAACATGTGATGCATTTAGAACCCTGTGTTATGTGTATTTATGAACGTATTCCTATGATTACGATTTTCTTAACTGGGCTCATCGGAGCAAGTGCCCCGAAAAACATTTATGTAAGATTATTTGCTTTTTCGACTTGGATTGTCAGTGCTATTTGGGGACTTTTATTGTCGATTGAACACACTAATTATCAATTTCACCCATCGCCTTTTGCAACTTGCGATTTCTTCCCAAATTTCCCAACTTGGGCACCATTACACCAATGGGTTCCATGGTTATTTAACCCTACCGGCGATTGTTCTGATATCGTTTGGCAATTCCTGGGTTATTCAATGCCACAATGGTTAATTGTTAGTTTCAGTATTTATATTGCGATATTTATTGTCATTGCGATCAGTGCTGTTCTACCGAATAAAAAATAAACTACCTTAGAACCAGCTAATAAACAAAAAAACAAGTCAATCACTTGTTTTTTTGTGCTAATTACAGTCAATCTATTTTACACGAAAAATCAAAGCACTGTATAAACACCGTCATTTTATACAGTATTCTAAGCACTTAACAGTCAATATGCTATTTTATTCGAAATAATATTCTATAAACATCAATTTACAATTCACAATATATTTAAGGCTAATAAATACCAACGTTGTTTATCACGACTATCGTTTAATATACCCGTTACCATTCAAGATGCAGAAATCAGCAAGACCAGAGGTGAGCAGATTCTAGGCATAAAGGTGAAGATCTAACGGGTTAAATCGAGACTTTATAACAACGAAGATGTTTGCCTCTCGTCTTGCCCTGCGGGTCACTAGCTCGAACACCAATCCTGCGTTATAACATTCGATAAGGACTAGCCATTAAAGATGTAAAGTCTTGTTTTTACATCTACCGATAGAGGATTAACGCAGTTAATCGCTCGAAAGGTCATCATGTTACGCCTTGCCTTGGTATCCGAGCTAGTAAATGATAAACGCATCTTGATTGGTAACGGGTATATACAAGAATTAACTGATTAAGAAGAACAAGCGATAAAAGATATAACGGCTCTGCTTTAATTTACCGATAAAAGAGCAGCGCCGTTAATAATTGAAAGGTCATCATATGATGTCGGGGGTAGCATCTAATAAATTAATCATTATCATGTGAATTAGACAAAGAATAAAAGCTTGCTTGTACGTAATCATCATCATCCCCAGTGTTATTCTGATTATAAACTCCCGCTTTAAAATACATATAATTATCACTGTCGTCATAACCACTGTCACTCATATTGACTTCTTTAGTGACATCGTCATATCCATCTCGGGAAATAGTCACCGTAAGTAGGTCTCCTTCTACTTCAATTCGATAAGAAAACTTTTCATTTAATTCAATACCATCACTTGGGTCACTCGCATCATCACTGCGGCTACCAATCAAGGTATACCATTGTTCATCCCCATACCCTTCTGCGGGTTCATGGGCGAGATAAATAGAACCCTTCGTATTATCAGGCAGTAAACGATAATATAAACGAGCTGGCTCATTACTTGCTGCATGAATTTGCCCAATAATAACGCGCCCTATTTGATAATCATCTCCTGTTGAAGTAACGTGATTTACTGCTAATGTCGCAGTTAATACACCATCAATGCCACCAAAATCCTCTTGATCATCGAGCTCAATACTTGAAAAGGCCCAATTATTAGCATCGGATTTTGTACTAATACTGGTATCACCGCTGCGTAACATTTCACGTAATTCAGTTCGAGTATAAGACGTATTCGTTGAGGTTTTATAACCATCTACAGGACAAACAAAGACCATTGCGCCATCATCCCCCGTATAAAAATAATCGGTATTTTCATAACCATTGTTAAGCTCAGCCTCATAAATCGAATCAGCAGTTCCAGAATTATCTTCATCGATAGGGATACTGACATACCAATCAGTTAAATCGAAATTTTCCGATGGGGTTAAAGAAGCACTTAATCCATAATCGGAATCATTAATTTCTGTCGAATAACCATTAATAATAACTTCAACAATACTATTATCCGAGTCAACGGAATTCCCCTGCCCAGTAATGGTAATGTATTGTGCAACGGTGTCGGTAATATCAATAGTTTCATAGTCATCACCGGTGCCATCCGATATTTGATCGCTTAATAATGTAGTCCATTCACTATTATCCGTTGAGCTAGTTACATCAAAATAATAATTCCGTTCATCACTGTTATACCAATACACTTCAATACTGGTGACTTTATAACTCTCACCTAAATCAAAGGTAATCGCATTATCCGTGCCTGAACTTACCCAACGAGATTCTTCAGTTATATCACCATCAATGGTGTTACTGGGATTATAATCATCGCTATACAATCCATCATCACTTGCACTAACAATACTTAGCGATGCAATGGATGAACTGCTATACGTTGCATTACTATCTGTTGAAGATGAACTACTATCGCAACCTGTTAAAGCTAAAGTAATCAATGGACAAAAAATTAAAGCATTCCGGCTCATATTCTAAAATTCCTTTCTAATGTATAATGTCTCAATAATATTTAATCATACAATAACACTTGAATTTTTATCGGCACGGTAAATGTGTTTCATATTCGTTTATTTTATTCAATAATGTGAACTGCCTTATATACCCGTTACCATTCAATATGCAGAAATCAGCAAGACCAGAGGTGAGCAGATTCTAGGCATAAAGGTGAAGATCTAACGGGTTAAATCGAGACTTTATAACAACGAAGATGTTTGCCTCTCGTCTTGCCCTGCGGGTCACTAGCTCGAACACCAATCCTGCGTTATAACATTCGATAAGGACTAGCCATTAAAGATGTAAAGTCTTGTTTTTACATCTACCGATAGAGGATTAACGCAGTTAATCGCTCGAAAGGTCATCATGTTACGCCTTGCCTTGGTATCCGAGCTAGTGACTGATAAACGCATCTTGATTGGTAACGGGTATAGAACTAATTCAACAAACAACCCATTAAAGAGTAAAAACAACATCTCCACTTGATAAATAATAAGTTAATTTAATCTCCACAGTGAAAATAGAAGTAAAAAATGTCAGCTTCAACTCAGATAAACAACCTAATTAGACCTATAAGCAATAAAACATTACGTACGGCAATAAAAACAAATAAACAGCAATTTAATCTATATTAGCTATCATTTAATATATAAAAATAAGTTAAAGAAATTTAATAAAATTATTGATACTAATGCTATAAATTCTCATTTAATTTGTTACACTGAAAAGACTTATTTAAGTTTAAGTTCACCTTTAACCATCCCAATAACAACGCGACCCCAACCAAGGAAAATGAATGACCTACCAATTGATATTAATTTATATAGCTAGCTTAATTGGTATTGGTATTTTATTACATCATCCCTCTCGTACCTTTGGCATCCCCTCTTTACTCATTTTTATGGGCGTTGGTTTATCGTTGGGTAATGGAGAGTTAGGGTTCAGTTACGACAATATTGAATTAACTTCAATTGTTGGGGGAATTGCACTTAATATTATAGTGTTCGTGGGGGGATTAAATACAACGACGAATAAAATCTGTATTGCATTTCGAGAAGGTGGCATATTGTCGACCCTCGGTGTTTTGCTAACCACTCTTATATTCGGATTATTAATTTATTTCGTACTGGGGTTATCATTTATTCATTGTTTATTATTTGCAGCAATTGTTTCTTCAACGGATTCTGCAGCCGTCTTTTCAATTTTAAAATCTAAAAAACTGAATTTAAAAGAACAAACGGGCACAATTCTGGAGTTCGAATCATCAACAAATGACCCCGTTGCACTTATCTTAGTGGTATTATTAACGGAATTGGCACTAACCCCCTCTCACCATATCTCAATAACCATTGTCACCTTTGAATTATTAGAACAAATACTAACGTCATTAACGATTGCTTATTTAGTCGGAAGGCTTTGTGTTTGGCTACTTAACCATATCAAATTAGAAGAATATGGATTAATACCTGTCTTTATTCTCGCAAGTTTTGTATTAGCAACCTATGGAACGGAATTTGCGGGCGGCAACATATTATTAGCTTCTTATATTATTGGTATCGTTATTGGAAATGGTGTTAACAAAGGGAAAGTAATCACTAAACACTTTTTTAATAGTTGTTCATGGTTAGCGCAGGCATTAATGTTTATTGTGCTTGGTTTGCAAATATTTCCGCATCAACTTTTTGAAGTAATGTACCTATCGATTATTCCAGCTATATTGCTTATATTCATAGCAAGACCCCTTGCGGTTCAATGTTGTTATTTATTTTTTCCAAGAACAAGTTGGAGAAAAAGAGCCTTTATTTCTGCGATTGGCTTGAAAGGTGCAACACCACTTGTATTTTCACTTATCCCTGCGGCTGCAGGTGTCAATGAAAGCTTAACAATCGTTAACATGGTATTTTTTGTTGTATTGATTTCAGTCTTTATACAAGGTGGCGCGATTGAACCTCTTGCTAAAAAATTAGACCTTAATATCAATGAATAAGTGAGGATTGTATTGTTTAATATTTTTAAATAATTAAAAAGTCTATTATTCATACAATTCATTTTTATTTTTGTGACTTCCTTGCTAAATCTCAATTAACAACAATAAGATAGGTTATTAAAAAACCTCACTCCTCCCCTTAATTTAAAGCGCCATCCTTAACCAGTAAAAAACACTCATAAATAAAATGTGATCTAACGCAGTGTGTAGATCATGTTTCAATCAACATAATATTGTATTATTTAAGGACGCATTTACAATTAATCACAGTTAATATCAGAGCAGATAAACGTCTTTTATTCTGATCATTATTTACCGAAACAACCATAATTTAAATTAGATTTAAGGAAAGAAAATGAAAAAGCTCGTATTACCACTACTTATTGCATCACTTTTCACAAGTGTAAACGTTTCTGCAAAAATGCTGACATTAGGTCATGCAATGTCATTAGAAAGTGCAGCTCACCAAGGCATGGTTATCTTAGCTGAAAAAGTAAAAGAAAAATCTAACGGTGATCTTACTATTAAAATCTTTCCAAATGGACAACTAGGCTCTGAGCGTGATCAAGCAGAACAAGTTGTTACCGGCGCAATTGATATGGCTAAAATTAATGGTGGATTAGCAGAATCTTTTGAACCAACCTTTAAAGTTAATGCACTACCGTTCCTATTCCGTGATGTGCCACATATGAGAAAATTCATGAAGAGTGACGTTGCAGAAGAAATGTTACTTTCAAGTGAAGGCAAAGGTTTCATCGGTCTTACTTTTTATGATTCAGGTACACGTAGCTTCTACGCTAAAAAGCCAATTAATTCACCAGCCGATCTAGCTGGCATGAAAGTACGCGTTCCAGGATCGCCAACCATGATGGAAATGGTTAACCTATTGGGCGGTAAAGCGACTCCAGTTCCATTCAATGAAGTTTACACAGCTTTACAACAGGGCGTTATTGATGGTGCTGAAAATAATATTTCTAGCTTAGTTGAAATGAAACACAGTGAAGTTGCTAAATTTTACTCCATGGACCAACATATGATGACACCTGACGTGATTATCATTTCAGAAAACAAATGGAGTTCATTAACAGCAGATGAGCAAAAAATCTTAAAAGAAGCGGCTGCAGAATCCCTTGATGAAGAAATTAAATTATGGGATGCAATAGATAATAAAAACAAAGCAAAAGGTATAGAAGAAGGCGTAACTTTTGTGGAAGTAGATAAAGCCCCTTTCCGCGCAGCTGTTAAACCTATGATTGATGAAGCTAAAAAAGATCCTAAATTAGCAAACTTCATTGATAAAATCGAAGCGCTTTAATAAGTATTAGATTGTAAAAATATAATTTTGCCCAAGCTTAGCTAGGGCAAAATTTTTTGAGGTATAACTCCATGTTAACATCATTTAGAAACCTACTTAATAGGTTGATTCTTTGTATTTCTTCTTTTGCATTAATGTTGCTGGTAGTCACCGTTACTTGGCAAGTTTTTAGTCGTTATGTGTTAAATGATCCGAGTAACTGGACCGATGAACTTGCACGTTATTTAATGGTCTGGTTTGGGTTATTAGGTGCCAGTTATTTATTTGGAGTAAAAGGACACTTAGCAATAACATTATTAGATGGACATTTAAAAGGCAAAGCACATACAGCTTTACACCTACTTATCAATGCCATTTCTTGTACATTTATCTCTTTAGCAATGCTTAAGGGCGGTTTGGCATTAATGGAACGCACCACCCAACAATTATCACCTGCATTGCAATTACCCATGTCTAATGTTTATGCAATATTACCTATTTCAGCCGTAATTATCCTCATTTATCTGGCATTAAATACGATTGAACTGTTCGTTAAACCTAACCAAAAATAAATTTAAGAAGGATTTATATTATGGACTTGTCCATTGGTGTTTGGCTACTAGGCCTTTTTTTGTTCATGATAGCAATCAGCATGCCGATTGCGATTGCGATTGCAATGTCATCGTTGACGATCATGTTTTTCATTTTACCCTTTGATGTGGCAAGTATTACTGCAGGTCAAAAAATCTTTACCGGTATCGATAGTTTCAGCTTATTGGCGATCCCTTTCTTTATCCTCGCGGGAAATATCATGAATGTCGGCGGCATCGCAGGTCGACTTATCAACCTTGCAAAATTAATGGTTGGTTGGATCCCAGGTTCACTTTTACACGTTAATATTTTTGCTAATATGATGTTTGGTGCTGTCTCTGGTTCAGCGGTTGCAGCTGCAGCTGCGGTTGGTAAAACCTTAGGACCTGAGTTGGAAAAAGAAGGCTACGATAAAAACTTAGCAACGGCAGTTAATGTTGCATCATGTCCTGCTGGCTTATTAATTCCACCAAGTAACTCATTAATCGTATTCTCAGTTGTATCTGGCGGAACCTCCGTTGCAGCACTATTTATCGCAGGTTATGTTCCCGGTATTTTAATGGGCCTAAGCTGTATGATTGTGGCTTATTTTATTGCCAAAAAGAAAGGCTATAAAACAAGTGCGAACGATGGATTTACAACAAAAGATATATTACGCATTATTTGGCAGGCGATACCAAGCCTAGGCCTTATTTTTGTTGTTATTGGTGGTATTATTGGGGGGATATTTACAGCGACAGAAGGGGCATGTATCGCGGTACTGTATTCTTTTGTACTATCGCTTTGTTACCGCACACTCAAGTGGTCACATTTTTCAAAGATTTGTAACGAAACGACCATGGTTACCGGTATCATGTTGTTCTTAATTGGCGCGTCGACCATTATGTCATGGGCAATGGCGTTTACCGGTTTACCGACAATGATAAGTGATTGGATGTTATCAATCTCTGATAACCCCATTATTATCTTTATTCTTATGAATTTGATTTTACTGATTGTCGGTATGTTTATGGACCTTACGCCTGCCGTATTGATCTTTACACCTATCTTTATGCCAATTGCAGAGCATTTGGGTATGCACCCAATTCATTTTGCGATGATGATTATCTTTAATTTATGTATTGGTATTGCGACCCCACCCGTTGGTACAGCTTTATTTGTAGGTTGTAGTGTAAGCGGAAGCAAAATTGAAAATGTAATTAGAAGCATTATGCCATTTTGTGCGGTGCTAATCGTCACATTATTAGCAATCACATTTATTCCTGAAATCAGTTTAGCCTTACCAAGAATGTTTGGTTTGATTCAATAACAGTTAAATCTTAATAATGACTGATAGCAATGTGCTATCAGTCATTATCAATATCTTCACACACTCCCCTACCTACCACTAATAATCAATTCTACTTTATTGTATTTATAGTTATCCCTTGACCTAAATCAAGTAACCGATCGATTTCCACAATTTTATTAATGAAAATAAAAATAACAATTGCAATGCTAATTGTTATCACTTAGATTTATACTCAAATGAGAACCATTACGATTAAATTGTACAATTTATCAAGCTTTGCCATGACATAGCACTGCACAGTTGGAGTAAAAACTAATGAATCAAGCCATTCTAAACCTGTTCCCAAGTAGCGCAACATCATGGTGGACTTCAAAAAAAAGTAGTGTCGCAATGAAAGCAAAAAATTTATCAGAAGCACAAATAAACACTGAATACACGGTCAAAGAAGTTAGCACTAAGGATCAAAGTATCATTAATTTTCTGTTTACATTGGGTTGTTATCAAGGGCAGAAAATTACACTTATTTCAGTCTTATCAGAAAATTATGTCATTACCATTAAAGATGCCAGATATAGCATTGACGCTGACTTGGCAAAAGCCGTGATACTTGATTAATGAAATAAAGCCATCACGCCTAGCATTTCAAAAGAAGGAATAATATATGAGAATCGCACTCGCAGGTAACCCAAATAGCGGAAAGACTACCCTCTTCAATGCTATTACAGGGAAAATAGAACACGTAGGTAATTGGGCTGGCGTCACCGTCAGCAAAAAAGAAGGTGCCATCAAGGAGTCAATGAATCCCTCTGGTATTGAAATTAAAGCGGTGGATCTTCCGGGTGCTTATTCTATGTCTCCCTTTTCATCGGAAGAAACAATCACCCGTAATTTTGTTAAAAATGAGCACTTAGATGCGATTATTAATATTGTAGATTCAACTAATTTAAGTCGTAGTTTATTTTTTACAACGCAATTACTCGAGCTAGGTATTCCTGTTGTCATTGCACTCAATAAAACCGATTTAGTAAAAAAGAAAAACACATCGATTAACATCACTAAATTAAGTGAACAACTTGGATGCCCAGTGGTTGAAACAACCTCTAGCCAAAAAAATAATAATGGGTTACCCGCACTTATTGAAGCAGCCGTTAATATTAAGGGTCAACCTCAACATGCGCCCTTTGATGCAACGGGCGTTAATTTAACCGATCCTGAAGCCGTTAAGAACGCGGATATAAAACGATTCGATTTTGTCAAAAACATCGTCTCTGAAATAGAAACAAGAGAAACCAAAGCAAATGTGCAAACAACACAAGATACCGTTGACCGTGTTTTAGCCCATAAATGGTTAGGTTTACCCATTTTTGCAGCGGTCATGTGGGGGGTATTTTCCATTTCACAAACACACCTAGGTCCACTACTAGCAGATATTCTTGCTGGTTGGATTGATGGTATCTACGCTACTGTTGAAGGCATTTTGGGCAGTGATGTATCACCATTATTAAGTTCTCTATTACTTGATGGGATTATCGGTGGTGTCGGTGCAATTGTTGGTTTTTTACCATTGATTATGGTGCTATTTTTCCTACTCGCCCTACTTGAGGATAGTGGTTATATGGCACGTGTTGCCGTTGTAATGGATCGCTTTTTCAAAAAAGTAGGCTTATCAGGCAAATCAATTATTCCCATGGTTATCGGCACAGGTTGTTCTATTCCAGGTATTATGGCAACGCGTACCATTCAAAATGAAAGACAGCGCCGTACAACTGCCATGCTAACACCTTTTATGCCCTGTGGTGCTAAATTGCCCGTTATAGCATTATTTGCCGGCGTGTTCTTTAATGATGCAGCTTGGGTCGGCACGCTAATGTACTTTATGGGTATTGGCATCATTATTTTTGGTGCATTGATTATTGTACGCATCACCGGTGAAAAAAATGTTCGTACCTTCTTTATACTTGAGTTACCAGAATATCGCTTCCCAAGTATCAAACGCGCTATTCAATCAACACTTGCCCGAGCGAAGGCATTTATTATCAAAGCCGGTACCATCATTTTGCTTTGTAATGCAGCAGTGCAAGTCATGCAAACCTTTAATTGGCAATTCCAAGTTGTTGCTGAAAATGCACAGGACAGCAGCATCCTTGCTGGGCTTGCGACACCTTTTGCCTTTATATTAATACCACTAGGATTCGGTGCTTGGCAATTAGCTGCCGCCGCAATTACTGGGTTTATTGCGAAGGAAAATGTAGTTGGTACCTTGGCCGTTGTCTATGGCATTACTAACTTTATTGATACTGATGAACTCGCTCTCGTTTCTGGCAGCTCTGATGTTGCAAGTATTATGGGGCTATCATCGATTGCAGCCCTGTCTTACTTAATGTTTAACCTATTTACACCACCTTGTTTCGCTGCAATTGGTGCAATGAATGCTGAACTTGAAAACAAACGTTGGTTATGGGCAGGGGTTGCTTTCCAATTTGGAATGGGTTATTTCGTTGCATTTACCACCTATCAAGTTGGTACATTTGTGACTACTGGTGCCGTAGGCCAAGGCTTTATTTATGGTCTCATTGCCTGTGCAGCCTTAGTTGCAACGCTTATCTACACCATGAGAAAAGGTGATATCAAAGCAGAGCATGAATTAGAGCTATATAACGCCTAGGAGTTTCCATGACAAATATTATCGTTTCATTAATCCTATTCGTCATTATTGGATTAGCAATTTACAAAATAGTGCTTGAAAAACGCAGTGGGAAAAAATGTGTTGGATGTCATTTAAGTGGAGGGTGTTCCTCTGAAAAAAAATCGGCTGATAGCGCTAAATCAACTCACTCCGTAAATAAAAATATAGCGATTAAAGAAGTGTTCTAACCCTTAGGTTAGTCGTTAAAAAGGCGTTGAATGATTGTTTTAATATATCATTCAACGCCTTTTTTGATCGCCCCTATCACTGTAACTGAGAATCGACGATTGCTATCACTTTTTTTTCAATGTCCCCTTTAGCCACTTTAAATAAAGTCCCTAGTGTCAGATTTAATTCAAATTGGTGTTGATCAACTTCAATACTACCACTCGCGCCTTTACGACGAAAAAATAAGCAGTTACCTTCCCATTCACTCTGGAGTTGATACTGTTCATTTAACTCAGCCGCCATCGCATTTATCTTATCCTTCAAAATAGTTAAAGGTAATGTGTGTTCTCTTGTAATATTAATACGGGCCAATTTAAAGCTCCTTAGCCAATTGATCTAATTTTTGGTTTATTTCATCCATGGTTTTATACACACCTTGATCGTAATCGGTTTTACCGGTAATCAGTTTCACTAATGGATCAAAGGTCCCTGTTAACATTTTAGCAAGGCGATGTTGGTTCTTATTAATATTTTTGGTTAAATCTTTATTAACCACCTCTCCAAGACGTGTAATTAATTGCTCAACTTCATCTACTACATCACTGTTGTCATTATGTTTATATGCTTCGAGTAAATTATCACGCTGGCTATTAATCGCCGTCACGATATCACTTAACTGACCAACAATTTTTTGCCCACTATCAGTATCATCACCGCCCATCGCAACATTACGTTTAAAGTCCGCTTTGATTGAATCCCAACGCATTGCTTGCTCTGGTGTTAATAACCCGCGTAATTCAGCCAATTTTAATAGATTGGCTTCAGTACCATTGGTTAATAATTGTGACTCACCTTGATAGTGGTCATCGATTAAGTCAGCTAATTCAGCATCGGTCATAATCGCAGATACTTTTTCAGCCATTTTATTCATATTACGATACGAGCCTTGTAGCTTAAATGTTGGCTCGGTTCGATATTTAGCATCCTGCGCACTTGAACTGATATATTGTTGATTCACTAAAGCAACCACATTTTGTATATATTGTAGTTTTTGTAAAACCGCGACAACTTCTTTAATTTCAGCACCACTGTATTGATGACTAAAATCAGTGTTCGCCACTTCTTTACCGTTCGCCATATCAATAAACTTATAAACATCATCCATTGAGCGTGTCGCCAAGGGAGCAAGCACCGCGTTCGACGATAACGCATTTTCGATATAACTTAAGTTGAAAATTTCTTCCTTACCGCTGAGTACATCACCTAAATTATAAATATCAGCACGGTTGGCTAACATATCTGGAATTTGGAATGTTTCCCCCGTTTCGGTATAAGGATTACCCGCCATTACCACACAGAATTTTTTGCCACGCATATCATAGGTTTTTGTTTTCCCCTGCCAAACACCTTCTATTTTTCGGGTACCGTCACATAGGGAAATAAACTTCTGTAAAAACTCTGAATTAGTATGTTGAATATCATCCAAATAAAGCATCACATTGTTACCCATTTCAAGGGCTAAATTTAGCTTCTCTAATTCCTGTTTCGCAGCACTATCCGTCGTACCATTAGGATCAACCGAGGTAACAGAATGGCCGATAACGGGACAATTAATTTTCATAAAAATTAGACCAAGTCGATCGGCGACATACTCCATTAATGTCGTTTTACCATACCCAGGTGGTGAAATCATTAATAGTAAGCCCATCAAATCGGTACGTTTACTACTACCAACGGTACCAATTTGCTTGGCTAAATTATCACCAATAATAGGTAAATAAGATTCTGATATTAACCGGTTACGTACAAAGGATGAAAGCGGCTTTGCTTTAAATTCATCGAGACGCAATAATGCTCTTTGTTCCAACATTACATCTTGACGAACCGCCAAGTAATTAAGGTATTTTGGTAAGACTTGCTTACAAAAATGATGATTACGTTCAAGAAAATCGGGTAATTGGATGGATAAACTCTGTTCTTTAATAGTCCGATGCGTACCCAGTAATCCTGTAATGGTAAATTGAATATCAATTTCACGATCATTACGGTCAATACGCTGCTCCGCATTAATAATACCGATAGCTTCACCGATAAATGCGCTTAATTCGGTTTTACCCTGAGATTCAATAAATGCCGTTAACCAACTTTCTGTTAATTGCCAACGCTTACCAATTTTTCCCTTAAGCTCGTCTAATAGTTGTTGATAATCTTGCCAAATATCATGACTGCTTAAATGCGTTTTAAAGTCATCACACAGTCTACGAGCGTATTTACTGGTATCAAAATTTACCTGTTCCTTCGCTAACTCTTCACTTAAATATTCACTACTACGTGCAATAACATGTTCAGGAAACGCTAATTGTTGTGCCGTTAAGAACTCAGTTAAGCTAATTGTAATTTCATTAACAATATGCTTTTTAGCACTATGTTGACCAAATACTTTCTCCATTTGTGCTGCATTTTTACAAGCTTGGATCCACAAAATCTGTTGCTTTTCCGATTGTATCTGCGCCCAGAAAACACACGCAAGTCCACGTGCTAATGGGCTATGAATAAACACACCAGCAACTTCATAGGCAGGCAATAATTGTTTTAAAATTAACGTTGCATCGAAATCGTGAATACCTTTTTCATACCCTTCTTTATAACGTGTACTGGCAAACTCACTCACAAGATTAGCTAATTTATCCTGACTACCCATTGCAAGCTGAAGTGTCGACCAGTCTAAGTTATCTTTATTTTCAATCGCAGCCTGTATCACCGAATAGGCAAGAAATTCACTACGATACAATTGTTCAGTTTCAGAAGGTAAGTGAATATTCCAATAGGATTTTAAATTATCTAACGATGCATTATTCAGAACTTGTTCATAATCCGTCCCCGCTAAACGTACATACATTTGCTCATCTTTAGATAATAAACTGAGGTCTAATGCTTGTTTGTTAACGGAAAAACGATGACGTGGACCGAGTTTAATCACATTACCATCATCTTCAAACAAATCACTTTTATCTCGTAATGAACGTAATGCCTGCGCCTTGATCCCTTTTAATTTTGCATCAATATCTTCCGCTTTTACTGAGCTATCTAACGCAGTTAATTGCTTGATAATATCTCGAACTTTATTGATTAAAGTATCAGCAGCAAAAAAAGTATTCATCTCACTCGCTTCAGTAAAACGATTAATACGCTTCGTGATAGATGAAAGAATACGTACACCAGCATCTTCTAATGATTGCGCCTTACGTTGTCGCGATTCGATAAGTGATTGTTTATGTCTTTCAAATGAATCAAATATCTCATCACGTTTAGTCATTATGTCGCCAATAAACTGGTCATAATCACTAAACTCACTTTCTAATTCTTCAACTTGAACTAATAATCTTGCAGATTGTTCATCACATTTATCTGGCGTGGTAGAAAGACTCAAGGCATTGTTAATGGTTTGGTTTAATAATTTTAACCGCGCCGTAAATTGAGCTTTCGCTTCATGGCTACCAAAGCCTTTTTGTTGATGGCTAAGCTGTGCTTTTTGTTGATTAATTTTACTGTATAACGCCGACACAGAATCAACAATTTGAGTTTGCATTACCGCATCAGTCACCTTTAAAGTAGCCATGATCTGACTAATTAAGTCTAACCCCTGAGAAATTTCATCAAGTGCTTCTATTTGTGGGGCTAGTTCAGCTGTAGATTTGGCTTTTTCACTATTAACGATTATCTGTTCGAGCTCGTTGTAATAGGAGGTTAATGCATTATCAGAAGATAAAAAAGTCACCGTTTGTGTATTTAAATCTTCACTGGTTTCCGTTAGTTGTTGGTTAAGCTTGTCAATTAAAGCAACGTCGATGTAGCGGTATTCTCGGATAGTTAATAAGTGGCCCTGCTGTGCCGAAATTTTATTAAGTCCATCCACAAAATCCTGCGGAGTATGCCAGCTTCCTGGTTGAATTTGACGTAATAATTCCTGTTGCGACGCTTTGGCTTCAGTCAGTGCTTTATCAGACTGATGCCGAATACTTTCCACTTTCTCATATTCATCAATAACAGCTTCAGAAGTCTCTTTAACTTTATGTAGCAGAGTCTGTATCTCAGCGAGTTCTTGACTATCTAACCAATAATACGCATCGAAGATAGTTGAACAATGCTTAATTAAATCATTGTAATGATTTGCTGAAACGGCCTGTTGATGAATGTTTTTAGAAATACTATAAAGTTCAGAAATACCACGCACGAGATCAGTATTACCAATTTTCCCCAAAAAAGTTTGAGACTGCGTTTGTTGGCTTGCATAAAGGTCAGAATAATAAGCAGTTTGCCATATTTGCACCGGATGAATACGGCTCGCTTCTTTTTCCGCAGAAAAAATAATCATCCGACCATCATCATAGAAACCGAAACCATGCCCTCGCATCGGATTTTGCAGGGTTTTATTAATAATATTATAGGGATAAAGTGCGACGATATTTGTTTCAGGCTGATAAAAAATATATAAAACATCTTCACCATTAGGGGATTTCATAACCCGATTAAAAACCAGCCCTTCTAGATGTCCTTCGAAGGTTTTAAACTCTCCCGTTGTTAGGTAGTAACCGCCGGGAAAGATAATGCCGTGACTTTCAGGTAATTGTTGACAGGCATCGCCAATGGCATCAATACGTTTAATATGTCGATTATTTTTATTAAATAATAAATAACGATATTTATCTTCTTGATAGGGACGGATCTTCAGCAAAATAATGGGGTCAAGATCGGCATAATAAAATTCAGCATCACTCAGAGATTGATTACTTTCCTCAACGGGCTCGCTGTAAATCCCTTTTCCAACATCCGTATTATTCTCAACTTTGATGGTAAGATCACCACGTAAACTGTCGATAAATAAAGTATCTAATATATTAATATGCGGATTTCGTCCATCCTCGATATGATCACGAGTGCACTGCTGCCAAGTAAAATCATGGGTATCGGGTAAGCGCAAATCACGCTCTCCTCGATTATCAATATATTCAATATCATTACCACTTACTTGCCAGCGAAAAACCCGAATATCCGTTAATTTTTCACCTATTTGGAAGGAAGCCAATAATTTATTATTTCTAAGTACTAATTGCGATAGCGTGGCATTTTTATAGTAGGCGTAAACTTCATTAAATTCGGAAACAAAACGAGGGTCAGCCAAAAATGAATTATCCATTTCAACGGGTTTTAATTCATATTGGTCATCAATTTGTTCTAGCTTAAATAATGCCAGTACATCACTTAGCAGTGTCTGTTTTTTCAATCCAAGAAATATATTGTAGCCAAATAGAACAAGGTCACCAACGATAACTAAATCTGTGGCTTGACACTTATTCTCGGTACGAATTCGAGTGCGTCCTAAAACTTTCATTTCAGTCGTACCAAACTCCGCTTGCCTGTCTAGATTAAGCTTTTGAGTTAAGTTATCTAATTGGCTACCTTGATCTTCAAGGCGTTTACGAATAATTTCATAGGCGCCGCCTTGCGCAACAGCCTGTTCTACAATAGTTGATTTATCAGTCACAATCACTTCCTAAAGGGCATTATTCAATAGACCAGAGCCGCACTCTGATCTAAAAGAATTAAATTAATGTCACTACTCAAAGCCTTTGTGATGAAGGTCTATTATTACCGTTGAAAATCTCCATTTCCACAAATAATGCAGCGTCGAGTAGATACAAATTATTTAAACTTCAGAATCTGTCGAGTCTTTAGTTATTGGCTGATTAATCTCTTTTTCTTTAGAGGTACCCGCTAATAATTTTTCCATTAAACTTTGCACAACGGGACTTTTTTCTAGAAACCCGTTTATTGCATTACCAGCACCTAAGCCCTTATACAATTTATCGAAGTATTCGCCCTGACCACCTACGATATCAATATTTGCATGTTTAAGTGCTGAAGCAAGTACATTGGCTTGATCAGCAGAAATATCTTTATTCGCTTCAATATTCGCAAGGGTTTGTTTAAATTCAACTTCAAGATTCATTCTGAATTCTTCAAACTCTTTGCTTTCCTTGTTCATATTGTTCATTGCCGCAAATTTCTCGACTAACCCATCGGCTTCAGCTTTACCTTTTTCTCTAATGATCTCAGCTTCACTTAAGCCAACTTCACGTTTAGCAACACCTTCAGCTTTACCTTTCTCGCTCAGTACATTGGCTTCACTTAAACCAATTTCTTGTTTAGCAATAGCTTCCGCTTTACCTAGCTCTTCATTACCACGCGCTTCTGCAGTCAGTTTTTCTTCTAATACTTTCGCTTCTGCTAGACCTGTTATTTCGTTAGCTTTTGCTCTTGCTTCTTGTACACGAACTTCCGCTAATCCTTCTTTTTCCGTCGCGTCAGCTTTAGCAATTAACACTTTAGCTTCCGCTAAACCTTGCGCGGCTTGCTCTGCCTGTGAGCCTTCAGCCAGTTTCTTAACAGATTCAGATTCTTTTGAAGCCGCTTCTAAATTTGCCTGCGCCATCAAGTTAACTTCACGCGCTTTATGCTCTGCTTTTTTCTCGTCTGCTTCAGCTTGTTTAACGATTTGAATAAGCGATTCTTCCGCTTTCGCTTCCGCATCTAAAATACTAATTTGTTTCAGACGATCAGCTTTTGATACTTCTTTAACTTCTTTAATACGCTCTTCTTCTTCAGCCACTTTGCGATCGACGGCTATACGTTCACTGATCGTTTGCGCAATCACTTTACGTTCTTCTTCTAACGCTTTTTCTTTATCAATTTCAGACAGTTCAACTTCGCGATGACGATTTACAATCTCCATCTCTTGCGCACGAATGACTTTTTCTTTTTCGATAATCACAGCACGTTCTCTAGCCTGCTCGGCAATCTCAACTTGACGTATTTTTACTTGTTCACGAATCGCTATTTGTTCATCGGCTTCTAATTGAGCTTGCTCAGCTTTACTACGCTCTTCTTCTTGTACTTTATGTGTTTCTGATTCTTCACGGGCTTTAACCGTTTCAATTTCACGTTTTTGTTTTGATTCTGCATCAATTTGTTGACGTTCTAGCGCCAACATGGCTTCACGGGTTTCAACGTTCTTTTTAGTAATAGAGAGGGTTTCATTTTTTTCTGATTCATTAGTCGCAATATTTTGCTCTGCTGTTTTCTCAGTAATGATTCGAATACCTTCAGAATCTAAAATGTTATTGGGATCTAAGCTAGTTTTAGGTGTTTGCTCAAGGTAATCGATCGCAACATCTTCTAAAACATATCCATTTAAGTCACTACCAACAGCTCGTACAATGGTGTCTCGGAACGCGGTACGTTCAGCAAACAATTCAAGGAAGTCCATTTTTTTACCCGCACTTTTCAATGCTTCCGAGAACTTCGCACTAAATAGCTCATTAACGGCATCCTTATCCGATGCACGGTCAACACCGATGGCTTTAGCCACCTTCAACACATCTTCAGGCGTTTCATTAACACGTAAATAAAAGGCAACGGTAATATCAGCACGTAAGTTATCCTGACAAATCAAACCATCACTACCACGTCTATCAATCTCAAGTGTAATTAATGAGATTTTCATAATTTCCATTTTATGAACAACGGGCAATACCATTCCGCCTGTAAAATGAACTTTAGGTTTTGAAGACATGTCATTCACAATCATTGCATGTCCTTGACTAATTTTTTTATAGAAGGCACTAAAGGTCATTGCCAGTAATATAATGATCCCAATGGCAATTGCCACAAAGGTTCCGATGGTAATTAAGATACTAATATCCATTATTTGAGCTCCGTTTTATTGATTAAATTCTTGTTCACTTACGACAAAGTAAGTGTTGTTAACTGTGGAATAATCGATGATAACAACCGTATCACCGTTATTGTATGACTTCCCCTCTTGAGCACGCGCATTCAGAATCAAACTTGCGCCATCCCGGGTGCATTCAATTTCACCGAATTGGGCTGTTATTTTACTACTGCGTACGCGTCCGCTTTTCCCCATCAGTGTCTCTTGAGTCGGGCCTTGATTTACTCTACGAAAAAGTTTTCTAAGTGGCTTAATGGTTTTTGACGTTAAAGGAATTGCAATTGCGCCCGCCATCAGTAGGACAAACGTATTAAAGACAAACATTAACAAGCCATTTTCAATATTAATAAAACTAGTCAGTGATACTGTAATTGAGGTAAGCGTCCAACTATAAAGAGCAAGTAAACTAAGCACTAATGTAATAGGCACACCCGTTAGCCCTAATGTCACCAATAATCCTAACGCTCCGCCAACATTTGACACATCGACATCTAAATCAATATCCAGATCTAAATCCATTTCAAAATCAAACAGTCCAATGACCGTAAGTAACCAAAATACAATGACAATTAATAAAATAATGGTATAGACAATGGTGGGATAGCTCGTGATATTAATTAAAAACTGGTCCACATTTTTTCCTTTTCATAATCGAATATTTATGCAACGTTGTACATTATCTGTGGTGAAGATGTGCGCTAATCTGAATTAAACTGATTATACCCTGCTTAATGCGCTCTATTTTCATGAAAACAGCAAATTATAAGTAAATAATTTGAGTTTTTTTTTACATCTAAAACATAACTAGAAGTTACCCAAAAATATAAATAAAGTCAACACGTTAAAGTTCACAATATGGGTTAGAAAATTTTCATGTTATCCATTGAAAAATGACAATAAACGTGTTGTTTGTCGACATACACTTAACCTATTAAATGGCAATACACCAAAGCCTCCGAGTAGCGTGCAGTAATAACCCGTTATTGCGAATGTACGACAATATATTTATATTCAACCACCTTTTCAGTGAGAATATATTTACAACCGACTTAGTTAACAAATTAACAATTTCATTGCGGTTGATATCATTTCCTCCCCACATACACCGGCGAATCAAATGATAGTGCTTAAATGATAACAGTCATTTTAAACTTACAGGGAAACATATCATTTTGATCGACGATGCAATAGAATTTGACCGTACGATCAAGCAAGGTGCGGCTTATATTAGTGATAATATTGCAATTAAATAGCTTGCCTTGAAAAAATAAACGAAGAAATATTTCTTTTATATCGACACTTATTACTACGGAGTTTGAATGATTAAGCTAATCGTTACGGATATGGACGGCACCTTTTTAAATGATAACAAAGGCTATAATCAAGCATTATTCGACCAAGTTAAAAAACTGACAAAAGAACAAGGAATCATTTTTGCTCCCTGCACAGGTAAACAAACCCAACGCGTCGAAGAAATCCTAGGAGAAGATAACCAGGATTTTTATATTATGGGAGATAGTGCAGCGCGCATTAAACACCAGGGAAAATATATTTATCAATCGCTTTTAAACAAAGCAACGGGGCTCGCTATTATTGAACGATTAAAATCGATAAATGAACATCAAGCAATCATTGTTTCTACCATCCAAGGTTCATTTATTAAGAGCAACACATTACCGCATATAAAAAAGAGATTACAACGATCTTTTTCTAATTTAACTTACCTTCCTTGTTACACGGATATTACAGACGACTTTATTAAAATAACCGTTTACGACGAACGTGGTCATTGCTTTCAAACCCAACCTCAATTATCAGAATTTAATGATAAAGCTTATATTGTCGCTTCAGAACCACAATGGATTGATATCGCTAATTATGATGTTCATAAGGGGACGACAGTCTCGATATTACAAAAAAAACTTGGGATAACTCATGCAGAAACCATGGTGTTTGGCGATGGACTCAACGATGTCGAACTCATGAGCAAAGGCGCATTTAGTTTCGCAATGGAAAATGGATTCGAAGAAACAAAATCGGCAGCCAATTATATTATTGGTAATAACAATGAAGATAGCGTACTGCGAACGATTATTCAGATACTAACCTTACAATCGAATAACAAATAAATTCAGCTTCGCATTATACCGTTTAGCAATCAGACTAGATCCGATAAATATTAATAACGCATCGGTATAACGCGAAGCAAAATACATTATTCAGTAAACCAATTCCCCATCCCCTAAGATTCATTCCCCTATTAATAGAAGATGTTATTACAGCGTTCATCCTTGACTTAAAACTAATAATAAAACATCCGTTTATTACGCCTTATTTTATTAACGCAATAAACGGATAGCAGCACTATTATAAATATGTTGAGATAACACATCCCCCATCACTCAAAGAGTATACCGCCAACGATGCCGACACTAAATGAAGCTCAAATGCTAGAAGCGATAATAGCCAAAGATAAATCCTATGATGGTCAATTTTTCTATGGCGTGATCACAACGGGGGTTTTCTGTGTCCCATCATGTTCTACACGAATGGCAAAATCGGAAAATATGCGCTTCTTTACTGATATTGAACAGGCAATGAAAATGGGATTTCGTCCCTGTAAACGATGCAACCCAGTCACAACTAATAAGCAAACGGATCAGCTGATTGACGTTATTCGTTATATTGAATCTCATGTAGATCAGAAAATAACACTGACTGAATTAGGTAATATGATAAATTTATCACCCTCTCGACTTCAAAAAGTATTTAAACAACAATTTTCTATCTCGCCTAAAAACTACCAAGATGCATTACAAATGCGTTTGTTTAAATCTCATTTAAAACACTGTGATAATGTGACCGATGCAATTTATGCATCCGGGTTTGGCTCCGCTAGTCGTATATATGGTGAATCCAAGCGTAATATAGGCATGACGCCTAAGGCATACCAAGCGGGAGCTAGGGGAGAAATAATTAATTATGCCTGTCGAAAAACATCCTTAGGTTTACTGCTCATGGCCGCAACGTATAAAGGAATTTGTAGTGTCCAATTTGGCGAGACTGAAACCGCACTTGTTACCCAATTAAACCATGAATTCCCGAAGGCTAACGTACAAATTTCAGCCGCACAATGGGCACCTGAATTAGATAATTGGATGGAAGCTCTAGACCAATATATTAGCCAAAACGCTCCCCGTCCAGATATTCCCCTTGATATAAGAGGTACCGCTTTTCAAATAAAAGTATGGCAATTTTTATTAACCATTAAACCGGGTAAAGTCTACACCTACGCTGAAGTTGCGAACAAAATTAATAATCCAAAGGCAATCAGAGCAGTTGGAACGGCCTGTGGTAAAAATTCGATTGCAGTATTAATTCCCTGCCATCGAGTATTACGAAGTGACGGAGGATTAGGCGGATATCGCTGGGGAATTGAACGCAAACAGATGTTGCTAGATAAAGAAAGTGGTAAATAGATCCATTACCATTCAGGTGTAAAAATCAGTATTTTGATTGGTAAGGGGTATAGTCACAAACGTTATTATTCGTGACTATTTACTCGAAAGATCAACCGTTAGTAGATATTAGCTACGCGTACGACCAGTATTGCGGCGTCGTTCATTTTGCTTACGATGTTGAGTATGTTTTTTCACTGCGCGACGAATACGTGCTTGAGAATTTTTAGTTTTACTATCATCAACTCGCACTTTAGTTTCCGTTTCTTTCGGCATATCAACCAGTTTACGCAGATAGTTAACTTCCTTAAGATTTAATTCAGTCCAACCACCTTGTGGTAATTGTTTGTCTAAATGGATATTACCGTAACGAACACGCATCAAACGACTTACCTGTACGCCTTGGCTTTCCCATAAACGACGTACTTCACGGGTGCGCCCTTCGGTTAACACAACATGATACCAACGGTTAATACCTTCGCCGCCCGCTTCTTTACCAGATTCTTTAATCGATAAGAATTTTGCTTCACCGTCTTCTAATTTCACGCCCATACGTAAACGATTCAACATCGCTTCATCGACTTCGCCGAAAACACGCACAGCATATTCACGTTCAACCTGTTGACTTGGGTGCATCATTTTATTTGCAAACTCACCGTCAGTGGTAAATAACAATAATCCAGAGGTATTGATATCAAGACGCCCGATGGAAATCCAACGCGAACCATTTAAACGCGGTAAACGTTCAAACACCGTTTTACGCCCTTCTTCATCGCTACGCGTACAAATTTCACCTTCCGGTTTGTTATAAACGAGAATACGACAAATAACGCTTTCTACACTTTTATATTTAACGATATGTCCATCAACACGAATAATCTGATTTTCAGTTACGCGCTCACCAAGACCAACCACTTTGCCGTCTAAGCTAACGCGTCCTTCTGCGATCACAGTTTCCATCTTACGGCGTGAGCCCATTCCTGCACGGGCCAATACTTTTTGTAATTTTTCACTCATTTAAAACACTTCCTTTGGGTAATTCACATTATGCCAATCGCCGTTATTGAAATAACGACTTTTAACTTTCTTTAATAACAGCTGTCAGTTATTAGCTTTCAGCTATCAGTCTAAAACCTAACAACTATTGGTTGTAGGGTGTTAACTAAAAGCTGTCGGCTGATCGCTGACAGCTTCTTTTTCCTATTGAAACGGCGTCAGGTCTCCCGCACCTTCACGTACAATAACAACATTATCATCTGAAAAATCAATAACAGTGGTTGGCGATTCGCCTAAATATCCACCATTCAAAATCAAATCCACCTGATTCTCTAATTTATCTCGAATATCTTCAGGGTCAAACTCAGTACTTTCTGAACCAGGTAAAATTAAACTGGTACTCATCAAGGGTTCACCTAATGCTTCTAATAAAGCCAAAGCAATCACATTATCGGGAATACGAATACCGATAGTACGTTTACTCGGATTCATTAAACGTTTCGGTAAATCTTTAGTCGATTTAAAAATAAACGTATACGCACCCGGTGTATTATTTTTTAATGCGCGGTATGCCTGATTATCAACGCGAGCAAACGTCGCAATCTCTGATAAATCTCGACATGCTAAGGTGAAATTATGCTTTTTCGTTATTTTTCTGATATGACAAATTTTATCTAATCCCTGTTTATTATCCATCATACAACCGAGTGCATACCCGGAATCCGTTGGATAAATAACAACACCACCCTTTTTAATAATGTCTACGGATTGCTTAATTAGGCGTTCTTGAGGATTTTCTGGGTGTATATAAAAAAATTGACTCATGTTCTTTTCTTCTTAAATTGTATTTTCTTCTTGCTTAGCAACTAACGCTTGATAGCTTGGCCACGCTTGCCACACTGGAGTTGCTATCTCGGGTAGATTTAATCCTCGACCGAGATCTCGCCAGCGCCCTACAAAGTGAAAGTCACTGCCCTGCGATGCAAGTAAACCATATTCGGCACTCCACATCGCTAATAACTGACGCGTTTGTGGTGGTTGTTGCCCCATAGCCACTTCCATTGCATCGCCATTTAATTGTTTAAAATCCGTTAATAAACGACGGATCCATTTATTTGATAATTTATAATGATTAGGATGCGCTAAAATGGCTTGACCACCCGCTTCATGAATCACCCTAATCGCCTGTTCAATGCTTACCCAATCGTGAGGAACATACCCGGTATTACCTCGACTTAAGTATTTATCAAATACCTTTGGAAAGGTTGGTGCAATACCAATCTCCACAAGATGCCGAGCAAAGTGAGCACGCGTAATAGCACCATCACCGGCCAATTTTTTTGCCGCTTCGTAAACGCCTGGAATTTTTGCTTTTTCTAAACGACGCCCTATTTCGATAGCGCGTGCTTCACGTTTTTCTTTTTGTTCTACAATGAGGGCGCTTAACGAAGGATGTTGCGGATCAATATTAACCCCCACCACATGAATTTCATGGTTCAACCAATTAGTGGTTATTTCAATCCCATTAATTAAGGTTAACTTTAACCCTTTCTCTTCAATCGTTTGCTGTGCCTCAAGCAAACCATCAATGGTATCGTGATCAGTAATAGCCAAAATATCGACTTGTCGATTGGCTGCGCGTTCGACTAATTCTTTGGCTGTTAATTGCCCATCGGAGGCTTTAGTGTGGGAATGAAGATCAATTAACATGAATATCCTAAAAATCACCTTGACATTGAAAGCATTATCGCAAAAAATGTATCTATAAATTAACTGGACGCATAATATATGATTTTAAATACAATTACTCATAAAGTTTATTGGTGGCACTCATTCTCATAAGCGAGCAATGAGGTTTTTGTATATTTAAATTTTCCAGAAAACCAGATTTAAAAGCTCGCAATTTGCGGGCTTTTTTCATATTAGGCATTTGAAAACAATTAATTAAAAAAAACGAGAAGTAAAATGAGTAGAGTAAATATCCTGAAACAGTCTTGGCGATGGCAATAATTCGAACAGAAATTAAATATTGACCATTACATACTGAATTGAAAGGAATGATAAAATGAATACACTTCACCCCATTGGAGTTTTAAAAAACGTCGAAGTAAACTGTAACTACATTGAAGATTCTCTCGGCTTATTTCAATCTATAACGGACAACACAAGTAATCACCTATTACTTGACTCGGCAGAAATAGAAAGTAAAGAACACCTTAAAAGCTTAATGCTGATTGACGCGTGTATGAAGATAACCTGCCGAGGTTTAAACGTTACACTCGAATCATTAACCGATAACGGTAAAGACCTACTCACTTTTATTGCACCACACTTCTCAACTACCCTGATTACTGAACAAACAACGCATAGTTTAATTCTTCACTTTCCTCAATCAGACAGAAGTGGCGATGAAGACCAACGGTTAAAATCAAAATCACCAGTCGATGCGCTACGCGCCATTATCAAACAAGTCACTCAACGTTCATCACACCCTCAGGGGCTTTTCCTTGGTGGCGTATTTGCCTATGACTTCATTGCAACCTTTGAAGATTTAATCGATGTGCCTGACAGCGATAATATCACCCCAGACTTTATGTTTTATGTTGCTGAAACGTTATTAATACAGGATCATCAAACCCAAGAAAGCCAAATTATCGGATCCATCTTTGGTGGCTTATATTCCGATGAGAATGAACGCCGTATTGCTGCCAGATTAGCGGAACTTCAAGGGTTCTGTACTCACTTTACAACGTCAGAAACACAGCAAATTCCCTTAACCGGAAAAATCACTACGGATGTGTCTGATGCTGAATACTGCGACATTGTAAAATACCTTAAAGAACATATTATTAAAGGGAATATTTTCCAAGTAGTCCCTTCTCGTAGTTTCTCATTGGCTTGCCCAAATCCAATTGCAGCCTATGAAAAATTAAAAGAGACCAATCCTAGTCCTTATATGTTTTATCTGAAAGACAGTGAATTTATTTTGTTTGGTGCATCACCAGAAAGTGCAATTAAATATACTAAAGCCTCCAATGAAGTTGAAATTTACCCCATTGCCGGTACTCGTGGACGTGGTTTTAACCCAGATGGTTCAATCAATAAAGATTTAGATGGCAGATTAGAATTAGAACTGCGCCTCGATAAAAAAGAAACCTCTGAGCATTTAATGCTGGTCGATTTAGCCCGCAACGATGTTGCACGCATTAGCGAACCAGGCTCTCGTCATGTTGCCGATTTATTAAAAGTAGATCGCTATAGCCATGTGATGCATTTAGTATCACGCGTTGTTGGTAAATTACGTGATGACCTAGATGCGTTGCACGCTTATCAAGCTTGTATGAATATGGGCACCTTGGTTGGCGCACCCAAAATTCGTGCATCGGAATTAGTCCGTGAAGTTGAGAAAAAACGGCGAGGCAGCTACGGTGGCGCAGTCGGTTATATAAATGGCGATGGAGATATGGATACCTGTATTGTTATCCGCTCCGCATTTGTTAGAGGGGGTATTGCACAGGCACAAGCAGGTGCAGGGGTTGTCTTCGATTCAGATCCACAATCAGAAGCAAATGAAACCCGAGGTAAGGCAACCGCAGTATTAAACGCTATCGCACTGGCGCATGGAACCACACTTGCAGATGTTACTGACATCCAACCTGTTAGCGGAGAATAAGCAGATGAATATAACTCAAAAACAAACACTCTTTTTTCTCGATAACTTTGACTCGTTTACCTATAACCTAGTGGATCAATTTAAATCATTAGGTTATCCCGTAAAAATTTATCGCAATAGTTTATCTGCTACACAGATAAAAGCACATATCGATGCCTGTGAAAATGAAGCAATTTTAGTGCTTTCTCCAGGTCCGGGTACTCCCAGTGACGCCGGTTGTTTAATTGAATTAATCGGTTTATGTAAAGGCCAAGTGCCGATTATTGGGATTTGTTTAGGGCATCAAGCATTAATTGAACAATATGGTGGCGTTGTAGGTCAAGCCGAAGTAATTATGCACGGTAAATCATCACTCATTAGTCATTGTGGCGACCGTATGTTTGCCGGTTTAAGCCAACCATTATCCGTGGCACGTTATCATTCCTTAGTAGGTACCAATGTCCCAGATTCCTTAGAGGTGGTAGCCGACTTTAATGGCATGTGCATGGCGGTTTACAATGAGCAAGATAAAGTAATCGGCTTTCAATTTCATCCGGAATCTATTTTAACCTGCGAAGGCGCAAAATTATTAAAAACAAGTTTGGAACTAGTAACAAACAGGGAGGAAGTTTAATGAGTGAGTTTAATATTCAAGAAATACTAGAGCAATTATATGTGGGTAAATCACTGACAGGCCAACAAAGCCAAGCTTTTTTTGAGCAAGTTGTACAGGGAGAAATAGACCCAATTGTTTTATCTTCTGTTTTAACCGCCTTAAAAATAAAAGGTGAAACCCCAGAGGAAATAACCGGTGCTGCAAATGCATTATTAACACAGGCTAAAGACTTCCCTCGACCTGATTACCCATTTACCGATATTGTCGGTACTGGTGGTGATGGCCTTGGTACTATCAATATTTCAACGGCGAGTGCCTTTGTTGCAGCCGCCTGTGGTGTAAAAGTTTGTAAGCACGGTAGCCGCAGCGTATCGAGTAAATCAGGTGCATCCGACCTACTTGCGGCCTTTGGTGTTAATCTTGATATGACGCCAGAAGTAGCCCGTCAGTGTTTAGATACACTCAATGTCTGCTTTATTTTCGCGCCACAATATCATGCAGGTATGCGTTTTGCTGGGCCCGTTCGTGCAGCACTTAAAACGCGCTCAATCTTTAATGTGCTTGGCCCACTGGTTAATCCAGCGAGACCTGACTTTGAATTAATGGGCGTTTATGCACCTGAATTGTTAAAACCGATTGCAGAGGTGCATAAAAAATTAGGTATGAAACGTGTCATGGTTGTATTCGGTAGCGGCTTAGATGAAGTTGCGCTACATGGCGAAACACAAGTCGCTGAACTGATTGATGGCGAAATCAAAGAATACACTCTAACGCCCGCCGATTTCGGCGTAAATAATTATCCCCTAGAAAGTATTGTAGGGGGCTCTCCCGAAGAAAATAAAGTCATTATTGAAAAAATATTACAGGGTAAAGGTACCGATGCACAACAAACTGCCGTGGCCGTTAATGTTTCAGCATTATTAGTGCTAAACGGTTTTGCTGATAACTTTAAACAGGGCACAACATTAGCGCTCGAAATGATGGAAACAGGTAAACCTTTACAACTATTACAAGCACTTGCGGAGCAAAGTTAATGTTAAATGATCAAAGTCTTCAGGATACGATTCTTGGTAAAATTGTTGATGATAAAGCTGAGTGGATCGCCGCCCGTAAAACACAACAACCACTCATTTCATTTAAAGATGAAATAACCAATGGTGATCGAAATTTCTATCAGGCATTACACCAAGACAAAAGCGTCTTTATTTTAGAATGTAAAAAGGCATCGCCATCAAAGGGATTAATTCGCGAAAAATTTGATCTTGATTTAATTGCAAGTGCCTATAAAAACTATGCCAATGCGATTTCAGTGTTAACCGATGAAAAGTATTTTCAAGGTGACTTCGAATACATAACAAAAGTCAGGGACCAAGTAACTCAACCCGTTATCTGTAAAGATTTCATTATTGATCCTTACCAAATTTACCTTGCACGTTATTATAAAGCGGATGCCATTTTATTAATGTTATCGGTACTCGATGACGACGCATACCAAGCATATCGCGATACGGCACATAGCCTAAATATGGGTGTACTAACCGAAGCAAGTAATGAAGAAGAAATGGTTCGTGCTATCGCCCTTGGTGCACAAGTCATTGGTATTAATAACCGTAATTTACGTGATCTAAGCGTCGATCTAAATCGTACTAAAGCGCTAGCTGCTATGGTACCTGAAGATCGTGTATTAATCTCTGAATCAGGTATTTACAATCATGCACAAGTAGTCGACTTAAGTCAGTACGCTAATGGATTTTTAGTCGGTAGTTCACTTATGAGTCAAGCGAATATTGAGCAAGCGTGTCGCCGTTTAATTATTGGTGAAAATAAGGTCTGTGGATTAACCCATCCACGCTCAGCTGCCGATGTATACCTTGCCGGCGCACTTTATGGTGGACTGATCTTTGTCGAGAAATCTTCGCGCTATGTAGATATGGAACAAGCGCGCTTAATTATGGCCGGTGCCCCACTGTCCTATGTGGGCGTATTTCAAAACGAAGATCCTGAAATGATTAGCTACACAGTGAAACAACTCGGATTAAGTGTTGTGCAATTACACGGTGATGAGTCACCTAAATATGTAAAAACATTACGCGGGTTATTGCCGAAAACATGCCAAATATGGAAAGCACATGGGATCAGCGATACATTACCCGAGTTTAGTCATTTTAATGTTGAAAAACACTTACTTGATACCCGCGTAGGCAATCAAAGTGGCGGAACAGGACAAGCCTTTAATTGGTCATTATTAGCAGAATCTGACATAGATAAAAGCACATTAATGCTAGCGGGTGGTTTAACCCCTGATAATGCGCAACAAGCCGCATTAATTGGCTGTGCAGGATTAGACTTTAATTCAGGTGTAGAAAGCGCGCCAGGTAAAAAAGACAAACTAAAAATAGATGCTGCATTTGCTGCAATTACGCATTACTTACAACGACATTCAGAAAAGGTGTAAATAAGAAAATGGAAAAATTAAATCCCTATTTTGGTCAGTTCGGTGGCATGTTTGTACCACAAATCCTTGTGCCTGCATTAAAACAACTCGAAAATGAGTTTGTTAAAGCACAAACTGATCCAGATTTTATTGCAGAACTAGCAGAATTATTAACAGAATATGCAGGCCGTCCAACACCGCTCACACTCTGTCGTAACCTAACCAAGGGTAAAAAAACCAAACTTTATCTTAAACGTGAAGATCTACTTCACGGTGGAGCCCATAAAACCAACCAAGTACTGGGTCAGGCGTTACTTGCTAAACGCATGGGTAAAAATGAAATTATTGCAGAAACAGGCGCGGGACAACATGGTGTTGCAACAGCGCTTGCCTGTGCATTACTCGGTTTAAAATGTAAAGTTTATATGGGCGCCGTTGACTGTGAACGTCAAAAACCAAATGTATTTAGAATGCGTTTAATGGGCGCAGAAGTCATTCCTGTGACATCTGGTTCTTCAACACTAAAAGATGCATGTAATGAAGCCTTACGCGATTGGGCGGGAAGTTACGAGACCACACACTATCTATTAGGCACCGCAGCCGGCCCACATCCTTTCCCTGTGATTGTTCGTGAATTCCAAAAAATCATTGGTGAAGAAGCGAAGAAACAAGTTATCAAAAAAGAAGGGATTTTACCCGATAAAGTCATTGCTTGTGTCGGTGGCGGCTCGAATGCTATCGGTATTTTTGCAGACTTTATTGATGATCCAAGTGTCGAACTAATCGGTGTAGAACCAGGCGGCCACGGCGTTGAAACCGGCGAACATGGCTGCCCTATCGCAGAAGGTTCAAAAGGTATTTTCTTTGGTATGCATTCCTTAATGATGCAAGATGAACATGGCCAAGTACAAGAGTCTTATTCTATCTCTGCAGGACTTGATTTCCCATCGGTAGGTCCACAACATGCACATCTTGCAGAAACAGAACGTGCACAATATGTAAATGCAACGGACGATGAAGCCTTAAGCGCATTTAAAGCCTTATCTGAACATGAAGGTATTATCCCAGCACTTGAATCTGCACATGCCCTAGCCCATGCCCTTAAAATCATAGAAGAAGATGATAAGGAGCAAATTATCATCGTTAATTTATCTGGTCGTGGCGATAAAGATATCTTCACCGTCGCCAAAATTTTTGAAGAAAGAGGAACTTTATAATGAGCACACGTTATCACGCTTTATTTAACCGTCTTGAAGCAAAAAACCAAGGCGCATTTGTTCCCTTTGTTACGATTGGCGATCCTAACCGCGACCTATCAATTAGCATTATTGATACCTTAGTTAAAGCAGGTGCTGATGCACTCGAATTAGGCATTCCTTTTTCCGATCCCGTCGCCGATGGTGTCGTTATTCAAGATGCTTCAACACGAGCACTCACCTCTGGAGCTACGCCAGACAGCTGCTTGGATATTATTGCTGAAATCAGAAAATTACACCCTGATGTTCCAATCGGCTTGTTACTTTATGTTAATTTAGTTTATCGTAACGGTATCGAAAATTTTTACGAGCGTTGTGCTAAAGCCGGTGTCGATTCATTATTGATAGCCGATGTACCACTTGAAGAAAGTGCTCCCTACCGGGCTGCCGCTGAAAAGTTTGGCATTCATCAAATTTTTATTGCACCACCTAATGGTGATGACAAAACCTTACAACAGGTTGCAGAATACGGCCAAGGGTATACTTATTTACTAAGTCGAGCGGGTGTCACCGGCGCCGATGCAAAGGCAGGAATGCCCGTTGAGCACATGTTAGCGACCTTAAATAAATTTGATGCGCCACCTTCTTTGTTAGGGTTTGGAATATCTAAACCAGAACAAGTGAAAGAAGCCATTAAATCTGGTGCTGCAGGGGCAATTTCTGGTTCGGCTGTGGTAAAAGTAATTGAAGAGAATCTTGATAACCCCGAACTTTTACTGGAAAAAATGGACAAATTTATCAGTGAAATGAAACTAGCGACTTACAAATAATAAGTCAGATAAAATAATGGGGTAAATATTATCGAACTACCCCATTAACACTACTAAGAGAGAATTATGAAACAATTTTTTGAATTTATCCCGCTGATTATCTTCTTTATCGTTTACAAGATGGTTGATATTTATGCAGCAACGGGTGCTTTAATCATAGCAACTGGTTTAATGCTGGCTTTCAACTATTTTAAAAATGGTAAAGTCGAAAAAATGCACGTAATTACCTTTTTAATGATTCTTATCTTCGGTGGTTTAACCCTTATTTTACATGATGATACTTTTATTAAATGGAAAGTAACGGTGATTTATGCACTCTTTGCTATCGCCCTCTTTGTCAGTCAATTTATCTTTAAAAAACCAATTATTAAGCAAATGCTAGGAAAAGAAATTACTTTACCTAATAATGTATGGAATAATTTAAATTCAGCTTGGGGAGTGTTCTTTACCATTCTAGGCGGGGTTAATATTTATGTTGCTTTCTACATGCCAATGGAAGTTTGGGTGAACTTTAAAGTATTTGGTTTACTCGGTACGACACTCATATTTACCGTGTTAAGCGGGGTTTATATCTATAAATACATCCCTAAAGAAAGTGAAGAATAATTAATAAAAAACACTGTCTCAATAACAGCCGTTTAGATTACTCATCATATTGATGAGTAATCATTTTCCAATTTTCGCCAAAATATTTAGCTAAAATACGATCCAATTTACCATCAGCTATCATGGAGTTAACAGCCATTCTTAAAAGATTGATTTTATTCTTATCTTTAAACCGTTTAGAAGCCACAAACCAAACTTCTCGTGAACCAATCACTAAACTTCCAGGTAGATTTACGTCGTTAAGCATTCCTAACTTAGGAATAATACTCAACCCAAGGTTATTACCCACAATCGCATCAATACGCCCCACTTTCAGCATTTTTAATCCATGCTCATAACTGTATAAATCGACTAAAGAAAAGTGTAATTTAGTTGCTAAAATATCATTAAGATCAACACCTCTAAACCGCCCTATAATAATATTTTCTAAATCTTGATATGTATTTAAGGTTAATCCTTTTCTTGGAATAATGACTGTTTTAGAGGTAATAAGTTTATTTAAGTACAAGACTTTTTGAGATAAATAATCCGTTTTAGCCACAATACCCGCATCATATTCTCCATACTCTAGGCCCTTAAGTGCGCGCGAATATGGCACAAGTTTTTTATTAATGCATAGCCCAGAACGCGTTTCCAATTCATTTAAGAAGTCAACATGATACCCTGCTATTTGCCCATTAGCATCCAAAAAACCAGAGGAGTTATTCACCACAACATACATAGATAAACAATCGCGATCGCTTACAACATCAGCACGAGATAAAGGACTAAATAAGAATAATAAAAACATAAACTTGTACACAAAACCCCCTCGATAAAATGTGACAAAGTAATAAATAAAAAACAAGTAAAAAGTTGAGTGACTATTTGCCCCCAACGATATAAACGCTACTGACTTAACATGTAGGAATAATTATTGCGTTATTAATTTCCAATCAGAACCAAAATATTCTTCTAATATCAGCTCTAAAGAGCCGTCTTCAACCATGGCTTGTGCAGCTTGTTTTACTGTATTCAATTGTTCGATATGAGATGAATTATTAGAAAATGCGAGCCATATTTCTTTTTTTCCTAACACCAATTGCGCATTAAAATCCACTGTATCAACAAGACCAAGTTTATTAACAATGCTTAGCATTAAACTATTGCCGGCAATCGCATCAATACGTCCCTTTTGCAACAAGCGAATTCCCTGCTCATAGCTATGCAAATCGACTAATAATAGATTAAAACTCTTGACTAAAGTGTTATCTAAATCAACACCACGAAGTTTACCAATAATAAGTTCAGACAATTGCTGATAGTGGCTAAAGGTAATTCCATTTCGAGGGACAAGTACTGTTTTGGACGTTAATATTTTGGTTAAATAAGTTAGCTTTGTATCCATTTTTTCTTGACGAACCACAATGCCAGCATCATATTCGCCATACTTTAAACCTTTTAACGCACGTGAATATGGCACCAAGGATTTATCAATACATATTCCTGAACGAGATGCTAATTCATCAATAACATCAACATGGTATCCTGATATTTTTCCTTCGGCATTAAGATAACCAGAAACATTATTTATCACCACATACATCGAAAGGCAGTTCTTTTCATCTGCAGCATATGCAGCATATGCAGAAGATAAGGGACAAATAAGTAATAAAACAAAAAACAATTTATACATTATGTCCTCATCTTAACCACTAAAAAATCACAAATTTCACTCAGTTAACTTCGTTATTTTTTTCCAACTCTTAACCGACAATACCAGTTTGCGAATATCAATCAGATCTTCATTCATTCTTATTAATTGGAAAACAACCATTAAATCATCACCATATAAATTCAGTGCTAAAGCATTTAATTTATCGGCAACCTCTCGATGACAACCCTCACAAAACTCATAGACCTGACCACTTAAATACGTCGATAATTCAACTAATTGACTATCAAGCTGCGCACCTATTTCATCAATTAAAGGCAAAATAGAAGGCGATGTCAGCCTGCCCCTATGTGAAGCTAATGCCGATAAATGAGAAAGATAGGCATGCAATTGGCCCGTTAATAAATAAAGTGTAGCTGATTCTACGCGTTTTGAACTAGGCTCGGCCAATAAAGCTTGCCAATGCTCACTTAAGTTCGCTTCACTCAGGCGAGCACGAAAACGAACTCTTCTATACTGTTGATCTTCAATACGTTGTTGATTTAAATATTGACTAAAAATAGCTTCTTGATACACCCGAATGCAATCAATATTATTCGCAATCACAGCCCGTGATCGCGTACGTAACCAATCTGGCCAAAGATAACTTACCGCCAAAAACGCGATACCTGCAGCACAGGTTGTAATTAAGATACGTTTTACAAATAAGGTTTCTGCATTCAAACCATAGAACTGCAAAATAATAACCACATAAATAGACACACACGCTACGGCAATACTGTACCTTTTTTGTAAATACCAAAAAAAGAAGAATTTAGCCGTCGCCGCAATAGCAATAAGCACCAGAACAGGCAAGCTGAGTAAATATAAACCAGTGGCCAATACTATCCCTAAAATCGTGCCAATAATACGTTGAGTAAGCCTCAATTTAGTGGCTGAAAATGAAGGTTTAGTAATGAAGAGTATCGTCAATAAAAACCAATAATTCTGACTATCTTCAGGTAATGTTAGAATAATTAAGTACCCAACTAACATGCAGGTCGTCAGCCTTGCCGCATGACGAAATAATGGGGTATTAGGGTTTTTAAATAAAGCCCAGTAGTAACGCCAGCCTAATGGTTTTTGTTCATCAAATAAAAAATTTTGCGATGGAAACTCAGTCTGTGTTTGCGTCAACTCACACACTTTTTTCAGATTCTCTAATAAAAATCCAAGTTGAATTGCACAGGACTCACTAAAGACCTTACGTTTTGCGAGTCGTTTTGTACTTTCTTCTAAGGCCTTTAATTCACTTTCCACATTATCATTCATCTCATAATTAGCAAAACGACGGAAACGTGGTTGTCTTAACATTCTTTTAGACAGTCCGACCATCACCCGCTGAATGCGAGCCGTTAAAGAAGTATCGGCAAGCTCTTCACGTAATTCTCGATAAACAATATGAGAAGAGCTCAAACGTTCGAGCAACACTTGCGCCTTAAAGAACTGCTCTAAATAGCCAACACCATGATTTGCACTTTTCTGTTTTTGCTGCCGTAAAATAAGTTGTTGCTGCACATTTGAAAGCTCATCGGAGGCCTGAGCACCTAGTTTTGCTAACTTTAATCGAATATCAGTGGGATCTGAATTGCTATCAAAGAAACGTGCTTTAAGAAGCTGATATTTAGCAAGTGTTGAAAATAACTGCTGATTATCATGCTCAATATTAAAATTAGGAATGACATACTGAACCAGTGTCGAAAGGACAAAATAACAAACGGATCCACCGACAATAAAGCCAGGTAATACCCAAGGTGCGGGATAATGGGAATAACTAAGCATTGAAAATATCGAAACAGCTAATGCCCCAAAGCTCATTTTTCCAAATCGAGGCCCTAAACCACTGGCAATCATTAAACAAAAAGTGCCAATACATAAACCTATCAAGAAAAAAATAGGTTTATCATACAATGCAACCACTGATACAGCGGCCCCGCCAAAACTAATTACAAGTGTAAAAAAAGCGCTCAAACGACGATGATACTGAGCCGGATGATCCGTGAGTGCCGCCGCACTGACCCCCATCGACATGGTACTCATTTGAACTAAATGATCCGTTGCTATACCAATTAACAAAAATGTAGCGGTTAAAAAACATGCCTTAATTGCAGTTACCAATAAAGGTGAACGCGTCGACGGTAATGCAAAAAAGGCTAAATACTGTATCGGTTTCACCATAAAATCAGACCTAATTAACTAGAGCCTATTGACCAAAAATCAATCCCTTAAATAGATAATAATCTAATATTTATGTTTTTGTAATAAAAGAAATATAATATTAGTACTTTGCTAATTAACGCCTCTATACTTTAAAAAAAGGACATTGATAGTTCTTAAATTTTTTAGAACCATCTTGAATACATTTCAATATCAAGGAGCACAGATCATTCTATCAATAAAATCATCATGCGCTAGATCGTCGGGAATGAATTTAACTCCTATCAAAGGTAGATGGCAGCATTACCGCTACCTTTTGCTATTTCTTCTGTTATTTGCTTTTATTCAACCGGGGACTGCACAAACGACCTCAGATGAGTTTCGCACTAGACCGTTTTTATTGGCGATTAACCGCCCAGAAGGAAGCCTTGCTTATACCTATCTAAGCTTGATTTATAGTGAAGTATTTAAACGTTTAAACATGGCATTTGAAATAAAATATATTCCTTTAAAAAGGGGGTTTGAGAATGTCGCATCTGGAAAGCTTGATGGAGAAACAACGCGAGTATTTACCTATCAAGATTCACACCCAACCTTAATACGCGTGACAGAATCACTATATAGCACCAATGTTAGTGCATTTGCGTTATCTGACGTTAAGTTACAACTTCATGGTTGGAATAGCTTAATAGGACATCACTATAAAGTTGAGTACCCAAGAGGTGTCTATATTTCAGAACTGAATTTAAACAAAGTCGTTCCCCCTGAGCATCTTTCAATGATTAAAACAGCGACACAGGGGATTAAAAAATTACTCATAGGCAGAACAGATATTTTCATTGATGATGAATTAGTTGTTTACCCATTATTAGACTCATTAAAGGATTTTTCTGCCAATACTGTTCACAAAATTGGCGTAATGCAGCCAGTCCCGCTTTATATGTACATACATGAAAAAAACAAATGGCTTGAACCGCGTTTAAGCGAAATAATCAAGGAGATGAAGGACGAGAACTTAATGAAACAATACCGAAAAATTGTTTTTAATTTTTAAATATAGGCTCATCGGAAATAATCTAATTTCCGATGAGCTCACTATTATTTTAACTTAGCAATAAACTGATCTGACTGTGCAATCGCAACATTCATTTCCTGCAACAAATCATTAATATCAACTTTTAATTGACTAAATTCCCCCTGAAGCCCAGCCACGGCTTGTGCATTAAGATTATGTTTAAGATATAACATATTATCGCGTAATGTATTTAATACGGGTGTCATTTTAGATTCAGCACGTTCCATCGAAGTAATTAACTGTTTATATTCAGATTGGGTTTGACGTAATTTTTGACGACTATCTGCCTTTAGTTTAGTCGACGTATACTGCTCTAACTCCCCTTCCCATTCAACAAACAATGCTTCAGCAACATCTTCAATATCATCGATTCGCTGCGAAACATCTTCCGCTGCGGCTTCACTTTCATCGTAAGCATCTTTAGTACTTTCATAAGCAGTCGCTAACTTTCCACCATCGAATTGGGTGAGAGAAGTTAATTGCTCAAGCGCTGAAGTAAATTGTTTTTGTGCTTCTTGCTGAGACTCTTTTGCATCTTCAACACGATCAACCAAAATTTCTCTTTTGTGAATACCAATTTTTTCCATTGCGCCGTAATAAGCCGTCGAGCAGCCCGCTAATAATAATAACGCCATTAAACTACTGACCAGTGATAGTTTCTTCATTTGTTTTATCTCCCTATTAAACTGCCTATAAATAAGTATCGTAAATAAATATTGTTCTTCTAAATATTTCTATGTTGGCGCTTCTTGCGAAATACAATAAACAGGCCCATTGCAAATAAAACAATGCCCATCAACACACCACTAAAATTACTAATTAATTCATTCATACCTTCCAAACGACTGCTGAAAGTATAACCCAAACTACCAAATAAAAGCAGCCAAGTTACTTGTCCTGCAACACCAAACAAAATAAAGCGAGGAAAAGCATAACCGGCAGTCCCGGCAACTAAGTTCGTCGGTAATGCTAATGGTGTCAATAACCAACGAGTCAAATAAATTGCAACACCACCTCGACGATGAAGGTTTTCCTGTGCTTTTTGCCAAACTTTTAATTCACCAAAACGGGTTAATGTAAATTGCTTTGCACTATGTCCTATCCAATAGCTGAGTGAATCGCCAAGAATAGCCCCTAATAAAGCGGTTATAAAAACCGTATATAGATCTAATACGCCTTGGTGGACAAACGCCCCTGCCGCCAACACCAAAAAAGTGGTTGGCATCGGAATGCCCATTGCACCAATCAAGATCACCAGAAAAATTAAAGGTGAACCATAAATAACGGTATAAGTAAGTAAATAATCTGATAATTCAACAGCTGAAAACATTATTGGTTACCTTGGTCTCGACTTAATACATTTTCTATATTGTCGATCAAATGTGTTATTCCACCTTCAAAATCTGATTCGTTGACTAAATTTTTAAGTGGTTTAAATCCATTATTATTATCCGCAGTGATATTTAACTGAGAAAAAAGATCTTCAATCGGCGTTCCCGTGCTATTCGCGATATATTGAAGCGTCATCCAAGGACGTATATCTTTTAAACCTGATGCTACAGGGTTTTGTCTATAAGCCGTGATAGTATCACCAACAATAAGAATAAACGTCGAAACATTATTGTTTTCACTTTGTGGTTGAAATTGGAATTGTTGTGTCAAAGAGCCGAGTGTTTTATTACTGTTTTGACGGTTATGAGGTATATTCAAACTATCAAAAATATATTCCTGAGGAACCGCATAGGCAACACTCACATAGCGCATGGTCATCCAAGGTCTAATTGCACCAACATTAGCACCACCGGTATTTATCCCTTGGTGTTGAATATATTGCCATTGTTGGTAAGCATGATAAGCGCGTAAACTGTAAACAGAGATGCACATCCCGCCGATCACTAACAACGCAATCGCGATACATTTTTTATTATTTAATATTTTTTTCATTCAAAAATGCCTCTATTGCGTTGTTCCATGAAGATACCTATAAAACAAATTGCTTTAAAACTTCACCGGAAAAATCCAATACTTTTAACGTATTATGTTCAAAAATACCATAACTTGGTAGAAACCCACCCTTCGGAAAAGTGATTGACCCAGGGTTATAGACAAAAAACGAATCAACTTGCTCAGCAACGGGGATATGAGTATGACCATGAACAATAATATCACCCTCCTTTAATGATGGATGATTATCGCCATTGTAAATATGCCCATGGGTTAAAAATAATCGTTTACCATCCTCAAGTAATACCCAGGCATAACTTTCTAACATCGGGAAATCCAATAGCATTTGATCAACTTCACTATCACAATTACCACGTACAGCAATGATTTGGCTACTGTAATTATTTAACAGTTCAGCCACGGCTGCTGGTTGATACCCATCAGGCACCGGATTCCTTGGACCGTGATTTAAAATATCCCCTAAAATCACCAAATGTTGTGCACCCGATTGATTATACTTTTCCAACATTTGCTTCGTTGCGGGTAGCGAACCGTGTAAATCCGATGCAAAAAACAATTGCATGTTAATGACTCCTATGGTTAATCGAGGACATGGTCTTCAAGATAATGAGCAACGGCTTGGTCATTACAACTGCCAATAACGTCGTTGTCGGGTAAAGCAGCTTTCACCTTATGATGTGCACTGCCCATTACTAAACCTTTACCGGCCATGGTCAGCATTTCAACATCATTCATACCATCACCAAAGGCGATACAGTCTTTTAATTGATAACCTAACATTGTTGCTATTTCGTCAAGTGCATAACCCTTTGACACCCCCGCATCCATGACTTCCAGACAATAAGGTGAAGAAAATGTAATATTCACTTTATCGCCAAGCAATGCTTTAATTTTATCTTCCCATATCACCAGTTTCTCATGGTCTTTATCTTCGCGAATAAAGAAAAGTTTAACCACGTCTTCTACTGGCGGATTGTTAAGATCAAAGAAGTCGTAGGTAAAATGCCCTTTACCGAACTTTAATTTTTCCTCTTTTCGATTCACTAACCAATCATCTTTACGGAAGATATTAATCAATATTTCTTGATCACCTTTCACTAACTCAAGGATCTGACTAACAATATCAGTCGGGATATATTGTTGAAAAATCATTTCATTATCACTGTTATGTACACAGGCCCCATTCGAAGTAATCATATAAGCTGGGATGCCCAATTTGTCACGCATTTTTCCTACATCAACATGATGACGACCCGTTGCAAAAATAAATTGTTTTCCCTGTTGATGTAATTGCGTCAATATTTGCTGAGTAAAGGGGAGAATTTGATGGTCAGAAGTCAGTAAAGTGCCATCTAAATCAGATGCTACAATCTTATACATATTATTGTCTCTTAATTATTACGTATTAAAAACACGCTCAATAAGTGTCAGTTTAAGGTCGAAATACAAACACATATCAAGCGTTATGAAACAATCTACTCCAATATAGATTTCTCTTCTAAATCATCCATTGAAAAACTAAATATAGGGGTAGAAAAACGATCGGTTTTCGCTCTTGCAATGATACTTGGATGTTGTTTTACCTTGCCCGTTTGCGTGTTTTTAGTGTAGTAATACATCTCACTCACACCATGATACATATGCACAGCAAGTACGTCTAAATAAGAGGTTTCACCAGAGGTATCTACCCAAAAAATAGGAATTGTCAAACCAAAGGTGTCACTATCCGTACCGAGAGAAGTAAAGAAAAAATCCAATTGATAATCGGCTTTATCGGGTGAATTAACCAAATTTAAATTGAAACGACTCGTTAACTCTGCATATAAACGTTGAGTGGCATAGGTTAATACAGGAGAACGTTCAATAAAATGACTTTGAACATAAACGGGTTTTCCTTCGAACTCGTTAAAATCAGTTGAGGGAATTTGAACCATCAGATCATTAATACTGTAGGTTAACAAACGTTGGCTAGTTGATCCTTTGTACTTATCTGTACTCTCACGTGTAGAACAGGCACTCAGTAAACTTCCTATTAATAACACCAACAAAATCCGTATTTTAAACTGCATAAGTACTCCTTAAAGTTATTATCTTTTAAAGCTTAACACAGTTAAAAGTACAAGGGGTATTACTGAACGCATTGTCACTGAACATTTTTCTGCCATAAAAAAACACGTCGAAGAATCTCTTCCTAGACGTGTTTAAAAATGATGACCGGACATTCAAAATAAATCTATACCCGTTACCATTCAAGATGCAAAATCAACCCTAACTACGTTGTGAGTTTTGAAGTGAGAACAACTATCTCCTGCAACTCACGCCTTGTTAGTGCTTATTTTTCCTGCGCAAGACTTGATCACTTACTTAATTCCTTTGGTATTAGTTGTAACTGATATTTACTCAGCAATAATATACATATCCTTTGAATAAAGTTTATCTTCGGCATTATGAGCGGCATAACCCCCAACATGAGGATTAACAAGACGTGTTTGTACATATTGATAGATAGGAGCAATCGGCATATCTTTTGCCAGTAAAGTTTCTTCCTGGTTATAGATTTGCGAACGCTCAGCTTCTGAAGTAGAGGCTATTGCTTGTTTTACTAGATTGTCGTACTCGGCGCTTTGGTAAAGTGTACCGCCAGTACTATTACTGCCTTCCATTAGAGATGTAAAGGTAGATGCTTCATTATAATCACCACTCCAACCTGAGCGAGAAACCTGGAAATTACCCTCGCGTGCTGATTCTAAGTAGGTTTTCCACTCTTGATTTTCCAGCGCGACCTCTACGCCCAATGTTTTTTTCCACATAGAAGCAATAGCAACGGCTAGTTTCTTATGGTTTTCACTGGTGTTATATAACAAACTAAATTTAAGTGGATGAGATTTATCATACCCCGCTTCAGCCAATAACTCTTTTGCCTTAGCATTACGCTCTTTTTGCGTCCATTTGGCATACTCAGGTAGCTCAGGATTAAAGCCCGCAACAATTTCAGGCGTTAAGAAATAAGCTGGTTTCTGGCCCTGCCCCAATATCGCTTTAGTAATGATATCGCGGTCGATGGCATAAGAAATGGCCTTACGCACTCGTACATCATCAAAGGGTTTTTTATGGGTATTAAATTGGTAATAATAGGTTCCCAATATACCTTTTGTTTTAACCTCTTCAGGATGTTTTTTAACTAGATTACGATAATGTTCATTAGAAATTTCATAGGTCATATCGATTTCACCGGAAAAAAACCGGTTCATTTCAGCAACCTGGTTTTCAATCGGCAGATAAGTCACTTTGGTTAAGACGGTATGCGCATTATCCCAGTACTGTTTATTAGGCGTTAATACTAGGCGTTCATTAACTACCCACTTATTGACGACAAAGGCACCATTACCCACAAAGTGCTCTGGTTTAGTCCATTGATCGCCATACTTCTCGACCGTTTCCTTATGTACAGGCTTCATGCTTGTATGACCCATCATCATTACAAAATAAGGAACAGCATGCTCTAGTTGTACTTGAAAGGTGTAATCATCTATGGCCTTAACACCTAAAGTCGACTTATCTTTTTTACCGTTAACAATATCGGCAGCATTCAGCATGGAAGACATTTCCAGATACCAAGCATAGGGAGAAGCCGTTAACGGATCAACTAAGCGCTCAAAACTATAAACAAAATCATGTGCAGTAACGGGATCACCATTAGACCATTTAGCATCTTTGCGCAGGTAGAAGGTAAAGGTTTTATTATCCTTTGTTTCCCAACGCTCGGCAACACCAGGAATAGTATTACCATCGGCATCTTGGTTGACCAATCCTTCCAAAAGATCACGAATAACCATGGCTTCAGGCAAGCCATCTACCTTTTGTGGATCAAGTGATGCGACCTCGGATCCATTACCACGAACCAACTCTTGTTTTACAGCTAATTTAACACCTGCTGGTACGACAGCAGCCGTGGTTGAGAATGACGTAGCAGCAAAGGAGAGCCCCGCAGCTAAAAGCATTATTTTAGTAATTTTATTTTTGTACATAGTTAATATCTCTTGTTTTGTACATATTTAAGATTAAGTACTCCCAAAGTAATTCCCATATTGAAAATCGATAAAAAAGTACAAATATCAATGAAAAATAGGGTAATTATTAGCATCCAGAGTACCAAAAAACAAAACATAGACAGAAAACACCAACAAAAACCACAAGAAAAGACAAACCCACTACAAAATAACAAATGAGCAGCTTTTCCGGCCAAACACTTTACATTAAAACAGAATAAAATAAAGATATAACAAACAAAAAAGCACCTGAAAACAAACTAGTTTTATCTAACAAAAAAGTCGATCGCAGATCTAACCTAAAGATAGTTTTAAAGAGAATAGTAAAAAGAGAGGAGTTTTAGACAATACATTTTAAATGTTGATAGCTCATAAAAAAGACGCATTAAGATTTCTCCTCATGCGTCTTTTTAGATTAATCAATTAAGCCCGCAATAAGCAGGATTGATAGTGTGAATCATCACCTTTTAACTGAGGTTTTTCAGTACCGCATCTTTCCGTTGCTATCGGGCAACGGGTTCTAAAAACACAGCCCGATGGGGGATTGATAGGTGAAGGTAAATCCCCTTCTAGCATTTGAATTGTTTTACTACGTTCCAATTTAGGATCGGGAATCGGAACCGCCGACATCAAGGCTTGTGTATAGGGATGTTTAGGATTAGCAAACAGTTTATCACATTCAGCGAACTCAACTGGGTTACCTAAGTACATAACTAATACACGGTCAGAAATATGCTTCACAACCGATAAATCATGGGCGATAAAGACCAGACTCAAACCAAGTTCATTCTGTAACTCTTTAAGTAAATTAACCACCTGCGCTTGAATCGATACATCTAATGCAGATACAGGTTCATCACAAATAATCATTTTAGGTTTGAGAATTAATGCACGAGCAATACCAATACGTTGACACTGGCCACCAGAAAATTCATGTGGATAACGGTTAATTACGTTGGGCAATAAACCGACCTTCGACATCATTTCCTTAACCTGCGCTTTTACTTCATCTTTACTTAAATTAGGGTAAAAAGTACGTAATGGTTCAGCAATAATATCCCCGACATTCATACGAGGGTTCAATGATGCAAGCGGATCCTGGAAAATCATTTGAATTTCTTTACGCTTAAGACGAAGTGATTTGTGATCAAGTTTAGTCAGATCTTCTCCCATCCAAACAACACTACCTTCACTAGCAGGCACAAGCCCAATAATGGCCCGTGCTAATGTAGATTTACCACAACCAGACTCACCAACTACCCCGAGTGTTTCACCTTCATAGAGTTTTAAACTCACACCATCAACAGCTTTCAAGCTAGATGGTTTTGCCCAAGGCAACATCGACTTAGAAGGAATATTAAATTTTACTTTCAGATCTTTAATATCAAGAATTAATTTTTTTGAACTACTCATGACCAAGTCTCCCAGTCAGAAAAACAAGCACGTGAACGCTGTTCTGCAAAAGGTGTTAATACCGGTGCTTCTTTCTTACAACGATCCATCACGCGATGACAACGATCTTGATAAGGACACCCTTCAGGTAGAGATAATAAGTTTGGTGGATTACCAGGAATAGTCGGTAAAATATCACCTTCAGTATCAAGACGCGGAATGGATTTTAATAATCCTTCCGTATACGGATGACTTGGTTTATAGAAAATTTCATCAACGGTACCATATTCCATCGTACGGCCCGCATACATCACTAATACTTTGTCACAACTTCCGGCAACCACACCGAGATCATGGGTGATCATGATAATTGCAGTATTAAACTCGTCTTTCAATTCATTCAATAATGCCATAATTTGTGCTTGAATAGTTACATCTAGCGCCGTCGTAGGTTCATCTGCAATCAACAATTTAGGACGACATAAAAGCGCCATCGCAATCATCACACGCTGACGCATACCACCTGAGAACTCATGGGGATACATATTAATCCGCGCACGTGCTTCTGGTATTTTAACCGACTCTAACATTTTAACTGACTCTTCAAAGGCTTCATTTTTGGACATGCCTTTATGCAGAGTGAGTACTTCCATCATCTGTGTACTCACTTTCAAATACGGATTCAATGATGTCATTGGATCCTGAAAAATCATTGAAATTTGTTGTGCACGTACTTTATTTAACTCTTTCTCGGGAAGGTTAAGGATCTCTTTACCTTCAAATTTAGCACTACCAGAAATAATCCCGTTCTTTGCTAACAGGCCCATTAACGCAAATACCGTTTGCGATTTACCCGAACCTGACTCACCAACAATCCCCAAGGTTTCACCAGGTTTTAGTGAGAAATTTAAATCATTGACTGCGGTTACGTCACCATCTTGGGTGGTAAATTCTACACGCAGATCTTTAACATCTAATAAATTCATTATTTTTCCTTTTATCTGTCTTTAGGATCAAGTGCGTCGCGTAAACCGTCACCGATATAGTTAAAACAGAACAGGGTGATCACCATAAATACAGCCGGGAAAGCAAGCTGCCAAATAGCTACTTCCATGGTCTGAGCTCCCTCTTGTAATAAAGCGCCCCAACTAGTCATTGGCTCTTGCACGCCTAAGCCCAAAAAGCTCAGAAAAGATTCAGTCAAAATCATGCTTGGCACAAGCAGTGTTGAATATACCGCCACAATACCTAGTACATTAGGGATAATATGGCGACGAATAATATTCCAATTACTGACCCCACAAACATGTGCCGCTTCAATAAACTCTTTATTACGAAGACTCAAGGTTTGACCACGTACAATACGAGCCATATCCAGCCAAGAGATTGCCCCAATCGCCACAAAGATTAAAACAATGTGACGACCAAAAAAGGTCACCAGTACAATCACTAAAAACATAAAGGGAATTGAGCTAAGGATCTCAAGAAATCGCATCATCACGCGATCCAGTTTGCCACCGATAAACCCCGACGTTGCCCCATAAACCGTACCGATAACAACGGCAACCAAGGCACCTAACACCCCCACCATCATGGAGATACGGCCACCAATAAAGGTCCGCACAAACAGATCGCGACCGAGACTATCGGTGCCAAAGAGATGTACAAAAGAAGGTGCTTCATGTAATGCATACCAATCGGTATCATCAAAAGAAAATTCAGCAAACATAGGCACGAAAATAACTGCAAGTGTGATCAGGCAAAGGATCATTAAGCTTACCATCGCCGCTTTATTACGCATAAAACGAATTCGACCATCCTGCCACAGACTTCGCCCTTCAATTTCTAAATTTTCAGAGAAGTTATCAAGCGCTTCTACATTTTGTTTTTTAGTTAACATAAGCTCCGTCCTTTATAAACGAATTTTAGGATCGACATAGGCGAGAAGAATATCGACAATGGCATTAAAAAGAATAAACAACAAGCCGATAAGAATGGTCACTCCCATCACTAATGAATAATCACGGTTAAATGCAGCATTAACGAATAATTTACCAATCCCCGGTAAACCAAAAATTGTTTCAATAACAACGGATCCGGTAATAATACCAACAAACGCAGGTCCCATATAAGAAACAACGGGTAACATTGCAGGTTTTAAGGCGTGTTTAAAAACGATATAAGAAAAACTCAATCCCTTAGAGCGAGCAGTACGAATAAAGTTACTGTTTAAGGTTTCGATCATACTACCACGTGTAATACGTGCAAAGGTCGCCACATACATCATTGACATACCTAATACGGGTAACACCATATATTTAGCTGAGCCATCTAACCATCCCCCTGCTTGCAACCAACCTAACTTAATAGGGAAGATATAAATCAATACCGGTGCCAATACAAACGAGGGCATCACAATCCCCAACATGGCCGTTGACATTACACTGTAATCTAGCCAAGTATTTTGCCGTAGCGCGGCAATAGTGCCGATCCCCACGCCCAAAAAAACAGCAAACAGAAAAGCGACCGAGCCAATTTTTGCAGAAACAGGTAACGCGGCACCAACCAGTTCATTCACGGTGTAATCTTTATATTTAAATGATGGACCAAAATCTCCCTGGAGTACATTGGTCAGATAAGTCGTATATTGCTCCATCACAGGTTTATCAAGACCATATTTAGCATTAATATTGGCCATTACCTGTGGTGGTAAAGTACGTTCGCTTGAAAATGGACTGCCCGGGGCGAAACGCATTAAAAAGAAAGAAACGGTAATAAGGATTAGCAATGTAGGAATTGCTTCAATCACTCTTTTGAGTATGAATTTAAACATAATTAACTCAGTTTAGTTAAACGAAAAAAGAGGCTAAAAAAGCCTCTTCACTTGGAACTATGTATTGTTATTTAGCAATAATATACATATCTTTTGAATAAAGTTTATCTTCAGCATTATTTGCTGGGTAACCACCTACATGAGGATTTACCAAACGTGTTGTAACATATTGATAAATTGGTGCAAGAGGCATGTCTTTTGCTAGTAGCTTCTCTTCTGCGTAGTAAAGTTTAGTACGCTCTGCATCGGAAGTTGTTTCCATTGCAGCTTTGACTAATTTATCGTAATCAGCACTTTGGTAATGAATACCACCAGATGTGTTACTGCCTTCCATTAAGCTCGTGAACGTAGAGGGTTCATTATAATCACCACACCAACCTGCACGAGAAGCTTGGAAATCACCTTGTTTTTTCGTTTCAAGATACGTTTTCCACTCTTGGTTTTCAAGCGTCACTTCAGCACCCAATGTTTTTTTCCACATTGAAGAAATAGCAACCGCTAATTTCTTATGATTTTCACTCGTATTGTATAACAGGCTGAATTTTAATGGATTAGATGAATCGTAGCCTGCTGCTGCTAATAATTCTTTAGCCGCTGCGTTACGTTCTTTTTGGGTCATTTTACCATATTCAGGCAATTCAGGCGTAAAGCCAGAAATGATTTCAGGAGTAAGGAAGTAAGCCGGCTTTTGACCTTGACCTAATAATGCATCGGTCACGATATTACGGTCAATCGCATAGGAAACCGCTTTACGAACGCGAACATCGTCGAAAGGTGCTTTTTTAGTATTGAAGTTATAGTAATAAGTACACAAGTTACCTTTAATTTGAACATCTTCAGGGTGTTCTTTCTGTAAACGCCTGAAGTGCTCACTTGGGACTTCGTTAGTCATATCAATTTCACCAGAAAGGAAACGATTCATTTCCGCAACTTGATTTTCAATTGGCAGGTAAGTGACTTTAGTTAGCACGGTATGTGCATTATCCCAGTATTCTTTATTTGGTACCATTTCGATACGTTCATTCACTACCCATTTGCTGATAACAAAGGCGCCGTTACCCACAAAGTGTTCAGGTTTAGTCCATTGATCTCCATATTTTTCAACGGTTGCCTTATGAACAGGTTTAACCGTTGTATGGCCCATCATCATAACAAAATAAGGAATGGCATGTTCTAGCGTCACTTGGAATGTATGCGCATCAATGGCTTTAACGCCTAACGTGGATTTATCTTTTTTCCCCGCAATAATATCTGCAGCATTAACCATGGTTGTCATTTCTAAATACCATGAATACGGTGATGCAGTAGCAGGATCAACTGCGCGCTCAAAACTATAAACGAAATCATCAGCTGTTACAGGGTCACCATTTGACCATTTAGCATCTTCACGTAGATGGAATGTAAATACTTTATTATCTTTATTTTCCCAACTTTCAGCAACACCAGGAATAACATTCCCCTCGGCATCTTGGTTCACTAAGCCTTCTAATAGATCACGAATAACATGTGATTCAGGCACACCTTCAGTCTTATGAGGGTCAAGTGATGCTACTTCAGTCCCGTTACCACGAACGAGTTCTTGTTTCGCTGCCAATTTAACACCTGCAGGTACATTCGCTGCAATCGTTGAAAATGATGTTGCTGCAAATGCAACGCCAGTTGCGAGAAGCATCCCTTTAAATATTTTATTTTTTTCCATTTTTACTTTATCTCCATTGTTATGAAAGCCCTTTCCCAATAATAAGCAATTAACATACCATATAACAAAACATAAGAAACACTGCAAAATAAAAGGTTTCTTATCTAACTCTAAAAGTTTGAGCTCCATCACAGTGCAAAAACAGAAGAAAACGCACCAATATAATGCAGCCTGTTTTTTAATCAATATAATTTATTGAAAGAAAAGATAAATATAAAACACCATTATAGTGCATAACTATTCATTTAGTTTGAATAAACATATAAAACACGTATTTTCGACTAAATTTTAAAACTGATCTTTTTTATTAAAAATTCAGTATATAATCATATTAGGTTGCTCAAAAGGAAGCCACATGCAAATATTACTTACTGGTGGAACAGGTTTTATTGGTTCTGAATTAATTAAACTTTTATCCGATCAAAATATTATTTTATTAACCCGCAACATCGAAAAGGCACAGTTAAAACTCCGCCAAATAGATTCGGGAAATATTTCTTATATCAATAGCCTAGATCACTATTCAAATCTCGATGAAGTGGATGCAATCATCAATCTTGCGGGTGAACCTATTGCAGGTCGTCGATGGACAGCAAATCAAAAAGAAAAAATATGCAAGAGTCGTTGGGCAATCACTGAAAAGTTAGTTGACTTAAATAACGTAAGTGCTAATCCACCATCGGTTTTTATCAGTGGCTCTGCTGTCGGATACTACGGCGATCAAACAATCAATATCGTTGATGAATCAACTGAATATAACGACGATTGTTTTACACACCAAGTTTGTTCGAAGTGGGAGTCAATTGCACTTAAAGTACAATCTGACAAAACACGAGTTTGTATTATAAGAACGGGATTAGTCTTTGGCAACACCGGTGGCGCATTTCCTATGATGCTACCTCCCTTCAAGTTTGGCGTAGGCAGTCGACTTGGTGATGGTAAACAATATATGCCTTGGATTCATATACAAGATATGGTGCGCGGTATAATGTTCTTATTAACCACATCAAAATTGAATGGATATTTTAATTTTAGTGCACCTCACCCAGTCACTAATCAAGAGTTTACAACAACCTTAGCAAAGGTCCTTAAACGTCCACAATTATTAGCAATGCCCAAATTTTGCTTTGATCTATTAATGGGTGAGGCAAGTTGCTTACTGTTTGATAGCATTCGCGCTGAACCAACACATTTGCTTGCCTCTGGTTTCACCTTTAATTACCCAACATTACGTCCTGCATTACAGGCACTATTATCAGTAAATGAATAATTAATGGATAAGATTAACGTTAATAAGTGAATATTTCTTAATCTAGTCGGTTAAATTCTTTTTTAGAAAGTACATAATCGCTATTCGTATCACCATTAAGAAACAACTGATTGACTGGCATCGAATTAGAAAACTCCTGTTGTGAGAGCACGTGATCGCCATTTTTATCCGCATCCACAAATGCTTGTTTTCCTACTAATAATCGGGAAAATTCTTTTTCTGAAATAACGTAATCTCCATTTAAATCCGTTCTCGAAAAAAAATTGTCCACCGATAAAGAACGTGAAAACTCCTCTCGCGATAAAAAGTGATCGCCATTAATATCTGCACTATTAAAAGGTTGATACACGGGCTCTCTTGTATGAGATGGTGCACCATGGTCGACGGCAACAACGGGCACAATTGGAAATATAGGTATAATCGGAATAATTGGCCCACCGCGATACATTGGCGCACAAGCAGAAAGCGTTGCAACGGTCACTATGGCTGTGGTTAGCTTTGATATAATTGAAGTTTTCATAATAACCCTCTGATATGTATTTATGGTTATTGTACGAAAAAACAGTGTAAATAAAGCACAAACAACTTGGAAAAATAGCGCCTATTCTATTTTGTCTTTGGCGAATTAAAGACAAAAAAATACCGAGTAATCAACTCGGTATTTTTAAGACAAAGTTATCATTTACGGCGTTTATCCGTAAACTGGACACTCTTTACAGAAAGCAGCAACTTTCACTTTAACAGCTTCAATTGTCGCAGCTAATTTTTCTTCATCTTTAATCGCATCAAGTACATCACAAATCCAACCTGCTAATTCAGTCGAATGTTGTTCATTTGCACCGCGACGTGTAAACGCAGGTGTACCAAGGCGTAAACCAGATGTAACAAAAGGAGAACGCGGGTCATTGGGTACTGAGTTTTTATTGACAGTAATATGTGCATTGCCTAATGCAGCATCTGCTTCTTTACCCGTAATATCCTGTGCGATTAAATCAACAAGGAATAAGTGATTGTCCGTACCATCAGAAACGATTTTATAACCACGCTCTTGAAATACTTTAACCATGGCTTTTGCATTGTCTAGCACAGCTTGTTGATACATTTTAAATTCAGGCTCAGCACATTCTTTAAATGCAACGGCTTTAGCAGCAATAACGTGCATTAATGGGCCACCTTGACCGCCTGGGAAAACCGCTGAGTTTAATTTTTTCTCAATCGCTTCATTTGCTTTAGCAATGATCAGACCACCACGAGGGCCACCTAATGTTTTATGCGTTGTTGTTGTAACAACATCCGCAAAAGGCACAGGGTTAGGGTAAAGACCTGCAGCAACCAAACCGGCTACGTGTGCCATATCAACAAATAGGTAAGCACCTACTTTATCTGCAATTTCACGGAATTTAGCCCAATCAACGATACCTGAATAAGCAGAAAAACCAGCAACAATCATGGTTGGTTTGTGCTCAAGAGCTAGACGTTCAACTTCTGCATAATCTAAAATACCCGTTTCAGGATTAATACCATACTGAATCGCATTATAGGTTTTACCTGAGAAACTAACCGATGCACCGTGTGTTAGGTGACCACCATGAGCAAGACTCATGCCTAGGATAGTATCGCCAGGCTTACAAAGAGCTTGGTAAACCGCGCCGTTTGCCTGTGAACCAGAATGAGGTTGTACATTCGCGTAATCTGCGCCAAATAAAGATTTTGCACGCTCGATTGCCAATGATTCTGCAACATCGACATACTCACAACCGCCGTAGTAACGTTTGCCAGGGTAACCTTCCGCATACTTATTAGTTAACTGACTGCCTTGCGCTTGCATTACACGTGGGCTAGTGTAATTTTCAGATGCAATTAGTTCGATGTGATCTTCCTGACGTTGAACTTCATCAGTGATGGATTGCCATAATTCGGGATCGTAATCTGCAATATTCATATCGCGGTTAAACATGCTTCTCTCCTGGTAGGAATGGTAAATTCAAATAACTCCATTGATGCTCCGCATTTTACGCAAACTTTGCGCTATTGCATAGCCTAAATCGTGTGAAATATATCGACGGTTAACTTGAAAAAAAATAATGGTAATAAATCCTAAGGACTTATTACCATTTGATCAGTGCTTTTATTGAACAAGAATTAAATAATACGCTCTAACGCCAAATCCTCTGCAGGCGTAATAACAATCGCAATAGATTTAGAATTAGGTGTGAAGGTATAATCGCCATAATTTCCCAATGCAACTAATGGATTAGTTTCAGGATAATAAGCAGCTGCGTTGCCCTTCGGAATATCATAACCAATAAGGGTAAAGTTAGTCACTTTTCGTATCACCTCATCTCCCCATAATGCTTCAATATCCACTTTATCACCGGATTTCATGCCCAGTGCACTAATATCGTCTTCATTTAAAAGAATAATATTACGATCACCACTTAACCCACGATAACGGTCACTAAAGCCATAAATAGTCGTATTGTACTGATCATGAGAGCGCAATGTCTGTAGGACAAAAATACGGTTATTGGTTAATGCACGCTGTGATGCTTGAACAATAGCGTCGGGCAAAGGATAACTATGAAATTGTGCTTTATTATCCGTTGTATTCCATTCGCGACGCCCTGCGGCATTGCCTAAATAAAAACCACCCGCACCTTCAATGCGTTTATTCATATCATCAAAACCGGGAATGGTTTTAGTAATTAACTCGCGGATTTTTCCGTAATCATCAATCAACTCTTGCCAATTGACTGGGGTATCACCCAATGTTGCCTTTGCAATTTGAGCGAGAATAGCAGGCTCAGAACGCATTTGTCTGATATCACTTTTTACGACACCTTGAGAGGCATGTACCATCGAGAAAGAATCTTCTACGGTGATACGTTGTAAATTGCCCGCCTGCATATCAATATCTGTTCGGCCCAAACAAGGCAATATTAATGCCGCTTTACCAGGGTATAAGTGAGTTCGATTTAGTTTTGTTGCAATATTAACCGTTAAATCACATTGACTCATCGCTTGTTGAGTCACTTTAGTATCGGGCATCGCTGTTACAAAATTCCCACCTAAACCAATAAATACTTTACTTTCTCCGCGTAGCATCGCTTCAACGGCTTGCACCGCGTTATGCCCTTCTTCAACGTAAGGTGTAAAATGAAAGTTTTTTTCAATGCTATCTAAAAAAGCTTTATTGGGTTTTTCATTAATCCCCATGGTTCGATCGCCTTGAACATTAGAATGTCCGCGAACAGGGCATAAACCCGCCCCTGGTTTACCTACATTACCAAACAACAATTGAAGATTAGTTAATTCATTAATCGTCGGCACCGAATGTTTATGCTGCGTCACGCCCATTGCCCAGGTAACAATGACACTTTTTGCAGCTTGATAAACATCCGCAGCTGCTGTTATTTCTTCCATCGACAACCCTGACTGGCTAATAATTAAATCCCAGGGTGTTTGTCTTACTTGTTCAAGGTACGTTTCTAAACCACTAGTATGTTCGGCAATAAAATCAACATCAAAGACATGCTGGTCTTTTAATAAGGCCTGTTCATGACGCTCAAGTAAGATTTTAACCATACCGCGCACTGCCGCCATATCACCACCAAGGTTAGGTGTAAAATATTGACTACTTAATTTTGTATCTGTACCGAATACCATATCAATAGGATTTTGAGGGTTTGCAAAACGTTGTAAACCACGCTCTTTCAAGGTGTTAAAACTAACAATACGTGCACCACGATCAGCAGCATGCAGCAAAGTATGCAGCATACGCGGATGATTCGTTCCTGGATTCTGACCAAAAATAAAAATAGCATCTGCGTGTTTAAAGTCTTCCATGGTAACCGTACCCTTGCCGACACCAAGCGCCTGACCTAGGGCATAACCACTGGCTTCATGGCACATATTTGAACAGTCAGGGAAATTATTGGTACCAAATTTACGGACAAACAATTGATACACAAAAGCCGCTTCATTACTTGCACGACCAGAGGTATAAAACTCTGCTTGATGTGGACTGTCCAACCCATTCAGGTGCTTGGCAATCAGTGCATAGGCATCGTCCCAACTAATGGCCTCATATTTATCAGTTTCCGCATTGTATGACATAGGATCAGAAAGGCGGCCTTGATCTTCTAAAAAGTAATCCGTTTGCTTACGTAATGAATTTACCGAATGCGCAGCAAAAAACTCGGGAGTTAATCGACGAGAAGTTGCTTCCCAATTAACCGCCTTTGCACCATTTTCACAAAAACGGAAACGGTCATTTTTATCTTCTTCGCCCCACGCACAACCAGGACAATCAAAACCTTGGTCTTGATTAGTTTTAAGTAAATTCCTCACGTTTTTCGCTACATTTTCACTATGTAGGATATGTTTTGCCGTACTTGCTAGGGAACCCCATCCGCCTGCAGCGCCCTTATATTTTTTAATAGTCATGAAAGCCTACCTATTGGTTTTGGTTGTGTGTTCTTTACTTAAACGAAAATTACCGTGATAGACATTGCAAGTCCGATTACTCACAAACCCTATTAAGGTAATATTGAATTGTTTTGCCACTTCGATTGCTAAGCTAGATGGTGCGCCAATAGCCACCACAACGGGTATTTTTGCGGCCACGGCCTTTTGCATCAATTCAAAACTGATACGCCCGCTTAACATCAGAATATTTTTTTTACCTATTTCGCCTCGGCCAAGTACATCACCGACGACTTTATCAACCGCATTATGGCGGCCAACATCTTCATGCACAGACAAACATTTATTCAAATTAAAAATACCGGCGCTGTGCACCCCGCCCGTGGTTGAGAATAACGATTGTTGTTGTCTTAATTTATCTGGGAAAGTAAGCAGTGTTTCAAAAGGAAGCCAATGCGCTGTTTCATCTATCCTGACATTAAATGTATTGGCGAGTTTTTTAACATTATTTGCACCACAAATACCGCAGCCAGAATGACTGACAAATTGACGCGTTAATGATTTCCAGTCTAAAACGACTGATTGTGAAAGTGTGATATCACATTGATTAAATTCAGATGTGGTAATCGATTCAATTTGTGCTGCATGGCTAATAATTGCGTAGGAAAGTAATAATCCAGTTACTAAAAATTCATCTTTTCCGGGGGTTCTCATGGTGACCATAAAGGTTTTTTCAAGCGCTTCACCTGTTTTTTGATCCGTCCAGTGCAATACAATATTCAAAGGCTCTTCACTAATGACCACATCTTCGCTTAACCACGCATCAACCTTTCCCTCGGTAACAAGTTGATAACGTTGTCGATTAATCATTTGAGATGGTTCTGCGCCCATTTATCTACCTTATTTAGTGGTTATATTTGAAGAAAGAATGTTGACTGGTGCTCAACTCAATAAGACTTTTCTATGCGAATGACAGTGTCTTATTAAAGATCATCTTTATAACATATTTTTGATGGATTTGTGAGTTAAAACAATGCACTTTATTGTCATTTTTTTATCTTATAAAATTAACATATTTAACATCATGCAAGAAAATGTTAATAATTATTGCGATCTACTCGATAAAATGGATAGGTGAAACCTACAAATTGGACCGGTCGTTTAATAATCAACCAACACAAAACAAATAAAAATGTGTTTAATTAAATATAATGCTCAGTTTGATATAAACTAAATAGTTAAAACCATGCACAACACATTTATAAAAGGGATAACAATATGTCTAACTTACTCGATACGGTTAATCAGCGTACTAACTTAGTCGGTGAAAATCGTTTAGAACTATTATTATTCCACCTTACCGGTCGACAATTATTTGCATTAAATGTATTTAAAGTAAAAGAAGTGGTCAAACTACCAACATTAAGCAAGCTCCCTAACTCTCATATGCATATTGATGGCGTCGCGACGATTCGTGGTGAATCAATTCCGGTCATCAATTTAAAAGCGGCTATCGGATTACAACCACTGCAGCCTGATCATGAATCCAACCTAATCATCACTGAATACAATCGCAGTATACAAGGTTTTTTAGTCGGTAAAGTTGAGCATATTGTTAATATGACCTGGGATGAAATTATGGCCCCCCCTTCAACAATTGGCCGTCAGCACTATTTAACAGCAATTACTAAGCTTAAGGAAAAAGATAAAGAAGAGTTAGTTGAAATCATCGATGTAGAAAAAGTACTGGCCGATATTATTGAGTATAAAGTAGATATTTCAGAGGGTATTGTCGATCAAAATATTCTATCAGAATTTGTTGGTAGAAAAATACTGCATGCCGATGACTCACCGACAGCAAGAAATCAAGTTGCAAGTACCTTAACACAATTGGGTATCGAGATTGTAACCGCTAAAAATGGCAAAGAAGCATTATCTATTTTAAAAAATTGGGCTGACCAAGGTAAAACAGTGACCGATGAAATATTAATGCTGATTACCGATGCGGAGATGCCGGAAATGGATGGCTATAAATTAACCGATGAAATTCGTCATGATCCACGTATGGCTGATTTATTTATCGTATTAAATACTTCCTTGAGTGGAGAATTTAATAAAGCCATGGTCAAAAAAGTAGGCTGTGATGAATTTCTTTCTAAATTTCAACCAGACTTATTAGTCGAAGTTGTTCAAAATCGTCTTAAAAGTAAACTAGCTGAATAATCGTCTTCTTCCAAAGAAGCTGTTAAGGCATCACTCTTCCTTACATTTATCTAATACAAACTGGTTTTTATATAACCACTAACAAATATGAAAATCAGTTACTCCCCTTATTGATGTTTACTATGGCTCCCCCTACAATAGCAAACATCATTTATTCACTATAAGGATCCTCCATGGCTGCGCCATTACCAGATAAATTCATTTTTTCGATGAATCGAGTCAGTAAAGTTGTCCCTCCCAAACGTACAATTTTAAAAGATATTTCCCTCAGTTTCTTCCCCGGTGCAAAAATTGGTGTTTTAGGTCTCAATGGTGCGGGTAAATCAACTCTGTTACGTATTATGGCCGGTGTTGATACGGAATTTGAAGGCGATGCACAGGCTTTATCTGGCACTAAAATCGGTTATCTACAACAGGAACCCGTATTAGATTTAGAAAAAAATGTTCGTGAAGTGGTTGAGGAAGCCGTCAGTGAAGTCAAAAATGCCCTAACTGAACTTGATAAAGTGTATGCTGATTACGCTGAAGAAGGGGCTGATTTTGACGCACTCGCAAAACGTCAGGGTGAATTAGAAGATATTATCCAAGCCCATGATGGCCATAATCTGGACAATCAATTAGAACGTGCAGCAGATGCTTTACGCCTTCCTCCTTGGGATCAACCTGTTAAGGTCTTATCGGGTGGTGAACGACGCCGAGTTGCACTATGTCGCTTATTACTTGAAAAACCGGATATGCTGCTACTCGACGAACCAACCAACCACTTAGATGCAGAATCTGTTGCTTGGTTAGAACGATTCTTACATGACTACGAAGGTACCGTTGTCGCTATTACCCATGACCGTTACTTCCTTGATAATGTAGCAGGTTGGATTTTAGAGTTAGACCGTGGTTACGGTATTCCATGGGAAGGTAACTATTCATCCTGGCTTGAACAAAAAGATGCACGTTTAAAACAAGAAGCATCGCAAGAAAAAGCACGTCAACGTCAAATAGAACAAGAGTTAGAATGGGTGCGTTCGAATGCGAAGGGACGTCAATCTAAAAGTAAAGCGCGTTTATCTCGCTTTGAAGAATTAAATAACCAAGATTTCCAAAAACGTAACGAAACCAATGAATTGTTTATACCCACTGGACAACGTTTGGGCGATCAAGTCGTTGATGTCACCAACCTAACAAAATCATTCGATGGTCGCGTATTAATCGATGATTTAAGTTTTAGCATACCGAAAGGCGCCATTGTCGGCATTATCGGTGCCAACGGGGCAGGTAAATCAACGCTATTCAAAATGTTATCTGGTGTTGAAAAACCTGATTCTGGCGAAATTAAAATCGGTGAAACGGTTCAAATGGCTAGCGTTGATCAGTTCCGTGATCATATGGATGATAAAGTCAGTGTTTTCCAAGAAGTATCCGGAGGAAGCGATATTATTCAAGTGGGCAATATTGAAATTCCGAGTCGTGCTTATTTGGGGCGATTTAACTTTAAAGGTTCGGATCAATCAAAAATAGTCGGTGATTTATCAGGGGGTGAGCGTGGTCGTTTACATTTAGCTAAATTGCTTAAATCTGGCGGTAACCTATTACTACTCGATGAACCAACCAATGACCTTGATATCGAAACATTACGTGCACTTGAAGATGCCCTACTTGGTTTTGCAGGTTGTGCCATGGTTATTTCCCATGACCGTTGGTTCTTAGACCGCATTGCTACGCATATCATTGATTACCGCGATGAAGGACAAGTTAACTTTTATGAAGGTAACTTTACTGATTACGAAGCATGGTTGAAGAAAACCTTGGGTTCTGCGGCAATCGAACCACATCGCATAAAATATAAACGTATTTCTTAATGCTAATGGCCTCGGATAGTCTATATCCGAGGCCATTCTACTTATTAATCACTTTAACGCGCTAGACCGTCCCGCTTTCTAAGCGTACTTGCATCCCATGAGGATGATTAGATGAATTGGTTAAAATATCCACTGCGCTGATCTTGTTTTAATACCAATTGTATTAAATATGTGACCTAAATTTTGCTCTGGAAAAATGGTTTAGTTTGAGGAGAAAGTTGATGTAAATGGTTGTTCCCTTAACGAAACTTTCAACAAAAAAATAAACTATTTTAACCAGCAAAATAGATCAGCTAATTATTACGATTGGTATAATACAATCGAAACCGATAACCCCTTTTTGATAATACTTCGATTTGTACCACTGATTATTTAGCCTATTTTATTTAATATCCAGAAACAAAAAAGCCAAGGCATTCACCTTGGCTCTTAATGATATTATCACTTACTTCATAAATTTATTTATGAACGTGTACATCCATTTGTGGGTATGGAATATTAAGACCATGACCAGGGAATGTTTTGTAGATGTTTTCATTCATATCGAAGAATACACCCCAGTAATCAGGTGCTTTAACCCAAGCACGCACCGTGAAGTTAACTGAGCTATCAGCGAGTGCAGCAACAGCGATAACAACAGGTTTTTCAGTAGAGATACGTGTATCCGCATCACATAGTGCTTTAATCGCAGCACGAGCAACATCTAAATCGTCACCGTAGCCAACACCAACAGTCCAATCTACACGACGAGTATCTTCAGTTGAAAAGTTAACCATAGAACCAGAAGATAACCCTGCATTAGGTAGGATAATTGTTTTATTATCGCCTGTTTTTAGGATTGTGTTGAAGATTTGGATTTCTTTAACTGTACCTGCATGACCCTGTGCATCGATAAAATCACCAACTTTGAAAGGTTTGAAGATAAGAATCATCACGCCACCAGCAAAGTTCTGTAATGTGCCAGATAAAGCCATACCAACAGCTAAACCAGCAGATGCTAAAATTGCAACAAACGATGTCATTTCAATACTTAGCATACCAAGCACAGAAATAGCTAACATCACTTTAAGTAATGTTCCAATCAAACTACTTAGAAAAGGTTTTAAAGAAGCGTCTAATTTACTTTTATCGACAACTTTCCCAAAGCCTTTAACCAATAGCTTAATTACCCAACTACCAATAACCCAAACAACAATCGCACCGATTAATTTAGGTCCGTAAAGTACAGCAAGATTTAATGCTGTATTCATCAATTGTTCTACATCAATTTCCATAATTATTCCTTTAATATAAAGTAGATAATACTTTTAAAATTTATTGCCTGCTAAATAACCAAAATGAGAGGCGTAAATAATCCTTTATACGGTATATTTATTTATCAAATTGACTTATATTAGACAGCTCCGAAAGGATGTTAACGTTTTGTTATAAAAAAGTACAGAGCTTTAATCCACAAAATTATCAGGTGAATATAAATAAAGTAGAGTAAATACTAAAAAACCTTTTAATAACAAAGAGTAATATATTCTTATATTATAGAAATAAAAGTATATTAATCACTAATTTTATCGAAAATTTAATATAGGACTGTAAATATGTCATTTATCAGAATTTGTTTGTTGTCTCTCTTCGCACTATTATCGGGTTGTACCAACCTTAATAACTTACAAAATTTAGACGTAACATTGACCAAAATAAGTCCTACTTCTTCACAGGGATTATCACCACGGTTTAACATTCAATTATTAATTTCTAATCCAAATCCACAGGCATTAGAAATACAAGGTGTCAGCTTTGTGTTGGATATAGCAGGGGAAAAAGTCTTAACGGGTGTGTCGAATCAAATACCAACATTACTTGCCTATGGTGAAACGCCCGTTGACATTCAATCAACTATCGATTTATTTTCTTTATATAAGCTAGTAACCTATTTAAGTCGACATACAAATGAAGATATTCACTATCAATTGACGAGTAAAATTGATCCAAAAGGATTTATTGCGTTTAATATCACTAAGGAAGGTATTCTAAACGATGATTTTTTACAAACGTTAACCAATCAATCTAAATAAAGAATACAACTAATAATGAAATCAATCTCTAAATTCCCAATTATTCTTGATGGCGGTATGGGTCGAGAACTTGAAAGTCTTGGCGCACCTTTTAAACAACCAGAATGGTCTGCACAAGCATTAATGGACTCACCTGAATTTATCTCTCAAGCGCATCGTAACTTTATCGATGCCGGTGCAGAAGTGATAACCACCAATACCTATGCATTAGTCCCATTCCATATTGGTCAACAACGCTATGACGAGCGAGGCGCGGCATTAATAAAACAAGCTGCTCAACTTGCACGAACCTGTATTAAAGATAATGAAGATATACAAGTTGCGGGCTGCATTCCCCCGGTTTTAGGATCATACCGACCAGACTTATTTTCTACACAGCAAGCTCAACCTATTATTGACCTGCACATACAGCAACAACGCAATGACGTCGACTTTTGGTTAGCAGAGACAATTTCATCGATTGCAGAAGCAAAATTAATTAAAGATCTTACCGCACCAACTCAAAAATCAACGTGGATATCATTTACCGTCAAAGACAATCAAACTGATGTCTCTGTATTGCGTTCAGGTGAAACCGTCTACGATGCAGTAACCCAAATTGCAGGACAAAATGTATCCGCTATTTTATTTAATTGTAGTTGTGTCGAAGTAATGGAATCTGCATTAATAAGTGCGAAGGAAGCATTGAACGATTTAACCGACGGTAAACATATTCTCTTGGGGGTTTACGCAAATAATTTTCCACCTATTGATGAACACCATCAAGCTAATAATGGCGTCACTAAAATTAGAGCAGATGTATCAGTCGAAAAATACAGCCAATTTGCAAAAACTTGGTTACAAGCAGGTGCTTCTATTATTGGCGGATGTTGTGGTGTTTCTCCCCAACATATTCAAAAACTAGCCAGTATAAAGTATGACAATAACCAATAAACAATCTGTTCTAATGTTCACTTAACCCCACCATTTAAATCAATAATTAACAAACAAAGCCTAAAATACACTCGGTTTTGTTTGTTAATTAATGAAAAATAGCTTTTTATATAAGAAATATTAATCATTTTTTATTGCATCTATGTGCGTAAGTCAATAAATATGGCTTTTTATTTGTGTTACAATTAGCGAGTAAACTAACCACTGTTAGAAAATCCTAAGCAACTATCATTGAATAGCTGTAAAGGTTGGTAGCCAATATGAAATCACGTTGTCATATCGCCCTTCTATCAGAAAGGAATTCCAGCGAATCGCTATATTAGGCGAATATTGTTTAATCAAAATATGAGAAATGTAATGACTAAAGATAAATCTTTTGACGCTATCAAAGCCATTAAGTTAGAAAACGACAAATCTGCCGGTAATCTTATTGATGTGATGCCAGTTAAAGTTGAAACAGCTAAAATCGATCTTACTTTCCTTGATAACTTAAGCGTCGAGCATCCTCGCCTATTGGTTCAAAGCAAAGATCTTCCTGCATTCAAAGCAAACCTAAAAAATGACCCAGGCTACTGTAAATTTGATGCTTTCATGAACAACTCTACAAACAAGTTCTTAGATGTAGCCCCTTATGCAGAGCCTAAAGCTTACCCAGAAGAAACCGTTGGTAAAGCTTCATTATGGCGTCCTTACTGGCGTCAAATGTACGTTAGCTGTCAAGAAGCATTCAATGCGACACGTAACCTTTCAATCGCAGGTATTGTGTTAGAAGACGAAGCTATTATCGCAAAAGCTAAAGCTTGGACATTACAACTCGCTTCTTACGATCCAGAAGGTGTTACATCTCGTGGTTATAATGATGAAGCCGCTTTCCGTGTTATCGCTGCAATGGCTTGGGGTTATGACTGGCTACATGCTTACTTCTCAGATGAAGAACGTGAAACAGTGAAAAAAGCACTGATCGTGCGCTTAGAAGAAATCATGCATCATTTAAAAGTGACAGTTGATTTATTAGCAAACCCACTAAACAGCCACGGTGTTCGTAGTATCAGTTCTGCGGTTATTCCTACTTGTATCGCGTTATACAATGAATACCCTAAAGCACGTGAATACATCGAATACGGCATCGAATACTATGCAGTACATTACCCACCATGGGGCGGCAAAGACGGTGCGTGGGCGGAAGGTCCAGATTACTGGAACACACAAATGGCATTCCTAGGTGAGTCTTTTGATCTACTAAAAAGCTACACCAATATCAATATGTTCAATAAAGAGTTCTACAAAAATACAGGTGACTTCCCGCTTTACTGTATGCCTGTTCATTCTCGTCGTGCAAGCTTCTGTGACCAATCAAGTATTGGTGACTTCCCAGGTCTAAAACTTGCTTATAACATCAAACACTTTGCTGGCGTCAACAACAAACCTGAATACATTTGGTACTACAACCAATTAAAAGCACGTGATACTGAAGCACATACAAAATTCTACAACTTCGGTTGGTGGGACTTTGGTTACGATGATCTACGTTTTGATTACTTATGGAACGATATGCCTGAAGTTGCGCCTTCTAACAAGCCGCTACTAAAAGTATTTCCAATCACAGGTTGGGCAGCATTCCACAGCAATATGACCAATCGTGAAGAGCATATCCATATGATTTACAAATGTAGCCCATTTGGTTCAATCAGCCACTCACACGGTGACCAAAACGCATACACATTACATGCATTTGGAGACACATTAGCGGCAATCACAGGTTATTACGGTGGCTTCGGTGTTGACATGCATATCAAATGGCGTCGTCGTACCTTCTCTAAAAACCTACCATTATTTGGTGGTAAAGGTCAGTACGCAGAGAACACAACCACTAAATTTGAAGGTATTCATCAAGATCGTTACTGTATTGAAGCAGGCGGTAAAATCAGCGATTACGATACAGAATCTGACGTGTTATTTGTTGAAGGTGATGCATCAACTTCATACCAATTCCACACCCCAGATCTTGAATCTTACAAACGTAAAATCTGGTTTGCTAAAGGTAAGGTATTTGTAATGCGTGATACTGCAACACTCAAATCAGAGCAAGATCTGACTTGGTTATTGCACACTACATTCAAAACTGAAACAGCGAAAGATGCTTTCCAAATCATTGGCGAGAATGCCGTATTAGACGTGTCATTTATCAACGATTGTACAAATGACTTACTTTCAATTGAAAATGTAGAAGGTTTTGGTGAAGTTGACCCAGCTGAATACAAAGACATGGAAGTTCATCGTCATGTTGAAGCTAAGTTTAAAGCGAAGAAAGAACACAATATCTTAACGCTATTAGTACCAAGTAAAATCAATGGTCCTAAAACTGAAGTCTCACATAAATTAGTGGGTAACACGCTAGAGCTTGTTATCGACGGTGAAGCCGTAACTATCGAACTTTAATCATTAATCCTGATTAAAAAAAGTAATAAAAGAGCGCATTGATTGCGCTCTTTTTGTTTTTAAACTTCATCATTAATTCCGAAGGGGGTTCTTGTGATTCCGCCCCCCCTAAATAAAACAATCATTTAACGCATTAACTTGCCAATGAAAATCCATAGATATATAAATCTATTTTTTATTATCAAGTAAAAGCTGATTGATCCACTGGTCACTATTAGGGCCAACTACACATTGATTATCGACTCGCATTGCTAACCGTTTTATACACAGAGAGGAAACATCGGAGAAGCGCTCGGAAGGAAGACTACGTACAGATTCTACAATAAAAGACCAATGAGGACGCTTTTGTTCTGCAAGGGTATAGTAAACCCATTTTCCACATTTTTCTTGAGTCAGCAATCCGGCTTTATAAAGCATTTTTAGGTTACGAGAGACATTATATTGTGTATCTTTCGTGACATCCATCGCCTCCGCCACCGTAATACGTTGATCAACATGTATTAATAACCAAAATAAACGTAATCGATGTGGCTCAGCCAACGCCTTTAAGGCATCTATATATTGTTCATTATTCATTTGTCTTTATTCTTTTGAAAACTGACCAACATTATAACAATTCCCATTAAGAAAACGATGCCTGAATGAGCAGCATGAAACAAAACTGTAGATAAATTTGCACCGGAAACCAAAGAAAACCAGAAAAAAGGACAGAAGAGACCCAGTAACGCAATATTTCGACCAGCCTTAGCTTGATCGGTTAATTTTCCTCTATTAATAAATAACTTATAGAGATAACTATAAGCACAAAATTGACTTAATTTAGTAGCAACCTTTCTGAACAACATAAATATCTCCCTTACCGTTCAAAAAGAAATTGATTCATTATTCGGATAAAGTCATCGCTATCCTTCGCGCTATTGCCTTCTTCACTGTGAACATTTGATTCTTGTTGCGATAAAATGTCTTTTCTCTGGTTTAATAAAGCCAAAAAGAAATGAAAATGAAACTCAGGGTGCCCCTGAATAGTTAAGACCTGTTTTTTAAATCTAGTCATATAATTGGGGCAAAAATCATTTCCAGCAACAACATTAAAGCCATGAGCAGGTTTAACAACTTGATCTTGATGCATAGACAACAATGACATGGTTTTTCCCATTTTTACCTGATTGAAATCTTGTGAAAATGTCACACTATATGCCCCCACTCCCCAGCCAAAATAGGATCTATCCACTGCACCACCTAATGCGTGGTGAATTATTTGGTGTCCAAAACAAATACCAAAAAGTTTTTTACCATTATAAAAAGCGTTACGAATAAACCGAGATAATGAATCGATCCAATCGACATCATCATTTACACCAACAGGGCTACCACCAATGATGTAAACATCGCACTCGTCATCATTTTTAGGCAATTCAGATTTTTCAAACACATTCCACGTCGATACATCACCATATCGCTTAAGATGTAACTTTCGTTGTAGACAACTTGCATAATCACCAAATTGATCAATTAACGTGTGCGGCACATTTCCACAAAGTAAAATTCCAATTTTCATACTTACCTCAACAAACATAAAGCCATGAAAATATTGCGCAGCACGCATTAAGGTCATGGCAAAATTTACACTTCAAAAATCAAATATAAACGATGAGTATGTTTAAATGACATATTGAAATAAAAGTCCGCCAATGATGGCTGTTATTAATACAATTGAAACAAATGCTATAACTGCTTTTGGTTTAAGCAAAGAGGAAACAATTGCAATTTCAGGAAGGCTTGCGCCCGTTCCACCAATAATAAGTGCCATTGCAGGTCCAATGCCCATTCCTTTAACAATTAAAACTTTAAGAAGAGGAATTGCCATTTCAATACGTAAATAGAGTGGAACGCCGATAATTGCAGCAATCATGATAGAAAATACATTATCGCCACCAACATATTCAGCAACTAACTCTGAAGGTAAATAAGCTGCCGAGACACCACTGATTAATGCGCCAAGTAACACATAAGGGATAATCCGCTTAAATAAAACCATGGCAAAACGTAAAGCACTTACCTGCTTACTCGGCGTGCTTTCGACACCGCACTGAGTGTCATCGGATTCGCTACAGCTATTCGTACTGCCGCAGCTTGGTGCTGGCTCAGATACGCTGTGACAAGGCGTTGTAGATGCAGCGCAACTTGGCTGTGTTTTTTTATTATTTAATTCTCCTTCACGTTTAATTTCATTGCGCCAAGGCGTTTTACTAATGATCCATCCCCCCAAAATAGCGGCCGTTAAAGTAATAACAAGATAATAAGCCGTTATTTTTAGGCCAAAGGCAACATAAAGCATGGCTAAAACAATAAAATTACAAAGCGGTGCTGAAATCAAAAAACTCATTACAGTCCCTAACGATATCCCCATACTTGCCATTCCCATGGAAACTGGCACTACTGAAGCACTACAAAATGGCGTCAACATACCCAGTAAGGCCGCGAATACAGGCCCCCACTTTTCATGTTTTGTTAATTTTTTTTGTAATTTATCCTGCGGAATATACTCACGCATAAAACCGGTTAAGACAGACACAACAGCTATGATTAGAACAAGTGCACCACCAACATGAATGAATTCATTTAGTGCGATCATTAATTTTTCCATATTTCTATTATCACTCTTTAAATTTTAAGTTGGATTAATATATGATCACTTGCGCATTCATGCAAGTATTAATATGAAGAAATTTTTAGCGCGTTGAATTTCTATTTAACGCGCTTTTACTGCGTTGATTAATTACGGTTAGGTAGAATTGATAAACTAACTCAAAAAATATGATTCACTGAATTAATTTGAAGTTAAAGGGTTTATTAGCTGGATTGGTCTCTTATTGCCTTAAAAAATAAGCCCTCTGTAAATATGACAGAGACAGAGAAAACAAGGTTAATGGCAAGACATTAACCCGATCTCAAGTTATTTACTCTTCACTATTTAATCTAAACTTACAAAATTTAGATTAAATACCCAATAAAAATGGCTAAGATATTTTAAAACGTTTAAGAATTTCTATCAGTTCCGTATTTGAATCAGAAAGGTGTAATGTACTTTGAGCTGTCTCTTGCCCATTTTGGTTTATATTATGACTGACCTCCTGCATCGTCTTCATATTTTGACTAATTTCTTCACTTACTGAACTTTGCTCCTCTGCAGAAGTTGCAATATTAGCCGTAATAACACTTATTTCACTAACAAATTTACTCACCGTATCAAGGGATTCCGTCACTTTCTCAGTCGTTGCCGACGCTTTTAAACCAAGACTTTGTGTTAAAGACATCGCTTCAACGACAGATTTATTACCACTACGTAATTTACCTAACATATCATTAATTTCTGATGTACTTTTTTGTGTTCTTGAAGCTAGAGCTCGTACTTCATCAGCGACAACTGCAAAACCTCTTCCCTGCTCCCCTGCTCTAGCTGCTTCTATGGCCGCATTTAATGCTAATAAATTAGTTTGGTCTGCAATATCTCCAATAACACTTAATACTGTAGCAATCTCTTCAGTATCATTGCTCATAACGGAGATAGAATCAGACATTGCGGAAACTTCATTAACAAGAACAGAGACATTATTTACAGCCTCGGATACAACCTCCTTAGACTGATCTGCTTCATGATTCGCTTGTTGGGTTAACTCTGCAGCAGATGCAGCACTTTGTGCTACAGAATCTGCGGAGGAACTCATCTCAGCAATTGCAGATACAACCAGATCCGTTTCTTGAGCATACGAATCAAGTAATTGTTGATTTGACTCAGTTTTATCGCTTACTTGTTTTATTTCATGCTCAATTTTCTGGCTAGCTAATGATACATCCTGAATCATTCCCTGCAATTTTTCAGTAAACAAGTTAATGCCACCTGCTATTTTACCGAGATGATCATTGTTTTTCACTTCCAAACGACGCGTCAAATCACCTTCACCTTGCGCCAAATCTGTAACTAATCCATGTAACGATACGATTGGCTTAAATGCGATATTAATAGCAATAATACTAATTGGAATAATAATAATAATGGCAATCAATAATACCACCGTAATAACATGATTAAGTTTAGCCGTATGCCCCTGGATAAATTCTTGATTAACAAAACCAGTTAATTTCCATGGTTTACCTTGAACATCAACTTCATTTTCCAATGCTAACAATTCCCCAGGCTCGACATTTGAAAATAACTGATTTCCCACAGAATCGAGCAATTCCATATAACTTCCATCAACGGTAGAGTTACTTAACATTTTTTGAGTCGAACTAAGATCAACATAGAATATATCTGCGTTTCCTTTTGTTCTTGGTATAGTAATTCGAATTAATGGTACTTCTCCTTCATAAAAAAGATTACTAATATCTATTTTCCCATTTGCTGCATTAACAACATCAACATAACCTTTAATCTTATCGGGATTATTTTCTGGCCCACTAGAAGTCACAATATAATCTTGAACTACTTTTACAACAAAATGAAAACCAGACTTTTCTTTCACTTTTTGCACGCCGGTAAAACTGAAATTGAGATTATCGGCCAGGATTATTTTGTTATTAATGTCTTCAACTAACTTATCTTTCACAAGGTTAAGTTGTTTATTAATAGCTTGTGTTTCCGATTTATTAATATAATCACCAATAACATAATTAACACTGAAATACGAAGTTACAACGGTTAAAGAAATTACAATAAAAAAAATACTTAATATTATTATTTTGAATGAAGGCTTTTTAAACATAGTTTACCTTTGTAGTAAATCGGAAGGTTAAGGAATATTGTATAGAATGAACACTCCACAGAAACTTAATTGCAGGCATTCATATTTTTATACTCACCTGAAGAAAAATCTGTTAATAAAAATGAATAACAACACTAATTGTATAAGAATAAAGATTTTTCAAAGGATCAAAAAACTCATAACCTGACAAATATCACTTTAAATTCAATAAGCTTTTGTCATTTAAAATGATAAAAAATCTAACCTGCAATTAATTATTCATAAATTAAATACATCTAAATTCTATTTGATAATACAAGTTGAACTTAGCTATCTTCTTTTTATCAAATTTGATTAATTGGTTTTTACACGTATTTACGTTACGAAGACCTCACCCATCAACATTCTCAATCAATCCTACAAAACAACTCTGTAAAAAAATTTTCCTCAAAAAAATAACTCTTTTGTTTCCAGATATAATCTAAAAAAGTATCTTACTTAGCTGCTTTTCATCAATCGTAAGCATAACCACTGTTTATGATTATTTTTCATGGGTTCTCAATAATCTTAAGCAAAAATTTTACGCAAATACTTGGGTATCTCTACAAAGTGAGAACTTACCGTAAAAATCTGATGTAAGTTTCTTTGAAGTACCATGCATTTATTGATACGGGCAGGAGCAAGTCCTACCTGCATTATCTAGCAGGAGACAAGCGATGATGAGAGATAATCAATAAGCATCCGAGAAAGAAAAAACACTTCATATTCGTTTAAAATTTTTCGGCTACCTATTCATAACGTAGTGGAAAATACATTGCCCCAAATTGGTCATACATTATTTCATATTAACCAAATACTGGACCCGTTAATATTTCTGCTGGTTTACGTTCAAGTAACACATTCCCTTCTTTCACCGACAACAAGACTTCACCTTGTTTTTGTATAACTTCGAGATCATTACCACCTTCTAGAATAATAAAGTTAGCCGGTTTACCGATTTCAATGCCGTATTGCTCTTCTATTTGTAGCGTGCGTGCACCATTGTTTGTAATCAAATCTAAGCCGTTTTCAAGTTCGTTGTACCCCATCATATGACAACTATGAATGGCAGAATCAAGCACCCGTAGTAATTTCCCATTGCCTAATGTATACCAGGGATCTTGAATTGAATCTTCAGCTAAACAAACATTCAGTCCGGCTTCCCGCATCTCTTTCACTCGCGTAATGCCACGTACTTTGGGATAACCATCAAAGCGCCCCTGTAAATGCATGCTTTCAGTTGGACAAGAAACAAAATTAATTTTCGACATTTTAAGTAACCGGAACAGCTTCGAGCAGTAGGCATTGTTATAGGAATGCATTGCTGTGGTGTGACTTGCCGTAACACGTTCACCGATTCCCGCTTCAAGTGCGGCCGTTGCAAGCACCTCTAAAAAACGCGCTGCACCATCATCAATTTCATCGCAATGAACATCCACTAATTTTCCGGTCTTTTGTGCTAATTCAATCACCCAACGCATCGACTCTACACCGTATTCACGTGTAAATTCAAAATGTGGAATACCGCCAATCACATCTGCGCCCTCTTTTATTGCCTGCTCCATTAACCCTTTACCATTGGGGTAGGATAAAATCCCTTCCTGAGGAAACGCCACAATTTGTAAATGAAGTTTATCTTTAATTTGTTCTCTTATTTTCACCAATGCCTTTAGTGCGACTAAGTTTGGATCAGTAACATCAACGTGCGTGCGAATAAATTGAACACCATTAGCGACTAATAATTCGATAGTTTTTAACGCTCGTGTTTGAACATCTTCTTCCGTGAGCAATGGCTTTCGCTCAGCCCAGCGTTCAATACCTTCAAATAAAGTGCCACTGATATTCCAATTTGGCTCCCCTGCCGTCAACGCAGCATCTAAATGAATATGAGGTTCAACAAAGGGGACACTGCAAAGGTTGCCATTCGCATCATAACTTTCCAGATCTGAAAATAAAATCCCTTCTTGGGGCGAGATACGGCTAAATTTTCCAGCTTCAATTTGTAGCGTAAATAACTGTTCATCACCACGTAAGCGAGCATTAATTATTTTCATTGCATTATTTTCCATTATTATTGTCATCCAGAATCAGCGATTCCATTATTAAGGCGTTTTGTATTGATAACCTTTGTTGTGCGATATTTAATTTTCGTTGTGTTATTTGTTCAAATTTTTGCAAACGATGCTGCAGTGTATTTCGGTGTATCGCTAGGCATTCAGCCGTTTTTCTCGCACTGCACAGGTTTTCAAAATATGCTGTTAACGTTTGTTTTATTTGTATAGCTTGTGTCGTTTCATTTGCAAATAATGGTCCTAATTGCTGGCGACAAAAATCAGCGAGTAACGCCTGGTTATCTACTGCGATAAATATTTTATTAATCCCAAGTTCACTATAATGCAGCATAGTTTTACCTGCATTATTTCGTGCAAATTGTGCGGCCTGCTTCGCCTGTTGTGCAGCAAGCCCGAGTTGAGTGATTCCCTGTGCTGTATCACTAATCCCCAATGCACAAGGAAAGCCTTGTGACGTTAGTGACACTTTAATATCACGCCATAATTGCATTTGCTGTTCATCATCACGTTCCGTTTTATTATCGACAAATAAATACCAACCATCTTGATATTCTAAAACCGGCAACTGACAATCAAAGGGTTCGAGTAATCGATTCAGGGTATAAGTCCATGCACTTAAATCAATCTGACTCTCATCCAAGGGTAAAATAAGTGCCACCATTAATGGTGTATCGATAGTTAAATTTAATTTAGATGCACGCTGTAAAAATAAGGAAGATAAGGCACGAGGCGATTCAATGACTTGATTTAAAAACCAACGTAACGAATGTTCTGCTAAATCAATTTGAATAATGCGATTACAAATAAGCTCGGTAACTTTCACCATCGGTAAAGAATAGGGTTGCTCAAAAATAGGAAAATCATGTTGTTCAGCAAAGGTTAATACTGCTTCTGGAATAACATGAATAAACTCAGGCCCAATCAGAATAACTAAACCAGCCGCATGATACTCAAGTGCTTCTTCAATTAATCGTTGGTAGTCAGCAATGCTATATTGTAAATTAATTCCCGTAACAAAAATCAATTCGCCGCCAGAAAGCCACGGCCCTACTTCACGGTTTTCTGCAACGTAGGGCCAACGAACATTGTTATTTCTGCCAACATCTCCAGTACAAAGTTGAAAAGCTTCTAAACCGGGAATATCTGTTATTTCACTTATTTTTAATGGCACATTAAGCCTCTTTTGCTACGTGCGTTTCAGCAGAATAAGCAAAAACAAAAATACTGTATGCCACACTCGAAACAACAATGCCGACTAATGGTGCAATCCAAGGTGAAAAATAAGCAGCTGCAGAGCCGATAGCATAAGCCACTAAACCTTGCATATTAAACGACGGGATGACGGCTTGTTCTAATGTAGGCGGTGCTGATTTATATTTAACCCAGTAATCGGTCATAATAATTGCCCCAATTGGCGGGATAAAAGTCCCCAACAAAATTAGGAAGGGAATAAGCATATTGTACATACCAAATATAGCTAACAAGGTACCAATAAATGCACCACCAATGGTAATCAAACGGCGTTTATCGGTACGTAATAAGTTACAACCAGCCGCTGCAAAATTGTAAATCGTATTATCTTGCGTAGTCCAAATATTTGCAAATAACATCAAAATTGCCACCAGCATAAAGCCCTGAGCCACTAACACATCAACAATATCAGCCTGTTGATAAATTAATGAACCAAATGCCCCAACAAACACCATTAAACCATTTCCGAGGAAAAAGGCCGCCAATGTTGTGATCACAGCAATTTTTCCGCTTCTAGAAAAACGACTCCAGTTAGTTGCTTGTGTGCCGCCACTCACAAAGGTACCAAACACCAAGGTAATCGCTGCTCCAATCGACATTTCAGTGGTTGGTTCAATACCAATTAAACTGACAAAGCCACCCACATCGATAATTCCTTTATACAATGATATTGCGATAAAAATAAGCATGGCGGGTACCGATACCTTAGACATTAACTCAATGCCTCGATACCCAATAGTCGCGGTGATACAAAAACCAAATCCAAACAATATCATTAGTGGAATAGTGAATCCTTCTGGCAAAGCTAATAGCTTCACGATAATAATGGCAATCGTTGCAGTTCCCCATGCGTACCAACCTATTTGCGTAAAACCTAAAACAAAGTCAGATAACATAGACCCCTTTGAACCAAAACAGTAACGCCCTAGCAATACCGTATTTAAACCAGTTTTATAGGCAACATAAGCCAACCCAGCCGCATAGCTCCCCAATAAAAGATTGCCAATGCCAATAATCCAAATTAACTCCCCAAAGTTAAAGGCACTTCCAAGTGTGCCACCTGCCCACATGGTTGCGGTAAAAAAAGTAAAACCAAGTAATACGGAGGCCATTGACCACCACCCTTTACGCTGGTCAACTGGCACAGCAGATAAAGGGAAATCATTTTTTTCATTCATTGCAACTATCCTTATTTATTAATGAACCACGCCTTTCTACAATCAAGATGATTATTAATAAACTAATCAAGATACATGCCAAAAATGGTTAAAAATAAAACAGGACAACACTAACAAATAACTAATTAATTTATGTACCAACTGCACATTAATTTTTAATGCCTGAACTTTAGTGACAATTCACCATTATAAAATCGAATAACAAAGCACCAAAAGTTATCAAAGCAGTGCATCCCTGGTGCATCATTATTTCGTATGAAAAATACTGGACATCGACATCATATATTGAAATTATGCAATTTCCGTTTCTGTTAAAGGATAAACAATGATGACATTAAACATTCAAGCACTCACGACTCAGTTTCCTTTACTTAAACAATTAATCCAATTAAAGGAAGTGACTTGGTTTAACCCTAATATAACCTCAGTAAAAGAAGCATTGCCCTATGTTGGGCTTAATAAAAACGACATTGAAGATGCAACTGAACGATTAAACCGTTTCGCGCCTTATCTTGCCAAAGCATTTCCTGAAACAGCTGTAACCGGCGGTATCATTGAATCTGACGTGATAGATATTCCAAACATGAAATCCTCGCTAGAACAACAATACGGAACCCGTATTAGTGGCCGTTTAATGTTAAAAAAAGACAGCCATTTACCGATTTCTGGTTCAATCAAGGCGCGCGGTGGCATCTATGAAGTACTCTCCCATGCGGAAAAGCTCGCTATCAATGCTGGTTTACTCACAATAACCGACGATTATGGCAAACTTAATAGTGATGAATTTAAGGCTTTTTTCAGTCGCTATAAAATAGCGGTGGGGTCAACGGGTAACTTAGGTATGTCGATTGGGATCATGAGTGCCAAACTTGGGTTTTCTGTGTCAGTTCATATGTCTGCCGATGCACGACAATGGAAGAAAAACAAACTGAGCGAGCATGGTGTTGATGTAATTGAATATGAGCAAGATTATAGCGTAGCAGTGGAAACCGGCAGACAAGAAGCTGAGAATGATCAAACTTGTTTCTTTATCGATGACGAAAACTCGCAAACACTCTTTCTTGGTTATGCAGTTGCGGGCGAACGCCTTAAACAGCAATTTAATAAATTGACCATTAGTGTTGATAAAAATCACCCGCTATTTGTGTATTTACCCTGCGGTGTTGGCGGCGGACCGGGTGGTGTAGCATTTGGGTTAAAAATGGCCTTTGGTAATCATGTTCATTGTATTTTTGCCGAACCTACTCACTCACCTTGTATGTTACTTGGCGTACATACGGGCTTGCATGACCAAATTTCTGTGCAAGATATTGGCATCGATAATATAACCGCTGCCGATGGCCTTGCCGTCGGACGCGCATCTGGATTTGTCGGTCGCGCAATGGAACGATTACTCGATGGCTATTACACCATCACGGATACTTCAATGTACCAACACTTAAGTAATATGCATAAATTAGAAGGGATCAAACTTGAGCCTTCAGCCCTTGCTGGTATAACTGGCCCAATTAACGTTTCTGAAAATCAAGAATATAAAACACGGATGAAGTTCAGTGAAACAACCATGGCAAATGCCACCCATCTAGTTTGGGCAACAGGCGGCGGTATGGTACCGGAAAAAGAAATGCAGTCGTATTTACAAAAAGCGGCACCAATGTCTAGTTGATTTACGCGATAAATTTAATGACCAAGGCTTATTTATTTCATTTACAGCATCCGTATGTGTAATTAGTAAGTCGCACAATTAGCAAAGCAACAAGGTATTTTCTCATGCCTGAAATGGATTTTTCAAATCAGGTCGAACAAAAAGCAAAACAGCCCCTTTTACGATTAACATCATGATTAGTTCAAATTAACAAAACGTGAGTGTCTAATAATTAATATCTATATTTAACCACTCACCGTCTATACATTACATGGTTACTTTCATATACTGGCATTTCATAGAAACTCCCCTTTACGCCCCTAACATACGCTTTTAAGGCTCAGCAATGGATACTATTATTTTCATTTCTCTGGTTATTGTTCTCGGTTTTTTAACTGGTCAAATTTTAAAACAGCAATTACCCGATCGACTCGATCAAATTCGTACGTTAACCGTATATATTGCAATGCGCGTTACTATTCCTTTATCCGTTATGTTGGCAATTTGGCAATTAGATATTACAAGTTGGTTATTTGCTTGGCTGCCTGTTATTGGTACGGTTTTTCTTTTATCCGGCTTTCTAATTGGTTGGCTAGTCTCGAAACTATTTAAACTAAAGGACATTCAACACGCGGTAGTTGCACCAGCAGGTAGCTTTACCAATATGGGAGCCATCGGTTCCTTCGTTGTATTTGTGTATCTTGGCGAGTCAGGGTTTGCCCTTGTGCCTTTATTTAAACTTTTTGAGGAAGTGGTTTACTTTGCTTTTCTGTTTCCCTATGCAAGCAAATTCTCGTCATTGCCCAATCTAAAAAAACGAAAAGTATGGCAAGATCCGGTGCTTCAAACCATGTTTGTCGCGTTACTTCTAGGGGCTATTTTAAATTTAACGGATATGGCCAGACCAGAATGGTTTAAATCAGTCACTTCAGTGCTAATCCCAACTGGCACATTCAGCTTAATGATATCCATTGGTTTAGTCTTTCGCTTTAAAGCAATATTTCAACATTGGCGTATTGCATTGACATTAGCACTATGCAAGCAAATACTCTTGCCAATTATTGTCTTAGGATTAATTGTTCTGACGGGACAAGCACATTTCTATGATGGGTTAATGCTGCAAGTTGCGGTAGTACTCTCTGCAATGCCGATTGCATTTTTAGTTATTCTACCGGCTGCGTTATATAAATTAGATCAGGACTTAGCCAATTCCTGTTGGGTCATCAGTTCATTGGCTTTCTTGGTCATGTTACCTTTCTTTCCAACGCTATTAGTTTGGTTACAATCGTTAAATTAATTGGATGGTGCTTAACTGCTAAGGTTTTGCACCAATGACGATCTTTCAAGCTAGCGAGTTAATATTTAACTTTTATTTATTACAACACCCATTCAATAAAACGCGGTTTTCGCCATAACATATCGCTTTTATCGTTTTGATTATAAATGGAAATTAATTTTGTCATCAGATTACAGTACCTCATGGAAGCTTTTACTGCGAAATCACAATCTTCAGAAGATGTTTTTCGCCTACTTTATTTCTTTTACCGGTACATCCATGGCTCCCATTGCAATGGCCTTCGGCATATTAGAACTTACCGGTTCAACAAAAGAAACCGCGTTTGTTATTGCAATGCCAACTTTAGCTAGCATACTCGTCCTAGTATTAGGCGGTGTGATTGCAGATAGAAGTTCCCGTCAAAGGGTTATCGTTCGAGCTGAAAGTGCTGCGATGCTTGTGCAACTTATTATTGCCACATTATTTTTAACCGGCTACGCAAGTATTACTGCAATGATAATACTGATGTTAATTAACGGTGTCGCAATTGCTTTTAATGCCCCAGCCTCCTCCGGCTTCATCACTCAACTCGTTGCTCAAAAAGATTTACAGGCGACAAATGCACTATTGGGAATGGCCCGTAATATGGCATTAATTATAGGTGCAGCCTTAGGGGGGACATTAGTGGCATTGATTGGTGCAGGTTGGACTATTTTAATTGATGCAATTTCCTTTGGTTTGTCGGGTTTGTTGGTATATACCATCGTGCCAAATCAACAAATCAAACATCAACCTGATTCTATTGTGAAAGAATTAGTACTGGGTTGGAAAGAATTTACAGCACATAAATGGATATGGGTCATTGTATTGCAATTTGCATTTGTCGTTGCGGGTATTGATGCTTTTATGGGGTTAATTGGCCCTTCCGTTGCTAAGGAATATTTTAATGGTCCCAGTGATTGGGGATTAATTGCAGGTGCTGTTGGATGTGGCACACTAATTGGCGGGGTAATCGCATTTAAACTAACGGTTAACTACCCCATGCGTTTAGCCACTATTTGTGTTTTATTTTTTAGTTTAATCCCGCTTGCCATGGCTATTTCTTCACCACTTTATATCATTATTTTATCGGCGATATTAGCAGGCTTAGGCATGCAAATATTTAATGTTATTTGGTTCACCATGCTACAAACAAAAATACCTGCTGAAATGCTATCGCGGGTATGTGCTTATGATCATATTGGCTCAATTTCTTTAGCTCCCTTAGGTATCGTGATTTTTGGTTTCTTATATGATTTTTTAGGGCATCAATTTGTACTTATATTAATGGCGTTCATTATTATAGTACCAACTTTATTAGTTTTACTGGTAAAAGATGTATGGAAAATGCGAGCAATTTCACCTTTGCCGTCTCGGCTATAAACGAATATTTAAGCATAGATAGAAGCATAAAAAATGCCGATTTAACGCCCATTAAAATATAAAATAAAAACAAAAATTATATTTTACTTTTGTGAATTCGGAGTATGCTATTAATATTAGTTAGGGTTATCGCTAGCTAATCATTTATTGCAAACAATAAAAATGAACATACCAATCCCATTAATTTATTGGTTTATATCCTTATCGTTGAATTGTTAATTAATGGAATTTGTATAAACACCTTCCACATTCACTATCATAGGAGAATAAAATCATGGCGAAAGGACAAGATTTACACAAATCATCGAAGAAAAAACCAGCTAAAACGATGAAAGAGAAACGCCAAGCGAAGAAAGCTAAAAAAGCACTCCATAGTCGAGATTTAATGGAATAAATGATTATTCCTACAGTACGTTAGTATAATCACTATGGCCTATGTAGTAGTCATAGTGATTATATTCAAACTCGTTACCGATCAATATCATCTTGATAATGATGCACAACCACCTCAGACTGAGACACCCTTAACAAAAGACTGTTAGCTTGATTAGTTGTTACAGAAGTGGTTTCATCCTGAGACTCACACCATCCAATGTCCGTTTCCATCATAATAGGTTCCGATGAATCATCTGGCAGGTCCGAACTAATATCTCGACCTAATATCATCCCACCAACCAACGCTGTACGTACTTTGATAGTCGCATCTGCTAAACGATTTCGTTGTCCCCACTCAATAAGGTAGTCATCGCAACTATAACTGTCTCCCGAGGGCACCGTCGTAAAGGCAACATATTTAACTGCACCATATAAATAAGTGAAAAATCAGGCTTTAATAAAGATATTAATTAAAATTGTTGAAAACATCACAAAACACCTGAAATTAAAGCGATCTTTATAAAATCAAAATAATAGTAATGTGTTGTTGGTTATTATAAAAAGCATCTAAAGGTTGCAAATTGTTAAATTTTGGTTAAAGTTTAAATGAAATGTTCATTTTTTGAATGTTTATTGACTTAATATTAATCTAAAAAGATAACAAGGAGTTAGCATGGCATACGTAAGTATTGATGGTGAAAAATACGAAAAAGAATTACTTGAATTAGCCAAAGAACATACGACAGGGAAAGGAGAAGGTAAATTATCAAAAGATGAAGTTGCCGATCTTTTTAAATCAGCGAATGATGGTCAAGGTGTTACGGATATTGAAAAAGCAACATTAGCTTATATTCGTGCCAATTTTGAATTTACATCCGCTGCAGCAAAAGACTTCGACGAAGCATTTTCAGCACTGTAAAAATAGTTAATTGTGAATAACCCATGTAATCATTACATGGGTTTTATAACCTCCGTTAGTCCCCATTACATTAACATCATTTATTTTAACTGCCTTGCAAGCAAGGTAGCCAGATGAATAACCTGACGATGACCCAATACCGATATTTGATGACGACAGGAAAACCCCGTACAAATAACCATTGCATTAGGATCGGCTGCAAGCGCCGGTAATAAATCTTGCTCAGCCATTAGACGTGATTTTTTTGCATGTTCAGCTTCGAAACCGTAACTCCCCGCCATACCACAGCAAGACGCTTCAATAAATGTAAAAGGTAAATCAGGAATTAATCTTAATACCTTACGCATCGATTTCATTGCTCCCACCGCTTTTTGATGACAATGGCCATGAATTAATACATTTTGATTTGTGTTAATGGCAATAAAATCCGCTTTAAATCGCCCCGCTACTTTTTCCCTGGCGATAAATTCTTCAAATAATAAGGCATTGTTTGCTAAACCCGTAGCTTCTTCACCTAAGTTAAGCATCAAATATTCATCGCGCAGCATAAGTAATGCCGATGGCTCTAGTCCGATAATTCGTCGATTACATAGTAAATGTGGTTTTAAAATAGACATTAAATCATTGGCTTGTTGACGTGTTCGTTCAATAAATCCTTGAGAAAATAAACTACGTCCGCTATCAATGATCACCTTTGAGCCTAATGATTTAGGGTGAATTGTTAAGACATGATAATCGGCAGCGGTTAATACCTTGATGGCATCGTCAACAACTTCAGGATTAAACTGGGCAGTAAAGCTATCGATAAGTAACACGACACAACGTGGATCATCGGCTAATTCACTACTCATTAGATTACGCTGTTGTTGACTGATATCATCGCGATAGGGATTTTTTGCTGGCTGAGGAAGGTCAATATCTGGATTTATTTTTAATAGTTGACCTCCTAACTTTGCTAACCATTTATTATTATTCCGTAAAGCGATACTGGCTTTTAAAATAGGAAATCGATACAACAAATAAGGAAATTCAGCAAATAACCAACTTCGTAATGAACGATAACCCGCTTGACGCCGTTGTGCTAAATATTCGACTTTGATTGCTGCGATATCAATATTACTTTCACACTCGCGTTTACACCCTTTGCAGGAAACACAATCAGCTAATGATTCGGCAAGCTCTGGATTATCAACAAAAGCATGGCCATCTTGATTTAATAATGTTTTAAATAATGTAACGCGACCACCTGGCGATAAGCGAGGATCATTGCTTATTCGATAACTTGGGCACATTACCCCACGATTGTTTGATTCCTGACAAACACCACTATTAATACATACCGAAATCGCCTTTGCAAAATTACCACCATGTTTAGGGATATCTGCATAGGCGTCTCCCATACCTTGATCATGATAATTAGACCAGTCTAAACACTTTTTCATCAAAAAATTTATCCTTTATTATATAAATTGATATTCACCTTAAACAGACTTATTTCACTTAAAACAAAGGTAAATCAGCGTACATATATTGATAACAATCATGAAATATGCCAACTAATCATCATCGACATACTCATCTCTCCTGAAGGTCATAAATCTGTAACAAAAACGCCCTATATTGCACCTTCTTTATGGTGTGACTTAGCACCTGATTGGATATTCAATTTAACTTAAAGATAATATTATGATGCGCATTTCCCGATTTTCCACACTAAGCTCATCCACACTTATTTTGGCTAGTGCCATCTTATTTGTTGGACTATACATTTCCCTTCAACAGTTAAACCAAGCAAATAAGAAACTTTCTGACTATCAAATACTCAAACAACGGGCCAGCATTACCGATCAGACGAATTTATTGGCGTTGAATGCTGCCATTGAATCTGCTCGTGCTGGTGAATATGGAAGAGGTTTTTCAGTGGTGGGCGGTGAAGTACGTAATCTAGCACAACAAACTCAAGACTCCTTAAAAAAGTCACCGGCATTTTAGAAAATCTGAAACAATCGTATCAACATCTTGAAGAAAATATTAACGGTATCCAACAAGCCAGTGATTACCAAGAGAAAATAGCGATAGAACTCAAGGACACAACTGAAGACGTTAGCCAACAAGCACAAGAGTCAGCACGAATAGCTAATTCTGCAGGTAACTGTGTTCGTCAACAGGGACAATATATGACCGAATTTACCCATCATTTCGAGACGGTTAAATTGCAAGTTGATTCTACTTTTCAACTAGCAAGTGAAATAGAAAAATAAGTAAAAAGTAATGGGGTTTAGAAAAATTTTACGTTAAAATCCACGCATATTTTCTTCTCCCTATTTACTCAGGATAAAGTGTGAATATTGACATCCCTTCCTTACTGCTTCGCAATGACATTTTATTATTATTTGTTGTATTAACGATTGGTTTATTAATCGCCAAATTACGTATTGGTAGTTTTAAACTTGGTGGCTCTATTGGTGTTTTATTAGCAGCAATTTTACTCGGTCACCTCGGTTATTCATTTACCGATCAAGCATTAGATATTGGTTTTATGTTATTTATCTTCTGTGTTGGTATTGAAGCTGGGCCGAATTTTTTTGGGATATTCCTTCGTGATGGCGCACATTATCTTGTCTTAGTCTTATTGGTTCTCGTTTCCTCCATTGGATTAACGTATTTTTTAAATTATTATTTCAATTTAAATTATGGATTAGCAACGGGCATGATGGCAGGCTCATTAACCGCAACGCCTGTATTAGTTGGCGCAAAAGATGCGATTAACTCAGGCTTAGTTGTTTTGCCCGATGGCATTAAATACCAACAGGTTATCGATAACTTAAGTGTCGGCTATGCGTTATCTTATTTAGCCGGATTAACTAGCCTGATTCTCTTTGCTCGATTACTTCCCAAACTTCAACGTCAGAACCTTCAAGATAGCGCCCAACAAATAGCCAAAGAACGCGGTATTGGAGGAGAAGGCAAACATAAAATTTATCTCCCCATTATACGTGCTTATCGTGTTGATCCTGAATTAGTGGCGTGGACCAATGGACAAACACTCCGTGAACTAGGATTACATCGCAAAACAGGTTGTCATATTGAACGTATTCGCCGAAATGGAATTTTAGCTAACCCAGATGGAAATTATACATTTCAGGAAAAAGATGAAATTGCCTTAGTAGGTTACCCAGAAAGCCACGCTAGACTTGACCCGAGCTTTCGAAACGGAAAGGAAGTGTTTGATCGAAACTTATTAGACTTACGCATTATTGAAGAAGCGATTGTTGTTAAAAATGATAATGTTGCCGATAAACGACTTTCCGAACTTAACCTTTCACAACATCGTTGTTTTTTACACAGTGTTATTCGAGCTCAAATTGAAATGCCGCTGGAGCACGATATTGTATTATCGAAAGGCGACATTCTTCATGTCAGCGGTGAAAAAAGTAAAGTAAATAGCTTAGCGGATGAAATCGGCTTTATCTCTGTACACAGCCAAGTTTCCGATCTTCTCGCATTTTGTGCCTTTTTTATTTTTGGCATTATGTTTGGCATGGTCACTGTGTCTTTTGGTCAATTAACCTTTGGTCTCGGGAGCGCAGTTGGACTATTAATTTCTGGTATTGCGCTTGGCTTTTTACGGGCAAATCACCCTACTTTTGGTTATGTACCTCAAGGGGCGTTAAATATGATGAAAGATTTTGGTCTCTTGGTCTTTATGGTTGGCATTGGTTTAAGTGCAGGCGGCAATGTGTTTATTTATTTTGCAGACTTTGGGTTTAAAATCTTATTTGCATCGGTCATTGTTAGTGTTGTACCGGTTATCATTGCTTATTTAGCTGGGGCTTATATCTTAAATATGAATCGTGCATTATTAGTTGGCGCTATTATTGGCGCACGTACCTGTGCCCCTGCAATGGATGTTGTTAATGAACATGCACGAAGTACCGTTCCAGCATTAGGTTATGCAGGCACCTATGCCATTGCGAATGTATTAATGACCGTAGCAGGTACGATTATCATTCTGTTAAGCTAAACATCCATAATTGGAAACGATAAAAGGTAAGCTATTGTTATACATCTTGATATTGCTGGCGTATTTTCTTAAATGATTCAATATTAGCAAAAAAGATATCCACTAATTCAGGATCAAAATGTTTACCTCGTTCACGTTTAAAAAATGCCCAAATATCATCATCTTTCCAGGCTTTTTTATAACAACGCTCGGAGCCTAATGCATCGAAGACATCTGCAATTGCAGTGATCCGTCCATATAAACTAATTTCTGTTCCGGATAAGCCCTGCGGATAACCACTACCATCCCATTTTTCATGGTGTTCATGTGCCATGGTTGCCGCTAACATTAAAATAGGTCGTTTAGAATGTTTCAACATATTGTAACCAAGTTCAGCATGGGTTTTCATAATAACAAATTCATCACTGGTCAGTCGACCTGGCTTATTTAATATTGCATCGAGAATACCGACTTTACCGATATCATGCATGGGTGAAGCGAGCTTTATCATTTCAGCTGTTTTTTCATCAAGCCCACATTTTAATGCAAATATTTTAGAGTATTCTGCTACACGAATAACGTGATTCCCAGTTTCCTTGGAACGGGTTTCAGCGATTGCGCCCATCGTAAAAATAACTTCTTTCTGGGTATCAATAATCTCTTTATTAAGCTCGGTAATATCCGTTAATTGGGCATTTACTTTTTCTTCTAAACCTATTTTATATTCATCTAATTGCATTAATGCATTATTTAAATCCCGTGAAGTTCGTTGTAATAAACTCGATAAAGCCAACTTCTGTTCTTGAAGCTTTATAATCATTGCATTCTTATCAACAACCTCAGTAACCTCCACTTTTTCTTCGTGGTATTTTATATTTTTTGAAGGCACACCGGTCGCGGCAGACGCAGTCAAGTCTTTAAAGAAAACAACGGTAATACAATTATTATGCAACACCGATGACTCGGTCATAGAAACTTCATCGTTGTAACGCCCAATCTCGCCATGACTGAAAAAACCAACGTGTTTTTCTCCCCACATTTCATTAAAGGAGCGTAATTCATTTTGAATATAAAAACCGAAGGATTGCAGCCGCGCGTTACATGAGAAAACCAAAACAGCCGCACTGTCCATCAATGCATTTTGTTGCTGAAAGTCATTTATTTCATTAATTGAGCTGCTCATTGTTTGTGTGATTGAAGGCGAACAAAAATACACTTTAGTCCCCTCCGGAATATGCCCGGAATAACAAAAACCATCGGGCTCTATTTTAGAAATTGATCGTAAAAACTTACCGCCATTTTTACTCGTCACCTGAATCGGAAATTCTAAATAGCGCGAAGTTAACGAATCCTGAGTATCATTAAAATAGTCATAATAAACATCTTTAACTGGCTTATTGTCAATTTCAAAAACTTTTTTACCAACGGATTTGGTCACGGTTTTATAAGTACCAATCGCTTCCCATCCACCAGTAACAACACCTTGTAATGCGATTTTAGAACGATCAAAGACAACGATACCGACAGAATTTTGGCTAACAACACCATCAATACCAACAATATTTTCATTGGTGTCTAAACTATTACTGGCCAATCCGCCAAAAATAGGCACTTTGTTATTAGCACCTTGATCAAAACCATCCAAAATAGCTTCATGGTCGATACTTGAGTAGGAATTAACAAAAATCAGTGCATCAGCATGCTCAAATGCCCTTTGAGCAAAACAACCAAGCTCTAGACCTCGATCAAAAAATAACCGTCAATATCACAACGTTTCACTTTAAAACTATTTTCAGGTAACACTAATATCATGCAAACGATACCGGAATAAAATAATTCATTATCAAGAAACTGACCACCAGAGCTAGATGTGACTGCATGATACCCTTTTTCAACGAGTAATTTATAGAATTCAACATGATCGATATCGGAAGAAGCGAAACCAAAAACCAAGGTATGTGAATGACTTGTCGTTACTAATTTTTGTTGAAGTTCTTCGAGTGAGCTTGCTTTTATTGTATCTATAATCATTAATGATGCGCCTTTAATTTATAGGTATAGAACATTTTTATATCCTCGATACTAATATAAAAATGAATTAGAAAATTTAAAATAAAAACTGGTACAACGTTATATAGAACGATTTCATGCTGAAGTAGAATAAAAGTCATATATTGAAAGACGAAGGCACTTTTATCCTAATAACCGTATAAATGTAGTTGTTTTACATGTAAAAACAAATAAAAATAGAGATAAAAAATAATTTTTAAATAAAATTATGGCATCTTTCACAATAAAATATTAAGCCAATAAGTCATTAATATTTAACACAACAAATAAAATATTATAGAGTGGATAGGGAGTCACCCTAAATACTAATATCAACTCGATAGCATTCACTACATGCTTACCAAAATTCAAAATATAAAAATCAATACGATCTGCAAAAACAGATTCTAGACATAAAGATGATGATCTAAGAGGTATAATAAATAACAGAATGAATCAATAAAGATTCCAAATTCATCGTTAAGTCATGTAGCGGATACTTTAAGGAGTGCGCATGAATTCAAAAAATAATAATATAACATCAGAGAGCAGCCCACTACCATCACTGTCAATTGCTAATGAATGGGTAGATAGATTAGCCGATGAACCGGGTAAAAAACGCCGCCTTGATCAACGTACCCCCTTTCATCGAGATAAAGCAAGGGTGTTACATTCAGCAGCTTTTCGTCGCCTACAATCGAAAACACAAATTCATAATAATGGGCTAAGCGATTTTTATCGCACTCGACTAACCCATTCTTTAGAAGTATCACAAATCGGTTCGGGGATTGTTGCACGCCTAGATTTAGCACAACCCGAATTTACTAATATATTACCAAGCAGTAATTTAATTGAAACCATTTGCCTATGCCATGATATTGGCCATCCCCCCTTCGGACATGGTGGAGAGACGGCACTCAATTATATGATGTTAAAACACGGCGGCTTTGAAGGGAATGGGCAAACGTTCCGCATTGTCACTCAACTTGAACCCTACACTGAGTTTAACGGCATGAATTTAACACGCCGCTCTTTACTTGGTTTATTAAAATATCCAGTTTGCTTAAGTGAAGTAAGTGCCCCTTATCCGATTGATAGTAGCCGTAATTTTCGACAATTAAAAACCGAAGAATGGATGCCTGCTAAGGGAATCTATGACCATGATAAATGCTTACTTGATGCCGTGTTATATCCACTTTCCAGTAGCGACCAATTATTATTTAGAACACTTCGCTCTCAAGCGCAGGATGAACAAGGGCAACACAGAAAATCACGTTATAAATCATTAGATTGCTCTATTATGGAAATCGCTGACGATATCGCCTACGGTGTCCATGACCTTGAAGATGCGATTGCAATGGGCATTATTAGTAAAAACTTATGGCAAGAAAAAGTAGCGACTGAATTAGCTGAAATTAAAGATTTTTGTTTAATCGATCAAATTACAGAAATAACCAATAATTTATTCTCACAACAGCATTTTAAACGTAAAGATGCAATTGGTGCGCTGGTTAATTCTCTGATCACTTCCGTTGAGATAAAAAAAGTGGATTCTCGATTTGATGATCCCCTCTTGGCTTATAATGCATATTTATCACCGGCTATGTTTAGCGTGTTAAATATCCTTAAACAGTTCGTACTAAAGTACGTGATTAAAAGCCCTGATTTACAAATTTTAGAATACCGTGGTCAACAGATAGTGATGGAGCTTTTTGAGGCATTTAATGCAGGACCGTTGCGCTTTCTACCCGAACCAATCAAACAACATTGGCGAGCGCAGGAGGGCGATAAATCCAGAGAGATGCGCGTCATTGCTGACTATATTTCAAGTCTAACGGACAATCATGCTTTGCGTTTACATGCTAGCTTATTCAGTAGTAGCCCAACGGCGCCTATGATTGGCCAGCATGCATTTTAATCATTAAAGTTGAGGTACGTTTCGACCTGCTAATGACAAGGGATACTCTCTCTGCGTGACTAGCAGCTCGGCACGTCGATCAATATCGGCTTCACTAATGCTATTCATTATCGCGAATTCTCGATTGCCATAATCTGCTTTATCAACACATCCAAGCAACACTAATTGTTCAATAATAGCATCAGCAACGGTTAACACTGAAGAGGCTTTTACTATTTCACAACGAGCATAGCGGTCTCCAACAAAGGAAACATCGGCGGCACGTAAGGTTGGATCTTCGCCAGGGATTTGTTGTGCACCAAATAACGGTTTTGAAGCAACTTCAGCGCTTTCAAATTTAGGAATATAAGATACTAAATGCTCGATAGCCGAACGCGTACGTTCAGTAGTTTCAGCTTGTGTCCACTGTTCATCTATTTTATGAATAAAGCTGCTAGCAAGTTGAGGCTGTGCACTTGTACCATTACTTTCCACCAACCCATTTTCGAATAATGTAATGTTATTAGTCATGCCATGTAATTGAAAATATCCACCGGGATAAGGTGTAAACTGCCCCATTCCCTTTGGCGTCCCACGTTCGCCATGGAAAATGATTTCAGGCCAAAGATAATCACAGTCATCCCATTTACAGACATAAGCAGCTTTAAACTCCACCAAACGTTGACGTTTGAACCCTAATAAATCATCAATAGTGCCGCTTCTAAAACCGGCAGCATTAATCAAGTAATCACATTGAAGGGTTTTATCTTGACCCATCTGCTGATAATTAACTTCCCAATGCCCCGCTTGTGAATGAGAAACAATATTGCTTACCTTACTTCCCGTATGAATATCACAATCTGGGTTATTTTCTAATCCAAGAGAGACACTTGCTGCTAATCGAAAAACATTCAAACCAAATTCTTGCACCATCACCAATGGAAATTTTAATTTATCTAAATCAACATTTTTAGCCATGGGAATCATCCATTGAGCCAATGTTTGTGGTTTTTCTAATGGCTCTAGTTGTGCTAATGATTCGACCTCTTCACGACTGAACAATCGATAATAATCGTCACTATCGCCGAGCACTTTATTTAAAGGGTTTTCATCAATAAGGCGTTTATATTCCGCTTGCAGTTTCTCTAAACGTGGTAATAGCGCTTCGGGAGAACCTGAATCGTCCGTTGGTATGGCAATAATCGTAGGACGATAATCAGCGGCATAGGGATATAAACGTAATAAATCAACCGATTGAGTCAACAGTGTTACACATTGTTCTTCAGAAATCTCACGATATAAATTACCACCAGCATGGAGGTGACAAATAGGCGGCCCATTAACGAGACTCGGTCCTTTTTCAAGGAGATCAACATGCATGCCCAATTCACTTAAACACAAGGCAACCGTTGCGCCTGCGATTCCACCACCGACAATGGCAACTCTTGTTTGTTCGATATGATTAATATCTCTGTTTTGCTGACATTCAGCCATTCACTACCACCTGCTTTAATAATCCTAACTTAATGTATCAATAATATCAGCGAAGTCATCGAAAACGGCCTCTGGTTGATGTAGACCGATATCTTCACCGTAGTTATATCCGTAAGTTAACCCCACACTTTCCATCTTCGCTGCTTTGGCTGCTAAGATGTCATTCTTCGAATCACCAACCATTAAGCATTGTTCGACGTTAACACCATATTCTTTACATACGTGTAATAATGGTAATGGATCAGGTTTACGTTTAGATAAACTATCACCACCTAATACAGTTTCAAATAAACCATCTAATTTAAGGCCAGTTAAAATAGGTGCAACCAAGTGGAAAGGTTTATTGGTCACAATAACTAAACGATATCCTTTCTCTTTCATTGTCTTTAATGAGGCGCCCACATGTGGATAAAGCTTTGTCTCAACGCATAAATTTTGTTTATAAAAATCAAGGAAAATTGGCAGTGCTTTTTCGAACAATGCGCTATCAAGATTTTCATCAATTTCACTTGCCCCAGAAAGACCACGCTTGACGAGAATTTCAGCACCATTACCAACCCATGAACGAATAATATCTTCGCTAAAAGTAGGACGACCAATCGTGGTTAACATATGGTTAATCGCTAATGCTAAATCCGGCGCACTGTCGATAAGCGTGCCATCCAAATCGAATAAAATGACTTCTTTATTTATAAATTTCAAATTCAAAACCTTGACGTAGATCAATTAATAGAAATTATATTATGCCAGTGCCCTAATGAAAATGCGCATAGTTTTATTAAATAAATAACTAAGTTAAAAGCATTTTGCCCATAATTTATTTAGATACTCAAAAACAGACAAATATAATGCAGATTGCTGATGTAATTGTTGTAAATAATCTTCGTTATTTATTTTATTCAAAGCATAATAACGGTCAATCATTAATTTTTGTTGTTGTTTATTCAATTGATTAATCGCACAACTAAAAGCTAAATCATAAGCAGGACAAGCTAATACGCTATATTCCCAATCTAAGACTTTAATCGAACCATCATCCGCTTGAATAATATTGTTAAAAGACAAGTCGCCATGGCACAGCGTATCCTTGGGACTGTCTTTATCTAACTGTTGTGCTAATTGCCAAAAATGCGAGAATACGGCTTGATCCGTCGATTGATGTAATTGATTATTTAATGTCATTAGTTCATTAGCAAGACATTGTGGTAAAGCATAGTTAGCAGGTAATTGATGAATTTTATGTAACTGTGAAACTAATATCGAGATTGTTTCTTGCGTTGGTGAATCCGATGTAAAAACATGGCCGCTAATATATTCTAAGACCCGATACTGCTGACAGTCGGCAATAACCTTTGGACTTATCCCTTCATCACTGGCTAACTGTTGAACGCGTAACTCACTTTTTCTTATTGTTAAATCACGTGCTTTTAAATTTAAACGCTTAAAAACAACTTGTTTGCTGTTTTCAAAGGTAATTAAAAAAACCTGATTAGTTAATCCATTCGTAAATTGCGTAATATTGTCAATTTCACCAAGGGATAAACTCAATAACCAGGTTACTTCTTTCGCCGTTAACGATGACAAGTTATTGCTCACCGTTAAGCATCAAATTGACCATTCGATGATCCCGTATGTTGCGAGCGACCAGAGCTACCATTCGAACCTTCATCTATCGTTGTTGCAACCACACCAACACCACATAATTTACGATATATAATCCCCATTAAATTAAAGTAAAAAGGGATAAAAAGAAATAAGCCAAGACCATAAGGACTCAATGCAATAAAAAAGAGAAGACCTAATATCATAAACATTAAGGTAAATTGTAAAATGTTTTTATGTACCAATTTAAAGGAAAGTATCAATGCTGCCTGTGGTTTAATTTTTTTCTCTGAAATTAAAGGATATACAAAGGTAAAGGCCATATTAAGGTATAACAGCACGACAATCGAAACAACAAATCCCATCTGCCCCAGTGTTTGAGTTAATAACAGGCTAATGACATTATTAATAACACTGATCATCAAAGTAGCCGTTGATAACTTTAAAATTATCCTGAAGTAATTAAACAAATCAATCGATTTAGTTTTCAGACCAATTGAATGATGAATCCCCATCATTTGTAAACCGGTTAATAATGGCGGCGCAACGAGCAATGCAATCAAGTAATTACCCAACATTTGCCCATTACTGCTTAAATTTGCGGCCCCACCGAAGGTTAGGTGATAACACCCTGCTAATAAAATGACAGTAAACAAACTCGCAGTCACTAATGAAAGATAATGCTTTTTGGTGATTGTAATCGCGTCTTTAATCAGCGATTTAAAATCCAATTGGTAACCTTCTGTCAGGGATTTTTTTAAATCACCGCCGAGAACAAAGTGTTTTTTGTGCATAAAAAGCTAATGGCCTTGTTTTTAATAAGAACAAACTATTGTAGGGAGTTCCTTTAGCTTTTCAAGCATAGAATATTTTTATCTACATCACTATTTAACTGACAACACACTAACCAGCACCTTTTTCATGATCAACACTATTTGAGCATATTTTCCTTAATGTCTTTAGCGAATATGTTTTCGATCAAGATGGAAGTAAAAACACTTATTTATCTACTGACATCATTAATATTTTCTATTATGATGCGCGCAACAGAATATTTAACCATATTAAATATTTGTTCCAGTGAAGACTACAGGAGAGAGGTGCTTATTATAGGTTATTAACCTTACATTGCATCCACCGAAGAAGTAAATCTTTCAGGTGCTTTCTATTGGTTTAAATTCAAGCGAATTAAAACCCTGAAAGCAAGGACTGTCGTTGGAGGAACCTCTGGAGAGAGCCGTTAAATCGGACGCCGAAGGAGCAAACCTTAATTTATTAAGGTGAAACTTTCAGGCAAAAAGGACAGAGGAGTGAAAAGCAACACAGACTAATGCACAACCATATCCGTCCATTAAAAAGATATTTAAGTATTCGGATATCACCGCTTAGCAATCAATTATGAATAATGCCATAATTCAGCGTGCCCTTCGCTCTTGTCCTTAGATAGCTACCGTTATTTTTAAGGAAAACAATGAACAACTTACAATCTTTATTACAAAGCCTAGATAGTTTTATCTGGGGACCACCCTTGCTTATTTTACTTGTCGGTACAGGTGCTTATTTCACTTTCCGTTTAGGGTTATTACAATTCCGCCATTTGCCAACGGCATTAAAGATGGTGTTTAGTAAAAGTAAAGCAGGAAGCGGCGATATCTCTAGTTTTGCTGCATTGTGTACGGCACTTTCAGCAACCATTGGAACCGGCAATATTGTAGGTGTAGCCACCGCAATCAAGTTAGGTGGTCCGGGTGCATTATTCTGGATGTGGCTTGCCGCTGTTTTCGGGATGGCAACAAAATATGCTGAATGTTTACTAGCCGTCAAATATCGCAAGGTCGATGATAAAGGCGAAATGGTTGGTGGGCCAATGTATTACCTTCGCTACGGTGTAGGTTCGAAAGTATTAGCGTCTTTATTTGCTGTATTTGCAATTGGTGTTGCCTTTTTCGGTATTGGTACCTTCCCACAGGTAAATGCTATCGTTGATGCTTCTCACCTTTCCTTTGGTATATCACGCGAGTTATCAGCAACCGTACTTACCATACTAGTCGCGATCGTTACGATTGGTGGCATAAAATCAATTGCAAAAGTAGCCGGCAAAGTTGTACCTGCAATGGCACTATTCTATATTTTAGCCTGCTTAAGTGTACTTATTACCAATTCTGAGCACCTTATCGGCGCAATTCAATTAGTGTTAACCTCTGCTTTTTCTTCAACGGCAGCAACTGGTGGCTTTCTGGGCGCGGGTATGATGCTAGCCATTCAATCGGGTATCGCACGCGGAGTTTTTTCAAATGAATCCGGCTTAGGCAGTGCGCCAATGGCCGCAGCGGCAGCAAAAACAGATTCCTGTGTTCGTCAGGGGTTAATCTCTATGACAGGAACTTTCTTTGACACGATAATTATTTGCACCATGACTGGTTTGGCGCTTATTTTAACTGGTGCATGGCAAACAGAATTAGCCGGGGCAGCCATGACAACACATGCTTTTGCGGTAGGATTAGACTCTGATACAGTTGGCCCATTATTGGTTTCTATCGGTTTAATCTTTTTTGCCTTCACCACCATTCTTGGCTGGAATTATTATGGTGAACGTTGTGTGGTTTATCTTTTTGGTACTAAAGGTATATTGACCTACAAAGTTATCTTTATTGCATTAATCGCTTCAGGTGCATTTTTACATTTAGATATGATTTGGATTATAGCTGATATTGTTAATGGATTAATGGCTATACCTAATTTGATTGGTTTAATCGCACTACGCCACGTCGTGATTGCAGAAACTAAATTATTTTTCAAGCTGAATGATGACATTGATGTCGATGGTATTCCAGCTCAAAACTAAATACATAATAGCCTTTACTATTAACCCGTAAAGGCTATTACAAATACATATTTTAAACGTTAAAATAAATTTTATTTGCCCAATTTTTATACCTTCAAATCCCATCCACATAGCAATATGACAATAACCATAAAAACAGTCAGATTATATTTACAACCTCCCCTAAAAAAAGTACTCTTGCGCACTTTCCGTTATCCAGATTTTAGTCTCTGTAACGACTCTATTTTTATACTTTTTTAAGGTGAACAATGTGACGGCGAAAACACTAGCTGAAGCAGCAACAATAACCAGAAAAAAACATTCTCTGGCAACCATTTTAACTTTTATTATCCCTTCATTAATTGGTTTACTGTTGTTTATGACGCCAATTAGCTATCAGGGAGCAATAACCATTCCTATTGCCGTTATTGCAAAGGGGTTACTCGGTGTTTTGGGTGATTCATCAACAACACTTTTACTAGCCATTGTATTATTTACCGCACTAATCACACTGTTAAATCGACTTTTAAATATTACATTTATTAATAATAATACATTTTTAACTGGCTTATTCACGGTTTCTCCAGTGTGGTTTATAACCCGTATATTAGGTGCATTGTTTATCGTGATGGCATTCTTTAATGTTGGTCCAGAAGCGATTTATTCAAGTAATACCGGTGCATTAGTATTAAATGATTTATTGCCCGTTTTGCTATGCGTATTTATCTTTGCCGGCATGTTACTGCCCTTATTGTTAAATTTTGGCTTACTTGAATTGTTTGGCACATTATTAACAAAAGTCATGCGTCCAGTCTTTAATTTACCCGGCCGCAGCGCCATTGATTGTATGGCATCTTGGTTAGGCGATGGCAGCGTAGGTATTTTATTAACCAGTAAACAATATGAATCTCGCTTCTACACTCAACGTGAAGCCGCAGTTATCGGTACGACCTTTTCTGCCGTCTCAATTACATTTTCATTAGTTGTTATTTCACAGGTTAAGCTTGAACATTTATTTGTACCATTTTATTTAGCCGTTTGTGCGGCCGGTCTTATCGCAGCGATTGTCGTTCCAAAATTGCCACCGCTTTGTTGGAAAAAAGATCATTATATTAATGGTGAAAAACGCTCAAAAGAAGATGAATTAACACCCGAAGGCCATAATGTTTTCTCATGGGGTCTGGCAAATGCGTTACATCGTGCGGATAACTCAACGGGATTTAAAGCGACTTTTATAGACGGCATTAAAAATGTAATTGATATGGTATTTGGTGTTATTCCGGTCATTATGGCGATTGGGACTATTGCATTAGTTGTAGCAGAATACACCCCTATTTTTGATTATTTAGGCTATCCATTTATTCCATTTTTAGAATTATTACATATTCCAGAAGCGACTGAAGCCTCAAAAACCATTGTCGTCGGATTTGCTGATATGTTTATCCCTTCAATTCTAGCTGCATCGATTGAGTCAGATATGACACGCTTTGTCATTGCAGCCATGTCAGTAACACAACTTATTTATATGAGTGAAGTTGGTGCATTAATGTTAGGAAGTAAAATTCCCATTAATGCCATCGAATTATTTGTTATCTTTATCTTACGCACATTAGTAACCTTGCCCGTTATTGCTGGTATTGCTCACTTGATTTTTTAAAACGATTGGTGAATTAGGTGGACATCTCCACTCGTACAAGTATATCGTCAACGTTGCGCAAGAAAAAATAAGAACAAAGCATTTGATTGAAAAATAGCTAGGTATTAACGTTGCAAACAACAACGCTAGCAATAATTTTAACAAGCAAAATTGGTTTGATATTGATGCGGATAGTTATAACTTAATTCGCAACTACTTTTATAGGAATGAGACATGGATATCTCGGTTTATTTACATGCATTAACCGCATTGTTTGTTATTATCGATCCTATTGGGGCGGCGCTAATTTTTAATTCACTGACACGTGATAGCGATGAAAGCTACCGAAAAAAAATGGCAATAAAAGCAGTAATCATTAGTGCAATCACATTGCTATTATTCGGTAATTACGGTGAAACCTTCTTTGCTCACCTTGGTATTAATATTAATTCATTACGTATATCGGGTGGTTTACTGCTTTTCTATACGGCATTCAATATGATCACCCAATCAACAACTGTATCGGCATCGGGTAAAAATCAAGATATTTCCGTATTTCCCATGTCTATCCCTCTCTTGGCAGGCCCTGGTACATTAACATTATCAATATTATTGTTTTCACATACGGACAATACGGCTGGTACTATATCGGTTTATTTAGCTATTCTTAGCACATTAATGTTAACGCTCGTATTAATGCTGTTAGCTAAATACCTGAAAAAAGTAATTGGTAAAACCGGAGACGAGATTTTAAAACGATTCCTAGGTGTGATACTTGCTGCGCTTGCTATTCAATTTATTTATGATGGCATTGTTAATATTGGGACATAAAAAAAGGCACCGAATAAAGTGCCCTTTTACTTTAACTTGTTCTATTAAAGAATAGAACTTAAGCCTTTTTGTAGCAGAGAACTAGCAGTACTATTATCACTGCTTGTAAAGTAACTAGTTGCAATACTTGCAAACTGAGAAATCATATCAGAACTTAACCCTAGTGCTTCAAATTGCTTGGTTAACGTTGCAATGGTATTAATTGATGATGCAGCACCACCCGCACTAGCCAATAAGTCAGTCACACCACTTGTGCTATCGCTAGATGTTAAAGAAGGTGCAGCTGCTAATAATGTACTCATATTAGGTACACTATCACTTAAAGAGCTGAAATCATCAGTCGATAATGAACCCTGAGCGACTTGCATCAACGATCCTAATCCACCTGTTGCTTGTGTATCCGTCACACCTAATTGAGATGTTAAAGCTGACAATAAGCTACTTGAAGTAGAGCCTGAAGTTGCAGAAGCAACGGCTGCAGTTGTTGTTGCAGTAGTCGCCGTTGATTTAACAGCATCCACAGCAGAAGTCATCTGAGATTTTGCTGCATCAGTAACAGTTTCAACTTGTGCTTCAGTCGTTGTTTTGACTTCTGCAGCTGTTGTCGTTTCTTCATCACTACCAAATAATGAGTCTAAAAAACCTGCATTTGCAACACTTGTTGCTGATACTAATACGGCTGCTGCCAATAGTTTCATTTTCATAATAATTCCTATTTCAATTTATTGTTTAACGGCGGAATAATAACAGTAAAATGTGATTTACACACTATTTCTTAATATTCTACCTATTTTTGAATGAAATAAGCAAGCTTTCGTGCTATGGAGCTTGGTAAAAATTTTGCCCCTAACACACTCATTTTATTAACAAAACCAGGAATAACGATCGCCTTATGTTGATTGGCTAAGGCATATTTAACAACCGCATGTTTATCCATCACAAAATGTTTAAATAATGGGGATTTTGGCATATTAGCCTGCTCAAAAAACTCCGTATCCGTCGGACCAGGACAAAGTGTACTGACTTTAATGCCTTGTTTTTTCAGCTCTTCATAAAGTGCTTCAGAAAAAGAAAGCACAAAAGCTTTGCTGGCATAATAAACACTCAAATTAGGCCCTGCCACAAATGCAGCAATGGACGCCACATTAATAATAAAACTACCATCATGTTTCGCTAATAATGGAATTGCAAGGTGTGATAAAGAAACCAAACTACTAATATTGACCCGTAGCATATCCATCTGGCGCGATAATGCGATGTCTGAAAATTGCCCACGCTGACCAAAGCCGGCATTATTAATAACCCCATTTAACGGCAATCCTTGGCTGTTTATATAATCCATTATTTGTTGTCCGCTGGATGCATCGTTTAAGTCAACGCACAGGCAAAACACACGGACATTCGCATGCTTTTTGATTATATCGCGCTGAATATATTGCAACCTTTCTAAACGACGTGCAACTAGCAAAAGAGAATTCCCCTGCGCCGCTAATTGAAAAGCAAATTCTTCGCCTAGACCTGAGCTTGCTCCCGTAATAAGTATGAGCTTTTCCATTTAATAAAAACCTTTTTCGATAAAACTTAATTGTACTGCAGTTTGCTCATGCTTAATTTTATTTTCGAGTCCCACTGACACACCAATTAATCGAATATGTTTACCTTGATGTTGTTGCAATAGATGATGCAATAAAATAGAAAGAAGTGAAAGCGATACCCTTGTTGATTTTCGCTCCGTGGTTTTTTGAGTAAAATCTGAAAATTTCAATTTAACACCAACCCGTATAATCGACTTTTGATCTAATACTTTTACTAACCGTCTTTCCAATTCATTAAATAAGCCAGTCAACTTTTCAAGGCATTGTATTTCACTATGCAAATTCTGCCCAAAGGTATGCTCAACAGCTAATGACTTTCTTTCTCGATTTGGTTCCACACAGCGATTATCAATCCCCTGACTAAAGGCAATCAATCGCGCGCCCTGCTTACCAAATTCGGACAATAATAAGGTAGGTTGATATTGTTGAATATCTAAACAGGTAAATAACCCTCGTTGCGCTAACTTTTCCTGGGTAACTTTCCCGACACCGGGAATCTTTTTTAGGGGTAAGGTTTTAATAAACGCATCGACCTGCTCTGGCACAATCACACATTGACCATTAGGCTTATTTTCATCGGACGCAATTTTGGCAAGAAATTTACAGGGAGCAATACCTGCCGAGGCGGTTAAAGCGAGTTCTTCAAAAATAACTCGCCGAATATCCTGCGCAATATAAGTAGCCGAGCCTTTAAACAACGTACAATCGGTAACATCTAAATAGGCTTCATCAAGGGATAACGGTTCAACTAAATCCGTATAACGAAAAAAAATTTCTCGAATTTTCTTCGAGATTTCAACATAAACGGGCATTCGGCCCGCGACTAGAACTAGGTCTGGGCATAATTGTTTGGCTTGAAAGGTCGGCATAGCGGAATGTAAACCGTATTCACGGGCAATATAGTTACAGGTAGACAGTACCCCTCGATGCTCACTTTTTCCACCAATGGCAAGTGGCACATGACACAGTGCAGGATTATCTCGCATTTCGACCGACGCAAAGAACGAGTCCATGTCGATATGGATTATTTTACGTTGTTTTACCGCTGCCAGATCAGACAAATTAATCACCTGTTTATATAGACAGTCTTTATTTTCTGTTATTTTGCAAATGATGTCTAGTCATGAAGAGGATTGAAGTGATATTCATTAAGAAGGCTACGTATAAAAATCAATTATAATAAGGCTAACATGCTGTATTATATTGAAATTTCATTTAACAAACAGATAGTTATATTTATAAAACAGTCTTTATTTCTGATGGAGATCTTATTAGTGTTTAACTTTATAAGTAAAAATTAAAAGCAATCTAACAATAAGATTGCTTTTTTATACATTATTTTGTTGATATTTTTTGTAACAATGCATTTGCTTGCTTAGATAATACTTCATCAGCACCTAAGCTAATTGATTTTTCAGCCAATGAACTTGCCTGTGGGTATTGTCCCTGTTGATAACGTAATTCTGCTAAACGAAAGTAACTTTCAGGATAACGAGGTGCAATACGAATCGCACGTTCTAACGAACCTTCTGCGCCCAGCTGATCTCCACTTTTAAGTTGCTGCTGAGCACGATCTAACAAGGAGTGCACCACAATATTTGCTTGCACAGCTTTATCTACCGGTGCTTCTTTCATACCTTCAGAGGGATCTTTTATGTCCTTTGGCTGCGTAATCAAATCCTTGACTTCAGGCGTTTGCTTATTACCTGATTTAGACCCCGTTGGTGAAATAGTTGTACATGCCACCAAAAAATACGGGACACAAAATAGCGTTACCTTTTTTAATGTATTCATTATCTTCTCTCATTTATTCCAATAACTCATGGAACCAATTTAAAACTTTATCAACACCATGTAGACATTTTATTTCCTGCAAAGGTTCTGAACCCTGTGCAAATGGTAAAGGGATCGCATTACTACAGGTATCTTGACTTCCAACACCACTCTCACCATCTACCCAGCTTATGGTGATATTCTTAGGCGGGATATTTTGTAAGGGTAATTGTGAACGTTGTTTAAAAATATCAGCCCAAACGCGTAATGCACCACTAGATCCGGTCAATCCACTCGACTCATTATCATCTCGTCCCATCCAAACAACGGCTTGTAAATCACCAGAAAAGCCCGCAAACCAGCTATCGCGTAAATTATTGCTCGTCCCCGTCTTGCCTGCAACCGCAAAGTTGGGAATCAACCATTGCAATGCTTTTCCTGTTCCTTCATGTGTAACAGCTTGTAGAGCATAACGTAAAAGATAAATTGTCGCTGCATCAAATCGTTTTTCAATTGCCAATGGGTAATGTTTTAATTGTTTGCCACTCGGGTCAATCACCGCACTTATTGCTTGTAATGGCGTATAAAAACCATCTGCAGATAAGGTTTGATACATTTGTGCAACTTCAAGTGGGCTCATTCCTACTGCACCTAACGTAATCGCAGGTAATTCAGGAATATTTTCAGTAACACCTAATCGATGGATAGTATTTACAACATTGTCTAATCCAATTTGATTACCTAGTCGTGCCGTTGCTTGATTATAAGAATGCGCTAATGCACGATAAAGCATAACTTGACCATGATCTTTACGATCATAATTTTTAGGAGACCAAACATCACCGTTAGGTAATTTTTGCTGGTAACTATCGTCATTTAATAACGTCGCAAGTGTAAATTGCTGCGATTTTTCTAATGCGGATAAATAAACGGCGGGTTTAATTAAAGAACCAACCTGTCTGCGAGAATCAATCGCACGATTAAATCCAGCGTAACGTGCATCGGCTCCACCCACAATAGCCAGTACCGCCCCAGTATTTGGACGAGTGATAACGGCAGCACCTTGAAGTGGGACCGTTGTTTTACCGGAGGTATGTTTTTTAATCGCTGCGGTTAAACTTTCTTCTGCAGTTGATTGAACAAGTGGATCGAAATGCGTAAAAATAGAAAGACCGTCTGAGCTCAAGGATTCTGCGTCATAATCACGTTGTAACTGACGACGAACTAAATCTAAATAAGCAGGGTAACGTTTACCGCCACTTACAGAATGTTCCCCCACCGTTAAGGGTTGTGCTTTTGCTAGCATTGCCTGATTTTCATCTAAACTTTTCTCACGAACCGCAATATCAAGCACTAAATTACGACGCAATAAAACACGTTCAGGATTTCGCCAAGGATTGTAATAGCTTGCACCGCGCACTAAAGCAACTAAGAGCGCTTGTTGTGAGATGGATAAATCTGCGAGAGGTTTATTAAAGTAGTATTGACTCGCTAACCCAAATCCATGAATAGCACGAGGGCCATCCTGTCCTAAATAAACTTCGTTAATATAGCTTTCTAGTATCTCTTGCTTAGTAAAATGTACTTCTAATAACACCGCCATAACTGCCTCCTGTGCCTTTCGCCACAGGGTACGTTCAGAACTCAAATAATAATTTTTAATTAATTGCTGGGTCAACGTAGAAGCACCTTGAACAATCCCGCCTTGCTTAATATTCGCAATTGCAGCACGCGCAATACCACGAAATGAAATACCGTAATGCTGATAGAAGTTATTATCTTCAACGGCAACTAGCATATCTTGTAGTGTCTGAGGAACTTCGGATAATTGGACCAGTAAACGATCTTCATTATGCGAAGGATAAATTCCGCCAATGACAACTGGCTCTAGGCGTATTAAAAAAGCACTATCGTCACTACTTAAATCACTAACTGTTCCTTTATTAAAGGTCAGTTTAATTTTTCGAGCAGGTTCAATCTCATCACTAAATTGAAATTCTGGGGTGTAGACCGTCACCGAATTACCAATTACCGCAGCCTGTTTAGGTTGAGAGACCTGTTTAACAAATTGATATCCCAATAATTGTAATTCCGTTTTTAAATCATCCTGAGATAATACAGCGCCTTGATATAATTCAAGAGGACGCGCATAAACAGTTGAAGGTATAGACCATTTTTTATCCGTAAACGTATGGCGAATAACATTATCTAAATAAAGTGTGGCTGCAATCCCTAACACAACCAATAACAACAGCACTTTTATCCATAACTTCCCAATCCATTTACCAATAAAATTAAACACTATTTTCTCCAACTCATTAATAATACCAATCGTAATAATTAGCTGATCTATTTTGCTGGTTAAAATAGTTTATTTCTTTGTTGAAAGTTTCGTTAAGGGAAAAACCATTAAAGAATTAATGTCTTTATATTAATTCTCACGTTAGAGGATTCACTTGTTAATCTCTCGGTAGTGGCAACTTTCGCCTCAAACTAAACCATTTTCCAGCTCAAAATTTAGATCACATATTTAATACAATTGGTATAATTTAGCCACCTACAGACGGTAAATGACTCAACATATAAATGCAAAATGCCTATAACCATTTAAGTAACTGCGACATCACAAGGAATTACAGGACCCGTTCACCAAAATGAAATACACAACATTCACCTTCATGCATTTTGTTCCACTGTTCATTTTTAGTAAGGGGTCGGGTGGCAATCACGGTAACCACATCGGTATCGGAGGTTTCTTTTTTAAAATCGACGGTCATATCTTCATCAATAAGTTGCGCCTCTCCAAAGGGAGCACGTCGCGTTAACCAATGGAGATTATTGGTGCAGTAACACACAAGATATTCGCCATCTGTTAGTAACATATTAAAAACGCCCATTTCACGCAGTGTATCAGCGTAACCGGCGATTTCCTTAAACATGCCAATAATATCTGTTGGTTCCGTCTTATGATTTTGATAAAGCTTATCAATAATCCAACAAAAAGCGCGCTCACTGTCTGTTTGGCCAATTGGATGAGCTCTTCCCATGGGTAAACGTTCATAGCCAGTTAATTGACCATTATGAGCATACGTCCAATTTTTTCCCCATAATTCTCTGGTAAAAGGATGGGTATTTTCTAAGCTGACATCGCCTCTATTGGCTTGGCGAATATGACTAATAACAGACTTACTTTTAATTGGATAGTTTTTTACTAGTTCAGCGACCTTGGAATGGCAACTCGGTTCAGGATCTTTAAAATCACGACAACCCTTTCCTTCATAGAAAGTAATTCCCCAACCATCTTTATGCGGCCCTGTATCACCACCACGTTTAACTAATTCACTGAAACTAAAACAAATATCAGTCGGGACATTGGCACTCATGCCAAGCAATTCACACATTTTTACAATAACCTTTAAAGGAATTAAGCCATTTTCTGTTCAATCAAGTAAATCAAAATATGTATAATTTTTATATGTACTTCTTGAATACGATCTGCAAAACCAAAATGCGGTACTCGAATTTCCACATCCGCTAATCCCGCCATTTTACCACCGTCTTTACCGGTTAAAGCAATCACCGAAATACCTTTTGATTTTGCAGTGTTTATTGCTTCCAAAATATTCGCCGAATTACCGCTTGTTGACAGGCAAAACAGTACATCACCAGCACGCCCAACGCCTTCTAAGTAACGGGAGAATACAAAATTATAGCCATAATCATTACTCACGCAGGATAAATGGCTTGGATCAGAAATAGCAATGGCAGGATAGGCAGGACGATGTTCTCTGTATCGGCCCGTCAGTTCTTCAGCAAAATGCATTGCATCACAATGAGATCCGCCATTCCCACAAGCAAGTACTTTACCTTCTTGCTTAAAGGACGCAGCAAGTAAATCGGCAGCATCTTCGATATGTTGTAAATTCTCAGGATCGGCAATAAATGCCTTAAGCACTTTTTCAGCTTCTAATAATTCATCTTTAATTATTGCTAAATTCATCATATTTATACCTATTATTCTTCAATATGCACCATGTAAATAGTCTCTTTATCATTAACATTTACATTCATCTCACGCTCAAATGCGTCTATCTTACACGCTTAATCAAACGACGATAGCCTATAACACTCAAGCGTGTTAACAACATCAATAAAACACTCGCTTCGACTAGCACGATTGATCAATATTAATTCAATAGAATATGACTGATAGTGCGTACACCGTGCCCTTTTGCACCCGTTGCCCACAATCCATTACCGTTTGGTTGGTAGCTACCTGATAAATCAAAATGCAGCCAATTCGTTTCTGGTTTTTGAATAAATTTAGCTAAGAATGCTGCAGCTGTCGATGCGCCTGCCATTCCTTCTCCACTATGAATATTCGCGATATCGGCAAAGGAAGAACCAATTTGATCAAGGTGGAAATCAGCAAAAGGCAAACGCCATAACATTTCGTTAACTTGCTTCGCAGATTGCTCTGCTTGTAAAGAAAATGAATTATCCATACTCAGTAGCGCATTGTACTCACGACCAACGGCAGCTTTTGCGGCACCCGTCAATGTTGCAGCATCGATAATAAACTTAGGCGAACTTTCCTGTGCAGCAATAAGACCATCTGCTAATACTAATCGTCCCTCGGCATCGCTATTCAAAACTTCAACCGTTACGCCATTTTTATAGGTGATAACATCCCCTAGTTTCAGGGCATTACCACTGATCAAGTTATCAGCACAGCAGAGATATAATTTAACCCGTTTATTAAGACCATTAGAAATTGCCAATGCCAACGCGCCAGCTAGCGTCGCGGCTCCGCCCATATCACTTTTCATCGTCGCCATTGAACTACTTGGTTTTAAACTATAACCACCAGAATCAAAAGTGATCCCTTTTCCGACTAATGCATAATCGACAGGGGCTTCGTCGTCACCGGTTGGATTATAATCAATAATCAGCATACAGGGTGGTCTTCCACTACCTTTACCTACGTGATAAATCCCTTGGAAATTGTAACGAAGTAGCGCCTCGCCCGAACGAATTTTATAATGGACATCGGCTTGTTCAGGTTTTACATCTTGAATTAATGTAAATGCATCTTCACAAAGCTTTTCTGGAGACAATGCATCTGGTCCGAGATTAATCATTTCTCGCACCCATTCTATAATGCGTTTTTGCTCTTTTAAGCCTTTCAATTCAGCATCATTAATTTCAGAAAAATCAATATCGGCGCCATTTTTTGCATTATAAAATCCCTGCGAAAATGCCCAACATAATTCACTATTCCATTCATCCCCTTGCAATTTCACTTGTGTAATCGCCATTGAATCTAACTTACGCGCCGCTTGTTGAACTTGGCGAAATTGCGAAGTTTTTTTACCTAAGTGAATAACAGCTTGGCCTTCTAAAAAGCTCAATAGTGCATTTTTACCCCAAGCTTCAGAAGCAGGGTCAAAGCTTAAGGAAACGGTAAAAGGATTACTCATAGTTATACCTATTATTTTTATAGAAACAAAAACGCAAGCCGAAGCTTGCGTTTAGCATTATGGTTTACTCACATTTCAGAGATCCAGCATTGCTGTACCGCATCTAATTTGCGTCCACTACAATGAATAGGATCGTCATCAAAACCATCCAACCACGCATTTTTTCGATCTAAATGAGTCAAATTAAAAGGCGTTGGATCTTGTTGAAAATATTTACCTAATAAAACTAAAGTAAAGTCAAGAATGTTTAATAATGTAAACATGGCATATTCTCTATATTTAGCTTTATTCTCAATTGATAAGTTTAATTCTCAGACACAATATTAACGGTGTATTTAGGAATTTCAACGACTAAATCTTGATCGGCAACACAAGCCTGACAACCTAAACGTGATTCGGGTTCAAGCCCCCATGCTTTATCTAGCATATCATCTTCTAATTCGTCACTTTCTTCAAGTGAATCAAAGCCTTCTCGAACGACTACATGACAAGTTGTACATGCACATGATTTCTCACAAGCATGCTCAATGTCAATATTATTTTTCAATGCAACGTCTAAAATACTTTCTCCTGGTTTAGCATCAACCACTAAACCATCGGGACACAGCTCTTCATTGGGTAAAAATATTATTTTTGGCATAACTGACACACCTTTCTATTGTTAAATTTCATCGACCGAATGCCCCGTTAGTGCTTGTTTAATTGATTCATCCATTCGTAATGATGCGTAGTTAGCCGTTAAGTTATCAAAGGATTTTAATGCGGCTTTAATCGCCTCTACATCGTTTTGTTCACTAATTTGCAGGAGTGTATCAATATTTTCATTAATATTCTTATATTCAGTAACTGAAAGTAATGCTTTACCATCTTTATTTAAAGCTGCAATGACGTTTTCAACCACGCGTTTAACTTCAACTTTCTGTTCTATCAACATGCGTGCTTCGATATCCTGTTGTGCAAATATTGCCGAGTCTGACAGCATTTCCATTACCTGATTATCACTTAACCCATAGGAAGGCTTAACCTCAATTTGAGCCTGTACACCCGATGACTTTTCCATTGCACTCACACTCAAGAGGCCATCGGCATCAACCTGAAAAGTAACACGAATATGTGCAGCCCCAGCGGCCATTGGTGGAATATCGGTTAAGACAAATTTAGCCAGTGAGCGACAATCCGATACTAACTCTCGCTCTCCCTGCAACACATGAATCAGCATTGCTGTTTGCCCATCTTTAAAGGTGGTAAACTCCTGAGCTCGTGCAACTGGAATAGTCGTATTACGAGGAATCACTTTTTCAACCAATTCGCCCATGGTTTCTAATCCTAAGGATAACGGTAAAACATCGAGTAATAACATCTCTGAATCGGGTTTATTGCCGACAAGAATGTCAGCCTGAATCGCAGCGCCAATTGCGACGACTTTGTCAGGATCAATACGAGTCAATAATTCTCGCTTAAAATATTCACTGACTTTTTCACGTACTAATGGAACTCGTGTTGAACCACCGACCATCACCACTTGAGTTAATTCATCCAATGATATTTGTGCATCACGAACGCAACGCTTGCAAACTCGGATAGTTTTATTTATCAAAGATTGGATTAAGGTTTTAAAGATTTTTTTATCTAAAATACCCGTCCAATCAACATGGCTTAATGTAATCTCGACCTGACTTTGATTACTTAAGGCTTGTTTTGCATGCCGCGCCACCTGTAATAATTCCTGTTGTAACTCAGGTGAAATAATATTATTGATATTGGCTTCCGATTTAATCCAATTAACGATGGCGAAATCAAAATCATCACCACCCAATGCAGAATCCCCTCCCGTTGCCAATACTTCGAAAACACCTTTATTTAATCGTAAAATAGAAATATCAAAGGTGCCTCCACCTAAGTCATACACAGCAATAATGCCTTCTTGGCCTGAATCTAAGCCGTAGGCAATGGCCGCAGCAGTTGGTTCATTTAATAATCGTAAAACATGCAGTCCGGCTAAGCGTGCGGCGTCTTTAGTACCTTGACGTTGTGCATCATCAAAATAGGCAGGAACAGTAATCACCACGCCGTCAGGTTCTCCTTGAAGGGATTCAATGGCACGTTGATTTAATGTTTTAAGAATTTCACTGGCAACTTGGATGGCATTCACAACGCCATTACGCGTTTCAATTTGAACCAGCCCGCTTTGGTGTTCGCTAAACCGATAAGGCAGATAGGTTGTATCAACATCTTGTATTGCACGTCCTATTAAACGTTTAATAGAAACAAGCGTATTTAAAGGATCGGTTAATAAAAACTGCTGTGCATCATGACCAACACTGATTGCAACGTCTCCTGCTTCATTAACGCCACCGTAATGCACAACGGAAGGCAACATATCCTGTTGTTGATGGTCAACCAAGGTTATCGCTTCACCACTTCGCACACTTGCAACCAATGAGTTAGTTGTGCCTAAATCAATACCAATTGCTAATTTATGTTGATGAGGTGCAGCAGACAAACCCGGTTCTGCAATTTGAAGTAATGCCATTAAATATGTTCCTAATTATTTTAATCGAATAATTTTTCTTCAAGCAATGCAAGCTCTTCTTGCAACTTAAACATAAACTTTAACTTGCGAATACTGTCAGCGCTACCGGCTAAATTATCAATACCAAGTTGTTCTGCTAACAATGCTTCAAGTTCACCTACCTGCTCACTCAGAACATTAGAAAATGCACTTAATTGGTCTTCATCATCCTCAGTAAAATTTTCCAGTTTTTCACGCCATTGCATTTGTTGAATGAGAAAATCCGTATCCTGCAAGGTATTCTGTAACGCAATATCATATCCTGACAACGCGAGTAAATATTCAGCACGTAAACAACTATTTTTTAATGTTTGATAAGCATCGTTTATTTCCGTGCTTTTTTGCATTGCAACAAGTCGCTCAGCATCCGAGTGCATCACAAAATTATCGGGGTGAAATTGTTGCTGAAGTTCGCGATATGTAGAAGATAAATTGGTTTGGTCGACGGAAAACATAACAGGAATAGAGAATAATTCGAAGTAATTCAAAACAGTTTCCTAATTGAAAAATGAAAAACACCTTTATCTTAATAAATTAAATAATAAAGGTGTCATTATTAGGGGAATGATATAGATGTTTAAAGTTAACTACACATTAAAGCTTTCACCACAGCCGCATTCATCATCGACATTCGGATTATTAAACTGAAAACCTTCATCGAGCCCTTCTTGTATAAAATCGAGTTCAGTCCCATCAAGGTAGACGAGGCTTTTTTTATCAACAATAATATTAACACCATCGGTATCGAAGATTAAATCATCGTCATTAAGTTGATCGACAAACTCAAGAATATAAGCCATTCCGGAACACCCCGACGTTTTTACGCCTAATCGCAAACCTAACCCCTTGCCACGGTTAGCAATAAAAGCAGCGACTTGTGTTGCTGCAGATTTTGTCATTGTTATCGCCAAAATCAACTCCAATACTTTTTAACATTTTCAGGGATAAGGTTATACCGATTAGAAATAAACAATCTATTCAATTTTTATTTATCTGGATGTTTACTTTTATAGTCATCAATAGCCGCTTTAATTGCATCTTCAGCCAAAATAGAACAATGGATTTTAACCGGCGGCAAGGCGAGCTCCGTTGATATTTCGGTATTAGTAATGGCACTTGCTTGGTCTAATGTTTTACCTTTGACCCATTCAGTAACTAATGAGCTTGAAGCAATCGCACTGCCACATCCATAGGTTTTAAATTTAGCGTCTTCAATCACACCGCTATTATTTATTTTTAATTGTAATTTCATTACATCACCACAGGCAGGAGCCCCCACCATACCCGTAGCGACATTTTGGTCATTTTTATCAAATGAACCAACGTTGCGAGGGTTTTCATAATGATCAATTACTTTTTCACTATAAGCCATGATTTCTTCCCTTGAATTTAGTGGTGAGACCACTCAATGCTATTAATATCGATGCCTTCTTTGTACATATCCCAAAGTGGTGACATATCTCGTAAACGGCCAATATTTTCACGAATAATCTTGATCGCATAATCAATTTCTTCTTCGGTGGTAAAGCGACCAATACTAAATCGAATTGAGCTATGCGCTAATTCATCATCACGACCGAGAGCACGTAATACGTAGGAAGGTTCAAGGCTCGCAGAAGTACAAGCACTCCCAGAAGAAACAGCTAAATCTTTGAGTGCCATCACTAATGACTCACCTTCCACGTAGTTAAAGCTGATATTAATATTACCTGCAACCCGTTTTTCAAGGGAACCATTAACATAAACTTCTTCCATATCACTCAAACCATCAAGTAAGCGAGTACGTAAAGCAAGTATACGTTCATTTTCAACGCCCATTTCTTCCTGTGCAATACGAAATGCTTCTCCCATAGCAACAATTTGGTGAGTAGGTAACGTCCCACTTCGCATGCCACGCTCATGACCGCCACCATGCATTTGAGCCTCTAAACGAATACGCGGCTTACGACGAACGTATAATGCACCGATACCTTTTGGCCCATAAACTTTATGTCCAGAAAATGAGATTAAATCAACTTTCATTGCTTGAACATCAATGACAACTTTACCTGCACTTTGTGCCGCATCAACATGTAAAACAGTTTTATTTGCACGACAAATTTCACCGTAAGCGGCAATATCTTGAATAACACCTATTTCATTATTTACATGCATCAAGCTCACTAATACAGTATCTTCACGTAGTGCTTCTTGTAATTGTTCAGGCGTAACAATCCCATCCGTTTGCGGTTCAAGATACGTCACTTCGTAACCTTCTCGCTCTAACTGACGACATGTGTCTAATACCGCTTTATGCTCAGTTTTAGCTGTAATAATATGTTTACCACGTTTACCGTAAAAATGCGCCACGCCTTTAATTGCAAGGTTATCGGATTCTGTCGCTCCAGAAGTAAAAACTATTTCACGAGGATCTGCGTTAATTAAATCTGCAATTTGCTCTCGTGCAATATCAACAGCTTCTTCTGCTTGCCAACCGAATCGATGTGAACGCGACGCTGGATTACCAAAATCTCCATCCATAGTGAGATATTGCATCATTTTTTCTGCAACACGAGGATCAACAGGTGTTGTTGCAGCGTAATCCAGGTAAATAGGTAATTTCATTTTGCTCTCCACTACGCCAACTTAGAGCTCATTCACTTCTAGTTGTGCAGTTTGATTGTATTTAATATTTTGTAATTCTGAAATATGTTGAACATGATCCGACGTCATTAACTCTTCAAGTGTAATATTATCAAGAAAAGTATTAATACGATCGCTCAACTGACCCCATAGGGCATGCGTCAAACATTGTGTACCTTGTTTAGCACAACCACAATTCTCTGTACAAGTACGAATTGTCACGGTTTCATTAACCGCTTCAATTATCATTGCAACAGAAATATCACTGCGTGCTTTACCCAGTTTATAACCACCACCGGGTCCACGTACACTACTGACAAGCCCTTGTTTACGTAACTTAGCAAACAATTGCTCTAAATATGAAAGAGAAATACCTTGGCGGTCTGAAATATCCGCTAATGGTACAGGTCCACCGTGTTCTTTAAGTGCGACATCTAATATTGCAGTGACCGCATATCGGCCCTTTGAGGTTAGTTTCATAATACTTCACTTCTATTGCGGGTAAGAATAATTATCAACAAATGCGTTTTAAATTATAATACCCGACCAAATTAGTCAAGTAAAAAACCACATACTTTACTCGGATTTATTTCCTTCTATTTCAGCAGATTTAGTCTCGTTAGCTGGCAGTGATTTTTGAATACTACTTAATATACCACGCCACATCCGTAATTCTTTTATTTCTGGACGAGCTCGGTTAAAGAAACGTCGTAATTTAGTCATCACTAAACCAGGATGTGCAGGAACGATAAAGCGCGTATCCACTAATGTTTGCTCTAAATGATTAAACATTCCTTCTATCTCTTCCGCTAACGGGTATTCTTCTTCCTGAACAGGATAAACTTTAGAAGCTAAAAATGCCATTCGAATTTCGTAACTTAGGGTTTGCACTGCCATCGCTAAATTAAGTGAGCTATATTCTGGATTGGCAGGAATAAATACATGAAAATGACACTTCTGTAATTCTTCATTAGTTAACCCACTATTTTCCCGGCCAAACACTAATGCAACAGGATATTTAGCACCTTCTACTACTGCTTTTTCACCCATTTCACGTGGATCAAGCATTGGCCAATCTAATGTTCTTGGTCGAGCACTGGCACCAATCACTAATCCGCAATCCGCAATGGCTTCATCTAAGGTCGAAAATACTGTGTGACTTTCGAGAACATCAGTTGCCCCCGCAGAAAGGGCTTTTGATTTACCGTCAACTTCACACTCAGGATCAACAAGTACTAAGTTTGATAACCCCATTGTTTTCATAGCACGCGCAGCACTGCCTATATTTCCCGGATGGGAGGTACCAATCAGTATGATACGAACATTATCTAGCATTTATATTCCTTGGTATAATTATCAAACACGACGATAACACTGACTGCAAGCTTGCCAATTATCAGGTTTGATAGGGGCTAAAATTAAAGAGTGCAAAGTTTAGCACTATTTATATCCATTACCAATCAAGATGCATTGGTCAGCCACATTCAAAAATTAAAATATTTTCGTTATGCTCACGTCTTGATTTAATCCTCTAGATCTTCAATCTTTATGACTGTAATTCGTTCACCGCTCTGTTTAACTTTTGTAACTACTCAGCACCCTTTAAAATTTCATGAATTTTTGTCATAAATAGAGTGTTAATACTCAGGGATAAGCCATTTATGCTTAGTTCAAGGCGAAAAAGCCCAGTTTAGTGGTTTAAATGAGCATTTTTCAACGATGAAATAAGCTTAAAGGGCGACGGCCTGAGTAGTTACTAACTTTTTTGTATTTAAAATAGCGATGGGCATGAAGTATAAAAAAGCAATCTAAATGGTATTAACAATTGCAGATTAATCCAATCCCTGTATAATTTTGCGCCGAAGGAATCTCCCTTCCTACCAAACTAGATAAATAAACAATCTTCTCGATAAGATATTTATCTAGTTTGGTTAAATGTTCTTTTAAAATCTAATGGTGATCCAATGCATCCAATGTTAAATATTGCGATTCGTGCTGCCCGCAATGCAGGCAAAGTAATCTCAAAAGGCTTCGAAAATCTTGAATCTGTTGAAGTTGAAGAAAAATCGTTAAATGATTATGTAAGTAGCGTCGATAAAGAAGCTGAACTTGCAATTATTGGTACTTTACGTAAATCATACCCAGACCACAGCATCATTGCTGAAGAATCAGGTATTGATGAAGGTAAAGATAAAGATCACCAATGGATTATTGATCCTCTTGATGGAACTACTAACTTTATTCATGGCATCCCACATTTTGCTGTTTCAATTGCATTAAAAATTAAAGGCCGCACTGAAGTCGGTATTGTTTTTGATCCAATTCGTAATGAATTATTTTCTACCGTGCGTGGACAAAGCTCACAAATCAATGGTTACCGCACGCGTACTAACACAGTGCCAAAATTAACTGGTACTCTTTTAGCAACGGGCTTCCCTTTCAAACAAAAACATCATACCGATGTATACCTAGCTATCTTTAAAGACTTCTTTATGGATGTTGCAGATATGCGCCGTTCCGGTTCTGCTGCACTTGATTTAGCTTATGTTGCAGCAGGTCGTATGGATGGTTTCTGGGAATTTGGTTTAAAACCATGGGATATTGCAGCAGGCGAATTATTACTTAAAGAATCAGGCGCTATGATGACTGACTTTAATGGTGGAAATGATTACATGAAATCAGGTAACGTTGTTGCAGCAAATCCAAAACTATTAAAAGAAATGTTAACGGTTATTCGTAAACATAATAGCTAAAAACTTACATTCGCTTTTAGCGATCAATATTCAGTAAAATAACGCAGTGATCGTCATGGTCTCTGCGTTTTTTTATGCAGCAATCTTTAACTCTGCCATTCTAATACCAATCGTAATAATTAGCTGATCTATTTTGCTGGTTAAAATAGTTTATTTCTTTGTTGAAAGTTTCGTTAAGGGAACCACCATTTACATCAACTTTCGCCTCAAACTAAACCATTTTTCCAGCGCAAAATTTAGAGCACATATTTAATACAATTGGTATAAACTCCTCACGATTGCCTTATATCAGTTAGCTTTGCACATAAAAAAACCACTAACATCTTAACGATATTAGTGGTTTTATAAAAACTAAATTTGTGGTTATAAATTACTGACCGAGTTTCCCATGACAGTGTTTGTATTTTTTACCTGATCCACATGGACAAGGTTCATTACGACCCACTTTGCGCTCGGATCTTACAAAACTTTCGTTACTCGCACTATCATCTTCTTCTGCTTGTTCACCATTACTCGCTTGCGCATGTTTCATTTCCATACGCGCTTTCTCTTCTGCTTGGCGACGTTGCTCTGCAATTTGATCCACTTCTTCTTTACTTTGAACTTGTACTTTAGAAAGAATCGTCACCACATCATGTTTTAATTTTTCCAACATGCTAAGGAACATTTCAAAAGATTCGCGTTTGTATTCCTGTTTCGGATCTTTTTGCGCGTAACCACGTAAATGAATACCTTGACGAAGGTGATCCATTGACGCAAGGTGATCTTTCCATAATGCATCGATGGTTTGTAACATTACTGATTTTTCAAAGTTACCAATGATATCTTCACCCACTAGTTCTTTTTTAGCTTGGTATGCTTCTGTTGCATGGGTGATGATATTCTCTCGAATGGTTTCTTCTTGAAGATTTGGATCATCTTTCAACCATTGTTGAATCGGCAACTCAATTAAGAAATCAGCCTTCAAGCGACGCTCTAAACCTTCTAAATCCCATTGCTCAGTTAATGATTGTTGTGGCACGTATTCATCAACACAACTATTAAAGACATCATCCCAAATATGCTCAATGGTTTCAGTGATTTTTTCACTGTCCATTACACCATTACGTTGCTCGTAGATAATTTTACGTTGTTCATTAGCAACATCATCATAATCAAGCAAGGATTTACGCATATCAAAGTTACGACCTTCAACTTTACGTTGTGCATTTTCAATCGCACGTGTTACCCAAGGATGCTCAATCGCTTCACCATTTTCCATACCTAATTTCTTCATCATATTAGATACTTTTTCCGATGCAAAAATACGCATCAGAGGATCTTGCATTGATAGGTAGAAACGGCTTTCCCCCGCATCCCCTTGACGACCCGAACGACCACGTAGCTGATTATCAATACGACGAGATTCATGACGTTCTGTACCAATAATGTATAAACCACCCGCCGCTAATACTGCATCGTGATCGGCTTGCCATTTGGCCGTTTCAGCTTCAATTTGTTCAGGTGTTAAATCGCCTAATTTCTCTAATCGAGATTGTAGATTACCACCTAGTACAATATCGGTACCACGACCCGCCATATTCGTTGCGATAGTAACCGAACCTAATGCGCCAGCTTCTGCAACAATATCTGCTTCTCTTTCATGGAATTTAGCATTCAAGACATTATGCTTGATATTTGCTTTATTCAGTAATTTAGACAATATTTCAGATGTCTCGATTGAAACAGTCCCTACTAGAATAGGCTGGCGACGTTCTGCGCGATCTTTAATATCTTCGATAATAGCTTGGTATTTTTCATCTTCAGTTAAATAAACTAAATCGCCCTTATCTTTACGAAGCATTGGCTTATTGGTTGGAATAACGATGGTTTCTAAACCATAGATAGATTGAAATTCAAATGCTTCAGTATCGGCTGTACCTGTCATACCGGCTAATTTCTCGTATAAACGGAAGAAATTCTGGAAGGTAATCGATGCTAAGGTCTGGTTTTCATTTTGAATTTGAACCCCTTCCTTCGCTTCTACCGCTTGATGAAGACCTTCAGACCAACGGCGCCCTGGCATGGTACGTCCCGTATGCTCATCAACGATAACAACTTCACCTTTTTCATTGATAATATAATCAACGTCTTTTTCAAATAAGGTGTGTGCACGTAATGCCGCATTAACATGATGTAAAATACTGATGCTTGTTGCTGAATAAAGCGATTGATTTTCAGCTAATAAACCACGCTCTTGAAGAATACGTTCCACTTTTTCTTGACCACGTTCGGTAAGCAGTGATTGTTTATTTTTTTCGTCGGTAGTGTAATCACCGTCACCCGTATATTCTTCTGTATCTTCTTTATCCTGCTTAGTTAGCAAAGGTATAACCGTATCTATTTTGGTATAAAGTGTTGCATCGCCATCGGTAGGACCAGAAATAATTAATGGCGTTCTTGCTTCATCAATTAAGATCGAATCAACTTCATCGACAATAGCATAATGAAGAGGACGCATAACACGTTGACCAGCTTCAAAGGCCATATTATCGCGTAAATAATCGAATCCGAATTCGTTATTGGTACCATACGTAATATCAGCAGCATAGGCCGTACGTTTTTCTTCTGGCTGCATACCTGATAAGTTAATACCGACGGTTAAACCTAAGAAATCAAACAGTTGAGCATTCCACTCTGCATCACGACGTGCGAGGTAATCATTAACCGTAATAACATGCACACCTTTACCGGTTAATGCATTTAAATAAGCCGGTAATGTCGCTGTTAATGTTTTACCTTCCCCCGTACGCATTTCTGCAATTTTATTTTCATTTAGAATCATCCCACCGATAAGTTGAACATCAAAATGACGCATACCAAATACACGTTTAGATGCACTACGCACAACAGCATAAGCTTCAACTTCAATTGATTCTAAACTTTCACCACCAGCGATACGTTCTTTAAACTCAGCTGTTTTCGCTTTTAATTCAGCATCTGAAAGCGCTTCAACCTCTGGCTCTAATTTATTAATCTCATTAACAATTTTACGAAGTTTTTTAAGGTAGCGGTCATTACGACTGCCTATTATTTTGGTCATTAGTTGTGTGATCATTTTATTGTTCTCATTATTTATAAATTAATTATTTTTTCTAAACGGCTTTACGCTGAATATAATAATTAGGATTGATTGGTTTGCCGTTTCGTAATACTTCATAATGTACATGAGGCCCTGTGGAGCGTCCTGTCGTTCCCATGATTGCTATTTGTTGTCCCTTACTAACGATATCTCCTATTGATACAGTGACGGCTTTTGCATGTGCATAACGCGTCACCATTCCATTGCCATGTTGAATTTCAACTAAAAAACCATAACCTGTATGTTCACCTGCCTCTGTCACGACCCCTGCTGCTGTAGCAATAATAGCCATGCCAGTTTGTCCAGCAATATCAACACCGTTATGCTGTGTTAATTTCCCAGTGAAGGGGTCTTTACGCGCCCCGAAAGGAGATGAAAGCCACGCATGTTTACCTGCAACTGGCTTTCCTGAAATATATGCCTGATTATTTAAGTGGAGATGATTTAATGTAATTTCAAGCTTATCAAATTGTTTTTCCCGTTTTTTTAGGCTTTGATCAATATTATTAACTTGATCCCGTAAATCCATATATTCAAAATGAAGCTCACTGGCTTCAATCATAGGACCGCCTTCAGGTACAGACATTTCCAAGTTAAATTCCTCGGTAGGTAATTGAGACTTTTCAATAACCCGTTCACCCAGGGCGTTTAAACGATTCATTTGAGCCTGTAATTCACCAATTTTATTGGCAAGCACGAGTAATTTTTCATCACTTTCAGACTTTATAGCTTGTATTTCTTGTGCTTTACTTATTTCATTATTCTGTAACGTTATCGTTTTAAATTGTTGTAACTGTTGCTGATAAACCTGTTGAACAGCAGTAAAACTGGCGATAATGAGTAAAAGAAAACCAAACAAAATAACAAGTAGTTTCTTTTTTGTTAAAGAAAACGTATGTTGTGTTTCCTTCATTGAATAAATTACCGTTATACTCATATCTCTGCTTTCACTGTTGATAAAAAATAATGAATAGATCACGTACACCGAAACCTGTTTCTTTTTTACTTAAAAAAAACGGGTTACAACAAAACACAAATCTAATTACAAAATTAGATAGTTTACTACAAAGCTATTTGAAACAACATAATATAGCCGGTTGTAGAATAGGAAATTTACAAAATGGGAGTTTGTTAATAGAAATTCCCGATGCAACTTGGCAATTACGCTTACAATTTATGCGTAATGATATTTTATCTCTCTTACGACAGGAAGCACCTGCTCTACTAAAATTGAAATTTAGTGTAAATCCAAGATTAAAAGAACTTGCCGATAAACCTAAACGCAAGCCTCGAAAACATATTAAACCAGCGAGTAAAATGCCAAATGATGTAGCGCAATCTTTTTTATCTTTAGCAGAAAATGCAGACCCTGCATTACAAAAAGCACTTCGTTCCCTCGCTAAATATTCAAAATAGGCTAACTAATTATATCTACGATTTATTTATACCTATGCTATATCCAAATGCAGTGTCAGGCGCAAACCGGATATTAGAGCAATAGCTATCAAGGGGATAATGATTAATTATTGTATCTAGGAATGTCATAAAAACAAAAAAGGAGCATCTAAGCTCCTTTTATATCAATATAGGTGACTAGTTTGAATGCAGCATGCTGTTTAATTCAACGGCACTTTTATTCACTAAACATTCAATTTGCCCAGTCATAGAATTACGTCGGAAAAGTAAGTCGTTTTTATTCGCTAATTCACGTGCTTTAGCAAATCCCGCTTCTTTACCTTCATTATCCAACAATTTAATTTTAGAACCAGCAGTGACATAAAGACCAGACTCGATAGTACAACGGTCGCCTAATGGAAATCCTAATCCAGCATTAGCACCTAACAGGCTGTTTTCTCCAATACTGATGACCATTTTACCGCCGCCACTCAGTGTCCCCATAATTGAAGCACCACCACCGATATCACTACCTTCACCAACCATAACTCCGGCTGAAATACGGCCTTCAACCATACTAACACCCGTTGTACCTGCATTGAAGTTGATAAAGCCTTCATGCATTACCGTTGTGCCTTCACCAACATGCGCACCTAAACGTACACGCGAAGTATCAGCAATACGTACGCCAGCAGGCACTACGTAGTCAACCATTTTAGGAAATTTATCAACGCAATCAACAATAATCGTTTCACCATTTAAACGCGCTTCAATTTGACGTTCTGCAAGCTCAGGTAGATCGATAGCCCCTTTATTTGTCCATGCAATGTTATGTAAAACACCAAAAACGCCATCTAACACTACACCGTGTGGTTTAACTAAACGATGTGAAATAAGTTGTAATTTTAAGAAACCTTCAGCAGCGGTAACAGGCGCTTCATCTGTTGCTAAAATAACTAATACAAGTGGCTGTGTTGACTTTGCAGCAGCAACTGCAAAATCAGCATTTGCTGTTTCATTTGCACCATTAAACGCAGCCGCTAATTGCTCTGCGACCTCGGCAGTAACTTCAATAACTTGATTACCTTCTTTATATCCCACGATACCACCAATAACGGCAACAAGATCGTCACTTGGTGCCAGTAAAGGATTTGGAAAAAATGCTTCGATTATTTTTTGTTCGCGGTTTTTAGTAGCAGTACCAAAGGCAAGTGCAAATGTAGACATGAATTAAGCTCCGAATGAAAGTTCAGTATGTTATATCACCTAATCAATAAAACAGCCTCATATCAGTAGGCAGATGAAATAACGTATAAGATAAAATATTTGATACAGCATAATAAAGAAGTCGTTAATAGATTTAAAGTTAAATAGGTAAGAATTAAAGAATAAACAAGGTGAACAAAGCTGCAAAGACAACTAATTAACGCTTTTAGAGGACTTTTTCTGATTATGGAAATAACGACGTATTAATTTAAATTGATAAATAATCAATATAAATAACAACTCCAACAACAAACTGCTAACTAATGCAGCTGCTAAACCGATAACAATGGCATCTCTATTTAGTACAATTTCAGCTTTATAATTATTTTTTGTTTCGATAAAAAGTGGTTGATTAATTTCGCCAACAAGAAATAAAAGACGACTCACTAATCCACCTGTTAATGCCTGTTTTTTAGCGCTCAAATCCTCAACCCGATTGACACTATTTTGAATAACTACCGCTTCCTTATTAAAAACTACATCATCACTTTGATCATGCTTTGTAATAAGTGCATTTATATCCCCTAAAAAATAAAGATCAGCGAGATGTTGATATTGTTGTAATTGAGATTGAGCTTCTAAGTAATGAGCATCCAAGCGATGCTCATATTGCTGAAGAAAATGCGGTAACTGCAATCCAAGCAGCAGGCTTAAAGCAAAAACTAACTTCAAGCAATAACGCTGCAGAAATTGAATAAACACGCTTATTTAAAACCGCGAATCTTACGTAATGATTCATAAGCAGATTGAATATCCTGGGCTTTTTCCTTGGCCAAAATCATCATCTCTTCTGGCAATCCCTTTGATGCTAATTTATCGGGATGATGTTGACTCATCAGTTTTCGATATGCACGCTTTATTTCTTTATCTGTAGCTGATTTTTCTACCCCTAACACCTTATAGTAATCATCTTCATTAACCGTTTGCTGTTGACCTTGATAAGAACCGCCTTGTTGTCTTTGATGGAACTGTTGTTGCCCTTCAATCATTTGTAATAAGCGTTCTAATTCAAAACGTGAAAAACCAAGATATTCAGCAATTTTATAAAGAATTTCTTTTTCTTTTTCTTCTATCAGTCCATCAGCATAGGCGGTTTGTATTTGAATCCCCAAAAACATTTGTAAAACATTACGATCGCCCCTGACCATTTGTGCAAATTCAGTCAGTTTCTCTTTTAATGGAAAGTCAGGCTCTTTACCTAACGAAAATGAGGCCTGTGCTTGCGAACGCGCTTCACCACGTAAACGCATTTGATCCATATACGCATTAGCAATTTGTATATCAATTTGCGTAATATTCCCCTTTGCCTTCGCCAAATGTCCCATTACAGAAAAAGTGGTGTCAAAAAACACTTTTTGCTTTTCTTGGCTGCTCGCTGCATTACCAAAAATGCCATCCTGTACATTAAAATTAATCGAAGTTGCACGGTCGAAACGACTACCTAACCAAATGCCCAACAGCATGCCAAAAAAACCGCCGAACATATATCCGAAGATACCACCGAGTACTTTTCCCCAAATGCGCATAACAATAAAAACCTTATTAATAAAAATACGAAAGCAATAATGTCGCTATTTTGACTAACTATTCGACTATTTACCAATTATTTACGTAAAATAAGCAAATTTAGAGAATTTATAGACAACAAAGATTGGAGCCTACATCACTTTGCTCTATCATAACGAATTCTAGTTTTCATGATTAAAGCTTAATGCTTTGAGTACTCAAGATACTTTGGTGAATGATCAATGTTAAAAAAACTCTTCCTATTATTAGTCGTATTACCCTCTCCTTTTGTATCTGCAGATGAAACAAATACTGATCAAGTTGACGATAATAACAACTCGAGTAATACAGCTGACTCCGAGAAAGTTCCTCGCTCAACGGATTATTTCTTCAGTCAATGTTATTTCAATGTTCCCCCCGTTGTTGTTGATAACAATCCTTTACCCTTAAATCAACAACCCATTAATATTGATTCAGATAAGATTCACAGTATTGATAATAAACTTTCCTTTGAAGGTGATGTTGAATTAACACAGGGTATAAAAAAATTAAAAGCAGATCGATTAACCTATTCCCAAAATGATCAAATGGCATCTGCAGAAGGAAATATTAATTTTGTTACCGGTGATTTAACACTTAATTCAGATAGTATCGAAACCCAATTGAGTACCGATGAAACCACCATGAAACAAGTTGATTATCAATTTCATGGTCAAGGAGGACGCGGTAACGCTGAACAAATTTATGATAACGGCCAGGATCTTTATGAATTAAACGCCACCTCTTATAGTGCGTGTCCACCAGGAGATACAACCTGGTCAATTAATGCCTCAACGCTTTACATTGATAATGAAGAAGGCGTTGCTAGTGCCTATAACGCAGTACTTAGAATTAAAGATGTGCCTGTATTGTATTTACCTTATATAACTTACCCCACCAGTGATAAGCGCAAAACAGGAATATTATTTCCTACCTATGAGTTTGCAGATACGAATGGATTCACTTTCACTCAGCCTTTGTACATTAATATTACCGATAATATGGATGCGACAATAACACCTGTTTATATGGCGAACCGAGGCACAATGGTTAAGGGGGAATATCGTTATTTATTTGATTTTGGTGATGGTAAATTTGCTACCGAATACCTAGAAGATGATCGTATTTACAATGACACCCGTTATTTAAATCATTGGGAACATTCTCTTGAATTAACAAAAAATTGGAGTTTCAGCGCCGATTATACCCAAGTAAGTGACGATGATTATTTTGATGATATTGATACCGATTACGGTACTTATACGGATAGTCAGCTATTGCAAACCGCAACATTAGGTTATAGCCAAACAAGCTGGGAAAGTGAATTGGAAATTCGAGATTTCCAAGTACTAGATGCCGATGAAGATAATATTTCCCACAAGGTATTGCCAAAATTATCATTCAGCAAATTTGCACCACTGGGATGGAAAGGTTTAGAATTTGATTGGTATTCCGAAATCACTCGGTTTGACCACAGTAGTGATGATGTTTATACCGGAACGCGTATTCATTTAGAGCCCAAACTAACATTACCACTTTATTACAATTCGTTTTTTGTTAACACTGAACTTAAATATCGTATGAGTTATTACCAACAATCTATCCCAGATGATACGAGTTACGATTATGATGACTTAGCCGAAAATACAACACGTTATATCCCGTCTTTTAAAATAAAAACAGGGCTAAATTTTGAACGTGACTTTATATTTTCTAATAGTAATTTTAAACAAACATTAGTTCCTCAAGTACAATACTTATACGTACCTTATCGAGATCAATCTGAAATAGGGATCTATGACAGTACTGAAATGGAACAGGATTATTATGCATTATTCCGTGACAATCGTTTTTCTGGCTATGACCGAATCGCCGATGCTAATTTATTAACATTTGGTTTTTCCAGTAGTATATTGAATGATCAAGGTCAGGAAAAAGTCCGTTTTGCCATTGGTCAAAATTACTATTTCACCCCCTCTAAAACCAATACACCGGACTATGATGATGACTCAACGGATGATGAAACAATCAGCGGTACATCAATCATTGCTGACTTTGATGTTAATTTAAAAGACAAATACTTTTTCCATGCAGGATCCGAATGGGATGCTGACAATAATGAAATTGAAAATAGTAACTTAGCAATCGAAAAACGTTGGAAACATGATACCTACGCACAAATTAATTATCGTTATATTGCGATTGAAGAAGATGGTGATGACGATGACCTAGTAAACCAGTTAGGCTCAAAATTTAATTGGTCTATAAATGAACAGTGGACCTCATTCGGAAGCTATTACTATGACCTTGAATATTTACACCCCTATGAAAGTATTGTTGGTGTTAAATACCAGTCTTGCTGTTGGTCCCTTGGATTTACTTATAATAAATATTTAACTTCAATGGATACCGATACCGAAGAATATGAAACAGAAACAACCTATGAAATTAATTTTGAACTTAAAGGCTTAGGTGGTGCCGCATCAGGTAGCGGTTCTGATAGCTTATTTGATTATGGCCGCCCTTTTTACTTACAATAATGGAACAAAAATGAAAATAATTAATAACATGCTCCTGTCATTTTTTTGCGTATCTGTGCTTACCTCTCAGGCCTTTGCAGAAAGACAACCATTAGACCACATTGAAGCCGTCGTTAATGAAGATGTTATCTTAACCAGTGATTTGAATCGGATTGAAAAAGAAGTAAAAAGTCGTTCCCTGGAAAATGGACAATCTTTACCCGATGAAGCAGCCTTAAAAAAACAACTGATCGATAAGTTAATTAGTGATCGCTTACAGTTACAAATTGCAGAACGCATTGGTTTACGCATTAATGATGCACAATTACAACAAACACTTGAAAACATAGCGAAAGAAAAACGGCTAACACTGACCCAATATCAACAACAGTTGAAACGTAATGGTGAAAGCTATCAAGCATTTGTTGATAATATTCGTAATGAATTAACGATCAATGAAGTACGACAAATTCAAGTACGCCGTCGTATTAATATCTCTGATTTAGAAGTCGAGCAAATGGTCAAACGAATTAATGAACAGGGCCAAAAAACAACCCAATTTCACTTTATTCACATACTGTTAAAAGTAGATAGCAATAATTCAGTTGCAGAACAAAATGCAGTCGATTTACGCGCTAAACAAATTCTATCGCAAATACAACAAGGGGCCGATATATCTTCATTAGCCTCGAAATACTCTCAAGGTCCAAAAGCACTCGAAGGCGGTGACTGGGGTTGGATGACAATCGATCAAATGCCAACATTATTTTCCGATGTATTTGATGAAATAAAAACCAAGAAAAACCAAGTTATTGGTCCCTTCCGTAGTAAAATTGGTATCCATATTATTAAAGTGTTAGATAAAAAAGGTTCACAGAATGTAGAAACGGTTGAAGTAAATGCCCGCCATATCCTACTAAAACCAAATGTTGTCTTAAGCGATGAAAAAGCACAAACATTATTAACCCAATACCGCCAAGAAATCGTTGATGGTAAAGCTACGTTTGCTTCATTAGCGGAAGCACATTCACAGGATCCTGGTTCTGCGGTTAAAGGCGGAGAACTAGGTTGGGCAGATCCCACTATTTATGTTCCTGAATTTAGAGATTTGGCATTATCATTACCTATTGGTGAAATCAGTCAACCATTCAGAACAGTTCATGGATGGCATTTACTGCAAGTCATGGACAAACGAAAATCAGACACCACTGAGCAAGCAACGAAACAGAAAGCTTACTCAATTATATTTCAACAACGATTTCCCGCTGAAGCATATGCTTGGCTGAATGAAATTCGTCAAGAAGCATATATAAAAATCACTAATCCAGATTATATCCTTGAGGCACAATAATGGTTAATTCTATCGTCATTACTGCAGGTGAGCCGAGTGGCATCGGCCCTGATCTTGTTTTACAACTTGCAAAACAAACATGGCCAGTTCAGCTTGTTGTATGCAGCGATAAGCAATTACTGATTGAGCGAGTCAAAATACTCAATGAAAATATAACCATCATTGAATATGACCCAACACAACCAGCTAAACCTTCCCAACACGGCGAGTTAACCGTTGCTCACTTGCCCGTTGTTGAACCTGTACAATTGGGAGTGTTAAATAAAAAAAATGCCCAATTTGTATTAGATACGTTACGTTTTGCAAGCCAAGGTTGCTTATCAGGTGAATTTTCAGCCGTAGTCACTGCACCGGTACATAAAGGCATTATTAACGATGCAGGCATCCCATTTAGTGGTCATACCGAATTTTTTGCAGAGCAAGCAGATGTTGATTTAGTGGTAATGATGTTGGCAACAACCGGATTACGCGTTGCTCTCGCTACGACTCACCTTCCGCTTGTTGATGTATCAGGCGCCATCACCGAAGCACGCTTAACGGAAGTCATTGAAATTTTAAATGCCGAGCTTCAAAAAAAATATGCGATTGCTTCGCCAACGATTTACGTTTGTGGATTAAACCCACATGCTGGTGAAGGCGGACATATGGGGCATGAAGAAATTGACACCATTGAACCAACCTTAGCAAAATTACGTGGCAACAATATTAATTTAATCGGCCCTTTACCCGCCGATACATTATTTCAAGAAAAATATTTAGAAAAAGCTGATGCCGTATTAGCCATGTATCATGACCAAGGTCTCCCTGTGTTAAAATACAAAGGATTTGGAAAATCGGTCAATATTACCCTAGGACTGCCCTTTATTCGCACGTCAGTGGATCACGGCACCGCGTTAGATCTCGCCGGTACTGGTAAAGCAGATTCAGGTAGTTTATTCTGCGCCGTCGAAGAAGCAATTACCATGAGCAACAGTATTAAGTAACACCTAAAGAACAAGGCAAATTTTACATGAATGGAAAAACCCACTTAGGGCACACAGCACGAAAACGTTTCGGTCAAAACTTTTTGCACGATGATTACATCATTGACTCAATCGTTGCCGCTATCGCACCACAGCCTGAAGACAATATCGTTGAAATTGGTCCTGGTTTAGGTGCACTAACCGAGCCAGTTGCTGAAAAAGTAAATTGCTTAAATGTTGTCGAATTAGATAAAGATTTAGCAGCGCGCCTACAAAAGCATCCAACTCTAGGTGATAAATTAAAAATAACTCAAGCAGACGCGATGCAATTTGATTTTGGTCAGCTAGCTAGCGAAGAGCGACAGCTGCGTGTATTCGGTAACTTGCCTTACAATATTTCTACTCCCCTAATGTTTCATCTTTTTAGCTTTGCAAACAAAATCAAAGATATGCACTTTATGCTTCAAAAAGAGGTCGTTAATCGTCTTTGCGCAGGACCAAACTGCAAAGCCTATGGGCGATTAACCGTCATGGCACAATACTACTGTAAAGTCATTCCAGTATTAGAAGTCCCACCAACCGCATTTATTCCAGCACCTAAAGTTGACTCGGCCGTCGTTCGTTTAGAGCCTTATGATCATCCTCCTTTTGTGGCTAAAAGTTTAAAAGTACTCAACCAAGTTTGCTCAATGGCGTTTAATCAACGACGTAAAACAATTCGTAATGGTTTACGCGATTTATTGACCGTAGAACAATTACAAGAAATTGGGATTGATACCACCAAACGCGCTGAAAACATTAGCGTTGAAGACTATGTCAATATTGCTAATTATGTTTATGATATGAAGGCTCAATAGATACGTGGCCACTTATATTATTGGTGATATACACGGTTGCTATGATGAATTGCAGTCTTTACTTACTCAGGCACAATTCAATCAAAATACCGATGAACTATGGTTTACCGGTGATCTTATCACCCGAGGTCCAAAGTCACTTGAAACCTTGCGTTTTATAAAAGGATTGGGTGATACAGCTAAAATTGTATTAGGTAACCATGATCTGCATTTATTATCAATTAATGAAGGTATTTTCCCCAATCATAAAAAAGATAATCTGACGCCAATCTTTGAAGCACCTGATTGCAATACGTTACTAACATGGCTTCGTTTTCAACCATTGATGCGCCGTCATCCAGCATTCAAATTCGCACTAGTCCATGCCGGTGTTTACCCTCGATGGTCACTAAAGAAAGCAGAAAAATTAGCAAAGGAAATAGAAGTTCAACTGCAATCGGAAAATTATAAACAGCTGTTAATTGATATGTACGGAGGAGCTCCCTGCTCTTGGTCAAATAACTTAACAGGTATTAAAAGAATGCGCTTCATTATCAATGCATTCACTCGTATGCGTTATTGTTTACCGGACGGTAGTTTAGATTTTAAAAATAAACTATCACCCGAACAAACAAACAATGCCAACTTAACACCTTGGTACGAGGCGATAACCCTTAAGCCAAATCGCTCAATACTATTTGGTCATTGGGCATCCCTGATGGGCAAAGTAAATAAATCAAATATCTATGGGCTTGATACAGGGTGTGTATGGGGAAATAGTTTAACCATGCTACGCTGGGAAGATAAAAAATACTTTTCAGTCCCCTCAACAATAAAATAATACTCGTTCAACTCATTAGATGATCGACTTGAAAAATGAAAGCAAAATATTGATTACTGATTGCTCTAATTGCAAAATCAATAACACAGCTAACATGTATTTTAATCACCATACATGCTTAAACTAGGTCAGCTTAAACCAAACGCCTAAGTTTCCCCTTAGGCACTGCTTTCTTTTGTTTACGACTATGCATTAAGGTATACACACCACTTGAAACAATCAATAAACTGCCAAGTATTGTCATAATATCTAACTGTTCAGAGAACACAAAAACACCAATGATTAAGGCAAACAATAATCGCGTATAGCGAAATGGCGAAACGACGGAGACATCCCCCGTCCGCATTGCAATGGTTAACGCATTATAAGCCCCTACCCCAAAAACAGTCGCGCCAACTATTTGTAAACTTGCTATTGTATTTAACGCGAGTGTTTGTTCATTATAAATCAGCATACCTAACCCCGTTGGGATTAAGATAAAAAAACCATAAATACCTAATTGCATATTAGACAATACAGACGGCGCTGCTCTGGTTGCTAAATCTCTTCCCGCAAATCCAATCGTAGCAACCACAGCGAACAAAGACGCGACTTCGAAACCATCCAAACCAGGACGGATAATCATTAACACCCCAATAAAGCCAGCAAAGACAGCAACCCAACGACGTAGATTTATTTTCTCACCAAAAAATAGGCCAGCCCCAATCATGGCCATGAGTGGTGTCGCCTGTAAAATTGCAGAAGCACTAGAAAGCGCAGTTAGAGTAATAGCTAAGGCATAGGTTAATCGTCCTGTTATTTCGCACAATACACGTAGAAAAATAGCGCGGCATAAAATAGCTGGATGAAATACCTGTTCACCTCGTTGCCGTGCTAACAGCACAAAAATAGCCGTCCCCCCACATCCAAAAAGTACTAGAATCAAACCAATAGGCACACTTGTCGCAGCAGCTTTTACAAACATATCTTCGATAGCAAAAGCCGCCATGGCAATAACCATAAACAAACTCCCTTTCGTATTATCCACCATGATGCTCCATTTATTAAAAGTATGATTAACTAATATCAAATTTACAGTGGCAGGTCTATTGATTTCATATCGGAAGGAATAGAGTAAAAAAAGAAATAACTAATAGAAAAAGATGATAGAGAAAGGTTAGCCAACATACAATCAGAGATAAAAAAGCAAGCTATCTATTGATCAAAACAGATAGCTTGCTACCATCAGTAAAAATATAATTTAGTTAATTAAAGAACCTAACACTTCCGTATCTTTTTTAACAAAATCAGTAAATTGTTGCGCATTTAAGTTATGAATCGTCATCGCACCTTTAGCCATAAAAGACTTAAACTCTTCAGATGCCATTGCTTCATCGAATGCTTTACCGAGTGTCTCAATAATTTCATCTGGTGTATCTTTAGGAGCACCAATTCCACGCCAAGTCCCCGTTGTTACATTTACGCCTTGTTCTTTTAACGTAGGTACATCAGGAATAAATGCGATACGATCTTCTGACATTACGCCCAATGCTTTTAGTTGACCAGAACGCAACTGAGCAATCGCTTCACCAGGCGTCACCATAGTCACTTCTGTATGGTGTCCAAGCACAGCAGGAATAGCTTCAGATGCGCCGTTGTAAGGAATGGCGTTAAGTCGAATGCCTTGGTCTTTTTCTAATGTCATTAAATAAAAATTTGGTGCCGCTGTAGAAGCAAATTTAACTTTACCAGGATTCGCTTTCGCCTCTTTAATCAAATCATTAATGGTATTATATGGGCTGTCAGCAGCTACTAACACAACCGCTGGATCTAAATTGACCATACGAATTAGTTTAAAATCATCTGCACTATGTTGCATTAACCCCATTTGAGGTAACGATGCAATTTCACGGGTCACAACCGTTAATGTATAACCATCAGCGCGTTGTTGAGCACCGAAACTCATACCAACAGCACCAGCACCACCGGTACGATTCATCACTGAAATATTTTTACCCAAAATATCTTTTGCACTATTTGCTAACGTCCGACCAACGGCATCGGTACCACCGCCAGCACCAAACGGTACAACAAGACGAATATTTTTAGCAGGATAGTCGGCAGCCATCGATGTTGCACAGGTAAGTACACTCGCAGCAAGCAAAATGGATTTAAATATTTTTTTCATAGTAAAGACCCTTTCCTATAATTAGATATTGGACAGAAATAGTTTATTTCACTATTCATATCCCACTTAAATAACAACTAAACGTGCATTAATTTGAGTTGAATTCAACTTCAGCCTCATTCATGGATGTTTATCTAAAATGCTAGGCCACCCTATTTGATGAGCCACTTATTACAACGCTTTACTGCATTTAATCAGGATCGGATCACAAAAGTTAACCATGCATTGTGATGGTGATCCTATTGTTGTTTTATTTAAAGCGCTTATTACCCAGTGACAAAAACAATAACGATTAAACTAAGTAATGGTAGTTATCGACACGTTTTTCATGATTGACGATCAGAGATTAAAAACACCTTCAAAATAATACGAATATAGTGACCTCTCCCTCAGTTTAGACGTTCAACAAGCGCATCTCGATTATAGAATGTATTTCTGTGTCTAATATATTTGGACAAAACAATAATAATTTTAAATGACTTTTACTAAAGGAAATACCTAGATGAAACTAACAATGAAAGCCAAACTAATTATTAACTTATGCCTGCCGCTTTTAATTATTAGTATTTTTTTCATCTACAACACCTTACAAACAAAAAACACCGTTCTAAACCAAGAAAAAATAAATGTAAAAGAAAAAGTCAGCTTACTGTTACATGAAAACCTACAGGGCCAGGTTGATACAATGGCTCGCACAATGACACAATTTTATAATCAATCCACACTTGAAAATATTAAACAAAACTTACATCAAGATATTGATACTTTCAAAGCAGCAATTGAAAACATTTATAACATTAGTGAATCACCCGATTTAGCCGAAAAAAACATTATTGCCTTTGTAAATAGTTACCGTTGGGGGAATGGACGGTACTTTTTTGCCTACGAAGGAAGTTATATGAGAAGTAAAACCTTTGGTATTGCGCCTAATACAGCAGGAGCTGAAGGGTTCGACAAAATCGATGCCGACGGTAACTTTGTTGTACGCGGTATTATTTCAGCAGCAAAAGCGGATAATACCGGTTTTAGTCAATACCCCTATCTCAACCCTAAAACACAACAGGTTGAAAATAAAATCACCGCCTCATTTTACTTTGAACCACTTAATTTAGTGTTTGCAACCAGTGAATACATCAATACGTTAAAACAACAATCTATCAATGCAGCCTTACAAACTATCACGGCAGCTAAATACGGTGAAAATGGCTATTTCTGGATCCAAGATAAAACAGGAAAAATACTAGCACACTATCAAACTGAAAAAATTGGCAAGACAAACTCGGAAAGCCAAACACTAACGGAAAAAATAAAAGGCAAAACGGAAACATTTATTACCCTTCCTTATCAAAATACAGTCACCAATAAAGCCGAAAACAAACTTATTTATGCCCGCCATATTTTTCCTGAATGGGGATGGACAATTGCAACGGGAGCCAATGAAAGTGAAATTACAACGGTTCAAAAAAGCTTAACAGATGCCAGTGAGAGTATTTTCGATTCAAAAATATCGTCCACTATTACTGTTTTCTCAGTGCTATTAATTTTGTCATTTATTATTGCTATTTGGGTAGTTAGTGCAATTATGAAGGGCTTAATCACACTGAAACAACGCATAGATATACTTTCTACGGGTGAAGCTGATTTAACATCTCGCATTGAGGTTACTTCCAATGATGAACTAAGTGATATTAGTCACTCTGTGAATAAATTCATTAGTTACCTGCAAAGTATGATTATTGATATCTCAGAGGCATCACACCATATAACCGAAAGTGTCATTCAACTTAAACAACAATCTGAATTAAATAACCGAGAGTTAATCGACCATGCTTCTGAAACAGAACAAGTAGTAAGTGCTCTCACTCAAATGAATGCAAACTCTGAAAGTGTTGCAAGACACGCCGCCGATACGGCAGAGAATACCCACAAAGCCAATGAACAAGCAATAATTTCCAAAGACACGGTATCTGAAGCATCTAGCAGTGTGATTGCATTAGTTGGGGAAGTCCAATCTGCATCAACAAATATCAACACCATGAATGAGAATACATTACAAATAATTAATGTATTAAGTGTTATCGGTGAAATAGCTGATCAAACAAATTTACTCGCACTAAATGCAGCCATTGAAGCAGCTCGAGCTGGAGAGCAAGGCAGAGGCTTTGCAGTGGTAGCCGATGAGGTACGTTCCTTAGCCGCAAGAACGCAAACGAGTACGGCTGAAATAAACGCCATATTAACCACATTACGTCAAGATGCTCAAAATGCAGTCACCGCGATGGATACAACAAAATCAAGTTGTGAACGTACCGCTCACAATACTGAAAAAGTAACAGACAGCCTTAATATCATGACTGATTTTATTGTGGAAATTAATACATTAAACACTCAAATAGCAACGGCATCCGAGGAACAAAGTTCAGTAAGTGAAGAAGTCAGTCGAAATATGCATAACATTAATCAAATGGTTCAGGCACTAAAAACCAACGGTCAAGCAACCGTCGATAGTACCCAAAAACTCACCCGTGCAAATGAACAATTAGACACATTGGTTGGAAAATTTAAATTAAAATAAAAAAAATCTCATTTGTAATAATCCCGTTACTATTGCATAGACAGAGCGTTAATCAACAAAACATTAGCTTAATTTTGAGAGAAAAAGAGAAAAATTAAAATATTTTTTAGCTTATTTCTCTCAATTATTTACATCTATATAAAATGCTAGCAAACACAAAAAACACATTACATAAAATTAACAACCAGATAACATAAAACTAGTGGTTAAATACTTTACGCCACAATAGAATCAATTAAAGAAAACATTCTAATCAATAACAATTAAACTTAACGAGATTTTTTATCTCGATATAATATATCTATTATTCATGTTTTCACCACTAACATTCACTGTCTCTATTATTTTAGAATCCTATTATTTAAGCAAATTTTGCTCCTTAGCTTTCTCTACCTAGATTGCATCGCATTGGGGTTACGTCTATTATTTCTGTTACCAGAATGGAAACTAAGGTATTAAAAATGAAAGAAATGATCGTAAAAAACTTTATGGATGTTAATTTTGCGAAAATAAATATGGAAATGCCTGTTATTACCGCATCAATAGAATTAATCAAAAAAGAAGCACTGGGCGGGCCCGTTGTAGATATCGATAATAAACTAATTGGTTGGATTTCAGAACAAGAATGTCTCCATGTTACAACTCAATTTGCTTACCATAATCACAGTATTAGTCTGGTAAAAGATATTATGCGAACAGAAGTACTCAGTGTTCAGGCAGATCAAACCATCTTCACCCTAGCTGAGAAAATGATTGGAAAACAACCGAAAAACTACCCAGTGATTAACGGTGAAAACAAAGTGATTGGTGTTATTTCACGTCGTCGGGTACTCAAAGCTCTGCTTGATAATAACTTCTAATTGGATCAAATCCTTGAAATTTAACCATCAGACATTTTCTGATGGTTTTCCAATTATTCGCGCTCTAATGTTACAAATTGATAATTATGTGCATTTTTATCATCGGCAGTATGCGCTTCCCGATCGATTTCATTCCAATCCGCTATTGCCTGATAATCAGGAAATAGCGTATCACCATCCACATTAAGATCGATAAACGTTAGGTATAAACGCGTTGCCTTAGATAAAAATTGTTGATAAATGGTCGCGCCTCCAATAACCATCACTTCTTCGACATCAGCCACTAATGCCAATGCTTGTTCAACGGTTTGTACACAAGTAACCCCCTCGATGTGCAAATCATTATCTCGGGTTAGCACGATATTCATTCTTCCCGGTAAAGGACGGCCAATAGATTGATAGGTTTTTCGCCCCATAATGACAGGCTTGCCAAGTGTCACACGTTTAAAAAATTTAAGATCACCCGGTAAGTGCCACGGCATTTTATTATCTAAACCAATGACGCGATTTTCTGCCATTGCCACAATCATTGAAATCTTCATTCGAATCCTTATCTATGTCATTTAACATCAAGATTATCATAAAATAAGTTTTTGATATTACAGTTTATTTAAAAAAATGATGCCTAAAAAATATTGATTTTGTTATGATAATCAACATACAAATTATTAATAGGAAATATACATGTCACCCACATCTAAAAAAGGCATTATTAGTGGCCTTGTTATTGTTTCATTTATCGTGTGGTTAGTCTCTATATACTGGGGACTAATGCCATCTACTTACGATATAAAAGCAAAAACAGCAGAAACTGCAAAAGAAAATAACCATGAAATTGTCACTGGCTACACAACAACAAGCACGTTAATTGACCTTACAAGTTGGTTAGTGGAAAAACCAGGCGGCTTTACACTAAACGACATGACGCCACCAGGAATATTAATGGATAATATGCCCTCTTTTGAATATGGCGTATTAGAGCAAGTACGTGACTTAGCATTAGTCATGCGTTTAGATTTCAGTCGTTCACAATCTCAATCTGCGAGCGATAAAGATCTTGAAATTGCACAAAGTAAGCTCAATATTTCTCAAAAAAGCTGGGCATTACCAAGCGCTGAAAGTGAATATAAAGATGCAATCACCGCCTTAAAACGTTATCGACTTCGTTTAGTCGACTCGAACCAATCCGATGCACAATTTTATACGCGTGCCGATAACCTTAGTGACTGGCTACGCAAAGTTGAAAAACGTCTTGGTTCTATTTCTGAACGTTTAGCGTCAAGCGTTGGTCAAGAACGTTATAACACTGAATTAGCCGGTGATACAACCGCAAAACAAGCAACTTATACAGCAGATCAAACACTGGTAAAAACAGATTGGATTGATATTGATAATGTTTTTTATGAAAGCCGTGGTGCAACTTGGGCAATTTTAGAACTGTTAAAAGCGATAGAAATTGACTTTGATGATGTATTAGCGAAAAAGAATGCAAAAGCGAGCTTAAAACAAATTATTCGTGATCTAGAATCAACCCAAGAAACAGTATGGAGCCCAATTATTTTAAATGGTAGTGGTTTTGGACTTGTTGCAAATCACTCTCTAGTCATGGCTAATTACGTTTCTCGTGCGAATGCAGCGTTAATCGATTTACGTACATTGTTAGAGCAAGGTTAAGGAGCAGATTAACATGAAAGGTGCAGGCGGTTCATCGGGTGGCGTTGGCCAGTTTTTTATCGGCTTAATCATGATGATTGGTGGTTTTTATCTGTTACTTAATGCAATTTCTGTTTCTTCACATTTTGCATTAAGCCACCGGATTTATGGTTTTTCAGGACTCGGTAATCAATTTTCAATCACGAGTGGAATGGTGATGATCCCTTTCATTTTTGGTATTGGTATGGTGTTTTATAACAGCAGAAATATTATTGGTTGGATCCTGACTATCGGATCTATAACAGCCCTTATTTTTGGTGTCATCACCTCGATTCATTTTTCAATGCGAAGTATGAGTGCATTTGATTTGATCGTTATTCTCGTTCTTGCAATTGGCGGATTAGGCTTATTTTTACGTTCCTTGAAATCGCTTGAGTAAATAATATTCACCTTACAAATAAACATAAAAAAGCCGTTAACTAAGTAACGGCTTTTTTATTAACTGTCGATATTACCCACAACATTTTTTATATTTTTTACCGCTACCACAGGAGCAGGGGTCATTACGGTTTGGCGTTTTCTCAAAGCGTATTGTTTTTGGCTTATTCAAAATAACTTCAAGCTCACTTATATTTTCATCGGCCTGAGGTTCGATATTAATATCTGCAAATAATGCATTTTCTTTTACCAGTAATTCAACTTCCGCTTTTCGTTGCTCATTATTAACTACCAAGCTTAATGGCGCTTCTTGTGAACCTGCTTTAACAGCACGTTTCGTGTTATAACCATAACTTGAATGTTTTGGTTTTTTCTCTTTTTTGCCTTTGAAAAAAAATTTATCAGACATATGGAAACCCTATTCTCTTATCAATTGCGCGCAGCTTACACAATTGGACGGCCGCGGTAAATTAATATTGATGGTAGTGATAATCCAAAACTTAATGCACCGATAATAAATAAAGCGCGTAATCCGTTTTCAATCACCAATTGCATTAACTCTAAACTATAACCGCCAGAATGTAATTCAACGATCCCAACCATGGTTGTAAAGGCAAAACTACCGGGAATCATTGGAATTACTGACGCCACAGTAAATACAGGGCGAGGCACTAAATGTTTCCTCGACCAATATAAGCCTAAAAACCCCATACTACTCGAGGCAATTAATGTTGCCCACTCAATAGGCATACCAAAATGCATCATTAAATAACGAAAGCTATGCGCAAAGGCACCACCAATCGCACAATATTTTAATAACTTTTTGGGGACATTAAACAACATCGCAAAACCCACTGCTGGAATCCATGAAAACCAAGCGTCGATCAATAATTCTTTTAGTAACTGTAAAATATCCATTAACATATTAACGATTCCTTGGTTAAACTATCCAGCTCCAAACGCCAGTCACAACCATCGATAGCACAATGCCTATCGATGCACTAATGGTCAGTAGCGTTGCAAAAACCCAACGCGCAATGCCGGTGCTAATATGGCCCTTAAGCATATCTGAAGCCGCATTAATTAATGGAAAACCGGGGACTAGTAATAATACACTGGCAGCCATTGCAATTTCAGGATTTGCACCAAATTGATGAATAACACCAATACTGGCGATAGACGTCGCCAAAAAAGCCGCCGCCGCAAAGTTTACAAAGGGATTATGTTGACGATGCCCTAACTCCTGCCGCAAAATCATGGCACAGGATGATGCAAAAAAAGTGGTAATATAAACGGGCCAATCGCCACCAAAAAAGTGGCTAAAGCTAGAGCACGATAAACCAACCATCAATACCACTACCCAACGATTATATTTGTATGGGGTCAAACGATTAAGGCGTTTTTTAACTTGCTTACCATCTAAAAGTTGTTTTTCTAGCATGATACAAATGCGCATGACTTCACACACCATATGCATATTGATTCCACGGTCATAACAACGTCTCGTAGTGGTAACACATCGTTCTCCAAACCGCGTAGTAATAACAATGGCATCGCTGCTTACCGACAGTTCGACATTGTCGGCACCGAGTGCCATACCGAAGCGTTGAGTAACCTGTTCAATAATACGACTTTCAGCACCATGCTGAAGCAAAATTTGACCACCACGTACCGCAATACGTGTTAATTCATTTTGCTCTTCTAGACTTAAACTTGCCATAAATTCCTTTTTCCCCACGAACAGATTATTCAAACCATAATTAAGATTAAAGTTGCGACTCTGCTAATTTTAGATCTAATGTCGCTTTTAACAATTTAAATAATAATATAGCTGCGTCGATCTCTTCCTTGCGATTAGTTAAACTTTCGATGTTTAATCCCAATGGAATCCCCAACGGAATACAAGCTTGAATAACCTGTTCAAAATTATTGCGACTGATCAGCAAAGATTCCTTTAATGGGTTTTCAGATTGTAAAATACGTAAACTGGTTGCTTCCGGTACAGAAATACCCAACCATTTAATAAATTCGAGGGTTTTAGCACTACCACAGGGAGAGAACGTCAGTATCACGCGTTTGGGTTGAACCCCCAACTTATTACACTGCATTGCATAACGCGTTAACATATCGATGGTTGCTTGGGCATTATAAACCGCCTGAGAAATGAAAAATTCACAGCCCTGCTCTTCCTTTGCTAATAGACGAGCATGTTCATCACCTTTCTTTAAATGGCGTTCAGCAATCGTCACACCTCCTAAATAAAAATTCGATTTATGTGCTTTTAATGTTTTATAGGCATCGGATAAAGACAGTTTAATCTCACCTTCCGATGACGGACTGCCAACCAATACAATGTCGCGTACTGAGAATTGGTGCCAAGCATCGGACAACCAATGATTAAAATCAGCAGCATCACGTTGCGACACGCTTTTATAGGTAATAACCGGTTTTTCTGATTTATCGTGTAATAACTTAGAATACAAACGCGAATCATGGGTATGCTTAAACGGGAATGGACGAGGCTTATCAATACGTGAAGTTTCATCCTGAATATCATAGACAATCAATCCGTCATAATCGATGCTCTCTAATCTACCTAATAATTTATCAGCAATGCCTGAAACTAATTCAATGTCAGTATCTTCTTTAGGTGGTGTTGTCCCAATAAAATAAACCCCTTTTTTGGGATCACTGGATTTACTTTTTAATGCCGAATCTGACATATTAATTTGTCCTAACTTATAAACTTAAATAATAACCTGAAATTGTCGCATATCTCGCCACCAAATGAAATCAAGCAAGGGCTAAAACATAAACCATAACTAACTTTCATTTTGCTCTTGGTTGGCATATTACGATAGTTTGGGTATAGTCTTAATCCACAATAATTATAAACAGAAAACATATGCGCAACCCTAGATTTTATGACCCGCAAACGCTAACCGTATCAACGGAAGTTGAACTAGGCGATGATGCGATACAACATATCCGAGTTTTACGTTTAAAAGCCGGCAATGACATCACCCTTTTTAATGGTCTCGGCGGCCAATATAATGCCACCTTAATCGATGTCCAAAAACGCAGTTGTACCGTCCATATCAACGCCTTTGAACAAACTTATAATGAAAGTCCGCTTCATCTCCATTTAGGGCAAGTGATATCCCGTGGCGACAGAATGGAGTTTGTTATTCAAAAAGCGGTCGAATTAGGCGTTAATGAAATAACTCCTTTAATTAGTGAGCGTTGTGGCGTAAAAATAAATGCTGAACGGATGCAGAAAAAACAACAACAATGGCAAAAGATAGCCATTGCAGCCTGCGAGCAATCGGGTCGTAATATCATTCCTAGAATCCATAATACCGAGCAATTACAAGCTTGGTGTAGCGCCACCGATACTGCCACTAAATTAACTCTGCATCCTAGAGCAAAACATTCAATTAATACATTACCAAGTGATATCAATGCAATTCGATTGCTTATTGGCCCTGAAGGGGGATTAACCGATGAAGAGATTAAATTAACAGAGACATTACACTTTACTGAAACATTACTCGGGCCCCGCGTTTTACGCACAGAAACGGCAGCCTTAACCGCTATCACAGCATTACAATGTCGCTTTGGCGATCTTGCATAATTACACGAACAAAGGAACAAATATGACTATTAAAATTGGTATTGTCATGGATCCAATCTCTGACGTAAAAATTCATAAAGATTCTAGTTTCGCCATGTTATTAGAAGCGCAATCTCGTGGCTGGGAACTGTATTATTTAGAGATGAAAGATTTGTATCTCGATGATGGCCGTTGTTTTGCCACCAGCAAGAAATTAACGGTTCAACGCGATCCCGACAATTTTTACCAACTTGAGCCTGCAACTGATCATCCTTTAGCTGATTTAGATGCGGTACTTATGCGCAAAGATCCTCCCTTTGATACCGAATATATTTACGCGACTTACATGCTTGAACGCGCTGAAGTTGAAGGCTGCCTAATTGTAAATAAACCACAAAGTTTACGTGATGCAAATGAAAAACTATTTACCGCTTGGTTTAATGAATTTACACCAACCACAATCGTCACTCGCAGTGCTGACAAAATTCGAGAGTTTCATGCAAAACACCTTGATGTGATTTTAAAACCACTTGATGGTATGGGTGGTGCTTCTATTTTTCGTATTAAAGAAAATGATCCAAATATTGGCGTAATTATTGAAACACTAACGGAACATGGACAACGTTATTGTATGGCACAAGCCTTTATACCTGACATTAAAAATGGTGATAAACGTATTCTGATTGTTGATGGCGAACCCATGCCCTATGCACTTGCACGTATTCCAGCAGAAGGTGAAACGCGCGGAAATTTAGCGGCCGGTGGACGTGGTGTTGCACAACCTTTATCGGAAACCGATTGGCACATTGCCAACACAATTGCTCCTACCTTGAAAGAAAAAGGACTAATTTTTGTTGGTCTTGATGTAATTGGTGATAAAGTAACTGAAATTAATGTTACAAGTCCTACCTGTATTCAAGAAATAGATAAAGCTTATGGTACCAATATCAGTGGTAAATTAATGGATGCCATTGAAAAACGTATAAACAACGCGAAGTAATATTGAAAATAGCTGCCATACTGACGGTATGGCATCATCAACATAGGGAATATCATATGACTAAGGACAAAATAAGTAGCACTAATGATAGCCCCGCCATTGTGCACCACAATAGCGATCTCGCGGCTGACGATACAACCGAAGTAGTAGATAGTTTGAAAAACCATCTACTTATTGCAATGCCCGCTTTAACCGATCCCTACTTCAAACAATCCGTTGTTTATCTTTGCGAACATGATGAACAAGGTGCAATGGGATTTATTATTAATTACCCGGTGAAATTAACACTCCAGGAATTATTAAAAAATGTAGAAAGCATCTCTTATCAACCTGAGCCGCCTTTACTCGAACCGGTTTTTTTAGGTGGGCCGTTGGAACTAGAGCGTGGCTTCGTGTTGCACTCCCCGCTTCCCGATAACTCACAAAGTACCATGCTCAATGAACAACTAATGATGTCTAATTCAAGTACTATATTAACCAGTTTAGGGACCGATAATGCGCCTGAAAAATATTTAGTCACGCTTGGTTATGCAAGTTGGGATTCAGGTCAATTAGAAGAAGAGATTAAAGAAAATAATTGGCTCACGGTGAAGAGTGAAAATGAACTTATTTTTAATACGCCAATTGAAAAACGTTGGGCAGAGTCCTTACATCGACTCGGTATCACCCCAGATCAACTTTCAACAACTGGCGGCCACGCATAATAATATTGAAAAGCACGCGGCTAAATAAACAAGGTAATAAATAAAGCATGACAACACCATTCGCTCCAGCAACATTACTTGGTTTTGATTTTGGAACCAAAAGTATCGGTGTATCAACCGGTCAAATGATAACAGCAACAGCACAACCCATTGCTGCTATAAAAGCAAATGACGGCATCCCAAGCTGGGATATCGTAGGCAAGGTCATTGCAGAGTGGCAGCCTGACTTAGTTATTGTCGGATTACCATTAAATATGGATGGTACAGAACAACCCATTACCCAACGTGCCAAAAAGTTTGCTAACCGACTCAATGGTCGATTTGGTGTTAAAGTTGCCTTACAGGATGAACGTTTAACCACAGCAAGCGCAAAAGAGTTTATTTTCAGTCATGGCGGCTATAAAGCGCTCGATAAAGGCAAAATAGACAGTGTTTCAGCCGCTTTGATTTTAGAAAGCTGGATGGAAAACTATTACGAATAATACTGCTGATGAATTAAAAACCGCCCGACCTCTATTCACATTACCTTTAAAAAGGTAAAAGCACAGCAAGCCGTAAAATGAATTTTTCTGTCTATTGATAGGGTCAAACGGCGTTTTTCTCCAACCCTATCAAAACATATATTTCACCTAAATATCATAAATCATGATCTATATCACACTTACCAATCAATCGATTGATTAATATAATTCAATCAATTGATTGAACATTGGGAATAGATATGGATCTTACAAGTTCAGACATAAAAGACCGTTTATTAATCGCAGGATTAGAGTTATTTGCAAAGCGTGGATTTCACGGTGTCAGCATTAGAGAGTTAGCGACACAAGCTAACGCAAACTCATCGATGATCACCTATCATTTTGGTGGAAAAAAAGGACTGTATCTCGCTGTTTACCAATATATTGCCGATCTATTAAATAGCAGAGTAAGCGAAGTGTTTATTGAAAACGAAGTACTGCTAAATAATTTAAATAAGCAAGATGCTGCCCAAAGAAATCAAAATATTCTTGCAATTTTAAAGGATATTTCCGATAAATTTATGACATTAATGCTCAGCCAACATTCAATATCAATTGCTAAATTATTACTTGCAGAACGAGATGATAAGTCCGATGCTTTTATGATTTTATATAATGCCTACATCAATCCCGTCTTAAACCATATCGCTAACTTACTCGGCCAATTAATATCAGAAAACCCGCATAGTATTAAAGTAAAAACCCTCGCGATTAACTTTATCGCTCAACATGTGATATGGCGAATTATGCACAATATCGGAGAATGTTTTATTCTCGAAAATGAACACGATCAATTAATAAATTACCAACAAGATATTCAATTTCATATTTTTGCTCAGTTAACAGCAGAAATTAAGGTGGCTTAAATGAATAAAAAAATGGTGCTATTCATCCTAATTATAATTGCCATGAGTAGTTATTTTTATTATCAAAAAAAACAACAAGCACAACAAATGGCAACGCCTATTCTGTATGGAAATGTCGATGTACGCAGTGTTAATTTAGCATTTCAACAGACAGGACGGATTGAGACTCTGTTCGTTGATGAAGGCGCTCAAGTGGTCAAAGGTCAATTATTAGCACAATTAGATAACACTCATTTTACGAATACCTTAGCCATTGCAAAGGCTAATTTAAATCTGGCCAAAGCACAGCTCGCTAAGGTGTTATCTGGTTCACGAGCGCAGGATTTAGAAGCCGCTCACCAAGATATAAAAAGATTACAAGCCAAATTGACATTAGCCGATAGCACACTGCAACGTCAGCAACGTCTTCGGAAAACAGGCGCTGTTAGCCAAGGTGATTTAGATAATGCCAAGTCCACCTACAATGAAGCATCGGCAGCTCTTGCCGTTGCAGAACAAAAATTTTCCCTATTAAAAGAAGGCGCAGATAAAGAAGATATTGCCATTGCGTATGCGCAAATTGATATTGCACAAGCACAATTGAGTGCAGCACAAACTACACTCGATGAGACACAATTATATGCGCCTGATAATGCCCTCGTACAAACGCGTATTTTAGAACCCGGTTCAATTGTAGGTATCAATGTACCCGTTCTTTCGCTTTCAGTACGATCACCCGTTTATATTCGCGCCTATATAAGTGAAACGCTATTGGGTGAAATTTCACTCGGTCAGAAATTGAAAATCTATACCGATAATAGAAAAACACCTTATCAAGGCCATATCGGTTTTATTTCTGGTACCGCTGAATTTACCCCTAAAACAGTAGAAACAGCATCATTGCGTACGGATCTTGTCTATCGATTACGCATTCTTATCGATGGTGATGATGAGGGATTAAATCAAGGACAACCTGTCACCATTAAATTTCAACCAATGACACATGCAAATGAATAAATCAGTCGTTGCAAATATTCAATCGGTCAGTAAACGATTTGCAAACGTAATCGCCATCGATACTATCACCGCACAAATCAAGGCTGGAAAACTAACGGGATTAGTCGGCCCCGATGGCGCAGGAAAAACGACCTTAATGCGACTATTAGCCAATTTAATGCAGCCAACGTCTGGCACTATCGATATTACATCAAGCCAACAACAAAGTAATATTGCAGAACTTGTTGGCTATATGCCGCAACGATTTGGTTTATATGAAGATTTAACCGTGATGGAAAATATGCGCCTTTATGCGCAGTTGCGTGGCATCGACGGAGGGCAACAGACAACACTATTTACTGAATTATTAGCATTTACCAAACTAGCACCTTTTATAAACCGCTTAGCGGGCAACTTATCTGGAGGGATGAAGCAAAAATTAGGATTAGCATGTGCATTAATGGCCAAACCCAAACTACTGCTCTTAGATGAACCAGGTGTTGGTGTTGATCCCGTTAGTCGCCAAGATTTATGGGCAATGGTACAAGCATTAACCGACGATGGTATGGCCGTCATCTGGGCAACGGCTTATATGGACGAAGCACAACAATGCGATACGGTTCTATTGATGGACAAAGGCCAATTCTTATATCAGGGCAGCCCCAATGAATTAATGGTTCGCTATAAAGCAGAAAAATTCGAAGATGCCTTTATCGAACTGCTGGGCGGCTTTTCTCTGACCCATTCTGAATTAGCAGAAAGAATGCCTGCAATTAAATTGCCTCATCTACAAATAGAAAGTAACAGTGACACAAAGCCTACGATGGTGGAATGTACGCATTTAACTAAAAAGTTTGGCAACTTTTGTGCCACAGATGACGTTAGTTTTGCCGTAAAACAAGGCGAGATATTTGGTCTTTTAGGGCCCAATGGTGCCGGAAAATCAACGACGTTTAAAATGCTCTGCGGCTTACTATCGGTAACAACAGGTAGTGCAAAAGTCGTTGGTTTAGAATTAGCCCACTCGGGTAAACAAGCGAAGTTACACCTCGGTTATATGGCTCAAAAATTTTCATTGTATGATTTACTGTCAGTCAAACAAAACCTTAACTTTTCTTCTGGCGTCTATGGCTTAAAGGGTAAAGAGCGGAAACAGCGTATTAATGAAATGATTGAAACATTCCATTTACAACCCTTTTTAAATCGTTCACCGACAGAACTTTCTTTAGGGTATAAACAACGATTAGCACTGGCTTGTGCATTAATGCACCGCCCTGCTGTTTTATTTTTAGATGAACCTACATCAGGTGTCGATCCCTTAACCCGACGCGAGTTCTGGATGCATATTAAAGCCTTTGCCGCTAAAGGCATGACGATTATGGTAACAACCCATTTTATGGACGAAGCTGAATATTGTGATCGCATCGCTCTGATGTACCACTCCCAGCTTATTGCCCTAGATACACCTGAAAAATTAAAACAAAGTGTGGCGAATAATGGAGAGACAATCGATATGGAAACCGCCTTTATTGCCCTAATTCAACGCAATGAAGCCGAGCGTAATAGTCAGGCGGTAGAGCAATGAGTAAGATAATAAAAGGAATGCGTTTAAACGCCTTAATTTATAAAGAAATACTTCAAATTATGCGCGATCCCTCTGCAATTGTTATCGCTTTTATTTTACCCATTGTATTGCTATTTTTATTTGCTACAGCTGTTTCATTAGATATAAAACAAGTCCCAATTGGTATTGTTCAATCATCCAATAGCCAAGATGCTAATACACTTTACAGTGCATTTAAGGGAAGTCATTATTTTAAAGTCTATAGCGGAAGAGATCGAGAGCAGGTTGAAAAACTGTTAATCGATGATGTCATTGATGGATTTGTGGTAATCCCAAGTAACTTTAAGACCCGCTTAGTAAATAAAGATTATAATGGACTGGTACAAGTTATCACCGATGGTACCCAACCTAATACCGCTAGCTTTGTCACTAATTATACGAAAAACGTTGTTCAAAGCTGGCTCACAAACAAAGGTATTCAATCAAAACAAATACCGATAAACTCGCGTGTTTGGTATAACCCTGATATTGAAAGTAAACAATTTCTGGTACCGGGTGCGATTGGTATTGTAATGACCATGATAGGCACCATGCTAACAGCTTTAGTTATCGCTCGAGAGTGGGAACGCGGCACCATGGAAGCACTACTTTCAACCCCAACAAGTATTGCTGAAATTTTATTAGGAAAACTAATCCCTTATTTCCTATTAGGTATGATAGCCACACTCATGTCGGCAATGTTAGCACAATGGTTCTTTAATGTTCCTTTTCAAGGTTCTTGGTTTGCTTTAATTTGTATCTCCGCAGCATTTATGATCCCCGCGCTGGCGCAAGGCTTGCTTATATCTACTTTAGCCAAAAATCAATTTATAGCATCTATGGTCGCACTCTTATCTGCTTTTTTACCTGCATTTTTATTATCTGGTTTTTTATTTGAAGTAGATTCGATGCCATTTCTTATACGCTTACTCACTGAAATTCTAGCGGTGAAATATTTTATTACATGTATTCAAGCGGTCTTTTTAACTGGGGATGTATGGGCACTATTTCTGCCAAATATAGGTGCAATGTTACTGATCGGTATCGTATTATTTGCAATTGCTTTTAAGAAAACACATAAAAGCCTAGAGTAAATTAATTAGTCATCATTTAATAGGCAGTGTTTAGTTGGATTTTAAAAGAGGAAAATCATGTTTAGTATCCTTTTCGCACAAATAATCAAAGAGTTTTTAAGTATTCTACGCGACTCGAAAACCCGTATTATTTTAATCGGCCCACCGCTCGCGCAGCTATTTATTTTCTCCTACGCGATTACCCTAGAAGTCGATAATGCCACCATCGCAGTATTTAATCAGGATACAGGTAGTTACTCACAAGCCTATATTGATAAACTATCCCACTCGTATATGGTAAGAAAAATAATACCAATATATAGCCAACAACAATTAACAGCGGTATTAGATCAAAGAAAAGCGATACTCAATGTGACAATTCCTCAAAATTTCTCAGCGCAATTAGCACAAAAAGAATTACCACATTTACAAGTGATCGCCGATGGCAGACGGGCAAATGCAGCACAAATTGCAATGAACTATATTCAACAAATAAGTAATCAATTTATAACCGAAAAACTGACATTATCAAAGCCAGTTTCTCCGGTAATTGAAAGACATTGGTTTAACCCAAACCTATCTTATCAATGGTATGTGGTGCCGAGTTTATCGGGAGTATTAGCCATGATTATCTCCCTGCTATTAACCGGGTTAAGTATTGCAAGAGAAAGAGAATTAGGAACCTTTGATCAACTCCTTGTTTCCCCCGCAAGCAGTAGTGAAATTATTTTAGCAAAATTATTCCCGCCCATTGTGATTGGTATGGTATTGGGAAATTTAATGATTACTGCGGGAGTGGTGATTTTTTCAGTTCCCTTTGTCGGTTCTTTATTTCTATTAGAAGTCGCATTATTTACATTTATGCTGTCAATATCAGCCGTTGGACTCTGTTTTTCAGCAATATCAACTACTCAGCAGCAGGCAATTTTAGGTTGTTTTGCCCTTGCCGTTCCATTGATTCTATTATCTGGATTTTCCACCCCCGTCGCCAATATGCCAAACGCATTACAACACGTCGCATATTGGGTGCCGCTAACCCATTATCTCATCATCGTTCAAGGCACCTTTTTAAAAGCGATACCCGCGAATATTATTATTGAACATCTTATTCCCATGATCATGGTGGCATTTGTTAGTTTGACTGCCGCCACCTATTTAGTAAGAAGTAAACTACAATAATCCGGCTCAACAGTAACTATTCTTGCTCAATTGCGGCTGCTAGTTTTTTATATTGATCCGCAATATCACTACCAAATAAAGGATCATGATGGGCATTATGCTTCCATTGTTGTTCAATATTCAACCAATCGTCGGGTGTAAAACTCTTTTCTATCGCAGGCAATAAACGTTGATCTTCATAATTCATATGATTGACTTGTAAATCCACAAAATTCTGCAATTTTTCTATGCACTCATTTTTAGGCACAATCGCATCAAGTAATACCATATTCAATAATTCATCTAATTCAACGGTTACTTTTTTCAAATGCTTATGCTCTTCATGTAATCGAAGGTTATCTTCTTTAGATTGTTCATGATGTGCTGAATAATAATCATAAATAAAATCTTCCAGGGGGTGATGATATTTATCAGAATAAGTGCGAAGGTAATTAATAATTGATTTGGTAACCCGGTAATCTATCTGCTGATCCATTTCAAGTGACGAGATATGTTTTGTTAATAACTTCAAAAGTCGACTTATATTAATATGATCATTCTTAATAATCTTTAGCATAATTAGCACTCTATTGATGAAAAAAACAACATTTAGTATAAATGATTTAACAAAAATAAACCTAATAAACAGTTCACATAATACATTATTACTTCAAAAATAATACAAATCGCTTACCAATGAATAATCGACTTCCCTTTCTGAATTAAAATATCATTCACTTGATTAAAATGATTACATCCGAAAAAACCACGATATGCTGATAATGGAGAAGGATGCACAGAGGTCAATATATTGTGCTTGGTAAGGTCAATGAGTCGCGATTTTTTTTGAGCATAACTTCCCCATAATAAAAATATAACATTATCCTGCACATTATTTATTTCACTAATCACATTATCGGTAAATGTTTCCCATCCTTTCCCTGCATGACTGCCAGCAAGCCCTTTTTCGACAGTCCATACTGAATTAATCATTAATACACCTTGTTTAGCCCAATGTTCTAGGTTCCCCGATTCGGGTATTTTAAATTCAGGGATGCTTTGTGCTAACTCTTTATAAATATTACGTAATGAAGGCGGAACTTTAACCCCTTCTGGCACTGAAAAACTCAACCCATGGGATTGTCCGACACCATGGTAGGGATCTTGACCTAATATAACCACCTTAACACTGTCTAATGGCGTTAACTTTAACGCATTAAAACGTAATGCTTTAGGAGGAAGAATGGTTTTCCCTAACAATTCTTCCTCTTCCAAGAATTTTTGTAATGTAATGAAATAAGGCAATTGTGCTTGATTTTCTAGAAATGCTTTCCAACTCATATTATTTCCTAAGGAGATTATATTTTAACAAATAGACACAATAACCATCTTTAAATAATGGTTATTAAGAATTAATGTTAAAAATAAATTATAAAAATGTAAAAATAGTGGTTATTATTAGATGGTAATTATTAACCAAATAAACATTAAAACCCAATAAAAACAACACTTTCAGAAAATGCATTGACATCAATCAATGATAGTTGATTTAAAACTACAAAAAAAATGTGGTTTTTGATTTACATCAATTATTTTTGTTCATATAATAAACCCATCTTAAAGAAAGAGGTTAAAAACTAAATTCTTTAACTTTGTTTTAACTTTCTCAATCACTACTAATGTAAGGAGCATATCATGGCTTTAGGAATTCAAATTACTAAATCTGACAATTCATCTCTACTTAACTCTTTTTGGTTATTAGACGAAGCAAACTCTCAAGCACGTTGTCTGTGTGTTAAAGATAATGCTTACGAAGAAGATCAAGTTGTATCTATTGCCGATTTAGGTGATATTGAATATAAAGAAATTGCTGTACAAGCACCATCAATTCAAGAAGGTGGTCAACACCTTAATGTTAATGTTTTACGTCGTGAAACATTAGAAGATGCAGTTAAACATCCAGAAAAATACCCACAATTAACAATCCGTGTTTCTGGTTATGCAGTACGTTTTAACTCACTAACTCCTGAACAACAACAAGATGTATTAACTCGTACATTTACTGAAACACTATAATAGTATTACTACTTTGTGTTTAGAAACAAAAAAGGGAAGTTAATACTTCCCTTTTTTATACCCGTTAATCAAAAATAATTAATTTTTCTTCTTACGAATCAACCCTTCTTGAATTGTCGAAGCCACCAAAACACCATCACGCGTAAAAAATTGACCTCGTACTAAACCTCGGCCATCGGATGCTACAGGGCTTTCAACCGCATATAATAACCAATCATTTAAATGAAAATCATTATGGAACCACATGGAATGATCAATCGTGACCATTTGTACGCCTTCAGTGAAATAGGAAACACCATGAGGCTGCAGTGCCGTTGGTAAAAAATTAAAGTCAGAGGCATAAGCCAACAGATAACGATGAATAAACGGCTCGTCTGGCATTTTTCCATTTGCCTTAAGCCAAATTAGTCGTTTTGGCTCAACTTTATCGGGATCAGCAGGATTAATAAGTGTCACTGGTCGCATCTCGATTGGTTTTTCAGCAACCAAAGTCTTACAAATAAAATCAGGTAAAATATCTGAATGCAATAATGCCATTTCCTGTTCAGAAATTAACTCTTCAGGTGGTGGTGCATCGGGCATCGTATCTTGATGTTCAAAACCTGGCTCCTTAGCTTTAAAGGATGCCGTCATAAAAAAAATAGCTTTACCATTCTGTACCGCTTTAATACGGCGCGTTGAAAGCGAACGACCATCTCGTATTCGCTCAACATCATAAACAATTGGTAAACTCGTATCTCCTTTTAACAGGAAGTACGAATGAAAAGAATGAACACGATATTCTTCAAGAACGGTTGCCTTAGCAGCAGAAATAGCTTGGCCCATTACCTGACCACCGAAAACCACTCCTAAGCCAAGATCTTGGCTATTACCTCGGAATAGATTTGCTTCTAGCTTCTCTAAACTAAGCTGATCTAAAAGATCGTTTAATACTTTACCCATTTGAACTCCTAAAAAAAAAGCGTGCTATGACGCTTTTTTTTATTTCAAAACTACCTCTTGTATCGATTTTATATCAAAAAATATAGAATTAATCAGAGAGGTATCACTCCTTCATGGTGTTTATAAAGACATTAATAATTCACGTACTTTTGCAAAATCAACGGGAAACTCTTTAGACAGTAAATCTAAATCCGCACGCGAAGCTAATGCTTCTGGAATAAAGATGTCACGGCCTAAAATAGCTTCAACACTTTCTTTAAACTTAGCAGGATGTGCAGTGCATAAGAATAAACCTGTTTCATCATCTTTAAGTTGTTTGGTTAACTCACTGTAAGCAATTGCCCCATGAGGCTCACATAGGTAACCTAATTTATCTAAATCTTTTAATACTGATTTAGTTTCTTCATCGCTCAACTTACCGTAACCTAATTCAGATAAAGACCAGCCTTTTACTTTAAATAACTCTTCAATACGCGGCCAGTTATTTGGTTGACTTACATCCATTGCATTTGAAAGTGTCGCAATTGTTGGTTTTGGTGACCAAGTGCCTTCGGCAAGATAGCGTGGTACCGTATCATTTTCATTGGTTGCCGCAATAAAACGTTTAATTGGTAAGCCCAATGCTTTTGCTAATAAACCAGCAGTTAAATCGCCAAAGTTACCACTTGGTACAGAAACAACTAAGTTATTGCGTTGTGCAGCATCTAATTGAGCAAATGCTTCAAAGTAATAACAAATTTGTGCTAATAAACGACTGATATTAATTGAATTTGCAGAGTTCAAACCAATTGCTTGTTTTAATTCCTGATCATCAAACGCTTTTTTAACCATTGCCTGACAGTCATCAAATGTCCCTTCAATAGCAACGGTTGTAATATTACCGCCGAGTGTACAGAAAAGCTTTTCCTGTAAAGGGCTAATTTTACCTTTTGGATAAAGGATAACTACGTTGATATTTTCCATACCATAAAAAGCATGAGCAACTGCAGCCCCTGTATCACCAGATGTTGCAGTTAAAATTGTAATTTTACCGTCATCGTTAAATTGCGCTAAACATTGCGCCATAAAACGGCCACCAAAATCTTTAAAGGCTAATGTTGGACCGTGAAATAATTCTAATGCACTAATTTGATCAGTTACTTTTTTAACGGGTGCTTCGAAGGTAAATGCATTTGCAACAATACCATGAATTGCTTCTTTACTAAGCTCATCACCAATAAGGTGCGATAAGACTTCCGCAGAGCGATCCACTAGGTTCATTGCTAATAATTCATCGATATTATCAAGTGGCGTGATTGTCTCTGGGAAAAATAACCCTTGGCCACGTCCTAACCCTTGCTTAACAGCTTGTTGAAAGCTGACTTGTTCACTGTTATCGATGATGTTGTATAAATTCATAGTTCTGTTCCTAACACGCGTGCGCCCTGTTCATCAAGACGACATATATGACAAAATCCTTCATCATTCTGAAGAAAGTTTTCTGTTAACCAAGTTTGTAAAGATTCAGCTCGTTCAAGATCGTTCATAACGGCAAACACCGTTGGTCCTGAACCAGATATTCCCATTGCTAATGCACCACTTTGTTCAGCTGCAAGTCGAGCTTCCTTAAAGCCAGGAATCAACTGTGAACGATAGGGTTCAGCGATAACATCCTTAAGCATTTTTGCCGCTAACTCAGGCTGATTGCTATAACTCGCATGCACAAAAGCACCAAGGCGGCGCCCATAGGTCAATGCATCACTTAAACGATATTGCGCAGGTAAAATATTACGTGCAGCTGAAGTTGAGATAGTAATACCCGGATATGCAACGACCCAGTACCATTCTTTAAATGAGGGAATGGTCTGGCTTATAACATCGCCTTCATTAATCATTAATTGCATACCACCAAGGTAACAAGGGGCAACATTATCATAATGAACACTGCCGCTTATTTGCCCTTCCATTTCCCCCATCAATGCCAACATTGTGTTTTCATCGAGTAAATAATCATGCCATGCATTTAATGCTTCAAGCGCAGCAACAATAGAACTTGAGCTTGAACCTAATCCACTGCCTACGGGTAGGTTTTTTTCTAGCGTCATCGTAACCGCTAAAATTTTCTTATTAAGCTTTGCAATCGCAGCTTCGTAGCCAAGATAACATTGATACACAATATTTTTATCTGCTTCGGGGGGAAGTTTGTGCGCATAGCGTCCAATACATTCCAAAGAAAAACCGTAATCACCCTTGGATATTCTCACTCGGTCGCCGAGTAATTCACCGCTAATTGGCGCTAATGCACCACCTAATACATCAAAACCTACACTGACATTAGCGGTCGAGGCAGGTGCATATGCTACAACACTCATTTAAAACTCCTGTTTCTGAATGTTTACAGTTGTGCGCATGACAGAAAAATTGCCTTCACAATTTTGCTTAGCGGCGCTATTTATATAAAATTTAACAGGCATTTTAAAATTCCTGCTTCCAGTTTAACGTACGTAATACATCAGCAAACACACCTGCTGCAGTAACTTCTGTGCCCGCTCCATAACCACGAAGAACAAGTGGGATAGGTTGATAATATTGGCTATAAAAGGCCAATGCATTTTCTCCATCTTTAACTTTATTAAGAGGATCATCTGCATCTACTGCTTTAATGCTACATTTACATTTACCATTTTCAATACTACCGATATAACGCAGTACTTGGCCTTTTTCATCGGCTTTTTCTTGTAACTCTTTAAAGTATGCATCCGCTTCAGGCAAACGCGCCATAAATTCATCTGCGGTACCTGTATCATCGAAACCAGGTGGTAATGCTTGTTCTACTTCGACATCATCTAACGACAATTCCATTCCCGCTTCACGCGCAAGAATTAACAATTTACGCGCCACATCGGTACCACTTAAATCATCACGCGGATCTGGTTCTGTAAAACCCATTTCACGCGCTTGAGTCGTCACATCTGAAAAGGATAAACCATCGTCCAATTTACCAAAGATAAAGGATAGCGACCCCGATAAAATACCATTAAATGTAATTAATTGGTCACCCGCATTGAATAGATTTTGCATATTTTCAATAACCGGTAAACCTGCCCCTACATTGGTATCATATAGGAATTTACGTCGTTTCATTAGGGCTGTTAAACGAAGCTGTTGGTAATAATTCATACTGCTTGTATTGGCTTTTTTATTCGCAGTCACCACATGGAAACCTGCACTTAAAAAGTCAACATAACGTGCCGCAATGGCATCATTACTTGTACAATCTACAATCACAGGGTTAATAATATGAGAGTCATTAACTAATGACTGCATATTTTGTAATGAAAGTGGTTGAGTAGCGTCTTTCAACTGCTCACGCCAATTATCTAGTTCAATACCTTGCTCATTCATTAACATCACACGACTATTCGCAATACCACAAACACGAATTTGAATATTGCGTTCAGCTAAGCGGGCTTGTTGTCGGAAGACTTGATCAACTAATGCACCGCCAACGCCACCACAGCCAATTAAGAACATATCAATGTATTGCACACTACCAAAGAATTTTTGATGGCAAGCAATAACCGCTTCCTGGGCTTTATCTTCATCAACTACAACAGAAATTGAACGCTCTGAAGAGCCTTGAGCAATCGCCGCAATATTTATTGACGATTCAGTCAATGCCGTTAAGAAACGGGCAGCAACCCCTTTGGTTTTCTTCATCCCATCGCCGACAAGTGACACAATCGCTTGATTTTCGACAACATCAATATTGCCTAATAGGTTATTTTTAAATTCAAGTGAAAATTCATCGCTTAGCACACGCAGGGTTTTCTTAGTATCACGAGAAGGAATACAAAAACTTAAACTGTATTCCGATGAAGACTGAGTGATTAAAATAATCGACACACCGGCACGTGAAATAGTGGCAAAAATACGCCCAGCCATGCCAACAATCCCTTTCATTCCCGGACCTGAAAGGCTTAACATACTTAACCCTTTTAGATCAGAAATCCCTTTGACATGTAATTCTTGATCGGATTGTTCCGAACCAATTAGTGTCCCTCTAGCTTGTGGGTTATGGGTGTTTTTAATCAAACAAGGGATAGCATGTTGTGCAATTGGCCCAATGGTTTTTGGATGTAACACCTTCGCACCAAAATAAGAAAGCTCCATCGCTTCTGCATAGCTAAGTTCGCTTAATAATTTAGCATCTTTAACTAATCTTGGATCACAGCTATAGACACCGTCTACATCCGTCCAAATTTCGCAACACTCTGCTTTTAAGCAAGCGGCCAATACTGCAGCAGAATAGTCAGAACCATTACGCCCCAGTACAACAGTTTCACCTTGCTCATTACCCGCTGTAAAGCCAGGCATTAAATAAATGGCGTTGCGAATAATAGGTTGTTTAGTCAATCGCGTTCTAGACGCTTCAATGTCAATTTGCGCCTCGAGATACCCACCTTTATAACAAATTAATTTATCCTGTGGTTTAATCACCTCAACTTGATGACCACGACTTATTAATAATTGCTTCATGCAAGCAATGCTAAGACGTTCGCCCTTCGATAAAATCTGTGCCTCAATACTAGGTGGACATTGCGCTAATAGACGCACACCTTCAAGCAAATTACTAAGATGTGATAATTCCTGTTCAAAAACAGTTTTAAGTAGATCATCCGCAAATTCTTCGTAGGTATTCTTTAATCCTTGAATTAACTCAGCAAAAATACGTTGAATATCGGTTAAATGGCTATCTGCGGATAACCCTTTACTGGTTTTATCAACAAGTGCAACCAGGTTATTGGTCACGCCTGCAGGTGCCGATAAAACTAAAGCAATCTGAGACTGTTGCTGATTATTGATAACAATATCTGCAACTTGATTAAAACGTTCGGCATTTGCTAATGAAGTGCCGCCAAATTTAAGTACGCGCATGTAAACGATCCCTGCTGTAATACAAAAAACCCGCAACTGAATCGCGGGTCCCAAAAAACTTGATTTATTTCATTAATTTAACGTAACCAAGAACCCCAGATAAATAATCTGAGACAAAGTTAAATTGATGAAATAAAACATAAACCATAATCGTGTTCGGTATTCTAATAATAATACTTGAATAGTAAAAGGACATCATAACAAAGCTTTATCTTGACGGAAACAGATGACTGTTTAGTTCTCTCGGTTTTCTTTATAAAAAGAACAATTTCTCCGTTAACAAAGCGAAGTCAAATATTAACACTTGAAATTTTATTTTTAGTTGATAAATAACAACATGTAATTATGAACTAAAAATAAAATCTCCGTATTTACAACGCAAGCTTTTGATGCATATCAATAATAATTTGTTTATATCCTAAGATAACAACTTTTCTGTTGTTATCTTAATGTTAAGCAATTATAGTTATTTCATTACAACGCACTAATTTCGACCGGCCCTTATTTACATTTAATTTACACCAAAATTAATAGGGAAAGTTGAAAAATTATCGTATCCATAAAGGAGTTTTCATGTCTACACCTAACATTTTGATCGTTGAAGACGAATTAGTCACGCGAAACACATTAAAAAGCGTCTTTGAAGCCGAAGGTTATAATGTACTGCAGGCTAGCGATGGTGAAGAAATGAATGAAATTGTGAAAAATCATACCATTCACCTTATTATTATGGACATTAATTTACCCGGTAAAAATGGTTTATTACTTGCACGCGAATTACGTAAAAACCAAAATATCGCTCTTATTTTCCTCACAGGACGAGATAATGAAGTCGATAAAATTTTAGGCCTGGAAATTGGTGCGGATGACTATATCACTAAACCTTTTAATCCGCGTGAATTAACAATTCGTACGCGTAACCTACTTACTCGTACAATGGCTGAATCTGCAGCGGCAGAAGAAACGGCACCTGTTATTCAAAATTATAAGTTTAATGGTTGGACATTAGAAGCAGATAGCCGTTCTTTAGTTAGCCCGCATGGTGATGTCTTTAAATTGCCTCGTAGTGAATTCAGAGCAATGCAATTACTTATCGAAGCGCCTGGTAAAATAAAAACGCGTGAAGACCTGTTAATGAAAATGACTGGCCGTGAACTAAAATCCCATGACCGTACCGTTGATGTTACGATCCGTCGTATACGTAAACACTTCGAAAGTATCCCAAATACACCTGAAATTATTGCAACTATTCATGGTGAAGGTTATCGTTTCTGCGGTGAAGTTGAATAAAAAGATTCATCATCACATTGAAGAATAATGAGAAAAAGTGCTGCCCTAGCACTTTTTTTATGCGTTAAATGAAATTTATTTTCTAAAACCCCTTTCTATATTATTAATCTAATTAATCACTTATTTTACTAACCGATTGGGAAAACATATGAAAATAAAAAATAGTCTACTTTTAATTAGCTTTGCTTTTAGCCCTTCCGTTTTTTCCGCTGAACAAGTTAATATTTCTGATTTTGAATCAAAAAGTTTAACTAACTGGACAGCTAAATCATTTGCAGGAACAACTGAATACTCAGTCATTGACTTAGACAATACGCCAACACTTAAAGCATTCAGTAATGCGTCGGCATCGGGTATAGCCAAAGAACAAAAAATAGATCTAAAAAAGACACCTTATATCACTTGGTCATGGCGCATCGATAATCGTTTACCCAATTTAACCGAAACAAGTAAAGATGGCGATGATTATTCAGCAAGGCTTTATATTGTTAAAGATGGTGGTTGGCAGGTTTGGAAATCACTAGCATTGAATTATGTTTGGTCAAGTAACCAAGCAAAAGGAAGCACATGGGATAATGCCTTTGTGGGCGATAACGCAAAGATGTTAGCCGTTCAAGGCAAGGCAAGTGATACATCTACATGGTATACCGAAAAACGTGATGTATACGCGGATATGATTGCACAATTCGGTGATAAAGGAAGCGATAAAGCAAATGAGAAAGCCTACCGTTATATTGATGCCGTAGCCTTAATGACGGATACCGATAATAGTAAACTTTCTGCAACAGCCTATTACCGTGATATCCATTTTTCAGCAGAATAATCATAGATAAAATGCTTAATACCAATTGTAGCAAATAACTAATCTAAACTTTAAAGTAGATAGTTAGCGAAATTGGTATCAATATTTTCAGCCTTAATGCACGGTATAAGTAAAAATGCGTTACTCTAACTGCTTTAATACTGAATTTTAGATATAAAAAAACCAACTCGAAAGTTGGTTTTTTTATTGAATTGGTGCCCGGAGACGGACTTGAACCGTCACGCTCAGAAAGCGAGGGATTTTAAATCCCTTGTGTCTACCGATTCCACCACCCGGGCAAATCTCTAAGTTATTGGAGGCGGAACCCGGAGTCGAACCGAGATAGATGGATTTGCAATCCACTGCATGGCCACTCTGCCATTCCGCCAATATAACTTGTGCTACGTAATGTAGCTATATCAGCAAGCTAATATATTTATTTAACTATCTTAAACTACTACATGAAACTATAAAACTTCATGCCCCCGACTATTATGGTCAAGGTCGTGCTCTCTTCTAAAATTTGGAGCGGTACACGAGACTCGAACTCGTGACCCCGACCTTGGCAAGGTCGTGCTCTACCAACTGAGCTAGTACCGCTTAAAACTTTGTATAAAACAGCGTTATGCTATTTTATGGAATTGGTGCCCGGAGACGGACTTGAACCGTCACGCTCAGAAAGCGAGGGATTTTAAATCCCTTGTGTCTACCGATTCCACCACCCGGGCAAATCTCTAAGTTATTGGAGGCGGAACCCGGAGTCGAACCGAGATAGATGGATTTGCAATCCACTGCATGGCCACTCTGCCATTCCGCCAATATAACTTGTGCTACATGAAACCACAAAATCTCATGCCCCCGACTATTATGGTCAAGGTCGTGCTCTAAAAAAATAAGCACGTAATGCTCTTTTAAAATTTGGAGCGGTACACGAGACTCGAACTCGTGACCCCGACCTTGGCAAGGTCGTGCTCTACCAACTGAGCTAGTACCGCATCACATATTTTAATTCATCTTAAGGTTAACAATTATCTGCTTTCCCTTTCGATGGATTGGCATTCTAATGATAATCAGAAATGAGTCAACATTATTTTTGTTGTTTTTTACAGTTTGCCTGCTGTTCGCCGTTTTTTTAAACGGAGCAATCACTTATCAAACAATTAGTTATTAATTTTCACTCAATGCTGGCCAAGCCGCTTTCAAATAAACAAACATAGACCAAAGGGTTAGAATAGTCGCAATATATAAGAACGCAAAACCAATCCATTCCATTTCAATCGAGTGTTGCCAAATTAATAGGAACAAAGCAAGCATTTGTGCAGTGGTTTTAAATTTACCGATCCAAGATACCGCCACACTGGCACGTTTACCAAGTTCGGCCATCCATTCACGTAAAGCTGAAATAATAATTTCGCGACAGATCATCACCATCGCGGGGATAGTAATCCAAATAATGGCATAATGTTCAACAATCATCACTAAAGAGACCGCGACCATTATTTTATCTGCAACGGGATCAAGAAAAGCACCAAAGGACGTTTGCTGGTCTAATTTTCTTGCTAAATAACCATCTAATGCATCTGTCAGTCCGGCCATACAAAAGATAAAGGCTGCCGCTTCGCTTGCCCAAGTTAACGGTAAATAATAAAGTACAACAAAAATGGGGATTAAGAAAATTCGAAAGCCCGTTAAAATATTGGGGATGTTAAGCATTAATATGTCCTTAAATATAACTGATCCTCAAATCGCCAGACATATTGTCATAACACTTTGAGCATAAGTCTATTTTTGCATTTTATTGTTTCTCAATGCAAATAGTTAACTCGGATAATTCTAAAATATATCCTTATGTTACCTCAAGAATGCAGCGCTTCATGAATTTTCTCTGCCAATGGGTAACTTATCCCAGGGATTTTTGCTAAATCATCCACGCCTGCCGATTTTACCCCTTGAATACCACCAAAATAGTTGAGCAGATCCTGACGACGTTTTACACCAACCCCCGCAATGCCTTCTAAACTACTTGTACGTCTCTTTTTATCACGTTGTTGGCGATGGCCCATAATCGCAAAACGGTGCGATTCATCGCGAATTTGCTGGATTAGATGTAATGCAGGAGAATCGTCAGAAAGCTCTAAGATTTCATGTGTTTCCGCCATAATTAAAGTTTCCAGTCCCGCCTTACGTGTCACGCCCTTCGCAATACCAATCAATAGAGGATATTTTCCAGGAAAATTCTCTTCTAAGGAATTAACAATATTTTCCGCTTGCTGTAATTGCCCTATTCCACCATCAATAAAAATAATATCAGGCACATTTTCAGGAGATTGTACTTCTTTAAAACGACGCGCGAGTGCTTGAGCCATCGCAGCATAATCATCACCTGGCGTTATCCCGGTAATATTAAATCGTCGATAAGCAGATTTATTGGCCCCTTCACGATTAAAGACCACACATGATGCCACTGTTTTCTCTCCCATCATATGGGAAATATCGTAACACTCCATACGTTGTATCGGCGCACTTAAATCGAGTTTTTCTTCGAGTAACTGGTAGCGTTGCAGAATATTTTTTTTCTGACTAAGGTGTGTTTGTAGGGCAATTTTTGCATTGGTATGCGCGAGTTTAATAAATTTTGAACGTTCTGCACGAACATCAATTTTTAATACTGTTTTATATCCACAGTATTCCGAGAACAGTTCAGAAAAAATATCACGTTCAGGAAAGTCTTCACTTAATAGAATCTCTTTAGGCATGGTTCGCCCATTTTGCCCAGATAAATAAAATTGACTTAAAAAGGCAGTTAATATTTCATCTTTACTCGCATTACGCGGAATTTTAGGAAAATAATTGCGACTACCTAAAATACGCCCTTGACGAATAAACAACATATGGAAACTGGCCACACCTTGCTCGTAAACCATCCCAAGCACATCAAGTTGTTCAATGTCACCACTCACCCACTGTTGCTCTTGTACTTTTTGTAACGACTTAATTTGATCGCGACGCACTGCCGCTTTCTCAAATTCGAGTGCATCACTAGCAGTTTCCATCTCAGCCACAAGTTCACTAATGACTTCTTTACTTTTACCCAGTAAAAAATCACTCGCTAACTCAACTTGATGTTTATATTCTTGCTCACTCATGGCATCAACACAGGGACCTAAACAGCGCTTTAATTGATATTGCAAACAAGGCCGGGAGCGGTTGCTATAATAACTGTCTTCGCATTGTCGAATCGGAAATAACTTTTGCATCAACAATAAACTTTCTCGCACCGCGCCACCACTAGGGTAAGGCCCGAAATAAGTACCTTTACGTTTTTTATTTTGTGCGCGTACCATGGTTAATTGTGGATGTTTATGATCGCTAATAAATAAATACGGGTAAGATTTATCATCACGTAGTAACACATTATATTTAGGTTTATATTGCTTAATAAAATTATGCTCGAGGATCAATGCCTCGGTTTCAGTAAACGTCACCGTCACTTCAATATTCGCAATATGGCTAACTAATGCCAACGTTTTAGGATGTTTTTGGGTCAGACTAAAATAACTAGACAATCGTTTTTTTAGGTTTTTAGCTTTACCGACATAAATCACCGTTTTGCTATCGTCAAACATACGATAGACACCCGGCTCATTGGTAACGGTTTTTAAAAAAGCTTCGGAAGAAAATACACTCATAAAAAAATGACACCCATAGGTGCCATATCCATCTCATCTAAAAAATTAAAGCGTATCAGCATCAAGCATGCCATAGCGAATAGCTAGGTGGGTTAGCTCAACATCACCATGAACGCCTAATTTATCAAATAACCGATAGCGGTAGCTATTAATGGTTTTTGAATTCAAGCTTAATTGTTCAGAGATATCGGTGACACGTTGCCCTTTCGTTATCATCATCATAATTTGCAACTCTCTTTCCGAGAGTGAACCAAATGGATTTTCTGCGGCAGGGGAAATTTGAGAAAGCGCCATTTGTTGGGCTATCTCAGGTGCGAGATAACGTTGTCCTGCATGAACAGAGCGAATCGCATTCAACACTTCATCAGGGCACGCACATTTACTTAAATAACCAGCGGCACCTGCTTGCATAACCTTGGAAGGAAAAGGATTTTCCGTATGCATGGTTAGCATTATTACTTTAATATCTTCATTAATCCGCAAAATACGGTGCATGGCATCTAGCCCACCAATGCCCGGCATATTCATATCGAGTAACACCACATCCGGTACATTACTACGACACCATTTTACAGCCTCTTCTCCGCTTTCTGCTTCTCCTATTACTTTCATGCCTCGAACATCATCAATGATACGGCTAATCCCTGTTCGAACTAATTCATGGTCATCGACCAACAGGATATTTATCACAAAAATTCTCCGTAGATGAATATATACAACACTCATCTATCAAACTTAACCAATTTAAAATCACAACAAGCTGATAATAAATAAAATCTTATAACTTACAAAATTTATACATTATTCGCAATAAAGTATTAATGTAATCAAGTCGATAATAAAGCTCAATCGAATAGCTTAATATACTGAATACTTACTCAGTGAAACTGATACTATTCGCAAGGTATAAATTCATATAATACTTAAAAAAGATAAACACGTTAAAACACAACAAACATTAATGCAACTTCCTATCTTATCTTTGTCGACAAGTTTTTTAAACATTCTAGTACTACTTTTTGCTTAATTAACATGAATATCAACAACTTCTTGAGATAACGATCACAAATGAAACCGGTTGCATTTGATGAATACCTTATTTAATTTTATTCTGAATTCATAAAAATTTCGATTAGTTTGTTGTTATATATCAATTTAAATTGTGAGGAAATTACAATGTCTACTATTGCGTTAGATAACTTCCCAAAAAGTTTTTTATGGGGAGCTTCAACTTCTGCTTATCAAGTTGAAGGAGCTTGGAATGAAGATGGAAAAGGCCCTTCGGTTATCGATATGGCACCGATTGTTGAAGGCACAACCGATTTTAAAGTCACCAGTGATCATTATCATCGTTATAAAGAAGACATTAAGCTATTTGCCGAACTTGGATTAAAAGCCTATCGATTTTCTATCGCTTGGACCCGAATTTTTCCTGATGGTGACGGCGAAATAAACATGAAAGGCATTGCATTTTATAACGATTTAATTAATGAAATAATTGCCAATGACATTATTCCTATTGTTACCATGTACCACTTTGACCTTCCCTATGCACTAGCGATAAAAGGTGGATGGTCAAATAGAACAACGGTTGATGCATTTGCAAATTACAGTAAAATTTTATTTGAATATTTTGGTGATCGGGTTACCTATTGGCTAACAATCAATGAACAAAATATGATGATCTTGCACGGCGATGCAATTGGGACAGCCGCAAATAATGATAATGAAAATCCATTACAGGATCTTTACCAACAAAATCATCATATGTTACTAGCGCAAGCAAAAGCCATGGTACTGTGTCATGAGATGTTACCCACCGCTAAAATTGGCCCAGCTCCCAATATTTCAGCCATCTACCCTGCTTCTTCAAGACCCGAAGATATTTTAGCAGCAAGTAACTGCGCATCAATTCGAAATTGGTTATACCTCGATATGGCAGTTCACGGCCGCTACAATAATATTGCATGGAGCTACCTTAAAGCACGCAATGCACTGCCTATTATTGCCGAAGGGGATATGGTGTTAATGGCCAAAGCTAAGCCAGACTTTATTGCCTTTAACTATTACAACACAGCGACCGTTGCTGAAGCCACCAGCGATGACTTTGCCAATTCTACTGGCGACCAACAAATTGTTATCGGCGAAAAAGGGTTGTTTAAGGGTACGTCTAATCCCAACTTAGTGGTTAATGAATTTGGTTGGGAAATAGACCCAGTTGGCTTTCGCAATACCTTCCGAGAAATTTACGAACGTTATACATTACCACTGATTGTGACAGAAAATGGCCTTGGTGCATTTGATAAAATTGAAGCCGATGGCAGCATTAATGATGACTACCGGATCAATTATTTAACTCAGCATATTGAACAAATTAAATATGCAATCGAAGACGGTGTTGAGGTGTTTGGTTATTGTCCATGGTCAGCGATTGACCTTGTTAGTACCCATCAAGGCTGTGTTAAACGCTACGGTTTTATTCATGTTGATCGCGACGAATTTGATCTAAAAACATTAAAGCGATCTAAGAAAAAAAGCTTCTATTGGTATCAAGCTCTGATCAAATCGAACAATTAATGAAGGCTGCTCTTCTTAACCGAGAAGAGCTCTCCAACACTATCCAGCAAACCGTGACTCAATAATCCCTGGATAAGGAGCACGATAACGTAACAAACTTCCTTCTAAGGGATTAGCCTTCAATTGCTGCTCACTTAACTGCTGATTGGCACTGGTTATATACATGGTTTGTAAATCAACACCACCAAAGGTCACCATTGTTGGATTAGTCACGGGCACAGTTAATTCCTGCAATAATCGCCCATCGGGACTAATACACAAAATTTCTCCGCCACCATATAAAGCACTCCAGTAATTCCCCAAACTATCAACACTACCACCATCGGGTCGGCCTTTATTATCAGAGACTTGATAAAATAGACGTTGATTAGTTGCTATACCCGTTTGTACATCATAATCACATTGATAGATTGAACGCTGCGGGGTATCTGACCAATATAATGTAGTACCATCAGGACTGAATGCTAGACCATTACAAGTCCAACTCCGTCCAATCAAGCGTTTTATTTGATGCATTGCATTGATTTGATAAAACTGCCCAAACGTGTCGTTTTTATCGGGATTCATTGTCCCAGCAATAAAACGCCCTTGTTTATCACAACGACCATCGTTAAAGCGATGACGCGGAAAATCCGACTCTGGATCATTCAAATGTTGCATCGGACCATTAAAACTATCAACCCGCCAAAATCCAGAACTTCCCGCTAAAATAAATCCTCCTGATTCACAGAGAGCAAAGCACCCTATTTCCTCTGAAAACTGCCTAAATATATGCTCTCCACTCTGACTATTGAAACCATGTAGCTGTTGATTAATTATATCAACCCACCATAGCATTTGCTTTTTTTCATCCCAGCGAGGACATTCCCCTAGAGTAAAACATTGTGTTAATACCGATTCCATTATTTGATCCTTTTACCTCAATTATAAATCCATACAAAATTAAGGTTGTTTACATTTCTCTTAACCTCAGCTCTGGATAACGGAAGCGAAATAAATCTAAGTATCAATCACTTAAAAAATATTTCATACAGTACTGTATCTTTAGCTTTAGCTTTAGCTTTAGCTTTAGCTTATCCAGAATTAAGGTTACTTAATCAAAATGAGTGATACTTATTTTATTAATAATATGCTCCCTTTAACCTAAACTTCATCGCCGAAGGAAAAACATTGATGACGGTAACGGATTAAATGAATGCCCTCTCTGCTAAAGAAAATTAATAATAAGTATTAATATGGCCTGCTAGCCACTTTAACGACATACATTGATTAATAAATCGTGATATTAATCGGTAGCACATTAATAAAGTAGCACAATTTTTTGCTATCGCTCACATTTCAAACCAAATGGTACCGGTTTCGGAAACCGGTACCATTTTATATGATATACTCATTTCATCCAATAACGAAACAAGTACTAACACGTTACATTAATCAGGAGTTATCCAATGAAAAAAATATTTCTTTGTTGTTCTGCCGGAATGTCTACCAGTATGGTCGTCGAAAAAATGAAACAAGCTGCCATCGATAAAGGAGTTGATGTAGAGATCACTGCGGTCGGAATGGATGAATTTGAAATCACCCTACCCGAATTCGATTGCTGCCTATTGGGCCCACAAATTAAATACAAATTAGCCGACTTTAAAGTGAAAGGCGATGCACTTGGTAAACCCGTTGGCGTCATTAATGCGATGGATTATGGCATGATGAAGGGCGATAAAATTCTTGACCAAGCACTCACCATGATTGGTTAATATTAGGAGAATATCATGTCTAACGTATTTTTCGATTTTATTGAAAATAAAATTGCTCCCGTAGCCGGTGCGTTTGCTTCACAGCGACATATCGGTGCAGTTCGGGATGGATTTATTGGCGCAATGCCCTTTATGATCGTTGGGTCATTTCTATTGGTATTTGCTTTCCCTCCCTTCTCCGCAGACACCACCTTTGCATTTGGTCAATGGTGGATAGAAATGTCGCAACGTTACTTTGACCAGATCATGACTCCCTTCAATATGTCCATGGGGATCATGTCTTGTTATATCAGTGCCGGCATCGCCTACAATCTGGCACTACATTATAAATTAGACGCTTTTCCAACGTCGATGCTATCGCTAATGACCTTTCTATTAATTGCAGCGCCCATGGAAGACGGGAAATTATCCGCCTCTTTCCTGGGTGGTACAGGTATCTTTACCACTATTATTGTTGCAATTTATGTCACTGAATTGACCCGCTTTCTTAAAGACAAGAATATTGGCATAAAATTACCCGAGCAAGTACCACCTAAAATTCGCCAATCCTTCGATCTGTTAATTCCTGCTATGGTCGTAATATTAACTATTTACCCAGTTAATTTATTTATCGACGGACAATTCGGCATGATTATCCCCGAAGCAATTATGGATGTATTCAAACCTTTAATTTCGGCATCGGATTCATTGCCCGCTATTCTTTTAGCTGTTTTTATTGCCCATGCACTTTGGTTTGCTGGTATTCACGGTGCTGCAATTGTTGCAGGTATTATGTCGCCGTTCTGGTTAGTTAACCTCGGCTTAAATCAAGATGCACTTGCTGCCGGTAATGCATTACCAGCCACTTTTGTTGAACCTCTTTGGAGCTTCTTTATCGTCGTCGGTGGTTCTGGTGCCACCTTTGGGTTAGTTTTACTCTACCTTCGTAGTAAATCGGTTCATCTAAAATCCATCGGAAAATTATGTATCGTGCCATCGATATTTAATATTAATGAACCGGTCATTTTCGGTAGCCCGATTGTAATGAACCCAATCATGTTTTTCCCCTTCATTGGTGCACCGATGATCAATGCCACCATTGCTTATATTGCAGTCAGTACCGATTTAGTGGGTAAAGCCGTATCACTGGTTCCTTGGACAGCACCAGCGCCAATTGGTGCCTCTTGGGCAGCGGGATGGATACCAAGTAACGGTTTACTGGTATTAGCATTAATCGCATTGGATATCGCCATTTACTATCCGTTCTTCAAAATATATGAAAAAGAACTACTCAAACAAGAAGAAACCGACGCAGCTTAAACGCAGTATTAAATAATAAAACAAATAATAATGGGAGCCATAAATTGACTCCCCTCACCGAATAAAAATAGTAGGAGAAAATAATGCAAGCACAAACAACTGACCAAATAACAGCATCCCCACTTGATAATTTAGAAGAAACAGTAATGGAATTAATTATCAATGCAGGCGAATCAAAAAGCTGTGCCATGCAAGCCCTTTATGCCGCAAAAGCAGGTAAATGGGATGATGTTGATGGATTACTTGAAGAAGCAACTGCGGCCTCTAAACGTGCTCATAAAGTTCAAACCGCACTTATTGGTATGGATCAAGGCACCGGAAACGTACAAGTTAACTTAATCATGGTACATGCACAGGACCATATAATGACGGCTATGTTAGCAAGAGAGTTAATTGAAGAGTTAATTGATGTTCACCGCAAACTGCAAGATAAATAAATCCCACTAAACTATCTTTGATTTATCCTTTAATTGATTGAAAAATTTTAGATAGTTTAAAATCTGTTGACCTTATTTATCAAAAAAAAATGGGGGTCAACAGCGCTTATCCAACAATGCATTCAAAGGAATTATCAATGAGTACCATTGGCGATGTATGCAAATTAGCAGGAGTCTCTAAAACCACGGTGTCACGCGTTATCAATGGAACGGGACAAGTTAAACAATCGACCAAAGATATTGTTCAAAAAGCCATGGAACAACTCGGTTATCGACCTAATAGCCTTGCACAAAGCTTAGCCCGTAACCAAACAAACACCATCGGATTAGTTGTATCAGACTTTCAAAACGCCTATTTTAGCACTCTACTTAAACAAACCTCTGCCAGCGCGAAACACGTACATAAAGAATTAATGGTAACCGATGGACATAATAATGCCGACCTTGAATACGAAGCAATACAGCGTTTGCAAGATCATCGCTGTGATGCCATCGTTTTATACAGTCGCAAAATGTCGGAGGCGCAATTAACTAAACTTAAACAACAATTAAATGTGCCTTTGGTATTAATCAACCGACAACTCTCAGCCCCTCTTTTTCATACGGTCACCTTTAATCAAGCAGGAGCAGTACAAATGATGCTCAATAACCTAATTAGTTATGGCCATCGAAAAATAGCTTGTATCACTGGGCCAATGAATCGGCCGTCAAGTCAAACACGATTAAATGCCTATCGGGATACACTAAAAAGTCATGCCATTTCCTTTAACCCTAATATCGTGCTTAACAGTAATTATGAAATTCAAGGTGGTTACGATGCTTGCCAAACATTAATTCGCAACCAAGACCCCTTCAGTGCAGTCTTTGCTTTCAATGACGATATGGCATTAGGTGCATTAAAAGCATTAACCGAGGCAGGTATTTCAGTACCAGAACAGATTTCCGTCGCCGGCATTGATAATATTCCCATGAGCCGTTTCTCACACCCTTCACTTAGCACCGTTTATTTGCCGATCCAAGAAATGACTAAACGAGCTGTTGAAATAGCATTAATGCTCGCAGCTGGAAAAACCTGTCCGATAGCCTCTCAATTTAATGGTACTTTAATTCAACATGACTCAGTCTTACCGCTCAACTCAGTTAAACAAAACTGGTTTAAGTGCTGAAAACTGAAATAGATTTACTGTTAGCATAAGGCTTAACTAAGTAAACCATTAGCGACACTATCCACCATTAACCGGTATTATTGTACGTTGAATGTCACTTGCTTACTCAGTCTACCATCAATAAATATATTGATTTCATAAGGACCTGGCACATCACTATTGTCTAACGTAATTGATAAATGAGTTTCATCAGAAAAATGAAATGTTGAAGTTTCTATTGCTTTTCGTTCTGAAGTAGGAAGATGAATATTTAACTCGGATAAGTTATCAATAATTTTTTTTGAAGATTTAATCATGTAATGAACATCAAAATCGCCACTTTTTTCTATTATGCAACCAAACGAAAATTCAGGGGACTCGGTTTCAGTGACATATGGAATATCTAATGTATTAGTTTTGAGGTAATAATGACTCTCTTTATGGCCGAGTATACCGCAGGTAATTGATTCTTCGCTTAACACCTCCCCCTTCATTGTCATTCCGATTAATTCACTTTCTAAGTCCTTGGGCTTAAAAACAAGTTGCATAAATGCGTTGCCATTCTCAAATTCACAATCCTGTTTTATAACAAACACATCCGATTGCTCAATTTCAACACTCGCAAAATTCTTGCATTGTTTAAGTTTTCCAAGGTAGGAATGTTTAGAAAATAAGTTTTTGTATGCCTCCTCATTTTTTAAAAAATTAGAAGCTGCTATATATTTCTTCATCACACTATGATCCCAGTTTAATGAAATATCATTGGTAAACGAGACCACCGTATTCAACGTACTAAGCGATATATTCTTATCACCTAGTGTTGCAGATTTTATGTCTATTTGATCATGGGGATTGTTTTGTTGGACAAGGTCTGCTGCATCGTCGATGCTAGATGGATTACTTTTTTGCAAATCTTTAATCTTACCGCGTTTAATTGCTTCTGCTTCTATGGCTTTCCTTTGCCATTCAAGATGAGCGCGTTCCCGAGCCTTTTCATCTTTTACTTGGCTCACTAATACACTTAAATTTATAATAATTACCGTAATAATTAATAGGACTACTATTTTAATGGATACCACTTTATTAAATTTTCTGCCAATAAAGTGACTAATTGGAGGAAGTAAGAGTAAAGAAATAAGTATTAAGGCCCCTCCTCCTAATCGAGTTTTAACCATCAAGAGCAAACCCAACAGAACAAAAAACACACCAAATATCCATTTTAATGCAAGACACACATACTTCATTTATTTCATCCATGAATAAAAACAAGGCGGTGCAATGTCTAAACTTACGTTAACAAAGCAGCCATATAATAAAATTAATTATTATAAAACAATAAGTTGAATATTCATATTTACATTACTTGCAAAAGACAAATATGTCGACGACACAACGCCTATCCTTATTACTTGAGTACTTCCTAGGATTGAATAATTTTGCGTGTTTCCATTAAAGCAAAGCCCAATAGGTTTTCACCTTTCCAAAGGTTAGGGTTTTCGGAAGATTTATTATCCTCAGCTAAACCAATTCCCCACACTTTGTCTACGGGACTTGCTTCAACGAGGACTCGATGATGAGTGTTTAACAAAAATTCCTTAAGTGCCGCATTACTTTGAAATTTTGCCACATTTGCTTTTACAACAATTTCAAATCTTTTAGCTAACCATATTTCTTCATTAAATCCTAAAACTTCACGACCTATTGATTTTGCTTCACCAGGATTTTTAGCGCGTAACACTTTTTCCGCAGAGTTAACGTCATTAAATAACATCGCTTTGTGGAACATCATATAATGTTCTGCGGTGATAAATTTATTTCCATCAGCTGAAAATGGCGAATCATACCATTGTGAAAAACAAGTTTTAGAAATACCAACATCCGGCTTTTTGTGCCCCCAAAAGAAGACATATTTCACTTTATTTCCGTAGTTAACATATTCTACTAATTCTTTTTTACTTCTAATTTCCATTTATAAAAACCTAATGTAAGGGTAAAAATGCCTATGTAACGAGGCTATTGCCTCTCTTATTTAGTTTAAATAAACATCACAATAATTTACAGCTACCGGGAATTCAAAAGATTATTCTATTTTCGATAACAAATTGAATAAACTCGAGTATCAATCACTTTATAGGTAAAATATAACGATTAATTAATACCTAATCTCAATGCGCCCGTTGCAATATCTGAAGGAAAAATAACAACCGGTTTACCATTCTGAATTTGGAAAACTAATGGTGCAGATACATTATTTTGTCCGTTTTTTCCAAATCTGATAGGGCCCCAAAAGGTCGTCTCATCAATTTGCGCAAGCGACTCTCTGACCAACTCGCCTTTAATACTATTTGAACGTTCGATAGCAAGTTGAAAAAGCGCACCAGCAAGAGCTGAAGAAGCTTCAACATAATCAGGTAATGTCCCATAACGTTTTTGGAAAAGCGTTACAAAATTGGCCGTTGTGCCAAAAATATCTTTACCTGTATATTGAACGGCAGGATACCACCACCCCGTACTGGTAATATTTTCAGCTAACTCTCCTGTGGCCTCGATAAACTCTTGGTATGCAGGAGCTGCAATCATCGTCAATAACGAAGCTGTCACACCGAATTTTGACATTTCCTTACGCAGCAAAACTAAATCAGATGTATAACCAAGTGCAACAATCCAAGCCGGATTTACTGTTTTTAATTTCTGTAATAGCGCCGAATGTTCTCGCGCTCCAATCGCGTACTGTTGGTAAAAAATAATTTTAATATCTTCTTTTTTAGCGGCTTTTATCAGCTCACGCGCAATTGATAAAGGAAAAAGATCCTTACGTACAATCAATGCAACACTATTAATTTGAGGCAAGGTTTGTTTGATTAAATGCACGAGTGGATCAATTAATGTTTTATTGGGGGTAAATATTCCGAAAATGTATTTATGCCCTCGACTATAAGTTTGAAAGGAAGAGGCCGTCACGGCAATCATTGGGATATGATATTTTTCAGCTATTGGCGAAGCTTCTTTTGCAGCTTTAGATCCATAGGGTGCAAAAAGAAAATTAACTTTATTTTTAATGATCAGGGTTTCCACGGCTTTTCGCGCGTTTTTTGAGTCCGATTGATAATCAAAATACGTTATTTTAACCCGATGATTGACCCCATTTACCTTAATACCACCTTCCTCATTAACCATTTCAGCCCAAAGATCATAACCTCTTTGCTGCTTTCCTGCTTCTAAGGATAGCTTCCCCGTTAAAGGCAATGGTGCACCTATCTGTATAATAGGATTTGCGTAGCTGTATATGCTTGCTAACAACAATAAAACAGACAAAAAAATTCGATGCATTAAGAATAACTCTTCATTAAAATCAATATAATAGGCACCTCTCTATTATAGCATAACTATCGCTAACACTATTTACTCGCCTATCAACATGCAAAATATTCCAGTAAATATTGACATAAAATAAAAGGATCAGTGACAAGTTCAATAACCAGTACCGCCGCTATGCAAACATAGGTCTTGGTGAGTAGTGACTTGACAGTTTTTGAAGTAATAAGAAGAAATTATATATACCCGTTACCATTCAAGATGCAAAAATCAGCAAGACGAGAGGTGAGCAGATTCTAGGCATAAAGGTGAAGATCTAACGGGTAAATCGAGACTTTATAACAATGAAGATGTTTGCCTCTCGTCTTGCCCTGCGGGTCACTAGCTCGTTTCTTATAAACCATGGCAATACTGCGTTATAACTTTCGATAAGGACTAGCCATTAAAGATGTAAAGTCTTGTTTTTACATCTACCGATAGAGGATTAACGCAGTTAATCGCTCGAAAGGTCATCATGTTACGCCTTGCCTTGGTATCCGAGCTAGTGACTGATAAGCGCATCTTGATTGGTAACGGGTATATATCGAAAGATAAAGGAATGCTGCAATACAGTATTAATATTTGAACGAGTGACCCGTAGGGCAATAAGATATAAAAAGTCAGAAACGAAAAAAGGCTTCTCAATGAGAAGCCTTTTTTCTTATTTGGCGGAGGAGGTCGGATTTGAACCGACGGAGAGCTATTAACCCTCGCTGGTTTTCAAGACCAGTGCATTCAGCCGCTCTGCCACCCCTCCGAACGACGTGCATAATACAGACTAACGGGTTCATTTGTAAAGCATTAACTGTTAAAAATAATGAAAAACTTTAGTTTGCATAGCAAATAGACACAAAGCTATCATTTTATAAACAATTGTATTTACAGATGATTTAATTTATCCCTCTTCCAAGTCCGTACCACACTAAAAATACAAGCAGAGAATGATTCACCAATAATAGAATATGTACTTATTCGCAATTAAAACCTATCCCAATAAGGCAATTCGCCATAATAATCACTGATAAAATCAATAAAAACACTCAGTTTATTAGCGATAAGTTTTCGATGAGGATACACCACATACAACCCCATTAAATCGGGTTCATAATCGTCAAGAATAATGGTTAACTTACCTTGCTTTATCGCTTCACCAACAATAAATGTAGGCTGTAATAGGTAACCTTCTCCCCCAATCGCAGCTTCAACAAGAATATCGCCATTGTTACACGACATACTCGGACGCTGCTCTTTGATTGAACGTTTTAACGCATTCATTAATGGCAGCTGCGGCTGATTATATTCCATGTAACTATAATGTAGAAAATGTTCAGGAATCAGTTGATCTGGATGTTGAGGTATACCGTTTCTGTTTAGATAATCCGGTGATGCGCAAACCACCAATCGAATTGGCGCAATACGTTTTGCAATCAATGATGAGCTTTTCAATTGGCCAATACGTAACGCTACATCAAAGCCTTCTTCAATCACATCAATTTTGCGATCATTTAACTGTAAATTAATACCAACAGCAGGATTCACACCCTTAAAATCTCTGAGCAAAGGTGCTAAATGCCTGGTTGCAAAGGAAACAGGCGCATTTATCCTCAATACTCCCTGAGCTTCGTGCTTAAATTGTCCCAAACCGCCTTCCATATCCTGAATACTCTCAAGTATATGTTGAACATGCTCGATACACTGCTCCCCTTCTTCCGTCAGACGAACTTTCCGCGTTGTTCGATTAAATAACCGAACACCTAAATGCGCTTCTAAATGTGAAACATACTTACTCACCAGTTGATTTGACGTCCCTAATTTTTCTGCAGCCTTAGTAAAGCTCCCTTCACTTGAAACAGTAAGAAAGGCCTTCATCGTATCGAGTTTATCCACCAGCATCCCCTTAACAATTACCAACAATTTATTGGCAATACCCCAACGAAACCGATCTTTATCATTTAAAGATAGAACAGTAAACTTATTTTCAATCTAAATCAGTTAAACAAGATAAATAACAAGGATAAAAAATGAATACACAATTCCTAAACAAAATACTGCAGTCCCATGATGGATTAGGCTCTTTAGCAATTCGACTGCCCGTTGGTACGGTGCTTGTAGCTCATGGTGCACAAAAACTATTTGGTTGGTTTGGCGGCTATGGGTTAACTGGCACCGGACAATGGATGGCAAGCATTGGCCTTGAGCCAGGTTTCCTAATGGCATTATTGGCAGGAAGTGCGGAATTCTTTGGTGGCTTAGCCATAATATTAGGTTTGTTAACACGTCCAGCCGCATTACTCTGTGCCTTCACGATGCTCATCGCAATCTTTAGCGTACATATTGGTAATGGATTATTTATCAGTAACAATGGTATTGAATATGCGCTTACATTATTAGCAGCGACCCTCGCACTTACCATTCAAGGTGGTGGACGCTTTTCTATCGATAATAAACTACACAATCAACTTAATTAAAGCGTTAAATCCCTCAACTATGTTCCCCCGAGGGCTTTTTGTGATTGGTTGAATTTTACAGGTGGGCCTATAAACCGTGCCTTTTTTTATTTTCTCACTGCCATTCAAGATGCAATAACATCTTTTAAATCGCAATGGGGATCATTCTTCTAAAATAGATTTTAAATAATCGGTACCAAGCTGACGCATTTGTCGTTCAATCCAGGTAACACGAAGATTAAGATTTGCGGTCAAATTTCGCGGATCACGTGTTTTGGGACTGGGTAATAACACCGCTAATTGCGCTGCTTGGCGAGTTGTAAGTTGACTCGCCGATTTCCCATAGTAATGGCGGCTAGCAGCCTCAACACCATAAATCCCCTTACCAAATTCAGCGACATTTAAATACACTTCTAAAATACGTCGCTTCCCCCAAAGCCCTTCGAGACTGAATGCTAAACCAACTTCTAATCCTTTACGAATAAAACTTCGGCCAGACCATAAAAAAATATTCTTTGCCGTTTGCTGTGTGATAGTACTTGCGCCACGCAAACCATCGCCATCACTATATTGCTCAATAGCATTAATAATCGCGGTAAAATCAACACCAATATGCTCAGGAAAACGTTGATCTTCCGATGCCACAACCGCCAATGGCATCGATGACGGTAGTTTATCAATGCTTATCCATTTTTGTGTCACAGGATAAGGGCTCTGCAACATAAACGCAGTCGTCGGCAAAGGGACAAACCGAAATAACAATACAATTAACACCATGAGTAAAGCTAAACGCCATAAAATATACCAAACCTTACTCAACAAACTAGACTTACGCTTCTTTGTCATATTTTCTCTCATAAAAGCTGATACTCATTTTTATTTTTACCAACCGAATGGGCAAAGTAAAAGAAGAATTTTATGATTTAGGTTAACTTTGTACCAGCACATAAGTTTGTAGGCAGTATGAGCAAAAAAGGATGTTGCTGGGATAATGCAGTAGCAGAAAGCTTTTTCGGTAGCTTAAAACAAGAGAGAGTCCATTGGCGCAATTACCGAACACGCTATGCAGGTCAGCAAGATGTATTGAATTACATCACGATGTGGTACAACAGCCAGCGGATGCATTCATACCTAAATTATCAAAGTCCCAATGCATTTGAGCGTATGGGTAAACCATTAAAAGAAGTAGCTTAAAGAACTTAACTAGGGTGACCGAATTAAGTTGACCAGGTCACTTTGGTCAAATCAAAAAGGTTATACCAATTGTATTAAATATGTGATCTAAATTTTGCGCTGGAAAAATGGTTTAGTTTGAGGCGAAAGTTGATGTAATTGTTCCCTTAACGAAACTTTCAACAAAGAAATAAACTATTTTAACCAGCAAAATAGATCTGCTAATTATTACGATTGGTATTATATGATTTTATAATAATTGCACAGCCAATACTTCTCACCAAGGCGATAAAAAATAGTCAGCAACATTGGCACTAAAAAATAGAATAGGATAAAAATGGATAGGTTTTCAAATATAGTTGTTTGGATCGTTTTTGCCCGTAAAAATTAGCTTATGTTTTGTCTCTATTTTTTGAGCTGAACTATTCATTTTTTTCATTGAAAAAGACTGTTTAAAATACTTTCCTTGCTCATATAAATAGCATTTTACAAGGCGAAAATGAAGCTTACCACTGTTAATTTGTGGCCATAGCATATACGACAAATCATCAAAATAAGAATCGTATTATCTAGCGGTTTCAATTGCAAGTTCTGTTACTTTTTTCACTCCTAATTTTGTATCATCTTCAAAAGAGAAAGATATTACAGAATGCACATACAGGTATTTTTGGCGGAGGTTAGTAGATAATTAAGCATTTGTATCAGCGGATAAAATAAAGTTATCTACAAGCTGTTTAGACTCGTTTCCATCATCAATATTTATAAAATAACCGCTATTTGAATACACACCGATCAAGCGAGGGTTTATATCTGAATTAAAGCCTTTTTTGTTTTTACTGTTATAACGAACAACGTTTCTTAATTGTCATAAATTCTTACCTTTGTGGGCTAATGTGAATATAGCCATATATTATTTATTCCTCCCATTATAGAAAGGAATCACTTTTTTATTAAAGTAGTTTTTGGCTTTAATACCTGCATTAAAAACTCACGCATTTTATTTAATTCAGAATTATCAATTTGACCGTTTTCATTCGCTGTTTTAGCCAGTTGATTTAAGTTATTAGCGTATTTGTTCAAGTGATTGAACACTCTTGCAAAATACCCTTCTTGATCAATATAAACCTTTTTCAAGCCTTTCTTTTCAATCATCAGAAATAAAATAACAGCTTCCCAACTATTGAACTTACCAATCTTTTTTAGATCTTGTAATTCATCAAAAACTGGATCATCTAATCGAATATTGATCCTTTTTCTTTCTGTTTTTATCTCTTTATTATTTTTCATAAAAATCCCTTTTAGTTATCCAAATTCAATGTGGAAAATAACTAGCGATCTTTAATTTTTTAATCCTTTAAATTAGTTTACTAATTTCTATTTTTGTAGAAAATCAAGTAGATCGGGGCACCCGGCCTGAAACTTACAATATAGTCAGGAAATCATATATATGGAGGAAGTCAAATTATATGTAAAGCCTTAAACAAGACTCAATTTACTATTTTGGTAAACTGTTTATATTATCAATAGTTGAATATTGCTTATATAAAGTAAGCTTCGACTCTTCTAGTTGACTCAATAAAACTTCTTTCATTTTGCTTTGAGTTATTCCTGTTTTATTTTCTTTAAATTTAACCCCACTTACACGTATCAAAAGCTCTGCGTCTAAGGCTCCTTTAGCGACAAAATCGGGGAACTCAAAAGAAATACTACATGTTCCATTATAATCACTAAAATCAAACGTATAAGAAGCTTCTACCTTATGCATCTGAATATGTTTATGTAATTCTTTCTTTTTAATAAAAAAAGTTGAATGTAATTTTTTCCCTTGAATAACGAGGTTTTGAACTTTTTCTTGCATCCAGGATATCTCATCAGGAAAATCCATAGATGTATCAGGACAAAAGCCGATATCCTTAGTATCTTTAAAATATAACTCATACGCCATTTGCTTTTGGCTTAAATCTTGAAAAAAATTAATTCGGCTTTCATTTGTAAAATCTTTGAAGTGAATTTTTTTTACTTTTTCAGTATTTTTTACACAACCTGCATCTTTTAATTTTTTTATAAAGTCAGATGCAATTTTGTTTGCAACTTCTTTGGTCTCTTCCGAAGTATGCGAAAGGCTTATATTAATATCCAAAGTGTCATCTTTTTTTCTAAATTTCACCTTCCCTGTAAATTGAGAAGTATTTTTATTCCAACTTTGCGTGTAATCATAACGCTCTATGCTAAAATCTAATTCAATGTGATTACTATCATTTTCGACTGTTTTAAAAGCTGGATTTCCTAATAATTTATAATTTGAAAATTCCTTCTTTACAACATCATTTATTTTATAATCGGTAGGTATTGCTACCATTAAAGAAGAGCTATCACTTTCACATTTTATTGATTGTGTTTGTCTTTTAGGATTAGCTTCCCTTACTTTCAAATTTTCATTAAGTTCAATTAATTCTAATGGGGTAATGCCTGTTCGCACCAATATCGGTATATATGATATTTTTTCTTCTAGGGAAACAAAGATCCCTCTCTTTCTTACGATAGTTCTTAAATCAGACTTCGATATCCCAGAATCATTTAAAAACTCTCTTAATGCATCTCCATATGGTAATAAATATTTTTTATTCATTAATTAAATTCCTAAAATCATTGATATAAGACTTAACTACAATGTTGAGAGATTTATGTTTATCATTTTTCAAACGCTTAGCTCTTTTTAGCACAGGATCATCTTTCAATGGATCATACTCAGGAAATAAAAAGACGAAATCACCAGTGAAATCTTGAGATACATCACTTACTAGATATAATAATCTATTAATTGTTTCTTCTGAAAAATCTTCTCGACTTGCTACACAAAAAGAAACTTTTTTATTAGAGCGATCAATTAGCCTAAAAGGGATAATATTTGAAGTTAAATACTCAACAGGCAGAACACTACCATATTTTGCAATTTCAGGATCCTTATAATTAGATGAGCTAAAAGCATAATGAAAATAGTAATCAGATTCTCTAAAATTATTTCGTATATAATTTATAGAGTTATAAATAAAGGCGGCTCTACTATTGTCAACGATATGTATCGTTGAAAAATTCAATGTTTTATCAAGGTTAATATTGGAAACTTTACTAACGATATCTTGCTCCGATTCTTTATGGTTAGATAGCCAAAAAAGAACCCCTGTATCATTAGCTTTCTCAATCCCCGACATTTCATAGTCTTCATTATTTTGTGCTCTAAGATCTGATTTCATAAAACATTCTACTGTTTCGGCTAAATCTTTTAAGTGTTCCTTAAACTTAGAGGAAGGATTTACAGGGTAGGCACTATTTGTATATTTAACAGATAATATGATATTTTCTAGAGTAAAATCTTGTAGCTGAGACCTTGATGAAAAAAAAGCATCTATACCGTGCGTGGTTCTTTCTTTTTGTGCACTTGCACGTTTATGCTTGCTAGGTGAATGACAATTGATAGACTCGTCATCCTGAAAATCCCCCCAACCAATAATAGAAAGAAATTCAGAAACTAATTTCTCTCCTTTTTCACCAATTTTTCTTGATAACTCTCCCATATAAATCCTTTCTTAGTTATATACCTATAACAAGTTAATAATAAAGAATTAATTATAATGAAATGAACAGGAAAGGATATTAAATACTGATTATTTAATGATGTATTGTGTAATGTTTGAAGTCATGCTAAAACTAAACAACTAATAATTGTTTATTTATGGGAAATCTAACTATAGAATTGATTTTAATACTGTAGATAAGAAAAAACCCACTGAAATCAGTGGGTTTTTTCTTTAATGTGGCGGAGGAGGTCGGATTTGAACCGACGGAGAGCTATTAACCCTCGCTGGTTTTCAAGACCAGTGCATTCAGCCGCTCTGCCACCCCTCCGAACGAGATGAATAATAGCGACTATCGACTTTACTTGTAAAGAGTAAATTGGCAAAAAAAAACCGTTTGCTGTTTTTATCAGCAAACGGTTGAAATAACCATCAATATTAGCGGGGTTTTACACCGGCATATTAATATGTGCCTCGGGAAACTCTTCTGCATGGCATTCAAATAAATATTCATACAGAGAATCTAAGGCACTTTTATCGATCCTTTCACTAATGGAATATGCAACGACTCTTTCGTCAACTCGGCTAATCTGTAATCCGGAAATAGCAAGTTGCTTCCCATTAGGAAGTTGGATAAAAACATCATCAAGTACTTCGGGAAATTCACTTTGGATATTTGGATCAACTAAAAAAGAAATACCCGTGGCAGAAAGATCTTCTATTTGAAAGCGTTGTTGTTCTCCGTGTTTATTCACCAGATACGCTTTTTTATCGTTAGTCGTTAAACGCCAAGCTCGACGTGTTTTGCCTGTTTCAAAAATTTCTGGCGCCCTAAGGGTCATTTTTAATTCGGAAAAATCGCCGGTATGAATGTGTACGGGAAATACAATATGGTGATTATCGTATTGTGCAGATAGCTGTAATGTATTGGCTTGGCCTAATTGCGATAACAAGGTTTCCCCCTTAGCTGAAGAGTGCAAACTAAAGTCGAGTTCCTTTGTATTATCATCATCGTGAGTTAGCATAATTTCAGAAAGCAGATCAATTTCATCCTTTTCTAAGAATAAATTGCTGTTTTTTGTGCTCATCCTGCTCTCCTACACGTTTTTTGGCAATAGCATCTAGTGAAGTCACTGTTATTTATATTAAAATATTAAAAATGCTATCGGTTATTTGTGAATCAATCCCTGCTCACATTATCCCCACTCTAGGTTAAATCATCAATCGAATAAGGTCATCTTTTTATTAAACAATCACCAAAAACTCCATGAAATTTAACGATTCTTCACAAATAAGACAGTATTGTTGCCAAAAAATTCAAATTGTTTAAAAGAGTAAGACAAAATGTTTGGGTATAGTTATTGTTGCCACCTCGTTGCTCCTGTATCCTTACGCATTATTTATTATTTCATTTTTTATTGCAGGCAGACTGAATATGCAAGAGTTATATAATCCAAAAGAGATTGAAAACAAATTTCAAACACAATGGGACGAAAACCAATCATTTAAAGCCATCGAAGATCCCTCAAAAGAAAAATACTACTGCCTGTCAATGTTCCCTTATCCAAGTGGCAAATTGCATATGGGTCACGTACGTAACTACACCATTGGTGATGTTGTATCTCGTTTCCAACGCATGCAGGGTAAAAATGTGATGCAACCAATGGGTTGGGATGCATTTGGTCTACCTGCCGAAAATGCAGCGATCAAAAATAACACCGCACCTGCTGGTTGGACTTATGAAAATATTCAATATATGAAAAAACAGCTAAAACAACTCGGTTTTGGTTATGATTGGGATCGTGAATTAGCGACTTGCCAACCTGAATATTATCGTTGGGAGCAATGGTTCTTTACTAAATTAGTTGAAAAAGATTTAGTGTATAAAAAAATGGCGACGGTAAACTGGGATCCCGTTGACCAAACTGTACTTGCAAATGAACAAGTTATTGATGGTCGCGGTTGGCGATCTGGTGCTTTGGTTGAACAAAAAGAAATCCCACAATGGTTTATTCGCATTTCTGCATACGCACAAGAATTATTAGACGATTTAGATCAACTTGAAGAATGGCCTGAACAAGTGCGTACAATGCAACGCAACTGGATTGGTCGTTCTGAAGGTATTGAAATGGACTTTACAGTAAGCGGAAGTGATGAATCATTTTCCGTTTACACAACCCGTCCAGACACTGTAATGGGGGTAACTTATGTTGCCGTTGCAGCACAACATCCTCTTGCACTTGAAGCAGCGAAAAACAATCCGACTTTAGCGGCATTCTGTGAAAAATGTAAAAACGTTAAATTGGCTGAAGCTGATATTGCCACCATGGCAAAAGAAGGTGTTGATACAGGCCTTAAAGCTATTCACCCTATTACGGGTAAAGAAGTGCCAATTTGGACTGCAAATTTTGTATTAATGGGTTACGGCTCAGGCGCGGTTATGTCAGTCCCCGCTCATGACCAACGTGATTATGAATTTGCAAAAGAATACGGCCTTGATATTAAAGCCGTGATTAAACCAGCTGATAGTGACGTTGATGTTTCTGTTGAAGCCTACACTGAAAAAGGTATTTGTTTTGATTCAGGTGAATTTGATGGCCTAGATTTTACCGCTGCCTTCGATGCGGTAGAAGCTAAACTAGTCAGTGAAAATAAAGGTAAGCGTCAAGTTAACTTCCGTCTACGTGACTGGGGTGTTTCTCGTCAACGTTACTGGGGCTCACCTATTCCAATGTTAAACCTGGAAGATGGTAGCGTTGTGCCTGTCCCTGAAGACCAATTACCGGTTGTACTACCTGAAGATGTACAGATGAATGGCATTACATCGCCTATCAAAGCCGATCCTGAATGGGCAAAAACAACTTATAATGGTCAACCAGCTTTCCATGAAACAGATACTTTTGATACCTTTATGGAATCAAGCTGGTACTACGCACGTTATTGTTCACCACAAAGCGACGATATGATGCTTGATCCAGAAAAAGCAAATTACTGGCTACCGGTTGATCAATACATCGGTGGTATCGAGCATGCTATTTTGCATCTTTTATACTCTCGCTTCTTCCATAAATTATTGCGTGATTTTGGTTTAGTTAACTGTGACGAACCGTTCAAGAAATTACTAACTCAGGGCATGGTATTAGCAGATGCTTATTACTATGAAGATGAGAAAGGCGGTAAAGTTTGGGTATCACCTAACGATGTTGATACTGAAACCAATGAAAAAGGTAAAATCATTTCCGCCAAAACCAAAGATGGTAAAGTCGTTATTTACGATGGCATGAGCAAAATGTCTAAATCTAAAAATAACGGTATTGACCCACAGGTAATGATCGATAAATACGGTGCCGATAGTGTTCGTCTATTCATCATGTTTGCCGCCCCTTCTGACCAAACATTAGAATGGTCTGATTCAGCATTAGAAGGTTCATTACGTTTCTTAAAACGTTTATGGAAATTAAGTTTTGAACATGTTGCTGCTGGCGACGTTGTTCCACTTGATGTTAAATCACACAATGATGCACAAAAATCATTACGCCGAGAGCTACATAAAACAATTGCAAAAGTAAGTGACGATATTGGCCGTCGCCAAACCTTCAATACAGCGATTGCAGCAGTAATGGAGTTAATGAACAAATTAACGAAGGCACCGACTGAAAATGAACAAGATCGTGCCATTCTTCAGGAAGCATTAGTTGCAACGGTTAAGTTACTTTCTCCTATTACGCCTCATATTTGTGGTGAGTTATATACGGCTTTAGGACAAGACGATGAGTTACTAAATACACCTTGGCCAAATGTTGATGAAAGCGCATTAGTTGAAGATTCGAAACTTATCATTGTTCAAGTGAATGGTAAGCTACGTGCAAAAATTACTGTCCCTGCGGATGCACAACAAGATGCTGTTGAAAAGCTTGGCTTCGCCGATGACAATGTCAGTAAATTTACCGATGGAAAAACTGTGCGTAAAATTATTTATGTACCTGGTAAACTACTTAATATTGTAGCGAACTAACCATCCGTTTTAGAGCAGCCATTTAATATTCATTAAATGGCGTTATGACTATCAATGAAAGTAGGTAATAATCTGCTTTCATTGATATTTCAGTAAATAAAGGCCTGTCTATGAACCTTTCTTTTATCGCAACGTATTACCGTAAAATAAGTTTTATACTACTTTCACTTATCTTACTAAGTGGCTGTGGTTTTCACCTTAAACATAACAATGGATTGGCTGATAAATACCCTAAAATATATATCCAAAGTAGTATTCAAAATAAAGAATTAGTTCGCTTTGTTGAAATGCGTTTACATGGTGCTGGCATCGAAGTTGTAAAGACCCCAGCTTATAACGTTACCATCCTTAAAATCGGTCGAGTTTCCAGTTCATCACGTATTATTTCATTATATGTAACGGCGGAAAATGCAGAAGAAGAACTAAGTTATAACCTTGATTATTCTATTCAAGATCCGGGTTACCCTGCACAGGATTTTTCCTTTAACTTATATCGCGACTTCCTTGAAGACTCTGAAGAAGCCTTGGCTAAATCCCGTGAAGAAGAGCTACTTACCGAAGAGATGCACAGTATTGCCGCAGATCATATTATTACGACAATGCTTAGTCTCAATAAAGAGACCGAAGGAAAAAGTCAGTAACCGTGCGTATTTATCCTGAACAATTATTGCAACACCTTAAACAACAAATACCAAGTTGCAGTTTAATATTTGGTGATGAAGCTTTGCTGTGCTTAGAGGCAAAGGATCAGATTCACCAAGTTGCCAAGGCGCAGGGATATTTAGAAAAGATGTCCTTTAGCTTGGATGGGAAATTCCCAAGTGATCAGATTTTTAGTGAGTTTACCTCACTATCGTTATTTTCAGATAAGAAGATTATTGAGCTAAGTTTAACCAAAACAACCAAGGAAAATACTGCGTTTATACGTGAAATCACACCGCTTTTAAATCCAGATATTTTATTAGTGATTGACGGCCCTCGACTCAATACCCAACAAATGGGCAGCGTTTGGTTTAAAACATTAGAACAGCAAGGTATTTACATTAATACCAACTTGCCACCAGCAAGTCGTTTCCCACAATGGGTTTTTCAACGTCTTAAAGCATTAGATCTGCATGCTGATAAAGATATTATTGATTATCTTTGTCTTCATTTTGAAGGTAATTTATTAGCTGCTAAACAAGAATTTGAAAAATTAGCATTACTTTATCCCAAGCAACACTTAACGCTACAACAAGTTGAACAAAGTATCACAACGCATAATCATTTTAGTCTATTTCAATGGGTAGATAGTTTGCTAGAAGGTCAGCAAGCGCGTTCTGTGCGTATTTTGAAACAATTAAAAGCGGAAGGCACTGAATTGCTTTTACTAACAGCAACCCTCGGTAATGAACTGCAAAAATTACTTAAACTAAATTACCAGAGCAAGCATACGCCATTGAACCAATTACTGAATCAACAAAAACCTAAATTATGGCCTGCGAAGCAGAAAATAATTGGCGATGCACTGCAACGTTTAGACACACAACAATTAGAAAAATTAGTCATTGATTGTGCAGGAATGGAAATCGCTATCAAAAGTGAGAATGATATGGATCAGTGGTTGAAACTTGAAGCATTAACCGCTTCATTTTTATAATGTTGCACTGTAGGTAGATAATTATGACCAATCAACGACAAGCAATTGGCTTTTTAGGCGGCACCTTTGATCCGATTCATTTTGGTCATCTCCGCCCTGCCTTAGAAATAAGTGAGCGTTTATCATTACAAAAACTTTTTCTTATGCCAAACCATATTGCACCGCATAAATCTGGCACTCAATGTACTTCCTTACAACGCAGTGACATGGTAAAGCTTGCTATCGCATCTCAGCCCATGATGGAAATTGATACACGAGAACTCAATCGAGATAAAGCCAGCTATACCATTGATACGTTAAAAGAACTGAAACAAGTTTATCCCAATACACCGCTCTGCTTTATAATGGGAATGGATTCTTTATTGAGTTTTAACAGTTGGTATAAATGGCAAGAGATACTGGACTATTGTCATATTGTGGTGAGTCAGCGACCACAATGGCACCCTAATTTCAATACCACAATACAAGAGGTCATTGACCATTGCCAAACAATTAATATTCAAGATTTACATACTCTTGACCATGGTAAGATTTACTTTCAAGACACTTCTCAGCTTGATATTTCATCCTCTTACATTCGTCAACTGATTCATAATCAACTGAGTATTGATTTTTTAGTACCGGACAGTGTTTCTCAATATATCAAAGAAAATAACCTGTATCAGACTAAAGCTAAATAACCTTAGTCCCGAATTAAGATTATTTAGTTAATGCTTTATCTAACCATCCGTCGAATTGCTTTTTCGACAACGCACCACTCAACATATCGACGCGCTGGCCATTTTTAAACACCATTATGGTTGGAATACTGCGTATTTGATAATGTCCTGCAATAGATTGATTCGCTTCAGTATCTACTTTTAAAAATCGAACATCTCCGCTTCTTTCTTTAGCCACTTCTTTATATGTTGGCGCAAACCCTAAACAGGGCTGACACCAAGGAGCCCAAAAATCAATAACAACGGGCTTATCACTAAACAAAATAGCATCAATATTATTATCGGTCGCTTCTACTGGGGCACCATCAAACAGAGATGCTTTACATTTACCGCAAGTCGCAGCATCACTGACTTTATCCTGTGGAACACGATTCATTGCACCGCATGAAGGACAGCGCGTTTTAAATGATGACATGATTACCTCGTAATATTTTTATGGTAGATAGGAGAATTTCTAGAAAACGTTATTAAGATAATACTAATATACCCGTTACTATCCAAAATGCAAAGACAGTAAGCACAATTATTCTCGTCATTTGACAAAATGATAATGTCATCGCAATACACATTTTTTGAACTCGATAGAAATTTAACCAATAATAATTTCTTTGTTATCAATCAATTAACTTTTTTACTTAAAATACCCCATTAAAAACATCAACTATTTATAATAAAATGGAAAATATTGACTAAAATAGAAGGTAAATAAAGATAACTTAGCATGGAATATATTATGCGAGACTCAATTGATTGCAATAAACTAAATGCAAGCAACATATTTACTTATCAACCCTCTCAAACCTACTACAACAGTCCACCAGGTCAGTTGCCATTATATCGTAGAAGGAAAATAAACCTTATTGATAATGCCTATTATGCCAATCATAATCGTCAAACGTTTGAACATGATAATATTTTTACCATCAATCTTATTTCAAGCCCAGGTTCAGGAAAAACAACCCTGTTAACAAAATTAATTAAACGCTTGAAAAGCCAACATCAATTAGCCGTCATTACTGCAGATCAACACACACAATTAGATACACAACGCATTAAAAAAACAGGCATAAAAGCGATTCAAATTAATACGCAAACAAGCAGCCATTTACAGGCACAAATGATAAAGAAAGCCTACCAAGGTTTAACAATAGAGACGAATAGCTTTCTATTTATAGAAAACATTGGCAACCTCATTTGTCCTGCAAATTGTGATTTAGGAGAAGCACTTAAAATTGTTGTATTATCAGTAACCGAGGGAGAAGACAAACCTTTAAAATATCCAGCTATCTTCAAAAATGCTGATTTGCTAATTATTAATAAAATAGATCTTTTGCCCTATGTGAAATTTAACATAAAAATATGCACCCAATATGTACACCAAATAAATCCCAATCTAAAAATCATGACCCTATCAGCAACGACAGGTAAACACATTTCGCAGTTTAGCCAATGGTTGGTTGAGCAAAAAGAGAAATATTAAGCTGATTTTGTTTATTTAAATAACAAATAACTAAAATAATAGATAGCTATCTATTATTTTATAGGATAGTATCCAGTTCTGCTCTGCAACTCAGAGTTATTAATGAAAGTATAAAGTCCAAGTTTCTCTCAGATACATCATCATTTGTTGTCCTCAGTGTTTCCGTAAGCTTCATCGTAACATTCAATAATTCCGTTCCCAGCGCTTCGCTATTTCGCGATATTTTATAATTTATATAAGGGACACACATGTCTAATACAACTGGTTCAGTAAAATGGTTTAACGAGTCTAAAGGTTTTGGTTTTATCTCTCAAGATAACGGCGGAGAAGATGTTTTTGTACATTTCCGTGCGATTGCATCTGAAGGTTTCAAAACATTAGCAGAAGGCCAAAAAGTGTCTTTTGAAGTAGAACAAGGACAAAAAGGTCTACAAGCAGCGAATGTTGTAGCACTTTAGTCTAGACATATAAAGTAGGTGTTATCGCCTACTTTTAATCATCACAATAATACAATGAAAGGAAATTAAATGGCTCGAACTACCGGTAGAAAAAGATTCTGGTTTCAACAAACCCGTATCGAAACTCAAACAGTAAAAAGTACCAAAGAAAAAACAACAAGCAAAAACTAAAAACTGATCCAAAAAAGCTATTTACAAGGAGCCTCTATCCTTCGTAAATAAGCTGTATCTAACATCAATTCCGTTCATGCTTTATCTTCAATTCCAATAAGATTTATTAGCTAATCTACAAGCTCTACATCTGATTTTGGTACACAGCAACAGGCTAATACTTTACCTTCTTCAATTTCACCGGGGAATAAAGCCGGCATATCAGGCTGGTCGACTTTGCCAGACTCAAGGGTCATTTTACAAGCACCACATAAACCTGAACGACAACTACTGGTGATAGCAACACCTGCCTGTTCAGCTTGATCGAGCAATGTGCCTTGGTTATCTCCGTCAAACATATAACCATTAACACTGATCGTAATTGCCTTTAATGTTTCTTCTTCAATGGCATCACCACTGGTATCTGGATAAACTTCTTTCGCTTTACTTTCTAGCACCATCACTTTATCTCCTTGACGAATCATTCCTTCATTTTTGGCTATCACATTTTGTCCAAAAAATATTCCGCCGCTTTCATCTGCACGAAAAGTAGAGAGTGTTTTCAAAGGCTCATTTTGCTCACTACGCATCGCCGTTTCGGGATTCACCGTTGTCAGAACACAACGTGCACAGGGTTTAACAATTTCAAATTCAACCTCACCAATTTTAATGCGCTTCCAGCCATCTTCAGCAAAAGCTTTGGTGCCAGCGACAACAATATTAGGTCGAAATTGTGCCATGGTATGGGTTTTAGGACTACGCTGATTCAGTTCATCGAGTGCGCTCTGACTGACCAATAACAACGGATAGCCGTCGGCAAAACTAACATTGGTTTGGATTTTCTCACGTTGGCGATTTGATTGTTCACCGGTAAATAATAATTGTACTTTTTTACCAATAATATAAGTAAACCAAGCATTAGCCGCTTCAGAAGTTGCGTAAGCTTGAAATTCATCGCCCCACACATTACAACTCACTTCTTCCATCATAAAGTCAGAAAAGGATAAATGCAGAGGATCTGATTCTGGATAAGTCAGCACTAATCCGTTCGCTTGTAAGGCCGATTTAATACGCACCATTTGATTATTATCACGGGCCGTAACCATCTTACCATTCATATCTGCCACCATAAAACGGCGGTCAAAACTTAAACCTTGCTGCTCAACCCATGAGGAAGACAATGAAATACCAGTAATTGATTTAACCGGATAAATATTTATTTGTGAGATTTGAGGAAATGTATATTTGTCTGAATCGACGGTTCCACTCGGGGAAAGTTGCTGTTCTGATTCTATTTTGCTCATTATCACTCCGACATTTTAATGTAATGACAAAGATGTTAGCAGATATCAAGCAAATAGATCAGACAAAATATATAATAAAGTCTCGATTTAACCCATTAGATCTTCACCTTTATGCCTAGAATCTGCTCACCTCTCGTCTTGCTGATTTCTGCATCTTGAATAGTAACGGGTATATTATTTCACATTCCAAGGGTTACTCGGATCGTAAGCAGGCTCTTTTGATAAACGGCTTACAGCATTATCCGTGTATATTCTTAATTTTGCTGCGCGGTCAATCTCTTCAATCACCTCTGCAGTGATATCGACAGGAGAACCACATTGCTGTTCAACGGGAATTAAGCGATCTCGTGGTGGAATAGCCAATTGTTTATCATCGGGACAAGGCAAATTCTTAAATTGATATAAATAAAAATTTTCAACTTTATCCTTTGCCCATTGATAATTGCGTAAGAATTTAACCGTCGATTTCATCCCCGTATGAAATTGAAAACGCTCAATACGTAATGCATCGCTTAATAGTGGCCAACCATAATGTTCAGAAATTTCAGTTAATAACTGATCCATTTTTAAGCCATATAAAGGGTTATTTAATTTATTATCAATCATAAATGTCCTAGTGAGAAAAAGCAGAAAGTATATTCACAATCTGCTTATCTTTCTTAAGCAACTTTTGCCGCTTCTTTTTGGTTTGCTAAATATTCGTCTAGCGTGCCTTGAAAATTAGTTATTTGCTTATTTTTAATATCAATAATGCGTGTTGCTAAAGAAGAAACAAAAGCGCGATCATGACTGACAACAATCAAAGTTCCTTCAAAATCTTTTAATGCATTATTTAATGCTTCAATCGCTTCCATATCCATGTGGTTAGTCGGTTCATCCATCACTAATACATTGATATCACTCATCATTAACTTACCGAATAACAATCTATTTTTTTCACCACCAGAACAATTACGCGCTTTTTTATTTGCATCATCTTCGGTAAATAAAAGACGCCCTAACATACCACGCACCATTAAATCACTGTGCTCGGGTCTTCTCCATTGAGACATCCACTCCATTAAAGTTAAATCATTTTCAAAGGCAGCACTGCTATCCTGTGGACAATAACCAACCGATGCATTTTCAGACCATTTAATCACACCTTGTTTATGCTCGAGGTCATTCACTAAGCAACGCAAGAAAGTTGTTTTACCCACACCATTCTCGCCAATAATAGCCAATTTAGCACCCGCTTCTAAAATAAGGTCACCACCTTGGAATAATAATTCTTCATCAAAGCCATGCCCTAATTCTTCAAGTACAAGTGCCTGACGATGCATTTTTTTACCTGGTGTAAAACTAATGGACGGGACAATTCGGCTCGATGATTTCACATCATCAAGTTTAATTTTTTCCATTTTCTTAGCACGCGAACTGGCTTGTTTGGCCTTAGACGCATTTGTACCAAAACGGTTTACAAAGTCTTGTAATTCATCAATTTCAGCTGCTTTTTTAGCATTCCCTGACAATAGTTGTTCACGTAATAATGCAGACTGTTCTAAAAAATATTCATAATTACCAGGATAGATACGTAATTCACCATAATCGATATCCGCCATGTGCGTACAAACGGCATTTAAGAAATGACGGTCATGAGAAATAATGATCATGGTACATTTACGTTTATTTAATTCACCTTCTAACCAATCAATCGTATGGATATCCAAGTTATTGGTCGGCTCATCAAGTAATAATATTTCAGGATTTGCAAATAATGCCTGAGCGAGTAGCACTCGTAATTTCCACCCTGGTGCAACCTGTTGCATTAATCCATAATGAAAAGATTCCTCTATACCCGCTTCAATTAAGATTTCACCCGCACGACTTTCAGCACTGTAACCATCCATCTCTGCAAATTGACTCTCAAGGTCGCCAACACGCATACCATCGGCTTCGGTCATTTCTGGTTTTGCGTAAATACGATCTCTTTCTTGTTTCACCTTCCAAAGCTCAGTATCCCCCATGATCACCGCATCAATTACGCTATATTGCTCAAACGCAAACTGGTCTTGACTCAAGTTCCCGACTTTATATCCAGGTGTAATAGAAACATTGCCAGAGGTTGGTGTTAATGCCCCACTGAGAATTTTCATAAATGTGGATTTACCACATCCATTTGCCCCAATTAACCCGTAACGATTGCCATTACCAAATTTAGCTGAGATGTTTTCAAAAAGTGGCTCTGGGCCAAATTGCATTGTGATATTAGAGGTAGAGATCAAAGAGAATATTCCTAGGGGTTAATAACAAACATTGAGACATAGCTCACAATAATAAGGTCACGGAGTATACAGCATCCCTAGATCGATACCTAGGTAAAAGGTGATGAAATCGCCAACATTATCGCGTGATTTTCATACTACGATATATAACAAACGGGTATTACAGAATAAATGTAATCCTTTCAGATAGTTAACAAAACGTAAACGGTAAATAAATCTCTGCAACATTTATTAATTTACGCTAATAAATGTATTAATCCACCACGTAAACAACCCACTCTATTTGTATGATTAATAATAATGATATAAATTGACACTATTAGAATAAGATTTGTAAAATAGATAAAAAATGATATCTTAACTACCGCTTCAATACAGCATTAAAATATAACAAAACCCCACTAAACCCCTATAAAATATAGTAAGTACTTTATCATTACAGATCACATTATCACTGGATTCACTTGCCATATTGATTAGAAAACCTGTGCAATAGTTCACTCTATAATAAATAAAAAATATAAAAAAAGTACCTACGTCTCAAAAAATGAAAGTTGTGATAACTTTTATTTGTATTATTATATATCTCGATTATTATTTCTGTATAATCGATCCAAGTAATCTAAGTCTCAGAAAACTTGTTACAGTTTAATTAACTCAGCTTTAATACAAACTCTAATTATTCGTTGGTGTTTGTCCTTCTAAAAACTGACATGGATAAGATAATTATGATCACGCTTGATGAATACGTCATTAAAAAACAAAATGAACATCCTGGTGCTACAGGTGAATTAACCGCACTATTAGGTGCAATAAAGTTAGCAACAAAGGTTGTTAATCGCGAGATCAACAAAGCGGGATTAGTTGATATTATCGGTACAACGGGTGTCGAAAATATCCAGGGAGAAGTCCAGCAAAAAATGGATTTATTTGCCAATGATAAATTCAAAGCCGCACTTGAAGCACGTGGTCAAGTTTGTGGTATTGCTTCTGAAGAAGATGATGAAGAAGTTATCTTTAACACAAAAACCGGTAATAACTGTAAATATGTTGTCTTGATGGACCCACTTGATGGTTCATCAAATATGGATGTTAATGTTTCCGTTGGCACTATCTTCTCTATTTATCGTCGTATTAGCCCACTTGGTCAACCGGCAACATTAGAAGATTTTTTACAACCAGGCAGTGAACAAGTTGTTGCAGGTTATGTCATGTATGGCTCATCCACGATTCTTGTCTACACAACGGGTAATGGTGTACACGGTTTTACCTGTGATCCATCACTTGGTGTTTTTTACCTATCACATGAAAATATTACGTTCCCGGATAATGGTTCAATTTATTCAATCAATGAAGGTAACTATTTGAAGTTTCCTTTAGGTGTTAAAAAATACCTAAAATACTGTCAGGAAATTGATGAACCGACTAAACGTCCTTATACCTCGCGTTATATTGGTTCACTCGCACCTGATGTACACCGTAACATGTTAAAAGGTGGCATTTATATTTATCCTTCAACGGCTTCTGCTCCTAATGGGAAGTTACGTTTATTGTATGAATGTAATCCGATGGCATTCTTAGTTGAACAAGCTGGCGGTAAAGCAACCGATGGTTTCCAACGCATACTAGATATTGAACCCACTGAGATACACCAACGCGTTCCCTTCTTCTGTGGTAATACAAACATGGTTGAAGATGTTGAAGCAATGATGGCGGAATTCTCGGCTGATTGTGATTCAAGAAAGTAGCAACGCTGGAATAATAAAAGTACAAATGTAGGAGATTTATATCATGATAATAGCAGTCGCATGTGACCAGTTAGGTTTTAATTTAAAGGAAGAAGTTAAACTATTATTGCAAAGCCAAGGTCATCAAGTCATCGACTTTAGTGCTGATAAACAACAGGCATCGCATTTACCTGGTTATGTTTATCCAGCAGCCATCGCAGTATCAAAGGGGAAAGCTGATCGCGGTATTTTTATCGATAGTGTTGGCTTTAACAGTGCGCTGATTGCAAATAAAATAACCGGATTATTTGCTGCTGCATGTCAAGATACTTTATGTGCACAATTATCGCGTTCTCAGTCTAACACCAATATTCTTTGCATCGGTTCTCAGCTTATCGGCTTAGAAATCGCGAAAGAAATAGTCAACACATGGATGACGACTGAGTTTCGTTGTGATGAAGAAGAATATAAGAACAATATGGAAACAGTTGTTCGAATCTCTGAAAACCACCTCAAACCACTATTTCGTTGTGAAATAGATAAACAAGAACGCTATATCGATCAAGTGATGACCGAAAGTTTAGCGTAATGTTTTAAAAGGGCTATTTTTCTACTTAATTTTTGAAGTGAAAAATAGCCTTCTTAATTAACTATTTTTTAAGATAATACATCCCCTTTTCAAGGACAATGTTCTTCTACGCGCTAAATTCAAACTGACTTCCAATTAATATGTATTCATTAACCATTCGCTCACCTAGCAATGGGGATATAACCGACCTCACTATTCCTTACTTTTAATGTTACTAAAGTCATACTTTGGCCTGAAATATAAATCACACCACCTAGTCTCATCTATATCCGTTACCAATCAAGACAACTAGCTTAGCAGAAGCGTGCTTACAAGCAGTACGCGCTCGCTTTAGAGCAATATTTATCACATCACTAACAACACTCGCAGGATTAACACCACTGTTAACCGAATCAAGCACGCAAGCTCAATTTCTAATTCCACTTGTCGCCAGTATTGCATTTGGATTATTAGCAACAACGTTGTTAGCATCAATTATTGTTCCTAGCGTATTAATGATACTTGACGATCTTAACTTATTATCTCTTCCCAAAAACCAACTAGAGGCGAGGTCTGTAAAGGATAGCTAGCAGTAGAATCCATTTCCTACTCTACTTATCGCCTCAACAAAGCGAAAGTAATACGGTGCCACTGAGCACACCGTTGAGTAGGAAAAACGCAATGCAATATTAATTAATTTTTTAAGAAGCAATTTACAGCACTTTATACACTGTGTTTGACCACATAAGATAATGCCTTTTATACCCGTTACCAATCAAGATGCGTTTATCAGTCACTAGCTCGGATACCAAGGCAAAGCGTGGCCCCTACAAAAATACAGTCATTACATTTTTACCAAACATACCGTGTAATAATTTTTAAACAATAAAAAATAGATACTATTTATGCATCACCATTAACATCTCTCGCTCCATTATTTCATGCCACCAAACAGCAAGGTTGCAATAACGCACCCTTGCAACCTTTTAGCAAAAACCGCAACCATCAATACTCATAAATGCAACCTTTAAAAAGTTCACAAATATTAAATTTAAACTTAAATATCAACAAGTTAACTTAAATTATAAATATTGGCACAATAGTTGACATATACCCTATATGAAACAACTTAATAATAATTAAAATCGCAAGGGGATTTATGAAAGTTGCATTACTAACAACGCAATCACGGGTGTCTCCGGTGTTTGAAACAACGCAGACTTGGATAGCAATTAATGCTTCACTCACAGAATGCAACATACAGGAAACACATTATTTTAATAGCCAAAATGAAACCGAAATGGTTGATGAATTGCTAAAGGAAAATGTTGAAATGGTTATCTGCGGTGCACTCCCCTTTTATATTGAGGAATCACTTATCAATCAGGGTTGTGAAGTGTTTGCTTTTATTGCCGGTGATGTCAACGATGTTGTTGATGCATTAAATATGAACATCTTAGATAGACCAAAATTCAAAATGCCCGGCTGCCAAAAACGCAAAAGAAGAAGAAATAACTTTTGTATTAATAAAAAGGAAAAATATCATGCAAGTAATGAATAGAGGAAGAAATAATTGTCGTCGTAACCATCCACTAAATATTGGTTTTCAACCATTACAACGTGTTCGTTGCTGCGGTCAGTTTATTGTAGAAGACGAACAAAATAATGGAATAAGAAACAATCAAGCTAAAGGAAGAGGGAGAGGTTTAGGGCGTCGTGATGGTCAGGGGCAAGGTATTGCAAATGGTCAAGGACCTCGTAATGCAAATGGCAGAGGCAATGGACAAAACAATGCCATAAACAATAATGCACCACAAGGCGTTAATGGTCAGGGAATGCGAAATGGACGAGGTCAAAATCGCGGTCAAGGCTTGGGTTATGGTAATGGACGTGGTTTAGGGAATGGACCAAGACAAGCACTAACAACTGAGCAAGAATAATCAATTAAGTCTGTATTAACACACATTAATACAGACTTTCCCTTAGAGGTAAGCATGAATAAACTATCTTGGCTACAAAAAAACTTAATAATAAGCATTCCACTGACCATGTTAGTCGCATTGTTCTATGGCTATTTCAATGATGTCGACTACCTTAAGAATTTAATTATACCGCTTACTTTTTTAATGGTATTACCAATGATGATCACCCTACCGATACGTAAAGTATTTGAAGGTGGTGATATGAAAGTGCAAGTTGCTACGCAATTTATTAATTTTGCGATCACTCCTTTTATTGCCTTTGCCATTGGCATATATTTTTTTCCTGATAATAAATATTTAGCACTAGGATTATTATTAACAGGGCTATTACCCACATCGGGAATGACCATTTCTTGGACCGGTATGGCAAAGGGAAACATGCCTGCAGCAATCAAAATGACTATTTTTGGTTTATTAATGGGCTCAATTCTGACACCTATTTATATTAATCAATTAATGGGGGCTGCTGTTGAAATTGCGATGTTAAAAGTTGTTCAGCAGATTGCGATCATTATTGTTATTCCCCTCATTCTTGGACACTTAATTCAACGTGCACTGATCGCCAACTATGGGATGGCGCATTATCAAGAAAAATTAAAAAAACAATTCCCTCCTATTTCAACTTTAGGTGTGCTGGGGATTGTATTTGTCGCAATGGCTTTAAAAGCAAAAACAATATTCCAAGATCCCGTTGTTCTTCTACATATTTTTATACCGCTACTGTTGTTATATACCTGTAATTTCATTCTGAGTACGGTGATCGGCAAACTATTTTTTAAACGTGGTGATGCAATTGCCCTTCTTTACGGCAGTGTAATGCGCAATTTATCTATCGCATTGGCCATTGCGATGACAGCCTTTGGTAAAGAAGGTGCTGATATCGCGTTGGTTATCTCACTCGGTTATGTCATTCAAGTACAAATGGGCGCATGGGTAGTGAAATTCACTGACCAAATTTACGGTAAAGCAGAGCCCCCCATTGCACAACAATTTGTTCACCAAGGTGTTTTTTCTTTATATCAATCTGACACATTGCAACAAGCCGTTGATTTACTCGCTGAAGAAAAAATTCATTCTTTAGCCATTCTAGACAACGATGAAAAAGTGCAGGGTATATTAACGATTAAGGAAGTAATGGACCAAGTTTCAGAGCAGCGCCCAATGACAACTCCTATTTCTAATTTACAGTTAATTGAACCGTTATTGATGGACATACAACAGCCTATTGCAGATGTTGCGAAGGAAATGAAACGCCATCATAACTACAAAGTATTAATCACCAATAAAGTCGGTCAAGTTGAAGGTATTATTTCGAGCATAGATATTCTCGAATACATCCACAACTAACACCAAAACAACCACATATCTAACGCTATTGAATCAAAGAGGTTATTACTATGGACAACATTGAACCAGCACAAACAAGTGCGTTTCCACAACTAAATAAACCAGCGCCTAACTTTAAAGCAAAAACAACACACGGTGAAAAACAGTTATCGGACTACAAAGGGAAATGGCTAGTTCTTTTCTCTCATCCCGCTGATTTCACGCCTGTTTGTACCACTGAATTCATGGCTTTTGCCAAACATCACGATGAATTCTTAGCAGAAGGTGCTGACTTATTGGGTTTATCAATTGACAGCTATTACAGCCATGTTGCGTGGGTACGTAATATCAAAGAAAAATTTGGTGTTGATGTAAAGTTTCCAATTATCGAAGACCTTTCAATGAAAGTAGCCAAAGCCTATGGCATGGTTCACCCTGGCGCTTCTGATACATCTGCGGTACGCGCTACTTTTATTATCGATCCCGAAGGTATCCTACGAGCAATGGTTTACTATCCAATGAGTAATGGGCGTTCCATTCCTGAGTTTTTGCGTCTATTACGCGCGCTCAAAACTGCAGATGCCCATAAAGTCGCAACACCTGAAGGTTGGCAACCGGGTGATAAGGTCATCGTACCACCACCACAGAATGCGGATGCAGCAGAAGCGCGTTTAGGTGAAGGCTATGAATGCACCGATTGGTATTTCTGTAAAAAAGATCTGTAACCACATTATTATACCAATCGTAATAATTAGCTGATCTATTTTGCTGGTTAAAATAGTTTATTTCTTTGTTGAAAGTTTCGTAAAGGGAACACCATTTACATCAACTTTCGCCTCAAACTAAACCATTTTTCCAGCGCAAAATTTAGATCACATATTTAATACAATTGGTATTATCAAATAGCCATAAATCTATCATGTTTTTTGGCTATTCTTATATTAATCACCACACTGATTAATTCAATTAACGAGTTCAGCATGAATAATTCGAATCATCCATTTATCCAAAATGAAATTGAAAAACTTGATTTCATTGAGTCTCCCATTACCTTAAAACAAGTCGAAAAACACCATAGCCACCAGCATTGTATGTTGTGTGGGACCCAAGCAAGCTTCGGTTTAAAACTCGATTTTTATCAAGATCAAGATGGCATCGTTTGGGCAATAACAAAGGGCAGTATTCATCACCAAGGGTATCAAGGTATATTGCATGGCGGTTTTATCGCAGCATTGCTTGACTCCGCAATGTGCAATACTATTTTTAGTCGCGGTGAAGAAGCCGTTACCGGTGATATTAATATTCGTTACCTCGCCGAAATCCCCCTTACTGCGGATATTCTCATTCGTGCAAAAATCGTTAAAAATTACCTAACACTGTACAAAGTCGAAGCTGAAATATATGTTAATCAGCAACTAATGGCGAAAAGTGCAGCTCGTTTTATGAAACGTCAATAGGTCTAACCATGAAGAACTGCATCACCGTCATCGTTGATAACAAATCACAAATTGGGCTTAAAAATGAACACGGCCTTGCCATTTATATTGAATACAATGGTCAACGAATTTTATTTGATAATGGGCAAAATAAAGAAGCCTTGTTTTATAATGCCGAACAATTAAATATCCCCTTAACTAATTTAGATTTTATTATATTAAGCCACGGCCATTATGATCACAGTGGTAACTTAGATACCCTACTCAAGTTAAATCCCAATGCACATTTTTACGCTCATCCAGATTGTTTACAAACGCGCTATTCGTTGCATCCAAACAAAGCGCCACATACGATATCTATCAAACCAAATATACTCATGGCGCTTTCTGAATTTGCCGATACACAAAAACACTTTATTACCAATGCAACCGAAATAACGCCAGGTATGTGGTTAACAGGGCAAATTCCGCGTATCGCCGCCGATGAAGATACAGGCGGCCCATTTTTTCTTGATACCGATAAAAAACAACCGGATTTACTCAATGATGATATGAGTCTTTGGCTACACACCGAAGACGGTATAGCGGTAATTTGTGGCTGTTGTCATTCAGGTATCATCAATACGTTAACCCATATAAAACAGCGATTACCTTCAGAGACTAAAATGACATTATTATTGGGTGGATTACACCTTGTTCATGCCAATAAAACACGTATTGATGCCACTATTGATTATCTCAATCAACAACATATTGACAATATTTATCCTGCCCATTGCACCGGTGATAATGCGCAGGCTTTACTACAGCAGCATTGTGCAAATGTGCACTCGGCCAAGGCCGGTATAACGCTATTCCTTTAACGATTGATTTATACCGATCGTAATAATTAGCTGATCTATTTTGCTGGTTAAAATAGTTTATTTCTTTGTTGAAAGTTTCGTGAAGGAAACAACTATTTACATCAACTTTCGCCTCAAACTAAACCATTTTTCCAGCGCAAAGTTTAGATCACATATTTAATACAATTGGTATTATCAACATAATACGACGAGCCACATGACATTATGAGTAACACAACATTTAAAAAATCCGAGGTGTTTACCATCTCCTGTGCCCATATGCTACACGACACCTATTCATCATTTTTAGCGCCTTTGTTGCCGTTACTTATTGATAAACTTGGGATGTCGTTGTCCGTCAGTGCATTGTTAGAAATTATCAGAAGAATACCAACGCTTTTCAATCCATTTTTTGGGTTACTTGCAGAAAAAACTGGGGTTAAGTATTTTGTAATATTAACCCCGGCTGTTACCGCTATTGCGATGAGCCTGATTGGCCTAGCTTCGTCCTACAGTATCTTATTTATATTACTGTTTGTTTCGGGCATAAGCGCTGCACTTTTTCACGTCCCTTCCCCCGTTATCATCAAAGAAGCATCGGGTAATCGAGTCGGGACGGGCATGAGTTGGTTTATGGTCGGTGGCGAATCTGCAAGAACCATTGGTCCATTATTAGTCACTGCCGCTGTTTCTCAATGGGGACTTGAAGGGATATACCGATTAATGCCTCTAGGATTACTTGCCTCTTTTATTCTGTATCTCAAACTTAAAAACTTCGGCAATGATCCTGATACAGCGAACCAGAAGATAAGAAAACCACAGGAAAAAGGTGACACTAAAAAGCTACTCAAGAAATATATGCCCTTTTTTTCTATTTTAGGCGCCTATTTATTTTTTCAAGCGGGAATGAAAAGTGCCATAACGCTCTACCTTCCTGTCTATTTAACGAATCAGGGAGCGAGTCTTTGGTACGCAGGTATCTCTTTATCTGTACTACAGTTTTTCGGTGTATTAGGTGCGTTTATGTCAGGCAATACCTCTGATCGCATCGGTAGAAAAAACACATTAGTTATCACCAGCATTGCCTCTGCCTTGTGCATGGCGCTATTTTTAAAATTTGGAAATATTTATATTCTTGCGTTTTTAGGATTCTTTTTATTATCGTCGGGGCCCGTGCTGATGGCAAGCGTACAGGATACACAAACACATATGCCCACATTTATGAATAGCATGTATATGACCATCAGCTTTAGTATCACATCTATGGTTGTGTTTTTCGTTGGGTTATTAGGTGATGGATTGGGATTACACACTACATTTATTATTTGCAATATTTTTGCAGTCGGTGCAATCCCATTTTCATTTTTATTAACAAAATATGTTTAAAATGATTAAAATCTCGCATCGATAATAAAGATGCGCACTCCCATAGGAACTTAAAACAACCAACTATTTTGAATTTCAACATCACCAGTGAAACTCATTTTAGTTGCCGTTTTATCGGTAAACACGCGTGAACTCATCACCGCTTCTCCATCATTAATAAAAATTTCTAACGATGATGTATCCGAAAAAATTTGCAAATGAATACTCGCTGAGTTTGGCAACGCTAATTCACGAAGCGTATCCCCTTCTCGCATTAATGTATTGCTTCTATCTAAATAAAGCGTCCTACTCTGCTCCTCTAAACGAATTTCGCAATAACCAGTCGAAGATTCATGCAACCTAATTCTACTTCCCCACGTTAACAAAACATTTAATTCAAAGGATTTACTCTGTAGATCAAAACAATGCGTGTCCTTAGGGACAATAATTTGCTCACGACGAAGCGCTTTCAGCTCCGATAGTGGCCTTTGCAATAATTTCCCTTGTTCAAAATATAACTCGCGGAAAGTAGTCAGCTGATGTACCCAACCATCACCGCTATCGATACTTGGTTGATTAATCTCATCGGGTAATCCCATCCACGCTGTCATTACGCGACGACCATCAGGTGTTTGTAAAGATTGTGGCGCATAAAAGTCAAAACCAACATCTAAATGCTGAAATTCAGATAAAGTAAATTTATCCTGTGCATCTAATTGAGCTTTAACAATACCATTATGATGTGGCACCGTATGATACTTACTCGATGACTTAATCCCCTGAGGTCCAATCACAATAAAATCTTGATTATTTAAAGTAAAAAAATCAGGACATTCCCACATATAACCAAAATCCCCCAATTCATCGCCGCTTAAACCAACAAAATCCCAACTCTTTAAATCCTCAGAACGATAAACCGCTAATCGGCCAACCTCATCTTCACGTTGAGCACCGAGTAACATTAGCCAATGGTCATCATGACGAAATACTTTAGGATCACGACAGTGAGGCGTAACACCAGGTGGTAATTCAGTAATAACCGGGCCTTGTTTAGTGAAATGAATACCATCCGTCGAACTGGCAACACATTGCATCGTTTGTCGATCACGCTGCTCACCGATACGCACGTTCCCTGTGTAAAACACCATTAACTGATCATTTTGACTCAAAGCATGGCCAGAAAAAACACCATGACTATCGAACCAATCCGATGGTGTTAAGGGAACTGATTGCCAATCCCATTGAATTAAATCTTTACTGGTTAAATGCACCCAGTATTTATCTTTATGTACACAGTCATAGGGATACCACTGATAAAAAAGATGATATTGCCCCTGATGATAAATAAACCCATTGGGATCGTTCAATAATCCCTGTGGTGGAGAAATATGCCAACTAGGCCGGTATTCACATTCAACGGGAGAGGTACAGGAAGCAATTGATAGTTTTTGCTGTTCAGCAATTTTTTTCCCAACTTCCAACAATTCAGAGGCAAGTTGCTCATTATCTTTAATCATCGCCTTATCATATGTTAATTGCTTTAATGCCTTATTGTAATTCTGTTTCTTTGCTTGTGACGACAATAAAGACGTATCTTTGATTTCGACTAAAATACGTGTATCCGGGGCTAGTATACGTAAGACATTGTGAATACCGCCACAGGCGTTGATAATTGAAAATAATAACATAATAGACCTATAACGACGAGTAAAGTTGGGAACGTTTGCAAAACAACATAAGTAAAAGCCTAACCATTTGCAATAATTGAATGAGGTTAACTAACAAAAAGTAGATCTAGATCACTTATAATACCAATCGTAATAATTAGCTGATCTATTTTGCTGGTTAAAATAGTTTATTTCTTTGTTGAAAGTTTCGTTAAGGGAACAACCATTAAAGAATTAATGTCTTTATATTAATTCTCACGTTAGAGGATTCACTTGTTAATCTCTCGGTAGTGGCAACTTTCGCCTCAAACTAAACCATTTTTCCAGCGCAAAATTTAGATCACATATTTAATACAATTGGTATAATTAACAACTTTCCCTACACACATTTTCAAACCCCATGACTAACTTACTGACATCCATTTGTTTTTTATCAATTAAATCCAATAACATCTCAGCAGCTTTTTTACCTGTTAAATCAAATGCATAACTAAAGGTAGATAAACTTGGTGAAGAGATTTGAGCAAGTTCATCATTACCGACGCCTAACACTTTAATATCCTGTCCAGCAATGCGATTAGACTGGGCAATCGCCTTTAATGCACCGATAGCTATACGGTCCGTCGCACAAAATAAACCATCTAATTGTGGCCAATCGATTAATAACTGCTGTGTTTGAATAAAGCCCGACTCAATTGAAAACTCACCACGACTATGAAATAACGGTGAATTTAATTGCGCATGTTGCAAAGATTGCGTTAACCCTTGAAAACGACACTGATCAACGGCGATATCTTGACTATCGACACCAATAAAACCAATATTTTTAGCACCCGATTCAATCAAACGCTGGCCCGCACTAAAGCCGACACTAACATCATCATAGATAATACTTGGTATATGAAATAATGAACCATCTTGTCCAATTAATACCACGGGTGATTCAGACTGTTCAATCGCCTTAACTAAGGCAGAATCTAAATGGGTAGCATACAATAAAATACCTTCGACCCGCTTTTGATTAAAGCGCTTAATATACTCAATTTCTCTCCCATTATCTTGATGACTATTGGCTAATAACACATGTTTACCAGCCTGCTCAATAATAGGACTTAAGCCGTCAAGCCCTTTAGCAGTGGCATTGGACGCAATACGGGGAACAATCACACCAATTAAATTGGTTTTTTGAGACTTCAAATCTCGAGCAACCTGATTAGCGACATAACCACAGGCAATAATCGCCTTTTCCACTTTTTCTTTAGTGCTCGCTTTAACGCCATATTCATTATTAATAACCCGTGAAACGGTGGATTTCGAAACACCGGATAATTTTGCAACATCATGCAGCCCAGCCATAAATTTGTTCCTAACTTTTGGGAATGTTTGCAGTAATTATAACAAATTCCCGCTATTCAACAGTAAAAAGATCCCAATTAAGGGTTAAACCACCAGACAAAAAACGATCTTAATCACAATTAAGCGATAGTATTATTGATAAAAGTACTTAACTAGACAAAAATCATTTTTGCAAACGTTCCCGAAATAGATAATGTAATCTAATTTATCACAATATAACTGTTCTTTACCTGGAGAAAATGATGAATTATCCAAAAGTGGCTAGCCAGCTTATTGATAAACTTGGCGGTAAAAATAATATTAATGCTTTAGCACATTGCGCAACCCGTTTACGCCTTGCTATTGAAGACGAATCGCTGATAGATGAAAAAGCTATCGAAAATATTGAAGGTGTGAAAGGTCAATTTAAAGTGGCCGGTCAATATCAGATTATTTTTGGTTCAGGAATTGTTAATCAAGTTTATGCACAAATGGCTAAACTAACGGGTATCGAAGATATGAGCACGAAAGATGTTGCTTCTGCGGGTGCTGAAAAACAAAATATTGTTCAACAGGCGGTTAAAGGTTTGTCTGATATTTTTGTTCCTATCATTCCCGCCATTGTTGCCGGTGGTTTATTAATGGGGATTTATAACCTATTAGTTGCGCAGGGATTATTTATTGACGGTCAATCCCTAGTGAGTGCGAACCCTGGACTGGCTGACCTCGCAAGTATGATTAATACCTTTGCCAATGCCCCCTTTGTTTATCTACCAATCCTACTCGCCTTTTCGGCCGGTAAGAAATTTGGTGGTAATCCTTTTTTAGCAGCCGCCCTCGGCATGTTAATGGTTCATCCCGATTTACTTAATGGTTGGGGATTCGGTGGTGCTGCTGTATCAGGCAATATTCCCGTTTGGAATATATTTGGATTCGACATTCAAAAGGTGGGGTATCAAGGCTCCGTTTTACCGGTATTAGTCGCAACCTTTATTTTAGCCAAAGTAGAAAATGGACTGCGTAAGTTTATTCCCTCGTTATTAGATAATCTACTAACCCCCTTACTCGCTATCTTCATTACCGGCGTTATAACCTTCACCGTTGTCGGTCCATTCACTCGTGACATTGGTTTTTTACTTGGTGACGGTTTAAATTGGCTATACGATTCAGCTGGCTTTATCGGTGGTGCTTTATTTGGTTTAATTTATGCGCCCTTCGTAATTACCGGTATGCATCACAGCTTTATCGCGATTGAAATTCAACTGCTAGCTGATATTGCAGTAACAGGTGGTAGTTTTATTTTCCCAATTGCCGCTATGTCAAATATTGCACAAGGTGGTGCAGCACTCGCAGTCGGTTTTGCGACAAAAGATATAAAAACCAAAGGGATTGCAATTCCTTCAGGTGTGACTGCGCTACTTGGTATCACAGAGCCCGCAATGTTTGGGGTTAACTTAAAACTACGTTATCCATTTATTGCTGCGATTATCGCATCGGCAATCTCAAGCGCCTTTATTACCCTCTTTAATGTTAAAGCAAGCGCACTCGGCGCAGCAGGTTTACCCGGTATAATCTCTATCCGTAATGGTGATGTGACACCTTATATTATTGGTATGTTGATTTCATTCGTCGTTGCCTTTGCACTTACTTTAGTCTTAGCAAAACGTGCTAATAAAAAAGCGGCTGCATAACTTTATCTGCGAGTCTTAAACCAGCATTCATCATGTAATACTGGTTTAAGACTAATAACAAAGGAATTTCAATGAATAAAATTTGGGTTACTGGGGATGCAGTCGTTGACTTAATTCCAGCAAACGAAAACAATTATTTAAAATGTCCCGGAGGCGCGCCTGCTAACGTAGCAGTTGCCGTTGCACGTTTACAAGGTGATAGCGCATTTTTTGGTCGAGTTGGCCAAGATCCACTAGGGCGCTTTATGAAGAAAACCTTAACGGAAGAAAATGTCGACACCCGTTGGATGAAATTAGATAAACATCAACGTACTTCAACGGTGATTGTTGATCTCGATGAACTCGGTGAACGCAGTTTCACGTTCATGGTCAAACCCAGTGCCGATCAATTTATGCTCCCCGTTGACATTCCATCGTTTTCTAAGCATCAATGGTTGCATGTATGCTCAATTGCATTAGCCAATGAGCCCAGTCGTAGTAGTACTTTTTTAGCCATGGAAAAAATTAAACAAGCAGGTGGATTCGTTAGCTTTGATCCCAATTTACGTGATGAGGTTTGGGCTAATCAAGATGAAATTAAACCCATTGTACTTAAGGCCGTTGCAATGGCCGATGTAGTTAAATTATCCGATGATGAATTACTATTTTTAACCGAGACCGATAGCCTTGATACAGGACTGGATGCGATTACTAAATTCAATAATAAATTGGTACTGATCACCCAGGGGGCAAAGGGCGCATTAGTTATTACTAAAAATAATAAAGAACTCATAGCAGGAAAAGCTATTGTACCCGTTGATACCACAGGAGCAGGCGATGCCTTTGTTGGCGGATTAATGGCCTATTTAGCGCAGCATGATAACTGGTATGAAAGGCAACATATTCGTCAAGCAGTGCAATGGGCAAATGCATGTGGGGCATTAGCAACCACTCAAAAAGGCGCAATGACTGCTTTACCATTAAAAACACAACTTAAACAATACCTAGCTAATTAATCATTTCTCGATTATAAATGGAGGTGCAAATAGCACCTCTAACACTTTTATTTTCTTAATAAATATCTTCCTTAAGATCGTTAAACCTTGCCTACACAATCCTACTTGCAGCCTTTCATTTCCTGAGTATAATCTTCCCTTTTCTTGCTTTTCTAGAAAATAAATTGCAAATAGGATAGCTATTCCGATGGGTAAACCACTTTTACAATCTGCATTTAAGGAAACTATTCCGGTATTATTCGGTTATATTCCCCTTGGTATGGCCTTTGGTATTTTATTTAATGAACTTGGTTTTCATTGGATTTATGCGGCATTAATGTCGTTAACTATCTATGCAGGTGCAGGCCAATTTATGGCGGTTGGCCTATTAGCTAATCATGCCGGATTCGTTGAAGTTGCGATCACTACCCTACTACTCAATTCCCGCCATGTATTTTATGGTATTTCATTAATTAATAAATTTAAAACCAAGGGTTGGCGTAAACTTTACCTAATCTTCGGATTAACCGACGAAACCTATTCATTACTGACCGGCGCACAGCCACCAGACGATAAAGAAAAAACTAAATTTTACCTAATGATCACCGCTTTAAATCAAAGTTATTGGGTTATTGGTTCAATAATTGGCGCGGTATTAGGTGCTAAATTAACACTCGATACAACGGGGTTAGATTTTACCCTACCGGCTTTATTTATGGTGCTCGCCATTGAGCAATATAAAACCATTAAAGAATCACGCCCTTTTATCATGGCGGGTATAGTGGCGTTTGTTTCGATTTGGTTATTCAGCCGCGATAATATGTTACTTATGTCGATTCTATTATCGATTATTGTGTTAGTGTTTTTTCAGAAAAAACAGCAAACAACTCCACCAATATCACAGGGAAATTTATAGATGCAAGAAACCTATTATTTACTCTTTTTTATTGGCGTGATGGCAATTGCAACCTTTGCCACTCGAGTGCTGCCCTTTATTCTTTTATACAAAGTAAGCGAACATCCCATGCTACTTTATCTTGGCCGTTATTTACCGCCTGTAATGATGGTGCTTTTACTCTTTTATTGCTTTAGAGATATACGCTTTGGTAACGTCAGCGATGGCCCTATCGAATTAATTTCACTAACTTTAGTCGTTGGATTACATCTTTGGCGTAACAATGCATTACTTAGTATTATGGCCGGTACTGGGTTGTATATGTTCTTAAGCCAATCTTCACTTCCCTTTCTAAATTAACAATATAAAAAAGCTCCCTTAAAAAGAGAGCTTGAGTTTATTCATTCATCTTGCATAGAATTATGAATTACGCGATTTCCACTACTTTTGCATGGCGCATTTTTTTCAGTGTTAAACAAACTAATGCAGTCACAACGGTCCCAGCTGACATACAAAGTATTGCAAGTAACGGTTTATTCATCGCACCTAATAATGCAACGATTGGACCGCCATGGGCAACGCTATTAGTAATCCCAAAAGAAAACGCCATAACGGCAGCCACCATCGAACCAATCACATTGGCAGGAATCACGGAAAGCGGATCCTGCGCTGCAAATGGAATTGCCCCTTCAGAGATACCCACCAAGCCCATTGCTCCTGCGGCTTTGCCCGCTTCAATCTCAGACGCTTCAAAAAGATGCAATTTTCGACCTAAGACGGTTGCTAATCCCATACCTAACGGTGCTACAGGAATAGCACAGGCCATCGCCCCCATAAATTGGGTTTGACCACTGGCTATCATGCCAACTGAAAAGAGAAATGCGACTTTATTGAAAGGACCACCCATATCAAAGCCAGCCATGCCCCCCAAGACAATACCGAGTAAAATAACGTTACCGGTACTCATATTGGTTAATAATGTATTCATACTGTCCATTAAGCTTGCGATCGGTGCGCCAATCACAAAGATAAATAATCCAGATATAAATAAAGAGCCAGCAATAGGTGCAATCATAATTGGAACAAGTGGTTGAATGTATTTATGGAAATTAAAGCTCACTAACCATTTAATAAAATACCCAACTAATAGGCCCGCAATAATTGCCCCGATAAATCCAGTTCCCGCATCTGCACCATAAAAGGAACCATTATTCGCAATCCAACCGCCAATTAATCCCGGTGCTAATGCAGGCCTATCTGCAATCGCGTAGGCAATATATCCAGCCAAAATAGGGATCATTAGCGTAAAGGCGACGACACCAACATCTAAGACTTTATTCCATAAACTATCTGGTGGAATTGCCATGCCTGCTTCGGTTGGTTGACCGCCAATTGCCAGCGCAAGTGCAATTAATAAACCTCCCGTCACAACAAATGGGATCATATTAGATACGCCATTCATAAGATAACGATAAAGGTTCCCACGGCTATCCGATGCCGTTGTTGCTTGCTCGGTTGCATCATTATCATCATGGAGATAAATAGGTGCATTCAATGCTTTATTAATCACCGCTTTAGCATCGGTGATCGGTGCTTTAACAGCCGTTTCTATCACTTTTTTTCCAGCAAACCGATGTAATTCAACCTGCTTATCGCTAGCCACAATAATTGCATCTGCACGTTCTATTTCTGCCGCTGTTGGACTATTTTTCACACCAATAGAACCATTGGTTTCTACTTTAATTTTGTACCCTAATGCAGCCGCCCCTTTTTCTAACGCTTCAGCCGCAAGGTACGTATGTGCAATCCCCGTTGGACAGCCTGTGACACCAATCAGATAACCTTTATTGGCTTCTATTGCGTCTTCATTAGGCTCAATTTTTTGTAACAGTAAGTCTAACGCTTGTTGCTCATTTTCAGCAGACATAAACTTATCAATAAAGCCCTCTTCAATTAATTTAGATGATATTTCAGCCAATACTTCAATATGGTCATTGGACCCGGTATTTGGTGATGCAATCATAAAAAACAGTTTAGATGGTTGACCATCTTCAGCATTATAATCGATGCCAGCATGACTAACACCAATCGCAACGGCTGGTTTTATCACGGCCGAACTTTTAGCATGTGGCATTGCAACACCTTCTTCAAATCCGGTATTGCCAATGTTTTCACGTGCTTTAACATCCCTTAAAAACTGCGCTTTATTGTCAATTCGTCCTTGCTCAAACAACAGATCAATTAACTCCATAAACACATCATTTTTATTAGTGGCTTTAAGATCTAAACAAATCAATTTAGTATTAATTAATTGCGTGATCATAGTATTACCTCACTTTTTCATTGATAGTGTGAAACATCATTTAATAACACTATTTTGATATAGAGAATGTGTTTCGAATAGTGTATAAAAAATACATCTACTGGATTTTTGTAACCACAAATGATGAATGTGATCTGAAGCATCACCCTTTTGTACTGGGTTAATCATGTCAAATTAAAAGCGGAATAAACCATGAGTGATATTTTTCATAATTTGATCGGCATACTTATCGCTGAAAAAGAAAATTTAAATCGAATTTGGTTTGCTAGAGACAAACTCACGCCCCCTCAATTCAGTTATCAAGTTAATTTTCCACGTTTAGAATTAGTGATTAGCGGCGAATATAAAAATCAAATTGAAGATCCAGACCTAGGGATTGTCGATGTCAATATTCGTGCGGGCGATGTACTTTATATTCCCCCAAACTGTTGGAACAAACCCGATTGGAATACCGATTGCTCTGTCTTAAGTCTTTTATTCGGACAACGCCAATTAGGCTTTAGTTTAGTCAGTAAACGAAAAGACGAAGATACTTTTTTTGATATTCAAAAGCACAGTGTCAAAACCCGAACAGGCCATGCTATCGATAACATATTAGCAGCCTTAAATGCCCTATCACGAGAATCCCATCAAAAACCGATGGATGAATATTTGCTACTCGCACTCATGAGTTACAGTCAACTGATGGTATCAACCCCAGCAAACTCTTCCAAAAAACGCAGCGAAGCGCTATACCAAGGGATTTGTATTTATATTCAAGAAAATTTCCATCGCGGCATTACACGCGCAAGTATTGCAACTCGATTTAATATTTCAGCTAATCATCTGTCTCGATTATTTCGCCAACAGGGACATATGACATTGGCCAATTACATTTCTCAGGTACGCATAGAACGCGCTAAATTTATGTTACAAAAATACAATTTTAGGTTAAATGAAGTAGCAACGCGATGCGGCTATAAAGATGTGAATTACTTTTTCAGAGTGTTTAAACATAAAACCGGCCATACCCCCAACGAATATCGTCGTCTCAGATAAAATACTTATACTAACGCCATTAATTAAATATTTTATTTAAGCAAAGGAAAAGAGATGATAGTAAGGCATTGATTGCACTAACCATTTGGTATAAATAAGCAAGTAGGCATGGTATTAATCCCACGTTAATGACGGCATATCTCTCGCCATAAAATGAAATAGAATGGCTTTAATCGCTTCGGGTTGAGTACTGCTGGTTAATAGATGGCAATTATTACTATTTAATAATGAACGTGTTGTTTTTGTACAGACTTTAACCACTTCAATAGTAGGAGGTGCCGGAATAAATAGGGCGATAATTAAGCTCACCTCGTGCGCACTTTGTCCCCAATTAATGGCTTTATTTAACTTAAACACAACCAATGTCGGTAGGTTAATTTCTTTAATCATAATATGAGGCAATGCAATACGATGACCAATGTAGGTTGACGAAACAGCTTCTCGTTTTAGTAATGCGTCATTAATCGTCTCTTGATGCGTTACACTAACAATACGGCTCAGTTTGCTCAGCATATCTTCCTTACTTACCTCTGCATTAACTGAAATAGATTCAAAAACATATTCAACGTGACATGGTAAATGGAAAGCAGGATGCTGTTCAATCATTAAATCACAATGGGTTGGATTACGTTTATGGGCGGTATTCACAATATCAAATTGATCCGCAACAAAGTCAGTCAAGACCATACAAGCAAGCTCTGCATCTGAACCTTCGATACGTAACTGACAGAGTGCATTTTGTTGTATTCCCAAACTAATCACTTTTAGTACATGCTCTGTATTTGCTTTTTCACCCGTTGTGATATTTTGCAGTATCACCACCGAACGAAAAAATCCAGATAGCGTTTTCAAACGATTTAACTTCCACGAAGCAAAACCGCCCTGACCAATCACGAATGTAATACGCCGTTCAATCCCCATAGTAATTAAGGTTTCTGACAATCAATAAGCACTTGATTAACATCTGTTAACACCTGCTCAATACTGACTCTTTTAATATGACTCTGGTTAAAACGCCGTTCATCTTCAATCTCAATATCAGAGGCAATCAAAACAATATCTGCATGTGCGATATCCGTGGCTGTTAACTGATTTTCAATCCCCATTGCCCCCTGCGTTTCAACCTTAATTTGTATTTGCATTTTATGCGCAGCTTTAGATAACGCATCAGCAGCCATATATGTATGGGCAATGCCTGTCGGACAAGCTGTAATCGCAACAATTCTCATAAATATCCATCTTAGAATAAAGAAACAAGTTTTCTTATTTTACCCCAGTTAATCGTAATTAACTCAATCCATAAGTACGAATGTGATCACAAAAATTAATTAACTTTATACCATTCCTTCCGCAATTATCAGTAATCGATAAAAGAATAAATATAAGCGCCTAACTGATTAATTCCGTGTTACAAAATAAACCCGACTAAATCACTAAAGTATTTTTCAACACAGTCGATATAAGTAAATCACAGATGCTTTTTATAGAAAAAGTACAATTTTTAACACTTTTAAATTAAATGGCAGCCTTAACATGCTCGAACAAATAACCTTACTCTTTCAGTACGACGCCAACAATTTATTTATGCATTCTAACTACAATCCTTGGTTAGTTATTCTCTCGATTGCGATTGCTATTCTTGCTTCTTTTATGGGGTTTCAAATTGCACACCAAGCACAATATTCAGCCCCTTTCAGAAAAAAAATATCTCTGTTTATTGGTAGCTTAGCATTAGGCGGTGGCGTATGGTCTATGCATTTTATTGGTATGCTCGCCTTAGAAATGCATGCGCATGTTAGCTATAACATTCAAATTACGATCATTTCAGTATTACCCTCTATTTTAGCTTCTTGGGTCGCACTACATTTAATGGCTCGGAAAACGATAAAAAAACAACAATTAATTTGGGGGGGAATTTTAATCGGAACAGGCATTGGTTCAATGCATTATATAGGCATGGCTGCAATGGAAATGGCCCCCATGCTACGTTACAACTTACCGATATTTATTGCCTCCATTATAGTCGCCGTAGGATTAGCAATATTAGCACTATGGATAAGTTTTGGATTAAAAGCCACACGTATTAACGGACTGTGTCTAAATGGAAAAATAGGCATTTCAAGTGCCGTGATGGGGGCAGCCGTTTCGAGTATGCATTATATCGGAATGGCGGCTGCGCGCTTTGTACTGCCTCCAAAAATTGAACTGTCTCAACAAACCGGAGAAATCTCAACAATTTTAGCATTAGCCATTACCAGTATTACGCTTATTGTTATTTTTGTTGTGCTAGGCGCTAACCTCATTTTTCGTTACAAAGATATTTCTACAGCAGCAATCAATAATGAACGCCGTTTAATTGCGACCATGAATACGGCCATTGATGGCATCATTACCATTGACTCAAATGGCATCATTATTAGTGTCAACCATGCGGTTTCTAAGCTATTAGGTTGGCAATCGGATGAGATGATCGGTCAAAATGTGAAAATGGTCGTCCCCATGCCAGATCAACACCATCATGACCAATATATTGAAAATTATCTCTTAACCGGCCATGCAAAAATCATCGGTAAAGATCGCGAAGTTGAGGCGTTAACAAAAAATGGGAATACAATTCCGGTTCGCCTTGGTATTGGACATGTAGAGCTAAATAACCAAAATATGTTCGTTGCTTTTATCTCAGATTTGCGTGAACGTAAGGAGATGGAAAATTCATTACGCAGTAAAGAATCCAAAATTCGGTCTCTAGTAACCAATATTCCAGGCATTGCCTATCGGTGTATAGACACCGACGGTTGGCCAAATATGTTTATTAATGATGAAGTCGAGAATATGCTTGGATACCCTGCTGCGGAATTTCTTTTCCCAAATCCCAAACGCAGTATTGCTGACTTTGTGCATCCCGATGATATGGCCATGATCAATAACACCGATTTACGTCATCCAGATGGTTACCAACTCGAATTTAGAATAATCGATCGCGATAAAAACGTGAAATGGGCGCTCGGACATGGTCGTTCTATTAAAGATGAAACATCCAATATCTATTACCTTGATGGTTTTATTATGGATATCACCGAACGCAAAACAATGGAGTCGGCACTCGTTTCAGAAAAAGAAAAAGCAGAACAAGCAGCGGCGACACGAGCTGCATTTTTAGCGAATATGAGTCATGAAATACGCACGCCTATGAATGCCATAATTGGCTTTAGTGATATTCTTTTAGATGAAGAACTCAGCAATAACCAAAGAAAACAAATTAATACTATTAATCAATCAGCCAAATCCTTGTTGCATATTCTCAATGATATTCTTGATAGTGCCAAGCTTGATAAAGGTAAATTCCAGCTAGAATACCGCGACTTCTCCTTAGTAGAAGAAGTCGATTCAGTGGTATCAACATTATGGCTACAGGCACAACATAAAGGGTTAGAGATTAACCTAAATATAGAAAAATCCGCACAGGGTTTATATAACGGAGTGCCCGATAGGCTAAGACAAGTGTTAACCAATCTCGTCGGCAATGCCCTCAAGTTTACAGAACAGGGCCACGTAACAATTGATATTAAAAGCAACCAACCCGGCTATCTTAGTTTCTCTATTTCAGATACGGGGATTGGTATGACCGCAGAACAATTAGACTCAATATTTGATGCCTTTGCCCAGGCGGATGAATCCATGAGTCGTCGATTTGGTGGGACAGGCTTAGGCACCACAATCAGTAAACAATTAGTCGAACTGATGGGCGGCACTATTTCGGCTTATAGTGAACCAGAAAAAGGATCTACCTTTGAATTTAGTGTGCCATTAACTAAAATCCAAGCGTCAGCGATAAAACAACGTTCGGAAAGCTACACTGAATTACCTCAACTTAGCATCTTAATTGTTGATGATATTGAACAAAATTTAGATTTACTCGGTTTAATTTTAAAACGTAATAATCATGTTATTTCCATTGCTAGAAATGGTGAACAAGCCCTATTAAAAATGGAAAGTGAGCGATTTGATTTAGTGTTAATGGATATTCAAATGCCCGTTATGGATGGACTGACCGCATCGAAGAAAAGACGCGAATATGAACTGGACAATAGCTTACCAAGATTACCGATTATCGCATTAACAGCCAGCGTATTGCCTCAGGACAAAAAATCAGCACAACAAGCTGGCATGGATGGATTTGCAAATAAGCCCATTAATATCCAACAGTTATTATCGGAAATAGCCAAAATATTAAAATCCACGGACATCGACATAAGCCCTAATATCGCGCAATCTGATCAACGATTAAGTATTGATATTGAAAAAGGGATTGATTTATGGGGTTCAAAAACCACCCTGTTTAACGAGATCCTTCACTTTATTAATCAGTCCAAACATGAAATAGGTTCATTTTCGACATTAATTCACAATAACAACTGGTCAACCCTTGAAACACTTGCTCATAAGCATAAAGGTGTCGCAGGCAATTTAGCCATGAGTAAACTGATGCTGTCCTTGTCTGAATTAGAAGAAGTGGCACGTAAACAAAAGCAACAGGAAGCGCTAGCTTGTGTTGAACAAGTTAACCGTGATATTAAATCTGTTTCACAATGTGCCAACAAAATAAGCAAAAATGCACAACAGAAAATAGAAACAGAGCAAAAAGAAAATAAAGTAAAATCCAATAAACAATTATTAACAACATTAACGCAACTCGCGACACATGTTGATAACCATGAATTTGATGATCATTTATTGGATCAATTACAGCATATAGCATCGCCATATACCCAACAAACCGGTGCTATTGTGTCGGCCTGTAATGATTTTGATTTTGAACTAGCAAGCGAACGTATTAGTGCACTTATTAGCTTAATAACGTCATAAACTTAATATTTTAATAGGTGAATTAAATGCCCAAAAGTAAACCCCATGTACTCATTGTTGATGACGAACCCGTTAACTTAAAGGTACTTAACAATATATTAAAAGCACAATATAAGCTCACTTTCGCTAAAAGTGGTGCAGACGCGTTACGTTTAATTGAAAAAGAAAAACCAGATCTGATCCTTCTCGATGTGATGATGCCAGAGATGACCGGTTATGAAGTCTGTGAACATTTAAAAAAACAAACGCAATATAAGACCATACCAATTATTTTTGTCACCGCATTAAACGATGCCGTTGATGAGGCAAAGGGATTAAATATTGGTGCAGTAGATTATATTTCCAAACCCGTAACACCCGCAGTCGTTAAAGCAAGGGTTAAAACTCACCTTTCACTGATCGATGTAGAAGAAGTCAAACGTACTCGTTTACAGGTTATCCAACGTTTAGGTCGTGCAGCAGAATACAAAGATAATGAAACCGGTATGCATGTAATGCGCATGAGTCATTATACCAAAATAATTTCACTCGCCTACGGACACTCGGCAAAATATGCAGATGCCTTATTTCACGCAGCGCCAATGCATGATATTGGTAAAATAGGTATTCCCGATAGCATCATGTTAAAACCGGGAAAATTAACACCAGAAGAAATAATGGTCATGCAAAAGCATCCGGAAATAGGTGCGGAAATATTAGGCGAATCGGACTCTGACTTAATTGATTTAGCTAAAATAGTCGCCATGACTCACCATGAAAAATGGGATGGAACGGGTTACCCGAAACAATTAAAGGGTGAAAACATTCCGATTCAAGGACGTATTGTAGCCATTGCAGATGTGTTTGATGCGCTTACCAGTGTCCGTCCTTATAAAGAAGCCTGGCCAATTGAAAAAGCGATAGATTTTATGGTTTCGCAGAAGAGTAAACATTTTGATCCAGATCTTGTTGATCTGTTTATTCAACAGCTAGATAAAATAATTGAAATTAAGGAGCGCTGGAAAGACTAGCTTCACTTTTTCCATTCGACTTAGTGCCACTGAAAGTGACTTGATGTATGATAAAGCCCTTATCATTCATCAAGGAGAGGCAGATGTTAAAGTCTATCCATCACGCCGCAATCATTTGTTCTGATTACGAAAAATCAAAATATTTTTATACAGATATTCTTGGTTTAACCATTATTGCTGAAAATTACCGAGCAAAAAGAGATTCCTACAAACTTGACTTAGCATTACCCGATGGCAGTCAAGTCGAATTATTTTCATTTCCAAGTGCCCCCGAAAGGCCAAGTTATCCTGAAGCCTTAGGTTTACGACATTTAGCCTTTTCAGTCGATTCCGTTGAGCTCGTTTCAGATTATTTACGTTCCTATAATATTGACGTTGAACCTATTCGTGTCGATGAACATACCGGTCAAAAATTTACTTTTTTCAGCGATCCCGATGGTTTACCTTTAGAGGTTTATGAACAAGCTTAATAATAAATATTATTAAACATATTAACACCTGATTTTTTGGAAAATACAATATGATTATTCTTGCACGACACGGCCAAACACTGTGGAATAAAGAAAAAAGATTACAAGGTTGGTTAAATTCACCGCTTTCTGATTTAGGCATTGCCCAAGCAAAAAATGTCGCATCAAAAATTATTCAACTCGTTAATCCAAATGAAGTAGAAATCGTCTCTAGCCCGCTTGGAAGAGCATTTGAGACTGCTAAAATGATTGCAGCTGCACTCACGATTCATGAAAATAACATTAATACGACCTCATTATTAAAAGAATTTTCCTTTGGAATATGGGAAGGAATGACGATGAGTGAGGTAAAAGAAACGCATTTTGTACAATGGAATAATCGTGCCGCAGATAAATGGAATTATCAAATCCCACAGGGAGAGAGCTATCGTTTAATCGCTAAAAGAGCGGAGCAATGGCTAGAAAACACCTCGGACACAGAAACAAAAATTGCCGTTAGCCATCAAGTAATTGGTAGAGTCATTCGCGGCATTTATCTTGGATTAGATGAACACGCAACCATGTCACTGATTCAAGAAAACAACCACATAATCACACTCAAACATGGTCAGGAAAACCTGATTGTCGCTTAATATGCCAAATCAGATGCTTTATCAATACAAAGCATTGTCTAATTATTCGATAGCACACGCTCTAACAAAGCATAAATAGCTTGGTAACGTTGCGGCAACGTGCGGTTTCTTTTTTGTACCAAATAAAGTTTTTCTTTAACCTGTTTTTTTGTTTTCGCTATATACAAGTCATCTTTATCAGGAAACTTATCAACTGCACTTTCCGGCAACACCGTAAAACCAACACCTTTCGCGACGGGCAATAAAATTTGATTAAGCTGATTAATATAACCTGATTTGGGTATTGCTTCTAAATTCAGATTCCTTAATTCATCTTCACCACATAATTCAAAATACAATGACAAATAATGCAATGCATCGGGATGATGAATTAATCCACATTGATGTAATAACGCAAGCGTCACGGGCTGATTTTCATAACATTTAGGAAAAACTAAACAAAGTGCTTCAGAACCAATTAATTTGCTTTGATAGAGATTGCTATTAGGTAAATTTGTGACAATCCCGAGATCAATTCCACCCGATTGAACCGCGTTAAGAATCCTTTGATTAGGCGCAGCTTCGAGTTGCATACTCAAATTGGGATATTGTTGCTGCAGGATTAATAATTCGGGATATAACAACAAAGCCAAAGACCCTGAACATGAAAGTTTGCATTGTCCTGAATGCGGATCATCAAAGCTCAAATTTTCAATTAGCTTATTCTCTTCTTCCACAATCTTAAGTGCATATTCGTAAACAATTCGTCCTTGTTCGGTCAACTCAAAGCTTTTATTTTCACGTCGGATTAACGAGTGCCCCGCTGCATTTTCTAATTTTTTAATATGTTGACTAACACCCGGCTGAGTCATATAAAGCTTTTCTGCCGTTTGCGTAAAATGACCAACTTCGATCAGCGTTTTAAAGGTGTTTAACCAAAGCGGATTCAACATAAATAACACTCTATTTAATAACAAGAAATTATTGTAATGATCATTAATGATAATTTCAAATTAACCAAAAGGTAACTTATTCTCAGTTCTGGATAATGAAAGCGAAAGCAGATGTAACAGATTGTTCTGTTGAGAAATGACCAACAAAAAAATCAACAATACTATTCAATCAAAGAAAGCAGCTAATGATTACGATGGGTGTTATAGCCATTGCTATATACCCGTTACCAATCAAGATGCGTTTATCAGTCACTAGCTCGGATACCAAGGCAAGGCGTAACATGATGACCTTTCGAGCGATTAACTGCGTTAATCCTCTATCGGTAGATGTAAAAACAAGACTTTACATCTTTAATGGCTAGTCCTTATCGAAAGTTATAACGCAGTATTGCCATGGTTTATAAGAAACGAGCTAATGACCCGCAGGGCAAGACGAGAGGCAAACATCTTCGTTGTTATAAAGTCTCGATTTAACCCGTTAGATCTTCACCTTTATGCCTAGAATCTGCTCACCTCTCGTCTTGCTGATTTCTGCATCTTGAATGGTAATGGGTATAAGCACAAACGACACACTCATCATCCATGAGGGCCGTTAATGCACCGGTATGGAAAGTTGTTAGGCTAATTAAATGCTCTAGCCACGCGACCTGCTGCATTTAAGCAATAAGCATCAACATAGGCAGGAATAAATACCGATTGCCCCTGATGAATAGTCACGGTTTCACCATCTTGATGGGTTAAGGTCACGTCGGAATCCAACGCCAACAGAATTTCTGCACTTTGAGTCGAAACAGTTAAATCTGAAACGGATTCAAATAATGCAAATTTAAAATCATCAACGGGAATATCGTAATACAAACCACCGTCTTTTTGCTCGGGTGTAAATTGTAAAGTATCGAAGGGAATCGCCTCAAATTTAGTACAATCCACTAATTCTGCGACATCAATATATTTCGGTGTTAATCCCGCGCGTAACACATTATCAGAATTAGCCATTATTTCTAATCCCGTCCCTTTTAGATAAGCATGCGGTGTACACGCATAAAGGAACATTGCTTCACCCGGTTGTAAGGTGATCACATTTAGCATCAACGGGGTAAATAAACCAATATCTCCCGGATGCTGACCAGCGAGTTCAACAATCGTCGCAAATAATGCATCCTGTTGATGTGCAGTTGCATATTCAAGTAACGCACTAACAGCCGTTTCTTTTTCTTCGCCCTGTAAAGAAAGAATCGCAGAAAAGAATGTCTCTAATCCCTTTGAAGTAGGAGTGCTTGCAAATGCAGCCACTAAATCAGTTAGCACAGGAATGTTGACCTGTTCGAATAAGGCAATAGTTTGTGTAAACTCTCTAAAGCCGTTCATTGCTTGATAAGGTGTCAACGCATAAACAAGCTCAGGTTTATGATTTGGATCTTTATAATTACGGTTACCCGCCGTGCGAGGAATACCCGCAGCCTCTTCCTTTGCAAAACCAACTTCAGCTTGCGCTTTACTTGGATGTACTTGAACCGATAAGGCTTCACCCGCCGCAAGTACTTTAAATAAATAAGGTAACTCACCAAATTCAGTGGCCGTTTGCTCGGTTAATACGGCAGTTTTATCTTGATTAATAAAATCAGATAACAATGTTGATTCACCGTTATTTGTAATTTTTGAGCAACCATTGGGATGTGCTCCCATCCAAATTTCAGCCTGATGTGCATTATCTGGATTGTCGACGGAAAGCAGCTCACTAATGGCCGTACGACTCCCCCAAATATAGTCTTGAATAATGTTTTCCATTGGGAAAAAGCACTGTGGCAGTCCTTTTGTCATGATAATTCCTTAAATTTTGAATGTGTGATTTATAAATTTACAATTAGTTTACAAATCAGAGATAATTATATATTTAAAAAACAATTAGTTAAACCACATATGCCTATTTATCCCTGATTCATTTTTGTCCCTATCAACAGGGTTGCTGCAATATTTCTTGCCGTGCGAGTTAAATTAACTTCCGCTTCATTCAACACCTGTGGTAATGCCTGTGGCGAACGGACGGTTCCAAAAATGCTATTCATGATGTGATAAAGCGCGTCCACTTCAGTCCCCAATGATCCTGCAATGGAAATAACCGGGATATTTCGAGCATGCGCACGTTTAGCAATACCAAAGGGAGTTTTACCATTCAGCGTTTGGTTATCCATCATCCCTTCGCCAGAGATAACTAAATCCGCGTCGTCCAGTTGATCATCCACCTTCAAAATATCCAGCACCATATCTATTCCAGGTTTTATTTGAATATCAAATGCCAATGAAAGCCCTAAAGGTGCACCACCTGCAGCGCCAAATCCAACCGATTGTTTATGATTAATACCCGTTGTTTTTTCTACTATTTCTGCAAAATTCGCTAAAGCACCATCAAGTAATTCAACCATATCAGGCGTAGCGCCCTTTTGTGGACCAAAAATAGCACTCGCGCCATTATCGCCAATTAACGGATTTGAAACATCACAGGCAACAATAAACTCAACGCCTTTACAACGCTTATCGAGTCCAGATAAATCAATTTCAGCAAGATCCGCCAATGCTACACCACCAAGTGCTAATTCATTCCCATCAACATCTAACAGTCGCCCACCTAATGCTTGTAAAATACCCGCACCCGCATCGTTTGTTGCACTGCCGCCTAGACCAATTAAAATTTTATTTACACCAGCATCTAATGCGTGAAGAATGGATTGCCCCGTACCAAAACTGGTTGCTGTTAATGGATCTCGTTGGTCTGAAGTAATTAAATCCAAACCAGACGCTGCAGCAATTTCAATAAGGGCGGTTTTAGCCCCTTCTTCTTGTAACAATGCCCAAACGGCATCAACATCGCCACCTATAGGACCACGCACTGTTTGCTGTTGTCGTGTTCCATTTAATGCGTCAACAAGCACATCAACGGTGCCCTCACCACCATCGGCGAGTGGTATTTTGACATATTCACTGTCGGGGAAAATTTCTGAAAAGCCTTTCTCGATGCACGTTGCAACGGCCATAGCTGAAAGTGATTCTTTAAATGAATCGGGTGCGATAATTATTTTCATCATTGATCCCCTTTGCCCTTATCCCTAAGGTATTTGAATTAAAATTAATATCATCATGCTCAATGATAGAAATAAATTAAAATTTAACGCGGAAGGTCTTAGCCTGACAAGGTGCTAAGGTACCAAAATTCTGCGCTTCTTCTATAACCGTATCAGCTTTTGGCGTTTCATCCAATAATGTTTCAACCCACTCAGTCACGGGCGACGTAAATTCAACGCAACCGGATACCGATTCTGTTTCCGAAGGATTATAAACACGAATGATGAGCGCTTCTTCATCTTCCGCTTTCTTCAACACACTTAACACGATACCTGATTTTTCAGTGCTTAAAAGACTATAGGTTAACGGCAGATTTTGTTCGCCAACATTTAATTTCATCGCATTGTAAGGGATTTTATTGTAGCACTGGATAGGGGTTACATTTTCACGGGCTTCGGCCATCACATTCGCTTCAATGTGATTACCAGCAAAGCCAAGTAATGCAAATTCACAGACAATTTTACCGCGTGTTTGTGAATCTAGTGCAGGAATTTTAATACCAGAAGGACGGCCCGGACGCAGTAGTAGATTTTCTTTACCCAATACGCCGATACCACGGAATAAAGTTAATGCAAAGGTATCACGTTGTTCACCTTGGTTTGCAATCACTTCAAATTCACGTAGACCATTTGACATAATAGCCAAACCTGCTTGCCCATTTTCAAGCGCAGCAAAGTTCATTAGTTGGTAAAGAGGAACAGGCGCTTCTTTCCACTTTTCTTCCTCCCAAACCTGCATTGCAGGATCGTCAGTTGGACGTGTAATCAAACCAAATTGATTATCTGCCACAACCGTATCGGTCACAAATGGTGTTGGTACAAGAACACGAACACGGTGATCATCTGCTTGGTTATCAAGCTCCATGCGTACATCGATACGACGTGCATCTTCTTTTAATACCACCTGGCAAACAACATCAACATAACCATCTTGATTACTGTGTTGTTCACGCGCGGTTAAATTGGCAGGTACATTCATTCGGAATTTAATCGTTGCAACGGATTGCAATGCTTGATGTTCAACCGTGGTTTCAACATCAAATTCATTTGAATACAATAACCACTCTTGACGAGAAGGCGAATAATCGTACTCGTCACCATCGTCTGAACCATCTTCAAGACGAAGCACCTGCTCAAAGGTTTGCTGCGTTTGTTTATCAAATACAGCCAACGTACCGTCATTATTTATGGTTATTTTGTAGAAGCAGTTTTCCAATACATCATCTTGCTTTTGGGTAACTGCTTTAACAGCCCCTGGTTGATTCGCTTTAACATGAAAAGTCGTGAATCCCATTGCGGGTATTTTAGCTTTAAGCTGGATATCAAATTCCATGAATGGGTCATAGTTACCGTAGTGAACGATTTGACGGTCAATTTTACCCGGATCGATTTCACGCTGATCTTCAATAAAGTATTCAACTTCGTTACCTGCATCATCAAAAATACTGAACTCTTGTGCACGGATAGTGATCATGGTGTTAACCACTTCATCACGTTCGTAGGTTGATAGGTTGAATAATGCCAGTTTGTCACAGTCTTCATGTGCAGGCATATGGTCAACAATTTTACGCTTGTAGAAAGTAATTAAGTTGGTCGCCATATCATCGGCAAGGATATAACGGTTTAAAATCTCAGCGTGTACTTTGTCGCTACAACAACAACCGATAGAATCGTGGGCATGGTTTTTCATGCTTTCTTTCCACATTTTCTCGATTAAACCGTGGTGGTAATCAAAGCCAAGTTTGTAAGCAATCGCAGCAAGCGGTTCTAAAATATTAACAATCTTGTTTTCAACTTCAGCATGGATCAATTTGATATCCATACGAGTTGAAGAAATTGAGCGATGAACACGCATGTATTTACCGTCGTTAAACTCACCTTTAATGGTATCTAATTGATCTTTTTCTTCTTCGATGCGTTCAAAAACTTCTTCAAAACGGCTCATTAGGAATTCACGATCAGGGTAAGCTTCACGGAGAATATCCATGACTTCGAAAATATTTTTTTGAATCGGCATTTGATCATGGCCGTTTGGTAATAAAATGTCTTTAGTCACCGACGCATTTTCTAATACTTTTAGATAAGTATCTAAACGTGTTGTTAATGCATCTTTATCTTCAGGCAGATATTTACCAATCGCGTAACCTAAAGGCAATACCTGTGCCGCCACTTCACTACCGTCATTTGACTGCCATAGAAATTCAGTTTTATTGGTACCATGACGCTCAGAACAACCACGCCAGAACATGGTACGATCAATACCAAAGCCATTATAAATCATGGGTAACTGCGAACTCATTGAGAATGAATCCGGTAAATAACCAATTTTCATTGGCTCACCAAGTGCTAAGCAATCACGCATACCATACATCATGTTACGTACAATCGATTCACCGGAAACCTGCATTGTATCGGTTTGAGAATACCAAGGACCAACAATTAATTTACCCGCTTGAACCAATGATTTTACACGCGCTTGATTTTCTGGTTGTACTGCGAAGTAATCTTCTAATAGTGCAGTTTGCCCATCTAATACGTAAAATTTATAGTCTGGATCGGTTTCCAAACGAGTCATAATTTCTTCCATATTGTTCACAAGTAAAATACGAGATTCTTCCGTTGTGAAATACCATTCACGGTCCCAGTGCATGTGTGGTGTGATATGTACGCGAGATGTAGCCATAATTTTTTACCTTAAATCTAAATATAGAGAAAATTGTGAGGGCATTACCATCAATGGCAACACCCTAATTTCATTAACCGTTAACAACAGCATCCGATACTGATTCTAATGCTTGCTTTTTCGCCTCTTTTTTCGCAGCACTTGCTCTCCAACTAATCAACATCGCAGTTGAAATAATCGTGCCGATAATTGCCGCACCAAACCAGATAGCACCAGCCATAAACCCACCTAAACCTGCATCGTGTAATAGGAAGATAGAAACAATACCCGCTCCAGGTGTCGATAAACCAATACCAGCGGCCCCTACCATTGCCCCGGTCACAACAGAACCCACTAGGAATGAACCAATAACGCGAATTGGATCTTCAATCGCCATTGGAATAGCACCTTCAGTAATACCCGCAAGTCCTAATAACCAAGTTGATTTACCAATTTCAATTTCAAAATCTTTGAATAAACGCGGTGCAATCAAGGTTGAAAAAGTGACCGTAAAGGCTGATACCATTTTTACTGAACCAAAAATTGCGTAAGGACCATAAACACCATTCGCCATTGCCCCTAAACAGAACGCATAGGATGCTTTATTAACCGGACCACCTAGGTCAAAGGAAACAAATAAACCAATTACAGCACCGAGTAATAAGGTGTTGCTACCCGATAAACTATTTAACCAGTCAGTTAACCCTTGATTCAAAAATGCAACGGGTTTCCCCACCACAAACATCATTAATACGCCAACCACTAAGGTGCCGATAACAGGGTATAAGTAGAAAGTAACAAAACCGTTAAACGCAGGTTTTAAACGAATATTGTTTTTAATCCAACGCATGACGTAACCGGCGACAATACCACCGACAACACCGCCTAAGAATCCTGAACCAATCATATTCGCAGCAAGACCCGCCGCAAAACCTGGACCTAATGCCGGTTTATCCGCAATTGAATAGGCCGTATAAGCAGCGAGTACAGGCACCATTAACGTACCAAGTAATCCACCACCTAATTTACGGAACATCCATAACCAAGAATCTTCCGTTGCATACAATTCCTGAAGACCAAAAATTTGGGCAATTAAAACCGCCACAGCCAATACCGTACCGCCCGCAATAATGAGTGGAACGGCAAATGAAATTCCACTTAATAGTGCGCGTTTAAGTTCAGTTTTAAGGGGCACTTTTTTCGTCTCATCATTATCTGTCGCCGTTATACGTGCGCCGCTCGCTTTTGCTTCAAGCGCTTCTTTTAAAATCTTTTCTGCATGTTTGATTGGCTCAGCAACTGCGACCTCAACACGCGGAATACCATCAAAACGGTCGGCTTCTTTAACCGCCACTTCAGCTGCAAAAACACAGGCGTCGGCTTTATTTAATTGCTCTGCGGTAATTCTATCTTCAAGACCATTTGCACCTTGTTTTTCAACATAAACATTGATGCCTAATTTTTTACCTGCTTTTTCAAGGTATTCTGCTGCCATATAGGTATGTGCGATACCCGCTGGACAAGCCGTGACACAAACGACCGTTGGTTTCGTTTCATCGAGAGTAACGGTTTCCTTTTCGGTTTCTTTACCATTTAATAAATCAATTAACTGTTCAGCTGAGGTCGCCTTCAATACCGCTTCACGTACATCATCGTCAACTAATGCCGAGGTCAAATCCGTTAAGATTTGCATATGAGTTGAACCTGCTTCAGCATTTGGAATAGCCAATAGGAAGATTAAATTAACATCTTCCATTTCATCTTCATCTATCCCCTGCCATTGCAATGTATTGCTTAAGGTTGCCACGGCAAAACCCGCTTCTTTCACGGCATCGGATTTACCATGTGGTACCGCAAGACCTTCACCTAATGCCGTTGCTCCATGTGCTTCACGTGCAAAAACTGCCTCAAGATACGCTTCTTTATCATTTAGTTTACCTTGCTGATCAAGCTGATCGGCTAATGCTCTAATGGCAGTATCACGATCTGCATAGCGGGTTTGCAAATTGATCAATGCATTATTCGTCAATTTTGTAATATTCATAAATGTCGCCTCGTTTCCATTTAACCGTTGTTTATTTTACGAGCGGAATAATACCTTTTTAAATACAAAAAACCGTGATAAAGATCTACAATGACAAAATATGTATTAATATTTGTATTGTAAATTGTATTTAAGATTATAACAAAGTTAGTTTAACTTATCTCATTTCCTTGTAATTTATCGTTATTGAAAGCGTAAAGCTCATTATTTATATTGCAAATCATTGTCATTAATAGTAAAAATCATATTAGAATAAAAGTAATACAAATTATATTGTGATCTTAAAAAGGGATTAACATGGCCAAAATTCCAATGTATCGACAAATTGCAGATATTATCCGTGAAAAAATTCGTACTGGTGAATATAAAGTCGCGGAAGCCTTACCAACGGAATCGGAATTAAGAACCGCCTTTTCTGTCAGCCGAGTCACCATTAGACAAGCACTTAAATTATTAATTGAAAATGAAGAATTAGAAAGTATTCAAGGCAGTGGTACGTACGTAAAAGAAAATAAAATAAATTACGATATCTACCAACAATCTACTTTTAATGAAAAATGGGCGCACCTTAATCAAGAAACGCACAGTGAAGTACTCGTTTTTGAAATAACCTTGCCAAGTATTACCATGGCGGAATATCTGAATATAGATGAAACAGAGCGTGTTTTTCATATCAAACGTTTACGCTGCCTTGCTGAACATCCTATTACACTTGAAGATACTTGGATGCCCCTGAGTTTATTTCCAGACTTAACCTATCAGGTCATGGAAAATTCAAAGTACGACTATATTGAGAATACCAAGGGCATGACGATTGACCGTAGTGAACAAGAAATCATTCCCATTCTGCCATCTAAGGATGTCGCAGCGTTATTGCAGATAGATCAAAATCAGCCCATTATAGAAAAACGAACGCGTAGTTTTTTAGAAGACGGGACAGTATTTGAATACAGTCGTAACCAATTTACAACCACCGATTATAAATTTACATTAGTTGCCAAGCGACATAGAAAATAAGTTAATCATTTATCTTTGCCGATGCCTGTTGAATATCTTTTCTCATCACAGGCAAACTTTATTCTAAGCACTCATTTCACATTAGTAACTAATAGTGCCTTTTTAGAAAAACGTTAATAATCAACAACCTCAATAAACACCATGGAAATTTTAAACTTAAAAACTGAAATAGATCAGTTATAATCTGTTATTAACTATCATTATTTATAAAGGATTTGCTTTGAATAAATTTGTATTATTAAGCGTATTAAGCCTATTACCAATGGCTTACACCGCCCAAGCACAAAACTGTGACCCGAGCTTAATTGAATGTAATGCAAGTAAAGGAAAAGCTCAGAAGGTCATTAATAGCAAAACTACAATACAAAAAAACAAGACAAAATCGACGATCAAGCAAGTAGCCAACAAAAAAAATGCTAAACAAGTCACTGTTATTAAAGTAAAACAAGTTCAAACAGCTAAAAAAGTACAGCCTGTCGTTAAACAAAAGGCACAGACCAATGTAGGACAATACATCATTATCGCAAATGCATTGAACGTGCGCTCTTTACCACGTCAAGATAGTCGTATTTTAGGTACACTACGAAAAGGAAGTCTTGTTTCTTTAGTAACACCAACCTCACCGACGCCCTACTGGAAACGCATTAAATTCGGTAAAACCTACGGTTGGGTCAGTGCGAAATATATTAAAAAAGTACATTAATCACGGCACCAAAGTTAAAACAACTTGATGATTAACGAATATACCTGATAAAAGGATTTAGAGGTGATCATCTCACCTTTAGTCGCAAGTCGGATTTATCTTAAAAAGCAAAAAACCCACTGTTAATCACTTAACAGTGGGTTTTTTATTAATGAGTGGAGTTGGCCTGTAAGCGGAATACCGCAACAGAAAAAATATTGCACACTTCTTTTACAATTTATGGCACTAAGCAGATTATTCCTAGCGTTATTTCAACCGACAAAGTAAAGTTGCATAACTCCTTGAAATTATGTGTTTGAAACATATCCTAAGCCATTGAATATCGAAAGTATTAACGTCCGTAATTAGCCTTAATTTGCTTAATTAGATGATCACTTTATTCACCATTTTTCCAGAAATAAAAATTTAATTACTATCGCCACACCTAGACATTATATGTCCCTATGTTAGTTAGGTCACAGATGGGTCATAAATACTGGCTAATTGTTCAATAACCGCACTCAACACTTGAATACTCTGAATTAATCCCCATGTATACAGTACCCAAGAATAACCTCACCTTGGGGCATGAAAATCAGTTATGGCCTGTCTCTCAAAAGCAAAAAAGGTAAACGCTTATGAGACACAAACTTAACTACATTTTCAACTTATGTCTAACACTATCAAATAAAGCACCGATGCTTTGTCTTTTGATATATAGATGCCTCAGATTATTTGAAGCATATCAAACAGGAGACTGGTTAATGGGCTTAAGAATGGTATTTTATATAGGTATGACTATCAAAAAGGAGGTTTTATCGAAGAGCAATAAATAGAAGAAATACTATAACCCTTAGCATTAATGTTATACCTAAAGAAATTAGGAGCGCAATGATTACCCTTACTTAAATAGCAGTAAAAGCAATTAGTAATATTATTTTAAACGGAGAAGATTAATTTGAAACGAATACAATTCATTTAATCTGATTTTCAATAGAGAGAAGGTACATTACCTTCTTATTAGCAATAAGTTCACTTAAACATACAGAGGTGAGTTTATTTCAGTGGGGATAAGTGAAAACAGTAGTTAATAAACGCGATGGGAGTCAAGTCCCTTTTAATGCTCAAAGTATTGCAAAAGCCATATTAATAGCCTCAGAAAAATTGATCGTTGGAGATCTAAATGAAGCTATGTTTTTTGGTTCACCTGCAAACGTAACTAAAAGAAAGGTTATTATAACTTTTTTAGCATCTTCCGCGATTTATTTTTTATTTGAGTTAATATTTGATAGACGACAACTTTTAACTTGGGTGAACTCTGTTTTTATCATAAAGCTGTATGTAAATCGTCCTAATAACAAAAGTCCCCCTGCCTACAGCATTCTTTAAATCATCAACAATCAAATCATTACACCGCCCTCTGAGTACCACATTGTCACTACCCTGTATTTTCTCTATTAATCCGGCTCGTTTACATTCCCAAGCACCAAATGGCTAAAAATCATCCTGAAATTAAATATACCCAAAAATCAACAAGATCCCCGAATAAGTAACCTCTTGACTTTATATAGATACATGACTCAAAACAATCTATATCGAGACTTTACTGAATTAGCACTATAAAAACCACCCTCAGATATTTAGCCTAAAAATTAGGTTTTAGACTAAATTGAAGGCATCTTAAATTTTTCATAAAAGTTAAATTTATCAATCGCAGATTACATTATAGAAAGATTAAACCCGTAAAAATAGTTTTTGCCTAGTACACTTTTTTATAGTTAATAGAGCAACAAGTTCATTTATCTTTTCTTGCACAGATACTTCATACATAGTTAGTCCGAGAAATTTTAATTTAAACAATATAGGTGTAATTTTAGCAATAATAAGTTCTGCGTGTTTTTTGCTATCAGTTTTTAAATTCAGTCTAATAATTTTTATGTGATGGGATTCTGAAATTTAAATAGTAAATTCCATTTTTTAATATTGTGTATTTTAATTGATGTGTGTGCAGCCTTTATATAAAAAGCTCTACAAAGAAATTGACACTAGAAGTATAAATCTCTCCCCCCCTGAAAAACAAGGGGACAGAAAAATATAAGAGTTGGCCTGTAAGCCGGGTTCTGTCGTTGAATCGTCATTCGTCTAGGCCTGCAATCGCTCGCAGGCTCAAGCAACCTACCCGCTTCCAGTATGGGCCATACCTCAGGAAGCCTATTTGGTCTTGCTTCGGGTGGAGTTTACCTTGCACCAGACTATTGCTAGCTGGCCGGTGCGCTCTTACCGCACCCTTTCACCCTTACCGGTCTAATAAAAGACGTAGGCGGTTTCCTCTCTGCTGCACTTGTCGTTAGCTCGCGCTACCCAGGCGTTACCTGGCACCCTGCCCGTCGAAGCCCGGACTTTCCTCCCCTCTTATCTCGAAAGATAAAAGCGGCGACGATCTGGCCAACTCCGAGGCGGAATTATACGGAAGGGTTTGACAAATACAAGCGCTATCCGAGTCTTGGCATTCTGTTGCCTATAAATTCTCCAATCCCCATTTATATAAATCATTTTTCTTTTGATCATGAATCTGTGCCGTTAAAGCTGCTGCTTTTTTAAGTGGCAATTCCGCTTTTAATAACGTTAATGTGGTTAAGGCAACTTGAGGAATGCTTTCTTCATCTTTAGTCGCACCGGCAACCATTAATACAAATTCACCACGGCAATGATTAGTGTCTTGATTTAAAAAATCGAGCATTTCCCCCGCAGGCAAACTATAAAACGATTCAAATGTTTTAGTTAATTCACGGGCAATCACTAATTTACGATCGGGACCAAGCACGTTAATAATTTTTTCTATCGTGTCGACAATACGTCGTGGTGATTCGTAAAACACCATGGTGCGAGGCTCTTCTATTAAGGTGCTGAGTTTATCTTTTTTACCCTTTTCTTTGACTGGTAAAAAGCCTTCGTAGGAGAAACGATCCGTTGGTAAACCCGCTGCACTTAATGCTGTAATGACGGCTGAAGGACCAGGGACAGGGACAACATCGACGCCGAGTTGACGACATTCATTGACTAAATGATAGCCGGGGTCATTAATTAAAGGGGTGCCAGCATCGGAAATCAAAGCAATTGATTGCCCTGACTTTATTTTTTCAATCAATACTTTACCGCGTTCACGCTCATTATGATCGTGTAACGGAAACATCGGTTTTTTAATTTGATAATGGCTGAGCAACTTGCCACTATGGCGTGTGTCTTCCGCTGCAATCAAATCAACCTGTTGTAATATTTCAATTGCACGATACGTAATATCGTTAATATTTCCAATTGGCGTGGCAACAATGTAAAGTTTCGCCGGGAGAGTTGATGAAATTTGACTAATTTCAGACATTTTTTCGCCTTAATAAGGAATAGATAAGTGAATAAGATTGTTTAACTGAGGCTGCAATATTACACTATCACCCTATTGATACCTACTTCGAATATTTGCTTGTATATAAAGGATATTATTTTGGAAGCATTAAGATCAGCAAAAAGACTTACACATTATTTTGTAATAAGTTTAACTCTGACAATATTATCAGCATGTACCACGACGCTACTACCACAAAAGGAGTATGCGCCTACACTGTTTTCAACACTTAACGAGGATTCTGCTTTTTATTTAAATAAAGCAGATCAAGCGAGTGAAGAAACAAGAACCGATTGGCAATTAGTGGCTGCTCAGGCGTTAATATCTGAACAAAAACCGCTCCTTGCAGAATCAATTATGGAATATTTGCAAAGTCAGCCACTGACGCTTGATCATCAAAATTCCTTAAAAATATTACAAGCAGCTAATTTAAATCAACAAAACAAGCTTGAGCAAGCATCTGCAATTGCTAACACCGTTGATACCAATCCGCTATCAAAAAATGGCTATATGTATTTTTTAAAGCTCCAAGCACAACTACAAATAGCTAAACAAGAACATAAAAATGCAGTAAATACATTACTACAGCTCGCCCCTCTCGCTGAAACTGAAGAAGAAAAACAAGCCTATCATGACCTGTTATTTTCTCAGTTAATTCAATTACCTAACAATTTGCTTACGCCGCCACAATTAAGCGATGAAGAAAAAATGGCGATTGAAACAATGGCACCGGCAGAACCCGTAAAACAAGGTTGGTATGAATTAGCGAATATTTATCAAAGTAACCAATTACGCCCAAATTTATTGAAACGTTCTATTGAAACTTGGGAAAATAACAATTCAACGCACCCAGCTTTAAGTGCGATGCCAACGTTATTGACGAATATTTCTGAATTAAGCCCATATCAGCCAGAAAATATTGCCGTCTTGTTACCTTTATCGGGTCGATATACACAGGAAGGGCATGCCATTCAATCGGGTATATTAAATGCCTATTATGGGCAGCAGAATAACGATACGGGCGGAGAGAATCCGGTTAAATTACATTTTTTCGATACTGAATTAGCCAGCATGGAAGAAATTGTGGCACAGTTTAGTGCTAAAAATGTTGATTTTGTTATTGGTCCACTGCTTAAAAGTAATGTACAACGCTTTTTACCATTAGTAGACAATATGCCAGTACTGGCGTTAAATAGCTTTCCGAAACAACAAGTTTCAACAACTCAAGATGATAACGCAACCGGGTTAGAGCAAGATGATATCTCTATTTCAGGAGAGTCGGACGATTTTGATGATATAAACGCCCAACATAGCCCGTGGCATTATGCTTTCCCTATTTCACCAGAAGAAGAAGCAAGACAAGCAGCCCGTTTCATTGCCGCTCAGGGACACACCAAACCGATGCTTATTGCAGCAGATTCAGCTTACGGTGCGCGTATTACCAAGGCATTTGATCTTGAATGGGAGAAATTAAACTACGGCAGCCTTCACAGCCCTGAAAGCTACTTTTTCAAACGAAATGAAAATTATACTGAGTTTGTTGCTAATGCGTTGCAACTCAACGACAGCAAAGCACGTATCAGTCAAATGAAAAAAATCACCCGACTTGGCCTTCATTCTGAGGTACGTAGTCGTCGTGATATTGATGCTATTTATATCATCAGCAGACGCCAAGAACTGGTTATGTTAAAAGCCTTTATTGATGTATCCGTTAGCCCATATGCCAAAGCAATCCCTTTGTATGCAAGCTCACGTAGCCATCAAGATGATAACAATGGAAAAGAATTGTCTGACCTGAAATTTTCCGATGTTGCATTACTATTAAATACCGATACAACAGCATTAGATGAAATAGAGCAAAAGCTAAAAAAATCATCGTTTAAAACATTACGTTTATATGCTCTCGGTTTTGATAGTTTTCAAATTGTTGGTCAGTTAATTCAATTACAGAATATGCCTGGCTACCATTATAAGGGACTACTTGGTGATATTTCATTAGGCAGTAATAATATGGTTCACGCTCAATTGAGCTGGGCTGAGTACAAGAAAGGCAAGCGCATTGAAATTACCTCGCCTACTACAGCCGAGTAATTCCAAAGGCGTTAAAGCAGAGAAACAAGCCCTTGCCTTTTTAAAAGAGCAAGGGTTAACACTTGTCTGCCAAAATTATTTTTGTCGATTTGGCGAAATCGATTTAATTATGCGCGATGATGATACACTTATCTTTATCGAGGTAAGGTATCGGAAAAATAATGATTTTGGTGGCGCTTTAGCTTCCATAACAAAAGCAAAACAGGATAAAATAATAAAAACGGCTAGGCATTATCTAGCACAATTGGACTTCGAGCCCTATTGCCGATTCGATGTCATTGCCATTGACCAACAAATGCAAACACCTGAATGGATTCAAAACGCATTTTTAGAATAAATAATACCCATGAACGGATTCAAAACTCTTTTTTAGCATAAGATGATACACCCCATGATAAATGAAAAAATTCAGGCACACTTTGCCGAAAGTATTCAAACCAAAATAGTTGCAGCAGAAGCACTTCCTGAGTTTATTGAAAAAGCGGCAAAAGCGATTGCTGATACCTTAATTAACGGTAATAAGATATTAGTCTGTGGCAACGGTGGTGCTGCAGCGCTCTCTCAAATTTTTGCTTCTCATTTACTTAATAAATATGAAAAAGAACGCCCTTCACTTCCAGCTATTTCCATTACAGCGGATTCGGCATTACTCTCGGCTATCGCTACCGATAGCCATTTCGATGAAATTTATGCGAAACAAATTTCAGCGATGGCACAAACGGGTGATATTTTAATGGTGATCTGTCATGGTGGTAATAGCCGCAATATGATTAAAGCCGTTGAAGTTGCTTTAAGTAAATCAATTCAAATCATCGCATTAAATGGTGTGGACGGTGGTGAATTAGCCGGGTTGTTAGGGTCTGACGATATTGAAATTCGCGCCCCAAGCGATAAAGGTTCTCGCATTGAAGAAGTGCATTTACTGGTCATTAACTGTCTAAGTGATCTTATTGATCAACAAATTTTCCCTGTTCTATAAATCAAATTATCTAACCACTATCCCCCTAAAAAATAAAATAAATACCTTTTTAAATCATGGGGGAAGAGTAATTTTATAATTATGGTAAAGTAATGAACGGTATCATTCGATAACACATGTAATCGTGCTATCAATAATATAATGAACAATATAAATATACTTAAAGGATATCTATAATGAAAAAATTGATAATGGCTCTGTTGTTTATTTCAACTTTCTCACTACTTCAAGGTTGTGCTGCTGGTATCGCCGATGGCAGAACGATGACCGAACAATTTGATGATAATGCCCTATCTCGTGCTGCATTACATAAAATTCAAGAGCTAAATATTAGTAATACAGAATTACGTATAAACTTTTTAACCAATAGTGGATATTTATTAGTCGTTGGTGAAGTTAGCAGTCAGGCGTATCTAACGGCTATTGAAACAAAACTCGCGAGTCTAAAAGAAGCAAAAGGCGTTTATAACCAATTACGAATTGGCCGTCCGATTGGTTTTGCTCAGCAAAGTAAAGACAGCTGGATAACCACCCAAATTAAAGCTAAGTTTACAACAAATGACTATATTGACCCATTCCAAATTAAAGTGGTCACAGAGAACTCTGAAGTCTTTCTCGTGGGTAAAATAACCAAAGAGATGGCGAACGTAGCAACAAACATTGCACGTAATGTAGAAGGTGTTAAATTAGTTAATCGCGCTTTTCAAATCGCAGACGAGTAGTAACAAATAATAAAGTGTGCAGAAGATAAGAGAGTTCTATCCGATGTGCACTTTTTCTAGGAGGGATAAAGATACAATTACGTTTAAAAGCGTATATCAAGCCATATAATGTACTTTAGTCAAGAAAATCACCTCAAGTAATGTACGTAGGATCCTACCTACAAAACTCAAAGTAATCCCTAACTTTGCATCATATCATTGTTTTATGCTTTTTAAGCAAACCAAATAAACGAGCAAAGAAGCCACTAACTATGTGACTTCTTTATTCTTTAAGAGAATTAAAGTTTTTCTTGAGTGTCCGGTAAACTTTCTTCTACTAGCTCTTTTAATTTCTGTCCTGCTCTAAATGTCACAACACGGCGGGCTGCAATTGGAATATCTTCACCCGTTTTAGGGTTACGACCCGGCCGTTCATCTTTATCTTTTAATTCAAAGCTACCAAAACCAGAGATTTTTACTGCTTCTCCCTGCTCTAATGTTGCTTTAATTTCTTCAAAAAAAGTCTCAACAAACTCTTTAGCTTCGCGTTTGCTAAGGCCTATTTTTTCCGATAAATGATTTGATATTTCAGCTTTAGTCAGTGCCATAAGTTAATCTCTCAAAGATGCATTAAACTCCATAGAAACTGCTTCTACGATTTTATTTACGCTATCGGCAATTTCTTGTTCTTCTAAAGTACGAGTCGTGTCTTGTAAAATAAGACCTATTGCTAAGCTTTTTTTACCTTCTTCAACGCCTTGTCCTTTATATACGTCAAATAAGTTTATGCCAACTAGCTCCGAACCGCCAACTTTTTCTATAAATTTTAATACCTTACCTGCATTTATCTGATCATCGACCACAAAAGCCAGGTCACGATTATTCGCTGGGAATTTAGAAATATCTCCAGCTTCTGGTAATTTACGTGTAATTATCTGATCAAGTTCAATTTCAAAGACAATTGCACTACCATTTAAGCCAAATGGCTTACTTAGGCTAGGATGCAAAGTACCAATGTAACCAATGTTTTTTCCATCACGATAAATGCCTGCAGATTGCCCAGGATGTAACGAACTGTGTTTTTCTGCTTTAAATTCAAAGCTACTTGGGTCAACGGTCAAGTCTAAGATAGCTTCAACGTCAGCTTTTAAATCAAAAAAATCAACACTACGAGACTCAATATCCCAGTGCGCATCATTTGCACTTCCGATAATCACACCCGATAGCATACGCTGTTGATTAATACCATTTTCAGCATTTTCATCTTTAATGAAACGTAAACCCATTTCGAATAAACGAACACGATTTTGCTGACGTTTTTGGTTCTTAGAGACACTTTCTAATAAACCTGACCATAAGCTAACACGCATTGCCGACATCTCTTTTGAAATCGGATTAGGTAAAATAAGAGCATCTGCTTCAGGATGTAGTTTTAACTGTTTATCTGGGTCAACAAAACTGTATGTAACTGCTTCGTAATATTCACGGTTTACTAATACATCGCGAATTTTAGTTAGTTTTAAGTTTGCTTCATTATGATGAGGCATAGTAAGCGCAGCAAGTGGTGCAATATTTGGAATATTGTTGTAACCATAAACACGCGCAACTTCTTCAATCAAATCTTCTTCGATATTCATATCAAAACGGTATGTTGGTGCAATGGCAGTCCAACCTTCCGGTGTTGTTGTGACTTCACAACCTAATTGAGTCAAAATAGATTCAACACGGTCACTATCAATACTAATACCGATTAAACGGTCAAGCTTACTTCGACGTAATGTAATTTCAGCTTGGGTCGGTAAATGTTCTGTACTTACTGCTTCCGTAATTGGCCCGACTTGTCCACCACAAATGTCGACCAATAGCTGCGTTGCACGCTCCATTGCTTTCGTTTGTAAAACAGGGTCAACACCGCGTTCATAACGATGAGAAGCATCCGTATGCAATCCGTAGTTACGCGCACGTCCAGCAATTGCTAGTGGCGCAAAGAATGCACTTTCAAGAAATATATCTGTCGTCCCCGGTGCAACACCAGAGTCTTGGCCGCCAAAAATACCCGCCATAGCAAGCGCTTTTTGTTGATCAGCAATCACTAAGGTATCTGCATTTAACTTAACTTCTTTACCGTCAAGTAAAGTCAGCTCTTCATCTTGTGTTGCAAGACGGACTTCAATGCCGCCTTCTAATTTTGATAAATCAAAAGCGTGCATTGGATGGCCAAATTCTAATAAGACATATTGCGTAATATCAACCACGGCATCAACACTGCGTACGCCACAACGACGCAGTTTTTCAATCATCCACAAGGGTGTCGTTGCATCTTGATTAATACCACGAATAACACGGCCCAAGTAACGAGGACAAGCACTAGGCGCTTGCAAGTTAATCGCGACGGTATCATCGATAGTAACAGCAACATTTTCCCAGGTTGGTTCTGTGACAGTCATATTATTTAATACGCCAACCTCACGCGCCAAACCCGACAAACCTAAACAGTCGGCACGATTCGCCGTTAAATCAACGTCAATCATAACGTCATCTAAATTTAAATAATCTCGAACTGGCATACCAATCGGTGCATCACTGGCTAATTCAAGAATTCCATCGGAGCTATCTGCTAGTCCTAATTCTGATTCACTACACAACATCCCAAATGAGGGTTGACCACGTAGTTTTGCTTTTTTAATTTTAAAGTCGCCAGGCAATACAGCCCCTACAACGGCAACAGCAACTTTTAATCCTTGACGACAATTTTTAGCCCCACAAACGATATCGATGAGTTCATCTTCACCCACATTAATTTTGGTAACTTGTAATTTATCTGCATCGGGATGTTGACCACATTCAACTACTTCTCCGACAACGACTTTGGTAAATTCCCCTGCAACAGGTTCAACGTCATCAACCTCTAATCCCGCCATGGTGATTTGATGTGCTAATTCATCACGTGTAATTTCAGGGTTAACCCATTCACGTAACCAAGCTTCACTAAATTTCATTTTCTAACCCTTACTTGAATTGCTTGAGGAAACGAAGATCGTTTTCAAAGAAAGAACGTAAATCATTTACGCCATAACGCAGCATGCTTAAACGTTCAACACCCATACCAAATGCAAAGCCTGAATATTTATCAGGATCAACGCCCATTGAGCGCAATACTTTGGGATGGACCATGCCACAGCCTAAAACTTCTAACCAACCATTTTTACCTTTTACATCAACTTCTGCAGAAGGTTCTGTAAATGGGAAATAAGACGGACGAAAACGCACTTCTAAATCTTGCTCAAAGAAGTTATGTAAGAAATCGTGAAGGATCCCTTTAAGTTGAGTAAAGCTTACATTTTCAGCAATCATCAAGCCTTCAACCTGATGAAACATAGGTGTATGAGTTTGATCGTAATCGTTACGATAAACGCGTCCAGGAGAGATAATGCGAACCGGTGGATTTTCTTTTTCCATCGTACGAATTTGTACACCAGAGGTTTGGGTACGTAAGACTAATTTAGGATTAAAATAGAAAGTATCATGATCAGCACGTGCTGGATGATGTTCAGGAATATTTAGTGCATCGAAGTTATGATAATCATCTTCAACTTCAGGACCATTTTTAACTTCAAAGCCTAATTCACCGAAAAACTCAGTAATACGATCAATCGTACGGGTAACGGGATGAACACCACCCAATTTACCGCTACGACCGGGTAAAGTAACATCAATGGTTTCTTCAGCAAGTTTTGCATTCAAAACTTCCGCTTCCATTGTTTGTTTACGTGCTACTAATACAGCTTGAATTGCTTGTTTAGCTTTATTGATCATCTGCCCTGCCGCAGGTTTTTCTGCTGGCGGTAATTTTCCTAAGCCTTTCATTTGCTCAGTCATCAGACCTTTTTTACCGAGGTACTTTAAGCGAATTTGCTCTAACTCATTGCCATCGGCGGCATTTTCTATCTCTTGTTGCGCAGTAGCAACGATTTCATCGAGGTGCGACATATTATCTCTACTTTAAAAGTGATTAATACCAATCTAGGTAAATATCGAATTTATCCCACATGTTCTAATATAGAATAACGCGTTTATTTACCTAGATTGGTATAACAAAAATATGCGTAATATTTTACGCATATCAGAGAGATATGGCTAGTGTTGAGCTAAAATGAGAGGGGAAAAAGAGTAAAAACCAATAAAATTTATTTAACAATCCATTGTTGTTCTATCAATAGCTTATCACCAACATAAATTCGCCCAACTAAACAATCTTTGGCAATTAATTCTCCGACGCCTTTGGGTGTGCCAGTCATCAAAATATCGCCATCGGAGAAACTCATAAAAGTAGACACTTCCGTAAGTAATTGCTGTGGTTTATACATCATTAAATCAAAGTCAGCCTGTTGAGTGAGTTGATCATTAATAAACAGTTGTAATGATAAATCTTCCAACTTTCCAGAAAAACGAACAAATTCACTAAAAACGGCAGAGCGATCAAACCCCTTTGCGCGCTCCCAGGGTAAACTTTTCGCCTTTAGGGTTGATTGTAAGGCGCGTTTAGTCAAATCTAAACCAAATCCAACCGCTTCTATATGATTATTTTTAATAATAAATGAAATTTCAGATTCGTAGTGAATCGGCTCATCAACACCGCTAAAGGCATGCTCACAGATAGCCGAATTAGGCTTGACAAAAATAACCGCATTATCAGGGATTTCATTGTTTAATTCTTTAATATGCTCAACATAATTGCGTCCTACACAAACCACCTTAGAAGGTGAAATAGGTTGTTTATCTAATATAATTGTATTCATAATGGTAATACTCTATTTCGGCCTAAGCGTTTTGCTTGGTAGAGGTAGTCGTCTGCCCGAGCAATAAAACTGGATAATGAATCCCCAACAATAAACTCAGCGACACCAAAGGAAGCACTGATATTATTGATCATTTTAGTCGTACGCTTATCTTTTAAGACTAACTTTTCAATAACTTTGCGTAATGTTTCAGCGTAATGACGTGCAATACGTAAATTGCTTTTAGGTAAAACAATCACAAATTCTTCGCCGCCAAATCGGTAAGCCGTTGCACCATTATTCGTTTTTTGGCTTAACTTACGCCCAACTGCTTTTAAAACTTGGTCACCAAGTAAATGTCCCCATTGATCATTAAATTTTTTGAAATGATCGATATCCGCCATAATCAAGCATAATCCCTGTGGTTCTTTATCCAGATATAATGACATTTCAGTATCAAAAGCATGACGATTTAATAAACCCGTTAATGAATCGTACAATGCTAATTTTTGGCTTTCTTCTAATTGTTTTTTAAGCGATGCTATTTCCCCCTTAGCAGACGCTAAACTGTGGCTAAAAAATTGTGTCGACCGTTGCATCTCTTTCGAATCAACTTCCAACTTTTTCAATAACCCCATGACTTCTTCAAAGGAGCATCCATCCTCTTCAACACGATGAATACCTACAAAGGTTTTATCAAAGGCTTCTTGGAATTTATCTGTATCGGTCGTTGTATCAGTTAAGGTTTTATCTAATTCTAATAACATTTTGTCGACACTTTGCCTTAATTCCCATGTTTTTGACTCTGCTTTTTCAGCAACAAATTCACGGTATAAGGACTCTGCTTGCATCGGAGGAACAACGTCATGAAGCCCAATAATAGAGTCTAGTTTCTCATTCAACTTGGGCATATCATTGGCAACATAGCGATACCATAATGCATAATTTAAGGGGGTAGTGGGAATTTGATACTTCATCATCAGCGGCACAGCTTTTTTCAAATAATCCGCAGATTGAACGAGCAATTCATTATTAGCCATAGGAATAAGTACTCTATTTTATCTTTTCATTAACATCGTAATTTTATTTAATTATAGCGTCATATATACCCGTTACCAATCAAGATACGTTTATCAGTCACTAGCTCGGATATCAAGGCAAGGCGTAACATGATGACCTTGCGAGCGATTAACTGCGTTAATCCTCTATCGGTAGATGTAAAAACAAGACTTTACATCTTTAATGGCTAGTCCTTATCGAAAGTTATAACGCAGTATTGCCATGGTTTATAAGAAACGAGCTAGTGACCCGCAGGGCAAGACGAAAGGCAAACATCTTCGTTGTTATAAAGTCTCGATTTAACCCGTTAGATCTTCACCTTTATGCCTAGAATCTGCTCACCTCTCGTCTTGCTGATTTCTGCATCCTGAATGGTAACGGGTATACTATAAACCAATTTCACTATTTTATATTTTTTTATCGGTAAAACAGGTTGTTAAACACGCCTCGGAACAAAATAAACATAGTAAACCTGTTCGTTTCAAGCCAAGCGATTCAGTAATAGGAATAAAATATTACCGTTTAACACTGAATAATGATGTCCATTTAGTGAATACAAAAAAAATGGCTAATCAACTTCTTGATTAGCCATTCTCAGCATTAAAGTATTTAAACTCACTCTTTTATACGAATGCCTTTTTCTTCAATATCAATTAAATTTTTACGGTATAATTGACCAATTGATTTTTTAAAGTTCCCTTTGCTCATTTTTAATATTTTAGCAATTTGATCCGGTGAACTTTTATCAGACAGTTGTAAATAACCTTGATGAGTTTTTAAGGTTTGCAAAATACGTTCAGCTAACGCATCAACCTTTGCATAACCTACCTTGGTTAAACCAACATCAAGCTTTCCATCTTCTCGGATTTGCTTGATGTAGCCCTTACACTTTTTCCCAATTCCCATTTCACCAAATACTTCACTGGTAAATAATACCCCCCAGTGTTTATCGTTAATAATGGCTTTAAAACCAAGATCGGTTTGATCTGCAATTAATAAATCAACTTTTTCTCCGACTTTATAATCAGCGGGTTCATTATCTAAAAAGCGATCTAATTTTGAAGAGGCAACTAACCGTTCACTGATATCGTCTTGATACACATAAACGACATAACCATAACCTTCTTTCATCGGTATTTTCTGCTGATTAAAAGGCACTAACAAATCTTTAGGTAGTCCCCAATCTAAAAAAGCCCCTGCTCGGTTTGTATCGATAACTTTCAATGAAGAAAATTTACCAACTTCAGCTTTCGCTTTTTGTGTCGTTGCAATAAGACGATCTTCAGAATCGTAATATAAGAAAACTTCAACTGACTGTCCGACTTTCATATCTTCGGTGATATAACGTTTTGGTAATAAAATTTCACCAAAATCATAACCACCATCCAAGTAAAGACCAAAATCTACCTGTTTAACAATGGGTAACTTATTATAAGTACCTACTTTAATCATAACGCTCTCTTTAATCTCTAATGTTAAATTGTTTTATCAATAACGGATACGGTCAAACGTGAACTGCATATTAACCGCTCAGCTTGATCTGTAATATCTATTTGCCAAACCTGTAATGTACGACCAATACGAACTGCTTTTACTACTCCTATTACACAACCTTCTGAAACACTACGTAAATGACTTGCATTAAGTTCGACACCAACACATATTTTGTCTTCATCGACAGCCAAGTATCCCGCTAAGCTACCGATTGTTTCAGCTAATACCGCAGAAGCACCGCCATGAAGTACACCAAAAGGTTGTTGAGTACGCTGATCGACAGGCATTTCAGCCTTTATAAAATCATCACCAATTTCAGTATATTGAATACCTAAATGAGCAATTAATGTATTTTGACTTAATGCGTTTAATGCATTTAAATTAATATCTCTTTTCCAAATAGACATATTATAAAATCTCTAATAATGCTTGGATTGGATGTTTTAATGTTTGACCTTCGATTCGTTTTACTTGGCTACGGCAGGAGTAGCCAGTTGCAAGACAACTAGATCGTTCATGCTTCGCAATTTCTTCTTCCCAACTTAAACTATAAATCCTTTTTGAGTCCTCAAGATGACCCGCATCGTGACCGTACGTTCCAGCCATACCACAACACCCAACGGCAACATTTGTTAATGTCGCGCCGAAATGTTGGAATATATTTACCCAGTCACTTCCTGAAGCAGGCTCGGCTGTTTTCTCTGTACAATGACCAAATAAGAAGTATTGTTTTGCTGTCGCCTCCTGAGCATCTCCAGTAAGGCGTGGTACTAACCACTCTTGTACCAACTGAACATTAAAATCACCACGCTTATCGCCTAAAGCACGCTTATATTCATCACGATAACACAGTACCATCGCAGGATCAGCGCCAATCATTGGAATGTTAAGCTGGGCCATTTGATTTAGGAAGTCTGCACTATCTTGTGCCGTTTTCGCAAATTCAGTTAAAAAACCTTTAATATGCTGCGGCTTACCATTCGGTTTAAAGGGCAATAATACCGGTTTAAAACCTAATTTTTTAGCGAATAACATTAAATCGCGCACCACATCTGCATCATAAAAAGTGGTAAACGGATCCTGTACAATCAGCACATAGGATTGACGTTCTTCTTCGGTTAACCCCTGCAGCTTAGCTAAATCAAATTCACTAATATCTTCTTTAGCCAATGATGCTTTTAAAGTAGGAAATGAAAGTAATGGGATATCTACCATGCCAACAAACTTTTCAGTCAAGCTAGCGGTTAACTTTTGTTTCATAAAAAAGTTAAAGAAGCGCGGTGCTTTACCCATTAATGGAGCATATTGTTCTACATATGAAACGAAATAATCTTTAACTGGACGCAAATAACTATCGTAATAAATATGCATAAAGCGCGAACGAAAACTTGATACATCTACCTGAATAGGACATTGACTCGCACAGGCTTTACAAGCTAAACACCCTTGCATAGCTTCCATCACTTCATTTGAAAAGTCATATTCGCCTTTCTGTTTACTCCGTGTGTTAATAAACTTCTTAAATAAGCTCGCATTTTTACCTGCATATAACTCATCTTCAAGTTGTAAGACATCAATCTCTTTATTTGCGAGTTGACGCAGCCATTCACGCATTAATCCTGCACGCCCTTTAGGCGAATGAATCCTATTGCTGGTTAATTTAACCGAGGGACACATGGGCGATTTTGTATCGTAATTAAAACAAAGGCCATTACCATTACAGTCCATTGCTTCCGTATAGCTTTCTCGAATTTTGATTGGAATTTGGCGGTCAAAGGTGCCACGTTTAACGGCGTCTACACTCACTAAAGATGCTTCAGAGTTAATCGGTGTACAAATTTTGCCTGGATTAACACGGTTATCAGGATCAAAAGCCGCTTTTATTTTACGTAACTCTTTAAATAACTCTTCACCAAAAAACTCAGGGCCATATTCACTTCGGAAACCTTTACCATGTTCTCCCCACATTAATCCTTTATATTTTGCCGTTAATGCAACCACTTTATCTGAAATCTCTCGCATTAAGACTTCTTGATTAGGATCACAAAGATCAAGCGCTGGACGAACGTGCAATACTCCTGTATCAACATGGCCAAACATACCGTAACGTAGGCCTTTATCATCAAGCAATTGACGAAATTCAATAATATAATCGGCTAAATTTTCAGGAGGAACACAGGTATCTTCAGTGAAAGGTATCGGTTTTGCGCTATCTGATGTTTTACCCAACAATCCAACAGACTTTTTACGCATTGCATAAATTTTATTAATATCTGCTAATTGATCGCAAATTTGATAACCAATCACTCCTGCTTCTTTATTCTTAATCAATGCATCAAGTTGCAGTTGTAATGCAGCGACTTTTTCCCGTTGTAATTCAGCATTTTCATCACAAAACTCAACAATATTTAAACCATCAACCACATGACCAGGTACATCACTGATTAGCGATTTGACACTGTGCCAAATAATATCGCTCTTTGCTAAATTTAAGACTGTCGAATCGACAGTTTCAACGGATAATGCATTCGCTTTTACTAGGAAAGGAGCATTTTGAAGTGCGGATTGAAAACTATCATATTTAATATTTAATAGGGTGCGGTAAGTCGGTATTTTTTGTACATGTAATGTGGCTTCTGTAATGGTCGCCAATGATCCTTCTGCACCACAAAGAATTCGAGATAAATCCACTTGCCCCGTTTCTGCATCATAAACATGCTTTAAATCATATCCAGTTAAAAATCGATTTAACTTAGGAAAACCATCTTCAATCTGTTGCTGCTTTAGTGAACATGTTTCAACAACTTGACGATAAACTTTTCCCACACTATCTTGTCGGCTAATTTGTGTTTGTAATTCATCGCCAACTATTGGCTTACTTTCTAACACTTGCCCATCAACAAGCACTGATGTGAGCCCTAGTACATGATCACTTGTTTTACCGTAAACCAATGACCCCTGCCCCGATGCATCACAACTGATCATGCCACCAATTGTAGCTCGATTACTAGTTGATAATTCAGGGGAAAAGAATAAACCGTATGGACGTAAGTATTCATTTAACTGATCTTTAATCACGCCAGTTTGTACCCGTACCCAACCTTGTTCAACATCAAGTTCAAGAATATTGTTCATATGACGAGAAAGATCCAACACAAGATCGTTAGTCAAAGATTGACCATTTGTGCCAGTACCGCCCCCTCGAGGAGAAAAACGAATATCACTAAATTGTTCTAAATGAGCCAGTTTACAAATTTCAACAATATCTTGGGTTGATTTTGGAAATAAAACAGCCTGAGGCAAGCATTGATAGACACTGTTATCCGTTGCGACAGCTAAACGGCTTGCATAATCTTTTTCAATTTCTCCTGCATAATTAGAATTATCTAATGCCTGTAAAAAGTCGAAATAATCTTGTTTAATATTCTCTTGATGAGTTAATTTGGGGATCATGTTTAAAGCACCCTAGTCCATTGCTGTTCTGAAACTTACCGCTAAAAATGACCTTGGATAATAGCACAATTTTGAATTTGGTTGGATAGAATAATTTTCCCCCAAAATCTATAATTATTTAAGATTTAAAAATAGAAGTCAGTAAGAAGAATAAATTTAACAATTTAATGGGTATCGCTAATGGAGATAGAACCGAGTCATAAATGTAGGCAGTTAAAGAAACCATTTTTTGTTTAGTAAATGGAAAGACAAAAACCTCAAATTTCTTAAAAATATGATTTATAGATCTTAAGAAATTGAGGTTTATTTAAAGATATAACATTTCAACGCTCATTTAATTGAAAGTCGAAATAATTATTGTTCTTTAAATTTGATATTTTGAATTCGTTTAGATTCAGATGAAATATATTGAGATAATTCGTCTGCAGTATTAAATACTTCGGCAATAACACGACGGTTTTTCTGTGCACCTTCATCGGTATTATTATCATAAAGCGGTGAGCTTTCGCCGAAACCCAATGATTTTATTTGCGAAGAACGCACACCTAATTTAATTAATTCAGCTCTTACTTTATTGGCACGATCTGAAGATAATTTATAGTTGTAAGGAGCAGTCGCAAACTTACTTGTATGACCTTCAATCACTGCGTATAAATCAGTTTTTTTAAGGAAATCTGCAAATTCAGCAACTTCTTTTCTTTCACTGTCATTCATGTATACCGTTGAATCATTTTTGAACTCAACGTTTAAATCAGCGACCATAATACAATCTTTGCATTCGGGGCAATCCTCCCCCGCAGCAAATGCAGTACCACTCACTAAACTTAATCCAAGAACCGACGATGTTAACAATAGGTTAAGTGTTTTCAAATCAATCTCCTTTTTCTTTACACTTTAATAACAAACATAATTATTATATTCTATTATAGCAAATAAAAGTGATTTTTGTGCTAAAATGGAACATATATTAATCAAAGGGAGAAAAAGATGGCTAATTATTTCAAAACAACAATCGTTGCAACGGCAATAATGTTAACTGTAACAGGTTGTTCAGTTACGGATAATTCTAGTGATTCATTAACCATGAAGGACCAAGAAATTCAAAAACTGAACCAAGAACTTCAAGCTAAAGATAGCAAAATTGCATCATTATCAGCACTTCAAGGTGTTATGCCTGAAGCTGCAATCAGTGACACAAATGCAGTTGGAAATTCCTTGGTACCACCGAATGCTAAAGCAGGTGAATGTTATGCAAAAGTATTAGTACCTGCTAAATATAGAATAGACCCAATTGAAAGATTGGTTAAAGAAGCACAATCACAAATTATTGTGACACCAGCAACTTATAAAGTAGTCGAGAAAAAAGTAACTATTAGGGAAGCGAGTACAAAATTAGTCCCCGTTCCAGCAACTTATAAAACGGTTACTGAACGTGTCATGGTTGAACCTGAAAAAACAACACTTGTTCCAGTTCCTGCTACCTATAAAACAGTAACAGAAACCATCATGGTTGAACCTGAAAAAATCTCATTGGTTGAAGTGCCGGCCGTGTATAAAACAGTCAATGAAACTGTATTAGTTGAACCTGAAAAAACATCATTAGTGACCATGCCAGCTACGTATAAAACGGTATCTGAGCAAATTATGGTGGAACCAGAAAAAATCACGCTAGTTACGGTGCCTGCAACTTACAAAACAGTATCTGAAAAAGTATTGGTTTCAGCTGCACATACCGAATGGAAAAAAGGCCGTGGAGAAATCGAAAAAATTGATAACTCGACTGGCGACATTATGTGTTTAATCGAAGTACCTGCTGTATACAAAACAGTTAGCACACGTGTACTAGATAAAGATGCTTATACTAAAGAAGTTAAAACGCCTGCTGTATATAAAACAGTTACTACGCGCGCTTTAGATAACGCACCAACATCTAAAGCAGTTAAAACGCCTGCTGTATACAAAACAGTAGCGACTAAAGTACTTGTTTCCCCAGCAACAACAAAAGAAGTTAAAACACCTGCTGTTTACGACACCATTACTAAAAAAGAGCTAGTAACACCCGCTACAACTAAAGCAATGGTAACACCTGCAGTCTATACAAACGTAACCCAAACTGTTTTAGATACACCTGCGACAACGGAAGAAGTTCAAATACCAGCAATCTGTAAAATGGTTAAAACACGTGTTCTTGATACACCAGCAACGGAAAGAAAAGTTTCGATTCCTGCCGTATATGACACTTATAACACGACTGTTAAAACAGATGAACCATACCTAAGATGGCAAGAAATCTTATGTGAAACAAACACAACACCAGATGTAGTTTCTAAATTGCAACAAGCATTAAAGGATAAAAACTATAACATCACACGTGTTGATGGTGTATATGGCGCTGAAACACGAGCTGCTGTAAACGCATACCAAAAAGACCAAAAACTAAATCAAGGTGCACTTACGTTGAAAACCCTAGAAACACTGGGCTTTTAATCGTAATCTAATCTTCAAATAAATCACCTTTAAATGCTTACTTTTCTTAATGGGAAGTAAGCATTTTTTATATCTATAAAATAAATTTTCACTTATCTTCAAAAGACCAATTGTACTAAATATATGATCTAAATATTGCTCAATAAAATGCCTTAGTTAGAAGTGCATATTCCGGCTCAAGGTGAACAGCTATTCTGGCCCAACGTGAACACCAATTCTGGTTTAATCTGAACATAGATTCCGGTTTCAACGTGAACACTTTTATCCAAATTTCCGGAATCAGTGTTCACCATGCCGGAATCGCTGTTCACCATAAACCAGAATCCCTTTCAACGCATTGATTTTTCAACCCTTTAACTGACATATTGGTTCTTTTTTTACTAAAGGAAACCGGTATGGCTGCAAAGAGGATCACAATGCGTAAAATCAGAGACGTTTTAAGGCTGCGTTATGAGGCAAAACTCAGCGTCCGCCAAATCAATACCAGTACCAAAATAAGTGTTGGTGCTATTCAAAAATTACTTACAAAAGCAAAAGAATTAAAGCTATCCTGGCCGCTATCGGCTGAGTTAAATGATGTCGAGTTGGCTAAGTTGTTTTACCCCAAAGCCGATACCCGCAAAGCAAGCCGCTTTCAAATACCAGATTGGCCTGAGGTACATAAAGAACTCAAAGCAAAGGGAGTCACTAAGCTGCTGTTATGGGAGGAGTACTGTCAACAATATCCAAACCGCTGCTTGAGTTATTCTCAGTACTGCGATCGCTATTTAAATTGGGCGAAAAAACAGAAGCGCTCTATGCGCCAGACACATAAAGCGGGTGATAAATTATTCGTTGATTATGCAGGGCAAACTATGTCGGTTGTTTCACCGACAACTGGAGAGGTAAGATCCGCTCAGATCTTCGTTGCCGTCGTTGGTGCATCAAACTACACCTACGCTGAAGCGACATGGAGCCAAAGCCTGCCGGACTGGCTAGCCAGTCATGTACGTACCTTCGAGTTTATCGGTGGTACACCTGTCATGATCGTGCCCGATAATCTGCGCAGTGGTGTCAGTAAGGCATGCCGTTATGAGCCTGAGTTAAATCCCTGCTATCAGCAACTTGCCGAGCATTATGGTGTCGCGGTTGTACCTGCTAGGCCCTACAAACCTAAGGATAAGTCAAAAGCTGAAGTCGGTGTGCAAATAATTGAACGTTGGATCTTAGCGCGATTACGCCACCACACCTTCTTCTCCTTAGCAGAGCTTAATCAGTGTATCGCCTCATTATTAACGGAAGTTAATTTAAAGCCATTTAAGCAGTTACCGGGTAACCGCCTGCAATGGTTTGAGCAACTCGACAAGCCCTTGCTTAATGCTCTACCGGCTCACCCTTACCAATATGTCGATATTAAAATAGCCAAGGTCAATATCGATTACCACATTCAATATGATCAGCACCTGTACTCCGTACCACACCATCTGGTCGGTGAAAACGTCGAGTTGCATGCCGGCGATAAACTGGTGCAAATCTATTTCAAAACACACCTACTTGCCAGCCATGTTAGAAAACATTATCCAGGCACAACAACTGAGCCGGGACATATGCCTAAGAAACATGCTAAGCACCAACAGTGGACGCCTGGCCGCCTTAAAAATTGGGCAAAGGGTATTGGGCCGGAGGTGTTGCTTTGGGTATCAGAGCAACTTGAAAGCCGAGAGCATCCTGAATTGGCATACCGAGTGTGTTTGGGGTTGCTTAATTTAACGCGCTCCTACCCAGCAGTACGTTTGAATAAAGCCTGTGCAATCGCTAATCAGAAGTCGCTTGTGAAGCTTAAAAATATCAAGGCCATCCTCACCAGCAATCAAGACAAACTACCGCTTGATAAAACAGAGGCAACTATAACGCTACCGCAGGATCATGAGAATGTTCGTGGCCCTAAATGCTTTCACTAATAAGGAATATTATGATGATCGACCAGACTTTATCACAACTTCGCCAACTGAAACTCAGCGGTATGGCACAGGCATTACAAACTCAATCTGAACAACCCGGTACCTATGAGGGGCTTTCCTTTAACGAACGGCTCCACCTGTTGATTGAGGGGGAAAAGCTAGAGCGGGACAACCGTAAACAGCAACGACTCCTTCGTGCAGCAAAATTCAAACTTATGGCCAATCTAAGAGATATTGACTACCAACATCCACGTGGAATTCAACAGTCTCAAATTGCCGCATTAGCACAGTGTGACTGGCTAAGAAAAGCGCAAAACCTGTTGTTCACCGGACCATGCGGTACTGGAAAAACGTACCTTGCCTGTGCGTTAGGGCATTCGGCTTGTATGAGCGGCTTCAGTGCTCGCTATTATCGGATCTCCCGTTTGATGTTGGAATTAACGCAATCGAAAGCAGATGGCACTTACAGCAAGCTATTAAGAACCTTAGCAAAGACAGATCTGTTGATATTAGATGATTGGGGATTAGAGCCGTTGAAAGCAGCACAGCGTAATGATCTGATGGAAATAATGGATGATCGACACGGCTCTTCGTCAACGGTCATTATCAGCCAGTTACCGACAGATCAGTGGTATGAAATGATAGGAGACAATACGCTGGCAGATGCCATTTTAGATCGGATCATGCACAACTCACATCGCTTAAAATTGAGAGGAGAATCAATGCGTAAAAAACTAAACAACTTGACCCATGGTGAACACTTAGGGTAAAAAAGAGCTTGGGCAATACGCTGAAAGATCAGGTGTTCACGTTGAACCGGAATCAGTGTTCACCTTCACCGGAATACGCAAGAAGCGAAAGTTGATCTAAACACTTGTTCTATTAGTGAAATTTTAATAAATAAATCAACAGTGTTAACCAATAAAATAGATTAATTAATGATTACAATGGGCATAAATAATTTAAGCATATGCCACTGCATGATTTAAAAGAGGAATTAAGACAAGGACGAACTAGATAGAATAAGAGAAGCCATTAAAAATACTTCCCTTTTATTTGGGGAATAAAATGTAGGGTTTTGTATATTTAACCTCAGCTCTAAATAATAGAAGCGAAATAAAGCTAAGTATCAATCATATAAATAATAGTACTGTGCCGTTTAGCTTATCCAGAATTGAGGTTATTTAATTAAGAGTTTTTATTATCTTTCTTAATCGCAGCTTTATTGGCATACATATTACTGTCCGCAACTACGAGTAACTGCTCAACATTATTGCCATCATCAGGATATTGAGCAACACCAATCGCTCCTCCTAAACTAACAACAGAAATATCAAAAGAATTAAGTGGCTCTGATAATGTTTGTTTTAACGTCGAAATAATATTATCTAAATCTTCACTACGCTTAATATCATTAAGCACAATAACAAACTCATCACCTGCAAATCGAGCCGCTAAATCATGCTCTCGGATAGAGGTATACATCCGGACAGCAAATTCAATCAACACTTGATCTCCAACGTCATGACCATAAACATCATTTATCTTTTTAAAATCATTTAAATCAATAAACAAAATAGCAAAAGGATTTTTTTCTTCCCCTAAATCATACTTTTTAATTTTTGCTTTAAGATGTTGTTCGAAGGCATATCGATTAGGTAAACCGGTCAAGTAATCCGTATGTAACCTTCGTTGCATCGCTGAGAAACTCTTTGCTAAAGCGCCTATTTCATCATTTCTTTGGATATTAATAGGCTCTTCGATATATCCACTACTCACATTATTAACAGCATGTGACAGGATCTTTAAGTCTTTAGTTACCCATTGCAACACCATAAAACCAATGATAACGACTAGTCCCGTTGCCAAAACGCCAAGTAAAATAGTTTGAAAAATATTATTTTTAATATCCCCCATAAAATCAGAACTTGGCATCGCAACGACATTTATCCATTCTAATCCAGCACCATCTTCAAACTTATTATAAGCAACATGTATTTCTCGGTGTAACTCATCGGTAAAACTAAAGGTTTCGGGTGTAAAACTGGCTACCTTAGCTGAAATTAAAGGCACCATTTGCGAATAAATATCCGAAAGCAAAGCATTACCACTTTGACTGGCATTAACTCTTATGTTTTCCCCTTCCTCATTATGCTTAATGTTTTCACTCTGTGAAGAAGCAATGAGTTGGCCATTAGGCTCAATAATAAAAGCAATACCATTTTCTGAAATATTAAGATTACTTACGAAGTCATTTAATGATTTTAACGACATATCCGTCGCGACAACCCCTTCAAACTGTCCATCAAACCCCAACACCTGTCGTGCACGTGTCGCAATTAAATCATGTGTTCTAAAATCGATATACACCGAAGTCCAAGTATCATTATTATTGCTAGAGCCAGCATGAAACCAAGGTCTAACTCGCGGATCGAAGTTCTTTTCTTCGGTAGAAGACAGCATTGGAATACCATTTATGCCATCAAGGTCATAAAACTTGCGGTGCTCTTCAGGTTGAAATTTAACCCGCAATTCGCCTTTATCAATAGAGTATCGATACAACCCTAATGCCTGTCCGGCTTTATTTCCATAATACACATAATTATTCGGATCTAAATGAAGGGATGAAGCGGTCCAAAAACGAGAGCGCATTTCGTCTAAATTAGTCTTAATATCAGAATCCGCCAACATGCCGTCAGGAAAAGCAACTTCTAACGTAGCAACCGAGCCAACTACATGGCGGTCTATCGCCTGACTAATTCGACTAACGGTTTCTTCAAGTAAATGATTCGATACCGTTTGTACGGCATGGGTACCCGCACCATAGGAAAGGAATCCAATCGCAATAGCTAAACAAACGATAAGAATAACGTAGGGGAAAATAAGAACAGAACGTAGAGATAGCTTGGTCATATCAATTCGCAATACAAAAAATGATTTTAAGAAAAAATAACACTAATTCACCACACTCTACAGTATATTTAACAGTCAATTGTTTAGCCAAAAGCGTAGATGGTTAACAACAAACTTTCAAGAATTATTAGCTTAAACAGGCATAAAGGAAAAGAATAACTAAATTCTTTCATATTAATTCTGTTACTTTTTAGCTACTAATTTAATAGTTAAGTCATACAAAAAAGCCCTCAATAATATCAATGAGGGCTTTCATTTTATTTACTTCGCTGTTGATTCTTTAACGCCTTCTTTTTAGCGCGATTTTGTTCAATTTGGGTCAATGCATCGGAACCAATATGTGCTTCACCACGCTCTTTGGCTAAACGCATTTGTAATTCTCGCTGCTCAAAACGATGTCTTTGATCTTCAGTAATAGTATCGAAACACTGATGACAACAAATACCTTCAATATACTTCTCCGATTGTTTATCTTCTTCGGTAATCGGTAAACGGCATCCATGGCATTGATCATAATTCCCTTTCTCGAGTTGATGGTTCACTGAAACACGATTATCAAAAACAAAGCATTCCCCCTGCCACATCGTCTCTTCTTCAGGAATTTCTTCAAGATACTTAAGCACACCGCCTTCTAAATGAAACACTTCATCGAAGCCTTGTTCTTTTAGGTAAGCCGTAGATTTTTCGCAACGAATACCACCAGTACAGAACATCGCCACTTTTTTATGCTTTTCAGGATCAAGATTATCTTTTACATATTTTGGAAATTCACGAAAGCTCGTTGTTTTTGGATCAACTGCATTTTCAAATGTCCCAATACTAATTTCATAATCATTACGCGTATCCACCAGCAATACATCGGGATCACTAATTAACGCATTCCAGTCCTTTGGTTTTACATAAGTTCCGACGGATTTAGTGGGATCAATTCCCTCAACCCCCATGGTAACAATCTCTTTTTTCAATTTAACTTTAGTACGATAAAAAGGATTTTCGTTATCAAAGGATTCTTTCGTGGTGAGATTAGCTAAACGTGGATCGGCTTTTAACCATTGAATTAAATTATCAACGCCTTCACGGGTTCCAGCAACGGTACCATTAATACCCTCACTGGCTAATAGTAACGTTCCTTTAACATGATTAGATTCCATCACTGCTAATAAAGGGGCTTGTATTGCTTGATAATTGTCTAGAGAGACAAATCGATATAATGCACAGACAACTGTGTTTGACATGGTATATTCCTCATAGCTAACTGAAACGTAAATTCAGCGCTGTGGTAAATTGAGGAGGAATTATACGAAGTTGAGAGAAGTTCTCAACTCATTTATTTAACAAAGCTATTACAACTTCTAAATAAATGCATGATTAAACAATTAATCATGCACATGATGCGTCTTGCTCTGTACCCCTAATTTGGGCCTGACCAAGCATCTTGAGGTAACATGGGTATAAAGACTCTATTTTATGAACAACAACTATCAGCTTGGCTACGTTTGATAGGTAACATTTCAATAATGACTTTCACCATCAAAATGGCCAATAGAATTCCCGAAATATAAGCTAAGGGTTCAGGTAAGAGATCATGGTGCTCACCAACCTGAGGCATAACTTCAAATCCCCAAGAATCTACTAAATAATTAACAATAGCACCAGATAATAATGCAACACCTAATACGCCAGCTAGGTAACTCCATAATGCACGTCTACCCAACTCTTTCCCAACGACACCTAATGTTGCGACATTCGTTGCAGGTCCGGCAAGCATAAAAACTAACACAGCGCCGGGAGACACGCCGGCTAATAATAAACCGGCAGCAATTGGAGTCGAAGCCGTTGCACAAATATACATAGGTACAGAGATGATCACCATCACTAACATAGCAAGCAAACCATCGCCCCATTTTGCCATGAAATCGGTAGGGATATAAGTTTGGACAATCGCGGCAAAAAATAGCCCTACCAGCAACCAAATAGCAGTGTCACGCACTAAATCCGTTGCAGCAAAATGTATCCCTTTAGCCATTCGACTTAATACCGATGTTTCCTTTAAGTTTTCCGCCATATCCTCTGTAGAGGCACAACAACTTGATGCTCCTTCACTACATTGACTTTCAGCTTTTTCATTATTTGAACAACAAGAGGCTGTGTTTTCCTCGGTGTTACAACAACTACTTTTTACAGCCACGGCTGGTACCTCATCGTTACAGCATGAACTTAATTTTTCCGTTGTACCGCAACAACTCGCCGAAGATGAAGCTTTATTACCATTAAAAACAAATTTTGTTGATCGATTATCTTCACTATACCGATTACCATTTATTAACGGTTGCGTGCCGGCAAAAACAAACTTAGTTGAATTATCTTTACCACTTACATTATTCTGTCTATCCTCAAGACTATTAGCTTTTTTAGGCAGGTCAGCAGACATAGATTGCTTGTCCAGATGATCTTCATCTTTACCAACCAATAACCCCGCTGTAATAGCACTTACAATCGCAGCAATCGGTCTGACTATCGCCATAAAAGGCCCAAGTAAAACATAAGAAATAGTAACAGAATCGATCCCTGTTTCAGGCGTGGATATTAAAAAAGAAGTTGTCGCTGCTTTAGATGCGCCTGCACGACGTAACCCTACCGCTGCTGGAATAACGCCACAGGAACATAATGGAAGTGGCGCACCGAGAACAGCGGCCTTAACGGTACTTTTAAAGCCATGACCACCGAGTTGCTTATTCATCCATGACATAGGCACAAACATTTTCAGCATACCCGCTAAGAATAGCCCCAATAACAACCAAAAAGCAGACTCAAGAAATAGACCAACAAAATTGCTAACTAACATAATTTATTCCTTACATTGATGCGTATCAATAGGGGTAGATGGATGACAATGATCCGTTTCAGGTTGACATTCAATCGTCTCTGAACTGGATTCTAATGCATCTAAAATGGAACAATTTTCAGCACTAAATTGCCCTCCGCAACAGGCATCGGACAATTTCTTTAACGACACTTGAAAATGCGTCAATTCTTTAATTTTCGCCTCTATATCATTCAGCTTAAGATCCACCACTTCTTTAACATCTGAGCAGGCCCAACTTGATTTATCCAATTCAATAGAAAGCAATTCACCAATATCTGTTAATGAAAACCCAATAGCCTTGGCCCTTAAAATAAAACCTAAACACTCAGCATCACCCTCTGTATACATACGGTAACCAGCTTCACTTCGCGATGAAGGCTTCAATAATCCATGTTTATCATAAAACCGTAATGTATCGGTTTTTAACCCATAATTTTTTGCGAGTTCGCCAATACGATACATATTGAAACCTTATTTAATAAAAAGTAATTAACTAGCCACGCTAACAACTAAAGAAAAGCAAAACTAAATGCACTAGGATAAGTATAACCTTAGAGTTAAATCCAAGGTCAAGAAGAAATTTGAAATGAATTGAAAATAAGATAGGAAAATTTAAAAGCACACTCACAAATAAAGCGTTAAAGGTTTGATCTTTCATCTTCACTTTTGCAGATAAAGGTGCCCTGCACTCGGTTTTGCAGCGTTTACAGGGCATAACCATGCATCACGCCACATGCCTTGTTCAAACACATTTTAAATTAAACAAAATTCGAACTCGAAAGATCCCCCCCCCCTTAAATAGACTTAGTGGGGTTTATTTTGTGCTTTTAGTAACGCCTTTATTTCACTTAACTCCCGTTGTAACTCTTTCATTGTCGGCTGCTGATCATGCTCATTAAGTAAATCGGCTTCAATTTGACGCTCTTGTTCAAGTACATTAACCACAATACCAATGACCATATTCAAAAAAGCAAAGGCAGTGAAGAAAATAAATGTCAGGTAAAAAATCCATGATAATGGATATACCGTCATGGTTTCGTACATCACATCAGTCCAGTCTTCGAAGGTCATCACCCTAAATAACGTTAACAGACTGATCGTAATATTGCCCCACAAATCCGCATTTATTTCAGCAAAAAAAGTACTTCCGATAGCGGCATAAATATAGAAAATTATAAACATTAATAACATTACGTAGCCGAGCTGTGGCAAGGCTTTGATTAACGAATTAATCAAAATACGTAATTCAGGCACAATCGAGACCATTCGAAGGACTCGGAAAATCCGCACTAATCGCCCAAGTACCGCCATTTCACTGTCATCAATAGGTATAAGACTCACTAACACAATAAAAGTATCGAATAAATTCCAGGCATTATGAAAAAACCGTTTTTTATTAGGTTCACCAATAAATCGGATAACAATTTCAACTAAAAAAATAGTTGTAATAATCCCATCTAAAAATGTAAAAATCTGTAACGTTGTTGGTGATACTTGATAACTATTTGCCCCAATCATTAACGCTGAAAAAATAATAATAGTGATCACAAACAATTCGAAAATCTTATTATTACGAATGTCATAGAATCGCCTTTGCAAATTGCTCCGCCCGTCTGACATTAATGTTTTATCGATCGATTTATCAAAGCGCGTCATTTTTTCTCCTAATGGTTACGTCTTCAATTAGAATAGCAATAATAATCACTATCAAAAGACATTTTATGACAAATAATAACGACTGTCATTATCTTAAAATCGATAAGAGTGAGAGGAATTGCGTTCCTTTTATCTTTTCCATGCCTAAAAATAGTGATAGATTTATCAAGCGGCTAAACATTAAACAGTATATTTGTTAGTGATTGAGCCCTTAATCCCATTCTTAACCACCAGAGGTTAGCTATGCCAACAGATCAAGAAACCATTAATCCACCAGAACATTACGATTATGATGCCATTGTTATTGGTACCGGACCTGGAGGCGAAGGCGCGGCAATGAAATTAGCTAAGGGGGGATTGCGAATTGCCGTTATTGAAAAGTACAAAGACATTGGCGGTGGTTGTACGCATTGGGGAACGATTCCTTCAAAGGCATTAAGACACAGTGTGAGTCAATTGATTGAGTTAAAAAACAACTCATTATTTCTGAATAACTATCCACAAAATAAAACCTTTACCTTTAAAGATGTGTTACGTCATAGCCAGCAAGTGATTGCCAAACAAGTGACCATGCGCAGTGGGTTTTACAATCGCAATAATTGTAATTTGTATTTCGGCAAAGCGACATTTGTAAACAAACATACTATTTTAATCACTCGCGGCGATGGTAGTTCGGAAGAAATAACCGCAAAAAATATTATCATCGCAACAGGTTCAAGACCCTACCATCCTGAGGATATTGATTTTGAAGCTGCGAATATTTATGACAGCGACACCATTTTATCCTTAGATTATCATCCTCAACATATTGTGATTTATGGCGCGGGGGTTATCGGTTGTGAGTATGCTTCTATATTCAGAGGATTAGGTGTCAAAACTGACTTAGTTAATACCCGTGATCGTTTATTATCATTTCTGGATGCTGAAATGTCCGATGCCCTTTCCTATCACTTTAGAAATTCCGGTATGATCCTTCGTCACGATGAAGAATATGAAAAAGTAGAAAGCACAGCAAACGGCGTTGTTATTCATTTTAAATCGGGGAAAAAAATGAAAGCCAGCTGCCTACTCTATGCAAATGGTCGTACCGGTAATACGGATAAATTAGCACTCGATAATGTTGGGTTAAACCCAGATAGTCGTGGTCAACTTGCTATTAATGAGCATTATCAAACTGAAGTAGATAATATTTATGCGATAGGTGATGTGATTGGTTACCCGAGTTTAGCGAGTGCAGCCTATGACCAAGGCCGTGTTGCCGCACACTTTATTCTGTGTCGTGAGGGTAAGAAAAAACTGATTAAAGATATTCCTACCGGTATTTATACCATTCCAGAAATAAGCTCCGTCGGTAAGACTGAACAAATGCTAACCCAACAAAAAGTCCCCTACGAAGTTGGCCGTGCTCAGTTTAAAGACCTAGCAAGATCACAAATTTTAGGATCCGATGTCGGCAGTCTGAAAATCCTTTTCCATCGCGACACAAAAGAGATTTTAGGCATTCATTGCTTTGGTGAACGCGCAGCGGAAATCATACATATCGGTCAGGCAATTATGGAACAAAAAGGCAAAGCAAATACTATTGAGTATTTTGTAAAAACGACATTCAATTATCCAACCATGGCCGAGGCTTATCGAGTGGCGGCATTAAATGGTTTAAACAGACTATTTTAAACCGCACATCACGCTCAACGAAGACGTTCTTATTTCATTGATAAGTTCGTCTTTTCCTCTTTTTATTATCGCTTAATTTATCTCCCTTGCTCCTCTAGCCGGCATGTTTACTAATGTTAACTTTTAGTTATCGTCACCAATAAATTATTTTGTTGGACTTTATTTTATCGATTGTTTAAAAAGCGCCCAACCGAACGAGTATAAACTTATTTTGCTTCTTAGACGGTTAATTAACAAAAATTTACCGCCTATTTTTTATGCATTGGAATTAAAAGATGAAACAAGTTAAAGATTTAGAAAGTGTGCGTGCTAACTATAATGTACGTCATTGGAGCCAAGGGTTTTATGGCATAAATGATTCAGGTGAAGTCTATGTCTCACCAACGCCCGATCATCCTGACTACCAAATTCCATTAGGGGATATCGCACAAAAAATTCAACAACAAGGTCTTACTTTGCCCGCTTTGGTGCGCTTTCCGCAAATCTTACACCATCGCGTTCACAGTATTTGTAAAGCTTTTAATCAAGCGATTGAAAGCTATCAATACGATGAAAAATATTTATTAGTCTATCCCATTAAAGTAAATCAACAAAAAGAAGTCGTTGATGGTTTATTAGCAAGCCAACATAACAGTGAAGTCAAACAATTAGGATTAGAAGCCGGCAGTAAAGCAGAGTTGCTAACGGTATTAGCGTTGGCACAAAAAGCAAGCTCAGTCATTATTTGTAATGGCTATAAAGACATTGAATATATTCGTCTTGCATTAATCGGCGAAAAATTAGGCCATAAAGTTCACCTCGTCTTAGAAAAAATGTCTGAACTTGAAATGGTGTTGTCTGAAGCTGCTAAATTAAATGTAAAACCACGTTTAGGTTTACGTGTACGTTTAGCTTCTCAAGGCAAAGGTAAATGGCAAGCAAGTGGTGGAGAGAAATCGAAATTTGGTTTATCAGCATCACAGGTCCTGACCGTGCTAGACACATTAAAAAAACATAATAAAATTGATGCCTTACAACTGGTACATTTTCATCTCGGCTCGCAGATGGCTGATATTAGAGATGTGCGTAAAGGTGTCAGTGAAGCGGCTCGTTTTTACTGTGAACTGCGACAATTAGGTGCGCAACTATCTTGCATGGATGTGGGCGGTGGTTTAGCTGTCGATTATGAAGGCACACGCAGTCATTCATCCAATTCGATGAATTACAGTTTAGCGGAATATGCAAATAACATTGTTTTTACCATTGGTGATATTTGCAAATTATATAATCAACCAATGCCGATGATTATTTCAGAATCAGGGCGAGCATTAACTGCCCATCATGCGGTGTTAATCTCAAATGTAATTGGAGCCGAATCCTATGCACCTGAAACATTAGCAGCACCAGAGGAGGGAGCACCGTTAATATTAAACAATATGTGGAAATCATGGCAACAATTGAATCTACATAATGATGATCGGGCATTAATTGAAATTTATCATGATTGCCAAAGTGATTTAGCTGAAGTACATAGCCAATTTGCAATGGGGCTTGTCAACCTGCATCAACGTGCTTGGGCTGAACAATTAAACTTACGCTTGTGTTACGAATTAAACCAATTAATGGATGTAAAAAATCGTTTTCATCGCCCGATTATTGATGATTTAACCAATAAACTAGCGGATAAGTTATTTGTGAACTTCTCACTCTTTCAATCACTCCCCGATGCATGGGGGATTGATCAAGTATTTCCCGTTTTACCATTAACAGGATTAGAAAGAAGTCACGAACGCCGTGCTATTTTATTAGATATCACCTGTGATTCCGATGGTATTGTGGACCATTACGTTGATGGACAAGGTATTGAAACAACTTTACCTGTACCTGATTGGTCTGCTGATCAAGAATACCTAATGGGCTTTTTCTTGGTCGGCGCTTATCAAGAAATACTAGGTGGCATGCACAATTTATTTGGCGACACACACAGTGTGGTTGTCACCCTCAATGAGTCAGGGGAAGCTGAGATAAATGAAATAAATGAAGGTGACACCGTCGAAGATATGCTTAACTATGTACATCTAGATGTAGCCGACTTTCGAAAAACCTATGAAGAATTAGTGTCGGCTAAACTGCCTACAGACCAACAGCAAAGCATATTAAAAGAATTACATGCAGGTTTAAGCGGTTACACTTATTTGGAAGATTTATAAATACTTAGGAAATTTTAGATAGTTATCAATAAGGGCTTTCAAGATAGCTTGAGAGCCATATTTACTTTTATGAAGGAACAATCAATGCCCCATGTATTTGAACAATCTGATTTCTCTTTATATTCCAATGCCATGACCTTTTTACGTCAACCGTTGGTACAGAATCCAGTTAATGCGGATGCTGATATTGTTGTATTAGGTATTCCCTTTGATATGGCAACATCTGGACGCTCAGGAGCACGTTTAGGACCCGATGCTATTCGTCGTGCATCGGTAAATTTAGCGTGGGAAGCACATCGTTTTCCTTGGCAATTCAACCTACTGAAATATACTAAAATTATTGATGCGGGTGATTTAATCTTCAGCAGTGGTGATTCCCGTGAATTTTGCAACAACCTAGAATCCGCCGCTGATCAAATTTTAGCAAGTGGTAAAACCATAATGGGTTTAGGTGGCGATCATTTTGTCACATTGCCTTTATTACGTGCACACAATAAAAAATACGGCAAAATGGCCTTGATCCATTTCGATGCACATACAGATACATACAGTAACGGTAGTCAATATGACCATGGCACCATGTTTTATCATGCCCCAAAGGAAGGTTTAATTGATGCAGATAAATCTGTACAAATCGGCATTCGCACCGAATATAAACACCAAAACCATCGTTTTAATGTTATCGATGCAGCACAAGCAAACGATTTATCGGTTGCAGAAATCGTTGCATCAATACGCACGACCGTTGGTGATTTACCAATTTATTTAACCTTTGATATTGATTGCCTAGATCCTGCTTTTGCACCGGGCACAGGAACCCCTGTCTGTGGAGGTTTAAGTACCGATAAAATACTAAAGATCATTCGTGGATTAGATAATTTAAATATCGTAGGTATGGATGTCGTCGAAGTGTCGCCGGCTTACGATCAAAGTGAAATAACCGCCCTTGCAGGCGCGACTATTGCACTGGACTTAATGTATTTATGGACATTACAAAACAAAATTAACAAATAACCCAAAATTGATTATTTGAATCTGAAAAACTTTATAGAACAGAGATATAAACGTTTATATCCTGTTCGTTTTCGTAATGTTCATAATCTACCTGATAAGCCCGTTTAAATTCACTATTTTGATCATTGAAGTAAGTCCAGACAGCCCCCCAACATGCAATAACCGCTTCAATACGTGCCGCTTCAGTATTCGTCAAAGCACGTTCCGAAAACATTAAATAACGTCCACTCGGAATAACCACTGACTTTAACTGAGGAGCAAATTTTTCACTACCAGCCAGAACGTCAAATTTACCCGTCACATCGGATTCATATTGATAATAAACGCCGTAAACCCGCTCACCATTTTGATAATCAACATCAACTTCCTGATCAAAACGATGCCAAAGCTGACCTAATTTTGCATTATCAGGATCCATTTCTTCGGTATTACTCGTCCGAACTGAAAGGCCATAAATGGTCTTATTTTTTGTTACATTTATTATTTGCATGCTCAACCTTAACGTTGTTTTTCAGCCGTTTTAATGCCATCAGGAATTTGTACCCATCCTAATTTTTCACTCGTCCAAACATGTATTTTAGGTTCAAATAATGACTCAGATTCCTTATCAACGGGTTTTAATTTAAGTTTAATTGAATCAGGTTGCTCCGGATTAAATTGATAAATACGTGTGCCGCAGTTTGAGCAGAAATAGCCACTATTTTTATTTCCGCTATCGGCAATCCGAGTCCAGTGCTTCATTTCACCGGTAAACTCTATTGCTTTGGTTGGCACAATTGCCGTTATACTGTAGGCACTTGTCGATAGTTTTTGACATTCTTTGCAATGACAAGCGATCACATTTTGTGGTGTTTCAAACAGTTTATAAGTAACCTGGCCACATTGACATGACGCGTTAATTGGAAAATTCATTGGCATTATCCTTATAAAATAACTCAATAATATAAATAAAAAATTTATCCCTATTACTAATCAAGCCACAATGTTAAAAATTGTTCAACGGTTTTATTAAATTGCCATCACGTTTAGCTAACAATAACAAATTCAACGGTGTTAAGTTTGTGACGTTTTTAATCAACACGACAAATTTAACGTATCACTTAGATATTAGTAATATAGCTGGATTCAGTTCCCAATAATACTAAAACAGGCTAGAATCACTGTGTTACTTTACCCATTGAATAATTGAATAATTGAATTAATTTATTATCTATCCATATCACATTCTATTATCAGCATTGGACAAACTTATCCCTATGAAACTCAGACATTTACTTGTTTTTACTTTTTGCCTGATTGTTATTATTCCAATGACATTATTTTGGGTTTGGCCATATTCAAAAGCCTTAGACTCAGAATTACAAGAGGTTAGCCAAAAACACTTAGTTATTGCAAAAAATATTTCCGCTGCTTTTGAACGGTACTATCAAGATGTGACGGGCATTTTTTCAATTGTCGATACCCAATCTGATCATCAACTAAACTCCCCTACTTTTCGCAAACTCCTTCAAAGCTATAACTTCATCACCGTTGTATTAATCGATCATCAAGGGCATTTAAAGCAATGCCTATTCCACACAAAGTCAAATTGCCTCACGGAGGTACCTAAACATATTACCGACCTGGCCATCAAGACAGAGGTCGAAGGAAAAATAGCCATTTCAACGGTAACTGAAGATAAAAATATAAATAGTGGTCCCATCATGCTGGTTGTTAAACATGAACAAGACGATATATTATTGGCGTATCTTTCAACTAAATATATTATCGAAATGGGTGAAAGAGTCGCTTTTGGTGAAAAAGGACATGCTGCGATTGTCGATCAAGCAGGAAATGTATTAGCGCATCCACTGCCTTCTTGGATACAAGAAAGAAAAAATATAGCAAAGATCAGTGCCGTTCAAAAAATGATGGCAGGCCAAACTGGCGTAGAAAAATTTTACTCGCCGGCGTTAAAAGGTGACATGATTGCAGGCTATACCCATGTCGAGCATGCAAACTGGGGGGTTATGGTTCCTCAGCCGATTAAAGAACTCGAAGAAAAAGCATATGCAATTGACCAAACCGCCATTCTAGTGATGTTACTGGGACTAGGACTCGCTTTTTTAATTGCTATTCCATTTTCATTTATTTTAATTAAACCCTTAGAAAACTTATCGAAAACGATTAAATTAATTGAAAAGGGAGATCCAAATGTCATTTTAAAATGGAAATTATCAAAACTTGTCCCATTAGAAATAAGGGATCTCAAAACCTCTTTTTCTAATATGATGAAAAATATTGAAACAAATAAAAAAGAAATTTCAAAGTTAGCCTATTTTGACGCTAACACAAATCTCCCCAATCGAAATTACTTCTATAAACTATCCAATAAAGCCTTATCTGAGATGTTAGAAAAAAATCAAAAAGGCGCACTCGTTTTTATTGATTTTGATGATTTTAAAGCAGTGAACGATACTTACGGACATCGTGTTGGTGATGAATTATTATCTGAATTTGGAAAAAAACTAAGTGTCTACTTATCCCTTAAGGGGCAAAACCAAGAAACCACTTCATTTGAGACACCGCTTCCTAAGATAATACCTGCACGGCTAGCTGGCGATGAATTTATTCTTTTAATACAGGACATAAAAAACCAACAGGAAGTTGAATCAATCGTTGAAAACCTATTTATTAAACTCTTTTGCGAATATAAATTATTTAATGAAATCGAAATTCATTTAACAGGTAGTGCTGGCGTAGCACTATTTCCAAAACACGGCCTACAATATGATGAATTGATGAAACTAGCGGATATTGCGATGTATAAGGCTAAAACATCAGGAAAGAATAAAATACACTTTTCAAACTAAATCAGCTCAGTTCTGATACACAACAAAGCCAACTACAATACTTCATCATTCACCAACGACCAATGATGTGGCATTAATTCACGTAACGTTTTAAATTCAAGATGATTATCGGATGTTGTAATCGCAGCTAAAACATCGCCTCCCCAATGCACTAATCTTTCCTGACAAATACCGCAGGGCGATAAAATAAGATATTCACTATGTTCATCTTCGCGGCAAATACATAAGGAATGTGTAACGGCTTCATCTAATTTATGCGCTTCTAGATACGCCCCCACTTCCATACACAAGGATAAACCGTCATTTTTCACATCGGGTGCGACACTGACTAAAATTTTTCCCGAAGCAACACGTACGGCAGCTGCACCGCCCCAACCAGTCGGATAGCGTTTTTCAATCAACTCAACCGCTTTACTAAATAGCGCTGTACCTATTTCAGACATCGATCTTTCCTTCATCATTAAATACCGACTACGTTACTACGTCTTTCCATGAACACAACATCTCGCCAAACACCATCCATTTGTGCAAGTTTATCGCGAACACCTAACTGACGAAAACCATTGTTTTTATGTACCGCTAAACTGGCTACATTTTCAGGAAAGATAGCAGATTGCAACATCCAAATATTATGTTTTTCTGATTCGGCAATAAGCGCAGAAATTAATGACTGACCAACCCCCTTCCCCTTTGCTTCATTGGCAACATACAAGCTCACTTCAGCAACACCGGAATAAACTTCACGACTTGAAACGGGAGAAAGTGCGGCCCACCCCAATATGTCATTACGTGTAGCGGCAATTAATCGACAGGTAGGCAGCATCGAACTGTCCCATTCTTCCCAGGTTTTTACCGTATTTTGAAATGTTGCATTACGGTTATCAATGCCCTGTTGGTAAATACGCTGGACAGCTAAATAATCCCTTGGTTTAAATTCTCTAATCATTAAGTATTCAATATTCAATATTCAATATTCAATATTCAACTTAAGTCGATTCAAAACATGATTGTCATTAAAAACGACATATCATTAATAATTAAAGCGACTAACAGCCAAAACATCTCCCTGTTGATTTTTTAATGTAACACTCCAATCACCATGCGCATTCAAAGATATGCGTTTTGTTGAATAACTCCGCCAATAATTTGATCCAACGGTTACTTTAACGCGCGCTAATTCCTGGCCATTTAATTGCCAGACATAATAAAGCGTATCATTAATCAAATCATTAGCTTGGGAAAAGGCATATATTTTTGCAACGGGATTATTACCAAATTGAATATTGTTAATAGCGCCAACTGGCTCTCTATCTTTAATTCCTTCAACAAGCTGAAAACGCTTAATAGACGAAGAATATATCTCAGTCTTAATCCGAGTAAAAACAGCGTTATCGTTTTGTGCCTGTGTTGGTACAATAATTTCTAATGGTATATTCTTTTCACTTTTAACTTCAATCTCATCGGGTTGCTCAACAGGGGGGATTGGAATTAAATTAGGTTCAACTTTTTGTTTTTCTACCTGCAAAGCTGCTTCCAGTAAATTTGTATTTTCACGTTGTTGAATAGCATAAACAACTTTTTGAGCAACGTTCTCAGGCGAAGAATGGGTAACCGTCTCTTGCACGCCTTCATCAACATCTACACCTTCATCTACAGGTAGTGAATTAACTTCCGATATTGTTTTTGAAGTTTGTTTATCCGGTACCATCACTTCCTGCACAATCAAATCCGTACTCTCACTTTGATTAACAGAAGCATGACTTGGTTGCACAGAAAAGTTCTGACTTTCGAACCACACAAATAATAAGGCTAAAGAAACAAAACAGACGCCACAAAACCAAATGATCATTGATTTATTAGAAGACGATTGACTTTTTTTGACAGAGGGAACGACTATTTCTTCATTCTTTCCAGGCATCGAATAATCAGGTAATTCATCTAAGAAAAAAGGTTGGGTGGTCGTTTTTATATAAATCGGTGTATCTTCCAACAACTTTATATACTCACCTAACCCACCACTTTTTAAATTATTTAATTCACTTAATATCTTATTTCGATAAGAATTATCAAAGATCATTTTTTCAGTAGAAAGGTGAATATCAAACTCATTTTTAGCAATATATGCCAAAGTTTGAAGGTGTTTTTCATATGTCGGGTTTAAATAATCCATATATAGTATTTAATTCTTCCTGAATATTATTGATTCCATATCATATTCGTATTTATAACTTTTCCTCAAGGGCTAAGCAACTAATTTAAATGAGTTTTTTGTGCAAAATCTCAAAAAAACTGAACATTAATGAATATAGACAAATTGAGCATATTCAGGCATCTTCTGAGTGTTGACAAAATTAACTATTTCAACACAATTAAGCAGCATTAATTTCACCTCTATCCACGAAGCTGGTAAAATTAATTAATATCTTCACTTCGCTCTAACATCCAACATCGCTCATTATGCGTAAACCCGATATGTTGGTAATATTCTTTTGCGGCCGGTGCTGCCAACAATAGTAGAAAACATTTTGGGCCCAATTGCGCTTGAGTCGTAATTTGTAATTGTTTACCAATCCCCTGATATTGATAGTCTTCATCTACCGCTAAATCCGATAAATAACAACAAAAATGAAAGTCTGTCACACTGCGGGCAATCCCAACAAGATGGTTGCCGTCCCAGGCCGTGACAATCAAATTACTATTATCAAGCATTCCTAACATGCATTCTAAATCACCAACTGGACGACGCTCACCTAGGCTAGTACGTGTTAATAACTCGGTAAATTGCAATGCCGAAATGGTATGATTCACTTTATATTCAATTTTCATATATTAGTACTCTTGCCTTTGCTCATCGTCTTCCCAGACTTTATGACAAGGAATATTTCCTTTTACAATTTCACAAAAAACACAGCTCATTAATCCATCCTGACATACAAACCAATCCCAGTTCATCTTCAAATAGTCCCACAGATAATTTCTCCTATCAAGGACTTAACATGCACATTAAAATATCTATTGAATGCTTCAACCATGATATTTTTAAAATGGATAGAATCTTTGTAACTACTCAGGCCGTCGCCCTTTAAGCTTATTTCATCGTTGAAAAATGCTCATTTAAACCACTAAACTGCGCTTTTTCGCCTTGAACTAAGCATAAATGGCTTATCCCTGAGTATTTACACTCTATTTATGACAAAAATTCATGAAATTTTAAAGGGTGCTGAGTAGATAATTGGACTCCCCTACACCTTCATTAGCGTGTAGGGTAATATTATTGTTACCACACAAAAAATATTAAAGGAGTCCAATGATGGATAATACAAGAGTTGGTGTCGATTTAGCAAAAAGATTAATTCAAGTTTGTATTTATACAAACCAAAAAGTGCATTCAAATATTGAAATGACATCTGATGATTTTTTACTTTGGCTATTTCAACAAAAACCAACAACTATTATCTTTGAGGCTTGTAGTGGATCTAACTATTGGAAACAAAAGACGATTGAGGCAGGGCATGTTGCTTTATTGATTTCGGCCCAGTTAGTTTCTACAGTAAGGCAAACCCAGAAAACAGATAAAAATGATGCTTTAGCTATCATTCAAGCATCACAATTGGCTGATATTGGCTTTATTAACGGTAAGACGCATAAACAACAGCAGTTGCAGACAATGATGAAATTGAGAGATTTAGCAATAAAGCACCAAACCGCGCTTAAGAATCAGTTAATCGGTTTACTTGCGGAGTTTAATATTCATTCATATAGCCGAAATGGTGGGATAAAGTCAGCAGTAGCCAGTCTGCTTGAGGATGCTGAGAATGGCTTTACTTGTGAATGCAGAGCTGTCATTCGCGTTGCCTATGCTCATCTTGTTGCACAAGGAGAAGTCGTTGCTCAATACGATAAATATTCTCAGTGTTCAATTGATCAACACAAAGATTGTAAACGATTGTTAAAGCTAGAAGGTGTTGGACCAATTAATGCGATCAATTTATATATTGCACTTGGGTGTGGTGATATAGGCTTATTCAAAAAAGGTAAAGATGCATCTGCGTGCATAGGGTTAACACCAAAGCAATACTCGTCAGGTGGTGTAATAAAGCTTGGGGCAATCGGGAGTCGAGTTAAACATGGTAAGTTACGTAGCCAATTAATTGTTGGTGCCATGGCGGTTGTTTCTCATCTCGATAAAAGAGTACCTAAAACAAAAAAAGAATGTTGGCTCAAGGGGGTGATTGAACGCAAGGGAAAAAAATGTGCAGCCGTCGCCTTGGCAAATAAAACGGTTAGAACAGCTTTTGCGATGATAAAGCAAGGTACAGAATATAAAGCCGAGTTATTAGCGGCTTAAACAAGGTCCTCACAATAAAATGCAATAATGAAGATAAAAATCAGCATATTAATTCAGTTTGTGACTTAGAGCTTCGAGCTCGTTGAGTAGATTTGAAAATATGTTCGCGAAAATATCCTAGAGCCAGAGTTAGCTACTCATTGAGAGCTCGTACATAAGTTCGCATTAATTCTTCAAGTGTTCATTTTGTTGTTGACAAAGGGGGAGTCCACATAAGATGCATCTGCGTGCATAGGGTTAACACCAAAGCAATACTCGTCAGGTGGTGTAATAAAGCTTGGGGCAATCGGGAGTCGAGTTAAACATGGTAAGTTACGTAGCCAATTAATTGTTGGTGCCATGGCGGTTGTTTCTCATCTCGATAAAAGAGTACCTAAAACAAAAAAAGAATGTTGGCTCAAGGGGGTGATTGAACGCAAGGGAAAAAAATGTGCAGCCGTCGCCTTGGCAAATAAAACGGTTAGAACAGCTTTTGCGATGATAAAGCAAGGTACAGAATATAAAGCCGAGTTATTAGCGGCTTAAACAAGGTCCTCACAATAAAATGCAATAATGAAGATAAAAATCAGCATATTAATTCAGTTTGTGACTTAGAGCTTCGAGCTCGTTGAGTAGATTTGAAAATATGTTCGCGAAAATATCCTAGAGCCAGAGTTAGCTACTCATTGAGAGCTCGTACATAAGTTCGCATTAATTCTTCAAGTGTTCATTTTGTTGTTGACAAAGGGGGAGTCCACATAAGTTACGAATCTTTTAGTAGTGTTGTAAATCTAAAAATAAAAAACAGCAACCTTGAAATATGCATCAATTCCCCCATTTATATAACTACTCATCCAAATCACGGTAAGGTGTTATTTTGCTATCACATATTCCATTTTCACTATTAGAACTTGCACCTATGACCAAAGGGTCAACGGTTTCTGAAACATTGCAAAAAACGACCCGCTATGCTCAAAAAGCAGATCAACTTGGTTTTAATCGGTTTTGGTTAGCGGAGCATCATAATATGCCAGGTATTGTCTGTGCCGCGACATCCATTTTAATCGGGCAAGTTGCCGCAAACACAACACGAATTCGCATTGGTTCAGGTGGTGTTATGCTGCCAAATCACTCAACTTTAGTTGTAGCAGAACAGTTTGGTACGCTTGAAAGCTTATATCCTGGACGTATTGATTTAGGACTCGGCCGTGCCCCAGGTAGTGATCAATTAACCAGCCAAGCATTAAATGCGGATATACAGAGAGCAGATAACTTTCCTTCCGAAGTCAGCGAATTACAACAATTATTAGGCCCCTATAATGGTAAACGCCGTGTGAGAGCCATACCAGGAGAAGATACAAATGTGCCGATTTGGTTACTCGGCTCTAGCTTATTCAGCGCTAAGTTAGCAGCACAAAAAGGGTTACCCTACGTATTTGCAGGCCACTTTGCGCCGCGCCTTTTACAGGATGCGCTAGCCCTATATCGTCGAGAATTTAAACCATCAAACACCTTAGCTAAACCCTATTTTATGTTGGCGTTACCAGTTGTTGCTGCGGATACCGACGAACAAGCTCAATACTTATCAACGACATCTAAACAACGTGTCTTATCTCTACTACGAGGCCAACCATTATGGTTAGTACCGCCCGTCGAGACAATGGATGGACTTTGGAGTGAACAAGAAAAAGCACAAGTAAATGACTTTTTAAGTTTAAGTATCGTTGGTGGGCCCAAAAGTATTAAACACAAATTAAAAACAATTACGGAGCAACTCGGCGTAAATGAATTTATATTTACTAACGATTTATACGATAGCGAAGCGCGTCATCACGCCCTTGAAATTTTAATGGATATAAAAAATTAACCATCCAAACTCGATATTTATACCAATAAATTAAAACAGAAATATAATGCCAAATATTGCGCTATTCAAATAATTCTTTAAAACCACTTTTAATAGCGCATCATCAAAACATCAAGAACTAATTGAAAAATATATTTAAATTTTCCTCTTCCCATCTACCCCCTTCATTTTCGTCTAACGAATCAAACAGGTCGACTTGATTAGTTCAAAAAGTGTTCTAATGTATACAGTCGAGAGAATGAGATACGTTGAATAAATAAGTCAATAAAACTCATAATAAGAGCATAAAAGGAAACAAACGCAGAATGAAAAAGTTTAAATTACAAGTCCTTCTTGCACTAGGCGTCGTCGTGGCAGCAATTATATTAATTATCGCCATGTTAGATTTTTTCGCATTTAAGTCAGAAAGTATGACATTGAATAAACAAATACTGCGAGAAAAAAACTTAACCTTAGAAGCTGAATTAAAAGAAAAATTCATCAATTATAAAGACGTATTAGCATCTATCGACTTGAAAGAACATAAAATCAATAGTGACACCTTATCGCCACAAAATACTGCGAGTTTAACGGCTGTCTACAAAATTTTGAAAGAACGCTCCAATGGTGTCTATCTTTTTGATATATCAGGCGCGTCTTACAGAGCGAATGGAACAAATACAAATAAAAATTACAAGGGACGTAGTTATTACAATGCATTATTTAAAGATGGAAAAAGCTTTTATGTCGGTGCGCCTTATAACTATGACAAACCCGATAAAGAAGTTTCTCTTGCAATCTCCATCAAAGTGACACCAGAAATAGCGTTAATGACGACTATTCATTTAGATCGCTTTATAAACAATATAAAAACCAGAAAAGATTTATTTGTATATGCTGCAAATGGCACAATAATGGTTGCCCCTGAAGCATCAATTATTGGTAAGAAGATTAAAGATATTGAACCTGCTTTTGAAGATTTTAGCGATAAAAACCCAGAACTTTCCTACACAAGTAAAGAAAATGAAAAGCAAGTTGACTTAACAGCTTTCTGGGGGCACATGGACATTAATGGTTGGGAATATGTCACTGTAGTAAAAGACAAACTGATCAATAAAAGTGCAACTAGCCAATTAACATATTCCTTAATAATGGGCCTTATTTGCTTTATCATTGCTTGTCTTGTTTTATTGATTGCAATGCAAAAATTAGTATTGAAACCTGTTGGTGGCGCACCTGAAGATATTGCAACCTTGATGGAAAAAATGGCATCGGGAAACCTTAAACTTGAATTAGATACATCAGCAAAAAATACAGGGATTTATCGTTCTCTTGTTTCTTTTGTTTCTCAGCTCACACAATTCGTTAATAATTCGATTGGTATTTCAACCAGTGTTGCGTCTGCATCTGAAGAATTAAATGCGGTTATGAACGACACATTGAAAAATATGGAAAGTGAAAAATTACAGGTTGAATTGATATCAACAGCCATTAACGAACTATCGAGCACCTCTCAAGAAGTCAGCCGAAAAGCAGTGAATGCCGAAGAGGAAACAAAAAATAGCTTAGAAACCATTGATAACAGTAAAGTCACACTAGAAAAAAACATCAACTTAACCAATGAAATTAGCAATTCCGTTAACGAAACCGCGATGATGGTAGATGAGTTAAGAAAATTTTCTATCGATATTGGTACTGTTACTGACGTTATCAAGGGTATTTCAGAACAAACCAACTTACTTGCATTAAATGCAGCTATCGAAGCTGCTCGTGCAGGAGAAGCGGGTCGAGGATTTGCCGTTGTTGCCGATGAAGTCAGAGCCTTAGCATCTAAAACACAATCATCGACAATAAGTATCCAAGACATTATTCAAAAATTACAGGCACAATCTGAAAAAGCCAGTGCGAACATGGTGCAGAATGTTAACTTAATTGAAGGGTCCGTTGAGCTTGCCGATCAAGTCAAAGCCTCCTTTGAAGATATTGCTAAAGCAATTAATGCCATTTCTGAAATTAATGCATTGGTCGCGACGGCTTCTATCGAGCAAACCAATGTAACCGAAGATATATCTAAAAATACAACGCAAGCCTATGACTTAGTTCAACAAAACGTCTCAGCGATTAATCAAACATTACAGGCAACAGAAGAATTAGCTAAATTAGCGCAAACTCAAAAAGACGATTTGAAATTCTTTAAAATTTAAAAAGAGGACATAACAGACTTAAAGGCTTTTACAGCAATATGATGTAACCCTTTTAAGTCTGTTTCATTTTGGATTGATGCATAGGTGATGCCTTTGTAGTCCATCTGTAAATACGCAGCGGTCAGTTCAAAGGGTTTGATAAAACACTCAGGATAGTGACAATCGTACCCGGTCGACAAAACCGACATCGACTTAGTTTTTAAACGCCTACCAAGTTCTTTCTCTATGGTTAACAAATCCGACAAACGATCAAAAAACACCTTCATTTGTGCAGACATGCAATACCAATATACTGGTGAAGCAAATACTAAATGTTCAAATTCACTTAACTTTTCTATCAGTGCAATATAATCATCATCTTTATTGTGATGAGCATAATCGTAAAATGAAAAATCATAATCACTAAGATTAAAAACAGTCGCACCGGATACCTGTGCAAATTGTTGAACTAATTGATGTGTGTTTCCATCCGTAATAGACGTTCCTAATATCACCGCGATTTTCAATACAGCTCCTATTGATAATAATTAGTGTGTATTTTTAACACTCAATAAACTGATTCCCATGCCAATAAACAAACCACCGCTTAATCGATGAAACCACTTCGCTCTCTTCGCATTAATTAATAAGCCTTTTGCACGTTGTGCTAAATATCCATACGTTGATAATGATAAAAATGAGAATGTCATAAAAATCAGTGTCATCACGATAAATTGTAAAGGAATAGGACGACTAACGTCTAAAAACTGTGGAAACAAAGCGGCAAAAAATAGTATCGGCTTAGGATTGGTCGCAGCAACAAATAGTCCTTCTTTAAAATAAGAAGTAAGTGAACGTTGTTGGATATTTTTCTGAACATCAGTGCCATCACAGACTTTTTTTGAAAAACGAATTTGACGAATACCAAGGTAAATTAGATACACGGCCCCTATTACTTTGACAACAATAAATAACGTCGCCGATGCCATTAATATCGCACTTAGGCCACTGATCGATAATGCCGACAAAAACATCAAACCAATAATATTGCCTAATGCGGAGATCATAACGACTTTAGTTCCCTTAGAAACGCCATTATAAATAGCTAAAAAAATAGCAGGCCCAGGACTAATAATGTAGAAAAATGAAACAAAAATATAGATAAGTAAAGTATGGTAATTCATCAATATTTCCTTTCACTCTAAGGCAAGGCAGCCGTACTTTCATCATCTATTTCCGGCAATGAAAGTACTTATACATTAACAACTAAAATGTGAAATTAACGACTCAAACGTGCATTACTGCCCTTTTGCATCGCATTACGGATCTCGGCTTCAGTAACTAAATTTAAATCACCACTGATTGATAATTTAAGTACGCTTGCAGCAATCGCAAACTCAATGGTTTCCTGCGGATCTAATTGTTCAACCATACCATGTACTAAGCCTGCACCAAATGCATCACCGGCTGCAACACCTTCCATTACATTCACATTATGTATTGGTGTATCGTAGAATGTGTCATTTTGGTACAAAATTGCCATCCAATCGCTTTGCTCGACCGAATTGATATTACGTAATACACTGGCTACCACTTTACAGTTTGGGTATCGTTTAGTGACTTCTTTCATGCCTTCACGGAAATCTTCTATTTGTTCAATACCGTGTGAAAGATCTCCATCAAATGCCTTAATACCTAGACACGCTTCAAAGTCTTCATCATTTGCAATACATACATCAACAAATGGCATTAATTTAGCCATAACAATTTGAGCTTGTTCTGGTTTCCACATTTTACCGCGATAGTTCATATCACACACAACGGTAATTTTATTGGCTTTACAGTACTCTAAAGCACTCTCTAATGCTGTTTCTAAATCTTTAGAAATAGCCGGGGTGATACCAGAAAAATAAAAGATACCCACTTCTTTTAATAGCACATCCCAATTAAATTCTGCACTGCTTGCCGTTGCAATAGAACTACCAGCACGGTCATAAACAACACCTGTACCGCGAACGCCATTACCTTTTTCAAAGAAGTACATACCTAATCGTGGACCACCACGCAATACATTACTTGTATCGACACCATATTTACGTAATGCCCCAATTGCGGCTTCACCTAATGGGTTTTCAGGTAATTTAGTTAAATACGCAGAATCATGGCCTAATTGCGCAAGAGAAACGGAAACATTCGCTTCTGCACCGCCGTAAGCTGCTTCAAAGGTGTCAGTTTGTACAATGCGTTCAAATGCAGACGGTTTTAGGCGTAACATCATTTCGCCAAATGTTAATACTTTCATTGGATCATCCTTTAACTCATGAGATTAGGCCAGATAAGCAATTTCATTTTTAGGGATACGGTGAAACTGACTCAATGACCAGCGCTCTGCAAATATACAAAGCTGAAATTAGAGTATGTACTTTACCAATCTATGAGTTAATTATCGACCTCTATTTGTATTATTAATTAAAAATAAATAGCCAATTAAAACATGATTGATTTCAAACAATGAATAGAAACTATTTAAGGGCGAGATCTTATTTTATTTCTGCGGATAAATAATATTCATTTACACTTTTATTTTAATTGACTGATAAGCAGTAAATTGATCCATATAAACATCCCCCGTTAGCATCTCTAAAAAATGACAATGTATTAATTTATCCATCACAGGGCCTTTCACTTCTGAAAGGTGTACGACAACATCACGCTCACTTAAGTCAGATATTATTTTTTTCAAGCTATCTAAGGCACTTACATCAACATCATTAACACCAGAACACATTAATATAAGATGTTTTGCTGCGGGAAACTGGGTAATATATTGCGGAATTTTATCTTCTAAATACTGCGCATTAACAAAATAAAGACTTTCATCAATCCGAATAGTAACAATATGAGAACTGGTTTCGACTTGATGACGCGCTATATTACGAAAATGTTGGCTATTCGGCATAAGCCCAACAATCGCAATATGGGGATGACTCGTGCGCATAATATAAAGAAATATTGCACTAACAACACCTAATACGATACCAATTTCAACATTAATCAGCAGAACACCTAGCACTGTAATTGTCATACTAAACCCATCTATTTTTGACTCTTTCCATACATTTAAAATAGCTTTAAAATCAATCAAAGAGGACACAGCAACAATAATAATTGCCGCTAATACCGATTGTGGAAGGGTTTCAAATAACGGTGTAAAGTAAAGTGCTGTTATGCTGATGCCGACAGCAGTAAGTGCACCTGCTAACGGTGTCGATGCCCCGGCATCAAAATTAACCACGGAGCGAGATAATCCACCTGTGACGGGGAAACCCGCACTAATAGCCGAAGCAATATTTGCTCCACTGAGTGCAATAAGCTCTTGATTAGCTGAAATTTTTTCTTTGCGTTTTGCCGCTAATGTTTGCCCAACGGAAGCTGATTCAACAAAACCAACCAAACTAATGATAATTGCAGCAGGGAGTAAGGTATAAAGATCAGTTAAACTAAAAGTGGGAACAGCAAGCACAGGTAATCCACTTGGAATCTGCCCAACAACCCGAACACCATCATGATTTAATTGGAAAAAACTGACAATAGCGATACATAGTAACATCACCATGACGGGTGATAATTTTACAATTTGCTTGGCGATATGACTCGCGATACCAATTTTCATCAAGCCTGCTGAAAGAAAACGACGACTCATTATTAATGCGATTAAACTCCCAAATCCGATACCCGCAGTATAAACATTGCTTGTAGGAACTTGTTGAATCAAATGAATAAGTAATTCAACCGCATTATCACCCTGTGCCGTCACACCTAATAAGTGCTTAGTTTGACTAATAATAATCAGTATGCCCGAAGCTGTCATAAAGCCAGATAAAACCGGATGACTAATAAAATGAGTCAAAAAACCAAGCCTAAAAATAGCCATAAACAATAAAACCATTCCAGATAACATTGCTAACAGGCTGGCACTATTAATATATTCAGGAGAGCCCATGGGATACATTTCAGTTAACGTTTCCATGGTCATCAGTGCAACAACCGCAACTGGGCCAACGGAAAGTGTTTTACTGGTACCAAGAATCGTATAAACCAATAGAGGTAAAATACTCGCATATAAGCCGTAAACAGGGGGCAACCCCGCCACCATTGCATAGGCTAAACTTTGCGGAATTAGCATTAAAGTGACAATAACAGCGGCAAGGCTATCCTGTGTGGCATCCCCCTGTCGATAATGAGGCAACCACTGGGTAATCGGCAAATAAGACAACATTTTATACATTTTTACATTATCCATTAATAAGCGATGGAACCTGCGCAATGTTAATACCATAGCCTTGAGTACTCACTCTTTCAATACCATCCTCTAAGGCTCGCTTATCCTGTGCAGTGCCTAACCACAGTAGACAAGATCGCGTACCGGTCCGACAAAATGCTAATATAGGTTTTTCCAATTTATTGATCGTTGCACTCATCTCTAGACTATTTTGGGTTGTAACTTGCCCTGAAATAACAGGTAAATACTGATAATCAATGCCTAATTCCAAACACTTCTCTTGAAATTGTAAGTGTGTCGGCTGGGTTAATTCTTCTCCATCAGGTCGATTATTAATGATACTTTTATAACCTAACTTCACGATAGTTGGTAAATCTTCTAATAAAATTTGCGCTGATACTGAGAACTCACTAGTGATCGGTTTAATCTGCAACATAGCTGTATCCTTATACTTTGTTTACCGGAATTTTAATGTATTGCGTACCATTGTCTTCTGCTTCGGGGAAATTCCCCGCACGCATATTCACCTGTATTGAAGGCAATATCAGTCGGGGCATTGAAAGCGTCGCATCTTTTTTACGCCTAAAGTCAATAAACTCAGACTCACTTATTTGACTGTTAATATGTAAATTTTGAGTACGCTCTTCACCTATCGTTGTTTCAAATAAAAATGCATCTCTTCCGGGGGCTTTATAGTCATGGCACATAAATACCCGTGTTTCATCGGGTAAACTAAATAGCGTTTGGATCGAATGATATAATTGAACTGCATCACCGCCAGGAAAATCACAACGAGCCGTTCCGTAATCGGGCATAAAAAGCGTATCGCCAACAAAAACACAATTACTGATGTGATAGCTCATACAAGCAGGCGTATGGCCAGGAGTGTGGATAGCAGTGGCTTGTATCTGGCCAATATTAAATACTTCGCCATCACTAAAAAGATGATCAAACTGACTACCATCACAAAGAAATTCAGAACCATCATTAAAGAGCGTCGAAAACGTTTTTTGTACTAACGTGATATTTTGTCCTATGGCAATCTTCCCCCCCAGTTTGCGTTTTAGATAAGGCGCAGCACTAAGATGATCAGCATGAACATGTGTCTCTAAAATCCACTGTACATTCAACTTGTTGGCAATAACATAATCAATAATTTTATCCACCGACCGATAAGATGTTCGCCCCGAGGCAGCATCATAATCAAGTACAGAATCGATAATAGCGCAGTCATTTCCTGTCGGATCAATAACAACATAACTAAAGGTATTCGTTTCTTTATCAAAAAAGTCAATCACTTGTGCTTTAACCATGGTTTCCCCCTAAATGAAATAGCGTCAATAACTATTTCCCCCTATTCAGGAGTAATATAGATTAACTAATTATATTAGATTTCATTAATTTAGAATTAACTAATAGATATATTGTATGCTCAAATGAGAAAATAACCAACACCTCTATCATTAAATAATATTAAGAAATGTTTGAATTTATTACGTAGCGCCATTTAACATATTTAAAAAATAAATATTAAATCATGATAAAAGCAAGAGTGAGCACTAGAATGTGTAGAAATGACGGTACTCGTTCAGATGAATATTTAATGGAGGCAGTATTAAGAGGCATTTAATACTGAACAAGAGATTTAGAACAGCTAAACCATATGTTTAGCACCTTGATTGAGTGATTTTTAGGCAGCGACAGATACGGTGATGAAAGATCAACAAGCCCCAATATTTATTGAATAAAGTGCTTAAGATCGACACCTTCAAGTAAACCGTGGTTGGTTCTATCATCATAATCAATATCGCGTTGATTATATTTTCTAATCAATCCTCTTGCTTGTGTATTTGCTGTTTGCTTTAATTCCTCACAATTATCGACACCTTTGATACCCAAAAGTGTTGTTTCAATGTCCTGTGCGGCATAGCGTCCTGAAAAACCATGCCCCAATTCATGTTTCATTAATGCAGCGTAATACCCATCAAAGGCTTTTTTAACATTTTCACCGACTTTAAAACCTGGGGCTAATCTTGGAACCGTATAGGTGATATCTAATTCAGTATTAACGCCGCCAACTCTGCAGAGACCATCGGTAATTTCCCAATAAAAACGCCATTTAACTTTCCAATTAGTATTACCACGATATTTTAATCCGCCCTTAACAATGGGGGTTTTACTATCCATTTCCGTTGCTAAACTGTTTTGATTAACCGGAAAAATATCATAAAAATTGAAATAAGTATTCACCGTGGTTTCAGAATAGGCATGATGTGTACTTAATATGGCCAATAAGGTAAGTACTATTTTGATCTTCATATTTATTAATTCCAATATCCCTTGCTAATCAATAACAAGACTACCATCTTCATTAAACTCCCAACAATCGCCGTAGGCAACTTCCCATAAATAACCATCGGGATCAGAAAAATAACCACTATACCCCCCCCAAAAAACATCCTGCGCAGGCTTCTCTATTTTGCCTCCCACCTTCTTAGCAAGCGCTAACACCTTATCAACATCAGATTTAGAGTGAGTATTGTGTGCAAGGGTAATACCAGAGAACCCAGAACGGGGCGTTGCAAAATCAGACGAAATATCTTTGCTTAATGCATCAAGCGGGTAAAGTGCTAAACATACACCACCTGTTTTAAAGAAAATAATACCATCGCTCGGTCTTTTGGTTGTCGGAAAGCCCAGTGCAGAATAAAATACATAAGACCTATCAAGGTTCTCAACACCCAATGTAATAATACTAATTCTAGGTTCCATATTGTATGCACCTTATATTTATTTAACCGTTAATCGATAGCGTAAAATATCAATACCTTCTTCTTCATCGTAAAAGGTATTAAGGTATTGACCGTCGCACTTTTCAATCACTTTTTTAGAACCAATATTCTCTGAATGACAGGTAATAATCATTGAATCAGTTATCAAATTATTTTTCACCCACTCAAGCATAGTCGTTGCAACGCCCTTTCCTCTTAATTTTGGTAAGGTTTCATAACCAATATGGCCAACGATATTTTCAATTTTATCGTTATCACCGCAACGCACTCTAATTGAACCAATAATCTCACCCGATAAAATACAAAAATATGTCGAGATAGGCGGCCAACCATCGGGCAATAACTGGCCAGAAGCATAGGCAATACGCTTTTCCAAGTAAGCATCTGGATCATGAAATGCCGCTTGGTATAAGGCTAAGTGATCATGGCAACAGGCTTTAGTATAAACCCGGAACATATCTCGATGACAACAAGCAGCTAGCATGATTTGCATATTAGCAATCACTGCAAAATCGAAATAAATAACCATCGGGATCCTTAACAACAAATTGTTGTTGCATCGCTACTTTATCATCACATTGATAGGACTTTGTTTCGAGTGAAAGATAAATAGAGGCGGGAGATAAGCGTGTTACGCGTTCGTAAATTGCACCGATATTAATGACGTCCCATTGAAAATTAATGCCTCGACCATATGGCTTTTCCATTTCCCCGGTTACCCAGCGTCGACCAACCCCAGCAATACTTTCAACCATCACATCAACCCCATCCAGTGTAAAGTAGATAAACTGTTCTTCTGGACCTTCATATTTCACCTTGAAGCCAAACACCTCCGTATAGAATTGCCGAGTGACTTCGATATTCTCGCAATACAACTCAGGCACTAACTTTAAATGAGGCATAACAGCAGCATTATTCATTTAATAACTGTTTAAGCTGTTCAATGCGTTTTTTATTGGCCCCAAAATCCTTACGACCAACACGCGAAGATGAACGAAAATGAAGTTGTTGATCATCGCTCACTCTTAATTCTAAATCATCAACAAATCCGAAAAGTTTAGAGGTAAAAGTTGCAGCAATATAATCACCTTCTGCTTTAACGACAACACCGCCCATTGACTTAACCGTTGCTGTCAACTTAATCATAAACGCTTGTTTTTCTTCATTAAATGAAAAAGCATCTACCGTGGCATCATGATTATTAACTCGCTCACTAATCACACAGTTATCTGTGCTCGCGCAGGCCTGTAAGTGACCATCTTTCAATCCTAACGCTTGCCCTTTCTTGGACATTAGGCCTAAAACAAACATTGCAATAACAGCGATGACGATAAGCGCGACGAATATATAAAGTATTTTTTGCATAATTAAAATCCATTATTTTGAATAAAAAATATTTTGCTCTGGAAATAAAAATTTAAGGATATGATACCCTTAGGTTTAGCTGATCAACCACTTTTTCTTTAAAACTAAGATCAGAATAAAATTGTGTCACTAAGTGAATGGGATTAATGTCTGTCCGTTGTATTAAAGGCACCGCACGATCCGTAGCAATGATATAAGGGTGCAGATGCTTATGGCGGGCTAATAAGGGCTTAATAATTTGCTGATACATTCTATCCGCCAATAAACTTGCATAGCCTTTTTTACGATGCAAAGGTTGTGTCACAAAATGAAGCACCCCCAAATCGCGATATAATTTACCATTATGGGATCTCGTTTTATCGGTACGATATTCATAATTCTCGAATAAGCTATAAGCAACTAATTCATCGTTAACATACAATTTAACAATATCCGCTTGCGTACCATAACGGAGCTTTCCATGCACTTTTAACCACTGAAATAGTTGCCACATCTTCATATTGGTTTGTCCTAAGGAAAGCATCTCTTCTGCACAGGTGTTAGTATTACAATATTCAAAACGATACATATTCAAGCCATTCAACATTGAGTAAATAAAATATATCAGCTTAATCTTGGTTTAACCCTAATTCTTTTTGTTTTATCTTACTTAAACCAAGTGAAACTATGCGGTGTGATTCAGATAGGTAATAACATAAATCTTCATCTTTGGTTAAGGTCTCATCAAAAGATTGAATCCATTTCATTCCCCGCGATGCAAAATAAGGTGCAGGTTTATAACCTTCAGATTCACTCAAAAACCAATAATTTTGTTCTGAGACTTTAAATGTAAAAGCCACGTTACCTTCCTTGGAGAGTCCACCAATAGCAAAAACTTTCCCTCCCACTTTCCAAACATGTGAATTTCGCCATTGCATAACATAAGTACTAACAGGTAAAGCACCGCAAAATTGATTAAATTCATCGTAATTCATAAAGCGCCATTTAATTTGGATAATATTAGTAAACAGTGAGCGTAAGGTTAATAGATCATTGAAGTATTAACGCTCATCGTTAAGTTTACAGTGATCAAAGATAATATGTCAGTAAGGGAAATAAAAGAAACTTTCCCTCTGACAAAATATAATGCAGAAATACAGAAACAGGATGAGAAAGCATCCTGTTAGTTGTGCGGAGTTCAAGGCAAATCATCGTAGCAATAAAGGGCTATTGGTAGATGATTTAACGCAAAAATACGCGTAAATAATAGTACTGCTACGTTTAGCTTACCCTGAATTGAGGTTATTTAATTAAATAACTGACCATTAAACACCCGCACGATAGTTTGATAAAACACCCACAAAATAATAATAGTCGTCACCGCAATCAATCCCTGTGCTAAATAAGCATAAAAAACAAATTGGGTATGAGCATACATAACTTGCGTTGCCACCGTCATTGCAGCTAATGGGAAGGTATAGGCCCAAGCTGAAATATAAAACTTTTTACCAAGAAAAATTTTATACATGCTAAAAATCAAGAGAGTAAAAATCAACGCAATGTTAAATAGCATGTTCCCAAAAAAATCAAGATTATTACCATTAATATTTAAATACGCAATCAAACCTGCAGCCGGTGGCGCAATTAAAATAAACAAAGTTGGTAAGAATGGTTCAGCAACGGGCCCATGGAAAATAATGCGATTAACTAAAATCGGTAATAGTATTAACCAGAAAAAAATCCCCACGCTAAAGAAAAACATCAACACCGGAATAGGTACAATACCGACACCACCAAACGGCACAATTAAATTCCCAACGATAGGAATCATCCACGCGGGTGTTGCATGCTGCAATTGCACGTCGTTATTAATCCAAAACCCCAAACAATAGCAAGTAACAAAAAGTTCTAACACGGCCCCTAACCACCAAATAGCAGCAGCACCAGGAATGGCTAAATTCCCCATAATTGTTGCAATCAAAAGAAAAGAAACCGCAATTGCCCCAAAAAACACCGATTTAACTTGATGTCTCAACTCTTCTAAAACCGCATCTTTATGTAACAAACACTTAACCAAAAACGCAACGGAAACCAACGCAAACACCAAGATCGTAATCGCCGCTAATATTTCGCCAATAATTTTTGGATAACCGAGTACATTCGTTGCGCGTAAATACATGAGTGTTAATCCAGAAAGCCCCATTACAGAAGCAAATAACATCACAGCAAAATTTCTTAATTTAGCCGGTTTTTGCGCTAACACTTGTTCAGATTCCATTTCAACCTCTCATTTAATTAATCGTAATTTTACGATTGATTAAGCGCTTGAATATTTTCTTTGTCAAGTTTATTAGTATCTGCAAATGGTATAATATTATTGTTCAATGTATTTTTACGATATTAAGAGCGCACTATGTCTTCTCAACAAAAAATACCAACCGGTATGTTTACAGCAACAACAAATGAATTAGCAAGGGAGCAAAATTTTGCGATGATAGCCAAAGCGTTATCTCATCCAGCAAGATTACGTATTTTGAAAATTCTAATAAAATTAGATAATAAAGAAGGTGGGTGTTTAAATGGCGCACTGGTGCCCCATGTCGGCTTAGCCCAATCAACGGTATCAGAACATATTCGAGTTTTAAAGAAATCAGGACTTATTCGCGCTGAATCTAACCCGCCTAAAGTGTGTTATTTTATCAACAAAGAAAAACTTAAGGCGTTTAGTGTTCTGCTAACCGAAGATTATTTATAGCAACATCAGGTGCAATGGCATTCCTCTCCATAGCAAAACGGTAATGAAAGCGTGTTGATAATAAAAAAACACGCTAGGCATTATTATTTAATAATTAACGAGTTAATGTTTCTGCTGGGCCAAAAAATTCAAAATGTACATTTTCATCGGGAATACCTAGTTTAGGAATAAAATGATACATAGCATTCATAAAAGGTTTCGGCCCAAGGAAATAAAGCTCAACATCACGATCATCACCAATTTGTTCTTCAAGTATTGATAAATCAATAAAGCCTTTTGCATTTGGCTGGCAAGACTCAGTCGCTTCACTATAGATATAATAAGGTTTTATATGCTTATTATTACTTGCAATTTTGTTCACATGATCACGGAATGCATGTACCTGAGTATTTAATGCTGCATGGATAAAATGAACAGAATGCGCGGTGTCTTTTAAATAATTAAGCATGCTAATGGTTGGGGTGATCCCAACACCACCGGTAACAAACACAATAGGCTTATTGTTGTCTTTTAACACAAAATCACCGGCCGGTGCTAAAACAGACAATGAATCGCCAACTTCTATTTGCTGATGAAGATAATTAGAAGCAACGCCCCCCACTTCGCGTTTAACACTAATTCGTAAATACTCTCCATTCGGGGAATCTGATAAGCTATATTGTCGACGAGTTTCCTCTCCATTAATCTGTAAAACAACCCCTATAAATTGGCCCGGAATAAACGAAGGTACAGGTTTTCCATCGGTAGGAGTTAAATAAAAGGAAGTAATATTATCGCTTTCAGGTGTTTTCCTGATAACTGAAAATTCGCGCTCACCTCGCCATCCTCCTAGCTTATCTTCATTTGCTTTATAAGCAGACTCTTCCGCTGCAATTAATAGGTCGGCAAGTTGCCAATAGGCTAATCCCCAGGCTTCAATAACTTCCTCCGTTGCAGCGTCACCTAAAACCGCTTTAATAGACTTCAGTAAACATTCGCCAACGATTTCATATTGCTCAGGTAAAATATTTAATGACACATGTTTATTCACTATTCGATTAACCGCTGTTTCTAATACCGATAAATTCTCAATATTAGCTGCGTAAGCGACAAGTGCGTTTGCTAATGCTTTAGGTTGCGCGTTTCCGGCTTGATTGCTTTGATTAAAAAAACGCTTAACTTCCGGATATTCCTGAAACATTAAAGGATAAAAATGCGCTGTAATTTCATTTGCGTAAGTCGAAACGGCAGGAACAGTCGCTTTAATAATATCAATCGTGTGTTGGGTTAACATAGTAGATACCTTGTGTGGCTGATGAATAACTTGATTTATATCAATTTTTAAACTTAATAAAGCTGTAATAGCAAAGAACAAGCCAAACTTTTAACGACGTATTTTACAAAGGTTTATCCACAACACCGACACCATTTAATGTCTATTTGACACATTTAAAACTGTCAAATAAACAATCACTGTCATAATGACTATGTATCCAAATTCATTTGCAAACATTTCACCTAAGTCAGTCAGCACTGTATTAATCATTTTTCAACTAGATTTGACCCCATATCAATTAATAGTTAATTCCTATCACTTCCATTGAAAACAATTGTTTTACAAAAAACTAATTTAGTATATTCTAATTTACATGAATTAGACGCACCTAATATAACAATAAATTACTAATTTAAGGAGAAAGGAATGAGTTGCGACGTAAAGCTTAAACCTAGAAAACCAAAAACTGAGACAACAACGAATACAACAACAATTTCTGAGGAGAAAAAAACAATGAGTTCAACAATGGTTCGCAATGAAATGCCTAAATTTGAAATGGCCGCATATGATTCAAAAACCGGTCATTACACCACAGTTTCAAGTGAAGATTATAAAGGAAAATGGGTTGCCATTTGCTTTTATCCGGCTGACTTCACCTTCGTTTGCCCGACTGAAATCGCAGCGATGAATGCTAAATATGACGAATTTCAAAAAATGGGTGTAGAAATTTTACCCATATCAGTGGATTCTCAATTTTCTCATAAACGCTTTGTAGAAACTGAACCTATTTTAGCAGGCTTAAAACTAACAATGGGAGCAGATACAACCCAACAAGTCAGTCGTGACTTTGGTGTGTTAATTGAAGAAGAAGGCGTCGCGTTACGTGGTCGATTCCTATTTAACCCCGATGGCATTTGTGTCGCTCAAGAAGTACAAGCAGATTCAGTAGGTCGTAATGTCAATGAATTCCTACGTCAAATAGAAGCGTGGCAATATGCAACTGAAACCGGTGAAGTATGCCCTGCAGGTTGGCGCCCAGGTAAAAAAACATTACCTGTTAATACAGATGTTGAACAAATGACTGGACGTGTTGGTGATTATATTACCATTGAAGACATTTTAAGTTAATTGATTAACTGTTTTGTCAATATTAAGCCGGAATAATAATCCGGCTTAAATACCTACCACATTAATTATCCCCCATTCCCCATCAGTAAATTAGTAAAGTAATATATTAGAAATATTTTTATAGTCTGACAAAAGTGTCATGTTATCGTCGCGATTCAGTCATTTGGTTTAGCGTATTCTTTACACATAGCAAAGGGGCTTCACATTTTTAATGTCGCCGCTCATTAACACAACACACATTAATAATTAAAAGGATACAACCATGAAATTTACTAAATTAGCAATTATTGCATCAACATTATTAGCACTTAGCACTCAAGTTTTTGCAAGTGACATAACAACAATGCACACCACAAAAGTTATCAAAACGACTGAAGTTGCAAGCCAAAGTGCAGCTTACGAAATGGCGCTCGCAAAATTAAATGTTTTAAAAACAGATGACGCAACGGAATTAAACAGAGCAATTGGTCATATTGCACCCGACTCACGTAGTTTAACATTGGAAGACGGCAGTTATATCACGGTTGCTGAGCAAATGAATCCAAATGGGAAAATTGTTTATACCGGCCAAGTAAACATAAATGTTACTTATGATACTAATAGCTAACTCCTGAGTAAAAGAACCCGTTATTAATTAAGATGCATTAAACAGCCCATCTTAATCGGTAACGGGAGTATACCGATAATAGATACAGCAAGAAATCACTAGACCTTCCGCGTCACACAGTTACAAGAACCACCTTCCATGTTAAAGATTGCATCTTTTTTTCACATTTTCATTACAATATTCTGCAATACTTATAACATTCACTTTCTCATTAAATTTGAAGGGGGAATTAGCAAGGTTCAACAAGCTATTGCTAATCAATTTCTTCGCAAAAGGATATTATTATGTATTTATCATCCTCTCGTTCTCCCGCAGGACTCATTGCTTTTAGTACGCTTGCTTTAGTCGGATGTAATGAGACTTCTGAAACCCAACATAAACACGTTGAGCAAACGGAAAATTCAACACAGACAAAGCAAACCAAAATTTCCGAAGGAATAGATCTCTCAATGTTTACAGAGGGGGCATTTGCCCAGCCGCCAAAAATAGTTGACTGTACAACGTCAGAAGGAACAGAAACCATGTGTTATCAATTTGTCACCTCTGGTGCACCTGCAGGGCGAGAACCTGGTCCTTTTTGCCCGAGAAATACCAGCGACGGTGCAGAAGCTGGTGGCGGTTGGTTTAATAAAGAAGGAAGTGGTGATCTCGTTGATATTACCGGTGAATTTATTTTAAAATTGGGTGAATATTATGGTGATGAAAAATGGCTCGTATACGACGCTAAAACCAATAAAGTCCGTTACACAGCAACTAAAGCCGCTTGTTTAGGCGCTGCACGTCCTGACGTTGAAGAACAATATAAACAAAATTGTATTGAATGCGAACTCGCTTACCTTGATGATGATTTTTCACTGACCTACTTGATTCCAACAACACCTATCCCTGCAAAAAAATCTAGTCGTGTTCATACCGTTGGCATTGCCTTGGATGGTGCTGAATTATCAGGTCCAGCACCTGTTAATGCTATTTTAGGTAGTTATACCATTGCAGCATTTGATGACTGTGGCGGCCATATTAATGTTCATCAAGGCTACCATTATCATTCAACAACAGGTTGTACCGATAAAGCCGTTCAAACTGACGATGGACATGCCCCACTTATAGGTTATGCCGCAGATGGTTACGGTATCTATGCAATGAAAAATGCTGAAGGAAAAGAAGAATCACTCGATGAATGTCGTGGCACAACAGACGAGATTCGCGGTTACCATTATCACGCAGCAAGCCCAAGCGAAAATATGTTTATTGGTTGTATGCATGGAGAAACTGTTCGTCCTGCCGGCCCCCCCGCAGGCAGTCCGCCGGATGGCCAACGTCCGCCAGAAGCAAAATAATAAAAGGTAGCACAAGAATGAATCAAAGCAATTTAAAAGGCATTTTTTCTTCCACCACATTGAGTTTATTGCTAGTAACCAGTTATGCTCACGCACATTCTGGTCATCTCAATGAAAAAGCCGTGAGTGTATGTGAAAATAAAGTGCGCTCCGATACTTGCCAATATGAAGGTGGACATCATGATTTATATAGGAAGTTGCCAATATATGTCGACAACATTGATGTGCGTGAGAAATCAACCCATCCAACAAATTGACTCAACGGAAACAACATCAGATCACCACCATCAGGATGAGTAACTAATATCGATAACGGCCATGCACTATGGCCGTCATTTTTATCTGAATTATCCTTCCATCAGCCAAGCATGGCCTCTTATTTAAAAAGACTTAAATTCAATGATACTTCATTCCCTAACCAGTAGGCATGGCTCGTATGATCAGCCAAATCATCACCGGTATCACCATGAATCAATACACTTAATTACTGACGTTGTTGATTTAGCCAAGGTATTAAAACGTCAAAATCTTTATTCATAAATAGAATCTGGCAACTCCATTTTGTATGAGGTCCAACGCAACGCTGATGTACACGCCCAATTTGTAAATCAAATTTTTGCCCCGTCAACGTACATAACTCAGTGGCGAAGTTGAGTGTTGCTTGCTCAAAATAGACATGTGCATGATAACGTTTATGGATATTAACAGGTCGGTTAATATTTTCGATATTATTCACCCCTAATCGCCAATATTAAGGACCTAAATTGACCACACTCGAGTTCTTTATCTTGATAACCAATAAGACTTTCTAATACATTGAAATGAGAAACAATAACAACTTTAGAATAGCCTTTATATTTCCCTAATACTTTTAACACCCTTTCTTTAAGTACTTTAGTTGACTCGTAGGATGTGTCCGTTTGAGGTTTTCCTTCCTTTAATGCATCACGATATGCAAACCATCGATTATCTCTTTCAGCTAACGGCAAAAAACCGCCAGTTAAATCCGCTCGCCACTCTCGTAAATCATGTTCGACGTAAAGCTCTAATTGTAACTCTCGATTAATTAATTCGGCGGTTTGCAATGCGCGTGTATAGGGAGATGAAATAATAACATCGGGCTTCAGTTGCTTAATTTGATTAGCCGTGACATGAATATCGTTAATATAATCACGATTTAGTGGTGCATAATCTTTTTCTAGTTGGGTCATTTTCCGTGAATCAGCTAGGGTGTAATCAGGTACACCATGTCGTACAAATATTATGTCCATGACAGGCAATCTCATTTTCAACGTTAATTATTCAACTTATTATATCTACTCACATTCAATATGCATTCACAACGCCTAAATGGCAGCAGAAATAAATTAGTACCGATAAAATATAGTAGATTAAATTAGCCATTAAAACAAAAGTTTATACATTAATTTCTTTTTTACTTGTGCGGTATATTAAGAAAAATAGTAATGCTGAAATAGGATTCATAAATGGGATTATTTGAATAAAAACCAAAGCAAGTAATTGCTTCGTTTTCCGTTTGCAAATCGCAGTATGAATCCAAAAAATATAAATCAAAAATGCACAATAAAAAGCGATTAAATAAGCAACGGGATATCCTAATCCTTCCCCCATTGCTTCTGGCATAAACGTCCAAATACAAGTGCCCAAGAATAAAATTAAGTTGATAAACCAAATAACGCCAATATAAATCTTCCGCCAAATACCTAATGTAGAAAAGGTAAATTTCTTCTTTCTCATATCCATATATCACTTCCTTTTAAAAATTTTAACAGCACCTTACTGATTTTATTTTTTTATCAATGGTATATTTTTCATTACGTTGCATCTTTTTTACTGGCATAGCATCTTAATTAATATATACCCGTTACCAATCAAGATGCGTTTATCAGTCACTAGCTCGGATACCAAGGCAAGGCGTAACATGATGACCTTTCGAGCGATTAACTGCGTTAATCCTCTATCGGTATATGTAAAAATAAGACTTTACATCTTTAATGGCTAGTCCTTATCGAATGTTATAACGCAGTATTGCCATGGTTTATAAGAAACGAGCTAGTGACCCGCAGGGCAAGACGAGAGACAAACATCTTCGTTGTTATAAAGTCTCGATTTAACCCGTTAGATATTCACCTTTATACCTAGAATCTGCTCACCTCTCATCTTGCTGATTTCTGCATCTTGAATGGTAACGGGTAAGGATAGAAAATTATGTCAGATCATCTCCACCACGAAGAAACTTCCCCTAAACGCATATTCATTACCCTGCTACTTAATTTTAGTATTTCTTTATTATAAATTATTGGCGGTATTGTGTCGGGAAGCTTAGCTTTGGCCTCCGATGCGGTATCTTGTGTGGCTATTATTATCGGTGCATTAACTATTACGTATTATCATCAATATTGGGGGGTTCCGGTATTAACTTTATTGATTGCTATGGATATCAGTTGGGAAAGTTGGAAAGTAGTTCTGGAAGCCATTAATATCTTACTATTTAAAATCCTCACCAGTATTTCAATGACAGATTAGTATTAAGTCAAATATCCGACGTGAATAATATTTATTTGCGGCAACTCGATAAACATAATCTTCATGTGAAAGTCGACTAAGTGTTAATAAGCTCAACCGCTGAAATTGCCAAGTATATGGAAGAAAAATTACATCAACACTTTGGTATTAGCCATATCACATTACAGTTCGAAACAGACGGATGTATCACCAAAGATAATATGATTAAACAAAAAAAGTACGAATAACATGAGCTTAGTATTGCATATCGCTCTGTTATCCGCACTTTAAAGTATTTTTCGTTATGAAATTTATTCCTCTAACGTACTTAAATCACCTTCATCTAATCCTAATGCTCTGGCACGTAAAACACGTCGCATTATTTTACCAGAACGCGTTTTCGGTAGACTTTCAACGAATGTCACTTTTTCCGGTTGCGCTATTTTCCCAAGCTCACTTCCAACATGTTCTTGCAATTCTTTTTGCAATACTTTGTCACCCGTTACGCCTTCATTGAGAATCACATAAGTATAAATACCATGTCCTTTCAATTCATGGGGTAAACCAATTGCAGCCGCTTCAGAAACAGAAGGATGACTCACCAATGCACTTTCAATTTCAGAAGTACCAAGGCGATAGCCCGAGACTTTCAGTACTTCATCCATACGGCCAATAACCCAGATATAGCCATCTTCATCGATTTTGGCAGAATCACCTGCAGTGTAATAACCCTGTTCTTTATAATCACTCCAATATAAATCAGCGTAACGTTGATCATCGCCCATCACCGTTCTAGCCATCCCCGGCCATGGGTTTTTAATCACTAATTTCCCTTCTTGTCCAACCGGTACCTGATTACCTTCTTCGTCGACGACACCAATTTCATTGCCGAAGAAAGGTTGACCTGCAGAACCAGGTTTAAGTGGTGTGATAGGTAAAGGGCACACCATAAAACCACCGGTTTCTGTTTGCCACCATGTATCAATAATGGGGCATTTTCCATTACCGATAACATCATAGAACCAACGCCATGCTTCAGGGTTAATGGGCTCTCCCACACTACCTAATAATCTTAGGGTTGATAGATCGTGACGTTCAGCCCACTGATCGCCAAAACGCATCAAGCCTCGAATCGCAGTTGGAGACGTATATAAAATATTTACGCCATATTTTTCAACCATTTGCCACCAGCGATTTGGATAAGGATAATTCGGGGCGCCCTCATACATAATAATCGTAGAACCATTAATTAACGGTGCATAAACAATATAACTATGACCTGTTATCCAACCGGGATCGGCTGCACACCACCAACGATCTTCCGGCTTAATATCGAATGCCATTTTATGTGTCGTACTAGTATAAACACTGTAACCGCCATGCGTATGCACCATACCTTTTGGTGCCCCGGTGGTCCCTGATGTATAAAGAATAAATAGTTTATCTTCGGCATCCAATATTGTGGTTTTACATTTTGGACTGGCAATCGGTAGAGATTTAAGATCGTGATACCAAAAATCACGCTCTGCTTCCATATTAACATCGAGATTATTGTGTTTAACCGTAATACACACTTCGATAGTGGGCGATCGTTTCATCGCTTCATCGGCGATTTCTTTGAGGTTAATTTTTTTACCACGGCGAGACCCACCGTCGGCAGTAATTAAAATTCGGCTATTTGCCGCACTGATCCGAGAGGCTAACGCTTCATAACTAAACCCGCCATAAACAACACTATGTACAGCGCCTATTTTGGCACATGCTAACATCGCAAAGACCATTTCAGGTAGCTGTGGCATATAAATAGTAACGATATCGCCTTTTTTAATTCCCATACTTTTGAGAATATTTGCAAATTGGCAGACTTCTCGGTTTAACGCGTAATAAGAAAAACTTTGTGTTGTTCCCGATTCGCTTTCCCAGATAATAGCTAACTTATTACGATTAGCACCGGTTAGATGCCTGTCAATCGCATTTTGTATAATGTTCGTTTTGCCACCGACAAACCATTTATAAAAAGGTTTATTACTCTCATCTAACACTTTATCCCAACGCTTATACCAATCGAGTTGCTCCGCTTGTTCCGCCCAAAAACCTTCACGGTCTTCAATAGAACGTTTGTAAAGTTCTTCATATTCCTGGACATTTGCTCTCTCAACAACATCGGTCGAAGGGTAATAAAACTTTGGATTAGATTCAGGCATAACTTTCTCCATATTATATTAGTGTCAATTAGAACTAACGAGTGTCAAAACTCCCTATGAAAGGCATAAATGAATGAAATGGTGGACCGACGAACAGGCCACATTTCTTTATGAAAATTTATATTTTGTTATGAACTAGCAACAATTTGATAATAAATAATAAATATAAATTTTGCTGAGTTTTTATACAATCAGGAACAGTATAGAGAGGTTAACGGGTTATGCTTAGTTCCTAAGTCACACTTTAGAAAGATAATATACACACAATTATAGTATGTTTATTTGCTATTTTTAACAAATAAACAACATCTACCCCAAAAGAAATAAACACTTATTTGCTTGGTGAGACTGACTCCGCGTCAATTAAATCCTCCTCACTATCGGCAAAAGTATAAACACGACTTGAACAAAACGGGGTTAAAGGTAATGCAGAATCGAGACGTTGATCTTCTTCGGATGCAACAGTTTGATCATCCTGACCTAAACGACCTAAAATACGCTGAGACCAAAACCACCCTACCACACCAAAGATAATAGAACCGATAGCTTGGCCACCAACCACACCTAATGCACCAAACCATTGTCCACCCAAATACACTAATGGAATTGTACCAATCGTCGCTTTACCGATATTCATAATGGTTGAAGTATTAGGAAATCCAAGATTATTAAAGGTTGCATTAGCAATAAACAAAACTCCGTTAAAAATGAAACTCACGCATAACCACGTGCAGTAGAAGCGAATTAATTCAGCAGAATCACCCTGCGCATTAAAAATATAAATAATATAGTCTTGTAACAGAAAAATAATCAATGCGACAATAGCGACATAACAGGCCGTAAATTCCAACGCTCGTTTTGTACTTAACCTCACCCTATCGTATAACTTCGCACCAAAATTTTGTCCGATAATTGGGCCCACAGCCCCCGACATAGCAAAAATCATCCCAAAGGAAACGGGTAATAAACGTCCAACAATAGCCCAACCTGCAACATATCCATCGCCGAAAACCGCAATCATCGCAATTACATAAGCATTGCCAATAGGTGTCGCGACATTGGTGATCATCGCCGGTATTGCAACTTTGAATATTTCCTTCTGATCTTCAAGCCATTCCTGATAGGTAAATCGACCTAATAATTGATGTTTATTAATTACCCCATATAAAGCAACCCAAGCCACCATACAACGCGCCAATACAGAAGCAAAGGCGGCACCATGTAGCCCTAGTCCTAATGCAAAGATAAAAATGGGATCAAGTAATGCGTTAATTCCTCCCCCCGCTAAAGTAGAGAACATTGCTTGTTTAGCATCACCGACTGAACGCAATGCCGCACCAGCACTCATTGCAATACATAGGATGGGTAATGAAGGTAATAGTATATGTAAATATTGAACAGCGAGATCATGCGTTTCTCCCTGAGCACCAATCATAGAGACGAATTCGGGCGCAAAGTACCACGCAATAGCGGCAATAACTGCACTGATAACTGCGCCAGTCAACAACACATTCACTACTAATCTGCGCGCTCTATCTCGAGCTTGCTGCCCAATTGCTTTAGAAACAAGCGCGGTCATTGCAATCGATAAACCAATCGAAATTGACGTTGTAAAAAAAGCAATCGTTCCGGCGTAACCGATCGCAGCCGCTAATTCCGTTTGACCCAATAAACTAATAAAAAACAGATCCGCCAAATCAACAATAAATAACGCTGTTAAACCAATAGCATTAGTTGATGACATGACGACGATATGGCGAAATATATTTCCGCTAACAAACTTACCTTGAGCCATAAAAAATCCAAACAAAGAAAAAGCGCTAATGTAACAGGAGAAGATGATGTAGTCATTGCAATCAAAATTACGTTGTTTTGCAAAAACAAAAATATTAGGGGCCGAATACCGAACCATCAAACATCATTATCGTAATGTGATAATTATCGTCGATTTGAGGTAAAAGATAATCTACAAATTTAACCAATGATTGCAGTAAAAATAGCAACAATCATCGATAACACGCCAACTTACTGGGATTCCAATGGAATTCTTACATTATTTAAAAAATTAATCATAAATATATAGATAGATTGTGAATTTTTGTTAAAGTTGTGTAACACACTCGTGAATAATCAAGACTCGATTATCAAATATCCCAATAACACTTAAACGGTAGCATAAATTCACCTAGAAAATATCTAATGAATTTACCTTCCTACCTTCGATCAGGAGACCACCATGAAAGCAATAAAAACGATTGATAGAAAACAAGTAAGACCTACAGATGCTTATATCGAAGATAATATGGAACCCAAAACCGTCGCCTATAGCACCATTACCGTGGTTCAACAAATGATGGATGTCGACGCAAATATTGCAGGCAATGTTCACGGCGGTTCGATCATGAAACTAGTCGATAATACCGCCTGCATGGTCGGAATGCGGCACACTGGTGGCAATGCGGTTACGGCTTCCATCGATCGACTTGATTTTCACTCCCCCGTTTATGTCGGAGATATTTTAAGAATAAAAACCAGTGTCAATTACGTTGGTACAACATCAATGGAAATTGGTGCACGTATTGAAGCCGAATCAGTCTTAACGGGAGAAGTGCGACATACGGCATCCGCCTATCTCACGTTTGTCTCTATTGGCCCGGATGGAAAACCACGACATATACCTAAAATAATCTGTGAAACAGAAATTCAACATGATCGGTTTAATGGTGCGCTCGCGCGTAAGAAAAAGCGTTCTGAAGCGCGTGAATTAGAACAACAAAGACAGTTAAAAAAAGATACGACTAAGTAATTTACTCTGTCCTTGAAACAGCTTACTAGGAACAATAATCTAGTAAGCCATTCCTAGTTTATCGATGATACCCTTATGCCCAGACTTCCTAAAAATTAAACTTTCTTTTCGTATTTATGCGATGTTTTTTTATGTAAAAATCCAGCCGATTTGTAAAATAAATGCGAAGCTTGTCTTTGACTATTTGATGAAACCACTAAGGTGGTCAAACCATGCTTATGCGACCAATTTTCGCAGGCTAAAACAAGTTGCTTTCCAAAACCCAAACGACGAAATTTAGTGTTAGTAACTAACCCGGAGATTTCAGCCTTAAAACCTGTTTCGAGAGATAATCGTTTTTCAACGACTATCCATCCACAAACGACATCATCGTCGGTTACGCCAACAAATACACCATAGTTTGGCGACGCAAGCATTGCGCCTAACCATTCCTCGGTTTCAGTTTCATTAACCACGTAACCTAATTCAATGGTCAACGCAGCAATATCACTAGCATGTGTCAATTCTGCTGATTTAATTATCATGATCATCACTTACCAAAAGACATTAAAAATAAGTAGGCCATATTATACTTAATTTTTCTTTTTCAAAATATGGTAAATGACACCACTCAAGCAAACACCAAAGACAATCCACCAATAAGGCGCTTCAAAAGCAGCAACGAGCGAAAATATAAGTAAGCCAGCTAAAAAGAGCCCTGCTATATCTTTCAATAAAGAAAAGAATATTCGACTCATCATTATAACGCCCTTTCTTATTTTAATTATCCAATGCATTTTGATTGCTTATCTAAAAATAACATATAATAAGTGTTTTTCCACCCCCTTAATTTCGAAATAAAATAAACCATTAAGACATTAAAAAAAGCATTAACATATAACTGTCTTGTATTTATTAAAAATAATGAATTTCTTGATAAGCGGCATGAGGATTAGGGATCGAAATCATTTTACCTGCAGCGATAATATTCCCTTCAGAATCACGTTGGTCAGTATTGAAAGTAATTGAGCCAGTTCGAAAAATAACATCAAAGAAACTTACTTTTACTATAGATTTTGTTACTTTCCCTTCATAAATTGATTCATATGTATTCCCTCGAATCCCCCCTCTAAAAATCAATCTTTTATTGGTTTTTGCATAATAGGTCTGAGAATGGGATTTAATTTTACTGAAAAGGTTCCATATACAAAAGAAAATAGGCACATTTTGATGACAACCGTCAAATGAAATGGCGTATTGGTGATTTCAGATAATATTATATTCCAATCAATCTTAGATTCTCTTAGTTCATTATTAATTAATGAAAAATCAATGTTGATATTGGCTATTTCATTAAAAAATGGGGGAATTACGATTAAATGAGTTGCCTTAAGGTAACAATATAATGAAATTAGTTTGCAAAGAAAGTGATGATATTATTAAGTATACGGCTTACAAAACTTATTTAGACCTTCTTTGGTGCATAAAATTCAAGGTCGATAAATAAGAAAAATTACATAACATATTGTTGAAAGTAATTTAATACCAATAACAAATAACCACTAAATATGAAAAATAATAAAATAGATACCGTCAAAAAAAACTAAAAAAACAGCTCCTATAAGTAATTCGATAAGATCAGAAATACCATAAGCGTCTTCTGGTGCGATATACATATCAGCGTATATAAATGCTCTGAATACAAGCATGCCAATCACATGAAATAGACAAATACTACCTGCCCATATTGCTACTTTAGTTCCCTTACTTAATTCCATATTTTCCTAGCACTTAATATGCAAACTGATGAAAAAGAGATTTCAATCACCATAATTTTCATACACAACGACGATACGATCAAGATATAGCTCATCCGTTACAACATTAATAGTGCGCACTAATTTATCCTCTCGAATATAAATATGATCACTAATTTTGGTATCACCATCATCATATCTCAGTATTACACCATAATTGTTAGTCGGCGTTGCCCAAGAAGGAATATCTTCTGGTTGTAAAAAGGCTCCATATTCATTAGTTTTTACAACACCGTTAAATGGAATAACCTCCGATTCAAGGACGCCCTCATCACTAAACCAATAAATACTTGGAGAACCTTGTTTAACTTCTGTAAATGTTCGATCAGCAGAGACGCTTAAAGTTAACCCTGAAGTTGCCTGGATTTTATCAATAAGTTCTTCCCCTGAATCATTTAACCAATCCGTAACGCCTTTAGGATCAGGCTCCTCCCCAATAAAATTTATTTCACTATTAATGGAAACACTTCCAATTAATAACCACACCCCAACGATTGAATCTATATTCATTTTGATCCTTAGCCCTAACGACATTATTACCAAACGGATATTACTAATACAAACACAGTATTTTATATTTACTTAAAATTCAGAACATTGATTAAATTTGTAAAAATAAAACGCATATTGAAACATCAATTTATTATTTATCACCAAGACAAGTAAAGGGTAATCTACCGATTAAACAAAGTCAGCAACTACGGGTCTGCGGACATGAAAAACTGTACCTGTTGTTTTAGGACACATATAAAAGTTTGAATCGTTACTGCAGATTTTCCTATATTTAGCCCATAATGACTAAGTTAAAAACAATAGGCAAAGTGTTCTTTTAACAACTTAAGCATATTACGCTTTTGTTTGTAAGCTTGACCAATCTGCGTCACCATCTGATAAAATCCCCTAAGCTCTGCTTTATTTTCTTTTAACATATTTTCTAATTTCAGCAGTAAATCTATGGCTTCTTGATAGGCTGAATTATTAGTCTGCTCGATAATTAAGCAAACAACTCGGCGATATAACGCAACGGTATCATCCGGATGCAATGCAATAATTAAATTAGCAAGTTCCAGCAAACTGTCGCTATTAGCTTTATGCGCTAACGCCCAAACCCGCGCTTTGTCTAACTCTTTCCTATCGATATAAAAATCCAGCAGCGCATCGCTATTCGTAGCTAAACCTCGTTCTGTTTCAATATAACAATCTGCCAGTATCTGCTCTGTTTTCTCAATAAATTGCACATCGATCACACCAGTCTGCTCTTGTAAAATAAGTAAATTTTGATAGCGCGTAAAACTCGGGGTATCGCTAAACATCTGCCAAGCGAGTTGCCATGCACTTTTAAACTCACTCAAAGCGACACGAATTTTAACTTCATATGCTTGGCATTCTCTTTTCTCATAGGATGTTTGCGCTGCTTTATAGGCTTGCTGTAACCAGTATTCGCCCTCCAACGCCTCGTTATTTTCTAAACAGACGCCTGCAATGTCTAAATAATCAGAATATCTAACCGCCGTTATCTGCATAAAACGACACTGAGCTTGCCAATCCCCCTTTTCCTTTGCCTCATCAATAAGTGGCTTACTTAATCGCCTGATTGACCATTTATGCTCCCTATCATTCAGGTCGCCCGCTTGTGCTTTCTGCTCAACCATTTTTAAGCATTGTGCTAAAAAAAGCTGTTTAACTTCAGGGCTTAGTTCAAAGTCTTCAGGTACATTAGGAAATACATCGTATTTATATTCCTCTGTGTGACTAAATATCCACTGCGCTTTTTTTTCATCGGACCAAGGGAGCAAATTAAATAGATCGACTAACCGCTGATTCAATTCTCCTTCGATGTAAAAACGAAAACCACCAGAGTCATCAATTTGCTCTAGTACTTTATTCAATCGCTGGATTGCTTTTAATATTAACTTCCATTGATTAACGGTAGATAATTTTTCAATCATCTTGAATAGAGGGTCAAACATTTCATTGGCATGGGCAAAATAATCACTGACTTTATTCCACTCCCACACACTTTTTGCAGGCAAGGCCTTGGTGATCAATTTACTTAATTCAGAGATACTTACATTGTTTTCTTCACTGCGCATAATCAATTGCCACTTATCTAATTCATTGGTTGAATCGTCAATATAGGCCATTAGAATATCGGTGAGTTCATCCACTGGCTTTTGCTTAAACCAGTTTATTAATTCAATTTGCTTTTCATCTTCGTTAACAAACTCTGTTTCTGAGGTATTTTCAACCAACAAAGCAACGGCAACCGCATGTTTACAGATATCTTGATACGCAGCAGCAGGACAGCTACAGCTAATCTGTAGCGTCTCGCCTTGGATTGAATCATCTTTATACAGGCTGACATGGTAATCATGTTGTCCCGAGACAATTGCCGTAGCGCTATCTGCCGTCACCGATAAGCGGCTCACTTTGCCCAAATAGTATAGTTTTTCTCCTAACTGATAGGAGCGACTTTCACTACGCTGTTTTATTTCGTTGAGATCAAACATGGTTAATTGCCCTTTGCATTAACTTCTAGTTCCCATGTTCTGCCGGGAATTCATTTGCACACTTCTAATTACTGCCCATTATCACTCATACTCTATTTCATTAATAAACCACTCTTTTTTGCCTTCCGGCGTTTCGACCAAGAAGTCATCGTCGACTTCTTTTTAAGCATCGCTCTTGCCATTGGGGAATCGATAGACACATATTGCTTGGTATCGTAAATTTCGTCCGGGCCAACGATTTTAAAGTTAAGTAACTCTCCTTGTTCATTTTCAATGCCCTTTGCATTAACTTCTAGTTCCCATGCTCTGCCGGGAATTCATTTGCACACTTCTAATTACTGCCCATTATCACTCGTATTCAATTTTATTAATAAACCACTCTTTTTTACCTTCCGGTGTTTCGACCAAAAAGTCATCGTCGACTTCTTTTTTAAGCATCGCTCTTGCCATTGGGGAATCAATAGACACATATTGCTTGGTATCGTAAATTTCGTCAGGGCCAACGATTTTAAAGTTAAGAATGTCGCCCTGTTCATTTTCTATTTCGACCTTGGCTCCAAAAAAAACTTTACCGTCTTGCTGCGGTGAGTAATCAACAACTTGCAGCTCCTCGAGACGCATTCTTAGGTACCGAACGCGACGATCTATTTGACGTAACAAACGCTTGTTGTACTGATAATCAGCGTTCTCCGACCGGTCTCCTAGGCTTGCAGCCCAGTTCACAATTGCTGTAATTTTTGGACGTTTGTCTCGCCACAGGTAATCGTGTTCTTCTTGTAGTTTTTTATAACCCGCACGAGTAATGAGTTTGCTTTTCAATGTTTGTTCCGATTAATCAAATAATGAAGATTAGATTTTATCTGCAGTTGTATATAAATAAAATAGGAGAGATGTAAATTAAGTAGGATAAGGAAACAGAGTAAGTGCCGAATAGCACTTACTCTGTTTTAGATTAACTATTTTTCCTGTTCGATTGAGTTAAGTTGAGGTTTGGGTTGAGATTTGAATAATTTACAAATCAACACAAAAAACAAAGGCGCAAAAAAGATAACTAAGACGGTAGCAAGAATCATCCCGCCCATTACCGATGTGCCGATTGCATTGCGAGCATTTGCCCCTGCCCCCGTACTAATAACTAATGGTAAGACCCCTAATATAAAGGCAAGTGATGTCATAATAATAGGACGTAAACGCATTGAACAAGCATTGACCGTCGCATCAATCAGTCCAACACCTTTTTCTATTTGTTCCTTAGCAAATTCAACAATCAATATGGCATTCTTTGCCGAAAGACCAATGGTGGTTAAAAGTCCCACTTGGAAGTAAACATCGTTTTCAAGTCCACGGAACATAGTGGCGGATAATGCCCCTAAAATGCCCAATGGTACAACTAGAATAATCGCAATAGGAATCGTCCAGCTTTCATATAGTGCAGCAAGACATAGGAACACCATTAAAATTGAAATACCATATAAAATCGGTGCTTGGTTACCCGCTTCTAGTTCTTGGTATGACATCCCCGTCCAGCTTACTTGCACACTTGGCGACAATTCAGCCACTATCCGATTAATTTCATCCATCGCGTCACCGGTACTGTATCCTGGTGCTGCTTCGCCTAAAATTTCTACCGCAGCATTACCATTATATCGTTTCAGCTGAGGTGAACCTTGTCCCCAATGTGATGAAGTAAAGGCAGAAATAGGTACCATCTCATTTTTATTGTTGCGTACAAACCAAAGGTTCATATCTTCTGGGGTCATACGATATGGCGCGTCAGCTTGAATATAAACTTTTTTCGAACGGCCGCGATCAATAAAGTCATTAACGTAAGAGGCCCCCCAAGCAATTGAAAGTGTTTGATTAATATCAGCAACTTCAATACCAAATGCCTTCGCTTTTTCGTAATCGATATCTAAATAAAACTGCGCATTATCTTCTAAACCGTTTGGTCTTACTTTTGCTAAAATTGGGCTTTGTGCCGCTTGACCAAGCAATTGGTTACGAATTTCTATCAGCTTATCATGACTAATATTACCCACATCTTCGAGATAAAAATCAAACCCTGAAGAGGTACCTAATTCACGAATAGCAGGAGAATTAAAGGCAAAGATAGAAGCCTGCTTGTACTGCGAGAAATAACCCATGCTGCGACCAATAACCGAATTAACATCAGTCCCCTCGGTCGTTCTTTCTGACCAATCTTTTAATTGTACAAAAGCTAAAGCAGCATTTTGACCTGAACCCGCAAAGTTAAAGCCAGAAACGTCAAAGACACCATCCACGGTTTCTTTTTCATTATTTGCATAATATTGGCGCACATCATTCATAACAGCTTCAGTTTGCTTCAAGGTGGATCCATTCGGTAATGATGCCATTATCATAAAAGAACCTTGGTCTTCATTCGGTAAAAATGAACTAGGTAACGTTGAGTACATCCAACCACCAGCACCAAGCAATAGTACATACAGAATAATAAACCGGATCGGGCGCCCTAACACATGAGTAATCGAATTATTGTATCTACTTAATGAACGATCAAACAGTCGATTAAACATGCCGAAAATATGGATGTTTTTTTCTTTGTCGGCTGGTTTTAGTAGTGTGGAACATAAAACTGGCGTTAAAACTAGGGCAACTAACACAGACAAAAACATTGCGGACACAATTGTTAAGGAGAACTGTTGATAAATAACCCCTGTCGAACCTGACATAAATGCCATTGGAATAAAGACCACGGCCAATACCGTTGTCATCCCAATTAAAGCACCGGTGATTTGACCCATCGATTTTTTAGTAGCCTCGAGTGGTGATAATTTCTCTTCATGCATAATACGTTCAACGTTTTCAACAACGATAATCGCATCATCCACCAGCAAACCAATAGCTAATACCATGCCAAACATCGATAAGGTATTAATACTAAAACCCAGTAATGACATAATGCCAAAAGTACCGAGTAAAACCACGGGAACCGCAATAGTTGGAATTAAGGTTGCACGCCAGTTTTGTAAAAATAACAGCATAATGAAGAAGACAAGTACAATTGCTTCAAATAATGTTTGTACTACTTCTTCAATCGAAATTTTAATGAAAGGTGTCGTATCCATCGCTTTTGCAAGTGCTAATCCCTTAGGAAAACCCTTTTCAAGCTCAGCTAATTTTTTATCAACGGCTGTTTGGGTATCTAATGCATTAGCACCAGAAGCCAGCGTAATTGCAATACCAGAAGTAGCTTGACCGTGGTATTTTGGTATCACACTTAAACTAGCCCCATTCAATTCAACACGGGCGACATCTTTAAGACGCACCTGTGAACCGTCTTCATTTACTTTCAACAGAATATCTTTAAATTCATCAACACTTGATAATAAGCTTTGTGCAGTAATTGTTGCGTTAATGAGTTGTGTATCAACGGATGGCGCGCCCCCTAACTGCCCCACGGTAACTTGACTATTTTGTGCGGAAACCGCATTAGACACATCTATTGGTGTTAATTGAAAGCTGTTTAATTTTGCAGGATCCAACCAAATTCGCATTGCATAGGAAGGACCAAATACGGTGACTTCACCGACTCCATTAACACGACTTACAATATCTTTAATATTAGAATTTGCATAATCCTGAATATCTGAAGCCCCCATCGTTCCATCTTCAGAATAGATAGCTGTTACGGAAATAAAGCCCGATGTGCTTTTCGTTACCGATGTACCAGCATTCTGTACTGAAGTCGGCAAACGACTACTAACTTGCGTTAATTTATTTTGTACTTGTACCTGCGCAATATCGGGATCAGTTTCAGCACTGAAGGTTAATGTCACACTTGCACTGCCTGATGAGTCACTGGTAGAGGACATATATAGCAAGTTATCAAGCCCGGTCATACTTTGTTCAATCACCTGTACCACACTGTCTTCGACTGCTTTTGCTGAGGCCCCCGAATAAGTCGCACTAATATTGATAGAAGGTGGCGCTACCGTTGGATACTGAGCGATAGGTAAATTTAGTATTGCGGCGATGCCCGATAGCATGATTACAATGGCAATCACCCAGGCAAATATCGGTCTATTAATAAAAAATTTAGACATCTGATTTTTCCTAATTGGGTTGATTAATTATTTGTTTGAATAGGAATTAATGGCTGTATAGACCGTATTTTCAGTATCGATAACCACGGTTTGATTGGCTTTAATATTAGATAAATTACTCATTACCACTTTATCTCCTACTGCTAAACCTTGTTTAACTACCCAACCACCTTCAACTTCACTACCTAAGACCAAATCAACCCGTTTTGCTTCATTCTCACTGTTAATAACATAGGCCGTAGGTTCACCTGATTGTGTTCTAACCACCAAGGACTGCGGAATAATGATATATTCTTTTTCTTCCGGCGCAGCAATTGTTGCGCGGACAAACATACCTGGTAGTAAACTATGTTCTTCGTTCGGTACTAATGCACGCAATGTAACGCTACCCGTTGAATTATCAACTTGGGAATCAGAGAATTCTAAGTAGCCTAACTGACCATATTCACTCCCATCTTCCAATGTTATTTGAACCGGTACAACGGGTTGTGCTTTGCCTTTATTATTCGCATTTTTGAACTCTTGCTGCTGTGCATACAAAGCAACGGAAGACTGCGTCATATCAACATAAACTTTATTTGATTGAATAATCGACGTTAAATTGGTGTCTTGCTGAGCGGTAACTAATGAACCTTCGGAAACATGAGATAAACCAATTCGGCCTGAAATAGGTGCCGTAATTTTAGTATAAGAGAGTAAAATATTAGCGGTTTCAAGGTCAGCTTGACGGATTGCAACTTCTGCAATGGCCTGTTCATTAGCGGATTCGGCATCGTCATAATTCTGTTGGCTCGCCAGATTTTTCTTAACTAATTCTTTATAACGATCCACGTTTTTTTGAGTTGCTTTTTGATCTGCAATCGCTTTAGCTAACTGAGCTTTACTGCTGTTAACCGCTGCTTGATAACTTTTTGCGTCAATTTGGTAAAGTACATCCCCTTTCTTAACATCTGCACCCTCTGTAAATAAGCGAGATTTAATAATACCACTTACCTGAGGCCTAACTTCTGCTTGATTAAATGCTGAAATTCTCCCAGGTAATTCGGTAGAAAGTCGCAATTTAGTTTTAGCAATAGTTAAGGTGTCGACATGAATATTCGGTACCGCCTTTTGTGTCGAATTTGGCTGCTCACCACAACCAGATAGAATAAAAACAAATAAACAAAGCAAATAACGCTTCGACGATAAAATGGAAGACATAAATAAAATCCTTTAGGCAACATAAACAACATAAAAAGGATTTGTTGTGCATTTATTGCTCACAAACATAAAGCAATACATAAACAACAACCCTACATTCAATATAATAATTTTAAGATGATACAAAGCAGATAGAAGGAATGAGTAAATCATATAATTTAACAATATCAATTCGCTAAATTACAAATGAGTCCTCTTTCTATCGACATTGTTAAATCAAAAAATACAATGTCGACTAAGATAACGAATCTAACGTTAAGACAGGGTTAAAGTTGATTAATTTAATTATATTATTTTGTGAAAAAATAAAGACAAGATTAACGTCGTTCGCAGGAAGTACAACCTCGGCAGGCCGAGCGAGATTTAGGATCTAACCGGCCTCGTTGAATTTTACAGTAGGCATTCTTTAATGCACGGCGATATTCAAACCAAGTTTCGGGCTCAGCTAAAATAACATTACCATTAAATCGTTTAAACAATTTATCCCCATATTCAATTAAAAAGGATTTATCAAAACCAATTTCAAAATAATCGAGAACATCTCCCATATTAGAGAGTGTTTGTATATATGCTTCAATTTTATTTGGCATTTTTTCCGTCATAATCTTGCTCTAAAGTGATTAAATTAAACATACGCCATAAAAGAAAAAAGGCCTACCACAAATTCGCAGTAACCCTTTTTCAATTGTTTCAAATCAAATAATATGAATGTAAACCGTCATATTAATTACTTCCTTTAAACAGTAATTTTAATGTAATCCAAGCATATATTGCCGCACCAACTAACACCGCAAAAAGTGAAGCCCAATCGGTTATTGTGCTTACATAGGCTAATTTTGAATAGGTTATAGAGGGTGCAGCTAAAGCAACTAACACTCCAATAACAAGGCTTAATATATTAATTTTTGAATTAATTAATCGCACTGGTAGCTTAACTAAATAGCTGATAATCGGAATGAGTAACAACAAAATAATCAGCCAAAGATAAGGTTTCGCACTATAATATAAAACCACTAAAATACTTTCAATAGACATAATAGCTCCTTAAACTTTTCCGTTTAGCATGGCGTAATAAGCAGGTTGAAGCATTTTTTCTTCCATTATCCACACCGCCCAAGATTCTTCCTTCGGATCGATAAATGGGAAGGAAGGCATTAATACTCCGCCATAACCAAATTCGGCTAAAATTGCTTTACCAATCGCGGTGATCATCGGGCATGAAGTGTAGCCGTTATATTTTGCTTGTAATGGTTGCCCTTGGATAAAAGACAGAACATTTTGTTCAACAACTGGGGCTTGCATTTTGACACTGGCTGCGGTTTTACCAAAGGGCACACCAGCGACATCACCAATAGCAAATACTTCAGGATAACGAAGGTGCTGCATAGAATATTGATCTACTTCGACCCAATCCCCCGCCATACCACCGGTCTGCCAAACTAATTCACTTTCTCGAATGGCGTCGGGTGCACTCATTGGTGGAACAACATGAATAAAATCATAATCTTTCTCGATTTTATCTCCCGATGGTGTCGTAAAAGTCGCACGTTGATTATCTGCATCAATGGCGGTTAATTTTTGTTGATCAAAAAAGTTTACCTTTTGTTCTTGCCATCGATTCAAGACAAATTCATTGTAGTAGGGAACCGAAAACACTTTATTTTTGAAGGGAGTCATAAAACTCACATCAAAACGATCGCGTTGTCCGGTACGTTCAAATCTATCTAATGTGGTGAAGGTCATTTTAAGTGGCGCACCCGCACATTTAATAAAAGTATCGGATAAAGTAAAAATAGACTTACCTTCCCCCTTATCAATACATTGTTGAATCATGGTATTAGTTTTTGCAGCCCCATCCGGTCCGGCATACACACTCCCAATCCCCTGCTTCCCAATTAAGCTCGCTGACATGCCATCAATTAATTCAAAATTCAACTGACAACCGGTTGCGATAATTAATACATCGTAAGACAGTACTTGCCCATCTGATAAAGACACACGCTTATTATCAAGGTTGAAGTCAGTGGCATCCTCAGAAATCCAATTGACATCATTGGGTAACCATTCTTGGGTTGATGTTATGACTTGGTTTTTATTCCACAAACTTGACGCGATTAAGGTTTGTCCAGGTTGAAAGATATGATCTTTTCTTGCACCAACCAGTGTTATTTTTGCACCATCGAGTGCGTGACTAAAACGGTTAGCCATCGAAATCCCCGCAGCACCACCCCCAATAATTAAAATGCTGGCATTACTCGGTAATTTTTTAGCTTGCGCGAGTTGCCCTGAAAAGCCAGTGAGCAAACCTGCCCCAACCCCCCATTTTAAAAAATGCCTACGATTCATGCTTGAAAGGTATTTATTGAGATCTTTTTCCATACAAACTCCCAGCCAAAACTAAATTAGATTAAACTAATGTAGATGATAATTAACTACTCTGCTGCGATTTCCTCCTCACTTTAACCTTTAGAGCAAGATCAAATTCACATCTTTTATCAAAAAATTCTATTAACGGTAAATAACCAATATTTCTCTCGTTCAGCTTAGATTCATCTTCACGCTGGTTTAATAACGCTATCAAATGAATATAAGGTGATTAACTATGAATAAGCCCCCATTACGTTCAAACAACATTAATCAGACCTATTTAAAATGGCTAGTTATTATATTGACCTTACTGTGCGGTCACCGAGTGCTTGCCGAGGACATTACAAATAATCAATCGACGGTTTCCTATGGTGGATTGCGTTCATCGATCGATGACAGTCATCGTGCAGCTATCATCGAGCAAAATAAAACCCTATTGATAACCGATCAAATTGCAGGTCTAGCAAGCGGAAAAGACAGGGAAAACATCATATCGGAACAAACGGCACAAAGCCCATCAGCAAATATGGCTCAATCGAGGTCATTAAATATTTCTCTCGCAGCTAATTACCAAGTCGAATTTAATATTTATGATGCCACGACCATATTGCATAATGATTCAGACCATGACGGCTTTTATCAAAGCTTTAGTGTGATCTTTGATGCCGATGTGTACGGTGAGATTGATATTGGTAACGTCTATGCTCGATTATATTTGAGTAAAGATGGTGGGCCATGGATTCATTACTACACCACCGATGATTTTACTATCTACAATCAAAGTGACCAAGATGCCTATGAAGTCATCACAACCTTCAGGGATAGCTATCCGTCTGGTTATTACGATGTATTAATTGATTTATATGAGGTGGGCTATAACGGTATCGTCGCAACTTACAGTGCAGATAATAATGCAACGTTATACGCGCTTCCACTTGAAAGCAGTAATAATGATGCGGTTTATGTGTCTGGCATAACTATTCGCCATGGCGGTAGTTTTTCGCTTCTCTCATTACTAATATTATCTATAGGTTTGTTGATGCGTTTACAGAAAAAAAGTAAAAAAAATGCACCGTCATAATGATGAAGGTGCATTGATAAATCAGTATCTAATACTATCTCATTCTTGGTAAAAGTAAATTAAGTGATATAGCAACTAAACCACATAAACTTACCCCTTGGAGGCTAAACGTACCGACACCAAAGGCCATGCCTCCGATACCAAAAACCAATGTCACGGAAACAATACAAAGATTACGAGAATTGGCTAAATCAACTTGATGGCGAATTAAAGTATTTAATCCTACCGATGCGATTGAGCCAAATAACAGAATCATAATGCCGCCCATAACCGCCGAAGGTATGCTCTGCAAAATTGCACCGAATTTACCAATAAAGGCTAATAAAATCGCAATAACAGCCGCCCACATCATAATACGAGGATTAAAATTGCGAGTTAACATCACTGCGCCAGTGACTTCACTGTAGGTCGTATTAGGTGGACCACCAAATAATGCTGATGCACTAGTGGCTAAACCATCACCAAATAAAGTACGGTGTAACCCAGGTTTTTTCAAAAAGTCTTTACCCGCTACATTACTAATAGCAAGAATATCACCCACATGTTCTACTGCTGGTGCAATGGCAACAGGGATCATAAATAACACCGCATGCCAATTCCATTCAGGAGCAACAAAATTCGGCACACTTAACCAAGGCGCAGCGCTAACACTCGTAAAATCCAAAATGCCAAAAAAGAGTGATAACAAGTACCCCACGATAACACCACAGAAAATAGGTACTAATTTAAAAATACCTTTTGCCATAGTAGAAACCAATAAAGTGGTTAACAAAGATGAAAGCGAAATAATCATTGCTGTGCTTTGCTCTATTAACACAAGGCTACCATCGCCTGACTTACCAACAGCCATATTCACCGCAAGCGGTGCCAACCCTAACCCGATCACCATAATAACTGGCCCAACGACCACTGGAGGTAAAAGGCGATGGATAAAATCAACACCACGTAATTTCACGGCATAGGACATGACCATGTACACAACCCCAGCCGCAAAAATACCAGACATAGTCGCAGGGATCCCCCACGTCTGAATCCCGTAGGCAATAGGTGCAATAAACGCAAAGGATGATGCTAAAAAGATAGGTACTTGACCTTTAGTGACGATATGAAAAAGTAAGGTACCGATACCGGCTGTAAATAACGCAACATTAGCGTCTAAGCCCGTAATTAAAGGCATTAACACCAATGCCCCAAATGCAACAAACAACATTTGAGAACCGGCTAAGACCTGTTGAAGTAGCGACAAATTAGCACTATAGTCGTCAACGGTTACTGCTTCATTTTGTTCTAATTCTTGCTCGGAATTAGTGGACATTATATTCTCCAAGATATTGATAAGTAATAATAACGACTATTATTTAGTACCAAATATTTTATCACCTGCATCACCAAGACCTGGGACAATATAACCATTTTTATTAAGGTGTTTATCGATTGAAGCCGTATACACTTCAACATCAGGATGTGTTTCTTCTAATGCTTTTAAACCTTCAGGTGCCGCAACCAGTATTAATACTTTAATATTGGTACAACCGCTTTTTTTGATTAGATCAAGCGTTGAAATCATTGAACCACCCGTCGCTAACATAGGGTCAACAACAAGTGCTAAACGTTCATCTATTTTACTAACTAGCTTAGAGAAATAAGGTACTGGCTCGAGTGTTTCTTCATCACGGTAAATACCGACAACACTTACTTTTGCACTTGGCATATGCTCTAATACACCGTCCATCATACCTAGGCCCGCACGTAAAATTGGCACAACAGTCGCTTTTTTACCTTTAATTTGTTGCACTTCAATTTCGCCATCCCAACCTTGAATTTTAACGGTTTCCAATTCAAGATCCTTGGTTGCTTCATAGGTCAGTAAGCTTGATACTTCGCGCGCTAATTCACGAAAACGTTTAGTACTAATATCACCTTCACGCAATAAACCCAGTTTATGCTGAACTAATGGATGTTTAACTTCAACTATTTTCATTTTCTCTCCAGATATATAATATATTTAAAAAATCGAGCAATCCTACCAAAACTACCCACTTAAATGTAGTTAAATTAAGACCATTCTTGATATCGCGTAATAAATTAATGTTAGCTTAAAATTAACGCATACACCTCACTGTTTACATTACAATAATCAATAACCAATGATATGCGTAAATACCGAACTTAAATTTGAATAGCAAATAGAAGAAACAGAAATGTGTTGAGCGAAGAAGATCGACATAAATATCTTATAAATCAGTCTGTTATGGTATATTTTAGTCTTTATGCTAATCGTCATAATTAGCTGTTCTATTTTATTGGTTAACGTTGTTTATTTCTTACTGAAAGTTAAGCAGGTAATGAATGTAAAAAGACTAAGATTAAAAAACCTTAGCCTTTAATATATTGCCATGATGGCTTAGACCAATATCCCTAAGTTCAGTTACGGAATGAGCTTTAGTTATTATTGAGATTGGTTGCGCCAATTTTATGGACAGTTAAATCAGCGCCATTAAACTCTTCGTCTTCGGTCATACGAAGTGGTGAAATACTATTCACAACGTTATAAATAACAAATCCACCAACCACAGCAATAATAACCCCGGTCAATGATCCGATAAGTTGACTAGCAAAGGTTACACCACCCAGTCCACCTAAGTTTTCTAAACCAAAAATACCAGCTGCGATCCCGCCCCATAATCCGCACACGCCATGCAAAGGCCAAACACCTAATACATCATCAAAACGAGGAAATTTATTTTGTACAAATGTAAATAGCCAAACAAAAACACCACCTGCGACTAATCCAGTCACCAAAGCACCGATCGGATGCATAATGTCAGATCCCGCACAGACAGCAACTAAACCAGCTAATGGACCATTATGAATAAACCCAGGGTCTTTGCGTCCTAAAACTAATGAACTAAGAATCCCACCAACCATCGCCATCAAAGAATTCATTGCTACCAACCCACTAATTCCTTCAATAGTTTGGGCCGACATCACATTAAATCCGAACCATCCAACTGAGAGGATCCATGCTCCAAGCGCTAATAATGGGATATTAGACGGTGCAAATGCGACGACTTTTCCACCACGATAACGGCCATGTCGGCTTCCTAAAACAATCACTGCAGCAAAGGCTATCCATCCCCCAACAGCATGAACAACAATAGAGCCTGCAAAATCATGAAAAACCGCGCCAAAGTTCGATGCGAGCCAATCTTGAAAACCATAATTAGCATTCCAAATAAGTCCTTCAAAAAACGGATAAACAAAACCAACACATAACCCCGCCGCTATTAACATTGGATTAAAACGAGCACGTTCTGCAACACCACCAGAAATAATCGCCGGAATTGCTGCGGCAAACGTCATTAGGAAGAAAAACTTCACTAATTCATAACCATTATTTTCAGCTAAGACCGCTGCACTATCGAAAAAAGTAACGCCGTAAGCAAACCAATATCCAAAGAAAAAATAGACTAAAGCCGACACGCCAAAATCAGACATAATTTTAACTAACGCGTTAACTTGGTTTTTATGGCGGACCGTACCCACTTCTAAAAACGCGAATCCGGCATGCATGGCAAACACCATAACCGCGCCTAATAAAATAAATAATGTATCCGTACCACTTATTAACGCCGTGACGTGATTCTGTGCAACTTCCATTTAATCCTCTCTAACAGTTAAAAATTTGTGCGCACTTTAACGTATCGATGTACATATTTAAATTTTTTTAACGAGATCAAAGCTAAAAACACAACAAACCATACAAAAAACAAGGGAAATGCAAAAAAAGAATAAATAAACGAGGAGATTATGTAACCTTAATTCTGGATAAGCTAAATATTAAGATGGGTATTAACAATATTTTTATTAAAAAACTAAAAAAACCTGCTAGAGGGCTAACAGGTTTTTAATAGTGAGGTATCACGAAATGAGTTCTAGACTTTAATGATCAGTTTGTTTTCATCCATGCGATTAGCACGCGCTCTAATTTTAGCTTCTAACTGATCAATGACATTGTCATTATCAAAACGGTCACGTTGACGTTTACCATCTTCATAAAATCCACTTTTATTTTTACCACCTGTGATGCCTAAATCTGATATCAGTGCTTCACCAGGCCCATTAACAACACAACCAATAATAGAAACATCCATAGGGGTAATAATATCTTCTAAGCGCTCTTCCAGCGCATTCACCGTAGCGATAACATCAAACTCTTGACGAGAACAGGTTGGACAAGCGATAAAATTAATACCACGACTACGAATACGCAGTGATTTTAAAATATCAAAACCTACTTTTATTTCTTCAACGGGATCTGCAGCAAGCGAGACACGCAATGTATCACCAATCCCCTGAGACAGTAATATACCTAAACCAATGGCAGACTTAACGGAACCACTTCGTAGGCCTCCCGCTTCGGTAATCCCTAAATGTAATGGTTGTACGATTTGTTTTGCCAATAACTGGTAAGACTCAACCGCTAACAATGCGTCTGATGCCTTAACACTGACTTTAAACTGATCAAAGTTAAGACGATCTAAAATATCGACGTGGCGTAATGCTGAATCGACCAAGGCCTGCGCCGTTGGCTCGCCATATTTTTCTTGAATATCAGTTTCTAAAGAGCCGCCATTTACCCCAATACGAATTGGAATATTTTTATCGCGAGCACAATCAACAACACTGCGAATACGATTTTCGTTACCGATATTACCAGGATTAATCCGCAGACAATCGACACCGTATTCAGCAACTTTTAACGCAATTCGATAATCAAAATGAATATCAGCAATTAAAGGGATTTTTGTCTGTTGCTTAATTTGTTTAAAAGCTTCAGCAGCATCCATAGTAGGAACAGACACGCGCACAAGATCAGCCCCTACAGCTTCTAATCGTTTAATTTGAGCAACCGTTGCTGCAACATCCGTTGTCAGGGTATTTGTCATAGATTGAACAGTGATGGGAGCGCCCCCACCAACAGGTACATTACCGACCATAATTTGAGTAGATTTACGTCGGATGATAGATGATGAATGACTCATTTTATACTCTTTATAATTCATTATTAACTTGGAAAAAGAAGACTAACACGTCGTTAAACTTTATTCTTCTTCATCCGTTGTTGTAATTTTATCGTGCAAATCGATGGGTTGAACAGTACCCGTTGAAAGTTTAGGTGTCTCAAAGTCGAGTAAATCCGTAATACTTTCGAAAATATGAGTATCACTCACAATCAAACGTTGGATACCAAAGCCAATGCCACTTAGAATCGCTAAAACAACCAGTATCAATATTAACTTTTGACCGTAATGTTTAGAACGAGCCGGCTTTTTCAAAGAAAATGCATCCTTGGACTTATGTTGTTTTGAGGATAATTGCTGATATTCTGAAAATTCATTTAAGTTTTTTAAATCAACTAATTTTGCATAATTAGCCAGATACCCACGTAAATAAATGACAGGAATTTTATTATCTGTTATCAGTTCAACTAAGTCATTTTCAATTTCACCGACTGTCGCAATCCCTAAATTCAGCTGTGTAGCAACTGACTCTATCGTTAATGATGCATGTATTCGAGCATCCTGGAGGGCTTTACCTAACGTAACGGTTATTTCATTTTCAGTTTCATTCATAGTCATGATTCAAATAATGTAAGGCTTGTTCAGATTCAGGGAAATCGGTCAACAAAGCAGTGGCATATTTATTAAGACTTGCGCTTTTCCCTGTCGCATAACTAACACGGATCCACTGCCATAAACTTTCGGCAGTTACTCCGCTACTCTTTTGAAATTGAAAAAGATTTGCACGTGCATTTTTATACTCTTTTTTATCAATTAAGATCTTAGCGAGTGTTAAGTTCAAATACGTTTTTTTAGGGTTATGTGATAATGCAGATTTATAGTAACTTAATGCTTTATCAATATTCCCTGATTTTTCCGAACAAGTGGCCGCATTTTCGTAAATATTTGCAACGCCAGTATAATTAGATACTTTAATTGCTTTTAAAAATGCGGTTTCGGCTTCCTCATAACGTTCTTGTTTACACAAAAATGCCCCATAAACCCCATAGGTTCTGGCGTTATTTTTATCTAAAGAGAGCGATTTTTTATACTGTTCTTCTGCTTCTTCATTTTCGTTTACACGTTGATAATAGTAACCAAAAACACGATATATATCGGCATTATTCGGCTCATATTCCAAGGCTTTCTCAAGGTTTTCCTTTGCCTTTGCCATGTTATCTTTTTCTAAATGTCCAACGGCTAATTTCACTCTTATTTCAGCAGCCGCTTTTGGATCGAATTTGGTCTTTCCTCCAGATGAAGGATTATTTTTAGTTATTGTAGTTTCACTTGAAACACAAGCTGTTAATAAAAATAAAACTGAAAAGATAACAACAAACTGACGCATAATTTCCTCAATGAACAACCCCATTAAAAAAGTAGGGATATATTATAATAGCAATTGCATAAATGATGCTTGTATTGTGTCGAATAAAACAAGACTTGCAAGGCTTGAATCACAAAAATGATTATTTCAAATAAAAATAACAATGTAAATCAGCAACAAGTAACAGAACGTTAACACTTCCGCTTTATTATTAACGGAATTAATCCTATCGGATCGATTTGTAAACATCAAAAAACACACATCTGACGATACAAATAAAATTAAAGTATTAATTTAATAGATTGAAATAATTATCGATTAAATGAGTTTCGTTGAATAACGACGGATGTTTATCATTTGAAAAACTTGATTCATAATTTTACGACTACGAACCAAGTTATTAGTTCAATATTAAGCTTGCTTCACTTCGATGTTGTCACCCATTGCACGCTTTTTCATAGTACGTTTGGTACGGTCAATAACATCGCCAACTAATTGCCCACAGGCAGCATCAATATCATCACCACGGGTTTTACGAACAATAACCGTATAACCATACTCCATCAGCACTTTATTAAAGCGATCCACTCGGCTATTACTTGGTTTCTTATAATCATTATCGGGGAATGGATTAAAAGGTATTAGATTGATCTTACAGGGCGTATCTTTTAATAAATGCGCAAGTTCATGCGCTTGATCCGTGGAATCATTGAAATGATCTAATAATAAATATTCTACGGTCACTTTCCCACGGTTTGCATTCGATTTTTCAATATAACGTTTTACACCCGCTAAGAACTCAGCGATATTATATTTATCATTAATCGGCATCATTTTTGAGCGTAATTCATCATTTGCGGCATGTAATGAAATAGCCAATGCCACATCAATGCGGTCACCCAAAATATCAAGTGCAGGCACAACACCTGAAGTAGAAATTGTTACTCGACGTTTAGATAAAGCATAACCAAAATCGTCTAACATTAGCTCCATAGCAGGAATAACATTATTAAGATTCAATAGCGGTTCACCCATCCCCATCATAACAACATTCGTGATTGGACGTTGACCACTCTCGCCCGTTACCCCTACGATTTTAGCGGCACGCCACACTTGACCGATAATTTCAGAAACAGAGAGATTACGATTAAACCCCTGCTGAGCAGTAGAACAGAAATTACACGCCAATGCACAACCAACTTGAGAAGAAACACAAAGCGTTGCACGATCTTTTTCAGGGATATAAACCGTTTCAACTTCTTGGTCACCCACCGTCATCGCCCACTTTATCGTACCGTCACTACTACGTTGCTCAACTTTTACTTCTGGTGCAACAATTTCTGCGCGATTCTTTAATTTTTCACGTAACTTCTTATTAATGTTACTCATTAAATCAAAATCTTCACAGCCAAAATGATAAATCCATTTCATTACTTGTTCTGCGCGGAAAGGCTTTTCACCTAATTCAACAAAAAATGCACGTAAACCTTCTCGGTTTAAATCTAATAGGTTTACTTTTTTACTACTCATGAAAGCCTCATATAACAAAATGGGTCAAAAATTTAGGAAAGGGATTGTACAAAATTCATACATGCATTGCTAGTCAAAGAAAACGATTTATACAAAAGTTATATTTTCTTTAAATAACCGTCAGCGTGGGTATTTGTGCGGTTTCAGTCCAACTATAATAAATTTCAGGAGGTAATCTACTACCTCGCTGATTAATTGTTTTATGAATTTTACCACGTTTTAGTAGGACTGCCATCATCGGTTCAAGACCCTGATGGCTTAAATGGAAATGTTTAAGCAGTTTCTGCTCTTCAATTCGTTTAGCATCTTTTATAAAATTTGATATTTCTTGTAAAATCATAATGATGCCGCTTTATTAAGAATACTGCCCGTACGTTTTAAAAAGTACAGTACCGTTAAAATAATTACCATTGATGCAATCAAGTACGCAATACTACTGCTCGGCTGCATTGAGAATGTGGCAATTTGGTAGTAACAAACAGAGGTAATATAAGCAACCGTCGTTGTCCAAATAACAATAAAACGCGCCCAGTTTGCCCCGGCTTCATTAACAATGGCACCAATAGCCGCAGCACAAGGGGCATATAATAGAATAAACAGCAGATAAGCAAAGGCAGCTTCTTTACTTGCAAAAGCCTGCTGAATTTTACTGTATACCGTCACATCAACCCCTTGTTCATCGGCAGCAGAGGATAAATCACCAACATCTCCCACACTTAATCCTAAGGGGTCACTGAGATTAATACCAAACAAATTTTCTGGGATAGTTTGTACCGCATTATTAAGTTTTTCAAACAATGTAAGTTCGACACTGACTTCTTCACTTTTAGTCGAATAGAGATTACTTAGTGTTCCTACAACAGCTTCTTTAGCAAATAACCCCGTCACAATACCAACCGTCGCAGGCCAGTTTTCTTGAGTAATCCCTAAGGGAGATAATACAGGGGTAACAAACTGTGCTCCCTTACTTAAAAGAGAGCTATCCGTATCTTGATGGCCAAAGGTACCATCGACACCGACTGAATTAATAACATTTAATAGCGTAACTACGACAATAATTGTTTTACCCGCACCAAATATAAAACCCTTAAGTTTCTGCCAAGTCGTAGTTAAAATATTACGTAACGTTGGCAATTCATAATCGGGTAATTCTAAAAACATACTTTCACTTTTACCTGGTAGCAACGTTCGACTTAATACAAACCCGGTTAAAATGGCAACCACAATACCGATAAAATAAAGTAGGAAAACAATATATTGCCCACTTTCAGGAAAAAATGCACTGGCGAATAAAGCATAAACAGGCAGGCGAGCACCACAGGACATAAATGGAGACATGACAATGGTTAACAACCTTTCCCGCTCCTTTTCTAATGTCCTTGCAGCCATAACAGCGGGTACAGTACAGCCGAAACCAACAATCATGGGTACAAAGGATTTTCCAGGTAAACCAATCCATTGCATTGCTTTATCAATCACAAAAGCAGCACGCGCTAAATAACCCGAACTTTCTAAAAGTGACAAGAAAAGATATAAACAAGCAATCACTGGAATAAAAGTCATCACGGTTTGTATACCGTTACCGATGCCATAGGCAAAAAGATTAATAATCCACTCGGGCGTCGAAATTGCAGATAAAACTTGTTCCGTACCATCAACAAAAATAGCACCGCCCGCAATATCGAAGAAATCAATAAATGCACTACCAACATTAATTGAAAACATGAACATTAAGTACATAACAAAAAGGAAAAAAGGAATGCCAATAAAACGATTCATCACAAAGGTATCTATTTTTTCAGAAATAGAACGACCCAAGACGCCCTGTAAACGAACCGCATGCTGTACCAAATCATAAATAAAGCTATAACGTGTATCTGCAATTAATAGATCAATATCGACATTTAAAGCAGTTTGTTGCTGTAACTGACAAAATTCATTTTTTTGAGCTTGGTTAAGCAGAGTTAGCACACTGTCATCTTTTTCTAGCAATTTCACAGCCAATGCACGAGTTTGTAGGCGCGGTTTATGCTCATTTAAAAATAAAGCGCCCTTAATAACTAAAGGCTCCAATTGTTCACCATAATTGAGAACAATAGGTTCATTTAAATGTTGTTGTTTCAAGGTAAGTAATTGCGACGTTAGTTTATTAACGGATGTTGAATCATGTGCTGACAGTGTAATGACCGGACAACCTAGGCCTTTTGATAGCGATTTTTCATTAATAACCAATTTCTTTTTTTCAGCGACATCCATTTTGTTAATAACAGCAATAACAGGTAATCCTAACTCCTTTAATTGTAAAGTGAGATAGAGACTCCGTTCTAGGCAACTTGCATCAATCACATTAATTAATAAATCCGGATCATTTTGCATAATATAATCAAAGGCAACCCGCTCATCGAGGGAATTACCATCGGCATCCAAATTATAAATACCAGGTAAATCGGTGACTTCAGCTCGACTTCCATCAACAAGTGCAAACTGCCCCGTTTTCTTTTCAACGGTAACACCACTCCAATTTCCAACCTGTTGATTAGCACCTGTTAATGCATTAAATAATGTTGTTTTTCCTGAATTAGGATTACCAATTGTAGCAATGGACAAACTCATCCAATCAACTCCACATGAATTTTACTTAATAGTGATTTACGCAATGCAATACTACTATTTGCACAACGCACAGCAACAGGATCGCCCATTGGCGCAAGGCGAAGCATTTCAATTTGCGCTTTTGGTAAAAAACCTAAATTAAGCAATTTTTTACGCATCGTTGGATCCATATCCAACATACTTATAATGTTTGCTTTTTGGCCTACTTTTAATTCAGATAAAACCATTAACTACCTCGCTTTTAACCTATCAATATGCACGATAACTATTATCACTTGTATTTGATACGGATATAATACGCCTATTTTTTTCATTATTAAAATCAATATTCAAAATAATAATCCCCCCTTTAATTCGATTCACGCTAAGTGTAAATTTATTGTTAACCTTTCTATTAAATTCAAAATTATGTCCTATTAAAACGGCTTAGTTATGGTCACTCTGCAAAGGTTATACCAAAATAAATTCCAAGCCGTTAATGAAAAACAGAATTTAAAGATTACAAAAACAATGGGTTAGAACCAAAGAAGGGAAAAACAAATTATATTCCACAAAACAAAACATTAAATTATTGTTAACATTCGAAACAAACCCAACAAACGTCGTAATAGCAACATAATAATTGTTTATTTAAGGCATCGAATTGCTATGTTAAAATGATTGGAACTAATAGTTAATTGGAAATGAATATGGACTTCGGCGATCTTAACCTTGTTTATTCTACCGATGGTGGAAAAATCGATAAACCAAAACAACCTAAAAAAGCACCTGAAAGTGATGGCATTGTCCGCATTCATCGAGAAACAAAAGGCCGCAAAGGCAAAGGTGTGATACTAATAAAAGGATTACAGCTGGATGCAAAAGCCCTTAAGGAACTGGCGAAAGAAATCAAAAAGCGAACCGGAACGGGTGGTAGTGTGAAAGACTTCGTTATCGAAATTCAAGGAGACCAGCGAGAACTTGTAAAATCCTTATTGGAGAAAAAAGGTTACACAGTCAAATTAGCTGGCGGTTAATCAACTACTTCTTGCCGGCGGCATTAAAAACTACCCAAGCCGGCTATCCCCTGCCTTTATAAAGAGTAAATAAACTTGAAATCGCGTAATACCCTCAGTAAGTAACTGCAGCTAAATTTCTAACCAGTTTTGAAAAACGCGATCGTTTTTTCTAAAATCGTTGATCGAGACTGGTGTATTACAAAAATAATTATTTGCTAAAGGGTCTTTTTTTCGCGCATTATCTGCAAAAGTAAAAATATCTTGGTACATAAAATCAGGATGAAACTGTACGCCCCAAATACGTTTTCCTTTCACTTGAAAACCATGAACCTCACAACGTGCTGAATGTGCGATAACATCAAATTTCTCACCTAAATCAAACACTTCATCGTAATGATAAACACCGGCTTTAAATACACCAATATTATTAAAAAGAGGATTATCTCCGAGTGTTACATCCGTCCACCCAATTTCAGGCGTTGATGACTTACGTACATGTGATTTCCCAAGCAAATGACGAACAATGAATTGATGACCAAAGCAAATTCCAAGAACCGATTTTTCTGCTGAAATAAATAATGTAAGAATGCGGGCAAGGTCGGCATACCAAGCGTTTTCCTCCATGGCACTTTCCGTTGAACCGGAAATCAGCAGATGAGTATATTCTTTACATTGTGTTATCTGGTTAATATTCTCTAAATAAACAGTGTGATAAGACACCGATAAAGGTTCAAAGACTTCTGTAATACGCTGATCAAAACTATTTTTAAATGCACTTTTATCAAAGAGATTAACAATTAAAACCTGTTTATTTTCCATTAATTTTTCCTATGCAACAGCTGCAACAAGATTAGCATGGGTTATTTTATAAATAACCTCGTCAAGAACAATAGCTGATTGTGACGTTTTTTGAACGGTATTATAAACTTCACCACCAAGTGATTCTGGAATTTTTCTACTCGCAATATTAGCCTTATCTACGGGATAGATTAAAAAATCAAATTCAATATGATCAATTAGCCAAATTGATAATCCTTTAATTGCTTCTAAACCATATTTATTGCCATGAGCTCCTTTTTTTAACCAAATACCCAATTCTAATTCGCCTCGCCCATGCAAACCGCAACATCCCAAAAATTCATTATTATCCGATTTAATAATCGCTAAAACAATTTCGTGACCTTGTTTCATCCCGTTAAGAGAACCATCAATAAATGCTAAGGTATCCGTTATATTAACAGCAGGCTTAGGCACCATATAACGCGTTATATCTGCATTAAATTCTGCAAAAATTTCCTCAGCAAAATCAGCATTGATAGCACATAACGTAATGCGTTCACATGAAATGATTAAGGAAGAGAAATCTAAATCAGCTATTTCTTTTATAATTGATAGCGCCACTCTGAATCCTAAATTAATTCAATCAAGTCATCACACTATTCTTTTTTAATTATAAATTCAATATCACCATGCTAATTTCAATAGCAGTCGAATAACAGTATGGTGAGCAGTGCGATAAACATTTTTTAAGGTAGAGATTGATGATGGTAAAAGAAATACAATAATGATGGGTTATTTAATACATTGGGTGGCATTTCCCCTTAACAATCAAGATGTGTTTATCTACCACTCCGTGGGTAAAACAAGGTTAACATGAAGCGCTTTCAGGGAATTAACAATATTAAAACACAGTAAGAGTATTGAGTGATCGACCTGCGGAATAAGCTTAGAGGTGAACACCCAATATTAGCTTTAACTCTATTTTTCAGTTAATGCTTGTTCTGAAAAGTTAATACCTTCCCAACCATTAATCATAAATTGACGAATATTTTGATGATCATTTCCCTGTCGATTTTGAAGGACATCATCACGATAATATGAACCAAAACAAGCTAATGTTTGCATTTTATCTAAGCCGTTTAACTTAGCGAACGAAAATATTTTACAAGATCCTGAATTTTCACCCGCAGCATTAGCTTGCTCGCCATTTTCAAAAGCAGTTTCTGTAAATTGATAAGATGCATCTATGGTCGCCATGGTATCACTGAATGCAATTAATTCAGGCGTTGAAGATAGCTTGTCTAAAAAAGTGGTTAATAACATAAATATATTTCCTTAATCAAAATGAATAGTTTTACCGGTGACCAACTCATCAGGGTTAGCAGGCTCACCTTTTATTCTTTTTTCTTCATCAGCCCATTCACCTAAATCAATCAATTGGCATCGTTTACAGCAAAATGGACGATAAATGCTCTCCGCATTCCATTCCACTTCTTTTTTACACGTTGGACAATTCACTTTCATAATCAATACTCTTATTAGCAAATAATTTGTTTAAAAGGGATATTTAATGCATTGTCATTGGCTTCCGTCGTGCTAATAAAACGCAATGAGAAACGATCTTTATGGCCACTAATCATCGGGTAAACTGCATGCTCTTTTTCAACTTTAATGGTGATAAATCCACTATTTTCAACTTCTCCCTGATAAAACCCAGCTTGCGCAATTTGGTCTGTAATAATACCTTGAGAACGTTTTATTTTTAAAAATAAAGAAAGAGCTTGCTCGAGATTAGCAAAATGACTAAACCATTTTTTAGCATCTTCCTGGCGTTTCTCTAACTTAGTCTCATTCCAAAAGTGAAACTGTGGTAAATCGAAATTACAACAACCACTGGGAATTGAAAAACGCTGTTTAAGTGAAGTCAAAAAGCGATTCGTTTTATAAAAGCGAAGATGCTTCGGCATTGAAAATAATGCATTATTTAGCTGATCAATTTCTGCGATTAATTCACGAATAGCAGTATGATTAACATCTTTATGCTGCAACCACCCTTTCATCTGTTCAGATAAAAGCTCTAAATCTTTAATTAAATCGTGGCGAATATCAGTGCGCTCAGTCAATTCGAGCAAATCAAACAATGCCTTAAAAAAGGCGATGGAATCACTGGTTTGTTTAAAAGAGATGCTTGAATTTATTTGTAAAAATAAAAATTCAAAACGTAAATAACTACGATTTTTTTCGTTGAGAGGATATTCAAAAGTGATCATGTTTTTATCTAGTTTTTAGTCAAATTAAAATGCTTAAAGGGGTATTCTACTTGAAGATACAGTTCAGTGCATCTTTAACTCAATTTTCCGATAATTATACCCGTTACCAATCAAGATGCGTTTATCAGTCACTAGCTCGGATACCAAGGCAAGGCGTAACATGATGACCTTTCGAGCGATTAACTGCGTTAATCCTCTATCGGTAGATGTAAAAACAAGACTTTACATCTTTAATGGCTAGCCCTTATCGAATATTATAACGCAGTATTGCCATGGTTTATAAGAAACGAGCTAGTGACACGCAGGGCAAGACGAGAGGCAAACTTCTTCGTTGTTATAACGTCTCGATTTAACCCGTTAGATCTTCACCTTTATGCCTAGAATCTGCTCTCGTCTTGCTGATTGCTGCATCTTAAATGGTAACGGGTATATTTACAAAGCACGCAATTGTTTATCTAAATCGACGACGCGGCACTCTAAATCACGTAACGATAAATCGTTATTTACAATAATAAAATCAGCTCTTTTTATTCGTTCTATTCGGCTAATTTGCTTATTAATAATAGCTTTAATATTTTTAACCGATACACCATCACGCGCACTAGCTCGCTTCACTTGCAATACGGGGTCAATATCGACCACAATATTATAATTCGTCAAGTCATCTAAATTGTTTTCAAATAATAACGGTGCTTCTAATAACACATACTTTCCCGTTGCCAGCGATAAATCATGCCGTATTTTTTTATTAATTAAAGGATGTAATACACTGTTTAGCCATATCCGTTGGGCATCATCCTTAAATATTTTTTCCCTAAGAAATGGCCTATTTAATTCTCCATCAATTAATACATCTTTACCAAAATGTGATTTTATTTGCTGTAGTACCGGTTGTCCTTTAGCAACAACTTGGCGTGCAACAATATCTGCGTCAACAACCTCGACTTTCAATGCCGAAAAATAACGAGATACCGTTGACTTACCGGAACCAATACCACCGGTTAAACCAATTATCAATGTCATACATGCCTCTACTTTATTATTGGCCCTATTTTATAAGAGTTCACGCTAGAGATCATTGCTATTCACAAGTCATTGCAGGTAATATCTACTTTTTCATCGTTTTTCTGGAAAACATCATGGTTCAAGACGAAATTACACAGAGTGTTAAAATAGCATTACACGAAGATTTAAATGGATTATCCGCTACCGAAGGCGATATTACAGCACATTTAATTCCCGAAGGTAAACAAGCAAAAGCGATGGTTATTACTCGAGAAGATGCCGTATTTTGTGGAAAGGAATGGACCGAAGAGGTATTTCGTCAACTAGGAGATGATGTCACCATCACTTGGTCAGTAAAAGACGGTGATATTATTAAACCAAACGATACGTTATTTACCTTAGAAGGCCCTGCGCGAACCTTACTAACAGGGGAACGCACTGCACTTAATTTTATTCAGACCTTATCGGGTATTTCCACAAAAGTTAAAGCATATATGGACTTAATATCCAGCACTAATTGTAAGCTGCTTGATACACGGAAGACCTTACCAGGCTTACGTAACGCTTCTAAATATGCAGTGTTATGTGGTGGTGGTCATAATCACCGCATTGGTTTATACGATGCCTATTTAATCAAAGAAAATCATATTCTTGCTTGCGGCGGCATTGCTCAGGCAGTTGCAATCGCAAATCAACAGCATCCGGAACGATGGGTTGAAGTTGAAGTTGAAAGTATCACTGAATTAAAAGCAGCATTAGAAGCTGGTGCGCAACGTATTATGCTTGATAACTTTACCATTCCAATGATGGTTGAAGCCGTTGCAATCAATAATGAAAGAAATAAAACAGCAGCGCTTGAAGTGTCGGGCAACGTTAACAGCCAGACTATCCTTAGTTATGCACAAACAGGCGTTGATTACATTTCCGTTGGCGCACTCACTAAACACGTCCAAGCAGTTGATCTTTCAATGCGATTTGTTGAATAAATAAACAAACCTACCAAATTACCTAAAGCCTCCTAAACTTACACTTTTATTTAGGAGGTTTTTTTATGCGCTTTTATTTTATCTTCGTTATTTTATTTGCCTTTTCATCGCTCAGCCAAGCAGCAGCCCCGCCCAACATTCAACTTGCGAGTATTTATAAAGATGATATTGATATTCAGCAATATTGGATCAGTGAAAAACTTGATGGTGTGCGCGGTTATTGGAATGGTACCAACCTTATTTCTCGTCAAGGTAATATTTTCAATGCGCCTAAATGGTTTACGCAACACTTTCCCGACATTCCACTGGATGGTGAGTTATGGATTGGTCGCGAACAATTTGAACTCGTTTCTGGTATCGTTCGCCAATTCAATGCCAGCGAACAGGATTGGCAAAAAATCACTTTTATGATCTTTGATATGCCTGCGTCGAAAGATACTTTTAGTGAACGTATTCGACAAATGAAAAATATTGTTAATCAAACCGACTCCCCTTATTTACAAATGATTCCCCAACAAAAAGTAACCAATAATTCTCAGCTACAAGCGTTATTAGAGACGATACTCAAGGAGGGTGGAGAAGGGTTAATGTTACACCGAGGAGAAGCGTATTATCAGGCTAAACGCAGCAAAGATTTAATGAAACTAAAAAAATATCAAGATGCAGAAGCCATTGTACTTGCACATCTTCCCGGTAAAGGGCGAAATGCAGCACGACTCGGAGCATTACGAGTGAAAACAACAGATGGTATTATCTTCAAAATAGGCACTGGATTTAGCGATCATGAGCGTGAAAATCCCCCTGCTATTGGCTCAACTATCACTTATCAATATATTGGTAAAACCAAAAATAATGTACCGCGATTTGCCAGCTTTATGCGCATACGCGAAGAGAATTAAAGGATATCAATAACACTTTGATTTGCCTTAGGAAAATCATAGTCAGCTAACCCTTCTCTACTCACCCATTTAATAGGCTGGCCTTCCTTACCTTGCGCAATACCGGTAAAACCAGCTACTAAATAAAAATGTAAATTAAGGGCCGCATCTCCATAATCAAAAAACTTGGTTTCTAACAATTGATAATCAATGGCGGTTATTCCGACCTCTTCAAGTAACTCTCGGCACATCGCCTGTTCTGGTTGTTCACCCTGTTCAACTTTACCGCCTGGAAACTCCCATTTCCCACCTTGATGAGCATCTTTAGCGCGTAAGCTAATTAAAAATTGTTTGTCCGTATTTTTTACAATTGCGATACTAATATCTGTTATTTTCATAGATTAAATTTTTCTCAAATTATTTACTGTTTATAACAGGCTTAAATCCATATCAATACATAATACTCAACCAAACCCAGTGAGAGGTAAAATATCCATAATTGCCTTAACAATTATGATTAATTATCGCTCATTCCATCACCACTACCATCATAGTTATCATCAATATAGTTATTTGAACTTGAATTCACGTAACTCTCGTCATCATCGACATTTGAGATAATACAAAAAAGCAATTGAATAAAAGTAAAGAATAAACCACAAGCAGTGCCGACTAAGAATGAATTATATAATAAACTTTGTACAGGCATAACCGTTGGAGAATTTTTCATTGTTAAAATAACTAACACAATAAAAAAACCGATTAGAAACCCATATATAAATTTCAATTTCATTAGATGTAACATATATGTCCTTTTATTTAAATAAAATAAATTAACAAATATTTCCTAGCATATCCCTATATTTTATAACACGTTATTACTTTAATAAGCATTGTCTAATAATTATTGGTGATCTTATAATGTAGCACTAATCAAACTGACCGTTTTCATCTCGACTGCTATTAATATGTGATAAAAAACCACCAATTAGATGGCTTATAATATAAAAAAATATTGTTATCGAATACAATCTTTAGATGATGGGGCAATCTCACAAATTACTTTTTGAGTTTCTTCTTTTGTTCTTTGGCTACTTATCTCTACTTCTTTTATTTTCCCTATTTTTAAACGAAACCCAGCATCTGTCTCACCATTTTCAGCCGCTAAACTAAGCCAATAAAAAGCTAAATACTCATTTTTTGGCAGAGAACATCGACCATTCTGCAAGCAACCTCCAAGATAACCTTGACTAAGCGATAAACCTTTTTCTGCTGTCTGGTTTAATAAGTTAAACCCTTTTAATTGTTCTTCATTTTTTTTACTTTTTAAATAAAGTATACCTAACAGTTCAGTTGACTTTAATACACCGGCTTCAGAGGCTAACTCAATAAAATACAAAGAATTTTTCATATCGTTTTCTCTAGACAAGATTTCGCCATAACGATATTGAGCAGTAGGATTCCCATTTTTTGCTAATAATGCTAGTTTTTCTTTTGCATTATTTCTTGTCGCTTCGTTATCTGAAAATGCTTCTTTTACAATAGCTTTTACATACTCATCATTCTTATTTTTTTCATTGGCGAAAAATAAAGCCATTGATATTAATGTAATAAGAGCAACAATAACCACAGATAACACTATTTTCTTATTTTTCATATTTATTACCATTCACACCTTACGAATAAATTAGCCGTTTCATACAAACTAGGATGATCAATATTACTCATACTGATGCTTTCTAATTTTTCGTTGGGAGACTGAAATTTAAGTTTGCAAATTTCATTAATCAATTTAGTGACATAGTCGTAAACATAAAAATTATCACGAGGATTAATCAACTTATATAAATAAACGCACCGTTAAACATACACTTAAACGCTATTTATAACACTTATAATGCCTTGAAAATATTATACTTTATGTAAATTTCTTATATGGATATATTCAATTTATTCATAATCTCGCGTAGGCAACTGGCTTTATCCGTCACCCATAATCCATAACTAATTGGTAACACATCCACCCCCGCTCGTTTAAATAATTTATAGGTATTAAATTCAAAATAATCAGCCCATGGCCCAGGATAACCAATTAAATCCAATGCTAAATATTGGCCTTGATAACAACATAAAACATCAATATCGATACCTGCTATTGCATACCCTAACCATGTTTCAATATTATGATTATTTAAATCTGCAGTAACACATCGCTGGAAATCGTCGATAGATGGCGACATTGAATGATTAATTTGGTACGTATTTATCGAACTCAAATACAGTCTTAATAAGTTATGTTCTGGTAACTGTTTTTCATTTAGAGAAATAAAGAGATATTGCTGTTGGCGCGCACGTGTTATGGCCACATTAAAAACATCCGCTTTATTGAGATAAGCTGCAGCCCTTTTTGACTCATTATCGAGACTAAATGATATAAGCATAATATCGCGCTCTTCGCCCTGAAAACCATAGGGCGTTGCGACTCTTATTTTGTATTGAGTGATCACTGATTCACTAAACGTAATGGCAATTTCCTTTGCAATATAATCAGCTTGATTCCGAAAAGGAGAAATCACACCAATACTATGCTCTATACCGGCTGTCATTTGTTCACTAATAATCCGTTGAATAGTCGCAATGACTTCGCCTGCCTCTATTCGGTTCACGCCAAATTTATCACGAAAACCATTAATCCGATGTACATGTAAATGACCACTACTTGTGCTGGGGCGATGCTGCATCACTTTTAATTTATTTTGATAAAATTGCTGATTACTAAAATGAATCAATTCCGGTTTACTTCGGAAATGTTCATCCAAAAACGCGAGTTGTTTTTGGCTACTTAAGGCATTCAATGTTAAATCTAAAATAGCATTCTCGCGATAACTCATTACCCCCTCTTCTGAAGCGCTAATATTATTTTTAGCCATTAATTGTAATTCTTTACTTTTGGCTAGAAATGAATAATGTCTTAACTGTTTGGTATCTCCAACAATTAATGCTCTTTTAGCACGATATAATGCGGGAATACAGCTACTAATATTGCACTGAGTTGCTTCATCAATAATAACCAAATCAAAGAGTTCTTTTTGAAGCGGTAATACGCGATATAACGTATTTAAGCTGACTAGCCAGATAGGAAACGCTGACAGTAATGCAGAAAATTCAATATCGGAAAATAACTCAAACTGCCTTTTAGAAGTACGACTCCGAATAGCTTTATTAAATGCTTGAAGTGATTTTCTGTTTGATTCAACAAATGTCCGTAAATTTTTATTTTTTAATATATTAAGGTAATCACTGGCTAATGCTTCACGGTTAATCAATTGTAAATTTATTTCGTCTAATGCTCGCCAATGTTGAGATAACTCGCGTATTCCTCTTCCTGCGATAGCTAAATAAAACCGTTTTAACCATTGCATATTTTTTTGCTCTACACGTCTTAAACGCTGCCCTCTGATAATTGCTTTATGGCAAAACTTCACAAACTTGGTTTCTAACAAACCAAGGGAGTGATTAAGCAACTTTAATTCAGACTCAATTTCCTTAGGCTCTTTTAATTCCTCCTCGGTCAAGTATCCAGCCAGTAAATCTGCTATATAACTTTTTAATTTTTTTAAAAATGCTTTTTGACCCGCTCGTAAAGAAACGTCATTTAAACCAAAGTTAGTTGCCAGTTTTTCAGCGATAACATCTAACGCGACATCATTATTTGCGACGATAAGTACAGATTGTCCCCTCGCCATATGTTCTGCAGCAACCGCAGCAATAGTATAACTTTTTCCTGTGCCTGGCGGTCCAGAAACACAACCAAGGTCGGCATTTGCCGCAATCGAAATAATTTTCTTTTGAGGAGTAGACAATAAACCAGGCAAATAATCATATTTTACAGGAATAGACTGATTCTGTTGGTGTTGAGCAGAGGCTAAATTCAGCAGTGGCTTGGAGAAATTTTCACCCTCAATTATTTCATCTAACTCATGAATAACGCCCCTGCTACTAACCGAACGTTCTACAAATACCAACATTGAAACGGGCAAAAGTGTCGGCGAACTTGCTTTAAGTGCTTTTTTAATGTCAGATGATGTCGATAGTTTAGGAAAACGAAGCAGAGATAATAAATCTAATTGCAATGGACTATTCTTTAAAAAAGAGGTCCATAACGCAGGCGATTGAATACGATCGGAATACGCCATATTAGGCTGACGGTCACCTTCAGGCATCAAGACTTGGACTAAAGATTCGTTAACCTCTGGTGTTTGACTATTAACCGAAAAGTAATAGCAATCGGCCTCCTTCTCAATAACCGCTTCGTTATATAATAGAGGTGAAACAACCTGTTTTTCTTCTCCCTTTATATCAAGTTTTCCGACTAGCATAAAACTCACATACAATAAAACACGTTCACGTTGATAAATTTCAACCTGCTTCATCATTGGTTCTGCAAATGCTTCCGGTATTGGTAATCGAGAAAGAAAACCACAGCCTAAATCGTCTTGTCCCTGTAAAATGAAACGATCGGCGCGCTTTAATTTATTTAAATTCCAAAGGTTAAGATCGGCACTATCTTCTTTATAGCAATCTCTATAATAGGAGAATATATTTTTGTGATTCACACCTTATTACCCCATGTTTTAAATAACAATATAAAAACGATTATATTTCAGATACCTAACGGTTACCAATCCTGATCCATTTATCAGCCTTTATACTTCTCGTTTCAATAATTAAGTTTTTTTTCACGCTGCCGATAAGTTAATTATCTCCCTATTTGTTATTATTCAGGACATTATTATCGATAAAATATGCCCATCAAGTTAAATAGCAGCATGCCAATGTTTGCAATGACGCAATTGAATTTAGCGCAGAGTAATGCATCAACGAGCATGCAAAGACTATCCTCCGGATTACGTGTGAATAGCGCAAGTGATGATGCTGCGGGGCTTGCGATCACCGCTGGAATGACATCACAAATTCGTGGTTACAATCAATCTATTCGTAATGCAAATGACGGCATCAGTTTATTGCAGGTTGCCGAAGGTACCTTAGGTGAAACGACGAATGTATTGCAACGTATGCGAGAACTGACGGTACAAGCAGGTAACGATACTAATTCTCAGGATAACCGAATGGCAATAGCCAATGAAATAACAATGTTATCAAACAGCATTGAAAACATGATGAATCAAACTCAATTTAATGGGATTAAATTATTTTCTGAACGTCAACATGGTTTTAATATTGGCCTTGAGGGAGGCAATATCACACTTGATATCGGTGATTTAAATTATTCACAATTAGGTTTACATCAAACTGAAACGATCAATAAGTTACAGGGTGTAAGTTTGACAGGAGATCCCATCACTTATTCGGATCAAATAATGATTAATGGTTATGCACTAGATATTAACCAACCAATTTCCAGCGCGACGGATATTGCCAATGCATTCAATCAATTATCTGATAAAACAAATGTAACCGTGCATGCCATTAATCAAATTGTATTACCACCGCCTAATTTTACTCAATCACCAAGTAGTTCAACAGGTATTAAAATTAACGATATCGACATTGATCTAACTAACTCTCAAAATATAAATGAAATCATTGAACAGATTAATTTACAGTTGGCTAATACAGATATTATCGCAAGTGAAACAGAACAAGGCGAATTATCGATAACATCCCGTTCTGGCGCAGATATTAGCATTGAACAATCTGAAACTAATCTTTTACAAACTGGAATCGGTTCAACACATTACCATGGCACACTCTCTTTTGAATCAGAAGAAAATGCGATAACAATCAGTGGTGGCCTAGATAATCAAACAGAACAACTTAATGTGTTAACAAAAATAGGGTTAAATGAAGAAACTGGATTTAAAACGACCCAGAAAAATATTAATGTATTAAATCCAGAAGGCGTTTCTGACAGTCTTAACATCATTGATAATGCGTTACAGCAGATAACCAATGAACGGGCAAGCTACGGTGCTCAACAAAACCGTTTAGCCTATACGATCAGTCACCTTGAAACGATGTCAATTAATAGCGAAGCGTCACGTTCGCGTATTTTAGACACTGACTTCGCAGCCGAAAGTGCAGCATTAGCCAAGAATCAGTTACTCATGCAAACATCCAGTGCGATGCTTATTCGTTTTACAAAAATGCATAGCCAACAAATTTTATCATTGTTAAATAGCTTGCGATAATTTGAAGTGGTTTCATAATTTTTAGCTGTTTTTATCAATACCATGATCCAGCCCTGATTCACCAATACTAGTGTTTGCAATTTCAAGGGAAATTATGATTATATATTTTAACTGTCTATTAAATAAGGTGAATAATAATGATTAAAAACTACCAAGATACACTATTCGACGAAATTAAATTATTAGCGAAGTTCCCACAAAAATCACAATTAGAAGGTATTAAAATTCATAATGATGCCAGCCCTGAAATCGTAAATTCCGCAAAATCACTATTTGAAAAAGGATTAATTAGCCAACCAGATGGTGGGTATTTAACCGACAGCGGACTCGAAACCGTAGATCATCTACATCATGTTTTAGCCACATTAAGCTAATTTCTCCTCCACTCTATTGAGTTATCTGCTTTAGCAAGGTACATTCAGCCTTAATATTTATTCCTATTAAGGCGTTTTTCTATGAAAGTTATCTCATTCAATATCAACGGGCTACGCGCTCGTCTTCATCAATTACAAGCCATTATCGACAAACACCAACCCGATGTAATTGGCTTACAGGAAATCAAAGTTGATAATGATGCATTTCCCGTGAAAGCGGTTGAAGCAATGGGATACCATGTTTATTATCACGGCCAAAAAGCCCACTACGGCGTGGCAATGCTATGTAAAAAAGAACCCACAGCAGTACAATATGGTTTTCCGACGGATAACGAAGAACACCAAAAACGCATGATCATGGTAACAACTGAAAATGAACAAGGTGAACCCGTTCAGATCTTAAATGGTTACTTTCCTCAGGGGGAAAATCAAACCCACGAGACTAAATACCCTTATAAACGTCAGTTCTACCTTGATCTAAATACTTACCTAGAAACTCACCATAGCAGTGACGATAACGTTATTGTGATGGGTGATATTAATATTTCACCATTAGATTTAGATATTGGTATTGGCGATCATAACGCTAAACGTTGGTTACAAACTAAAAAATGTAGCTTTTTACCCGAAGAGCGCGAATGGCTGGCTAAATTAATGAGTTTTGGTTTTAGCGATACATTCCGTCTATTAAACCCAGAAGTCGATGATCAATTTAGTTGGTTCGATTACCGTTCACGAGGATTTGATGATAACCGTGGTTTACGTATTGATGTTATTTTAGCGACCCAAAAACTAGCGGATAAAACCATTGATGCGGGCATTGATTACGAATTACGTGGTATTGAAAAACCGTCGGATCATGCACCTATTTGGACAGAATTTGCTTAATCTGATCAGTATAACGGCGGGTAAAAGCCGTTATACTTTAGGCCAATTGAGTAATGCGAAGTTGCCTACTTCGTTAATTGTTTTTACATAACCTTCGCAGTTGAATAAATGCCCCTTTTGCGGCTCACAGTAAAAACTATAATCGTCGCCATTCAAAGTAAAATCAATCTGATAGGCATGCAGATAACCACGGTCATAATGATTCAGTTTTTCAGCATAAAGCGGATCCCCGCATACCGGACTCCCGACACTTTTCAATGCGACCCTAATTTGATGAGTTTTACCCGTTTGAGGTTTAATAAGAAAAACACGCAACCCATCCCCTAAGCTACGGCTAAAAAACTGTGTAATCGCTAAATTATCTTTCTGTTTTGTTAATTTCCACATTCCACGGCGCGACTTTTCCATCCCACCTTTTACCAACCCTTGTTTCTTTTTAGGTTTTTTATCTGAAATTGCTAAATAATACTTTTGGATCGAATGTTCAGTAAATAATAACGTCAATTGCGCTGCAATCTGTGGAGATTTAGCCAACAAAATAATACCTGAAGTCATTTTATCTAGACGATGCACGCTATAAAGTTTGCATCCTAATGCCTTTTCAGCGGCAACCACAACACCAAACTCACCATCTTCACTATGAAAGTTAATATCCGCTTGCTTATTAATAACAATGAAATCGTCATTTTCAAAAACTAATGAGAAGTAATCCGCATAAAAGCTTATCTTTCCGCTATTGTATTCACTCATCATCGTCATCAATCGACACTGAAACATTACCGAGGGTGGTTAGCAATTGCGCTAAAATATCGACAATATCAGGCATATCAGGTAATTCATCAAACAAGGCTTTCATTTCTGGCTCAATCGTATTTGGTGAGGCCATTTTACTAAGTAGTAACATCGTTGTTTGTAATAATTTTTCGGTATTAGAATCCGGTGTTAAATTTAAATTCTGCCAATGACTTTCCGTTAATGTAAAAGCAGATAGATAGCCCGCAGCAAAAAGACTTGCTTGCTCCGTTGGATTAGCATCAGTATCTAGCCAATCATTGGTTGGCAGAAGTAAATGAGAAAACTCACGATAACTAAACAAACAACATTCATAAGAAGCTAATACCGCCGTAGCAAAGTCCACCGCTAACGTTTCGTCTGCAAAGGAAGGATCTATCCCATCTTTCCATAAGTTAGGAAACCATTCATCTAACGCTAATGGCTTAGGAGAAGCAGCAATGCAACACAAAAAACCCACTAACTCATGGGCCGGTCTGATTGTTTTTTTTACTTCCTCATGTTGATATATTTCCATCAATGGCTCAAAAGGGTTAGTCGAATTTGTCATTTTTAGTTCCTTTATTTATGGATAGATAACAAAAAGCCTACCAGAGGCAGGCTTTAAATATTATCAACATCATGTTAATTCGAGTCACTAACATAATAAAGTGTTAAAGCAATTATTCCTAGAATAGTGCTTGAGATAAATTGTACAGATCTTGACGGAATGGACGTTGCATCTCTTCCAAACATTCGATGATATCATGATCAACTAATTTATTATTTTGAATACCAATACAACGAGCACTCTTGCCTTCCATTAACAACGCAACGGCTTTAGCACCCATACGGCTTGCTAAAACACGGTCAAATGCCATTGGAGCACCACCACGCTGAATATGACCAAGTACCGTTGCACGTGTTTCTGAACCCGTTTTAGCTTCAATCGTTTTAGCTAATTCATGCACATTAGTAACATGTTCAGTAATAGCAATAATTGCATGCTTTTTGCCTTTTTCCTGACCAGATTTAATTTGTGCTAATAGATCATCAACATTGAAATCAATTTCAGGAACGATAACGTATTCACTACCACCAGCAATACTTGCCCAAAGCGTTAAATCACCACAATGACGGCCCATAATTTCAACAATAGAAGTACGGTTGTGAGAAGAAGAAGTGTCACGCAAACGGTCAACAGCATCAACAACGGTATTTAAACAAGTCATAAACCCGATAGTGTAATCCGTCCCCGCGATATCATTATCAATCGTGCCAGGAATACCAATACAGGGATAGCCCATTTCACTGAGTTTTTTAGCGCCCATGTATGATCCATCACCACCAATAACAACAAGTGCTTCAATACCATGTTTTTCTAGATTTTTAATTGCTTCTTCACGCACTTTTACTTCTTTAAACTCAGGAAAACGTGCACTACCTAATACCGTACCACCACGGTTAATAATATCGGAAACTGAACTACGGTTCATTTTTTCGATTTTATCTTGATGAAGTCCAGCATAACCATCATGAATACCATATACTTCGATATCATTCCCAAGACAACAACGCACAACAGCACGTACTGCTGAGTTCATGCCTGGGGCATCCCCACCACTTGTTAATACTCCGATCTTTTTAATCATTAATTACCTCGACTAATTTACATAAATTGATTATTACGCAGGATTTGAAAAACAACCTTCAAATAACCTGCACTATTATTTTAAATTTTGGTGTGACCAATGATACGACCCTAGTAGTCTAGTCGTATTTATCCATCACGTGGTATTGAAAATTAATTTCACTCCAACGACTTGGAAATACATTCCTATTTCCAAGTAGCTAGGACATAATTAAGTGGCGTAGTTTACATCTTTTTTCTCAATATGTAGCTATATTGTTATATAAAGAAATAAGAAACATGAACTAGTACAACAATTTTTGAGATTCTATTTAACTTTATTAATGACTGCAAATTTTACAGAATTAACCTCGATAAAAATAGTAAATATTTACCCTTAAATAATCTAAATCAATTTTATTATTCAACAATCTAAGAGTTTAAAAAATATAGATAAAATATTTATTTTTCGTGGAATTTATTTTGTAACATATTGTATATTTAATAGATAAAAACACCAAAAAGACTTGATATAAATAATTATATCTTCATGTTATTAATCACTGACTAGTGAAAGTTAATCATTGTCATTTGTTTGTAATATTAATCCTCTAGATTAACCATCACAAAATAAAATAGGAGCAAAAAAATGAAGCATAAAAAGAAGAATTTACGTCAACAACATATTTGGTTTTCATTATGGAATGCTAAAACAAATACACAGCGCACCAAGGAAGACGAAATTTATTATCCAACGCGTATTTCAAACAAATAAAAACAGGTCATTGACCTGTTTTTTTATCTTGCGGCTAACTTAAGACAATATATCCGAAGCTACTTTATAAGAAGGGTCTTCAATTAAGTTAATTTCTACCAGTATCCCCGCCCGACGTAATAACTCTCGACAATCACGACTCAAATGACGAATATGCAGACGTTTACCTTCACGTGTATAACGCTCATTTAATACACTAATCGCTTCAATAGCAGAATGGTCTGCCACACGCGAGCCAACAAAATCAACAATCACACACTCAGGATCACTGGTCACATCAAATAATTCCAAAAAGTTACTCACTGAACCGAAAAATAAAGGACCATTAACACGATACACTTTTTCATCACCCGCTTCGTTAATATCACTAATTGCGTGAATATGACGCGCATGCTGCCAAGCAAACACCAATGCAGAAACAATAACACCAACAAATACCGCAATCGCTAAATCAGTCATAACCGTAACAGCACTCACCAAAACGATAACAAAGGCATCTTTTTTAGGTACATTACGCATCATTTTAAATGAAGCCCATTCAAAAGTACCTAAAACCACAATAAACATTACACCGACCAATGCAGCCAATGGCACAACTTCAATTAAACCTGAAGCGAAAAGTATAAAGGCAAGCAAACCTAATGCAGCAGTAATACCCGATAGACGACCACGTCCGCCAGAGTTAATATTAATCATCGATTGACCAATCATGGCACAACCACCCATACCACCGAATACACCATTAACCATATTAGACGCACCTTGAGCAATACACTCTTTATTGGCACGACCACGGGTATTTGTCATTTCATCAACAACGGTCAAGGTAAGTAATGATTCAATCAAGCCAACAGCTGCAAGGATCAATGAATAAGGTAAGATAATTTCAAGCGTTTCCAATGAAAATGGCACAGCAGGCAATGCAAAAGTAGGTAAACTACCTGCAATGGTTGCATTTTCATCACCAGACATAGAACGAAGGAAGTCCACTACTGTACGCGTATCTAATGCCGGTACGAAATACACCAATAAAGTAACAACGACAATGGCAACCAACGTTGAAGGAACAGCGGTAGTCAGTTTCGGTAAGTAATGAATAATAGCCATGGTTAGCAACACTAAACCTAACATGATGTAAAGCGGAGGTCCCTGTAACCACTCAAAACCACCTTGTGCATTTTTAACTTTAAATTGGCCAAGTTGGGCAAGAAAAATAACAATCGCTAATCCATTGACAAAGCCAATCATGACCGAGTGTGGCACCATTCGAATAAATTTACCGAAACGCAATACACCAAATAACATTTGAAACAAACCGGCTAGCAATACAGCAGCAAAAAGATATTGCACACCTTGGACACTAACAAGCGAGACCATAACAACGGCCATTGCCCCCGTTGCCCCGGATATCATACCAGGGCGTCCACCAAAGATTGAGGTCACCAAACCCACCATAAAGGCAGCGTACAAACCAATCATCGGATCAACACCCGCCACAAATGCAAATGCCACCGCTTCAGGCACAAGAGCAAGCGCTACGGTTAAACCCGATAACACATCATTTTTTACACTGTTTTTAGTGAATTTTGGAAATTCAAACACGCTTTATTATTCCTTCTTAACATAAGTCAAATTATTTAACCGTGAAGTATAACCAGTTTTAAAATCAATAGATAGTTAACGATTATTGTGATAATTCAGTTTCCCTTTCCCAGGCTTTCTGATGATATTGATACAATTGATTCGTCCCGAGGTAATTCACTTTTATGTCATTGATATTGTCATAAAAATGCCGATTAAAAATAAATGAAGCCTGTGCTAAATCTTTCGTTAACCAATTTGTATTAACATCAATTTTATTAAATTCTTTAAGACGCTGACTAGGACTTCCACCGGATTTAGTGGCAATTGTCCATCCCCACTCGCCAAATGAGGGCACATTTTGATGGTATTGTTCAACGGCAGAAAAATTTGCTGCTTTAACGGTTTTAGCAATCGAAATAAATGCACTTTTAGCATGAAATGGAGAGGTCGATTGAATAACAAAGGCCCCATCCATGCTGAGTAAATGAGCAAGCCGATAATAAAAATTAACACTGTACATTTTATTAAGGTCTGGATGGCTTGGATCCGGTAAATCTACGATAATAGCGTCAAACAATTGTTTCTGTTGTAATAGTTTATCGATTGCAATAAAAGCATCATCGTTAATAACGTTCACACGTGGATCTGAAAAACTATCTTGATTAAGTTGATGAATTTTAGTCGCTAAAAAATCGGGCAAAGCAGCTTCGGGGGTTTTGAATAAAGCGACTAAGTTAGGATCGAGATCAATTAAAGTGACCTGTTTAGGATGCCATTTTAAAACTTCACGCAAGGCTAATCCATCACCACCACCAATAATTAAAATATTATCGTGCTTCTGAGAGATTTGCATAGCAGGATGCACAAGAAACTCATGATAAATTTGTTCATCTAAACTAGAAAATTGTAATCGACCATTAATATAAAAGTTATAAATAGGGGCTAATCCCCCACCAAGTTGGCGCTGAGTAAAAACAAGATTTTGATAAGGCGTTTGGGTTTGATATACCACTTTATCTAAATACAGCATATTTTGCATATGTCGTTGCCATGCTCCCCCATATTGGAAAACAGCAATAACCAGGCAAGTCAGCAATAAATGCCCGAACAACATCACTTTAATAAATCGAATACGTTTACGAAAACGCACTAAAAAAATAAATCCAGCGATAAGATTTAGGGTTGCAGTTAATGCGGCAGCTTGGCTTATTTCAAGATGCAACATAAACATCACCCAAATAGCAGCCCCAATTCCCGCTCCAATATAATCAGCACCGTAAATTGTCCCCGCATTATGGGCTAAATGATAACCATAAACAGTTTCACGAATACGCGCGATTAACGGTATTTCCATTCCGATTAAGAAACCCAGTATAAAAGCGAAAAAATAGGGAAGTCGCGTACTCATCCAAGTAATTTTGGAAAGAATCCCACCAACCGGTAGAACATCTGCAGGAATTTGATAGGTATCAGCAATAAGATGCGGTAAGGTTTGGCTAAAGCCAATAATAGAGGCAATAAAAAGCGTTGCACTACAACCAATAAAGGCAACGACTAACTCTAAAACAACAAACCCTTGAAACGCATCTTTTACATGTTTTGCGGCAAAAGCGCCTAGCCCCATCGACACAATCATAATACCAATAATGGCATAAATAACCGTTTCAACACTGCCTAAAATACGTGCAGAATAATGGGATAATAAATACTCATAAATCAAACCACAACAAGCTAATGTCGCCATGATCAGTATTAACAAACTATCATCTAGCAATAGTTTTATTTTTTTAGAATCGTACATTAAATTTCCGAATTAAAACAAAAAGGCCATCGTCAAATGATGGCCAGATACAAGCTCAGAGCGACGAATAACGAGCTTCGAACTTTATATTTTCGAAGCTAGCAACTCGGTGCTGTTTTTAAGACATTAACGCCATTAACAATAACGCAATAGAGAAGGATGTGGCTAATTCAATGGTAGCAATACCAATATTCTCCTGATCTTCGACTTCTTCGCGGCGATCAATTCCCCACAATACAATTCGTTTCGCTAAACCAGTTAAAAGTGTCAGTGCAATCATTAATAAAAGACTCATTAACGCCCACTGCAAAATACCATTCCAAATATTCTGTGCGTCATAAATAATAAAATAACTTGCAGCAGTCACCGACATCGCAGTTGAAATTAAATAACCGCTATATCGAATGGCTAACGCAAGCTGACCGCTTTCTAAACGAGCCTGAAAGGTTACACCATTATTACGCGCAAAACGCCATTCGAATACACGTGTTATTAGTACTAACATAATCTGTGAAACAATCCATGCCGAAATAAGTGCAATAAATGTCTGTATATCAATACCTTCAACCCAAATCAAAGCTGCGCGAACGACAATTGCAGTAGCGATAACTGAGGCGCCATCGACAATGCCCACGGAAAGATTACGCTGTAATATCTGTTCTTGCTTATTAAATTGCGGCAAGGCAAATTTATCGTGAATGTACCGCCCGGCTTTAATCAATAATAATCCAACAAAACCATAAACAAGCATGCCGAATAACTCAATCAGATAAGAGCCAGCTAATTCTCCAGTAATTGCACCACTTAAGGCAATTCCCATCGCAGCAACACCACCGGCCATACTAACGCCATAGGCAAAATTATCCTTTTTAGAAAGCTCGTCTGTCGTATCTATTTTACCAATAATACCCATAGTAAAACGGATACCACCCAATAATAAAATTGCAACGGCCATATCAATCAGTAAATAACCAAAAAGCCCACTACTATTCGATAATGCTTCTATTAATTCATTCATATTTATACCCTATTTGCCACGACTGATACCACGAGAAGTCGTGGATGAACTGTTTCTAAAGCTACTCGATGATTTTGATTTTGAATAACTTGATTTCCCTGAAAATGAGGTCGATTTTTGTGCTCGCTGACTTGAGCTAGACATACGACTTGCGCCTGATTTTGATTTCGCATAGGGGCTTTTAAAACCACCTTTATTCGCAAACTGTTTTTTAGTTTTCGTTTCTAAATCATTCTGCGATTTCATCTGTTGCGGAGAAGTATAACGATTACGTCCATAATCACTGTAATAGCTATAATCTCGATTAGATGACCAACGGTCGTAATACACTGGTCGTGGCGACAGTGCTGAAAACATTGCATACATTCCATACCACTGCCAAAATGAAGCACCACTACTATTCGTTTGCCAATTACCGTATTGTGGATTACCAATTAACTGGCTACCTGCTCCATTATCTTCAGCACCATTAGCTTGCAAACTCGTTTGCTTGCTAATCGCATTCACCCGGGCTAATTTACCATCGGACATATCGGCAATAACATTAATTGAATCGGACAATAAATCATTAAATAGATTCGGATCCGATGCCTCGATCAATGTTTCGCTTTCGTACAATTGAGCTTCAATATCACCGATTATCGCGGGTTGCTCTTTAAGGGTGTTTAATCGTTTTACCAAACTTTGATATAACGGCCCGTCTTTTTCAGCATCGCGACTTAATTGTTGCAGAAGCGGTTTAAGTTCCGGTCGCTCACTACTGAGTATCTTCGCATACTCACGCAGGATCGTCGTATTATGTATTGCATTCGTTTCCAGTGTTTCGCCTAAATTATCGATCAAAACACCTGCCGTTTTGATATTGCTTGCAAGACGATCTGGACGTTCATCACCACAGGCAGTCAGCATAAGACCAAAACAAAAAACAAGTAACAGTTTAATTTTCATCACTTCCCTTAATTTGATAAGTAATCAATAACGCGTTGTAAATCATCGCTAGTATCAACCCCAGCAGGCGGAATGTCACAGGCTTGTTCTACATGAATTTTAAAACCATGCCATAGGACACGTAACTGCTCAAGTTTTTCAATCAATTCTAATGGTGAAACCGACAATTGCGCATACTGAGCAAGAAAATTAACACGATAAGCATAAATCCCGATATGACGCTGTAATTGTGACATATCAACATGTTTATCTTGCTGACTTTGTTGGTTAAAACCTTCCCGATCCCACGGAATCGTTGCACGACTGAAATACAATGCCATATTATTTTTATCTGCAACAACTTTAACTGCATTAATATTAAATACATCCGCAAAATCATCAATCGGAGCGCTCAGCGTTGCCACACTTGCTTGCTTATTTTCCAACAAGTTTTTTGCAACCTGACTAATCACAGTCGGTGGAATCAAAGGCTCATCACCTTGAACGTTAACGATAATTTCATCGTTAGAAAATTGATATTGTTGGCATACTTCAGCTAATCTATCCGTCCCTGACTCATGGTCTTTAGCCGTCATGCACACATCAATATTGTCCACATGTGCTAATGCATCGACAATGCGTTGATCATCCGTAGCAACAATAACCTGCTTTGCCCCGCTTTTAATCGCCTGCTCAGCAACCCGTTCAATCATGGTTTTACCCAAAATATCAGCAAGTGGTTTTGCAGGAAGTCGTGTGGATTGATAACGTGATGGAATCACCACAATAAAAGACATTAGTAGATTTCCTCATCGGGTGAAATACGGCGAGCACGAGTTTGTAATAACGCAGGAATACCATCAACAATGGGATACGCTAAATGATCATATTTACAGATAAGCTCATTAGTTTCTTTATTAAACGCTAATTTTCCTTTACAAATTGGACAAGCGATAATATCTAGCAATTTAATATCTATCATTGTATTTCCTTAATCTTTTCTAGTAACTGTTGTTCAAGGGCAGTGGGTAACTCAGCTGAAATGGGTAAATACCACCAATTTTCCTGTGCAAATGCGATACACTTGACGGCATCTTTCTCAGTCATCAAGAGTGGTGTGCTTTTATCAAATTGACTAAAATCTTCGGCACGATAAAGGTGATGATCAGCAAATGACACGGTTTTATTCAACACAAACTGTTGATGTTCTAACGTATCAAAAAAACGTTGTGGGTAACCTATCGCGGCACAGGCATTAATCGTGCATCCATGTGGTAATGTGCGAGACTGCCCATCGACTGTCAGGCAATGATCAGGCTGCAGCAACATAGTAAACTCCCCTTCACATTCCTCGCCATTATTAATAATAAAGTCAACCTCTTTTAAACGAGATAAAGGTTCTCTAAGTGGCCCCATTGGCATTAGGTGGGCGTTACCAAAACGCCTCTTACCATCAACGACCACGATCTCTATATCACGCTGAAGAGCATAGTGCTGCAAACCGTCATCGGTAATTATAATATCAGCAAGGTTATGTTCAGATAAATAGGCTGCCGCACGGCTTCTAATTGGATCAACGACAACGGGAAGCCCTAAGCGTTTAAAAATCATCACCGGCTCATCACCCGCCTGCTGTCCATTCGTTTGCTCATCTAACAACAATGGATAAGTATCACTCTTTCCACCATAACCACGACTGACAATCCCAGGACGATAACCTTGCTTAACAAGTAATTCACATAACCAAATAACAAAGGGCGTTTTACCATTTCCACCGACAGAAATATTACCGACAACGATCACCGGTAATTTATTTTTACTACTTTTAAGTAAACCGATGCTAAACATCCAACGTCTACAGGCTGCGACACCAAAAAAAAGTAATGAAATAGGGTATAAAATCCAGCTCCACAAAGGTGTTGCTTGGTACCAAAATCCCATTACAACTCTCCAGCCGATTGCATACGACTTAAACTGTAATAAATTGCCTGTTTTTCCAATAACTGAGCATGCGTCCCCGCTTCAACAACTTTACCCTGATCAATAACTAAGATCTGATCTGCGTGCTCGATGGTAGACAGACGATGTGCAATAACAATCGAGGTACGATTCTTTTGTAATTCATCAAGTGCCGATTGAATATGACGTTCAGATTCAGTATCGAGTGCAGAGGTTGCTTCGTCTAAAATCAAAATTGGGGAATCACGCAATAAAGCACGCGCAATTGCGAGTCGTTGACGTTGTCCACCCGACAACATTGCGCCATTTTCACCAATAATCGTATCTAATCCCTCTGGAAAACGATTAATAAATTCCATTGCGTGCGCTGTTTCAGCCGCTTTAATAATATCTTCTTTTGAATATTTATCTTCGCATGCATAGGCAATATTATGCGCAATAGTATCATTAAATAAATGCACATTTTGCGATACCACCGCAACTTGATTTCGTAAGGAAGCAAGGGTGTAATCTTCAATATTGACACCATCAAGGGTTATCTCACCGCTATCAATGTCGTAAAAACGAGTTAATAAATTAGCAATAGTTGATTTACCACTACCTGAACGTCCTACTAAAGCAACGGTTTGACCTGCGTTTACCTTAAAACTAACTTGATTTAAGGCCGGTTTTTCCGCCGTTGGGTAACTGAAAGTAACATCGTGTAATTCAATATCGCCTTTGGCACGTTCCGTTTCACTTTGTCCTTTATCTTTAGCTGACTCAAGATCAAGAATCGTAAATAAACTGTGACTTGCCGTAATACCTCGTTGTATTTCATTATTAACTTGAGTCACGGCTTTAATCGGTTTCATTAGCATCATCATAGAAGTAATAATGACGGTAAAAGTGCCCGGTGTTAAGTCATCCATAATGCCAGGATAAGTAGCAAGATACAGCACTAAAGCCAAGGCCAATGATGCAAGACTTTGAATAACAGGAACACTAATTGCTGACGCACTCGCCATCTTCATCCGTTGCGAGCGAACCGAGTTGCTCACTTTATCAAATTTTTTGCTTTCTACTGGCTGACCACCAAACATTAAGACTTCTTTGTGTCCCTTCAACATCTGTTCAGATGATGTTGTAATTGACCCCATCACACTTTGTAGATTTTTACTTATTTTCCTAAAGCGTTTACTTACTATATTAATTGCAATGCCAACAATCGGTGCAATTAATAAAAAAACGAGGGATAACTGCCAACTCTGAATAAACATCATAATGACCATGGCAATAACCGTTGCGCCCTCTCGAAAAATTTTAACCATCGCATTACTTGCAGCATTAGACACTTGGTTTGCGTCGTAGGTTATTTTTGAAAGCAAATCACCAGTATTGGTTTTATCAAAAAAGCTAATGGGCAATAACATTAAATGATTAAATAACTCCCTTTGAAGCTTCATAACAACATTATTACCTACCCATGCCATACAATAGGAACTCAAGAAAGCAGCAACACCACGTGCAGCAACAATAAGAATGACAAAAAATGGCATAAAAGTTAACACACTGGGATTAGCCCCGGTCAACCCTTCATCCATCAATGGTTTAATGGAATACACAAACGTAGCATCTACAGCTGCGTATCCAAGCATGCCGATAACAGCCCCTACTAACCCTAATTTAAACTCTTTGACATAGCCCACTAAACGCTTAAAAATCTGCCAGCTATTATTTTCGGTATTTTCCATGAATGTACCCATGATTAATGTTACAGAGAAAAAAGATGATGATACCAATAAGGCGCAAGATCTTCTCTATATGTTTGCATCTGAATATGCTCTTTTTCCATTTTAAATCGAATGAATCCATTCAGTCCAGTATTGACCATCTTAACAGATTGATTTTTATAACGTACTTTTACTTCTTCGGCAGGAAATTTCCAGCGATTAAGAAAGCCAGCACTAAATACAACCCATTGAGGTTTTACACTAGCAATAAACCCTTCACTCGATGAGTGCTTACTGCCATGGTGAGGAGCCAAAAGTATATTACTTATTAAATTATCTTGATGTTTTTCCATTAAGATAGCCTCTTGTTTTTTCTCAATATCGCCAGTTAATAAAACCGCTAGCTCTGTATCACTAATGCGAAGTACACAGGAATTATTATTGTTATTATTGGTTAATTTATAAGGCGCGAATACATCCACGTTCAATTCTCCCAATAACCAAGATTGTCCTGCATGGCAAAATTGCGTATTTATATCTTTATTAATTGAATCATGGGTTAATGGCTCACCGAGTAACAGTTGACCGATAGACACCTTTTCACTAATAACACTGACTCCACCCGCATGATCAATATCACTATGACTAATCACAAAGTAGTCTAAATGCTCAATTCCAAGGGATTGCAAATAAGGCAACACGACCGTCGATGCCGTTGAATATCCAGAAGGATATCGAGGCCCACTATCATACAGTAACACCTTGTCTTGAGTACGAATTAATACAGCTAATCCCTGCCCAATATCAAATACCTCAACATACCATGGTGAATATGACTGATGATTTTTTTGCCATAATGTAACAGCTAGCGTGAGAATATAAATAACTGCAAAGAAAAAATTAATCAACTTATGCTTGGTTTGAAAATAGACAAGAATAACCACCAAAATAAGGCTCATGATTAATATATTATTTTCAGCACTAAAGACTGAAAAATAAGAATAGAATTGCTCGGCTCTAGCAAATAATTCAAAAAATAATGAAATTAAATAGTCTGCAGGTATTAAAAATACTAAGGCTAAGCTTTCCGATACAACAGACAAGAAACATCCCAATAATATTAATGGAATAATTATTAATGAGAAAAGCGGGACAGCAACAAAATTAATCAACGGTGATAACCAATTAAAAGCAGAAAAGCTCATTAATTGCATGGGTAACATCAATATAGTTAGTGCAAGTTGAATTAATATTAAAAATTTAATATATCTCTTTACTTTCATCCATGGCAATTGGCGCTTTGTATTTTCGCGCCCCTGGCTCACAACGGGAAAACGCCACAGCACCATTAAAATAATCGATACGGCTAAAAAAGACATCCATAAACTGATACTTAAAATGGCAAGCGGATCCCATAATAAAATAGCTAATAAAGCCATACTTAACAGGTCAACTAGCCCACATCTACGCTTCATGGACAACACCACCACACCCAATAACAACATTAAAAAAGCACGTTGTGTCGGCAGTGAAAATCCCGCTAAATAAGCATAAAAAAATGCTCCACTTAATGCCGTTAAGTTAACTAAACGCCAGGTTCCCCATCCTAAAAACTGACTAGGCAGTATCCGTGTGATTAATATATGGATGATAAAATACAACAGAGAAAATAGTAGCCCAATGTGCAAGCCTGAAATAGCAAAAAGGTGAGAAATAGCTAATTGTTGAATTAGTTCTTTTTTTTCTAAACTGATCAACGTCTTATCTGCAAAAGAAAGTGCTAATAGAATACCTTGATTATCAAATGCATCTGTTAGATGTTTAATTTTCTGGTAAAATCTTGCACGTAAAGAAATGTCAGCTGAAATACGCGCAATGTGCTCTTTAACACTGGCTTGATAAGCAATATGTTGCGAGTAACGCCATTTTTGACGATCGAATCCGCCTGGATTAGCGTAACCGTAAACCGGCTTAAGACGAATAATAAATTGATGGATTTCACCTTCCTGAACAATAATATCCGGTTTATACCACCGCATTTCGATCAAAGGCGAATATTTTAAATGATTATTATCAATATCGAGTAATTTAGCGGTAAAATAACTTTTATTTTTCTGGTTTATTAACGAATTAACTTGCACAATAACAGCGTGATTTTCACCATCCGACAGTGCCTGTAAAGAAGTGTCATTAACTAACGGTAAATGCTGCTTTAAAGTATCAGGGATGGGTAATGAACCTGTTAGTGTTAAATTAACATAGCAGGTAAAATAAATTGCAATAAATGGCACAATGGCAAGATAGCGTGCACGAGGCACCATTAATAAGCCGACACTAAGTAGTAAGCAGTAGAGAAGCCCATTGCTATCTATCAACTGAGGCCAGAAAACAGTTGATATAAAAATGGCAATTGTAAACCATACAAATATGCGCATTATTATCCGAATTAATTAACAATAAACCCTAATTATATGCCAAAAAATTTTATTAAGCGTTTTTCGCCTAAACCTGAAATATTAAAAGCTCATCCATATTTTAAACATTTTGGCAATGCATTTCAGAACCCTAACCTATGGCATTTAAATCGCAGAAGTGCAGCAGGCGCAGCAGCCGTTGGTCTTTTTTGTGCGTGGATGCCAATCCCTTTTCAAATGATACTTGCAGCTGTTATCGCTATATTTTTTACGGTTAATTTGCCTATTTCTGTCGCATTAGTTTGGCTTTCTAACCCACTCACTATGCCGCCACTGTTTTATGGCGCGTATCGTCTAGGTGCTTGGTTACTGCATGAACCTCCGGTGCACTTTCATTTCCAATTATCATTTCATTGGTTGGTATCAACCTTTGAAACAATTGCCCCTTCCTTAATGTTAGGATGTTTTATACTTGGATTATCATCATCGTTGCTAGGGTATTTTATATTTCGGGCATGCTGGCGATTTAGCGTTTCAAAGAAATGGCTAAGTCGAAAAAGAAAGGTGTAATCAAAAGAGTGCTTATAAAAAAACACGATCTAACTAATTAGATCGTGTTTAATACATTGATATTATTTATTTTTTGGTAGGGCAACATTCACTTCAAGTACAGACATATCATCATCAGCTTTATCTGAAAATTCACATTTCACATCATCACTAGAAATATCCATATACTTACGAATAACAGCAATAATTTCCTGCTGCATCTCCGGTAAATAAGAAGGGCTAATAGCACTTGAATGCTCATGTGCAACAATAATTTGCAGCCTATCTTTAGCTAACTTGGCACTACCTTTTTTAGGTTTATCCTGTCTAAAATACTGTAATAGTCCCATCTTATCCTCCAAATAAACGGCTTAAAAACCCTTTTTTCTCATAGCTAATAAAACGAAACTCTCGCTCTATACCCAACAAACGATCCACGGTATCTTGATATGCTTTACCAGCATCACAATCTTGATTAATAATAACTGGTTCGCCTAAGTTAGATGCATTCAATACATCTTGCGATTCAGGAATAACCCCAATTAAATCAATACCCAATAAATCATCGATATCATCAATACTTAACATCTCTTCTTTCTCTACACGCTCAGGGCTGTAACGGGTAATTAATAGATGCACTTTAACGGGTTCTAGTTTATTTTCAGCACGATGTGATTTGCTCGACAACATCCCCGTAATGCGATCTGAATCTCGCACTGAAGATACTTCAGGGTTAGTCGTAACTACCGCTTCATCGGCAAAGTACAAGGCCATCATAGCGCCTTGCTCAATCCCCGCAGGAGAATCACAAATAATATATTCAAAACCATCTTCTTTCAGTTCAGCGATAACTTTCTCAACACCTTCTCTTGAAAGCGCATCTTTATTGCGGGTTTGTGAAGCGGGTAAGATATACAAATCAGGTATGCGTTTATCTTTGACTAGGGCCTGTTGTAGATTTGCCTCGCCATTAATAACGTTGATCAAATCATAGACAACTCGACGTTCACATCCCATGATTAAATCTAAGTTACGTAGACCGATATCAAAATCGATAATTACCGTTTTTGCACCTGTCATTGCAAGGCCGGTGCCGATCGCAGCACTACTTGTTGTTTTACCCACACCACCTTTGCCTGATGTTACAACAATTACTTTCGCCATTATTCTTCCTTAACTAAATTAACTAAATCTTACTTAAATTGGCTAAGACTATTTGCTCATTTTCTAATGAAACAATACAGCCTTTACCTGCAAAATCTTCGGACAAATCATCGCTTAACTTATAGATACCAGCGACTGAAACAAGCTCTGGACTAAGCAATTGACAAAAGATAGACGCCGTTTTATTTCCCATCGCACCTGCTAATGCTTTACCACGTAAAGCACCATAGATATGAATACTACCATCTGCAATGACTTCTGCTCCAGCACCAACGTCACCATTAATAACAAGATCACCTTCTTTAGCGTAAATTTGTTGACCAGAACGTACGCGTCCCGTGTAAACTTTTGTCTTCACATCCGAGTTAACTTCCGTTTCTCCACTCGAACTCCCCTGCTCTACAGAAGCCTGTTCTTTACGCGCTTGACGTTTAGAACTTCTTAACACTGCAATTTTTTGTGCTTTAACATGCTCTTTTTGTGTGTCAGATAGGTCACCCGAGACGCCAACCAAAATAAACCCTTGTTCAGTAACAACTTGAGTTAATTGAGAGAAATCAACATTCAATGAATGATCATCCAGCTTAACAACAATCGGCGCATCATTAAAAAATTCTGGTGCGGTCATTCTTTTTCTTTGTAATTCTTCAGAAAGAACAGAAAGATCCTCACTATCAATATTCACCACTAACAAGGTGAAATTCAATGATTTCAATGTCATAATTATCCTATTTTTTTGAAATTTTGATTAATTGACTTATAAAACATAATTTTCTATCAAAATTAAACCACTATGCATGTTATAGTTTGCAACCAGATTAGGCAAGTAAAGGCTACATTAGTATTATGTTATGTGCTGTATATAAAAGTATTCAAAAATCACAAACTTATCTTTTTATTGCAAAAAGAGATGATTTCTCATCTGTACCCGATGCACTATTATCGCAATTTGGTCCACCACAACTGGTTTCAATCCTGAACCTCCAAGACAACACTAAGCTTGCACTCGCTGATTCAGCCAATGTACAAGCATCAATCACTAAAAATGGATATTACCTGCAACTTCCCCCTCCTCCCGTTGACTACTTAAAAGAACATAAAAAATGGCAGGAACAGCAAAAAGGATTAACGAATGAAATTAACTAATAATGTATTTAAATATTTATTCTCAATAACTCTGAGCAGTGTCTTAATTATTCAGAGCGCTAATGCAGAGGAACAAGAAAAAGTGCCTTTTGATACCTATGTTCAACAATTAAAAGCAGAAGCTACAGAAAAAGGTATTAGCGAAAAGACCATTACAGAAGCATTTACAAACGTTAAGTTTTTACAGCGCAGTGTTAAAGCAGATAAAGCACAACCTGAATTTAAATTAACATTAGACACTTATATTCCCCGTGCAGTACCGGAATGGAAAATAAAAAAAGCCAGAGAACAATACAAAAAACATTATGTATTACTGCATAAAATAGGTAAAGAATACGGTGTTCAACCCCGTTTCATCGTCGCATTATGGGGAATTGAAACTAACTTTGGTTCGCTTACTGGCGGTCAAAATATTATTTCAGCATTAACAACCATGGCTTATGAAGGACGTCGTGAAGCGTTGTTTAAAAAACAACTATTTGCAGCACTGACTATTTTGGAACAGGGGCATATCACCGCAGATAAATTTATCGGTTCTTGGGCTGGTGCGATGGGACAAGTACAATTCATGCCAACGTCTTATCTTAATTATGCAGTAGATTATGATGGTGATGGTAAAAAAGATATTTGGAATAATTACGGTGATGTTTTTGCATCGGCTGCTAATTACCTAAAAACCGAGGGATGGGATGCCTCACAAACCTGGGGACGTCAGGTTATTTTACCAAAGGATTTCGATACGGAATTAGCCGGTATTAAACAACAAAAAACACTTCAGGAATGGCAGGATTTAGGTGTTCGTCGCTTTAATGGCACTGATTTACCTAATGTTGATATGATGGCATCAATTGTGATTCCTGATGATAAAAATGGCCGAACTTATCTTGCCTATAACAATTATAAAGTATTAATGCATTGGAACCGTTCATATTATTTTGCAACGGCAGTCTCTCACTTATCAGAACGCATTCGTTACCCACAAATTAACGCACCAATAGAATAGGAACAACATGGCAAACTTTTGGGAAGAAAAAACATTAGCACAGATGTCCGAAAAAGAGTGGGAATCACTTTGTGACGGTTGTGGAAAATGTTGCTTAAATAAAATAATTGACGACGATACAGAAGAATTGCACTTTACTAATGTATCTTGTCACTTATTACATACGAAAACCTGTCAATGTCGTAAGTATGATCAACGCTTTGAAATTGTTAAGGACTGCGTCAAAATATCATTAGATGATATCGACCAATTTCATTGGCTCCCCGGAAGTTGTGCCTATCGCTTATTAGTAGAAGATAAGCCCTTACCTGAGTGGCATCCGTTAATTACGGGTAGTAAATCAGCGATGCACAAAGGGGGACACTCAATCAGAGGAAAAATTGTTTCCGAGGCCTCCATTAATACAGATCATTTAGAAGACTATATTGCAATTTGGCCAGCTGAATAATAAACAAAAGGATTAAACCATGACAGACGTTACTATTTATCATAACCCACGTTGCTCAAAAAGCCGTGAGACATTGGCATTACTTGAAAATACAGATACAACTATCACGATTGTTAAATACTTGGACACCCCACCAAGTATCGAAACACTTCAACAAATAATAGCCTTACTCGGCTTTGATTCTGCACGTCAATTAATGCGTACAAAAGAAGCTATTTATAAAGAATTGGCACTGAAAGAAGAACAAAATGAAGCAGCATTATTAACTGCAATGATTGAAAACCCAAAACTGATCGAACGACCTATTGTGCTTGCAAATGGTAAAGCGGCAATCGGGCGACCACCGGAATCAGTACTCGCCATAATATAAGCATGAAGTTACGAGCTGCTAACGTCGAAAAATCTTGTAGCTCGTAGCTCAAAAAGTTAAAGCTCTAGCACTTCCTTCACAAAGGGAATCGTTAGCTTTCTTTTTGCTACTAAAGATGCATTATCTAATTTATCTAATGTTTTTAGTAGCGTCCCCATTTCTCGCGATAAACGATTTAATAAGAAACGACCAACATCAACGGGTAATTTCATCCCCTTTAATTGAGCACGAAGCTGTAATGCACCTAGTTTATCTTCATCGCTCAGCGGCGATAAATAATAACAAGCCCCCCACTCTAATCGTGAGACTAAGTCATCAAGTTTAATACCGAGCTGTTTTGGTAGTGCACTGGCACACAATACAAGGCTAGACCCTGGCTCACGGTTATTTTTATTATCAGACCAACGATTATAAAAATCAAAAAGTGCTTTTTCCCACTTTTTATTGCCCGCAATTGCATCAATATTATCGATGCAAACTAAAGATACTTTTTCCATATTTTCAAAAATATCAAGCGTCATACCTTGATAATGATGTAAAGGAATATAAGCGACACTCTCACCTCGTTCGTCCACTTCAGAACACAACGCATGCAAAAGATGTGAGCGGCCACTACCAGCTTCTCCCCACATATATAAAACAGGTTCACCTAACCCAACCACACTGTTTCTTAGCTGAGTTAATAAGCTTGCATTTTGCCCAGGATAAAAACTAGCAAAGGTTTCATCATCGGGAAATTTAAGCGCTAATAGCGGATATTGAAAACGTAATTCATCCTGCGGCATAATATTCCTTATTAGCGCCAATTAAAGTGTAACGGTTCACTTTGAGAAAGATCCTGCTGTAAATTAGGTTGCGCTAACAACCCATTTTCAAAGCTAGCTATCCCACCATTTACTTTGATATCAACAATCACTTGTGCATTTTGAACCGACACAATTTCATAGGAAGCCACGGAGTTCAATTTTCCTAATAACGCATTAAGCTGGTTAAACTTAGCCAAAGAATTAACATCGCTAATATAAATGGTCTTTAAAAAATTATCGTTTTGATTTTCAAGTACAGCAAACTGATTTGCGTAATAGTCCGCAATATCATTAATCATTTCAGTTAAAAGTAATGCTTTTTCACCCGACGTCGTTTTTTCAATCAGGCGTTGCGTAGGGCTTCCAGATGATGTTGCATTTAACAACGCCCAAGATAACGTCCATTGATGCTCATCTTGCTTTGATAAATTCGCCGAGACAAAATAACCAACACCATAACGCGTTGAAGCAGTTGCAATTTGATCGTAAAAACGCCCTATTACATCGGAAATAGAAATGGCTAAACTATCTTCAAGGTCAATTAAAGGAAACTGAAGGTCAATCCCACGACTATGCTGCTCATCTAACATTGCCCAATCAATTTCTTTATTTTCATTTTGATTCAAGAAATCATCGGAAATAAATTGTCGGCGAGGCTCGTTATCAGTAACCATCCAAATTAAGGTAATCGGACGCGTTGCCCCCCATATGGGTTGCTGAATATTCGTCAGCGCCTGATCAATTTCATTTTTATCAAATACAGCCGTAAAATAACGTTTACCACGGTACATATCATAACTATATTGGGAAATAAATTGATTAATTTTCTCAACCAATAACTGGCTATCGGGTAGTTCGACAATATTCTTATTACCCGATACTTTCACCAACACTTGTTTTAATGCTAATTCTTTTAATACATCTTCATTATGATCTGCGGCAACAATACTTCCTTGATAGGGATTATCAAACTGCCCAGCAAAAACCAGAGAAGAATATAAAAACACCATAATCGATGCATTACGTAAAAGAGAAATAAGTTTCATGAATAAAACAGCCTTTGCCAATAATAAAACAGATCATAAGGAGATCTTATGCTAATGCAAGACGATCTTAACAATTTAGTTAGCAAACCAGTTATTTATCTCAAACACGCTGATAATTTATCCATTATATAAAGAATATCGGGACGTTAATTGACGATTCAAGATCACACTTTAAATATTGACCAAATAGACAACATATTAAACTCAACTAAAACCCCGCAACATCCGATAAATGCACTGATTTGTACCTTGAAGTAGCTTGTCGATAGGTGCTAAAATGCGCGAAATTTAATTCAATAAAAGCGATAATCGCTTTTAAATTTTGCGGGGAATGCAAGTGAGCAACGAAAAAACCTCTTTAAGCTATAAAGACGCTGGTGTTGATATCGATGCTGGGACAGCATTAGTTGAACGTATCAAAGGTGTAGCGAAACGTACTAAACGTCCAGAAGTAATGGGTGGTTTAGGTGGCTTTGGTGCATTATGCCAACTACCAACTGGATATAAAGAGCCTTTATTAGTTGCAGGTACTGACGGTGTTGGTACTAAACTGCGTTTGGCCATTGATCTGAAAAAACATGATACCGTTGGCATCGATTTGGTTGCGATGTGCGTGAATGATTTAATCGTACAAGGTGCTGAACCATTATTCTTCTTAGATTACTATGCAACGGGTAAACTTGATGTTGACGTTGCAGCCGATGTTGTTACTGGTATTGGTGAAGGTTGTGCTCAATCTAACTGTTCGTTAATCGGTGGGGAAACCGCTGAAATGCCAGGTATGTATGAAGGTGATGATTATGATATCGCTGGATTCTGTGTCGGTGTTGTTGAAAAAGCAGACGTTATTGACGGTACCAAAGTTGCTGCAGGCGATGCACTGATTGCGGTTGGCTCTAGCGGTCCTCATTCTAACGGTTACTCCCTTGTTCGCAAAATTTTAGAAGTATCACAGGCCGATACAAGCGCACCATTTGGTGATTCCACGCTTGGCGATACTCTGTTAACACCAACTAAAATTTACGTTAAATCAACGCTTGAATTAATTAAAAACTGTCCAGTACATGCAATCTCGCATATTACCGGTGGTGGTTTCTGGGAAAATATTCCACGCGTATTACCAAAAGGTAGTAAAGCCGTTGTTGATGGTAAAAGCTGGGAATGGCCTGCTATTTTTAACTGGCTACAAGAAAATGGTAACGTCGAAACTGAAGAAATGTACCGCACATTTAACTGTGGCGTTGGTCTAATGATTGTTGTACCAGCATCGGAAAAACAAAAAGCCGTTGAAATACTAACTGCACAAGGTGAAAACGCTTGGGTACTTGGTCATATCGAAGATGCGACTGAAGACGAAGCACAAGTAGAGATTAAATAATCCGATGACAATTCCAGCAACAAAAAAAGTAGTTGTACTTATTTCTGGTAACGGCACTAACCTTCAGGTCATTATCGATAAATTACATAATAGTAAATTAAACGATAACACCGTTGAAGTTGTTGCTGTCATTAGTAATAAATCAGATGCCTATGGTTTAGAACGCGCAGCAGAAGCAAATATCAACAGCCAAGTTGTGCTAAAAACAGCGGATATGTCTCGTGATATGTACAGCAAAATACTGGGTCAAGCAATAGATACATATCAACCTGACCTTATTCTTATGGCTGGTTTTATGTGTATTTTAAGCGCACCATTGGTGAATAAATACCAAGGTAAAATGCTTAATATCCACCCGTCTTTATTACCTAAATATCAAGGCACAAAAACACATCAAAAAGCGATTGATGCGGGTGATAAAGAGCACGGTGCAACGGTTCACTTTGTTACGCCAGAACTCGACAGCGGCCCGACTGTATTACAGGGTAAAGTCCCAATTTTTGCAGAAGATAGTGCTGAAGAGTTAGCTGAACGCGTGTTAACACAAGAGCATATGATTTACCCATTAGCAGTAAAATGGTTTTTATCTGATCGCCTTAAAATGGTGAATGACCAAGCATTTCTTGATGGTACTTTATTATCAGAAAATGGATATGCAGCTGACTAACTTCAGTATTTAATAGCCATAAAAAAGCCGAAGTTCACTTCGGCTTTTTTATACAAGATACTTTTTAATAAAGAATTGAATAAAAAAGAGGCATAAGAAGCGCAGATAAAATAGCACAGAGTATCAGTGCAACAGATGAAAATGCACCCGCTATACTATCAACTTCCAACACTTTAGCTGTCCCTAAGGCATGAGAAGCACATCCAATCGCAATGCCTCTTGCTTGTCTGTTAGTCACCCCGACAAGTGTTAGAAAGCTCAAACCAATACTTGATCCAATAATACCAGCAAAGATCACCATCGCAGCCGTTAAAGAGACGATTCCATGTAAGCTTTTACTGATCTCCATTGCAATGGGCGTCGTAACAGACTGTGGTGCAAATGAAGCAGAAGTTAACATATCTGCGCCAAATAACGGCATAATATAAAAGGCGCTCACAAATGCAGTGATAACAGAAAGCAAGCAAGCCAGCAGAATATGATTCAGCTTCTCTCGTAACATATGTAACTGTCTATATAATGGCAAGGCCAATACAACAACGGCAGGCTCTAATAGAGCAGTCAAGGGATAGGTGCCTAGTTTATACTGTTCGTAATCTAAATTAGGCAGATAAATAATTAACACCAAAAAAACAATAGACAATAAAACTGGGTTTAAGATGGGCCAAGGTTTAATCATATAAAGGTATCGGCAGGCGAAAAATACTAAAATAGTTAAAGGTAGTGATAAATACAGGAACATATTAACTCTCCTTTTTTTTATCTAAAAATTGAAAAAAGTGCCCGACTAACAACATGATAAATAGTGTTGTAAATAATAGAGAGCAAACAATCGCTAACCAATGTGTTAGAAGTAAATCTAAATAATTAACCAACCCAGCACCAATTGGAATAAATAAAAGCGCCATATACCTTAATATAAAGTCGCCGGATAAGGTGATCCACTCCGCCTTCACTAAGGGTGTTGAAAGCGCGATAAAGAGTAAAATCAAACCAATAATACTAGCAGGAAATGGCACAGGTAAATAAGCACTAATGAGTTTCCCTAAAAAGAGAAAACCCATAATAATTAAAAATCCCCTTAAAAATTCAAGAATCCATTTTGTTATTTTTACGGAGCGAGATTGCGAAGAAGAATCAGATAACTTTGTCATAATAATTTACGGAGTTTAAACAGGTTAAGCCTAATAATACTGCATTCTTAACACATTCACTAACTGAAATTCACGAAGACGCATTTTCTGAATAAGTTAATTCATACAAATAGCATTCGCTAATCAAATTAATTATTTAAAAGTACAAATTCAATAATAACAACAGCCAATAACACCACTGAAACACCTTTCCAAAAACTAACAGGATCACGTTCAATAAGAGGAAGTTGCACTTTATTTTGTAAAAGTAAAGGATTTGGCGTCGCTAAATCCGTCGTAAATTCACTCAATGCTTGATAACGTTGCCCAACAAGCGGTGCCGTCGCCTTCTCAAAAACAGCATCAATCCAATTGGGTAAGTCTTCTCTAAATTGTGTAATCGGACGATAATGCCACTGCATCTCACGTACCCGTTTTAATGATTGAGATTGGAGTGACTTATAGGGAAATTCGCCGGTTAATAACTCATATCCAATCACAGCGATTGAAAATAGATCTGAAAATGTCGTCGCTTTATGGCCATTTAAATATTCAGGGGCAATATAATCCGTTGCGCCTAATGGTTGATCATCGGCAGGCACAACAGCAATTTCATCTAAAGCATCAATTTGAACTGTACCAAAATCGATTAATTTAACGGAATTATCAGCTAGAATCATAATATTTTCAGGTTTGAGATCACGATGAACTAAGCCAGCTCGCTGAAAAATTCGCGCACAACTAATGATATTATTTATAATTTCGCGGGCGACGCTTAAAGTAGGCTTAGGATTATCAAACATCCACTGCCTTAAAGTAATACCTTCAATATTCTCACAGATATGATATAAAAACGGCGAAGATTTTATCCGTGGAAAAATTTTCATAATACGTGGGTCCGCTAATTTACAACCTACCCAGCGTTCCTTAGAAAATCCATCTAGGTAAACCATATCATCGGCAAAACTTTCCGACGGCATTTTTAATACAACCCGTTTCTGACTCTGTTTATCTAAAGCAAGATATATATGACTTCGCGCCCCCTGATGAATCACTTTCTCAATAATAAAGTGATCTATTTCATTATTGCGTTGTAAAGCCGGTGGAATAGTTAAATGTGTTAAACGTTGATATAACTCGTTCGCATCAAGGGAGGGAAGATTGGTTATTTGCACCAACAAGCAAGTTAAGTTATCAGTACTTTCACGCTTTTTCGCATCTTTAATAATATTTTTAGCAATGTCCTCAAGCTCCGATGACGACAATATTTTATCTTTAAAATCGGCTAAATGTGTTTCTAATTGTGCTTCATAAAGCCAATCATGAACACCGTCCGTAGACAGTAAAAATAAATCGCCAACCTGTAAATCAAGACGCTGAAAATCGACATCAACATGATTATCCATGCCAAGTGCTCGAATTAATACACTATTACTACCATATACTTCGCGCACATGATCCGTGGTCAGTCGCTTTAATTCACCATTTCGATAGCGATAAATTCGGCTATCGCCGACGTGACAAAGGTAAGCATGTGCAGACTTGAAAATAATGCCACTGAAAGTAGTAATCAGTCCATTATGACGTAGTTCATTTTCATTATTTTGTTGGTAAAGTGCATTATTAAGGGAGGTTAAAACATCACTAACCGCCATTTTAATGCTCCAACTTTCAGGCTTACTGTAATAATCAGTAATAAATTGATTAACACTCTGCTTACTGGCATGTTGACTCTTATCACTACAACTCACGCCATCGGCAATCGCCGCCACTATTCCTTTGTATTTTTTTTCTGAATGTAAGGTTGGCTGTTTTATTGCGAAGGCGTCTTGGTTAATATCACGCGTTCCGATGTCAGAATAACCACCAGTAGAGAGGGCTAATTTTTGAATGGTTTTTGATTGGTTATTGGCATCTTTTTTCATAGAATAAATTACTTTCCCTGTAATGCAAACGCAGCAAATTAATGCTGCGTTATGCTGGTTATAACAAATAATATTAGTTAGTGACTGACATCAATCATTGTCACACTACCATCTTCATTGACTTCTGCCATTTGCCCTTTAGGTTCAGCCATTAACGATAATGTCACTAAACCAATGAATGCCGTTACTGCAATCACATAAAAGAACGTTTGATAGCTTACAAAGGACAGAACAGTTAAGTAAACAACCGCACCAACATTACCATAAGCGCCGGTCATCCCTGCAATTTGTCCCGTCATACGACGTTTAATAAGCGGTACTGTAGCAAACACCGCTCCTTCGCCCGCTTGCACAAAGAAAGAACACAGCATAGCAGCGACAACCGCAATCCACAATGTCCATCCACTTGTGATTTGTGCCATCAATAAATAACCTAATGCGAGCCCTGCTGTCAAAATAACAAGCGTAATTTTACGACCAAACTTATCGGAAATCCAACCACCGCCTGGACGTGAAACTAAATTCATAAATGCATAAGCAGAAGCAACCATCCCCGCAACAACAGGTGTCAATTCAAAGGTTTCTAAGAAAAACAATGGCAACATAGAAACAACTGCCAGTTCAGAACCAAAGGTTGCAAAATACAAGATATTTAAAACCGCTACCTGTTTGAATTTATACTGATGAATTTCAGGAACAGGTGTAGTAAATATATTTTTATTAACCTTCCACACTTGTGACCATTCATAACCATAGATACCAACAAGGATGGCATAAATAAAATACGTCACTTCAATTGAAATCATATTGATATTAGTTGGTGATAATTTCCATGCTAATAATGCCAACGCAGCGTACATTGGCACTTTCATTATTAACAACAGAAAGAAATCGCCCTTAGAAGTGACTTCCATTGCAGTTAAATTTGCCGGTTTAAAATACGTAGACCCCTTTGGAGTATCGCTAATATTGACATAAAAAACACCCGCAAAGATAAGACTCATGATACCGGTCACCGCCATTGCATAACGCCAACCATCTTCGCCACCAAACATCAAAGCAATTGTCGGTAATGTGAATGCAGCAGCTGCTGAACCAAAGTTGCCCCACCCGCCATAAATACCTTCAGCAGTACCTAATTCATTATGCGGAAACCATTCAGAGACTAAACGAATACCAATAACAAAACCGGCACCAATAAAGCCCAAAGCAAAACGCGCAATAGCAGCTTGTGTAAATGTTTGTGCAAAGGCAAACATAAAACAAGGAATTGCACAGATAGCTAACAAGGCAGAATAAACAATACGAGGCCCGTATTTATCGGTTAATGAACCAATAATAACCCGAGCGGGAATAGTTAAAGCGACGTTTAATATAAGTAATGTTTTAATTTCTTCCGTGGTCAAGCCAAGTGTTTCTTTTACTGCATGCAATAAGGGTGCAAAGTTAAACCAAACAGCAAAAGTAATAAAAAATGCTATCCAACTTAAATGTAGTATTTTCATCTTTCCGTTAAAAGAAAAGAGATTAAAAGTAGATTTTTCCACAACGTTATCCTTTAATAAAAATTTATAATTGAGCTGCGTAAACTAAGTTGTTAAACCGCTTGCTTTAATTGAATTTGATCATTCTCATTTCGAATTTGATAAACTTTTAACGTATGCTCGGGCGACTCTAAACATTCGCCGGTTTTTAAATTAAAGTGTTGTTTATAAAGTGGTGAAGCAACATACATTTGATCCTGCAAGGAAGCCATAATCCCGCGAGATAACACACTCACCTTCGCGATGGGATCCACATTACTCACCGCATACAATTGTTCGCTACGTTTGCAATAAAAAATAGCAACATGCTCCTTTTCAAAAAGTGCACAAATACCCGTATTTGGAGTCAGATCTTGATACTGACAAACCGTTGTCCATTCGCTCATAGTCACACCTATTATTTGCTTAATTCTAAAATTTGGATTTTTTCATCTACCGGAGTAGCAGGAATGCGTTGTTTACGTTCACGTTTAAATGCAAGGTGCTCATCAATTTGATCACTATTAATAAATTGTTTAAAGCGTTTCAGTTTCTGAGGATTACTCATCGTGGTTTTCCATTCACATTGGTAATTATCAACATTACTTTGCATCGCAGCTTCAAGCTCAGCATTAATATTCAACTTATCATCAATCACCACTTGTTTAAGGTATTCCAACCCACCTTCCAGATTCTCTAACCAAACCGAGGTACGTTGCAGGCGATCTGCCGTGCGAATATAAAACATTAAGACACGGTCAACGTATTTTACTAATGTCTCTTCATCTAAATCTGATGCCAATAAATCTGCATGACGAGGACGCATCCCGCCATTACCACAGACATATAAATTCCACCCCTTATCCGTTGCAATCAGGCCTATATCTTTACCCTGTGCCTCGGCACATTCACGCGTACAACCAGAGACACCAAACTTAATTTTATGTGGCGAACGTAAGCCTTTATAACGATCTTCAAGTTCAATGGCAAAACCGGCACTATCTTTAACTCCATAACGACACCAAGTACTACCAACACAGGATTTTACCGTGCGTAAAGACTTACCGTAGGCATGGCCAGTTTCAAAACCAGCATCAATTAATTGTTGCCAAATAAGCGGTAACTCATGTAATTGCGCACCAAATAAATCGACACGTTGCCCACCGGTTATCTTGGTATAAAGGTCAAATTGTTGTGCAACTTGTCCGAGTACGATTAATTTATCCGGTGTAATTTCTCCACCAGCAATACGTGGAACAACGGAGTAAGTACCATCTTTTTGAATATTACCAAGGAAGATATCGTTACTGTCTTGCAGTTCCATATGCTCATCTTCAAGAATATAATCATTCCAAAATGACGCTAAGATCGATCCAACGGCTGGCTTACAAATCTCACAACCTAAACCATGACCATGTTCAGACAATAACTGATCGTAACTTTTTATTTCTTTAGCTCGGACAATATCGGCGAGCTCTTGACGTGAATATTCAAAATGCTCACAAATATTATTGTTTACTTCAAAGCCTAAATTCGCTAATTCAGCATCTAAGACTTGTTTACTTAATGCAGCACAACCACCACAACCAGTAGATGCTTTAGTCGCATCTTTAAGGTCGCCCATTGAACAACAACCTGCAGCAACTGCGTCCTTAATATCACCTTTAGTAACATCAAAACATGAACAAATTGCCGCACTATCAGGCAATGAATCCACACCAAGCCCCGCACTATCATCATCACCAGTGCTTGGTAAAATAAGTACCGACGGATTAGCGGGTAATGTCATATCATTTAATAAAATTTGTAGCAGCGATCCGTAAGCTTCCGTATCTCCAACTAACACCGCCCCCACTAACTTCGTTCCATCTTCAGAAACAATCAAGCGCTTATAAACCTGTTCTACTTCGTCGTGATACGTGTAAGACTGCGCGCCGGGCGTTTTGCCGTGTACTTCACCAATACTGGCAACATCAATGCCCAGCAACTTCAATTTGGTGCTCATATCAGCACCAGTAAATTCAAGTGAATCACCTTTAATATGCGCTGCTGCAACCTTAGCCATTTGATAACCTGGTGCCACTAACCCGAAAATAAAGTTGTTCCATAATGCACACTCACCAATCGCATATACATTTTCAATGTTGGTTTGGCATTGATTATTAACAACGATACCGCCACGTTCACCGATAGTTAAATCAAACTGACGCGCTAATTCATCTTGAGGACGAATACCCGCAGAAAAAACAATTGTATCGGTTTCTAAAAATGTCCCATCGGCGAAATTCATTCTGTAACGACAGGTTTCCCCCGTCACTATTTCCGTTGTCGCCTTTTCAGTATGAACTTGCACACCGAGGTCTTCAATTTTACGACGCAGTAATTGCCCACCATTGTCATCAAGCTGAACGGCCATCAAGCGAGGAGCAAATTCAACCACATGTGTTTCTAAACCAAGATCCATGACGGCTTTAGCGGCTTCTAGCCCTAATAACCCACCACCGACAACAACACCAACTTTACTGACCTTACCCGATGCTGTAATTGCCTCAAGATCATCAATTGTTCGGTAAACATGACAATGTTCTTTATCATTACCGGGAATAGGCGGCACAAAGGGAAAAGATCCCGTTGCTAAAATAAGTTTATCGTAAGCTTCTACACGACCACTTTGAGTAACGACTTGATTATTTGCAGTATCAAGCTCAATTACTTTGTCATTTAACACAAAGTTAATACCATTTTTATTATAATAATCAGCATCAGTTAAGGCTAAATCATCGGCACTTTTGCCCGAAAAGAAACCACTTAGTTGTACACGGTCATAGGCCAATCGAGATTCTTCCGAAAAAGTAATCACATCGTAATCGACGCTATCGTCATTGATTACGTTATCGATAAACTTATGGCCTACCATGCCATTACCAACTACTACAATGCGTTGTTTTGTCATCATTAATACCTTTGCTGTTGTTAATTTAAATTGTAAATTATGTTTGTGGTTAGTCGTCTAGGCAGACAAAACCGCACTATGTGTTATTTTCTCGTATACCGATGTATTCATCTCAACCCACTGTAATTGTTCCGAGAGAGAAACCACCTCACCAACAATAATCAACGCAGGAGATTTAACCTGCTGTTCAACCACTAATGCATTCAATTCCGTTAATGTTCCGGTGATCACTCGCTGATCTGGGCAACATCCATTTTCAATCAAAGCCACAGGAGTATTACTCGCTAATCCAGCCTGTTGTAATTCAGTTTCAATAAGTTGTGCTTTACTTAATCCCATATAAAACACTAGCGTATGATTTAGGTTCGCCAATGCCTGCCATTTAATATCGAGCGTTTTCTCTGCATGTGCCGTGACAAACGTACAACCTTGAGATAACCCACGATGCGTCAGTGGAATACCTGCATAACTGCTGCATCCTGCACCAGCGGTTATACCTGGAATAATATCCACATGAATACCTGCGGACTTAAGCATTAACATTTCTTCACCACCGCGCCCAAACACAAAAGCATCTCCCCCTTTTAATCGACAAACATTCAAACCTTGCTTAGCTTTCTTGAGTAATAATCGATTAATTTCATCTTGGGTTGAACTATGTGCCCCTTTAATTTTTCCAACATAAATGGCTTCGCTGCCTTTAGGAAAAAGCGCTCGAATACGCTCACTAACTAAATTATCAAAAATAATGACATCGGATGTTTCAATACTACGTAATGCTTTAATAGTCAGTAAATCGGGATCCCCCGGACCTGCACCTACTAAGGAAACTTGCCCTAAACTACGCTGCTGCTTTTGTTTAAATCGACTGATACTCATGGGCGACAAGCTCTCCGTTAAGCTATTTATACTGTTAGATGCAAATATCTTTATTACATCTTGTTATTAATCCATATCACAAATATAAAATTAACATTTAATTAACAACTAGCAACTGATGTGCCAAAAAATTATAAAAATCAAATAAACAATAAAAACACATTAAAAACATACGCTTAAACATAATTGTGAATTTAATTTAAGTATTTAAGAGACTAAATTCATGATATTGATCACAATCACGCCCGATAAATGAGCAAGACGCACCAAATTAATACAAAAAATTAACAAACGGAAAACATTATTACTTTCTTTAAAAGAAACAATAAGAAACAGCCACAACAAAAACAGTAAGCAATTGTTTTACAAACATTTATTTATTTATGATTTAATATTAAAAAACAAAAAATAATGGTGTGTTAATTGCTTGGTATATATTAAGTTACAATTTATTAACATATATTTTTAAGTAATATCTAAGAGAGGAAGCATGACGATTAATAAAAGCTTATGGACTAAAACGACCTGCGCTTACTGTGGTGTTGGTTGTGGTGTTGAAGCAAAGTCCAATGCACAAGGCTTACTCGATATTCGTGGAGATAAAGAGCATCCAGCCAATTACGGTCATTTATGCTCTAAAGGGTTAGCGCTTGGTGAAACCGTTGTTCACGAAGGACGCTTACTCCATCCGGCTATTGATGGACTGCGAACTGATTGGCCAACGGCCATTAGTCATATTGCGGCACAATTCTCTCAAACAATTAAAGAATTCGGGCCTGATTCCGTCGCTTTCTATGTATCAGGACAATTATTAACAGAAGATTATTACGTCGCGAATAAACTAATGAAAGGCTTTATTGGTAGCGGTAATATTGATACAAACTCCCGTCTTTGCATGTCATCAAGTGTCGCAGGCTATAAACGCGCCTTTGGTGAAGATGTCGTGCCTGTTTGTTACGAAGATTTAGATACAACGGATATGGTGGTATTAACCGGCTCAAACTTTGCCTGGTGCCATCCGGTCTTATTCCAACGCTTAAAAGCAGCGAAGCAAGCACGTCCGGAACTATTTATTGTTGTTATTGATCCACGCAAAACCGATACCTGTGATATCGCCGATCTATATTTACCAATTCAACCCGGCGGTGATGTTGCCCTTTTTAATGGTTTATTAGCACACCTTGCACAACATAATAAAATCAACAAAAATTATATCGAAACCTATTCAGATGGTTTCGATGCTGCATTAGATAGCGCAAAACAAGATTGTGCGGATCTCGATGATTTTATTAAACGCACGGGTATCAGCCATAAACACCTGCAAACCTTTTATCAAAAATTCAGTGATACTGAAAAAGTCCTTACCATATACTCTCAAGGTGTGAACCAATCTTCACAGGGAACCGATAAAGTAAACAGTATTATTAACTGCCATATCGCAACAGGACGTATCGGAAAGTCGGGTATGGGACCATTTTCGATTACCGGTCAACCTAATGCAATGGGTGGGCGTGAAGTCGGCGGTCTAGCTAATATGTTAGCCACACATATGGATTTTAATAACCCCGAACATCATAAATTAGTCAGTGATTTCTGGAGTACGGACCGACTAGCGACAAAACCTGGATTAAAAGCAGTGGATCTTTTCGATGCCATTGATGAAGGTAAAGTAAAAGCTGTTTGGATAATCGCAACCAATCCCGCCGTAAGCTTACCAGATACCCAAAAAGTAATAAGAGCGTTAAAGAAATGCCCACTTGTTGTCGTATCCGATTGCATCAAAGATACCGATACAGCAAGATTGGCGAATGTCTTATTACCAGCACAAGGATGGAGTGAACGTTCAGGCACAGTAACAAACTCAGAACGTAGAATTTCACGTCAGCGTCGTCTTTTACCTACGCCAGGCGACGGAAAGCCCGATTGGTGGGCAATAAGTCAAGTTGCACAAAAGATGGGATTCAATACTGCCTTTGATTATCTCCACGAAGGACAGATTTTTGATGAATATGTAAAAATGACCGCGATTGGCAATGAACAAGGTAAAAACCGCGCATTAAATCTAATCGGTTTAGCAAATCTTGGCAATGAAGGTTATCACAATCTACAACCTCAACAGTGGCCAGTGAGTGAATATCAAACAGAAGTGGTGCATAAACGCCTATTTAGCAATAATCATTTTTTCACTGAAAACGGTAAAGCACAGTTTATTAGTGTCAGCCATCATCGCCCACAGAGTCAAACTACTGATGTTTTCCCATTTTCACTCAACAGTGGACGCATTCGAGATCAATGGCATACGATGACTCGAACCGGTCTATCAAGCCGTTTAAGTGCGCATAAAACAGAACCTTTTATTGATATCCATCCAGAAGATGCACTTGCAGCAGGTCTAATAAATGGGAATTTGATTGAATTAAGTAGTGAATATGGGCAAGCCGTTGTACGTGTAAATATTTCAACACAAGTACAACCCAAACATCTTTTTATGCCAATTCATTGGAGTAGAACCACCAGCAGCCAAGGTAATGTTGGTGTGCTTATCAAACCAAATACCGATAAAAACTCCGGACAACCTGAATATAAACATACACCGGTAAGTATTAAAAAATGGCAATATAATAGTGAAGCAATGTTACTCACTCGCTCTCCATTAGACCTCAGTGAGTTTGGCTATTGGGTAAAACAAAAGGTTGAAGCCGGCTATTTATATCGCGTCGCAGAAAAAATAACACCGACTCAGCTAATGAAAAAATGTCATGCCCTGCTTCAGCAAAATAAAGGTAAAAACTTAAATTACTCACCAAGCAGTAATAGCACAACACCGATTTATCGTTATGCCAATATTCAACAACAGCAAATGCAAACGGCCTATGTTGTCGGTCAAGATTTGCAACAACAGGAACTTGATTGGCTACAAACCTTACTCGATGAGCAAGTGGACGCAACCGTAGAGCGTTCAATTATTTCTGGTCAAGTCGAAGGAAAACTCGCGGCGGGCAAAATAATCTGTGCCTGCAAACAAGTCGGCATTAATACTATTAAAAATGCTATTCAAGATAATCAACTGACTAGCGCACAAGGTATTAGTGAGTGTACGGGAGCTGGTACCGGCTGTGGTACGTGTATGAGTGAAGTGGAAGCCATTTTAATGGAACATTCTGCAGAAACAATAACACAGGAAAATCCTGTGCAATATATTGCAGTTTAGTCTTTTTTCCATTTAAACAATGCCTGAGAATCACTTTCTCGGGCATCTACCCAATAACTTTCCCCCTGCTCATTTGCCTCTTTTTTCCAAAAGGTCGCCTTTGTTTTTAGGTAATCCATAATAAATTCACAACTCGCAAAAGCTTCCTGACGATGTAAACTCGCCACACCCACCAATACAATTTGATCCTGTATTTGTAATTCTCCAACGCGATGAATCACAGTACAATCCAATATATTCCAACGGGCCTTTGCCTGTTCGACAATATCCGCTAAGCATTTTTCTGTCATGCCAGGATAATGCTCTAGGGTCAATGCCGTGACGGTTTCACCTAAATTACAATCACGCACTAATCCAGAGAAAGTAACGACAGCCCCCACACTCGACTGTTCTCGCAATTTATCGTATTCATCCTGCAGGCTAAAATCTTCCTGTTGTACCGAAATTAACATTTATCCTCCAGTTACTACGGGGAAAAAAGCCACTTCATCGCCATCTTTTAATGCGCAATTACTGCTAACCATTGTTTGATTGATTGCCATCATTAAAGATTTTGTATTAAGTGCTTTATTCCAAACAGTTCCCTGCTTAATCAAGTTCGCTAACAAACTATCAAGGTCTGTATTATCTTGATTAGTAACCTGTAATTCACTTACACCTAATTGATCACGTACACTAGCAAAAAAAAGCACTTTAATCATGATAGCTCCTTATTTTCAGGTGCATGAAACTCTCCTGATTTACCACCTTTTTTCTCAAGTAACTTTACTTCAGAAATAATCATATCTTTTTGCACCGCTTTGCACATATCGTAGATAGTTAATGCGGCCACGGAAGCGGCTGTTAAAGCTTCCATTTCTACGCCCGTTTTTCCTGAAAGTTTACATAAACTGGTTATTCGCACTCGCTTTAATGTAGGTTCAGCAACCAACTCAACTTCCACTTTAGTTAACGCAAGCGGATGACAAAGTGGAATAAGATCAGCTGTTCTTTTTGCCGCCATGATCCCTGCAATACGGGCCGTTGCAAATACATCCCCTTTATCGTGATCACCATTAATAATAAGCGCAAGCGTTTTTTCTGACATCAACACATAAGCCTGTGCAATCGCCTGACGCTCAGTTATTTTTTTATCTGACACATCAACCATATTAGCTTGCCCATCTTGGTTAATATGGGTAAATTTTTCAGCCATCAGTCAGTCCTATTGCCCAATGTTCGGCATAAAATTACACGGTTTATGGCGAGAATCTAATTGTTCTTCCAATATTTTCGTCCATGCTGTTTTGCAAGCACCTGTTGAACCTGGCATACAGAAAATAACAGATTTATTGGCAAAACCAGCGAGTGCTCGACTTTGAATGGTAGAAGTACCAATTTCAAGATAAGAAATATGACGGAATAACTCACCAAAACCTTCAATTTGCTTATCAAATAAGACAGAAACGGCTTCCGGCGTTGTATCTCGAGCAGTAAAGCCTGTTCCACCAGTAACAAGAATAACGTCAATATTTTCAGCAGCAATCCAAGCCGACACGATAGCGCGGATTTTATATGGATCATCAATTACAATTTGTTTATCGGCAAGTTTATGTCCCGCAGCGCTTAAGGCTTTAACAAGGTACCCACCTGATGAATCGGTCTCTTCAGTACGTGTATCTGAAACCGTTAATACGGCAATATTGGCGGGTTCAAATGTACTACTTGCATGATCACTCATGGTTTATCCTTATATTCAGGTAAATTATGATAGGTATATAAGCAATTATCCCACTCTTCAGGGGTATTACTATTTTGAAAACGAAAAGACTGCGCCGCTGCACAATCTACACCTTGCAGACTAAAGGTGGTAAATAATCGATATAAAGAACGTGCTTTTTTATCATTATCGAGCATTATTGCAGATAAATAATCTTGCACAGCTCGATTCAAAGGTAAAATAAAGGGAAATATTGATGCTTGGTAAAAAACGCCTTGCGGGTATTGTGTCAATTTATTTAATAAAAACGTGCATTCGGCCAAGCTTAATAATGGCATATCGACGGGAATAACAAAAATCGCATCAAAGGTTGCCGATAAAGATTCAACACTGGCATGAATCCCCGATAAGGGACCTAAATGACGGTAAATATCAGCAATGCAATTATAACCGGGTTGTTCACCACTCACAAAGACAGCGTCTAATGAAAGTTGTTCGAGTAGACTAACCGTCCTGGCTAATAGCGTTTTATTCTCAAGAATTAACTGTGTTTTATCCTTTCCCATTCGAGACGATAACCCACCAGCCAGAACAACGCCTGCAATCTTCATTATTTATCCGCCAATTGACGCTAAATGAGGAGTGCCACCAGTTTGCCCAAGCGCTAAATAATGACTAATTTTTTTATCGCCAAGAGAAGCAATAATTCGTGCTTTTAGTTTTTCTTTGTCGTCGGGCGAACTTAATAAATCGCGTAAATCAATCCCTTCTTCACCGAATAAACAGAGATGTAAACGCCCTAGTGATGACACTCTTAATCGATTACAGTTTTCACAAAAGTTTTTACTGTAAGGCATGATTAAACCAATTTCACCTTGATAATCGGAGTGCGTAAACACTTGCGCAGGGCCATCATGGCTAGAACGTACTTTTTGAATCCACCCTGCATTCAATAATTTTTCTTTAATGGATTGTCCAGAGATATGATATTTATTGAAGAAATCACTATTATCCCCCGTCTGCATTAACTCAATAAAACGCAGTTGAATGGGTTGCTCTTTAATCCAATCAATAAATAATTCAAGATTATTATCATTCAGGCCTTTCATTAAAACACTATTAATTTTGACCTGCGAAAAACCAGCCAGTGAAGCAGCATCAACACCATCCATCACCTTTTGGAATATATTTTTCCCGGTAATTAAATGAAAAGTTCTTGCATCTAAACTATCTACGCTGACATTAATTGCACTCAATCCGGCATCAAACCAGTTCTGTGCATTTTTCTTCAGATTAAATCCATTTGTCGTTGTTGCAACTTTAACAATACCTGCAGTATTAGAGACAGTTGATATGATACTTGAGAAATCTTTTCGCAAGCTAGGTTCGCCACCGGTGATTCGCACTTTTTTAGTGCCAAGTTCAGCGAAAGCAGAGACTAAATTTTTAATTTCAGCTTCACTTAAAAACTGTTTTTGATGAGTACGCTGATATCCATCGGGAAGACAGTAATTACATTTAAAATTACATTCATCAGTAATAGACAGGCGCAAATACTCAAACTTCCTATGGAAGTTATCCGTTAATTGTTGCATCGTAAGTTCCTTTCCAAACACGGGAGGCAACGTTATTTCTAACATTACCCTTCTTAAGACCAACATTCAGGTTGGTTAAGCGGCTTGAGATGCATATCTATATTAAAAAACATAAACTTAGCAAGACAAAGCTCGGAGCTATTGTTTTGTGTAGCATGATAAATTAGCATTAACCTAGTTGACCAGTCAATTATTTAACCATGCAAATTATTTAATTTAATAAATGTGTATAAGGCTCAATCGTTACCGTATCTCCGGCAGACACATTGCCACTTTCCTGAGCAAGTACAATAAAGCAATTCGATTGGCTCATCGAGCTTAAAATACCAGAGCCTTGTTTACCGGCACTTTGTACCACAACACTTCCTTGCTCATTCACTCTATAATAACCTCGTTGAAAATCAGCACGTCCAGGGCGTTTTTTTAAATTGTTTTCAGTGATTGCATTAAAGCGAACTCGCGGTTTACTGGTGATCCCACTTAATTTTTCAATCGCAGGCACCGCTAACTGATAAAGCGTTGCAATTGAAGCAACGGGATTACCAGGTAAACCCAAAAAGACACTGTTAGGTAAATGTCCAAAAGCAAAGGGTTTACCAGGTTTTATTGCTAATTTCCAAAAACTAATACTGCCAAGTTCGTTTAAAATATCTTTAACAAAATCAGCTTCACCGACGGACATTCCACCACTACTAATAACAACATCTGCTTGTGCATCCGCTTGAATAAAAGCAGCGCGCAATGCATCTTTATCATCTTTTATTATGCCTAAATCAATAACTTCAACATTTAATCGTGAAAGTAACGCGACCATACCATAACGATTACTATCGTAGATATCCCCATTATTAAGCTCTTCACCAACGGTTTTCAATTCATCACCGGACGAAAATATAGCAACATTAAGTTTGCTAAATACATTAATTTTAGCAAAACCAAGAGAGGCTAATAGTGGAATATCTCGAACTGTCAGTTGGTGACCTTTAACGAGCACACTTTGCCCTTTTTTTAAATCTTCACCTTCGAATCTAACATTATCGCCACACTTAGGATTATGGTTAAAAGTAATTTGCTTACCATTTACCTCAACTTGCTCTTGCATAACAACGGTATCAAGCGCACTAGGTAACACTGCCCCTGTCATTATACGGATACATTCTCCAGCAGCAATATCACCGAGATATGGAGCCCCCGCCATAGATGTACCAACAAGCGTTAAAGAAACTGGATTATCTTGACTACAATTTTGCAAATCAAACTGTGAAAGCGCATAACCATCCATTGCTGAATTGTTAAATGGCGGCACATTTAAGGGTGACAACAAGTCTTCGGATAATGCATAACCGAGTGAATCAGATAAAGGTAACGTGATAGGTTTACATACATTTTTCAACTCATTCAACATATTTTCTAATGCCAACGCTAACGGCATCAAACCAGGTACATCACAACATCCCATCTTTTTTGTCCTTTAAAATAAAATATATTTTATTGTGACGCTTTCAAGCCTTGAGTGCAATGTAAAGACTCAGAATGAAAAAAATTGCAGGTTATATTCTTATATTACGACGCTTATTTTTCGAGGGGGATACCAACTACATTAAATATATGATTTCAATTTTGCTCAGAAAAATGATTTAGCTTGAGGAAAAGTTGATATAACATTAAACCATGCATTTTACAGATAAGATACAAACAAAAAAGCCTAGGTCAATGACCTAGGCTTTAAATGTGGCTCCTCTTGCTGGGCTTGAACCAGCGACACACGGATTAACAGTCCGTTGCTCTACCAACTGAGCTAAAGAGGAATTATTTTTACTTAAATCTTTATCGTGTTTTCACACGTTCAATCTCGACTAATCATAATCAAAACTGAATAAAGTGGCTCCTCTTGCTGGGCTTGAACCAGCGACACACGGATTAACAGTCCGTTGCTCTACCAACTGAGCTAAAGAGGAATTGTTCTTTCAACTGATAATCCGTTTAATAATGAATTAACAGTATTCTCTAATAGCTCTACAAACCGAGCTAAAGAGGAATTGTTCTTTCAACTGATAATCCGTTTAATAATGAATTAACAGTCTGCTTACGCTTTTAGTTTTGACTAATCATAATCAAAACTAAATAAAGTGGCTCCTCTTGCTGGGCTTGAACCAGCGACACACGGATTAACAGTCCGTTGCTCTACCAACTGAGCTAAAGAGGAATTGTTCTTTTTAACTGTTAATTCGTTTAATAATGAATTATCAGTGTTCTCTAATAGCTCTACAAACCGAGCTAAAGAGGAATTGTTCTTTTTAACTGTTAATCCGTTTAATAATGAATTAACAGTCTGCTTACGCTTTCAGTTTCGACTAATCATAATCAAAACTAAATAAAGTGGCTCCTCTTGCTGGGCTTGAACCAGCGACACACGGATTAACAGTCCGTTGCTCTACCAACTGAGCTAAAGAGGAATTGTTCTTTTAAACTGTTAATCCGTTTAACAATGAATTATCAGTGTTCTCTAATAGCTCTACAAACCGAGCTAAAGAGATATTGTTCTTTCAGCTGTTAATCCGTTCAATAATGAATTAACAGTATTCCTTTACAACTCTACAAACCGAGCTAAAGAGACATTGTTCTTTTTAACTGTTAATCCATTTAGTAATGAATCAACAGATTTTCTAGAAGCGCCAAAATTGAGCTTAATAGAAATACAAATTTTATCAAAAATACTTTTTAAGATAGAAGTATCGAAGACGGAGCGCAGTATATTTTTTGCTATTGTTTCTGTCAACAAAAAAGGTCGATAAAAAGATTGGTTGCCGATAAATCAAGCAACCTATCACAAATAACCTTCATACCACATACCAACCCTAGCTATTTACTAAGGTTCTAATTGCTCAAGATGCCAATGATTAAAGCGAGACATAAACATAATCGCCAATAAGCTTACAGCAACAATACCGACTAACAATATAATAGAATCAGGCCCACTTAAACCTATTTTTTGAACTAATCCTGATAATAATGCAGCACCACTCATTTGAATGCATCCTAACATGGCTGTTGCGGTACCAGCACGTTCACCAAAAGAACTAAGTGCCATACTGGTTGCAGGGCCCAGCAATAAAGCAAAACCAATACATAAAATCATCATGGGTAGCATAAAATTAAAAGCAGCCATCAATCCAGTATTGATACCATACTCTTGTGTAACATAAAGCGATAACGCAGATAAAAACAAACAAAATAATGCAATGATGACAGTAGGACGATTACCAAATTTTTTCATCACAAAGGGAGCAACAAAACAAGCAATAATATTAATGGCTGCATTTAAACCGAATAATAAGCTAAAAGTAATTTCAGAAACACCAATATGATTAATCAACCAAGTCGGCGCATAGGAGACATAAGTCAAAATTGCTGCCATGCCAGCCATGCAAGTTATTGCATAAAAAAGAAAATGCGGATCCTGAAGGACTGGTTTAAAACGTGCCCAATGATACAGAGAACCACTGCTATCGGTTGAAGTCGGTTTTGTTTCTGGTAATCGAAAAATAACCAAAAGTAAAACGATAGTTGCATATAAAGCCATGACTAAAAAAGTTGAACGCCAGCCAAACTGTAACGCTAACAATCCCCCTAGTGTTGGCGCCAATGCCGGAATAATACAAATCATGCCATTTAAATAACTATAATATCGTGCCCCTTCTTTAGGGCTAAAACTATCCCTTACTGCGCTAAAAACAACAATAGAAGAAGAACAAGCTGCAATGCCTTGTAATACACGAGCAGTTTGAAGCCAGCTAAAATCCTTTGCGATCACAGCAATAAAACTGCTGATGATATAAAGCGAAATACCTGCAATTGCAATTGGACGACGGCCATAACGATCCGCAAGAGGACCTATTAATATTTGTCCTGCCCCCAATGCAAAGATAAATAAAACAATCGTTGACTGCACTTGATTGGCGGTAATATTAAATTCAGTTGCCATAATCGGCATAGATGGTAAATAAATATCAATGGCCAAGGGACCAAGTATTACCATTGGCATTAATATCGATAGAATATTGTTGCGCATTTTTTTCCTCTATAAATAATGTAAAACTTAACGGTGTGTAGTTTACGCAAATGTTGATATGAATCATAATGGCATAATTTCAAAAGCTAATTTCCTTTAAGGAATAACTATGAATATTGACAATCTTGCTAAAATTGACCTTAACTTATTAGTGACCTTACAGGTATTACTCGAAGAGGAGAGCGTCACTCGTGCTGCAGGACGTTTACATTTAAGCCAGTCGGCCTTAAGTAAAAGTTTAAACCGTTTGCGTATTACTTTTGGTGATCCACTTTTTTTACGCAGTGCCCACGGACTAAAACCGACTACGCATGCTTTATACCTAAAACAACAATTACCAACTTTACTGCAAGGATTATATCAAGTCACACTGCCATCGGACTTCACTCCGGGGAATAGCCAACGTCACTTTACCTTCTCGATGATAGAAAGTGCCTACGAAACGTTACTCCCCTACTATATAGGGCCATTATTAAAGCAAGCCCCCGAGATCATTTTAGATGTCTATGGGTGGACTGAAAAATCAATGCAAGACTTACAACAGGGGCAAATTGACTTTGCCATTACCGCGAGAGACCTTCATCCTATTTCTGACTATCGACTCAATAACCTACCAGAAGGCATCACTCAAACACCTTTATTCACTGATCAACAAACCTGTTTAGTACGTAAAAATCATCCTATATTATCTATGCTCAAAAATAACACTTGGGATATGGAAGCTTATTTAAACATGTCACACATACAAGTACGTTGCGAAGGAAAAGAATGGTGGGCCTTAGACTACCACCTTGCCGAGCTCAATCAGCATCGCCACATTAGCTGCACACTACCCGATTTCTATGGCGCTAGTAGTGTTTGTGCCAACAGTGATTTGATCTTTACCTTGCCCTCTAAATTTGCCGAACATGCGCAAAAGCTTCATTCATTAGAACAACTACCCTTACCAATAGAATTTACCTCCATGGTATATGTGTTGTTATGGCATAAACGTAACGACGATGAACCTGGACACAAATGGATACGTGAAACCATTTGTGGAAATGTGGCCAAAGCCATTCATTTATCCAGCAATCTAACAGAGTAAAAAACAAACAACTTAATATGATTTTTTAGAGATTCTTTAAGCGACTGTTATTACTGGCCTTTTGCTAACTTGATCTCTACAATACAGCTCCTTTTTTACTCTCCGCTTTTAAATGAATAACATCATGAAAAATAAAAACAATACACATATACGTCATGCAAAAGGGCCATTTGCAATGACCGTTGTCTACAGCTTTACCGGTGCCGCTATTTTGGCATCGATTATATTTTCCCTATTATTATTTCTTTCTCTCGATGAAAACCTTTGGATGAAGGTACTTTTCGGATCCTTAGCTGTCATCTTTGAACTGGGTAAATTTTTTGCTTGGTATGAATTCGGTGAGCGCCTATCAAGAAGAAATATCAGCGCATCCTTTTCTGCACTGTTCTTTTATAGTGTATTAGCAGCGATTTCGATTGGTGGTAGCATCGGTGGAATCAACAGTGCGACAAATACGGCCCATCAGCATGTCGATGTACAACAGAGCAAAATATCGAGTTTTAATTTACAAATTACAGCCATTGATAAACAAATTGCATTGAATAATGTTGCAGCAGAAAAATATATTGAGCTAAATCGTATCGCCACGGGGGTTGCGAGAATTCAAAGAGAAAATGCCAAACTAAGAAAGCAACAAGTTGCGTTAGCACAACAAAGAGATTCGCTCCCAAATACAAATCAGGGATCTGTATTTGGACTGATCGGGAGTATTGCCGACGGACTGTCAATTAAAACCCAAGATGCGCAACTTGGGTTGGTGATATTTTTGTCTGTTTTACTCGATCTATTTGCTGCATTTTTTGTTGGATTAATCGGCGAAGAACTTCGATTTACTCGAAACTTAGCAAAATCAAAACAAACGAAAAAAACAGATAATAATGAACAATCTGAAACTCAACAAACAGCTTTAACGCCCGCTAATAAAGCACAACATGCGATATCACACAGCGAATATTTATTTCAACAAACAATAGCAGTTTTGCGCAATGGTGACGTACGTTGTAGTAAAAAAGCAGTGGCTAATACACTAAAAATTAAAGCGGAAGAAGTTGATCAAATATTTATTGATTTATTGGCAAAAGGGTTTGTATCTAAAAAAGCCAATCATCACTTCACTTGGCAAGGTGAATCGGCATAAATACACGTTGGATGATGAATAAATTAATTTATCATCCAACGCTTTATTTTATAAACAATCTACAATCCCATTGCATAACGCATAACTTGCTTTTTTAATGGCCCGCTATTTTGAGCAACACCTAACAGACCTTTTCGCAATAAACGCAGAACGGGCATTTCACTCTTACTGCTTTTATAAAAGAAATCCATCGCCGTTTGCATAATTAAATTAGCGGGCTTACGTTTAGCTTGATAACTCTCTAACACCTTATCAATCGGCATATCAGACTGACTCATTAAATCAACAAGACACTCCACATCTTTAAAGCCTAAATTAACCCCCTGCCCAGCCAATGGGTTAATAGTATGCGCAGCATCACCAAGTAACGCACAATGTCCTTTTATATAATCATGAGCATGGCGCCTGACAAGCGGAAAGGCGCCTTTATTCTCGACAGAGAAATCAAAATCTAATAATGGAAATTGTTCAATAAGAGCGAGTTTTAATTGTGCGTTAGATAAACCACACAGTTGCTTTATTTTTGCCGGGCTGTGATACCACACTAAACTAGCATTATTTTCAGCTAAGGGTAAAAAAGCACAGGGCCCCGTTTCTCGAAACTCTTGCCAAGTCACATTCTGTTGTTCAGTATCGGTTTTAATATTAATCAACATACAATGATGGCGGTAATCCCAGGCAGTGACTCCAATTGCTAATTGCTGACGAATATCCGAATGGGCACCATCACAGGCGACTAATATATCAGCGTGCAGTCTTTGATTATCGTCAAGCTCAATAGACACGACAGACTCAAGATGCTCAATAGCAACAACCGATCTATTTTCATAAAAATGTACATTATCGAAATCACGCAGCTTCTGCCACAGTGCACTTTGAATACAACGATTCTCTGCAATATAGCCAAGCTGATCAAAACCAATTTCACGCGCGTTAAATGTCAATTTTTGACTGCCTTTCTCCCAAGTCTGTAATCCGTTATAACCACAAAGACGTTGTTTAGGTAATAAGTGCCAAATATCTGCAGACTCCAATAATTTAATACTTTGCGCACTAAAGGCTGAAACACGCAAATCAAAGGGAGCATTTTCATCAATAGGAACACAAGGTGTCTTTTCAACAAGGTATATAAGTTTTCCCTGCTTGGCTAATAGTAATGCAGTTAACGCGCCTACCATTCCCCCACCAACAACAATTACCTTTGTGTCTTTCATTATTTATTTCCCATTTAAATTTTCTAACCGATATTGTAAATAAATTTCACAATTAATGCAGAAAAAATCGATATCGTAAAAGGGTAGCAAGTTAGCTTTGATCTGCGTAAAATGCGATCTCTTTATTTTAGAACCACGGTATGAGCAGCAAAATTATGAGTATGAAATTACACGTCAAAACTTGGGGTTGTCAGATGAATGAATATGATTCATCAAAAATGGCCGATCTTTTAAATTCCACAAATGGTTATGTTACAACGGATAATCCTGAGGATGCTGATGTTATTTTATTAAATACCTGCTCTATCCGTGAAAAGGCACAAGAAAAAGTATTTCATCAACTTGGTCGTTGGAAAAAACTCAAAGATAAAAAACCGAGTTTAGTTATTGGTGTTGGTGGTTGCGTGGCCTCTCAAGAAGGTAAAGCCATTCGTCGTCGAGCACCTTATGTTGATATTGTTTTTGGACCACAAACATTACATCGTTTACCTGAAATGATTAAAACCGTTAAAGAAGAAAGCGGTTCTGTCGTTGATGTTAGTTTCCCTGAAATCGAGAAATTTGACTGTTTACCAGAGCCCAAGGCAGACGGCGCAACAGCATTCGTATCAATTATGGAAGGCTGTTCAAAATATTGTACATTCTGTATTGTCCCTTATACACGTGGCGAAGAAGTCAGCCGTCCAGTCGATGATATTTTACTTGAAATCGCACAGCTTGCAGAACAGGGAGTTCGTGAAGTTAACCTGCTTGGCCAAAACGTAAATTCATATATTGATATGACTCATGAAGAAGGCCCTTGTTCCTTCGCACAATTATTACGTTACGTCGCATCAATTGACGGCATTGATCGCCTTCGTTACACCACGAGTAATCCAGTTGATTTTAGCGACGAGATTATCGACGTTTACCGTGACACACCAGAATTGGTCGACTTTTTACATCTTCCCGTGCAATCAGGCTCAAACCGTATTCTTAACTTAATGAAACGTGGCAACACAGCTGAATACTATAAAGAACGTATCGCAAGCTTAAAAGCAATACGTCCTAATTTAACCGTTAGCTCTGATTTTATTGTTGGCTTCCCTAATGAGACCGATCAAGACTTCCAAGAAACAATGGATTTAATCAATCATATTGGTTTCGATACTAGCTATAGTTTTATCTACAGCCAACGTCCAGGCACGCCCGCAGCAGATATGCCCGATGATGTGTCATTGGAAACGAAAAAGAAACGTTTAGCGATTCTTCAGGACCGTATTCATCAAAATTCACAGTTAATTGGTCGTCGTATGGTCGGCAGTATTCAACGTATTTTAGTTGAAGGGCCTTCACGTAAAAATATTATGGAACTTTATGGGCGTACCGAAAACAATCGTATTGTAAACTTCGAAGGAGACCATCGTTCAATTGGTGGATTCGTTGACGTTGAAATCACTGAAGTGCATACCAATTCAATACGTGGTAAGTTTATTCGAGGTGAAGATGAAATGAACCTTCGTGAATCAATTCGCCCAAGTGATATAATGAACAAACATAAAGACACACTGGGTGTTTCAACATTTATTCCTGAGTAAAAGGCCCCAAATATTTTGAATACCAAATTAACAACGCTTCATATTGACCTTGTGCCAGAAGACTCGCACCGCCTTGCTGTTTTATGCGGTGCATTTGATGATAATATTAAACAAATTGAACGCCGTTTAGGTGTCGAAATCGTCTATAAAAATGCACATTTTCAAGTAATGGGTGAGCATCGTTATGCACAAGCATGCGTTGATCTATTGAAAAACCTGTATATAGAAACACAAACAATTAAGGGTAAAGCAGCGGCTCTTCCTTCAGAGGATGTGCATCTGGCCTTGCAAGATTTATTTTCAAATCACCGTTTATTGGAAGTACAGTCATCAACGGAATCGGTTAGTTATCAAAGTTTAACCATCAAAACTAAGCGTGGCGTTATTAAGCCGCGTGGTGAAAATCAAACAAAATACGTTAACCACATACTCACTAACGACATCAGTTTTGGTGTTGGCCCTGCCGGTACAGGTAAAACCTACCTTGCCGTGGCTTGTGCAGTGGAAGCCTTAGAGCGTCAAGAAGTACGTCGTATTTTACTGACTCGCCCCGCTGTTGAAGCTGGCGAAAAATTAGGTTTTTTACCTGGCGATTTATCACAAAAAGTCGACCCATACTTACGTCCTTTATATGATGCACTTTTTGAAATGCTTGGTTTTGAAAAAGTAGAAAAATTAATTGAAAAAAATATCATTGAAATTGCACCACTTGCTTATATGCGTGGTCGTACACTAAATGATGCTTTTGTGATTTTAGATGAAAGTCAAAATACCACGGTTGAACAAATGAAAATGTTTCTAACCCGTATTGGCTTTAACTCAAGAGCAGTTATTACTGGTGACATCACTCAAATTGATTTACCACGCCACCAAAAATCAGGCTTAAGACATGCAATAGAAGTGCTGACTGATGTTGAAGATATCAGCTTTAGCTTCTTCCTTGCCGATGATGTAGTCCGTCATCCCGTCGTCGCGCGTATTGTAAAAGCCTATGAAGCCTTTGATCGCAAAGCTGAAATAGCCAAAAATGAGCAGGAAAATAGCTAATGGAATTGTTTGTTGATCTGCAAGTTGTCAGCGAAAATGACCATAATATTCCCTCTATTGAATCCATTGAACAATGGATTCAAAGCACAATTATTGCAGGCACATCACCTAAAGAAGAAGCAGAACTAACGATACGTGTAGTTGACTCGGAAGAAAGTCAACAATTAAACGGTCAATATAGAAATAAACACAAGCCAACTAACGTTTTGTCGTTTCCCTTTCAAAATCCGCCTGGTATAACATTGCCTTTATTGGGTGATCTGGTAGTCTGTAAAAAAATAGTTGAAAATGAAGCCCAAGAACAAAATAAAACATTGACTGAACATTGGGCACATATGCTGATACATGGCACGTTGCATTTATTAGGATATGATCATATTGACGAGCAAGAAGCACTCGAAATGGAAGCTTTGGAAACAAGGTTACTTATCGAGTTGGGTTTTAGCGATCCTTATTTCAGTGAAAAAGAGTAAATAAAATTAATGTCGGATGACAAGGTAACAGAACAAGATAATTCTAAAAATGGTCTTTTTGATATGATTGGCAATTTTTTCCAAGGCGAGCCAAAAAATCAAAGTGAGCTATTAGAAGTAATTGATGAAGCAAAAGATCGCCAGGTAATTGATTACAAAACCAAAGAGATGATTAAAGGTGTATTAGACATATCGCAACTTCGCGTTCGTGATATTATGATCCCACGCTCTCAAATGATCACACTAGGACTACATCAAACCGTTGATGAGTTTCTCCCAGAAATTATTGATTCAGCTCACTCACGTTTCCCCGTTATCACCGAAGATAAAGATCATATTGTCGGTCTATTACTTGCAAAAGATTTACTGAAATATGGCTTTAGTGAACAATCCGCTGAATTTAAAATTGATGATGTTCTTCGAGAAGCTGTCGTTGTTCCAGAAAGTAAACGATTAGATACCCTGTTAACTGAATTTAGAAGCCAACGTTATCATATGGCGATTGTTGTTGATGAATATGGTGGTGTTTCCGGTTTAGTCACTATCGAAGATATTTTAGAAGTCATTGTCGGTGAAATTGAAGATGAATTTGATGATATCGAAATCGAAGAAATTCGCCAAATTGGTAAGAAAACCTATACCGTAAGTGCACTAACATCAATCGAAGATTTTAACGAATACTTTAAAACTAAATTTACAACGGAAGACCAAGACACAATTGGTGGATTAATTACCCATAAACTCGGTCATCTTCCCGGGCGAGGTGAAACTATCGCCATTAAAGAACATAAATTCAAAGTAACCAACGCAGATAGCCGTCGTTTAGTACAACTTCAAGTTCGCCTTCCTAAAGAGTTAAAACGCATTGAACCATAGCAACAATGGAAAAGGTTTTCGCTTAACGCAATACTTTTTCGTACAAGCACTCATTGCCATATTATTAGGTGCAATACAAGTATTTGCATTTGCACCCTTTGAACAATATTGGACGATTTACCCTTCTTTAATTGGTCTATTTTTGCTACTTGAACAGGTACAAGAAACGACTAAACGTCGCTTTCTGATTAGTTACCTTTTTAACCTTTCAATGTTTATCGCTTGTATTCATTGGGTTTATGTCAGTATGGACTTATTTGGCGGTATGCCATTATTTGTCAGTGTCCTATTAATTATTTTATTAGCTGCATACCTCGCCATCTTCCCAACCTTGGCATTATGGGTGACGACGCGTTTACCAGAAATTCCCAATTCACTGCGCTATTTATTTGTACTACCTGTTTTTTGGCTACTCTCAGATTGGCTACGAGGGTGGTTTTTAACTGGTTTTCCATGGGCATACCTCGGTTATAGTCATGCAGATACCCCGCTAATTGGTTTTGCACCATTATTAGGTGTACAAGGTGTAACCCTTGCAATTGTGATGATTTGCGGCGCATTGACGCTCATTATTAAACGCCACAGGATCCCATTAAATATCACGATAATCGTGTCATTAGTTGTTACAGGAACTTTGTTACAAAAACAAAATTATACTGAATTACAATCACCAGTATTAATTTCACTCGTTCAAGGGAATATTGACCAAAATAAAAAATGGCAACCTGAAGAACTGTATCCATCAGTAATGAAGTACTTGGATCTCAGTAAAACTAATCACGAAGATCAACCTGAAATTATCATTTGGCCTGAATCGGCAATAGCAGCGCTAGAGGTTGATATGCAGCGCTTTTTATTGCCACTTTCTGAAGACTTAGCCAGTCGAAATAAAACGCTGATTAGCGGTATTATTGGTTATAGAGTTCAACAAGATGAGTACCGAAACTCTATAATTACGTTAGGAAAATTACCAGCTGGTGATGAATACTCAATGCAAAGTAAAAATCGTTATCAGAAGCATCATCTCCTCCCGATTGGCGAATTCGTCCCCTTTGAAAAATACCTTCGCCCACTCGCGCCTTACTTTAATTTACCAATGTCTAGCTTTCAACGTGGTCAAGAAGTTCAACCGAATTTACAAACCTTACAAACTAGCTTTGCAGCGGCGCTATGCTATGAAATTGCATTTCCAGAATTACTTCGTAAGAATGTCCGCGAAGACACTGGCATGCTCTTAACATTAAGTAATGACGCATGGTTTGGCGATTCAATTGGGCCTGCTCAACATTTGCAAATTGCACGTATGCGGGCCATCGAATTTGCTCGCCCACTTCTTCGTAGTACTAACAATGGTATCACAGCGATTTATGGTAGCCACGGTGAAGAAATAGGACGACTTGAGTCGAATACGGATGCCGTACTTAGTAAAGAAATCGCCCCTGCTTTTGGTAAAACACCTTATCAAACCTATGGCTCTTTACCGCTTTATCTTTATTCAATACTGATTTTAACTTGGTTGTATATTTATTTAGTTATTTCTCGTCGTACCAGAAATAAGTACTCATTGAAAAAGAAATAGTACTCAAGGGCACAAGGAAAGGTCATTATGACGGCAAATAAAGCTTATACAAGCAAAGTATCCCAACATCATATGTTCAACTGGAATAACATTGATACTGTACTGCTTGATATGGATGGCACCTTACTTGACCTTCATTATGATAATCGATTCTGGCTACACCATGTGCCTAACGCACTTGCACTCCAACAAAATATTTCATTTGATCAAGCTCAACAAGCCTTTTTTAAACAGTGTGATTTAGTAAAAGGAAGCTTAAATTGGTATTGTACGGACTATTGGACAAAGAAAATTAATATCGATATTCAACAATTAAATATCGACCATGCAGATAGTATCGCAATGCGTAAAGATGCTACCGATTTCTTAAATGCATTACAAAAACAAAAAATTCAACGCGTATTACTCACTAATGCCCACCCCGATAGCTTAAACATTAAACTCAATAAAACAGGGTTAAATACACTGCTCGACCATATTTACTCAACCCATGAATTTGGCCATTGCAAAGAATCGCTGTCGCTTTGGCATGCTTTTATCGAACGTCATCCTTTTGATCCTAAACGTACATTATTTATTGATGATAATGAAGAACTGTTATTGGTGGCAAAACAATTTGGAATTCGCTACGTACTTGGTATAGAAAATCCAGATTCACAAGCACAACATAAAAAATTTATGCATTGCCCTTCTATTCATGATTATGCCGTTTTAAGCGAAGAATTGAACAGTATTGAGTGAAATTGGTAAGGAATATAAAAACGATAGTGATAAATCACTATCGTCTAGTATCAAATTATTTTACAACGCTTAAGGTCGGTCGTTTCTTATCGTTATCTGGTTTAGGCTCAGTGGGTTTTGCTTCAGTATTTAATGCTTGATATGCAGGCTCTTCCGGAAAAATAGTACCAGCATTATTTTCTCTTGCGTAAATCCCTTCAATAGCATAAATCGGCACATATACTTGCATTGGTTGTCCAGAAAAACGCGCATTAAATCTAACAGCATCTTCATCCATAGAAAATTGCATCACTGAACGCGGTGCAATATTCAAAATGATTTTACCATCTTCAACAAATTGCTGAGGCACTTCAACATGTGGTTGCGTCGCATCCACAATGATATGTGGCGTATATTCGCTATCGACAATCCAATCATAATAAGCACGAAGTAAATATGGGCGTTGTACCAACATTGTATTCATAAATAAGTTCCTATTATGCGAGTCGCCTTATATTTCAATAAAGCCACTTTACAATCATGTTAAATTAAAAATTGGCGATGACTACGCACCAACTCGAATTTCTCGTTCAGCTTCAGTCATTGATGCTTGGAACGATTCACGCTCAAAAACACGAACCATATAACTTTTAATACCACCTACATTTTCAAAGCCTAAATCAATATCTAATTCAGGTAAACGCCATAGAAGCGGTGCCATGTAACAATCAACTAATGTAAATTCTTCAGACATAAAGTAATCAAAATGGTCAAAAACAGGTGCGATAAGCAAAATAGCATCACGTAATTTTGTACGTGCAGCATCAGCAGCTTCCTTATCATTCCCCATAATTTGATGAACTAATGGATACCAATCGCTTTCTACACGTTCCATCATCAAACGACTTTTACCACGTTCAACAGGGTAAACAGGCATTAATGGTGGATGAGGAAAACGCTCGTCTAAATATTCCATAATGATACGTGAGTTATATAAGACTAAATCACGATCAACTAATGTAGGTACTGTGTTATAAGGATTTAATTCAGCCAACTCTTCTGGCCAATTTTCATCATCAACAAAAGTGATCTCAACATTAACCCCTTTTTCTGCTAAAACAATGCGTGTTTGATGACTATAAAGATCTGAAGCACCCGAGAAGAGTGTCATTACAGAACGTTTATTTGTAGATACGGCCATGAATATCCCTTATTATTTTTAATTAAATATAAATTTTGCAAATGAAAACCTCAGCTATAAATATTAAAAATATAACTGAAATTCAATGTAAGTAACGAAGAAGAAGATAAAATCAATAGAATGATTTGTGCCTAAATAACAAATAAACTTTCATGCTTTAACTTATTTATCTTGCTAGCGTAATTTCAACGAGTTTACCAGAAATCTGGCATGCAGAGCAAACTGATCGGATCAGTTTGCATAAGTAACGAGGTAAAGATCATACTTTTATTTATTATGAAAAATGCAAACTAAGCTTCACTATCTAGTATTGATGGTGAACCTGTTTCTGCCAATGCAGCAAGATCTTTATCGATCCAGAATAATGCTTTCCCATCTTCTCCAACCAGTTCTATTTTATCTAAGATACCTTTAAAGAGCTTTTCTTCTTCGTGCTGTTCAGCGACATACCATTGTAGAAAGTTAAAAGTAGAATAATCTTGAGTCGTAAATGCCGTATGCGTTAACTCATTAATTTTTTTAGTAATCAGGCATTCATGTGCATAGGTTTCTACAAAGACCTCTTTCAATGAAGCAAATTGATACGGTGGCGCTTCAATCGCACCTAAAATTGGAAACGCTCCTGTTTCACTGACATAGGTAAATAAACGATTCATATGAATCATCTCTTCGGCTGCATGCTCTCGTAACATTAACGCAGCGCCCTCATACCCCTTATCTTCACACCAAGCACTCATTTGCAAATATAAATTAGATGAATAAAACTCTAAATTAATCTGGTCATTAAGCTTTTCAACCATTGAATCCGCTAACATTCTTTTCCCCTTAATCATTAATTACCTTAAAATTATTATGCACATCAATAACCAAATGCTAAACCAGATCATACTGACTTTTAGTTAAGCAGTATCTCATAATCCATTCGATTAAAAATAAACATTATATAGCTGCTATATTTCACTTATTAAAAAACAATAAACATTAGTTGAATAAATAACAAGCAAAAAAAAACCCAGCATATGCTGGGTTTTTGCAATTCTGAAACGAATATTAACGTTTTGAGAATTGTGGACGTTTACGCGCTTTATGTAGACCAACTTTCTTACGCTCAACGATACGAGCATCACGAGTTACAAAGCCTGCACCACGTAATTCAGAACGTAGAGTTTCGTCATACTGCATTAGAGCACGAGTGATACCCAAACGGATAGCACCAGATTGACCAGTGTTACCACCACCTTTAACAGTGATATTTAAGTCAAATTTTTCAGTTGCATTAACAAGTTCTAGTGGTTGACGAACAACCATACACGCAGTTTCACGACCAAAGTATTCATCGATATTGCGTTTGTTAATAGTAATTTTTCCGCTACCAGCTTTTAAAAATACACGAGCTGTTGAGCTTTTGCGACGACCTGTGCCGTAATATTGATTTGCCATTGTTTTAATCCTATTAGATGTCTAAAACTTGTGGTTGCTGTGCTGAATGTTGATGCTCAGAACCAGCATAAACTTTCAATTTACGGAACATTGCGCGTCCTAGAGGACCTTTTGGCAACATACCTTTAACAGCTTTCTCAATAACACGCTCAGGCGCACGTACGATTAAATCTTCGAAGCTAATTGATTTAATGCCACCGATGAAACCAGTATGGTGGTAGTAAATTTTACCTTTAGCTTTGTTACCCGTTACAGTAATTTTTTCTGCATTGATGATAACAATGTAATCGCCTGTATCAACATGCGGAGTGTATTCAGCTTTATGTTTACCACGTAAACGTAGAGCAATTTCAGTAGCTAGACGACCAAGAGTTTTACCTTCAGCATCTACTACGTACCAGTCGCGTTTTACTTCAGCTGGTTTAGCAACAAAAGTTTTCATTAAGTTATACCCATAATTAATGATTTAAAAAAAAGATTACCAAATTTAGTAATCAAAAATGTATTTGCCATTCCGTATCCCTTCGAATACGTCAAGCGTAAACAACAGATCCACCATATTAATATTTTGGGGGGTGGATAACGTGGGCGGCGACATTGTACAGAAAAACACAGCTCAGATCACCCTTATATTGAAATAAATAGTATTTTAATTTTAATAATGTAAATTAAGCGCGCTTCGCATAATAATGTTCATACTATTTCTTACTGTTTTCATTTATTTACAGTAATAGATACGGTTCTCTATTTTACAGCCTAGTCTCTCCCAATTTTTTAAATAAAATTAATTTATACAATTAAAATAACTACTTAAGAGACATAAATAGCATTTCTTATTTCTAACTTTTTAAAATTCACCAACAAATAGATAGAGATCACAAAATAAAAAAAATAATAAGTGAAAAAAAATTGGCGTAAATCATTTTTTTTGCAATTAATTCTTGTAAAATGCGTCCTGTAAAATAAACGATTAAACAGCACAATCTCAAAAAAATGTAGTAAACAACACAATCATCCTTGGAGAATAACGGTGAGAAAAACAAAAATAGTTTGTACGATTGGTCCAAAATCAGAATCAAAAGAGATGTTAGCAAAATTAGTAGATAACGGAATGAACGTTATGCGTCTAAACTTCTCTCACGGTGATTTTGATGAACATGGTGGTCGTATCACTAAATTACGTGAGATTTGCCAAGAAACAGGCAAAAACGTTGCTATATTACTAGATACTAAAGGACCAGAAATCCGCACAGTTAAACTTGCAAATGGTGATGATGTATTACTAAAAGCAGGTCAAGAATTCACACTAACAACAGATCAACGTGTTGTTGGTGATAACACTAAAGTAGCAGTTACATATGAAGGTCTAGCAAAAGACCTTTCTGTTGGTAATACAGTTTTACTAGATGATGGTCTAGTTGCATTAACTGTTAAAGCAGTAACAGATATCGAAGTTGTATGTGAAGTAATGAACACAGGTGAGCTAGGCGAAAATAAAGGCGTTAACTTACCAGGTGTTAAAGTACAACTTCCAGCACTTTCTACTAAAGATAGAGGCGACCTTATTTTTGGTTGTGAAAGAGAAGTTGATTTTATTGCCGCTTCATTTATTCGTAAAAAAGAAGATGTTTTAGAAATTCGTGAGCACTTAGCTGCAAACGGTGGCGAGAATATCCGCATTATTTCTAAAATCGAAAACCAAGAAGGTGTTGATAATTTTGATGACATCCTTGCCGCTTCTGACGGTATCATGGTTGCTCGTGGTGACTTGGGTGTTGAAATTCCTGTAGAAGAAGTAATTTTCGCACAAAAAATGATGATTGAAAAAGCAAATGCTGCACGTAAACCAGTTATTACTGCAACACAAATGCTTGACTCTATGATCAAAAACCCACGTCCAACACGTGCTGAAGCTGGTGATGTTGCAAATGCTATCTTAGACGGTACTGATGCAGTTATGCTTTCTGGTGAAAGTGCGAAGGGTAAATACCCAGCAGAAGCAGTTGAAATCATGGCAACTATTTGTCAACGTACAGATTCAATTATGCCTGCTCGTCCAGATGTAAAAGGTGCATTACGTATTACTGAAGCAGTATGTAGCGGCGCAGTAAAAAATGCAGAACAACTTAATGCAAAACTTATCATCGTAGCAACTGAAGGTGGTAAATCTGCACGTTCTTTACGTAAATATTTCCCATCAATGAAAATCCTTGCGTTAACTAGCAATCAAAAAACAGCGCAACAACTTGGATTATCAAAAGGTATTTCAGCACGCGTTATTGAAAAACAATCAACAATGGAAGCTTTCTACCAATTAGGTATGGAAAAAGCCAAAGAAGAAGGTTTAGCGACTGTTGGTGACCGTGTTGTTATGGTTTCTGGTGCTCTTGTTGCTGAAGGTACTACAAACACTTCTTCTGTTCACGTTATTGCTTAATATTTTGTGTAACAGAAAGTAGTTATTATAAGCAGCGTTAATACGCTGCTTTTTTATTTCTCTGCAATAAAAATTAGCCTAAGCCCTACTATCCCGTAATCCTCTATTTTCTTTATTGCCTTTTTAAGGTAAATTCCCTTGTCGCTGAAAATTTTATACAACACCAATATTATTTATACTTTTTATTGTTTAAAAATAAAAAATACTGAGATAATACCCGTACTTTTTCTAAATAATGTTGTCTTTCTTCGGTTTAAATGGCGCATATATTTATAGCGTAAATTCTTCCTTTTCTTTTAAATTTGGTAACTAAGAATATGAATCTAAAAACTTTTTTTTTCTATTTTTTAAAACCTATTATAGGAGGTGGAATAATAGCTTTATTAATCATTTACGGTATTAAACTCGCTCCCGTTGTTATTCCAAAGCTAACACCGCAAGAAAATGTTCGCAGTTATAGTGAAGCAGTTAAGAAAGCGTCTCCTGCTGTTGTTAATATTTATTCGCAGCAATATATAGATTCAAGTATCGATAATAAACAGCATTTGCAGCCTACCGGATTAGGCTCTGGCATCATTATGGATAAAAATGGATATATATTAACTAACTACCATGTCATTTCTCAAGCAGATCAAATACTCATCGCACTTCAAGATGGGCAGCTTTTCACCGCATCTTTAGTTGGTAGTGATCAAATAACAGATCTCGCGGTGCTTCAAATTCAAGGTAATAACCTGCCTGTTATTCCTCAAAATGCTAGCTACCTTCCCCAGGTGGGTGATATCGTGCTTGCAATCGGCAATCCTTATAACCTTGGTCAAACCATCACACAGGGTATTATTAGTGCAACGGGCCGCAATGGAATGAGTTCATCGGGCCGACAAGATTTTTTACAAACAGATGCGGCTATTAATGAAGGAAACTCGGGCGGCGCATTAATTAATAGCCGTGGTGAGTTAGTAGGGATTAACACCTCAGAGTTTTACACCAATAATAAAAACTCAAGTAGTGGAATTAGTTTTGCCATCCCCTACCAATTATCTCAACAAATTATGAAAAGCTTAATTAAAGATGGACGCGTTATTCGTGGTTCGTTAGCAATTGTTGCTGAAAAGTTAGACCCTTTAATCGCAAGACTATGGGGCTTAACGGTTAAAAATAATATTATTATTAAGAAAGTCTATAAAGGAGGCCCTGCCGCAACAGCTGGTGTAGAAGTTAATGACTTGCTATTAAAAATTGGCGATATTGCTGTCGATAATGTTATTACAGCAATGGATATGGTTGCAGAAATAAAGCCTGGAACAAAAACTACATTAACCCTGTTGCGAAAAGGAAAAGTTATCACGTTGAATGTTACCATCGGTGATTTTAGTCATACTCAACCAACACAATAATGCCTTCTTTATATACCCGTTACCATTCAAAATACAGAAATCAGCAAGACGAGAGGTGAGCAGATTCTAGGCATAAAGGGGAAGATCTAACGGGTTAAATCGAGACTTTATAACAACGAAGATGTTTGCCTCTCGTCTTGCCCTGCGGGTCACTAGCTCGTTTCTTATAAACCATAGCAATACTGCGTTATAACTTTCGATAAGGACTAGCCATTAAAGATGTAAAGTCTTGTTTTTACATCTACCGATAGAGGATTAACGCAGTTAATCGCTCGAAAGGTCATCATGTTACGCCTTGCCTTGGTATCCGAGCTAGTGACTGATAAACGCATCTTGATTGGTAACGGGTATAAGCAAAAAAAATCCCAATAACAATAGATAATATATGTTATTGGGATTTTAATGATTAATAATGCTATTAATTTAACATTCAACACGCTTCATTGTTGCGCCGAGTGCAATTAGCTTATCTTCTATTTTTTCGTAGCCACGATCAATATGATAAATTTCATCGACAATGGTTTCACCTTCAGCAATCAACCCTGCAATAACAAGACTCGCAGAGGCACGTAAATCAGTCGCCATCACCTTGGTACCACTTAACTTATCATGATCACCACAAATAGCTAAATTTCCTTCTAATTCGATATTTGCGCCCATACGTTGTAATTCAGGTACATGCATAAAACGATTTTCAAAAATATTCTCTTTGATTCGACCTATACCTGGTGCAACGGTATTTAATACCGTAAATTGAGCTTGCATATCAGTAGGAAAAGCAGGGTGCGGTGCCGTCGTGATATTCACTGATTTTAATTCACGATCAATCATATCAACTTCTATCCAATCTTCACCTGTACTAACTACCGCACCCGCTTCTTCAAGTTTTGCAAGTACAGCCGTTAATAATAACGGATCAGTATTAACACACTTCACCTTACCACCGCTTACTACACCAGCCACTAAGAAAGTACCTGTTTCAATACGATCGGGTTGTACTTGGTAGTCACAGCCACTTAAAGATTCAACACCTTCAATCACAAGTGTATCAGTTCCTGCCCCCTCAATTTTACCACCCATTTTATTAATGAACTTGGCTAAATCAACAATTTCAGGTTCTTTAGCAGCATTTTCAATGGTCGTTGTTCCTTCTGCAAGTACGGCCGCCATCATCAAGTTACCAGTACCAGTTACACTGACCATATCCATATAGATATGAGCCCCTTTTAAACGGCCATCAACACGCGCTTTAATAAAACCATCTTCAACTTTGATTTTTGCCCCCATCAACTCTAAACCGTGAATATGTAAATTCACAGGTCGGGCGCCAATAGCACAACCGCCAGGCAATGAAATATCGGCTTCACCAAAACGTGCAACCAAGGGGCCTAATGCTAAAATAGAAGCTCGCATGCTCCGAACCAACTCGTAAGATGCCGTATAATTTTTTACACCTAACGCATTAATATGTACTTGGTGATTTTCCTGTGAAGCTTCAGCTCCGAGTTCTTTCAAGAGTTCAAGTGTTGTTGAAATATCTTTCAGTAACGGAACATTCGTTAAATTAATGTCCCCTTTTGATAGCAAAGTAGCAAAAAGAATTGGTAATGCCGCATTTTTAGCACCTGAGATAACAACCTCGCCCTTTAATTGGCAACCACCTTGAATTAAAAACTGACCCATCAAACTATCCTTTTTCTTACTAAATAAAATGTTTTTGTTTTTGCCAATCTTCTGGCGAGTACGCTTTGATTGTTAAAGCATGAATGGCATTACTGCTAATATCAGAGGTAAGTGGCCCATATATCAATTGTTGTTTTTTGATACGACTTAAATCAGAAAATACGGCACCAACTGCAATCACTTCAAAAGTACCGTTTTCCCCTCTAACGATACATTCGTCAAGCTCAAGTGCTTTTTCTAATTTGTCTTTAATTATTTCAATATTCATGAATACCTTACTACTTAAAAAGAAAACCCAGCCCGTATAAATTGGCTAAGACATTTATTTTTTCAGAATTCCCAACAAACTTGAGATCTGGATGATGGCTTTTGAGCAATGCAAGGTAAGCAATTCCTGCTGAATCAATATTATCTAATGCCTGTAAATCAATTTTTTTTACATTTTGATAATATGATGGGTCAGGAAATTGCTTATTCGATAACTCATTTAACAATAAGTTACCGGTTAAGACCATCGCATCATCATTGATTATTTGACTCACGATTCAAGCTCTTTATTTTTTTCTTTCAACAATTCAATGACATTATCAATGCCATTTTTTCTAATTAATTCACCTAATTCAGATTGTTTCGTGCTTAACATACTGATTCCTTCAGCAATAACATCGTAAACTTTCCATTCATTTGTTTTTTTATTTTTACGTAATTTAAACAATAACTTTGTCACTTGTCCTTGTGCGTCAGTGATACGAACTTCAACGGAAACAATATTCTTATCAACAAAATTATTATTATCAATAATAGTTAACTGATGGTTATCATATTCAAATAAGATATGCCCATAAGTATTAACTAACGAGGTTTTAAACGCTTCAACGAATGCGTCTCGTTGTTCCTTCGTTGTTTCTTTTAGTGCATTTCCCATCACTTTAAAAGCAGCATATTTATAGTCAAAGTAAGGAATAAGTTCTTCTTCAACAATAACTTGAACGTATTTAGGATCTTTCTCTAAACGTGCTTTTTCAGCACTAATACGATCTAATGTCTGTGAAGAAACTGAGTGAATAACCTGATTTGGGTTTGTCATATCAACATCAGCAGCATAGGAAAAGCTACTAAACAAAAAGACTAAAACTAAAGATAATAAACGCATTATTTGTCCTTATTAATTGAATAAATAAATTGGCCAATAAGATCTTCAAGTACTAAAGCTGACTTAGTGTCTTCAATCGAATCACCATCTTCCAACATTGAAATATCATCCATTATGAATCCTGGTGTAATACCGATATATTGATCGCCTAAAAGACCCGATGTTAATATTGCCAAAGAAGATGTCTCCGGAAATACCCCTTTATTTTTGAACATAGTTAATTGCACTTTGGGCGTATAGTTTTTTACATCGAGTGTAATACTTTCGACTCGACCAACAACAACACCGCCTAATTTAACAGGCGCACGCTCTTTTAAACCGCCAATATTAGAAAAGTTTGCATTGAGTGTATAAGTTGGACCATCACCTTGTAATGACAATCCCGCGACACTAAATGCTAATACAGCTAATGAAAGTATTCCGCCGAACACAAAAACACCAACCCATAATTCCACTTTTTTCTTAGACATTTTATATTCCAAACATAAAAACTGTTAACACAAAATCCATTGCTAATACGAGTAAAGAAGATACAACTACGGTTTGCGTTGTTGATTTACTAATACCAAATGCATTGGGTATGACATAATAACCGTTAAAAAGTGCAATCCAAGTAATCAATATTGCAAAAATAACACTTTTAATTATTCCATTGCCGACATCCGGCAAAAATTCAACACTTCCTTGCATGACAGACCAAAAGCTTCCTCCATCAATGCCCATCCAACTTACCCCGACTAAATATCCGCCCCAAATTGCAATGAGGTTAAATAAGATAGTCAGTAACGGTAAAGTAATCACTCCCGCAAAGAAACGTGGCGCAATCACCCGTTTTAAAGGTGAAACAGCCATCATTTCCATACTAGAAAGTTGTTCTGTACTCTGCATCAAACCAATTTCAGCCGTTAAAGCAGAGCCTGCTCGACCAGCAAAAAGTAACGCAGCAACCACAGGCGCTAATTCACGTAAAAGCGATAATGCCACCATACTACCGAGGCTTTCTTCAGCAGAGTACCCTACTAGAATATTATAACCTTGGAAAGCGAGCACCATACCGATAAATAGTCCTGCTGTTAAAATAATTGGTAAAGATAAAATACCAAGTTGGAAAATTTGTTCGATTAATAACGAGAAAAATTTTGAATGTGGTTTTCCCCAAACCGTCCGCCAAAACATAATGCAACAGCGTCCGATTGATTGTAAAAAACCAATACTAGTCTTGCCTACAGACTCAAAATATTGAGTAATCATATTTTTATCCTTTGCAAATCAGCACTAAACTCATCCGCAGGAAAATGAAATGGTACAGGTCCATCACTTCGACCATTTAAAAACTGTTGAAGCAATGCATTATCCGTTTGGTTCATCAATGTATCAGCAGGTCCATGCGCAATAATTTTTTTATCCGCTAATACGTAAACATTATCAGCAATAGAAAGTACTTCTTTAACATCATGCGAGACAATGATCGATGTAATTCCCATCGTTTTATTAAGTTGATTAATCAAATTAAGTAACACGTTCATCGATATTGGATCTTGACCTGTAAAGGGCTCATCATAAAGAATCATTTCCGGATCTAACGCAATAGCCCTTGCCAATGCAATACGACGAGCCATACCACCCGATAATTCAATCGGCTTCAAGTCTTTTGCACCGCGAAGTCCAACAGCTTCTAGCTTCATCAAAACTAATGTTGAAAGTAATGATTCATCCAAATTGAAGTGTTCACGTAATGGAAATGCTACATTTTCAAATACAGACAGCTCATTAAATAACGCGCCACTTTGAAACAACATACTCATTTTCTTACGTGCTTCATAAAGTGCTTCGGTAGAACAATTATGAATAGGCTTACCATTAAAGATAATTTCACCACTGTCTACGGGTAGCTGTCCTCCAATAAGCTTTAAGAGTGTTGTTTTACCAATGCCACTTGGGCCTAGTATTGCTGTTGTTTTTCCTCGCTCAAATTCGAAGCATAAATTATCAAATAATAAGCGTTCGTTTCGAGAAAAACACAGATTTTTAATCACAAGATGATTTGATTCTTTCATCGACAACCATTTCTTTACCTATAAATAAGCGGTACAGTATAAAGTTCTGTGCTTTTATATACAATTTTTTTAATACAATGACGTTTTAAGTTATTCTCTTCGATTAAAATATAACAAGTCGATTGTAATTCCTTCAGTCACGAAGATTAACACTTTATTTTTCAACTAATAACCTAGACAATGTCCGATTAAGTACGAATAAAGTGACGACTACTCTATTTAATCCTATTGAAAAAGCTATCGAGAATTCAAATGTTCACAACTCCCTACGGCAAAATCAGCAAGGCTAACCAAGCTCGCGCATTAAAGATAAAATTACTCATTTGTGATGTAGATGGTGTTTTTTCCGATGGCCGCATCTACCTCGGCAACCAAGGTGAAGAATTAAAAGCATTCCATACAAAAGATGGTTTTGGTATTAAAGCAATATTAAATGCAGGTATTAATGTTGCCGTTATCACAGGAAGACAATCGCATATTGTTGAAAATAGAATGCAAGCATTAGGCGTACCATATATTTATCAAGGAAAAGAAGATAAACTGACGGTTTACCAATCATTGCTGGAAAAACTCAATTTAACGCCGGATAACGTCGCTTATATTGGAGATGATGTCGTTGACCTTCCAGTCATTAAAGATTGTGGATTAGGTATTGCCGTTCAGGATGCGCATCCTTTAATGAAACAAGAAGCGGATCTCATTACTTATACCAAAGGGGGATTTGGTGCAGTGAGGGAAATTTGCGATCTATTTTTACAATGCCATAATCTGCTTAACATTACACAGGGCAAAAGCGAGTAAATGAATAAACGCCAAAGCATTCCATTTATAGTTTTATTATTGGCCTTTTTGTTGTGGTTATATTTTAAACCACAATCAAATGTTATTGAGGCGCCTAAATATCAACTCAATTATATCATCAATGGAGCAAGCAATACCCATTTTGATGAGACTGGCAACATGGAATATAAAATATCAGCAATAAAAACAACCGGATTATCCGATGACGATATTACTATATTTGAGCATCCAAAACTGACTGTCTATATTAATGATGAAAAAAAGGATAATCTGAGTGTTTGGCAAATCAGTAGTGAAAAAGGTATCCTTTCTAAACAAAGTAAGTTACTTTTGTCCGATAATGTATTAGTTAAAAACCTCACTGAAGATCAACTTATACAAACAATGGAAACTGAAAAATTAACCATATTATTAGATAAAAAAGAATTAAATACCGATCAGTTAGTTACTTGGAAAGGCCCGCAAATGGAGCAACAAGGAATCGGTATGTGGGGTTCGCTGGTTACGGAAGAATTAATAGTTAAAGATCAAATAAAAGCGGTATACTTTAATGAAAATAAATAAAATCCTGTTCGCTGTTAGCACATTACTTGTTTCTTTTTCAAGCAATGCCATCGAATCAGACTATTCACAACCTATTCATGTCAGCTCATTACAACAGCATGCAAAAATGGCAGAAAATAAAGTTATTTTTTCAAAGGAAGTGTTATTAACCCAAGGCACTATCAAAATAACTAGCAACACATTAACCGTTGAACGAGATACAAAAATAAATAGCGAAAAGATGACTGCAGAAGGATTACCTGCCACCTTTTACCAAACGCAAAACGATGGTCGCCCATTAACAGCAAAAGCCAATTATATTAGTTATAATGTTGCGGAGGGGAAAATCACGCTCAGTGGCAGTGCACAAGTTAAACAGCTTGATAGTGAAATTAATGCTTCAAAAATAGTCTATTTTCTTAAAACAAAAGAACTTATTGTAGGCACGGGAGAATCTAATAAAGATCGAGTTAATACTGTTTTTCTCCCTTCTCAATTTGAAAAAACGAAACAAGACACAACTAACTCGAATAAAGAAGAATAAATCAAATGGCTGAATTAATAGCAAAAGGCTTAGTAAAAAGTTATAAAGGTCGTACCGTTGTTAATGGCGTTAGTATTACCGTGAAAACCGGTGAAATTGTAGGATTACTTGGTCCAAATGGAGCAGGTAAAACAACATCTTTTTATATGGTTGTTGGCCTAGTAAAACAAAATGCAGGCACTATTTTTTTAGACCATGAAGATCTTTCTAACCAACCAATGCACATTCGTGCACAAAAAGGGATTGGTTATTTACCGCAAGAAGCATCTATTTTTAGACGTTTAACGGTAACTGAAAATATCATGGGCATTTTACAAATGCGTAAAGAGTTATCACAAGCGGAGCGCCTAGAGAAACTAGAAATGTTACTCGAAGAGTTTCATATAACCCATATACGTAGTAATAAAGGAATGAGTTTATCGGGCGGAGAGCGTCGCCGTGTAGAAATTGCACGAGCATTAGCAACTGAACCCAAATTTATCCTTTTAGATGAACCCTTTGCAGGGGTTGATCCTATTTCAGTTATTGATATTAAAAATATTATTCAACAGCTTAGGGATAGAGGTTTAGGCGTACTAATCACAGATCATAATGTACGTGAAACACTGGATGTTTGCCAACACTCATATATTGTTAGCCATGGTGAAATTATTGCAATTGGAACCCAAGATGAAATCTTAGCAAATGATCAAGTTAAACAGGTTTATTTAGGCAATGAATTCACACTCTAAGCTAACAATGGTTGAATAGGAGGAAAAAATATTTTGATGAAACAAGGGTTACAATTGAAGATGGGTCAGCAACTCGCCATGACTCCTCAATTACAGCAAGCAATTAAATTATTACAACTTTCTACACTCGATTTGCAGCAAGAGATCCAAAATGCGCTCGACGAAAACCCACTACTTGAACAAGATGACAAAACAAGCAGTGAAGAAGCACATAAAGAACAAGACAGTAGTCAAATTGATACTTCGGAAGCAATCACAAAGCAAGAATTTTCTGACGATCTTCCTGCGGAAACTGATTGGGAAGAATCCTATAGCCCAGTTCCAACGACCTCCGTTGCTTCAGGTGGTGCAAGCTATGAAGGTGAAGATACAGTTTATCAAGGTGAATCATCAAATACATTACAAGACCACTTACTGTGGCAAATGGAACTAACACCTTTTTCTGAAACTGATCAACTTATTGCGACTTCTATTATCGACTCGATTGATGAATCAGGTTATTTAACAAGTACGTGTGAATCTATTTTAGAAAGCTTAAGTGTTGATATTGAAGATCTTGAACTTGATGAAATTCAAGTTGTATTAAAACGTATTCAACATTTTGATCCGATTGGTGTTGCAGCCCGTTCCACCCAAGAGTGTTTACAAATTCAACTTCAACATTTAGCCCCCGATACTGAATGGCTAGCCGAAGCGCAAATGGTATTAGAGTGCCATATGGATTTATTGGCAAATCGCGATTACCGCACATTGGCTAGAAAAACAAAATTAAAAGAAGCGCAACTTGCTGAAGTTATGCGTTTAATTCAAAGTTTAGAGCCTCGTCCTGGCAATCAAATTGAAGAATCACATGCACAATATATTGTCCCCGATGTTTACGTAAAAAAAATAGCAGGACAATGGCGTGTTTCATTAAATCCAGACTGTGATCCAAACCTATCGGTCAACACCCAATACGCTAATTTATGTAAAGGTAATATTAGTAAAAGTGATTCACAATTTATTAAGGGCCACTTACAAGAAGCAAAATGGTTTATTAAAAGCTTAGAAAGTCGTAATGAAACACTCTTAAAAGTGTCTAATTGTATTGTTCAACAACAACAAGCCTTTTTTGAATACGGCGATGAAGCAATGAAACCAATGGTATTAAATGATGTTGCCTTTGCAGTAGACATGCACGAATCGACTATTTCTCGTGTAACTACGCAGAAGTTTATGCATACACCAAGAGGTATTTATGAACTTAAATTCTTCTTTTCTAGCCACGTTGCAACAGAAAGTGGTGGTGAATGTTCATCAACAGCTATTCGCGCTTTAATTAAAAAGCTCGTCAGTGCAGAACTAACAACAAAACCTTTAAGTGATAATAAAATAAGTAAATTACTTGAGGAACAAGGTATAAAAGTAGCGCGTCGTACGATTGCAAAATACCGAGAGTCGTTAGGTATCCCACCTTCTAATCAACGAAAACAATTACTCTAACAACTTTAATTCGATGTTCACTTATGTATTAAAAGCGAGGTGAACACGAATAAAATTAAATAATTCAGTGATATCCTAGCGTTATCCATAAAGTTTTCTCTACAGGTTGTTAAATTTTTAATTAATATTAAAAAAATGAGTATTTCTTGATACGTATTTACCTGTAAACTGCTAAACTTTCGCGCTTCTTAATATCGCAGCTAAAGTAGATTAAAATATGAAAATATCGACCCTATTAACTAAAGACTCTGTATTTAGTCAAGTACGTTGTACCAGTAAAAAATCTGCACTCGAAATAATCAGTCATATTGCAGCGGAAAAACTGGATATCGATGCACAGAGACTTTTTAATGATCTCATTAGTCGCGAAAAAATTGGTTCTACGGGCGTAGGCTCGGGTATTGCAATTCCGCACGTAAAAATTGACAGCAGCTTACCTGCGACAGCAGTTTTTATACAATGTGAAACACCTATTGATTATGATTCCTATGACGGTAACAAAGTGGATATACTGTTCGCGATATTCGTTCCTGAAGATCGCTGTCAGGAATATTTAGCAACATTGTCAGAGATCAGTCAAAAGCTCTTAAATAAGACATTTTTAAAGCAATTAAGAACCGCTGAAAGCGCTGAAACACTGTTTGAATTATTACAGGCTGAATAATCTACATAGTTTACTTAAATTAATTTATTAAATTGTAATTATTAGTTTTAACAACTTGAATTTCAAAAGAAAAAAGTACAGGATGTGGTAGTTAGTTTTTATGGCTAACACACATCTATTTTATAGAGATAAAATAATAATTATGTAATAAAATAAGTATAAATTGGAGTTATGATGAAACTCGTCGTTATTAGTGGACGCTCTGGATCAGGTAAAACGATAGCGCTTCACGTACTTGAAGATTTAGGTTATAACTGCATCGATGGTGTACCCTTCCAACTTCTCGAACAATTAATTGATACTGTTTCTGAAAAAAACAATAAAGTCGCCATCACCTTAGACATCCGTAACCTTCCCGATAAAAGCGCTAAAATACAAACTCTCCTTGCCACCTTGCAACAAAAACAAAACGTGCAAATGAAAATTATCTATCTCGATGCAATTGGTAGTGAATTAGTTCGCCGTTATAGTGAAACAAGACGTTTCCACCCACTTTCTAAACATAAAATATCTCTATCTAATGCCCTTGAACTTGAAAGTGAGCTGTTATTACCCATTCATGAATGCGCGGGTTTAACCATTGATACAACGACATTATCGATTCACAATTTAAATGAACGTATCAAGATTTATCTACAGGGCTCAGACAAAAGCAAATTACTTATTATCTTCAAATCTTTCGGATTTAAATACCAACGTCCTGAAGATGCAGATTATATTTTCGATGTCCGTTTTTTACCGAACCCGCATTGGGTACCGGAATTAAAACCTTATAATGGTCAACAACAACCGATTAAAGACTTTTTAGATTCACATAAAGTTGTGAAGCAAACCATTAATCAAATTGAAAATTTATTTCAATCTTGGTTGCCCCATCTTGAAACCAGCAACCGCAATTACGTGACAATTGGCATTGGTTGCACGGGAGGAAAACATCGTTCTGTTTATGTTACGGAAGAACTAGCAGCACGATTTGCAACTAAATATCAGGTACAAATTGAACATAAATGCATAAATGAGTAATAAAAATATGGATATCATTAAACAAACCACTACAATACAAAACAAATTAGGTTTGCATACACGCGCAACGATCAAACTTGTTGAATTGGTCAATTCTTTCGATGCAACTATAACTATTCGTCATCAAGGAAAACAGGCTGATGCAGATAGTGTATTAGGTTTAATGGTACTTGAAACATGCTTCGGACAGGAAATTGAAATTATCGCTAAAGGTAATCAAGCAAGAGAAGCAATTGATGCTGTAACGAAGCTAATTGAAGATAAGTTTTTAGAAGAAGAATAATAATATACGACTCGGCACTTAGCACACCTTCTTAGATAGAAAGGGAAAAGCTGAATCAAAGTATACATTACAACGGAGGCCCTATGTTGGAAAACACTGACTCACAAAACGCCCAACAATGTCTCCATGAAGTCAATAAAGCCCTTGAAAGCGGTATGTTTGTCAAAGCCCGCAGTATCCTTGAAAACATGCCAGCCTGCGACGTTGCATTAATCCTCGAATCTTCCCCACCAACTAATCGTAAAGTACTATGGAACTTAACCGATCATGATCTCCATGGTGAAATCCTTGAAGAATTAAACGAAGATGCAAAAGATGGCATCATCAACCTGATGGGGGCAACTAAGTTAGTGGCTGCAACAGAAGGCATGGATACCGATGATCTAGCTTATGTATTACGTAGTATTCCCGATAGTCTGTATCAAGCAGTTCTTCAAGAGATGGATGAGCAGGACAGGCATCGCGTCCAACAAGCACTTGCCTATCCAGAAGATACCGCAGGTTCGATTATGAATACGGATACCATCACCCTAAGACCCGATGTATCTATCGATGTAGTATTACGTTATTTACGTTTAAAAGGAGAGCTTCCAGAAGCAACAGATACGCTTTATGTCGTAAATGAAGAGGATCAACTTATTGGTGATGTCCCACTTTCAACACTATTAACAGTGAATCCTTCGCTTTCAATTGCCGAAGTGATGAATAATAAAATTGAGACCTTACTCGTCGAAATGCCTGAAACAGACATAGCCAAACTATTTGAGCGCCATGATTGGATTTCTGCCCCCGTAGTTGATGAAAGTAACCATTTATTGGGGCGAATCACTATCGATGATATTGTCGATATTATTCGAGAAAATGCAGAACATTCAATGATGGGAATGGCCGGTATGGATGACGATGAAGATACCTTCGCGCCTATTCTCCCAAGTACAAAGCGCAGAACACTTTGGCTCTCAATTAATTTAATATCAGCCTTAATTGCGGCCTCAGTAACCAATATGTTTGAAGCAACCTTAGAACAAATGGCAACATTAGCGGTTCTAATGACAATTGTGCCAAGCATGGGTGGCATTGCAGGTAACCAAACTCTTGCATTGGTTATTCGTGGTATTGCGGTTGGACATATCGGAACTGGGAATACAAAATGGCTGATTGGTAAAGAAGCAGCAGTTGGTGTTCTCAACGGCATTATTTGGGCTTTATTAGTCGCCACTGCAGTTACCTTTTGGAAAGGTGACTTGTCAGTTGGTTTAATCATTGCCGGCGCCATGTTTATCAATTTATCCGCTGCAGGTATTGCAGGTGTAACAATACCACTAATAATGCATAAATATAAAATAGACCCTGCATTGGCTGGCGGAATGGCATTAACGACCGTCACCGATGTTATCGGCTTATTTTCATTCCTTGGTATGGCAACATTAGTATTAAGTTATTAAATTAATGAGGGTGTCACCTGCCCTCATTTAAATGAATTTAATCTATAAAAGCCAACCAAGACTCAAGTAAATTTACAAAGTCTTCTAGGCCACAAGAAGCTTGAATTTCTAAATCATAAAAATTCATATCCTCATCTAATCCCAACTCTTCTTGGTTATTTAAAATACTGTGATTTGCAACTTGTGCTTCACCTTCAGTCAATAATAAAGAAAATTCACTCCCTTGCATTTTAATTTCGTTGATCTGATGTTGCTGCAATAAAGCAATCTGCTCGAGTAATTTTTTAACCCAAGAGGCCTGTTGTCCTTCTTGCTCTAACCAAGTAGCAAAAGCCTCGTGACCCATAGATATTTTCACCGTTGCAGACTCACTAATAAAGTGCTTTCTAAATTCAAATTCCATCGTTTCTCAAATAATTAATTAATAAAAATTATTGCAAGTATACAATAAGGGCGCATCTAATCGGAACGTAAAAACACGATAATTTAGAGCAACTTCGTTAGCAATCAATCGTTTTCCTTTTTATCCCGTAAAACATTAAGGCTATCGCTAAACCTTAAGTATTCATTGAAAATAGCTTCAATGTAATCTTTTCTAAAAAATTAATCGGATAAATTTGATGGGTCACTTTTATCCCCTTGCTTTATATCTTCGATTAGTCCTAGATGATTTAGCATTGAAATAATATGCTTAAAAGATATAAACATGCTCCCAATATTGATAAAACAATAATTTCTAAGACAATCATAAGTGACCATTCAATACGCAAAACCACCTCGTCTCTAATTGAAGACTACTTAACCAATTGATTTTTAACAAAATAAACATATACAACTAAACAATGTCTGCAAATTGCGACTAATAACTAAATATTACAGATAAAGAACACCCAAAATACTCATAACACATTGAATAATAACAACTAAATAAAACTGGCATGCATTTAGCTAATGTACAAATATCGTTATTAAATAACGTTATCTTTTAAACAATTAATTTATAAATATAAACGGAGTTAAACTATGAACAAAACACTTATCCTTGCATTTGCTATTGCCGTTGCATCATTTGGTTGTGCTGATGAAGAAGTGGCTTCTGTAACCACTACAGATGGAACTGTTGCTCCTGCTGAATCTGTAGAAAACGTTGCTGTTGAATCTGGTACAGTTGAATCCGATGATGTTGTTGCTTTAACTGTTAAAGAGACAGAAGATGCAGCTAATGACATGGTTGATGCTGTCGATGAAAACCTAGAGGAAGCTTCTGATACCGTTGCTTCAATTGATGTGAATGAAGTTGTTGATACCACTACAGAAACGATTACTGCACAGGTTGATCAAACAACTGATTCAGTAAATGATACTGTTTCTTCAATTGATAGTGCAATTAATGATAGCGTAAACGATATTACCTTCGAAAATATTGATACCGACTTAGATGGCGTTATTACTGAAGCTGAAGCAGAAATGAACCCATCACTTGAAAATGTATTTACAAAATTAGACTTAGACCAAAATGGTGATTTAAGTAAAGCTGAATTCAAACAATATGCAATGCTTACTAAATAACATTTAGTCCTTTAAAATAGTTATCTACCTGCTATCAAATAATATTTGCTAGCAGGTATTTTTTTATCTAATTATTGATATGTTTTATCTTGATGTTTTAACCAACCATCAATATGTGAGCCTCTTGGGTCCTTGTGTGTCCAATGAACGACACCACCTTTATTGTTCCATTCATACTCACCATAAAACGCCACGCGATCGCCTACTTTTACATTTTCAATACGAGGAGCTAAGTCAATATTATGTGCAATTAATACCGTATGCTTGCTATCAATACGAAGAATAAACTTTTGATGCTTACTCTCCTGTAAATCATCGGCAAGAATAACAAACACCTCCCCTTCTCCTTTAACCTGCACATCACTTTTTTGACTATCATAGGCTTCCTTAATGGAAGTATTATTCGACAATACAGGCAAAGTAAACAGACTAATAATAACAACAAGAGCTGCAATAATTTTCTTCATTTTATTATCCTTTATTGTTACTTAAACAGGCGAACACCAGTTTAATCATTAATTATTTTAGATAAAATGCGAGATGAATTTTTAAAACCCAGTTTGTTATAAAACTGCTGTGCCTCTTTATTGAATTCCATTACCTCTAGTCTAATTTCACCTGCGCCTAATTGATTAGCCCAAGTACGACAGGATGAGATAAGCGTTTTACCAATGCCCTGTTTTCGTTGATTCTGATCAACAACAATGGTGCTAATTCTACAAATAGGATCTTTATTGATAAAGGGAACTAATTCATTTTTATTGATTATCGCAGTCAAAAAACCAACGACCTTTCCTGATACATTCGCAACTAAAAATAACCGATCTGTATCTTTTAATGCATTAATAAGAAATGCTTTTTCTGCTGCTGAAGGCTTTTCAAAAATATGCGGAGCATGTTGATAATGAAACTCACCAATCTGCCGATTTAATTCCAATAAACTATCAATATCAGTCTCACTTGCCCTTCTTATATCCATATCACTCCTATTTGCCTAAAGACACCATCAATGACTTCACTTTTACGCTAAGGTAACGCCACCGTTAATTCCTGCCCACCATATTCATGAATAAGATCATGGGCCTGCACTTTCACTGTTTTAATATTTTCAGGAATATGAATATCAGACAAACTTCGTGTAAACGGTTGTTCATTTACATGAGGATGATAAAGAATACGTGTCGCTAAAACATTATCCTGTAAATCAACAATATCCCACTTATTAACGTAATGATCCCAGCCTGTGTCTTTATGTAATACAGTCACATCAAAGTGATATGTTGCCGTGTTTATTTTTTTAACGTCCACTTTTAACACATCCGCCTCATTGCTAATCCCATTAACGCTATAAAATAACGAACAAACCACGACGAATAAAGACTTGCTATTCATAAAGTTCCCCTTTTTTATGCTACTATAAAAATAAAACAATAAGTCAATTTATCATAGTTTTAATGTCACTAATCACATTCACGATAACTAACCTACCATATTTCACAATTCAAACTAAAATATAGAAATACAATAAACAATATTATGAATTTAATTTAATGATTAGGTTCCGGTAGATAATGAAATCACACAATAAAGTAGACCATCAATATATTATCAATGACCCTCTTCATCAACTTTTTGATACAGTCGATGTTATTTCTGTTCAAGGATATGATCACGAACGCCGCGTTATCTACTGGAATAAAGGCAGTGAGTTATTGTATGGTTACACACAAAAAGAAGCATTGGGTCAGAAACTTGAAAATCTAATTATCCCTAACGAGATGCATGATTTAGTCATTGCAGCGCATTCCGATTGGATAAATAAAGGCATAAAAATACCAAGCTCTGAAATAACACTTTGTGACAAACACGCTAAAGATATTACCGTATTTTCCAGTCATGTTATGTTTACCAATCAATATCATCGTAAACAAATGTATTGTATCGATATTAATCTAGCCGATCTAAAACACGCACAAGCTAATGCAAAATTCAAAGAAAATATGTTTGAAACGCTCGTTGATGCCAGCCCCGATCTCTTTTTAATAATGAATACCGAAAGCATTATTATTGACTATCACACAACGGAAAGTGATAATTTCGCACTTTCATCAGCTCCTATTATCAATCAAAACATAACAACTATCTTCCCCGAAGACATCGCCTTTAAATTTAAAAATCATATTGATAAAATCATCAAACATAAGAAGATGCTTAGTTTTGAATATGAGCAACACACACCACAAGGAGTAGCCTATTTCGAAGTAAGAATGAGCTATCTCCCTCAATATGAACAAATCATCACCATTATTAGAGATATAACCGAACAATATAAATCGGCTGAAATTATACGACATCAAGCATATTTCGACCCCCTAACATCATTACCAAACCGGCTTTTATCACTGGATCGTTTATCCCAAATGCTTATTAAAGTAAGTAAAAATGGAGAAAAAACCGCCATTTTATTTCTCGATTTAGACGACTTTAAAAAAGTAAATGATTCTCTTGGTCATGGGATGGGCGATAAAATACTGCTAGAGTCAGCAAAACGATTAGAGCAAGTTGTACAAAAGAAAGATACTGTCGGACGGTTTGGCGGTGATGAATTTATTATTTTATTACCTGAAATAACTGATAATAATCAGGCTTTAATAACAGCTGAAAAGTTATTAAAAGCATTCAGAGCCCCATTTAAAATAAATGGTAGAGAATTAATAATTACATTGAGTATTGGTATTGCTATCTCACCCGAAAATGGAAATTCTCCAGATGAGTTATTAAGCCATGCAGACACTGCAATGTACCAAGCTAAATCATTAGGCCGTAATACGTATTCATTTTTTACTAAGGAGATGAATACAGCAATGCTTCGCCGTTTTGAAATTGAAGAACAAATGCATGGGGCACTCAAACGTAATGAATTTGAGCTCTACTTTCAACCACAAATAGATGTGAAAGATTCTAGTATTATTGGTGCAGAAGCATTACTGCGTTGGCACAACCCCATTTTAAGCCCTATTGGTCCCAATGAATTTATCCCCATTGCAGAACAAACGGGATTAATCATCTCCATTGGTCGATTCGTTATCGAAGAGGCATTAATATTTTTATCTCGTTGGCAGATTGAAGATCATAAAAAGTACACAATTGCGATTAACTTATCTCCAACACAATTTAGAGATGTTGCATTAGTCAGTTTCATTAAACAATCTTTACAGAAACATAATATTGAACCCAAATATTTAGAAATTGAGATTACTGAAGGCGTTTTGATGAGCGGTGAATCTTATATTCATGAAGCATTAATGGAAATGAATCAACTTGGTGTGAAACTATCCATGGATGATTTCGGTACCGGTTATTCTTCATTAAGTTATTTAAGAGAATACACCTTTGATGTATTAAAAATAGATCAAAGCTTCGTGCATGGCCTACCTGAAAATGAAGCCGACTGTAAATTAGTCAAAGCAACCATCGCAATGGCTCATAGTCTAGGGCTTCATGTCATTGCAGAAGGTGTTGAAACAAAACCTCAATTAAACTTATTGGCGCGCTTAGGTTGTGATTTTGCACAGGGGTATTACTTTAGTAAACCAAAACCCAAAGAAGAAGTAATTGAATTTTCAGCAAAAAAATAATAAATGAAAAGTGAAATCGCACAGCCCTAAGAATAAAGAGCTGATGCATTTATTATTAACCAGAGTACTTTTGATTAATGATTTTTACTCAATCATTAATGATGCACCGCGGAACTTGCTTTAAGGGAATCAATAATATTATAAGGTATCTGTAAATCACCAAATCCGGTGCCAAGATCGACACCCGGTTTTCTTTTCCCATGGAAATCACTCCCTCCTGTTACAATTAAACCATATTGAGAGGCTATTTTATTAAATTGAGAGACGTCATGATTAGAATGAGTCGTATAAATCCCTTCAATACCATTAAGCCCAACGCTTGCTAATTCTTCTACTTGACGACTTAATTCATCCGTAGACAAACAATACTCAAGGGGATGTGCTAAAGAAGACAAGCCACCATAATTAGAAATTATTTTGATCGCCTCCTCAGGACTTCCAGTCCCGCGACTAAGATCAATTTCTAAATTTCGAATAATTTTAGTACGCTCATCAGTATTATTCTCAAAAAAGTACCCAAGTATATGAAATCCGAAATAGGATCCTGGTGCGAAAGAAGAGACTTCGATACCAGGAATTAACTCAAGGTTTGAATGTAATGTTGCAATATAATCAATCGCTTCTTGTACTCCCCTCATCGTATCATGATCAGTCATTGCAATAGCACTCAACTGTTTTTCTATTGCATAATCAACTAATTCCCTAGGTGTAAATGAGCCATCTGAAGCAGTTGTATGGATATGTAAATCAATGGTTTTCATCACAAATATGCCTTATTTAATTATAATAAAAATGATTTATGTCCCTTGATAAAAGGTAATAAATCGCAGAAATATTTTGATTCGGTTTCAGTAAGATTGAAAAGGAATATTACAAAGAAGAATAGACTTAACTTAATGTTATGATATACCATAACATTATTTGTGAATTATTTATATAATAACCATAAAAAAATAATTATATTGATAGGTAAATTCACTGATTGAGAATGAACAATAACATTATACTAGGTGTTAATTTACTGACATCTAGTACAGCTATTTAAATTTAGGCTATAAAAAAAGGCGCTAAAAAGCGCCTTATTACACATTATATTAGATGACTACTTTTTACGTTTTACCGCTTTCGCATTTGGTAAATCTGTAATTGAACCTTCATAAATTTCCGCAGCTAAACCAACAGATTCATGAAGTGTTGGATGCGCATGAATTGTTAATGCCATATCTTCTGCATCACAACCCATTTCAATTGCTAAGCCGATTTCACCTAGTAATTCACCAGCATTAGTCCCAACAACGGCACCACCAATAACACGATGAGTATCTTTATCGAAAATAAGTTTAGTCATACCATCACTACAATCCGACGCGATTGCACGGCCAGAAGCTGCCCAAGGGAAAACTGATTTTTCGTAGTTAATACCTTGTTCTTTTGCTTCTTTCTCAGTTAAACCAACCCAAGCCATTTCTGGTTCAGTATAAGCAATTGAAGGAATTGTTTTAGGGTCGAAGTAATGTTTCTTCCCAGCAATAACCTCAGCGGCAACATGGCCTTCATGCACACCTTTATGCGCAAGCATAGGTTGACCAACGATATCACCGATAGCTGAGATATGAGGTACATTGGTAAGCATTTGTTTATCAACTTCAATAAAGCCACGTTCGGTTACCGCAATACCCGCTTTTTCTGCATCAACAGAAAGACCATTTGGAACACGTCCAACAGCAACAAGTACTGCATCGTATGGTTGTGGTTCTGCCGGTGAACTTTCGCCTTCAAATGAAACGTAAAGCGCATCTTCTTTGGCTTCAACTGCAGTCACTTTAGTTGACAGCATGATATTAAATTTGTCTTTGACTTTTTTAGTATACACTTGCACGATATCGATATCAGCAGCAGGCACTAATTGACTCGCAAATTCAACAACATCAACTTTTGAACCCAATGATTTATATACAGTTCCCATTTCCAAACCGATAATACCACCACCTAAAATAAGCAGGCGTTCTGGTACACTTTTAAGCTCAAGTGCATCTGTAGAATCCCATACACGAGGATCGTCATGTGGAATAAATGGTAATTTAACAGGCCGAGAACCAGCAGCAACGATTGCATTATCAAAGTTAACCGTCGTTGTTTCACCTTCGCCTTCTACAACGATAGTGTTAGGGCCAGTAAATTTACCGAAACCATTGACAACGGTTACTTTACGCATTTTAGCCATGCCTTGTAGACCGCCAGTTAATTGCGATACTACTTTTTCTTTCCAAACACGAATCTTATCAACATCGGTTTTTGGCTCACCAAACAAAACTCCATGTTCAGAAAGTGCTTTTGCTTCTTCAATAACTTTAGAAACGTGTAATAATGCTTTCGATGGGATACAACCTACGTTTAAACAAACACCGCCTAATGTGCTGAATTTTTCAATTAATACTGTTTCTAATCCTAAATCAGCTGCGCGAAATGCTGCAGAATATCCAGCCGGACCAGAACCTAATACGACAACTTGTGCTTTAATTTCTTTACTCATTTTGACCTCTATATTTTAGCCGTTACGCTAGAAAAACAGTTGAAGTTTTTCGAGTCTATTTCACTGTGAGATAAATGCAAAAAAACAGGTCGACAATTGCCGACCCGTTCACACATTTATAAAATCAGTGTACGTAAATCAGATAGATGTTTGTTTACTGCAGTGATGAAACGAGCACCATCTGCACCGTCAATTACACGGTGGTCATAAGAAAGAGCAAGTGGAACAACTAAACGTGGTTCGAACTCTTTACCATTCCATACTGGTTTCATTGCAGATTTAGACACACCTAAAATTGCAACTTCTGGTGCATTTACGATTGGTGTAAATTGTGTACCACCGATACCACCCAGGCTAGAGATAGTCATACTACCACCTTGCATATCTTTCGCTGTTAATTTACCAGCACGCGCTTTTTTAGAGATTTCTCCGATTTCACGACAAATATCGTAGATACCTTTATTTAGAACGTCTTTAACTACAGGAACAACAAGGCCATTAGGTGTATCAACAGCAATACCGATATTAAAGTATTTTTTCAATACTAAGCTATTTCCATCTTCAGATAATGACGAGTTGAAATTAGGGTATTGTTGTAATGCTTTAGCAACTGCTTTCATCATAAATACTAATGGGCTAATTTTTAGACCTAAGTCTTGTTTAGCTGCAATTGCATTTTGTTCTTTACGGAACGCTTCAAGATCAGTGATATCAACTTCATCGAATTGTGTAACATGTGGAATTGTTACCCAGTTACGATGTAATGCAGGACCAGAGATTTTCTGAATGCGAGAAAGTTCTTTTACTTCCACTTCACCAAATTTAGCAAAATCAACTTTTGGAGAAGCAGCAACCGCAAGACCACTACCGCCGCCTGATTTAGCAAGCAATAATTGTGATTTAACGTAAGTTTGAACGTCTTCTTTAGTTGTACGTCCTTTAGGACCAGTCGCAGGAATAACGGCAAGATCTAAGTTAAATTCACGTGCAATACGACGAACAGAAGGAGAAGCTTTAATCGAACCAGCGATAGAAACTTGTGCCGGTGCAGGTTGAGCCGCAGCAGCAGCTTTAGGAGCTTCTACAGCAGGCGCTGCTTTTGGTGCTTCTGCAGGAGCTGATGCAGGAGCCGCAGCACCTTCAACTTCAACAACAAATACAAGCGTACCTTCTGAAACACTGTCACCAACATTTACTTTAATTTCTTTAACCACACCAGCAACCGATGAAGGTACATCCATTGATGCTTTATCACCTTCAAGTGTCAGTACATCTTGATCTTCTGTGATTGTATCACCAACAGCAACCATGATTTCTGTTACGTCTGCAGCATCTGCACCGATATCAGGAAGTAAGAACTCTTTTAGAGCCGTACCTGTTGCAGCTGGTGCAGCAACGGGTGCTGCTTCAGCAGGCGCAGCGGCTGGTGCTTCAGCAGGCGCAGAGCCAGCAACTTCAACCATCAATACCAGTGTACCTTCAGATACACTATCACCGATATTTACTTTAATTTCTTTAACTACACCAGCAACTGATGAAGGTACGTCCATAGACGCTTTATCACCTTCGATAGTCAGTATATCTTGGTCTTCAGCAATCGTATCACCAACAGAAACAAGGATCTCTGTAACATCAGCAGCATCAGCACCAATATCAGGTAGTAAAAATTCTTTTAATTCAGACATAATATTTTTCCTAATCTATAAAACGAATTTGCCACCATTAAGATGGCAAACCACGTATTTAATTTACGCAAATAATGGGTTGATTTTGTTTACATCGATAGAGTACTTAGCAATCGCATCAGTCACTACAGAAGTCTCGATATCACCACGTTTTGCTAACTCGCTTAACGCTGCTACTACAACGTAACTTGCATTAACTTCAAAATGACGACGTAAATTATCACGGCTATCACTTCGACCGAAACCATCTGTACCTAATACTTTATAGGTATCACTTGGCACGAATGCACGAATTTGTTCTGCATAGTTTTTCATGTAATCCGTAGCAGCAATAGTTGGTTCATCACCCAGAATTTCAGTCACATAAGGTACTTTAACTTCAGCGCCAGGGTTGAGCATACTTTGGCGTTCAAGATCTTGACCTTCACGTGTTAATTCATTAAATGACGTCACAGAGAACACGTCAGAAGCAACGTTATATTCTTCACTTAGGATAACAGCAGCTTTACGTACTTCGTTCATGATTGTGCCAGAACTTAATAGTTGTACTTTGTTATTACCTGCATGCGTTTCAAGTTTGTAGATACCTTTACGAATACCATCTTCAGCACCTTCAGGCATTGCTGGCATTGCGTAGTTTTCATTCATCATAGTGATATAGTAGAAAACATTTTCTTGCGCTTCACCGTACATACGTTCGATACCATCTTGGATGATAACAGCTAATTCATAAGCGAATGTAGGGTCATAGGAAACACAGTTAGGAATAAGGTTCGCTTGAATATGACTGTGACCATCTTCATGTTGAAGACCTTCACCATTTAGCGTCGTACGACCAGCAGTCGCACCTAATAGGAAACCACGTGCTTGTTGATCACCCGCAAGCCATGCCATATCACCAATACGTTGGAAACCAAACATAGAGTAATAGATGTAGAATGGAATCATTGGTAAGTCATTTGTACTGTATGAAGTTGCAGCTGCAACCCATGTCGCCATAGAGCCTAACTCATTGATACCTTCTTGTAATACTTGACCAGAAGTTGCTTCTTTATAATAAGATACAACACCGCGATCTTCAGGAATATATTCTTGGCCCGTTGGGTTATAAATACCCACCTGACGGAATAAACCTTCCATACCAAAGGTACGCGCTTCATCACAAATGATTGGTACAATATTTTTACCAATACCTTTATCTTTAAGCAATGTATTTAAAATACGCACATAAGCCATTGTGGTTGAAATTTCACGTTTTTGCTCCTGTAGAAGCGGTGCAAATTTATCTAATGCAGGAATCGCTAATTTTTCAGAGAACTTACGAGAACGTTTAGGCGTATAACCTAACAATGCTTCACGATGACCGTGTAAGTATTTGTACTCAGGTGAACCTTCTTCAAGGGTCAAGTATGGTAATTCAGCTGCTTTTTCATCATCAACAAGGTCTTGTAACCCTAAACGATCACGTAAAGCTAGAATGTGTGTTTCATTCATTTTTTTCACGCCGTGGGCAATATTTTTACCCTCAGCAGCAGCACCCATGCCGTAACCTTTAACTGTTTTAGCTAAGATAACGGTTGGTTTACCAGTCGTTTCCTGTGCATTTTTGAATGCCGCATACAATTTAGCAGAATCATGACCACCACGTTTAAGCGCAAAGATCTCTTCATCTGTCCATGTTGCAACTAATGCAGCTGTTTCAGGGTATTTACCAAAGAAATGCTCACGAACATAAGCACCATCTTTTGATTTGAATGCTTGGTAATCACCATCAACAGTTTCTTCCATCAGTTGTAATAATTTACCCGATGAGTCTTGTGCGATTAAAGAATCCCAGTTACTACCCCAGATTACTTTAACAACATTCCAACCTGCACCATGGAATAGGCCTTCAAGTTCTTGGATAATGCTACCATTACCCATAACTGGACCATCTAAACGTTGCAAGTTACAGTTAACTAAGAAACATAAATTATCTAGTTGTTCACGTGCAGCAAATGATAAAGAACCACGTGATTCTGGCTCATCCATCTCGCCATCGCCAAGGAAAGCGTAAACACGTTGATTAGCAGTCGGTTTTAAACCACGTCCATCAAGATATTTTAAGAAACGCGCTTGATAAATAGCAGTAATTGGACCAAGTCCCATTGATACAGTTGGGAACTGCCAAAATTCAGGCAATAGTTTTGGATGTGGATAAGAAGGCAAACCTTTACCTTCTGTTTCCTGACGAAAATTATCTAGCTGTTCAGCCGTTAAACGTCCTTCAACAAATGCACGCGCGTAAATCCCAGGAGAGATATGACCTTGGTAATAAACTAAATCACCGCCATCATTTTCATTTGGTGCTCGGAAGAAATGGTTAAAACCAACTTCGTAAAATGACGCAGCAGATTGGTAAGAAGCCATATGGCCACCCAAGTCTAAATCTTTTTTAGATGCGTGCATTACAATCATGATTGCGTTCCAGCGAATGATAGAACGTATACGACGTTCGATATCAAAATCACCTGGGTACATTGGCTGATCGGCTAAAGCAATAGTATTAAGGTAGTTGGTATTAATATCAGTTGGTAACTTAACGCCATCTATACGAGCTTGTTCTGTTAACTTCTTAATAATAAACTGAGCACGCTCAGTTCCTTCATCTTCAAGAATATCAGCCAGAGCATCAAGCCATTCTGAAGTTTCTTGTGCATCAATATCATTGTTTCGAATGTCGGTCATGACACTTTCCTTCTCTGTCACTAAATAATCCTAGCTATTAGGCTAAGTGTTTTGTTTGGCTTACTTAGAAAGAATAACTGTTAGATATAAACATAAGGAAGCAACCTAAACCACTTACTTATGTTTATACCGCAACAATATCAAACCAAGTAAAATATCAAATCAATTTTACTGGTAAAATTAACGATCGTTTCGTTGTTTCCATCTCAATAGCCAATTACTTTCTTTGAGAACACGCAAAAGAGCATGTGCAAAACAATCAACAGACTAAATATTGATTGATTAAGCGACTTGCTCTTATATGTTTTGTGTGGAAATCAGCTTATTTAGTTAATGTAAAACAGCACACTAATAAATAAAATGAATAGTCAATTATTGAATATTATTACCAATTCGTTTCTATAGATAAAAGTTAACAACTATTTAACCTAACGTCCAGAAAATATTGACGAAGATCAAAATTCTTTCGTCAATATTGACTAAAAAACGAACAAGTAAGATTCATTGTTTTTAAAAAAATAAGAACAACGCTAATAATATTACAATAACACTTTTATTTTTGCACGACAGATCGCAAATTAAAATAAAATATTATCGATAAAATTTAACTAAGAACGATAAAAAAACATGAAAATGACGTTTTAAATGACTACTTGCAATTAAATCACATCTAGAACAATGATAAAGATTACTTTTCACAATTTAAAAAATCTAATCAGGAAACCCAACTCAAACAAATAACAATTTGATTTAAAAGGTTAATTTTATTGTATTAGAAATAAATAATATAAGTTAAATAATAAAATACCAAAAACAACCTAACTACCCACAAAAAAAACATTGATGAAAATCAACATATGGTAATTATACTAAACAAAAATAAAATCGATAGCGATATCTTTATAAAATATTTTTAATAAATAATACAATATTACTTATTAAAAATATTGAATGTTATTGTACAATAAACAAACGAATTAAATTAACAGAAATTGTTTATAATTCGACCTTATTTGGAACAATCAGAGGTAAAGCTATTTATTCAATAGGTGAAAATAATGTTCCCAATCGAAATAGTTACCAGGATCTGTTTTACGGCCAGGGGCAATATCACTGTGGCCAGTAATTCTATCGGCAGATATTTTTGGGTAATGGGTTTGGATGGCAAGTGTTAATTCAGACAGAACTTGATATTGAATATCCATATAAGCAGACTTATCCGTGCCTTCTAATTCAATGCCAATTGAAAAATCATTGCACCCTTCTCTCCCATCAAAAGATGACACGCCAGCATGCCAAGCGCGTTTATTAAAAGAAACATATTGCTCGATTGTTCCATCACGTCTTATCACACAATGTGCAGAGACTTCTAATCCATCTAAATCCTTAAAGCTAGGATGTGCACAACAATCTAAGCAACCAGTAAACAAATGCTCAATTGCCTTACCTCCATACATCCCCTCAGGTAAACTAATACAATGAATAACCAATAATGAAGGCATTTCACCATTAGGCCTTTCATTAAAAAAAGGCGAAGGAATTTGCTTAGCTGGTTGGTAAAAACCGAGTTGATCGATCATAAAGTTCCTTAAGCAACAAAGACTGATTCAATCATACCTTTATTCTCAGTCAAAAAAAAAGGCGCTCAATGCGCCTTAATCAATTAATAATGAAACATTATTCCCATTCGATAGTTGCAGGTGGTTTACCTGACACATCATAAACAACACGAGAAATGCCATCTATTTCATTAATGATACGGTTAGACACATGACCAATCAACTCGTAAGGCAAATGTGACCAACGAGCAGTCATAAAGTCAATGGTTTCCACACAACGTAATGAAACAACCCAATCGTATTTACGACAGTCTCCCATTACACCAACAGAACGTACAGGCAAAAAGACAACAAAAGCTTGGCTAACTTTATGATAAAGATCCGCTTTATGAAGCTCTTCAATGAAAATAGCATCGGCACGACGTAGTAAGTCACAGTATTCTTTTTTCACTTCGCCCAAGACACGTACACCTAAACCAGGCCCAGGAAAAGGATGACGATAAAGCATATCGTATGGTAAACCTAATTCTAAACCAATTTTACGTACTTCATCTTTGAATAGTTCACGTAATGGCTCAACTAGACCCATCGCCATATCATCGGGTAAGCCACCTACATTATGATGAGATTTAATAACATGTGCTTTACCCGTTTTAGAAGCTGCAGATTCAATTACATCGGGATAAATAGTCCCTTGCGCTAACCATTTTGCATTCGAAAGCTTCTTCGATTCTTCATCGAAGATTTCAACGAATACACGACCAATTATTTTACGTTTTGCTTCTGGCTCTGATTCTCCAGCCATTTGCTCTAAAAAACGGTGCTCGGCATTAACATGAACAATATTAAGTCCAAATTTAGCACCGAACATATCCATGACCTGTTGGCCTTCATTTAAACGTAGCAGACCGTTATCGACAAAGACACAAGTTAACTTATTACCGATAGCACGCTGTAATAACATCGCAACCACCGATGAATCAACGCCACCAGATAATCCTAAAATAACTTCATCATCACCGACTTGTTCTTTCATACGCGCAACGGCATCTTCTATAATTGATGCAGGCGTCCAAAGTGTTTCACAGCCACAAATATCAACAACAAAATTACGTAACATACCTTGACCTTGACTGGTATGTGTTACTTCTGGATGAAATTGTACGCCATAAAAACGTTTTTCTTCATTGGCAATCGCCGCATATTTACAAGTCGTTGTGTTTGCAATAGTTATGAAATTTTCTGGAATTTCAGAAACTTTATCCCCGTGACTCATCCAAACATCTAACAGGGTATTCCCATTTTCGGCTTGATCATCTTCAATATTATTTAGAAATGCCGAAGCCGCTTGTACTTCTACTTGTGCATAACCAAATTCACCTTCACCCTCACCTTTAATAACTGCACCACCAAGTTGTGCAGACATTGTTTGCATGCCATAACAGATACCTAATACAGGCACGCCTGCTGTAAATACATATTCTGGGGCACGAGGAGAAGCTTCCGCGATGACACTTTCTGGACCACCAGCGAGAATAATACCGTTTGGATTAAAATCTTTGATATCTTGCTCATCAACATCCCAGCTCCATAGCTCACAGTAAACACCGATTTCACGTACACGACGTGCGATTAATTGTGTGTATTGAGAACCAAAATCTAAAATTAAGATTCGTTGCTCATGAATGTTTTTAGTCATAGAAAGATCCTTTTTTAAAAAGAATAAAAGAGGGCAATGCCCTCTTTAAAATAAATTTATTTTAACCTAAAGATTAACGGCTGTAGTTAGGCGCTTCTTTAGTAATTGCAACATCATGTACGTGGCTTTCACCCATACCTGCACTGGTGATTTTTACAAACATTGCTTTTGTATTCATTTCTTCAATGGTTGCACAACCTGTTAAGCCCATTGATGAACGCAATCCACCCATTTGTTGATGAATAATTTCTTTTACTTTACCTTTATAGGCAACACGCCCTTCGATACCTTCAGGTACTAATTTATCAGCCGCATTATCAGATTGGAAGTAACGGTCTGATGAACCTTGAGACATTGCAGCAAGCGATCCCATACCACGATAAGATTTATACGAACGACCTTGGTATAAAATAATTTCGCCAGGAGATTCTTCCGTACCCGCAAACATACTCCCCATCATTACACAAGACGCCCCAGCTGCTAATGCTTTTGCAATATCGCCAGAGAAACGAATACCACCGTCTGCTATTACAGGAATACCAGTACCAGCAACGGCACTCACCGCTTCAGAGATAGCTGTAAGTTGTGGTACACCAACACCGGTTACAATACGTGTAGTACAAATTGAACCTGGGCCGATACCTACTTTTACTGCATTACAACCAGCTTCGACTAAGGCTTTGGCACCTTCACTTGTTGCGATATTACCACCAATAATTTGTAGATCAGGGTAAGCAGCACGTGTTGCTTTGATACGATCTAACACGCCTTGAGAGTGACCATGGGAAGAGTCGATTAATAAAACATCAACGCCCGCTTCTACTAAAGCTGCAACACGTTCTTCGTTACCAGCACCAGCGCCAATCGCAGCACCAACACGTAAACGACCTAACTCATCTTTACAAGCATTAGGTTTACGCTCTGCTTTACGGAAATCTTTAACCGTAATCATCCCTTTGAGTTTAAAGTTATCATCGGTCAATAATACTTTCTCAATTCGATGCGCATGCATTAATGCTTCGACTTCATCACGTGAAGTATCCGGTTTAGCTGTTACAAGATCAGCTTTTCCAGTCATTACTTCCGACACTTTTTTAGTTAAATCCGTTTCAAAAACAATATCACGTCCAGTAATAATACCAACTAGTTCACCACTCCCCTCTACAACAGGGTAACCAGCAAAACCATGGTGTTCAGTTAATTCTTTAATTTGAGCAAGCGTAGTATCAGGCGCAACAGTAACGGGATTAGCAACGACCCCGCTTTCATGAATTTTAACTAAACGAACTTCTTCCGCTTGTTTTTCAATCGACATGTTTTTATGAATAAAACCAATACCACCTTCCTGTGCTAACGCGATAGCAAAACGCGATTCGGTTACCGTGTCCATAGAAGCTGACACTACAGGGATATTTAATGAAATCGTTTGAGTTAATTTGGTTCGAAGGTCGGCGGTATTTGGCAGCACCGTCGAGTGACCGGGTACGAGTAATACGTCATCAAATGTTAGGGCTTCTTTGGCAATTCGTAGCATTGCAATATCTCACTTATAGTTGGGAGGATTGTCTGCACCCAAAATGATTGGGTACGATATTGCGGATGGATTTTAATCCTTCTGCGAGCTAACTACAAATAAAAATTAGCTTGTGAAGCATTTATTTTTATAAGCGATTAGAAAAATGCTATTATTCACCGAAATCCCTCTAAATAAGCAGCAGTGATAACCCACCATGAACTCACAAAATAAGAATATTTATAGTGTTAGTAGCCTTAATCGAGCGGCTAAATCCTTATTAGAAACCGGACTGGGGGTTATTTGGTTATCCGGTGAAATATCAAACTTAACGATTGCGGTTTCGGGTCATTGGTATTTCACTCTGAAGGATCATAGCGCGCAAGTACGATGTGCCATGTTCAAAGGCAATAATCGACGCACAGGCTTCACGCCAAAACATGGTCAACAGGTCCTCGTTCGAGGCAAATTAAGTTTGTATGAAGCCCGAGGAGATTATCAATTAATTATTGACTCAATGGCCCCTGAAGGCGATGGATTATTAAAACAGCAATTTGAAGCTTTAAAATGCCAATTAGCTGCAGAAGGTTTATTTGCACAGGAATACAAGAAGACATTACCCACAGTGATTAATCGCATTGGTGTAATCACCTCTTCAACGGGCGCGGCCCTTCATGATATTTTAAGTGTATTAAAGCGTCGCGACCCGCGTTTACAGGTGATTATCTATCCAAGCCAAGTCCAAGGAATAGGCAGTGGAGAATCCGTTGCAGTACAAATACAACTGGCCAATGCACGTCAGGAATGTGATGTATTAATTGTTGGACGCGGTGGCGGTTCGCTTGAGGATCTCTGGTGTTTTAATGAAGCCGTTGTTGCCTATGCTATTTTTAATAGTCAATTACCCATTATTAGTGCCGTTGGCCATGAAATAGACGTTTCCATTAGTGACTTTGTTGCCGACCTACGAGCAGCGACACCTTCTGCTGCGGCTGAATTAGTCAGTCAAAGTAACAGTGTTGTCGAATCACAATTACAAACATTAGTCACTCGATTAAAACGTGCGATCGCCGCACAACTACAACTAAAACATCATCAGCAAAATCTATTAAAAGAAAAACTACTACATCAAGATCCAAAACATAAATTACAACAACAAACTCAACAGCTTGATGAATTATCACTACGTCTTTCTCATGCAATAAATCAAATTATTAATCAGCAAACTCATAAGCAACAGAGACTTGAAAATCAATTAACCCATTTCAGCCCTGCACAAACCATTCGTATTGAGCAACAAAAACAAACACAATTGATAACGCGTCTCCAAAGTGCAATGCAAAATAAATTAAAACAAAGTGAAAATACATTACAAGGACAAATTGCACAGCTAAATGCAGTCAGTCCTTTGGCAACGCTTGCTCGTGGCTATGCCATCGTAAAAGATAAAAATGGCAAGGTAACAACGGATTCGTCTAAATTAGCGACTGGAGATATTATTAATGTGCATTTACATCAAGGTGAAATTGCTGCACAGGTGCTTTAATAGCCAATATTCCAAGCAGTTATCTAAAAAATCACCAGTGATACTTTATATTGGCGTCTAAACTAATGATTAATAAATGTATGTTGATTGGCAACAGATACAACTATTCAATATAAACACAAACACCGGAAATCTAACGATGTTGTATAAAAGTAATCTAAATAGACTATTAACAGGCGTTTTTATAAGCCTTTTCTTTGTTTTTAAAGTCGCAGCGATAGATAACTTAACGGTATCAGCAAAAAATATTAGCGATGAATACGAAGTCTCTAGTTATGGTGGAACGCAACAAGACATCGACACTAATAAGGTTATAAATGTAAATGATGCTAGCCTCACGATTGAGGGAAATCGTTGGCAAAAGATCTCATTACCTTACACCATCACGCCCTACACAATTATTGAATTCGACTTTAACAGCTCAATTCAAGGTGAAATTCATGGGTTAGGATTTGATATTGATACCGAAATTAGTGAAGACCGTAGCTTTCAACTATATGGTACCCAAGCCTTTGGATTATCAGCCTTTGCAACATATTCAGGTAATGATATTGCCCATTTTACAATCCCCGTCGGACAATATTATCAAGGCAATTTTACTTATCTATTTTTTATTAATGATGATGACATAAATTCAACGGCTATAAGCACCTACAGTAACATTAAAATCTACGAAGGAACTGAAGATGGTAAGCTATTAGTATCAAAAGCTGGGGTTACAAGTAAGTACAGTCTTGCGAGTTATGGCGGTGGACAAGATGTCACTTCCCCAGGCCGAGTGGAAGTTCAAGAAGAAGGGTTAAATCTAAACCTCGAAGGTAGTCGTTGGCAAAAAATAGATTTTTCTTATAGTGTCACTGCAAATACAATACTTGAATTTGATTTTCAAAGCACGATTGAAGGCGAAATTCATGGAATAGGTTTTGATCAAGACACCTCTATCAGTGCTGATAATAGCTTTAAGTTATATGGTACCCAGAGCTGGGGAATTTCCAATTTTAATACATATTCAGGTAACGGTATAACGCATTTTACTATTCCAGTAGGTAAAACATACACCGGTGATTTTGATTATCTTTTTTTTATCAATGATGACGATAACAATAAAGCAGCAAAGAGTACTTTTAGTAATATCACTGTATACGAAAAACCTACTCCCATTGCAGAGTATCACCTTGATGAATCAGAATGGAGTGGCACTATCGGTGAAGTAAGCGATGAAACAGGTAACTTTAATGCTACGGCTCACGGGTATGTTTCGACTTCAAATACAAATCCAGCAATATTAGGCAATCCAGGCACATGTCGATATGGAGACTTCGACGGAGATGATGACTATATCGAACTGCCCAGTGACTTTAATGATTTATCCGGTAGCTTTACCATTACCGCATGGATAAATCCCAGTAATTTAAATTCAGGCTCACGTATTTTTATTGATGATCAAACGAATAGCAATGGTGGATACGGCTTTAGTTTAGGTGACCCTGGCAACGGAAAATTACGTTTTTACTCCCGCAATGTAAACCCCATTTCAGTCGATACAACAACTGGATTAACGGCCAATAAATGGTATTTTGTTTCAGCAGTACATAATAGTGAAACTAAAACGAGACAAATTTATGTAAATGGTGAAGCTCAAATTGTCACTGGTGGAAATACAAGTAATACCTACACAGGGACATGGAAAAGTGATACATCAGGTCCAGCAACGATTGGCGGGGAACCTATTAATGGAGAAATAAGAAACCGATTTACAGGATTAATCGATGAGGTTCAAATTTATGACGAAGCTTTAACTACGTCACAAATACAATCAATTTACCAAGAAACGCACTCATGTCACAGTGACACGACTTCAACTATCGATCACTTTGAAATTATCCATGATAGCAATGGATTAACTTGCGATGTAGAAAATGTATCAATTAAAGCATGTTTAAACAGCGATTGTAGCGCACTTAGCGATAAGGAAGTTAACATAGACCTATTGGGTAATAATACCCTATTAGCATCTACCACCTTCACTGGGAGTGACACACTAAGCTTTAATCACACAATAGCAGAAACTCTTACTTTATCAGTAGATAATGAAACGGTTAGTGCTGACAATCCTTTCCAATGTTCAACTGGCAGCACAAGCAGTTGCGATATAACCTTTATGAATGCAGGCTTTCGTTTTCTATACGGCACAAGCAATGCAACAACGATTGCCAATCAAACCGCTGGTAATATATTTCCTGAATCATTAAAAATACAAGCGGTTAAGGACACTGATGGCGTATGCACTGGATTATTTAATGGTTCAGTCAATATTGATTTGTCACAGGAAAATAGTGCGCCAAGTGGAACCAATGGTTTATTTTTTGAAGTTAATGGCCAAAATATTGCTAAATATCCAAATTCCACTGACACAACATTGTCTTTTAATAGTGAGGGAATCGCGACACTGCCCGCTTCTATTTATAATGATGCAGGACAAATTTTATTGCATGCGAACTATAATCAAGATGGTGTTGAGCTAACGGGAGACAGCAATCACTTTTGGGTTAGCCCTGCTTATTTGGCCATTTCTACGAAAAACGCAGGTAATGAAAATATAAATGGCAACTCAGCAAATACTAATACTACACACAAAGCAGGTGAAGATTTCACGTTATCAGTAACGGCCTACAATAACCAAGATAATATCACTCAAAACTATGTCCCAACTAACCTACAATTTAAACTCAGCAGAACGGCACCACTTTACACAGAAAGTGTTGATGGCACCTTTACCTATGCACAAAATCACTCCTTAACCACTACTACTTCAGCAGATTTTAATGATATTACTTTAACTGATTTTAGTAATGGAACATCGGAATATAACGCTGCACAATATTCTGAAGTGGGTTTAATAAACCTCGATCTGCAAGATAATAACTACGGAGGCGAAGGTATTCTTATTTCAGCCGATGATATCAATATTGGCCGTTTTACCCCTGCATATTTCGAAATCACCACCACAACCGATGGCTCACTAAGTGATGGTGGGCAAAGTAATGATATTCCTTTTGTTTATACAGGACAAATGTCTAATGTAACGTCAAGTTTAGGACAAATAAGTTATGGCACAAAACCTCAGTTAACCCTGACAGCAAAATCACAACAGGGTATTACAACTCAAAATTACACTCGTGATTATATGAAGTTACAAGCAAACAGTGTCACTAGAGTTGCACCAACAAAAGACGCATCAACATTCGGCGTCGATCAACTCACTAAATTAAACGTAACTGCGAATTTAAACACACTCACTATAGATGAACTTGACGGACAAGGGATTATTCGTTACCAATTTAATGATACCGATAATTATGTTTACACGCGTGAAAGTAACGCATTCATTGCGCCATTCAGTGCGGATATTGATTTACAAATTAATTCAATCGTAGATGATGATGGGATCACTACCAATGACCTAGATAGCAACTTAGATAATGGCATTGTTACATTATCACCCACGGGTATTATCATTCGTTTTGGGCGATGGAATATAGAAAATAGTTACGGTCCAGAAACAGCGGACCTGCGTATTCCAATGTTATTAGAATACTGGAATGGTAGTCAATTTGTGACTAATAATAACGATAGTTTTACTGATTTTAACGCATCGAATGCCACACTTACCTATGGAAGTTTAACAACACCCGTTAACCTATCAGGTAGTGGGACATTTATTGCGGGTATCTCTAATATAGTCACACTATCATCGCCCGGAACAGGTAACCAAGGTAATTTAACATTAACAATGAGTGTACCAACTTGGTTACAGTATGATTGGGATAACGAAGGATTATTAACAGACGATCCGCAAGCGCTAATTACATTTGGTCTATACCGTAATAATGATCGTATAATCTACCGTGGGGAGGTATTCGAATAACAATTGTTTTAATGTAAATTATTCTACGTTGGTGGCCTCGACCATAATTTGCCGACGCGTAATTATTTCATTACTTTTACAACTAGCCGTGCTCGTGATTTGATAACGCGTCACCGTTGCAGCTGAAATAACAGAACAAGAATATAACGCGCTACAACCATGAAACCCAGCTGTTTCATCATCACCAGGCAAAGTAACGGCTTCAGCTGTTTCATCATCACCAGGCAAAGTAACGGCTTCAGCTGTTTCACTACAGCTTGTTTCTACCGCTGCACTGCTTCCAAGCGGAAATAATTTCATCAGCGCAATTTCACTGGCACTATAAGCAGCTAAATATGCACGTGCTGCATAGACTTCATAACTTGTACTTTCGGCCGCATTACGTTGCAATGACATCAAACTCGCCCCCAATAAAGAAATAACAATAATGATAAAGATAGCCATAATAAGTGTACTACCCGACTGTTTTTTTAAGCAATATACTAGCTGCTTACGGGGTGTTATTGATATGTAATGTTTGTTCAATTGGCACCTCCTGTCCATCAAAATCAAGTTCAAAATAGACTTTTACTAATGCATTTCTCTGTAGGGTGGCATTACTCACTTTAAATGAACCTATTATATTTTCAGCCATTAATACATACTCACCACTGTCGACTTGCCGCTTTAAATCATCCCCAATAAAACAATAACTAATATTATGCTGAATAATGTAAACACGCTTTGCCGGTGAATTTAATGAAAAACTAATGGCAGTATTAAAAGTTAAAATATCTTTATCTGTATTAATACTAGCAATGGGGTTTACCTTGTCCGTACTGTTTAACTGATCAGACGAAAGAAGATAAACAACCGCTTTATCGCCCGAAGAGTAATTATAATCGCTAATGGGAGAAATTGTTCCCGTGTTCCCATAACTAGGGCTAATTGGAAAATCGGTATAGACTGAACTTGCAATAATAGGCGTAAAAGTTAAACACTGGTCTCCGCCACTCACCTCAAGGCTATTAGGTAAAGCATTAGAGACTTCTCGACGTAACCGTTCCATTACAAATCGGACACTGTTTAATGATTTATCACGATCAGTAGCATCACTATAAATATCCAGCCCAGTGCCGATATAACGACTAGTCATAATGCCCAATGCTGACAGTATAACGATAACAATAACGAGCTCGACTAACGTAAAAGCTGACTGCTCTTTTATACCATCGAACCTCATTAGTAATTCCCTTTTAAGGCTGAATACACAATTTTTTCATTGCTTGGCGTTTGAATCGTCACTTCAATACGCTTTAATGTTTGAGCACTAAGCGTTGCTGTATCTTTACTTACCGCTATTTTAATTAAATAATTATTATATTGAGCAGATAAGTTATTTCCCAACACATCGCCATAATCACCGGCAGGCTCAAAACCATTTGTTATAAAATCATCAACATCATTAAAATCTTGGTGCTCTCCTTGCGCTTCATTACTTGTGCTATCAATGCCGTAATCACTTTCATCGGTACAATCAATTTTGGTTGCAATGTCTGTAGTTGACTCACTGGTTTGCCAATCGAAGCCGTCATACCATAAATCACTATCGCCCCAAACTTCACCACAGCGGTAATAACCACCATTATGATCGGAATTTTCATCGTAACCACGAGATAAAATAGTCTGAATAACACTTTGCCCTAATTGAGAAGCACGTAAACGATAAAGAGGCTCAAGTGAATCTTTGCTTTGAGAAATAAGTAAGGTATTCATTACTAACATAGCGACAGCCAATACAACTATTCCAATAATTAACTCCACCAAGGTAAAACCATTGCTTTTATAGTTATTCATGAATATATCCTTCGGTTTCAACTTCAACTGAAAGATTGTTATCGCCATTAATATTAATCGTAAAGGTATCACCTATTAAACTATCATTAATTAGCAACTTTCCCTGTAAATCAAATCGGTAATTTCGCTCCGTTAACATACCATCACTAAACGATACCGTATTATATTGATTAAAACTGCCACTATTACAGTGACTAGAAGAAGGGCTAACACAAGTACCGGCACTTCGTTGCGTATTGTCATGATAAAAACAACTGTTTTTAACCACTAACCAATAGCAAGCATTTTCTGTTGCATCATCTGAAGGATCTGCATTAATGCCTTGCAATTGTACCAAGCGGAGTTGAGAAATGAGCTGATCACGGAGGGTATAATCTTCAAAGGCAGATTTACTAAAGAGTTTCGGCACAGCAGTAACGGATAGCATGCCAAGAATAATAAGCACAATGATGAGTTCAACAAGCGTAAAGCCTGTAGGAGATATTTTCACCGATTTACTCAGATACTGAACCATTTACTGCCTATTTAATTGAAATGTAAGCATGTTGCTACCAAAACTTCTTTGTAAAAGATTCAAAATAATTGAAAATTCAACCGTCGAATAAATAGTTTCTACCATGTTGCATTTATTATAAAATAATACTATTGCACAAACTAACTTATTCAAATTTCTTATTAAAACTATCAATTAAGCCTTCACTATATAATTAAATCTTAATCGCTCTACTAAAGAATTAAAAAAAATCCCACAACTAGGTGGGATTAATGTCATTGAGTGAGACTAACTAATTTAACATCCGGTATCAATAACGACAATGACTGGTCGAGCAGTACTAGAGACAGCCCTTGTATATCTAACGCTACATGTCCTAACATCAGCAGCAGCTGTATCATTTGAAGAAATATATGCTACTGTATCTGTATCCGTATCTGTTATCACAGTACCTGCTGAATTTGTCATTTTCCAATCATTACTTAACTCAGCAATATTTAATAACTCCGTTGCTACAGGATAACCATAACGAAGTGCAATCCCAGAGTCAGAATCAGCAGCCAATACTGAGGCTGTTTTTTCCACACCTTGAATAGCGGCTTTTGAATAAGTAATGGTTGCTCCACCTTCTAAAGCAGCTTTAACTCCATTCAAGGCAGCGCTTCGCGCATCGACTTGAAGATTCAAAAATTTAGGAATCGCAGTAGCGGACAAAATGCCGAGAATAATAATAACGATAACTAATTCAATTAATGTAAAACCAGACTGTTGCTTCATAGGACATTCCTTAGATTTAAAATAAAATGACGAGTTTGAAAATCAATTTATTTCAAACCTTGTTAATTAATGTTATCTGCAGTTTAGTATAAAACTTTAATTTATTTGAAAAAAAATAGTAAACTTATTTGATTAATAACAGTTAATTAAGGAATTTAAATAAAAACTTGCGCCCTTAAACCACTTCGTTTAATTTCTAACCAAGTAATCCCCCATGCCAATCCACTTGTAAGTCGTTAACTCTTTTAATCCCATTGGGCCACGGGCATGCAATTTTTGTGTAGAAACGGCAACTTCGGCACCTAATCCAAACTGACTACCGTCGGTAAAACGCGTACTCGCATTAACATAAACAGCGGCGGAGTTAACTGAATTTATAAATTTATTCGCAATGCTGAAATCGTTCGTTAATATACCATCGGAATGCTCTGAACTATGCTGACGGATATGCATCAAAGCTTCAGATAAATTATCAACAACCTTGATACCTAATGTAAGCGACAACCATTCCGTAGAAAAATCATCTTTTTCAGCTAATCTTGCATCATCACCAAGAATTGCCTTTGCTTTTTCTTCCGCGACAAAACTAACGCCTAAGGGTAATAAGCGTGCTGCTAGTTTAGGTAAAAACTCAGCAGCTATATTCTGTTCAACTAAGAGTGTATCTAAGGCATTACAAACACTCGGGCGTTGTACCTTGGCATTTTCTATAATTGCGATAGCTTTATCGATATCGGCTGTTTTCTCAGCAAATAAATGACAAATACCAATACCGCCAATAATTACAGGAATCGTGCTATTTTCTTTACAAAATTGCTGTAATCCTGAGTTCCCACGAGGAATAATCATATCGACAAACTGATCCATCTTAAGTAATTCACCCACTAATGCACGGTCAGTATTTTCAATATATTGTACTGCTGTTTTTGGCAATCCCGATGCAACGAGAGCAGATTGAATTACTTTCACTAACACCATATTTGAACGAATGGTTTCTTTACCACCACGTAATATACTGGCATTCCCTGTTTTTAAACAAAGTGCAGCGATATCGATGGTCACATTAGGTCGAGCTTCGTAAATCACGCCAATCACCCCAACAGGAACACGACGTTTTAATAATTTAAGACCATTTTCCAATAATGCACTATCAAATTCATCACCTACTGGATCAGATAAATTAATAACACTACGTAAATCAGCAATAATAGCGGCAAGACGAGGACCATCAAGTAATAAACGATCGAGCAATGCTGGACTTAATCCCGCATCAACACCCGCTTGAATGTCTTCTTTATTGGCAGCAACAATTTCATCTTCATGCGCTTCTAATGCAACAGCAATAGCTTCCAACGCTGCATTCTTTTGACGGGTTTCTGTAATGGCTAATTCGTAACTTGCTTCTTTAGCAAGTTTGCCTATTTCCTGTAAATTCATGTTTTTTCCTAATCTTTTATTTGAGTGAAAAGAAGTAATGAATACCTCTAATGAATACTCACCCGGGGTAAATACTGACCATTACAACAACACAAGGTCATCACGATGAACAACGACGCGTCCATATTCAAATCCTAACTTAGCTTCAATTTTATCGGAGTGTAAACCTTTAATTTGGTCAATATCGATACTTTTGTATCTAACTATCCCACGGGCAATTTTTTTACCCTGTTGATTACTAATTGAAATCACACTACCACGGGAAAACACTTTTACTGTACCAACAATTCCCTTAGCAAGTAAACTACTCCCGGAATCCTTGATCGCTTTTTCAGCGCCAGCATCAACGATGATAGCTCCCGCACTGCGAGATCCTGCAAAAATCCAATTTTTTCGCGTTTCTAATGGGCAATTATCACAAACAAAACGCGTCCCGACCGGTTTATTATTAACCGCATCAATAATCACCTCTTTTTTATGACCGGAAGCAATAACGACTTCCACACCACCTCGATGGGCAACCGTGGCCGCTTCAATTTTAGTAGACATCCCACCTGTCCCTAAACCACTCACACTACCACCTGCAAGCGCATGAATTTCATCGGTGATTTCATTAATTTCTTCAATTAATTTTGCATCGGGTACGCGACGTGGATCTGCGGTAAATAACCCCTGCTGATCGGTTAATAACAACAGCTGATCCGCCCCTGCTAACAATGCAACTAGTGCAGATAAATTATCGTTATCACCCACTTTAATTTCATTGGTTGCAACGGCATCATTTTCATTAATAATTGGAACAATATTATATTTAAGTAACGTTCTTAACGTATCACGGGCGTTTATATAGCGACCATGGTCGTCTAAATCTGCACGGGTTAACAACATTTGACCGACATGGATACCATAGATCTTAAAGAGTGACTCCCATTCACGTATTAATTGTCCCTGCCCAACGGCTGCTAACATTTGTTTATTGGCAATGCTTGTCGGTATATCGGGTAAATTTAAATGCTCTTTGCCTGCTGCGATAGCTCCCGAAGTCACCACAATAATGTGATAACCTAACTTTTGTAATTGTGCACATTGACGCACTATTTCAACCATATGTGCACGGTCAAGTTTAGTTGTACCGCTAGTTAATACACTGGTGCCTAACTTTACAACAACCGTTTTAATTTTTCTGTTCATACCAATTTCATTTTATGTAGCAGCAATAACAAAACAGCAACCCAATAAAGTGCTGCTGTTTCAATTCTTAGCGTTAATTTTAGTGCAATTAAACTTCGACTAGCTTATCTTCAATCGCTTTTAATTGCAGGCCTGTTTCAGTGTCGATTAATGATGCTAAGCGATCGACAAATAATTTGAATGATTTATCTGTTTGCGCTTTATTTTCTTTATTTAATGACTCAACAACCCATTCACCCTCTGTATTATAAATGCCATCAAAGCGTTCATAAATAAAAGCGGAATCATCTTTCTTAAGGTTTATCCACCAGCCATAAAACTCACGCTCTTCAGGTTCTTTTTCGGGATCAACACAAATTTCTAAACAATCAAAAAAGAAAAGTGATTCAGTCGAAAATTGTTTACGAAAATAAGGCCCTAAATCGGTAAACAATTTAAATAATCGACCGCGAGAAGGTATTTTTTTTACTGGTTCTGTCATAAAAATGTATTCCTCATATAAAATATATAAAAACTAATTTACCATTCACTCAGCAAGATGTCTTGTTAACCATTTAGCAGAAGCATTTAAACAATTTAAATATGACTCAAAAATAGGAGGTTTATCAATTAAACGTAACTCTCCTTCTCGGCTAGCTCGAGCAATTAACTCTAAATCATATTTATTACACATAATATCATTTTGATGACCAATACTTAATAGAGGTGTATTAATTCGTTGTTTTGCAAGTAATCCTTGTTTAATTAATGAAAATGGCACACAGCTCTGAAATAATACTTCTGGACGAGAGTTACCCGTTTGCATACGAGATGCAATACAATCCAACAACATCGGTGGTAATTTTTTAAAATTAACTAACTTATCAAATACACTTCCCACAGCAGGACCAACACATACTACTGTTTTTACCTTTTTGGGTTCTAAAAATGCCAATCGCGTTGCAACATTTCCACCAAAACGCATCCCCATTAATGCGATTCTATCTTGATCGACCCAGGGAACGTTATCCAAATGATGGATAATAGCTTGTAATAAATTAGAAGCATTTTGCTCTAATTTAACATGAGAAGAATAACCAACACCGGGTAAATCAACCGTTAACATAGCGATACCAGCGGGTGCTAATTCACTTTCAAAAAGGGAGTGATAATCACATTGCAGTGTATCCAATCCTCCACTTAAAATAACAACGGGAAGGAAAGTCTCGGTATGAGGAAGGTGTAAATAACATTTAACATTTTTACCTTGAAAAGGCACATTAACTTCTTTTAGTTCATAATTATCATTATATTTAAATGATTCTCGATAATTATTATAAGCCAGTACCTGCGCCTGCATGCTTAATTCATCACCTTTAAGATGAGGATAACTGGCTATGCTGTAAAATTGCGATGCCAAATAATAGGCTTTCTTAGCTTTATCTCGTTCTCCATTAACGGAAAATTCTCCCGCTTTCTTTTGATATGACATCGCTTTCTGAGTCCATTCATAACTCCAATTGCCCGAACGAAATCCGGTAACAGAATCTAACAGCTCATCATCACTTCTTTCATTATTTGAGGCTGAAATACGAGCAAGCACGTCATAACATTCAATAATATCTAGACCTTGCCAAGCCCAAAGCATAAATTTTAATAATCGATACCACCCTTTTCGTTCTTCACCATCCATAATGTCATCACCGGTATTAACATATTTTTTAGTCGATGAATTAGGAATGAGTGTGGAGGTTTCTGGTACATGAAACTTAGGGGTAAAAAGTTCTTTAGATAAATTTTCTGACATAAAACAACTCAGTTAGAGAAATAAAGAATCAATATTGATAATAACCAATTATTCATCATTTGCGCGGAACTAACAACCGATAAAAATAAAAAGCATCAACAACAAAAAGGAATAAAAATGAAACTGGCATAAAAAATGCTTAGAGTGTGAGTATGTCAATTTATCAACGCGAGGAAAAAGCTATGGAAATAATAGCACAAAATAATATCGAGAATTATTCACTTCGAAATAAAGTGTTTACAGTTATTTCCAATACACCTAGCTTATCGCTTGAAAATAAATTGACTTGTATTGAATTACTACAAGAAAGAATCGAATTGAAAGAATTAATGACCAATTTTGCCTCCCTAGTGGCAAAATTTGTCCGCCCTTTTAATATTCGCTTTCAATCCGCGAATGGTTTCTTTAGTTCAAAAAGTGACATTAAAAGCAATTACCGGAAAAGCTATAATTTATCGATGCCATTTTCAGACTCTCGATTAGGTTCAATCTGTTATCAAAGTGAATTACCGATTAAAGTCCATGAAGATAAATTATTAAATGAATTACATCAGTTATTGATTAAAAACTTAAATAATTCACTAAAGCTATCGGAATTACAGTCAATGGTATTTAAAGATCATTTAACTGACATTGGGAATCGGGCTTATTATGAAGAGAGTTTATTAAGATCTATTGAACAAAGTAGTCGTGGGCAACAGAGCCTCTCATTAATGCTTTTTGATCTTAACGACTTTAAGATTATCAATGACACATTGGGCCATTTAACCGGCGATAAAGTATTAATCGCTTTTGCACATATTCTAACAAAATGTGTTCGTTCATCGGATATGGCTTTTCGATTAGGCGGAGATGAATTTGCAATTATACTTCAGCCAGGCGGAGTACAATCTATTGAAGCAGTTAATCAACGCGTATGTGATGAAATCAATAAAAATTTATTCTTAGCTCGATTAAATTTCTCTCACTCCATGGGATATAGCGATTGGAAGATTGGACAATGTGCTGAAAAACTATTTTCTGAAGCAGATAGGCGTTTATATATTAATAAAGGGTTAATCAAAACCAATAGTTAAAAATAATTCTCTATCATCTACTGGCTGTGTTTCGCATAGCCAGAGCCCCACCGCTTGTGTTAACTCTTCATCAACAAATACAAAAGGAATACTATCTCGTTGCCAGGGTGGAATATTATATTCGTGAAGTAGTTTTTTAACACTACGAGAGCCATTACGCCCTATTGGCGTACACATTAGTTTTGCTGAAAACTGCGATCTAAAGTAAATTTCAACCAATGAATCTTCATTGATTTTAATTCCATTATTACTTTCACTCGACACATGAAAATTAAGATTAATCGCTCCCCCAGATAAACTCATTTTTGATTGTCCTCGCCAAATAACAGGTTTATCTGAAACCAAGTTAGCGTTATCTTCAACTAGGTACAAACACTCACGATAACGGCGTAACGTTAGTCCTTCAAATAGTATTTTAGGCGTTGCATTTTGAGTCGCCAACACAACATCATTCAACAGTGATGAAAGTTGTTTTACGGAGGGGTATTTTAAATTATTCAGCTTAAACCAATAACGTAATACATTATTTATTCTTGCTGCACTCAATGCTTTCAATGCATCGATATTGATAACCGTTATATCAGCGGGATCGCAAACACATAATGAAAAGTCTAACTCAGCGACTTCATTTAACAATTGTTGTTGTTCTTGGCAAATTGAAGCACTACGAGAAACCGTTTTGGCAATCGCTGGCCAGCGTGTTTTAAGTAGTGGGGAGATAGTGTGACGAATAAAATTACGATCAAAGATTTGATCGGTATTACTTTCATCTTCTATCCATTTTAATTGATAATGACATGCGTATTTTTCTAATTGTGCGCGCGAAAAATTTAGCAATGGACGAATTAAATACCCAATTTCAAGTGCCTGCTTGCTTCGAATTCCCTGCAATCCAGTATTGCCTGAACCTCGCTTCAAAGCTAACAGCACCGTTTCCAATTGATCATCTTGATGATGTGCGCTGACTAAGTAACTCTGTTTTGACATTGTATTAATTAAACTCGCATAACGCTTTTCGCGAGCTAATGCCTCTAGACTAGTTCTCGCCTGTTTCCGTAAATTAACATGGGTACACGTAAAATCAATATTTAGCCTTTCACATGTTTGTTGACAAAAATCGCGCCAGTACTCAGCATTATCGCTTAAACCATGATTAATATGATGTGCACACACTTGCAAATTTTCTACCTGATCACGCAAACGCGCAAAAAGGTGCAACAACACCATTGAATCCAAACCACCACTAAGCGCAACGTGAAAATGTATATCTGTTAAGGCATCTTCATGACAAAGTATTTTGATTTGATTGTAAAAATCGCCTAAAAGATCGGTTTTCAACATACTTATTATCCAAGTTGATCAAAATGTAAGGTGACATTTTCTTCACCTAATAATCGCTCAAGCGAAAAGAAAAGATCGTCGGATGGTGTAATGGACCAAGATCTTCCTAATGATAATTGGGTCTGGGCTTGCTCATTTTTATAATCAATAAATATCGGACATAAACCACCTTTAGCAGGTTCTAATGCTTGATATAATTCTGCTTGGAAAGTGGGAGATACTTTTTTCGCATCGACTTTAAGCTGAAGTTTTGAAGCAAAGCGTTCCCTTGCTTGGTCAATACTCATCACTTCACGTGCACTCATTTTTAAACCGCCATTAAAGAAATCTTCACTGACTTGCCCCTGTATCACGACTACGTTATCGGCAATAAGTAACGCTTCATACTGCTCCAATAAGTCTGCAAAAACGGTCACATCCATTCGTGCGCTTTTATCATCAAGCGTAATAATCCCCATTCGTTTACCAGCTTTAGTCACCATAACTCGCATACTGAGTATAAGGCCCGCAACCCGACTATTTTGACCACGACGATTAGCAACTAAATCCACTAATTTACTACAGTGAATCGCACGAATATGTTGTTCATATTGGTTAATAGGATGGCCGGTTAAATATAAACCAAGTGTTGCTTTTTCACCGGCTAACCATTGTTTTTCAGGCCATTCAGGTACCGCAGAAAACTTATTGGCAATCTCTTCACTGTCGGTCGTTAAGACGCCAAATAAATCACTTTGGCCAAAGGATTCTGCTTTTTTATATTGTATTGCCGATTGTAATGCATTCGGCAATGTTTCCATCAAAGCAGCACGATGTGGACCGAGCTTATCCAATGCGCCCGCCAATATAAGCTTTTCTAACACGCGTTTATTACAACGCTTTAAATCAATTCGATTACAAAAATCAAATAAATCATGGAACTTGCCACCCGCTTCGCGCGCTTCAATAATGGCATCTACGGGCCCTTCCCCAACGCCTTTTACGGCACCAATACCATAGACAATGCGTAAATTGGTATCGACATTGAATTTAAATAAACCTTCATTAACATCGGGAGGACCAAGCTCTAATCCCATACTTTGACATTCAGCCACTAAAGTGACAATTTTATCTGTGTTATCCATATCAGCTGACATAACAGCTGCCATAAAGTAAGAAGGATAAAAGGTTTTCATCCATAACGTTTGATAGGAAACAAGTGCATAGGCCGCCGAGTGAGATTTATTGAACCCATAACCGGCAAATTTTTCTACCAGGTCAAAGATCTTCATGGCTAATTCGCCATCAATACCATTCGCAATTGCACCCTCTTCAAAAGTAGCACGTTGCTTAGCCATCTCTTCCGGCTTTTTCTTACCCATTGCTCGACGCAGCATATCTGCTCCGCCTAATGTATAGCCAGAAAGTACTTGAGCAATCTGCATAACCTGTTCTTGGTATAAAATTATCCCGTAAGTCGGAGACAAAATATCCTTGAGCGATTCATGCTGCCATTTTTCATCGGGATAAGAAACAGCTTCTCGACCATGTTTACGTTCGATAAAGTTATCTACCATCCCCGATTGCAAAGGCCCCGGTCTAAACAAGGCAACGAGGGCTATCATATCTTCAAAGCAGTCAGGTTGTAATCGTCGGATAAGATCTTTCATACCACGAGACTCTAACTGAAAAACTGCCGTCGTCTCGTAGCGTTTTAATAAATCGAAACAAGCCGGCTCAGTGAGATCGATTTTTTCAATATAAATTGGTTCTTCACCGCGCGCTTTTTTATGGGCATTAGCCATATCCAATGCCCATTGAATAATCGTAAGCGTGCGCAGACCAAGGAAATCGAATTTAACTAATCCCGCATATTCCACATCATTTTTATCAAATTGAGTAACGGGATTATGCCCTTCTTCATCGCAATAAAGAGGAGAAAAGTCAGTAATGGTCGTTGGAGAAATAACCACGCCACCGGCATGTTTACCAGCATTACGAATAGTCCCTTCAAGCGTACGGCACATATCAATTAACGCCCGAACCTCTTCACTTCCGTCGTAACGTTCCTGCAATCGAGGTTCTTCAACAAAGGCTTTCGTTAATGTCATACCGGGAGTAGGAGGAACTAACTTAGAAATACCATCAACAAAACCATAACCGTGACCCAGTACTCGACCAACATCACGAATTACAGCTTTTGCCGCCATCGTCCCAAAGGTTATAATCTGTGAAACCGCATCACGCCCATACAACTCGGCAACGTGGTCGATAACTTCATCACGTCTATCCATGCAAAAATCGATATCGAAATCGGGCATAGAAACACGTTCCGGATTCAAAAATCGTTCGAATAGTAATTCCAATTCAAGCGGATCCAAGTCCGTAATTTTTAAAGCATAGGCAACCAATGACCCCGCACCAGAACCACGTCCGGGACCAACTGGAATATTATTATCTTTACTCCACTGAATAAATTCCATTACGATCAAGAAATAGCCAGGGAACCCCATCGTATTAATAACGCCTAATTCAATTTCTAAACGTTCATCGTAGGGCTTTCTAATTTCAGCAAAATCAGGAGAATTGGTATCAAATAAAAACGCTAAGCGCTGCTCTAACCCTTCCCGAGATAATCGACAAAAGAAGTCATTAACGGGTTCTCCACCGGTGGGAAAATCGGGAAGAAAGTATTCACCAAGGCGCAAAGTCACATTACAGCGTTTGGCTATTTCAACACTATTTTGTAATGCCTCTGGAATATCTGAAAATAACTCACACATTTCTTCACTACTGCGTAGGTATTGTTCTGGACTATATTCCTTAGGTCGTCGATCATCGCCTAATGTGTACCCTTGATTGATACAAACCCGAATATCGTGGGCATCGAATAACTCTTTGTCAGCAAAGACAACCTGATTCGTAGCCACTACTGGCAAATGATATTGAGCTGACCAATCCAAGGCAAGATGAAGATAGTTTTCTTCATCTACTCGATTAGTTCGAATAAGCTCTAAATAATAGCGTTGTGGAAAATGTTCGAGATAAAATTCCGTCATTTGTGCAGCTAAATCGGCATGTCTTTTCAACAACATTTTGCCGACGTCCCCTTCCTTCGCTCCCGAAAGTAAAATAACGCCTTCATTGTGTTCGATTAACCAATCTTGGTCGATAATTGCATGTCCACCAATATGACCACGTAAATATGCCTTGGAAATAAGTTCGGTAATATTTTTATAACCAACATTATTCATTGCTAATGCAGTAAGACGAAACTGTTCTCCTGGCAATAAATTACTTTGTACCCAGAAGTCGACGCCGACAATCGGTTTGATGCCAGCACCATGTGCCGCACCATAAAACTTAACGAGACCGCAAAGATTTGTTTGGTCGGTAATCGCTAATGCAGGCATATTCATTGCAGCGGTTTTAGTAACCAATGGTTTTACTTTGGTTAAGCCATCAACCATCGAGTAATCGGTGTGGACACGTAAATGAATAAACTTTGGATCTGAACTGGTAGTGGCGGTAACATCTGATTCGGACATAACATCTCTAACTTATAATAACTGACAATTGTAAACGCATAACATTGAACAAGAATCGATAATTAATACTGTTTTTACAGCAACCCCAGTACTTTTTTTACTGGTTTAAAACTTTTACGGTATTCAGCAATCACCCCAAATTGTTGTATGGCTGCAAAGTGCGCCTTGGTTGGGTATCCTTTGTGTTTAGCAAAGCCATATTCAGGATAACGTTCATCCAACTCTACCATCTCCCGGTCACGGGTCACTTTAGCTAAAATGGATGCAGCACTAATTTCAGCAACCCGCAGGTCACCTTTTACAATCGCTTCACTTGGCATATTCAACTGCGGGCAACGATTACCATCAATAAAAACAAATTCAGGCTGAATCGCTAACCCAGCTACCGCTCGCTGCATCGCAAGCATGGTAGCATGAAGAATATTAAGTTCATCTATTTCAATAGGCGTCGCACGTCCAATAGCAAATGACAGCGCTTTTTGTTGGATTTCTACAAATAATAATTCGCGTTTTTTGTCACTTAATTTTTTTGAGTCTGTTAATCCACTAATTGGATTCGCAGGATCAAGAATAACAGCTGCGGTAACAACATCACCAACTAACGGACCTCGACCGACCTCATCAACGCCGGCAATTAATGAGAAATGCGGGTAAACGACCTCAGGGTAATCTTCTTTTACTTTAGTCATGTCTATTCTTTTCATTTAATAAATTAACAACGGCCTGTGCGGCTTGCGTGTCAGCATCACATTTAATTAATTGATGAAGTGATGTAAATGTATCGATTAATGCACTGTTATCTTGGTTAATAAGCAGTGTCAATTCGTCAACAATATTATCTACGGTACAGTCTGCTTGACTTAATTCTTTAACGATTTCTTTATCTGCAATTAAATTTGGTAAGGAAGTATATTTCACTTTCACCAATGCTTTCGCAATGATATACGTCAAAGGTTTAACTTTATACGCAACAACCATTGGCGTTTTGGCAAGCATCGCTTCAAGCGCTGCCGTACCAGATGCAAGTAAAACCACATCTGCTGATTGTAAAACAGCACTGGCCTGGCCATCAAAAATAATCAAAGGTAAATTCGGAGCATACTCTTTTTGTAACGCTAAAAGCTGTTGTTTACGTGCTTCATTTACCATTGGAACAATAAATTTTATATCTGGAAACTGTTGATTGATTTTTGCCGCTGATTGTAAAAAAACAGGCGCTAACAATTCCACTTCAGCATTACGACTTCCAGGTAATATAGCAAGCACCCGCTCATCATGCCCCAACCCGAGTGTATCTCTAGCTTTATTTTTTTCTGGAATAAGTGGTAATTGATCAGCTAGCGTATGCCCAACAAACTGACAAGGCACATTAAACTTATCATAAAATGCTTTTTCAAAGGGTAAAAAAGCCAAAACCAAATCCGTTGCTTTAGCTATTTTATGAATGCGCCATTGTTTCCATGCCCAAACAGAAGGACTGACATAATGAATCGTTTTAATATTATGCTGTTTTAATTTTAACTCAACGGTAATATTAAAATCAGGTGCATCAATACCAATAAAAATATCTGGAGGATTGTTAATAAAATGCTGAGTAATGGATTTTCGAATACTTAAAATACTACGTAGTTTACTAAGCACTTCAACGAAGCCCATTACGGATAATGCTTCTAATGGATGGTAAGTTTTACACCCTTGAGCAATCATCTTTGGACCTGCTATACCTTCAAAAATAGCATCTGGATAATGTACTTTTAGTGCTTTTATTAATCCTTCACCTAAAATATCTCCTGAAGCTTCACCGGCAATAACTCCAATCCGTAATGGTTTATTCATAATATCTTCTTAATTTTTGTGTAAAAAAAAGGCTCTTACGAGCCTGATTTCATAATGAAGCTTTAATCACGTATCAACGAACAATACCGCGATTATCTTCATTGATAAAGTCATATAAAATTTTCAGTTCAGGACAGGTTTCAACTTTTGCTTCAATCTCTTTTCTAGCTTCTGCTAATGTATTACCTTGACGACAAATAATTTTATAAGCGCGTTTAATTTCCATTATCGCCGCACTACTAAATCCACGACGTTTCAAGCCAACCGAATTGACCCCTTGCGCTTGTGCATAATTACCCGTTGCCAAAAAGTAAGGCGGTACATCTTTATTAACAGCTGAACAGCCTCCTATCATCGCGAATTCACCTACTCGGGTAAACTGATGCAATGCAGAAAGACCACCAATAATCACATTATTTGCTAAATGCGTATGACCCGCTAATGTCGCATTATTAGATAAAATAATATTATCACCAAGCACACAGTCATGGGCAACATGTACATAGGCCATTAATAAATTATTATTGCCAATGCGGGTTGTCCCTTTATCCTGTGCAGTTCCACGGTGGATAGTACAACTTTCACGAAATACATTATTATCGCCAATTTCTAAAAAAGTCTCTTCACCATTATATTTTAAATCTTGGCAGTCTTCACCAACAGAGGCAAATTGGAAAACTTTATTTCCTTTGCCCATTTTAGTTGGTCCTTTGATCACAACATGTGGTGCAATCCAGCAATCATCACCAAGCTCTACGCGTTCACCAATAATTGAATAAGGGCCTATTTCTACATTTTTTCCAATTACTGCGGTTTCATGAATAATCGCAGTAGGATGAATCATTGCTGTTTGATTTGACATTAAATCTCCCTTCTTGCACACATAATCATAGCTTGACAGGCAACTTCACCATCAACTTTAGCTACACACTCAAATTTTCCCATACCACGACGTTCTTTAAGGTAGATAACTTCAAGGTGAAGTACATCGCCAGGTACAACGGGTTTACGGTAACGCACTTGATCAATAGATGCTAAAAAATATAGTTCATTTTCAGCTGGCTTGCCATAGGTCGAAAAAGCTAATACGCCAGTTGCTTGTGCTAATGCTTCAAGAATCATCACACCAGGAAAAACAGGTGTTCCAGGGAAGTGCCCTGTAAATTGAGGCTCATTAAAGGAAATATTTTTAATACCATGTAGAGTTTTGCCCGGAACATGGTCAATCACGCGATCGATTAATAAAAATGGGTAGCGGTGCGGCAAAAGATCCATGATCTCTTTAATGTCTAATGAATTTAATTCGTTACTCACTTATTATTCCTCAATATTTTTTTGTAGTTGTTTTTCAAGTTGTTTTACACGATCAAATAAATCGTTAATTTTTAAAGTATGCGCAGTCGTTTTCAACCAGGCTTTATTCTTTTGAGCCGGTACACCCGATGAGTAAGTACCTGATTCAGTAATATTACGCATAACCATTGTATCACCTGTTATGATCACTTTATCGGTAATCGAGATATGGCCATTAACAGCAACACACCCACCAATCATACAATGACGACCGATAGTTGTACTACCAGCAATACACGTGCCACCTGCAATTGCAGTATGCTCACCAATATGAACATTATGAGCAATTTGGCACTGGTTATCAATTTTCACCCCATTATCGATAATCGTATCGGACAGCGCGCCTCGGTCAATGGTAGTAGAAGCACCAATTTCAACATCTTCGCCTATAATCACATGACCAATTTGCGGTATTTTCACCCAAGTACCTTGATAAGGGGCGTTACCGAAACCATCGGAACCAATAACAGTATTGGCATGAATAATGTTACGTTTACCAATACGGGTATTATAGTAAATGCTTACATTCGGATAAATTTTCGTTGATTCACCAATCTGTGAATTTAAACCAATAACAACATTCGCACTAATTTGACAATTATCTTCAATTTTAACACCCGCTTCGATAACAACATTATCTGCAATTGCAACGTTATCTCCAATTTCAGCCGTTTCATGAATCACTGCACTTTTAGCAATCACGTTAGGTAAATTCGGGGTCGTATCGAATAAACGCGACAACATGGCATAACCCACATAGGGATTATCCATAAATAAGGCGTTTCCTTGATAGCTCTCTTTGAGGGCCGAAGGTAGAACAATCGCGCTTGCGTTACATTGCTCTAATCGATGAAGTAAATTTTTATCTGACACGAAGGTAATATCCCCTTCGCCTGCACTATCAAAAGTAGCCAAACGATGAATAATAATTTCATCATCACCAGTTAGTTGAGCTTGTAGTGCATTTGCCAAATATGCCAAATTATATGTCATTATTTAAAACCTATTTTTTACTAATTTCTTTGATCACGATGTCTGAAATATCATATTCAGGTTTCGCAAAAGCAACCTGTTCACCATTTAACACAAGATCATAGCCATTCTTGCTAGCAACCGTATTAATTGCATCACGAATCACAGCCCATGATTTTTGTTGTTCTTCAGCTTGACGACGACGACTATCTTCTGCAAATGCTTTACGTTTTAAGGTGAAATCTGATTTTTTACCTTCAATTTGACGTTTTAAATTTGTCACATCCGTTGCAGACATTAACGATGCATCACGTTGCATTTTAGAATCAAGATCTGTAATTTCTTTTTCTAATTTTTTTAATTCTGCAATACGGCCTTTAAATTCAGACTCTAATTTAGTTTTAATTTTTTCAAGCTGCGGAGATTCCTTCATAATTTTAGCAGGCACAACAACTGCAATTTTTTGTGCTGCATTTGCCATTGAAGTCGTTGCTAGGAAAGCGGCTAATGTAGCGATCTTAAAAATTTTCTTCATTTTGTAACTCCATAACATAAAAAATAATAATACTTGAACGACTAATATAAAGATTAAAATCAATTAACTAATTCAACTGCAATTGACCTATTAATCGAGATAAAAATTAACTATTCCTTTAACACCTAATAAGCAATTCAAATCCTATTTAAAATCAGAACTGCCTATAAACCGATAAGAATAATTAAAATGTTTGACCAATATTAAAAGAGAAAAACTCAGTACTATCGCCATCATATTCTTTGATTGGCAAAGCAAATGTAAAGACTAAGGGGCCCATTGGAGATACCCAAGTCAACTGCGTACCTGCTGATACACGCATTCTACCTGGTTTTGAGTAATCACCAAAATAATCACAATTATAAGAACAGCCCATACTCGCGTAAGTGCTGTAATCGAACTCAGTATCCCAAACTTCACCGGCATCGACAAATAAACTACTACGTAGTTGTCTTGTATAGGCCTCATCCACAAATGGCACAGGGAAAATCAATTCGGCACTTAGTGTGTATTTTGCATTACCACCGACGGAACTATCACTTAACACAACGGAGCTATTACCACCATCACTGTAATCATATAACGCCCTCGGACCGACACTATTACTACTAAAGCCACGCAATGTTCTATAACCACCAACATAGTAGTTTTCAAAGAATGGAAGAATCTGGTCACTTCCTTCAAATGTACCATAACCATTACCGTATGCGGCTGAAGCTCTTAATAATGTAGTCCAATCACCATCATCGGTAATACGTTGATAATTACTGAAGTCGAAATTCACTTTAAAGTACTGAACATCGGAACCTGGTGTTGTCATTTTCAACGCAAGAGTATGTTTCATGCCCTGCGTTGCTAACTGACCTTTATCAAGGTTATTTCGAGTCCATTGAGCAGTTGCATTGAAGTTTTGGAAATTCGCTTCACCATCGGAGTTCTGTTGGGAACCATAAATATCCCAAAATAATAATGATTGAGAATATGAGTTTAATTGTGAGATACCATTGTTCTCCCAACCTATCCCAAAGCTTAAACGATTAATTTCATTTACTGGAAAGCCTAATGTTAACCCAATACCATAAGTCGTATTGGTGTAGTTAACGATATTCGCTTCACCCGCTTCAAATTTGTTGTAATACAAACGACCACCCGCACTCACGGCATCTTGTGTTAAATAAGGGGTCGTATAACTGATATTCCCACTAACACTATAATCATTTGTTTTAACTTCGAGACCCACTTTATCACCGGAGCCCAAGAAGTTACTTTGTTGCACACCCGCAGTTAAACTCATACCCGAATCAGTACCATAACCAATACCAGTACTAAAAGATCCCGATGCTTGTTCTTCTACTTTTACATTTAAGTCAACAAGATCATCACTGATGCGTTGGGTATCAATATCAACTGTAGAAAAGAATCCTAAACGATTTAAACGAGCCTTTGATATTTCGATATTTTCACTGGATAACCAGCTACTTTCCATTTGTCGCATTTCACGACGAAGGACAACATCTTTTGTCGTGGTATTACCTGAAATATTGATATTTCGCACATAACCACGCTGACCAGGATCCACTGAAAAATTCACAACAACAGTATTTGTCTCATCATCCACTTCGGGATAAGTTTTAACATCGGGGTAGGCATAACCTAAACGCCCTAAATATCGACGAATGCTTTGTTCAGCTGCAGCAACATCAGACGCCGCATAAACATCTCCTTTAGCAAAAGGAACTAATGAGGCAATATCGTCTTCATTTTTTAATAAATTTCCAATAAATTTAACACCGTCAACTTTATAAATTTCTCCTTCATTTACATTAACCGTCACATAAACACCTTTTTTATTCGGTGTCAGTGAAACTTGCGTATCATCTAAACGGAATCTTATATAACCACGGTCTAAGTAATAACTTTTAATAACTTCTAAATCAGCGGCTAGTTTTTGTTTTTGATATTTATCATCGGCAAACAAATCCCACCATCCTCCAGAGTCACCTAAAGTTAAACGTTTTAATAAATCTTCATCGGAAAAGACACTATTACCAACAATATTAATTTGTTCGATTTTTGCAGAAAGACCTTCACGGAAAATGAATTGAAGAGAAGCTCGATTTCGAGGTAACGGTGTCACAACGGGTATGACTTGCGCACTGTATTTACCAACACTATGGTAGAAATCTTCAAGACTTTTACCAATATTCGCTAATGTAGTACGGTCAAGCGTTTCACCAACTTGAATATGTAATGATTTTAATGAATCAAAAATTTGTTCATCGGTCAGTTTATCGTTACCTACCAACTCGATATTACTAATCGTTGGGCGCTCTTTTACCTTAAAGATTAAAACATCACCGTCTTTAAACATTTCAATCGATTCAAAGAAACGACTTGCATAAAGCTTTTTAATTGCACCAGAGAGCTGATAATCATCAACCAAATCACCTTCTCGAATTGGTAAACTCAGTAACGCAGCTCCAAAAGTAACGCGTTGTAACCCTTCAAACCGTAAGTCAGAAATAGTAAACGTTTCGGCGATAGACGGCAGCGAAAAACTGTTTCCAATAATGAACAGCCCCGCAAGAACATATTTCTTAATCATTTATTTATTAATCCTTTACAACACTTATTATCGTGTTTTTGTATTCAGCTTAGGAAGTGCTGTTTATCGATGCCAATCTGCTTTTCATTCCACCAAAATGCAAATAACTAAAATTTGCATGGAGTGTATAAAGTTATAAATACAGTTTCAATAAAATGTGTACTATTACGACAATAAATTCAAATCGTTAAGTAACGCGATGACCATAAATGTCATCAGTACTGCTCCACCAATTTTATAACCTATTTCCTGTATTTTTTCAGGTATTGCTTTGCCGGTAACAATCTCGGCACAATAATAAAGTAAATGTCCACCATCCAATACAGGTAATGGAATTAAATTCATCAATCCTAAATTTACACTGATTAACCCTAAAAAACCTAAAAAGTATTCGATGCCATAATTAGCACTCATTCCTGCGCCTTTTGCAATGGCAACCGGCCCACTAAGATTGGTCACCGCAATATCGCCAGTTACTAATTTAATTAATGTGTCAAAGGTCAGCTCAGTTAAACGCCCAGTTTTTTCAATGCCTTTAACAAAGGCTTCAATAGGTGAAAATTGTAACTTAACTCTAAAGGCTTCAGGATACTCATCAACAACAGGAGCAACACCAATATATCCTTGGATCAATTGTTGTGCATTCTCTCTCGATGCTGGCACTAAATTCAAATTAATTGACTGAGATGATCTGATAACTTCAACATTTAAAGGCTGCTCGGGATGGCCTTGAATTTGGCTAACAAACTCCTGCCATGTATTGAGCATGACACCATCAACGGCAACAAGCTGATCACCCACTTCTAAACCTGCTTTATCGCCTGCCCCACCCTCTGCGACATCTGCAACTTCTAAATGCACCGTAGGTCGATAGGGAATAAAACCTAAACTATCAATAATCGATTCTTTTTTAGGATCAAACTTCCAGTCCTGCAATGAGACCATAAAAATTTTTGTTGGTTCCAAATTATATTGATTTTTAGTATCGCTTAACGGTGCGATCGTGATTTGAAACTCACTTTCACCGATTTGCCCCACTAATGCCAAATTTAATGCTTCCCAATCGCCTACACTTTGGCCATTAACGGACATCACTTGAAACGGAGTATCGGTTTGAATTACATCAACAGGTGTATTTTCTGCCGTGCCATTAATAATTGGTTTCGCACTATTTATACCAACCATGTACATAATAAAAAATACGAAAATAGCTAATAGAAAATTAGCTATGGGCCCCGCTGCAACAATCGCAATTCGTTGCCAAACTGTTTTTTTATCAAAGGCAAATTGTTCATCATCTTCGGTCAATTCATCTACTCGACCATCCAACATTTTAACATAGCCACCGAGTGGAATAGCGGCAACAGCGAACTCGGTGCCTTGACTATCTGTACGTTTAAATAGAACTTTACCAAAGCCAACCGAAAAACGGTGAACTTTGACACCACAGCGTCTCGCCACCCAAAAATGTCCGTATTCATGAATAGTGACTAGAATACTCAATGCGGCAATAAAAGCCCCTAAATTCCATAGAATCGTTAACATAAAAAATCTCGCTTAATAAGTTTCATCGCTTGCAGCTTCGCCTCTGCATCAATTTCAAACAGGTGATCAATGGATTCTACCTGTTGATTCCCACTTAAATTTAATACCTGTTCAATTAACTGAGGTATTTGGGTAAATTTTATCTTATTTTCTAGAAAAGCTTCAACTGCAACTTCATTTGCTGCATTTAACCTTGTTGTCGCATGTTGCCCTTCATAACAGGCATCAATCGCTAATTTTAAACAAGGGTAACGATTATAATCCGGTTCAGCAAAACTAAAATCCTTGCTCGAAAAGAAATCAAAAGGCGGCACACCACTGTCGATTCGCGCTTTCCCGCCCATCACATAAGCAATAGGAACGCGCATATCTGGGTTACCTATTTGTGCAATAACACTACCATCTTTATATTGCACCATAGAATGAATAACAGATTGGGGATGAATAATAACCTGTAATTGTTCGGCTGAAGTATTAAATAACCACCGTGCTTCAATATACTCTAATCCTTTATTCATCATGGTGGCGGAATCAACTGAAATTTTTTGACCCATCGACCAATTCGGATGATTAACAGCCTGAGCAGGGGTAATCAAAGAAAATGTGTCTAATTCTCTTTCTAAAAATGGCCCGCCAGATCCAGTTAATAAAATTTTAGAGACCCCTTCAGCTGGTAAATCACACACACCAATAGTTTGCTGTAAGGTCGGGGATAAAGCTTGAAAAATAGCATTGTGCTCACTATCAACGGGCCATAACTTAGCTCCAGAACGGCTAGCGGCTTCAACAAATAAAGCACCGGACATCACTAATGCTTCTTTGTTAGCTAAAAATATTTCTTTACCCGACTGCACTGCTGCCAAGGTGCTTTTTAATCCTGCCCCACCAACAATAGCAGCCATCACACTATCAATCTCATCACTTGCCAACAATTGCAATAAAGACGCTTCGTCATCGAGCACTTGGCAAGATAATTGAGAATTTTGTAATAAGTGAAATAAAGCTAAGCGTGCATGCTGATCGCTCATTGACACATATGTAGGTTTGAATTCGAGACATAACTCAAACATTTTATCGACACTTACCGACGCGGCTAACAATGTAATATCATAAAGGTCTGGATTAAATCGACATACGCTTAACGTGCTTGCGCCAATTGATCCTGTTGCCCCTAGAATAGCTAATTTTTTCATAGTCTAATTCAACCAAATCAGATAAAAAATGGCAAAAACGGGTACAGCAGCAGTCAAGCTATCAATGCGATCTAAAATGCCACCATGGCCAGGTAATAAATTACCACTGTCTTTCAATCCAGCTTCTCGCTTAAAGATACTTTCATTGAGATCACCTAATGCTGACACACAGATAGTCACGAATGACGAGACGAGAAACACGAATATTTTGTCGCTTGCTATTGCAAAAAAAACGGTGCCCAAATAAGCAACAATCATGGCTAATAATAACCCGCCAATAAAACCTTCAATTGTCTTACCTGGGCTTACGTTAATCGCTAATTTATTTTTACCAAAGCGTTTACCACAAAAATAAGCACCGGTATCCGCAGCCCAAACAAGCATAAAGACAAATAATAATAATTCCGCACCAAAATAAAAATTGGTATCGATATTAATTGATCGTAACAATACCATTCCAAAGAAAAAAGGAAGTAACGTTAACACTCCCATAATACTTTTAATTGTCCAATTACTTGACCAAAATGGCGCCGTTTTAGGGTAACTAATCACCATTATTAAAGAGATTACCCACCAGATAGCTGCCACCATCAAACACCAATAAATAAATGGATTAACCGTTCCATTAATCCAAATATTCTCAACTGGTAACATAAAGACGGACGCGCAAAGCAAAATGGCAAAAAGATAAAAAACAGTTAAAGGTTTCACTTTACTAACAAAAGCGCCCCACTCTTTGCTCGCCAATAAAAAAATAACGGCAGCAAACAGCATAAAAAGGTTTAGCGGCAATAAAAAAACGCCCGCAATAGTTAGGGGCGCAATAATCAAAGCTGTAATAATTCGTTGTTTCACAGAAACTTCCTGTTATATTCAATGGTCATGTTATTCGTCACTTACAGCTTGCAAAATAACTTGTTCACTAGTTTGTCCAAAACGCCTTTCTTTTCCAGAAAAAAAGTCTAATGCATTCTGAAAAGAAATAGCATCGAAGTCGGGCCATAGAATATCGGTAAAATACAGTTCTGTATAAGCGAGCTGCCATAACAGAAAATTACTGATCCGTTGCTCTCCACCAGTGCGAATCATTAAATCGATTTCAGGTAAATCATATAACGTCATTCCCTGAGCAATTCGATCTTCGTCAATATCATCAATCGACAATTCACCCTTAGCAACTTGCGCTGCAATATGTTTAGTCGCTTGAGCAATATCCCAGCGACCACCATAATTTGCAGCAACATTAAGCGCGAGTCCGGTATTATTTTCAGTGAGTTTTTGAGCTTCAGACACTTTTTTCTGAATTCGATCACTAAAACTCGTCATATCACCAATAACAGTCAATTTAATATTATGTTGATGCAGTTTCTTTACTTCACTACCGAGAACGGTAAAAAAAAGCTCCATTAACATATTCACTTCCTGTTTAGGACGCTTCCAATTTTCACTACTAAAAGCAAAAATAGTTAACGCTTTGAATTCCTTTTCACTGGCAAAGGTAATCGCTTTACGTAAAGATTTAACACCATGCTTATGTCCAAATACACGATGCTTCCCTTTTTGTTTAGCCCAGCGACCATTCCCATCCATTATAATAGCAACATGTTGCGGCACTTTTATTGGTTGATTTAATGTAGTCACAGTTAACCTTAGAATCTAAAATAATACAGATATTCTTCGCTAGTGAACCGAATAACAGTTCACTAATTTCATGCTCTAATCGTTATTAAACTTCTAATAACTCTTTTTCTTTAACAGCTAAAATTTCATCGATTTGTTTAACAAATTCATCTGTTACTTTTTGCACATTATCTTCGCCAAGACGCTGTTCGTCTTCACTAATATCTTTATCTTTTTCTAATGTTTTAAGGTCATTATTTGCATCACGACGAATATTGCGAATTGCAATACGTGTATTTTCAGCTTCACCACGAACGACTTTAATTAAATCTTTACGACGTTCTTCTGTTAATGGTGGTAATGGAATACGAATAACTGTTCCCGCTGACATTGGATTTAAACCAAGGTTTGATCCCATGATCGCTTTTTCTACAGCTTGAATTAAAGTCGCATCAAAAACAGTTACAGTTAATGTCCGTGCATCTTCAGTTGACACATTACCAACTTGACGAAGTGGAGTATTACTTCCATAGTATGGCACCATGATGCCATCTAATAAGCTTGGGTGTGCACGACCTGTACGTACTTTTGCTAACTGGTTTCTAAAAGATTCAACACTTTTGGTCATACGCGTTTGCGCGTCACTTTTCACTTCATTAATCATAACAATTCTCTTAATTTTATTTTTAACTGATATCTTATTATCTACTTAGCAGATAATTAAAACGAGCATTTTTTACAACACTCGTTACCTAAGTCGTACGTCAAAATTGACTGACATTAACACATTGAGATAGGCATAATCTAAAAGACGGAGAAAACCGACTTATATTAAATCACTTAACTACCTCAATTAATTCAGTCATTATTCGCACAATGCGTAATCGTTGTACCTTCATCTTCACCTAACACAACACGGCTTAATGCACCCGGTTTATTCATATTAAATACACGAATTGGTAAGCTATGATCACGTGCTAATGTGAATGCGGCAAGATCCATCACTTGTAATTCTTTTTCTAATACTACTTGGTAATCAATTTCTGTATACAATTTTGCATCAGGATTTTTAACTGGATCAGCATCATAAACACCGTCCACTTTAGTGCCTTTAAGCACGGCATCGGCTTCAATTTCAATACCACGTAGGCAAGCAGCCGAATCAGTTGTAAAGAATGGATTACCTGTACCGGCAGAAAAAATTACAACTGAACCTAATTTCAAATGTTTGATGGCTTCAGCCCAGTTATAATCATCACACACGCCATTCAATGGAATTGCCGACATTAAACGTGCATTTACATGAGAACGATGTAATGCATCACGCATTGCTAATCCATTCATCACCGTTGCTAACATGCCCATATGGTCACCAACAACACGATTCATGCCCGCTTCTGCTAAGCCTGCACCACGAAAAATATTACCACCACCGATAACTAAACCGACTTGAACACCCGCTTCAATCAATGCTTTAATCTCTACCGCCATACGATCCAACACCTTTGGATCAATGCCAAAACCTTCTTCGCCAACTAAGGCTTCACCACTTAATTTCAATAAAATACGACGATATGCAGATTTATGGTTTGTACTCATAATGTTCTTCCCTCAAAGTAAGCGCAACAGCAACCAGATGAATAGATTGTTATTCTAAACAACCTATTCATAAAATAACTATAAATCAGCATATTGTAACAAAATTTTGTCAGTTTTATTTATTTTTATCTAGACAGGATTTAGTACAAAAATACAACGATGGGCGTGGCTATCCAATAAATTAAAACGACTATTATTAATATAAAAGAACCGCAGTCATAGCCGCGGTTCTTTTTACAATAAGTATCTATTTATTGTTACCTAAAAAGCGTTCAATTACTTCACAGAAGCCATTGTTGCAGCTACTTCAGCAGCAAAATCTTCAACTTTTTTCTCGATACCTTCACCCACTTCTAAACGGATGAACGTTTCAACGTCAGCACCAGCATCTTTAAGAAGCTTAGCAACTTTCATTGAAGGGTCTTTAACAAATGCTTGACCAGTCAGGCTCACTTCACCAGTGAATTTAGCCATACGACCAGAAACCATTTTCTCAGCAATCTCAGCTGGTTTACCACTATCGATAGCAATTTGTAACTGAATTTCTTTCTCTTTCGCTACAACTTCAGCTGGTACATCTTCAGGTTTAACAAACTGAGGAGCAGAAGCTGCAACATGCATTGCGATATCTTTAGCAAGTTCAGCGTCACCGCCTTTAAGTACAGAGATAACACCAATTTTACCGCTGTGTACATATGCGCCAAGGTTTTCACCTTCAACGATTTGTAAACGACGAACAGAGATGTTTTCACCGATTTTAGCAACAAGCGTTGCACGAGCGTCTTCAACAGTAGTTGAAGCTTCATATTCAGCAGCGCTTAAAGCTTCTACTGAGTCAATTTTGTTTGCTAATGCGATTTCAGCAACTTTATTAGCAAATGCTAGGAAGCTTTTATCCATTGCAACGAAGTCAGTTTCACAGTTAACTTCAGCAATAAGTGCAACACTGCCTGCCGTTTTAGCAAGAATAACGCCTTCTGCAGCAACACGTCCTGCTTTTTTAGCCGCTTTAATTGCACCAGATTTACGCATGTTTTCAATTGCAAGCTCGATGTCACCATCGGCTTCAACTAATGCTTTTTTACAATCCATCATACCCGCAGCGGTGCGGTCACGAAGTTCTTTAACTTGCTTAGCTGTAATAGCCATTGTCGAATTCCTATATTAAATCTATAAAAAAGGGGTCCTTAAGACCCCTGATAACCAACCATTAAATTGGCTAATAAGAGTTTCTAAAAATTAGAAAAGCTTATTTTTCAGCAGTTTCTTCAACAAAACCGTCTGCTTCAGCTGCAACAGCAACATCTGCTTCACGACCTTCTTTAATCGTTTGAGCAGCTGCAGATAAGTACAGTTTGATAGCACGGATAGCATCATCATTACCAGGTACAACGAAATCGATGTTATCTGGGCATGAGTTAGTATCTACGATAGCAACAACAGGAATACCTAGGTTGTTAGCTTCTTTAATTGCAATATGTTCGTGATCTGCATCGATTACGAAGATTACATCAGGGATACCGCCCATATTTTTGATACCACCAAGCGTTTTGTCAAGCTTGATTAACTCACGAGAACGCATAAGCGCTTCTTTTTTAGTTAACTTGTCAAAAGTACCGTCTTGGCTTTGAATTTCAAGGTCTTTCAAACGTTTGATCGATTGACGAACTGTTTTCCAGTTAGTCAACATACCACCTAACCAACGATAATCAACGTAGAATTGATCACAGCTGATTGCTGCTTCTTTCACAGCTTCAGAAGCTGCGCGTTTAGTACCAACAAATAATACTTTACCTTTTTTAGCTGCTTTCGCTTCTAAAAAGTTAAGTGCTTTGTTGAACATTGGAACAGTTTGCTCAAGGTTAATGATATGAACTTTATTACGTGCACCAAAAATGAAAGGCTTCATTTTTGGGTTCCAGTAACGAGTTTGGTGACCGAAGTGTACGCCAGCTTGTAGCATGTCGCGCATTGATACGTTTGCCATTAGAATTTCCTTTTAGGGGGTTAGGCCTCCACACATCCCATATACTCGACCTCGTACTTAAATAAAAGTAACAGGCACCCCGAGTAACGTGTCGATGTGTGTGTGTGTTATATAAAATAAAGCTTAATACTGTCACTTTTCATAATTAAAAAGCAGGTAAAAAACCTTAATAAGTTAAGTAAGATTTACCGATACAAATTGTAGCAAAAATCTTGGCGCGATTTATATCATAGTTAACAATGAAACTCAACGATTGTTGTGTAAAGACATTATTCTATAAAAATTCAAAATACATGTTTTACGATTCTAAAATCCGAATTGAAATAGCAGCCGCCGAGGTACGGTTATCAACCCCCAACTTTTTATAGATTTGTTCTAAATGTTTATTAACGGTTCGGGGGCTCATATCCAAAATTTGCGAAATTTCCCAACTGGCTTTCCCATAAGAAACCCAATATAAAACTTCTGATTCTCGTTTCGTGACCGGTAGGGCTTTTTTTAAATCTTGCACATTTTTTTTCTGTTGATCTCCTTTTAAAATACGCAACAAATGCATTTCATCCTGTTGGCGCATCCCTTGAGGTTATGGACAGAGATGCTAAAAAAATGCGTGGTGATAAACCTTTTGTTTTTAGCAATATGAAAACCCAGCAAGGATTAGACGACATTATTAACTTTATCGAAACAGAAGGCATGCTTAAGTAACCATTTTATTTCGCCTTACAATGCAACATAAAGACACCTGTATTGACACTGCAGGTGTCATAATGACCACCTAGACTTCAACAAAAGTAATGATAATCAGCTATTTACCCACTTTTCACCAAGAGTGAGCATTGCATTTTAAAACCCCACCAAATTGCACCAAATTAAACCACCGATCATAATAATCATTATAAACTGAATATCACATCGAATTTAAAAAACAAAAATAACCTTATTAAACAATTAGTTAAAATAAAACAATTCGTTTATCTAAAATATCACCGTAAATGGTCTAATTATTGCTGCAGTTACTAATGCATTTTTGAGGATATTAATTTAATGTTTTATCGAATAACCAATCAGCATCAACTATTTGTCGATTTAATCACGGCATCGACAACCTCATACTATTATTCTGATTAACTCAATAATTAAAACGGAACTAGATATGCCCATGAAAAAGAAAAGAGTAATCTTTACCGATTTAGATGGCACCTTACTGGATCATTACACCTATAAAACCGATGCAGCAGAAGAAACCCTCGCAATATTAAAATCCCAAAATATCCCTGTTGTACTTAATAGCAGTAAAACACAACAAGAAATGTTACTGATTCGAGAACAATTAAATTTAACCAGCCCATTTATCATTGAAAATGGCGCCGCTATTTATATTCCCGTCGGTTATTTTAAAGCGCAACCTCAAGATACTGTATTAGAAAATGGCTTTTGGGTGAAATCTTTTTGCCAACCCAAGGAATATTGGCTATCGTTATTAGGCGAACATGCAATGGCATATCGCAATGATTTTCAAGGCTTTTCACAATTAACAGATGCACAGCTAGCAGAGCTAACTGGATTGCCTATCGATAAAGCAACGATGGCGAAGCAACGCCAATTTAGTGAACCATTAAACTGGCTTGGCAGTGAACAATCTAAAGCCGATTTTATTAATTTAATGAGCTCTCTGGGCGCCACCATACTTCAGGGAGGCCGTTTTTTACATGTCAGTGGAGAATGTGATAAAGGGTTAGCACAAACATGGTTAACAGCACAATATCAACAGGAAGCACCACAACAACAGATAATAACAATTGCACTGGGAGACAGTAATAATGATAGCGCGATGCTAGAAGAAGCGACGATTGCTATTCAAATTCATTCACCTGTACATGAATTTCCACATTTAAACCGGAAACATCAGGTGTACCAAAGCCGTCTTGACGGTCCTGCTGGTTGGGCCGAATCATTACATGACGTGTTATTGTCATCATTAACCAATGAATAGACTAAGAAGAGTATTTTATTATGGCTGATTTTTATCAAAATGGCATTGTCACTACAATGCATAATTTATCACAACGTAGTAATGAAGATCTTGAACAGGAATTAAAAAAATTCTCCAAAAAGCGTCCAATGGGATTAATTTTACCCTCTTTATTTTCAGAATTAGAAGGTGATGCGTTACCAGCGATTGTTGAACACTTAACTGAAGTCCCCTATTTAACTGAAATTGTTATTGGTTTAGACAGAGCCACTGAAGAGCAATTCCGCCACGCCTTAAAATTCTTTAAAAAGTTACCTCAAGAACATAAAGTATTATGGAATGAAGGCCCTCGTCTACAAGCCTTAGATGCAAAACTACAAGCTTTGGGCGTTGCTCCTAAAGAACTAGGTAAAGGACGCAATGTTTGGTACTGCATGGGTTACACGCTAGCCTCTGGCAAAACAGAATCCGTTGCCTTACATGATTGTGATATCGTCACCTATGATCGTTCATTACTTGCCAGACTTATCTACCCAGTAGCAAACCCACAGTTTAACTATGAATTCTGTAAAGGCTATTATGCTCGCGTTGCCGATGGCAAGATCAATGGCCGCGTCTCACGCTTATTGGTCACCCCATTGGTCAAAGCATTGAAGAAAACCATCGGACACAATGAGTATTTAGAATTTATCGATAGCTTCCTTTATCCCTTAGCAGGTGAATTTTCATTCCGAAAAGATGTGCTAACAGACTTACGCATTCCAAGTGACTGGGGACTCGAAATTGGTGTGCTTTCTGAAATGCACCGTAACTATGCAAGTAATCGAACTTGTCAGGTAGATATTGCCGACGCCTATGACCATAAACATCAAGATCTATCATTGGATAATATCGAAGCCGGTCTGTCCAAAATGTCCGTTGATATCACTAAAGCATTTTTCCGTAAATTAGCCACTCAAGGTGAGACGTTTACAGCTGAAACAATACGTACTTTAAAAGCCACCTATTACCGTATTGCGCTCGATTACGTTGAAATGTATCGCAGTGATGCCATGATGAACGGATTGAAAATAGATATCCACAATGAAGAAAAAGCCATTGAAATGTTTGCTGAAAATGTCATGACGGCTGGTCAGATCTTCTTGGATCATCCAATGGACACACCATTTATCCCTTCCTGGAACCGAGTAATCAGTGCAATGCCAGATGTGCTTGATCAACTAAAAGAAGCGGTAGAGTTAGATTATCAAGAGTTTAGTGAATAAATATAAACCGTGTTGACTGACTAACCAACGACGTCTTTGGTTAGTCAGTAGAAAAGCATTACCTAAGGGGAAAAAATGGACGATTTAAATAACACCAGTGAAGCACTGCAAGCATTACAAGCGAAACTGATTCAACAAATTGATTTTATTTATAAAGACGTTGATGCAAATATCGATAGTGCTCAACTCAGTGATGAGTTGATTAAATTAATGCGCCTTGAGCAACACTGTCATCAACCCATCCCCTATGAAAGCCATTGGTCAGAAAAAGACATAATCATGATCACCTATGCAGATAGTGTTATGCAGGAAGATCAAAGCCCCTTAGTCACATTGCAGAATTTTATTGATACTTATATCGGTAAAAGTATTAATAGTGTCCATATTTTACCTTTTTTCCCTTACAGCTCAGACGATGGTTTTTCGGTTATCGATTATTCAAGTGTCAATGAATCCGTTGGTGATTGGGAAGATATTAAAGAAATTGCAACGCATCGACGTTTGATGTCTGACCTTGTTATCAACCATTGTTCAAGTAGAAGTGCATGGTTTCAAAACTTTGTAAAAGGTGAAGGAATTGGTCACGATTATTTTTATACCGCATCTATCGAAGATGACGTTAAAGATGTTGTTCGCCCAAGAACCTCGCCTTTACTAAGAGAAACAGAAACGGGTAAAGGAATGCAAAATGTCTGGTGTACCTTTAGTCACGACCAAGTTGATTTTGATTTTAGAAACCCAGAGGTACTAAAAAGCTTTGTTGATATTATTCGTTTATACCTTGATATGGGTGTACGCATATTCCGTTTCGATGCCGTCGCATTTCTCTGGAAAACACTGGGCACTACCTGTATTAACCTACCTCAAACACACGAAGTTATCCGTCTATTACGAACGCTTATCGAACATGCCCAATCCGATGCGGTGATTATTACCGAAACCAATATCCCGAACACCCAAAACCTGACTTACTTTGGTAATGCCAATGAAGCCCATGCAATATACAACTTCTCATTGCCCCCACTGCTGATTAACACATTAGTCACAGGCAGTTGTTTATATTTAAAACGCTGGTTGATGAGTATGCCACCAGCGCAAAATGGCACATTCTACTTTAACTTTATTGCTTCTCACGATGGTGTTGGGTTACGTCCTGCAGAAGGTCTTTTAGATGATGAAGAGTTATTAACACTGGTTGATACGATGCAAGAATTTGGTGGTAAGATCTCCTGGCGTAGTGCCGAAGGCGGCCAACAGAAACCCTATGAAATCAATATTGCCCTATACGATGCTTTACAGGGAACAACCAAAGGTAAGGACGAATTAGGCGCACAACGTTTTATCTGTGCACATGCCATTATGTTTGCTCTCGAAGGAGTCCCCGGTGTTTATATTCATAGTTTATTAGGTACACATAATGATTATGAGAAATTTGCAAACACCCAACAAAACCGTTCAATTAACCGTCACCGTTGGGATTACGACTTATTACAAAACCACCTAAGCGATCCAAACGACCATCATTACAAGACATTATCATCAATGAAGCACTTGCTTGATATTCGTATTAAACAACCGGCATTCCACCCTAATGCAACACAATTCACGCTGCATTTAGGATTAACATTATTTGGTTTCTGGCGTCAAAGTCAAAATAGAAAACAAAGCATTTTTTGTATCAGTAATATAACCGATGAGAAAGTCGATTTATTACTCAATGGGTTAAATCTCATTATGACCGAAGATTGGTATGAGTTAATTAGTGATACTAGCATTGACCCGTTACAGGAATCATTAATTCTTGACCCCTATCAAACGGTTTGGATCAGTAATATTAAAACAGCTCAATAGCACCACAAAAAACAGGTGTATAAATCCAAAAATCTTAACTACATCAGAGAGATAAAAGCATTATGAATATTTTATTTTTAAACTTCGCTAGCTTCATTGATGTGAATTCTTTATAGTTATTATTTAGTATTAGAAATATAGAGAAATAACATGGCAGCAATCATTAAAACGGCAGATGAAATAGAAAAAATGCGCATTGCAGGACAACTCGCAGCAGATGTACTTATCATGATCGAACCTTATATCAAAGAAGGCGTCACGACCAATGAACTAGACAAAATCTGCCACGATTTTATTGTCAATGAACAGCAAGCAATTCCAGCACCACTTAATTACCATGGCTTTCCAAAATCAATATGTACTTCTCTGAATCATGTTGTTTGTCACGGTATTCCAAACGATAAAGCACTTAAAAACGGCGATATCATGAACGTTGATATCACCGTAATCAAAGATGGTTATCATGGTGATACTTCGAAAATGTTTATGGTTGGCAAACCTTCAATTATGGCTGAACGCTTATCACGTATCGCCCAAGAATGTTTATATATTGGTATCAACTTGGTTAAACCAGGCGCACGTCTAGGTGATATCGGTGAAGCGATCCAAAAACATGCAGAAAAAAATCACTACTCAGTGGTACGTGAATATTGTGGGCATGGGATCGGAGCTGGCTTCCACGAAGAACCACAAGTACTGCATTACGGTCGTGCTGGGACAGGTGAAATTCTACAAGCGGGTCAGTGTTTTACCATTGAACCGATGCTCAATGCAGGTAAAAAATCCTGTAAAGTACTTCGTGATGAATGGACTGTTGTAACAAAAGATAAAAAGCCTTCTGCACAATGGGAACACACCTTACTGGTCACTGAAACGGGCTGTGAAATTTTAACTTTACGTCCAGAAGAAACCATTGAACGTATTATTAACCATGATGAGTAACATCAAATAGCAAGACTAAGTTTACTCTTTGTTTATTTTAGCTTTTATCACTAAATTCATTATCGATAAAAGCTAAATGCAATCTGCCTCGAGGTATTAATGGATTTTACACACCTTTCACCGCGCAATTTTCAAGAAACCGAATTAACGATCCCATTCCTAAAAACTCAATTACAAAAATTCCAAGCTTGGCAGATCGAAAAATTCAAAGCACACCAACCTATTAATGAAGTTGTCAGTTGCCGCGCACTGTATATTGACCAACTATTAACTCGACTGTGGCGATTCCGTGGACTTCATGACATTAAAAACCTCAGCCTTGTTGCCGTCGGTGGCTATGGACGTGGTGAACTGCATCCCAAATCCGACATTGATATTTTAATTCTTGCCGAGAAAAAAATTACATCGCAATGTGAGCAAAAAATTAGTGACTTTATTACGCTGCTATGGGATTTAAAACTCGACGTCGGTAATAGTGTTCGAACACTTAAAGATTGTGTACAACAAGGTAAAGCTGATATTACCGTCGCAACCAGTATGATCGAAGCACGTTATTTAACGGGAGAGCTAAAAACCTTTGATAAACTCTCTGACCTCGTCAAAAAGAAAAATTTCTGGCCCTCTGCTGACTTTTTCCTCACCAAACGAGAAGAACAACGGGCGCGTCATAAAGTCTGTCGCGGTGATGGATACAGCCTAGAACCGGATATCAAAAATGGTTCCGGTGGACTGCGCGATATACAAACCATTGCTTGGATCGCAAAACGACATTTTGATTCCCACAGCCTGTTAGACCTGACTGGTTATGAATATATTACCCAGAGTGAATATCAAGAATTAGTCGACTGCCAACGTTTACTGTGGTCAATTCGTTTTGCATTACATACCGTCACTAATCGTCCTGATAATCGTCTTCTATTTGATTTCCAAAGCGATGTCGCAGCATTATTAGGATATAAAGGCGAAGGCAATCAAGCCGTTGAGCAGATGATGAAAGCTTTTTATCAAACCATTCATCGCGTCCAAGAATTAAATGAAATGTTACTGCAATATTTCGATGAAGCGATTCTTGGTAATTCAACCAAGAAAATTGAACCGATTGATGAGAACTTTCAACTTCGCGGTAATATGATAGAGCTTAAAACACATGGTTTATTTAATGAAGATCCAGTGTCTATATTGCAGTTATTTTTACATATTGCCAACGATGACCGAATTGAAGATGTTTATTCCACTACCCTACGCCAACTGCGTGAAGCACGACGGAGCCTAACCTATTGGTTGCAGGATATTCCTGAATGTCGTGAACTATTTTTAACCATTGTTAAGCATCCTCAAGGCATGGGCAATGCGTTCTCGTTAATGCATGAATACGGTATTTTAAGTGCTTATATTCCGCAATGGAGTCGTATTGTTGGGCAAATGCAATTTGATTTATTCCATGCTTATACCGTGGATACCCATACGAATAAATTAATTAGCCATATTTATAATTACCCCAATACAACCAAAGATCATCCGCTCGCCCATCAGGTATTTCAAACGGAAGAACAACCTGAATTACTTTATATTGCAGCTATCTTCCATGATATTGCAAAGGGTCAAAAGGGAGATCATTCAACACTGGGTGCCGTTGATGCATTAGAATTTTGTCAATTACATGGCTTTAGCCGGTATGAAGGAAAACTGGTTGCTTGGTTAGTGAAACATCATTTAACCATGTCAGTGACAGCACAGCGACGTGATATCAGTGATCCCGCCGTCATTAACAAATTTGCAAAATTAGTTCGCGATGAAAAGCACCTTAATTTATTATTTTGTTTAACCGTTGCCGATATTTGTGCCACTAATGAAGAAACTTGGAATAGTTGGAAAGCCACGTTATTACGCGATCTTTATTACAGCACCTTAAAAATGCTTCGTCGTGGCCTAGAAAATCCCCCCGATATACGAGAAAGGATCAGGGATAGACAACGTAAAACGCTTTCACTTTTGCGTGAAATTGGTATTACTGAAGCGCCTGTTAAACAATTGTGGAAACGCTTTAAACTTAACTATTTTTTCCGCTACAACTCGAAACAAATTGTTTGGCACACGGTAAATATACTTACCCACCACGATCACAGTAAACCGTTAGTGTTAATTAGCGATAAAAATGCGCGTGGTGCAACGGAAGTGTTTGTTTATCATAAAGATATGCCGGCATTATTTTCTTCCGTTGTGACCGAAATAGATAACAAGAAGCTTAGCGTACACGATGCAAAAATCCTTTCTAGTCGAGATGATTTTTCCTTAAGTACCTTCACTATTCTTGAGCATGATGGTGAACATATCGATCCGGATAAAACACAGCGTCTGAAGAAAGCAATCGAAATGGCATTAATCGCGCCAGAAAAAGTAAATTCACAACAAACCTCTCTACCGCGTTTAAAAAGGCAGTTTAAATTTGAACCTGAAATTACCTTTTTACCAACTAAGCGCCAACGCACTCAAATTGAGGTAGTTGCCTTTGATGCCCCGGGGATATTAGCTGATATTGGTGAAGTGTTCCGTTATAGTGGATTACGACTAGATACAGCCAAAATAACCACCATTGGTGAACGAGCAGAAGATTTGTTTATTGTATCAACTGAAGATGGCAATGCATTAACAACACAACAAAGGGAGAGCTTGAAAGCAAACTTAATGCGTGAGTTAAGCCCTGAAGAATAAAACCAATACTCTCGGTCTTTAATTCAACCTCAAGGTGCACGATGCAGCTTGAGGTTTTATTTACTTTCCTGAAAAATCACAAAGTCATGGTCTAAAATCGACAATTCAACGCGCTCCCCCACTTTAATCAAAGATTGCGACGTCTGTTTAATACAATAATCATGTTGCAAATAAGTCACTGTCATATATTGAAATGATCCTAGGAAATCAACTTTTTTAACTATTCCGACGCCATTATCAGAAACATCCATTATGATTTGTTCTGGCCTTAATAATAAAGAACAGCGCTCCCCAGCTATAGACCCAACCTCATTATTGCAATTCAATAGGCCAAAATCCGATTGATATAGTCCTTTATCAAGGGGAGTGATTTCAAGGTAATTACTACGCCCCATAAAATCAGCGACATACTTAGAAATTGGATAATTATATAGGGCAGCAGGCTCACCAATTTGGACAATTTTTCCCGCTTGCATTAATGCAATTTTATCTGCAAAAGCAAACCCTTCTTCCTTGGAGTGCGTCACAAAAAGAGCGCTCATCTTTTGTTCTTTAAACAACAGCCGTATTTCATCGATCAACTGGAAACGAACATGATGATCAAGATTAGAAAATGGTTCATCTAATAACATTAAATCGGGTTGATAAGCTAATGCACGGGCAATGGCGACACGTTGCTGTTGACCACCAGATAACTGGTGTGGATAACGACTACCATACCCTGCTAACTGGACTAATTTGAGTAATTCGTTGACCTGTAATTTTTGTTCATGTTTATTTTTTTTATAAAGTGAAAAAGCGATATTGTCGAATACATTAAGATGTGGAAACAAGGCATAATCTTGAAAAATAAAACCAACTTTACGAGCTTCTGCCGGTAAGTTTACTGTCTCATGATAAACATTGCGTTTATTAATACTAATATGGCCTTTAAGGTGTTTTTGTAATCCTGCAATGGCTTTTAATAATGTCGTTTTGCCACACCCACTCTCACCTAATAGACAAATAATTTGATCTTTTTCAAGTTCAAAATCTAAACTATCAAGCACTTGATTTTTTTGATAAAAACAACTTAGATCTTGAATAGTTAGCGCGCTCATTAACGCTCCTTTTCCATTAAACGGTTAACAATAATAAAAGGTAAAAGCCCCATTAAAACAATAATTAAAGCAGGCAATGCAGCGAGTTCAATCATTTCATCGGACACAAACTGATACACATAGGTCGCCAAAGTTTCAAAATTAAAAGGACGTAATAATAATGCAGTTGGCAACTCTTTCATGGCCTCGATAAAGACTAAAATAAATGCAGTTAACATCCCCTTACGAATTAACGGCAAATTAACACGACGAATGGTTTTTGCAGGGCTTAAACCAAGAGAGCGAGCAGCATGGTCCAATGACGGAGAAACTTGGTTTAAGCTACTATCAATACTACCCACTGCGATTGCGCTAAAACGTACTAAATAGGCCATCACTAAAATAAATAAGCTCCCGGAAAACAATAAACCGACACGAGAAAATGAATGTTCGACCAGCCAACGGTTTAGTCCAATATCGAGGGACGTAAAGGGAATTAATACCGCTATAGCAACAACGGTTCCTGGTATCGCATAACCCAAAGAAGATAATCGAATGGTCATTTTAGCGAAAATGCCAGGAGATAGGCGGTGATAAAAATTAACAATTAATGCAATGATCACCCCTAAAAATGCCACGATAACCGCCAACCAAACACTGTTCAATGAGAACAACCATAACGATTGATTTAATGATTGCTCAAAATAATGATAGGCATAATATAACAGCGTTAAAATAGGTAATAGAAAGGCAAAAAATAACAGTCCCCATGCGTAGAATAACACCGCATATTTTTTCCATCCTAACAAAACAAACCCCAATTCAGTCTGTGTTGCCCCCTTTCCTTGATACACTTTTAATTGTCGGCGACTGTAGTTTTCCAAGGTAATCAATATGACGAGGATTAATAACATCAATGACGAAATTTTAGCGGCGGTATTTAAACTGCCCAATTCTAACCACGTATCATAAACACCGGTCGTCAAAGTGTTCACAGCAAAATAATTAACCGTCGCAAAATCCCCTAAACTTTCCATTGCGATTAACGATAAACCAACGGCAGTTGCTGATCGCGATAAGGGCAATGACACCTTAATAAATGCTCTGATAGGTGAAAGACCTAAACTGCGTGCAGCTTGAAATAATTCCCCCGATTGTCCTAAAAAGGCGCCCCGTAATAACAAATAAAGGTAAGGATAAAGGGCCAAACTTAAAATTAATATCGCACCGAATAAGCTACGTATATCCGGAAAAAAATAATCAGAATAATGCTGCCAGCCCATTAACTTACGCAAAAACTGCTGTATGGGTCCGCTATAGTCAAGTAAGTCAGTATAAACAATGGCAACAATATAGGGAGGAAGAGCAAGGGGAAGCATTAACGCCCATTGTAGAATTTTACGTGTTGGAAAATCACAACAGGCAACAAACCATGCAACGGGTAATGCAAAAACAAAACTAAAAAAAACAACCCCAATGATGAGTAATAACGTATTGAGGCTGTAAGTCAATAAAACCGTTTCCAACAGGTGTTGAAAACTGCCCGATTGATCCATTTCAAATGCACTAAATACAAGTGCAATGATAGGCATAAGCAGGATACAAGTTACCCCCCAAGGGAGTAACTTGTATGGTTGAAACTTAAAGATCAAATTTCACTTCATCTAATAATTTAATTGCTGTTTTATGTTGTGCTGCGATATCTGACAACGCAATGCTATCCGCTTTAAAATCCCCCCATGAAGCAACTAGCTTAGAAGGCTGCACACTTGCATTAACTGGGTATTCATAATTAACTTCGGCATACATTTTTTGTGCAACATCACCTGATAAAAACTCCATCAGCTTAATTGCGTCTTCTTTATGCGGTGCATATTTAGCCAATACCACACCACTCACATTCACGTGTGCGCCCGTAGTTTGTTGATTTGGGAAGTTAATATTAACCGCTTCAGCCCAAGAAACCTGTTTAGGATCAGCTAACATTTTTCCTAAGTAATAACTATTACCTAATGAATAATCACATAGTCCATCTTTAATAGCTTTAACCTGTGCTCGGTCATTACCCTGTGGTTTCCGTGCAAGATTATTTTTAACACCTTCTAACCACGTTTTGGCAGCAGCTTCACCATCATGAGCAATAATAGATGCAACTAGTGATACATTATAAGGATGCTTACCAGAACGTGTACAAAGCGTACCTTTAAACTCAGGCGTTGCCAAATCTTGATAGGTAATATTAGCAACGGGACCCACTCTATCGGCCGATGAATAAATACTACGAACACGCGTCGTTAATGCAAACCATTGCTGATCAGGATCACGATATTGGCTTGGTATATTTTCAGTTAGTACTTTACTGTCTACCGCTTGCGTTAGGCCTTCATTTTCAAGTTGTGCCAAACGACTAATATCAACGGTTAATACAACATCAGCCGGTGATAATTCACCTTCACGCTTAACGCGCTCAATTAACCCACTTTTAGCGAATAGAATATTAACTTTAATACCGGTTTCTTCGGTAAATTTGTCCATGATGGGTTCAATTAAAAAAGGTTGGCGTAATGAATAAACATTAACTTCAGAGGCAACTGCAACTAAGCTTACAGAACTTAAAGCCACTGCAATAGCAGCACGGTGAAGAGGGTGTTTAACTGACATATTAACTCCATTTGATAATAATTATCGACAATATAATAGTAATAGTTATCATTTGCAACAAATTATTTACAAAAGTTAACCCAAGAAAAACAAGTTAAATATAGTTATAATCCGGCTAACTACTAAAAAGGCGGTCTAGAAAAACATGCACATAGATTTAACGAAGCTAGTAACAGAAAATCGTAACCCCGAAAGTGAAAACATCGATATGTTATCCACCTACGATATGTTAAAAGTGATCAATAACGAAGATAAGAAAGTGGCACTAGCTGTCGAAAAAACACTCCCAGAAATAGCCCTTGCAGTCGATGCAGCAGCAAATGCATTCCAAAATGGGGGACGTCTTATTTATTGTGGTGCAGGTACCTCAGGACGCCTTGGAATCTTAGATGCAAGTGAATGCCCCCCTACTTTCGGTGTCTCTACTAATCAGGTAGTTGGATTAATTGCGGGTGGCCATCAAGCTATTTTACAGGCCGTTGAAAATGCAGAAGACAATCGCGAACTCGCTATCAAAGATGTTCAATCCATTAATTTCAATAAACACGATGTGCTTGTTGGTATCGCAGCAAGTGGGCGGACGCCTTACGTACTGGCTGCAATGGAGTATGCTCTATCACAAGGCGCGATCGTCGCATCCATAAGCTGTAATCCGAATAGTCCAATGGGCACATTAGCAAACATTAGCATCACGCCCATTGTAGGGCCAGAAATTGTCACCGGCTCCTCTAGAATGAAAGCAGGTAGCGCGCAAAAATTAGTACTGAATATGATTTCAACCGGGGCAATGATCCGCAGTGGTAAAGTATTTGGAAATTTAATGGTGGATGTCCAAGCGACAAATAGTAAATTATTAGTACGCCAAAAAAACATTGTAATAGAAGCAACAGGATGCGATGAAATACAAGCAGAGACAGCCTTAAATAAAGCTAATAATCACTGTAAAACCGCTATTTTGATGTTATTAACCGGATTAGATGCCGACTCAGCAAGCCAGCAATTAGAGAAGCACCAAGGCTTTATTCGCCTTGCTTTAGAAGATATAAAGTGAATGGAAGCATAAGAAAAAATAACTAATCAATCAGGCGACGAGATTGCCAATATTTACTTTTCCAATAAACATTATCTAAGGAAGATATCATCACGCCTTTACTGACAGAGGCGTGTAAAAACTCATTATCGCCCATATAAATACCAACATGGCGCACTTGCCACCCTGTTTTAAAGAAGACTAAATCGGAAACTTGTAAGTCATCTCGATCGACATATTTGCCCAATTTAACCTGACTATTAGTCGTGCGGGGAATATTGATTTTAAAACTGTTTTTAAAAATGTTTTGTACTAATGCAGAACAATCAATGCCTTTTTTGCTGTTTCCACCTAGACGATACGGTGTGCCTTTCCAATATAAATAATCTTTAATAAGAAACCCATAAAAAAGATCTTCGACCGTCTCCACAGCACTACTATCAAAGGCTTTGATCGGATCACCTTGATAGTCTGTTGAACGGCTACTCGAACAACCACTCACAAAAACCGCTAGCAATATCAATAAACAAACATGTTTTAAATCCAAATTATCCCTCGCTATAAACTAATTATTTTTCCATAACTAATGTTTTAAATAACTCAATATGAGCATCATTATCATTTAAGCATGGAATATAATGGTATTGTTTTCCACCATTTTCTAAAAACAATTCTTTATTTTCCATGGCTAACTCTTCAAGGGTTTCAATACAGTCACAGGCAAAAGCAGGACTAATTACATCCACAGAGCGTACACCAGCCTTAGCAATCTTGGGTAAGGTTTCATCGAGATAAGGTTTAAGCCATTCTTCACGACCAACACGCGACTGATAACACAGACGGTATTGTTGCTCCATTAACCCCAATTCAGCAACTAATAATGCAACCGTGCGCTCACAGTGTTGTTGATAAACATCTCCCAAACTAACATAGCGCTTGGGAATACCATGGAAAGAAAAAAGAAGACACTCACTACGCCCATTTTCATTCCAAAATGCTTTAATCGAGGTGACCAGTGCAGCAATATAAAGCGGATGATCATGATAATCATGTATAAAATTTAATGCCGGAAAGTTAACCTGTTTTTGATAAGCCGCACTGACCTGATCAAAGACTGCCGCAGTCGTTGATACACTGTATTGCGGATAAAGTGGTAATACCGTTAAATCTGTAATCCCCTGCGCCGTAAACTCTTTAATTTTCGCGTCAATGGCAGGTTCACCATAGGTCATCGCATAATCAACACGAATATTTTGCTGTTCAAGTTGTGCTGCTAATTTAGCACTTTGCGAACGCGTATAAAAACGAAGCGGAGATTCATTTTCAAACCAAATACTTTTATAAAGCTTAGCGACACGTTTTGAACGTATCGGCAAAATGGCCAAATAAAGAATAGGTATCCAAATAATACGAGCAAGATCAACCACCCTTTTATCCGATAAAAAATCGCGTAAAAATGATCGAACACTTTGTGTTGTGGGTTGTTCAGGCGTACCTAAATTAACTAATAAAACTGCACTTTTTTTTTCCATTTTTATTTTCTCTTATTACAACCTAAAACTCTTGTGAAGACGATTCGACTAGCTGTCCATAATCATGATTACGTAATAAATTTTCCATCAGATCAATTACCTAATAACTAACATTATGACGAATTATTAGTGACTTTGGCTACTATTTCAAAATTAAATTAACCATATTCTGTGCTTCATATTTAAACACTAATCTCGTTGGCCAATTCATCAACTCCCTTTTTCACCTCGCCAAATGGCTTCATCTAAATGGTTTCATATAGTAAAACTCGGCCATTTATCGATATTAACACGGGCAATACCTGACAATATAATGCCGTCTATAGGTGTCACAATACAACCAAAGTAAATAAATGCCAACATTCAAGGTATTAATGATATTTAATGCTTGATTAAAAAATGGTTAGCAATAGGCAATTGGAATTTATAATGAATTAAAAAGTGAACGTATTTTCGAGAGTTTAGCTAAAATAAGGAGATTCTTAACCTGCTAAACAATAGCCTTTTATTGAAATGCGATCTTTATGATTGAATAAATTTTAAAGCAAAAAAAAAGAGGCTTATCGCCTCTTCTATCATTTAACTATGCATATTAACCAAGAATTTCTGCTAATTCTGCACTGATAACATCAACTGATTTTGTACCATCAAATTTATGGTGTGCACCATTGCCCTGTGCAGCTTCATTTTGATAGTAAGCAACCAATGGCTCAGTTTGTGCGTGATAAATATCTAAACGCTTGCGTACGGTCGCTTCTTCGTCATCTGGACGAATAGCAAGATCATCACCCGTTACATCATCTTTACCTTCAACTTTAGGTGGATTGTAAACGATATGATAAGTACGACCAGAACCAGGATGAACACGACGACCAGCCATGCGTTTTACAATTTCTTCATCTGGCACATCAAATTCTAATACGAAATCAACAATCACACCCGCCGCTTTCATTGCATCAGCTTGAGGAATAGTACGTGGGAAGCCGTCAAGTAAAAAACCTTTTGCACAATCAGGCTGCGCAATACGTTCTTTTACTAAACCAATAATTAATTCATCAGAAACAAGTTGCCCTGCATCCATTAACTCTTTTGCTTTTAAACCTAGTTCAGTACCCGCTTTCGCTGCTGCACGTAACATATCACCGGTTGAGATTTGTGGGATATCGTACTTGTCCATCATGAATTGAGCTTGCGTGCCTTTACCAGCGCCTGGAGCACCTAATAAGATAATGCGCATTGTTGCGTCCTTTGTTAATGTTTATAAACGAGGGGGAAATTTACACTTTTATGGCCTATATCTCAAGGCTACAAACAAAAAAGGCCAGCATCGGCTGACCTTTTTTACTATTTGTATGATTTATTAACCAAGTAACAGTTTATTGATGCGTCCAACGAACTCAGATGGATCATCTAGACTACCTTTTTCAGATAGAATTGCTTGTTCTAATAGCAACTCAGCCCACTGTCCAAATAACTCTTCGTCAGCCATATCTGCAAGCTTAGTAATCATTACGTGCTCAGGGTTAAGCTCAAAAATAGGTTTGCTATCAGGAACAGGTTGTCCCATTTGCGCCATTAATTTAGCCATTTGTGTACTCATATCATCGCTATCTGCAACAATACAAGACGGTGTAGAAGTTAAACGATGTGTTAAACGAACATCTTTCACTTTATCACCTAATACTTCTTTTACACGTTCAATGAAGCTAGCAAATTCAGTTTCTTGTTTTTCTTGTTCTTTTTTATCTTCTTCTGTATCAAGTTTACCTAAATCAAGGTCGCCTTGGGTAACAGATGTAAATGCTTTACCATCGTATTCTGGAAGATGACTTAATAGCCATTCATCAACACGATCACTTAATAGTAAAACTTCAACACCTTTCTTACGTAATACTTCTAAGTGCGGACTATTTTTAGCGGCATTAAAACTATCGGCAGTGATGTAGTAAATTTTATCTTGGCCTTCAGCCATACGACCGATGTAAGCGTCTAAAGAAACGGTTTGTTCCGCAGAATCTGTTTCAGTTGAAGAGAAACGTAGTAGCTTAGCAATTTTCTCTTTGTTACCCGCATCTTCAGCTGGGCCTTCTTTAAGCACTTGACCGAACTCTTTCCAGAATGCGTTGTATTCTTCTTCGTTTTTGCTCGCAAATTTAGTCAACATAGACAATGCACGTTTAGTACATGCACTACGTAGTGTTGATGTTACGTTGGTATCTTGTAAAATTTCACGAGAAACGTTTAATGGAAGATCATTTGAATCCAACACACCTTTAACGAAACGTAGATAAGTAGGCATGAACTGTTCTGCGTCATCCATAATAAATACACGTTGAACGTAAAGTTTTAAACCGTGTGCTTTTTCGCGATTCCATAGATCAAAAGGTGCACGTTTTGGAATATAAAGAAGACTTGTATATTCTTGTTTACCTTCAACTTTGTTATGGCTCCACGTTAATGGGTTTTCAAAGTCATTCGCAATATGTTTGTAGAATTCTTGATACTGCTCATCGGTCAATTCACTTTTATCACAACTCCAAAGTGCAGTTGCTTTATTTACAGACTCCCATTCACCCGGTGTCGCTGGAATTTTTTCACCGTCAGGACCTTCAGACTCTTCCGTTGGTGCCTTAAACATCTCAACTGGAATGCTGATATGATCAGAGTATTTAGACACAACTGAACGTAGCTTGTAATCATTTAAGAATTCAGCTTCTTCATCACGAAGATGTAAAATAATTTCAGTACCACGACCTTCTTTTTCAATACTTTCAACGGTGTAATCTGCTTCACCTGTTGATTCCCAACGCGTTGCAGAGTTAGCAGGTTCACCCGCTTTACGAGTATTAACCGTTACTTTATCAGCAACAATAAATGCAGAGTAGAAACCAACACCAAATTGACCGATTAGTTGAGAGTCTTTAACTTGGTCACCAGAAAGTTGCTCAAAGAAGTCACTTGTACCTGATTTTGCAATCGTACCTAAGTGATTAATCACTTCTTCTTGCGTCATACCAATACCATTATCACTAATAGTAATTGTTTTAAGCTCTTCATCGAAGCTTAAACGCACACGCAAATTTGCATCATTTTCAAAAAGAGAACCGTCAGATAATGCTTTAAAACGTAATTTATCTGCAGCATCTGCAGCGTTAGACACTAGCTCACGCAGGAAAATCTCTTTATTTGAATATAAAGAATGGATCATTAATTTAAGAAGTTTACCGGTATCAGCACTAAAGCTATGATTTTTTTGCTTTTCCATAATATTTCTTTCTCTTTGGGTTCGTCTTAATAAATTAGACTTTGTTTAAACGATGAAAATAAGATGGGGTTGTAAGAAGGCTTTTCAAGGCTGAATAGCAAAAAATTTTAATTTTATTGTCATTTGACGATTATGTTAGTAATTAAGAGTAGAATTGATAAAGCAAAAACTGGCAACAATTTCCCTTATTAAAAGTTGCCATTCAAATGCTATTAGCCTCGTTAGAATGACTTAATGACCTGCTTAAGCTCATTCATATGATAAATAACATCCTGCGATAATTCAGGGTCATGTATTTTATGAGGGTCATATAAAATAGCTTTCATTCCAGCTGACTTGGCAGCTGTGATCCCCACTTCACTGTCCTCCACGACCAAACATTCGTCGGGAGTAAAGCCCATCGCTTTCGCAGCATGTAAAAATAAACCGGGATCAGGTTTCCACGACTTAACTTCATGGGCACTATATATATTGTCATTAAAATAGTCAGATAAGTCAGTAATAGAGAGGGCTTTGTTTATTTTATTAAGCGGGCCACTTGAGGCTACACATTTAGGATAATCTACTAACTCGTCTAACATATCATGTACGCCTTCGCAGGCTTTTAAACGGGCTTCAAATAATTCATTAACAAGCGAACGATAAGAGGCTTCAAAATTCTCTGCGAGCACAATATGATGCTCAGTTTCCATTGCCTTGAGAATAGCAGTCAATTTCACACCTCGAAAGCGATCCACCAACTCAGTTGCATAAGCTTTAACGCCGTAATCTTTCAATTTTATTTCTAATGCAAGATTACAAAGAAACTCACTATCAACTAACGTACCGTCACAGTCGAAGATAATACACTTGATCATGTTTTCCCCTATTTAATTAACAATATACTTATTTCTGAATTTTCAAATACTGGCTCACATTAAATGCGATAAAAAATCACGCGCTCGTTCGGTCTTGGGATTTTCAAAAAATGCACTTGGTGACCCTTCTTCAATAATTTCACCCTCAGCCATAAATATCACCCGATCCGCAGCTTGCTTAGCAAATCCCATTTCATGGGTTACACAAATCATACTCTGTCCCGATTTAGCCAATTCAATCATCACATCTAACACTTCTTTTACCATTTCAGGATCAAGAGCCGAGGTTGGCTCATCAAATAAAATTAATTCGGGCTCCATGGTTAATGCACGCGCAATCGCAACCCTTTGTTGCTGTCCACCAGAAAGTTGATTTGGATATTTATGTGCTTGTTCAGGAATTTTAACGCGTTTTAAATGCAATAATGCAGACTCTTCGGCTTCAACACGAGTTCTATTTTGAACCCAAATAGGCGCAAGTGTGCAATTTTCTAACACGGTAAGGTGCGGGTATAAATTAAAATTTTGAAAAACCATACAAACCCGTCGACGTAATTTTTGAAGCTCCTTTTCGACATTTTTAACCAAAGTGCCATTGAATACAACTTCACCTGCATTAGGCTCTTCAAGGTGATTAACACAACGAATTAATGTCGATTTTCCAGAACCAGATGGCCCACATATAACAACGATTTCACCTTTTTTAACAGTAATATCAACATTTTTTAGTGCATGAAAATTAGCATAGTATTTATTAAGCCCTTTAACCGAAAGTAAGTCATTTTCATCGTGGTTAAAATTCATTTATTTATTCCTTACTTATTAATTTTATCGCTCAATTTCTTTTCGAGTTTTTTTGAATATGTTCCCATTGAAAAACAAAATACAAAGAAAACAAAACCAACAAAAATATATCCTTCAATTGCATATCCAAACCACTCGGGATCAGCGGTTGTTGTACTAACCATATTAAGTAAGTCAAATAACCCAATCACCAAAACCAATGTTGTATCTTTAAAAAATCCAATAAAGAGATTAACAATACCGGGAATCGAAATCTTTAGGGCTTGTGGCAAGATAACCAATCCAAAAACTTGCCAATAACCGTGACCCATTGCCGTAGATGCTTCGTACTGCCCCTTTGGAACTGCCTGTAATCCACCTCGGATAACTTCCGCCATATAAGCACCGGCAAACAAGGTCACTGCAATAATAGTACGAAGTAACTTATCAACTTCCACGCCTTCGGGGACGAAAAATGGGAACATAATCGATGCCACAAATAGTACCGTAATCATTGGTATCGACCTTGATACTTCAATAAAGGTGATAGATAAAATCGAAATAACGGGATAACTTGAGCGTCGACCTAACGCTAAAATAATGCCAATGGGCAGCGCAAACGCAATAGAACTTGACGCAATAACAATAGTTAGAAAAAGCCCGCCCCATAATCGAGTATCAACAATCTCTAGGGAAAAGATCCCGCCATAAAAAAAGATAAACGAGACGATAGGACAGATAAAAAGGCAAGAAAGTGCATATTTAATTTTGTATTTTGATGCCGTAACAAAAGTGCCCAAAAATAAAATTACCGGTAGTAATAACCCAATAACCACTCGCCATCTTTCAGGATCAGGATAACGACCAAAAATAAAGTCATCAAAGCGCGCATAAATAAATGCCCAACAAGCCGCATCTCGGCTACATTGAGCACTACTATCGGCAACAAAGACAGCATCTAAAACAGCCCATTGGATAAATGGCGGTAATACAATAGACAGTAACAGGATCCAAAATAAAGAGAGAATAATATTACTTGGTGACGAAATAAGATTTTTGAAAAACTCACGCATATTATATATTCCTAACGCTCGATTATCTGTATGCGACGGTTATAAATATTTAGCGTAATAGATATAATCATACTGATTGAAAAATAAAATAACATCGACATTAAAACGATTTCGACGGCATTACCGGTTTGGTTCAAAGACGTACCTAAAAATACATTAACGAGCTCAGGAAATGCAATCGCAGCGCCCAAAGAGGAATTTTTAAAAATATTCAGATTATTACTAATATAAGAGGGGATAATAACTTTCATTGCTTGCGGGATAATAATTTCTCGCATCGTTCGCCATGGTGTTAGTCCCGAGGCATAGGCCGCTTCAGTCTGCCCTTTATCTACAGATAAAAGCCCTGCTCGTACATATTCCGCAAAAAACGCACCGTGATACAGTGATAATCCGATGACTAATGCAAATAATTCAGGAACAATATTAATACCGCCTGATATATTAAATTTACCAGCGTTAGGAAGCGCGACTTCAATATTTAAAAAATTAAAAAACCAAAGACCAGTTACTGCCATTCCCGTCAATAAAAATACCAGAGGCATTACACTTTTTCGTTTTCCAGTTAGTGCATAGTACTGTTTTTTCTTTTTCACTGACCAAACTAACGAACACACAATAGCCAGACTTAAAAATAATGTGCTAGCCCTCTCCATCACAAAATCAACATGAGGAAGATAAAGCCCTCGCTGATTGATGTAGGTCATATCAAGAAACTTCCAACTATCAGACACAGAAGGAAATAAATGTAAAATTATAAAATACCAAAAAACAATATGAAGCAAGAGAGGTACATTCCGAACCGATTCAACATACAGCTTAGCCATAAAAACAGTCAATTTATTCGAGGAAAGTTGTGCAACGCCAAAGACAAAACCGATAAGAGTACAAAAGAAAATGGAAACGACCGAAACAAAAAGCGTATTTAACACACCAACAATAAAAACGCGAAGGTAGGTATCACTTGAATCATAAGGTATAAATGAAAAACCGATATCAAAACCAGAGGGTTGACTAAGAAAACCAAATCCAGTGGTAATCTGAGCTTTGGCTAAATTATAACTCGTCGTCTGAAATAGAAAGTATGCAAAGCATGCCACCACAGTCAATGTAACTAACTGCAGAATAAGACCATAGGTACGTCTATTCATAGACCGTCTCTTATTGCTAAATTGTTATAAAAATAATAATGGACATATACCTCTCGCCATACGTCCATTAAATAGATGGTTTGTTATTGAACAACAGAATAATTTAACGAGCAGGAGGAGCGTACTGCATACCGCCATCAGACCATAATGCGTTTAAACCTCGTGGTAATTTTAATATTGAATCTTTACCAACATTACGATCAAAAACTTGACCATAGTTACCAATTTGTTTAATTATTTGATAAGCATAATCTTTTTTAACGCCCAACATCTCACCATTATTTCCTTCAACACCGAGGAAACGTTTAATCGATGGATTTGTCGTTGTAGCACGAATTTTATCGATATTTTCCGACGTCAAACCAAGCTCTTCGCCTTCAACTGATGCATAGAAAGCCCATGAAACAATATCTTCCCATTTACTGTCGCCATGACGAACAAGCGGCCCTAATGGCTCTTTAGAAATAATATCGGGTAATACTTCAAAGTTATCTGAATTAGGCGCTTGGATTCTTAATGCAGCTAACCACGAAGCATCTGAACTGAACGCATCACAGCGACCACTAAAGAATGCTGCTCTTGCTTCCGAGGATTTTTCAAAAACAACGGGATTATATTTTAATGAATTAGCCTTGAAGAAGTCAGCAATATTAAGCTCCGAAGATGTACCACTTTGAGTACAGATAGTTGCACCACCTAATTCTTTAGCAGATTTCAACCCTAATTTAGCATTAACAATAAAGCCTTGGCCATCGTAATAGTTAACCGCAGCAAAATCAAAAGCCAACTTTGTATCACGAGAAAGCGTCCAAGTGGTTACTCGAGATAGCAGGTCAATATCACCCGATTGCAACGCAGTGAATCGTTCTTTAGATTCAAGTGGATTGAATACGACTTTATTCGCATCGCCGAATATTGCAGCTGCAACCATCCGACAGGTATCAACATCTAACCCTTGCCATGTATTATCTTTATTCAGATAAGCAAAACCAGGGGTTGTGCCCGTACTAACACCACACTCAACATGACCTCGAGCTTTAACATCTTCGATTGTACCAGCATGAGCAACATTCAAACCCGCAACGGCAGACGCAAGAGTCAGACCCATTATTTTTATATACTTATTCATTCATATCCCTATTTTTAGATTCATACTTAAGCCAATTAATAAATACAATAAACAACCTTCAAACGTTAATTAAGGTTTACCTACTAAAGATATGCCTTAATTACCGCTATAATCAACTTACTATCGTTAATATTGAAGATTATTTCACTTTCACTAAAAACACAACAAGCAAAAAAAATGCCAAACAGTATTTTTCTACCAATCAGCACTTTTAGGATAGTTTTTAATGTCCAATGAGATTACCTGCACCAAAGTAGAATAAGTCGCTTCTTAGTGGTGCTAATTCTGCGGTTATTTATTATTGTTATTAGTTAAAGAATTTGTAACTACTCAGCACCCTTTAAAATTTCATGAGTTTTTGTCATAAATAGAATGTAAATGCTCAGGGATAAGCCATTTATGCTTAGTTCAAGGCGAAAAAGCGCAGTTTAGTGGTTTAAATGAGCATTTTTCAACGATGAAATAAGCTTAAAGGGCGACGGCCTGAGTAATTACAAGAATTTAACGTTATAAAAATAAACTTGACAAGACTTTATGGTAACAATATCTGCCAGGTTAAATAAACAAAAGCGAGCACTGGACTCTTTTAGTCGCCCAATGCAATACCTTCACGACGCGGATCCGCACCGCCAATTAATTGCCCATCAGTAAACACAATACCTTGAAGGCCTGAATTTAAATCACGAACATTAACTTTATAGCCCATCGCTTCAAGGGGAGCTTTGAAGCGAACGGCATCGGTCCCTTCCTCAAGATCATAGGTACCAAAACGGTTAACTAAATGCGGAAGTGAAATCGCTTTTTGAATATCCATTCCCCAATCTAAGTGTGCAATTAAGGTTGATGCAACATAACCAATAATACGAGAACCACCTGGAGATCCAATCGCCATATAAGGTTGATCATCTTTCATAACAATACTTGGCGACATTGAAGAACGTGGACGTTTACCCGGCTCAACGCGATTAGCAATTGGATAACCATCTTTATAGGATGCAAAGGAAAAGTCAGTCATTTCATTATTAAGAATAAAACCATTACTCATAACACGAGAACCAAAACCATTTTCAACGGTACTCGTAAACGAAATCGTATTACCCGCTTTATCCGTGATAACGATATGTGTCGTATTAGGTAATTCAATTGACTGATCATCAGACTGCTTTATTTTACGCTCCCAACGAGGTTCACCAGGTGAAACTTCAGTAAGTGCTTTACCAGGTTGAATTAATTTTGCACGTTCGGCTAAATATTCAGGATCAAGTAACCCTTCAGGCATTGGTACAAAATCACTATCGGCCATATAACGACCACGGTCAGCAAAGGCTAAACGAGAGGCATCACCAATAATTTGCCATGCTTCTGCGCTATCTGGGCCCATTTTTTTCAAATCAAAATGTTCCGCCATTCCTAAAATTTGACCAATTGTTAACGCACCAGAACTTGGTGGCCCCATGCCACAAACATCATATTGATGATAAGGAGCACACACCGCGCTACGTTCTTTAATTTTGTAAGCTGCAAGATCTTCCATCGCGAGTACGCCCGGATTATCTTTAATCCCATTTACCTTGTTAACTATATTTTCACCCAACTTCCCAGTATAAAAAGCACTTTCACCCTTTTCTGCTAATGTTTCAAGTGTTTGAGCATAAAGGCTGTTTTTTAAAACACTGCCCTCAGCTAAAGGCTCGCCGTTATCACTAAAGAAATACGCCTTAGTATCTGGGTAACGAGATAATCGTTCCTTATCATTCGCAATAGCAGAAGCAAGTCGCTCCGATACCACAAATCCATCGGTTGCCAATTTTTCAGCGGGCTTAAATAAATCAGCCCACGGTTCAGATCCGTATTTTTCATGCATCGTCGACAGTAATTTAACCGTACCAGGCGTCCCAACCGAACGCCCGCCCACGACCGCATCATAGAACTTCAAAGGTTTACCATTTTCATCTTGAAATAATTCGGGTGTCGTTGCAAAAGGAGCGGTTTCACGTGCATCAAAGGTCGTTATCTTTTTGTTTTTAGCATCGTAATACACCAAGAATCCACCACCACCTAAGCCCGAAGACTGTGGTTCAACAAGTCCTAAAACCGTTTGTACTGCAACCAGAGCATCGGCAGCATTACCACCATTTTTTAAGACTTCGTAACCTGCTTTAACTGCTAAGGGATTCGCCGCTGCAACCATATAATCTTTAGCGATCACGCTCTCTTTTTGAGTCACCGCCGTGGTTAATTCTGGTGCAACGGAATCGGCTACTTGACCCGCAGAAAATGCATTAAGTGACAGTACAGTGCCACCAATTAGCAATATTGAATTTTTATACATAAAAGCCCTTATTATTTAATGATTAAATTGATAGGTAATTTTTACTTAAAATTGAAAATCACCTTAACTATAAATTCAAAGCAACTTTAGTACCATTAATTATTTAAATTCAATGAGTTAGGATTAAAAGTAATTATTTAAAGAACAATAAAGAAGAAGATAAAATATAACCTATTGAAAAATAAAAATATTTTATTAAACCCGATAAAACACAAAAATAAAATATGATAAAAAACAAAAAGATAAGGTGCAAATTTAATATAGCGCCAGCACCTATAAACACAAATAAATACCACAATAACTATCCATTTTAGTGCGTGTCGAAAATATAAATGCACCGTTTAGCACCTAAAATAATTTAAAAACGTATCGAAGTATTTTATACCCGTTACCAATCAAGATGCGTTTATCAGTCACTAGCTCGGATACCAAGGCAAGGCGTAACATGATGACAATGGCTAGTCCTTATCGAATGTTATAACGCAGTATTGGTGTTCGAGCTAGTGACCCGCAGGGCAAGACGAGAGGCAAACATCTTCGTTGTTATAAAGTCTCGATTTAACCCGTTAGATCTTCACCTTTATACCTAGAATCTGCTCACCTCTCGTCTTGCTGATTTCTGCATCTTGAATGGTAACGGGTATATAACCGATAATTTGGTCACGATTTAACGCTATCCTATTGAGCGTTAATCTCTTATTGTCTACAATAACGTTTTTTCATTTACCACAGGCAACAATATGAACGACACAACATCAAAACCTGATTTACCGGATCACCTTTCTGGTAATCCACGCAGTCCGCACCATATAGCGGAATGTTTCGAACATGAAATCGGTATTAAACTTAACGGTAAAGAACGTTTCGATGTCGATGAATATTGTATTAGTGAAGGTTGGGTAAAAATCTCAGCACCAAAAGGTTTAGATCGCCGAGGACAACCTCTAATGATCACTAAAAAAGGCACCGTTGAAGCTTTTTACAAATAAAACGACGCGACCTTATTAGCTCCTAACGCGTGATACGTCCTGTATGATGCGTTTTCAATCCCCTTATCCTTTTTATTTATTAACTTTCCCCGATGCCCTGTGTAATAACAATCGTAATAATTAGCTGATCTATTTTACTGGTTAAAATAGTTTATTTCTTTGTTGAAAGTTTCGTTAAGGGAACAACCTTTACATCAACTTTCGCCTCAAACTAAACCATTTTTCCAGCGCAAAATTTAGATCACATATTTAATACAATTGGTTTAAAGATGGTAGGATAAATAACAAATGGCTTTTACCTCATACGCAATGGAAATCTAAATGGATATTTTAAATTATTTACCAGAGTTAATTTCGGTCAGTATTATCGCTGCTTTTATGGTGGTTAGCCCAGGTGCTGATTTTGTGATGATCACCCGCAACAGTATTTTTCATGGGAGAAAAAGCGGATTATATTCTGCATTAGGCATTGGTTTAGCCATTTGGATACACGTTGCCTATTCCATTGCAGGGTTAGCACTGATTATTTCAAAATCAATCGTCCTATTTTCAATTATCAAATATCTTGGTGCCGCATATTTGATTTACATCGGTTATAAAACATTTACTGCTAAAGGTAATTTAGATGTAGAAGATGGATTAAAAGAACCAGAAATATCACCTTTAAATGCGATAAAACAGGGCTTTATTACCAATGCATTAAACCCTAAAACAACATTATTTTTTCTGAGTATCTTTACCCAGGTAGTCAATCCTGAAACACCAATCTGGGTGCAGTTGATTTATGGATTAATTATCTCCTTAGCGCATATAATATGGTTTAGCGTTGTGTCACTTTTCTTCAGCCATCCTTCCTTAGTCGTAAAATTTAATAAGCATAAGAAAAAAATAGAAAAAGTAGTGGGGAGTGTGTTGATTGGGTTTGGTATTAAAGTTGCGTTAATTAATCAATAAATAACATGCTTATGCACTTAACTCAGGTAAAGCAGGCAAAGAATTAAAATCATTAAAAATGCACCACAGAGGACACAGAGTTAAAAGAGAAAAGCACAAAATAAGCAATAATTAGTAACAGTTAATCAATAATAACCATCAAAATGGGCACTATCACTAGATGCCCATATCAGTATCACTTGGTTAATTGACTAGCCGATTAAGCCGCTTTTTGTTGCTCTTTTCGAATATCAGCGACTTCTGCTTGGCGTTCAGGGTTATATTTATCCACAATCACCGCACATGCTGCATCACCAGTAATATTCAATGCGGTACGGATCATGTCAAAGATACGATCCAAAGCAAATAAAAGTGGTAAGCCTTCAATGGGAATACCCGCTGCAATAAGTACCGCAACAACCAAAAATGAAGGGCCTGGTACACCCGCTTGACCAATCGCCCCAATAGTAGACGTAACAATAATTGCCAGATAGGAAGCAAGGCTTAAATCGATATTAAATATCTGTGCAAAGAAAATAGCCACCAAGCCATAGTAAATCGCATTACCGCTCATATTAATAGTCGCGCCTAATGGCAATACAAATGAACTGGTTGAATTAGTAATCCCCAAGTCTTTTTCAACGGTATCCAATGTAACAGGTAAAGTTGCCATTGATGATGCAGTCGATAAAGCCACGGCCTGTGGACGTTTCATGGCAGAAATAAAACGACGTGCAGATACATTAGAAAATAACTTGACCAGCAATGGATAGAAAACAAAACCAAAGATTAAAATCGCAACAGTAAAGACGATAAACAGTTTCATCACAATGGTCAAAACATCGAAACCAAAGGTCCCCACCGCTTCAGCCATTAAGCCAAATACACCAATCGGTGCAATACGCATAACCGCATTAATCATCCAAACAAAGGCATCAACTAATCCATTCAAAATATTAATTAACGGCTCACTGCGTTGCTTTTCAACTTTTGATAATGCAATACCGAGAAACAAACAAAAAACCAAGATCTGTAAAATATTTGCATTATTTAATGATTGAAATACATTGGTTGGGATCATGCCAAGTACCGTTTGAAAAAAGCCAGGTACAGCGCCTTTATCGGCATATTCATTAGAGAACATCCCCTGCATACTACTTAAATCAACCCCAACACCCGGTTGAAAAACTTCCCCCAACAGAATAGCAAGCCCAACGGCTACACCAGACGTCAACATAAAAAAGGCGAATGTACTCAAGCCAATTTTACCAGCTGCTGGACTGTGCCCTAAATTCGCAGCTCCGGTAATAATAGCAACGGCCACTAAGGGAATAACAAGCATTTTAATCAAGTGAATAAAAATAGAACCTAATGGAGCAAATATAGCGGCTGACTCTCCCATGTAGGAACCAACGATAGTACCAATAATCATTGCAATAATGACCTGAGCACCGATATTAAACATAATCCCTTTCTTTTCCTCTAACACGTTTATACGTCCTTCTGTTAATTTTAAAAGTAAATTGAATTGGTATTACACAGCAAGTGTAAAATTGGTAAGCATCGAGCGACCTAAATCGACAATAGGTCGTATCAAATGCTTTATTTGAATCTGTATTTCTATGATTTTTGCAATAAAAAGGAAGGCGATAAATAAATAGATCCACTGCGTACTATTTTATTTATTACTAATCATCAACATTATCGCTTGTTATGAACAACACAAAAATTGCCTCTTCGTGTTCGACACTTTGAGCAATGTTCACAAATACCAGGTCGTCTATCACCCGCTTGCCAACGTTTAATTAAATGGGGCTCAGACAGTAAAGGACGGGCAATGGCGAAATAAGCAATATTCGTTGTTCCCAAAATAGTCTCGATAGTTTCAATATTAGCCAAACCACCGACCGTAATAATAGGGATATCAACGTCATCGCTAATGGCTTTGCCATACTCAACAAAATACCCTTCTTCTTGAAGCTGATATCCGTCGAAATACTGGCCAATCATCGTGCTTGCTTTACCATGAATATTGCCCGATATTTCAATCGCATCGACACCAATATTTTCCAGCGTTTTACAAATAACACGCGTTTCAGCAAAGGTTAATCCGCCTTCAAAGAATTCAGATGCAGTCAGTTTCACCATGATTGAAAAATCATCGCCAACCAATTTGCGCATTTGCAAAAATACTTCCACTAAGAAACGCATTCTATTTTCTAAACTGCCACCATATTGATCGGTACGGCGATTATAATAGGGACTTAAAAATTGATTAATCAGATAGGTATGCGCACCATGAATTTCAACACCATCAAAACCCGCCTGTTGTGCGCGCTTTGCCGATAATGCAAAGGCATGAATAATGTAATCAATCTCAGCTTTAGTCATACTTTTACCAAGCGTATTTGTTCCTTTTTCAGCAACCTCGCTAGGTGCATAAATAATACGCTCGCCAACATTGTGAGTCGTTTTGGTACCACCATAGGCCAGTTGCATCACAATTTTACTGTCGTAGGTATGTACTAACTCAGTTAATTTTTGATACTCATCGATAAAACTATCGTCGTATATTCCCATCATTCCTGGGTTTGGCTGTTCTTCGATAACGATATTTGCATAGCCAGTGATAATTAATCCAACACCACCTTGAGCCAGTTCTTCGTAAATATCATAAAGCTTATCGGTCATATGCCCATCTTCGGTGGTCATATTTTCCCACGTTGCACTTCGGATAAAACGATTTTTTACCTGCATTTTCCCGATATTGGATTGTTCAAATAACGCTTTCACATCAACTCTCATTACAGCACAAAATTTTACGAGTAATGTACCCAAATAAAAGTTATACACTCTGACTATGATCAATAAGTGCTTAAAAAATAAAGATTGTGTTAACAAATACAATCATTGGCTATCGTTCAATGCAGGTTAATGGTGATGGGAATTTAAAGAAACGATATTATTGAATGGCTCGATGAAAATGAGGTAAGAAAAACGGGGTAATAAAAAGCCATCTTAACGATGGCTTGATCTTTAGGAGCAGGTTACAGCTTAAACCTTTCTACTGAGTGATTTAATGAGCTTGCCGATTCCTGTAAACTTTCTGCCAATTTAGAGTTATTGTCTGCATTATCAAAGGTTCCCTTAGACATATCATTTAAGCTCACAATACTCGTGCAGATTTCCTCAGCAACCACGGTTTGTTCTTCTGCCGCCGTAGCAATTTGATTATTCATATCTTGAATTTGCTCTATAGAATGATTAATTGCTTCTAACGCTTTATTTGCTTCATTGGATTTTGTTGAGGTCGATTCAACACTATTAGCATTCTTTTCCATTAATTGAACCGACCTTGCCGCTTCAATTTGTAAATTACTAATGACCTGCTGAATCTCATCGGTACTTTGTTGGGTTCTATTCGCAAGATTACGAACTTCATCGGCCACCACGGCAAAACCTCGTCCTTGTTCACCGGCTCGTGCAGCTTCGATTGCAGCATTTAAAGCTAATAGGTTGGTTTGTTCTGCAACACCTTGAATAACATCTAAAATACTGCCGATATCATTCGTTTGACTCGCTAAGTTATTAATAACCGACTGAACATCTTCAATGCCACTGACTAAGGCACCAATATCATTATTCATATCACTAACAACATTCATACCATTAATAGAATTTTCCTTCGCTTCATTGGCAGACGTTGATGCTTGCTGTGCATTTTTAGCAACTTCAGCAACGGTTACCGTCATCTCATTCATCGCAGAAGCCGTTTGCTCTAATTTTTCCATTTGGTCTTCAGCCGTGCGTGTTACATTATGAGCCGAATTACGAATTTGATTAGAAGACTCATTCACATCTGCACTGGTTTTATTAATATCACTAATCGTCGTTTTTAACTGCTCAACCATTTTTAATACGGCAAGATAAACACCGGATTCATTACCAGTAATCTGTGTATTGATAGATAAATCCCCCTCCGATATTTTTTGAACCATATGTTCAATATTTTTCGGTTCACCACCAATTGGTAAATACATCAGCTTATTAACTAAGGTATAAACAATGCCAAGTGCAACAACGATAAAGATAATTGAAATTAATATCGTGGTATGCAAATTACTATTAGAAGCAGCACTAATATTGTCCATTGAATCCCACGCCCAAACATTCCAGTTTAACGACTCTATTTTATTAGAAACAACGTAATATTCTTTTCCCTCAAATGTGTAGGTATGGTTGCTCGATTGTTGTTCTCGGTATTGTTTATAACTTGCACGCGAGTCATATAAATTCTTCCCTAACATATCCGGATTTTGAGCGGCAAGAATATAACCATCTTCTCTAGAAACAAAAAGTTGTTGATTATCGGCCAACTCGGAAATGAAGTTTGTGATTAAATCAACTTTGACATTCACCGCAAGAAGTCCAACACGTTTCCCTTCACGAATAATAGGCACCGCTAACGTAATAACCGGAAAACCTTCACCACTGGTATAAACCTTAGTAATAATTTGATTCTCACCGTTAAAGATACGAACGTACCATTCACGTTTTGCATCTCTCGCATTAATTCCTTCAACAAAACCACCCGCCAAAGATGCGTAAATATCACCATTTTTCATGCCAATATGCGATCCTAATACATCAAATTTATCAGCCACTGAGGTAATTGATTTTAGCACTTCTTGTTCATCAACCCGTTCATCTGCGGTGACAGCAAGCTCTCCAGAAACGGCATTAAGTACATCAAAGGTACGATCTATTTTTTGTTCAATTGCTTTTGAAATCAGAAATGATTTATTGTTCAAATTTTCCCTATAATCATCCGTTGTCGTAGACTTAAAATTTAAAAAACCAACGGTAGAGATAACCACAACTACAGCGGTAATTAAACTCCCCATCAACAACATCATTTTTAACTTTACACTCATAGATTATTTCCTTTCCGGCAATAACAATTGCCCTTTTTCTAAGTAGAGAGACACATAATCAATAAAGTATAGACACAGAACTCAAAAATAATAATTTTTCAAAAGATAAATAAAATTAAAATATATCCAATTTAAACATACACTTATAAATAACATGTAAACACTTAAATTCGATTAATAAAATAAAGTTTTTGTTAATCCATATTTAACCTTTAAACTGAACACCTTTATAAAATACTCACATTTAAATCACTAAATTTTAACCAATAAAATAACCTATTTTGCCAACGCGGTGAACGTGACTAAATCATGAAAATAAACGATTACAACGAGCTCAAAGAGTGGTTCATCAACTATACCGATAGTTTTTTATCCGAACCCAATGCCGATAAAGAAAACATCCTACTAAAAAAACAACACACCTTACGTGTTTGCGATAATATGACATTAATCGCCACGGAACTTTCAGATAATGAACAATTAATTGCCTTAACAAGTGCCCTCTTACACGACATTGGTCGATTCGAGCAACTCAAGCAATATGGTACTTTTTCGGATTTTAAATCGGAAGATCACGCCTCATTAGGTGTGCGAGTATTAAAGGAACTAGGCACCTTACACTTTTTAACGCCGGGTGAAGCAGAATTGATAATCACGGCGATAGAAAATCATAATAAAGCCACGATTGAAACGGGTCTTACTGCCCAAGCATTACAAATCTGCAAACTTCTTCGCGATGCAGATAAACTTGATATTTGGCGTGTTGTGATCAGTTACTATAAAGAGCAATTAGAAAAGGAAAATCCAACCCTCGTGCATAATTTGCCATCAGGAGACGATGTAACCCAATGTATCTATGAGACACTTAAACAGCAAAAAATCGTTCCCTTTAAAATGCTTCGAAGTGTGATTGATATTAAGATTGTTCAAATGGGGTGGATTTACGATATTAATACCGATAAAGCCTTAGCAGTATGTGCTGAAAGAGGATATTTAACGTCAATATACCAAACCTTACCCGCTACTCAACGTATCAACGAACTTTATCAAATAATGCAAAAACACCTATCCGATAACGTTTCATTATCACTAAACTAAATTCCGTTGCATAACAAATTGCGGTCCAACAGGGCCGCCTAAATACAAACTATCTAAGGTTTCAAAACCGCATTTTTGATAACAAGCATATGCCGCTTTATTTTGACAATTAACCGTAAGCTGTAAAACCTCAAATTCAGGATAATGGCAACCTACATAACGAGGTATATTATTAATGGCCTCGCGTGCAATCCCTTGTCCCTGAAAACGCTGATCAACTAATAATGAACGTATCCCAATGGCTTTATCTGCAAAATGATAAATAGCAGAATAATTTAAATCTAAGAGAAAAAAGCCAACCACCTGATTATTTTTAATAATTAAACAGGGATGTTCTAATGGCGTTAGTATTGAAAGTAACCCATTAATATCACTCACAGTAAAAGCAACTTGTTCTGGTTTTACACTTAATTGATTAACTTGCTCAGCCCATTTTTTACTGTATTTTTCGATTGATATCATTATTGATCTCGTTGGATTTCAAACTTACTGGTCAAGGGAAAGCATCATAAATTGACTACAGGGATCTAATTGGTAATCAGCAAATGGCCCACACTCTTTAAAACCAAATTTTTGATACAAATAGTGAGCGGGTTTGAAATAATATTGAGTGCCCGTTTCCAAATGAATAAATGCAGCTCCATTTTGACGCGATACCTTAATAACATGCGCAAGTAATTGCGATGCAATACCCGATTTTCGCGCAAAGGAAGAAGTACGCATGGATTTCAGTTCCAGATGTTTATCATCAATCTTTTTAACCGCAACACATCCCATTAACGTGTCATTTTCCCATCCGCTAAAAAAGGTAATATCATCGGACTTTAAGGCATCAATATCCAATGCATGAACACTTTCTGGTGGGGAAACTTTATACATATCCGCAAGATGTTCTTTCAATAAAGCAATCACCTCACCATCGGATAAATCATCTATTTTAATATCCATATTATTCCTGTTTTATTACTTCTTTATTTCGTCCAAAAATGCCCACACTGATTACATTTAAGACCATGTTTATAAAAGAATAATGGAAATCCCGCTAAGATAAAAACAATAAATGCAGATTTTTTCCCCTTCGTATATGGGGCTATATCCAAGGACTGACAATGGGGGCAACTTTCAGGCTGAGTACCATACACTAAATCCACCTCTGCTGAAAAATCTGCAGCAAGCACTCTTTTAGCCTCATCGACATTATCCACAGGGACGAATAATCGAACACCGCCCATCGCATTAGAATACAACCATTGCATATTAATGGTATTTTCATCGGCAATAAAAGAAGGTATTCCGACGCTGTCTAAATTAGCTTTTGCAATATTTGCATCAAGTGCAAACGAATACCTTGCCACCACCACAGATTCACTCATAACCCACCTTCAATAATAATCAACGCTCTTTATTGACTCTCAATAGCATTATAAGTTCAAGGTATTAAGTTTTATATGTGATTAAAAATTGATTTTATTTATTAAATTAAAAACAAGGCATAACATGATGGTGTTTCGGATATTCAAATTATTAATTATCCATCAATAATGAGGCCGCATTATCGGGTGTGGCTACGATGTGCGCAGATACAATAAATAACCTTACCGACAACTAAAGAAGGTGGTATCCACCCCATTTTATTAGGTTGAATACTCTCTTCATTTTCCCCTTCTAACCAATAATTACCATTGTCATGGATGTGTAAAATACGCTTAATAATAAGTCCATATAAAGCATGATTAACGACCACCAATTGCCCAACGTTTAGATTTAAGTAACGATGAATAATGAAAACAAAATCGCCATCGTATAAACACGGTGCCATACTGTTTCCTCGAACCTTAATCACGCTAAACATCATAACTCCAAGACAACCTAACTTTTCAAATTAGGATAAACAAGACTTAATGACGGTGGATAGGGGCAAGATGCAACATAGGTAGGTACACCTTTTGTCATCCAGAATATATCGGCAAATTCATTGACTAGCAGTACTAATTTCAAGCCGTCATCACGATTTATACTTTGCTTACACTTAGAAGCTTGCCTCATTATGCTATGGGTAAGCCCATGTACATCGTCGACTTGTTCAAATTGTGGTGTTTTGAAATAGTCACCCCAAATAATCCGAATCGCATCTTTTACTTCGCTACTTGCTAACTCTTTTTCTCGAACCAAACGCGATATTTCAGCATAATCAGCAACTTTCAACTTGGCTTTAGCTTCAATGTCTTTAATTAAATCCATCATACGAACGCAGCTTAATGCCGCTATTTGTGCCAGTAAGGGATCATATATTTTACAGGGAATATCACAGTGGGCTTGAGCCGTTTGAAAGTTAATAAAATTGTCCATTTTTTTAACAACGTTATAGATCATGATTTAACTCCGATGTGCTTTTTACGACGGTTTCTTATTTTATATACGACACCACCAATCAAAACAGCAACGGCAAAACTCAGTAAATGAAGCGAATCACTTGTCCAGTGATTATGATCATGCCCTGGATGCGCATTGGCCATTTGACTAACCGTCAGTATTAAGCCAAATAGTGTTGACTTAACAATCGGTTTTTTCATAGTTGATTCCTTTTCAAAATATCTTTTTCCTAGGCGATTACATTAATTTCAAAATTAACCTTATTTAATGATGAACAGTGTTTTTAGCGTAGGTAATAGCAAGCGAGACACTTCGCATCAATTCAGCACTTTGTATGGGAATATCGACGTCATGATGTTTGCTAAATAATGACCATTCAAATTGGATTTTTCCGGCGGTACGCATAATAAGATCCGAGTGCGTATCATTAAGTGCTAAATGTACAACAGCCATTTGTAAGAAATGAATTGCATTTTTATACTGATTATTAGCCGATAGTAAATCACCAACGGCGGTATAAGACTCTGCAAGATTTAAAAAACTAATTGTTGAAGCGGCCACCGCTGAGGATGGATCACGATAGAATTCATCGTGAAATATCTCTTTTGCGTATTCTAATGCTTGCTGATTTAATGAAATGGCCTCTGAATAAGCATTATCTTGATAAGCATCATTAGCCTGTTGTATTAAATATTTCCAATTCTGAATCATTTTACCCTCACCACATAACAGTAATGATAATCATTATCATAAATATAAATTAAGAAGTCCACCCCATTTGATAATTAATATCATTAACAAGTAAAATAAAACCCATTGATATAAAATGAAGTGAATAACTAATATGCAGTTTTAAAGGAACCGTTAAATCAAAGACTTTTTTAAAAAGCATGTCATAAAGGAGAGAGCAACAGGAGTGATTAAGATAAAAGATTCGTAACTACTCAGGCCGTCGCCCTTTAAGCTTATTTCATCGTTGAAAAATGCTCATTTAAACCACTAAACTGCGCTTTTTCGCCTTGAACTAAGCATAAATGGCTTATCCCTGAGTATTTACACTCTATTTATGACAAAATTCATGAAATTTTAAAGGGTGCTGAGTAGTTACAAAGATTCGTCATCACAAACCGTTTTAATCCAAAGATCCCCATTGCCAATCAACATACATCTTGAATGCCAACGAGGTTATTAAAGAGATCGCTTATTTAGATTCGTTAAGCAAAGATGCATAAATACCATCATTAACGATCAATTGCTCATGGTTTCCTCGCTCGACAATTTCACCTTTTTCAAGCACTAAAATAGTATCCGAGTGACGTATAGTACTAAGGCGATGCGCCACTGCAATCACGGTCTTTTCTGAAAACAAACGTTGCATCGCTTTTTGAATCAGATTTTCCGTAATCGAGTCAACGGAACTGGTGGCTTCGTCAAGCATCATAACTTGTCCTCCCTGTGCAACCGCACGTGCAAAGGAAATTAATTGAGTTTGCCCATTAGATAAATTTGTTCCATTTTTATCTAATTGAAAATCGTAGCCGCCAGGTAAATGTTGAATAAAATTATCCGCATAGACATATCGCCCTGCTTGCTCGACAACTTCATCGGTAATATTCGGCTTACCCAGTGCAATATTAAATTTAATACTCTCTTCAAAAAGATAAACATCTTGCATCATCAATGAGAACAAATGAATACAGTCATTAATTGAAATCCTTGAAAGCTCGATGCCATTTAATAAAATACTGCCTTCATAATCCTGATAGGTTTTAGAAATTAAACGAATAATGGTTGATTTGCCCGAACCCGTAGAACCAACCAATGCAATTTGCTTTCCTTTTTCGAGTATAAAGGACACATTTTTCAACACATAGGGTAATTCTGGTGTATAACGAAAACTCACATCTTTAAATTCAAGACTGACGAACTCAGTCAGCTGCGGAGTCACTTTTTCAGTCGCGATTAACTCACGGCCTTCCTCTTCCATTGGTTCAACGAATAGCTCTTCAATATGATCAAAGGCTGCAAATGAACGCTGAATAGACGCTATTTGAGACGTAAAATCACGGATTGGCACAAAGACTTTTTCGAGTGTATTAATAAATGCGATCAACACTCCGAGGGTTAATGCTTGCTCAAGGACAAGACCAGAACCATACCAAATCATCAGGGCAATCGTAATCGAGGTCACTCCCGATATAAACGCAAATAAAATAGCATCGTATTTATTGGCTTTTTTCTGTGCCTTTAAGAACTGATCATTAAAGACTTTATATTTACGCTCTACTTGTTGCTCAGCACGATAAAACTGCACCGTTTTGACACCCAATAAAGCCTCCTGCAAATAACCAATACCACGTGCCAATGTTGAACGTGTAATCAAATTCACCGCCCGCAGTTTATTGCGCACATACATGGTCAAGTACATCACCGGCGGCATAACAATCAACACAATTAAAGTTAACTTCCAGTTAATAAACAACATCATAATAATCAATGCGATGGTGTTAATGGAATCCTTTACTAACCCGACAATAGACTGAACAAAAGAATCACTAATTGTTTCCAAGTCACTGGTTAAACGGGATAGCGTTACCCCCGTTGGCGTATTATCAAAATAGCCACGAGGCAATTTCAAAACTCGCGCAAACAATGCCGAACGCATATCGGTTATCGCATACTGCCCGGTTTTTCTCAGGTTATAGGCATAGGTTGAATCAACCAAATAGTTGATAACCAACACGGCAAGTAAATAAAAGATATGTCGCCAGAGATCGTCCATATTCCCCTGTACTAAATGGACATCAATAACTTGAATAATCAACCAAGGAAATAGCAAACTAGAAATAACCGAAAGTGGTAACATCGCAATACCGAGTATTGCTGAATTTTTATATTTTTTTGCAAATCGGAAGAAGTTTTTTAAATAATAAATATCTACATTTTTTAGCATGCTGTTTCCTCCGTTTTATTTTGCTGTAATTGCCAGGTTTCATAATAATAGGGACAGGTTTGTAGCAACTCATTGTGACTGCCCTTCGCAATTTGCTTGCCTTCATTCAGCACAATAATTTCATCCATATATTCTAAGGCGCTAACACGATGAGAAACCACCAATGCAGATTGATTTTCTAAGCGCGCAAATACCCCCTGAAGAATTTTACGTTCGGTTTCATAATCGACCGCCGAAAGAACATCATCCAGAATGATCAAATCACAGGGTTGTAGCAACGAACGCGCAATACTTAAACGCTGTTTTTGTCCTCCGGATAACATGATCCCCTTTTCCCCGACGAGGGTTTGATCGCCCTTTTCAAATCGAGAAACATCACCGGCAAGTTGACTTAGTTTTAGTACTTCATCGACTTGTTGTTTGGTGATAGTGTCAGAGTCACTACCAAAACGAATATTTTCTTCAATGGTATCGGAAAATAAATACGGATTCTGAGTCACGGTTTTTATGTATCGATGTAAATCATTACGTGCAAAGGTCGTCACATCTTTATCATCAAGAAAGACGGTTCCCTTGGGAATATCTAAGTAATGATTAAGACAATTAACAAGGGTCGTTTTACCGGAGCCGATGCTACCTAAGACCCCCACTTTCTTACCCGAAGGAATATCAAAGCTAATATTATCTAGAATTAAACGGCCACTGTCTTTGTAACTGAAACTTAAATCACGAACCGATAATGTTTTACCATGAAGTTGTGCAACTTGAGGCTCTGAAAGCAATGCTTGGTCCTCAGTCGGAATCTCTGCATTTAAGATCCGCTGGACGCTTTCAATACTCACCATTCCGCGTTGATAAATCGTGGCAATTCGCCCTAATTGCATCAATGGCATTGCTAATAAAACAGAATAGGAAAGGAAAGCGGTAATTTCTCCCAAGGTCAGTTGTTGATTCAGTAACATGTAACCACCAAATCCAAGAATTAAAATTTTCATGAGGTTATTGGCATAATCAAGCACCGGCATCACAAAGGTTTGAATGCGCGTTATTTTCATTTTACAGCGTAAAAGAAGTTGATTACGTTTTTCGACTTCGGCCAGTACCCAAGGTGACATTTGCTGATTTTTAATTAAATCGACACCGGCTAAAAACGTCATCAATTGCGCGGATAAATCCTGTAACCGTCTTAAATATTCAGCATTATATTTTTTCATTCGCTTAAATCCCATTCGGAAAATAACAAACGCGATAGAAATAGGAATAGCAGAATACAGTGTGAGTTCAGGTGAAATGCGCCACATCCATAGAGGAGTTAACGACAGCGCAAATAAGACATTGGTTAATTGCAGAATACCGGTTCCAAAAAATAATCGAATCCCATTAAGGTCATTATTAATAATTGAAATTAATGTACCCGATGAAAACTTCCCATGAAAAGCATTAGGCAGTCGATTGAGCTTTTTAAGTAAATCATTTTTTAAGGCAGCTTCCGTTATACGTCCTGGATTAAGTGCATAAATACGCGAGAAAATACGTACCACAATCATTACAACAGACATAATGACCACCATCCAAACATATTGAGTAAGATGATCGTGTCCAGCTGTCGAGGCATCGTCAATTAAATCGATGGCTAACTGAATGTAACGTGGAATTTCCACTTGAAGCCAGTTAACAATAAAAATCAACAAAACTGCGAGTAAATAGGATTTACGATTTAAACGTAAACAATGCGCAATAAACTGCCTTTTATTCATGTGGTACCTTGTTGGCTAGATAATACCAATTCCGCTAATTATCTAGTCATTTAATTAACGGCGTTAGTATAAGACGAATGGGGTTAAGCTAAATAAGGTTAAGCTCAATATTAAATCAGCTCAGCATTATACATTAGTTAATACTAATTTAGTGATTTTATTGTGCTCCATATAATGATTTAAAATGCGTTATAAATTGAGGACGATCTGCGGCAGCATCAGCTCGAATTTTTATCACCTGCGGACGTGCTTCCATTCGTGCACAGTAATCACTTAATCCCGGAATATTAGCCAAGGGATCATGACCTAAAAATGTAGTGCCGACGAGACGGACAATCGGTAAATGTAAAATAGCGGCAATATCTGCTAACGTAAATTTATCACCATAGGCAAATTTTTCAAAGGATGAAAGCTTAGCAAGAGCAAGTGCCGCTTTAGTAAGATCCGCTTCAACTTTTTCTAACACACTCGGCTTCGGTGGTTGGCCACTTAACAAGTTTGGAATCAAACGACGTGCCACTAGCTCAAAGTAAATTTCGATAAACTGCGATAACTCCTGCACTTTCGCAAGATCATAGGGAGATTCAGGTAATAGCGGATGTTGCGGATAAGCGCTTTCGATATACGCTAAAATAGCGCGAGATTCACTAATAAACCCTTCAGGCACTTCCAATGCAGGTACTTTTCCAAGGGGACTACGATCTAGATATTCAGGATTATAATTGGGCCCAGCACCAATGTATGACACAACTTCTTCAAAACGAATTCCCTTTTCTAATAAAGCCAGTTTAGGTACGTTGTAATAATTACTTGCAGCAAAACCATGAAGTTTAATCATTATTTATTTCCATTCATTAATTAAAAAATAAGTCATTTATTATTTGAATCTACATCAAATAAAACCATACACATTATTTTAAAAAAGTGAAACCAAAGGAATTAAACAATCGTATTAATCAATTAAAATATAAGGCCGTAAAAACAAAAAAGTGACCTAACGACATTTAGCTTAAAAAACTAAACGCATTCGATCACTTATTTAAACCAAGCCCCTCAAATAGAGGATACTAAGCATTTATTAGATAACAGTAAGCTCTTTCGCAATATTGCCACGTGTTGCATTTGAGTATGGGCAAACTAAATCAGCTTTTTCTACCAATGCTTGTGCCTGTGCTTTGTCCATATCACCGAGTGATACAGCAAGTTTAACAGCGATACCGAAACCACCTTCGATTGGACCGATAGAAACTTCAGAGTTAATGTAAATTTCGCTTGAAAGTGTTACTTTTTCTGCAGCTGCCACATGTTTAAGTGCACCGATAAAACAAGCCGCATAACCAGCTGCAAATAATTGCTCTGGGTTAGTCCCCTGCCCGTCGTCGCCGCCTAAGTTTTTAGGTGTTGATAATTTAATATCTAAACGACCGTCATCAGATTTAGCGATACCTTCACGGCCACCAGTTGCAGTTGCTTTAGCTGTATATGCTACTTCTTGTAATACATTCATTATGAACTCCAAAATTATATTTATTGATGAACTTACTTTGCGTACAAAATAATAGCCAAGTTAAATAGTAATTGCAAATACTTTGCATGCAAATTAATATATTCATCAAGGGGAATCGATATGTCATTTGAACAATTAAAATTAAAAAACCAACTTTGTCATCGGCTCTATATGGCATCAAACAGCATTGCTCGAGCATATCGCGCGCCGTTAGCCACGATTAATTTAACGTATCCGCAATATGTTGTGATGATGGCATTATGGGAACAGGACAAAATAACCATTGCGATGCTTATTGAAAAAACAGCAATAGATGGCAGTGCATTAACACAAATACTTAAGAAAATGACGGATAAATTACTTTTAGAAGTGGTTAAAGATGAGCATGATAAACGTAAACGTCTGATTCAACTAACCAGAAATGGACAAGACTTAAGACTCAAAGCCGCTGATATTCCCGATCAAATACGTTGTAAATTTGATAGCGTTAATACAGAGAAAACTCAGCAACTCATGCAAATGTTAGATTTACTGATTAGTGATTTAAATAAAGAGGGAGGCAAATGTAATTAACCTTACATTATTCCAGCTCCTCCTGTTTTGCTTTTTTACGGTCAATACACCCTAGGTCTTTATCGGGTGCAATGGCATTTCGAACAACTTGCTTTAATTCTGTAATTTCAGGGAAACGTCCCATCTCTTTACGTGACCAAATCATCTGACCGTTAGCGATAATTTCAAACTTACCACCTTCTCCGGGCTGCAGTGAGACTTCATCTAAATCACCATCAAAGGTGGTTAATAACTCTTGTGCCATCCATGCTGAACGCATTAACCAACGGCATTTTGTACAATATTTAATTTCAATTTTATTCATAAGTTCCAACGTATTCCCGTTACCTAATCGATTTATAAATTAGGTAACGGGTAAATAATGACAAAAACCGAACGACCAAGCATCGTTCGGAATCGATATTAATTAAACTTTTTAATTTCACCTGATTTTAAACGTGCCATATAACTGTTCAACTCTTTTTTAACCACCGGCATCAGGAAGTACAAGCCAAAGATATTCACCACTGCCATCGCAAAAATAGCAGCATCGGAGAAATCAATAACCGGTCCAAGATTAGCAGATGCCCCTATAATGATGAAAATACAGAAAATAACTTTAAAAGTTAATTCCGAATTCTTCCCTTCACCAAATAGATAAGTCCACGCTTTAAGCCCATAGTATGACCAAGAAATCATGGTCGAAAATGCAAATAACACCACGGCAATCGCTAATAGGAAAGGGAACCAACTAAACGCACTACCAAAGGCAGCGGAAGTTAGACCAACACCCGACGTACCATTTTCAGTAACAATTTTACCGCCTTCAACAAGATACAATCCCGTATCAGGATCGATCATTAATTGGCCAGTGATAATAATAACCAGAGCCGTCATGGTACAAATAATGACAGTATCAATCAGTGGCTCAAGTAACGAAACAAATCCCTCCGTAATTGGCTCATTAGTACGTACTGCAGAATGTGCAATCGCCGCTGAACCAACACCCGCTTCATTCGAGAAAGCTGCACGTTTGAAACCTTGAATTAACGCACCAACCATACCACCAGCAACACCTAAACCTGTAAACGCACCTTCAAAAATCTGTCCAAATGCCCAACCGATACGATCAATATTCATTAATAGGATAATTAATGCGGCACCGACATATAATATGCCCATAAACGGAACGACCTTTTCGGTCACTTTTGCAATCGACTTCAATCCACCAACAATCACACCAAATACAACAATGGCAAATATCACGCCGGTGATCCAACCAGGATAAGTACCAACAATGCCAGAGATCTGGTGATGTGCTTGGTTAGCCTGAAACATATTACCGCCACCTAGTGACCCCAATATACAAAAGATAGAAAAAAGAATCGCAAGGAATTTTCCGCCGGGTAAGCCACGTTCAGCAAACCCCTTAGTCAGATAGTACATTGGTCCACCCGATACCGTACCATCTTCATATTCATTACGGTATTTCACACCCAAGGTACATTCGGTAAACTTAGAGGCCATGCCCATTAACCCAGCAAGAATCATCCAGAAAGTCGCACCGGGGCCACCAATACCAATCGCAACGGCAACACCCGCTATATTCCCTAACCCCACCGTGCCAGAAAGCGCAGTAGCAAGTGCTTGGAAATGACTCACTTCACCCGCATTATCAGGATCTGAATAATCACCTTTTACTAATGAAATTGAGTGGGAAAAAGCGCGTACTTGAATAAATAAGAAGTAAAAAGTAAAGATAGTTGCTGCAATAACTAGCCATGCCACAATCCAAGGAAAACTGGTGCCCGGAAAAGGACTAAAAATAAAGCTAACAAACCATCCCGTTGCACTCGAAAATGCCTGGTTAACCGTTTCATCAACCGATTGTGCCGAAGCAACACTCGACATAAAGGCCAATAAAATGGCAAATCCTCTCTTCAAAAATATATTATTTTTCATAGTATTATCCCTAATTTGATTTATGGCACGATAGTACAAGGCACAGTTGAAATTTGAACCATCGTTCCTGCAACAGATCCCAACACGCGAGCAGAAAAACTACTTTGTCCAGTACGTCCAATGAACAACTGTGTGGCCTCTTCTTTCTTCGCAATATCAGCAAGAACTTTAGCCACTTTACCGTAACGAATAATGGAATAGGCTTTAATCCCTTGATTTTCAACCGACTCGATTAATGGATCAATGACCGCTGTTTGAACGCGTTTTATTTCGTGGGAACGATGTTTATGTCTTTCCTCTAGCTCCTGCGGTGTCATAAATGAGTAAGGGGACCATTCGACAATATAAGCAAGTAATATAGGAGCGCCGTCAATTTTGGCTTGTTTAATAGCAAATTCTAATGCGCGATCCGAAGCCGGACTACCGTCACATGCGACAAGGTATTTATTAGTCATTATGACCTCCCAATTAAAGTAATATTAGATGTCGATTGATGGATCAAATATAGCGAATAATAAACGCTAGCTAACATGATTTTTTGCATTGAATATCCTTATTGGTTGCGGGGAGAACGAGTAGAAAATAAAGTGTTGCTTCTCCAAGGTAGTAACTTTATTAACAAAAAGCAACGTAAAAAAGCAACAATAGTAAATAGTTAGCGATAAATAACATTATTAATAATCGGCCTTTAACCACCCAATTATCACTATTTCTGGGTGACAATCCCCCCTTTTTAAAGACTCCGCATTGAATATAAAACGTTAACAAAAAGTAACCAAATCATGTCTACCGCCTCCTGCAAAGGTTATCGCAACATTTTTACAACATAGGCACGGTGATTGCTATCTCATAGGGGGCAGAACGAGTTCAACCGATTCTCAATGCAGTTATAGCAATGAGATAAACACTAAAATCGACAGTCATTTCGAATAAGGAGTTCAACATGTTCAAACACCTCGCAATGTTATCCATCGGTGCAACGGCCATTTTCACAAGCGTTAATGCGGCAGCTAAGTGTGATCCTGGTGAAATTGTTATTAAATTTAGCCATGTAACCAATGCCGACAAACACCCGAAAGGCGTCGCAGCCTCTTTATTAGAACAAAGAGTGAATAAAGAAATGGATGGCAAAGCGTGTATGGAGGTGTTTCCTAATTCCACTCTTTACGATGATAACCAAGTACTAGAGGCGCTATTAAATGGCGATGTCCAGTTAGCAGCACCATCCCTGTCTAAATTTGAAAAAATAACCAAAAAATACCGTATTTTTGATTTACCTTTTCTCTTCACCGATGTCAATGCAGTGGATCGTTTTCAAAACTCAGCCGCTGGCGATAAATTAAAAATGGCCATGGCACGTCGCGGTATCAAGGGGCTCGAATTTTGGCATAACGGCATGAAACAAATGTCAGCGAATAAACCGTTACTTTTACCTGAAGATACGAAGGGACTGAAATTCCGCGTGCAAGCATCGGATGTCTTAGTTGCACAATTTGAACAACTCGGAGCGAATCCACAGAAAATGTCATTTAAAGAAGTCTATGGCGGCTTACAAACTAAAGTCATTGATGGCCAAGAAAATACTTGGTCGAATACCTACGGTAAGAAATTCTTTGAAGTACAGGATGGCGTCACCGAAACCAATCACGGTATTTTAGATTACCTTGTTGTGTCATCAAATGACTGGTGGGACGGATTACCCGATGATGTTCGTACACAGCTTGGCACCATTTTAAGTGAAGTCACCCAAACAAGAAATGCAGAATCCAGCAAAGTAAATGAAGCGAATAAACAAAATATTATTGCCGCAGGCGGTATTGTTCGTAGCTTAACACCAGAACAACGCGCCGCTTGGGTTTCTGCACTAAAACCCGTTTGGAAGAAGTTTGAGAAAGATATTGGCAGCGATATGATTGATGCAGCACTCGCCGCTAATAACTAATCATTATCCATAAACGTACTTTTATCCCCGTTATCTTTTACGATATATCTGTCGATGATAGATAACGGGTCGCTTAAATCATTACGTTAAATAGCATTTTATATTCCATTACTCAGCCATGATAAATACCCAAATTGACTGTTCAAGGGACCAATACATCACGATTTCAACTGTGGAGAAAACCGATGAAAAGTGGATTTTTTACCCGACTCGGTGAAATAACCGATTACATTGAAGAAACCCTTATTGCCCTATTCCTAGGTTTAATGACGCTATTAACATTTGCTAATGTGGTCTTTCGCTATGTTCTAAATAGCAATATTTTATGGGCCCTCGAAATGACCGTTTTTCTATTTGCCTGGATGGTGCTCGTTGGTGCTTCCTTTGGCGTAAAAAAACACTTTCATATTGGGGTAGATGTGGTGATTAACTTAGCGCCACAGGGACTCAAAAAAACATTCGCATTAATCGCAGTCAGTTGTTGCTTGTTCTTTTCCATCAGTCTGTTTATTGGGTCGTGGAATTATTGGCTTCCCTTTATAACCGACCGAGCTTGGTATGAAACGGAAGATATTCCCATGCCAGATATGCTTCAGTTTCTTGCAGATTGGTTTAATGAAGGAGAACAATATGAACGTTTGCCGCGCTTTATTCCCTACTTTGCACTGCCCTTAGGCATGGGCATTATGACCTTTCGATTTCTCCAACTCGCTTGGCAAATTGCGACTAATAAAATAGATCGCATTATTGCTAGTCATGAAGCAGAAGAAGATTTAGACGAACTTCATAAATCCGAGCAAGGAGAATAATCATGGCAATATTATTTCTATTTTTAATGGTGATCACGTTTATGGTTATCGGTGTGCCAATTGCCGTTTCACTTGGCCTTTCAAGCATACTCTTTCTACTGCTCCATTCAGATGCTTCTTTAGCCTCCATTGCTCAGACATTATTTAACGCCTTTGCTGGCCATTACACATTACTCGCGATCCCCTTTTTTATCTTGGCGTCGAGCTTTATGGCAACTGGTGGTGTCGCTAAACGCATTATACGCTTCGCGATTGCCATTGTTGGGTCATTACGAGGTGGACTTGCCATGGCCTCGGTTGTCGCTTGCATGATGTTCGCCGCATTATCAGGCTCATCACCTGCAACCGTGGTGGCCATTGGTGGAATTGTTATCGCAGGCATGGTTAAAAATGGTTACAGTAAGGATTTTGCAGCGGGTGTTATTTGTAATGCAGGTACCCTCGGTATTTTAATTCCACCGTCTATTGTCATGGTTGTTTATGCCGCCGCAACCGATGTCTCTGTCGGACGTATGTTTTTAGGTGGCGTTTTACCAGGACTGTTAGCGGGACTTATGTTAATGGTTGCCATTTATGTTTATGCACGGGTTAAAAACATTCCTGCTCAGCCCTTTGTGGGGTGGCAAGAAGTCTTTGATTCTGCCAAAGATGCAGTATGGGGATTATTATTAATCGTCATTATTTTAGGCGGTATTTATGGCGGTGTATTTACGCCAACTGAAGCGGCAGCCGTTGCAGCCGTTTATGCTTTCTTTATTTCAAACTTTATCTACAAAGACATGGGGCCTTTAGCCGATAAAGAACCTGAAGAAAAAAAAGCAAAACCCTATTGGCGTAAAGCGTCACATGCACTGTGCCATGAAGATACACGCAAAACCTTATATGAAGCGGGTAAATTAACGATTATGCTTATGTTTATTATCGCTAATGCGTTAATTTTAAAACATGTATTAACCGATGAACGTATTCCGCAAATGATAACCGAAACTATGTTATCTGCAGGGTTAGGTCCCATTACCTTCTTAATCGTGGTCAACCTGTTATTGCTGATCGGTGGGCAATTTATGGAGCCATCGGGATTACTTATTATTGTCGCCCCTTTAGTTTTCCCCATCGCCACCACACTCGGCATCGATCCTATTCACTTGGGGATTATGATGGTGGTTAATATGGAAATAGGCATGATCACGCCCCCCGTTGGATTAAACTTATTTGTCACAGCGGGTGTCGCGCAAATGTCGATGATGAAAGTTGTAAAAGCTTCCCTTCCCTTAGTTGGTGTGATGTTCCTATTTTTAATTATAGTGACTTACATTCCATGGGTCTCAACCTGGTTACCCACCCTGATGATGGGGCCTGAAACCATCACCAAATAACCGCTCAACCATGAGACATCCAGAAAAGAAAAACTATTCCCCTTTATAGTTTTTCTTTTCTAAACCATGTTTCTGCATTTTATCGTATAGGGTTTTGCGCGCTAAATTCAAGGTACGCATCGAATCCTTAATACTGCCTCCATTCACTTCAAGCGCTTGTTCAATTAAGGTTTTTTCAAAGGCTTCAACCTGCGCCGATAAACTTAAACTCAATTCACAGGGATCATTGTCATTATTCAATCCAGTTAATGAGCCCAATAAAATAAATCGTTCGGCCGCATTACGCAGCTCTCTCACATTACCCGGCCAATTATGTGCAAGTAACGCTTGTAAATCATTAGCGGGTAATGCAGGAGCAGCTTTGCCGTAACGTGCAGCAGCAACCAATAAAAAGTGATGAAACAGAATTGGAATATCTTGCTTACGCTGCTCCAGACTGGGTAAATTAATGGTGACAACATTTAATCGGTAATACAGATCTTGTCTGAAATCGGGTGAACGGGTCAAATCCACTTTCGTCGCGGCAATCACACGAATATCCAATTCAATCGGCGTATTAGACCCAACCCTTTCTAAGCTGCGTTCCTGTAATATTCTTAATAAACGGATCTGTGCTTGCAGTGGCATGGACTCGATTTCATCTAAAAATAATGTGCCGCCCTGTGCATATTCAAATTTACCAATACGTCGGCTATCAGCACCTGTAAAAGCACCTTTTTCATGGCCAAATAACTCACTTTCGATCAAATTTTCGGGAACCGCGCCACAATTAACCGCAACAAAATTATTAACCCGACGCTGACTTTGTTCATGTAATGAACGTGCAACAAGCTCCTTACCCGTCCCCGTTTTACCAAACAATAAAATATCCGCCTGTGTATCGGCAACCTGTGCAACCATTTTACGCAATTCGACCATACTCGGTGTATTACCAATAATGCGCGGTCCCAATGTTTCTTTACTTTTTAGCGCTTGTTTCAGACGTCTATTTTCAATGGTCAAATGACGTTTTTCAATGGCTTTACGGGTTGTTTCAATTAACCTATCCGATGAAAATGGTTTTTCAATAAAATCATAGGCGCCATCTTGAATCGCCTGTACGGCCATCGAAATATCGCCATGCCCAGTAATTAAAATAACCGGCAAACTCGGGTCTTTCTTAACCAATGTGGTCAATAATTGCTGACCTGAAATGCCCGGCAAACGAATATCAGTAATCACCACGGCAGGTAGCGTTGTTTGCATCGCAACTAAGGCGGATTCCGCATCGGCAAAAAACTGCGCATTAATATCAGCTAATTCAAAGGTTTGCTCATTGGCAACGCGAAGATCATATTCATCGTCAATAAAAAAAACTGGATTCATAATGACTCCTGATTATTTAACAAGGGAAGAGAGAGATAAAACGTGGCGCCCATTTGGTTCTTACTTTCCGCCCAAATATTACCATGCATGCTTTCAATGATCTGTTGTGAGATTGATAATCCAAGACCTAATCCGGTTTTTTTAGTGGTAAAAAAAGGTTCGAATAATTGCCCAAGAACTTCTTCTTTAATGCCAGATCCCGTATCACTGACCGCAACAACAGCTTGCTGATTTGATATCGACAAAGTAACCGTAATATTTTTAGTCTCACTTTTTTGCATTGCTTGAATAGAATTGGAAAGGAGATTAACTAAGATTTGCTCTAATTGAATCGCTTCTGCTTTAACAAAAATACTGTTCGCAGGAATATCCATATCTAAAATGACCTGACTGCTTTTTAACTGTGGTTTTACTAATTCAAATGCCGCTAATAACACCGGCTGCAAGGCAATCACCGTCATAATACCATCGGACTTGCGGGCAAATGCTTTAAGTTGCGCGCTAATTCTCGACATACGGTCGGTCAAATGTGTTATCCGTTCTAGATTACTACTGACCTTATCGAGTTTTTCGCGGGATAGAAACACTAACGCATTATCGGCATAACTACGGATCGCAGCTAAGGGATTATTTAACTCGTGACTAATACTGGCTGATAATTGGCCTAATAATGCTAATTTAGCCGTTTGAATTAACTCTTTTTGAGCATCTTTTAGGGCAAGTTCCGCTTTATGCCTTTCATTAATTTCAGCATGCAATGCCGAAGTACGTTGCATAACTTGAAACTCAAGTTGTTGATTCGATTTTACCTGTAAACGTTCTTTTTCAATACTTCGACTTTTTCGTTGGCCAATCAATATTAAGATCAAATACAGCAATATAAATAACAATGACAACAAGGTAAGCAACACTAAAATATTATAGGTAATGCTGTTTGTCGGGACGAACACGCGAATATTCCACCCAGCCTTATGATGTTTTTTACTTAACGCTAAATAATGCGTTGAGGACTGATTAGGTTCAGTAATATTAATCGACGAAGGGCTTTGATTAAAATCGCCCTCAAAGGGCAACGTTTGAATCTCTTTACCTAAATAACGACGTTCTACATTAAGTGCCGTTGTCTCCAACTCGGACAGTGGCGCTAAACTTTGAAATAACCACTCCGATTGGGTTGAAATAAACACAACGCCATTAGGGTCGGTCACTAAAAAGTGTTGCGACTTTTCACTCCAATCTTTTTCAATCGATGATAGATCCATCTTCACCACCACCACGCCAATCACTTCGGCAGCATGAATAACCGGATAAGAAGTATAATAACCACGTTTACCCGAGGTTAATCCGAGTGCAAAATAATCTCCCTGCCGCCCGCGTATTGCCTGTTGAAAATATGGTCTGAATGAAAAATTCTTACCGATAAAGGATCGATCAAGTAACCAATTACTGGCTGCAATTGTCGTACCTTGGGTATCGAGTAAATAGGTATCGGAAGCACCAATAATTTGATTAGTCGCATAAAGGTGATGATTAATAATATCTCGCAGAGCAGTATTTTTCGGGTCCTTCAACGCATCGACCATCACACTTTGTCGACTTAATAACCGAGGAATATAAGTAAAGCGTTCAAGCTGGCTTTCAAGGTGGCTGGCAAATAAGTCTAGCTGTTGCTGACTGGACGTAGCGAGTCGTTGATAACTAAATTGCCATAACCAACTCGCCGCTAAAAGGCTAATAACACAATATAGACTAAAAAGAATGATCGCTAATCGACGTCCCTTTAACATACTCAGTAGCATAGCGAACTCCTTATCTATCGGTTTCAATACAATAGAGTATGCGGCGTTCGCTTGGAATAAATCATTGGCTGAAATTTGATGTCAGAGACGATAAATATCACCATCATTCTGTTTTTTTAGCGAGCCCATCGACTTCCTGCATCACGTCCTGAATCTCCGCCAAGTACTGATCCATACTTTCCGATTGCCCTAAATACATAAAATGCGGCTTAACTGTTTCTGAATAGTCAGCGATTGCGATAAATTCATCTTCTATATAAACCTGATAACTGACGACCGCACCAATAATTAACCCAGTTATAGAAACCGCAACTAAATTAGTACGTCGAATATTAGTGGCAAATAATAAATTAAATTTCAACATTAAAGACATAGCCAAAAATGCTAATGCATAATTAAAAACAGTACTCACGGTTTCATTTGAAAAATTAAATTCCATAACCGAAGCCCAGGGACTCAGAATCGAAAGCATAAACAGTATAAAAATAGCAGCAATAAATTGCTGACCAAAATGGCTGTTCCGACGAACTATTCGTCCGACTATTCCCCATAACCCGAGCCACATTCCCACTAACATTGCACTGCCCAGATTCAATATAATGTAACGATCAACACTGCCATCGCTGGTGAGGAGATAGTACTTAGTAAAATCAAACGCTAAAAACAAACACATCAAAATAATAGGAAAAATAAAACCGCTCGAACGTTGATTAAGACTTCGATTTAACAACTTACGTGTTTTTTCTACCTGATGATTTTCGGCATAAACCGATAACGTTGTCCGACCAATAGTAATTTTATCGCCAGAATGTATTTGGACTGAATCAATATGTTGTTGATCATTCGCCTCGAGTACTTTGCCATTTAAAATAACATCATTGGTTTGATTTAAAACATCCATCCACCAGCTATTATCTTCTGTTTGAAAAATGCGAAGTTGTTTAGGGCCAATATAATCGTCTTGAATCACTAAAGTATTATCAAATCCGCGACCAATAAACACTTCTTTATCATTACTGCGCAAAAGCTCAGCCACATTTCCCTGGGTTACGCCATACTGAATAATTATTTGTTCCATGAAATAGACTCCATAAAGCGCTTAAAGAGTAGATTAGTATTTTCTTTACTAATTGCAGACGCCCCTATTTTTGCAACTAATGCGCTTTGCTCACCATCGATAGATGCCATCACAAGTTGGCTATCATATAAATCCGGATAATCTTTATAAGCACGAAAACACGTTGAAATTTTCCAGCCATGCTCCGCTAAAGCAATCACATTATCGGCACATTGAAATGGAGTAATATCTTTTTCTTGGTAGGTATAGTTAAGCGTGTCATGGCTAAATCGCGCCTCAATTTCCGCGTAGAATTGGAATGGATTCAATTCATCACTCGTCACCCATTCAAAGTTATAATAAAACTGGCCGAGGTTAACGCCCGATGCGATATAAATTTCATCTTCCGTGGCACAAGACTGCTGAATACTTTGGTATTTAAGTTTATCCGAATCTTCTTTTTTATTTTTACTTTGTCCCCAACATTTCAAGGAACTGGTAATTTTACTGGGCACCTTCACATTACCCAATTTTTTAGTCTTAAATGCAGGGTTAAGCAATTTTCCATAAAAGGCCTGTTGATCATCAAACAATGACTGATGAATTAATTGCTGATAATGCGCTTCTGCCGGTATTGTTGAATCCGTTGTCAAATCGGCTGATGTTGCGGCTAAACCATCGACTAATTTCTGTAAATAAGTAACGGGTACAAGGTAACTAATATCGCTGCCCTGGGTCGACACATTAATACCAATCACATGCCCCTCTTCATTCATCGCCGGCCCACCACTCATGCCCGGATTTAATGCACCAGAAAATAATATTTTTTGATATCGAGATGCCTGTAATAACCCATTGTAATTCCCTTCAACAATACTCATTCCCAAATCAAGCGGGTTTCCCATCGAATAAATTCGCTCTCCTTTATTGAGTCTTTGATCCGATAATAAAAGAAACTCACTGGTCGGATTATCAATTTTTAATAGGGCTAAATCATGGATAACATCAAAGGTTAGTAATGCAGCGGGTTGAACCACTTCCTTATTTTCGATCGTTGTAACACTTTCCGTTCGCATAAATTCTAAACGGTACTTTTCCGGCTCATGAATATAAGGCGATACCACATGGAAATTAGTCGCAACATAACCATTTTGTGATATTTGGAAACCAGACCCTATCGTAAATTTATCGCCCGAAGCAATATCAATAACACGAATTTGGAAGACATTTTGTTTAAGTTCTGAGAATAAAGACGTAGCAGAAGCCCAGCTTAAAGATGGCGTACTAATGAGTACGAATAATAATAAAAATAATCGCATAAAATATAGAAATCCCTTCCCAATAAAATAAAGTGTAAATGATACCTTTATTCAGCTAATCGCCCAACATTACTTTTTATCAACATAATGAAGAATAAGATGTAACGAATTGAATTTATTGATATGTAGCGACACTAAACACAGTAACCGTCCATACCTCCAGCTGTAGAACAAGTCGGCTAAAGCCGACGCCCCAAGTTACCCCTCTGACTTTAACATCAGCATCGCTTTGGTTGCTTCAATCAAATGATGCTTAGTATTCGTTTCAATCGAAGCATGCCCTGACGCTTCGCTGGTAATTAACGTCGAATGAGGCAGTTTTTGATGTAATTGCCACGCATTATCGAAGGGACAAACGATATCAAAACGCCCATGGACAATCGTAGTTGGAATATCTTTTATCTTATCGGTATTTGCTAATATTTGGTTCTCTGACAAGAAACATCGATTAATCATAAAATGCGATTCATGACGCGCCAAGGTCCACGCAGACTCATCGGCGGTTGCTGCATCAACAAAGGATTGATTAGGAATCAGCGTACAGCATCGGATTTCCCACGTGCTCCATGCCTTAGCCACTTTTAATGCGAGTGCTTTATCGTCACCGGTCATAATATCGTAAGCGGTTTTAACACCGGGTTTCGCGCCCTCGGGCAGTACATCGAGGTATTCCTGCCAAAAATCAGGGAAGATACGAACCGCACCACCGCCCGAAAAAGCCCAATCAGTATCCTGTTCGCGTCCAAGAAAAATACCACGCAATACTAAACTTCGTACTTTATCTGGATGTGCTTGCGCATAGACAAGAGCTAATGTAGATCCCCACGAACCACCAAAAACATGCCAACGATCAATACCCAAGTTTTCTCTAATTTTTTCAATATCAGCAACAAGAAAATCCGTTTCATTATTTTCTAAGCATCCATGGGGAAGTGAACGCCCACAACCACGTTGGTCAAATAGAATAATGCGGTATTTTTCAGGATCGAAAAACCGTCTATCGTTAGTTGAACAACCGCCACCAGGTCCACCATGAAGAAAGACGACGGCTTGCCCCTCAGGATTACCACACTCTTCCACATAAAGTTGATGTTGTGCATCGACATTGAGCAAAAAGTCATTATAGGGTGCTATTTCAGGATAAAACTCGTTCATTTTATTCTCTCGTTTAAATGGTTTAATTAATAGATAAATAGATTTGTGATTTGATGGCCAAGATTCAAAAGCCTTGCAATGGGTAAATAAGGACAGGTTATTACGCCGTCTTTTTCTGTCTAAAATCGAGCGCTTAGCTGTGTCACTTTTACCTATAAAGTAAAATGATAATCAAACTGAAGCTTGTCCTCTTCCCTCTTTTGATATAAGCAATTAATAATCTCTTTCGGAACTTTTTCTATAGTGCCTTTGACTCTGTGTACTATGTATATTTCCTCTTTTGTTTTCTCAGAAACTAACTTTACAGTCAGACTATTTTCTTTAATCGCCTAACCACCGGTAAGTGTTCCACTACCAGATCAGTTGTATCGCTTATCTTGATATGGGAAAGTCTAAAAGGGATAGTAATTTTCCTGATTCGAAGAAACTAATCTATCATAAGAAATTGATATGCAGACTAGTTATTACAACGCACTCAGCTTGGATAAAAACACACTATAAAATTTCTATATGTTCGAAAAAGGCACGCATTTATAAAAAATTATTCTACAACCTCAATGCCAAGCGTTAAAGTAGCAATTTTGGTGTTGTTAGCACTATCACAACGTCACATAACCTCTAACTTTAATATGTTATTATTTTGCTCATTTAACTGTACATCGTATACTCAACTTCATGAGTATCTATCTCTGTATTTAAGTAAACATGAATTATTTTCGTTGAATTCCAAAAAAGAAACAGTAACCATAAAATAATAAAAAACTTTTCCATAACGGCACCTATTTTGTCTGTTTCAAATATCAACCCAATTACTTCTATCTCAAAAAGCTTTTATCATTCAATCGGACAAATATTGACTCTTTTTATTTAAAAATTTAATTCTTAACTACCTGATTAAAGGATAAATATTTTAATACTGAGGCTTTTATTAATATATTAAAAATTAGGATAAATTCAAGAAGTAACACCCTGCCATTTTTAGTCCTTTTTGAATTCTTATAAGCACTTTTCTATGTAAATATTGAAACTATTTTCTCTTACATTGGCGTTATAAACTTCAATTTCACTATTCACTGCCTTAGCAGTTTCTATAAATAACTCACGAAGTGATTTAGATTCGATTTTAGAACCAATAATTATTTTTTTTAAAGACTCTCGGTTATAGGTAATTAATCCTGATTTTTTTAGTAAAAACCTGTATTCGCTTTCATAATTAAAACAATTTGGTTTATTAAAGATAAAGTCATTAATAACTCTTTCTGTATTCCTATCTATTAACTTAAAACCTGGAATTTCTCTTTCGATACCAATATGCTCACCAAGTAATTGATCAGGTGCTAATAGCTTAGGGTGCCCATACTCAACTTTTTTATGAATACAACACTCATGGTACTCAAAACTTTTTTTCAACATTTCATCATCAAAAACCAGACAAATACCTGATAATTCAGCCCCATAATGAGTCCACATTAAAAGATTAGATTCTAACTTCTCCTTGTCAGTTTCCCCATCAGTTCCCATACATAAAAGAGAGTATTTGCGTAACTCTTTAATATCAGGAATAATTTCAGAATCAATGTTTTCTTCACTCGACAAAAAACCAAACATGTTCTCTGTTGGATCGTTAAATTTCTCCAGTTCTGAAAAGTACAGAGAATTTTTTTTCAAAGCAATCAGAGAATTCATATTTGCAATTTGAAATTTATATAATGCCACTGAACACACCTACCCTTATAACGCAGAACTAAATAGACTAAAAAAGCTGTTGGCTATAATTATATAAGAAATAATCAATAACCAATTGTTACGAATCTTGCTTGATTGCCTTGTAACAGTTTTATTCGACGATTACTTTATTTTGCAAGTGCAAATTTAAAGAGGTTAATACATCAGGTAAAAGCTCATTGAGAATTGCTTCAGCAACATCAATTGCAAACTGACAATCTTGTGATGAACTAAGAGAACCTTTATGAGAAATCATATTTCTGCGTTTTTGCACCTCACCACGCTCATCCCAAAGCGATAATTTTGTACCAGATCTTTTATATGTAACTATATCAACATGTGAAATCTCTTTTAGTAAAGTAACCAATAAAGTTTTAAAACGATCAATTCCTGTTTGTTTAACAACCGCATTTGAAATTGATTCAGCAACAGCCTCACTATGGACAAATCCAAAAACAATAGGTTTAAGTAAACCAATTTTAAGTGCAATTTCTATAGAAATTGCAGCCATTATCAAGCCCGATGTTGGGGAAAGTGAAGATACCTTTTGAGCTTCTTCTAATGCGCGAAATGAATCAACCAACAGATTTGAGTTTTCAACATAATAAGAACTAAGCCTTTCGGCAGTAAATTCATCAATAGCACGCTCTTGAAATTCAGATAGACACAACTCTTGATAGTATTCGCTCATTACTTCATCTTGCTGATATTCCCATAAATCCATACTCATCGTAAATCTCAATCCTGAATTAATTGTCTAACGACTAACGAGGCTATAAAACTTTCTCATTTCCAGCCTACTTATTTAAATAAATAACCACAATAATTCACAACTAATTGAGATTCAATATATAATTCTGTTTTCGATAATTACTTGATTAAATTCAGTTACATATGGGTTTTTAGAGCTAATATTAGAGGTTATTATTGATGTGAGGCTGTAAGTTACACATCACCGGTTACCCTATTAAGTAACTGAACTGAACACCTGTTTTGGGCCCTTCGGCTGAGAATTTGACCACTCTTCAAGAAAATCATTTCCCGTAAAGTCAGAGATAGTCTTACGCCAAAAATCTTGAGATGGTGTATTTGACTCAATTTCTGCTACTTGCCACTTACCATTATGTAAATTGAAAATATCGTGTGCAAACTGGGTCGCAATGCCTTTTCGACGAAATGACCGTAAAATGAAAAATTCACAAATAGCATATGAGTCTGTCGTTAATTGCCGGACTAAAGCAAACCCAACGGGAGTATCATTTATTATACACAAATACGGGTATCGATCTTGATCACTCCAATACAGACTAAAATATCTACCGAGATCAAATAAACCATTTTGATCAACACTATCACCTGTATAGATTGATAAATCATACAGATATAATTGCATTAGATTTTCAAAAACGTTCTGATATGACAAATCAGCTTTTAATATTTTCATAAATTTCCCCATGTAATCTAAGAACTCATGCAGAGACGATAAAATAGCAGGTTAAAATTAACAAAAAATGAACAAAACCAGCCATTTTTAGTTATTTTGGTATTACTTCAAGACACTTTATCAAACACCAATGTGAATACCCTCAATCAATTTCGTATTAGCGGTTTTTACTCGCATGAGAACTCTCTTTGTTCTGTCTCCCCCTAAAAAGTAAATCGTTTTTTCTTTTATTAAGCGCCTCTTAAGCTCGTCTTAAGTATTCACCTCTAGAGTTATCAAATATGCTGATAGAGGATAATAAAATGAAATTAACACAGCCCATAACATTAAAAGTTGTCCATCGTGCTCACCCTTTACGGAACAGAGTCGAAGAATATGTCGCATCTCGTTACAAACTTGCCTTTGAAGCCGATATTAAAGAGTTCATGCCAACTTTTTTATGTATTTTCACGGAACAAGATGAATTACTTTCCGTTTGTGGTTACCGGATCGCAAGTGAGGAGTCACTTTTTTTAGAACAATATCTGCCGCTAAAAGCAGAAAAAATAATGCAACAGCAATTTTCACAGCCGATACAACGCACTAATTTAATTGAGTTTGGTCAGCTAGCAAGTTTCTCTAAAGGCATTTCTCCTTTGCACTTTCTGTTAATCGCTAGGCACCTTATCGAACAAGGATTTGAATGGTGTATTTTTACCGCAACGGATCCCCTCTACGCAATGATGGTGCACCTAGGGTTAGCACCAACGGTGCTTTCTAACGCAAAGCAGGCTCAAATATCGAAGACACAAACAACGTGGGGAACTTATTACCATACCTCGCCACGCGTGTCTGCCGGCAATTTAAAACTCGGTTTAGCACAATTAGAAAGACGTTATGAAAGAATCAATAAAATTCAAGCACGAGTAAAAACATCATGAATACATTATTAAAAAATATTGAACAGTTTGCACTTCACACTCCCAATATAGTTGCATTACGAGGCGCTTCTGCGCGTAGTAATGAGGTAATACAATTAACTTATTCTCAACTATGGAAAGAGATTAACCAAACCCACCAGCAATTATTAGTTGAACAATGCCAATGCATCGCATTACGTGCTGAAAATAGTATTGATTGGGCGATAGTCGATTTAGCCTGCTTATTAGCTGATATAGCGTTGATCCCTATTCCCATGTTTTTTAGTGAACAACAAATTAACCATGTTTTAAGCATTGCAAATATCGACATGCTAATTGGTGATTGGCAAGGTTTCACCACAGAAACGGCAAAAAGTATAACCCATTTACCAAGTTATAAACTTGAAAAGAAAACCACCGGTTTTACACTATTTCCTAATACAGCAAAGATAACCTTTACCTCTGGTTCAACGGGCTCTCCTAAAGGTGTTTGCCTTAGTGCCGAGCACCTGCAAAAAGTAACTCAATCACTAATCAGTACTTTTAATGATGATAAGCCTCAACAACATTTAGTTTTATTGCCTTTGTCCACTTTACTTGAAAATATGACCGGTATTTATGTGCCATTACAAATGGGCCTTTGTAGTGTTATTTATTCTGGCGAAACCGTTGGATTACAGGGTTCAAGCCAATTTAATCCACTCAGTTTCTGCGACGTATTACAAAAAGAACAGCCGCATAGCTTGGTATTAACCCCAGCTTTACTACAAATGTTAATGCAAATAGGAACACAACAACCAACATTAATTCAGTCTCTTAAATTTGTGGCAGTAGGCGGTGCACATGTCCCCACTAAAATAATGCAACAAGCTATCGCGCTTGGCATCCCTGCCTATGAAGGTTATGGATTATCTGAGTGTGGCTCGGTTGTCAGTTTAAATACGCCCTTAAACAGCAAAATAGGCAGTTGTGGACAACCACTCACGCACTGCAATATCAAGATCACGGATGAGGGTGAAATTGAAGTCGAAAATGCATCGATGCTCGGCTATTTAGGACAAGAGTCTAATAACAACATCGTTAAAACCGGTGATATTGGCTTTCTTGATAACGACGGATATTTACATATTACAGGCAGAAAAAGCAATTTACTGATCAGTAGTTATGGACGAAATATTTCACCTGAATGGATAGAATCAGAGGCACAAAGCTACCCTGAGTTACGACAAATCGTGATCATGGGGGAAGCACAAAAAAACGTAACGGCAGTGCTACCGACTCAAGATTCTGCAGAAGAATCAATTCTTTCGGCTATTTATGCACTTAATCAAACATTACCCGATTATGCACAAATTCATAATTTATTAATCACCAAGCCCTTTAGCGAATACATTCAACTACTTACTGCGAATGGACGCCCTATTCGTCAGCGTTTTAACTCATTATTTACCCTCATTATTCAGCAATCTGTCCCACAAACTAATGATATTAAACTCATTTCAATTAAGGTACCCACGATGGAAAACAACACTGAGCATACCACTGACTTTTTCACTCAATTACAAAAAGCAACGACAAAAGAACAACAAACCATGTATCAACTGCCTATTTTTGCAGCTTGCCAACAAGGTAAAGTGTCATTAGAAACCTACTATGCATTTTTAACGCAGGCTTACCATCACGTTAAACATACGGTACCTCTTTTAATGGCCTGTGGTTCGCGTTTAAACGATGACTACGAATGGTTACGCTCTGCTTTAGCACAATATATTGAAGAAGAAAATGGGCATCAAGAATGGATTTTAAATGACATTGCAGCCAGTGGTTTCGATGCCGAAGCAGTTCGAAATAATCAGGCCACAGGAAAAGTGGGAATGGGGATCGAACTCATGGTCGCGTATCTTTATCACCAAATAGATCGTAAAAATCCACTCGCTTTTTTAGGGATGGTTTGGGTGTTAGAAGGAACAAGTGTGAATGTCGGCGGAAAAATAGCCGAGTTGGTTCAACATACTCTAGATTTACCTGATTCAGCCATGAGTTACCTCACGTCGCATAGTACTTTAGATCAAGAACATATCAAACTGTTTGCATCACTGGTTAATAAAATCACCAATGAAGCAGATAAACAAGCCATTATTGATGGGGCAAATATGGTCTTTAAATTATACGGTCAAATGTTAAGCGCACTGCCAATACCTAACCAAAACACTAATCAAGATGAGACACACTATGCAGCTTAACAATAAACGCGTGTTATTAACCGGTGCAACGGGTGGTATTGGTCAAGCACTCAGCCTTCGCTTAGCAGAAGCTGGCTGCCATCTTATTTTAGTTGGCCGCCATCAAGAAATGTTAACGCAACTAATTCAACAATTGCCGAGCACGGGTGACTATTTATCCATTCAAGCCGATATAGGTAAACCAGAAGGTATTATGACCCTTCATGAAGCCTGTCTGCAATTCAAAGAAGAAGGCATTGATATCGATGTCGTGATTAATAATGCAGGATGTAATCGTTTTGATTACCTTAAACAACGTGACACGGGTTCTATTGAACAAGAGATCGCCGTTAACCTCACGGCACCTATTTTAATTAGTAAACACGCGCTAACCTGGTTAACCCCAACGGGCATTATTGTCAATATGGGCTCGACCTTTTCAGCGATTGGTTATCCTGGTTATGCGACTTACTGTGCAACAAAATCGGGATTACATCGTTTTACAGAAGCAATGCAACGCGAGTTACAGGGAACCGAACAACAATTATTATTTATAGCGCCAAGGGCAACCGATACCGCACTTAATGATCAACGTGTAACAGCGCTGAATAAAGTACTCGGTAATCACACGGATAGCCCGCAATTTGTTGCACAACAAGTAATAAAAACACTGCAATCGGAAAAGAAAATGCGCTGGTTAGGTTGGCCAGAGAAATTATTCGTTCGCATTAACCAGTTATTTCCAAGCTTAGTATCTCGATCTATCGCAAAACAAAACGTCGCCATACATGAAAGCCTAAGCACGGACTCAAACCAAAAACTGACTATTGAAAGGAAAGTATAATGACAACTAAAATCGCAACAAAAACAATCATAGCCTCAACCGTCGTATTATTTAGTGAGCTATTATTCGCTACAACCCCATCGGATACCCTGCTTGACATTCAACACCAATGGGCACAATGCTATTATGAGGTGAGTAACGAAGATAATAAAATCGATTGCCTAGAAAAGAATATAATGAGTAACCAAGAGGCACTTAATAACACACCAGACAATAATGAATTAAAAGTGTGGTTAGCGATTAATAACAGTACATTAGCCGGTGCAAAAGGCGGATTAGGGGCATTATCATTAGTCAAAAAATCTAAAAAATTGCTTGAACAAGTGATCGCAACGGATCCCACCATATTAGACGGTTCTGCCTATACGAGTTTAGGTTCGCTATACTACCAAGTACCCGGCTGGCCAATTGGTTTTGGTAATGATGATAAAGCGGAAAAAATGCTAAAACAAGCAATCACCATTAGCCCAAATGGTATCGACTCCAATTACTTTTATGCGGATTTTCTACTGCAAGACGGCCAGAAAGATGAAGCCATTAAGTACTTTAAGCAAGCACAACTTGCCACGCCTCGCCCTAACCGTCCTATCGCGGATAAAGGCAGACAACAGGAAATTACAAACAAACTTAAGGATCTCTAACCAATGCGCCTTTTATTAGTTGAAGACGATCAATTGCTTGGTCAGTCCATCGCGACCTCGCTTACTCGTCAAGGATATACCGTTGATTGGCTCCAGCTAGGGGCAAGCGTAGAAACAACCTTAAACACAGAAAATGTAATGGCAGTTATTCTTGATTTAACCCTGCCCGATTGCGATGGTTTAGACATATTATATAAAATCCGCAAAGCCGGTCATACACTGCCGGTGTTAATTTTAACGGCACGCGATGACATTGATGATAGAGTGAAGGGACTCGATGGGGGAGCTGATGATTACCTAACCAAACCCTTTGCACTAGAAGAATTACTTGCGCGTTTACGTGTACTGGTAAGGCGTATGTCTGGTAATACTGAATCCGATATTGAAATCAGAGGGTTAACCGTCTGCCTTGCAAACACACAGGTTAGTTATCTCGGTAAAGAAGTTAAGTTAACCAATATCGAATTTAAATTACTTGCTACCTTTATTAGCAAAGCAGGACGCGTATTAAGTAAAGATTACTTGCAACAAGCATTACACGGTTGGGATGACCTCGCCAGTGACAATGCCATTGAAGTACATATTCATAATTTACGAAAAAAAATAGACAGCAAAATCATTAAAAATATTAGAGGCGTTGGTTATCTCATTGAAAAATAAAACGGCAAAACAAATTTCAATTAAAAAACGATTAATAATAAGTATTGTCAGTATCACGACATTACTCATCTTGCTTTCATGGATTTTTATTTTTAATCAAACCAAGCATGAAATCAAAGAAGTATACGATGCTCGCCTAAGCCAATCGGCTAAAATTTTAGCATTAACCATGCCTAATATCATGAAAACCTCTATTCACAAACAAGCTGCACTCTATGAATATTGGTTCGATACTATGCAAAAAATGACCACCAATGACAGCACGGAAACAAAGCTTGGGCATCCATACGAAAAAAACTTTATTTTTCAGTTTTATGAAGAGAATCAACTCGTCTTTAAATCACCCAATGCGCCTAAAAAAGCACTTTCCAAGATTAATACAGCAGGATTTGGCGTCTTTGAAGTCGATAATGAACAATGGCGCTACTTTCAACTTAAAATCCCCAACGATGCCCAAGAAAATATTTATATATTAGTCGCCGAAAAACAAGCAATACGTGATGAAGTGATCACCGAAATAGCACTTTCAACCAGTCTGCCACAGCTATTATTAATTCCCGCTTTGTTTTTTATTACTCTGTTTCTCGTCAATAAATTTTTAAGCCCAATAACAGAATTACAAAAGGCCGTTGCTTTACGTAATATCAACCACCTAGAACCACTTGTCATTTCTCACCCAACCATTGAGTTACACCCGTTAATCATGCAATTAAACTATTTGTTAGAACAGTTGAATAAAGCATGGGAACGTGAAAAACGCTTTACCAGAACCGCTGCGCATGAACTAAAAACCCCATTAGCCATATTAAGATTAAATGCCGAAAATGCGTTAAAGACAGATAACTTGACTGAACAACGTAGCGACCTAAATAATATCATTACCAGCATCAATAGAACCGACAGACTGATCCAGCAATTACTAATGCACTCACGCATCGAAGGACAACACAACATAGAAAGCAGCACTATTAATATTACTAGTGTATTGCGAGATGTTATTGCAGAACTCGTCCCACTTGCACTGCAACAACACCAACAAATTTCATTACACCCCATTGAGCACTGTCAAATTAAAGGTAATGCCACCCTGTTAGCGATTCTATTTACTAATTTGATTGATAATGCGATACGTTATTCCGGAGAAGCAAGTAATATTACAATAGAAATGCAAACCAGGAATACTTCAGAAAGTAATGAACTACAGATACTTATCATCGATGATGGTGAAAAAATTCAAGATAATATACGCGACCGGATATTTGAAAAATTCTTCCGTGCCAATAGCGGAAAAGGAGATGGAGCAGGACTCGGCATGTCGATTGCCAATGATATTGTCAAACATCACCATGGCAAACTTCAATTACAAGAATATAATAAACAGAATAAAAACGTATTTATTATTTCTCTCCCTTACGATGCCTTATAAAATTTATAAGTGATGACGAAAGGACAAGGTAAGCCCAATTTCAGCAATATGGATAATATTTTCAACTGCTAGAACTTATTTTAATCGCTTTACCTGGCCAGATTCCAAATTTGCTTTTGTAATCAGAATCGATTTCGTTCAGAGCAAAGGTTCAGCGATGACCTAGGCAACAAACAAAAATGCTAACGATATCATTATTGGCAAAATGCCCCCCTCAAACGCCTTATTTTTCAAAAAATTATCTCATTGTTTTTATTGGAATTACTCCCTATATACCAATGTCCTTGAAAATTCCTTATTTTATTATATAAAAAGTAAGGATGAAGTTGTCTATCAATGTACAATCAATCGAAAAACACTAAAGGGCTTACTTATTTATGTTTAAATCGTTCTTTCCTCATCCTAAAATTTTTTTCATATCGGTATTGGTTTTTGCCGGATTGGCTTGCGCTATTTGGTACGGATATAATGAACAAATGGCGGCGTTACTTGGCCTTAATATTTCAAATGAAGAACCCGTCATTGGTTTAAAGCATTTTGCCACCGATTCATTTCTATTATTTTACGGTTATTACTTTATCTGTACGGCATTGTTTGCGTTTGTCTGGTTTAAGGTATCGCCACATAAATGGCAATGGTGGTCGATTGTTGGCTCTTCGACTATTTTGTTTTCCACTTACTTTTCAGTCCAAGTGTCCGTGGCTATCAATAATTGGCGTCGTCCCTTCTTCGATTTAATTCAGTCTTTATTAAAACCTATTGGCACTGACGCTCCGACAGAACCGGTTAATGCACAGGCTGCAAGTACGGCCACAACACAACTGTTTGATCTGTTAATTATATTTGGCGAAATCGCGTTTTTAGCAATTTTTATCTTCGTCGCAACTCGTTTCCTCGTTAGCCATTATATCTTCCGTTGGCGTACGGCAATGAATGATTATTATACGGAAAATTGGCTTAAATTAAGGCATGTTGAGGGTGCTTCCCAACGTATTCAAGAAGATACAATGCGCTTTGCTTCTATTATGGAAAGCCTTGGGGTAGCGTTAATTGATGCCATTATGACGCTATTTGCTTTCTTGCCTGTACTCTGGAGTTTGTCTGAGTATGTATCTGAGTTGCCTATCGTGGGTAAAATTGCACACCCACTCTTCTATGCTGCGTTGTTCTGGTCAATCTTTGGCACCGGTTTACTGGCCTTAATTGGGATAAAATTACCAGGATTAGAATTTAATAACCAAAAGGTTGAAGCGGCATTTCGTAAAGAATTAGTATATGGGGAAGATCATATTGAACGCGCCACACCGATTGAGCTAAAGGAATTATTTGCTAATGTACGCAAGAATTACTTCCGCTTATACTTCCATTACATGTACTTTAATGTAGCACGCATGCTGTATTTACAAGCGGATAACATCTTTGTGTTTATTCTCTTGGTTCCAACGATAGTGGTCGGTGCGATTACCTTTGGTATTCTGCAGCAAATCCTAACTGCCTTTGGTCAAGTCAGTAATTCGTTCCAATATTTAGTGAACTCTTGGACTACCATTGTTGAGCTTTTATCCGTACGAAAACGACTCACGGCCTTTGAATCGACATTAGAAGATAACTAATAGTTAATATGAGCAGTGTTCTAAGGTTGACTTAACACTGCTCAACTCGATTTATCTAACACACCACACTTACCCTAGTTACATAATTCAGTTAAACATTTAATAATACGGACTTTATCTGACACGATAGAATGGGGATTAGCAGTAAACCAGATAGGATTAATACCGACTAACAAGGCAGGCTGAATATCTTTTTCAAAATTATCACCGACCATCGAGATGGCAGAGACTGGCACTTTTAATGTATCAATAATAGCAGGAAGAAATTCAGCTTCCCCCTTGCTAGCACCAACATTGGCTTTACAAAAGTAGCCTGTAATATACTGACTTAAACCAACTCGTTCGAAAGCTAACTTAATCTCCGACGCCATTGAATCGGCGGCGCCAGTGGCAATGTATATTTTTGCCTTTTTAGACAAGTGTTGTAATGTTTCCTGCGCACCAGAAACCGCTTCGACCTTTTCCCATGTGTACATTTTACCTTGCACATCAGGAAAATCGATCATCAAGGTATCACCCCAGTCAAACAAATAAATTTCCTTCATCACTTCTCTCTACCCTCAATAAATTTAGGCAAGCTATCATCCAACTCACACCAATTCGCTTTATAGCCGGTATAGATCTGAGCATCAATGCGAACTGGAATATTGTCATCGAATGTGGCAATCGCTAATTCAATCCCTAATAATTCCACGCCCTTCGCTCTAAACCCTAAACTTGATCCGCACTCTCGACAAAAGGTTCTGACGGTGCCATTTGAGGCAGTAAAATCCTTTAGACAATTTTTACCTGAAAGCCATTTTAACCCAGTCACACCAACTAACGTACCAAAAGCGGCGCCATGAAATTTACGGCACATTGAACAATGGCAGTGAGCCGCTTGCTTATTAAATGCGACCACCGAAAATGAAACAGCCCCGCACAAACAACTTCCCTTGTATTCCTGGTTCATATTTATACCCTTGTAGACTGAATAAAATTTGAATGTAAAACCTAGGGTCTGCTTATCTTTCGTAGCCTAACCTGTAATGCCTAAAAATAACTCAATCAAGGCGCGAAAAGTGAGGTTTAGTCATTCTAAATAAGCTTTGAGCAACACAGAGTGAGTGATTTTTAGGCACTACCCGAAGGGCTGGGGCTCTTTTTTACTCTGATTGCGTTGTCAAATGTTAACTATAGATGGCTATTACTTAAATTTTCCGCCTTGCCAGAGTAAAAAATAGCCTCCAGCAGGAACGGCGACGAAAGATAAACAGACCCTAAACAAAATCGATATTCGCAACCTTAGCAACATCACCTGATATCCAAATATTAGTAATCACATTGTCTTTCGCTTCAACATAGGCCTCTATCTCACTGTCTCGGCCTAAAAACCGTCCCTGTGAAATAATAATCGGTTTATTTACCGATGCTAACTGATGCTTAGTCAAATAGGCCGCTGTTGGCCCCGCCGCACTGCCCGTCGCGATATCTTCCACAGCCCCTAAATTATCCCATGTTCTGCCTTCAAAATTGCCAATATCAATAATATAAACAAATTTGGCACCGAAATTAGCTAATAAATCTTCAAAATTAGGGAGTAAAATGCGCGCTTTTTCAATGCCGCTGATGATGGGCACAATTAAATAAGGTAATCCCGTTGAAATAACTTCCAATGGGTAATCGGCTAGGTTTTCCGAGGTTAAATTCAATGCGCGGAGCACTGCGTGTTTATCATTTTCACTGAGTATGCTAATAAATTCAGGTTTACCCTGCGCCATTGAAGCATAAAAATAATCGCCTGATTTTTTGGTTTTCACTTTCACTGATTTTTTATTTAAGACTATTTGCCATGTTCTTGGATTAACATCGCCCGATTCCTCATGTAAATGCCCCGCTAAACCAATAATGGGATGGCCCGCAAAATCTAGCTCTTCTTCTACGGTAAATATTTTTGCCCTAACGGAGGATTTACTCAATACTTCAGAAACAAAAATAGATTCAAACTGACGCATTTCTTGAGTTAAAGAAAGCATTTTGTTTTGACTTAACACATCATAATCATAAAAAATGGTCAATCCATTACCCGACATTTTTTGCTTAGTAAAGACATCAACAAGCTTACATTTCATGTTAATCCTCTATGTAATGACATTTTCTTTGTTTAGCCAATCTATCACTTGAATTGCTCCCGACGAGCACCGATGCTTATTATCGTATCCAATAAAAGCGATTTCTTCGATTTCCGCAGCGGGAGAAAGCTGACCGTCAAAATCAGCGTAATAACAAGTTAACTTCACCACAACGCCATTATGTTGGCCATCGGCCTGCGCTTTAAATACACCTGCAAACTTAATACTGTCCGGTGTTAAATCGACTGATATTTCCTCTTTTACTTCTCGGATCAAGGCTTGCTCATCGGATTCACCGACTTCGCGTTTACCACCCGGTATATAAAATAGCGTTTTATTTTTTGAGCGGGCAACTAATAATTTCCCGTCTTGAATATACAACCAAGCTAGCTTATCTATTTCTTTTTTCACAATCATTCCTATAATTTAGTGTTTATTTGGATTATCAATACCCATTGCCATCACGATATAAATCAGCTAAATGTTAGCCGAATAGCAGACCAAAATCCTTTTCCGCTTATGGTCTGATTGGCACCTAATTTCGTTAGCTCTTTAGCAATATATTTATTGAGCAGACAGTGTCCGAAAACAGCAACCTTTTTATGTTCGATGGCAAGTTTGTGTAATTGTATTGCCGCTTTTTTGGCCCTAATTTTGGCACTTTTGAAAGATTCAACGCGACCACTTATCCCCAACATCCATAAAATACGATGAATCACAAGCCAAGTGTAGGCTTTTAGGATAAAAGGAAAGTTATAACAAGGCAGTGGCATTTCATTTAATCGCGATAATATTAAATCTGGTTTTTTATTCAAACATATTTCCGCAGAATCAATCGCTCGAGGTAGTTGACTCGTGACAATAAAATATCCCTCTAGGGAACAATTTAATCCCTTTGGTGGTAAAGAACTAGGATCAATATCAGATTGATTATAACGTTCTACCCATTCAGCAAAACCCGATGCAGATAATCTTGGATTATTAGCAGCAGTCGGCTTCCCATGTCGAATTAATATTATTTCCACTTACGATATCCCTATCAATAAAACAAAGCTAAATAGAGACCTGCTCATAACTCTCAATTCGTTTCAGAGCACAACTCAAATCATTGTTGCCATTAAAAGCATGTTGAATAGCAATGACATCACAGCCACTTGCGTTCCCCGCTAACACTCCGGCGTTAGAATCTTCAAAAATAAGCGTATTTTCAGGTAAAGCATTCAGTCTTGCCAACGCTAAATGGTACGCGGCAGGATCCGGTTTATGCTTGGTAACATCTTCCTGAGTAATAACGACATCAAAGGCATCATCAAGTCCCGTTGCCTGTAGAATATTGTCGACCATCCAAGACGCAGCAGAGCTGACTACTCCGCAGGTTTTCCCGGCATCTTTCAACGCTTTTATATAGGGTTTAACTCCCGTTATTAGAGATATATTCTCTGCTAACAACAGCTCATAATGTCCTCGGAAATATCGATTAAACGCATCAAGTTCAGGAGAGATATTGCCATGTTTAAAAAAATATTGAGTCACAATAGTCCAACTTTCTCCCATAACGTCTTTATACAAATCAACATCAACTTCGACACCATAATCACGGCAAGCAAGAGAGAGTGCTTTGCCCTTTAAAGGCTCTGAATTAACTAACGTACCGTCCATATCGAACAAGTACACTTGATATTCTTTCATGAATTTCTCAATCTTATTTATAAATATGGGCAAGATAAAAACAGTTATTTATTTTCAAACTGGCTAACCTAGGACAAACTGCTTTAACATTACCTTATTAAGGATGAAATCGATATAAGGGATTGTTGCTAATCGTATTTTATTAATGCACAGTAGATAAGAATATAAAACCAATGGAGTCAACAATGGAAAAACCCGTCTTATATCATGTCTACGATCCGATGTGCAGTTGGTGTTGGGGCTACCGTGAAACCTGGTTAAAACTATCAGAGGCATTGGCGTCACAGGATATTGAAATACATTATCAGCTAGGTGGATTAGCACCAGATTCTGATGTGCCAATGGCCATGGAAATGCAACAGATGTTACAGGGCGTTTGGCGTAATATTCAAGCCAAGTTAGGCACTGAATTTAATTTTGATTTTTGGGCCAAATGCCAACCTCAACGTTCGACTTACCCAGCTTGTCGCGCATGTTTAATTGCCCGTAGTCAGGGAAAAGAGAAAGAAATGCTGTTTGCGATTCAACAAGGATATTACCTACAGGCCAAAAACCCCTCTTTAATCGATACATTAGGTACATTTGCTGAACAGATTGGTTTTGATAAAGCTTGGTTTGAACAACAGTTAGAAGATGATCTGGTTAACCAGCAATTGATGGAAGAACTGACTACAACCCGTCAATTACCAATTCAAGGTTTTCCTTCACTGGCTTTAGCCTTCAAAGGTGAAATCATCCCCATTGGCGTTGATTATGTCGACTGGGAAAATACATATAAACAAATTACTGAAATGATCAAATCAATTTAATTAAAAAAATAAAAAAAGGGCTTGAATAATATACCCAAGCCCCTTTTAATCGAACCGTTAAGTCAATTAATTCAACACTAATATCTGCGGCGTTATCGCTTGGTAATCAACGGCCATGGCAATACTCATCGCGGTAATATTAACAATCGAAAAAGCGAACACTTTACGCGCCCATCGAGCAATATCAATATGACGACGATAACCTCGCAATGCCATCAATAACCACCAGAAACTGGTCACACACGCGACGGCCATAAAAGCGGCGCCAGTATAGCCATTGATAGGTAATAGCATTACGACTAAGGCATAAACGGCAATATAAAGCACAATATGAACCTTGGCTTTTGCGATACCTTGTGCAACGGGTAATACGGGTATATTTGCCGATTGATAATCATCAAACCGAAAAATAGCAATCGCATAGGAATGTGGCATTTGCCATAAACTGAACATCACTAATAAAATTAATGAGGCCAAATCAAATTGACCGGTCACTGCACAGTACCCCACTACCGGTGGCACGGCTCCTGATAAGCTCCCCACCAGCGTGCCGTAGATGGAATGACGCTTCATGTACAGGCTGTAAACCACGACATAGATAACATATCCAAAGGCAGCAAAGGCAACAGCAGTCAGTGTTGTAAACGCAATAAGCATCCCAAACCCCAATGCACCACATACAAGTCCTAACCATAAAGCCGCTGACGCAGACACTTCTCCGGTGACGGTCACCCGTGAACGAGTACGCGCCATAATGATATCAATATCTCGATCGATAACATTATTAATCGCGCAGCCCGAAGCAATCACAAGGGATAAGCCAACCAGGGTTGCTACCATTAACACGGGATCTATCTCGCCACGAGAGGCAAGTAGAAACCCACCGGTCACACTAATAAGATTCCCCATAATGATGCCGGGTTTAGTGACACTGAAATAACGTCGTAACATCTTTTAGTTCCTTTATAAAGCCGGTTAATACATCATCATTGCGTTGGACTCGTAAATAATCCAAATCGACAATCCAACAACCATCACGATGACCAGCAGACTAAATAAAAATGAAAAACTGTTCGCTCGCCCTTCTTCGGTAATAAAATTAAGATGTAAGAAAAATTTCAATTGCACCCAAATTTGCACCACCGCTAAAATCACAATGCTCCAAACGGCCGTTTCCTTCGCATAATCACCACTCATAATGATATAAAAAGGAATAATGGTTAATGCAATCGACAGCGCAAAACCAATCAAATAACCCTTAACACTGCCATGAGACGCATCGTGTTGCTCAGTTACGTTTGCTGTTTGACTATTATTCATTACATTGCTCCCAATAAATACACCAAGGTAAAAACACAAATCCAGACAATATCGAGGAAATGCCAGAATAAACTTAGGCAACTTAAGCGCGCCACGGTCGGTTTACCAAGTCCACGTTTTGAGACTTCTCCCATCATAATCAACATCCAAACAAGCCCAGAAGTCACATGTAAACCATGTAATCCGACTAATGCAAAAAATGAAGATAAAAACGCGCTTTGTTGTGGTCCATGCCCATGTTCAATCAGATGCGTAAATTCATATAACTCCATCCCGATAAACACCGCACCAAGGCAAAAGGTCACCGCTAACCAAAATAAAACCTGTGATTTTTTCTGGGTCTGTGCCGCCAACATAGCAAAACCAAAGGTCAAGCTACTCACCAATAACGCAGCCGTTTCGATTGCCACAAAATTGAGTTCAAAAATATCTTTACCTGAAACACCGCCCGCCGTGTTTTTAAATAACACCGCATAGGTCGCAAAAAATGAGGCAAACAATAGGCAATCGGTCATTAGATATAACCAAAAACCAAAAACCGTATTATTACCTGCATTGTGATCGTCATGGCTCACTTCGGTATGGGAGTGATTAGTCTGTAAATTGGCAGTGATAGTTAATGTACTCATGCATTTAACTCCTTACTTGTCATCGAACCGCCTGTTAATTGATAGGCATGCTCAATTTTTTCTATCTCTTCTGGTTGTACGTAATAGTCAACATCTCGATTATAAGAACGCGCGATAAAAATACCGATTGACCCAACCAGACCAACAATGGCTAACCACCAAATATGCCAAATCATTGCGAAACAGAATGCCGTGACAGCCGCCCCAATCAACACGCCTGCGGCTGTATTTTTCGGCATATGAATAGGTTCGTAGCTTGCCTGACCTTGATAAGCTCGTCTTTTTTCTTTCATGTCTGTCCAAGCATCAATATCTTCAACCTGTGGAATAACAGCAAAGTTATAGGCCTGTGGCGGAGACATTGTCGCCCATTCCAAGGTATGACCATTCCACGGATCGCCAGCTTTTCCATCAAGTGGTTCACGGTCTCTAAAGCTCACATACAATTGTGCAACTTGGCAAATAATGCCCACCATGATAATCGCTGCACCACCAGCGGCAATGTACAACCAAATATTCCAATCGGGATTATTGGTATGATTCAAACGACGTGTCATCCCTAAGAATCCCAAGACGTAAAGCGGCATAAAGGCAACAAAGAAACCAATAATCCAGCACCAAAATGAGGCTTTCCCTAAACGCTCATTAAGTTTAAAGCCCATCACTTTCGGGAACCAATAGGCAAAACCAGCGAGGTAACCAAAGACTGCACCACCAATAATCGTATTATGGAAGTGAGCAATTAAGAACAAACTATTATGCAATACATAATCTGCCCCAGGTATAGCCAGTAATACGCCGGTCATTCCACCAATGGTAAAAGTCACCATAAAGCCCAATGTCCATAAAACCGGTACCGTAAAACGTAAACGCCCACGGAAAATAGTAAATAACCAGTTAAATAGTTTAACGCCCGTTGGTACAGCAATCACCATGGTCATCATGCCGAAAAAGGCATTCACATTGGCACTTGAGCCCATCGTAAAGAAATGATGTAACCACACAATAAAGCCGAGAATAGAGATTGCGCCACTAGCATAAATCATCGATTTATAACCAAATAAACGCTTGCCGGCGAATGTGGAAATAATTTCAGAATAAATACCAAAAGCGGGTAATACGAGAATATATACTTCAGGATGTCCCCAAGCCCAAAATAGGTTGATGTACATCATCGCATTACCGCCCGCTTCATTAGTAAAGAAGTGAAAGCCGAGGTAACGGTCAAGGGTTAACATACCTAAAACGGCAGTTAAAATCGGAAACGAAGCAGCGATCAGAATATTGGCCCAAGTACATGTCCAAGTGTAAACCGGCATTTTCATTAAGCTCATGCCCGGTGCACGCATTTTAAAGACCGTCACTAAAAAGTTAATGGCGGTCAATAGCGTGCCTAACCCCGATATTTGCAACGCCCAAATATAATAATCAACGCCCACCCCCGAACTAAATGCGAGTTCAGAAAGTGGCGGATAAGCAGCCCAACCTGTTCTTGCAAATTCACCAAAAACCAATGACATATTAATTAAAATCGCACCACTTGCCGTGAACCAAAAACTCAAATTATTGACAAAGGGAAAAGCAACATCACGCGCACCGATTTGCAATGGCAACACGATATTCATTAAACCAATCATAAATGGCATAGCCATAAAGATGATCATAATGACACCGTGTGCAGTGAATATTTGGTCGTAATGCTCTGGGGGCAAGTAACCAGGCGCACCATTGGTCGCTAAGGCTAATTGAGAGCGCATCATAATCGCATCGGAGAAACCACGAAATAACATAATCAACGCTAAAAAGATGTACATGACACCTAAACGCTTATGATCAACCGAGGTGATCCAATCACGCCAAAGCACACCCCATTTTTGATATTTTGTAATAAGCCCTAAAACGGTCAAACCAACAACGACAATACCAATCATCGTACCGACGATAATCGGCTCATGAAAAGGGATTGCATCTAAAGAAAATTTACCTAATAACGACATTGTTATTCCTCACCTTGACTAATAGAGGGATGTGCTGAATTTACATTCATCATCGATTTATCCATCGTATGTTCACCCATAGCATGATCCATTTTATTCATGTCACCATAGGCGCCCATGTACTTCATAATAATGGTGTGAAATAACCCTTTTTCGACATCGCCGTAATAGGCAACGGGGTTATTTTCACTTTCTTCAGCTAACTCGTAGTAACTCGTTTTGGTGAGTTTATGATTATCAGCTTTCACCTTACTTACCCACTTATCAAAATCCGCTTGAGTGGGAGTTGCAATCGCATCAAATTTCATACCAGAGAACCCTGAGCCGCTATAATTTGAAGAAAATCCTTGAAATGTCCCAGGCTCATCTGCAATTAAATGAAGCTTCGTTTCCATCCCGGCCATCGAATATATTTGACTACCCAATTGCGGAATAAAGAACGAATTCATGGTGCTTTCTGAAGTAATTTTATATTCAACGGGAACATGGGTAGGAAAGACCAATTCATTAATCGTTGCGATGCCCTGCTCAGGATAAATAAATAACCATTTCCAATTTAATGAAACAACTTCAACGGTCAGGTGTTTCCCTTTCCCTTCAATCGGTTTATAGGGATCAAGTCGATGGGTTGATTGCCATGTAATAACACTCAAAATAACCACAATAACAATTGGAACAGCCCAGACTATCGCTTCAATTTTATTTGAATGGGCCCATTTTGGAGCATAAATTTCATGGGTTTGCGTATGTCTGTATTTCCAAGCGAAATACAATGTCATCACAATAACGGGAATAACGACCAACAACATAAGACCTGTTGCAATGATGATTAAATTCTTCTCATCAGCGGCAATCATCCCTTTTGGGTCAAGTACGCCGCCTTTACACCCTGACAAAATCAGTACTGTGCTGGCTAACGCTATTTTACAAAGGTTTCGAATAAACAAAGGACCATCCTACTAACCTAAAGTGTTGAAATGTGTTGTTTTATAAAGCCTTAAAAACAACTGTATAGAATTTTCTCGAATCACCTTTACACGCAATAAAGCAGATTAAAGGTATCAAGAAATAAAGGGAGGTTGATTGAATATCAGGCACAACAAAGCAGCAAAACCAAGCGCATAAACAAAGATGAGTAAACGACTAAAACGGCTAAACTACTGGTAATATTCAACCATTTACTTGAGGAGGAGCACGACAGCCATGGTAGTTAAAAGAAATAAAAGATTGCAATTTTTCACAAAAAGCAGAGGCTATTTTTTGTGAACGAACAGCGGCTCGACGCACTGGAAAAATAAGAAAAATTAACCAGCATAAACCAATTAGCCATTGTTCAGAGAATGAAGAATGCATCAATAAATATAAAACATTAACGGCAATAGACTCTACAAAATGCCCTTCCAGTAATAAATTATTTAACTCACCAACATCTTCAAAAAAACCATTAAATAACATCACTGTATTGATAATTAACATAACCAATACAGAAAAGAATGCCTGTTCTATAAAGACAAGACGCCCATTCAAACTTAATCGACTAAAAATTGACTGATTTTTTGATTGTGAGCTCAAATATAAACGGCCTTAATGGGGAAAACAGACAAGAAACGGACATCGCATACACCGATTAAAAATAGTCTACATGATCTAAATCAAAAGATCATACATAAACCCAAAAAAAACACATCTCACATTAGGCATTGATCACAGAAAAAATACAGTTAACCTTTTAATGATTGATGATGTAACACCTTGAATTAGCATACATTCGAGTAGCTGATAAATGTAATATCAATAGTATTCAATATAAGTTCTAAATTTTGCGCAGGAAAAATGGTTAAGTTTGAGGCGAAAGTTGATGTAAATAGGTTATTCCCTTAACGAAACTTTCAACAAAGAAATAAACTATTTTAACCAGCAAAATAGATCAGATAATTATTACGATTGGTATAATATGCAGCATTAATAATCGAGCATATTGTCAGTAGGTAGGTTAACGAGTGCAGTGATAATAGCACTCGTCATTAAAATAACGATATAAACTAAGAATTGATTTTCATATCACCTAGCTTTATCCAGCCAATACGGCGTAACCATTCGGATACACCTAAAGCGATAATGGCAGGTAAAATAAAATGCGTGAGGGCAATTTTGATAAGTAAAACAGTCGAACTTTCAGAACCGACCATCGTATTCCACGTCATTATTTGACCAACCAACCCCGCCGTGCCCATTCCACCACCACTCGGATTATTCTCCATGGCAAAAATAACCGTCGCGATTGGACCTGTAATCGCACTCGCGACAATAGCAGGGATCCATATTCTGGGGTTTTTAACAATATTAGGCATTTGTAACATTGATGTACCTAAACCTTGCGCTAATAAACCATTAACCTTATTTTCACGATAACTTGCGACGGCAAAACCAATCATTTGAGCAGCACATCCAGCAGTAGCAGCGCCTGCCGCAATGCCCTTAAGCCCTAAAATAATAGAAATTGCAGCAGAACTAATAGGCAAAGTAAGAAATATTCCCATCAAGACAGAAATGATTACGCCCATACTAAAAGGTTGTTGTTGGGTGGCGAAAAGAATGATGTCACCAAGATACGCCATAAATGAACTGATCGCAGGACCAATAAAAATAGCAACAACACCGCCACTGACTAAGGTCACGATCGGCGTAATAAGAATATCAAGCAAGGTACGACCAAACACTAATCGTCCCATTTCAATCCCAACAATCGCCGCCAGAAAAGCGGTCAATGGCTCGCCCGGTCCTAAAAGATGAACCGTAGGTCCAACCAATACACTACCTGCTAATATTTTTCCGGCATAGGCTCCAAACATCCCCGTTACCGCCGATGCATAGACAACCAAATTAGGCGCTTTTAACTTATGCGCCACACCCACTCCAATTCCTGCCCCCGTAGTAATTAAAGCCAGGCTACCAATTTGAATAAGCATCCCTCCAATGTGACCGCCCACACCAGATCCAATCTGTTTAACAATAAGGCCGACAATCAAGGTAGAAAAAAGGCCAAGCGCCATGCCACTGAGCCCATCAATTAAATAACGATTGATGAAGCGACGAAACATGTTTTGTTGTGACATAGATTTTTAATCCTTTAGATTGATTATTGTCTGAACCTAGGCCACAACTAGACCTAAATTCAATTTTGAACATGGCTAGGCTGACAATGGCCTAATAATCTTGCATACAAAACTGGAATGCAAGCACTTAATATACCCGTTACCAATCATGATGCGTTTATCAGTCACTAGCTCGGATACCAAGGCAAGGCATAACATGATGACAATGGCTAGTCCTTATCGAATGTTATAACGCAGTATTGGTGTTCGAGCTAGTGACCCGCAGGGCAAGACGAGAGGCAAACATCTTCGTTGTTATAAAGTCTCGATTTAACCCGTTAGATCTTCACCTTTATGCCTAGAATCTGCTCACCTCTCGTCTTGCTGATTTCTGCATCTTGAATGGTAACGGGTATATAAGTCTCACTTTATTTGTAAAATGTATTAATTAAAAAATACACATTCTAAATCTCAAGTGTCTATACGGAGGATTTAATATTTAGATAACAGATGAAATAGCATAAACGCTCATTATTCATAATAATTTTTTGATTTATCATTCACTTAAGAGTTACAATTTAAATTTATTTTAAAATGATCTAAATAAGGAATATTGAATCATTATGACAACTAACGCGAGAAATTTAGGTATTGCTCAGCAAGCAATCACTTATGTTGAGTCTAAAATGACAATTGGCGCTGATAATAAATGGTCAGATAAATTCGCAAGTCTTTTTGCAGCGGAAACATCTGGGAGTTGTGTAGCGAGAATAAGAAAATCGCCATACCCATCTCCTCGGCTTGAACAATTACGTGAAATGGCTCGACGAGCATTAATAGCTGGTTGTGGTAATTGTGGAGAGCAAGCTGCAATTGCATTTTTTTGGTTACATGATAGAAAAGTAGCACCACTTGAATATATGACTCGAACCAATGCAGATCACGCATTTGTCGTTATTGGTAGAAAACTTGATAGCTCCTTCGACAAACCATTAGAATGGGGTGAAAACTGTATCATTTGTGATCCTTGGGCTGGAAAAGTATATACCATCAGAAATGTGAGTAAAAAAATGTATGGTAGTGGCCCTTTCGATCCCCGTACAGTCTATCGTTTTGAGCCAGAAGAAGGACAATAAAATGGCAACGTTTTGGTTTTTGGGTGGTATTTACGTCGTCTTACTGTGGTTTGGTACCATGAGTATCTTATCAAATGTGGTGCAACCTTTAATTTCTCAAGTTGTTTTTTTTGCTTTAGCAGCCTGCTTATCAGTGTTTATGAGAGGATGGGGGCATAATATGAATATAGTCGTATTAGTCCTATTAACATTAGCTTTAATTGGCATTTTTGTCGGTACACTTCAGGTACTTGGTATCATAACCATTGGCCCAACAAGTGCATTACCCTTTGCTAACTTCCCCCCAAAACACTAATTAATTACATAATAAATAAAATATAACCTATTAAATTTATTTTAGAACTACATGATGCTTTGCATAACAGATTGGCTATAGCCAACCCCCCAAAAGTCTCATGTATAAAACGCTGTAAACATTACAACGCTGCACCACAATATTTACAATAGCGAGCATCAACATCATGCCCTTCCGCACTGCATTCAGGACAAGCTTGAGTGGAAACTGGACGAGCAAATGCCTTAGACATTTCAACGGTCACAATCCCGGTGGGCACTGCAATAATTGCATACCCAGTAACCATCACCATCGAAGCGACACTTTGTCCTAGTACGGTTTGTGGTGAAATATCGCCATAACCAACCGTGGTAAGTGTCACAATCGCCCAATAGATACTACGAGGAATACTGGTAAAGCCATTATTACCGCCTTCAATGACGTACATAATCGAACCAAAAATAACCACTAATGTCATGACCGTAAAAATAAACACAATGATCTTACGACTACTCGCGCGCAGTGCTTTCATAAGCAATCGAGATTCGCCAAGATAAGGAGCAAGCTTTAATATACGGAATATTCTTAGAATACGTAAAATACGAATAACTAAAAAGTACTGACTTCCGGGGATAAACAAACTCACAAACGTTGGGATAATGGCCAACAAATCAACAATGCCATAAAAACTAATGGCGTACTTGAATGGCTTGCCAACACACAATAGCCTGAGAATATATTCAAGGGTAAAAATGATGGTAAAAAACCACTCAATCCCATACAACCAATTACCAAAATTTAACTGGACAACTTGCACACTGTCTAACATGACAGCGAGGACACTAATTAAAATACTCGCAATGAGTAAAATGTCGAATGCTTTACCAAGCGGCGTATCCGCCTCGAAAATAATTTCATGTAACACGGTTCGCCAATGCGCCCGTTGAGATTCAGACTCAGAAAGTACATCCCTCTGATTTTCCATATATCAACTCCTGTTGTCGTTAGGAAAAATAAAAATAGAACAGCTAAGTCCTTTTAATGTATTTAAAGCGAGAACGCCTTGAATTGAAAGCATATATTAATACATATTAATTAAAGTTTCAGAGAGGATAAGTCATTTATAATGAAGCGTGGAGAATATCTATTTCAAATCATAGCCTATTTAACTTGGCTATATCTATTTCAGCCTTTTATCGAGCTTATACAATACACAATTGAAGGTAAAAACAGAAAATAACATGATAACTAAATATGCCCTGAAGCAAAGATTATTTGTTATATATTTTAAATATATCAAGCTGTTCGGGTAAAATAGGACGTTGGAAAAAGTATCCTTGAGCGTAATCACACCGTTGCTGTAAAAGAATGTCTAGACACTCTTGTGTTTCAACACCCTCGGCAATCACTTTCATATCTAATTGTTTTCCCATTACAATAATGGTTGAGGCAATTGCATCGTAATGACTAACAAAACTTTTGTCTATTTTTAAGATATCAAAGGGTAACTTTCTTAAATAACTCAAAGATGAATACCCCGTGCCAAAATCATCCATTAACAACCTGGCACCCATTTCAGATAGTTCGTTCAATGTTTTTAAAATACAGGGATTTTCAGCAATCGTCATGCTTTCTGTTATTTCAAGATCAAGGCAATAAGGTGGAATATCAAATTCTGACATAACATCTTGAACTAGTTTAGAAAAGTTGGGACTAAACAATTGGTAAGGTGAAACATTAACGGCAATATTAAGGTTTGTAGCACCACTATCTCGCCATAGTTTATTTTGACGACAAGCCTCTCTCAACACCCATTCACCTATTTCAACAATTTGCCCTGAGTACTCCGCAATCGGTATAAAGACATCAGGAGGAATGATTGTATCTTGGTCGAGCTGCCAGCGCAGTAATGCTTCTGTACCTTGTATTGCAAAAGTATTTAAATTCACCACTGGTTGATAAACAACACTTAATTGTTCTTTTTCAATGGCAGTGCGTAATTGTGATTCATAGGATAAACGACGTATCTGCTCTTTGCTGAATGTTTGTTGATAAAATTGATACTGATTCTTTCCCTTTTTTTTCGCTTCATACATTGCCGTATCAGCATATTTAATTAAAGATTCAGCGTCTTTTGCATCATTTGGGTAAACGGCAACACCAATACTCCCAGTAAGATAAATATCAGATTTACCTAACCAGATGGGCTCTGAAATAGCTTTTACTAATGCCCTAGCAATGCAATAAATTCCATCAATCGACTCTGAATAATTAACAATAGCAACAAATTCATCACCACCAAATCGAAATACCAAGTCATTTTTTCGCATAATTTCTGACAAACGTTTCGCAATGCTAATTAATAATTTATCTCCCGTTGCATGCCCTCTTGTGTCATTAATATCTTTGAAACGATCAAGATCAATGCAAAAAATAGCAAACTTCTGATTACCGACTGTCGAAATTTTATCCTTGATTTTCATGTCAAGAGCATGCCGATTAGGCAATCCGGTCAACATATCATTACTCGCGATAAAACGGTTTTTTTCCTCACTAATCGCTAACTGTTCAGTCTTTCTTTGCATCATTTTTACTACGTTTAGTATTGATTTTGAAATCGCAAACGTTAATAGAAAAAATACAATTGACAAAACCACTATGAGTGTATTGGATGCAATCACAATAAAATCTGTGAGTTTATCGACAGGTCCAATAAAATTGATCGAGTTTGCTCTGAATCCATTATAGGCACTATTAATTTCTGCCTTCATTTCAGATTCAGTTATTATCCCTGCTTCAAATAATTCGATACTTTTTAAAAAATCATCTGCGAGTTCAATATCATTCTGACAAATACTAAAAATATTTCCAGTCTCTATTAAACGCATAAAAAATCGGTCAATCGACCCAATAATAGCAACACACATTTCAGGTTGGTCTTGAATTATTTTAACAACTACCTTAAGCGCATCGGTATCAGGAATGGTTTTTTCATTAATTGTGATAAGCTCATTAAATTCAATAAGGTGATTGAAGTGTTGGCTATTGAGTTGATTTAATCTAGACGTGCTAGCAACTTTAAAGGTACTGATTGCCACAATAATAGAAAAAAATATAATAAGCAGCATTAAAACAGTAAGTTGTCTATTTATCGTCATTATCATCTTAAGCTACTTCTAATTGGTGGATAAGTATTTGAATTAGCTTAAGCGTAGAGCATAAAGTTTATTAGTGCTAAACCTTGCAAATATCAATATAAACAAAACATCACTTATTTATAGCATAAAAGCTTTTTAGTCTATAAATTCAAGGTTAAATCTGTCTAGTAAGAAAATAAAAAATCATGCTTATGTACTTAACTCAGGTAAAGCAGACAAAAAAATTAAAATCATTAAAAATGCACCACAGAGGACACCGAATTAAAAGAGAAAAGCACAAAATAAGCAATAATTAGCTTATATCATATTGTTTTAGTCTTTTCTCCGTGCAGCACACAGCGCCTCACGCAGTGTCGCAGTCACATGAAGTGTGCGTTGTATTGCTAGCCTGAGTAATCTACAGAAGCATGTAAAAAATTAAAATAACGTATAGTGAGAGCGATTAAAAGATATCATCTTCATTGTATACACGTACTTCCATATCACCATTCATACTTTCAGAAACTAAAAAAGTAATGGGTTTACAACACACTTGGCAATCTTCGATATACTGCTGATCCAAATCCGATGAATCGATTAAAATATCAATGGTTTCACCGCAATAGGGACAGCTAATATACTTTTCAATAAGTGGGTTCAATTTATATCATTCCTATATTGATTAAACTAGCTCACCAGCCAGTTAACATGGGTTTATTGATAAATAAACGTCGCTCAGATTTACCGTAAGGTAGACTTTATTCATTATGACTTTATCAATTCGAATGAAATAACATATAAGTTTTCTACATTGGGATAAATATCGTGAATAATATCTTTAAGCTCTGAAAGAGTCATATTCTCCTGTTGCGCATGAAAATTAGATAATTCACTGAACCTAATAGCCTTAACCGATTTAATTTTTAATGCACAAAACCAGCGCCCATTTTCATAGGTAGAGACTTGAACAATACTGTTTGGCGTATAATCATTTTCCGATTCATCCCTAATTGTTATTGTCTTATTTCCTAATAAAATATCGGTTTCAAAGCGTTCAAAAAAAGTTATTTCAGACAAACTCACAATTATTTCCTTCTTTAATTTTAGCCGTTTACTTTAATATCCTCGCAACAAGTTCAATCGTATAACGTTTTTCACCTGTACGTTTAAAATCTAACTTTTCGTATAACCTTAGCGCATCACTATCTTTAATGGCGGAAATATTAACAACGTCATAACCTTGAATGCCAGCAAGAGTGCGAATTTTTAATAATGCTTTTGACCCATAACCTTTGCCACGATGCATATCGTCAATATGCAATTCAGACACATAATAAGCATCGAGTTTATCTAAGGACATAAAGAAGCCGACGATTATTTCATCTTCAACAATATCAAAGAGAGCACATTCACTATAAAGTATCAATTTTAATTCATCGTGCCATGCTAGTCCGACACTTTCATAAAACGAGAGCATATTACGTTTAATACTATCTACTGCGGCTTCATATTTATTCGATACAATAAATTTCATTTTATATCCAAACTATTCGAATCTATGCACTATCACTTCAGTAACTTCACGTGCATTTCCATTTCGTTGCCAATTTCTTTACGCATTTTCATGAGTTTAATCGCCGAATCACGCAGCTTAATATCTTCCGCTTCCATAGGTAGCCATTCAGGGACTTTGGTCGGTTTTCCCTCTGTATCAACGGCCACCATAATAACAATACAATGCGTCGTTAATACTTTGTTTAAGTCTTTCGGATCGCTCGCTTGTACATCTAATGCGATATGCATAGAAGAAGCCCCCGTATAAATCACCTTTGCAGTCACTTCCACTAAATTACCCACATGTATAGGCGCCACAAATCGAATCCCGCCTGCATAAGCTGTGACACAATATTCACCACTCCAGCCTGCAGAACATGCATAAGCCGCTAAATCGATCCACTTCATGACTGTGCCACCATGCACTTTACCACCAAAGTTAACATCGCTAGGTTCAGCTAAAAAACGTAAGGTTATCTCTCTTTGTCGATTCGACATGTTAACTTCCTTATAGATAAAAATGAGGTAATAGAACTATTAATAATAGGCAGGATTGTTGAGTTTAGATAATATTAGGCGTGATCGAGGTCGATGATATGCCAAACGGATAAATAAAAATAAAAACGATAAAATGGTCAATACCCAAAAATAAACTTAAGGACGATGACAAGCTATCTTCATTTATCCGTTAGCTTCATTATCGTTGGAATATTATGAAGCTAATTCGGGTACAAAATCATATTGCGCATAGCGTGTAATACAAGCATCTAATAGCGCATCGTCTTCATAAAATGCAAACACTAGCTCTGCTACTTCATGCAATGCGACTTTATCTGCACTATTAATACAGAACATCAGAGTTTCTTCCCCGAAGGTGATTTTTTCTAATAACGCAGGGTTCTTTTCCGACAAAAAGTTTTGCATCAATAAAGTCCAATCTTCTCCATCGCCAAGAAAATCATGATTTTCGAACGCTTTCCATCTTAAATCGCTTAATGTGATACTGAAACTGTGCTGAAAACTTGAGAATAAAAAGGGCTGGTAAACATTTTCTTGTTTCATAGGATCTCTCGATAAAAATAGAAAAGAAATAGCTTCTGAGCAATCAGAAGCGACGCAGTGCAATACAGCACCATCCTACTCTCAAGTTTTTTTTAAAATCTCGGTTGGGTCTTAATTATTTATTTAATCGGGAAAATGTTCAGGTATTTGTGGGTGGGGATACACTCATTATTTATATTAAATGAGTGTTAGTTAAAATATTAATTATTCGATTAAATATAAAGCACAACCTAATACAAAAAACATTGAAACTGTAACAACTAAAAATAATGCTAAATACCAATCAAGCCTTCGTACATGTTTTAGAATTGCTTTATCATCAAGCATTATACTTGTTTCTTTTTTCCCTATTACAAGCGTTAAGGCGTAAAGAATCACCCAAATGCAATACTCGCAATGCACAAAAAAACAATACAAAGTACCGATAAAAATCCAAGCCAATCGTCAATAATTAAATTTTGCATATTAGCTCCAACCTAAAAGATAACGGTTACCGGTTATCAGATATAGACATTGAAATTTTTCGTTCAACTTTCCCCCAATTTATAGCGCAAAACATAATTACATCTGCAGTTTATTTTCTCGCCACAAAAAAGAAAAGTGGGTATGAAACACGAACGTCTTCAAAATTTTCCTGCCAAATTTCATAATATGTCTCAGCACTATCAACAACAAACCCATTCTGTTTGGCAATATCGGATAGAACTAAAATATCAAACCCATTATGACCATTAAACAAAGGGTTATGCTTATGAAATGAACCATCCTCTAAATATAAATCTGCAATAATTAATACGCCATTATCCTCTAACGTATTATATGCATCAGCAAAGAACTGATAAATATTTTCGACATGATGTAATGTCATTAAGGTGGCAATGACTGAACAGTTCAATGCAAGAGCCGATAACCTGTTTACATCATGCGTTTGAATATTCAACAATCCTGCTTGCTTTATTTTAGTCTTTGCAATATTTAACATTTCGCTAGATGAATCGATTAAATGTACTTCGTTAAATACATCGCTTAACTGCATTCCTAGCAAGCCTGTACCACTTCCAAAATCGATCAAACGATGAAAAGATCCAAAGTTAACTTCTTTAATCTTTTTAGCTGTTAATTTTGCTCGTTCTACTTTTAATGGATTGCTATCCCATTTATCAGCAACTTGATCAAAATAATTACTCAACTTACGGTCCTTTTCATCAACATAATTCAATTAGTCGATCGCCTCTAAACTCGCCACCAGCAATTGCCAATATTTATCAACACTGGGAATATGTACTTTTTCATCGGGACTGTGCGGAAATTTAATGGTTGGGCCAAAGGAAACCATGTCCCAATGCGGGTATTTATTGCTAAACAAACCACATTCTAATCCCGCGTGAATAACCATAGTATTTGGTTCACTATCAAAGAGTTTTTTATATTGGCTTTTTACTATCTGATATACCGCTGACTCTGTATTCGGTTTCCAACCGGGATAATCCCCTTCTTTATGACTATTACCACCGAACTGCTTAAAATGATCAAATATTCTTTGTACAGATTGTTGCTTTTCTTGCTCAACCTGAGACCGCACGAGCATCTCCATGGTGAACACGGGGTCGCCATCTTTTAACTGCTGGCTTAACACGCCTAGATTACTTGAGGTTTGAACAATATCTTCAAGATCTTTATCCATTTCAAAGATGCCATTAGGACAGCTGGCTAAGGCGGTTAAAACATGCTCTTTCGATTCGGATGTTAATACAGTTTCTGGCAGTGCACATGAACCAAGAGATAAGAGAAGGTTATCTTCAACACATTGATATTGGTCCACTAAACTTGCCTGCGCATTCATAATTAAACGGTCTAGCAGTTGTTTATATTGTATGCCACAGGTGATTATCGCATAGGCTTCTCGCGGAATGGCATTACGTAAACTCCCACCTTCAAAGGCCGCTAAATTAAACGGTAATTCATTAAATTGAGTTAAGGTTTGTGCTAATACAGTGATTGCATTAGCTCGAAGTAAATGAATATCACAACCCGAATGCCCCCCCTTCAAACCATTTAAGGTAATTTTATAGGCCACTTCACTTGGCGAAGCAGGAAGTGTTTGATATGGCAGATCGACATAGGCTCTCACGCCCCCTGCACAACCAATATATAAGTCACCTTCTTGTTCAGAATCCGTATTGATCAACACTTTACCGGTTAACGTATCAGGCTGAAGACCAAAAGCCCCGACCATGCCAATTTCTTCACTGGTGGTCAATAGGACTTCTAATGGACCGTGCTTAATTGTGTCATCAGCTAAAACAGCTAAGCACGATGCCATACCTACACCATTATCGGCGCCAAGGGTTGTATTACTGGCATGCATCCATTCGCCTTCGATATGTGGAATGATAGGATCCGTCGCGAAGTCATGTACCGTGTCGTTATTTTTCTGCGGCACCATATCAAGGTGCCCTTGCAGAATAACAGGGGTTTTATGTTCGCAACCGAATGTTGCAGCCTTACGTAAAATGAGATTACCAACTTCATCTTGCTGACAAGCGATATTATTTTCTTTTGCCCAATTAACAATCCAAGCAACTAAAGCTTCTTCATGTCTTGAGGGATGTGGAATCGAACATATTGTTAAAAAATAAGACCACAATGAAGCTGCTTTGGTTGTTTGTAATTGTTGCATAGTCTGTCCTTTAACGCTGAGATGAGCCTGAATGGATATACGTTTTCTTAACACGAGCAGTCAGCTTAATGACTAATTCATAGGCAATTGTGCCAACATGTAATGCAACTTCTTCAACGGGTAACTCTTCTCCCCAAAAAATAACAGGATCCCCCACTTGATCCGTGGCATCGGGCCCTAGATCAATGGTGATCATATCCATCGAGACATTACCTGCAATCGCTGCTCGACGCCCATTCACTAAAACCGGTGTACCACTTTCTGCCGTTCTCGGATACCCATCGCCGTATCCCATTGCCACCACGCCAATACAGGTGTCTTGCGACGCAACCCATTTTTTCCCGTAACCGACAGGGTCACCCTTTTTATGTTTACGTACGGAAATCAATTTGGATTGCAGGGTCATCACAGGATGAAGACCTTCCGCTTTGCCGGTAGAGTCAACACGAGGCGTGATCCCATATAATGAAATACCAGGGCGCATCCAATCGTAATGCGCAGCAGGCCAATATAAAACCCCCGCTGAATTACTTAAACTTTTAGGACCAGAAAAAGGTTTCGTTGCTTGTTCAAAAACGGCTATTTGTTGTTCCGTTGCGTCACTATCTAACTCATCGGCACAATTAAAATGACTGGCAAAGCCAATCTCTTCCTTTGCATTACCAGAGTCTTTAATACGTTGATGATAATCGGCGACTTGTTCCGGTAAAATACCAAGACGGTGCATGCCAGTGTCCACTTTGATCCAAGTTTGGACAGGTTGGCTTAAATCCGTTTGCTCTAATTCTTCAAGCTGCCTTAAATTATGAATAATGGTATGAAAACCCAATGTTGCCGCAGACTGCAATTCATCGGGAGAAAAGCACCCTTCCAGCAATAAAATAGGCTGAGGAATACCTGCAGTACGTAATTCGATAGCTTCGCCAATACGTGACACCGCAAAGGCATCTGCTGTTGGCAGCGCTTTAGCAAACTCAACAGCACCATGACCATAGGCATTTGCTTTTATAACGGCAACGACTTTCGAAGTGGGAGATTTAGTGCGCATAAGCTGATAGTTGTACTGTAAAGCATCAAGATCAATCACGGCTTCAGCTGTTAACATAGTATTTCCTTTATCTGTATTATTTTATTAATTGCGGTGCTAGAAATAGGAGGCTAAATTTTACAATTCCCCCATATTACTCGTTAATACTGCTTAATTTTCTCGTTCTATTAAAAATAATAATAAAACCATCCCAACAGCACAACTTTATATAGTTAAATAAACTAGCAAAAAACAAACCAACAGAACAATATAAATTAAATATTTTCATTTATATTGCAAAAAGACAGCAAATATCTAATACCAAATTAATAAATCGTTTAAATAGTGTATTAATCGTTTTAAACAGCCTTATTAAAGCCAATCACACCTAGCACCAAAAAAGTGCAAAAAAGCCCAAAACTGGTGCAATATAGCGTGTTTTTATCTAAAAATACCTACATTTATAGTCCGTCTACTTTGTAATTTACCCATAAACATAAAATAAAACTAAAAGTAAATTATTAAAAACATTATATTTCAAAAATACAGCGAAAATACGCAATAAAAAACCACCAACCGATAGAGAATAAAAAACCAAATAACATCAAAAACACAGAACAATAAACCAAACAAATATAGAAATAATAATGCAATCTGGCATTTCGTATTTTATAACTTATCAATCAATAATTTACTGCTTATTTTACGTATTGCCAATCTAAATTATAAAATATATTCTTGGCACAGAAGCTGCAGTTATATCTACCACTAACTGATTAACTGTGTGAACAGCGAGTTAGATTAACACTTACTTTTTACTGATAAATCTCATTTATTAACAAATGGGATTAGGCCTACTACTAATAGGAATAAATAAAATGGAAATTCAAAAACCTTATCTGCTATTTTTAGGCGATGCACAGGATCCACTGGCAGCAAAAGTTGCACAAGGCATTAAACAATGGCATCCAGAATATTGCGCAGGTCAATTCCGTATGGAAGACTGTGTTGCGGACTGTGGCTTAACTGACATGGATATTGAGCAAGCAAAAGCCGCTGGTGTAAAAACATTGGTCATTGGTGTTGCCAACCGTGGTGGTATCATTTCAGATAAATGGATTGCTATTTTAGTTAAAGCGCTTGAAGCTGGCTTTGATTTAGCAGCAGGTCTACACAATAAATTAAACGACATCCCAGAACTTAAAACATTGGCAGACAAACTAGGTCGCCAATTATTTGATGTACGTTTCCCAACCCAAACATTCCCCGTTGCAAGTGGTCTAGAACGTACTGGTAAACGTGTATTAATGGTTGGTACTGACTGTTCTGTAGGTAAAATGTACACGGCCCTTGCTGTTGAAAAAGAGATGCTAGCGCAAGACATGAACGTGAGCTTTCGTGCAACGGGTCAAACAGGTATTCTCATCAGTGGTTCAGGTGTGAGTGTTGATGCAGTTGTTGCTGACTTTATTGCGGGTGCAGTTGAAACTATCTCTCCAGCTAACGATGCTGATCACTGGGATGTTATTGAAGGTCAAGGTTCATTATTCCATGCTTCATTCTCAGGTGTAACAGCCGGACTTATTCACGGTTCACAAGCCGATGCATTAATTCTATGTCACGAACCAACACGTACAACCATGCGTGGTTTACCAACTTATTCTTTGCCAGATCTAAAAACTTGTATGGATCTAAACCTTACCTTTGCACGCGTCGTTAACCCTGCGGTTAAATTTGTTGGTATTTCAGTCAACACATCAAAATTAACAGATGCTGAAGCAACCACACTACTTGCAGACATTGAAGCTGAATTTGGTCTTCCTGCTGTTGACCCATTCCGTGAAGGTATGAGCCGCATTGTTGATGAACTAAAGAAAATCTAAGGATACGATGATGAAAGTTAAACTATTTGATGAAAGCTTCCTTATTCGCGGTACGTTCACCATCTCTCGCGGTAGCAGAACCCATGCCAAAGTGGTCGTTGTCGAGCTACGCCAAGGCGAATATGTAGGACGGGGTGAATGTGTACCTTACGCACGTTACGACGAATCGATTGAGTCGGTACTTGCTGAACTTGCACCACTTGCAGTAAAAATTGAAAATGGTTTAACACGTCAACAAATGCAGTCTTTGTTACCAGCAGGCGCTGCACGAAATGCGCTTGATTGTGCTTACTGGGATTTAGAATGTAAAAAATCAGGTCATCGAATCTGGGAGTACTTATCGGTCGCTAAACCACAGCCGTTAATTACGGCTTTTACGCTATCACTAGATACTCCCGAAAAAATGAAACAAGCTGCAATTGAAAATGCACATCGCCCGTTGCTTAAACTTAAGCTTGCAGGAGAAGGTGATATCGAACGTGTTGCAGCAGTACGTGAAGGTTCACCCGATGCACGTATTATCGTTGATGCCAATGAAGGTTGGGACGAAGCACAATATCTGAAATTTGTCCCTGAATTGGTCAAGCTTGGCGTTGAAATGATTGAACAACCAATGCCTGCAAATAATGATTCAGCACTGGCTCGTCTTCCAAGACCAATCACGTTATGTGCCGATGAGTCTTGCCATGATCGCAGCAGTTTGCCACATATTATCGGTCGTTATGACATGATCAATATTAAAACTGATAAAACGGGTGGGCTAACCGAAGCAATTGCATTGAAAAAAGAAGCAGAAGAAGCCGGTTTACAAGTAATGGTCGGCTGTATGCTTGCAACATCACTAGCAATGGCACCTGCATTTATGGTTGCTCAAGGCGTTGATGTTGTTGATCTCGATGGTCCTTTACTGCTTGCAGAAGACCGAGAAAGCCCAATTGAATTTGATGACAGTTTAATGAAAGTTTTTCCTGCCAGCCTTTGGGGCTAGCGACTAATTATTTATAAGCAATAGCATTCACTATTGCTATTTTACAAGGAATAAATGATGGAACGTACCGTATACCTAAATGGTGAATATTTAAAAGAAAGTGAAGCGACAGTGTCTATATTTGACCGTGGCTTTTTATTTGCTGATGCTGTTTATGAAGTCACAGCCGTAGTCAATGGAAAATTAGTTGATAACGATGGTCATATGGCACGTTTACAACGTTCATGTAATGAATTACAAATTGCATTACCTGTTTCACTTGATGAGATCACACTAGCACAACGTGCACTTGTTGAAAAAAATAGCATGGAAGAAGGTGCAATTTATTTACAAATAAGCCGTGGGAATGCAGGCGACCGTGATTTTGGTTACCCTGAAAATGTAAAACCAACATTAGTGTTATTTACCCAAGCACGTAAAGTTATTGATTCACCAAAAGCATTAACCGGCATGAAAGTCATCACATTAGATGATATTCGCTGGAAACGTCGTGATATTAAAACCGTTGGCCTACTTGCACCATGTATGGCAAAACAAGCTGCACATGATAAAAATGTAGATGATGCTTGGTTAGTTGAAGATGGTTATATTACCGAAGGTAGTTCAAATAATGCTTATATTGTTACTCAAGATGATGTTGTGGTAACACGTCCATTAAGCAATGATATTTTGCACGGGATTACTCGTAAAGCGCTATTAGAACTTGCTGAAAAAGAAGATATTAAAATTGAAGAGCGCCTTTTCACACCGGAAGAAGCACGCCAAGCAAAAGAAGCATTTATTAGCTCTGCAACGACCTTTGTGTTTGCTGTTGTTGAAATAGATGGCGTTATGATTGGTGATGGAAAACCGGGTAAAATTTCAAATAAACTGCGTGAAATTTACATTGATTTAGCCAAAAAAACAGCTGAATAACCTTTTAAGCTGCCCCCACTTTTAAACAGCTTGAGGCGAATGGTTAACTACCATTCGCCTTTTTTGCATTACAACAGAAACTCACATAAAATCTATTAAAACCATTTTTTCACATTTCCAAACACTACTCTTTTCAAACTAATATTAATTATCTGATATAAATAAGTAGCGATATGACTTTAAAAACTAAAAGAGTAAAAACAAATTGGCGCAGTCTCGGCAAAGCCCCTGATTATCGTTTCTCACTTGCCAATGAAAGGACCTATCTCGCATGGATTAGAACCGCAATGGCGTTACTTGCGGGCGCTATCGCTATCGATCAATTAACGCCTGAATTAGCAAACCCATTAATCCGTATTTTTCTCTCAACATTTCTTTGCCTATGTTCTGGCCTACTCGCTCTTTTTGCCTATAGACGATGGGCTTCGAATGAAAGAGCAATGCGCAATAACAGTGAATTAAGCTATACAAAATTCCTAAAAATCATTAGTGGGATTGTTATTTTCCTCACTACCATTATTATCATTGCGATTTTACTATGATTCCACAAAATAGAGATCCCGGTCTTCAACCAGAACGTACCGCCCTTGCTTGGTTAAGAACATATATGCTAATGGTCGCGCTAGGGATATTATTATTCAAGGTGGGTAGGAAAACCGATAATACTTTTATGCAATTCGATGCGCTTATGATATTTGGTTTTTCATTATTTTTCTATTTAGCAAATAAAAAGCGATTTTCTTCTCTATTTCATAACCCTGGGATTGTCGGTAATAAAGAAGCCACCATCAAAAAATTACTTTCTGCAATGATTATCATTGCCGCTATCATTTATGGCAGCTTATCACTGATTAACTTTATTGATTTTTATGTAACGAAATAGCTAACATTAATAATAATGAATCATGCTTTTGTAGATTACTCAGGCTGTTTTTGTAAAAAGCTTAAAGGCTCTGCCACGCATACTTCATGTGACTGCAAAATTGAGTTTCGGTTCGCATTCATTAACAGAGGCGCTATGCGCTTCATGGAGAAAAGACTAAACAATACGTTATAAACTAATTATTACTCGTTTTGTGTCTTTCTCTTTTAACTCGGTGTCCTCTGTGGTGAATTTTTTAATGATTTTAATTCTTTTCTGCTTTACTTAAGTTAAATACATAAGTATGAAATGAATTAGTTACCGGCTCACAGCTAAATATGTACCAGCAAGAAACATAATGCTCCCTGCGCCTTTATTTAATCTAATTTGTGCAACCGGTGTTTTTAATAACCGAGCAGCACGAGCTGCGCCATAAGCAATTAACATCAGCCCCGATGTTAACGCGATAGCTGCCAATACCGCAACTAAAGTAATATCTTCCATTCTCAGCACGGTTAAATCCACAAAGGTCGGTAAAAAAGCGATATAAAAAAGAATCACTTTAGGGTTCGATGCTGAAATTAAAAATCCCTGAAGCCAACTTCCCACTAGAGTGTAATGATGACTAACGGTGCCATTTTCTATGGCTGCTTTGGTTTCCGGTATCGCGCGAAACATTTTATAACCGAGATAAATAAGATAAGCCGCACCAATATAGCGTATGGCCAAAAACACTTCGCCGTAATGCTCTGCAATGGTCGCAAGACCAAAACAAGCAAGAATTAAATAAATCAGATCGCTGCACACCATGCCAATCACCAACGCAACACAACTTTTTGAACCCGATACCAATGCTCTTGATAAAATGGCAAATACACCGGGCCCTGGGGTAATACCAAAAATAAAAATAGCGAGAAAAAAAGTAAGAGCACCTTCCAATGACATGTTAATTTCCTAAAAACGATAATGTACTAAAATAAGAAAATTCACCTCAAAAAATAACATTCCTTGAGGTGAATAATTTGCGATTATTTTCTAACCACCTTAAAGTTATCCCATGCTTGAGAAGTTGGCATAACTTCTAAACTATTAATATTAATATGCGCAGGTTGCTCGGCAATCCAGAAAATAATATCGGCAATATCCTCTGACTGTAACGCCGTCATACCACTATAAACTTGTTTATATTTATCTTCATCGCCTTTAAATCGAACAAGACTAAATTCACTTTCAGCCATACCCGGCTCAAGACTCGTGACACGAATACCCGTGCCAGCAAAATCACAACGCAAATTACGAGAAAATTGAGCAACAAACGCTTTACTCGCACCATAAACATGACTACCAGGGTACGGCCAGTTGCCTGCAATACTGGCTAAATTGATAATGGTTGAACTTGGTTGAGCGCGTAATGCAGGTAATAATGCATGAGTAACGTTCACCAACCCGGTTACGTTGGTATCAATCATGGTATGCCAATCGCTAAGTGCAGCTTTATCTGCCGGCTCAGTCCCTAATGCAAGCCCGGCATTATTTACTAAAATTGCGACATTTTTAAAATCGTCAGGTAATGCCTGAGTAAATGCTTCAACGGCTTCACTATCACGCACATCTAACGTTGCATAATGCACTTTCGTTAACGGTGTAAGCGCTTCTTTTAATGCAATTAGACGTTCTTCTCTACGTCCTGTGATAATAATCGGGTAACCATGTTTAGCAAATTTCTTAGCGGTTGCCAATCCAAACCCCGCCGTTGCACCAGTAATTAAAACAATAGGGAGTTGCTGCTGTTCTGTCATTTTATTATTCCTTTTAAATGTTATATTTTCCCAAAACTTACCGTAAGAATATTATCGTTAACCAAGAAAAACTCGCAGATTAAATCCGTTGCGAGATATTATAATACCTCTATTACCAATCAAGTTGAAGACTACCACTTTATCCTATTAATCATAAGTTTCAATGGGTATAAGAGCACATTAACCTAGGATAATTCCCGCCTATAGTCCCAATATAATGAATAAATAGAACCAATAAATATAAACAATATTAACTGCCATTAATATCAAAAAGCCGGTGGAACTAACGATGGATTTAATTGGCTCTAACCACCTCTAGACGATGTTGTAATAATCAAACTATCGTCTAATAATTTAACAGAAAAGGAGCTAAAATGGAGCAAATTTGGTTAACAATTCCGGTCGTGATCTTTGCCGGTATTGTACGTGGCTTTAGCGGATTTGGATTTGCCGCAATTGCAGTGGTTGGATTAAACCTAGTATTAACACCTCAACAAAGTGTTGCCCTCGTATTATCATTAGATTTAATCTGCAGCATCAATTTATTTAAAATGGCTCGCCAACAAGCAGATATCGATACATTAAAAAAATTAATATTTGGCGCTATATTGGGGATTCCTATTGGTTATTGTATTTTGCAATTAATTCCCGCAGAGATACTTAAATTACTCATTTGCATTTGCATTCTAGGTTTATCGCTGTTGTTATTATCAGAATTTAATCCCTTCAACCCGAAAAAATTAAAAACTAAAATTGGCTTTGGTTTAGCATCGGGTGCAGGTACAGCGAGTGCATCTGTTGGTGGCCCGATGATTGTTTATTACATGCTATCAAGCGGCTTAAACACGACAACTCAACGTGCCACGATGATTTTATTTTTTATCACGAGTGAATTGCTTGCGATTTGTACGCTGATTATTGGCGGTACTGTCGATAGCACTGTGCTAAAGGGAGTTTTAATTTTAATACTTCCGACTATTATTGCCGTTCAATATGGGCAAGTTTTATTTAAGAAAAAGCCACCACAATCTTTAAAAAGCTTTGCACTACCAGTTATGATGATTGTTGCAACACTAGGAATAATTAATTCTTCCTTTATTTTAATGTCTTAATATATACCCATTACCAATCAATGTGCATTTATCAGTCACTCGCTAGGATGCCAAGATAAGGCGTAATATGATATCAAGGACGGGTCCTTATCAAGGTTACAACGCATGAGCGAGTGACCCAAAGGGTAATGGGTATAAGCCCTTGTATAAAGTAATTCATACAAGGCACTCCCCACCTTTCTTCTCTCTGAGTAAAGTCTAAAAAATATCCTGCCCCCTTATTTGTTCCGCGTTTGATATCTCGTAACACCAATTTCATTAAATATAGGCTCTACAGTTCGCATAGGAAATAGTTTAGTTCGAGGTGCAAATTAATATAAACGGTTGCTATCTTGTTCTGGCTAGCAGTAACGAACAAATGTGTATTGGTAAAAGGATACGTATTTGTCCTTAAATTAATAACTAAACGCCCTACCTGCTCCTCGCTTTCGAGATGATGATAAAGTTGAATTTAATGGGTTAAATTACAAAATATCTAGGATAATCAGCGCACTATATTAAAATCAAGTTCCCCTTAAAAGCAAAAAGCCCGATACTGTAATAACAATACCGGGCTTATTAAAATTAATGCTTAAAAGTTAGTTATACCCTTTCCAAGGTATTAATTTTGTCTCTAGGTAGCGCATAAATAAATCAAAACAGTAGGCAATAATACCAATCACAAATATACCTGCAATAACAACATCGGTCACAAGGAATTCTGAAGCATTAAGCACCATAAAACCAATACCTCGTTCAGCAGCAACCATTTCGGCAGCAACCAAGGTTGTCCAACCAAAACCAATTGCAATACGCATACCTGTCATAATATCAGGCATCGCACCACGGCTAATGACCTGTGTAACCACTTGCCACGGTGTTGCCCCCATCGAGTAAGCAACTTGAATTTGCTCAAGGCGAACCGAAGCGACGCCTGCCCGAGCACTTAATACAATCGGCGCTAACATCGCGAGGAAAATAAGTGTTATTTTACTTGATTCATCGATCCCCATCCAAATGATAACAAGTGGTAAATAAGCCAATGGAGGCAATGGACGATAAAACTCAATCAACGGATCAAAAATACCACGCATCACTCGGTTACAACCGATAGCAATCCCCAATGGCACACCAATAATAGCAGCCAGGAAGAATGCACCAAAAATACGCGTTAAACTGGCATTTAGATGTTCGATCAAAGTGGCACCGGCAAAACCATCGGTAATCACATCACCAAGTCGTGCAACCACATCAAAGGGCGAGGGTAAAAAGATCGGCTTAATCAATCCAGCTTCTGTCACAAAGGCCCACAATGCGAGAAAAAATAATGTTGAAAATAAACTAATTAATCGACTATCGCCTGCGCCGGGGGTGCCAAAATACTCACCCGTAGGTACAACACGCGGAGCGAAAAACTGTTTAATTTTAGCAGTAAAAGATGATGAAGTCGGTGCTGCTACATCAACCTGTTCAACGGGTTCACTCTTCGTCTTAGCTGCAGCTTTAGGATCTGGTTTAGTACTTTCATTTAAGTTCGTTGCGATTGTATTTGTACTCATAATATTTCCTTAGGCTGCAGATTGCTCATCGCCATGAATAATCGATAAAATTTGTTTACGCATTGCAATAAACTCCGGACTAGATTTCACTTTTCGAGCATCTCGACTATCTAAAAACTGTCGATTAAAATCTAAATCAAATTGATGAGTAATCCTGCCTGGTCGTGGCGACATAACGATTAATCGCGTTGCTAGCAATAAGGCTTCGTCAACACTATGGGTAATAAAAAACATCATTTTATTGGTTTTACACCACACATCGAGTAGCAACTCCTGCAATGATTCACGAGTCAATGCATCCAATGCACCAAGGGGTTCATCAAGCAATAGCATTTTAGGGTCGTTAGTCAACGCCCTTGCAATACCAACACGTTGCTGCATCCCACCCGATAATTGATAAATTTTATGATGGTGGAAATCTTCTAATCCAACTAATTTTAGATATTCAATCGCACGTTCACGACGTTCTGCTTTATCGACACCTTGAAGTTTTAAACCAAACTCAGTATTTTCAACGACATCAAGCCAAGGCAATAGAGCATGCTTTTGAAACACAACGCCACGGTCAGCATCTGGCCCAACAACTTCATCGCCAATATCTTTCCCACACAGCACACGTGGATAACCATCAACTTTGCTATTACCTAGGGTTAAATATCCATCCGTAGGCCGTATAAATCCAGCTATCAAATTGAGTAAGGAGGTCTTACCACAACCTGAAGCACCTAATGCAACAACCAAGTCTCCTTGCTCCATCGTTAAATTGACATTTGATAGAGCGGTAACTGGGCCACTGCCTTCCGAGCTAGGATAAACGACGGATACGTCTCGAATTTTTAATGTGTTCATCATAGAACTCCTTTACTGATAACTGGACTTAATTAATGTTTACAACTTGCTTGCAGCAACTGCATATTCAGGATTGATAAAGACACTGTAATCAGGCATTAAATCGTTAATTTTCTTTTCTGTTTTAAGAAATTCAGAAGTTGATTTAAGTGATTTAGCTGCACCACCTTCTAAGCCACACCCCAACCATTCGCATGACATTTGCGCATCAATGCTTGGGAAATCATACAAAGATAAAACTTCAGCAACGGTATTAACATCGCCACCCGTTATTTTGGCAATTGATTTTGCCATCGGAGTTTCAGGGCTAATGGTGTCTTTTTGTGCACGGTATTCTTCGTCTAAATCCGATGCTACTTTGATCATTTTCGCCATAAACTCAGGGTTTTCTTCACCAAAGCTTTTAGTGGCAACGAGTCCATCAAAGGTCGGTTTTCCCCAACTACTTAATGTTTTAGAGGTGATCAAGACATGACCATCTTTTTTGATTTTACCTAGAGCGGGATCCCAGATGAATGCACCATCAATATCACCACGTTGCCACGCAGCAACAATATTATTTGGTTGCATATTAATTAATTTAACGTCTTTTTCACTTAGACCAAACTGCTCTAAAGCAAACAACGTATGGAAGTGAGTTGTCGAAACAAAGGGTACTGCTAAGCGCTTACCTTTCAGATCTGAAGGTGAAGAAATACCAGCGTCGTTGCGAACCACTAATGCTTCAGCATCTGCGATGTTTTCCAAAATCCAAACCACTTCTATTTCTACGCCACGACTTACCGCTGCTGCAATTGGGCTAGAACCTGCACTTGCAATATCGATAGAACCAGATGCCATGGCTGAAATTACCTTTGCACCAGAATCAAAACGACGCCATTTAATATCATAGCCAGTTGCTTTCTCGACTAATTTTTCATTAATCGCATGCTTCCAAGGGTTAAACATGCCCATATAGCCGATTGTTACATCTTTTGCAGAGACACTTGAAGCAAAGACCATAGCGGCCATCGTGGCCATAATTTTAGTTGGAGTAAAAATTTTCATCTTGAAATTCCTTTCTTAGGTTAGGTTGCTGTCCCTATTAAAACTACGTGGTGTCAGAAATAAGAGATAGAGCCAGTTTCTTAAATTTAACAGTCCATTGTGATTGACTTAATATTTTACTTCCCCGTTATATTTTCAAATATCACCTTGGCTTAGATTTTGCTTTACTAAGGTATTAAGTTGTTGCAATGCCTTTACGTTCAACAAAGCAATTTTTGCTCCACTCTTTTTTATGTTGGTAATCTAATGACTGATTTTTTAATAAATATTGAACTGCATGACAACAGCAGTTTTCAGCAACAAATCAGAGAAAAATTAGTTCAACTAATAAAGCAAGACACCTTTGGCGATAAGCCTCTCCCCTCTGGGCGAAAGATGGCGCAAATGATTGGCGTATCCAGAAATACCATTGTGCTTGTTTATGAAAGCTTGGTCGATGAGGGATATTTAATTGCCCGTAAACGTAGCGGATTTTTTGTTCACCCAGATTTAGCATTCGAATCAAGCATCAATTTAGTGCACTCCGAGCCAATAGCGAGCTCCAGAAAACCAAATTGGTGCAAGAGAATGCAAGCAAAACCAAGCGAGTTCACGTCCCTCAACAAAGATAAAAACTGGATTAAAAACCCTTATCCCTTTATTTATGGCCATATTAACGTTAATGACTTTCCACTTTATCAATGGCGAGAATGCTCTCGTATTGCTGAAAGTAGAGGGAAATTACATGAATGGGTGGAAGGCTTTATCGATATGGATGACCCAGAGTTAATCGCTCAAATCCGTCATCAAATTTTGTCTAAGCGCGGTATTGTCGCTCAATCAGATGAAGTGCTAATTACCCTTGGTACTCAAAATTCACTGTATTTACTATCGACTTTATTAGCCGATAAAGACGTCACCTTTGGCATTGAAAATCCTGGGTACGTTGAATTAAGACATATTATTTCGCTATGCGGCAGCCCAGTGAAGCCACTTAAAGTCGATCAAGGCGGAGTTCAACTCGGTGAGCAACTTAAGGGGTGTAATTATGTGTTTGTAACCCCAAGCCATCAATACCCAACAACCGTAACGATGGATGTAAATAGACGTAAAGCACTGTTAGAACAAGCTTATCAAGATAACTTTGTTGTTATCGAAGATGATTATGAAAGTGAAGTTAACTTTATTGAAGAACCTCTTCCCGCATTAAAAAGTTTCGATCAACATGGACGTGTTATTTATGTGGGTAGTTTATCTAAATCACTAACACCTGGCATTCGTATTGGTTACCTTGTTGCAGATAAAGAACTGGTACACGAACTACGCAAGCTGCGTCACTTTCATTATCGTCACCCACCTTCAAATAATCAACGTACAACGGCACTGTTTATCAGCCAAGGTTATTATGACAGTCACGTTAGACGAATGCGTCGTACCTACGAAGAGAAATGGCGATTAATGCAAGAAGGAATTTCTCTGTATATTAAAAATTGCCATATTCAATCAACCGCAGGCAGTTTTTGTTTTTGGATAGGTTTACCTGAACATGTCACAAGTAAGGCATTATTAGCCATCGCTGCTGATAATGGCATACTGGTGGAATCAGGTGATTCACTTTTTATAGAGGAAGATGCACCCAAAAATTACATTAGATTAGGATTTTCAGCCATTCATAGTGATAAAATTTTAGAAGGTCTAGCTATATTGGGCGGGTTAATTGACAAGCTTGCACAACAAAAGGTCACCGCGTCATTGGCATCACCGGCACTGTAATTAAACTTATTGCCATTTAGGTAAAAAACAGCAAGTTAAAAAGCAACTTGCACGATATAAGGTAAAAATCGAACCGGTAAAATAGAGGCATTAAAATAACAAAGATATTTATCCTATTAAATGGTAATTTTTACTATTAAATACTGATTTTTACGCTGTAACACGCGAAATAACGTAATAACACTAAAAAACACACTTAAATGATACAATAAGACTATTATGTTTTGACTTTATATCAGTGTATTTTGTAATCTACTTGATGCACTGTAATAAATTAAAAACAGATGCGTTGTATAATCATCAAAATAGGTAAACAAACGAACAATATTCACCCAAAAAAATAATTAATGGAATTATGTATACCCAAACTATTTCAATATAAAAATTCAGAGCTTGAGTATATAACAGCAATAATAGGAATAAGAAATTGATATCTCTCGATAAAATTGATCGTAATATATTACGTGCATTGCAACATAATGGCCGGATTTCAAATGTTGAACTTTCTAAAAGAGTAGGACTAAGCCCGACACCTTGTTTGGAAAGAGTAAAACGCCTAGAAAAAAGTGGAGTCATTAAATCTTATACTGCACTACTTGATCCTGAACATTTGGACGCTTCTTTATTAGTTTATATCGAAATAAGCCTGAATCGAACTAGCGCAGATGTATTTGAACGCTTTAATCAAGCAGCAAATGAATTAGATGAAATTTTAGAGTGCCATTTAGTTTCTGGCGACTTTGATTATTTATTAAAAACCCGTGTTGCCAATATGTCGGCTTATCGTAAAGTACTTAGCCAAACATTATTAAAACTCCCAGATATCAAAGACTCTCGTACTTATGTCGTTATGGAAGAAGTAAAATACTTAACGTCGATTAATATCTCCGATGAATAACCACCACAATGCCAAGCTTTAATCAGCTTGGCATAAATAACATTCACAATAAGCGTGTTGGTTATTGTTGAGCAAAACCAAATAGTTTGAAAAAGTTTGCCGTTGTTACCGCTTCAAGTTCCTGTATTGAAATTCCTTTAAGTTCAGCCACAAATGCAGCCACATTTCGAGTATAAGCAGGCTCATTTTCTTTACCACGATGCGGTACTGGGGCAAGATAAGGTGAATCGGTTTCAACTAATAAGCGCGACAGTGGAATCGCTTTAATCACCGCTTGCAACTCTTTCGAATTTTTAAAGGTAACAATACCTGATACTGAAATAAAGAAGCCAAGCTCCATCGCCGCTTCCGCCATCTCTAATGATTCAGTAAAGCAATGCAATACGCCGCCAACCTGCTCAGCGCCTTCTTCACGTAAAATACGCAACGTTTCTTCACGTGCTTGGCGGGTATGCACAATTAATGGTTTATTCACTTTTTTCGCAATACGAATTTGGCGACGAAACGAATCCATTTGCTTGTCTTTTGTTTCTGGTGAATAGAAAAAATCTAATCCAGTTTCACCAACAGCAACGACTTTATCATCCTGTGCATATTCCAATAATAATGCTTCATCAAGCGCTTCTTCATAGAGAGGATGTACACCACAGGATGAAAAAATTTGATTAAATGGTTTTACCAGTTCCGACATTGCAGGGTAATCTTTCAATGTCACACACACACTTAATAGATACTCAATGCCCTGTTGCTGTGCTTTATTTACCACATCGGCTAAATCTTGATGTCTTGTTTCATAGTCTAATCGGTCTAAATGACAGTGTGAATCTACTAACATATTCAAACTTCCTTAAATTCATTTTTTATTTTTATCAATAACGCGTTAATCAATAGTTCTTTTTTAAGCGATCTATTCTCAAGTAATAATGTGCGCGTATGTAATAACTCGGTGCATAAATAACGCAAACTCCGTAATGGAAGCTGCTGCTGCCAGATTTGTAATTGCGGCAAGGCAAATCCAAAAACCACATCATCGCTGATTGTTTCTGGTGATAGTTTTAATTTATGAATATCGTGCAGCATATAAAACAATAATTGCAAACGCCCTTCGACGGACTCTGCAAGAAAACGACTAAAATCAAACAAGGTTTCAGGTTGATTAAGTAGTGAAAATACCCCTTCAATACAGGTAACTCGTTCGTCTTGCCCCTGTGCTTCAGGCGCGACTTTAAGATGATTCAGTAAAGCTAATGGACTGTTTTGAAATAGCCTTAACACCCCTTTGTCTTCAAGAATAAACCCTAATTCAGCTAACCAACTTAATAGTAATTCATCTGAAGGAGTGTGAAGGTGGGTGTGCTGAACACGACTTAACATCGTCGGTAATAATTGATGATGTGTACGAGCTAATAAAATAAGATAAGTATTTCCCTGTGGCTCTTCTAATGTTTTTAATAATGCATTTGCAGCTGCCGTTGTTAATTGCGCTGCATTTTTAATTAATACGACTTTATTATCACCAAGGTTAGGCCGTTCATTGATAATTTCAATCAATCCACGTATTTGTTCAATCCCAATCGCTTTATCTGATTCACTTTGTAACAAATGAAAATCTAAATGGTTATTCGCCAAAAACAAATTACAGGAATGGCAGTGTAAACAGGGCCCGTTTGCTTGTTTATCAGAACATAATAAATACTGAGCAATATTTTTGGCTAACTTATATTTACCAAGCCCAAGGCTACCCGTAAACAGTAAACCATGTGAAAGCCTCCCCCCCTGATAACTATTTATCACTTGCTGAAATGTTGGTGTTAACCAGGGCGTTGAAACTGACTTTAAATGATCGTTTGTCTCATCATTCATCTTATTTAAGGCTCGCTAACCAATTATCTAACAGTTTAAATATTGCTTTTTCTACCTGCGCGGGTGATTCACTGCCATCGAGACTAAAAGCATTATCATCACTCGCCACTAACTCGAGAAAAACATGGCGAGTACGTTCAAAAAAACCAATGGCTTGTTTTTCAATACGGTCCAATTCTCCGCGCCCTCTTGCTCGACTTAACCCTAGGGCGGGATCAATATCAATATAAATAGTTAAATCCGCTTTAAAATCCCCAAGAGACACTTGTTTAATATCTTCAATCAATTGCAAGTCAATCCCTCGTCCACCACCTTGATAAGCAAGTGAAGAGTAATTATGACGATCACCAACCACGACACGATTATCGGCTAAGGCTGGCTTGATGATATGCTCAACTAATTGCACCCGAGCTGCATACATTAATAACAATTCAGCTTTATCTTGCAGTACTTCACCCTGCACTTCCATTTTGACAATATCTCTGATTCTTTCTGCTAAGGCAGTGCCGCCCGGTTCACGTGTATAAACCACGTTATCACTGAGAATACCTTTGGATGCAAGCCATTTATTAATATAGGAAATTGCGGTGCTTTTACCTGCCCCTTCTAAACCTTCAATCACAATAAATTTACCGGCTAATTTTTTAAACGCAGACATCTAAGACTTCCCTATTATTTATGTGCAGCTAATTATACGCATTTAACAGTGAAGTGAAAGGAAACAGCAACGGCTCAATTATCGATAAAAAATCGACAAAGTCACAAAATAAACCACTCATAAAACCGCTATGTAACAGAGTGTAACAATACCTTACTGCGAGTTAACAATTGTAACTTAATGACCAACTTGACCGGTTCGACAAAAAGAATAAATCACCTTCTATATACTCCTTTTATCAAATGCGAATCGATTTACTTTACCGTATAGATTTAAGCAAAGTGATTGTTTTACATACTAACCACCTATCCATATGGAGATATATTATGAATATATTCGGAAACCTACAAAAAGTTGGGAAGTCATTAATGCTTCCAGTATCAGTATTACCAATAGCGGGTATTTTACTCGGTGTGGGTGCGGCTAAATTTTCTATATTACCAGATGTCATCTCACTCCTAATGGAACAAGCTGGTGGTGCTGTTTTCGGTAATATGGCCTTACTATTTGCTATCGGTGTTGCACTTGGTTTTACTAAAAATGATGGTGTTGCTGGCCTCGCTGCTGCAGTTGGTTACTTTATCATGATGAAAACTATCGAAGTACTTGCACCTGGTGCAAACACAGGTGTATTAGGCGGTATCGTAGCCGGTGGTATTGCAGCTGCAATGTTTAATCGTTTTTACACTATTACACTACCAGAATATTTAGGTTTCTTTGCTGGTAAACGTGCCGTACCGATTATGACAGGTCTGGTTGCCATTATTATGGGCGCAATCTTATCTGTAGTATGGCCTCCAGTCGGCTCTGCAATTGCAAGTTTCTCTCATTGGGCAGCAAACCAAAACCCAACATTGGCATTTGGTATTTACGGTGTTGTTGAACGTTCATTAATTCCATTTGGTTTACACCATATCTGGAATGTTCCTTTCTTCTTTGAAGCAGGTTCATGTGTAAATGCAGCGGGCGAACAATTAAACGGTGTATTAACTTGTTACCTTTCAGCTGACGACGCAACACGTGCTGCAGGAAATGGCTTTGGTCAATTAGCTGGTGGTTACATGTTTAAAATGTTCGGTTTACCTGCTGCTGCAATTGCAATCGCACACTCAGCTAAACCAGAAAATCGCGCTAAAGTAATGGGTATTATGTTATCTGCTGCATTAACGTCTTTCTTAACCGGTATTACTGAACCGATTGAATTTGCATTCTTATTTGTAGCACCTGTTCTATATGCAGTACATGCGCTATTAGCTGGCTCTGCATTTGTTGTGACTAATATGTTAGGTATCGTACATGGTACTTCATTCTCACACGGTTTAATCGACTTCCTTGTACTTTCAGCTAACGCACAGAAAATGGTATTGCTAGTCATTGTTGGTCTTGTTTATGCAGTTATTTATTACTCAGTATTCCGCATTATGATTAAAGCACTCGACCTTAAAACACCTGGGCGCGAAGATGAAGAAGCAACAGAAAGCGTAAAACTAAATGCTTCTGATATGTCTAAAAACCTAGTCGCTGCATTTGGTGGTAAACAAAACATCGAAAACTTAGATGCCTGTATTACACGCCTTCGTATCACGGTTAAAGATATTAACCTTGTTAATAAAGACGAACTAAAACAACTTGGAGCTGCCGGTGTCGTTGTTTCTGGTAACGGTGTTCAAGCTATCTTTGGTACTAAATCTGATAACTTAAAAACAGATATGGAAGCTTATATAGCAACCATCTAATAAATTATCGATAAAATAATTAATTGATATTTTTAGGGTGATAACCGAATGGTGATCGCCCTTTTTATTTTATTTGGATTATTAAGTTTTAAAACTCCCCGACTGAAAGTGATAGATAATCTCGCATAACTAACCCTTTCAATATAAAAACTATCCTAATTCATAAATAAACTACATCCCCCCTATTTCATACTTAAAATTAAATAAGGTGACAAAGTGTGATATTCATAATACCCCGCTTATTCTTAATGCGTATTGATGGCACAATTCTTACCACTGTTACAGTCATTCAATATTCCTCTTTGATAAATCCATTACGCGATAAAAGCAGCAAGCACATAGACGAGATAAAACGTTTCAAATCAAAAACATCTTAATAAAGTCAGATCAATAAAAAAGCGAACAGAACAACCTAATCACAATATTTGATTACTATAAAACCATGTTAACGAAAAAATTTCCTGTTAAATATTTAGCAGGAGAGTTTAAGAGGACTTTATTACTTCAATTAAAACCATTGCCATTTGTTAACCGTTAGCGTCTAATAATGAATACTTCATTAAATAATGACATTTATACGCGAGATTTTTTATTTGGATAAATTAAGCTTTTAATTTTTATGTACGTTTATTAAAAGGAGTTTTAAATGGAAAAATTAAGACGAATTGCTTTGATCGCTCAACATAATAGAAAACACGATTTATTAGAATGGATTGAATGCCATTATAGTGTATTAATAGGTTACAAACTGATTTCAACTAAACCAATGGGTGATTTAATTGGAAAGGTGATTAACAATAAACTAAATGATACAAGCACCAAAAATTTCGACATCATAAAACTGAAATCAGACGCTATAACTGAAGAACAACAATTAGGTGAAATGATCACAGAAGGTAAAATTGATTTAATTATATTATTGATAGATCCTCTGCAAAGAAAGCCACAAAATACCGACATAGGCGATCTTTTAAAACTTTTACTGCTTTACGATGTTCCGACGGCATGTAACCTTTCGACAGCAACCTTCATGATTTCATCTCCTATTGTTAACCATCTTTTACCATCCGTGGAAAAAAACAACTTAGCATTTATTGAGCTTGATTAATCCCTAGCCATGGTGAACTGCAAATGCATTACCGGCATAAAAGCACATTATCACAGGAATAATAACGCTTGCTACCTAGCGGCAATAATATAAAACTCAAACAATAAAAGAAGTGGATGAAGTAAGAACAACAATGAATATGGCTTTTAAAACCGAATCAGATTTCAAAAGCCACATATTTCAACAATACTAAATAGATATTGGTATAACTTAATTATTTCCCATTAAGTTTTAATGCAGAGAAAGTCACACTATTGTAATCGCCATTTTTCTTATCTGTTTTAAAATCACCAGTACCGGCACAACCAGGTCCCCAAATTGGGTGAGTGTCATTCACGCTACACTGTCCATAAGCACCCGCTTTGTAATAGAAATCATCTTCTGCATAACCAGTTGCAGAATCTTTATCATCAATACCTTTACTTAGATCGATATCATATTTAACTGTTTTGTGTCTTGCGGTTTCAAAGGTCAAATGCATGATAGTACCTTCAACATTTACTTTGTAACTAAATTCTTCGCCTAATGCGATACCCGCTTCACCCGGTTCTGTATGATTTTCCCATGTATTCCCCCAAACTGGATAAGCGATATCAGCACGATTTGGATCTTTCTTCGCTAAATTGCGCTCATAGTTCCAAAAAACTGAACCGTATTGTTGCCCAGGGAATTTTTTGAAGAAAATTTTCAATGGCTCATTACCGTGCCCAAATCCAGTTTTTGCTTCAATTAATTCATTATGTTTTTTAGCATGAATTTGACCAACAACCACCGAGTGAGCAGCATTTCTGCCGGGGTATTTAGCATGTTCAGAGATATGATTTACCCATAGTGTTGCTTCTAGTGTTCCACCAACTGAGCTGTAATTTTCAGCATTAGGATGACTTGAAAGCGACCAGTTATTCATTGGGTCTGATGTATCGATGGAGAAATTAGCACCACGTGGCATTTCACGTAATTCAGAACGTGCATTTTTTGAATTCTTAGTGGTCACGGCTTTGTTTTGTACTTCAAAGACCATGTTACCGTCTTTATCTAGATGAAAGAAATCTTCATGCGAATAGCTCATCATTGCCACGCCTTCAATTTCATCAACGCGCCCATCTTGGTTAATATCCGCCGGAATCGTAATTTTCCAATGAGTCATATCAAACTTATCAGCGGGAACTGGATAAGATACGCCATTATTAGCAACATCGGCTAACACCGCAACAGGTAAGGTAAGTAATATTGAACTAGCGATAATATGTAATTTCTTCATTTTTAAATCTCTCAAGTTATGTAATATTGTCATACATAAGCATAGTAAGTTGCCAAAAGATAAAAAAAAGGGTTTCCAAGCCAAGCTGTAAGATCGATCACATTTTAAATACAAACATTTCAACCAAGATCAAATATTTAGAATTAACAAGGTTTGTTTTATTGATTTTAAGATTTGAAGAGCAAAGAAATAAATAAGAGAGAATGCTGATGGATCATTTCTTTTGTTATAGCTTACTTTTTAATCATACAAATAGTAGGGTTTCATTCGCAGAAAATATATCGAGACGATAACAATTAACCAATCGCTATCAACTCAATATACACACTATTATTTATTTTCCTAAAATATATTTATTGACCGCGCGATTATGCTCAACCAAATTTTTAGAAAAATAAGAACTACCGTCACCTTTACTCACAAAATACAGGTATTTAGTCTTAGCTGGATGTAAAGCAGCGTACAATGCGGCTTCACTTGGCATACAAATCGGTGTTGGTGGTAACCCATTAATACGATAGGTATTATATGCCGTCGCCTCTCGTAGATCGCGACTACGAATACGACCATTATATTTATCGCCCATACCATAAATAACCGTTGGATCTGTCTGTAAACGCATTCCAATACGTAATCTATTAACAAATACCGATGAAATTTTATCGCGATCCGCACTTAGACCACTTTCTTTTTCAATAATTGATGCCAATATCAACGCTTCATAGGGTGTTTTTAACGGTAAATCTTTATCCCGTTCAGCCCATAGTTTTTCAACGACTCGTTGCTGATGTGCATAGGCTTTATTAATAATGTCGAACGCAGACATATTGGCTCGGTAATGATACGTTTCAGGTAATAACAAGCCTTCTAATTTTGACTCTTTACTGCCTAGCTGCTCTAGTATTTCAGCTTCACTCTTATTTAAAGTATTTAAATATTCAGCATTTTTAAGAATCTCGATCCATTCTTTAAAGGTACTTCCCTCAACAAAAGTAACTTTAAATTGATGTTCAACCCCTTGATTTAGCATTAACAAAATATCATTTAAACTAAACCCTTTTTGGAACTCATAGGTACCCGTCTTAATATGAGTTAGTTCAGGATGGATTTTACCCACTAATTTCCACCAATAAGATGTTTCAACAATATTTTGATCAACAAAACCTTTTCCCAAACGTGCAAAATTACTACCGGGATTCACGGTAAACATCATTGTATTTTCAATACGAGGAGTCGTTAAATAATTTTCAACTTTCTGCTGAACAACAACATAACTCACAGTAATTGCAATAATCACAATCAGAAAAAAGATACCTGCTTTCTTAAACATATTTACATTATCCCTCGATTAACATTGTTTTTATTTGCGCTATAAGTGCAAAAGAATCCATTGAATATTCATGTGACTGGCATTTCTTAACAGGAACAATACCCATTAATGCATTAGATAAAAACACTGCATCAGCCTTCAATAAATCATCAACGCTTAGTTGTGTTTCTATAATGGATATATTTGCCAATAATGCAGATTCCATTATTTGTCGGCGCTTAACCCCTTTTACTCCACAACCGTCAAGTTTAGGTGTGCACCATTGATTATTTAAATAAACAAAGACATTAGCGCTGCAGGCTTCAATAACATTACCATTTGTATCACATACGATCCCTTCGATAGCTTGTTGACTCTCAAGTTCACGTTTAATTAGAACTTGCTCTAAGCGATTTAAGGTTTTTAATCCGGCTAATTGAGGATTAATTGCTAATTGTTGTCGACACAAAATAATATCAATCCCCTGCGCTTGCCATTGTTTATAAAAAGCAGGGAAATCATGGCTTGATAGGATACGCTGAGGCGCGTTACACCCTTGAATGCTATAGCCTCTTCCACCTGAACCACGGGTAAGGATGATTTTTATCACCGCATCGGATTTATTCGCCAGCGTTTGAGCTAATAAGACAACTTCATTGGTTAATGCAGTCCAATTAATGGGTGGAAAAAACAACACTTGTGCACCCAGTTTAAGGCGTTTTAGATGGAATTCCCAAAGACACGCTCGTCCATTTTTAACTTTGATGGTTGAAAAAAGCCCGTCGCCATAGGCTAAACCTCGATCTGTTGCTGAAATTTGAGTTGTTGGTATTCCATTAATTAGCATAATTTTTCTTTTAAGCATAAAAAACCCGATCTTGGGATCGGGCTTTATTTTAACAACTTAGATGAAAACTAGATACGTTTAAAGATCAACGTACCATTTGTGCCACCAAATCCAAATGAATTTGAAAGTACGTATTCAAGATGTGCTGGACGTGCTTTACCATCGGTAACGTAATCTAAATCACATCCTTCACTTGGATTTTCAAGATTAATCGTAGGTGGTGCAACTTGATCACGTAATGCTAATACGCTAAAAATAGCTTCAATCGCACCCGCAGCACCTAATAAATGCCCCGTCATTGATTTAGTTGAACTCATCATCACGCTATTAGCCGCATCGCCCCAAATAGTTTTAACGGCTTGGGTTTCAGCAATATCACCCGTTGGCGTTGATGTACCGTGAGCATTAATGTACTGAATATCAGTTGCATTAATTTTGGCATCTTTAATTGCATTTTTCATTGATAATGCAGCGCCAGCACCACTTTCTGGTGGCGCAGTCATATGATATGCATCGCCACTCATCCCAAAACCAGAGAATTCAGCGTAAATTTTCGCGCCACGCGCTTTCGCATGCTCATACTCTTCAAGCACAAGAACACCCGCTCCATCACCCAATACAAAACCATCACGTGATTCATCCCACGGACGACTTGCTGTTTCAGGTGAATCATTACGTGTTGATAATGCGCGTGCAGCAGCAAACCCGCCCATACCTAGTTGGCTAGATGCTTTTTCAGCACCACCAGCGAACATTACGTCAGCGTCACCATATTGAATCATACGTGCAGCAAGACCAATACTATGCGTACCTGTTGTACAAGCAGTCGTTACAGCGATGTTAGGTCCTTTCAATCCTTTATTAATTGAAACATGACCAGAGATCATATTGATAATTGTGGCAGGTACAAAGAATGGGCTAATTTTACGTGGACCACTTTTCTCAAAATTATGCACATTAGTTTCAATTGTTGAAATACCACCAATACCAGAACCAATCGCCACACCAATACGTTCAGCATTTTCATCGTTAACAACTAATCCAGAATCAGTAAATGCCTGCTCCGCAGCAGCAACACCATATTGAATAAATGCATCCATTTTACGCGCATCTTTACGAGGCATGTAATCTTCAGCATTAAAGTCTTTCACAAGACCTGCGAATCTAGTCGCAAATTTTTCAGCATCAAAGTGTTCAATATTTGAAATTCCACTTTTTCCTGATTGAACAGCTTCCCATGATTCATTTACTGTATTCCCAACCGGGGTCAACATTCCTAAACCAGTAACTACAACACGACGTTTTGACACTTTAACTTCTCCTAATTAGGATTAATTTAATTAGACTAACTAAACTTCATCATTCTTTACAATAAGCACTTAGGTAGTCTAACTCTAATAAAAAACAAAAGGCGGTCAGAAGACCGCCTTTAAAAATTCATTTCTCATTCAAAGATGAATGATTAACCGTTGTTAACAACGTAATCGATTGCTGATTGAACAGTAGTGATTTTCTCAGCTTCTTCATCAGGGATTTCTGTATCGAACTCTTCTTCAAGAGCCATTACAAGCTCAACTGTATCTAGAGAATCAGCACCTAGATCGTCAACGAAAGAAGCTTCGTTTTTAACTTCGTCTAGTTGAACACCAAGTTGCTCAACGATGATGTTCTTTACGCGTTCTTCGATATTGCTCATTTTTATTTTCCTTTGTGAATACGCTATTGCGTTAATGGCGCTAGTTTAAGCTATCGCACTTAATTTTCAAGTCTTCTGTAACAGTTAGACTAGGTATAAACGGATTTTAATCAAAAAGGCATTAAATTCCAACTCTTTTTTATGGTTAGGTGAAAACCTACACCATATACATACCACCATTTACATGAATGGTCTCGCCATTAATGTACGCAGCACCTTCAGATGCTAAAAATACTACGGTTGCAGCAATCTCTTTTGGTAAGCCTAAACGACCGGCTGGTACTGCTGATAAAGTAGAGGCACGTTGCTCATCTGTCAATGCTTTCGTCATATCAGTTTCAATGAAACCAGGTGCAACTGTATTAACCGTAATACCACGACTTGCTACTTCACGTGCCATTGATTTAGTAAAACCAATTACACCTGCTTTAGCCGCTGCATAGTTAGTTTGGCCTGCATTTCCCATTGTACCAACAACTGAACCAATATTAATAATGCGACCAGCACGCTTTTTCATCATCGGACGCAAAGCAGCTTTACTCATTTTGAAAATAGGAGTTAAATTAGTTTCAATGATGTCGCTCCATTCATCATCCTTCATACGCATCAATAAGTTATCACGCGTAATCCCAGCATTATTAACTAGCACATCAACAACACCGTATTGTGCTTTAATCGCATCAAAAAGTGCAGCAATGGAGTCATTTTCTGTGACGTTTAATACAAAACCTTTACCAGAATCGCCTAGGTAATCACTAATTGCATTAGCACCGCTTTCACTCGTTGCAGTACCAAGTACCGTTGCACCTAATTCAGCAAAATTTTCAGCGATAGCACGTCCGATACCGCGACTTGCGCCTGTTACTAATACAACTTTATCTTTCATACTCACTATTATTCTCCTTTTACAGCAGCTAATGCTGCTTCAAGTGTCGCAGTATCGTTAATCGCTTGAGCCTTAAAGCTTTTATCAATACGACGCACCAAACCACTTAATACTTTACCTGGGCCTGCTTCAATCTGTAGTGAAATGCCATCTGCAGCCATTTTAGTCACAATCTCAGTCCAACGTACTGGACAAAATAATTGACGAACTAACGCATCTTTAATTTTTTCAGCATTTGTTTCAGCAACAACATCCACATTATTAATCACCGCAATTTCAGGTGTTTTAAATTCAATATCCTGTAATGCAATTGCTAGCTTATCTGCCGCAGGTTTCATTAATGCACAATGTGATGGTACAGAAACGGGTAAAGGCAATGCACGTTTAGCACCAGCTTCTTTACATAAAACACCAGCACGTTCAACGGCAGCTTTATTACCAGCAATAACAACTTGACCAGGTGAATTAAAGTTAACCGGAGAAACGACTTCGCCTTCCGCCGCTTTTTCACAAGCTTCAGCAATTGCTGCATCATCAAGACCAATAATGGCATACATAGCACCAACACCAGCCGGTACGGCTTGCTGCATTAGCTGTCCACGTAACTCAACTAACTTTACTGCATCTTTAAAATCAATCACACCTGCACAAACTAACGCAGAATATTCACCTAAGCTATGCCCAGCAACAACCGATGGCTTTTCGCCGCCTTGTTGTGCCCAAACACGCCAAATAGCGACAGACGCCGCTAATAATGCAGGTTGAGTTTTATCGGTCTGATTTAAAGCTTCAGCAGGGCCTTGTTGTACAAGCTCCCATAGATCATAACCTAATGCATCGCTTGCTTCTTGATAGGTATCAATAACAACAGGAAATGTTTCAGCAAGGTTGGCTAACATTGCCACACTTTGTGAACCTTGTCCTGGAAAGGCAAATGTAAAGTTTGTCATTTTTATATTTCCTAATGGTTTATTTATTTAATGCTGTTTCTACTTAATCGTAGCTAAAAACCACTGCCTTTATAACAAAATAGACAGTAAATGCTTAGGGTTAAGCTGTTTACTGTCTAAATAAAGACGAACTAAGTAGCGACTTAATAATTACATACGAACGAGTGCACTACCCCAGGTAAAACCGCCACCGAATGCTTCTAACAAGACTAATTGTCCTGGTTTAATCTTTCCACTACGAACACCCTCATCAAGTGCAAGTGGAACCGAAGCAGCAGATGTATTGCCGTGTTTATCAAGGGTAACAATAACTTGTTCCATAGGCAGGTGAAGCTTTTTAGCTGTTGCTGTAATAATACGAACATTGGCTTGATGCGGCACTAACCAATCTAGTTGTTCTTTTTCAATATTATTAGCCGCTAATGTGTCAACTACAACTTGACTCAACTTTTTAACTGCAACTTTAAATACTTCATTACCAGCCATATACATATATGCATCGTTCACTGTATCTGCATTGCCACGCTTGGCATTAGGCAATTTTAATAAATCCGCAAAACGACCATCTGCATTCATATGTGTAGATAAAATACCTTCATCTTCCGAAGCTGTTAGAACAGCTGCACCAGCACCGTCACCAAATATAATAATAGTGCTACGATCCTCTGGATCACAGGTGTTTGCTAAGGCATCGGCACCGATCACTAAAACATTTTTAGCACTGCCTGCTTTAATAAATGTATCAGCCACACTCAATGCATAGGTAAAACCAGCACAGGCTGCAGAAACATCAAAAGCTGGGATATCATAAATGCCCAATAAATTTTGCACTTCACAGGCCGCTGAGGGGAATGCGTTTTGATTACTCGTTGTTCCGACAATAATCAAATCTAAATCTTCAGCATTAATATTTGCTGCCTCTAATGCTTTTAAGCCAGCTTCTTTACCCATAAAGGCAATTGTTTCTTGTTCGTTAGCGATGCGACGTTCTTTGATACCTGTACGCGTTGTGATCCATTCATCACTAGTATCAACCATTTTTTCCAAATCATCGTTCGTACGTATCGCTGCTGGTAAATAGCTACCAGTACCTATAATTTTGCTATTCATGTGCTAAACAATCTCGCTCTAATAAAACAGCTTCTAACTTGCTGGAAATACAAGTTGGAATCTGCCACTGGATCTCTTTTATGGCTTGTTCAATAGCATAAGTAAATGCAACTTCGTTTGCACCCCCATGACTTTTAACAACAATACCGCGTAAACCAATCAAACTTGCTCCATTATACATATCTGGATGCAAATGTTTTAGTTGCTTTTTTAAAATTGGATTCAATAATTTACCGAGTAATTTGCTATAAATATTGACATTAATCGCTTTATTTAATTGCTCGAGAAATACCAGTCCCATTCCTTCATAACTTTTCAAAGCAATATTGCCACTAAAACCATCGGTCACAATGACATCTGCCACACCAGAAAAAAGCTCATTCGCTTCAACAAACCCTGTATAATTTAAATGTTTTGTCTCATCGAGTAATCCCGCACACTGTTTAATAACATCGGAACCTTTATTACTTTCTTTACCAACATTCAATAACGCGACGGAAGGTGTTTTTATCTGTTCAACTTTTTCACACAACACGCATCCCATTATTGCGAAATTAAATAATGCTTCGCTATCACACTGTAAATTAGCACCTAAATCAAGTAAATAGGTGTGTCCAGAGGCATTATTTGGTAAGCCAGAAACTAATGCGGGACGAGAAATACCAGGTAGCATTTTAAGGGTGTGTTTTGCTAATAACATTAATGCGCCAGTATTACCAGCACTCACGCAGGCATCAGCTTTCCCCTTTGCAACAAGATCTAAAGCAACATGCATAGATGTGCCTGAAACATGGCGTAATACATAAACGGGGTTATCTTCCATCGCAACAAAATTATCAGCATGAATAAATTGCAAACGAGGATGATCAAAAAGATGATGTTTTTTAAGCAAAGGGAGTAATTGAGCCTGATCACCAACAACGATAAGTGATAACTCTGAATATAACTGAAGTGATTTTGTGGCAGCTAAAAGAGGAATATGGGGGCCGAGATCGCCCCCCATGGCATCAAGCGCAATTGTGAATTTACGCAAAGCAATTACTTACTTTTCGATTACTTGCTTGCCTTTATAGAAGCCATCAGCAGTAACGTGATGACGACGGTGAGTTTCACCTGACGTAGCATCAACAGTAAGTTGAGCTGGAGCAGTTAATGCATCATGTGAACGACGCATGCCGCGTTTTGAACGAGTTTTACGACTTTTTTGTACAGCCATTTTAAAAATTCCTGCTTGTTACTTGCGCTTTAGCTGAGCTAGAGCATCAAATGGGTTGGGACGCTGTTCTTCTTCATCAATTTCACCAAAGGTAAGTTCGAAGTCATTGATTTTACAATCCTCAATTGCATGTTTAGCAATTTGCGGAAGTGTTAAAATCAACTCATCTTCTACAACCTGATGAAGATTTACCTCTCCATTTTCATCATAGTAAATGGGTTCATAGGCGTCTGGTAATTTATTTTCCTGTTCCTGGTTATGAACTGGACAATACGTAAATTCAGCATCACACTGATAAATCATAGGTTCATTGCACCGTTGACAAAGAAGCTCTACTGCGACACTTGCTTTACCATGAAATATTCTCAACTTTTGCTGATCAACTTCAAATGAAAAAACCGTGTCGATATCAGATTGGATACTGATTGTTGACTCTGCTAATCTGCTTAAAAGCGCTTTTGGAATTCGGGCATCTAGCTCCAAATGCTTTTGTGCAGCGCGAACAGGATCAACGCTAATCGGTAATTTAACCTTTTGCATAGGCGCGAATAATATAGATTGCTGTCAATATAGTCAAAGAAATAGTCAAAGAAATAACGATTTTTTTATTAACTTATCGCTTTCTTATTTTTCACCCCATAAAATAAGGGCTTAATAATATATTATAACAGAGTCAATTATGCCCCAACAACTTGTTTTAGCATCAACCTCTCCCTATAGAAAACAACTATTAGAAAAATTACGCGTGCCTTTTATTACCGATAAACCATTCGTCGATGAAACACCTCTTCCCAATGAAACCGCTATTCAATTAGTCGAGCGTTTAGCCATCGCGAAGGCACAAGCATTAGTGAACAAATACCCAAATGCATTACTGATTGGTTCTGACCAAGTTTGCGTTAATAATAATATGATTCTTGGTAAACCCGGTAATTTTGAAACCGCCTTTACGCAATTAAAGGCAGCCAGTAACAAAAGTATCACCTTTTATACAGGCTTAGCGCTCATCAATAGCGTAACGGGCAATGTGCAATCCTTAGTAGAACCATTTACGGTCAAATTCAGACAATTAAATGACTCAATGATAAAAAATTACCTTAATAAAGAGCAACCCTATCAATGTGCTGGAAGTTTCAAAAGTGAAGGTTATGGGATTGCTTTATTTGATAGTTTGGCGGGCAAGGACCCCAATAGTTTAGTTGGTTTACCATTAATATCACTTATCGCCTTACTGGAAGCTGAAGATTTTTTTGTCCTTTAATTAGATACCCGTTACCATTCAAGATGCAGAAATCAGCATCTTGATTGGTAACGGGTATATTAAAGAAAGAAACACACTATGCGCACAATTACATTTAAAGGTTCACCCTATCAACTGGGTTTTAAATTAGGTCTGCAAGCGAAAACTGTTTTTTCATTTTAAAACAAACTCATTTGATCGGAAATAAGCCGATCAAAATCCTTACCCAATAACGGCAATATCGCTTCGGCAATCGGTTTTAATTGTTTATCGATGTAATGTTGATAATCAATTGTCGATTGCTGGTATTCCTGTGGCTCAGGTCCATTAAGCGTCATCAGATATGCAATCCGGCCTCGTCGTTGGTACTTTAATGGTCGGCCTAACCGTGCATTATGTTGATCGGCTAACCTCGCCGCGCGCACCTGTGGCGGCACATTTTTCTGATAAGCCTCCAAGGGACGACGTAAACGTTTGTGATAAATCAATTGTTGATCAAGCTTACCTTCATTGAGTTGATTTACCGTATCGATAATCAAATCGTCAATCGGTTCATCAGCAAATACTTTCGCATATAAAGTTTGCTGAAAAACCTGCGCAAGCTCAGTCCAATCAGAACGCACGGTTTCTAACCCTTTAAATAAAATTTCTTCGCTATCACCCGTTTGTTTTAATCCGGCATAACGTTTTTTTGAACCTGTTTCTGATCCTCTTAGGGTTGGCATAAAGAATTTTCTAAAACAGGTTTCAAATTCAATCTCAAGAAAACAATCCAGTTGCAGTTCTGTTTGTAATTTCTGTTGCCAGTAATCATTAATTTGCTTCTCTAATAATTGCCCTCTGCGCTTTGCATCCTCGGCATTATTGCAATCCTTTAACCAAACAAAAGTTGAATCGGTATCGCCATATATAACCTGTTCATTTTTCTGCTCAATAAACTCACGGGTTTCCATCATGATTTGATGTCCACGCAACGTAATTGAACTGGCTAAACGAGTATCATGAAAACTGCATCCAGCAGAACCCAACACTCCGTACATACTGTTCATAATAATTTTAATCGCATGCTGGAAGGGTTGATTATTGTCTTTTTTGGCGATTTCTCGTGCGGCAGCCAATTTATCTAAAATTCCGGGAAGATGATGTTTATCACGACTAAAACGGGCTTCTTTAAATCCAGGAATTGAATCTACTTCAGGTTCCTGTAATCCTTCAATCATGCCCATGGGATCAATTTTAAAGGTTCGAATAATCGAAGGGTAAAGCGATTTAAAATCGAGTACTAACACCCAATCGTATAATCCAGGGACTGAATTCATTACAAATCCACCCGGCGAATTCTGCGCTTCTATATCACCAATATTGGGAGCAATATAACCACTTCGATGCAATAATGGCAGATATAAATTGGTAAATGCGGCAACCGAACCACCACGTCGATCGAGTGCTAACCCCGTTAAACGTGCACGTTGTATTGCATACTCAGATAATTGTGCTTTCGCAAAAACACGCTCGACTAATAAACAATCTTGTAGATTGTAACGCGCCAATGCCAGTGGATCCTGATGAAATAAACGCTTTATTTCTAATCCTTTATCATTTTGTTCTGTAATCAACTTACCTTCGGAAAACATTGCTTGGCTAACAAACTCCAGGCTAAAGCTTTCAAATTGCCAGCTCGCATTTTTGAGTTGATCGATACCATCTAATACAACACGGCCATTTAAAATTAGGGTTCCCTGCTCCGGATCATTACGAAATGGCAACCAACGCAAAGGTGACCCATCACGACCAAGTCGCAATTCAATATGGTGATGTTCTGCCCGCTTAGCCAGTAATCGCAAATCAAAACTGGCAACGGCCCAACCAATAATGGCATCGGGATCATGCAGTTCAAACCATTGTTGAAGCGCAATTAACAACGCCATTTCATCATTAACCCAATGAATATTAATATCATCGGCAGATTGCGCCTTGCCAATCATCAATACTACTGCACATTGACAATTATCATTAATGCCCTGCTCTGTCGGTGTATTTACAGATACATTTCCATAACTCAAACCAATTGAATACAGTTCACTTCGCGGGCTGCATTCTATATCGAGAGAAACCATTTTAAGCGGTTTGACCACCTCTGCAGGTAATAATTTATGGGTTTGACCTTCCCAATAACGCCCTGTCCATCGAAGATCCGTACACACCTTGGCACTACCATAAATAAAGCGTTCCATTAAATAGCGATCAGTTAATTTAATGTCAGACTCGAAAAAAGCAATATTCTCAGCTTTTAGTATTTCTTGAAGGGCACGTAGTTGTTGATTAGATAGACTATAAACAGCAACAGCAAGCAATCCCGTAAAGGATTTTAATGTTAGTGGACGTACCTCAAGAGGAGTAATACGTTTATCGGCCCAAAGACGATTAGCCTGCGCTAAATCACGTTGGTGAATCAAAAAGACATAACGTTGTTGCGGAACAGTAACACGACAAGGCCCAGATTCAGTGGTCATCCAGAACACCAACTCCACCCCTTCTTTTCTTTCAATGGTTTGCCTGGAAAGAATCAATCCTTCCAGTTGATCACATTGCCCTTGTGTCATAAATAATTACTATCCCAAAATAAGAAAAATACAGTGTATCGGCAAATTAGCATAAAGTGAGAATATTTAGGGCAAATATTGCCGCTATAGACACACTATTGCCTTATTATTTTTTAGTTAAAATATGTAATTAATGTACAAATTCTATTTTTTCAACTTAAACCACAAACATTTAATTAAGCATAATCCATTGAAATTAAATTAAAAAACAATTTAATCATTAAAATAATTTGACTAAATCGTTTAAAAATCAAACTTGGCTTAATTGTTGCTAATTTCATAGTCAGTAAATTAAAAAACAAAATCATTAAAGCTTTTGTTTTTATTGCCGATTAATAAATAAGCACACTAATGAGGTAAACTATGACATCTGTAAGCCTAAATAATGCACCCGCAATCACAACAACTCAAATAGATAAATCGTCTACTAAGTTAGTAACACCAGAAGTAAAGCAAGCCCCACTCAAAATAGAAGCAAGTACCGTCACTATTTCTGAAGAAGGGAAAGCGTTACTAAGTGCCTTATCGGAAACGGAAGAGGGACAAGATTTACTGTTTAAATTATCGGAAATAGACCATGATTCTGATGAAGAAAAATCAACTGAAATTACTAAACAGCTGTCTTCATTTGCACACGGCGCATTAGGCCTCGATAAACCAGAAAGTGATGAAGTTGCCGCCAAAGAAAAAGACACAAGCTATACCGCAGGTAAATATTTAAAAGGTGCGCTGACCGTAGGTTCCATACTGCTTGCAATTGCTTAATATCTGACGGCTTAGCGTCTAACTGCCTCGTATTTAGTATTAACTGTAACTTGCTTCTATTTCGTCCGCTTTATGGAAACTATCATGCGTTTCTAATTGTTTAGCGTATGCAACGAGATTAGGAAAATTATCTAACTGACCATTATTTTTTACAATTTCAATAATAAACGAAATCATAAAGTCAGCCCCTGTTAATTTATCTGCCACTAAATACCGTTTTCCCTGCAAAGATTGATCTAAATAACTGATCACTTTAGCTATTTCGGCATCGGCATAGCCCTCAACATAATTGGTTTTACAACCATCTTTACTAATAAACATTTTCAATAATAACGGCAATATCGCGGAACTCTCAGCAAAATGTATCCATTGAGAATATTCAACAAAGTCCTTTGATCCTTTTACCGGCGAAAACTGCTCTGCAGCATATTTATCAATAAGATATTCAGTAATAGCACCAGACTCAGCTATCACCATTCCAGCGTCTTCAATCACAGGTGATTTACCAAGCGGATGTATGTTTTTTAATTCTGGCGGTGCAAGAAACGTCACACTGTCACGTTGATAAGGAACGACTTGATATTCAATGCCTAATTCCTCTAATAACCAAATAATTCTTTTAGAACGTGATTTATTTAAATGGTGAAGTTTAATCATTTTCAACCCTTTTAGTTTGGATGTAATACATTGTCGCTCTACCATAAATATTAAAATCACTTTGCACAATCAATTTGTTAAAATAGATCGACCTATCTTAATCTCCTGTATTCGATTCACATGAATACCAATTGTCGCTATAATTTCGACTTAAAATAATGCCGATGGATTTTTAAAATGGCTGTAAATATTAAATTAAACACGGAAGTTACAGCAATTCATAGGTGCATTTGTATTATTCCGAGTCGAATAAAGAATCTATTTTATATCCTCTTAATTGGACTGAGTCATTCCCTTTATGCTCAGGGTAATAACACCATTATTTCTATTGGTGGTGATCATAATTATCCTCCCTATGAGTTCCTAAACGCAAATGGTGAACCCGATGGTTATAATACAGAATTAACAAAAGCAATTGCTGAGGTCATGGGTATTCGTGTACGTATCAAACTTGACAGTTGGGACTACATGAAAAAACAACTCGAAGAAGGAAAAATAGACCTCTTACAGGGCATTTCCTATTCACAAGAACGGGCTAAAATATTTGGATTTACCCCACCCCATTCGATAGTTCATCAATCGGTGTTTGCACGCAAAGGAGCCACACCCGTTATTAACATTAATGATCTAACCGATAAATGGGTATTGGTACAAAATAATGGCATTATGTTTGAACAACTTGTTGCCGCCAACACTAATATTCATTTCGTAAAAACTGATACCCATGCAGCGGCGCTCCGACTGCTTGCCTCTGGACAATACGATTATGCCTTCGTAGCAAACTTGCCCGGTTTATACCTCGGACAAGAATTATCACTTTCAAATATAGAACCCGTAGGCAATCCCCTACCGCCACAAATATATGGTTATGCAGCATTGAAAGATAAAAAAGAATTACTTGCATTATTTAGTGAAGGACTTGCAATCCTAAAGAATACGGGGAAGCAACAGGAGATTTATAATAAATGGTTTGGCCCATTAACCGAAAAGAAATTTGATTGGCAAACCATTGGATTACTCGCAGCGGGTTTATCGCTATTTCTGACTATCATTATTGGTGGCGTTGTGATTTGGAATAGAAGCTTAACTAAACAAGTCGCACGTAGAACCCAAAAATTAGCATTACAGCAACAACAATTAATCCAAGCAGATAAAATGGCTTCGCTGGGTATTTTAGTCTCGGGAGTTGCCCATGAAATTAATAATCCAACTGGTTTACTATTACTTAATTTACCGGTGTTAAAGGAAACCTTTGACGACCTAGATGAGATATTGGAAGAACACTACGCTACCCATGGCGACTTTTACGTTGCGGGATTGAGTTATAGTCGGATGCGTGAAGAAATTCCATTAATGCTGACGGATATGCTTGAAGGTACTCAACATATTCGTCGTATCGTTGATGATTTACGCGACTTTGCGCGTCAGGAACCCATTGATCTATTAAAAATGATCAATTTCAATCAAGTGGTGATGACTGCAGTTCGTCTTACTGATAATACCATTCGTTCAGCAACACAAAATTTTTCAGTAAACTACCTTGGCCATATCCCTCGTATTCAAGGTAATGCACAACGATTACAACAGGTGGTTATTAACTTAATCGTCAATGCTTGCCAGGCACTAAATGATATACAACAAAGCATTTCGATTAGTACCTCCTATAACAGTGAAACAAAGATGGTGTGCTTAACCGTTGAAGATAATGGCACGGGTATTCTAGATAAACATTTATCACGACTAACGGATCCTTTCTTTACGACAAAGCGCGAACAAGGTGGAACAGGTTTAGGATTGTCGATATCTTCGAGTATCGTAGAAGAACACGGTGGACGATTAACCTTTGACTCCAGACAAGATGAAGGAACTAAAGTAACCCTTTATCTCCCCAAAGCAGAAGAACAATAAATATGAACACAGTACGTTACCCCGATTTTGGCATTTTGATCGTCGATGATGAACCCAGCTTTATTCGCAGTTTATCTATCGCCTTAGAACGTCGCACTGGTATCAATCATACCTACCAAACTAGCGATAGCCGTGAAGTTATGACCATGATTAACGAAAATCCAATCGGACTCGTTTTGTTAGATCTAAATATGCCGCATATTTCTGGCGATCAACTGCTCAAGGAAATTGTAGAAAAACACCCTCAGGTTGGTGTCATTATAATAAGTGGCATGAATCAAATTGAAGTTGCCGTGGATTGTATTCGTTTTGGTGCCTACGATTACTTCGTTAAAACCACCGAGGAAAGCCGCCTATTAGAAGGCATCGAACGTGCTATTGATCGACTTGAAATTCGTCGAGAAAATGAAGCAATGCGAAAACGCTTCCTGACTGATACCTTAGAAAATCCCGAATTCTTCTCTCCGATTATTACAGCCAATAAAAAGATGCGTTCTATCTTTCAATATTTAGAATCGGTATCTTCCAGTCGCCAACCAGTGATGATCACCGGCGAAAGCGGCGTTGGCAAAGAACAAATTGCCACCGCAGTGCATAAATTGAGTAACCGTAAGGGCGATATGGTTCGTGTCAACGTCGCAGGTATCGATGATAATGCCTTCGCCGATACTTTATTCGGTCATAGTCGTGGTGCATTTACGGGGGCAGATAAAAAAAGAATGGGGATGATAGAAAGCGCCTCCGATGGCACATTATTCCTCGATGAAATAGGTAATCTAAGCAGTGCTTCGCAAATCAAACTATTACGTTTGCTACAAGAAGGTGAATACTACCCATTAGGCAGCGATCGTCCTAAACGCAGTCGTGCACGTATTGTGGCAGCAACGCATCAAGATCTGTATAAAAAAGTGGAAGATGGATCTTTCCGCAAGGATCTCTACTACCGGCTTTATATTCATCACATAGAAATTCCTGCACTACGAGAAAGAAAAGACGATTTAAAAATACTATTTGATCATTTTCTTGCAAAAGCAGCGGCTGAATTTAATAAACAAACGCCGACCTACCCCAAGGAATTACCCATTTTATTATCGAATTATCATTTTCCTGGTAATATCAGAGAATTACAGGGGCTGGTTTATGATGCCGTAAGCCAACATAAAAGCCGGATCCTATCAATGGAAGTATTCCGAAGAGTAATCAGTCATCCCAATACAACGGAACAAACGCAGACTTTAGATTCGGCGCTCTTTGATCCCAATATGCCCCTCCCCACTTTACAAGAAATCAATGAATTACTGATTGCTTCTGCGATGGAACGGGCCCAAGGTAATCAATCATTAGCATCCAGAATGCTTGGAATATCTCAACCTGCATTAAGTAAACGCTTAAAGAAATCCCAGCTAGATTAATCAAAAACCGACATGCCTATTGCCATTAAAGATAAAAAAGCCTGCATCTTGCTTAGCAATGGGTATAACCATGGTTATAGTATAACTATGGTTATAAAAACCTATCTTATTGAATTTTAAAACTATTTTTAAAATCATCTCATTTACAATTACTTTTGTTATACCTAAACATAACATTATTTAAATTTATCTCTTAAATATCAACAAGTTAAATAATATAAAACTGGATCACTTATTGCTATTAGGGGTATATATTTTATTAATCCACATTTAATCAAAAATGCCAAGGAGAATAGCATGAGTACAAATGAGTCACAGTCGCCAACTAAGGGAAACTTTTGGAGTAAACTCGAACTATGGAAGAAAGTACTGGTCGGGATGATACTCGGTGTTATCGTCGGCGTAGTAATGGGCCCAGAGGCAGTGATGCTTAAACCTATCGGGACCTTATTTATTAACGCCATTAAGATGTTGATTGTACCATTGGTTTTCTTTTCGTTAATTGTCGGTGTAACGTCGATGGAAGATACCCGAAAAATGGGACGAATCGGACTAAAAGCCGTAGTATTGTATTTAAGTACAACGGCTATTGCGATTAGTATTGGACTTGGATTTGCTGCTATTTTCGGCCCAGGTGAAGGACTTAATATGATCGCATCAGACACCACTACGGTTGCTAAAGAAGCACCACCATTAATTCAAACATTCCTTAATCTTATTCCTAAAAACCCTGTGGGTGCGTTAGCTGCCGGTAATATTCTACAAATTATTGTATTTGCATTAGGTCTCGGTATTTCATTAACATTAATTGGCGAAAAAGCAAAACCAGCTGTTGCGATGTTCGAAAGCCTCGCCGAAGCCATGTATAAACTCACTGAACTGGTAATGAAAATGGCACCTTATGGTGTATTTGGTCTAATGGCATGGGTATCAGGTAAATTCGGTATCGACATTCTACTGCCATTAATCAAAGTGATTGCCGTTGTCTACCTCGGCTCATTAATTCACGTTTGCGTTTTCTACTCGGGTTTAATTGCTTTTATTGGCCGATTAAATCCTATTCAATACCTTAAAGGGTTGGCAAATCCAGCAGCCGTTGCTTTCACAACAACGAGCAGTTCAGGTACGCTACCAGCAACAATTAAAGCGGCACGTGAAGAAATGGGTGTGTCTAAAGGCGTTGCCAGTTTTGTACTGCCACTTGGTGCAACGATTAATATGGATGGAACAGCACTTTATCAAGGTGTTTGTGCAATGTTTATTGCGCAAGCATTTGGTATTGATTTAAGCATGTCTGATTTTGCATTAATTGTCATGACATCAACACTTGCCTCAATTGGTACAGCGGGTGTACCAGGTGCCGGCTTAATTATGTTATCGCTAGTATTAACCACCGTTGGTTTACCGATTGAAGGTCTAGCCATCGTTGCTGGTATTGACCGTATCCTAGATATGGCACGTACAACGGTTAATGTTTGTGGTGACATGATGGTATCAATTCTAATCGGTAAAAGTGAAAATGAACTTGATGAATCAATCTACAATACTGAAAAAAGTGATTTAGCAGCAGAAAGAGAAATAGCATAGTTTCTATTAAATAAAAAAAGGGCAAATAAACCATTCGTTTATTTGCCCTTTTAAAAATAAAAATATTTTTTAACACTACCCGACCGATACTAACTGTTCATGCAATTTAGTGACTTCATCTCTAAGTTGTGCCGCTTTTTCAAATTCTAAATCTTTAGCATAGGCAAACATCTGTTTTTCAAGCACCGCAATCTGTTTCAGTATATCTTGCTCACTGGCAACCTGATAACCGGCCTTATATTCAGCTACTTTATCAAGTTTCATATTGCCTTTTTTAACATCACGCTTACCAAGTTGCATCACATCGCCGACTTTTTTCACTAATCCTTGAGGGATAATATTATTATCTTGGTTAAATTGATCCTGTAACGCGCGACGATCTTCGGTAATCTTAATCGCACTGGCCATGGATTTCGTAATATGGTCAGCATATAGAATAGCCTTGCCTTTTAAGTTACGTGCTGCACGCCCCATGGTTTGAATCAATGAACGTTCCGATCGAAGGAAACCTTCTTTATCGGCATCGAGAATGGCGACTAAAGATACCTCTGGAATATCTAACCCTTCTCGTAGCAAGTTAATGCCGACTAACACGTCAAATACACCCAAACGTAGATCCCGGATAATTTCAACACGTTCAACGGTATCTACATCGGAGTGTAAATAACGTACCTTAATACCATGCTCGCCCAAATAATCGGTTAAATCCTCTGACATACGTTTAGTTAACGTTGTCACTAATACCCGCTCTTGTAATGGAATACGCAAGTTAATTTCAGAGAGTAGATCATCAACTTGCGTATTAACCGGCCTGACTTCAATAACCGGATCTAATAACCCCGTTGGTCTGATAACCTGACGAACAACATCCCCCTGTGATTTATCAATCTCGTAATCGCTCGGTGTTGCCGACACATAAATAGTTTGTGGAGCCAGTTTCTCAAATTCTTCAAACTTTAAAGGGCGATTATCTAGTGCCGAGGGTAAACGAAAACCATAATTAACCAAATTTTCTTTACGTGATCGGTCACCTTTATACATCGCCCCTATTTGTGGCACGGTAACATGGCTTTCATCGATAATTAACAAACCATTCTTGGGAAGGTAATCAAATAATGTTGGCGGCGCTTCGCCGATACCACGACCAGAAAGATAACGTGAATAGTTTTCGATGCCTGAACAATAACCAAGTTCATTCATCATTTCGATATCATATAAAGTACGTTGTGAAATGCGCTGCTCTTCGATTAATTTATTGTTAGCTAAGAATTCTTTTTTACGCTCTCTTAATTCTTCTTTAATCCCTTCAATCGCATCTAAAATTTGTTCTCTCGGTGTAACATAGTGCGTTTTAGGATAAACCGTCACACGGGATAATTTATCCAACTGCTGCCCGGTTAAGGGATCAAAAATAGTAATATTTTCAACTTCATCATCAAATAACTCAATACGTAATGCTTCTTTTTCTGAGTCGGCAGGGAAAATATCGATCACTTCGCCACGCACACGGAAAGTACCACGGCTTAGTTCGGTTTCATTGCGGTTATATTGTAAGTCCACTAAGCGTTGTAAGATATCGCGGCTAGAAATAATCTCCCCCACCGTTAAGTGCAACATCATCTGTAAATATGCATTAGGATCACCTAACCCATAAATAGCAGAAACCGAAGCAACCAACACAACATCTTCTCGTTCTAATAGAGCTTTAGTCGCCGATAATCGCATCTGTTCAATATGCGCATTGACCGCTGCATCTTTCTCGATAAAAGAGTCCGAACTCGGTACGTAGGCTTCGGGTTGATAATAGTCATAGTAAGAAACAAAATATTCAACGGCATTATTAGGGAAGAACTCTTTCATTTCGCCATATAATTGCGCAGCCAAGGTTTTATTCGGCGCAAGAATTAACGTCGGGCGATTAAGTTGCGCAATGGTATTCGCCATCGTGAAAGTTTTGCCCGAGCCCGTTACACCTAATAAGGTTTGAAAAGCTAACCCGGATTCAACCCCACTGACTAAGTCTTCAATAGCCTTAGGCTGATCGCCGGCAGGGGCAAACTTAGCATCTAGCTGAAACTTTTTACTCATAACAACACCCGTGTTTTAATAAATAGGAATAGATATTACTGATATACCCGTTACCATTCAAGATGCAGAAATCAGCAAGACGAGAGGTGAGCAGATTCTAGGCATAAAGGTGAAGATCTAACGGGTTAAATCGAGACTTTATAACAACGAAGATGTTTGCCTCTCGTCTTGTCCTGTGGGTCACTAGCTCGTTTCTTATAAACCATGGCAATACTGCGTTATAACATTCGATAAGGACTAGCCATTAAAGATGTAAAGTCTTGTTTTTACATCTACCGATAGAGGATTAACGCAGTTAATCGTTTGAAAGGTCATCATGTTACGCCTTGCCTTGGTATCCGAGCTAGTGACTGATAAACGCATTTTGATTGATAACGGGTATATACCCGTTACCGTTCAAGATACAAAAAATCAGCAAGTGGAGAGGTAAATAGATTCTAAGCATAGGGCTAACGATCTAAAGGATTAAATTGAATAGGTTATCAGTAAAGATCTTTTTATTATCAAAAAATGTCTATTTTTCTTTGCACCAATATTGTGAAAAACAAGCCATTAGAGTTTGAATTTCAACCAACCCGCCATTTTTATAACTTAAAATAACAACTAGGGGCTTTTTTATCATTTTATCCCTGCTTTAAATATATTTGAAAAATCCATTAAAAGAGTAATAAATCAATTTCTATTCCAACTTATATTATTAAACAGGTCAAAAAACAGCCAATAAAAGATCCTTCCAAATGACAGTTGTCAATGCCTTTATTCGTATTTTAATAAAAATAATACACATAAAAAAATCGACCATAAAAAAAACAAATATTGCTAGTATTTTATTTAATAAAAATGTCACATGACTTGTTGACATTTATAAGCCATTGATTAAAAACAAATAAATCTATAGCGTGTTTTTACAGCAATATATGCTCAAGCAAGTAATCATCAGGCTTTCAGGGACTTTTAACAAAAGTCCCCACAGACTTATCCACAGAAAAAGTGGATAACCACTTGAAGCCCAGAGCTCATAAGGTCTCCGGTCGGTTGTTAAAAATTTTAACAAGATCATTTGTATTTATTTTTATTATCACCTGCTCACATTTCAAACAAAAATTCAAAAAACAGATAAACAACAGTAACAACTACCAAACCGTACAAAAGAGAATAAACAGATATCTAGTGAATAGGTTGTAAGCACAATTAACATCACTTAATATTAATTGTGTATAAAAATCATTCTTATTTCGATCTTTGGAATTAAATCGCATTGATATACCCGTTATAAAATAGTCATCGGCAAGAATAACTAATAAAGATCAACAGACACTAATCTATTTGTTATTATCGAAGCGCAATAAAATAAAGGTCACCCATTTAGCCAAAGGAAACACTGTGATTTATTTATCTATCAAAAAAATGACTCAAGCATTACTTCTTACAAGTTCATTCTTATTAGTCGCTTGCAGCACATCACCTCTAAGCATTACACTCCAACCGACCTTATCTGAAATACCCGCAAATAGCGTATCGACAAGCAAACTAAATTGGCAAATCACCAGCCAAGATTTTCGTACTGCACAATACTTAATTATTGTATCGGAGGGTGATGGAGTCGCGACTTTAATCAATGATGCACAAAATAGTCGTTTAGTAATCCAACAATCTCTCCAACAAAAATGGGCAGAAACAGGGTTAAGATTAAATCCACAAAGTGAAAATAAGATAACAATTCAACTTATTGAACTGTTATCAAAAGTGAAACAAACAAGCTTTAGCCATACGGTTAATTCAACCATCACAATTAACGTTCGTGTAGAAAGCGGAACGACCGTCTTTAATAAAATATTTGCCTCGAATACTGAACAAGAAGCGCCACTCAGTGTCAATATTAAAAAAACGGGCAATAAATTAAATACCCAGTTATCACTATTGTTAGATGAGATAATTAACGATCCAGAACTTAACGCTAAATTTAAATAACTATTTTTACCTATTAAAGGAATGATTCAATGAAACAACTATTTACCCTGTTTGTTCTACTATTTGGTTTTTCTACTTTTGCATCAGCAAACCCAAATGTTGTAATCGACACTTCTAAAGGTGACATCACCATTGAGCTTTACCCGCAAGAAGCACCAAAAACCGTGGCAAACTTTTTAACCTATATACAAAAAGACGGTTATAAAAATACGGTCTTTCATCGTGTAATTAAAGGATTTATGATCCAAGGCGGTGGTTTTATGGAATCAGGGAGTCGCGCAGATGTATTAGCAAGTATTGAAAATGAATCAAGAAACGGCTTAAGCAATGAACGCGGCACCATTGCAATGGCAAGAACCAATAATCCAAATTCAGCAACGCGCCAATTCTTTATCAATCAAAAAGACAACGGCTTCTTAGATGCTAACAACAATAAATGGGGTTACGCAGTATTTGGTCGCGTTACTTCAGGTATGGCTATCGTCGATGATATTGCGAATGTTGCCACCAATCATTCAGATAAACCATTACAAGCAATCACCATTAATAGTATTACCGTTCAAGATAAATAATCTCAAATTATGCCATCAACTTCTCCCGTTGATGGCATCTCTCATTATTAAAACTCATTCATAAATTTAGGAATCACAATGGAATTTTCAGTATTAGGTAGCAGTGGTCTTAATGTTTCACGCGTCTGTTTAGGTAGTATGACCTGGGGATTACAAAATACTCAGGAAGATGCGAATCAACAAATTGAATATGCATTAACCCAAGGTATTAATTTTATCGATACTGCAGAGATGTATGCAGTGCCACCCTCTGCAGAAACCTATGGTAAAACCGAAACCATTATTGGTAACTGGTTAGCAGCGAATCCAAGTCGCCGTAAAGATATTATTCTAGCCACCAAAATTGCAGGTGCAGGTTTACCTTGGGTACGTGATGGCGGTCCAATTACTGGAGAAGCCGTTATTCAAGCCGTCGATAACTCGCTAAAACGTTTGCAAACTGATTATATCGATCTGTTTCAATTACATTGGCCAAATCGTACGACAGCACATTTCAATAAACATTGGACCAATCAAATCTCCTTCAGCGACACTGATAATGTCGCTCATGAAGCACAAATGCTTGATATATTACAAGCACTTAAAACCTGTGTAGATGCCGGTAAAATTCGGTTTTGTGGTTTATCCGATGATAGTACATGGGGGATCAATACGTACCTAAAATTAAGCGAACGTCATAATTTACCACGCATGGTATCGATTCAAAATGAATTCAATCTATTACATACAATGGATTGGCCACATTTAATTGAAAACTGTGTGCATGAAGAAATTGCTTATTTACCTTGGTCTCCTCTTGCGGGTGGATTACTCAGTGGTAAATACAGTAATGGTGCTCGACCAATAGGAAGTCGTTGGACAATTTCACAACGTAATGGCAATTTCAGAGATACACCAACAGCCCACCAAGCCGTTGAAGCTTATGCACAGGTTGCGAAAGAATATGGTTTCACACCATCTCAATTAGCCTTAGCTTGGTGCGATAAAGTTGATGGCGTCACCTCAACGATTATTGGTGCCACTAAAATGGATCAGTTAAAAGAAGATATTAATGCATTCTCAAAACCACTGAGCCAGCAAACGGTTGATGATATTAACCACGTATTAAAAACTTACCCGATTCCTTTTTAATATTGCCATATGTATTATTTGCATTGACGTGATTTAAAGTTCAGCCTATATCCATAGGCTGAACTTTAAATCGATTATTTTAAAATAACGCGAGAATTTACGTCTTGTAATGGACGGTTATTTGCTCCGTGCATGGTTGCTTTAAAGGCTTCAATTTGTGCTTTAGATGCAGTAACCGCTTCTTTCATTACGAACCAACGAACGCCCTCTGAACAAGGTGGTGTCGTTAATGACCCATTGAAACGATAGTAATCTTTATTTTCAGGTAAAATATCAAGCGCGTCCACACTTGCACTAAAAGCATGTTTATCGCCCTCATGCATAGGGATTTGTTTCCATGCTGCTGCTAATCCTTTATTTTCATATCCTTCTTTAAACATCACAGCAATTACCGCAAGGTTGCCATCTTTATCCGCATGCACTAAATGTCCCTCAAGTGGATACGCTTCACCATTAATATGGTTTTCACTTGGCGCATGAAAATGAAATTGTAATAAATTAAATTGTTTACCGTCGATTTCAATATAACTGCCCTTTTGATAATTCACTTGCACAGTATGACCATTATTAACAATTTCATTCCCCCCTGCTTGGTAATGAAATACAATTGGGGCAAGTTCAGATTCAATAAAGCCAGTTAAATTAATGGGTGATTGATTTTTGCCCGTACAAGCAAAATTATCGCCCGTAAGACTCGCCCAATTTTCAGGTGCTCCATCACCGGTATATCCCCAATGTGCGTGTTCATGCTCAGATGCAAAACTAGTGGTTGAAGCAATCATTGCGCAGGCTAATAAAATAGATTTTTTCATTTTCTCTCTCGATATTATTGTTGTGATTATTAAGTGTGGGTATTATCAAAAGATACTCTTCGGTTTACAATAAAAACAAGTGCATTTATCAGCCTTAAAATTGATTTGTAATAAACATTTGTTTGATTCATTAAATAATAGACATCACGGTTATCAACCTCAATCACTCTGCTCCCTTGTCTAGATCAAAGTTGCCTCGAATAATACGCGTTATATTTATTAACAATAAATACTTACTCTTATCAGTAAGCAATTAAACAACAAAATCAAGAAGGGAAACCATGTCAAAAAGTATTAAAGGCACACAAACAGAAAAAAACTTAATGCTTGCATTTGCTAATGAATCTCGCGCAAGAAATGAGTACACCTTTTATGCCAGCGTTGCCAAAAAAGAAGGACTTGTACAAATCGCAAGTATCTTCGAAGAAACGGCAAATCAAGAAAAAGAGCACGCTAAACGTTTCTTTAAATTTCTTGAAGGCAATCCAGTCGAAATAACTGAAACGATTTCAAGTGGCGGCATCGGAAACACTTTCGATAACTTAAAAAAAGCTGCATCGGGCGAAGAACATGAATGGAACGATATGTATCCTGCCTTTGCTAAAATCGCTAAAGAAGAGGGTTTTGGTGAAATAGCGGCCGCCTTTAAAGCAATTTCTGTTTCTGAAAAACAACATGATAAACGCTTTAGGGATCTTGCGGATAATCTTGAAGCAGGTCGTGTATTTGAGCGAGATGGTGTGGTTGTGTGGCGTTGTCGAAACTGTGGTTACTTGCACGAAGCTAAGAAAGCACCGAAACTTTGCCCTGCTTGTATTCATCCACAGGCACATTTCGAAATTCTCGGTGAAAACTGGTAAGAAGAATAAACACTCCCCACTTTGCTACATAAAGAATACTATGGGCAGCCCTTTCAGGACACTCATAGTATTTTCCTTCATAAAACCAATTGTAATAATTAGCAGATCTATTTTCCGGTGCAAAATTTAGCCCACATATTTAATACAATTGGTTTATTTATCAATCTTAGCTAAGTCATAAAAAAGCCCCGCAAATGCGAGGCTCTGAACGTCGAGTTTAACTAAAAAGCGGTTAGCTAAAATCTGACCGCTAATAGATATTTAACCCGTAATACGTTTATGTAACTCTTGTACTGAGTTAACTCTTGCTTCCGGTGACGTTGGATTAGCAAGGTGAGCCTGACAAGTTGCTAGGGCACCATTTAACGTAGTTGTGTAGTTCACCTTATAACGTAAAGCAGCACGACGTAATTGACGAGAATCTTCTATCGCCACACGACCTTCCGTAGTATTGATAATGTAGGCATATTCATTGTTCTTAATATGATCAAGAATATGAGGACGACCTTCCTGCACTTTATTCACAAGACGCGCTTGAATACCAGCTTCCTGTAAAATCATCATAGTGCCGTGTGTTGCATCAATTTCAAAACCTAAATCAATCAGATTCTGCGCTAAATTCGCAACACGTTTTTTATCACTGTTACGCACGGAAACTAATGCACGACCAATTGCAGGCACTTCTTTCGTTGAGCCAAGATCTGCTTTTGCGTACGCGGCAGCAAAGGTCATACCAACGCCCATCACTTCACCGGTACTGCGCATTTCAGGACCTAAGATAGGATCTGAACCAGGGAACTTATTGAAAGGTAATACAACTTCTTTTACCGAATAATAAGGTGGAATAATCTCTTCCGTTACACCTAATTCTTTCAGAGTTTTACCCGCCATCACACTTGCACCAATTTTAGCAATGGGTACACCCGTTGCTTTCGATACGAAAGGTACGGTACGTGCAGCACGTGGATTAACTTCAATCATGTAAACTTGATTGTCTTTCACAGCAAGCTGCGTATTCATTAAACCAACCACGCCAAGTTCAAGTGCTAATGAGCGAATATAACCACGCATCTCATCTTGAATTTCTTTACTTAATGTATAAGGAGGTAATGAACATGCAGAGTCACCCGAGTGAACACCCGCTTGTTCGATATGTTCCATAATACCGCCGATAACCACATCAGTACCGTCACAAATCGCATCAATATCCACTTCAACCGCATCATCTAAGAAACGGTCAAGTAATACCGGCGATTCATTAGAAACGCTTACCGCTTCTTTGAAGTAACGACGTAAATCAACTTCATCGTAAACAATTTCCATTGCACGACCACCTAATACATAGGAAGGACGTACGACTAACGGATAACCAATACGTGTTGCAGAGGTAACGGCCTGTTCAAGAGTTGTTACCGTATCATTTTCAGGTTGTTTTAATCCTAAACGTTCAACTACTTGTTGGAAACGTTCACGGTCTTCGGCACGGTCAATCGCTTCAGGAGACGTACCAATAATCGGCACACCCGCTGCTTCAAGTGCGCGTGCTAATTTAAGCGGTGTTTGTCCACCGTATTGCACGATAACGCCCTTCGGCTGTTCAACCCGAACAATTTCAAGTACATCTTCAAGAGTAATCGGTTCGAAGTATAAACGATCCGATGTATCGTAATCGGTTGATACGGTTTCAGGGTTACAGTTCACCATAATGGTTTCGTAACCATCGTCACGCATCGCCATTGCCGCATGAACACAACAGTAATCGAATTCAATACCTTGGCCGATTCGGTTAGGCCCACCACCAATAATCATGATTTTTTCACGATCCGATGGATTCGCTTCACACTCTTCATCGTAACTTGAATACATGTAAGCCGTATCCGATGAGAACTCTGCAGCACAGGTATCAACACGTTTGTATACAGGACGAAGATTGAATTTTTCGCGCAATTTACGAATTTCTAATTCGGCAACACCCACTACAGTCGCAATGCGGCTATCGGCAAAACCTTTACGTTTTAGACGTTTTAAAGTAGCTTCGTCAAGAGAACGTAAACCACCCTCTGCCAATGCTTTCTCTTCTAAAATCAGATCTTCAATTTGTACTAAGAACCAATGATCAATCTTAGTAATCGCATATAGCTCATCGATACTCATGCCTAAACGGAATGCGTCACCGATATACCAAATGCGCTCTGCACCAGCTTCACGTAATTCGTAAAGTACTTTTTCCTTCGCACCTTCGTCATTTATATCAACCATTGGGCTGAAACCATCTACGCCCACTTCTAAACCACGTAATGCTTTTTGCAATGATTCTTGTTGATTACGACCAATCGCCATCACTTCACCAACGGACTTCATCTGTGTCGTTAAACGGTCATTTGAGTTAGCAAATTTTTCAAAGTTAAAACGCGGAATTTTAGTCACAACGTAATCGATTGTCGGCTCAAATGATGCAGGGGTTTTACCACCGGTAATATCATTTTGTAACTCATCTAGGGTGTAACCAATCGCTAATTTAGCTGCGATTTTAGCAATCGGAAAGCCCGTTGCTTTTGATGCTAATGCAGATGAACGTGATACACGAGGATTCATCTCAATCAGTACCATACGACCATCGGCAGGGTTAATACCGAATTGTACGTTTGAGCCACCGGTTTCAACACCAATTTCACGTAATACTGCCAAAGAAGCATTACGCATTAATTGATATTCTTTATCGGTTAATGTCTGTGCAGGCGCAACGGTAATTGAATCGCCGGTATGAATCCCCATTGGATCGAAGTTTTCGATAGAACAAACAATGATACAGTTATCATTTTTGTCACGAACCACTTCCATTTCGTACTCTTTCCAACCGATTAATGATTCATCGATAAGCAATTCAGTCGTTGGAGAAAGATCCAAGCCATTTGAACAAATATCGTCAAACTCTTCTTTGTTATATGCAATACCGCCACCGGTTCCGCCCATGGTAAAAGAAGGACGAATAATACAAGGGAATCCTACCATGTCTAATACACCGTAGGCTTCTTCCATGGTATGTGCGATACCGGCACGAGGACATTCAAGGCCGATATTCTTCATTGCTTTATCAAAACGATTACGATCTTCCGCTTTATCAATCGCATCGGCTGTCGCGCCAATCATTTCAACATTGTATTTAGCAAGTACGCCTTTTTCTTCAAGTTCAAGCGCACAGTTAAGTGCAGTCTGACCGCCCATTGTCGGTAGCACCGCGTCAGGACGTTCTTTAGCAATAATTTTTTCTACAACTTCCCAGTGAATCGGCTCGATGTAAGTCGCATCCGCCATTTCAGGATCAGTCATAATCGTTGCAGGGTTAGAGTTAACCAGTACAACGCGGTAACCTTCTTCTTTTAATGCTTTACATGCTTGTGCACCGGAGTAATCAAACTCACAGGCCTGACCGATAACAATCGGTCCCGCACCAAGAATTAGGATGGTTTTTAAGTCATTACGTTTTGGCATCTGATATTTACCTTTCTATTCTGATCGTTAACTAGGCGTTTTTGTACTGTTCAATTAATTCGATAAAGTGATCAAATAAGGGTGCTGCATCATGCGGACCCGGGCTAGCTTCTGGGTGACCTTGGAAACTAAACGCAGCTTTATCAGTGCGGTGAATCCCTTGAAGTGAACCATCAAATAATGAAACATGCGTGGCACGAAGGTTATCGGGTAACGTCGTTTCATCGGCAGCAAAGCCATGGTTTTGACTCGTAATCATCACCACACCACGGTCTAAATCTTTCACCGGATGGTTGGCACCATGATGCCCAAATTTCATTTTCACGGTTTTTGCACCGCTTGCTAATGCAAGTAATTGATGCCCTAAACAGATCCCAAACACAGGAATATCTGTTTTTAAAATTTCTTGAATCGCTTCAATCGCATAATCACAAGGTTCTGGATCGCCAGGGCCATTCGACAGGAAAACACCATCAGGATTCATTGCTAGTACTTCACTCGCCGGTGTTTGAGCTGGAACAACGGTTAATTTACAGCTACGGTCAACGAGCATACGTAAAATATTACGTTTAGCACCGTAGTCATAGGCGACAACATGATATTTACAATCCTCATTATCTGCTGGTAAACCACCGGTTAATGTCCAGCTTCCCTGTGCCCAAGTAAATGTTTCCGCCGTCGTGACTTCTTTTGCTAAATCCATTCCTTTCAAACCAGGAAATGCCTTAGCTTGCGCCAATGCTTGTGCTTCATCAATATCATCACCCGCAACGATACAGCCAGCTTGCGCCCCTTTTTCACGCAGAATACGTGTCAGTTTACGGGTATCAATATCAGCAATACCAACCACATTACGCGCTTTTAAATAATCACTTAATGAAGCTTGGTTTCGGAAGTTGCTTGCTAAAAGGGGAAGGTCTCGGATAACTAAACCACATGCGTGGATGGCAGAAGATTCTTCATCTTCATCATTGGTGCCAGTATTGCCTATATGTGGGTAAGTGAGTGTAACGATTTGTCGTGCGTAGGATGGATCAGTCAAAATTTCTTGGTAACCTGTCATGGAAGTGTTAAAAACAACTTCACCAACAGAACTTCCAACAGCGCCGATTGCAACGCCCTTAAATATAGTCCCGTCTTCGAGTACCAGTATGGCGGAATGACTCAAGATAACCTCCGTGAAAGCAATAAAAATATAATATCGACTTTGGTGGAAAATTATCTTTTTTCCACCAAAAAACGTAATTTTTGGTAAATTCGCAGTAGTTTATAGATCTTGGCCGCAATTAACCATTATTTTTTCAAAAAAAAACCAACTTTTGGAATATTTATGCATTAAAAGGCAATATTTATTCACCGTCAACCTCTTTTATCATAAAAATATCCTCAATATTCATATTGCACTTATTTAACTTATTAAATAACAAATTAATAATTTCTTGGCTGTGCGCTACTTTACTCATACAAATATCAAAAGAATTAAATATACAGCTTTCCAATTTATTCATTAGCAGGTAAGTTATTTATTAAAGCCGTCAAATAGTTACATTTCTAAGCTGACCGCTATCGTTACCAATTTAAGATAAAAAAGGCCTCATAATGCAACAATTACAATCAACTAAAGCCGCTTCACTCTGGTCATACTTCCTTAATATATGTGCCATCCCTCGACCATCCAAACACGAAGAAAAAATTAGTCAGTGGATCATTAATTGGGCCAACGAAAAAAATATTGCTTGTAGCCAAGATAAAGCCGGTAACCTTATTTTAAGCAAACCAGCCAGTGCCGGTTACCAAGATAAAACGCCGGTAATTTTGCAAGCGCATTTAGATATGGTGCCGCAAAAAAACAATGACAAACAGCATGATTTCTTGACCGATCCAATTACCCCAATTATTACCGATGGATGGTTACATGCCGATGACACTACGCTAGGTGCAGACAATGGTATTGGTATGGCGTCTTGTTTAGCGGTGTTAGGTGACGATACGCTTGAACACGGCCCGTTAGAAGTACTATTAACTAGTGATGAAGAAACCGGCATGACCGGCGCTTTCGCTCTTGAAGCCGATGCCCTAAAGGGAAAAATTTTAATTAATACTGACTCTGAACAAGAAGGTGAACTTTACGTCGGTTGTGCGGGTGGTATTAATGTAAATATTAACTTCCCCTATGAAAAAATGGAATCAGACCCAAACAACAGTGCCTATGAAATTACCTTAGCAGGTTTAAAGGGAGGACACTCCGGGGTTGATATTAATCTACAACGCGGTAATGCATTAAAATGTTTAATCGATGTATTAATCAATTTAAATGCAATCCCCTTTCAACTTGCCTTTTTTGAAGGAGGAACATTACGCAATGCCATTCCGCGTGAAGCCCATGCCGTGATTGTCTGTCCTCCGGAATATCAAAATAGTCTAGATATAGTGATTAATACATTACAGATAGATCTCCAGAATAAATTCCAAGGTAGTGAAGATAATTTAAAGCTAACGATAAAAGAATGTGAGCTGCCATTGTCGGTATTAACCAGCAAATCACAGTCAACACTATTGGCTTGTCTGCATGACTGTGAAAATGGTGTTTTTGCCATGGATTGTAATTTTTCTGATGTGGTACAAACCTCAAGTAACCTAGGTGTTATTATTCAACATAGCTGTTCACCGACGTATTTTGAAATGGAAATTCTTATCCGTTCTCAAATTGAACATGAAAAACAACTTCGCGCCGATAAAATTATTACACACTTCCAAAAGCACGGCGGAAAATGCGTAAAAGACGGCAACTATCCTGGTTGGAAACCGAATCCCAATTCAGCTATTTATAAAATCATGGCAGAGCAATATAAAAGCTTGTTTAAAAGAGAGCCAGAAACCATGATTATTCATGCGGGATTAGAATGTGGTTTATTCTGCGATAAATACCCTCAATGGGACATGATTTCCTTTGGTCCAACCATTAAATTCCCTCACAGCCCTGCTGAAAAAGTAAACATCGCGAGTGTTGATAAATACTGGACATTATTAGTCGCAACATTAAAGGCAATTGATTAAAACTAAAACCTCAAAAACGGTGGGCAATCAACAGAATACGCTCACTGTTAAATCCTTCACGATTCACGCATTTAAAAATAACGAAATGTGATATTAGCTGCACCATATTAAAGGTACTTGCACCGCTCATGTGCGTTTAAAAAAGTAAAAAGAATCGGTGCTTAACCCAACTTATCAATTAGCCATACTCACTTCTCACTCCATTTTAAAAACAGCATCGATAATGGCGCATTTTTTGCAACAATACATTGTGGGTAACAAAAACCACACATTGGGTAACAGACATCGCAACCGATATAGTATGTAAATATCAGTTAATCATGAAAGATTAAATTAATAAAAAGCATCCAGTACACGGATAGACACTGGCTAAGCCCTAAATACGCAAACATAATAATCTATGCTTTCACTTAAAAGGTTTGAATATGCAAACATTACAAACAACAAAAGCAGCGACAGTCTGGTCGTATTTTCTGAACATTTGTACCATTCCCCACACATCAAAACACGAACAACAATTAACAAACTGGATTATTAATTGGGCCAAAGAAAAAAATATAACCTATTCCCTCGATGACGTTGGCAACCTATTATTACGCAAAGCCGCCACACCAGGATATGAACAAAAAACGCCAACCATCCTGCAAGCTCACCTTGATATGGTGCCGCAAAAGAACCACCTCAGCGACCACAACTTTTTAACTGATCCAATTCAACCGATTATCAAAGAAGATTGGATGCATGCAACAAACACGACATTAGGCGCTGACAATGGGATCGGCATTGCATCTTGTTTAGCGATACTTGAAGATGAATCCATTAAACACCCACCTTTAGAAGTTTTATTAACGACCGACGAAGAAACCTCAATGGCAGGTGCATTTGGTTTAAAAGCCAAAACCTTACAAGGTAAAATATTAATTAATACCGACTCCGAGCAGGAAGGCTCGCTGTATGTGGGTTGCTCTGGCAGTGTCGATCTCAATATCACCTTCCCTTCTATCAATGTTCCAACAAACCCCGATAAAAAAGCCTTTGAAATATCCTTAAAGGGACTAAAAGGTGGTCACTCGGGTCGAGACATTCATTTACAACGCGGTAATGCAATAAAATTATTAGTTGAAGTCTTAGATAACCTAAAAGAATTGCCCTTTCAATTAAGTACGTTAGAAGGTGGAAACTTACGAAATACTATCCCACGGGAAGCACATGCCACTATCGTGTGTAATGAAAAACTACAAGGTAGCCTCAGCGTGGTTATTAATAGTCTACATGCGACTTTGGTTGATCGGTTTCATAATAGTGAAGATAGCTTGGAATTAACCATTCAGCCTTGCGCGTTACCCGAGACCGTCATATCAGAACAATGCCAACAGGATTTTTTAAACTGCCTACATAAATGCGAAAACGCCGTATTAGCCATGGATCCTGATTTTTCGAATGTAGTCACTTCTTCCAGTAATCTTGGAGTGATTATTCAAAAAAATGAAGCGCAACCTCATTTTGTCATTCAATTTCTAGTACGTTCTCAAATTGAACATCAAAAGGTGTTAATCGTCGAGCAGATTGCAGAAGCATTCAAGCGGTGTGGTGCAAAGTATCGTATTAATGGGAACTATCCGAGTTGGAAAGCGGATCTCGATTCCAACATCTATAAAACAGTGAGTGCGCAATACCACAAGTTATTTAACAAAGCACCACAGGCAATGATTATTCATACCGGACTTGAATGTGGTTTATTTAGTAATAAATACCCAGACTTGAGTATGATATCCTTTGGCCCAACCATTAAATTCCCACATACGCCGGGTGAAAAAGTAAACATTCCCAGCGTCGATAAATACTGGCAGCTATTATTAGCAACCCTAGAAGCAATCGATTAAATAATGGAGAGATATTTGATTAAGATGCAGTTATCCAAAGAATAAGTGCATCTTCTTCACTGATTGAAATCAGCATATGCCCCATATTTGCATCGTAATAAACGGAATCGCCTTCCTTTAAATTAACCGGTTCATAGAACTCCGAAAAGAAAGTGATCTCACCCGATAACACTAACAAGAACTCTTCACCGTCATGACGGATCCACTCAGAAAACTCTGCAAAATCACGTGCTCTAACGAGCGATTTAAAGGGCATCATTTTTTTATTGGTTAATTGCGTCGCTAATAACTCATGCTCATAGGTCGAGGTTGGATGTGTTTTCCCTTCTTTATTAAGGGTAATATCACGACGTCCCGTTGCACTAACTTGTTTAGGTGGCGCAAACAACTGCGGTAAATCAATTTGTAATCCCGTCGATAATTTTTGCATCACCTGAAAAGTTGGCGATATTTGCTCATTCTCAATTTTAGATAGAGTAGAACGCGCTAATCCGGTTTTTTGACTAGACTCTTCTAGCGTCAATCCTAATGACTTACGAATTTCTTTTAAACGCTTTCCTAGTTTAATAGGCTCGATTTTATCCTCACTTTGATCGTAAGAAATCATCATTGATGGATAAACATCTTGCTGAAAAACCTCTGTCATTACTGCCCTCTTTACTCTGCTACAAACTAATTATCAACGGTGACGAATTGGCTATTATTCAAATTAAACGCAATTTAATCGAGAAAAGTTTCCTTTTGGAAACTTTTTTTCTAAAAACGATGGAATAACCAAAATATCCCACATATAATATCCGAAACCGTTAGATTTTATCGAATTATTTACCCATAAACATTGATGTTAAGCGCCTATTTTCTGTTATAGATTATAATTTAGGCATAAAATCAAAGGTAATCAATCCTTAGGGTATTTAATTCAATAAAGACTCTAAATTCCACTATTGGAAACATTTTACACTTTATTATCGAAAAACTATCAATACATTATGTCATCACGTAATGAGATAGTTCATTGAACCAAGATACCAAGCGACTGGTTTAAACTGTTTTTAACTGGGTCGCTAAATTAATTTCATACAACAACCGAGAAAAGGATTTAGCATGGAAACGACATTAAAATTCGCAGAAACACACGAATGGGTACTCGATAATGGTGACGGTACAATTACATTAGGTATTTCAAACCAAGCACAAAAATTTTTAGGTGACGTGGTATTTGTTGATTTACCAGAAATTGGCGACGAAACCGAAGCCGGTGAAGCTTTTTCATTAGTTGAATCCGTCAAAGCCGCTTCAGATATCTACTCGCCCGTTACAGGTGAAGTCATTGAAATCAATGAAGACCTAGAAAATAGCCCAGAATTAATTAATGAATCGCCTTACTCTGCGGGTTGGATTGCAAAAATCAAACTATCGGATGCAGCAGAATTAGATGATCTTTTATCAAGCGAAGATTATCACGAAGCAAATGAAGATGAAGACCAAGAATAATTAAACACAAGCCAATATCAATGAGGTGGCTCCCGCCTCAATTTTCTAACCACTATTTATTATTTCAACATAGTACGCGTGTTAAATAAATTATTCAGGAACAGATATGACACTTCTCGATACATTAAGTGATAGCAGTGAATTTGCATCTCGTCACAACGGCCCCACCCAAACCGAACAAAAAAAAATGTTGGATACGATTGGCTTGCAGAGTATTGAACAGTTAATTAAACAAACTGTACCTGCAGCAATCAACCTACCAAACGCATTGCAATTAGATGCGCCACAAAGCGAAGCGGAAATGCTTGCTTCACTGAAAGCCATTGCCAGTAAAAATATCATTAATCGTAGTTTTATTGGTCAGGGTTATTACAACACGTTCACGCCCAATGTTATTTTACGTAATGTATTAGAAAATCCAGGCTGGTACACGGCCTACACACCTTACCAACCTGAAATTTCTCAGGGGCGATTAGAGTCACTATTAAACTATCAGCAAATGATCATGGACTTAACGGCCATGGAATTAGCCAATGCCTCGTTATTAGATGAAGCAACCGCCGCCGCTGAATCAATGTCATTATGTAAACGCGCAGGAAAAAGCAAAAGTAACGTCTTTTTCGTTGCCGACGATGTCCACCCGCAAACCTTAGATGTTGTTCGTACTCGTGCTGAATATGCAGGGTTTGAGATAGTAATTGGTAAAACAGCCGAATTAGATAACCACGACGTATTTGGTGCGTTACTGCAATATCCAGGCACAACGGGTCATGTTGAAGACCTTTCCGAGATCATTGAAAAAGCACACGCCAAAAAAGCACTGGTGGCCGTCGCCTCTGATTTATTAGCCCTCACACTACTTAAAGCCCCCGGTGAAATGGATGCCGATGTGGTGATTGGTAGTGCGCAACGTTTCGGCGTTCCGATGGGATTTGGTGGGCCACACGCTGGGTTTATGGCAACCAAAGACAAATTTAAACGTACCATGCCAGGCCGTGTAATTGGTGTATCTAAAGATAGCAAAGGCAATCAAGCACTACGTATGGCGATGCAAACACGCGAGCAACATATTCGCCGTGAAAAAGCGACGTCGAACATCTGTACCGCACAGGCTTTGCTTGCCAATATGTCTGCTTTTTATGCGCTTTATCATGGTCCAGAAGGACTGCGTAAAATCGCTCGACGCGTTCACCACCTCACAGCAATTCTTGCGAATGGGTTACGCAGCGAAGGCATTGCATTAGCGAATCAAACCTTTTTTGATACCTTAACGCTAAATACAGGCGATCAAAGTGAAGCAATTTACCAACGTGCGCTTGCTCAGGGCATGAACTTACGCCAACTACCAGCAACTTCACAACTTGCTATTAGCCTTGACGAAACCACCAGCTTGAAAGATATTGAAGATCTATTACTTGCGATCACCAATAAATCGCCATCGGTAACTGAATTACAAACCCAAGTTTCCGCAGACGAATTTGCTGCTATTCCCGTTGCATGTCAACGCACCAGTGAATACTTAACTCACCCAGTCTTTAGTCAATATCACAGCGAAACGCAGATGATGCGTTACATGAAAAAGCTAGAAAATAAAGATTATTCACTCACCCACGGTATGATCCCGCTGGGCAGTTGTACCATGAAACTGAATGCCGTTGCAGAAATGCTGCCCGTCACTTGGCCTGAGTTTGGGCAAATGCATCCCTTTGCACCAAGCAATCAAAGCTTAGGTTATCAAGCTCTCGCTGAAAAACTATCGGCAATGCTCTGTGAAATCACAGGCTACGATGGCATGTCACTTCAACCAAACTCCGGTGCACAAGGGGAATATGCGGGATTAATTGCCATTCAACGATACCACCAGCACAACGGTGACGATCAACGTCATGTTTGTTTGATCCCAAGTTCAGCACACGGTACGAATCCAGCTTCTGCGACAATGGCATCGATGAAAGTAGTTGTTGTGGGATGCGATGACGAAGGCAATATTGATATTAACGATCTAAAAGACAAAATTGAAAAACACCGCGAACAACTTTCTTGCATCATGATCACCTACCCGTCTACCCACGGCGTTTATGAAGAAGGCGTACAGGAAGTTTGTGAATTGATTCATGAAGCGGGAGGTCAAGTTTACCTTGATGGCGCCAATATGAATGCACAGGTTGGCTTAACCAGCCCAGGCTTTATTGGTTCCGATGTATCACACCTTAACCTGCATAAAACATTCTGTATCCCACATGGCGGTGGCGGCCCAGGTATGGGACCAATTGGTGTAAAAGCGCATCTTATCCCTTTCTTACCCGGACATGTAGAAAAAGATCTATCCGATGAGCAACAATATGCAGTATCGGCCGCTGAATTAGGGTCTGCTTCTATCCTACCTATTTCCTATGCGTATATCGCGATGATGGGAACGCAGGGATTAACCGAAGCAACCGAGTTAGCTATTTTGAATGCCAACTACATCATGGAACGTTTACGCCCCCATTATCCAGTATTATTCCTTGGTAAACAGGGGCGCGTTGCCCATGAATGTATTCTTGATATTCGTCCTATCGAAGCTAAATCTGGTATTTCTGGTGAAGATATTTCAAAACGACTAATGGATTACGGTTTCCACGCGCCAACCATGTCATTCCCAGTACCGGGAACGCTAATGATTGAGCCAACGGAATCAGAAGACCTAGCAGAGTTAGATCGCTTCTGTGATGCCATGATTTCGATTCGAGAAGAAATCACTAACGTTCAAAATGAAGTATGGAGTGCAACGGATAACCCATTAATCAATGCACCGCATACTCAAGTTGATTTAATGGAAAGCGAATGGACACATAACTACAGTCGCGAACTCGCTTGTTTCCCGAGTGCGCACAGTAAAGATTCAAAATACTGGCCAACGGTTAACCGCGTCGATAACGTATTTGGAGATCGTAATTTAGTATGTTCTTGTCCGAGTATCGAAAGTTATATGGCAGAATAATGGTTTTTGTCACTTTCGAATAAAGTTTGAAACTAAATACGGCCAAAATGCGAGACAAATTGTCTCGCATTTTTTATTGGTTGTTATGCATCAGTTTTAGGAAATGATAGCTAGGACATCCATCAATTTAACAGTTCACTCTAACGAAAACCAAAACAAGATCCACCACAAAAGCTATGGGTGTCCGTGAATATTCATTTTAAAGATCTTTGTTAGCCATTATCTAAAGATGAAAGTATTTCTTTATTTGAAATATCTGGATTTCTTTTAATTCCCAATATATATGGAAATTCAAAACGCTTCATATACTCAACAGCTATTTTATACTTTTTATTTCTTACCAAAATATCCTCAGAATCAAGGTTATCGCGATTTATAATATTTTCAATAGCTTCTATAAGGCACAAGAGTTTATAGCGAGGTAAAAAATATAGAATAACTAAAGGAATAATAACGACCGGGATGAGTAATATAGCGACAATGAAACAAAAAGGTAAAACTCCAATCTGAAATGAACTATTAAAACCAGCAATAATTATTAATACAAGTGCAAAAAAAGAATTGAAAAGTGAAAGGAGCTTCAGTGTAAATACAAACTTAACATAACCAAATAATATGCTTTTCCAGCCATAGGTGCTTACATACCTGTAATCTTCCTCATTCAACATTGTTTTTATTGTGTAATCACCAAGTTCATTCGAACCATGAAAAAATTTATTTAGCCGTGGAACAAGATCAAAAAAAACGAATATTGCATTCACTGCAAAAGCGACTTCCCATAAACTATTGAAATTCTCAATTCTGAGCATAAACACTCCTAATGGCTAACGAGGCTGTAGAATTTCTCATTTTCAGCCTAATTATTTAAAATAAAAACCACATTAATTCACATTTACTTGAGATTCAAATAGATTATTCTCTTTTCAATAAATGATTGATTAAATTGAGTTGTAAAGGTGTTTATAAAGTTAATTAGGCTGAATTGTTGCGGTTTAAGGGCTTAACCCTTGGATTAATGTAAACTATTCCTTAACTTCTAGACAGCTAGTGACCATATATGTCCGCTAATTTTGAGTTATGGGTGTCCGCTAGTTTTGCTAAATGGGGTTCCGAGAATATTTCAATTTTCTGACTCAAACCAAGATGAAGTAACAATTTCAAAGTCAGATTCATCTACGCTGATATCAGTTGGATCATCGACCGATAACTCAACAGACACACTAAATGGATAGTCTTCTGAGAATGCAGTAAAATCCTCGCCTTTACCGTATTCTTGACTCACATAAACCGTACCTAAAACCGCTACAGTAATCCCATTATCTTCTAGATAAGTTACTATCAGTTCTTCTGGTGATACTGAATCTACAATGACGTTGCTAGCCAGTATGTCTAACTCACTAGGGAAATTGTTGATTATATAATCGAATATATGATCTTGTACTATATCTGGAATACTATTTACAACAAGGTTTTCCATTGAGTCGATCTCTTCAACAACCTCTCTAGAGCGTTGGATTATATACTTCATATCTGCATAGAATTTTTTAGGGCAAGCTTTAAAATGCTTCTCCGTAATATGCGTATATTTATTAAAAAAGTTGAACTCTTTAAGGTAGTCCTTGATGCTCTGGTTTAGCTCTTCTAAGATGAGCTTGTCCAAATATAAATCAGCTAAATATCCTTGAGCGCAGTACTTGAGCTTTTGGCGACGTGTAACATCAAATTTGTCACTTTCTTTTTCGTACCATGATGCTTTCTTAACTATGCTATCAGGAGCCTTTCTATTTATTATCTGTAGTACAAGCTCTCGCATCGAGAATGAAAAATTATGGAATCGAAGTGGATTTCCATGTGAACAATAATTCCGCAAACTTGCTACAAACAAACCCCTTTCAAAATCAGTAACCAATAACTCTTCAAAGTCTTTAATGTAATCGTATTGTAAAAGATGTTTTAATTTCATTATACATTGCTTATTTTATGAAGCTTAACGGCTTGCGCACTGGCGAGTATGTTGGCGTCGTTTTTGCTGCCTATTTTTGCAAAAACGGCGACAATTGTATCGAGTCCACGTGCAGCAACTTCTTAGCTGTTTTTTAATTTATTCTGTAATTTTTCTTTTTTTGCTTCTAGACGAACACATGCTTCTTTGAAATTTTTCAAGTTGTCATAACGCTGCCAAAACTTATAAGCGACGGCTGCGACTAGAAACCACAAAGAAAATTGTAAAATTGAAGCAACAAAATTTAGTGTTACATCACCAAAGAAAGAAAATGCATTAGGTAATACATTTGCAAGAGCTATTAAAAAAAACATGAAAAATAAGCCTCTAAAAGAACTACGGTTCATTTCTACGCTTGATTTTTTCATCGCTTCTAGGTGAGTTATCTCGAATTCAATAGAATCAAGATCATCCATAATAGTTTTTTTCTTATAGGCTCGATATATCTTATTTATAGCTAACACTATAAACCCGCCAATTACGCTCCAAAATAAAGCGCTTAATGCTTCCATACTAATTACCTCTAGTTATACAACTAACAGCTATATTAACTTTCAAAAAGTCACAATCCCGTAGCAAAGACCGCAACCATTTATTAAAAATATTTAGATTAATTTAATCACAATTTCATTTTTTATCAAGGATTTAAAATAAAACATAAAATATATATATTTCAAAAAAAATGACTAAAAGTAATCATTACGGAGGACAGACGCCCCATTTACGATGCTGTATATAAAATCACTTTTTTATCTTAAGTTACAACGTTAAAAAGCTGGGACATCCATCCCTTTACTCATATTATTTCTTCATAAGTGGTAAAATTACTAATTGAATATTGGTAAAATGAAGAGTTTAATTATCTGTTATTCACTGCGCAAAAAAAGTGTGCTCTTTACAACGGATGTCCACATGCGATTTATCAATAACTCTTTTATAAACTTATCAAAAAGAATTAAAAAACGATTGGTTTTTTATGACTTAGAGTCTGTAGGTTTATTTGATGGAGACATCACTTCAAAAAATATCCCTTTACTTTTTAATATCAAAGAACAAAGTATCAAACTATCACTTCAAGAGCTTATGCCATTAAATGAATTGATTAATACTGATGAGCAGTTTAATTTTAATGCAGATGATATAGCTTTAGCATTATCCTTCGGTATTAAAAAGTTAGGAAATATAAAAAGATTTAATGGAAGCAGAGAAGGATTAAAATTGTACTTTTATGTAGTCAATGACCTTTTTTGCATATTTTCATTTGGTGAATACCAATCAGGTCGTTTTCTGTGTATTTATGAAGCATCAATAAAACTATAACAACATAAAATGGTCGGCACCTCTATCTACTAACACTAAAAATGGGTATTCATACTTATTATTCTTTATTTTACCGTAAACTAAAACGCGTAAAAAAACGGCCATCCATACAATCTAACCAACAAAACATGGTAAAAAACAAGGTATGCTAATCACACTTGTTATTGCAATTCTAATTCGGAAGATGAAAGTAAATATAAGTAATAGATGTCCAATGTTTTTTTAATACGAAACTCTCTCACTCCTGCATAATGGTTTTTATATATTTTATTTAGTTGATAAAATATATAAGCTTGGTATTGTTATGTCAAAATAAAATAAAATTAATACACCATTTTCATTGACCGTAAATAATTATTTTTGATTTGTAAATTTATCATCTACGAGACATCGAATACTCCTAGTTTTATAACATATACACTTTCTAAGTAATTATTTTCCTTGTCAAACTATTGCAGAAAAATTACTGCACTGGACGCTCTGCTTTTCAAAGTACTCAAACACAGCAAGAATACCAAAGACTGGTAAATCAAGCATTGGATTACAAGGATGAGACGTGACTAAAATTAATAATATATTTCAAATTCTAGGAATTTTGGCAACTATATTTTCCACTTATCTTGCTTATCTGACTTTTACCAATGATACAGACTATTCTGATGCTTCAGGTGTGGATGTGATAAAACTAAAGGTTGCTAATGTAGTCGCACCAAAAGGTTACACTTTAACTAATCCCCGAATAAATGTTATAAAGAAAAATTCTCACTTTGTTGTTAAAGAAAAAGATACTGCGTATTTATTTCAAAATGAAAGAATCCCATTTTCAGTTAAAAAGGGATACGACGACAAGGTTTTTTTACTAATCAATGGAAAAGGATACTACTTAGGTCTCGGTAATACAGTAAAAATACTTAATTCTGATTGTATTCTGTGGCTATATTCAATCGAGTCCAAACATTACAGTATTGAATTAAGATGTGGAAAAATATAAGAATAAATAGCAAATGTGATAGCCATACCTTTTACTATTTATTGAAAGCATGCAGTCGCATTATTCAAAGGGCTTATGCTTCATTTTTGGCTTTCTACCTGAATACTTGTAAACACAAATGCCCTACCATACCCTCACTATATTAACATGTGTTACAACAACGAACGACTTCATTCTTTTTTAGATTATTGCAGTCCAAATCATTTTTAAACGGTAAACTGGTATTTAGAAAAAATAGCTTCATTAGGATGTGTGAATTTAATGAGCAGATCATTTCACTCAAAAATGCACACCGCAAAATATTATTTGAATGTAGAATATTTACTTGAGCAGACCATTGCTGAAAACCTAGGAAAAGAAGGAATCATCGAAACGCTCCAAGAAATTGGCGAGTCCTTAGAAGACGGTGACTTCCCTATCGATGAATTACTCGCAAACAAAACAACTAAGTAATCACTATGACAGAATTTAATAAAATATTTACAATTGCAATTAACCCAGATAAATACTTGTATCTACAAGAAACACTCCTTGAACAAAGTTTACAAGTAACTGAAGCCCCCTCATATTTATTCGATGGTAAAAGCAAGCGTGATGCATGGGTATCGCAAAACATTGATTGGTTAATTGACCCTGAAGACAAACCTTTAAAAAAACCAGATATAGCGGGGTTAGGTGCAACAGTCTTTTGTGTACCAGAGAAAGTAGCTGAATTATTGAAACCGGGTTTACAAAGCGGATGTGAATTCTTACCGATGAATTTAAATGGTGAACCTTGGTTTTCACTCAATATTGTCGGTACTGAAAATGCGATTAATGAGAACTTAACTGAGTGGAATATGCGCAGAGGAAAAATTAGTCGTATAAGGCGCTTTAATAAACTCGTATTAAGTAAAGATAAGATTAGAAATAATGGACTTTTTAGAGTTGAAAATGCAGGGTTACTTACCTTTACCACTGATGCAGAAGGAAGTCTCTATAGTATTGTCCAACAATATAAATTAAAAGGTTTAAATTTCAACGAAGTAGAAGCAGTTTAAAAAGACGGGAATCCTATACTTTTTATTCTTTATTCTAAACAAGTCATCCAACTAAAAGAAAACATTATATTGATAACTAATCCGTTACTCTTTCGTTATTTTTATAATATCGACGAATAACCATCGCTATTTCTGCTTTTTTTTCAGGCGTGATATGTACAATTTTTTGTGATGGTAATAACTCCACTAATGCTTCAACAAGTGGCTGTTGGGGAGTTGGAGAGTCTGCAATCCAACTTTGCAGTAAATCGCGATTGATGTAAGCAGGTAACGAACCTAATGTGCCGACGTCATTTTGATTGTGAATTAATAACCCCGCAGTGGTGCCCTTATCAAGGGTTAATACTTGGTAAAAATACAAGGTGTGGTAATCCACCTGTTGTTGCAACGCTAAATCGGAAGGAGGCGGTAAACAGCTTAATTTATCGGTTAATATGTCGATATAGCAATCAATAACATTCTTGGCAAAATCAATCGCAAATAAAGGTGATGTTTGTTCATTGCCAGTAAAGCCTTCAAGATAAAAATGACTCACACCTCGGTGTTTATTTAAAGCTGGAATATAAAAATAGTGATTACCTTGTTCAATGCCACTCTCAAAAAATTCGCCACTGCTTTGCTTAAGCATCTCATTAAATAAAGCCGTATCGTTATCATCGACGATAGCCGGGTTTAAATCGGCCATTAATCGCCAATATTGTTGACCATTTTTTAATTCAGTCCAACTGACATGAAGATGTACAGAGGGCGCGAGTGGATATTGAGGGTGAATAATCGTTGATAATGCCGTGGCGGATAAAAAAGCTTTTTCTGGGTTATCTTCATATTGCACTTGAGAGACGTTAACGGAAGCACGATTAAATACGTCATTACTCGTTGCTTCAAAGCGCTCTCCCCCACCATGAGTACCGTTATCACGAAGCCATTCAATACCATTAAATGTAGTGCCAGTAGAGACTTTTTTTAATTTATCGACAAAATACTGCTGTACTTGGCTAAGATGAGTTAAAGCAAATTTTGCTTTGGCTGAAGTGGCAAGTAAGCGCATAAATAACCCTGTCAATCACGTGATATAAATAATTCAGATAATAAAATTTAACTATTGAGGATGTGAGCCCTCATACTTTTTATTATTTATTTTACTACAAAGTAAAGAAATAATTCAGCGAAAGAAATGGTTACCCGTTCAATTTATTTTTCTATTTATTGGTGGCATGTTTATTACTATACATTTTAGTATCTGCATCGCATAAAAATGCTTCAATTGTGGCATGCTTGTTGTGGTCAAACTCAACAATACCAGATGAAAATGATACTGCTAAATCCGGTTGTTTTGACTTAAGATATGAATTTAAAGCATTTTGAAACTCATCGATCACTGCCTTTGCTTCTTTAAGGGAAATACTGCTTAGTAAAATAATAAACTCATCTCCCCCCAATCTTGCGATAATATCTGACTCTCTCAACGAGGCGCTTAATAAATTGGCAAATGAAGTTAAAACGAAATCGCCCGTGGCATGTCCAAAACGATCATTAATTGCTTTAAATTTATCTACATCTAAATAAACAAGCACGACTGGAAATGTATTTCTAAGACTCAAGTTCAGTGTGTTATTTGCCAGTGAAATAAATCCTCGTCGATTCAATATACCTGTTAAGTCATCATGTGTTGCAAGTTGTAAAGCTGACAGTTCAATTTCAACCGTTGCAGCAAGATCTTTTAAAGCTGCGATATCATCACTATTAAAAGTACGAGTCACGTGGTCAACAATACATAATGTCCCTAATCGATAACCGTTTACAATCAGTGGGCAGCCTGCATAAAATTCGACGTACGGTTCACCAGTCACCATCGGGTTATCTGCAAAACGCTCATCTTTACTTGCAGCATAAATAATAAACACATCGTCATCTAAAATAGCATGACCACAGAATGAAATTTCACGCGGAGCCTCATTGAATGTTAACCCCAAACAAGATTTAAACCATTGCCGGTTTTCATCCACTAATGTCACCAAAGCGATAGGCACATTAAACATTCTCTCTGCCATCCGTGTGATGCGATCAAAACGTTCTTCAGCAGGCGTATCTAAGACATCCAAAGATTTAAGTGTTTCGAGCCGTTTTGCTTCATTTTCTGGAATATCCGCAGGTTTCATAAATAGTCCTGATAATAACTAAAGTATTTATGCAGATTATACTAATCTATCGACTTAATAATAATTCGCATTTATAAAATATCAAAATGACAAGACATCGACACCTTTTATTTATGTTAATTCAACCAAAAATCCCATAAAAAGACAGAGCATCCACGGTTATTGAGATTAAACCGACATTTAAGCGATTGCGGTGTTGGCAACCTTGCTAGTCGGATTCAATAAGTTGATGCTCCCATACTGATACGCGATTTCTACCTTGATATTTTGATTGATATAGCGCCATATCGGCCCGCTCAATTAAGGTCAGATTACATTCGACGTCATTATCTAGGGAAGCAACACCAAAACTACAAGTCACTTTTATTGACTCATAATGCGAATCTTCAATCTTTTGTCGTATTTTTTCAGCTATTTCCTCTGCTTCTTGTTCGCTTGAGTTAGGCAATAAAATACAAAATTCTTCCCCCCCAAATCTCGCGACAGTGTCACTTTCGCTGGTGTTATCCAATAAAATCTTAGCAACACCTTGTAATACTTTGTCACCGGTAGTGTGACCATGGGTATCATTAATGGCTTTGAACGAGTCGATATCGGCTAACACCACGGCGTATTGCTGCGGTGCTTCTTCACTTCCAAAGCTTTTGTTAAAGCGTAGATATAATATTCGTCGATTATAACAATTAGTTAATGGATCTCTTGAGGCTAAATAATCCAGTTCGCGATTTCTTGCTCGGGTATTTCTATATTGATAGAGGATATAAAGCGCGAGTATCGAAAATACCGAGAGTACAGTGATGAGTAATAAATTAGCAAAACTATTTTTTTTAATTTCTAAATCAGAAATTTGTTGCAACTGCTTCATAATCGCCAGTTCATTTTGTTGCTTGTTTAATTTTAAGGCATTTAATTCTGCATTTTCGCGTAAGCCCTTCAGCTCACTTTCTAATTTATAAGAAGCTAAAATCACTTGGTTTTTAGTAAAGTCGATATTTTCTCGTTCTTTTTGAATAACCTGTGATAGTTGATATATTTTCTCTGAATATTCAAGCGACTTATCTAAGTTCCCTTTCATTTTTTCACTTTCTTTTAACCAATGATAAGTGTTCATTTCATCGGCTTTAGCATCAACTTCTGAAGAGAGCGTTAACGCACGTTCAAATAATACGATGGCCTGCTCAATATCTTTATCCAACGTGATTTGCCCTAAATAATTAAGGGATTGAATTTGAAACTCAATTTGCTCATATTCAATGGCTAATGCTAAGGACTGATCAAAATAACGAGTCGCCATTATCGGTTTTTCTTGATCTAAATAACTGCGCCCTAACAATAGGTATATTCGAGTCGTTTTTGAAAGCTTATTGATTGACTGATAAATATCCAATGCCGTCGTTAACATATCGATGGATTCTGGTAAATTATTTTGAAGCGAGTTAATCACCCCTAGTTCACGAAATGCCGCTGCACGGGTTTCTGACTTCACCTGTTCAATGGGTAAATCAATGGTTTGCGTATAAAATGATTTTGCATTATTTAATTGTTGCAAATTGGTGTAGATCAAACCAATCTGATTATCGACTTCAGCTAAATGACGCACATCATTTTGTTGCTCATAAATCATTTTTGCCTGTTGAATATAATCTAACGATTTCTCATAATGGCCTATATTTCGATAAATAATCCCCGTGGTTAGTAGTACCTGTGCATAGCGTAATGATGTGCTATCCGACGAGAGTATATCTAAACTTCTCTGTGCATGATCAAGTGCTCTAATATAGTTTTTCTGCTTATTCTCAGCCATCGCAATGTTTTTTAACGCAATAGCGATAGCTAAACTGTCTTTTCTTGTTTGCTGTATTAAGAGTGACTTTTGATAATAATTAATTGACTGGGGTAAATTTTCTAAGTGTTTGTAACATTGAGCTATCTCGTGATAAAGCGAGGCTAATAATTTTTGTGATTTATCATCATCCCCCTCAATAACTGAAATAGCTTTTTCGTATTGTGTAACGGCATCGTTATAATTTTTCTGTTTATAATTTAGCTTTCCAGCCATGGTATAAACATCGATAAGCATGGATGTATTTTGCAGGGCATTCATATCACTCAATAACGCATCCATAATGAGCTCAGCGGCGGCATAGTCTTTTTTCTTTACTAACGCACTTACCTTATCTAATTGAATTTTAATCTGTTTACTAGAAACCAAGGTACCTTCTGACGACAATGCTATTGTGTTATTTTGAGCACGAGTATTTGATGTCATAAAAATAAGTGCAAGCACTAAAAACAACAAACTTATTGTTAGTCGGGTAGAAGCTATACGCGTGTTTCTATCATACATATGAGATATGCCTAAAATAAATTTAATATGGAGCATTAATTATAGTGCCAATTGATACAGATGAAATCTGTAAATGCTTTTAATCTAAATGGCGATCATATTTAACCGTGAATATAAACGATCTTAGTTTAGAAAGAACACGTTATTTCACTGATTCATATAAGAAAGAGTTTATTGTTTACTCAACGCCCCACACAAAACAAACAACAAATTTCCAATAGGAAACTTAAACCCAATAAGCAATCCAGTAATTTATATTGAAAAAAACAGAATTAATTTATAAAATAACTCACAATCACCCGCTATCAAAGCAATCAAAAAAGCCATCTAAAATATAATTAACCACATTACTTACAAACACTTAAAATAAAAAACACAGACAGTGAAATGACAAAATTTAGCTATGAACAAATAAATAGCATTGCATATCTGATAAATTCTCACTGCCTATAACATTGATTTAAAATAAATAAAGTTTACTATAGGAAACATCGTAAAATAATGATTAAAGTCATCGATGCGTAATGTTTTTTTTGCATCGGCCCAATTGCATCAATAGTAAATAATGGAGTGATATATAGATGTCGGAACAACTACTAACTACCCCTTTACATGCGTTACATATCGAAATGGGCGGAAAAATGGTGCCATTCGCAGGTTATGATATGCCAGTACAGTACGCACTCGGTGTACGTAAAGAGCACTTACATTGTCGCGCATCTGCCGGATTATTTGATGTTTCCCATATGGGACAATTACGCCTTATTGGTGAAAATGCAGCACAAGCAATCGAGTCGCTTGTTCCCGTCGATATTATTGATTTACCTGCAGGCAAACAACGTTATGCTTTTTTTACCAATGACCAAGGTGGTATTAGTGATGATTTAATGATCACTAACTTTGGCGATCATCTTTTTGTTGTGGTAAATGCCGCCTGCAAAGCACAAGATATCGCTCACCTTCAAGCCAATTTACCTGCCGATGTAAAAATTGAAATTATTGAAGATCGCGCATTATTAGCACTTCAAGGCCCTAAAGCAGCACAGGTATTAGCGACAATGAATCCAATCGTCAATGATATGGTATTTATGGATGCAGCGATTATCGAGCTTGACGGTATTTCGTGTTATGTCAGCCGTTCTGGTTATACCGGCGAAGATGGTTTTGAAATTTCAGTCCCAGCGTCCGATGCCAGCGCATTTGCAAGTAAGTTACTTGCCTTTGCAGAAGTTGAATGGATTGGTTTAGGCGCACGAGATTCATTACGCCTTGAGTGTGGTTTATGTTTGTACGGACATGATTTAGATCCGACAACCACTCCCGTTGAAGCCAGTTTATTATGGGGGATCAGTAAAGCACGTCGCGCCGATGGACCTCGTCCTGGAGGATTCCCAGGTGCTGATATCATTCTTGAACAAATACAATCTAAAGCAGTTAGTCGTAAACGAATTGGGTTAGTCGGTCAATCTCGAGCCCCTGTTCGTGAAGAAACCAAACTATTTGATAAGAACGATAATGAAATAGGGATAGTTACCAGTGGCACCTTTGGTCCTTCAATCGGGATTCCCGTTGCGATGGCCTATGTTAATAGTGATTTTACTACGATTGGTATGGAAATATTTGCTGAGGTACGAGGTAAAAAGCTGCCTATGACAGTGACTAAAATGCCATTTGTTGCACAAAGTTACCATCGCGGTTAAATAACCACGGTATTCCTAAGTACAAATAAAATACGCCAGTATTACGCTGGCGTAATTAACACTAACAACGCGTGAGTTGCAAGAAATATTTGCTCTCACGCTGATTTTCATCATACTTTCGCATTATTTTACTAAGCTCAATAGCAAGCCTTCAAGATGATTCATCTACCCTACCGAATATATATACCCGTTACCAATCAAGATGCGTTTATCAGTCACTAGCTCGGATACCAAGGCAAGGCGTAACATGGTGACCTTTCGAGCGATTAACTGCGTTAATCCTCTATCGGTAGATGTAAAAACAAGACTTTACATCTTTAATGGCTAGTCCTTATCGAATGTTATAACGCAGTATTGCCATGGTTTATAAGAAACGAGCTAGTGACCCGCAGGGCAAGACGAGAGGCAAACATCTTCGTTGTTATAAAGTCTCGATTTAACCCGTTAGATCTTCACCTTTATGCCTAGAATCTGCTCACCTCTCGTCTTGCTGATTTCTGCATCTTGAATGGTAACGGGTATAAAAAGGTATTTAACTGTCGGCAAAATTCACTAATTGCTGACAAAACACATCGTTTTCAGTCATAAACGGGGCATGGGAGGATTGAGTAAAAATATATTGTTTACTATTCGGTAACGCCTGAGCCAAGTCTTTACTAACCTTAAGAGGCACAAGCCCATCTAACCGCCCATATAAACGCAACATCGGCACGGAGATCTGTGCGAGTTGCTCACGAAGATCAACATCCGACAGCATTTTCAATCCCGCTAATAGTGATTCAGGATTAGGGGTTGGACGTGATAAAACCGCTGCTTTTAATTGTTTTATATCCTCGCGAGCAGTCGGACTGCCCATGACTTGCAATCCCATAAAGCGATCAATTGTCCCCTGAAAATCCTCCATCAATTGCTCGGTAAACGCACCCAATACATGCGGTGCAATACCGCGCCACATTACCGGCTCTTTCACCGCTGAAAATTTAGGAGAACTAGCAACAGTCACCAGCTTATTAACATAACAGGGATAATGTAACGCCATAAAAGTAGCAACTAACCCACCCAGTGACCAACCAACCCAAATCGCATTTTTAGGCGCATCAATCATTAACTGTTCAGCAATTTCATCTAGGTTCGTCGCATTACAATGCGCACTGTGCCCATAACCCGGTAAATCAACGACATGGACACGAAAGTTATGTTCAAGTTGCGCAACCGTCTGTTGCCATACTGCACCGTTCATCCCCCAGCCGTGTATTAATACAAGGTCTTTGCCCTGCCCGCTGACTTGCCAATATAATCCGTGATTCATGGTGCTGTTTAATTTCCTAGGTGATTAACTGTCGCAATAAATGCTTCAACATAAAGTAAACAAAAAAGATAAGCAAGTCTGGTACTTAAACCAGCAATACCTTGATTTACCGATTAACATACACCTTACTCATTTGCTTCTCTCTGTCATTTTACAGCTCTTCCTCTTCCAAATAATTGAAATTAGCTTTATCTTCAATCAATTTCTAAAGTCCAAAAAATGCATTGTAATAGCGTGTTTATAACATCAGAATGGAAGGGATAAAACTAAAATAAAACAATACGTTATACAACTTAATGGAAAACTGCATAAATAGTATTATTGTACTATCGCTAGCCAAGCATAAGTCTTAGTTAGAACCTGAATTGGTATTCATTTACTCAATATAATGAACACTTAATTTTTGTTAGCTTTCAAACAATAATATCCTAAGCGACACAAATCCCCCTTCAATTGTCGTATTCCTTCCAATATCTCATCCAAAATGAACAAATAACAATCAAAATGAAGATAAGCCATTGGTATAAACATTGCTTAATTAAGATATTATAAGCGTGTATTGTATAGCCAACCTATTAATAATAAGAGATTTTATGAAGAAGCTAATCCAAATAGCTTTTAGCATTTCACTAACACTGAGTGCTTTGATTTCATTTCATGTCAGTGCTAAAACATTTACATTTACCGCCATTCCCGACGAGGATGAATCACAATTAAGAAGTCGTTTTGATAAAGTTGCTCTGTATTTGCAGGAGCAATTGGGGGTTGAAGTAAAATATATTCCCGTAAAATCCTATTCTGCTGCAATTACCGCCTTTAAAAATAATCAGGTGCAACTTGCTTGGTTTGGTGGTTTATCCGGTGTTCAAGCGAGAAAACTCGTTCCTGGATCGCAAGCCATTGCTCAGGGGTATGAAGATCAGTTTTTCGTTAGTTATTTTATTGCTCATCAAAGTACAGGCTTAACACTCAGTGAAGATTTTCCTGATATTACAGGAAAAACATTTACTTTCGGTTCAAAGGGATCAACTTCCGGTCGACTTATGCCGCAATTTTTCATTGAGCAACATTTAAACAAAAAAACCAAGGATATTTTTAAGCGAGTTGGTTTTTCTGGCGATCATAGCCGTACCATTGCGCAGGTTCAATCGGGCGCCTATCAGGTTGGCGTTTTGAATTATAAAGTTTGGGAAAATACCTTAGCAAAGGGAAAAATTGATACAAATAAGGTTAATGTAATATGGAAGAGTCCAACTTATCCCGATTATCAATGGACAATTCGAGCGGGTATAGAAAAAGATTTTGGGGATAATTTTGTTGAAAAAGTACGTAGGGCGTTACTTAATATGAATGATCCCGATCTGTTAAAGAGTTTTCCTCGTTCCTCATTTGTTAAAGCAACCAATGCCGATTATCAACCCGTTGAAAAAGTAGCAAAGCAAATCGGGCTTATTGATTAATGCTCACACTTAATAATCTAAATTTATATTATAACAAATCAGCGTCTTCACGAAGTGAACATTCAGAGAACGCAACTCAAGTCATTTATGACTTGAGTTTAACAATTAGTGAAGGTGAAAAAATTGCGATTATTGGCCCCTCCGGAGCGGGTAAATCTAGTTTATTACTGCATCTTTATAAACAGTTACAAACTAAGGCCGCGCTTTGCTCACAAAACCTTGGGCTTGTTGATAATCTCAGTGTTTATCACAATATTTTTATGGGCGCTTTGGCAAGGCATCATTGGCTAGTTAATTTAATTAACTTATTTAAACCTTTTAAACAAGATCTTAATAATATTAATCAGCTCTGCCGTAGTTTAGAGTTGGACGTGCCCTTAAACAAAAAAGTGGATAAATTATCTGGCGGACAACGCCAACGAATTGCATTAGCGCGTTCTCTTTATCAGCAAAAAGAGGTATTTATAGGGGATGAACCGTTTTCTGCATTAGATCCTCTAATGGCATCGAGATTGTTAAAATATATTATTGAGATGCATGGCAGCGTTATTATAGTTATTCATGATAAAGAGTTAGCCATGAGTGCATTTGATCGTGTTATTGCGCTTGAAAATGGTCAATTAGTATTGGACAGTAAAAAAGCCCCCATTCGAAAAGAACAGTTAGCTCAACTCTATCAATCTAGTTCAGTAGCGTAGTGTTATATGCAAAAAAATAATTATTCAAATTTCTCATTAGGTTATTGGCAGACTGTTACCTTTTCTATATTTTTATTATTTTTAATTGTTGTTCCCTTTTCTGATATTGAAATTGTCACGTTTGATCCTCTGATTGAGTTAACGCTTATGGCTAAAGGGTTAATTTCACCGGATTTTTTTGCTACTGAATACTTACTACAGGCAATTGTTCAAACGGTAAACTTCGCTATTATTGGTGTTTTTCTTGGCGTTGTTGTTGGGGCGCCATTCGCTTTAATCTATCAACATCCTGTCGTTTCAAGTTGCTGTTCTTTTTTACGCGCAATTCATGAAATCTTTTGGGCACTGCTATTTCTGCAGATCTTTGGCTTATCTGCGATTACTGGCATTCTCGCGATAGCTATTCCCTTTGCAGCTACTTTTGCACGCGTGTTTAATGATATTATCACGCAATCATCCGATGATGCGTTAATAAGCATGGATAGCCAAGTGGATAGGATTAGCCGGTTTAGCTATGGAAAAATTGCGCAGGTAATGCCGGAATTAATGAGTTATACCCGTTATCGCTTTGAATGCGCGCTGCGTAGTAGTGCTATTCTTGGATTTGTTGGTATGCCAACATTAGGGTTTTATTTGGAAACTGCCTTTAGGCAGGGAAATTATAGTGAGGGCGCGGCTTTATTAATTATTTTTATTACCATGATTGGTACGATTCGTTATTGGTGTCCTTCTAAATTGATTATTTTGTATCTTGCTATTGCCTGTTTTACCTTGCCCGAGATTCCCGCCATAAATGGCCAATTAATCGTAAACTTTATTAGCAAAGATATTTTACCTCCTGCCTTTGTAAATGTAGAACATCTAAGCTCAGTGCCGTGGTCTTCTTTCTATTCCTGGTTTATAGATATTATAACCGAGCAAGCGTTACCGGGTTTACTTAGCACCGTGACATTAGCCATTTTGGCACTAGCAGCAACTTTGCTAATGACTTTGATCGCACATACTTTTGCGAGTAGGCATTTATGGTGTCGACCGATTACTTGGCTTGGTCAATTTTCGCTGCTCATTGGCCGTTCAATGCCTGAATATATTTTAGCATTTATCTTTTTAATTCTTTTTGGACCGTCAATGTTACCGGCGATCATTGCATTAGCAATACATAATGGTTGTATTATTGCCTACTTATCGGTTAAACAAAGTGAGCAATTCAGCGCACAGCAGCTCCCGATGAGTAAATTTGATCAATTTAATTATCATATAATCCCTAATATTTATCCCAATATGATGGTATTGCTTTTCTATCATTTTGAAATTATTGTGCGGGAAACAGCGGTATTTGGTATGTTAGGGATTATGACATTAGGATTTTATATTGATAGTAATTTCAGTGAAATACGCTATAGCAATGCACTGGTCTTGATTGTATTTACCGCTTTGATTAATGTACTTATTGATAAAATATCAAGAGCAGTATTGCAACAACCCCAGACAACTTATGCAAGTTGCTAAATTAGATAATTAGGTATTAATTTTCACTTATGTTCTTTTCTACTTTCATCTTTGTTAATTATAAAAATTAAAAACCTCCCCCCTCTCATTTATGCCTGCATCTTACACGAGAGACACTTTATGACACAAACCGCGATTCCTTGTCCAATATTATAATCAAGCATTTCGGATTATATTTTAGGGATAATGCCCTTACTAACAATTGATCCAATACCTTGCTAATGGATTAGGAAAAATATTACCCATAACTATTTTTTCAAATTCCCCACCATTAGACTCAATGATTTTACGTGATGCCGTATTATTGTCATCGGCAGTGAGTAAAACTTTATAGAGTCCTAACTGTTTTGCTCTTGGAAGTGCTAATCGAAACATCAATTTTCCATAACCTTGGCTACGATGTGATGGCGCGATGTCATACCCTATATGCCCAGCTTCTAGCGATAGAAATTCAGTTTCGATATTATGACGAATGCGGATAGCTCCTAAGATAACGTTATCTGAATTTACGAGCCAGAAATGGCTGCATGGAACATAACCTTCAGGCAAGTTAATCCCATTTTCCTCATCGAGCAAATCCTTAATATATTTTGAAAAATTAGATTTACCTTCAAGGTAGTACTCTGAGTTTTCAACATCATTGAGAAGAAAATCGTTACAGAAATGGGCAAATGCAGATTCGAGCTCTAATGTAGGTGTAACTAATTCCATGCTAACTTCTCCGATAAGGTATAACGCCATTTTGAATTGAAAATTATGATTAATTTTAATCACAAAGCGATGACCAGTCATCGTTTTTCTATAGATACTTATTCCGCGACAAGACAAAAAACTAGATACGTTTTGCCAATTTTTTTACTTTTCTCAACCATTTAACTCTTTGTTCTTCGGTCGAATTTAACACGGGAGCAAAGTATGTTGATGATAAGTTTTTAATACCTGAGAAGCCTAACACTGCATTTTTTAATTGTTTATATATCAAATTTCCCTGTATATATTTATACCAAAATACGGGGGTATCTAAAGTAAAAATCAGATCCGAAGTACGCCCTATTAATAGTTTTTCTAAACCACCCTTTTCGTCTTTATACTTAAATGCGAAACCAGGTAGAAAAGTTCTATCGATAACACCTTTAAATTTTGCAGGTACATTGCCCCACCAAACAGGGCTTATAATAACGAGATGATCACACCATTTTATCTGTTCTTGAAACTTCAATAAATCAGGCTCTAAAGGAAGTACGTTATCGTATCCTTCGTTTAGGTTTAGTTCAAAGTTCATATTCGAAATTGCGATGCTTTGCACTTCATGCCTTACACCTGCAACTTGAACGTAACATTCAGCAATAGATTTGCACATGCTATGTGATTTTGGATTAGCATTGATAATAAGAATTTTTTTCATCATTTACACCATATTAAAAAACGAGAAATATAGTGTAAACTCTCACCTATAGGTTAGAGTCAAGCCCTTTCAAACATCTAATTATTGATTCCTGATATTTCTGTATATTAATCTTTTTATTTTCTAATTCCTGAATATCATGTTCTATCATGGCATATTTCTTATTGAGAAATTCATTCACTAACTCCCAATCAAATTCTTCTTTTGTATTCACTAAATCGACTATTTCAGAAAGATGAATGCCTAATTTTTGTGCTTCTTTAATTATCTTTATGAGTTCGATATTCGTTTTACTGTAAACCCGATACTTTCCTTTTCTTGAAATTTTTAACAAACCAAGTGATTCGTATAATCGTATCGCTCTTTGCGTAGCACCTGATAATTTAGAGGCTTCACCAATTAACATAAAAACTCACTTATTAGATTAAAATGGGCATATATATACCACACTACCTCAAGATGCTTTGTCAGACGAAAGCTGGGATGTCTGAGCAAGAAACATCATGAAGTAATGGTTATTCCCTTTACGATGGAATTAACAACTGCTGTATTTCGTTTAATTTTTTAACTTTGATGACGTCACATGGTAAACCATTATCGGCATGAGATCCCTGTAAATAGCTGTGATTGAAAAATGATGACTAACAATATTCTCAAAGCTGTAAATTAATTCGAAGCAGAAAATAAAAAGGCTATCAAGCAATTAAACTTGATAGCCTCAGATGACTTAACATAGTCAATATAACATGCTCACAATACTGACCATTGACACATAAAGGGACTTACAAATGCCTCTGTGGACTTTTTAAAATCCCTTAAAAATCAATAGTGAGTAATGATCTTAGCAATTACATTCCCATGCCGCCCATTCCACCCATTCCGCCCATATCAGGCATTGCAGCTGGTGCATCAACAGGTAGCTCAGTGATCATACACTCAGTTGTAATCATTAGACCTGCAACAGACGCTGCAAATTGTAATGCACTACGGGTTACTTTAGTTGGATCTAGAATCCCCATTTCAAGCATATCGCCGTATTCGCCGGTTGTCGCATTGTAACCGAAGTTGCCTTCACCCTGTTGAACATTATTTGCAACAACAGATGCTTCTTCACCACAGTTAGATACAATTTGACGAAGTGGAGATTCCATTGCACGTAATGCAACACGAACACCTACATTTTGGTCATCATTATCACCTTTAAGGTCTTTTAATAAACCAGCAACACGTACTAATGCAACACCACCGCCGGCAACAACACCTTCTTCAACCGCAGCACGAGTCGCATGTAATGCATCATCTACACGGTCTTTTTTCTCTTTCATTTCAACTTCAGTCGAAGCACCGACTTTAATCACTGCAACACCGCCAGCTAGTTTCGCAGAACGTTCTTGCAATTTTTCTTTATCGTAATCAGATGAAGACGCTTCAATTTGTTGTTTAATTTGATTTACACGAGCACTGATTGCTTCTTCTTCACCAATACCATCGATAATAGTCGTTTCATCTTTGTTGATAACAACACGTTTAGCTTGACCAAGATCTTCAAGTTGAATTTTTTCAAGGTCCAAACCAATCTCTTCAGAGATAACAGTACCTGCGGTTAAGATTGCGATATCTTGTAGCATTGCTTTACGACGGTCACCAAAACCAGGTGCTTTAACTGCTGCTACTTTCACGATACCACGCATATTATTAACAACTAATGTTGCTAATGCTTCACCTTCTACATCTTCTGCAATGATAAGTAGTGGTTTAGATGCTTTTGCTACAGCTTCTAATGTAGGTAATAATTCGCGAATGTTACCAATTTTCTTATCAACTAACAGAATAAATGGACTTTCAAGTTCAACGGTGCCCGCTTCTTGATTGGTCATAAAGTAAGGAGATAGGTAACCACGGTCAAACTGCATACCTTCTACTACGTCTAGTTCATTTTCTAGGCCTTGACCTTCTTCAACAGTAATAACGCCTTCATTACCTACTTTTTGCATTGCAGCAGCAATAATCTCGCCGATTTCAGTATCAGAGTTAGCAGAAATTGTACCTACTTGCGTAATTGCTTTTGAGTCAGCACAAGGCGTCGATAATTTTTTAAGTTCAGCGACTGCTTCTTTTACCGTTTTATCGATACCGCGTTTAAGGTCCATTGGGTTCATACCCGCAGCAACGGCTTTTAAACCTTCAGCAATAATAGCTTGTGCTAGTACTGTTGCGGTTGTTGTTCCGTCACCCGCTGCATCATTAGTTTGTGATGCAACTTCTTTAACCATTTGTGCGCCCATATTTTCAAACTTATCTTCAAGTTCGATTTCTTTCGCCACAGTTACACCATCTTTAGTGATGTGTGGAGCACCAAAACTTTTATCGATAACAACATTACGGCCTTTAGGACCTAGTGTAATTTTGACGGCATTAGCTAATACATTTACACCATCTAACATTTTAATGCGTGAATCGTTACCAAATTTAACTTCTTTTGCAGACATTTTTATTTTCCTTCAATTCTTTAATGAAAAGTTTTTACTTAGTTTATTAATTATAAACAACCCACTTTATCGAGGTTGTTTGCAATATTAATGGTCGGTTATTCAACAACCGCTAAAATATCGCTTTCACTTAAAATAAGAACTTCTTGGCCTTCTATTTTTTCTGTTTTTAAACCATAGCCTTCACTGAATATAACAATATCTCCCACTTTTACATCAAGTGGTTTAACTTCACCATTATCTAATAGACGACCTTTACCCACAGCAATAATTTCACCGCGTGTAGATTTCTCTGCAGCACTACCAGTTAATACGATACCACCAGCAGATTTAGTTTCTTGCTCTGTACGTTTTAGAATGACACGGTCATGTAATGGACGAATAGTCATGATTTCTCCTTAAAAAAAGTAATAGACATTTGGGTTAAAAACTAGATGGGGGTAAAGAATTAATTATCAAGTGGACAGAGAAATTTTTTTTAAAAACAAAAAAAAGCCTGTAACAAATACAGGCTAAATAATTCGGTTATGGGATGATTATATTGTTAACCTTTTCTGAGACATTTCATTGATGGTTTTATTTATTTCACTCACAACCATCATAATATTTTTTTCATTTTTCTGAAATTGGTAGGCAACAACTTTCCCATCAATAACTCTTAATCGGCCTAAACCAGCAATGAATATACGGCCATTAAAAAAACCTTTTACAAATTTTGCGATCTGACGAGGCTGATATTTCTTAAAACTTCTTAAGGTTATTGAATGCTTAATTTTCATGATCCCTCCTTTAATAGAATACAAATACTATCATTACATTTTTTTATGACAATATAATGACCACCAGACTTAATCACTTATAAATTATATGGATTAGAAACTCAGCTTATATAAAGATTAAATATATTTGTATGACTAACGATCTGTTCTGTGATTAATCTCCGTTATTTATTCTCTTATCGTCTTTTCGTTCAAATTCCCCTTCGATAATATCGCCATCATTAGCATGTCCACCAAAAGGTCCCCCTTTCTGAGAAAAACCTTGCTGACCAGACATAAAAACATTTGACTGAAATTTGGTGTTAGTTAAAAAGAAATGTGCAATCTTTTTTCTTAATGTCGGCTGCAGTAATAATAAGCCAGTAATATCGGTGACAAATCCCGGTGTAACAAGTAATACGCCCGTAATTAAAAGCATAATCCCTTCGATTAATTGCACTCCCGGCATTTCACCAACGGACAGGCGTTGTTGCAACTCATTAATAAGTTGAACACCTTGGCTGCGAACCAATATTGACCCAACCATGGCTGTTAAAATCACTAATAATATAGTTGGCCAGGCTCCTAAAAATCCACCAACCTTAACTAAGACAAATATCTCTAACAATGAAACGCTGGTAAAAATCAAAAATAATCGTGCGAACATTTATACTCCTACTAAATTAAAGTTTTTCCATTTGGAGGGTACTATGTTTACCTCCCTACAAACAAACTACCTGAAGTTATATCAAGCAACAAGTTAGAAAATATATTTATGCGTATATAATCAAACTTCAATGTAAATGAGTTATCAGCGCTCGGGGTTACGCACTTGTACTTTGGTTGATTGTGAATATTTGGCAGTACTTTCAGAAGTAAGTTCACTATTAATTTCAATCTTCACGCTTCGAAAAGTCGCATTAGCATTAGAAACAACGCTCTCGGTGAAACGTAATTCGGTTATCTTAATAAATTCTTTGTCTGACAGTGCCTTCCAATATCCAGAGTCGTAACAATTAGCCGCTAAGGGATCTAGCCCCGTACCAAATTGAATTTCGTGACTAGAAGGCTTTAACCGAATGCCCATTCGATTCGCACTAGTTATTGAGCTTGAATCGTCGTGATTATAATAATAAACAATACAATTCTGACTATCGGTATTAATCGTGTCGACGGTTTTATTCGCCCCGCTACCGACCATAAAAGCCCTGCCACCATAGCCGGCTCGCCTAATATCTGTTTCCATCATATACATGATCGATTGTATATCTGCCCGTAATCTAGAATATTTTAAATTTTTAGTCCCAGTAGCGACACTAATAACATATAAGTTGACCACCATCGCTAACAAAACACCGCCTAGCAATAACGAAATAAGCATTTCAACTAATGAAAAACCGGCATTTATTTTCAACATTTTTTGTACCCCAATTGATCTTTTTCAGGAGCACAAATCCGAAGCCGCATTGTTGACTGAATCACTTTTAATTTTAAGCCATTCGTTCCCGAAAGCGTGATACTACCGGTGTTTATACCAAAGCGCATTGGGCTATAGGATGCTTGTTCGCCACTAAAAGTAATATCAGCAGCAGAAGTCAGTAATGTTTTACCATCGGCGACATCCTCGATAACTTCAATACCATCAAGTTGACACGAGTTAAGAGTAAAACAATCACAACCGGAATTAGCACTCATGGCCATTTTCCAGTTATCTGTTGTGCTTAACTGGCAAAATTGTACATACACTTTATGATTAAATTTAACAGCTTGTGTGTTGGCTAAACGGAGAAAATGATAAATTCGTTCGGTACGATTGATTAACGCTTGTTGAGAAAATAGACCACTATAGGAAGCAATACCGATCGACATTAAAATAGCGAGAACAGCAAGGCTAATCATTAATTCAATTAACGTCAGCCCACCATGTTTACAATAATTACTTATCATCCTTGATCTCCAATGTTATGCATATTTATTACCAATCAAGATGCTTTTTGAATAATAACGCGTATCCCCTAGATCGTACTTTTTACTCTGAACTATGTTTAAATAGCTTTTAATTCTTTTTCAAAAACAGTGTATTTATCTTTAATATCATCATCTCGTGCATCACTTTCAATCACACGAATACACTGCTCTACCAATACCTTCTTAGTTGAAAAACTCTCGGTCGTTGGCCAGCCTTTTACCATTGATTGTGCGAGACAAAAAGATGTTTGAAAATGATTTGGTAGTATTTTATGCGCTTCTAAAAAGAGAGAAGTTGCGGCAGGATATAAACCATTACTATAAAGTTGAAGAGCATGCTCATTAAGTTTGCAAAGCTGAATAATTTTGCTTTTATGTTCACCGTAATCTTTTTTAAATAATAAAAACTCACTCATTTCATCGATATCATTACTTTGAATAGGTAATGGTATTGATGTGAATATTTTATTGTATTTTTCATAATCACCACAATCAAACCAAGCATTTGCAAGTGCAATTCCACTATTACGACCACAATCGATTATCATTTCATGATCGCAGCTATTCAATAATTTAATCGCTTCTTTTAATTCACCTCTAAAAGTAAATATACGTGCTGAAACAACTTTCTCTAACTCAGCACATTTTTTCTTATCAAAAACTTGTGCTGCACTTTTTACAATAGGCAATACTTGAGAAAATATTTTTGCTTGTTGAAGTTGATTTCCATCTTTCGCAGTATCAAGCAAACAATGGATATAAGTAAAATGATGATCGATATTTTCGTGCACAGAAAAACGCGTATTCTCAAGTAAACCTTTAAAACAACGCAGTGCCATTTCATGGTCATGTTCTAGTAAAGAGATATTGGCTAACGCGCGTTGCCTTGGTATATTTTTAGGGGATAACTTAACCGATTCGATTAGTATTTTTTGAGCTTGTGAAAAATTTTTATTTTGAGCATAAATACTCGCTAACCAATTTAGCGCTTCAATTCTAGTTTCCTTTAACTCACAAAGCTGAAGTAATAATACTGAGGACTTTTCATAATCACCAAGATGGTAATATGCAATTGCTTTACCTAATTTAGCCCAAGAAAAATCACGCTTTGCTAAAATAGATTCATATAGTTGGAGTGCTAATCGAGGCTCCTTCAAACGAAGTAGGATCTCTCCTTTAATACGCATAATAACTAATAGATATTGGCTATTATTCTGACTCACGTTCGTACATTCAACTAGCGCTTTTTGATAATTATGTTGTGCAAAAGCATCATAAATATTGCCTAATATCTTACGTTTACTTAATGCTTTCACTAGGCGGTTTTCTAATTTTTTATAAGAAAAGGGTTTTAATAAATAATCGTCAGGTTGTAATTCGACTAAACCATGTATGACTTGTAAAGTCGTTTCTGCGCTTAGCATAATAAAAACAGTATCACTTTTTAATAATCCCTTTAATTTTAATTCCTCAAATAATTGATACCCATCTTTGCCTTTTCCTAAATTAAAATCACAAAGAACAAAATCAAATTTAGTCTTCTGACATAGTTCTAATGCTCTATTACCGTTACCCGCAACTGCAATTTCTTTACAACCCAACATCTGCAACATGCCTTTTACAGCGCTTCGTATCGTATCAATGTCATCAACAACTAAAACAGATTGTGTAGAAAAAAAATTATTCGGCAACGTCATTATTTTTTAATACCTTCGTTCCAGATAAAAGGGTTAATACCAATAGTAATAATTAGTTGATCTATTTTGCTGGTTAAAATAGTTTATTTCTTTGTTGAAAGTTTCGTTAAGGGAACAACTATTTACATCAACTTTTGCCTCAAACTAAACCATTTTTCCAGCGCAAAATTTAGATCACATATTTAATCCAATTGGTATAACAAAGCAGTTCAATAAAAAAGCAGTTCAATAAAAAAGCAGTCTCATTAATTAAAGCACAACTTAACAATTACGCTACATTTCATGAACAAATGTTTATTTTTAATACAAATAAATAACTGGGGAGCGAATAATTATAGCGGGTTAGGGAGTTACGAGGAGCACATTAATATTGCAATTTAAGTAGGTAAATACATAAATTAGCATCACTAAGAATATTGAAATAATTTATTAACGACAAATAAAAACGCACCGATAAACGGTGCGCTTTCAAATCAGACTGATGTTAAATTAATAATTAACATTAGACATGAAATAATGACTCAATTGAAAGCCCTTGTTGCGATAAAACATCTTTTAATGTTTTCAGTGCTTCAACTTGAATTTGTCGTACACGTTCTCGCGTTAACCCTATTTCTTTACCAACATTTTCTAATGTAGCCGCTTCATATCCTAATAAACCAAAGCGCCTTGCAAGGACTTCTCGTTGCTTTGGATTAAGATCTTCTAGCCATCCAACAATACGTAATTTCATATTGTCGTCTTGAAGCTCATGCTCAGGTGAAGCTTCCTTTCGGTCAGGAATAATATCCAGCAATTCTTTATCCGAATTATTACCGATGGGAATATCAACAGAACTAATGCGCTCATTTAATTTTAAGATCTTAGAGACTTCTTTAGGTGAGACGTTTAATGCTGCTGCAATATCTTCTGCAGTTGGTTCGTGGGTTAGTTTATGTGCAATTTCACGTGCAGTTCGTAGATACACATTTAATTTTTTAACAATATGGATGGGTAAACGAATAGTGCGTGTTTGGTTCATGATTGCACGTTCGATTGTTTGTCGGATCCACCACGTTGCATAGGTAGAAAAACGAAACCCTTTCTCAGGATCAAACTTTTCAACGGCTCGAATAAGTCCTAAATTGCCTTCTTCGACGAGGTCGAGTAAAGATAGACCACGGTTATTATAACGTCGTGAAATTTTAACAACTAAACGTAAATTACTTTCAATCATACGCTTACGAGCTACTTCATCACCTCGTAAAGATCGCCGAGCATAATAAACCTCTTCAGGAGCTGTCAATAACGGTGAAAAACCAATCTCACCAAGATAAAGTTGAGTTGCATCCATTACTTTGAAATCATGGCCATCAGCTGCTATATTTTCATCTGATACCGTATGTGTATTCGTATCCTTTGCTACTCTTTCAGCTATTTTTTCCATAGCTCCCCCTATTAATAAGGCTTATACCACTTTTTGAAGTTAACCGTCATTTTATAACAATCTTTAAAATTTAAGAATTCGTTCTATAGTGTATTACTTTTACTTACGAGCTAAATATTTTAATGGATCAACTGACTTCCCTCGATAACGGATCTCAAAGTGTAAATGAACACTATCGGTACCACTATCCCCCATTAACGCTATTTTCTGTCCCTTTTTAATTTGCTCATTCTCGCTTACAAGCAAACTTTCATTATGGGCGTATGCACTCAAGTAATCGTTGCTATGTTTAATTATAATTAAATTTCCATAACCACGTAAGCCATTACCAGCATAAACGACTTGCCCATCACTTGCTGCGTATATAGGCGTGCCGCGTTGATTTTCAATGCCAATCCCCTTCATACCTGCCTGTGAAGCTGAAAAGCTTTCAGTCACTTTTCCCTTGGTAGGCCAAGACCAGTTATTCTTTTTACCTGTATCAGTTACCACTTTTTTAGGTGCTTGTTGCACGGTTTTAGCTGGAACAACTTTCTTAGCAGGTACTGTCTTAACGACTTTTTTCGGTACTACTTTTTTCTTTTCTGGGATTGGTTTTTTCTCAACTGTACTGGAAGAATATCCTTTAACTTTTTCTAACACAACCTCTTTTTTGACTTTTTTTTCACCAACACTGACTAACTGTGACTTTTTAGATATTTTTTGTGAGTTTGGTAGGTTTTTAATTGGTCTTTTTAAATTGAGAACTTGTCCAGTATAAATTGTATAAGGAGGCTTCAAGTTATTATAAGTCGCAAGGCTTTTAACATCGCTAGATGAGTTCCATGCAATAGAATAGAGTGTGTCACCTTTTTTAACTTTGTAAGTATTATAATTCCCATTAAAGTCGATCACTTTAGCGGGCTTGGTAACTGTATTAGATGATTTTTTTGCTGATTGAACTTTGCTATTAGGAACGGTTACATCTGAAACAGGCGCTCTATAACTCGATGATGAACACCCAGTAACGGTCAAACTTATTAATATAATTTGAAAAAAATACTTCACAGGCAATCAATACTTCACAATAATATAAACAACAACAGCAAGTAAAATGGTTATCCACCCTAAGATATCGATATATTTACTCAATTTCTCTTCCATTTTCTCACCACCAAGAACCATTAAGCCTGTTACTAAAAAGAAGCGCAAACCTCTTCCTATTAATGCAACACCAAGGAAAGGTAAAAAGGCCATACTCATTACACCTGCAGTAATGGTAAATACTTTAAATGGAATGGGAGTAAAACTGGCAATAAATATGACCATCATTCCCCATTCAGAAAACCACTCCAATGCTGTCTGCATTTTATGTTGGTACCCCATAAATTCAATAAAGGGCAATACAACAGGATCATACAAAACATGACCAATATAATAGCCAATTGCCCCACCTAATACGGAGAACACCGTTGCACCGATTGCATAACGCCAAGCCAAGTTGCGTTTAGCAAGTGCCATTGGTGCTAACATGATATCAACTGGAATAGGCCAAAAAATAGACTCAATAAACGCAGTCATATAAAGAAAAAAAGGAGCATGCTTATGTTGGGACCAAAGCATTACTTTTTTATATAGCGGAGAAAATATTTTCACTCGTTAATCTCTTCTTATTAATCAATATGAGTCATTTGGTTATTTTAAGCATGAATTAATTCACGCAATACACTCGTTGCATAACATCCAGACGGTAAGTAAAAATTAACTTTAACACTGTTATCGTCCAACCATTCTGTTGAAAATTGTTCTGGAATTAATAATAAAGGACGACGTTCTTGCTTTAATCCATTTTTAGCTAATCCAGCTTGGAGCTCAGAGTAGCATGATAATATTTCTGTTTCATATTTTTTGCTATCCAAATCCGAAGTCAATTCGCCAGCGCCCCACAAAGGAGCCGTTAAACAAACTTCTCTGTTCTCTAAACGTTGTAATGTTTCAGCATTCAAATCCATTAATGGAAAGAAAGAACGGTTACCAACGAATTGCACGCAATCCCCTAATATAGGTTTGTCATAGACTCCATCTTTAATACGCGTTGAAATGACTTGATTAAATAAGTAACTACGTGCAGCGCTTAGGTAAATACCACGTTTAAAACGGTCTTTGATTTTACGTCCTTGAAACATCGTTAATGCAGCATTAACATTATAACCACCAAAACCAAAACGCTGTTCTCCAAAGTAATTCGGCACACCTTGTTGAACTAACTGTAATGCCTTTTCTAAGGCTAATTTATCACTCACTTCACGCAATACAATTGAAAAGAAATTCCCTGCAAGTGCACCTGTTTTTATTTTCTTATGATGGCGAATCACCTTAAGAATAGTGACACCTGGGGATTCAAACAAAGAAAAATCAGGTGTAATTTTCCCTGGAATATGGAGAGAAAACCATTGTTTTGTATCACCTTGGCGATCTTTCAAGCCCGCGTAACTGACATTGCGCGCAGGAATATCTGCAAATTTAGCCAATTGACGTGCTAAATATTGTGTATTTTCACCTATTTTTTGAACCCAAAGACACACATGCTCGCCTTCGCCGGTTAATTCAAAACCAAGATCTTCTTCTACATTAAAATCTTCACAGGACTGTTTAAACAATGCCTTACAGATCGGTTTTCCATATAAATAATTAAAATTTAGGCTAAATGTATTCTCTTCAATAACTTGATTCATTACAGTTTCTTTATTATTTTTTCGTTAATAGAATAACAGCATGGCAGGCAATCCCTTCAGAACGCCCCATGCTTCCAAGTTTTTCAGTCGTGGTTGCCTTAACATTAACATTCTCTACGCTAGTTTCGACTAACGTGGCAATTTGCTCAACCATATCACCAATAAATGGTGACATTTTAGGGGCTTGAGCAATAATTGTTAAATCAATATTACCAATCATATAACCACGTTCATTAACGTTCTTAAATACATCTTTTAATAATTCTCGACTATCAACCCCTGCATACTGAGGATCGTTATCAGGAAAATGGCGGCCAATATCGCCCAACGCTAATGCACCGAGAATAGCATCACAAAGTGCATGCAACGCTACATCACCATCGGAATGTGCTAATAAACCTTGTGTATAAGGAATTTTTATTCCCCCAATAGTAATGGGTCCTTGCCCACCAAATTTATGTACATCAAAGCCATGGCCAATACGGATCATAATTTTTCCTTTGTCTGTGAGCGAGATAAATATAACGCTGCAATTTGCAAATCTTCTTCTCGAGTAACTTTTAAATTATCACTTCGCCCTTCAACTAAATGAACGGGCAAACCACACATTTCAATTGCAGAGGCCTCATCGGTAATTAAATGTGGTTTATTAACAGCTAAAATAGCTTTCTGCAACGTCTTGTTTTCAAACATTTGCGGTGTCAATGCATGCCATAAGTCGTTACGTTCAACGGTTTTTTTAATCTGTCCGTTTGGATAACTCCGTTTCATCGTATCAGTGACTTTTGACGCTAAAATAGCCCCGGCATTGTTAGCACAAACGTAATTGATTAGCTTATCAATATCAAAATGCGTAATACAAGGTCGAGCGGCATCATGAACAAGTACATAGTCATTATCATCAATGACTTTTAATGCAGCAAGTACTGAATCGACGCGCTCATTTCCGCCTTCAACTAATCTTATTTTTGGATTTTTTGCGATATTTAAGGATCTAAACCAACGATCATTTTTAGCTATTGAAACAACCACTTGAACGATATCGGGGTGCTCTACAAAGGGATTTATACTGTGTTCTATAATGGTCTTGTCTAGTAGCTTTAAGTACTGTTTAGGTATATCTGCACCAACACGTTTACCAATTCCTGCCGCAGCGATAACAGCGACTAATTTTCTTTGAGTCATCTTATTAATCTTCTTTCGGAACAATACGAAAAAAGGTTTCCCCTTCTTTAATTAACCCAAGTTCATTCCTCGCTCGCTCTTCTGCAGCTTCTAAACCATCTTTCAAATCATCAATCTCAGAAAACATCATTTGATTACGTTGAATTAACTCTGCATTACTCGCTTCAATAATTTCAACTTCTTTCGTTAAGGCATGTTTATCTTGAAGTCCATTTTTACCAAACCATAAATGATATTGCAAAATACCTAGCAATAAGACAAGCACCAACATGAATAAACGCATATAAGAAAAATCCTGCACGAAGAGGTTACTATTAAAAATTCTATTTTCACATATTGCGCACCAAATTAATATGCACAATAAAACTAAAAATTATCTGCCTTTAATTCTCTACTGAGATTTAAAAGCACTATCACATTGACCAATAAAGAATTCAATGAACTATTGCTTATGTAATCATCATCATTAGCTGATCTATTTTGCGGGTTAAAATAGATCAGCTAATTATTACGATTGGTATTAAATTACGCATGTTTAATAAAAAACAGCCAAAAAAAATCCCCACCGAAGTGAGGATTCATAAATCAAAGTAGTCTATTTATCCTAACCGAAGTTAAGATTAAATATTACTGACCTTTAACTTCTTTAAGACCATTGTAAGGTGCTTTTGAACCTAAAGCTTCTTCAATACGTAGAAGTTGGTTGTATTTAGCTACACGGTCAGAACGGCTTAATGAACCAGTTTTGATTTGGCCAGCAGCAGTACCAACAGCTAGATCAGCAATTGTTGAATCTTCAGTTTCACCAGAACGGTGAGAGATAACAGCAGTGAAACCAGCATCTTTAGCCATTTTAATTGCAGCTAAAGTTTCAGTTAAAGAACCGATTTGGTTGAATTTGATTAAGATTGAGTTAGCAATACCATTATCGATACCACGTTTAAGGATCTTAGTGTTTGTTACGAATAGATCGTCACCAACTAATTGGATTTTGTCACCAAGGAGTTTAGTTTGATGTGCGAAACCATCCCAATCAGACTCGTCAAGACCATCTTCGATAGACACGATTGGGTACTGTTCAGTCAAATCTTTAAGGAAGAAGTTGAATTCTTCAGAAGTGAATTTTTTACCTTCACCTTTAAGGTCGTAGATGTTTGCTTCTTTGTCGTAGAACTCAGATGCAGCACAGTCCATCGCTAATGTGATGTCTTTACCTAGTTCGTAACCAGCGTTTGCAACAGCAACTTTGATTGCAGCAAGCGCAGCTTCATTAGATGCTAGATTAGGTGCGAAACCACCTTCATCACCAACAGCTGTTGAGTGGCCGTCTGCTTTAAGTACTTTAGCAAGGCTATGGAATACTTCAGCACCCATACGTAGACCTTCACGGAAAGTCGCAGCGCCAACTGGTTGGATCATAAATTCTTGGATATCAACAGAGTTATCTGCATGCTCACCACCATTGATGATGTTCATCATTGGAAGAGGCATAGAGTAAACACCAGAAGTACCGTTTAGGTCAGCGATGTGAGCATATAGAGGTACTTTCTTAGAAACTGCAGCAGCTTTAGCAGCAGCAAGAGATACAGCTAGGATAGCGTTTGCGCCAAATTTAGCTTTGTTTTCAGTACCGTCTAAGTCGATCATGATTTGGTCAAGTTCAGCTTGTGCAAGTGCATCTTTACCTACTAGTGCTTCAGCGATAGGACCGTTTACTGCAGCAACTGCTTTAAGAACACCTTTACCTAAGTAACGTGCTTTATCACCGTCACGTAACTCTAATGCTTCACGTGAACCAGTAGAAGCACCTGAAGGCGCAGCAGCCATACCGATTGAACCATCAGCTAAATGAACTTCAGCTTCAACAGTTGGGTTACCACGTGAATCCATGATTTCACGACCAAGTACTTTTACGATGTTAGACATAATTGTTCCTTTATTGTATTTAAAATTAAAATTAAAATTTTAGGTGTAAATTGGTAAAACTTTATTTGCTGATTTTTTAACAAACTAAATCGTTTAGGTCAACTAAAACTATTTAAATTGACCTTGTTGATGATCTATCGCAGATTTTATAAACCCTTTGAATAGAGGATGGCCATCTCGCGGGGTCGAAGTGAACTCCGGATGGAACTGCGCAGCCACAAACCAAGGATGATTTGGATACTCAATTATCTCTACTAATTTTTTGTCTTCCGATAACCCAGTGACCACTAATCCTGCTTTTTCCAAAATAGGCAATAAATTATTATTAACTTCATAACGATGACGATGACGTTCATAAATCTCTGGTTTGCCATACATTGCAAGTACTTTAGAACCCGCTTTTAAATGACAAAGTTGAGCACCAACACGCATTGTACCACCTAGGTCTGAATTTTCTGTACGTTGTTCTACTTCACCGGATTTATCAATCCACTCGGTGATAAGGCCAACAACAGGTTGTTCACATTCTGGTTTAAATTCAGTTGAATGCGCATCTTTAAGTCCAGCAACGTGGCGAGCAAATTCAATTAAGGCTACTTGCATACCTAGGCAAATACCTAAATAAGGTATTTTATTTTCACGCGCATACTGAGCCGCTAAGATTTTACCTTCAATACCACGCTCACCAAATCCACCCGGTACTAAAATAGCATCAACCGTACCAAGCACTTCAGTGCCTTTAACTTCAAGATCCTGTGAATCGATATATTTGATTTTTATGCATGCGGAGTTTTTTAAACCACCGTGTTTTAATGCTTCATTAACAGACTTATATGCATCGGGTAATTCAATATATTTACCCACTAAACCAATAGTGACTTCATTTGATGTATTTGCTTCTTCAGAAACAACTTTTTCCCATTCACTTAAATCTGCTTCAGGGCATTCTAATCCAAAACGATTAACACAAATTTCATCAAGTCCTTGCGCTTTAAGTAACGCAGGAATTTTATAGATAGAATCAACATCTCGCATTGAAATAACCGCTTTTTCCTGAACATTACAGAAAAGTGCAATTTTTGCTTTTTCGTTCGAAGGAATATTATTATCTGAACGACAAATAAGAATATCAGGCTGAATACCAATACTGCGTAATTCTTTTACTGAATGTTGGGTTGGTTTGGTTTTTACTTCGCCAGCAGTCTTGATATAAGGTACCAGTGTTAAATGCATATACATAACATGGTCACGGCCGACTTCAATGCCGAGTTGACGAATTGCTTCAAGGAATGGTTGAGATTCAATATCACCAACTGTTCCACCTAACTCAACAATAGCAACTTGATGGTTTTTGCCACCATTAATAATACGATGTTTAATTTCATTCGTAATATGTGGAATGACCTGGATCGTTGCACCAAGGTAATCGCCGCGACGTTCTTTTGCTAACACATCTGAATAAATACGACCGGTAGTAAAGTTATTACGCTTAGTCATTTTGGTGCGAATAAAACGTTCGTAATGACCTAAATCGAGATCTGTTTCTGCGCCATCATCGGTCACAAAAACTTCACCATGTTGAATAGGACTCATCGTACCTGGGTCAACATTAATATACGGATCAAGTTTTAGGATTGTGACATCAAGGCCACGCGCTTCTAAAATAGCAGCTAGTGAACCTGCTGCAATCCCTTTACCTAGCGATGATACAACACCACCCGTTACGAAAATATATTTTGTTGTCATAGTAACCCTGAGCTTTTAGGACATAATAAATGGTTGTAAGATCATTTAAAAAAATATTACACAAAAAAAAACATCAGCTTATAAAAATAACTGATGATTTAGTAATTAACGATGGTTAATTATTGTATAAAAATTGAAATTTAAATGAATATTTTTGAATCTTTAGATGGGAATGCAGTATAGCAAGTCAGCCCATTTTGAACAATCTTTTCTCGCTATTTCGGTAGATTAATAACGTCCATCTGTTTATCTATAATTTTTTAATCATTTGCCAGATTGCTTCTAGCTCTTCAAGCGAACAATCTTTCATTTTTTTACCTTGCCTTAACACTTCAAGTTCAACTAAATGAAAACGGCGTTCAAATTTATCATTCGCTTGGCGTAACACTTTTTCAGGATTACTACTTAAATGGCGCACAAGATTTACATTCGCAAATAATAAATCCCCTAATTCATCTTCGATACGAGCTTGTTGTTCTGACTCACTCAAATCATTACGCTCAACTTCAACCAGCACTTCTTCTAGCTCTTCCTTAATTTTATCAACAACAGGGGAAAGTGTTTTCCAATCAAAACCAACATTTGCACAGCGATTTTGGATTTTATAAGCACGTGTTAATGCAGGTAACGCTAATGGAATATTATCTAAGACACTCTCGAGTTTATTCTCAGTCTGCGCCTTTAACGCCCGTTCTTTCTCTTTTTCAACTTCCCAATTCTCATTAACAGCTTGCGTATCCGCAAATTTCTTATCTGTAAACACATGAGGATGTCGACGTACTAATTTTTCACTTAAGGTCGCAACAACATCTTGAAATTCGAATAGGCCCTTCTCTTGTGCCAATTGCGCATAGAAAACGACTTGGAACAATAAATCTCCTAGCTCCCCTTTTAATTCATCAAAATCTTTTTTTCGAATCGCCTCTGCCACTTCATATGCTTCCTCAATAGTATGAGGCACAATCGAATCAAAAGTTTGTTTGCAATCCCAAGGACAACCGGTCTCTGGATCACGTAATTGACGCATAATGGTTAATAATTCTTCAATGTGGGATGCTTTCATCTATTTTTTCCTGATTCGGTAATAAAATATAACGGATATACCTAGTGCCATTTAGTATATCAAAATCAGCATACTGGATGGCAATAGGTATGATAACTGACAAAAATTTCAATTACTAAGTTGACCAAACTTCTTTTAAATATTAGAATTTTCTAAATTAGATTAAACAAAAACAACTATTCGCTCGTCAGTGCCTAAGGATTAATTATGTATCAGCAACTACTCAACCAAGCTCATCGCTTGCTCATCGGTTCATTATTATTGCTTTGTTATCCGACAATGGCTGCTGAGCTATTTACAGTTAAGAGCCAGAATGAACCACAATGGGTAAATATCGACGCCACGATTGAAGCGGTTGATCAGGCTACACTCTCGGCACAAACCTCTGGCCGCGTTGTTAAAGTGAACTTTGATACCAACGATTATGTTGAAAAAGGCAATGTATTACTCGAAATAACAAGCAATGAACAAGGTGCACAACTTGCTATTGCAGAAGCTGAAGTATTAAAAGCGCAAGCGCTGTATAACGAATCCTATTTAACCGCACAACGTTATAAAAAATTATTTCCAAAGGGCGCGATTTCACAGGGACAGCTAGATCAAGCAGAAGCAGCAGAAAGCACCAATAAACAATTTGTTCGTGCTGCACAAGCTAGCCTTAAAAAAGCGCAAGAGTCATTAGATTACACCATTATTAAAGCCCCCTATTCAGGGGTCGTCACACAACGCCTTGTTGAAGTGGGTGAAACAATTAATCCAGGACAACCACTATTTTCTGGTATGTCTTTAAATAAATTACGTGCAGTCGCCGAAATCCCGCAACGTTATTTACAAGCAATTAAGGATAACCCCGAAGTAGTGGTTACCCTTAATAACGGCAAACAAATCCTTTCTAAGGACATCACCTTATTCAATTACGCCGATCTACAAACACATGCATTTAAGGTGCGTATTAATTTACCACAAACGGAACAAGTTGTTTTACCCGGCATGTGGGTAAAAGCTAAATTTGTCAGCGGTCAACGAGAAATCATAACAATACCGACAACGGCGGTTTTAACCAATAATGAGTTAACCGCAGTTTATCGTAACGTGAATGAAAAACCAGTGCTAACACAAGTACGCTTAGGCAATGAAGATGATGGCTATATTGAAGTGTTAGCAGGTCTTCAAAATAACGACCAGATATACACGGATGCCTATCAGAAACTACAAATGCTGGAGTCAAAATAATGAACCAACAACTGAATATCTCTGGTCGAATTGCCCATTATTTTTTGCATTCAGCAATAACCCCTTTACTGGCCATTGTTGGATTATTATTAGGTATTTTTGCGATTATAGTTACTCCAAAAGAAGAAGAGCCTCAGATCGATGTGACTTTTGCGGATATTTACATTCCATTTCCAGGCGCATCACCTAAGGAAGTCGAGAATTTAGTAACTATTCCGATGGAGCAAGTTATTTCGGAAATAAATGGGATTGATACTACCTACTCCTATTCGAAACCTGATGGCGCGATGATCATTGTGGTTTTTAAAGTAGGCAAGCAACGCAACGATGCAATCGTTAATCTTTATAATCAAATTTACAGTAATATCGATAAACTTCCACAGTCAGCGGGGATCGGACAGCCATTAATCAAACCGCGTTCTATCGATGATCTTCCCATTTCTTCGATTACACTTTGGTCTAAAGATAAAAATGTCAGTGCACAGGAACTAACTCAAGTTGCCCATGGCCTAGAAAGTGAATTAAAACGTATTGATGGTACCCGTGATATTTTTACCCTTGGCGGGCATGAATTAACCGTTAATATTCGTATTGATCCCAATAAAATGAATAGTTTTGGGGTGAGTTATGATGCGATTAATCAAATACTAGCAAGCAATAATGCCAGCTCGTCTTCAGTATCATTGGTTCAAAATAACCAACAAATTAAAGTCCAAACGGGACAGTTTTTACAAAATATTTCTGAAATTAAGCAGTTAATTGTTTCTGTCAGCAATGGTTCTCCAGTCTATTTACAGGATGTCGCAGAAGTAACACTAGCAGCTGATATACCTCATCAAAATGTTTGGCATGGCAAAGATAATCAACTCTATCCTGCGGTTACGGTTGCGGTTGCCAAACAACCGGGTACAAATGCAGTGGAAGTTACCAAAGCGATAGAACAACGGTTAACAGAAATTCACAATGTCTTAATTCCCGATAATATTCAAACCAGTATTTCCCGTGATTACGGGGCGACAGCAAAGGACAAATCAAATACTCTTATCGGAAAGCTTATTTTTGCCACCAGCGCCGTCATTATTTTAGTCTTACTGACAATGGGATGGCGTGAAGCAATTGTCGTTGGTGTCGCCGTTTCAATCACCTTAACGATCACTTTATTTGCTTCTTGGGCATACGGTTTTACGCTAAATCGCGTCTCGTTATTTGCTTTGATATTTTCCATTGGGATTTTAGTCGATGATGCGATCGTGGTCGTTGAGAATATTCATCGCCATATAAAGATGGGAAAAGCTAAACTGACAGATCTTATTCCTGTCGCCGTAGATGAAGTCGGTGGCCCAACTATTTTAGCAACCTTTACGGTTATCGCAGCATTATTGCCAATGGCATTTGTCAGTGGATTAATGGGCCCCTATATGAGTCCAATCCCAATCAACGCCAGTATGGGAATGCTAATTTCCCTCGCGATTGCATTTATTTTATCGCCTTGGTTAAGTGCTAAATTACTAAAAGATCATCATAAAGGGGATATTACTGAAACAGAAGAAAAAACTAATAATGAGTTTATGGAGCGCGTATTTCATAAAATTATTGGTCCGTTTATTCTCGGTAATAAAGCCAAATTATCTCGTTGGTTGTTGCTTTTAGGTGTACTACTATTGATCGCCTTCTCGCTATTTTTACCACTCAAAGAATTTGTTGTGATGAAAATGCTGCCTTTTGATAATAAATCAGAATTTCAAGTTATTGTTGATTTGCCTGAAGGTGCTCCCGTCGAATTAACCCAACGTGTATTAGTCGACCTCAGTACCGTTATTAAAGAGATTCCGGAACTTAAAGACTTTCAAATATATGCGGGTACCGCAGCACCAATCAATTTTAACGGCCTAATTCGTCACTATGATCTCCGCAGTAGCGAAGAACTAGGTGATATTCAAGTTAATTTGATCGATAAAAAACACCGAGACCGTAGCAGCCATGAAATTGCAACCAGTGTCCGAGCTGAATTGCAAGCGATTGCTAAACCTTATGATGCCAATGTGAAGGTAGTTGAAGTGCCACCAGGTCCACCCGTTTGGTCTCCGATTGTTGCAGAAGTATACGGTCCGAAAAAGGTGTTACGAGAACAAACTGCAGAGCAATTGAAACAACTCTTTAGCCAAAGTGACAATGTGGTGGATATCGATATTATGTCGCCTCAGGATCAACGAAAATGGCAGGTTAATATTGACCGCAGTAAAGCCAGTTTATTAGGTGTGCCCTATCGCAATATTGTTGAAGCAATTACAACATCCGTTGGTGGTAAAGATATAAATATATTGCACAATGATCATCAGAAATATGCGATTCCAATTCGCTTACAATTAAAAGAAGGTGAAAAAGTTAATCTTGAACAGGTTTTAAACCTAAAACTGGCTAATCAATATGGTCAACTTATTTCACTTTCAGAATTAGTGAATATTGATAAAACCAATGTAGCTAAACCCATTATGCATAAAAATATGATTCCCATGATCATGGTGACAGCCGATATGAGTGGCGATTTAAATAGTCCCTTATATGGTATGTTTGATATTGCAGGTAAGTTAGCTGATAGCGATCTCAACATTGAGCAATATTATATTCACCAACCTAGCGGTACTAATCAGTTAGCCATATTATGGGATGGTGAATGGAAAATAACCTATGAAACATTCCGTGACATGGGGATTGCCTATGGTGTTGGGATGATCCTGATTTATCTGTTGGTTGTCGCCCAGTTCCGATCTTATATTGTCCCGTTAATTATTATGGCCCCCATTCCACTCACGATTATTGGAGTCATGCCTGGGCATGCTTTACTCGGTCAACAATTTACTGCGACATCGATGATTGGCATGATCGCATTAGCGGGCATTATTGTTCGTAATTCGATTTTACTTGTCGATTTTATTAACCATCAGACACTCAATGGGTTGCCCTTTAAAGAAGCGGTGATTCACGCAGGAGCAGTACGTGCAAAACCAATTATTTTAACAGGTTTAGCAGCCATGATAGGGGCATTCTTTATTTTGAGTGATCCCATATTCTCTGGTTTAGCGATCAGTTTAATATTTGGTATTCTGATTTCGACCGTACTAACTTTAGTCATTATTCCGGTTTTGTATTATGCCTTTATGCATAAAAAATTTGAAATAGAGGAAATGAATTAGCCAACAACAAATCTAAAAAGTGCAGTTGTAAACTAACAGCAACTGCACTTTGGTCTAAATAATATCAAACTTGGTAAAGTTCTTATCAATATTTTTAGATACATGCCCGCCTCTACAGAAAGGGACTTGCCTTGAGATTTACAAATCGGTACCCTCTTCAGAGATAATAACCATACAAAATACATTAATAAATAAAGAGATATTTTATGAAACGAGAACAATGGGGCTCTCGAGCAGGATTTATTCTTGCCGCAGTCGGATCCGCAATCGGTTTGGGTAATATTTGGCGATTTCCCTATATGGCTTATGAAAACGGTGGTGGTGCTTTTTTCATCCCTTACCTATTCGCGATGCTAACCGCTGGTATTCCATTTATGATTATGGAATTTGGTATGGGCCAAAAATACAAAGGGTCTGCACCGCGCGTATTTGCACGATTAAATAAAAAATACGAATGGCTAGGTTGGTTCCAAATCTCTATTGTTGCGATTATTGGGATCTATTACGTTGCCGTCATTGGATGGGCAATTTCTTACTTTAGTATGTCCTTTAGCCAAACTTGGGGGGCAGATACCAATGCGTATTTCTTTAGTGATTACCTACAACTCGGTGGAGATAACTCCCCAAGTAAACTAGGTTCAATCCAATGGCATATTGCAGTGCCAATCATTATTGCTTGGACAATTACATTTGTGGCTATTTTTACCGGTATTAAAGGCGGTATTGAGCGTGCTACAAAAATAATGATGCCATTGCTCTTCTTAATGGTTATTGCATTAATCGCGCGCATGGTATTCCTACCTGGCGCATTAGATGGATTAAATTACCTTTTCCAACCAGATTTCAGTAAAATTGCTGATCCGAAAGTATGGTCTGCCGCTTACGGACAAATATTCTTTACCTTAAGTGTTGGTTTTTCGATTATGCTGGCTTACTCAAGTTACTTACCGGATGATTCAGATATTAATAATAATGCCTTTATGACGGTGTTAATTAACTGTGGCTTCTCAATTGTTGCGGGTATATTAATTTTCTCAATTCTTGGTTATATGGCTCATGAGCAAGCTAAACCTTTAACGGATGTTGTCTCATCGGGTGTAGGACTTGCTTTTGTTACTATTCCAGCAGCAATTAACCTTTTACCAGCTCCTTATATCCTCGGCCCAATCTTTTTCTTTGCCTTGGTTATCGCCGGCCTAAGTTCTCATTTATCTATCGTTGAAGCAGCAACATCAGCCTTTATTGATAAATTAAACTGGTCACGTAAAAAAGCAGCGTTAATTGTCTGTGGAACAGGCTTAGTCGCATCAATGGCCTTCGCAACAAATGGTGGGTTATTATTACTCGACCTCGTTGATTACTTTATTAACAATATTGCGCTACTTTCAAGCTGTATTATCGAACTTGTTATAATGGGTTGGATTATCAAATTGTCAGATATCCATAAACATGTAAATAACCTTTCTGAATTTACCGTGGGAAACTGGTTTGAAGCTTGTATTCGTTACCTAAGCCCTGCATTCTTAATCGTTATTTTGGGTACAAATATCTACAATACAATTACAGAAGGTTACGGTGGTTATACACATAGTGATCTACTTACATTAGGCTGGGGTGTTATTGCTGCAATGTTAGTACTTGCAATTATTATCAATAAAACCAGTAACAGTGATAATCTAACTAAGGAAGCATAATCATGACAACAAGTGCAATTATAATGATGGTTTTCGGCCTAGGTATCACCTGGGGCGGTGCGGCGCTTTGTATTCGTAAAGCAGCAAAAAGTGAAGCTAAAAATAAATAATAAAAATAAGTGTTAAACTAAAAAGGATCAACTTAGTTGATCCTTTTTTTATGACCAAAATAAACGTTATACCAATTGTATTAAATATGTGATCTAAATTTTGCGCTGTAAAAATGGTTTAGTTTGAGGCGAAAGTTGCCACTACCGAGAGATTAACAAGTGAATCCTCTAACGTGAGAATTAATATAAAGACATTAATTCTTTAATGGTTGTTCCCTTAACGAAACTTTCAACAAAGAAATAAGCTATTTTAACCAGCAAAATAGATCAGCTAATTATTACGATTGGTATTACTGAAGTTGATTGGCTAAATCGGTCGTTAACTGATCTAACCCCGTTGATAACGCATTAATTAATGCATTATAACCTTCCTCTTTTAGCGCGACCTGTCGTTCAAAATGTTTATTGGCTAGCACCTTTCCTTGACCATCAATCAGCATCCATTCGCCCATTAACTCTGCATTTCCGGTATACACGCCATTGAACCGCTGTAGTGAGATTAATAACTGTTTTTGATTATTCAAATCGACCATTGTATGTGCTTCAATAGGCCAATAATGACGTTGTTTAGATTGTAAATCACTTACAATACGTTGAGTGATTTGATCCTGAAGACCTTCAGCCCAAAGACTATGTTTTGCCTCTAAAATTTGAGTATCAGAGGTGCGGTAAACAATGCCTTTATTATTTAAGTACTCAGATAAATCTGTTTTTATGATTAACATTGGCGCATCTAATACAGTGGCATTAGTCACGCCATTATCCGGTAATATATAATAATGATCTTGAATTGCCTGCTCGCTAGCACAACCTACTAATGCCAAAGACATTACACATAATAATTTTCTCATTATTTAGTTCCTTTTACGGGAATCGGATCAGCCACTTTATCTTCACCAAATACCAATGAATTTGGTTTTTCATTGATTTGTTGTAAAACGGGTTTTAACTCAATCATTGCCTGTTTAAATTCTGCTAACGCACCATTAAGATTTTTATAAGCGCTTGAATTAACTTTGAAACCATCCAATGTTTGCTGCATTTTGTCTAAACTTTGTTGGAGCTCAGCAGGAAGAGATTGCGTCTCTTTTTTTGCAACAAATTTATTGATATTGTCCACAGCACTCTGTGCTGAAATAAGTGTTTTTTGTAATCCCCCTAAAGACTTATTAACCGATTCAACGGTATCATTGAGTGGTAAATTCTTAAACTTATCAAGTAAATCCAGTACCTGTTTCTGAACTTGCGCAAAGCCGCCGGTTTTACTGGGAAACACATCATAGCCATTTAACGTCTGATATTTATACTCATCTCCAGATGCATCATAATCAACATCAATATACAGTGCTCCCGTTAAAAGATTTCCACTTTTCAAGGAGCCTTTTAATCCGTGTTTAAACTCGGTCATTAATTTTTGACTAAACTGTTCATTGCTAATTTCTTCCCCTTTTTCAAAAATTCGATTGGGGTCAATTCGAATTAGTACCGCTAATGAATTAGATTGAATCCCCTGATCAAGAGTGGGTTTAAATAACGGGATTTTTTCAACGGAGCCAATACGTAAACCACGGAATTCCACCGGAGCGCCCGGATAAAGCCCACGTAACGATTCATCAAATAATATTGCATAATTCACATGCTGACGATGAAGCCCTTCCTTTACATCAACCTGTGACTTGTATAAGTTAAATTCAGTTAAGGAATCACTAATCATATCCCCAGCTCTTTCTCCTTCGGGAACGCCAAAACTAACCCCACCACCCAATAGGCTTTCTAATGAGTCAAAACGTAGCTTAAACCCTTCTGTATTCAGTTGAAGATCAACCCCCGAATTAAGCCAAAAATAAGTCCCCGTTCGAATCAATTCATCGTAGGGTTCAAAAATAAATAATTGATAGTGTGCTTTTTGTTGTTGTGCATCAAAGGTAATATTTTCTACTCGTCCAGCCGTAAATCCATGGTAAATAACGGGGTCACCAACACTTAATTGTCCTGCCTGTGGATGAGTTAATACAACTCTCAGTCCCTTCGCATCGGGTGGTGCGACGGGAGGTACATCCAATATCGTAAAGTGAGACTGCTTAACCGCTGAATTACCCGGTTGAATTTTAATATACGCTCCCGATAAAATCGTATCTAAACCAGAAACGCCCTCGGTCCCTATACGTGGTTTAACCACCCAAAAAAGAGTATCCTCCTTTAACATATTGGCCGCATACTTATCCATTTGAGCGGTAACTAAAATATGATCATAACCTTCACTTAGTTTCACATCGGATACCACCCCCACTTTTACATTACGAGATTTTATTTCTGTTTTACCGACTTCGATACCCGAAGCGTCCGATATTATTAGCGTGATTTCAGGCCCCGTTTTACTTGCGTATTGATAAATCATCCAGATGCCGATAGCCAATGCAATAATAGGTACTAACCAGATTGCTGATGTTTGCTTCATTTTCGTCACTTGCCCTTGGGCTTCATTACTCATGATCATAGCTTCCATTAATGGGGTTATTTTTTATGTTTTGCCATAAAACTCGAGAATCAAATTTCATCGCAGATAACATGGTAAAGACCACCACGGCCGCAAAAGATGATGCTGCAGGGCCGGGGTAAATTGCCATTAGATTTTGTAATTGCACTAGCGCAACTAAAATGGCAACTACAAAAATATCAATCATCGACCACCTGCCGATAACCTCCGTTAAACGATATACTTTTTGCCATTGCATTGAAGCACCGTTAGGAAATGCTGATGCCCGTTTAGCTGAAATAAATAACCATGATAAGGCAAACATTTTAGCCAGTGGAATAAACACACTTGCAAAGAAAATAATCATGGCAATCGGATACGACCCATGGTGCCACAGTAATATAACACCTTCCATAATTGTCGAAGGACCACGACTCCCAAGACTCACCGTATACATAATGGGATATAAATTCGCTGGGATATAAAAAATTGCAGCACTTATTAATAATGCCCAACTAGTTTGTAAATTATGTTTAAAATTGTCGTGATGTAACTTACTTTTGCACCGCAAACAAACGCTATTCTGTTCACTTATTGGCGGATTTATCTGCTCACAAACATGACAAACACTGTGATTACCCGATAGACACGTATCGCCCGCTTTAACCCCTTCAATTGAGACAGATGGAATAAACTGATTCCATAACCAATTACGATCCACTAAAGACACACATTTTACGAGTAGTACCGTATAAATACAGAATGCCCAAAAAGAATACCCTAACCCGATATCAGCGAGTGCGGAAATCTTAACTAAACTAACCAGTACACCGACTAAAAACACATCAACCATTAGCCAAGGTTTTACGATAAATACGATTTTACATACTCGCCGTATTCGATCAATCTGACGAACTGACAGCTGTGCTACCCGTAAACTTTGAATATAGAGATAAAGCATAAAACAAAGATAAATAGCAGGTAATACAATAACCGTGCAGAGAAGTAATAAAGCTAACGCGGAATTTTGAAATTGATCTAGCATTTTTACTGAATGTAATAACCCTATTTCCTGAGATAACCCTTCGACACTAAATGACATAAAAGGAAAGCATAAACTCAGCATTAACATAATTAAACAAGCAATAATATAGGCTATTGGGCGTTGGTAAGGATGGTGGATAATTTGAGTGAGTGTATGTTTACAACGGGGGCACTGTACTTTTTCCCCTTCGTCAATCAATGGAATAGCGGCAATTAAACCGCATTCTTCACAGGGTATTAAAGACTTATCGGTAATATTAGGCATAGTATTATTAACGCTTATTTATTTTTTAAGCTTTTAAATGAACGAATTAATCGCTGCACTTTATCAACGCTATTGTCATTCAAAACAACACACGCACAATGCGAACTACCATTAATTGTACATTAAATATAATGAGAAACTAAATAAGCAGATCTTCCACATTAAAATATAAGGAAAAAAGTAACCCCCTCCAACTCAATAATACCTACAAACAAAAACAGACGAAATAACCTCGTTAGATCAGTTCACAGTAACGAAGCACAAACTTCGTCACCATAATAGAGTTATTTTTATTAAAGATTATTATTTCGACCTTCAATAATCAACCGCTTCATTTCACTAACAGCAGCAGCAAAACCATCAATAACGGCACGCGCAACAATCGCATGACCAATATTTAATTCAAAAATTTCAGGTAATGCGGCAATCGGTTTAACATTATGATAATTCAAACCGTGCCCTGCATTGACCTTGAGACCTGAATGAGCCGCATAGGTTGCCGCTTTAGCAATTCGAGCTAATTCCTGTTGTTGGGCCTCGTCGGTTAATGAATCGGCATATTTTCCCGTATGTAATTCAATAAAAGGCGCACCGGTTTTAAAAGCAGCATCAATTTGAGTGCTTTCAGGATCAATAAATAAAGAGACTTGAATACCCGCTGCGCTTAAGCGTTTTACAGCAGATTCGACTTTAGCAAATCCACCAACAACATCGAGCCCACCTTCAGTAGTAAGTTCTTCTCTTTTTTCAGGTACTAAACACACAAATGCCGGTTTAGTCTGAAGGGCAATATCAACCATTTCATCGGTCACAGCCATTTCTAAATTCATGCGAGTTTGTAATGTTTTAGCCAAAACCTCAATATCACGGTCATTAATATGACGACGATCTTCGCGTAAATGAGTGGTGATTCCATCTGCACCAGAACATTCTGCAATTGCCGCTAGATGTGCCGGCTCTGGGTAGCAAGTTCCACGTGCATTACGTATTGTTGCGATGTGATCAATATTTACACCCAATAAAATTTTACTCATTGCTAATTTGTCCTTCTATTTCGTCGTAAACAAAGTACGGCTATGTAATGGTTTATTGCCCAATAAATGAGCGAGTGCTTGACGGCAAAAACGTTTTGCCGCTTTTAAAATCTCTGGCGAAGTAAAATCTCTATTTGCTAAAGCAATAATATCTTCGCCGCGATACACGCTTTGTTGATGATGGATGGCCTGTTTGGCAAAAAAACCATCCTGTTGCTTATATTGGTACTCAAACCCAATTTCGATCTCTTCACCGCTATAAATATCATTTTCGAAATTAACGCCATAACCAAGGGTTTCAAGTAATGTTAATTCAAAATTTCGTAAGGCAACTTGAGGATCATCTTGAGCGGCAATAGTTAATAAAGTTTTTTGATAAGACTCAAATAACCCATCACAAGCCGTTTCAGCTTGTAATAAACGATAGAGTAATTCATTAATGTACATGGCAAGATAAAGGCGCTGTCCCGGTAATGGTACGACTTGAGTTTGTGCTTCAATAGACTTAACGGTTTTTAAATTACCTCGTCCAAAATAACTCACTTGTAATAACGTAAAGGGCTGTGCCATCCCTCGTTTCATGCGAGTACTACTTCGACCACCTTTAAAAATAAGGCTAACTTTTCCGACATCTTGACAAAATAAATCCAGTAATTGACTGGTTTCGCCATAGGGGCGGCGGTGTAAAATAAATGCGTTATGGCACTCTAGAGACATGAAATTTTTCCAAGTGACAAGCTACATGCTACGAAATTTGTAGTGTGTAGCTCGACATTTTTTATTTACTATAATCGTCACCATACCCAAGGCTATGCAAAGCCCGAAGATCGTCTGACCAACCGGTTTTCACTTTTACCCACACTTCAAGAAACACTTTCGAATCGAAGAGTTCTTCCATATCAATACGTGATTGCATCGATATTGATTTAAGTTTTTCACCTTTATTACCAATAACCATGCGCTTTTGACCATCTCGTTCCACCAAAATAAGTGCATTAATATGCAGCACACCATTGGCTTGTTGCTTAAATTGTTCAATTTCAACGGTCACTGAATAAGGCAATTCATCACCCAAAAAACGCATCAGTTTTTCACGTACGATTTCCGCCGCCATAAAACGAGATGAACGATCGGTAATATAATCATCGGGGAAATAGTGCTCGGATTCCGGTAAAATTTCCTGCGACCACTTGCGAATTTTTTCAACATTATCACCCGACTTAGCAGACATCGGAATAATATGTTTAAAATTATAACGGCTACCTAACTCCTGAAGATGTGGCAATAATAACTCTTTATCTTCTACGTTATCTATTTTATTAATAGCAAGAATAACCGGACACTTAAGGTGCTCGAATTTACTCAACACCATTTCATCGTCTTCGTTCCAATGGGTCCCTTCAACAACAAAAATAACCATTTCAACATCATTAATCGAACTTGATGCAGCACGATTCATTAAACGGTTAATCGCACGTTTTTCTTCAATATGGAGTCCTGGCGTATCAACAAAAATCGTTTGATAATCACCTTCGGTATCAATCCCTAAAATTCGATGACGAGTCGTCTGCGCTTTACGAGAAGTAATACTTACTTTCTGCCCTAATAACGCATTAATTAAGGTTGATTTACCAACATTTGGACGGCCAACAATAGCCACTAAACCACATTTCTGGGTCATTATTTGTTTCCCATTAATACATCTAACATTTTTTCCGCAGCCACTTGCTCGGCCTTACGACGACTTGTTCCCTGTCCTTGAACAGGTTTTAGTCCTTCAATCTCACAGCTCATGGTAAAACGTTGATTATGCGCTTCACCTTTAATTTCAATCACTTCATAAAGTGGTAAAGGCTGTTTTCGAGATTGTAACCTTTCTTGTAAACGTGTTTTTGGATCTTTCTGACTAATACCAGGCTCAATGCTATTTAAACGACTTTCAAACCATTTAAGTATTAAAGCTTTAACATTATCAATATCAGAATCTAAAAAAACAGCACCAATAATCGCTTCTACGCCATCTGCGATAATAGAATCACGACGAAAACCACCACTTTTTAACTCCCCAGGCCCAAGAATCAAACAATCCCCAAGTTGAAACTCACGTCCTACTTCAGCTAACATTTTGCCACAAACTAATGTTGCACGCATTCGGCTTAAATCACCTTCATCAACCTTAGGAAAGCGAAGATAAAGATCCGTTGAAATAGCAAAACTAAGGATTGAATCCCCAAGAAACTCTAAGCGTTCATTATGTTCACCTAATGCACTTCGGTGTGTTAATGCTTGTTTTAATAAAGCGAAGTTAGTAAATGTATAACCAATACGTTTTTCTAAACGTTTCAATTCAGCATTTTTCATTATTTAATCCCACCAATACGATTAAAACGCACACCACTTGGTACCCAACTTGGTAGGAAATCATCAGCAGTACGATAAAATTCAAAACTAATCCAGATTGCCACCGCCTTGCCGACTAAATTTTGTTCAGGCACAAATCCCCAATAGCGACTATCTAAACTATTATCTCGATTGTCTCCCATCATGAAATAGTGTCCCTCTGGTACAACCCACTCATAACCATAGGTCCCTTCCTGTTGATAATATGAGGAAACTTGCTCCGGTCGATTAGGATTAATTAACACTTTATGTGCGACTTCACCAAGGATCTCAGTATAAACCTGCATGGTAGAACGTTCATCGGCAAAATCTTCGGTACCCAAATAGTTCATATCAAGTGCTTTATATTTTCCACAGGAATCCGTTTCACACTTTGGAATCAAATAGATCTTTTTATCTTTATAAACAATGCGATCTCCAGGTAATCCAACCACACGTTTAATGTAATCGATACGCGGATCTTCGGGATATTTAAATACGGCAACATCCCCTCGTTTCGGCTCTCCGAGCGGAATTAATTTATTTTGCCAAACCGGCTCTTTTACACCATAGGAAAACTTCTCAACTAAAATAAAATCCCCAACTAATAACGTTGGCATCATTGAGCCAGATGGTATTTGGAAAGGTTCATAAATAAACGAACGAAGCACAAATACAATCGCAATAACCGGAAATAATGAACGGGCATTTTCAATAACTACATTTTCAGGATGGATTTTTTCTAACGTCTTTTCATCGAGTGTTGTCTCTGAATGAGCTTGCGCTTCATCACGTGCTGCTTTTCGAGCAGGTCCCCATTTTAATTTATCGATCACCCAAACAATACCGGTTACGATAGTTAAACAAACTAAAATAAGTGCAAACGTATTTGCCATTTTGAATCCTTAAATTTTATCAAATCACATTATTTAAACTGACAGTAATCCAAGTCGCGTATTTATTTGAACGCCTTGGTTGGAAACACCTTTAAATATCCATTTAACTAATATGACTAACGTTTAAAAACAAAATGCGCTGAAGTAAAATCAGCGCATCATTACTGACCTAAAACAAAGTGGTCTCTGCTTCAGCCATGCAGGTTAAGAACCTCAATCCCGTATAAATTTACTTACCCAAGATTGAAATTATTTATCTTTACCTATGTGTAAAACGGCAAGGAATGCTTCCTGTGGGATATCAACATTACCCACTGACTTCATTCGTTTCTTACCTTCTTTCTGTTTCTTCAATAGCTTTTTCTTACGACTAATATCGCCGCCGTAACATTTTGCTAATACATTTTTAGTTAACTGCTTAACCGTTGAACGAGCGATAATTTTACCGCCAATTGCAGCTTGTATTGCGATATTAAACATTTGTCGAGGAATCAAATCTTTCATTTTTTCGACTAAATCGCGCCCGTAACTTTCAGAGTTTGCACGATGTGTAATCAGTGCGAGTGCATCAACCCTGTCACCATTAATTAACACATCAACACGCACCATATCTGCTGCTTGGAATTTATCAAAATTATATTCCAAAGAGGCGTAACCACGGCTAGTCGATTTTAACCGATCGAAGAAATCCATCACCACTTCTCCCATCGGAATAAGATAGGTTAACGCAACCTGCTTGCCGTGATAATCCATCTTAGTTTGTACACCACGCTTATCAATACATAATGTAATCACATTACCGAGATATTCCTGTGGAACTAAAATATTACACTCCGCAATCGGCTCGCGAATTTCAGCAATATCGTTTACTGCGGGTAATTTAGCAGGACTGTCAACATATTGAACCTCACCATTGGTAAGTTCAACTTCATACACAACCGTTGGCGCAGTCGTAATTAAATCAATATCATATTCACGCTCTAAACGTTCCTGAATAATCTCCATGTGGAGTAAACCAAGGAAACCACAACGGAAACCAAACCCAAGAGCCGATGAATTTTCAGGTTCATAGAACAACGAAGCATCATTGATACTTAATTTAGCCAATGCATCACGGAAACTTTCATAGTCATCGGAGCTAACTGGGAAAAGCCCTGCATAAACTTGAGGCTGAACACGTTTAAATCCACCTAAAGCTTCGACGGCTTCATTACCATTAAGTGTTAAAGTATCGCCCACTGGCGCACCTAAAATATCTTTAATACCAGCAATAACATATCCCACTTCACCGGCTCTTAAAATGCCCGTTTCTTTTTGCTTAGGTGTGAAATACCCGACTTTACCGACAAGATGAACCTGCTCCGTCGACATGACTCGCATTTTGTCACCCACTTTAATCTGGCCATGCATAATTCTGACTAATGACACAACCCCTTGATAGTTATCAAACCAAGAATCAATAATTAACGCTTGTAAAGGCGCATCAGGATCACCGACTGGTGGCGGAATACAACGCACAATTTCTTCTAAAACGAGGTCAATCCCCACTCCCGTTTTAGCCGAACATCGAACCGCTTCAGTTGCATCAATCCCAACAATATCTTCAATCTCTTCTGATACACGATCTGGCTCTGCAGCTGGGAGATCGATTTTATTTAAAATCGGCACCACCTCAAGGTCCATCTCCATTGCGGTATAACAGTTAGCAAGTGTTTGTGCTTCAACACCTTGCCCTGCATCCACAACTAATAACGCACCTTCACAGGCTGCTAAAGAACGAGAGACTTCATAGGAGAAATCAACATGCCCAGGCGTATCGATAAAATTTAACTGATACGTTTCGCCGTCTTGTGCTTTATAATCAAGCGTTACACTCTGTGCTTTGATCGTAATACCGCGCTCACGTTCAATATCCATTGAGTCAAGTACTTGAGCTTCCATCTCACGGTCACTTAAACCGCCACATGTACTAATCAAACGATCAGAAAGTGTCGATTTACCGTGGTCGATATGGGCAATAATAGAAAAGTTACGAATATGTTTCATGAAGACTTTAAATACCTGTGTTAATGCATGGTTTATGCAGTGCCATTATGATTTATACAAAACAATGCATTCTAGCGAATTTATCCTTTAATCGCTATCTTTATACTGAGGATACTAATAACAAGTTAGTAACACCGCTCCATCAAAGTACAATCACGTCCTTAAAACAAAAATAATTCGATTTAATTTCTTCAAAAATAATAAATGGCATATAGAAAACAACCACCCATGATAACAACTGAAGATAAAACAAACCATTTTTGCTCAGAAATAAAGCACATTTATTATACAAATTTGATAAAATAACCGACGCATTTAACAATATTTGTTTAATATTGTTAACTTACTCAATTAATTTAGATTACAATATAAGAGCTTTTTTTAGGGAACATTATTGGCAAGGAAGATCCACAGTTTTATTTTCATAAAACTAATTACATCGCCAAACCGCAAAAAAAGAGATGATACCAGTTCGGTTAATCTTACTCGTATTGATTTAATTATCTTTCTACTTAATTATTTTTGAGGTTATTTTATTATGAAATCAAACACATCAGTGTTGCTTTCGATCGCTATTGCGATTTTAGGTTATATTATTATTAGTTCTGCAGACATTACTCTATCAGGCGCTTTATTGTTTGCATTTGGTGCATTAGCAAGTGGCATCGTGAACTTATTCGTTAACAACAAATCTACACCATCTATGACAACAGAAAACCAAGAAAGTGCAGTTGATTTTACAACAACAACACTTTATGTCGGTAATCTACCTTACCGCGCTAACGAAATGGCAATTCGTACGCTTTTTTCTGAACATGGACGAGTACTTTCTGTGCGACTTATGAAAGATAAACATACAGGTAAACGTCGTGGTTTTGGATTTGTTGAAATGCCAGAAAAAGATGCTCAAAACGCAATACAAGCATTAAATGAACAAGAATTTCAGGACCGTTCATTAAAAGTACGAGAAGCAAATGAACGCACCCCACGTACCGCATCGCCTGATAATGCAGACAGGTCTTAAAAGTAGTTTTTAGATAAAACATAAAAAAACGCCTGCGGGCGTTTTTTTATACCCGCTAAAAATCAACTTAATAAGTACATAACAAACTGATTAATAAAAAGTTAAACCGAAATCCAATAATTATTTGTTAGTGTCTTTAATGACAAAATAAATACCCACAAAGTAATAAAACTACCGCTTTAAAAGAAGATAATAGTGATCTATTTATTTTTTACATTACAATGTAATATTTATAATAATAAATATTCAATAAATTGCTGAATATGTTCTACAATAATCAATTATTTATATCTTTTTTTTATAGACTATTTTAGAGAACTTTTTTATGTACGACGATGATCTACTTTTCATAGATAACGAAGTTCCCGATTTCGATGATGAGCAATCCTTACACCTATCCCCATGGAAAGTACTGATTGTTGATGATGATATCGAAGTACATACGGTTACTAAATTAGTCCTTTCGAAATTTGAATGGGATGATACACCTTTACTTTTTCTTAGTGCTTATTCAGGCTATGAAGCCGAGCAGCTATTTTTAGAACACGATGATATTGCTGTTGCCCTAATCGATGTTGTTATGGAAACCGATAGTGCTGGCTTACAATTGATAAAAAATGTCCGTGAGAAGATAAAAAATAAAACCACGCGAATTGTATTAAGAACAGGTCAACCAGGACAAGCGCCAGAAAGAGATATTATTCGGGAATATGATATTTCTGATTATAAAAATAAGACTGAATTAAGTGGGTTAAAGCTAGACACATTAATGTGTAGCGCATTAAGATCCTATCAAAACATTGTCGAACTAAGAAAAAACACCAAAGGCCTTGAACTGGTAATTGAATCGTCTGCAAATCTTTCCTATGCGATTACCTATGAAATGCTTATTTATGAAACGACTAATTATTTATTAAAACTCATTGAACAATGTACATTGACTCGCGCACGTTCATTATCTTCATTGGGCATGTATTGCAACTCAAAAGTCTTCCATTTAATTGAATCTCGCGGGGATTTCTCTGACTTTGATAGCATCGACGATATCGAAAAAATACCCGATAATGTATCAATGATGATTACCAAGAGTATTGTTGAAAAACGTAATATATACACCTCAAACGCACTAGTATTAAATATGCAAAGCAGTTCAGACGGTTGCATTATGTTTTATGTTGAAGGATTTTCAACCATCACTGAACACGATATTGTGTTATTAAACTTATTTGCAAGTAATACAACCACTGTTTTTGACAATGAAGAATTACGCCAAGAAATAGAAGAAGGCCAACGTGAAATTGTTTACCTATTAGGTGAAGCGATTGAGCGAAAATCAAAAGAAACCGGCAACCATATTCGACGTGTTGCTGAAATCACACGCATTCTTGCACTTGAGCTAGGTTTTAGCCTAAAAGAATCTGAAAAAATAAAATCAGCATCACCACTCCATGATCTTGGTAAAATAGGTATCCCTGATAATATCCTGCATAAACCAGGTAAACTGGATCCCGATGAATGGAAAATAATGCAGACGCATGTTGAAATCGGTTATGAATTAGTACGTTATTCATCACAGGATATTTTAAAATATGCAGCAATAATTAGTTATCAACACCATGAGAAATGGGATGGTACGGGTTATCCAAATGGATTAAAAGGCGAAGAAATCAGCTTGGTTGGCCGTATTGCCGCATTAGCTGATGTATTTGATGCGTTATCACATGACCGTTGTTATAAAAAAGCTTGGCCAATTGAAGAAGTACTGCAATTTATTAATGATCAAAACGGATTACATTTTGATCCACGTGTAGTAGCAGCTTTTCATAAACATCAAAAACAGATTATTGCGGTTAATAATCGCTATAAAGATGTTTTCAGCGAGTACTCTCACTAAATATTCCCTAAGGCAGTTAAATCATTAACTGCTCTTTCCCCTTATTTTCCTATTAACTATTCTTATCACAATTGCCATCTTTCGTTTATAATACTTCTTTTATTTATTGTTATTTGGAAATATGCATGACTTTTGAAGCGCTTGAGCTCGACCAACATTTATTAAACGCCGTTGCTAAAATGGGACATAAACGCCCAACAAGTATTCAAACGTTAGCCATTCCTCCTGCAATGGATGAGCAAGATATTATGGCGAGTGCACCTACCGGCACGGGTAAAACATTAGCTTTTCTTTTACCTGCAGTTCAACGTCTGATTGATTTTCCTCGCCGTAAAGGTGGGTCTGCACGCATATTAGTATTAACACCGACGCGTGAACTAGCCGTGCAAATTAGCGAAGTAGCACAGCAATTAGTAGAAGGTACAGATCTTGTTGTTGGCAACATTATCGGTGGCGTTTCTTACCAAGCACAAGAAGATGTGATCATGGATACCGTTGATATCGTTATCGCAACACCAGGCCGATTAATGGAATACATCGATTCAGAAGCCTTCGATTGCCGTGAAATTGAAACACTTGTACTTGATGAAGCAGACCGTATGCTCGATATGGGATTTATTAATGAAATGGATCGCATTGCAGGCGAAGCTCGTTGGCGCAAACATACCTCATTATTTTCTGCAACGCTTGAAGGTAAAGGCTTACGTGAATTTTCTCGTGACGTATTAAATAACCCAGTGCAACTCACCGCAGAAGTAACTCGTAGAGAAAGTGGAAAAATTATCCAATGGGTTCACCTTGCCGATGATCCAGAACACAAACTAAAATTACTGGCTTATATTTTACAACAAGATAAAGAGCAATCTTCAGAGGAATCAACACAAAAAGTTATTGTGTTTGTTAAAACGCGTGACCGGTTAGCGGAACTTGTTGGCCAATTGGCAGAATTACACATCCCATGTACTTATCTAAGGGGGGAAATGGATCAAGAAAAACGCAACCTCGCATTAACCCAATTTAAAGCTGGCCAAATAAATATCCTTATCGCAACAGATGTCGCTGCTCGTGGTATTGATGTACCCGATATTACTCATGTCATTAACTATGATATGCCACGCAGTGCAGATATTTATGTACACCGTATTGGGCGTACTGCACGTGGGGGCAAAAAAGGCATCGCGATTTCATTAATAGAAGCCCATGATATTGATATTTTAGCAAAAGTAGAACGCTACACGGATCAAATATTAAAACGTAGAGTGATTAAATCCTTACGCCCAAAACATAAAGAAGCAAAAATCAGCCAGAAGAAATCCAAAAAACCAATTAATAAAAAAGGTAAAGCGCGAGCTGATGAGTTAAAACAACAGCAACAGGCTCGTCGTCAGAAGAAAAAAGAAGATATGGGCAAACAACGTTTGCGCACTAAAAAAGCGAAGGGAAAACCAAGCTGGGCAGGAAAAGGACCGAAATCAAGCGATCAGTCTTAAGCCGTCAGCGATTAGCAAACCTTCAATTCTAATTAATATCACGAGCTACGATTTCCGTAGCTCGTAGTTAAAGTCTAGTGACTAAACAAACTGATAGCTGAAAGCTAATAACTAACAACAGCCCTTCATCGTTCATCTCGATAAAAAACTAAATCTGTCTCAGTCGATTCTTTTTCAACAAAGTAATAACCTTCCTCTGTAAATGCTTTTAACTGTACCGTTGAGGTTAATTGTTTTTCCATAATATAACGCGCCATCACACCACGTGCTTTTTTCGCATAAAAACTAATTACTTTATATTGACCATTTTTTTGATCTTTAAAAATAGGCGTAACAATGGTGCCTTTTAATTCTTTTTTCTTAACCGATTTAAAGTATTCATTAGAAGCTAAATTAATTAAAACTGGTTCATCTTGTTCTTCTAATGTTTTATTTAATGTATCGGTAATAATACTTCCCCAAAATTGATAAAGATTTGTACCACGTTCATTATCTAAACGTATTCCCATCTCTAATCGATAAGGCTGCATTAAATCAAGTGGTTTCAAAACACCGTATAGACCAGAAAGCATACGCAAATGTTGTTGTGCATAATTTAAAGTTTCAGTACTTAATGTATCAGCTTGTAAACCAGTATAAACGTCACCCTGGAAGGCAAATAAAGCTTGCTTGGCATTATCTAAAGAGAATGGTGTTTTCCACTCGGTAAAACGCGCCACATTTAATCCAGCTATTTTATCGCTTACTTTCATTAACGATGCAATATCTTGCAGTGATAACTTCTGACAGCGCTTTATTAGTATTTGACTTTGTTCAAGTAAATCCGATTGGGAAAATGTTGAAACGGGGGCGGGTGTTTGAAAATCCAATGTTTTAGCAGGGGAAAGTACAACTAGCATAACAGCTCCTGTGGTAATGATATCAAGCAAATATAGCTGCTTATTAATAATAAAAAGGCCAGTGAATAAAACATCACTGGCGTTAACTTGTTAACCTATAGTAATGCCTTCAAGTGCACCTTCATTCGATTCATGATTGACTTCATTTGAATGTAGCTTAATTTTTAGACGGACATCATTCGCTGAATCGGCATTAGCCAGCGCTTCCGTATAGCCAATGATACCCTCGTTATACAATTTAAGTAACGATTGGTCAAAGGTTTGCATACCATATTCAGTCGAATTTTCCATAATCTCTTTAAGGTGATGCATATCGCCACGACGAATCGCATCAGACATAGTTGGTGTATTATATAAGATTTCAAAAACAGCGCGACGCCCATTACCATCAATGGTCGGAATAAGTTGCTGTGCAACAATAGCCCGTAAATTAACAGATAAATCAAATAAAAATTGGCGATGGCTATCCAAGGGCATAAAGTGGAGAATACGATCTAGTGCTTGGTTAGCATTATTTGCATGCAGTGTTGCCATACATAAATGCCCAGTTTCAGCAAAAGTTAACGTAAATTCCATAGTTTCCTTGGTTCGCACCTCTCCAATTAAAATAACATCAGGTGTTTGACGTAATGAATTTTTAAGAGCTTCTTCAAAGGAATCCGTATCAATTCCCACTTCACGTTGAGTGATCATCGAACTGCCATGATCATGGATAAACTCAATCGGATCTTCAATGGTTAGAATATGACCAGATGCGTTTTGATTGCGATATCCAACCATGGCTGCTTGAGTCGTTGATTTACCTGCCCCTGTCGCCCCAACAAATAGAATTAATCCACGTTGAGCCATGCAATAATCTTTCAATTGAACGGGTAAATTAAGCTCTTCAAAGCTAGGTATCTTTGATTCTATTCGACGCAAAACAATGCCTGGCTGCTCTTTTTGCATAAAAGCACTTACCCTAAAACGCCCTGCTACTTTATTACTTAATGCAAAATTAGATTCTTTAGTAAAATGAAACTGTGCTAAACGCTCTTTTCCCAATAAATCCGCCAGTAATAAATCAACACTCTCTCGTGTCAATATTTCTTGATTAATAGACTCTAATCGTCCATTTACCTTAACCGTAGGAGGTAAACCAACGGAGATAAAAAGATCCGACGCTTTTAATTCACCTGTTATTTTCAATAAATTATCTAACATATCCATGTCCATTTTAAAAAGTTTTAGGGTCTGATGCTTTCTGTGCAGCATCAGGATGTGAAACAATACCTTGGCTCACTAAATTACGTAAACACTGATCCAGTGTCTGCATGCCATGCACCATCCCAGTTTGAATAACAGAGTACATTTGTGCGACTTTATCTTCACGAATAAGGTTCCTAATAGCAGGAATACCCATCATGATTTCATGCGCAGCAACACGTCCACCGCCATTCTTTTTCAATAGAGTTTGCGAAATAACTGCGCGTAATGATTCCGATAACATGGAACGGACCATGTCTTTTTCTGCAGCAGGAAATACGTCAATAACACGGTCAATGGTTTTCGCCGCAGAAGTGGTATGCAGAGTACCAAAAACTAAGTGACCTGTTTCCGCAGCGGTTAATGCTAATCGAATAGTTTCAAGGTCACGCATCTCCCCCACCAAAATAACATCTGGATCTTCACGTAATGCACTTCGTAAAGCATTATCAAAACTCAGTGTATCTTTAAAGACCTCACGCTGATTAATAAGGGCCTTTTGTGATTCGTGTACAAACTCGATAGGATCTTCAATGGTAAGAATATGTTCATTTCGAGTACTATTAATGTAATCAATCATCGCAGCAAGGGTCGTTGATTTACCTGAACCAGTTGGCCCTGTAACCAGCACTAATCCACGAGGAAACTCTGAGATTTTTTTGAAAATAGCAGGTGCATTTAATTCATCTAAGGTTAATACTTTACTTGGGATAGTACGGAATACCGCACCAGCGCCTCGTTTTTGATTAAAAGCATTAACACGAAAACGCGCTAAATCAGGAATTTCAAATGAAAAATCGGTCTCTAATTGTTCTTCAAAGTCTTTACGTTGCTTATCATTCATGATGTCATAGATTAAACTATGTACTTCTTTGTGCTCTAACGCGGGAACATTAACCTTGCGAACTTCACCATCTACCCTAATCATTGGAGGAACTCCAGCAGAAAGGTGTAGATCTGAGGCATTATGCTTTACACTAAAGGCCAATAATTCTGTAATATCCATAACTTAAAATCCTATTTATGATGGCTAATTATAATGACTGATATATCTAAACAAATAACAATGGTTCAACAAAAAATAGCGCAAGCTGCTCTACGAGTAAAACGTGATGAACAAGAGATTCAGTTACTCGCCGTAAGTAAAACAAAACCTGTTTCTTTAATTAAACAAGCTTATCAATTTGGTTTACGCCATTTCGGTGAAAACTATGTACAAGAGAGTATCGAAAAAATCCAACAAATTAAAGAAGATAACGACTTTCAAGACCCCATTTTCTGGTATTTTATCGGCCCATTACAGTCGAATAAAACTCGTCCTGTTGCAGAACACTTCGATTGGGTACAGAGTGTTGACCGATTAAAAATCGCCCAGCGCCTCAATGATCAACGTCCAACGGTTCTTTCTCCATTAAATATTTGTCTACAGGTCAATATTAGCGGAGAAGAGAGTAAATCAGGTACTACTTTATCACAGGTTATTGAACTCGCATCACAAGTTAGCAAACTACCTCGTTTAAAACTACGTGGTATTATGGCGATTCCTGAAAAAACGAATGATCTACAGCAACTTGAAAAACAGTTTCAAGCACTCCATAACATTTACAGAGAGCTACAAAATAAATACCCACAGGTTGATACGTTATCAATGGGGATGAGTGGAGACTTAGAAAGTGCTATTGCTTGCGGTAGTACGATGGTCAGAATAGGCACAGATATTTTTGGCGCAAGAAACTAATTTTAAAAGGGATAAAAATGCAACATAAACACATAACGTTCATCGGTGCCGGCAATATGGCTGGCAGTATTATCAGTGGATTAGTAAAAGATGGCTACCCAGCTGATTATATTTGCGCGAGCGCGCCTTCTACCGCAAATACTGAAAAACTCGCTCAACAATTTGCAATCAAAACAAGTCAGAATAATGCGCAAGCAGTAAATACTAGTGATGTTGTTGTACTTGGTGTCAAACCTCAAATGATGGCAGACGTTTGCCAAGCCCTTGCTGATCAAGGTTGTGACTTCAGTAATAAGCTTGTTATATCAATTGCAGCCGGTATATCAGTACAACGGTTACAATCGTTGCTAGGCGAAAATACTGCAATTATTCGCACTATGCCCAATACCCCTTCTCTTTTACAAAAAGGCATGACGGGTTTATTTGCATCACAACAAGTCAATGAAGAAGATAAAAAATTTGCTGGTGAACTCATGACTGCCGTCGGAGAAACCGTGTGGGTAGAAGATGAAGCCATGATCAATGCGGTAATTGCAGCATCGGGATCTGCACCTGCTTACTTCTTTTTGTTTATGGAATCAATGCAAAATAAAGCCATTGAAATGGGGTTTTCTGCAGAACAAGCTCGTTTACTGGTTTTACAATCTGCACTCGGAAGCGCAGAAATGGTTAAGCAAAATCCTGATATTGAACTATCCACGTTACGTAAAAATGTTACATCAAAGGGGGGAACGACAGCAGAAGCAATTAATACATTCCAACAATTAGGATTACCAGCGACCGTTGAAAAAGCGATGCAAGCTGCAGCTGATCGCGGTGCCGACATGGAAAAATTATTTTAATCCCACTATTTTATAGAGAGAAAACGTTATGAATGCCATGAATTTTTTAGTCAATACCGTCTTTGACCTTTACCTGATGGTGGTGTTACTGCGCGTCTGGCTTCAGGTTGCTCGCGCTGATTTTTATAATCCGTTTAGCCAATTTATCGTCAAAGCAACACAGCCTGTTGTTAAACCACTTCGACGCTTTATTCCCAGTTTAGGTGGATGGGATACGGCAACGATTCTTTTTGCATTTTTTGTCGCTTGTTTAAAAATTGTTGTTTTAAGTTTACTGGTCGGCGCTTCATTTAACCCCGTTGTTATCCTTATTTCTGCCGTTATTATTTTAATCAAAGCTGTCTTTAAATTATTATTCTGGGTATTAATTTTACGCGCTATTCTTAGCTGGATTAGCCGAGGACAAAACCCGATTGAAGCAGTCATGATTCAATTAACAGAACCCTTGATGGCACCAGTACGTCGCTTTATTCCACCAATGGGTGGACTAGACCTTTCTATGATTGTCGTCTTAGTTGGATTACAATTTTTAGAACTACTAGTGAATGATTTTTTAAGTAAACTATTTTAATGTCAGTTCCTTATTTAAAAAAAGATGGCGCAGATTTACTGCTGCGCCTAGTACTACAACCCAAAGCCAGTCGCGATAAATTTATCGGGTTACTTGGCGACGAATTGAAAATAAGCATTACAGCCCCACCGGTAGATGGTAAAGCCAACGCACATTTAATTAAGTTTCTCAGTAAACAATTTAAAGTGCCGAAAGGCGCTATTAGCGTTGAAAAAGGCCAGTTGAATCGTCATAAATTAGTCCGTATTCAAAATCCCAAACAACTACCTAAATTTTTTAACGAAAACACAGAAGCGAACAAAATATGAGACAAAAATGGGTATTAGCAACCGGTAACCAAGGTAAAGTCAAAGAGATGAGCGAGCTGTTAAATAGCTTCTCAATTGATGTTTTACCACAAAGTCATTTTGATGTGCAGGATGTCCCAGAAACAGGCACTACATTTGTAGAAAATGCCATTATTAAAGCCCGCCATGCAGCAAAAATTACGGGGCTTCCCGCCATTGCAGACGATTCGGGGTTAGAGGTTGATTTTTTAAATGGCCAACCAGGGATTTACTCGGCACGTTTTGCCGGTGAAGGGGCCACGGATCGCGATAATATCGACCTATTATTAAGCAAGCTTGAAGGTGTCGGTAAAGCTCATCGTACCGCGCGTTTTCAATGTGTATTAGTGTATATGCGTCATGCCCTTGATCCGACACCTATTATTTGCCAAGGCACGTGGGAAGGAGAAATTATTGAAACAATGCAAGGTGAAAATGGTTTTGGTTATGATCCTACATTTTGGGTAGAGAGTGAGCAATGCACCTCTGCACAGTTAAGTAAACAACGTAAAAGTGAATTGAGCCATCGAGGACGTGCGTTAGCAATGCTCGTGGCACAATTACAAGAACAACTCGGTTAAACTGACCTTCTCCCATATTTATATGGGAGCCCTCTTTCAAATAGGTATTATGAATGCTTTCGCTTCCTCCCCTAAGCTTGTATATCCATATCCCTTGGTGTGTTGAAAAATGCCCCTATTGTGATTTTAATTCTCATAAACTACGCGGGGAAATTCCCGAACAAGCTTACCTTCAAGCATTAATAGATGATCTCGATAATGACCTTGTTTATGTGCAAGGACGCCCACTCACCAGTATATTTATTGGTGGTGGAACACCCAGTTTAATTTCTGCACAGGGCATAAACTGGTTACTCACAGAAGTCGAGAAAAAGCTAATATTTAGCGATAATATCGAAATCACACTAGAAGCCAATCCTGGCACCATTGAAAATCAAAAAATAGCCGACTTTAAAACAGCCGGTATTAATCGATTCTCCTTCGGTGTACAAAGCTTTCAGCCACAGAAATTAGAAAAACTCGGCAGAATACATGGTTCAGAAGAAGCAAAAAATGCAGCTCGACAAGCAACCGCAGCCAAAGTAAAAACCTTTAATCTTGATTTAATGCACGGCTTGCCTGAACAAACAATTAATGATGCACTGAGTGATTTACAAACGGCCATAGATTTAAACCCGACTCATTTATCATGGTATCAACTAACAATTGAGCCTAATACCCAGTATTTTTCTCATCCGCCAACCTTACCAGATGAAGATCTGCTCTGGGAAATTCAAGAAGCAGGGTTAAAACTGCTTGCGAAAAATGGGTATCAACAATATGAAATTTCAGGCTACAGTAAAACAGGATTTGAATGTCAGCATAACCTTAACTACTGGTCATTTGGAGACTATATCGGCATCGGTTGTGGTGCCCATGGTAAATTTACCCAACCACTTGAAAACCGTATTATTCGTACAACAAAAATTAAACATCCAAAGGGATATCTGGATCCAAATCGTCCATTTTTAGATCAATTAAATCAAGTGGCACGAGAAGATCTTGCCTTTGAATACATGATGAATAGATTGCGCTTATTTCAAACTATTCCATTTACTGAATTTGAGTCCTATACTGGTTTGAATATCAATGAGATAAAGCAACCCATTGACATTGCATTAAACAAAAAACTGCTAACCAAAGACGCGGTGGGTTGGCAAGTGACAGATTTAGGCCATCGATACCTTAACGAATTATTAGCATTATTTATGGAATAAATGATGCTTATTGATACGACTAAATCCATCGTGAACACGAATTTAACGATGGGTTGATTTTTATACAGGTAAAAAATAAAAGAGGCAGTATTTTTCATATGTTCAAAAAACTCTACTGTTTTATAGTACTGCTTTTTATCAGTCTTCATGTCGTCGCGCTAGACAAAGTTTCACTGCAATTAAGCTGGGAAAATGAATTCCAATTTGCAGGCTATTATGCCGCAAAATGGCAAGGTTTTTATAAAGACCAAGGTCTAGAGGTTGATATACTACCTGGTGTTCGACCTAATCAAATTGTCATTAATCCAAATGATGCAATAAAGAATGGCAGTGTGCAGTTTGCCATTGGTACTTCGGATGTTCTACTGGATAACGACGTTAATCCTATTTTGCTCGCATCAATTTTCCATCGTAATCCCATGGCGATCTTTTCACTTAAAAAGACAGATATCACCACACTAGATAAATTATCCAAGTTACGCATTGCAGGCGTTGATTCTAACTTTGCAAAAATACAACTAATCGCTTTATTTACTTCTCAGGGATTCGATTTATCAAAAATTAAATTTGTTAGGCAACCCGTTTCCATCGATACATTATTAAATAATAAAGCAGATGCGATTATTACCTATCAAATATCCGCAGAATTTGCTGCGCAAGAAAAAAATATTCAGCTCAATCAATTACGCCTCGATAATCAAGGGTTAAAATTTTATAGCGATTCACTGTATACGTCATTCGAATACTCTAGAGAGCACCCTGATATTGTGGAAAAATTTACCAATGCGACTAAAAAAGGTTGGTTATATGCCATCAATAATAAACAAGAAATAGCAAAAAGAATTACCGATGAATTGCCTCGTTATTTAGTCAAATATGACAACCTCTATGAATACAATATGGCCTTTGCAAATAGTATTGAAGAGTTAATGCACTACCCAGAAACCCCCATTGGTGAAATAGACAAAGCGCAATGGATCAATACCAATCAAAAATTGCGTTCAATGGGGCTGATTAAATCGCCCTTAAATGACAGCATGTTTAACTTCAATACTGCAGCGATAAAAAAACAAAATTTTAAACAGTATTATTATCTATTGTTGATGGCGTTTTGCATTCCACTTATTATCTTTTTTTGGTACCGCCAATATAAAAAATGGACCATCGGTACCGTACTCATTGCGATGACCCTTTTTGAAATGCAACTTGAACAAATTTTCACTAATGAAGATACCATCATAGCCAGAGAGAAAGCTGCACAACAACTTAATTCTGTGAGTGCTAAACTGCAAGGGCAGTTACAAAATAACCTCTCCTTACTCTCTGGATTCGCGGCTTATATTTCAGCTCGCCCCAATTTATCTAAACAAGACTTCAATCATTATGCGAGAGCCCTTTTTGCCAAAGACACCATCCTCGTTAATTTTGCCGCAGCAAAGGACCTAACGGTTAATTATATCTACCCTTTAAAGGGCAATGAAACCGTTATTGGTTTAAATTATCGAAAAACACCAGAGCAATTAAAAACCGTCGAGCAAGCAATTAATGCTAATGGTATTTTATTATCTGACCCCATCCAACTTGTGCAAGGTGGCAATGCGTTTATAGGAAGAGCCCCAGTCTTTTTAGAAGATGGCAGTTTATGGGGAGTTATTTCAGCACCTATTAATAGTCAATTACTTTATCAATATTCAGGTCTCGATTCTGATTATCGAGGGTTTAAAATAGCAATAAAAAGTATCGATTATTGGGGACAAGAAAGAAAAACTTTTTTCGGTGATGCTGCTATTTTTGAATCACCTGAATCATTACAATCTATTATTTCAGCAGGAAGTTCTTCATGGAAAATTGCAACGATCCCCTTACAAGGTGACAAACTATCACCTGATATTTTTATCCTTCGTACTTACTTTCTTATTTGTGGCATTATTTTCAGTTTGTTTATTTGGTATAAATTTACCCAAACAGATGAAAGAAAACGACTTCAATTAAAACTTTATGATGATAAACGCTTACTAGATTCCGTTGGTTATGTTGCCAAAATAGGCGGATGGAAAATAGATCCCAATTTAAACTTTTTAGAATGGTCGAAACAAGCATCATTAGCGATTGGCAAGTCGGCCTATTTTAGACCGAGTAATTATGCAGATCTGCAATCTAATCTGTCACTAAATGACTATCAATTATGGCAAGACAAGATAGAAACAGCACTTGATGAATCAACTCCCTTTGATATTAACCTTGAAATAATACTCCAAGGTGAAAAATCACGTTGGTTAAGAATAAAATGCGACGGTAAAAAAGATCATTATGATAATTTTATTATCGGTACAATACAGGACATAACGGAAAAAGTAATAAGTGATAAATTAATCGAATATCAAGCTTCTTACGATAGTTTAACTGACCTACCTAATCGACGTACCTATCAGCTTGAATTAGAAAAATCGATAAAAATTGCACAGCGTACAAACCAACAACTCGCAGTACTATTTATCGATTTGGATCGCTTTAAACCGATTAATGATAATCATGGTCACCATGCTGGCGATCTTGTTCTGATAGAAGCTGCAGCAAGGCTTAAACAACAACTCAGAGAAACAGATACCGTATCACGTTTAAGTGGCGATGAATTCGCGGTTATTTTAAATAATATTCGTCATCCAAATGATGCTTTATTAATTGCCAAGGAAATTTCAAAACAGATGCAATTACCCTATCGCATTAATCAATTTGATGTTCATTTAAGTGTCAGTATTGGTATTGCGCTGTATCCAGAAGATGCGGAAGAAGCTGATTCGCTATTAAAAAAAGCAGATCAGGCAATGTATGAAGTTAAAGCGAATGGGCGTAATGGCTACCAATATTACACTCATGAAATGCAATTAAAATCCGAATATCACCATGATCTACTAAATAAACTGATTGATGCCTTAAATAAGGAAGAGCTTCAGCCCTACTTCCAACCTATTTTTAATTTACAAACACAACAAATAACAAAATGTGAAACACTCGCAAGGTGGCAACAAAAAAATGGTGAATTTGTCTCTCCAATCGAATTTATTAATTTAGCGGAAGAATCAGGACTTATTAATCGTATTGACTTATTTATGTTACATCAATCAAGTAAGCAACTATTGCAAATCAATCCAGAGATAAATTTATCCATTAATGTATCTCCAAGGTTATTCCATACTAAAGACAATGCATTAAAAAAATGGGTAAATTCACTTAAAACAATCTGCCAAACGATTAATATCACCGTCGAGATAACTGAACGGTTATTAACCGATGACTCAGAAAAAGCTTTAACCATTTTAAATCAACTCAAGGCACTTGGTGTTAAAATTGCTATTGATGACTTTGGTACAGGTTATTCCTCCTTGAATTATTTAATTAAATTCCCAGTTGATTTCATTAAAATTGACCAAAGCTTTATTAAAAACATTGGTATCGATAGTTCGTCGGAAGCATTGATTGAAACGATTTTAGCAATGGCACAACGACTTAATATAGAAGTGGTTGCAGAGGGAATTGAAACTCAAGCGCAATTAACTTACCTACAAAAGCATAAATGCAGTTACGGACAGGGATACTTTTTAGGCAAACCAATGTCAGGTAGCGACTTTAATACTGTCGTGAGTAAACAATAAGCATAAAAAAACCCAGCTTATACATATATCATTTTCAAAATATTAAAGTGATATACGCATAAGCTGGGCAAAGCGATAAAATCAAGGAATGTTAACTCTAATTAACGGAGTCTATTTTACTGACTCGACATGACAGTCAACACACAGCAACATGACAATTTTGTCATCTTACTCATTTATCGTTTTTTATTATTGTGCTTTAAATTCAACTGTATATTTGCCGATACCTGCGTATTCGATTTCAGTCGGTTTATCAAATTCGACATTAACAATACCCGCGTAGGATCCAGTTATAATCGCTTGACCTGCTTTAAAACTTGTACCACGTTTTCCCATGTAATTAATTAACCAATAAACTGGATTTTGCGGTAATGGATTAGGGTGTTTGCCTTCAAAAGTTTGTACATTATCTGGCTGTGAAAAAGTAATATCTATTTGACCCGCAGCATAAGCCAATTTGCTATCAATCTTAGGACCGATATACATACCTTGGTTAAGCAGACAGTCTGCTAATCTTTCATTAAACTCAATGCCAGAGTCCTTATCAAAACGATCCTGCATTAATTCTAGGGCCATATAACAACCTTCAATCGCATCATCAATTTGCGCTTCCGTATAATCTTCTTGTTGTGCAGGTAGATCTTTCGATAAAATAAAAGCAATTTCAGGCTCAACACGCGCCATCCCATTATCAGGTAATAATTCACAAACCGGACCACGTTTAATTGTTTTTGCAAAAATAGGCGCCGCAATTATTTTATCCGCCGCTAACGGTACAAGCCCTTTCCACCCACCAATAGAATCAGGATTTTGTTTTATCATTTCGGCTTGAACCAAAAGTGCATCTTCGGTTGTTATTGAACGAAGGGATTCATCTAGTCGAGGTGCTTTTGTACCTGCTACGCGTAAACCTAATAGCTGTGCTGCTGCTTGTGAATATTTATTACTGTTTGTCATATTATTAATCCATCTTGTTAGTTTTGTCTTTTATGATAAATAAAAAGACTTCATTTCATATTGTTTTATTATACTACAAATGATTTGACCTTTCTGCTTCAATTACTTGAGATAGTAAGCAGATCACAATCCAAAAGCTTTCTGTTGAACCATATTCATAGTAATATTTTACCTCATCAATTACTATCTGAGGCAAACAATGAATATAGTCTGGACAACAAGTGAAGCTGCGCCCTATGCGAAAACAGGCGGATTAGCTGATGTATCCTATTCGCTTCCCTACGCGCTAGCAGAAAATGGTCACAATGTTTCAGTGTTTATGCCCTATTATCCACAGGTGATGGCCGATAAATGCGATGATACAGAATGTGTTTATGAACTTTTAGGTGTCCCTTTTGGAGATAACAATGAAGAATGGGCATCTATAAGACGACATAAAATCAGTGCTAATCTCAGCTTCTATTTTATTGAATTCAACCGCTTCTTCGACCGCCCCAAACTATACGACTGGGAAGGTTGTGAATACGCGGATAATGCCGAACGCTTTATCTTTTTAAGTCGCGCAATCATGCAGGCAATACTTGCACTAAAAATTAAAGTAGATGTACTGCATACTAACGATTGGCACACTGCACTGTGTAATGTGTATATCAAATCCGAATTATACAAAAACTATACAAATTTCGACGGAACCAAGTCAGTTATTACTATCCACAATATCGGTTATCAAGGTGTTTTTAATAAAGCGAACCTATATTGGACAGGACTGAGCTGGGATTATTTTAATTTTCATTGTCTCGAGTTCTTTGACCAACTTAACTTCCTGAAAGCCGGCGTATTACTTGCGGATATGGTAACAACCGTTAGTCCAACCTATGCAGAAGAAATTTTATCAGCAGAATATGGATTCGATTTAGAACATTCATTACAACACTGTGCTGCACAGGGCAAATTACGCGGTATTATTAACGGCATTGATACACAAGAGTGGAATCCAGAAATAGATCCATTAATTCCCGCTAATTTTTCGGCCGAATCAATAACAGGCAAAGCATTATGTAAAGCAGATTTACAAAAAGAATTTGGCCTTACCGTGCGCCCTGATGTACCACTTTACGGCGTTGTATCAAGGCTTGCGACACAAAAAGGGCTTGATGTGTTTATTGAGTCGATTGAAGAGATGCTCGAATATGATGATGTCCAGTTTGTGGTTATCGGATCGGGTGATAAATGGCAAGAAAGCGCACTAGCAAACTTTGCTCGCGCCTACCCAAATCGTTTTGGTGCACATATTGGTTATAACAATCGTCTTGCGCATATGGTTGAGGCAGGTGCAGATTTCTTCGTTATGCCATCCCGTTATGAACCCTGTGGTCTCAATCAAATGTACAGTATGAAATACGGTACACTGCCAATTGTTCGTGCAACCGGGGGCTTAGCTGATACCGTCATTAACTATTCGCCAGAAAATATTGAGAATGCAACGGGATTTACATTTTACGATCTCTACCCATCGGCATTACGCGATACGATGCGATGGGCTGCGTCAATTTATCTGACCAATAAAGCAGATATCAATGCAATGATCGAAAACGGAATGACAACTGATTTCTCATGGCACCACACCGCAACGGAATACGAAGCGTTATACCAACAAGCAAATAAATCACCTTTGGTAAAAACCAAAAAAATATAAGATTAAAATTGCAGGGTAACCCGATAACTTGTTTGTCGGATATCCTCACTATATAACCAATGATAACGGTCTGCTAACTTTTTAGTTAATTGCAGACCTAATCCAAATCCGAGGTCAGAGGTATTAATAATACTGTCTTCCGTCGTATTAACGATGGCAACATGGCCACGTTTTTGAGTGATAGCAATTTTGCCTTCGAGGGTATGCTGAAATGCATTACGAATAAGGTTAGCTAATACAATTCGGCACGGAATTTCTGCAGCATCAATAATAAAAGGCTCTGTTTCGACTTCTAACAACACACTTTTATTTTTCAACAAATAATCCATTTCACCAATCAACAATTCAATTAATTGTGAAATATCAACTTTTTTGCTGCCCGGTAAATTATCGTCATCACGACTTAACCACAATAAAGTTTCAGTTAAATTAGTCATGGTTTTTCCAGCCCGATCGATTCGCTCTAGGACTGTTTGCTGCTTTTTAGTACCTTGTTCTTTTTCCTGTAACTTTATCAATAACTCGGTATTTGCTCTCACCACCGCAATCGGCGTCCTTAATTCATGACTTGCATGGGACAAAAACTGCAACTCTCTATTAAGCGACTCCTGAACAGAACTTAAACTTGAATTAATAATAGTTGCAAGTGTATTAAGCTCGCTGTATTGAAAATCGGGAACCGGTTGTTGTAATTTTTCTTTATCTAAAGATTTAGCCCAATCCATCAATAACTCAACGGGTTTAGCGACTTTACGAATAATATAAAACACGCCTAAAAGAAAGAAACCAATAACTGTAACAGCAAAGATAATAATCCAAGCGATATGTGGCACAATATCATGATCTTTGGTTTTAGGCGGCGTTTCAACTTTATTAATGTACTTACCTATGTATCGCATCTCGCCCGCTTTATTAATCACTTTAAGTGCAGCATACATTTCCTTTGGCGGCCCAAATACACTAAAGCCGATAATTTTTTTTTCCAAACGATATTTTTCAGCAGGCGGGGTATTATCAAATGCAGTTTTAATATTATTGGGTAAATCAGCCCAGGAAGCCGCCACATAAAACCCTAAAATCATCTGCGGTTTACCCGGCTCGACACCTTTAACTTCCGCAGATTGACGCATAGCAAAACCAACGCCTCGATCAACTCCTTGAGAAAAATAATTAACCGTCAATGCCGAAAAAGAAATGCTAATCGCTAGGCCAAGTAATAACATAGCAACAATAAAATAAAGTTTAAGGCTCGGTTTTAAGTGCATCAAGCTTTATAATCTCCGTCAATGGAAAAGCCATAACCTGACACCGTATGTAAGATATTTTTATTGCCCGCTAAATCAAGTTGCTTTCTTAAATTAAAGATATGTACTTTCAAACTATCACTTTCAGGTTTATCGTCCCCCCAAATTTGTTGAATAATCTTTTCTCGAGAGACAGGTTTAGGACTTTCCCTTAATAAAATCTCTAATATTCTCAACGCCGTTGGTGATAATTTTAAGGTTTGACTATTTAAAGTGGCGCATTTCTTATCTAAATCTAAACAAATACCGGCCACTTTCAACAAAGTCACCTGCCCACTTCGACGACGAGATAAAGCTTGCACACGCACAATCAACTCTTCCATGGCAAAGGGCTTGATCAAATAATCATCAGCCCCCTGGGAGAAACCATTGAGTTTATCCTGAAGACTATCCATCGCCGTTAACATTAACACCGGTGTATCAATACCCTCATCACGAATGGTTTTACATACACTTAAGCCACTCATTTGTGGTAAGTTAAGATCAAGAATAATCACCTGATAATCATTTTTCTCGATCAAATTCAAACCGACCACCCCATTACCAGCGTGGTCACATTGCATATCCTCAAGTTCGAGATAGTCGATAACAGCGGTTGCTAAATCGAGATCATCTTCAACGAGCAATAAATTTAACACTCAATCACGTCCTCTTTCATAATCCCTATTTTGTTTAGACCTCGACGAGCAAGTACATGCAATTCATGGTTAATTAATAATAACGATGGGATCAGTACTAAAGTAATTAAGGTCGCAAATAAGATACCGTAACCTAAGGATGCTGCAGCAGGGATCAAGAACTGCGCTTGTCTCGAGGTTTCTCCTAGGAGCGGTGCTAAACCTGCAAATGTGGTTACAGAAGTTAATAACACAGCCCTTAAACGACTGGTACAAGAAGTCAAAATAGCCTCTTTAACCGACATTTTTTCTTCATTTCGTAAATCATTATAAGTAGACACTAATAATAAACTGTCATTAACAACCACCCCACTTAATGCCAGTACACCATTTAAAGAAAGAATACTGATAGTTAAGTCATTCACAACATGCCCTAAAATAGCACCAACAATACCAAAGGGAATTGCCATCATAATTAATAGAGGTTGAATATAAGATTTTAATGGAATCGCTAATAACGCATAGATAGCAAACATAGCTAATGTGAACATGGTCCCCATTGAGCTTGTTGTTTCCTCCTGACGCGCCGCTTCACCAGCAAAATCAATTTGTAAATTAGGATATTGTCGCATTAACTCTGGCAATAATTCATTTTTAACTTTTGCCACTAATTCGTTAGATGCAATTTCTTCTTTATCAACACTTGCTGACACATATACCGCACGTAAATTATCAATTCGAGTGATCTCTGACACTTGATATTCAGTAAAGATATTAGCCACTGAACTGACGGGAACAACTGTACCATCGGTTGTTCTAATACGTGTATCCATTACATCGGCAAGTGTTTTACGTTGCTCTGAAGGATAACGAACACGTACTTTTACTTCATCGCTGTCACGTTGAAAGCTTTGTACTGATGAACCTCCAAAAGCACGTAATACTTGCGATGCAAGACTAGAAGTATCAAGCCCTAATGCACGCCCTTGATCGGTTAACTCAAAACGATACTGTGGCTCCCCTGGGCTCATATTGTCATCGACCCCGCTAACACCTTTAATGGTTTGCAATTTCTCTTTCATTGCCTCGCCAGCAGCAAAAACAGTCTCGGTATCCCAGCCTCTAATTTCCGCCTTAAAGTTGTCACCCATGGAACGTTTCGATTGTAGATTAAGTTTTTTAACCCCTTCCGGCATACCCGTTAGACGTGTCCATTCTTTCAGAAAGTCTTTCGCAGAATAAACCGAATTACCAGCAAACTGAATAATTAAACTACCACTGTCATCGGATTCAGCTGTCACCTGTAAATGACTAATTTCGCTGTCAACCACACCAAACTTCTTGATCAGATTTTGATCGGCTTGTATTGCTGTTTTTTCTAATAACAACACGCCATTTCGAGTCTGTCCAAAACTAGCGTCATCGTACATAGATATTTCACCGCGTACGGTATCCCCTGCAATATCTGGGAAAAATGAAATACGCACTTTGCCAGTTAAAGGCATTCCTGCAACAAGCACAAACACAGCAATAAATAAAATCAGTACCGCATAACGATAACTCAATGCTAATTCAATAATTTTGCTGTAAATATTTTTACTAAACCATTGCAAGCCAAAATCAGCACCGTGCTGAATATTTGCCCAAATCCCTTTCCGTGGGCCTTTATGAGTATTTAAATGTGCTAAATGCGAAGGTAAAATAAATTTGGATTCAACCACTGAAAGCAATAAACAAATCATCACCACCGTTGCAAATTGCGCATAAATTTCACCTAAACGCCCTTGCACATTAGACACGGCAACAAAAGCAGCAACGGTTGTTAACACACCAAATATCGTCGGTACTGCGACCTTTAATGTCCCCCTTACCGTACTGTGTAAGGAGTCCCCATATTTACGCCGAGTAGAAAATATACTTTCACCAACAACAACCGCATCATCGACCACAATCCCCAAGGCCATAATAAAACCAAAGGTGGTCATCTGATTTAGTGTTAACCCTGTAAAACTGTCGGTCATAAAAAATAACGTACCGAAGAAAACAAAGGGTAGTCCCATTGCAACCCAGAATGCGACCTGCAAATTTAGAAACAGTGCAAGAATAATAAAAACTAATGCAATCCCAGAAAGCGCATTTTCCAATAATAAATTTAAACGATCTTTAATCACCTCACTAGAATCGTACCAAGTCGTTAGTTTTACATTGCTTGGTAAGTAGTTGCTACTGTTCCATTCATCAACGACGGCATTGGCTTGCTCGGAAATATTCGCGATATCACCACGGTTATCCATTACAATTTCAATTGCCATGCCCGGTTGTCCGTTATAACGAGACAAATTAAATGTCGTATCTTCAAAGGTGTCGGTAACGGTCGCAACATCTCCTAAATAAATTTTACTGCCCGTAGATAGAGTCAGTAATGGAATATGCGCAAATTCCTGTTGCTCATAGGCTTGCTGAGAAACCTTCAAACGAACCGCTTTTTCACTATTACGAATACTGGTTGTATCGGCAGTTGATGACTCTGCATTAATCGCATCGGAGACATCAGAAAGGGTTAATCCATAAGCCTGTAATTTAGATTCATCCAATTCCACAGCAATAACCGGATCTTCTGTCGCATTGATATCAAGAGAACGGATCGCGGGTTTGGCAAGTAAATCCGATTTTAATTTTTCAGCAAGTCGTTGAAAGGTTGCACGGTCAGCATCACCATATAACTGTACCCAAATGGCATGGTCTTCACGCGTCGCTTTGTTAATCACAGGATTATCAGCATCGGAAGGGAAATCACTAATCGCATCAACATCGGTTTTAATATCCGAGAAAAGTGTATCTAAAGGATATCCTTCCTCCTTCTCGACAACAACCGTACTACCACTCGCGTTGGAAGTAGAAGTAATGGTATCAATCCCCGCAACGCCTTCGATAGCTTCTTCGATTTTAATCGCAATACCTTCTTCGGCCTGCGTTGGGTCACCACTATCATAGCTAACATTAATTGTCACTTTATCGGGCGCAAGACTCGGAAAAGTCTCTTTTCTTATATCACTGTAAGAAACTATACCCAGCACAATAACCGTTATTAAGAGTAAATTAGCCGCTACGGAATTACGTGCAAACCAACCAATCACACCTTCATTTCTTTGTGGACTCGAGTTATCCATAACGCCTATCCTTCAATTTTAGGAACAACACGCATTCCGACAATATAACTACTTAAAGGGCGTTTAATAATGCTCGCCGATGGCATATTTTCAATGGGTGTAACATAAACAAATTCGCCTTTTTCAAAGCGTTTATCGGCAACGACTTTATTAAGAATCCCTTCGTCGTCGACATACCAAATTTCCCCCTGTTGGGAAATAGCTGATGCCGGTAATTGCCAAGTATTATCGAGTGTACGGCCTGCAATTTCGGCTTGAACAAAGGTACCTGGATATAACGCAACATGATTATCAAAGGGATGATCAACGGCGACGATAATTGAACGTTGACGGGAAGATGTATCAACATTTTGTTCAATACGAAGGACATATCCATCCCAAATTTTATTGGAATCGGCACTGCTTAGTTTAACTGGGATTTTTGTCGCTGATTTTTGCGCTAGCGCTTCATTGCTTAAGTTAGGCAAATTTCCCCATTGTTTAGCTGATAATGGGATCTCTATTTCAACACGATCGGTACTGTATAACTGAGCAATCGAATCGCCCGTCTGAACATAACTACCCGGTTGAATTTCCTGAGAAACAATCAGCACTTCAAAGGGCGCATTAATTTCAGTTTTAGCTAAATCCTGTTGTGCTTTCTGCAGAGTGTATTTTGCATTTTCAACAACTGCTTTTTGAGCAGCAAGCTGTGGAGCACGTAGCACCAAGGGTGAATTTGGTTCGCCAGTCAGCCCCGAGCGTTCCCATTCTAAACGTGCTTGCTCGCCAGTTCGTTGTTCTTCGAGCAAATCTAATTCAGCAGATGCTAAATCAGACTTAGCTTCCGCCACTGCTTGTTTATAAGCCGTGTTTTCTAGCACTGCCAGTGTTTGCCCTTTTTTTACAATATTACCGGTTTCGAATCTCGCCATTATTTTTTCAACACGTCCACTCACTTCAGCTGAATAGGTAATGGCATAACGAGGAACAGCTTCGCCGTAACCTTTAACGGAAGCTTGATAACTACTCGGTTCAACTTCAACTACAACGGCAGTCGGTGCTAATGTGGCATTTTTTTGTGGTTTTGATTGATTTTTGGCAGCTTCAGCAGCCTTTTCTTTTTTAGCGTCCATTTGTGATGAATTGTAAGCAACTGCACCTGCTAAACAAACAACGGCAACAACGGTGACTAAGATGGGAAAGGAAGATTTAAGTTTCATTGTGATACTCCTAGGCCAAGTGCCAGCCCTAAAACAATTCGATTTACTAAACGGTTATATTGAACTTCAACGAGGTTTTCTTTGTAATTAAAGCTATTCGTTTGTGCTGTGATAAGATCCGATATATCAACTAACCCTTCACTGTATTTTGATTGGTAATTATCAAAACTACGCAAAGAACTCTCATAAGCATCCTGTAAATGTTGCTGTTGCAATGCTAATGATTTTTCTTGGCCCAACGCATTTTCCACTTCATTAACCGCTGTCAATAATGTCTCTTGGTATGTCCAATATGTTTTCTCTGTCGTTAACTCGGCTATTTCAGCCTGTGAACGAAGATAACCACCATCAAACAGTGGCGCGGATAACTGCCCGAGAAGACTCCATAACGGACTGGTTAATAACGCACTACTTGGGGAACTTGCGGTATCAGAAAGTGCAACTTCTAAACTAATTGAAGGCAACAGGGCTTTGTAGGCCGCTTTGGTTCGGTAGGCTTCAGCTTCAATATCAGCATAGGCACTTTGAAGATCAGGCCTACGCGCAAGATCTTGCTCAGGTAAAGAAGCAAGTGGTGTTAAAACGGTTGGAAATTCACTGCTAATATCAACGTTTTGGCTACTGCCAATTTGCCCTAATAATAGAGATAAACTGCGTTTGTTTTGTGCCAAGGTTTCTTTATATTCAACGAGTGTAGAACGGGTTGATGCCGTGGTCGTTTTAGCGGTATCGAGATCTTCAAGATCCCCTAATCCTGAACGGTATTTTTCTAAAATAAAGGTTTCATTATTTTCTAAGGTAGCTAGACGCTGTGATTCAATATCAATTAATTGCTGTTGTAAATTAATCTGCAGCCATGCCTTCATAATATCTGCGGCTAAGGTATCGCGCGCACTTTGTAAGGTGGCCATACTACTAATAATATCTTGGTCAGCAGCATAAGTGCTATCGCCAATTTTATTCCAAAGATCTAATTCCCAACTAATGGTCAGGTCAGTACTATAAGAAGCATCAGAATCTTCTTCTTTATCGCCACTAAAACCTGCTGTTAATTGAGGTATACGATCGCTATTTGTCGCAGTACGATCAGCGTAAATAATTTTCAAAGCCATTAATGTTTGCTGCACACTTGGATTATTTTCCAATGCTTGCGCAATCAATTCATTGAGCTCAGGAATATTCATCAAATCCGTTAACTTAGTTGCATTAACCGCATCAACTTGTTCAACATTCCAATTCACTTCTTGCGAAAGAGACTCTTTAGCACGATCTTGAAAGTTATTTTCTGAAAAAGAACTACAACCACTCACCACTAGGGCTAATACGGTGACTTTAAACTTTCGGCCAAAATCCATTGTCGGTCTCCTATTATGAATGAAAAAAGTATAAAAGAAGAAAGGTTAAGGTAAGGTTAATAAAAGTAACCTAGGCGCTGAATAAGAAAAATAATCATTTAATACAAATTCTATTTAACCTTAGTTCTGGATAATGGAAGCGAAATAAATCTAAGTATCAATCACTTAAAAAATATATCATACCGTGCTGCTAATTTTTCGAAGTTCAAGGCGAATCAACGTAGCAATAACGGGTTATTGGTAAATGATTTAACACAGAAATACGCGTAAATAACATAACTGTATCGTTTAGCTTATTCATCATTGAGGTTATTTAGCTAAACAATCAATATCAGTGGTTACTTTAGCTTTTCTTCCTCCGCCCAATTCAGAATAAAGCATCGCAAAAATAATTAAACCAGCACCAATGCTGCCTTTCATACCTAAATGCTCATCAAGGAAAATAAATGCGGCTAAATGCGCGAAAATAGGTTCTAGGGCAAAAATAAGGGCTATTTTATGAGGTTCAATGATACGTTGACTTGATGTTTGAACCCAAAAAGCAAAGGCACTCGCAAATAGTGCTGAATAAAAAATAGCAGCTAATACGCCACTATGACTCAACTGATCTAAAACCGGTGAGTAATCGTTATTGATATCGGTATTCCATTCATAAATAGAAATGATCCCGCTATAAACTGCTACAGCAGCAAGTTGAATAACACTCAAAGGGATCACAGGCAGATTACGACTTAATCTTGCCATTAAGGTGATATGTAATGCATAACAAAGTGCAGAAAAAGCCACCATCAAATCGCCACTATTTAACTCAAGCTTATCGCCAATGGTTAAAAAATAAAGTCCGATTGTCGCTAAAATAGCACTACACCAAACCTCTATTCCTACTTTTTTTCTAAATAGCACAACGCCCATTATCGGCACAAGCGGAACACTTAAACCGGTAATAAATCCAGTATTAGACACCGAGGTGAATAGCATTCCCTGGGTTTGGAAAGAAAAACCTAGAAATAATAATAGCCCTAATCCACTGCCCACTTTACATAAGGTAGATAGTTTATAATCACGAACTGAATAAGGTGCTTTTTTGCTGAAAACCCAAAGTGGTAATAAGGCTAATGCCGCTATTCCGAAACGAAACGCATTAAACGTATTAACCGGCATGGTATTAATGGCATCATCAACAACAACAAAACCAACACCCCAGATAAAAGTAACCAGAACAAGAGCCCAAAAGGCAATTAAAGGTGTCCGTATCATTAGTTATAAACTCTCTGTATTAACCGTTAAAATAAATAAAATTTATCATATACCCGTTACCAATCAAGATATAAAAATCAGCAAGCTAATAAATCAAAAAGTGATAGGCATAAAGCTAACAACTTAACCCAATAAATCCACTCTTAATTAAAAATAAGAATAGCGCTAAATTTAAAAGAAGATACAGTTTAATATAATTAAAAGTCAACACAACATAAACACCATTTAATAAACAATTCAACCATATTGTGCAATAAAAATCTCAACTATCTGAAATAAAATAGAATTAGTTAAAAACTCATAGGTAACTCACAAATATTAGATTTAGTTAATATATGTTATTCCACTTGTATTTTTATTAACTTTTTTTTGATTTAACCACGGTTCCCTGCCTTTTTTTTATTTTATTCTTATCCCGCTTTTAATGTATTCATTCGATTAAATGTATTTTTAAAACGGAGAAGAAAATGACTGAAAAAAATAAATTAACCAGTGTCAATGGTGCACCGGTTGCTGATAACCAAAATGTTCAAACAGCCGGTCCTCGTGGGCCGATGCTACTACAAGATCCCTGGTTTCTAGAAAAACTGGCACATTTTGACCGTGAAGTCATTCCCGAAAGACGCATGCATGCCAAAGGTTCTGGCGCCTATGGTACATTTACTGTCACCCACGACATTACAAAATACACAAAAGCTAAAATTTTCTCAGAAATTGGCAAAAAAACGGACATGTTTTGGCGTTTTTCAACCGTGGCAGGCGAACGTGGTGCTGCCGATGCTGAGCGAGATATTCGCGGTTTTGCAATGAAGTTTTATACCGAAGAAGGTAACTGGGATTTAGTCGGTAATAACACCCCTGTTTTCTTTCTCCGTGATCCCTTAAAATTCCCAGATTTAAACCATGCAGTGAAACGCGATCCGCGTACCAACTTAAGAAATCCAAATACCAACTGGGATTTCTGGACATTACTACCAGAAGCACTTCATCAAGTCACCATTGTAATGAGTGATCGCGGGATCCCGCGTACATATCGTCATATGCATGGGTTTGGCAGTCATACATTTAGTTTTATTAACGCAGACAATGAACGTTGCTGGGTTAAGTTTCATTTAGAAACTCAGCAAGGTATAGAAAACTTAACTGATCAAGAAGCTGAAGAGCTTGTCGGTAAAAACCGTGAAAGCCATCAACAAGATCTTTACGAGGCTATTGAACGCGGTGATTTTCCACGTTGGAATTTAAAAGTACAAATCATGCCAGAAAAAGATGCAAAAGATTATCGCTTCCATCCATTTGACCTCAGTAAAGTTTGGCCTCACGCTGATTACCCATTAATTGATGTGGGTGTTATGGAACTTAACCGTAACCCAGACAACTATTTTGCTGAAGTTGAACAAGCGGCATTTAATCCCGCAAACATTGTCCCTGGTATTGGTTTTTCTCCAGATAAAATGCTTCAAGGTCGGTTATTCTCCTACGGTGATACACAACGTTACCGTCTCGGTGTAAACCACGGACACATCCCGGTTAATCAACCACGTTGCGTGGTTAACTCATACCATAGAGATGGTGCAATGCGTGTTGATGGTAACTATGGTAGCACCAAAGCCTATGAACCAAATAGCTTAGGACTATGGCAACAACAGCTTGATACAAAAGAACCCCCTCTAGCGCTAGAAGGTGCTGCATATAGCTGGGATTTCAGAGAAGATGATACCGATTACTACACACAACCTCGGAATCTATTCAACCTTATGACACCGGAGCAACAACAAGTGCTATTTGAAAATACCGCTCGCAGTATTGGTGGCGCATCACTGGAAGTTCAAAAACGTCATATTACTAATTGCTATAAAGCAACACCAAGTTATGGAGAAGGCGTTGCTAAAGCACTTGGCCTCTCTTTAGATGATATAGCACTATAAAAAATATGATACAGGTCAGTTGCTTGGCCTGTATCATTACAACAAAATCAAGATAAATACCAATGAAAAAATGGCAAGATTATAAACAAACCTATCGCACTGAATCAGACCTATTTGATTTTGCACGATCGGGCGATTTAAGAGGTTTTGCAACTTATCTCTATCAACACCCTAATGTCGATTTAAACACTGTTAATCAGAAAGGTTATTCGGCGCTTATGCTCGCTGTTTATAACGGACAACGAGATTTCTGTGAAGCATTATTAAGAAGTGGTGCAGATGTACATTCTCGAGACTTTATTGGCAATACCGTTTTAATGGCTTCCGCTTTTAAGGGAAACCTCGAGATAGTTAAGCTTTTATTAGAATTTGACGCCTCCCCCACGGATCTAAATGAAACCAACATGAATGCACGAGATTGGGCACAAATGTTTGGTCGTAAAAACATTATTGATTTTTTTGATGAATATTATCCCAATAATAACAATGGCTCTAAGTTAAATAATTTTCTACGCTTTATAAAACTCAGCTTGGTTATGGTGCTCAAAAAAATCAAAAAGTGAGCCCTCATATTGCTCACTTTTATTGACCGCATTTATTTAACTGTATATTTCAATAACACTTCATTATCGAGCACCACGTTCGTTGACCAAATAAAATCTGCGCCAGCCCCAGTAAACTTTTCTCTAAAGTTCATATAGGCGGGCTTATTATTCACACCTATTTCATTCTCCGAATAGATGGTTGCATAGGGCCAATCATCTGCATTAAAAATACGCTCCATCCAACCTTCTGGCATCTGCCAATGAATCGCATAGGCATTTTTACCGTCTCCGCCACCTTTCGTTAGGCAATGTAGAGAAAGACGCTCCCCATCTTTTTCACTTAAACAATTTAAATCGCTAATAGGTGATGTATAAAATGTTTGAGCTTTCCACTGACTATTTGTTACTGTGCCATCACTAAAGCTCGCAATAAATCCTCCGTCACCAGGATGATATTGATGGCCACGATTACTTTCAGTTCCAACACCTAAATTTTCTTCCCAATCAATCACTTTCACCGCAATCGCATAGGGTTTACTGACTCTAAATTTAACAATACTTGAATTAAAAGGCGTAAAAGGCACCGAATCAACAGCGATCAATTTGCCATTGATATACAATTCAAAGTAATTATCAGCAAAAATATACCCCGTGATAATCGGCACACTCGCTGTATCCACCTCACTTAAACTTGTTGGCATAACACCAGCACATTGCTCATAGAGATCAGTTGCCTTCATCCCACTTTCAAATTGATTCACAGCGGGGACAATCCAAATATTACCATTTTTATCTTTTATTTCGCCAATGCGCGCGATCCGGCTAACGCCATTTTGGCAATAAAATAGGTTTTCTTTGACTGTCTTTGCAACGCCCTGAGTAACAGATCCAGAGCCGCTATATTCACTGACATTATTAGCCGTTGCTGTGACCAGTATCGGTTGAAATAAAAAAACACAACAACCAAGACTGAACATTGCCTTTTCAATTAACTTTTCCATCCAAACTCCAATACACTTCGATGTTTAATTCTTTCATTCATTTCTAGAGGTTAACCAAAGAAATAATTACATACGCATGTCATAATTTTAGGTTATATTAGGGCTGTCCCTATCAATCAAAATGGAATTATTATTAATGCAAACAACAACCCGTACCATGCCAGCGCATAAACACGTTGCACTTGTTGCTCATGATTCATGTAAACCAGAATTATTAAAATGGGTACAAGAAAATAAAGAAAAATTACAACGCCATTTTTTATATGCTACCGGAACGACGGGTAGAATCCTCAGTAATGAAACAGGCCTTGCAATAAAAAGTTTAATTAGTGGACCAATGGGCGGGGATCAACAACTAGGTGCCCTTATTTCAGAAAAAGAAATCGATATTATGATTTTTTTCTGGGATCCATTAGAAGCCGTACCACACGATCCCGATGTAAAAGCATTATTGCGTATTGCGAATGTTTGGAATATTCCAGTGGCGATGAATAAATCTTCTGCCGACTTCTTATTTGCATCGAGCCTACTTGAAAAAGAAGTTGATATTCAAGTACCTGACTATGAAAAATATTTAGAAGATAGAGTTTAAAAAACTAAAAATAAAACTACTTCAAATTCAACGCGCTCCTCCTTGAAGTAGTTTATATCGCTTTAATCGCCAACTGATTCCGCCCATTTTCCTTCGCAAAATATAATGCATTATCCGCTTCTTTAATGCAGCCTGATATGTTGATTTCTTTATTCGGATAAACCGTAACTAATCCAGCACTAGCAGTTAAAACAGGCTTTGTTGGCGAACGTTTATTTTCAATATTAAGGTCAGCAATATCTTTAAGTAATTGGCTAACAAGTGTCTCAGCCTGTTCGAGTGGCATGTTCCCAAAAACAAGTACAAATTCCTCACCACCATATCGAGCACAAATATCACTGGTTCTTTTCGCATAACGTTTTAAGACATTCGCAACTTGTTTTAAACATTCATCACCGCTTTGATGGCCATAATCGTCATTAATATATTTAAAATGATCAAGGTCGACCATCACCAAGGATAACGGTAAATGCAATCGCCTACTTCGCTTCCACTCGCTTTCTATAAATTCATTAAAATAACGACGGTTTGGAATATTTGTCAATCCGTCAAGCCGCGAAAGATTAAACACTTCATTTTCAGCTAATTTTCTTTCGGTTATATTTTGATGTGAAATAACATAAAAAGTATTTTGTTGCACTTCACAGGTGCTAACACGCATCATAAACCAACGCTTTTTCTCTAGGCTGTGGCATGGGTATTCGAGATAAAATTTATCTATTTCACCTTTTATAATTTTCCGAATACCGGCAGCTGCCTTAATACCAAAATCATCTTCAGCCTCGGCCGCTTTATCGCACTCATCCAAGTAATTGAAATCTTGCCAACGATTAACAGGTGAGTTATTTTTTTGCGCAAAAGAAAACCAACCATCATTAACAAATACAATCTGCCCATGGTTATCGATAACGGCAATGTGATCCGAAATCGAATCAAGTACTGATTTTAAAAATTCATATGACTCAACCATATCATTCCTTTATTACTTATTAAGTCGTTTGCACCGGCTTACTCCAATAAAGAATAGGCTAAAAAATGTAATGCTTATTTTTGCAAAAATACGCCCATAAAGCACTTATTACCTCACTTCAATCGTATATTAATTAAAAGTAGCACTTATCTATTCGTGAAAACAACTAAATCAATTGGTTATGATTTTATGCAACCATCTAAAAAATAGAGTAAAAAATTTATTTGTAATACATTTATCCACATTTGTGCATTTTAGGTATATCGTATACCCATTAATAAAAATTTTTATAATTCATAGGAGATAATAATATGGCAATTTCAACGGCAACATTTGCAGGAGGCTGTTTTTGGTGTATCGAAGCGGCATTCAATGCGTTAGATGGTGTTAAAAATGCAGTTTCAGGTTACACAGGAGGAACAACAGAGTCGCCTTCCTATCAAGAAGTCTGTGCGGATAAAACGGGGCACGCAGAAGCTGTTCAAATTCAATTTGATGATCAGCAAATTAGTTACGATACATTATTAATGGCATTTTTTAGTTTACACGATGCCACTCAATTAAATCGCCAAGGTAATGATATTGGTACCCAATACCGCTCCGAGATTTTTTATCACGATCAGCAACAAAAATCTCAAGCTGAAGCATTTATTCAAAAGTTAACCGATGAAAATGCCTATCCCGGAGAAATAAAAACAGTCGTCACTGAATTGACCACTTTTTTCCCGGCAGAAGATTATCATCAGAACTATTACCTCAATAACCCAGAACATAGTTATTGTTCAATGGTGATAACACCTAAATTTACTAAGTTTAAACAACAATACAAAGCACAATTAAAAGCTTAATTTATATACAAAAAAGCCACTGATGAATACAGTGGCTTTTTCTTTATACCAACAATGTAATAACTAACATTATTACGTTAAATCAACCGCCCGATCATTTTTGCGGATCAAATCAATAATATGTTGATATTCCGCACCTTCTTTAAAGGTTTGATAAGGGGCGACTTTCTCACCGCTAACATCTTTCACTAATTGAATTGCCAAGTGTGTCCAACTTCTCTGTGTATCATCTTCAATTTTAGGCAATGCTTCAGCAATTTCTAGAGGCAGTGGAATTTCTGTCCAAGCTTTATTTTCATCCCAAAGGTATAGTGGGCCAGCACCATAATGCCCTTTAATATAAATAGAGCCTTTACTACCGTGGAAAACAAGATGATCTTCATTAAATCGCGGCACTAATCCACCGTGTTTAAATAAAACTGATACCGGATTTTGGGTAGATAATCGACTTTCCACTTGCATCATGACCGTATAAGACCATTCTGCATCACAATCTTTCCATTGTAATTCCGGTGAATTAATATCATCGGGAATAAAGTTCCTTCTCGTCATAAAGTTATGTACACCATCCACAACAGGTGCCTTTGGCATATCATTACGTACTTCACCACACACGGATAATATTTTTTCACCAATAACAGAGGTGACGATAGACAATAAATGAGTGAAATTGTTATTTAAACGACCACCACCAGCTTCAATGCGATGTGACCAACCAAATGGAATATTAGGATCTAAATTAAAATGGGAGATACACTCAACTTCGCGTGGCTCTCCAATTTTACCCGCATCAATAAGTTGCTTCGCCTGCATAATATGTGGCATATAACGGAAACTCGCTGCAAAAGCCGTTTTTACTCCTTTTTCGAGGGCAAGTTGGTAAATCTCTTCACTTGTTTCACCACTTTCAGATAATGGTTTATCACAAAATACATGGCAGCCGACATTAATTGCATCTTTAATCGCTTCAACATGCGCCCCACCGGGTGTTGCAATCGCAACGATATCAGGCTGACATTCAGCAAGTGCAAGCTTCCAATCAGTGCTTGAATAGGGAATCGCTAATTTTTCTGCAACATCTTTAACGACTTCGGCAGTACGGCCGACAATCCCAACCACTTCAGCACCTGCATCACGAAATGCTTCAGTGTGTCCTTGCCCTGCAAATCCAGTCCCAAATACCAATACTTTTTTCTTACTCATTTCTTATATCCTTTTCTCTTTTATTCTATAAACATTAATCACTAGAAAATGACTTAGTCCGTTAAATTACCAATGCCATAACGTCCCATCTTCAAGACGACTAACGGGTAAATAAGAACGTTTATAGGGATACTTCAATGCGGCTGTTTCATCAAATTCGACCCCAAGTCCTGGCGCATTACCAATAGTGATCATCCCATTTTCGAGGATCATATTATGTTTGAAAATTTCTTTAGATTGAGCATTACCAAACCCGACAAACTCTTGAATACCAAAATTATGTGTCGAAATATTTAAATGCATATGTGCTGCAAAGCAAATCGGCGATAAATCAGGCGCCCCGTGAGGTGCCGTTCTAACATTATAAACATCAGCAAAATCAGAGATCTTTTTCACCCCTGTTATTCCACCAGCATGAGTAGCTGCAACACGAATATAATCAATCAGTTGATTTTGGATTAAATCCTTACAGTCCCAAATTGTGTTATAAGTTTCACCTATCGCTAGTGGTGTGGTTGTGTGTTGACGTATTAACTTATAATTTTCTTGATTCTCCGCAATACTTGCATCTTCTAAAAATAACAAATTATATTCTTCTAACATCTTACCTAATTTAGCGGATTCAATTGGCGTTAACCGACTATGAACATCATGAAGAAATTCGACTTCATCACCAAAACGCTCGCGGGCTTTTTTAAATAACTCAGGCACTAATTTAAAATATTTAGCCGTTGACCATTCCTGTTCAGGCGGTAAAGGTCGATTACCTTGTAATTCAAAGTAATCTTTTTTATCACCAAGTACACCATAGGTTTCGGATAATCCTGGAATCGCAGATTGTAAACGAACCGCTTTAAACCCTTGTTGAATACACTCCTCAACTTTGTCTAAGGTGTCATCAATATTTTCACCATTAGCATGTGCATATAACGTAATATTTTGTCGGCATTTACCACCTAGCAATTGATACACCGGCATACCGGCGACTTTACCTTTGATATCCCAAAGCGCCATATCAATCGCAGCAACCGCAGCCATCGTAATTGGACCACGACGCCAATACACCCCTTTGTATAAATATTGCCAGATATCTTCAATCGTATTGGCATCTCGCCCAATCAAACAAGGAATGACATGTTCATCAAGATAAGTCACTACGGCAAGCTCTCGTCCATTCACCGTTGCATCACCTAATCCATAAACACCATCTTCAGTGGTTACCTTAACTGTCACAAAGTTTCTGCCCGGACTACAAACAAATACTTTAATGTCTTTAATCTTCATTTTTATCACTCCAGTGATTGGTTTCACAGACCCACTACTTTTATTTAGCAACGATACAGTTTTACTAAATAGACTTACTTAACAACCTTTACAAGTAAAAGTAAATCGATTTAGTAAACCGGTTTACTTGATTAGAATAATCCATACGTTTAGAATGTCAATTATTCAAATTTGATACACTTAACAAATAATAAGATTAATATGACAAAAGTAAGAATTATTGATGTCGCGGCGCATGCAGGTGTATCGAAAAGTACCATCTCTCAATATCTCAATGGCCGATTTGGTCATATGTCACCGCAAACAAAAGAAAAAATTCGTTCAGCTATCGCAGATTTGAATTATGTCCCGAACCCCATTGCAAGAAGTTTAAAAAGCGATAAGACCAAAACCATTGGTGTTATTGTCCGCGATATTACGGGATTTAATACCGGAAGGATCCTTCGAGGCATTGACGATTTCTGTAAAGAGAATGGTTATAATGTATTGATTTATAATACAGATTTTAATGAAGAAATTGAAAAACGCTCACTATTAACACTTAAGCAATTACGTGTTGATGGCATTATTATTACCGCAACAGGGAAAAACACAGATTTAATCAATGAATATCATCAATCTGGATTTCCGATTGTACAATTTCAGTTAGAATACGCACAAAGCCCAACCAATATTGTATTGTCAGATTACCAGCGAGCTGCTCAGCAAGCGACAGAGTATTTAATTGGTTTAGGCCATAAGCGAATTGCTTTTATGACTCAACCTTTGGAAACAGAACTTTCGCGCTCACAACGTTACCAAGGCTATATCGCCGCATTACAAAAACATGCCATAACTATCGATAAACAACTTATTCAATACTGGGACCGTGATCAAGGCTTTCATCAATATCCACTTGCATTAATTAACAGTCAATTTCCCCCCACCGCTTTGTTTACTCAGCACCTCGCCATTACCACCGAGCTACTCAAATTGCTCAATCATGCTCATATTGATATTCCCAAAACCGTTTCTATTATTGGATTTGATGAAATACCGATGGTAGAGATGTTTAAAGTGCCGATAACGGTTATAAAACAAGATTCCTATAATATTGGAGTAGCCTCAGCAAAAACATTATTAGCGATTTTAACGGGTGATCGAAAAGAAACACAAAAAGTGATTGTTCCTTGCACATTAATTGAAAGAAATTCATGCTCAAACATCAATTAAATATCTTAAATTAAAAAAGTAATATATACCCGTTACCAATCAAGATGCGTTTATCAGTCACTAGCTCGGATACCAAGGCAAGGCGTAACATGAAGACAATGGCTAGTCCTTATCGAATGTTATAACGCAGTATTGGTGTTCGAGCTAGTGACCCGCAGGGCAAGACGAGAGGCAAACATCTTCGTTGTTATAAAGCCTCGATTTAACCCGTTAGATCTTCACCTTTATGCCTAGAATCTGCTTACCTCTCGTCTTGCTGATTTCTGCATCTTGAATGGTAACGGGTATAAATACACTATTTCACGGTTTATCTATCATCATAAAATAATACTAATAGAGTGATCTTGCTCTAAGATTTAATTATCAAAATGAGATCTACATTATACTTCCTAGAAGTCCTTGAATACATAAGTAAAAACCCGTTGAACCTAGATTGCCCTAGGATTATCCTACCCTTCAAGTTTAAATTTATTGTTTAAAAAAACAGCTAAACAGTACAATAAACATACAGAAATTGGCCTGATAATTTCAATTAACTTGATTTTCATGGGTCATTAAATAACACAATTGGAGATCCTAATGAAACAAAGGAAACTAAGGACGTTTTTAGCCACTTCGATCCTCATCGCTTTAGCGGGCTGTGGTACTGAAGAAGTCGTCATGAAGCCAACACCGCCGCCAGTCACATCGGAAGCGAGCGGAAGTGATGGTAACGGCCCAGAACGAACACTTGATGGTGATATCACTACCCGCTGGTCTGCTAGTGGTGACGGTGCTTGGATATCCTACGATTACGGTCAAGAATTGACATTTAATGCGGTTAAAATTGCTTTCCATAAAGGCGATAAACGCGCAAGTGTTTTTGATATTGAAATCAGTAAAGATGGTAAAACATGGACACCAGTACTAAGCAATGTCATTAGCTCAGGAAATACATTAGACCTACAACAATTTGATTTTGATGAAGTAAGTGGCCAGTACATTAAATTAATCGGTCATGGTAATACGTCAAATAAATGGAATAGTGTCACAGAATTCGTTGCCGCAAACTGTAATGTAGACGAATGTGCAGAACCAACTACTGTTCGTTCTCCTGCGCTTATTCCTGTCGCTGTTAGTGGTAGTTTAGATGATGGTAATGGACCTGAACGTTTAATTGATGGAGATCTTAAAACACGCTGGTCTTCAAAAGAAAAAGATGCATGGGCAATACTTGATTACGGTAAAGTTGCTGAATTTGATGCTGTTCGTTTAGCCTTTAATAAAGGTGATGAACGCAACACAATTTTTGGTATTGCCGTCAGTACGGATGGTAAAACGTGGACTGAAGTGATTAATAAAACACAAAGTTCAGGTGAATTAAATACCTATGAACGTTTCGAATTTGAACCTGTAAAAGCGCAATATATTAAATATATTGGCTATGGAAATAGTAAAAGTAATTGGAATAGTGTCACTGAATTTTCAGCACTTAACTGTTCAATTAACGACTGTCCTGTAAATGAAATTATCACACCGGAAGTTATTGCAGCAGCGAAAGCCGCAGCAGCAGAAAAAGCAAAAATAAAAAATGATGGTCCGGCATCAACACTCGCAAACTGGAAACTCACCGTACCAGAAACGAATGCGGGCTTTTATGGCGCAAGCGTTGAAAAACAAGACTCCGTAGCAGAAATTCTGCCAGGTAATTGTAGCGCAGATAAATCATCACTTGATGAAAAAACCAATAACACCTACTTTTCTGCAGATAAAAATGGATGGCATTTCCGTGTTCCTTTAGAAGGCGGCAAAACTACACCAAACTCAACGTATATCCGTAGTGAATTACGTGAGTTAGCAAATGATTGGCAACCCTGTGACGATTCCGGTGCAGCAAACTGGTCTTATGGTGGTACTCATACATTAATTTCAACATTAACATTAGATGAAATTCCTGCTAACCCACTTAAAAAAGATGGAAAAACACCGGATGCGCCAAAGGTTGTGTTAGGTCAAATTCATGCTAAAGACGTACACGCGGCAACCGTTAAATTATTGTGGGAAGGTGCTGAAAAACCTGTCCGCGTAATCCTAAACAAAAGCACAGAGAAAAGCGCATTCTCGGTTAAGTTAGGTAAAGTTGCAGATCCAAGTAAACCTTGGACCTACATGATCAAAATGACACCTGATGGTATCGAACTTGCTGCTGGTGGCGTAACCAAAAAACTTAAATTTGGTAAAGAGTTAGATAATGCTTGGAAACAAGAAAAATTCTACTTTAAAGCCGGTTTATACCCACAGGTTTATAAAGAATCTGGTGGTGCGTTTGCTGCAACATTCTCTAAAATCAGCTTAAAACATACTGCACGTGATGGTGATTTTGGAACACATGTTCCATTGGAATGTGATGCTGCTGTGAATGATTGTAGTAAAGCTGTTTGGTGGGATGTACCACTAAAAGCGCCTACTATTCCAGCTAAACCATTACCAGGTAACAAACCAAGCCAAAACTTTGATTTAACAACTTGGTATTTATCTCAACCATTTGACCATGACGCAAACGGAAAACCCGATGATGTAATGGAGCAATATTTAGCACAGGGTTATGAACAACCAGAACACTTTTATACTGCAGCCGATGGTGGCTTAGTATTCAAATCGTTCATCAAAGGTGTTCGTACCTCTAACAATACGCATTATGTTCGTACTGAAATGCGTGAAATGCTACGTGCTGGTGATGATTCCATTCCATTGAAAGGTGTCACTAAAAATAACTGGGTATTTAGTTCTGCGCCAATTGAAGATCAAATGGCTGCGGGTGCAATTGACGGTGTAATGGAAAATACATTGAAAATTGATCACACCACTACAACGGGTGAAGCTAACCAAGTCGGTCGCTTTATTATCGGTCAGATTCACGATAAAGATGACGAGCCAATTCGTTTGTACTACCGTAAATTACCAAACGAAGAAACTGGTAGCCTTTATTTTGCACATGAAAACAGCAAAGAAGGTTCTGATAACTACTATAACCTAGTTGGTGATATTAGTGGTAAAGCAGGTCCTGACGGTATCAAACTCGGTGAAGTCTTTACTTATCGTATTGAAGTAGTGGGCAACACTATGACGGTAACGCTTAAACGTGACGGCAAACCTGATGTAGAGCAAGTTGTTGATATGAGCAAAAGTGGTTACGATGTTGGTGGTCGATACATGTACTTTAAAGTCGGTGTTTACAACCAAAATAACACTGGTGATCCAGAAGATTATGTACAAGCAACCTTCTACAAAATCACTAAATCACATAGTCAATACCAAAAATAAACGCCATTTAATTGCGTGATTACTGAAGCCAGCTTAATGCTGGCTTTTTTATATCTAGCGCCTTTAAAAAATATAAAGTAACCCGTTATTGGCGAACATAATTAACCATGCCCTTAGGAAACATTAGACTTGGTACAGCCATGAAAGAGCCCCTTGCTTTATAGTACATCCCAACTAAAGCCGATGCGCTAAAAAGCGTAATATACAAAACACTGTAATAATTTAAATAGAGTAGGAATTTCTCAATATTTACGATTTATCCGATTGGCATTTCCAACAAATATCAAAGGAAGGATCATTACCTTCACCGCAATGTTTACATAACCAATCTGCATCGTTAGCTTTACTTTCTAATAACTTGACTATATTTGTAGCGCGTTCAAAATCGGCATCATCGTAAACCCACACCTCCGGCCAAGCATCAAATACGGAAATATCCCCTGCCGCCCCCTGTGCAAATTCATTTTTAATAAAGGTATTAATTTGTTCTGCTTCAATCAAGTTTTGTATATTACTCACCAGAAAATGATTTTCATTAGTGTAAACCAGCTTCATCATTGCTACCTCTGTAGTTAATATTTACCCTTAAATTAACAGATTTTTTTCAATTACTCAGCATATTATTTTATGGCATCACACTTGCTATCACATGTTATATGAGAGATCAAAAAAGCAGTAAAGTGAGAAATAGATGCATATATCGCCAGAAATTGAACAAAAATCATCTGAACTTGAATCGTTATTATCGGGGTTTCGCAAACGCACCCTCCCCCCTAATACCCTATTAAGTTATCCGCAAGATGCCGATAATCGCGTGTTTTATTTAAGCGCTGGTCGGCTTCGGGTTTTCCTAAGTTACGGCGAAAAAGTATTTACGCTTGCGCTGCTCAACCCCGGTGACATTTACTGTACACACACCCGAGCCTACGTCGAAGCAATTGAAGAAAGCCATGTACATGTCTGTGACTTGAAAAATTTTTCTAATAGAATTCAACAACATCCAAAGCTCACAGGGATTATTACTCGCGTATTATCAACCACTTTATCGGGGTGTATTGATACCATTGAAAACTTGGCATTTAGAGATGTTCGCTCACGATTTGCTTGCTTTTTATTGAGTCAAATTAATAATGAAAGACAAAATACGCCGCTTATTATCAACCTTCCCTTTAGTGTTGAATTACTGGCTCAATCAATCGGCACTTCACGACAAACGTTATCAACCTTAATTTCAGATATGCAAAAATGTGGGATTCTAGAAAGAAAAGAAAAGGGAACATTGTTAGTGCTCGATGTAGCGCATTTGAAACAATCTGCCAATTTGTAAGATCCTGTCAGCTAGCTGACAGACGGAATTTGCATCCTTAGATAGACTGAATTCAATAACTAACCTCAATTCAAAATACGCTAATCGATATAAAGGAGCATCAAATGAACACGACTATTGTGAACCAACAAAATAACGCAGCTAAAACGCCGATAGAGAATAACGAACAGCAAAATGACCGCTATGTCAGTTTCTGTGGTCTTGACTGTGATTTAAAGGCAGATGAATTACTAGCGATGCTTGATCAACATCTAAGCGATGGTAATGGCGATCCTAAATGGCAAACTTATTTTACCCAAAAAAGAGAAGTTCAGAAAAAACTTAACCATGACAACCTAAATTTTGTCGGCCATCAAACCAATACATTGTATGAATATTTCGATATCTGCGAAGACCAACAAGCAAAGGAATTACTCTATCAAATTGAACAAAATTGCTGTTAATTTATCACCGCTATTTTTTGTTTAATATGCAAAAAATAGCGATAAATCCCCCCCATGATTACTCAGAAATAGCTTCTAAGGTATCATTAGGTTAATAGCTATTTTAAAGCCCCAGGCATTATCTGCTTAGGTAGCCACAACGCAATCTCTGGAAATAGAATAATTAACAGAAGAATAAATAACATCGGCAATAGAATAATAAAAACTTCTTTTAACACTTTAACGACGTTCATATTACCAATGGACGCCGAAATAAGCAGGCATAACCCATAGGGTGGCGTTACCAACCCGAAGGCGAGTGAAATAATACCAATTATAGCAAAGACAACGGGTGAAATATTGGCTTGTTCTGCAACTGGCAATAACACTGTACCTAGAATAATAATCGTCGGTATTGCATCAATAAATAAACCAAAGAATAAAAATAAAAATGCGATTACCAATGAAGTCCCAAAGGTGCCAAGATGTAAATCAGTTAACAATTCTATAATCAATCGCGGCACATTATAATAAGCTAATAGCCAACCAAATACAGATGCGGTACCTATTGCAAACAATGAAATAGACGCAAATCGTCCCGTATCATAGAGAATAGTTCCGACTTCTTTTGGAGAAACGGTACGGTATACCACCATCCCTAAAAATAAGGAATAACCCGCTGCAATAATCGCGCTTTCAGTCGGCGTTACAATCCCAGCAACGATGCCATAAATAACAAAAATAGGCGTTAACATCGCCAGAAAAGAACCTTTAAATGCTTTAAACGCACTACGCCATGTTGGCTTCATCGTAATCGGGTAATTATAGACTTTTGCATACCCATAAACGGTCGCCATTAATGAAAAGCCAATAAGAAATCCAGGTACTGCACCGGCTAAAAATAAAGCACCAACGGAAACTTGCATCACGCCTCCCCACACAATCATTAAAATACTTGGTGGAATAATAACGCCCATTACCGATGAGCAGGCAGTAATTGCAATCGCAAAGCGCCTATCGTAGCCTTCCTTTATCATGGCGGGTATTAATATTTTTCCGCAGCCTGCAGCGTCGGCAGTCGATGAACCAGATATACCAGCAAATAACATGGAAACGGCAACATTGACATGCCCTAAACCACCAGGCATCCAACCGGTTAGTACCCTTGCTAAATCAATTAACTTATCGGTTATCTTTCCTGAGTTCATCAAATTAGCGGCCAGCAAGAAAAAAGGCACCGCTAATAAAATAAAAGAATTATAGGACTGAAACATACGGTCAATAATAATAAAAGGGTTCAATCTCAGCTCAAGCGTTACAACTGGAATAGTCGCAATACCCAATGCAAATGCCACCGGCACCCGCAAAATAACTAAAATGAGAAAGCAACCAACTAATAAAGCACATGCTATTCCGGTAGATAGAATCATTAAATTGCCCTTCTATGTGATAAATACTGTTTAATTGCTTCAACTAAATGAAAAATTGAAAAAACGCCCCACAATAATCCAGCAAAGGGAACGGTTATATGCGTAATAAGAAGGTTTGCATTCATCATGACAGAGTGCTGAATAGCACCAAATTTTGCGTAATCTAACCCATACCACGCAAACAACAGTCCAAAGGTACCAACAAGGATATGTACAATAGATTTTTGAATTAAGAAGATAAGCGGATTATCGCTATCAGACATAACTTGAACATCAAAGTGAGAACCTTCCCAAACCGCAATTACAGAGCCTATCATGACCACCCAAACAAAAATAAATGTGGCGAGCTCTTCGGTCCAAAGATAGACAGGAATTAAACCGGTATAACGTGCAATAACCTGCATTGCAACGGGGATAATTAAGGATCCGACTAGTATGGCTAAAATCACTTTTAGCGCAGAGCAAAACATCTCTAAGCTATATTTAATCATGATAATCCCGACAAGCATTAGAATGGTAGAGTCAATCTCTGAGTCTAGAAAAGACCACAGAGATTGGTTGATTTTATGTTTTATACGTCGTTATTACTGTTTACGAATCGCTTCAAGTAATTCCGTTGCATTAATGCTTGCAGCAAACTTATCTTGAACCGGTTTAACAATCTCTAACAACTTGTCACGCCCAGCAAATTCAAGTAGGTTGATTTGTTTCGCATCGGCCATTTGTTTAAGTTTCATATTATCTTCACGAGACTCTAATTCTCGGCCAAAATCGCCGGCTTCTTTACCTGCTTTTTTTATCGCAGCTTGAAGATCCGCTGGTAATTTTCGGAAACTTTTACCACTAAACACAATGGGACGTACCGTGATCGTATGTTTCGTTAACGTGACATAAGGAGCAACTTCATAGAACTTAAGGTTTTGAATACTAGCCGCTTCATTTTCAAGCCCATCCACCACACCGGTTTGAATCGCATTGTAAACTTCGTTATATGAAATAGCAGAAGGTGCTGCACCAATTGCCGCAAAGATTTGAGCCTGAATAGGCGCCCCCATTACACGCATTTTATGACCAGCAAGTTCATCGCTGTTAGCAATATGCTCACTAGACACAAGGTTACGTGTACCACCACCAGAATATCCGACAATAACAATGTCAGCTTTATCAGATAATTCTTTTTCTAAGGGGACAAGCGTGTCACTTGAAAGTACTTTGTTCCAATGATCTAAGTCACGGAATAAAAATGGCATATCCATTAATGGAATTGAAGGCGCGAATCGAGCCATATTGGAAGGCGCTAAAATAGTATAATCAATCGCAATACCTTGATTCAAAAATGTAACATAATCTTTTTCAACGCCTAACTCACCATTTAGCCGCAAATCAAAGGTCACATCACCATCGTAATATTGATCAACCAATTCACCAAATTTAACTAATGTTTTGGTAAATGCATGTTCGCCATCAAACATACTGGCACCACGAAATGTAACAGCATTAACAGATGTTGCTAACGTAGCAAGCGTGATACATGCAACTGTAGTCTTAACCACTTTTTTGACTTTTTGAGCAAATAACATATTCATTCCTTATTTTTCAGTCCTATTGTTTGCGTAATTTAGCCATATAAAGTAGTGACTTAAGTACACACAATAACGATGGTAAATATTCGTAAGCCTAGTTTGACTAATAGGCCGATAGCGTTATTCGAGTTGATTAATAGCTTTACTTTGATAAAAATTAAGCTGTGGCGTGATTGCAAATCAATATTTGTTAACAATTAATTTACAAAACAGCATTAGTATAGGTGGAATTTTGGTCAGGCCAAGAGATCTAAATCACGATTAATTGGTCAGACCAAAAAACAAGGTGGATCTGCGATATTGATCCATATTTGAGCAATTAATAATCAAACTAAAAGATTTTAAGTACTACTATTAAGCGCGAAAATAAATTAATTTAACACCACAATTACGCTTTTTAGCATCCTTTTCCTTGATAATTTTCAAGGACTAAAATCAAAGTTTGAATTTGAGTAAGATGAAATAAATTAACTTTATTTCCTAGTCGAGACATAAAAAATAATTTATTGTAATGAACTAAGTGGTTAACCAACTTATTCACCCAAATATTTACACGTATCAAAACTGACAATAAAAGGATTCTGATCCCAATGAGTTCACCAACGCGTCTTTACCAAAAAATTGGTCTTTCATTAAAAAATCGTATTGCTAATGGTGAGTTTTTGGTGGGTGAGAAATTACCCCCTGAACGGGAACTTGCAGAAACGATGAACGTAAGCCGCTCGGTCATTCGAGAAGCATTAATCATGTTAGAATTAAATAATATTGTTAATGTCCGTAAAGGATCTGGTGTTTATGTGTTACAAATCCCAACCAAGATCGCCACTCCTCAGGAAACAACCTCAGTTAATCTTGACAAAAACAAGTCTGACTCAGGCCCCTTTGAGTTACTCCAAGCTAGGCAGTTTCTTGAAAGTCACATTGCTGAATTTGCAGCAACACAAATAACCAAAAAAGATATTTCAAAGCTACGTCGAGCTCTCGAAATCGAACAACTTGATTTAGAAGGTGCTGGAGATAACTATCGCGGTGATGAGATGTTTCATATTGCAATTGCTGAAGCGACCCAAAATAGTGTACTTGCTGATATGGTACGTAACCTTTGGATAAACCGAAAAAGTAGTCCTATGTGGCGGCAATTACATTTGCACATTAACGAACAAAATTACCGGCAGCAATGGTTAGAAGATCATCATCATATTTTGGCTTGTTTATTAAGACGAGATCCACTCGGCTCACGTCAAGCCATGTGGCAACATCTCGATAATGTAAAACAAACATTGTTTAGTCTGTCGGATATAGATGATCCACAATTTGATGGCTATTTATTTAATAAAAATCCCATCGCAAGTTAACAACACATCGACCATAATATAAATTTGCATAGCAACTTGCCCCATCTTAAATGCTATGCAGCTACATCCCTTATTAATCACAATGCATTATTTATTGCGTACCTAAAATGCCAGTCATGTGATGCATAAGCATTATCTATATTGCTTATTGCAGCAGTAGCACTAGCTTGCACTTACTTTTCAGCTTTAGTGACCAGGGATAAAAAATAAAAGAATAAATATCGATTAATAATTAGCGTCTATTTTTACTTCAATTCGCCCATTATTTTTTACTTTAATTAATTCGGCAACGATAAAGCACAGATAAAATTTACAATAAGGCTAGATTTTAGTGCAAAACTCCTCAACGCTTACTTTATGATATGGAAGAAGACCTTAACAATTTATCATAATTTTGTTATCTTATAACGATAATCAAACTCAAATGGCAGGTAATATTTTTAATTACTTACAAACGAGTACAACTCTTCAATCACTGTAAATAAAATAACTTACAAATGGAGGAAACGCCATAAACAGTCGTTTCCAGCTTAATAAGCAACCACTCGTTTATCTCTATTCGCATTAATATGCATTGTGAGTAAGGCCATTTACAACACAATTTTTTGTGTGAACGCGACAACTTTAAATTTATTCCGATTTATTCATCACCATTACCACTCGCGTTTTCTGATTTAAAAGCACTCATTCAATCTATGGTAAATAACTTATATGATTCAAAAAAATACAGAACAAATGAGCGACTTAATTTCTTTCTTAGAAAAAGAACAATCGATTCAGGTCGTCATTGTTATAAAACAACATCATCCAGCTGAACTAGGTAGACTTGTTGAAGCCTTACCTAATAAATACCGACGTACATTTTGGGATTTAGTCCCCATCAACGATAAGGGCGAAGTGTTATTAGCAGTCCACCGAGACCTTCGTCTTTCCCTCATCAAATTAACCGATGAAGATACATTGCTCAGATGTTTATCTAACTTGCAAATGGATGAACTCGCCGATATTGATGCCGATTTACCGTTAAATGTTGTCTCTGCAATGGTAGAGGCGATGGATAGCCAACGTAAAGAACGTTATCACACGGTAAAAGATTTTCCAGATAATACCGCTGGTGGACTAATGGATGTCGATGCAACAGCAGTAAGAAAAGATGTCAGTTTAAAGGCCGTATACCGTTACCTGTGTAAACTGCGTAAAAAAGAAGGCATGCTGCCAGAACAATTAGATCATCTTGTCGTTATCGATCGGGAAAACCGTGTTCAAGGTACACTTCACCTTAGCGATCTTGTTTCTTGGGATAATAGTTTATCTGTCAGCGATGTTATGAAGCACGATGTCCCTTTTATTGACTCCTTACAATCAGCAAGCCAAGTTGCACAAATATTTGAGGATCAAGATTTAACCTCGGCCCCCGTTGTCGATGAAAATAAAAAACTACTTGGACGGATCACGGTCGATGATGTTATCGATGTATTGAAAAAGAATGCTGAAGAAAAATTATTAGCACAGGCCGGTTTAAAAAATGAACTAGATATGTTTGCCCCCATTTCTCATATCTCATTTAATCGAGCGATTTGGTTAGGCACTAATTTAATCACTGCATTTTTAGCTGCATGGGTGATTGGATTATTTGAAGCATCTATTCAACAAATTGTTGCATTAGCCGTATTAATGCCTGTTGTTGCAAGTATGGGAGGGATTACGGGTAGCCAAACATTAACGGTGGTTACTCGAGGAATAGCGCGGGATCTGGTAAGTCGAGCCAATATTTTTGCACTAACATTTCATGAATTAAAAGTCTCTTTTATTAATGGGTCCCTATGGGCTGCAGTGGTATTTTTAATTTCTTATCTATGGTTTGGCGATTTAAAATTAGGGGGTGTTTTCGCACTAGCCCTTTTTGTCGTTAGTTTAGTGGGAACCTTATCAGGTGCGATTATCCCCTACCTACTTAAAAGAATGGGAATCGATCCAGCAATTGCTGGTGGGGTTATTCTCACAACGATTACCGATGCCGTTGGTTTTTTAATCTTTCTCGGTTCGGCAACGCTAATTCTTATTTAATACAACAAGAAAGATTCCTTCAAGTTGACTGTCATAAAGTCGATAACTGTAGTATTTGAATAACTATTACGCATCCATTAATTGGCGCTTATATAGACTCCGATCGTATAAGCGCCTAGAAATAATAATATTATTCTATTTCCTGTTTCATCTCTTTCTTATGTTTATACATCGCATTATCAGCACGATCAATCAATGAGTCAGCATCATCCTCTTTATCCAATAACGCCGTACAACCAAAGCTCAATGTCCACTTTTGACCGACGATTCGTCCAAGTGCATTATAGCTATCTTGAATACGATTCATCGTCATATCCGCATTGTCTTTATCGCAATCAATAAAGACAATAAGGAACTCATCCCCACCTAAACGAGCGGCATAGTCTGAATTTCGGATAGAAGTATTAATTGCACTTGCAGCACCTTTAATTAAAGCATCTCCCGCTTCATGACCATATCCATCATTCATTTTCTTAAGATCATTAATATCAATAAAAGCGATAGATAATGGGGATTTTCGACGACGACTAAGGTGTATATTTTTTTCTAGATATCCCACTATTGCCTGACGATTATATAATCCGGTCAACGCATCATGACGCGCTTCAAAATTAAGTTTTTTAAATAACCAGTCTTGCTCTACCTGTGAGTAGGCTAATTTATAAGCTAAGAAAAACAGCATCGGGGCAATCAGCACAAATCCCATCACCAACGCTTGAATTAAACTTTGTAACTCTGCACGAATAACGCTTTTAGGAACATGCATTACCAAAAAAACATCTTCTGAATTAACAACATTACCCAACAATGCAGGTGAAAGAGGAAAATATCGAGTATAAAACTCCCCAGACTCATTAATAATTTTTTGATCTTTATGCTTTAGCATTGACTCCCATACATCGGGATATTCTGTGGAAAAACGGAAATGCTCTTTTTCCGGAAACATAAACCCCCACTCTTTTGCTGCACTATCGGCCTTTAAGTAATAACCATCATGGTTGATTAAATAAACCGATTCACCTTTATGAATATTAAGTTCATTTATAATTTTTAATATTTTTTTACCATTATAATTAATAATACCAACACCAATATTTTCGCCTTTTTTAGAGAAAACCGGCGTTAAAAAACGAATCATGGGCTTGATGGGAAATTCAACTTTACCGAGCTCTTTATTCAAATCGAACTTGGAGATATAAATTTCCCCTTCAGCAAGCTTTTTAGATTGTTGATAGTAATAACGTTCTTTTTTATTCTGGTGCTTATCCTGTGAAATTTGTAACAAAGAAAAATCGGGCATCTGATCAATACGAATAACTTCATCCCCCTCGGTATTAAACAGCCTGATTTGATCATAACGTTTATGTAGATCACTAATATTGAACATTAAAGATGATAAATACTGCTTCGCATATTGGTCATTATCTTCGAGGGTGGCAATAGCAAGATCACTGTGTGCATAATAAATAAGATCAACAACGGCTGCATTTAATTCGTCATTAATTTGAATATACATTTCATTCATTTCTTCATATTGTTCGATTTCTCTGATTTTAATAATATTCCTTTCCGCCATCGTATAAATAATAATTAAGACGATGGAAAGAAATATAAATAAAAGAAACATATAAAGAAAACTACGTTTACGTTTTGCACTTACTAATGTTGCCTGTGTTTCAAATGAAGTAATCATTATATTTTTGAAGATCCTATGCCCTATAAACGCGAATAATTGATTAATAGAGCTTATTTAATGAAGGATTAAATCCATGCTAATGCTGATGATAATAATATAGGTAATGTAATAATACTGAAAAAGTTACTAAATAATACCATCGAAGCAACTTTATCAGGTTCAACATTAAAGCGTTCTGCAAACATATAATTCATAACCGCTGGCGGTAACATGGTAAATAACAACATCATCTGCATATTTATTGTAGGCAACGGAATAAAAAGATAAATAATCGTAAATGCGATCGCACCAGTAAATAATGACAGTAACGTAGACAGTATCCCAATTTTTAATCCCTCAATACGAATATTACACATTTGAGCGCCTAATGATAACAACATCACCGGAATAGCAGCAGCTCCTAGCAATTCAGCCGCATCAAAGAGTGGATTCCAAACACCAATACCACTTATATTTAAAATTAAAGCTAAAACAGCGGCTAAAAAGATAGGCATTTTTACGACTTGCTTTAATGGATTTCCATCACTGAGTAAACTTAAACCAATACTAATATGCGCACATGAAGAGATAACAAACAACAAAACGGCGGGCGCCAAGGCAGTGTCACCGTAGGTATAAGTAAATAAAGGGATAGCTAAATTACCACTATTACGGAACATTTGTGGCGGCGTCCAAACCTTATAGTTCATTTTAAAAAACAGCGTAATAGGGATCATGATCAGCCCAGGAACAAGTACCGCAATAAAAGAAGCACTGACTAAAGGTATTTGACTCATCTCAATGGGCATATTGACTAGCGAGGAAAACACTAAGGCGGGCACAAAAGCGTCCATATTAATACGATTAATCGGTTTAAAATCAGGTTGTAACCAACGCCCAACTAAATAACCAACTAGCACCAATACAAAAACAGGAAAAAGAATACCAACAACCTGAGAAAACATATTTATCCTTAAAGCAATTTAAATGCTAACGGTTATTTTTAGATAAAAAATGGGAAATAATTAAACAATGGCAGTGACCATACAGGCCAATTAAGCTACTAATACCAATAGTAATAATTAGCAGATCTATTTTACTGGTTAAAATTGTTTGTGTCTTTTTTAAACTTTTCGCAAAGGGAAATAGGCATGAACATGCTCTAAGGGTTAAGTAACCTGATTCACTTTACTCATAATAAACTCAATCAGGTGGGTCGTCAGCTTAAAGGATACTGCCTAAAAATTTCTGTAGACGAGGATTACTTGGTGTTTTAAAAATATTATCAGGAATATCGTCAACCAATAATTTACCATCTTCCATAAATAAAACACGATCAGCAACTTCATTAGCAAACCCCATTTCGTGGGTCACTACAATCATCGTCATGCCTTCAGCGGCAAGCGATTTCATCACATCTAGTACTTCCCCAACCATTTCAGGATCAAGCGCCGATGTAGGCTCATCAAACAACATCATGTCAGGTTTCATCGCTAATGCACGAGCAATAGCAACACGTTGTTGTTGGCCACCAGAAAGCTGACTAGGATAAACATCCATTTTATCTGCTAACCCAACGCGTTTTAGTAATAACTCAGCTTCTGTTTGTACCTTTTGCTTATCACGTTTAGATACTTTCAAGGGGGCTAACATCACATTTTCTTTTACACTTAAATGCGGGAACAAATTAAAAGATTGGAATACCATGCCAATATTTTCTCGTAAGGCATTAATGTCAGTACGACTATCGTACATATTAATACCATCAATAATAATATCGCCATCGGTAATTGTTTCTAATTGATTAAGCGTACGCAAAAACGTTGACTTACCAGAGCCTGAAGGCCCAATAATAACCACGACTTCTCCACGCTTAACCGTTGTGGTCACTTTCTTAAGTGCATGACAATTATTTGCGTAGATTTTATCGACACTGGCAGTAACAATCATATCATTACCTTTGTATTTTTTATTAACCATTACTTGCTAACCTTTTCTCAATGCGTTGAACACCCCATGACAACGTCGAAGTGAGGAGTAAATATAATGCAGCAACCGTAAACCACACTTCAAAGGTAGCAAAACTACCACTCACCACTTCTCGGCCAGCTTTAGTTAAATCCGTGATAGAAATAACAGAAACCAAAGAAGAATCTTTAATTAAATTAATTAATTGTCCTGCCATCGGCGGTAATGTACGCTTGAATGCCTGTGGTAAAATCACATAAATCATGGCTTTGGGATAGGACATCCCTAATGAGCGCGCGGCCTCCATTTGCCCAGGAGGAATAGACTGAATACCCGATCGTAGGATCTCTGCAATATAAGCGCCACAGAAAATGGATAATGCAGTAACACCCGAGGTGAATCTATCCAAATCAAAAACGGTACCCAAGAAAAAATACACAATAAATATCTGCACCAATAATGGTGTACCACGAATTATTTCAACGTAAAGCAGTGAAAAATTCTTATTAAATGGATTTGTTGAAATACGCATTAAAGCAGCAACAAGGCCAATAACAATGGCAAAGAACAGTGAAATAACTGAAATTTGTAGGGTCATCAACAGCCCTTTCACTAACACCCCAGTTCTTACATTGTCTTTACGTGCTAACACATCACCTTGAAAAACAATATCACCGTCATAAACCAATACTTCTTGCGCTCCCGTTATAATTTCCGGTGTATCAGAGCCATCGAGGATAACATTAATAGTGCCATCACTTTGCACTTCAACCGTACCATCACCTTGCGCAATTATATCGATAGGAGTTGTATCAACAATGTAAGGCAAAACACGAGACCATTGCCAGTTGTAGTTTATTGTTTGTGAAGCAGAATAGATGGCCGCGATCATGGCAAAGAGGGTAATAAAAAATAGCATATGCCATTTAAGACGATGGGGTTGATCTTTCATATATTTACCTAAAAAAAGAGGCCAAAACAATCAGTGTTTGGCCTATAAAAATTTATTTAATTTGACTTAACCAAGTATCACTTTTAAACCACTTATCATAAATTCGGTCATAGCTACCATCGCCACGTGACTGTCTTAAGAAATTATTAAGGAAGTTTAAGAAATCAGGATCACCTTGCTTCACAGCCCAACCAAGTGGCTCGTAAGTGAAAGGTTCAATAATTGAAGAAACTTTATCTTTTTCCTGTGCTGCATAAATAGAGATAAACGGCATATCATAAATCATTGCATCTGCCTTACCATTAGCAACTTCTAAAGCGGCATCGGTTTCTGTTTCAAAGGCAAAATATTTCGCTTTGCTTAGCAGTTTTTTAACAGACTGTTCACCTGAGGTACCTAATTTACTTACCACAGTATAATCTGCGCTATTTAAATCTTTATAACTTGATACTTTTCCTTCTAGCTTAGGATTTAAAAGAATCGACTGACCAACAACAATGTAAGGGTCTGCAAAGTTAACACGCATATTACGTTGCGCATTAATCGTCATACCGGCCATGATAATGTCGCATTTACCAGTTAATAAAGCAGGAATAATACCATCCCAAGCAGTATTTACGGGTACATATTTAACACCCATTTCCTTCGCCATCAACTTACCAAGGTCTAAATCAAACCCAATATAATTACCATTTTTAGCTTTCATTTCGAATGGCATATAGCCAGCATCAAAACATGCACGTAATTCGCCAGACTTGGTGATATCATCTAATGTTCCCGCATTAACCATGCCCGAAGACAAAGCCAACAATGAGGCAGATGAAACCAATGTTAGTAATTTATTTTTCATGAAGAGAAGTCCTTTTATAGGTAAATGAAATAAAGTAATTCAGATATAGCGAAGGCATAAATTTCGTATTTTCTGTTACTAGTAACCACTCAGAAAAGCAAAAATAATGCCAATAAGAATTAGTTCACTCATACAAGCCGATAAATGAGTCAATGCGCTTTCTAAATAATAATTATATTGCGATAAAAGATGCCCTTCAGAACAAACCGAAAGCCCAGTAAGATCATTGTTATAACGCTTTAATACCTATTTGGGCCTTTAGTCTTAGACTCAATCTCTTGCTTATTAAGTGCTACATGTAAAAGAGTAAAGAAACTAAACAATAAAAATACATTAAAAAATCCTTACAACGTATCCCCTCCCCTAAAACAACAGCATCAATTTAACGCACTAACACGATGCGTATTTTTTATGTCGCACCAATATGGCGCAATCATACAAAATGATAATGCACTATGAATAAAGAAAAAATCTGAACGAAAAAATAGCATCAGGCATAGCGAAGCTTTCTGAGCAAAGTGACTTTCAAAGAATCAATTCAAGCAATTTATCGATAAAACTAATTCAATTATAAAAACAATTACTTAAGGACAATAATAACCACTATCAACTGGCGCTTTTTATGAAAAAAAACACACTAAATAAAGTACTTTTTTATCTATTTAAGCTCAAGCTCTCATAAAATTTGCCGATAATAATAGGTAGATTCTTTCAAAAACTTAATATTAACCCATACTAATATGCAGTAACGGATTTCGATTTAGCACTGTATCGTTCACTGTTAATAGCATCTAACGAGGAAAAGTAATAATGAATAAATTTAAATTAAAAATATCGGGCACGATAAGTGCCCTCATTCTAATCATCATTACCGTATTAATCTCCATTAGCTTTAATTCTTTCAAAACCGAAAGTGTGGCTTTAAATAAACAAATCCTAAAAGAAAAAAATGCAACCGTAGAAGCAGGAATTGTTGAAAAATTTAATGGATTCAAAAAAATTCTATCGGGCATTAAAGCATCACGAGATGACACAGAAGAAGCGATGCTATCGCATAATGCAACGCTCCAACTAGCAGCGGTTGCGCGAATGCTTGGAAACGTCAGCGAGGGTGTTTATATTATTGATCGTCAAGGTGATATTTTTAATGCAAAAGGCCAAAAACTTGATTTTAATGTAAAAGAGTTAAATCGCTCTTATTACGATGATATGTTTAATAAAGGTGAAACCTTTACGATTTCAGAACCTTTTAAATCAGCCGTCAGCGGTAAAGAAATTGTGACCTTTACCCATAAAATAGATAATGAAACTGCTGCGCTGACCTCTGTTTACTTACAGGATGTATTGTCGTCCGTTTCACATCGTAAAGATATGTTTATCTATGACGATGACGGCACAATTTTGGTTGCCCCTTATGATTCTTATTTAGGTAAAGATATATTTACTGAGCGCCCTCTCTATAAAAGTTTTAATAAAAATACTCCAGAGCTCAGCTACAGCGCAGATCTTGATGGCGTAAAAGGTGATTTCACCGCATTCTGGGGACAAATGGAGATTACCGGGTGGAGCTATGTCACCTTTGTGAATGATGACCTTATTGAAGATGCTTCACATGATCAACTTATCTCCACAATCATATTTGGCTTTATTAGTTTAATTGTTGCCCTTGGTATCGTTATATATACGATGGAAAAGTTAGTGCTAAAACCTGTTGGCGGTGTACCCGATGAAATTGCTGCATTAATGGAAAAAATGGCGGCTGGTAATCTGACAACAGAGTTACAACAAACAGGCAAAGAAACGGGAATATACCTATCACTGGTTAATTTATCGCGTCAGTTAACGGAATTAATCAAAAATTCACACGGCATCTCCGAAAGTGTTTCTTCTGCATCACTGCAATTAAACACCATTATGGATAGCACAAAATCAAACTCTCAAGATGAAATGGCACAGGTCGAGCAAATATCGACTGCCATTAATGAATTATCTTCTACATCTCAGGAAGTAAGCAGTAAAGCTGTAATGGCTGAAGATGAGGCAAGAAAAGCCAATGAAAATGTCGCTAACGGTAAATTAACCCTTGAGAAAAATATCCTATTAACGAGTGATATTAATACTTCAGTTACCGATACCGCAATCATTGTTAAAGAGCTAAAAGATTTCTCCGATGAAATTGGCTCTGTGACGGAAGTCATTAAAACGATTTCTGAACAAACTAACCTATTGGCACTTAATGCAGCTATTGAAGCCGCACGTGCAGGTGAATATGGTCGTGGATTTGCCGTCGTCGCCGATGAAGTACGTAATCTTGCGTCTAAAACACAAGAGTCGACGGTCAGTATTCAAGCTATTATTGAAAAATTACAAACACAATCGGAAAGAGCGAACAGCAATATGACTCAAAATGTCGAATTGATTGAAGAATCGGTATTACTTGCAGATCAAGTCAAAGCATCATTTGAAGATATTTCACATGCTGTTGAATCGATTTCAGACATTAATACGTTGGTCGCAACAGCATCACAACAACAATTCTGTGTCACTGAAGATATTTCGAAAAATGTGACCCAGGCTTTTGATTTAGTTCAGCAAAATGTGGCAGCTGTTGATGAAACGTTACAAGCATCGGCAGAGCTTGCACAAATGGCAGAGGAACAGAAAAAAGAATTGGCCTTTTTTAGAGTCTAATAACGATATTATTAGACCGGCCAACGTTAATTAACGTTGGCCTTTTTTATCCTCTCCCATTATCAATCGATACAATTAACCACTGCTTCGTAACCATTCCCATCCGAAGCTGCCACAAATGTCAGATAATTATGAATACTGTCCAAACTATCTTCATGGTAATGCGATACATATAACAATTGACTCAAGTTTTCTCGCGCGATCAACTCCAATGAATTTTTGACTAGGCGTCGACCTAGGTAATCCAAACCTTGATAAGGTTCATCAACAATCAATAAACTGGGGTGTTTTACAATCGCTCTCGCTATCAATAATAACCGTTGTTGGCCATAGGCAAGTTGTTTAAACGTTGTTCTTGCAAATTGGCTCATATGCAAAATACCTAACCATTCCTGTGCAATACTTTTTTCTTGCGGTGTAGGTTGTTGGTAAAGACCGATAGAATCATAAAATCCCGATAAAATAACATCTAATGCACTGCAATTAACCCGATATTGCAAATGTAATGCCGATGACACCATGCCGATATTTTTCTTAATATCCCAAATCGTTTCACCGGTTCCGCGTTGTCTGCCAAATATCTGAATATCATTACTATAACATTGTGGATGATCGCCAAAGATCAGACCGAGTAAGGTACTTTTCCCACAACCATTGGGCCCTTTAACTTGCCAATGTTCACCTTTATTTATACGCCAATTGACCCCAGAAAAAATAGTTTGATCGCCATAGGCGACACGGCCATCTGTTAATTCAAAAATAGGATTATTAAATGGAGATGAATGATGATGCTTTTGAATTAATGCAATCATCTGATCACTTTGCTCGACTGACTGTGCTTTAATTTGCGCAATAATAGGATGATTATCCCATGCAACCTTGTCCATTTGACTTACTAATTGACCCTGTGTAAATAAAGCCACTTTTTCGACCCATTCAGGCATTTCAGTTTCGCGGGAAACAATCACTAACATTTGTACTTGCTTCGATAACGTTTGTAAATAAACAGCTAGCGATTGTCTATGTTCAACATCTAACCCAGCATAAGGTTCATCTAACACTAAAAAGTCAGGTTTTATTGCCAATGCGCGTGCTAACATTAAACGTCGTGTTTCACCCGTTGACAACATACGAAAACCACTATTTTTCAATCCAATAAGATCTAACTCTTCAAGCAGTCTTTCGGTCAATGCTGGATCTTCACATTGCTGATAAATAAGTGAATAAACGCTGCTGCCATGGTCAATTTTATCCATAAAGTCGGTATCATTTTTAGCAAGTTCTTGATCCAATAAGCGTTGTTGTTCACCTAATGATACCTGTGCAATACTACCAGCAGTTTTAACGACTTTTCCCGTATCGGTTTCAAATTCACCAGAAAGTAAATCCGCAATTAATGAACCGATATCTCCTTCTGTTGAAAAAACGCCCCAGGGCTGCGCGTCTTCAATAATCCAATTTTCAATATTAAGAGTAAAAGCAGACTGCTCCGCTTGTAATGTTGTAAATTTAATTTCCATAGTGGCTTACCTAATAAATAACGAATATTACTGCTGATGATGAACGGGCCAAAAATGCACCGCATAGCGAAAGGCGACATACGCAACGATGCAAGTGGCAATCACTAATTCAAATACGGCTAAATACGATGTCAATGACACTAACTGCGGCGACGCCCCTTGGTGTAATAAAAACGCACTGGCTTTAAATAGCGCAATAGCACTAATAACAACGGGGAATGTAAAAGCTGAAAATGCGGGAATAAACGCCAATTTAACTAACTTTATTAACCTTAAATACACAAAAAGAGTCATTAAAATAGCTAACATCAGGAGTCCCCACACCATTAAATAATTTGCTTGCTCGACCCAATATAAATAGCTAATCAATAATAAACTCGGTGGCGCAGCAAGGATCGCAAATAAAGGTTTTTCACCATTAGCCAGTGCCCCCATAAAAAATAATCGATATAACACCAGAGGTAATAAAATCGCGTAGGCAATAAAAGCAAAATAGATTAATAACGAGGAGAAACTAGGTGGCAATCCTCCAGGATGTGTAATAACGGCTAGCACAAGCCCAATCGGCGGAATAAACCAACTGGGAAGCACATCAACAAGCCTAAAGTCTTTGATACGATAAAAGATGAAACACACAAAAAAATAGACGTGTAATAAAATAGCGAAATAACAGATTGTTTCCCCCACTTTAAAAGCATAAAGGGATATATTGTCTCCGATAAGCATCATAGCCATGGTATAAGTTGGGGCAACACTACCTGCAATAACATGGGCTAAATCTCGTTTTAATAACGCCAAATTCAGTATAAATTTAACCAGTAGTAGTATTAGCAGAACACTTGCGATCACCGTTCCAATGAATTGCACGCCCCCACCAGCGCCAATAAACACATCCCATGCGCCAGCTAAACTAACGATAGCGAGAGCTAATCCGGATAATGCAATAGGTAGGCGACATAGATAATTATTTATCGATTTAAAGGTATTAATCACAACAATCTCTTCATTACTTTTATTAAGGTCGTTATTATATAAAACACTATACATCAGCTGATAAGAGATATTAATGAATATCACCTTAAAACAATTACAGGTTTTTATTTGTATTACTCAGGAAAAAACCATCACAGCTGCCGCTAAAAAACTATTTATGAGCAAACCAGCCGTCAGCATGGCACTGGCAGAACTTGAAAAACAATTAAATTACAAACTATTCGAACGTAAACACAGTCGTTTAATTCTCAATGAATGGGGAAAACAATTATTACCACTGGCCGATGAACAGTTAGAACACAGTAAAAATATTAGCCGTCTTTTTGAGCAACAAACCACGAGCGATGTCACCCTGAGAATTGGCTCAAGCAATACGATTGGTAATCACATCACCCCTTTTCTAATTGCCGACTTTAGAAAAAAAACTCAGCTGGTTAATCAATCTCTCCAAATCGATAACAGCAGTACGATCTGCGAACACATTAAAGAATATGAAATCGATATCGCATTAATCGAAGGTTATAACTTTGATAATCAACTGATGCTAACCCGTTGGTTACAGGACGAAATGCTCGTACTTTGTAACAGTGACCATCCTCTTACCCAGAAAGAAAACATTAACTGGCAAGATTTAGAAAATCAAGAGTGGATATTACGAGAATCTGGTTCAGGAACGCGTGAATTTTTCCTAAAAAACATTGGGGAAAAACTAACAAATTACCATATCACCCTAGAGCTTAATACCACGGAAGCGATTATTAACTCAACCACCGCAGGGTTAGGTATTACCTGTATTTCCAAATTAGCCGCACGTCACGCATTAAAAGACCAACGGTTAATGCAACTTAACCTTGCTCCAGAAATGCAGCTCGATATGTCTCGCAACTATTGGTTAGTATGCCATAAAGACAGATATCAAGGATTATTACTGCAACAGTTCATTCAGTTTACCCTTAACTGGCACCTCCCTTTTTAAGCAAAAAAATACCCACTAGCGCGACACTAATGGGTATTATCTATCAGCAAGACGCCATCGTTTTTATTTTAAAAACGGGGTATTCGTTGTGACATTTAAGTTCTGCGCACGATTTCGTAATAGATGATCTAACAATGTAATTGCCATTTGTGCTTCAGCAATCGGCACGGCACGAATACCGACACAGGGATCATGACGTCCTTTTGTGATCATTTCCGTTGCTTCACCATCGGTCGTAATTGTTTTTCCCGGGATAGTTAAACTAGAAGTCGGTTTTAATGCAATATGAGCAATAATATCCTGACCCGTTGAAATGCCACCAAGGATCCCTCCCGCATGATTAGATAAAAAGCCATCCGGTGTCATCTCATCGCGGTGTTCAGTTCCTTTTTGATTCGCAACCGCAAAACCATCACCAATTTCAACGCCCTTCACCGCATTAATACTCATTAAAGAATGCGCAAGCTCGGCATCTAAGCGATCAAAAACAGGCTCACCTAAACCAACGGGTACACCTGAAGCCACAACAGAAACCTTAGCGCCAACTGAATTACCTTCCTTAATTAAAGCTTTCATATAGGCTTCAAGATCCGCTAACTTAGTTGCATCGGGGAAGAAAAATGGATTATTTTCCACTTCATCCCAGTCAATTGACTCCGGCGTAATATCGCCAAGCTGACTTAAATAACCATGAATTTCAATACCGTATTGTTCTTTCAAATACTTTTTAGCAATCGCCCCTGCAGCAACTCGCATTGCGGTTTCACGAGCAGAAGAACGGCCACCACCACGATAATCACGGTGTCCATATTTCTGATGGTAGGTGTAATCAGCATGCCCCGGGCGGAACAGATCTTTAATTGCTGAGTAATCCTTTGAACGTTGGTCTGTATTCTCGATTAATAAACCGATACTGCACCCCGTTGTTTTTCCTTCAAATACACCCGAGAGAATTTTTACTTGATCACCTTCTTGGCGCATCGTCGTATAACGAGATTGTCCTGGACGACGTCGGTCTAAATCAGCTTGAAGATCTGCTTCGCAAATTGCTAAGTTAGGTGGAATACCATCAACAATGCAACCTAATGCTGCACCGTGACTTTCTCCAAATGTAGTCACTTTAAAAAGTTGACCAATACTGCTTCCCGCCATAATTATTTCCCGTCTATTACTCTATAACTAAAATTTATACTTTAATCTCATCAAGCTGTGCTTTGGTTAACACAAACACACCGTGCCCACCCTGTGCAAATTCAATCCATTCAAATGGAATATGCGGATAAGCTGCCTGCAGATGAACCTGAGAATTACCTACTTCAACAAATAATAACCCATTTTCATTCAAACGGTCACCCGCCTGCTTCAACATTTTTCGTACTAGATCTAAACCATCAAATCCCGATGCCAATCCTAACTCTGGCTCATGTCTAAATTCATCGGGTAAATTATCCATATCTTCCTGATCCACATAGGGTGGATTAGACACGATCAAATCATATTTTTGATCTGCCACTCCCGAGAAAAGATCCGAATAAATTGGTGTTACCTGTTGTTCGACACCATGGCCTTGAATATTAATTTCTGCCACTTCTAAGGCATCATCGGAAATATCAACGGCATCAACTTCCGCTTCTGGAAAGGCATAGGCACAGGCAATCGCAATACAACCACTGCCCGTACAAAGATCTAAAATTCTTAATGGTGATGTTTGTAACCAAGGTTCGAAACTTGCGTTGATAAGCTCTGCAAAAGGAGAACGAGGCACCAAAGTACGTTCATCAACATAAAATTCCAGCCCAGCAAACCAAGCAGTATTAGTGATATAAGCAACGGGAATACGTAACTCAATACGTTTAACAATTAATTCCACCAGCATTTCGCGTTCACGTCGAGTTAAGCGCGTATTATAAATTTCACTATCGCAACTCAATGGTAAATTAAGCGATGGCATAATCAAACGCAACGCATCATCAATCGCATTATCAGCACCGTGCCCATAAAATAAACCAGCTCGATTAAACTCCGTTGTCGCCCAACGTATCATATCTTGGATGGTACGCAGCTCGTTTACAGCTTCATCACTAAAAATCGTATCCAACTTATTCTCCAATTAAGGTAAACTGCACCTATTTCACATTTATAAAACGACTCGGCTTGCAGTATTGCTTCAAATCGATTGCAACTATTTAGGAAAAACCATGACCGATAAAAACCAAGATGATGATTTTTCTCTCTTTAGTGCAGAATTTTCAGGTATCAAAAAAATAAAGCAGGATACCATAAAATTGCCCACGAAAAACATCAAGAAGAAGCAGTTCACCAAGCAAGTCATAGAAACAGGATTTGAAACCGATCATTTCTCCGATGGCTTTGAACCACACCTTGCTGAAGAAGGGCCCGTTCGATACATTCGCCAAGACGCACAAAAGTACCTGATCAAACAACTCCGTCGCGGTGACTTTGCCCCTGAAATCATTTTAGATCTGCATGGTTTAACCCAAGAAGAAGCCAAACGAGAACTCGGCGCTTTAATCGCCTGTTGTAAAAAAGAAGGATTATATTGCTGTAGTGTTATGCACGGTGTCGGCAAACATGTCCTCAAGAAACAAGTGCCTTTATGGTTAGCTCAACATCCTGATATTTTAGCCTTTCACCAAGCCCCTTTAGAATTTGGCGGTCACGGTGCATTATTAGTATTAGTTGAGCTCGAAGATTGGCAAATGAAGCGCGAGTACGAAAAATAATATAGTGGAGCTCTTCATCGATAGCCACTATATCTAAACTCCGGATGCGGCTACTGACAAATATAGCCGCATTGCTATTATTTTATTTTCGAGGCCCAGTCGGTGCCTCTTCAAGGGAAATATAACCATCATTATTCTTATCAAGATAGTTAAATTGTGCTTTATTGCCTTTAAACTCAGTGCTTGATACTTTCCCATCCCCGTTTTTATCTAATCGATTCATAAAACGATTGTTCATGGTTGAATTCTCGCGCTTTTTAACGGGCTCATTAGCAATTTTATTATGCGTTATCACACCATTGCTTTTAGCTTCGGTAAAGGTTGTTGCGACTTTTGACTTTGTTGCTGAATCACTATCTCCGCCTCTGACACTTCGGACATAATTAGTCACTCGGATCATATCACCTTGAGGGCCACGAGACATAGCTTCACCTGTTTTAGGATCGCTACGTTGGGCTCCTGCACCATGAACATCCATGATCATGTCATTCATTTTTCCTAGGGCTTTACCAAAAGCAACATAGACAGCACTACTTTCGGGTGTTGGGCCATCAAGATGCGTTGTTGAACTCCAAAAGTAAGGGTAATCTGTTTCCCCACCTTCATTAATAATCGATGAGATTTCAAAAATAGGATTAATCGCAGCTGAATGAGAGGTTTCAGGTGAACGAGTATAATCAACAATGCTTTGTAACTCTTTAGCATTCGGTAAGCGCCAATCATCATAACCACCTAATGTAAGATTCTCAGCATATTGCAATGCCTCTTCCCAATTCAATCCTTGTTGACTATCTGCCATTTGCCAAGTCAGCCCCGTCGCTTGATCGGTAATCGTTCCATCATGATTATCGACAAAATTATTTTTCCCGTAGTCCTTATTATCTCTGACAAATCGGAAATACATTTTATTGGCTTCATGAGTACGAGGATCGTATTTGGGATAACCTTTAATGCGTCCATCGACAAAATTAACACCGAATACCGTGTCATCATTTTTCATTGTTTTACCAACATACTCAGTACTACTCCAAACCTGCGCATCAATTTCACGCTCACCTTGACTGGCATCACCTAAGGGTTGTTCAAAATAGTTGGTATCAATAAAAGGCGTAATGGCTTTTTCACCTTTTACGGAGCCTGTGAATTGAATTAAAGAGTAAAGCTCTTTTATCGTCGCGATCCGCCAATCCGTATGACCAGCTAAATTAAAACTTTTTACTTTTTGTAATGCTTCATCATAACTTAATTTTTCCGTTAACCCCTGCTGCCATATCAAACCAGTCACATTATCGGTAATGGTCCCATCATGATTATCGGTATAAGAAGGTTGGTTAATATTATAGCTAGCGTCTTGGCCAAAAAAATCATCGCCGTCAACCGGTGTCGATATCACCGCATCATTACTATAGGAAATCGTTTGGCCAGTATCGACAATCGAATAATTATTTTTTGGGGTTGTTGATGTTGTTACAGCGTCGCTATTAGCATTGTTAATCACCATTAAATCTTCGCCAAAAATCACATTGCCCTGATAATTTTCACGAATAATTTTTAAACTAGCAGCTTGATCGATATCACCAGGAAGAAAGTGCGTGTAAACAAGATTAGTAACATTAGCTAAAGCGGCCATTTTACCCGAATCATCAAGGTCTAAATGGGCACGAACATGAGTATTTTTAGTACTCTTCGCATTACTTGACTTCACCTCTGATTTTTTATTTTTACGTTTATTATTCTGTCCATTGGCCATCACCATACCGCCAGAATCGATAATCATATAATCAGCATTTTTGGCCAATGCAGGTAAGTCATTTGAATAGGTTAAATCACCCGTTACGACAATAGATTGACCGTTATAATCAAAACGATAAGCAATGGTATAAATAGTATGAGGAACTTCAATGGTTGAGATTTTAATATCACCCACGCTGAAAGTATCGCCGCCTTTTATATCGGTCACCGTAAATGCTTTTTTTCGTTCATCAAGCGTACGATTGCTTTTACTTAAACGATAAACAATATCTTCTTTATATAAATCTAAATTTCCCTCGGCCAATTTACGAGTATTAGCAGGACCAAAAATAGTGAAATCATTATTTCCCATCAGACAGCCAATAAAAACAGGCACAAATTCTTCATTATGATCTAAATGATGATGGGTAAATAATAGGCTTGATAAGTTGCGAACATTAAACCCAAGCTTATGTAAATTTGCCTGTGTTCCGTTCCCCATATCCACCAAGATATTAGTGTCGCCATTAGAGATAAGCACACTCGCACTCGCCCTATTTTCATTATAAACCGGCGAACCCGATCCAATAATCGTCGCGGTTAATTGTTGTTCTGCATAAGCCGCACGCGTAAATATAGCGCTGACTATAAAAAGTTTAATTAGCATATTTTTTATCATGATCTCTGCCTATTCTATTTTTCATGAACTATTTATCACATAGAAAATACTAAGTAATAAACCTGAAGATGAATCAATACTTCATCGATAGCCAAAATTTACAGTTTTAATTTAGCGTAATCGCACAAACCGCGCATCACGGACAATAAGAGAGTCCGAATTATGCGGCTAAATAAAATAACCATATAAAACAGCACGTTAAAAACCAGGTTAGGACTTACTTTTTTTGTATTGGGTTGGTGTTAAGTCTGTTATTTTTTTAAACATGGCATTAAATGTTGATTTTGAATTGAAACCACACTCATACGCGATAGCTAATAAGGTCATCTCTTTAGCAGCTGGATCGGTCAATAACTGCTTCACCCGATTAATGCGATACTCATTAATATATAAATAAAAATTTTTATTAAGCTGTTCACTAAAAATTTGAGTTAGATAATGGCGAGGAATATGTAATTGACTAGCCAATTTATCGACGGTTAAATTAGCATCTAAATAAGGCTTTTCAGTTTGAGTATAATCTTCAAGACGTTTGAGATATTGTATTGCGCGCTCTTCCGTCAGCCCCGACCGTTCATACTTTTCTTTTTTCTCCTTCTTAATCGGTTCATCAATAGCTACTGATTCAAGTTTCTTTTCTTGTTCTTTTTCCTGTTTAAATAATTGAGTTTGCTTTAATCCGAAAAAACTCAATATAAAAATAAATCCGGTAAATGCATAACCATGTGATTGTAAAATAATCGGAAATGAAGCAAAACGCGCTAAAAAAGGGAAGGTATAGGCAACTACAAATCCATAGGTTAGCCAAATTAACCAACGTAGGGTGATTTGTGTTGTTAAGGCAGAAAATCGATTAAGTATCTCTTTGCGATGTTTCTTTAAACGCCACACCACAACACCGGAATAACAAAATAAAGAAGCCATGTTAATCAACCAAATAACCTTATTAAATGGGTTACCAACTCGACTCAATTCTGCATGCATCGGTGAGGGTTGAAATGAAATTTGAAAAAGTGTCGCCAATATAAATGGCATAAAGTGCAAGAGATAGATCGGTTTAAATTTTTTAATATCGCCCGTAACGCATTTAACGTAAAGCCACAAAAAAGGACCTAAACAAAGTTGATAGGCAAGTTTTTTATCTATGATAGGAACGGGAATATCCAACAACGCAGGGCTTAATGCTCTCGTGAGTAAAGGCATGGCAAGCATAATAATCCAAGCAATAAGAACGTAATCGCTGATTATCTTTTTTTCTTTCGAGGCAACAAAAATGATAGTAAATATAGCATGGGCTATACCGATAAATATAAACGCACTCATGAACACTCACTTACCTAATAATGTTATTAACACTCTTATTACTTTTTATTATACCTTTTGTCGCTTAATCTCATGCTTAAAAAATAGTTTGAACTCATTATTGCGAAATATTTTCTTAATTTCAGATAATTCAGCCCAAACTTACCGACAATGAAAAGATAAATATCGAGTCAATGTATCAATTATCAACCTGTTTTCTATTTATCAGGATTTAAACAACCATTAAAAATGTTGAAATATGGCTAGCAAACCCCATTAAAAAAGAAAATATTGGCACGCCGACCATACTTAATGCAATACACCCAAACATAATCATCGAGCCATATTGCGCATTCCATTGAACATATTTATAGGCATGATTTTTAGTTAAAAAGTAAGGCAGAATATAATGCCCATCGAGAGGACCAATAGGAATTAAATTAAATAACATTAAGATAATATTAATAAAAGCCAAATATTGCAGGAAAAACTGAGCACCTGCACCAGACAACCCGCCGATTTGAAATTCTAATGCAGCCACTTGTAGATTAATACATACAAATGCCAAGACCAAGTTCATCCCAGGTCCTGCAGCAGAAATCCAAAGTGATGCCTGTTTAGAATTAAAATTTCTTGGGTTAGTCGGAACGGGTTTAGCATAACCAAAACCGATCAAGGCAACCATTAATAATCCCATTGGATCAATGTGTGCAACGGGATTAATTGTTAATCGCCCCATTCGTTCTGCAGTATTATCCCCAAACATTTTAGCCGTCCAAGCATGACCAAATTCATGAAACGACAATGAAATAACAATCGCGATCAGGAGCATAATAAAAAGATCATAACGGCCTTGCATAAGTAATGAAATCATATAAACCTATTGTGTATTTTAGAAAAACGAAATATTTGTATTATGACACAAGAAACAAATACTTAATGGCTATTATGCCCCTCTATGCTGTAACAGCCAATCAAATTGTAGATTCATACTTTATATACCCGTTACCAATCAAGAAGCGTTTATCAGTCACTAGCTCGGATACCAAGGCAAGGCGTAACATGATGACCTTTCGAGCGATTAACTGCGTTAATCCTCTATCGGTAGATGTAAAAACAAGACTTTACATCTTTAATGGCTAGTCCTTATCGAATGTTATAACGCAGGATTACCATGGTTTATAAGAAACGAGCTAGTGACCCGCAGGGCAAGACGAGAGGCAAACATCTTCGTTGTTATAAAGTCTCGATTTAACCCATTAGATCTTCACCTTTATGCCTAGAATCTGCTCACCCCTCGTCTTGCTGATTTCTGCATCTTGAATGGTAACGGGTATAGACTAATTTCCAGCTTACTGTTAGCCATGCAGGTTGCGATTGGAAAGGCAAAATCAATACCGTAGTAAAGGTCTGTTGAATGAAAATGGGATATGTATTTTAAAATATATAAGGTAGTAAAGGCATATATAAGATAGTATTGAAATTAATGGAGAACTCGCCTAGTTTTTATATTAAGCGAATTGCGACATTCAGCGTTATCCCGATTTGGGGATCACTCATTAAATAATAAGGAACCAAATAAATATGTCAGGTTTAAACAACCAAGAAAACAATCCGAACAGTGAACAAAACCAGCTTAAAGCTTTACTTGAGCAACCTATTGAAGATTTACCGTTAATTTCTTTGTATCGAATTCGTTACCTAGCAACGGAGCTTTCAATGGACCCAATCGTAACACAAGTCCAAAAAATTATTGATAAACGCCAACAAGCAATGTCATAACAATTAACTCCGCCTCAATAGGGAGTTGATTAACAAAATAATCTGTAATGCGCTAGAGGCAGATTATAAACCAATATTGCTTAGGTTAATTTGTGATCCATAACGCCTCCCCTCTCTAGCGCTTGTTTATACCTCACAATGTAATACCAATCGTAATAATTATCTGATCTATTTTACTGGTTAATATTGTTTATTTCTTTGCTAAACGTTTTGTAAATAGAACGATTATTTACATCAACTTTCGTCTCGAACCAAACCATTTTCCAATACAAAATTTAGATCCTATATTTAATACAATTGGTATATTAAGCGCTTACTGCTACATACTTTAAATATTAACTCTTTTATTTTTGGCAATCTAATTAACCGGTGTTGAATCCCCAAGCACTAATTTAGAAAACGCAACGCTAGCATAATCGCCATTTTTTTTGTCTATTGCCCAATCACCGGTTCCAGAACAAGCAGTTTGAACAAAACTAGGACCATCATTCGTATTACATTCGTTATAAGCCCCAGCTTTCAGGAAGAACCAATCACCTGAATATCCCTTCGGGTTATCAAGCTCATCGACCTTACCGTAAGGGTCTACATTATTTGATAAATCAACTGAATACTTAACTTCTGGATGGCCTTCGGATTGGAAGGTTAAATACATGGTATTTTCATGAATGTTCACTTCATAGCTAAACTGTTCGCCAAGCGCAATGCCTTGTTCACCGGGATCTGCTGGGTTTTCCCAAGTGTTCCCCCAAACTGGATAAGAAATATCAATGCGATTTGGATCATTTCTCGCTAAATTACGCTCATAATTCCAAAAAACCGAACCTTTAGCTTGGTCCGGAAATTTTTTGTAATAAATTTTAAGCGGTTGATTACTCCAACCAAAGCCTTCAGGATGATCTGCAATTTTCCCCGAATGAAACTCTGCAACAACAACGGTATAGGCAGGTTGTTTTTCAGGGTAGCCCGCACTTAAAGAAACGGCATTAACTCTTAATGTTGCACTAAGCTTTCCACCAATAGCACCAAACTGGTCTGCATTTTTATTGGCAGCAAGGGCAACATTATTAGCAGGGTCATGTGTACCAATGTCAGTATTTATACCACGATTCATTTCTCGCAATTCCGAACGAGCACTGGCTAAACTACTTGTTGTGGCACCTTTATTAGGGACTGTAAAAACTAATTCGCCATTTCCATTAATATAGAAAAAATCGGGGTCTGAAAATGTTTGAAGTTCTTTTACTTTAATTTCGTCAGCTTTCCCATTTTTATCTAAATCGTAGGGCATCGTGACCTTCCAACGACTTAAATCGAAATGCTCACCTGGTATTTGTAATTCAGCACTGCTTACATTACAGCTGTAGGCAGTTAATATTCCCGTTAACCCTATCAATGAAATCAAAGATTTATTCTGTAAAATATCCTGGGTATTCATAAATATTCCTTTTAATATAAAAATTAAGTTTGAGTAAATATGCCAACCTTCACCCTTCAGTAAATTTTCAGGCGATTCCCTTACTCTATTAAATTAGAAACACCCAAAGTTACGGGTAACAACATACAATGATTAAGACTCCTTTTGGTAAACCAATTAAAGAAATTATCAACCGCTCGACCACCATCACAAATAAATATCAAACACATAAATAAATTACATGAAGCAACTCACTGAAATATATTTACAACGACATTCTGCACTATTACGCTAATGTGAATATGACAGGTCGTAATTGCATCCTTATATACCCGTTACCATTCAAGATGCAGAAATCAGCATCTTGATTGGTAACGGGTATAAATAAATAACGTTAGTTTGAAATTGTCTGTATCATCTTTCAATATAGGTAAATTCAACGAGGAATTAAGATGGGATTTTGGTATTTATCAATTGCTATTTGTGCAGAAGTAATTGGAACGATGGCTTTAAAAGCTTCCGATCAATTTACAAGTATTATCCCTAGTATGCTTTGTATTATCAGTTATATAGTCACCTTCTATTTCTTTTCTCTCGTCTTAAAAACAGTGCCAATTGGCATTGCTTATGCTATTTGGGCTGGACTCGGGATCGTGTTAATCGCGGTTATGAGCGCTGTACTTTATCGTCAAATGCCAGATTTACCGGCGATATTAGGCATGGTGTTAATTGTTTCTGGTGTTGTCGTCATTAATCTATTTTCTAAAACAGTAAATCATTAAAGCGGAGTTTTTATGAAAGTAAGATTAATGACCCAATCAGACCTAAGCGCCGCAGCTGATATTCATCGATTAACATTTATTAGGCAGGAACAATCACTGCAGTGGTTACAGTGTAATCTTAACGCTTTTCCTCGATTTTTATGTTTTGTCGCCGAAGATAAAAAATGCATAGTTGGCTATATTATTTGGTCACAAAAAAGTGGCTTTAGACCAAAAGCGATACTTGAGCTCGAACAACTAGCCGTTTCACCTAACCATCGTAATAAAGGCATCGGACGAGCTTTAATTACCCATTCACTGCCCTTAATCAAAACGCAATTAGCGTTAAATAATGCCACTATAAAACATATTTTGGTAACCACTCGTGCCGATAATTTTGCGCAATCATTATATCAATCGACATTAGGAGCAGAAATTGAAGCAACCATTTCAAACCTATATTCGTCCGATGAAGTGCTCATGATTGCACGAGATCTTGACTTATAGTCATGATCCTCCGTCATCATAGAAAAAAATATGTATACGATAGTGACTCACTATATCCGTTACCATTCAAGATGCAGAAATCAGATGCAAATGAGTTAGCCGAATTAAAATGCAAATTTGTATAAATATACAGTATCGTTTAATCATTATTCGCATTAAAATGTATGACTAATTCAAGTACCTCCCATCTACCGATTTAGACAAGGATCCATCATGAGTTTTTCGACTACTTGTTCAAGTAATGTCGTCGTTGTAAGTAACACTTCAGACAACCCATTCGCAATCGATATCGCCTACGCAATGGGCCAACATGAAGATATTGCTGATTTAATCAGTATGAAAACCTTCATGAACACTGAATTTTGTCCCCGTTTTATTTCCGATGAGTTTGATATGGATTCAATAGGGCAAACATTAAACGGCAAAACAGTCGTGATTGTCAGCACCAGTAGTCATACAAAATCTCGTCAAGAATTAGCCATGTCTAATTTGGTAATTGCCCGAACCGCTAAGGAAAATGGTGCAAAACGTGTTGTGTTGGTTGAACCTGATTTATTCTATAGTGCTCAGGATAGAGGCGCACATGCAAATTTAGGCGAAACGCATTTTAAACGTGATGTTAAGGACATTAAGAAATTTGATGGCCAAGCATTTACTGCAAAACTCTATGCTGAACTATTAAAACTTTCAGGAGTTGATACGGTATTAACTATCCATAATCATTCCCATTCTGTTCAACGTATTTTTTCTGATATTTTTGAAAATGATTTTCATAACCTGATCCCTTATCAAATTTACGCGCATTATTTATTAAACAGTGATATTTTGAATTACGGCCCCGATGGTGAAGGCTTAGTATTATGTGCACCGGACAAAGGCGCGCGTGATTTTGTCAAAGAGATGTTCAATACCCTTGGACTTTCCAAAGCAAAATTTATTATGCTTGATAAAGAACGTACGAACGAACGTAAAGTCGAAATCACATTACATAATGAAAGTGAACACACCTTTGAAGGTCTAGACGGTTGTAGTATTGTTTTGTTCGATGATATGGTCCGCACGGGTGGTACCGTAGTTAAATCTTGTCAGTTCCTACAAAAAATTAAACCTGGGCGTATGGTATTTGCCGTGTCGCATTTCTATGCAAGTGATGAAGGTCGTGAACGTATGGCGCACCCCGCTATCGGCGAGATTCTAACACTGAATACTTTACCGACTATTCTAAATCGCGATGAGCAAGGTCGTTTACGTAAAAAACTGGTCGTTCTTAAAGTTGAAAAATGGTTAGCACGAAAACTATCTCATATTCTTGAGTTGCCAACACATCCAGAAGAAAACCCGTATAAAATTGATATGTCTTCAAAAAATCCACGTTTTAAACGTAAAATTTGGAATAGCGAAGAGTTACAGGATCTAAAAAAATCTAGATAACCCAGTCTTATCAAATAAGCTCGGTAACCTCCGAGCTTTATATACCCATAATTCATTTCTTCCTTTATTTATCAAACAAATAAGAGAATAATATTACCCATTTTTTAATTAATACCAATCGTAATAATTAGCTGATCTATTTTGCTGGTTAAAATAGTTTATTTCTTTGTTGAAAGTTTCGTTAAGGGACCAACCATTTACATCAACTTTCGCCTCAAACTAAACCATTTTTCCAGCGCAAAATTTAGAGCACATATTTAATACAATTGGTATAACCTTATATTTGTAATCAGATTACTGGACAACACATGATGTTAAAAGCGATTTTATTTGTGGGTGTAGGCAGCTTCGTCGGCGGAAGTCTGCGATACGTACTCTCTAAATATGTACAAGACTTACTGAACATTAACTTTCCACTCGGCACATTTTTAGTCAATATTATTGGGTGTTTGGTCATCGGCTTCTTTTATGGGGCGTTTCTTTCTGGTCATGTTATGGATAATAATATGAGGTTACTGTTAACCACTGGTTTCTGTGGTGGTTTTACAACATTCTCTACTTTTATTAATGAAAACTATGACTATATAAAAGACCAACACTTCTTTCTGTTAGCCTTTTACACCTCATTAAGTCTTTTTGTTGGGTTATTAATGCTTTATTTAGGCTACAGCCTGGCAAAATTATTATAAAATACCCCATATAATCACAATCAGTAATGGAATAGCGTTATGAATAAAAAGGTAAAAGAACAAACACCTAAAAAAACAGATGGTCCAGATCCTAAAAAAATAAAAAAAATAATCATGACTGTTATTGAATGCGGATTTTTAGCATTTGTATTCTCAATCGTGACACTCTTTATTTACGGATTATCTACGACCATCATCATCACATTGGTACTGAGTATACTTACCTTGGTTTTTGCCTCACTCGAACTACGCAAAATAAATAAACTCAATAATGAATAATGAATAATGAATTCGTTTTTAAAATATAAGAGAGGTATTCATTACAATACTTCTCTTCCAATCAATTTTATTTAAAAATTATACTCATCATTACCGATCACGTTATTTTACCAATTTTATATTCCCCTTTATTTTCATAGCACTATCAACCCTCCTATAAAATTTTCATTTAAAAAGCAATACTTCAAATCAATTAATGTAATAAAATTACCAGAAAATGTGACACAGAGCTTGATAACACCAAAAAGTGTGACTATAATCACAATTAAAGATAAAACAGAAAGTAACTTAATTACAAAACAGGAGAGACATTATGGGAAATGATTTAGGTTCTATCTACTTAAGCCAATTAGTAGCAAAAAATGTGATGGAAAATACAATTTACGGTAAACCATCACCAAAAAGAAAATCACGCATTAAAGCACTTGTTAAAAAAATCATTAAATAATTAATGCTTAATTTTTAATTACACATTTATTTATATTTAGGAGAAAACATTATGGGTAACGATCTAAATTCAATTTACTTTGGTCAACTTGTATCAAAACAAGTCATTGAAAACGAAATTTACGGTAAATCAACACCAAAAAGAAAATCTCGTATCAAAGCACTCGTTAAAAAAATTGTTAAATAAACAATTAGTTAAAGAACAATATTTATTAATCATTCATTAGGAGAAAATACGATGGGTAACGATCTAAATTCAATTTACTTTGGTCAACTTGTTTCAAAACAAGTTATTGAAAATGAAATTTATGGTAAATCAACACCAAAAAGAAAATCTCGTATCAAAGCACTTGTTAAAAAAATAGTTAAATAAGAAATAAATTGAGTCGTAACAGGAAATAAAATAATGGGTAACGATCTAAACTCAATATATTTTGGACAACTAGTTTCAAAACAAATTATTGAGAACGAGATATATGGTAAATCAATACCAAAAAGAAAATCTCGTATTAAAGCTTTAGTTAAGAAAATAATTAAATAAAATCGCCCCTTAGCCTAGGGGCTTTTTATTACCTAAAAATCACCATCCCCCACTTTCAAACCCAGTATCTACTTTATTTTTAACAATAATTTTCTTGCTGAGTACGTATCCTTCAGTATTATGTAATAGCATCACCCAATACTAATCGTAATAATTAGCAGATCTATGATTAACATGATTTATTTCTTTGTTGAAAGTTTCGTAAAGGAAGCAACCATTTACATCGCCTTTCGCCTCGAACTAAAGCATTTTCCCTGCACAACATTTAGATCATATATTTAATCTCCATTGGTATTAAATCGAAGTAAGGAAGTAGCAATGAATATTGGAATATATATCTATGAAAATGCAGAAGTTCTCGACTTTTCAGGCCCTTTTGAAGTGTTAAGTACAGCCAATCGCTTAGCAAATAAGAACTGGAATATATTCTTGGTGGGCGAAACAGATTCAATGGTTAAGGCACGAGGGGGATTTTTAGTTCAACCTCAATATTGCTTTAATTCACACCCTCCTATCGATATATTAATTGTAGTAGGTGGTGTTCACACGGATGAAGTAAATAAAACCAATGTAATTAGCTGGGTGGCTAAAACAGCCCTGCATGCCAATAAAGTCATATCAGTATGCACCGGTGCATTTATCTTAGCAGAAGCGGGATTACTCGATAATATGACGGTCACGACACATTGGGAAGATATTGCTGATCTTAAAAAAACTTACCCCATGCTTAATGTTGTCGATAATAAACGCTGGGTTAGGGAAGATAATGTCATCACCTCTGGTGGCATTTCTGCTGGAATTGATATGAGCCTTTATTTAGTTTCACAGCTAGAGAATATAGCATTAGCAGAAAAAACAGCTAAACAAATGGAATATTATTGGCAACGTTCACCAGAGATAAATCGAACTTAACCGGAATAGATAATGAAAATAATTAGAAGCAATGAATTCACCGCACCTCAAGCTTGGGGCGCATTAGACATCGCGAGTATGAACGGTATAACGACACGTCTTCATTGGACAAATAAGCCCTATAAGTGGCATATAAACAATGGCGAAGAGGTCTTTGTGGTACTCAATGGTATTGTAGCAATGTACTACAAAGAAGCAGGCATAAAAAAGTCGGTCCTATTAAATCCAGGGGATATTTTCTATGCCTCAGTTGGCACCGAACATGTTGCACATCCACACGGTGAAGCAAGAGTTTTAGTCGTTGAATCAGCAGGTAGTGTTTAATGATTATAAAAACAATACACTGGGAAGATGCACTCCCTATCCGACATGCTGTTTTATGGCCCAATAAATCACCTTCTTTTTGTAAAATTGAAGATGATGAAACGGCGAATCACTATGGCGTATTTATCGAGAATAAATTGGTCTGCGTCGCTTCGGTTTATATACAGCAACAGACTGCACGACTTAGGAAATTTGCAACACTCTCAGATTTTCAAGGAAAAGGCATTGGTTCTTATATGCTTGCCTATCTTATCGAAACCTTAAAGATATTGGACCTAGAGGTATTTTGGTGTGATGCCCGAGAAACCGCACTGCCTTTTTATCAGCGATTTGGTTTAGAAAAGCAAGGAAGCCGATTTGAAAAGTCCGGCATCCCCTATTATAAAATGACAATGAAGTTAATAGTCTGACTTTACTTAACGCTGCTTAACTTACACATTTTCTGGTTGGTTACATAATTTATAATCTTCAACATTAAGATTATGCTTTTTAATTAGCTTATAAAAATCGGTTCTATTCCGCCCCGATAATTCTGCCGCCTTAGAAACCACACCATCGGTCATTTTCAAAACTCGCGTAATATAATTACGTTCAAAGGCTTCTTTCGCATCACTTAAACCAAGGAAATAATCACTATTATGGATTAACGCTTGGTTCACTAAAGATAAGCTAATTACCGGTGTTTGAGTTAATGCAACACATTGCTCAATCACATTAACAAGTTGTCGAATATTCCCAGGCCATTGCGTTTGACAAAGTTTAAGCATCGCTTCATCGGAAAAACGAGTTACTTGCACATCGTGTCTTGCAGCACTAAGTGATAATAAATGACGCGCTAATACTGGTACATCTTCTTGACGTTCATTTAGGCTTGGTAACCGTAAGTTAACCACACAAATACGATAGTAAAGATCTTCCCTAAATTCCCCCTCTTCCATCGCTTGTTTAAGGTCTTTATGGGTTGCTGAAATCACTCGTACATTAATTGGAATCGTTTGCGTACTCCCAACAGGACGTAATGCTTTTTCCTGTAGGACTCGTAATAATTTCACCTGTAAAGAAACAGGCATATCGCCAATTTCATCAAGAAACAGCGTTCCACCTTCTGCCGCTCTAAATAACCCAATGTGTTCGCTCACAGCCCCAGAGAAAGCGCCTTTTTTATGCCCAAAAAGCTCAGATTCAAGCAGATGTTCAGGTAACGCACCACAGTTTAATGCAATAAAAGGTTTATCACGTCGATTGCTCGCCTTATGAATCGCTTTAGCTAAGACCTCTTTACCTGTTCCACTTGCGCCCGTAACCAAAGTACTCACATCCCGTCGTGCAATTAACCCCGCTTGATCGATTAACTTTTGCATCACCGAGCTACGGAAAATAATCTCTTTATGCCAACCGGTTGCAATATGCGTGGTTGATTGTGCAATCGCATTACTTAACGCATCTTTAAGCTTAGTGTGATCAATCGGTTTAGTAATAAACCCAAGCGCACCTTTTTCGGTAGCAACTACAGCTTCATTAATCGAACCATGTGCAGTAATTAAAATAACCGGCAAAGAAGGCTGATTTTCAGACACATAGTCGAGTAAATATAAGCCATCTTTCCCAGGCATACGTAAATCACTCAATACCACTGAAAATTTATGATCAGCAATAAGGTGAATCGCCGTATCAACGTTAGTCGCAGTGGTAACATCATAACCTTCACTACCCAAACGAATGCTTAGCAATTTTAATAAACTTGTATCATCATCAACAATTAAGATTGGTTCCGGTGTCGAAATGGACTGATTTTCAGCGTGATTAAATGACGAGACTTCCATCGATAGATCCCCCTATCTTAATTAGCATTAAGGTTTTTCTCAATTTCCATAATGGCTTGAATTTTTGCTTTTGTATCCGCTAATTCTGCTTTTAACTTAGTATTTTTTTGAGCGGTACTTTTTAATGATTTTTGCAAATCAACCACGGTATGTTCTGCCGTGACTTGTTGTTCAAGTAGGTGCGCAAGCGAATAGAAAAAATGACCAAACCCATTTGGGTTTTCAGCTGATACATTCAACATAACATCCTTTGCATGGTTACGTACTTCAAGTGATTCATAGCGCATGCTTAATAAAATCAGCCTTTTATAAACATCTCCGTGCGTATTACCAAGCTTATTTAATGTCTCTGTATGTTGTGCTTTAGTTTGTAATAATGATTGATATACAAATTCCTGCCAACCAATCAAGTTACATGGTTCATCGGTGTTATCGTAAGCATAGCCATCACAACGCTCTCGCAATATCTCTGAAGGTGACAAATTGGTGTCAGACTCAGAATTATTAAGTAGCAATAAAGGCTGTAAATGAGTACAGGCAGCAACCAAAAATAGAGACAAAATAAAGAATAATAGTTTCACAAAAAGCCCTAACTATGCACGTGGCAGTATAATTTTAACTGAAAAATCAAAATCAGGAACATCGATAAATGTCACTGTTCCGTTAAGTAGATGTACACAATCTCTTACAATTGAAAGTCCAAGCCCAGTACCAGGTAATGAATCATGCCGAGGTATATCACTGCGACCAAAAGGTTCTAAAATACTTTCTTTTTCGTCTTCAGGAACTTTAGGGCCAGTATTAGCCACTATTAAGATATTTGTGTTGGAATCTACGTCGGCGTACAGTTTAACTAATACTTTGCCATTTTCAAAACCATAAGCCTGCGCATTACTTAATAAATTATCAATAATGCGAGTAAATAACTTTTCATCGGTATCAATCACATTCAAAAGACAATTGATGGTGACATCTTGTTGTCTTTTCAAGAAAAAATGCTCATAACGTTTTCGCGATTGATCAATAATATTTTGTGCATCATAGGAAGCAATACTTGGGTTTGAATTTTGTAGTAAGTAATTGTAATCCAACAATTGTTCAGTCAAATGTTTTAAGTTTTGGGTGGAATCTTCTAAAATGCCGACCACTTCTTTTTGTGTCGGTGTTAACGGCCCTGAAATTTGATCTCTTAAAATCGAACAGCTTTCTATAATACTGGCCAAGGGCGTTTTAAATTCATGGGATGCATGGCGTAAAAAAGATTGTCTTAGCATCTCGAGTTTAGTCAAACGTAAGGCTAACCTATCCAATTGCACATCTATCTCAAGCAACTCTTTAGGGCCATTAAACTTAGATGTATTATTTAATGCTTTTTGTTTGTCTTTATCTAATTGATTAATTTTCTTTTTCAGCATATTGACGGGCGATACAACTTGCGAACTCAATACCAATAAAAGCAGAAACGTAATAAAAGACACTCCCAGTAAGGCAACGGTCACTTGTTTTTGTTTTTTTAATCCGAGATCTATCTGCTCTTTTTTAGAAGAATCAATATGACTCCATAAATTATTCATTAACGCAGACTGATTCGCCCTGAGATCGCTTAGTAATCGATTTAACTGCTGCTCATCTAATGTTGTATAACTGCTCTCTAAGTGCGTAATATTCTTTTGCTGAGTAAGACAAAAATCAATCAAGTCCTTAGGTGAAACCTTAATTAAATCGTCCAACAGTTTTTTATAATGACTAATATTATCATTCGCTAGCGTTTTGATAGAGGCCGTTTGTAAGATTAAATATTGTTTTGTTGAACGTTCTATTTTGACCAATAGACTATCGAGTTCGACGGCAATTCGTACCGAACTAATGGAGTCGTTAGTAAAATCCTGCCAAGAAAGACTGACATTTTTTTGAATTGTCGTGCTCTGCCAAACAAATAAACCAAGTGGGATAAGAGAGATAAGAAAGCCAACTAGTACGAGATATTTTAAGGGGATCAGTTTCAGCGGAACATACATTGTATACGTTGCATCTCATTCGTAAAAAAGGATATGGGTTAGAAAGTAAACACTATTGTGCAGAAACATTTCTTAATTTACTAATTAATTCTACAAATAGGGTGAAGTTAAAACACGATCCGTGTGTAATAACCTCAGAAGGAAACAATTCAGATAGAAAAGAGTGTTACATTAATTATTTTTGCACCATAACAAATTTTTTAAATTCTTCTTCATTTAGATCACCGGTTTTATCAAGATCTAAATCAGGGAATGCAGCGAGTAGTTTTTCTTGGTTTTCAGCTTCAGTTAGGCTAATGACACCATCAAGATTTGTATCAATTGCTTGAAAATTGGCTTCAACGTCAATAGCAGCAGAAGGCACGATAAGATCATCGGAAGCAGAAGCGAATGAAGAAAAAGCAAGAGTAGTTACGACAAGGATAAGTGATTTTTTCATGGTATAACTCCGTTTTAATTATCTGTTTTTTAATTATTATAATTTTTTTAAAAATAACGTTTACTTAAACGATAATAGAAACATAGCCAAAGTTGTGCCAATTTTTAAAAATACTTTAAATTCAATACGTTAAGACAAAATCTAATAAAAAATCAAAATTAAATACAATCAATCGTCTCCATTTACAGACAAAAATCACCATTAATAACAGATAACATTTAAATTCAATAACTTACACAGTATCCATTTTGATACACATAATGAAAAACAAATAATTTAAGGTAACAAAGTCATATCAATGGGTTAATAAAAAACAGCAAAAATAGATTATCGACTGTGAACATTAATCTTTTATAGGGGCTTGGATAAAGCAGAATAAAGTAGTGAAAGTGAGCCATGCAATATTATAAAAAAGAAAAAGGCTCAAAGACACAAGTTCAATGAGCAAAGGGTGCGAAATAGAAACAAATAAAAAATTATTTGTAAACCAATTCAATATTCACGTCAAAGGGAACGCTATATCTAATAAGCCAAAACCATGCCATATTTTTTACTCTTTACAATTCAATAGGTTAAATAAAAAGTGAAGTTAAAATACGATTATTTTTAATTTACCTGTCTGCGTATAAAGACTAAGCCTGCAAACAGCAATAAAAAAGATTGAAAATCAAGAAATTGTAGATGCTATTAATTCACTCAATGAGCGCATAAAAATAATATCTTGCTTAGTTTGAAGGAGAAGAATAATGAGAAACATTAAAATTTAGACAAAAAAAAGCTCAAAGACAAAAGTTCAATGAGCAAGGGGCGCTAATAAACAAAATGAAGGAATGTTTATTGGTGAATATCATATCAAGCGGTCTTGGAAATAAAACCTGTCAGATTTGACAGTGTTAATTTATTAAACTATGAATTCGGAAGAATAACCCCAGTCAGTATAGCCTTTGCAATAGCTTGATAACGATTTGTACATTTCAGTTTAGCGGTTGCATTATTTAAATGAAATGTAACCGTTCTCTCAGAACAACCTAAAATATGAGCAATTTCCCAGGCGCTCTTCCCTTCTGTCGCCCACGTTAAACATTCAATTTCACGGCATGTCAGTTGCATCTTGTGATCATAGGATTCACTTCGCACGGTAGCAATCGCATCTTGAATATACGGCATGACAATCTGGAAGACCGTTAATGCCTCCGATAAAATATGATCACAATTAGGTTTATCAGCCCCTGTAGACAAATTAAGCATCCCAAAAGAAGCCATTGGACCATGTAAAGGAACAGCAAAACCCGATTGATTTACCGGAAATAACCCTCTATTAATGTCTTTAAGTTCAGAAGGTGCGACTTTTCCCCAAAAAATTGGACTGTGATTTTTTGAGCAGTAATCAACAATCGGATCCGTTTTAAGGATATTTTCGATTTGATATAATTGTGAAACGGGCTGAGGATAATTATCAATGATCATAAAATCTGATTTAATCATTGAAATAGGAAATGACACTTTAAGTAGAAAATAATCTAATTCTAATCCGCTAATTAAATAAACCAAAAACTCATGTATTTGTTTTTCAGTGGTTACATTTTGTAACTCTTTAATAAATTCATTCGTCATTGGCATATTTGTTCGTCCTTGATCAAGCATTTCGCTCGCCAGAAAAAAACTGACTTGAATGATTGTTGATATTTTAAATCAAAGTTTACATTTAATTATAAAACACTACATTAGATAAATGTATAAACCGAATTTTTCAGCGATATACCAATAAGATATTCAACTTTACGCATAAAAAGGATTACCTCTCGGTTTACTAATTTTTGCCTATTGAATGGCATCAGTTATATTCCTTAATTTTTACACATTGTATTTACATAAAGACATAACTTAAACCCCTTTTTAATAATATTTATCATACAAATAAAATTAACTTTAAAAAGCGCTATCATAAACCATACAGCATTTTATAATAACGACAGTAATGATATGTTAAACCGCTCATTTTAAACGATACATTGACTTAAATTACGCTTTTTTCATGCACGTAAAAGATATCTTGCTTCGACATATTAATACTTTTATTTTTAATCTCTCAACAAATTAAAAATAAAATGAATATTTTTTATAGATTAATTTATAAACAATTGTTTTATTGGTATTTTACTAGAAAATAAATGCATCGTTATCCACTCGCAGAGGACACATAATGAAATCCAACATAAAAAAATCACGAGGTTTTTCAATAACAAATACGATTATTATACTTGGATTAATTATATTAGTGGCAGGTACCTACTATTATATCTCGAAAAAAAATAGCCTTAATGATCCGATAACAATACTTCAACCGAAACAGGAAGCAGAAAGCAATCCGGCCGCAATACCCCCAGCGCCAATAACAGTTACGCCTCAACAAGATCAAGACACTGAGCAACCCCAAGAGCCAGAAAAGACAATAACCGCTGAACCTGTCTCAGAAACACCACTTCCAGCACTCGATGATTCAGATGCAATGGTGTTAAATGCCGTTGAGCAAGTGTCAACACTTCAAAACGAAACCGCTGTACTTATCCCAGAAGAAATGGTCAGAAACTTTGTTGTGTTTATTGATAACTTATCCAAGGGAGATATTATTACCTACTTCGCCCCCGTTATCAGCCCTAAACAACCTTTTAGTGTGACCCGTACAGGCCAAAAAATATTTTTAAATACAGAAAGTTACCAGCGATATGATGTATATGCGAATTTAGTTGACTCAATTGATATTGAAACTGCGCTGGCACAATACCAAAACTTGAAACCATTGATTGATGAGGCTTATGCTGAAATAGGATATTCCGATGGCAACTTTCTAAATAAACTCGATAACGCCATCGATTTAATCATAAATACACCGATTCTTGATTATCCAATTGAGTTAGTTTCTCCTTCCGTCATGTATAAATTTGCCGATCCTCAATTAGAAGGGTTAAACGATATACAAAAACAATTAATACGTATGGGACCGAATAATACGTTTAAAATACAGGAAAAATTAAAACAACTTCAACAACGCTTACAAACACTACGTTAAACAATAAACAAAAGGACTCTATTGAAATGAATCAATAGAGTCCGAGCAAAATAATTATTTAACGATTTAGTTGTGCAACAGAAGTTAAGCTATGTAAAACAGCTGAACCATGTTTATCGATTTCGATATGTGCCACTGATGAGGTTGAAAAGGCAGGCGCTCCCGCTTCAGGTACTAATTCACCAACAAGATAACCAACAAAGGGAAGGTGTGAAACAATTAATAGACTTTCAATTCCCATTACTTGTAATGCATGAATTTCATTCGCTATTTTATTAATATTCCCCGATGGCGTTAAATAACTAGATACTTTTATATCAGCCTTTCCATTAACGATTAACGGTTTGACCGCCTCTAATGTCTGCTCGGCACGTAAATAGGGACTCACCAAAACAGCGTCACAGGAAACATTTTTTTCAGCTAAAAAAGCAGCCATTTGCTTTGATTCTGCTTGTCCAACGGAACTCAATGGGCGCTCTGAATCCGAAGGCGCTATCAATTCTGCTTGTCCATGACGCATTACATAAATCTGCATATTTTTTCCTTATATGTTTAAACAACCTCGACGCTGGTGCTACAAGTTGAGCCCAAGGTTAAAGACGCTTAAAATTATTTACTCAGAATAGTCATACTAGCGACCTAAATTGAGCAAAAAGTAAACGACCTGTTATTCTCTAAGAGAACAAAGCTGTCAAAGCATAATGATAAAACTATAGAACTAATAGCCCCATTGTCGTTTTTCTTCCAATTTTGATGTAAATTTTAGGGAACTTTTTCAACTTGAAGTTGACTATTCATAGCAGTATATTTTCAACATTCCTCTTTTTAAGCAGATTATTACAATGGCAAAACAACAACTTGACGCATTACGAACCTACCTTAATAAAATGATTTTAGGACAAAGTGAGCTAGTCGATGGATTACTAATCGCGTTGCTTGCTGATGGTCATATTCTTGTAGAAAGCCCACCAGGACTGGCAAAAACGCGTGCGATTAATGCACTTTCAGATGGAATAGAAGGCGATTTTCATCGAATTCAATTTACCCCGGATTTATTACCATCTGATTTAACTGGTACGGATATATTTAGACAGGAAACGGGTCAATTTATTTTTGAAAAGGGCCCGCTTTTTCATAATCTGATTCTTGCAGATGAAATAAACCGAGCACCAGCTAAAGTACAATCAGCATTATTAGAAGCGATGGCCGAGCATCAAATAACCGTGGGTAAAAAAACCTATCCATTACCAAAATTGTTTTTAGTCATGGCGACTCAAAATCCTTTAGAGCAGGAAGGAACTTACCCATTACCAGAAGCACAATTGGACCGTTTTATTATGCATCTTGAGCTTGATTACCCTGATGCAAATACGGAAAAAGAAATCCTGCAACTCAATCATAAAGAGATATTACAGGAAACCGTTGCAACGGTAACACCGTTATTAACCGATGAGATATTTGCTATTCGTAAAGAAATTATGAACATCAATATCGCACCACATTTAGAACAATATTTAATTGATCTTATTATTGCGACACGCAAACCTGAAAATTATGGCCCGAATTTAAAACAATGGATTAGTTATGGTGCAAGCCCTCGTGCAACCTTAGCATTAATGCGAACAGCTAAAGCACGTGCTTGGTTAAATAATCGCGATTATATTATGCCGGATGACATCATTCATAATCTTTACCCGGTATTACGCCATCGACTTATTTTAAGTTATGAAGCAGAAGCCCAGGGAATTAACGCGAACAGTGTTATTAGTGAAATAATTAATCAGGTAGCGATTCCAGCCTAATGAACAGTAAATCACTTAATTTATTTGCTGGCAGCCCGTATACCACGGGCACAAATGTCAGCTTAAATGAACTTATTAGTTATCAACAACAAGCTAAATTAAAACTCCAACCGACTGCGAGTGCCGCTTATCAACAACTTGCAGGAAACTATTTAGCAAAAATTAAAGGCCGAGGCATGGAGTTTGCCGAGGTCAGACACTATCAGCCCGGTGATGATGTACGAACAATCGACTGGGCGGTTACCGCTCGTACCGGAAAAGCACATACAAAAGTATTCCAGGAAGAAAAAGAACGTCCCGTTTTTATCCTACTCGACTTATCGGATAGTATGATTTTTGGTAGCCAATTTGCTTTTAAATCAGTACAGGCCTGCCACCTTGCAAGTTTACTTAGCTGGCAAGCAAAACAACGTAATGATCGCCTTGGCGGAATTATCTTTAATCAACAGGACTCAGCTGAGCTTAAACCTGCAGGACGAACCATCGGGTTAATGCGTTTTCTTCATAAATGTGAACAACTTTGTCAGCCTAAACCTTTTAAAACAATAGCCCCAACTCAATCGCTATTTAATCAACTCAAACGTCTTTCTCGTTTAGTACAAACCGGTAGCCAAATTCATTTAATTAGTGACTTCTCTCAACTTGATGAAGGTTGTCAGAAATTACTAAGCCAAATTCGTGGGCATAATCAGATCACCGCTTGGCAAATTAGCGATCCGCTTGAGCAAGTGCTTCCAAAACATATGGACAAAGTACGGTTAAAAATTAATAGCCTGAGTGGCAGTGGTTTTTTCAAACAACAAAACGCGCAACAACAGTATCAAGAAACGGCCAATGAGCGGCAGCAAAAAATTGTTACAAGTTTTATTAAGCAAGGAATACCACTTCATCATCTCAGTGCATCATCGTCATTAATGGAGCAGTTTCATGTCCCCGCTCGATAGTCAAAATCCATTAGCGCAACTTAATGATATTATCGCCCCGAATGCAGCAAGTTTCTGGCCTTTAGCCCCGATTTATTGGGCGCTATTATTTACCCTTGTCGCTGCATTAATCGGATTAACATATCTTATAAAACGCATAAAAAAACAACGTAAAAAACAGCAATCGATATTGATAAAACTACAAGAACTAGAATCGAGCAAGGCAAATTTCATTACGTTAAATCAGCTAATTAAAGGCGTTGCTTTACAGCACTTTCCTCGTCAACAAGTCGCCTCTCTACATAGCGAAGCGTGGTTTGATTTTTTACAGCGATATGCAACAACACCTATTTTTAAAGATAAGGATACTTTCCTGACGCGTTTATATCAGGAGAAAAATCCGGTTTGCTCCGACAGTGATTTTGCACAAACAAAGCAATGGATTAAGCAATTGCCTAAACAAATTAAAAAACACCATCAAGAGGCCAATAAACATGTTTGAATTTGTTTATCTTTGGATATTTTTATTATTACCTTTGCCTTTGATTATCCGTTATTTTCTTCCCGCTAAAAAACGCGATTATACCCAAGTATGGATCCCTCTCGCGCAAGGCTTAACTGAACAAGAAGGCACATCGGGTAAAAATAACTTATTTAGTATTATCCCTTGGCTAGCTTGGGCACTGTTGCTTTCAGCCTTAGCTAAACCTATTTGGTATGGTGATCCTATCCGTTTACAACAACAAAGCCGAGACATGGTTTTGTCACTGGACTTATCCGGCAGTATGCAAGAGGTAGATATGCCACTTAACGGAAAAAGAGTTGACCGTTTAACCTTGGTAAAAAATCTTTCTAAGGCCTTCATTAATAAACGTGAAGGAGACCGTCTAGGATTAATTCTTTTTGCTGACCACGCCTACTTACAAACGCCCCTAACCTTTGATTTAAAAACAATTAATCAAATGATTGATGAAACACAAATTGGGTTAGTTGGCACCAGAACCGCGATTGGAGAATCCATTGCAATGGCGATTAAGCGTTTCGTTGAAAATAAAAATGAGCAACGCGTTTTGATTTTAATTACCGATGGCGCCAATACCGCAGGGAGTATTGATCCCGTAATGGCGGCTCAACAAGCTGCGAAAAATAATATCACTATCTACACCATCGGAATCGGTGCAGATCAAATGGTGAGACGTACTATCTTCGGTAATCAAAACTATAATCCTTCAGCCGATCTTGATGAGTCCGCGTTAAAACAAATTGCAACTTTAACGAACGGCCAATATTTCCGAGCAAGGAATCAAGAAGACTTACAAAAAATTTATCAAACAATCGATGAGTTACAACCAATCGATAGTGACTATTTAGAATTCCGACCAGAAAAAGACCTGTATTATTGGCCTCTTTCTGCGGCGCTTTTATTGCTATTTTCATCTGCATTATATTTAAAAGTAAGAGGATCAAACCTTGATTGACACAACTTTGATGCCATTACAATTTTTACGCCCACTTTGGCTACTTGGTATTATTGTAATTGCAATATTTTCATTATGGCGTTATCAGAATGTATTTAAATCTAAAAAACAAAAGCTGATTGCACCACATTTAAGTCAAAACTTAGTGGATACGCCGACTATTTCCTCTTCACAACGCTTTGCTTTTCCAATGCTGGGGATCATTGCCTGTATCGCATTATCAGGACCAAGTTTTCGTAGCGTTCAAATGCCCGTATACCAACTTGAAAAGGCACAAGTATTGGTACTTGATTTAACCTATTCGATGTATTCGACGGATCTGCAACCCAATCGATTAAGTCAGGAAAAATACAAAGCGATTGATTTAATCAAACAATGGAACGAAGGTGATAAAGCATTAATTGCCTATGCAGGCGATGCGTTTACTATTTCGCCATTAACCACAGATGGCAATTCAATCATTAATCATATTCCTAATTTATCGCCGGACATCATGCCGGTAAAAGGATCTCACCCCGAACTTGCATTAGATCGCGCGATTACGCTGATGAAAAATGCGGGCTATGCAAAGGGACATATTGTTTTTTTCAGTGACGGTATAGATGAACGTACCTCGGAACAAATGATTGAACGCTTAAAAGGGACACCTTGGGTGGTTTCAATATTAGCCATTGGCACCAACAAAGGTGCACCGATCAAAATGCTTGATGGTAGTTTATTAAAAGATCAACAGGGCAATATTGTTGTTCCATCATTAACCGAGCAGCCATTACATGCCCTAGCACAAGCAACGGATGGATTGTATTTAAGAGCAGGTAATACCAACGCCGACATTAAGCAATTGGGTCGTTATTTCGACTTAAAAAATGTCCACAAAAGTGAAAAAGGCCAATCAAGCAGTAATCAATTTCCCGTGGATGATGGGTATTGGCTAGTATTATTAATTGTACCGTTTATGCTATTACTGTTTCGAAAAGGTGTATTCTATCTATTACTACTGTCTATTTCCCTCCCCTTCGCTAGTCCTGATGCCCATGCTTCTATTTGGAAGAATGCACAACAAAATGCATTACAAGCCTATCAGCAAGAAGATTATGCAACGGCAGCTGATCTATATAATGATCCTATTGCAAAGGGCAGCGCATTATATAAAAACAAACAATATAAAGATGCCTTAACCCAATTTAATCAGGCAGTGACAGAGCAGCCAACTAATGCGAGTGCCTTTTATAATCAAGGCAATACATATGCACAACTGCAACAATATGACAAAGCTATTGAATCTTACAATCAAGCACTTGCTATTAATTCTGATTTCAAATCTGCAGCTGAAAATAAAAAACTCATTAAACAATTAATAGAACAGCAAAAACAACAAGACAAAAAGCAGCAGTCCGATCAACAAAAATCTGACCAACAAAAATCTGACCAACAAAAGTCTGACCAACAAAAGTCTGACCAACAAAAGTCTGACCAACAAAAGTCTGACCAACAAAAGTCTGACCAACAAAAGTCTGACCAACAAAAGTCTGACCAACAACAGTCTGACCAACAAAAGTCTGACCAACAAAAGTCTGACCAACAACAGTCTGACCAACAAAAGTCTGACCAACAACAGTCTGACCAACAACAGTCTGACCAACAACAGTCTGACCAACAACAGTCTGACCAACAACAGTCTGACCAACAAAAAGCTGAACAGCAAAAAGCTGAACAACAAAAAGCTGAACAACAAAAAGCTGAGCAGCAAAAAGCTCAACAACAAAAAGCCGATGAAGAAAAAGCCGATGAAGAAAAAGCTTCACAGGCACAACAAACTAATGCGACTGATAAAACCGATCAAACTAATCAAGAATTAGAGGATCTTCCTATGTGGTTAAAAAATATGCCTGATAACCCTTCTTATCTATTGCAGAGAAAAATGGCGGCTGAATATCAAAAAAGAAGTCAATCACAACCGGTTATGCAACAAAAAAGTAACGGAGAAATTTGGTAATGCGTATTAAACTTTCATTTATTACGGCTCTTTTTATATCACTACTTTGGCAGCAAATAGCCTTTGCAGCGAGTAATATCGAGGCGACGGTTAGCGATAATGCTATTTTTCTTGGCGATCGGGTTACATTATCCGTTGTTATTGATGATACTGACTCAGACTTTCAATTAGACACATCATTATTAGAAAAGGATTTTTCAGTTTCGCGTCCATCGAGAAGCAGTAGCAGCACCTACATTAACGGAAAATCAAGTTTCAAAACGACCTGGAAATTTAGCTTACAGGCAAAACACGTAGGTGAACTGACTATCCCCGCTTTTAAAATTGGTAATCTACAAAGTAAGTCAATACACGTTTCGGTAAAAGAACCTTCTGATCAAGCCACAAATTCAAATAATGATGCTATTTTTATTGAAAACAGTGTCGACAAACAAAGTGCCTATATTGGCCAGCCAATCATACTGACGAGTAAAGTCTATATTTCTCAAGCAACCAGTGATTTGTCGCTCAGCGCACCAATACTTGAAGGCACAAACATTGAGACATATGGGCAAGATAAAAATAGTGAAACAATCAGAAATGGTATTCGATATCAGATAATTACTCGAGAATTTCAAATCAATGCAACTAAAGCGGGTACATTCACGCTCCCCTCTCCAGTATTAAACGGCAATATTCGCCAATCCATTCCCGTGGATAGTTGGCGCAGTCGTACAGTAGAACATCCGATCAATATTCGAGGGGAAAGTTTACCAATTACTATAAAAGCAAAACCAGCAAATTTCCAAGGCAATTGGCTAGTCAGTGAAGATGTTCGCTTATCAGAAGATCCTTCAATCACTGAGAAAAGCTATCATGTTGGCGAGCCAATCACACGTGCGATCACCTTACAAATAGCATCCATTGATACGGATAAGTTACCCAACCTCGATTTCAATTACCCTAAGAATTTACGATTTTATCCCGACCAAGATGAATTAAAAACAGGGACTGCTAATAATATTCATTATGCACAACGTGTTATTCGTCACGCCATTATTGCAGATCAACCGGGTAAACTGACTTTGCCAGAAATAAAATTAGCTTGGTGGAATAGCAAAACCGATAAACAAGAATATGCAATTTTACCCGCGCGGACGTTAACCATTCTGCCTGCAGAAACAACAGCAGAACAACCGCCTGTTGCGCCAATACCAATGGAAAATCCAACGACGGATACATCAACGCTTACTGCACCACCAGCAGTAAATCATGAACAATTAATTATTTGGCAAATTATCAGTGCGTTACTATTAATCATGTTGATTGCGTTGGTTATCTACCACCTCTATTACCGACGCAGATACAACAGTAAAATAACGAATGATAAAGATGAACAAATAAATAAAACCATCGCTCCCTATGAAAGGCTACAACAAACTTTACAAACAAATACACCTGCTGCCTCGTATCAGGCCTTATTACAGTATGCACAAGATTCATTTCCTGGCTTAAAAAGTCTCTCGCACCTTATTGAGAAAATGCAATTGGATGAGCAGGATAAGAAACAGCTTAATATTGAGATACAACGCTTAGAAAATGCCTGTGCAAATCCAGCAGTAAAATGGGATGCGCACAAACTTGCAGCATTATTGCAAAAATATCAACAACAGTGTGAAACCCCAAGTAACATCAATATTATGGATATAAATCCTTCTTAATATTCTAATTCACAATTTTATCTCCAAGTCCTTGACTAATTACAATATTAGCCAAGGACTTGATTTTCATCTTTCCCTCAATTGATGCATCACTCTGAACCATCGCGCACCAAGATCGTGCACCTCATAAGCATTTATATTAAAAAAACATAAAAACCATACAAAAACAACACAAATATAAAACCGTAACCAGCTGATTTTATTATATAAAAAAATATTAATGATCTGCTTTCTGCAGTTTTGGCCTACTACCTGCAATACCTATAACATCATTTACTTTACAACCACCATAAATTGTAATTATTAGCTATATAAGGATATTAAAATGAAACTTAATAAAATTGCATTACTAGTTGGCCTAGCATCAGCATCACTTGTACCAAGTTTTGCTTCTGCAGATACTCTTGATCAAGTAATGAAAAAAGATGTATTAAACTGTGGTATTTCCACTGGTCTAACTGGTTTCTCAGCAACTGATTCAGAAGGTACTTGGAAAGGCCTTGATGTAACTTTATGTCAGTCTGTTGCAGCTGCTGTATTAGGTGATGCAAGCAAAGTTAAATACATTCCGCTAACAGCCAAAGAACGTTTCACAGCACTACAAAGTGGTGAGATTGATGTTTTATCTCGTAACACAACTTGGACTCAAACACGTGACACATCGCTTGGTTTAAACTTTGCGGGCGTTAACTACTATGACGGTCAAGGTTTCCTAGTAAACAAAAAATTAGGTGTAACCTCAGCAAAAGAATTAGACGGTGCAACTTTCTGTATTCAAGCGGGTACAACAACTGAAATGAACTTAACAGATTATTTCAAAGCAAATAAAATGGACTACAAAGCCGTTACTTACGATACATCAGCACAAACAATTGATGGTTTCAAAAAAGGTCGTTGTGACGCTGTTACATCAGACTCTTCTCAACTTTACTCTTTAAAACTAAAAATGGATGATCCAGCATCTGTAATGGTATTACCAGAAATCATCTCTAAAGAGCCACTAGGACCAGTAGTACGTCAAGGCGATGACAAATGGTTTAACATCGTAAAATGGACTATGTTCGCAACTTTAGAAGCTGAAGAACTAGGTGTGACTAAAGCAAATGCTAAAGATGAACTTAAATCAACAAACCCAGGTGTTCAACGTCTATTGGGCGTAACAGGCAAAATGGGTGAAAACCTAGGTCTTGATTCTAAATGGGCTTACAACATTGTTTCTCAAGTAGGTAACTACGGTGAAATTTTTGAAAGCACAGTAGGTAAAGGTTCACCACTACAAATCGACCGTGGTATTAACAAGCTATGGAAAGACGGTGGCTTAATGTACTCAATGCCAATTCGTTAAGATATTCCTAGGGGGCTACGTGCCCCCATTTTTACTTTAGGGCTTATATTCAATCCTCTTCAAGATACCTACTCAGAACATTCTCCCAGTGACAGAACATGCTGATTATACATCTTAAGAAACGTTAAATTTAAATATAGCTCCATTTTTTAAAGCTTGTAATTGGTTTTAAAGGCTTAATATGATCAAATCAAAACAACTTAAAGAAGCTCAACGCGCGCCTAGCGCCCATGTTGTAATGAGCAGTCGACAAAAACAAGCTGTCGCATATCAAGTGATTGCTGTTCTTCTCGTCATCTTTGCAATATTTTATTTCACTACAAATATGTTCGATAATATCGACAAACGAGGTATTACTACAGGCTTTGGTTTTTTAAGTGACACAGCAGGGTTCGGTATCAGTCAAACCCTTATCGCATACAGTGATAGTACATCTAATTATCTCGATGTATTTATTATCGGTGTAATGAATACAGCACTTGTTTCTATTGTCTGTATTGTATTCGCGTCTATTTTAGGATTATTAATTGGTATTGGACGTTTATCCAATAACTTTATCATTTCAAAATTGTCACAGGTTTATATCGAAACTTTTCGTAATATCCCGGTTCTTCTGCAGATTTTATTCTGGTACAACGTCGTTTTATCTGCGCTACCTAATCCACGTAACAGTATGTCGTACCTTGACTCGATATTCTTCAACAACCGTGGTTTATTATTACCAGCACCTATCTTTGAATCCGGTAGTATTTTCATTTTAATCGCCTTTGTACTTGCCTGTATTGGCGTGTTCTTTTTAAGCAGATGGGCAATTAAGCGACATAACGTCAGTGGGGAAGAATTTCCACTCATTTCTGTTTCAATCGCAATCATTATCCTTGCACCTGTATTGGTTTACTTTATTAGTGGACAACCTATTAGTGCTGATTATCCAGTATTAAAAGGATTCAACTTTAAAGGTGGCTTAACGATTATTCCCGAGTTCCTGGCATTAGCATTTGCATTGAGTATCTATACGGCAACTTATATTGCAGAAGCGGTACGTGCAGGTATTGCATCAATACCCAATGGACAAACGGAAGCGGCTGAATCTCTTGGATTACGAAATGCCATTATCATGCGTAAAGTAATACTACCGCAGGCATTACGCGTCATCATTCCACCGGTTATTAACCAATACCTTAATATGGTAAAAAACTCCTCGCTAGCCACTGCAATTGGTTACCCAGAGTTAGTAACACTATTTTCAGGGACAACCCTTAACCAGGTCGGACAAGCTATTGAAATTATTCTAATGACAATGGCCGTTTACCTTACCTTTAGCATTGTTATTTCTTTGGTGTTGAACTGGGTGAATAAGAAAATGGAAATTAAAGGACGATAATTATGGCAGTCTATTCAATTACAGAAGCACAACCAGCACCCTCCTCGAATAAAGGCGTGATCTACTGGTTACATAAAAACTTATTTTCAAATGTAATAAATAGCATATTTACCCTGCTAGGTTTTTATATTATTTATTTAATTTTACCACCACTGATTAACTGGATGATTATCGATGCTACCTGGACTGGTAGCAAAGAAGAAATTGTTAACGGTGGCGCACGATGGATCTTTATTGCTGAGAAGTTTGACCAGTTTATGTATGGGTTTTATCCACCTGAATTACACTGGCGACCAAATACAGTATTAGTACTTGCAGCAGTATTTGTTGCTATATTGAAATATGTAAAAAGTATTAAATTTAAAATTGCTGCTATTGTACTTTTCCCTATTATCAGTTTTATATTGATTAGCGGTGGGTTTGGATTAGAAACCGTTGAAACTGAGAAATGGGGTGGATTAATGCTAACCCTAGTCGTGGCATCCGTTGGTATTGTCGCCTCTTTTCCTATTGGTATCGTTCTCGCATTGGGTAGACAGTCAAACCTACCAATTATGCGTACCTTATCTGTTGTTTTTATTGAGTTTATTCGTGGTGTTCCACTAATTACGATTCTCTTTATGGCATCGGTTGTGCTTCCTTTATTCTTTAGTGATGGGATTGACTTTAATAAACTGTTACGTGCCTTAATCGGTATAACACTATTCCAATCTGCTTATATCGCAGAGGTAATACGTGGTGGTTTACAGGCGATTCCAAAGGGACAATATGAAGGTGCAGATTCCATTGGACTTGGCTACTGGCAGTCTATGATCTTAGTTATTTTGCCACAGGCATTAAAAATCTCTATACCGAATCTTGTTGGTACCTCTATCTCTCTCTTCAAGGATTCAACATTACTTTTAATCATCGGCTTATTCGATATTTTAGCCATGGTTACCTTAACAACAAGCGATAGCCTCTGGCTAGGATTTGAGTTAGAAGGCTACGTATTTGTCACTATGATCTTTTGGGTTATCTGTTTCAGTATGTCGCAATATTCAAAATCCATTGAACGTAAATTTAATACTGAGCATTAATACTTTAATCACAGTCAATAGATAATAAATTTTAAAGGCTGGTTGATTAACCAGCCGAGAGGGAAATCTCATGTCAGAACAAGAAAATATGATCGTAATGAAAAAGGTTAACAAGTGGTACGGTGACTTCCACGTACTAAAAGATGTTAATTTAGAAATTAAAAAAGGTGAAAAAGTCGTTATCTGTGGCCCATCAGGCTCAGGTAAATCAACCACTATTCGCTGTTTAAATTATCTTGAGCAGTTCCAAAAAGGTAGTATTACAATCAACGGTACAGAAGTTATCGATGATATTAAAACAATACGAGATATTCGTTCAGAAGTAGGAATGGTGTTCCAGCACTTTAACCTATTCCCGCATCTATCTATCTTAGAAAACCTGGTCTTAGCACCTATCTGGGTACATAAAAGACCTCGTAAAGAAGCGATTGCAACAGCAATGCATTATTTAGAACGTGTAAAAATAGCAGAGCAAGCACATAAATACCCGAATCAATTATCGGGCGGTCAACAACAACGTGTAGCAATTGCACGCTGTTTATGTATCAACCCACATATTATGTTATTCGATGAGCCAACCTCTGCGCTTGACCCTGAAATGGTATCGGAAGTACTGGATGTAATGGTTGAATTAGCAGATGAAGGTATCACCATGGTGTGTGTAACGCATGAAATGGGCTTTGCTAAGAAAGTAGCAGACCGAGTTATCTTTATGGATGCAGGCCAGGTTATTGAAGAAAACAACCCAGAAGATTTCTTTGAAAACCCACAATCTGATCGTCTAAAACTATTCTTAGACCAAATTCTTTCTCACTAATACATCTCCCCTTCCCCTTTCTCTATTACCTAGAGTGAGGGGCACTTTTCCCCTATTAATTTCCCCTAAAAGGATTTTCATATGAAATCGATCAATACCTCTTTATTACTTGGATTAACGTTACTTATCCCAAATGTTTCTTTTGCTGACACACTGGACAACGTAGCTAAAAAAGACGTATTAACCTGTGGTGTATCAACGGGATTAGCCGGCTTTGCACTTACCGATTCAACCGGTATATGGAAAGGCCTTGATGTATCCGTCTGTCAATCCGTTGCCGCTGCTGTGTTAGGCGATGCATCTAAAGTTAAATATATTCCACTGACGACAACGGAACGCTTTACTGCGCTTCAAAGTGGTGAAATAGATATCTTATCTCGTAATACTACCTGGACTGAAACCCGTGATACATCACTCGGATTCAATTTCGCAGGCGTTAACTATTACGATGGGCAAGGTTTTCTTGTCAGTAATAAACTTAATGTAACGTCAGCAAAAGAACTCGATGGCGCAACATTCTGCCTACAGGCTGGTAGTACCACAGAAATGAACCTTACGGACTATTTTAAAACCAATAATATGGAATACAGAGCAGTCACTTATGATACGCCAGCGCAAACCGTTGCAGGTTTTAAAACGGGTCGTTGTGACGCAATCACCTCCGATGCATCGCAATTATATTCATTAAAACTACAAATGGATGAGCCTGCTTCCTATGTCGTCTTACCTGAAATCATTTCAAAGGAACCTTTGGGCCCCGTTGTCCGTCAAGGGGATGATAAATGGCTTAATATTGTAAAATGGACATTGTATGCCGCACTTGAAGCTGAAGAACTCGGTGTAACGAAAGATAATGTGGCAGCACAACTTAAATCTGCAAATCCAGGCGTACAACGTTTATTAGGAGTTTCGGGTAAAATGGGAGAAAATCTAGGTTTAGATCCTAAATGGGCATATAACGTAGTTGCTCAAGTCGGTAACTACGGAGAAGTCTTTGAAAAAAATGTGGGTAAAGGTTCACCACTACAAATTGATCGAGGACTTAATAAACTCTGGAAAGATGGCGGACTGATGTATTCAATGCCCGTACGCTAATACTTAAAATGCATTGAATTCCCTTATATTAATTCTTTCATTATTGACGTAATGAAAGAATTTTTTATTATATCCCTCTCCACAAAAAATAGAGAAACATATGGTTAACGATAAAGTAGTCGGTATCTTAGGCGGCATGGGTCCTGAAGCAACCATTGATATTTTTAGCGATATCGTCAAACACACAAAGATTAAAAATGATAATGATCACCTGCGAATTATAATTGATAATAATCCAAAATTACCAAGCCGTCAGGATGCTATTTTAAAGGGCGGCGAAAATCCCGGTCCGGAGATGGCAACCACCGCTAAAAATATTGAACGTGCTGGCGCAGACTTTATTATCCTTGGTGCAAATACCGCCCATTACTTTTACCCTTATGTAAAAGATGCCGTAAAGATTCCTGTACTGCATATTATTGGTGAAACCGTATTAGAGACAATTAATACCGTCAAGGGCATCAAAAAAGTCGGCGTGCTAGCGACCCAAGGTGCAATGAAAACAGGTATGTTTCAAGATGCATTTAAAGAAGTTGGTGTAACCGTTACAGACGTACCAGATGACATATTAGCGCTTATTCATACCGCAGTATTTTCATTTAGGGCTGAAGGGATAAATGAAAGTAATCTTACGATGATGAAAAACGCGGTTTCATTTTTAATTGAAAATGGCTCAGAAGCGATTGTAATGGGATGCACTGAAATTCCATTAATACTAAAAAATCATCCCATTAACGTCGCACTTATTAACCCAAATGACGTTATTGCTGAAGTAACGGTAAAATATGCTAAACATGAACTGGATGTGAGAGAAGTGAATAATAAATACCTTTCGATCAGATAAACGGCTTAAGCCCCCAATCCGGACATAAAAAAGCGCAGTCAATGCTGCGCCCTTCCACTCAATATTAAATACCCTAAAGCTGTACGTAACGTTTTTCCCACTGCCTAAAAATAAAAATAGCTGAAAAAGTTAAACACATATATAGCAGCCCCGCCGCTAAATAAGCTTCAATGGGGGCATAATATCGAGCATTAACGACGCGCGCGGCACCGGTAATATCAACAATGGTAATCACCCCGGCAATCGCACTCCCGTGGATCATAAAAATCACTTCGTTACTATAGGCGGGCAAAGCGCGGCGTAATGAATTAGGTAACGTAATACGACGTAATATTTTCCACTTGCTCATACCATAAGCTGTCGCAGCTTCTAACTCGCCCTTTGGCATCGTGCTAATAACACCACGTACAATCTCAGCAGTATATGCCCCTGTATTAAGAGCGAAAGCTAATAACGCGCAAAACCAAGCTTCCTGGAAGTAATGCCATAACCAACTTTCACGTAGAGCACTAAATTGGCCTGAACCATAATAAATAATAAACAATTGGACCAGTAGCGGCGTGCCACGGAAAAAATACATGTAGCACCAGATAGGGCCTTTAATAAAGTTATTTTGACTTGTACGTAGTATCCCAACTGGAATAGCAATGCACAACCCAATTACCAATGATGCGCCGACTAACCACAACGTGGTCCATAAACCACTCAGGTAAAAAGGAAATTCATTAATGATAATCGAAAAATCCATTGTTTTTACCTCGTTTTAATTGAATATTTAACTTCAAGGCGTTTTAAGAAAACATTGGAAATTGCCGTGAAGAAAAGAAAAATAAATGCAACGGATAAATAGAAGGTAAATGGTTGCTGCGTTGAACCTGAAGCATCACCCGCTACTTTAACCATATCTTGAAGACCGATAATCGACACTAAAGACGTTGTTTTTAATAACACTAACCAGTTATTACCAATCCCAGGTAATGCATGGCGCATCATTTGAGGAAACATTACACGTACAAAAATTTTGTATTTATTCATGCCATAGGCGGTTGCGGCTTCTAACTGGCCTTTTTCGACAGATAAATAAGCCCCTCGAAAGGTTTCAGCCATATAAGCCCCAAAGATAAACCCAATCGTTACAATACCTGCAAAGTAAGGGCTAATATCAATATAGTCAGGTAAGTAGGAATACCATTCATGGGTAGGATCAAACTGAGTAAATTGTGTGTTTAACCATTCATTTACGTTATAACTTAAATTATTAATTAACATCTGCCCACCGAAAAAAATCAGGAGCATTAAAATAAGGTCGGGAATCCCACGAATAATCGTCGTATAGAAAGTTGCGATCCCTTTTAAAAAAACGGAATGAGATAGTTTAGCTAACGCTGCTAATAACCCTAACGTCACAGCAACAATAAGTGACAGCAATGCAACCTGTAAGGTTAACCACGCACCGGTCAACAATATCCCTTTGTAATTTAATAATTCTTGCATAAGTAATTCTTTTAGTTATAAAAAAAGGATGGCAGGTTGCCATCCTTTATCACTAGATATTATTCATCACCATAAATATCAAAGGTAAAATACTTATCTTGAATTTGTTTATAAGTACCGTTTGCACGAATTGCTACAATGGCAGCATTAAGTTGTTCAACAAGATCTTTATCTTGTTTACGAACAGCGATACCAGCACCTTCACCAAACCATTTAGGATTAGTCAGTTTTGGACCGATAAATGCAAATTTATCACCGCCTTCTTTATCTAAAAGACCACCAACAACAGCAGCAGAATCAGCAATAACATAATCTAAACGACCCGATTTAAGATCCAAGAATGCTTCATCAAATGACCCATAACGTTTAATTTCAGCACTTGGAAAGTTATCTGAGATATAAAGATCCATTGTAGTCGCACGTTGAGTTCCTACTTTTTTACCTTTCATAAAAGCATCTGTTGCTTCAAATGTCGCGTCTTTTGTTGCAACAAAACGCGCAGGAACCTGCTGGTATTTATTAGTAAAAGCCACTTTCTTTTTACGTTCAGCAGTAATATCCATTGTTGCGATAATGGCATCGTATTTACGCGCAAGCAAAGCAGGAATAATACCATCCCAATCTTGTTTTACTAATGTACATTTCGCTTTAAGTTCATCACACAATGCATTAGCAATATCGATATCAAACCCCGTTACTGAACCATCGGCTTCAGTTTGACTGTATGGAGGGTATGCCCCTTCAACACCAATGCGGATTTGCTTCCATTCTTTCGCTTGTGCGGTATTAAAAGAGAATGCAAGCACTGCAATCAAGAGACTTAGTTTTTTCATTTTATATCCTTATTGAGGTAAGTAATGTTAAATTCCCTGAATATCAGGGAGTATAGCAAGCTAGGTAAACGTTAATTTATAGTAAACAATATATTGGATTAATAAACAGATGAAATAAATTTTTTGAAACGCTCCGATGATGGATTATTAAAAATTACATCGGGTTTTCCGGACTCTTCAACTAAGCCCTCGTGTAAAAATACGACTTTACTTGAAACATCACGGGCAAAAGCCATTTCATGGGTAACCACCAGCATAGTTCGCCCTTCTTCAGCAAGACCTTGCATCACATTAAGTACATCGCCAACTAATTCAGGATCTAATGCAGAAGTGGGTTCATCGAATAACATAACTTCCGGTTCAACGGCAAGTGCACGAGCAATGGCAACGCGCTGTTGTTGACCCCCAGAAAGTTGCCCCGGATAATAATCTTTACGATCATATAACCCGACACGCTCCAAAAAGGCTTCCGCTTTAACAATAGCTTCTTTTTTAGGTACACCTAACACATGCACAGGAGCTTCAATCACGTTTTCTAATACAGTAAGGTGAGACCAAAGGTTAAACCCCTGAAAGACCATCGCAAGGCGCGAGCGAATACGTTCAACCTGTTGCATTGAGGCGGGGATTGCCCCACGTTTTTTATCCTGCTTCATTTCAATTAATTCATCATTCACTCGAATTTCCCCAGAAGTAGGAATTTCAAGTAAATTAACACAACGCAGTAATGTACTTTTGCCTGAACCCGATGCACCTAAAATAGAGATAACATCACCTTTATAGGCATCTAAATCAATACCTTTCAAAACTTCATTTTCAGCGAAGGATTTATGTAATTTTTTTATTGATAAAGTAGGAGAGCTCATATTTAGATTCATTCAGTTAGGACCAAATTTTATTGTACCTGCTTTACAGTCTTAAATTAATAAAATTATTGCATTCTAGGCAATATATTATGAATAAATATGCATTATTTGAGTAAACAGAGAGGGATATTAATGGTTCATTAAATCAGTAAAAAATAAATTATATATCTGCTGCAACGCTTATTGTTATCAATTACTTTACAAAACTTTTTAGGATGTTATTGTGCGCCGAATTTTTAATCTAATAACCTTAAAATACAACTATTTTGTATTTTAAATAAACATTATTTAACCAACATAAAAAGGTAACTGACGTGTCAGAAAATATAAAACTAGCGAATCCAGGTCCTCTTGGCCTTATGGGTTTTGGTATGACAACTGTTCTACTTAACATTCATAATGCGGGATTTTTTCCACTAGGCTCAATGATTTTAGCAATGGGTCTTTGCTATGGTGGTCTTGCTCAAGTTATTGCTGGCATTTTAGAATTTAAAAAGGGTAATACCTTTGGTTTAACTGCATTTACTTCCTATGGTTTTTTCTGGATCAGTTTAGTTGTATTGCTTATTCTCCCTAAACTAGGTTTAGCGGAGCCAGCACCGCACGGCTTTATGGCGTGGTATTTAATTATGTGGGGTGTTTTTACAGGATTTATGTTTATCGGTACCTTAAAAGGTAACTTTGTCCTTAAATTTATCTTTGGCAGCTTAACGGTACTATTCGCTTTATTGGCTATTCGTGATTTAACGGGCTCTGAACTAATCGGTACTATCGCTGGCTTTGAAGGTATTATTTGTGGTTTAAGCGCAATCTATCTAGCCATGGCTGAAGTCATCAACGAACAACACGGTCGCACCGTTCTACCTATCGGTGAACCTAAATAACACTTTATAGTAATCTGCATGATTAAAGCCGAGTTTAACTCGGCTTTTTTGTGTCTATGATTCATACGCCACGTCCTTGTGGTGAACTGAACTAGCAACGTCATCCATGCATTGCTTGCTAAAGAAAATCATAGATTCAGAAAAACGAAAACGGGAAGTTGTCACAACTACGCGGCAGGACTATAAGCAAAGTTGGAAACATTATTCCTAATCTATTGACTAACAAAACGTAAGATCTGACCCCATTAACTCGGAGAATTAACTCATCTAGCAATATATTACATAATTATATTAGTCAGCTTAACGCTGAATCAAATGCATACCACCAAGCCTATGAATAACTTTAGAGCTATCTTCCAATGGGATTCCAATTTCTAACAAGAGAGCCAATACTAATAACATTTCAGTAAACTGAGTCAAACACTCAACCTGATTGTCATTTAAACTCATTGTATTAGCGTGAGTAATATCATTCCTTAATTTAACTAATATCCCTATGTCACTTTTTTTATTAAACCTACAGTCAATATCATCAAAGTCATCAATTTTATTTATAAACCTTTGAATACAAGCTTCAGTATTCAACTTATTCTGATTTCCATATTTTATCGCATTAAATAAATTACGACACACTTTACCAGTAATACCCAAGTCATCTTTTACTGTATCCTTTATTTCTTCCAAATATTTTTCTAATCTATCTTGGTCCATATAACAATCTTTTTGGTATGTTAATTTTTCAAGCAACCGAAAAAAACCAAGAAATCTTTCTTCTGTGCTCGCCATTTTTTTATATTTTATGTAACGCTTCCAAACATCACTTCCCTCTGAAACAAGTTTAAAATAAGTTGAAAAAACATCATCACTTAAAACAGGTATATCAAGCCCACTTAACGGATGTTGATTTTTACTTTGAGGAAAAAAAACAGAGCTAGCAGTGGGCAAACCTAAGCTATCTATATAGAAATATCCTTCTGAACCACACGCACTGAAAGTACAAACTTTATTCGCTCTAAAATCCCCTCCTATAAGGACCCCCATTAAAATAAGAGTATTATTTACGTATTCAATAGCTTCCAAATAGTTACAAGGCGTATCAAAAGTAAGCCTTAATGTCGGTAAAAAGCTAACCCCCTTAAAATACTCTTCATGTGAAGAGTTATGCTGATAATCATAAAATAATGTAAATGCACCGACATCATCAATCGTTGCACAAAACTCAACTAAATCATCATGATTTGGTTGCTTATTACCAAGCATTAAACTTTGCTGTTTTGTTGTATATGTAATCCAACTTTTAAGTTCTTCGGACTGTATTTCTATACGACTTATTTTAGGTTCTTCAAAATGAGTATATTTAAACAATGAATCAAATTCATACTCGACTTTACAATGCGTATGAGATTGACTCATATGGGTAACCCCGCTACCATTAGATATTAAATTAGAAAGAATATATTGATATTCAAAATCATCACAAACTAACTTTTTGAGCTCAGAAGGTAGATTGAATTTCCTTTCACCAGTTAATTCAGCACTAATTATTAGCCTTTTTACATCAGGACTAAATGATAGCTTCCCCATATATACTTCATCTTCATATTGAACTCTAACATCTACTTCATAACTTTTTGTCGATAAAATCTCACTGCTTCCCATCATAGAAATACCATCCAATTTAACTTAAAATTAATTGCATTGTTTAAATGTATTCTGTCACAGAGTCCATTGCACACCAAGGCGCTCCACCCATAAATTTAATAAAATAAAATGATTACATGAAATCAGGTTACTCAGTAATCGCTAGATTTGGAATCAATGTAGTGCCGCTGATCCACCTGCATTTTTCTAGCTTAATCAATTCCTTTAGCAAGTAACGGTAGCAAATTATGCAACAGTATTATGCTTTGAGCAGGCGTACTAGATTCTGTTCTGTACAAGGAGGTACTATCTGAATTGATGCGTAAAAAAGATTGATTTAACTAAATTAAAAAATGCTATGGACGGATTTCTTTTATTTCTGATTTATCCATATAAAGAATCATGCTTTTTTCAGACTGCGAAACTGTGTTTCATTCTTCAATTGCTATCAGCCTACTGTCAAAATAAACCGATGAGCTTAGACGAATTAACAATCTAGGTAGCCGCGACAAAGCACAGTTAAGCTTTCCCAAACAATGAACACATTTAGTAAAGCCAAACAGGATATTTGGATTAGTTTTAGCTAGTACATGGATGCACGTTCGAAACTGTACGTTTACAATGTATTTATTGCTTAGATTAGAAAGCGTCTCGGTGTTCCTTTTTCTTTACTCTTGTAGGTATTGGTACCTTTGGGACAAACAAAAGAAAACCATGCTCCAACAGGCGAAACATCCATAAATAACAACCCAAACAGCCCTAACAGCGTAGACGAGTTAACTCCCCAATACTGTTAAATCAACACTAAACTTTATTACAAGCATAAAAAAAGGAAGCCGAAGCTTCCCTTTTAATTAATCAACTAAATGATTATTCAGCAGCTGGTGCTTCTTTCTTTTCAGCAGCTTCTTTAATACTTAGACGTACACGGCCTTGGCGGTCTACTTCTAGTACTTTAACTTTCACGATTTGACCTTCTTTCAAGTGGTCAGATACTTTCTGTACACGCTCTTCACAGATTTGTGAGATGTGAACTAGACCATCTTTACCAGGTAAGATGTTAACGAACGCGCCGAAATCAGCAAGACGTACCACTTTACCTTCGTAGATAGTATTTACTTCAACTTCAGCGGTTAACGCTTTAATGCGGTTGATTGCATCGTCAGCTTGTTCACCAGAAGTTGCTGCAATTTTAACCGTACCATCGTCTTCAATTTCAATCGTTGTGCCAGTTTCTTCACAAAGTGCACGAATAGTTGCGCCACCTTTACCGATTACATCACGGATTTTATCCGTATTGATTTTCAGTGTGTGAATACGCGGTGCAAATTCAGAGATATCTTCACGACCTTTAGAAATTGCTTGGTCCATAACAGAAAGGATATGTAAACGCGCCGCTTTCGCTTGGTTTAATGCAATTTGCATGATCTCTTTCGTGATACCTTCAATTTTGATATCCATTTGCAGTGCAGTGATACCAGCGTCAGTACCTGCTACTTTAAAGTCCATATCACCAAGATGATCTTCATCACCTAGAATATCAGAAAGAACAACGAACTCTTCGCCTTCTTTAACAAGACCCATCGCAATACCAGCAACAGATGATTTAAGTGGCACACCCGCATCCATTAATGCTAACGATGAACCACAAACAGACGCCATTGAAGACGAACCGTTAGATTCTGTAATTTCAGATACAACACGTACTGTGTATGGGAATTCTTCAACCGTAGGCATTACTGCTAATACACCACGTTTAGCTAGACGACCGTGACCAATTTCACGACGTTTAGGAGAACCAACAAAACCAGTTTCACCTACACAGTATGGAGGGAAGTTGTAATGTAGTAGGAAGTGATCTTTCTTCTCACCCATTAGACTATCGATGATTTGTGCATCACGTTGTGTACCAAGCGTTGCTGTTACTAATGCTTGTGTTTCACCACGTGTAAATAGTGCAGAACCATGCGTACGTGGAAGTACACCGGTCATTACATTTAGGGCACGAACACTTTCAGGATCACGGCCATCAATACGTGGCTCGCCTTTAATGATACGTGTACGTACGACTGTTTTTTCTAAATCATGTAGGTATTCGCCTACTTGTTTAGCGTCTAATGTTTCATCAGCTTCTAGTAATTTAGCTTTAACTTCAGCAGTGATTGCTTTAACCGCATCGTAACGTTCGCCTTTATCACTGATTTGGTAAGCTTGTTCAAAACGTGCTTGCGCTTCAGTTGCAACGGCTGCATCTAGTGCTTCGTTACGTGCTGGCGCAGCCCAATCCCATGCAGGACGTGCAACTTCTGTTGCGAATTCTTTAATTGCATTAACAACAACTTGTTGTTGATCGTGACCGTAAACAACCGCACCAAGCATTACATCTTCGCTTAGTACACCCGCTTCAGATTCAACCATTAATACAGCACTATCTGTACCAGAAACAACAAGATCAAGATCACTCGTTTCTAATTCAGTTTTAGTTGGGTTTAATAAGTATTGACCTTCTTTGTAACCAACACGCGCACAACCAATAGGGCCGTTAAAAGGCATACCTGAAATAGCAAGTGCAGCTGAAGTACCAATCATTGCAACGATGTCAGGATTGATTTCAGGGTTGATAGAAACAACCGTCGCAATCACTTGTACTTCGTTTTTGAAACCTTCAGGGAAAAGAGGACGTACTGGACGGTCAATAAGACGTGCAATCAATGTTTCTTCTTCAGATGGGCGACCTTCACGTTTGAAGAAACCACCTGGGATTTTACCTGCAGCGTATGTTTTTTCTTGGTAATTCACAGTAAGCGGGAAGAAGTCACGTTCTTGATCATCTGCATTTTTACCAACAACAGAAACGAATACACACGTATCGTCCATGCTACACATTACCGCAGCAGTCGCTTGGCGTGCAATTACGCCCGTTTCTAGTGTTACCGTATGTTCGCCATACTGGAAACTTTTAACAATAGGAGTCATTTTTTTTCCTTTAATAAATTTATTTTCTATTTGCTTTTTATCGCGCCGATAGTATACGTCAACTACTAATATTTAAAACGTTTAAACGTAAATTTTTCAGATTTAGAAACAAAAAAAGAGCCCTATAGGCTCTTTTTAAAATACATTTTAATTCAGAATTAACGACGTAGGCCAAGTTCTGCAATTAATTTAGTGTATGCAGCAACATCTTTACGTTTTAAGTAGTCAAGTAATTTACGACGTTGACTAACCATGCGTAATAGACCACGACGGCTATGGTGATCATGGATGTGCTCTTTGAAGTGACCTTGTAGGTGGTTAATTTGTGCAGTGTATAATGCAACTTGTACTTCAGATGAACCAGTATCACCTTCTGAACGACCAAATTTTGCTACAATCTCAGCTTTCTGTTCTGTGCTTAGTGACATAACGTACTCCGATATTTTATGGCTAAGTGAGTTAGCCTATTTTAATTGATTATCGCCGATCACTAATTCAGCGATAAAGTGAACGACGCATTTTACGGATTATTGAACCATTAATCAATCATTATTCTATTTCAAAAACTAAGCTTATTTCAGAAATAAAAAGGACACATAATATTTACGCAATATATGTCAATAAGCCTACACTTTATGAATGAATAACTTGTTGCTCTCGTTTCCTACTGGCATTATATAAAAGCCTTATCTTTTAAAAGGTTTTGTGGATAACTTTTCAACATAAACTATAAAGAACCCGATGAAAAGAAATCTAATTTTCTCCTTCAATTGCCGTTAAACAAGGAAATCAAATGCACTTATTGATCTCAAGTTTAGTCGCAATTAGCTTATTTCTACTGATACTTAGTGTTAAACCTGCCGTCATTATCTGCCAAAAAGATAATAGCCTTGGTTGGAAAGTATTATTGGGACTGATAGCAGCATTTATACTCGGTTATTCCCTATTCTTCATTCACCTATTAACTCATTCTGTTCATCACCCTATCGAAAATATATTGGCAATTATATTAGTCGCAGGCAGCATCTTTGTTGTAATGATTATTAACCTTAGTTTAACCAGTATATTAAAAACACAGGACATTGCTGCTAAGGAGCGTTACAACGCAGGCCATGATTCACTAACAGGCCTCGCAAATCGACAATTATTTTTACAAACACTCGATATAACGTTAGCAGCCAAACAACCCTTTTCTGTTTTTATATTAGATATTAATGGCTTTAAACAAATCAATGACATGCTCGGCCACTACTTCGCAGATCAGTTGCTAATCAAGGTGGCGACAACTATTCGCCAACAACTCAATCAAAAGTGTTTTCTTTCCCGCATAGGTGGCGATCAATTTACGATAATTTCTTGTGCTGTTAGTGAAGCACAAATTAATCAACTAATGACTAAGATTCATACCAGCTTAAAGAATCCATTTAATATCAACAATTATAATATCAATGTTCAAATTGGTTGTGGGGGAACACTTTTTCCCACTAATAGCGAAGATGCCACGAGTCTTCTCAAACAAGCAGATTTAGCGCTGAGATCGGCTAAGCAAAAGCAAGTTGCTTACGTTATTTATGGGACTGAATTAGCCAATCACGCTAAAGCACGACTAGAAATATTAAGCCGATTGCACGAAGCAATAGCTGAAAATGAATTTGAAGTACATTATCAACCCATTATTAAGCGCAATGCAGATTCGATTTGTCATATAGAAGCATTAATACGTTGGCCTAGTCGTGGAGGGCCATTTATACCACCAGACAAATTTATCCCCATTGCGGAAGAAAGCCACTTAATTGGTAGGGTGACAGTACAGGTACTCGATACTATTTGTGAACATCTAAGATTATTGAAGCAATCAAATATTCAGGCATGTATCCATGTCAATTTATCAACCTGCGATCTACAAAATGAACAAATCTCAATATATCTTGCAGAGCTTATTGCACAACAACACATATTACCCTGTGAATTGGTGCTAGAAGTAACAGAAACAGCGATTATGCAAGATATTACTATCACGAAATCGATTTTACAGAAACTATCAGATCAAGGGTTTTTAATTAGCTTAGATGATTTTGGAACGGGGTACTCATCGCTTTCGATGTTATTAAAATTACCTATCGATCAGATAAAAATAGATCGTTCCTTTGTCAATTTAATGAAACAAGGGGAAACAAGTCACGCTATTGTTAAATCGATTATTTCCCTTGCGCATAATTTAAATTGTACGGTGGTTGCTGAAGGCGTCGAAACTAAAGAATCAACTGAATTATTGAATCAATTAAAATGTGATTACTTACAGGGATATTTTTTTAGCAAGGCACTACCCATTAATGAATTGATTAATACCCACAAACGGTAAAATTAAACATCTAATTCCAATGCAATGTTTGTACAGCCCTTTTGGCAAGTAACGCCGGGTTGTTCTAACTTAGAAACAGAAAGTGTCAAAGGCTGTTTGCAAGTCGTACAAAGAATGGTTTCACCTTTCCCGATTCTTTTAATTAAATTCCGTTGCGCATTAAATGATTTTGTTGCTGCGTTATTAACCGCAGAGAAATCAAGTTTTGTCATTTTACCTCTCTAGCAGCTGTGAGTGGCTAGCTTCATAATAATACCAATCGTAATAATTAGCTGATCTATTTAATACAATTGGTATAAGCAACTCGTCACTCACTACTTTTTTATAAATTAGCTAATCGTTTAGGCGCGATTAAACCATCATCGTTCATCTGGCCCACGCCGATAAAAGTATGTGCTTCCCCGACGGTAATACGCACAATGGTATTATCCGGCGCACCAAACACTTGAACGGGTTGTCCGTGCAGAACATACTCCCCCATTTCATCGCTAATATTAACTTCTGGGTACTTTTTAACTGCCGTATCCATATCTAATAATAAAGGATCTAGGAGTTCGTAGGGACTAATATCTTCACCTTTCGACTGTTCAATTAACGCTTCTAATTGCTCAATCGTCACCATTCGCTCGTAAGGATAATCAGCCACTTGAGTTCTACGCAACATAGATACATGCGCCCCACAACCTAATAACTCACCAAGATCATCAACGATAGTACGAATATATGTTCCCTTACTAACATGAATATCGAGGTCTACTTCATTACCCTCAAAACGTAATTGATTAATTTCATATACGCTAATTGGGCGCGCTTCACGCTCAATCGTAATCCCTTCTCGAGCATATTTATAAAGCGGTTGCCCTTTATGTTTTAATGCCGAAAACATTGAGGGAACCTGCATGATATCACCACGAAAAGTATCAACAGCAGCATCAAGTTGTTCCTGTGTAACAGACACATCTCGTTGTTCTACTACGTCACCTTGAGAGTCACTGGTTGTTGTACGAATACCTAAGGTTGCTGTAACCGTATAACGCTTATCGGAATCAAGTAAAAACTGAGAAAATTTGGTCGCTTCACCTAAACAGATTGGCAACATACCCGTTGCTAATGGATCCAGCGCACCGGTATGGCCCGCTTTATTAGCAAAGAAAATACGTTTAACACGTTGCAATGCATGATTAGAACTAATGTCAGTTGGTTTATCTAACAGTACAATCCCATTGATTGAACGCCCTTTTCCTCTTCTTGCCATTACTTATCTTCCTCGACTAAGTCCTCTGAATCATGATGCTTGGCTTTATCTGATTGAATTGCACTACTCACCATTTCAGAAATACGCAAACCTTCCGTGAGAGTTTCATCAAAGCAAAAACGTACTTCAGGAACAATACGTAAACGCATCGCTTTACCTAATAAGCGACGAATGTAACCCGAGGCAGCATTAAGCCCTTCTAAGGATTCTTCATTAGTTTGCTCACCGATTGTTAAAAAGGTAACAAACACTTTTGCATAGGCAAGATCACGGGTGATATCAACACCTGAAATAGTTACCATGCCAATACGAGGGTCTTTCACTTCCTGTTGCAATATGCGCGCAAGTTCTTTTTGAATCTGTTGCGATACTCGAGAAGTACGGCTATATTCTTTGGCCATTTTATAACTCCTTGATCATTTGAATGATCATTTATCTTTCTAAATAAGAATGGAGGCACAAAGCCTCCATTCTTTAACTCATACCAATCCAATTGGTATTAAAGTGGCTTTGAAATTACAAAGTACGTTTAACTTCAATAACTTCGAATACTTCAATTTGGTCACCAACGCGAACGTCATTGTAGTTCTTAACGCCGACACCACATTCCATACCGTTACGGACTTCATTAGCGTCATCTTTAAAACGACGTAGCGACTCAAGCGCACCTTCATAGATAACAACATTTTCACGTAATACACGGATAGGATTGTTACGTTTGATTATACCTTCTGTCACCATACAACCAGCGATAGCACCAATTTTTGGCGATTTAAACACATCACGAACTTCTGCAAGACCAATGATTTCTTGTTTAAATTCAGGTGATAATAAGCCACCCATTGCAGCACGTACTTCATCAATTAGATCGTAGATGATGCTGTAGTAATGTAAATCAACTGCTTCGTTATCAATTAGCTTACGAGCCGATGCATCAGCACGTACGTTAAAGCCGATAACAATTGCGCCAGATGCAGAAGCAAGTGATGCATCGGTTTCAGTAATACCACCAACACCACGACCAATAATGTTAACTTTAACTTCATCAGTCGATAGTTTATTCAATGAATCACAAATCGCTTCAAGTGAACCTTGTACATCGGCTTTAAGTACGATGTTAAGTTCAGACACTTCGCCAGCTTCCATGTTCGTAAACATGTTATCAAGTTTCGCTTTTTGTTGACGTGCAAGTTTGATATCACGGAATTTACCTTGACGGTACAAGGCAACTTCACGTGCTTTTTTCTCATCACGAACAACCGTTGCTTCATCACCCGCTTGCGGTACACCAGATAAACCAAGTACTTCAACAGGGATAGATGGACCAGCAGTGTCGATAGATTTACCATCTTCATCACGCATTGCACGAACACGGCCGTATTCAAGCCCACATAGTACAATATCACCTTGCTTAAGTTCACCTTGCTGCACAAGAATAGAAGCAACTGGACCACGACCTTTATCAAGACGAGATTCAATAACAACACCCGATGCAGGACCCGTTGCAACAGCTTCTAAATCAAGCATTTCCGCTTGAAGCAAGATGCTATCAAGTAACTCAGGTACGCCTGTTCCTACTTTTGCAGAAACATGTACGAAGATATTCTCACCGCCCCACTCTTCAGAAATAATGTCATGCTGAGAAAGCTCAGTTTTAACACGATCTGGATCAGCAGCTTCTTTATCAATTTTATTTACAGCAACAATCAGAGGTACACCAGCAGCTTTCGCATGTTGAATCGCTTCAATTGTCTGTGGCATTACACCATCATCGGCAGCAACAACTAGAACAACGATATCCGTTGATTTAGCACCACGAGAACGCATTGATGTAAACGCCGCGTGTCCAGGAGTATCAAGGAATGAAATCATACCTTTATCTGTATCAACGTGGTAAGCACCAATATGCTGAGTAATACCACCGGCTTCACCATCGGCAACTTTTGCACGACGAATATAATCAAGTAATGATGTTTTACCGTGGTCAACGTGACCCATAATAGTAACAACAGGTGCGCGAGATGTTTTCACACCGCCTTCCTGTGCTTCAGCAAGTACCGCTTCTTCTAATTCATTTTCTTTAGTAAGGATAACTTTGTGACCCATTTCTTCTGCAACAATTGTCGCTGTTTCTTGGTCAATCACTTGGTTAATGGTTGCCATTGCACCCATTTTCATCATTACTTTGATAACTTCAGTCGCTTTAACTGCCATTTTATTAGCAAGCTCAGCAACAGAAATTGTTTCACCAATTTTCACATCACGCTCTACTTTAGCAGCAGGTTTTTCAAATGCCTGTTGTAAAGCAGAAGGTGTTGCAACATTGCCTTTTTTACCACGACGTCCACGACGACCTTGTGGCGCTTGAGCTGGCGCAGCTGCTTTTTTCTTTTTCTTACGACGAGAAGGTCCTTCCGCACGAGAATCAGACGCATCTTCCGCTGCCTGTGCTTCTTTAGAAGAAGTTACATGGTAATCAGTACCTTCAGCTGCTTTTTTACGTGCAGCTTCTTCTGCAGCCCAACGTGCAGAGTTTTCTTCTGCTAATTTCTTAGCTTCTTCTGCTACTTTTGCCGCTTCTTTTTCAGCTTTTTCAAGTGCTTCTTGTTCTGCTTTTTTCAGAATAGCCGCTGCTTCTTGCTCTTGTTGAATTTGCTCTGGCGTTTTAGCCACTTTACTTACAGCTTGTTTTTCTTTATTTGCCGCAGCTGCTTTCTTCGCTTTTTCATCGGCTAATTTCTTAGCTGCTAATTTTTCTGCTTGTAATTTTTCGGCTGCTACTTTTTTAGCTTCCATTTCAGCTTGTAATTTTGCTTCTTCAGCTTCTTTAGCCGCCAATTCTTCAGCCGCTTGTTTTGCTAGAGCTTCAGTATCTTCACGTTTTACATAGGTACGTTTTTTACGCACTTCAACATTCACGGCGTTATTTTGACCTTTAACATTCAACGTTGTTTTTGTTTTACGCTGTAAAGTCATTTTCTTTTTGCCTGAACCGCCATGTTGTTTCTGTAAAAATGAAACAAGCTCTTCTTTTTCTTTAATACTAACTTTGTCGTTTGTACCTTTTTTAATTCCGGCTTCGGCAAACTGTTCTACCAATGCATCTACGGATTTATTTAGGTCATTTGCAAGATCTGTTATTAAAATATCTGTCATAATTTTTTTTCTCCTCTCTGATGCTTATTCGGCATCGTCGCTGAACCAACAGATATTACGGGCAGCCATAATCAGCTTACCTGCTTTTTCTTCGTTCAGCTCTTCAATTTCTAGTAGATCGTCAACAGCTTGTTCAGCGAGATCTTCAAGTGTAATAATGCCTTTACTAGCCAGTACGAATGCCAAATGGCCTTCTAAACCTTCAAGTGCTAATAGGTCATCGGCAGGCTGTGCCCCTGCTAAGCTATCTTCTTGTGCTAAAGCTTTAGTCGCTAAAATATCTTTAGCGCGAGAGCGTAATTCTTCAACGATGTCTTCATCTAAACCATCAATTTCTAATAGTTCATTGATAGGCACGTAAGCGATCTCTTCTAAAGAACTAAAACCTTCTTCAACTAGTACGCCGGCAAACTCCTCATCAATTTCTAATGCTTCTGTAAACACGCTGATGACATTCTCTGCTTCAGCTTGGTGTTTTGCTTTCAATTCAGCAACCGTCATTACATTAAGTTCCCAGCCAGTTAGCTGTGATGCAAGACGAATATTCTGACCATTTCGACCAATAGCTTGTGCTAGATTGTCTTCTTCAACGGCAATATCCATGCTGTGTGTATCTTCATCAACCACGATTGATGCGACTTCAGCAGGCGCCATTGCATTGATTGCAAATTGCGCAGGATTCTCATCCCATAGGATAATATCAACACGCTCGCCGCCTAGTTCACCAGATACGGCTTGTACACGTGCGCCACGCATACCAACACAAGCACCGATAGGATCGATACGTTGATCATTTGACTTAACAGCAATTTTGGCACGCGAGCCAGGATCACGAGCAGCGCCCATTAAGTCAATCATCTCTTCCGCAATTTCAGGTACTTCTAAACGGAATAGTTCAGTTAACATTTCCGGTTGAGTACGTGTAACGAAAAGTTGTGCACCACGCGCTTCAGGACGAACAGCATAAAGCAATCCGCGTAGACGGTCGCCTGGGCGGAAGTTTTCACGTGGTAGCATTTCATCACGGAAAATAACGGCTTCTGCGTTATTCCCTAAATCTAATAAAATGTTATCACGGTTCATGCGTTTTACCACACCAGTAATCAACTCACCTTCTTGCTCTGCATATTGCTCTACAACTTGTGCACGTTCGGCTTCACGTACTTTCTGTACGATAACTTGTTTAGCTGTTTGCGTAGTAATTCGGTCAAATGTTACTGAATCAATTTCGTCTTCGATAAATTCGCCGATTTGAATATCAGGATTGTCGTATTCTGCTGCTTCGAAGGTCATCTCTTTACAAGGATTTTCCATTTCAGCATCAGGAGCAAGTACTAACCAACGACGGAATGTCTCGAATTCACCAGTATCACGGTCGATATCAACGCGCACTTCAATGTCGCTTTCATATTTCTTTTTAGTTGCAATCGCCAGTGCACTTTCTAATGCCTCAAAAATCGCTTCACGAGGAAGACCTTTTTCGTTAGATACTGCTTCAACGACAAGTAAAATCTCTTTATTCATCTGTAATCGCCTTAATTAATCAAATTTTGGAACTATATTCGCTTTTTGGATGTTGCTCAGAGCAAAACGCTCCTCTACACCATTAACATTGATACAAATTATTTCGCCTTCAACGGAAGTAATCACACCTTTCCATTTACGACGGTTTTGAATTGGCATTCTTAGTTGAACTTTTACTTCTTCACCAATGAATGCTTGATAATGCGCAGCTGAAAAAAGAGGACGCTCTAGACCGGGTGATGATACCTCTAAGGTATATTCATTAGTAATTGGATCTTCAACATCCATAATCGCACTAACCTGTCTACTTACTGCGGCACAGTCATCAACTAAAATACCAGCTTCCTGGTCGATATAAATTCGTAATGTTGAGTGCTTACCCGCACGAATATACTCAATCCCAACTAATTCATAGCCAAGATCTTCAACACTAGGTGTCAACATTTCAGTTAAACGTTGTTCTAAACTTGCCAAATCCATCCCCTTTCAGAAACAAAAAAAGGGCATATAGCCCTATTTAATTAACAACTTATGATTCCTTAAAAACAAAGAAAAAGCTGTTCTATCCAGAAGTCAAAATGATAAGTTTCAACTTCACAAATAACAAAAAAGCCCCAATAAATTGGAGCTTCATTCAGTGTCCGAGTCATCGAACATGACACACGATTATCATCTGTGTATCGAATGCCGGCATTATACCGACTTAAGTATTTCTAAGCAATCGCTATTATCAACAATTACTAAAATTTGGTGCGGATAGAGAGACTTGAACTCTCACGGCCTAAGCCATAGCCCCCTCAAGGCTACGTGTCTACCAATTCCACCATATCCGCATTTTTTATTAGAGTATTTTACTCTGGAATATCACTTGAGGTATTAGTATCAACAACAGGTGCAACATCTTGCTCTACTGGTTGTTCAATAGTTAAGTCAGAAAAATCATCATTAACTGATACTTTTTTAGTTGAGAGGTTACCTAATACTAAACTCAATACAAAGAATGTAATTGCAAGAAGCGCAGTTGTACGCGTCATGAAGTTACCGGCACCACTAGCACCAAATACTGTATTTGAAGCACCAGACCCGAAAGATGCGCCCATGCCTGCACCTTTTCCTTGCTGGATTAATACAAATCCAATTAAGAAAATAGCAACAATTAAATAAACAACTAACAGTATTTCATACATAGGATATACACCGACCTTTCCAAAAAAAATTCTTTATACTCTGCTAAAGAAGCTGCAGAATATTACCCAATACGCGACTAAACCACAAGAAATTATCGACTGAATTTAACGCTTTTTGACATTTTATCATTCAATAGCTCAAAAAACATACGCGAAGTAAATATTCACGCTTATTTTTATGCCCCAAAAGACAATGGCTCTCAAATGAAAGCCATGATTTGTCAATTTTAAAGGGCTATAAATTACACTTTAACTTTATCTGCGATTGATTGAGCGTAACCTTTAACGACATCTTCTTCTGCATCAGCTTCAACCATTACTCGAAATACTGGTTCAGTACCTGATTTTCGAAGTAATACACGCCCTTTTTCACCTAATAATGCTTCAATACGCTTGGACTCTGCTAGAACGTCTTCGTCTTTAAGTGGGTCAATTTCATTATTAAAACGGATATTCAGTAATATTTGCGGATGTTTTTTCATTCCCTGATGCAGATCTCGCAAGGAAATCCCAGTACTTTGCATGGCACTCATCACCTGTAAGCCTGAAACAATTCCATCGCCCGTTGATAATAAATCGGCACAGATAACATGACCTGAATTTTCGGCACCAAGCGTCCAACCATTTTTATGCATTAATTCCATAACATGACGATCACCGACATCTGAACGTGCAAAGGGAATTCCGAGGGTTTTCAACGCTTGTTCTAATCCAAGGTTAGACATTTTAGTCCCGACCACACCACCATTGAGGCGACCACTACGTAACCTATCTCGCGCAATGATGTAAAGGAGTTCATCACCATCAAGAATATAACCGGTATGGTCAACCATCATGACTCGATCACCGTCACCATCAAAGGCAATACCGAAATCAGCCTTTTCTGTTACAACGCGTTCGGCTAATGCTTCCATACTGGTTGCACCACAATTAAGATTGATATTTACACCATTTGGTTCAACGCCCATGGTAACGACTTTAGCGCCCAACTCATTAATAACAAGTGGTGCAATATGATAAGTTGCCCCATTTGCACAATCGACAACGATTTTTAAACCACGTAAATCATAACGGCTTGGAAAGGTACTTTTACAGAACTCAATATAACGTCCTGCTGCATCTTCAATACGAGAAGCTTTACCCAGTTCACTCGACTCTACACATCTAAGTTCTTTATCTATTTCGGCTTCAATTTCGAGTTCAACTTCTTCCGATAATTTTACCCCTGCATCGGAGAAAAATTTAATACCATTATCATAATATGGATTGTGAGAAGCACTGATCACAATACCCGCTGCAGCGCGAAAGGTTCGCGTTAAATAAGCAACCGCAGGTGTTGGCATAGGACCCATTAACACAGGACGTAACCCCGCAGCAGTTAACCCTGCCTGTAAAGCAGCTTCTAACATATATCCCGAGATACGAGGATCTTTACCAATTAATACTTTTTGTGAGCCAGATTTAGCAAGTACGCGACCAGCAGCCCACCCCAGCTTTAATGCAAATTCAGGCGTAATAATTGAGTCGCCAACTTTACCTCGAACACCATCAGTACCAAAATATTTCTTTTCCATGTTTTTCTCTTTTTAATAAAACGAGCAATAGCAAAAAAATTGATTAAATAACGCATCAATAATGATTAAATCTCTTTGCTAATTTTTATCGGTATAAATTAACTTCTTGTAATACACGCAATACATCCACGGTTTCAGCAACATCATGTACACGTAATATTTGAGAACCTTGCTGCGCCGCAATCAAAGCCCCTGCTAAACTGCCTGCAAGGCGATGTTCAACATCACGGTTTAATAATTGGCCAAACATCGATTTTCTTGAAACGCCCGTTAATATTGGGTAACCAAGATCAACAAATCGTTGCGTTGCAGCTAATAATTGATAGTTATGCTTTAATTGTTTCCCAAAGCCGAATCCTAAATCTAAAATGATATTATTTTTCTTAATTCCAGCAGCAAGACAAGTCTCAACTCTATTTAATAAGAAATCTTCAACCTGTTGTACCACGTCATTATAATCAGGGGCGTTTTGCATTGATCTCGGTGCACCTTGCATATGCATCAAACAAACAGGCACATTTGCATCAACTGCAACCTGTAGTGCACCTGGTTCAGTCAATGCTCGAATATCATTAATAATATCTGCCCCGGCATTAACCGCTTCCTTCATAACTACGGCTTTGCTGGTATCAATCGATATCCAACAGTCGATATTACGATTAATTTTTTCAATAATAGGAATGACACGCTCTAACTCATTATCAAGCGATACATCACTCGCACCAGGACGAGTCGATTCACCACCGATATCAATAATAGCAGCGCCTTGATTCACCATTTCTTCTGCGTGGATTAATGCCTTGTCTAAATGAGAAAAACGACCGCCATCAGAAAATGAATCAGGTGTGACGTTTAATATTCCCATCACTTTGGGTGAATTTAAGTCTAATTTTTTGTGTTTATTATCTAACTGCATTGTACAAACCATTAAATTATCAAATCAATTTCGTTCATCACTGTAGGCTATTTATAGATACGACGAAAATAGATGCTACAAACGAAATGGTGCTTTTGTAATTAGGCATTAATAACACGCTCAATAACCAAGTTACTATTCCATTTCACAAGCACAAATATTCTAATTATTGAATTCGGTATTATAACGCATTCATAAAAAAACCTAAGCAAGCTTAGGTTTTTATTCAATTGAAAACAAATAAATCTTTCTATTTATCTTCAGTTTTATCTATTGCATCACTATCAGTATCAACTACTGTGGTCTCGACATCAGCTGAATCATCAATGCTGTCCGATTTATTTAAATCCTGAGAGTTTGTTTCAGTTTTTTCATCAACAGCCTCATCAGTATTCTTTTTCTCTTCTGTTGGTTCAGGTGTTTTAATCACTTCTTCCCAATCAGTAGGAGGACGTACATCAGTACGTGACATAAGATCATCAATCTGAGCACTATCAATTGTTTCGTATTTCATTAATGCATCTTTCATTGCATGTAAAATATCGATATTGTCAGTTAATAGTTTTTCAGCACGTGCATAGTTCTTTTCAATAAAGAATTTAACTTCTTCATCAATTACTTTCCCCGTATCGTCCGACACAACATTTGAACGTAATGTATTTGGATCAGTCGCGAGTAAAACTGGACCTAGCTTTTCAGAGAAGCCCCACTCAGTGACCATCGCACGAGCAATCGATGACGCCTGTTTAATATCCTGCGATGCACCGGTAGATACATTGTCATCGCCATAAATTAATGCTTCTGCAATTCGACCACCATAAGCAACGGAAATACTGCTTTCTAATTCAGTACGATTTTGACTGATTTGATCGCCTTCAGGTAAGAACTGAGTCACACCTAACGCTCGTCCACGAGGGATAATAGTCACTTTATGAATCGGATGATGCTTCGGTACTAGTCTTGCAACAATCGCATGCCCAGCCTCATGATATGCAGTAGATTCTTTATCTTCTTCACGCATAACAAGGCTACGACGTTCGGCACCCATTAATATTTTATCGCGAGCTTGCTCAAAATCGTCTTTGCCAACGGTACGTTTGTTACCACGCGCAGCAAATAGAGCTGCTTCGTTCACCAAGTTAGCAAGATCTGCCCCTGAAAAACCAGGTGTACCACGTGCCATTACGCTAGCTTGAACATCATCAGATAATGGTACTTTACGCATATGTACATTTAAGATTTGCTCACGGCCACGTACATCCGGTAATCCAACCACAACTTGACGGTCAAAACGACCAGGACGTAGTAATGCAGCATCAAGTACATCTGGACGGTTAGTTGCAGCAATAACGATAATACCTTCATTACCTTCGAAGCCATCCATTTCAACTAGCATTTGGTTCAAGGTTTGTTCACGTTCATCATTACCACCACCAACACCAGCACCACGTTGACGACCTACGGCATCGATTTCATCGATAAAGATAATACAAGGCGCTGATTTTTTAGCTTGTTCAAACATATCACGTACACGAGATGCACCAACACCAACAAACATTTCAACAAAATCTGAACCTGAAATAGAGAAGAAAGGTACTTTTGCTTCACCGGCAATTGCTTTAGCCAATAATGTTTTACCTGTACCAGGAGGACCGACCAGTAACACACCAGTAGGAATACGACCGCCTAATTTTTGGAATTTCGTTGAATCTTTTAGATAATCAACTAACTCTTTAACATCTTCTTTCGCTTCATCACAACCCGCAACGTCTGCAAAGGTTGTTTTGATTTGGTCTTCTCCCATCAATTTGGCTTTACTTTTACCAAATGACATTGCGCCACCTTTACCGCCACCTTGCATATTACGCATGAAGAATACCCATACGCCAATCAATAGCAACATTGGGAACCAAGACACAAATATTGATGTCAGGAAGCTAGTTTCTTCCGGTGGAGTACCTTTTACAAGCACATCATTTTTAATCAAATCATTGATAAGATCATCATCGGGTGCTGGAATATAAGTAACAAATTTACTTTGATTACGTCTCAGACCTTGGATTTCTTGATCCTTAATCTGAACCTGTTGAATCTGCCCTTGACCCACTTCTTTGACGAATGTTGTGTAGTCTAATTGGGATTGTTTAGTATCATCTACTCCAAACCCTTGGAATAAAGACATTAATACTACTGCGATGACTAGCCACAATATCAGGTTTTTTGCCATATCGTTCAAGATGCAAACCTCATGTTATTAAAAAATAAGTTTATAGATTACTACAGTTTAAAAGCACTCGCTACTAATTAATAAACCGTTAACATAACACTAACGTGATAAAAAAATTTATTTAAACCAATACTTTTGAACCAAATGTATATGCAAAAATTAGCATATTTAGGTCTTTTTATATAGCAATTATTTATACCCGGTTGCAACCAAATAAACTTCTCGAGAACGAGCGCGAGAAGAATCAGGTTTACGCGTTTTAACGGTTTTAAATAACTTTCTTACTTCGGTCATAAAGGCATCAAAATCACTACCCATAAAGACTTTAACAATAAAACTACCATCTTTAACCAATACACTGCGGCACATATCCAATGCAAGCTCGACTAAATACATTGACTTAGGCTGATCAATCGCAGTATTTCCACTCATATTCGGTGCCATATCTGACAATACAACATCGACTTTTTTATCACCAATACGATTAAGCAAAGCATCTAAGACGGCTTCCTCGCGGAAATCCCCCTGTAAAAAATCAACACCAGCAATGGAGTCCATTGCTAAAATATCACAAGCAATCACTTTTCCGTTTAAACCAACGGTATCAACCGCCCATTGCGACCAACTACCCGGAGCAGCACCTAAATCAACAACAGTCATCCCCGAACGGATTAATTTATCTTTATTATTTATTTCTTCAAGCTTAAATACCGCTCGAGAACGTAGCCCTTTTTTATTAGCTTCTTTTACGTAAAAGTCACTAACATGCTCTTGCATCCAACGTTTAGAGCTTGATGAATGACTTTTTTTCGCACCACCAGGTTTAGCTTCACCGGCATTTACTTTTTTACCCATCAATTTTTCCTCGATCTACCTACTATCCAATTAATAAATGGGATAAATAACAATCAAAATAGTAAAGGTTATTAATTAAGGGTAGAATGCCCATTTTTCAACCCTTAATGAAAGATATTTGTATGAAATTATCAAATAAACAAAAACAGCACTTAAAAGGTCTTGCTCATCAACTAAAACCTGTTGTGCAACTTGGCCAAAATGGATTGACTGAAGGTGTTCTCGCAGAGATAGAGAATGCACTCAGTTTCCATGAACTCATCAAAGTTAAAGTAGCTACCGATGACCGTGAAATGAAACAATTAATTATTGATGCCATTGTGCGAGAAACTGAAGCACTTAATATTGCTAAAATTGGACATATCGTGGTTTTATATCGCCAAAGTGAAAATAAAAAGATTGAGCTTCCACGCCAATAATTTCTCGGCTATTTTACCCCATAAAAAAACCCAGTTAAACTGGGTTTTTTTATGGAAGAAAGCAAATCGTTATGCAATATGTTGCACATTGATTATTTCATATTCCATTGTGCCGCCCGGTGTCACAATGGCGATTTCATCATCAACCATTTTACCAATCAAGCCACGCGCAATCGGCGAACTTACCGAAATTAAATTTTTCTTGATATCAGCTTCATCATCACCAACAATACGATAAGTCACTTCTTCATCCGTATCAACGTTCACGATAGTCACGGTTGTACCGAAAATAACTTTACCTGTATTAGTTAGTTTACTCACATCAATAATTTGTGCATTAGATAACTTAGCTTCGATATCTTGAATACGCCCTTCACAGAAACCTTGTTGCTCACGTGCAGCATGGTATTCAGCATTTTCTTTTAAGTCACCATGTTCGCGTGCTTCCGCTATTGCTGCAACAATCTCAGGGCGTTTTACCGATTTTAAATTCTCAAGCTCAGAACGTAATGTTTCTGCACCTTTTGCTGTCATTGGATATTGAACCATTAATCATCACCTTTAAGTTGCTGTTAGTTATATTTCAAAAAGGCGATTATTCTACGTTAATTTTAAAAATTAGTCATTATTTAAGGAAAAAATAGTCTCGGTATTTTTATATATTTGTGTTGCTAAGCAACTTTTAGACTCACTTCGAAAACTCGATAACACATCAAAAATAGTTAATAAATTAATGGGTGAATTGTTTTTAGCCTGCTGTTGATAAAGTGGCATATCTGGCGCATCGGTTTCTAATACTAGCGATTCAATCGGTACACGCCCTATTGTTTCTCTTGTTTTATTTGCTGTTGGATAAGTTATCACGCCACCGATACCTAATTTAAAACCTAGTTTTATAAATTCAGTCGCTACCTCATAACTCCCCGAAAAAGCATGATATACACCGCCTTGGGTAAATTTTTCTTGCTTTAAAATTTGTAGAACTCGTCCTTGCTGTTTAACAATATGTAAAATAACAGGCAAGTTGAGTTTTTGAGCAATTCGTAATTGTTGAATAAATACATCTTCTTGTATTGCAAGATCTGTATCAATGCGCTTATCAAGTCCGATCTCGCCTAATGCAATACAATTTGTTTCTTTATTGCTTAGTGATTTTTCAAGTAAATATAAATCTTGGGGTTGAAAGTTAGCTAAAAAATGAGGATGAATGCCTAATGAGTAATACAGGTTATTAAACTCTGAAGCGAGTTTTGAAATGGTTAGCCAAGCATTTTTTTGTGTGGCGGGAATAATAAGTTTATTGATATTTAATGCAGCGAGTTGCTCCATAAGTGAATCCCGCTTGCCATCAAAGTAGCTAAAATCAAAATGGCAATGACTGTCTATAAACATCTTTACACCTATCTCAAGTAGAGAGTTGAAAATATACCCGTTACCATTCAAGGTGCAGAAATCAGCAAGACGAGAGGTGAGCAGATTCTAGGCATAAAGGTGAAGATCTAACGGGTATATAATGGATACCAATACTAACATTGGTATCCATTAGCAATATTAATGCTCGCGAGTTTTTCTAAAATCAATAGCAGGATAACGCTCTATCGCTAAATTTAAGTTAACCATTGTCGGTGCGACATAAGTTAAATTATTACTGCCATCTAATGCGAGGTTATCGTAGGCTTTTTTCTCAAATTCAGCCATTTTAATCGGATCATCACTTTCAACCCATAACGCAGTCGCCACATGAATCGCTTCATAAAGTGCTTCTACTTTATACTCAGATTTAAGACGCTGCACAACCACTTCAAACTGAAGCACACCAACGGCCCCAACAATTAAGTCATTACTACGTAAAGGTCTAAAGACTTGGACAGCCCCTTCTTCAGAAAGCTGCATTAATCCTTTTAACAATTGTTTTTGTTTAAGCGGATCTTTTAAACGAATGCGACGGAACATTTCCGGTGCAAAGTTTGGAATACCGGTAAATTTAAGTTCTTCATTACTGGTAAAAGCATCGCCAATCTGAATCGTTCCATGGTTATGCAATCCAATAATATCACCAGGATACGCCTCTTCTGCAGCTTCGCGATCACCCGCCATAAAGGTAACAGCATCGGAAATACTAACCATTTTACCCGTGCGTACATGACGCATTTTCATGCCTTTTTCATATTTACCTGAACACACACGCATAAATGCAATACGGTCACGATGTTTTGGATCCATATTGGCTTGAATTTTAAAAATAAATCCTGAAAATTGTTCTTCCGTTGGCTCAACAACACGTTGTTGCGTTTGACGAGAAAGCGGCTTCGGAGCCCATTCCACTAAACCATCTAAAACATGGTCAACCCCAAAATTACCTAATGCGGTGCCAAAATACACAGGCGTTAATTCACCCTTTAAAAACAGTTCTTGATCAAATTCATTCGACGCACCTAACACCAACTCCATTTCTTCACGCAGATCATCGGCATACAATGGCAGTGCTTCATCTAACTCTGGATTATCTAACCCTTTAATAATTCGACTATCTTGAATCGTATGACCTTGACCAGATGTATAAAGAATCACTTCATCACGCAGTAAGTGATAAACACCTTTAAACTCTTTACCCATGCCAATAGGCCATGTAATCGGTGCACATGCAATATTCAACACATCTTCTACTTCATCCATCAAATCAATGGGATCACGAATATCTCGGTCACATTTATTCATAAATGTAATAATAGGCGTATCACGTAAACGCGTTACTTCCATTAATTTAATCGTACGTTGCTCTACACCTTTTGCCGAGTCAATAACCATTAAACAGGAGTCAACTGCGGTAAGCGTTCGATAAGTATCTTCAGAGAAATCTTCATGCCCAGGCGTATCAAGGAGGTTTACTAAACCGTTATTGTATGGAAATTGCATAACCGACGTCGTAATCGAAATACCACGATCTTTTTCCATTTCCATCCAGTCAGATTTCGCGTGCTGACCCGATTTTTTACCTTTTACAGTACCGGCTTTTTGCAAAGCATTACCGAATAATAAGACTTTCTCAGTAATGGTTGTCTTACCCGCATCGGGGTGAGAGATGATAGCGAAAGTACGTCTACAATTGACGGCTTCTAGAAACTTAGCGTCTGCCATTTTAAATTTACTCTTAGTTTATACGCAATTTTGTGTACGAGATTGTTTTCATTTTTTAGAATCGCGCAACTATAGCAAATTAAGGTAATTAATTCATTTAATATCAGTTCGAAATTCAGCACTGATAACTCCTCCCAAAAAAATAAGCATTTATGTAACCGGAAATATTAATTACGTTTAGGATGGGTAGGCATTTAAGAAATAACCCAGTAACCATTATATTTTCATTAAGAGGAGCGAAATCATTTTTAAGCGAGTCTTTTATTTCAGCATGTGATATTTGCAAGCTTCAATATCGCACTTTATATACCCGTTAGATCTTCACCTTTATGCCTAGAATCTGCTCACCTCTCATCTTGCTGATTTCTGTATCTTGAATGGTAACGGGTATATTTTTATAAAAGACCACGCCTAACCTTAATTCCTGTTAAAATGAAGAGATAAATACTATCTACCATTAAGAAAGGTCTCTATGAAATTACTTGTTCGCAATCTCGCAAAAATCACAACAGAAGAAAAATTACACACTTTATTTACTCAATTTGGCGCGGTTCAATCATGTACCCTAGTAATGGATAAGGAAACAGGAAAGTCGAAGGGATTTGGATTTATTGAAATGCCTAAAGCTGGTGAAGCAAAAGCGGCAATAAAACAATTAAATGGTTATAAATTAGCGGGTAATACAATTCGTGTAAAAAAAGCAGAAGATAAAAAAGAAAATAAAGAAGCCACAGCTGAAGCCCCTAAAGCCGGGCCCAAAAAACAACCAGCTCCTACGCCACAAGTTAAAATACCTGAAGAGTTAAAAGATAATAAAGATAATGCCTTACACTTATATGGCAAAATTAAAGAATCTGACGATCAATTTTAATTTATCTTATACCGTTACTTAGGAAGAAGTAGCGGTATTACTTAGTTTTTAATTTTTTCTCTTGCATTTTTCGGGTCAAATCATCTAAACGACTATCGCAAAAAATAGCTAAACTCTGCCTATTTAATTTAGTAAATTCAACAAGTCCTAGTTCATAAGCGTTATTAACAATAGTCTGCTTTTCTTCAGCATAATGTTTTGTTTTAGAAGACATATCCGTATACAAATCATGATAATAACTTTGCATCACTGCATCTTGGTTCTCTTTCCCAATATCAGCACAAGTTTTATAGTTAGCTAACGCTCGCCCTTCTGTTTTTAAACTATCTTCATTCAGCGGCTGAGCCAATAAAAAATGACTATTAAATACAAAAACTAACATCAAAAATGCTTTTAACACAACAACTCCGAAAAAGAGGCTTACGCCCCTTTCTATTCATTTATATTTTTATACCAATTGTATTAAATATATGATCTAAATAGTTGTTTCCTTAACGAAACTTTCAGCCAAGAAATAAACACTGCTACCAGTAAAACAGATCAGCTAATGATTACGATTGGTTTTATCATCGATATTAAACCAGTGCTTGCCTAAAATCTTCAATGAGATCTTCAGTATTTTCAATACCAATAGAACAACGGATCATTGATTCACTAATCCCCATTTTTTGTCTCGTTTCTAACCCCATCTCATGATAAATAGTCGGCGCGACGGGTAAAGCTAAAGTACGGTTATCACCAAGATGTGTTGCACTAACCACGATATCTAATTTATTCAGCATTGCACAACAATCTTCTTCATCAACAAGGTCGAAACTTAATATAGCGCCGAAATCTTTAAATAAACGATTCGCCAAAGAATATTGAGCGTGATCTTTCAGTCCAGGGTAATAAACTTTAGCCACTTTAGGATGAGAATCTAAAAACTCGGCTAATGCTAATGCATTTTGACATTGACGTTGCATACGCAATTCCATCGTTTCACTGCCAACGGAAATTAAATGAGCAGATTGAGAACTTAAGCAGCCCCCCATATCTCGTAACCCTTTTTTCTTAATTTGCGTCACGCCCCACATAGCACTATCACCATGACGGTAAGCTGGAAATATATTAGGGTAACTTTCCCAATTATATAATCCAGTATCTGTCACAGCACCACCTAACGCATTACCATGACCTGCCACGTATTTAGAAAGTGACGTAACAATTAAGCTCGCTTTTACAGTCGTAGCGTCAAATAAATAACTTGATGTAATCGTATTATCAATGACATAAACAAGATTTTCAGATTCACAAAAATCACCAATTTCATCTAAGGCACAAACTTGCGTTGCAGGATTAGCAATTGTCTCAACAAACACCATGCGAGTATTTACTTTTTTAGCCGCTTTAACTTGTTCTATATCCGTCGCATCAACCATGGTCACTTCTATACCATAACCTTTAAGAGTACCAAGCAGGCTAGTTGTGTTACCAAAAAGAAAAATACTACAGATTAAGTGATCACCAGATTTTAATAATGCAAGAAAAGAACTAACAATAGCAGACATACCACAGGAAAAGAGCACCGTTGCAACACCATTATCCATCTGTTTAATTTTATACTGCAATGCCTCTAAAGTCGGAGTTGATGAACGCGCATAAACATGACCTGCTTGCTTACCTTGAAAAACATCAATTAAGCCTTGCGCATCTTCAAATACGTACGGTACTGAGTTATGAATAGGAGCATGAACTGCACCATGTTCTTGATTTAATAAACGATCCGAGTGTACTACTTTTGTTGTAAAACCTTGCCCTGACATTCTAATTCCTTGGTTATTTTTGTAAAATATGATCAACCTCGAAGGAGATTAAGATAGTAAATTGTATTTTAACAACACACAAAATAACCAAAAAACGAGTTAGCAATCGGTTATGCGTATATTTTAGTATATTTGTTACTTAAGAATTACATGAATAGTGTTCAGAGTAACAATAGAGAAGTTATTAACCAAATTTGATGTGTTTTGAAAAATGCGGTTGTAATTATACAAAAACAAAAAAGAAGATATATATAATATTTACTTATTTCTTATAGCTAACACAACTAACAGCCACTAAAAAAACGCCACTGATAAATCATACCAATGGCGTCAACTTATAACAAAGAATAAAACAGATAATCAATCGTTTAGTTTTATAGACACCAACTACTAATTAATCTTAATCATCTTGATTAATTCGACTTGCAACCGCCCCTTGTTGTTCTTTGTACTTGGCATTCGAACGCTTATTATAAGGTCTTGCTGCGGGAGCCGATAACACTTCAAAATTTAATGCACCAATAGTCATTTGAGGACGCAATGCCAATGGTATTTTACCACTGTTATAAAACTCTAACACTATTTTACCAGACCAACCTGGATCGATTCGATGTGCTGTTACATGTACCATCAACCCTAAACGTGCTAATGAAGAACGTCCATCCAACCACCCTACTATATCAGCAGGTAAAGTAACTTCTTCATAAGTAACTGCAAGCGCTAGTTCACCAGGATGAAGGAAGAAAGCTTGATCTTCTTCTATAACAATCACTTCACTCATCACTTTATCTAACGATGCAGCTACTTCTGTTTTCGGGCCAGAAAGGTCAATATAAGGTGTAGTATGTTCTTTAAAAACACGAAACTCATTGCCTAATCGAATATCGATACTCACCCCTGAAATTGCTGATTGCGGTGGCCGAGGCGTAATGATCAATTTACCTGCATCTAAATACTCTTCGATATGGGTATCACACAAACGCATATTATTTCTCCAAACTAATATAATAACGGTATTATACTCAGGCCTTTATCAATAAACCTATCATAATTTTCTTACGGGCATAAAAAAAGGCAAGTCAATGACTCACCTTTCTATTCAAACGAAATGGTCTAATTAAAGACCATCGAAGCGATATTAAAGCGCTACGATGTTTTCAGCTTGAGGACCTTTTTGACCTTGAGTTACAGTGAACTGTACTTTTTGGCCTTCAGCAAGAGTTTTAAAACCAGTGCTTGCGATTGCAGAGAAATGTGCGAAAACGTCAGGACCGTTTTCTTGCTCGATGAAACCAAAACCTTTAGATTCGTTGAACCATTTAACTGTACCAGTAGTTGTAGACATAATAATATCCTATTTAATTTGAGTAATTTAACCTTAAAAATTAAGGCAGTTTGCTAGAAGTGTTGCTATTACTTATGAATATAGGATTCGGTACATAATACGGAACATCGAACATAAATATAAAACTAACTTTCAAGCTGGTAAGAATTATATATTAGTAAGCGGACCTGTCAACTGCTATTTGAATAAAAAGTAAAAATTTTAGCAAATAAAATAGTATATAAAGCATCAATATTAATACTATTTGTATCACAAAAAACCATTACAACTCCCCCTTTTTAACCGTAATACAAATAAGATCAATAAGTTAAAAAAATAAAAAACATTTAACGCCTTTCATTTACATTAAAATTTTACAACACATAACGCATCACTTATTTGCAGTTATCATACAAATCAATTCATAATGCCCATGATTTACAATAATTAATTGTTACTACGAAATAAAATGAGATTAGAAAATGACAATTTGGATTGATGCTGATGCATGCCCCGTCGCAGTAAGAGAAATCGTATTACGTGCTAGCCAAAGAACAAGTACTGAACTTGTTTTTGTTGCTAATAGCCCACTACCATTGCCCAAACGTTCGCTGATAAAAATGGTGCAAGTCGCACAGGGATTTGATGTCGCAGATAACTATATCAGCCAACATGTTCAGGTACGTGACTTGGTAATTACCCAAGATATTCCGCTCGCAGCGGAGATTGTAGATAAAGGGATCACTGCATTGAATCCTCGAGGAGAGCTTTACACTGCAGAAAATATACGCCAACGATTGGCAATGAGAAACTTTGCAGAAGAGTTGCGTAATATTGGACAGATAAGTGGAGGGCAAAATAAATTTGGCGATAAAGAGAAACAAACCTTCGCCAATGCACTTGATCGATGGTTACAGAAGAACAAATCGTTATAATTATGGGCAGAAAGTGACGTTGAAATATGTCGCGAATGATTTTATTCGCGACATAGAGCTACAAATTGAGAGTAACCTTAAAATAGATGATAAACGGGTTAGTCTTCCACTAAATAAGGTTTAAATTCCGGCGTATATATAGCTTTAAATCCTTCAGCTTGTTTCACTAATAAATACACGGCAAGATGGTGTTTATTAGCAAACTCAAATCCAGCATCAGGCCCTAACACAGTAATCGCAGTTGCGTAGCCATCAGCTAACATCGCACTTTCGTTTATCACAGTAACTGAAGCCAACTTATGTGTAATCGGTTTGCCGGTTTTAGGGTCAATGGTATGTGAATAACGTATGCCATCGGATTCAAAATAATTACGATAATCACCTGAAGTCGCAATGCCATTATTACCAACATTAATAACACGTTGTACATTTTGTCCAGCAACAGGACGCTCTATCGCAACAGCCCAGTTTTTACTTTCTGGTTTACGCCCATGTACGCGAAGTTCACCACCGATATCAACTAAATAATTTTCAATGCCCATTGATTGCAAATACTCAGCGATAAAATCAACACCATACCCTTTAGCGATGGACGAAAGATCAACATAAAGTGTCGGGATTGACTTAACGAGCTTATTCCCTTCTATAGACAAATATTGACTACCAACCAGCTGCATTTTTTCATCAATGACAGCTTGTGTCGGTACTTTGTCTGGATGTTTATCGGGACCAAATCCCCACAAATTAACCAAAGGCCCGACGGTAACATCATAGGCACCATTTGATTGCTCAAAAATGGTTAATGCAGACTTAACCACATGAATCATGGCATCGGACACCGGCATTGAATTATCCGTTTGATTAAAACGCGATAATTCAGAATTAGGGCGATAAGTCGACATTAGATCATTAACCAACTCTAACTTTTCATCTATTTGGACTTTTATAGCTTGAGTTGATAAGGATTCATTTTTTTGCTGCGTCGGGTCTAAAACATATTTAATCTGATAATAAGTCCCCATGGTTTTACCCTGAATTTCGACTATTTCAGATTCTGTTTTAGAACACGCAGCAATAAAAAAGGTTAGCCCTATTAAGGCTAACCATTTGATTGTAAATTTATTCATTAAGTTTAACCAAAGTCATCAAGCATTATGTTTTCGTCTTCCACACCTAAATCTTTAAGCATGGCAATAACAGCTGCATTCATCACTGGTGGACCACACATGTAATATTCACAATCTTCTGGTGCTTCATGATCACGTAAGTAGTTTTCATATAGTACATTGTGGATAAAGCCGGTGTAACCATCCCAATTGTCTTCAGGTTGAGGGTCACTTAATGCGACATGCCATGTAAAGTTTTCATTTTCAGCAGCAATACTGTCAAAGTCTTCTTCGTAGAACATTTCACGTTTAGAACGAGCACCGTACCAGAAGCTTGCTTTACGTTTTGTTTTTAAACGACGGAATTGATCGAAAATATGAGAACGCATTGGCGCCATACCAGCACCACCGCCAATAAAGACCATTTCATTTTCAGATTCTTTAGCGAAGAACTCACCAAACGGACCAGAAATAGTTACTTTATCACCCGCTTTTAAGCTGAATATATAAGAAGACATTTTACCGCAAGGCAAAGATAAATCACGTGGTGGTGGTGTCGCAATACGCACGTTAAGCATAATTAAACCCGCTTCATCGGGGTAATTTGCCATTGAATACGCACGTATCGTTTCATCGTCAACCTTTGATTCTAAATTAAAGAAACCAAAGTGCTCCCAGTCGCCTCGATATTGCTCTTCAATATCAAAATCACTATATTTAACATGGTGTGCAGGCGCTTCAATTTGAATATACCCACCAGCCCTAAATGGAACAGATTCACCATCGGGAATTTGCAACTTAAGCTCTTTAATAAAGGTCGCTTTGTTATCGTTCGAGATAACTGTACATTCCCATTTTTTAACACCGAATATTTCTTCCGGTAATTCAATATCTAAGTCTTGCTTTACATTCACTTGACACGCTAAACGCTCACCTTCTTTGGCTTCACGCTTAGTAATGTGACCTAGTTCCGTAGGTAAAATATCCCCACCACCAGATTTAACTTTAACGCGACATTGACCACATGTGCCACCGCCACCACAAGCAGATGAGATAAAAATACCAGAATTTGCCAGTGCACCAAGTAATTTACCACCAGCCTGGGTTGTTATTTTTTTATCTTCGTCATCATTAATAGAAATAGCAATATCGCCAGAGCTTACCAATTTTGCCTTTGCTGCTAAAATAATAACAACCAAAGCCAACACAATAATGGTAAACATGGCTACGCCGAGAAATATTTCCATCGACCTTTTCCTTGTTTTGAAGGGGACAAAGCCCCCATAATTTCAATAAACTAAATACGTTGTTTTACAGCTGAATACCAGAGAAAGACATAAAACCTAATGCCATCAATCCTGCCGTCACAAATGTAATACCGAGACCTTTTAAACCATCAGGTACATCAGCATATTTAAGTTTTTCACGGATACCAGCCATTGCAACAATCGCTAATGTCCACCCAATACCACTACCAACACCGTAAACAACAGATTCAGTTAAGTTGTACTCACGTTGGACCATGAATGCAACCCCACCAAATATGGCACAGTTCACGGTAATAAGCGGTAAAAAGATACCTAATGCTTGGTATAAAGCGGGAAAGTACTTATCTAAAATCATCTCTAATATTTGTACTAACGCCGCAATAACACCAATAAAGGTAATGAAACCTAAAAAGCTTAAATCAGTATTTGGTAAACCAGCCCAATCTAACGCACCGGGCGCTAAAAGGTTAAAATAAATAACTTGGTTGACTGGAACAGATATACCTAATACAACAATAACAGCAATACCTAGACCAATGGATGTTTTAACTTTCTTTGAAACAGCAAGAAAAGTACACATACCAAGAAAAAATGCGAGTGCCATATTTTCAATGAAAATAGAACGAACGAATAAACTAAGATAATGTTCCATTCAAATTACTCCTTAGACTCAACTTGTTCAGGTTTAATGGTTCGAATCACCCAAATCAAGCCGCCAATGATAAAGAATGCACTTGGTGGTAGCAGTAACAGACCATTACTTTGATACCAACCGCCATTAGACGTCAGTGGTAAAATTTCAATACCAAATAAAGCACCAGAACCGAAGAACTCACGAATAGCGCCAACAGTCATTAGGATAAACCCATAACCTAAACCATTACCAATCCCATCCATAAAACTTGGGAAAGGTGAATTTTTCATTGCGAATGCTTCCGCACGTCCCATTACAATACAGTTCGTTATAATCAGACCAACATAAACAGATAGCTGCTTAGAAACACCATAAGCATATGCTTTTAGTACTTGGTCTACGACAATAACTAACGATGCAATAATTGCCATCTGAACAATAATTCGCACACTATTTGGAATATAATTGCGGATCATTGAAATAAACATATTTGAGAATGCAGTTACAAACATTACCGCTAATGTCATTACAAAAGCAGTTTCTAGTTTACTGGTTACAGCCAATGCAGAACAAACACCCAGTATTTGCAACGCAATAGGGTTATTGCTAACAATAGGCGATGTTAATACTGCTTTTAATTCACTTGATTTAGCCATTATTTAACGCTCCTTGACGAACATTGCGAAGAAATGGTCCAAAACCTTGCTCACCTAACCAAAATGTAAATGTATTTTCCACACCTTTACTGGTTAATGTCGCACCTGATAAACCATCTATTTCAGAATCAGAACCCACTGGAGCTTGTCCTTTTACTACTTTAATCGCAGGTTTACCTTGGTCGTCAAATAACTTTTTACCTTTCCAAAGTGAACGCCAACGCGGATTTTCAACTTCACCACCTAGTCCTGGAGTTTCCCCTTGTTCATAATAGGTTATAGCATCCACTGTATTACCATCGCTTTCTACAGCAACAAAGGCATACATAGTCGACCATAACCCCGCACCATGAACAGGTAAAATAAAGCGTTGCAATTGTCCTGCATCATCAGACACTAAGTAAACAGTGGCTAAATTAGCACGACGGCCGATTTTCGCTATATTTTGATCCGCAGTGAGTGCAATGCTTTGTTCAGGATCCTTTGCTGCTTGACGTTGGTCATAATCAGTTGGATCATCGACATTAACAAACTCTCCCGTTGCTAAATCAACTAACTTAGTTTGAATATTCTGTTCAAATATTTCCGCAACAGGTTTATCCATACTTAATCCAGCAACAGCTAAGATATTATTTTGTTTATCTTTTTCTTTATTTGCAAGTTGGGTTGAACGTAAGCCAACCGCAGAACCCGCTACAATAATCGAGCAGACTAGACATACGGCTAGTACAACCAATATTGTTTTTTTGAATGTTTCCTGTTGATTAGACATTGCGTGAAAGCCTCCGTTTGATATTTCCCTGTACAACAAAGTAATCAAATAATGGTGCAAATAGGTTAGCAAATAAGATAGCCAACATCATGCCTTCCGGGAAAGCCGGATTAACCACTCGAATTAAGACAACCATGGCACCTATTAATAAGCCATAAGCCCATTTACCTTTATCCGTAAACGACGCTGAAACAGGATCCGTTGCCATAAAGACCATACCAAAAGCAAAGCCGCCCATCACAAGGTGCCAATACCAAGGTAATGCAAACATGCTATTTGTATCACTGCCAATTATATTAAATAAACTAGATAGCGCGATCATACCAATCATGACACCACCAATAATTCGCCATGAAGCGATACCCGTGATAACGATAAATAATCCACCAATCAAGATAGCCAATGTAGAAACTTCACCAATACTCCCTTGCATATTACCAAGGAATGCATCAATCCAAGTTAAACCAGATTGAGAGACTGCTTCTAAACCGCCCTGAGCAGCTAAACTAAGCGATGTTGCGCCAGAAAAACCATCAACAGCAGTCCAAACCGCATCACCAGAAATACTAGTTGGATAAGCGAAGAATAAAAAAGCACGGCCAGCTAACGCAGGGTTCATAAAGTTACGACCAGTACCACCAAAGATTTCTTTAGCAACAACAATACCAAACGTAATACCGAGTGCAACCTGCCATAGAGGCATCGTTGCCGGCACAATCAATGCGAACAAAACAGAGGAAACGAAGAACCCTTCATTGACTTCATGTTTACGTACCGTTGCAAATAAAACTTCCCAGAAGCCACCAACAACAAAAGTAACGGCATAAATGGGTAAGAAATACATCGCACCAAAGAGGAAATTATCGAAAGCTCCCGCTCCACTGCCAGTCGCCACACCCAATATATTTAAAATATCAGTACGCCAACTATCAAATGCAGATAACCCCATGGCAATCGCATCATTAGCTTGGACTCCGGTGTTATACATGCCATAAAACATAGCAGGAAAGGTCGCGAGCCAAACAAAAATCATCATACGTTTTAAATCGATCGCATCACGTACGTGTGTTTTTCCCTTGGTAACTAAACCAGGTGTATAGAAAAAAGTTGCGATTGCTTCAAATAACGCATACCCCTTTTCATATCGGCCGCCCGGTTCAAAATGGGGCTCCATTTTCTCAAGTAAACCCTTAAGACTCATTATCAGCCCTCCTTCTCAATTTTGTTTAAGTTATCACGTAAAAGTGAGCCGTAATCATATTTACCAGGGCAAACATAAGTACATAATGCTAAATCTTCTTCATCTAACTCTAAACAACCTAATGCCTGCGCTTCATCGGTATCACCAACGATCAAATCACGTAGTAATATTGTAGGCAAAATATCTAATGGCATAACACGTTCATATTGCCCAATTGGCACCATTGCACGGTCACTACCACCCGTCGTTGTGGTAAAGGAAAAACGCTTCGCTTTATTTAACGCTGAAACAAAAACATTGGCGACCGAAAATTTATTCAGTCCAGGAGCTCCCCAACCAAATAATTCTTTTTCATAGCCTTCAACAAGCGCAGTAATTTGATTATGGTATCGTCCTAAATAGGCATGCGGCCCCATTGCTTTAGTACCACAAAGAACCGAACCAGAAATAATACGTATTTCACCAGCGTTCAGTTCATTTGCTGTTAACTGAGTAATAGATGCGCCAGTTACTGTACGTAATAGTCTTGGCTTTTTAACGGCAGGACCAGCAAGAGAAATCACTTTCTTGACGTAAAGCTCACCCGTTGTAAACAATAATCCAAAAGCGATTACATCTTGGTAGTTAATTGACCAGACTTGTTTAGTACTAGACACAGGGTCGATGAAATGAATATGTGTCCCCGCCAATCCGGCTGGGTGTAAACCGCTAAACGAATGCTCTTCTATATTAGCAATCGATGGCTTAGGCAAACTTCCTTCATCTTTACACACATAAACCTTACCCGATGTAAGTTGCGCTAATAAAGTCAGTCCATCACAAAAAGCTTGCTGATTATCATTGATAATTAACTGTGCGTCTGCCGCAAGAGGATTGGTATCCATTGCGGTAACAAAAATAGAAGCAGGTGTTGCATCAATTTTGGGGACTTTACTAAACGGGCGAGTACGTAAAGCAGTCCAAGCACCTGACTCAACTAGATTGTTGACGATCTCATTACGTTCAATACTTGCCAATTGACTACTTTCATATTTAGGAAAAGAAACACTTTCCTCTCCAGAAACAGAAATAACAACGGATTGTAAAACACGTTTTGCGCCACGATTTATCTCTTTAACAACACCTGAAGCAGGGGCTGTAAATATAACGCCAACATTCTTTTTATCACTAAAAAGTTGTTGTCCTTTTTTTACTTGATCGCCAACTTTAACAGCCATCGAAGGTCGCATCCCAATATACTCTTCACCTAGTATCGCGACTTCTGAAACAGAAGCTGCATCGTGAATTAATTGTTCTGGCGCACCTGAGATGGGGAGATCGAGTCCTTTTTTTATAGTAATCATATTCTCTCGCACTATGTTTACGGGAAGAAAGCGAATGTCCAAAGATATATTTCGATACAAAAGCCAATAATATCAATCGACTTAAAGTATAAATATTTAGACATTAACTATTACAGGTTTTCTGCTCATTTAAAATTTAACAAGCAGCCAACATGTAGACAAAAAATATTAATAAATAATATCATTATATTAGGGTAAATTGATATATGAAAAGCAAAGGGTTATTGACGTAAGTTTACATTTTCAACTTTTCTCAAGTATTTACCCATTAAAATTTAATTTTAGACTTAAAAATAAAATGACAAAAGGGATTTAATAAGTTTTAAACCTTATCCTTCATTTTGATTGACCCAAACATTGAGCAGAATCACGTACCAAACCATTTCGTTTCGACCATTCTTCTGGAGTGCAGGTATGCAACGCAAGCGCATGGACAGGGCCTGACAACTCTTCACTTAGTAATTGATTGATTAAACGATGACGTTGTAATAAACGCATATCATGAAATGCATCGCTAACAACCGTTACTTTAAAATGAGTTTCTGAATCTTTAGGGACGGCATGTTGACTACTTTCATTTTCAACATTTAAAAACTGCGGGGATAACTGATCAACAATTTTTTTTTCAATTATAGTTTGTAAGTTCATTTTTAATGCCTCATTATAATGGCAGTATTTTTCATGAAAATTTAATAAAAAGCAACCGCTTGTTAACAATATTTTAACTGTGGTTTTATCTTTTATTAGCAAGAAAGACAGGTCTCATTTGCTTAATCAAACGATCTCACTCAATGTTGGTGTTACAAAATCATTTCCTTGCTCTTACCTCAATGACCAGGAAGAAAGATTATTAATGCTCGTTGATCCTGAGATTAATGCACATGCGTATTATTATTCTTTAATTGAAAATGGCTTTCGTCGAAGCGGCGATCAAGTTTACCGCCCTCACTGTGAAAACTGCCAAGCATGCCAATCACTTCGAATTCCAGTGAATAACTTTATTCCATCTCGTAGCCAAAAAAGACTTCTCAATAAAAATAAACATTTCTCAGTCGAAGTAACACAAAGCCATAAACCAAATTATTTTGATTTATACCAAAAATATATTGAACAAGTTCATTCTGATGGTGTGATGTTCCCAACTTCAACTGAACAATATGAGCAATTTATTAACTCATCATGGAACCAACCATTATTTATAGAAGTCTACGATCGAGATAAATTAATTTCAGTGAGTATTACAGACCAAATTAATAATGGAAACAAAACCCTTTGGAGTGCTTTTTACTGTTTTTATGACCCCGATTATCGCGCTTCTTCACTCGGGAAATATGCAGTATTAACACAATTACGGCTGGCTAAAGAATCAGATATTGATTGGTTATATTTAGGTTATTACATTGAAAAATGTAAAAAAATGAATTACAAAACACAATTCAATCCTCATCAACGATTTATTGATGGGCAATGGCTCTCCTTTAATACTAAAAAATGAAAGAAGAGCAATTACACAAATCTGCTGGAAAGTAAGGCAGTCAACGCTATCTTGAGTGCAAAAGGCTCAATAAATAATCAACAATCCTTTACCCCTTTCAATTATTCTGGCATTATGCGCCGATGAAATTACAAGTATACTCAAAATAATGCCGAGTATGTATAAAAGACAAAGGATCCATCGCCAATGGCAAAAGAAGATAGTATTGAAATGCAAGGTACAATCGTTGATACCTTGCCTAACACAATGTTTCGTGTTGAGTTAGAAAACGGTCACATGGTTACTGCACATATCTCAGGTAAAATGCGTAAAAATTACATCCGTATCCTAACCGGTGATAAAGTTACAGTTCAACTTACACCTTATGATCTATCAAAAGGTCGTATCGTATTCCGTGCTCGTTAATTATTAACGACACTTAATGCGAATTAGCTTTATGCTAAATAAAAAAACCAGCTTAATGCTGGTTTTTTAGTATTAGAAGATAAATAATTTTACTTAATTAGTTTGGAATGCATTGTTCTGGCACATCTGTTTTAACATAATCAAACGTAATTTCGTCATCTTTCTTATTCAAAGAAACGGTTACACTACCACCATGTTGCAATTCACCAAATAAAATTTCATTAGCCAATGGTTTTTTCACTTTGTCTTGAATTAAACGAGCCATCGGCCTTGCTCCCATTGTTCTATCATAGCCTTTCTCAGCTAACCATGAACGAGCACCTTCAGTTACTTCTAAGGAAATTTGTTTTGGATCTAACTGTGCTTGAAGCTGAACAATAAATTTATCAACAACTTGGTAAATAACATCGAGTTCAAGATTATTAAACCAAATAATATTATCCAAACGGTTTCTAAATTCAGGTGAGAATAATGAATTTATTTCATCCATTGCTTTGTGTGAATCTTTTTGATCTTTAAAGCCGATATTATTTTTAACCGTTTCTCGTACACCAGCATTAGTTGTCATCACAAGAATAATATTTCTAAAATCAGCTTTTCGGCCATTATTATCGGTCAACGTACCATGATCCATCACCTGCAATAAAATATTGTAAATATCACTGTGTGCTTTTTCAATTTCATCAAGCAGTAAAACGGCATAGGGTTGCTTCACAACGGCATCGGTTAATAGGCCAGCTTGCTCATAACCAACATAACCAGGAGGCGCACCAATCAAACGAGATACAGTATGTTTTTCCATATACTCTGACATATCAAAACGTAATAACTCGACTCCCATCGCCTTAGCAAGTTGTTGAGTCACCTCTGTTTTACCAACACCCGTTGGTCCAGCAAACAAAAATGAACCAATCGGTTTAGACTCTTCACCTAACCCTGAACGGCTTAAATGAATGGCATCGGATAATGCATCGATTGCGGTATCTTGACCAAAAACAGTCATTTTTAAACGTTCTGGTAATTTAGCCAGTTGATCTTTATCTGAGCTATTAACTGATTTTTGAGGAATCCGTGCAATTTTTGCAATAATATTCTCTATTTCAGGAACACCAATTGTTTTTTTACGCTTATTACTTGGCAATAAACGCATCTGTGCACCAGCTTCATCAATCACATCTATTGCTTTATCAGGCAAATGACGATCATTAATGTATTTAGCACTTAACTCTGCGGCAGCAAATAACGCATTATTTGTATAAGCAACATGGTGATGCTCCTCATAACGAGAACGCAATCCTAATAAAATTTCACCCGTTTCTTTCACAGAAGGTTCTAATACATCTATTTTTTGGAAGCGTCGAGCAAGCGCATGTTCTTTTTCGAAAACTTGTCCAAACTCTTTATAAGTTGTCGACCCCATACAACGTAATTTACCGCCACTTAACAATGGTTTTAATAAATTAGCAGCATCAACCTGACCACCTGTGGCAGCACCGGCACCAATAATAGTATGGATTTCATCAATGAATAAAATCGCATTATCTTCTTCTTCAAGTTTATTCAAAACCGTTTTAAAACGTTGCTCAAATTCACCACGATATTTTGTACCTGCTAATAACGCGCCCATATCTAGAGAATAAATAACATTATTTTCAATAACATCTGGTACGTTTTTATTAACAATACGGTATGCTAAGCCTTCTGCTATTGCCGTTTTACCGACACCCGCCTCCCCCACTAATAGAGGGTTATTTTTACGACGGCGGCATAATATTTGAACGCAACGTTCAACTTCTTTTTCACGACCGATAAGAGGATCAATAAACCCTTTTTCTACTCGCTCATTTAAATTAACGATATAAGGTGTTTCTTCTGCTTTTTCTTGAGGCGCTTCATCACCATCTTGAGTTCTAAACACTTCCGGCAATGAGTCCGCTGATTTTTTAATGCCATGGGAAATATAATTCACCACATCTAAACGAGAAAGATGTGCTTTTCTTAGTAAATAAACCGCCTGCGACTCCTGCTCACTAAAAATAGCCACCAGCACATTTGATGAAGAAACTTCGGTATTTCCAGATGATTGAACATGAAAAATAGCACGTTGTAATACACGTTCGAAGGCAATAGTGGGTTGTATTTCAACCTTTTGAGCCCGTACATCGGGATCAGTCGGAATACTTTCAAGAAAGTTAACAACTTCAAGGTGCAAAGAAACAATATCGACAGAGCAACCCGCAAGCAGTGTTTTTATTTCATTATTTTCAAGGAGGGCAAGAAGTAAATGCTCAACTGTCATAAATTCATGTGATTTTTCCAAAGCAAAATGGAAGGCTAGATCCAAACTGTTTTCCAACTCTTTATCTAACATAAAAGTCTCCCGCTATTGTAAAAAATTGTGACAAGGTATCCTCGTCTTTATATTTATTCTTTTTCCATTGAACACCGCAGCGGATGTTCATTTTCTCGAGCATACTTTGTGACTTGTGACATTTTGGTTTCCGCTATTTCAGCTGTAAACGTACCGCAAACACCAACGTTTTTATAATGTACATTGAGCATGACTTCCGTCGCTTTCTCAGTACTTAATCGAAAAAAACGTTGTAATACATCTATCACAAAATCCATTGGCGTATAATCATCATTGTGCAACAAAACATTGTACATTGAAGGTGGTGTCAGTTTTGTTTCTAGCGCTGAAACCGTTGTTACTTCATTTCCTGTTTGCAAGATATCTTTATTACTCATTTTTAAGTCTAGTCTTATTTATTAAGTTAGAAAAATTTAATTTAATAACGCCTTATTATCCGTAGATATTCTAATTACTATAATCAATAGACTAATGATTACTAAGCAAATGTGCAAATTATGGATAATAATAAAAACAAATATAACGCTGTAATATTAGAAAACAGCAATTAAGCATTATTTACTTTTAGTCGATATAACCTATCATATTGCCTAAAGATTGATAGTTATCTACATTTATAATCAATTAAAATGTAATTCTTCATTATTTTCAATTGATTTAAATTAATTTTAAAGGTTGTTTCACTTGCTAAAAAAACTTTCAACTGCTTTTTATGATGCGATGTTTGGTACAGATAACAACGACTTAGAAATTAATCATATCGAAGAAAAAGCACTACGAAACGTACGTGAAATTCTTAATAGCCCACAACAACTCAGTAAGCAAATTCCACCATTACCGATCACTTTATTGCAACTTATCGATATATTAAAAGATCCGAATAGCAACTTTGTTGAAATAACCAATTTAATTGAGAAAGATCCAGGGTTAGCCGTTGAAGTATTAAAGGTATCTAATTCCGCATTGTATTTCCGTGGTAACCAAGAAATAACGTCATTACGTAATGCCGTTGCGTTACTCGGTATTTCAGGTATCACAAATATTTCAACGACTCTGCTACTAGAAAAAGTAAAGCCTTCAAAACCAATCTATTACAAAATGTTTGGCAAACAAATATGGATCCACTCTGTCCAATGTGCTTTTTTATGCAAAACCTTAGCAATAGAGAATAAAAACGATGAATTTGATGCTTACTTCCTCGGCTTGATCCACGACATAGGTAAAATTATTATTTTTAATTGCCTTTGTGATGCTCTAAGTAGTGAGTTTCCTGGTAGCAATCCAGGTAGCCAAGCATTTAAAGCACTAATGGCTGAAATGTCAGCTGATATTTCTTATTTTATTGCCGTAGAGTGGAAATTACCGGCTATTTATTGCGATGCTCTCGATGTTCAACGCCCTGTTACTAGCTCAGTTTTGTCTGAACAACTTTATAAAGGTAATCTACTCAGTGAGTTATACCTGTTGTATAAAAAAGGACAAATCAGCGAAACCTCAATCGAGATGATTTTAGATAAACTTTCCGTTAAAAAATCCATTTGGGAAAAATTTCTTGATGTTGCACCAGAAATTGAAAAAAGTGTGCATTAATAATATTGCCCTTGAATTTCTCACCTCAAATCCCTATATCTATATATAGGAGTAATACCATTTCTCCGAATAAATTAGTTCAGGATGTAAGTACAAAACTGAATTAGTACGACATACTAGCCGTTATTTTTACTTACATTAGCCACATTATTCTCAGATAAGCTGGTATCAATACTCCTAAAGAGCAAAAGATATAACTAAGGAGTAAATAATGAATATTGTCCCAAGAGATCCATGGTTCAATATGGATAATTTTTTTGATGACCTTTTTTTACACAATAATCAAGCTGAACAAGAAGGCTTTTTTAAACCCCGTGTAGATATTTTTGATAAAGGTGATCATTATCTGTTTATCGCAGAACTTCCCGGTGTAGCTAAAAAAGACATTAATGTCAGTACACGCAATGGTGTTTTAACTATCGAAGCGAAGGTAAGTGAAGAACATAGTGCTGAAAAAGATCAGACTATTCGTAAAGAAAGAAGAGAAGGCTTCTACACTCGAAGTCTTAATATCGGGGAAAATATCGATGCCGATGCAATCAAAGCTGAATTCACCGATGGCTTGCTCAAATTAACAGCACCAAAACCAGAAAAACCGGCAGAAGAAACGCATAAAATTGCGATTCATTAACCGTTAATTTATACCAATTTTATTAAATATATAATCTAAATTTTCGTAGGAAAAATGGTTAAATTCGAGATGGGAATTGATGTAAATGGTTGTGACATTTGAAAATTTTCAACAAACAATAACCAATATTAGCCAATAAGATAGATTAATTATTACGATTGGTATTAGTTGAGGGATAAGGTTTTCTTATCCCTCTGTTATATCAACCTTAAGTTAATCGATGAATAACTTGGTTACTACTACCACGCCAATGTAAATTAGGATCAGCAAGTTCTTGTACAAACTTCCCGTCTATCAACACGTCAATATAATTTATAATTTCCAGTTGAGATGCCGTTAATTCACTTTTTTTATAACCAGTCCATAACCAAATATCTTTACCTACACACTCTTTTTTAACCCGTTTGACCAGCGATAAAACTTGCGCAATATTGGCTGGATGAAGAGGATCCCCACCCGATAATGACAGCCCTTGTTTTTTAATCCGCTGGTCATTCAAATCTTCAATAATTTGATTAGCTAACTGTTCGGTAAATAGCTCTCCCGCATCGGGTGACCAAGTCGATTGATTATAACAACCACGACACTGGTGAATACAACCAGAAACAAACAGCGTGCACCGAGTCCCTTCACCATTTAATACATCAATTGGATAATATTTACTGTAATTCATTACAATATCCCCACCAAAATAACGCGTCTTAAAGATGCTTAACGCGACGTTTCACTTCTTCTTGCTTACCTTCATTGAATGGACGAGCATCTGGACTACCTAAATACCCACAGACACGACGGATAACCGCCACTTTTTCAGAGTCTGAATTACCACAACTTGGGCACACAAACCCTTTACTTGTACAATCAAATTCACCGGTAAAGCCACAAACGTAACACTCATCAATTGGCGTATTCGTTGCGTAATAAGGCACACGTGAATAGCTGTAATCCCAAACATCTTCTAAGGCTTTTAAGTTATGTTGCATATTGGGATATTCGCCGTAACAAATAAATCCACCACTTGCGAACTCAGGATAAGGCATTTCAAAATCAATTTTATCGTATGGATTCACCGATTTTTCAACATCTAAATGGAAGCTGTTGGTGTAATACCCTTTGTCAGTAACCCCTTCTAATATGCCGAACTGTTTCGCATCTAAACGACAAAAACGATCACATAAGTTTTCTGAAGGTGTTGAATATAGACTAAAACCGTACCCTGTTTCTTTTGTCCAACGTTCGGTTGCTTGTTTTAAATAATGAATAATATCAACAGCTTTTTGTTGTTTTTCTTTGCTATCAAAGAGATGTAATTCATTACCGTACAGTGCATTAATAGTTTCATGTACACCGATATAACCCAATGAGATAGAGGCACGCCCATTTTTAAATATCTCAGCCACGCTATCGTCGGCTTTTAAACGTACCCCACAGGCACCTTCCATATATAAAATAGGTGCAACACTCGCTTTAACATCAGATAAACGTTCAATACGCGTATCTAACCCTTTTTTCGCCATGGCTAAACGCGCATCAAGTAATTGATAAAAGCGTTTTTCATCACCATCGGACTCTAACGCAATACGCGGTAAATTAATGCTGATAACACCTAAATTATTACGACCATCATGAATTGGTTCGCCATTTTCTTCATAGGCATCTAAAAAGCTTCGACATCCCATCGGCGTTTTAAATGAACCAGTAACTTCAACCACTTTATCGTAATTTAAAATATCTGGGTACATGCGCTTACTTGCGCACTCAAGGGCAAGTTGTTTAATATCATAGTTAGGATCTTCAGCAACATGATTAACGCCGTCCTTAATCGCAAAAATTAATTTAGGGAAAATCGCTGTTTTATGATTTTTGCCTAATCCTGCAATACGAATTTTTAAAATAGAACGTTGAATTAAACGCGCTTCCCAACTTGTGCCTAAACCAAACCCAAAGGTGACAAAAGGGGTTTGTCCATTATGTATACTTAATTAAATTCTCACAAAAAAATTATGCTTTAAGATAATTTAAGACTATATTAACAACTAGTTATTTAGCAATTTGTATTTTTTGTGGATTACAGTCACTCTCATTTAATTAAGGCATCAAAATGATATTAAAAAATCTAATCCAAACGAAGCGAATTGTAAAAATTGGCTCTTTCCAGCTCCAAGAGCTGGTACTAACACTAAAATCTGATTTTAGTGAAGTTAAGGCATTTTCATTATTTCAACGTCGGTTAAGGACGGGAGACTCTCGAAATAGTAATGAACCTGTCGCCCAAAACACATTTTCCAGCTACCAAACCGCTGTTGCTAAATTTTTAGACTACTTGGCAGAAGCAGGCGTATTAGGGAGCAAAAATGCTCTTAGACCGCAAGATCTGATTGAGATTATAAGAGCATATGAAGAGTATTTAGTACTCGGAGATAACAGTAAAAATAAGATTGCAAGTGACTTGGCAAAACAACTCGACAACTACAAACCAAAGATATCAAATGCATCCACCCCGAATCATATCGCCCCAATCAATGAATTTCTCGAAATGTCTGAAGAAATTTCACGTGCAGAAAATACCAAATTTTGCCGCGAGAATGGTATTGAAAACCCAGATAGTCAATACATCCCGCTCTTAAAGGAAGTTTGGGATCACAAAACTATTAGCAAAAAACAAAAAGAGAATTGGCAAAAAAACACATTACTCGGAGGTGTAATCCGAGATGCTGGCTGCCTGCGCTTAAAAGATACACGTATTATAAAGTCCACCAAAGATTATCAATTGCAAGAGAAGCCGTATGCATTGTCATATCCAATTTCACATGTTTTAAAACAACTGAAAAAAGGTAAATTAAGTAAACGTAATAAATGTCTATTTGCATTATTACATTCTGGAGGCTTGAGAATATCTGAAGCTTTGAGTCTCCAGTGGCATCATATTGATCTGGTTAATCGTCAAATATTTTTAACTGAAATAGATCCGAAAGGGTTATCGAAAGAAGAATTTCACTACTCAGTTCATAACAAAGGCCGATTAACCCCCAACAACGAAGTTTTTTTATACACTGATGCTGAGCAGGTTTTTTGGGAGTCGTTAAGGGATTACATGAAAAGCACAGAATACTGTCCTGACGGAACACATGATTTTGTATTTGTTCTACAAAAAGGAAAACGAAAAGGCCGCCCATGTATACTTCTTTTGGATACTGAGCATCGAAATGTTTCGACATTAAATAAAGCTTTTAAAAAAGCTTCTAAAAACGCAGGGGTTCCAAACTACAATGATCTACCTATTCACAGTACAAGACACGGGTATTGTACATATTTGGCAAATGATGCTCCTTATATAAATGATGAAGGCAAATTAGTTTTTGGACTTCCCGAAGTTTTTGTTCAGAGGGCCGTTGGACATGGCAGTATACTTACCACAAGAGCTTACATACGAAGTCCAGAAGACAAAATCGTTGAAAATCATCACGAGGCAAGAATTAAGTTACGTCTTGGCGGTTACGCCGACTCAGACATGGCCCTACTACGTCAACTTGAATACCACAAAAAAGCCCTAAGGAAGACAGAAGAAGAAATCAAGAAATCACAACAAGCAAAAGGAATCTCTCATGTTTAATCTGACGAGTAATATAGTATTTCTTAAAGCGGGAAAAGAGCTTACAGATGATATTTCAGCTGTAATAAAAGAGTATGCTGATGACATAGAGAGCTTTTTTAGCAAGATAGGCTTTAACACAAGTGAGAGTCCGCTTGATTCAAAAGAGCTAACAAATGGTAATGCTCACTATGGCTACTCATTCCCATACTTTATTAATAAAAACAAATATCTTGATAATAAAGTAAATGAAAATACTGTTCGGTTGTGGTTGACTGTCGCTAATAATTCTTTCTCCAATGTCCAGTGGAACACTCACAATTCGAACCTAAAAAAAGATAAGCCCTCCGCATTTAAACCTGAAATTTTAGCCCCTATTACAGAGTACCTTGCGGGAATAACAAGTATTAATCCCAATTTACTTAACGGCAATGTTGTGTCGCACCTAATTTATGCAACAAATTGCCTACTTGTGAGGCTGTGGCGTAAAAAAGCAATTTTGTTACCTATTGGTAGCAAGCTAAAGATGTCACGAGCAGCAAATAACATATTCTCCCTGAAGGCAAATAATCGCGGTAAAAAAGCTCCTCTTTATAAAGCCTCCTCCAAAAAAATTTCATCTCTTAGTTTAGAATTTCCGCAAATTGCATTCGCTTTAAATTCAGCATGCAAAACAGAAAAAGTAATTTTAGAGGGTATTGATAGTGCCTTTCCAATTACAGGTCCGATTTTTATTTTATATACATCCACTTGGTATAATAAAAATGACTGCAAATATAATGACTTGGAGGAATGCCATAAACAGTGGGGGCTGTTATACGGTAAGACGTTTAACCTGATTAATAGCAAGCAAGTAACGAGAGATGAGCACATTCTTCTTACCGTAAAAAAACCTTTCGATGGATTCAAAAAATCGTATGAAAGATTTAAAGAAGTTCTTGTTTCAAGCTTGTCAACATGGAAAGGTGATGAAGCAGTTTCTATAGCGAAAAAATGGACAAATGAACTAAAAAAAGAATATGCTCGTCTACAACATGGTCTTGAAGATATTGACTATATTTTGAAGACACAAAGCGAAGAAGATCTGTTTATCTACTGTCTAAACATTCCTGTAACAACAAAAAATCTAGATAACCTTAGAACCTTTATTCCTGATAAGATAACAATTGATCTTACCCAATGGACTGAATATTTTCGTATTTGGAAAAGCACATCGAAAACATCATCACGAGGTAAGTCATCTGCAATAAGCTTGCTAGTTAAATACTTAATTTATGTTGCCATGTGGCAAAAAATGTTTGTTGAACAAAGCAATAAAGCCGCAATAAATTTCCCTGTCTATTTTAAAGATCTTGACAGAGAAACATTTGTTATCAGAAGCGAAACGAATAAAGAGTTAGATAATGAAACATGGCCCAGAACACTAGCTGAATTTGCGATTGAAAACAATGCTACATCATGCTCTCAGTTGAGGTTGTTTTTGAATGAAATTGAGCATATTTACAGGCTAGATGAAAAACATGTACTCCCAACATTATCATTACTAAAAACAAATGAATTTACTTCTCACTGGCATGCAAAAATGACAGGGGTAAGAGTTGGAAGTAGTACAAAATTAACACCCAAAAATATTATCACTCGAAAAGCATTCCCAATTCTTCTTAACGCCTTTTATACTCTAGAAAGCTATGGTATGTACTTACAAGAGCAACGTTTACAAGATATTGGATATGAAGAGTTAGGTTTATACCCTGACACTAAAATAACGGGGGCAGGTAAAAACTATAGTCAACCGAATCTATTGCAGTTTGGTCGTGCCTTTTATCTCGACAAAAAAAACAACCAAATTATAAATATTGAATATTCATCATCACAGAAAGCCTTACCTGATGAAGTGAAAAACACAATTGACTTGTGCAATAAACGGAAACTTGATGCATGTGGATATACACCATTAATATGGTTTCAAAATGAAAAGCTTGAATGGGAGTATTTTGCACTAACACCTAAGACTGGATATTTTCCTCAATTATTTCCCCTCGGAGATATTGAAGTTAAAATGTCAGACAACTCCCCAGTGAAAAAACTAAATATGCCGTTATTAGGTATATTACGAGGGCATATTGTAGCAATTGAGCAAGGTTTACGACATATCCATATTCGCTGGTTAGATGCCCAACGTTACAATTTAAAAAGTGATCATGTAACAGAGCATGGTTTAACGAAACTATTGATCAGCAGCGATAAGACAAAGAAAAATGAGTGGTTGCAACATACTCATATCTCTGTCATTGAATTACTTAACAGAGAAAAAGACTTTAGAAATAAACGCACAGACATTTCTATTAATAAACAATTTCGCTATAAAGATGAAAAGCATGGACAGTTCATTACACCTCTGTTTCTCAATCACGCAGGAAAAGTTTTTAACGAACTTAGTTGGTCAGCTAAGTGGACTGATTCAATGTCCATCTGTAATACAATTCTTCGTTGTATACTGAAGGATGATTTTTCGCCACTCAAAGATAGCTTAATCAGATATGTACCCATCGCTTCTAATAATAAAATTAATTATTCCGATAAGAGTTACTCTGCATTACGCTTAACTCCCGAGCATCCACTAGTAATAGCTGGTAGAAAATCTAGGCAAGAGCCATTGTGGGATGCAGACTGTACTAGAGTAAGAATCGCAGCAATAGTTACACCGCACGGAACAAGAAACACCTGGATTACGCATCGAGTAGGTATCATGCCACTACATCACATTTGTCATGAAGTTGGGCATTCAAGCCTTATTACAACTGCACATTATCACAAAGTAACAGATGATGACTTAGATGCTTACCACTTACGCTATAAAAATTCTTTAGCAGTTAAGCCATCAGAAGCGAGTAGCAATGTAAAAACGGCATTTGAGAAAGATAGGAAGGAGGCTGCATATTTATATGGCTTTACTTCTATTCCACTGAACATAACTGCCGAAGAAGATGAAAATAAAGAAGAAAAGAATTGGACTGGCATAGATATTATTGAAACAGTTAATGCTAATCAAGTTGTTTTCGCAGACACACATATCTGTCCATTTTCAATGGTTTGTCCAGCTGAAATAGCAGAAGAAAACGGGGGTCAACAAAAATGCGGTCTTTGCAGAGCGAAGATTGTGCATATTGATAACTTACCCTCTATTGAGCATATTCAAGATAAATTAATCCTAGACGTATACACTAAAGTACAGAAAATCATAAAGCTGAATGCATCAAAAACAGATAATAAAGAACAAGTTGAAAGGTTAAGGTTAGATATTACATCTTTGGAAGATGAACTTGTAGGCTGGGAAATCAGCTCAAACGCACTTGAGAATATTAGACAAATATTAATTAAACAGAATGAAATTTCAGGCTCTAATTCTGATGACAATTTAAGGAAAAAAGGATTTTATTGTCCAGCCCCTGCCATGCTCGATTCAACTATTGTTCGAAGTGAAAAGCGTGATGCAATATATGAACTTGCCATGAAACATATGATGTCACACGAAGATTTCCCTGCACTTTCTTCAGATGCACTATTACCAGTCGCAAGAAGAGTCGGGAATCAATTAATCACCCAATTAGCTCAACACAACCCTCAAACCTCAAATGAGTTATTCTCAGATCTTGCATTGGAAACAGATAGTGATGAGGTTATACGTAAAGCTGTCACGGTAGTAAGAACAATGATAGCTGCCAATATTATTAGTGCTGACGAGGTAATCAAACATATAGCTCCCACAATACTAGAAAAAAACACAACACCAAAATCACAATTCAAGCTAACTCTGGAAAATTCTTTACAACAAATCAAAAGGTTAAATCATGCAAGCTAATAAGAAAAAACAAGGAGTAGCTCAGAGAAAGAGAGAGTTAGCAAAAGTACTTACTGAAATTGAAAGTAATCGAACAAAGCGCAAAAACATAAATACTTTAGACGACTTAGCTAATCTAGCTGTAACTTTATTACAACAAAATGGGACAAAAATTGGCTACAGCACACTACTCAAAAATAATGAATATAGGAGGTTGCTAGACGTAGCTCTCATTAACATTCTTCCTAAGTACATTGAGTCGTACAAACGTAAGCTCAATTTTAAAAATGCAACACCTGAAGAATTACAGCAAAAAATAAGAGAGCTTGAATATGACATTGGCGAGTTAAAACTAGCAGAAAAAGTATATGTAGCTCAACTGGCGAATCTAGAGAAAACAGAAACCTCAAATCCAGATATAACCAAGACAATAGAACCAAGCTCAAGCGATATACCCTATTCAAATAAAACATGCATTGCTTTAAATTTTTTGTTGATGTACCTAAGCGAGCAAAGACTCGGAATCGAATTTGATGAAAATTCAAATTCGATAAAAGACTCATTGGGCAGCACAATTGTTACAGCTTCTCATTTAGAACTTTATAAAGAGTGGCTTAACAAGACTAGGAGGTAGTATATGAAAGAAGATATGCCAATTGAACCGATCGTTCTAAGTGCAGAACAAAAAAGATTACCTCCGTGCCACAAACGGCAGCTTTATTATGATTGCTACATAACAATCATTGAACGAATGAAAGAAAAAAATGTTAAATTTCCCGCAGGAGCAAATGAGTTGGGAATTGATGTAACAATATTCGCGACAAAATGGGTAGGCTTACCAGATCGAGGTCCTCTTTATAAAAACAAATTAATCAATGCTCGATTAGCAAAAGATATCAAAGAACTCGGTATTGAATCAGTACAAGCACGTAGTATTACAGAAGATAAGCAAAGTCATGACTTAATGATACAACGTAAAGAGGTAAATGATTTACAAAAGCAGCTCTTATCACTTTCTAATCAATTAGATATTGCACAAGAATCTTTATACAAAAAAGAAACTGAAAATTCACTTTTACGAGCTAAATTAAAACAGAAAGATATTCACTTTGAACAGGAATTAAACTCTCACAAACTGCAATTTGAAAATTGCTTAACAGAGGGAGGAAGAACGTTTTGAATTATCTTTTACTCATCTCATCAGTCCGCCCTGGTATTTATGGGGGTGGAATTGTATTTGCTAAAGAAATACAAAACAGAAGAATATTACGCTTAGTGGTTAGTCATCGTCACTCTCACTTACATAGAATGCCTGAAGCTGGAGAAACCTGGCAATTTACGGGAACACTTTCAGTACATCCAGAATTCGGTAAGCAACTACAGATCGAAAGTGGGCAGCCTTCATCTTTTAAAGTAAATGATATTGAATCAGAACTCACTAAACTTGAAATAAAAAACAACTTATATCTGCTCCCGACTGGTATTGCACACTTATTCTCCAAACATGCAAGCTTCAAAAATATCGGAGCAGGAAAAAAACGGTTAGAACAAGCAATAAAACGAGTGGGAAGTGCAAGACAATTCTTAATTGAACTGAAGAACAACAATTTAAAAGCATTAATTGATGCATTTAATAATGTAAATAGAGCCATTCTTTTTTTACAAGCTTATATGGAAAATCAACAAGAAATAGAAGCTATCGAATGGTTATATAAATTAGATTATGACAATTTAACTTCTAAGAAACTACTAAAGTTGTTAGGTAGCAACGTAAAGGATGAATTGCAAAAAAATCCGTACTTGCCGCTCAGATTTGGAGGCTCTCAGTTTAAATCGGCTTGGAATATTGCAGAAAAGATAAGAACCGAAGGATATGGGAGTATTAACAATGAGTTACCAAATAGTGGTATTAGCATTGACTCACCAAAGCGGTTGATCGGCGCTATTGATAAAGTGGTTTATGATTCACTAGCAGAAGGACATACAGCAATTAATGAGGAAGATCTGATAATTGAGCTAGAGAATTTGCTAGATTACGAATTAATTGAAAATGCAATTAACACAGCTTTAGAATCTAGAACATTATGTAAATGCAGCAATGGCTATCAAGGTACTGGAATAGCTTATCTTGAAGCATATACAGAGCAAACTCTTAAAAAGTTATTAAACAATAATTCCAATATACCAACCCACACAACAAAATTAGAAGAATTAATTAACAATTTTTCGGTTAAGTTTAAATCTCGCACAGGAAACCAATTAACCGCGTCTCAGAAAGACTTAATATCTAAAGTATTTATTAATGATTTAAGCATTGTTCAAGGTGCGGGCGGAACAGGTAAATCTTCTGCTTTGGCAGGTGTCAAATACATCGCCAACGAAATTGGCAGAGAAGTTTATTTTGTAGCATTAGCAGGTGTTGCGAAAGATCGAATCGAAAAAGAATTACGGGCGAATAATGTTATAAAATTTCACCAAGTAGGGTTATTTGACAAGCCCATTGAAGAGGTTTGCACCTTCACTTTACGAGGTTTTGTTAATGCAGTAAAAATTACAAATGATAAAACCCAGAAAGCCCAGTCCCTACAACTAGATTCAAAGCCAATCATCATCGTCGATGAATCTTCAATGCTTGATATCGCATCAATTACAGAGCTTTTACATCATTTAAAAAATAATCAATACACACTGTGTTTTGTCGGTGATATTGCACAACTACCGCCAATTGGTTTTGGCGTTTTTTTTCAGTTACTCGTTGAAGAATGCATTGAAGATAAATTGATACCTTGCACTGAGTTAACTGAAGTTCATCGACAAGAAGCAGAAAATCCAGTACGCAATGTTGCTAATGCAGTAAGATGTATCGGTCATAATAAAGAACAAAGTAACGCTTATACGGAAAGTATTTCAAATTGTTCACCAACGATTATTCCTGAGTTTAAATATTTGCCCTTGCAGAAAGGTGTATTTTTTGCTGAAGTAAATAATCAAAATTTAATTGAACAAGCTTTCCGAATTTCAGAATTGATTGGGCATTCTGACTGCCAGCTTATAACAGCTTATAGTCGAAAAGATATTAGATATTCAACGCACAGAATTAACGATTTTTTTAGAGATAAGTTAAATCTAGGAAAAATCACATGGAAGAATAAGTTTAGCCTAAACGATCCAATCATTGTTACTAAAAATAATTACAAAATGAAAATTTATAATGGCAATATTGGTCGTGTAATTAATATTATTGACTCAGGTAATTTTCTAGTTTGTGAAATAAATGGAGAGTTCCATAAAATGGATGAAGCGAGTGTTTATGATTCAGGGCTAGAGTTGGCATACGGAATTTCAATACACAAAACCCAAGGTTCTGAATTTAAAAATACAATTGTGCTTTTACCCTACTTTAAAATGCATCATGACTTTATTGAAAATAGCTTGCTCTATACAGCATTAACGAGAAGTAAAAATTCGACCATTTTTGTTGGTTGCCGTAAAACATTTTCTAATGCCGTGAACTCGCTTCCTAGATATAAAACCCTAAATGTCGGGTTTTCATTAAGTAAAAACTAAATGCTAGATCCCCCTCCTCACTAGTTATTTCAAAGCAACATATACTAATTGCTCCAGGTGATGGTGCTCTTTGCTTATATCACCTAGCTTAATCGAGAAGGGAGAAATTGAAAATATAATCGCAAGCGATTATAAATAGCTCAATCTTATTTTTAACGATTTAATGCTATATTTACTTTGTTATTTTCAGCCGAGAACGGCTGAACCTCACTTACTCTCAACTTTTGCATATGTCCCCCTATACAGGGAAATAATTTATCGCTTGAATATTAGCAAGTTAGTCCCCATATATATGAGAACGTTATGTCTTTTAAGGAATAATTATGGATTTTATTAATAGCGCTGTACTTGGTGGGTTACTTTGGGATTTTATCAAATTTAATGCGGTCCCAACTATTGAAAATATTAGAGAAACGGTGAGTAAAGTAGCAAACATTGATGAAACCATTGAGTCAGCATTAAGTGAAGAATTAACAAAAATGGGCATCAACCAGTGTAATTCCCAGGATGAAGTTATTCAGCAACTTGAATCATCTTCTCAGGTTCAAGCCATACTAAGCAAGCTAAACGAGTCAAATTCACCAAAAGTCATTGTTCAAACTTTTGGTAGTGGTGACGCTGTTTACGGTGATAAAGTTATGGGAGATAAGGTCATAGGTAACAAGACGTTCACAGACAAATAGAAATACTTAACTGAGATAGCATATGACGCAAATACCAGATAACGTCACAAACAGTAATACTACAAGTGTATTAGCTACGAACGGCGGTGATGCTGTGTATGGCGACAAAGTAATGAGAGATAAATACATCACGATAGTTCAAAGTGACGTCTCTCTAGAGCAAGTTAAGCCTGTGTTGCTAGACGTTGTTCAGAAACTTGGTGAAGGTAAAAAGGAACAAGCAAAGTCTGCATTAAACACCTTAAGTATGCTAGGTAATTTTAACTCAGCAACAAAAGTTGCTATAGCTTGTTTAAAAGCAGTTACTTCTTTTGAATTATCAGATGAAGAAAAAAAATTAATAATAAGCACTTACAAAGAAAATTCCTATACAGACAAAGATTTTCAAGATTTTTTAAATGCTGCTGCGATTAACTTACTCCAAGAACAAAAGCCTAAGCAAGAATTAAAGGAATTTTATTGTGCTCTTCCAGCTAGTGCCTGTACAGATATTGCTTACTATAGAACACTTAACCAGATTAACTCATTTGATGATATTTCTAGAGAACTATCTAGCTTCTCTACACCTGTTCTCCACTTACTACTAGAAAGAGCATTAGCCTCTGGGCAAGCTGATATATGCCAACAGATTTTTGATGAACTCAAGAGGAAAGATCCTTTTACTGATTTTTCAGGACAAGAAGTAATTTTAGAGTGTATATCAGTTAACAAATTTCAAGTTAATGATTATTTATTATTATCAACAGAGCAAAAGCAATATCTTGATAATGCTATTAATAAACTCATCAAATACACAGGAAGCCAGCAATCTATTGATAAGCAATATATCAGTATAGCGGGTCAGTTATTGCTTTATACTCAATCAACGAATTCTAAGCTTCTTAAGTTAATGCAAGACCATCGCTCCCTACTCAACCAAATAGAATTCAGAGGCAAAGAGGTTGTTATATCATTTCTAGATCACGATACCATAATTCAACCTCTGCAAACACTCAAGTCAGATCATGATATAGCCCTTGAAATCATTGAAGATGTAAAAAATGGGAAATTTCCCACCCAGAATATACTTTCACTGTGCTATAGAAAAAAAACAGAATGTGTTGAATTCACTTTGGGTGAACTCTTAAAATTAGATAGAACTACTGAGAGCTTAGGAAGTTATTGTGCTCTTGCTGCAAAAGCTGCTGATTTTTTAAATAAAAAGCAATTTCCTTCAATCCAGATTGAAACGATTCTTACTGATGACTTTAAGGGTAAAAGAGTTAACTCTGACTTTTTAGTCCCAACAGCAAATTTTCTATCCATGGCTGGATATAACGGCTTGGCATTACTTGCTCTAGAGTTATTGTTTAAAAATAGTACCCCGTGGGTATCTGCTACATACGTTCAGTATCTTTCACTGTTATTTGAAAATGAACAATATAGCTCTTTAAATTCACGTTTAAATACAATGAGCGATCACGAGCAATCTCACCCTGATATTGCCAATCTTAAATCATGTATTGCAACCAAAGAAGATAAATTCCCAGAAGCAGCAAAACTAATCCAAGAACAACTAAAAACCTACCAATACAAAGAACTATCTGAGTCAGAGAAAGAATATTGTATATACCTTTGGTTAAAATTATTGATTAACCTCAATCAGTCTACATCTCGATTATCTATAACAGATTATGTAAAAAAAATACCGATTTCTATATTTTCGAGTCCTGAAAATGAACTTGCGTGGGATCTTCTTACTTTCTTTGGAGAACGTTATATAGAAGTAGAAGATTTGGTCTTAACCTGGTTTTTCACAGATCCAAATAAGTATGCGAACCAATTATTTAAAGTAGTTAACCCTATACCTTACGATATATCAAAAAGAGAGGCTAACAATGAAAGATTTAAAGCAGGTTATTTGTATACAGAAAACCGACTCTCAAAATATCGTATCGCAGTTGATGACCCGATATTAACTAGCAATCATCCACAGTATTTGATTCACTCAAGTACAGATCTTGCACAGAAACTACAAAGCAAAGCAATAAATGCTTACTTTATACATAAAGCAAAACACTGTTCAATTAAAGAAAAACTGCCACCGACCATAGTAGCTTTCCGTATTGCTATGGAAATTTTGGATAATGACGAAAATCAATGCTTTTCTCTACTATCATTACCAGAAAACGCTACTGGTGAAGAGATACTGAACCTCATTAACAGCGTTGTAGAGAGTGGTTACAGCTATACACCTGCGTTAAAAGAATGTTTAAGTGGTTATTTCCCATGCATATTCAAATATCAGTTTATAAAAGGCAATAATTCTTATGGAAAAGCCCTTACAGCAATACTTTCTAAAAATATTTATATGGAATTATTCGGTAATAACAATGTTTCTTTTGATGAGACAAATAGTGAAGATATCATTCTTGATGAAGTTGGTTTCGCATTCCTTGCTGTATCAGGCTTATCACAAAAAATAAAAGGTAATATACATATAACAAATGAAACCGCTAAAAAAATAACAGAGTGGTGCTCGACTTATGGTGAAATGGGGATTGCATTTGATCCCCAAAAAGACGACTTCATTGCTATAGGAGCTAAGGAAAAATTAGAATCAAAGTTAAAGCTACGAAATGTAACTGAAAAACTCTTGGAAAAATGTAATATTCATAATGCTCGTGATTACAATGTTCCTTTAAAATTAACTATTTTTGCTAATGAACTGCTTACTTCTAGCACTAAAAGCTCTATGGGCTTAGCTGCGACTGAAGGCTTTAGTTATTTTACCGTTGATAATCAACTAAGAGGATTTTTGTCCAAGCCTGAATTCTCTCTGGTCAAAGTTTATCCTGAAAATGTGAAAAACTTTATATTTGACGGCACGGATGCTGACACAGTTGGACATTTACTACGTCTTCATCAGCATAATTTCCGCTTATTTGTTCCTCAAATCGTATTTGAAAAAGTTTTTACTCACGGCTCTGATGAATCACTACATAACCTAGCTCTATTCATTCGAGACATATCAAACTACGAAAAGGAAACTATTGAGTATAACATTGAAATACTTACGAAAAGCATTGTTATTAAAAACTTATATGACTCTAAAATTCAGGCTAGTACTTACCTCCTTGAATCTCTTTTCATTAAATTGTTTGAATCTATTAGTACACCTAAAGGGGTAGCTCAAGTATTTATAAATACACCTCCCTCAAATTTAATTGAACCCTTTGAGGCTGAATTATTAAACTTTCATACATTACATTCCATCGGAAAAGCAATGGTGCTTACAACAACTGCTATTGTAGAGGCATACTCAAATGCCTTAAAGGCATCTGCCCATAATTCCTTAAAGGTAGCAAAAGAAATTGAAAATCTTTGTTAGCTATAATTTTGGGCAGTTAGCCCATGAACTTTTATGAGATATTTTAAGATGAAACAATTTCTTAGCCATTATTCTATAGAATTGGCAACCAATCGAGAACAACCGCAGATTAAATACAGGATGGAATACTTTTACTCCATACCTTCTTATATTGAAATAAAACTAGCTTTTCATCACTACGTGTAAGGCTGTAAGCATTAATTAATCATTTAATGCCCAAATCAAGTTCGTTAAAAAACGTTTTGTGAAGAAAAATAGCCTTTCACTATATCTAAATTTAATTATCTATTAAAAAAATTAGTTAAAATTACCAAACTTACTTAAGCTATAATTACTGAGTTATATTACAACCTCAGCGACGCATAAAGCGGACTAAAAGGTTAATTATAATATGTAGCGAAGCGAAACCAGCAAGCCACTTTAGATACCTTGTATGCGATATTTAACATTGTTATCTTTTTCAAATAAAAGATTAGAACCATAAGTAGATAAACTGAATCTCTGTACGGATATATTAGTCCTAATCTCAAATTTAAACATTTCATGTTTGAAGTCATTAATTTCATCTATGCTCACAAGAAAATGCTCAGTTTTCTCAACTAACCTAAATTTTGCAGCGTCTTTCTTGAAGTAATGCTTATCCTCAAGATCACCGACTGGATTCCACCTAACCCCCTCTGCTATACGGTATTCCATATCTAAGCCATGAACATAATGCTCATACAAGTTACGTATAGTTTTACGCTTTTGTTCAAACACATATACCTTAACACTCTCAATTTTAATAGGTCTGTCATAAAGGTTGAGTATTAAAAACTTTAACTTTGGTAACTCACCTGACTGTTCAACAATTTCAACAAGCTCAATAGATGGGTAAGACTGAAGAAGAACTAATCGACTCTGAAATAAAGTTTCTTCAGCTAATCTTGCTGATAATTTTGCTGCTTTTGCAGAGCTTCTTGCATGTACAGCAGCTATAACCGCAACTAACAACGCTAGAGATGCGATAACAATTTCTATATAAGAAGTTAAGCCTTGAATTTTTTCCATTTATCTACCCTTTGCATTGTCACATGACACCGCATTAAGCAAACTAAAATGGTTGGCTATAATGTGGAGCGCAAGGGAAACAAGCCAGCAATTTTAGTTCAGTTTTAAATGCCTTGTTATAACTCGTTCGATTTGAAATAGTTTTTATATTGAGAGTTTTCTACGTAACCAAGCCGTTCATATAAATTTTGAGCTGATACATTATCAATGGATGTTTCTAACTCAACGCCTTTTGCATTTGTGCTGATTACATAACTATCAACCGCTCCCAAGAGTTTTGAACCGATACCTAAACCGCGAGCAGAGTCTAAAACATATAGATCGTTTAACACCCAATATTTTTTCAGAGAAATAGAGCTAAAACCTTGGTATAAAGTAGCAAAGCCAAGCATGTCAGAATTTTTAATCGCAATTAGGAATGCTGCTTCATTATTTTTTAATCGTTCTTCTAGCCAATTCTTAGATTCTTGTACAGTACTGACACCATTTAAACTGACGGAAAGATGTCGATATGTATGAAACAACGTGGACAGTGAGTCTAGATCTTGTAATTTTGCTTCTCTAATTTGCATATTCATCCAGAGTTATAAAGCCCATATAATCAGGCTAAAATTTGTGTACTAAATTACGAGCGAAGCGAGATAGCCAGCCGTATAGTATCCTTGTTAATTAACTTGTATACTTTCGGTACTCACCAAGTTTGTAATCATTTTATCATAACGGTTTTGCCTCAACTGAGTTCCAAGCAAGTATGCGAATACTAGCATGCATATAAAGCCAAGTACTGAAGCTCCCCCTTCCCCGAAAACTAAGAGCAAAAACCCACCAAGAGTAAATACACTGAATGCGCCAATAGAAAATCTAGCTGTCCAAATATCAAAGAATTTATAAACAGAGTTTTTACCAATTGAAGTATATTGGAACTCACCATTTTGATAGCAGACTATTCCAGGTGTTTTCTTTAGCGCATATATTATCTTTGTACATTCATCATGCTGAATGAGTTGTAAAATATCCGAATAACTCATACGTAAGCCATGTATCAAGCGGAAAAGTTCAGTAACAGAATGCTTTTGATTATTTTCAATTGCAACCTCAAACTTTTCAAGTAACTCAGCAGTAACCTTTCTTGTTTGACTTAAATTAAAATAAGTAAGGGCAACTGTGCCAATAGCAGTAATAATGCCGAAAATTATTTTTGTTAACTCTGTAACTTCCATAACACCTCTTGAGAAATATAACACCCACATTAAGGGTTGATAATTGTTCGCTAACATGTGCAGCAAAGCGGAACCTAGCCGACGGTTACAATTCCTTCCTATTCTACGGCCAAGATCCTAGCTTCTCCACGCGAATACGCAACATGCTCAGTCCAATAGACGCATAAAAAAAATCATGCTCTAGGACGCCCCCTATACCTAAACTGTAATATTATATAATTCTACATCCCACCATAAAACGTACTAACAAACGCTTTTACTTTTTCAGTCAATCTCGGAATTATTTTTTTGCGTTGCAGCAGGCTTGGGGTCTTTTCCATGGTAGCGACGATCTCTTCACGTAGCGGTTCTTCGTTGGTATAGATCATCTTATCAACTAACTCCTTAAAGCTGTCTGAAACCAGCGATTCCTCTTGGCATATCTCATCTACCGCTTTTATTTTCTGCTTTTCCCAGAAGCTGTCAAATTCATCGATAACCTCTTCTGATGAATCAAGGTTACTTAAGTTCTCTTGAATAAATTGCTCGATCAGCTCTTTTTTCGATCTTAACTCTGGTGTGCCGCCTAACATCTGCATGATTGATTTGTACTGATATTCATACTCTTTATCGTTATCAGCCCCTTTAAGCTGCGCCAGTAACTGCAAGATATAACGGACATTTACTTCGTCACGCTGAATCAGCTCCAGCTCAAAATCAACCTCGTCGAGTATCGATACTTTTTCTTTGCTGGTATCGGTTTTTACCTTATCGTACAGATCAAGGTATTTGCTTTTGTAATCTTCAAAGCTTTGCTCATCTAATGCAACATCATCAAAGTCAAAATCAGCAAAAGTACCGAGCACGTTTTTCAGGCGCATCAATTCACGAAACGCTTTTACAAACTCCAGTTCCTGCTCTTCATCCCGTAAATCATCCACACTCTCGATATCAGGCGCGATAGTTTTCATTTTTGCGAGAGCTTCATTAAACAGGCGAACAAACTCACTATATGGCGGCATAATAACCGTCTCAGCAGCATCTTTATTGGAAAACAGAGTAAGAGCGTCGTCAGTGGCCTTTTTAAGGTTACGGAAGGCGATGATATTACCTTGCGACTTCTGTTCGTTTAGAATGCGATTAGTGCGCGAGTACGCCTGAATTAAGCCATGGTGTTTGAGGTTTTTATCTACATAGAGGGTATTTAACGGTTTACTGTCAAATCCCGTTAAGAACATATTCACAACCAGTAAGATATCAATCTTACGTTCACGTACTTTTTTAGAGATATCGTTGTAATAGTTATAAAAGGATTCACTGTCTTTGGTGGTGTATTTAGTTGCAAACATGGTGTTGTAATCACCAATAAACTGCTCCAACTTATCTCGACTATGGGTATGCGCTGCTGAATCCTTACTATCGGCTAAATACAGTCCCTTGGTTTCTGCGGCTTGATCTAAATCTGGCTGCTCATCTAATTCATCAATAAACCCATTGGCATCGGGATCTTCTTCATTAGCAGCATAGGAGAAAATAGTGGCGATACGCAGGTTATGCTCACCCGCTTCTTTTTTCGCTTGGAACAGTTCGTAGTATTTAATCAGTGTTTCTACACTGCTAACACAGAACATGCCCGTGAAGGCTTTACTATGCGTTTTACGGCCATGGTGAGCAATAATATAATCTGCGATTTTAGTTAAACGTTCGGGCGATTCAAGCAGCTCTTTGGTGTCGATCCCTTCGACATCAATATCCATCTCATTGGCACTGTCTTTTTCCTGATAACGACCAACATATTCAACCCCAAATTTTAAAACGTTTTCATCTTTTATTGCATCGACAATCGTATATTTATGCAAACACTCATCGAATAGATCTTTAGTCGTTTTTTTACGTGATGCTTTACTGATTGCATTATCAACGAAGATAGGAGTACCAGTAAAACCAAATAGCTGATGATTATTAAAGAAACTCACAATGCGCTGATGGGTGTCACCAAACTGGCTGCGATGACACTCATCAAAGATAAATACGATGGGTTTATCTTTCAGCTTCTCCATACGAGAGGTATAACGCTTATGATTAATGGCATTATTGAGCTTTTGAATGGTGGTTACAATCAACTTGGTATTACGATGCTCATTGATTTTATTCGCAGCCACAGGCGCATCGGTAAACTGATTAACTAATAAATTAGTATTATCGGTGCTATCTACACAACCTTTGGCAAAGGAGTTAAACTCTTTACTGGTTTGATAATCTAAGTCTTTTCTATCGACGACAAAAACCACTTTATGAACCTCGGAAAGTCCTGTCAGTATTTGTGCGGTTTTAAAAGAAGTTAAGGTTTTACCCGATCCCGTAGTATGCCAAATATAGCCATTACTATTTTCAGTACGTTGACCGCTGGCAGCAATTTCATTGCGCTCAGCTACACGTTCAACAATCACTTCAGTGGCATAAATTTGATAGGGACGCATCACCATTAAAATACGGTCGGTTTCATTCAACACGATATATTTTCGGATCAGCGTGCTAAGTTGCTGACGTTGTAAAAATATATCGGCAAACTGCGTTAATTCGGTATGGCGATGATTATCAACGTCTGCCCAATAGAAGGTTTGCTTAAAGCTTTGGTTCTTGTTGTTAGCGTAATACTTAGTATTAACACCATTGCTGATCACAAAGATTTGCACATATTGAAACAAGCCGTGACTTGCCCAGTAGGAATGGCGCTGATAGCGGTTGATTTGATTAAATGCTTCTTTTAGCTCAAGACCTCGACGTTTAAGTTCAACCTGTACCAATGGCAAACCATTGACCAATATCGTTACATCGTAACGATTTTTAAAGCGTCCTTCGACGGTTACTTGCTGTGTCACCTGAAACTGATTTTTACTCCAATTATCGACAATAAACTGGATATAGAGAGTGGTTTCATCATCCCTGTTGATACACAGGCGATCTCGTAGGGTCTTGGCTTTTTCAAATACAGAGCCTTTTGCCAGCGCATTAAGAACTTGCTTAAACTCATTTTCGGTTAAGGGGGCTTTTAAGTGATTCAGTTTTTCAAGTTGTAGCTTTAAGTTAGCTAATAATGATTGTTCATCGGTAATAGCTGCCTGTTTATAGCCTAACCCGACCAATTGAGTGACTAAGTTATCTTCTAATACTTGCTCTGCTTGAATCGCCAAAACTAACTCCTAAATCCCTTTACACGAACATCTGTTGTAATAAGCCTTTTTTAAAGGTTTGGGTAAGCTCTATTTGTTGTGCAATTGTTGATATTTTTTCGTCTAATGCTTCAAGAAAGGATGCTATTTTATCCTGCTCTTTTTTTACTGGAAGCTTAACGGGAAAACTTAAAAATATATCTGAATGTATTCTTTTAGCTTTTCTGGTTCCATCAGCTTTATCACCATATTTTTCATAAAAATTGCGTTGTTTTATGTATTCCAAAATAAATTTATGGTTTATTCCATCTGCAATATCGAAGCAAGGTAAATCAACAGTAGTCTCAAACCCGTCTAAGTTTTTAGGTATTATTCCGAATGCACAATTTAAAAAATCCAGTTTACTATAGAGAAACTGACCTGCTTGTCGTTTATAATATTGTGTGTTTTCACTCCCTTGCTTTTTATCACTCTTTGCAAAAACCCCTTTTCCCCACAACTTAACTGTTATCTTTTTCGCATATTTTCCAGAATTTCCTTTAATCCTGCTTTCAGTCATGAAATCACCAACCTTTTTATCTTTCCAATTTGGATAAGGCTTTCCATCACTACTTTTAAAACGAATAGATTGAGAAAAGAATTTCTGACAACACCCTTTTTTGTAATCCAATAATAAACAATGCTTAGTTTGAAGCTGCTCAATTAGGTTATTAATCGATAAAATTAAATTCTCAACTGATACTTGTTCATTCAAAGATGGAATTCTCAAAACTAAGCGATCAAATTCTTTTTGCCCAAGAGTTTTGTTCCTTCCTGCTCCTCCAGGTGAAGCTAGCTCTAACAATTTTTGACCTTTTTGTGTTAGAAAGTAATTCAAAACATAATCTAAACTAGCCTTTTCTTTATCGACTTCATACATGGGGAAACGGTGAGAAGCTATTAATCCCTTTTCTCTTACTGTTGTTTTTGCGACAGCTCGTTCCCAAGCAAAAACGATATTTAAAATGAAAAGGTTGGGCTTAATCCAGAATACTCGTTTATTTCCGATATCTTCTCTTGTTGTCAGTTCTTTATGAAATATTCCTTTTCCATGCGATCTAATGCCTATCTGTCTATATTTTTCGTTATTTTTTAAGTCAACAGGGACTAAATACCTATTTAGGATCTCTTCAGTACGAACTGTTTGATAGTCACCAGTAAAATTATTAAAGCGAATTGATGGGACATTTAACTTAGTCATTTTTAACTCCAAATGGAGGAGCTATGTCTAACTCTTCACAAAGAGCTTTTAGCGTATTATTAGTTTGAGAAATTGATTTATCAATCTCTATAATCTGTTTAGATATTACAGATAAATCTATTTCATCATCTTCTTCAAATGTATCTACATACCTTAATATATTTAATTTAAAGTCGTTATCCACTGACACTTCTTTAAGATCTGCGACGTAAGCGAACTTATCTTTTGACTTCCTTTTTTCTACGGTATCTAAAATACGATTAATATCTTCTTCACGCAGCTGATTTTGATTAGTTGCCTTTTCAAAATACTTACTAGAATCAATAAATAAAATATTTCCTTTATCAGTCCTTTGTTTTTTAAATAACAATATGCAAGTCGGTATGTCTGCGCCATAAAAAATATTAGCAGGTAAACCAATCACTGCATCTAAACAATTTTTCTGCTCAATCAGAAATTGTCGAATATGTCCTTCGGCAGCACCACGGAAAAGAACGCCATGCGGTAATACCACCGCCATGGTGCCGTTATCATCTAGTTGATGCAGCATGTGTTGAATAAAAGCAAAGTCAGCCTTAGAAGCTGGTGACAGTTTACCGTAATCTGCAAAGCGTTCATCTGACTTAAAACCATCATTTGCACTCCAACTTGCTGAAAAAGGAGGGTTAGCAACCACTGCTTCAAAGCGTTTTTCAAGATGATGAGGTGCTTCTAAAGTATCGTCTTGCTGTATATCAAAACTGCGATAATGAACACCATGCAAAATCATGTTCATACGCGCGAGGTTGTAGGTACTTGGATTTTTCTCCTGACCAAAGTAATTTGTTACTTCGCCATCTTTGCGGTGGATCTCTTTAGCAACTTGTAACAATAAAGAGCCAGAACCACAGGTAGGATCGTATACTGATTTTAATTGAGTTTTACCTTTGGTTACTAGCTTTGCTAACAACTTTGATACCATAGGAGGGGTATAGAATTCACCCGCTTTTTTACCCGCACCACTGGCAAACTCTCCAATCAGATATTCATAAGCATCACCAAGCACATCAATTTCAGAGTCGTTCAGACAGAAATCGATATCATCTAAGTGACCTAATACCGTACTGATTAAGTCATTCTTGGCTTTTTCACTCTTACCCAACTTATTTGAAGTTAAATCAATATCATCAAACAAGCCGTTGAAATCATCTTCACTGGCTGTACCCATAGTGCTTTGTTCAATATGATTAAGCACTTCGCTCAACGACTCAATAATAAACTCACCGTTATTACCTTTCTCAGCAATCACATGAAACAGCTCACTTGGCTTTAAGAAGTAACCTAGATGGTCAATTGACTCTTCTTTAATCGCCTCTAAATACTCTTGTCCTTCATCACTCTTTTCATCAATAGAATCAAACTTAATCCCATCTTCCGCCAAGATACCATCAGCATATTGATGCATACGCTCAGACAAATATTTATAGAAAATAAACCCTAAAATATAATCACGAAATTCATCGGCACTCATATTGCCACGTAGCGCATTGGCAATATTCCAAAGCTGCTTTTCTAACTGTTTTTTATGTTGTTCAACCATGTAGGTTAAGATCCTTTAATTCAAAATAACTTCTTCTTCATCTTCCGCAATAATACTCAACACTTGATCAAGGTATTTCTTACCTTGTTTAGTGTCGGTTGCAGTTCGGAGATATGAAGGAATAACTTCTACAAATTCATTTTTTGAGATAGGTTTATATTCACACAGCGCATCTATCATTGCAGGCCGTAACAATTTATTTGCATTAGGTACAACAATCTCACTTGATTTAGCTATGACTAACTGATCAAATTTATGCAGTTTATCTTCTAATGAATCACTTGTATTGCTGAAACTCTCAAGCGAATGAATATCTTCTTCCTCGTATTCAACAATGTGTGCAATTTCTTCAATTTCAGCCTCTATGATTGGTTCATTAGACGATTCTGTTTTTAACTCATGCAACAATTCAATGATCGGTTTAAGCTGTGCCTGCGGATTTTTAAACCAATCCGTTGACCAAATACGTTTAATATTCCACCCCAACCCTTCAAGAACTGATTGACGAAGTCTATCTCTATCCCTTGCTGATTTAGCTGAATGATAAGTCGCACCATCGCACTCAACCCCCATTAAATAGCGTCCTGGTTGCCCAGGGTCCTGTACAGCTAAATCGATAAAGAATCCAGCAACACCAACTTGAGGTACGCAATTAAATCCTTCAAGTTTCAGTGCATTCATTACTGAGATTTCAAAATCACTATCAGGTTGTCTTCCAGTATGCCTTAATTGTTGAAGTCTACCTGTTTGCGCATAGGCTAAAAAGTTTTTTAGTGCATGTACACCTGGGCTTGAGTTTTCGGTTGCTAATATATGTCCTTCTGTCATAGAGCTAAATACATGCATGCGCTTTTTGGAACGAGTAAATAAAACGTTTAGACGACGCCCCCCTGCTGCTGAATTGATAGGGCCAAAGCGCTGTGGCATCTGTGCGGCACCAGCCTCTTGAGGGCCATAAGTACATGAAATGAATATTACATCTCGTTCATCTCCTTGAACATTTTCTAAATTCTTAAGAAATAATGCTTCATCTTTATCTGCATTATCTGCTAATGCATTCCGAAATATCACATCATCCTTTGATAGTTCTTCGATACATCGTTCAATCTGCTCTCGTTGCTTCGCACTCATTGCTACAACACCTAATGTTTCGTCAGGGCTATGGAGTATATGATTACGGACAGACTGAGCAATAACTTTTGCTTCTTCAATATTGTGCTGGTTTACAAAACGACCACTTTTTACATGCGTAAACTTAATACCAAACTCATCGCTTTTACTTGAAGGTGATGGGAAGACAATTAAATTACTCTCGTAAAATGCCTGATTTGAAAATGCAATTAGGCTTTCATGACGAGAACGGTAATGCCAGCGTAATCGCCTTGCATTAAACATAGGAAATGATACGTCTAAGATACTTTCAGACTGCTCAATAGCCGTTGTATCGTCATCATCATTTTCTACCGCTTTATCGAAAAAGCTGGTCGGCGGCAACTGTTTTGGATCCCCCACGACAACGAGTTGCTTACCACGAGCAATAGTCCCCAGTGCATCTTGCGGTTTAATTTGCGAAGCTTCATCCATTACCACAATATCAAATTCTAATTGACCAGGCGCTAAATATTGCGCGACAGAATGCGGTCCCATCATAAAACAAGGTTTTAAAGCAACCAGAGACTCGCCCGCTCTTCTGACCAATTGACGTATTGGAGCGTGCCTAGTTTTTTTATTAATTTCATTATTAATAAGCCCCATTTCCGTATATGAGCTTACTTTACCTCTCGCATTCCCTGAACGGGTATTTTCAAAGCCATGTTGAGCTACTTGATAGGCAATTTTTTGTTGCTGCAATGACTTTAGTTTATCGTCATACTTAGCAAACTGCTTGCGTGTGGCATTTTGATCTGCACCAGAAAAGTAAGCTAGATCTTGGTTTTCTTTGATAATTTCTCTCGATAAAATATCGAAAACCGAATAAATATAAATTTGCTCGATATTATCTAAATCAAGTGTCCCTGTTTCGGTGTAGCGCAATAAGTTTTCTAACCCATTGTCAGATAAAGAGGTGCGAATACGAATAAAATCTACCCATGTACTTAGCCAGCGAGGTTGACTCAATGCCTTTATATTTTTAATATAGTATGATTCTAACTTACCCTCTAAGCCTTTAAACCATGCACTTTCATCAAGCTGAACTCTTTCAGAAAATATTTTTCCCGTGCTCTCATATTCTTCAAATTTAACAGATACTGAATTTAAGTTATTTATTAATAAATCTCTATTTTCAATAGTGATATTATCCAAGAGATAGTTTTTTAACGGTTCAGACTCTAATGCATCTATTGCGATGCTTAATGCTAATGTAGTTTGTATTTTGGTAAATTCTTGATCTGAGCTTACTCGTACATCCAGTTTAGTACTTTCACCAAATATGGAAGTGGCAATGAGGTTGTTGCTCAGTATGTTCTCCGCCTTAAGTAACTCAGTGAGTTTGTTAATGCCATTGCTTAATTCCTTAATCGTAACTTCATGCTTGCAAACAGACTGAATATTTTTTACATCACATTGCAGTTGCTCCACAAAGGCGGAGAAACCAGCACTTTGACTAAGATCATTATCCTTGCTATTAAATACTTCATGGTTAAATACCCGCTCAATCTGATTGTATAGATCGAAAAATTGACTTTGTTCTGAGCAAGATTTTGATTCCGCTAAGTGTTTCAATCCTTTAAATGTTTCATGATTTATAGAGAACAAAGATGAAGCAAATGGAACTCGTTTGCCAAAGCCAATACCATAGGAGTTCCGTATATTTTTATACCAGTTCCTAAGATCCACAATTTCATCTATCGGTGTATCTATTCCCTTATACTCATGTTGTAATAAAGATTGATATGCAGGCTCACTGACTAGCAAATCAGATAATTCTTTAAAGGTAATGAGCTTGGGTAACATAGGAGTTAGCGTCTTTAGCTTAGGCTTTAATCCCTTTGCATTTGCTAATAGCTTCGCCTTTGCAGCACGCCAATCACTGCTTAACCAACAAAATAGCCCCGCATTACTGATAATTTCATTTATCTCTTTTAACTCACTTGCCGCTGGCAAGCTATCTAAATTAAATAATTCACAAAGCTCTTCATGTAATGGTTGAATAACAGGTAAAAGGGCTTCTAGCGCTGGTATATGCAAATCAAGTAAATCATTATCAAATAACTCATGTCGGCGTAAAATTAATAACGAATCTAATTCTCTAATATGCCCAAGATAAGTATTGAATTCCGTAAATCCATTAAAGGATGTTGATAATAATGTTGCTAAAGAATTATCTTGAGTAATAAGAGTACTTAGATCTTCTGATATCGAGTTGCTTACATCTCTCAATGATATAAGCTGCTGTAGTTGTTGATAAATGTTCGTTAAATTTATTTCACTGCTTTTGCATTCTTTTTGTAAATTTTTGAATGAATTACAGAGAGCTTTATAACTATCACCTTCAATAAGTACATCTTTTTCAAAATTTTGATTAAGATCTGCAAATAATTGGCAGGTACTTTCGTATTGATCTAAATACTCTAATAACTTAGGTTTATTCTCAGTATTTATTAATTTTAGAGCTGGAAAATATTCACTACCTTTCAACTCTGGAATACTTTTTTGTGAATTCAAAATCGATTTAATAGAATTTATATCACTGAGGGCATTACCGCATAGCTGTTTATTCAGAGGCTTTAATGATGAGAGCAAATCATTAATTGCATTATTCCAATGCTCTAATAATTTACAGACATCTTCACTGTCATATAACTGGATAGTTGTGTTATATACTCCAAACCAAGGATGATCTGATAATTCAGCAGCTATCCCTAATTGAGTTTTTACTTCCTCAAATACATCAGAGTATCTTTTTAACTCATCAGTGGTTCTTCTCGCGGATATTTCATCAAAACTATGCCCATTAATATGATCTGGCTTGATATCTTCTAACTGTATATTAGAAAACTCTTCTCGATAGCGTGCCGCAGTTGAAAAAATTTGGTGGATCGTTCTTCCTGTATTTTTCCACTGACTATTGATTAGTTCAGCGTAAGCAGTCAACGCTTCTTTTTTCTCTTCGTACATTTGAATATCAATGTCTATTGAAGATGGGGAACTATATTTATTTTGTTTATTAATTCTTCGAGCAATATTTTCGTATACTTGTTTCTTTTGTGTTTTATGACTATGCAGCTCTAAACAAAAATCACCTAATCCTGCTTTTGTTAAACGTGACTTTACAACTTGTAGCGCAGCCATTTTTTCAGCTACAAAGAGAACCTTTTTACCCTGTGAAATCGCCGCTGCAATAATGTTTGTAATGGTTTGAGACTTACCTGATCCAGGAGGCCCCTCAATTACTAAATTCTTCCCTTTTATAGCATCCACCAACGCGCTGTGCTGAGAGCTGTCTGCATCATCGATTAAAGGGTAAAGGCTATGTACATTTTCTAGTGAATCAATAGGATATTCTTGACCAAAACCGATGCCAGTTCCTGATTCATCTTCGTCACCTTCTTTAGCAAAAAACTTTTGTAAGATAGCGTGGTTTTGAATATTCTTTTCACCTTGAGGCCAGCGAGATGGGTCAAGATCTAAATACATTAACAATTTACCAAAATCAAACATCGCCAATGTTGCAAAGCGTTTTATTTTCCAATTATGTTTATGACGAAGAAGCTGACTTTCGACAAGCTTAAAGTATTCTTCTGGGAATACATCCTCCTGTAATTCAGGTAGCTCAAGATGAAAATCGTGTTTCAGTTTTTCTCTTAAAGACAGGTTTGAAATAATATCTTCACCCGTGTATTCAATTGTATAAGTGTAAGTTCCTAAATTTTTATTAAGTGAAGCACGATCTATTTTAACGGGGACCAAATATAATGGAGCTTGCCTCGTTGCACTTGAGTTTTCATCTTCAAACCATTCTAAAAACCCAAAAGCTAAATAAAGAATATTTGCCCCAGACTCTTCTATTGCCGTATTAGCTTTAGTTCTGATATTACGAAGCTGAGCTTCTAACTCTCTTGGATAAAGAAGAGACTGAATATTCGTATCATTATGTTTTACATCATTAGTTTCCAAGCTTTTTGGAAGCTCATAGTTAGTATTAAAACCTTTAAGTTTAGCCCACTCTTTAGCGGTTGGGTTAGGCTTAAGCTTTACGTCGTTACCCTCTTCATCAACCTCGATATAACCATGCTTTATAAGCTCTTTTCTCCGAGGCTCTTCAACAGGGATGTAAGTAAATTCATGCCCGTCAAGAATCTCTTGGGCTAATTGGTCAGGCATTTCATCAATAACCCTTATAAACCCTGTTTTACCATGACGAAAGTTTAATAGTCGATTCCGCCCTGTTAGATCAAGTAGGCGATTACGAATAGTCTGCAATGCATCAAAAGCAAAATTTTGGTTAGTTTGATTTGAAGTTGAACTAGACATTGGCTGAATGACTCCCTTTACCTGTTTGAGTCTGCACTCTTATTTCACAATTCTCTGAAATAGCGCAAATCTCATCATTGTTTTGAACAGCTCTATTTTCTAAGCCATTTATTAAATAATGTACTGTTACTTTTTAGGGAAAGATAAAGTTCTTCCTGTTTTCCCTACTTATTGATTAAATACGTTTTTATTACTTAGCCCACCTATAACGGTGCGGATCTATCTCAAGTAAATGCTTTCGAAGAGATGCTTTATCAGGTTTAGTAGAGCGCCTATAGATAGTTTTCAGCTCATAATCCATCGCTTTTTCACTGAAACCTCTTTCAATGGCCTTTGCATACCAGGCTTGCCCAAGATCATAACAACCTGTTTCCATATTAACCGCACCTAAAAGCGTACAAGGGCGAAAGTCTTTTTTAGTCAGCTTATGCGCTTTCTCGCCCAGTAATAATGCCTCATTGCTATTTTTTAAATCCCTTTTCACGCCACCATGGGTTGTGTAAATAGCCGACTTGAGTTTAAGGTTTTTTAAATGATTTACCTTCAGCGTATTTAATAATTGATCCGCTGTATGCGCTTCATGACACTTACGAAAATGTGAACTGGCATTTACAGCCAACCAGGGATCTTTTTTCTTTTTAAATTCTGTCGCATAGAAACGAGCCTCAATGCAATGGTAGGCTCGCCTTAACTCATCAGTAAAATACTCTTTTCCCTCAAGATTGAGCCAAACAACCTCCTTTTCAGAAAGGCGTGTACCTTTATCTACCTTTCTTAATATTTGCATTAGCCTTGGGAAACAATCTCTTTCGATAAAAAATGAAAGATCGTATTTATCCCTTAATGCTTGTTGCTTCGCTCTCGCAATGTTCTTTGGATCTCTATCGTAAGCACGTTGTCTTTCTTCAGCTTCTTTTCGTCTAGCCTCCGCTGCAAGACGCATCTTCTTTTGGATTATTGCTTGTTGCTCAGCTTCTAGCTGAGCTTCTTTTATGGCAGTTAAGCGACGGGTATCTTGCTCTGTTTTAGCGAGCTTTAAATAATCGTTAAAAGAACACTCTTTACGTGAATAAGCCAAAAGCGCAGAAAGCTGTTTGCGCATCAGAAACTTTAATAACATCTGAGAAACAGCTTTATCATTGGCTTCTAGTGTTTTTAAGGTATTAGATAAAGGCGTACTCGGCAACGATGCGGACTCCAGATCATCAACTAAATATTTTTCAGCATTTTTTCTATATTGATTAATCGCCATTAATTTTAACCTATAACAGATAACTTAGAGCAAGCCTGTAACAACAAGTAATAAAAGCATTTTATATTATTCCTATGAATGTGAATGGCAAGGAGATCTCTAATAAAACTATTAAAAAAATGATGTAATAATAAATACCACAACGTCCGTGACACGGTCACAACTTTATTCTATAGTAAAATACAACTAAGGGGGTTATATGTCTAAATCAACGAGTACATTTAGTGCTTATTATGATATTCAAGAGTCGTGGCTCAGAAAGCAGGTTAAGGATCTAAAAGACGATTCCTTTATTGACTTAGATCTTGCAAGAGAGGAAATTGAAAATGCAGGGATCACAGCCTTTGCCAATCATGCTGTAATTGATAAATTTCGTGAAGAACATTTATCAAAGAGAGGAAAAGACAGACTTTCTTCAGCTTTGAGAACATATAAAAAACGCGAGAACAGAAGATTAACCACGAGAAGGCTAGATATTGATATTTCGGTAGAGGCTGATACTGCACTGAAAGTTATGGTGAAAGAGTCAGGATTAACAAAAATAGAGTTTCTTGAGCAGTTAATTTTGAAGGAAAGAGAAAAGCAGAATTATTCATTGTGACACGGTCACATGAAATATCAAACTAATTGTTATCCCTTCATTTTTATTTAGTAGGAGAAAGAAACAAAAAAGTACCTTAAGTAAACATATAGCAAAAAGCATTTACCAACTGTACATGCCCTTACACACGTGTATGAGTTGCATAGCGAACGTACTAGCTCTAGTTTAATTATTGGTTACGATATTTTTATGGATCAATTTGTGGTATTAAGTCAAATACCGAACAATCAAGCTTTTCAGCAATCACAAATACTTTTTCTAATGTAATATTTTTTTCACCCCGCTCTAAAATACCGATGTAATTTAAGCTAAACCCACAAATTTCAGAAAGCTCTTTCTGCAATAAGTTTTTCTTTTTTCTCTGTACCGCGAGTCTTTTTCCGAACTCTATCGCTATTTTATTTTTCATCTTAATCTTGTCAAATAGACGAAAACACACTATAGTGTGTTTTGTGGTTAATAATCACCCAGCCAAGGTCAGTTGCTGCTGTCTATACTTGGCTAAATACCATCCCACTGGTACTTCATCAGTATCAGTGGGTTCTTTTTCTAAAAATAGAAAAATAATAATGAAACAAATAGAATTTATTCAAATATTAGCAAACACCCCTTCTGAGTCATTCAAAACTGAAGAGTTACTGCACACTCTTGCTGAATCTGCACCGCCAGAACATGAGTACTGTGATATCAGAAAGTGTATGCATAATCACTTATCTCGTTTAGAGAAACAGAACCTAGTTGAACGCTTATCTCCCAAGCGCACCAGAAATGCAACATTCAAAAGACTATTTAACTTTGATACTCTTGATCTAAACCTACTAAATGGGTCAGCAGATCAAGTGGATCTCACTGAATATAAAAATAACTTTCAGCTAATTGCAAAACATGTAAAAGATCTTAAAGAATACACTAACAGCCTAAATAAAAAGCGAGAAGTATTCTGCAAGTTGACTGAAAGCTACAAAGTATATGAGCCACTTATAAAACAAAAACTATCAAAATTAGACTCTGAACTTTTAGATAAAAAAATTGAATTGGAAGCAGTTAATGAACTAATTAACATCATTAATGGTACAAGTACTTCTAACACTCTATGCAGACCATCTATGTAAGAGCAGAAAAAATTAATTTACAGCACCTTTTTTGATTTTCTATTATTCTACAAGGCTGGCAAACATGAATCATTGATAAAAATATTAAAGTTTATGATGCCCCAAATATTTTATACTACTATGCAATGTAGGTGTTGGTATGTCTTTTTTCATTCCACCAGCCAAGGTGAAGATGCCTTTTCACTATTGATGCGTTTATTATGTGCGACTCTTCAATTTTTTGATAAGAGCTTCATCACCAGCCTAATGAAAATGTATCATGCTTTCGATAATACATATTTACGTATAGTAGGTAGTAATAAACAATCATCAGCTCTAATAATAGGAATCAATTTATTAATGACTTCAAGGTGCTCTTCACTTTCCTCTTTAAATGAATGTAACCTTGTAATAGTAGAGCCAATTTCTCTTGCATAACCTTCAAGATTAGCATGATCAAGTGACTGTAACGTCCTTAACACAATACTAAGGAAATACCCCTTTTTCTCCTCACTAATTTTATCTGAATCTAATAAATGATATGTCATCATCCCATAAGACTCTATGATTAAATAAGGATCATATTTATCAGAATCATCTTTTCTATTTTCAATCATATCTATCCAAGTACTCATCGTAGAGAAGCACTCATAAAGCAAATAGTAGTTTCGAGTGGGAAATTCAGCATCGGTTTCTTTGAGATCAACACTATCGATATTGTCTAGTAGCTGCATCGCGATATGATATAAATAATTAGGAAACAAGTGTTTTTTTAACTTTTGATCTATGGCTTCTCGAATCATCATATCGAAAAGAAAAATTGACATATAAATTGGGCAACTATAACGTTTATTACTATCAATAAATCCATAACATTCTTTGTTATAAATACTTTTACTTGATTTTTCTTTTTTCATTAAGTCAACTGCATACTCTTTTAGTGGAGCATATATATTTAACTCTTCACAAATTATTACATCTGTAAATAAATACCAAAGAAAGGAGTTGCTTCTGTCTATTTCGTAACAATTCGAGCTTGAAATATATTGAGATTGCGCCATTTCTCTATATAACTGGCTATGCACATTCCCAATAAGGAGTTTAATAAACTCTTCTCTATGTATGCTTTCAAGTTTTTTCGAACTATTAAGTAGTACTAACCCTAGTGTTGCATAGTTTTTTGACCAATAATCAATTAAACCTCTTGATTTAAAGGTAGAAGATAATAAAACTTCAATTTCATCTGCAACTTTATAGGTTTCTGGAAATAAACCAGCTATTTTAGTTCTAGCTTCATAAATAAAAGAGCGAAATTTAGACATTTCATCTTTACTTGAAAGGCTTATGAGAAATGGGTGATTTTTGGGAAGTATCCAATAATGAAGAGAAACATACCAAGGTTTAAAGTTGATATAAGCTGATAATTGCCCACAATACTTATTAAGTAAATAGGAAATATCCCTAAAATTACCATCTTTAATTAATAAATCAACTTCCTTATTTAGTTTAGTTATACTAGGTTTAGGAAGTTTAGTTTCCTTGAGCTTCACTGCAATAAATACCATTAACAGCAATGATACTGCTAATAGTGAGCTTCTCTCATTAAATCCTAAAATCCAAGGAAATGGAAGAACTAAACCATTGTGCTTTAATACATTAAAAAACAAAAAGTAAACACAAAAAAGTAGTGTTCCTGAAAATATCCATTTATCTTTTCGCGTTATTCTTATTTTAAGATCAAGTAGTACTCTTGGTGGCAATAACGTAGCACCTGTAAGTAAAACCGCAAGTACTGTAAGTAACCCTGACGCATCCATTTTCTGTTACCTATTCCTATTAATTTAAGTAGCTTGACACTATGAATTGTTAAACCCAACGTCAATATTGAAGAATTACTTAACTAAGAATTATCAAAATCCTATTCATGCGCGCAGGGATATCAGAGTCATAATCCTTTATTTGATTTCGACCTTAAACGTATTAACGAACACTCAGATGAGAAATATCAACTGTTGCTCAAATTAATGATCATTATTATCAACACACTATAAAGACGTCAAAATTGAACCTTCAATAGTACACTGAAGTTTAATAAAAGATACGTATTCAATTCAACAACTTCCCTTGTCAATGCAACTAGATTTATTAAGGTCCAATCGAAACAATAACTTTCCCTGAACGAGCGACTAAGGTTTCATGCTGGACTACAAAGGCCTCAACAAAATGAACACCTTTATAAGACGTACTTTCTTCCTTAATCGCATAGCCTTTCTCAAAACCACCCCGTAATTGATTATTCTGTTTAGCTTCTACCCCAGTGTTTGTAATTTGCCAATATATATCCATGTCAGATGGAATAGGGTTTGTGATTTCAAATTTTAGATTATACATTTTGGGGACAGTAGACCCCAATATGAAGCGGTTAATAAATTGTGAAGCAGACTGTTTTTTATAGTGAGCTTTAACATTTATTTCTTGTACTGATGCGGGTTCGTTCCACGGGTGATTAATACAATGTGTTGGAATTGATATGCGAGGCAGGCTTCCCTCTTTCAAAATAAAATCATAATTTTCAGTAGAAGCTCTGGACTCAGATTTTATGATTTCAGAATGGAAGTTGTCGCCAAATATTCTACGCCATTTGTCAATTGACTCAGCTCGTTCTTGTTCTTCATAAGCTTCGTCAACCCAAGTTTTGTATCGATGAATACAACTGCGAAAGTTTTTATACTTTACTTCATCCCAATGCCGAGTAAAAGTTTCCCCTGGTTGTACTGGATTTACAATTTCTGGCATTGCAGGATTAGCTTGTAAATATTGGTCAAGCCTTGTTATTAACGACCTAAATGAGGTTGCAATATCAGTAAAATGATCTGATGTGTTATCAAAATTATTAATTACCTGATTACCAAGAAGTGTGGTTAAAAGTACAGATTTACAAGAAAATTTTTGCTTTATATCTCGTAAATACTTAAATAATCGAATCGATTTAATTAGGTTATTATTTTTAACAGTTGTGTTTTTTGCTTTTAACCAAGCCTTATAAGCTTCAGGATCAGTAGGCTCAAACTCATTTGTTGCTCGGTTACAGACAAAGTATTCATCCTTATCTAGCATAACGTTAGACTTTTTAACCATGCAAGGAACAATATCTATATGGAAGTCCCCCGCATAGTCTAAATATACACACCTAGTATTATAGTGAACCATGTCAGTATAAGTAACGTTATTTTTAAAGACCTTATACACTTCTTTTACATAATCACTTGCAGACCAAGCTTCATTCTCACTTACAAAAACAACAATATCCGCATCAAACTCTTTGCTAGGTAAAGGTTTTATAATAGTTCTGTGTCCATATGAGCCTTGGGGGGATGATGCAATAAATAAGTCTTTGAATGGATCTGAGTCCTTAAGAACATTTATTACAGTTGTAGAAATCGATTCCATCTTATTTAGACGAGTCTGGTTAAGATTAACTGTGTCATTCAGGAATTGGGTAAAAATTTTCTGGTGTTTCATTTTCTTCCCTTACAGTTCTTTAAAGTTAATTTTGCGGCTATTCGGAGACATATAGAAACACCATTCATAACGAGTTCTATTAAAGTGATAAATAAAAACTTTATTTGGAATGTGATTTTGGTTAAATTCAGCCCCTATTCTCATTACCAATGAACACTGAGCTAAGATTGTAATATGTACTTCCTCAACATTTGGATATCTAGTATTAACCTCGGAGTTTATGAATTCCCTTACTTGCGTAACAAAAGCTACTTGCTCTCGCTCAGAAAACATATTTCCAATATATTTATTTGGAACTTCAAGCTTTGCAACTACATCAAGATCTAGCTTTTGTTTAAATAAATTGACATCACTAGAATCTGATATTTCAATTGATAACCCAACTTTTTTTACACCTGTATCATTTATTGAATCGTTCATAATTATTGTTACAGGTTTATGCAAAGATTGTCCTCGTGATCGCTTATCTCTACAGTCTAACCAGCGATTTTTATCTGCTTTATCCGTATTACGATTCCAACAATAAAATTGAGTTAATCTTTTATTTCCAACTAAAAAACCTAACACAAAACAGTGAGGAACATGTGCGATTGCTCCCAACGCCAATGGCTTTTGTGGTTCGAAACTGTTCATTCTAGCCAAGTTAACTTTTGCAAAGTTATTAAATATAGATACAGACTCTTTAAGCCATTGGGTTTGCGATTCATCTTCATCTTTCCATAAAAATAAATCATGATTTATTCCTGCTGTTTCAATCGTCTGTTCGAACGAATCACTTAATGTAGGTGCAGCAGCCCCATTAAGGGATCTTAAATCTATACTCTTAGCCCGTTTTTTGGCCTGGGCTTCCCCATAGAAGTGTGTGTACCCCTCTAAAATTATGCCAAACAGGATAGTGATAGCCCCCAACCAGCCGATGAGGTTTGACAAAATAACAGGGGTTGGTGAGTTAGCAGTGTCAACCAAAAATGAATAATCTTGGTAAGTAAAACTAAAAATAAGAGATGGGATACCTAACGAAAGTAAAATAAGGCCTGTTTTAATCAAATAACGAGCAGAGGATAGCCTTCTCTGAAGGATTACATAAACGATATCCATTAATACATTAACTAATTTCATAGCCCTCCCTTTCTCAAGAAGCAATTTATTAGATGATTTCGAGCTACTATTAGTTGCCGAGCAATCAAAAAACTAATTCAAACATTTCGTATTAATAATCAATTGCTACTAGCTTTATAAAACATTCCAAATTTGTGGCTAATATTACTTAGCCACTTATAACTTACAAGTTAACTTTCTGGTTTCAAGTAATGAATGATTTGATTTGAACTTCCTCGCCACTCCAATGCTGGATCAGCCAATTCTTGCTCAAACTTACCATCGATAAAAACATCGACGAAAGCAACGACTTCCTGCTGGGCTGGACTTAGTTCTGCTATTTTATAACCAGACCAAAGCCAAATATCTTTACCCTCACAGTCACTCTTTACTCTTTTAACAAGCTTTAGAATAGAGGATAAATTAGCAGGGTGTAGTGGATCCCCTCCCGACAGTGACAACCCCTTTTTCCTAACCCGTTTATCGTTAAGATCGTTAATTATTAAATCTTCCAATTCCTGAGTGTAAAGGTGTCCAGCATCTGTACGCCATGTTTTCTGGTTATAACAACCACGGCATGCATGCTCGCACCCGCTAACAAACAACGTACAGCGAGTACCTACACCATTAACTACATCAACCGAATGATAAGCACTGTAATGCATTATAAGTGTTTGACTCTGCGTTTAACTTCTTCTTGTTTACCCGTATTAAATGGTCGAGTATCAGGACTACCTAGATAGCCACATACGCGACGAGTTACAGATACCTTAGCACTGTCATGATTACCACATTTAGGACAGGTGAAGCCTTTACTCGTACAGTCAAATTCGCCAGTAAAGCCACATTCGTAACATTCATCAATAGGCGTATTAGTTCCATAATATGGAACTCGATCATACGAATAATCCCAAACATCTTCCAATGCTTCTAAATTATTCTGCATGTTTGGATACTCACTGTAACAAATGAAACCTCCACTAGCGATTTTAGGATAGTCCATCTCAAAATCTAATTTATCGAATGGATTTACTTTTTTCTCAACATCTAAGTGGAAACTGTTGGTGTAATACTCTTTATCAGTAACACCCTTTTGAATACCATAAATCTTAGTATCAAGCTTGCAGAATCGAGTACATAAATTTTCACTCGGAGTACTATATAAAGAGAAGCCCCAGCCAGACTCTTCCGTCCAAGAATCGACAGCATCTTTTAATTTTTGTACAATTGCCAAGCCTTTTTTACGTAGCTCAGCACTATCGTAAATGTCTTTTTCATTATAAAGAGCATTAATCGTCTCATGGATGCCGATATAACCTAGTGATATAGAAGCTCGACCATGTTTAAAAATATCTAAAATTTCATCATCAGCATTTAAACGAACACCACAAGCGCCTTCCATATAAAGGATTGGAGCAACACGAGCTTTTACACCTCGGAGTCTGTCTATGCGCGTATCTAATGCTTTACGGCATAACTGTAAACGTTGGTCCAGTAAATTAAAGAATACTGCTTCATCACCTTTCGCAGTCATTGCAATACGTGGCAGATTAAGACTAACTACTCCTAAATTATTCCGCCCCTCATGGATCTGTTTACCATTTTCTTCGTAAACACCTAAAAATGAACGACATCCCATCGGAGCTTTAAATGAGCCTGTTACTTCAACTACTTTTTCATAATTTAAAATATCTGGGTACATGCGTTTTGAAGCACACTCTAAAGCTAGTTGTTTAATATCATAGTTTGGATCATCTTTTTTGTGGTTCACACCATTTTTAATACTAAATACCAACTTGGGGAAAATCGCTGTTTTTTTACTCTTACCTAGCCCAGCTAATCTATTCTTTAAAATGGCCTTTTGAATTAATCGCTCTTCCCATGATGTACCTAAACCGAACCCGATGCTGAGAAATGGAGTCTGTCCGTTACTAGAAAACAAAGTGTTAATTTCATACTCAAGTGACTGAAATGCATCAAAACATTCTTTCTCAGTCCGAGCTTTTGCAAATGCTTTCGGATCAGCAATATCCCACTCTTCAGCCACTTCTAAATGCTTGCTATAACTTGCTTTCACATAGGGTGCAAGCACTTCATCAAATCGATTCAGAGTTGTTCCACCATATGTATGACTAGCCACCTGAGCCACTATTTGAGCTGTCACAGCTGTTGCTGTTTGAATTGATTTGGGAGTATCTATTTCAGCATTGCCCATGCGAAAACCTTGATTCAGCATATTTTCTAAATCAACAAGCATACAGTTATACATTGGAAAGAATGGTGCGTAATCTAAATCATGGTAATGAATATCACCATCGTCATGCGCTTTAACGATTTCTCGCGGCAACATATGGTTGCGAGCATAATGTCTTGAAACAATACCAGCGAGTAAATCACGTTGTGTCGGGATCACTTTACTGTCTTTATTTGCATTTTCATTTAACAAGTCTGCATTACTTTGTTCAACAAGTCCTTGGATCTCGTTATTTAGCAAGCTTTTCTTTTCTCGTTCAATATCTCTATCATGTCTATATTCAATGTATGAACGAGCGACATCGGGTTCCACATGCATTAATTCAGATTCAACCATTCGTTGAATTGCCTGAATACTCACTTCTTTAGAGTCTGCCAACAAATATTCCACTTGTTTGGAAATAAAAGCTCCTAGATTCGGGTTTTTCACACCAGATTGTTCAACAGCGGCATTTACTGCATTAGCAATAAAAGCAGAGTCAAAAACAGCCTTAGCTCCATCACGCTTTATTACGATTTTTGTCATTTGAAATTTTCCTTTATGCAGTAATTAACTTTTTAGTGTTTCGCTTTGGAAACTGCACTAAGTGCCCAAAAGTCTACCTTTTTAAATATATATAAAATGCGAGAGTATTCTCACATTGAAAACTTGATTATTTAAATACTTTCATGCTGCCATTGATAATGAAGATGTGAATGAAACAAGTGAGTTCGAAGGCATTTTAAAAGAATTTAAAAAAACATTGTTAGAACACACACCATGTTTTTTTAAATTCTTCTTGACCACATAATGTCCGTTGGCGGTATGCAACGTATTAACTTCATATTCCAGCGATTGAAATGCATCTAAACATTCTTTTTCTGTTTGTTTATCTGCATAGGTTTGCGGATCCGCAATATTCCACTCCTTCGCGATATTAAGATGTTTTTTATGGCTAATCGCAACATAGGGAGCAAGAATAGTATCAATACCATTGATGGTCGTTCCACCATAAATATGGCTAGCAACCTGTGCAATAATTTGTGCGGTTACCGCTGTCGCTGTCGAAATTGATTTTGGCTCTTCAATTTCAGCATTTCCCATTTTAAAGCCCTGGGTAAACATGCCTTTAATATCGATAAGCATACAATTAAACATAGGAAAGAACGGTGCATAATCTAAATCGTGATAATGTAACTCACCTTTTTCATGCGCACGAACGACATCGCGTGGCAAAATATAAGATTTTGCATAATGCTTAGCGACAATGCCCGCTAATAAATCACGTTGAGTAGGGATTACTTTACTGTCTTTATTTGCATTTTCATTCAGTAATGACGCATTACTCTGCTCAATCAAACCATGAATTTCGCTATTTAATTGGCTTTTGCGCTCACGTGCTAAATCACGATCATGGCGATATTCAATATAGACACGTGCTAACTCATGATACCCCGCTTTCATTAAACTTTTTTCAACGGCATCTTGAATATGGTGAATATCAACTTCAACCTGGTTATCTAATTGACTATCAACTTCCTTGGCAATAGCAAAAGCGTCAACTCCCTTACATCGAGCAACACCAGAAGCTTTTAAAATCGCTTCAGCAATGCGTTGGGGATTGAAAGGTACTTGACTACCATCGCGCTTAATAACAACAGGTTTCATGGGGACTCCATATATGAATAGACACAAGATATTGTGGTAAGGCACTATACATAACACTATATCTAGTAAAATTGATATATATCAAAACAAATAATGTTTATGAAATGTCAACTTATTTCGATAAATTTATTTAGAGAAATAACGCAAAAAAGAAAAATATAAAAAAAAGATGTTTTACTATCAGGAATAATTCATGGAGAAAGTCTACTCGATAAATATAGTTATTTTTACACTGATTAAATACGAATTTATTGTTATAATACAGCGCCATTTAGGTTGCATAATACACCTATAAACGTTGTGGATTTATATTTATGAGTAATTATTTTTTATTATTTTTCGGTACCGTGTTAGTAAATAACTTTGTACTCGTAAAATTTCTAGGTTTATGCCCTTTTATGGGTGTGTCCAATAAAATTGAAACTGCCGTGGGTATGTCCTTTGCTACAACCTTTGTACTCACGTTAACGGCCGCGCTTTCTTATATCGTCAATCACTATATCCTATTGCCGTTAGACCTAATTTACTTACAAACACTCAGTTTCATTCTCGTGATTGCCGTGGTTGTTCAGTTTACTGAAATGGTTATACATAAGAACAGCCCAACCTTGTACCGTCTACTCGGGATTTTTCTGCCCTTAATCACGACAAACTGCGCCATTTTAGGGTTGGCATTACTGAATATTAACGAAGATCATAATTTCATCGAATCAATCATTTACGGCTTTAGTGCTGGAGTCGGCTTCTCGCTTGTGCTCGTCATCTTCTCATCGATGCGCGAACGTTTAGCTGCTTCTGATGTGCCATTACCATTCAGGGGTGCATCCATCGCGATGATCACGGCCGGTTTAATGTCTCTTGCCTTTATGGGCTTTACTGGCTTAATAAAATAGCCAATAAACGATATCGGATATAATTAAATGATAACAAGTATTAGCATTGCTATTTTCACGCTGGGCATTTTGGCCGCTATTTTCGGGGCGATATTAGGCTTTTCATCACTACGATTTAAAGTCAAAGAAGAACCCATTGTCGAAGAGTTAAATGCCATTTTGCCGCAAACACAGTGTGGCCAATGTGGTTACCCAGGCTGTAAACCCTATGCTCAGGCTATCGCCAATGGAGAAGACGTCAATAAATGTCCTCCTGGTGGTGAAGCCGTGATGAAAAAACTTGCGGAAAGAATGGGCGTAGAACCCAAACAATTAGAAGGTGAAGAAGCGCCTAAATTAGTCGCCTTTATTCGCGAATCTGAATGTATTGGTTGTACTAAATGTATCCAAGCCTGTCCGGTTGATGCGATTGTCGGTGCCACTCGACAAATGCATACCGTGATCACCGATGAATGTACTGGTTGTGAATTATGTGTTGCCCCCTGCCCAACCGATTGCATTGAGATGTTACCAATTGCTATCAATGAGCAAAATTGGCAATGGGACTTACAACAACGCATCCCAACTAAAACTGTTACTGAGTCTTAGCATGACAACAAAACCAATTAATTTACTCAGTCAAGAGTTAATCGACCAAATATCATCGGGAAAGCAATGGTCTTTCCACGGCGGCGTGCACCCTCAACAAAATAAACAACAGACAGATCAGATCCTAATTGAAGATGCTGGGATCCCACCTTATTTAATCATTGCCGTTGAACACAAAGGGTTTATACCTGAAATATTAGTTAAAGTTGGTGACCCCGTCTTAAAGGGGCAAGCATTAACCAAAGTTTATGGTGCAATGGTGGTGCAGCACGCAAGTAGCTCCGGTACGGTTCGCGCAATCGAAAAACGAGCAGACTTACATCCATCAGGTTTACCAGTATTATCTATCGTCATTGAAACCGATGGATTGGATAATAGTATTGAATACAAAAAATTCGATGACTATACAAAGCAATCAAATGCAGTCCTTATTGAGACAATTCAGAATGCAGGTATTGTAGGATTAGGTGGCGCAGGTTTTCCTAGCCATTTAAAGATAATGCACAGTGAAAATATTAGTTTATTACTGATCAATGGCATTGAATGTGAACCCTATATCACCGCCGATGACCGATTAATGCAAGAGCAAAGTGATGAGCTTCTAGCGGGTATTAAGGTCCTGCAACAAATTCTGAAACCGCAATTAACGGTGATTGCTGTTGAAGATAATAAACCCCAAGCTTGTTCCGTATTAAATGATGCCGTCAATGCCAGCTTACAAAAAGATATTATCGTCACCACTATTCCGACCTGTTATCCATCGGGAAGTGCGAAACAATTAATTGAAATAATTACCGGCAAACAAGTTCCACAGGGCAAACACTTAACGGAACTTGGTATTGTCATGCTCAATGTCGGCACCGTTGTGGCGATGAAAGAAGCGGTCATAGATGGTAAACCATTACTGTCTCGTATTGTCACAATGACGGGTGATGCATTACAAAAACGCGGTAATGCACGTGTTCGTATTGGCACTCCGATTCAGTATCTGTTGGATAAATATCAATATATAAACAAACCTAAACAAAAATTGATTATTGGTGGCCCGATGATGGGATTCACCCTAACAGAAAGCGATATCCCTGTTACCAAGATATGTAACTGCATACTTGCACCGACTCGCAAAGAACTACCAGATCCACCACCAGAAATGCCATGTATTCGTTGTAGCGAGTGTGCAGAAGTGTGTCCGGCTGAATTACTACCGCAACAATTATTATGGTATTCAAAAAGTAAAGACACACAAAAGTTAGATGAATATAACTTATCTTCATGTATCGAATGTGGTGCCTGCGCCTTTGTTTGCCCGAGCCATATTCCTCTCGTCGAATATTACCGGATAGCTAAAGCTGAAATAAAAAATGCAGAACAAGAAGCTAAAAAATCAGAACAAGCGCGCATTCGTTTCGAAAATCGTCAAGCTCGCTTAGAACAAGCTAAAATTGATCGTCAGAAAAAACTGAAGGAAGCTGCCGCACAACGTCAACAACAATTAAAAGAAAAAAATGGCGGTGAAGACGTTGTTGCAGCAGCCATTGCCCGCGCTAAAGCCAAAAAAGCAAGCGAAGGCAATAGCACCGAAGAAACAACGACAACCAATAAATCGCCAAATACAGCCGTTGCAGCAGCAATAGCCCGTGCTAAAGCAAAAAAAGAAGCCGCACAAGCAAATAACACAGAACAAACAACTGCTGGAAGTACGAAAAACCCAGCCGTTGCCGCAGCAGTCGCCCGTGCTAAGGCAAAAAAAGAAGCTGCACAGGCAAATAACACAGAACAAACAACTGCTGGTAGTACGAAAAACCCAGCCGTTGCCGCTGCGGTCGCTCGTGCTAAAGCAAAAAAAGAAGCGGCACAGGCAAATAACACAGAACAAACAACTGCAGGAAGTACGAAAAACCCAGCCGTTGCCGCTGCGGTCGCTCGTGCTAAAGCGAAAAAAGAAGCGGCACAAGCAAATAAAACAAAAGAAACAACTGCGGGTAGTACGAAAAACCCAGCCGTTGCCGCAGCGGTCGCTCGTGCTAAAGCGAAAAAAGAAGCGGCACAAGCAAATAAACCAAAAGGAACAACTGCAGATAACGCGAAAAATCCAGCCGTTGCAGCTGCGGTCGCAAAAGCCAAAGCAAAAAAAGCAGCGGAACAAGCTCAAAAGACAGAAGATACAACTGCAGGTAGTACAAAAAATCCAGCGGTAGCCACGGCAATAGCACGCGCTAAAGCCAAAAAAGCAGCAAGAGAAGCAGCTAAAAAAGAACCTGTAAACAATCAGCCTGAATTGAATGATCAATCAAACATGATCGAGCATGACACTCAAGATGGTTCAAATAAAACAGAAAATAATAATAAACCGCTACCAGCAGACAATAAAGCAAGCCGTATAGCAGCAGCGGTTGCCAAAGCCAAAGCAAAAAAATTAGCATCCAAGGACTAAAAATGGCATTTATAAACGCAAGTTCACCTCATCAAACCACCCGTTTAAGCACAGGTAAAATGATGCAATGGGTCATTATATGCTTGGTGCCAGGAATTATCTTACAAAGCTATTTCTTTGGCTGGGGAAATTTACTGCAGATTTTGATCGCATCTGTTGTTGCCCTATTAAGCGAAGCATTCATATTAATACTTCGAAAACGACCAATAATATTAACATTAAAAGACTGTAGTGCATTAGTCACCGGAATATTAATCGCCATCTCGATTCCCCCCCTTGCGCCTTGGTGGATAGTTGTTATTGGTACATTCTTTGCGATTATTTTTGTGAAACAACTGTATGGCGGATTAGGACAAAATTTATTTAATCCTGCGATGGCGGCTTATGTTATTTTGCTTATTTCCTTTCCTTTGCAAATGACAACATGGGTCCCCGCACATTCGCTACAACCCTTTTCCATCTCATTGTTTGATCAGATACAAGCATTGCTTACTGGCTTTACAACTGAGGGATACTCAATCGAACAACTGAATACAAGTATCGATGGACTCACCATGGCTACGCCACTCGACACCGCCAGAAATGCATTAAACTCAGGACAAACGATTAAAGAAATTATTGCCAGTATTGATTATCAAAATAGTTCATGGGAAGCCGTCCGTTGGGTAAACCTTGGCTTTTTACTCGGTGGGTTATTCTTACTGTATAAACGTATTATTCAATGGTATATCCCAGTCAGTTTTATCATTGCCATGGCGGTATTTTCCGCATGCTTTTATTTTTCCGATCCGACATTACATATGTCACCATTTTTCCATCTCTTTTCAGGTGCAACGATGCTCGGTGCATTTTTCATTTTAACCGACCCCGTCAGTGCATCCACAACAATAAAAGGGCGAATGATTTACGCTGCCATCATCGCGTTGATTGTCGTCATTATTCGTAATATTGGTGGTTACCCTGATGCCGTCGCCTTTGCCGTTCTATTGGGTAATATGTGCGTACCATTAATTGACTACTACACAAAACCTAAGGTTTATGGGAGAAAACGCTCATGATAACCACTATTAGCCGTAACGCAGTATTATTAGCCGCATTTGCAATTGTCTGCACCGCAAGCGTCGCTACCATTAATTTATTAACGCGTCCCGAAATAGACATGCAACAGCAACGCGCGCTACTAAAAACACTCGATCAGCTTATTCCGAAAACGTCCTATGACAATGATATTTTTGCCAGCTGCTTTATGGTTCAAGATGATCAACTCCTTGGCAAAGGAAAAGTACAACCGGTATTTGTCGCAACCAAAAATAACCTTCCGGTTGCATTAATGATTGAAACATCCACCTTTCAAGGATACGGTGGAGAAATCGATTTAGCCGTCGGCATCAATGCAAATGGTCAATTGACCGGTGTACAAGTACTAAAACACAGTGAAACGCCAGGGCTGGGTGATAAAATTCAAAGCAACAAATCCAATTGGTTACAGTCCTTTTCAGGTAAAGAATATCAAGAGTTATACCCAAAGCGTTGGGAAGTGAAAAAAAATGGTGGCGAGTTTGATGCATTTACAGGCGCAACAATTACGCCTAGAGCCGTTGTATTAGCGGTTAAAGATGCATTAATCTATTTCTCAAAAAATAAACAAAGCCTATTCAATCACCCTGCAGATTGTGAGTAAAACAATGAATGACACCACACAAGAAACGCAAGTAAAAGATGAATCAGTGCCAAAGACACCTTCTTTGTATAAAGAAATTATCTGGCAAGGGGTATGGAAAAATAACCCAGGTATTGTTCAATTGCTCGGCCTTTGTCCGTTATTAGCGGTCAGTAACACAGCGACGAATGCATTAGGCTTATCAATCGCAACCCTGTTTGTATTAGTTGCATCAAACACCCTCGTGTCAGCACTTCGTCATTGGATCCCACAAACGATTCGTATTCCCGTGTTCGTTATGATCATTGCTTCTCTGGTGACCTGTGTACAATTACTTATGAATGCCTACACTTACGAGCTCTACCTATCGTTGGGTATATTCATTCCTCTAATCGTAACCAACTGTATCATTATTGGACGAGCAGAAGCCTTTGCCTCGAAAAACACCGTAGCACATGCCGCATTAGATGGTTTGATGATGGGACTCGGTTTCTCTATTGTCTTATTTCTATTGGGCGCTTCCCGTGAAATTTTATCGCAAGGCACCCTATTCAGTGGAATAGAAACACTATTGGGTGAACAAGCACAATTTTTAACCGTAACGCTTTTTCATACTAACAGTACCTTTTTAGTGGCAGCACTTCCCCCCGGTGCTTTTTTAATTATGGGGCTGCTTATTGCAATTAAAAACCGTATTGATCAGGGGATAAAAAAATGAACAAACAAAAGCGTCGAGAAATATTAACGCGCCTTCGCGCAGCCAATCCCCATCCTAAAACAGAGCTGAATTATAGCAGTCCCTTTGAATTATTAATTGCCGTTATTTTGTCTGCTCAAGCAACCGATATTAGTGTGAATAAAGCCACAGATAAACTGTACCCAATCGCTAATACGCCCGAAAAAATTGCAGCACTCGGGGTTGATGGATTAAAAACCTACATCAAAACCATCGGGTTATATAACAGTAAAGCGGTTAACGTAATCAAAACCTGCAATATGTTAGTCGATCTGCACAATAGTCAAGTGCCTGAAAACAGAGAAGCATTAGAAGCATTACCCGGCGTGGGCCGAAAAACCGCGAATGTTGTTTTAAATACAGCATTTGGTTGGCCAACGATCGCCGTTGATACACATATTTTTCGGGTATCAAATCGAACTAAATTAGCAATGGGAAAAAATGTCGATCAAGTAGAGGCAAAACTATTAAAAGTTATTCCGGCCGAATTTAAAGTTGATGTCCATCATTGGCTTATATTGCATGGAAGGTACACCTGTATCGCACGCAAGCCACGCTGTGGGTCGTGTATAATAGAAGATTTATGCGAGTTTAAAGATAAAACTGAAAATTAATAGTTTGACGACCTTTCGCTCACGCCCTCAATGCGCCTTACAGAACTCAAAATTCAGTAAATAGAATGAGATTTTCTTCCGGGAAAAGCGAGCATAAATGAAGTAGTTTCAGCGGGTAAAAAGGTAAGTCTGTTTGTACCCTTTTTCAAGCTATAAAATGAAGACTATAACGCACCCTTAGTTGCTTACAAATAGCTTTTGTTAACTCCACAAAAAATAACTCAGCGTGAAAGAAAATAGGAACGTTTAGCCATTTGGTATTAGCATTTATTCTTTTTTCTGCAGCTTTTAATTCTTTTTTATCGTCTCCCTTAACTCTTTGAGATCCTCAAAGAAATCGTATTGGTATTGAATAAATTTTTGATAGGTTTTACCTGAAATAAGATAGGATTCACTAAACAACGTAAAAAAAGTTATAAAACTTAATACATAACCAGAATTTCCTCCCTTTATGAAAAATAATGCAGGTATGCAAATACAAGCTAAACAGAACGCATAATATTTAAGAATTTTGGGACAGAAAAAAGCCCCCCTAGTAACTCGAAAGTTAAGTAAGCAAAAGAATATCGTCAACGGCAATAAGCTACCAACTCAGGCGGAACTTGAATGTAAATGTTAAACACAAGACCAAATGCAGTCCCAGTCCCTATTATCAGTAACATTGCGACGAATAAAAAGCGCCTCATCAATCTCCAAGGCGGAAAAAGTAAACTACCTAACTCTTCTTTGTCCTTATTAGACATTATTGATCTAACTCCTCATATATCCCTATAGCAACTGAGTAAAGACTTCCTGATAATGGACTACCAGAAAAACTCATAGATGCGCCAATCCCATCTTTTATTTGCAACTTAAGAGCCAGCATTATTTGTATTCCAGTGACTCGAATATTCCTCCAACAACACTTCTATTGATTATAATCAGTGGATTAAACTTATTAATTAACATAGGTAAAATACATCGTTTTTTGATATAGCACCGATTATATCGTTTCCAAAATACCACTTAATCAGTGCTATTTGTTTTGATTTTGATAGACTAAGGCAATGTTTTTTTTATATCATGGATAGTCGATGGAAAATAATTTGAAGGTAGCTCGTGTCCATAATTTTTTAACGTATTGTTATGGAATAACAATAGTTATGACATTAATTATTGTTATTTTTATAGGTATTATTTCTTATTGGGTTATTTTTCTTCTTCTAGCTCTTTACGCACTTCATTATTTTGTAGCTAAAGGAGCTAAAGAAAAAAAAGGTTGGGCGAAAATAACTTCAACCGTATTTGCAATAATAATACTTATTATTTTTCCTGTTGGAACTTTAGTTGGTATATACCTTTTATTAAATAATTCAGATTGGAATGAAGCTAACTAATCAGAATAGGGAGGTAGAAAAGAAAACATAATCCCCAAACAATTATATAAGTTAAAAAAGACAACATTAATATACGTTCATTATCTAACACTCTTTTTATTGAAAAATAAAAAGTTAATACTATAGCTAATACCCCTAACCAAAGTAACCAATAAGCAATTGATATTAAATATGAATTTAAATCAATCATTGCCATATTTTTTAATTTATCAAAATTAAAAATCAAAGATAAAGCAACAACAAAAGAAAACAATTGAGATATTATTAATAATACGTTAATTAGACCTATTTTAATTTTAGGCATTTTTTTAATCCATATTATGCAAGATAAATATTTAATTATTCTAAATAGCTGTTTTTACTTCTTGAGCTATTTTTTTGCTTGGTAGGCGTACTATTTTACCTCTTAAAGATGATGCGCCCAATTGGTTACCTGTAGCTGGAATATCAATACCATTTGCAGAGGCTATTGATTCGCCATACTGATTTACAACGTCTACTTTAACATCTACCTTAGTAGTTACTCCGGGGATAAGAAGTCCCTTTATTTCAATTTGTATTGTTTTACCTAAAAGATTAGTTCTTTGAGAAAAGAAATCTTCATGTTTAGGGTTTACTTTGAACCACTCGGTAATAGCAGTACTCATCACTAATGTTGATGATTTTCCTCCGACTTCAAAGAATTGATCTAAGGCATAATTTTGAACTTCCCCTCCTTTTACTTTTTGAATCGCTAAATAGGCATATTTCATGGCTGTTATACCTAATTTAGTTCCAGGCACTCCCATACCGGCGGTTACTACAAGTACTTTTGCATACATATAAAATTCCCTTTTAAAAACAACTAAATTATATAATAATCAAGTAAAAAAAATATGATACCAAAGCACTGCTATTTTATCTATAAAGTTTTTATATTTATTGCTTTAGTTACAGTATAACCATTGTGGTGTGAATTAAAGTATTGTTGCTGTAGATTATTTCTATATGAAATAACAGCACTCCAGATGTTCTAGTTGTGAATGACCCCTTGCTAAAAGTTAAAACAGGCACGTATGACCTCCAAATTATCTTGGATACAAACTTGCGATTTAACATAATCGTCATTATATACAATAGAAGTTACTCTAAATGGTCACGTTTTTTGTGCCTAGCCCTAATAGTAAGTTTTCTAGGTCACTATATCCCCTTTTTCAATTTAGAAATGTCTTGTATTAAAGTAACGTCACTATGGGAAATCTGTTAATATTTTGTTTCAATAACAATGATATTTAAGGATATAAAAATGGGGTACAGTGACTTTGCAAATATTTTTTCAGAAAAAACAAAGCATAAATCAGTTGAAACATATGCTGCAGAGCATCGAATCGATTTAGCTGAACTGAAAGCAACAACAGCAGCAGTATTTAAGGAAAGTGGAAAAATATCCGCTATTAAACATGTGAATGCTTTCTTCGCTCTAGGGCACCCTCTTCCATTATTCTCAACGAAAGATTACGTTGAAAAAATCGAGTTATCTATTAGTAATAAGCGGGTTGAGTAAGCTTCTCGAGGATTTATACCTATTCTAGGTCTGCTTTTTAATTTCCAAAATAGTATGTTTACGTTTAACGGTCTAGGATTCGAACGCGTTTTCGCTGGCGGTGATAATCGTTATTTCTGGGGTGCTATTGCGACGTTAGCGCCTTATAAAATGATACTCACCACTAACAATAAAGGAAGCATAATCGCAATAGTACGATCATGCTTAACCCTACTTTTCATCCCACAAAAAATCATTTAAAAGCAATTAGTTGCAGTTAAATAGTGATTGATTTAGTCTCTAAAAAGTCTTCAAACCCAAATGCGCCCCACTCACGACCATTGCCGGACTGTTTAAAACCACCGAAGGGGGACGTGTACTGATGAATACCACCATTGATACAAATCATACCGGCACGTATTTTTTTAGCCACATTAGTTGCTCGTTTGGGATCTTTTGATTGAATATAGGCGGCTAAACCATAAGGCGTATCATTGGCAATGCTAATCGCTTCAGCTTCATCCTCATAGGAGATCATCACCAGAACAGGACCAAAAATTTCTTCTTGGGCAATATACATATCGTTAGTGACATCGGTAAAAATAGTCGGCTTAGTAAAATAACCTGTTGAAAATCCTTCAGGTTTACCAGCACCACCAGCAAGTAATGTCGCGCCTTCTTTTATCCCTCTGAGGATCATGGCCTGTACTTTTTCAAAGTGTGACTCACTAACCAATGGCCCAATATGATCGCCATGTTCAGCCGGATCACCAACTTTTATTTTATCTATTGTTTCTTTTGCTACTGCAATCGCTTCTTCATACCGACTAGCAGGCACCAACATACGTGTCGGTGCATTACAAGATTGGCCGCTGTTACTCATACAATGCAATATGCCATTCGTCACTGCGGTTTCGATATCTGCATCATCTAAAATAATATTGGGGGATTTACCACCGAGCTCCTGAGTAACGCGTTTAACAGTATCTGCTGCAGATTTTGCGATGGCAATACCAGCACGGGTTGAGCCTGTAAATGAGACCATATCAATATCCTTATGGCCGGAGATTGCGGAGCCTACCCCCATACCATCACCATGCACCATGTTATATACACCAGCCGGATAACCTGCGTCATGTATCATCTGTGAAAATAATTGTGCTGATAAAGGCGCGATTTCACTTGGTTTAAGCACCATTGTACAACCGGTTGCGAGTGCAGGAATAACCTTACAAGCAATTTGATTGATTGGCCAATTCCACGGTGTGATAAAACCACAAACGCCAATCGGTTCTTTAACTATTTCTGCATTACCTAACGTACGTGAGAATTGGTATTCTTTCAGTGCCGATATCGCGGCTTCAATATGCCCCTTACCGCAGTCAGCTTGGGCATTTGTGGAAAAATCAATCGGAGCCCCTATCTCTAGTGAAATAGCCTGTGCCATCGCATCATAGTTATCCATATATTGTTTTAATAATGCTTCTAATAGCGAAATACGCACTTCTACTCTGGTGTTACTAAAAGTAGTAAATGCCGTTTTTGCAGCTTTCACCGCTAGGTCAACATCTTCGGTTGAACCTAAGGATATTGTGCCAACCTGCTCTTCTGTTGTTGGGTTATATACAGGGAAATCTTGTTGGATTGATGGGTTCACCCATTGACCATTAATATAAAATTGACGACAGTCTTGCATGTAAATCTCCAAAATCTATTGTGAGTATGTATTTATAGCCATAACAGAAAACGTCCACTGGCCTTTAATGCAGTTTAAGAATAACGATCCATAAACTGAAACTGCTAATAAAAAATGTAAGCACTTTTAAAAGAACTACCTACACGCGCTAATATGCTCAAAATTAATCGAATGAGGGTAATAATTAACCTCTTGGGACACTCAGAAAATCAGATGGAAGCAATTGTTCTATATGTTTCGCTATGTTTATTGCAACAAGATCATTTCCTCGCTCAGCAATAATTTGCAAACCAACAGGAAGCCCATCTAACTGGCCACATGGAATAGACAATGCGGGTTGTTGGGTCAGATTGAATGGATATGAAAAAGGTGTCCATTCCATCCAATGCTTTTGTTTATCCGACTCGGTATTTTGCCCGGCCTTAAATGCGGTATTTGGTAAGCTAGGCGTTATCAGTGCATCATATTTAGTGTGGAATGCCTGCATTTGTTGGCCAAGCTCTGCTCTACGATCTGCCGCTTTCATATATTCGACGATATCAATTTCACTTCCTGCCATGCCAATTTCTAAGAAACCAGGATCAAGTAAGGCTTTATCTTCAGGACTTAACGTTGAAATGACCTTTGCAGCTCCCGCAAACCAAAGGGTAGAAAACATATCCATGGGATCAGTAAAGCCCGGATCCACCATATCGACATCCGCTCCTAACGCTTCAAGCCTTTTTACAGCATCATCAGTCAGGCGTTTAACGCCAGGGTTTACATCGACGTAACCGAGTGTTGGACTATAAGCAATACGTAATCCTTTGAGTGGTTGTAAATCATTTCCACTCCAAGACTCAGATAAAGTGCGCGTTGAATACCAGTCACGTTTATCTAGTTTGGCTACGGCATCCATCATCAACATGCTGTCCTCAACTGTTCTTGTAATTGGACCAATATGGGAAAGCGTTGTCATTGCACTCGCAGGCCACTGTGGGATATATCCAAAAGTGGGCTTTATTCCAAAAACACCGCAAAATGATGCTGGAATTCGAATAGATCCGCCGGCATCACTGGCCTGATGTAAGATACCTAGATTTAAAGCCGCAGCGACTGCTGCTCCGCCAGATGAACCACCTGATGTTAAATCTGTATTCCAAGGGTTTCGTGTGATACCTGTTAAACGGTTATCTGTCACCCCTTTCCAGCCAAATTCAGGTGTTGTCGTTTTTCCAAGAATAACGGCGCCGCTTTCTCTCATTCTTGCAGAAAATGGCGCGTCAACTTTTACCAATCCTTGATCGCTCGTTAACGAGCCGCTGCGCATCGGCAATCCCTCAACCATGGTTAAATCTTTAATTGAGCTTGGAATACCGTCGATTTGACTTAGCGGAGTACCTTTTTGCCATCGCTGCTCTGACTTTTTTGCAGCTTCGAGAGTAAAGTCTCTATCAACAAAGCTATAGGCATTAACAATAGGATTTTGCTTTTCAATTCTTGCCAAACAGGACTCTGCTACTTCAACGGGAGACAGTTGTTTTGTTTTAAAAAGTTGCCCCAACTCAACAGCCGTCATATCAGCAATGTTGGTATTTTTAATTTCATTCATCTTTAATAATCCTTTAATGGGGAATATAAAATTACAATTCGATTTGCTACATCTATTTTGAGAAAACAATTTTCTATAAAGTAAGTAATATAGGCGTTAATAACGCGAATAATTCTGCTTGTGAGCTGATAACACATCTTGAATAAAGCTGCTTGCGGAACACTTTTACCGTCCCCTTACCTATACCAAGGTTAAGCGCGATAGATAACGAAGAGTGTCCCTGCAGAATGAACATAGCGACTTCAGCTTGGCGAGGAGTAAGCATGATATTACACTGCTTTTTTAGCTCGTCTCTTAGCCTATCCGTTATAGGCGGTAATGAAACATTTATCCCTTCCTCAGGTTGATAATGTCGCCAGTGTTGCTCACATACAGTTGTTAAAACCGATTGAAAAGATTTAATACGAGTTATCTCATTTTTTGAAAATCGCGTGTTGCTCGTACTATCCCGGCCAAAATTAACGGCGATTGTTGTATCATTGGTGATATGAGCAAAAATGGCCATTTCGTCAACCATCGTCGTGTCTCTGTAATATTCCTTGAAATAGCTAGTCTGTTTAAATTTATCCGGCGCAAGATCAAATAACCGATGTACATCTTTTTGTATTCCACTCGAGACTGCATGATAAAAGGGGTCTAATAGGTAAGCCCCTTTAATATACTGACTATCTAACGCGAGAAATAGCTCAGGATTATGATCTCTATATAAAATACTAGGGTTATGATCTTTATGATAAGCAAAGATGATAAAGCTATCGAAACGGACTATTTTTTCAATGAAATAACTGAGCGCTTCAGGGAAATCAACTTGGCCAATAGTACGGATTAATTCACTTAAAGCTTTATCTTGTGCTCTATTCATAAACCTGATTCTCTTTAATTAAATAAACATATTGATGTTTATTCTCTTAGCAATATTAGTCATATGAAACAACCTACTAAGTAGTCAGAGAGAGTTTCATAAACTAAAGTTGCTTATAAAGAAGCACTCACCTCAATAATACTCTGACGCAGAATATCGGCGATATCAGCTATCTGCTCTTCAGTTAAAGTAAGAGGCGGTGACAGAATTAAAATGTTACCCAATGGACGAGCAACTAATCCGCGTCGTTGCGCAACTTCAGCCACTTTTGATCCAACCATATCTTCCGGTGTGAATGGCTCTTTAGTGGCCTTATTTTTCACAAATTCAATGCCGATCATAAAGTGGCTACCTCGTACCTCTCCAACGAGTTCAAGATCATTAAGTTCCTTCAATGAGCGTTCAAAAATCTTACCTGTATCTTGTACCTGCTCTAGTAACTTCTCTTGCTCCATGATCGCAATGTTTGTAAGTGCAGCAGCAGAGGCAGCCGGATGACCAGAGTAAGTCATGCCATGAGAAAACAGCCCATCAGGACCCGATATAACCTCGTGGATCTCGTCTGAAATAATGGTCGCAGATAAAGGTTGATAGCCTGAAGTTAACCCTTTCGCTGTCGTAATAATATCGGGAGTAACACCGAAAACATCTTTTGAAGCAAAAAAGTGACCCAAACGGCCAAAGGAAGTGACAACCTCATCTGAAATATATTTTATTTCATTTTCTGCACAAACTTCAGCCATTCGAGCATGGTAACCTTCAGGAGGTACAATAACTCCGCCCGCTCCCATAATTGGCTCTGCAATAAACGCAGCTATATTTTCAGCACCTGTATTATGAATATTTGTTTTAAGATCCATAATTAATGCATCCAAAAACTCAGTTTCACTCATTCCTTCCCCCTCTCGCCAATAATGAGGGCTACGTAAATGTTGTACGAGATCAGAAGCACAATCCCACCCTTCGGAATAAGCAGGTGTTGTCATTGCCATCGCGAGGTGAGTTGAACCGTGATAAGCACCAATACGGCTTAGTATTTTCTTTTTATTAGGTCGGCCTAGACGATTATTGTAATGGTGCAGCAAACGTATAGCGGTATCATTCGCCACTGAACCAGAGTTACCAAAATGAACATGATTCAATGACCCTGGTGCTAATTGCGCAATTTTTTGTGCTAATGCTGCCGCTGTTGGATGGGTAAAATTATAAAAAGTCGAATAATAATCTAGCGTTTTAAGTTGACTCGAAATGGCCTCTATCATTTCTTCGCGACCGTGCCCAATATTGACGCACCATAAGCCCCCGATTCCATCAAGCAAACTTTCACCGTCGCCATTTTTAACATAAACCCCCTTTGCCTCAGAAATCACCGTACGTGAATCAGCCTGCTTCAATGCATTTAGATCGGCAAATGACTGAACTAAGTGAGAGTCTGCTGCAAGCACCGATGCTGTATCTGTTGCCACGTTAATTGTTTTCAATTTTCAATACCTCTTTATCTCTTTCTGTGAATACCCTGCTGGCTGATAGCCCAACAAATCAACATCAGCTATGATCAGTCATTTGATAGCTATCAGCCCTTATCCCATTATTTTTTCAATCGTGTCCAAATTGCGTTATACATTTCCTGTACTTCCTGAGAACAAGTTTCGACAAAGACACCTTTTGAACCTTTAGGTGGATTAGCTTCAGGTGAGTCTTTAACTTCAGCTAATAGGAAGGGTTCAGTGTTATCAACGCCAGGAGAGTATTTTGCGAAGTTACTTAACTCGGCTGCATTTTCAGGTTCAAGTAAGAAGTTCATGAACTTCAACGCATTTTCACGGTTTGGTGCATCTTTCAAAAGAACGAGATTATCCATCCAGACAATAAATCCTTCTTTAGGGAATGCATATTCAACATTTGCTCCTTCTGCACGTGCTTTAGCCGAGAAACCAGACCAAATCATGCCTGCAGTTACATCTCCAGAAACAAGTACGTCTTTAGCGACATCGGAACCAAAAGAAGCCCAATCCTTTTTCGCTGTATTAACCAGATTACTCAATGACTTTAATTGTTCTCTATCGGTGCTACATTGCGGTATCCCTAGATATACAGAAGCTAGGGTTAATGTTTCGCCTGCAGTATCAAGTACATTAATCTTGCCCTTTAACTCCTCTGGCGGGTTAAAAATAACAGACAAGGAATCAATCGAACCTTTGTAAATATCACGATTTACAGAAAAGGACGTAGACCCCCATTGATAAGGGATAGAACTCTTTCTACCAGGATCAAATGACACATCTAACCATTGTTTACTTATATTGCTAAAATTGGACAATTCTTCAGGTTTAAATGTATCGAGCATGCCTTCATTAGCCATGATTTTAACCATGTAATCCCCTGGCACAGCAAGGTCATAACTACCTAACTTTCCTGCTTTTAGCGAAGCAAGCATTGCTTCATTACTATCAAAGGTATCCGTGGTAACTGCAACATCATATTCCTCTGAAAACTTATCAAGTAATGATTTAGGCATATACTCAAACCAGTTATAAAGAGATAACGTCCCAGCAGCTTGTGCATTTGCCGATAATGCTAATAAAAGTATTAAGGCAGGTTTAATCAGTTTTTTCATAGGAAACTCCATTTAGTTGATTACTTTGCTTTATTCAATTGATCTTTACGACCAAGGAACCAAGACAGGGATACAAAAATGACTGAGACTCCGAGCATAAGCGTAGAAATAGCCATGATATTAGGCTTAATTCCCTGCTTAACAGAGCCAAAGATAGCGGTTGGTAATGTTTCTATACCAGCACCTTTTACAAAGCTGGTAATAAGAAAGTCATCTAGCGATATGATGAAAGCAAGTATGAAACCGGATAAAATCCCAGGCATCATTATTGGCAACAGAATATCTTTAAAGGCTTGCTTTGGTGAAGCATAAAGATCCATCGCAGCTTGTTCATACATATCAGGGATACTCTGCATACGGGCAGATATCGGTAAATAAGCAAATGGGATACAAAAAACCGTATGGGCAAGAAAAATAGTAAATAAGCCTCCTCCCATACCAATCGCAGAGAAAAACACCAAACTCGCAACTGCGGTTACAATTTCAGGTACCATCAGTGGTAAATTAATCAAAGCAAACCCAGCGGTTTTCCCGCTAAATCGACCACCTCTTGTCATCGCAACTGAAGCAGCAAGTGCAATCATGGTTGCCACCGTACTTGCGCTAACAGCAATAAGTAATGAGTTAATGGCTGCCTGCTTAAACTTTAAAGACTCGGGTCCAGTAAATACGTCGATATACCAAGTAAAAGAAAAACCGCCCCAATTAGTCAATGAAGTTGATGCATTGAACGAATACACGCCGACAACAAGTAATGGTGCATAGAGGATGATTAAGCAAAAAATAGTTATCCCTTTAAAGCCAGTAAAATTTTTTACATTTGATAGACTCGCCATTATTTTGTCTCCTCTTTATTTTGATTACGTGCATAAATAAGTAGAACGCTCATAACGATAGTCAGCAAAATCATTGAGATGGCTGCACCAAAAGGCCAATTCCCTGCAGCACCTTTGAACTGTTCCTCAATCAAAGAGCCAATCATAAAGCTCTTTGCTCCCCCTAATAGGTCCGGCGCAAGAAAGGCACCCAGTGACGGAACAAAAACTAACAGTGAGCCTGCAATAATTCCAGGTCTAACAACAGGCAAAATAACTTTCCTCAATGTTGTCCAAGTGCCAGCATAAAGATCTGAAGCGGCCTCGGATAAGGAAAAATCATAGCGCTCTACTGCTGCATATATAGGTAGAACCATAAAAGGTAGGTAGCTATAAAATAGACCAATAAGCACTGCAAAATCTGTATTAATAATGCCGAGAGGCTCTGTGATCCCCCCCGTCCAGAGTAAAAACTCATTTAAAGGACCTGAATCACGAAGTAAAAACTTCATTGAAATAGTGCGGATTAACAAATTTACCCAGTAAGGTATTGTGATTAAAAAAAGCCATAATGGACGCATCTTTTCATCACGCGTTGCAATGAACCAAGCAGTAGGAAAACCAATCAATAAACAAGTGATTGTGGCTAAACTCGCCTGTGTAATTGAACGAATAAAAATATTGATATAGGTCCACTCTATTTGTGCAGGATCATCGCCAAACAGTCCCCTATCTAAAAAGAACTGGTCATAGGACTTTATTGAAAACTCCCAAATAACACCGCCGTGAAACTCTTTAGTTAAAAAGGAATAGGTTGCCATAACGAAAACTGGGATCAGCAAAAATATACCAATCATGAACCATGATGGAATCATTAACCGAAGTGCATTACCTTTATAGATATTAGAAGTGGAAGCGCCCATTGACGCGCCAGCAGCCATTAATCAACTAACAAGCGCGCTGCACCTGCCTCCAATTTTAAGCCAACAGTCTTTCCCACTTCAGGAATGCTAAGTGACTCTGAATTTTGTAACCTAATCGCCATAGTCTCACCATCTGCTAAAAGGAGTTGTACATGAATATCTGTTCCTAGATAAACTTGTTCTGAAATCGTTGCAATTAAGTCACCTTCTTCTTGAGCACATAAACTCATACGCTCCGGACGAACTGACAAGTGCCCTTTTCCAGAATTTACCACTGCAGCTGCTGGACACGAGAAAGGTTGACCACCAGGCAATTTAATACTTGCCGTGCCGTCAACAACGGAGATGACTTCTACATCTAATAAATTCGTTTCACCAATAAAATCAGCGACAAAACGATTAACAGGCGCTTCATAAATTTCTTTTGGTGTCCCCACCTGCTGAATATAACCATTGCCCATTACGGCAATGCGGTCTGACATAGTCAGTGCTTCTTCTTGGTCATGAGTAACAAAGATAAAAGCGATACCTGTTTCCCGCTGTAGCTGTTTAAGCTGAACTCGAACAGACTGTCGAAGTTTTAAATCCAATGCAGAAAGCGGCTCATCTAACAACAAAACTTTTGGACGTGGTGCAAGTGCTCTCGCAAGCGCAACCCTTTGTTGCTGCCCCCCTGAAAGTTGAGTAGGTTTACGCTTAGCAAAATCATCTAATTGCACAAGCTTCAACATATCATCGGCTCGACGAACCGCTTCATATTTACTCCAACCACTATTTAGGAGCCCAAACATGACATTTTCTTCTACGGTCATATGAGGAAACAATGCGTACTGTTGAAATACTGTATTGATAGGTCTTTTATGGGGAGGTAAAGGCGTCAAATCACTTCCATCAAGCGCAATACTTCCATCACTTACTTCCTCAAATCCAGCAATGCAGCGTAATAAAGTCGTCTTTCCACAGCCTGATGGCCCAAGGAGTGTGAAAAATTCGTTTTGACGAATATCTAATGAGATATTATGTAATGCAGTGACCGAACCATAGCGCTTCACTACATGATCGATATCAATTGCAACATCTGGTTTAGTCATATATATGTCCCTTATAAGAAATATCACCTTTCGATTGATATAATAACCAAGCAGAAAAATGAGGTATATACACCCAGAGGGGTATATACCTTTAAATATAACTAAAATTAATTATGGGGATATTAAGGGGTATAAGAGACGATAATGTATTTATTTTAAGATTGATTTTATGGAAAATTTACGAGCCAATCTTTATCACCAACAAATAACGACTCAGATATTTAACACATAAAAACAAACACTTAAAAACAAAAGCAAGCTAGTCAACTAGAATCAGTAACCGATAAACCACTTTATAGACTTTGTTTTCAAAACGTTATAAAAAATGAAAAATAAAATCAGTCTACATGTGAACACTTTCTAGAAAACACGATTTAAAAATAGTTTCTGCTGATGCATTCCGGCTTTATTTTTCTTCTTTAAAAGTAAAAATACGTATGCAATGATAGGGGCTTTACGGAGGAAATAAAAAATCCTATAAATACAAACTTTAAGGTTATTTATAAAAACACTATTCGATATTTTGAATCTGCTTATTAAGTAAAATTTAAAATAGAACTAAATACCCTTGAATGAATGATCACACAAGGCAATGCTCGCTAATTGCCGAAAGCGAGCAGAATTGTCACTTTGATTATCTTGCTTAAGAAAACCTCAGCAACTCGTGATAGAGACAAAAACGCCTTGCCAAATCCATCTACTTTTGAAGCCAATGACAGCTTTGCGACTGATGCATGTTACTAAATCGATGAGCGACCAGCAAAACGTTCATATCCTAATCCACTAATATCGATAGAAGGTGTTTCATCATTGGCTAATTCTGCTAGTACCGTTCCTACGGAAGGAGAAATGCCAAATCCATGACCGGAGAGTCCACATCCTAGAATCAATCCAGGAACATTTTCAACGTTACTCAATACAGGAACCTTATCTTCGCACCAATCAATAACCCCCACCCAACTGCGCACTACCTTTGCATGTTTCAATGCGGGAATATATCCAAGAATCCCACGGCAGGTATCCGCAGTCGCTTCAATAGGCGTTTGATCGGCCGTACTACTAATAAGTTTCGGATCCAACGCGTTACCACCACCGAAAACAAAGGAACCATGAGTTGTCTGATGACCGTAGAAATCGGCCATCGCAGTACCTAACATCTGATAAAACATAGGGGGTTGTGCATCGGTGATCAATGTATCTAAAGCCACCTTAGCCATCGGTACATCGACACCAACGCTCTGTGAAATGGGGCGACTTTCAAGTCCCGCTGTAAGCACGATTTTGTCTGCTTCGAACATTCCGTCAGTGGTGATAACCTGGCGCAACTCACCTGATACCATTTTTAATGACAATACATTCTGCTCCGTTAGAAAACACACACCTAGTTGCCGAGCAGCGTTATGGAAGGCTAATGTTGCCTGTAATGGATTAGCGTGACCGTCGCTTGGACACCAGCTAGCGCCAATAACCTCATCGGAAAGATGCGGGCAAATTTCTCTGACCTCTTCGCCACTGATCATTTTCACATCAAGACCTTGGGCAACAGCCGTTGCGGTCAATCCCTTAAGAATATCAAGATGCGCGTCTGTTTTCCCCAAGCGTAGGTTTCCATGTTGGTAATATTCTACATTTGTCCCTAGTTCTTCAGAAAGATTTGGCCAAAGATTTTGTACACCGTGCATGGCTAATGGAAGTTCACGTTTATCACGTCCGGACTGGCGTACACCGCCGCCGTTACGGCTAGAGCCTCCATACCCGATGACTTTACTCTTTTCCAGTACGATTACCGACTTACCTTTTTTTGCCAAATAATAGGCCGTCGAACACCCAATGATTCCGCCGCCAATGATGATAACATCTGCACTTTTTTTCATTATAATTCTCTTCTGTAATGAGGCGGGAAGTTAACGCTGAGTTCCCGCGTATTCCAAACGACACAACCAACTTTTAACCCCGTAGAATGGTCTCAATCCTTGTCGCTAAATTTCATGTTGGCGTATTGTTCAATACTTAATGGCTTCAATGGTGTCCGAACACTTAACGCCCCCACCTCTTTAATATCAATTGAACAACTGTCGGCAATGATTTCGGAGATAGTCGCTGCACACATCCGCCCTTGACATGGCCCCATACCGGAACGCGTTCTCGCTTTTATTTGCGCAGGATGCCGTGCGCCCTGAGCGATTGCTTCGCGGATCTGACCGCGAGTTATTTCTTCACAACGACAAACTAGCACATCATCGTCTGCAGGGCTTAAGGTTTGAGGATTAGGTGGAAAAACATGGTCGAGGAAGGGACGAATTAAAGTTTCTTTCTTGAGATTTTTTCGATGCTCAATAGCAAGCCTATCGCGTTCAGACTCACTGATTTTATCGAGTTTAAAGGCACTTCCAATCGCAGCTAAATGACCTCTAACCGTCGCCATCGGCCCACCTCCGATACCAGCGGCATCACCTGCAATCGACACCCCATCAACACTTGTCTGTCCCCATAAATCAATCTCGGGTTTCCAATAACGCTGTGGCTCGTACCATTCATGCTTACATTTCAGTGCTTGGCTTAAACGCAAATTAGGCACCACCCCTTCGTGTAATAACACGGATTTTGCAGGAATGTCCTTCTGCTTACCACGATAGGTAAAGCGTAAACCTTCTGCTCGCGACTCACCGAGCACTTCAAGATGACGACAACCGATATAAAGCGGCACGCCTGCACGCTTCACCTTCCAACGCATTTGCAGACCTTTTATCAGATAACTACATCGAAGCAATGCACCTGGCAAGAAGGGAGTTGCTTTGATGTAATCTTTGATGCTGGCCGTTTCAACCATTGCTGCAATTTCAACACCATTATCAACGAGATGACAAGCAGCCTGTAATAGCAAAGGACCACTTCCTGCGAGGACAACCGGTTCATCCGGTGCCATATCTGCAGATTTAAATAAAATATCTGCAGCGGCGGCGCCCATTACACCGGGTAATGTCCAATTTTTCATCGGTACAGGTCGCTCCGCAGCACCAATACTCAATAACATTCGACGTCCATGCACACGTTGAGTAACACCTGTAGTGAGCAAATCAACATCGAAATTATTGGTAATATTTAACACTGTCGTGTTTGGCATATAAGTGACGTTCGAGGCTCTAAAGTCTTCAACAAGCGCTTTTCCTGCGAAATAATCTTTACCAAGCACATCGACGTTTTCTGGGCGGCTACGCTCCATCGAACGATAAATTTGACCGCCCGGCTCAGGCTGCTCATCGACCACAAGAATATTAAGACCTAAGTTATCCCCCGTCACAGCAGCGGCAAGTCCACCCGGCCCTGAGCCAATAATAATAACGTCGTAAATTTTATCCATTAGCCGACACCTTCTTGCCATTTTGACGATTAACAATCATCCCTTCGCGTACTTGAATAGCACAGGCCTGTTGATTCGGGATTCCATCAATCTCCATTAAACATTCAAAACAAACGCCCATCTGGCAATATCCTGCACGGTGTGAGCCACTAATCGGTGAAGTGCGGTTATAACCAGCTCCTGCTGCCATCACCGAGGCGAGAACGGTTTCACCGACAGGAACCTGTAACTGTTCGCCTTCAAAGGTAATAGTTACAAGTTCTGTCGTTGGGCTATTTTCATGCAATCTTTTCAACATACTTAACTCCTTGCTGCCTACGAAGTGCCATCCGTAGCCACTTTATTATTCGGCTACGACTTCGCAACCTAGCATCGCTTCAAGTTCGATCTCAACTAACTGGCTAGGGCGATTAAGTTTAGGGGTTTCGACCATGGTAAAAAGAGGGCGGAACTCTTTGAAAAATTCACTATATGCTTTGGCTACCTCTTGGGCCTGCCCCATATCGGTAACATAAACTTTAACCTTGTAGACATCTTTAGCCTCAGCATCAGCGCGCTTAAGAAGCTCAATAAATTTTACGAAGATATATTTAGCTTGTTCGTAAGCCGTTGTACCAAAAACTTCTCCGTCAGGCTGAACGGCGGTTGTACCAGCAATACAAATCCGATCACCAATCTTAACCATACGTGAATAGCCTGCAAGATCTTCTAGTTTTGCGCCTGATGAATAATTAATACGTTGCATAATGCTTCTCTTTATTAAATTGATTTAGGGGAAGTTATGGGCTGGAGAAACAAACGATCCCCACCAGTTACATTTGATACTATCACTGCAATTTAGGGGCGTATTGTATTTTTACGACATCGATATTAGGTATTTTATATGATCGATTTAGCTGTTATTTACAGGTAGCTTATGTTTAATTTTATGTGCTAAAAAACATCCTCCAACAACATATACCCGTTACCAATCAAGATGCGTTTATCAGTCACTAGCTCGGATACCAAGGCAAGGCGTAACATGATGACCTTTCGAGCGATTAACTGCGTTAATCCTCTATCGGTAGATGTAAAAACAAGACTTTACATCTTTAATGGCTAGTCCTTATCGAATGTTATAACGCAGTATTGCCATGGTTTATAATAAACGAGCTAGTGACCCGCAGGGCAAGACGAGAGGCAAACATCTTCGTTGTTATAAAGTCTCGATTTAACCCGTTAGATCTTCACCTTTATGCCTAGAATCTGCTCACCTCTCGTCTTGCTGATTTCTGCATCTTGAATGGTAACGGGTATAAGACTATTCAAAGAAAAAAAGCCCTGCTATTTTTATATAGCAGAGCTTCCCCTTCTTATGAACTTTTGATTAATGATCTTTCGTCAAAAAGAGCACAAATAAAATTTATATCGATTCAATAATGGTTGCCAGCCTTTCTAGTGACCAAGCCAAAGGATCAATTTGTTCTGGAGGAAGAGGAATAAGTGTACGCATAGGGGGAAGTACAAGGTAAGCCAAACCACCACCGTAGGGTGTTAATATGGTTTCCACACGATCATCTTGAATATTAATTTCTAATTTATCGAGGTCAATAGAAAGCAAGGTTTGTTTTAGTTTAGTATCTGCATTTAATGCATCTAACAAATTTGAACTAAATTCTCCATTAGCCACACCGATAAAGGGCCCTCCTCGGCTTCCTTTAAAGATTAGCTTTGTCATATCAGAACATGTTACTTCATGAGAAAATATAAAATTCATTGCACAGGTGCCCCCCATCCAACGCTTCTTAAACTCTGGTTCTACTCTTAAGCTTTCAAGTACTGATGGCGGAGTACTAAAACTAACAGCTCCCTCTTCAGTTTGATCCACTTCGCCCCAACTTTCAGAAAATGCAGCTGTATGTTTAAAAATGGCAGAATGAGCCATCATAAAGGTGCTGGTCTTTACACTCATGTTGTTTTTCCTATGCTATGACACTAAATCTATAAAGTAGATTATCTGTTCATAAAAACAATGAACAGATAATTATACCCGTTACCATTCAAGATGCAGAAATCAGCATCTTGATTGGTAACGGGTATATCAGCACTATAATTAGTCTTGCTCACCAGTGCGAATATTGTAGGACTCAGCAACAGGAATAACGAAAACGCGGCCATCGCCATGATTCCCTTCACCTACACGAGCAGCATCCATAATCGCTTTAACAGCTTTATCTTTAACGTTATCTTCAACCACTGTCTGAATAAGCTCTTTAGGAAGATCTTTATAGCTGATGTCTCCTACTTTAAGTCCACTTTGCTTACCTCGACCAATAACGGGTACTTTTGTAAAGGCTTGTATACCAACATCGGCAAGTGCTTCGGTAACTTCTATCGTTTTCTCTGGACGAATTATTGCTTGAATTAAAATCATGTTTATTTCCTTTTCATAAATTTTAAGAGTGTACTTTCACTGTGTCATCTGGCGCTATTGCAAAGGTCGCAGTAATTCCATTAATGTTGAGATCTTCTGTTACCTGTATCCATTCTGCCTGTGCCTCTTCCATACTCATCGGCTTGAGTAATGGTTGTTTGACTACAAACTTCAACCAGATAACACCATAGCTAACCGCTAATACCACCATGACACCCACAAGGTTAAAGATTGGCTCTTTCAACTCAGGAACAGGCGCGATATTTATAATCGCGTAGATGAAACCAAGTGTGCCTAATATTTGAGGAACAGGGTAAAATGGCGTTTTGTAAGGGCGGTGAAGTTTTGGATAACGAAGACGAAGAATAATGACATTGATATGTGCAATAACATAGCAGAATAACCATGCACAACACGCTGATAGTATGTAGATAATCAAATTTGGAGCATCACCAATACCACCAAAATAGAACGCTGCAATCCCTGCTGACATCGCAGCAATACTAACCCACGGCGTGCGGAAAGTTGGATGTATTTTACGGAACACTTTAGGTAATTCATGACTCAAGGCCATGCTGTAAAGCATACGAGGTACAACGGCAATCACGGTACTAATAGAACTTGCACTTGCAAAGATTGAAACAATTGAGATCCAGATAACCCCTGGTTGTCCGAGAATGGCTAGTGCCATATCTACATGAGGATGGTTAGATGAAGCTAGCTGTTCTGCTGGCACATATTTAAGTGACGCAAAACCATAAACTAAGTTAACCGCAAAAATAACCACAAGCCCAAGCACCATTGCACGTGGAATATTTCTTTCGGGATTTTTGGTCTCTTGCGCTAATGGTGTAACGAATTCGATACCGATATAAAGCCAAATAGCCAATGCCGTTAAACTAAATACACCGGTTCCCATTGCATTAAATGGGATCTCAGGGAGTTCTGGCACAGGTGCAGCACCTATGCCAGTTAAACCGATTAGACCAAGTAGGGTCATTGAAATTATCATGGTAAAGGTAAAAACAACCTGCAACTTAGCAAATATATCCACACCAAGAATGTTTGTTATCGTTAGCAATCCGAGAATAAATCCGCCAAAGACTAATGGAGAAATACCTGGAAAAAATGTATCAGAAAGCACTGAACTAGCCACCGCTAATTCAGTAGGTATGGCAAACAGGTTTGGCACAACAAAACCAAGTATTGTTGCAACCACAGCAGGTAATGCCCCCATTGCTACACGGGTATAAGTACGGATACCACCCGAGTGAGGCATCATACATGACAGCTCGGCATAACTTTGCGCTGAAAAGTATTGCAAGATCCAGGCAGCAATCATTGCGATAACAAAACCGCCACCAGCAATCCCCATTCCTTGTCCAAGTGATACCATGGTACTAGACGCGACCACGAGGCCAACGGCCACCGAGAAACACGACCAAAACCCTAAGGTTCGTTTGAGTTGATTATTCATTGTTTTATCTCCTATCGTCAAATACGGCGTGCAAATAACACATCGCGATTTCCTTTATCCATTTTTAAACACTGACAATAATTCGATTAATGCTTAAAAGAAGTACACGTATGGCTTAATTGTAAAAGTAATGTCTTCGACTATGGCGTGGGTATCGGCAAATTCTAGAGATAAAACTAGCCAGATACCCTCTTCGTTAACGTTTTAGTAGACCGACTTAAGCCTGACTTCAACATGGTTCTATTTGACTAACGCAATTCAGGCGTATCCCAAAGATTCAACGTAACACCTATTTTATTTTTCAGGGCATTTCGATAAATTTTAGTTGCCCAAGCGACATCCTCAACGGGTAAACCACCAACGGAAAGAATAATAATTTCGTCATCACTAGTACGTCCCGGTGCGGCTCCTGCTGTGATAGCGCCAAGATCTTCAAGTGAGCTTTTTTCGATTAAACCTTCTTCCACCATATCGAGGAAACGCACACCAATGATAGGAATATATTTATGCGCAGGTTTTGGTACTTCAGAAAACCAAGCATCGTAAAGACCTGGATTATCCATCACTTTACGTACATCAGTTTTTTCTAACTCAGCATCTAATCGGCAATAGGCAGGCATTGAAATAAAGGCACCGGCTTTCACCCACTCCCGTTTAATTTCAGGATAACTGGAGATATCGCCTGTTTCACCAGAGTTACAATAGGTAACAATGTCCGCATCTTTTACTACATCTTCTAATGTATCAACAACAGAAACATTGGTAATTTGTGGAAACGTTTTGCTTAACCAATCGGTAAAAGCATTAAGGCTTTTTTCTCCACGGCCTTTAATTTTAATCGTATCAATATCCGGACAGACAGCCATAAATGCAGCAACCGAAGTTTTCCCCATTACACCTGGGCCTAACAAACCAATTACTTTGGAGTTTTTACGCGCTAGATGACGAGCTCCCACACCGGGAACGGCTCCGGTACGATAAGCCGATAATAAATTAGCAGACATATATGCTAATGGCGCGCCCGTTACCACATCATTCAGAATCAACATTAAAATTGAACGTGGTAAGCCTTTCTCTCGATTAGCAATATTAGAGCCATACCATTTAACACCACAGGTTTGATAATCCCCGCCAAGATAGGCAGGCATTGCCATTAATCGACGATCTGGTGTATGACGCGGCATCGTATCGAATTCAGGTTTTTCAGGGAAAGTGATCATCGCGCCGTGTGAATCATTATTTTCACCAGCCATACGATAGTCACCTTTGTAGAGCAACTTAAACATATCTTCCATGGTATCAACACAACTAGGCATATCAGTGACACCTGCTTTAATCATGTCTTGCTCAGATAAATAGATAAAATCAATTTTAGTGTTCTCAGACATTTTAGTTCCTTTCTTGTCGTTAATATTGCTGATAAAAAAACATAAAATACGTACTTTTTAGTAATACCAATTGTATTAAATATGTGATCTAAATTTTGCGCTGGAAAAATGGTTTAGTTCGAGGCGAAAGTTGATGTAAATGATTGTTTCCTTAACGAAACTTTCAACAAAGAAATAAACTATTTTAACCAACAAAATAGATAAGCTAATTATTACGATTGGTATAACGTCTGAAAACAACTCTATCCCACAAATAATGCACGGTATTGTATTTTTACGACAATCCTCAGTGTTTAATTTTCAAACTAATTTGGCATAAAGGTTGCAGTGCAATTAAATAAGCAGTTACACATTTTTATTTAATTGGGGTTAACTATGCAGGCTAATTCGGTAATAAATAATCTCAGTCATATCCATAATAAGCAGCCTTGGTTAGTCATAAATGCGGCACAAAAATTTTCACTTGTAAAATCCAAGCATCCAGATATATCACATTTTTATACCTTCAAAGCGAGTGCGGCGAAACAAACACCGGTAGCCGTTCCTGATGGCTGTATCGATCTACTTTTTGACTGCGATAGTGATAACCCTAATGGGGATGTTTATGGAACGCCCTTAGAAGCAATGGAAGTTAATCTCATTACTGATCATCGGTATTTTGGGGTCAGGTATCAATCAGGTGTGATGCCCGATTTTTTTAATATTTCAGCGGGGGATCTAACCGATAATCACTATAGTCTGAATGATTTAATTCCTAATTCAAATCAGTTGCTTGAACAAGTAACAACGGAGAATAACTTCCTTATGCAAGTCAATGCATTTCATCAATTTATGAATGAACAAATGCAACGAAAACATTCACCTATTACGACTAATATTATTAATGAAATTTGTAAACGGCAGGGTAATGTAAAAATAAAAGAGTTAGAGAAAACGACAGGTTTTTCCTTAAGAACATTGCAAAGAAAATTTCAAGACGATATGGGGATGTCACCTAAAACATATAGCCGTATTGTTAGATGCCAATCGGCGATATATAAAATAAATCATGATGAGAAAATGACATTTTTAGACCTGGCATTTGATTTAGGCTTTGCCGATCAACCCCACTTTTTAAAAGAATTTAAGAAGCTAGTCAGCACAACGCCTTTGCATTATCAGGACAAGGTTAAACATGAGTCATACTTAAAAAAAATAGACTATATTTGAGCTATAATAGTGCAATATTTTCAATTAAATGCATTATAACGAGGCATTTTTCAAACAATTAAATTAATTACAATACTATTAAAATACCTCGAAAAATAAATTTTAAAAAGGAACTGTATCCGGATCCTTTGAATCACCACATCGTCCAGTCAAATTGGTTAGTATAGCCATATCACTTTCAGTTAATTGAAAATCAAACACAGCCATATTCGATTTAATTCTTTCCAATGTGATACTTTTAGGTAATGGTAAAAAGCCCATCTGTAAACTCCAACGTAGCGTTATTTGAGCAACATTTTTATTGTATTTTTCAGCCAATGCTTGAATTTCTGGTACATCAAAAATAAGGCCTTGACCGAGTGGACTGTATGCTTCAAGTAACATATTTTGTTGACGGCAGAAATTAACAGTCTCTGTATCTACATCACCAGGACATAAACGAATTTGGTTAATCACGGGTGGAATCGTTGCTGTTTTTAGAAGTTCAGTAATATGGTGAGGTTTGAAATTACTAATACCAATAGCTTTTATTTTTCCTTGCTTGTAATACGTTTCTAATGCTCGCCATACTTCACTATTGCGTAATTGCCATTGCTCTCTAAATCGTTGTGGGCTAGGCCAGTGAATCAATACTAAATCGATATAATCTACCCCTAATTTATTGAGGGAGTCATCTAATGACACAAGTGTATTCTCGTAGCCATTAACCGCATTAGCCACTTTGGTAGTGATAAATAAAGACTCCCGAGGGATAGCAGCCAATTTAATCGCTTCACCAACACTTTCTTCATTTCTGTAACTCTGTGCAGTATCGATATGTCGATAACCAAGCTTAAGTGCGTTAACAATCGCCTCGACACCTTTTTTATCATCGGGTGTTTGGAATGTACCGTACCCTAACTTAGGTATCTCAATGTTATTATTTAATTTGTATGTTTGGTCAATCGTCATCGCTATCCCCATTAATTAGTACCAAATAACAATTCTAATATATACCAATTACCCTTGAAGATAAAAATCAACAAGTTGTGAGGTAGACAGGTTTTAGTCATAAAAAAACCGAGTAAATAACTCGGTTTTCAAAGGGGATAGATCAGAGCAGTTACGCTTCGCCTTCTGTCCCACGAAAACGTTTAGTAATGCCATTTAAGAAGTTACGTAATAGCTGATCACCACACACTTTATAATTACGATGATCTTTCTTTCTAAATAATGCAGACAATTCTGATTTAGATACAGGAAATTCAGCCGAGTCTAATGCCGCTAACATATCTTCTTCTTTAAAATTTAATGCGATACGTAATTTTCGAAGAATGTCATTATTAGCAAGCACTTCTTTAGCCGGTAAAATGACAGGACTTGAACCTTCTTTCTTACCACGTTTTTCATTAATTAAGCCATCTAAAAATAGCGATAAAAGACTATCACGACAAAATACAAAATTATCTTCACCTTCTTTAGCCATTATGCTGTGTAGGTAATTTTCATCGATAGCATTATCAACGGAAGCAAAAATGGCTAACATTTTTTTATCGTTTAGTTGTAACGCATAGCGAACACGTCGTAAAACATCATTAGTTATCATAATATCTCAATAGGTTAAGTATTCGAAATAGAAGAGGTTCAATCTATCTCATTGTAAATAAGTTAAAGTTTAAGCATTACCTTTAACTTTCAATTGTTGCTCTGCAGCAAAGTCTAGCATTCGATGTAACGAAACAAGAGCGCCTTTAGCCACTTTTTCTTCAACATGTACTTCATGTCCAGTTGCATCTGTTAATGCATTATAAATCGCTTTTAAGCCATTCATGGCCATCCATGGACAGTGTGCACAACTACGACAAGTTGCACCATTTCCCATCGTCGGCGCAGCAAACATTTCTTTATCTGGGCAAGCCTGTTGCATTTTATAGAAAATACCAGTATCCGTAGCGACAATAAGTTGTTTGTTAGGAAGATCTTTTGCTGCTTTTATCAATTGACTAGTTGACCCGACAGCATCAGCAAGTTTTACAACACTTTCTGGAGATTCAGGATGAACTAAGACAGCAGCTTCAGGATACAAGGCCTTCATATCACGTAGAGCAACGGCTTTAAATTCATCGTGCACAATACAATCGCCTTGCCACATAATCATATCTGCTTGTGTTTTTTGCTCAATATACGCACCAAGGTGGCGATCCGGTCCCCAAATGATTTTTTTATCTTCACTGTCTAAGTGATCCACGATTTCTAAGGCAATACTTGAAGTAACAACCCAATCTGCACGCGCTTTAACAGCGGCTGAAGTATTAGCATAAACAACAACCGTTCGATCTGGGTGTTGATCGCAAAACGCACTGAATTCTTCAACAGGGCAACCCACATCTAATGAACATGTTGCTTCTAAATCAGGCATTAACACTTCTTTATTCGGTGTTAATATTTTAGCCGTTTCTCCCATAAAACGAACACCAGCAATCACTAACGTTTTGGCTTTATGATCGCGTCCGTAACGAGCCATCTCAAGAGAATCAGCAACATAACCACCGGTTTCCTCTGCTAAGGCTTGAATTTCAGGATCCGTATAATAATGGGCAACTAATACAGCATCTTTATCAATTAAGAGCTGCTTAATTTTAGCTTTATAGTCATCTTTTTCCGTATCATTAAGTGCTTTAGGCTTAGGTGGAAAAGGATAGTCAGAACCAATAAGGGGAGAAAATTTGCTCATCGTAGTCTCTTAAAATTTATAATAGGGCAATTATACCAATTCACTTGCTTAATGTGTATAAATTCAACTGAGATAAATAGAGAAAGGAGTAGTTTAAGAAGTGGTGGGCCGTGAAGGATTTGAACCTTCGACAAATGGATTAAAAGTCCACTGCTCTACCAACTGAGCTAACGGCCCATATAGTTTATATATGGTGATGATTTTGTTTTATGAATGACTTTTAAATTAAAAGTGTATCAATTGCTCTACCAACTGAGCAACGACCATATAGTTTATATATAGTGATGATTTTGTTTTATGAGCAACTTTTAAATTAAAAGCTTATCAATTGCTCTATAAACTGAGCAACAGTCCATATAATTCTATAACAATTTCACATTTGTATCGTTACAAATGTGGTGGGCCGTGAAGGATTTGAACCTTCGACAAATGGATTAAAAGTCCACTGCTCTACCAACTGAGCTAACGGCCCATATAGTTTATATATGGTTATGATTTTGTTTTATGAAGACTTTTAAATTAAAAGTGTATCAATGGCTCTACCAACTGAGCTAACGGCCCATATAGTTTATATATGGTGATGATTTTGTTTTATGAATAACTTTTAAATTAAAAGTGTATCAATTGCTCTACCAACTGAGCAACCGCCCATATATCTTCTATATGGTGATGATTTTGTTTTATGAATAACTTTTAAATTAAAAGTGTATCAATTGCTCTATCAACTGAGCAACATCCATATAATTTCACTTCAATATTTATATTATAAGTGGTGGGCCGTGAAGGATTTGAACCTTCGACAAATGGATTAAAAGTCCACTGCTCTACCAACTGAGCTAACGGCCCATATAGTTTATATATGGTGATGATTTTGTTTTATGAAGACTTTTAAATTAAAAGTTTATCAATTGCTCTATCAACTGAGCAATAGTCCATATAATTCTATAACAATTCACATTTGTATCGCTACAAAAGTGGTGGGCCGTGAAGGATTTGAACCTTCGACAAATGGATTAAAAGTCCACTGCTCTACCAACTGAGCTAACGGCCCATATAGTTTATATATGGTGATAATTTTTTTTATGAACAACTTTTGAATTAAAAGTATATCAATGGCTCTATCAACTGAGCTACGGCCACATAATTTTATCTGGCTTTGATTTTGTTTTATGAAGAACTTAAAAAAGAAATTCAACAGCTTTATCAATTAAGCTAGTAGTAATTAATAACGTTTCACGAATTGAATCGCATGTCCGTATCAACTGCGGCGTATAATATACAATAATTTAAATAGCGCAAACAAAAAATAGTGTTTTTTTTTCGTTTGCCGAGAAAATAAACAATATTGATAATAATACAGCTAAAAGCTATTTTAAAATACTTCTAAGCGCTTTTTAGATAGCTCGGCAGCAGAAGAGTCAGGAAACTCATTTACTACTTTTGTATAAAATGCCTTAGCCGATTGGATATTTCCTAAGTACTCATCAATAAACCCTATTTTATAGAGTGAATCTGAGCGTTTATTTGAATCAGGATATTTTTCAGCAACGGTTAAAAATGCAGCCCTCGCATCTTCACGTTTTTTCTCTTTATAGAGAAGCTGACCTAACCAGTAATATGAATTCGCCATATAACTAGATTGAGGGTAATCAATAATAAAAGCTTCAAATGCCGTTATTGCTTGATCAAAATCTTTATTAATTAGAACTAGATCGACTGCTTTTTGATAAGCCACTTTATCATCGGTTTGAACACCGGTATCAACAGGTTCTGTAGCTTTGGGTGAAGAAGCAGAAGGTTTATCTAATTCATCGATAAGTTGATATAAATTACGCTGACGCTCTTCAACTTGTTCAAGTTTATGGTTTAGCACTTCATTCGTGCCTTTAACTTGATTAAGTTCCTGCGAAAGTTGGTCAACCTGACTCTGAAGGCGAACTTGCATTTTATTGCGAGTTTCCAATAATCGAGTTAACTGCTCCAATCTAGCATTAACATCAGAGCTGCTTTGTTGACCGCCTGAAGCATTACTTCCCATCATAGTAACATCACTAACGGGAGCAGCAGCAAACGTAGGCGAGGATAAAAAAGCAGCTACTAGCATAGCTGCATTAATATTATATTTTTTCATACTCAGATTAGTAAACTAATTCAGCACGACGGTTAGCAATCCAAGCCGCTTCGTTATGACCAGGATTAACTGGTTTTTCTTCACCGTAGCTCACGATACTTACTTGTCGAGTGCTTACACCCATGCTTTCTAAGTATGTTGCAACAGCCATTGCACGACGTTCGCCTAGTGCGATATTGTATTCAGGCGTACCTTTTTCATCAGCATGTCCTTCAATAGTCACTGATTTACCAGGATTTGCTACTAAATAAGCGGCATGAGCATCTAAAATAGGTGTAAATTCAGCTTTGATCATAGATTTATCAAAATCAAATTGAATAACAGTTTCTAAGATAGCTTCACTATATTGTTGAACCATTAATTGTTCTGCAGTTAAAGGTTCAACTGCATCAATAACACCTGTTTGTACCATGTTGTCATTTACAGCTGTAGTCACTGTTTCAGCTGCATCATTCATAGTTTCAGTTGATTTAGAATCCATGTCAGATGTAGAACTACATGCTCCTAAAGCCAACATTGGTACTGCAATCAATAAGCTTTTTGAAATCTTATTTAAGTTCATCATATTTCCTTATTATCATTAATATGTTTAGTTTAAAAATGGTGACCATGCTGGTGATTTTACTTCACCACTTTTCGCTGGAATGTTCGCTTTGAAACGCCCATCCATCGATACCAATGCCAACCCTTGTTTGCCTTGATAAATTGTACTATAAATTATCATACTACCATTAGGTGAGACACTTGGTGACTCATCTAGTTGAGTCCGAGTTAATGTTCTTAACTCACTAGAATCAAGATCTTGAACTGCGATCTTGTAATTTCCATTAGAGCGACTCACAAATACAAGACTATCACCATCAGGGGTAATTGTACCACCTAAATTCATATCTCCTTCCCAAGTTAAGCGTTTTGTTTCGCCACTTGCAAGATTTACCTCATAAATTTGCGCTCGACCGCCCCTTTCCGAGGTGAAAGTTAAGCTCTTACCATCGGGATTCCAGCTAGGCTCAGTATCAATAGCCCGATTTTGAGTTACTCTTTTTAATGCTTTGGTTGCTACGGTCAACACATAAATATCTGGCTGGCCATCCTTAGAAAGTACTAATGCTAGTTTTTTTCCATCTGGAGACCAACTTGGCGCTCCGTTAATTTTAGGAAAAGAAGTCACTAATTCACGTTGTTGAGTATATAAATCTTGCACATAAATTTCTGAATGGCGATTTTCAAAACTTACATATGCAAGTTTACGCCCATCTGGCGACCAAGCAGGTGACATTATAGGTTGTTTAGAACGTAATATTGACTTTTCACCATATCCATCATAGTCAGAAATACGTAGTTGATACGGATGACTACTATTACGATCAACTGCAACATAAGCAATTCTGGTTAAAAATGCACCACGTTCACCCGTCAATTTTTCATAAACCAAGTCACTAATTCGATGTGCATGCTCACGTGTTTTCGTATTTGCAACAAGAAAACGTCTTTTATCTAAAGTCGGATTATATGCACTCATCTCTAAATTACCGGTTACTACATTTAACAACTCATAAGTAATCGAATATTTATTCGCTTCTTCCGTTGGTTGAATTTCGCCAATAACAATCGCTTCAACGCCCATATTATGCCATTGCGCATAATCAATATCACTACTATTTGAAGGTGTATTTGGCATTTTATTCAATGCAATTGGGCTAAATTTCCCACTGCGTTGCAGATCAGCAGCAATAATATCTGCAAATTGCTCTGGCTTTGGTCCATTGCCTAACCATTTAAAAGGAACGACAGCAATCGGACGTGCAGTGTTTACCCCTTCAGTTATTAATATATCTAAACGGGCAGATACCTGCGCTGAGAATATAATGATCGATAATGATAAAAATAAACGTAAAAACATAAAAAAATGTATCCTTATAGCTCAGGCTTTAGGGTTATATCAAAATCACGAAATTGTTGTGCAATTTCAGGATCTTTAGGAATCGGTAATGTTTTCGCTTTAAGCGCAGCACGGATAGCCGACGCACAAAGTTTATCATCGCCTGTACTTCGTTGAGCTGATAGGACAAGCCCATCTGGTGCTAATCGAATTGCCAATGTACAAGTTTTACCTTTCATATCGAGATCTACTTGCCAATTACGGCTTATTTTATTTTGGATAAGCGCTTTGTAACGTGCAATTTCAGATAGTTGATTGGCAGTTTGAGCCGTTGAAAACTCCTCTGCAAATTCAGCTTCCATTTGTCTATCAAGTTCAGCACGACGTTGTCGTTCCTTTTCTGCTTTTTCTTTGGCTAACTTTTCTGCCTTCTCTTTAGCCGCTTTTTCTTTGGCTAATTTTTCTGCCTTCTCTTTAGCTGCTTTTTCTTTGGCTAATTTATCTGCTTTCTCTTTGGCCGCTTTTTCTTTGGCTAATTTTTCAGCCTTCTCTTTGGCCGCTTTGTCTTTGGCTAATTTATCTGCTTTCTCTTTAGCTGCTTTTTCCTTCGCTAATTTATCTGCAGCCGCTTTTGCTGCTTTTTCCTTCGCCAATTTATCTGCAGCCGCTTTTGCTACTTTTTCCCTCGCTAATTTATCTGCGGCCGCTTTAGCTGCTTTTTCCTTCGCTAATTTATCTGCAGCTATTTGAGCTGCTTTTTCCTGTGCTAACTGCTCAGCCTTCGCTTGCTCTTCTTTTTCCTGCTCTATTTTTTTTGCCTGAGCAATTTTTTCCTGTGCCGCTTTATCTTTTTCTTCCTGTATTTTTTGTGCTTTAGCAAGTTCTTCTTGTACTAATTGTTCCTTTTCTTTTTGTCGCTCTTGCTCTTTACGTTGCTCCGCTAATGTTTGTTCCTTTTTATGAGCTGCTAAATCTTCAAATACTTGTTGATTAACTAAACTGGCCTCAATAATAGTTGCTTGTGGCTGTTCTTGGGGTAGCGAAAAATCGAACCCAATTAATAACAAGGCACCAAAAATAATATGCAATGTAAAAGCGCTGATAAAAGCGATTAACGTGGAACTCTTTTTCATTATTCTTCAGGCTCTGTCATTAAACCAACCGATCCGACACCACTTTCCTGCAGTAAGACCATCAAATCAATAACGCTTTTATAGGGGACATCTCCATCACCTTTAACAACAAACTGAACGGTAGAATCAACCGTTAATTGTGCAGCAACAAGCGCCCTCATTTCATCGCTATTAAGCGGTGTTTCAACACTGTCTCCTACATTTAAAAAATATCGACCTTGTTTATCAATCGAAGCAATCAATGGTGGCTTCGTATCATCAGGCAAGGCTTCAGCTGCTGCCTGAGGCAAATCCACTTTAACACCTTGCGTGACTAAAGGAGCCGTTACCATAAATATAATCAACAACACCAACATAACGTCGATATAAGGCACCACATTAATTTCTGCAATCACGCGACGCCGTTTCATATTACGAGAAGAATATTGCATAAATACTACTCACTTTCATTCATCGATTGACGGTGAAGGATGGCTGTAAATTCTTCCATTAAATTAATATAAGCTGATTCTAACTTAGCAACTTGCGTAGAGAATTTATTAAAGGCCATCACGGCGGGAATCGCAGCAAACAAGCCCATTGCAGTAGCAATCAATGCTTCAGCTATACCAGGTGCGACCATCGCTAAGGTTGCCTGCTGAACTTCACCTAATGCGATAAAAGAATTCATAATTCCCCAAACCGTACCAAATAAACCAATATAAGGACTGATCGAGCCAATAGTTGCTAGGGCTGGTAATCCAGCTTCTAATTCATCGAGTTCGCGAGATAAAGTTACACGCATGCTTCGATGGGCACCTTCCGTTACGCTTTCAACATTACGCCCAGGTATACGATGTAATCTGGAGAATTCTTTAAAACCGGTATAGAATATTTTCTCACCTCCAACAATTCGTTCACTACGCGCTGCGGTTTCTTTATATAGTCGACTTAAATCATGTCCAGACCAGAAACGGGTTTCAAATTGCTTAAGCGATTGCATTGCAGAGCCTAGCATTCTTGAACGGGAAAAAATCAACGTCCAAGAATAAATAGACATGCCTAACAGCAAAATCATCACTAACTTTACGAGTAAACTCGCCTGTAAAAATAAGCCAATAAAAGATATTTCAGCGTGCACTAGAGATCACCTCGGTTATTTCAGATGGAATTGCCATCGGTTTCATTTTTTGTAAATTAATACAGGCTATTAGAGTACTAGCCTGACAAAGAAGTTCCCCACTTTCGTGCAAAACTTCCTGATTAAATTGTAAACTTGCTCGATGGCAAGTTGTTACGGTTGTTTTTACTGTCACCAAATCATTAAATCGTGCAGCTTTGGCATAATTTAATTCAACTTTTTTAACAACAAAAGCAATATTTTTTTCTAGTAAAGTATCTTGCTCAATACCTCTCTCTCTCAAGAGCTCAGTCCGCCCTCGTTCAAAAAACTTAAGGTAATTTGCATAATATACAATGCCACCGGCATCGGTATCTTCGTAATAAATACGGACAGGTAAAGTTGAAATTAACACACTACTTTCTCATTGCTAAAAATTGATTAGCTACGCTACTATAAAATCATAATATTGTCGAATCCTCTATGCAACATACACTTTCTATCCGACAAAAAAAAAGAGCTTTAATAGCTCTTTTTAATATATTCAAATTGAAAAATAATTATTCTTCATCTTTGTCTTTTTTAGATTGCTCATCAATTTCAACATGTTCTAACCATAATCCATTAATAATGCCAAATGAACATGCTAATAAAACACCTAAAATCCACGCAAAATACCACATAGCGTTCTCCTAAAATTATTAATAAGCTGAGTGTTTATACTTAGCCATAAACTCTTTACCAACACGACCAAACATTTTCACATAACCGAACGTTGTGTAAAGCAAAATAATCGGCAAGAAAATAGCCACAACGATACTCATTATATTCAATGTTTTTTCACTTGAAACTGCATCCCACACTGTAAAACTCATACTTGGATCAATATTTGACGGAAGTATGAACGGGAACGTGCTAACGGCGAAAGTCATTAATACGGCCACTTGCATTAAACTAGTAAATAAAAATGCCAAACCACCTTTATCAGCTTTACTCGAAATCCAAACTAAGACTGGAAATAAGAAACCTAATGCAGGTGCCAACATAGTAATCGGATATTCGCTGTAATTATTCAACCATGCTCCAGGCTGAACTGCTGCTGTTTTTAATAACGGATTAGCAATACCATTTAGATCGCCAATAGAAGTAATCACATAACCATCGATACCGTAGGCAATCCAAACACCCGCTAATGCAAATAAAACAATTGCAATCGGTGCACAAATCATAGACACAGCACGGGCACGCTCATAAAGCTCCCCTTCTGTTTTCATTTGTAACCAACTAGCCCCTTGTAAAACGAATAGTATTAAACTAAATACACCCACTAACAATGCAAATGGATTAAGTAGCCCAAAGAACCCACCTTGATAAGATGAACGTAATAGATCATCTAGTACAAAAGGAACACCTTGTAAGATGTTACCGAATGCAACACCAAATACGATTGGCGGAACAACACTACCAATAAATATTCCCCAATCCCAACTCGTTCTCCAACGTGGATCTTCAATTTTACTGCGGTAATCAAAGCCAACTGGACGGAAGAATAACGCCATTAACGTTATAATCATCGCAGCGTAAAAACCTGAAAAAGCCGTTGCATACACCGAAGGCCAAGCAGCAAAAATACCCGCTCCCGCAGTAACCAACCAAACCTGGTTACCTTCCCAGTGTGGTGCAATACTATTAATCATCATGCGACGTTCATCGTCACTTTTACCAATAATAGGCACTAGCGCACCTACGCCCATATCAAAACCATCGGTGATAACAAATCCAATCAATATAATACTGATTAGCAACCACCACAAAACTTTTAACGTTTCATAATCAAACATAATAAACTCCTAAGCCTGTTGATTTTCAGGTTGCTCAAAATGATATTTACCGGTTTTTAAACTACTTGGCCCTTTACGAGCAAAACGGAACATTAAGAACATTTCAATGATTAATAGTGCAGTATAAAAAGCTGCAATGGAAAGAATACTAAACCATAACTGACCTGTAGTAAGCGATGACGTCGCAACATGTGTCGGCAGTATTTCACCAATCGCCCATGGTTGACGACCGTATTCAGCAATAAACCAACCCGCTTCAATTGCAATCCAAGGTAATGGTAAGCTATACAAAACAATACGGCTAAACAGTTTATTCTGACCAATACGCTGACGTGTAGATTGGTAAAATGCAAATAAGAAGATTAAGAGCATTAATACACCAGCTGCAACCATGATACGGAATGACCAATATAAAGGTGCAACCTGAGGAATACTATCATCTACAGCTTGTTGAATATGCGCTTCAGTTGCATCGACAACATCAGGCGCATATGGTGTTAGCAATAAGCCATACCCTAAGTCTTTCTTCACTTCATCAAACGCAGCAATATTTTCTTCAGATTTATCGCCAGCACGTAATTTTTGTAACAGTCCATAGGCAACCATACCGTTACGGATACGTACTTCATGCTCAACCATAAGATCTTTAAGCCCGGTCACTTCTTCATCAAGTGAACGCGTAGCAATAATACCTAATGCGTAAGGGATATGAATAGCGTAATCATTACGTTGCTCTTCCTGATTAGGAATACCAAACAAGGTGAAATCTGCAGGTGCAGGTAACGTTTCCCATTCAGCTTCAATAGCAGCAAGTTTAACTTTTTGCACATCACCAAGCTCATAACCACTTTCATCACCTAAAATAATGGTTGAAGTGATACCTGCTAAACCAAATGCAGCAGCAATTGCAAAAGAACGTTTAGCAAAGGCAATATCACGTCCTTTTAATAAGTAATATGAACTAATTGCTAATACGAACATCGCACCAGCTACATAGCCAGAAGAAACAGTATGAACAAACTTAACCTGTGCAACGGGATTGAAAACGAGGTCTGTAAAACTCGTCATTTCCATACGCATAGTTTCGTAGTTAAAGTCAGCACCGACTGGATTTTGCATCCAACCATTTGCCACTAAAATCCACAATGCAGATAAATTTGAACCTAACGCCACTAACCAAGTCGCAGCCAAATGCTGTACTTTACTAAGGCGATCCCAACCAAAGAAGAATAAACCAACAAAAGTAGACTCTAAGAAGAAAGCCATCAATCCTTCAATTGCTAACGGTGCACCAAAAATATCACCTACATAGTGAGAGTAGTAAGCCCAGTTAGTACCGAACTGAAACTCCATAGTAAGACCCGTAGTCACACCTAGCGCAAAGTTGATACCAAACAACTTACCCCAAAACTTCGTCATATCTTTATAGACTTGTTTATTGGTCATAACATATAGTGATTCCATTATCGCTAGGATCCAGACTAACCCCAGTGTTAATGGCACAAATAGAAAGTGATACATGGCAGTCATCGCAAACTGAAAGCGTGACAGTTCAACTATCGCATCCATTTTTTTCTCCTTAGATTGATTTTAAATTTTTGAATTGATTTATATTTATTTTAAATTAGTTTCGAATACGTTTTTACTGGGAAATTGGATCTATATAACACATCTTTTTAAGCAAAATACGTTGCAGTGAAATCATTAATGATTGAACAAACTAAGAAGAAATATATTTGCTTTATTAGGCCTTATTATTAGCCATTATTATCGTCTTGCCAAACAAATAAATTAACGTTCAATATGTTGCCAAAATGTAAAATTTTATTTACTATTTTGGTTGTCAATTAACATGAAATAAAACCACACTTAATAAAAGAGTACTTATACTTTTTAATTTGATTTTGATCAAGTTTAAAGTCTATTTTTTTGTCAAAAACAGACTTTAAAGTGTAAAAGAATATATTCATTGATCTCGATCAATTTTATTCTTCGTGACTTGATTTTTTATTCGCTCGGCCTAGTAAAACCGAAATGTAGGTAGGTTCTGTTTGTCGCGATTCTTCCGCGAGGGGTACGCTGTAAAAAACCTTGCTGAATTAAATAAGGTTCTAACACATCTTCAATCGTCTCTCTTTCTTCACCAATTGCAGCCGCTAAGTTATCTAATCCGACAGGGCCGCCTTGAAAAGTATCCATAATCGCCATCAATAATTTCCGGTCCATATAATCAAAACCTTGATGATCAACTTCCAACATATCTAACGCCTGCTGTGCAATCTCTTCATTCATGACCAAGGCTTTTTTTACCTGTGCATAATCACGTACACGGCGTAGTAAACGATTGGCAATACGAGGCGTCCCACGAGAGCGTTTCGCAACTTCTATTGCACCTGATTCATCCATATTTAAACCAAGATGTTTTGCACTACGAAGTGCAATGCGTGTCAAAGAAGGTAAATCATAATATTCAAGTCGTTGAACAATACCGAAACGGTCACGCAAAGGCGAAGTTAATGAGCCAGCTCGTGTTGTTGCACCAATCAAAGTAAATGGAGGAAGATCTAATTTAATAGACCGCGCTGCTGGCCCTTCACCAATCATAATATCGAGTTGATAATCTTCCATTGCAGGATATAGAATCTCTTCAACAATTGGACTTAATCGGTGGATTTCATCAATAAAAAGAACATCATTCTCTTCAAGATTAGTCAGCAAAGCAGCTAAATCTCCTGCTTTCTCTAGAATAGGCCCTGATGTTGTTTTAATATTAACGTTTAACTCATTCGCAACAATATGAGAAAGTGTTGTTTTTCCAAGACCTGGAGGACCAAAAATTAACAGATGATCCAATGCTTCTTCACGCTGACGTGCCGCCTCAATAAAGATTTCCATCTGCATATTGACCTGTGGTTGCCCTTCGTAATCAGCTAACAGTTTCGGCCTAATAGCTCGGTCAACAAAGGTATCATCTATTTTTTCAGTACTTGAAATTAGGCGGTCTTCTTCAATCATATTTTATTTTATACCATACTTTTAAGTGAACTACGGATCAGTGCCTCACAATCCATACCAGCTTGATAAACTTGTTTAATCGCCTTTTCTGCAAGTTGTGGCTTATAGCCTAACGCCACTAAAGCACTGATAGCCTCTTCCTTTGCATTGCCACGTACAAATGTATCACCTAATTCATTATCAAAGGCCATTTTATCAGACTCAGGCGTCAACAAATCAGCGCCAGTCCAGTTTTTAAGACGATCCTTCATTTCAACAACCAATCGTTCTGCTGTTTTTTTACCAACGCCCGGTAATTTCACTAATGAGCTTACGGCATCGTTATGAATACATTGAACAAATTGGTTAGCAGACATTCCAGATAGAATAGCAAGTGCTAACTTTGGTCCAACACCATTCACTTTAATTAGTTCACGAAACATCGCTCGTTCATGTTTATCTGCGAAGCCATACAATAGCTGCGCATCTTCACGCACTACGAAATGTGTATAGACAATCGCTTCTTGTCCCATATCAGGCAACGAATAAAAAGAACTCATCGGCAATTGAATTTCATAGCCAACACCAGAAACATCTAATAATATTTCAGGTGGTTGCTTTTCTAATAACACACCTCGTAACCGTCCAATCATATTCTAGCCCTTAATGATAATAAATAATGTTAAGCATAAAAAACAACTGGGTTAATATCCAGTGTTATTTTACTAATCGTTGAATTTTACTCTCAAAAACGAACAGTAAGATACCCGCCCAAATAAATATAAAAGTAATCGCCTTAGCAAAGCCAATTGGCTCATTATAAAATCCAACGGCAAAAATAAACATTAAAGATGGAGCAAGATACTGAAAAAAACCAAGGGTAGATAACTTTAACCGTAAAGCAGCCTGAGCAAAAAAGATCAAGGGTAAAGCAGTCACAACCCCAGCACTAACTATCCAAATATTTAATGATAATGGATTATTTAATAAATTCGACGTCATACTATTAGCAAAATAGCAGAGGTAAATAAGCGCCACGGGAAGCCCAAGCAAGGTTTCGATAAATAGTCCGACTAATGCTTCGACCTTAATCTTTTTCCGTACTAAACCGTAAAATGCAAAGCTGAAAGGCAAAACAAGTGAAATCCACGGCAAGCTTCCTAACTCGATAACTTGCACAAGCACACCAATAAAAGCTAAACCAATCGCAACCCATTTTACGCGACTCAATGATTCATTTAAGAAGATCAGACCCAGTAATACATTGACCAAAGGATTAATAAAATACCCAAGGCTGGCATCTAACATATGATCATTATTAATAGACCAAATAAACACCAACCAATTTGTGCTAATTAGGGCTGTACTTAAACATAAAAGAGCCATTAATTTAGGTGATTTAAGTAACTTAACAAACCGGTCCCATTGACGTGTAATCGTTAAAATAACGGCTAGAAATAATACCGACCATATAACACGATGTGAAATTATTTCAAAAACAGGCAACACATCTAGATGTTTAAAATACAGGGGAGAAATCCCCCAAATTAAATAAGCACCGAGCGCATAAAAAACACCAAGATGAACTTCGGAAAATTGTTTCATTTCAACTCCGTTGAAAAATAGATAAGCTAGCGAAAACGACCACGAACAGTTTTTTTGACCTGGCCAGACATGGCAACTAAAGACTGAGCGGTATGAGCATGACAAATTGCAACAGCTAATCCATCTGCTGCATCCGCCTGAGGACGACCTGAAAGTCCAAGGATTTGCATTACCATTAATTGAACCTGGTCTTTACTTGCCCCACCGGTTCCTGAAACAGCCTGTTTAATTTGACGAGCGGAATACTCACAAACATATAAATCAGCTTGCGTCGCAGCAACAATTGCCGCTCCCCTTGCTTGACCAAGCTTTAATGCAGAATCAGGATTTTTAGCCATAAAGACTTGTTCAATACCAAATTCGGTTGGTTGGTATTGTTTAATAATTTCACTAATTCCATTAAAAATCATATCTAATTTAGGTGCTAAACTCTCACCTTTAGTACGAATGCATCCACTTGCTATATAATGACATTTATTACCTTTTTGTTGGATCACGCCGTATCCTGTAATCCGAGAGCCAGGATCAATCCCTAGAATAATAGCCACTAATAACCTCAAGATTCATTAATTATAAAAAACACGTCACTTTACGCTCAGTCGACCTTCTACGCAAAGTTAGTTACAACTTTATTATTTTATTTATAAAAAAAGCAAAATACGCAATATGCTAACAATCTCCATATAAATCCCTAAAAAAAGTACTTCTATTAATTTAAGATCTACTAATTCGATTAAAATTAAGATGTATATTTTATCAAATTAAAAACAACTTACCCGATTGAGTGATTTTTGACATGTATGCGTATAAATAAGATGTTACATTAGAAATCAAAATACGAATAGATTAGTTTAATTGCCCTATAGCAGCTAACTTCTATCAGTGATTTTATTAACAATGAGCATAAGAATACACATACTGGTATATTCATTCGAACTAACTTTCGTCTATTAATAAAATAATGAATATGCTGGGCATGGAAAGTACGTTAAAGGGAACAAAATTTGTTACTTACAGATTTGTACAATAAAAAGAAAAACAAAATAAAAACCCTTTTACTCATTGATATTTTCCATATGAAAAACATCAATGCTTCCTATGGATTTAAAAATGGCAATGCTGTCATCAAACAATTTAATAAATTAATAAAAACAGTTATAAAACGCGAAATAAATAATATGCTCATTAACAATTTTGCTATTAAGGCAAATTGCAAAGTCACGAGACATTATTCAGATGTAATTGCGATTACTATTTATGCAGATTTGAATCAAACCGCTATTATCAAAATCAAAGACATCATCATACAAAATTTACTCGTTCATCAATTTAAGCTGACGGATCCCAAATTACATATCTATATCAATACCACAATCGGATGCTCAAAAAGTGCGGATGAAAATTTAATTGTTTATGCAGAAAAAGCGTTACATAACGCGAAGAAGAACCTCGATGCATTTCTCTTTTTCGATGCCAATTTATATAAAAATGAATCCTCTAATAATGACCTTGTTGAATTAATAAAATATAACATTCAAAATAAGAAAGTCGCTCCCTATTTCCAAGCAATTTATTGCAACAAAACCAATAGTATTGTTAAATATGAAGCACTTATGCGACTATTCGATCGGCAAGGAAATGTATTACTGCCCAATACATTTTTAGAAAAAGCAAAAAGTTATCGTCTTTATGTTCAATTGATGCAAATTTTAATCGGCAAAGTATTCGACAGTATCCTAAAATACAAAATGAATATAAGCATAAACCTTGATTATAACGATATAATTAATCCTTTAATTCGCGATATCATTACCACGCAAATACATCAACAGGATATTGGTCAATATCTCACCATTGAAATTTTAGAAAGTGAAAGAATTCAAGATTTTGATATTATTAATGACTTTATTCGTGAAGTAAAAAACTATGATGTAAGCATCGCAATTGATGATTTTGGAACGGGTTTTTCTAATTATGAATATATATTAAAATTGAACGTTGATTATTTAAAAATAGACGGTTCACTAATACAAAAAATTAATGAAGATATTTACCGTAATTTAGTCACAAGTATTATTAACTTTTGTAAAAAAGAACATATTGAAACAGTTGCCGAATTTGTCAGTGACTTGAAAATTCAACGACGCGTGAAATCTTTAGATATTGATTATTCACAGGGTTTTTATATCCAAAAACCCATGTCGATAAATAAACTTTTAGGGGTTCATAGTGAAGGATAAGTTAAAAAAAATAACCGATATAACCATACAAGATTTATTACAGCATGAAATTATTCTCCCTTCGATATACTTCGAGTCCTTCGATAAGAATGCTAAAAAATTAAGTATCGATGTTAAAGATGCTAAATTTAAAAGTGAAGTCAATAGTGTACTGATTGATGAGTTGAAACATATTAATAACTATATGAAAAAATCCATTGAGAATATTGATTTGTTAAGTGATGCCACTACCGATGCACAACAAGCAATCAAAGATAAAGATGAACATAAATTAAAAATGATTAACTCATCCATCGGTGAAATGAAAAATGAAATCAATGCATTAAAACATCTTATTTATCTTGATCCTTTAACAAAAACCTACAATAGAAGATGGATATACAATCATGCATTAGATAATGAAGGGATGTTTAAAACGAATGGATTACTACTTTTTATTAATTTAACCGATTGTGATTACCTTACCGAAAAATACGGTAATCAATTAACTGACAATGTCATTTTATACATCACAAAATTTATTAGTGAAAAATTCAGAAATGAAAATTTAGATTTTAATATCGCAAGATACAGTAATCATCAATTTGTTTTATTTATCGTAGAAGAAACCTCTGAAAACATGATCCCATTTATCAAAAATATAAGACGGGAACTTGCTAATACGACATTAAAAAGTAAATCTGGTCTAATGTTTAAAACCAGCTTCAACTTTGGTCTACGTCCCTATGAAGAAACTGAAAAATTTCAAGATACATTAGAAAGAACCGCAACATTATCAATACAAGAAAAAGAATCAGAGCAATAAAGTAAAAATCGAGCGGTAACAGATAGTGTTACCGCTGAGTATATTGCTAACCATCAATAACGCCAGCGCAAACAACACCACTACCTTCAATACTCAGAATCAGAACTAGATTTCTTTTTCTTCCATATATTTATAATTCAAAAAATCATTAATAATCACAACACCATGACAAATTTTACTATTCTTTCCAGTGACAACGATAATACTGTTCGGTTTATTTAAAAAGATCTCTTCAACTTGATCAATTGGGCTATCAATATCTACCGCATAGAAATTCTTGTCCATTATTTGATGGACACGCTTATTCAATGTCGCTAAATCCCTTGCATTTTCGCTCTTTGTACCGATATAGGGGCTTAACGTTGCTTCTAAATCAGCCTTGTATAATACCCCCATACAAATGTGATCTTCAATCACGATCAAATAATCAGTCTCATTTTCAGACATTATATCACGCGCTAAATCAAGGCGATCTTCACACCCAATCCTAACGAACTCATGCTTCATAATATCTTTTACTGAGGTATCAAATTCTTTATGTATGATCTTTCTAAAGGTTTCATTAACAACAATTTGAGGGGTAGAAAGCAATGCTTGAATGCTAAGAGGTTTGCTAAATAAATAGCCTTGCACCGAATCAACCTTGGCTTTTGCAACGAGCTGAAGTTCATCAACTGTTTCAACACCGGTAGCAATAACTTTTCCGCCAATTTTATGGGTTAACTTACATAACATTTTAATAATCTGAAACTCATTACTTTCAAGCGTTAAATTCCTAACAAAAGAACGATCTATTTTAATAAAATCGACCGATATATTATTCAAATGAGAAAGCGATGAGGAGCCTGCGCCAAAGTCATCAAGTGCAATTCTAACCCCCATTTTTTGTAATTTTTCAATCCATGTTTTTTGCTTATCAAAATCTTCAAAAAAGGCATATTCGGCTAATTCCAAAATAACTGGCGTAGTGCTCATATCCATATTTTTTAATGTATTGTATGCATTTTCCAAACAACTAAAAGAATGATTATCGTTTGCAAGGGATCGATTAAGTGAGATTCCAAGTGTTTTATCACCGTAATACTTCTGTAGTCTACTCAAGTCGATTAATGCTTGTTTATTAACTAAACTATCAATTTGTGCGACCCAATTATTTTCCTCTGCAATCGCAATAACTTCCAGTGTATCGTAATCCATTTCAGTATCTAACGTTATTCGGAATAGTGCTTCGAATTTACTTACTTTCATATTTCTAATATTAACAACGGGCTGATAATAAACTTCTATATCACCTTTGTTTAAGGCACTTTTAATTAACTTTGCTAGTAACTGACGACGGTTAAAACGCTTAGCTAAACGTCTATCGAAATAGGTTATTAAAGACTTTTCAGCAAAAGGGGTGGCTAACAGTTTTTGTACACTATGAGTTAATAATTGCTGAATAGAATTACTATCAACAAACAAAATAGAGGCTGCCATTTTTATATTCGAAATAACATCTAGGTCACTGCTTTCACTAACAGTTAGCTCTTTGAGCATTCGAGATAATAAAATATCTACCTGTTCTATATTCTTTTCCACAACCTGGCAAAAAACAAAAACATCATCATTAATCAGCCCTAAATGGCCTCCCTGTCCTGAAGAATCAAAACGATTTGAGATTAACCATTTGACAGAATCATCTGTAATTTTTTGCTGAGTTTTAACCACAAAAGCAGCCATTACAATCGTTTCGGTATTCGTTAGCTTTTTGTATTCTTTCTGGGTATTTTCAGTAAATTCTTTTTTATTTAAAATGGCTGATTTACGGTTATAACCAACTTTACGCTTATGTATTAAGGAGTAATTAGAGATATCCAATAACTCACTTTTTATGCCGTAAAAATAATCCCCATTTTCCTGCACAACTTTTTGAATATCGGTTTGCTGTGCATATATTTGACCTTGCTTATTTTTTGAAAGTAACTCACCAGTCCAAATTTTTTCTGAATTCACTTTTTCATATAATTTTTTATAATACTCACTCGTATACTCACCAGAATCTAAAATACTTAAATTCTGCCCAATTAACTCAAGTTGTGAGTAACCAGAACTTTCACAGAATAATTCATTAGCAAATATAATAATGTAAGCAGCATTAACAACGATTAAACCACGGTTAGACTTCTCGAAAAATAACCTTAAAAGAGAAGCTCCTTGAAATTCAAGCGGGATTTTTTGAATTATATGTAAAACGCCAATAATTGAAGCAGTTGTGTCTTTATTGTAAGTAAGTACAACCTTAGTTAGATAAACCCCATCGGTTCCATTCACAAAAATATACTCTGTCGTACCTTCTTGTGTTTTAATCACTTTTTTAATATTTTCTTTCAATGTATCAACTTGCTGAAAATGACAAATTGAAAAGAGGTGCTCAATGGTCAATGAAGAAGCTTCTTTACGACCAAAGAAAGAGGAATAATCCGACTGGCAAACAAAACGATTGGTAAGGAATTCGTATTCCCAATGACAGGAAAATAACGCGTTATCTTTTTCTACGATTGGCATTTTTTTTGGCACAGGCAGTCTCAGAATTAAATAGGGAAGATAAATTGCACTTTTTATGCACATTTAAAGTTTATCAGACCCATTTGATAGTAGCTATTTATTTAAATTTGAGCAAATAGTTGATTTTAAAAAAAACACCAAAATAATGTAAAAACAATATTAAATCAACTGCTATTAACTCCCTGTTGATGAATTAGTGCTCTTTAATATTATCTAAAGAGCACTAGTAAATAGTTAATTTATCGATATAAATTTGAAAGCAACACAGCTATCACATTTAAATGATCGCTAACTTAGCTTTAGTCGATAAACCAAGAGAAACATCGCTTCGGCTCACTGCGTTTAACACCGCTTGTAAAGAAGCACTCACAATGTCTTTGCAGCTAGCTGCTGCACAGTAACGCGCACCTTGAACATTAAGTTGTACATAAGCGATTGCTTCCGCCTGCTCATTTTCAGCACCATTTCTACTAGGTAAAGCATGTTCATTATAATCAATTAACACAATATCACTATTGATTGCAGCACTTAACCCATTAACAAACGCTTCTAACATGCCTTTACCTTCACCATTTAATAGCATCTCACCATCAATACTACTAACCAGTACTTCTAGCTGATCTTTATTACCTTGACGATTTAATTGATAACTTCCAACGCTAAGATTATCTTTAGGTGATAAATAGGTATCAGTAAAAATAGAGTGAATTATTTCCGAGGAAACTTCAGTTTCACTATGTTCAGCACGCTGTTGCACATAGGGGCTAAAATCAACTTGCATCCAACGTGGCATTTGTATGCCGTAATCTTGCTCAAGCACATAAGCCACACCGCCCTTACCCGATTGACTGTTTATGCGAATCACTTGTTGGTAAGTACGACCTAAATCACGCGGATCTATAGGCAAATAGGCAACTTGCCAATGCGCTTCTGGGTCACCCAACCTTTTCTCCGCGTCTATTGCCATACATTTATTAATAGCATCCTGATGACTCCCTGAAAAGGCCGCAAAGACAAGTTCTCCCGCATAGGCATGGCGAGGATGCACTGCTAATTGTGTACAACGTTCAACGGTCGCAATAATACGATCCATATCAGCAAAATTTAATTCCGGATCAATTCCCTGAGAATAAAGGTTCATTCCCATTGTCACGATATCCATATTGCCGGTTCGTTCACCATTACCCAGTAATGTACCTTCAATACGATCAGCACCAGCTAACACGCCTAACTCTGCGGCTGCAACTCCACAACCTCGGTCATTATGAGTATGTAGGCTAATTAAAACAGAATCTCGATGGGTAATATGGTCACACATCCATTCAATTTGGTCGGCATAAACATTCGGTGTTGAAGACTCAACCGTAGCCGGCAAGTTAATAATCACTTTATTCTCAGGCGTTGGTTGCCACACATCAATCACTGCATCACAAACTTCTACAGCATAATCCATCTCCGTCCCAGTGAAGCTTTCTGGAGAATACTCAAATGACCATTTTGTTTCAGGCTGTGCAATTGCAAAATCACGCACCCATTGCGCACCTTGTACAGCAATCGCTTTAATATCTTCACGTGATTTTTTAAATACCTGCTCACGTTGAATCGTTGAAGTCGAGTTATATAGATGCATAATCGCTTTTTTAGCGCCTTTCAATGCTTCAAAACTACGCGCTATAAGCGGTTCACGAGCCTGGGTTAACACTTGAATTGTGACATCATCAGGAATTAAATCTTGCTCAATAAGCTGACGAACAAAATCAAAATCCGGTGCCGATGCAGCAGGGAAGCCAACTTCAATTTCTTTAAAACCAACATCCACTAATAACTTAAACATCTCTAACTTTTGATTAGGTGTCATGGGTTCAATTAGCGCTTGGTTACCATCACGTAAGTCAACACTACACCAATTAGGTGCCGATTCGATGATTTGACTAGGCCAGCGTCTATCTGCTTTTTGGATTGGCGCATAAGCACGATATTTTTTATGATTAAAGCTAGCATGAATATTAGTGATGTTTGACATAAGTCACTTCCTTTTTAGGGGCCTACTACACAAATAATTAGGTGGATTAGCGAGTTGACGCACTATTATAAAGTGGTAATCACCCATTTCCGGTTAGAAACTTCGCTCGCCATCCATGAAGTAACTATAGAGCGATTATTGTAGAGAGTGGTTGCAAACTCTCTATTATTTATTTAAATTATCGCAATATAAACCTACTTAAATGATATTTTATAGACAATAAAACTAAACAAGGCAATTAACATGCAAGAAGTCATTAAATTAGATCGAATTGATAAGCATATTTTGCAGTTAATGCAACGCAATGCTCGCATTAGTAATTTAGAACTTGCAGACAGCGTCGGATTATCTCCAACGCCTTGTTCTCGTCGCGTGAAACGACTTGAAGAATCAGGCATTATCGACAAGCATGTCACACTATTAAAACCCAGTGTACTTGGATTGAATTTGACGGCCATGATAGGTATTTCAATGGATCGTCATACACCCGATCGTTTTGATAATTTCGAACGCGCAATTGTAGCTTTACCGGAAGTATTAGAATGTTTAATTGTCACCGGACAAAGTGCTGATTTTCTATTAAAAGTCGTCGTGCGTGATATGGAACATTATGAAAAATTTTTACTTGGCCAATTAACTAAATTAGAGGGGGTGAGCGGTGTACATTCTAGTTTTATTATGCGTGAAGTAGTAAAAAAAACAGAACTGCCCTTGGATTAAATCCTCACCATTGCTATGTCTAACAGTAAACTTACAAAGAATTAAAAATAGCAATTAATAACTTACCATCAAAAATCATTATATAGGTTTAACCTAATTAACGATCGGACATTGCACAAGATCGCTGTTTTACCTGGAACTAATAGCAATGTACGCGTATTTTCTCAGACATTAATTTGCTCATTTAACAATCACTTTAATGCTTGTGTATCTTTACATTCTAGATATAATTTGATTTAGATCAATTTCATGAACAGCGAGAAAGGAAAGGTATATGACTATAGAAGTAAAGCAACAATCACAGCCTAGCACTAGCCAACGCCCAATTCCCCAAGAAGCATTTGATTGGTACGATGAATATGCCCATGGCCTTATTAATCGTCGAGAATTTATGACTCGCCTTAGCGGTTTAGTCGCATTAGGTATGACCATGTCAACTCTTACTGCTGCGCTTATGCCTAACTATGCTCAAGCAGAGCAAGTTTCATTTAATGATCCCGATATTCATGCAAGCTATGTTAAATTTAACTCTCCAAAGGGACACGGTGAATGCCAAGGCTACTTAGCTAAACCAAGTAAACTTGAAGGCGTTGCCCCCGTTGTTTTGGTTATCCATGAAAACCGAGGACTAAACCCTTATATCAAAGATGTTGCACGTCGTTTAGCACAACAAGGGTTTGTTGCCTTTGCACCAGACGGGCTTTATCCACTCGGCGGCTACCCAGGCAATGATGATGAAGGTCGTGAAATGCAAAAAAGCATGGATAAATCTAAGTTAGAAGAAGATTTTCTAGCAGCAGCGGCATTCTTAAAAGCACATGAACTAAGTAATGGCAAACTCGGTGCCGTCGGTTTCTGTTACGGTGGGTATATTGTTAACATGCTTGCCGCGACAATACCTGAACAATTAAATGCAGGAGTTCCTTTTTATGGTACGCCAGCAGATCCATCATTACAAAGGAATGTGAAAGGTCCATTATCATTGCAATTTGGTAGTTTAGATAAACGCGTCAATGCCACATGGCCTGATTATGAGAAAATATTAAAATCCAATAATGCAGATTATGAAGCATATATTTATGAAGGTGCAAATCATGGTTTCCATAATGACTCTACAGGCCGTTATGTAGAAGAAACAGCAGAACTTGCTTGGAAACGAACGCTAGCATTTTTCAATAAACATCTTACTAGTTAAATTATAAAAAGCCTTTGTAACCTCAAAGGCTTTATCCCTCTTACAAAATAAACTAAAAATTCAAAAAGTTATAATATTTCTCATGGTCATTGCAAAAATCGAAGTTGCTTTCACCACCATAATACTTCGAAGACCTTCCAATCTGTAATCCGTATTCCTTACCCTCTTCATTACCAGTAAACATTGCGAAGAACACCTTACATCTGAATTACTTTTTGATGAATACAGTACTACACTTAAAAAATTATCCAGTAAAATTAATATTTATTCAGTACTAACCGACTAATATTTGGCTACCTTACATGAAAAAATATCGATCTGTTTTATTTGTCCTTACATTTCTTTTATTTATAGACTTCCCCGCGATAGCACAAGAGTGTTTATCTATGCATGTTATTGATCTACCACCAGCAGGTTTCAAAAACAAAAATGGGGAATTAACCGGCATACATTTTGATTTTTTAGAAGCGCTAGAAAACCGTTCCGGAGTCTGTATCAATAAAAAACTTATGCCTTATTCAAGAGCACTGAAAAATATAAAAGTTGGCGAACATGACGCAGGGATATTAAACCCTTCTTCCGACTTAGATTTTCACACTAATGTGCAATATATGGTTAAAATAATTACCCTAAAAACAATTATTATTCCTAAAAAAGGGCTTAGTCTAAATACTTATACAGATTTAAAAGATATTACTATCGGTAAAATTCGAGGTTCATCTTTAGGTAATACCTTCGATGAAAATAAACATACAATATTAGAACTTACAAACTATGAACATGGACTACAAATGCTTAAAAAAGGACGTATTGACGCACTAGCAGGAAATTCTGCAGGCATGTATGTTATCGGAAAACTTAATTTAGATAATTATTTTAACGTGCAAGGTAAATTTACCATTGGAGAAAGAGAACTTTGGTTCGTTTTTTCCAAGAATTCAGATAATATTAGTCAACTAAAGCCTATAAAATTAGCAGTACAATCATTGGTAAATGAAGGCGTTATTGATCTAATTTTCGAAAAGTTCATAGGAAAGAACTGGAAATTATTGAATGAATAAATTATTTCATAAGATAAAAATTGATAAAACACACTCACGTAGGATCGTTGGCTGGTCAATATCAAAACGTATGACCGTTGATTTGGTTGAGCGAGCATTACAGATGGCGATTGGTATTAGGCGACCTAAACCTGGCTTAATGTTCCAGAATGATCGATGCTCTCAATATACGAGTGGACGATTTAGTGCGTTATTGAGCAAATATAAAATGACTGCATCGATGAGTAGTGTTGGTGCTTGCTTAGATAACGGGATTGTAGAGCTATTTTTTAGCAGTTTAAAGAATGAATGGTTATTTAATGTTATTCATTTTACACGTGATGCAATGAAGATGGATATTGAAGGATAATATCCGTTATTACAACCATGAGCGACTGCATACTACACTCGATAATTTAACGCCGATTAATACCAATTCCATTAATTAACTGGTCAAATTAATCCACGATCTTAAGCATAGTGAAATGACTCTATTAATATCACTTCTAAAGTTATTCCAAGCAATAGTGCACTTCTCTTCAATATCTTCATAATCACTAAAAACACGATTGGCAATTTCATTTTGCCTCATCCATGACCATACTTGCTCGATTGGATTTAATTCAGGAGAATAAGGTGGGATGTGAATAATGCTTAGATTAGCAAATGCTTGATCTAAGTATTCCTGATGCCAGCTGGCACCATCCATTATCACTACAGCATGGCGACCCGCTTCCGTTGCTTTGGAAATAAGCGCTAGATGTTCTTTCATGATTTCCATATTACTAAAAGGAGCAATGATAGCTTCTGTTTTACCATTTGCTGGGCAAACAGCACCAAATAGATAAGCGTAAGTGTATTGTTGTTGCTGTACTACGCGTGGTCTCGTTCCTTTTTCAGCCCATATTCTAGTGGTCGTATTTTGTTGTCCAAAACGCGCCTCATCTTGAAACCAGATATCAACCCGATCTAACGCAACATGACCAGGGATCTTAAGGATCGTTTTTATTTTGAATTTTTTTAAAATCTTCCTGACGTTCAATTGACTGCTTGGGATGCTTTGAACGTGTAGTTATCCAGCTTAGATTTAATTCGTGTAATAGGTTGTAAATATTGGACTTTTTATACTCAATACCAAACTCAACTAAAATATACTGCTGGACATCTTTTCCTTGGAGTCTGCCGCCATCTGCCTTTACAGCCGAAGAAACAACAAACTCTTTCAGTTGAGACAGTTGCTTTTCGCTTAGGCCTTTTGGGCGCCCCGTATGTTTTTTCTCTTTTAACCCTGAAATTCCCTGTGTTAAATAGGTTTGTATCCAACTATTTGCACTCGTTCGACTTACTTTTAAGTATTCAGATATTTGAGTTCTATTTTTACCATCAAGAAAGTGAGATACCGCTAATAAACGAAGTTTTAATCTCGCATCTGAGGTTGAGCTAATCATTTTCGATAATTCTTGAGTCATATTCAGCACCTTTAATGAGTGCTTTATTAGATCATAATAATTAATGGAATTGGTATAACTATTAAAATTTACAAAGTCAGGTGTCCGGTTGGACTTGACCAGAGTACCTATTATTTAGAGTGCGAAATAAATTATATATTTCAACAAAATTGTATAATATATTGAAAATTAATATTAAGAAAAATAAAGGGTTATATAAATGGATTTTCTTTGGAGTTTTTTTGTTATTAATCTGAGTAATGGTTCTACTTTATCAATCTCTATAATTATATTAATAATTGCAGCTTTGAATATTAAGAATATTGCTAACTCGATTAGGAGACATAATAAAAACCGTTTGAATAAAATTAGTGAAGCTTTGTCTTATGACAAGTTACTTGGCTCAACAAGAAAATTTTTAGAAAATGAATTTATATCTGAACAATTCAGACAAGCTACTGAAATTGAAATTGACAATCACATCAGAGAAGCAATTATACAAATTTACGAAAATGCTAAAGGTGAAATTAGTTTTGTAGATTTAAAAAGAGCTGTAAATTTTATGAAAATCGAAGACTCTAAATTAATAATCGAAATTAGATGGTATCAATACTTAAAATCAGCTCTAAATTTATTAGTTGGTTTAACCTCTTTATTAATTGGTGCGGGGTTATTCCTTTTAATAAGTTTATCTAATAACGTAGATCTTTATCGGATTTCAATTACAGCATTCTGGTCGGTAGTGTATTTTTCTCTCGCTGCATACTCTTTACTACAAGTATTACCTCTAGTATCTTCCTTTTTGATTAAAGATAAAGTGGGTACTTAACGATACCTATTGAAGTTGTTATTTAACAAAACAGTTTCTAACACTTTGACATCTGATTTAGTAGATATTTTTTTCTCCAGTCTTGAATTTTTTTATCATGCTCTTTCTCAAAATTAGATTCATTTCTGATATAAATAGGCATATCATTGCTATCTAATTTTGATGATTGTTCAAGCCCATCAAAAAAGGAGGGAGAGTATACTCCTAGCTCTCCAACCCACATTTTCTTTAAATATTCAAACCAATCAGGTGTTGTAGGATCACCAATAATAATCCTTGCTTTCGAATTTAAATAAGTAGAAATAGCATGTCTGGGTACCCAATTTGAAGCATAGTCTTCAAACCTTATTTCTTCTCCAAGTTTCAAATGCTTAGCTTGAGAGACAATATTCGCTCTAAAGAAGTTAGCTTCACTAAGATATATATTGGCCGCATTACAACAAGAATGCCCATCAGAATGTAGCATCAAATCATTGTCTGCAAAGCCAAATGTCATACCTTTCGATCTAATCTGAATTGCCATATCGATTAAATGGGCTTGACGATACTCTAATGGAAGACTAAATTCACGCCCTACTTTTGTAGCACCTAATCTCCTATAGAATGAAATAGGGTCACCTTGTAATATCCCCTTTAGAGATGAGCCAAATTTTGCATTTGCATCTAGCGGTACTTTTAAATATTCTGCTGAAATATGCTTCACACCAATCTTGAAAGCAAGATCAATAAAGTGATCTGCAAACTTTTCATGTCCTGGAATTATAGGCTGAAACCTAAAGGAAACGGGGATTCCTATATCTATAATTTTTTTAGCCGCAATAGTTATTCTTTCTATACTTGGGCACCCTTTGTCGATCATCGACTTATATTGTTCTTCTACTACCGTTGTTGAAAACCTAACATAACAATTTGAACCTTTCAAAATAGATAGGTACTCCTCTTCAGCAATTAAATCACTCTTAGTGCTGATTATTACAGGATAATTATAATCTTTTAGAATTTTCAGATACTCAAGAGTCACTTTTTTCTTAGATTCAATAAGAGTAAATGGATCTGACATGCCTCCTAATTGGAAGGGAATTCGGTGCTGTATAAACTCATCTAAAGCTGAGTTTACGTCCCCTTTCTCCACTCTTTGAAGCCTCTTCAGTAGGGATGAGGGATTACTAACTTTTAATTCAGACTTTCTTCCATGCCCTTGTCTAGTGTTTGCAAAGCAATATGTACAACCAAATTGGCAATTATTATATGAATCCAACCTAAGAGGGGTAGCACAAAATGCTAGCTGACTAGTTAAACCCGCATAATACTGATAATAGGCCACTTAAGTACTTACTCCCGTTACCCAATTCCAGACAAACTGTGCTCCTGAATATAGATGTTGGCAAAGAACAAAACCAAAAATCATACCGCTAATAATAAGCAAGATTAGAATAATTAATCTCGCGAGATAATTACTTTCCGAATACCTACCAAACACTTCAAAAAATACTCCCTTTTCTGAGCCCTCTATTTCTTTGTTTTTAGAATCTAGAACTGGCATACCTAATTTGTATTTTTTACCATAATGTTGGAAGTAAAAAATAGTTTGTAATTTATTAACAATTGGTTTTTTCGATATTATAAAGCTTCCTTTCTCATCTATTTCAGATGAATATTCTTTGACTTGAAGCCTACTGATAAACTTTTTTTTCTGTTCATCCGTCATCTTAGGCCACAACATACTTGCTTCCCAAGCTACCCACCGAGGGTCATGCGAGTAAGATTCATAATCTTTGAATGAATTATATTTACTAATGAAATTTGGACAAAAGATATGATATACAACCAAAGCAATTACAAAAAAGACAGATGAGATCCAAAGTAATTGCCAATTAAAAGGTAGGGTTAGGCTTATCAAATAAGTTTGCGTTCCAAGAGTGACCTCATATTTATCAGGTAAATTTTGTATAATATTGGCAACGATTGGAACTAAAGAAAACCACATGACTAAATATTTAAAAATAGTTATTTGAAAAAAACTTTTATATTTTTCCCATCTAAAATTATTCATATTAGTTCCTTAAAAAAAATCACCTTACAACTATATTACCCTATAACTTAATGTTTTATAAGTATTTAACTATTTATTATTAACTAAATAAGCCTTTAGCTTACCCTAAAGTTGGACATAAAATCAGCTAAAGTAGTCACATATTTAGTCAATGGAAAAGCTGAATATCCCTTGATGTCCTACACGAATATATTTGAAAATACAGGACTAGTACCTAAAACAACTACCAATACATAGTTTCCTACCTAAATACCTAAAGAAAGCATAATATTGGTTATATAAAATTCGCCAAGGTGAAGCTTGCGAATGATATATATAAATAGACAGAAGTAGACGCATATCTACCCAGAAATTACCCAGACAAAAGACCGGATATGACCCTAACCGATTATCTGCGAGATGTTTTATTTGTTTATTTACATGGTTTTTGATGAAAGATGTGCTTTCAAGTATACCTATAAGGACAAATTTCAAGCACAAAAAAACCGACTTAAGATGTCGGCCTACAAGTATTATTTCATTTAAAATCAATAAGTAATGGTGCCCGAGGACGGACTTGAACCGTCACCTCTTTCGAGAGCGGATTTTGAATCCGCCGCGTCTACCAATTCCACCACTCGGGCATCGAGCAATTGCAGTATATGAATGCGTACTGCTGATAAGACAAGAGGATTATACATAGTGATTTTTTTCTGACAAGGTTTTTCAGCGACTATATGATCAACCGCTTAAAAAGACAGCAACTTGAACCTATCAATCTAATTAAATAAAAATGTTTACAAATTGTAAGCCTGTTAATCACTTCATATCTCAGCAATAAATCCCATCGACCTAACTACTTTAATACGAGAAATCCGCCTATTTTGATATACTAAACATTCTTATTAATAAGGAAAACTCATGGCACATTCTGCAGATAAAAAAACAAATAAAACCGTTGCAAAAGCTTCATTTATAAAAAGAATGACAGCTTATTTTATTGATTTTTTAACGGTACTGGCAGTCCTTATCAGTGCAACCGCTATTGCACTTTCATTTGTGTATTTAGGAAAAGTAATTGGATTTATTGATATAGGTAATAATATCAGTGACTATCTCGCGAACAACCTTATTTTTGCTGGTTACTTAGCTGTCACAACGGTAGGTTTTTACAGTTATTATTGGGTTAAAGTCGGACAAACAATTGGCATGAAAATATGTGGTTTACGTATCCAAAATAGCGATGGGAGCCATATTACGATAACTCAATCTTTAATTCGTATGGCTACATCTGCCTTTGGATTAGGAAACTTGATTGCGATTTTTTCTCCTTATCACGCCTTCCAGGACACATGGGCAGAATGCGAAGTGGTTGCGATCACTCACACTTAAAGTGATAAGAAGTAATCACGCCTAAAAATGTTAATTTTCATGATTATTTGAAACATCAAATATTGACTAAATAAAATTAACTTTGCCTTCTCAGCATATATATTGCGACTAAGAAGACGAATAAGCTGGGGGCTATTGCCCCGAATAAAGGTGGAAGTTCAAAGACTAAACTAAAAGGACCGAATAACTCCCCTAAAACGTGGAACACAAAACCACTCGCAATACCAAATATCAGCCTTGTCCCCATGGTAACCGTTCGTAGCCCACCAAAAATAAATGATACTGAAAGTAACATCATCACAACTACCGTAAATGGTAAAACAGCTTTGCGCCAGAGACTCAGCCAATAACGACTCGCATCTTGATCATTAGTTTCAAGGTAAGAAATGTAGTTATAAATATCTCTCATCGACATACGATCAGGATCACTGAGAATGACTTCCAGCTTTTTAGGGGTTAATTGTGTTTCCCAAGAAAATTCATCCATTTTTTCAGTATTAGTTTTTTCTTCACTAAAACTTGTTAGGCTAATATTTTGTAATAACCAACTTCCTTCTTGATATGTTCCTTTTTCAGCCGCCATTGCGCGCTGTAATTCCATTTGTTCATCAAAAAAGAACAGTTTGATATCAAAAAGCTCCGCTTTATTATTCATTCGACCAACACTCACAAAGGAGTCAGCATCTTTAACCCAAACGCCATATTTATTACTGACTTTCTGTTCACCTTGCCTTGCTTCATCACGCATTGAATAAGCTTCTTTATCAGTAACAGGCGCAACAAATTCACTCATAACCATCACAATTAACACCATCGGAATAGCAGTTTTTAACACGGAAATAGCAATACGCAGTTTCGATATCCCCGCCGCTTGCATCACCACCAACTCACTGCTACTTGCTAAGGACCCTAGCCCAATTAAGGCACCAATTAAAGCCGCCATAGGGAAAAAGTCTGCAATTTCAACCGGCATTTTAAGCACAACAAAATAAGCTGCATGCCAGGCATCGTAGGATCCTTGTCCGACTTTTTTCATCTGCTCGACAAATTTAATAATGCCGCTTAATCCTACTAAAATAAACAAACTAAAAAATGTTGCCGCTAGTACCGTTTTACCGACGTAACGATCTAAAATACCCATAATGAAAATTCCGTATAAATACTGTGATTAAGCGGTCTTAGCACGCTTTCTTTTAAAGAATATATTCGTAAACTTACCTAAGCTTTGAAGATGCAAAAGCAATCCCACAACGAAAAAGAGAAGCTGTACAATCCAAATACTAAATACGGGTAAATCCCCTTCTTCAATTAAGCTTTTTGAGGTACTCAGTAAGAGAAAATAAGCTAAATACAATGACAGAGCAGGTAACAGTTTTGAATAACGCCCCTGTCTTGGATTCACCTTCGCTAAGGGAACAGCCATAAAGGTTAACAATATGATGGATAAAGGCAGTGCAATTCTCCACTGTAATTCAGCTTGATATTTTAAATTATCAGATCCAATTAATTGTTCAGTCGGCAAGGCTTCAACGCCGCGCTTTTTCGTTTGCACTTCGCGATTTTCAATATGTATTTGAAAGCTTTCAAATACATTTTTATCAAATTTATTTTCACCAATATTACCAACATAACGTTGCCCATTGGTCATCGTCAGCCATGTACCGGTATCGCGATCTTCAAGCTTGCCATGTAAAGCAGTTAAAATTGAAGGCGCAACATCTGAATCTTCAGGCCAGTGTGCTGCAAATATTTTTTCAAGCTCTTTCCCTTTTTTATATTTTTCAACGTATACGACACCATCATCATTTATTTTATGAAAAATCCCTTCAATAACGGGTGCCGAACCTGCGTTAGCTTCTGCATTCTCAGTGACGGTATCAATTTGATTCTCTGCTAACGGAGTTAAATATAAACTATTAGCGCCAGCAAAAACAAAGGTGAAAAAAGACAATAACAACGTTGATTTAAGGACATTATTAGGGCTATATCCGCAGGAAATCATCGCCACCATTTCGCTCTCACTATACAAACGACCATAGGCAAAAAGAACAGCAAGGAAAAAACTAATCGGTAACATTAATGTTGCTAATGCAGGGATATTTAAATAAAGAAAAGTCATAACAAGATCAGCCGGAATCGCACCTTTAATTGCTTCGGCTAAAATTCGGATAAATTGCTGACTCACAAAGATAAGAAATAAAACAAACAAAATGCCAATCTGACTTTTGAAGGTTTCTAGCATTAAGTAACGAAGAAGTATCACCGATCGCTCCAGTGTAAATTAAGGTTCTATAAAATGAATATACTTTAGCAACGTGATGATTCAGAGGTAGCCATCCGTAATATTATATCGTCTGGATTTAAAATGTTTAAATCGTCAACTATCGCGCTTATTTGGTCTCTTTTTAATAAAGACCCCAATATTCACTTACCAATTTTTACATCGGGCAATAGATAGCGTATAAAACTACTATTTAAAGTGGATTAAGCAAACAAATACGGTAAAATTGTTATTTTTATAGGTTTAGAAGATTTTCAAGCTCCACCCGCTTCTATAATAACTGTATTTTTAACAAAATAGCACAGTTAATCTCAATATAATCTCTGCATTAAGGATAGTTATGGAATTTTTCGTTAAAAGTGGTAACCCAGAAAAACAGCGCAGCGCATGCATTGTTGTTGGTGTTTTTGAACCTCGTCGCCTGTCTCGTGCTGGTGAACTACTTGATGAGATCAGTGAAGGTTATTTAAGTAACCTGCTACGCCGTGGCGATATCGAAGGCAAGGTTGGCCAAGTCTTATTTTTACACCATGTACCGAATGTATTAAGTGAACGCGTTTTACTTGTGGGTTGTGGTAAAGAGCGAGAATTAACCGAAGCACAATACAAACAGATTATCGCAAAAACAATCTCAACACTTAATGATACCGGCTCTTTAGAGTCAATCTGTTTTTTAACAGAATTACGCATTATTGGTCGTGATAGCTACTGGGCAGTTCGCCAAGCAGTTGAAGCAACCGAAGATTCTTTATATAGCTTTGATCAATTTAAAACGACAAAAGAAAACACACGACGTCCTTTACGTAAATTAACGTTTAATGTTTCAAGCCGCAAAGAACTTGCACGTGCAGAGCTTGCTCTACAGCACGGTTTAGCGGTTGCTTCAGGAACAAAAGCCTGTAAAGATCTTGCGAATATGCCGCCAAATATTTGTACGCCATTGTACCTATCTGAACAAGCAAAAATTTTAGAGCAACGTTTTGAAAAAATAGCTACAAAAATTGTTGATGCCGACCAAATGGCTGAGCTTAAAATGGATAGCTACCTAGCCGTTGCGCGTGGCTCAAAAAACCAACCTTATATGTCAATTATGACTTATAACGGCGGTGTTGAAGGCCAAAAACCCGTTGTACTTGTTGGTAAAGGTTTGACCTTCGATGCCGGTGGTATTTCACTAAAACCAGGCGCAGGCATGGATGAAATGAAATACGATATGGGTGGTGCAGCCAGTGTTTATGGCACGATGGAAGCCATTGCGAAACTTGATTTACCGATTAATGTTATTGGGATACTTGTCGGCGCAGAAAATATGCCAGATGGTAACGCCTACCGCCCAGGTGATATTTTAACGACCATGTCAGGACAAACCGTTGAAGTATTAAATACGGATGCTGAAGGCCGATTAGTTTTATGTGATGCACTTACCTACGTAGAACGTTTTGAACCTGAATGTGTCGTTGATATCGCGACCTTAACAGGCGCTTGTATTATGGCATTAGGTCACAATATCAGCGCATTGGTAACGCCTCATAAAGGCTTGGCACACGAAATCATCACCGCATCGAACCAAGCAAGCGATAAAGCTTGGCAATTACCTATGGACGACGAATATCAAAAACAATTAGATAGTCCATTTGCAGATATGGCAAACATTGGCGGACGTCCGGCAGGCACCATTACAGCCGCTTGTTTCCTTTCTCGTTTTACTAAAAAGTATAACTGGGCACATTTAGATGTTGCGGGAACAGCATGGCGTTCTGGCTCAAATAAAGGGGCAACTGGTCGCCCGGTTTCATTATTAACACAGTTTTTAATAAACCGTAGTGAAAGCGATACAACTGAGTTATCTAATTAAATAATGACACAAGTTGTTTTTTATATTTTGCCGCAATCATTGGATAATGAACCAGAAGATGTAAGCGCACACTTCATTCAAGCATGCGCCATTGCGGCATTTTATTATGGGCAAAGTAACAAGGTATTTATCTTTACTGATAACCAACAAGATGCGTTTTCAGTTGATGAATATTTATGGCAGTTTGATGGGGATAGTTTTGTTCCCCACAATCTATTAGGTGAAGGACCTCGATATGGCACACCAGTCGAGATCAGTTGGCAACCACCAACGCATCCGCGCCAAATATTAATAAATTTAAGCTCGAACGTGCCTAAATTTGCAATCAATTTTCAACAGATTATTGATTTTGTTCCTGCTTCGGAAACATTAAAAATTGCAGCACGAACTCGTTACAGTACCTATAAAAAAATGGGACTAACACTTTCTACTCATGCAGTGACTAATGATAACGCTGTTGAGTCAACCAAAAAAGCAGAAGATTAAACGATGGAAAAAACATACAACCCAACTGCCATTGAGCAGAAAAACTACCAAACCTGGGAAGAAAAAGGTTACTTCAAACCACACGGTGATACATCGAAAGAGAGTTACTGTGTGATGATCCCACCACCTAATGTCACAGGTAGTTTGCATATGGGTCATGCTTTCCAAGATACAATCATGGATACCCTTGTCCGTTACCAACGTATGCAAGGCAAAAATACGCTTTGGCAAATGGGAACAGACCATGCGGGTATTGCAACGCAAATGGTTGTTGAACGTAAACTTTTAGCTGAAACCGGTGAAACTCGAAAAGATCTAGGCCGAGATGCTTTTATCGATAAAATTTGGGAATGGAAAGGCGAATCTGGCGGTAATATCTCTAAGCAACTGCGTCGATTAGGCACCTCTGTCGATTGGGATCGCGAACGTTTCACCATGGATGAAGGTTTATCTCACGCCGTTAAGGAAGTATTCGTCGACTTATATAACGATGATCTTATCTACCGTGGTAAACGTTTAGTTAACTGGGATCCTAAGCTACATACGGCCATTTCTGATTTAGAAGTTGAAAATAAAGATGTAAAAGGTTCCATGTGGCACTTCCGTTATCCATTAGCCGATGGCGCAACCACATCTGAAGGGAAAGATTACTTAGTCATTGCAACAACTCGCCCTGAAACCATGCTAGGTGATACTGCCGTTGCGGTTAACCCTGAAGATCCACGTTACAAGGATCTTATTGGTAAAGAAATTATTGTTCCCTTCGTTGAACGTCGTATCCCTATTATTGGCGATCAACATGCCGATATGGAAAAAGGAACCGGCTGTGTAAAAATCACCCCTGCCCATGACTTTAACGATTATGAAGTAGGTAAACGTAATAAACTACCGATGATAAATGTACTTACTTTTGAAGCTTCAATCCGCGATAGCGCTGAAGTATTTAATAGTAACGGTGAAAAAAGTGATGATTACAGCAGTGATATTCCAACGCAATTCCAAGGTTTAGCGCGTGAAGATGCCCGTAAACTAGTTGTAAGCTCTATTGAAGCACTTGGCCTACTCGAAAAAATTGAACCACATGACTTAACCATTCCTTATGGTGACCGTGGTGGCGTTGTCATTGAACCAATGCTAACCGACCAATGGTATGTCCGTGTTGCACCATTAGCTAAAACAGCCTCAGAAGCCGTTGCTAACGGTGATATTGAATTTGTGCCAAAACAATATGAAAATATGTATAACTCATGGATGAATGATATCCAAGACTGGTGTATTTCGCGTCAGCTTTGGTGGGGACATCGTATTCCAGCTTGGTACGACCAAGCAGGTAAAGTCTATGTCGGTCGTGATGAAGCAGAAGTGCGTGCGAAACATAACCTAGGTGATGAAGTAACTCTTCGTCAAGATGACGATGTACTAGATACTTGGTTTTCGTCTGGTCTATGGACATTTTCAACCTTAGGTTGGCCGGAAAAAACGTTGGATCTAAAAACCTTCCATTCAACCAATGTACTAGTGACCGGTTTCGATATTATTTTCTTCTGGGTTGCGCGTATGATCATGATGACCATGCACTTCATGAAAGATGAAAATGGCAAACCACAGGTCCCCTTCAAAACCGTGTATGTAACAGGTCTTATACGTGATGAAAATGGCGACAAGATGTCAAAATCTAAGGGTAATGTACTTGATCCATTAGATATGATTGACGGTATCGACCTTGAAAGTTTAGTCAAAAAACGTTGTGGCAATATGATGCAACCACAACTCGCTAAGAAAATCGAAAAAGACACACGTAAAACATTTGCCGATGGTATTGAAGCACATGGTACCGATGCATTGCGCTTTACTCTAGCTGCAATGGCATCAACCGGGCGAGATATTAACTGGGATATGACTCGCTTAGAGGGTTACCGTAATTTCTGTAACAAGCTATGGAATGCAAGTCGTTATGTATTAATGAGTACCGAAGAGCATGATTGTGGATTTGGTGATAATCAAGATATGCAATTTAGCCTTGCTGATCGTTGGATCCAAGGTCAATTACAAACTACGATCAAAGATTTCCGTCAAGCGCTAGACACCTTCCGCTTTGATATCGCAGCAAATATCTTATATGAATTTACCTGGAGTCAATTCTGTGGTTGGTACCTAGAGTTAACTAAACCGGTATTATTTAAGGGAAGTGAAGCAGAGCAACGTGGCACACGCCATACATTAGTGACTGTTTTAGAAAGTCTGTTACGTGTTGCACATCCAATCATCCCGTTTATGACAGAAGAAATTTGGCAACGAGTTAAAGGTATTACCGGCCAAGCAGGTGAAACTATTATGCTTGAAGCATTCCCTGAGTACACAGAAAGCTTAGTGGACAAAACAGCAGTAGCCGACCTTGAATGGGTAAAACATGTCATTATTGCTGTTCGTAATATTCGTGGCGAAATGGATATCAGCCCGAAAGTACCACTTAATGTATTAATTAAAAATGCTTCCACCGAAGCACAACGTCGTTTCAATGAAAATGAGGCCTTTCTAGCCGCACTAGCAAACCTTGAAAGTGTTACTTTTGTACCAGAAGGTGAAACGACACCCGCTTCGGCAACGGCATTAATTGGTGAATTAGAATTATTAATTCCAATGGCGGGATTAATTGATACTGAAGCTGAGCTGGCACGCTTGAACAAACAGCTTGAAAAAGTAACGAAGGACTTAGCGAAAGTAACCGGTAAACTAAGCAATGAAAAATTTGTAGGTAAAGCACCAGAAGCGGTTATCGCAAAAGAACGTGCAAAACAAACCGAACTTCAAACAACCGCTGATAAATTGCAAGTGCAAATTGAGACAATCAAAGCACTATAGTTTGATCAAATAACATAGTTTTAAAAGGGAGCCTTAGTAAATAGGGTTCCCTTTTTATTGTTTTTCCAGTCATCTTCATTAGAAATTTTATACAGTTCGCCTAATTAGTTCCCTATACACAATCTCCCCCCTTTTTATTAATTTTAATAATAATTCACGCTAAAAACTTAAAGTTAATAAAACCAAATAAATTTAAAATTAAAAAACAATAAACCATTAAAAACGCAATAATAAAGATAATAAAACTTAACTAAACAACAAAAACAGACAAATGAACCATAATGGTGAGCTAATGCACCAATATGTTGCTATTTTACACAAAAAAGAGACGTTTTATTAGCTTCAAGTTAAAAAAGCAAGGCCAGATAGGGCCTCCCGTCTTATTGTTTTATTGGCATGTAGATTGCTATGTTTGCGGTTAATCAACCTCTATCAAAACAGTAATCATCACAAGGAAACATGTATCATGAACTCTGTCACCGAATGCCTCAGAAAAGTTGAATTATTCCAAGACATTTCAACAGAAGAACTAAGCCTATTTGCTGCTCTTGCCGAGTATAAACAACAAACGACAGGCGAGGCTTTATTTCAACGTGAAGACCTCACCGATACTCTATATGTTATTTCTTCGGGCAGCATTCAATTATACGATGACAGAAGTGGTACCGAGCAAAGCATTACTGTTTTTGCAAAACACGAATTTATTGGTGAATCGATCCTTATTGCGCCCGTTCATAAACAGGGATTCAGTGCACGATTATTATCAGACACGGCATATTATCAATTTAAACGCGATGATCTTATTGATTTACTTAGCCAACACGGCCAATTGGCACTGACTTTATCTGCAACAATCTCTCAGCTTATTATTCGTCGTATGAAATACGCAAATAACCGCTACGAAAATATTGCCGCATTATATAGAACGGGAATTAAACGTATTGAGCATGATCTACTGGGTGAAAAGCCTGTTTCCGAAACGGCTTATTATGGGATTCAGACTCTACGCGCACGTGAAAACTTTAATATCAGCGGAATTACCCTTAACTTTTACCCTGACTTCATTAGAGGATTAGCCAAAGTAAAAAAAGCAGCCTCTCTGGCTAATCATGACCTTGGTAATATTCCAGACAACATCAATAAAGCCATTTGCCAAGCCTGCGATGAAATTGATTTAGGCATGTTACACAACCATTTTATTGTTGATATGCTGCAAGGTGGTGCCGGTACATCAACCAATATGAATGCCAATGAAGTCATTGCTAATCGCGCATTAGAAATTATGGGGCATTCACGAGGTGACTATCAGTATTGTCACCCTAATAATCACGTTAATCGATCCCAGTCTACAAACGATGCTTATCCAACCGCGATGAAAATTGCATTAATGGATGCACACGACAAATTGGTCAATGAAGTAAATAAATTAATTGAACTGGTTGATAATAAAACATTAGAGTTTGCGGATGTGCTAAAAATGGGTCGTACTCAAATGCAAGATGCAGTACCGATGACGCTAGGCCAAAGTTTTCAAGCATTTGCAAGTAGTCTGCGTAACGAAGTGGCACGTTTAACCACCTGTAGCCTCCCCTTCTTGACCGTTAATATGGGCGGTACTGCAATTGGTACGGGACTTAATGCAGAGCCTCGTTATCGTGAATTAGTGGTTTCATACTTACAACAAGTCACAGGTCGCAAAATTGTATTAGCAAAAGACTTAATCGAAGCAACACATGATACCGGTTCATTAGTCATGTACTCTTCGGCGATAAAACAATTAGCAGTAAAACTATCTAAAATTTGTAACGATCTTCGCTTGCTGTCATCCGGTCCACGCGCAGGCTTTAATGAAATCAACTTACCACCAATGCAACCGGGATCTTCAATCATGCCTGGTAAAGTAAACCCGGTTATCCCTGAAGTTGTTAATCAAATTGCCTATAAAGTTATTGGCAATGATTTAACCGTCACGATGGCTGCCGAAGCAGGTCAACTAGAATTAAATGTTATGGAACCGGTGATGGTTGAGAGCTTATTTGAATCTATCGAAATGCTTAAAAATGGCATGGATACTCTAGGCACTCGCTGTATTTCTGGAATAACGGCAAATAAAGACGTCTGCGCAAATAATGTTAAAAACTCCATCGGTATCGTTACAGCACTCAATCCACATTTAGGTTATGAAGTGTGTACGGCCTTGGCTAAACAAGCATTAGAACAAAATGAAAGTGTCTATGACCTTGTACTCGAGCAGGAGTTACTCTCAAAAGAACAACTTGATGATGTGCTTGCACCAGAAAATATGATCAATTAAATATTAATCACTTATCATTTCCAAAATACATTAATACATAATCTGGGCGCGATAGGATCTGTCCGCCCTAAATAGGACTACACTAACATTACCCTAAATGCATTTAGCTGATAATTTCTTATAGAAACACGCCATTATTTATAACAAAATATCGGATGCATCAAATTAGTGCATAATTTAATAATAGGGCTGTTTAGAAATATAAAAATATCACTAACATTTTATAAATACGTGTTTAAAAACAATAAAATAGCCCTTATCTACTCGTTAAGCCATGGTTGATATTGCTGGTTATGGATTTCATAATTATTCATGTATAATCAGATTTTATTCAATCACATTTACCCATTGTAATGATGATATACCTGTATTGCGGTATCTAATTATTATCAGTGTATAAATATATTAAATAAAAAATTGGATAAATAATTTAATTATTAAGTTAATACAAAGGAGTTTATGTATGTCTATTAAAAAATTGGCAATGGCAGCAGTTGCTGGTGCAGCCCTAGTTTCAACATCTGCGATGGCAGATAACACAAACATCGTGATTGGCACCGGTGGCCAAACAGGTGTTTATTACCAAGTTGGTGGCGCTATTTGTCGTTTAGTTAATAAAGGGACTACTGATCATAAAATCAACTGTACACATACAACAGGTGGTTCAATTACTAATATTAATGCACTTCGTACCGGTGATATTGATATGGGTGTTGCACAATCTGACTGGCAATACCATGCATACAATGGCACAGCGCCAGATAAATTTCCTCAAGGTCCATTTAAAGAATTACGCGCTGTATTTTCAGTACACGCAGAACCTTTCACAGTCGTTGCACGTAAAGACTCAGGCATTAAAACATTCGATGACCTAAAAGGTAAAAAAGTAAACGTAGGTAATCCAGGTTCAGGCTCTCGTGGTACGGTAGAAATTATCATGAAAAAAATGGGTTGGACAATGGATGATTTTGCTATTGCATCTGAACTAAAATCATCAGAACAAGCAGCAGCATTATGTGATGGTAAAGTAGACGCAATTATTTTCACAGCGGGTAACCCAAACGGTTCAATCAAAGAAGCAACAACTTCTTGTGACGCAATTGTTGTTCCTGTTAATAATGAAGCAGCTAAAGAATTAGTTGCAGAAAATGATTACTATGCACAAACGACTATCCCAGGCGGCATGTACAAAGGAACTGATACAGATACAATTACTTTTGGTGTTGCTGCAACATTCGTTAGCTCAACAAAAACAGATGATGAAACTGTTTATCAAATTGTAAAATCTGTATTTGATAACTTTAAACGTTTCAAAAAAATGCATCCTGCTTTTGCTAACTTAAAAGAAAGTGACATGATAACTAAAAACTTATCAGCGCCACTACATGAAGGTGCTATTCGTTACTACAAAGAAAAAGGTTGGATGTAATCTACCCAATTAGCTAAACAGAGCGGAAGTGTCTCTCACTTCCGCTTTCTTGTTTTATACCCAAGCTACTTTAGCCCTAAATATGAACATCAAGTATCTTAGGTATAAAGAACAAGCACTAACAATAATGACTACGCACTATTTATTATCGTTAGAACACGACGATATAAGCGCATATAGATAGGAAATATTCTTATGAGTGAAATCAATACGAGCAGTACACAGTTGAATGATGAGGATCTACAAGATCTGGTAGCCTCGACAGATACTGGTGGTAGAACGCCCGATAATAAAAATATTGTAAAATTGATGGCAGCAGTCGCTCTTGCCTGGTCAGTATTCCAAATTTGGATTGCCTCTCCCCTTCCCTTTGTTTTTGGATGGGGCGTTTTCTCCAGTGGTGAAGCACGTTCAGTTCACCTTGGTTTCGCTATCTTTTTAGCGTTTCTTGCATACCCAGCATTTAGCGGATCTTCAAGACACAAAATACCATTAACAGATTGGGCCCTTGCGATCATTGCATGTTTATGTGCGCTTTACCCACTGATTGCTGATGCATCGCTCATACAGAGTATATTCGGTACACGTTTAAGCGATCGCCCTGGTGCACCGAACACCTATGACATCATTGTTTCAATTACCGGTATGTTAGTACTATTAGAAGCGACAAGACGTGCTCTCGGTCCGCCACTAATGGTGGTTGCCATCGTATTTCTTGCGTACACATTTTTAGGTCCGATTGCGCCTGAACTTATCGCATGGAAAGGTTCAACGCTAGGTGGTGTAATGAATCACCAATGGTTATTTTCTGAAGGTGTTTTTGGTATCGCCCTCGGGGTATCCACGGATTTAGTGTTCCTATTTGTACTGTTTGGAGCACTACTAGACAGAGCTGGTGCAGGTAATTACTTTATCAAAGTTGCATTCTCATTAATGGGTCACTTCCGAGGTGGTCCAGCAAAAGCTGCAGTTGTTGCATCGGGTATGACCGGATTAATTTCAGGTTCATCGATTGCAAACGTAGTAACAACAGGTACTTTTACTATTCCGATGATGAAACGTGTTGGTTTCTCAGCAGAAAAAGCAGGTGCTGTTGAAGTTGCCTCATCCGTTAACGGTCAAATCATGCCACCAGTAATGGGCGCAGCGGCTTTCTTAATGGTTGAATATGTCAACATTCCTTATTTTGAAGTTGTTAAAAGTGCATTTTTACCCGCCATTATCTCTTATATTGCATTGGTTTATATTGTTCATTTAGAGGCAATGAAACTCAATATGCAAGGATTAACGCGTGAAGGTGAACAGAAAACAATTAAAGATGTTCTGATTTCATGGGCAATGACATTACTGCCTATTATTGCTCTTGCAGGCGGTGCTTATTATCTTTCGGAAATATACAAAGCATTGGCAACATCAAGTGCAAGACTTGCTACCGTATTAGCCATTATTGCGATTCAATATGTCGTATTTAAAAGCTTCAAAGCGAAAGCAAGTGAAGACAAAGTGGCTAAAACAATATCAACTGGTGCGATTATATTAGGCAATACAATTATTGGGGCTTTTGGATTATTCTTCTTAATTGACCTACTAAAAACACATGTCAGCGGAGATATGGTATTTGCTGTTATTACAATATTAATACTTGCCGTTTATATTATACTAGCGAAAATCAGTTCTGCTTACCCAGACTTGGTGATGGATGATCCAAACTCTCCCGTAGTTAGCATGCCAGAAACAGGGCCAACAGTTAAATCAGGACTGCACTTTTTACTACCTGTCGTGGTATTAATTTGGTGTTTAATGATCGAACGAAAATCACCGGGCTTATCTGCATTTTATGCAACGATGCTGATGATATTTATATTAATCACACAACGTTATTTGTTTGCTTTTTTCAGAAAAAGCGCAACATCGGGCATGTTCAAGCTTGGATTTGAAGAATTAACTGATGGTCTAATTACTGGCGCAAGAAACATGATTAGTATTGCGATTGCAACGGCAGCAGCAGGTATTATTGTTGGTGCGGTATCGCAGACGGGTGTTGGTCTAAAACTGGCCGCATTAGTCGAGTTCTTATCCATGGGACATATCATGTTAATCCTATTATGGACTGGTATTCTTAGTTTGATTCTAGGAATGGGACTACCAACAACGGCAAACTATATCGTTGTATCGTCTCTGCTTGCACCTGTTATTGTCAGCCTTGGTCAACAAAATGGGTTAATCGTACCGTTAATAGCTGTCCATATGTTTGTATTTTATTTTGGTATTATGGCCGATGTAACACCACCTGTAGGGCTTGCCTCCTTTGCGGCAGCGGCTATATCTGGTGGTGATCCGATTAAAACGGGGTTTGTCGCTTTCTTCTATTCATTGCGTACTGCATTATTGCCCTTCTTATTTATCTTTAATACAGATCTGTTATTAATGGATGTTAGCTTTATGGAGGGGGTATTTATCTTTGTTATCGCCACCATGGCAATGCTGATATTTACAGCCGGTACACAGGGGTTCTTTATCTCACGCTCTAAGTTATGGGAATCAGGTTTGCTTATCCTAATTGCATTTACCCTATTCCGCCCAGGATTTTGGATGGACTATGTTGTTCCACCTTACGATGAGCGTCCAGGTACTGAGTTAACAAGATCAATGGCTGAAGTTGATCCAGGCTCTCAATTACGATTACTGGTAGACGGTCAAAACGATGTAGGTGATCCAGTCACCTTAACCATGGTTGTCAATGTCCCCGAGGGTAATACCGGTGAAGAGCGTGTTGAAAATTATGGATTAGAACTACTTACTCAAGAGGATGGTTCTATTATGGTAGACGGTATCACTTTTGATAGCCCAGCTGAAAAAGCAGGTTTCGATTTCGATCAAATAATCATTGATGTAGGTGTACCGGAAGATCGCCCTGCTAAACAGTGGTTCTTTATACCAGCACTATTGCTACTTGCCTTTATTATACGTAGGCAACGAAATCGACGCGATGAGCAAAGTCGAGTCGAAAATCAAATGGCATAAATATCCTAAGTGGCTTCTCAGTAAGCCACTTTTTTTGAGCAAAACAAAGTAAAACTAAACCGATAAACCTGAAAAAGAACATTAAAATCATTAAAAATGCACCACAGAGGACACCGAGTTAAAAGAGAAAAGCACAAAATAAGCGATAATTAGCTTATAACATATTGTTTTCGCCTTTCCTCCGTGTAGTGCACAGCGCCTCTGTTAATGAACGTGAACCGAAACGCAGTGTCGCAGTCACATGAAGTGTGCGTGGTATTATTTTTAAGCTTTTTACAAAAATAGCCTGAGTAATCTACGGAAGCATGTCAGGAAAATAACAGAAGCTTTATCTAAATTGTTACAAATAGGCAAGTCGTGTGTTAAATGCGAAGCGACTAAAATGACATACTTCTAAGGGATGGGAGCTTTAACAGAGCGTAGCGAAAATCTCGGGGGCTTGCCCCCGTGCTGGATAGTGTTGACTAGGCGAAGCCTAGTCGAGAGTATCTAGCATTAGGTTTTCAAGGCTTTGTTAGCTTTATCGTTAGCGATAAAGCTTTGGACTATCTTAAAACTCGGTCGCTTGCGGCCGATTCGTTTATCAAATCGAGCATTAAACAGGGAATAAGTAGTGTGAGATTATAATCAATAAACGGATTTACCCATCGATAAAAAAGCTTTACGCCATAAGAAGGAGTAAAGCTAACTCGCTTATTTCATAACAGGTTTAGGTTTAACCACTAAAACACTGACTGGTGAGTTTTCAACCACTTTACTAGCAACGGAACCCAATAGTGCTTTATTCACTTTTGAGCGCTTATGGCTTGGCATAACGATAAGATCAACACCCAATCGGTCTGCATATTTTAAAATAGTTGTATAAGGCTTACCTTCTGCAATATAGGTTTTATATTTGAGGGAGGCTTCTATATGCGTTTTTGCGAAATCATTGAGTTTAGTTTTTACATCTGCTTTCATTTTTTCAGCTGCATCTTTCGGAAAATACGCTGACACCATTGGCATATGAACACCGGGTAATACATTTAATAAATGGATTTTGGCATCTGAATTTTTCGCATGCCAAACTGCAATTTCGACGGCTTTATCGGAAAAACCTTTATCATTTAAGTCCATAGGGACAAGTATATTTTTATACATAATTTTATGCTCTAGATTAAGAAAAATAGGTGACTAATAATACTGCTGAGTATAAAAGAATAAATGAATATAGAAAGTAATAACCTCACTAAAACATGATTAATTTAAATAAAAAAACACTAAATTTAAACAACCCGTAATTCAATTCCAATTTATTCCATTGAAACACTTTTTAACAACCGATCCATCGCTCGATAAGACAGTGACTCGGTAATGTGTTGACGTTCTATTTGTTCGCTTCCCGCTAAGTCAGCAATACTTCTCGCTACCTTTAATAGGCTATGCCATGAGCGTATCGATAACCCCATTCTGTTAATTGCATTTTCTAGAAACTCTGCATCATCGAGAGTTAATTGACAGTATTGTTTTATGTCTTGAGCCGAAAGGGCATTATTGAGTTTACCTTGACGTTTAATTTGCCTTGCTCTCGCTTGTTCTACTCGCTGCTTAATTTGCATACTACTCTCGCCAATTGTCTGTTGCCCAATCTGAGATTTTGCTAACGTTCCCTTAGGAAGCAAAGGCACCATAATGGATAAAGCAAAACGATCTAAAAAAGGCCCCGACAATCGCCCAAGATATCGCAACACTTGATCGGGTGTACTCCGTCTTAATTCACCGCTAATATGCCCACAGGGAGTCGGATTCATCGCACCTATTAATTGAAAGTCAGCGGGGAAAGTCACTTGATTCGCAGCACGTGAGATAGTGACTTCTTTTGTTTCGAGTGGTTGACGAAGACTATCGAGCACCGAACGTGGAAATTCGGGTAATTCATCCAAAAAAAGCACACCTCGATGTGATAATGAAATTTCACCTGGCTTGGGTTTACCGCCTCCTCCAACTAAAGCAACTGAAGACGCACTATGATGCGGCGATCGATACGGTGGTTCAAACCAATCTTCGCGCTGTTTACCACACACCGAATAAATAGCAGCGGTTTGTAATGCGTGTGGTTCAGATAATTTAGGCAGCAACGTCATAAAACGTTCTGCTAACATACTTTTCCCAGTACCAGGCGGGCCAATTAACAGTAAATTATGTGCACCAGTTGCTGAAATTTCTAATGCACGTTTGGCTTGCTCTTGACCAAGCACATCACTCATATCCTGTTGATACCCTGTTTTTTTGATGTCTGGCGCCAGGGCTTCTGATAATTGAAATTTTCCCTGAAAAAAAGCACAGACGTCAATTAAACTTGAAGCTACAAAGGTTGTGGCACCAGTCAATGCACTTTCATTTTGATTATCAGGACAAACAATTAAACTTCGCCCTTTTTGTTTTGCGGCTAATGCACATGGAATAACACCATCAACAGGACGTAATTCCCCCGCTAAGGTCAACTCAGCAAAGCATTCAAATGCTTCTACCTTAGATCCATCAAGTTGATCAGAAGCAATAAGAATCGCCAACGCAATAGCCAAATCAAAACGCCCGCCTTCCTTAGGCAAATTGGCAGGGGCTAAATTAACCGTGATCCGTTTATTTGGAAATTTGAAGTTACTATTGATAATAGCGCTTCGCACCCTTTCCTTCGCTTCTTTTACCGACGTTTCAGGTAATCCGACTAATGAAAAACAAGGTAACCCAGTACCAAGATGAACCTCCACAAGTACCTCAGGGGCATTTACACCCAATAGTGCTCGACAATATAAACGCGCCAGCGCCATAATATCTCCTTTTGTTATTTACCCCTGAGTATAAGCCTTATATCGGTTTCTGCATTTTTATGCACTAAATGGGATTATCTAAACAGAACAAATGTTCAATACATAAACTCTCAAGCAAACGTATTATTACATGCCTAAGCACAGCTCGAAGGTTGAATAAAACGGCTATTTTTGCTATAAAGATGCACCTTTAAAAAATCACGCTTGCATATTTTATCTGTTTTTCCCAAAACAAAGAATAATGAACAGCCTCCACGTAATTCAGGAATAATTAAATGAATGGTGCCAATTACATCGTCCAGGCATTGCAACAGCAAAACATTAGCCAAATATTCGGTTACCCCGGTGGTGCTATTATGCCGCTCTATGATGCATTATTTGACAGCAATATCGACCACCTTTTGTGTAGGCATGAACAAGGTGCAGCAATGGCGGCAATCGGTTACGCTCGTGCAACCGGCAATGTCGGAGTTTGTATTGCGACATCGGGCCCCGGTGCAACCAACTTAGTCACAGGCTTAGCTGACGCATTATTAGATTCAGTACCTATTGTTGCTATTACCGGACAAGTCGCAAGTGAATTCATTGGTACCGATGCCTTTCAAGAGGTCGATGTACTTGGCCTTTCCTTAGCCTGTACTAAGCACAGCTTTTTAGTTCAAAACGCCGAACAACTCGGACCGATTATCGAACAGGCTTTTATACTAGCTAAATCAGGTCGTCCTGGTCCTGTACTAATCGATATCCCTAAAGATATTCAACTTGCGCCGGCGATTCAAAACCTATTATCAACAACCACTGTGACCGATCAGACATCCATTGTTCAGTCGCAAGTTTCTGATGCGCTAGAGATGATTCAAGCCGCTAAAAAGCCATTACTGTATATCGGCGGTGGTGTCGGTATGGCGAATGCAGTCGATGAATTACGTGATTTCATTAATATATCCGAAATCCCAAGTCTATGTACTTTAAAAGGCATTGGTTGTATTCCTCATAATTCTGAACACTTTGTTGGAATGGTAGGTATGCATGGCAGTAAAGCCGCAAATCATGCTATCCAAGAATGCGATCTTTTAATCGCCATTGGTGTTCGCTTCGATGACCGTGTAACCGGAAAATTAGATGAATTTGCGCCGCATGCTAAAGTTATTCATCTCGATGTAGATGCTGCTGAAATTGATAAGTTACGTCGTGTAGAACTCTCGATGACAGACGATTTAAAAATACTGCTACCGGCATTACAAACAAAAATGAATATCTCAGACTGGCAAAATCATATTGTCGAGATGAAAAAGAAATATGTTAGTCGCTATGATCATCCTGGCAAAAGTATTTATGCCCCTGCGCTACTTCGAAAACTGTCGAAGATGAAACCAGAAAATGCAGTGATATGTACCGATGTAGGCCAACATCAAATGTGGGTTGCTCAGCATATGTTCGTCAGTCGCCCTGAAAATTTAATCTCAAGTTCAGGTTTGGGCACTATGGGATTTGGTCTTCCGGCTGCAGTTGGAGCGCAAATGGCTCGACCTAATGACACCGTCATTGCGGTATCTGGTGATGGTTCATTTATGATGAATGTCCAAGAGTTAGGGACAATCAAACGTAAAAAATTACCCGTTAAAATTTTATTGATTGATAACCAACGATTAGGCATGGTGCGCCAATGGCAAAAGCTATTCTTTGATGGTCGTTACAGCGAAACAATTTTAACTGATAACCCGGATTTTGTAACACTAGCAAGTGCGTTTGATATTCCAGGGGAAACCATTGTCACGAAAAATCAAATACAAGGCGCATTAACACGTTTACTTGAATGTGACGGACCATACCTCCTGCATGTCTCCATTTCAGAAGAAGATAATGTATGGCCACTGGTTCCACCTGGTGCTGCAAACCATAAAATGATGGAGAGTGAAAGATGAAATATCTAATTATAATCAAAGCAGATTACTGCCCTGAATTACTCGAACGTCTACTTCGTGTGTGCCGCCATCGTGGTTTCTCTGTACAAAATATCAATGGTGAAACATCCGAAGACAAACAATCATTACATGTGACTTTGACTGTTGACAGTGAACGTCCAATCCACCTATTAAGCAAACAACTTGAAAAAATATTTGGTGTAATTCAAGTTGCCACAATAGGTCAAGAGCAAGTAGTTCAAGCCATTGCTTAAGGCTTGTTAAAGTAACGCTTATCTGATTAAATCAGACAACGTTAACTCAATTATAGAAGAGCAATTTCTATTCATAATTGCTCTTTCCCAATAGGAAAAAGGAATTAAGATGCCAGACTATCGTTCTAAAACGTCCACACATGGCCGTAATATGGCTGGAGCACGTGCTTTATGGCGCGCAACCGGCGTAAAAGATGATGATTTCGGAAAACCAATTATCGCCATTGCCAATTCATTTACCCAGTTTGTTCCTGGACATGTTCATTTAAAGGATATGGGGCAACTTGTCGCCGGTGCAGTTGAAGCGGCAGGCGGTATTGCGAAAGAATTTAATACAATCGCCATTGATGATGGTATCGCAATGGGTCACTCCGGTATGCTTTATAGCTTACCCTCTCGTGACTTAATCGCAGACTCCATTGAATATATGGTCAATGCGCACTGTGCCGATGCAATCGTTTGTATCTCTAACTGTGACAAAATCACACCAGGAATGTTAATGGCGTCTTTACGCCTAAATATTCCAGTCATCATGGTTTCAGGTGGACCAATGGAAGCCGGTAAAACTAAGCTTTCAGAACAGATTATCAAATTAGATTTAGTTGATGCAATGGTTATGGGTGCCGATAACAATGTATCTGATGAAGATGTTGCAAAAGTAGAACGTAGTGCTTGTCCTACCTGTGGATCATGTTCAGGTATGTTCACTGCAAACTCAATGAACTGTCTCGCTGAAGCAATCGGACTAGCACTTCCTGGTAATGGTTCAATGTTAGCGACACATGCTGATCGTGAACAACTCTTCCTTGATGCCGGTAAAAAGATTGTCGAAATAACGAGACGTCATTATCAAGAAGATGATTACTCTGTTCTACCGCGCTCAATTGCCACTAAAGAAGCATTCGAAAATGCGATGGCACTTGATATCGCAATGGGTGGTTCAACAAATACCGTCTTACATTTATTAGCTTGTGCACAGGAAGCGGGTGTTGACTTCACAGTGAGTGATATGGATGCAATGTCACGTCGTATCCCTCAGCTTTGTAAAGTTGCGCCTTCTACACCAAAATACCATATGGAAGATGTTCATCGTGCCGGTGGTATTATGGCGATATTAGGCGAATTAGACCGTGCGGGATTCTTAAATAGCGATATTCCAACTATCCTTAGCCCGACCCTAAAAGAACAATTAGCGAAATATGACATAAAACAAACAAACGATCCTGATGTTGCTAAATTCTATCGTGCAGGCCCAGCCGGAATTCGTACAACAAAAGCATTTAGCCAAGATTGTCGTTGGGACACACTAGATGACGACCGTGAAAATGGTTGTATTCGTTCGTTAGAGCATGCATTTAGCACTGAAGGTGGTCTTGCCGTTTTATTCGGAAACATGGCCGTTGATGGTGCAGTTGTTAAAACAGCGGGTGTGGATGATAGTAACCTAACCTTTACAGGTCCTGCAAAAGTATATGAAAGCCAAGATGATGCTGTTGCAGCTATTCTTGGTGGTAAAGTTATTGCTGGGGATGTTGTAGTTATACGCTACGAAGGCCCTAAAGGTGGCCCAGGTATGCAAGAAATGCTATATCCAACGAGCTACCTGAAATCAATGGGACTTGGTAAACAATGTGCTTTGATTACCGATGGACGCTTCTCTGGGGGCACATCTGGTTTATCTATTGGTCATGCGTCACCAGAAGCTGCAGCAGGTGGTACGATAGGCTTAATTGAAGATGGCGATATTATTGATATCAATATCCCAACCCGTCAAATGGAATTAAAAGTACCACAGGAAGTACTTGATGCTCGTCGCGCAGAAATGGATAAAAATGGCTGGAAACCAAAAGACCGTGTCCGTAACATTTCTGCCGCACTGAAAGTTTATGCTTCTATGGCAACTTCTGCTGATAAAGGTGCAGTAAGAGATCTTAGCAAATTAAAATAAGCCTAATTGCACATAAAGTAAGTTGAAAATATTTTAACTTACTTTATGGCTTTATTTTCAACTGTTTCCTAGTATTTATAACAACTTAATTTACAAATCATCAAATAATCTATGAAGGATTGGTTGTGATAAATATTTTCCGTTTTTTATTTTTTTCATTGTTTACAATAAATGCAGTTGCAGACAATTTTGCGTTAACCGAAGCAGAACAAACTTGGCTTGATGCGCAACAAACAATTACACTATCCACCTTGGTTGCTATCCCCAATTTTTCAATGATCGACGAACAAGGAGAATTATCCGGCTTACTTTACGATTATCTAGCGCTAATTTCACAAAAAATAAACAAACCAATCAAATTTCATCCCTTTCAAGAAGGCCAATATACTGTTGAAAAAGTGATGGATATGGAAGACGTTTATGGCCAAACTCTACTTTTTAACACCCCAAACAACCGTCAGCACTTTTTACTTACTACGCCGTATATGAAAACCCCTTTAATTGTTTTCACCTCCAGAAAATCAAAAAGTGAAATTAAAACATTAGAAAATTTACAGGGAAAAAAATTAGGCATATTGAAGCCGCTTACTAATTTAGGGTTTCTATCAAGTTACAATAACATTGAATTATCTCGCTCCCCTAACCGTCTTTCATTGCTAAATAAATTACAGTATGGAGATGTTGATGCAATCATAGGAAGTATTGGATTTCACCAATTAATTAAAGAAAACCAATACACAAATATCGTACCTGCTTTTAATATAAAAAATAATGCCCCGATCTCAATTGGAATTAAACCAGAGCATCCTCTTTTACTTTCAATATTAAATAAAGCCATTGCAGCACTGCCTAAAACGACATTATTGACATTATCTGATAAATGGTTTGATAACGACAATATTAATCAAAAGTGGACGACAGAAGAACAAGCTTATATAAAAAATCACCCCGTATTGAAAGTACCCAACTTTAATCGGCTCCCCCCCTTTAATTTCAATGAAAATGGCACGCCAAGGGGGTATTCCATCGATTACCTAAAACTAATGGCAGACTACATTGGTGTCGATCTCCAATACGTTCAAGATATTAATTGGGGAGATGCAATTCAAATGCTGCAGGATGGTGAAATCGACTTTATACCTCATATCGCCGTGACGGATGAGCGAAAGAAGACCATCGCTTACAGTGACTTTACTCATATCGAATATACAACGGGTTTAGCAACACGATCAGATAGCGATATTAAAAATTTTGAAGATTTAACGGATAAAACCATTGCTGTAACAGAAAGATCATTTATTCATAGCTATTTTAAAAAGAATTACCCTAATCAAAAGCTGTTTTTAGTCGCCTCAACTAATGCAGGTGTCGATGCAGTTTCAAGCGGCAAAGTCGATGCAACGATTGGCAGTTTCAAGCGGCAAAGTCGATGCAACGATTGGCAGTTTACCTGCAATGAATTACTACATTAATAAAACTTGGCAAGGGAATATTAAAGTAATTAACGGACTTATTTTTTTGGGAACAACCCAACTAAAAATGGGTACCCGTAAAGATAATCAAGTTTTATTGCGCATATTAAACAAAACTCACCTCAATATATCAAAGGCAGATGAAATTAAATTAAAAGAGAAATGGATGGGCTTATCCGATGAAAATGATTTCATTAAATTTACCGAAAAAGAAGTCTCTTATTTAGCCCAGAAAAAAAGTATTAACCTATGTATTAATCCGAATTGGCTCCCCTTTGAAAGCATTCAAAAAGGAAAACACGTGGGTATAACTGCGGATTATTTTACGCTTTTCAGAAAAAACATTTCTATTCCTATCAATTTAGTTAATACCAGCAGCTTTCAAGAAACGCTCGACTTTGCAAAAGAGGGACTGTGTGACATTGTTTCAGTCATTCCTGAACCCATATCTTCAACCAATCACCTTGTGCTTAGCCAACCTTACATGGATGCGTCTTTAGTGATAGCAACAAAAACACAAACTCCATTTATCGATGATATTCATACACTTAAAAACAAGAAAATTGGATATACCGATGATTACTTTTGTTCACAGTTATTAGGAGAGTACTATCCAAACTTAACATTAGTTCCGATATCAACGACGCAAGCCGGCTTATCAAAAGTATCAGATGGTGTATTATTTGGCTTTATTGATTATTTTCCCGTTGTTGCACCAATTATACAGGGAAACTATTTTGGCGAGATTAAAATAGCAGGAAAGCTTGATAGCAATAGAAAGTTTGCAATGGGAATACAAAAAGACAATCCAGAATTATTAAGTATTTTTAACAAATTAATTAAAGATATCTCTCCTGCCACACATCAAGCTATCATGAATAAATATGTCAGCTTTAATATAAAAAATAGCATTGATTACACTAAACTTTTATATATCTCCTTATTTTTTATCTGCATCATCTTCGTTGTGTTATATAAAAATCGTTCCGTTCAGCAGATGCATAAAAAACTAACCTCTATTCATGGGGCTCTGACCGAACAACAGAAAATGATTAATAAATATGTCCTTATTATTGAAACTGACTGCCAGGGTGTTATTACGGACGTTAATGATGCCTACTGCGATAGTTTAGGGTTTACACGAGCTGATTTAATAGGAAAGACACACCAAGCAGTCCGTCACAATGATATGGATAAAACATTCTTTCAAGAAATGTGGCAAGCGATTAGCCAGGACAAAACATGGTCTGGAGAGATGTTTAATTACACCGCTAATAAAGAAACAAAATGTTTTAATACTTATATCGAACCAGTATTTCGCAATAACGTAAAGGTAGGATACCGTGCAATTTGCGAAGATATTAGCGATAAAAAAATAATAGAAAAAATATCCATTACTGATAAATTAACCGGTATTTTCAACCGTCTAAAACTAGATCAACTCATTATTGACCAGGTACAAACCTATAAGCGCTATAAATTAGACTTTTCCATCATCATAGTAGATATAGATAATTTTAAAGTCGTGAACGACACATACGGCCATGATATCGGAGACCATGTACTTCAGCAATTAGCAGCATGCTTACAAAACAGAACACGAGCTACAGACTATGTTGGTCGCTGGGGAGGTGAAGAATTTTTAATAATTTGCTCAAATACAAACGTCAATAATACATTGATAGTGGCTGAGTATATTAGGAAATCAGTCGAGCAAGAACATTTCAATGAAGTAGGTTCGATAACGCTCAGCTTGGGAATATCTGGATTTAATGAAAATGACACAGTCAGTTCTGTGTTTAAACGAGCAGATAAAGCGCTTTATAAAGCCAAAAAATTAGGTAAAAACACCAGTGTTTTTATGTAAAATATGGATAAATAAACGCAAAAATCAATGTGATGTTTAACACTATCTCAATCAACCAATATGGCCATAATATGAATTTTAGATATTCTTATTATGGCCGTTTATTTTTATGGCTACATACCAGCATTAAAACTGTTTAAAAACTCATCGACCTTTATACGATATGGTATCGATGTTTGTGCTCCAATACCTGTTACTGTAATTGCAGCGGCGGCATGAGCAAAAACTATCGCGTCATCTAGACTCTTTTCTTCTAGTAAAGCCGTTACTAATGCGCCATTAAAAGTATCGCCCGCCGCTGTAGTATCAATCGCTTTCACTTGAAAACCTTTAATTTTTTGTCCACTAAAATTTTCACTTACCCAAACACCTTCACTACCCAGCGTAATCAGAACTAATTCAATGCCTTTTTTATGTAGTAAGTCTGCTGCATGCTTTGCTGAAGAAATCCCATTAACGACCACACCAGTTAGTTGCTCCGCTTCGGTTTCATTTGGTGTAATAATATTAACCAATTTCAATAACGTATCAGGCAAAGCTTGAGCAGGTGCCGGATTTAATATGACTTTCGTACCTGATGCATGGGCAATTTCAGCAGCATGAGTAATTGTTTCAAGGGGTGTTTCTAACTGCATTAATAGCATGTCTGCATTGGCGATTAAATTGTGGTGCGGTTGTAAACGCGACATAGTCAAACACGCATTCGCTTCTGCTGAAATACAAATACTATTTTCACCACTATCGGCAACTTGGATCATCGCTATTCCTGTCGGCGTACTGGGCTCAACCATCACGGCATCAATATTAATACCATCTTCAGCAAAAGCCCGACGAATATTAATCCCGAAACTATCATCACCGACACAGGCAATAAAAGTAACATCAGCGCCTAATCGTGCTGCGGCAACAGCTTGATTTGCCCCTTTTCCCCCAGGAATAACACGATAACTTCGACCATGTAAGGTTTCTCCAGGGCGAGGAAAATGAGGAACTTGTAAAACATGATCGGCATTAACACTGCCTAAAACAACTAATTTATTCATAAGATAGCAACCACATGATTTTAAAGTGAAAAGAAAACCGATTGATTAAAGAGATAGGATACAAGATTAACCGATAAATTCTAAGAGCCCAAAACGATTTTAGCTAAAGCGACTAAAAGGCATCCTCGCTATTCATTAATCAATCTTTTATTTAAAAAACAATAAACATTTATGCAATAATTTGACTAAGATAAATTTGAAATACATATTAATTTTTTGCCATGATAATAAAAAATAGGCATAAAAAAACCGCGATTAACGCGGTTTTTATTAGCAATATCAAAAATTAGAGAGAATTTGCAGTCTCAACCACATTTTTAACAGTAAAGCCGAACATTTCAAATAATTGTTCCGCAGGTGCAGATTCACCAAATGTTGTCATACCGATAACTTTACCGCTTAAGCCAACATATTTGTACCAGTAATCAGCAATACCCGCTTCAATTGCAACACGTTTCGTTACAGCGGCAGGTAATACAGACTCTTTGTATTCAGCGCTTTGTGTTTCGAATACATCAGTACAAGGAAGAGATACAACTCGTACGGATTTACCTTGAGCCGTTAGTTCTTTAAACGCTTGCACAGCAAGCTCAACTTCAGAACCAGTTGCAATCAAAATAATTTCAGCAGGAGCATCACTATCAAGTAATACGTAACCCCCTTTAGCAACATCAGCAAGTTGTTGTGCATCACGTGCTTGAGGCTGTAAATTTTGACGACTAAAGATCAATGATGTTGGGCCATCAACACGTTCAATTGCAGATTTCCAAGCAACAGCAGATTCAACGCTGTCACACGGACGCCATGTATTCATATTTGGCGTTAAGCGTAGACTTGCGATTTGTTCAACGGGTTGATGTGTTGGACCATCTTCACCCAGACCAATTGAATCATGGGTAAATACTTGAATCGCACGTTGCTTCATTAATGCCGACATACGTAAACCGTTACGTGCATATTCCATAAACATCAAGAATGTTGCGCCGTAAGGAATAAAACCTTTATGTAGCGCCATACCATTCACAATAGCAGACATTGCAAATTCACGTACACCATAGTGTAGGTAGTTACCAGAAGCATCATCAGCGGTAATCGCTTTCGTACCAGACCACATAGTTAGATTAGATGGCGCTAAATCTGCAGAGCCACCTAATAATTCAGGTAACATAGGTGCAAATGCTTCGATACAGTTTTGTGATGCCTTACGTGTTGCGATACATGCAGAATCAGCTTGTAATTGCTTGATATAGTCAGTCGATTTCGCTTCCCAATCAGCAGGTAATTCGTTATTAATACGACGTTTATATTCAGCCGCTAACTCAGGGAAAGCTGTTGCATAGGCAGCAAATTTTTCATCCCAAGATGCTTCTTCTGTTTTCCCCTGCGCTTTATGATCCCAACCTGCATAAATATCTTCAGGAATTTCGAAATCACCATAATGCCAACCTAATGCTTTACGTGTCGCAATAATTTCATCTGCACCTAATGGCGCACCGTGACAATCATGTGTACCTTGCTTAGCAGGAGAACCATAACCGATAATTGTTTTACAACAAATCATCGTCGGTTTGGTCGTTTCAGCTCGCGCCGCTTTAATCGCAGCACTAATTTGCTCGCTGTCATGACCATCAACAGAAATAACATGCCAACCGTATGCTTTAAAGCGCTCAGGGGTATTATCAGTAAACCACCCTTCTACTTCACCGTCGATTGAAATACCGTTATCATCCCAGAATGCAATCAACTTACCTAAACCCAATGTCCCAGCTAATGAACAAGCTTCGTGGGAAACACCTTCCATTAAACAACCATCACCTAGGAAAGTATATGTGTAATGATCAACGATATCATGACCTTCACGGTTAAATTGTGCTGCTAAAGATTTTTCAGCAATCGCCATACCAACGGCATTAGTAATACCTTGACCTAATGGGCCCGTTGTTGTTTCAACACCAGCAGTATAACCATATTCTGGGTGACCAGGCGTTTTAGAATGGAGTTGACGGAAAGACTTAATATCGTCAATTGAAAGGTCATAACCCGTTAAATGCAATAGAGAATAGATAAGCATTGAACCATGGCCATTAGATAAAACAAAACGGTCACGATCAGCCCACTGTGGATTTGTTGGGTTATATTTTAAAAAATCACGCCAAAGCACTTCGGCAATATCTGCCATCCCCATTGGTGCTCCTGGGTGGCCTGAATTTGATTTTTGAATTGCATCCATACTGAGGGCACGAATTGCATTCGCTAACTCTTGACGAGAAGGCATCTGTCTCTCCTGATTTAGGTTTAAATAAAACCAATTGCTGGTAATTGATTAGGTCTTGTTTGAATTTTACTTCAATACTTTACAGCCGGTAAGACGACTAGCTAGAAATATCGACGGGATTATCCCAAATGAACGGGGGCACTGGCAATAAGAAATAAACAAATTGCTCACATATTTTTAAAAATTAATGATCAGATTCAAGATAATAGATGTTCTATTGCAATTAATGCCGTATTAAACAGCGAGGAACAGGCTGAAATAAAGAATCAATATGTTATCAACTCGACTTGTGATTCTTATTTATGCTCTACATACCCCACATCTTTTTTAGGGCCAAATGTAAATACAATATCCTTATCCAATAAAATCTGAATCGTTTTATCAAAAAAGGTAATCGCCTCATCGCTAGGAACATGCATTAATATTAAATCGATGCACACATCAAAACCTTTACTATTCGGAAACGCTTTTAATAATTCCCCCGATTCAATAAAATAAAGATAAGTATTTATTTTTTCCTGCAATGTAAATAAATGAACATTTTGATCATCCCAATCGAGTGAATCTATAATACTTAAAAAGACTCGTTTCATATCATTATCGACACCGATAGCATCAATGCTATCTGTTTCTACTACACTCATATGTAACCTTTTATTTTAAATGTTATTTTTAGATATAATAACATAAAAATCATTCTTAATTTTAATACAAAGAAACGTCGAGACTCAATCACGAATATCTCCTTTAAAACTAAAGCATTATCTCAAGTCTCTTATCCTAAACAGATTACAAGCTTATTTTATAAGCTTATATAGTTTTTTACGCCTAATTTAGGTTATAAATACATGACTAATACTTTCCCTTACTCTCATTATTTATAATTATTATTTCCTTATTACTTCCTCAACCTTTTGAATTTAAAGATGTTATATTTTTCGCACTGAGTTAAATCCAAATAATTTAAAAAATAAAAAGTGTTGTATAAAAATCATCTACCGCTTCTTTATTTTCATCTATAAAATGGAACAATCTGTCGTGACTTCACAAACAATAAAAACAAAACAAGAAACTCAAATAGGGTTTCTTTTAATTAATAGCGTAGCCCACCTTTATCATGCCGCATCTATTGCGCTTGAATTATCATACATAGCCAATACCCATGTTATTTTGTACATATCAACTTTAGAGAACAAGGAAGTACTAGAAAAACTTGCACAAAATTATTTAGGAAATCGTTGTGAATTTTGTTTTTTAAAACCTTCTCTATTACACAAAATATCCAGATTATTTAAAAAAAGATTGCATCCCCGAGTACAGGACATCATTCGTCATAATAAAAAACAATTATTAGCAAATGATGCACTTATCATGACAGATAAACATATGTTGAAATATCACAATAAAAATAGACCTAAATATATCAGTGTTGGTCATGGTGCGGGAGATAGAGCAACTGCTTTTAAATCAAGATATAAAGATTTTGATTACCTACTTGTTTCGGGAGAGGCAAAATGGAAAAGAATGCAAACAGAAGGCATTGTATCCAATAAGAATGGAAAAATTATTGGTTATCCAAAGTTTGATTGCACATTAAAAATGAATCCAAAAACAACGTTTTTCAAAAATAACAAGCCAATTGTAATATATAACCCCCACTTCAACCAAAGTGAATCATCTTGGACAAAATGGGGGGAGTATATTTTAAATTATTTTTATAATTCTCAAGATTATAATTTAATATTTGCCCCACATATTCTTCTTTTTTCAAAAACTAAAAAAGGGCTTACCAAAAAATACTCGCAAGCTAAAAATATTTATATTGATTTAGAAAGTCACAACCTAACAGATATGAGCTATACACGAATAGCTGATATTTACCTAGGCGACGTGAGTAGTCAAGTATATGAGTTCATTGGATATAAAAATCGACCTTGCTTATTTTTAAACCCTAATCAAGAAAAATGGATGAATAACAATAATTTTCGAATGTGGAATATGGGTGATGTTATTTCTGATATTGACACTTTTGACTCTAGTATAAAAAATGCCAAAAATAATTTTATAAATTATGCAAAGACACAAGACGTTTATTCGAAAGAAACTTTTTCCACGGCAGAAATACCAGCAAGTCAACGAGCAGCTAAAGCAATATCAGAATTTATGAAACGAGGAAAAACGTCCCAATATGGATAGATTTAAACAAATATATTTAGAATAAAGAGACTGTAATAAAAACTGTGTAACTGCTTATTTATAATCCTACTATTTGGAAAAGGATAAGCAGTTATGGATCAGAAGCAATTAGAAGCGTTCGCTCGTGAAGCCGCTAAAACATTAAAAACAGAAAAAGACCTTAACAACTTTAGTCAGATGTTGACCAAGATAACCGTTGAAGCAGCATTAAACGCTGAGCTTGACGAACATCTCGGTTACTCTAAACATCGTCAATCATCTACCAGTAATAGCCGGAACGGCACTTCAACCAAAACTATCATTACTGATGATGGGCAGTTTGAACTGGAAACGCCTCGTGACAGAGAAGGTTCGTTTGAGCCTCAACTCGTCAAAAAACAACAAACTCGGTTTACTTCTATGGATGACAAGGTGCTTAGCCTTTATGCCAAAGGCATGACGACACGTGAAATTGTGTCTACGTTCAAAGAACTTTATGGCGCTGATGTTTCTGCTTCGCTCATTTCAAGGATTACTGATTCGGTTATTGAGCAAGTCGTTGAATGGCAATCTAGACCATTAGATAGTGTCTACCCTATCATTTATCTTGATTGTATTGTGCTTAAGATTCGCCAGGATAAACGTGTGATTAATAATGCGTATTAACATGAAGAAGATCACTGATTACCATCCATGGAGATCGCTAACTCTCTAATCAACAGGACCTCGTTTAATCTACTTTTTTTGATCTCCATGAGTCAATGGTTTTATCATTTTTCTCATCGATTCTCCTTCTAATTCTATTTTAATTGACCGGTGTACTAATCGATCGAGTATTGCATCAGCATGTGTCGATTCACCTATCATTTCATACCAATTCGATATCGGTAATTGACTGATTATTAATGTGGCGTGATGGTCGTAGCGACCATCAATAAGCTCAAGTAAGTCACTACGTTGATTCGCATTTAATGGCTCTAGACCCCAGTCATCAATGATCAGTAAATCTGCTTTAATAAGTTTACCGATAAGCTTTCGGTAACTGCCTTCTGCCTGCCCAAGGTACATCTGCTCGAGCAACTCTTTTAGCCGGAAGTAGAATACTGTTTTACCTTGCCTACAGTGCTCGACTCCAAGTGCGCAGGCAATATAGGTTTTACCGCATCCCGTTGCACCAGTGATGACTAAGTTATGCGCATGATTCAACCATTCACTTTGGCTTAACGTCCTTATCTGGGCTTTATCTAGGTTACGGCTAGCTTTGTATTGGATATCACCAAGCGCTGCTCTTTGCCTGAACTTAGCTTGCCGGGTAAGCCTCTCAATACGTCGTTGTTGACGTTGTGTAAGCTCTTGAGCCAGAAGTACCTGCAAACGCTCAGTAAAGCTTAATTCAGCATAGGTATTTGCTTGCATAAGTTGTTGTTCAAGAGCATCACGCATGCCTGTCAGTTTTAATTGATTAAGTTGTTGTGTAATTTCTTGCATAGTCTTTCCCTAGTGATAGTAATCATTGCCACGTATATTTTGATGTTCGATCTCGGATAATAAATCAGGCTGTTGCTCTAATATTGGTGTTTTATCCAATCCTTTTTGCAGTATATTAATTATATTTCTAAGCCGATTAGCCCCCGTAATAAGACCGCGTTCACAAGCCTTTTCTAACCGAGTTTTGCTGTATTTCGACGATAAATTAAGTAGCCCTAAACATGAACGATAAGCTTGCTCTGGGTGCTTTCGGCTTGCTAGATGCGTTTGTACTAGCGCGAGTGTATTTGGGCCAATACTCTTAGCCCAGCTTTCAAACCGTGCTGGTGACCATTGCTGTTTTTGATGAGCTTGAGGCATATGCACATCTTGTGTGGTATGCCTTCCGGCTTGATACGAGCGAGGATGAGTTGCAACCGTATTCCCCTCAAACTTTAAGGTGATAAGCTGGCCTGTTACCAGGGCTTCAAGCTGCTTTTTAACAAGGTTATAAGGTACTGAGTAATAGTGTTTTTCGATTTCAACGTGGTAATCGATATTAACGCGAACATTTTTAACATAGGTGAACTGATAAACTGAGTCCGGTAAAGGCTTTAGCGCGGGTTTATCGATACGTTGAAACAACGATATACGGGATTCATTATATTGCTTCATCACTTTATTGTTCATCCAACTGAGCAACTCGGCTATGCGCTGATTGAGTTGCTTTAGACTGAAGAAGGTCTCTTTACGAACCCTGGCCATTATCCAACGCTCAACAATCAGTACGCCTACTTCAGCCTTTGATTTATCCTTCGGTTTATAAGGTCTTGCGGGGATGATAGCCGTATCATAATGTGCGGATAGCTGATGGTAAGTAGGGTTCAAATCTGGTTCATAGCGACAGCTTTTATGAACACCACTTTTAAGGTTATCAGGGATAACCATTTCAGGGACGCCACCAAGAAATTCAAAGCAACGTACGTGACTCATTATCCAGTCTTCCAACTTTTGAGACCAAGTTGCTTCTGCATAGGTATAGTTGCTCGCCCCCATAACCGCGACAAAGACTTGGGCATTTCGATACTCACCTGTATCAGGGTTAACGATAGCAATCGTAGGACCGCAGTAATCGACAAACAGCTTTTCACCCGCATGATGCGTTTGTCGCATTGATAAGCGTAGCGTTGAGCACCACTGTCGGTACATGCGACAGTAATGGTTATAACTGTAATAGCCAGCCGGATTGCTATCAGCATATTCCTCCCACAAAAGTTGCAAGGTCATATACTTACGTGTTTTAAGCTCATCTTGCACGACTTGCCAGTTTGGTAAGCTGTGTTTTTTCAGTGGCGCTTTGGTTTTTAGAAAGGTGTTTTTGAGAGTAACGTCATCCCAGGTATCGTCTAGCGGCCAATCCATGATCCCCATTTTTGCGGCTCGAGCGCAATAGCGAGAGACAACGGAGGGGGAAATAGATAGGCTCTTCGCTATTTGCCTATGGCTTAGTTTTTGTCCGTATTTGAGGCGGAGTATATCTTTTAATTTTTTCATCGTTATAGGTACTGTTGACATGGTTACTCTCATCACATTAAAAAATGACAGAGTAACGGTTAAACACACCTATTGACTAGAAAGTGAGCAAATCAATAACATCGATGAAGATCGCTAAATAACATTTTGGCTCAAAACTGATCTCCATGAATGTTATTTGCTGATCTAAGTTGATGTTATTAGGTGATCTCGATGGATGTTATTAGCTGATCTCCATGGATGAAAATATGCAATTAATAAAGCGGTATACCTTGCCTTAGGCGTTAATATGGAAGGCCAGAAAGAGCTATTGGGCATGTGGATGTCTGAAAATGAAGGCGCTAAGTTCTGGCTTAACGTGTTGACTGAGCTTCAAAACCGAGGTGTTAAAGATATATTAATCGCCTGTATTGATGGCCTCAAAGGCTTTCCTGATGCGATTAGCACCGTTTACCCAGAAGCACAGATACAACTCTGTATCGTACATATGGTCCGAAACTCAGTAAAGTACGTACCTTGGAAGGATTACAAAGAACTTACAGGTGATTTAAAAGGAATTTATCGTGCAGTAACTGAGGATGAAGCCTTAAAAGCACTGGATAAGTTTAGTGATAAATAGGATGAGAGGTACCCACAAATTAGTCGTTCATGGCGTGCTCATTGGCATAACCTGAATGCGTTGTTTAGCTACCCAGAGGACATCAGAAAAGCAATATATACGACCAATGCCATTGAGTCCCTGAACAGCGTAATACGCAAAGCTATCAAGAAACGTAAAGTGTTCCCAACCGATGATTCGGCTAAGAAGGTGGTTTATCTTGCTATCATGGACGCCTCAAAGAAATGGACGATGCCAATAAGAAATTGGAAAACGGCCTTGAATCGTTTTATGATAATGTTCAAGGATCGTCTTAAAGACTACGTTTAAAAACCGCAGTTACACAGAATTATTTACAGGGTCAAAATAAATCATTTAACCTGAAACAGGTTAATAGCAAGCTTATTTTTTATGACATAAATAACACAGGAAGGCCAGTCCTTCCAGTACACTCAGAATTATTAATTAAAAGTAAAAGAGATTTTCATAAATCAAGAGTATCAAAGGTAGTAAAAACAGAAAAGCACCCTATATCTATCTAAAATCCCCTGTGATGATATAAGCGAAAGCCCAATAGAATATTATTGGGCAATGTTCTTGACACAGGAAATAGCCTTGACAGTAAATATTAATAATGGCGTTATAATGTTAGTTATTTTTTAATATAACCATTTTCACAAAATGATTTACCCTCTCTTTTCTTCTTTATATATAACGCTTTACTTATTTTCCAATCATCTCCTCGATCCTTAACTGAATGGTGCATATGATATTGAATTGTTTGAAATTTTGAGCATTTCAACCTAACACCTATTAATTTTAGTCTACGTGCAACATCCGTATCTTCACCATACAATGGTCGTTCAAAATCTTCATCAAACCCATTTATTTCAATCATCTTGTCTTTCAACACGCTAAAGTTACAACCTCGTACACCATAATTACGACGTGAAATTAAAAAAGGAAGATGAATAGCACACTCTAACTGCCTTGTTTTAGTAAATAAAAGATTAAAGATAGAAAGCAGTTTAAAGTTTTTACTTTCAATTAATTTATCAGCAGTAACCGAATCGAGCATCACTCGACGACCAAACAGACAAATATCAGGGGTTACTGATTGTATGTGTTCTTTCATAAAATCTTTATGCAGTATACAATCACCATCAATAAAGACTAAATACTCACCTTCGGCAGCAGCAATAGCCTTATTCAACAGTAAATTTTTTCTAAACCCATTATCTTCCTGGCTAATATGATTAATTGTAAACGAGCACTTATCGCGCATCTGCTCAATAAAGGTAGAAACATCAGGTGAACAATCATCCTCTGCGACAATCACCTCAAAATCTCTAAATGTTTGTATTTCTATTGATTGAAAAATCAACTCAAGAAAATCGATACGTTTATAAACGGCAATGATCAATGATGCTTTATGTTTATGACTCATATTTATAACCTTTTCCAAACCATGCTGCTTGATTATTTTGATTCAACACGTAACACCCACTAAATAAACTTAGATAAAAGACCACTGAACCATAATGATATAAATCGCTATGAAAAAACTGACACACTAAAAAAGCACTAGCGCTAACGATAGCGACTACTAAATACTTTTGATCCTTTATTGGCACTCGTTTTATATTTTTAGCCATAACTAATAAAGAATATATAATACCGAATATATAAAAAAGAAAGAAAATAACCCCCGTTTCTACATGAATTTGCATATAACTATTATGCAACTCTCCTGGGTACTTAATTGCCAATTGATATTTATTTTGATATTCATCGGTCTGCTCATTAAAAAACGCAATAAAAAGAGGTTTATTTTGCTTTGCGCCCGTCCCAAAGAAAAAATGCTCTTGAGAAAAATCCCATCCAGTTTTCCATAAATGTAATCGTGCATTATTTGAATAATTACTCTCAGTATCAGAAATTGACTCAATCTGGTTATCTATTCTAAGAAAGTGGTCTTTAATCCCCCCCAAATAACCTACACAGATAATAATAAAAACAATAATTAGCGAGTAAAATACTAATACTTTACGATTATATAGTAGTAGTATACAAGTAATCATCATCACTCCGACAAAAAGCCCTAACCAACTTCCCCGTATTTCACTCATCACAATAGCCCAAGCAAATAGCGCATTTAAAAAGAGCAAAATAAATTTTAAGAGAAACGATTTAGTATTCATTAAGTTATTGAATAATGTTAAGTAAATTAATACCGAAAGAAAAACAACAACCATCATATCAGCTGTTCGACCAATTTTATGAAATCCATGAAAGAGACCATAGGGTTGCTGCTCATAAATACCATAAAAAACAGCAATAGTTGCAGAAATCAAAAACATAATTAATAAAAAGTGGAGATCTTTACGATGCTTAACAAATGCTGTTAGAGAAAGCATAAGTAACATAAATTTAAACCGGTCCAAAAAAGAAAATGCCCCAACCACCCCTGAATCGGATAAAAAACCAAGTAAAAAACCAATTGGATAAGCGGCTGTAAATAAAAATAAAAATTGGTTATTAATGAAAATTTTTTTATCGTATTTCCAGATATAAATGAATGAAAGAAATAAAGATATTGTTCCAAAAATATTTATGAGTGCCTTTGACTCAAAAACAGTAAGAAAAAAAACACCTAATACAGATAACCCAGTCCGACGTAATATCAGCTCAGAATCTTTATTATTTGCCCCACTAACTTCCATATATTATCCTTTTGTATAATTTACTCATTTATTATGTACTTTCTATAGAAAATTAATTTTTTAACTACAAATAATTCTATCTCACTCTACATTTAACCGGAGCACAGTACTGATTGACTATTTCAATGTCAATGTAAATGCCAACTACAGTTTAAAAATTAAAAAGAATTACCATAACCAAAGTTTCTTTTAATAGTTCTAAAATAAAAAACTCCCCCACAACAAGCTCTGAGGGTACAATCATAGTTCACATTTAATTAATTATATTCTAATACTTAGCTTTGAAGGAAAAGAGATGTTTATAGTTACAGGTGGTGCAGGTTTTATCGGTAGCAATATAGTAAAATCACTTAATGAACGAGGAATTACAGATATTTTAGTGATTGACGACTTAACCGATGGTACTAAGTTTGTAAACTTAGTTGATTTACAAATTACAGATTACATGGATAAAGATGAGTTTATTACCCAAATAATTTCTGGACAAAATTTTGGTGAAATTGATGCTATTTTCCACGAGGGTGCTTGCTCCTCAACAACTGAATGGAATGGTAAATTCATGATGGAAAATAATTATGAATATTCAAAAGAGCTTCTCCACTACTGTATCGAGCGTGACATACCTTTCCTTTATGCATCGTCCGCAGCTACTTACGGAGGTAATGATACTTTCAAAGAAGCCTTACAGTATGAAAAACCATTGAACGTTTATGGCTACTCAAAATTCCAGTTTGATCAATATATCCGTAATATCTGGCAAGATGCTCAAATACATGGTGAAACACTTCCACAAATAACTGGCTTTCGTTATTTCAATGTCTACGGTCCTCGCGAACAACACAAAGGCAGTATGGCTAGTGTAGCATTTCACTTAAATAATCAGATTAATGCAGGTGAAAATGCCAAACTATTTGAGGGCGAACATAAACGTGATTTCGTTTATGTAGGAGATGTATGTAAGGTTAACCTCTGGTTCTTTGATAAGAATATTTCAGGTATTTTTAATGTAGGAACAGGCAAAGCCGAATCGTTTTTAGAAGTTGGAAAAGCAGTAGTAGATTTTCATCAGAAAGGGGAAATTGAGCGCATCCCATTCCCGACACATTTACAAGATCATTACCAAAGCTTTACTGAAGCTGACTTAACTAATTTACGGGCGGCTGGATATGATGGTGAATTTAAAACAGTGGAAGAGGGTGTTACTCTTTATTTGACAGAGCTCAACAAAGGCAATTAAACATAATTGCCTGCTTGAAACGTAATGAAGCAATCAGTATTCTTAAAATAACTGATTGTTCAACAATAATAGAAAATATTTTAAGGACTATTTAGGCGTATTTGTTATATTCAACTTTTGCTTTAATACAGTAGAGCTAACATTTGGCGTATAATCGAAATAAACCATCTCACAAGTGACTGCTGGATACTTTCCTTTCCAATCAGAACCAACCGAAATTGCATCAACATTATACTGATCGACAATTTTCTGTTTATTTTTATCTACCTGTGGAATAACCTCATCAACATAACGATTGGCTTCTAATATAGAAATTCGCTCAGCAAAAGGAATTATTGGTAAACGCCCTTTTGCTTTTAAGATAACATCATCTGTAGAAACACCAACAATCAAATACTCACAAAGTTCTTTGCTCTTTTTAATAACATTTAGATGCCCTTGATGAAAGATATCAAAGGATCCAGAAGTAAACATTCGTTTATATTTTTTATCACCAACATTCACAACTGAGGAATAAGCAGAAAAATCAGTAATTAGCGTTTTTAAAAGCTCTTGTTGATATACTCTTGACAGTTGTAAATCTAGGCTTAAATCTGGTGCTGATGGCCAACATAAGTCAGGGTATTCGCGATTACAAAATTCAACCGGATTTTCATAGCGAGGAATGATATGAAAATGTACAGCAGGATCAACCATCATTAACATTAAATAATTAATCTTCGAATAATCAAAACGACTTTTTAAAACAGCCTCTATTTCACCAATTATTTTTTTCTGTTCATTCATTGCCTCTGTAGAAACATTGGCATAATGGTGTACAGACTCTTTGCAAATCAAAACTAATGAACCTAATGCAGGCTGTTCTGGTCGTAAAAGTAAATGCCAATAATCATAGCTTTTTACTAAGTTTTCTGGGTAAAGAAATTTCTGTAACGTATTATTCAACATGATAAATTAAATATTTCCTATAAAAGATTTTTCATCATTAAACTTATTTAGAACACTCACTATGTATAAATATCAATTTCATTTTCATTTTCATTTTCATTTTCATTTTCATTTTCATTTTCATTTTCATTTTCATTTTCATTTTCAAAAATATTTATATCCTAATAAGTAAGCTTTAATATAAAAAGATGCAAATAGATTATATCATTTAGAGACCCTTGTACTATCTATAATAATGATTAAAAATAAATTCTGTTTATATTATGAAAGTGATTAATGCTATTTATCTATTCATTAAAAGGTAATCGGCGATCCTGACTGAAGCTTTTCCATCTGTAGCACCTACAAGTTGTTCTGTATACTTTTTACGCTTACTGAAAAATTCTTCAGTGTTCATGAGTTGTGACTCAACAACACGTTTAAGCTCCTTATAACTAGCGGCATGGGCACCAAGATCCGTAAAATTCAAAATGTCCTGATCCATTCTTTTTGTAAAACGAAATTTTAAAGGGCCTCGATATGTCCATCTTAATTTTAAAAAGTCACACCATACAATAGGCTTATCTAACGCTGCAAATTCAAATAAAGCAGAAGATGCCTCGCTGATTAATAAGTCAGCAGTAGCCATAAAAGGTAACAAAGAATGCTCTGACATTTTTGCAACATAAACATTTTTTTCTTGAGCCCATTTTTCTATCTTATTCCTCTGCAATTTATATTTTGATTTTGATAGAGAAAAAAAGTGCGGCTTAACAATAAGATTATAATCAATAAACTCCCTTGGCCATTTATCTGAAAAGCACGGTAAAGAACTAGGATAAAAAGTTGGTGCATAAAGAATTGTTTTCTTATTTGGATCAAGCCCTACTTTTTCAAGATCAAAAGGTTTTATTTCGTTATTAAATAAAGGATCAAGTTTCGCAAAACCAGTCTGTATAAAGCATCCTTCTGGATACATTGCATTTAAAATATCTAGTCTACGTTTACCTTCTACAAAACGGACATTCATCTGCGTGCTTGACTTAGTGTAATAACTCATTTTAGGACCAACTCCATGCCCAAATTGCGCACTTTTGGAAACTAGATGAAGAGAATCAATATCAAAAAAATGGTTACCAAAAATAACCCAATTTGCTTTTTGCTTTAAATAAAAGGAAAGCGCTTGATGCTCATTTTTCACCCATACAGAAGGTATCCCTTCGGTTTGAATAACTTCCTTTAAAAGTTCATTAAAATCCTTATTCTCGTAGATAACGAAAGTACATTCTGCACCACGTTTTTTCAACTCCCGATATACTGGAATATATTGAGCAAGATAATAAAGCTCTTGTATATCAAAAATAAGTGTTGCATTCATAAAATCTCCAAACTTTGTTTATATGCAGATATTGACATTTAATTATAAAGTCCAATAATCCTAGCATGTTACGAGTTTCATCTATCTCAAAGCAAGTAAACTGTCAAAATTTATTATTTTTTAAACTATTACTTTTAGAATAGAGAAACAAAAAATTTTTATCGTTCCATTTTAAGATAGTATTAACAAATAAAATTAGACCAATCATCGACCATAATACAAAACAGTCTAACCCAAGAATAAATTGGAGAACACAGAATGACTGAATCAAGCCACTCACTATCAGTTATAATCATTACCAAAAATGAACAAGATAGAATTGAAAAATGCTTAAAATCAGTATCAACTATCGCTGATGAAATTATTGTTTTAGATAGCGGCAGCACCGACAATACCGTTGAAATAATTAAGCAATATACGGATAAAGTTTATATTACTGACTGGCCTGGTTATGGCCCACAAAAACAAAGAGCTCTTGAAAAAGCGACTGGTGAATGGGTCTTATCTATCGATGCAGATGAAGAATTAACACCTGAGTTAGAAAAAGAAATTGTTCACATTATAAGAAGCAATCCAAAAGAATCAGCTTTTAGAATCCCTTGGGCTGTCCAAATATTTGGAAAAACCCTTAACTATGGGCGAAGCGCTAGAAGTGTAAAACGATTATTCAAAAGAGAAGGCGCTAAATTCACAGATTCACTTATACATGAAAAAGTCATTATTCCAGGTAAAGTTGGGCAATTAACTTCACGCCTTAATCATTATTCCATAAGAGACTTTGAACATTATTTAATAAAAAATAGAACATACTCTTGGTTAGGAGCTGAAAAGCGTTTTAAAAAAGGAATCCACGGTGGTGGTTTGCTCGGTGCTACATTTAGAGCATTTTGGGTCTTCTTTCAAGTTTATATATTACGAAGAGGCTGCCTAGATGGAAGTGTAGGGTTTCTTGTCGCCGTTATGTATGCGCAAGGTGCTTTTAATAAATACGCAGGCTTATGGGCACTACGTCGAACACAAAAAACTAAAGTATCTGAAAATACAGAGGACAAATAATGAAACGCTACCTTTTCTTTGTTTCTCATTTGTACTCTCTCTCAATCGTTCGCCCTTTACAAAAAGTTATTCGTGAAAGAGGCGATGAAGTAGCTTGGTTTTTAAATCAAAAAAGTTATGGGAAGTATCTTGATAGTACAGAAAAACAACTAACCACTATTAAAGAGGTTATGGCCTATAATCCCAGCGCCGTTTTTGTTGCAAGTAATAATGTGCCAGACTTCTTTCCTGGAATAAAAGTCCAATTGTTCCATGGATTTAACGCTCAGAAAAGAGATGAAAATAAAGGACACTTTCGCATTAGGGGATTTTTTGATCTCTATTGCACCCAAGGACCATCAACAACATTACCCTTTCAAGAATTAGCGCAAAAATATGGATTTTTTGAAGTTGCAGAAACCGGCTGGTCTAAAATGGATCCTCTTTTTGATAGGATAATCGAACCTAAATCAAATGATAAACCAACTATTCTTTTTTCATCAACATTTACGCCAGCCTTAAGTGCTGCACATAAAATATTTGATAAAATAAAAACACTATCTCAACAGGGAAAATGGAATTGGATTATCACCTTCCATCCAAAAATGGATCAAGGCATTGTTGACCAATTTAAATCAATTCAAAGCGACAACTTAACATTTGTTGAAACGGATAATATTTTACCATTACTCAAAAATGCTGACATCATGCTTTGCGATTCATCCTCGATTATTTCAGAATTTCTATTGCAAAAGAAAGCGGTGGTCACCTTTAGAAATCGCTGTCCCGGTAAACATTTAATTAATGTAACTGAGATAGAGCAAATTGAACCGGCATTGATAAGTGCGCTTTCACCTTCAAGTGAATTACTAGATTCGATTAACGATTATATCAATTTCATTCATCCTTACTTCGATGGAAAATCATCAGAACGTATAATTGATGCAACGGATAAACTTGTTAATAAAGGTATTAGCCACCTCAAGAAAAAGCCTTTAAATCTTTTTCGAAGAATTAAAGTCAGGAAAAAATTTGGGTATTACAAACTTTAATTCGATAAAGATGTACCAGGCAGGAATAGAACACTCCTCTTCCCTAAATTTGAATGTGGTACAATTATCTTTTTTGGCCACAGGTAAATTATGCTGATTCGTTTTTTCTATTCTCTGCTGCTTACATTGACAGCCCCTTTTTTCCTGTATGGGCTATATAAAAAAAAGCCGAATAAGCCTATATTTGGCAAACGTTGGATTGAGCATTTTGGTTTTACACCTAAATTAAAAGACGCACAGACCGCGCCGCTTTGGATCCATACAGTTTCAGTTGGCGAGGTAATCGCAGCAATTCCCTTAATTAAATTATTAAAACAACAATCCCCCGAACAGCCAATTGTAGTCACGACAACAACAAGTACAGGCGCAGCGGAGGTAGAAAAATTAGGTGATTTAGTTGCGCATCGCTATATGCCCGTTGATTTTGATTGGACAATAAAAGGTTTTATTAAGGCAATTAACCCGTCGGCGTTAGTCATTATGGAAACCGAATTATGGCCAAATACCTTACATACCGTTCACCAGCATAGTATTCCGATATCCGTCATTAATGCCCGACTATCAGAGCGATCTTATCTCCGTTATAAAAAATTCCAATTTGTTTTTAATTTATTAGCAAACAATATCGATCAACTACTCTGTCAAAATGAAGCGGATGCAAAACGATTTATACAACTCGGGATAGATATAAATAAAATTAAAGTAACGGGCTCAATAAAATTCGATGTTACGATTACCGACTCTATCAAACAAGCAGGTCTTGCGTTACGCCATCAATTAGGAGAACAACGCCCTATTTGGATTGCAGCAAGTACCCATCAAGGTGAAGATCAACAAATACTCACGGCTCATCAACAGTTATTAACAACACAACCAAATGCACTACTGATACTCGTTCCTCGTCATCCAGAACGTTTCGCCTCTGTTTCGACACTTGCGCAGGAAAATGGATTTAATACCGTTTTGCGTACTGAAAACAAAGTAATAACAGCAGAAACTCATGTCTATATTGGTGACACCATGGGTGAAATGTTGATATTAATTGGCGCAGCAGATATTTGCTTTATGGGAGGCAGTTTAATTGGTAACAAAGTAGGCGGTCACAATTTATTAGAGCCTGCAGCCTTGGCCAAGCCTTGTTTGACCGGCCCAAGCTTTTATAACTTTCAACTCATTACAGAACAATTGCTTGACGCTAAAGGTTGTCTTATTTGTCATTCGGAACAACAAATCACAAACCATTTAACGACTCTTTTTTCAAATAAACAAACAATGAAAACGATGGGTGATACAGCGCTTTCAGTGGTCGATAAAAATCGTGGTTCGTTAGCACTCACATTAAAATATTTAAACGCGGTAACCTCGCATTAAATCATCCCAATTTCCCTCTTGCCAGTTAATTGAGCGTTTTTTCACTTCCTTATGAAAAGATCGTAATAAACGTTCAAGATTCCCTTTTTGCCAACCTTCTCTCTGCTGTTGAAAACATTTATCAAAATCAATAATCCAAACCTTTCCCTGATCATCCAATAAAATATTATGAATATTTAGATCAGTATGATTAACTTGGTTCTTATGCATTTTTTTTATTTGCGCACCAATAGATTGATACTCTAATTTAGATAAACATCGTTGCTGCAAAATATCGACTAAATCTGTCGCATTGGCAATTTTTTCACAAAGCAGATCGGCTCGATAACACAGGCCGCTTTTACTGACTTTAGCAGCAACGGGTTGGGGGACATTAACACCAGATTGACTGAGTTTATCTAATAAATGAAACTCTTGGATCGAACGTGATTTATCCCAACCGGTAAAAAAATAATAATCCGATATTATTTTGCCAAATAACCCACCTCGACGATAATGGCGTAGTGCAGCTTGCATCGTTAATAATTGAACAAACCACGTTGTTCCTCTTCCTTGTGCAGATCCGATTATTTTATTTTTTTGTTTCCAATAATCAGCGGAAAAACATTGCTCTATATTTTCATTTAACAATTCATCGTTATAAATAATATAATCTTTATTTTTTAGCAGAACTTTAATCATAAAATTTTATCTCGATTATTGTATAATTTATAAAATTGACCAGCGAATCATACTATTATGGCATTATTTACAACAGCACCAAAATCAATCTGTGTATTACGTCTTTCTGCTATCGGTGATGTTTGTCATGCCGTTGCGGCCGTGCAAGCGATTCAGAAACAATGGCCTACGACCCAAATAACGTGGATCATGGGTAAAATTGAAGCGCAACTGTTAGGCGACTTACCCGATATTAACGTCATTGTTTTTGATAAATCCACGGGATTTGCTGGCATGAAAGTAATATGGAAACAGCTTAGTAATCAAAAATTTGATGCCTTATTACACATGCAACTTGCATTACGAGCGAGCGCGTTAACCTTAGGTATTAAAGCAAAATACAAAATCGGTTTTAACCGCAAACGCGCCAAAGAAGGTCAATGGCTATTCACAAACAAAAAAATTAACGACACAGCCTCTTCTCACGTGTTGGATAGTTTTTTTGAATTTGTTTATTTCTTAGGTATAAAGAAAACGTTACCAACATGGAAAATTCCATTAGCAGAGGCAGATATTAATTTTGCCCACCAGCAACATCAACAAGGAAAACCGTTACTGGTCATTTCTCCCGCAGCCAGTAAAGATGAGCGTAATTGGTTAACAGAGCGTTATGCAGCCGTTGCGGATTATGCAATACAACAGGGATTTGAAGTTATTTTATGTGGCTCCCCGGCACCGAGAGAAGTTAAATTAGGCAATGACATTGAATCATCGATGAATGAAACTGCGATTAATATTATTGGTAAAACGTCATTGAAACAATTAACAGCGGTTATTCGTGATGCAAAAGTGGTATTGGCGCCCGATTCAGGACCCGCACATATTGCAACAACGCAACACGTCCCCGTGATAGGTTTATATGGTCATAGCAATCCGAACCGAACTAGACCTTACTTGAGTAAAGATACCGTCATTAGCGTTTACGAGAAGCATGTTCAGGAGCAACATAACAAACCACTCAATGAACTCTCTTGGAGTACGCGTGCAAAAGGTGACCATATCATGGCCGATATTAGTGTCGAACAAGTTATTACAATGTTTAATAAAATAATAGCCAAATAGATCAACGCATAAAAAATCCCCACCTTGAATGCCAAGATGGGGATAATTTAATAAATTACATTACGTTTTACTTTATTTCCACGCTTTCCAAGTATTAATTAAACCATTAGTTGAACAATCATGACTATCAATCGCTTTATCATTATCTAACTCAGGTAGAATTTGACCCGCTAATTGTTTACCAAGTTCAACGCCCCATTGGTCAAAACTAAAGATGTTTAAGATAATACCCTGCGTGAATATTTTCTGTTCATACATAGCAATCATCATCCCCAAGGTTTTAGGTGTTATTTTAGGTACTAAGATAGAGTTGCTTGGTTTATTTCCAGTAAAGACTTTAAAAGGAATAATATGAGCGACTTCTTCTAAGGTTTTACCTGCCGCTAAAAACTCGGACTCCACTTGTTCTTTTGTTTTACCAAATGCAAGTGCTTGAGTTTGGGCAAAAAAGTTAGAAAGTAATTTAGTGTGATGATCACCCGTTGGATTATGGGTCTGTGCTGGAGCAATAAAGTCACATGGTATTAATTTAGTACCTTGATGAATCAACTGATAAAACGCATGTTGTCCATTAGTACCTGGTTCACCCCAAATAATTGGACCTGTTTGATACTCAACTGGATTACCATTACGGTCGGAACATTTACCATTCGATTCCATATTACCCTGTTGGAAAAAAGCAGGGAAACGATGCATGTATTGATCGTATGGCAGAATGGTTTCGGTTTCAGCGCCATAAAAGTTGTTATACCAAATGCCAATCACTGCTAATATAATGGGTATATTTTCATTGAAATCAGCGGTCGCGAAATGTTTATCCATTTCATGAGCACCAGCAAGCAATTCTTCAAAGTTATCAAAACCAATAGTTAACGCAATCGATAAACCAATGGCAGACCACATTGAGTAACGACCACCGACCCAATCCCAAAACTCAAACATATTTTCAACATCAATGCCGAATTCAGTCACAAGTTGTGCATTGGTAGAAAGTGCTGCAAAGTGTTTCGCGACATGTTTTTCATCTTGTGCCGTGCCAAGAAACCATTCACGAGCACTGTTGGCATTGGTCATCGTTTCTTGCGTGGTAAATGTTTTGGATGCAATTAAAAATAAGGTTGTTTCTGGATCAAGTGATTTTAAGGTTTCAACAATATGTGTACCGTCAACATTTGAAACGAAATGACTTGAAATGCCATCCACTTTATAAGGTGTTAACGCTTCAGTCGCCATATAAGGGCCAAGATCTGAACCACCAATACCGATATTAACAATGTCAGTGATTTTTTTACCCGTATAACCTTTCCATTCACCCGAATGCACTTTTGCACAGAAAGCTTTCATTTGCGCTAAAACTTTATTCACTTTTGGCATCACGTCTTCACCATCAACAATAACGGGTGTATTGCTTCTGTTGCGAAGAGCACTGTGTAGTACTGCACGGCCCTCGGTGACATTAATTTTTTCGCCAGAAAATTGCGCTTTAATCGCCCCACTCAGATCGGCTTGCTCTGCTAATTCAATTAATTTCCCTAGAATTTCATCGGTGATAAAGTTTTTAGAATAATCAACTAATAGCTCGCCATCTAATTGACATGAAAACTGCTTAAACCGGTCGGGGTTCGTCGCAAAAAGATCGGCCAACTTCATCTCTTTATTCTTATCGAAAAGAGCCTGTAATTCTGACCATGCTGTTGTTTGTGTTGGATTAATATTTTTTAGCATTGCTATATTCCCAAAGGTAATGTTTAAAAATTGGTTAATAAATCAAGATAAGAAAACGTACTAAATTCACTGTATTCGGATATCGACACAATCTTCGTTAATTGATTTATTTATAACAAAGATAGTACCGCAAAAAATAAAAAATTCGTAACAAAAAGTAATTTAGAGGGGTACCTCCTTAAAATGCACTTGCTCCACAATAAAAGATAAATTATCTCCTGTTGCATAACCAACATAGCAAATATTGAATTATTTTTATGCCCTCATCCGTCAATTTTTGATTATTAAGCAATGAATAACAGGATTAACATATTCGAGTAGTTTGCCCCTTTGAAATCAGGTATTATCTTTACCCTAAGTGACTCAGTTTAAAAAGAGAAAAACATGACCGATAAGCATAACGACACCACACACTTTGGTTTTAAAACGGTACAAGAAGATAAAAAAGTCGAATTAGTAGCCGATGTTTTTGATTCTGTTGCGACTAAATATGACTTAATGAATGATGTTTTATCTTTAGGCATACATCGTATTTGGAAGCGTTTTACCATCAATTGCTCAGGTGTACGCACAGGACAAAAAGTATTAGACCTCGCGGGTGGTACGGGTGATTTAACGGCTAAGTTTTCTCGTATTGTCGGGAAAACGGGAAGTGTTGTATTAGCCGACATCAATGACTCAATGCTTAAAGTGGGTCGTACGAAGTTGCGCGATTCAGGTATTGTCGGTAACGTTGAGTATATTCAAGCAAATGCGGAAGAACTGCCTTTCCCTGATAATCATTTTGATATTGTCACCATCGCATTTGGTCTACGTAATGTCACCGATAAAGATAAAGCCCTTGCTTCAATATTCCGTGTATTAAAACCTGGTGGCCGTTTATTAGTTCTAGAATTTTCTAAGCCCTTGTATAAACCAGTAAGTAAATTTTACGATTTCTACTCATTCAATGTGTTACCAAAATTAGGTAAATTAATTGCGAATGATAGTGAAAGTTACCAATACCTTGCGGAAAGTATTCGCATGCACCCAGACCAAGACACATTGAAAGAGATGATGAATAAGGTCGGCTTTGAAGGTACCGAATACTTTAATATGAGTGCAGGTATCGTTGCATTACACCGTGGTTATAAATATTAACTATAAAACTAGGTAAATAAAATGCCATTAGATAACTTACTTTATGGGCTGATTGAAACAGGCCTAAATAAATTACACCAGTTAGACAGCAGTTCACAACAAAAACGGAAACAGCTAGATGGCTCAGTTATCGGTGTTACACTAAAAGAAATCAATAAGCCCATCTACTTTATTATTAGTAAACAGAAAATTGATATTCTCAATATCTATGATGGGCAACCAAATTGTTTTATTCGATTAAACATTTCTGCTCTTCAACAATTACAAAATAATCAGCAACTCACCCATTTAATCAAAACAGAGCAGTTGGAAGTTGAAGGCGATATTCAGCTTGTGCAACAATTTGCACAACTACTCACTGAAATGGACATAGATTGGGAAGAGCATCTATCGGATAAAATAGGTGACGTACTCGCACATAAACTTTGCTATCACGCTAAGCAAACAAAACATCATATAAGCACTCGCTTAAAAACACTAGAACGGCACAGTGCATTGTTTCTAACAGAAGAGATAAAATTTGCGCCTAGCGCACTCGAAGTTGCTCATTTTTGTGAACAAGTTAAAGAAGTCGACGCGCAAAGCACACGTATCGAATCGCGCATCAATCATCTTTTGAATAGATAATCCTATGATCAAATTAAAAGAACTTTCACGTCTTTACCAAATTAATAAAACGATTATCGAGTATGGTTTATTCGAACTTATTCCCGTCGCTCATGTTCCGTTTGTGTTTCGTGCGATTCGAGTCCTGTGTTTCTGGTTAAAACCACAACATACGGACAAACCAATCGAAGCGCGTTTACGTCTGAGTTTACAAACTCTAGGCCCGATTTATATAAAATTAGGCCAAATGTTATCCACCCGACGTGATTTACTTCCCCCAACTTACGCAGATCAACTCGCCTATTTGCAGGACAATGTTCCCCCTTTTGATGGTGAGTTAGCGATTAGAGAAATTGAACGCTCACTAGGCAAACCAATTTCAGCATTATTTACTAATTTTGAAGTAAAAGCATTAGCTTCGGCTTCCATTGCCCAGGTACATACAGCCACATTGATTGAAGATAATTGTGAAGTGGTTATTAAAGTGATCCGCCCTGGTATTGATAAAACCATTCAAGCAGATTTACAACTCATGAAATGGCTCGCCGAGTTAATGCAACGTTTTTTGAAAGACACTCGTCGATTACGCCCCGTTGAAGTTATTCATGAATATGAAAAAACCATCATTGATGAACTCGATCTAATGCGAGAAGGTGCAAATGCAATGCAATTACGCCGTAATTTTCTAAATTCTAATGTGCTATACATTCCTGAAATCTATCCTGATTATTGTACGAAAAAAGTGCTGGTCATGGAACGTATTTATGGTATTCCCGTTTCTGATATCGCCTCACTAAAAACACAAAACACTAATCTGAAATTACTTGCTGAACGTGGTGTAGAAGCGTTCTTCACACAGGTATTTAGGGATAGTTTTTTCCATGCAGATATGCATCCAGGGAATGTTTTTGTTTCCTATGAACATCCTGAAGATCCGCTCTGGATCGGTATTGACTGTGGCATTGTCGGCACACTCAATAAAGAAGATAAACGCTACCTTGCTGAAAATTTTTTAGCCTTCTTCAATCGAGATTATCGTCAAGTTGCGCAACTGCATGTCGATTCTGGCTGGGTACCAGCAGATACCCCAATCGAGGAATTTGAATTTGCAATAAGAGCGGTATGTGATCCTATTTTCGAAAAACCACTCTCGGAAATTTCCTTTGCACAGGTATTAATTAATCTCTTTAATACCGCTCGCCGCTACAATATGAAGGTTCAACCACAATTAGTCTTGCTACAAAAAACACTACTTTATATTGAAGGTTTAGGACGACAACTCTATCCTCAATTGGATTTATGGGATACTGCAAAACCCTTTTTAGAAGATTGGATGAAAGAGCAAATCAGCCCTAAAACATTATTAAAAACAATCAAACAACGCGCACCTTTCTGGTTAGAAAAACTACCCGAAATTCCAGAGTTGGTTTATCACAACTTATCACAAACAAAAGCGCTTCACGCCCAACAAACACTCTTAATTAATTCACTTAATCAACAACAAAGAAAAAATAACAAAAATACCCTCTACATTGGAATGGGTATTACTTTAAGCATCATTTCAACCCTTGCTTATCTACATAAAAATGAAGATTTAGCGCTATTAACAATTATTCCGGGAATTTTTTCCTGGTTGCTTGCATGGCACCATAGCAATAAGGTATAAGATTCATTTAAATCATTATTAATTAATCAGATAAATTAAGGAAATATTATGGGTGGCATTAGCATTTGGCAGTTAATTATTATTGCAGTGATTGTCGTTTTATTATTTGGTACAAAAAAATTGCGCGGTATGGGTGGTGATTTAGGTAGTGCTGTTAAAGGTTTCAAAAAAGCAATGCAAGAAGAAGATAAACCAAATACAGACACTGAAAAAAAAACAGCTGAACAACTAGAAAAAGAACAGAAAGATAAACAGTAAAAGGCTTTTATTGCTATGTTTGATATCGGTTTCTGGGAGATTGTCTTAATCTCCATAATAGGTTTAGTTGTATTGGGTCCAGAACGTTTGCCCATCGCTATTCGAAGTGTTGTACGTTGGGTCAATACAGTACGCGGCATGGCTAACTCAGTCAAAGCTGAAATATCCCATGAATTAAAACTGCATGAAATGAATGAAACCATCAACAGTGCTAAAAATAAAAACGTTTCTGACTATGTACCTGAATTAAAAAAATCAGTTGATGAAATAAAACAGTCCGTCAACCCAATGTCAGACAATGCAACCAATAATGAACAAACTCCGGAACAGCGTGAGCAGGATATAAACAATGAACGCTGAGGAAAAAACACAACAATCATTACCATTAATAGAGCATCTATTAGAACTCCGCAATCGCTTATTGCGCGTTATTTTAATAGTAGCAGGCCTCTTTCTCAGCTTGGTTTATTTTGCCAATGATATTTATCACTATTTGGCCATTCCTTTAACCAGTCAACTTCCCGTTGGTTCAAGTATGATTGCAACCGGTGTTGCAACACCTTTTTTCACACCAATAAAGTTAACGATTGTACTTTCCGTTTTTATTGCTATTCCTGCTATTTTATATCAAGTCTGGGCTTTTATTGCGCCGGGTTTATATAAACAAGAACGCAAACTTATTGCGCCCTTGGTCATTAGTAGTGCATTACTTTTTTATCTTGGAATGGCATTTGCCTACTATGTTGTTTTCCCACTTGTGTTCGCCTTCTTTACCAACGTCGCTCCCGAAGGAGTTACCATTGCCACCGATATTAGTAGCTACTTAGATTTTGTTTTAAAATTATTCTTTGCTTTCGGTCTTGCCTTTGAAATTCCTATCGCAACGTTATTATTATGCTGGACAGGCGCAACAACACCGCAAAAACTCAAGGATAAAAGACCCTATATTGTTGTCAGTGCCTTTATTATTGGTATGTTATTAACGCCTCCCGATATCATATCTCAAACATTACTCGCGATTCCGATGCTGATATTATTTGAATTAGGGTTATTTTTTGCGCGTTTTTACGTTAATAAAGAAGAACCGGAAATAGAAACAGAATAGAGTCAATTAGCAATGATAGATATCGGTGTCAACCTAACCAATAAACGTTTTAATAAAGATCTACCCGATGTACTTAATGATGCCCAAAAAGCAGGCCTAAGTGCACTCGTTATTACCGGCACTAATTTAAGTGAAAGTCGCGATGCCATCGCACTAGCACAAACTCACCCTGATTTTTTATTTACAACGGCAGGTATTCACCCACACGATGCGAAAAGCTTTAATAAAGATAGCCTGTCAACATTAAGAACATTAGCAAGTAGTCCTCAGGTTAAAGCAATAGGTGAATGTGGATTAGACTTTAACCGTAATTTTTCTACTCCGAAAGAACAGGAATATGCCTTTATTCAACAACTTGAACTTGCGGTCGAATTACAACTGCCAGTATTCATGCATGAGCGTGATGCAAGTGATCGCTTTATTACACTGTTGAATCCTTATCGCTCACAATTACCCAATGCCGTTGTTCATTGTTTTACCGGGAACCAAGACGCATTAGAGCGTTATATAGACCTTGATCTTCATATTGGCATTACAGGCTGGATATGTGATGAACGCCGTGGAAAAGAGCTTCTTAGCTTAGTTAAGCTTATTCCAGAGCATCGATTAATGATTGAAACCGATGCCCCCTATCTTTTACCACGTTCAATGCGTCCGAAACCAAAATCCAGTCGTAATGAACCAAAATATCTACCCTACATTGCCGAATGTATTGCACTCGCTAGAGAACAATCTGTCGAAATGCTTATTAACCAGACTAAAAAAACTAGCCAGGAATTTTTTAATTTACCCTTTAAGGAGTAACAATGACTCTTTCTCAACACTTTCCAGCAACCCGCCCACGTCGAGTACGTAAACATGATTTCTCCCGTCGTTTAGTTGCTGAAAATCAACTTTCTGTTAATGATCTTATCTACCCAATGTTTATTATTGAAGGCGAAAATACACGAGAAAAGATTGTATCAATGCCAGGTATTGAACGTTTATCGATAGATTTACTCATTAAAGAAGCCAAACTATTAACCGAACTAGGCATTCCTGCAATTGCACTTTTTCCAGTTACACCTGCAACATTAAAAACAGAAATGGCAGAAGAAGCATACAATAGCGAAGGCCTTGTCCAACGCGCTGTCAGACAACTCAAGGCCGCTTGTCCTGAACTTGGGGTGATCACCGATGTCGCACTTGACCCCTTTACGGTTCATGGTCAGGATGGCATTATCGATGAAACTGGCTATGTGCTTAATGACATCACCACTGAAATATTAGTTAAACAAGCGCTTTCTCATGCACAAGCAGGAGCAGATATTGTTGCGCCATCGGATATGATGGATGGCCGTATAGCCGCAATCCGCAAAGCATTAGAAAATGCAGGTTATATCAATACTCAAATAATGGCCTACAGTGCCAAATATGCATCAAATTATTACGGTCCTTTCCGAGATGCCGTCGGCAGTGCTGGCAACTTAAAAGGCGGTAATAAATCGACTTACCAAATGGATCCCGCAAATAGTGATGAAGCTATCCACGAAGTTGCATTGGATATTAATGAAGGTGCAGATATGGTGATGGTTAAACCAGGAATGCCTTATCTGGATATTGTTCGTCGCGTTAAAACGGAACTTCAAGTCCCGACCTTTGCCTATCAAGTGAGTGGTGAATATGCGATGCACAAAGCAGCTATTGATAATGGTTGGTTAAAGGAAAAAGAAACTATATTTGAATCACTACTGTGCTTCAAACGTGCCGGCGCGAATGGTATTTTAACTTATTTTGCAAAACAAGTGGCCATTTGGTTAAAAGAATAGATTAACGACTTAAAACAAAAAGCCCGATATTATTCATTAATATCGGGCTTTTTTATACAAAGTTAAAAGCAAATTTAGAAATCAATATTTGCGCCGAGAAAGATACCGTCGGTTTGCGAATCAATATCAATATTAAGATCATCAAACCCCTCTAAATCAAAAGTTTGAGATCGATAACCAGCCTGTAAATCAAGATCAAAAGCGATCAGTGGCACACTATATTTTGCACCGAAAGAAACATCCATCATGCTATTGTCGCTATAACTGATACCATTTCCCTTCGCAAATAAAGTAAATGGTGTGCCAGGAATACCGACTTCAGCTGCTGCATATAGGTGTGGTACATATCCTTCAAAATCTTGCCAGTTAGACAAACTAGGATTACGAACACTACCATCCGCTAAATTCGTAATACCAAGCCCACCATCAATAGAAACAATGCCATTATCTAAAAACTCATAGTAAAGGGTAAAATCACGTTTTGTGTATTCAAGATAATCACCATCAACGGATGATTGCGAATATTTAAGGTTAGGAATTAATGGAATAAAATGCTCGATTGAACCTTCGAAAGTCACCGCTGTATTACTTCCACCATCATATTCACGAGAATAAGGGGTAAAGCTCTGCTCTTGTTGCCATACATTTAACTCTATATCACCACCAATTAGCATGTCGGCTGATGCATAGAAAGGTGCAGAAGTAATTAAAGAGGCTAATAAAATTTTTTTCATATCGGTTTCTTCTTTGTTTAAGTAATTACATATTGAAACAGTAAGGCAGGAAGCGCAATGCTACCATATTAGCCAATCTACTGTCATTTATCATAAATGAAACGCTTTAAGAAATAATCGTCGCAATAAGCAAAAAATACGCAAACAATACAAAGCGATATTTCAGCACAGATTCGTTTATGCTATGTCCCTCTAAAAACTAATATAAAAACCCTAAAAAAACAAATTAATAGTAGTAAACAACTGCATTAGAATGATAAATTTTATTACAGGTCAGTAATAAAAGGATCCTAACCATTTTATACTACACAAAATTTCTTGTATTGCTCGCTTCTATTATTGTTTCAACAATACCAAAAGCGTTTTCAGAAACAGTGAAACTGGTTATCCCCACAATCAGCGAATCACCAAGACAAAAAGATTTTTTCCATGAATTATTAACAACGGCGCTCATTAAAAGTGGTCACACTCCTATTCTAATCAATAAAAACTACCCTCAAAAACGAGTCATACAACAACTCAACAATGGAAATTTATCACTTTTTTGGATGATATCGTCGAAACAACGCGATCAAAAATATATCCCAATCAAGGTTAACCTTACTCAAAACTTAATTGGCAAACGTATTTTATTCATTAAGCAAGGTGAACAATATTTGTATGATAAAGTAAAAAACTTAAATGACTTCAGAAACTTACAATTAATAGCAGGAATGGGAATGCACTGGTTTGATGCGCAAGTGTGGAAAGCCAACAATCTGCGATATAAAGAAAAAGAAGGCAATTGGGAAGCTATTTTCAAAATGATACCGCGCAATCATACCTACGATTATTTTCCTCGAGGAATCAACGAGATTGTAAATGAATCTAAACAATACCCTGATCTTGATATCGAAAATAACCTCGTCTTTATTTATGACAGAGACTTCCAATTCTATTTAAGTAAAACTGGCTTAAATGCAGGAAAAAAGTATGAAAAGATACTCACCGAGGCTTTATTTCAAGCTGAAAAAAGTGGATTAATAAACCAATTAGTCGAAAAATATTGGGGAAATAATTTAAATATCTTAAATTATGAGCATCGAACAAAAATTCATTTATCGTTAGAATAATATATTGGGAATAGCATGGTGATGAAATCTCTGATTTATACCCGTTACCATTCAGCTAATTATCTACTCACTTCAATCAACAGCAATGAGTAAATAATTAACAAAGTTAGTTTTTACTCAGTATAAACCGTTAATTCTTGCCCTGGCATAAGGTAAGCTTTATCACCTAATTGGTTCCAACGCTTTAGATCATCGGTTTTAACATTGAAGTTATTTGCAATAACGCCCAAGGAATCTCCCATCTGCACCGTATAGGCCACTGATTTAGATTGTTGCGCCGAAGCTGCAAACACCGTCAACTTTTGACCTATTTGGATATATTTATTATTCGATAAATTATTCCAATCTTTTAAATCTGTTGTTTTAACGTTAAATTTAGCAGCGATAACACTTAAAGAATCGCCACGTTGTACCGTATAAATGACTGGACTAACAGATTTTTGAGCGCCTGATGTTTTTTCTTCTCCCTGTATGATTAATTGCTGGCCGGGTTTAATATATTGTTTATCATTTAATTGATTCCATTGCTTTAAGTCTGCAGTTTGCACATCAAATTTATTCGCAATAACACTTAATGAATCACCCGGTTGAACCGTATAACGCTGAGATGATGCGGACATATTTGTCTTTTTTTGCTCTGCTGTATAAATGGTTAATTTTTGCCCAGGTTTAATGCGTAACTTACCACTTAGCAAATTCCAACGTGTTAAATCAGAGGTTTTAACATTAAAGTTTTTAGCAATAACACTTAATGAATCCCCTGCAACAACCGTATATGAAATACTTTCTAATGCAGGTTCTGTTACCTGTTTTTTTGTTGAATAAATGGTTAGCTTTTGACCCGGTTTAATATATTGACGCTTGTTCAAATTGTTCCAACGTAATATATCCGCAGTTTTTACATCATATTTATTCGCAATTGTGCCAATAGAGTCACCAGAACGTACTTCGTAATGAACCGCAGTGCGTGCTATTTGCGTATTTCTAGATGCGCCATCAACTTTCCAAATCGTTAATTTTTGACCTGGACGTAATGTTTTTCGCGTTGATATTTTGTTCCATTTAGCAATATCTTGATAGGTTACATTATAACGACGACTGATATCCCAGAGAGAATCACCATCAACAACTTGGTACTGAATTTTACGTTTATTTTGGCCTTTTTCAGTAGCGGGATCTTGAAAACGCTTTGCTTGAGCATACAATTCATTTTCATGACCTTTACTCGCAACAGGAATAAGCAATGGCTGCCCGACACGAATAAGTGAATTATCTAAATTGTTTATTTGCTCTAGAACTTGTGTTGTTGTCCCCATTCTTTTTGCAATCACACTTAAACTATCACCAGAACGAACTTTATAACGATCCCAGCGAATCAAATTTTCTGGTGACGTTTTCGCTAGTTCAGCTGTAAATTGTTCTGCAATACGGGTTGGAACAAGAAGCTTATAAGGCCCCTCAGGGGAGGTTGCCCAATGATTGAATGCGGGATTCAACAACTGGATTTCAGCCACGGATAAATTAGCTAATTTAGCAGCATAGGCGAGATCGACTTGAGAACCAGTATCAACGTAGGTTAAGACTTGTTTATTAGGAATAACGGGTAAGGTCACGTTATATTGTTCGTGATTACGTAAAATATCAACCAAGGCAAGTAGCTTTGGTACGTAATTTTGTGTTTCCTTTGGTAAAGACAGGTTCCAGAAATCATATTCTTTATTTGCGCGCTTGTTTTTACGTACAGAGTTTTGTACTCGACCTTCGCCTGAATTATAAGCAGCAATCGCATGTAACCAATCGTTATCCAAAAAGTCATGCAAATAGATCATGTAACTTAAAGCCGCTTCCGTCGATGCAAACACATCCCTACGGCCGTCATACCACCAATTTTGTTTTAATCCAAAACGCTTCCCCGTCACAGGCATAAACTGCCATAATCCGGAGGCGCTACTTGAGGAGTAAGCAAAGGGATCAAATGCACTTTCAACAATAGGCAACAAAGCAAGCTCAAGAGGAAGGTCTTTAGCTTCTATTTTTTCAACGATAAGATATAAAAAAGGCTCCGCACGTTTTGAGACCTGTTCTAAATATTTAGGGTGGCTTAGGTAATAATCTCGATATTTAGCAATATTTTCATTATCAGGTACATCAAATGAAAAATCTTCAGCTAGCTTTAACCATAAGTTTTTATAAACAGGCGGAGAGACTGCTTGAAGATCAGTTTTAGTAGAATCTGCGATCACACCTTCACTTTCGTCTGCAAGGTGAGATAGTCCCTCTTCTTCATCTAAGCTCACGTCATAATTCACACTTTCGACTACATCGTCTGCAGCATGAGAAGTATGTAAAGGATCATTGGTTGTTACAGTAGTCTCTGTATTAGGAATAACCTGACAAGCTGTGAGTAAAAAAAGTAAGGAAAAAGAAACAATAATTTTCATAGCAGACCACTTATAGAAATAATAAGTGACGCATTCTATCGTAAAACAAATTTAAATTCAGCTTTTACAATCGTCTTATTATTGAATAATGTCACACCCTTTAAATTATCTAAAAATGCTTACATATCTGTAACTTAAAATTAAAATAACGATAAAAAGAGGATAATTATTTTGGTTGTTATTTTAATGATTATTCAATGATCAATTTGCAATATAGTCAATTCATTTTTACGTTGTTTCAATAAGATACATAATATACGATCTAAATTATGCGCTGAAAAATGGTCTAATTCAAAGCGAAAGCAGATCTAAATTGCAACTCCCTTTACAAACTTTCAACAACGAAGTAAACAACGTTAACCCGTAAAATAGATCAACTAATGACTACGATTGATATCGTACCTGTTGCTAATATCCCCATCATAAATCAGAAATTATCTTTATAGGTACGTAATGCCTTAAAGCATTCAAGATGACTGCTAATAGGCTGGGCTAATATGTTTTGCATTCGATTAATAACAACGGCTTCTTCACAACGTAAAAAAGGATTAATTGCCTTCTCCTGTCCAATAGATGTTGGAATAGTCGGAATCCCCTGCTGACGTTTTTTGCTCGCTTCTCGCGTATAAGCCAGTAACGCTTCATTTTTAGGTTCAACTTGTAGGGCGAAACTCAAATTTGCTTGCGTATATTCATGGGCACAATAGACCTTAGTATGTTCAGGTAACGCCGCTAAACGAGAAACAGAATCATACATTTGCTCATGTGTCCCTTCAAAAACACGTCCGCATCCAGCAGAGAAAAGCGTATCGCCACAAAAAAGAGCGTCGTCATTATAAAATGCAATATGATCTAATGTATGACCAGGTACTTCAGTTACTTGTAATGAATAACGCCCATCAAAGAAATGTAAGGTGTCACCTTCATGTACTAATTCACATTGAGGAAATAACATATTTTTACTGTAAAGTTTAATATCCTGGGGTTGAGCGTCTAACAATGCCTTTACACCACCCGTATGATCTTTATGATGGTGTGTTAATAAAATGGCATCGACTATCAGTTGCTGGTTCTCTAGTAGTTGTAAAACAGGTGCGGCTTCGCCGGGGTCGACAAGAATACAATGCGTACTTTGACTATCTTTAATAAGCCAAATATAGTTATCTGAAAATGCCTGAATTGTTAAAATATTAACCATAATTGATAATCGCTCTCTTGTACTTGGAATTAATAAATGAAAATAGCAAAAACAGCGCAACTTATCACGCCCGTTAAGAATTGGGACGAACTATTAAATGGTGAAAGACTACATAAACAAACACAAACTCAAATCGAAAAGTATTTGCCTCGATGTTTTGGCTACCACCTTTTAAAATTAGGCCATCTTAGTTGCTCTCTTGACACGACATTATCGCCAATTAGACACCATGTAAACTGTGCTGCCAATGAAAATAACATTGATTTACAAGCCGATCTGCAACAATTACCTTTGCAGGATGCATCCATTGACCTTTGTATTGTTGCTCATGAGATAAATTACTCGAATGATCCACATCAATTGCTACGTGAAATTGATAGGGTGTTAACGCTTGATGGAACATTAATGCTAAGCGCATATAACCCTATTAGTATGTTTGGTTTTCGCTCTTTATTTAAGCCTAAAAACATAAAAAAAACACGCTTATTTTTTCCTAATAGAGTCGTTGATTGGTTATCGGTATTAGGCTTTGAAATTACCCAAGAACAACATTTCAACTTTCTTCCCTTAGAAGGGAATTGTTTAATCTCAAATTACGTTGAAAAATTAGGACAACAATATGCGCCTTCTTTTTGTAGCGCTTATTTTATCGTTGCTAAAAAACAATCGGCTAAAATGACCCATATTAAATCGCCCTTTAAATTTAAAAAGCCAATTATCAACCGTCAACCTATTGTAACGCGTCGCCCTTCTCGCACTTAAGATTACCCGTCGTAACCAATATCTTCCTGTGTAGGGTTAGCTTCCGCAGCTTCACGCGCCAAGTCATCACAGCGCTCATTTTCAGGATGCCCAGAATGCCCCTTTACCCAATGCCAAGTAATCGTGTGCTTTTCCTGCGCCTGATCAAGTAGCTTCCATAAATCGACATTTTTAACCGGTGCCTTTGCAGCCGTTTTCCACCCACGCTTTTTCCAATTATGGATCCACTGTGTGATTCCTTGTCTAACATACTGACTATCTGTGGTTAAATCCACTTCACAAGGCTCTGTTAGCGCCGCTAAGCCTTTTATACAAGCAAGCATTTCCATACGGTTATTGGTGGTGCGAAGGTACCCTTCTGATAACTCTTTTCGATGTTTATTAAAAATTAAAATTGCACCGTAGCCGCCTGGACCAGGATTGCCTAAACATGAACCATCTGTAAAAAGCTGTATTTTTTTCATTTGAATGCCGCATTAGTTAAATTGTCAGTGCGAGGCTAGGTTTGCTAATATATGCATATTACCTCAACGTGCACTATAAATAGAGATCTCAATGAACACAAGTAAAGCAACTCGTCAGGTCGTGCTAGATACAGAAACAACCGGTATGAATAAAGATGGCAATGTTTGTCTTGGTCATCGTATTATTGAAATAGGTTGTGTCGAAGTCATTAATCGCCGTTTAACCGGACGACACTACCATGTCTATATCAAGCCTGACCGAGAAGTTGATCCAGAAGCTATTGCAGTCCATGGTATCACCGACGAGTTCTTGCAAGATAAGCCAACTTTTGATGAAGTTGCCGATGAGTTTATTGATTTTATTAAAGGTGCTGAATTAGTTATTCATAATGCGCCCTTCGATGTCTCCTTTATGGATCAAGAATTCCGTTTTGTAAATAAAAAGACCCAACCGACTGAAGAAATTGCCACGGTGACCGATACACTGGTTATGGCAAGAAAGATTTTTCCTGGAAAAAGAAATAATCTGGATGCTTTATGTGATCGATATGGTATTGATAACAAACATCGTGTTTTACATGGTGCATTACTTGATGCTGAAATATTAGCTGATGTTTACCTGTTTATGACGGGCGGACAAAAAAAACTTAATCTTTATAGCGGTGATATCAGTGAAACTACCACAACGCGACGAGCACATAAATCGCACGTACCACTCATCGTCATCAACGCAACTGATACTGAAAATGAAGAACACCAGAAGCGTTTAGACTTGATAGAAAAATCGGGGAGTTGCCTGTGGCGACAATAGTAAAACATATGGCCATCGGTATATTCATACTGATGGCCACTGGTTATTCCTTAGCACATACCATTTATGCACCAAGTGACATTGCCCTGTTAGATAATCGCTTCCGTATTGACCCTTATACGGAAAAAATTACATTTATACTTAACCATTCGCAGGGACGTCAACTTGTTGTTCTTGTTCGTCCAGACGGCAGTAAACTGTATGAAAAAAATCATCCTAAAAGTGTAACTTGGGTTGCAACAAATAACGTCGATATGATTACTATTGAAAATCCGATGGCTGGACCTTGGCAAGCCGTCGCTAATTTAGACAGTGAAAATCGAATCAAAATAATTAGCAAAGTCGAATTAAAAACAAATAAACTGCCATTAAAACTGTATGTAAGAGAATATATTACAACCCATGCATCCCTCTATTTAGACGATCAAATCATGACCGATAAAAACTACCTCAGTGGTGCAAAATTATCTGTCGCACTAATTGGAGAGCATAAAACGCAATTATCCTTATATAAAGACGATGGTAAAAGCTACGATGCCCTTCCATTCGATGGCAATTTAACCGCACGTATGTTTGTTAATACCACTCCCGGTCGATACCTCTTAAGCGTAAGAACAAAAAATGAAGTTTTTATGCGTAGTACAAATAAAGATGCCGTTGTTTTCCCATCTCCAATCAGTTACACATTTAAACAACGAGAATATGGTAGTGATGAAGCTGAATTTACCTTTAAAGTTGACTCAGAGGAATTAGCTCCTAGCTCAGTTACCATCGATGGTTTGATCAAAGATGCAAGTAATAATGTCGTCACTCAACTGATTTTGCATGGCACCGAAAACCTTTCAACACCAAATACACTAACCAAGATACAAAAAGTAGCGCATGGTGATTTTACTTTATCCGGTAAAGCCTTTGCGACAACCGTATCGGGACGAGAAATAGAGCTTCAACTTTCGGAGTTGAAATTTTGGTTAAGAAAAAAAGTAATTATGCCAACAATAGAATTAAGTGAAGCACTGCCAACAGATCCACTCGAAGTTATTGAAGAAACGCCAATATGGCAAAATATATGGGTCATTAGCGCAATATCTATTGGTGGATTATTCATCCTTGCCGGCGTAGTCTATTTTTTAATCGGGATACAAAGAAAGAAAGCACTCGCAGCAGAAAACCCTGAATTTTCATTGGACGAACTGACCATGACAGATTTACAATCTGACTCGACAAAGTCTAAATGATTTTAGATTCAGTGCTTATTTTTTCACTCAATCTGCACATAAAACAGGCGTTTGATTGGGTAAAATAACAATATTGGCTTTTTTTTGTTTTTCCTTATTGACTCTGTAAAAGCAACTACGTATTATCTGCGCCTCAACAACGTAGTGTTAAACACAACGTATTGATGTTAGCTGGAGTGGTAGTTCAGTTGGTTAGAATACCGGCCTGTCACGCCGGGGGTCGCGGGTTCGAGTCCCGTCCACTCCGCCAATTTCAATTGAAATTGACAAACTTTAGCTAGCATGTTGAATCTGATAATTATCACGTGGAGTGGTAGTTCAGTTGGTTAGAATACCGGCCTGTCACGCCGGGGGTCGCGGGTTCGAGTCCCGTCCACTCCGCCAACTATCATACTAAGTATGAGTTATAATTATCAAATGCTTAAACTGTAATACACTCGTGGAGTGGTAGTTCAGTTGGTTAGAATACCGGCCTGTCACGCCGGGGGTCGCGGGTTCGAGTCCCGTCCACTCCGCCAACCGTATTGCAAATATAAGCAAACAGTTATTATTAATTTAATAACGATTTATGTGTAACCAACACATAAAAATGAAGAAAGCTGTAACACACTCGTGGAGTGGTAGTTCAGTTGGTTAGAATACCGGCCTGTCACGCCGGGGGTCGCGGGTTCGAGTCCCGTCCACTCCGCCAACTTCATCTTTAAGATGAAAAGAACGATGTGTACAAACAGTCAGTCTATAATGTGAGTTATAGAACAATAAAAGATTTTAGCGGAGTGGTAGTTCAGTTGGTTAGAATACCGGCCTGTCACGCCGGGGGTCGCGGGTTCGAGTCCCGTCCACTCCGCCAATTTCCTTTATTAACCTCAAAATTATTCCTACTAAAAATAAAACTTCCCTTATCTATAAAACAATAAACAGAAATTCAGTTGTCATACCATTATATTAAATAGAATTATCTAAATTTTGCGCAGAACAAATTTTTTAATACTCGCCGAAAATTAGTGTAAATGGTTATTTCCTTACGAAACTTACAATAAAGAAATAAACAATTTTTACCGGTAATATCAATTCCGCTTATTATTACGATTGATATTAAAACCTATTTAAAAAAGAACTGGCGACAGAAGGATACATAAAGAGGCTTAGATAAGAAGAAAATAACAGCTGCAAGCGAAATACCAACAGCTGTAAGGCATACTTTAAGAAAAACTTAATTCGTCTGAAAATGAAGGTTTATCGGGCTCTAATTCTAATCCACCTTTGTTATTACTATCTTCTTCAGCTTGTTCTGCAAACCCTCCATGGTGCAGCTTAAATTTTAACGCTAAGTTTGTGGGTGAATCGGAGTTTTTAATTGCCTCTTCTTCAGATATCAATCCATCAACGATAGCCAAATCAAAAAGAGCACCGTCAAAGGTTTGCATCCCTAATTGTTTTGATTTTTCCATTACATCTTTTAGAAGCCCAAATTCACCTCGTTTTATCATGTCACGTATTGTCAACGTTCCCATCATCACTTCAATCGCTGCACAACGTTTTCCATCTAGCGTTGGAATTAAACGCTGGGAAATAAACGATTTAAGATTATTCCCTAAATCATTTAACAATTGATCGCGGCGTTCTTCGGGAAAAAAGTTAATAATACGGTCTAAGGCTTGGTTCGCATTATTTGCATGCAATGTCGAAATCGCTAAATGCCCCGTTTCAGAAAAGGCGAGTGCGTGCTCCATTGTTTCACGATCTCGGATCTCACCAATTAAAATAACATCGGGTGCCTGTCGTAATGTATTTTTAAGTGCAGCATGAAAACTACGTGTATCAACCCCAACTTCTCGTTGATTAATAATACTTTTCTTATGTTTATGAATAAATTCAACTGGATCTTCAATGGTAATAATATGACCCGATGAATTCATATTACGGTGATCGATTAAAGCCGCTAATGAAGTCGATTTACCCGATCCTGTTGCACCGATGAAAAGGACCAAACCACGTTTTGTCATAATCACGTCTTTGAGTATCTCGGGTAGCCTTAAATCTGCAAATTTAGGGATATCGACTTTAATATTACGCGCAACAATCGACACTTCATTACGTTGCTTAAAAATATTAACCCTAAACCGCCCTACTGAAGAAATAGAAATAGCTAAGTTCATTTCTAAATCTTGCTCAAATGCAATTTTTTGTTCCTTATCCATCATAGAATCTGCAATAACAGCAATTTCACCCGGTAAAAAAGGCGTCTCAATAAGCGGCCTTAAGGTGCCTTGAAACTTTGCAGTCGGTGGAGCACCTGTAGACAAGTAAAGATCGGATCCATCTTCACTTGCTAGAATATTAAGCATTTTTTCAAACTCCATCGGTAACTCCTAAATTTTAAATATTATTTGATGTATATATACCCGTTACCAATCAAGATACGCTTATCAGTCACTAGCTCGGATACCAAGGCAAGGCGTAACATGATGACAATGGCTAGTCCTTATCGAATGTTATAACGCAGTATTGGTGTTCGAGCTAGTGACCCGCAGGGCAAGACGAGAGGCAAACATCTTCGTTGTTATAAAGTCTCGATTTAACCCGTTAGATCTTCACCTTTATGCCTCGAATCTGCTCACCTCTCGTCTTGCTGATTTCTGCATCTTGATTGGTAACGGGTATAAATGATTATATTATAGCAATTGTATTAAATAACGGATCTAAATTTTGCGCAGGAAAATACTTTAATTAGAGGTAGAAATTGATGTAAATAGCTGCTCTATTTAGGAAAACTTCAATAAAGCAATAAACAATTTTACCCCGTAAATGGATCAGCTAATTATTACGATTGGTATTAAAGGGAATAAATAGTAAATGGCAAGTATAGTATAGTTTTCTTGCTAGTGGAGGGGGACAAAGAAAGTTGGATAGCAGTAACCAAAATAATAGGTTACTGCTTAATTTTTAAAAGACTAACCAGCCCAAGAGTCGCGTAATGCAACGGTACGATTAAACACTAAATGTTCAGTATTAGAATCATTGTCGGCACAGAAATACCCTTCGCGTTCAAACTGATGTGCATCGTTAACGACTGCATCTGCTAATCCAAGTTCAACAAAACCATGTCGCACAATTAAGGATTCTGGATTCAGGACTTCTTCAACATTTTCAGCCGCACCGGGGTTTTCCGTTAAGAATAAACGATCATAAATTCTAAACTCTGCCGGTTTATTATTTGTTGCATCAACCCAATGAATCACACCTTTGACTTTACGACCATCACTTGGATTTTTACCTAATGTTTCAGGATCATAAGAACAATGTATTTCAGTAATATTGCCCTCTGTATCTTTAATAACCTCATCGGCTTTAATCACATAAGCATTACGTAAACGCACTTCTTTACCAAGTACGAGACGCTTATATTTTTTATTCGCTGATTCTCTAAAATCTGCACGGTCGATATAAATTTGCCCAGAGAAAGGTAAAGTTCTGGTTCCCATACTTTCATCTTTAGGGTGCATAGGTGCAGTTAATTGCTCTGTTTTATGCTCATCATAATTAGTAATGATCACTTTGACTGGATCGATAACGGCCATTGCACGCGGTGCATTTGCCTCGAGATCTTCTCGAACACAGGCTTCTAGTGAAGCTAATTCAACGGTATTCTCCTGTTTGGTAATACCAATACGTTGACAGAAGTCACGAATAGCCGCAGCGGGATAACCTCGACGACGCATACCAGAAATAGTCGGCATACGCGGATCGTCCCAACCATCAACAATTTTATCAACCACTAACGCATTCAACTTACGTTTTGAGGTGAGCGTATATTGTAGGTTCAAACGCGAAAACTCGATTTGGCGAGGTTTACATTTAATACTAATATTCGCTAAAACCCAATCGTATAATGGGCGATGATCTTCAAACTCAAGCGTACATAAACTGTGTGTGATCCCTTCAATTGCATCAGAAATACAATGTGTGAAATCATACATAGGATAAATACACCATTTATCACCTGTTTGATGATGATGTGCAAAGCGGATTCGATAAATAACAGGATCACGCATTTTCATATTAGGTGATGCCATATCTATTTTTGCACGTAACATCATACTACCTTCTTCAAATTCACCTGCACGCATACGTGCAAACAAATCTAAACTTTCAGCAATAGGACGATTACGGAATGGACTATCTTTACCAGGTGAAGTCAATGTGCCACGATACTCACGTGTTTGCTCTGCATTTAGCTCACAAACATAGGCTTTTTCATTCTCAATTAACTCAACCGCATAGGCATATAATTGCTCAAAATAATCTGAAGAGTAATGAATATCGCCAGCCCATTTAAAGCCTAACCAAGAAACATCTTCTTGAATGGCTGCAACATAATCTGCATCTTCTTTTAATGGATTAGTATCATCAAAACGAAGATTACAAAGTGCATTAGGATAATCTACAGCCAAGCCAAAATTCAAACAAATAGACTTAGCATGGCCAATATGCAGATAGCCATTTGGCTCTGGGGGAAAACGTGTATGTATCGACTGATGCTTACCCGTTTTTAAATCATCATCAATGATATTACGAATAAAATTACTAGGGCCAGTTTCCACCTGAGTCATTGCTTACCTCTGCAAATATAAAAATCGAAAAATAAAACAATCATCGTATATTACAGAGAGAAGCTCAAGTGATTACGGAAAAATAAAGACGCATTTTATCTTTATTTACGTGTTCGCTTATTTTACAAGCCATTAATCAGTCATATTTCAATTATTATGGGGATTTGCGAGAGGAATATTAAATTAAAATGAACAACTTAGCAGAATAGAAGCCATATTATTTATGGCTTCTGGAAAGAAATAATACGCCTATTGTCCCCACTCAATAATACCGTCGACTTTAAAGCCATCTTCACTGACCACCAGCCATTTGATATGTTTTTCGCGCATAATTTCTTCTGCATCATTTAAGCGTGACATTTTAGAAATAAAGCAAGGTCGTTCATTCATTAACTGGCCTGCAGTACAACCGGCAATGCTTTCAGCTGAAATAAGAAAACGACGCACATCACCATCGGTAATAACACCCTGTAACTTATCATCTTTCATTACCAATGCTAACCCTGTCCGCGTTTCTGTCATAACCATTAATGCATCAGTCAATGATGTTTCTGCATTTACAAAGGGAAGGTTATCACTGCGCATATCGTTTTCGACAAAAGTAAGTAAACGACGTCCCAAACTTCCGCCGGGATGAAAACGCGCAAAATCCATCGGACTAAAGTTTTTCTCTAAACACAATGTCGACGCTAACGCATCACCAATAACTAACGTTAGTGTTGTTGATGTCGTTGGTGCGAGGTTATTTGGACAGGTTTCTTTTTCAACACTGGCATCTAATACGACATCAGAATTCTGTGATAATGTGGAATTAATACCGCCTGTAATAGACACAATTTTGTTGCCAAAGTGTTGAATCGACGGAATTATCTTTAATAATTCATCGGTTTCGCCACTATAAGAGATAAGCAATAATAAATCATCTTCGGTGATCATACCGAGGTCACCATGAAACGCTTCTCCAGGATGCATAAAAAAGGAAGGCGTGCCTAATGAAGCAAGTGTGGCTGAAATTTTACGGCCAATATGTCCCGATTTCCCCATACCGCTAACAATCACCCGTCCCTTACATGCTTTCATTAATCCGAGGGCTAATAGGTATTCATCTCCAAGGCGTTTGCTATGCGCTGACAAAGCGGCCATTTGGACATCAAAAACGGAGTGGACTTCTTTAAGTAGTTGCTCAGAGGATAACGAAAACTGTGTCATAAAAGATCCTTATGGGAGCGAAAGGTATATGAGTTGGTCGTAAAATTGGGTATTGAATAAAAAATTGGTCGGTATGATAGGATTTGAACCTACGACCCCTGCTCCCCCAGAGCAGTGCGCTACCAAGCTGCGCTACATACCGATTTGGCCTTTAGTCTAATAAATTATCTGTAAGATGCAATAAAAACTTAACAAAACAAAGAGATAAATGCATAAAAACTAAAATACCCACCTTAGTGGGTATTTTCTATACGAAGTCGTTCAGTTATTAAACAGACAAACAATCAAACTCAACTAATGTATCCACATCAGCATCGTAATCAATACCATCAAGACCAAAGCCGAATAGTTGTAAAAACTCTTCTTTATATTCTTTATAGTCAGTTAATTCAAACAGATTTTCAGTGGTGATCGTTGGCCATAGATCTTTACAGGCTTGTTGCACATCATCACGAAGTTCCCAATCATCCAAACGTAAACGACGAGCATCATCTGTTGTTGGTGCACTTGCATCTTCTTTATAAAGCTGCGCCGTGAATAAGCGATGAATTTGTTCCATACAACCTTCGTGAAGTCCTTTTTCTTTCATGATTTTAAATACCATTGAAATATATAAAGGCATAACAGGAATTGCAGAACTTGCCTGTGTTACGACACTTTTTTGTACTGAAACATAAGCTTCGCCATTTAATGGAGCAAGTTGTTTTTGAATAGCTGTTGAGGCACGGTCTAAATCGATTTTTGCTTGCCCTAATGCACCATCCCAGTAGATTGGCCAAGTCAGCTCTGTACCAATATAAGAGTAAGCGACGGTTTTAACGCCTTCAGCTAATACATTCGCATCTGCCAGTGCACTTAACCAAAGTTCCCAATCTTGTCCACCCATAACGGTAACAGTATTAGCAATTTCTTCTTCCGTAGCAGGTTCAACGGATGCTTCGATAATACAATCTTTATTCGTGTCAATTGCAGTCGATACATAAGTATCACCAATCGGTTTTAAGCTTGAACGAATCACTTCGCCTGTATCTGGCATTTTACGCACAGGCGCAGCAACGGAATAAATAATCGCATCAATTTGACCTAGATCTGCCTTGATAAGCTCGATTACTTTTGCTTTAGTTTCATGTGAAAAAGCATCGGCATTAATACTTTTAGCGTACAGGCCGTCTGCCTTTGCTTGTTTTTCAAAGGCAGCACTGTTATACCAACCCGCTGAACCTGGTTTACGCTCAGTCGCAGGCTTTTCAAAAAATACACCAATGGTAGATGCATCACTTCCGTATGCAGCGGCAATACGTGAAGACATACCGTAACCAGCAGAAGAGCCAATCACTAATACACGTTTAGGACCATTTTTAATTGGCCCTTGTTTTTTAGTGTATTCAATTTGCGTTTGAATATTTTTCTCACAGCCCACAGGGTGAGTCGTTGTACAAATAAAGCCACGAATCTTTGGTTTAATGATCATAATAGAACTCTTCTCTTTTATTGATTTTCAGGTTAAATACTGAAATTTTATTTTGTAATAGCGCGTAATATACCCATGTTCCTTCAAGATGCAAAGTCAGCAAGGAAAATTGCAGGTTATCATTTTACTATATTAGGTAATTCACCCGTTAATCCCATTGCCTGTTTAACAAATTGTGTTTTTAAAGGCGTAAACTTATCGGTGATATTCAGAGCGAAATCACGTAATCCTTTTTGAACTGGATTATTCCCTTCAAATACCCGTTTTAATAATTCCATCGAAGCTATCATCTGCAAGGCTTCACTCTTACGCCAACGTTCAAATTGACGTAAATGCGGATACATGCCAATGTCTTTGTCCATTTCATTATTTGCGTTCAGGGTTTGCGCTAAACTTAACGCATCTAACAATCCTAAATTTAATCCCTGTCCTGCTAATGGATGAATCGTATGCGCAGCATCACCTATTAACGCAATACGGTGTTTAGCAAAATCACGCGCATAACGCATGGTCAACGGAAAAGATTGACGTGCACTATTCACTTCACAAGCACCAAGACGATTATCAAAAGCACGCGTAAGCTGTTTATTAAACTCACTATTCGATAACGCCATTAAAAATTCAGCTTTCTCTGGTGGAACAGACCAAACAATGGAGCACAGGTTTTGTTCAAATAACGGTAAAAAAGCCAATGGCCCCTGCGGTGTGAAAATTTGTCTTGCGCATTGTTGATGTGGTAATTCAGTTTTAATCGTCGCAACAATCGCGTGGTGGTCATAATCCCATGATACAAGGGGAATATCAGCTTTATTACGTATCCACGAATTCGCACCATCGGCAGCAACCACTAACTTAGCAGTCAGTGACTCATTACTCTCTAGCGTTAACCAATTTTCACCTTCACCGACGGCAAGATTGGTTAATTGATCGGGGCAATAAAATGTCACATTCGATTGTTTTTCAACGGATTGTAATAATGCATGTTCTATTTGCTCATTTTCAACAATATAACCAAGCTGTTCATGTGCTACCTGCTTTGCATTAAATTCTATTTTTGCTGCGCTATCTTGGTCCCAAACCTTCATGGTGTCGTAGGGCGTAATCCGCTGTTTATTAAGCAATGGCCAAATACCAAGCTTTTCAAATAGGGTTTGACTTGCAAAACTAATCGCACTCACTCGCCCAATAACCGCATCATCTAGTTTCTTCGCTGTAGTTCCTTCGATTAATGCAATCGATAGATGGCTATCAGCTAAACTTGCAGCCAGTGTTAGCCCAACAATCCCTCCACCAATAATAGCTAAATCATAGGATTGAATCATGGTGTATCCCTTTTAAATTAAACTGTCCTTTCGCTTGTTTAACGATCGGTAAGGACAAAGCTGGTAAGCAACTCATTGCACGTAACGTGATATTACGACCAAGTACCATAAGGCTATTTGGACTACTAAAACCTCGAACAATAGTATCTGTCATTAAGATGGTATTGTGATGATCTTGCTGTCGGATTGACCAATACCGATCAATCATTTTATATTCACCAAGACATTGAACATCATCAAGTTGATTAATGACTTGTGCTAATGAATACAAGTCTCGTAACCCTAAATTAAAGCCCTGCCCCATGACTGGATGCAAACAATGTGCAGCATTTCCAATACAGATACCTCGATGCGTAATTGGCTTATTTATTTTAATTAGAAATAAAGGGTAAGTATCTCGTTTACCCACTGTATTGATAATGCCAGCACGATAGCCAAAGGCTTGTTGAACTTCTCGGGTGTATTCAGTATCGTCTAACGACATGAGCCGATCTAGGTCATTATTATTGACCGACCAAACTAATGAAAAACGATTTTCTCTTAAAGGCAATAACGCAATCGGCCCATCTTCAGTAAACCGTTCGTAAGCCTTATTTAAATGCGGTTGAGAGCACGCAACATTGGCAATCATTGCACTACAGCCATAATCAAAAGATTGTGCACTAATATTCAATAATTGACGGGTTAAACTATCCCCCCCATCGGCTGCAACACATAGTTTTGCTGTAAATCGAGTGCCATCCTGCAGATAACAAATAGCATGTTCGACTGTTTTTTCTATTGTTTTCAAGCTGGTGCTATACAAACGCGTTAGTTGTGAGTATTTTGCAAGCTGACGGTTAATAATTTCACCGACATTTTGCAACTCCACAACATAACCAAAGGGAAGCTCTGATTCGTTTTTAATAAGATCTAACGCCCCAATATGCCCACGGTCAGAAATATGAATATCATCAATAGCCTGTGCTTTTTCTTTTAGTGCCGACCATAACCCTAAATCATCGAGAAGTTCACAGCTTCCTGCACTCAATGCGATACTACGTGCATCAAACCCAGGATGGCGAGCGGGTTCTATTTGTTGGGGATTATTATCAATTAAGAGAATATTTAATGTGGGCGAGCGCTGCAAAATAGCATGACTTAATAAAGATCCCGCGATCCCAGCCCCGACAATGACAACATCATAATCGGTAGCAGTAGTTTGTTTATTTATCATCGATTTATGCATCTGCCATTAACGCTTCAATTTCATTAATACTTTTAGGAACATCTGCGGTCAACACATCGCCACCAGATTCGGTCACCAATACATCATCTTCAATACGAATACCTATTTTCTTCCATACATCATCAACATCTGCATCATGACTAATATATAAACCGGGTTCAATGGTCACAACCATGCCAGGTTCAAGCAAACGAGGATTATCTTTTGTACCGTATTCACCAACATCATGCACATCAAGGCCCAAATAATGACCGATACCATGCATATAAAAATCTTTATATGCTTCCTGTGCAATCAGTTCATCGGGATCACCTTCCATAATGCCTAACTCAATCAAGCCATCAACCATTTGTTTAATCACATTTTGATTAATGTCGAACAAGGTAGCACCAGGCCTTACCTGACTAATCGCACGAACTTGTATATCTAGCACCAATTGATATAACATCGCTTGATGTTCAGAAAAATGCCCATTAACGGGAAACGTTCGAGTTATATCTCCCGCATAACCTTGATATTCAGCCCCAGCATCAATTAAAACCAACTGACCGTCCCGTAATTGGCGATTATTGTTGGTATAATGCAAAATACAGGCATTCTCCCCACCAGCAACAATACTGTTATAGGCAATATCGCGTGTCCCCTGCTGAGCAAATTCATACTCAACTTCCGATTGTAACTGATACTCCCACATGCCCGGACGACATGCTTGCATAGCACGAATATGCCCTGCAGCTGAAATTTCTGCGGCTTCAGATAATAATGCAATTTCAGCTTCAGACTTAATCAAACGCATTTCGTGGAGTATCGGTAAACTATCGATAAATTGATGAGGTGCAATTACCCCTTTACGCTTATCTCCACGCATTTCTGTCATCACTTCTTTCAATACAATCTCTAATTTCTCATCTTGAAATATAGGGAAATAAATCGTATCAATACCATTTAACAATAAAGGAAGCTTTTCAAGTAACTCATCAATTTGATAAGCTTGATCAAAATAAAGATCGCTAACAGCGGCCTTTTGACCCAATCGATAACCATGCCAAATCTCTTCTAGCCTATCCTTAGCCCGGTTAAATAAGATAGATTTTTGAGCGTCTTCTGTTTTCACTAGCACAAGACACGCATCGGGTTCATTTAAACCCGATAAATACAAAAAATCGCTACTTTGTCGGAATCTATATTCAGAATCATTATTACGAACTTTTTCATCTGAAGAAGAAAAAATGGCAAGACTATTATCACTCATCTGTTCAAAGAAACTAATTCTTCGAGATTCAAATTCATTCATAAAGCATTCCTAATTAAGTAATTCACAATTAGTTTTATATCATATTGTTATAATGAGAATTTACTTTTTATTATAACAATTGTATTAAATATATGATCTAAGTTTTGCGCTGGAAAAATGGTTTAGTTTGAGGCGAAAGTTGCCACTACCGAGAGATTAACAAGTGAATCCTCTAACGTGAGAATTAATATAAAGACATTAATTCTTTAATGGTTGTTCCCTTAACGAAACTTTCAACAAAGACATAAACTATTTTAACCAGCAAAATAGATCAGCTAATTATTACGATTGGTATTACACAAGCAAAAACCGATAGTATCCAAACAGATGCTATCAGAAAAATAATCTAAAGAGATTTGCACCAACGTTATTTTTAATGGATGGTTTCAGAGACTGGTGGTGTCGCTTTGCGAGAGAAAGTATTAAAACAAAGCATCGCCCCTACCCGCAAATATTCAACGATTTCGGTAAAAGCGATTTCAGATTCTTCATCTTCTTGCTCAAAATCAAGCGCAACTTGAGAAATATCACGAATATCACGAATTAATTCTTGAATATCATCAGATGCGTCATTTAATCCTTGTTGCACCATACCAAAACCGACTAAAAACCCTTGTGCCCATTGCGCCATCGCTTCAGCACGATCATCAAGCGGAATATCATCATTCGGTAATAATAATGTAAATCCTAATCCATCATCGGTTATTTGACTAACTACCTGCTCATAAATTGAATCAATGACACGTTGCACATTTAGCGGTAATCCCATTCCTTCATTAACAACATCGTTAAAAAAAGATTGCCAACTTTTATCATCAAGCTTAACGCCGCCACAAACCAGCCCAGACAAAACACCATGTGTTTCCGATGCATTTGTATAAAGTTCAGCGTTCTCGAGGGTTTGCGTTATTTTTTCAAAACTAAGTAATGTTTTTTTGCTCATTTAGATGACTCTTTATATTAACAATGAATTTATTATGTTCAGATCATAGTGATGATAAATATATTCTAACACTCAGAAAATCTAGCTACCAGTAAGTACTTGAAACTTAATCGCTAGATAGTTATAGTGCCAATATTCGAGCTACCTCAAAAAAGCAGAAAGAAATAGACTAAAAAATGATAAGGCGCTAGGTGAAACACAGTCGATTAAATCATACTGATTCATACCTTAAACCCAAACTTTAGTATTTATCATCAAGCTATTGAGCGTTTACTTCTAATGAAATGGATGACCTAATATTTATATTCTGTCATGGGTTCATTTGAGTAACCGTGCTCTATTTAAAAAGAGTACATATAGGTTATTTCTTTTTAAGTGAAGCTCGTTAGTATATTATTAGCGACTATTTTATATTTTATTGTACGGATTAATTATGGCAAATGTTGAGATCTCAATTTTAGGACAACAATATAAAATTGCCTGTCCTGATGGTAAGGAAGAAACGCTTCAAGAAACCGTTGCGCAATTCAACAATATATTGAAAGAAATAAAAAGTAGCAGTCGTACGCTTCGAAATGAACAATTAATTGTGATGGCGGCATTAAATGTTTGTCATGAGCTTCAAACCGAAAAAAGTACCAATGAGAAACAAACAGAAAAGCTAAATGAGCGCATTCAATACCTTCAAGATTCAATAGAAAAGGCATTACAACCTACCTATAAGTAAATTGTAAAATAGAAGATCTATAATTTTCATACAGATACAGATTACTATTTAACCATTCCCTGTTGCATTTCAAAAATATCCGTAAAAATACTTTTCAAACGGAAAAATCTGACGTAGAGTATTTATAACCCTCGGGTATTCGCTATATTGACTACGTCCCTGAGCCGATAAGCTTTACTCTGGTGACTTGGTTCAAATTCTATTGTGCAAACTCGGCTAGTATCGAGAAGCCTACGGTCTTTGCTAAGACGCCGACTTTGACCTTCGGGTTCAAGGTCAACAGTCAATAACGGTGCCCTTGGGTTACTCACCGATAACAACGAACTTTTTAATAATAAATTCTTCCTTTTAATTAAAAATACTACATTACAATTGCCTCTTCATTTAATCTATTAGACAATCCAATGACTCTCTGTATTTCATTATTAACGAGTCGACTATTATGGTTATTCATCCTCATCAGCCAACACAATCAACAATGCAATTACGGGCTCAAATTCGCCAAGATATTCGAACGGCAAGGCGTGGTTTAACCAGCACCCAACAACTCGCAGATGCGAATAAACTCTTTAATCGATTAATTACACACCCAAAAGTCAAAAATGCACAACATATCGGCATTACACTGGCCAATGATGGGGAAATTGAAACCGTTGAATTTATTAAATGGTGTTGGGCAAACAATAAACAAACTTATCTACCAGTCATCGATCCGATTAAAAAAGGCCATTTAATCTTTATTGAATATACACATAAGACAGAAATGGCATTAAATCGATATGGTATTTATGAACCTAAACAATGTGCAACTCATCGCTGTGCCATTGCTAAATTGAATATTATATTTACACCACTCGTCGCCTTCGATTTACAAGGAAATCGTATTGGTATGGGCGGTGGTTATTATGATCGTATATTATCACCATGGTTTAAGGACAAAAAAGGCCCTTATCCGATTGGGCTTGCTCATGACTGCCAACAAGTAAACAATCTCCCCATTGAAGAGTGGGATGTTCCGTTACCTGAAATTATCACGCCAAGTCAACATTACTATTGGTAATGAAAAAATTAACAAATATCTCATGGATAACTCAATCTAACGGGTTATAATCTCGCCACTTAATCTCAGCAGCAGACAGGATAGATAAAAGATGACTCAAGATGATATGAAAAAAGCAGCCGCTTATGCAGCATTACCCTATGTTAAAAAGAATTCAATTGTTGGTGTTGGCACAGGATCAACGGTAAATCATTTTATCGACGCCCTTGCAACTATGAAAAACGACATTGATGGTGCGGTATCAAGCTCACTAGCATCGACTGAAAAATTAAAAGCCTATGGTATTAAAGTATTCGATCTCAATGAAGTCTCTGAGTTAAGTGTTTATGTTGATGGTGCAGATGAAATCAACCCATATAATCATATGATCAAAGGCGGTGGCGCTGCACTAACACGAGAAAAAATTGTTGCCGCTGTTGCTGATAAATTTATCTGTATTGTCGATAATACAAAAAATGTTGATATCTTAGGTGCTTTCCCACTGCCCGTTGAAGTTATCCCAATGGCACGTAGTTATGTTGCTCGTGAATTAGTTAAATTAGGTGGCCAACCAGAATACCGTCAAGGTGTATTAACAGATAACGGCAATATTATTCTTGATGTTCATAACCTAAGTATTACCGAGCCACTTAAACTTGAAGCGCAGATCAATGCCATTGTTGGCGTCGTCACTAATGGTTTATTCGCTAACCGTGGTGCAGATGTTGTACTAGTTGGTTCGCCAACCGGCGTACAAACTTTAAAATAACCCGTATAGATAAAATTGGAATAAGCTAGTTGAAAATTAGCTATGTGAATAACCTTGCAATTGTTCACATAGCCCTCAATTTTTGCTATTTTATGCTCATAAATTTTTAATCAAATTAATTACTTACCACTTATAACGCCCAAGGAACTAAAATGACTACGTTATCGCTCAGTAAAGATAAAATTAAAGTGCTATTACTTGAAGGATTACACCCAAGCTCAGTAGAAACATTCTCTCAAGCGGGTTACACCAACATTGAAAGCATTAAAACTTCATTACCTGAAGAGCAATTAATCGAAAAAATAAAAGATGTTCATTTTATTGGGATTCGATCACGTAGTAACTTAAATGAAAAAGTACTTGCTGCTGCAGATAAATTAGTTGGTATTGGTTGTTTCTGTATTGGTACAAACCAAGTTGACCTTGATGCTGCACAGAAAAAAGGGGTGGTTGTATTCAATGCACCGTTCTCAAACACGCGAAGTGTTGCTGAATTGGTTTTAGGACAAGCACTATTATTATTACGTGGCGTACCAGAGCGTAATGCAAAGGCACACCGTGGTGAATGGGACAAATCGGCAATCGGTTCTTACGAAGCGCGTGGTAAAAACCTCGGCATTATCGGCTACGGACATATCGGGACACAATTTGGTATTCTTGCAGAAAACCTTGGTTTTAAAGTGTCATTCTACGACGTAGAAAGTAAATTAGCACTTGGTAATGCCGTACAAGTTCATAGCATGGAAGAGTTGCTTGCTCAATCTGACGTGGTTAGTTTGCACGTACCTGAACTACCATCAACTAAAAATATGATGGGAGCAACCCAATTTGCACAAATGAAAGATGGTGCGATCTTTATGAATGCAGCCCGTGGTACAGTTGTTGACATCCCGGCATTATGTGATGCATTAGAAAGTAAAAAACTATCTGGTGCGGCAGTTGATGTATTCCCAACTGAGCCAAAATCAAATAAAGAAGAATTTGAATCACCACTTCGTAAATTTGACAATGTATTCCTTACTCCACACGTAGGTGGTAGCACGCAGGAAGCACAAGAAAACATCGGTTATGAAGTTGCAGGTAAACTGGTTAAATACTCTGACAATGGCTCAACATTGTCTGCAACTAACTTCCCTGAAGTTTCTTTACCCATTCAACAAGATGTTAGCCGTTTACTGCATGTACACCAAAACCAACCAGGTATTTTGACTAAAATAAACTTGGCTTTTGCAGAGAATCACATCAATATCGCAGCACAATATTTACAAACAAATGCGAAAATTGGCTATGTTGTTATTGATGTAAACAGCGAAGATGCAGAAACTGCACTGGCTAAATTAAAAGAAATTGAAGGTACAATACGCGCGCGTTTACTTAACTAATTTTAAGTAAACCCAGCACATAACCCCCCAAGTAATAGCGATATTACTTGGGGTTTTTTATATAAAAATAAGCATCAAAAGCACCACGCAATCAAACGACTGATCTTTTGTCCCTGAGACATATTAATCACTTTCACCTGTTTCGCATTAAGCGTTTTAAGTAATTTCTTTAACGGTGCAACATTTTCAGACTTTGAAACCAACGAACTAAACCATTGTACCTGCTGCCCATATTTTTTACTCTCGGTACACATCTGTTTTAAAAACGCGATTTCACCGCCCTCACAACAGAGTTCATTGTCTTGTCCACCAAAGTTTAACTTAACGCTTTTATCACCTGAATGGTTTTTATCAAGATTATTGAGCTTCCTTAAGGTGCCAGCCGTCGCCTTTGCCATGGAGGAATGAAAAGGTGGATTACACAGGGTTAACGTAAATTTATCCTGAGGTTTAATAATCCCCTGGAAAATAGATGTGTGATTTTTTTGCAGTCGAAGCTTAATAAAAGGGATAAGATTCTTATTTGATTTAACAATTAACGCAGCTGTTTTAATAGATATCGGATCAATATCAGTCCCAACAAAAGACCAATGATTAATTTGGCTACCAAGAATGGGATAGATACAATTCGCTCCAGTTCCAATATCTAACACTTTCACCTGTTTACCCGTTGGGATAACCCCATTATTATTTTCAGCTAAAAGGTCTGATAAATAGTGAATGTAGTCTGCACGCCCTGGAATCGGTGGACAAAGATAATTAGTTGGTATTTGCCAAAATTGAACATCATAGAAAAACTGTAATAAAGCTTTATTTAAAGCACGTAACGCCTCGCTATTACTAAAATCAATAGTGCTTTCATTCGCAGGGTTCTTAATAACAAAAGCAGACAATTCAGGGCAAACCTGAGTTAACGCATTAAAATCGTAACGCCCATGATGACGATTATCAGGATGCAACATCCCTTTTTGGGGGATTTTTTTATTGCTAATCACTTTGTTTTTAATCATATTTAACTAAATTTCCACGTAGATCTAGCAAATTAAATTTGTAATAAAACTGCACCATTTGATAATCAACTTCCGGTGCAAACCAAATAATCAGTGTTCTGTTATTTTTACGCGTTTGCTCTAAACGATAGGTTTCAAACTTACCTAATTTAGTTTCGATTGTTTCTTTACCTTTCACTTCAAAATAGTAATGTTTCACTTTTTCAGTCGTCTGCATATAGAAATCAAACTGTGTTTCACCACGGCGTATGCCTTCGCTCATTTGCATACCAATCGCATGAAAATCTAAAATAACACTTTCTTTTTTAAATGATTTCGATTTCCCCTTGGCCGTAATTTTGCTTTGATGGCCATTATCAAAAAAGGTAGCCTTGGTATCTTCTTTATGAGATCCCGTTTCTTTATAAATAAAAGACTTTGAAAGAAAAGACATAGAGGCCTCATCCCAATACATGTCAGAAAGTTGATACCCTTTCATTTTATAAAATAAAAAAGATAAATCCGCCGTTGTCTTACCTGTAACATGGCCATTTTGAAAATTAAATTCTCGCGTCATTGTACCAACGGAAACTTTTTTATAAAAAACATCATAAACATACCGTTGTTTATCCGATGTTAAGTCAGTTAGAGGAGCCGCCACAGCAACAGAGAACATATTCGCGAAGAATAAGACGAAAGAAATAGATAAGTAATTAATTTTATTCAAAAGCAGTAATACCTTTTATTTTATTAACAATAGACAATAGTCCATTAGAACGTGAAGGGCTTAAATGGTTCAACAATCCGAGCTGTTCAAAAATAATAGCAATATCAGTTGCTGCAATTTCTGCTGCTGTTTTACCTTGATAAATAATCATCAATATCATCATCAATCCCCTAATCACACGGGTATCACTGTCCATTTTAAAATAATATTGTTCTCCTTTTTTTTCAACGACCAACCAAGCAACACTATCACAACCTTTAACGCGATTTTCAGGTTGCTTGTCTTGTTCACTCAAAGGAGCTAATTTTTTACCCAATTGAATAATTAAACGATACTGCTTGTCCCAAGTACGATTACTAATAAAGTCATCGATAAGCTGCTCAAGCGTTATGAATTCATCACTCACGATTATTTTCCTTTTTTCAATTTCATATAATCCGAGAACAATACCAATGCACCACTACTACCGGTCAGATTGGCACTTTGATTATTATCTTTACCTACCCAGGTAGTAACAACTTGATTATCATCGAAACCAACAAACCAGCTATCATTTAAATTATTGGTTGTCCCCGTTTTACCCGAAAAATACTGGTTAGGATTACGCCAACTTAAGCTTCGTGAAGTCCCTTCCGTCGTCACCTTGTGTAATATCGATGTGAGCTTATTAATTGACCCCGTCGAAAAGACTTGTTTAGTTCGCTCGTTTCGCTCGTATAACAACTCCCCTTCTTTATTAGCAATGCCGCGAATAATGGAAATGGTTTCGTATACGCCCCCCATCGTAATCGGTTGATACATCTGCGCAACCTGAAAAGGGGAAAGCGATAAACTCCCCAAAACTAATGAAGGGTACGCTTTAATATCTTCATGAACCCCCATTTTATAAAGGCTATTAATCACATTATTAAGCCCTACTTTCATCCCTAAATTAACAGTAGGGACATTTAAAGAATGGGTCAGTGCATAGGTTAGGCTTACCTCACCACGAAACTTTCTATCGTAGTTTTTAGGCTGCCAACGTTGCCCTGTTGAATTTTTTAGCACAATAGGTTTATCCGGTAAGGGATAATCAGGCTCGTAACCTGCTTCTAAAGCGGTCAAATAAACCGCAGGTTTAACCAACGAACCAATCGGACGTACCGCATCTAATGCACGATTAAAGCCACTAAATTTGACATCTCGACCAGACACTAATGCGCGTACTTCCGCATGCTCTCTGTCCGTGATAACCATTGCCCCTTGAAGATCATTCGTATCTTTTTTAGCAATACGCTCGATGCCTTGCATAACCGCTAATTCAGCATTTTGTTGAGCTAAAGGATCGATCGAAGTGAAGATATGTAACCCGCTTTTTTTGCGTATGGAAGCTGGTACTTTTGATGCTAATTCTCGATGTAATAAACTAATAAAAGCGGGGTTTGCACGGTGGTTTAAAGCATATTTATCGCTCAAATTAAGTGAATCTCGCACCGCATAGCGGTAATCATCACCAGTGATTAAGTTATTTTCTACCATCAAACGTAACACCAGATCACGACGTGCTAGAGCCCGTTTAGGATTACGACGTGGGTTATAATAGGAAGGCCCTTTAATAATCGCCACTAATAACGCAATTTGTTCAATCCGTAATTCATTAATTGGACGAGCAAAATAATAATCACTTGCCAAACCAATACCATAGATACCCGTTTTACCATTCTGAGCGAGATAAACCTCGTTTAAATAAGCTTCTAACAGTTTATCTTTGCTGTATTTATAATCCATTAATACTGCGATATACGCTTCTTTAAACTTACGCCATAAGCTTCTTTTTTGAGATAAAAATAGATTTTTAGCCAATTGCTGGGTCAACGTACTCCCCCCCTGCACAGTATGCCCAGCTTTAAAATTAACAATAAATGCACGAACGATAGCTAAGGGAGAAATACCTTGATGATGATAATAGTTACGATCTTCCATCAGCAATAAAGTATTAATGAATAATGATGGGATTTTTTCAAAGGGTACAAAAACACGATCTTCAAGTTGTTGTGAATGGAGACGATCAATCAATAGCGGATCAAGTCGAAAAGTAGCTAAGACTTGCCCTCGCTCATCACTAATTTTACTCACTTTATCACGCGAGAAATGGACAATAACTTTTTCAGAGGCAACGGATTTGTCAGGAAAATCAAATGCTCGACGATAAATAGTCACCGTTTTACCCGACACTGAAAATTGACCACTCGCTTGAACCTTAATAACGGGCCGATAATTCAATAACTTCAGTTCTGATATTAATCCTTGCTGGGGCAATGACATATCATTTTTAATGGTCAGTGGTCGTGCAAAAACCTGCGCAGGTAACTGCCAAGTAGCACCATCTAAGCGACGCTCGATCATTTTATCAAAATAGATCCCGCTGATAGCCATAAACGCAATAAAAACTAAACTGACCTTCCAGGTAAGTGACCAAAGAAAACCAAAGAAACGTTGTTTAATTGTTTTACTCGGTGCTTTCTTATTATTTTTCTTTTTAGGTGCAACTTTCTTTTTTTTCAACATCACTGTCTCTGCTACTTTTTATTCATCTGCTTTTTGGTACCTGTTATTGCCATCGCTTGTAAAGGATCATCAGGCCAATAATGCTTTGGGTAACGTCCACGCATCTCTTTTTTAACATCTTGATATGCGCCTTTCCAAAAAGTAGTTAAATCCTGTGTTAATTGTAATGGTCTTCGGGCTGGTGAAAGCAAGGCTAACTGCAATTTAATTCGACCTTCAAAGATACTAGGCGTTTTTTCCTGACCAAATATTTCTTGAATACGCACCGATAATACAGGTGCTTCTCGCTCACGATAAGTTATTTTTATTGATGATCCTGTGGACACTTTCATCGTAATGGGAAATAACCCATTAAAACGTTGTTGTAACTCCCAAGATAACCGTGAAAGTAACGCGCCTTTTAAATCTATCCGCTTAATGTGTTCTGGTCGCGTAATACCCGTTAAAAATGGACTAAGCCAAGAATCGAGCTCATCGAGTAATGCTTGTTCAGAAAAATCGGGAAAGTCGATCGGATAATCGAATGCCATAAACTGTGCGGAAGCATAGGATAATCGAGATAATAATTGTTTATCTTGCTCAGTCCAAGAGAGAAAAGATAAACCTGCTTGCTGAATCCCGGCCAATATAGCCTGCGACCTTTGTGCATCACTCAGATTATGTAAAGGCTGTGTATTTATAATAAGCTTGCCTAAATACAAACGCTTTTCAGCAATCAATTTATTATTCTGCAAGGACCAATAAACAAATTCTTGCTCACTAAAATATTTCGGTAAAAAAGTTTCTAATATTGATAATGAAACCACGGAGGCTTTGTATATAACGCCATTTACCCCACGATCAGACAACGCCATATCTGCAACAACTAAAAAACGTTGATTAATAAGGTTGGAATTCGATAACAATGTTGCACCAATACCATTACTCAGCAGATAAATGCCATTATTTAAATCCCGTGATTGCGCGATACGATCAGGAAAGGCGATGGCTAATAGTAATCCACAGTAATCCATCGGCAAAGACCCGCCCGACCTTTTTACGCCCAGCTTTCTTAATAAAACACCTTGTTGCTGTTTCACACTATAGGATGGGGAAGTCAGCATACTTTCAATATCATCACTGTTTTTTTCGTTACTTTCGAGTAATCCAATCAACAAACACGCAAGCTCAACAAGTCGAGCAATACCATGCAGCTCTTGTAATACTTGCGCCTCTAATAACAAATGTCCTAGACGCGGATTTACACCCAACTGGCTAATCGCCTGCCCATGTTTAGTGATACGTCCTTTATCGTCTATTGCCGCAAATATTTTAAGCAAAGCCTTTGCCCTTTCAATGTGTCGTTGAGGCGGTTGCGAGATAAAAGATAAGTCACTGACATCGGTTACTCCCCAATTTAGGGTTTCGAGTAAGAGAGAGGTTAATTCCGTACGCGATATTTCGGGATAAGACTGTTTGGCCAAACGGGTTTCTTCTGACCACAAACGGTAGCAATGTCCGGCACTCAAACGTCCTGCACGTCCCGCTCTTTGCGTAGCACTCGCTTCGCTAATGCGTTGCGTATGTAATTTCCCTATTCCCGATTGTGCCTGATAGGCCATACAACGCTCATAACCAGAATCCACCACGATGGATATGCCATCAATGGTCAAACTGGTCTCTGCAATATTAGTGGCGATGACAATTTTTCTGGTATTAACAGCACAAGCGTCAATGGCCATTTGTTGTTCTGCTAGGCTTAATGCACCATATAAAGGAGCAATAATGACCTTGTCAGATGAATGACTAAAATGTGTCGTTAATAAACTCTGGCATTGTTTTATTTCGCGAACACCAGCAACAAAAACTAAAATATTCCCATGCTGCTCTTGGTACGCACGCTTAATTAAAGTCACTAAGTCTGCGATTAAACGTCCTCCTCCCGTACTGCGCTGATAGTGATAGTCAATCGGATAACTACGACCGGGCGAAGTCATATATTTCGCATCAGGCAATTGCTGTTGTAATAAATCATTGTCTAAAGTGGCAGACATGATCAGTACTTTCAAATCTTCGCGTACCCCCTGTTGAACATCGAGAACAAGCGCTAATCCTAAATCGGCTTGGAGATTTCTTTCATGAAACTCATCAAAAATAATTAAATCAATCCCCATTAATTCAGGATCTGTTTGTAGCATTCGAGTCAATACGCCCTCGGTAACGATCTCCAACTGCGTCTCGCTACTGGTTTTATTTTCACCGCGCATGCGATAACCTACTCTTTTACCAACTGGCTCGTTTAATAATGAGGCAAGGTAATAAGCAATATTTTTTGCAGCTAATCGACGAGGCTCTAACATAATAACTTTGCCAGCAACCCATTGCTCTTTAAGCATAGTAAAAGGCAAGAAGGTCGATTTACCCGCTCCAGGCGGTGCTTGAAGTATAATTTGTGAAGAAATAGGCAGATTTGACCGTAATTCTTCAAAAACAGATTCAATCGGTAAAGTAGACAAAAACGTCTCCATAGATTTAAAAAACCATACATTTGTACCATAATTGCGACAAATACAAAAAAAAACAGCAGGTAACTGCAACATCAATTTGACTGCGTTGCATTTACTTGCTATAGATAGCCGCCGAAATTATAACGCAGCTATTTTAGCGTAATTTAACGAGGTTTAATCTCATTTTTTGTCACTGTATTGATGCAATATAATTGAACAATAAATAGCGCATCGATTTAAGGAAAGTTCTATGCCAGACAATAACACTAAAAAAACGTTGGGTATTTTAGCCATTGCCGGAGTGGATCCGTATCAGGAAAAAAGCGGCGAAGAATACATGTGCCAAGCACAACGAGATCATTTTACCGAAATTCTTAAAGCATGGCGTGTACAGTTACACCAGGAAGTGGACCGTACCGTTGACCATATGAAAGATGAAGCAGCTAACTTCCCTGATCCGGTCGATAGAGCCGCACAGGAAGAAGAATTCAGTTTAGAATTACGCGCGCGTGATCGCGAACGTCGTCTCATCAAAAAAATAGCGAAAACAATGAAAAAAATCGAAGATGATGACTTCGGTTTTTGTGAATCTTGCGGTGTAGAAATTGGTATTCGCCGCCTTGAAGCACGCCCAACTGCCGACCTTTGTATTGATTGTAAAACATTAGCAGAAATCAAAGAAAAGCAGATTGTTGGCTAAATTGATTATTTATATAAAACGATTAGCATAAGTTAATCGTTTTATATATGAATCCTTATTTTGTCTACATATAACACATCCCAATATCGAGGTCGTTTTGCTCCGTCTCCCTCTGGCGCATTGCATTTTGGGTCTCTTGTCGCTGCACTTGGCAGTTACCTTCAAGCAAAGTCTCAACATGGGATATGGCAAGTTCGTATTGACGATATTGATCCGCCTAGAGAAGTATCAGGATCCGCACAGGATATTCTTGAAACGCTTTCAGCCTATGGTTTTCAATGGGATGGAAATGTTGTTTATCAAAGTAAACGCCATGCAGCCTATGAATTAACCCTATCAACATTAATTGCCCAACAACTTTGCTATGCCTGTTCCTGTACACGCAAAGAAATTAAACAACAAGGCGGTTTTTATTTAGGAAACTGTCGATATAAACAATTCACGCTAACGAACAATGCATTACGCCTTAATGTTGACAAATTAGCGCACCCTGTCACTCAATTTCACGACCGCTTACAAGGCCATATTTGTTTAAATCCCCAAGAAGCCCATGAAGATTTTATTATCAAACGTAAAGACGGGTTGTATGCTTACAATTTAGCTGTCGTCATAGATGATATCAATCAGGGGATAACCGAAGTCGTTCGTGGTGCAGATTTACTCCCAACAACGGGGAAACAGATTTCGCTTTACCAATTGTTAAATAAACCATTGCCTAATTATTTACACTTACCGGTCGCAGTAACCTCATCCGGGTATAAACTTTCAAAACAAAACCATGCCCTTGCCATTGACAAAAAGAACCCTGTTCCAACACTATTACAGGCACTTAACTTCCTTGGTCACCCAGTACCTTCCTCGGTCAATCAATCCGATTGCCATCATATATTGACTTGGGCAACGGAAAACTGGGATTTAGAAAAGATCCCTAAAAAATCAGAAATTCAAATTTAATTTGTTTTTCTTTAACCACACACATAAAATAAGCCCTTGATTTTTTCCTGCCAAGCGATATATACGATGGACAGTAAATTATTAAATAGGTTTTAACATCATTATTGAGGGTAGAGTTATTAAACGTTTAAAAAAATTCGTCAAAAATGTGTTTGTTAAGAAAAAACAAGAAGCACAGACTACGTCAACAGATCTCTACAGAATTCCACGAGAACAACACTCTATCTCTCGCAAAAACATTGATGAAAATGCATTAAAAGTACTTTATCGATTACATAATGCTGGATACCGCGCATTGTTAGTAGGAGGTGGTGTTCGTGATCTCTTACTCGGTATCAAACCAAAAGATTTCGATATCACGACGAATGCAACGCCTGAAGAAGTCAAAGCACTGTTTAGAAACTGCCGCTTAATTGGCCGTCGTTTTCGTCTTGCCCATATTTTATTTGGCAGAGAAGTCATTGAGGTTGCAACGTTTCGCGGTCCTCATGATGAAACTAACAAAAAAGATCTGCAAAAAGCCAAGCAATCGCAAGCTGGTATGCTCCTTCGAGATAATGTTTATGGTTCACTAGAAGAAGACGCAGAACGTCGTGACTTTACTGTAAATGGGCTCTATTACGATATTGCTGACTTTTCTTTATATGATTTCTGGGGTGGACTCGACGATCTAGCTGCGCATAAATTACGTATGATTGGTGATCCAGAGGTACGCTACCGTGAAGATCCCGTTCGCATGATGCGTGCGATCCGCTTTGCAGGTAAACTTGATTTAACCATTAGTGAAGAGAGTGCAGAACCGATTCGCCGTTTAGCTCCCTTGCTACAAGATATCCCTGCAGCCCGCCACTTTGACGAAGTCATTAAATTACTTTTATCGGGTCAAGGGTTAGTCACATACCGATTATTAAAAGAATATAAATTATTACAAATGCTGTTCCCTATCTTATTCAAAGACGGTGAAGACGATAAAGCAAACAAAATGATTGAACAGGCACTGATTGATTCCGATCAGCGTATTGCAACAGGTAAACGCGTTACGCCCGCTTACATTTATGCGATTATTTTATGGTACCCATTGGAACAACGTGCACAGGAAATGAGTTTTGAAAGTGGTATCGAATATCACGATGCATTTTTACTCGCGATCAATGAAGTATTAAGCATTCAAGTAAAAACCATTGCCATTCCAAAACGATTTACGGCAACCATTCGTGATATATGGATGCTGCAGTTACGCTTACCTCGTTTTGGTGGAAAACGCGCTGAACGCCTATACCAACATATCAAATTTCGTGCAGCCTTTGACTTTTTAGCGCTTCGAGCAAAAGTAGAACAAAGCCGAGAATTAGCAGAATTAACCGATTGGTGGTTAGAATACCAAAAAAATAATAAACTCCCAGTTCATAGTTACACAAGAAAAACAACGAACAAAGGCAGTAAATTTAAGCCCGATCAAAAAAGATCATCGAAAAAACGAAATTACTCAAAAAGTAAGCCTAAAGCACCGGTTGCAAATCAAAATGATTAGTTTTATTGGAATTGGCAGTAATCAATCTGAGCCTATTAAACAGGCTCAGCAAGCGATTAAAGCACTAACAACATTGCCTGATACAACCTTAATTAATTGCTCATCTTTATACTCCAGTAGCCCAATGGGGCCGCAGGATCAACCCGATTATATCAATGCGGTTGCACAAATTGATACCCAACTTTCTGCCATTGAACTCCTTAATAATCTTCAACAAATTGAACTATCTCAAGGGCGAGTTCGTAAAGATAATCGTTGGGGGCCTCGCACTTTAGATCTTGATATTATTCTCTATGACAATCAAGAAATTAATAATTTACGATTAACCATTCCTCACTACGGAATGAAAGCACGTGAATTTGTGCTTTATCCGTTGCAAGAAATAGCACCACAACTTGTATTGCCAGATGGCACGCCTTTATCGCAACTCGTTTTAGCATGTGATAAAAACGGTTTACAGAGAGTAAAATGATCACCTCTGCATTACTCTCTCTATATTCATTACATAGGAGCAATCATGCCTAAAATCAGCCTTTCTCGTTTAGCTAAAATGAAACAAGAAAATGAAAAAATCACCTGCATCACTGCCTATGATGCAAGCTTTGCTGCCATTTTTGATAAAGCAGGCATCCAGGTGTTATTAATCGGTGATTCATTGGGAATGGTTTTACAAGGCCATGATTCTACATTGCCCGTCTCAGTGAAAGATATTGAGTATCACACCAAATCAGTTGCAAGCACTGCTAAAAATTCATTAATCATTTCAGATCTTCCTTTTATGAGTTATGCGACGCCTGAACAAACCTATGAAAATGCAGCAACCTTAATGCGTGCGGGTGCGAACATGGTAAAACTAGAAGGGGGTAAATGGTTAGCTCAGTCTGTAGAAGGACTTGTTGAACGTGGTATTCCTGTCTGTGGGCACCTTGGTTTAACACCACAATCGGTGAATGTATTTGGTGGTTACAAGGTACAAGGTCGCGAAGAAGACCAAGCTGAAAAATTAGTACAAGATGCTAAATTACTGGAAAAATCGGGTATTCAATTATTAGTACTTGAATGTGTGCCTGTACAACTTGCAGCCCGTATTAGCAAAGAACTGCACATACCGGTTATCGGTATCGGTGCTGGTAGTGATACCGATGGACAAATACTTGTGATGCATGATGCGTTTGGTATTTCTGCTGGTTTCTGCCCTAAATTTTCAAAAAACTTTTTAATAGAGACTGGCGATATAAGACGCGCCGTCGCACTTTACAAAGAACAAGTTGAAAATGGTAGTTTTCCATCAGCAGAACACAGCTTTTACTAAAATAAGAGTATCCCAAATGCATATCATCACCGATCCAAAACAATTGCAAAATGAAATAAAAGCACTTAAACGCCAAGGAAAAGATATCGCCTTTGTTCCGACTATGGGAAACTTACATAACGGACACTTACAATTAGTGCGGCAAGCAAAACAAAAAACATCCATTGTTGTTGTTAGTATTTTTGTTAATCCGATGCAGTTTGATAATCAGAATGATTTAAAAACCTACCCTAAAACACTTGAAAACGATTGTCAGCTACTTGAAAAAGAAAATGTAACCATCGTATTTACTCCAGAAGCAGACACTATTTATCCTAATGGGTTAACTGCGCAAACCTACGTCGAAGTCCCAGAATTATCTGAACGTCTTGAAGGCGCATTACGTCCAGGACATTTTCGCGGTGTCACCACTATTGTGAATAAATTATTCAATTTAGTGCAACCCGATTATGCTTGCTTTGGTAAAAAAGATTTTCAACAACTCGCGATTATTAAGCAAATGGTTACGGATTTAGCAATGCCAATTGAGATAATTCCCGTTGATATTGAACGAGAAGCAAATGGACTCGCATTGAGCTCACGAAATGGTAAATTGTCCTCAAGTGAAAGAGCTAAGGCACCACTTTTATCAAAAGTAATGAACAAAATAGCTCAGTCATTACCCAGCAAAGAGATAGCACACACAGAACTCATTACGGCAGCTTCTAAAGAACTAAATGAAAATGGATTCACCGTTGATGCGATCGATATTGTTGATTGTAATACCTTGCAACCTATCGATAGCAATAGTAAGCGAATCGTTATTTTAATGGCTGCATTCTTAGGCCGTACACGTTTAATCGATAATCAAGTGATCAATTTACAATAATGTGTCCATTACTCTATGATCCATTCATTGCTGAGTCACTCAGTTAATTTTTATTAGTAAAGAAAGGTTTTTGTATGCAAAAAAGAATGCTTACTGGCAAACTTCATCAAGCTCGTGTTACACAAGCTGAATTAAATTACGAAGGTTCCTGTTCAATTGATCAAGACCTTTTAGATGCAGCAGGTATCTTAGAATATGAAAAAATAGATATTTATAATGTTGAAAATGGCGCGCGTTTTTCAACTTACGCCATTCTCGGTGAGCGAGGCTCAAAAATAATATCATTAAACGGCGCTGCAGCACGTATGGCAGCAGTTGGCGATCGACTTATAATTTGTACCTACTCAACCTTAAACGAAGCTGAAATTGCAGCCTATAAGCCAAACTTAGTGTATTTAGATAAAGACAATAATATTGTTCGTACTAGCAAAGCAGTGCCAGTACAAGTTGCATAGTTGTTCAGACTAGCCGTAATAAAAATCCGACCTCATTGTCGGATTTTTTGTTTTAAAGCGTAGCAGTCAACTGCAATGACTTTTGACCACTTGCCCAATATTTCCGCTCAAAGGGCGTAATCGGATTATCATTCTGGTATTCCATTAATTCACAGCCATGTCCAGCAAGTTCCAATGCGCGTGCGAATTCATGAATATAAGTAAACCAATTACTACGCAACTCTAATTGCCCACCTAACTGTAATATAGAAGGAAAAACGGCACTACCATGCCATCTGCGTTGTAAATGTTTCGCTTTGGGCCATGGGTTAGGATAAAGCAAATAATGATGTGTAAGCGTCCAATTTGCTTCCACGGCTAACCGCCAAAAATCATTCAGATTCACTTGTAGTAAGCGATAATTATCAGCGACGGATTGGGGATGTTTAGCTAAACGATCAGCGGATTTATCCAAACCAAGTACAATCGCTTCCGGATGTTTTTTAGCCAGGTGATATGTACTTTCCCCTACACCACAACAGGAATCAAAAATAATCGGCTTCCCTTGTTGTTCAATCCATTTTTCAGCTTCTTTAAATGCTGCTAATGTATGCGCTTGATAAGGCTTACGAAACGCATGATTTAAATGCTTTAACACCACATCATCGAGCTGCTCATGTAAACCTTCCTGATTCGACACAATTACACGAGAATTACCTAATTCATTCATGAGCGTATACCAACTCCTTTTTTGAGTAATACAGCAATCAAACCATACAACACAATAATAAATGCAATAATCACAGTAAATGACCAAAGTAATGACACATCAGAGACACCAAGAAAGCCATAACGAAAAGCATTAATCATATAAAAAACGGGATTAAAGTGAGAAACGCCCTGCCAAAAAGGAGGAAGTAAGTTAATCGAATAAAAAACACCGCCAAGATATGTTAATGGCGTTAAGACAAAAGTAGGGATAATACTTATATCATCAAAGGTACGCGCAAATATTGCATTTAATAAACCGCCAATGGAGAATAAGATAGCGGTCAAAATAACGCTAAAAATTAAAACAAATAAGTTAGCAATTTGTAATTGAACAAAAAACAATGATACACAGGTAACTAATACACCGACCATCAAACCACGAATAACACCGCCGCCAATATACCCCCAAATAATCACATAATTAGGCACTGGTGCAACTAATAACTCTTCAACACTAAGTTGAAACTTAGCACTATAAAATGAAGAGGCAACATTAGAATATGAGTTAGTGATAACAGACATCATAATCAAGCCAGGTACAATAAAGGCGATATAACTAAATCCATTCATCTCACCGATACGAGAACCGATCAGATTACCAAAAATCACAAAATATAAACTCATTGTAATCACAGGAGGAACAAGTGTCTGAACCCAGATACGCAAAAACCGGTTCATTTCCTTTATCCAGATAGTTTTTAACGCGACACCATATTTAAAATTAATCATTCAAAGTACCTTTATTAACCAATTTTATAAATAGCTCTTCCAAACGATTGGCTTTATTACGCAGACTATGCACTCGCACACCTTGCGAAGTTAATATACTAAACACATCATTTAACGATTGTTCCTGAGTTAACTCTATTTCTAATCGTTCATCATTTTGAAATTTAACAGTAAAATTTTCTGAAGATGAAAGAGAAACTGGCTTATCAATATCAAGAATGAATGTTTCACTGTCAAGACGGCTTAGTAATTTGTGCATACTGGTATTTTCAACCAATTCACCTTTGTTAATAATACCAATATTACGACAAAGTGTTTCTGCTTCTTCGAGATAATGGGTAGTTAAAATAATCGTTACCCCTTCGTTATTAATTTTCTTTAAAAAAGTCCACATGGTGCGACGCACTTCAATATCAACACCAGCAGTTGGCTCATCAAGAATCAATAATTTAGGCTCATGCATCAGCGCTCGAGCAATCATTAAACGACGTTTCATACCACCAGATAAAGTACGTGCAGGCTTATCTTTTTTATCCCACAGCTCTAATTGTTTAAGGTATTTTTCAGCACGAAGGAATGCCTCTTTTCTTTTAATTCCGTAAAAACCAGCTTGATTTACTAAAATCTGAATCGGCGGTTCGAATTGACTAAAATTAAACTCTTGAGGAACAAGCCCAATTTGACTTTTAGCCTCTTCCAATTGAGTATCAAGATCAAATCCAAAAATTTTCACCTGACCACTCGTCTTATTAACAAGAGAAGAAATAATACCAATCGTTGTCGATTTTCCCGCGCCATTGGAGCCAAGTAGAGCGTAAAAATCACCTTCACTCACTTTTAGCGACAGATTTTTTAAGGCTTGTACATTGCCTTTATAAGTCTTAGTTAAATTATCTAATTCAATAGCATACATTTATTATTTATCCTGATCGGGAAAGCTAACAAAACCAATATAAGGAAGATTTCGATAAAGTTGTGCGTAATCAATACCATAACCAACGACAAATTTATCTTCAATAGAAAACCCAACCCAGTCAACGTCAACCTCTATTTCACGACGTGAAGGTTTAGTCAATAACGTACAAATAGCAAAAGATTTAGGATCTCGTAACAAAAGCATTTTTTTTATTTTAGTTAGCGTATTGCCCGTATCAATAATATCCTCGACGATCAGCACATCACAGCCATGAATTTCTTCATCAAGTTCCTTAAGAATCTTAACTTCCCCTGAACTATCAGTACCACTACCATAACTAGACGTTGCCATAAAATCGAGTACAACAGGAACAGTTAATAAACGCGCAAGATCTGCTAAGAAAATTGCAGAACCTCTTAATAAACCAATAAGCACAACACGCTCACTGTCTTTATATCGTTCATTGATATCATTTGCCATTTCTTGAATGCGTTGTTTGATCTGTTGCTCAGAGATCATCGTAGTGATCGTATGATTGGGATTCATGGGAACTCCGGTAAATAAAAGAGTCGGAGATTATAGCATTAAAAAAGCAATTCTAAACACGCAATGGATTAATACTCCTCGATATAATTAATCAGTATTTATCATCATTTCAGGCATTTATTTACAAGTAAAATTAGGCATAACTTTAAGTTATATTATCAAACAGATTGAAATATAAAGTAAAAGGCACACAAACAACACAGTTACATCTTCAAACGGATTAGCATCTCATAATTAAAAGTAAATTACTTTTTATACGAGATAACTATCACACTTACACTTGCAATGGAGACTAAATTCACTGAAAAACTATTATCATACAATACTATTGTAAACATGGTTTTTATACACTGTCGAAAAAGGATAAATAAATGAAACTAACTAAAATATCTAAATTTACATTTGTACCACTAAGTACGTTGTTAATATTTGGTTGTGATCACCCCTTCACCTCAAGTAGTTCAGATGATAATCTCGTGGTGGAAGAAGAAGTCGCGACAACATCTCTAACTGCAGATTATGAATGGGATTTCTCCGATATTGATGCCGATGCAATAGAAGGCGACAAAGAATTACTCATGAGCAAGTCAAGCGACAATGTACGAACACTTGTTACTGGCGCAAACGCTTTAGGTTATGCCTTAGATATACAACAATCCGACACTTCAGGTTCATACGGATATCATTATACAACAATGGATAGTACTACAGATCCATTAGCGGCAACGGATGGTGTTATATCCATGGAAATCGTCTTTAAATCGGATGACATAACTTTTAACTCCACTGAAGGACAAGACCTACAATTACTTGAAAATACAGATAGTGACACTGGCTGGAAAGTTATCGTTAGTAAGAGTTCATGGAAACCACAATTTAAACTTTATAATGGTAGTGGTTCAACATCGGTTTCCGGAACGACTGTCCTCGAAAGTGATACATGGTATGACATAGTTGCAACCTATGATAATAACGAAGCCAAAATATATGTAAATGGTGTACTTGAAGGAACAGAGACCATTACAGATTATATTCCAAATACTAAAGACGGTGATAAAGTTTACATCGGTGGCGGTTCAAGCAGTTCTCAAAAGAATCTAGATGGCTCTATTGATAGCGCTGCATTCTGGCTAGATACACTAACAGCGGATGAAATTGCAACGCGCGCAGAAGAATTTGGATTTACTGTAACGGAAGAATAATTTCAAAGATTGTGCTCTTATCTATTTACTATAAAATGTCACTTATTAATATAAGTAACATTTTTAACTAAAAAAACAGTAATACCATATATGATGAGACTGTAATAAAAACTATGTAACTGCTTATTTATAATCCTACTATTTGGAAAAGGATAAGCAGTTATGGATCAGAAGCAATTAGAAGCGTTCGCTCGTGAAGCCGCTAAAACATTAAAAACAGAAAAAGACCTTAACAACTTTAGTCAGATGTTGACCAAGATAACCGTTGAAGCAGCATTAAACGCTGAGCTTGACGAACATCTCGGTTACTCTAAACATCGTCAATCATCTACCAGTAATAGCCGGAACGGCACTTCAACCAAAACTATCATTACTGATGATGGGCAGTTTGAACTGGAAACGCCTCGTGACAGAGAAGGTTCGTTTGAGCCTCAACTCGTCAAAAAACCACAAACTCGGTTTATACCAATTGTATTAAATATGTGATCTAAATTTTGAGTTGGAAAAATGGTTTAGTTTGAGGCGAAAGTTGATGTAATACCAATTCCGTTAATTAAGTTCCCAAATTAATCCAGTCTCTATAACATAATGATTTAACCGCTTCTGTATCTTCGCAGAAGCAATTCCAAGCCCTACAACACTGCTCAACAATATCGTTATAATTATCAAAGCATCGATTGGCTAACTCATTTTGTCGTAACCAACGCCATACTTGTTCTATTGGATTTAGTTCTGGAGAATAAGGTGGAATATGTATAATTGTTAGGTTATCAAACTCCTCAGCTAAATAGGCTTGATGCCAACTTGCTTGATCCATAATAACGACTGAGTATTTACCTTGAGGCGTTGCTTTTGATATGAGGGCTAGATGCTCTCTCATCCCTTCACTATTACTAAAGGGCAATACAAGCGCTTCCGTTTGCCCTGTGTTCACACATACGGCACCAAATAAATAAGCATATTCAAATTGCTGTTGTTGAACTGCTCTAGGTCTTGTTCCTTTTTCTGCCCATATTCTAGTCGTCGTATTTCGTTGGCCAAATCGTGCTTCATCTTGAAACCAAATAAGGACATTATTTAAATGAATATGACCGGGGATCCTAAGGATCGTTTCTATTTTGAATTTTTTTAAAAGACGCTTGGGCTTCAATTGATTGTTTGGGATGTTTTGAACGTGTCGTTATCCAACTAAGATTTAGCTTATGTAGGATCTGGTAAACATTCGTTTTTTGATAGCTAATACCGAAGGAGGTTTTTATATATTCCTGTACGTCTTTACCTTGCAGACGACCGCCTTCTGGCTTGATGGCATTATCTACAACATAGGCTTTTATTTGTATTAATTGCTCAGGTGTTAATTTTGAAGGCCTGCCACTGCGGGACTTTACTTTTAATCCATCCAATCCGAAATCAAGATAAGATTTTATCCAAATATTGACACTTCTCCGACTCACTTTCAAAAAAGATGCAATTTCGGTTCGACTTTTACCTTCGATAAAGTGTGAAACAGCGAGTAGTTTTAATCGTTGTCTAGAATTAGACGTAGCGTTGATTAGTGCAGAAAAATCGTGTTCCATATAAACTCCTTTATCAGAGCTGTTATTAGATCATATATTTAACGGAATTGGTATAAATGGTTGTTCCCTTTACGAAACTTTCAACAAAGAAATAAACTATTTTAACCAGCAAAATAGATCAGCTAATTATTACGATTGGTATTATTCACCAGAATTAAACCCAATAGAACAGGTATGGCGTTGGCTACGACAGAATAAGTTAGCTAATAGGTGTTTTGATAACTATAACGACATTGTTGATCAGTGTTGTAGGGCTTGGAATTGCTTCTGCGAAGATACAGAAGCGGTTAAATCATTATGTTATAGAGACTGGATTAATTTGGGAACTTAATTAACGGAATTGGTATAATGAATAAAATTTACCTTCCACTATGAAATATCACAAACAGTAGACATAAAAAATCCCTGCTGACGTTAGTCAACAGGGATTTATCGTTTATTAGGCGCTTGGCGATGCCCTACTCTCACATGGGGAAACCCCACACTACCATCGGCGCAACTGCGTTTCACTTCTGAGTTCGGCATGGAATCAGGTGGGACCACAGCGCTAGTGTCGCCAAGCATAAAAAGTAATTAGAAAAGCTGTTTGTTTCTTGTTCTTTTATCTATCTAATCTTTGCATTTGTAAAATACGCTTCGCAAGCTTATTTCTTAAGTTGTCTTGGTCTAAACAATGTACTTAGACATTGTATGGTTAAGCCTCACGGGTAATTAGTACAAGTTAGCTCAATACGTTACCGTACTTACACACCTTGCCTATCAACGTTGTAGTCTTCAACGGCCCTTTAGGGAGATTAAATCTCCAGTGAGAACTCATCTTGAGGCTCGCTTCCCGCTTAGATGCTTTCAGCGGTTATCGATTCCGAACGTAGCTACTGGGCAATGCCATTGGCATGACAACCCAAACACCAGCGGTTCGTCCACTCCGGTCCTCTCGTACTAGGAGCAGCTCCTCTCAATTCTCAAACGCCCACGGCAGATAGGGACCGAACTGTCTCACGACGTTCTAAACCCAGCTCGCGTACCACTTTAAATGGCGAACAGCCATACCCTTGGGACCGACTTCAGCCCCAGGATGTGATGAGCCGACATCGAGGTGCCAAACACCGCCGTCGATATGAACTCTTGGGCGGTATCAGCCTGTTATCCCCGGAGTACCTTTTATCCGTTGAGCGATGGCCCTTCCATTCAGAACCACCGGATCACTATGACCTACTTTCGTACCTGCTCGACGTGTCTGTCTCGCAGTTAAGCTGGCTTATACCATTGTACTAACCTCACGATGTCCGACCGTGATTAGCCAACCTTCGTACTCCTCCGTTACTCTTTGGGAGGAGACCGCCCCAGTCAAACTACCCACCAAACAGTGTCCCAAACCCCGATTCAGGGGCCATGGTTAGAACTCAAAACATACAAGGGTGGTATTTCAAGGTTGGCTCCACGTCATCTGGCGACAACGTTTCAAAGCCTCCCACCTATCCTACACATGTAGGCTCTAAGTTCACTGCTAAGCTGTAGTAAAGGTTCACGGGGTCTTTCCGTCTAGCCGCGGGTACACTGCATCTTCACAGCGATTTCAACTTCACTGAGTCTCGGGTGGAGACAGCATGGCCATCATTACGCCATTCGTGCAGGTCGGAACTTACCCGACAAGGAATTTCGCTACCTTAGGACCGTTATAGTTACGGCCGCCGTTTACCGGGGCTTCGATCAAGAGCTTCGACCTAAGTCTAACCCCATCAATTAACCTTCCGGCACCGGGCAGGCGTCACACCGTATACGTCATCTTGCGATTTTGCACAGTGCTGTGTTTTTAATAAACAGTTGCAGCCATCTGGTATCTTCGGCCGACAGGGGCTTAAAGAGTAAATCTCATCACCTCCATCGGCGTACCTTCTCCCGAAGTTACGGTACCATTTTGCCTAGTTCCTTCACCCGAGTTCTCTCAAGCGCCTTGGTATTCTCTACCTGACCACCTGTGTCGGTTTGGGGTACGATCCTTATATTTCTGAAGCTTAGAGACTTTTCCTGGAAGTATGGCATCAATGACTTCATCACCGTGGTGACTCGACATCGTGTCTCAGCATATAGTGTTCCGGATTTACCTAAAACACCTGCCTACGCACTTGAACCTGGACAACCATCGCCAGGCCCACCTAGCCTTCTCCGTCCTCCCATCGCAAAATATAAGGGTACGGGAATATTAACCCGTTTCCCATCGACTACGCCTTTCGGCCTCGCCTTAGGGGTCGACTCACCCTGCCCCGATTAACGTTGGACAGGAACCCTTGGTCTTCCGGCGGGGAGGTTTTTCACCCCCCTTATCGTTACTCATGTCAACATTCGCACTTCTGATACCTCCAGGATGGTTTACACCTTTCCCTTCGACGGCTTACAGAACGCTCCTCTACCACGCGTATAAATACGCGTCCGCAGCTTCGGTGATATGTTTAGCCCCGTTAAATCTTCCGCGCAGACCGACTCGACCAGTGAGCTATTACGCTTTCTTTAAAGGATGGCTGCTTCTAAGCCAACCTCCTGGCTGTCTGAGCCTTTCCACATCGTTTCCCACTTAACATATACTTTGGGACCTTAGCTGGCGGTCTGGGTTGTTTCCCTTTCCACGACGGACGTTAGCACCCGCCGTGTGTCTCCCGTGATTGCACTTGTTGGTATTCGGAGTTTGCATGGGGTTGGTAAGTCGGGATGACCCCCTAGCCCAAACAGTGCTCTACCCCCAACAGTGATACACGAGGCGCTACCTAAATAGCTTTCGAGGAGAACCAGCTATCTCTTGGTTTGATTGGCCTTTCACCCCCAGCCACAAGTCATCCCCTAATTTTTCAACATTAGTGGGTTCGGTCCTCCAGTTGATGTTACTCAACCTTCAACCTGCTCATGGCTAGATCACCAAGTTTCGGGTCTAATCCCAGCAACTAATCGCCCAGTTAAGACTCGGTTTCCCTACGGCTACCCTAGATGGTTAACCTTGCTACTGAAATTAAGTCGTTGACCCATTATACAAAAGGTACGCAGTCACGGAATAAATCCGCTCCTACTGCTTGTACGTACACGGTTTCAGGTTCTATTTCACTCCCCTCACAGGGGTTCTTTTCGCCTTTCCCTCACGGTACTGGTTCACTATCGGTCAATTAGGAGTATTTAGCCTTGGAGGATGGTCCCCCCATATTCAGTCAGAATTTCTCGTGCTCCGACCTACTCGATTTCACTTAGAAGAAGTTTTGGTGTACAGGACTATCACCTTGTACCGTTGCACTTTCCAGAGCATTCCACTAACTTTTAATAAGCTTAAGGGCTGACCCAATTTCGCTCGCCGCTACTTTCGGGATCTCGGTTGATTTCTTTTCCTAAGGGTACTTAGATGTTTCAGTTCCCCTCGTTCGCTTCGCTTAGCTATGTATTCACTAAGCGATGACACCGAAGTGCCGGGTTGCCCCATTCGGAGATTCCAGGATATAACGTTTGTTATCAACTCCCCTGGACTTATCGCAGATTACCACGTCCTTCATCGCCTCTAATTGCCTAGGCATCCACCGTGCACGCTTATTCACTTAACCATACAATATCTAAAGACATTGCATGTTGTTTCCAAGACGCTTGCGATTTCTCATATTTTACATATGAAAAACGCGTTTGCGTTTTTCGTGCACCTATCAATCATTTACATGATTGAGTAGATACGTACGTTACTCAAAGTATCAATTTGAATAACATTTTATTTTTGCTTGATTACAATTACTAAAACCTGAGTTTTAATAATTGAGAACAATTTCGTTTATATTTATCTATACATCACAATAAATTGTAATGTAGTTGATAAATAAGAACTTTATCAGCTTTCCTAATTGTTAAAGAGCAGACTTTTTCGTTAAAAAAAGCCTTAGATAAATGTGTTATTTATCTAAGGCTTCTATCCAAGTTGGGCACCGTTTCATTTATTTAAAATGAAGTGGTGGAGCTATGCGGGATCGAACCGCAGACCTCCTGCGTGCAAGGCAGGCGCTCTCCCAGCTGAGCTATAGCCCCAACATGGTCTAGATAGATTATCTATTACCAATCCAAAAGATTGGTGGGTCTGAGTAGATTTGAACTACCGACCTCACCCTTATCAGGGGTGCGCTCTAACCAACTGAGCTACAGACCCAATTTAGGTCTATCTAAGTCTCTTTTACTTTCAATCAAACAATCTGTGTGGGCACTGACAGTGTCTTGCCTAAGCAAAACATCTGAACCGATAGCTTTATTTGCCTAAGCAAATTCAGCGAAAGGTTAGCCGTTTCTTTACGTAAGGAGGTGATCCAGCCCCAGGTTCCCCTAGGGCTACCTTGTTACGACTTCACCCCAGTCATGAACCACACCGTGGTCATCGCCATCCCCGAAAGGTTAAGCTAATGACTTCTGGTGCAGCCCACTCCCATGGTGTGACGGGCGGTGTGTACAAGGCCCGGGAACGTATTCACCGTGGCATTCTGATCCACGATTACTAGCGATTCCAACTTCACGGAGTCGAGTTGCAGACTCCGATCCGGACTACGACAAACTTTATGAGATTCGCATACCCTCGCAGGTTAGCAACCCTTTGTATTTGCCATTGTAGCACGTGTGTAGCCCATCCCGTAAGGGCCATGATGACTTGACGTCGTCCCCACCTTCCTCCGGTTTATCACCGGCAGTCTCCCTAGAGTTCCCACCATTACGTGCTGGCAACTAAGGATAAGGGTTGCGCTCGTTGCGGGACTTAACCCAACATTTCACAACACGAGCTGACGACAGCCATGCAGCACCTGTCTCAGAGCTCCCGAAGGCACTCTACTATCTCTAACAGATTCTCTGGATGTCAAGGGATGGTAAGGTTCTTCGCGTTGCATCGAATTAAACCACATGCTCCACCGCTTGTGCGGGCCCCCGTCAATTCATTTGAGTTTTAACCTTGCGGCCGTACTCCCCAGGCGGTCTATTTAATGCGTTAGCTTTGAAACCCACGGCATATAGCCACAAACTTCTAATAGACATCGTTTACTGCGTGGACTACCGGGGTATCTAATCCCGTTTGCTCCCCACGCCTTCGCGTCTCAGTGTCAGTTACTGTCCAGGTGGCCGCCTTCGCCACTGGTATTCCTTCAGATCTCTACGCATTTCACCGCTACACCTGAAATTCTACCACCCTCTACAAAACTCTAGTTAACCAGTTTCAAATGCAGTTCCAGGGTTGAGCCCTGGGCTTTCACATCTGACTTAATTAACCACCTACACGCGCTTTACGCCCAGTAATTCCGATTAACGCTCGCACCCTCCGTATTACCGCGGCTGCTGGCACGGAGTTAGCCGGTGCTTCTTCTGCGAGTAACGTCACAGAATGCAGTTATTAACTACATCCCTTTCCTCCTCGCTGAAAGTGCTTTACAACCCGAAAGCCTTCTTCACACACGCGGCATGGCTGCATCAGGGTTCCCCCCATTGTGCAATATTCCCCACTGCTGCCTCCCGTAGGAGTCTGGACCGTGTCTCAGTTCCAGTGTGGCTGGTCATCCTCTAAGACCAGCTAGGGATCGTCGCCTTGGTAAGCCATTACCTTACCAACTAGCTAATCCCACTTGGGCTAATCAATAGGCGTAAGGCCCGAAGGTCCCCTACTTTGCTCCGAAGAGATTATGCGGTATTAGCAGTCGTTTCCAACTGTTGTCCCCCACCTATTGGCATATACCCAAGCATTACTCACCCGTCCGCCACTCGTCATCAACTAGCAAGCTAGTTATGTTACCGTTCGACTTGCATGTGTTAAGCCTGCCGCCAGCGTTCAATCTGAGCCATGATCAAACTCTTCAATTTAAAGTTTAATTTGCAGCTTTCGCTGCGACTCAATATTACTGACTAAAACTAAAGAACTTACGTTCTTTAGTTATTCTGAATTAACTGCGATTGAACAAGTTCAATACGCCTCGTTAATCATTGAAAGATAAATCTTTCAATGTAAATGAATTAATTCGTGTGTCACTGATATTGATTTTTTGTCCCAAAGGACTATTTTGAAATCGACTATCAATGCGCACACAGATTGTTTGATTAAATTGTTAAAGAACTTACAAACACTGTGTAACTTGCGTTACGTCCTGTGTCTGTGGATGCGCATTATAGAGATCCGAATCACATTGGCAAGTGTTTATTTACAATATTTTTCTGTTCGAACAATTTACATACAAAACGTGCTTTTATTGCTCAAAAATAGACATTATTTACCGTAAAGACTTCTTATGAATGGTTTACATCTATTACTATTCAAAAATAGTATCCAGCAAGCAACAAAACACCAGAAATATAAAGCAAACCATTGACGGACAAAATAAGATATTATCAGATTCGATAAAGGCCAATCCATTAACATATTGCTGTTGCTTATCTTTGCATTCACATTACTATTGAATAAAGACGATAAATAATAAGCATATATTTATTATAAACCTTTGGTTCATGTGAATTTTTGTCTTTCATTGCAATAAATAACACTTTCAACTTTAATAAATACAAATAACATGACTAAAAAAGGTTAAAATGATAATAATAGTCAAAAGTAATAAAATGGGACAAGGTTAACCACATGCATTTAAAGAATTATCAGTCGCAAATTCAAGAACTTCTGCTTGTTAGAAGTGATCCTTATTATAACGACTTATTTGATAAAATTCTTTCTGGCGAAAGTGCGAGTGATAAATTTCTAATTAAAATGGAAATAACACGACTATCTAAGCCTTGCCAAAGAATCATAGACCTACGTGATAAATCATTACTTGAATGTAAACCTTTTACCTACAAAAACACATTACATTACTTAGATGAGCATGCAAAAGATGACTTCGAAAAATGCATCGATATTTATAAAGAATACACAATTGGTGTTTTCGAATATGTTAGTAAAGAACATTTAAGAAGAAAAAAACAACTTCAAAATGATAAATCAGCACAAACTGCATCAACATCAATCAATCAACAATGCGAATTAATTTCACTGTCTGAAACAAATAAACGCGCAGCACCACGTATGTTTTTTGTATCCGATATTGAACTTGAATTCGAAGATGGAACAAAAACCGAAGCCCAAACAACCAATATTTCTATCTCTGGACTACGAGTTAAATTAAAAGACCCTATTAAAATTAGTGGTAAACAAATCATTAATGTCTCTTTTACAGGTCTTAAAAAAGAATATATCGATAGTGAAGCACTTGGTTTAGCCCACTATACTTTGGTCGGTCAAAATACATTAGAAGACATACAATACCTTTATCTCAATTATAACGATAATGACCGCACCTTTATTAAATTCATACAAGATTTCATTCGTGCTAATCAACACAAATACAAAATTGATGTCTCTTATTATTACCAACTTGCAAAAAACAAATTACTCACACATTACTATTTAACTAATTCAAATAAAGTCGTGATTGCCCTTAATGTTAAATCATCGACGCCTTACTTGTTTTCAATTGAAAATAAACACAACAAAAAAATAATTGAATATTGGCAATCTAATAATGAAAACAATTTTTATTCCCTTTTTAATGAATCCCGCTCAATCGCTTTATTAAGTACGAATAAAGATAATATTGATACCACTTTATACAGTTTTACCTATCAAAATAATGGTACCCGTTATTACCTTTCAGCAACGGAAGAAGAATTAATCGCTAAAAATATGAAAGGGTTATTTATTCATTACGGTTGTCGAAAAGAAAGTTGGCGAGTTTATAAATTAACGGCGAGAAAATATCAACATAGACACAATGAAGATTTAACAACAAATGAGTCAGTAGATAATAATCAGTTAGATAGTATTACCCATTTAATCACTCTTGAAGATATTACCCAACGCCCCCGATTCTCTGAAAATATTAGTGGACAAGATCTCAATGCACTTAATCGCTTTGTGCACCATGACAATGTACTAGGGAATTCAAATATACGTCAGCTTATGCCTGAAGAGCGTCGTCAAGAAGCGCGATATCAATATAGGAGTAATGTAAGTCTAATATTTGCAGATAAATCATACCCTGGCGAAATACTTGATCTTTCCTCATCGGGATTAAAAATCAAACTTCAAACAGCGGTTAATATAAAGCTTGGTACTGAGTTAATAATAAACTTGCAAGATCTACAAAAAGTATCACAAAAATTTATGCTTTCAGATTTGCATTACACACTCATTAATTTTGATTCGAATAATGTGCTTCATTTACATGTTGCAGATACAAAAACACATCAAATAACAAATACGTTTTTTGCTTTGCTTATTAAGCATAACCCAAATCATTTTAAAAAATTACCAACACAAAATTCACCAACCGCTTTAAGCAACGATCTTAGTCAGATAAAAGGTTCAGGTCATTTAAGCGCTGCATTTTTTGTAAAAAAAGAAAAGCATTTATTCAATATAAAATATGCTGCACTTGATAATACAGACAATCCACTTAAATCATTATTCAGTAAGCTTAGCCAGAATAAAAATGAAATAAATACGACGCCGATTATTAACAACAGTCTATACCGGCGCCTTATTGCGACACCATTAAATGCCAATAAAACAAATGAAGAAGAAACATTAATGGAATCGATTATTTATGTTGTAGCAACGCCTAAACGCGCGCATAAATGGCAAATAAAAAGCTATCTCGATGAAGATTTTTCAAGCTTAAAAGAACGTGATGACTTTATACAATATAGTAAGGAAAGGTCACAATTTTATGTTTTACATTATCGATTAATAAATATTAACCGACCGGACTTTTCAATTATTCAACAAGAATTAAATGCAATTTCTCGATTTGCATTACATCTAACAAACAAATTACAGGAAGATTTACAGACCTTATGCGGATTGATCGAGATTACAGATTGCACACAAGCGTTTAAACAACTATCTCAAGAATAAAAACATCGTTTCCAATGCGTTAATCAAACAACTTACCGAGGGATTAACGCACAATTTTAAGCAAGCTTAATTGTAAATTTAAAAATGGTGACTGTATTTTCAGAAGTCACCGAAAGCTTCCCACCATGCGCTTCAGCAATAGACTTAGTAATTGCAAGCCCTAATCCAACCCGTTCAAATGAAGAACAGGTTCTTGCCTTATCTGCGCGATAAAAACGATCAAAAAGATGCGGTAATACTTCTTCAGGAATCGTCTGCCCTGTATTTTCGACTTCAATAGCAACATCATTTTTAGTTGGCGTAATGTTAATTTTAATCGTACTCCCCTCGAAGCAATGATGCAGTGCATTTGAAATTAGATTATTAAAAGCACGACGCAACATTAAACGATCTCCTTGAACTTGCGCCTTCCCTTCAAATGATAACTGAACATTTCGGTCTTCTGCCAGTGCATCATAAAATTCAAACAAATCCGTAAATTCTTGGTCGAGCTCGATGGTTTCCGTAGACAACAATAATTGTTTATTGTCCGCTTTAGCTAAAAATAACATATCGGAAATCATACGCGCGAGACGTTGAAACTCTTCCGCATTAGAACCAAGTGCCATTAAATATTCATTTTTACTACGCGGTTTCGATAATGTAACTTGAGTCTGCATCATCAGGTTGTTAATAGGCGTACGAAGCTCATGGGCGATGTCAGAAGAAAAATTCTCTAAGCGTCGAAATGAATCATCTAAACGTTCCAACATATTATTAAGCGTTTCAGATAGCCCTGCAATTTCAACGGGTAAGTGATCAACTGGCATACGTTGTTTAATATCTTGCCCTGACACTAATTTCGCTTTTTTCGATAATGTTTGTAACGGCTGTAAACCGCGAGAAGTGATAAACCAATGTAAAGCAGCACTCAGTAATACGGCAAGAATAGTGAGCTTAATTAATGCCGAGGTAAACGCATTAAGAAACCCATCCCGATGGGTAATATTTAAAGCAAGGGTTGCAAGTACAGATGCTTGATCTTCGCCTTCAAAATTAATCCTAAATTGCATCCCACGGTAAGAATTCCCTTTATCTTCCCACTCTAATAATTGGCTTTCTATTTTTTGTTCAATATTCTTTGGTGGTCGTGCTTTTTTAAAGACTCGATAATCATGATAATCATGTTGCGCCTTTTTTTCTTCATCAGATGTATCTATCGTTTCTATATTGGTGCCATTGATAACACTTGCGGGAAAGCGAATATTATCAGAAACATAAAGTACAATCTTATCCCCTGGGTTATCAATCCTAATTGCAACCCCTTCAAGCTCTTCCATCTTTTTAGTAATACTTGCAAAATCTCGGTCAAAATTGGTCTTAGAGATTAATTCTTTCATCATATAAGCTTTAGTATTGAGTGCATGTGCATCTTCCAGCTTAAAATATTTATTAATTTCATTATTCAAAAGCACTGACAGCAAAACTAAAACAGCTAAAGAAGAAATCGTAAAAAATAGCGTAAGACGTAGTTTTAATGAATGTTGAAAGATCATATGAGTACCAAAATAAATGCTGTCAGAACGACAATCATAATAAAATAAAAAATTACTTTAAAATATTATTTTTTTAACTTAACGAATATTATATTCAATAAGATAAGTGTAACCTTATACTATTTTAGAAGGCAGCATTATCTCTATAGATGACAAAATTGTCATCTTCCAAGGATGAATAACCTGTCTTTATAGCACTTTCAACTAAATCTGTTATTGAAAAGAGAATAAGATGAGATTACTAATTGTCGAAGATGAAAAGAAAACAGGTGAATACCTTAAAAAAGGATTAACGGAATCTAGTTATACTGTAGATTTAGCAGACAATGGCGTTGATGGTCTTCATCAAGCAATGAGTGAAGAATACGATCTTATTTTACTCGATGTTATGTTACCCAAACTTAATGGTTGGCAAATTTTACAAACACTACGCTCTAACCAAATCAATATTCCTGTATTGATGCTTACCGCGCGCGACCAGATTGAAGATCGCGTGAAAGGATTAGAATTAGGTGCAGATGATTACTTAGTTAAACCTTTTGCATTTGTTGAATTACTCGCACGAATTCGTAATATCCTCAAAAGAAACGCTAAGACTAACGTGGCAACTGACACAACCATCCAAATTGAAAATTTACAATTAGATCTTCTTCGCCGTCGCGCATATCGAGATAATGAATCCATTAATTTAACGGCAAAAGAATTTTCATTATTAGAACTATTGATGCAACGTAAAGGTGAAGTATTAAGCCGTTCTTTAATTGCATCACAGGTATGGGATATGAACTTTGATAGCGATACCAATGTTATTGATGTTGCTATCAGACGATTACGCAATAAAGTAGATAAACCCTATGAACCTAAATTAATTCACACTATTCGAGGTATGGGTTATGTGCTAGATATTATTAATGAAAATGACAACCTGTAAGTTTACGCTCCAATATTTTTCATTGCTTAGCTATAAAAAGTAGCTTTAATGAATTACTTTTTATGGCAAATTTTATTTATTCATTAATGCCATCACGCATTAATAGGTATTTCTTCAACGACAGCGGTATGGTCATTATGAGTAATTTAATTAAAGATGAGTTCTAAATTTTGCACAGGAAGAATGGTTTAGTTCGAGGAGAAAGCTAACGTAAACAATTGTTCTATTAAAGAAACTTTTAACAGAAATAAACTATGTTAGCTCGTAAACTATCCAACTTTCAAATTACATCGACAATTACGATATTGAATAATCCATTAATCTCTTTTATTTAAAATACATTATCATCAATAAACTCAAATAATTTCTTGTATGACTCTTTTATCATACTGTAAACATTCTGTATTAAATTCAATCAAATCGCGACATTTTCTTTTTGATCCATCCATATTTGTATTATTGTCACACTATTGAAAAATAAATATAATTAATATATGATTTTGATTTGACAAAACAGAGATACGGATATACTTAGCATTAAAAATGCTAATAAAAATATACTTATACATTTCAAAGCCTTACATGAAATATAAAAAGATATTTAATACTAAAACAGTACCTTAATTTAATAAATAAAAGGTTTTCACTCGTTTTTAAGTCATTTAAGGTGAAAATATCTATCTTATTTTGATTTTTATTCTGAAAAAAGAATTGTTAGTATCCTGAGCTAAATTATTAACCACGATGAGGATAAAATAATGTCAAAAGAGAAAACTGAAGTTTTTTCAACATTTGATCCTATATATCAGACATGGAATATTCTTGATATGAACAATCGATGTCTTTTTTATGGAACAATTGATGCACTAGAAGAATGGCTAGATAAAAATAAAGATAAATATCACGAACAAGTACATTAATAAGTGTGATAACGAGTTGCATTCATTGTAGCTCGCTAAAACCTTTGACCCTTCATCAATTCTTTCCTAACTGTAATCTCACTGAAAACCCATCAAACTTTTCATTCAGACACTTTATAAGTATTTAATTTATTCATTAATGTTTTCCTAAATGGATAAAACTTTATTATTTCATCAAAAATAGTAATGCCAAATATCATCATCAAAGGCGCATTAATGTAAACAAGCAATGCACACAGCGGTAAAGAAATCATCCATAAAGACACAATATTGATTCGAACAATCAAATAACTTTCCCCCATCGCCCGGATCATATTACCGCAAAACATATTGTTCGTTCGAAATAATGGAACGAAAAAATAACAAGGCGCAATAACTGCTAATGCTGTTATGGTTTCTAAAGAAAGTTTTGGATATAAATAAGGTACCGATAAACTAAACAAGTAAAATCCAATTACCATCACTAACGACATCAATGTCGCAATTAACTTAGATTGCAGAACAAATGGAGGGATATCTTTAAAATTAGCACGTCCAATAAATTGACTAACCATAATCGTACTTGACTGCGCCCATGAATTAACGAATAAAGAACCAATCTTTATCCAAGGCATAATCAGTGTTATTGCAGCATAAGAAGACACGGGGAGTTGTGCAAACAATGCTTGAAATAACATTTGTCCCGTCAGTAATACAACAAAATTAGCAACAATAGGGATCACTTCGTCCATATGCGCTTTCACAGACATTAAATTAACAACACTAAAACCCGCAACAAAACCACGAACTTTTTCTTGATTGAATTGATAAGCTAAATATATAAAACGAATACAAATAGCAATAACACTGCCCCATGCAGCACCAGCCAAACCTAATTCAGGGGCTCCCCATAAACCATGGATCAATGCAGCACTGCAAACGACATTTAATGGGATTTCTAACAAAAATCCATAAAGGGGTGTGCGTGTTTTCTTACTCGCATTAAAATAAACGACAATAACTTGGGAAACAGATGAAAAAAGCAAAAGATATAACGATGCATAAATATAGCTAACAGCCTGACTTGCAACACCGTCATCATGCGCAATAAAATTAACCAGAGGCTCTGAAAAGAAAAAGAGTAATATCACAGCGGTAATTGAAAAACCAATATTCGCTACCCATCCAGATGCAACTTCCAATCCAATTTTATGAATATCACCAGCACCAACAGCACGAGACAAAACTAACTGGGTACCATTTGCAATCGCAAACTGTACGCCAAGTACGAATGCAACAATTGCGCCCGCAACACCATAAGCAGCAACGGAAACATCACCTAACGATGCAACCAATAACAGATCAATAATCGTAACCGATTGTAATAGAACAGCATTAAAAGCCATCGGCCACGCAATAGAAGTTATTTCTAATAATGTTTTCTTCGATAATTGTTTGAATAAATCCATTGTTTTTCAGATAAGTAAATCAGGGTTTAATACCAATCGTAATAATTAGCTGATCTATTTTACGGGTTAAAATAGTTTATTTCTTTGTTGAAAGTTTCGTTAAGGGAACAACCATTAAAGAATTAATGTCTTTAAATTAATTCTCACGTTAGAGGATTCACTTGTTAATCTCTCGGTAGTGGTAACTTTCGCCTCAAACTAAACCATTTTTCCAGCGCAAAATTTAGATCACAGATTTAATATAATTAGTACAATTTAAAACATTCATACCGTAAGAGGAAAGAGAAAAACTCAAAAAGTTTGGCGTAACTTATTGTTCAATATTGAATCTACTAACAGACAATACCAAGAAAATGCCAATCGAAATCTGTTTATACAGCATGAATAAAGAGAGTATGTAACACACAAGCATTCAATATTATCATAATATTTTAGAACAAAATGATAAATAGAAGCGTAAAAATACTGATTTTTGAGCAAGCACACATTAAATTAATTTAAAGTTTCAATTCGAATAAAATAGGACAATGAAACATGATACGCACACAAGATAAATTGTTATTTACCTCGTTGATACTAAGCTAAACACGTATCTGGCTGACAACTTAGCCTTTATTTGAATCCCACCTTTAACGACGAATATTCCCCCCCACTACTTGCTTGGATTGCTAATTTTATATTGAATTGATAACATTATTTTATGTCTTCATTTTAACGTTTTTAATAACGCCTTCTTAATTCCCCTCGTAAATTGGATCTTGCGACACAATAATTCGGCTATTAAATTTTTCATTAATTGGTTAATACAATAAGAGAGCATTCCTTTGATAATGACAATTAAACCCTTCGTTTTAATGCTATTTAGCTGTTTTTTATTAATGTTAGGCTATGGCTTAAGTAATATATTACTCCCAGTACGTATGCAAAACGATGGCGTTAATTTAAGCGAGATCGGTCTCGTACTATCGATGTTATCCGTTGGTTTTTTGTTAGGTGCAATCTATAGTCGTAAATTATTACAACGCGTTGGTCATATTCGCATCTTTGCAATGTGCGGCAGTTTAACCTCGGTCGCTATTCTCATTTCAGGACTGTTCCCTGACCCAATAATTCTTGGATTAATGCGAATTATCACAGGGTTTTGTATTGCCTGTGCAAATGCAACGATCGATAGTTGGTTAAGTGATAGTGCGACGGAAAAAAATCGAGGAAGAATACTGTCAATTAACCAAATGGTTATCATGACCGCATTATTTTCAGGACAGTTTTTATTAAATTTAGCACCGATTACCGACACCACTTTATTTATTATATCTGGTGTACTATTAAGCTTATCCATCACCCCCATCGTTATTAGTAAACAAAAAGGCCCTCAGATTGAAGAGAGCCAATCAATGTCATTATTAACGATATTAAAATTATCTCCATTAGGCGTAGTTAGCTGTTTCTATTGTGGATTACTCTATGCTGGTCTTTTAAACATGCTACCAATCTATGCTAATGATTATGGTATTACAGACCTTAATTTATCCATTTTTATGGGCGCGGCCATTTCCGGTGCAATATTCCTACAGTTCCCCATTGCTTATTTATCGGATAATTTTGATCGCCGTAAAATCATGCTTGGAATGGTTATTACTATTATTGCATTTTCGTTATCAATCCCCATGCTCATTTCATTTGATCTGTTTACCTTAAGTTTGCTGGCCATCGCTATTGTCACCGGGATGTCAGCCTGCCTTTATCCAATGAGCATGTCTGAAACCTTTGAGAAAGTGTTAAAAGAACAAATTCTAGCCGCCATGTCATCATTATTACTAATTTATGCATTGGGCAGTATTGTTGGTCCTTATGTCGCATCGATTGTTATGAATATCTTTGGTAGCAGTGCACTATTTATATTTATGGTCATTACTGCCATTACATTATTAGCATTTATTATCTTACGTATGCAGCAACGCACCGCCCTACCAAGCGAAGCGCAAGAAGACTTTATTATGCAAACGCCTTCTGGTGCAGCATCATCATTGGATCCACGAACCGAATATGCTCATCCTTCCTTTGAAAATAATCCAGAAGTTGAAGTCGCCATTGACCTTGCGATTAAAAATCCTTCTGCAGCGGTTAATATGGCAAAAGCGCTTGCTCTTAAAAACCCTGATAATGCCTCTAATATAGCGGCTGCATTAAGTACCATTGAACACATAGATATAGCTAAACTGTATTCAGCGATCACCACTGCAGCTCCTGAAATGGCAAAACCTATTGCAGAAGCGTTAATCAATGCCTCACCTGAACAGGCCGGAGAATTAGTAGACTGGATCACTACAGAATATCCAGAACAATACACGAATATTATTGTGGCTATCGCTCATGCAATGCCAGATAACGGTTTAGATATGATTGAATTAGCGGCTGAAAATATGCACGAAGAGCATTCCGATGAATTATTAGAAATGACCGAACAATACATGACCAACCTATCCAATTCCTTGGAAGAAATGCGTCCTGTTGATAGAACGGCAGCAGACTCTGAAAACACCGCTTCCGAATTATATAATCGCTTAACCGATGTTTCTCCTGAACACTCGGCAGAATTAGCATTAACCGTATCCGAAGGGTTGCCGGAATCATCAAATATGGTCACCGAATCTTATATCCAAAACTTAGTCGACCATGAAAATGAGCAAGGTACGCCTGCCGATGCGATTGAAAATATTGGTAATGCCGTTAATGACTACATGTCTCAGATTGTAGAAAGCATTCCCGAATATGCAGTTGATGTTGCAAGTACTATCGTTGATTCAGTGCCTGAATCAGCATCGGAAATGGTGGAGTTATTACAAAATTCAGATGTACTTGAAGAAGAACATCTTGCGATGTCAATTAATGACAAACCTGAACATAATGAACTAGAAGAACAATTATTAGAGGCAGTACAAACACAAATTGATGATATCGAGGTTGATGACCATATTACCGAAGAAGATAAACAAACATCACCGGAAAAAGACGCTTAAAAAGAACAAAGCCGAGGTATTATATTTCCTCGGCTTAACTTTGCTTATGCATAGGAATTTAATTAGTTTAATTTAGTGATTAACACTTGCTCAACTCGCACGCCTTCCAAATCAAGTACTTCAAATTTATATCCTTCATAAATAAAAGAATCCGTACGTTTTGGCAAACGTTTCAATTGGTAAATCATAAATCCAGCAATAGTTTCATATTGATTCCGATCAGGGAAAGTTTCAATATCCAAATATTTAATAACATCATTCATCACGGTTAAGCCTTCGACAAGCCATGAATTAGTATCACGCTGTACCACTTGCTCTTCGTCATGGTGTGTAATCAAATCCCCCATAAAGCCACTTAATAAATCTTTAACCGTCGCGATACCAACCACGGTGCCATATTCATTCACAACAACGGAAAAAGGTTGTGGAGCGACTTTGAAATTATTTAATGCTTCCGTAAGCGATAATGTTTCAGGCAAGTAAAATATATCTTTTTCGATCTGTGTTGGCTTTAACTGCTCCAGCTCCCCTTTTAAGACTAAACGTAAAATTTCTTTTGATTCAATCGATCCTAAAATAATATCCAAACTGCCATTACAAACTAAAAAGTCATTATGAGGATGTTCAATAATTTTTTGACTAATATCTTCACTACTATCATTCACATCAATATAAATAATTTGATCGCGAGGCGTCATTGCGCTTGCAATCGTACGCGTTTCTAACTCAAAGACATTTTCAATGATTTGGTATTCTTGTTGTTGCAAGCTACCATACTTAGCACCTGCCTCCATCATCGCAACGATATCTTCAGTGGTCACGACTTCTTCTCGTTCAGTTGGTAATTTAAGCATTTTCAACATTAAATTTGTTAATGTATTAAACAACAGCACAAAGGGATAAATAGCCATTGTTACTACACGCATTAATGAAACTAAACGCATAGCGACAATTTCAGGAATGATAATCGCGACCCGTTTAGGAAGGAGATCCGCAAATAAAATAAAGAGTGAAGTCACCATAAAAAAAGAGATAACAAAACTAATTTTATCCAATAATGGGCCATCATAAACCAATAACAATAAATCTTGGATATAGGGCGTTAACGCTTGCTCACCAATAATCCCACCTAAAATAGCAATGGCGTTCAACGCAATTTGAACCATAGCGAAAAAAGCACCAGGTTCACTTTGCAACTTTAACACCGCTAATGCTTTACGATTACCTTCATCGGCCATCACGCGAAGCTTTATTTTACGTGCGGCGGCAATCGCAATTTCAGACATAGCGAACAATGCACTTACGACAATTAATACGCCAATACTTACTAACTCACTCATACTTACTCCGAAAAACAACGAGAATGTAATCCGCATTATTGCGCCACTTATTTCCTCGAGTTAATTGCGCGCGATTATAGGCATTAAGTGTAAAAAAGACACTTATTTATAATCTAAATTAACATTATTTTCAGTAACCTCCTGTTTATCAAAATACTTCATTTTATTTTCTATATAAAAAGGGCAAACCAATAAAAATGAATGGAAAAAAATAAATTATAGAGAACAAACAAAAATCGTAACCAATTGAATAATATAGAAATAAAAAATAAAGAAAGAAATTAATTAAAAAAGTATTGATTATTTTTAAAACAACTTTATTATGCGCATCGCTTCTTGATGATAGCCAATCCGAGTACATCACAAGTTAATTGTGGCAAGGCGATAGAGTAACTATTCAAGGGTGGCTTTGACGGCGTAATGACGCTCTTATTTTCGCTCAACTTTCCCATATTTAATGGTGCTCATTACAGAGTAACCTGCGGAAAGTTTGCTACTTTTTGGAGGCCAACCATGGCAAACTCAGTACTTGATTTTACAACTTATTCTTCACAGCTTTCTGCAGCACAAACGGCACTTATCGAATCATCGGTTACGCAATTTGGTGCACCATTATTATTGATCGACTGCGAAAGCGTGCGAGTTCAATACCGTGCATTAAAACAAGCATTACCCAATGTCACATTGCACTTCGCATTAAAACCACTACCACATCCAGCCGTAGTCGACACATTATTGTCTGAAGGTTCAAGTTTTGATCTTGCAACGTCGGGTGAAATTGATTTAGTCGCTTCTCGCGGTGTGCCAGCGGAACGCACTATTCATACCCACCCAATTAAACGCGATTCGGATATTCGTGATGCACTTAAATTTGGCTGTTCAGTTTTTGTTGTAGACAATATAAATGAACTGGAAAAATTCATTGCTTATAAAGATGACGTTGAATTATTAGTGCGCTTAAGCTTCCGTAATAGTGAGTCCTTTGCAGACCTATCGAAAAAATTTGGTTGTAGCCCAGAAACCGCATTACAACTTATTTCGAAAGCTCGCGATCTTGGTATTCGTATCAAAGGGTTATCTTTCCATGTTGGCTCGCAAACAACTAACCCACAAAAATACGTGGATGCTATTATCGCTTGTCGCCAAGTAATGGAAGATGTTATTAAAGCAGGACTACCCGCACTTAGCACTCTTGATATTGGTGGCGGTTTCCCAGTCACTTATAATCATCACGTGATGCCAATTAATGAGTTTTGCAAACCAATTAATGACGCACTATTAACACTCCCTGAGACCGTTCATGTATTAGCGGAGCCAGGGCGTTTCATCGTTGCGGCTGCGATGACAAGTATTTCATCTGTAATGGGTCAGGCAGAACGTGAAGGTGAAACATGGTACTACTTAGATGATGGTATTTACGGTACTTACAGCGGTATTATTTTTGACCATGGGGATTACCCCATTGTGGCACTAAAAGAAAGCAATGAAACATTCCCAAGTGTCCTTGCGGGTCCAACTTGTGACAGTATTGATGTCATTGCAGAGCAAATCATGTTACCAAAATTAGATAATGGTGATTTAATTGTCGGTCAAATGATGGGCGCATACTCAAGTGCAACGGCAACAGACTTCAACTTCTTCAAGCGTGCAACAATGGTTGTATTAAATGAAGAAATAGAAATGCAAAAAGTAATGGGTTAATCCATCCAAATCACAAAGGTCAAGTAACACAACTTGACCTTTTTATCGTGACTACCTCGAAATAAAACCGTTACCCAAGTGTTGTATCGAGGAACATCATTAATGCAAATCCAATCATTAACCCCATCGTCGCCAATGTTTTATTACCTTCTCCATGGGTTTCAGGAATCACTTCATGTGATACAACAAATAACATTGCACCACCAGCAAGCCCTAATCCAATAGGATAAGCAATTAAAAATCCTCCCGCTAAACTTACCCCCAATAAAGCGCCAACAGGCTCAAGCAGACCAGTTGCCATTGCAATTAACACTGAAAATCCAGGTTTAAACCCCGTTGCTCGAAGCGTAACTGCAACGGCAAGGCCTTCTGGAATATCTTGTAACGCAATCGCAGTGGTTAAGGGAATACCAACGGATAAATCCCCCTGTGCATAACCAACACCAATTGCCATTCCCTCGGGGAAATTATGTAAGGCAATAGCAAAAACAAATAACCAAGCACCACTGCATTTTTCATATCCCGCACCACAAGGACCAGAGTCCAAATGCTCATGGGGAACGAATTCATCTAACCCAAGCATTAATATAACGCCAATAGCCATTCCGACAATAACAACCATCCCACCTAAAAAGGGACTATTTAAAAACTCAGTTCCCGCTTCAACACCTGGTAATAACAGCGAAAAAGCAGCGGCGGCCAGCATCATTCCAGCAGCAAAACCGAGCATAGCATCGGATAATTTACGTGGTATATCTTTTATAAATAACGCGGGGATCGTACCAAGCGCAGTCGCAACAAAACCAGCTGTTCCACCAATAAAAGCATATTGACTATAAATTTGATGAGCTCCAAATACCGCATCGACGACCAAAAAAGTAATAAGTACAATCGAACTCACTAATCCAATAGTGATATAGGGATGGTTCGATGAATGCGTCCGGAAAATGGTAAACCAGGATAATTCTTGAGCGTGGCTCATGATAGGTAACTCCCGATGGAATTGTCAGTCGTGGTGGTATAAGTATCAATGATAAAAAAGTGCTTGAAAGCTAGGGCTTATTTATCTTGCATCGCCATTCCTGCTGAAGGCTATTTTTAGGCAACAAAAAATAATAAACTGGCCCTACTATAATGTGAGTAAATCAGCAAACAAACACCATGAGTTTAATTCAGCTTGATCTTTCAGTTTCACTGCAAAGATCACATCGCTTTATCTTCATCACCGAAAAGCAATGAATTAAAACAATTTACTGATAAGTTGCGCGTAGCATCCAAGCTGTTTTTTCATGAACAAGCATACGATCAGAGACAACAGATGCTGTTGATTCATCATCGGCATCTTGAGCTAGTTTTAACACATCACGACAGGTTCGGATCACTTGCTCATGAGATTGAGTTAGAATTTTAACCATTTCTGCACCATCGGTTAAACCAGCAACTTCTTCGATTGAACTTAATGCACTAAATTCTTTATAAGTCGCAGGCGCTGCAATACCAAGCGCACGGATACGTTCAGCAATTTCATCAACAGCTAATGCTAATTCAGTGTAATGCTCTTCAAACATAAGGTGTAAAGCGCGGAATTCTGGGCCAATGACATTCCAGTGAAAGTTATGTGTTTGTAGATATAACGTATAAGAATCTGCTAATAGTTTTTTCAAACCATCGGCGACTTCAATTCTATTACTTTCGTTAATACCAATGTCCATCTTAATCTCCTAATAAATAATCAATAAAACAATTGAGATTGGCAGGAAAAACTTTCCTAACCCATACCTATCATCTGATAAAAGTACTACTTGCATAATACCTCGCTAGAAAGGTATTATGCAAGAAATTTGGAGGTTTTATGTCAAGAAGTCCACTGCCCTTTGATAACTTTACTAACTCGATGAAAAATAATTGGCCAGATCCCTATTCTTCCCTCATTTTACTCTTTCCTCGATTAGAAAAAATATCTGAATATATCGCATTCCATATTGCGACATTAATGGAAGAACATGATTTACTCGAATCGGACTTTCATGTACTAACGGCTATTCGGCGCAGTAAAAAAAGCCCACCATTTGAATTAAAACCCTCTGAAATATGTGAGTATATGTTAGTGAGTTGGGGGGGATTAAATAAAATAATGAATAGGTTAGAGAAAAAGAACCTTATTTGCCGAGTCGCTAGCGACCAAGATAAACGAATTAGCATGGCGCGCCTTACGCCTTTTGGCGATCAATTCACAAAAGATGCTGTAGATAAAATACAACAACATCGTCAGGCTTTCCTCTCGGATTTTGACTCAGATGAAATACAACAACTAAATAAATTGACTACAAAACTACTTAATAATATAGAAAGCTATCATAGTGATTCAGATTAACCTCAATTAAGACAATAGGGCTAATTTAATAAATTTAGCCATCTCTATCACTGTTTTTTGTAAATGATCTTGATGAGTAAAGCCGCTTTTAACTCGTGGTTTTAAATCATGGTCACCATCTTCAAGCCATAACCACTGAATACCATCCGGCAATCCATAGCTTTCTACTTCTACCTTATTACCTAATTTATCGCGATCTCCTTGGGCAATAAAAACAGGTTGTTTAATCAAAGGAAAATGTGCCGTACGTAACGAGTCTGGCTTATTAGCAGGATGAAAAGGAAAACCTAAACACGCGATACCTTTTATATTACTTTTTTCATTCACCGTCAGTTCAGATGCCACCAGACTAGCAATCCGCCCTCCCATCGATTTTCCACCAATAACCATAGGCTTATTAATATTGGTAATAATATCTCGATATTGAATAATCAATTTTGGCGCTCGTTCCGGCGGACGACGTGTGCCATTATCAACTCGTTGTTGCATATACGGAAAATTAAATCGCGCCACTCTAATACCTTGCTCAGCTAAACCCATTGCAATGATCTCCATCGTATCTGACGTTGCGGGTGCGCCTGCTCCATGGGCAAATAAAAACAGAGGCCCATCCGACGGACCGTTATAAATAAGTTTCATCATTTTCCTATATCCCCAAAAGCAGTTAAAATACATAATAAATAATAAAAATAGTCATCTAAAAAGGGTAAAACAGTGGACGCTTTAATTTCAAGAACAATCGATCAATCAACTTTAAGATCACACCCATGGACAAATATGGTCGACGATAAAAACAGTGTCTATATGGATTTCAAAAAACAACCTAAACTGATTCGTACTCACTTAGAAGATCTTATCCCATTAAAAAAATGGTCATTTGTTGAGGAATTTTATCGATTAATCGAATGGATAAATAGCCCAAATTCCTTATTAGAAAGTAATGATTGTGTATTTAATCCCATTGAAGAAAATACCGACCAACAATATGCCTATGCTAAAAAATGCAGCGGACGTTTAATGATTTTATTTAGAGATATTCCTGAAAACTGCCAACCTAAAAGTACGGACTGGTTACTTGATAATCTTCTCACCCTTATTTCTACAATAAAGCCAGGATTTAAAGCCGGTGCAATTGGCCTTTCACAATCACCAACTTGTTATTTAGCGCTAGGTGACAAACCAGATACCGGCGGAATGGGCGTTCAAATAACCTTAACTTTTTTAGCTTACGGCAAGAACGAACGTCGTTGTTACGAAAATATGCATGAAGTGCTGAGTATTGCTCACAGTGCATTGTCACGAATTAACAAAAAAATAAAAAGTGGTGAAGTAGATGCGCTCTATGGCGCTTAACGATTAAGAACAAGGAAGATAAAACAAGTATCGGTTTCATCTTCCTTATCATTATTTAAGCGGGCTCAATCGCAAAAGCAATAATTTGAGTGATTTCGTGTTTATTAAAATTATTATCCGAAATAACCACCAGTGTAAGTTGACCATTTTCAAGCGTTGGACCGAAACTAATTCCTTCAATATTATCTAATAAAGGCAAATCAAGTTCATTTAAACTCAGTAATAATGATTTATCCATCGTTTGATAAGTTCCTTCAACGAGTTTACTTTTCCCATTAACATTCGTTGCGGCGGATAAATCCGTTTGATAAATACGAATATAATTATGATATGCGCCCGTTGCATCTTGAATTCCTGCACGTTCTAGCATCAACAAATGTTGATCATCAATTGCAAGCATTTCAGATACCCCATTATCAGCATGCTTTCCTACACCCGGTACAGCAGGCAGCGGATCAATAGAGTATACATATTGCGCAATTACCTTGCCATCTTGGTCATATTTAAGTACCCGTGACTCAGCACCTTTGGTTACCGATGAGACAACACCATCTTGAATTAATGGCGCTTCCATCGCAACAAAGTAATATTGACCATCGGGTGTAAAACTACTCCCTTCAAAAGCTAAATTATCATAAACGCCTAGATTATCTGGACTTTCTTGATATTTATACTCATTCGGTATGGACAATTCATCAACATAACTTCCATCAAGATAAGCATTATGAATAAACGGACTAAATTTCAGATTGCGATCACCTTCACTGGTATAACGAAAACCTTCGCCATTAGGCATAAAACGAATAGATTCAAAGTCTGGCACAATACCGTGATTGGATTTTACATACTGAGTTTCATTTGGGTAAAGCGAACCATCGGCTTGTTTAAAAGTAATTACGTTTTCAAAATGGAATGGACCGACATGATGTGACGTTATTGGTAATGTGCCGGTGTAAGCTCTAGCAACGCCGCGCTCAGCACGATCATCACTAATAACCACCCACTTTTGAGAAGTCGCATTATAATCAATACCTGAAAGTCCACCGACAGGCGTTTGCGCAAATGTAGTTTGATTACTAATAATTGTCTCACCAATATAATGTAATTTAGCAATCGGCATTGAAGTACCTTGAGCAGAATGTGTATTGGTACAGCTAACAAGATAAGGAGATAGAAATGAAAGTACAAGAAGTGATTTTGTTACGGGCATAAAACGAGTTCCTAGAATAAATGACTTTCCATAAAGAAAATAAAGTTAACAAAAAAGAACTGAAAACTCTATTAAACATCATAAGTTAACCATTTATTTCACAATTAAAATTAACGTAAAATTTTCCATGCCTCACAGATCTCTCTAAATTTACTCGCATCACCTGCGGGGCGATCAGGGTGCCACTTGAGTGCAAGTTTTCGCCACTGGCGACGGATATCATTATTTGTTGCGTCACTATTCAGCTCAAATAACTTTAAAGCTTGGGATTTATCAAGACGATGCAAAGAATCCCCAGCAACATGAGCATATTGTGTCCAAAAGCTTGTGAACAGCGCATCAATTTCTTCCGTACTGGTTTCAAATTGAGACCAATCAAGATAATAACGCCGCAATGCGATATCACGTTCAAGAATGAGAGTGAGGTTCGCGGGAACATGAGTCACTAATTGTATATCTAGAGATTGAATTTTCAGCCATTGCTCAGGTAATAGCAGCGCTTGTAATTGATATAGGGCATTCATCAACAAGAAATTACGTTTAAATAAGGCTTTATTGGGATCCGTATCTAAATCGGGCAATAATCCCTGCGCACGTAACTCACTCGCTAAATGATGAACTTTATAGCTTTGTGATGCCGATTGTAGAATGGTTAATATCGGCCAAATTAATGGGTTCTCTCGTTCTAAATCCACAATTATTTTTTCCTATTACAGATTTACTTCTAGTACAAAAAATAACATTTAGCAGTAAAGGGGAAGGTTTATATTTTTATCTATTTGTAAGCGAAATAATATTATGACGAATGTAAATCTTCATCATCACTCCACAGAGTCACTTTATTACGCCCACTAACTTTCGATTTATAAAGCGCCAAGTCGGCTTGATGAATTAACTCGGTAGGTGAAGTCGCACTGAATTGGATTGAGGTAACACCAAAACTACAAGTGATTGATATATTATCAAAATCACTGTTTTCTACTTTTTGACGTATAATTTCAGCCATTTTAACACCTTGTTCAGGCGTTGCATCGGGGAGAATAAGACAAAACTCTTCGCCGCCAAAACGCACGACACTGTCTTTTTCACCGACTTTATTAAGTAAAAGGTTGGCCATACGACAAAGTACTTTGTCACCAATAATATGACCATAGGTATCATTCACTTCTTTAAAATGATCGATATCGATCATAATTAGACAATATTCCCCCAATGATGCTAAATCAGAAAAATCTCGCTCTAAAAAATCGAATAAAACACGACGATTATAACAATTTGTAAGAGGGTCATGACAAGCAAGATAATCAAGCTCTTTATTACGTTTTCGAGAACTCGCAAACCCTCGATAAATAAATATAACAATTAAAAGACAAACAACTGATAAACACGCCAATGCAAGATTTGCATATTGATTTTCAATCAATTCAAGTTCAGAAATTCTTCGACGTTGTTCAGCAAGTTCAACTTCACTACTCTTTTTCGCTAAATCAAGTTGGTCAAGTTTTGCTTTTTCCTTTAAAGACGCTAACTCCATTTCTTTTTTGTGGGAGTATAACTTCGCCTTAAGTAAAACAATTTCATTGTCCTCTTTTTCCTTTTGAATTATTTCAGATAACTCAATTTCTTTTTCAGCATAATCTAATGACGCAACAAAATTACCACGTTGTTTTTCCGCTTTTCGTAGTTCTCGATAGGAATAGAGTTGATAGGATGTCATATTTGCTTTGAGTGATAAGGCTAAAGCACTTTCTAGTAGACTAACCGCTTCATCATTATCTTTACCAACCAGCGCGACCCCAAGAGGGATTTGGGCTTTTATTTGATAAATTTCACTACCCACTTCAATCGCATTCGCTAAAGACTTTCTATAATAAAAAATAGCCTTTTCATCATTTTCTTTTGCCCGATAAACATTTGCAATAATCCGCGCAGCAAGTGACTGATTAGTTTTATTATTTTCATTTTGATATATTTTATATGCCTTTTGAATCAATACCATGGCATCATCATAATGACCAGATTCTAATTCTATCACCGCCATTTCTCTTAAAGCGGAAGCCAATGTTTTAGGTTCGATTTTGTTTTCGGGTAAATCAATGGTTAATTGATAAAAGGATCGTGCTTGCTCAAATTGCTTAAGACGCGTGTATATTAATCCCATTTGATTAGATGTTTTAGCAAGACCACTAAAATCATTGACTTGCTTGTAGTACAGATGAGCTTCGTAGGCATGTTCCAACGCTTTTTCATAACGTCCAATATATCGATATATAATACCAGCACCATTAAATGCCTTAGCCCGCCCTTCAGGATCATTAATTTGTTTATGAATTTCTAAACTACGTAAAGAATAATCTAAAGCTGTAAAATAATTTCCCAAATAACGTTCCGCTTCAGCCAATGTATTTAGAGTCCTTGCCATATTCTTTTTATCTTGTATTGCAGTAAATACATCCAAGGTTTTTCTATAATATAATGCGGTTTGTTCTCTATTCTTTAATCGCTTATATGATTGAGCTATTTTTTTATAAGTCTCAGCAAGTTTCTTTTGAATCGCTTTTGTTGGCGTTCCTAAATAATTAACAGCATGGAAATACTGCTTAATCGCTTCCTCAAAACGTTTCTTTTTATAATCACTATCTGCTTGTTTAATTAAAATCAGGGCAACGGGCCATGCGACGCCAGATGTCTTTGCTATCGGTAATAAATCATCAATCTTTTTATCGGCATTTTCATATCGCTTGTCTTTCATATCTCGATAGATAATAGATGCAGCTAAAAAATGCTCCATAGCTTGAGTAACATCTTTATCCTCCAACGCTATTTCACCTAACAAGGCATGTACTTGTGCGCTGACATTACTATTATGCTTTTCTTTTGAAACTTGCAGCGCCCGATTAGCAAGATCGATACTTTTTTCTCGATCATTTTTTCTAATGGATATAGCTTGGTTTAAAAGTGATTGTTCAGATGAATGAGACGTTTGAAGATTAACAGCAATAGGAGAGGAGCTTGCTTCTTGAGCATATGTCACACTAACGCAAAACATTACGAGTAACCCAAGCAAGCATCGTATTACGTCTTGATATTTTATGAATTTAAAACTAGGTTGAATAACATGAATAATAATGGCGTTCTCTCTGAGAAAAATAAACAACAAATGCTTCTTCTACTATAGACTATCTAAGGATCCTTCCCAAGTCTCATAAAATTAAATGATATCTTTATGTAGAGGTTTTTTCTTCGAGAAGAGTCACATAGACCAGTAAAAATAAGTAAATACTATAGATATTAAAGGTGAGGATACGGTGGACATATATATGGTTATTTATTTAAAATTTTGTTGTAGAAATGAAAAAGCCCCGACATAAGTCGAGGCTTTAAAATGTGGCAGGGGTGGAGAGATTCGAACTCCCAACATTCGGATTTGGAATCCGACGTTCTGCCATTGGAACTACACCCCTGCAGACAGGACGCATAATACCTAAGCCAATTTTAAAGTAAAGCGCTTTTTCACCAAACAAATACCAACTGACGGTAAAACAAACAACAAATCACAATTCAGCGTTATTTCAGCCGATAATTTATTCAGACAATCTTTAAACGACTAACTTAAAAATGCTTTTACTGTATTTTCATCGGGTACTGAACCCGAATGAACTATTTTTCCGTCAACGGAAACAGCAGGCGTGCTGACAACACCCGCTTTCATTATCGCTTCTAAGTCGGTCACTTTTGCAAGCTCAACATCAACGTTTATTTCCCCCGCCGTCTTTTTTATTAATTCCGCTGTATTCACGCAATTTTTACAACCAGAACCGTATACGTTAATTTTTTTCATGTTATATCCTCTTTCATTTAAATATTAATATAATTAAACAACCAACCTAATAAACTCATTGCAATCAATAAGTAACCCGCAATCACCATCAATAAACGTTTGCTCATAACTTGTTTTAACATCATAAATTCAGGCAAACTGACGGCAACGGCACTCATACAAAATGCTAATGTTGTTCCTAATGGCACACCTTTTAATAGTAAACTTTCTAGAATAGGTACAATTGCAGTTGCATTAACATACATTGGAATAGCCAATAGTGTTGCAAGTGGAACAGACCACCATTGTTTTGCGCCTAAATGCTCACTGAACCATTCAGCAGGGATTGCACCATGGATAACGGCACCAATACCGACACCAATGATCACCCATTTCCAAATTCTTCTGAAAATAGTTAATGTCTCTTCTTTTGCAAATACGTGACGCTCTACCATATTCATTTTTTTATGGGTGTATTCAATCTCCGTTATTTCATCCACTCGAGCATATTCTTTAGCAAGAAAAGGAACTAACCAGCGTTCACCTTTAATTAAATCAATTAAGAAACCAGCCAACATTCCAAGCGTTAAACCAATTACAATGTAGATAATGGTAAACTTAAGCCCTAGCAATGATCCCAACATAACAACCACGACTTCGTTAATAAGCGGCGATGTTAATAAGAAGGCGATAGTAACCCCGAGTGGAATACGTGCCGATACAAACCCCATAAACAATGGAATCGAACTACATGAGCAAAAAGGTGTGACCGAACCAAAAAAAGCACCAAGTGCATAACCAATAAAACGATGTTTACCCTGTAGGTAATAACGGACTTTTTCAGGATTAAGCGTTGCACGAACAAAAGCGATACAATAAATAAGCACTAATAAAAGCACTAATATTTTGCTGGTATCTTCTATAAAAAAATGAACGCCACCGGCATAGGGACTCTCTGTTGATATACCAAATAATGTGTAGGTCACCCAATCTGCTAGGTAAGTGAACCAAATTAACATGCATTTTCTCCAATTTATTACGTTTATACCTATACAACGTTTAATCAGGAGAAAAGATGCAGATTATTAATAAAATAATTTAATTTATTTGCGAGGGGTAAAACAACAAACCTTATCTTGGTCAAATTGTACATTACAGGAGAGAATCATTTGTTGTCGCAGTTTCTTACGCGCACGTTGGATCCGAGATTTAGTAGCAGTAAGGGATATATTTTTCTGATCGGCATAATCAGCTTGATGCATACCGTGAATATCACAGAGCTCAATAATTTCTTTATCATCGTCATCTAACTCTAAAATAACACGTGTCAGGCATTGCTCTAAATCAGAGACTGGCGTTACATCTTGTTCATCTCCTTTATCTTCAACGTCATCGACAAGTGTTAGTACTTCCCCCTTAGACTTTCTATAACTGTCTATAAGGCTATTTTTGGCCACTTTAAATAGCCAACTTTTTGCATTATCGATGGTGCAAAAAACTGTTTTATGTTGCATGGCTTTAATAAACACATCCTGTAAGAGATCTTGTGCTTGATCATGATTTCCAGTTTGTTTAATCAACCAATTTTTTAATACTGTTTCATTTTCATGCCAAGCATTCATTAAACAGTGCATTAGCATCTCTCCTATAAACTTAATTGGTTGAATTTTAAAATAAAGGATGAAAACCATCAATAGTATCCACTTCATAATACGATGAAGTACAAGCTGTACTCTGAAAGAAATCCCTATGCTCGCAGTAATAATATAAAATATTACTGTACAGCTTAGTAAAATAGCATTATTTTTTAACCTCCCTAAATAAAGTGCGAAATAACAGTACTATCTCACCATTGTTTTAAAAAGGATCAAAACGAATGAGCGGCCCACAACCTATTATCAAACCTGCCACCCCTAATTTTTCATCAGGTCCATGTGCCAAACGACCGGGATATGATCTTGCTAACTTAAACACTGCCACGCTAGGTCGTTCTCACCGTTCGAGTTTAGGTAAGGCCGCGCTACAAAAAACAATTGATGATACCGCCGCTATTTTAAAACTACCTGCAGATTATCGTGTAGGTATTGTCCCAGCCTCAGATACTGGTTCGATGGAAATGATCATGTGGTCATTATTAGGCGAACGGCCCGTTGATGTTTGTTACTGGGAATCCTTTGGTAAAGGTTGGTTAACCGATATTAAACAACAACTCAAACTTGAAAATGTAAATGCGTTCGGTGCCGATTACGGCGAATTACCGGATTTATCTCGGGTAGATCCTAAAAACGATCTTGTGTTTACTTGGAATGGCACAACCTCTGGTGTCAAAGTACCAAATGCAGACTTTATTTCAGACCAGCGTGAAGGTTTGACTATTTGTGATGCAACATCCGCTGTATTTGCGATGCCCATGCCCTGGGAAAAATTAGATGTTGTGACTTACAGCTGGCAAAAGGTACTCGGTGGTGAAGGTGGTCACGGTATGATCATTCTCAGTCCGCGCGCCGTTGAACGTTTAGAATCTTACACGCCAAGTTGGCCATTACCGAAAATTTTCCGTTTAACCAGTAACGGTAAATTGATGGAAGGTATTTTTGAAGGAGCAACCATTAACACCCCTTCAATGCTATGCGTCAGTGACTATCAAGATGCGCTTGACTGGGTAAAAGAACTCGGTGGTGTTGAGCAATGTATTGAAAAATCATTAGCAAATTTAGCCGTATTAGAAAAGTTTGTTGCTGAACATGACTGGATCCACTTTCTTGCGAAAGAATCGGCAAATCGTTCAAATACAAGCGTTTGTTTTTCAGTTGATTTAGACGATTCGCAAATTAAAAAATTCATCAAATTATTAGCGGATAATGATGCTGCCTATGATATTGGCGCCTATAAAGATGCACCTAGCGGGTTGCGTATTTGGTGTGGCAGCACGGTTGAACAGCAAGATCTAAAAGCCCTCCTCCCATGGTTAACTTGGGCATACCACCAAGTCGCATAATCCATCTACATATCTATCTCAAGGTGACTATACTATCCCTTGAGATATCAACAATTACCGATCAACTTTGAACTAACGTTCAATTAACTGTTAAAACCCGTCATTTATTGTTAGGGTGTATAAAACAATTTAAGCAGGAGTATTTAATGAGTAACACTGAATTTGATTTTGACTATATCACTATTGGCGGCGGCAGTGGCGGTATTGCATCGGCTAATCGCGCTTCCAGATACGGTAAAAAAGTTGCCATTATCGAAGCGAAAGACTTAGGCGGAACCTGTGTGAATGTCGGTTGTGTGCCCAAAAAAGTCATGTGGCACGGCGCTCAGGTTGCCGAAGCAATTAACCTTTATTCGGAAGATTACGGTTTTGATTTAGATGTTAAGGGTTTTAGCTGGGCAAAAATGGTCGAAAACCGTCAAGCTTATATTGGTCGTATTCATGAGTCCTATGATCGCGTTTTGGGCAATAATAACGTTGAAGTCATCAAAGGTTTTGCGACTTTTGTTGATAAAAACACTGTCGAAGTGAATGGTAAAAAAATCACCGCAGAGCATATTACAATTGCAACGGGTGGTCGCCCTTCTGTTCCAAATATTCCAGGTGCTGAATTCGGTATTGATTCAAACGGTTTCTTTGATATTGTCGAACAGCCTAAACGTGTGGCAATTATTGGCGCTGGTTATATTGCCGTCGAAATTGCAGGCGTACTAAATGCGTTAGGTACAGAGACACACTTATTTGTCCGCAAACAATCACCATTACGCAGTTTTGATCCGATGATTATTGATACCTTAGTTGAAGTCATGGCTGCTGAAGGGCCGACTTTACATACCGACTCAACGCCTAAAGAAGTCATAAAAGAAGCCGATGGTAGTCTCACACTTTATCTTGAAAATGGTCAGAGCCAAAATGTGGATACCTTAATCTGGGCAATTGGCCGTCATCCTGCAACGGATACCCTTAACCTTGAAGCTGTAGGTGTTGAAACGAATGCGAGAGGTTATATCAAAGTCGATGAATACCAAACAACGAATATTCCGGGTATTTATTGTGTAGGCGACATTATGGAAGGTGGCGTTGAACTAACTCCCGTTGCCGTAAAAGCAGGCCGCCAATTAGCAGAGCGTTTATTTAACAATAAACCTAATGCGAAAATGGACTACAAACTTATTCCAACCGTTGTTTTTAGTCACCCGCCAATTGGTACGATTGGTTTGACTGAGTTAGAAGCAATTGAACAATATGGCAAAGATAATATTAAAGTGTATCAATCGGGATTCACTGCAATGTACACGGCAGTGACTAAACATCGCCAACCTTGTAAAATGAAACTCATTTGTGCTGGTGAAGATGAAGTCGTAGTTGGATTGCACGGTATTGGGTTTGCTGTAGATGAGATGATCCAAGGTTTTGGTGTTGCAATGAAAATGGGCGCAACAAAAGCAGATTTCGACAGCGTTGTTGCAATTCATCCAACGGGTTCAGAGGAATTTGTTACCATGTAACCCTTATGCCTTATTGTTTATATCTCTATCAAATCCAGAGATATAAACAATTATCTCACTTCCTCCCTTAACTATCTTTACCGCTCGAATCAATAACATCAAATACAATAGGCGCGTAAAATAAGCTAATAACAAAACAATAAATAATAGGTAATAATGCAACCGCCAAACTTGGAAAAATTGACATCATGTCATCTACAGAACTAAAGATTAACACAAGACCGTAAACAAACATCATACCACCGCTTAACCAGCAAACTTTTAAACTTATGCATAGTTTTTTCTTCATTGAATCCCCAGGCACAACCAATAAAACGGCAAGCGTTGGCACAATAACAACGATCCAAGAAAGAATATCGGTAAAAATAGACCAATCACTCAAAAGCACTAAATCAACCACAATATAAAGGCAAGCAAGCCAATATATGACTAAACCAATCATTTTAGACACAGAAACCTCATAAAAATTAAAGATATATACCCGTTACCAATCAAGATGCGTTTATCAGTCACTAGCTCGGATACCAAGGCAAGGCGTAACATGATGACAATGGCTCGTCCTTATCGAATGTTATAACGTAGTATTGGTGTTCGAGCTAGTGACCCGCAGGACAAGACGAGAGGCAAACATCTTCGTTGTTATAAAGTCTCGATTTAACCCGTTAGATCTTCACCTTTATGCCTAGAATCTGCTCACCTCTCGTCTTGCTGATTTCTACATCTTGAATGGTAACGGGTATAGAATAAGTAAAAGTTATATTTTTGGATTACTAAAAAGAATATACGCCATATACCAGACAACCAAGATATTTAAGACTAATAAACTAATACCGACGATACTTCTATGAAAAAGAACTTCATATATCTCAAAGGGTAAATAAATGGCTCCGCTTGCTAAGGCAAACCACTCAACCCAAACGAGTTCTCGCCATAATCCGTAAGCTTCAATTAATCGGACAGAAGCATAAATAAAAGCCCCAAGAGCGAATAGTTCTACATTACTATTAGGCAAAGAACGTGCAAATGTAATAAAAATATGAGGCAGATGACTAGCAGGGTTAAGATGTAAATGACTAACGATATTTTCAGCTAATCTCCCCAAATTTTGCCCTGATAATTGGTGAAGCCCGAAACCGACTAAAAAGGAAACGATACCTTTAAACGCCTCTAAAACAGCAATGACTTTTAAACCCTTTTTTTGTTCTACCATATTCTATTCTTTAACTTGTCAACTTAGCGAGTCGTGATACCTTGCTAGTAATAAACATAAGGAGCAGCACAGCAAAACCAAATAAATACAATCCGACATGTACCTCGATACTCGCAATAACTCCAAGCTTAACAGTAACGATCAATATTGCTACAACCATCACGTCTAGCATGGTCCAGCGACCATATTCATGCATTAGATAAAGGAGTTTATTATATCTTGTTGAATTAACAGGTTTTGACTGTAGCAGAAGAAAAAGAAACACGATTTTAACAATGGGAAGCACCACACTAAACAAACCAACAATTAAGAAAATAAAAATCTGACCACTATTGATAAGCTCCCCTAATCCGGACATTACCGATAGAGAGTTATTAATAACAACAAATTTAGAAATAGTAATCAGGGGAAGAAATAAGCCAAGCATAAAGGATAAGGCTGAAACAATTAATCCCCCTCTTAATAGCGCTTTTTTGTCTGCTAGCCTATTTATTTTATGACACATATTTATTAACATTTTAAATCCATATATTCTACTTAACCATTAGCGAGCTAATCTCCGCCGCCGCCACAGCTACTCCCGCAACTACTACCACAACTGCTACCACTGCTACTAGAAGAGTCTTCGAAGATACTCGTTTCGACGATCCCAGCATCTCCTGCACTAGCGGTCGCACTGATTGAAGAAGATCGACCAATACCTGATACACATCCAATATTAGTTACACAATAATGCTTACTCTTATTATCAAAAATTTTATTATTGCAATCAATTGAATAAATAAAACCATTCTTTATATTCAATTTTCCATCGATACCAAATATCATTGGTAATCTAACAGGAGATTTATGATCAATAGATTCATTTTGACAGGCTAACTGCCAAGCTACTTTAATTCCATTCTGCGCCGTGTCTGCTGACTTCATCGCTTCCGTTGGTGTATGATGCAAAAACTGACCAAAAGCCGTTTTACAAAAATATTCATATTCTTTCGTAAAAAGAATAAATTCATGCCACGCTAGGTCTACCACTTGCGATGGCATTGCAACTGGATTTAATTTCGCACGATGAGACATAATAAAAAAAGATTTTAATGCTTCTAGTACTAAAGTAACCTCTTTTTTGCTCAAATGAGGGTAAGCCTCTACAAGCTTAGTCTTGATACCGTTAGGGAAAAAAAAGCTCTCGATAAAAGTAATTTGCATCTCTGCCTTTTCTCTCGCCTGAAGTGCAGCCGTTTTGGCTTCTTGCTTCTCTCCATCAGAATTAAATGCTAATTTCACAAGCAGAAGAAAAATAACCCCCAAGATCATCACAATCATATAAAAATATTCCCTATTTACGTCACTATTATTAATAAGCCACGTAAGATAACGATAATGACAATACTTATCAACAAATAAATATTAAAGCAAATATAAGTCACAGAAAACACTGTATGATAAAAAACATTCCCTCCCCCTGAATTACATTTTTATCATATATGGTATTTTAATTGATAAGATTTATCTAAGGGGGCAATGTAAGCTAAGGTATGCAAGTCGTGTCTATCTCCCTATAAAACAATCATATACCCGTTACCATTCAAGATGCAGAAATCAGCAAGACGAGAGGTGAGCAGATTCTAGGCATAAAGGTGAAGATCTAACGGGTTAAATCGAGACTTTATAGCAACGAATATGTTTGCCTCTCATCTTGCCCTGCGGGTCACTAGCTCGAACACCAATACTGCGTTATAACATTCGATAAGGGCTAGCCATTGTCATCATGTTAGGCCTTGCCTTGGTATCCGAGCTAGTGACTGATAAACGCATCTTGATTGGTAACGGGTATATAAAACAGGTAAGCGATTATAACAACGCAAAGTTACAAAGAATCAATAGCACGCTGCACGCCAAGCCGAGGGCTACTAATAACAGGAATTGATACATGAACTTTATGTTCAACTTCAGACATCGAAGCTTGAGCTAACACAATCAAATCACATGTGTTTGCATTAGATGTAATTGCTTTGCTAATTTTTTCATAATATTGTTCCATGTTCCCCGATAAAAAATATTCCCACGCATTTTCGACATGACAAAAGGTAAGCGTTGATTGAGAACCGAGTGTATTCATCGATTGCACTAATAATTCACGTGTTGGTGCTAACGTACTTTCCAAGGCAGCCATTACCAGTATTTCTTTACCATTTTGAATAGCAAAATCAGCCATCGCTTTATCTATTCGTTGAATTTTACAACCATTCAACTCGCCTAGATTTTCAGCGATACCACCAATAGATGAACACGTCACAACAATAACGTGACTGACTAAACTCAATGCTTCTAAATGCGATTTAAGATGCGTTTCTAACCATGAATCGACACCAAATTTCTGAGCGTGAATTAACAATGACTCATCAAACACATGATTCACGCGTAATGTTGGATCCAATTCCGCAACCAACGGACCAAACTTATTAATATGCACTTCACCGGTATGTATAAAAGAGATGTCGTATTGCACTGCTTTGTCCTTTTTATTACGTTATCAAATCAATTGTTAATATTTATTTAAAAATAGGGTTAATCAACAAGTTCAATACCTAAACTATCTAATAAATTTAATGCTTCGTAACGAGAGAATTTAGCTTTAGCTAGACGATTTTCTAATACGTCAATATTAAAATTACTGGATTCGGTAAAATCAACATTCTGCAAATTAGTACGCATAAACAAACTATTGGTAAAATCACAGTAGATCATCGATGAATCTGAAAAATCCCCCTCTCTAAAATCAACCTCGTGTAATTTACATTCTTCGAAGGATATCCCATTAAGATTGAGGCCAAAAAATGAAGAATCATTAAGAATACACTGATTGAATTTCAATTCTGAATCAAGATTAAATGATGGCCAAGTAGCCTTAGTCCAATCTACCCCGACTAATTTACATTCCGTAAAATTAATATTATAAAAAGACGTATAGGTGAGTGTTAATAAGCTTAAATTACATCCAATGAAAGTACAGTTAATAAATTTGCAATGCTTTAGCTGGGTTTCAGATAAATCACACTCTCGAAATTCGCACTCTTCAAATTCACAATTAGTTACTTCAGCATCGACTAAGAGCACCTTATTAAATAATTGTTCAAAGTAGTCTTCTTTGCTTTCTATTGTAATCATGAACTTTCCTCGAATACCATTCTTGTGTCTAATAACGTTTCTTTTTACTATGCTAGCACTCTATACCAATCGTAATAATTAGCTGATCTATTTTGCTGGTTAAAATTTAGATCACATATTTAATACAATTGGTATTATTAAAAATAGAAAATCACCACCCATAAAAAAAGCCCTATTTGGACAAACCAGAATAGGGCTTTTTTTATTTAGACAAGCGTCTTATTTTTGTTGATTCATATATTTAAAGAAATCTGAATCAGGACTTAAGACCATTACGTCGCTCTTACTAGAGAAGCTTTTTCTGTATGCTTCCATACTACGTAAAAATGCAAAAAACTCACTGTCTTTAGTATAAGCATCTGCATAAATTTTAGCTGACTCTGCATCACCCGCACCACGTACTTCTGAAGCATCTTTATTAGCCTGTGCAAGCATAATAGAAACCTTACGGTCTATGTTCGCACGAATCACTTCAGATTGTTCCTGACCTTCAGAACGATGCTCTTTAGCAACAGCTTGACGTTCAGCACGCATACGTTTGTATATACTATTGCTTACTTCATCGGGTAAGTTGATTTTCTTGATTCGTACATCAACGACTCGAATACCTAACTCAGACGATCTTGCCATACGTTTAAGCGCAGTTTCCATTACTTCACCACGTTTACCCGATACAATTTCTTGAATAGTATGAGAACCGACTTCACTACGTAAACCATTATTAATTTTACGTTTCAATAATGCTTCAGCCTGCAATTTATTACCGCCAGTAGCCAGGTAATAAACCGCTAAGTCATCAATTTGCCATTTCACATAAGAATCGATAATTAAATCTTTTTTCTCAGAAGTAACAAAACGATCTGCTTGGTCATCTAAGGTCTGAATACGTGTATCCATAATACGTACAGAATCGATAAAAGGAACTTTGAAATGTAAACCTGGTCCATAGACCACAGGCGTATTATCAGCATCACGCTTCACTTTGCTGAATTGCATTACAATACCGTTTTGGCCTTGAGAAACCACAAATGCACTACTCATAAAAATTAAAATAAGTGCAATAGGTAAGATAATTAGTTTATTCATTAATAGCTTCTCCCCGTACTACGGCTACTACCAGATAATCGCTCACTGCTTAATGCTCGTTCATCTAAATCCGCCTGTTCATCTGCTTTAGAGCGCGTTTCAATCTCAGAGACAACCGCTGCCTTGGTAACATTATTAGCAGCATTACTCATTAATTTATCTAAAGGTAAAAGCGTAATATTACCGGAAGATTTATTATCAACTAACACTTTGCTGCTGTTATTAAGCACAGACTCCATTGTTTCAAGATATAAACGCTGACGAGTCACTTCTGGACTTGCTTCATATTCAGGTAATAATTTATTGAAACGGGCAACTTCACCCTGCGCTTTTAAGATAATACCTTCTTTATACGCTTGTGCTTGTTGTTCTATACGCTTAACTTGACCACGAGCAATCGGCTCTTTCTCACGTTCATAGGCTTCAGCTTCACGTACAAAACGCACTTCATCTTCCTGCGCGGCAATCGCATCATCAAATGCATCTTTTACCTGCTCAGGTGCACGTGTTTGTTGTAAGTTGACATCGACAACTTGGATACCAAGGTCATAAGGTGCGATAATTTTATCCAACAATTCCCACGTTTGTTGACGAACAACCTCACGACCTGTTGTTAATACATCATCCATACTTGAATGACCAACAACAAAACGCAATGCACTGTCTAAAGCTTGTAATAAACTGTTATCAGCATTCGTTACACTAAATAGATATTTTTCCGGTGCCACTATTCGATATTGAACTTCTAATGCAACTTGAACGATATTTTCATCTTCAGTTAACATAAAGCCCGTTGTCGGCATAGTACGGAAAGCCTCAACATTAATTGGAATAACACGATCGACAAATTTAGGGTTCCAGTGAAGGCCCGGTTCAACTTGAGAGTGATAAGCTCCAAAGCGTAACACCACACCACGGTCTGATTCAGTAATTGTATACCAACCACTAATAAACCAAACCACCCCTAATACAGCAACAACAGCACCAATAAGGAATTTTGCGCTACCGCTACCGTTGCCGCCACCGTTCGATGATTTCTTACCAAAAAGACCACCGAATAAGCCAGAAACTTTTTGTAGAACGATGTCTAAATCTGGTGGCCCTTGGTCGTCTTTCTTATCATCATTTTTCCACGGGTCTTTATCTTTTCCCGGTTCATTCCAAGCCATAGTAGCTCCCGATTAAGTAATATAAATAAATGATATAATACAACAATGTAACAATGTTCACTCTAATAATAAAGAAAACATGACATAATATGTTAATTAAACTTAATTAGCACTGATTACATATTCTTCGATAATTTGACCTTGCTGTTTTAATAAGCGTTGCCAGTCAATATTATTCACGCGAATATTTAATAAACAGTCCCCATTCTCTGCATAACCTTCGCTTTCAATGCATTCCATTTCATAGAATATCGCTCGCAGTTTACCTTGTTCCACTGGAAGTGCTAGTTGTAAAGTACGCATTTCGCCGGATAATAACGTTGTTAACGCTTCAAATAAAAGATCAATACCAGTCCCTGCCTGTGCTGATAACCAAATTCGCACGGGTTTCCCCTGATCATCAAAATCAATGTGAGGTGCAACATTGTCTAATGCATCTATTTTATTCATTACCATTAATTGCGGTACTTCACCCGCATCGATCTCTTCTAATACTTTTTGAACCTCGTCGACATTACCGCGATAGCATTCATCGGCACAGTCTACGACGTGTAAAAGTAAGGTTGCTTCTCGCGTTTCTTGTAATGTTGCTTTAAAAGCCGCCACAAGATCATGGGGTAAGTGACGGATAAAACCAACCGTATCGGCTAAAATACAATTACCAACATCTTCAACGTCGATTTTACGTAGGGTCGGATCCAGTGTTGCAAATAATTGGTCAGCCGCATACACCCCCGCATCAGTAATACGATTAAATAAAGTTGATTTCCCTGCATTCGTATAACCGACTAATGAAACTGTCGGAACCTCATTGCGTTGACGGGAACGACGACTTTGCTCGCGTTGTTTTGCCACTTTGTTTAAGCGACTACGAATAGTACTAATACGCAAACCTAATAATCGACGGTCAGTCTCTAATTGCGTTTCACCAGGACCACGTAAACCGATCCCGCCTTTTTGTCGTTCAAGGTGAGTCCAACCACGAATAAGGCGAGTAGAAAGGTGACGTAGTTGTGCAAGTTCAACTTGCAGTTTACCTTCATAGGTACGTGCTCTTTGCGCAAATATATCTAAAATCAATGCCGTACGGTCTAAGACCAAACACTCGCATAAACCTTCGAGATTACGTTGTTGAGCAGGACTCAATGCATGGTTAAAAATAACAACATCAGCATGCAATGCTTTGACTGTGTCGGCAATTTCCTGTGCTTTACCAGTACCAACAAAATAGCGCGCATGGGGGGATTTTCTTGAACCTGTCACTGCTTCCAGTGCATTCACACCTGCAGAGCTTACTAATAATTTAAGTTCATCTAAATCTTCTTTATTATTCTCATCAGAAAAAGAGATATGAACTAGAACAGCCTGTTCACCGGCTTCATAACGATCAAACAAATATGTCTCCAATTACAAAATATAAGTACTACATCCTATCACAAGCATGACAGTATTAGACAAAAAAATGGCCTACACAGAGGCAGACCAAAATAAATTAAAAATCAATCTCATCAGTCCGCATTAATTTCCCATATAAAATGAAAAAAGTAATATTTTTTCATTAGTATTAAATATTTACGGGCATCCGAATACTGAGTAAGTATCGTGGTTATTCTTCATGCGGCACAGTCGGTACTGCGCGAGAAGGAACAACGGTTGAAATAGCGTGTTTATAAACCATCTGACTAACGGTATTTTTCAATAAAATAACAAACTGATCAAATGACTCAATTTGCCCTTGCAGCTTGATACCGTTTACCAAATAGATTGCTACTGGTATGCGTTCTTTACGTAATGTGTTTAAAAATGGATCTTGAAGTGACTGCCCTTTTGCCATTACTTTCCCTGCCTTATTATTGTTATTAGATGTCTATCACTATTTCAGTATAAACAATGGTTAAATAAAAACCGATTCAATTACTCAAAATTTTGATCTATAACACTTTCTCTTTAATAAGAGCATATATCTTAACGTATTATTCGGCCATTATTTTTTTGAAATGTAATAATCGATTATTTGCTGGCATTTGATGATCGACCACCAGCCCAAGCCCTGCCTGCGTTGCGAGTTCCATGATCTGTTCAAAATCACGTATCCCACTCAAGGGATTACTTGACTTCAGATGTAAATCGAAGGACTGATTACTTTCACTAGTAAATTTCCCATCGTAATTAAAGGGTCCATAAACATAAAAATGACCATTAACTTTAAGTACCGATGAAAGCCCTTTGAATAAGTGCTCTACACATGTCCAAGGCATAATATGCAATGTATTAGATGTAAATATACATTCACAATCACTAATAGGCCAATTTTCTTGGCTAACATCCAAATATAATGCAGGGGGCAAACGCGAAGAATTTGTTTCAACAATCAATTTTTCTAAATGAGGGAAATAATCCCCTTGGTCCGTCGTTTGCCAAGTTAAATGAGGCAATTGATTAGTAAAAAACTCTGCATGTTGTCCCGTACCACTGCCTATTTCAACAATATGAGAGAGCCCTTTAAAATGCTCACTTAAAATAGCAAATATAGGATTTTTATTGTTTTCACAGGATTGAGAAAAAGGTTTTGTATACATACATATTTCCTATCAAGCTATTATTTGCGTCTTTGTCATCTCGCGTTTTATAACACTGCTTTTAATAAAAAGTCTGACTATAAGTGGGTTGGCTGCGTTCTATATCGCTGATTTTATTAAATCAAAGTTTTCGGCATTTCCACTTTCTAACCAGGTAACATCTTTCCAACCACGGAGCCAAGTCATCTGCCTTTTAGCTAATTGGCGGGTTGCGACTACACCACGAAAAACCATTTCATCATAATCCATACTCCCCTGTAAATACTCCCACATCTGACGATAGCCGACACAGCGCATGGAAGGCAAGTCTAAATGTAAATCGCCACGGTCGCGAAGCGCTTGTACTTCCTGTTCAAATCCCGCTTTTAACATCAAATCGAAGCGTTTTTCAATACGTTGATGCAAAACGGCTTTTTCAGTAGGCGCAATAGCAAACTGTTTAATATGATAGGGAATAGGCTCGCTTTTTATAGCGGTTAATTCAGTTAAACTTTTCCCCGAAATACGATACACCTCAATTGCACGTGACAATCGCTGAGGATCATTAACATGAATGCGGTTCGCTGAAACCGGATCAATTTCATAAAGAAGATCATGCATTGCCTGCCAACCTTCATACTCAGCTTGTTTTTCAATCTCGGCACGAATAACAGGATCTGCACTAGGTAATGGAGATAACCCATCGACTAAGGCCTTGTAATACATCATGGTGCCGCCAACTAACAATGGCGTATTACCACGGTCGCAAATTTCTTTCATTAATTGCAGTGCATCATGACGAAAATCCCCCACGGAATAGGACTCAAGGGGATCAATAATATCCACCAGTGCGTGCGGCGCTTTTGCTAACTCTTCAGGAGTTGGCTTTGCAGTACCAATATCCATACTTTTATAAATAAGTGCTGAATCGACACTGATAATTTCGCAATTGCATTCTTGCGCTAATTTAATCGCTAAATCTGTTTTACCAGACGCAGTCGGCCCCATTAAAAAAAGTGCGGTAGGATAGTTACTCATTTGAAAAGCCTTGCAGTAATAATGTTAAGTCGGGTTCAAAAAAGACAGTCCCCTGACTTTCTTTTAATTTTTCAGGGAATAAATTTATCAGCAAGTCAATGAGTTCATTGGCTGATTGTGCACTCCAGGACTTACTATCTAATTGATGCTGTTTAAATGTATTCACGAGAAAACAACAGAAATCATTAACCTGTGATTCATCCATTTCACCATTTTGGTGACTCAAATACTCAATCAGTAGGGGGAATATTTTAGCTAAAGGTACCTGCCGTAATAATGCAGGTACTTTACTAATAATCAATTTATTCGCTTGAATTTTAACACTAAAACCAAGCCTTTCTAATAAACGATTAAAGCGATCACAAACCGATAACAATGTAGATTCAAGCTGAATACGAACCGGTAATAACAGTGGTTGTGCTATCACCTCTCCATTCTCCCAGGCGGAAAATAGCTCATTCTGTTTAAGTACAATATCAGCATGATTTAACGATACAACCACCAGAGACGTTGCCGTATTCACGATATTTTGATCGTCATTTAATTGAAACAGTAAGTGCGTATGATTGATAAACGCCACGATTTGACCTAATGCCCCATGTTGTTGATATTTGAGTTTATCAGGCATGCTAATCGGCACTTGAGCTTCACTAACAAAATCACAATAAGCATTCACTTGCTTGGCATCAATACTAGGTTTCGAATATCCGCCTTGATAATTTCCAGTGCTAGAAAATGCATGACGAGGTTCATTTTCACGGCGGTCATAGTTTTGTTCTGATTGCGGATTTTCGTGGGGTTGATAATCATGACTTACCGTTTGTTCAGGCGCTGCAAAGACGTCTTGATTATTCAATATGCCTTGGTTGAGTACTTCACTTAATGCACTTACGATAAAATCGTGCACCCAACGCGCTTGGTGGAAACGTACTTCATGCTTCGAAGGATGCACATTCACATCGACTTCTTCGGGATCACATTCAATATAAATCACATACCCAGGAAACTTTCCATCAAGCTGTTGAAAAGCAAACACCTGCTTAATCGCATGATTCACTAACTTATCGCGGATCATTCGCCCATTAATATAACAATATTGCACATCTGTTGTACCACGCAGTGAGCTGCTATCGGTTATCCAACCCGATATTTTTAAATCTTTGTCCTCACTTTGAAAATGCAATGCGCCACGCACAAAACTATCGCTACAGATAGAAGCAAGGCGTTTTTCTTTTTGAGCTTGCGTCGTTGCAGCACGATATTGATGGACAATCTTACCGTTATGTTTCAACACAAAACCAATATCAAAACAACTTAATGCAACACGTCGAATTAATTCTTCAATATGTTGAAATTCTGTTTTTTCAGTTTTAAGAAACCGACGGCGCGCCGGCGTATTAAAAAATAAATCTAATACTTCAACTGTTGTTCCTTGTGGGTGAGCAGCAGGCTGAACATTGACCTGCATATCTCGCCCTTCAGCAATGGCTTGCCAAGCCTGATCTTGTTCTGCGGTTTTTGATGTAAAAGTTAAACGAGAAACGGAACTGACACTAGCGAGTGCTTCACCACGAAAACCAAGACTAACTATCGCCTCTAAATCATCAAGATTACTTATTTTACTGGTTGCATGTCGACTCAAAGCCAGCGTCAATTGATCTTTATCGACGCCCTTTCCATTATCTTTGACACGAATACACTTAGCGCCGCCCTTTTCAATATCAATCTCAATCTGTGTTGCTCCGGCATCTAAGCTATTTTCAACTAACTCTTTAACAACGGAAGCGGGACGCTCAACGACTTCACCAGCAGCAATTTGGTTGGCGAGTCGAGCGGGTAATATTTGAATAGGCATTAGCTAAAAATCCCTAATAATTATGTGGTAGGTACAGTTAAAACTTGCCCTACGGATAAAGAGTTGGAGCTTAACTGATTAAATGCTTTTAATAGCCGTGTTGTTGTCCCATAACGACTCGCAATCACCGATAAGGACTCACCACTTCTAACTTTGTGTTTAGTGAACTGAGTTGAAGTCATCGGCACTTTAATCGTTTGATTAACACGTAATACACTAGAGCTAAGGTTATTATAAGCTTTTAAAACGGTTGACGTTGTGCCATAACGATTTGCAATAACTGACAATGATTCGCCACTTTTTACTTTATGACTAACAACTTTCGGCTTAGCAACCGCAACAGGCTGGCGGTAATTAGCATCTGGAATTTTAATTCGCTGGCCAACCTTAATAGCACTCGTCTTTAAATTGTTATAGGCTTTTAACTCACTGGTACTTCGACCATATTGATTTGCAATCACCGATAAAGACTCACCCGATTTAACTCGATGAACGACATTTTTGGGTGCGCTAACTTTAACTATTTTAGAAACATTCGAGTGTTGTCCTGGAATTTTCAGTTTTTGACCTACTTTCAAAGACGTAGATTTAAGGTTGTTAAAGGCTTTTAATTCATTAGTTCCTTTACCATAATGGCTTGCAATCACCGATAAAGATTCGCCCGACTTAACCGTATGTGTAACCGTTTCTGATAAAGCAACAATTGGCGCGACTGATTCTGCTTTCTGCCCCGGTATTTTAAGTTTTTGTCCCACCCACAATGAGGTTGATTTTAACTTATTATAATCTTTTAATTCACTGGTACCTTTACCATAACGACTCGCGATTACGGATAACGACTCTCCCGGTTTGACCGTATACGTGATAGTTTTTAATGGCGCGGGTTCTACTTTCTCCGTTTTCACCACATTAATATTGTCACCAGGTATTTTAAGCTTCTGTCCCACCCACAGTGACGTGGATTTCAATCTATTATAATCTTTTAATTCACCTGTACTTTTACCATAACGACTTGCGATTACGGATAATGACTCACCCGGCTTAACGGTGTACGTAATCGTTTCTAATGGCGCAGAAGCGGGTTTTACTTTCGTCGCATCTGCTACATCAATATGATCGCCCGGTATTTTAAGCTTTTGACCAACCCATAAAGAGGTTGATTTTAACTTATTATACTCCTTCAGCTCGCTCGTACTTTTACCATATCGACTTGCAATAACTGATAAAGATTCACCCGGTTTAACCCTATAAGTACTAGTTTGTAGAGGCGCCGGAGTGGTCGTCGAAGTAACACTGGTCGTTTCAACAACATCACTTTGCTGACCAGGGATCTTAAGTTTCTGACCGACCCACAATGACGTCGATTTTAATTTATTATAATCTTTTAACTCTCCCATGCTTTTGCCATAACGGCTGGCAATCACAGACAAAGATTCGCCAGGTTTAACCTTATACGTAATCGTTTTTTGGGGGGCTAGTGTCGGGGTGGCCTTAACGCTTTCAGTAGCATCCACTTGCTGACCAGGAATCTTAAGTTTTTGTCCTACCCAGACCGAGGTCGATTTAAGTTTATTGTACTCTTTTAATTCACTGGTGGTTTTACCGTAACGGCTCGCAATCACCGATAATGAATCACCTGGTTTCACTTGATAAGCCACCGTTTGGAATTGTACCGGTGCAGGCTTAGCATGAACAGTGTCAACTACATCAACTTTTTGACCTGGGATTTTAAGCTTCTGACCAACCCAGACCGAAGTCGATTTAAGTTTATTATACTCTTTTAATTCACTGGTACTCTTACCGTAACGACTCGCAATCACGGACAATGAATCACCAGCCTTAACCTTATAATCGATAACCTGCGTAGTTTGAACAGGTGGAGCAACGGTCACTGGTTGAACAACCACAACGGCTTGTCCGGGTATGTTAATCTTCTGTCCAACGGATATAGTGGTTGAGCTTAAATTATTATAACGTTTAATTTCCTGTAAACTTTTACCATATTGTTGCGCAATAACAGACAGGGATTCTCCGCGTTTAACATGATGTGTTGCAACGGTTTGCTGCTTAGCCGAAGCAAGTAACGGTGTCCCTTCAACTGCAAGCTGATAATTAGGCGGTATTTTAATAATTTGGCCAATACGTAAGCCATTGGAATGGAGGTTGTTATAGGACAATAACTCCTTCATCGACACACTGTATCTTGCCGCAAGCACAGATAAAGATTCACCTTTACGCACGATATGTTTAATCGAACGTTTTTTCTGAGCAAATAACGTATGCTGAGGCGGCGCATCAACGAAATGTTTGTAAATACCTGTAAATACAGCATTTGCAATTTTATCTTGGTGTTCCGCTTGATTTAATAAACGTTCTTCCGTCGGATTCGTAATAAAACCAGCCTCGACTAAAATTGAAGGAATGTCTGGCGATTTTAATACCGCTAAACTGGCGTGAACAGGACGCGGTTTATGCATCATGGTGACTTTCTTTAATTCTTGCACAACAAGATTACCTGCATGATAACCAACATCCATCGCGTTCCCCATGGACATATCTAAAAACATCTCAGTTAAAAACGGTACGCTACTGGAATCTTGTATTAAGTCACCAGCACCGCCTAATAATTCAGAATGTGCTTCATGTTTTTCCATCCATCGACCAAGTTCTGACGTTGCACGACGATTGGAAAGTACCCAGACTGAAGCTCCACGCGGTTTACTCGAAGTAAAACCATCGGCATGAATGGAGACTAAAAAGTCTGCTTTTTTCTTACGCGCTATGGCTGAACGTTGATTTAAATTAATAAAATAATCCCCTGTTCGTACTAAAAACGCACTCATACCGGGTTGTTTATTGATTAGTTTTTGCAGGCGTTTTGCAAGATCGAGGGTGATATTTTTTTCGTAACTGTATTTGCCTAAGGCACCAGGATCTTCGCCACCATGCCCAGCATCAATAGCAATAATAATGTCTCTGCCAACGGGATAAGCGGTAACTTTATTCTGAACGGGTGTGGGTGCAGGCGTAATCGCTTTGGGTTTTGTTTCACTATGAGGAAGGTCAAGGACTAAGCGATGACCATAGGGTTTTTCTGGTGCTAACGTGAAGACTCGTGCTTTTGTCTCTTTTTCTAAATCGACAACAATACGATAAGTTCCCTTTTCGCCACTGTCAGATTTTCTCAGTCGTTTTACAAGTGGACCGTTTTTTTTCAATGAGCTGACATTCACGATACTAAGCGTTGATTTCAAATCAATAAGCAATCTATCGGGGTTCTTTAAATAATGGATCTTATAATCAGGCTTCTCTGAAAGATCTAAAACAATGCGTGTATTATCAGGCGAAGGCCAAATTCTGACCCCTTTAATATGATTTGTCTGTGCAACACTTGCGGATGCCCACAAGCCTGCCGAAGAGAATACCAGCAACAATAAAAAACGAAGGAAAGATTGCACAATTAATTTCATAGTTGATTTAACACTCTGTTTCCTAGCTCATTATTTGCTCTTAACTCAACCACACGTTGTTGTTCAACATAGGTCAGTGTTAAATCAATATCGGGCTGAGGTAAAATCCCCTCACCACGTTCAGGCCATTCGATCAAACAATGACTTGTTTCGGTAAAATAATCACGAATCCCCATAAATTCAAGCTCTTCAGGATCACCCAGGCGATACAAATCAAAATGGTAAACCTGCCAATTAGCTAATTCATAGGGTTCAACCAAGGTATAGGTTGGACTTTTTACATTGCCAATATGGCCTAACCCTTGGATAAATCCACGTGTTAATGTTGTTTTCCCAGCACCTAAATCACCATGCAAATAGATACAAGTCGCCTCTTTACAAGCAACACTTAATTCATGTCCAAAAGCAACGGTTTGGTCTGCATCGACTAATTTTTTTGTAAATAATTTACTCATTTGGGATTTACTAATTTCCTAATATAAGGGAACAAATCACTGGCTAATAAGCCACGCTCACCTTTTTCTGCGGCAAGATCACCCGCCATACCATGAATACACACAGCCAACATCGTTGCCTGCAACAAATCTAAACCCTGCGCTAATAAACCGCCTATAATACCAGAAAGCACGTCGCCCATGCCACCACTTGCCATGCCAGGATTGCCTACATTTGCAATATATATTCGTTTTCCATCACAAATTAAAGTGCCAGCACCTTTTAATACCACCACCCCACCAAAAATCAGTTGCAATTCTTTCACTGCCGTCAATCTATCTTGTTCAATTTGTGCGACGGAACAACCAAGCAACCTTGCGGCCTCTCCCGGATGAGGCGTTAAAATCCACCTGTCTCTTCGGGCAGGGTTTTCAGCTAAAAAGTTCAAACCATCGGCATCGAGTACAAGTGGTAAATCCGTTGCAAACGCGACGCTAAATAATTTTTTTGCCCACTCATCGTGACCCAATCCAGGCCCAACCACTAAATTAGTCGCCCAATTTAATAAACTTGTGTTATCTAGAGTATCAACATCTATTTGCGCAAGCATCAATTCCGGCCGCCCAGCCATAACGACATCTTGGTTTTCAGATCGCGTCAATACTTTTACGAGACCTGATCCCGAACGTAAACAAGCTTCAGAAGCCAATCGAATTGCACCCGGCATCCCAATATTGCCACCAATCAATAAACTTCGACCAAAAGATCCTTTATGACTAACTCTGTTTCTAGGGGCTAATAATCGGCTTAATTGTTGATAAGTCACTCTTGTGACATCACTTTTTGCTAAAAGTGCAAATTGATCCGTAATTCCTAAACCTGAAAAATAAATTTGCCCGCAATATTCTGCAGCACGTCCAGTAAACAAGCCTTGCTTTAAACCAACAAAAGTAATCGTGGCAACGGCTTTAACTGCAACATCACTAATCGTCCCATTATCAGCGTTTAATCCAGAAGGGACATCGACACTTAATACAGGCTTATCCGATTGATTTATTTTACAAATTAACCGTTGATAGTCAACGCGTAACGGACCAGATAATCCGGTCCCCAGTAAGGCATCGACAATCACATCTGCAGTTGCAAAATCAATCTGTTCAATATCTTCGATAGCTCCCTTTTCAGCTAACCAATTTTGTTTTGCTAACTTTGCATCTCCAGTTAATTGACTCGGGTCGCCCATATGGCAAAGCTGCACCGATAATCCTGCCCGTTTCGCATGGGTTGCAAAGACATAACCATCGCCACCATTATTACCTCTACCAGTGAGTACTAACACACGTTGTGCATCGGGAAAATACATATTAAAAACCTGATAACAAGCTTCCCCCGCACATTTCATTAAATCGTAAAGACTACGATCGACTGATGCAGCAGCTTGCCCTTCAAATTGCTTTATCTGCTGAGCAGGATATAAAGAATATGGTAAACTGCATTTAGTTTTAATCTGGTCAGAAAACATAATGATATTTCCTCGTAAAGGTATAAAGAATGGTCACTCCCATAAATTTAGTTGAACAAGCGGCAATTAAAAAGGATCAACTTGATTTAGTTCAACTTAGTGAAAATATCAAACTATGGGGGAAAGCACTAGGATTTCAAAAAGTAGGCATCACCGATATTGATTTAACCGATAATGAAGCGGGTTTACAACAATGGTTAGATAACAATTATCATGGCGAAATGGACTACATGGAAAAACACGGTATGAAACGCGCTCGCCCCAATGAATTACTACCGGGTACCGTACGTGTTATTTCTGCGAGAATGGATTACTTACCTGAAGATGCGCAATTTGCCGATAACTTAAAAAACAATGAAGATGCATATATTAGCCGCTATGCACTAGGTCGCGATTACCATAAAGTATTGCGAAAAAAGCTTAAACAACTTGGTCAAAAAATCGAACAGGAAGTGGGTCAATTAGGATACCGCCCCTTTGTTGATAGTGCACCGATTTTAGAACGCCCCTTAGCTGAAAAAGCAGGGCTAGGCTGGACAGGTAAGCATTCACTTCTTCTTGATGAAGATGCCGGATCATGGTTTTTTATTGGAGAATTATTAATTGATCTCCCACTACCCATCGATAAACCCGTAGAAAATCAATGTGGTCATTGCGTTGCCTGTTTAAAAATTTGCCCAACCCAAGCAATTGTCGCGCCTTATATAGTCGATGGGAGACGCTGTATCTCTTATTTGACGATAGAATTACAAGGACCTATTCCAGTTGAATTTCGAAAAGCCATTGGTAATCGAATTTATGGCTGTGATGATTGCCAGTTAATCTGTCCTTGGAATCGTTTTGCCAGCCTTACTGAAGAATTGGATTATCAAATCCGTTCTCAATTGAAAAAACAGTCTTTATTAAGTCTTTTTGCATGGACCGAAGCGCAGTTTCTCAGTCATACAGAGGGTTCCCCGATTCGTCGTATCGGCTACCAACGATGGTTGCGTAATATTGCAGTAGCCTTAGGAAATGCGCCGACTACACCAGCGGTCATAAATGCTTTACAGGAGAAACTCGACGATAGTGATTCGGCATTAGTTAATGAACATATTGAATGGGCACTTGAACAACATAGCCACCATATCCCAATCGTAAATGAACGCCTTACTCAACGGTTAGTCAAAGCAGTGGAAAAAGGGCTACCACGCGATGCATAATAGCCCCTTTCAATTTAAACTAACGTTAGCGCTAACTTTTTAGCCTGACTGAAGTCGGTTTTACCAGCACCTAATTTAGGAATGTCTTCTACTTCAACCCAACGTTTCGGTATCATTAACGGATTACATCCATCGGCTAACATCGCCTGTTTAAGGGCACTGCTATCCACTTCACCTTGATGTAATAAAATAATACTTTCACCCTTTTGAGGATCTTCAACGTTAACAGCCACTAATTCAAGATCGTTGTTATTCGCTTTTAATACCGCTTGTTCGACAGCACTTAAACTAATCATCTCGCCACCGAGCTTAGCGAATCGAGAATAACGATCGAGGATAGTTAAAAAACCATCGTTATCTATTTTTCCCTTATCGCCAGAAATATACCAACGCTCTCCATTAATCTGCTTAATTACCTGTTGGGTTTTCTCTGAATTATTCAAATAACCAAGCATGATTTGTGCACCACCAATTAAAATCAATCCAGCTTGATCAACGGGTAATTCCTCAAAGCTATCAGGGTCGACTATTTTAAAGCTACTTCCTGGAAGCGGCATCCCGACGGTGCCCATTTTACCACCCACCTGCACTTGCCAGTTTTGCTGATCTAAATTATCTGGCATGTTAACACTCACTACTGGTGTTGTTTCAGTGGTACCATAACCTTCCAAAATACGTTTATTAAATTTAGCTTCAAAGTCAGCTTTAACTTGTTCATTTAACTTCTCTGCGCCTGCTACAACAATACGTAATGAATCAAACATCAATGGTAGTACTTTTCTATTCTTAGCATATAAGCGTAGGAAGGTAGACGTTGCACACATAAAGGTTACTTGATGTTTTGCCACCGCTTTACCAATTCCCACCGCATCGGTTGGATCAGCATGACATACCAAAGGTAACCCTTCTACCAAAGGTAAGAATTGTGTCACGGTTAAACCAAAGGCATGAAATAACGGTAAAGAACTCAATATCACTTCATTATCTTGGGTATTTAATACATCGGAAACCTGTTTTAAATTTGCCATAATATTGGTGTGGCTGAGCATGACTCCCTTAGGTGCCCCTTCACTACCACTGGAAAATAAAATAGCAGCGGGCTGTTGTGCATCAACTTCTTTTAAAAACAATAATTTTAATAACGATGCGGGTAAACATTTTACTAATAGTAAACGGACTAAACTATGGGACTTTTTAACCCGCTTAATACTGTCTTCAAGATATTCAACCTGCACACCTTTTAATAATTCAGATAAATCGATACCACGCTTTTGGAGCTTTTTCATAAACAATGTTGAAGTATAAACGTGGGTTATTTTCGCCTGTTCAATGGCATTTTCAATTGCTTCAACACTGGCGGTATAATTCAAGTTAACAATGGTTTTACCCGCCAGAATCGTCGCCATATTCGCTAACACACCACCCGCACTGGTCGGCAGCAGCAAACCAACATTTTGTGTTTTACAATCTTTTTTAATTTGCTTACTTAAACCGATCGCACCAACTAAACTTTGTTGTCCAGTCAGCGTCGTCCCATTCGTATCAATAATCGATGTTTGTGCACCAATCGACTTCACCGTATCTATCCAAGCACTACCGATATTTGGTAAATCTTCAGCGTGCTCTTTCCAAGATGAAACAGACAAATCAAAGACACTCTGTTTGACCTGTTCAGCCTTGGCTTGTTTATCCATTGTGCTACCGAAGGCAACAACTAAATCGCGAAATAGCCCCTGTCTACGGACTTCTTTTAACTTATCCGATGAACGACTGAACTTACTACCCCATAATCCACGGATATAAAATGGAATGATAGACACGTCTTGTTCTGTTTTACGGCATGCTAATTCAAAACCACGTTTGAATTCACCAAGATGGCCATTACGGCTAATCGCCCCCTCTGGAAATAAAGCCACCACATCACCTTGATCTAAAATTTCAGCAATTGTAGTGAGCGAGCGCTTACTTGAAGCTGAAGAATCGATAGCAATACAGCCTAATGCTTTAAAGAACCAAGACAAATACCAACGAGAGTAGATTTTTTTATCCATCACAAAGCGTACCGGACGTGGGCAAGCAATCTGTAAAATAGCCCAATCGACCCAACTAATATGATTGCCAAGTAACAACACACCGCCTTGCTCTGGAATATTTTTCATCCCCTGAACAGAAACTTTATAATGACGAGAGATAGACCAACTTAACATGATTCGCACCAAGCTTTGGGGCAAGGTATAAACTGTATATAGACCACCGAAAATGGCAATTATTGCAGTGAAAACTAATAAAAACTCACTATCAAAACCGTAAAAAGAAAAACCAGCTGTAATCACCAAAAAGCTTGCCATACCAATATTTTGTACCCAGTTATTTAGCGCTAATACCTTCCCCATCTCACCATCACCGGCATGAAATTGAATCAAAGCATTTAAGGGCACGATAAAAATTCCCCCCATCACGCCAACCACCAGAAAACAAACCGCTTGTGCAACGGAAGACTCCATTGCCGGTAAAAACCATAACGCCACAGCAATCCCCGTTGCGCCTAATGGAATCAACCCCGTTTCAATATGGTTCTTTGACCAACGAGCAGCAAGCCAAGATCCTAGCGCGATCCCAACACCTGTTGCCGCAATCGTCGCTTGAATGATAAGCGTATTAGTGACGGCGAAATTCTCCTTTGCATAGGCAGGGAAACTCGCTAATAACATTTGTCCGATTGACCAGAACATTGCAAGACCAATAATAGAAAGACGAATAACTTTACGTTTTACAAAAGGACTTAAACTTTCTTTAAGGTATTCACCCGTACGGTATTTTTTCCAATCAAAGCGATGAGAATTTTGGGCATGCTCTATCGTCGGTAAACGATAAGCCATGGTTAGTTCAATAATTGAATTAATCACCAACAACCATGCAAGTGGTGCCATATCTTGTAAAACCAATGAAGGCGTTAACGATTCGGCTTGATATAATGTTTCGAATAAAAGCGAATAAACTAACGTCCCCGCCAAAATAGCCACAATTGAAACGGCCTGTACCATGCCATTCGCCTCGGCTAATTTTTCCTTACCAAATAAGGGTTTGATATAACCAAATTTCGCTGGCGAATAAAACGTTGACTGAACAGCCAATAAGAATGTCATTGCAAAGGCAATCCAAAATAACCCTAGGTAATAACAAACCGTTATACCAATAGTTAATACCACAGCGACCCAAGCACTAATACGAATCACTTTATTTTTAGGGTGCCTATCGGAGATAAAACCTGCAGGTGTCAGTAATAAAATGAAAGGGATCAAAATAAGGCCATTGACTAAGGCTGTTAATAAAACCTGTTGCTGCGCATCGTAGGTCTTAAATATTGTATTTTGAATAATAATTTTATGCCCTAAATCGACAAAGGCATTTAAAAATACCGCAAAAATATAGGGCCATGCCCCTTTAATTGTAGATAACTTGTTCATTGCTAACTCCATTTAGTTAATTTTCCTTGATTATGCGGACTATCAAAAAGACTGCAATTCGAACCGAAGAAGTCTATCTATCCACACCAAAAGGTATAACATAGTAATACCTTCATAATTAAACGGTATTAACATGTCTCAAACAACAACGCTAATTAAAGAATTAAAATCACAACTCAAAGCACATAGAAAAACCTATGAAGATGTTGCCGCACATTTAAAACTTAGTCACGCTTCGGTTAAACGATTATTTAGTGAAGGAAATATAAGCCTAACACGATTAGAGTCAATTTGTGACATGATGGGGATCACCATGGCTGAACTGGTACTGTCCATGACCATCGAAAGCAAAAAAATAGATAATCTATCTTTATTACAAGAGCAAGAAATCGCAGACGATCTACAATTATTACTCTTCACGGTATGTATTATTAATGGTTTTACGCTAATCGATATCCTTCAGGAATATTCCTTAACTGAACCCGAATGTATCCGCAAGCTAGCCAAACTCGATAAACTCAATATTATTGAATTACTGCCAGGTAATCGCTTTAAATTAAAGATAAGTACTCACTTTGCCTGGTTACCTGATGGGCCCATTCAACGCTTTTTCCTAAAATGTGTACAGCAAGAGTTTTTCAATAGCCATTTTAAACAACCCACAGAAAAACTAATCGTCATTAACGGCTTACTGTCACTTAGCACTAATGCCGACATTCAAAAACAGATGCAAGCCCTCGGTCGTAGCTTTGCTGAATCTCGTAATGAGGATGCTTCATTGAAGATGAACGAGAAACACGGAACCACCATGGTCTTAGCACTACGTAAATGGGATTCCAGTTTATTCAATGAAATAAGAAAAGAAAAATAGCAATTTTCGAGACACAAAGTATCGCATAACGATACTTTTATTATTCAACTTCACCTTATTTCGATACTGATTTATTGTCTTTCTCACTTAGCAACCAAAGGAAGAAAGACATGAAAGTTTCAAATTGGACAACAGCGTTAATCTTAGGTGCCTCGTTATTTGTCAGTACAACAAGTTACAGCGCCGGACTATTAAAACCGAAGAATGCATCCTATCAAGATTTACAAATCAAAACCCATGATGTTCATGTCGTTGTGCAAGATGGTTATTCTCGTACTGCCGTTGAGCAAACCTTTGATAACCCGAATAATCAAGTACTCGAAGCGGTCTACTCTTTTCCCGTTCCAGACGGTGCTGCGGTAGGTGAATTTACCTACTGGATAAACGGCAAACAGGTCACCGCTGAAATTGTCGCAAAGAAACAGGCAAAACAAATTTATCAGCAACAAAAAGCTGCCGGCAAAAATACCGCATTAGTTGAGCAGGACAGTTATAAAACCTTCGACGTGAGTGTTTTCCCTATTCCCGCACAAGATCAAGTAAAAATCCGATTGGTATACCTTCAACAGGAAAGCATCGATACTGGATTAGGACGTTATGTTTACCCACTAGAAGAAGGCGGTGTTGATCAAGCAAAGGAAGATTTTTGGACTCGTAATAGCACGGTGCAGGAACGCTTTTCATTTACCATGGACATTCGTTCAAGCTATCCATTAGATGGCATGCGCATTCCCAATAATCCCAATGCACAATATACAAAAATCGATGACCAACAATGGAAAGTATCAATGGGAGAGACTCACCTAGGCAACCCAATCGATGCGCAGTCTGATAATCAAGAAAATACAATCAACACAGAAAAAAATACAGCGAACACCGAAAGTAAACCAATGAATTTAGATAAAGATATCGTTATTTATTGGCGTCACCAACCAAATTTACCGGGTCGCGTTGATTTAATCAATTATCGAGCAACCGATAAAAAACAAGGTACCTTTAAGCTTACCCTCACCCCAGGAGATGATCTTGCATTAAATCAAGGTCAACGAGATTGGATCTTTGTTTTAGATAAGTCCGGCTCAATGAGCGGTAAATATGAAACCTTAATCGAAGGCGTCCGTCAGGCATTAGCAAAACTGCCAAGCAATGACCGATTTAGAATCATCACTTTTAATGATAATGCCCGAGATATAACCTCCGGTTACCAAACCGTCACAGCAGAACATGTAGAAAATAGTTTAAATAAAATACTTGAAATAGGCGTAGGCGGAGGAACAAATCTGTATGCAGGTGTTGAAAAAGCACTTAACAAATTAGATGCAGATCGTGCCAGTGCGATTATTTTAATGAGTGATGGTGTTGCAAATGTCGGCACAACCGAGAAAAAATCATTCTTAACCTTATTAGATAAACGCGATGTACGCCTATATTCTTTTATTATGGGGAATAGCGCCAACCGCCCATTATTAGAGGGAATGAGCAACATCTCCCATGGTTTTTACGCTGCTATCTCTAATGCCGATGATTTAATGGGGCAAGTTATTTTAGCCACCAGCAAAATGACACATCAAGCCATGCGCGATATCAAACTTAATATAGAGGGTGTTCGTGTCAGTGAACTGAGCAATGAAGATTTCAGCAGTGTTTACCGTGGTCAACAATTGACATTCTTTGGGCATTACTTCGGTGAAGGAATCGCTAGTCTTGAACTAACCGGCAAAGTAAATGGGCAAAAAGTCAGCTATAAAACCAAGGTCAATTTCGACAATGGTCAAAGTCTTCATCCTGAGCTAGAGCGTCTATGGGCTTTTAGTAAAATCAAACAATTAGAAAGTGAAATGGATTATCTCGGTGAATCTGATGACACCAAACAAGCAATTAAAAATATTGCACTAGAATACGGCTTAGTCACCAATTACACCTCTATCATTGTGGTTGATGAACCCGTGTTCGAACAACTTGGGATTAAACAAACCAACAAACAACGTGTCGAAAAAGAACACCTTGCACAACAACAAAAACAACAGCAACCCGTTGCTAATAATCGTGCAGATCAAGCCACGGAAACTAATCAGCCGATGTTTAACTCCCCTAGCCCAAGCTTTAGTGGAGGTAGTAGTGGTGGCGCAGTAAATCCATTATGGTTATTACTGCTACTATTATTAAAATTACCATCTCAATTAAAAAACCGAGTAGCAAAAAGTAAATAAAAACGCTAAATTAACGGGATAACAGTAAATCGTTATCCTTTTTTGATTTCACAATTCATTGCAATTATCACTCACAGACAGGAAATCCGCTTATGAGTGCTCCACTTGAACAACAACAAATACAAACTATCCAACAATACAATGCTCAGAAACGTTATGAATACCTAATTAAAGAAGTATTACAAAACAAAGAAATTTGGTTATTAGTGGATGAACATGGCTGTGTCATGCTTAATACAGATGAAGAAGACTGCGTGCCCGTTTGGCCAAATAAAGAATTTGCACAGGCTTGGGCAACCGATGAATGGTCACACTGCCAACCAGAACCTATCTCCCTCGAAAAGTGGCGTAACCGTTGGACACATGGATTAGAAGACGATGAACTATCAATTGTTGTCTTTCCAGATCAGAATAGTGAGGGACTTATTTTCTTCCCCGATGAGTTTGATTTTGAGTTAAGACCGAAGAAGAAATTTGTACCGAAAAGATAGACAGAATAGAAGAAATTAAATCATTAAAATAACGTGTCGTCGTAATAACGGCACATTCTATGAACTTACCAATTTGTAAAAAATAAGGTAACTACTCAGCACCCTTTAAAATTTCATGAGTTTTGTCATAAATAGAGTGTAAATGCTCAGGGATAAGCCATTTATGCTTAGTTCAAGGCGAAAAAGCCCAGTTTAATGGTTTAAATGAGCATTTTTCAACGATGAAATAAGCTTAAAGGGCGACGGCCTGAGTAGTTATAAAATAAGTATTTATTTTGTCGGCATACCTTCGTTCACATCCATATTATTAATTCTGATTAATTCAACATCGAAAATCAATAATGAGCCAGCAGGTATTTGCCCAACATCCCGGTCACCGTAACCTAATGTACTTGGAATAAAGAAACGGAATTTATCCCCCACACGCATTAATTGCATACCTTGTTTCCAACCAGGAATCGTATCACTTAGGACAAAAGAAACTGGTTTTTTCTCAAGTGAACTATCGAAGACCGTACCATCAACCAACTTCCCTTCATAATTAACCGTTACATTGCTGTCAGGTTTAGGTAAAACAGTCCCTGTACCACGAGATAACACTTTGTATTGCATTCCTGTATCTGTACTGATAACACCATCTTTTAATGCATTCTGTTCTAAAAATGCTGCACCTATTTTTATATTTTCTTGGAAATTCCCAACGGTATTAGTACGTTGAATATAGAAAAACACAAAAATGACAGCTAAAACACCTGTTATTAACCAATTACGCACGATCTAAACCCTTTAAAATAATGTAAAAAAGTAACTGTACTAGATTTCTTAGTCGAGTGAAACAACACAACCTGACCGATATCAAACGTCAGATCACTTTATTGCAATTAACTCAATTTCGAAAATTAATACTGATCCTGCTTTTATTTTTCCTAATTTACGTCGCCCGTATGCCAACTCACTTGGAATATAAAACCGAAATTTATCACCTTCAACCATTAATTGAACACCTTCAATCCAACCAGAAATAACACGATTCAAAGGAAATGAAAGAGACTTCCCGCGCTCTACCGAACTATCGAATACAGTACCATCGATTAATGTGCCATGGTAATGAACTTCTACTTTGCTTGTTGCGGTCGGGTGTTTATCCCCCGTGCCCTTTTCTAGCACTTTATACTGTAAGCCAGATTCAGTACTTTCGACCCCTTCCTTTTGAATATTATCAGCTAAAAAATCAACGCCTAAACGAATAGAATCTTCGACCCCGTTCGTTCTGCGCATATGTAGAAATGTAAAAAATAATGCGATTACCGTAATAACGATAATCATTGTGTAATTAGACATGTTAGCCACCACTTAGAGAGTAAGCGATAACTTTAGTTTATTTATTAAAAAGAGGGAAACATTTCATTTGCATGCATATACCGAGGTCACCTAAATGGGCCATGACAGAACAATTTTTCGCCTCATAGCCCATTTAAATTATTTAAACGCAGCCATTAAATCGCCATTATATTCAATCCATAAACCAACACCTTTCGCATTAAAGTTATTATCTTGACCATAGGTAAAACGATAACTCATCCCTTGTCCTTGATAACCATCTTTTGCATAAATAATATCGATTTCAGTTTCGGTATAATCGGCCTGATTAACGGCATAACTTTCAGCGGTGCTTAAATTATCCATATCAATATCACTTCCCGCCGCCACGGTTGTTTGGATACGCCAATTAGGTAGATTTAAACTATCTAAATTATACCCCCCCACAAGAAATAGCGTTTGTTGCCCTGCATGTTTAAAGGTATTTAACAGTGCCATATCTCCCCAGACTGCCGTACCACCACCTGCGTTATAACCATCCTGAGTTTCAAACCCATAAAAACTATCATCACCGACTTGAGTCACACCAACAAGAAAATCTAATTCTCCCGCTTGCATACCAATCGCAAATTCCGTGACATCGGTTGAATGGTCTTCATTGACACTGCCTAACCCTTTTTCCATTCCGTATTTGAGCATATATTTAATATAATACTGATCATCATCGGTATTAAAACCAAATACAGAGAGTGGAATACCCGAATAAAATTCAATAATGCCATTACTTAAATAATCTTCTGCATAGGAGTACGAAGCACTGGTTGTAAAATAATCTGTCTCGGTATGAAAACCAACATTGTAAATAGCATCAAAGGCATCGTACTCAGAAGTTGTCTCGAGATCTTTAAAGTGCAACGTTTCATCGCTATGCTCACTGCTATATCCCGTAAAATAATTAAACCAAGGATTAATTGTTCCCCAACTCCAGGTCAAATCTCCCGATAATTGAGCCCCTTCGTAGAGTGTACTAAGTGCGTAAAAAGTAACATCAGGGCGATGCAATAAATCATAAATGGTAGGAGTAAAACGCCCTACTTTAAGTTGTAAGTTATTATCGTCGTCACCAATACGGAATTTAATATTCGCATTAGCAAGTTTTCCCGCAGAACTAGCATCGGGATCTCCCTGATAAAACTGAACACTGGTTACCGACGTATCAAACATACCATAGGTTGTATCGGTCATATCAGCCGTACCATCTTGGTAAGCAATCAGAGCACCTTGATATCCCAGTTCAACACCCACGACGTTAAACAACCAACCCGATTGCCAATTTAACCAAGCTGAAGCACCGAGATCCTCAATACTTGCATCAACATCCCAATCAATTCCCATGACTGTTTTGTCATAATCCATATCCATGTCGTAGTAGATAGTTCGTAACTTTGTATCTACCGTGGAATCACTAATAAAGTTATCTAAACTTGCATGTGCAGCAGAGGCACTTAACGCTAAAGTGACTGCGCAAAAAAGAGGGTTTAATCTATTCATAATTATCCACCTATATCCAATTAACACTTGAACATTTGCACTGCAGTTAAATAATTCGCAATATCGAATCTGAAACTGTTATTTCAATACGTCTGCTCATTGTGATTCCAAAAAAACGATCACAGAAAAATAAATGTGAATCGTATTCATGTATTTATGATGAGCTGATTTTTATTAAAGTTCAAAGTAAATATGAATATGATTCTTGTTTCATGACGGGGGTCACTATTGACCAATAAGTGCTGACAATTGCTTTATGATTAGGCTCACAATTAAAGAAAACGAATAAATAAACTACAAAAAATGAAAAAATTGATAACACTCATTCAACGGCGTGAAACCTCTCTATAAAAGAGAAAATTCACACGCTGAATATAAATATAATTCAACCTAACGCCAACCACACAGCGACACCCATCATTAAACTACCTGCGATACGATTCATAATAATCACATTGCCACTTTTTTGTAATAAATTACGCAACGTACGACCACCCGTTGCATAAAGTAATAAGCAAACTAACTCGAAAAATAAAATAATCGCGATAAGCACTGTTGCTTGAGGGTGAAGCGGTAAATCTGCATTAATAAAAGGCGGCAATAAAGAGATCATAAATGCCCACCCTTTAGGATTGGCAATCGCAGTCACAAATCCCTGAGAAATAAGTGGCCAAGGTGCAACTTTGTCTGGTGTAGAGAAATCAGCAGAAATAGCCATTTTTCCCCTCGAAAACCACATTTGTATACCAAGGTATAATAAATACGCTCCTCCCAAGTATTTCAAGCCGAGAAATAAATTGGGGTGAGCTAATAAAACCGTCGCCACACCTATTAATGCAGAGATTGACACTAATGCAACGCCGACTAACTCACCCACTACCATCCATAAACTACGACGGACGCCAATAGTCATGCCTAAACTCATGGCTAATGTCATGCATAAACCGGGTGTTGCTGAAACAAAAAAGAAAGTAGGAATAAAAAGTATTAAAACAGAGGTATCCATAAAAATTCCATAAAAAACGAACGTATTGAGACAAATATATCAGTCGATTATATTTAATTAAAATAACTTCTTTTTACTGACATATCTGCTAATTCCTGTAAAATTTGCGGTTAATTTTAGACGCTGTCCATTTTTTGTACAGTTAGCATCTATAATCGGCTCGACTTCCAAATAAACTCTAATAAATAAAGGTTCAATATTTATGCCAAATACATCTGATTGCTTAGTAATTGCAATTGCAGGCGCCTCTGCTTCAGGCAAAAGCCTCATTGCTCACACTATTTTTAATGAGTTAAAGTCAGATCTTGGTAAAGCCAAAATCGCCATTATTTCAGAGGATAGTTATTATAAAGATCAAAGTCATATGGCGATGGAAGATCGTGTTAAAACAAACTATGACCACCCTAATTCATTGGACCATGAATTATTAGCTAGCCACTTAAAATCACTGATTAATGGCGAATCCGTTAATATCCCACAATATTCTTATACCGAACATACCCGTCTGCCAGAAACAACCCACGTCCAACCCAAAAAAGTGATTATTCTAGAAGGGATTTTGTTACTCAGCCGACCTGAATTACGTGAGCAACTACATGCCAGTATTTTTATGGATACTCCATTAGATATCTGTTTATTGCGCCGTTTAACCCGTGATGTAGCAGAACGTGGCCGTACCATGGAATCTGTTATTCAACAGTACCGTAAAACAGTCCGCCCTATGTATGTTCAATTTATTGAGCCTTCTAAACAATACGCCGATATTATCGTGCCCCGTGGCGGTAAAAACCGTATTGCAATTGATATGTTGAAAGATAGAATCCGTAATCTATTAAAGTAATAGGTCACCTTCTATCGGATGAAAGACAGAGCAGGCATCAATTAACGCTTTTGCCGTTAATTGCGGCACGCCGTAAGCCTCTGTATTAACACCGTATACCTGCTTCACCTTATCCAACAGAATAGCAAAATCCCCATCGCCAGTAAGCAGAATAACACTATCAACCTGCGGAGCGACTTCCATTACATCAATGGTAATGCCAACATCCCAATCTCCCTTTGCCGTGCCATCGCTTCGTTGAATATAGGGTTTGAGTTTAACCTCAAAGCCAAGGTGTTTAAGCACATCCTGAAATTTCTTTTGTTGATTGTCGCCGCGATCAATTGCATAGGCAAAGGCATATACAATATCTCCCTGTTCAGCCATTATTTGCCATAGTTTTCGATAATTAAACTGCTTTCCATAGGCTTGTCGTGTGGTGTAATAAATATTCTGCACATCTGCAAATACAGCTATTTTTTTCATTAATGTATTCGCCTTTTTATTTTTTAGGTTAAAAAATCTAATAAAAAAGCCTTAAATAACAGCGCTATTTAAGGCTTTCAGTCAATTAAGAATACAAACTTAACTTAACCAACAAAATTATTTCGAACTGAACGCTGTTTTTTATTGCTTCCCGTTGAAGGGCCTGAACGTTGACCATCGCGATGCCCTACTTTAGGTTTCTTCGGCTTTTTAGGCCTTGCAGGACGTGTATCCAATGTTGAAGGTGGTAGCGGTTCGCCTGGTTCAAAACCAGCTAAGGTTTTGCGAGGAATCAATTTTTTAATAAGCTTTTCAATATCTTTTAATAATTTAAATTCTTCCTGACAAACTAAAGAGACAGCTTGTCCTTCATTGCCGGCACGACCAGTACGACCAATGCGGTGAACGTAATCTTCACTAACATGTGGTAAATCAAAGTTAACCACTTGAGGAAGATGATCGATATCAATACCACGAGCTGCGATATCGGTTGCCACCAGCACTTGAATTTCGCCCTCTTTGAATCCCGCTAACGCCTTAGTTCTTGCTCCCTGACTTTTATTACCGTGAATAGCAGCAGAGCGAATACCACGGGCATCTAATGTTTTCACCAAACGATTCGCGCCATGCTTAGTTTTAACAAAAACTAATACCTGTTGCCAATTGTTGTCTTTAATAAGGGTGCTTAATACCACTGATTTTTTCGTTTTATCCACTTCATAGATAAATTGAGTGATACTTTCAGCCGTTGTATTACGTGGACTAACGGAGATCTCAACGGGGTTATTAACTAATCCCTTTGCCAGAGCGCGAATATCATTTGAAAATGTCGCTGAAAATAGTAAATTCTGACGTTTTGGCGGTAATGCTTTTAGAATACGCTTAATATCATGGATAAAGCCCATATCTAACATACGATCTGCCTCATCTAAAATAAGCACTTCAAGTTGATTAAAACGAATCGCATTCTGTTGATACAGGTCTAACAAACGGCCTGGTGTTGCAACCAAGATATCGATACCACCGCGTAACTTTTGCATCTGCGGATTAATTTTTACACCACCAAATACAACAGCTGAGCGCAATCGCATATTTTTTCCATAGCTTTCTACACTCGCATGCACTTGCGCCGCTAGTTCACGTGTTGGCGTTAAAATTAAAGCACGTACTTGATTCGATTTAGCGCGCTCTCCATGTTCTAGGTTTGCCAATAAAGGTAATGTAAAACCTGCTGTTTTACCGGTACCCGTTTGCGCTGCAGCCATAACATCTTTGCCCTGTAAAACGGCAGGTATAGCTTGGGCTTGAATTGGAGATGGCTCGGTATAACCTTGCTCTTTAACTGCTTTTACTAGTGCATCGGGTAAACCTAGGGAGTCAAAACTCATAAATTAATCTCTTGTATAGAATAGATAATAGAAAGATCGCAAGTTTACAGCAAAGCAACACTGATAGGTGCTTTAAATCATCATTATCTCTATTAAAGTTTAATCTCTGATAATTTGACCTCGATACATTCTCACCGGTTTTTCCTTCTGTTTTGGTTTTTCTGGTTCAGCAAAAAAATCGACACTGTCTTTATTTGGTGCAGAGCTGGTTGATATTGGTGCGTTTTTTTCAGATAATTTTGTTTCTACTTCTATTTTTCTGCCACGGTACATTCGTGTTAAGACTGATTTACGTTCAACGGCCTCTGGTTCGATTTCAATAGGTTCTTCCGCCAACACTTCAGAGATTTCTGCTTCTATAACCGGTTGTTCTTGCTTCATTTCAGGCTGTTCTGTTTTGGCATCCTCAATCGTTGGTACCACATCTTTTTTCGGATCATTACAACATTGATTACCGCCGAAATCCTGAGCATGGTGTAAAGCCACTTTAGCCTTTTCTTTAAATAATTCCATTGTCTGTGGATATAGCGCAGAAACGCCCATGCTTAAAGTAACTATATTGCCTATTTTCGAATATTTATGTTCTGTTTTAGATTGCTTAACGGCATCACATAAACCATCCGCAATACCTTTAACGCTAGTTTCAGTGCCACCTTTTACTAATATGTTAAACCCCTGATGCGCATTTCGAGTTAATAAGCAGCCATATAAATCACAAATATTCTTCAGTGTTAACGCAACCGAAATCAACATAAATGAAGCGCCTTGCACACCATAATTTTTTACATATTCATCATAAAAGTCGATTTCACAACTTAATACTGAAATCAATTCATGTTCAAAGGCTGCTTTCTGCCATTGTTGCGCTAATTCACTTTTAAAGACATGTTGGTCTGCGATATTCATTTGCAGCATCACGCGATCAAAACTAGAATTTTCCGTCGCATTATTCGCAGCAGTCATATTTGCATGATTTTGTTCGCCTCTCTGTGGGTGCTCTGCTAGTTGTGATATGGGCATAAATTTAACCTCTTTTTTTAAATTTTTCTGATTAAAAACAAATAATTCTGAAGAACACAGCAATTGTGATGCCAGTCTCAATTTGTCAAAAAACAAGTCCTAAAGTAAAAAAAACAACATCCTATTTTAAGCCTTAAAATACCCATTAAAGATGTGATTAAAATCACGATTGCTCTATAAATAATCAACCGTCTCTGTATAATAGCGGCACTTTTATTTATCCATACTCAAGCGACGCAAAGGTGCATTAATAGCCATTTTCAAGTCGTTTGGGTTTTACCCAATTAGGAAATTAATCTTGTTAAGTACTAATAACATCACTATGCAGTTTGGTGCGAAACCTCTGTTTGAAAATATCTCGGTTAAATTTGGTACCGGTAATCGTTACGGTCTGATTGGTGCTAACGGTTGTGGTAAATCCACATTTATGAAGATCCTCACCGGCGACCTAGAACCAAGTGCAGGTAACGTCACTAAAGATCCTAACGAGCGAGTCGCTAAGCTACATCAGGATCAGTTTGCCTTTGAAGAATTTTCTGTATTAGATACGGTATTAATGGGCCACAAAGAAATGTGGGAGGTTATGAATGAACGTAACCGCATCTATAGTTTACCGGAAATGAGTGAAGAGGACGGCATGAAAGTGGCGGATCTTGAAACTGAATTTGCAGAAATGGATGGTTATACCGCCGATTCACGCGCAGGAGAATTACTCCTTAGCGTTGGCATCCCACTTGAACAACATTATGGTTTAATGTCTGAAGTCGCACCTGGTTGGAAACTGCGTGTGTTACTTGCGCAGGTACTTTTCTCAAATCCAGACATCATGTTACTTGATGAGCCAACCAATAACTTGGATATCGATACAATTCGTTGGCTAGAGTCAGAATTAAATGCACGCCAATGTACTATGGTAATCATCTCGCATGACCGTCACTTCTTAAACTCTGTTTGTACTCATATGGCCGATATCGACTACGGTGAAATGCGTGTTTACACCGGTAACTACGATGAATACATGACGGCTGCGACACAAGCACGTGAACGTCTACTCAATGACAACGCGAAGAAAAAAGCACAACTATCGGAATTACAAGAATTCGTTAGTCGTTTCTCAGCGAATGCATCTAAAGCTAAACAAGCTACCTCGCGTGCTAAACAAATGGATAAAATTCAACTTGAAGAAGTAAAAGCATCAAGTCGAGTTAATCCTTACATTGTTTTCAAACAAGAGAAAAAACTGTTCCGTAACGCATTAGAAGTTAACAATATTACTAAAAGCTTTGATAAAACATTATTCAAAGATTTAAATCTAATGGTAGAAGTCGGTGAGCGTGTTGCCATTATCGGTCAAAATGGTGTTGGTAAAACAACTCTATTACGCACGTTAATGGGCGAAGTTGAATGTGATAGTGGTGAATTTAAATGGTCTGAAAATGCCAATTTAGGTTATTACGCACAGGATCACGCCTACGCCTTTGAAAAAGATCAAACCCTAATGGAATGGATGAGTCAATGGATGAAGCCTGGTGACGATGAACAGTCTGTTCGCGGCACATTAGGACGCTTACTATTCGGCTCTAACGATATTGGTAAATCCGTTAAAATCATTTCCGGTGGTGAACAAGGACGCATGTTATTTGGTAAGCTAATGATGGATAGCCCAAATATTCTATTAATGGATGAGCCAACCAATCACTTGGATATGGAATCGATTGAATCCTTGAACTTAGCACTAGAAAACTACGAAGGTACTTTATTATTCGTCAGCCATGACCGTGAATTTGTTTCATCATTGGCAACACGTATTATTGAAATCAAAGACAATGAAGTGATTGATTTCCATGGTCCATATAGCGAATATCTGAAAAGTCAGGGCATTATAGAAGGTTAAGCTTCTTCTATTAACCACAACAAAAAAGGGCTATCAGCCCTTTTTTTATTAGTTCTGTTTAAGGATAATATTTTTATAATCGTCATCTCGGCAGTCTTTTAGCTGGGATTTCATGGATCGATTAAAATACCTCGAGAATGATAGGACAAAAGCTTATCCAGAATTCATCGGGTTATTTATTAATTACCTAACCACGCAAACAGATCCCGATAAACTTCTTCTCTATTAATTTCATTAAGCAATTCATGCCTTGCCTCAGGGTATAAATGCGAAGTAATATCTGTTTTCCCTGAACTTATTAGCTTTTCCTCTAGCGCTTTTAACCCTTTTCCATAGCGACTCACAGGATCTGCAGCACCGCTAATCAGATAAATAGGTAAATCATTTGGAATAGCCTCAAATGCATGGGTTTTACTCATTTCATTTAATCCCCCTAAAAAGTCTATCCAAAATTGTGGTGTACAGATAAAACCGCAGTAGGGATCGGCAATAAATTGATCCACAATTTTCGGATCACGCGATAACCAATCTTGAGAGGTTCTCAGGGGAACAATCTTTTTATTAAAATCACCAAAGGAAAGTTTATCGAGTAACCGACTTGGCGTGGCTTTACCAATGCGTAATTTCTCTAATTTTGCAGCAAATAATCCAAATCTAAACAATAATGTCCCCAGGTGATTAGAGCCGCATAAGACAAGTCCTGCAATAGTATTTCCATACTTTGATGCATAATGACGAGCAACAAATGATCCCATACTATGCCCTAATAAAACTGGCTGAGTAGCAAATTTTTCCGTAACAAATTCAATAACCTGAGAAAGGTCTGATAATACAAGGTCCCATCCTTTACTATCGGCAAAATAACCAAGGCGTTGAGCACTCGGTCCATGACCTCTATGATTTGCACCTAAAACCGCAATACCATTGTCATTACAAACTTTCGCAAAATGCGCGTATCGCTCAATATGTTCCCCCATACCATGACTTAATACCAACACCTTTAAGGGCGTGTTCTTAGGTAACCATTGATGAACTTCGATAATACGTTGGTCATAGGCTGTAATATTATGAATCATTTTATCCCTCGTTCATTTTTAATCTTCGCACTGAGAATAATTCACCCTCCATTATCTGCAAGCTGCAATATTTTAAACAGTGAGCCACCTCTCATAATATAAACCTGAATCATATTCATCTTTATATTTTTTAAGTATAGACTTAGAATGTGAATAACATTTACATTTTATCTATCGACCGAGGATTAATTATGGCAGGCTCAAATACTATCTTTGGCAACACTATTTCACTAAAAATCCAAGCTAAAGCAGAAAAACAAAAAAATAAATATTTACACAAGTTTGGAGATGATCAACAACAGCACTACCCTATTGGTATTTCAGATGATCTGGTTTTAACACCTGCATTTAACATGCAAAAAATAATACCCAGTGACTCAAATTGCCCATTAGCAAATAATAAAGCTATTATTATTGGTAATATTCGTATGGGATATGGTCATTATCGTATCGCGATGGCAATAGCCTCTGCAGCACGTCATTTAGGTTATACTCCCTACTGGTTTGATCTTACGGCTTTCCCTGAAACAACGGGCAGCAAAGTAATAAACCACCTTAATAAACTCTATTCTCTCGGCTCTCGTATTTCTCAAAAATCTAAATTATTTAATCATTTTTATTGGGAACCACTCAATAGTGAAGGATTTCGGAAACTTGACTTCAATGCAATGGATCAAAAACTAACTGAATTAATGACCCCGATTTTTAAGAACTTACCCAAAGACATTCCTTTTATTGGTACCCATACTTGGACTGCTCAAGCAGCAGTTCACGCCAAAATGCAAACCGTGATTAATGTTATCCCCGATAATTGGCCAATGGCATTACACTTAGCCGAAGGTGCGATACATGCAGTACAAACGCCTTCCTGCTATTTTGGCTATAAAACCTTAAAAGGCATGAGCAAAGAAAACACGAATCCAATGCCAGAAAAATCACTTTATAATGTCGGTCATTATATTGACCATGAACTCCTTCAAGATCTCGAACAAGATACCGCAAAACGACTCGATAGAATTGAGCATAATAAAGCCAAACGACTATTGTTAACCATTGGTGGTGCAGGCGCTCAATATGATCTTTATAAAGAAATCATCCTAAATAATATGCAACAGATTAAGCAAGGAAGCTTAGTTATTTATGTCAATATTGGTGATCATATAAAAGTACTAAAACAACTAACACATGACCTAAAATATGTTAATGACGATGTATTTATTCATCAAAATGATTGGCAAGACACTCAAGATTTTACCGAAGCAGCTTTAAATAAAGAAGACCTAAAAGGCATTCATTTATTTTACGATGAAAACCTATTTTCAGCCGTTTATACGACCAATTTATTAATGCGCTCCTGCGATCTGTTAATTACTAAACCAAGCGAACTGGCTTTTTACCCTGTTCCAAAATTAATGATCAAACGAGTGGGAGGACATGAGGCCTATGGTGCGCTTTGTGCGGCAGAAATTGGAGATGGAACAACGGAATGTACCACTAATGCAGAAATTCATAATATATTGGCAATACTCTTAACCGATCATGAATTATTAACTGAAATGAATAACAATATTTTAAAAGCAAAACGACACGGTATTTATGATGGTGCTTACAAGGTGGTTGAACTAGCACTTAACAATACAAAAGATAATTAAAAATCGAATCAAGATTACAGTGCTTATTAGCTGTAATGTAACTACTCTGCACCCTTTAAAATTTCATGAGTTTTTGTCATAAATAGGGTGTAAATACTCAGGGATAAGCCATTTATGCTTAGTTCAAGGCGAAAAAGCGCAGTTTAGTGGTTTAAATGAGCATTTTTCAACGATGAAATAAGCTTAAAGGGCGACGGCCTGAGTAGTTACGCTGTAATGCTGTAATATTGATCAAAACATTAAAGTGGATTTCAAAGATTATATCGCATCAATATCGATATAATCTTTTAAACTTTTAGTCACCATTTGACAATGCATCTCAATAAAATCAGTACCGTACTCTTTACCAATGGCAAGACTTAAACGCATGGTTGCTGCAAATTGATGGCTCACCAATAATACAAATTCCCCCAATTCTTTAGACTTTCCATCCTTAGCAAAGGACTGAATACGCGCTAAAATCAAATCGGCATTTTTCTGTGTATCCTGTAACGCTAATTGATTAAGTTTTGGATCAACAGACTCAAACCAAATCTCCTGCAATGCAGGTTCACGCTGATGAAGTTCATAAATATCGTAAAAATTTTGCCTTAATAGATCGGCAATCTGCACATGTTCCTCTAACGTATCTAAATTTTTCTCGATTAAACTACTAATCTGCACCATATAGTACTCAGCCAAAGCAATAATAATGGTTTCTTTATCGGAAAAGTATTGATAAATAGAACTCGGAGAGACGCCTGCATGGGCAGCTATATCGCCAATTTTAAGATTAGCAATTCCATTTTTTTCAATTAACGTTTTTACCGTCAGTAGAATTTTTTCAACGCGCTCTTTACTTCTGTTCTGTGAAGGATTTCTTCGATTTGTTGTTTTAGCTGATAACGTCGGTTTTTTTGTTGGCATAGGGATCACTTTAAATGTGTTCATCCAATTGTACCTAAACGAGTTAAGTCCCGTAGGTATTGATATAACTCACTGTATATTATTAAAAATATTTTCTCAATATAGGGCCGATAAAGTTTCGATTTTAACACTACTTTTAATTACCTTAAGCCCTTAACAATAAAAGCTCAACACTGATTTTTACTGGAAAGTGACCAAACGCATAAAACATGAATAAGATTCACCTTTTTGTTTTATTATCCCCTTTCGTCACATAATATTCAATACAAATCACTTATCCTATTGATGTTTCCAGTTTACCTTAAGTAAGGATCTATTATGAACACATCTTCTTTATCTAAATGGAGAATTGCCGCCTTTGCCATGGGCAATTTTGGTTGGTGTATTGCAACCTTTTCCTACGGTATTCTTATTACTTATTTTTATTACCCCCCCGTGGTGCAAGGTGCGACTCAAATACCCGAATTTATCAGTCGCTCACCGGTTTTGTTTGGCGCCACTATTATCGGTTTAATCTATGCATTTAATCGAATTTTAGATGCGATATCCGATCCCATTATCGCTAATTTAAGTGATCGTTCTACCAGTCGTTTTGGTCGTCGTCGATTTTTCATGATGCTCAGTTTTATTCCAACTGCGCTTGCCTCGGCGGCTATTTTTTTTCCTCCCGTCAATGTGGTTAGTAATATTAATATAATTTGGTTAGTAGGCTGCTGTATTACCGTGACACTGAGCCTTACCTCTTACTGTGTTCCCTATATGTCGCTTATTCCAGAACTCGGAAAAACGGCACAGGATCGCGTCCTTATTTCTACATTTTGCTCTGTCACATGGGCGCTTGGGTTTGCTGCAGGACAATTAATATGGGTGATAAAAGCCGCCTTAGAAAACAATGGATTTAGCCCTGTTCAATCTGTACAAATTTCCGTTGGGATCTTTTCCGTTCTCGGTATTATTGGTATGCTTATTCCAATTATAGCGATTAATGAAAAGCGCGATTGCCAGCAAAACAGCAATGCAACAAACCATAATGATCAAGGAATGTTTAGTGCTGTAAAAGATGCCTTTAAAAACCGTAATTTTGCTATTTTTACAATTTCAAATGGCCTTGCCTTTATGTCTCGATTTTTTCTAGAAGTGGGTGCAATTTACTATATTACAATGCTAATGGGATTACCCGAAGGTCAAGCGTCAATGATGATGATGTCGATGTTTGCACTGAGTTTATTGCTTTATCCTTTGGTAGTTAAATTAACAAAACGCTACACTAAAAAATCCTTATTTCGCTTTGCCCTTGGCATGCAGGGAACACTATTATTAGCCTTTTCATTCTGCCATATTGTCCCGCATCCAGAAATTCTCGGTTGGACAGTCATTATCTTATTCTCTTTTCCATTGGCAATTATAGGTATTATTCCCAATGTTATTGTTGCCGATCTTTCGCTAGCCGATGCTGAAATAACGGGCAAAAAACGGGAAGGTATTTTTTATGGTTCCAATATGTTTGCCTATAAAGCAGCAACATCATTAACCGCTTTAGTATTTCCATCCATCATTATTATTAATTCCTTAAAAGAATCCACAGCGGTCACTGAACCAACAAATTTTGGTGTCATGCTTACTGCGATTATTGCGGGACTACTTGCCTATTTGGGAGTGTGGTTAATGCGAAACTACGATGAGCAGAGTATTTTAGAAACTATTGGTGAAACGCTTCCTAGTAAACAGAAAACTAAAAAACAATAAGGACTTCAAGGGATGATCTTTTATAATTCAGCAACTAATGAATTTCATCTACAAACCCAGAATAGTAGTTATATTTTAAAGATTGCAGAATCTGGTCATCTTATTAATTTGCATTATGGCTATAAACTGACTCAGCGTACGAATTTTTCAGCGCTGGATCAACGCTTTAATGTAAAGTTAGGATCAACCACTGACTATTCCCTGGAACTCGGTAGCTTAACCTTAGAAACCTTAAAATTGGAGGCGCCCTGCTACGGTAAAGGCGATTATCGAGAACCCTCGTTACATATTCGCTATGACGATGGCAGTAGTACCAGCGACTTTATCTACAAGTCCCACCAGCTTGAGAAACACAAACCAACATTACAAGGTCTACCGCAATCACATTCACCAACAAGCAGTAATGAATTTGTCGCGTTAACCATTATTCTTCTGGAACCGATTAAAAATATTGAACTTCATCTACATTACACGGTATTTGAACAGGCAAATATAATCAGTCGCAGTACTGAAATAGTTAATTGTAGCGAACAGCAGATCACCATTGAACGAGCCCTCAGTGCTTGTGTTGATTTTTCAGATGCAAACTTTGATCTTATTCATCTGCAAGGGAAATGGACAAAGGAAGCGCAAGTTACCCGCCAGAAAATCACTAAAGGCGTCTTCCAAATAGATTCTAAAAAAGGTGTTAGCGGTGCAAATCATAATCCTTTTTTATGCTTAGCCCGCCCCGATTGCCAAGAAAAATCGGGAGAATGCTATGGTTTCGGACTTGTATATAGTGGCAATCATCAATGCAGTATTGAAGTCTCTCCCTATGATTTGACCCGAGTGATGCTCGGTATTAATCCATTCGATTTTAACTGGCTATTACAAAGCAATGAAACCTTAGCCCTGCCTGAAGCATTAATGACCTATAGTAAACAGGGTCTCAATGGCATGAGTCAACAGTTTCATCACCTAGTACAACATCATCTGATCCCTAGCCAATGGCAAAATAGCCCACACCCCATTCAAATAAATAATTGGGAAGCCACCTATTTTGATTTTAACAGCCGTAAACTTATCGCCATTGCCAGTAAAGCGAAGGATCTTGGTATTGAAATGTTCGTCCTCGATGATGGTTGGTTTGGTCACCGAAATAATGATCAATCTAGCCTGGGTGATTTTTGTGATAATGTAAAAAAATTGCCCAAGGGTATTGCTCATATCAGCCAAAAAATAAAAAAACTAGGTCTTAAATTTGGTCTTTGGGTTGAACCTGAAATGATTTCTATCGATAGTAAACTCTATCGAGAACATCCTGAATGGGCAGTGAAATTAGCCGATAGAAATCCTTCCCTAGGACGAAACCAACTGGTTTTAGATATGGCAAACCCAGCCGTTATTGAGTATCTTTTTACCCAATTAAGCCATCTATTTACAAGGGCTGACGTTGACTATATCAAATGGGATCATAATCGGAATTTTAGTGATATATTTTCAAATTATTTAAACAAGGAACAACAGGCGGGATTTGCGCATCGCTATGTTTTAGGTCTATATCAATTACTGGAAAAACTCACCTGCGCCTTTCCCAATATTCTATTTGAATCCTGCTCGAGTGGTGGTAATCGTTTTGATCTAGGCATGCTTTGTTATATGCCGCAAACCTGGACCAGCGATAATACCGATGCGCTAGAAAGAATGCGTATTCAATATGGCACCTCACTGCTCTACCCACCATCAACAATGAGTGCCCACATAAGCGGTCGACCTTCACATCAAGTACTGCGTAATACGCCCATTGAAACACGTTTTAATGTTGCTGCCTTTGGTAATTTAGGCTATCAACTCGATATCACCAAACTCACTTCATTTGAAAGCAAAGCAGTAAAAGAACAGATCGAATTTTATAAGAAGCATCGCACGCTTTTACAATATGGACAGTTTATCCGTCTACAATCTCCCTTTGAACAGAATCACATGTTATGGATGGTAATTAATGAGGATAAAACGGAAGCAATATTAGGCTATTATCAGCAACAGCAAACCAGTAACCCAAATCTTGAAATGCCTAGATTAAATATGCTGAACCCAGATTTAGAATATCGTATCGAAAGTCGTCCACAATATATTAATATTAGAACATTTGGTAATTTAGTAAATGAGCAGCTACCTATCTCAATTAAAGATAGAGGAATTGTTCACGGTGTTATTGCCAATCATTATATGCATCGCGTGACACCCGAATCCTATCAATTATATGGCGATCAATTAGCAGCCGTTGGATTACCCTTAAAAACTCAATTCGTAGGCACGGAAATGACAGACCAAGTCCGTTATATAGGTGATGTAGGATCGCGACTTTATTATATTAAAGCGCTCCAAAAATAAACATTTATTGCGCTTTAAATTAACCATAGGCATTGCTCTTGACATTTTTAGAGCATAAACTCTAATACATGTATATTTATGAAGGTTAACTGCAATGTTCAGAATACCAAAATATAAAAAACTGCTCGTTGCTTTCGGGTTAATAACGACCCATTTAGTCAGTGCACAACAACTCAATTTTTCAGATTCTTGGCAACTGCTGCAAAATAAAAACAACTCCCTTGCCGCACAACGTGCCAATGTTGAACATTATCAGCACTTAGAAAAAGCAGATAACGCCCTTAATTACCCGACCATCACTCTCGGTGCAAACTACACACACCTTGATGACGATATCACCCTTTCAGGAGAAGATATCTACGACAGTTTAGATTCAACGGGACAGTCGACGCTTGCCGCATTATCGAGTGAATTGGGACTCGACCTAACCAGTATTTCTTCTACTTCAGCAGAACAGGATATGTTTAACTCGTCGATTCGTGCACTGTGGCCAATTTATACGGGAGGAAGAATCAGCGCAGCACAATCTTATTCAGAAGGCCGTACCGATGAAGCTCTTGCACAGTTAAAAATGGAAACCGAAGCGCGCTTTGACGACCTCAGCCAATACTACTTTAGCGTTGTTCTGGCTCAACAAATACTCACAACACGTCAATCCGTAGAAGATGGATTAATCCAACATCGTGATTTTGCCATTAAACTTGAACAACAGGGACAAATAGCGAAAGTAGAACGTCTTCAAGCAGAAGCTTCTCTGGCTAACGCGATTGTAGAACGTAAAAAGGCACAGCGTGATGTGGAAATAACCACTGCAGCATTAACTGAAATTCTCAATCAAAAAGATCCTGTCATCCCTAATAGCACGCTCTTTACTAACCGCAGCCTTCCGCCTCTTTCAGCCTTTACCGAACAAACCTTAGCGAGCTATCCAGGCCTTGATATTTTAACTGCGAAGGACAAACAAGCTAAAAGCTCAATCAAAGCAGAAAAGGGAAAATACTACCCAGAAGTTTATCTCTATGGCGACTATAACCTTTATGAAGATGATTCCTTAGCCAGTCAGCTCACACCAGATTGGTTTGTTGGCATTGGCGTGAACATACCGCTAATGGAAAATACAGGCCGTTCTCGTAAGGTACAAGCTGCTCAAAGCGCTGTATTGCAAGTCCGGCACTTGCGTCAGCAAGCGATTCAAGACCTTACCGTGCTAGTAAAGAAAACCTATTATCAAGCACAACAAGCCATAGAAGAAACTCAAGGGCTCGAAGCCAGTCTAAAACTAGCTACAGAAAATTTAAATTTACGGAAAAAATCTTTTAATCAAGGGCTAGCAACCTCTCTCGATGTAGTCGATGCACAACTGTCTTTAGCCAGTATTCAAACACAACAACAGGTTGCGCGTTTTAACTATATTATTGCATTAAATAAATTACTCGCATTAAGCGACAAAATGTCCACTTTTTCACAATATGAATCGAATGCTCTACAAGCAAATTCATTAGAGGATAACTCATGAAAAAAATCACTCCGTTACTTGTCAGCCTCATTGTTATCGTCATTATTGTTTGGGTCGGTTTTAGTTTTTACCAAGCCTATCAACCGAAACCAGTACGTCTGCAAGGTCAAATTGAAGCACAACAATACAGTATCTCTTCCAAAGTCGCAGGCCGTATTGAACAGGTCATGGTTGAAAAAGGCGATCTAGTCAAAAAAGGCGATTCAATTTTTACACTGTATAGCCCAGAAATTGACGCTAAACTCGAACAAGCGAAAGCCAATAAAGAAGCGGCAGGCGCATTAGCAGATGAAGCAAATAATGGTGCGCGTCAACAGGAAATCAATGCTGCCAAGGATCAATGGCAAAAAGCAAAAACAGCAGCGCAACTGCTAGAAAAGACCTACCAACGTATTGATAATCTATACAAAGATGGTGTTATCGCAGAACAAAAAAGAGATGAAGCCCTTACCCAATGGAAAGCGGCAACATTCAACCAAAGCGCAGCCTTTGAAATGTATGAAATGGCCAAAGAAGGTGCGAGAACTGAAACCAAACGCGCTGCCCAGGAAAAAGTAAAAATGGCAGAGGGTGCAGTTGCAGAAGTCCAAGCCTATGCACAGGATACAAAAATAACCAGCTGGTTTAATGGCGAGGTGTCACAAATACTATTACACGCTGGTGAAATTGCACCACAGGGATTCCCAGTCGTTACGGTCATCGATATGCAAGATCCTTGGGCCACCTTTAATGTTAGAGAGGATCAACTTACGTATTTTCAAAAGGGAGATACCTTTTCAGCCTATTTGCCCGCACTTGATAAAAGTATTGAGTTCAAAGTGACTCATATTGCAGTCATGGGCGACTTTGCTACTTGGCGTTCAACGGATGCATCGCAAGGATTTGATCTAAAAACCTTTGAAGTTGAAGCGAAGCCGATCAATTTACCAGATAACTTGCGCGTTGGCATGAGCGTCGTTGTTGAGCTGTAATCTATGTCTGATTGTAAATTATCCCAATGGCATATACTCAAAACAGATAAATGGCTTTTATCCAGCCTGACATGGTTACCCATTGTGCTCGCCGTGACTATTTGGTGGATTTTTTCACAGGGCATTGCTCAGAATTTACCTATCGCAGTGGTAGACCTACAGCACAGTACTTTATCAAGGCAGTTAACACGCCAACTAGACGCAACGGAATCATTAAGTGTTATTCAGACCGTAGCCGATATTGGGACAGCAAAACACAATTTTATCGGCAATAAAATCTATGGATATATGGTTATTCCTAAAGACTTTGACCGTGATATCTACCTAGGTAAGTCTCCTCAAATATCTGTTTTTTATAATAGCCAATATATTCTTGTTGGTAAGCTTATTAATAAATCAGTACAACAAGTCTTAGCGACCTTCAATGCACAATTAGGTATATTAAAACAACTTAATCAAGGTAATAACACAATACAAAATGCCCTAGCTAAAACAGTCACGATCGGCACACAAATCACACCTTTATTTAATAGCAACAGTAACTATGCACAATTTCTTGTGTCGGGTATTGTGCCTGCCTTATGGCAAATCTCAATTGTCGTTTCAAGTATCTTATTGATCACGACTAATATCCGTATTTATGGTCTCACTAACCTTTTTGCAGAAAAACCATTAACGCATTTATTGTCTATCAATCTCTTTTATTTACCCATTTTTTTAGCGCAAGGGTTCGCCTTTTTATTATGGTTTTATTATTGCTTAGAGTGGCCAATGTTCGGCTCGCTTATCCCCTTACTTTTTGCACAACTGATCACAACAATTGCCTGCATGATAATGGGGAATCTATTTTTCTTACTCAGCTTTGATCCTGCTCGTGCAATGAGCTTTGCAGCAGCCTACACCGCACCAAGTTTCGCTTTTATGGGGGTAACCTTTCCCGCAACGGATATGGATAACTTAGCCAGTTTTTGGCGTAGCTTATTACCGATTAGTCATTATATTGAAGCGCAAATTAGTCAAGTTAGCTATGGTGTCAGTGCTTGGGCAACCATCAGTCAATTTATGCCTGCAATGTACTTTTATCTTATCCCTTTATGTTTAGTCGTATTTCTTTCTAAGAAACAAGGCAACAAAATGCAGGTAAATAATGACACTATTTAAACTCATCAAAGTCGAGCTTCATGCCATTTTTACTAATCCAGCCATTATATTAACGGTCTTTGGTGGGGTCATCTTTTACTCGTTTCTTTATCCATTGCCCTACTCTCAACAAACGCCACAGGAACAATCCATTACCGTCGTTAATTTAGATAAAAGCCTTACAAGTTATCAATTAGAACGTATGGTCGATGCAACTCCTCAGGTAAAAATCGTAACCCATGCCAATTCAATTGAACAAGCAAAACAACAATTCTTTACTGGCCAAGTGCGGGGTATTTTGGTGATCCCCACAAATTTCTATCGAGATCTTTTATTGGGTAAAAGCCCCACACTCAGTTATGCGGGAGATGCATCCTACTTTTTAGTTTATGGCACAATTGCCGAAGGACTTTCACAGGCAGGCGGGACATTAGCTGCAAAAGCAAAAGTCACACAATTGTTGAGTAATGGCGTTCCCTTATCACAAGCACAACAGCAATACTCACAGGTAAAAGTAAACTTAAAACCTACTTTTAATCCAACTATTGGTTATATTAATTACGTTGTACCAGCAGTATTTGTGCTTATTTTACAGCAGACATTAATTATCGGACTCGGATTAATGGGCTGCTCTGAAAAATCAGAATTTGGCTATTGGGTACAACAATCCACCTTTAAAATATTAGCAACAAGAACACTTATCTTTGTTTCGATTTATTATTTAATGTCCGGTTATTATTTTGGTTTTAGTTTCGACTTCTATGGAATTAATAAATTGGCCTCCCCTTTAATACTCATTGCGCTACTTGCTCCCTTTTTATTAACAAGCAGCTTTATTGGTATTTGTTTGGGTGTATTAATGCCTAGAAAGGAATGGGTGACGGTTTTTGTATTATTTAGCTCTATGCCCTTAGTGTTTAGTGCCGGTTTTATTTGGCCCTTAGAAAGCGTGCCACTTCCCCTTATATGGCTAACCAATCTATTCCCCTGCACACCCGCGATTCAAAGTTTTTTATCTATCAATCAGATGGGGGCTGGCTTTTCGCAAATTACAACACAATGGCAATTACTCTGGTTACAGGTCTTAATTTGGGGAATAATCGCTTTTATTTTATACCGCAGAAAACAATCCCAATTTATTTAGGAAAGAAAATGAAGACGAGTGATAAAATTGTGCAGACAGCATTACAGCTGTTTAATGAACAGGGAGAGCGCAATATCAGTACCAACCATATTGCTAATCATCTCAATATCAGTCCAGGAAATTTATATTATCACTTTCGAAATAAACAAGAGATTATTACGCATATTTTTCATCTCTACGCCGACGAATTATTAACCCAATTCTCACCTATCGACAACCAATTAGAAAGCGTAGCTATGTTTAAGGGTTACCTTGATTCAATCTTTAATTTGATGTGGAAATACCGTTTTTTCTATGCCAATCTCCCACAAATATTGCAACAGGATCCACAACTACAATGTAGCTATATAGAGGTTCAGCAAAAAACTAAACGTAATCTGCGGTTAATTTTTAATACCTTTATTGAGCGAAAACTCATTGTTATTGAACAACAAGAACTCAATACTGTAATTACGTCTTTGCATATGATCATTTCTTGTTGGCTAAGTTATCAATCATCTATCGCTTTAAACTCGGATATTACCGAAACAATTATTCGCCAAGGAATGAGACAATTAACGGCCATGTTAAAACCCTTTTCAACCCCTAAGGGCAAGCAGCAACTTGAACAATTAGAAATGGAGATAGCGAACCATCATTCCACTTTTGAAAGATAAAAATATTGCAGGTCATTACCCCACAACTGAATATACCTGCGTTTTTTATCACGGCTTAAAATACATTTTCCAAACAATATAAAACCAGCGCCTTCAACTTCATCACGACTTTCGATTGAAAAACGCCTTAAAAATGCATCGCGATATTGCTTAATCGGTAGCCCCACATGACGATCTTCAGCCGGATTTAACCAATTTAAGGTTTTATCGGCATGGGAAATGGTTCCCCAGTACAATCTAGGTCCACCATTATCCGTAGGGTGTGCATCGGCTATATTGACAAATAATTTCTTAGCTCGCCATTTATGTTTTTCACTGGTGTAGATCAATAAGTCAGATGTCGCTAACGAGCTACCACGTAACAAACTTGTTAGTAGTTTTGCTAACCCTTGTTTGCTCACTTTGGCTTCATCCTTAGCTTTAATAACGGCCGGAGGATTATCAACTGTTTTTTCCGATATAACCTTCTCTTTTACAATAGCGTTATGATCAGTTGATTTGGGCTGTTTATTTTTATCGGCAAGCGTAAAATCAATCACCATTGAATCAGCAGAAATAACCATCTCTTCGACCTCTGCCACCTGCTTTTCTTCTTCTTTTTTACTTGCTGATGGATTATATTCCTTACAATCAAGGGCATGATAACGAGAACCAAAACAAGCCTGTCGCCCATCTTTTGATGCACAACGAAAATAAGCTTTATGTTTACAGTCAGGGCAAATTAATGAATAACGCAATTGATCGATTTCAGCTTCGGGTAGCCTTTTAAATTCGAATACGGAATAGGTAATTGGCTTGTCTTTATCGTAAATACAAATAGCATCAAGCATAGTGTCCCCTCAGTTAATCCATATCGTTAAAAATAAAAAAACCGCCATTATTCGGCGGTTTTATACTACTGATTGATGTTACTGTTTAAAGATGATTTCTCCTTCTTTCACATCGACCAATATCTCCGTCCCTTTCTGTAATTTACCAGAAAGTACGTTTTGTGCTAATGGATTTTCTAAAACCTGTTGGATAGCACGTTTCAATGGTCGAGCACCGTATGCAGGATCAAATCCAGCTTCAACCAATAACGAGATTGCATTATCACTAAAGTTCAAATGATAATCACGTTGTAATAGACGATGTTGCAAGCTCTGTAATTGTATCGATGCAATTGATTTAATATGTGCTTCACCCAATGGATGGAAGACGACGGTTTCATCTATACGATTTAAAAACTCTGGTTTAAAATGATGCTGTAACACGTCTAATAGTTTGTTTTTAACCTCACTATAACTACTCTCTGGAAATGCATCTTGAATTAAATCAGAACCAATATTAGAGGTCATAATAATAACTGTATTTCTGAAATCAACGGTACGACCATGCCCATCGGTTAATCGACCATCATCTAATACTTGTAATAAAATATTAAAGATATCCGGATGTGCTTTTTCAATTTCATCGAGCAAAATAACCGAATAGGGTTTACGGCGAACCGCCTCGGTTAAATACCCCCCTTCTTCGTAACCAACATATCCGGGAGGAGCGCCCACTAAACGCGCCACGGAATGTTTTTCCATAAATTCAGACATATCAATACGGATCATATTGTCTTCCGTATCAAACAAGAAGTTTGCCAGCGCTTTACAGGATTCTGTTTTACCAACCCCCGTTGGTCCCAGAAATAGAAATGAACCAATTGGACGGTCCGGATCGCTTAAGCCTGCACGACTACGACGAATAGCATTCGCAATTGCATCCACAGCTTCATTTTGACCAATAACACGCGTATGTAAGTGTTCTTCCATTTGCAGTAATTTATCACGTTCACCTTCGAGCATTTTAGCCACGGGAATACCGGTCCAATGGGCTAATATCTCTGCTACTTCATTTTCAGTCACCGAGTGTTTCAATAATTGCATATCCTGCATTTCAGCTTGAGATGCTAAATCGAGTTGTTTTTCCAGCTCAGGAATTTTACCGTATTGTAATTCAGACATACGGGTTAAATCAGCAGCACGACTCGCGACATCTAAATCTAAACGAGCCTGTTCAAGGGCAACTTTAATATTTTGAGTACCAGACAAAGCTGCTTTTTCAGTTTCCCAAATTTCATCAAGCTCTTGGTATCTTTCGGTGTTATCAGATAAGGTACTTTCGATATCTTGCAAACGTTTAACACTGCCCTCATCGTGCTCATTTTGCAGTGCTTTTTGTTCCAGTTTTAATTGAATTATTTTACGGTCAAGTTTATCCAACTCTTCCGGTTTAGAATCCATTTGTAAACGAATACTGGATGCCGCTTCATCAATCAAATCAATCGCTTTATCGGGCAATTGACGATCCGAAATATACCGGTGTGATAACGTAGCAGCAGCAACTATCGCAGGATCAGTAATTTCAACATTATGATGTAATTCATAACGCTCTTTTAAGCCACGTAAAATAGCAATGGTGTCTTCTACGGTTGGTTCATCCACTAATACTTTTTGGAAACGACGCTCAAGTGCCGCATCTTTTTCAATGTATTGACGATACTCATCTAAAGTAGTCGCCCCTACACAATGTAATTCACCACGCGCCAAGGCTGGTTTTAACATATTCCCCGCATCCATCGCGCCCTCGCCTTTACCGGCGCCAACCATCGTATGAAGCTCGTCGATAAAGAGAATAACCTGACCTTCTTCTTTAGCCAATTCAGATAACACTGATTTTAAACGCTCTTCAAATTCCCCACGGTATTTTGCGCCTGCCACTAATGAGCCCATGTCTAAGGATAAAACACGTTTATTTTTAAGCCCCTCTGGTACTTCACCATTAATAATACGCTGTGCTAACCCTTCTACAATCGCGGTTTTACCTACACCGGGTTCACCAATAATAACCGGATTATTTTTGGTACGACGTTGTAACACCTGCACCATACGACGTACTTCATCATCACGACCAATAACCGGATCAAGTTTCCCTTGTTCAGCACGCTCTGTTAAATCGATTGTGAATTTTGCTAATGCCTGTTCTTGACCATCTTCGTTAGCATCCTCAACTTTTTGTCCATCACGAATTTTTTCAATGGATGCATTCACTTTTTGATGATTCAATCCCAGCTGTTTTAATATTCCACCAAGCGCGCCTTTATCTTCACAGGCCGCTAATAGAAATAACTCAGAAGAGATAAACTTATCTTTTGATTTTTGCGCATATTTATCGCAGAGGTTAAATAAGATTCCCAATTGACTTGAAATTTGAACATCTCCGCCAATACCGGTCACTTTTGGAATGCGATCTAATTCGGTAGAAAGTTGCGAACGAAGCTTATTAATATCAATTTCGAGATCCGCCAGAATAGGTCGAATTGAGCCACCATCTTGGTTTAATAACGCCAACATCAAGTGAATAGGTTCGATATATTGGTTATCACGTCCCAATGCCATTGACTGCGCATCGGAGAGTGCTAATTGAAATTTACTCGTTAATTTATCTATACGCATTGCTTTAATCTCCAAAAACTCTTGTACTATATAAATGGAGGTTTATTAGGGAATTTCAAGGAAAATTGATTAAATATGTTTAAATAACCGTCTATTTTTAGCTATCAGCGCTCAATACAAGAAGTGGCGAGCTTCTAGCTGCAAAAATCACTGCTATCCTTTTGAAGTTAAATCGATGGTCTAAAAGAAATAATGAAAAATAATATTGCGCGAAAAGATGAAAGCAAGAGGTTTAACCGATAACTGAAAGCTAATAACTGACAGCTGCACTATCAATCCAAATCAAAGTCGCCATGCGTCCTGTTTTTCCATCTCGTCGATAGGAATAAAAATCATCGGCTTCATTAAAGGTACAATGCTCGCTAACGCTTATTTCTGCAACATTCAATGGAGCTAAACGCAATTTAGCTAGTTGTTGTAAATCAGCAAGATAGCGATCGTTATGCTCGGTAAAAGCCAATTTTGCCTTGTCATCATGCGCCATAAATTCAGCACGTATTTCTGGGCCAACCTCAAAGGCTGTTTTACCAATACAAGGCCCCAACCAAACCAGTAATTCGGTCGAAAGTATCCCAAATTCAGTACAGATGGAATCAATAGACTGTTCAATGATGCCATCACATAAACCCCGCCATCCAGCATGAATAGCGCTAACAAAACGCCCCTGCTTATCAGTGACTAACACGGGTAAACAATCTGCTGTCATCACAATACAAGGCTGTTGATTAAGTGTGGTCCATGCCGCATCGGCTTCCAGACCACTTTGTGTATCACTATCAATTTTGAGCAAAATGCTGCTATGGGTTTGATTTAACCAGCATAAGGCGTCATTTAATGATAGTGATTCGCTCAGAAGCTGACGATTTTTATCGACCAATAATGGATCATCTTGAACATGAGCGCCTAAATTTAACCCTTGGAATATGCCGGTGCTATAGCCACCTCGACGAGTTGTCGAAATAGCGTGAACATGTTTAGGAGCAGACCAATTAACGGAGATAAAGTTTAAATCGCTCATCATTATTAACGCTCAAAGAAAACCGCATCATCGCGTAGAACTTGTTCCAGTTTAGCCATATCCTCGGGCACAGGTGCATGCCATTCCATCACCTCACCTGTAATTGGATGTGGAAGGCGCAGCATGGTTGCATGTAACGCCTGACGCTTAAATTCACGTAGTGTCGTAATAAGCTTTTCACCCGCACCTTTAGGAGGACGAGGGCGACCGCCATAGACGGGATCGCCTACAAGAACATGACCAATATGTGCCATATGAACACGAATTTGGTGAGTTCGGCCCGTTTCAAGGCGCAAACGTAAACGCGTATGGGCACGATATTTTTCAGCAACACGATAATGTGTTACCGCATGTTTGCCTCCGCCTGTGGTAGCAACAGCCATTTTAACGCGATTAACACGATCACGACCAATCGCTGCTTCAACACGTCCACCAGCGGTAAAACATCCCATCGCGACGGCTTCATATTCACGCGTAAATTCATGCGCTTGCAAGCTAGTTACAAGGTGTGTTTGTGCTGGTACGGTTTTAGCCACTACCATCAAGCCCGTGGTATCTTTATCTAAACGGTGGACAATCCCTGCACGAGGTACTTCAACAATATCAGGGTAATGATGCAATAATGCATTTAACACCGTCCCATCGGGATTTCCAGCGCCAGGGTGTACCACTAATCCAGCGGGTTTATTAATCACTAAAATATGGTCATCTTCAAAAACAATATCTAATTTAATATCCTGTGGTTTAAATACTACTTCGTCTTCTAATACAGCACTGACTTCGAGTATTTGCCCTGTGTAGACTTTTTCACGAGGTTTATTAACCAGTTGACCATCAACTTTTACCATGTCTGCTAGGATCCACTCTTTAATGCGCGAACGCGAGTAATCTGAAAATAGCGAGGCAAGCGCCTGATCTAAACGAAATCCTAATTGCTGGTCAGTAACTTCCGCATTTAGGTGTAATTGTTGACTCATATATTGTTCTCTTTCTCGTGATCATGTAGTTTAGGTATAAAATTCACAGTTTATACAGTAATCTTGGCACATTTCATCTTTTTTAGCTTATTTAACTTTTCTTTTTTAAGTCGATAGAAGATACTGTGCCTTTTATTTGGATGGCATTATAACACTTATGAAAAAGATCCTCAGACTAATCACAACCTCTCTTTGCATTGCCCTAATTACGGCAGGTTGTTCATCGCATACAGAAAAACCAAAAGTAGAGAATAAACCGCCGGTTGAACTATACCAAGATGCACAAAAATTATTACAGTCAGCCAGTTTTGAAAAAGCGAAAGACGTACTGGAAGCATTAGATAATCGCTACCCATTTGGAGAGCATTCAGAACAAGTTCAAATGGATCTAATTTATACTTATTATAAATTAGATGAAACCGCCTTAGCTTTAGCCAATATTGATCGTTTTATCCGCCTTAACCCAACCCATCAAGATCTCGATTATCTTTACTATATTCGCGGCTTAACCAATATGGAAGCTGACAAACATTTCTTCCAAACGCTTTTCGGGATAGATCGTTACAACCGCGATCCTGGGTATGCACTGCAGGCATTTAAAGACTTTAACCGACTAATCACTAATTACAAAGACAGCCAATACGCAGCTGATGCATGGCAGCGAATGGTCTTTATTAAAAATAAATTAGCACGTTATGAAATTGCAATTGCGGAGTGGTATATCGAACGTGAAGCTTTTATTGCTGCAATCAATCGCGCTAAAATAGTATTAAATAACTACCCCGATACAGCATCGACTGAACAAGCTTTAGAAATTATGATTGATGCTTACGATAAATTAGGACTAGAGCAACCCAAAGATAATGCATTAGCGGTATTAAAATTAAATTATCCCGAGAATAATTTAGTTAACTAATATTGATTGAATGTTAAAAAGGATAGCCTAGCTATCCTTTTTTAGTTGTAATCAAAACCGAATTGACGATTAAATCGCTTCTTGGTTTTCCTCACCGGTACGAATACGAATAACACGTTCAACGGGTGTTACAAAAATCTTACCATCACCAATTTTTCCTGTTTGTGCGGTATTCATAATCGCTTCAATACAACGCTCAACATCTTCTTTTCTTATCACAAGCTCTATTTTCACTTTAGGCAGAAAATCAACCATATATTCAGCCCCACGATATAACTCCGTGTGACCCTTTTGACGGCCAAACCCTTTCACTTCAGATACAGTCATACCTGTAATATCGATATCACCTAAGGCTTCACGAACGTCGTCCAATTTAAAAGGTTTGATAATAGCTTCGATTTTTTTCATCGCGATCTCTTTCTATTGTGTTTGAAAAAATAATGGGTATATCATTGACTGCAAATAATACCAATTGTATTAAATATGTGATCTAAATTTTGCGCTGGAAAAATGGTTTAGTTTGAGGCGAAAGTTGATGTAAATGGTTGTTCCCTTAACAAAACTTTCAACAAAGAAATAAACTATTTTAACCAGCAAAATAGATCAACTAATTATTACGATTAGTATAAATATCCCCATACAAAATATTAAAATAATATTACACTAATAAATACTAAGCTACTGTGAGCTTAAAAGTATTAATCAATCTGTTTAATACGTAATTCAGCAGGTAGCTCAAAAAATGTATCTTCTTGAACACCGGGATTTTCTACTACTAATGTACCGCCTAAGTCTTGTAACTTCGCCACTACAGCTTCGACCAAAACTTCAGGTGCAGATGCGCCCGCAGTCACACCAACAACATTCACATTGTTAAACCAATCTGGATTGATATCCGCTTCGCTATCAATAAGATAAGCCGTTGACCCTACATTGCTCGCTTTTTCTCTAAGGCGGTTAGAATTTGAAGAATTTGGCGATCCAACAACCAAAACCACCTCTGCCTTTAAAGCAAGATCCTTTACTGCATCCTGACGGTTTTGAGTAGCGTAACAAATATCATCCTTACGAGGCCCATTAATATCTGGAAATTTCTCGCGTAATGTATCAATAATATTAGCAGTATCGTCCACGGACAAAGTTGTCTGTGAACTGTAAGATAAATTTTTGGGATTATTTACTTTTAACTTAGCGACATCTTCCGGCGATTCAACAAGATAAATTCCACCGTCAACATTACTATATTGCCCCATGGTGCCAATGACTTCAGGGTGCCCTTCATGACCAATTAATATACTTTCTTCACCACGACGGCTAGCACGCGTGACTTCCATATGAACTTTTGTCACTAAAGGACAAGTTGCATCAAACACTTTAAGCTTACGACTTTTGGCTTCTTCTCTTACCGCTTGAGACACACCATGTGCACTGAAAATAACAATATTGTCGTCGGGCACCTCGTCTAACTCTTCGACAAAAATTGCACCACGTTTTTTTAATTTGTCGACGACATAACGATTATGTACAACTTCATGACGCACATAAATCGGTGGTGTAAACATATCTAACGCACTTTCAACAATAGAAATTGCACGGTGTACACCAGCACAAAAACCACGTGGATTAGCTAAAATAATTTGCATAAGTAACCTTTATTATCCGTTATTTTTGTTCGGCGCTTTGTTCATCTTTTTTATCTGATGAAGCAAAAAATGATTCTAAAATAATCATTGCAGCACCAATAAAGATAGCGACATCTGCAATATTAAACGTAGGCCAACGATAGAAACCTAAATCAAAATCGAGAAAATCAACCACATAACCAAATACGATACGATCAAATACATTACCAAGTGCACCTGCTAGTACCAGTGAAAATGCAATATTACTCCACCGTTGAGTTATTTTATTCTGCTTTAATGAGTAAATTAAATAAGCCGAAACACCAAAAGCAATCACTGAAAACAGATATTTTTGCCAGCCGCCCGCATCATCTAAAAAGCTAAATGCAGCACCGTAATTACGTGCATAGGTAAAATTAAAAAAAGAAAGTACACGATAAGATTCATATAAATCTAATGATTGTACTGTCCAATATTTAGTTAACTGATCAACTATAAAAACAACCACAGAAAGCCATAACCAGCGTAAACCAGTACGTGTACTTATATCTGTCATTTTTATCTCCTAAAAAAAACGCCTTAACAATATTAAGGCGTTAGCTCCGTATAAATTCAAACCAAAATCAATATGTCTGCTTTGATTAATACATTACAGCTATCACACCTTATTCGGTATGTAGCTTTTTGAATAATACAAACTACGCAAATTTACGTTGTTCGCCTTCACCATCAATATTGGTAATACAACGCCCACACAACTCTGGGTGCGCTTCGCTTTTACCTACGGTTTCATGATGGTGCCAACAACGAGAACATTTTTCCGCAGCACTTTTAGTTACCACAACGGATAGACCGTCAATTTCGGTATTAGTTGCATCGCTAGGTGCTTCAGATAATGGTTTTACATCAGCTTTCGATGTAATCAACACAAAGCGTAATTCATCATCTAATAAACTTAATAATGTTGTTAGCTCATCGGATGCGTACAGTGTTACTTCAGCTTCTAAACCACCACCAATTACATTTTCTTTTCGAGCAATCTCTAGTGATTTATTCACTTCAGCACGTACAGATAGAATTTGAGTCCATGAAGCATTGTCTACGGTTTCTTGCTCAGATAATCCAAATAACCCTTCATACCAAACACCAGTAAATACAAACTCATCACGTTCGCCAGGCATACGGCCCCAAATTTCATCTGCAGTGAAGCTTAGAATTGGCGCCATCAAGCGTACTAATGATTCTGCAATATGGAATAATGCAGTTTGACAACTACGACGCGCATTACTATCGGATTTTGCGGTGTATTGACGATCTTTGATAATATCAAGGTAGAAACTACCCAACTCGATAGAACAAAAATGCATAAGTTTTTGGTAAACGACATGCAAGCTATAGCTGTTGTAAGCTTCAATGACTTCATTTTGTAGCGTTAATGTTTGTGCAACGATCCAGCGATCTAATGCAACCATATCTTCACTCGCAACCATATCTGTTGCTGGCTCAAATCCATTTAGATTCGCTAATAGGAAACGAGAAGTATTACGAATACGACGATAGCTATCGGCACTACGATTTAATATTTCATCGGAAACGGTAATTTCACCCGTATAATCCGTTGAAGCCACCCATAAACGTAGGATATCTGCACCCAAATTATTCATTACTGTTTGTGGAGACATTACATTGCCCAATGACTTAGACATTTTTTTGCCTTGGCCATCAACCACAAAACCGTGTGTTAAGACTTCTTTGTACGGGGCTTTATCATTAATTGCCATGCTCGTCATTAATGAAGATTGGAACCAACCTCGATGCTGATCTGAACCTTCAAGGTACATATCAACTTCAGCTTGTTCACCATTTTCTTGCGTATATTCGTTACGTACGCCAACGACAGCAGAATGCGTTGTTCCAGAGTCAAACCAAACATCAAGTGTATCGGTTACTTTACGGTATTCATCCGCATCATTTCCCAATAGTTCTTCAGCTTCTAAATCCCACCAAGCCTGAATACCTACTTTTTCAATTTTCTGAGCAACGGTTTCCATCATTGCAACACTGTTTGGGTGTAATTCATCGGTTTCTTTATTAACGAATAACGTAATAGGTACTCCCCAAGTACGTTGACGAGAAATACACCAGTCTGGACGGTTTTCGATCATTTTTTCGATACGATTTTGTCCCCAACTTGGAATCCATTCAACTTTTTTAATTTCACCGAGCGCATTATCACGAAGGCCTTTTAAATCCATGGCAATAAACCATTGTGGTGTTGCACGGAAGATAATAGGTGTTTTATGTCGCCAACAATGCGGGTAGCTGTGCATTAATGGTTTATGACATAACAATGCATCTTTTTCTGTTAATACTTCAACAACGCGATCATTTGCTTTGAAAACGTGTAAACCAGCAAAAAACTCAGTGTCTTCACGGAATACACCGTTATCGCCAACTGGATTAGCGACTTCTAGACCGTAACGTAAGCCCACACTGTAATCGTCTTGACCGTGACCAGGTGCAGTGTGTACACAACCTGTACCCGATTCAATGGTGACATGATCAGCAACAATGGCAGGCACTTGTAGGTCTAAGAAAGGATGATTAAATAATTTCAGCTCAAGATCGCCACCTTTACACACTGCCAAGGTTTTAAAATCTTCAATCTCGTAGCGGGCCATACACTCATCAACCAAAACACTGGCTAAGATAAGACGTCGTTCACCCGCTTGCACCAGTGAATAATCGACTTTATCAGCCAATGCAACCGCACGGTTAGCAGGTAATGTCCAAGGTGTTGTTGTCCAGATAACAACGGCTAAATCACCATGACCTAAATCATCACCAGTCGCTTCAAAACAACCCAGTACTTCATCATTATTTACTGCGGTGAAAGCAACATCAATCGCAGGCGATTTTTTATCTTCGTATTCGACTTCCGCTTCAGCAAGTGCACTACCACAATCGGTACACCAATGAACCGGTTTAGATCCCTTATGTAAGTGACCATTTTCAATGATTTTTGCTAATGCACGAACAATATTCGCTTCAGTATCAAAATTCATCGTTAGATAAGGATTATCCCATTCACCTAACACACCGAGACGTTTAAAGTCTTTACGCTGTCCATCCACTTGGCGTGCGGCATATTCACGACATTTAACACGAAACTCTGCAGGGGTTAGTTTTTTCCCTGGTTTACCATGCTTTTGTTCTACTTTTAATTCGATAGGTAAACCGTGACAGTCCCAACCAGGAATATAAGGCGCATCAAAATCAGAGAGTGTTTTTGATTTAATAATAACGTCTTTTAAAATTTTATTTACCGAGTGACCGATATGAATATCACCATTCGCATAGGGAGGACCATCATGCAAAATGAATGTTTTTTTACCTTTCTTGGCAGTACGGATCTTTTGGTAAAGATCTTTACTGTACCAGTTTTTCAACATATTAGGCTCACGATTTGCAAGGTTTGCTCGCATCGGGAACCCTGTTTTAGGCAGGTTTAACGTATCTTTATAGTCACTCATGTTTATTTTCCATTAACAATGCTTCATTATTTAACAAATGCCATGCTCTGGCCTGTTGTATATCTTTTTCAATTTGAACTTTTAGTTCTGCAAATGATGAATAGCGCACTTCATCACGTAGCTTTTTCTCTAATACGACTTCTAATTGCTTACCGTACAAATCACCTTTAAAATCAAATAGGTGAACCTCTAACTGTTGACGAATTCCCTGTACCGTTGGTCTTTTACCAATATTTGCAATGCCCTGATAGGTTTTATCATCAACACCCAATATCGAGACAACAAACACACCACCAACCGGTGATACACGACGCTTCAATAATAAATTAGCCGTGGGAACGCCAATCGTTCGTCCTAACTCTCGACCATGTCCAACACGTCCAGTAATACTGTATTTTCGGCCTAATTCTTCTGCCGCTTGTTGTAAATCACCATTGGCAAGGGAATCACGAATACTCGTACTACTAATGCGGCGTTGGCCGTGCAACAAACTTTGCGTATCAATCACTTCAAAACCGTATTGCTCACCAGCTTTTTGGAGCAGTTTAAAATCACCTTTACGCTGATAACCAAAATGAAAATCATCGCCTATGACTAAAAATTTCACACCAAGCTGCTTAATCAGCAATTCTTCTATGAATTCCTGCGCACTTAGGTTGGCAAATTTATGCGTAAAAGATACACATAACAAACGCGCTAACCCTAGTTTTTCAAGCTGCACAAATTTATCACGCAAACGACTTAATCTAGCGGGCGAATTATCACCTGCAAATAACTCTTCGGGCTGAGGCTCAAAAGTTAACACAGTTGAAGGCAATTGTAATCGCTGCGCCTCAACTAATAAACGTGACAGTACTGCCCCATGCCCAAGATGGACACCATCAAAATTGCCAATACTCAGTACACAACCTCGGTGCTCTGGCTTTAAATTATGAAGACCACGTAATAATTCCATGTTATTTATCTATTTTTTCATTACACATTATAAGAACACATTAGTTACGTTTTTACTTATCATGCTCAAATTCTCGTTCGAAACACAACAAAAATAACATGATAGAGTTAATTCAGTCAGTTAAGCGCTGAAAAGCCAAAGATTATATAACAGAGTGAGCAACTAATCAGCTTTCATTTTAACCATTATTCGATGAAACTTTAAAATGATGCACACGTAATCCTAAGACAAACAATGCAACAAAATAAATACTCGCCCCACCGACAATTAAAATAGCTAATTTAGTCGCTGCTGCAAATAAAGAAAGTTCGCCCCAAGTAATTAAAGAGGGACTATAAAAAACTAATACAATAGCCATAATGACCGATGCAATAATAATCCGCGCTAAGACTGAAAAACTATTTTTTTGTATTTTAAATACGCCACCGGCACGTAATCCCCAAAACAACAAACTCGCATTTAATGTTGCAGAAATAGCCGTTGCAATCGCTAACCCTACATAACCATAGGGAATCGCAAAAATAATATTTAAAACCATATTGCTTAGCATCGCAATAATGCCATATTTAACCGGTGTTTTAGTATCTTGACGAGAATAATATCCAGGTGCCAGCACCTTCACTAACATAAAACTCAATAAGCCGCTGCCGTAGGCCCATAAACTCATAGAAGCCATGGAAACATCTTGAACATCAAATTCCCCACGCATAAACAAAACGCGTAGCATGGGCTCAGCAAGTACAATTAAGGCTAGCATCGCAGGGAAACCAAGAAAACAGACCATCCGAATCCCCCAATCCAAGGTTTTTGAGAAATCATTATTTTCTTTACTGATATGAGATGACGATAAACTAGGCAAAATAACCGTGGCAATTGCAATACCAAACAGCCCAAGCGGGAACTCTAACAATCTATCTGAATAATATAACCAACTGATCGAGCCCGTTTGTAAAAAACTTGCTATAAACGTATCCAACAAAAGATTAATTTGACTGACAGAGACACCAAATAATGCAGGAATCATCAAAGTCCGAATGCGAACAACTCCCGGATGAGACCAACTCCAAGTGGGCTTGACCAATAATTTTTCTTTACGTAAGAAAGGAATTTGAAATAGAAACTGAATCATCCCACCAATAAAGACACCAATAGCGAGTCCGATTTCAGGTTGTTGCAAATGTGGAGAAACAAAAACGGCACAACTAATAATCGCGATATTAAGGAAAACAGGTGTGAAGGCTGCAACCGCGAATTTACCCAATGTATTTAAGATGGCTCCGGAAAGCGCGGTAAAGGTAATAAACCAAAGATAAGGAAACGTAATTTTTAATAACGATGAAGCCAAAACGAATTTATAAGCTTCTTCGCTACCATTCCACCATTGTAAAAACCAGCCAAACCCAAATAATGCAGTAATAACAGAAGAACCCAATACGCCCAAAATAGTAATCACAGTCACAATTGTACCAAGTGTTCCAGATACAGCTGCGATTAATGCTTTTACTTCTGAGCCCGGTTTAGTTTTCTCATATTCAGTTAAAACAGGAACAAAGGCTTGGGCAAAAGCACCTTCAGCAAAAAGGCGACGTAAGAAATTAGGAATTTTATTGGCAAAGAAAAATAGATCCGCCGCTGCACCAGCTCCCATTAAATGGGCAATCACAATATCACGAACCAAACCAAGCACACGGGAAATAAGCGTCATTGAACTCACAATAAGTCCAGATCGCAATAATTTTTTGCTCACAAATGAATCCCTAACAAATAGTCATCGATAAAATAATTGGCGTAGTTTAACCTTGTTAGTGAGATGAAGCTAGCTGCAACAATATGCTTTAATCTTGTAAATAGTTTTCAAATATAAATCGAAACCACGACACATAAAGCCACAGAGCTACTGTCCTGGATCCGAAAACAGCCTAAAACACCTAGTTCCAATCAACTCACCGGACATAGGACTTCAGCCCACTCGTTGTTTTAAAATACCAAGTCACAACTAAATATCGCCTCTGAAAACAAATACAAAATGTGAATTTGCCCCATAATTTACTTCGCTGACCACTTTTTTACTAATTTAGAGAAATTAACACGACTTTAAACAGGATCGATTTGCATATCGAGGTCATTTTGGTATAAAATGCGCGCAGTTTTAATCATCTGATAGGTTTCACAACATTTTTTCAGCGGTTAAAAAGAAACCATTTGACAATATACGTGTTACAAGGCATATTCCTCGACCTTTGATTATCCCTTGTTATACAGAATTTAGGAGTTAAGGTCTTGGCTAATATCAAGTCTGCTAAAAAACGTGCGATTCAATCTGAAAAACGCCGTAAACATAATGCAAGCCGTCGTACAATGATGCGTACTTTCATCAAGAAAGTTGTTGTTGCAATCGAAGCTGCAGAAAAAGAAGTTGCTACAGCTGAATTTGTTAAACTACAATCAGTAATGGACAGCTACGCAACTAAAGGCTTAATCAGCAAAAATACAGCTGCTCGTAAGAAAAGCCGTCTTGCTGCAAAAATTAAAGCTCTGTAGTTCAAACTACCAACCTTTAATTTAAAGCTAAAAAAACCGACATAACGTCGGTTTTTTTATATCTAGAATTCAATAATTAGCTTAATAACAATAAGCTGCGAGTATCAACCTCACAGCAAAAAGCTCATAAATAAAGGCTTTAACCAATTACACTACCTAATTGGAAGATAGGCAAATACATTGCCACAATTAAGCCACCAACCACAACACCCAAGATAACCATAATCATAGGCTCTAATAATGTTGTTAAGGCATCCACTGCATCATCAACCTGCTGCTCATAGATATCTGCAACTTTAGTTAACATTCCATCTAAGTCCCCCGACTCCTCCCCAATCATTACCATTTGTGCGACCATATCAGGAAATACCGTCGTGGTCTTCATTGCCACATTCATTTGCATCCCGGCCATCACCTCAGTACGGATATTATTAATCGCAGTACGGTAAACATAATTACCCGACGCTCCCGAAGCGGAAATAAGTGCGTCCACTAAAGGAATACCAGCGGCAAAGGTAGTCGATAAAGTACGAGCAAAACGTGCGACTGCCGCTTTATCAAGAATTGTGCTAATAACCGGAATTTTTAATACAAACTTATCAGTATTATTTCGTACATTTTCCGATGAACGGTGTGCCCGCCTAAATAAGAAAATAGAAAGCATTACAACACCAAACGCAACATACCAATATTTTTGCATTAAATCGGAAATACCCAAAACAAACAAAGTAAACGCAGGTAATTCAGCGCCAAAACCTTCGAATATATCTTTAAATTGTGGAATTACAAATAATAAAAGTATTGTCGTTACAATTCCAGCAACTGTTAAAACAGCCGCAGGGTAAAACATGGCTTTTTTAATTTTCGATTTTAAAGCTTCAGACTTCTCTTTATAAATAGAAATCCGATCATAAATAGTTTCTAATGCACCGGATTGTTCACCCGCATCGACTAAATCGCAATATAAGTCATCAAAATAACGAGGGTGTTGCCGTAAGGTTTTAGATAACGGTGTCCCCGTTGAAACTTCTTCACCAATTGATGTCATTAATGTTCTTAGTGATGCTTTTTCATTGCTTTTTGCGATTAATTGCAAGCTTTGCACTAATGGCACCCCAGCTCCAAGCATTGTCGCGATCTGTCTTGAAACAACCGCAATATCCATAGGAACTATTTTATCTCCCATAGAAAATAATGGTTTCGGTTTTTTCGCTATTTTAGTTACATTTACACCTTGCTTACGTAATTCAGCCTTGGCTTCATGAACCGTTTCGCCTTGAATTTCACCTGTAACTTTACCACCTTTACGGTTAAACCCTTTCCATTTAAAAGTATGAATAGCTGGTGCCTTCGATTTAGACTTTTTCTTTTCAGCCATAATTATTCCTTAATTATATGTAAATACTGCATTGTAAAATAAAGCATAAACTTTATTTTAATCTAAAAATAATGTTAATAAACTTAACAAAAATCATTACCGGAAACGTACATAATGTTCTAAATTCGAACTATTATCGGGCATAGGACTTCAGTCCCACTCGTTGTTTTAAAATACCAGCCAAACAAAAAAACAAAACCGCAGGACTAAAGTCCTGAATCCGAAAAACTTAAAACACCAAACCAATTCACCAGACTTGGGACTTCAGTACCGCATGTTGTTTTAAAATATTAATCTAAACAGATAAAACCAAAACAGCAGGGCTAAAGTCCCGAATCTGAAAAACTTGAAACATTCAATTACAAACCAACCACCGGACATGGGACTTCAGTCCCGTATGTTGCTTTAAAATACCGAACCAGATAATAGGACTAAAATTCTAGCTACAAAAATCTAAACTTCTCAACTTCTAAAGCTCTAATATTGCACTATAACAATAAAACAATCACTGTTCATGAATTCCATAGAATCTAACATCACAATTTTCAACTAACTTTAAAGGATTGTTTTTAATATAGTGATAAACCACTCGGTAGTGTTTTTCATCCCTAACTGCTTTATCAAAATAATCTGCAGCCCAAAACGTACCACTATGGCCTAATAGGCGATTAATTTTAATTGCACTTTGACCTTTTATTCTCTGCATCATCGGCGCCAATTTAAGCAAAGGTTTTACAAGTAAATGTATGTGATTAGGCATAATTGCAAAGGCACTCAAATCATAAAGTTCAGAGTTGGCTTCTTTTAGATAATCACTTAGAAACAACAAAACATCACCATTCAAATAAGCACCTTGTTGAGACAGATCAAGGTAGTTATAAATTGATAATGGTCTGCAATATCGAGATGCATTAAATGATTGTATTTCATATGTAGCCTCTCAATATTAAGTTCAAAACCGCAGGGCTAAAGTCCTGAATCCTACAAAGCCTAAAACACCTAATTACAAACCAACCACCGGACATGGGACTTCAGTCTGAGGAATCCCCACAGAAAAATTAGGTAAGTGTTTGAAATTTGATAGTATATGTTTCACCACAAAATCATAAACAATCAAATTCAAACACTATGAAAGTATTATCAGATTTATTTACTCTTGATTCAACAACTTTAGATCCTCGCATTTCAACTTCATTACTTTCTTGCGTAAATTCTGTTGCACATGGTAGCGAACTATCGCTGACGGCTATGGGCAGAAATGCAGGAGAGTTAAATCGTAGCAGTGAAAAACATTCCATAAAACGAGTAGATCGCCTTCTAAAAAACACTAAATTGCATAACGTTAGGTGTAAATATTATCAAATGATTGCAAGTTACTTTGCCTGCATTAAATATCCTCTTATTCATGTTGACTGGTCAAGTGTATATAACTACAACTTTGTGATGTTACGAGCTGCGGTAAGTGTTGATGGGCGAGCAATAACTATTTATGAAGAAGTTTACCCTCAGGAAAAACATGGGAGTCATCTTGCACATAGTATTTTCCTATCAAATCTAGCAAAAATATTACCTTCGTGTGTAGTACCTATAATATGTACGGATGCAGGATTTAAAGTGCCGTGGTTTAAAGGCATTGAATCATATGGATGGTATTGGCTTGCCCGAACTAGGGGCGAAGTAAAATGCCAACTTGAAGGCGAACGTGATTGGATGGCAGTCCATCAACATCATAATAAAGCGACCGGAAAAGCGCTTCAGCTACCGCCAGTTATTTTATCAAAGTCGAATAAATTTCCTTGCCGAGGAGTTTTATTTAAAGGCAAAAATATGCAACGTAAAAAGTTAAATAGAAAAGGTGTTGTCACGAAAGATTCGACCAATATTAAACAGCTAAAGAGCCCTGGTTTTTGGTTTCTAATTTACCTGAAAATAAATATCCCCCACATCAATTAGTTAATCTATATCGACGTAGAATGGGGATTGAGGAGTCTTTTCGAGATTGTAAAAATGAATATTATGGTATGGGGTTAAAGCGCAGCAGAAGTAAAAATATTGAAAGACTCCAGGTTATTTTATTAATTGCAATGCTTGCTCTTTTTTATCTACTTATGATCGGCCGAGCGGCAGAGACAGAAGGATTCCAGCGACACTTTCAAGCAAATACAACCAAAAGAAAACGAGTATTATCTTATGTTTTTCTTGGACGGCGAATAATAAATCATAAAGAATATGATATTTCTGAAGAATTGCTAATAAGCGCATTTTCAGCGCTTATTGAGGAAAGTTTTTATGAATAATCCTGTGGGGATCTCTCAGACTGAAGTCCCGCCCGTTGCTTTAAAATACCGAAACCGACAAAAAAACAAAGCCACAGGACTAAGACCCCGAATCCGAAAAACTTAAAACATCTCATTACAGCACAACTACCGAAAATGCGACTTCAGTCCCACTCGTTGTTTTAATACCCAACCAAATAACCAACAAATACACAAAACGGGACGTTAGTCCCGCTTCTGTTAATATACTGAGTAAACCTTATTCATTAAGTCACACGAGTAACTTCATTTAAACTAGTAACACCATTGATTGCTTGTTGAATCGCAGATTGACGCAGAGTATACATCCCCTCTTGCTGAGCCAAATCTGCAATTTCCATGGCATTACCATTATCTAAAATAATACGTCCAATGCTATCGCTCATTTGCATTACTTCATAAATACCGACACGGCCTTTATATCCATCAGTGCATTTAGTACAACCAACAGGTTTATAAAGTGGTTTACCCTCAGCAATTTGTTGCTCAGTAAAACCAATATTTCTTAACTCATCGGGAGCATACTGCTCTTCTGTTTTACATTCATTGCATAAGCGACGAGAAAGTCGTTGTGCGATAATCAATGAGACAGAAGAAGCAATATTAAAAGCAGGTACGCCCATATTTAACAAACGCGTTAAGGTTTCCGCTGCAGAATTTGTATGCAAAGTAGATAATACTAAATGCCCTGTCTGAGCTGCTTTAATACCAATTTCAGCAGTTTCTAAATCTCGAATCTCCCCGACCATCACAATATCAGGATCTTGACGTAGAAATGAACGTAACGCAGAAGCAAAGGTTAAGCCCGCTTTAATATTAATTTGTACCTGATTAATACCTGCTAAATTTATTTCAACGGGATCTTCGGCAGTAGAAATATTACGCTCAACAGTATTTAGAATATTTAATCCAGTATAAAGCGAAACGGTTTTACCACTCCCTGTTGGTCCGGTAATTAAAATCATCCCCTGAGGTTTCTGTAATGCGTTTAAATATTTATCTTTCTGTTCATCGGAATATCCTAATCGGTCAATATCTAAGCTTGCAGCGGAGGAATCCAAGATACGCATAACCACTTTTTCCCCCCACATGGTAGGTAAAGTACTCACACGTAAATCGACATTACGTTTATTGGATATTTTAAGCTTAATACGTCCATCTTGAGGTAGACGACGTTCTGCAATATCTAATTTAGACATAACCTTAAGGCGCGCCGAAAAGCGGTTAGCTAAGTTAACGGGCGGTGTAGCCACTTGATGAAGAATACCGTCGACACGAAAGCGTACACGATAGCTTTTTTCATAGGGTTCAAAGTGTAAATCCGATGCTCCCTTACGTACCGCATCAATTAAAATACTGTTAATATATTTCACAATCGGCGCATCATCATCGCCATCTTGATCTTCATCTAAACGAGAATCCGACTCATCGACTTCAATATCATCGATATCGCCCATTTCTCCCAATGCAGAGACATCGTCTTCTAATAATGCTTCAATAGCTTTATTAAGCGCACCTTCTTCAACTAGCAGTGCTTCCGTGTGCATGGAAAAACTAAAACCAAAATCTTCCAATGCGGAAACATTGGTCGGATCAGACATAGCAATATATAGGGTTTTCTGCTGGACATAGACGGGCAACACATGATGCTTCTCTATTAACTTAGCATTAATAAACTTGTCTGGAATATTTTCCAAATCAAGGGTATCGGAATCTAATAGAGGAATACCATATTCAGTTTCGCAGAATTGCGCGAGGGCTAAACTATCAATAAAATTATTTTCCACCAAGTAACTTACCAATGATTTATTTTCATTAGCAGCAGCAGATGTTATTTTTTGAAGTTTGTCGTAGGGAAGTAAACTACGAGCGGCCAAACTTGAAGCTAGGCCGCTAATATTAAGAGTTGTCATCTAGTCACATAAAGCATTAGTGACACAGCTACCACTTACAGTCCATTTAGTTGCGCCGTTAGTATTAGCACCAATTAAAATGTAAGTTTCACCATCTAATCCATTCGCACTAACAGCTTTAGCTTCAATAGTTGTTGAAGTTGCTCCACTTGCAGTAATAGCAACTGAATCAACATATTCTCCACCTGCTGCCCCAGATACGGCTTGAGTAGCAGCAGTACAGCCATTATAAGCATCATCAATTTGCGCACAAACTTCCAGTGCTTGTTTAACTGAACTTGTCGCTAAAACAACTTCAGAGAATTTAGCTTTAGCAGTATAAGTTTGGTAAGCAGGCAATGCAACCGCAGCCAAAATACCGATGATTGCAATAACAATCAATAGCTCGATTAATGTAAAACCTTGTTGTACTTTTTTCATGTTTAATATTCCTTCATTTTATATATATTATGCTTCATCTTATATACCCCTTCCCTAGGAGAAAAAAGTATAACTGAATAAGCGATCAAAAACTTTCCACTCCACATCTCTTTAAAAAGTTTATGACTTATTAAATTAATATAAAGTGTAGTGTGAAAGTTGTTCAGCACACAGTATTATGATGTGTATTTAACCGAATTTCCACTAATAAAAATTCTAACACATAATAATATATCTGCACCTAATTAACTTGCGTAGGCGAAGATTCTCAAAAAAGCATCATCTATGCAAGCCATAATTAAGTACTTTTAGGGTTTGATCACTCAGTTTAAGATTTTTCTAATAGACGAGCAATTAAACAAGAAATGTACAAGAGTTATTCTGTATTAGATAGAAAAGCAATCGCCTTAATACTTGCCTCCATCAAGCCTGTTTTGAAAAGCAATTAGCATTAATCAACATAGTTACTTCATATTCAGATAAATAACAAAATATTCGCTAGTAGTTAACATTGAATATTGCTCATCACTTCTAACAGTGCTTTTTAATAACTAAAAAATAATATTAATTTTATATTTTAGAGGGTAGATAACTTAAATTTACACTGAAAATCTCAGCAACTATCTATCGGAATGAGACTTCTGTCACACACGTTATTCAGCAATAGAAGCCGGCTCTATATTAAGGACAAAGCCACAGAACTAAAGCCCTGAATTCCAAAACTTAAAACACCAAACCAACCACAAGACTGAAATTTAGAATCGCAAATACGAACTAAAAAATCTAGCACTGTACTGTACCGTTACAGTCTTGGACCTTTACCTATCATCATCTTAAAATAACGCAGAATTTATCCATAAATGAACGACAATACTGGCGATATAACCAAGCACAATAACAGGAGTCCACTTGATATGCGCACCAAAGGTATATATACCACGGGCTTGTCCCATCAAGGCAACGCCAGCAGCACTACCAATTGAAAGTAAACTACCGCCAACACCTGCTGTTAATGTGACTAATAACCATTGGCCAGTACTCATATCGGGATGCATGCTTAACACTGCAAACATAACGGGGATATTATCAACAATGGATGAAAGCACGCCAATTAACACATTGGCATAGGTTGGATTCCAATTACCATACATTGCTTCCGATACCATGCTTAAATAACCAATAAACCCTAAACCGCCGACACAGACCATGACCCCATAAAAAAACAGCAAGGTATCCCATTCCGCTTTTGCCACTTTATTAAAGATATCAAAGGGCACAGAAGAACCGAGATCACGTAAACGTTGATGCTCATCTTCATCCGCAGAATTTGCGATGGCAACCGTATAGTAGCGATCTTGTGTTTTCCGTAGGAAAAATGCGAATAATTGTAAGAATCCTAACCCCGTCATCATTCCTAACACCGGTGGCATTTCTAGAAGGGAATGACCTAAAACAGCACAACAAATCGTTGCAAGAAATAAAGCAACCATACGTCTTGCACCTCGTTTCATATGAGCAACTTCGCCATCTCCCTGTGTCATTTCTTTAGACACAAACAAACTCATGATAATTGCAGGTACTAAAAAGTTAACTAACGAAGGAATAAAGAGATCGAAGAAACCATTAAACTCAACAACCCCACTCTGCCAAACCATTAATGTAGTGATATCACCAAAGGGACTAAATGCGCCTCCTGCATTAGCAGCAATAACAATATTAATGCAAGCTAGAGTAATAAACTTTTTATTATCTCGTCCAACTTTCATCACAATGGCACACATTAACAAAGCTGTGGTTAGGTTATCTGCAACGGGTGAAATGAAAAAAGCTAAAAATCCCGTTAACCAAAAAACCAAACGCAATGAAAAACCTTTATTAACCATCCAAGCACGTAGCGCATCAAATAATTGACGATCTTCCATGGCATTAATATAGGTCATGGCAACTAATAAAAAGAAAAATAACTCGGCGTATTCTGACAAATTACTGCGAAATGCTTCTTCCGCTTCAGGCCCCATACCATTTTGTGAATAATAATAACCAATCATGGCCCAGATAAAACCAGCGGCAATAATAACCGGTTTAGATTTACGCATATGAATTACGTCTTCAAGCATCACAAGACAATAAGCAATCGCAAAAAGAAGAATCGCGGTGTATCCAATACCACTATTGGTTAAATTAAAAGCGTCATTCGTATTGGCAAATAGATTGGGGGAAAATAAAACAGCAAAAAACGTCAGGGGGACGCTTAAGGCCTTAGATCTTTGTAACATATTATCCATCCTTAATTAAAAAAATAAATTTTTGAAAAGGTAATATCACATAAAATATGAAGGTATATAAGTGATATAAGCACAGGCAAGAAGTGGATAACCGACTGTTTTACTGGGGATTAGCTAGATCTAGCCTACGGCAAATTATTGTAATACAAATAATATGTGAATTAAATCACTAAAAGCTAATTGGTTTACGTTCTTTTTTAGTTTTACTTGGTTTCGTTTCTAATTTTTCTAATGGTTTGTCTAATGACTGATTCACTTGCTCAACTATTTCATAGTCATCAGCAGTACCTTTTAATACAACTTGAAAATATTGCTCATTAAAATAAATAAGATCACCACTGTATATTTTTTTCCGTTTACGCGTTTCTACCTCGCCGTTTACATATACATAACCTTCGGCAATAATCTGCTTTGCTTCACCACCACCAGAAACAATATGTTCGAATTTTAATATTTTATACAACTCTGTTGGCTCTTGATTAATCTCAACCAAAGTTGCATAAATTTCTTGGTCATCGTGTAATTCGTTATCAGGCATAAGTATTCCAAAGTAGGATATTGTTTTACAACTTGTTTATGGGTTACGTAAATATTCTAACATAGCACTCAGTAAAGTAAGCAGAAACTGTCATGCCAGAAAAAACCTACATGCTTCTGTAGATTACTCACGCTATTTTTGTAAAAAGCTTAAAAGTACTACCACACGCACTTCATGTGACTGCGACACTGCTTTTCGGTTCGCATTCATTAACAGAGGTACTGTGCGCTACACGAAGAAAATACTAAAATAATATGTTATAAACTAATTATTGCTCATTTTGTGTTTTTCTCTTTTAACTCAGTGTCCTCTGTGGTGCATTTTTTAATGATTTTAATTCTATTCTGCTTTACCTGAGTTAAGGGCATAAGCATAAAAATCTAAAAAGCACCTCTCTACAATCTGTCTAATTCTGACCATTTTTCTGATAATAACAATCAACCTGTTAAACACTAAATACAATAAAAACCAAACCCACAGGACTGAAATCCTGATTCTGATAATAAAGCTAACGATTTATTTCACCACTAAGTTGTTTATCGTAGGCAATGGTCCCAATCTTTCCACACGACTTCGTATCCCTGCGATTTAACTAACTCGACCATTTCAACTGGCGAGCGTTCATCGGAAATAGCGAATTGTTCTAATGCTTTATCGGATTCTTTTGCATACCCGCCTGGTTGCGTACTTGAGCCTGCACTTAAAGACGTAATGCCTAAGGGTAAAATATGATTTCTAAAATGCTCTGACTCGCGGGTTGAAATTGAGAGTTCAACCTCCGAATTAAACAATCGATAAGCACAAATGAGCTGTACCAACTGTTTATCACTCATTTCTGATTTCACAGCTAATCCCCCCGCACAGGGTCGTAATCTTGGGAAGGAGAGAGTGTAACGACTTTGCCAATATTTTTTTTCTAAATACTGAAGATGTGCAGCAACGTAAAAACAGTCGGTACGCCACTCCTCAAGACCAATCAAACAACCTAATCCCATTTTATCGATGCCAGCTCGACCAAGACGATCGTGTGTATCTAGGCGATAATTAAAATCGGTTTTCTTACCTTTTAAATGATGTTCAGCATAGGTATTCGCATGATAGGTTTCCTGATAAACCAATACGGCATCAACCCCCTCTCCGATTAACACTTGGTACTCATCCTGATTTAATGGTTGGATTTCAATCGTAATATGGGAAAAATAACGTCTAATAATCGGTAAAACACGCTTGAAATAATCTACCCCAACATTTTTAGATTCTCCCGTTACCAATAAAATATGTTCATAACCCATTGCTTTAATTGCCCGACACTCCTCCTCAACCTGCATTAAATCTAAGGTAGTACGACGGATACGGTTATGCATTGAAAATCCACAATAGGTACAAATATTACTGCACGTATTCGATAGGTAAAGAGGTAAATAAAATTGTAAGGTTTTACCAAAACGCTGCTGAGTAAGTTGTTGGGATTTTTGTGCCATCTGCTCTAAGAAGGGTTCTGCCGCAGGTGAAATTAATGCTTTAAAATCGTCTAACGTTAAACGTGATTTTGTTAATGCTCGCTCTACATCCCTCGTTGTTTTTTGGTAAATAGAATCATGAATCTCATCCCAGTTGTATTGTTTTATTTGATCACTAAAATTCATCTCACTCTCCTAAACGAATTCAGCTTCTAAAAAGGCAGTCAATGGACTCGATGCGATAGCATGATTGGAGCGTCCTGCTAAACCAGCAAGATATGCTTGACGTCCGGCTTGAACCGCTTTTGCAAAAGCTTCTCCCATGGCAATAGGATTGTTCGCAACGGCAATCGCCGTATTCACTAAAACCGCATCAGCCCCCATTTCCATGGCCAGTGCTGCATGAGATGGGCTACCAATGCCAGCATCAACAATCACGGGAATCATTGCTTGTTCAATAATAATTTGTAGAAAATCTAATGTTTTAATCCCTTTGTTTGAACCGATTGGCGCACCAAGTGGCATAACAGCCGCACATCCAGCTGATTGTAAGTGCTTACATAAAACGGGATCGGCATGAACATAAGGCAAAACGACAAAACCTTCTTTGACTAATACCTCAGCTGCTTTTAGGGTTTCAATGGGATCTGGTAATAGATATTTTGGATCGGGATGAATTTCTAGTTTCACCCAATTGGTTTGCAATGCTTCACGGGCTAATTGAGCAGCAAAAATCGCTTCCTTAGCATTTCGCGCTCCCGATGTATTCGGCAATAAATTTAAACCATTTTTAATTAATGGCGCGAGAATATCATCATCTTTATTTTTCATATCAATACGTTTCAAAGCCATGGTGACTAATTCTGACTGTGAAATCCGTAAAGACTCGACCATTGTTTGTTGATCATTAAACTTACCGGTACCTGTCAATAATCGAGAAGAAAAAATTTTATCGGCAATAACTAATGGATCATCTGTCTGCATTTGCGTATACAACATAACTTACCCTCCTGCGATAGCTTGAAAAAGGGAAATCTGATCACCTTCACAAAGGATATATTTAGCCCAATCCTGTTTTCTAATAATCTTTTGATTAACCGCAAGTGCTGAGCCAGTAAGTGGCTTGTCTAAGCTAACCAAAAGTTGTTCTATATTACTTCCTGTCGTAATTTCTAACTTATTTTCATTAATAACTACATTCATTTTTTTGTCCACATACAGGGCATTCGGGGTCTTTACCGATAGTAAAGGTTTGCCAATCCAAGGTTTTACCATCGAACAGTTTTAATTTATTTTTCACACCGGAAGGCACTCCAGTAATATATTTAATCGCTTCTAATGCCTGAAGAGAACCAATTGTGCCAACAACAGGGCCTAACACACCGGCATTAGTGCAATTAAGCTGTTGTTCCTCCCCGTCGGGAAATAGACACTGATAACAAGCTGAATCATCTTCTCTATGATCAAAAAACATCAGTTGTCCTTGCATTTGAATTGCCGCACCTATAATTGCAGGTACTTTAGCTTTAACACAGGCTCGATTGATCAACCGACGACTTTCTAAATTATCAGTACAATCTAATACTAAATTGGTCATCATTAATTCAAGTAATAGCTGCTCTTCATCCATTTCTTGATTAATGGTTCTTATGCGAATTTCAGGGTTCAAACTTTGTAAACGATTCTTCATCAACACAACTTTGTCCGAGCCAATATCTCCCGTTTGATAAATAATCTGTCTTTGCAAATTGCTGACATCTAAAGTATCGAAATCTGCAATAACTAAAGATCCGACACCAGCAGCCGCGAGATATAAAGCCGCAGGAGAGCCTAATCCTCCCGCACCAATAATAAGCACATGAGAATTCTTAAGATCTTTTTGCCCTAATTCGCCAATTTCATCTAACAAAATATGACGGCTATAACGTAACATTTCAGCATCATTGAGCATGACCTTCCCCTATTGAATAATTAAAATTTATATTGATAATTTGATTTTTATTTTAAGCTTAAAACCGCAGGACTAAAGTCCTGAATCCTAAACAATACTAAAAGCACCCCCTACAGGCTAAATGCCAAGCCAATATCCGGACATGGGATTTCAGTCCCGCAGGTTCTTTTTAGTGCTAAATCCAACGGTTAACTTTTAAACCAAAACCGCAGGACTAAAGTCCTGAATCCGAAACAATACTAAAAGCAAAACCATGGTGCGCACTGCACACCCTACAGGCTAAATGCCAAACTAATATCCGGACATGGGACTTTAGTCCCGCAGGTAATTTTTAGTGCTAAATCCATTTCTGAAAATAGCATTTCCCTTCATTCCGTTCATTCCGTTCACTTAGTTTTAATACTAGTACTCAGAGATAAAAAGTCATAGCTTAATAATGTAGTCACTATGTTATTTCCTATAAAAATCAATTATCAACCAACTTTAACCTTATCGTTTTGTCTGTTCAATAACCTCCTTAAAAGCATTAATAGCAACCTCGGGGTCATCTATTTTGGTTATTGCACTCACAACGGCGATACTCCCCACGCCCGTGGCACAGACTTGCTCAGCACGCTGCAAATTAATGCCACCAATTGCAACGGTTGGTATACCATTCAATAAATTGACATATTTTTTCAATCGCTCCACTCCCTGTGGTTCAGAAGGCATGTCTTTAGTTTGAGTTTCAAAAATATGTCCAAGTGCGATATAACTGGGCTTAAGTTGTTTAGCGCATAACATTTCAAAATAACCATGGGTACTAATGCCTAATCGTAACCCCGCGTCAGAAATCATCGCTAAATCTGCCGATTGAATATCTTCTTGCCCTAAATGCACACCATAGGCACCATGTTTTATTGCAAGTTGCCAATAGTCATTTATAAATAAACGCGCCTTGTATTTCTGTCCTAATGCAATCGCTTGTACTATTTGTTGCTCAACATCTGCAGGTGATTTATCTTTAATACGTAATTGAACGGTTTTAACGCCAAGCATTAATACTTTTTCTAACCACTCAATACTGTCTATTACAGGGTAAAGTCCAAGTTTACTGGTATCACAGGATAAAAATTCAGCGCCCGCCTCTAAACAACCTGATAAATCAAATTCATAACCCGCTTTCGATTCAGGAAAAACAACTTCGGGGAAATCAGACAATGAAACAGGCCAGCCAATATTGACTAACTTTGCACTTTTGTTTATTTGGGCTGACTTTAATCGTTGGTTTAAATATGCCTTAGCAAGGACAAAAGCATCGTCAATAAAATAATGTTGCGCGATAACAGCCGCCATCGCACTCGCTAAAATAGCGCCTAGTCCCAAACCAAATGTATTTTTTAAACGTTCACTACTTAATACAATTTCTCTTTGTCCATCAGTCCAATAATCAATACATCTGTTCTCGATTAAATCAAAGTTCCCCCCTTTAATTAATACACTTTTACAACCCAATGATATTAGCGCAAGTGCAGCCGGCTTACAGGATTCGCCAGTGAGTAATGCATGACCTGATAAAATAAACACTTCACGGGCATTTAAAGTTAGCAGATCAATCAATGGCAATAACTTATTTTTAATTTGTTCAATAATGCTGGGCTCAACAATATTATGCTCCGATTCCACGATAGCAACGGGATCATAAATAATAAAAGGGGGCACTTCCCAAGTCTGCTTATACATCGCTAATTTTTCTGCAAGAATCTGTACTTGCTCAATATTAGCTAACTGCCCGATTTTAATCACTTTTGCTGGGTTAGTTTTTGCTAAACCATCCAATTGCTGAATAAAAACATCTTCAGAAATTGATTCGAACACGCCAAGTTCCGCAATCGCAATAGCGCTAATCACAGAGCATGGTTCTCCAGCTAGATCATTTATAGTAAGGAGATCAGCTTGAATCCCAGTCCTACCAATAGGATCCGACGCTGAAATTGTCCAAACGATAGGGTTCATTTATACCTCTTCTATTTTTACAATCGCAGGTTGATATATTTCAGCGCCGCTTTCATTAAACTGTTTTGCTTTTTCCTGCATGCCTTGCTCAGCAGACATTGTGATGGTTTCATCTAATAACTTTATCGATATATCTCCATCTTCTAATTGTTTTGCATAATCACGCACATCCTGAGTAATTTTCATTGAGCAGAATTTAGGCCCACACATGGAACAAAAATGAGCGACTTTACCTGAAGTTTGTGGCAGGGTTTGATCATGAAATTCTCTAGCTGTGACTGGATCTAACCCTAAATTAAACTGATCTTCCCAACGAAACTCGAATCGCGCTTTAGATAATGCATTATCACGAATTTGAGCACCGGGATGGCCTTTTGCTAAATCGGCAGCATGAGCAGCTAATTTATAAGTAATCAATCCCGTTTTTACGTCATCCTTATTCGGTAAACCTAAATGTTCTTTTGGGGTGACATAACACAGCATTGCACATCCGTACCAGCCTATCTGTGCTGCACCAATAGCCGATGTGATATGATCGTAACCAGGGGCAATATCCGTCGTTAAAGGGCCTAATGTATAAAATGGTGCTTCAAAGCAGTCTTCTAACTGTTTATCCATATTTTCTTTGATCATTTGCATCGGAATATGGCCAGGACCTTCAATAATCACCTGAACATCATGCTCCCAGGCGATCTTACTGAGCTCACCTAAAATTTCTAATTCTGCAAACTGAGCCTGATCATTAGCATCTGCAATAGAACCAGGACGCAAACCATCGCCAAGCGACAATGACACATCATACTGCTGACAAATCAAACAAATTTCACGGAAATATTGATAGGCAAAGTTTTCTTTATGATGTGATAAACACCATTTGGCCATAATAGAACCGCCTCGCGAGACAATTCCCGTTAGACGTTTAGCAGTCATCGGCACAAAACGTAATAATACACCCGCATGGATCGTAAAATAATCCACGCCTTGCTCTGCTTGTTCGATCAAGGTATCTCGAAAAACTTCCCACGATAGGTCTTCAGCAATCCCATTCACTTTTTCAAGTGCTTGATAAATAGGAACTGTACCAATAGGCACAGGGGAATTACGTAATATCCATTCTCGTGTTTCATGAATATTGCGGCCCGTTGATAAATCCATAACCGTATCGCCGCCCCACAATGTCGACCAAACAAGTTTCTCAACTTCTTCTTCAATGGAAGAACTCACCGAAGAATTACCAATATTCGCATTAACCTTAACCAAAAAATTACGCCCGATAATCATTGGCTCTAATTCAGGATGATTTATATTGGCGGGAATAATCGCTCTACCACGCGCAATCTCACTGCGTACAAATTCAGGTGTGATATTTTCCTGTAAATGCGCACCAAAACTATGGCCCTTATGCTGAGAATGTAAATCTGTATTTTTTATCCGTTCGCGCCCCATATTTTCTCTAATCGCAACGTATTCCATTTCAGGCGTAATAATTCCCTGACGTGCATAATGCATTTGAGTAACAATTTTCCCTTTTTTAGCACGTAAAGGCTTAGCTAAATGAGCGAAACGTAATTCATCTAATTTATTATCATTTAGGCGTTTTAGTGCAAATTCTGAAGATACCCCACTTAATGTTTCACTATCATCACGTGCAGTAATCCAACTATGGCGTAGCTTATCTAAACCAAGGTGCACATCAATTTGTACTTTTGAATCAGTATAGGGACCTGAAGTATCATAAACAGGAATAGGTTCGTTTTTTTCAACACTTGGATTGTGTTCATCGTCACCAATAGCGGTGTCACTTTGATGAATTTGGCGCATTGCCACTTTGATTGGATGAAGTACTCCCTTGATAAATATTTTTTCAGAATTAGGGTAGGATTCATTATTTAAATTATGGATATAATCTTGCGCAGCTTGACGCGATTCTTTGCGTGATAAGCCATGACGATTAGTCGTTTTTAGATTTGTATTTACTTGAGTAGACATAGCATTCTTTACCTTTTAAAGTGAAAAAGAGTGCTTGTCGAAAAATAGTGGAAAGTATAAAGATCACATGAATAGTGACTTCACCTTGTTCCCTTCGTAGGTACTAACCCAATCAGGTTCCACGGATCCCGCTTATTAAAAGCAGTCTCAGCCCTAAGGCACTCCGACAAGAAAAATCAGTATAGAGTAAAAATTAGATGAATAAAAGGAAAAAGCAGCGATTAGTTTTTAGCTATCAGACATCAGTAAAAGAAAAACTAAGTATGTTTGGGTTGACTCGTGTTAAGAGCACCCCGATCAAAATACCTCGGGGGTAACAGAGGAGTTAAGATGATAACGAAGAAGATACATCTCAGGGATGATGTAAGAAGCAAGAGAATATCAAAAATAAAAAACTGATAGCTGACAGGCTAAAAACTGACAGCTACCTTTGAGCTATTTAGTTGGCTCTTGAATTTGGTATAAAGTAGGTTTATGTTCATCACACACGGTTTCACAGTCACAACTTTTTTCGATTCCCACACTAGAAAGTCCACCACAACTGCCTTGAATGCGTTTACCACCCATAATGACACCAATCGCCATCGCAACAACAACTAATAAAAAAATAACAAATGCGATAATAAATTCCATAATTCCTCCCAATTAATGAGTACTACAACGACTACCTTTGCTTTTAACGCCTTGCTCCGGACGAGTTAAAGGACTTGTATGTAAACGTGCATTTTCAAGTAACTCTTCCGTTGTATGACGAGTATTCCCCTGTTCAACTTGAATACCCGCATTTAATAAACGAGAAAGTGTGTTCTCTCCGATTTTTCGAACGATAACACCATCACAATGCATTTTATTAAAAAGTTCTATAATTGATTGTTTAGAAGAACAGCCTTTACCTTCTAAGGCGGGGTTCTTATAAACACCAATTTCTTTATTCTCTTCATTGTAAAAAGTGAATAGCTCTGTTTTTGAAAATTTATGAGAAAGCTTTTTTTCACTGGTGGCAATTGCATAAATCATCTTTAATTCCTTATACAAATAATATTAACTTTATAATAAACCAACTGTATTAAATATGTGACTTAATTTTCGCGAGAAAGATAGCTCACCTAATTATTAATGAGTGGCATTATAAGTAAACAGACAACAAAAAGCCCTTAGTGTTCCCACTAAAGGCTTTTTAGTTTATCTAAATATTAAAAATAGATAACTTATTCGTTAATTGCTTTCGCTTGAACAGCTGTTTCTAGTACATCAACAGGAACAAGTTCATAAGCTGCTTGCGGTTTTAATACCACATTAGATTTGTTTGCAACCATTAGCATTTGTTTTAAACGGCTTTCTTCAAATGGTTTAAGCAATAAACCTTGAATATCAAATAGACAATTCAAACCTAATAATTCACGTTGTAATTCAAAATGTGAACTTAGAATACTGATATCTGCTGCCGCTGATGTTTGACCCGTACGAATACGTTTAACTAATTCAATTCCCGCATTATCTGCGAGTAAAGAATCAACAATGATAAGGTCAAAATCTTGCAATGCAACTGAACGTTCAGCTTCAATTGTTGTAGCAACACCTTCAACGTAAGCAACATCAATTGATTCTAATTGCTCAATTAATTGAATACGTTCTGCAGCTTCAGCTTCAACAACCAATACCTTCATTGAATTGATTTCATTTGCCGCACTTTCACCTTTAGAAATAGGAGAAACTTGGCTATCAGCAGGAGCGCCAACACCTTCCATGCGTGCAATATAGCCACGCTTAGGAATAGTTGAAATATTCAAACCATGTAAACTTAATGTCCCAATACTTTTACGTAATTGAGAAATATGTTGATTAATTGTATGGTCAGTCACTAAACGACCCCATACATATTGAGCAAGATCTTCACGCGTTACAACGGTATTTACATTTTTACATAAAAAATGTAAAAGAGAAGTACGTAAAGGACCTAAATAAACTTTACGACGACCATGAATCAAGCTATTTTGACTTGTATCGATGTGGAACTCGCCCACCACTAAACTTTTTTCTAACATAAGAGCACCCGCCTATTATATTGAATTTTAATTGTTAAAATTTTGGTTATCGGACTGTTAAATCAGTCTCTAATTGTTTTTATTCATGTGTACAATATCAATTTTAGGTAAAAAAACAAGTCATTTTGTGTAATATGACCGCACCGTCAACTTCTGTGCCCTTTATGCTACTTTAATAGCTTGATTTTTAAGAGGGGAATTTAAAAACATAAAAAAAAACTATTTTCATATGAAAATAGTTTTTTTATTAATATGACCACTTTTTAAAGATTATGACACGTCTTTAACCGCAATAACGGTATCAGCCTTATCGGTATAATTTTTGATTTGATCAAAATTTAGATAACGATATGTGTCTGCAGCAGTCGCATCTAATGATCCTGCATACTTCATATATTCTTCAACCGTTGGTAGTTTACCTTCTATTGCAGCAACTGCCGCTAATTCAGCAGAGCTCAAATAAACGTTCGCACCATTACCTAAACGGTTAGGGAAATTACGTGTAGAAGTAGAAACGACTGTCGATTTATCCGCTACGCGTGCTTGGTTCCCCATACAGAGTGAACACCCAGGCATTTCGGTACGTGCACCGACTTTACCAAAGATACTGTAATAACCTTCATCAGAAAGTTGGCTTGCATCCATTTTTGTTGGTGGTGAAACCCATAAACGCGTTGGTAAAGTTCCACCAAAGTTTTGTAGCAATTTACCAGCAGCACGGAAATGTCCAATATTCGTCATACATGAACCAATAAAGACTTCGTCAATTTTTTCACCCGCAACTTCAGACAATAATTTCACATCGTCGGGATCATTTGGACAAGCAACAATAGGCTCTTTAATATCATTTAAATTAATGTCGATAACAGCTGCGTATTCAGCATCTTCATCCGCTTCCATTAACTGAGGATCAGCTAACCATGCTTCCATCTCTTCAATACGACGTGTAATAGTACGAACGTCTCCGTAACCTTCAGCAATCATCCATTTAAGCATGACAATATTTGAATTTAAATATTCAATAATAGGTTCTTTATCAAGCTTAATTGAACAGCCCGCAGCACTTCGCTCTGCAGATGCATCTGAAAGCTCAAATGCTTGCTCAACTTTCAGTTTTGGTAGTCCTTCAATTTCAAGCACTCGACCAGAGAAGACATTAATCTTACCTTTCTTCTCAACGGTTAATAGGCCATCTTGAATTGCTTGGTAAGGGATGGCATTCACTAAATCACGTAACGTAACACCCGGTTGCATTTCACCTTTAAATCGTACTAGTACAGATTCAGGCATATCTAATGGCATAACACCTGTTGCTGCAGCAAAAGCCACTAATCCAGATCCAGCAGGAAAAGAAATACCAATTGGGAAACGTGTATGGGAATCACCGCCAGTCCCAACAGTGTCTGGCAATAACATACGGTTTAACCACGAATGGATAATACCGTCGCCAGGACGCAGTGCGACACCACCACGGTTCATAATAAAGTCAGGTAATGTATGATGCGTATTTACATCAATAGGTTTAGGATAAGCAGCGGTGTGACAGAATGATTGCATCACTAAATCAGCCGAGAAACCTAAACACGCTAAATCTTTCAATTCATCACGCGTCATCGGTCCTGTCGTATCTTGCGATCCAACCGAGGTCATTCTTGGTTCACAATATTGTCCTGCACGAATACCTGCAACATTACAGGCTTTACCGACCATTTTTTGCGCCAGTGTATAACCTTTTGTAGAAGCTTCAGTTTCAACAGCTAGTTGGAAAACCGTTGAAGCATCAAGGGAAAGTGACTTACGTGCACGTTCAGTTAAACCACGACCTACAATCAGTGGAATACGGCCACCAGCACGAACTTCATCAAGAATAATATTCGTTTTTAAAGTGAATTCAGAAATAACTTCACCGGTTTCATGATTTTTAACAACGCCTTCAAATGGATAGATATCAATCACATCGCCCATATTCAGGGTATTTACATCCATTTCAATCGGTAGTGCACCTGAGTCTTCCATTGTATTAAAGAAAATTGGTGCAATTTTACCGCCAATACAAACGCCGCCAGCACGTTTATTAGGCGCATAGGGAATGTCGTCTCCCATAAACCAAAGCACAGAGTTAGTCGCTGATTTACGTGATGATCCTGTTCCGACAACATCGCCAACATAAACAAGTTGATGGCCTTTTTCTTTTAATGCTTCGATTTGTTTAATCGGGCCAACCACACCTTCTTCATCGGCTTCAATACCATCGCGAGAAATTTTAAGCATCGCTAACGCATGAAGCGGAATATCCGGACGAGACCATGCATCAGGCGCAGGCGATAAATCATCCGTATTCGTTTCTCCAGTGACTTTAAATACAGTCATCGTTATCTTTTCAGCAACAACTGGTTTCTTTAAAAACCATTCAGCGTCGGCCCAAGATTGAATAACCTGTTGAGCAAAAGTATTACCTGCTTTTGCTTTTTCTTCTACATCGTAAAAGGCATCAAACATTAATAATGTATGTGATAAGGCTTCCACTGCAAGTGGCGCAAGCGCTTCATTATCAAGTTGAGTAATTAATGGTTCAATATTGTAACCCCCCTGCATCGTGCCTAATAATTTAACGGCATGTTCAGGAGTAACGATAGGCGATACCACTTCAGAGGCTGCAATAGCGGATAAAAACCCAGCTTTTACATAAGCAGCTTCATCAACACCGGGGGGAATACGATTTTCTAAAAGGTCGAGGAGGAATGCTTCTTCTCCTTGTGGTGGGCTTTTTAGTAATTCAACTAATGCAGCTGTTTGTTCAGCATTTAAAGGTTGTGGAACAACGCCTTGTTCAGCACGTTCTGCGACATGTTTACGATAAGCTTCTAGCACAATAATAACCTCTTAGTTTCAGCGAGATCCGCTGTATTGGAATCGTTTTATTGACATAAAATCAAATAAAGTATATCTCACTATGAATACAATTGAAATTAAACTACGTTGGAAAAAGAATCTAGCAAAATCTTTGTGATTCACTTCCTATAATCACTTTATTCCCCCCTTGTTACCCCATTCAATAATTATTTTCAAAAAGTTTCATTAGGTCATCGAAATATTGAAAAGGTGAATTTCTCCGACTATTAACACGCTCCGACAGCATTTCATTAAGTGGCTTCATTGTTTTTGTATTATCAATAACATGCTTTAATGCAACTTGGCTTGCAAATAGATTGTTGATACATTGATAGAATTGCAAAAGCATCATTTTTCTTTTTGGCCTCGACAAGCTTAACCATTAAACCCGCTTTTAGCGTAAGGTCTAACTCTTTATCCGGATGCAAACGACTAGCAAGGCTTTTAAAATATTTTTTTAACAGACTGGCATTAAATAAATCCTTTAACTTTTTCTGTTTAAGTTCACCTTGCTTTTGCTCTGAATTGAAAAAATACTCTTCAGAAAAATCATCTTCAAACTGATCATCTAAATCATCACCGGGATCGAAATATTCTTGATCATTTAAGTAATGATCAACCTCTGCCTGAAAAGTAGCGGGATCACGCAAAAACGCTTTCAACTGCTCATCGGTAAACTCTCTATCCTCATCAAAAATATCTTCGACTAAATCTCGCATTTCATCAATTTCAACAGCATCAAACTCACTACCTAAAGACTTCGCAGATTCAAGTAGTGCTTCTGAATATTCCCCACGCACAACGTTTCTAAGGTTGTCAGGGCAAAAGGGATGGTCAGTCAAAAAATCAAGATTAGCATTTATCCAAGTATGAAGTTCTTCACGTTGCCATTGAGTAAAAGACTTACGGGAAATAAACGTCATTAAATGACGAGTTTCCTGTGCAATCAACTCACAAACGACCTCTTCTTCAGGTTGAATATTAGAACAAAAATCAGCATAAAAGTTAGAAAGTTTTTTTTCAAACGTCTTGTTGCGTTTTTGTTTTTTCTCTATTTAAGCCCATTTTTTAGTAAATCACTTTGCTAACTAGGTAACTTTTTTGACCTTGATAATTTGATTTTTTTAGACATCATTAGTGACCTCAAACCGAAAAGGGATATTTAATTGGTTCATGACATTGATAATCACTAACTTCAAAATCATCCATCGTTACCCAAGTTTCGAGATCTTCTAAAGACTGTATTTTAGAATTAATTATTAATTTTGGTGAAGCAAATGGTGTTCGTTTTAATTGAACATCACGCATTAATTCAAATTGATCTTCATAAATATGTGCATTAACTATTTTATGATATGCCGTTCCCGCTTTTTTACCGGTAATTTGCGCCATCAATGCCAGAAAAGCAAACACTTGAACTTGATTAAAATTTAGCCCCATCATTTTTAAACCCCCTAAAAAATGCACATTACGCTTAAGTGAGTGAGTGAAAGAAAAACAATTACTATATGCATTTTTAATTTAGCACATAGCATATTATACACGATGTAAAATAGCACCACTAAAAACAAAAATTTATGCACCTAAAAACTTGGATCCATATCAGTAGAAATTCTCTTCGTGACAGTGTCACAAAACAGTTATTCTCTCTTATATTTTTCATTTGGATAATTACTCAACTATCTGTTAGAGCTTAGTATTATTGAAAAGTAGTTGATATTATATACATATGCATTTCAAAAACGAGGTAACCAATGGCTAACGGACAGCAAAAAGCAACAGAAAATCTAAGCTCATTTATCATCTGGCAAGCGACCATGACTGATGATGGGTTTAGACAAATTGTTTTCCGTGGCGGTCTTAATCGAGGTGAAATTGCTAAGGTGTGTGGCTTTGGCAAGTCTGCGCTTAATCAAAACCCACAGATAAAATCAGCCCTTCAAGCACTTGAGGATGATTTGCGAGCGCGGAACGTCTTACCTCAACTGAGTGAAAAAGCGAAAATTACTAAGGCAGAGCCTAAACAATACGATAAAACAGCTTCTCAGCGTATCAGAGAAGCCAAAAGAGTGGCAGAGTTGGAGCAGAAGGTCTTAGAGCTAGAAGCACGTTTGAAACGCTTTGAAGAGCTTTCAGAAGTGCTTTTGGAAATGGGAATCGATGTATGACGACTAAAATGGATTTCCGTGTTACCAGTGTGTATCAATATGATAAGAAATGGGTTTGTTTTAGTGGTGTTCCACTACAGACTCGTAGCTTCAAAGCTAAAACTGCAAAATGTATTGTAGTTGTTAAAAGCAAGCCTGATATTTTGCCTATGGAGCCAGTCACAGGTCAGCATTGGCGTATTACGGGTGTTATGGAATCCCGTAACGCGACACACGGCGATTTTATTATCACTGAGCTGCATTTTATCGAACCAGAAAAACTTGAAGTAACTTTGCCACATGACGGTGAGAGCTTTATCCGTTTTATTGCTAAAGAAGCTGCTTTCAAAGGAATTGGAGAGGTCAAGGCTAGAGAACTCTGGTCTACTTTTGGCTCAGGCATATTTTCCATTTTGGGCGCGAGAAATACTAGTAAACTCCGTGGAATACTTACTGATAAAGCCATTAACAGCTTGTTTGATGGTTATGAAAAGTACGCTAATTTAAGGTATGCCACTTGGTTTGCTGACCGAAAAATATCACCGCAAATTCAGCACAGGTTATTTAAGTTCCATCAAGGAAGTTCCATTGATGCAATTAAAACGAATCCTTATCTATTAATCACATTTGGTATGAGTTTTGAACAAGTAGATTACATTGCACAGGCGAGCTTTGACGTTACACTTGAGGATGAAAGACGCTTGGTAGCTGCCGTCGAGTTTGCTCTTAAAAAATACGCGAGTAAAGGCGGTCATACCGTTGCATATCAAAACAATATTAAACCCGTTGTACAAGGCTTATTGAAAGATACCAAATTGACCAATAAAGCATTGGTTTGTGGTCACGCAAAACATACTTACATTATCAATCCCGAAACGGGTAGTTATCATCATACCTCTTTGTTGATCATGGAAAAAGTTGTCGCTAAGCGATTACTTAAACTGGCTCAACAGCCTTCTTATGCAACAAGCCAAGCCCTTTTAACGGCTTACGACATAGCAACTCAAGAGTTACCCTTTCCTTTAGCTGAAAAACAAGTAGATGCCGTCCGCTCTTCATTAGATAGACGTGTGTCGTGCATTACAGGTGGCGCCGGTACAGGCAAAACAACCGTATTACGTACCGTCTTAAGGGGATATCATGCGCTTAAATATGATATAAAAGCGATTGCGCTATCCGGTAGGGCTTCCATGCGATTACATCAAAGTATCGGTTTTGAAACGTCGACAATAGCCAGATTTTTAAGGGATGATCCTATTGAGGATAATGTTAAGTGTATTGTGGTCATTGATGAAGCAAGTATGGTCGATTTGGGTACGATGTACCGCATAGTGCTTCACACTAATCCAAGCGTAAGGTTTTTGTTTGTCGGTGATCCTAATCAGTTACCACCAATAGGCTCAGGCTTGATCCTTGCTGATATTGTGAAATCAGGTGTTATCACGACTACCGAACTGGATATTGTGCAACGACAAGATGCTACAACAGGCATTCCGGAGTATTCGCGTCTAGTGTGTCAGGGACAAGTACCGTCTGAGCTATCCATTGGTAATATCCATTTCCATGAAGTTGCGCTTGATTGTGTTACTGAAACCTGTGTCGAATTATATAGCCAAAATCCGAGCGAAAGTAGAGTTATCGCAGCGACCAAGAAAACCACCCTTGAAGTCAATACACAGTGCCAAACACAGCTGAATGCAACGAACCCTATTCTTAAATTTATGGAATATGGCGATCAATTCACAACCGATCTGCGCTTAAATGATCCTGTATTGTTTACTCAAAATAATTATGAAGCAGGTGTACAGAACGGTAGCCTTGGCAAACTGATATCTATTGAGCAAACAGAAACTAGCCTTGGTATTGTGCAGCTTGATGATAATGGTGCAGATATACCGTTAACTAAATCGCTTTTAGACTCTCTTGATGCAGGTTATTGCATCACCTTGCATAAGGCGCAGGGTTCACAGTTTAAACGGGTGATCGTTGCCCTTGGCAAAACTAAGATGCAAGACAGAGCTTGGCTATACACAGCGATCACGCGTTCAGAACTTGAACTTCATGTTGTTGGCACAAGAACACGCTTTGAACAGGCTGTACGGAGCCTTAGCGCGCATCATGTCCGTAAAACTCATTTAGCTACACTGTTAAAAGATACTCATTCAAGAAAATCCTGTTCTGAATCCAATTAAACAAGTAAATTATTATAAAGTGCTCTTAACCTGAGAAAGTAGCTTAATGGAAAGCCTAGTAATCTTGTAATTACGACTTCCTTTCGAACTGCAATCTAAAATTAATAAACCACAATTAACAAGTTAATTTAAGTCATCTTCAAGAAACCTTGGCTCAAATATTTCATATCTTCCCTGAACCATCCATTATATGAAATGTTGTTGTACCGCCTAATGTTTTAAGCTCTTAGAAAAAACTCCCTCCAGACTTATTTAATTGTTCAAGAATTGAAGTAGCCTGCTCTGAAAGTTCTGAATTTGGAGCGATAACGCTGGTAATTTCTTTAAAACCACCAATAGAAGAAGACAACATAAGAAGTGTTTCATCTAATGAAGGAAGTTTTTGCAAAACTATATCGTGATTCTGATTTAAAGTTACTAAGTAGACTCACTATAGCTGCAAAGAAAGGAAACTAGGGATATATTGCTAAACCATTTAAACAACATACCAAGCAACTAAAGTCTAAGGGGTATATTCGCTTTCATAAAGCACCACAACCCTTTGCAAGAGCATTCGAACAGATTTAAATGGTTAAACGTCCCCCCCTCAGTATTCATCAATATTATATTAAGCAAACACCTTATTTTTTAAGATATAAAATGGGAGTTTAAATAATTCCCATACACTCATAGAACGGCTATCTAAATGAGCTTGCCAATTTGTTTCACAACTTTCCTGGATATAATTCACTAATATTGTATCCGACTTACTTGGTAAACCTATTTGTAAATTTCGTTGCAAACCTAAATTAATAAAGTTAAATAATTCATCTGTAAACGCACTATTCAAGGATAATTGCTTCTCCGATTTATGTGCTGTAACCGTTCTAGCCACTGAATACAAAGCTGATAATAAATGAATAGCGGCATGATCCATCTCTGAATCATAATCTTCAATCGTTTCTTTTAATCGATTAAATTGTACATCCGGCATCATTAACAATTCATGTAAGTCATTTTCCATCACATCTTTATAGAAATTTCTCATGCCAAGTTTTTTCAAATAAAACTGAGTTTTTTGATAGGCTATTTCAAGTTTTCCATAATGATAGACATTTAATTCTGATTTAATAGTTATACCACGACAAACATGGTCAATAATATCCAATAAAATAGAGTTTGTTCCACTAGTAACAATGGATTGAGCGTTGAAAATTGGTTGGATAGCGTCGATGAAATATAAGACATCCCGTCCTACAATAGGTTGATATAACCAATGCAAAATTGGTCTTACCTCGTCTAAATCATTTAAGAATTGGCTAAACTCTAATTCCGTATTTTCGTACTCCTTGATACAAGGGATATTTGGGTAATGAACCCACCCTGCTGCCGTATTGCGTTTTACTTGCCAAATATTACCATCAGTAAATACACAGAACTCTGCTTGTATAGAATCGGCATTTGCATAGCTGATTGCCTGCTTCATTGGATCTTGACTTTTACGGTAACCCTTTCGTCTTTTACATTCAATAACAATGTATGGTTTGTCATTTACATAAATAAGGATATCGATAAAACCTCTGCGAGTACCGTACTGAACTGTCTTTTCAATTTCTAACTGATTAATTGAATATCCATAATAACGGATTAGCTCAAACAAAACCCACTGACGAACTTCCTCTTCCGGTTGTAGCTTACGATCAAAGAGATAACAATTTTCAGAAATTGTATAGAAAGGTTTATGTTGCATTAGAGTCCATTTATTTGTTAAATCAATTCGTTTTGGTCGTTCGTATACCATGTTATTAAACCGATAATTGCATTAGCAATGAAAGTTTGGTTTATTTTATCCTGAATTTATTCAAAAATTACCGCTATTCCCAGACATATCAAATATTATCAACATATAAATTAAAGATTCTTAAGTTTTGGGTACCAAACTACTCCCCCCAAAGCTCTTTCAAATCGACATCATCACTATCAGGTTGGTGTTCTTTGGGTAACTCTTTAAATTGAACAACCATCGGTAAATCAAATGAAGTACCTGTAATAATTGCACACCCTCTAGCTAAATTGGGAATCATTGAACGTGACAAAGAATCTAATGTGCTAATTGAATTTTCAAGCAAAAGTAAATCACGATCATTTACTAATCGATGGATAAAAAAGTTATGTATTTGCGACATTATCGTTGCCGATATATCTGCTGGGCGCTGACTAGAAAGGGTTAAATAAAAACCAAACTTGCGACCTTCCTTAATGATTTCTTCGAATAATTCCAACCGGTAATCTTTCCAGCTTTCGCTCTCACGATTTGATTGTATAGATAATATATTGTGTGCTTCATCAATAATTAAATGAAAAGTTTTCTTAGGTGGACTTACATTTATTACTGCTTCTTTATGCATACCGTAATAATACTTAGCTAATAATAGAGGTATTACTTTCTTAATTTCTTGATTGGCTTTTCGCAATGAAACTACGGTAAGTAAATTATCCTCGGGGTTATCACCAATATCAAAAACTCTTTCAAGAGATTTTAGTGAGGCTTCCACTCGTTTTAACAGTGGTTGAATGTGTTCAAACTGTACATAACCACTAACTAGATCAGATAACAATTGCAGGTTAATTCTTAACTTTAACTCTGCGAATTGACTTAACTGTCTAACTTGTATTTGCTCTACATGTTGTTTGAAGTTATTTACATAAGCGAGATCATTTTCACCTCCCATAAGATGTCCAGTAGCATTAATGATAAAATGGTTTTTTACACCGTGCCAACTCATTTTATGTGCTAAAGCTTTTAATTCATCGGCACCAATTAGCCCAGCAACTTCCCTAATAAGCTCTGCAAACTCTTTTTTAGGAGATGTACTGATAAGCGCTCTAGTAAGAGTTTTTTTAGCATATGTACCAAGTGTATTAGAAACATCTTTAAATCGTTCCCTACCCGATACAATTCGTTTTAAGAATGGTTTTTGAGTGTTTTCTGTAGCTTTGAATAAAATACCAAAAACCTCTGCATCCCAGAAAACGGCTTCACTTAGTGGAAACTTCTTTCCTTCATTAGTTCGAGTATCTAAATCGTAAACGGTCTTCAATGTTTTATCTGGTACCAGCTGTCCACCTGTATATTCACCATTAAAATCAATCACGACAAAATGGCTTTTACCATTCAATTGAACCAGCTTATTTCTAAACAGAGTCGTATACAAATTCGTTAAAGTATTAGATTTACCACTACCAGTATTACCAAAAACACCAATATGCGTATTAAAAAGTCTTGCCCAAGGTAAAGAAGCTGGTAATTCTTCTTTTAATATTTCACCAACTACAAATTTATCGTCTGGCTCACCGTAAATTTTTTTTACTTGAGCTTCACTCATTAAGTAAGCAATGTCACGGATCATTGGTAGGTGTTTTATTCCCTCCTGAAATACGTCTTGGTGGTAAAAACCAATTGGTTTTAATTCAACTTTTCGAATATAGACTTTGCCATCTTCTGAGAGCACACGTTCATCTAAATATTCGCCTTGTACCAGCGTCACGATATTTTTAAAGCCACGTTTAATAAGGATATGCTCTCTAATCGAAACACCTTTAAATTTTTCACCATCATAAAAAAACGTCTCTTTATTCGATTCTTCATATAATTCAATAACAATATTTACACCTTTAACTGATATCACTTCTCCAATGGCAATACTCATTTACTTACCACCCGTTGTTAAGGTGAAAATACGATTATTAAAGCGCTTAAAGGTTAAGTCCTCGTCAATGCAAATATACTTAACGTTGTTATAACCTTTAAATTTTTTCTTCATTTCTCGTTGCTCATCTTCATTAAAACAAGAGATGTAAACCGTTAAGGTGGGGTTAGAGAGTGAGCGCTGTACCAAATGAAGAATATGCTCATCAGCAAATGAAAATCCAAAGGTAATTAAAGCTGCATTAGGTCGCTCTAATTCAAAACTTAGGTGCCTTAATATTTGATAATAAGCCTCTTCAAAGACCGTTTCATGAAACTTCCATTTGGTTGGATTAACAATAGGTATTTGTTTATATTTATCCCAAAATTCGATACTAGAGAAGTCAGACCAATCTTCAGATTCATAGAATGCAATTAAGTCCCCTAACGACTTGGAGTCATCATTTACAATTTTTTCAAAGTCTTCTAGAAATCTTTCTTGTGTAACATCAAATTTAATATTGTAACTTGTTTGCCCATAATTGACTTCAATACCCTGCCCCTCCTTTTTCCAATAAACAGAGCCATGTGGATGCAAAATATTAAGCTGGGGCAAGTATTCATCATGTTTATCAAAAATACCTTTTTGAACAACACGATTATTAAAGTTTTTAGTATGAAATCTTCGGTGTTGGAAACCAGCACTGCCATCGTTCACCACGCAATTTATAGCCTGTTCTGATAGCAAGTTATCGGCAGATATTTCAAAACAGCTATCATAATTGGTTGTATATATATTACATTTTTTTCCACTTCTGCTTTGCTTATCCAATGTAATTAACAACGTTTGAAGAAACCTTTTATATTCATCTAGCACTTCAACACGATGAGGAGGAAAAGGAGGCCTAGGTGAATGAGGTAAACCAGTATAAATACATTTTTTGTAGTAGTGCATAAACAATAATGAGTATAAACTTTCTTTTTTACTGTCATCTAGGTCTTTTGCTAATGTTTCAAAAGTATAAGACTCGCCATCTGCATCTTTTAATTGCAGTGCTAAAGTAGGGAGAAATCCATATGATGCACCTGCCCCGAACAAAAAATTCAAGTTGTGTTCATAAATATCATAAAGATTAAATTTGTCAGACATAACTACAGTTCTCCTGCAAAAGCTTTTTGATTAGTGAATAGAGCAAATTAGTTAATTCAGTTGAGCGTTATTCATACTCAATAAATAACACCTAACTTTAAATAGATAATGGGGGCTATCAGTATTTTATTAGTCAGATTGACTCATAAATGTCACTGATATTACAAACAACAATGCTTGTATTTTTTGCCACTACCACAAGGACATGGAGCATTACGTCCAATTTTCTTCGATTTTGAAGCTGTTCGCTTATATTTTGGTAAATTTAGATGTCCGTTATTGATCAAGTTTCGTCCCTCAATCAGCGGTAAGTCACCAACTAATTTATCCATTTCATCAGATGGTTCCCAAACTGATTTATGGTAAGTCGCAAATTTAAACCTTTTGCTTATAGGGCAGAAACATAAACCGATCCATGAGTTCGCCTTGCATGTGTATTTTCTTTTTTCACAATGAACTGCCAATCTCTTATATGCAGTTGAAATTTCATCAGTATTGCAATGAATTGTTATTCCTGATTTCCCTTCTGTAAATCCAAATGTAACATCATGATGTTTCTTGTCTTCATTACACTGCTTAATTAAGCGCTCAATCACTTCATTGTATTGATTTTTTGTATCACCTGAAACGGAAAGCAAATGGATACCAAGCTGCAATAGCCCATAGTCAGAAGAATGCTTAATATCTTCTAAAATTGCTCCTACATATGTATCAGGGTCTACGGTTAATATTCCATCAGGTGTTCTCGGGACATCAACACCATCTCTCCTTGCTAGCATAGCAAGTTCAAGATCAGCGGAAAGATCATCGTCGAGCAAAACCATATTTGGTTTATCTTCAAAATATAGATTTTGTTTTATATAAACAGATAATATCGTTAACTCGTGGTGTGATATAAGAGTGTCAGCAAAGTTACTTCTCTTTTGAATATAATCTAAAAAGAATAGTGATGACTCAAGCATTTCAGATAATAAGTCAATTAGAAAAACATCCATCACATGTGGAAATTGAATCACATCCGTAACTTGATAAGTTAAAAATTGTCTTGCTTGGCTAGCTAATGCAGGGTAATAATCTGAAACAATACAAAATGGAAAAATAGTTTTAAACGTTTGATCTATTTTTAATACATCACCGTTCTCGTACTTAAAAACAACACCTTCTTTTAGCAATAATTCAGAACATAAATACGCTTGATCATACGCATCCTGAACTGCTTTCTTAAAATCATCTTTTAATTGATTGCTATTCCCTTTTCTTGCGGAGATCGTTAGCTTTTTAGATTTAGCTTGGATGACAAGTGCGATGTGACCAAAGGTAACAAGTACATCGATTTCGCCTGTTTTATTTTTACCCTCAAAGATATCAATATTGGTATAAACATTATCTTTACCAAAAACCATTTCTAATCGTTGTGCAGTAAAGTCTTCGGTAAAGGCTCCTCTATTTTCACTAGCAGTTGCAGAATATTTTTTATCTGCATTGAACCAGAAAAAAGGACTTTCATATAATGCCTCCCATAGACTGTAAGGCTGAAAACTAATGTACTCATCCTCATCAAGCTTAATAATTGGAAAAGCATTTCTATGGTTAAAATCATCAACACTTTTAAACCTTTCCATACCCTCAGCGGGGGTAGCAGAAAGAGCGTTTATAACTGCAATCACGGTATCTACTGGTAATTTTGAATATTCAACAATCTCATGAATTGAAAACTTAAAAATTGGTACATAATTTCGTAAGTATAGGCTTTTAGCTTCTGAAATTAGTTTATTTATGTTGTCTAACTGAAGCTGTTCAATAGTACGTATAACAACGGCAGCCTGCTCAATTAAGAAACCTTTATTATGATCTAACCATTGATTGTCATTTTGATATCGGATTACAGATAAATCACGATATTGGTGTTTGTAGACACCCTCTCCGCTATAAAAAATAGCTTCGCGCATAAAGTCGCCTCCACTTAGCACTTCTGAAGGGGGAACTTTATTTTTTAACAATTTATCAAAGTCGATGGGAAGATAAAAAGAAGAGTGAAGCTCCTCAAAAAGGTTATAAATGAGAGTTGCAGTGTGCTCTAGTGATTCCCTATTTAACTCATTTTGAACAAGACCATTTTTACAGGCTAACCCAATTAATGTGGACAGCTCGGTACGAGAAAGCTTACTACGATCATATTGCTGAGCCATGACATTAGCATCGAGTTTTCCATCAATCGCATGAATATAAGTGTCTTTTAAACATAAGAATGCAATAACACCTATGAATCCAGGTTGGGCACAAACAGTTTCAAGCTCTTTAAAAATTTCAGATTCAGTTCTTACTTTTCCATCACCCATTCCGAACATATTCATACCGCCTTTTCTATAAGAGCATCAAATTTAGCTACTATAACCATGTTGCTCAGCTATAACTTCTATATAAGCATCAAATTTAGAATGTCAAATACCTTGCCATATTCACCACTTTCATACCAAATAGGTTTAATATTGCACATCATAAGCCTTTGTTCTAAGTCTTGAGCTTTCTCTTCATCACTAGGAAATTCGATTATTGCATAGTGGTCTGCAATTTCATTTTTTGGCTCAATTTCTAATAATTTTTCAAATGTTGCTATGGTTCTGTCCATTTCTAAACTACAACCGATGAAAAGAAATGAATGACTCCGATAAAGGTGAGAAAGTAACTTTGGTAAAGGAAAACTCATATCAACTATTTGTTCTTCAGTCTGACTATAAGCTCTTTTATATTCACTTTTAGTAAAAACACGATGTTGAGGGTTATCAATATTGCCATGTAACTTTAAAAGATATTTACTGCCTTTGGTGATCGCTTTGATAAAAGTGTGTGGGTCATTAAGGCCCACTGTTTTTTCTGTAAATGATTTACCTTGTTGGTCATAACAGTTTTCAATAACTCGATCAAAGTTAGTTGTGATGATACACCCGTTAAACAGCTCGGGTAAAATCCATGCGTAAGATGCTTCTGGGTTAGCATGCTCAAAATCTTGAGCGAAGTAAAACTCAAACGATTCGCCTCTTGGTTGCTCGATTATCAATTCTAATAAATCTTCATATTTGTTATCTGCTAAATGAGAATTGATTATTTCATCTGAAATACCAACCTCTTTGGCTTTTTGCTCAAGATAACCACTCCAGCTTTGGCACCCTGCGCTTATTGATGCACCTGCACCGACAAATGGCGTAATTTTGTTTGCTCTTTGTGCTTTTAGTAATTCATCGTAATTTTGCTGATTTCTTGGGAATTTCTCTGAATTTAGAACATAAGAAAACCGCTGTAGTCTAATTCGTTCACTTTCTTGATTATATAAATTGAGGTCACCATGAAATAGCGCAAGACTTGGTCTTGCAAGATGAATAGGAGCATCTTCTCCTTTTTGAAAGTAAACCGCATAGTTAGAGTCATCATCATCTAATGTTTCATTTTCAGAATGAAATTCATAATATTTCTCTAATGCTTTTAGTAAAGGTTCAATATGTTCTTTGATTTTCATTGCATTAGCCATTATTTATATCTCTATCTGTCTTTTTAGCACTAATCACATCAGCGAAATACATTTGGGTTTGTTGAGCATGGGTTAAACAAATTTTGAGTTTATCGCAGATGTTCATTAATCGTTCGACTTTTGCTACGATACGATTTTGCTCTGAGAGAGGAGAAACCGGAATAATTAATTCCTCCCATTTCCCTCTATTTATTATTGGTGTTGCAGAACCTGTCGATTTTTCTAGTACAGATTCATAGAATTGGTTAGTGGAAACTGAAGTTTTTAAAAACTCCGATGAAAATAAAATTGGATGCATTGCATTAATCTGTTGATTAAACGCGATTCGGTCTTTCGCAAGGGTACTTTTTCCAATTGAGCCTCCGATGCAAACCATTAAAAGATCACCTTTATTTGCAGTGGTACTCTGCTCTAATCCTAATGCAGTTAGTGTTTTTTCTGAAATAAGCAATTCCCCTTGTGGCGTTATTTGACCAGGGCCAACAAATTGAATCTCACCATTGAAATAGTTAAAATTTCTTGTATTAGGCGTTTTTCCTGTTGCACCTACTCCTATAGACCCCAATCGACACCACTCCCACCCATTTGGTAGCTCAAACGGCTTTTCTTCATCTGTAATTAGCGGTAAAGTTTTTTGTTTTTTGATTTTTTTGTCTTTGATTAGCTGCGCTTTTTCGGCGGCGATGCGTTCCAGTAGTTTTGAAGCGGGTTCATCGTTAGGATTTTGCGGAACAAGTTTGCCCATAACGGCGAGTTGCAGGATGGTTTGTTTTAGCTGGTCGATGCTGTGCTCGGTGGTAAACAGGGTGTCGAAAAACTCACTGACACGCGCCCAGTTTTGATTTAACTCGTTAGCATTTTTGCTATCGGTTAAAGTGGCTAGCAACACCTCCACTAAGGTTTTATGGGCATCAATGCTTGATTCTGTTTGCTGTTCAAGCTGATCACAAAGTGCCATTAGTTCATCAACTTTAGCAACGATGCGGTGTTGTTCTTTTTGAGGTGGTAAATAAATTAGCAACTCCTTTAGTACAGAGGCTTTAATACCTTTAGCGGTTGTCCCTGTAGCTTTCTCCTTCAATAGTTTTTGAAAGTTGGGAGACATCAAAAACAATCGGAGGAAATTTGAAATATCAGGCAAGTGAAGCTGAAAACAAATAGCACGTTGAGCTAACGCAAATCTTTCTTTCAATTCTACTTGAGCCACATTTCCAAGCGGAGCTTCTGGCGTGAAGAGAATGTCACCTATTTGAGGAAAGCCCCTTGTCATCCATACTGAATATTCATCCTGTGATATAAATTCTTCTGGTTGCAGTGATATAAAACCAAACTTTACATTCTTTGCCGTTATTAGCCTGACACCTGAATCAAGTTTTTTAGGAGTTTTTCCTCTGTAATCAATAAACTTAGCCAAGTTTCCAAGCTTAATTTTCCCCCAAGAGCGAGGAGAAACTAAATACTCATCACTTTCTAAAATCTTTTTACTAGCTTTTGTCTTTAGATTCTCATCCAAGATTAACCTTTCTTGCTCTGTAAAGTTTTTTTCAAGCAGAGCTGAAGCTGGCTCATCACTAGGATCTTGTGCTACTAACATCCCTCGCACGGCTAATTCTAGAATAAGCTCTCTTAGTTTTTTAATACCATATAATTCTATTTTTTTGCTTGAACCACGCCCTGTTGCTTTTTTATTTTTTATTGCCGCAGTCCAAATATCGATATTGTCGGTAATAAGGTTTTCAATTGTCATTACTTAGCCTCATTACTTTCTATTGAACTGTTCGATGATGAAAGCGCATTACCAAGAATATCTTTAAGTTGGTTACGTAGCTCACTAATCTCTTCTTGCTGCTGTTTGTAATTCGCTAATAACTCCTGCGGATCATGATTGATCACTTCACCTTGATAAGGGTTTTTAATATCAAGATTAAAGTTACGCTTAATGATCTCATCAATTGAAACTTTCCACGCTTGGTTGTTTTCAATTCGGCTAGCAAAACCATCCTGTTCATTACCCCACCAATCAAGCTCGGTGCTGAACTCTTCAAACTTCATTGGTTTGGTTTTATTATAGTTTTTTACCCCTTCTGGATAGGGATGCTCATAGAACCAAACGTCTTTCGTCGGCTGACCTTTAGTGAAGAACAGAATATTAGTTTTAATGCCCGTGTAAGGATTAAATACACCGTTTGGTAAACGCACGATGGTATGCAAATTACACTCTTCGGTTAGCATCTTTTTGATCTTGGTTTTAACACCTTCACCAAAGAGCGTGCCATCGGGTAATACCACGGCTGCTCGTCCACCATTTTTAAGCACTTCGATGATCAATTGCAAAAATAGATCTGCCGTTTCACGGGTTTGCATCTCGCTTGGGAAGTTTTTCTCGATACCATCTTCTTCGGTGCCACCAAAGGGTGGGTTGGTGACTATCACATCAAATTCTTGATCCCAACTGGAAAGCGGTTTATTTAATGTATTACCGTGTTTAACCTGTACGGGAACTTCAATGCCATGAAGCATCATATTGGTGGTACATAACAAGTGCGGCAGCTGTTTTTTCTCTACGCCATGGATTTGCTTCTGTAAGGTTTGGTGATCTTCGGTAGTTTTTACGTAATTGTCTTTAACATGATCAAAACTACAAGCTAAGAAGCCACCCGTACCACAGGCGGGATCTATAATTGTCTCTCCTAATTTTGGATCGGTGACTTCAACAATAAATTTCGTGATCGCACGGGGGGTATAAAATTCGCCCGAATTTCCTGCACTTTGTAAGTCTTTTAATATCTGCTCATAAATATCCCCAAACAGATGACGTTCATTAGAATCGGTAAAATCTATTTCGTTGAGTTTATTGATCACCTGACGCAGTAGCGTACCGTTTTTCATATAGTTAAAGGCATCACTAAATGCAGCTTTGACGACATGACCACGCGGATTAAGCGCAATCGGTGCCGTTAGATTTTTCAGACTTGGGAAGAGAACATCATTAACAAAGTCTAATAACTCTTCACCGGTAATCCCCTCTGCATCCTGTGCCCAGCTACGCCATAGATATTGCTCTGGGATCGGTGCTTTATAGTTATCTAATTCCAGTTCTAATTCTTCTTCTTGGGCATCAAATACTTTAAGAAATAATAACCATGACATTTGCCCTAAACGCTGCGCATCACCGTCTACTCCGGCATCTTTACGCATAATATCTTGAATGGATTTGATTGCTGAACTGACTGACATAAACTTCTCTTTTATTATTGTATGATCGTCGAGTATGTTGCTAGTTAACAACACACTGGACGTTTATTTTGTATTTTAAATTACGCGGTTTGCTGTGTTGGCTGGTAAATTTCCGCTTCTAATTCACTGATTGCCTGCTCGTATTGTGGTTTACCACCGAAGCCTTTTTTGATAATTTCACTAAGGCTACCAATTTGATTAAAAGGCTGAACTTTGAGCACTTGCATGCTTTCAATCTCTTGCACACCAACATCTGCATATTTATTAAGGAGATTATCTAATACGGTTTGTGCTGTGTCCGAATATTTGGTGAAATAATTACGCTTTTTAACGTTGTTTGCTCGTTCCTTGCGCGTTAACGCAGGTTGGTCATAGACAACATGACAGATCATATCAAAGGGGTCGAGATCGATACCTACTTCTTGGGTCAATGCTTCCCAAATAATCCCTACCTCCTCTAACTCATCGATCACGGTTTGTTTGCGATCTGCCGTATTCCAACGTTTAACAAATTCGTCTAGCGAACTAAACTGACTGCCCATTGTTTTGCGGGTGTAATCTTTAAATGATTCTGTCACTAATTTACCATCGGTGTCGTAATACTGCACACGCTCGGCCATCTTTTTAACGGTCACACCAGAGACATGAAACTTAATAAAACGTTTTTCTTCATCATCATCGGTTATTTCACCCCAATCATCGTTGTTGATTGGTAATTGATCATCCGTTGTCCCATCCGTTTGTGCGTCATAATCTGAGGGAGGATTTTCTGTTATCGTGTTTTCGTCATCGGGATGTTCTGGCGGAGTCTCAATATCTACTTTACCCTCATCTATTTCTTCAGGTGTTCGCTCCATTATCTGCACAGGCTCGCCATCAAAGGTTTCATCGGCAAACAGTTCAGTGGCTTTTTTGAAGTCTAAAATAGTGAACCAGAGTTTATTGTATTTATCGTTAATACGCGTACCACGACCAATAATCTGTTTAAATTTAGTCATCGATTGAATATTTTGATCAAGCACGATTAGTTTACAGGTTTGAGCATCAACCCCCGTGGTCATTAATTCAGAGGTTGTGGCTATCACAGGATACGCTTTTTTAGGGTTAATAAAGTTATCCAGCTGCGCTTTACCGATTTCATCGTCACCCGTGATTTTCATGACATATTTTTCGTTTTTAGCGATCTGCCCCGGATTCAAATTAACTAGAGCACGGCGCATACGTTCGGCATGATTAATATCGTTACAAAAAATAATCGTTTTAGCCATGGGGTCGGTGCATTTTAGATAACTGGTCACAGTCTCTGCCACCAACTGAGTCCGCTCATCAATCACTAAGGTGCGATCAAAATCTTTTTGGTTATAGATGCGATCTTCAATCAGTTCACCATTTTTGTCCATCTGACCTTTTGTTGGTCGCCACCCTTGTAGATCGACATCGATATCAACACGTACCACCTTATAGGGAGCAAGGAAACCATCTTCAATCCCTTCTTTTAATGAGTAGGTATATACAGGCTCACCAAAGTAATCGATATTAGACACTTCTTCTGTTTCTTTAGGCGTTGCGGTTAAACCAACCTGCGTTGCCCCTCTGAAATACTCTAAAATTTCGCGCCATGCACTGTCGTCAGCAGCACTACCACGGTGGCACTCGTCGATAATAATCAGATCAAAGAAATCAGGATCGACTTGTTTAAATGCCTTTTGATATTCTTCCGGTCCCGTTAATGCTTGATACAGTGCAAGGTGAATTTCATAGGCGGGATCAACGGTGCGTTTGGTGACTTTGGTTAACGCTTCTCCAAAGGGTTGGAAATCATTGGTTTTGGTTTGATCAACCAGAATATTGCGATCAGCTAAAAATAGAATGCGTTTTTTCTGCCGCGATTTCCATAACCGCCAGATAATTTGAAAGGCGGTATAGGTTTTACCTGTCCCAGTTGCCATCACCAATAACATGCGTTTTTGACCACGAGATACCGCTTCTATCGTTTTGTTGATTGCTTGCAGCTGGTAATAACGTGGGGATTTACCACTGCCATCATCATGATAGTCTTGGGTAATAAGCGGTAACTGCTCTTTCTTAAAGCCGCGATAAATACAATACTTATTCCATAAATCTGTCGGCGTTGGGAATTCATCTAAGCTAATTTCAGTTTCTAACTGCGTAGGATTAGTTTTATCGTGGAAAATATAACCGTCGCCATTGGAAGCAAAGATAAATGGCACCTCAAGTAGGCGCGCATAATCTAGCCCCTGTTGCATCCCTTTACCAACATCATACTTATTGGCTTTGGCTTCGATGACAGCCAGTGGCATATTGGGTTTATGGTAGAGTACGATATCTGCTGATTTGACGGTTTTACGCATGCCGATTTGACCGCGTACTATCACTTGACCATCACGTAGTTTCACCTCTTGGCGAATTTGTGTCATATCATCCCATCCTGCATTTTTTATGCTTGGGAGAATGAATTTTGTAATGATATCTGTTTCAGTGAGGTTTGATTTTTTAATTGTCTTTGTCTGCATGAGATAAAACCACCGAATTGTTTAAGCTTCAATGAGTTTTATTATGCATGATTTTAGATGTATTTTACATGAAATTGAGCATGCTTTATGATGGGATATAGGAGGAAGATAGTACTAACTCTGTGTTTTCTGCTCAAAAAAATCAAAGAGAAGATTCAAACGTTGCAATAATTTGTTCCCTGAACATACCGAGCATTTCAATCGAAGGTAGAAATACGTTTAAGTTTTGATCTGCGAGGGATTTTTCGGCATTAGTTAAATCAGTTGATTCATTATTCGCTGATTCATCCCATTCAAACGGTTGCTCGATTAACTGTTCATTTTGTTTACGAGGAGTACCGGATTTGTCAAATTCTTCAATGGGAAAATCTTCATTAATAACGACATTGTAATCAGGTAAATCATCTTTGATACGATTAGCGAATTCTGAAAGTTTTTTTTCAGCAAATGTGTATAGCCATGCTTCTTGATTTTGTGCCTCATTAATTCGTAAGATACGACCTAATACTTGTCTAAAATACAATTCTGTTTTTATTCGACTCAAATGACAGCAAACCTGTAAACGGGGAATGTCAGTGCCTTCAGACACCATTCCAACACTTACAATCCATTGCGTATTGGAATACCTAAATTGATCAATAATTTCAGATGGTTTAATCTGCTTATAGGTAACCAAAACAGCTGTCTGGTTAAATGTTTCTCGAAGTAGTTTAATAATTTGAACTGCGTGTTCTACGGATGATGCTACGGCTAGCGCCCCAGCATTAGGGTTACAGCAGCGTATTAGCTTTAACTTATCACACCCTCGTTTGAGGATATCTTTCATTACATAATCATTAGTAATAACTGACTGATACGAAACGATTGATTGATTTAATAACTCTTGAAGACCTGTAAATACCTTCTTTTGGTTATCTTCATCTGTAACAGATATTTTTTCGTTATCGATTAATACTAAGGTAGGTATCCGGCAAACACGATCTTGCACTGCATCTTTTAGACCATAGATATAATCACACTGAATTAGCCCATCAGGATCGCTGTAGTTTGATAAAACTATCGGTGCATTATCAGATCGCCATGGTGTGCCTGTTAAAGCAAGGGTAAACGTTGCTTGCTGTTGAATGTTTTGAATTATTTCTTCACCCCATGCATTTGCATTTTCCAGTGAAGATCCTGAACAATGATGGATTTCATCAAACACGACCAATACGCGATTATTTTTAAGCAATTGCCAAAAATCTTCTTTAAAAAACATTATGTTTTGGTAAGTATAGGAGCAACCAATAGCACCTATCACACCATCAAATCGAGCGCCAAACCTTTTAGTAAAAGTGTAAGTAATACTTTGAGATACTGTACTTGAAGGAGAAAAACAAAGAACAAAGTCAATTTTATCTTGTTCGTATAGTTTTGCAGCCACTTCAGCCGCCATTACAGTTTTTCCGGCTCCAGGTGTGGCTAAGCATAGAAAATGCTTACTAATTTCTTGATAATGTTCCAGTGCTAACTTAACGCTCTCGGCTTGCCATTTTCTTAATTGCATTGTACTTCCGATTGAATAGCTATGATCGTTTGAATAGCTTTTATTTTTCCTAAAAGTTTTGAGCTTTTATCACGAGCTAGGTGGTACTTCTCCCTAAGTTGTTCTTTCATTTCAGGAACAGAGTCTAATAAACGGATGTATTCTTCCGATTCGCCAATAGCGGACATCATGTCAACTTTGTATTCATTTAAGGTTTCTTGCAACTTTTCTATTGAAGAATTTTCTAGATTTTTTTCACTGGATATTAGTAAATGTTTTTTATAGGAGTCTTTCTTAGGAGAGGAAGATTCCCCAGAAATAAAATTTACGTCTTTAAATAAATCAGTTTTTTTGTACATTATTTTGTGTGAGTTTTTTTTACCACTCTTACTTAACACACCAAATTTAACCAATCTTAGAATATGTTTATAAACATATTTACGAGCTTCAATCGAGCACAAAGATACCTGTGAATGTTGCAGGTACTTATCTCTAAGATTAATTACTGTAAATTTATCAAATGTTTCATCTTCTAAAATCTTAGTAAGAAGAACATTCATTTTTATATTTTTCATAAGTTTTATCATACCAAATTCAACACGCTCCGATAGCGGAGCAATTCTAGGGTTTTTCTCTGTGACAATCAAGCTCTGATGACGGAGCAAAAAATCGATGAATATTGTTGGTAAGAATGTTAGAAAAATCCGAGAGAAAAATGACTGGACTCAAGAACAATTAGCAGCGAGATGTAATTTGTTAGAGTGGAATATTAGCCGAGGAACTTTGGCAAAAATTGAGGCTAAAGTGAGGCGTGTTACAGATGTTGAAGTGAAGTTGTTGGCTGAAGCTCTTGAAACGAATATAGAAGCGTTATTTTAGCGCTAATTAAAGTAACGTACTTCGTTTGGTTACGATTTAAATATATTCAGAATGTGCTGCGCACAACCTAAATTTCTTTGAATGAGTCTTTTTCTAACAGAAAGCCTTGCATTTCATGTAATACACCGGTAACTAGAAGACCCGCTTGATGCTCTCATTGATATTAAAAATGAAGATTTTAAAAAAGTAATTGAAGAAGTCCCACATGGTGGAGCATATATTAATTCAGGTTTACAAGAGCCTAAAATACTTATTTTTGATAATTGTAATTCTCTAGCTCCACTAAACTGCTCTCTAACATTTACTCTACGATCTATTTTAACTACTCAAATAGATGATAATGTGAAAAGCATATTTATTGCTAAGCAGAAGTCATTGGATATGATGTTTAATAATAACAAAGCTGCATTTTATCAATCAAATAGTTATCTCACAACGACCTTATAACCGATGAAAGTTACAATGGGAGGATAGTGAATTGTTAGGTAACATAAACTGCCTCAGAAATGATGAGAAATTTAATCTAAATTAGTGGCCAAAACCACTAAACCATAACTGTTTACTGAAATGGAGAATCGAGGAATGTTAAAAGTAATCGCTTTAGATCTAGAAGGGACGCTCATCTCAAATGCAATGAGCCAAATACCTAGGCCGGGGTTATATGCCTTTCTTGAGGGATGCAAATCAATAACAGACCGTGTAGTAATGTATACTACTGTAAAAGAAGCTATCTTTAGAAATATAGCAGATCTTCTTGTATCAGAAGGAACAGCTCCAAAATGGTTTTCTACAATTGAGTATGTAAACTGGAAGGGGAAAACTAAGGATCTTCGATTGATACCCAGTAATGAGGTGAGTTCTTCTGTTTTAGTCGATGACTTTCATATATATGTCCACAAAGGTCAAGAGTGTCAGTGGGTTAAAATCGCCCAATTTGATCATCCGTACCTCGATAATGATAGTGAACTAAAGGTTATTTTGCATAGATTAATGTCAATGTAAACTTTTGTAGATTCGTTGTTTTGTATGGCGTAAAGGACACAAACGGAATTATAGAAATCAATATTTCTATAAAGTTCAGTGGTTAAAAATTAATTTAAATTTATAGGTGTTAGTCAAATCTGACTGTCTCAAAAGCCACTAAAGCAGTCATTAGAAGTTCTGTCATTAATGTCCGCTGTTCCGAAAAAAACAGACATTACTGGTAAGTCGCTTTCACCCCCAAAGCGATGTGTGGACTCCACCAACTCTAGCAAGTAGCGTAGAGTATCGGTAACTAATTAGGAGACCATATTATGCTTAAATCCAATATTTTCGGAATCGATCTAGCTAAAACAGTACTTCAAGTTTGCCAAATCAGCCAGCATGGTGAATTGGTTATGAATAAAGCCGTTAACCGACAAAAGCTAAAAGAGTTACTTGCTAATGCCAAGCAGTCAATTGTCGCAATAGAAGGTTGTGGTAGTAGCAATTATTGGGGGCGATATGCTGAACAATTTGGGCATGAAGTCAGAATAATTAGTCCGAAAAAAGTAAAAGGTTTCCTTCAAGGTCAAAAAACAGATGCTAACGATGCCCTAGCCATTGCTAATGCCGCATTACAAATTGGTTTAAAATACAGTAAACCTAAAAATGAAGAGCAGCAATCACTCCAATCTTTAGAAACTAGTCGAGTATTCCTCTCTAGAAGCATCACTTCATTGGGCAATCATATTAGATCAATACTGTATGAATACGGTATAACAAGCTCTCGTGGGGTATTAGGATTAAAAAAAGCAGTTCAAGATACACTTGATGAGCCTAGTTTAATTCCTGCATGTTTGATTTCGACTTTACATCAATTGTGGGAGCAATATCTTTACTTGAAAATTGAATTTGATCAGTTAGAAAAAGTAAAGAACGCATTAGTGAGGCAGTTGAAGCCTTGTAAAAGTTTGATGGATTTGGAAGGTGTAGCTGAAGTATGCTCTGGTATGCTTTATTCAACTATTGGTGATGGTAAACAGTTTACAAGTGGGCGTCAGGCCGCTGCCTTTGTTGGTGTTACACCAAAGCAGCATAGTTCTGGTGGTAAAACTAATATGACAGGTATTATTAAAAATGGAGGGGTTAAAGAATTGAGGTGTGCCTTGTACCAAGGAGCGCTTTCATACATATCCAGGTTACCTGAAGAGCCTACAACATTAAAACAAGCGTGGTTAATACAATTAAGAGAACGCTTAGGTATTAAGAGGACCTGTATTGCATTAGCAAATAAAACGGTCAGAACTGCTTGGGCCATATTAAGATACGAAACCAAATATCAGCAGCAATTATTAAGAACAGAATAAAAATAAAACCAAGTTAACTCAATAAAACAGCTTTACCCAATTTTACAACAATGATGAAGCATAAACGGTAAGACCAACCTATTAAAACCTGTCTAACTCGGAAGTCATAAAAGACTGTCAAAGCGATGAGGATAATAGGTGCGCAAACATCTTAGGCTAGAGGGTAGCTCTCTCAATAGAAAGCCGTATATACGAATGCATCTTATATGTTTATGAAAATTAATCGTTGTAAAACAGGTGGAGTCCATATACGAGTTAGAAACTCATAATAAGCGTTCACTATTTTGCACGCTCTCGGGAAGAAGTGAGCGTTATACCTTTAACCTACTAATATGATATTTGTACAACAGCCTTATTCCACAAAACGCTTTCTAAACTCTCGAGGTGTTAGACCAATAATACGAACAAACAGTTTTCTACAGGCTCCATTGTCCTCATAGCCGACTTTATTGGCTATGAGCTCAAATGACCAGTTCGTTGACTCTAATAAATCGCAAGCTTTTTGAATTCGCAGAAGTTGAATATATTGCTTAGGTTTTAGTTGAGTTGCTTTAAAAAAACGGCGTAGAAAAGTTCGCTCTGTTAAACAGTTTTGTTTCGCTATTTCTGCAATAGTTAGGGGCAAATGATAGGTCTCTTTGAGTGTATGTTGAATTGATAGAATCAGCGCGTCATCATGATTTAAAATCGGAGTGAACTGCCGATAGAAACGTTGTTCGCGTTGCCCAGTATCTACCACTAAATATTTACCTAAACTTCGCACCACACTTGGTTTTGTATATTTACAGATGATTTCGAGAGCTAAATCCAGCCAAGACATCATACCGCCCGCTGTAATAACATCGCCTTGATTAATCAATATTTTATCGATATTCAAAGTAACTTCAGGATATTTTTCACGAAATAGAGCTTCTAACTTCCAATGGGTTGTAACATCTTTATTTTGTAATAAATCGGCAGCTGCAAGAATAAATGTGCCCGCACAAGCTGAGCAGATAGTTGCACCACTATAATGTTGTTGTAATAAGCCTCTCAGTAAATTTTTTGGGGGGCTCAAGTAAAATTCACTGCGATTGCTTGGTGGCAATACAACCACATTAAATCTGTTTTCTGTAAAATCTGTATTGTCATTACAGTTCAATAATTGCGGCATAAATTGACACGGTAATTTTTGTTCGTCGCATACTTGATTCGCTAAATTAAAAACTTCTAAAAAACCATGAAGTGCAGATTTCAAACAATAAGGGTAATCAATAATCGCAATTTTAATGTTTCGCATATTTCTATACACCTGTCATTTTTGACTTGTATGTTGTCAATTATGACTCTAAGAAACCTGCGAAACAACTCATATACTATTCACTTCACATAACTGGCAACTAAGGAATGTTAATGAATAACCAAAAAGCCTTATTAATTATTGATTTACAAAACGATTACTTTCCACAAGGAAAATATCCTCTACACGATACTGCGCAAACTTTAAGTAATATTGAAATAGCTATAGATAAAGCCAATCAACAGAGTATCCCAATTATTCTTATTCAGCATATTGCAGATAGCGACAATGGTATTGCACCATTTTTTAATAAAGGAACTTCTGGTGTGGAGATTCATCCTGCTATTCTAAATGCGGCCCCCAATGCAGATATCGTGGAGAAAAGCTATGCCGATAGTTTTGAACAAACCAATTTGGAAGAAGTATTACAAAAACATAAAATAAAAGAGTTGCTGATAACTGGCATGATGACTCAAAACTGCATAACACATACCGCAATTTCGAAGGCTGCTGATAAATATGGTGTGACGATTGTAATGGATTGTTGTGCAACAGTAGATGATATGATCAATAAAATAGCACTTAATGCTGTTTCAACACGAGTTAACTTACAAACAATAGATCAAACATTTACTTAATCTTATCAAGTGTTGTAGCTGATAAATGTTGTTCATTAATTTATCGGTTTCTAAACCATAATTGGATCGAAAGCGAGATAGTTTATTATACGCGCTTGGGATAAACCGAGCGTAAATAGAGTAGTTTCAACAAGTAAATAGAGTAAAAGATCTAAGTCGGTTTGTACCCCTTTCAGAGTCAGAGCACCAACTCGCTAACGCCCCCCAAGCGCCTTACAAACCGCTCCTGTTAACATCCTCAAAAAGTAGTCCAGTAAAAAAGGAAATAGGATCATTTAACCATTTGGTCTTGGAAAATAGCCTAAATGAGAATAGTATATTTATTATGTAATCTTCAGGGTTATGTGATTATTTATAGATTGTGGTTTTAAGGCGGATATCAATTGATTGGCTATTGATTTTAAGTGTTTTGTGTTGATTTAATGATGAAACCGCTATTTATATAAGAAAAAATAACTACTTAACATAATAGTCATTTTACGCAGGTTACTTGCGCTAACACACATTATTTGGCTAACAACGTCTTGTAGGTTTCTAAGTCGTAAAGCGAGATAGAAAATAATTGAAATTATCTTCTAAATTCACATGTATTTATACACAGATGTACATCATTCCGTATTTTTGTTGTTAATACGGAACTTTTCTATCTATCCACATGATTAAGTTTTCACTTTGATTTTTAACATATTGATTAGTTAATTAAATCTGATACTCTTTTATCAAATTTAAGCAAATTAGACCGTTCTATGTATCCACTGGAAATACGGATAAATTCTGTCTAATAAGCTGTTAGGTTTCTTGTTTCGATGTTAACTCTGCATGATTGGAATAGAATGAAAGAATTTAAATTAGTAAATTGTAATGCAACACTTCGCTATCATGACTTACCAGGTGATGGTGTTCCTATAGTATTCATACATGGTATTGGATGCGCATCTTCTTTTGATTATCCACAGGTTGCATCCGTGGGTGGATTAGAGGGACATCGTCGAATACTTGTTGATCTCATTGGTTCGGGGTTTAGTGACAAACCAGAGCTGTTTGATTACTCGATAGATAATCATGCTGATTATCTTAAAGAACTTATTGAATATTTAGAGCTCGATGATTTCATTCTGTATGCTCATAGTATGGGAGGTGCAGTGTCAATTGCTTTAGCAGCTCGTGTAGAAGGTCGACTTAGATCTCTTATTCTAAGTGAGGCTAACCTTGATGCAGGCGGTGGCTTTTTCAGTCAAAAAATTGCTGCTTATGATGAAGGTGATTACCAGAATTATGGTCATAACGACATAGTCCAAGAAAGTATTAATAGTTCAAATGAAAATTGGGCTGCATCTTTATCAGTAAGCTCTCCGACAGCTATCCATAGAACAGCTTGCTCATTAATTAAGGGAAGTTCTCCAAGTTGGCGTCAAAAATATTATGCACTTAGTTGTTCAAAGACTTATATTTTCGGCAGTAACTCTTTGCCTGATCCTGACTTCGAAGAGCTAATTAAACAACACATTGATGTTGTTACTGTTTCTGAGGCTGGACATTCAATGGCATGGGAAAACCCCGAAGGGCTAGCTTTCGCAATTAGAGGTGCAATTTTAAAAACCTAACAAGAGACTATGGCTCTTTATTTACCATAACACCCGTTATGCGACATTTCTAAAAGACTACCAAAAAAATTCGAGGCTACCTAATGGTAGCCTTTTGTGTGTGTGGTAATGATATGATAAATTAAGTTTTAGCACTATATTAGAGTAAATAGTCTAAGTCGGTTTGTGCCCCAAAGCGCCACAGAAAACTCCAATATAAACAAATATTACAACCACCCGCTTTGAGCTTGAAGCAGTCTGTCAGATTAATATAAGAATCTAGGGCACAAGCTTATTTTATCTATCTTTCTAGCTCGCAAAGAAGCATATAACAAGTTAAACTTTTCTGTTGCGAACACATTTCCGTTAGGTTTCTCTAAAAAATGAACCTATCTATAATGTACTTAAATTACAATCTAACCGATTAATGCTGTGAACGTATAACCCATCTCCCTGTCGAATATAATCAATGCATTCAGCAAAAGTACGTTCTTTGCACAACTTATCGCTTTTCTAGCTGTTAATCTTTTATATGTAACATAAATCCTATATTTTATGTTATTGTGCCTCAAATTATCACTTCCGAACCTGTCATTGACGCATAATAGGATAAGATCTAAATGTGATAATATGATTATGAACAGAAAAGGTACTTGGTAGATATAATGAATAGTAAACACAGCCAGTATGAAGACTTATGTAAGCGAGTTATCAATGAAGGAATTTGGATTGATAACACAAGAACAGGGAAGCGCTGCTTAACTGTTATTAATGCGGATTTAGAATATGATATGGCCGCTAATGAATTTCCTCTAGTAACAACCCGAAAAACTTTTTGGAAAAGTGCTATAGCAGAAATGCTTTGTTACATTCGTGGTTATGATAACGCGGCTGACTTTCGAAAAGTAGGAACCAAGACTTGGGACGCTAACGCCAACCTCAATGAAGCGTGGCTTAACAACCCGTATCGTAAAGGTGAAGACGATATGGGCCGTGTGTACGGTGTTCAAGGACGTGCTTGGGCGAAGCCTGACGGTGGTTTTGTCGATCAGTACAATAAGATAATCGATCATCTAAGCAAAGGCATTGATGACCGTGGAGAAATTTTATCATTTTATAATCCTGGTGAGTTTCATATGGGTTGTCTACGCCCGTGCATGTACAGCCACCACTTTTCACTGCTCGGTGATACTCTCTATTTAAACAGCACGCAACGCAGCTGCGATGTGCCTCTTGGATTGGTCTTCAATCAAATTCAAGTTGCTTGGCTGCTTCAGATCACAAGTCAGATCACAGGACTAAAAGCTGGTAAAGCGTTTCATAAGATCGTCAATGCGCATATCTATGAAGACCAACTGAAACTAATGAAAGAGCAGATTAAGAGAGAACCTTACGCACCACCTAAGTTGCTCATCAACCCCGATATCAAATCACTAGAAGATTTGGAAACGTGGGTAACAGTTGATGATTTTGAGGTCGTTGATTACCAACATCACGACCCCATTAAATACCCCTTTTCGGTTTAGTCACAGTTACGGGGCGCTAAGCCCCATTATTCACTGACTACGCATTTAATAAACTATCCAATATCTCAATCCTCTCCTCAAGCGTTTTTTTGGCTTTCCGCTCTTTTTCGAAAGCTACTTTGTACCATTCAAGACTTTCATAATCACGTTTAGAACGCATTTTTAATTTATCGAACTCTCTTTTTGATTCCGAGTATTTAGTGAACCAATGTAAAATCTCTAGCTTTGACTGATCGAGTAACCCCTGCAAGTTATCTTCTTGTTGTTTTTTTGTGATTTTGTTGCGCTTTGAATCTTCTTGTCTGTGCTTTTTTAAGATATCAAGCTCAATACCAACCCAATCTCTCGCTCCTTTTCCACCCAGAGTATTACGATGAAGTCCAGTTAACGCAGCCACTTGAGCTTTAGTTGCCTTTAGCTTATCATCTCGCCTAATAGCATCCAACGCAGACCAAATTTTATCTGTGTTTTCATCGTACTGCTCTTGATTCTTTTGATCATATTCAGCCATCACATCAGTTCCTCGCCCAAATATTCTAAAACCCTTTTCGATTCTTCTATAACTTCACTAATCTGATTTTGTCTATCTTCGTATCCCTCAGCACCAACAAATTTTAAATTAGAAAGGTATATTTCTCGCCATTTTGGTGCATTCGCTTTGGTTACTACGGCATTGTGACAACGAACAGGATTGCACCTCAAACTACCGATGCATGGCAAGGCCTTATCAAAATCTTCTACCCCACCGAAGCAATAACCACTACCTACATTGATGATCGCTAATCCTTGATTAACCATTGCCTCGTATATTTCTTCTTCTGTGTAGCCCGCTTCCATGCAGCCATTAAAGAATTTTTTGATCTTAGAAAGGTGTTCCTCGGCTTTTCCCCCCATGTATTTCCCGTGAGGATCAAAGTTGGCTTTCACCGATTCTAATTCAGCAATATGCCTTAAATTTAACAACTTACTATCAAGAGTAGTTAATTGATTCGCTATCCCCCCATACCCGAGTGTTGTTTGACTAACTTTACCTTTACGTGCAAGCGCATCTGTTATCGATACTATATGTTTAAGTTGGTAAGAAATAACTGGTAAACCGACATCTGCTCGATACATTTGGTGCGCTAGACTATGTCTGAATACATACCCATTTAATTTACTGTTAATATCATCAGGAGATCGTCCCGTGAAAGCCTGAAAGCCATTTTGAATAATCATAGAAAGGGTTACCAAAGGTGTGTTTATTTCACCTGGATTTAATGTAAAAACATTTCCAAACACATATGTGTTCTGAAACACCTTACCACCTATCAACTCAACTACTTTTATTGCATCAATAATGATTGGTATCGCTACCCAACAATCATCAAACAAATTCCAACGATTATCTCGCCCTTTGTGCTCTTCAGAGGTTATAGTGCTGTCTTTCAGATTCAAACAGCCATCAATCTTCAAAGCCGAATACACATTTGGTCTTGCTCCCATAAGAGAACCGATAACCCATAGCGCCGAATAAAACGCTTTATTAATTGCAATTCGGAGAGATTCGGTATGGTTAAATTTTTTCCGATATTTTGTATCTACCATTGCATTAGTTGGCTCTACACCGAAATCAAATTTTGCTATTTGATTATCAGGAAAGATAGTGTTGATATCTGCCAGAGAGTATCCTTTACGATTTAAACGATAAGCGCCATAGTCCTCGAATTCTTCTTTTAAGTATGGGAACTCTTCATACTTTATGGCTAGCGTCTGGTAGTGTTTAGCCATAACAGGATCATTCACTTCTTCACCAATAGCTTTTAAGAAACTCACTACATTAAATGAAGCTTTCTTGAGAGCTAAATCGAACTCTTTCGTTTCAAGATAGGATAACTTCTTTTTTTTCTTATTATTATTCTTCTTATGGTTAGTCTTCTTATAATTTTCCTCATACACTTTTTTTATTGCACCATAATCGGCGTTACATACGATACCGATTTCATCTTTTACTTTATTAGTATTTAAGTAGCCAAAAAAAGTTTTATAGCAATTTTGTGTTCTTTTCTCGCTTGATATTTTCAACGTGGTCTTTTTTGCCGCCTCTTCAAAATCCAGCAAGGTGATTCCAGAGAGTTTACTGCACTGATCTTGTATATACTTCTTGCCAAGTCGTCTCTCCATTTCAGAAAAAACAAAATTCAAAAATACCAGTCCAGGTTGGAATACGGCAATCAAAGTCTGAGGTTTTATTTCATTTTTTCTATGAAAAAAATCTTTTGGGGATGCTTTAACTGTTAAAAATAGGCACTTAATTTCGGTTATCACACCAAGTGGTATGTACTGATATTTGACAAAATCAAGCTGAACGGATTTTAATGTGACTGAAGCAGCTCGATTTCTACTCTCCCAATCATAATCCCACAGCATATCGCTAAAAATACTCTTCTTGGATACTGGTAAAAGAGCAAGTTGTGCGATATATGGTATAACCTCATCACTAACTTCATCATTATTAATATTGTTCAAAATTAATAGATTGGAAAAAACCTCTTGCCAATATTGATTTATTTTATCCAAGTGTTCTACATTTTGTTGTTCCATTATTAACGTCCCCAGCTATCCAATATAGTAGTTTCAATAAATAACGAGTCTTCTTTTGCTTGCATCAAAATATCTTCTTCAAACTCCGAGGTTTCGGGGTTCAATATATCGTCAAGCAGTGATATATTTTCTAACACAACTACATGGTAGGGTGTGTTAATAACGGTACCACTTTCTAATGATATCAAATAGTCTCTTTGCATCGAAAATAGTTCTGGAAGATGCTTCTCTGTCAACATAACATTTTCACAAGATAGGCACTTGTTGTATTGAGAACAAGGTTTTCCTTTAACGTACAAAGATGATTGTTTAATAAAGTCGGGTGGATCAAATATGTTTTTGCAGCCACCTAAAGGGGTTTTCATGATGATCTTATTTTCATCAAATCTACGAGATTGTTTCTTACTAACCCTCTGTTCTCTTAAGTAAACAGCGTTACTATAAATGTATTCTATTGCCTTTCTTGCTTTATCTCTTATGACTCTATCAAATTCTAGTCTATCAATGTAGCCTATCGTCGTATAAATGGAAGAGTGTCCTAACATATATTGAATTTCTCTTATTGATACGCCAGCTTCAATTAACTCACTCACGAGGGTGGGTCTGAATCTGGTTGTAGTGAGGCTCAACGGATCACCATCATCATCTTTTAACTGATATTTCTCGATTAGTTCAGAGTAGAGTCGAGACATAGTGATTTCGGTTACCGTAAGGACTTTAGTGTAAAATGTTATAAAAAGCCTATTTGATATTTCATTTGGCGCATATTTTCTTACCTCTGAAGTCAATTGAATAACTTCATCAAACACAGTTTCAACAAAGTGTTTCTGGCTTACTGTCAGCCATTGCAGATCCGCATAAAATAAGTCTAGATGTAACATTTTCTCCCCTGTTGAACGTTCTTTCCAGTAAGTTAAGCAAGGCTTGTTCGAGAGTGGGTGGCGCTCTTGGTAATCATCTAATTCAAGGTCAATAATAGAATTTAAATTCATACCTAAGACCTGTGCCATTTTTAATATATACACACCGATTTCACTACCTATCACTTTTCGAGTTAACACCCCCCATTCATCGTACAATCCAACTAAAGAAAACCTTCGTGAAGAAATAAAGTTAATAAGTTTATTCTGTCCTTTTGTTCGACTTCCTGCAGCTCTATGACCATTATAGGTAGGTATACAATTACAATCATCTTCAAAAATAATCCTTGCTTGGATCTTTGGATCATCAAGATCTGCATTCTCTCTATCTAATTTCTGGTATGGGGCTAGTTTCTTTTTAATTAGCACCATTTCCTGCTCTAGCATTTTATTAATTTGCTTTCGTTCATTGGGCGAGTATGGCTTATATGCGATGGACTTTCTGACGATTTCAAATCCATCGGCAGGGTAATAACTAAATTCGAATTTTTGAATTTTTTCCAATTTATTCAACGTCATTCGCAGAGTCGATAATATTGTGGTTGCAGATGATGTTGACATAGTAGCTTCTGCAATTTTATAGCCTAAATACTCTTTAAAATCTCTCAGAGACCATGAGTTAAAACACGCTTTATAACTGCTTTCAGGCGAGACTTTTTTACTTTCTAAGAAGTCACAATAATGCTTATATCCGATATAGTAATTAATAATTCCTGATTTTGATGTAGCCTTTAAAGATCCAACTGCAAAGGCATGTTGCACATCCTCGTAGTTTCCCTTTTTAGATCCAAAGTCATCAACGGAAACCAGTCTTTTATCCCGCAACCTGATAAATATCAAATGCTTACTTTCTTCTTTGTTTAAAGCCTTTTCTTTGCGTATTGCTTCGCGTTCTTTAACTGTTTTGTAATTGATGCTGATGCCTTTGAGTTCAGCAACCTCTCTTGAAAAACGTCGATATTCAGTTTTTAGTAATGGGCGTTTCGTTGCTCCCTGCTCGATTGGAATTACGTCACTGAATGCTTCTTGCTTAATGGCATTTCCAAGCATTGGAAGAGCCAACTTTTCTTCATCCGTTAATCTATTTTTCCATTGAAGGAAAATTCTTCGATTATTAAGATCATAACCGAGTGCATGACTACTGCCTTTGATTTGACTATATGGAAGTGTGATTCCATAATCCAACAACAATTGGTTAAGTTGTTTTCTAAGCTCAAGTAAAGCAGGTTTATCAAGACTTTTGGACGAACATGAAAACTTTTTCATTAAGTATGCTTTAGAAACAAGCCCAAATTTCTCAAAGTACTTGTCAGGATCTCCAGCGACCACATTTGAGTGTAAGACCATATGAGATGTTAACTCAATATCCCATAATAAATCTGGATTAGCTTTGCATTCAGAGATAAAGTCACACATCAATCTAGCAACCACCTCTTCATCAACATTGAGTAAAACACCTAACGTCTTTAGCTCTGCAACTATCTTCTCAATATCTTCTTTTAAGTGTTTGCGTACTTCGGGATAGCTTACCGGTGCTTTACTAAATAGAAAGCGCAAGTTAATTGTGTTTTTTTGGGTTGGGACAGCCTTCTTTTGTTCATCCGTTAAAGACTGCCAGTAATTGAGAAGAAGCCTTCTGTATGTTTCACAATCAAATAAAACATTTAATGATTTAAGCTCTGTATCTATCTTCTTTACATCTTTTTTTAAGTTTTTGCGTATTGTATAATAGCTCATCGGCGCATCACTAAATAGATCACTAAAATCAATTGTGTTATTCGTAGTTGGGACCAACTTCTTTTGAGCATCTGTCAACGACTGCCACCAATTAATCAGACATCCCCTGTATGCTTCAACATCGGATAAAACACCTAATGCCTTAAGCTCTGCATCTATCTTCTTGATGTCTTCTTTCAGGTATTGACGTATCGAAGCATATGCTAAAGGTACTCCATCAAATAAATCACGCAAGTCTATGGTGTTGCTTACAATTGGGAGCGTTTTTTTTTGTTCATCCGTCAACGTCCCCCACCAATTAATCAAACGATCTCTGTATGCTTCAACATCGGATAAAACACCTAATGCCTTAAGCTCTGCATCTATTTTCTTGATATCTTCTTTGAGGTTTTTACGTATTGTGTAATAGCTTATCGGCGCATCACTAAAGAGATCACGCAAGTCAATGGTATTGTTTACTGTTGGAAGTACCTTTTTTTGTTCACCCGTCAATGCCTTCCACCAATTAAGCAGCCGCTTTCTACATATTTCAACATTGAAGAAAGCACCTAACGCCCTAAGTTCAGCGTCTATCTTTACGATCTCTTCTTTCAAATATTGACGTATTACACCATGACCTATCGGCGCTCCATCAAATAAATCACGCAAGTCGATGGTGTTTTTTACGGTTGGGAGCTCCTTTTTTTGTTCATCCGTCAACGGTCGCCACCAATTAAGCAGACGCTCTTTGTATCCTTCAACATCGGATAAAACATCTAATGCTTTAAGCTCTACTTCTATCTTCTTGATATCTTCTTGCAAGTATTGACGTATCGAGCCATAGCTTAAAGGTACTCCATCAAATAGCTCTCGCAAGTCGATGGTATTGTTTATGGTTGGGAGTCCCTTTTTTTGATCATCCGTCAACAACTGCCACCAATTAAGCAAACGTTCTCTGTATGCATCAACATCGGACAAAACACCTAATGCCTTAAGTTCTGCATCTATCTTATTAACATCTTCTTTTAGGTTTCTGCGTATTGAGTAATAGCTTATCGGCGCATCACTAAAGAGCTCACGCAGGTTAATTGTGTTGTTTGAGGTTGGGAGCACCATTTTTTGCTCATCCGTCAATGATTGCCACCAATTCAGTAGACGCCTTCTGTATTCTCCATATTTCATTTCACCATTCCTTTCTTCACTCTGGTTCTATCCGTTAGTTTTTTCATCAACAGATATCTTTTGAGTTCTACACCATTGCGATCTACAAATTTTTCCCAGACCCCGAAAGGTATTTTTGTGTACTTTTGTGTTGTATCTAATGAGCTATGACCAAGGCACTGCTGCAAAAGCAAAAGTCTATCTAAGTCTGTCTTGCCAAAATCATCAGAATTTAGAAGCATCGCGCCAAAACCATGCCGGATTTTGTGTGGTGATAGCTGAGCTTTGATTAATCCAAGTTTTAACGCTCTATTGGACAACCTTTTGAATAGAGCACTGACGGCCTTTGCTGTGTAAGGGTTACCATCTTTATTTAAGAATGCGGGAACAGGAGTATCACCCCACTTTCTTTTGAGTTTCTTATACTCAATGCTTGAGTGATATCTTTGGACTCTATTAATCGATTCTTTTGAAACAACAGTTTCTCGAAATTTAGGTTCCCTTCCTCGTCCTTTGTTGCCTTTAATTTCCATTGCGACATATTCGCTAGGTATTTGAAATGTATCTTTATCCACGATAATGCTCTTTCGAGATTCTCTAGATAACTGCAAAATGCTATCTTGACATATATCTTTGACTTCGGCCCTACGAACACCTGAGTCATACATAAATTGAATTAGACTCTTTTCTCTTTCATGATTGGCAACACGAATCAAAGCTTCAACATCTAAAAAAAGTGCAGGCTTAATTAGCGATTCTTTAGCTGCACCAGCTAAACTACCATTCTCATAAGGATTTTCCTCTCTAATTAGTTTGTAACCCGAAGGAGGGTTGCATAGAAATTCCGAGAAGAATCTGCCGTAAGTAGCATCTCTGTTTGATATTGTTGTTCCACTTGTAGACTGTTTCTTTTTATCGCCTTTCCCACTTCTGCAATACTCAAAATACTTCTGAATTTCTGTTACGTGTACCGTCAACAAACAATCATCTCGCTTCGAACCAATGTGGTACTCATCATACGTAGTCAGATACTTAACTAAATAACGTAAGTTGTTTGCGTAGGTTTTTACAGATTGATCGCTATGCTCATTTCTGTAATGAGTGAGAAAATCAGAAATGAGTGGCAACAATTCCATTTTCTCATTAAAGACTGCTACACCTTTCGCAAGTATAAGTGTATTTGGATATTCATCAGAATCTTCATGAGCGACAGAGTTTAATGTATTAATTTTCTCACCAGAAGATATTACGACTGACTTATCCATAAAACCTCGAACTATGCATTAAATTGGCTAAAACCTTAATTTAGCTTCGTGCTATGCACATTAAACATAGCATAATAAAATCAAAAAGAAGAAGAAAAGAAGATAGGTTTAATTACGAACTGTGCATTTTGTGAGATGGGTTATAAAAATGGCACATCGCATGAACGTTGATAACTGGTAAGATGCAATGTATCACCAACGAGCGAAAATGTATGAGTATGCATGCAAGGACGTAAGCACCCCATATGAAATTCACCGGGGTTGTAGAAGGTAATAATTTCGCCACGGTCATCGATACCGTTTTTCAAATTATTAACGACTTTTTTAAGTTGATCAATATGACCACCATCGGGCTTCGCCCAAGAACGACCTTGAATACCATAAACTCGCCCCATATCGTCTGTACCTTGGCGATATTTATTATTTAGCCACGCATCGTTAAGATTTGCATTCGCATCCCAGGTTTTGGTGCCTAATGCACGAAAATCTGCGGCATTATCATATCCACGAATGTAACCAAGAAATTCAGCAATTGCCGATTTCCAGTAGCTTTTGCGCGTTGTAATCATCGGGAACTGATTATTTTTTACATCGTATTGTAAATCTGCATTAATTACCGTTAAACAACGCTTTCCAGTACGTTCATTTTCAATCCATGTACCTTCATCAATAATACGCTGGCATAAATCTAGGTATTGTTTCATTTATTTCTTATCCAAAATGTGTGTTTATTGTTTTTTAGCACGATATGCAAAAGCGATTAAAGCAGCACCAATTACAACCATTGGTACCGATAAAATTTGTCCCATGGTCATTCCAAAGCTTAAAAAGCCAAGCTGCGCATCGGGTTGGCGAGCAAATTCAATAATAATTCGGAATACGCCGTAAGATAATAAAAACAAACCCGCTGTTGCGCCGTTAGGTCTTGGCTTGCGAATAAACAGCCAAAGAATAACAAATAACAACACACCTTCTAATGCAAATTCATAGAGCTGTGATGGATGACGAGGTAGAGGTCCACCATTATGAAAAATAATACCAAATGGAGAGTCAGTTACTCGGCCCCATAACTCAGAATTAATAAAATTCCCTATTCTTCCCGCGCCGAGTCCAACGGGTAAAAGTGGAACAATAAAATCCCCAACAGCCAAAATTGAACGTTGATTCTTTTTCGCGTAATAAATAATCGCAATCACAACCCCAATAACACCGCCATGGAAGGACATTCCCCCCTCCCAAATGCGGAATATATACATTGGGTTAGCTAAAAACTCTGCCGTTTGATAGAAAAAAACATAACCACAACGCCCACCGAGTATCACGCCAAGAAAGCCGTAGAATAATAAGTCACTGGCTTGCTCTCTAGTCCAAACGCCATTAGAACGGTCACAGAAGCGGTTTGCCATAAAAAAAGCAAAGACAAAACCAATTAAATACATTAAACCATACCAACGGATATCTAAGGGACCAATACTAATGGCAATCGGGTCAATGTAAGGTAATACGAAATGTGAAGAAGACATTTATTTACTCATAGGTTAATCAAGAAAAATTTATGATGGGTAATATAACAAGTAAAGTGCACTGAGCATAAAATTTTTGTTATTTATGATTTAATTAAAAGAAATAATTTTTTTATGATTTATAATGCCCCCGCTATGCTGATTAGCAACAAAATTTTTAGCCAAGCAGCGAAAGTCGAACACTGTCATTAGCGTGCACTTACTGACCTTTAACGTTCTATATTAGATACGAACACAAAAGACCAATAGCCACTAATAATACCAATCGTAGTAATTAGCTGATCTATTTTACTGGTTAAAATGATTTATTTCTTTGTTGAAAGTTTCGTAAAGGGAACAACCATTTACATTAACTTTCGCCTCGAACTAAATCATTTTTCCTGCTCAAAATTTAGATCACATATTTAATACAATCGGTATAAGACCAATTCATTAAATGAATTCGGCATCAATCACTGCTTTCAATATAACGCATTAACGAAAATACAAATTTTTAATGCACCTCAATAAATAGGCATATTATATGAATCCTAACCCCACACTCATGCAGCGCTTTTTAAATGGTAGCTTGGTTTTACAAATAGTCATCGGCATTATTGCTGGTATATTTGTCGCTTCCGTTTTCCCTAGCACTGCACAATCGCTCTCTTTTCTTGGTGCACTATTTGTTGGTGCATTGAAAGCAGTTGCACCAATCTTAGTTTTTATTTTGGTTGCATCGTCCATTGCGAATCAACGAAAAGGCGCAAACACAAACTTAAAACCAATTATTCATTTATACTTAATTGGGACATTTTTAGCTGCATCAACCGCCGTTATTATCAGCTATTTTTTCCCAACCACGCTAGTGCTTAGTGCAACCGATATTCAAGCAACACCACCAGAAGGCATTGTTGAAGTATTAAATACCTTATTATTTAAAATTATAGATAACCCAATTAATGCGTTAGTCACTGGTAACTTTATTGGTATTCTCACCTGGGCTGCAGGTTTAGGATTTGCATTACATCACGCAAACCAAACAACAAAAATAGTACTAAATGATATCTCTAACGGCGTGACTAAAATTGTTCATTTAGTGATTCGTTTTGCACCCTTTGGTATTTTTGGTTTAGTCACAAGCACGTTTGCTGACACCGGCTTTGAAGCACTAATGGGTTACTCTCACTTATTAGTTGTATTATTAGGTTGCATGTTCTTTATTGCGCTAGTTGTGAATCCTGCCATCGTTTATGTAAAAACCCAAACTAATCCCTATCCATTAGTGTTTAAATGTTTACGAGAATCAGGTGTGACCGCTTTCTTTACACGAAGTTCAGCGGCGAATATTCCAGTAAATATGACACTATGCGAAGAATTAGATCTTCATAAAGATACTTACTCTGTCTCTATTCCACTTGGCGCAACGATTAATATGGCCGGTGCCTCGATTACTATTACCGTATTAACACTGGCAGCAGTCCATACTCTTGGTATTCAATTTGATATTGCAACTGCTATTTTATTAAGTGTTGTGGCAGCGGTATCGGCTTGTGGTGCATCGGGCGTTGCAGGTGGTTCTTTATTACTTATTCCATTAGCCTGTAGCTTATTCGGAGTACCAAATGAAGTTGCAATGCAAGTCGTTGCGATTGGCTTTATTATCGGTGTAGTTCAAGATTCTGCAGAAACAGCACTAAACAGCTCAACGGATGTTATTTTCACCGCAGCAGCCTGTATGGCCTCCGATAATCCTGAAATAGTAGAGGATGATGTAACACCAGTAGGTGAATATATGACGGATAAAGCTTAATTTATTGCCACTAGTAGCGAGCTTCGAGTCGCGAGCTTCGAAGTTCGATTTTTATTAGTTTATCATTACTCGTAGCTCGAAGCTCAATGCTATTTATTATTTCCCTGCGCGAATAAACCCACCTAAGCCTTTTTCATCTAAATAATCACTAAATACACGACGAATTTGTTGGCCATTATTAGCGACTAACGCTTGATCAACACAATACTGTAACTCTTCGCGAGAAACGGTGTTAATCAAGTATTTTATCTTGCTCATATTGGTGGCATTCATACTTAATTTTTCATAGCCGAGCCCAATTAACATTAATGCGCCAATCGGATCTCCCGCTAATTCCCCACATACACTGGCTTCTAACTCATAACGTTTACAGTTATCAATAATAAGTTTCAGTGCCTGTAGAACAGCAGGATGATAACTATCGAACAATGCCGCAACTCGACTATTATTCCTATCGACAGCGAGTAAATATTGAATAAGATCGTTACTGCCAATAGAAACAAAATCTATTTCTGCGGCTAATTGTGGAATAATAAAAATGGACGAGGGTATTTCAACCATTACCCCGAGCTCAGGTAAAGGAAACGTCTCAGGTGTTAACCCTAGCTCATATTTTATTTCTAACCAGGCTTGGTGAATTAATCGTTTCGCTTCGTAAACTTCTTCAATGGAACTGATCATCGGCAACATAATACGCAAGTTTTTATATTTAAGGTTAGCCCTTAACATTGCTCTTATCTGTACCAAAAAAATTTCGGGTTGATCAAGGGTAAAGCGAATTCCACGCCACCCAAGAAAAGGATTATCTTCAAAAAAAGGAAAATAACTTAACTGCTTATCACCCCCTATATCTAATGTTCTCATTGTAACGGGTAATGGTGCATATTGTTTTAATAGGCGTTTGTAACAGTTCCCCTGCTCTAATTCTGTCGGAAATGAATTGGTCAGTAAAAAAGGCAGTTCACTGCGGTATAAACCGATCCCATCAAACAACCCAACCACTTCACTATTTTGACTTGAACTTAATCCCGTATTGAGCAAAATAGAAATTCTTTTCCCATCAACTGTTTCTGCATGTTCACTTTCACCGGGCTCAACAATCCTTTTTAACTCATTCTCTTCCTCAAGTAACATTTGATAGTGAATTAATACGTTATTTTCTGGCGAAATAATCGCACTACCGCTATAGCCGTCGATAATCATATTTTTCTGATGGGCGTTATCGAGTGATATCTGCGCTCCCATAATCGCAGGAACACCTAACGCACGTGCCAAAATCGCAACATGGGAATTTACACCGCCGTAAATTGAAACAATCCCCTGTAATTTTTCAGCGGGAATACTCGCAATCATCGATAAAGAAACCTCGGCTGCAACCAAAATAACTTGTTCTGGCAACTCAACAATTTCTTCAACCTGCTGAGTAATATGGTAAAGCAACCGTTGTGCTACATCGCGTATATCCGCACCTCGTTCGCGAAGGTAGCTATTACTCATCTCATCAAATTTTTTGATATAAGATTCAGCAACCACTTTTACAGCACTTGAGGATGTTAACTGGTGATCAATAATCTGTTCACGTATCGCGTTTAAAAACGCCTTATCTTTAAGGACATGGGAATAAATATCGAACAGTGCAAAAGTATCTTGAGAGAGTTGTTCTTTAAGAGTTATCGCGAGTGCTGAAAATTCATCACTACATTTATTGATAATTTGCTCAAAAATCACTAGCTCTTTACTGCTTGAAACACTTTTTTCAATCACCACTTCTTCAATCGTTAAAGTAGGTTTCACAACATATGCATACGCAATTGCAATACCAGGGCTAGCAGGAGAGCCTTGCAAATAAATAGAGTCGCTCATGCAATGTAATTGTTCTAATTCTAAACGTAGTCCTGAATTAGTCAGTAACGTGCCGAGGTGCATTCCCAAGGTAACTAAAAATGATTCTTCTAATTCACTAAATAAACGCGGAGATTTTTGTTGAACCACTAGCACACCTAAAATATGGCGCTTATAAATAATAGGCGTGCCTAATAATGAATTAAAAAACTCTTCTTTACTATCTGGTAGGTATTTATAACGGGGGTGTTCACTGATATTTGCTAAATTTAAAGGTTCACCTTTTTCATGAATTAACCCGACAATACCTTCGCCAAATTTAAGGTGAGTTCGCCCAACGGATTGACGGGCCAAACCTTTACTTGCAATAAGATTAAGTAATTTATTTTGATCGTCAGTAATATAAATAGAGCAGCAATCGACTCCCATTATCAACTGGGTATGTTTCACCAATGTATTCATTGCAGTTGTTAAACTTTTTGCATCTCCAACCTGCTCTACAATGTGGCGCAACTGACTTAACATACCAAATCCTTTAACAATAAAATGGATTATCGCTTTCTATAGGAAGACGAGCGACGACTGCGTTTCTTTTTTTTCTTTTCCGAATTGCTTGCCATTAAAGCAAATGCAATCGGTGCAAATTCTTTTAAGGCTTTGCGATAAACTTCACGCTTAAATGATACAACTTGGCGAACCGGATACCAATAGGTAACCCAACGCCAATCATCAAATTCAGGGTGACCGCATGCATTAAACTCAATATGCTTATCATCAGATGTTAATTGCAATAAAAACCAACGTTGTTTTTGACCAATACAGACAGGCTCCGGAGAATCCCAGCGCACTAACCTTTTAGGCAATTTATAACGTAGCCAACTTCGACTACTTGCTAGTATTTTTACATGCTCACTTTTAAGGCCAACCTCTTCGTGCAACTCTCTATACATGGCTTGTTCAGGTGTTTCTCCTTCTTTGATTCCCCCTTGAGGAAATTGCCATGAATGTTGCCCGAATCGTTTTGCCCATAAAACTTGGCCATTTTTATTACAGATGATGATAGCTACATTATGTCGGTAACCGTCAGTATCAATCACTAAGAAGCCTTTTAAGGGTTAAGATTTATTAATAAATAGATATCTATATTAATACCGGATAAATAATTTCGGTACGGATAAATATTAATAAATACAAATTTAATTAAAAATGCATTCTTTCATAGATTACCTAGGCCATCAAACTGATCACATCAAAATTGTCGTTCAACTATCAAGATGAAAATGAATTACCCACATATCCACGAAAATTGTGCATAAGTTTGTGTATAATAAATACTTTAATGCTGAATGGATCTTTATCGGATTGAATAAGATCTTCTCGCTATGAATAGATAAATCAATTATCTACTAAATAACAGTCAGTTACGACTTTTTTGTTTGGCAATAAGTTATTTAACTGTGATTAGATCCAGCATTATTAATTCACAACCTAATGTGTATATATTCTTTGTTTAAAAAAACATCAATCTACGTTTAAATGCCTTTAGTCGATTGAATATTGAACAAACATACTTTTAATTTAACGGGAAAATGAAAGTAAATTGATCTTATTAAGGCAGATCCTTATCTCTATTTACTTATCCACCAAAAAAGTGGATAAGTCTGTGCAAGTTTTTGGATAAACCAATGGATAACCTTGAATAAACAGAATAAGACTAAATTTTACGACAACATTATATGGATAACCCATGATACAACCGCCTAAATCCACGAGTGAATTATTACAACGTTGCGAACAAATAGCAGGATATTCCCTTGCTGAATTAGCAGAAATAGCAGACATTACCTTAGCAAAAGATCTTCGTCGTAATAAAGGATGGGTTGGACAATTAATTGAATGGCATTTAGGTGCAACTGCAGGCAGTAAACCCGAACAGGATTTTAAAGATCTTGGCATTGAACTTAAAACCATTCCTATTGATCAATATGGGAAAGTATTAGAAACCACCTTTGTTTGCTCTGCTCCTATTTTAAATACACATCATATGACCTGGGAAAATTCTAATGTACGGAATAAAATCAGTCGAGTTTTATGGGTGCCTGTGCAAGGAGAGCGAAATATTGCACTAGGAGAACGTATTGTTGGAAGTGGTTTTTTATGGTCCGCCAATGAAACGCAAGCAGCATTATTAAAAGCGGATTGGAATGAAATAATGGAAAAAGTCGCACTCGGTAAAATAGAATCGATTACCGCTAGAGACGGCCAAGTTATCCAACTCAGACCAAAAGCTGCAAATGGACGCTGCTTAACCGATGCTTTTGGTGAAGATGGCAGCATTATAAAAGTTCGGCCACGTGGTTTTTATCTTAAAAAATCCTTTACTCAATCAATTATTAATCAACAATTTGATCTCTAATAAAAAATAGCTAAAACTTGTCTAGAGTTTAAGCGAGGTTTGCAGTAAATTTAAACATTCATAATAAGGAGTTAATTATGGCGATAAAAAAACAATATCTAAAATCAAAACCACAGGTGAAAGTAACATTTGAAATAGAAAAACAAGATGCACAAGATGCACAGCAGATTGTTTTACTTTCATCACACAACAGTTGGGAACCTATTGAATTTAAAAAATTCAAAAATGGAAAATTTAAAGCATCTGCTAATATTTCCACAGAGACACTGGATAATTTTCAGTTTATCTATAAAGCAACTGCTGAAGATGGCCATGAATTCACACTCCTGCCAGAAGACGCAAATAGTTACGTTGACAATGGTATGTGCGATGGTGGACAAAATGCGGTCTTACAGCTTAGCCAATAATTTGGCTCCTGTTTTTATTTAAAAACCGTTAAGTATTTGCTATTAGCGGTTTTTATTTTTCTAAAAAAGAAAATAAGTAAAACAATAAAAACCACAGAACTAAAGCCATTCCCCCAAATAGCTATCAAAAACCAAACTTAGACCGACTATCTAAAACTTAGCTAAACACAAGCTCTCGCTGTAATAGTCAATAGGAAACGAGACTTCTGTCCCACAGCTCTTTTTAATGACAACCCCATTAACTATAAAAACTAAACCACATCAAATTACATGAATGCAGATTCAAGAACCCCTAATAATATGTAATAATCATTTTCTAAACCTTCTGATATAGTGAAAATAATGAGCAATATTGAAATTCGTGGCGCAAAAACCCACAACCTTAAGAATGTCGATCTTTCCATTCCCCGCGATAAATTAGTTGTTATTACAGGGCTATCAGGCTCAGGTAAATCATCACTCGCTTTCGATACATTATATGCAGAAGGTCAACGCCGTTACGTCGAATCATTATCTGCTTATGCAAGACAGTTTCTCTCATTAATGGAAAAGCCCGATGTTGAACATATTGAAGGCTTGTCTCCTGCAATTTCTATTGAACAAAAATCGACCTCGCATAATCCCCGTTCAACCGTAGGTACTATTACCGAAATTTATGATTATCTGCGTTTACTGTTTGCACGTATCGGCGATCCTCGTTGTCCGACTCACAATGTGACATTGCATGCGCAAACGGTCAGTCAAATGGTCGATGCTATCCTAGCAAATCCAAAGGGCAGCAAAATGATGTTGCTTGCTCCAATCGTTAAAGAACGAAAAGGTGAACATGTTAAAACCTTTGCCAATTTATCCGCTCAAGGTTTTTTACGCGCGCGAGTTGACGGCGAAATATGCGATTTAACCGATCCACCTACTCTAGAACTCCGTAAAAAACATACGATTGAAGTCGTCGTCGACCGTTTTAAAGTGCGCGATGATTTAAAACAACGTTTAGCAGAGTCCGTAGAAACGACACTAAACCTCAGTAATGGCTCGGCTTTAGTCGCATTTATGGACGAAGATAAACCTGAGCAGATCTTCTCCGCTAACTTTGCCTGTCCACATTGCGGTTACAGTATCAGTGAGTTAGAACCACGTATTTTCTCTTTCAATAATCCGGCGGGTGCCTGCGAAACCTGTGACGGTTTAGGTATCGAGCAATACTTTGATCCGAACCTTATCGTCACCAATAATGCATTAAGCCTTTCTGATGGTGCAATTGATGGTTGGAGTAGTAAATCTAACTATTATTTTCAAATGCTATTAAGTGTATGTGATCACTTTGACTTTTCTGTTCATACTCCCTTTAAGGAGCTTTCCAAAAAGCATCAAGATATTGTGCTATATGGTTCAGGCCGAGAAAAAGTCTCCTTCTCTTACAGTAATGATAAAGGTGATATTGTTTCCCGCTTGCATCCCTTTGAAGGCATTATTCCTAACCGCCAACGTCGTTATCGAGAAACTGATTCAACCACCATGCGAGAGTATCTTGCTAAGTACATGAATCGTAAACCGTGCTCTAGTTGTGGCGGCGCACGTTTACAGGAATCATCGCGCAATGTATTTATTAATGATGTGAACTTACCTTATATTTCTGCACTCTCGATTGCCGACGGATTACAATTCTTTAGCGACCTAAAACTAACAGGTCAAAAGGCAAAAATTGCCGATAAGATTCTTAAAGAGATACTTGAACGACTCGGTTTTTTAGTCAATGTCGGACTAAATTACCTAAGCCTAGAACGCAGTGCTGACACTCTTTCCGGTGGCGAAGCACAACGTATTCGCTTAGCAAGTCAAATCGGAGCGGGCTTAATGGGAGTTATGTATGTCCTTGATGAACCCTCTATTGGTTTGCATCAGCGTGATAATGAACGTTTACTGAAAACACTGACTCATCTACGTGATTTAGGCAATACGGTTATCGTGGTTGAACACGATGAAGATGCAATGCGTCAAGCCGATCATATTATCGACATCGGCCCAGGTGCAGGTATCCATGGTGGTAATATCACGGCACAAGGTAATTTCAACACCATTCTAAAAGCAAAGAACTCATTAACAGCAGATTACTTGAGTGGCCGAAAATCTATTGAAATTCCAACGGAAAGAACGCCATTAACCGAAAAATGGATTAAATTATCAGGCGCCAATGGCAATAATTTAAAAACAGTATCGCTTGATATTCCCGTTGGTCTACTTACCTGTATTACGGGTGTTTCTGGTTCAGGTAAATCGACATTAATAAACGGAACACTTTATCCGCTTGCACAAAGTAAATTAAATAAAGCGACTAATGCCACCGTCGCCCCCTACAAAAAAATAACTGGTTTATCTCACCTTGATAAAGTCGTTGATATTAACCAAAGTCCAATTGGGCGCACCCCAAGATCGAATCCTGCAACATACACGGGCATATTTACTCCAATTCGAGAGTTATTTGCTGCAACGCCGGAATCACGTGCTAGAGGTTATAAACCTGGCCGGTTTAGTTTTAATGTTAAAGGTGGGCGTTGTGAAGCTTGTCAGGGCGATGGCGTTATTAAAGTCGAAATGCATTTCTTGCCGGATGTTTATGTACCTTGTGATACATGTAAAAGTAAACGTTATAACCGTGAAACCCTATCAGTAAAATACAAAGGCAAAAGTATCGATCAAGTATTAGAGATGACGATCGAAGATGCCTTTACTTTTTTTGAACCGATTCCGGTTATTGCGCGTAAATTAAAAACGCTCATGGATGTTGGACTTTCTTATATTTGCCTAGGTCAAGCTGCGACAACATTATCAGGTGGTGAAGCACAGCGCGTTAAACTCGCGAAGGAACTTTCAAAACGTGATACAGGTAAAACCTTATATATTCTTGATGAGCCAACTACCGGTTTACACTTCCACGATATTGCTCAATTATTGAAAGTCATTCATACTCTCCGCGATCAAGGTAATACCATTGTCATTATCGAACATAACCTTGATGTAATTAAAACCGCCGACTGGGTAGTCGATTTAGGCCCTGAAGGAGGTAATGGCGGTGGAGAGATCATTGCGACGGGCACACCGGAAGACGTTGCTAATGTCTCGGACAGCTATACGGGGATGTTCCTCAAGCCGATTTTAGAAAAGAATACCAAAGGAAAATAAACATTCATGGATGTACAACAAAAATTAACCCGTGCTTTTTTTATCACTTTCACACTACTGATGGCGGTTGGTGCGCACTATTTTCAGCATAACCAAGGCGGCAGCGGTTTAGAATTAGCACAAAATAATGTTGTGTGGATCTTTTTTTCTATCCTTATCGGCTTAGGTTTATGGAAAATAACGGAGCAGAAAAAAATAATCTACTCACGTTTCACCATTGTATTTTTGATTGCTGTTGTACTCTTTTTTATTCCGCTATTTTACCCCAACAATGAACTAGCAAGCCAAAGCTATACGCGCCTACTAGGATTACTCGCCGGTTTCTTATTCTATGTTAGCCTACAACAATTTCAGTTTAATAAAGCACAGTTACAGCGTTTATTATTACTTATTGTCTTAGCTGGGTTTATACAATCTTGTTATAGCTTGATGCAGGATTATTTACTTACAGAAGGTAATATATTTGGTTATGCAGTCAGTTATGGTCGTCCCTATGGTATTTTTCAGCAACCAAATGTACTTGCGAGTTTTCTAGTCACCACTCTTGTTTTAAGTGGCTATTTGTTACAACAAATTAGTTCTCGTAAATTGCAGTTTTTTTTACTATTAACTGCCATGATTAACGCATGGGTGATTACTATAACTATTTCAAGAGTTGGTTACTTGGGCGCTTTAATCGCGATTGCTCTCTTCACACCTTGGGCCTGGAAGCAAGATAAAAAGAAATTGCTTACTTTTCTTTTGATTGTTTTTATAGGAATTGGTATTGCCGCACTAAAACCAAACTTTTTTGATGTTAAATCAGGTCATGTTGAAAATATTACTCAAGATAATGGCCGCGTCATAAAATATACAAACAGCTTGATAATGGTCAAAAATAAACCATTAATGGGGTACGGTTATGGTAGTTTTGAAAAAAACTATCTTATTATTCAAGCTGAACGAGTAAAAAATAATGAAATACCACCTGCAGGAGAAGGAATACTCACTCATCCGCATAATGATATTCTCTACTGGGCCATTGAAGGAGGTATTGTTCCTATTTTAGCATTGTTACTATTAGTAGTTTGTTTTATTCATTTATTAAGTAATTTTAAAATATCAAAGGCATTGCTTTTAAGTGCATTCGTACTCCCCATTAGCCTTCACACTCAAACTGAGTATCCTTTATATCACTCATCGTTACATTGGTTAGTTCTATTATTCTTAGTTTTTTATGTAGATAGCCAAACAAAAAAAATCAAGGAAGCAAATTTACAATTAACTTTTGCACTTAGAATTTTTGCACTCTTAATTCCACTAGTCACCACTATATTTATGGTTACTAACCTTTATGCCATGTATAAAATAACTAAATTTGAGCGTAGTAAGCAACCTGATATAAATTTATTGTTGGATATTGTAAACCCATTAGTATTTGAAGATAAATTTACCTTTCATCTCAATTATTTCCGACTTTCAATGGCCATTCAACGCCATAAACCAGAAGAAATACAAGCAATAATTAATGAAACTGAAGAAATAATTGAAGAAAAACCAAGACCTTATTTCTATATCATTTTGTATATTGCTTATTCAAATTCAGGACAAAAAGAACAAGCAGACACTGTTTTAGAATATGCTCGTTATCTTTTCCCACGAGACTCTCAAATCGCTAATATTAATAAACAACCAACTAAATCAACTAGCCCTGCTTTAGAAACAAATATTGAGAAGCCTTAATAAAATGAAGATATTATCAATACCTAAAAGTAGCGTCTTAATATTAATTATAGTATTCAGCTTTATATTGAATAACTCAGTGCAAGCAAGTATCTACATGTACACCGACAAACAGGGAAATCAACACTTTTCAGAGCGTAAAGAAAATGAACATTATGAACTATTATTTCGAAGTGAAACCAATAAATTACCAATGACATTTAAAAACTGGAAAGATAAAAGCTACAGTAATATTCACATACCAAGAAATAAAACACTACAACATAAATATCACCCATTAATTGTTAAAGCAGCTCAGCAATATAGACTAGAGCCTGCGTTTATTCATGCAGTCATTACTGCTGAATCCGCTTATAAAACTACAGCAGTCTCTTCAGCAGGAGCAATGGGTTTAATGCAACTTATGCCAGTGACAGCAAAACGCTTTGGTGTAGACGATGCTTTCAATGCACAACAAAACATTAATGCAGGCAGTGCATATTTATATAAACTATTAAAAGAATTTAAAACAAAAAGATTAGCTTTAGCCGCTTACAATGCAGGAGAGGGCACTGTCAGAAAATACAACAAGCAAATTCCGCCTTATCCAGAAACACAAAATTATGTAACGAAAGTCATGGATTTTTATTGGTACTACAAAGATAACTTATAAATTTCTTCGCTCATAAAACCTTGGGGACTGGACTGAAGTCTGAAGAATCCCCACAGAAAAATTAGGTAAGTGTTTGAAATTTGATAGTATATGTTTCACCACAAAATCATAAACAATCAAATTCAAACACTATGAAAGTATTATCAGATTTATTTACTCTTGATTCAACAACTTTAGATCCTCGCATTTCAACTTCATTACTTTCTTGCGTAAATTCTGTTGCACATGGTAGCGAACTATCGCTGACGGCTATGGGCAGAAATGCAGGAGAGTTAAATCGTAGCAGTGAAAAACATTCCATAAAACGAGTAGATCGCCTTCTAAAAAACACTAAATTGCATAACGTTAGGTGTAAATATTATCAAATGATTGCAAGTTACTTTGCCTGCATTAAATATCCTCTTATTCATGTTGACTGGTCAAGTGTATATAACTACAACTTTGTGATGTTACGAGCTGCGGTAAGTGTTGATGGGCGAGCAATAACTATTTATGAAGAAGTTTACCCTCAGGAAAAACATGGGAGTCATCTTGCACATAGTATTTTCCTATCAAATCTAGCAAAAATATTACCTTCGTGTGTAATACCTATAATCTGTACGGATGCAGGCTTTAAAGTGCCGTGGTTTAAAGCCATTGAATCATATGGATGGTATTGGCTTGCCCGAACTAGGGGCGAAGTAAAATGCCAACTTGAAGGCGAACGTGATTGGATGGCAGTCCATCAACATCATAATAAAGCGACCGGAAAAGTGCTTCAGCTACCGCCAGTTATTTTATCAAAGTCGAATAAATTTCCTTGCCGAGGAGTTTTATTTAAAGGCAAAAATATGCAACGTAAAAAGCTAAATAGAAAAGGTGTTGTCACGAAAGATTCGACCAATATTAAACCTGTTATTCCGCACCTGAATTTTTATTACTATTGGCTATGAAATGGCTATGAAATCGTGATCTGGCTAGCGAAACATCCAGATATTTCAAAAAATTGTTGACCGGGATCCTCAATTTTGATCTATTACTTTCTTTTCAAAGAGATAAATCATGACTTACCCATACACGAAATCACTTGAACACCATGGATTAGTTGCTGGATTTTGTAAGGAAATCAAGCTTGCCAATATCATCGATCAAGCACTTGGCACAAGTGAACAGCGGAAAATAAGTTTCGGTAACTTATTCATTGCTATGATAATCAATGGGTTGGGATTTACCGGCAGAACACTGCATATGTATCGCGAGTATTTTTCTGATAAACCATTAGACCGTCTGATTGCCCCTGAAGTAAAAGCTGAATACATCAATGATGATGCGTTAGGTCGTTGCCTTGATGCACTATACGAACATGGTGTTTCATCACTATACCAAGATATAGGTGAAGCTGTTATTAAACACTTAGGGCTACCATGCAACTCTGTTCATCTCGACTCAACAAGCTTTCACTACGATGGTATGGAAAAGTTATCCGATGATGAAGATGATCTTAACCCTATTCAAATTACCAAAGGCTATTCACGTGATCATCGTCCTGAACTTAATCAGGTCGTACTCAACCTGATTTGTGAGAACCAATCCGGGATCCCAGTTTATATGAAGCCAGCCAGTGGCAACATTAATGATATGGAAGGATTCAAGGAGATAGTCAAATCCCATATAAAAAGTCTAAAAGCCGCGCAGTCCTGCCGTTATTTAGTGGCAGATGCAGCCTTATATGTGCAAGATACCATTACTGAGTTGGATGAACTAAATCAGTTATTTATCACGCGTGTCCCACATAAATTGAGGGAAGCTAAAGTCCTTATTAATCAGGCTTCTGAACTTGATTTTAAAAATATGGGGAATGGTTACTCAGGAGCTTGGCACCAATCGACTTACAGCGATATAAAGCAGAGGTGGCTATTGATCCGCAGTGAACAAGCGAGAAAGCGTGAAACACATAGTTTAACAAAACGCATGCTGAAGAAAGCAGATGCGGAGCGTAAGACCTTTAAAAAACTCTCACAACAAAGGTTTGCCTGTCAACATGATGCAGAGCAAGCCGTTGAGTTGTGGAGAAAGAAACAAGTTTACTGTGATGTTATTGATGAAACCGTTGAGATCCCTATCTATGGCAAGAAAGGACAACCTAAAAAAGGGCAAGCTCCCGAGCGAGTTGAATACAAAATAACAGGGAATTTATTTACTCCTCTTGATAGAAGGGATAATGCACTTAAACAATTAGGTTTCTTTATTATTGCAACAAATGATCTTGATGAAAGCCTGACAATGGATAAGGTGCTTAAAACTTATAAAGAGCAGCAATCAGTTGAAAAAGGGTTCCGTTTTTTAAAAAGTCCGGATTTCTTAACAAGCTCAATTTTCATCAAAAAGCCAGAGCGAATAGAAGCGCTGTTAATGGTAATGACTTCCTGTTTGATGGTATACGCTTCCTTAGAGCATCTGATCCGCAAAAAGCTAAAGGAAAAAGACCTTTACTTCCCGGATCAAAAGAAAAAGCCTTCCCAGAATCCAACCGCTCGCTGGGTATTTCAATGCTTCCAAGGAGTTACGATAATCTACCTGGAAAGCCAGTCGCCTATGGTAGTAAATTGGCAAGAACGGCAACAAGTTATTGTTGATTGCCTGGGGGATAGATACAGGCAAATTTATTCTTAAAACCGGTGCGGAATATCAGTTAAACAGCTAAAGAGCCCTGGTTTTTGGTTTCTAATTTACCTGAAAATAAATATCCCCCACATCAATTAGTTAATCTATATCGACGTAGAATGGAGATCGAGGTGTCTTTTCGAGATTGTAAAAATGAATATTATGGTATGGGGTTAAAGCGCAGCAAAAGTAAAAATATTGAGAGACTCCAGGTTATTTTATTAATTGCAATGCTTGCTCTTTTTTATCTACTTATGATCGGCCGAGCGGCAGAGACAGAAGGATTCCAGTGACACTTTCAAGCAAATACAACCAAAAGAAAACGAGTATTATCTTATGTTTTTCTTGGACGGCGAATAATAAATCATAAAGAATATGATATTTCTGAAGAATTGCTAATAAGCGCATTTTCAGCGCTTATTGAGGAAAGTTTTTATGAATAATCCTGTGGGGATCTCTCAGACTGAAGTCCAAACTCCAAAACATAACAAGTTCCCGAAAGCTTTTATCGGGATAATCATCCCTAAATACAACAAGCAACACAAAAAATAAAAACCCTTTTATTTAAAGCATCAATCTTAGCTACCTCCATATTTTTCCCTTTCTTTTCAGGTATAATCACCACCATCAATACTCTCTGAACTAAATAACATGAAAAAATTATTAGAAAATTCATATATCTGCCATGGAATAGGCCTGATTCTGATTAGCTTAGTTATTTGTACCATCAGCATTATCTCAAGACAAACGGTTATAAACAGCTTAATAGTGGTTCTTGCTGCTTATTTATCCACGTCTTTAACCCTGCCTAAAATAACAAATCATTTACTTGTCGAAAGAAAATATTATATTTTTCCAATTTTATTAATTGTCTACGCCTCTGTTATTACTATCATGTTTATGCTGCGTATTGAATATGCTCGCTCAGTATTAATTATTGGCTTTTTCCTTTCAACTTTCTGGTTATACACAACTACTTTTATTAGAAAACAAGCAAAACAATTAAAATTGGCAGCTATTGCCAACTTCGATACTCAAGAGCTAAATAGTAATAACAAAATAAAGATCACTGCCTTGCAGGAGCCTTATCTGCTACAAAATACAAAGCAAGGATTAGTTGTTAATCTCCACGGTTCATTAACGCCTGCACAGGAAAAATTTATTGCTGATTGCAGTATTAATAATATACAAGTTTTCCACCATGCAAGTATTAAAGAAAAGTTAAGCGGTAAAGTCCAAACAAAATATTTATCTGAAAATGCTATTGGAACACTACAACCTAATCCACTTTATTCAAGTTTAAAACGTCTTTGGGAAACATTTTTTATTATTGCAATATTACCGATAGCACTACCTATTATGCTACTCACTGCTATATTGATAAAACTTGAAAGTCCCGGTTCAGCAATATTTACCCAAGAGCGCATTGGACAAGGAGGAAAGCCCTTTGCTATCTATAAATTTAGAAGTATGGAAATTTCACATTCAAAAACTGAAACAAAGTTTGCAACAGCAGAACAAGCTCGCGTAACTCGAATTGGGAAGATCATCCGAAAAATGCGTATTGATGAATTACCGCAATTTTTTAATGTTATAAAAGGAGATATGGCATTAATTGGTCCAAGACCAGAACAAGGCGACTTTGTTAAAACCTTTGAAGCACAGATTCCCTTCTATGGCTACCGTCATATGGTTAAACCTGGTATAACAGGCTGGGCACAAACGGTACAAGGTTATACCGACTGTACAAAATCTACCCGAGAGAAATTAGCTCACGATCTTTACTATATTAAGTATTTTTCATTCTGGTTGGATATAAATATTATTTTTAAAACGCTGAAAACAATCTTGACGGGATTTGGAGCGAAGTAATAAAAATACTTTATTTAATACGTTTAACAACTTCTATAATCTCTGTAGTCGAAATTGAAGGCGTTCTAGGAAAATATACCACCTGGCAAAGATCTGAAAAATGGTCGAACTTTCCACTCCAATCATTGCCCATCACCAGCACATCTGCATTAAAGTCTTTAATATATTGTGCTTTCAATTCTAAAGAATTCTCGACAAAAACTTCATCAACACATTTTAAAGAAGAGATAATCTTCAAACGATCTTCTTCACAATAAACAGGCGCTCGCCCTTTTTTTGCTATATTCAATTTATCAGAAGACACACCAACTATTAACTTATCACCAAGCTCAGCAGCCCTTTCTAAAATATGAATATGACCGACATGAAAAACATCAAAGGTGCCAAAAGTGATAATATTCAAACCAATTCCTTGTATTTTTTAATAATCAAATCGTAATTAAATTGGCTAGCACTAACGTCAGCAATATAATTAAATCGATGCTTCATAACATTTTGTTTTGATAGATCAAATTTACCATCTGCTACATTACTTATAAAGGCTTTAAAGCCGGAAAGATTATTTAAATAACAATCCGATGTTAAATCTTCATACTTAAATGAAAAACCAATTTTACTTGTGTACTCTTTTAAATCATAAGGGATAAAAGCAACGGGTCGGTCCAATAAATAAAAATCACAATAAATACTTGAATAATCGGTTATCAATGCATCCATGTTAATGAGTACATCAGAAATATCAGGGCATATCTTACTATCAAAAATAACGATATGTGATTTCACATAGACCGATAAGTCCCCTTCAAAAAGAGGATGTAATCGTAATAGTATTTTTGTGTTTTGTTCAATCAAAAAAGAGTTAAGAACATCTAAATCCAACTCGTTAAATGGGAATAACTTCGCCTCTGAAAATGGTCTCCATGTAGGGCAATATAGAACGAGCTTTGTATTAATATCCGACTTTAAATCACCCCATTTATTCGTACTCGTAAAAAGTGAATCTAGTCTTGGCTGTGGGGCGATAATTGTTTTATCAACACGAACACCAAAAGCACGAGAGATATACTCTTGAAAAAAATGAGAGGGAGCTAAAAACAAAGAAATATTCGATGCATTAACCTTATAATAGAGGCGTTTAATCAAAGAGCATTGCGCTTCCATTAAGCCAATATTCTTAATAGGAGTGCCATGCCCTAAGTGATATACAAAACGCTTTCTAGACAAAAAAACACCTGAAACGGGCATATCTAAAGTACTTGTAACCCAAACAGCTGAGCGCAAAATAAATAACTTATGTTTAAGACCCTTATTAGAAATCATTGAATCCGCGTAATGCCGATTTAACCGAGCACGCTTCACGGGGTCATTAATAACAAAATAAACCTGAAACCCAGCCCTTACAAACTCTTCCTTCTTATCGACAAACAAACTCTTGGAATTGAAAATAAAATGTTCGTTATTTGTCGCATTGAAAATTATACGCTTTTCTCTATCCGTTAAGATATAGGAATAAATAATAGATAAGCATAAACCAGTGAGAAAATTTATTAACTTAAGTAGGCTGTATTTATGTTTGTTCATACTCAACTTGACTTTCCATTTTTAACAATCAGTTATTCTTCTTCTAAAATTAAGGTATTATACCTGTATTAAATTGATTATCTTTACGAGCTTGCACATATGCCATTAAAAATAGACTTTGTTGTCCCTTGGGTCGACCCGACAGATGAAGAATGGCAAAAACAAAAAGAGAAATATAGTAAAGAAAGCACTGGTGACAAAAGCAATAAGCGCTTTCAAGATCTAGAAACGCTAAAGTATGTTTTTCGCTCGATAGAAAAAAACTGCCCTTGGTACAATAAAATATTTTTAATTACTTGTGGTCATGTACCTAAGTGGCTCGATATAAATCATCCAAAAGTAGTTATCGTTACACATGATGAACTGTATTTTGACAAAGGTGACTTACCTACATTTAATTCACAATCTATAGAGATGAATCTTCCAAATTTGAAAGGACTTTCTGAACATTTCATTTATTTAAATGACGACTTCATTATTATGAATAAATTAAATCAAGGTAGATTTTTCATCCAAAATAAGCCCATCGATTTTATATCTCATGGCTGGATAAAACGAGGAAATATATTTCAACTATTGAAAGGATATAACCCTTGGATAAAATCATTAAACAACTGTTTAAATTTAATAAACAGTCGTTTTTCCTCTGCATATTTGAGCTCCAAAAATCTATACCATTCAAGTTATGACCTAAAAACTAAAGTAAGTAATTTTTTATTAAAAAATGTCTATAAGAAAATACTATGGTTAGAGCACTGGCATCATCCACAGCCTTACTTATTATCTGAATTGTATAAAGTACATAACGAGTTTTCTAAAGAAATGAAGCTCTGCTCTAATAACAAGTTTCGGAGTGATAATGACCTGCTTCAATATATATATCGGTATTGGCATTTAGCCTCTAATAATTTCACTCCATATAAACATAATGATGGTTATGTATTAATAATTAGGGATGACAAATCACTAAAAAACGGACTTTCAGCAATAGTAAAAAATGAAAACTTAAACTTTGTTTGTTTTAATGACCAAATGACAGATGCAGCTTCAGAAGTAGAATTTAATTTAATTAAAACAACTGTGCAATGTTATTTAAAAAAAATATTCCCTAAAAAGTCATCTTTTGAAAATCTGAGTCAATAATTTCCAGCAGTAAATACCCGACTTCTACTTTCAAATATAATAATGCGCTAAGTCTATGGACTCAAAGGGTTACAATGTCACTTTTTATAGCGTTTTTTTTCTAATAGTAATAGATTTTTCAAAGAAGCTTTAAAGCGTGTAGGAAAAAATAGCAACCTTCCCATTAATAACAATTTGAAGAGAGTAATTATTGTTTTTAAATTTATAATACGCCAATACCTTTTCAATATACGCAAAAAAGGCTCTTGATAATATATTTGACCACACTGATATAATAAATCATTTCTGTGCATTGAGACTTTATATCTTGTCTTAAGAATTTTTGGTTCAACAAGGGTTGTTAGACTGCCCTTTCTTTTAGTTATACAATAAATTGCTTCATCACTAGCATTAATTTTTTCTACTCTTAATGCTACCTCTAAAGAAAACATCACATCATTAGAAGCAATAACTTCATCAAATTGAATAGAATTATTTTTCAAAAAAACATTTGAAATTAATCTACTCCAGGAGGCGTAAAAAGAAAAATTAATTTCTTCACCTCCATTCCTTAAAAAATACTTTACAAGCTTTTGATAATGAATATGCCTAGTTGAAATTAGGCCTGTTTTCAAATCTACACTAGTAGGAGAGAAATATATTACATCGAAGTCTTCTCTTGCATTTTCATCAAGAATATCAAAAGCACTGCTTGTAAAGAAATCATCTGAATCTGCAAATAACAACCACTTTGCTGTAGCGTGCTTTAAGCCAATATTTCTACAGGCGCCTGCACTTTGAACACCTTTATCATTTATAAACAATGAGACGTTGTGATTAATAAAAGCTGATAAATCTAAAATGGAATCACTATTATCATCAACAATAATAATTTCTATATCATCTCGTTTAGGGATAGAACTTAAAAGCTTTTTCAGATTATCAAAATCATTAAAATGAGGAACAATAATTGAGTATTTATAAATCATAAGCATATAATTTTTCAGTATATCAAGAAAATTAACTATCACTATTTAAAAGATTACATAGAGGGACTTCTTTAACACTAATACAATTCTTTTCTGTATTAGATTCCTAAAAATAAAGTAGTAAACATTCTTTAAATGGGGTTTTAAATAATTGATTTTAAATGGTGTTAATTTAAAAACACACACGAACAACGAAATACTTTTTGTGAAACTTAAAGAATCAAAGCAATACATTATATGGCCTAAAATTTTTTTATGTACATATATAATATTTTTAGAGGTTACATCATCATACTTTCCACTTAAAACCTCGTTATATAACTCTTCAGCTATTCGACAATAGCCATTCGCATGTTTATCTGTAACAGAAACCTGAGTTATAGAACCCGGTCTAATACGCCTATAATATATTATATTGTTATCATTAACAGCTCTTTGAACAACGTTATTAACAAGTAACTGTACTGTAAATAAATTATCTTCATGGTAAATTCCAGGAAAAAACCTTAAATTATCCAGAATCTTACGCCTTACGACATACAGACAAGCGGAGGCGATAAATTGCTCTCTAACACATGAATTGAACAACTCTCTTCCCGCCATTATTTTAGTTGAAGAACGGGAATATCGAGACTCTATAGTATTAACATATCTCCCTTTATCATCAATAATTAGTGCACTACCACAATATAAATCTAATTGTTCACTATCCATTCTCTTAATAATATAGCTTATAGAGTTATCAGGTAAAAGATCATCGCTATCAACAAATTGTATATATTTTCCTGAGGCTCTTTCAATCCCTCTATTTCTTGAAATGGATAGACCTGAATTTTCAAAAGAAAATACTTTAACGTTATCATTGCTCTTAGAAAAAGAAGTTGCTATTTCTAAACTTTTATCGTTCGAACCATCGTTAATCACTATGATTTCAGAGTCTATATTATCTTGCGCTAATATAGTTTCAATACACGCAGATAAGTATTTTTCATCATTATAAACAGGAACAATAAAGCTAATATCTGGTGTTAACAAATCCCCATATCCTTGTATCAATAGTGTTCTATAAAAAAATATACTTAAGTTAAATTGTATATATCCTGTGATTAATTTATCAAAGTAAGCTTGAGGCTAAGCTTTTTACTATAATTAAATCTTTCGTAATCATCACCATACAATGAGAAAACTTTATCTATATTTTCCTTTTTCACAAGAGTTTTTGTATTAAAATTTAAACTTTTATTTTTATGCTCTAATACCCCCTTCACTCCTAACTTAGAACACATATTAGAAAAATCATTTTCAATATTTTCAAACTTCCCAATAAAATCCATGTCACAGTTCACATAAGATACTTGCTTCCAAAAAAAATAATGTTCATTTACAAGCTCTTTAGTTAAGAAATTTTCTAAAAAATCATCAAAATTTTTACACTCTTTCATAAATGATATTGAAGTGTTAGGATTTTCCTTTATATGTGTTATTGAATAATGATATGTAGATAAAAGCCTTTCTAATGGATCTCGAACAAACGCAACCTTTTGATATTTTTTGAATTTTATCGGGTGTATTAGTTTCAATTCATTACAACTAAAATGCCATGGATCACCAGCATATAAAGCTTGGCAAATACTAGTTCCTGCCGTTTTAGGAATGTGAACATAAATCACTTTATTTTTATCATAAAAACTCTTGTATACTCCTTTATCTCCAATCACAGATCTAAGCACCTCTTTTACGACATTTTTTCTCATTTTTACTTCAACTCAGTTAGTCTACATTTATTTAGTAAAATCAAGCTTAACCTCTTAAGTTTTCTATATATTAATTTAGCTTTAGAATTATTTGTCCAACTCGCCATATAATGATGGATAGTAAATGTATCCTCTTTTATATCTTCATAAAATAAATTATTTAACGGTCTTGCTGGATCATAAGGGTTATATGGATAAAATACGTGCTTAGGAAAAACTTTAATTCCCTCGACTATATAATGGGTATTTTTATCGAGCCCGTAATTAGCAAAAACAGCAGTAGAGACTCTTGGAGAAGTTTCAAATTTCCATTCATCAGCTAAACGATCCATATAACTTAGCATTTCTCCAAAAATTTTTGTCTTTTTAACTGCGCCCATTATTGCGTTGTTAATGAACTCCTCTTGAGAAAAACCAATAAACCCATTACATTTGTCTAAGTCTAAAAGATCTAAGCTCTTAACAATTTCTACATCCGTATCAAGATATATACCACCATGCACATATAAAGCCCATACTCTTATATAATCAGAGGCAAAAGCGTAATGATTAAGAGACAATGCATTATTAACATATTTAAAATCATGAGGGATATTAGATTCATTCCATTCTTTTATTTCATAATCAGGCTGCTTTTCTCTCCAGTTTTTAATACATTTTAAAACCAATTCCGGTTTATCGCCTCCAAACCAACAATAATGAATCTTCTTCGGAATATACATGTGTTATTTCTCATAGTGTAGTTAAATGATGCAATCACAATGCTAATTTAAAGCGTTGAGATTTTCTATCGAGTATTTTTAAATAAATTTCAACTTTTTTTAAAAAACTTGAGTAGCTCAATAATAAATTTAATATGTTTTTTTACATATAAAGAACCTTTCAAAGATTTTAGCTGATACACTATTGCTTTCATAAAACTATGTTTCTGGATATATAACAAACTTAATTGAAAATAAACAAACTGAATTTTATATACAACATATTTAGATTCCGTATCCGATAAATAAGAACTCAATTCAAGTAATGAATCTAACATTTTTAAATTAAAGTTAATCTTGTGATCGATATGAGAAAGTAAAATGGAGGACCAAGATCCTTCGACACATTTTCTATACACGCTCATTTTTGCAGGCAAATATAATACACCTTGCCTACCGGACAAAGCTTCAATAAAAAAATCACCAATTGGGGCTGCATAGATAAAAGAAGGGATATTTTTCAAAATTATTGTTCTGACCATTAACGAAGCAGTAGGTGAAAATTGCCCTGCTGTTTTGTACAATTGTATATATTCAATGAGCTGGATCTTATTTCCTCTTTTGGGGAAACTATGTTTATTACTCAACTCTTCAAATTCTATTATATGCCCATCATGAATACAAAGGTTAACATTGGGATATTCTTTTAGTAAATCAACTTGTAAGTTAAGTTTATTTTTATCACACCAATAGTCATCCCCTTCACACCATGCTAAAAACTCTCCTTTAGCAAAAGAGGTCATATAGAACCCTGGTTTAAAATTGCCTTTTGAATATTGATTTTCAGTTTGATAAATTGGCTTTATTATTTTTGGATATTTAAGCTGATATTCCTTAACGATCTTAGCAGTTCTGTCTTTAGACGCATCATCATGAATAATAACTTCAAATGCAAAATCTGTTTCTTGCATTAAAAAGCCTGTTATTGCATCTTCGATATAAAGTTCATGGTTATAAGTCGCGCAGATAACGCTCACAGCGACTGTTTCTTTATCGTTCCAAGAAGCGATTATTTCTTTTTCACTTCTTAGTTTTACCGTTTTTATATCTAGCATTTACAACCTAATTTTATTTTTCATAATGGGACGGATTAACTTACCAACTTCATTAATAGATTTTGTTTCCAACATGAAATTTATAAAAACAAAGAGAAAAAGAAAAACGAAAGATTTCATCAGAAAATCTATAAGCATTTCGAGTTCTAACGTATTACTAACCTGATATGTTACTATCGTTGCAATTATTCCTATTCCCATCTGAGTCAATATAGGTTTAAATAATAATAAAGCATTCATATTTAGTTCTGTTTTAGCAAAAATGATATTCAAACTAACGCCAAGAGATGCAACTAAAACTAATCCATATAGATACATTTCTATACCATTGTAATAAGCATTTACAAAATTTAACGTATGCAAACTTTTTTTCATTATTTCTAACTTCAGGAAAGCTTTCGAATTCCCTCTGCTGCTTAGAACATTAACAAGTAATGAACTAATTGGATAGGCGAAACCACTCAGAATAAGAATTTCCATATACTTAACAGAAGGTAACCATTTCGCTGAAAATAAAAAAACAATCAACTCTTCTGAAGTCAAATAAAGTCCACCTAACAATAAAAAGACAACAAAACACAATACATTTAAAGATTTTAGAATTACATTTCTAAATCTTGGTAAATCTTTCTGAATTTCACTTAAAATGGGAAACATCACGGTCATTAAACTACCTGAACTATACTTAATGACAAGTGTGTTAAACTGTTTTGCTCTTTGAAAATAACCTAAAGTATCTGCTGTAAATACTTTCCCTATAATCAAGAAATCAATACGTGTAAATATCGCATCGAGCAAACCCGACAAGAACATACGAAAACCAAATCCCCATAACTGTTTTAACGCTTTAAATGAAAACGCTAATGAAGGTTTCCACGTTGTAACCTTCCATAAAATTAAATTATAAAATATCCCCTGTGAAATAGTCTGAGCGACGAGACTCCATACACCAAAACCTTTAAAAGCAAAGCCAATACCAACAAACCCACTTAGCATTGATGAAATTGAGCTGACTTTCGTTAATAATGCGTAGTTCAGTTGCTTTCTTAAACATATTGCCTGCACGCTGCTAAAGGCGCTAATGATAAATAGCACACTAATAACTTGAGCCAATGGCATTAAAGTAGGATTATTATAAAAACTAGCAATATAATCAGCAGAAAAAAACGTTATACAGGTTAATAAACTTGCAATGGTGATATTAAAATAAAAAACAGAAGAGTAATGGATAGGCAACACTTTTCGTCTTTGGATTAACGCCCCCCCCAAGCCAACGTCAGTAAAAACTTGAGCGACACCAATGATCACCATGATCATGGCGATTAGACCAAAATCACTTGGCTCTAATAACCGAGCAAGGAATATCGTAACAATAAATCCTATACCTTGAGTTGATAGCTTACCAAAAAAATCCCAGATAAAAGCGTTAATGCCTTTTGATTTTAAGTTATTCAATATATATCTCTATTCAACTTTTTAAACATATATCTAGAAGAATTATTTCTATTTGACCTATCAACAAATATATATCCATTTTTTGTGTAAAAAGAAATTGCTCTTTTGTTAAGCCAATTAACTTCTAAATACAACTCTTTTACACCAATTAACATTAGCTGTAACTCAACTTCTCGCAATATAGTCTTAGCTAATATCTTTCCTTTAAAATTATCATCCACACAAATCGAAGATAAAAATGAGACTTTATCTGAATTATTTATATAAAAACAAGCATGCCCTATATCTTTTTCTGTATACGCAAAAATATTGTGGCCTTTAGAAGACAATTTTCCGGAGTAATCTTTTAAATTAATTCGCTCACTTAATGGCGGAGTGAAACAGTCATCATTCTTTAAAAGAAAATTGTAAATTCTCTGCTTCTCATTGCAATATTCCAATTTAAACATGAACTAAATAAGTTCCATTTCATTTAAAAGAGCTTTGGTTTTATTAACTCCATTAAACATAATCACATCAATTATTGACAAACTTTCAACAAAGCTTTTCCCCCCCTGATCATATTGTACATTTCCGACTTTCTGGAAAAACAACTCGATCCCCGCTACAGAGAAGCTGCTTTTATTATACAACTCTCTCCCTCCTATTGGATTAATATATCGAGAAGCATTTAATGACCTACAAATAGCAATAACCTTATCTTGACCTTTTAATACTGAGTCAATATTCATAGAAGACGATATTATAAGTTTTGTTTTAATATTTAGTGTTTTAGTAATATAACGAATAGAATGAAAGATAAAGTCGAACAAATTGTCACTTTGGATGGTAAAACAATGAGTTAATATATCCATACCTTCATTAAAGTAAGGAGCTTTAATGTAGGCGCCCTCGAATTTCCTGAGCAATTTAGTCTTTTCATTCACAAATTGCTCTGACATGTATCTATCACATACATTCAAGTAGTCAGATCCTTTCTTAAGCGGCAAAGAAAAAAGGGAATCACGCCCATTATTTAATATCCTATTCCGATTTATCCAACCTTTTTTTGTGTATTGAATATCGTCATAAACAACAAATATGTCAACAGCATTTATTAATTGCCAATACCCTATATAAGGTAGAAAATATGGCTGCATGATTGCTATAGTTTTCGATTTAGGCATTAGAATATACTTTTAATAACTCAAAATTTTGTTTGGCAATTTTTTTTACTTCGGGAATTTTTCCCTGCAAGAATTTTTCATAGTTAATACGTTGACTCCAGCATTTTGTTACTTTCAGGATAAGATCCTTGCTTAACGAAGGATCTGCAACATACTCAGAGACTCCAACAACTGACGCAAAGCCCAATAATTTGTGAGCTTTAGGTTCATGTCCGTAATCAATAATAACTGTTGGAACAATTTGTGACAAAGCAGCAACTGCTGCATGAACTCTTCCACTCACCAACATATTAAAGCTACCAATAATCGCCTTTGTTTGCCAAGCGTCATAAACTTTATTTAAAACAAAGAAATCATGTGCTATTCCACGCTTCTTTACTACTTCCTCTAGCTGTTTTGTCACCAGATAATCTCTACCATGGATCAATTTAAAGTCAGTTACAGGTACATCAAATCCGTTAGAGTGAGACATAATGCACACTTGCAATCCCAGTTCAACTGTTAAGTATTCGATTATCTCTGCAAATTTGACATAATCAGAATCTTCTCTAGGCCATTTGTCAAATGGACCTTCTTCAAAGTTCCAACCACATATAATAAACCCAACAATAGGTTTTTCTCTATTTTTCAATTTTAAGCCATCAGATTCTATTTTAGTTAAAATCTCATTTATATCGCAGGGCTCAAATAAAAATGCAGGACATGCCAAAGTTTTAGTATTTGCCATCTCAAAACCTTCTTGAGCTAATAAATCTGTACTTATTGGCTCTCTGTTAGTTACCAAATCGAAATTTTTATATACATCAAGAGCAAGTGCTTTAGTTTCATCATCACCAAATGGTCCTGGTGACCCAGCAAGCATAACTACTTTTTTTCCCAAGTTTTGCGCTATTTTATTTTTCAACAAACCAATTTCAAATCGATTGTTACCAAGAAAATTAGCATTATCCCCCCAAATATCTCCACTAAAATCAATAACTAAATCAGAATTCACGACTTCATCTATGAAAGGGGTAGATTTTATTAAAGAACCTGATCGTTTATATTTTTCAGAAATAGCTAACTCTTCTTTAACCATTTTAAGTTCATTATCCACCCAACCATAATATAACTCGAGAGGAACTACTGTAACATTTTCAACATTGCAGAACCTTTGTGATAACTGCATTGTTGTTTTAATTTGTGCGTTAGGGAATGTATTATGTAACTCTCTGAAAAATGGTTCCATAATATAGTAATTCCCGATATTACCAAATTCCATTCGTCCCCAGTGCAAGCTGCACTGCCCTATGATTAATATCTTCATACTCATAACAATCCCATATGTAAACTTTAACGAACTGATTCCACTTATTAGAAATAATTAATACAAGGATTTTCTCATCAAAATTATAATTTTTTGAACGTTATTCAAAGTCATGTGTGCATGCATCGGCAAGCACAAAATACCACCTGCTACTTCTTGGCTATTTAATGTTCCATAATTACCACCATCAACAAAAACTTGCTCTAATGATGGTGAAAAATAATGACGGCTTTGAATGTGATTTTCTGAAAGAGTATCAATGACTTTATTAAGCAGCGCTTTGTTTTGAATTCGTATTGGCATATAAGCCCCATTTACATTCGCTTGAGGATGCCAACAGGGCATTTCTACAACATCCTTTAACCCATGACGATAAGTATTAAATAAATTTGCACGGTGATCTAAAATATTATCCATTTCATCTAAGTTAACTAACCCAACTGCAGCTTGGTATTCATTTAATTTGCCATTAAATCCAACATCTATCACACCTTTCCCCTGCTTTATACCAAAGTTGATAAGTGCTTTGGCTTTATCAAAGTGAGCTCTCTTTTTAAATACGACCGCCCCACCTTCAATGGTGTGAAATACTTTAGTGGCATGAAAGCTTAATATACTGGCATCACCATAATTAAGTACCGATTCATTATTTACTTTTATACCAAAAGCATGCGCAGCATCGTAAATAATATTGATATTTCTAGCGCTACTCAATTTATCGAAATAATCTATGTCACAAGGGTTACCATAAACATGAGTCGCAACCACTGTGTCAGCCTTGCAACCTTTTATATAAGCGTCATTAACCGCTATAGGACAGAGGTTATAACTATTTCTATCTATATCACAAAATTCGACCTCTTTTTGTTGCCATTTAAATGCACAAGTTGTCGCGACAAAACTAAAAGGAGTTGTAAGCAGTGATTTTGTTCCGAGAGCTGCGCCCGCGACTTGAAGTGCTGTAGTTCCGTTATTAACTAATAATAAATTCTTTACCCCTAAATATGCTTCAAGACGAGCTGTCAATTCATCATGTAGAGGTCCGAAATTTGTATACCAACCATTATAATTAATTTGCTCCAAATATTTTTGCAACTTTTTAAGGTTAGGTTTTATTGGGCTATTTAAGGCAATCATATTAATTTATTACACTCACTTGATATTTCTCATACACTACATTTACTAGGTAACATATTTATGTGCTTTATTATAAAATTCAAAAGTCATTATTAATAAATAAACTCTGTAATAAGTTACAAATAAAGTACGTACAAAAATAAATTAAGGCTCGGTATCTAGCTCTAACAGTTTAATTACCGCAAAGTGCTTATTGAAGGGGCAATACAACAGTCCCCCGCAATTTCTCTACATTGCATATTAATATTCACCATTTTAAAATAATGAATTGTAACATTTTACCAGATAATAATTGGTAAGAACGGATTTACATTATAAATCTACACTGTTAATAAAAAGGGCGCATTGTAATAAATATCACTGAGATTCCCGATAAAACCTCTCGGGAATGACGGAATAGTATTGTAGTCGCTATCTCTGAGACTCCAGATAAAACCATTCGTAAATGACATGGGACATTATTCTTTCCCAGCTTTCCAAACTAAATCTTCAATCTCACCTGTTGGATTGTAACCGGTTGGCGTTTCTAATAGGATTTCGCGAATAGCTTGATGGTCAAAGTCATGACAGGCTTTATCAAGTTTCTGCAAAATCAATTTATATTCGCTATACGGTAAAAATTTTTCATGGGCAGTCAGAATACGTTCGTGTTCAGTGTTATCAACGTCATCACCAATCAACAACTCTTCATATAGCTTTTCTCCAGGGCGTAATCCTGTAAATCGTATTTCAATATCGCCATAGGGGTTTTCTTCTGATTTTATCTCTAGCCCAGAAAGCTTAATAAGGTTGGTAGCTAAATCAACTATTTTAACCGGTTCCCCCATATCAAGAACAAACACATCTCCGTCATTCCCCATAGCTCCTGCTTGGATCACTAACTGAGCGGCTTCAGGAATCGTCATAAAATAACGAATAATATCGGGGTGAGTAATGGTTACATAATTACCCTCTGCAATTTGACGTTTAAATAGAGGCACAACGGAGCCAGAAGAGCCTAAAACATTACCAAAGCGAACCATACAAAATCGAGTATGCGTTTGTGTATCTGCTAATGATTGCAGGGTTAATTCGGCCATACGTTTAGTTGTTCCCATGATATTAGTGGGACGTACGGCTTTATCTGTAGAGATCAACACAAAGGATTCGACCTTTGCCTCAATCGCTGCCAATGCCGTATAATAAGTGCCAAAAATGTTATTACGCACGCCTTCGACAACATTATATTCAACTAATGGGACATGCTTATAAGCAGCTGCATGGTATAACGTTTGTACCTTAAAACTTTTAAGCACAGCATGGAGTCGATTTTGCCTTTGCACTGAACCCAATAAAGGGACAATTTCAACGGTAAGGCTTTGCGCTGTAACTAGTTCAGATAATTCTTTATCTATCTGATACAGCGCAAATTCCGATAACTCAAATAAGACCAAACGACTTGGTGACTGTTGAATAATCTGACGGCATAGTTCAGAGCCTATAGACCCTCCAGCCCCGGTTACCATCACCACTTTATTCGTAATATTAGCACGCATTAATTCGGGTTTAGCGGGCACAGCATCTCGCCCCAATAAGTCTTCAATCGGGACATCACTTAAATGATCGATTGAAGCATCTCCATTAACTATCTCATCAAAACTCGGAATCGATTTCACATCTACAGGCAGCTTAACAATGGAACTAATAATCTTTTTCCGTTCTGAGCGAGTTGCACTTGGAATGGCTAATAAAACTTTAGTGACATCTTTTTTCTTTACCAACTCAAATAAATCTTCTCGTTTATAAACCGTTAAACCATTCACAACGGATCTAAATAAACGCTTATCATCATCAACAAAGCCAACTGGATGCAAATCACTCCCTTGACGCAGTAAATTGACTAATTGTCGCCCCGATTCTCCGGCACCATAAATAACAACACATTGTTTTTTCCCACAAACTTTTCGAGAAACAATCTCGCGAATAAATAAACGAGCCCCCCCACAAAGTAGCAAAAGATACGTGCCATAAATAATAGGAACAGATCTCGGCAGAAATGCTCCCCAAAAATAGCCCAGTACAATTAAAATAAGTGCAGAAGTAAAACAACTAATAACGATCGTTAATAATGCATGAACACTTACATAACGCAGCACTGCGCGATATAAGCCCACACGGATAAATAAAAATAGTGTTGCGATTAATAGAAGTAAAAATAATTGCCAATATTCATGATGGTTAAGCAAACTTACATCACCCAATCGTGTAAGAAAAGCCCCGTAAAAAGCAATAAAAATAAAGAATGTATCGGCAGCAACGCTAATTATACGTTTATAAAATCGGGGAATAGATAAAAGAGGGCTAATAAGTGTCATGGAATCCTTGCTCATACTGCATGAAGAAAATTTCAAACGTTAAATATCACTTTAAAATCACTAATCAACTAACATCGCATAAACAAATGCATCAATCGAGACTATAAATATTAAAGCACCATAGATAGAAAACTATAGTCATAAACGCTATAAATTGTGCAGCAATATATCATAAAAATCGAATAAGTTATTATTAACTAACACGATCTCCTGAACCGCTTCCTGTCGCAGTCATAATAATATATTTAAAATAATCTGTAATCGTTAATGTTTGAACCATCTTCTGATCGGTTTCAGCGAGTAACTTTGGGGTAGACATATCAATAGTATTCACTTGAGCAAGCCCTGTAATACCAGGAAGCACTCCATAAACACCTCGACTATCACGCTCTTGAATTAACTCTTCTTGATTAAATAAATTTGGACGTGGGCCAACAAAGCTCATTTCTCCTTTTAATACATTTATCAGCTGTGGCAACTCATCAAGTTTCGTTTTTCTGAGAAATAAACCTAATTTAGTAATGGAAGCACTACTTGCTAGATGACTTGCCACGGATTTCGTATCAACAGTCATGGTACGGAATTTAATTAGCTTAAAAGGACGTTTGTTTTTGCCCACCCGCTCCTGAATAAAAATAGGTGAGCCCGTATCAAAATAGCCAATAATAGTGACGATAATTAAAATTGGAAAAGTAACTAAGAGACCAAAGAAAGCCATAAGAAAGTCGAAAGTTCGAATTAGAATTGAGTTCATCTGTTAATTACTTCTATTATTTGTTTATATTTATATTTGCAAGAAAAGCATCAGCTGTTTTTTTCATGCATTCAGCAGCACTATAGGGTGGTTGCCAGTTTAACAGTTCTTTCGTTTTAGATATATCAACTTGCAAAGAACCACATAAACGTTGCGATATAGCAGGTTTTCCTGTTAATTTAGCCACCAACGTAAACCATGAACTTGGGATTGGTAATAATCGACTTCGTACGCGTAAGGCAATCGCCATATTCGTTAATAATTGAGTTGTTGATATATCATTATCATCTGACACCAAAAAGGTTTGATTAGCCGCGTTCGGATGTTCAATACAAGTTAGAATTAAATCCACCAAATTATCAATAGAAACCAAACTACGTTTATTCTGCTTAATTCCACCTAAAGGCAAAGGAATCCCCTTACTGACCCATTTCATCATAGATGCAAAATTTGCTTTTACACCAGGGCCATAAACTAGCGGCGGTCGAATAATTACCACTTCCATCCCAGTTTTTTCTGCTATTTTACGTAAACCAATTTCCGCTTCATATTTACTTAACCCGTAAGGATCACTTGGTATAAAATTACCTCCAGGCCTAAACGGAGCATCAATCTCAGTAAATTCCCCATTTACTTTAATAGAGCTAATAAAAATAAAACGTTTAACGCCCGCATCTGCTGCTTGCTGAGCAAGGTTAAGCGTCCCATAAGTATTTACTTCACGAAATGCCTCGAGGGGATTAGCAGAGTTATCATTCATAACGTGTACACGGGCGGCGCAGTGGATGACGATTGAAATACATTTTAGAGCACTTTGATAGTTTTCTTTTGCATCTATATTCGCAACAAACTGCTTCGAAGTAGGTACAACGAAACTTTTAATTCGACCTAATAAACAAACATTTCGTGTCGATAAAGTAGTTAATAGTCGCCCACCAAGAAATCCAGAATAACCGGTTAATAAAATGCCATTCAAGGTTATTTCCTCAATTTAGCAAAGGTAAAACACAAAAGATAATATATAGATTGAAAATAACTTAAATTTTGTGAGCGGTATATTTTATACATATTAAATGCTTTTTTAACTTTATTTTTCGACAACGATCCTTTTACAACCGTATACGAAGCTAATATTCCAGAATAGCGATAAGCAGTTATCTCACTTTTCATTATCTGCAACCACAAAGCCCAGTCTTGGCCTCTTCTAATCGCAGGCATATACAACTTCCCTAACTCATATTGATTAAACGCGACGGTTAAACAGCCAATGGGACAACTTTTTAACAAATCATGATATGTTAAAAACTCGGGAGTACGCCTTTCTTTAATAATATCTCCACTCTCGTCATCAACTTCATAGTAATCACCATAACTAAAAGCGATATTTTCATTTTCCATAAACTCAATTTGCGATCTTAACTTATCTTCAGCCCACACATCATCTGAATCTAAAAATGCAATATATTTTCCTTGTGCAACTGCAATACCTTTATTCCTAGCGACACCGGCTCCTTGGTTCTCTTGTGAAATGATTTTTATATGTGGATATTTTTTTTCAAGAGAGCGTAAAATACGTAATGAATCATCAGTAGAACCATCGTCAATAATAATATGTTCTAATACTCTTATTGACTGGCTAGCAACACACTCTACCAGCTTTCTTAAATGCTTTTCAGCGTTATATGCTGGTGATATTACGGATACGAGATTGTTCATTAATTCTCTTCATTGAGTACATTGATGTATAAATCAAGCTATCGGCTATGCTCTATTACTGTTCACTTTATAAAAAATAAAGTTACATTCTTATATGGATTACACAAGTGCAGAGAGAAAATTATTTATAGAATGTAATTCATTAATTTTTATAATTTTCTCTTTGAACTCTGCATAGATATACTAAATTAGTATCTTTAGCAAAAATATACTTAATTATTATTGTTTAAAATATTAACCATTTTATTAAACACAAGATTCACTTCATTATCCTCACTCTTTTTTTGAAAGTTAATGATATGAGACTTCTTACTATAAGGGTATATTTTATTAGGCATCGCATGAGACATTTTTGAAAATATTGTTAAAATATTAACATCAAAGCACGAAGCAATATGGCCTAGACCAGAATCATTGGTTAGAAAAAGTGTCATCTTAGAAATTACTGCAGCAGTATTATCTAACTTGCTATCAACAATAGTAACATTAGGACTTTTTGATTTAATTTCATTCCCGACATCTCTTTCATCTGGACCTATAAAAATAAAAAAAATAATATTTTTAAATTTTTTTTGTAAAAGGCAGATCAACTTCAAATACTTTTCTAGCTCCCACCTTTTATTTGCAAACTTTTCATTACACCCCGGATGAATCCCCACTAACAATTTATTTTGGTAAGGTGCAATAAAATTATTTGCATAAGCTATATTTTCATGTTTCAAATAAAAGAAAGGGCTCACATCTGCATTGCATTCATTAATTAAAGTAATTAAATGTAAATTAGACTCAACTCGATGAACATCATCATTTTTTTTAATTTGTTTTGTATACCAAGGAATGCGAACTTGAGCAAATTCCCCTATTTTATTTTTGCCATTCAAAAATAAAAAAAGCAGTGACATTTTTAATACAGAAGTCCCCGATGAATGTAAAATATAATCATATTTGGTCTTTCTTAATTGTATGAGTAATTTCAAATTATCTTTAATACTGCCTTCAAAATAATAAATATTATTTATATATCCACTGCCTACAATTGGTGCAAGAGCGAATTTTTGTAAAGCCACAAAATCAAGTTGAACATTCGGGAATATTTTTTTTAGCTTAACTAAGGAAGGTGTTAGCATTACCATATCGCCAAGACCAAAGGTATGAATTATTAATATTTTCATAAATTGTTCTTTACCTTATAAACAACACGGTACTGAAAAATTTTTCAATTTTAAGCACGTTTATACTTATAATAGAAGTGCGACAGTAGCTTTTTAAGTAAGTAGCTAGGAATAGTAAAATAAAATTTCATCAAAAACTTTGTATTTACTTGATATTCAGAACGGATGGCTTTAAGTTCTTCTTGTTTAAATTTGATTTGATTTTTTATACTGCTTGATATTCCATCCGTACGGAAATGAATAACTGCAATATTATAGCAAGTAGTTGGACTATTCTTTTGCGCACTCAAAAAGAATTTAAAATCCATTCTAATTTTATAATCAAGAGAATACCCCCCCACTTTCTTATATAAACTTAGCTTAACTAATGTTGCTTGATGAGCAGGACGCGCATTTTTAAATTTTTCTTCAGGGCTCATTTGGTCTGATGAAATGGCAATATCCTTTAATTGATAATCTGGAAATACATTTCCCGTATCAGTTTGAGATTGAAATGCAGTAATATCAGCTCCAATTTTTGTTACCATATCAGCAAGAGAATACTTATCTAAAAAACTATCCCCGCTGTTTAGCATTAAAACATAATCTCCAGTAGCTAACCTCAGACCTTTATTAAACGCGTCACTAATTCCTTTATCAGGTTCACTTGCCCAGTAATCAATTTGCCCTTCATACTTTTTAACAATGCCTAAAGTACCATCAGTAGAGCCCCCATCAATAATAATATATTCCACATTATCGTAATCTTGATTTAAGACACTTAGTATTGTTTCCTTTAAATGCATTTCACCATTGTAAACAATTGTGACGATTGATATTAACGGCTTATCTTTATATGAATGCTTATAGTGGTCTTTAGTTCTTAAGCCTCCTTCACCAATACGATGATTGTTTTCAGGTAAAAACAATACTGAACGAAATTTATCTTCTATTTTATATTCGCATATTTGCCTTCTCTTTGAAAGCAACCTTGTAGTGCTAAATTTTTCATCTAAATAAATTATTATTTTATTCCTACTAAATTTCTGGGTATAAATACAATTTAATTTACCCGAGTACACTCGCAATTTTATTTCTAACGCTATCAATCATAATTTGATTAATATCTAAATGACTATCAAAGTCATAGTTATTAGAAAGTTTTTCATAACTAGTTAAATTGCTTTCAATTTCAGGGTGATAAATAACATGATAATTTTCTGTTATATTTTGTGGGTAGGGAGTGAATCTTCCATAGTGTTTTCCATTATAAATTACAAAAACATTTTTCATTCCTAAAGTAATTCCAAAATGAGGAGCTGAAGTTTCATTTGATACTATCAAGCTCCCATTATCGATAACATAAAGCAATTCCATCAATGTCGTTTTACCAACTAAATCTAAAAAAGGAAATTGGCAATTATTTTTAAAAATTTCGGCATCTTCTTTATCGCTGGGACCACCGCATAATATAATTTCGTAACAATATTTATCTTTTAAAAAACTAGCTATTTGTACAAACTTCATCACATCCCACTTTCTATAAGATTTACTCGCTCCAATAAAAATAACTGCATAATTATCCGGTAACTTATAAGGTAATATTAAAGAAGGTAAGGATATATGAGGACTCTGAAGATCTATTTTATCCAAAAGAAAATTCTCAAAAAACTCCTTGTTTCTATCAAATTCAAATAAGACTCTACTATCAGCATCAATTAACCGATCATAATATTTATCACTTATATTTTTTTGCCATTTAGTTATATTTGACAAATCCCCCATACTGCCGATTTTTTGTTTTGCATTAACAATATGAACAAGAAAATCACCATAAAAAAATTCGCGGCTATAAACAGGACTTAAAACAAGTTCATAACCTTGGCTAGTAATCTCACGAAGCTTTTTATATCGATATAGAAAATTGCGAGTGAATTTATTTCTATCTAGCCAAATAAATTTATTAACAAACTCAGCATCTAACTCTTCACTTATACTCTTCCAAGCAATATTTCCCACCAGAGTGATTGAGTGATTTTTATACTTTTCATTTTTTCTCAATTCTTCAATATAGTTTCGAAAAAGAACATAGTCACCAATTGCATCTAGTCTTATTAATAATATTGATGTAGGTTTAATCTTACTCGATGATGATATTAATATAGTTATAAAAGAAAAGATTATACTCTTTAAAAGCATTTTTATTCTTTTAAACATTTATTTTTTCACTATCACAGAAAAAACTGGGTTCAATATTTCAGGATTTAAATTGCCATTTATTTTTCTACTAAGTTGAACTTTTTTCCAATAAATATTTCTCAACATTTTTAATATTTTAGTTTTCCAATTATTATTGACAAACTCTTCAAACCCTTGAAAGTAAAACTTTTCAAAACCAGCTGTAATTAGAACTTGGGCTAAACTATGCTCAATGTAACCTGCAACATGAGTAATATCATTATACATATGTAACTGCCCATCGGGAGCTTGAAGATTAGGAACTTGAATTATAAATACCCCATCATCTGCTAATGCATTCCGAACACACTTTAAAAATTCAACAACAAACTCTCTTGGTATATGCTCTAAAACATCAATTAGAGTAATCAACTTATACTTGTCTTGATGTTTTTTTAAATACAACCCACTATCTTCAACTAATTCACAATTTAACCCCAAAGATTTACAAAATTTTATAGTACTAGGACTAATATCAATTCCTAAATAATTTTTATATCCCCATTCTGCATAGCACGAGAGCATTTCACCTCTGCCAACTCCAATATCTAACACTGCATCATCTTTATTAGCAGGAAAATAGTTTCTATAATTCATTTCAAACTGTTTAAATTTAAAAATAGCTTGCTTCTCTTCACCAAAACTATTTTTAACATAATTGTCAAATATTTCTTTCATTACATCCCTTCGATTATTATCTATTGCTAATAACAATTCTTAAATCTAAAATTTTTATGCAGATATTATAATACTTTTTATCGCTTCTAGCTGCTTGCAGTTGAACATAATAATTACTCTATAAATGATTATGTTCAATAGACTGATAATTTCTCATCCACCAATCTAGTATTTCATAGTTCTTTGATTCTAACGCGTTATTTATACTAATATTAATTTCAATTCTTTAGCAATTCAGGATAGAAGTACTCAATTTCATCTTTTGCAACAAGAGTTATATATTCTTTAATATCAGCAGTTAGTAATTCTTCTTTTCTTTTTTTATTCTTTTTACCCACAAAAGTCATAGAATAGTTTGGATTACTATCTTTGTAATGTAGTTCAAGTTGAGACATTTCATCAAGTGATGAATATTTCAATGCTTTCTGCAAAACCTCAACTAAAACTTCAACTCCTAAATTTTCATATAATTTTTTTATTTCTAGTTCAGCATTAGATAACAAATTTTCATACTTAATAAAATGTAACCTTTGTGCATCTAGTCTTTTGTAATGCCAACTATTAATATGATTTTTCCATGCAACAATACCGTTATTACTTTTTACAAACTCTTCAAATGTGAAGTTTTGCCCATGATCAGTTAAGAAATTATAATAACTCACCATAACATCAAATGGATTTCTAATTAAATAAACTACAAAATAATAATATGGATTATATTTAGAGTGTGATTTAATAAACGATCTATTTAAAAACCGATTAATATTTATCCCTTTGACCTGATGTATATCAGGCAAATATTTATGATGATTATAAAATGTAATCTTTTCTCTCTTATCAATTAATTGTAACTCTATATTTCCAATAATATTCTGTAACCAAGTAATACCACTCTTTGGAAACTCAACAATATAAATATCATCATGCATTGGATTCTTAGGAAGCATATTTTTGTACTTTAAGTATCTTAAATACTCTTTACCGCCTTTGGCTAATTGCTTTAAGCTTTCTTTTATCATTTGAACTCTTTTATTTTATAAAATGTAAATATAGCTTCTGTTTGCATTCTAAAATTTATAATCGTTTTTGAGGACAATAAATTTCCAAAATAAGTAGCGATGGAGTAAGAAATAAGTGTTGCGTAAACAGCACCGATAAGGCCATATTTTTCTATCCAATATAAATTTAAAAGTATATTTATCAGAGCACCTGCAAATAATCTTATAGTCGCTATATGCTGCAAATTTTCTGATATATACCATTTCCATGAACCATTATTCAAAAAAACAAACATTATTGACCATACATACAACTGTAACAATGCGATAGACTCTGTATATTGCTCACCATAAGTATATAGAACAATATAATCTGACAAAAAATAAATGAAAGTTGATATTACCAAAGAGATAAATACGAGTAGTCTATATAAATTTTTTATTCTGTTGATATATATAGTTTGTGATGTTTTTTTGGAGTTTATAATAGCTGGAAATAAAGAATTCGTAATTGCTACTGTTATAAACAACCACATTTCACTAAACCTTACAGCTACTGCATAGTAACCAATTGCTTTATTCCCAAGCATGTTACCAATCATAATTTGGTCTATTTTCATATATAAAGCTATAGCTACCCCGGAAAGAATCATAGGCCAGCTTTGCTTTAGTAAATATTTTACTTTATAAAACTTAAACTTCCAATTTGAAAAATCTAAATGTTGTATTTTATAAAAATATATTAACCCGACTGCTACGACTAAAGTGTCTATACAAACAACGCTTGCGAAAAGTATTAAAGGAGCATCATTTAATATCAAAATAACTTTCAATATAGAAGATATTAATAAACTAATTGTATTTGCCATAACAACATATTTTGACAGAACTCTTGATTGAAAATAAAAATCAATAACATTAAAGCTTTGGAAAACTACTGATAATGATATAATTAATATCAATAAATTTGTAAAATAATCATGATTAGTGAATTGTATCGCAATCAATATAACAATGATCATAATAAAAAAACCGACTAGCTTTAGAACAAAAGTAGTACCTAGTAAAACGTCTCTGTCCCCTTCATTATTTAATAACTCTTTTACAACTATTGAATCTAAACCTAATGCAATAAAAACTGTAAATAAACCTAAAAAACTTTGTGCATAACTAAAAAGTCCAAATTGTTCAGGTCCTAAATATCTTGCAACCCAAATACCAACAAAAAGTCCAACGACCATACGTAGTATCTTTTCTGCAAACAACCATGAAGTATTCTTAAAATACCTAATGAAACCTTTATGGTGTTTTAATTCTTTTATTTTTGAAAGAAAAACCATTAATGTAAATTAACCTCTAAAATTATATTAAGTATCAACAAACCATTGTATACCTTAATGTTTACCTAAATACTGTAAATCTTGACTCTAAAAACTAATTTTATATTTATAGTATTAATAATTAGGCGCAGTTTCTAACTCTAACCGCTCTATTAATACCAACGCCTCTTCCCGTGTATCTCCGCAAACATCTAGCCCTGCTTTAAAATCATCACACAATTGTGGACGATCGGGATCACCAAATATGTTACATAAATTATCATCACTTAAGTTGAAGCAACGTATACCTGCAGGTTTTCCTTCTGGCATATTAGGCAATGGTGTGTTTATTGAAGGCGCGATGCAGCAAGCTCCACAATTTTGTCTACATTGCATATTAAAGATCATCATTATAAGGAAAAGTTGGATGATAGCATTTTATCTAGGAAATTATATTATCTATCAAACATAGTTCAGGGGGTCTCGATAAAAAGGCTGGGTGTGACCGGTAGCTTCGCTGCTGTTTTTTGATTAAGTGGATCATCTTTATATTGGGATAATGATGTAAAACCATAATCCTTAAATCGGTGTTGTAATACCTGTAGATTTGCCTTTTCAGCTGAACTATATGATTTGGTGTAGAATGCGATATGTTGATTATTATCTATATTATTGGACTGTTCAGCGAGCAACAGTGATACTCGATGCGCAATTGCTTTTCCTGAATCTACTAAGGTCACTTGATGTTGAAAACATGCTGCAATTTCTTCTTTTAATAGAGGAAAATGTGTACACCCTAATACAATGATATCAGGTCTAACAGGTAAACTTAGCCAAGGCGCTAGTATTTTATTCAAGCAGTTTACATCTATCGGCAAGCCGTGGAGTTTGTTTTCAGCTAGTTTGACAAGCTCCGTTGAACCAATTTTTAAGACTTCAAAATTAACAGCAAACTGTTCAATTAAATGTACAGTGTAATGACGGTGGATAGTTGCAGGTGTTGCTAATAATCCTATCACGGCATTTTTAGTTAGTTGTGCAGCGGGTTTTATTGCAGGCACAACGCCAACAATAGGAACCGATAAATGACTTCGTAACACATCTAAAGCGACAGTACTTGCTGAATTACAAGCAATAACGATAAGGTCAACGGGATGTTTGTTTACAAAGGAAAGTAATAATGCTGTTAGTCGATTAATTAGAAAGTCATCTTCAAGTTCGCCGTAGGGAAAACAGGCATTATCAAAGAGGTAGTAACTATTAATATTCGGGTTTACATGGATAATTTCTTGGTAAACTGATAGCCCACCGACACCAGAGTCAAAAATCAAAACTTGCTTTACTGTCATTTATTTAATCATCGTTTTCGATATGTGGCTCGATTTTACGCTTTTTATATTGAATGCCAATTTTAAGTTTGGCGTTATTTTGAAATATTAAATTAGATACTGGAAACCCGAAATAATTAATATCGAATAAAACTTGTTTAGCGAAGCTTAAAAAATCTCTGGGACTAAAATCTTATCACAGATATATTTTTTAATAACAAGCGCCTGTTATCTTTCATCTTGCCTCTTCCTTCTTGCTACTTTACACTTCAGTGAATTACTAAATAGAGAGGTTAAAATGAGTTTGCAATTTGTTGATCCAGATAATTATGAAAAGCAATTAAATGCTAAAAAAACACAATTCAACGAGCAATTTGCGACGTTTAATCTCCCCACATTAGAATGTTTTGCATCACCTAAACAAAACTACCGAATGCGCTCTGAATTTCGTGTTTGGCATGACGGTGACGATCTTTATTACATTATGTTTGATAAGGAAACAAAGCAAAAAATTAGAGTCGATCAATTTCTACCAGCCGGCATGCTTATTAATAATTTAATGCCGAAACTTATCACGCTGTTAAAATCATCTGACATTTTACGCCGTAAACTATTTCAAGTAGATTTCTTATCAACCTTAAGTGGACAGGTTGTTGTTAGCCTGCTCTATCATAAACAACTCGATGATCAATGGCTTTCGGAAGTTAACCGAATCAAGTCCGAGCTATCGAATGAATTTAACATTCACTTTATTGGACGAGCAAAGAAACAGAAAATCTTAGTAGATCAAAACTATGTTGTTGAAAAATTAAATGTCGATGGACAAGTGTTATTTTATCAACAAATTGAAAATAGTTTTACTCAGCCTAATACTGAAGTCTCGATAAAAATGCTGGAATGGGCGATTGACTGTACCCGTGATAGTCAAGGTGATCTATTAGAACTTTATTGTGGTAATGGTAACTTTTCATTAGCGCTAGCCAAAAACTTCAATAAAGTGTTAGCAACGGAAATAGCGAAACCTTCGGTGCATTCTGCTCAGTTTAATATTGCTAAAAACAATATTGATAATGTCACAATTATTCGCATGTCTGCTGAAGAGTTTACTCAAGCGATAAATGGCGAGCGTGAATTTAATCGTTTAGAGGGGATTAATTTAAACGATTATCAGTGTAATACTATTTTTGTAGATCCGCCTCGCGCTGGATTGGATGATGAAACAGTTAAGATGGTACAAAATTACGAAAATATTTTATATATAAGCTGTAATCCAGATACTTTATATAACAATCTTGAAGTGTTTAACCAAACCCATGAAGTGAAACGTTTTGCTTTATTTGACCAATTTCCCTATACGCACCATACGGAAGCAGGTGTTTATTTAGTTAAACGGTAAAGCAGCTGTCAGCTTTCAGTTGTTAGTTTAAGAGTTATGCATTCCACGGCGAGTTTGCCGACAGACAAGAGCTCACGAACGGGCTAAGTTCTGCATACCCTGGATGAGCATGGGAACGAGAGTAATAGCAGTAGCAAGCTACGATAAAGAGGTTTAGCATTTCGAAGCTCTAGGCTCGAAGCTTGGAAACGAGGATAAGGAGTTACTGACAGCTGACAGCTAACGACTGAAAGCTTGTTTTATCCCTCAGCTTTTATATATGAACCAATAATAGTCAATGGATACTCATTTCTAATTAATTCAAAGGCGCGTTTTATATTTTCATCTTCCTGATGACCATCAATATCGATAAAGAAATGATATTTGCCAAATTGTGATTTAGTTGGTCGAGACATAATAGACGTCAAGTTAACTTTCTGTTTGGCAAAAGCATTAACGATATTACCTAACACCCCAGGGCAATCTTTATCATTACGGACCACAAGCGTTGTCTTATAATTTTTATCCTTAAGCCTTGGCTGTTCTTTTCCACTCAATACTAAAAAACGTGTTTGATTATTCTCATAATTAGTGACATTTTCTTGCACCAAAATATTTTTTTCAACCATATCAAGTACATGATGAGGAATAATGGCTCCAGCTCCTTGCCCTGCTTGTTGAGCAAGTAAAAAAGATTCCATATTGCTCTGCGTTGTATGCAATTTAACCTTATCTAAGCTGTGAATAAACTCTGAACACTGCCCCTGGGCAACAAACTGGACATATAAATCAGTTAATTCAGAGATATCTTGGCACTTTGCTACAAACGAAAACTTAATCGGTAATAACAACTCTGCAATCACGACAAGATTAGTATCAATAAGGTGGTCTAATACAACTTGAACATACCCTTCGGAGAGATTTTCAATCGGCAGCACACCGACATCACAATCTTTCCCAATGGCATTAAAGGTTTCGCTTAAGGAAGGGAAATAGCTAACTTCACAGGGGATACTTTCAGTTTTAATATATAACTGAGTTGCCATATCTGAAAATGTTTCTTTCGGTCCAAGAGTTGCGATTCGATGCATGAGAGGTAACACTATAAAAGAAAGTAAAAAAGGACGATAAAAAAAGGTGAACAATTTGTTCACCTTTAATATTTTTATTCGAAATTAATATTTGTTTTTAATTTACCAATAGCATTAGCTTCGAGCTGACGAACACGTTCAGCTGACACGTTATATCGAGAAGCTAACTCTTGTAAGGTTGCTTTCGGTTCACTCAACCAACGAGAGCTAATTATATCTTGGCTTCGCTCATCAAGCTGAGATAAAGATGCATATAATTTACTTTTTAGATTCGATTCAGCATTTTCATTTTCAACTGCAACGGCAACGTCTGCGCTTTTATCTTCTAGATATTGTACAGGCGCATAGCTCGAATCTTCATCATCACTATCACTTAAATCGAAAGATTGGTCTTGCCCATTTAAACGAGACTCCATTTCCAATACATCTTTCGTACTAACGTTAAGGTGTTCAGCAACGGTTTCAACTTCCTCTTGACTAAACCAACCTAAACGTTTTTTTGCTTTGCGAAGGTTAAAGAATAATTTACGTTGGGCTTTAGTCGTTGCGACTTTAACAACACGCCAATTACGAATAACATATTCATGAATTTCAGCTTTAATCCAATGAACCGCAAAAGAGGCTAAACGAACACCAACAGAAGGATCAAAACGTTTAACAGCCTTCATTAAGCCGATATTACCTTCTTGAATTAAATCTGCTTGTGGCAAGCCGTAACCTGCATAGGTTTTGGCAATATATGCAACGAAGCGTAAATGTGACATTACTAGTTTTTTTGCGGCGTCTAAATCACCGTCATTAAATAAGCGTTCTGCAAGTTCCTTCTCTTCTTCTGCTGTAAGCATCGAGAATTGATTCACAGATTGAACATAGGCTCCAATGCTTCCTTGAGGAACTAAACTCATTGAATCTATTGTTTTAGTCATGGTTCACCTTATTTATTTGTAATAAAAATATTAAACTATATATCTTATTTTAGCATTTTTATAATAAATGCGTAGCGTCTTTTTATAACACGTCGTATTAAAATTCACAATATTAAAAGTATATAGGAATACCTAATATTGAAAAATAAAAGACTAAAAACAAAAAAAGAGATCTAAAGATCTCTTTTTTATACAAGGATTAGTGATTATTTGGGCTCAATTTTCACCAAGTAACGTTTAACAGATATATAGGAAGCAATAAACCCAAGGAAGCTTGATAAGCCAACGAGAATAGCCACTTCTCTAATATTCAAAATTGATATTTCGAAATCAATTCGATATAAGTCCATTAAACTCGCAACACCGGAATGAATCCATTGCACTAATAACAAAGTCAAAACCCAAGCAATTAGCCCCCCCAATAAACCATACCAAATCCCCACATAAACAAAAGGTCGTTGGATGAAGCTATTAGTTGCACCAACCAGTTTCATTACTTCTATTTCTGCACGTTGATTTAATATATTCAAGCGGATAGTGTTACTCACCACAAGGAAGACAGACAGTAATAACAACAATGCAATTGCCATCATTACATCGACAACCAAACCAATTATTGATTGCAATTTTTCAATCCAATCAATATCAACTTGAACCAAATCAACATCGGGTTCTCGTTTAAGCTTAGCGACTAACAATTTACTTGCTGCAATCGTCATCGCTTGTTTTGCAGGAACAACAACCAATACATCCGGAAGTGGATTTTCATCGAGATAATTTAATGCCTTAGAAAAACCAGACATTTCTTTAAACTCTTCGAGCGCTTGATGATTAGTAATATGGGTAACCGTTTCAATTTCACCGTATAAACCCAGCTTATTAATTAAAACTTGAACACGTTGTTCTGAAATATCTTTTTTCAAAAACAAACTAATTTCAGAGGCTTTATTCCATTGCCCACTTGCACGTTCAACATTCTTTTGTAAAACATGAAAAACAGAAGGCAATGATAAGGCAACCCCTAGCACTAAAATAGTCATCATTGTCGAAAAAGGTGTATTCCACAGTTCTCTAAAACTAATAAAAATCTGTTGAAAATGCTGATAAAAAAATGCTGAAAGGCGTCTTCCCAATGATACTTTAGTTATCCGAGGTGATCCTGATAGTATATTTTTTTCTAATTTTTGCTTAGCCATTGCGTTCTCTCATCAATCCGTCGTTAATCATTTCACCCTCTTTTAGGGTCAATGTGCGATAACGCATTTTTGCAATCAAGCCTAAATCATGGGTTGCAATTAACACTGACATACCTAATTCATTAAGAGATTCAAATAGACTCAAAATCTCTAATGATAATTTAGGATCGAGGTTACCAGTTGGTTCATCGGCAAGTAACAATGGGGGTTGGTTAATAATTGCACGTGCAATCCCTACCCGTTGTTGCTCACCACCAGAAAGCTGCATAGGCTCATAATCAGCTTTATCAGACAAGCCAACTTTATCGAGCGCGACAAGACTACGACGTTTGATTTCATAAGGACTGTATCCTTCAATCAAAAGTGGTAATCCAACATTTTCTAACACAGTTCGGTTCATTAATAAGCGATGGTCTTGAAAGATCATTCCGATATGACGGCGCATATAAGGAATATCATTCCCCTTTATGCCGCTAATATCATTACCGTTAAGAATTATCCGTCCGGTGCTCGGTCTTTCCATCAAGCTGATTAATTTTAATAGCGTACTTTTCCCTGAGCCAGAATGGCCGGTTAAGAACGCCATTTCGCCCTGCTTCAAATGAAAGTCAACATCCTTTAATGCACAAAAATCACCTGCATAAATTTTGCTGACTTCTTCAAATAAAATCATAGTTTATTATTACCTTATTCTGAATCTTCTTCTTTCGAAAAAAGTGCATCAGTAAACTCCTTGGCATTAAATTCTCGTAAGTCATCAATACCTTCCCCTGTACCAATATAACGAATTGGCAATTTAAACCTATCTGCAATTGAAAAGATGATACCACCTTTTGCAGTTCCATCTAGTTTTGTTAACGTTATTCCAGTCAAACCAACAGCTTGGTCGAACAATTGTACCTGACTAATTGCATTTTGACCGGTTCCTGCATCAATAGTCAACATTATTTCGTGCGGTGCGGTTTCATCCTTTTTACGCATAATGCGTACGACCTTACTTAGCTCGTTCATTAAGTGGTCTTTATTTTGTAAACGCCCGGCAGTATCTGCAATTAAAATATCCGCACCTCGCGCTTTTGCAGCATCCATTGCATCAAACAAAACCGAAGCACTATCAGCACCAGTTGATTGCGCAATAACAGGGATATCGTTTCGTTCCCCCCAAACCTGAAGTTGCTCGACAGCAGCTGCCCGAAAAGTATCACCTGCAGCTAACATGACAGATTTACCCTGTTGCTGATATTTTTTAGCCAGTTTACCAATAGTCGTTGTTTTACCAACACCATTAACACCGACCATCAAAATAACATAAGGAGATTTTCCTTCATCAATTCTCAGAGGTTGTTCTACTTTTTTCAAAATATTTGCTAAATCGACTTTTAGTAAATCGTATAAAGCACCGGCATCTTTTAATTGTTTACGGTTTGCATGCTCAGTTAAATTATCGATAATCTTTAATGTTGTCTCAACTCCAATATCAGCAACAATTAATTGTTCTTCTAATTCTTCAAACAATTCATCATCAATCTGCTTCCCTTTCAAAAAAGAAAATAAACCACTACCAAGACTCAGGCGTGTTTTTCTTAGGCTTCGTTTAAAGCGAGCAAAAAAACCTAATTTGCTTTGTTCTTCAGTGATTTCTGATTTAACAATTTCTTTTTTCTTATCGTCAGCAACCCTAGACTCAGTTGGTGTTTCGATAAGCGGCTGAACGATAGCGTTTTCCACTTCAATTTTTTGTGCTTCTAATCTTTCAGCTTCTAATTTTTTAGCAAGTGCGACTTCAAGTAATGAAGGTTTTTTATTCTTATTATTTTTCTGCTCTGTATCCATTCCAGATTCAGAAACTGTCTCATTATTTTTTGCCATTAATTAAAAACCTTACTTACAATCAATTGGAACTGTTAATATAACAAACTCTTAATACCGTTATATTACCATCTTATTCTCGGACTAAAAATTATATGGGCAGAAATCAACAAGCTAAATATCACGAAAGAAACAAAAAAACGGAAAAAACCGGTTTTATCCGTTTAATATCAGGTAAATGGCGAGGAAAAAAACTTCCTGTTAAAAACAAAGAAGGTTTACGACCTACAACCGATCGTACCAAAGAAACACTATTTAACTGGTTAATGCATGATATCCGCGATTCAAACTGCCTAGATTGTTTTAGTGGGAGCGGTAGTTTAGCATTTGAAGCCCTATCACGCTTCGCTAATAAAGCATTATTGTTAGAACGTGATAAACAAGTCGCCACTCAATTAAAAGAAAATTTAACAATATTGAAAGCTGATAATGGTATTATACTTGAGACAGACTCCATCGATTATTTACAAAAAAAAGCAAATCAACAATTTGATATTGTTTTTGTTGATCCACCTTTTAACAAAGGATTAATAACTCCTTGCTGCCAGGCCCTAGAACAAAATAATTATTTAATGCCGCAAGCTATAATCTACATTGAAATGGAAATACAATTAACCGATATTGATTTACCGACTAACTGGCAATTATTAAAAGAGAAAAAAACCGGTCAAGTGAGCTATCAACTTTACCAACGAAAAATTTAATATTGTCCTTCTGATAATGAACAATTGAGTTGCCCTTAATAATAAGCAACTCAATTAAGTAAAATCTACTTTATATCTTGTTCTAAGAGCCACATTCTAAATGCTTTTTTCTCTTCTAATGAAGACTTTTGATAAATAGTAATAAGCTGCTGGGTTTTATTGTGCATATTTTCACCTTTAAAGGTATTTTCTTCAATTTGCACTTTATTGCTATCGACTAAAGCAGGCGCCATAATTCCATTAGTTTGATTATATTTAGCAATAAGTTTCTCAATATCAGGTTTAATTTGAAAACCTTCTTCGAAAAGTTCTTCACCATCAGTTACTTTAATTGTTTCTTTATCATTATTAACTAGCCAAACAAGCCCTTTCCGAACAGCAGATTCAGCTTGATTTACATCTCTGAAATTACGTACTTTGATTTCAGTGTCACCAGCAACATCAATCGAAAAAATAGTTGGACGGCTATAAACCATATTTTGTTGGTTAATACGTTTGGCAAATTGAACAACAACCTGATGTTCTCCATTCGTCACATTAAGATCTTTACTTTTAAGCATACCCGAACTAATTTTTTGCCCATCAATAGCTAATAATTCAACACCATTTACCCCCTTTAACGTCGCAGCATGACTAATTGGTATTAACACTAAAGATAAGAACAAAACTAAGAATCTCATTTATATTTCCTTAAAACAGTAAAACGAATAATAAAAACAATCATATACCTTATTCTATCAAGTTAAATTAAAGACGCATTAGCTAATCTAATGAAACAGTGATGAAGTTATAATTAATGAATAAAATTTATACCAATTCCATTAATTTTATGATCTAATAAAGCACTCATTAAAGGTGCTGAATATGACTCAAGAATTATCGAAAATGATTAGCTCAACCTCAGATGCGAGATTAAAACTTCGTTTATTAGCGGTATCTCACTTTCTTGATGGTAAAAATAGAACTCAAATATCTGAATACTTAAAAGTAAGTCGAACGAGTGCAAATAGTTGGATACAAACCTATTTAACACAGGGAATTTCAGGGTTAAAAGAGAAAAAACATACGGGGCGCCCAAAAGGCCTAAGCGAAAAGCAACTGTCTCAACTGAAAGAGTTTGTTGTTTCTTCGGCTGTAAAGGCAGATGGTGGCAGACTCCAAGGAAAAGATGTCCAGCAGTATATTTTAGTTGAGTTTGGTATTGAGTATAAAAAGTCCAATATTTACAACCTATTACACGAATTAAATCTAAGCTGGATAACTACACGTTCAAAGCATCCCAAGCAGTCAATTGAACGTCAGGAAGATTTTAAAAAAATTCAAAATAAAAACGATCCTTAAGATCCCAGGTCATGTTGCGTTAGAGCGGGTTGATATCTGGTTTCAAGATGAGGCGCGTTTTGGACAACAAAATACGACCACTAGAATATGGGCTGAAAAAGGAACGAGACCACGCGTAGTACAGCAACAACAATACACTTACGCTTATCTATTTGGTGCTGTTTGCCCAGCAAATGGTAAAACAGAAGCTATCATTGCTCCTTTTAGTAATATGGAAATCATGAAAGAACATCTAGCGCTTATTTCCAAAGCAACGGAAGCGGGTCGCCATGCTGTAGTGATAATGGATGGTGCCAGCTGGCATCAGGAATACTTAGATCAAGCATTTGCTAATCTAAGCATTATTCACATCCCACCTTATTCTCCTGAATTAAATCCAATCGAGCAAGTATGGTCATGGATGAGACAAAATGAAATTGCCAATCGTGTTTTTAGTGATTATGAAGATATTGAAGGGAAGTGCACTATTGCTTGGAATAACTTTAGAAGTGATATTAATAGAGTCATGTCACTATGCTTAAGATCGTGGATTAATACCAATTCCGTTAATTAAGTTCCCAAATTAATCCAGTCTCTATAACATAATGATTTAACCGCTTCTGTATCTTCGCAGAAGCAATTCCAAGCCCTACAACACTGATCAACAATGTCGTTATAGTTATCAAAACACCTATTAGCTAACTTATTCTGTCGTAGCCAACGCCATACCTGTTCTATTGGGTTTAATTCTGGTGAATAAGGCGGAATATGTATGATTGTTAGATTATCAAACTCATCAGCTAAATAGGCTTGATGCCAACTTGCTTGATCCATAATGACTACCGAATGCTTACCTTTAGGTGTTGCTTTGGATATGAGAGCTAAATGCTCTCTCATTCCCTCACTATTACTGTTAGGCAATACAAGTGCCTCAGTTTGCCCAGTGTTAACGCATACTGCGCCAAATAGATAAGCATATTCAAATTGTTGCTGCTGAACGGCTCTTGGTCTTGTTCCTTTTTCAGCCCAAATTTTAGTGGTGGTATTACGCTGACCAAATCTTGCTTCATCTTGAAACCAAATAAAGACATTAGATAAGTGGATATGGCCTGGGATCTTAAGGATCGTTTCTATTTTGAATTTTTTTAAAAGATTTTTGGGCTTCAATTGATTGTTTGGGGTGCTTTGAACGTGTGGTTATCCAGCTAAGTTTTAGCTTATGTAGGATCTGGTAAACATTCGTTTTTTGATAGCTAATACCAAAGGAGGTTTTTATATATTTCTGTACGTCTTTACCTTGCAGGCGGCCGCCTTCAGGCTTGATGGCATTATCTACAACATATGCTTTTATTTGTGCTAATTGCTCAGGTGTTAATTTTGAAGGCCTGCCACTGCGGGACTTTACTTTTAATCCATCCAATCCCAAATCAAGATAAGATTTTATCCAAATATTGACACTTCTCCGACTAACTTTCAAAAAAGATGCAATTTCGGTTCGGCTTTTACCGTCAATAAAGTGAGAAACAGCAAGTAGTTTTAATCGCTGCCTAGCGTTAGATGTAGCATTAATTAGCCCAGAAAAATCGTGATCCATATAAACTCCTTTGATAGTGCTGTAATTAGATCACATATTTAACGGAATTGGTATAATTTGACCAGTTAATTAATGGAATTGGTATTACCTTCCACTATGAAATATCACAAACAGCAGACATAAAAAAACCCTGTCGACGTTAGTCAACAGGGTTCGTTTAATTAGGCGCTTGGCGATGCCCTACTCTCACATGGGGAAACCCCACACTACCATCGGCGCAACTGCGTTTCACTTCTGAGTTCGGCATGGAGTCAGGTGGGACCACAGCGCTAGTGTCGCCAAGCATAAAAAGTAATTAGAAAAGCTGTTTGATTCTTGTTCTTTATTTATCTAATCTTTGCATTCGTAAAATACGCTTCGCAAGCTTATTTCTTAAGTTGACTTGGTCCAACCAATGTACTTAGACATTGTATGGTTAAGCCTCACGGGTAATTAGTACAAGTTAGCTCAATACGTTACCGTACTTACACACCTTGCCTATCAACGTTGTAGTCTTCAACGGCCCTTTAGGGAGATTAAATCTCCAGTGAGAACTCATCTTGAGGCTCGCTTCCCGCTTAGATGCTTTCAGCGGTTATCGATTCCGAACGTAGCTACTGGGCAATGCCATTGGCATGACAACCCAAACACCAGCGGTTCGTCCACTCCGGTCCTCTCGTACTAGGAGCAGCTCCTCTCAATTCTCAAACGCCCACGGCAGATAGGGACCGAACTGTCTCACGACGTTCTAAACCCAGCTCGCGTACCACTTTAAATGGCGAACAGCCATACCCTTGGGACCGACTTCAGCCCCAGGATGTGATGAGCCGACATCGAGGTGCCAAACACCGCCGTCGATATGAACTCTTGGGCGGTATCAGCCTGTTATCCCCGGAGTACCTTTTATCCGTTGAGCGATGGCCCTTCCATTCAGAACCACCGGATCACTATGACCTACTTTCGTACCTGCTCGACGTGTCTGTCTCGCAGTTAAGCTGGCTTATACCATTGTACTAACCTCACGATGTCCGACCGTGATTAGCCAACCTTCGTACTCCTCCGTTACTCTTTGGGAGGAGACCGCCCCAGTCAAACTACCCACCAAACAGTGTCCCAAACCCCGATTCAGGGGCCATGGTTAGAACTCAAAACATACAAGGGTGGTATTTCAAGGTTGGCTCCACGTCATCTGGCGACAACGTTTCAAAGCCTCCCACCTATCCTACACATGTAGGCTCTAAGTTCACTGCTAAGCTGTAGTAAAGGTTCACGGGGTCTTTCCGTCTAGCCGCGGGTACACTGCATCTTCACAGCGATTTCAACTTCACTGAGTCTCGGGTGGAGACAGCATGGCCATCATTACGCCATTCGTGCAGGTCGGAACTTACCCGACAAGGAATTTCGCTACCTTAGGACCGTTATAGTTACGGCCGCCGTTTACCGGGGCTTCGATCAAGAGCTTCGACCTAAGTCTAACCCCATCAATTAACCTTCCGGCACCGGGCAGGCGTCACACCGTATACGTCATCTTGCGATTTTGCACAGTGCTGTGTTTTTAATAAACAGTTGCAGCCATCTGGTATCTTCGGCCGACAGGGGCTTAGAGAGTAAATCTCATCACCTCCATCGGCGTACCTTCTCCCGAAGTTACGGTACCATTTTGCCTAGTTCCTTCACCCGAGTTCTCTCAAGCGCCTTGGTATTCTCTACCTGACCACCTGTGTCGGTTTGGGGTACGATCCTTATATTTCTGAAGCTTAGAGACTTTTCCTGGAAGTATGGCATCAATGACTTCATCACCGTAGTGACTCGACATCGTGTCTCAGCATATAGTGTTCCGGATTTACCTAAAACACCTGCCTACGCACTTGAACCTGGACAACCATCGCCAGGCCCACCTAGCCTTCTCCGTCCTCCCATCGCAAAATATAAGGGTACGGGAATATTAACCCGTTTCCCATCGACTACGCCTTTCGGCCTCGCCTTAGGGGTCGACTCACCCTGCCCCGATTAACGTTGGACAGGAACCCTTGGTCTTCCGGCGGGGAGGTTTTTCACCCCCCTTATCGTTACTCATGTCAACATTCGCACTTCTGATACCTCCAGGATGGTTTACACCTTTCCCTTCGACGGCTTACAGAACGCTCCTCTACCACGCATATAAATATGCGTCCGCAGCTTCGGTGATATGTTTAGCCCCGTTAAATCTTCCGCGCAGACCGACTCGACCAGTGAGCTATTACGCTTTCTTTAAAGGATGGCTGCTTCTAAGCCAACCTCCTGGCTGTCTGAGCCTTTCCACATCGTTTCCCACTTAACATATACTTTGGGACCTTAGCTGGCGGTCTGGGTTGTTTCCCTTTCCACGACGGACGTTAGCACCCGCCGTGTGTCTCCCGTGATTGCACTTGTTGGTATTCGGAGTTTGCATGGGGTTGGTAAGTCGGGATGACCCCCTAGCCCAAACAGTGCTCTACCCCCAACAGTGATACACGAGGCGCTACCTAAATAGCTTTCGAGGAGAACCAGCTATCTCTTGGTTTGATTGGCCTTTCACCCCCAGCCACAAGTCATCCCCTAATTTTTCAACATTAGTGGGTTCGGTCCTCCAGTTGATGTTACTCAACCTTCAACCTGCTCATGGCTAGATCACCAAGTTTCGGGTCTAATCCCAGCAACTAATCGCCCAGTTAAGACTCGGTTTCCCTACGGCTACCCTAGATGGTTAACCTTGCTACTGAAATTAAGTCGTTGACCCATTATACAAAAGGTACGCAGTCACGGAATAAATCCGCTCCTACTGCTTGTACGTACACGGTTTCAGGTTCTATTTCACTCCCCTCACAGGGGTTCTTTTCGCCTTTCCCTCACGGTACTGGTTCACTATCGGTCAATTAGGAGTATTTAGCCTTGGAGGATGGTCCCCCCATATTCAGTCAGAATTTCTCGTGCTCCGACCTACTCGATTTCACTTAGAAGAAGTTTTGGTGTACAGGACTATCACCTTGTACCGTTGCACTTTCCAGAGCATTCCACTAACTTTTACTAAGCTTAAGGGCTGACCCAATTTCGCTCGCCGCTACTTTCGGGATCTCGGTTGATTTCTTTTCCTAAGGGTACTTAGATGTTTCAGTTCCCCTCGTTCGCTTCGCTTAGCTATGTATTCACTAAGCGATGACACCGAAGTGCCGGGTTGCCCCATTCGGAGATTCCAGGATATAACGTTTGTTATCAACTCCCCTGGACTTATCGCAGATTACCACGTCCTTCATCGCCTCTAATTGCCTAGGCATCCACCGTGCACGCTTATTCACTTAACCATACAATATCTAAAGACATTGCATGTTGTTTCCAAGACGCTTGCGATTTCTCATATTTTACATATGAAAAACACATTTGCGTTTTTCGTGCACCTATCAATCATTTACATGATTGAGTAGATACGTACGTTATTCAAAGTATCAATTTGAATAACATTTTATTTTTGCTTGATTACAATTACTAAAACCTTGGTTTTAATAATTGAGAACAATTTCGTTTATATTTATCTATACATCACAATAAATTGTAATGTAGTTGATAAATAAGAACTTTATCAGCTTTCCTAATTGTTAAAGAGCAGTGTTAAAAAACACTTTATAAACATTAATTAACTTAATATTTATAAAGTGCATTTCCGGTGTAACAGTGGTTCCTTTCTTGAATCAAGAAAGAGAATTTGCGGAGCAAATATCTTTTTATTTATTCAAATAAAAAGTGGTATCCCCAAGGGGATTTGAACCCCTGTTACCGCCGTGAAAGGGCGGTGTCCTAGGCCTCTAGACGATGGGGACCCGGAACTTTTGCACTTTATCATTCTAATCAAACAATCTGTGTGAGCACTAATAGTCGTTTCGTTACGTAAGGAGGTGATCCAGCCCCAGGTTCCCCTAGGGCTACCTTGTTACGACTTCACCCCAGTCATGAACCACACCGTGGTCATCGCCATCCCCGAAAGGTTAAGCTAATGACTTCTGGTGCAGCCCACTCCCATGGTGTGACGGGCGGTGTGTACAAGGCCCGGGAACGTATTCACCGTGGCATTCTGATCCACGATTACTAGCGATTCCAACTTCACGGAGTCGAGTTGCAGACTCCGATCCGGACTACGACAAACTTTATGAGATTCGCATACCCTCGCAGGTTAGCAACCCTTTGTATTTGCCATTGTAGCACGTGTGTAGCCCATCCCGTAAGGGCCATGATGACTTGACGTCGTCCCCACCTTCCTCCGGTTTATCACCGGCAGTCTCCCTAGAGTTCCCACCATTACGTGCTGGCAACTAAGGATAAGGGTTGCGCTCGTTGCGGGACTTAACCCAACATTTCACAACACGAGCTGACGACAGCCATGCAGCACCTGTCTCAGAGTTCCCGAAGGCACTCTACTATCTCTAACAGATTCTCTGGATGTCAAGGGATGGTAAGGTTCTTCGCGTTGCATCGAATTAAACCACATGCTCCACCGCTTGTGCGGGCCCCCGTCAATTCATTTGAGTTTTAACCTTGCGGCCGTACTCCCCAGGCGGTCTATTTAATGCGTTAGCTTTGAAACCCACGGCATATAGCCACAAACTTCTAATAGACATCGTTTACTGCGTGGACTACCGGGGTATCTAATCCCGTTTGCTCCCCACGCCTTCGCGTCTCAGTGTCAGTTACTGTCCAGGTGGCCGCCTTCGCCACTGGTATTCCTTCAGATCTCTACGCATTTCACCGCTACACCTGAAATTCTACCACCCTCTACAAAACTCTAGTTAACCAGTTTCAAATGCAGTTCCAGGGTTGAGCCCTGGGCTTTCACATCTGACTTAATTAACCACCTACACGCGCTTTACGCCCAGTAATTCCGATTAACGCTCGCACCCTCCGTATTACCGCGGCTGCTGGCACGGAGTTAGCCGGTGCTTCTTCTGCGAGTAACGTCACAGATAGCAGTTATTAACTACTACCCTTTCCTCCTCGCTGAAAGTGCTTTACAACCCGAAAGCCTTCTTCACACACGCGGCATGGCTGCATCAGGGTTTCCCCCATTGTGCAATATTCCCCACTGCTGCCTCCCGTAGGAGTCTGGACCGTGTCTCAGTTCCAGTGTGGCTGGTCATCCTCTAAGACCAGCTAGGGATCGTCGCCTTGGTAAGCCATTACCTTACCAACTAGCTAATCCCACTTGGGCTAATCAATAGGCGTAAGGCCCGAAGGTCCCCTACTTTGCTCCGAAGAGATTATGCGGTATTAGCAGTCGTTTCCAACTGTTGTCCCCCACCTATTGGCATATACCCAAGCATTACTCACCCGTCCGCCACTCGTCATCAACTAGCAAGCTAGTTATGTTACCGTTCGACTTGCATGTGTTAAGCCTGCCGCCAGCGTTCAATCTGAGCCATGATCAAACTCTTCAATTTAAAGTTTAATTTGCAACCTAAGTTGCGACTCAATATTACTGACTAAAACTAGAAACTTATGTTTCTTATTATTCTGAATTAATGAATTAATTCGTGTGTCACTGATATTGATTTTTGTCCCGAAGGACTATTTTGAAATCGACTATCAATGCGCACACAGATTGTTTGATTAAATTGTTAAAGAGCTTACAAACACTGTGTAACTTGCGTTACGTCCTGTGTCTGTGGATGCGCATTATAGAGATTCGTCGATCATTGGCAAGCCTTTTTTATCGAAAAAAACGTTATTTTTGCAATTAATTTTTATACCTACTTTACAAACAAGTTATCCACAGGTTTATCTTTGTTACACACACCTTATTGTCGTATAGTTAATTTTATTTCCTATTTAATGAGATTTTTATGCTTCCTGTATTACGCCCCTTTAATCAAACTTTTCCGACTATCGGCAAAGATGTTTATATTGATCCCTTTTCATCAATCATTGGCGATGTTGAATTAGCCGATGATGTTAATATTTGGCCCATGTGCGTATTACGTGGCGACGTCAACGCCATTAGAGTTGGTAAACGAACTAATATTCAAGATGGTAGTGTTTTACACGTAGCGCGAAAAGGTGAAGCGAGTCTCGAAGGTTATTCTTTAAATATCGGAGAGGATGTTACCGTCGGACACAAAGCAATGTTGCATGCTTGCCAAATTGGTGATCGTGTTTTAATTGGAATGGGTGCGATTGTTTTAGACAATGCACGCATCGATGATGATGTCATTTTAGGCGCGGGTTCTTTAGTACCTCCCAATAAACATCTTCAATCTGGTTATCTCTATCTTGGCTCTCCAGCTAAAGCTGCGCGACAATTAACAAGTGATGAGCTTGCATTTCTAAAGCGTTCAGCATCACATTACGTCAAACTAAAAAATGAATACCTAAAAGAAAGCGCTAAATAAGCTTTTTTTATACTTACCCCCTAATCAAATCTCAGTTAATGCTTATTAAGTGAGATTTGATTAGGCTCCCTTTAACAACAGTGACTAGGGAGACACCTTTCCATTTCATCGATAAATACATTTTCCTGCTTGAACTAATGTAACAGATTATTATTTTCATTCCTTTTATGCCATAAAAATAGAATAAGCAATGTCGCTTATTACTATGCAGAGGAAAATATAATGTCACATACACAAGTTAACTATCATCCCCCTTATATTGCCCCACCTACATTAACTTCCAAATCCTATTGGAATACACATGTTACCGAAGAACTTTCTGAAGGTTACTGGAGCAAAACAAATATTACATCACATATCAACCTCGCCGAGTGGCAAACCTATTTACAACACTTACCTAAAGATACTTATGTAGATACCCGTTGGAAACGTATGTCGTGGCTTTATATTGATGATTCAGGTGAGATAAATACATTACCTAATTGCCCAATGGCACAAAGTGGAAATTATAATGATGCAAAAACCATGTCAAATAAATTGCGTTACTACCCCGCATTAGAACATTCATTTTTACAACGCGAAGATGTAAAGGCTTTTATAAGAGCATGGGCTGAGCTTTGGGGGATATATCCTGGGGAACCGATTCTTATGCAGATTAATGGTATCAAAGGCGAACAATTGCTAGATCCTTTGCAGGGCCAAGGCACTCATCAAGATGGAAGTCAATTTCTAAGCGTACTGGTGTTAAATAGAAAAAATGTAACGGGAGGAAAAAATACGCTGAGTTTGGATAAACAAGCTAAATATCCAATCACAGAGGCTATCTTAGCGCCAGGCGATATTATACATATCCGAGATAATAAAATTTATCATAATGTATCATCCATTGAACCGCTAAATAAGTCTCTTCCTTTTGAACGATTTATTATCATTATTAATAGTCGTTTTAATGACCCATTTCAAAATAAAGTATTACGTGAACACTTTCCAGATGTAGTACTCAATGAAGGTTAAATAATATGCCAATACTCAATCATAAAAATAGTATTTATTTACCTTAAAACAAGATAGAAAGGTGTTATTCAGATACACCTCGTCTCTATGTTACCAATCAAGGTAATCTTTTATAACTTGATTGGTAACATATATACTGTCTCTATTAATTATTACTCATGTCTTTATGAAGCAGCATACTTGTCTTATAGTTTAACTCTAAAGCCCTTTCATCCGTTGCATGCTGAGTTACAAACATTGCACAGTCTTTTAATACTTTTTCAGGCATTGTTGTTTTACTTGCAGGACTAAAGCCTAATTTCATAAAGAATTCCGGCATACGCGTTAGCACAAACAAACGTTTAATCGTTAATTTCTCAGCCTGCTTTACTAATAACTCTACGAGTACACTACCTTGCCCTCGCCTTTCATAACCAGGCTCAATACCTAATGACCGTATCTCAGCTAATCCAGTGTCATAAATATGTACAGAACCACAACCAGTCACTTTTCCATCTAATTCAGTTACCGTAAATTCAGAAATTGATTGTTCTAAATCCGCTCTATCTCTTGGTAGATTTTCACCATTATCGGCCCAGTAATTCACCATAGACTCGATACGATCAACATCATTCAAATTCGCAGGTCTAATAATGATGCCTGACGTGTTTCGCTCGCTCATTCTGTGTTCCGCTTCGGTAAGCGCGAACTCAACCTGCTTAGGACATACACCACCAAGTGCTTTACGGGCTGCTAATGTTGATTCCAATGTTAATACAGGATAAACATCATCTTCAATAACATCTGAAAACGCTTTAAATTCTGCAACGGTTAATTCTTCAAGCGGTACGCCTTTTTCAATCGCACTAACAACAGCAACACCAACAATATGATGGGCTTCACGGAATGGAATCCCCTTCGCAACAAGATAATCAGCAAGCTCTGTCGCATTTGAATAACCACCTTTAGCAGCTTCTTCGGTGCGTTCTTTATTTACTTTTAGATCTGTCAACGCCATTGCAGCCATTTGCATGCAATCGCCCCAAGTATCTAAAGCATCAAATAAGCCTTCTTTGTCTTCTTGCATATCTTTATTGTATGCTAGTGGTAATGCTTTAAGTGTCATTACCATACCAGCTAATGAACCAAAAACACGTCCTGATTTACCACGAATAAGTTCCATTGCATCGGGGTTTTTCTTTTGTGGCATTAACGAAGAACCAGAGGTCACTAAGTCAGACATTTCAATAAAGGCAGATTCGCCACTATTATAGAAGATAAGATCCTCAGCCATACGTGACAAATGCACCATTGATAATGTTGCACAGCTCATCAATTCAACGACATGATCACGATCAGAAACAGAATCGAGACTATTACGCGTTGCACGTGCAAACCCTAACGAATGAGCCAACGCTGTTCTATCCATAGCATAAGCCGTCCCCGCTAAGGCACCACTACCCAAAGGACACGTGTCTAAACGTTCAAGACAACCAAGTAAACGGCTATGATCACGTTCTAACATTTCAAGGTAAGCTAAACACCAATGAGAAAAAGTAACAGGTTGCGCACGCTGTAAATGCGTATAGCCAGGCAAGACAACACCTTGATGAATACGCGCTAGTTCAATAAACTTTGCTTCGAGTGTCTCTAAATGGGCGATTAATTCGTGTGCTGTTTTTTTACACCAAAGCTTTAAATCTGTTGCGACTTGGTCATTACGGCTACGACCCGTGTGTAACTTTTTACCTAAATCGCCCACACGTTGAATTAATTGCGTTTCAACCCAAGAGTGAATATCTTCTGCATCGGATTGTAATATTTGCTCAGGAGCCGCCTTCACTGAGACTAATAATTCGCTTAATGCCGACTCTACGCTTTGTTGTTCATCAACCGTTAGGACATTCACAGAGACTAATGCTTTTGACCAAGCAATTGAGCCAATAATATCTTGTTCTGCAAGACGGTAATCGAATTTTAATGAGTCATTAAATAGTTTAAATTTTACGTCTGCCGCTTGGCTAAAACGTCCGCCCCATAGTGCCATATATATGCTCCGTCACTTCAATTTATTGAGTTGATTATCTTATTTAGTTTTTGTTAATGCCAATCCACTAGATTGCGAGTTATCAATGAAACCGTTTATATCGAACCAATTTACCACGATTTAAACCATATAAACTCTAACTGTTTGATTAAGCAGAATGTTATAACTTATTACTATTTAAATAAATTCTTTTTCTATAAAAATGTATTTAAATAAAAATTCCTGTTTAGCGATTAAACCAAACAGGAATTCAACAATTATCTTTATTTATAGCCGACCTAAAATAAACAGCTCTGCCATAATAAAATAATATTATTAACCTTTATTCAACTTACGAATGCGGCTCGAAAGTGAATACAAACGGATAAATCCTTCGGCATGCTTTTGATCGTATACATTATCATCGCCAAAGGTTGCAAACTCTTCTGAGTATAAGCTATTTGGTGAGCGTTTTTGAACTGCAGTCACCTGGCCTTTATACATTTTTACGACAACCTCGCCATTCACATCCTTAGCAAGCGCTTCAGAAGCAGCAAGTAACGATCCGCATAATGGTGTAAACCAACGACCGTCATACACTAAATGCGCGAATTCCTGACCAACTTGATCACGCCATTTACGTGCAGGTTTATCATGTACTAGTTCATCAATACCACGAAGTGCAGTCACCATCACTGTACCTCCAGGTGTTTCATAACAGCCTCGAGATTTCATGCCAACGGTACGGTTTTCAGTGATATCAATACGACCAACGCCGTGTGCTGCTGCTTTTTTGTTTAATAACATCAATGCATCATAAGGTGCTAATTCAACACCATCAACAGCAACAACACGTGAGTTTTCAACTTTAATTGTCAAATATTCTGGTTCATTTGGCGCATCTACAGGATCAACTGTTAAAGTCCAAACACCTTTACTAGGCTCATTCCATGGGTCTTCAAGCTCACCACCTTCGTGGGAAATATGCCATGCATTTGCATCGCGACTATAAATTTTAGTCGCACTTGCCGTTGTTTTAATATTACGTTCAGCAAGGTAGTCTAGTAAATCTTCGCGAGATACCATACTCCATTCACGCCAAGGTGCAATAACCGTTAACTCAGGAGCAAGTGCTGCAAAACAACTTTCGAAACGAATTTGGTCGTTACCTTTACCTGTACAACCATGACAAACAGCATCCGCACCAACTTTAAGCGCAACTTCAACTTGTGCTTTTGCAATAATTGGGCGTGCCATTGATGTACCTAATAAGTAAGTACCTTCATACACTGCACCCGTTGCAATCGTTGGATAAATATAATCAGCAACAAACGCTTCTTTTAGATCAACGATATGACATTCTGATGCACCTGAAGCCAATGCTTTTTCTTCTAATCCGATTAACTCTTCAGCGCCTTGACCTACATCGGCACAAAAAGCAACAATCTCACAGTTATCGTAGGTTTCTTTCAGCCATGGAATAATTGCTGACGTATCTAAACCACCAGAATAAGCGAGTACAACTTTTTTTACTTTACTCATTTGATTATTTTCCTTTCATCAATGTAAGCATAATAGCGTTTTGAATATGCATTCTATTTTCTGCTTGATCAAAAATCAATGAAGCAGGGCCATCCATTACATCCGAAGTAATATCTAAACCACGGTGAGCAGGCTGACAATGTAATATATGCTGAATACCCGTTGCATCAAGTAATTCTTGATTGATCTGGTATGGCATGAATTTTTCTTTAATTTGTTCAAGTGGTGTATCGTCACCCATTGATAACCAAGTGTCACCATAAACAACGTCATAACCTTTAATATCTTCAATATTGTTGGTTACTGTAATAGTAGCGCCACTTTTAGCCGCTAATGCTTCCGCTTTTTTTAGAATTTGAGCATCAGGACTATGACCAATAGGACAAACAGCGGTGACAGTAGCGCCTAGAATAGCACCAGCAATAAATAATGAGTGAGTCACATTATTACCATCACCGATATAAGCAAGTTTAACTTGCGATACGTCATCATAATTCTGAGATAACGTCATAAAATCAGCCATCGCTTGGCAAGGGTGGTACAAATCACAAAGTGAATTAATAACTGGCACAGATGAATACTTGTTCATTTCTAATATTGTTTTGTGGTCATAAACACGTGCCACAATACAATCCGCCCAACGAGAAATATTTGCTGCAAAATCTTTCACATCTTCACGTTGCCCCATTTCACCATTCGCTTGGTCTAAATATACAGCATGACCACCCAATTTATGAATGCCAATATCAAACGTTACACGCGTACGTAGCGATTGTTTTTCGAATAACGTAACAACACTTTTTCCCGCTAATGCTTGTGCATATTTAGTCGGGTTTGCTTTTAAATCTTTACCCAGTGCAATAAGATCTAGTGCTTCTTGCTGAGTCATTTCTAAACCGGTTAATAAATTTTCCATATTCAACTCTCTACTTAACTACTTTTGTACCCACTGCTTGTCCGGCAAGCAATGACACTAAATTATCTGGGTTTTTCCAACTTGCCAACATAACATAACCTAATTGTTCTGCGGCTTGCAATGCTGCTTTTACTTTGACAGCCATGCCATCTTGAATCACATTCTCAGCAATGAGTTTATCTGCTAATTGAGTACCTAATTCAGGAATAACCTGTTTTTTATCGTCCCAAACACCATCAACATCGGATAAGAACACAAGCTCTGCATCAATTAACTCACAAATAGCAATCGCAGCTTGGTCTGCATTAACGTTATATAAACGCCCATCATCACCAATGCCAATCGAGGAAATAACAGGTAGATGGCCACCAGCAAGTAATCCATTGATTAATGAAGGATTGTTTGGACTACAAAGACCAACCGCGCCAAGATCTGGATCCATTTGTGTCACTTTACAACTAAAACCATCTGCAAGCGATAAGCCAACGGCAGAAAGACCAGCTTGTAACGCTTTTGCCATCAAAAGTTTATTTGATGTTCCTGCTAGTGCACCTGCAACATAGGGAATTTGTTCAAAAGGCGTAATTCTTAAACCATTTTTCTTCTGACTAACGATGTTCATTTTTTTTAAAACATCTTCAACAATAACACCACCACCATGTACTAATAACAATGGACGTTGTTTATCTTTTAGATATGCAGTTAAAGCCGAAAATAAATTGGTTAATGCCTGCTCATTTTCAAGTACTGCACCGCCGAGCTTAATCAATAAAGGTTTTAATGCGCTTGTCATGATTCTATCCTGTTTATAAAAGTGACGTTGTAATAGCAAAACCAAAACGCAAATTAATGCATTGTATTGCTTGTGATGACGCACCTTTTAATAGGTTATCAATCGCACTAAATGCAACCAAGTCTTCTCCTTCAACAGCCCAACCTAAATCACAGTAAGGTGTCCCTACAACATTTTTAAGTGCAGGGAACGTTCCATCCATCAAACGAACAATAGGTTTATCTGCATAGGCTTCTTGATAAGCTTGATTAACTTGCTCTGCAGTCACGCCAGCTTTTAGTTGCACATTAATACTGGCTAAAATTCCGCGTTTAAAGCTACCTAAATGTGGTGTAAAGACCACCGGCAATCCCAAATGCTGATCAATTTCAGGTTTATGACGATGGGTAAACACACCATAAGGTTGTAAACTAACTTCGCAGAAACTACTCACTACACTTGCTTTTCGTCCCGCGCCACTCACACCACTGGTCGCATTAATTGTCGGTTTAGTTCCCGCTTTGATTAAACCCGCTTCAGCCAAAGGCTTTAGAGCTGTTAATGATGCGGTTGTATAACACCCAGGCACTGCAATAAGATCAGTATTTTTAACCGCTTCAGCATTCCATTCAGCTAAACCATAAACCGCTTTTTCAAGTAATTGTGGATGTTGATGTGTAAAACCATAAAACTTATCATAAAAACCACTTTCATTAACTCGAAATGCACCGGATAAATCAAAAACAACAGTATTTTGCGCTAAAAATAATGGCGCAAGATCGTGGCTAACTTCATGCGCAGTTGCTAAAACAACAATGTCGATACCTTTACAGGCCGCTTCAATGCCACTGTTACCAAGTGGTTGTAATGGCATATCAACTACACCGAGTAAGTTACCATAAAGACTGGATAACTTTTTACCCTTATCTAAGCTACCTTCAGAAACATATAAACCAGCCAATTCGATGTCGGGATGACGGGTTAGAAAATGTGCTAATTCTGCGCCAGTATATCCGCTAGCACCCACAACAATGGCTTTTAACATAAAGAAGTTCCTGTTTTGTTGACTCTAAAAAAACGACAAGAATCGCAAAGAAATGTAGTCTAGATCTTTACTTCACGATCAAAAACACATAGTAACCAGAAGTGACTATTTATTCAATATTAATGAATATTTATTTTAAGGTATTTACTTGATCATTTAATCTGCTATTGTGTTGTGAAAGATAATTGTTATTAACAAACTATTCTTCCTTTATATACAACACAATTTTTCTCGATTTATTTAAAGGTGCACTATGTCATTGCCCCCATTTTTAAACCTATATAAAGATATTATCGCTATCCCATCAATCAGTTCAACCGACTCGTCATGGGATCAAAGTAATTTACAGGTCATTAATCAATTGGCTACGTGGCTTGAGCAACTTGGTTTCAAAAATGAAATCGAAGCAGTAAAAAATGCGCCTGGTAAATATAACTTAATCGCGACCTTAGGTGAAGGTGATGGCGGTTTATTACTTTCAGGACATACCGACACCGTTCCCTATGACGAGAAGCTTTGGACAACAGATCCTTTTACAGTAGTTGAAAAAGACGATCGTTTATATGGTTTAGGCACCATCGATATGAAAGGCTTTTTTGTATTTATTATTGAAGCACTAAAAGAGATCGATTTAACAAAGCTTAAGAAACCCCTACGTATTTTAGCGACTGCCGATGAAGAAACAAGCATGGCTGGCGCGCAACAAATAGGGCAACAAAAAAAGTTTAAACCCGATTATGCCATTATAGGTGAGCCAACTGGATTATCTCCTGTTGTGATGCATAAAGGAAATATGTCTGAAGGTATTCGTATCACAGGGCGAACAGGTCATAGCTCCGATCCTGAAGCAGGCTTAAATGCAATCGAAGTGATGTACCTCGTTATTAATGAATTAAAAAAAGTACAACAAAAACTCAAAGACAACTACTCTAACCCGCATTTTAAAGTTCCTTATCCAACCCTTAATTTTGGTGCGATTCATGGTGGAGATAGCCCTAATAGAATATGTGGTTGCTGTGAATTACACATCGATATGCGCCCCATTCCAGGTCTGACAACAAATGAATTGTTCATGATGATTAAGCAAGCACTATCGGAAATTGAAAAACGTTATCCAAAAAGTGTTGATGTTTACCATTTACATGAGCCAATTCCCTCATACCAATGCCCATTACACTCAGATTTAATTGAAAATGCAGAAATCTATACAGGTAACTCAGCAGAGAGTGCGAACTACTGTACAGAAGCGCCTTTTATTCAACAACTTGGCTGTGATACGATTGTTTTAGGCCCTGGACATATTGCACAGGCGCATCAAGCAGACGAATATCTTGACCTCTCATTCGTCAAGCCAACCAAAAGTGTTATTGAAAAAATGATAAAACACTACTGCAGCTAGCCTACAGAATACACAACACATGAAAGCAATTAACTTATGTAATTAAATTACCAGTTGATATAAAGAAGAATAAATTTGGATAGATTTTATTCACGCTATATTGATTGTTATACCGGTTATGATAAGTTAGTTATTCCTTTTTATTTATAAATGTAATTTTATTACAAGGATTATAGGATATATGACAGAAGAATATGCGAACTTACGCAGCAACGTTGGCTTATTAGGACAACTGCTGGGTAAAAGTATCAGTGAACATTTAGGTGCTGAGTTTCTTGATAAAATAGAAACCATTAGACAACTTTCTAAATCATCTCGCGCAGGTAATGAAAACGATGGTGAAACACTCGTTAACTTACTTAATAATCTATCCGATGATGAACTACTACCAGTTGCACGAGCATTTACTCACTTTTTAAATCTGGCTAATATCGCTGAACAATTTCATGGTATCTCTCGTCATTGCGACCGTAGTGTTTGTTCTCCCGATCCCATATCGCAATTAATCCAACGCTTAAAATCTGAAAACCTCAGTCAAGAAGCAATTCAACATGCAGTCAGTGAACTGCAGATGAACATGGTACTCACAGCACATCCGACAGAAGTGACTCGTCGTACCCTTATTCATAAACATACTGCAATCAATGATTGTTTAACATTACTTGAACTTCACGATATATCCGATAAAGAGCGTGATAAATTACTTGGACGCCTTGAAGAATTAATAACTCAAGCATGGCATACCAATGATATTCGTAAAGTACGCCCAACACCTGTTGATGAAGCAAAAGCTGGCTTTGCATTTATTGAAAATAGCTTATGGGAAGCGGTGCCTGAATATGTTCGTCAACTTGATGAAAGTTTACAAAAAGAGTTAGATATCTCACTACCTATCGATGCATCTCCCATTAAATTTACATCTTGGATGGGGGGCGACAGAGACGGTAATCCATTTGTTACCGCAAAAGTAACTGAAGAAGTGTTACTAACCAGTCGTTGGGTTGCCGTAGATTTATATCTCAATGATATCAAACTACTAACGGAAGAATTATCCATGGATAATTGCTCCGCAGAATTGCAAGCAGCTGTGGGTGAAGGTGTAGATGCACCGTACCGAGTTATTTTACGTCAACTGCGTGAAGAGCTAAAAGAAACGCGAACAGCGCTTAGTGCGACACTACAAGGATTAAGTAGCAGCGCGAAAGATATCGTGACAAGCACAGAGCAATTAAAAACCCCCCTTGAGCTTTGTTACAACTCGTTAATTAAAACAGGCATGCACAGTATTGCAAATGGCTTGATTTTAGATATTTTACGCCGCATCGCTTGTTTTGGTATCAATTTAGTCAAACTCGATATTCGTCAAGACGGTGAGCGTCATGGCGATACCATTGCAGAATTAACACGCTACCTTGGTATCGGCGATTACAATGCGTGGGAAGAAACTGATAAACAAGCATTTTTATTACAAGAATTAAATAGCAAACGCCCACTTATCCCGAATACTTGGAAGCCATCTGCAGAGTCACAAGAAGTAATCGATACTTTCCGTGTTATAGCAAAAACGGATCCAGAAGCGCTCGGCATTTATATTATATCAATGGCCCGTCAAGCTTCAGACGTTTTATCGGTTCAATTATTATTAAAGAAAACAGGCTGCTTTAATCGCATTCCCGTTGCACCATTATTTGAAACACTAGACGACTTAAATAATGCGGCAAAAGTAATGAAACGTTTATTGGCTGTTGATTGGTACCGAGGCTATATCGGTGGCGAACAACATGTGATGATAGGTTATTCTGATTCTGCCAAAGATGCAGGTGTAATGGCAGCTAACTGGGCACAATATACTGCGCAGGAAGCACTGGTTAAAATTTGTGAAGATAACGATATCAAACTTGTTTTATTCCACGGACGTGGTGGCACAATTGGTCGTGGTGGCGCACCGGCACATCAAGCTTTACTATCCCAACCTCCTGGTTCATTAAAAGGTGGTTTGCGTGTTACAGAGCAAGGTGAAATGATTCGCTTTAAGTTTGGTTTGCCTAAGGTGGCCATTCAAAGTTTGAACCTTTACACTGCCGCAGTGCTTGAAGCGAATTTAATACCGCCACCAGCACCAAAACAAGAATGGCGTGATTTGATGGAACGCTTTGCTGAAGAATCTTGTGAAGAGTACCGTCGATTTGTCCGTGAAGAGCCTGAATTTGTTCCTTATTTCAGAAGCGTAACTCCAGAGCTAGAATTAGGCAAATTAGCATTGGGTAGTCGACCATCAAAACGCAAACCTAATGGTGGGATTGAAAGCTTACGTGCCATTCCTTGGATCTTTGCTTGGAGTCAAAACCGACTAATGCTACCTGCATGGTTAGGTGCAGGTACACCACTTAAACAATACCTTGATGAAGGTAAAAAACCGCTTATACGAGAAATGTACCAAAAATGGCCATTCTTCCAAACGCGTCTTGAAATGTTTGAAATGGTCTTTTTGAAAGCCGATGAAGCGTTAACTAAGTTCTATGAAGAGCGCCTCGTTCCTAAAGAATTATGGCCACTAGGACAACGTTTACGTGAGAATCTTGTACTGACTCGTGAAACCGTACTAGAAACAATTCCAGATCATAAATTAATGCAAGAACAACCATGGATAAAAGAGTCAATTGAACTCCGTAACCCTTACGTTGATCCGCTTAATTTACTACAAGCAGAATTACTGAGTCGTTCTCGTAAAAATGGCGATGAAATTTGTCCTGTTATTGATCAATCATTAATGGTTACCATTGCAGGTATTGCAGCAGGTCTTCGTAATACAGGTTAATCTAAACACAATACGCTTTCAGCTATTTGTCATTCTTGCTAAGAAATGTATTGAATTGAAGTCTAATAGTTGAAAGCGAAACATTCATATTTGTTCTGAGATTCCTAACGTTGTTCGGAATCTCAACATCTTCCCTATAAAAAACTCCCATCTAACAAGCTAAACACTAAAATTAGAATGCTATCGGCATTCGACTAGATCATCATCATAAATAGCTTTAGAATAGCTCTAGAATAGCTCTCCGAACTAAAACGATAACAATAGAAGTGATATAGATGTAATGGATAAAGAAAGCAGCCAAGAACTCAATACAATCGGATTGCGATGTCCTGAGCCTGTCATGATGGTCCGTAAAACAGTCAGAAAAATGCAGGAAGGTGAGTTATTAAATGTGATTGCAGATGATCCTGCAACCACTAGAGATATACCTAGCTTTTGCCGATTTATGGAGCATACGCTAGTGGAAGCAAACGTAGAACAAACACCTTATCGATACTTAATTCGAAAAGGTATTTAATCTTAGTTCATTTTAATCTTCGTAGATATTGTCATAGACGTAGTTAGTTGCTTCGATATAACCAGGCACACTACCACAATCAAAACGTTTACCTTTAAATTTATAAGCGAGCACACAACCTTTCTTGGCTTGAGTTAGCAATGCGTCCGTAATTTGAATTTCGCCACCTTTACCAGGAGGCGTTTCTTTAAGAATATCAAAGATATCAGGCGTTAAAATATAACGACCAATAATCGCTAAATTACTTGGAGCAGTTCCTTGAGGTGGTTTTTCAACCATGTCATCAACACGATAAATATCATCTTTAATCATTTCACCTTTAATCACACCATATTTATGGATTTGATCTTCAGGTACTTCTTGAACGGCAACAATAGTACAACGGAACTGATTATATAAAGCAACCATTTGCTTTAATACGCCATCACCTTCTTCATTAATACATAGGTCATCGGCTAAAACGACAGCAAAAGGTTGATCGCCAATTAATTTCTTACCAATTAAAATCGCGTGACCAAGTCCTTTCATTTCACGTTGACGAATAAAGGTAAAGTAAGCATTGTCCATAATGGCACGAATATCTTTCAGCTTCTCTTCTTTCGGTGTACCACTAATTTCATTCTCTAATTCATAATTAATATCGAAGTGGTCAGTTAACGAGTTCTTTCCTCGCCCAGTCACGATACACATCCCATTCATACCAGCTTCTAAGGCTTCATCGACACCAAATTCAATTAATGGTTTATTAACAATCGGCATCATTTCTTTCGGCATAGACTTAGTTGCGGGAAGAAAACGAGTCCCATAACCTGCAGCGGGAAATAAACATTTTTTAATCATAAAATTCAACTTCCTTTTAGATTTATCAGAATAAAACACAAAAAATTTTCAATTTACAGCAATTTTTCTTACGTAATAAATCTGCCATATAAAATCAAAAAATAATAAATACACAAAGATTCTAACACAAAATTAATAAGTTAAAACCTTAAGACCTGTTTATCTTCCTTAGCTTAATTTACCGATACATAAAAACAGGAACTGTAATGAAGCCAAGCAGTTCCCAAGATATAATATCAATCTATTTTAATGTTAAATAGGGCTGAGCATTCTTCAAAATACCATCACCGATGCCCTTCACATTAGTTAATTGCTCAAGATCCGTAAATTTCCCATTCTTTCTACGGTAATCAACAATCGCCTTTGCTTTAGCTTCTCCTATCCCTTTAATTGACATTAAATCATCAGTACTCGCTGTATTGATATTGATCTTTTTACTCATCGACGATGCCGAGGCAACGGTTTTTTTCTTAGTCGTAGACATCGATTTTTTAGAACTTTCCACCGCTTTGCTTGTCTTGTTTTTAACCGTCGTTGATTGTTTTGACTTTTCAGTTGAAGCGGTTGATTTTAATGTATTAATACTTGATGGTGTCTTCGAATCGGCAGCAAAAGTAGTTTGAACTGTCCCAAAAGTAACAAGTGAGGCAGTTAAAATTAAACGAAATAGTAATTTATTAAACATGTAAACATCCTTTTTTAAAATAAAAGTGGGATCTTAAATGTTAACAATAGAATAAAAACCATCCTAACGTTAACATTTAAGCAACATTCTAAAGTTAGTTGGTTTTTTGACATATTCAAGAAATAAGAATAAATATAGGGAGAAAATAAAGTATTATAGAGCTTTACTCTGTAAAAATAATTTAGTTAATTTAATATTTTCAATATAGTAGCGTCATAAAGTAGCAAAGGAAAAAATATGAGTGAACAGTGGTTTGTTGCCTATTGTAAAAGTAGAGAAGAATTACGTGCGCAACAGAATTTACATAATCAGGGGATTCACTCTTTTTTTCCCAAAATTCGAAAAAATAAGATAATAAGAGGAAAGAAGACTGTTATCGAAGAAGCACTTTTCCCGAGTTATTTATTTATCTTAACCGATAAAGAAAATAGTGCATTTCCTAAAATTCGTTCAACACGGGGCGTTAATGATCTAGTAAAATTTGGTAATAAAATTATTAGCGTGCCTGAAACACTAATCGAAAATTTGGAAAAACTTTGTTATTCCATTAATGATCTCAATGCTGATAACAAAGTTGACCTAAAAAAAGGAGACAAAGTCGAAATTCTAAATGGCTCTTTTCAAGGGTTAACGGCTATTTTTAAAGAGCAAGATGGGCTTGAACGCTCAATGCTATTTCTCCAATTGCTCAATCAAGAAAACACCGTTTCTTTCAGTAATAATGATATTCGAAAACTGGAAAGTTAATATATGTTCACACTTCATCATTTTCAAAATTTACGTGTTGCACAGGCTTTCTCTGACTATTTAACCAGTATTCAAATTCAGAATGAAATTCAACACGATGAATTTACTTATCTAATAATAATTAAATTAGATACTGATCAAATGCAAGCCGAAGAAGAACTTGCCCTTTTTTTACAAAACCCAAATGAAACCAAATATTTATCAGCAAGCTGGGAAACGGGGTCACCAAGCAAGCAACATTCGCAGTTAGCCTATGTAAATTCTAATATTTTTTCTAATTTCATTGCGCGTGGTGGTTTAGTCAGTCATAGCATTTTCATCGCATGTATTATTATTTATGCATTAACGAGTCTTGGCTTTGTTGAGCCAATGCATTCTCCCTTTGCTTTTTTTACATCACTTCCCTTCGATTACTCACAAAGCTGGCGTTTTGTTACTCCTGCTTTTTTACACTTTAGCGCATTACATATAACCTTCAATTTACTTTGGTGGTGGGAATTAGCGGGCACGGTTGAAAAGCACCATGGAAAACTTCGCTTAGTATTACTATTTTTATTTACCGCTATCACTTCTAATCTGGCACAGTTTTATGTCGTTGGCCCTTATTTCGGAGGGTTAAGTGGTGTTGTTTATGGATTGGTTGGCTATTGTTGGTTATCTGGAAAACTAAATAAACAAGGCAACGTATTATTGCCTAATGCTTATTTTATCTTTTTACTCGGTTGGCTCGTACTAGGTTTTGTTAATATATTACCGGTTAATGTGGCTAATTATGCCCATTTAGTTGGATTGCTTGCAGGGCTATTTCTTGCCTTTATCAGCCCAAAATTACATACCAAGGGTTAATAAGAAATCGAAAGCCAGTTATTGAAATAAGAATTTAGTAAACAGTACATCGATAATCGGTTTTGCTTTTGTTTCAGTAAAGAGCAGTTCATTTAACTCTTCGACACAACGCTGACGAATAGCATCTCTCTGATCCACCGATTTTACTGCCTTTTCGTCTTGCTCCCCTAAAATCGTAATAATTCTGTCGCGAATAAGGGGGTCATGTTTTTCTAATAGGGCATAATCGTCTTTGGAACGCACCATTAGCTCAACAGTCATACGTATAAATCCTATACGTTTTCCTGATTTAATATAATTTGTAATAATATCTGGCTCAATGGAGTAATACTGGTAGTCATTCGCCTCTGCCCCCTCCTCTGCAAATAGAGGTGAAGATAAAAATGAAAAACAAAATATTAAAATAAGCACTTTTTTAAACACAGCTCTTTCCTTATTACAAAAACTACGATTCATGATTGTATAAACCAGTGGTTTGAAGATATTTGAATGATACAATAGCAAAACATCATTATTGTAACTCAAAATTAGATCAACGAGTAAAGGTCATTATGCACAATCACCCATTTCCAATATCTTTAGCTGCATCTTGGGCAACTCAAAACCAAATGGAACCTTGTACTGATAAAATAAATTCATGGCTTTACGACGAAGATTCGTTAACTAAGAAACTTGAAAATTTATACGCAAAATTTCATGTTCAAGTAAACCACCAACTCATTATAGATGCTTCAACGGAAAATTTATCCGGATGCTTTCCTCATGAAAAAAAAATATTATTACGTGAAGTCTTTTTGTATTGTGATGATGTCCCCGTTGTTTTTGCACAAACAGAAATTCCCCTCAGTACTTTAGATAAGCAACAAACTCAGTTAGCGAATATTGGGAATCAATCACTTGGCAAAATATTATTTCAAAACACCAATATGAAAAGAGGTCCGATTGAAGTTGCCGCATTTACCGAAAATAAACCATTAAACAATCTCTGCCAATCACTTGAGCAACAATCTCCAAATACACTTTGGGCTCGTCGATCTCAGTTTTTTTTAGAAGATAAACCGCTACTTGTTAGTGAACTATTTTTACCCGCATCAGGCATTTATCAAATATGAATTATTTTTGTAAACAAAAGTGTCAAGCCTATCTGCAATTAATGCGTATGGATAAACCAATTGGCAGCCTTCTTTTACTTTGGCCAACACTCTGGGCTTTATGGATTGCAGCTAAAGGCTTTCCTCATCTATCGGTTTTAGTGGTATTTATCTTAGGTGTTTTATTAATGCGCAGTGCAGGATGCGTTATCAATGATTTCGCAGATCGTAAAATAGACGGTTTTGTAAAGCGCACTAAAGATCGCCCTTTACCGTCAGGAAGAGCAACGAGTATCGAAGCAATTGCCTTGTTTTTAGTCTTATCAATCAGTTCTTTTTTATTAGTATTGACACAAAATAGCCTTACTATTCAACTCTCCATTGTTGGTATTTTACTTGCTTTTTCTTACCCCTTTATGAAACGTTTTACCCACTTTCCACAATTTATACTTGGCCTTGCCTTTGGTTGGTCAATCCCTATGGCCTATGCAGCACAAGCTGGAAAATTAGCAACGGTTGTATGGATATTATTTGCCGTTAATATTTTATGGACTATCGCCTACGATACACTTTATGCCATGGTCGATAGAGATGATGACTTAAAAATAGGTGTAAAATCCACTGCGATTTTGTTTGCGAAAAATGATCGATTAATTATAGGGTTACTACAATTTTCATCTTTATGTTTATTAGTTTTTTTAGGTTGGCTAGAAGGATTAAACTGGATCTATTTTGTGGGATTAACCGTGGTGCTTGGATTATTTATTAATCAACAAATATTAATTACAGACCGAGAAAGAGAGGCTTGCTTTAAAGCTTTTCAAAATAATAACTACGTCGGTGGCGTTATTTTTATTGCATTATTTTTAAGTTATCTTTAAAACGCCATTTATTCAAATAGCGCTTATTGTTTCTATGATATTAAAACGTTAGCTGTTTACATATGCAATAACGGCATTACTATCACCCACATGACGCCCATCAACGTAAAGTTGAGGAACAGTCGTCTGCCCTGTAATGGCCTTTAAGCTCACACTAGTCGCATCAGTACCAAGTACAATCTCTTCAAATGCAATGTTATTATCTTTTAAAGCTGCTTTTGCCTTGGTGCAGAACGGACATCCAGGTTTCGTAAATAACGTGACCGCTGAAGGTGCTTTTGCTTTAGGATTAATGTAATTAAGCATTGTATCAGCATCAGAGACTTCAAATGGGTCGCCAGGCTGATTAGGCTCTATAAACATTTTTTCAATAACGCCATCTTTAACTAGCATACTATAACGCCAGCTGCGTTTACCGAACCCTATTTCACTTTTATCAACTAACATCCCCATCCCTTCACTGAAGGTACCGCAACCATCAGGAACAACGGTAATATTACCCGCTTCTTGATCCGCCAACCATGCATTCATAACAAAGGTATCATTAACACTCAGACAAACAATTTCATCCACACCGTTTTCTTTAAGCACGCCAGCTAATTCATTATAACGAGGTAAATGAGTTGAAGAACACGTTGGTGTAAATGCCCCCGGTAATGCAAATAAAACAACTGTTTTCCCTGTAAATAGTTGATCAGTAGTGATGTTTACCCATTCATCATTTTGACGAGCAGGAAAACTTGTATTTGGCACTCTTTGACCTTCAATGTTCTCTAACATGTAATACTCCAGATATATATTTTGGGACAAGCATAAGCTTATTGCGATAAAGTTATAATCTACACAATCACTCGATAGATAAAACCATTTAGTCTGAATAAATAAATAGTTTTTTTGTTATTTAAATGCTAATAAAAAGATATTTTGTGTAGTCAAAGAGCATAGCAGATCTTAATAAGAGGAGAATGACTAATTTGAAATTATGGGATAAAAGAAAAATAGCAGTATAAAAACAAAAAACGGTTATCGTTTGAGAAATTTTAAATAGGTCCGCTTAACCTCTGTATTTATATACCCGTTACCATTCAAGATGCAGAAATCAGCATCTTAATTGGTAACGGGTATATAATAAAAAATCAATGATAACCCTAGAAAAATAGGGTCATCATTAATTCAAGAATCATATGCTAATCGTTATTTCGAATAGTTTTAATAATCTCAGTAGTCGAGCAACCTTCTTCAAACTGTAATACTCGAACCTCACCACCATTATCAATAACCTCAGCACCACCTGCAATTTCTTCTGGTTTATAATCGCCACCTTTAACTAATAAGTCAGGCAATACTTCAGCGATTAACCGTTGTGGCGTTTCTTCTGTAAATTCAATCACCCAATCAACGGCGCCTAAACCAGCTAACACGGCCATACGACGATCAATAGGGTTAATTGGACGCCCTTCGCCTTTCAAGCCTCGAACAGATTCATCACTATTAACGGCAACGATCAATCGCTGCCCTTGCTCACGCGCAGTATTAAGGTAAGCAACATGACCGGCATGTAAAATGTCAAAGCAACCATTAGTCATTACCACTTTCTCACCACGATGCTGTGCTAATTTTACTGCAATTTTTAATTGCTCTTCAGACAACACACCAAAACCAATTTCTTGTTGGCTATAAACGGCATTCGCTAGTTCAATCGTATTTACCGTTGATGTCCCTATTTTCCCCACTACAACACCCGCAGCGGCATTGGCCAGTGTACAAGCTTCTTCAAAAGAACTACCTGCAGCTAAAGAAGACGCCAAAACAGAAATAACCGTATCACCAGCACCGGTAACATCATAAACTTCTTGGGCTAAAGTAGGTAAATGAAAAGGAGCAACACCTTCCCTTACTAAGGTCATTCCATTCTCACTTCGGGTAATTAACAGTGCTTGTAAATCAAACTGTTTAATTAAACCTAACGCTCGCTCAACTAATTGTTCATCGGAATCACAATGGCCAACAACCGCTTCGAATTCGGATAAATTAGGGGTAAGTAATGTTGCACCGCGATATTTTTCAAAATCAGCACCTTTTGGATCAACTAACACCGTTGCACCCGATGCTTTTGCTAGCTGAATCATCGGCTGTATATCCGATAATGATCCTTTATTGTAATCTGAAAATATAACAACTTTATAGTTAACTAATAAATTTGATTCAATTTTTTCAACCATTTGAACACTATCAATATGATGGAAACTTTGTTCAAAATCTAATCGAATTAATTGCTGATGACGGCTTAATACACGTAATTTAGTAATCGTCGGGAAATTCGGTAATATAACAAAATCAGTTTTAACATGAACTGATTTCAAGCTATTTGCTAATGCATTTGCAGGCTCATCATTACCAACTAGACCAATTAACGTTGCACTACCACCAAGCGCGGCAACATTTAGCGCGACATTTGCAGCGCCGCCTGGACGCTCTTCAATTTCTTCAACTTTAACAATCGGTACAGGCGCTTCTGGTGAGATTCGCCCTGTTGGGCCATGCCAATACCTATCTAACATAACATCGCCAACGACTAAGACCTGTGCATTTTTATATTCAGGTAATGTTATTTTCATATCTTATCTCTTTTTATAGGGAGCAACTTATAGCTATGCAGTATACAAGATTATCATACTCATATTGCTAAGCATTTTATTTTTATATTAAAAAGTAAGATAAAAATTCCCCAAATATTATAGAAACCTATATTCTTATTAATAGAGATCACTCCCGCTTAAAGAGAATATAATTTATGCTAAGTATTTTATGTGTTGATAGTGAATTGCAACGCCTCGCTCAATTAAAACAAGACTTGCTCCCATTAAGTGTTAGATTCAACATTATTGACGCAGACACACAAAAAAATGCAGAACAATTACTATTACAAGATAATCAAAATATCGCCTTAGTTATTTGTGCAGAAACATTGCTGGATGGTTATGCCATTTCTCTATTTAAACAACCACAATGTAACCAATTAAGAAAAATAATTTATACCGACACGCCAACGGTATCAATGTTAGGAGAGTTCATTAATCAAGGCCATATTGATTACTTTTTACAAGTTCCCTATAAAGTGCAAGAACTACTACGCATTGTCCAGACCCAGGTAAGTAGCTATCGAATAAACCAACAAAAAAACCGAAAAACACAATATAGCCCAATTAATAAAACCCGTTTACTTAATACATTAGACTCTTCTGAAACACCAAGTTTTCAAGATAAATTTATCGATTATTCCCTCTATACCGACTCTGAATTATCTAACCTCGTTCTTAGGTATTTATATTTTGTCTTAGAAGAGCAAGGTGATAAAGATGTTCGTCGAACTTACAGTTCAAATCACTTATTAACCAGAGAAGGTGAACCCAATTCTTTTCTTTGGTTTATCTGTAAGGGGGAAGTCTTAATAAAAAAACGTAATACACAAAATGAAACGCAAGATCTCACTATTATGCAAGCAGGTGGTATTGTTGGCGGCATGTCTTTTTTAACCGGAGAAAGCGCATTTAGTACCAGTCTAACCCTGTCTACAACGGAAGTATTAAAAATAGATAAAGTAGTTTTTTCAAACATTATGAAAGTAAATACGGCATTGCTCGCGCCTTTCAGTAGCTTATTATTGCGTAATTTTAATCGTCGCTTACAACGCAGCATTTCCGCAGAATTAACCCTTAAGGAAACCTTAAACTCCTTAGATGCAGCCCATAGTCAGTTAGTTGATAGTGAAAAAATGGCCGTATTAGGGCAATTAGTGGCGGGAATAGCCCATGAACTAAACAACCCTATTGCGGCAATATTAAGAGGCTCAGATACATTAATTACACTTATTAGCAGCTTGTTAGATTACGAAAAACATAGCGCCTTCTCTTTGCTTGCATCAAAAGTGTTAGAGCAAGGACTAACCGTTCGTCCACTTTCAACGTCGGAGGTAAGACAACGCATAAAAAACTTATTACCAACGATCAAAGATAAAAAAATGGCGAAGTTATTAGTCAATATGAATCTAGATAATATTACTATCCCATTAGAAAATGACCGTAATTTCAAAGATAGTGTGTTATTACTCAATCAATATTATCAAGTAGGAACCATCTTACGAAATAGTAATAGCTGCTCAACACGTATTGCAAATTTAGTAAAAAGCTTAAAACATTATGCAGGACAAGATAGCGAAACCTGTAGCTCTACCAATATCCACGAAGGACTGGAAGAAACACTCATTATTTTTGAAAATAAACTGAAGAATTATCAAGTTATTAGAGAATACCAAGTTCTTCCAAAAATTGATTGTTATCCAATAGAATTAGGTCAAGTTTGGACAAATATCATTTCTAACGCAATTGATGCAACGGATGGTCAAGGAAAACTTAAAATATCAACGGTCAATCTTCCCTATGATGAAACGCCTAATATTCAAGTCATTATTGAAGACGATGGTTCAGGCATTCCAGAATCAATTCGCTCAAAAATATTCGAGTTAAATTATACGACGAAAAGAAAAGGAAACTTTGGTCTTGGAATTGGACTAACGATTTGCTCTCAAATTATCAAACGACATAATGGATACATAGAAATAGAATCTGAATATGGAAAATTTACCCGTTTTATCGTTACATTACCTGTATTTAATCCAAATATTGACAGTAAAAAGTAGCGAAAATTAAGCAATAAACAATTTTAACCGGTCAAATAGATCAGCTAATTATTATGATTGGCATTATTTTCTTAGAAAAATAGTATTACTAGAGAAACAAAAAAGCCCGCAAAAAAGCGGGCTTTTAGCAATTAATTCTATTCAATAGAACTAATTAAACTGCAATTTAAAAAATTACTTCTTACCAAGCTTCTCTTTAATACGAGCAGCTTTACCAGTAAGTTCACGTAAGTAGTATAGTTTAGCTTGACGAACCACACCGCGACGTTTAACTTCAACGCTTCCTACAATTGGGCTGTGAGTTTGGAATACACGCTCAACACCTTCACCATTCGAAATTTTACGAACTGTGAAAGAAGAATGTAAACCACGGTTACGCTTAGCGATAACAAGACCTTCAAATGCTTGAAGACGCTCTTTTTCACCTTCTTTTACGCGAACACGTACTACAACTGTGTCACCCTGTGCAAATTCAGGGATATCAGTACGTAATTGTTCATTTTCAATTGCTTGTATAATATTGCTCATTTTAATACCTTTAATACCTAGTTAGCCAATAACATCGCTGGTTAGTTGGAGTCACTTTCCAGAGCAGCAAGCAATTTAGCTTGCTCGTCAGTCAGAGCTAGGTTGTTTAATAAATCGGGCCTTCTTTTTTTCGTGCGTTGCAGTGATTGTTTTAAACGCCAAAGACGAATTTTTTCATGATCACCACTTAATAAAACACTTGGCACTTGCTTACCATCTAACATCTCAGGACGCGTATAGTGTGGGCAATCTAACAAGCCATCCGCAAAGGAGTCTTGTTCTGCTGATTGCTGATGACCTAATACACCAGGTACAAAACGTACCACTGCATCAATTAAGATCATTGCAGGCAGCTCACCACCACTTAACACGTAATCACCTACTGACCATTCTTCGTCAACTAAGCTTTCAATTACGCGTTCATCTATTCCTTCATAACGTCCTGCGACTAAAATCAAAGCGGTTTCGCTTGATAATGACACTGCATTATGATGGTTTAAACGTTGTCCTTGAGGAGAAAGATAAATTACCTTTGCCTCGTGCCCTGCTTCTAAAGCGGCCTGTTTTGCTGCAACAATTGCATCCCGTAAAGGTTGCACCATCATCAACATACCAGGACCACCACCATAGGGACGGTCATCAACCGTTCTATGTTTATCCAAAGTAAAATCACGTGGATTCCAACATTGAATCGAAAGCAGATTATGTTTAATCGCTCGACCTGTCACCCCATTTTCGCTAATGGCCCGGAACATATCCGGGAAGAGGCTTACAACCCCAATCCACATTGCTTTTCTCCCAGGGTAATCAGAAATCAGGTTGCCAATTAACTGTAATTAGTTTGCCGGTAATATCTACTTGAGAAATCACTTGCTCTTCAATAAACGGAATTAACCGTTCTTTTTGTCCAAAAGCATCATTCGAGTTGGCTTTTACCACAAGCACATCATTAGAGCCTGTTTCCATCATTTCGGTGACAACACCTAAATCATAACCTTTATCAGTTTTAACCTGACACCCGACTAAATCTCGCCAGTAGAAATCGTCTTCCAACGTAGGAAGATGACTTGAGTCAATAAGAAGCGCATTACCAACAATGGCTTGTGCATCTTCACGAACATCAAATCCAGCTACTTTTGCAATAAAACCATTATTATGACGTTTCCAATCGGTAATCATAACCTCTTGAAGTTGTCCTTTAGATTCCATCAACAAAGGCTTATATTCAAAAATACTTTCAGCGTCATCGGTGTAGGAGTGGACTTTTAACCAACCTTTGATGCCATAAACTGCACCAAACTTACCCATTTCAATTGGTGTTGCTTTTTCGTTGCTCACCTAATGCTCCTCACCTAACTGCAATTATGCAGCTACAGCGTTGTCTTTTACTAATTTAGCTACACGATCACTTAGCTGTGCGCCAAGACCAACCCAATGGTTGATGCGATCTGTATCTAAACGTAATTTTTCTGATTTACCTTGTGCAGTTGGGTTAAAGAAACCAACTTTTTCAAGGAAACGACCGTCACGTGCGTTACGGCTATCAGTTACTACCACTTGGTAGAATGGGCGTTTTTTTTGTCCGCCACGAGCTAAACGAATAGTTACCATATCGTCCTCTATATATTGTTAAACGTATTTAGTCAGAAAATTCTGACCACCTGCTTTTGTAGAAAGCCGCAAAATTATACTCTTCTTAGCTAAAAGAACAATCAAAATCACACAATGATATTTATTTAGCTGTCAGCTTCAAGCTTTCAGCTGTCAGTAAGTGGATAAATAGTGCGGGGATAGATGAAATAAACTGCGAGTGGTGAGCTGCTAGCGACGAACTTCGTAACTCTCGACTCGTAGCTCGTACCCAATAAAAAAAACTTTGCAGCATTATCAAAAAGACATATACAACTTAGGCTAGCAAGCTGCGAGTGGCGAGCTACGAACTTCGTAACTCTCGACTCGTAGCTCGTAGCTCGTAGCTCAATGATACATCCCCACTCTGAAAATGGGAACGAGGAAAATGCAGCTCCCATTAATAAACTGGCAGCTGACAACTAAGAGTAGCAGTTAGATTATTTCTTTTTAAAACGACCTAAACCAGGAGGCATTCCCATTCCGCCCATTCCAGGCATACCGCCAGCACCACCCATGCCGCCCATCATACCTTGCATGCCGCTCATCATTTTACGCATGCCGCCTTTACCGGACATTTTCTTCATCATTTTTTGCATTTGCGTAAATTGTTTAAGCAATTTGTTCACATCTTGTATTTGTGAACCAGAACCTGCAGCTATACGGCGTTTACGTCCGCCTTTAATAATTTCTGGTTTAGCACGTTCTTTTTTTGTCATTGAGCTGATAATCGCTTCCATTTGATTAGTTGCTTTATCATTCACCTGATTTTTAACTGCATCGGGAACTTGTCCCATACCAGGCAGTTTGTCCATCATCCCAGCCATACCGCCCATACTTTTCATTTGTACCAGTTGCTCACGAAAATCATCAAGATCAAACCCTTTGCCCTTAGTGATCTTGTTAGCTAATTTAGTGGCTTTTTCTTTATCAACTTTGCTTTCAATTTCTTCAATAAGTGACAATACATCACCCATGCCTAAAATACGTGAAGCAAGACGATCTGGGTAAAATGGCTCTAATGCATCAATTTTTTCACCCATACCGATAAACTTAATCGGTTTGCCTGTAATATGACGAATAGAAAGTGCGGCACCACCACGAGCATCACCATCAGCTTTCGTTAAAATCACACCAGTTAACGGTAACACTTCATTAAAGGCTTGAGCAGTATTTGCTGCATCTTGACCGGTCATTGCATCAACAACAAACAGCGTTTCAACAGGATTAATTGCTTTATGAAGATCTTTAATTTCTGTCATCATATCGCTATCAACATGCAAACGACCTGCCGTATCAACAATAACAACATCAAAGAAATGTTTCTTAGCGTGGTCTATCGCGGCATTAGCAATATCAATTGGTTTTTGAGTAATATCACTTGGGAAAAACTCTGCATCAACTTCACCGGCTAATGTTTCCAATTGTTTAATCGCGGCAGGACGATAAATATCAGCACTCACCACTAAGACTTTTTTCTTTTCGCGATTTTTTAATAATAAGGCTAATTTTGCAACCGACGTTGTTTTACCCGCCCCTTGCAAACCCGCCATCAATAAAACAGCCGGAGGTTGTGCAGCAAGGTTTAATGATTCATTAACCTCACCCATAGCAACTTCAAGTTCTTTTTGAACGATTTTTAGAAATGCCTGGCCTGGGCTTAAGCTTTTCGCGACCTCTTGTCCTACTGCACGCTTTCTCAATGATTTGATAAAATCACGCACCACGGGTAAAGCAACATCGGCTTCGAGTAACGCCATGCGCACTTCGCGCAGAGTATCTTTAATATTGTTTTCATTTATGCGTCCTTTGCCACTGATATTTTTCAGGGTTTTGGACAATCGATCCGTTAAATTCTCAAACATACTCTGCTCTCGTTGCTAAAAAATAAAATAATTATACCCAATTCTGCGAATGCAAAATAGTACTAAGTTACAACCAACTTATTAATTAAACAGATAAAGACTGTTTTAAGCACAAAGCTGATCGTATAATCCCCTTATCGTTAACTTAATTATACTGAGTGATATGGATTATTTATTGTTAATTTGTGGTCTTTTTTATCTGATTGCTAGTGCCATTTCTGCTAGTAAATTGATCGCACCTAAAAAACCAATTAATCGCTATCTCATTCCTATTATTGCCCTAGCATTAACCACTCATGGATATTGGTTATATCAGCATATTATGACACTTCATGGTCAAAACTTGCCCATTTTAATCGTGTTATCTTTAGTGACCTTTATTATTTCAATACTCACTACTTTTTCTGGCAAACTTTTTAATACCGGTATGCTGCAACCTGTTGTCTATATTTGTGCCGTTATTAATTTAATTGCCGTCGCGTATTTACCGAGTCAATTTATTACCCATGTTCAAGCCCATCCTGTACTTGGACTGCATATATTACTCGCATTATTAGCCTATTCAATATTAAGTATTGGTAGCTTGTTTGCGTTGCAGTTAGCTTATCTTGACTATCGTTTAAAAAATAGAAAACTCCCTCTGACAAAAATTGATATGCCACCAATGATGAGCCTAGAAAAAAGCTTATTTCAAATTGTATTTATTGGCTTTATTTTATTAACCTTTACATTAATCACAGCCTTTTTCTTTCTCGATGATATGTTTACTTCAGAACGTATCAATCAAGCTATTTTATCCACCATTGCTTGGGTTATTTATGCGTTATTACTTTGGGGCCATAATACGCACGGGTGGAGAGGACGCATTACTATTTACTGCACCATAACAGGCTCATCATTTCTGACACTTGCTTATTTCGGTAGTCGATTTGTCAGTGAAGTGATTCTAAATTAATCTTCATGCTTAATGCACTTAACTCAGATAAAGCAGACAAAGAATTAAAAATACACTACAGAGGACACCGAGTTAAAAAAAGAAAAGCACAAAATAAGCAATAATTAGCTTATAACATATTGTTTTAGTCTTTTATCCGTGCAGCGCACAGCGCCTCTGTTAATGAATACGAACCGAAACGCAGTGTCGCAGTCACATGAAATGTGCGTGGTAGTGCTTTTTACAAAAACAGCCTGAGTAATCTACAGAAGCATGTTAATCATTTAAAAATGAACGAACACTCATTTCTGTTTTCATTTCAATCTATTATGATAAATTTAATTTCTTATTTTTATAAATAAGAGCAATTTTACGTCGGATTAAATGTCTACAAATTTAAAATATGCAAGCATCACGACAAAAAAAGATTAATATTTACACAGAAATTTGAGAGCTCTATCAAAAAATGAGCATGAAAAAATAGTGATCTACTGCAAATAAACAAAAAAACGAACAATAAAAACAATAAAATTCAATAACTTAAACAATTCCCACAAAGTTCCCACTGATATTGCAAACTCAAATCAAATTGCTTAATGTACAAATCGTAAAACGCAAACCGTTATTACAAAAAATTATAAAACTAACTCTAAATAATAATTAATACTTTGCAAACAAGGCGATAAATATCATGAAAAAAACTCTATTAGCGATAGCAATGACAGGTTTATTCGGTGCAACAGCTCAAGCAGCAACTGTATATGATGCAGATGGCGTAGCTGTTGAATTTTATGGTGACATTGAAGTTTTCTTAGCAAATGACACAGATGGTACTGACGCAACAATCCAACTTGATGATGCTGATTTAATGGCTAAAGTAACAAGTGTCGTAAATGATGACCTATCAGTTTACGGTGCAATTGAATATGTAGAAAATGTTGGTGACGGCGCAACTAACGCTCTTACATTAGACCACGCTTCTGTTGGTTTTATTTTTGATGCAGGCACACTATCTTTTGGTAAACAAGCAACTTTACTTGATGATGCTGGTATTTTTAATGATTACGTATTCGGTGTATCTGATTTTGCAGTAAACGGTGCTAACTCTGGTGAGCAAACAGTAAAATTCACTTTCGCTCAAGGCAATGTCTATGGTGGTGTTGCTTATAATATGGGTCAAACATTTGGTGATGCAGACGATGATTCAAGCATCCTAGATGGTAAAATCGGTATGACAATGGACAATCTTGATGTTGTTTTATACGCAGCGCTTGTCGATGATGGTACTGAAAAAGAAAAAAATATCCGCGTTGAAGCAACATATTCAATGGATGCGTTAACACTGGCTGCAACAGCTGCAACAACTAGTTACGATGGTGAGTCTGGTACATCTTTTGGTGCTCAAGTTGCTTACTCAATGGATAAATTCACCTACAGTGTAGGTGCTGCTAAAGTTGATACTTCTGATATCACTGGCGGAACAGACCAACTAGATTATATTGCAGGCGTTGAATATGCTTTAGCTAGCAACACTACTGTATATGGCCAAATTGGTGGTAACGATAACGATGCAACTGATGACCTTGGTTATGCTGTAGGCATGCAAGTTAGCTTCTAAAGTCAATTTAACTCTTGTAGACATAATCTACGATTTTTAAACAAATAATCCGATGACTCATACTCATCGGATTTTTTTATTTATAACGTAATACAATAAAGAAGAACGATTAATTACTCAATTTGGCCAAAAAACACTGCCAAGCGCCTATTTACAGTCATCATTTTTGTTTTATGTTGTGCGTATCGCTAGTATCATATGAATATAAATCCTAACTTAATACAAAAGAGAGAATCTTGAACGACATACCCAACAGTGCTTTATTTATCACGCTGGTAATTTTAATTGCAATTTCGGCTTATTTCTCAAGTTCAGAAACGAGTATGATGTCACTTAATCGCTATCGATTACGCCATCTCGCTAAAGATAAAAATAAAGTCGCCATGCGCGTCGAGAAACTTCTTACCAAACCAGATAAACTCATTGGCTTAATCTTAATAGGCAATAACTTAGTTAATATTCTTGCCTCTGCAATTGCGACAATTCTTGGGCAACGTTTATTTGGCGATGCAGGTATTGCTATTGCAACCGGTGTACTTACGTTGGTTATTTTAATTTTTGCAGAAGTCACCCCTAAAACCATTGCTGTGCTCTACCCTGAAAAAATTGCTTTTCCAAGTTCATTTATATTAAGACCATTACAAAAGCTACTCAGTCCATTAGTTTGGTTAATTAATGGTTTTTCTAACGGTCTACTCCGTATTGTTGGGATCAATGTGAGTCAACAACAGGATAATGCCTTGTCCAGCGATGAATTACGCTCTGTCGTTGACGAAGCAGGTACAATGATTCCAGCGCATCACCAACAAATGCTATTGAGTATTCTAGAGCTTGAGCAAGTCACCGTTGATGAAATAATGGTGCCACGAAATGAAATCGCAGCCATTGATATTAATGATGATTGGGAGAGCATTCTTAAACAACTACAGCATCGTACTCACACTATGACCGTGTTATATCGTGACAGTATTGATGATGCCATCGGTTTCATTCATGCACGAGATTCATTACTTATCCTATTAAAGGAAGAGTTTACTAAGACATCTCTATTACGTAGCGTTAGGGAGTTATACTTTATTCCCGAAGGAACGCCCCTTAATACGCAATTAATTAAATTTCAATTGAATAAAGAACGTATCGGTTTAGTTGTTGATGAGTACGGTGATATTCAAGGACTTGTTACTCTTGCAGATATACTGGAAGAAATTGTAGGGGACTTTACGACGACACATGTTTCTCACGCTTCCCAGGAAATTCATAAACAACAGGACAATTCCTATATTATTGAAGGCTCCATGGGTATCAGAGACCTTAATAAAGAGATGGGATGGACATTACCAACCGATGGTCCTCGCACCTTAAATGGCTTGATTATCGAGCATTTAGAAGAGATCCCAGAGGCGAAAATAAGCTCACGGATCTGTGGTTACCCAATGGAAATATTAGAAGTTGAAAATAATATGGTCAAACTTGTGAAAGTGCTGCCTCACCTTTATAGCGGTGATGAAGAAGAGTAACGTCAAGCAAATACTTAAGTTACTCTATGTTAGACGCAATTAAAGTTGTTTTAGTTGCGCTTCGCTTAATGCAATATCAACATTCTTATTAACACCGATACCTTCATCAATGACATTTTGCGCAATCGCTTTTGCTTCCGTTAATGAATGCATCGAATAGGTTCCACATTGATATTCATTTAATTCTGGAATGTCACTCTGTGCTTTAACTTCGAGTACATCTTGCATTGAGGCTAACCATGCTTCTTTCACTTGATCTTCAGAGGGAGAGCCAATTAAACTCATATAAAAACCCGTACGGCATCCCATTGGTGATATATCGATAATTTCAACGCTATCACTGTTTAAATGGTTACGCATAAATCCTGCATATAAATGTTCAAGTGTATGGATCCCTTTTTCAGATAAAATATCTTTATTTGGAATCGTAAAACGAAGATCAAATACCGTAATTGTGTCTTTTCCTGGTGTCTGCATTGTTTTTGCAATACGAACAGCAGGTGCTTGCATAATGGTGTGATCCACCGTAAAACTGTCTAATAATGGCATCTTCTTTCCTTTTATTTCATTCTTTAATTATTAATATTTACTGTTCAAAAATAGCATCAAGATTTAGTCGAAAAACAGTCGCCAAAGCCAACTTGAATCTAAATTGTCTTTACACGTTTTTAATTGTTGGGCATAACGTTTTGCACGACTATCTACACGATGAGATACTTTTTTCAACCATGGTTTCTTATTATAACTCTTTTTCCGGTAACCACCCCACCCTTCATGGTAGTTTAGGTATTGGCCATAAGCGTCCCATTTAGATACGCCGTTTATTTTATGGGTTTTGTAGGTAAACCATCCCATAAAATCGATAGCATCGGAAAAATTATCTCGATCAGCCCAACGATGACCAGTTTCTCTTTGATAATCGTCCCAGGTCATTGTTTTAGCCTGTGCATATCCATAGGCACTACTTACGCGGCCAATCGGAATAAACCAAAAATAACGCATAGGAGGGCTGGCATTATGTTTAAAACTGCTCTCCTGATACATCATTGCGATCGGAACATGGATAGGCGTTCCCCAGGTATTTTGCATTGCTTTTGCAGCATCATACCAATCATGATTTTCAAAAAAAATATCGCAAATATTCTCGGGATTTTTAGGGGGAGGCGTCGCACAGGCTGTCAGCAATAAACCAGAAAAAATACAGATAACACCATTTTTTAGATTTATTTGTTTATTTCCCACGGGCACGCCTTACAATCATTAACTACTCTTTTTCTGCATCCGCAAAATATTGCGCTAAATACTGATCAAAGGCTAATGTATCGCTTTTCTCAATTTCCTGCTGTTTTTGAATTGAATTCACACGTTCTTGTTGGAAATGTTGATCCGACCAAATTTGATAATCTTGAGCAAGTAACTCGGCTTTATAGGTTTTAGATAAGTTTAATGCAAGTAATCCATTATCAATGTTTTGTTCTTTGATCATCGCTAACACTCGCGCAGAACTTGTTAATTCTGGTTTGGTAAAACGACAGATAATATGCTCAATAGCTTGTTGGTAATGTTGATTACCTTTACTCTCATCTAATACTACTGCAAGCTCTTGCAATTCTTCCGAGATCCACGTTCCCCATTGTGCAACGCTTTGCTCTGTGCCATCGATTTCTAATTGAAGATCTGGCTTACGCCCTTCAGTTACAATTTTATTAAAATTTTCTCTAAAATGTGCTGATGTTTGCGCATTAATTTCAGGAGACGGTTTAATGGCACACCAAGTTAAAAACAGATCTAAGAAATTAACCTGCTCTTCGGTGATACCGACTTTTGCAAAGGGATTAACATCCAATGAGCGAATTTCAATATATTCAATCCCGCGTGCTTTTAATGCTTGTGATGGCGTTTCACCACTTTTCTGAACGCGTTTTGGGCGAATAGAAGCATAAAGTTCATTTTCTATCTGCAATATATTGTCATTAAGTTGTACGTACTTACCGTCATTTTTAATGCCCATTGCTTTAAATTCTGGGGATTTTTGATGCAAAGCATGACGCACTGACCCCAAGTAATTATCTAAGGAGTTATAACAAATATCTAATGATGATTGACTACTATTGGTATAACCCAAATCACTTAAGCGCAATGAAGTCGCATAGGGTAAATAAATAGAGCCATTGCCAATTTTACTAAATTTAAAACCCGTTTCTTTTCCTTGGAGGAAGGAACTACATAAAGCAGGTGAGGCACCAAATAGGAATGGAATAACCCAACCATATTTAAAATAATTACGTATTAACCCTAGGTAGCCTGCTGATTTTGCATCTTGACCAGATAATTCTGAACCATGAAGCTCAGACCAGGTCGACCAAAAATCTTCTGGTAATGAAAAATTATAGTGCACGCCTGCAATCACTTGCATCATACTACCATAACGATTTTTCAAGCCTTCACGATAAGTTGTTTTCATCAAACCTACATTCGACGTGCCATATTGTGCGAGCTCGACATTATTTTCGCTTTTCACAAAACAAGGCATACTAATCGGCCAAAGCGTTTCATCTTCATCAAGATTTTTGACAGCATAGTGATGGATATCATTAAGGTAAGCAAAAAGTTGATCGACGTCTTTAGCAACTGGCGTGATGAACTCTAATAAGCTTTCAGCAAAATCTGTCGTAATAGATTGGTGGCATAAAGCACTACCAAAGGCATAGGGATGTGGTTGTTGTGATAACTTCCCATCGGGTTTAACGCGAAGCGTTTCACGTTCAACACCGCGTCCAAAACCAACAAGTGATTGCGGTTTTTGACCAAGAATGGTTAAACGTTGCTTAAAATTAAGAGACAAAAGTAAATCCATTATGTAGCTAGAATATACTTCAGAGTAACCTATATAATGGTTATTTGACAAGGATTAAGCAGCTAAGTTAGGTAACAAATATAACGTAGAGCTAACAATTAACCAATATCGTAATGCTTTTCCAACAATAATCGCAATTGTTGAAGGTAAGATAGAAAACCTTAACCACCCAGCAGCCAACGGTAAAAAATCACCAATAATAGGCAACCAACTGAAAAATAATGTTATCACACCATAACGACAACTGTATTTCCACGCTTTAGGATATTTATAAGCCGCTTTATCACGCCCCCAGTTAATATAATATCCCAGTAAATACGTTATTATTGCGCCTAAGCTATTACCTGCGCTTGCGCTCAACCAATACAACCAACTATGTTGTGGATCGGCCTTAATATAATAGATTAATAGCAATTCAGACCCGCCAGGAAAAAGGGTCGCCGAAACAAAGCTACTTGTAAACAGTATTAATAATTCAGATAGCAAATCAAATCCAATAAAAAAGGCCGCTAATGCGACCTTTTAATTCAATGATGATACATTAACCCACTAACGCAAGTAAGACACCCGCAGCAACTGCACTACCAAGTACACCCGCAACATTTGGTCCCATTGCATGCATCAATAAAAAGTTATAAGGATTTGATTCTAATCCTACTTTGTTTGCCACACGTGCAGCCATCGGAACAGCAGAGACGCCAGCAGCACCAATAAGTGGATTAATTGGGTTTTTAGAAAATTTACCCATCAATTTTGCCATCATAATACCGGAGGCAGTACCAATTGAAAATGCAATCGCCCCCAAGGCTAAGATGCCTAATGTTTCCAAGTTTAAGAATTTATCTGCTGATAGTTTTGAACCAACACCTAATCCAAGGAAAATAGTAACAATATTGATTAACTCATTTTGTGCCGTATGACTTAAACGATCAACAACACCTGATTCACGCATTAAATTACCTAAGCAAAACATACCAATTAATGGTGTCGCAGCGGGCAAAAATAGAATGGTTAACATCAAGACAGCAAGTGGAAAAATAATTTTTTCCTTTTTGCTAACGACGCGTAACTGTTCCATTTTTATTGAGCGTTCTTCTTTTGTCGTTAGTGCTCGCATAATAGGCGGTTGGATAATAGGCACCAACGCCATATATGAATAAGCAGCAACAGCAATAGCACCAAGTAAATCAGGAGCTAACTTAGAGGCTAAGAAAATTGCTGTCGGCCCATCTGCGCCACCGATAATCGCAATCGCAGAAGCATCTTGTAGAGTAAATTCAAATCCTGGAATTAAGTTAAGTAAAATAGCACCAAATAGCGTTGCAAAAATACCAAACTGAGCCGCAGCGCCTAAAAACAATGTTTTAGGATTCGCAATCAATGCACCAAAATCGGTGAGAGCCCCTACCCCCATAAAAATAATTAATGGGAAAATCCCCGTTTCAATACCAACATGGTAGATGTAATAAAGCACCCCACCATCTTCAGTAAACCCTGCATTAGGAATATTCGCCAATATTGCCCCAAAACCAATAGGGAGTAATAATAATGGCTCAAATCCACGAGCAATCGCTAAGAATAAAAGGATGCAACCAACCGCAATCATGACTAGGTCGACTAAGGCAAAGTTAGCAATCCCTGTGTCCATCCAAAGTTTTATTAATCCGTCCACATGATTCCCTTAACCGATTGTAAACAGTGGTTCACCCACTATTACAGCATCGCCTTCTTTGACTAATATAGCTTGTACTACGCCTGCATTAACCGCTCTGATTTCAGTTTCCATCTTCATCGCTTCCAACACAAGCAGTACATCCCCTTCGCTTACTTGATCACCTTGTTTTGCGAGTACCTTAAAAACATTACCAGCCAATGGCGCAGTAAGATCTTCCCCTTCTCCAGCAGGTGCTTGTACTGGCGCAGCGGTCGATGTGGTCAAGTTTGCCGTAGGAGCCGCAGGAACAATACCATCGATACTGCCCTCAGGACCAACCTGCACAGTAAATAACTGACCATCTACAGCAACAGAATATGTCTCTGCTTTGCTTTTAGTCGCGGCTTTAACCGGTGCAGAAGAAGCGACATCATCGACACTCGGAACAGGCTCAAACGCATCTGGATTATCTCTGTTTTGTAGGAACTTCAACCCAATTTCAGGGAATAAAGCATAAATCAGTGCATCATCAATTTCTTGTTCAGCAAGCTTAATTCCTTTTTCTGTCGCCACTTTTTTTAACTCGGAAATAATATGATCCATTTCTGGCTTAATATTATCTGCAGGTCGACATGTAATAGGTTGGCCACCGTCTAACACTTTTTCCTGTAACTCTGTATTAACAGGTGCGGGTGTTGCACCGTACTCACCTTTTAAAACCCCAGCCGTTTCTTTAGTGATATTTTTATAACGCTCTCCCATCAACACATTGATCACGGATTGTGTCCCCACAATTTGTGATGTCGGTGTTACTAATGGAATATAACCAAGATCTTTACGGACAACTGAAATTTCTTTCAATACTTCATCCATCTTATCCGCAGCGCCTTGCTGTTTTAATTGGCTTTCCATATTGGTCAACATACCACCGGGTACCTGAGCAATTAAAATTCGAGGATCAACCCCTTTTAATTCACCTTCAAATTTCCCATATTTTTTACGAACATCACGGAAATAAGCAGAAATCTCTTCGAGTTTATGTAAATCTAATCCGGTATCACGCGCCTCACCCTCTACCATTGCAACGAGAGTTTCTGTTGCAGAGTGTCCATAGGTCATACTCATAGAAGAAATAGATGAATCAAGAATATCGACTCCTGCATCAATTGCTTTTTGTTGAGAAGCTAAACTTAAGCCCGTCGTTGCATGACAATGGAGTGCGAGAGGAATATCAGTACTGGCTTTAATTTTAGTAACTAACTCTTCAGCTGCATAGGGTTTAAGTAATCCAGCCATATCTTTTATGCATAATGAATGACAGCCCATATCTTCGAGTCGTTTAGCTGTATCAACCCAATTATCAATGGTATGAACAGGGCTGGTTGTATAAGAAATCGCCCCTTGAGCATGCCCGCCAACTTTAATGGCCGCTTTAATCGCTGCTTCAAAATTACGCACGTCATTCATCGCATCAAAAATACGGAACACATCAACACCGTTCTCGTGTGCACGTTCAACAAATTTTTCAACAACATCATCAGCATAGTGGCGATAGCCTAATAAATTTTGGCCACGTAATAACATTTGTTGTGGTGTATTGGGCATAACTGCTTTTAATTCACGAATGCGATCCCAAGGGTCTTCTCCTAAATAACGAATGCAAGAGTCAAACGTTGCGCCTCCCCAACTCTCAATCGACCAATACCCCATTTGATCGAGTTTTGCTGCGATAGGTAACATATCATCGATACGCATTCGGGTAGCAAATAAAGACTGATGCCCATCGCGCAATACTAATTCAGTGATTGCTAGTGGTTTAGACGCGTTCTTATTTTTATTCATTTTATCATTCCCTCTAAGATTTTATGCCGTTGTTCTTTTACGGTATTGCATGACAGCAGAGCTGATAGCCGCAACAACTTTTGGATCGATATCTGATGACTGAGGCTTAATTGCCTTTTGGACTGGCTTAGTCGCGACGGTAGGTTGATCTGCGTGTACAAACATTGCTAATAACTTGATAGCAATCATCAATAAACCTAAAAACATAAATACAAAGGTCATTCCTAACCCTAACAGCGTCATTGCCTTTAATAATAACTCGGTAATATCCATACTTTATATCCTATAGTTGTAGGTAACAGATCAATATTTATAGATGCATTCGTTATTCTGAATAAATATTCATAGCCATTTATTTTTTTATGGTTTTCAAAAAGACTAAATAAGTCGCAGACCTCTCTTTATGCCCCCTTAAAAGTCAAATAAAAAGCTATTTCTTTGTTAAAACCACTAAATTAACTATTTCATAATAGTTGATGAGCTTTACTGTGGGAACAGCATATCATACGAAATATTGTGCTCAATTGAAAGACAAGCAATATTGTGAACACCGATAAACTAAACACTAAAAATAATATGCTTATAAATAAAAGCTATTCAGTGCCAAATACGACTGTAAAAGCACTATTGCCAAGTCAAATTTCAATCAAAACGGTTTTATTTATTATGCTGAAACAAAAAGTATAAATATTCATTTAAGCTGAATACTTATATAAATTAACCAATACCCTCGGGGATACAGATGTAAAACTCCGATAAATTAACAATAAAACCAGCTGAGAACACTTTATTATAAGACCCTTTTAACATTTAATTTTGCTGTCAAGATCATAAAAAACAAGGAAAAAAATTTAGGAAAGCTTGGGATGTGATTTTTGTGCTTAATAACTCTTTTTTATACCCGACAATCATGAAATAAATCGAAAATAGAAAAATCATGAAAAAAGAAAGAGAGGAAATAAAGAGATGGTGCGGGTGAAGGGATTCGAACCCCTGACCGCCTGGTTCGTAGCCAGGTACTCTATCCAGCTGAGCTACACCCGCATGGTGTCATAATATTAAGTGGTTTAATATTATTAAGCTCTTAAAAACAAAAAAACTTACCGAAGTAAGCCTATTATCAAAGAATGGTGCGGGTGAAGGGATTCGAACCCCTGACCGCCTGGTTCGTAGCCAGGTACTCTATCCAGCTGAGCTACACCCGCCGCGATATTCTTTTGTTTTTAATTTTTTATTCTTAATACGCACATCTGTTACTACTAATAAAAGATGGTGCGGGTGAAGGGATTCGAACCCCTGACCGCCTGGTTCGTAGCCAGGTACTCTATCCAGCTGAGCTACACCCGCTTTAAGAATCTTTTAACAAAATGGCGGTGGAGGAGAGATTCGAACTCTCGAACAGGCTATAAACCCGTTACTCCCTTAGCAGGGGAGCGCCTTCGGCCACTCGGCCACCCCACCGTCGTCTTGTTGGCGCACATATTACTGTCTTATAAAAACAAGTCAAACATTTTTTAACAATCTTATTCTATTTGACTATTAAACAAGCAACTCATGACTTATGAGTGAACAACATCCCCTCTTAAAGCAAAAAAGAGCAATTAAGCTCTTTTATATTCGTTGCAATAATTAACTATTACCGTTCTCTTTTTCTGCTTGAATACGCATGTAAATCTCTTCACGATGCACTGATACTTCCTTCGGTGCATTAACACCAACACGTACCTGATTACCTTTTACACCTAAAACAGTCACGGTAACATTGTCACCAATCATTAAAGTTTCGCCAACTCTGCGAGTTAATATAAGCATACACTGCCCCTATTATATTTTTTATTTCCATTAATTCTATTTGCACTTGTACAAATAGAATTTCGATTTCTTACAATATCTTACAGTATAGTGCTGAAAGAACTATTTTTCTTCTTTTGGTTCAACATCTAATTCAAACGCTTTATGCAATGAGCGAACAGCCAGTTCTAGGTATTTACTATCAACCAACACAGAGATTTTAATTTCTGATGTTGTTATCTGATGAATATTAATCCCTTCTTGGCCTAATGTTTCGAACATTGTTTTTGCGACGCCAGGATGATTCCACATACCAACACCGACAATAGAAACTTTTGCAATATCACTGCTTCCTTGAACACTTTTTGCTCCAAGTCTGACACAAACTTCTTCTAAAAGTTCCTTAGCATGAAGATAATCATCATTATGAACGGTAAATGTAAAATCTGTTTTACCATCACCTAATGTATTTTGAACGATCATATCCACATCAATATTAGCACCACAGATTGGCGAAAGAATTTGTGCCGCTACGGTGGGTTGATCCGGTACACCAGACAAAGTTAAACGCGCTTCATCACGATTAAACGCGATGCCAGAAATAACCGGAGATTCCATCTTATTTTCCTCATAACTAATTAATGTACCGCCACCATCTTTAAAACTAGATAAAACACGAAGTGGCACATTGTATTTACCAGCAAACTCTACTGAACGAATTTGTAATACTTTCGTTCCTAAACTTGCCATTTCCAACATTTCTTCAAATGTAATGCTATCGAGACGACGTGCATTTGGCTCAACACGAGGGTCTGTTGTATAAACACCATCTACATCCGTATAAATTTGGCACTCATCAGCCTTTAAAGCAGCAGCAATAGCAACGGCAGAGGTATCAGAACCTCCTCGTCCCAGCGTGGTTATATTATTCTCTGGTGACCGCCCTTGAAATCCAGCGACAACAACAATACGGCCTTTTTGTAAATGTTGCTGAAGATTTTCAGTTTCAACATCTAAAATTCTTGCTTTACCATGACTACCGTCGGTTTTCATACGGATTTGATCACCCGTCATTGACACCGCATCAATATCCAAATCATGTAATGCCATGGTCAATAACGCAATCGTCGTTTGTTCGCCGGTCGTTAATAATACATCCATTTCTCTTTGACTAGGATGCTCATTAAATTGCTTCGCAAGTGCAATCATACGGTTAGTTTCACCTGACATAGCAGATAAAACCACAACCACATCATTACCCGCTTCTTTTGTTGCTTTAACTTTTTGAGCAACAACCTTTATCCGTTCAACGTTACCCACCGAGGTCCCGCCATATTTTTGAACAATTAATGCCATTATAATTTCTCAAATATTGTAAATATTAACCTGCTGCACGACACAGCAGGAGGTGTTATAGACGTTCAGCTAACCACGGCTCAACTAACGCAAGCGCATCTTTCAACGCAGCGGGATTATTACCACCCGCCATTGCCATATCAGGACGACCTCCACCTTTACCACCGACAGGAATTGCAACAACATTAACCAGCTCACCTGCTTTGACTTTTTTAGTTAAATCCTTAGTAACACCAGCAATTAAACTGACTTTATCATCTGATACAGCCGTTGCTAACACCACAATTCCAGACTGCAATTTATTCTTAATTTGGTCTACGCTGTCACGCAACGATTTAGGGTCAACACCTTCCATATTCGCAATAACAGCCTTAACACCATTAATTTCAATCGCACCATCCGTTAAATTAGCACCGGCAGCACTTGCTATTTTGGCTTTTAACTTCGCCACTTCTTTTTCTAATTGTTTCGTATGATCTAATACTTGAGCAACCTTATCAGCAACGGAATCATGATCGCCTTTCACTAAAGCACAAACCTTATCAACCTGACCTATCACTTTTGTAACGGCCTGTTCTGCGACCGCACCAACGCATGCTTCAATTCGTCGGACACCAGCAGCAATACCTGATTCAGAGTTGATTAAAAAGATACCCATATCACCCGTTCGCTGTGCATGTGTACCGCCACACAACTCGATAGATACATCACCCATTTGAACAACACGAACAACATCATCGTATTTTTCACCAAATAACGCCATTGCACCCGACGATTTAGCTTGCTCAATATCCATTAATTCAGTTGATACTTCGACATTATTACGAATCGCTTGGTTAACAAGATCATTAACTTGTTTTAACTCTTCAGCCGAAACCGCTTCGAAATGAGAGAAGTCAAAGCGTAATTTATCTGCGTCAACGAGAGACCCTTTCTGGGTTACATGTTCACCAAGTACTTTACGCAAAGCTGCATGCAATAAGTGTGTTGCAGAATGATGTAATGCAATCGCATGACGACGTGATTCATCCACTTGACACTTAACCTTGTCATTAAGTGCTAATGAACCACTTTGAATAAATCCAGTATGCAAAAACGCATGGCTCGATTTTTGTGTATCAGTAACAACAAACACACCATTTTCAAGTATTAACTGTCCTGTATCACCTGACTGACCGCCCGACTCGCCATAAAAAGGCGTTGTTTCTAATATAACTTGTCCTTTATCGCCTTCGCTCAGAGAATCAACAAAAGCACCATCTTTAATCAACTGGACTACTTTTGTATTACCTTCAAGATCTTCGTAACCAATAAAGTCAGTTGTTTCTTCAACGGTTAGGTGATCATTATAATCGGTACCAAAATGATTCGCTTGTTGCGCACGCGTTCGTTGTTCTTCCATGGCTTTATCAAAACCATCTTGGTCAATTGTTAGGTCTCGCTCACGTGCTATATCAGCCGTTAAATCTGCAGGGAAACCGTAGGTATCATACAGTTTGAAAACTAACTCACCTGGAATAACAGTGCCTTGTAATGTTTCTAATGCATTATCTAAAATCTGTAATCCACGATCTAAGGTTTTTGCAAATTGCTCTTCTTCAAGACGTAATACTTTCTCTACAAATTCACGCTGAGTCAGCAATTCAGGATATGCATCCCCCATTTGATTAATCAGTTCTTCATAGACTTTATAAAAGAAAACACCATTTGCCCCCAGTTTATTACCATGACGAACAGCACGACGAATAATACGACGTAACACATATCCTCGGCCTTCATTTGATGGCATAACACCGTCACAAATTAAAAAGCCACAGGACCGGATATGGTCAGCAACAACTCGTAACGATTTATCTTCAAGATCAGTACAGCCCGTAACCTCTGATACTTTTTTAATTAAAGCTTGGAAAAGATCAATATCATAATTAGAGTGACCATTTTGTAGAATGGCAGAAATACGCTCTAATCCCATCCCCGTATCAACGGAAGGTTTTGGTAGGTTTTCCATCTTCCCATCAGCATGACGATTAAATTGCATGAAGACCAGATTCCAAATTTCGATATAACGGTCACCATCTTCTTCCGGCGTCCCAGGAGGTCCCCCCCAGATATGCTCGCCATGATCATAGAAGATTTCAGAACAAGGACCACATGGCCCAGTATCGCCCATTGACCAGAAATTATCCTTTGCTCCGATACGTGATAAACGAGCAGGATCTACACCAATTTCTTCAATCCAAATACGCTCTGCTTCAGGATCTTCATTAAATACCGTCACCCATAGTTTTTCTTTCGGAAGTTTTAACTCAACGGTTAAAAATTCCCAAGCAAAGGTAATCGCATCGCGCTTAAAATAATCGCCGAAACTAAAGTTACCTAGCATTTCAAAAAAAGTATGGTGACGTGCTGTATAACCTACATTATCGAGGTCATTATGTTTACCACCCGCACGTACACAACGTTGGCTTGAAGTTGCACGTGTATAATTTCTTTTTTCAGTTCCTAAAAATGTATCTTTAAATTGATTCATCCCTGCGTTAGTAAATAGCAAAGTTGGATCATTATCAGGTACCAGTGAGCTACTACTGACGGTCTGGTGGCCCTTATTAGTAAAGAAATCGAGAAACCCTTGGCGAATCTCAGAAGTCGACTTAATCATGGTCATGATTTATTCCAAATAAATGTATCAATTTGCACTTTTAAAATGACTTGATAAAAGAACAAATGGTTTAAAAAATAGTAGCGGTCAATATAACACGGAGCATGGTACGGGGAAAGTATGAATCAAGGGATAAAGCAAGTGGTTAACGTAGATGAGGTTGATTTTACAGAAAGAGATATGCAAAGCGTATCAATATACGCTTTGCTAATTTGGCATTTTAAGCTTTTAAACTTTTATGCTTCTTCCTCTGCGTTTTTAGCATCTTTTACAGCTTCATCTTTTGGCAATAAAGCTTCGCGAATTTTAGCCTCTAACTCTTCTGCCGCAGCTGGATTTTCACGCAAGAATTGACAGGCATTTGATTTACCTTGGCCAATTTTGGTCCCATTATAAGAATACCAAGACCCCGCTTTTTCGACGAAGTCTTGTTTTACACCTAAATCAATTAATTCGCCAAAGTGATTAATCCCTTCACCGTACATGATTTGGAATTCAGCTTGTTTAAACGGAGGTGAAACTTTATTTTTAACCACTTTTACGCGAGTTTCATTACCAACAATTTCATCACCATTTTTAATTGAACCAATACGACGAATATCTAAACGGACGGACGCATAAAATTTAAGTGCATTACCACCAGTTGTTGTTTCAGGGTTACCAAACATAACACCAATTTTCATACGAATTTGGTTAATAAAGATAACTAAACAGTTAGTTTGTTTAATATTACCCGTTAATTTACGTAATGCTTGAGACATTAAACGAGCCTGTAAGCCCATATGTGAATCACCCATATCGCCTTCGATCTCGGCCTTTGGTGTTAATGCTGCAACGGAGTCAATAACAACTAAATTAACAGCACCTGAACGCACTAGCATGTCGCAAATTTCTAATGCTTGCTCACCGGTGTCTGGCTGTGAAATAAGCAAATTATCAACATCTACGCCTAATTTTTTTGCATAAATAGGATCAAGAGCATGCTCAGCATCAATAAAGGCACAGGTTTTACCTTGCTTTTGCGCTTCTGCAATAGCCTGTAATGTCAATGTCGTTTTACCAGAACTCTCTGGTCCGTATATTTCAACAACACGGCCATAGGGCAATCCGCCTATACCCAACGCAACATCTAAACCTAATGAGCCAGTTGAGACCGATTCAATCTCCATCATTGCTGCTGCGCCATCACCTAAGCGCATAATTGAACCTTTACCAAATTGTTTTTCAATTTGGCCAAGTGCTGCAGCTAATGCTTTATCTTTATTTATATCCTGACTCATGTTTTCTCCAAAATAGGTTATGCTGTTCATAAAAACAGTATACTGTTGATTTGCACAGTATCAAGTTATTTATAATATTATTTTATTCTGTTATTAAACCAACGGCCTTTAGTAGCAAATCAAAATCCATTGTTGGCAGTGGTTTGCTAAAATAGTAGCCTTGATAACATTCAATACCATAGGATTTTAATAATTCAAATTGTACTTTTGTTTCTACGCCCTCAGAAACAACGCCTAAATGAAAGTTATTACCCAAATCGACAATTGATTTCACCATCACATTGGCTTGTTGATCATCAATAATATCATTTACAAAGGATCTATCTATTTTAATTTCATCTATAGGCAAAGATTTTAAGTAGCTCAATGAAGAGTAGCCGGTTCCAAAATCATCTAAAGAAATATGTATTCCATAATTTTTTAATAAAGTTAACTTCTCTATCGCATCATCAATATCATGCAGCAACATCGTTTCTGTCACTTCGAGAGTAAGTTTTGTATGGTCAACGGTATACTGCTCAATAATATTAATCACTATTTCAACAAAGTCTTTTTGCCAAATTTGTTTAGCACTCAAATTCACTGCCATCGTTAAATGCTTGGTGTTTTCATTCGCTTGCCATTTTGCTAATTCCTTACAAGCCAAGTGCAACACGTTATTACCCAAGGGAATAATTAAATTAATATCTTCAGCAATACTAATAAACTTAGTGGGAGGAACAAGCCCATGAATAGGATGATTCCAACGAACTAAAGCTTCAGCGCCAGTAATATCCTCATTTTTGTTGTATTTCGGTTGTAAATAAATACAAAAATATCCATTATCCAATGAAGCTCGCATGCTTTTTTGTAATGAATTTGTATGGTGTAACTCTTTTTGCATTTCTAAATCAAAAATTATCGCATCGTTTCTTCCTTCAGCCTTTACTTGATACAAAGCAAGATCTGCAAGTTGAAGAAGTTTTTCTGGCGAGGTGTGGTCTGACTTAAAAATCACGCCGCCAATACTTGTTGTGATTGTATATTCAATGCTTAATGATTTAACTTCACTATCTAAATGAATAGGTAATGCGATTTCGCCTCTTATACGCTCTGCTATTTTCTCTGCCCGCACCGTAGCTGTATCGGCATCAGTACCAAGATCAGAAAGAAGAGCAACAAATTCATCGCCACCAAATCGTGCAATAACACCGTTCCCATTAATACAGTTATTTAACCGCTCCCCAATCTGGATCAATAAACGATCTCCCATATGGTGGCCATAGGTATCATTGAGTAATTTAAAGCGATCTAAATCTAAAAACAGTACGGCTTTATAGGCACCATTACAATTAGCAATCATGTCATTTAATTGTTTATCAAGTAAGACACGATTAGGGAGATGGGTTAACTGATCATAATAGGCAAGCGACTCAACTTTTTCCTTATTATATTTTTGCTCTGTAATGTCCTGAACAATACCAACTACCCATATTGGTTTGCCTTGTTCATCATTTTCAACAACCATCCCTCTATCCCAAACCCAAATAACATCGCCATTTGGCTTTTGTATTCTAAATTCAACGTCGTAGGATTTATTCTCTGTCATTAAATCAGATAGCGCCTTATCCACGATACTTTTATCTTCCGGTAAAATACAATTTTCAAATTCTTGAAATGATTCTTGGCTTCCTTCAATCCCGCTAATTAATTCCCATTGTCTATTATGTAATACTTCATTTGTTCGAATATTCCATTCCCACAACCCCTCTTGAGAAACACCTAAAACAGATTCAAGTCGTAACTTATCTTTTTCCGCATGATTCTTAGCAATGGTTATTTCAGAAATATCGCGCGCGATAACAATGATATGTTTCTCACCAAGCGGATTAGTAAAAGGCACTTTGAGGGAATGAAAATGACGAATCTCTCCCGTTTTTGCATCAACGGAATCTTCGTAAATGACTTCTGATTTATTATTTTTCATAATCGCTTGGATATTTTTTTTAAAATACTCGGCATGTTCTTTATTACCGGTAAAATAAGCATCGTCTTTACCCACCATCTCTTCTGGTGTTGTGCCGTAAAGTTGAGCAACATATTGATTACCAAAGACAAACTCTCCCTGATGATTTTTAATCACAACGGGTTCAGGCATCATATTGAGTATATTTTTAATAATACTGTTACAGGAAATTAAGTTTGCGATAAGGCGATAACAGAAAATAATGAAGAAGAGAAATAAAGCAGAAATGATTCCGAAAACATAATAAAGAAATTTAAAATTATTTGTCTCTAAAAAAAGATAAAAACAAAAAACACAAACACCCAGACAAAATATAAATAAGCATATTGATGACGTAACAAATACCGGTGAAGTGATTCGACTCTTTGAAAAAATATTGTGCATAGGCAGTGCCCCTACTAACAACTAATTAGCAATAACTAAACTATATATTTTAATACACCATATCAATTTGGTTAATTGATATGCTCCATTAAACCAATTAACGCTAAACGTATTGCTTGCGTACGCACTTCACTACGATCGCCTACGAATAGATAAGTAGCTGTTTTACTACCGACATGTGCGTTGTACCAAGACATACAAACGGTACCGACTGGCTTTTCTTCTGTACCACCGTTTGGTCCGGCTATCCCACTTATCGCAACAGCAATATCAGCATTAGAATGAGCCGTTGCGCCAATCGCCATTTGCTCGACCACCTGCTCAGAAACTGCACCATACTTTTTAAGTACGTGCGCATCAACTTCAAGCATCTGTTCCTTCGCATCATTGCTATAGGTAATAAAGCCACGATCGAAACACTGTGAACTTCCAGAAATTTCTGTAATAGCGTATGCTACTCCACCTCCGGTACAGGATTCGGCAGTGGCAGCAATTAGCCCTGATAGCGTGAGCTTTTCAACCAAAACTTGCGCTAATTCTTGAACGGTTTTTTCAGTAAGCATATATTTCTCCGCCATTTACTATTTTGATTAAGTGTATTAGTTATGAAGTCGACAGAACAAGAGTTAAAACAACATACGCCAATGATGCAACAATTTTTAACCATCAAAAGCGAAGTCCCCGACACCCTATTGTTTTATAGAATGGGGGATTTTTATGAATTGTTCTTTGACGACGCTCGTAAAGCTTCACAATTACTTGGGATCTCGCTAACACAACGCGGTAAAACGGGTGGTAATGCTATTCCCATGGCCGGCGTTCCTTACCATAGTGTAGAAGGTTATTTAGCTAAATTAATCGAAATGGGCGAATCAATTGCAATTTGTGAACAAATTGGTGATCCGGCCACCTCTAAAGGCCCCGTTGAACGAAAAATTGTTCGGATAATCACCCCGGGGACCATTACCGATGAAGCACTACTCGATGATCGCCAAGATAATTTATTATGTGCGGTTTATCAGCAACAGGATAATTTTGGCTTCGCCTCTTTAGATATCGGCAGTGGACGATTTATCGTTAATCAATTTAAACATACAGAAGCACTTCAAGCTGAATTACAACGTCTTAATCCAGCTGAATTACTCTACCCAGAAAACTTTGAGTCATTAGAATTTATTGAACACTTGCAAACCATTCGCCGCCGACCAGAATGGGAGTTTGACTTAAATACCAGTAAAACGACTTTAAATAAGCAATTTGGTACAAAAGATCTCATTGGATTTGGTGTCGAAAAAGCAGAATTTGCACTTTGCGCTGCAGGCGCCTTGTTGCAATATATCAAAGATACGCAACGTACTAGCTTACCGCATCTCCAGTCCATAAAACTTGAGCAAAGTATTGATACCGTTATTTTAGATGCAGCGACACGCAAGAATTTAGAATTAACCCAAAACCTTTCGGGTGGGTTTGATAACACTCTTGCGGATATCATTGATTGCACGGTAACACCAATGGGAAGCCGTTTATTAAAACGTTGGATCCACCAGCCAATTCGCAACTTTAATATTCTTAATTACCGTCAAAGTATGATCCAAACATTAATTGATAGCGATCTCACCGATGCACTTGCGCAGCCATTAAAACAAATCGGGGACGTAGAACGCGTCATTGCACGACTTGCATTACGCTCCGCTAGACCGCGTGATTTAACTCGTTTGCGTAGTGCCTTTGCACTTCTACCTGAATTACAAAACTTAATTGCAGAAATGCCATCTGAACTTGTCACTAAACTCAGTAAAGAAATGGGGTCTTACCCAGAGCTCCTGGAATTATTAGAAAAAGCTGTCATCGAAAATCCCCCCGTTATTATTCGCGATGGAGGAGTAATTGCTGAAGGATATAACCAAGAACTCGATCAGTGGCGCAATCTTGCTCAGGGCGCAACAGACTATTTAGAAAAACTCGAAATAAGAGAGCGTGAAGCAACCGGAATATCGACATTAAAAGTGGGATACAATCGCGTACATGGCTATTACATTGAAACGAGTCGAGCACATTCCGATGCGGTACCTTCACACTATATTCGCCGACAAACATTAAAAAATACCGAGCGTTATATCATTGCGGAGCTTAAGGAACATGAAGACAAAGTATTATCGAGTCAAGGCAAAGCCTTAGCCCTAGAAAAGAAACTGTATGAAGAATTAATTGATCTGCTCTTACCGCATCTAAAAGACCTGCAATTTACTGCACAGGCACTCGCGGAACTAGATGTATTAAATAACTTAGCGGAGCGCGCGCTAACGCTTAATTATGTTCGCCCTGTATTATCTGCCGATAGGGGGATCACTATTGAAGAAGGTCGACATCCAGTCGTTGAACAAGTCAGTAAAACCCCATTTATTGCTAATCCGATATCGCTCAATGATCAGCGTCGTATGCTTATTATTACCGGCCCAAATATGGGCGGTAAATCAACCTACATGCGCCAAGTTGCATTAATGGTATTAATGACACATATCGGTAGCTTTATCCCAGCACAAAGCGCTCAAATAGGACCAGTGGATCGTATATTTACCCGTATTGGCGCCTCTGATGATCTTGCCAGTGGACGCTCTACTTTTATGGTAGAAATGACTGAAACCGCAAATATTCTTCATAATGCAACAAAAAACAGTCTGGTATTAATGGATGAAATAGGCCGAGGTACTAGTACCTTTGATGGCTTATCACTGGCTTGGGCATGTGCAGAAGAGCTCGCTCAAAAAATCCAAGCTTATACCTTATTTGCAACCCATTATTTTGAATTAACCAGTTTACCGGAAACCATTCCAGAGCTAGTAAACGTTCACCTAGATGCAATCGAGCACGGTGACAGTATCGCATTTCTACATGCAGTACATGAAGGTGCCGCAAACAGAAGTTATGGATTACAAGTCGCTTCATTAGCAGGCGTGCCAAAACAAGTGGTTGAAAATGCCAAACATAAACTGCATCAATTAGAAGTCAGTTCATTGGCTCATAAAGACACGGCACCAATACAAACGGCATTAGACTTTACACAACCAGAAACGGATCCCGCTATTGATTTACTTAATAGCATCGATCCCGATGAATTAAGCCCGAGAAAGGCATTAGATCTTATTTATCAAATGAGAAAGTTGGTCGTCGCTAAAGAATAGAAATAAATAAGTGATTGTATATTGAAAAATGTAAGGAAAGCAGAAATAACAAAGCTTATAATACCTCCGATTATCAGGAGAAGTAGTTGCGTAAATTCAGACTTAAAAAACAAGAAAAACTATCAATAAAATTTGTCCATCATCTTAATAAGGGTGAGCATCGTAAAGTCGATATTTACTTTGCATTACCCAAGGAGATGGGCATTAACCAGAAAACCTTATCGGAAAATGAATATTTTAACGCCGGCATTAAAGGTCGGCGTTCATATTTTACGAAAGGATTGCATCTACCATTATTGCATACCCGTTTTGCAACGAGAATGAAGCGCTCACCTGAAGAATATAAAAGTAATTTAAACCTATTTGCTTATCAATACTTAGTCGCCCTCGATACCGATAGTCACAGTGCATTAAATATAAAAGAAAATGAAAAACTATCAGACTTCTATCATGCCGCGAATGAATTAAGTGAACATTGTTTAACGATTCTAAAGAAAAACCGCAGCCATACTCTTAACGATCCCGTTTATCAGTCTATTTTTGATAATGTCGATAACTACCTTTCCTGGTATACAGAACAAACGCTTTTGCGCATGCTAGCCAAGAAATCACGGACAACCGAATTTGCTGATATTCGCCAGCATATCCTCAAGATTTGTGAAGAGGAAAACCAATATCGACAAGATAAATGTTACAACAGCCCCGCAACAATCAACGATCCTAACCGCATCGCAAATAAAATGCGGCTGCTGCGAAGACTGATTGAATATGGTGTTATCTTCAAAAGTAACACGATCGAATTAGGCAATATCACACGCAAAATCGCAGCGGGAGTTGCGACGACATTAATTATGAGTGTTGTTTTAATATTGATCACCAAAACGCAAGGTGTTTTTAGCAGTATTACCGCTTTAATGATTCTAGTTCTCGCTATTATTTATGGTATCCGAGAAGTATTTAAAGATGACTTCAAAACAATACTTTGGCAATGGGTGCGTAAGGGAAAACCTAAATGGGCACGGACACTTAAAGATGCGGTTAATCATAAAGAAATCGCACGACAACGAGTTTGGTTAGATTATATAAAATCAGACAAGCTGCCCATCCAAACTAAAAATTTACTCGAAAAACGACACTTACAAAATAAACAAAGTGCCGAATTTTTACATTTCCGAATCGAAACAAAGGTCAATTATCAGGGCTTTCAAGCTGGCTATGAAAGTATTGAAGAAAATATTGTATTTAGTCTTCGCCCTTTTGCTCGTTACCTTGAACGTGGCAACGATAAAGTCTACCAACAGAATTCACCGACAGCGAACAAAGAAAAAATTCACGGCATTACCATCGCACGACGCTACCAAATAAATATGGTTATTGCGTTAAACCTAGGTGAATATAATCAAGAATTCGAGCGCTATCGCATTACCCTCGACCGCGCTGGCATTATTGAATTAGAAAAAGCAGACACCATTGCCAAAAAAGAGGCAAAAAAGAAACAAGGTACCTATTCAAGGTTACGTATGCTACTGCCCTTTAAATAAGAAAAATAATAAACTTGATTACTCCTCAACTAAGGTTTCTATTCGATAGAAACCTTCTCCGCGCATTCCCAAGGTATTAGCCAGAAATGGTAAAGACGCTTCCATGTCCGCCTTTAATGTCCAAGGCGGATTAATCACAATCATCCCCGTCGACGTCATGCCTTTTTCCATTGAGTCCTTACTTAACCCCAATTCAAAAAGTTGAATATTTTTTATTCCTGATTGCACCAACTCTCGTTCCATTGTACTAATAGTCTGACGATCAACCACTGGATACCAAAGCGCATAGGTTCCCGTTGCAAAACGTTTATGCGCTTTAATTAAAGTATCAACCACCTGTTGATATTCCGTTTTAATTTCATAAGAAGGATCAATTAGCACAAAACCACGACGTTCTTTCGGAGGCATATTAGCAATAAGTCCTTTTAAACCGTCACTATTAGCCATTTTGATTTGACGATTGCCTGAAAAATTTTCACGCATATTAGTAAATTCATTCGGATGTAATTCAAATAGAAACATCCGGTCTTGGTCACGTAACATTTGTAGCGCAATACTCGGTGAACCAGGATAAAAATTTAACTCACTCTGCGCATTAAACTCAGTCACCTGCTCAAGATAATCAGCAACAGGATCCGGTAGATCAGTGCGTCCCCATAACGGCCCAATACCATTTAAAAATTCATTGGTTTTTAATGCCTCATTAGAATCGAGAGAATACGCACCACAACCGGAATGTGTATCGAGATAACAAAATGGTTTATCTTTTTTAAGCATGTAATTAAGAATAGAGGTAGACACCGTATGTTTTAAGACATCTGCAAAATTACCCGCATGAAAAGAATGGCGATAGCTCAGCACAAAAATACTCCAATAAAATAGAACGCATAATAGCCACCATTATACCCTAAAAAATGTCCTCGCTAATACGCAATGGCATGTTATTATTCCGCCTCAAATTATTAACCTGAAAATGGAACAATAATGTCAAGCGACTCTCTCACCTCCATCGAAAAACGCGGCGCACTGTCCCTCTCTCTTATTTTTGCATTACGAATGTTCGGGCTGTTTATGATCCTGCCTGTGTTTGCTATTTACGGGCAACATTTAGTCGGTTATTCACCAGTGTGGGTTGGCTTTGCCATCGGTGCATATGGACTTACCCAAGCACTATTACAAATACCAGCCGGGATATTATCGGATCGTATAGGACGACGACCGGTTATTTTTATTGGCTTACTACTTTTTGCATTGGGTGGCATTATCGCTGCTTTTTCTGACAGTATTTATGGTGTTACGCTTGGGCGTGCAATTCAAGGTGGCGGCGCAATTGCCAGCGCGGTGTTAGCATTAACCGCCGACCTAACTCGAGAAGAACAACGAGCAAAAGCAATGGCGATGATTGGTATGAGCATTGGTGTCGCCTTCGCGCTGGCACTCGTTGCCGGCCCTATTTTGGCTCCTCTTTTTGGTTTACAAGGTTTATTTATATTAACCACAATAGGGGCATTAACGGGCATTGCCGTTCTACATTTTTTAGTGCCAAAGACAATAATCCAGGCTCCTCGAGGACAAACGGGCGCGATTCCCAAACAACTTTTACAACTTATTAAAAATCCGCAACTATTTCGCTTAGATATTGGCATTTTTATGCTTCACTTGACCCTAACCGCAATATTTGTGGTGCTTCCGATGCAACTCCAAAGTCTTGGGTTTACGGTTGAAAAGCATTGGCAACTGTATTTGCCAGCACTGATAGGATCAGTTATTTTAATGCTGCCGATGTTAATTATCGGTGCAAAAAAGAACATGAATAAACACTTCTTTTTATTTGCGATTGCCTTAATGGCCACCAGCCTAGTCGCAATGGCACTTTCATCACAATCCTTACCGCTAATGTTTATCTGTGTTTTACTTTACTTTACTGCATTTAATTTCCTAGAAGCCTCATTACCGGCTTTTATATCGATGCTTTCCCCAGCAGGTACGAAAGGAAGTGCTATGGGGATCTACAGCACATATCAATTTCTTGGTGCATTTTGTGGTGGCATTGTAGGTGGTACTTCCTATAAACTATTAGGTAGTAATGGCGTATTTTTATGTTTAGCTTGTTTAATGTTACTCTGGTTGATTATCTCCTGGGGAATGCATAATTTAAGTAAAATTCGTACTTATACCTATACAGCTGATATTAAAGATGAAAATCACGCAGCCCAGTTAACAGAGCAATTATTGAAACTGAATGGCATATTAGAAGTCGTCACGATCATCGAAGAACAAACTGTTTATCTTCGGGTAAATAATCAAGTCTTTGCTCTGCAAGAAGCGAAAGATATTTTAAAAAACAGTTAAAAGAAAACGGAGCAAAAACATGTTTAACCGTAGTGTAAACAAAGTCGTATTAGTCGGTAATTTAGGAAAAGATCCTGAAATGCGTTATATGCCAAATGGCGGCGCTGTAGCAAATTTAACACTCGCAACGACTGAAAGCTGGAAAGATAAACAAACCGGTGAGCGTAAAGATAAAACGGAATGGCATCGTTTAACTGTGTTTAACCGTCTTGGTGAAATGTGTGGTGAGTACCTAAAAAAAGGCGCTAAAATTTACGCTGAAGGTAAATTACAAACACGTAAATGGCAAGGTCAAGATGGCCAAGATCGTTACACAACCGAAGTCGTTGTATCCGAAATCCAAATGCTAGATGCGCGTAATCAAGCACAGGCACCTGGACAATATGGCAGCAGCCCACAACAACCAGGTAGTCAACAACCTAGTGCGCAACAAAGCTGGGGAAATGCCCCTCAACAAAGTGCTCCGCAGGCACCGGCTCAGCAAGCAGCACCACAAATGGCGCCAGCTTACCAACAGCCAACACCGGCAAGTCGCCCTCCACAAGCACCAGCTCAACGACCAGCGCCAGCTGCGCAACCAAAACAAGAGCCGGTTCAATACAATGAACCGCCAATGGATTTTGATGACGACATCCCGTTCTAACCAAAGACAAAATTGAAAAAATATTCATTAAAGCCGCTAACTAGCGGCTTTTTTAATTAATAAAATGCATCCACTCGCATTTTATATTCATTTATTACCAATTCTCCTAGTACAACGGATAAAATAGTGTAAATTTAATTCCAATGGTAAACTGTTTATATTCTAAGAAGCAGGGAGCTTATAGAGTGGAATTTGAAAACGAACTAAATAATGATTATTTAGCGAGCTTGTTGCATTTACAAAGTAAATCAACAATGTTACCCGTTAGTAAAATACATGACGTTATTCTTCAGGGGCTAAAAGACTTCCCTGGGATAGAGAGCATTCTTTGGGAAGATAAAAAAGATGCAGTCAGTCATGAAAATACCATTGAGCTCCCCTTAAAGCATGGCACCGCAAATTTTGGCTGCCTACAACTTATTACCTCAGATAAATCCACCTTAACGCCTTTTCTTCCCTATTTACGAAACTTCGCCACATTACTAACTGCTCTAATCGAAAACAGTAAAAAAGAATCCACAACCAGTATTCAAGAACGACTTTTTGAAATGGCCCCAGACTTACTCTGCATAGCGTCGAATAAAGGTTACTTTACAAAATTAAGCCTTTCATGGGAAAAAACATTAGGCTGGTCAAGGCATGAATTGTATGAAAAACCCTTTATTTCTTTTATTCACCCCGAGGATATTGAAGATACAAATAAAGCATTTAATACATTAATCAATGGCCAAAATGTTAATAATTATGTCAATCGATACCGACATAAAAATGGTGCTTACCGCTGGTTAGAATGGACGTCTTACCCTGAAAGTGAAGATACTTTCTTTGCAACCGCGCGCGATATTACCGACACGCGGGCCATTGCTAAAAAGTTACAGTTAGCGGCCAGTGTCTACAATAACACCACGGAAGCCATTTTTGTTTTTAATCATAAAGGGCATATTCTTTCCGTTAATCCTTCATTTACAAAATTAACAGGATTGTCTTTTGAGCAGGCATTAATAACTAATATTGCAGAACTCGATAGTACTGAAAATAATAGTAAACATACTTTAAGTAAACTCATCAACCCACGGTCACCAAATAGCTATCGAACCGGCAATACTTGGTGCAAAAAAGTATCTGGGGAAAGCTTTTTAGCTTCTTGTAGCGTCACACTTGTTCAAGATAAACATATGATCGGAGAACAACGCTTTATTTGTGTCATGAATGATATCACTGACCAGAAAAAAGATGAGCAACGCATTCGCCAATTAGCCTATCACGATCCATTAACCGGACTTGCTAATCGAACGTTATTACAAGACCGTATTACTCACTCTATTTCGAATGCCAAACGTAATCAATCTCGTATGGCACTATTATTTATTGACCTCGATAATTTTAAATCCATTAACGATACACTTGGCCACGATGCTGGCGATGAGGTGATTAAAGCACAGGCGAAACGGTTACTTTCTTGTATACGAAAATCCGACACGGTGGCACGTTTTGGTGGGGATGAGTTTGTCATTTTTATTGATAATGTAAAGAACACTGCCGATCTTTCTCATTTAGCACAAAAGATATTAACCGTGCTTGCGAAACCGATAACAGAAACGTCATCTCCAGTTTCTTTGACCTCCTCCATCGGTATTGCCATTTTCCCCGAAGACGGTTCAAGTTACGATAAATTAATGAAAAGTGCAGATACCGCAATGTACACGGCAAAGGCATTTGGGAAAAATAATTTCCGCTATTTTTCTTCAGCCATGATGGTGAAAGTTGATGAACGATTACAGCTAGAAATGGAGCTACGTGATGCTATCGATAATAATCAATTTGAAATGTATTACCAACCACGTGTCTGTCTTGCCAATAAAGAAGTCTCTGGTGCTGAAGCACTGATTCGTTGGAATCATCCCCAAAAAGGGTTAATTTGCCCATTACTTTTCATTCCCTATGCTGAAGAAGCGGGGTTGATAAATGAGATTGGTCGACAGGTCATTATCACCGTAATCGAGCAAATTGCGCAATGGAAAATAGACCTAATACAAGAAATACCCATCGCCATCAATATATCTGCACTCCAGTTTAATGAAGGTGAAATTAGAGATACCATCCTTGAACAATGTGAGTTACATGACGTAGCGCCTAACTTAATCGAACTAGAAATTACCGAAACCGTTGTAATGGAAAATTTAGATAAATCCATAAAAACACTTCAAGATCTCCGAAATATTGGCGTTCGTATTGCTATCGATGATTTTGGAACCGGCCTTTCGTCGATGGCTTATTTAAAAAAATTACCACTAGACACCTTGAAAATCGATAAATCATTTATCCATGAAATTGAAACGAATGCTGATGATATCGCAATTGTCAAAATAATCATCGCACTCGCGCAGGTTTTGGGATTAGATATTATTGCTGAAGGTGTAGAATTATCGATCCATGAAAAAATGCTCAATAACTTGAGTTGCCAACATGCTCAGGGCTACTATTATGCCAAGCCCATGCCCGTAAAAGAGTTTGTTGCTTTCATGCATCAACAGGATATCGAGCCGCTAACAAAATAAAAAATTATTAGCGCTGTTCTCCAATGGCTCCGAGTTCACCACGTAAATCGGTTTCTAGCAATTCTCGGATCACTTTATTAGATAACCCCTGACTCAGTAAATAATACAGTTTAGCAATCACGGTTTCGGTGGTCATATCCAAACCACTAATTACCCCAACTTCGCGCAACGCATGCCCAGTAGCATAACCATCCATATTCACCCGACCTTTGAGACACTGACTACAATTAACAATTAAAATGCCACGATCTTTTGCTTCTTTTAAGGTCGCTAATAATTGAGCATCTTGCTGTGCATTACCTACGCCATAAGTTAATAACACAAGGGCTTGAAGCGGGCTCTTTAATAAATTATCCAGCACCTGCCAATCTAACCCCGGAAAGAGATGCAAAATAGCGATAGACTGCTTGGTAATTTCACTCACCTGTAAACGCGTATTAACTGATTTCTGTTTATGTCCGGCAATATCTTTTATTGCAATCCCCGCTTCAAGTAAGACAGGATAATTCGGGGATGCAAAGGCATCAAACCCATCTGCATATTGCTTCGTTGAACGATTACCACGAAACAGTTGGTTATTAAAAAATAAACACACTTCATTGATCGGATGATGTGCGGCAATATAAAGCGAATTTAACAAATTAATACGCGCATCGGTTCGTAATTGTGAAAGGGGAATTTGAGACCCAGTAATAATAACGGGCTTACTCAGATTTTCGAAAACAAATGACAACGCCGATGCGGTATAAGACATGGTATCGGTGCCATGCAAAATAATAAACCCATCAAAATCATGGTAACGCTGTTGAATATCCGATGCTAATAATTGCCAAATATCAGGAGAAACATTGGCAGAATCTATAAGCGGATCATATTCATGAATTTCAAATTCGGGCATATCTTCATGGTAAAACTCAGGCATATTAGCAATGGTTTCAGATAAATAACCAGCAACTGGAATATATCCTTCCGTCGATGGTTTCATTCCAATTGTGCCACCCGTATATGCGATATAAATGCGTTTTTTATTGCCCATGGTTCCCCCTGATTTTTGCGCACAAGATAACAGAATTTAAGGGGTTTCTAAATGTATATTTAGTCTCAAATGATAGACTGAGTAAGATAACCTATTTTATCTTAAATTATTTGATTACAAGTTCTTTATCAATCCAGTCTTTTACATCTTTAAAGCGATACATTTCAAAGGAACCAAAACCACTCAAGCTACGCACTTTTAAACGCGTAAAAATAGGTGTAGTAAGCCCACAGAAGAACCTTGCCAATAAGACGGAGCTTGTTTTATCTGCGAGCTTATCGCGAATAGACTCACTTAATAGATGAAAATCATATTGCTCAAGTGGTGGTAATGCAGGCGGTTCGGGCAAAATAGCGGGCTTACCAGCACAAACGGAGCAATGTCCGCAAGGTTGTTGAAGACGATTATCGGAAAAGTAATTCGCAAGCTGAAGACTTAAACACGTTTTACTCGCAAAGAAATCTAATAAGTGATGGATACGTTTTATTTCACTGGTTTCTTTATCGCTGAATCGCAACACTAACTGTTCGCGTAAATTAGACGTTATCGCTTCTTTAAACACTTTATAGACTTGCGTCATCTGCTTACTTTGTAGCTCAATTAAGCCTTTCTGGTCAAGGTAATCTATCGCCGCAATGACACGACTTCGTTCACTACCATAATTTGAATACAATCTGTCAAAATTAATTGTCGCCCAAGTACGCGCCTTGTCAGAACTATGCAATATAGATTGTAAAAACGCGACACGCTCGCCTTGAAAGTGCCCGAGCAACGCATTTTCTGAAACTAACAGTTTATATTTATATTCAGCATAATAACTATAAGCAGGTTGGATCACGCCTTCTAATTCCAAATAAACAAGCAATGTTTTTAGTGCTAACAAACGCACATTAGACAAACTAGACAGGCTATTCATCAGCACTTCCCATTGTCCGTTTGTTTGTTGTATTTCATTTAAAATATAATCAATTGCAGTGGGCTCAGGTGTATCTGAATAGACAAAATTTTCCAGAATATTAAGGTGACTTTTATTCGCTAACACCAAGCAATCTGATGATAATCCATCTCGACCTGCCCGCCCTATTTCCTGTGCATAATTTTCAATAGATTTAGGTAGGTCATAGTGCACGACAAAGCGAATATCACTTTTATCAATTCCCATCCCAAAAGCAATTGTCGCCACAATCAAGGGTAATTGACCAGACATAAACTGCTGTTGAATCGCCACACGCTTTTCACTGTCCAAACCGGCGTGGTAAGCAGTGGCATCAACACCGTGCTTAGTTAAATAATTCGCTAAGCCCTCGGCTGTTTTTTGTAATGTCACGTAGATTATACCGGATGTGGCTTTACGCTCAGTTACCCAAGGAATTAACGCAGCGAGTTTATCCTCATCACTTACACCAACGACGGAAAGATTTAGATTAGCTCGATAGGAACCCGTTAAAGTAATATTGTTCGGATCGATAGCAAATTTATTCGCCATATCTTCGATCACTTTATCTGTAGCAGTCGCGGTCAACAATAAAACCTGAGGTATATGAAAATCGCGACGATATTGCGCTAATTTAAGATAATCGGGACGAAAGTTATGTCCCCATTCAGAAATACAATGCGCTTCATCAACCACCAACATAGAGATAGGAAGCTTCTTTAGAAATAACCGAAATCGTTCGCTATTCAATCGCTCAACGGAAATAAACAAAATTTTTATCTCGCCCGCAGACAGTGCATTGTACACGGCAGCTGACTCAGCGGGGGTCTGCATCGATTGAATACTTGCGGCACTAATACCTTTACTTTGTAAAAACTGTAATTGATCTTGAATCAAGGCAAGTAAAGGAGAAACAACTAAAGTCAAATGCGGAAGACGAAGTGCAGGAAGTTGATAACAGAGACTTTTACCTGAACCAGTAGGAAAAATAGCCGCAGCACTTTGCCCATCAACCAAGGTGCGAATAACCTGCTCTTGACCATCACGAAACGTTGAAAAACCAAAATATTGTTCAAGTAACTGCTTCATCTTATTCTCACCTGATTAACTAAGTTTTGTTTATATCATATACCCTAAAGTCTCGATTTAACCCGTTAGATCTTCACCTTTATGCCTAGAATCTGCTCACCTCTCGTCTTGCTGATTTCTGCATCTTGAATGGTAATGGGTATATAATCACAATTTCGATTAACCGACAGGCATATGTTATGCGCATTCATGCAATTCATAAACTTTATCAACAACGTCTAAGCCAATGTACTCGTCCTTTTTTAGCACGAGGTGGACGCATTGAACGCTGCACTAATTGTATGCTATTACCTAATTTATGCATTTGCAGTATAAAACAAACTGTCACCACCAACAGTGCATTTGTCTTGTTAATGTATGATGATGAAATTCTCAAGCCAAGTAATACGGGTCGCTTGATAGCAGATCTTATCCCTAATACCTATGCTTTTATTTGGTCTCGAACAGCCCCAGAAACTGAATTATTAACGTTATTGGCAGATCCGCAATGGCGGCCCATTATTATCTTTCCAGCCGAATATACAACAAGTGAGAGGCTTATACATGATTTGCCAGAAATAGGAGAAAAACGTCCTTTATTTATTATTTTTGATGGCAGTTGGGCACAAGCCAAGAAAATGTTCCGTAAAAGCCCTTATTTAAATAACTTTCCTATTTTATCTTTTTCGCCGGAAACCATCTCACGTTATTTAGTACGTAAGGCAAGCAAAGATAACCAACTCGCCACCGCAGAGGTAGCAGGACGAGTACTGGAGTTTATAGGGGAAAGTCAAAATGCCGAAATAATGGACTTATTATTCGACACATTTAAAGAGAACTATTTACTCGGGAAAGAGCGTAAGCAGCTACCTGACAATGCGAGCCAATACCGTTTAGCTGGATTACTTCAACAAAAATGAAACTCGCTTAACCACTATAGTGTTTGCAGTGCCCATTGCTGGTAACCACCGTCAACACTATATGATTCAGTAAAGCCTCGATGGAAAAAGTAATCTGCGGCACTTTTACTGCTGTTACCGTGATAACAATAAATAATCACAGGTTTTGCTTTATCTGAACTTTCAATAACCTGCTCAACATTTTCATTATTCACATTCGTCGCATGATAAATGGATCCTCTTGAAAAAGATTCAGGATCCCGAATATCTAATAGTGTTGCCCCTTCAATTTTTAATAATGCTTCGGCTTCATCCACTGAAATACACTTATATGACATAATTACTCCTTTAACCCATCGGTAACGAACATTAATATAACAATATATTTACAAAGCTGTCATATAATACTACTTAATTGCTGAAACCGATTCAATAAGTGGCCTATAAAGATTTTAACATCCAAACATCACATCCATTGTGTTCAGTCCCCAGCAAAGGCACTTTTAAATGGACAAAATCGAATCGCTCATAAAGCGATATTGCCTGCGTCATATTCGACAAAGTATCGAGGTAGCAATATGTAAAACCTTGGGATTGTGCAAAGGTAAGGCAGGCTTCAACCAATTGACGTCCGATCCCTAGACCTCGGCTATCGGGTAGGAGAAATAATTTTTTAAGTTCACAATATTCACGACTTTGATTAAAAGGCGCAATACCACAGCCCCCTACGATTTCTCCCTTAACCTTTGCAACCAAATAACAGCTGCAATTATCCTCCGTGTAATGAATGCTCATCGCTGACACTTCATCATCGGAAGGCCCAAAACCTTCTCCAATTGCACCGTATTCAGCACCAACTTGCTTAATGATATCGCAAACAATGGGATCATCATTGGTTTCTATTGGATTAATCGCATAACACATGAAATAACTCTCTTATAAATTAATGACAAAATTGGCGTTCACAGGGAACCCCATCATGGTTGCCATCCATTTTAGTGTTCGGGCAATTTTGAATAAAGAAAGTAGCTTCTTCACAGGATGTCATTTGACTACAATATTCACGACCATCACATGAATAACTCGCGTAAGTATCTACCGAATCATCAATGGTATTAACGGGTGGATTTAATAATTCCAGATCTGCGTTAGTAATAACCGGCACCGTGACTTTTTTATATATATGCCATCCAGCTACCGCCACAACAATCCATATTAATAATGTTTTCATTGATTTAATTTAGCCCTTTACTATTAAACTCAAAAAATTATGGAACTGGGCATCCCTTCGATGCAACCCAAATGCGGTACCATTGCTCCGTTGTCATGCTGAGACTCAAGGCTTCAACCGCTTGCTTAACCCGAGATATTTTCCCTGAACCAATTAAAGCAACTGGATTTGAAGGATGTTTTAACACCCAAGCAAAAATAACTTGTTCAATCGATGTTGCGTCCATTTCTACCATTAATTCAATTAAGGTTTTACGTAATCGTTGCATTTGCTCTGTATTATCAAAGAAAATACGTCCACCAGCGAGACATGACCAAGCCATAGGGCGGACACGATATTGTTGTAATTGATCCGTTGTGCCATCTTCAAGCACAACTAAATTAACCGGATTAATTTCCACCTGATTGGTCATTAGTGAAAAATCTAAACGTGACTGTAATAAGTCAAACTGCGAGGTTGTAAAATTTGAAACGCCAAAGTGTTTTACTTTACCGCTTTGCTTTAATTCAGAAAAGGCATCTGCAACTTGATCTGCATCCATAAGAAAGTCAGGACGATGTACTAATAACGCATCTAAATAATCGGTATTTAATCGTTTCAATGAATTTTCAGCAGAAGTTAAAATAGCCTCTTTACTACTATCGTAATGGGAAACACGTCTCTCTTCGGGCGACGATGGTATACCATTAATACCAAATTTAGAGACAATCTCAATCTCATTGCGAATACTCGGATTAAGTTTCAGCGCTTCCCCAAACAAAACCTCGCTATTGCCATAAATAGCCGCATTATCAACCGTTGTGATACCTAACTCGATATGTTCACTTAAAAAAGATAAACGTTGTTGAGCTGTCATTTCCCAAGATGCTAATCGCCAATACCCTTGTATTAACTCAGAAAAAGAAGGTCCCTGCGGCGACATCAACACTTTTTTCACTTCACTCATAGCTCACTCCAATATTGATAAAACTATCGTTCAGTTTAACAACAACGAGTCATCTTCAATACACAGGTCAACACACCGTTACATTTCAATACAAATTTACACGATAATTTGCTATTTATAGCCGCATCTATATAAGTGTTTGATGTAAGCTAGCGTAATAATGATCATTTTCTAACAATTTAGCGTGATTACCCGAAGTCCGTAACGCCCCTTCTTCCATCAGGTAGATTTCATCCATTTTATCCATCGCAGTCAAACGATGACTAATCATTAACACGGTTTTATCTGCAGCAAACTCAAACAGCAATGCAAGAATATCTCTTTCCGTTCGCTTATCTAATCCTTCAGTAGGTTCATCAAGTAATAATAATGGCGCATCGCGTAATAATACGCGTGCAACGCCAATACGACGTTTTTCACCACCAGAAAGTTGTCGACCACCTTCTCCAACCCACGCATCAAGCGGATTATCTCCCTCGGTTAACACCGCTAATCCAACTTTATTCAATACTTCAATTAAGTGTTTATCATTCAGATCCTGCGCAGCTTTTCGCTCTGCATAGGTTTCATATTGAAGCGGCTCAGGTTGCGCTAAGGTTAAATTACTTCTTAATGTTCCACTAAATAGATAAATACGCTGACTAACCAATGAAATACCAGATGTTAATGCATTTTGACTATATTGATTAATCGCGACACGATCTAACAATAATTCACCGCTAGTCGCTTCCCAATCACGAGTGATCAAAGAAAGTAATGTCGATTTACCACATCCAGTTTGGCCTAATAACGCTACTTTTTGACCTGCATGTATGGATAAGTTAATGCCATTTAATACCGGCTGACTATCATCATCATAATGGAAAACAATATTTTTAAGCTGAAGGGCTCCCTTGTTAATAACCGATGTTGCTCGCGCATTAAATGTAATATCCGGTGTTTGTTCCACTAACTCATTAACGCGCGTCGCGGCATTAATACAAGCAGATAGATGCTGAAATGCCCCCGCAATGGGTTGTAACATTTCAATGCAAGCAAGCGCTAGAAAAGTAACTAAAGCGAGCATAGGCCCTGGATATGAATCGCCACCGAGACCAGAAGAGGCAACGTAAAGCACAAACAAGACAATCACACCATGACATACAATTAATGCCGCTTGGCTAAATGCAGTGACGTTCGCCATCGCGCGCTGACTATCAATCAACTTCGCTTCAGAATCGCTCATTTTTTGGCGAAACCGTTGATTCGCACCAAATAATGAAATTTCAGCCAACCCCTGCATGTATTCTAATAATTGCACCCGAAAAACACGCTTACTTTCAAGCTCATTAACCCCAGGTTTTTTCCCCAACTGATAAAAAATTAAGGGTAAGACTAACCATGCAGACAGCAAACCAGCACATAGAATAAGTGCTAACTTCACATCAATCCAAGCAACAAAAAAGTATAAGCACACCAGTAAAATTAATGCTGAAAATAACGGAGTGATAAGTCGTAAATAAATATGGTCGAGGGTATCTACATCGGCAACTAAACGATTAAGTAACTCCCCTTGCCTTACTCCTTGCATATTACGCGCACTTAAGGGAAGTACTTTACGCCATGCCCAAACACGTAGTTGAGTCAGTAATTTAAAGGTTGCTTCATGCGTTGCTAAACGCTCACCATATCGACTTGCCGTACGAGCAATAGAAAAGAAACGCACCCCACCCGCCGGCGTAAAATAGTTAAATGATTGCGTTGCAACGAGCGTTAACCCTGCAACTGCGGAAGCTGACAAAAACCATCCAGAAAGGGATAACAAACCAATCGCAGAAAGTAATGTAACCACACTGAGAATTAAACCGATCAACATCATCAGCCATTGATGTTTAAATAACTTAATAAATGGTAATAACACTTTCATTAGATAAGCTCCTGTTGATCATCGGCTAACTCATCGGTCTGCATCTGTTTGAACACACCGTTAATGGCATTTAATTCATCAAAACTACCGCGCTGCACCACCTTACCTTTATCTAGTACTAAAATGGTTTTCATTTTGGCTAATTGCTCCAGACGATGGGTTACCATTAAACTCGATGAATTTACCATTGCATCATCAAGTGCGGTTAAAACAGCCGCTTCACTATGGCGATCTAAACTCGCCGTTGGTTCATCCAACAAAAAGAACTGTGCTTGTTGACCCAATGCACGAGCCAAGGCGATACGCTGTGCTTGTCCAACGGAAACGCCTGACATTTGCTCTCCAATGGGATAATCGAGTCCCGCAGATTGTTGATCCACAAAATCAATCACTTTCGCTTTAGTTAATAAATCTCTCACCCTCTGGTCATCCATATCAGAATCGGCCATCATCACATTATCTCGGACGCTGCCATGAAAAAGTTGCGGTTCTTGCCCGAGCCAAGCCAGTTGTGCTCGCCACTGCGGTAAAGATAATTGATTTAATTCGATACCATTAACCGTTAATGATCCTTGATAAGGCAGGAAGCCCAGTAAACCATTCAATAAACTACTTTTTCCTGCACCACTTGGGCCGACGACAGCAATATGCTCTCCCCTATTAATTTTAAAATCTAAAGGTCCAACTAACACCACACCAGAATGACTTTTTACAGTAAAGTCACGGGCAATGATTTCAATCCCATCAGTACATTTAAGCTCTTTGATTGCCGTTGCGTTTACCGAAGATTGCGTATTTTCTTCTACTTCATAGTCTAATAAATACATTAACTCTTCGGCGGCACCAATGGCCTGTGCTTTAGCATGATAATGAGTCCCTAAATCACGCAAGGGTTGATAAAACTCAGGCGCCAGCATCAATATAAACATTGAGGCAAACAAGGTAAATCCTGCGTTGTAATCACCAAAATTCAGATTGCCTAAAAAACTAAAACCAAAATAAACGGCCAATACCGCAATCGAAACCGCGCCGAAAAATTCCAATACCGCTGAGCTTAAAAAAGCCATACGCAGCACGGACATAGTTCGTTGGCGAAAAGATTCTGACGCATTTTCAATTGCAACGCTTTCAGCTTCACCTCGATTAAACAGTTTCAAGGTATTTAATCCCTGAAGACGATCCATAAAATGGCCGCTTAATTGCGCTAATGCTTTGAAGTTTTTTCGATTAGCATCGGCAGCCCCCATTCCCACAAAAATCATAAAGATTGGAATTAACGGCGCAGTACCTAATAAAATAAGTCCTGCAGCCCAGTTTTGAGGAAATACCACCACCAAAATCATTAAGGGTATAAAACCTGCCAAGGACATTTGCGGTAAATAACGCGCATAAAAATCCTGTAGATCTTCCACTTGCTCAAGCACAATACTTGCCCAACTTCCAGCTGGCTTTCCTTTAATATAAGCAGGCCCAAGATCCGTTATTTTATCTAATACAGCGCGACGAATTTGTAGACGTAACCTTTTCCCCGCTTCAAAGCTACTGCGTTCCCGACCAAAGGCCAGCAACGCTCGTACGGGAATCAGCAATAACAACAGAATAAAATCCTGAGTGTATGTCGACCTAGGTAATTCAAGGATAATAATCCCATGCAAAATTGTAGAGATAAGATAGGCTTGAATAATAAGAGAAAAGCCGGTTAACAAACCAAAAATCACCGTTAAATTAAGAAAAAAGCCACAGGATTTCTTCTGTTTTTTTAACCATGAGGTGAGTTGTTTTTCTAGCGGTTTATCCATGTTAATCCTGAGGTTAAAGAGTCTTTTGTAGGCATCGAAAAATGATACGACGAAGTATCGCAGGAGTCGAGAAGGAATGAAACCAGCTTATTAAAAAATTATCCATTTAAGGTGAAGGATTAACCTCCCAATCTCATTAACTTTTAATTAAACCGATAATATTTGCATCGGATTGGCGAGGGACGATATCGGCATAGAACCAATTTTGAATCGGGAATTGTCGGTTATCGAGTTTATTCAACATTAATTTCGCCATCATTTCTCCAACCGCCTCCGTATCATATTTCAATGTCGTGATTGAAGGTTTACTGTATACGCTGTATTCATAGTTACCATAGCCGGAAACCGCCACATCGACACCAGGTATATAACCTAATGACTCACAGGCGGCAATACATCCCATCGCCATAATATCATCGGCACAAAGTATCGATGTTGGGCGAACAGCCAAAGACATAACCTCCTTGGTCATTATTGTCGCCCCGCTTTCGGTTAATTCACCATTCAATATCCAACGTTCATCGACGGTTAATTTCGCTTCTTGCATCGCTGCTTGATAACCACGAATACGTGCTTGAGAAAGGGTTAGATCAATTGGTGCATCAAGAAAGGCAATATGTCGATGTCCAAGGGCTATTTGACGCTTGGTCAGTTGATAAAAAGCATCTTCATTATCGACATCGACAAAGGAATCTAAACCGTAACCTTGCCCATGACCAAAACAAACAAAGGGGAAGTTACTATTAGATAACAGGGTCAATCTTGAATCATCAGTACGGGTACGCACAATAAATAATCCATCAATTAATCCACTGGTCATAAAATCAAAATAGACATCCTGCTCATCTTGCCAGTCTGACAAAGTCATTACGATTAATTTGTATTGATGCTTGGCCAAAAAGGCAGACGCTTCCGCTAATACTTTTGAGAATGCAGGGGAAACAAACATAGCTGAATTAGCAGGGAGAATAATACCGACATTACGCGACTTACCCGAGGCAAGACGTTGCGCTGTCGGGTTTGCCTTGTAACCAATTTCCTGTGCGGCTTGAATTACTTTTTGACGGGTATCCGGGTTAACATCAGAGTATCCGTTTAGCGCCCGAGATACCGTCGACTTAGATAACCCTAAATACGCAGCAAGTTGTTTAATTGACATGGCAAAACTTATAATCGTTGTTGAGTTTGCGGATTAAAAACTAATACCCGAGACAGATCAACCAATAAGTCCATTTTATCATGACGGGTAATATCAGAACGCAAATCTAAACGCGCTTTAACGGTTGCCTCTCCCAAATTAAACAATACTTCTTTATCAAATCCCATCGGCTCAATTAAATCAATGCTTACTTGGCTAAAATTAAAGGTGTCATCGGTTTCAGCAAAAAAATTGATATCATTAAAAAAATCTGGACGAATACCGACTTTAACTTTCATACCTTCCACTGGTACCGTTTCTTGATAATGTAAACTGGTTATTTTTTGTCGTGGTAAATGGTAGCCCGCAACATCTAAATATTCATTAAATAATGTGCCTTCAATAATATTCATCGATGGCGAACCAATAAATTGCGCAACAAAAATATTCACCGGATTCAAATAAATTTCCATCGGCGAGCCCGCCTGAGCAATACCACCACCATCAAGCACAACCACCTTATCGGCAAGCGTCATGGCTTCTACTTGGTCATGGGTGACATAAACACTCGTACGCCCAAATTTATTATGAATTTTACCGATTTCAGTACGCATATGCGCACGCAGTTTTGCATCGAGATTTGACAAAGGTTCATCGAATAGGAATACATCGGCATCACGAATAATTGCACGGCCCATTGCTACACGTTGACGTTGACCACCGGAGAGATCCGCCGGTTTACGATCTAATAATTCATCAAGTTGAAGCATTTCAGCCACTTCGGCAAGCCTACGTTGAATTTCCTGATCCTCTACTTTCAAGCGGCGCAGCGCAAATACAATATTCTCTTTCACTGACTTATGAGGATAAAGTGCATAGTTTTGGAAGACCATTGCAATATTTCGGTTTTGCGGCTCAATATCATTAACGATACGATCGCCGATACTAATATCGCCGGATGTTGCATGCTCTAATCCCGCAATCATTCGTAAAGTTGTTGATTTACCACATCCAGAGGGGCCGACTAATACAACAAACTCACCGTCGTTAATCTCTAGATTAATATTTTTAACCACTTCGGTTTTGCCGTAATTTTTAACAATATTTTTTAATTTGATAGCAGCCATAATTACCCCTTAACCCCGCCGTCGGTTTTCCCACCTTTCATAAAGTGAGATGCAAATAGGAAACAAATAACAATGGGAGCAAGAGTCAACATAGAAGCAGCCATGATACGATCCCAAATTGCATTTTTAGATACGAATAACTCTTGAAGTGCGAGCGGTAGCGTATGAAGATCTGGATATTGCTTCAGAAACACAGAAGCAAACAAATATTCATTCCAACCAATAATAAAACAATAGATAAATACAGTGGCCAACATCGGTAACGAAAGTGGCAACACAACTTTGATAATGGCTTCCTTACGTGAGCAACCATCCATCATCGCCGCTTCCTCTAACGCAAAGGGGATACCTCGAAAGTAGTTACCTAACATATACATACCAACGGGTAGTGTTTGCACAATATAAATAACAAACAAACTAATAAAACTTCCCCACTTAGTGGATGCCAATCCAATATTCATCGCCATTTGATATAACGGCACCATCAACAAGACACCGCCAATCATATAAACAAATAATACCGACCGCTGAATAACCACCTGCCCTGTAAACCGTAATCGACTTATTGAATAGGCTCCCATCACCGCAAACACTAAGGAAATAGCAGCCGCGCCTGCAGAGAGTAATAAACTATTAAGCATATACTTGCCAAAGGGAAATAGGTTATCGTTAGATGTGTATTTTGCCGATATAACCGCTTTTTGCTTTTCCGATAGCTTTGGGTTATTTAATATTTTCTGAATCGCAACGGGGATTTCAACCTGTTTAACTTCAGTTAATCCTAGCAACTCTTTATAGGCATCAAAATTTAATGTTTGAGGAATTAAAGACGGATTTCCCCAATCATATTGATGCTTTAATGACGTTGACACAATCTGCGCAAAGGGTAATAAACTAAAGCAAACTAATAAACCAACGGCAATGATAAAGGCAAAACGCCCCTTTAAAGTTCGTTTCTCATTCATATTCAATCACCACTTCATGACTTTTTTGGTATAAAACCAGATAAATACACACAGCACACCAAGTTGAATAACGGAGGTTGCAGCCGCAAGGCCTTGGTCTATCACGCCGGTAAAAGCCTGGTAATAGGTGAATATAGGAAGTGTCTCAACGTTAGGTGCAAGTAAGAACACATCTTCAAACCGATTTAAATTCCAAATCAATCGGAGCAATATCACCGTCGCGAGTACAAAATGTAGTTCCGGCAAGGTGACATGGAAAAAACGTCCAATAGGGCCATAACCATCAATTGAAGCCGCTTCATATTGATCCTGAGAAATGGAGACAAGTTTTGATAGAATCAACATATAGGCGATCGGTGCATGCTTCCAAATATCGAAGAGCACGACAATCCATAATGCAGAATCAGGGTCGCCAATTAAATTAACCCGCTCACTCCAAATATGAAAAACATCAACAAACAGATAATTAAACACACCTGATATCGGATCAAATAAAAATTGCCACCCGAATACCACCGAAATAACGGGGGCAACATAGGGCAACATAATTGCGGCATTGACCAATCCTCGTCCAGGAAAAGGATCGCGTAGCAATAATGCCATGCCCAAGCCTAATATCGTTGTCCCCATTACGGTGCCAAATAAATACAGTCCCGTTGTCCAGATAGCCGCATAATATTCAGGGTTTGAAAGGAGTTTGTGGTAGTTGGCGATACCCACAAATAATTTATCACCGTTTAACTGAACATCGAAGAAACTCAAATAAACGTTATAAACCAATGGATAAAGAATAAGTAGACCAAGAATAACAATCGTTGGCGCAACTAATTTCCAACCAAATTTTGCTTCCGCTCTTTCTAATGGAGTCATCGTTTTGCCTCGTTAGAAGATATGGAGACCGAAGCCCCCATCAATTATTATTTATCGACTATTTCTTTCATTTGTTGCTCAGCCCAATCGAGTGACGCTTTCGTGCTTTTATCTTCAATTGTTGCGCTGTAGATCATCCGAGGAATGATTTGTTTAGCAAAAATTTCCCCCGATTTAGGGAAGGCCTTACCATCAACAACTGAAAAGTTTTTGATATTGTCAAATCCAGCAACAATTTCTTTAATTGATTCTTTACCGTATTTAGCAAAGATCCCCTTTGGATCATTTAAGAATTCATCGGTCTCCGCAATATCACGCAGCATCGGGAGATGACCACCAACGGCCATGTGTGAATAGGCAATCACCTGATCTTTTTCATTCATATATTCAACAAATGCCTTGGTTGCATCTGCTTCCGCTTTATCGTCATTTTTCATAATTGAAAAACCAATCATGGTGCCAAATGAAGAAGGTGATTTATTAGTAATGGTTGTTGCTAAACGCGTATTTTTAGCAAGGTTAGGATCAAACTGAGCATTCGTAAGCTCTTTAAAATTCTCTGAACTTAGCGAACTCGCAGCCGCTTCTGCTAATGCAATATCATCGAGGATATAAGAGGAATAGAAAAACATGGCCAATTTACCCTGTAAATAATAATCACGAGCACGCCATGTTTGTGGGCCAGGAGGATTGTATTGAGCTAACTTTTTATAAAAATCAAGGGTTTCCGTTTGCGCAATAGAATTGAAAATCAAATTACCTGCTTTATCAAATTCACCTGCATCGTTAGACAACGCAAACTGGGTATAACATTGTTCAGCATAACTATCGGCTTTCGTTCCAACTAAAATACCGTATTGATTTTCCTTCGGTTTATAAAAATATTTAGCCGCTTTTTCTATCGCCTCCCAGGTTGTTGGTGGTGCAAGTCCCGCCTCTTTAAACCAATCAGCACGATACCAAATACCTTGTATCCAGCCATGATAAGGAATGGCAACATATTCTTTAAGTTCGGGATTTTCCACCAGCGTCAATGCGCCATTATAAAAACGACTTTTACCGATATCACTGATAGCTTGGGTATTTGCCGCAGTATCAACAATTCCTTCTTCTGCAAAGGCTAATGATAGATTTGATCCGACTTCAATCAGATCTGGTAAAGTATTTGATGCCGCCGCCGCCGCAATTTGCTTCGGCATATCATTTTCGTCCACACCAATTATTTTCACATCAATGCCGGGGTTAAGCGCTTCAAATACATCGGCCATGATCTCAATGGTTTGAAGTCGATCCGATTGAGTTTGAATCGTCCAATATTCTACCGTTGTCGCATTAGCGAAGCTTGAAATAGATAACGTCGCAGCGGTTATTCCTAGTGTCAAAGTACTGATTTTCATCGTAACATCCTTCTTTGTCGTGTTCGTTTTCTTTGCAACCAAAGAAAATGAGTTAACCCATATATGAATAGGTTGATAGGAATACTGACCAAGCCCAAAAGACATCGCCAGTAAGAATCTTAAATTACAAATGACCACAACATCACAGCAACTAAAGTGATGGTGCAGTAGCAAACCGTATTTTTCGATTTATGCATGTCACGTTTAAGAACATTTACAAGAGAATCGCTAGATCAAAACCGGTTTTGCTTTTATGGCTAAAATATAAAAATAATATAATTAATAAGGTAACCATAGACACTATTACTGGTTGTTTTTCGTTCAACCTCTCACTTTTACAAGGGAACAAAACCGGTTTTGATAAGTTTGAGTTGCAGATCACAAAAATGATTTATCTAAATACGCAAACCCCCTCGGAAAAGTAAAATAAAAAAAACATAATAATAAAATAATAGACATAAAAAAATAAGTTTAATGATTTATTAATACTTAATATCAATATCCATCTCTAAGCACTCTGACCATATAGTTAAGTTTGTGAAAAGGCTCAATAAATATGATGCCATTATGCCAATCTGCTGTACTTGTATTAGATTAATCTTTATCCTATTCATTTTAATTTTCCAATAAGGATATAATGGTTATGTTAAAACGATTGCTTGTAATTATTACTTTAGCCATGCCGTCAATCGTCTTCTCTGCTCAAAACTACATACTTGATCCCTCTTTCAATGATTTCCGTCTCAATACAGGTGAATCTGAAGTGTGGATAAGTCACGAAGACTCTAAAGCAGGGTTAGGTGACGTTGGTTCTTCATCAACAAATGCCTCGGGTAAAGATCCTGCTTCTGCATTTAGATTTAAAAAAGATGGGATTGGTTCTGCACGTATTCGCTTCAAAAAATCTGAACACAATAATGATTTATCGACAAACCCAGGCTTGAGTCAAATAGTCATTGATCTTCCTAAAAATAAAGATATGACCTACTCACTTTATTACTGTGATAAAGAAGGCGCGACATCTCCTGCTTCTTTATACATGGGCGTCAGAGATATTAATCCCGGTGAAAGTACACTTTCAGGTAATCTTATTGCAGCAAAACTCGTTCATATACTTGAACTTCGTAATGCGCCAAAAGCGAAAGACTCTTGTTTTCACCGCGTAAGTGTTGACTTTAACTCAGGTGAAAGAGGTATTGTGGAAGTCTTTGCTTTATTAGCAATAGATAATAGAAAAATTGATGGTGCTAATATGAAAAAAGATATTGAAATTCGCGTCGATGATTTTTCTGTCAGAGCTAATAAATAAACCCGATTCTGATTTAGCCAAATAAATCAGTAGATAAATAACAACGCCTTGAATAACATCAAGGCGTTTTTTATCCCCATTGTATTAACTATATGAACTAAATTTTGCATAGGAAAACTGGTTTAGTTCGAGGCAAAAGTTACTGTTTTTTCAAAAAGAACATCCCACCATTAACTTGCTATGCTTTCATTTTTTGTTACAAACTTATCTAACCAATAACCAATGGTATAAATGATTAACAACACAACTACTAATTCAAAGGCACGAAGAATAATAGAGTTTAAACCAAAATTATTACCGTATTGGCCAATGTAAAGTTGATAGGGAATCAAAAAACCCATTAATGCGTCACTGTGGATCAAACCTTCTTCTTTATCGGGATGATTACACCACCATAGAATCGTGAAAACTAACACGGTTGAAATAAACAAATAGGTGAACAAATTAATTTCAGTCCCCGAGAACAACATCGACACAATAATCGCAAGACTACAGCCTCCGACCTGCGACAAAATTTTATTACGCGAATGTTCTTTCATCATGTCATGGGTCGGTTGCATTGCAGACGTAATCAAAGGAACCAAACAAAATACAGCGCTCGTTACTTCATTAATCATTATAAATGCTAAACCAACACCGACTAAAAGCAGGACCTTTAAACGATCAGCACCGCCAATTGGCATTGATACTATTTTCGGCATTTGAGGCTTATGTTTTATCGGCATAATATGATTAATAAAACTTGCTACTAATGCAGTAATTAGCACACTTAGCACGAGATCCCGCGTTATATTGGGGATCATTAATGTATATGCACTACTATTTGCATAAGTGTCGACAAAAATAATCATAAACATCGGCAAAATAACCATTCTTGCTTTTAAATTTGAGTCCACCTTACGTCGAATATGATCAAAATAAATAATACTACAGGTCCAAATAATAAATGGATGACCTGCAAAGGCTTGATTTAAAAGAACCGCGCCTAATGCTGCAAACAACGACGGCAACATCATTTTAATCATCACCCAAATATGATTGGAATAAGAGCTGGTAGCAATAACCACTGCAAATAACACGATGTAAACACTGACCGTTAAATGCAACATTTTACTGAGCATCAGACAAAGCACGATAATCAGTGTTTTACGAATTAGTTCATACATTAGTAGATAAACCTTAACCAACTTAAAAGAGTCATCCAACCGTCAGAAATAATTGAATCATCCCCAACCATCACACTCGCGCGACTACCTGCGACAATGTTCTCTGATTTTTGTTCAGGAATAATACGCACACGCACCTTTTGCTGTGGTCTTATCCAACGAGTTTCCGAGGTAATTTCACCCAGTTCATTTTGATTACTTAACCCACTACTAATAGCCTGATCTATTGAAACAATTTTTCCCCTAAAGACTTTATTCGGCACGGCATCGTAAACAATATTAACGACTTGATCGTGCTTCAATGCACTCAACCCTTTTTCGGTAAAATCGGCTTCAATCCATTGGTTATCAACTTTAACCAGATGCACAACCGTGGTTGATGGTGAAGCATACATTCCCTTGGTAAAGCTTAAGTTAGTAACAATGCTAGCTTCCTTAGCTTTAACCAATGTCCGATCCAGATTAAGTTGCGCTAAATTTAAACTTGCCTGAGCGGATAAATAATTCGCATAGGCAATTGCTTCATTAGATTTGGCCTCGTCTAACGCTTCTTTACTCACCGATGAACGCTTGCTTAATAAATTCACGCGCCTTAAATAATTTTGCGCTTTTATCCAACTACTTTTTACCTGTTTAACAGTCGCTTCCGCACGTTTTTTCTCAATTTCATAGGGTTGTGGATCAATTTGGAATAAAGGCGTGCCTTCTCGTACTCGTTGACCTTCATGAACAAACAATTCTTGAATATAGCCCTTTACTTCAGGCACCACTTTCACCGAGGTTGTTTTAACTGTCGCTTGCGTCGTGAAGGGCAATACGTTATCGCTGTAGATCAGAAAAGCACTAAAGCCAAAGGCAATCAACAACACAAAGGTAGTAATATAGGCGTACACATCACGTTTCATGAATTACCCCTTCAACATTGCTTCAAGTGCGATTTGTTTTTCGGCATAGGGCGCACTTAAACGAGAGGTTGATGTCTGACTATCTCCCTGAATAACAACTGGTTTTGCATGCGTAAATTGTTTAAAACCATGTTCGCCGTGATAAGCCCCTATACCAGAATGGCCAACACCACCAAAGGGAAGGCTATCAATCGTCACATGGGTCATAACATCGTTAATCACTAAACCACCCGACGTTGTATTATCCGCAAAGTGCTGTTGATTCTCAGGGTTATTACCAAAATAATAAGCAGCTAAAGGTCGTGCATTAGCATTAATATATTCAATAGCATCAAGGCGATCGCTATAGGTTTTCACTGGTAATAATGGACCGAATATTTCTTCCTGCATAATTGCCATTTTATCAGTTACGCCAATGACTAAATGTGGTGAAATTGTACGTGTGACTGCGCTATAAGCAGCTTCACCTTCTGGTGCTAAACTAATAATTTTCGCACCTTTTTGTTCTGCATCCTGTAATAATCCAGTCAAACGTTGGTAATGTTTATCGTTAATGATACTAGTATAATCAGGGTTTCCAATTATCGTTGGAAACGCTTTTCTCGTAAATAATTGCGCACTTTCTACAAACTCATTTAATTTATTTTCAGGCAATAAAACATAGTCTGGTGATAAACAAATTTGCCCGACATTAAAGGTTTTGACCGTTAATGTTTTTTCCACTGCATCAATAATATTCGCATCTGTATCAATCATCACTGGCGATTTGCCACCCAGTTCAAGTGTTACAGGAACAAGGTTTTCAGCAGCGGCACGCATTACATGTTTACCCACGGAAGTACTACCGGTAAACACTAAATGATCGAAAGGTAAGGCACTAAATGCCTGCCCAACTTCAGCATCACCCAACACCACTTCCAATTCATCGGGTCCAAAATTCGCCCCAACTAATTCAGCAAGTAATTCCGAAGTACGCGGTGTTAATTCAGATGGTTTTAGCATTGCCGTATTACCTGCTGCAAAAATACCGGCTAGTGGACCAAAAGCGAGGTTAACAGGGAAATTCCACGGACTAATAACACCAACAACCCCCAGAGGTTGATGCTGAATACGGGTTTGCATGCCTGGCTCTGGTGCTTCAATAAGAGTGGGAGCCATCCAAGCAGATACATTTTCGAGCGAATGTTGGAGCATTTTCATAGTGCTACCTAAATCAGCAACCTGTGATTGATAAGCGCTGCGATGGCCAAAATCAGCATTCATCGCATCGGTTAATCGCTGATAGTTCATGCGGATTAAATTGATACTACGCAGTAAACGATCTTGGCGAAGTTTTACATCGGCAGGCCCCTGGCTCAAATGTGCGCGTTTCATTGTTTTCAATACTTGTTGTAACTCTAGAGATGAAACTGATGATGTAACCATAATAATAAATCCTTAAAACGAGAAAGAGTTTAACCTAGGTACTGATTCACTAAGTTGATGCGTAGATAGTAATTGAACTAGCTTACTGCGGCCAACAATGGTATTTTCGTAGGGGTATAAATAAATTTATGAGCTCTGTTTCCATTAAGGTATCCAATGTCACTTGTCCGCCTTCGCACCTTTATCGAAGTCTATCGTCAACATTCCATCAGTAGCGCGTCTCGTATGTTGAATTTAACCCAGCCCGCGGTCTCTCAACATATTGCAGGATTAGAAGTTGCCGTCGGTCGCCCTTTATTTGAACGTTCAGCAACGGGTGTTATTCCCACTTCTGCGGCGGATCAACTTGCTGTTGATATTGGTGATAAGTTAGATTTAGCGGAAGCGGCCCTCGCTTCAGCGCGGGGAAGATCCATGAATGTGGCCGGTGTTTTACAATTTGTCGGTCATGCAGACTTTATTTCCGAGGTATTATCGGAGCAGCTTTTACCTTTACTTGAGGCGGGAATCCGAGTAAGAATGCATACCGGAGATGGTCCCTTCGTCAATAATATGTTAATTGAAGGGCATTGCGATCTTGGCATATCGGCTCATCCAGTTGTCGATAATCGTTTAAAAAGTGAAAAAATCATGACCACCCGCGCACTCCCCGTCGCTTCTCCTGTCGTTGCACAACGTATTATTGAATCGCCAAGCTTAGCAGATGCATTATCCACGGAACCAATGCTTGCCTATAATCTAGAGCTCTCGCTTATTGATAATTGGATAACCAAAAATAAACTCCAGGGAAAACCATTAATTCCGGCGGTTATTAGTCAAGATTTAAGAGCACAACGAAAACTACTGATCAAAGGATTTGGTTGGTCGGTAATACCGGAATTTTTATGTACTGATCAACTGGCCAATAATCAGCTCGTTCAACTTCCGTCTCCCCTTGGTACACCTGAACTTCATTATTATCTTATATGGGCGCCTAGTGCATTGCGCCAAGTTCGTGTGGCACATGCGCGACAAACGTTACTTCAGGGATTACGTGAACATCGCTAATTTAATGTTTACAACGATTAAAATGTTCAACAAAATCAATTATAAAGTGGGCGATTTTATCTACTTCATTAATATTTAGTTGCGCGAGCGAGCACCCATCTATGGGCTGATCACAGGCAAGTGCAATAATTGACGGATCTTCCGTGTATAAAAAGGGTTTATCCAGTTCACAACGATGTAGTTCAATTTTATTAAAGGACTCATGGCGAAAACCTTCCACCAGCACCAAATCTAGCGAGTCGGTTTGTAATAACTGCAATTGCTCGGTTAAGGTGCTTTCCTTCGGTTTATCATATTCATTGAATAAAATAGAACGCTGTGGACCCGCTAACACCAACTGTGAAGCGCCCGCTTTGCGCAATCGATAACTGTCTTTACCGGGTTTATCCATCTCAATATCGTGATGGCTATGCTTAACCAATCCGATATTTAATCCTTGCTTGGTTAACAAAGGAATCAACTGTTCAATCAACGTTGTTTTACCAACGCCACTAAAAGCAGCAAAGCCAAGTAAAGGAACAGGAAAGTGAGTAAGAAAAGACATCAGTTAACCTTATAAAAACTTAAAAAGTATCTACTCTACATCAATAAAAGAATAGTGTTAAACGCATGTAAACTATAACCTAAATGCGCCATTATCTATTAAATAAAATGCATAAGACGAAATACTTATCGTACTCCTTCTTTATCCTTTTTATCAACATGCAAAACTTCTTTTTACTGCATGTGGTTTAAGCGTAAAATGACAACAATGTCATGTTAGTGATGGATTAATGTCATTTATACTTAGTATCCTAAAACAACAAACCATTCAATCAATTCAGTGGCCTATTAATTAAGAATATTCCTCACTACTTCAGCAATATTAATACTAAGTATTCACGTCTCTGTAGACAGCACATAAATATGCATTCGACTCAAGGTACTAAAGCAATAGTACTCGCAGATACCAAGTGCATGAAATAAAATTGGAGAATTTATTATGAAAGCAGTAAAAAATGGGGTTTACGAAACAAATAAAATGCGCGTAGAGATAGGCAAAGAAGTTGTCTCTAAAATATTTAAACCAACTAGAAATAGCAGCCTTCGTTATAACCGAGAAAAAAAATCCCTACAACGCTTATCTGGACTTGCCCATTTCCCTAGATTAATTGACTTTAATGATAAAACCAAGTTAATAAAAATGAGTTCGCTACCGGGTACTCGCCCAGAAAAATTATCGGAACAACAAATAGACTTATTAAGAATAATGATTACAGATATGCTGGCAATGGGCGTAGCACGGCATGCATTACCTATCAGAGATTTACTTGCCGAAGATGAGCAAAAATTAGAAATGGTCGATTTTGAACGCGTGACCATTAAGCATTTTCAATACTCCATCATTTGGTTGATTGCCAAAAAAGTATCCTATTATCATTTGTATCGTTTAATACACCAATACCAACCGCAATTACTGTCTGAATCTGAAAGAAAATTCTTATCAAAAGTCGATAAAATAAGGACTGTTTTACAGGTAATCAAACCGTTAAAACATCCATTGAGATTACTTGCTAAATAACGTAATTTCAATGCGAGTTAAGGGAATAAATATTGAATTAAAATCATCATGTTATATGTATTTATCACTTTGCTTATCCAGTACAGAGGTTAACTTATACGCTTAACTAATCAAACCTTGCTAATCGCTCAGCAAGTCTCTCCTGCATAAATTCAAGAAAAGCCGTTACCTTTCTAGAACGATTAACGCGATCCGACGATAAAAGCGCAACGATATCAGCACTGGCAAGTTGATAATCGGGTAGAATTTCAACCAGCTTACCCGTTTCTAATTCTTGTTTTACATCCCATTCGGAACGTTGAATAATGCCCTGCCCCGCAATACACCAATCCTTGGTTATCTGGCTAACATTACTCGCTAATATTGGTGTAATGCGAACGCTGACCGGTTTATTCGTTTTCGATTCAGTAAACCGCCACATAGTTGCATCTTCATCGTTTTCTCGCAGGGCAATACAGCGATGATAAACTAAATCCATCGGATGATTCAAATCGGTAGTCGCACTAAGGTATGCCGGTGATGCTAATAATAAACGCCGATTCTTTGCAAGTACAATACGCTTAAGAGACGAGTCTTCTAGGTAGCCAATATAAAACATAATATCCGGGCTATTATGCACCGACCATTTAGGAATATCTGAAAGGCTTAACTCAATTCGTGTTAACGGATATTGATTCTGAAATTCCGCGACAATGGGGCCAATGTGCCGTTCACCGAATCCAATCGGCGACATTAACTTGATATCCCCCGATATTGTCAATTTATCGTTGGAAAGATCCTGCTGTAAGTTTTCTAACTCGACTAAAAGTAGCTCTCCTCTTTTCGCAAGTAGCTTTCCTTCCGTCGTTAATGAAATAGAACGTGCATTTCGCTCAACCAACTTCACGCCTAACTTCGCTTCTACATGCTGTAAGCGTTGTGACACACTTGGCGGTGTCACATTTAGCTTTCTAGCTGCTGCGGCTAAAGAACGACTAGCAGCAATGGTAATAAAAAATTCAATATCAGAAGAACAAAGCATTAGGTTTAACCTTAATCATGAAGTTAACAATCGTTAATTTAACTACACCTTGTTGAATGATACAAATATAACTAAATACATATTAACAAGGAATACAAAATGGAACCTTTCTTAACCTTACACAGCACAGATTTGCTGTATCTTTTTTTATTTTTGATCGCAATCATCGCAGGCATTGTTGATGCCATTGCAGGGGGCGGAGGCTTGATCACAATCCCAAGTCTATTACTTACCGGTTTTCCACCCATGGTGTCCTTGGGAACGAATAAATTTCAAGCTATTATCGGTGAGTTAACCACCTCTTTAATGTTTATTGTTAGCAAAGAAATCCCCATTAAAGGGCTCGCTTTGGGGGTTTTCTACACATCAATTGGGGCAATTACAGGTGCGTTTGCAGTGAGTGTCATTGACAAGGAATCGCTAGAGATCATATTACCGATTTTAATGGGGATCATCACCATTTATTCATTAACGTCCAACAGACTAAAATCAACTGAAGCAACAAAAGCTAAACTGACTACCAAACAGTTTATGGTATTAGGCGGACTACTCATTGGTTTTTATAATGGATTTTTTGGCCCCGGAACTGGCTCTTTTTGGATGCTAGCATTTGTTATTTTACTGGGTTACACCATTAAACAAGCGACAATGGCAACCAAACCTCTCAACTTAGTGGGTAATATCGCCTCACTTATTTTATTTATTTATATCGGACAGGTTGATTATCAAGTGGGATTAATTATGGGGGCAGGCCAAATAATAGGCTCAATAATTGGCAGTAAATTTGTTATCAGTCATGGCACAAAACTAGTTCGTCCCGTATTTATCTCCGTCTGTATGATAATGACGGTTAAATTGGTTTACGAAAATATGCCAATGAACCTATTTTTAAGCTAAAAAAAGAATAATTTACATTCATTGAAATTTTTTCGTCATATTCCCGATCATATAATTATCCTGCTAATTTTGTCGGGGAAATGTCTGTGCAAATAACCTAAAGTATTGATGTAAATAGTTAGATCGTTCACTTTAAACTTAACATCTATTTATTTCACGCATTGCTAATTTTTTATATCTTAAATAGCAATGCAGATAAGCAAATAAAATATGATCCGCACAGTCCATTTCACCGTAAAAACTATAAAATAAAAACAAGGGTAATCCAATGGACCACAATTTACGATTACGCTTAGGTGAGAATGTCATGCCTGAAGCGCCAACAATACAATTAACAAATGGTAATCAATGCATTCCGCAACATTATCTAACCTACCAACACACCCTAGAAAGTGTTGAAGCTGTTATTTGTGATATTGAATATGATCCACGATATATTGTTTTTGCAGCGCAAGAAGCGAGTGGTATTTATATCCAAGTCGGTGTTGTTGGTCACGATAATTATCAATATCCACCAGCAGCGAACGATTTAAAATTACTGTTCGGGCGAAAATGGCGTGTTGAACCTGAATTACCAACATCTGAAATTATTCAAACCGTTTTTTTAGCGATTAAAAAGTCGCGCGAACATGAGATCCGCGAACTATTTAAATTAACACTTAAGGAGAGCACAACAACTCCTTTTAACACCCATATTGATCTGCCTTTAATGGCTGAACAATATGAAAAGCAGCCATCCAAAAAAACGACGCTTATTAATATTTCGCCAGAGCAACAAATTGAAAGTATATTGACTCATCTTAGTTATGATCACAGTACCTTTACACTAGGGCAAATCGAACAACGGAGAAATGGTTTATGGCTAGTGGATATTGTAATACACCAGACTCAACGCAGCACTTTGCCTGAAACCAAACATAAAATACTCTACTTACAAGTGACTAACCTTTCGCTAAATACCATTAGCCGAGCGTTAATGAACGAATTAGTTACTCTCAGTAATGCACATGTGGATAAGCATTTCAGTTACCAAGGCTTCCATCGTTTCGATCCCAATATTGATATTGCAGATATTGCTGATCTTTCACAACAAACACGCAAACATAAACTACCAGAGAACTTCTCATCACAATTTAGCAAAACCAATAAAGAAGTAGATCAGAAACGAATTCCACCGGTTAAACCAGGAAAATTAGCCCATAAATACGAGTCGATCATTAAACAGTTTTTGGTGGTTGGGGAGTAGTTGATAGGAAGATTCAGAATATCGGTGTCATTTCAGTAAATACAGAAATGACACATAAAAAATAAATTACCCAGTTAGAAAAATTGACCAAATAAACAAAAAAACAGTATCTAAATCGATTTTTCTATTCTCTTAATTTAAGGATATAACTTACTATTTCAAAAAGTTAGCCTAATATCTAGCTTCCAGCAATAAACTTCCCTTTTTATATACGGTTATCTACTTAATTCACACATTAAACCACACAATATCGATCTATACCCGTTACCATTCAAGATGCAGAAATCAGCAAGACGAGAGGTGAGCAGATTCTAGGCATAAAGGTGAAGATCTAACGGGTTAAATCGAGACTTTATAACAACGAAGATGTTTGCCTCTCGCCTTGCCCTGCGGGTCACTAGCTCGAACACCAATACTGCGTTATAACATTCGATAAGGACTAGCCAATAAAGATGTAAAGTCTTGTTTTTACATCTACCGATAGAGGATTAACGCAGTTAATCGCTCGAAAGGTCATCATGTTACGCCTTGCCTTGGTATCCAAGCTAGTGACTGATAAACGCATCTTGATTGGTAACGGGTATATATACTAACCACATACTGTCAGTAGACATTCCTCTTTATTAAATGTTATGTTATAACGTAATTTAAATAACTTTAGTAAAGAGAATAAAATGCATAACTTATCCCCTGCGCTTAATATTAAACCTCCCCTGCCAAGCTACCGATTCCCATCAATCGATAAATACGCTTCCGTGTTAAGTGATATTTATCAAGAAGAAGTAAATATTGCTATTTGGCAAAATGATTTGTCAGATCAAGTCATTGAAAATATTAATAGCATTATGCACAGCAACCAACGATTAGCCGTCGTGATGACCTCAACACCATCTCAAGTTGTTGATAATTTAATTGAATGCTCGCCTGAATTAATGGATAAGATTCCCCTATGTGAACATATTGCACTATTGGCAGAGATGTTTTGTTCTCTTTTCGAATTAAAACGCGTTGGCCTTCGCTTAACTACCTTAGACCGTGCAATGTGTCCAAGATTTCACGTTGATAAAATCCCCTGCCGCTTAGTCTCCACCTTTGCTGGCACCGCAACAGAATGGTTACCCCATGATAAAATCAATCGTTCGAAACTAGGGCCCGGTAGCAAAGGAAAACCAGATGAAATATCGGGTCTAATTCAACATGCTAACGATATACAACAGATGCAGATTGGCGATGTTGCACTATTAAAGGGCGATGCGTGGTTTAACAACGAGGGAAACGGAGCAGTACATCGCTCACCAGAGATCTGCAATAATAATAAACGATTATTACTTACTTTAGACTTTATGGAATAATCAATAATGCACTTCACCTTCTCGATGCACGATTTATTAATACCCTTGTGTGTATTAAATACTGCTCGGTACGGTCTCAGTAAATGAATCTCTAATAATGAGCAATAAATACATGAAACACGAAAAAATTTTAGCCGTCCCCACCAATGTTATTACTGGTTTTCTCGGTGTTGGAAAAACCTCGGTAATTATGCAGCTGCTTAGCCAAAAACCAAAGCATGAACGCTGGGCTGTGCTAGTGAACGAATTTGGAGAAATTGGTGTTGATGGGGGCTTACTTTCAGGTACGTCTCCTTTAGATAGTCATGTTTTTATTCGAGAAGTACCTGGTGGCTGCATGTGTTGTGCATCTGCATTACCAATGCAAATCGCTCTTAATCAGTTACTTACCGAAGCGAAACCACATCGATTATTAATCGAACCGACAGGCTTAGGCCACCCTCAAGAAGTATTACAACTGCTATCGAATGAGTACTATCAAGAAACTCTTCATTTAGAAAAAACCGTAACACTAGTTGATGCACGTAACTTATCAGACAGCCGTTACACTGAGCATGACACCTTTAACCAACAACTTGAAATTGCAGACATTATTGTGGGTAACAAGGCCGACTTATACAATGAGCAGGATAAACAATCATTAGCCACTTATTTAAACACCAAAGGTTATACTCCCGAACACTTATATTTTGTGGAGCATGGTGCAGTCGGTTTAGATTGGTTATCAGAAAAGAAAGAGGCTTTATCGAAAAGAAATAACACGACAAAAGTACCACACCAACATACTCATGAACATGAACACCATCATGATCATGCGCATCATCACGACTCACAAAGCAATATCGACCAAACACCACTAGAATCAGGCTTTATAAAAGCTATTAATCAAGGTGAAGGGTATCAAAGTATTGGTTGGCGATTTGCAGCAAACCAATTATTTAATCACGATAAACTGATTCCCTTTCTTACCCATATTAAGGCGATTAGGGTTAAAGCTATATTTATGACAAACGATGGTATTTTTGGCTATAACAACACCCCCGAAGATTTTAACGAATTTACATTAAATAAAGCAGATGAAAGCCGTATAGAGATTATTTGCGATACGTTAGATGACACTTGGGAAGCACAACTTAAACAATTAATCATTCATGTCGATTAGTTTATATCTTTTGCTCAGCGAGTAGAGTTACTAAAGTCTGTTGACCCTAATATAAAGCCCATCATATTTTGCAATAGGACGGGCTTTATAGGTCATCATCAATCTGTTTAAGCGCTGACTTCATCCAGTAAATACAAAATAGATTGGTAAGGAATACCACTGTGGTGTGATAAACCAATCTCGCAGGTGCGGCTGTTACTGAATCCGCGCGTACAATTATCTGGTACTTGATCTTTTAACTCTTTGAGTGCTGCCGCGTTAAGCTCGGGTGTCGTAAAGCCTTTGTCTCCAGCCCAACCACAACATTGAATATGTTCAGGTACAATAACATCAGATGCGCAGGCCTTGGCTAATTCAAGCATGCTATTTTCCAATCCCATCCGTCGAGCGCTACAGGTAATATGTAACATAACGGTTTCTTGAGTTGGCGAAATAGTTAAGTTATCCAACAAGTATTTACGCACAAAAGCTGTTGGCTCTAATACTTCTAAAGGATGTGTAAACTCTTCAAGACTGCGCTTAGCACAGGGACTCGTATCCATTAACACAGGCCATTTGCCTTGCTCACTAGCCTGCCATAGTGCATCTTCCAATTGCTTTGCTTTCTGTTTCGCTAAATCAACCATACCTTTACTATCGTAGGGCATACCACAACATTGATCGTTTAATCCTGCTGGGATAATCACCTCAAAACCGGCTTTGGCAATAAGCGATTCCGTCACCTGAGTCAAAGAACGTTGATCCTTATTATCAGCTTGCTGTCCCATGGTTCGGCTCGCACAGGAAGGGAAATAAACCACTTTTTTATCATTGCCAGTCGAAAGACTATTTTTCTCAACACCGTTACTATTTGCAGTCGGTATTTCAGGCATCCAAATCGGTGTTTTTCCTGCTGTTAAGTGATGAGTACCATTAACAATATTCCCAACGACTTTATTACCTAACACTTTCTGGGCAACAGCATTGGTTTTTAAACCTGCTCGAACGAATTTGGTTGTCGTACTAAAGTGATTAGCAGTCCAACGGGCGATAGGTGTATATTTTTTATAACGTGCCGTGCGCAATTGCTTCATTAAATCGCCAGTATTAATACCAACGGGACAGCGCTCTGCACATAACCCCGTCGCAGCACAGGTATCGACACCCTGATAATCAAATACTTTACTTAGCGCTGCAGAACCTTGTTTTTCGCCCGCAGATTCTCGGCGCTGTAATTCACGATACAACACGATACGTTGACGTGGCGACAAGCTTAATGTCCGCGAAGGACAAACAGGCTCACAGAAACCACATTCGATACAACGGTCAACAAGCTCGTCGGCCTTCGGCATTGGTTTAAGATTTTTGAGATGTGAATGCGTATCTTCATTAATAATCACCCCAGGATTCAAGATACCTTTCGGATCGAATATTTTTTTAATTCGTTCCATTAAAGCATACCCATCTTTCCCCCATTCTAACTCAACATATGGCGCCATGTTACGGCCTGTTCCATGTTCTGCTTTTAATGAACCTTTATATTTAATCGCCACTAACTGAGCAACGGCATCCATAAAATCACCGTAACGTTTTATTTCATCTTCCGACTCAAAGCCTTGGGTAAATACAAAGTGAAGATTTCCCTCTAGAGCATGACCAAATATAATCGCTTCATCGTAATTAAATTGATCAAAAAGATCCTGTAGATCCTGTACACCTGCCGCTAAGTTTTCAACTGGAAACGCAACATCTTCAATGACCACACTGGTTCCAACTTCACGCACAGCACCAACAGCTGGGAACATACCCTTGCGAATTCCCCACAAGGTAGCAACCATACCTGCATCGCTCGTAAAGGCGACGGATTCAATCACTTTAAATTGTGAAACCGTCTCCATCACCGTCGCGCATTGACGATCTAATGTAACCTGATCACCCGCTCGCGATTCAATCAACAAGGTCCCCGCTTGTAAATCAAGTTGTGCGATAAAGCCTGGCATGCCCGGTTTATCTGCAACCGAACGCATCGCTCTTCCATCCATCATTTCAACGGCAGAAACGGGATCTTTTGCCAATGCAGTCACCGCAAGACTCGCTTCTTCGATATCTTTAAAAACAATCAGTGCAGAAGCTTTATAAGGATGTTCAATAACAGTGTTATAGGTAATTTCAGCAATAAAACCAAGCGTACCTTCGGAGCCAACTATTAAGTGTTTTAGTACTTCAATCGGATCGGAATAATCAACCAATGAATTAAGCGCGTACCCCGTAGTATTTTTAAGACGATATTTATGACGGATACGTTGTGCTAATTCGCTATTATTCTTCACTTCTTCCGATAAGGACTCAATTCCAGCGATTAGTTCAGCTTGATTAGTTTTGAAGTCACTAATACTTTCTTCACTAGCAGTATCTAAATAAGTACCATCGGCAAAAACCAGCTTCATACTGTCCACTGTACGGTAAGTATTTTGCGCCGTACCACAACACATACCACTGGCATTATTTGCGGCAATTCCGCCAATTTTACAAGCATTAATAGAAGCGGGATCTGGACCGATTTTTCGACCAAAAGGCGCTAGGTATTTATTTGCATCTGCACCAATAACACCGGGTTGTAAAGTAATCTTATTACCATCATCAAGAATACGGTGACCACGCCAGTCATCACTTAGGGTAAGCAATACAGAATCAGAGACAGCCTGACCCGAAAGACTGGTACCGGCAGCACGAAAAGTGCAGTGTATACTCAGTTCAGCACAGGCTTTTATAGAAAAGATAACCTCTTCAAGGCTTTTTAAACGCAGTACCATTTTAGGCATTAAACGATAAAAACTGGCGTCGGTACCGTACGCGAGACATTGCGCTTCTTCGGTAAATATTTGTGTTTTTTCTAGCCGTTCAGCTAATTTATTTTCTAGTTGTTGATAGTCAAGTTCCATCATATATCCTTCGTTAACATTTCTACCCATAAGATTTGCCACACCAATCGATGTGGCCCCGACTATCACCCCTTTTGGGCGAGCATAAGCGCATCGGTAAACCCATAGCCATAAATCACGACTAACCCAATCACGCCCGTTGCAATAACATAAAATAAAGTAGGTATAATTGTTTTTCTCAATGTCGCCCCTTCACGCCCCAGCAAACCAACCGTTGCAGAAGCTGCGACTACGTTATGAACTGCAATCATATTACCGGCAGCGGCACCAACTGCTTGTAAAGAAACCACCACCACACTAGAAACACTTAATGATTGCGCTACTTCAAACTGAAATTGGCTAAGCATCATATTGGATACAGTATTTGACCCCGCAATAAATGCCCCCATCGCACCAATTGAAGCACTCAAACCGGGAAATAAATCCCCCACTAAATTTGAAGCAAAATTAGCAGTCGTTACCGGCATACTTGCTAAATCAGCGGCATTAACACCTGAATTGATAAATATACGCACCATCGGAATAGTAAACATCAAGACAAATCCAGCTCCCAATAATGTTTTACTCGACTCACCCACGGCGCTCACTAAGGGTTTAAAACTGCGTGATTGCAATAACGTCGCAAGTAATGCAACAAAAACAAGAATCCCACCAGGTAAATACAAGGGTTGAAGTGATGCGCTAATACCCGTTTCACCTAAAATATTACTAAATGATAAGCTGATGCCTGTTAAGAAACCTTTAAAGTCAGTATTAACACGACTAACCACCAATATTGCAGCTAATAGGACATAGGGCGTCCATGCAAGCACTAGGCTCATAGCACTTTTTTTCTCGGCTTTTAGATCTATTTTTAGTGAACCCAACCATTCCTTTGGCCAACTACTTTCATTTTCAAAATCCCACTTATTTTTTGGAACAAGAAAACCTTTCTTCGCAGCCGTAATAACAATAGCCAAACTTGCTAATCCACCAATTAATGAGGGGAATTCAGGGCCAAGAAAGACACCTGTCAACGCATAAGGAACGGTAAAAGATAATCCAGCAAAGATAGCGAAAGGTAAAATATCTAATCCTTCGGTCCAGCTTTTCTTTTTACCAAAAAAACGGGTTAGCATAATAGCCATTAAAACAGGAATAAACGTACCAACAATCGCATGAATAACGGCAACACTACTGGTTATTTGCTGCAGATAAGCATCCCAGTTCGAGCCACCAGCAACTAATTTTTCTGTAATGTTGTGCGTATCAAGCCCTTTATTAACGCCCACAATAATTGGCGTACCAACGGCACCAAATGACACAGCGGTTGATTGAATCATCATTCCCATCAATACTGCAGCTAATGCAGGGAAACCAATAGCAACAAGTAATGGAGCCGCAATTGCAGCGGGTGTCCCGAAACCAGATGCACCTTCGATAAAGGTACCGAAACACCATGCAATAATAATCGCTTGAACACGACGGTCAGCAGAAATATCCGTAAAACCATTACGAATAACGCCAATGGCTCCGGTATGCTTTAAAGTGTTAAGTAAAAAGATGGCCCCAAAAACAATCCAAAGTACCGCAATGGTAATCATTAATCCCTGCAAAGAAGAAGAGATAACCCGAGTCATTGATACATCCCAGACAAATAATGCAATTAAAGCTGTCACCAAAAATGCGACGGGCATTGCACGTTTAGCAGGCCAATTTAGGCCAAGTAGCAAAATAGCCACCACCATTATTGGTGAAAATGCAATTAGCGCGAGAAGGGTTTCATTCATACTAATTATCCTTGTTTTTATCAAGTGTATTGTGTCAATCAAGTTACAACTGTTACCGGAATTGTTACCATTAAACAGTTTGTAAACGAGTCGTTAAAGCAATGTTGCACACAATACACCTATCTTTTTTGTCGATATAGAAGGATAATGAATAACATTATTTCCAAAAATGGACTAATCATGACTAAAGCAGATGATCTGATCTTATTTGTTCAAGTGGTAGAGGAAGGTTCTTTCAGTAAAGTAGCAGAACTAAATTCCCTTACAAATTCTGTAGTTAGCAAACATATTGCGAAATTAGAAGATGAACTTGGTGTTCAACTTTTATTTAGAACCACACGAAAACTAACCGTTACTGAAGCTGGAAATGTGCTCTATCAACGTGCTAGAAATGTGAAGCAGGCTACATTAGAGGCGATTGATTCTGTCTCTGGATTTGGAGATAGCTTGACTGGACACATCAAAATGTCAGTTCCATGCATCTCTGGTAACTTTGTTTTAGCCAATGCAGTTGCCGAATTTTGTAATATGCATCCCGACTTAACCGTTGATATGGGATTGGAAAACTCCTTTGTTGATATTTTAAAGGGTGGATATGACCTTGTCGTTCGCACAGGTAAGTTAATTGACTCAAGTTTAATCGCACGACACCTTATTGATTCTCAATGGGTTATTTGTGCCGCACCAACTTATATGTCACGTTATGGCACACCAATGACTCCCGAAGATCTGGTGAATCACAACTGTCTGCAATATGCCTATCAAACAACGGGCGCTTCGGAATGGGAGTTCAAAGGGATTGATGGTAACTACACGGTCAAAGTGTCAGGTAATTTCTCAACCAATAATACCGAAGCATTAAGAAAATCCGCACTTGGTGGCCACGGATTAGCCTACGTTCCAAGATGTTTAGTCCATGAAGATTTTTTAAAAGGAGATTTATTAGATGTATTCCCCGAGCGGGTCGGTAAAAAACTCGGTATTTATGCCGTTTACCCCTTTACCCGCCAACCACCACGAAAAATTGAAATGTTAATAGAACATATCAAAGCCGCCTACTCAGCGAAGACTTCTTATTTTTAAGGCATAAGCTCCTTAAGCCCATCACTTTAATTCGAAAAAAAAAAAGCCCGCTTAGTTCTAAGAACTAAGCGGGCTTTTTTAAATGTGGTCGAGGATAGAAAATTCGAACCTAAAAACCACCCCTCTGGTCCAACTGTTTATAGGCTTCGCGACAACGCGCTACCAAACTGCGCTAATCACCTCAAAATTAGAACGAAAAAAAACCGCAACAAGTGCGGTTTTCTTAAATGTGGTCGGTGATAGAGGATTCGAACCTCTGACCCTCTGGTCCCAAACCAGATGCGCTACCAAGCTGCGCTAATCACCGAGATATCTATTTTACATCGAGAAAAGATGGGGCGAATGACGGGGATTGAACCCGCGACAACCGGAATCACAATCCGGGGCTCTACCAACTGAGCTACATCCGCCACTAAACTAACACACTTAAGACCTGAAATATTGCTCTCAGAGAAATGGCGCACCCGACAGGAGTCGAACCTGTGGCCTTTGCCTCCGGAGGGCAACGCTCTATCCAGCTGAGCTACGGGTGCTCACGTCTTTAGCGTGGCGCGAATATTATTGCAAGTTGGCAATCGTGTCTAGTGCTTTTTTAAGTTTTTTTAATATTTTTGCTCAATTGCCTGTTCCTTAAACAATATTCTTATGAATAATTAAATTCTGTCACTAATTATTAATAAGATGTGAGATTGTTTTTCAGATATACTTCACCTGTGAGCTAACCTTTCACGTTCAGATTTTATTCGAAGTACCTGCATTCTGAGCAAAACGATAAAACAATCCGTTTTGCTATGCAAACTGTCATCAAAACAGCCCAGAATAGATTTCAATAAAGTAAAAAAGTAATTATTGACTATTTCTACAGCGTTAGAAAATATTATGTAAATAGCATAATCAATACTCAGCCTTGTATAAATCGCCAATACATTACAATAAAGAAGAACGCGAAAAGTAAGCAAAATTTACTTAATTATTATTAAAGAGCTTTTATTTTATGAAAAAAGACCCCTTTTTAGATCGCGAATCAAATACCTATGAACACCCAGTACCTAGCCGTGAATTTATTACCGAGTATATGGAAAAACAGGAAAAACCTGTTAGTCGAGATGCACTATTCAAAGCCTTCAACCTAAGCAGTGAAGAAGAAGCTGAAGGACTGCGTCGTCGTTTAAAAGCAATGGAACGCGATGGTCAACTCGTGTGGTGCCGTAATGCAACTTATGCTTTACCTGAAAAACTTAATTTAGCCAAAGGCAAAGTCATTGGACACAAAGATGGCTTTGGTTTTTTAAAAACAGAAGAAGAAGGACCGGACCTTTTCCTACCGGCTTTTCAAATGCGCACCCTTTTCCACGGCGATGAAATTCTTGCACAACCCGTCAAAGTTGATGCGCGAGGCCGAACTGAAGCCCGTTTTGTACGTTTACTAGAAGCACGTAAAGAAGCCATTGTCGGACGATTTTTTATTGAAGATGGTATTGCAGTTGTGGTGCCCGACGATTCTCGCCTTACCCAAGAAATTTTGATTAATAAAGAAGACAATCATGGCGCCCGTCATGGTCAAATCGTCGTCGTTGAAATCATACAACGCCCTAAAGCTCGCTTTACTGCTCGCGGAAAAGTAACCGAAGTACTTGGACAAGATCTCGAACCTGGTATGGAAGTTGAAATAGCACTACGCACCCATGACATTCCCCATGAATGGCCTGCAGAGTTGGATAAAGAATTAAAACGTTTTGGTGAATTTGTACCAGAAAGTGCGATTGAAGGTCGTATTGATCTTCGTGATTTACCATTAGTAACTATCGATGGAGAAGATGCACGCGACTTCGATGATGCGGTTTTCTGTCAACGCGAACCCGATGGAGGTTGGCGTTTATGGGTCGCTATTGCCGATGTTAGCTATTACGTTCGCAATGACACTATTTTAGATAAAGAAGCACTAAACCGTGGTAACTCTGTTTATTTCCCTGATCAAGTTATCCCGATGCTACCTGAAATTCTATCTAATGGTTTATGCTCTTTGAATCCACAGGTTGACCGTTTATGTATGGTTAGTGAAATGGTTATCTCAAAAGATGGTTCATTAAAAGATTATAAATTTTACGAAGCCGTTATGAACTCCCATGCACGTTTCACCTATACCAAGGTCGCAGCAATATTAAAGGGTGACGAAACATTACGAGAACAATATCAGCCATTAGTACCACACCTTGAAGAATTAGAGAACTTATATAAAGCTTTCAAAAAAGCACGTCATATTCGTGGTGGAATGGAATTTGAAACCCTTGAAGTACGTTTCTTGTTTAATGAGAACCGTAAAATAGAATCCGTTGAGCCCCTTGTACGTAACGATGCTCATAAGATCATCGAAGAATGTATGATCCAAGCAAATGTCGCATCAGCGCGTTTGATTCAAAAAGCACAGGCTTCTGCACTTTTCCGGGTTCATGAAACCCCAAGTGAAGAAAAGCTCACCAATTTCCGTTCATTTTTATCGGAACTTGGGTTAACGCTGCACGGTGGTGATAAACCTGCGCCCCTTGATTATGCAAATTTAGCGGAACGTTTTGCTGAACGTGACGATAAAGAATTGCTGCAAACCATGTTACTACGCTCAATGAAACAAGCTGTCTATCAAGATGAAAATCTTGGGCACTTCGGTTTAGCATTGTCTGAATATGCACACTTCACCTCACCTATTCGTCGTTACCCAGATCTTATTCTGCATCGTGCGATTAAATATGTTGTTGCACAGCAAGAAAAAGGACAACAAAAATCAAAATGGACGAATACCGGTGGTTATCATTATCAAGAAAGTGAGATGAGTGTATTAGGCGAACATTGTTCGATGACTGAACGTCGCGCGGATGATGCTACCCGTGATGTGGCCGATGCACTTAAATGTGAATATATGCAGGATCACGTTGGCGATAAAATGGTAGGGACAATTGCGGCCGTGACTAATTTTGGTTTCTTTGTTCGTCTGAATGATATTCATATCGACGGTTTAGTCCATGTTACCAGCTTACTTTCCGACTACTATATCTTTGATGCCGGTAAGCAGACCTTAAAAGGTGAGCGCACTGGCCGTACATATCGTATTGGTGATGTATTAGAAGTCAAAGTATTATCGGTTAATCTAGACGATAAGAAAATTGACTTTGAGCTAGCCGACCAAGAGGCAGCAGGACAACGCAAACGTGCTCGCAAAACGGCTAAAAAAGAAAAAGATCGTCCAATAGACCGTCGCGCACGCACTAAAAATGCGAACCAAGCAAATCATAAAGACACTGAGCAACCAGCGACGAAAGAAGATAGCAAACATGCTAAATCACAACCGTCGGCGCCTAAAAAGAAAAGAAAAATAAAACAAGGTGTGAAAAATACTGCCACCTCAAAAAAGAAAAAAACAACCAGCACCCAAAAACGCCCAGGTCGTGCTGAACGAGCAAGAGCAAAAGCTAAAAAAACAGAAAGCTAGTAATGATCTAGCCTTAGCTTTTTTCACCCAATTTTAGAAACTGAATTAGAGAAAGTAAAATGAGTAAAAGTGAATTAATTTACGGTATGCACGCCGTTGATGCCCTAATAGAAAAACAACCTGAACGTGTTATTGAAGTATATGCACTCAAAGGACGTGACGATGAGCGTTTAGGTGCTATTGTTGAAAAAGCACGTGAATGGGGCGTATCGGTTCAATTTATGCAGCGGAAAGCGTTGGATGATAAATCTGAAGGGGAACAACATCAGGGCATTATTGCTCGAGTTAAGGCCGCGAAAGTACTCACTGATAATGATTTAGATGCTTATATTAATCATTTAGAGGTGCCACCTTTTTTACTTATTTTAGATGGCGTAACGGATCCGCATAACCTTGGCGCTTGTTTACGTAGTGCCGACGCTGCAGGTGTCCATGCCGTGATTATCCCCAAGGACAATTCTGCTAGCTTGACCCCGGTTGTACGAAAAGTTGCCTGCGGCGCAGCCGAATCTGTACCGTTAATCCATGTGACTAACTTAGCGCGTACTATGCGTGCTCTTCAGGAAAAAGGCATTTGGATTTACGGTACGGCAGGTGAAGCGACTCAAAATATTTACGACTGTAAACTAGAAGGCGGTATCGCTATTGCAATGGGGGCGGAAGGCAAAGGCTTACGTCGTTTAACCCGCGAACATTGCGATGAATTAATCAAATTACCGATGGCCGGAGCAGTTTCAAGTTTGAATGTTTCCGTAGCAACGGGCATTTGTTTGTTTGAAGTCGTACGCCAACGTCGATAAACAACGATCTGATTGGAATAAAAGAACGAATAACAACTTTGTAAAACTCACCTTGTTATTCGTTCTTTTTAAATGTTTTACAAACACGTTCAAAATACACCGCTTCTAATTTCCCCCTTCTCGCTAAAACGCGTACTTCAACTTAAGATTTGTCGATATATCTTTATTCGACGTTCCATCGGGCACATTTTGTGTATATTTATAATTAGATTCTGAAATTAAAAACAATTCTCGATATATTTTATTTTGTAGTTTAAAGGATGCGCTATAGGTACTATTTTCTTTCCCTAGCTCTAACTCACTATCAAGGGAGAGCTGCAAAGACTCCGAAAGAACGTGTTTATCATAAATCCCTAGCCGAAGAATCAATTCATCAACAGAAACGGCACCTGTATCCACATTTGGTAACGCCATACGATAACCAGGACCAACCTCAACATTTAACTCATTCTTTTCACCTGCTAAAACAATCCGACCATAACCAACCGTATAACTATCTTCCTTATCATAACTGGCAAACTCGGTGCGTCGTAGATCAGTACGCGCATAGATAAAATTACGCGGATCTAAATATTTATCTCCCTGTAATTGCCATCGGAAATTCTTAGCCGTCATATAGCTATCTTCTTCTCTTATTCCAAAATTAACATTACTGGTAATTTCAAATAGATCTGCTGCTTCATAATTTAATATAAAACGGCCGTCTGCAGCACGTGTTTCGATACTATTTTGAGAATAGGAAAAACCAAATTCAATGGAGCCAGAATAATTTGATAACGGTTTTTGTTGACCGTATTGAGGTTGTGCGACATCTTTTCCAATTGTCGCCTGATATTCTTCAACCACAGTTTTATTTGTTTTAAATTTAATCAGATCAGGTTCACTTTCAATATCAGCTTTAACTAATTCAACATCTGATGCAATGGAAGATGACTTTGCTAACTTAAGTGTTTTGTTTTCTTCTTTTAATTCATTGATTTCTAGATTTTTTTGCATTAATTCTCGTCTAAAACGATTTAACTCTGTCATTAAGTCTATGTTTGTCTGATTAAATGAGATTAATTGGCTTTCTAAATTATCGCGTAATTTTTGTTGTGCTTTAACATCAATGCTAGGTGATGTAACCACCTCCTTTTTTTCTTTTTCCGCTTTATTAACCGATTCAACGGCGGGAGTAGAAACAGATGCTTTCACAATCGCATCTTTATTTAACATCCCCTCTCGAGGACTTGCACGCGAAAACGCATCAATTACGATGTCTACATCTTGTGACTTATTATTATGAAAGGACCACAATGCATTTCCCGCAAAAAAAATAATATTAAACCCAATAATGTAAACTAATTTAAATTTCAAAAAACACACTCATAACGATTAAAGTAAGCGATGCTATTACAAATAATGCGCATCAAAATATTTTATAAATTCATCAAAAAACATCATTCTAAGCACTAAAAAAATCAATGCAATATTTGTTAATTTATTTATATTTTTTAATGTTTGAAATATTCTTCGAAAAACGTTTAAAAATCTATTTGCTCAGCGCATTTAAAGGCAAAATATAACTTGCACCTATTGAGACTAAAATGTACAATTTGCGGCCTTAAATCAGCCACCCTTTTTGTTCCTTGCTTCTATTTGGTAAGGCTGAGCCAACTTATGAAGCTACTAACCCGTAAGGAGCGATTTTTATATGCGTCATTATGAAATCGTATTTATGGTTCACCCAGATCAGAGTGAACAAGTTAATGGTATGATCGAACGTTACACAGCATCTATTACAGAAGCTAACGGTATTGTTCATCGTCTAGAAGATTGGGGCCGTCGTCAACTGGCTTACCCTATCAACAAGCTACACAAAGCACACTATGTTCTTATGAACGTTGAAGCTGAGCAAAGCGTAATCGATGATTTGGAAACTGCTTTCCGTTTCAACGACGCTGTGATCCGCAACATGATCATGCGTACTAAAGCTGCAAAAACTGAAGCGTCTGTAGTGGCTAAAGCAAGAGAAGAACGTCCAGAACGTGCTCCTCGTGCACCACGTCCAGAAGTTGAAGCTGAAGCGACAACTGAAGCATAAGTTACTTAGTGACTGATAACTTTTTGCGACTTGCCGGTGTAGTAACTGAAAAGCCTACATTTAAAACAAGTCCGAGTGGTGTTGAACACTGCAATTTATCGATTGAACATCGTTCAATGCAAGAAGAAGCTGGTTTACCACGCAACGCATTTTGTTATATGCCCGTTGCAATTAGTGGCCCATTAGCTAGTCAGTTGAAAAATAAATTATCGAAAGGTATGCATATAAGAGTAAGTGGTTTTATCACTTATCACCAGAGCAAAAATAAGCCTGGTAAACTCGTTTTGCATGCTCAGTACATAGAACAAATTTGAGGAAATACCATGGCTCGTTACTTCCGCCGTCGTAAATTCTGTCGCTTCACTGCTGAAGGTGTTAGCGAAATTGATTACAAAGACGTTACAACGTTAAAAAATTACATCACTGAAAGTGGTAAAATTGTACCTAGCCGTATTACTGGCACAAGTGCTAAATACCAACGTCAACTAGCTCGCGCAATCAAACGTGCACGTTACTTGTCTCTTTTACCTTACACTGACTTACACAAGTAATAGGAGCTATAGATTATGGAAATTATCCTACAAGATACAGTTGCTAACCTTGGCCACCTTGGTGATAAAGTTACAGTTAAAGCAGGTTACGCACGTAACTTCCTTTTCCCAAAACAAATTGCTGTGCCAGCAAACAAAGCAAACTTAGAAGCTTTTGAAGCACGTCGTGCTGAATTAGAAGCTAAACATGCTGCTAACCTTGCTGCTGCTCAAGAACGTGGTGCTGCTCTAGAAGCTCTAGAATCAGTTGTTATCACTTCTAAAGCGGGTGATGAAGGTAAACTATTCGGTTCAATCGGTACACGTGATATTGCTGATGCAATCACTGCTGCTGGTGTAGCTGTAGTTAAAAGTGAAGTTCGTCTTCCTGAAGGCGCACTACGCAATACAGGTACTTACGAAATTACTATCTCAGTATATTCTGAAGTATCTGCAATTGTTAACGTTGAAGTTGTTGGCGAAGAGTAATCTTTCCCTTACAATTTAAACGATAAAAATACCTGCTTTCGAGCGGGTATTTTTTTGTCTGAAATAGAGTAAGCTGGGGATTTAGCAAGTTGCGAGTCACGAGCCTCGAGCTGCGAAAATCAAAAACTCGAAACCCGATACTCGAAGCTCGAAGCTCTACACTATCCTATCTGACACATAAGGTGATAAAAATGAAAACATTAGAACAATATCAATTATTAGCAAAGCAAGCGACTTCGCTCATTGAAGGTGAAAACGACTTGATCGCCAACTTAGCTAATATTAGTGCGCTATTGAATATGAACCTAGACAATATTAACTGGGTCGGATTTTATCTACTAAACGATGAGCAATTAATATTAGGCCCCTTCCAAGGCAATGTTGCCTGTGTTCGCATTGCATTAGGCAAAGGTGTATGTGGCACGGCATTTAGCACAAATACAATTCAACGTATCGCCGATGTGCATCAATTCGAAGGCCATATTGCCTGTGATGCAGCAAGCCAATCTGAAATAGTATTACCAATTAACGTTAATGGTAAAACGATTGGGGTTTTAGATATTGATAGCCCGATCACAGAACGATTTAATGAAATCGATGAGCAAGGGTTAGCTTTATTTGTTGAACACCTTGAGCAACATCTAAGTACTATCTAGTGAAATAAGAAATAGCCATTACTATTCAAGATATACTTAATTCTCGCCTTCAATAGTAATGGAGATATATGCGATCTCCCGTATGAAATGCAATCATTAGCCGTCCGTAATTGTTAACTTCTTCATGTATTTGTATCTCGATAAAGATACCTTCCATACTACTAAAATAAATACGTCTATAATCGGTTTAAGCACTGCTTACCTCCTACTCATTCATTTCAAACGGGAATCGATATGCTTAAATTCAACCTACGTATTAAATTACTTTTATTAGCTTTAGTACCGCTAATCATTATTTTATTCTCAATTATGTCGGTCACCTATTACATAGAAAATAAATCGCTAAATGTTAATGTTTCTGAGTTTCGAAAAAACTTAATTAACGAACGAATGACCCAACTGAAAGAAATTACCGAAGTCGCAGCAGGTATTGTTGCTTATCAGAAATCATTGGGCGAACAAGGTGACTTTAAAGCCGCATTGCGTAATATTCGCTTTGGTGAAGCCGGTTATTTTTATATTTATGATAGACAAGGCGTCAATATCTTTCATGCGGTCAAACCTGAATTAGAAGGAAAAAATTTGATCGGCCTTACCGATTCCAAAGGTACAAAACTAATTGTTGGTCTATTAGACGCTGCACAAAATAGCGATGGTAATTTTTCATTCTACTTTCAAAAACCAGGTTCCGATGAGCAAATTGAAAAACTCGGCTTTGCAATGATGTTGCCTGGTAATAATTTAATGCTCGGCACTGGCGCCTATATCGATGATATAGAAGCGACTGTTTCGGCATATTCCACCCAAGCTTATCAAGAAATGCATACTAAACTTGTTTCGTTTTCGATTGCTATTTTGGTCTTAATTCTATTAACGACATTCATTATTTTAATCAGCGTTAATAGGATGGTCGCCCCCATTAAACGTATGGCTGAAAATCTCGATGATATCGCACAAGGTGAAGGTGATTTAACCAAACGATTAACCATTTCAGGAAAAGATGAAATAGCTCAACTCGGCGAATCCTTTAATCTTTTTGTAGACCAATTACAGCATATGATTCAAGAGATTGGCGGTGCAACGGTTGCACTTAACCATGCAGGACATACTATTCGCAGTCAAACCGAAAATATGGCTGCGCAACTTCTGACTCACAATAACGAAACGGAACAAGTTGTCTCAGCGATTACAGAAATGTCCTCTACAGCTAATGAAGTAGCGACTAATACCAATCAAGTTGCCGATGCAACACAAACGGTATCAGAAGATGTGATGCGTGCGCAGGAATGTGTTGATAGCTCTTTGTCAGATATTTCTGCATTAATGGAAGAGATAAACGGTGCTGCAACCAATATTAATTCATTGAATGACCAATCCCAGAAAATCAACAATGTACTTTCAGTTATTGGTGGTATCGCAGAACAAACTAACTTATTAGCACTAAACGCAGCGATAGAAGCGGCTAGAGCGGGAGAGCAAGGTCGAGGGTTTGCAGTGGTCGCCGATGAAGTCAGAAGCTTAGCAAGCCGCACTCAAACGAGTACATTAGAAATTAATGAAATGCTAACAGAACTGCACCGATTGGTTGAGCTTGCAGTCCAATCAATGGAATTAAGTCAAGAAAGAAGCTCACGTTCCGTTGAGTCTTCCCGTTCCATTTCCGAAAGCCTAGGGTCAGTTACGACAGGTGTACGTTCAATCAATGACATGAGTATTCAAATAGCCACTGCAACCACGGAACAAAGCTCTGTTACTGAAGAGATAAACCGTAACTTATATGCAATTCAAGATGTTGTTAATACGTTAACACAGAGCAGCACCGAAGCAGAAAATATTAGTATTAATATCGCTAATGAAGGTGGGAAATTAGAGCAATTGGTAAAACAATTTAAAGTCTAAATACATTTAAAAATACCTGCGTAATAGCAGGTATTTTTATTAAGAGTAACCTTTTAACAAGAAACGATGCCCTATTCATTATCGGCGTTCAGCTTAGCTTGCGCTTCTGCAGATTTCATATTTTGTACGGCAATAAAATCATCTGGATTAATTTCATGACTGTGGCCCCATTCAGGTAAAATCGGTGCATCTGAATTTGGCATTAAATTAATACCATTTTTACGCTGCGCTTGTTGAATATCTCTTATTAGCTCATATTTATGACGGCTAAGCTCGTCCATACTTTCATCATCACGCAGAATGGTTGCGCGCATAAAGACCATTAAATTGCTTTTTTCAGTGCTACTAATTGTCGATCTAAACAACCAACCAATATAGGGGAGATCGCCTAACCAAGGAACCTTAGATACTGATTCGCTGACCTCTTCAGCAATTAGTCCACCGAGCACAATTGTTGCACCCGATTTAGCCAATACCGTTGTTTTCACAGAACGAGTCGCAAAAATAATATCCACAGAAGTCGATCCCTGAATACTCGAGACTTCTTGCTCAATATTCAGTTTAACCGTATCGCCTTTATTAATTTGCGGAGTCACTTTCAATTTAATCCCCACTTCTTCACGTTCCACGGTCGAGAAAGTTTCACTACTTGAACTCGAAGAACTTGATCCTGTAATAACCGGTACTTCATCACCAACAACAAAACTTGCCTCTTCGTTATCAAGGGTGGTTATACTTGGAGTTGATAAAATATTTGCTGTACTATCAGTACTAACAGCTTGAATAATAAAAGCCCAATCACTATCACCAAATCCCAGAATACTCCCTGAAATATCAGAAAGAGCATCGGCAGCATCATCATAATCATCATCTTCTTCGGCACTTATGTAAGCAGAAATAAGATCAGAAGTACTCACCCCGTTGTCGCTAAATGACGTCCCACCATAATTAGATGCGAATTGAGAATTAAGACCAATACCATCATCCTGAGACACTTCAACAATAATTGCTTCAACTAAAACCTGTGCCCTACGGATATCAAGTTGGTGAATCAAGCTCGTTAATGACAACATCATTTGGGGTTGAGCTGAAATAATAATAGAATTGGTTCCGGTATCAGCAACGATACTTAATTCTGGCGTGTTTGATCCATTTGAATTATTTGAATTCGAAGATTGCTGAACATGACTCGATTGGTTATTTTGCGAGCGATTGCTTTGTGAATTACTATTTTGACCACCACTACCAGGTCCGCCCTGCCGACCTTGATTACCTACCTGATCTTGATTATTCTGTTGGCCTTGTTGACCCTGCGATAAATTAACGCTTTGCGCACCATTTTGAATAGAGCCACTTACTCCTTGTAACACGGTGACGACATCACTTGCCGTTGCATACTCAAGATAAAAAACACGAATCTGATTATTATTTTGGTACTGTTTCTTAACTTCAGTATCTAAAGATTTGATTAATTTAATAACACGCTCACGTGACTGTTCATCGCCGCTAATAATCAACGAGTTAGTTCGTTCATCAGCGACTAAATTAGCCTGCAAAATATCACTGTTCTTGTTTTTATCACCAGAACCAGAGCTATTTTGAACTGAGTTAACTAACGCTATCATATCCGTTGCATTAGAATAATTCAGATTAACAATATCAACATCTTGATTACCTGCTTGGTCGACACGTTCAATAATCTCAACCAACTTATTAATCACGGCAGCACGCCCAGTCAGCATGATCACATTAGAGGGATCATAATAAACAACATTCCCGCCTCCAGAATTATCATTTAATTTACGTAAAAGCGGAGCAAGTTCTCGACCTGATACATTTTTAAGAGAAACAATACGGGTCACCATCTCATCACTACCTAAGGATGAGTCACCATCAATAACTGCAGGTCCTGATATTTTTGCATCTTTAGATTTGATCACCTTAAGAACGTTATTATCCATTTCAATAACAGCAAAACCATAGACTTCGAGTACATTCAGGAAAAACTGGTAATATTGTTTCTCATCAAGCGTATCATAACTGCGCACATTGACCTGCCCTCGTACATTAGGCGAGATAATAATGGTTTTATGCAGATTTTTACCAACGACATTAATAAACTCTTCAATATCTGCATCGTGAAAACTCGGTGAAAACTCCGTTGCAAAGACGATATTGCTACTTCCAACTGCGCACAGAAAAGTAATGACAAGCATTGTATACTTTCTTAACAAGTTGCGATGAAATCCTAAAAACACCATGTATTCCTAACTCCAGTTTATGCTTTATTTAGATAAATAAATTTAATCAATCTGAACATGTTTGTTGAGCTTTAACGACTCATATTTATCAAACTTCTCATTATGTTCATCTATGTGAATCACGTCGAATAGAAACGGTACAGAGGCTAATGATGCGAGCGATTGAGCCGCACTAAAATAGCACAAAGAATCATGCTAAAGATGCAAACATAAAGGAAGATAAGTGATTTAAAATACGAGAAAATAAGCAATTTAAAAAGAGAGAAATGGCACATTGAAGAGTCTAATAAGTAAAACTTCTGCTGAAATTTTATTTATTAGAAACTAAAGAATATATTGTATTTAAAATTTATAACCAACCGTAATAGCAGTTTGGCTGAATCGATTGTTATCTGTATCACTCTCATCGGAATCAAGGTAGTACGCACTTATGCCTAAATCGACATAAAAATGATGATATTGATAACGGACACCGGCTCCACCATAAAGACTACTTTCATCATAATCTCCTTCGGTGTAAGAAACGCCACCAAGTGAAATATAAGGTTTAATAAAAGCATTTTTGCTATAAAAAGCATAACCTAAATCCACGCCAAGCTTTGTGGCAGCTCCACTATCACTGGTAATATCGCCAGGCGATTCATCAACGGTTTCATAGGAAAAGTTGAGACCTACGATTTGATTAATATCATAACCGGCTTCTATTTTAATCCCACCTTCCGAAGTTTCTATATCGTCCTCTTTTACCGATGCACTTGAATACCCTCCTCCCAAGCGAAAACCAGAAAAGTCAGGTTCAGAAAAATCCTCAGCAACAGAGATAGTAGAAAAGAACATAGGGAGTACAGAAATACCAAGTAGTATTTTTTTCATTATTACTTTCCTTATATACCCGTTACCAATCAAGATACGTTTATCTACATCTTGAATGGTAACGGGTATACACTTACAAAATTGATTTATTTTTAATATTTAATAAATACGACTAGCAACAACACAAAGGATTAAAATATTGAGATAAAAGTATCATGAATAAGCAAATTAGGCTGAAAGTTAGCGTTATTTATCCCGTCAAAATATCACATAAGATTACAATGAAGGCACAAATATAAAGGAAATAAATAGTTAAAAATGAAGGAAGTTTTAAAAAGAAAGATTCACAGAGTCTAAAATAGATTTAAAAAAACCTCAATAATGAGTATAACAAGGCATACTATTATTGAGGCTTATGTAGAGAGAGTTTAGACTAACATAGCCTAATTCTTTTAGAATTTATAACCAAAAGTAATGGCTGTATGGTAAAATTTATAATCGTCTGAGCTTGTATCACCCGCATCTAAGTAATAGGCACTAATCCCTAAATCAGAATAAAAGTGATGATACTGAAAACGTACGCCTAATCCACCATAAACAGAACTTTCATCGAAATCGTCTTGGGAATAAGAAACACCACCTAATGCAACATAAGGTTTAAGGAAAGCTTCTTTGCTATAGAAAGCATAACCAAAGTCAACTCCGGCTTTTACTGCATAACCATCAATATCACCATTAACATTACCTAACTCGCCATTAATCGTTTCATAGGAAACATTAAGACCAAACATTCGGTTAATATCGTAACCTAGTTCAACTTTAAAACCTTCTTCAGTTGTATCACTGCTACCCAATTCAATTTCTGTATTTGAATAACCAGCACCCGCACGCAAACCTGCATAATCATTTTCAGAAACACTTGCTGCAATTGAAGCTGTTGAAAATAAAGTCGTTAATAACGATACTCCGAGTAGTACTTTTTTCATTAATATTCCCTCATTATTGTCTTTTCAAATTAAAGACATTATAAGTATGATCTCAACAAATACCACTAACAATGCAAAAAACAAGGTAAAAATGTGAATAAAAAAGGAATTAATAAAAAGAATGATATAGGTATTAACAAGAAGAGTTTTATTATTGAATTTATACCCCGTGCATATTGCAACGGGATATATTGAATAACTTTAGAACTATTTAGCTTGTGGACGCATATGAGGGAACAATAAAACGTCACGAATGGTGTGGCTGTCCGTAAATAACATCACTAAACGGTCAATACCGATACCTTCACCTGCTGTTGGCGGTAAACCATGCTCTAGTGCAGTAATATAATCCGCATCGTAGTACATCGCTTCATCATCACCAGCATCTTTTTGAGCAACTTGATCTAGGAAGCGTTGCGCTTGATCCTGTGCATCATTAAGCTCAGAGAAACCATTTGCCAGTTCACGACCACCGACGAAGAATTCAAAACGATCCGTAATACTTGGATCTTCATCATTACGGCGTGCAAGTGGTGAAATCTCGGCTGGATACGCTGTCACGAAAGTTGGTTGCATTAATTTATGTTCAACGGTTTCTTCGAATATTTCAGCGAGTACTTTACCTTCTCCCCAGCTATCTTTTAAATGAATATCTAAACGCTTAGCAACCGCTTTTAAGCCTTCCATTGTTTCAAGCTCTTGTACTTCGATGCCTTCGTTATATTCAACGATGGAATCTTTCATGCTGATTCGAATAAATGGCGCACCAAAATCAAACTCTAATTCACCGTATTTTACAATGTTTGTGCCCAGTACATTGGTTGTGATTGTACGGAACATATCTTCCGTTGTATTCATCAAATCAATGTAATCAGCGTACGCCTGGTAAAATTCAATCATGGTGAATTCTGGGTTATGACGAGTAGAAACACCTTCGTTACGGAAACTACGGTTAATTTCATAAACACGCTCAAATCCCCCCACCACTAAACGTTTTAGGTTTAATTCAGGGGCAATACGTAAAAACATAGGAAGATCTAACGCATTATGGAATGTTTCAAAAGGTTTAGCCGTCGCCCCACCAGGAATCGCCTGTAGCATTGGTGTTTCAACTTCCATAAAGTTTTGATCATTTAAGTACTGACGAATACAGTTAATAATTTTATTACGTAAAATAAAAGTACGACGAGAATCATCATTGGCAATCAAATCTAAATAACGCTGACGATAACAAGCTTCAGTATCAGATAAACCATGGAATTTATCAGGCAATGGGCGTAACGCTTTGGTTAAAATGCGAATATCACTTACTTTAACACTTAATTCATTGGTTTTAGTTTTAAACAACACGCCCGTTGCGCCAACGATATCGCCTAAATCCCATTTTTTGAATTCAGTATTGTAAAAACCTTCCGCTAAATTATCACGTGCAACGTATAATTGAATGCGACCGCCCATATCTTGAACCGTTGCAAAACTCGCTTTTCCCATTATACGACGGGTCATCATACGGCCTGCAATACTTACTTCGATAGCAAGTTCATCAAGCTCTTCTTTGGTTTTTTCTTCATAAAGCTTATGAAGCTCATCGGAAATATTGTCACGACGAAAATCATTAGGAAATGCTTGTCCCTTTTCACGCATCGCATCAAGCTTAGCCATACGTTGTGCTAGGATTTCATTTAACTCTTCTTTTGGTGCTTCTGCTTGATCATTTACTGACATGGTTTGTCCTATTGTCTTTCACTATTAATTTGGTTATGTAATTATTTACTGTGTATCAATTAGAGGTTAATTGAAGCGCTAGGCTTGCAAATTAGACCCCAGACTTTAAGCTTGCTTCGATAAACTTATCTAAACCACCATCAAGCACAGCTTGTGTGTTTCGACTTTCAACTCCGGTTCGTAAATCTTTAATACGTGCGTCATCAAGGACATATGAACGGATCTGACTACCCCAGCCAATATCTGCTTTACTATCTTCGCTGATCTGTTTTTCAGTATTCTGTTTTTGCAACTCATATTCATAAAGCTTGGCTTTTAATTGTTTCATCGCCTGATCTTTATTTTTATGCTGTGAGCGATCGTTTTGACATTGCACGACAATGTTGGTCGGAATATGGGTAATACGTACTGCTGACTCGGTTGTATTTACGTGCTGCCCACCCGCACCTGACGCGCGATAAACATCGATACGCAAATCTGCAGGATTAATATGCACTTCGATATTATCGTCAATTTCAGGGTAAATAAATGCCGAAGCAAATGAGGTATGGCGTTTACCCGATGAATCAAAAGGTGATTTACGCACCAAACGATGTACTCCGGTTTCAGTACGGAGCCAACCATAAGCATATTCACCAGAAAAGCGAATCGTTGCACCTTTAATGCCTGCAACATCACCGGCAGATGCTTCCATTAATTCAGTTTTGTAACCGTGCGCCTCGCCCCAACGTAAATACATACGTAAAAGCATATTTGCCCAATCTTGGGCCTCTGTGCCGCCAGATCCGGACTGAATATCTAAATAACAAGAGCTTGCATCTTGTTTTCCAGAGAACATGCGACGAAACTCTAGTTTCTCTAATTTTTTCTCAAGCTCATCGGCTTCACTGACTGCTTCATCAAAACTATCTTGATCTTCTTCTTCAACTGCCATATCCACAAGCATCTGAATTTCTTCAGCACCATCGGTCAATGCATCAATGGTTTCGACCACTAATTCCAAGTCACTTCGCTCTTTGCCAAGTGCTTGTGCTCGCTCAGGTTCATTCCAAACATCAGGGGATTCTAACTCACGGGAAACTTCTTCTAAACGCTCTGATTTAGCGTCATAGTCAAAGGTACCCCCTAAGCAATTCAGATCGCTCAGTTAAGTCTTTCACTTTGTGTAAAATAGGGTTGATTTCAAACATCAAAAATCTCAATTAAATTGCTAGAAAAGGAGTCGAATTTTAACCAAATTAATAACAAAGATATAGTGCTGTTGAAAAATAAACATAAGAGATTTAGATAAGTTTAAAAATGGGTAAAAAAATTGTTTCAATTTAACCAAAATAACACATTAATGATGGCTAATTTATTCCCATAGCAAAGAAATATCACATAACATTAAAAAATCACAAGATTAATACCATTTTCTTGGTGCAATTATTTACTATTAACGTACAGTTGAGCTTCTTGCGTAATAACAAATTCAAACAAACAGGAATCTGTTACTTGAGACCGCTTTTACGCTTGAATATTAAAAGTTCACCTCCACCCGATACAGGTGGAACGTGACGCAATTTACCAATTGTATACTAGGAGATAAAAATGGAAATGTTATCCGGTGCGGAGATGGTTGTCCGTTCGTTAGAAGATGAAGGTATTAAACATATTTTTGGCTACCCAGGTGGGTCAGTACTCGATATTTACGATGCTATTTTTCAATCTAATGATATTGAACATATCCTCGTTCGTCATGAGCAAGGCGCAGTCCATATGGCCGATGCTTACTCAAGAACAACTGGCAAAGTAGGTACTGTATTAGTAACCGCAGGTCCAGGTGCAACAAATTGTATTACGGGTATAGCAACAGCCTACATGGATTCGATTCCACTTGTTGTTATCACAGGACAAGTTCCTACCCATTGGATTGGCGATGATGCCTTCCAAGAAACAGATATGATTGGTGTTTCTCGTCCAATCGTTAAACATAGCTTTTCTTGTCGCAAAGCAGAAGACATTCCGATTGCCATCAAAAAAGCTTACTATATCGCATCAACTGGTCGCCCAGGTCCTGTCGTTATTGATATACCTAAAGATGTACAAAGCCCACTGAATAAATTTCCTTACGAATACCCAAAAAGTATGGAACTACGTTCTTACCACCCAACATTGAGTGGACATAAGGGACAAATTAAGCGTGCATTAGCTGCATTGTTAGGTGCTAAAAAACCGGTACTTTATATCGGTGGTGGTGCCGTTATTTCTAATGCATCAAAACAAGTCGTTGAATTAGCAGAGAAGCTGAATTTACCCGTAACGAATACGTTAATGGGATTAGGTGCATTTCCAGGTCAACACAAACAAAATATCGGCATGCTAGGCATGCATGGTACCTATGAAGCAAATAAATCGATGCATAATGCCGATTTAATCTTTGCAGTAGGTGCCCGATTTGATGACCGTGTAACCAACAATGTTGATAAATTCTGCCCCTACGCAAAAATAATGCAAATCGATATTGATCCAACATCTATTTCTAAAAATATCCATGTTGATCTACCCATCGTTGGCTCTGTCGAAATTGTTTTACAGCAAATGCTCGATCTTTTAGAAGAAACTCAAGCAAGTAATGATAGTGAAAAGATAAAGCTGTGGTGGGATCAAATCGATGAATGGCGTGCAAGGGATTGTCTTGCATATCAAACATCGGAAATCCATATCAAACCGCAACAGGTAATAGAAGAACTATATAAAGCAACTAATGGTGATGCCATCATCACTTCTGATGTTGGTCAACATCAAATGTTTGCAGCAAACTATTACCCATTCAAAGAACCTCGCCAATGGATCAATTCAGGTGGTGCAGGTACGATGGGGTTTGGTTTACCTGCTGCGATAGGTTGTAAAATTGCACGCCCAGAAAAAACCGTTTGTTGTGTTACCGGTGACGGTTCAATCCAAATGAATATTCAAGAGCTATCAACGTGCATGCAATACAAAATCCCTGTGATTATTGTGCTGCTTAACAATCGTTCTTTAGGCATGGTGAAGCAATGGCAAAAAATGTTCTACGGCGGTCGTCAATCACACTCCTATATGGATAGTGTGCCAGACTTCGTCAAACTTGCTGAAGCCTATAACCATGTTGGTATAAAAGTAGACACCATTGATCAACTTAAACCAGCATTAGATCGTGCAATTGAATTAAAAGATCGTGTTGTATTTATTGATGTTGCAGTAGATCCTGAAGCACAAGTTTTCCCAATGCAAATAAAACTGGGCAGTATGGAAGATATGCACCTTAGCAAAACGGAGAACACTCATGCGTAGAATTATTTCTGTATTACTTGAAAATGAATCAGGTGCGTTGTCTCGTGTTGTTGGTCTGTTTGCTCAACGTAGTTACAATATTGAATCATTGACTGTTTCGCCAACCAATGACAAGACATTGTCTCGTATGACTATCACAACCGATGTTATCGACGATGCAAGCCTTGAACAAATGATGAAGCAATTACATAAACTCATTGATGTTTTACGTGTTTCTGAATTAACTGAAGGCCCACATATTGAACGTGAACTATTGCTAGTTAAAGTACGAACAATGAATGATACACGCGAAGAAATTAAGCGTTGTGCTGATATATATCGTGGACAAATTGTCGATATTACACAAAACTTATACACTATTCAGTTGACCGGTACAGGCTCAAAACTTGATGCCTTTATTCAAACCATTGGCGATACAAGCGAGATTATCGAAGTAGTTCGTTCTGGTGTTTGTGGCATTGCTCGTGGTGAGAAATCATTACGCGGTTAACACCATTAATGATTAGATAAATCATAAAATGCAAAGTACAGTTATCTGGCTTTGCATTTTTTTTAAGGAAAATAACATGATTGAATTCGGTGCGTTACTCTTTAGTGCATTTATACTGTTTATGTTTGGTATTTCGTTTTTAAGCTTAGCCGTGATTAGTATTGTTATGGTATTAAGCTTTATATTAATCAGTACCCTCTCTATTTTCTTTAAATTCGGGTTTTGGATACTCCTAGCGCTGATTATTTATTATTGTTTCTTTAAAAAAGATTAACGAATAGTTAAATGGTTAGAAAAATAATAGTAATCAGAGGAGTTAACTGTTGTATTTATATAATATATTAGTCACTTGCTAATTTATGTATTATTAACAAATAAGAAAAATCTTCTAAGACATATTCAAAAATCTTTACTACTTATCACAATCAGTCTTAAGTTTTCAAAAAACTAGCCGATAATAATATTAAACATTAGTAAGGAACTTTAATGAAAAAAACATTATTATTAGTATTGTTATTCACATTTTCAAAATGTATTTATGCCGTCGATTACGGTGCAATAGAACTGTACACCCAAGATGAACTCAATAAGTTAATTTATAAGAACCAGCATCTACAGCGCGTTAAAGCCGATGATTGCCAATTAGTTGAAGATATCGAAGCACATGCCACCAAGGTCAAAGAGCCTTCCTATGTCTATCTATGGGGTGATATGTTAGCTTGGGGAGTCTGTGTTAATAAAGATGCCAAGTTAGGTATGCATTACATTGAACTTTCCGCTAAACAGGGGCTTCTACCTGCAATAGAACAATTAGGTCGCTATTATGAAAAAGGTATTTTTGTTCAGCCAAACAAAACACGTGCAATCATTTATTACCGAGAGGCCGCTCTACAAGGCTTTTTAAACGCACAAATAAACTATGTCCGATTGCTACTTGCAGGTTATGGCAGTCCCGTTGATTATGAAGAAGCATACCACGTTTTATTTCAACAGGTTATTGGTGATAAAAGAGTAAAAAATCAAGCAGCTTCATTACTCTCAAGGTTAGCCGATAGAATGCCAGATAACATCATTGCTCGTGCAGAAAAGAATGGGATTTAAAATAATTACCAGTATGTAAATATTAGAAGAAAGCATATAGCCACGAGCTACGAAAAACAAACGTCAAGCTACGAGCATCGAAGTTTTCAAAGCTATCAGCTCACCACTCTCTGCTAAGCAAGTTTTTAACTGACAACTGAAAGCTAACCGCTGAAAGCTATATTTTCTACGAGCTTCGAGTCCCGAGCCACGAAAGGCAAACCTCGGGTTTCATAGCTATCGGCTATCAGCTCGCCACTCGTAACTAAACAATCTTTTTACTGAGAGCTGAAAACTAATCGCTGACAGCTATATTTTCTACGGGCTTCGAGTCTCGAGCCACGAAAAACAAACGTCAAGCTACGAGCCTCGAGGTTTTCGTAGCTAATAGCTCGCCACTCGCAGCTAAACAAGCTTTTAACTGACAACTGAAAGCTACGGGCTTCGAGGTTTTCGTAGCTATCAGCTCGACACTCGCAGCTAAGTAAGATTTTAACTGACAACTGAAAGCTGTTCGCTGACAGCTTCACTATCCTACAGGCATAAAAAAAGAGAACCGAAGCTCTCTTTTTTTGAATATTATTTAACTAAACATCTTATTCGATGATAGTAGAAACAACACCAGCACCTACCTTGTTTACCGATCGATCGCGCCACCTTCTCATGTATCGAAACCTAGACCTTCATTTTCTTCAGGCATAAAAAAAGAGAACCGAAGCTCTCTTTTTTGAATGTTATTTAACTAAACATCTTATTCGATGATAGTAGAAACAAGCACCTACGGCCCCTAAAGGTATAGTGCCACCTTCATGGATAGCGAAATGTAGACCTTCACTTTTCTGTAGACGTAAAAAAAGAGAACCGAAGCTCTCTTTTTTGAATGTTATTTAACTAAGCATCTTATTCGATGATAGTAGAAACAACACCAGCACCTACAGTACGGCCACCTTCACGGATAGCGAAACGTAGACCTTCATCCATTGCGATTGGAGCGATTAGCTCAACAACGAATTTAAGGTTATCACCAGGCATTACCATTTCAACACCTTCTGGAAGCTCTACAGCACCAGTGATGTCAGTTGTACGGAAGTAGAACTGTGGACGGTAACCTTTAAAGAATGGAGTGTGACGACCACCTTCATCTTTGCTTAGTACGTATACTTCAGACTCAAATTTAGTATGAGGAGTGATTGAACCAGGTTTAGCTAGTACTTGACCACGTTCAACGTCTTCACGTTTAGTACCACGTAGAAGAACACCAACGTTCTCACCAGCACGACCTTCGTCAAGAAGTTTACGGAACATTTCAACACCAGTACAAGTAGTTTTTGTAGTAGCGTGAATACCGATGATTTCAACTTCTTCACCAACTTTGATGATACCACGTTCAACACGACCAGTTACAACAGTACCACGGCCAGAGATTGAGAATACATCTTCAATTGGAAGAATGAATGGTTTGTCGATATCACGTTCTGGAAGAGGAATGTAAGCATCTAGAGCTGCAGCTAGCTCAAGAATTTTTTCTTCCCATTCTGCATCGCCTTCAAGCGCTTTAAGAGCAGAACCTTGGATTACTGGAATATCATCTCCTGGGAAATCATATTCAGAAAGAAGTTCACGAACTTCCATTTCTACTAATTCAAGTAGTTCTTCATCATCAACCATGTCACATTTGTTCATGAATACAACTAAGTGTGGAACACCAACTTGACGAGAAAGTAGGATGTGCTCACGAGTTTGTGGCATAGGGCCATCTGTCGCAGCAACTACTAAAATACCACCGTCCATTTGAGCAGCACCAGTGATCATGTTTTTAACATAATCGGCGTGTCCAGGACAGTCTACGTGTGCGTAGTGACGAGTTTCTGTATCGTACTCGATGTGAGAGGTATTGATTGTAATACCACGTTCGCGCTCTTCAGGAGCGTTATCGATAGATGCGAAATCTTTAACTTCACCACCACTTGCTTTAGATAGTACAGCAGAGATAGCAGCAGTTAGTGTTGTTTTACCATGGTCAACGTGGCCGATTGTACCAACGTTTACATGTGGTTTATTACGTTCAAATTTTTCTTTAGACACAGTGTGTACCTTCTTTATCAGTTAATACCTCTCCACATGCCATCACATGGAAAGGCGTTAGTGTAATTTATTTTTTATTTCGCTTCAATAATTGCATCAGCAATTTTTTTAGGAGCAGCAGCATATTCACAAAATTCCATAGAATATGAGGCGCGACCCTGTGTTGCAGAGCGTAATGAGGTCGAATAACCGAACATTTCCGCAAGTGGTACTTTAGCATGAACAATTTTAACGCCACCAGGGCCATCATCCATACCATCTATTATACCACGACGACGGTTAAGGTCGCCAACAACATCACCCATCCAGTCTTCCGGCGTTGTTACTTCAACTTTCATAATAGGTTCAAGTATAGTCGCATCAGCTTTTAATGCACCATCTCTAAAGCCCATCATGGCCGCAATTTTAAACGCCATTTCGCTTGAGTCAACCTCGTGGAATGAACCACCAGTTAATGTTGCCTTAATATCAAGCATTGGGAACCCGGCAAGTACACCTTGGTTCATTTGTTCTTCACAGCCTTTGTTAATAGCAGGGATGTATTCTTTTGGAACACAACCATCTGTAATTTCATTAACAAATTCAAAACCAGAACCTGCTTCAAGCGGTTCAAGTTTGAGGAATACATGGCCATAATGGCTAGGTCCTTCCCCTTGACGAATAAATTCACCTTCAACGGAAACTGCCTTTAAGATAGTTTCACGATAGGCTACCTGTGGATTACCCACATTACAGTTCACACTAAATTCACGACGCATACGATCCACGATAATATCAAGGTGAAGTTCACCCATACCGGAAATCAATATTTGCCCAGACTCTTCATTCGTTTCAACACGGAATGAAGGATCTTCAGCAGCAAGTTTCTCTAACGCAATAGTTAACTTATCTTGGTCGGCCTTAGTTCTAGGCTCAACCGCAATTTGAATAACTGGGTCAGGAAACTCCATGCGTTCAAGAATCACTTTATGATCAGGAGAACAAAGCGTATCACCCGTAGTGACGTCTTTAAGACCAATAGCTGCAGCGATATCGCCGGCACGGATCTCTTTAACTTCTTTACGGTCATTGGCATGCATCTGTACGATACGACCAAAACGTTCTTTCTTCATTTTCACAGCGTTATAAACGTGATCCCCTGAATTAACAACACCTGAATACACACGCATAAATGTTAACGTCCCAACAAATGGGTCCGTTGCGATTTTAAATGCAAGTGCAGCAAATGGTGCTTCATCAGAAGCAGGACATTCAATTTCTTCATCTCTGTCGTTGATACCTTTAATAGCAGCAACTTCATTAGGCGAAGGAAGAAAGTCAATAACCGCATCTAACACAGCTTGAACGCCTTTATTTTTAAAGGCACTACCACAAGTTGCTAATACGATTTCATTGTTTAACGTACGAATACGTAAACCTGCTTTGATTTCGTCTTCTGAAAGCTCACCTTCTTCAAGGTATTTTTCCATTAACTCATCGTTTGCTTCAGCAGCTGTATCTACTAATTCTTCATGCAATTCTTCTGCACGTTCAAGTAGTTCAGCAGGAATGTCGTGATACTCAAACGTCATTCCTTGATCTGAGTCGCTCCAATTTATCGCCTTCATTTTAATCAGGTCGATAACACCTTCAAAGGTTTCCTCTGTACCAATATTCAAATGAATAGGAACACAAGTAGCACCTAAGCGGTTTTTAATTTGTGCGACAACAGCTTCAAAATTTGCCCCGGTACGGTCCATTTTATTAACAAATACAATACGTGGAACGTGATATTTGTTAGCTTGGCGCCATACTGTTTCCGATTGAGGCTCAACACCAGATGCACCACAAAATACAACAACTGCCCCATCAAGTACGCGCAATGAACGTTCAACTTCAATAGTGAAGTCAACGTGTCCAGGAGTATCAATGATGTTAATACGGTGTTGATCAAACTGACCTTGCATACCAGACCAAAATGTTGTCGTCGCAGCAGATGTGATAGTAATACCACGCTCCTGCTCCTGTTCCATCCAGTCCATTGTTGCTGCACCATCATGTACCTCACCTATTTTGTGAGATAATCCAGTGTAGAACAATATACGCTCTGTCGTTGTCGTTTTACCCGCATCGACATGAGCAACAATACCGATATTACGGTAGCGCTCAATTGAAGTTGTACGTGACAAAATGATGTCCTTTTAAATAAAACTTAGCTTTATCTAGAAACGAAAATGCACAGGTAACAATTACCTGTACAAATATGTTTTTACCAGCGGTAATGTGCAAACGCTTTGTTTGCATCAGCCATACGGTGAACGTCTTCACGTTTCTTAACCGCAGAACCTTTATTATCCGCAGCATCGACTAACTCACCAGCTAGACGTAATGCCATTGATTTTTCACCACGTTTACGTGATGCTTCAACTAACCAACGCATTGCTAACGCATTACGACGAGAAGGACGAACTTCTACAGGAACTTGGTATGTTGAACCACCAACACGACGAGATTTAACCTCGACGCTTGGACGTATATTTTCAAGAGCTACTTCAAAGATATCTAGTGCTTCTTTGCTACTTTTGTCAGCAGCAGTTTTTAGAGCACCGTAAACGATCTTTTCAGCAACAGATTTTTTTCCGTCAACCATTACAACGTTAACGAATTTTGCTAGAATTTCTGATCCGAACTTAGGATCTGGAAGTACTTTACGAGTAGCTATGACGCGTCTTCTTGGCATCTTATTTCTCCGTGCGCTTCAGGATTTTACCCAAAACATATTAAATTAAAATAGTGTTTGTTTGGCCTTACTTACGGAAAAGCTTACTTAGGCTTCTTAGCACCGTACTTAGAACGACCTTTACGACGATCTGCAACACCTGAAGTATCAAGTGCACCACGTACAGTATGGTAACGAACACCCGGTAAATCTTTTACACGACCGCCACGGATCAAGATTACACTATGTTCTTGCAGGTTATGGCCTTCACCACCGATGTACGAAGTTACTTCGAAACCGTTAGTTAGACGAACACGAGCAACTTTACGCATTGCTGAGTTAGGTTTTTTTGGAGTAGTAGTATATACACGAGTACATACACCACGTTTTTGAGGACACGCTTCTAACGCAGGAACGTTAGTTTTTTGAACTTTGTCCTTACGTGGTTTGCGAACCAGTTGTGAAATTGTTGCCATTATTAAATAGCTCCTAATTGTGTGTGAAAAATCAACCCTTAGATTAAGGGTTGCAAGAGTTTACGCTTATTACAAAAAGGAGTCAATATTTAAGCAATCAGGATTTTGATCACAAAGGCAAGCTTCGCGTGGCGAGATAATCACTTTAAGGTAAGTGCTAGCACATCATAGACCCAAGCTCATAAAACACTGCGGTTTATCACCAAGCTATTTGGCTTTTATGTTGCACAACCAATTTAACAAAATCAGTATAACTACACACCTTGCCAATATTATTTTGAATACCACGCGCTAGAAGATCTGCATCGAGTACCATAAGACGTCCTTGTTCGGAGAGCAAGGCAAGTTGTTCAGATGATGCATGCTTTGCTTGGGCTGCAATAACTGCATCTTCAATCAATAATAGAGTATCTTGCTCTGCCATTAATGCTAAACAATCGACAATGGCAAGCGTCTGGAAAGGCGATGTTTTTACCGTATGTAATATCATAAATAATCTCAAAATAAAGGAGCAACTAGCTGTGAGTATCAAGCTACGAACACCTTCCGTGCTAAATAGCTCACACGGCCTCGCGGAGCATGTGAACGAGGGTAAACTTCAATTTTTAATCGCTATTGTGAGTGCGATAACCTTAACATTTCAATCCGCATAGCACACCCAACTCGTATTTATTCCTGTAAATTTAATATCAGGTAGGGTGTGCTCTGCGCACCAAGTCTTTTATAGCTCCAACACTCTGTATGAAAACGAGGCTAAATTTCGCACTTCGCAGTTCAACCGATTTGACTGATGGCTAACCGCTGAAAGCTTCTTTTAGAAACTCAGTAATTGGTCCTGTTCTGCTAATTTAATCTGCAAGTCTTCCGTCTCCAGAAAACTCACCTCAATTAACAAGAGTTTTGTATCTAAGTGACGCTGTTGTAACGATTCGCTACAAACATAGATATTCTCCACATCATACATTTCTAGCATCTTAAATAATGGCTGATAGTTTTTTTGTAAAATTTGATTCGTTGAATGTCCCTTCACCAACTGATAAACCCCATCGCCAATAAAAAATAGCGATAAAGACTCGTTATAAGCCGATAAAGCCAAGGATAAATCTAAAGATTCACGCCCACTTGCAGTGCCATGTGGACCGCAGCGATTGATGATTCCTATTTTTTTCTCGTTCATCATATAGCGTCCTTAAAACTGCACCAAACGATCACAACCAGCGCTAAGCTCTGCGAGTTGTCCCAATCCGCTTAATATAAAGGGAGGTTTTAGATTAAAATGTTGTAAACCGAGTTGCTTTGCTTCAGTCTGATCGACAACACCACGGCGTAAAGCAGCTGAGACACAAACTTCTAAAGGGAATTTATTATTGTTCGCTAGTATTGACCATAAGTTAGGGAGATTTGTTTCATCACTAACGGGGCTAACTAATTGATTTGCGTTAAGCACACCTTCTTGATAAAAAAACACCCCCGTGATTTTATGTCCATCTTGCAATGCTGCTAAACAAAATTGATAAGCAGAGCTAGCACTTTGTGAACCATAGGGAGCCCCACTAACAACTATTGAAAATTTCATTTTTGATTATCCAATTAAATTACCGTGTCAAAAAATAGCAGTGAGTGACAAGTTATAAATACCCTGATTTCAAAGCCTAACGTTATAGGCAAATATTTTACAATAGTATCAATATTGAATCGCTATGAATATCTTCTCTATTTAGAGTATATTAAAGAAATAAAATCTATTATTTTAGGAATTTAAAGATGAAACTCGACAAAATAGATCGCATTATACTTTCTACGTTACAAAATGATTGTACGATTTCTTTAAATGACCTAGCTGAAAAAGTAAACTTAACAACCACGCCTTGTTGGAAGCGCATAAAACGCCTTGAAGACGAAGGTGTTATTAGCAAGCGAGTCGCATTATTAAATCCAGAAAAACTTGGATTACTATTCACTGCGTTCGTACTATTAAAAACCAACGACCATTCACATGAGTGGTACAACCATTTTGTTGAAACCGTCAGTATATTCCCTGAAATTATTGAGTTTTATCGTATGGCAGGGGAATATGATTATATGATGAAAGTCCAAGTTGAAGACATGAAACACTTTGATTCTTTTTATAAAAAGTTAGTTAACAGTGTGCCAGGCATTGCAAATGTAACCTCTACCTTTGCAATGGAGCCGCTGAAATATACAACGGCTTTACCGATATAACAGCTACGAAATACAAGATAAGTTCGCAGCTAGAAGCTCGCCACTCGCAGCTATATTAACTGATAGCTGAAAACTGATTATTTTGAAAACAAAGAGCAAGTAGTTTTGAAACCGATCCTTAGGAATCGTTACAAATCAACTTACTCTAAGTCTTCATAAAATCTTAAACACTGATTATTTTGAAAACAAAGAGTAAGTAGTTTTGAAGCCGATCCTTATTTATTCACCATAATATCAAGAATTTGTATGTCCGTCTGTGTCATAGAACCATTCGCTAATGCGCATAAATTCTCAATTGATTTATCAACATCATCGGACACAATACCTTCATTGCCAGAAGCATATGCTCCTTCTAACGCCATTAAGGCCGCTTTAACCGCCGCACCGGCTGATGATGAAACCTTTAATGCACATCCAGGTTTTGCGCCATCACAAATAATGCCAGACACATCGCCAATCATACTGCTAATGGCATAACTAATTTGTTGGTAATTTCCACCTAACAGGTAAGTAATGGCAGCTGTAGCCCCCATTCCTGCAGTAGTTGTCGCACATAATGCAGATAATTTATTTTGCTGGTATTTGATATAAATGGCCATTAAATGTGACAACATTAATGCACGCAGGGTTTGCTCTTCACTTGCTTGTAAATATTCAGCAGTAACGACAACGGGCATCGTCGCAGTAATGCCTTGATTTCCAGACCCTGAGTTGCTCATGGCTGGCTTCATTGCCCCATCCATTCTCGCGTCAGAAGCCGCAGAAGTTCGCATTATCACATCGGTTAACAAATCTTTAGACAATAATCCACGGTCAACATTACGTTGAAATGTTTTCCCTATTTTTAAACCATAATCTCCGACTAGGCCTTCTTTTGATAAGGCATTATTTAATTGACTCGATTGATTAATAAAAGCAATATCTGCAATTGATACATTAACTGAAAAATCATAAATATCCTTTGCACAAACGTTTTCAAAATCATTATGCAAAACTGAATGGTTATCTTCTATTTCAGTTGTTGCTAAATAGGTTGCGATACCATTTTCTTCAATCATCAGAACCCGAGTATGAGAGTCAGCAATAGTCACTGTAATAAATTCATTTAAGCTATTGATTGTTACTTTCGCATATAAAGGGTTGGGTACATCGGCAACTTTTATTGATACACAGTCCAGCAACCTCTTTGCTTTATCTACATCACAATCGGTTATATTTTTTAATACTTGCAAGCCACTATTTGGATCTCCTGCGACAGCACCTATTGCAGCAGCAATTGGCAAACCAACCATTCCTGTTCCTGGAACACCAACCCCCATCCCATTTTTCATTAAATTGGGTGAGACTTGAACATTTATTTTTTCAATATTTCCAGATAATTTATTTGCGGCAATGGCAGCAGCGAGGGCAACAGAAATAGGCTCTGTGCATCCCAAGGCCGGTACAACTTCTTTTTTAACAATGGCGATAAAATTATTCCATAAATCCCTGTTCATTTTATTAACCTTTTAACTTAGCAAGTGACTAGGATAACTATACGAACTTTGAGGGAGGAATAATTTGCTTTATTTACTATGAAAACAATAGATAGGAGAAAATTTTTCTACTTAAGTGAAAATTTCACTGAATAACAATGAGTCGCGAATTTCATGGTGGTAGGCTCGCGACTCGATGCTCTAAGACTATGCGGTTATTGCAATCGCTTCTAGTTCAACTAACACATCTTTTGGTAAACGTGCGACCTCAACACAAGAACGTGCAGGTGCGTTTTCTGGAAAGTATTTACCATAAACTTCGTTAAAAGCAACAAAGTTATTCATATCACTCAAAAAACACGTAGTTTTGATCACTGTCTCTGCCGATGCCTTCGCTTCTTTTAATACTGCCATTAAATTCTGCATTGCTTGCTCTGATTGTTCCGTAATACCACCTTCAACAATTTCCATCGTTTCCGGTACTAATGGAATTTGACCTGAAGTAAATAACATATTACCAAATTGGTTCGCTTGAGAATAAGGACCGATCGCAGCAGGTGCTTGAGAAGTCGAGATTATTTTTTTAGTTGTCATTGAGAACATACCTTTAAATGATTAAATAAGAAGTGCGTATATATTGGATTAGATACTAAGGAAAAACAAGGGGGGAAAGAAGCCTTCAGCTGTCAGCTATCAGTAAGACATAACAGCCGTATTTTACATTGTTTAATTTGCAATGCTCGAAATAAAGACGAAACACCAAACTGAAAACTGAAAACTGAAAGCCAATAGCCAATAGCCAATAGCTAATAGCTAATAGCTAATAGCCAATAGCTAATAGCTAATAGCTAATAGCTGAAAGCTGAAAGCTGAAAGCTGAAAGCTGAAAGCTGATAGCTGATAGCTGATAGCTGAGAACTATTCTTCCTGATATAAAAAAAGGTGCCGAAGCACCTTTTTAAAACTTACTACTTGTCAACCTAAGGCATTCAAGCTTAACGGCGTGATTTATTCACCAAAATCAACGGCATTTAGTAAGTCTGCTAAGCTTTGTTCAGCTGCATCTACATCTACTACTGGCTCTTCCACTTGTGGCTCAAGTGCTTTCGCTTTTTCAGCAGAGCGTGATTTATGATGTGCAAAACCAGTACCAGCAGGGATTAGACGACCTACGATTACATTCTCTTTCAAGCCATGTAATTGGTCACATTTACCAGCAACAGCTGCTTCTGTAAGAACACGTGTTGTTTCTTGGAAAGAAGCTGCAGAAATAAATGACTCAGTCGCAAGCGATGCTTTAGTAATACCCAATAATTGGTATTCGAACGTCGCAACGGCTTTACCTTCCGCTTCAAGTTTACGGTTTTCAATAATAACACGTACTACTTCAGCTTGCTCACCGGCTAAGAAGCTAGAATCACCCGCATCGGTGATAATACATTTACGCAGCATCTGATTAACGATAACTTCAATATGTTTATCATTAATTTTTACACCTTGTAAACGATATACTTCTTGTACTTCGTTAGTAATGTAATTAGCCACTGGGCTAATACCACGTAGACGAAGGATATCATGTGGAGATTCTGGACCGTCAGAAATAACCTCACCTTTTTCAATCTTCTCACCTTCGAAGATATTTAGGTGACGCCATTTAGGGATCATCTCTTCATACGTATCGCCATCTGCTTTAGTGATAACTAAGCGACGTTTACCTTTAGTTTCTTTACCAAATGATAACGTACCAGATACTTCAGCAAGAATTGCAGCATCTTTTGGTGTACGCGCTTCAAATAAGTCAGCAACACGTGGTAGACCACCGGTAATATCACGCGTTTTCGAACTTTCTTGAGGAATACGAGCAACCGCTTCACCGACTTTCACCTGAACACCATCTTCAAGGCTTACAATAGCTTTAGAAGGTAACGCGTATTGTGCTACAACGTTCGTTCCTGGAATAAATAAGTCATTGCCTTCAGCATCAACTAATTTAGCCAATGGACGCATCTCTTTACCCGCAGATGGACGTTGAGCCGGATCAATAACAACAATACTTGATAAACCAGTTAGTTCATCGGTTTGTTTGTTAATTGTCACGCCTTCAATAAAGTCAACGAACTCAATCTTACCTTCTACTTCGGTAATGATTGGATGCGTATGAGGGTCCCAGTTAGCAATGATTTCACCAGAAGTGATTTCTGCGCCATCTTGTTTCTCAAGGATCGCACCATAAGGCAATCTGTGATTCTCTTTTGTACGGCCTAAATCATCGATAATCGTTAATTCAGTCGAACGAGAAGTAATAACCACTTTATTATCTGAATTAATAACAAACTTAGAATTATGCAGTTTGATTGTACCAGAATTCTTAACTTGAATACTGTTTTCAGACGCAGAACGCGATGCGGCACCACCGATGTGGAAGGTACGCATTGTTAGCTGTGTTCCAGGTTCACCGATAGACTGTGCAGCCATAACACCAACCGCTTCACCTTGACCAACAAGATGACCACGCGCCAAGTCACGACCGTAACATTTCGCACAAGCACCAAAGTCAGTATTACAAGTAATAACAGAACGTACCCAGATTTTATCAACTGAAGCTTCTTCAACAAGATCACACAGTTTTTCATCGAGTAATGTATTACGAGCAAGTAAGACTTCGTCTTTAGTACCCGGTTTAATCACGTCTTTAGCAACAACACGACCAAGTACACGTTCTCGAAGTGGTTCAACAACATCACCACCTTGAATTAATGGCGTGATTAATAGACCTTCTTCACTACCACAATCTTCTTCAGTAATAACTAAATCTTGTGCAATATCAACCAAGCGACGAGTTAGATAACCCGAGTTCGCTGTTTTAAGTGCAGTATCGGCCAAACCTTTACGTGCACCATGGGTTGAGATGAAGTACTGAAGTACGTTCAGACCTTCACGGAAGTTTGCAACAATCGGTGTTTCGATAATTGAACCATCCGGTTTAGCCATCAGACCACGCATACCCGCTAACTGACGAATCTGAGCAGCACTACCACGCGCACCAGAGTCGGCCATCATGTAAACGCTATTGAATGAGTCCTGTTGAACTTCTTCGCCTTTCGAAGTTAAAACTGTTTCTTTTGAAAGGTTTTCCATCATCGCCTTAGCAACTTGCTCATTCGCACTTGCCCAGATATCGATAACTTTATTGTAACGCTCACCCGCAGTAACCAAACCAGCTTGGAACTGTTCTTGAATTTCCAACACTTCCGCTTCAGCAGAAGCAACCAGACCTTTCTTAGCTTCTGGAATTTCCATATCAACGATACCAACAGAGGCACCTGATAAGGTTGCATATTCAAAACCGGTATACATTAATTGGTCAGCAAAAATAACTGTATCTTTAATACCCAATAAACGGTAACACGCATTCAATGCACTTGAGATCGCTTTTTTGCCCATGTTTTGGTCTACATGTTCAAAAGGTAAACCTTCAGGCATGATCAAAGATAAAATAGCACGGCCAACAGTCGTTTCAACAAGCTCAGTTGTTGATGTGCGGCTACCATCTTCTTGAATATGTACTTGCGTCATACGCACTTTAACGATTGCTTGCAGTGACACAGCACCTGCACGGTAAGCTTTTTCAGCTTCCTTAGCATCCATAAAGTACATACCTTCGCCTTTCGCGTTGATATTTTTACGAGTCATGTAGTAAAGACCCAATACAACGTCTTGAGAAGGTACGATAATCGGATCACCATTCGCAGGTGATAGGATATTATTCGTAGACATCATTAGCGTTCGAGCTTCAAGCTGTGCTTCGATAGTTAATGGCACGTGAATCGCCATTTGGTCACCATCGAAATCGGCATTGTATGCCGCACATACTAGAGGGTGAAGCTGCATTGCTTTACCTTCAATAAGTACAGGTTCGAATGCTTGGATACCCAATCTGTGAAGTGTCGGCGCACGGTTAAGCATAACTGGATGTTCACGAATAACCCCTTCAAGGATATCCCAAACTTCACCGCCTTCACGGTCAACTAATTTTTTAGCTGCTTTAATCGTAGTTGCTAGACCTAATGCTTCTAGTTTTCCGTAAACAAATGGTTTGAATAACTCAAGTGCCATTTTCTTAGGAAGACCACACTGATGTAAACGTAGTGATGGACCAACAGTAATTACAGAACGACCAGAGTAATCAACACGTTTACCCAATAGATTCTGACGGAAACGACCTTGCTTACCTTTAATCATATCGGCAAGAGATTTAAGCGGACGTTTGTTAGAACCAGTAATTGCACGGCCACGACGACCATTATCTAATAACGCATCAACAGACTCTTGTAACATACGTTTTTCGTTACGTACGATGATGTCTGGAGCCGCTAAGTCCAATAGACGTTTTAGACGGTTATTACGGTTAATAACACGACGGTATAAGTCATTCAGATCTGAAGTCGCAAAACGACCGCCATCTAGTGGTACTAGTGGACGTAAATCAGGTGGAAGCACTGGCAATACAGTCAGGATCATCCATTCTGGTTTATTTGAAGACTGGTGGAAAGATTCAACCAATTTCAGACGTTTTGTTAATTTCTTACGTTTAGTTTCAGAATTAGTTGTACCTAATTCTTCACGCATTACTGAAATTTCATGCTCTAAATCTAACTGCTTCAATAAAGCAAATACCGCTTCAGCACCCATTAGTGCTTCAAACTCATCGCCCCATTGCTCAAGCATATCTAAATATTCTTCTTCAAGAAGAATTTGACGACGCTCAAGATCTGTCATGCCTGGTTCTACAACCACGAAAGATTCAAAGTAAAGGATACGTTCAATATCACGCAACGTCATATCTAGCATTAAGCCGATACGAGAAGGAAGTGATTTAAGGAACCAAATATGTGCAACAGGTGAAGCTAATTCGATATGACCCATACGGTCACGACGAACTTTAGATTGCGTTACTTCAACACCACATTTTTCACAAATAACACCACGATGCTTCAGGCGTTTGTATTTGCCACATAAACATTCGTAATCTTTAATTGGACCAAAGATACGCGCACAGAACAAACCTTCACGCTCTGGTTTAAAAGTACGGTAGTTAATGGTTTCTGGTTTTTTAACTTCACCGAATGACCATGAACGGATCGTTTCAGGTGATGCTAAACCAATTTTGATTCCATCAAATTCTTTGGTTTTATTTTGTTGCTTTAAAAACTTGAGTAAGTCTTTCACGCTACTCTCCCATAGGAGTTAAAACTAGGCGTCCGGCTAAACCAGACGCCACATATTTACTGCTAACTAGTGCCTAATGCTTAGTTATTTTCTTCATCAAGTTCAATATTGATACCTAATGAACGGATTTCTTTTAACAGTACGTTGAATGATTCAGGCATGCCTGGTTCCATTCTATGGTCGCCATCAACGATGTTTTTATACATCTTAGTACGACCGTTAACGTCATCCGATTTAACTGTCAGCATCTCTTGTAGAGTGTAAGCCGCACCGTATGCTTCTAGTGCCCATACTTCCATCTCACCAAAACGCTGGCCACCGAACTGAGCTTTACCACCAAGTGGTTGCTGAGTAACTAGGCTGTAAGAACCAGTAGAACGCGCATGCATTTTGTCATCAACCAAGTGATTCAATTTGAGCATGTACATGTAACCAACGGTTACTGGACGTTCGAATGGAATACCCGTACGACCATCAGTTAACTGTAGTTGACCTGTTTCAGGTAAATCAGCTAAACGTAACAGTTCACGAATTTCGCTTTCGTAAGCACCATCAAACGCCGGTGTTGCAACTGGTAAACCTTTGTATAGATTTTCAGCAAGACGCAATACAGCATCGTCATCGAAATCATTTAAGTCAACGTGACAAGGTGCCTGTCCAAATGAGTAAAGTTTTTGTACAAACTCACGCACTTTAGCAATTTCAACTTCACGCTGTGCTTTCACCATACGCTCAAGTTTTTCACCTACACCTTTAGCCGCTAAGCCTAGGTGAGTTTCTAAAATCTGACCGATGTTCATACGTGATGGTACACCCAATGGGTTAAGTACAACATCAACTGGCACACCAAACTCATCGTGAGGCATATCTTCAACAGGAACGATGTTTGAAACAACACCTTTGTTACCGTGACGACCCGCCATTTTATCACCCGGTTGAAGGCGACGACGAACTGCAAGGTAAACCTTAACAATTTTTTGAACACCCGGTGCTAAATCATCACCTTGCGTGATTTTACGACGTTTAATATCGAATTCTTTATCGTAATCCGCTTTAACTTCATCGTACTGTGCAATGATTTGTTCAAGGTATGACTGTTTAGTTTCGTCGTCAATGATAATTTCTAACCATTGAGCACGCGGCATTTGTAATAAACGCGCTTCGTCATGTCCAGCACTGATCAATAAGTTTAATGCTTTTTCATAAATTGCGTTTTCTAAGATTTGGAACTTCTCAGTTAAATCTTTCTTCGCCGCTTTAAGCTGCATTTCTTCAATTTCAAGTGCACGTTTGTCTTTCTCTACGCCATCACGGGTAAATACTTGAACGTCAATAACCGTTGCGTAAGTAGAAGCACCAACACGTAGCGAGCTATCTTTAACATCAGATGCTTTTTCACCGAAGATCGCACGTAATAGTTTTTCTTCTGGCGTTAGTTGTGTCTCACCTTTTGGTGTTACTTTACCAACAAGAATATCACCTGGTTTAACTTCTGCACCTACGTAAACAATACCAGACTCATCTAGTTTGCTTAATGCAGCTTCACCCACATTAGGGATATCCGCAGAAATTTCTTCACTACCTAATTTAGTTTCACGTGCAACACATGAGAACTCTTGGATGTGAATCGTTGTAAAACGGTCTTCTTGCGATACACGCTCAGAAATAAGGATTGAATCCTCAAAGTTATAACCATTCCAAGGCATGAAGGCAATCTTCATGTTTTGTCCTAGTGCTAAATCACCCATATCTGTTGATGGGCCATCTGCTAGTACATCACCGCGAACAATTGGCTCGCCTGGTTTACAAGTTGGACGTTGGTTAATACATGTATTCTGATTTGAACGCGTGTATTTAGTTAAGTTGTAAATGTCGATACCCGCTTCACCAGGAAGTAGTTCGTCATCGGACACCTTAACAACAATACGTGATGCATCAACGTAATCGATTGTACCACCACGTTTAGCCGTGATTGTTACACCCGAGTCAATTGCAAGACGACGTTCGATACCTGTACCTACAAGCGGCTTATCAGCACGTAAAGTTGGTACGGCTTGACGTTGCATGTTCGCACCCATTAAGGCACGGTTAGCATCATCGTGTTCTAAGAACGGGATAAGTGACGCAGCAACAGAAATGATCTGTTGTGGAGACACATCCATATAATCGATATCAGCAGGGCTCATAAAGGTAGATTCACCTTTATGACGACAAGGCACCATTTCACCGACTAGATAACCATTTTCATCAACTTCGGCACTCGCCTGTGCGATAACGAATGAACCTTCTTCAATTGCAGAAAGATAATCTGGTTCAATACCTAAATCAGCCGGTTTGCCATCGATAACTTTACGGTACGGTGTTTCTAGGAAACCATAGTCATTAGTACGCGCAAAAGTTGAAAGTGAGTTGATCAAACCAATGTTTGGTCCCTCAGGTGTTTCAATTGGACATAGACGACCGTAGTGAGTTGCGTGTACGTCACGTACTTCAAAGCCTGCACGTTCACGAGTAAGACCACCAGGACCTAACGCTGAAATACGACGTTTATGTGTTACTTCTGAAAGCGGGTTATTCTGATCCATAAACTGAGACAGTTGTGATGAACCGAAGAACTCTTTAACAGCAGCTGAAATAGGTTTTGCATTAATCAAATCCTGTGGCATTGTTGCATCAAGATCACCTAAAGATAAACGCTCTTTAACAGCACGTTCAACACGCACTAAACCAACACGGAATTGGTTTTCAGCCATTTCACCAACACAACGAATACGACGGTTACCAAGGTGATCGATATCATCCACTTCACCATGACCGTTACGTATATCAATTAACGTTTTCATTACGCTTAAGATATCGTCGTTAGATAAAATACCAGGACCTTCATCGCCTTCAAGACCAACACGACGGTTGAACTTCATACGACCTACTTTAGATAAGTCATAGCGTTCTTCAGCAAAGAATAGGTTTTGGAATAGACCTTCAGCTGCATCTTTTGTTGGTGGCTCACCAGGACGCATCATACGGTAGATTTCGACTAATGCTTCAAGGCGGTTAGTTGACGAATCAACGCGTAACGTATCAGAAATAAATGAACCACAATCTAATTCATTAGTATAAATAACTTCGAATGCTTTAATACCAGCTTCAGAAAGATCAGCGATCAATTCCATCGTCAGTAAATCATTTGCATTAACGATAATTTCGCCGGTATCACCACTGATATAATCTTTAGCAACCACTTTACCTTCAAGGTATTCAAGTGGTACTTCGATATTTTCTACGCCGTCTTTTTCAAGTTGGCGAATATGACGAGCGGTAATACGCTTACCTTGCTCAACATAGGTTTTACCATTAGCTACAATTTCAAATGAAGCCGTGTCGCCACGTAAACGATCCGCAATCAGCGCCATCGTTACTTTGCCATCTTTGATTTCAAACTTAGTTGTATCGTAGAACATATCTAAGATTTGTTCAGTCGTATATTCAAGCGCACGCAACATAATAGTTGCAGGCAGTTTACGACGACGGTCAATACGAACGAATAAGTTATCTTTAGGGTCAAACTCAAAGTCTAACCAAGAACCACGGTATGGGATCACACGTGCGTTATAAAGTACTTTACCTGAGCTATGCGTTTTACCTTTATCGTGATCGAAGAATACACCTGGAGAACGGTGTAATTGAGAAACGATAACACGTTCAGTACCATTGATTACAAAGGTACCATTTTCAGTCATGAGTGGAATTTCACCCATGTAAACTTCTTGCTCACGAATATCTTTAACCGTGCCTGCTGGTGCATCACGATCGTAGATAACAAGACGCAATTTAACACGTATTGATGCAGAGTATGTCACTCCACGGATCTGACATTCTTTAACATCAAATACCGGGTCACCTAATCGATAGCTGACATATTGCAGTTCTGATGTACCTGAATAGCTGGCGATTGGGAAAATGCTTTTAAAAGCAGCTTCTAAACCTACTTCACCAGTCGGATCGACTTCAATTAATCGTTTGAATGAATCGATTTGGATAGACAACAGATATGGTTTTTCCATCACCTGTGGACGTTTACCAAAATCCTTACGAATACGTTTTTTCTCAGTATAAGAGTAACCCATGTGGTTCCTTTGCTCGCTGATAAGTGATCATAGTTGCCTTGGTCTATATTGAGACCTCTATTTTTATAGACAACGGCGAACATTATTTTGGTGTTAATGATGTGGAATGACCCGTTATTACTCAAGATACATCGGCAAGATTTACCTTGATACCTTCAGTGATAACGAGTGCACATCATCTTTAGTGCCCGATTCCGTGAAAAATAATGGAAAATCACAGAATCCTGTACGCAAAAAGGCCGGTGATTAAATAATCACCAGCCAATACCATTTGCATGGTAAATCAGTTATATACTATAACTTATTTAAGTTCAACTGTTGCGCCGATTTCTTCTAATTCAGCTTTAAGAGCTTCTGCTTCTTCTTTAGATGCAGCTTCTTTGATTACAGTTGGGCAAGCTTCAACAGCTGCTTTAGCTTCTTTCAGGCCAAGACCTGTAGCGCCACGTACTGCTTTGATAGCTTTAACTTTGTTATCACCGAATGCAGTCATTACAACGTCGAATTCAGTTTGTTCAGCAGCAGCTTCACCGCCAGCAGCTGGACCAGCAGCAACTGCAGCAGCTGCAGATACGCCGAATTTTTCTTCCATTGCTTCGATTAGTTCAACAACTTCCATTACAGATAGTTCTGCAACAGCATCAATGATTTGGTCTTTAGTAAGAGACATGAGTCAATTCCTATATATAAATTAAATGGTATTACAGCGATTATGCTGCAGATTCTTCTTTCTGGTCGCGAATTGCAGCCAGAGTACGTACAAGTTTGCCAGCTGCAGCTTCTTTCATAGTTGCCATCAGTTTCGCAATTGCTTCTTCGTATGTTGGTAGTGTCGCTAGACGGTCCACTTGAGCGGCTTCAATGAATTCCCCCTCAAATGCAAGACCTTTAATTTCAAACGTTTCATTTGCTTTAGCGAAGTCTTTTAAAAGACGAGCTGCTGCACCTGGATGTTCGTTTGAGAATGCAAGGATCGTTGGACCACTAAACGTCTCTGTTAAACATGCAAAGTCAGTACCTTCAACTGCACGACGTGCTAGTGTATTACGTACTACACGTAAATAAACACCGTTTGCACGTGCTGCTGCACGAAGTTCAGTCATTGCACCAACTGTTACGCCGCGTGAATCGGCTACAACAGCAGACAGAGCAGATTTAGCTGCTTCATTGACTTCAGCGACAATAGCTTGTTTGTCTTCGAGTCTTAATGCCATTTGGTTTTACTCCTGGATTCCGCTGGATTTTATTCCAGCTAAACACCCTCACCTATAAATAGATGAGGCACTATTTCGGTTATCGGATCCAGGTAGAATAATTCTTTCTGGGGTCCGGCACCATCTACGCAGGAAATTAAGAAAATAGTTAACCTATTTTCACCTACGGTCTCGGAAGGGACCTAAGGCCCTCCAAAGTAAGGCGGCAAATTATACAGATAAATTGCCGCCCTGTATACCCATCTTAGAGAACATAATAATGTTAACTAAAATAGATATTAAAAAATTACGCTACCGTAGTTTCTAAAGATGTTTGGTCGATTTTCACGCCAGCACCCATAGTTGTAGATAGAGAAACTTTTTTCAAGAAAACACCTTTTGCAGCAGCTGGTTTTGCTTTTTTAATAGCAACCAATAGTGCTTCTAGGTTTTCTTTGATTTGTTCAGTAGTGAACGATGCTTTACCGATTGTAGAATGGATAATACCATTCTTGTCGTTACGGTAACGAACCTGACCAGCTTTAGCATTTTTAACTGCTTCAGCAACATTAGGTGTTACAGTACCTACTTTCGGGTTAGGCATTAGGCCACGTGGACCTAAGATTTGACCTAATTGACCAACAACACGCATAGCGTCTGGAGATGCAATTACAACGTCAAAGTTCATTTCGCCCGCTTTAACTTGTGCAGCAAGTTCGTCCATACCAACGATGTCCGCGCCCGCTTCTTTAGCAGCTTCAGCATTCGCGCCCTGTGTAAACACAGCAACACGTACTTCACGACCAGTACCGTGTGGCAATACTGTTGCACCACGTACGTTTTGATCACTACGTTTAGAATCAATACCAAGATTTACAGAAACATCAACACTTTCATTGAATTTAGCCGTCGCTAATTCTTGAAGAAGCGCTACAGCTTCATTGATCTCGTATTCTTTAGTCACGTCAACTTTGTCGCGAATAACTTTCATGCGTTTAGATAATTTAGCCATTGTATTAACCCTCTACTTCCAGACCCATAGAACGAGCAGAGCCCGCAATACAACGTACCATTGCATCAAGATCAGCACCTGTTAAATCAGGTTCTTTCGTTTTAGCGATCTCTTCAAGTTGAGCACGTGTAACTTTACCCACTTTGTTTTTATTTGGAACGCCAGAACCAGACTTGATACCGGCTGCTTTCTTAAGTAAGAAAGATGCAGGTGGAGTCTTAGTTTCGAAAGTGAAAGAGCGGTCATTGTATACTGTAATTACTACAGGTACTGGCGCGCCTTTTTCGATTGAATCTGTTTTTGCATTGAATGCTTTACAGAATTCCATGATATTAACACCATGTTGACCAAGAGCTGGACCAACTGGTGGTGACGGGTTAGCCATACCAGCTGAAACTTGCAGCTTGATATATGCTTGTACTTTTTTAGCCATTATTTTACTACCTTTGTTTGGGTGTAACGCTAATCCCGAATGAATTAGCTTCCCGATTAAAAATTTTTTACTGGGTACCTAAATATCCAATTAAATCTATTTGAAAAAAACATCCAAAAAACGATTTCTTCAAATAAAAAGGGCGGCGAATTATAACCATAATTCACCGCCCTAACAAGCTCTTTTGTAGTTTTTTTAAACAAGCTGCTAACTACGAGCCGCGAGCTACGAAAACCAACTGATACCCAAGCTACTTTATGCATCACGAAACGATCTTTTACCCTTTCGAAGCTAGAAGCTCGCCACTCGAAGCTATTTTAGTCTTTCTCTACTTGCGAAAATTCTAAATCAACCGGTGTTGCACGACCGAAGATAGAAACAGACACTTTCAAACGACTCTTCTCGTAATCCACACTTTCAACGGTTCCGTTAAAGTCCGCAAATGGCCCTTCAATGACACGGACAACCTGACCTGCTTCGAACAATGTTCTTGGACGTGGAGAATCATGAGACTCTTGCAGACGATTAAGAATATTGTCTACTTCTTTTTGAGAAATAGGTGCTGGACGCTCAGCAGTACCGCCAATAAAGCCCATTACACGATCAATACTTTTCACTAAATGCCAGCTTTGATCGTTCATCGCCATTTCAACTAACACATAACCAGGGAAGAATTTACGTTCACTTTTACGTTTTTGACCGGCACGCATCTCAACAACTTCTTCAGTTGGAACAAGAATCTCACCGAAAAAATCTTCCATTTCGTTTAATTTAATATGCTCAATTAAGGTTTTTTGTACACGCCCTTCATAACCTGAAAAAGCTTGAACAACATACCATCTCTTTTTTTGTACTTCTTCTGACATATTAAACCCTTAAATTGATGTAGTAATAAAAGAAACAATACGTACAAAAATACCATCAAGTCCCCACAGAACCAAACCGACGATAGTTGAGACTGCAAGAATAATTAATGTAGTTTGTACTGTTTCTTGACGTGTTGGCCACACGACTTTACGAACTTCTAAACGTGACTCTTTCGCGAATTCCGTAAATGTTTTACCTTTTTCTGTCATTGCAGCTGAAAACAGAGCAAGTGCAGCTAAAACCAGAAGCACAGCAACTCGAGCTACAATATGTAGACTTTCGCCATAGAGATAATTACCAACAACAATAGCTGCTAATAATAAAATTGTTACGCCCCATTTAAGTCCGTCTAACGAACTTGTGGTTTTTTCAGTTTTCATTGTGCTCATAACTAATTGTTTCCACTGTTAAAAATTAATAGTACCGACCAAACACCTTGTCAGGTTCGGTAAAACAATCTCGCTTTTAAAAGAGAGAAAGTAAGGGTATCAACAACACGGCCAAAGGTCTTGATCATTGACACCAAAAAATAAAGCAGCTAAGTATAAGGATTTTTAGACGATTTGTAACGCGATAATCACGATTTTTTACAAAAAAGAAGAGAAGCTGTCAACGCTTAGCTCCGAGCTATGAGCTTCGAACTTCGCGGTTCGAAACTTCTAGCTAGAAACTGCTGACTAGTATGTGCCTTCAACCAAATCAATAAAACGCTGTAAATCAGCTGCTGGCAATGCATTTATACCAGCTGCAGCCGCTCGACCACCGCCCGTTTCAAACTGACTACAAATATCGCCAGCACCTTGTTTATTATTCAATGGCGCTCGTAACGACACCATATAAGTCGCGTCTTTATTCAATGTAAGCACGGCATGTGCTGAATCAGGTGCTTGATTAGCTAATAAATTACCATAAACACCACTTATGCGACGAGCCCATGGCGCGTTAGGCAACTCAAATAATCCTAATTTATTGGTTAGATGTTTAGCCTCTACCGACAATGCATTATCCATATCCTGCTGGTGTGCTTTTTGTAGCACATAATAGGGGGAGTTTTGATCCGCTATCGCTTGAAATGGAGAAGAATACTGCATTAACGCTTTATATAATTCAGCAGGATCATAATGCAAATCATCGATTTTTGCGCCGTAACCATTGTAATTAATTAATGTCCCGAGCTCCTTTAACAAAGCGGCTTTATCTTCAGCAATACCAGAATCTTTTGATAACTGATCTGCTTTGGCAATTAAATTATCCCCATATGCAGCGGTGATTGCCCACTCATGAAATTGACCATCTAATAATTTATCAATAATCAGTGCTGTACAGGTGTTAGCATCAAGGTCGATATGCGCCTGTAAATTACTATTATCAGGAATTGCCCCACTACGATGATGATCCGCATAAAATACTTCAGCACCAACTTCTAAAGCAGAGACCAAAGCTGGCATATTCTTTTCCATGGACACATCAAGCACAGTAATCACATCATCAGGTTGTACATCGATTTGTGCAAGTAATTGAATATTGCGTTTTACACCCGTAATTAAAGTGGTATCGAGAGGCTCTGCTAAACGCAATTGAAGTAAAGCGATAATACCGTCAGCATCACCATTAAAAACATCATAAATCATAAAATATCTTTACTCCCTTTTACCGTTAAATACCCTTTACTCTTTAAGTATTCCACGACTTGTTTAGCACACGCTTCAATCGTCTTATTCGCTGTTTCAACATGGATTTCAGGTGACTTTGGTAACTCATAAGCAGAATCGATGCCCGTAAAGTTTTTAATTTCACCTGCGCGTGCTTTTTTATAAAGGCCTTTAGGATCACGAGATTCACACACTGCTAATGGTGTATCAATAAATACCTCAACAAACTCCCCTGCTTTAAGTTGAGCTCGAACCATCTCTCGGTCGGCAACAAAGGGTGAAATAAAAGCTGTTGAAACTAACAAGCCCGCATCGACAAACAGTTTTGAAACTTCGCCAATACGACGAATATTCTCAATACGATCGACATCAGAAAAACCTAAATCATTATTTAACCCGTGGCGAACATTATCCCCATCAAGCACATAGGTTTTAGCACCTAATTGATGCAACATTAAATCAACAGCATTCGCTACGGTTGATTTACCTGAACCGCTTAAACCTGTAAACCAAAGCACAGCAGGTTTATGGCCATTTAATTTCACGTGGTCTTCATGGGAGACACTAGCAAGATGCCAAACAACATCAGAAGATTTTTCAACATGATCTTCTTTATCAATATACGGGGTAGACATAAATTTCCTTAAGTACAGCTATCAGCCATTAGCTATCAGCTGTCAGTTAAAAACCACCTTATTGCCGATACGCGGGGTTAAAACTGATAGCTGACCGCTGAAAACTGATCGCTGCTTTTTACAATCCAAACACAAACGTAATAGCAGTAATTGCAACTACGCCATAAACAAGACTTATTGGTAATCCGATTTTCACAAAATCACTTAACTTATAGCTACCGGCATTAAATACCATTAAGTTGGTTTGATAACCATAGGGGCTAATAAAGCTTGCACTTGCACCAAAGGCAACTGTCATAATAAAAGCCATGGGATTAGCGTCTAAAGTAATCGCAAAACCATAAGCAATCGGAAATATTAATGCAGCAGCCGCATTATTAGTCACTAATTCAGTTAATAGCCAAGTTAATAGATAAACAACAACCAATGCCATTAATGGTGAAATGCTATCGGTATAATCTACGGCGAGTAGTTCAACTTGCTCAAGTAAACCACTATTATTTAACGCATAGGAGAGCAACAACGCCGATGAAATAATCAACCAAATATCTGTTGGCAAACGACGCATCAACTCACCGGGGGTTAAACAACGACTAATTAACAACACGCCGAGAAAAATAACCATTCCCTTGAATAAGCTAAAGATACCAAAGGCGGCACAGGCAACGGCGACAAAAAAACCGACAATAGACAATAATGCCCTCGCCCCGCTAAGCATTGAGTCAAGCTCGACGCCACTCACTAAAATAAAATTCTTACTAATATTACGACGTGACCGAAAGTCATCACCGGCAGCCAACACGAGATAATCACCGGCTTTTAAAACCAGATCACCTAATTTACCCGACACTTTTTCACCATCGCGTTTCACTGCGACAACCGCTGCATCAAATAATGCACGAAATCCAGCTCGTTTTAAGGTTTTACCAAGTAATACACTTTCTGGACGGATAACCACTTCGGTTAAATTATCTAATAATAAACCTTGATCATGGGCGAATAAGGATAATCCTGAAATTTGATTTAGCTGCTTAACTTTGGTCACGTCACCACTAAAAACAAGTCGATCTTTTACCTGTAATACTTCAGTAGGGGCAACGGGACTGATTAAATGATTTCCCCTAACAACTTCGACAAGGAACAAAGAGGTTAAATTACGTAATCCATTATCTTCAATGGTTCGACCAATTAAACTCGAGTCTTCCGTCACTGTTGCATCAATAAAATAAGACTCTCTTAATTCAGAGTCTGCTTTATATTCAGGTAAAAAGCGTGATAAAAACCATAGGCACAAACCACAGACAATCACTAAACAAGAGCCGACTAGGGTGAAATCAAAAAAATGCAATGAAGGCAAGCCTGCATCCAGTACTAAACTGTTCACAATCAAGTTTGTTGAAGTGCCAATCAGGGTTAACGTACCGCCAAGCACAGCCGCATAGGAAAGAGGAAGAAGCAGTTTACTTGCATGATGATATCGATTGTTGCGTATCGGTGCCAACATCGTTGAAACAACCGCAGTATTATTAAGTAATGCAGAAGAAAATATTGTAAATCCAAATAATCGCCACCAGGTGCCATTATAACTTTTTTGGATAATATGGGTCGCAATCACCCTTAAGAAATGCGTTTTCTCTAATGCCAAAGAGCAAAGCAGTAGTAATATTAAGGTGACTAGACCTTGATTGGAAATACTTCGTAACACTTGTTCCGTCGTGACCATATTCGAGGCATACAAAATCAGCAGCGTGACACCAAACACTAAACTTGGACGCTGCTGATATTTAATTAAGCCAATAATTGTCCCAACAAACACCATTAGAACAAAAATAGATTGAGCAGTCATAGATAGCCCTAAAGCAAAACGATACGAGCTACGAGCAAAAATTTAGAAGCTCGCAACTCGTAGTCCGTCGCTTATTTATCCTTTAAGAATATCTTTCGCTTCCCAGTGTGGGAAATGCTTACGGACTAATGCGTTAAATTCAACTTCGAATTCACTGTATTTATGTTCGCTTTTAGCAATGGCGTCAACGGAACCACTTATCATACCCGCGCCAACGGTAGCATTGGTTAATCGGTCGATAATAATAAATGCACCAGTTGAACGGTTATCACTATAAGCATCAAATTGAACAGCTTCAGCCACCTCGAAGTGACAGCTACCAATTTCATTAAGTGCGAGCTGTGAAGCATCCATTTTTTCCATGGTGTTCACATCAACTTTATAATCAATGGCAACGGCAGACCCAAAGGTGGAGTGAGGCCCAACTTTGATAATGTATTCACGATCAACCTGTAAAACATTTTCATCCATCCAAACCACTTCAGCTGCAAAGTTTTTAGTGGATTGTGGCTTTTCATGCGGACGTACAATCATATCGCCACGGCTGATATCAATTTCATCTTCTAGTGTTAATGTAATTGCCATACCTTCAAAGGCAGTTTCAATATCACCATCAAAGGTAACGATTGATTTTACTTTACTTTGCTTGCCCGATGGTAGTGCTTCGATAGTATCGCCAACACGAATCTCACCACCAGCAATTGTCCCTGCGAAACCACGAAAATCTAGGTTAGGACGATTAACGTATTGAACAGGTAAACGGAATTGGCTGTTATCGTGCGAGCTAATTTGAACTGTATTTAACAAACGCAGTAATGGCGAACCAGGATACCAAGTCATATTGGCACTTTCATTCACAACATTATCGCCTTTCAATGCAGAAATCGGCACAAAACGTACATCTTCAATATTCAGTTGTTCAGCAAACTCACGGTAATCTGCTTTGATTTTTTGATAAACGGCTTGATCGTAATTGACCGCATCCATTTTGTTCACGGCAATAATCACATGCTTAATACCTAATAATGAACAAATATATGAATGACGACGTGTTTGCACTTGTACACCATGACGAGCATCAATCAAAATAATAGCCAAATCACAGGTAGAAGCACCGGTTGCCATATTACGTGTATATTGTTCATGCCCGGGGGTGTCAGCAATAATAAATTTACGTTGTTCAGTCGCAAAATAACGGTAAGCAACATCAATCGTAATGCCCTGCTCACGTTCAGATTGCAAACCATCGACCAACAATGCTAAATCAAAATCTTCATTAGTCGTATTAAATTTCTTAGAATCTTTTTCGATAGCAGCCATCTGATCTTCAAAAATCATTTTGCTATCAAATAGTAAACGACCGATTAAAGTAGATTTCCCATCATCCACGCTACCACAAGTGATAAAACGCATAAGATCTTTATTTTCATGAACACGTAGATATTCTTCAATATCAGACGCGATTAAATTTGTATCTGCTGTCATTAAAAACCCTTACTCAATAAATTTAAAGTTAGAAGCATTGAGCTGAAAATACTAGCTACGAGATACGAGCTTCTAGCTTCGAACATTAATAACCTATCGCTTAATTTTAACGGTACGGCTACTCAATGTTCATTCTAATTTTTTTAATTAAACTGCCGAGCATCCGAGAAAGCTCTTCACATTCAACACTTAACGTTTCACCAAGTTGAACAGGTATGTAACCAATTTCAATTGCAATCATTATTTGCGTTTTAAGCTCTCCAAGTGAACCTTTTGCAATAACAATAAATCTAGCTTTATCTCTTTCTGTATCTCGCTCTAAACCTTCAGCAATATTACTCGGAACAGATAAGCTTGATCGACATATTTGGTCTTTAAAACCAAAGTTTTTGTTGTCAGCAAATAATTGGTGGATATTAACGCTTAAACGAAAACTACGTTTCCAAACATCTAAACGCTCATATCTCATTATTAAGCCCCTTAATGTTAAGCTATAAGCTAGTGTTTTGAATTTCGAAGCTATTAGCCCGTAACTCGAAGTTAGAAATACCCTTCCATTTTTTTCTTCTCCATCGAACCCGCTGAGTCATTATCAATAACTCGCCCTTGGCGTTCTGACGTAGTGGTTAAGAGCATTTCTTGAATAATTTCAGGTAACGTTGTCGCTTCTGACTCAATGGCGCCCGTTAATGGGTAACAGCCTAGCGTACGGAAACGTACCTTTTTCATTTCAGGTACTTCGCCTTCTTCAAGTGGCATACGCTCATCGTCAACCATAATTAACGTACCGTCGCGTTTTACTACAGGACGTTCAGCAGCAAAGTAAAGCGGTACCATTTCAATTTCTTCTTGATAAATGTACTGCCATATATCTAACTCAGTCCAATTTGACAGCGGGAATACACGGATGCTTTCGCCACGGTCAACCTTAGAATTATAAATATTCCATAATTCTGGACGTTGATTTTTTGGATCCCAACGGTGATTTTTATCGCGGAACGAATAAACACGTTCCTTCGCGCGAGATTTTTCTTCATCACGACGCGCGCCACCAAAAGCAGCATCAAAACCGTATTTATCGAGCGCTTGTTTTAAGCCTTGCGTCTTCATTATATCAGTGTGTTTTGCACTACCGTGTACAAACGGGCTGATATTCATTTCCAAGCCTTCAGGATTTTTATGAACAATTAAATCAAAATCATATTTTTCAGATAGATTATCTCGAAATTTAATCATTTCCTTAAATTTCCAATTCGTATCTACGTGGAGTAGCGGAAATGGAATTTTACCAGGGTAAAAAGCTTTACGTGCAAGGTGCAGTAAAACAGAGGAATCTTTACCAATTGAATAAAGCATAACTGGATTATCAAATTCAGCGGCCACTTCACGCATAATTTGAATTGACTCAGCTTCTAACGCTTTCAAATGGGTTAATCTATTTTTACTCATGATTTGTCCTTCGATTACACATGACTTATTTGTGATGGATCATTATGCATCAATTTGTTGTTGCAGTTAATATTAAATGAAAAAGAGGGAGGGAATGATTTATTCTTAGTTATAACGGAAAGTTATTACAGCGGAAACAATCTTTACATCAGATTTTTTAGCGGTATGTTATTTCTATGAAATAATGAAGAGCTAAGGGGATAATATGGACTTCTAACATATGTCAAGAAATTACAAACTAAGTTAGATGCTGATCAGGCAAAACGCATACTTTGCCTTTTTCTTAACCATCATTCATGAATTTATAGGACGGAGTAACCCGCTTATTTCAGTTTTCTTCACATACTGATTTTACTCAGGTGAAGTTAATAAATATTTAAAGCAAACCATCTGATTATCCCAACGTTTTCTGCGCTATCATCTTATCAAAGCTACCTATTATCGAAATAATTAATGATCAACTAAAAAAATTCTCAATTAGAATATTCTAGCCACCGCAGTTTACATCGCTTTATATTGAATTTATTAAGAAAATTAGTGGCGTATTATCTTAAGCCAATAAGCTATGTCTAAATATTACAAAGGCAGAAAAAAGGCAGGGCTGATGGCAATGCACTAACCCGAACTCAGGTTAACTAGTGTGACTGAATTTAGTAAACTACATCACGTTTATTACACGATAATATAAATATCATACTTACTACGTCTAGTTTGAATATTCATCATTATCTCTAAAAACAATCCCACCCCCATTTATCCGATGAATAACCATAATTATATTTACAACTCGACAATAGCTAGTATTTATATCCGTGCTTGTTCTTTCTATGATTCTTTCTAGCAAGCCGTTTATAAGCATTACCCATACGATAAACAGAAACAAGTACCCAAATATGTGTAATAGACTTCTTATACAATAAAAATAAAACAACAAATGCAAGGAGTTGAATCCAATCTGGAACACTGTATGCAGTAGTAACAACACCAATCGAACTCAGCAGAAATGAGAAAATTGTAATAATAACCAGTGTTTCACGTGAGCTAAATCCGGCTCTCATAAATATATGATGTAGGTGATCACGATCAGCTTGGAAAGGAGAAAACCCTTTTTTCATTCTACGCATCATAATTGCAGCCATATCCATTAACGGCAAAGCAACAATCCACAATGCAGCAACAGGAGAGAAAGAAGATGTATCTGTTGTTAGACCCGAACTATGTTTTTGACTTCCAATAGCTAATAACCAAACTACAGTAAAACCAATAAACATACTTCCAGCATCACCCATAAATATTTTCTTATGGCTAAAAAAAAATAGTTGCAAATTATAAATCAAATAAGGGGCTAAAACTGCAACACACAACAAACTAAAAACAGCATAATCTGTATCACCAGAGGAAAAGAACAAAATAGCTAAAGTAGTAAACGTCGAAATACCAATCCCACCAATCAAACCATCTATACCATCTACCATATTATAAGCATTTATTGCACCTAAAACTGCAATCACAGTAAATGGATAAGAAAAATACCAAAGTGAAATATCACCAAAAGATAAAAGATCCCCTACACTAAAAATTGCATTTCCTGCAACAAACATCATAATAGACGCAATTATCACCTGAACAATAATACGCACCCTGACACTCAAATCAAAACGGTCATCCAAAGTACCGGTAAGAACCATTAGTAATGAAGCCAAAAGGTAAGTAGATAACTGTGCAACATGGTTAGGTGAAAAAATAAGAATAACTAAAGAAGAAGTTAATACCCCCGCATAAACCGAAATCCCACCAATAAGGGGAATATTCCCTTTATGTCTTTTGCGAATACACGGCTTATCAACTAAAGCTATTTTAATGGCAAAAGGCCTCAATAGAACAATTGCTAAAAATGAACTAAAAAATGCTATAAAAATAATAAATGCAATAAACATTCTAAAAAACCATATCCCTATCGAGAAATATTTGTGCTAATTCTACAATAAAACTAAACAGAACTTAATCCTGCCTCAATTTCCTTAAAGACAGTGAAAATAAATACAGAGCTCAAATTCAGCTAACAACTATTACAATCAGAAATTTCAATAATTACAAAAACATCATTTACAACTTGTTAAGATTCAATAAATCTCTGCATAAAAATTAGTTTAGGTAAATCACAAAAAAGAGCAGGATAACATTAATCAAAATATGTTAATATCTATTTATGAGAGTAACTGATTTTGAATAAGCAAAAAAATATCATAATTTCATTTATCAAATTAAGTTTTTGTTATAAATCTTTAAATGCAGTGGCAATTTTATCTTTACCTGATAATTGTAAGCTCCGCAGTTCTTCATTGGTTAATGGCCATTCAATCCCAATATCAGAATCATCCCATTTCAAACTACCTTCATCACTTGGATCATAAAAATCTGTGCATTTATATTCAAAATCAGCAAATTCTGATAACACCACAAAACCATGAGCAAAGCCCGGTGGAATCCAAAATTGACGTTTATTATCTTCTGATAAAATAACCCCTTCCCACTTACCGTAAGTAACAGAGTCTTTACGAACATCAACGGCGACATCAAACACTTTTCCCATAACAACTCTAACAAGCTTACCTTGAGGTTTCGTTTTTTGAAAATGTAGCCCACGTAAAACCCCTTTCGAAGAACGAGAATGATTGTCTTGCACAAAAGGCAAATCAATCCCCACTAACTCTTTATAACGGTTTATCTGAAATGTTTCTAAAAAGAAACCACGCTCATCGCCAAAAACTCTTGGTTCAATAATTTTAACATCGGGGATATTCGTATGAATTACGTTCATTTTTATACTCTTTTTATCTGTGATTAAACATACTGCTCAATATTTTTTAATGCTGACTGCCAATCACTCGCTTCAATATTAAACGTATTGCTAATTTTATCTGTTGCTAATTTTGAATTAACAGGCCGTTTTGCAGGTGTTGGATAATCAGCCGTTGTGATAGAAGTCAAAGCAGGCACTTTTTCAATGATTCCATGTAATTTCGCTTCATTAAAAATCGCTTGTGCAAACTCAAACCAACTCACATGCGGTAAACCTGAAAAATGATATACCCCATATTTAACCGCTTCATTATTTTCAATTTTAGTGGCAATCGCAATCAGTGCATTCGCGATATCACCCGCATAGGTAGGACCACCGAACTGATCGCCAACAATGCTTAATGCTTCACGCTCTTTACCCAAACGCAACATGGTTCGAATAAAATTGTTACCGACTTCACCAAACACCCAAGCCGTTCTTAAAATAATATATTTAGCACAAGCGTTAACCACTTCTAGCTCACCCGCTAACTTACTTCCGCCATAAACAGATTGCGGACCTGTTGCATCTGTTTCTTGATAAAGTCCCGCTTTATCTCCAGGAAAAACATAATCAGTTGAGATATGTAAAATCGTAGCATCTATTTTGTTAGCAGCTTCCGCTAAATATTTAGGACCGTTCTTATTGATAGCGTAAGAGAGTTCAATTTCGCTTTCCGCTCTATCCACCGCAGTATGCGCTGCTGCATTAATAATAACGATTGGTTCAAATTCGCTTACAACTTTGTGCACTGCAGATTCATCGGTAATATCGAGCCCATCAAGATCTAATGATAAAACATCAATATCGCTCTGTTTATTAAGCCGCTCAGTAAGGCAATAACCAACTTGTCCGTTACCGCCTGTAATTAATACTCGCATTATTTCCCTTCACCCTTAGTTTCTGTAATCAAACGAGTTAAATATTGCCCATATGCATTTTTCATCATAGGTGCTGCAACCGTTAATACATCACTGTCCGCTAGCCAACCCTGACGCCATGCAATCTCCTCAAGACAAGCAACTTTTAATCCCTGTACATTTTCAATGGTTTGAACAAATGAAGAAGCTTCATGCAAACTTTCATGAGTACCGGTATCAAGCCAAGCAAAACCACGCCCAAGTAACTCGACATTTAACGAATTATCATCAAGATACATTTGATTAATACTCGTAATTTCTAACTCACCACGAGCAGATGGTTTAACCTGCTTGGCAAACTCCACCACACGCTGATCGTAAAAATACAAGCCAGTTACTGCATAATTAGATTTGGGATGTGTTGGCTTCTCTTCAATTGACAATGCTTTCATATTTTCATCAAAATCAACCACACCAAACCGCTCGGGATCTTTTACCTGATAACCGAATACGGTTGCCCCTCTTGGTCTTTGTACTGCGTTCGTAAGGGTTTTAGTAAATGATTGCCCATAGAAAATATTATCGCCTAGTACTAAACAGCAACAATTACCATCAATAAACTTTTCACCAATAATAAAGGCTTGTGCTAAACCATCTGGACTTTCTTGTACTGCATACTCAACATTCACGCCATAATCACCACCATCACCTAATAAACGCTTAAAGCTATCATTATCTTCAGGCGTAGTGATGATCAAAATATCTTTAATACCCGCAAGCATTAATACTGATAATGGGTAATAAATCATCGGTTTATCATAAACAGGTAAAAGTTGTTTAGATACACCTCGAGTAATAGGATAAAGGCGAGTACCGGAACCTCCTGCAAGAATAATACCTTTGTAGGTTGGTAAAGAGTTAGAAGTAATGGATGATGAGGACGTTTTTCCGCATTCATTTTTAATATCTGTTTGTTTCATTTTAAATCCTGAATTTAAACTATTTGTGATATGGTTATGGAGAAGCAGTAATGAATAAACAGTTACTTCATCACTAATTACATATCACCCATCACTCATCCTTCTTTACTCATTACCAATTCGTTCAAGTTGATATGAACCATCAAGTACACGTTTCCACCAGTTTTCATTAGTCAAATACCATGCCACGGTTTTCCGAATACCTGTATCAAAACTCTCTTCAGGCTTCCAGCCTAATTCACGCTCAATTTTTGATGCATCAATAGCGTAACGCAAATCATGACCTGGTCGGTCAGTAACAAAGGTAATCAGTTCTTTATAATGGACCATGGATGAAGATGAAAATGCAGGATTATTCGCAATAGGCTTTAATTCATCAAGAATTGCACACAAGGTTTCAACTACCTCAATATTTTTCTTCTCATTATGCCCACCAATATTATAAGTTTCACCAACCTTACCTTCTGTTACGACCTTATAAAGCGCTCGTGCGTGATCTTCTACATATAACCAGTCGCGGATCTGACAACCATCACCATAAACAGGCAGTGGTTTTCCAGCAAGTGCATTTAAAATAATATGTGGGATCAACTTTTCAGGAAAATGATAAGGACCGTAGTTGTTTGAGCAATTCGTCACCAAAGTCGGCAATCCGTAAGTACGCTGCCATGCACGAACAAGGTGGTCGCTAGATGCCTTTGATGCAGAATAAGGAGAACTAGGCTGATAAGATGTTTCTTCAATAAATAGCTCTTCAGTTCCTTCTAAATCGCCATACACTTCATCGGTACTAATATGATGAAAACGGAACGCAGATTTTTTACCTGCGGATAATTTTGACCAATAATTACGCGAAGCTTCCAACAAAGTAAATGTGCCAATAATATTAGTTTGAATAAAAGCAGCAGGTCCATTAATAGAACGATCAACATGTGATTCTGCAGCCAAATGCATCACTGCATCGGGCTGATATTTTTCAAAAACGTCCGCCATTGCTTGAACATCACAAATATCTGCTTGGACAAAGTTATAACGCTTACTATCTGAAATTATAGCAAGCGACTCAAGATTACCGGCATAAGTCAAACAATCTACACTAACAACCGAATCGTTCGTATTCTCAATAATATGGCGCACAACTGCACTACCAATAAAACCAGCAGCGCCTGTAACTAAATATTTCATTTATTTTCCTATTAGCCCGTAGACTAGCTATTACAATTTTTAAGTTCTGTATTGATCACCTAAAGTAACTATATGCCTTTACCTTTATTGATTTTGGAGCAATTCGCAATAGAAACAGTAAGACGGTATGGACTAAGTTGCCTACTGATAATACTTTTAAATGTCTAAATGCATATATTCGAGACTTAAAATCATTAACTGCTTTTTTAAAGCCTCGACGAGAATGAAATTGATCATTTACCCTAAAATAAAGCAAAGGCTGATTTATATTTGCAAACTTTTTGCCCGCAGCTAATAGATCAATCCAAAGATAATAATCTTGAGTGTTCATAAGCTCTGATTTATATCGTAAGTTGGGAGAAGTAAAAACATCAGCTCTAAACATGACTGAAGGATGATTCAATGGGCACCTTTTTATTATATTAGCCAAAAGTTCATCATGAGTAGCACTCATCTTTTTATAAAACAATTCAACCCCCAGCTCAGATATTTCAATCATATCTGAGCCAACGACCGAAATTTCTGAATTTTTTAATAAAAAAAGCAGTTGCGTTTCTATACGCTCGGGGGAAGAAATATCATCAGCATCCATTCTAGCAATAAAATCATATTTATCTGCGATAATGACTTTATCGATAATACTATTAAGCCTTGTAGCCAATCCTTTACACTGAGAATTAAAATTTAGTGAGATATTATCTTTTTCTTTATAAGTACTAAGTAAATCTTTTAAAGATTTAGAAACAAGACCATCAACCTCTATAAAAATATGAATATTTTTATAGGTTTGATTAAGCAAACTATCTATCGCTAACTTAACGTAACGACATTTATCTAATTTATAAACAGACATTGCAATAGCAACATTATATTTTTGCATGATCTAACCTAAACCTAATACCCATTTCTCACTCCTTGAAAATAAAAACAAACTTAAAAAAATCAAAGCCAACCATCCTTGTAACTAAAAAATTAAATTATGTCTAAAGACATACAAAAACTTCATCGCGAAGCATAAGATCCTGTACGTTTTTTAATACCATCTACAATTCCTTCCCACATATACTTCCGACGAATACTGGCATCTTTTCTAATAAGACCAAAAATAATAAAACGAAAAAATATACTTACAATGCACCTTAGTTTCCAATAAAGAGGTACGTAATCACGCCGCACTAAAACTAATATATTTCTAAATTGATAATACATGCGAATAGGCGAATCTATTTTATATTGAACCCCAATAAAACGACCTCGAGCATCACCTAGTGTATGCTCCATGACAACCTCTTCAGCTATCGCCACCTGAAATCCATGTTTTCTGGCACGCCAACACCATTCATGATCGACCGCATCAATAAAAAGCGACTCTTCCATCAGACCAACAACATTAAGTACATTAGCATCAATTAATTGCCCTGAAGCAATAATTTGTGGGCAAATGGTAAGGGCAGAAGAGATAGTTTTTTCTGATTGAATAAGAGGTTTCGTTTCTTTCCTGGAAAAAACATCAAAAGAGCGAGGACCAATACATGCTAAGTTGATTTTATCGGCCTGAGCTTCTTGCATCGTTGACAACAAGCCAGAAACCAAATCAGATTGCAAAATAGAGTCTTGATCAAACAAAACGACATAATTAGCACCGGCAGCTAACGCTAATTTAATTCCTATGTTCTGAGCACTCGCAATACCTTTATTTTCACCTAACACATGCACTAACACTCGCTCCGAAGAGAGTAGTGAAATATCACAGGGGGAAGGTGTATTGTCAACAATATAGATGGTAGATATAGAAGCATCCTTTAAAAGCTCATTTATATTAACACTAACAACCTTTAAATCAGGAAAGTAAGTAACAATTACAACTTGGACATTCAACATATTTATAATCTACTTTATTTTCAATGAAATGCCTAACAGAGACAAAATTAAGGATCATACATTAAGAGGTGCCCCAAATTCTACCCAAGCACCGCTCTTTTCTTATTCCGTATCAAAGTTATTGTTATTCTTGCGTTTGAAATGATGTCTCAATAAATCCAGCAGTAATACCGTGGTGATCTAGAGACTCAATTTTAAGCTCATCACCAAGCACGGCATAGCTTTTTTATTCTGATTAAACAAGTAAGACATGATGTTTTCATCATGCACCGAGAAATTCAATGATAATAAAGCGTGTCAGAAAAGAGTAATTGAGAATGCAAAATTGAGTCCTCACCACCTCCTAATAGTGCGAAAAACATAACTAAAAGATAGAAAATATTCGCTTTTTGATCCACATTTATGTGTCCAAGACTTTGCCAGAAGCTTGCAGATAAAACAGCTATTCTCTTTTACTCGTTTTTGGATTAGAACTAACTAGTTCGTCTTGAATAAAGATACTTTGTTTAAGTAAAAAAAACGCACCTAATCGATATACAAAATAATAAGTTGAGATCAATAGAAAATAAAAATAACTTTCTGTTTGAATATATAATATCAAAGAAATAACAAACAAAATGAAATAGTATTTTATTCTAAATATATCAACATTCCCAATATCTATTTTCTCAAAATTATATTTTGGCGAATTTGTAAGTTCCAGAAGTTTAGAAAACGGATATAGAAAAAGAGTAATTATTACAAAATAAAACAATTCAGAGAAGGTGACAAATATAAAAACAGCTCCATAAAACCTGATATAACTTAGTGGCAATATCAACACAAAGTTCCATATACTCCTGATTTTATTATAGATTAAGTACAATACCTGCAAAATAAAAACCATCATAAACAATTTTAAAGTCAGAATAAAGTCAAATGACACTAAGTAAAATAAAGTGATTAAAAGTAAACTGATAACTCCTCTTAACAAAAGTATTTTATTCCAGTTTTTCTCGACTAACCGCATATTTTCATCAGAAAGTCTAAACGTAGGTTTTTTTTCCTTTTTTGTTGTTTTTATATCATTTTGGATATATCCATTCTCATATATATAATTAATAAGTGTAATACTAATCACCAAAAGTAATATATTTTTTAACTCATAAAGAGGAACGAAAAAATTAAACAAAATGAAACTAGGTATAAAATAAACAAAAACCCAAGAAAGCCTTACAATTTTTCCTTTTAATCTTGTTTTTAAAAAATAGTAAAAGGGAATTAATATCAATTTATACATTTTAGACCTTTATTATCCTTGATATTGGAAGTTTTTTACTTTACCAAAACCTGATTCATCAGCATTATTCTGAAAATTTGTGGAATAATAATTATAAGATAAAAACTCAATCGTTAAATCATTAACTTTTAAAAAAACTGGTTTTCTTGCCTTATAAATATTTGTTCCCGATCCCTAAATACTTAACATTTAGTTCATCCAATCTTTTCACCGTTTCGTTATAACCATTTATCCCCTGATCAAAAATAGGCGCCTCAAAATGACCAATAGTGTTTACATCTGTAAAATAAAATCAGCCTCTTGTTCAAAAGCCCATTTCATTCCAACTTTGCGTTTATCCAACACCTAAATTATCAGCAAAGTTGAAAATTTTACTGCGATCCGATAAAGAAAGTATAATTTCTAAGTCAGAATTATTACAAACAACCATAAAATTTGTTTGAGCTAATAAGTTAATGACAACTGCATATAATGCATTATATGTAACAAGGATGACATAGGTTTTCGTTTTATTTTCCACTTTTAAGCTCCAGTAAATCACCCATATCTAAATCAAATTGATTAGGAGTAAAACTTTCTAAACAATTACCAGGAAAGTTTGTTAACTCTCCAAAATAAATTGTATTATCAAGTATGTACAAATCGACTCGTACAAAATCAAGCTCTGATGAAAGTTCTTCAGCAATTTTAATCGCTCTATCAAGAAGAATCGGCGATTCTATATCATAGCCTTTATCAAAATGATATTTAACATCAAGTAACTCAAACTCTTTCGAGTAAAGATTGCGGCTATGTCCACTATATCTATCTAAGTCGACCTGAATAAAACGGACCTTACCATTTAAGCAAAAGAATTTATAATCTGGCGGCGCATCTCCATTAAAATCGATGAATTCTTCAACTACAAGAACTTTATCTAAGTCTTTGTATACCCACTCTTTACCCTTCTTATAATAATCCAATTTTAACCACGACTGAGTTATTTTAGATAACTCATGAAAATCATTTATTTCCTTATCGACTATCATCACCATTTTTGATCCATGGTTTGCCTTGATTACAAACTTATTTGGCAAAGCATCCCATTCAGCAATTCCTAGAGATTTCCCTGTCCATAAAAGAGGAATTAGCTCACATTCACTTGAGTGATTCGAAACATAATCACGAACCTTAATTCTGTCTGAAACTAACTTTCTAAGTTTTGACTGTATATGTTTAGGCCTTAATTTAAGATAAAGAATTTTGTCGGTTAGAGTTTTTGGGGTCAATAATCTTGGTATTTTCTTCTGCCTAAATACATAAACCAAAATTGAAAAAATATTATCGAAAAGCATTTTTGTCCTTAATAGAAATTTTAGTGTTGATTTTTTTACCTAAGTTAATATCTTGTACTGACGTTTTGGATAATATTCCCCCCGATAGTGGATAATATTATCCAAAATAAAACTATCTAGTTCAATTAGACCAGAATAGAAGTTCAAGATGTAATCATAAAGCTCAATGACAGGTCAAAAAGGAAGCTAAATTATAAAACACCAGCCAAATTAATGACTGGACACATTGTGGTTATAGCTACTTAGCGATGATGCACTTCAAAGTTGAATCTGCGAAATAATTAAAAAAATATAAGCTTTAATTTATACACTACAGCACCTTTATCATTTTATAGTTTTTCAATTTTTTTGATTCCCAAAAAGATACGTTTTTCTCTTTAGAAACAATATTTATTTCTTTTGACATAAGACATAATTCATAATCACTTTTATTATCCGTAATAATAAAATCAATCTTCTTCCCCTGAAAATATTGGTGTTTATTCCCTAATAAGTCTTCTAATATTTTCCCTACATAAATCTCATTATCACAATCTAAAGTTGTTGATAGATATTCAATATTCCCGAGTCTTTCAGCAATCGCTTTTGCTACAGGCTCAATCGTTGCGGAGACCAATAAAATATCTTCTTTTTGAAAACGAGCAAGTTGCTCATGAACTTCATCAATTTTTTTAAACTCTAAAAAAGCATCAACAAAATTTAAAGAATCTAATTTAATTTGCTCTACAGTTTTATTCTTTAAAGTGTAAATATGAAACACTCGAATAAAATCAAAGTGAAATAATTTTATTAGAATTTTATTTACAACTTTTAATGGAAGTGTTTTAGACAAACGTAATAAACTTTTTAGTATAAGACTATCGCAACGCCATTCACAAAAGTCCATAGTCGTATTTGAATTATACAATGTTCCACAAATATCAAAAATTTTATAGCTCGGCAATACTGTCAACTCCTTATTAATTTCAGTTTAATTGATGCTAATTAGACCGCTTTGAACTCTTTTTATTTTTCACTATCCGATTGATTGAACATAATGTCATAATGACAACCAAATGATTTGTATCAAAGATATAAGGATTTGAAATTGCATAACCTATATAGGACAAATATATTAATCCAGAATATTCAAAGTACATAAATCGTCTATATAAATAAAATAACGCCAGTATATACAAAATTAAAAGCACAAAACCTGTTTGATTCAAAAAATAAAGCGTTTGTACTTCAAAATAAATATCACCAGTATAATCACGTGATGGCGTGACAATCTTAAGGGTATGCCCCAATCCTTTACCTGTTAACGTTGTGAATACATTGTTACTCATATCCGTTAATAACACATCGGCTTGATCGAATCGAATCCCAATGGATGATTGGTCTCCCGCCGCAGATTTCCTTTCAATTACATTGACAGCATAATTCATCGCGACGGGTACAAATAAAACAAGAAGAAAAAGAAAGCAGATATTTTTAACTCCTTTAACTCTATTGAAGTAATTTGTTTTCATAATAAACCGACATACATAATAAAATGCACTGCCAATTAAAAACATAAAATTACCGGCAAAAATAGTCGCTATTAAAAGGAATATTTCAATTCGCTTGTATTTTTTTATTTTAGTTAAATCATATAAGTGATTCGATATCATGGCAAAAAAGGGAATAAGCGCATTTCCCTTTATCTGCACTCGAAAAAAACCATTGCCATAAGTATAAACATCTCCGAACCCATTTCCCTGAAACCATAATCGAATCGGAATATAGTCTGATGTTTCCCATGTCAAATACAAATATAACGATAGTGATATGACAACTAAACCTTGTATTACATATAAGTAGAGTACAATGTTGAGTGATTTCAAGCTATTAAAGGGGATAAAGTGCACACATAATAAGGAAATTAAAATAATATAAAATCTAATAACAAATATGGGCTCATTCCCCAGCACCAGTACACTATATAAAGCAAAACAAGTAAGAATTAAAAATAAAACACCAATAAATTTATCTTCATTTTTAAACCAATGAATAAACCCAATAATAGACAATATTAATACGCAAATATTGGATATTGGAGTCAACATACTTAAAGGAAAATTTCTTGTTAAGATGAAAGCAATAGTGACAAAGAGAAAAGAATAAATCATAGTAATTTTCTTACACTTCGCATTTTAGCTTTCTCCCAAAGTACAACATATCACTTTATTTATCTTATTGGCTGCTTGGCCATTTGAAAATTTTTCTGCACTGATATACGCACTCATTCCGATACTCTTTAGTAATATTCTATTTCCCTCAATAACAGAAATTATTTTGGAAAACTCTTTGACATTACCCACGTCAAATAGAAAACCACTTTTACCATCCACAATTAACTCTGGATTTGCTCCAGAATCACTTGCAACCACAGTCATTTTTGAATGCATAGCTTCAATAGTAACGCGGCCAAAGGCTTCTGATTTAGAAGCAACAACAGCTATATCGTGTTTTTTTCTTATACTAAGAACATCAGAAGAATATCCTAGAAATTCAATTCGGTCTTCACAATTAATACGTTTAATATATTCTTTAAGGTAAGTAACATAATTTGTCTTCTCATCACCAACAATACTTAACTTAACATTAAGGTTAATAGATTTCATATATGCAATACAGTCAACAATAAATTCATGTCCCTTTTCATTACTAATTGTTCCTACCATTAATAGAGAAAGTATCTTCTCAGTATTAAAAAATTTTTCGTTGGTTGAGTCTTTATTGGCGACATCATTATATATCATATCAATCTTATTTTGTGGTACATTAAAATTTATTAGTTTATCTTTTAAAGCATTTGAAATGACGACTACTTTATTGGTTGACGAACTAACAAATTTATAAAAATTAGCTTCTCCGAATAGATGAGACATATTTTGATCTTCAACTCCAAATTCTCTAATATGCCAAACATGCTTGGCCACCATTAACTTAGATAAAAATGCACCAATATAAACATCAGAAGTATTTGTATATATCAAATCGAATTTATAACCTTTCAATACCAGCTTAATTGCCTGAGTTAAATTTAAAACAACACCTGCTATTGACTTCAATTTTTCTACTAATATATTTTTTCCTGTCGCCTTATGACGAACCCCATAAATAAGTGCTTCAATAAACTTAATACCATGAGAGTCCAACACTTTGTCAAGACCACGTTTTGTGTTTGGAATAAAAGCAATTATTTCATACTTCCCCATTCTTTTTAATGCAATAACTACCTCAAGCATCGATGCAGTAGCTCCACTGAGAGGGTTCGAATCATGGAATACAAATAATACTTTTTTCACTTAACACCCTCTTGCATTTCGGTTTCTGATATATTAATTCTTTTATTTGAAAGTATCTAAACTAATAATATTTCATAAGTTTTTGGTTTAGTGTTTCATTATTAAATTCTTCTCGACACTTAAGCCTTGCATTTACTTGTAGGTTTTCAAGATCATGAACTGAAAGCGCATTTATTTTTATTAGTGAATTTGCAATCTGATTCACTTGAGACTCATCAACTAAAAAACCAGATACATTATTTTCAATTAGTTCAGGTATACCTGAATGATATGTAGATAAGGTTATTAACCCTTTTGCCATAGCCTCCATTAAAGCGACTGGAATTCCTTCCATATCACCATCCTGTGCTGTGACACTTGGTAATAAGAAAACATCTGACTCATTTAGTTTATCTTTAACTACGTCTTGAGGCTGCCTACCTAACAGATGAATATAATTACTCGCTTGTGAAGATACAATTAACTGTTCAGCCGCATTAAAAAGCTCTCCATCACCAATAATAGTAAAATCGATTGCAATCTTTTGAGATGCTAAAACAACTGCTTTAATAGCGTCAAGAATTGCTTTTTTTTCAGTTAACCGCCCAACTTGTATTACTTTTAAAGGGCTGGACAATGGAGATTGGGTCACCTTGAGTTTAAAGTCATTCAAATCAATCCCCATTCTATGCACTTTAATTTTTGATGGTTTACAGCCCCACTCAATTAATTTACATCTCCATAATTCACTTATCGGAAGCATTAAATCACCATATACAAACAATTTTTTATAGGCGTCGATATTTTCATTAACAGTTTTACGGCGGCTCATCTCTTGTCCATGAAAAATCGTCGAGACAGGCCCTGAAATAAGCCCTAGTTCTCTAAGCTTACAAACGTAATAACCGTTATTCCCAAAGTGACAAATAATATTTGTATAGTTGACCGCTTGACCATCATTGTGACTAAGCGCATAAATTAAATTTATCTTTTTGGCTCTAGCCAAACACGGGTCAAATAATACATTAATTAGTTGGGAGTACTTCCCTCTCAAAACCAATTTAAGGGCATTGCTAACTGTTAATAGTACCTGCTCTACTTTATTTTTTTTAGATGGTAAGCCAATACGTTTCACTCGTTCAAGCAATCCATACTTTTCGACGCTTTGGTGCATAACGCCAGAGTTCATTAATTCATCAGTGATAATATCGACTTTGACACCTAACTTTATCAGACCAACTATTTGATTAATAACAAACGTCTCAGAAAGTACTGGAAAGGTATTTGAAAAAACAGCGATACGCATTATTGTCCCCTACAATGAACTTTTGTTAGATTTTAAAAAAAAATATGGCGTTGGTAGTGCAATTGTATTTCCTTGAAAGTGATAACTTAATAAGTAATACCCTACAGTCGACAACATGGACACCAGCGCAATATTTAACCAATTAATGATATCAAATGGTAAACTTGACACTAATAACACACTAATCGAAACAGAGAATAACGATAAGAAAAAAAAGATTAAAATAGGAGTGATGTACCATCTATAGTCAAAATTAATAATCCTCTTGTAAAAAACAACAAACACCATATTCATTAATAACATTTGCAATATTGCAAGTCCCCAAGCGAGAGTGTAAGCACCATAAGGAGCTGAGACGACACACAGTAAGCTATATAGCGCTAATACCGAAACATTCCAATAAAAATCAATTTTCGTTTTCCCTAATCCTTGTGCAAGCGGACCAACTAGCGCTCCACCAATTGAACGAAGAGCCCAAAATAAAGCAAGAGGCACAATAAATAATGAAACCTCAAGTTTTCCTTTACCATACATAATGGTCACTAGATCAACATTTAAAAAACAAACTAAGGTGTATGGTAAAATCAATAAAACGACTACATACGCATGTGCTTTTTTAACCAAAAGTCTCATTTTTTCCATATCTGATTGAGAAGAGGCCAGCAAAGGTAAACAAACTTTTTTTACTATAGGTAAAATAAAAGATGCCGGTTTTTGTATTAGTTGCTTAGCTAAGTTATATGCACCTAATTGTGTGTTATCAATATAAAAACCTAACAATAAGGTATCTAGATTTCCCCTGAATTGATTAATTAATTGAGAACCAATTTGATAAACACCATATTTCCATGCACTTTTCGCTTCTTCTATAGAAAATAGAAATTGAGGTCTCCATACTTTTTCAGCGTTTCCCCAGATTAAGATACACTTCATTACATTAGCTGAGACACCTCCTAAAATAATAGCAGCAGCGCCCATTCCCATATAAGCAGTACACACCGCAATGACAGTGCCCAATACCTTTGAGATCATATCGAATTTAGCAAGTTCATTTAATTTAAATTCACAGATATAACGAGCTTGCATTTGAGAAGACAATGAAATTGGAATGAAAGCAACTGCAGACAGAGGAAGTAGATGTGAGATAGCTTCTTGTTTGTATATATCCGCAATAAATGGAGCTAATAAGGACAACAATAAGAAAAGTAAAATACCGGATAAAAAACAAATCCAAAAAACAGTTGAATTTAATACCGATGAGATTGTTTGTCTATAAACAAGATAATTAGCCATTCCAAGATCAGAAAGAACTTGAGATATATTAATAACCACCATAACAATCGCAACTAAACCAAAGTCTGACAGTTCTAATATTCTAGCTAATACAGCAACTTGAAGAAGTGATAAACCAAATATGATGACACTTGATATGGTTTGCCATTTCAAAATATTTTTAATCATAAGAGCTCAAATATAAACTTTTTACTGAAAAATTTTAATAATCCAGTTTCAAATAATGTAGATACAAAATTTAATATTTATTTTATCTCTACAGAAGACAACATATCTTCTACCATTTTATGAGCTCTCTCTCTCTCTGATTGAACATGTTCAGAAATCAATGGTAACATCTCATCACTTTCCAATAATGTAGCAATCGAAGTATCTAAACTGCCATCAAACAAACTCGTAATCGCTTTAGAATAATCAGGAAGAGCTAATTGCTGCATGATCCCTTCCGATTTATGCTCATAATTAAGTGCAATTGCTGGAGTATTAAAATTCATTGAAATAATCGCACTATGTAAGCGAGTGCCAATGGTTAATTTACAATAAGAGAGTAATGTACCTAGCTCAACATCATTCAGTTCATCCATGACCACATGACAAGACTCTTTGGCTAATACATTATTAATAACATTCAAGGCCACCATACGATCATCTTTATGGTAACTATCTATACCAGTACAAGTTGAACAAAATAACACCTGGTATCCTAACTTAACAATATTATCAACAACATTAGCGAAGGCTTTTTCATAATCCTTCTGCGTAACACCAAGACGCTTATCAAATGGAGCTAGTTCACGTAACGTAATAGCCACTGTGGGATTTGAATTTACATATTGAAAAAGTGCTAATGGTATATCAACTGGTGTCGGATTAACTAACCAAGCGGTATCTGCGCCTTTATACACATTTTTAATTGGCATATTAGCTTCTTGCATCAATGATAAGCTGACAGATTCACGCAAAGAGATCATATTTGCCTTAGCGAAAACTGTTTTGGCAATAAGGTTAAAACTGCGCTTTTGGAATGGGCCTACAGAATGCCCCAATAAATAAAGGGGTTTACCTGCTAAAAGAGTACACAATGCATGCTCAAACTGAGCTTCACCATAAAGGTCAACAAAAAATGATCCACCAACCTGAATAACAGCATCGTATTCTTTTAATCTTTCTAATTGCTGCTCAATATGCTCAGGAAGCTTCCCTTTCCACTTTCCCTGTACGGCTAAATGCAACAGGTGTGGAATTAGTTTAGGGCTGAAACGTTTCCAAATGCTGTCTAATCGACTTTTACGCTGCTTATGATAACGTTCTAGTAAATCTGTTTGTAACGTTTCCCCTAATAAAAATGAAGAGCTAACGGGATAACGTGTTATGGCATCTATCTGTAAATTAGGTGCTGAAGATCTTAAATCAGACAGTAAACCTCGCAATATTGCCGCATCGCCACGATTACCGCATGTATGATTACCAACTAATAAAACTTTCATAACTTCCCTGTACATTGAAAAAACTTAATGAATTAGACATATACCCCAACCACTTCAAGATTCACTTTTGTTCCGCGAGTGGTTAATAAATATATAAGGTAAATAAGCACCACTCTTATTCAGTTTTCTCTTTTGTTTGATTTCCCACTTGTTCACTGCTTAATTCAGTACTTAATGGGAAGCTATATAAATCAAGAATTTTACTGCCAAACTCGTCCACTTCATCGACTGACTGAACGGTTTTACTTGTAATTAACATAATTAATTCCGTACGAGAACGCGAAGATGAATCATATTTAAAAAGGTTACCAATTAATGGAATATCACCTAACCAAGGAATTTTGTTACCACCATCCGTATTTCGATCTTGAATCAATCCACCTAATGCAACAGTCTGACCATTCCCAGTAAAAATATTCGTCGAGATCGAGCGGCTTGTAATTGTAGGAGAGTCAATACTTGAACTCGATGTAGTTGATGATGTACTACTACTCATCGTAACGCTAAGATTGATCAATCCTTTTGCATTAATAGTCGGTGTAATTGACACTTGGATCCCCGTACTAACATATTGAACTGAATTAGTTACTGTATCGCTATCACTCGTACTAGTCGACGTGATAGTCGGGATATCATCACCTGAACTTATCGTTGCACTTTCTCCATCTTTAACAATTAAAAATGGTTTTGATAATACTTTTAAAGCAGATTGTGTTGATAAGTAACTAAGCGTTGCACCCCAGTTACCATTAATTATCGATGAGGACAATGTGCCCGTTGAGTTCGTCATATTCACCGATAAAAATGAGTCTAGAGTATCACTCTGTCCAGTCGAGGAATAGGACCAGTCAACACCAGAAGTTAACTGATCACTTAAGGTTACTTCTGCTATTACAATATCTAAAATAACTTGGCCAGGTAATTGATCCAACTTATCTAAGAGTTGTTTTATTTTTCTATACTTATCTGCCGTTGTATTGAAAATCAATGCATTTTGTACTTCATCGACAGACATTATTGAAGAGGCGGAAGAAGACGACGCGGTTTTATCGTTAGCACCACTACTGCCACCAGATGAAACAGGAGATGTTTCAGTTTGACTTAAAATAGAACCAATAAGCGGACTTAAAGATGCTTGTATATCAATCGCTTTGTTAAATTGCGGACGGAAAATAAAAAATTGAGACTCGTTACCAGCAACTGCGATATCTAGCTTTTTACTCCAAAACTCAGCTCGACTAGCAGCTTCATCACTCACCGCATAAACAACAAGGGCACCCAAACGAGGTATTGAAACAAATGCGACATCCTGATCTCGACCTACTTTATACCCATCATTATTTAGAAGCTCTGTTACTTTCTGGACTAAAGTATCAGGAGCAACATAAGCTAAGCTTATCAAACGAATCGACTTTCCTGCAGAGTTTGGTACATCCAGCATACGTAATACACGCATTACATCTAATACTTCATCCCGACTACCTTTTGCCGTAATTAATTTTTGACTGCCATCTATCGAAACTTTTATACCCGTCAGTTCTTTAATAATATTAGAAAGGCTACGACTATCAGTGTAAACATAAGGAATTATTTGTACAATTTGGCCAGCAGTCTCTGGCACGTCAATATTATTACGTCCAATACCTACTTGTGAATTTGAATAATCTTTACCTTTTTGTTTTTTTTGTATAAAGAAAATATTGTCTTTACGAACAATCGCAATATCATTATCACTTAAAAGCTGACCAGTCGTTGAGTACAACGTAGATTTATCCATCGGATCCTTTAGATTAAGGGAAATCTCAGTTGTATTTGATTGTAATTCCGATGCAATAACATAATTTAAATTAAGCAGATCACCAAAGACATAATGAATAAATTCAACAATTGTCATTGAATCCACACTAATAGATACTTTTTCATCATCGAATGCCGGTGGCTGTTGAACTTCATAAGTGATACTTTCTATCCCAGAAAGAGCATTCAGCTTTGTCGTTGTTTGCTGTTTTGGCAAAAGATCATTATTTTTATTTGACTCTCTAGCTGCCTTTTCATTACCAATTTTTTCTCGCTGTTCAGCTGGAACTTGAATAAGAGATTTTTCAAGAATTAATTCACTTGGCATATTATTAACAGAGCTAGTAGTATCCTCAGGCTCTTCTATAGTTGCACATGAAGTAAGTATTAATGAGCAAGCAATTACAGAAAACAAAGATGTGTTTGAAATATTATTGTTTTTCATCATTTATTTCTTTTTCAGTTAAGTTAAGTTCTTTTGGATGGAAAAGCTTGATAATAAATTCTTTCCCTTTGTTTTCAACAACAATATGCTGTTCACTAATCGATTTTATAAGCAAATCATTAACTATATCACCTTCTTTCACTAATACCCGTTTTGTTTCTTTAGGCGACGAGACTTCAATCAGTGTCGCTATTGTACTTGCAACAGTAGACTGAGCAACAATTTTGACTTGATAATTTCCAGGGAGAGTCAATAATTCCGCGTTTTCATCTTTATCAATATAACTATCCAGATTAAAATCAAATAATTTAAGAACAACAAGATCTAATTTCTCTTTCCCATCTGTATGCGTATCGTTAATATTGACGGATTCGTTTATAGAAACTTTTTCATTAGCACCATAACCATCCATAAAAAATAGTTTTATTAATAATAATATAAGGGCACATAAAACCCCGACTCCAATAGCAACGAATAGCTTTTTTCCTATTTTTATCATTCTATTTCAACGCCTTTACGAATAAACCAATATCCAACATAAAGTTGAGCAGTTAATTTTTCGTTTTTAATTCCTTTTTTAGTTCCACGTTTCAACACTAATTTATCAATGAAAACATAGGGTGACTTTAACTCAAGTTGTATAATGGCTTTCATCACATCACTAGGATTACCAGAAATAAAAAAGCTCCCTGTAACATATCCAATTTGCTCAGTTACAAGTGATTCAAACTCAGATTTTTGGTTATATACTTTAATGTTTTTATTTTTAATTGACTCTATTAAATTAAACCAAAGAGTATTGGAATCATCTCCAATATTTAAAGAAGCAATGTTTTCAACAAATTTATCTAATTTGGCTTCGTGCTCAATTAACTTTGACTTTAAAAGTGCTTTATTATTAATTGCTATATCTTGCTTAGCTGAAAAAGATTGTAATTGCTCTATCTTTTGCTGTTGCGAATCTAACCAACCACGCCATGGCAAATAAATAAATTTAATCGAAATAAGCAATGCGAGTAATGATAAAATTAACTTCTTTTGTTTCACAACAATATCCCATTAACATCGTAAGATAATTTAATATAGAAGCGCTCTTGGCCTTCCTTGTCGGGGCTAGGTGATCTTACGAACTCAACATCATTGAAACCAGGCGTTTTTGATAAGGTAGAAAGTAAATTTACAGCACTGTCTGTTAATCCTTGCAATTGAATATCTACCGGAGATATGTCAATAGTCGTAATTTCAAAATTTTGTTTTTCAGATAATTCAGACAACTTTATCAAAATAGGACTTTTTTCTGGATGTTCCTTAAGTGTTTTATTGATCTTAATAATATCATTTTTAATTTCCTTAAGTTTATTTGTTGCTTGAATTGACTCTAATGCATAGCTATTTTGCGTTGCTACTTTCGATGAGAGATAATCATTTTGCCAAACAGAGTACGCAGACACACCAGTAACAACAGTAAATATGAAACTCAAAGTAAAAACTAAAAAATATGGCCCAATATGCCCCCAACGAGATTTCAGTTCACTGAGATAAATAAGAACTTGTGAGTAACAATCTAAAAACTTTAAAACATGAAAATGCTTTAGTATCGAAGCATATTGAGCTTCTTTAATTTCTATCGCATTATCTAATTGCTGCGTTATAAAAAACTCGACCCCTTTAGATTCACTAACCGATAGAGAAGCAATATTGCTATCACTAATTTGTAATAAAAGGCTGTTTTTTAAAAAAGAGTGGTGATTATCTGTATCTGTATCTGTATCTGTATCAATAGAATCATATAAAACAGGCTCTAAAGTTACGTTTGAGTTATAGGTTCCTTCTTTATTAAATAGTTGGCGATATAAAGGAAGTGTTTCTGGAATTAAACGAAATAAATTATAATGTTTAGCTTTTGCTAATACATCATGAGAAAAGCAACAATACAAAACAATCGATGAATTTTTTGATATGTGAATGATATAAGCAGACGTTTTGCCCGGAAGTGGAGATATTTCTGCAATTTCCGATTTAATTATCTTGTATATTTCAATAAGATTTGAGGTTGGATAAGATTTAACTAATTCCCAATAATTATCACGTAAAATAGTACAATTAGACATTGACCAAGGTAAAGCCTTAATTAAACTATTTAAAATATTCTTTTTTGTACTCGGCGCTCGAACAGATAACTGATAAAGTCCTTTACCCCCCAAAAATAAACCTTGCTCTTTCACAATAATTCCTTACTTACCAACAACATCATTAATATTCGAACATATCAATTATTTTTCATTCCAATAACTAATTACAAATGGTCTCTCTTCACCTAACCTACGTAGAATATGTATTTCCTTTGTTGCTTTAGCTCGTTTATAACGACTTTCTATACGAATAATCAAATTACCAGAGGGGTAAGAATCGATTAGCGTTGTTCTTCCTAGCGAACGACTATTTTCACGCCTAGCAATTATATTTTGTATTTCGAATTCACTACTCATAACGGCTAACAGTTCATCAGGCGCATAATTAATTGAGGAGGTTCCAGCCCCAAATTGAATAATATGCTTATCGGTTGCTAAGGTTTCTAGCAATTCAGGGGAAACTTTACTAAATAATCCAATATCTTTTGTGGTCTGTATCGGCTGATTTAACGGATAACCAAAAACGCTATATTCGTTAGATTCTGCACCATTTAAGCGACGAAATCCATCGTTATCTTGCCAGTCCTCTAATACATCTAAAAAATAATAAATCTGATCTTGAGGCCAATTCAAAGATTCAAGATAACGCTTAATTAGTGAAGTATCTATAGGCATTAGAGGTATTAATCCTCCCATATCTTGAATTTTAACCTGCGAAGATCTGAATGTAAAAGGCGCATTATATAAATTAATATTCTCTGGTAATCCCATGCTGTCAGAGAAAGTTGTATCCGTAAGCAAAACATTATTACCAAGTATAATATATGGTGATGTTTGCATATTAAAGATCAATGTATTTAAATCCGATAACGCATTTCGTTCAGCTTGCATATATTCTTTTGCAATAGTAATACGTTCAACATGGTGCTTCGTTTTAGCAATCAATAATGCTGAGACAACACCTAAGATTGTTGCGATAAATAATACGATTATTAGGGCTGCGCCACGTGAAGATCTATTCATCGCTAGTATTGTTCATTAAAATTTGCGCCGGATCTGCATCACTAATATGGAACCATAACTGACTAGGGCGGTATGGTTTTTCGCCTTGTTCATAAGTAATAAGTACCTTTATGTATTGTGGTAGTACTCCTCGATTACTACCTAACCAAGGTGTTATCCAATTTTGGGCCTTATCTAAGATCCCTGTTCCCACCGTACCATACAAAGCATCAATAGAAGGCCACCCAAAGTATGAAAATACAGCAGATTTTATATTTTTTGCTATTATCATCGGCTCATCACAGCTTGCATCACTAACCACGGTAGGAAAAGAAGAATTATTTGGAAATTCACAATAGACTAAATCCAGTTGATTTTTTTCATTCCGCTTTTCTTCTATTGAGATCCTAGTCGGCTGAGCTGGAAAATTAATGCTTCCAATTGTAATTGCAACAAAACCGTCTTTACTTCCTCTAAAAAACAACTTAGCACCACTTAAACTCACACCGGATTCGGGAATATAATAATATTGGATGGTTTTAATAGACGAACGAATTTTAATCATATCCATCGCTTCTTTCATAACAAGCTCACTATTAACCGTTCGAGAACCTAATGACATATAGAATTTAAAGGCTGAAGAGGCAATCAACAATACAACGGAAAACACCGTCGATGCAATTAACACTTCAAGTAATGTAAATGCTTGTTGTTTAGCTTTTCGGTTCGACGACCAATTGGGTAATTTCAAATGTTTTTCCTGGATAATTTTGCACATGATATTCGACATCATATAGGGCTACATAGTTAGAGTACGAATATCCACTGTCGATGCTCCCAGACAACTCTGGATCCCAAGTTTCTACGACTTGCTTTCTTTTATTAAGTTGAGCTTCCCAAATAAGAGAATACTCACCCAATTTATAATCTCCACTGTAATTACCTTGTTCTAACTCATAAAATAAATAATCAAAAAAAGATTGTTGATTTAATAAGAGAGCATAGTCAACTTGGTTTAATCGCTGATAATGATTTAATACCCGATGGACTCCTGCCGTTGTTCCAATGGCAACAAATAAAATAACTGAGGCAATTAACACCTCAATCAATGTCATTCCTGACTGTTTAGTTTTGTAATATTGCATACAATTAATCTCGAAGGCGCAATTGAGACAATGATAATTCTGAGCTGCTTAATAATTTAACGATGTTATCTCCCTGCCACTCGCCATTAACTATCTTTATACTCGTATCTTCAAATTGGAAATAGCGACTATGCAATGCTTTTAAATCACGATTATCAATACGTGCATATTCATCGACATCATCGACTTCCTCTGTATCTTCTTGTTTCGTACGATTATCTAACTCGGCTAACTGTATAATTTTAAATTCAGAAGAGGAAAATTCTAATTGAATGGTACTCTTCCCAAAAAAACTTCTTTCAATACTCAACTCGGTTAATGCTTTAATTTTAGCTATTTCTGTTCGTGCCTCAGACCGTTTTAACATCCCAAACATATCAGGAACCAACACCGATGCTAATAATCCCATAATAACTAAGACTATTAATAGCTCAATTAAAGTAAAGCCCGTTAGCTTTTTAGTTAGATTAATAGGCTTACAGTGAAATATCATTAACAGACACAATACTAAGTAACATAATGACCACAACGGTACCTACTATTCCACCCATAATAAGAATCAAAAGTGGCTCAAGCAGTGCTGTCATTTTAATCATCCAGGCTTCAAAATCATTTTTAGAACGCGAAGTAACTTCTGAAAATGACTTATCAAGCGTTCCACTCTGCTCTCCAACCTGTATCAGCGATAATGCAATTCTATCGAGAAAATGGCTTGCCGCTAAACTTTCAGATAATGAGGCACCGCTATCGACTTTCAACCTAGCTTGCTCTAGTTGTTGTTTATTCCTATTTGATGTTAATGTTTTTATACTTAACAGCAAAGAAGCAGATAAACTTAAACCACTTTGCAGTGTTAGGCTCATCGCTGAAGTAAAACGAATTTGCTCTGCTTTATCAAACATGCCCCCCAAAAAAGGTACCCCTCTAATCCACAACAGTAATGTCTGCCGTGTTTTTTCCTGATTCCATAATGTATACAATAAAGCAGATACGCCAACACAAGCGAAAATAAGTAAGAAGCTATTTTCACTCACAAAATGACTTGTATCCAACAACCATTGAGTATAAAAAGGTAACGTTTCCATTGATGTAAACACACTTTCCATATTTGGAATAACGAAATTAAAAATAGCAAAAATAGCAACGACACAAACCATGAAGATAATCATAGGGTATATCAATGCTTGAATTGTTTTACTTTTCAAAGATTGTTGAAAAGCTAGATTATTGGCAAGGTTACGAAAAACACTCGGTAATGTACCTGTATTTTCAGCTATATTTGCCATTTCCCGATACAACAAATCAAAATGTTCAGGATATTTTTCCAATGCTTGATACAGAGACTTACCACTCTGTACTTCAGCATAAATGGTTCGCCACACTTCGCTTAATGCCTGAGAAGCAGCAGTATCTACCAGTATTTCTAATGCATCATTAATACGTAAACCATTTTCTAATAAAGTCGCTAATTGGTTTGTAGATTGCTCAATCGCAGAAACACTGACTCTTGATTGGCCTTTAAAAAGTCCACTCGTATTTTCTTCATGGATTGACAGTACAATCAAAGATTGCTTTTTCAATAGCTCACGAGCGTTTTTTTCACCTTCGGCAAATATATACTCAGTGATTTTTTCACCTGAAGCTGTTAATGCTTTGTATTTAAACTTCTGCGTCATCCGGCTACCCGCAGTACTTCATCTAACGTTGTTTGACCTTTAATTGCTTTTAAAAAGCCATCTTCTTTTAAACTTCTTAATTTATTTCTTTTCATATAATCAGCAGCTTCAATAAAAAAGGTATCACCTTTAGGCAACTGCTTGATTTCATTATCACAGGGAAGGTATTCAAGTAATGCCACACGCCCTTGGAATCCTGTATGTCCGCAATGCTCACAACCATTTATCGTCTTGAGTGTTATTTCCTCAACACCATACTGTTTAGCTAAATGCTCCAAATCATACTGTTGACTCATCGCCTGTAAAGTTTCATCATCAACAGGTTTTGCACACGAACATAAACGACGAACCAAACGTTGCGCCAAAATAGATACCAATGCCGCATTTAATAAGTATTCTTGAACACCTAAATCCAGTAAACGAGTATAAGCAGTTGCAGCATCGTTAGTATGTACAGTACTAAAAACCAAATGCCCAGTTAATGCAGATTGTAAAGCTATACGCGCGGTTTCATTATCCCTAATTTCCCCGACCATAATAACGTCAGGATCTTGTCTCACAATACTTCGCAAACCTTTTGCAAAATCAAAACCGATTTCGTTATTAATCTGTACCTGATTAATACCTTCTAGTTGGTATTCAATGGGATCTTCAAGGGTAATGATTTTAACTTCGGGGCGGTTTAACTGATTAAGATAGGAATACAAACTTGTCGTTTTACCTGAGCCCGTAGGACCAGTCATTAAGATTACACCGGAGGTTCTTTTTAAATCGGCTTCAATCCGCTCAGCTAAATCTTGTTCATAACCCAATGTTGCGAGATCGAACTGGACTGCTTTTTTAATCAAGAAACGCATAACCATACTTTCCCCTTGTCCAAGAGGTAATGACGAACAACGTATATCTAAATCGACATTATTTGCGCGCGTTTCTATTTTACCATCTTGCGGACGCCGTTTTTCTGCGATATCCATACCAGAAAGTATTTTGATACGAGAAATAACCGCAAGCTGTAAATTTTGAGGAATCGGATCCGCTTCATGTAATATACCATCCACACGATACCTTGCTCGATATCGATCTGCCACTGGCTCTATATGCAAATCTGATGCACCTATTTTAACCCCTTGAGTGACCAGTTGATTAACAAATGAGACAGTGGGAGCGCCTTGTGCCAACTCTTTTAAACGTGCTATTTCGCCATCTCCGGCATATAAAATACCATCAATGCTTTGTTCGGCTAATTGGAAATTGAGCTCATACTGCTCCATCAATAACGCCAGCTGTTTTGCTGTGCAAAAATTATAAGAGACTGAAAACGGTAGTAACCTAATATAGTCAAATAAGGCCCACGCCTCTACTTGCGCAATCCCTAGTGTTAATGTGCCACTATCAAAATCCAACGGGACAGCACCATGCCCCAACAAAAAATCACTATTTATAATATCTAATAATTCAACAATTTTTTCACTTTCAAGTACAGTTGCCGAACTTGGTAATATTTTTGCCTGATAAACTGAAGCATAAAGAGAAGGTAATTGCTCTTCTTCCAACACTCCCATGGAAATAAGCGTTTTTTCTAATGAAACATGTAGTGTTTTTTGTAATTTATGCGCTTCAGATAACTGCTTATCATTTAGCTTTAACGTATCGCGTAAATATTCAGTTATACTAGCGGATAATATCACTTGCTTCACCCTCTCCGCCTTCTTGGCCATCACTCCCATAACTGATTAAATCAAATTCTGCATTATCACCAGGATACTTATATTGATACCTATTTCCCCATGGATCATCTGGCACATTTTTAGGCAAATAAGGCCCTTCCCAAGCCGCCAAATTGGACTCTGTTAACTCACTCAAATCACTAGGATAGCTTCCAATATCAAGGCGATACATATCAAGGGCAGTTGAAAGCATTTCCATTTGTGTTTGTGCTGTTTTTTGCTTTGCACCGCCAACTTTACCAAACATTTGTGGTGCAACTAAAGAAGCAAGCAACCCTAAAATAACCATAACAATCAGTAATTCAATTAAAGTAAAACCTTTTATTACATCTTGATTTTTTCTTTCTGACTGTACTTTTCCAGCTCGATACAGATTAAACATGTTTCACTAACCTCATCCTAAATACCCAATAATATAATTGGGATTATATTAACACAAACCGTCATTTATCATATAACAGTTCAATAAATCCCATCAAATTAGATTAATCGTAATAACTGCAATTGATATAGAAATAACATAATATAACGAAAATAACTATTTATTACATGTAATAACTTAATATTAAAGAATTAATTAGTGACCAGAAGAGCAGTCAACGTGGCAAGCATTACCATTATCAATCCATATGTATTTATCTGTCATTCGCACGGATACCAAGACAAGGCACAACAGGATGTTAAGGCAGGTCCTTATCGAATGTTGGAACGAAGTATTGGTGTGTGTGTGTGTGAGTGAGCGACCGACAGAACAGGCCGTTAGGCAAACATCTTCGTCGTTATAACGTCTTGATTTAACCCGTTAGCTCTTTAATTTTATGATTAGAAGCTGCTCACCTTATGGCTTGCTGATTTTTGTATATTGAATAGTAATGGGTATATGTTGTTTTGCTAAGTACTAAACCTATCCCACCATTAACCGATGTGATTAAAATACATTCTTTAGTAGGTTATACCAATCGTAATAATTAGCTAATCTATTTTTCTGGTTAAAATAGTTTATTTCTTTGTTGAAAGTTTCGTTAAGGGAACAACCATTTACATCAACTTTCGCCTCAAACTAAACTATTTTTCCAGCGCAAAATTTAGATCACATATTTAATACAATTGGTATTACTTGTTTTTACATATGCCGGTAGAATGAACTCTGTTAATCCTCTACCGGTTATTTTATTACGGATATCCAAACGACCGACTGGGATTCGCTAATATTATTCAACATTAGGTTTATTAGCAGCTAAAGTTACAAATTGGTCGATAGCTTGACTAAATTGATCAATCGTTTTTGCACCTTTAATTATTTTCCAATCTGTCACTACCCCCTCTTTTTGTAATCCAATCACAAATGAAGGCGTACTATTGAGTCCTAATTGTTTAGCCATCAACATATCTTCTCTGATTTTTGCCGTTACATCAGAGCCATTCATACAAGCTTCTAATGCAGTTTTATCAACATTTTGCGCAATACTAAAGGAATCAAGTTCAGCATCAGAAATACCTTTTTTCTGAGAAAATATCCATGTTTTTGCTTTTTCATAACCTATCGCATCTGAAGTCTGTTCACGAGAGCATTCTAACAATTGTGAAGCAATAAAAGCACTAGGGTGTAATGATGTTATTGGTAAATGCTTTCCAATAAAACGCATTTTTCCTGTTGAAATATATTTATCCATTAACGTAGGAAATGTTTCTGAATTAAATCTTTTACAAAATGGACAACGTAAATCAGTAAACTCAACCAAGATAACAGGCGCATTTTCATCTCCTAAACTTGCACTTTCTCCGACATTTAAATGGGGTTGAGCAAGTCCGATCTTTTGTGCAATTATTGTTTGATTTTGAGTCAGTGTTGATACTTGTTTTTTTAATAGCACTAGTTCGGATTGCATTGAGTCAGTCGATTTGCTTTGTTCCGTTACAGCACAACCAGAAAGAAAAAGACTAGATACAAGTAACATAAATACCAATCGAATAAAAAGATTGCTATTCATTAAAACACGATAAAACATATTTTTTCCTTAAATTAAAAAATCACAGCAAAAAAAAACCCCCTTACGGAGGTTTTTAAATTATTGGTTTAAATATCGAATATCGAATAACGATTATCGATTATTCACTCCAATCATTCATATCAAGTACTGGTAATACACGATCTACACCACCAGCAATTTTCTGAACACTTACACCGTGAACTGTGTTGCTTGGAGCAGTTACAGTGAATGTCATTGTGTAACGTTTATGACCTTCAGCATTACGAGTAAATCCAGCTTCTACCGCTTGATCAATTAAGTCATCAGCTAAGTATAAAGTTGAAGAGTATTTAGAAACACCTTCATCAAGGATTACTGTAACAGGAGCAGTGTGATCATCTTCATCGAAGATATCCATAGTTACTACAGCATCTTCAGAGTTTTCGTTTGTAATACGGATCCAGTTATTAGCTGTATCATATGCATACGGTACTTTCAGTACAGCACCGTTTACATCTACGTTATGTAGATTTTTTGAAGTAGTACAATGATCAAGTAGTGTATCTTCTTCATTGAACTCTAGAGTGTACTCAGGTGTATGTGCGTAATTAAAGTTCATTACACCGTATTCACCATCAGCAGCTACATTTTCTAACACATAGTAAACTGTGTTTGATTGACCGTAAGCTGTATCTGAAGCAAGAGCAGATGGGTAAGATTCACCGTCATCAGCAATACCATCTGTAAAGATAGAAGTTGCTTGCGTTTCATAAGGACTAGCAGTATTTAATGTACCGTATAGAACACCAGTTTCAACACCAATTTGTTCACTAACATCACCAGTAGACGCATTTTGTAAATCGAAAATACCAGCTTTCACAGAAGCACCAGCATCAGCATCTGTTACGAATGTTGTAGATAAATAATCATCAGCATCTAAGTCAACTGATTGGTCGAATGCATTATTAGCACCATAATCAACAAAAGTTGCAGCAGTGATTAATTGATGTTGTTTAAGTGTAAATTTGTCAGTAGATGAATCTTCATAAACAAATTCTGTACGAGAAATAATATCATTATTGAAAGCGTCTTTGCTCTCAGCATTAACTTCACCATCAGTTGCAGTTACACCAACAAATGTACGGAATTGAGCGCTGATATCAGCAACAAGTTGAGCACTTGATACCGCACCAATAATATCGTAACCAGTACCACCATCTGTTACTGCAGATGTTGCAGCAATAGTAACAGTTTCTGTTGAATCAGGATCAGTACAACCTGTGTTTTCAATGTGAATACCTACAGGGTCAATGTCAGCCTCAACAGCACCTGAAGAAACACGAGAGAATACTAAACGCGTACCCGCACCGATTGTAACACCAGATTTAGTTAAGAATGTGATTGTACTCTCACCGTCTACATCACCATCAGAAGATGCAACTGCTTCAAAAGAACCGTCAGCTGCATCTTGGTCATATTGCACCAAATGGATAAGATCTGAATTACCATCAAATGTTGCACCAGTTAATTTCATGGTGATCAATGTACCTGGTGGTACATCTGTAGTAGGAATATATACAATTTGTAAATCTGTGTCAGTTCCATCTACAGCATCAAAATCAACATCTAAATTGCCAGTTAATTCGTAAGCGATTTTTGCTTCATTAGTTGGAAGTAGTGAATTTCCTGCAGTTGCATCAACACCAGTTGCAAGTTCTGATTGAGCAGTACAACTAGCTGGAGCATATGTAGTAGCAAAACCATAAACATTTACAGCATCAACACCATTATCAACATCAGCAGGAAGATATGCTGCATTATCAGCACCTTTATATACTTCGAAACATGCAGCTGTACCAGCGAATGCAGAACCCGCTGTTAATGAACCAACTACAGCTACTGTTACAGCAGCTAAATTAAATTTTTTCATGTAAGTAATTCCCTTAATTAATTTTATATATATATATATACATTTATCAACTTTGCCCATAGAAGTATCGATACTTTGAGCAAGCTATAGAAATGAACCATCCTTTAACTAAGAGAGTCAAAAGATGATTTTATCAACTAAAACTACTATTTAGTTAATAATGCATTAGCACTATAATCCAATCATTAAAATTGTCAATTAATAACGTGCGCATAAATCACAAAAATATTAAGTAAAAAGAGTTGAATATTGTAAATACTATGCAATTATGAAAAAAACAAATCAAGTATGCAAAACATCATGTTAAAAAAGGTGCATATTCGCAAAAAAATGGAAAATGTGTAATTTTCATGACACCTTTTCATCATAATTCATTGACTTTTTAATGATTAATAATATTACAAATAAGATCGCGTTTTGATTTACATAAAATGACTGAGTTCAAATAGAGAATATTCAAAGAATTAATAAGTTACGTTCTATAAATAGTTTTTGTGTAATAGACAGCAGATCTAAGGTGATCGTCAGCCTCATCTACATAGGTATGTAAAAATGAAATACTAAAGAATTTAGCCTAAACGTTGTTCTGCGAATGCAATTACCCCCCTCTCAGATTTTCCTACGAAAAAATAACTTAATAATCTTAGTTGATTGACACCAATATTTGTTATTTGTGGTAACTCGATATTATCTAGACTCATCTATAGATTTGTTATTGGTATTATACCAATCGTAATAATTAGCTGATCTATTTTGCTGGTTAAAATAGTTTATTTCTTTGTTGAAAGTTTCGTTAAGGGAACAACCATTAAAGAATTAATGTCTTTATATTAATTCTCACGTTAGAGGATTCACTTGTTAATCTCTCGGTAGTGGCAATTTTCGTCTCAAACTAAACCATTTTTCCAGCGCAAAATTTAGATCAAATATTTAATACAATTGGTATTAGTTTGTTGATTAGAATCAAAATACATTCAGAGGAATAATTGCTATTGCGATAATTCAGCTAGATATATACCCGTTACCAATCAAGATGCGTTTATCAGTCACTAGCTCGGATACCAAGGCAAGGCGTAACATGATGACCTTTCGAGCGATTAACTGCGTTAATCCTCTATCGGTAGATGTAAAAACAAGACTTTACATCTTTAATGGCTAGTCCTTATCGAATGTTATAACGCAGTATTGCCATGGTTTATAAGAAACGAGCTAGTGACCCGCAAGGCAAGACGAGAGGCAAACATCTTCGTTGTTATAAAGTCTCGATTTAACCCGTTAGATCTTCACCTTTATGCCTAGAATCTGCTCACCTCTCGTCTTGCTGATGTCTGCATCTTGAATGGTAACGGGTATAAATGGATTTTATAAAATATCGCAATTAGGAATTGAAGATGTAAGATTGGCGCAGAGCAGAACAGCGCATCATATTAATATTAATTACATATGCTTGTTTTAAAAAGTTAGAATCCCCCCTTACTCTTCACTCTTTCTCATAAAGTATTTCACTAATACAAGCAGAATACTAAATACCCCTCCTAATAGCGTCCCTAGCACACATATTAATGCGCGTTTAGGTTTACTTTTATCTTCCGGTATAACTGCAGGATCAATTGTTTTAAATGTATATTCTTCACGCACTTGAGATAACATTTTAGTTTTTAATTGATCTTCAATTAACTGATAAAAAACAGTTCTCATATCCGCTAAATTAGTTTCTTCGAGGTTTGCTTTAAGGTAATTAATATTTCGATCAACTTCTCGCGAATCTTTTTCACGCATTTCTTTATTTAAATCCAAAACTAACCAGTCCACCCATTGTTTAGCCAACATTGGAGATAAAAACTCTACACTTAAGGTTATCATTCCTGTCTTTTTATCTGTATCTAGAAGAACGAGCTCTTGAAATAACTTGTATACTTCCCAGTCACTGGGTTCACTTAGCCTGCCGGGTTTAACTTCACGCGTCCATTTTTTTTGTTTTGTATCATAAACGGTATTATCTAATATTAATTTCCCAGTGTGAATGTCCCATTCTTTTCCCGCAAAAAGGGGGATTTTCAAATCATGTCGATTAACAAAAGACGTTAGAAATTGCCTTGATTTTAAAACAGCCATCGCTAAACCAGTCTTATCTGTTGAGCCAGATCCAAGGCTCACACCGGCTAAAGATGCTAACCCTCCAAATTGTGAGGCAAGTCCATTCATTGCACTACTCTCTTCAGCCGCTGGGGCTAATAGAACAGAAGCAGTGTAAATATTTGGTTTTGATAAGGCATATGCAACAGAAGCCACCGCAAAAACAATCGTAAAAAGCATAATTATCCATTTACCTTTCCACAAGACAGAAAATAATTCACGCAGATCAACGTCATGATCCACTTTATTGTCCAATACGAAGTTATTTTCATTTTGATTTTGCATTGTCATTATCTCGTTGTACAAAGTGTAAATATGAACACTATTTAGTGATGCACCCTATTTCTTAAAATAGTAAATTGCAGCTCTAACCTATCGGACTCAATAGCCATTTTTCAATTAGTAAAGTATCGGTATAACAATTTCATACTGATACTTGATTTAATTTAAAGTTATTAATTGCTAATCGCACTCCATGCAACGCCTAGTTGATACAGTATTTGTGTTGCAGAGGTAAATGTCGTTAATTTATCCATATAATCAGTATCCATTGGCATCACGATGGTATCACCCGGCATTAAGGGTTTATCTTCTCGACTAAACCAAAAAGACTGATTTGGAACAAATACACTACCATTTGCTCGAATAACATAGACTCTGTCAGTATCTGCCTGTTTTTTTGCTCCGCCCGAAAGTGCTATATAATCATTAATACTTTTGTTTGCTTCAAAAATATGAGACGTTGGGAACTGAACATAACCAATGACTGAAATCACTTTACGTAATGGTGGAATATATAAAAAATCTTGATTTTCTAGGTTAACGTTTTGCTCTTTATTCTGCGCCATTATTTTGTCTAAATTAATTGACATGCGACCAACCGCTTCTGCCGTCCCTAATTTATCAACCATTTCCATTGCGCTTTGGGCACTATTACTTTGGACTGGATTACTACTTGATTGACGTCTAAATGATAATGAACTTACTTCTTGTCGTAATTGCTGATGTAGGTATTTCAATTGCTCTTGTTCGATTTTACGTAAGCTTTCTCTTGCAAAAACGGCACCTTCTGGATAGGCATATTCAGTTAAGCCACCCGCTCGTTCAATTACATCGTATAACGTCTCACCTCGATTAAATCCGTATTCGCCAGGAAATTTAACTTCACCTGATAGAGTGATCTTATAATCTTCTCGCCATTCAGGCTTAGTGAAAATATGGATACGGTCTTTACTTTCTAATTTTAGATTTGCATTATTTTTACTTGCCATTGCATCTGCAATATTAATTTTTTGATAATCAATATGCGTCTTCCCATTAGCCAATTTCATACGGCTGAGCTCACCTTCGGTTAGATAAGAAGCCTCTTTTAATCCTCCAGCAATGTTAATCAGTGTTTGAAGATCAGCATCTTCAAATAATGGATAAACCCCCGGAAACTTAACCGCACCTCTAATATCTACAATTTGCACTGGAGTTTGATAATCAGCTTGTGCCTTAAGTTGTGCAATAATTGGCTTTAATAACTCCGTTCTAAATGCCTGTGCGTTATTTTGAGCTATCGATTTATCATCTAAATCAGATATTTCTAATTCATCATTATCATAACTACTAGTAACGTTCGAATTTTCTATATTATTATAACTATTACCGCTACTTCCATAATTGCTATTGCTTGTATTATTTACATTGTTAATGTCACTATTTTTACTATTGGCATTGATGTTATTTATGCCATTTGTATTATTTGTATAATTAACATTATTATTTCTGGTATTTGCCGATAAATCTGTTTTTCTTCCCGGCATATTCGGAAATTGTAAATCTTGATCAAGTGTTGACTGGTTATAGCCACCATTGTCCTTATTTAAAACTATAATCTGATCATCAGCTTGCAATTTTATGTCTAATTTACTTTTCGGATTAGAAATAGCTTCGAGCAGATTAAAAGATATAACCTTGATTTGATGATCCGGACTAATCTCTCTCACAAGTAAAGCATTTTGCAATTCAGCGTCTTTATTCACATCTAATTTAAGCGATTTAACAATGTCACTCACAGTTGAATTTCTTGTCCATTGATAAACACCAGGATTAGTAACTGCGCCAGAGAGTGTGACTGCATTGTGATAAACATCACTTGATTTACCGACTAATAATTCATCTCCATTACGCATTGAAAATGTTTTATTCGATTCGGCACTATTCAATTTAATATCGTATAATTGCAATCCTTTATTAGTCTTTCTTGTCACTTGTACTTTTTGTTCACCTTCAGCTGCTAATCCACCCGCAAGCGAAAGTACAGTATCAATATTTATTTCATTTTTTAACTCATATATTGCAGGCCGTTTTACGGCACCATAAATACTCACGGTTTTCTTTTTAAGTGGTATAAATACAACATCGCCCTGTTTAAGAGATATATCAGATGATGTATCGCCAGATATTAATAAGTCGTACAGATCAATCGTTTTAATTATTATATTATTACGTTTAATTTGGATATGACGTAATGAACCTAATTCATCAATCCCTCCAGCCGCTTTTATTGCTTGAGTTGCAGTAGAAAGTGAACTTACAACATAACTACCTGGCTTATAAGCTAAACCAAGAACAAATACTTGTATCGTTTTTAATTTACCTAAACTTACACTCGTTTCTACACCAATCATGCTTCGCTTTATGAATTTAGAGATATCTTGACGAGCTTGCTGATAAGTTAACCCTCGAACTTGAAATGGGCCTAACTCTGGAATATAAATACTACCTTCACGATCAATTACTAAGTTATAATTTTCAGTCTTTTTACCAAAAACCTTAATTTGTAATTCATCACCGACGCCCAAAATATAATTATTAGGAACAGGGAGATCATCCAAGGGAGTCAATGACATGGGCTCGCCGGCAAACAAATCATAACCAAACATGTCTAAATCATCGACACTAACAACATCTTCCGTTTCATCTCTTTTATGAGCATTCTCGAGTGTACGAGGTTGAATTGTTTCTTGAGGTTGATTCATATTTATTGTCGAAGTACTCTGTAATGAAAGAGATTGGAGTTGATCGAGGTCCATTCCATATTGAGAGGCAAGCATTTTTTGTTGAGCAGCAGGTAATTTTTTAAATTGTGCGATTTGCTCAGGAGTTGGGCTTGCAGCAACTGCATTAGCAGACAAAACTAACAAAATAAGCATTGAAAATAATCGATATAAATTAAACATGTTTTATTAATTACCTATTTATTATAAATTATGAAAACCTTCTAGACTAAGTATTAACTTTATCCAAAATGGTCAAAAACGTAATTCCCACGAGATTCCAGCATTAACTGGATCAGAAAATTCTGCATCAGAGAATAAAAATGACAAAGATAACATACCTTTGTAAAGCAGAAAACGGTAAGCACCAACTAACTGATTTCCATTACTTTCTGTATTGTTACGATGTAAAAAAAGTTGCCATTGATGATCGTTTTCCATCTGCACGTAAGTACCTAGTGAGTAACGAGAATATTTTTCATCGATGTGGCTATACTCAAAAACGAACCGTATCTGATTATCATAAGCCCGCACACTATAATCACTTCCTAATAAATAATCATTAAATTCTGATTGTGAATCATTAATTATGTATTGGGTATAAATCCCCAATGGAAGATCCGTAATAGAAAATAGACTTAAACGAGCATCTGTACTTGTTTGATAATCATGTTCTTCAACATCGTTATTCTGTGAGTCCATAAAATCAAAGCGCGTCAAAGATAATTCCAACATCTCGGTTGGTCGCAATGATAAACGAGATCGCCATGAATATTTCCAATCATCACTACTTCTTAACTGATTAATCCCTGATTTAACGTAAACATTCCCGATCGCAGGTAAATCTATAAAGGTTTTCTCCATGCCTAATTCATAGGAGGGATGAATGCGCTGCTCAGCACTTAAAGACTGAATCCAACTGGGACTCCACCACTGATTTTGAGTACTAATAAAGAAGTTGGTCTTACCCGTTGTAACTGCGAAATAGCTATCATCTAAGTTATATTGAAAATTTTCTTTGTCATAATATTGTGCATAGTTAGCACTTATTTTCATCGCAAAACGTAATTCATCAAATGCAGCACTAGAAAAAACACCCCATTTAACATCATTACGGCTCCCATAACTACTCGGAATACTTTCCTGTGAAGCCTTTAATTTCAAAGAATTATTACCATATCCTTCTTTCGCAGCGTTAATTTTGTAGCGAAGGTGAAAATAAGCTGAACGAACGTTATCACTTAAATTATTGGGTGATGAATTTATTATTTGTTCTGAGATCTCTCGCCATGGTAAAGGAAAAGTATTAACAGGCACACTTATTAAACCAGCATCCGAAAGTAATTGTAAATCACTTCTCAAATAGGCATCATCACTTTCCACCCAAGGGTTGGCTTGTAATGGTAAGATGATCAAGTAAGAAAAAATCCAACAGATAGAAGCTAATATTTTTCTTTTAAAATAAGTCACTTACCGATAACCACCCTATTAAATCACAGATAAAAAGACACATTGCTCTATTCTCGCTTCTGTTTTTCATTTACTCAGTTAAAAATGCGCTAGCAAAATATTCTAACTATACCTTAAAAACTTGCGCAAAATAAATGTATATTGTTAGATAAAATTGAACTATTCTCTTAAGCCAATATATTAAAATTGCTTATTTTTTAATATTTAATATGCTAAATTAAGTCAATCAGCTTATACTTATAGTTGGTTAACATCGATGTTTGGAAAAGGAAAAACTATGAAAAAAAGTCTTATTGTTTTAGCAATTGCTTTATTTGCAGGCTCTGCAATGGCTGAGGGTGAAGCAGGCGTATCAGGTGCAACTGGTTTATCTAGTGGTACTGTAGGTGTCGCTGCAGTTGCTGGCTCTACAGCTTTATTAGCTATCGTAATTGATGCATCATCCGGAGACGGAACAGATGGTACTAGTGGTACAACTGGTACAACTGGTACAACTGGTACAAACTAATCTAAAAAAAATACTCAAAAAGCCATCAATTTATTGGTGGCTTTTTTATATTTTCAACATGAGATTATTATGCCTTTATTAAAACAATTACCGTTTCTTTTTTGCTTAATTTTTATTAGCGCATGTTCTCAAAGAGGAAAAGATGTTCTCGCAACTGTGGACGAAGCAGTATTTGGCTTCCCCAATGTCATAAAAACGAAAGAAGCGTTACAAGATATTCCTTATGCTAATAGCTATTTAAAAATTGATAATGGACATCAAGTACTTATTGTTTTGGCATTAGCAGAGCTTTCCCCTAAAGATCCGACACAAACTCAATTAAAATGGCTTTCAGCTGACAGAGTAATGTTAACAACTGAAAATGGACGTTTAATTAAAACATTAAGATTACTCAATAATAATATTAGTGGTTTAAACGCCAATAATTCAATTGACCCATTAACACTGAATGGTAAAAAACCAAATAATCATGAATGGCATGCGATTTATGATTGGCAACCCCAATATCGCTATAATTACGAAGCAAATTTAACTTGGAATTACATCGACTCTGAAACCATTCATTCTACTATTTGGGACAAAGAGACAGATTATTATCAAGAAGAAGTTTCGATCCCTGCTATTCATGCGCAATTTACTAATCATTTCTGGTTAGATAAAACTTCCCATGAAGTTGTAAAATCTATTCAATACCTTGGCCCTGATATGGCATCAATTGAAATGACCATTCTCAAACCCTTTACGAGGTAACAGCATGAACGCTATTTACAAAATGATTGTGTTAAGTTTATTGCTGCTGGTAAATACAACAAATGCTAGTGAACCCCAAACGCAATTAATTGTTCATGTCCCTTCACTTTCCTTGAATTTAACTTACCCATCACCAGTAAGATTAAGCCAAGTACTTAGTGATGTTGAAACAAACATTCAGAGCAAAGGAAGTTTTTCTATCTTTTGGTTAGCAGCTCAATTATTAGAACAAAAAAACAATGAAAAAATCACCAAGTTAAAAAATGAATTAATCGCTCAATTAACGCATTTGAGTCAGGCTAAACCCAAAACGAAAATTAAAGCAGACCTGTTAATTAAATTCATTCAAACTAATGACTTCAATTATCGCCATTTCATTAATTTAGATAATGATTTAGTACGTATCCAAAATCAATTTAATCCTCTTTTAAAGGGCCACTTCATATTAGAAACACCAGTTAGGTCGAATCAAATCCGTATCGTTGGAGGAAAAGAGATAAAGCAACGCGAGGAGCTAATCGCACATCGTTCTATCGCAGATTATCTAAAAACAATACCATTACCAATAACAAGCCAGACTTCCTTCGTTTATATTATTCAACCGGATGGTGTCGTCAATAAAGCAAGTAATAACTATTGGAATAATATCACCACTTTCTTCGCACCAGGCGCAACCCTTTTTATTGGCTTTGATAAACTACCAGCAGAATTTGCTTCTCTTAATCAAAAAATAGCTAATTTATTGCGGTATCTCCCCCCTTTAACTGTGTCTGGAACGATCTAATGAAATTGAACTCATCACTTTTTAAGTTATCAATTATTGTTTTCTTGTCCTTTACGAAAACAACCACTGCAGATCCTTTCACACCAGCAAAATTTAACGTCTCACAAACAGACTTTGGTGGTGTTGGTTTAATGCAAATGCCAAGTGGTCGAATGGCACCGGAAGGTGAGTTAAGCTTTGGTGGAACGTTCAATAACGAATATTACCATGGCACTGTATCATTACAGTTAATGCCTTGGGCAGAAACAACGATACGCTACACAACTGTAAGAGATTTATTATATAGCCCATACTATGAACTCAGTGGTGACACTAGTTATACCGATAAAGGTATCGATGTTAAGTTTCGTTTATTGGAAGAAAGCTCTTGGTTACCAGAGACCTCAGTTGGTATTCGTGACATTGGTGGAACAGGTTTATTCGATGGTGAATTTATTGCGGCAACAAAACGCTTTTCTAATGTAGACTTCACACTTGGGATGGGATGGGGATATCTAGGTCAGAGTGATAATTTTAGCAATCCATTTTGTACACTAAGTGGTAGTTATTGTGAACGTAGTAATGGTTATAGTGATAATGGAGGGACTATTGAATACAGTAAATGGTTTAAGGGTTCCTCCGCCATTTTTGGTGGGGTTGAATATCAGACACCTTATCAACCGTTACGCCTAAAAGTTGAATATGACAGTAATGACTATAGCGGTGATTTTCCAGTGACGAAAGGTGCAACGGAAATGACTCAGCATACCCCTTGGAATTTTGGACTACTATATAATATCGCGCATTGGGGGGATTTAAGAATAGGTTATGAACGAGGCGATACGCTAACACTTGGTTTTACCTTCAACACTAATTTCAATAATATAACACCATCATGGCGCGATTCACCAGTGCCAGCTTATGCGCCGAATTCAAAGACAGAAAATACAAATTGGGCTGAGGTGAGTAAAGAACTTGCTAATAATGCAGGGTATCAACAAGCAGAAATAATTACCTCAGAAAAAAATATTACAGTTAAAGCAACACAAACTAAATACCGGGATTTAGATATTGCTCAAAAGAGAGCAGGTCTATTACTTTCTCAAGTACGTACTCCTGATATTGAATCCTATACTTTCATTGAAATGAAAAAAGGAATGGAGTTAATTGAAACACAATTCGATGCTGACAAATTCGATCAAGTTATCAATAACGAATATATTGGTGCCAAACTAGACGATGCTAAAGTATCAAGTATGACTAATTTAACGCCACAAAACAGTACTAGTTTTAGTCCAAACGACAATAAACTCACCTACAATCTGGACGGCACATTAACTCAAAGTTTTGGTAGTGCGGAGAACTTTTATTTGTATGCTGTCGGTGTAACAGCAAATAGCGCGTATCAATTAACGCCCAAGCTTGAGTTATCTGGTGCGCTGTATATTAATTTTTTTGATAATTACGATGAATTTAGCTACGTTGAAAATTCGCCCTATATTGATAATTTCGCGGTGCCAAGAGTCAGAAGCTTATTCCGCTATTATGTACACGATAATCCCGTACGCATGACTAACTTACAATTGACTTGGTTTGACCGTTTAAGTGAAAACATTTATTTTCAGGGTTACGGCGGTTATCTAGAATCCATGTTCGCAGGTATTGGTGGAGAAGTTTTATATCGTCCTGAAAATTCAAATTGGGCAATAGGAGCAGATCTAAGTCTCATTTCTCAACGTGATCCGAATAATTGGTTTTCAACTTATTCAGATGATTATTTTGAATTTGATGACGGATGTAACGGTGGTGTATATACAACCAACTGCGCCGCTTATGTATTATCTCAAGGTGAAACTGGCTTTATAAACCTTTATTACAGACCTCAATTATCATTTCTAGGTAATACCTTAATTCAAGCAAATATAGGCCAATTCCTTGGTCAAGATAAAGGTGTACGCTTAGATGTTTCTAAACGCTTTAATAGTGGTATTATTGCGGGTTTTTACGCAAGTTTTACTGATTTATCTTCTGAAGATTTTGGTGAAGGCAGCTTTACAAAGGGGTTCTACGTTTCAATGCCCTTTGACGTCTTAACTGTTAAACCGAGCAGAACACGTGTTATTTTAGACTGGCAACCTTTAACTCGAGATGGTGGACAAAAATTAGGTCGAAAATATGACCTATACAATTTAACCGACACACGATCTCCTTGGTTTACTCAACCTGCAGGACAATAACAACGAAAATAATCTCTATGAGTCTTATTATCTTGAAGTCTCATAGAGATACTTTACACCATGGTTCCCTTTATCCCCCCTTAATATAAACGACCAAGTCTCAATATAATTCATGCCAAAATTCACTCTTTTTTAAAAATATTGTATTCGTATTTACACGCCAAAATCGCTATACTTTTTCGCCTTAGACACAATATATAGTGCCTCCTAACTACAAAAACACATACATTTAGTAATCGTAAGGAGAGAAACATGGCATCACCCCGCGTTGCACAATCGTGCCCAGCGACCGTCCAAGACATACCACTGCAGGATGCATCCCAAGATATTTGGGACAAAAAATACCGCTTAAAAGATAAACATGGTCATCCCGTTGATCAATCCCTCGATGACACTTTTATACGTGTAGCACAAGCAACGGCTGCTGTTGAAAAAACAAAGGAACAACAAGAAAAGTGGACTCAAGAATTTTTCTGGGCATTACAAAATGGTGCGATACCGGCGGGCCGAATTACCTCTAATGCAGGTGCCCATGATTACAAACCAGCGACTTCTACAATTAACTGTACGGTTTCAGGTATTATCGAAGATTCCATGGATGGCATCCTGAATAAAGTCCATGAAGCCGGGCTGACACTAAAAGCAGGTTGTGGTATTGGCTATGAATTTTCAACGCTTCGTCCGAGTGCCGCTTATGTTTCTGGTGCAGGTGCTTATACCTCTGGCCCACTTTCCTTTATGGATATCTACGATAAAATGTGTTTCACCATCAGTTCAGCGGGTGGTCGGCGTGGTGCTCAAATGGGCACCTTTGATGTATCTCATCCTGATATGATGGAGTTTGTCCGCGCTAAACGAGAAGATGGTCGACTTCGTCAGTTTAATCTTTCATTATTAATTTCTGAAGCATTTATTAATGCGGTGAAAGAAGATGCCGAATGGCCCTTAAGCTTTCCTGCAACAGCAAAAGAAGTTGAATCCGATAACCTTGCATTAGATAACAGTGAACAAATTGTATGGCGAGATTGCCCCTTTGATTTAAAATATTCAGCTTCACAACACTATATATTGAACGATCAAGGGCAAGTTGCCTGCCGCATATATAAGACTATGCGGGCATCACGTGTTTGGGATGTCATTATGGCATCGACTTACGATTATGCAGAGCCTGGATTTATTCTTATCGATCGCGTAAACGAAATGAATAACAACTGGTTCTGCGAGCATATCCGTGCAACCAATCCCTGTGGAGAACAGCCACTTCCTCCCTATGGTGCTTGCCTTTTAGGTTCTATCAATCTCACTAAATTTGTGGATAACCCTTTTACTAGCGATGCTCGTTTTGACTGGGATCGTTATCGTAAAGTCGTTGCTATTTTTACTCGTTTACTCGATAACGTTGTTGAAATTAACGGTCTGCCTTTACAGGAGCAACAAGCTGAATTAATCCGTAAACGTCGTCATGGTATGGGATTCCTTGGCTTAGGATCAGCTCTTGCTATGTTAGGTATTCGTTATGGTGGTGCAGAATCCGTTGCCTTTACCGAAGAAACATCTAAGCAGATGGCATTGCAAGGATGGCGAACCGGCATTGAACTTGCCGAAGAAAAAGGTGCGGCACCGATAATGGAAGAAGAGTTTATTATCGACTCAGCAATGCTAACTAAACGCCCAGAGATGCGAAAAGACGGCATTAAAATCGGTGATAAGGTCAAAGGTAAAGTGCTACATGGGCTATACAGCCGTTACATGCAACAAGTTGCTGAAGAAGAACCAGAACTTGTCCAACGAATTATCGAAAAAGGTTGCCGCTTTACCCATCACTCTTCAATTGCACCAACTGGCACCATTTCACTCTCAATTGCGAATAATGTTAGTAATGGTATTGAACCCAGTTTCTCCCATAAATATACGCGTAATATTATTACTGAAGGTAAAAAATCAAAGCAAGCTGTCGATGTTTATTCCTTTGAAATGCTAGCCTACCGTCAATTAATTGATAACCAGGCAACGGAAACACAATTACCCGATTATTTTATCTGCGCTGATCAAGTGAATCCCCACGAACACATTGATATTCAAGCTGCAGCACAACGCTGGATAGACTCCTCTATTTCTAAAACGATCAATGTTGCTACTGATATTGATTATGACGAATTTAAAGGTATTTATCTCTACGCACACGCCCAGGGTTTAAAGGGTTGTACCACTTTTCGCTTTAATCCAGAAGCATTTCAGGGGGTGTTAGTCAAAGAGCAAGATCTTGAAAATACGCAGTATGAATTTACCTTAGAAGATGGCTCGACCATTTCAGTAAAAGGCAATGAAAAAGTTAATTACGATGGTGAAGAACATTCCGCAGCCAACCTCTTTGATGCATTAAAAGAAGGCTATTACGGAAAGTTCTAATTCGTAGCTAAGGAGCAATGATGACAATCAATATAGATAAAAAAATTATTGGCTACAAAGTAGTAAGTCAAGAAAAAGAAATACAAGAGAATGAGACACAAGACGAAACTCTTGTTCAAAAGATGAATGAAAATGTCTCTCGTCCAGAAGCTTTAATGGGAACCACCTATAAAATAAAACCACCGGTATCGGATCATGCATTTTATATTACGATTAACGATGTGCTGCTAAATGAGGGGACGGAATATGAACAAATTCATCCCTACGAATTATTTATCAACTCTAAAAGCATGGATCACTATGCATGGGTCGTAGCCATGACCCGCGTTATCTCGGCGGTATTTCGAAAAGGTGGCGATGCAACATTTTTAGTCGAAGAATTAAAAGCCGTTTTCGATCCTAAGGGGGGATATTTCAAACCCGGTACAGGTCAATATATGCCAAGCATTGTTGCTGAAATTGGTTTTATTATAGAAACGCATATGAAACGAATCGGGATGCTCAAAGATGAAACTGATGTCCACCAACAGCGCTATTTAGCAGAAAAAAAAGCGCAAATGGCAGCGAATAATACAGAACAAACCACTAGCAGCGACTTTCCTAAAAATGCAGTGATGTGTAGTAAATGTCATCAAAAATCAGTGATTACTATGGATGGTTGTTTAACGTGCCTAAATTGTGGTGATAGTAAGTGTGGGTAAAATAGTTTTAAGCTTTTAGCGTTCAGCTGTCAGTAGAGATTGACCCCTTAGTTATTACCACTAACGGCCACAATGCAATACGCTTAAAGCGACTGAAGTCGCTGCCCCAAAAGCATGCCAGACTTGGGGCGGTGATTTTAGTCAGCTAAATAACGATTTTCCAAATATAATTAGAAGTACCTCGCATTCAAGGTAAAAGATAAATGAAATATATCAGGAAAACTGTTTTGTTTTTTCTTGTATTGGTTGGCTCAAATGCATGTGGTAACGAGCAAAAAAATGGCAGTCAGCTAGTTGATGTAAATACTAACAATGAAACTGTAAAGCATAGAAGTTATCTAGCTGAATTAGGTCTAGTTTTACCCGACAAAGCAAAAATTATACATTTTTATCAAGAAAAAGGTGGTGAACTATTTATTCGCTTAAAAATAGAGATGGATTTTCAAACATTTAATAATTGGATGATTAGCCTTAATAATAAAGAAGAATATTTTATAGAGGATAATCGTTATTTGCTTGGACCTGACTTCGAGCAATGGCAACCATCAAAGGAACCGACACTATTCGCAATGCAAATAGCATCTGACCAAGGACTCTATCTAAATCTGGGTATTACTTCTAAGGTAGAGGAAAATAAAGTCGTATACATAGTTTTTCATGGAAGTTAAAAATTACGAATTTATGAATTAGAAAATACTTATATATTGTGTGCGGTGAATTATTATCACTAACGATCACAATGCAAGCCCCTTAGAGCGACTGAATTCGTCGCCCCAAAAGCATGCCATACTTGGAGCGGTGAGTTTAGTCGGTTAAATATCTATTTTCCAAATGCGCTTTGAAGAACGAAGGATTCAAGGTTTCGCCCGTTGCGCCTTTAACCAACTCATCGGTAGTCAATAAACTTCCTTTACTCCAGATATTTGTCGATAACCAAGTAAAGATAGGAGAGAGATCGCCACTGCGGATCGCAGCATCGACATCTACTGTTTTCTTCATCGCAGCCATAAACTGTGCGGCATTCATTGCCCCTAGTGTATAGGAAGGAAAATATCCAAAGCTTCCATCGGTCCAGTGAATATCCTGCATGCAACCATTTTTATAATTACCCTTTGTTGATAATCCTAAATAAGCTCGCATTTTTTGATCCCACAACTCAGGCACATCACTAAATTGAATTTTACCGTTCATTAAATCACGTTCGATTTCATAACGTAAAATAACATGTGCAGGATAGGTCAGTTCATCTGCATCAACACGAATAAAATCTTTTTCCACGCGGGTATACAGTTTTTGGAAATTCTCCGGTGTAAACAATGCAGGCTCATTAGTAGAAAAGGCATCTTTAGATAAATCAGCCAGTAACGCGATAAAATTATCATTACGGCCTATCTGCATTTCCATAAAAAGTGACTGTGATTCATGAATTCCCATGGAACGTGCTTCACCAGCAGGCGTCCCAGCAAAAGCCTTGGGTAATCCCTGTTCATAACTTGCATGCCCCGTTTCATGAACAACGCCCATTAATGATTGTACAAATTCATTTTTATTATAACGCGTGGTCAAACGAACGTCCGTTGGCACACCGCCACAAAAAGGATGAACACTTTCATCTAAACGACCATGTTCAAAATCAAACTGAAGTAGTTTCATTACCTCAAGCCCAAGCATCTTTTGCTTGTCCGTATCGTATTCACCCTGTGGGGTAATAAAAGACTCTGCTTGTTGTTTATCGACCACTTGATCAATTAATTCAGGCAGCCAACTCTTAACATCATTAAAAATATTATCTAAAGATGCAGTGCTTGTGCCCGGCTCGTAAATATCGAGCATGGCATCGTAAGGATTTAAGCCAGTTGCCTCGGCACGAATTTGTGCTTCTTCTTGAGAAAGTTTAACCACTTCCTTCCAGTTATCCGCAAAGCCATCCCAGTTATTTTCATTACGCTGAGTGCGCCATGCGTGCTCACATTTAGAACCTGCTAATGATTTCGCCTGTACTAAATCGGCCGGCAAAACATTTGCTAACTGCCAGCTACGCTTTAATTCACGTAATACTGCTTTATCCTGGGTACTAAGAGTTTCATTACTTGCCTGTTCGAACCAATCTGCTAACTGGGGTTGTGTTTGCAATTGATGAATATGAACAGACAATGCAGCCATCGCTTCAGATCTTGCTTGGTTACCACCAGAGGGCATCATTGCAGCCTGATCCCATCCACAGATAGCAGCGAGATGATTAAAATGCGAAATTTGTTTTGAATGATCAATCAATTTTTCAAGTGTTGTCATAATGCGTTCCCATAATGCAGAAAAATAAAATTACCTTAAAAGAAAAAACAAGCTTGGTATCTTGTTACTTTATTGATATAACAGTTATTCTAATTGGATTAGGCGCCCATCTCTATGTATATTCTAAATTTTGAAGCATTTCTTATCGCGATTACTATTCTAACCCTCACTCCAGGCTTAGATACCGCATTAGTCATTAAAAATACCAGTCGCTCAGGCAGCACCGATGGCTATGTGACTAGCCTCGGTATTTGTTCAGGATTATTTATCCACGCAACTTTTTCAGCCATTGGAATTTCAGCGATATTACTGCAATCTGCTGAATTGTTTCAAACCATGAAATGGATTGGTGCTTGTTACTTAATTTACTTAGGCTTTAACGGTATTAGAGCAACATTTAAAGGTATTAAAGGACTAAAAGTTAGCCACGCAGAAACCAGCGATTTTAGTTGTAAACGGTCGCTGCGAGAGGGTTTTTTGTCCAATGTGTTAAACCCTAAAACAGCCGTTTTCTACCTTGCATTTTTGCCGCAATTTATTGATCCGCAACACTCGCCTTTTATTCAATCTTTATGCATGGCAGGTATTCATTTTGTGATTGCAATGGTATGGCAGTGTAGTTTGGCAGCATTAGTTAATTCCGCTAAAAAACTTGTACAAAATTCTTCTATTTTAACGTGGATGGAGGGTATTACTGGGACGGTATTAATTGCATTAGGCATTAAACTTATTATGGATGACAGCATGCCAGGCGCGCATTAATATACAAAACAGAAAATAGATGCTTTCACCTCACCGATGAAAGCATCTATACCCATTGCCATTCAAAATGCAAAAATCAGCAAGCCATGAGGTGAGCAGATTCTAGGCATAAAGTTGAAGATCTAACGGGTTAAATCAAGACTTTATAACGACGAAGATGTTTGCCTCATGGCTTGCCCTACGGGTCACTCGCTCAAATACCAATACTGCGTTGTAACATTCGATAAGGACCCGTCCTTGACATCATGTTACGCCTTGTCTTGGCATCCGAGCGAGTGACTGATCAATGCATCTTGATTGGTAATGGGTATAAATTATCAACGAGCGACCTTCCTATCAGGCACGATCGCTAACCTTGTTTCCTTTGCTTGTAAAATAACCTCAGCTAACTCAGCAAAACCATAGCCTCCATTCCTTGTGGCAATATACGCGGGCTTTACCGCTAACTTATCCAGCACTGGCTCAATATTTTTAACGCCAACCGTATTCGATAACCAAGTAAACATGCTTTCATCATTTAATGAATCGCCAACATAGGCCACTTCATCTAGCTGAATAATGCCATTCTGTGCATTTTCTAATAGGTAATGCTCCGCAGTAAAGCGTTTGCTGTGATGACCAACCCACACATTAAGATGAATAGAGCTAAGCGCAGCATTAACCACTTCACCATCAACACGTAATTGGCGAATACTATCCAATAATTCCTGGCATATTGCTTCATCAATCGGTTCACGATCTTGGCTTAAATTAATGGCGACATCGCAGAAGCGAAAGGCTTGATCATCGGCAAATCCAATATCAGGATAATCTTTTAATAGCGCGTTTAAATCATTCATTAATTCATGTTGTCGCGATCTCATTTTCGCCATCGGATATAGGGTATTCGTCAAAAATCCCCGTGTATTTTTTTGCATCCAAAAGGCGCCATTCTCACCAATCACACCATGCACTGGCCATAGTCTTGCTATTTGATCGCACCACCCAGCACAAGCGCCCGTCACGGGCACAATCTTCACACCTGCTGCATTAAGTTTGTCTAGAGCTAACAATGTTTTGGCAGGTAATTTCCCTTCCCATGTTAAGGTATCATCAACATCGGTTAGCAACCATTTAATCTTGCTAGCTTGCTCCCTCGTCAAAGTAGATAACGGCTTAGGCATAAATCACCTCTTTTTCAAGCGGGAAATGACTCTCAAAATACAGGTTCTTAAATGTTCGAGGATCGAAGAGGTGTAAATGTTGTAGATTAATATCCAAACCAATAATATCACCAATATTCATACACATATGCCCTTCCACGCGAACCACTAACGACTGCGCCTTATCATCGAGCGTTTTACAATATAATAATAAATCGGCACCAAGTGCTTCAATTAACTCCACCTCCACTTCAAACCAAGGATTAGCTGTAACAATTTGAAGATGTTCGGGTCTCAACCCAAGTTTTACCGCACCAAGGTTAATAGACTGCGTATTAACCAATAATAAGGAATGCCCCAACTCAATACCTTCAGGCGTGATATTGGCATCTAAGATATTCATAGCAGGAGAACCGATAAAAGTCGCCACGAAGAGTGATGCAGGATTGTCATATATTTCTAATGGTGTGCCGACCTGCTCAACATTCCCCTGATTCAGCACCACCAATTTATCAGCAAGCGTCATAGCTTCGACTTGATCGTGCGTCACATACACAGAGGTTGTCGCTAAGCGGCGTTGCAACTTTTTAATTTGTAGACGCATTTGTACTCTTAACTTCGCATCTAGGTTTGATAACGGCTCATCGAATAAAAACACTTTAGGCTCTCGTACAATCGCACGCCCCATCGCAACCCGTTGACGTTGACCACCTGAAAGTTGTTTTGGTTTACGATCCAACAAGCCTGACAGTTCGAGCATTTCAGCCGCTTCAGTAACTAATCGGTGAATTTCATCCTTGGGTGTTTTACGATTACGCAGTCCATAGGCCATATTATTATAAACGGTCATATGTGGATAAAGTGCGTAGTTTTGAAACACCATCGCAATGTCACGTTCGCCGGGCTCTAAGTGATTAACGACTTGACCATCAATGGTCATTTCACCCGAGGTAATTTCTTCTAATCCCGCGATCATACGTAATAGGGTTGATTTACCGCAGCCACTTGGGCCAACTAAAACAACCATTTCTGCATCATTAATATCTAAATCAAGTTGTTGAACAGCTTGATATCCATTCGCGTAAGATTTAGCAATATTTGCAAGTGTTAATGTGGACATTTATTTCTCCGTATCGACTAAACCTTTTACAAAGGCTTTTTGCATAGCAATAACGACAACTACAGGAGGTAGCATCGCGATAATAGTGGTGGCCATAATCTTGTTCCATTCAACGATACCGTCGACCACGCCGAGCATCTGTTTAATGCCCATCACAATGGTGTAGTACTGGGCATCGGTGGTAATCAATAATGGCCATAGGTATTGATTCCAGCCGTAAATAAAAGTGATCACAAATAATGCTGCGATATTAGTACGCGATAAAGGTAATAAAATATCGAAGAAAAATTTAATCGGGCCTGCGCCGTCAATGCGTGCAGCTTCAATCAATTCCTGTGGGATGGTAAGGAAAAACTGTCGAAATAAGAAAGTTGCTGTCGCACTAGCAATCAAAGGAATCGTTAATCCTGAGAACGAGTTCAACATATTTAAATTGGTAATAACTTCAAATGTCGGCATTATCCTCACTTCGACCGGCAACATTAAGGTGAAAAAAATCATCCAAAAAGCCAGCATTCTGCCTGGGAAACGAAAAAATACCACGGCATAGGCAGACAATATTGAAATGCTTAATTTGCCGACGGTAATCGTTAGCGCCATTACAAATGAATTAAATAACATATGAGCAATAGGCAAGGATATGTTATTAAAATGGCTTTCATTGCTGAGCAACTCCTTAAATACACTCAATCCCAGATCGCCAAACCACAATGGCGTACCCAACGCAAAAGCGCTGTTTTCATGGGTTGTTGCAACGAGAGCAATCCATACTGGTAATGCAATAGCGAGAATGCCAAGTATCAAAATAGCATGGCAAAAAATTTTGAATAGTGGTCTACGTTCTACCATCAGTAAGCTACCTTTTTTTCTACATATTTAAATTGGAACACGGTAAGCAATGCAACTAGTACCATTAAAATAACGGACTGAGCAGCGGAAGAACCGAGATTTAATCCAATAAACCCATCGTTATAAACCTTGTAAACTAAAGTTGATGTACTGTTACTTGGACCGCCCTGCGTCATCGCATGGATAACAGCGAAGGTATCAAAGAACGCATAAACAAAATTCACCACCAATAAGAAAAAACTTGTTGGTGAAATAAGTGGGAAGCTTATGGTGATAAAGCGCTTAATCGGGCCACTACCATCAATCGCCGCCGCTTCATGTAATGCTTTCGGTACCGACTGTAATGCCGCTAGAAAAAACAAAAAGTTATAACTAATCTGCTTCCAAGTTGAAGTGATGACGACCATCCACATAGCATGGGTATCATTGAGAACAGGATCCCAATCGACACCAACAAAGGCCAATAACTCCGTAATAATCCCAATGGTCGGATCGAATAAAAATAACCACAACGAACCAGCGACAACGGGTGCAACGGCATAGGGCCAAATCAAGAAAGTTCGATAAAAAGTAGCCCCACGAGTAATATGCTCTGCAAAAGCGGACAATATCAACGCGCTCACTAAGGCTAATACGGCAACGGTAATACTAAATTGCAGCGTAGTAAAAAATGACGAGAGGTAATTGCTATCGTTAAATAAACTAACAAAATTTTCTAATCCAACAAATTCCGTACTGAGCCCAAAGGCATCTTCCAATTCTGTTGATTGGATAATCGCCTGTCCCGCTGGCCAAATAAAAAATACCAATGTTATTGCTAACTGAGGCGCAATTAATGCAATCGGTAACCACTTATTTTTAAAACCGACATGTGATGACATATAAAAACCTAAGAAATTGTAAAAAATTCGCCACATTAATGATTAATGTGGCGAGATGGTTCTATTTTTGGGTACGTTCAAAACGACGCAACTCTTCATTACCTTGTTTAACCGCATTATCTAATGCGGTCTGCACAGAAATCTTACCTGCCCATACGCCTTCTAATTGCTCATTGATAATGTCACGTGTTTGTAGAAAGTTACCAAAACGAATACCTTTAGAATTAACCGTTGGTTTAGTTGAAGTCATTTGCATTACCGCAATATCAGTACCGGGGTTTGCACTGTAAAACCCTTGCGCTTTAGTCAACGCGTAAGCATCCTGGGTAATAGGCAAATACCCCGTAAATTGATGCCAATCAGCTTGTACTGCTGCACTTGATAAGTAACTAAAGAACTTAGCAACACCTTTATATTCTTCACTTGAATGACCGCGTAGTACCCACAGAGATGCGCCACCGATAATGGTATTTTGTGGTTGTTCAATTAATGTTTCATCGTAGGGAAGTTGCGCAACACCGACGTTGATACCTTCCATATTGGCTTGAATACCCGCAAGGCCCGCAGAAGATCCCATGGTCATTGCACATTCTTGGGTATAAAACAGTGGCATCCCCGTTGATTGACGACCTCCATATTTATAAATACCCGACTTAGCCCATTCGCTCATGTCGTTAATATGTTTAACAAACTCAGGTTTATTAAAGGTAAATTTAGTGTCTAAGCCATCAAAACCATTGCTGTTATCGGCCATGGAAACATTATTACGTGCACCAAAGTTTTCGATTTGAATCCAAGACTGCCACGTTGTTGTAAAACCACACTGTGCGCCTGAATCTAATAGTTTTTGAGAAACTTCCCCCATCTCTTTCCACGTTTTAGGTGCCTCAGTAATACCCGCTTTAGCAAACATATCTTTGTTGTAATATAAGACCGGTGTCGAACTATTAAATGGCATGGATAACATTTGGCCATCATTGGTTGTGTAATAACCGGTTACCGCTGATAAGTATTTATTTGGATCAAAGGACTCTTTCGTATCTGCCATTAATTCATATACAGGATAAATCGCTTGTTTAGCCCCCATCATGGTAGCTGTACCGACTTCGAAAACCTGGACAATTGCTGGTTGCTGTTTAGCACGAAATGCAGCAATCGCACTGGTCATGGTTTCTGCATAGGTACCTTTAAAAACAGGTTTGATTTCATAGTCTGACTGGCTTGCATTAAAATCAGCAGCGATTTCATTTACTTTCTCGCCTAACTCTCCACCCATTGCATGCCACCACTCAACCTCAGTTTTAGCGTGAGCCGATGCACTCATTAATGCAGCTGCAACAGCGACTCCTGCGATCTGTTTAATAAACATAAAACATTCCTTATCTCAAATTAGTTAAATCGTTATTTAAAAGAATTAATACTTCTCGGCTGTATCCACTTATCAAATGAACACATTTAATTTTCATTTAAAGACTAATTGAGCTAGATGACAGTTTGATTACATAAATATGAACTTATTTGAACAAGTTTTATGTTCATATCAACCTCACTGATTGCAACAAAACTGTCATAAAATATTGTTAGTATCCATAAAAAACAGGTTACACAATGAGGGTAATATGAAGACAGCAGCACACCGAGGCGTTTCCAGTCTCGCACCAGAAAATACACTAGCAGCATTTAGTAAAGCAGCAGAGATGGGGTGTGAATGGATTGAAATTGATGTACAACTTAACCGTGATAACATTCCCGTTGTTATTCATGATCAAACCGTTAATCGTTGTACAAATGGTTATGGTAAGGTGGCAGATCTCAGCTTAAAAGCACTGCAGTCATTGGATGCGGGATCATGGTTTTCAGACGAGTTTCGTAATGAAAAGATCCCCACTTTAGAACAAACACTGCGATTAGCAAAAGATAAAAAACTTAAGGTTAATATTGAGATAAAACTTTATCCAGAAGATGATATCGCACGACTTTGCGAAGAAATAAAAGCGGTGATCACAGGATTAAATATAGAAGCCAGCCAACTACTGTTTTCGAGCTTTAATTTATCGGCACTGAAAGTAATGCAACAACTGTTACCAACTATTCCACGCGGATTACTATGGTCTAAAATGCCCAATAATGCATTGAATTTACTGACCGAGATTGCGGCTTTCAGCGTCCACTGTAACTACAAATTTTTAACCCAATCACAGGCTGCAGACATTAAACAAGCAGGTTATGAAATTTATTGTTACACACCGAATGAACCTGACATGGTCAATCAATACTGGAGTTGGGGCGTTGATATGATGATTACTGATACGCCACAGGCTTACGCAACTATTTAATTGCACACGATAAGAGAACTCAAGCCTATGCATAAACTCAGTGTCCGACAGCAAACCATTTTAGATATGCTTCAGCAACAGGAATATTGCTCAATAGAGGCGCTTGCACTTCACTTTGATGTCACCACGCAAACGATACGACGTAATATCAATGAATTATGCGCAATGGGCTTAGCCAGTCGTCACCATGGTGGAGCAGGCTTACCGATCACACTCGCGAATCGTAGTTATCTCTCTCGAGAAATTACCAATAAAGATGAAAAACAACATATTGCAGAACAGGTCGTAAACCAAATTCCCAGCGGATGTACCCTATTTCTAGGCATTGGTACCACCATTGCGGCAATCGCCGAAAAGCTTATTAATCATCAGGAACTTAGGATCGTTACTAATAATTTTGAAGCCGCTTACATTTTATCGCAATACGATAACATCGAAACATGGATACCCGGCGGGAAAATACGCCCCAATGACCGGGATGTCGTCAATGACAATATCGGTCAGTTTTATGGCCAATTTACCGCAGATATTGGTATTATCGGTTGTGCTTCGATCAACTCTATCAATAAACCAGAGCAATTAAGCACCCCTTTAGCGCCACAATTAGAAGAATATGTTTTCGAACATGAGTTAAGAGAAGCCGCAGTTAGCCAAGCGATTATTAATGGTTCGCAACAAAAATGGTTGGTCGCTAACAGTTCGAAATGGCAACGTAAAGCCAACGCAAAGGTTGCTCCATTAAGTCATTTTGATCAGGTATTTAGTGGTAAAAACCTTGTTAATGAGTAACCTATACCCATTACCAATCAAGATGGGTATAAATAGCTAACTGATGAATTATTAATTTACATGCTTATCCACTTAACGCAGGTGAAGCAGATAAAAAATTAACATCATTAAAAATGCACCACAGAGAATACCGAGTTAAAAGAGAAAAGCACAAAAACTGATCAATTCCACATTCTGGGGCGTCGACTTTAGTTGACCGAATTAAAGGAATATCTACAAACGAAGTGCGAAGGAAATTCCTGCCGTTAAGCTTGGATCTACTGACTCACTGTAAAGAGTATTGCCGTCGCTATCTTCTAGTGTTAACTCGTTGCCCAATTTTACACCTGTAACGAACATAAATTTCATACCGGGATTCAACTGATAGGTCGCACTGGCAAGTAGTGGGAAAGCGCGATATTCACCAACGCCACTGGCAATATCGCCATTTTTATCCAGACGAAAACGAGATTTTTCATAATAGCTGCCAAGGGTGTATAACCATTTTTTATTCGCTTTATAACTTACCGTCAGTCCAGGAGATTGAATTGCTCCTCTGTTACTACCAAGATTCAAGGTTAATTGATCGTTAATATCCCAATTAACTAATAGTAATGGAAATAACGATGCCGATTCTTCTATCTGTGAACTAATCGCTAAACCAGTGCCAATACTTAAATTATCACTAAAATGGTAATTTGCCGCTGCAATTATCCCAGTTGTAATTGAGTCTTCAAATTGCGTATTAGACTCACCTGAAAAACGTATATAAGGCAATGCAAATGCAGACCATTCTGCATTCAAAGGCGCACGTATTGGGGTGCTTAAAGTTAATGTATTGACTTTATTCCAAGGATTAAGCTGCGCTAAACTACCGTTATCTCCACCAGAAAAGCCATAATCAGATTGTTCATAACTCAAAGAAAGACTGGCACTTGTGTTTTTATCCCAAAAGTAACTTTCACTAACCTGAGCCATTATTTTATTACGTTTATATTCGCCTCCATCGTTAATATCAGCGTCTAGTTGTGATTCGGCACCGACTTTCAATGAAGTAAACCAACCAGGAAAAGGATAATAGGCATTTTCTTTTTTCCCCATTTCTTCGCCTAGCAATGTATTGGGAAACAATAAAACACTTGGTAAAAATAGTACTAGAGAACGATTAACAAGGCCCATACCAATATCCTTTCCATAGGTATTTATTCATTAGTTATTTAAACTGTTATTACTTTTCTTCGCCACCAACTAATCGAAGCGATTTAGTTACTTTGAATGTCACTAATAATCGAGGATCTTGCTGATCCGCTGTGGTGTGATGACGTCTCGATAAAGAACTAATTAAGGCTTGATTATGGCTCTCTTCAACTTTCGTTAAACTGAGCCTTACACCTTGATAATCATCACCTTCTTCAATAAAGAGATAATGTGCATGGGGATTAGATTGTAAATTCTGATGGGATAATCTATCGCGCATAATAAAAGCAATATTTTCATGGTCGATAACATGGGGTCTCGCAAAAATAGCACTATTTACCTCGCCCTGTGCATTTGCAGTTGAAAACACACCTAGCCCAGTAGTCTCATTAAAATAGTTTTTTAATTCAATCATATCCATTCCTTTATATACCCGTTACCAATCAAGATGCGTTTATCAGTCACTAGCTCGGATACCAAGGCAAGGCGTAACATGATGACAATGGCTAGTCCTTATCGAATGTTATAACGCAGTATTGCCATGGTTTATAAGAAACGAGCTAGTGACCCGCAGGGCAAGACGAGAGGCAAACATCTTCGTTGTTATAAAGTCTCGATTTAACCCGTTAGATCTTCACCTTTATGCCTAGAATCTGCTCACCTCTCGTCTTGCTGATTTCTGCATCTTGAATGGTAACGGGTATACATATTATTGACTCGCATTAGCGGAATCAATCAGAAGATCCATCATTAATTCAGAAGCACCTAAATGCGCTGCTATTTTTATCTCAATATTGGGATAATTTACTTGGGTTTGCTCAACAATATTCGGTATATCTTCGACAACATGTCGACCAGAATTAAGAAAATAAGGTAGCACAATAATAGAACTAGCCCCTTCGTCGATACATTGTTTAATACCATCGGGAATAAGCGGATCAGCTAACTCAAGAAACCCTGCATGAATAATTTCATATTGTGCAGTACTATTTGCTTTTAACTTTTCAGCGAGCTTAATCACTTCTTCATTTGACTGCTTGCGACGACTGCCATGGGCAACCAACAAAAGTGCTTTCATTTTTATATCCTTTTCAGCATTAATAACTCTATTTTGCTCATTAAATTTTTTATTGCCTTGTTGAAATTTAGTAAAGATAACAATTACTTAAATTAACTTTCTTTGTTAGTTATGTTCAACAAAAATCAAATTATCCGTATCGAAACCACGTGCTTTCGATTCTTTAATAAAACGAGCTTTAAGTTCAGGTGATATGTCAGGGGTTCTCGATAATAACCATAAATAGGATGTATCAGGACCAGAAACGAACGCATACTGATAATCAACTTTATCCAAATCAAAGATAACATAGGACCCATAAAAGGGGCCAAAGAATGACACTTTAAGGTAGCCTTGGTCGCTACTATCAATAAAATAAGCTTTACCCTGTGCTTCACTCCATTCGTTATCTTCGATTGAAAATCCACGATTGACAACAGTGACGCCACCATCATCCTTAAGGCTGTATTCAGCTGAGACGTTATTTAACCCACGTTCAAAGGAATGATCTAATCGAGCGACTTCGTACCATTTCCCAAGATATTTATCGACGGAAAAACCACTCACAGGGGTTACAGACTCAGGCATACCAGTACAACCACCAAGCAATAAAAACGTTGCCATCAGAAATAATTTTTTCATCGTAAACTCCAATCATTTATTCGCGATAATACTGCTTTTTTATTAACACTATAGCTCGACTCTATACGAATAGAACCCTGTTTAGGATCTATTTATTGTCGTTTTAACGCTTCTTGACAGACTTCTTGTATTCTTTCTGTAGGCACACGTAATTGCGTTAACAAATATTCTTTAAATTCAGGGGTATAAGGTTGATCATCTGCCGCTTTTTTCATGCATAACAACCATGCTTCACCTTCCGATTTACCAATGGGAAGATGTTTATGTGAGACAGGAATAGGCATCGCTTTGAAGTTTTCGGCATATAACTTAGGACCGCCCATCCATCCCGATAGAAAATAAGCGAGTTTTTTCTTGGTAATGGTTAAATCTTCACTATGCATATCACGAATATGTTTTGCTTCGGGTAGCGTGTCCATATAATGGTAAAAGGCATCTACCAGCTTAATAAGACCTTCAATTTCTCCTGCAGCCTGATATGAACAATCACCTACGCCAAATTGTCTATTTTCGTTATTCATTCTATCTCCTATAATAAAAATGCTAATGGTGGAGCCACCTTGCTGGGTATAAATTCAATCATTTCATAATGCGCCAAATTATTAATCTTAAAGGGATCTTCTGCAATAATTCCATCTAAAACGTGAGCAGACTCGACGTTAGCAATAATAATCCCGCCAGTACGAGGGTTCTTTCGCCCAGAAGCTAAAAAATGCCCTGCTGCATAATGACGATCTAAATACGCAATATGTGACGATAAATGATTTTCTATTTCATCCATTTCACAAAGATAAGTTAAAGAAACAATAAACATATTACTCCTTAAATTAATGGCAGAGATTTTTGATAAAATATTTTATCTACACCCGCTACGGGAAAGTTTTTATAGCGGCCAACTTCTTTAAACCCTTTTTTTTCATAAAATTTAGGGGCCTGGAAGGTAAAAGTATCAAGGTAAATATGATGAACACTGTGCTTAATCGCCTCTAATTCTATACGTTCCAATAACTGACTTCCCAAGCCACATCCACGATGGCGTTCATCAAGCCAAAGATATTTCACGCTCAAGCTTGTCAAAATCATCGTACCGGTCAAACCAGCAATGATCTTTTTATTCTTATCTCGTACTAATAACGCGATATTTTGTTCTTTAATGCCCTCGGGAAAATGCGGTAAATTAAAACTTAATAACCCATCATAAATAGACTTAAGATCTTCTTCATTGGGTGAAAATGATAATTCAATATTCATCTAACTCACCCAATATTCTAATAAATTACGCGCAATGGCTTCCTTAGGTGCAACAATAAAAGGTAACGTTTGATCGCCCAATAATGCCGCTTTTATCTCATTTTTACTGACCCACATTGCATCCTGTAATTCTTTTAAATCAATGGTCAGGTCGGTTGTTTGCGCTTCAACATGCACACCAATCATTAGATTCGAGGGAAATGGCCAAGGCTGATTAAGTACAAAATGTACCGCTCCACCTTTAACGCCCGATTCTTCCCATAGCTCACGACGTGCTGCTTGTTCAAAGGTTTCACCTGGTTCCATAAATCCAGCTAAACAGGAATAACGTTTTTCGGGAAAGTTATAACTGCGCCCCAACAAACATTGATCACCATGGGTCACTAACATAATCACGACGGGATCGGTTCTCGGAAAATGTTGCGCACCACAACTTGGGCAATCACGTCGCCAACCACCATAGGCAGGCACACTTTTCGTACCACAACGAGAACAATAAGCATGGCTATGATGCCAGCTGACAACGCTATTCGCCTCTGCAAGTAAGCCAAATTGCTCATTAGGCACCGATTCAGCCGTGACAAACGCACGCAGTGGAATCGCTTCGTATTGCTCTGCCAACTCAGGGCTGAGAGACAATGCAAAATAATGAATACCGTCAACACCACCTAAGAAAACACAAAGCGCATCCATTAATAGCGTTTGAGGCAATTCAGCAGCGCTCATAAAACATTGTTTATTGCTGTTTAACAGCACATTTCCCTTGGACAATAATAGGTATTTATCGGTATCGGGATGACGGTTATCTAAAATATCAGGCCGTAGCACATCCATTCGGTCAAGCATATTGACACTAAATACAGGTTGTATATCAGTCGCATTCATTATTTGGCTCCGTTGTTTTATCTAAGGAAGCAAGGCTTTCAGCCCATTTTTCGGAAAATTCGGGGAAGGGAGAGAGTAATGTTGTTAATTGCTTTCCTAATTCACTAACTTGGTAGCCCTGCTCACAACGCTCAAGCAATAATGCTTCTCGTAACTCTTTTATTCTTGCATTTAATACTGCAGGAGAGATGGTTTCACAGCGTGATTGAAGTTCACGAAACGTACAAGGGCCACATAGATTTAATTGCCAAATGACCCCCATCGCCCAACGACGACCGAGTAAATCAAATAATGCCATGGTGGGTTTTCCGGTCGTTGAACCACGAACGGGCTTACCAGGATAAGGAAAGTTTTGCATTGAAATTACCTCTGCTATGTTTTCTATAGCAAAGCATAATCCTTTTATTTTTAAAATGCTATGTTTTTAATAGCGTCATAGTAGAATCGATGATTATCTAATATCGTCAACAGCAGCGGCGGGATCATTACCATTAGTAAAGTCTTTAGTGAACAATGTAGTCACTGGGGCGCTAGACTGAGCATTAAAAATCATATCATGGCCAACACAAAGCCCAATAGAAACATTCATATCGCAATTATTTTCATTTAAAAAATCAGCTTGTCCTGCTGGATTACAAATAATGCGGGTGCTACCACCATTGAATAATTCATTTTCTCGAAGTCGTCCATACTTACAATTAACCGAATGCACCGTAAAATATTTAGACAAAAAGGCTTGAATAACCTTAGTTTCTCGATTAAACATGACACAATTTGCTAATCCAATGGTTTTATAATTAAGTCCTCGCGCTAAATCTCTGATCAATTCAATTCGGTTACAGCTCATATCCGACAGCGAGTCAAAGGTTTTCATTATTTGTAAATATTCTTCATTGTATAATGTTGCATCAGAACTCATTTTTATTCCTTGGATTTATTTTCAGTGAGTTAACAACTCCCCGTTTACAATGGTTGCCGTCACTTTATAGTCATTATTGAATGCCGTTAAATTCGCAATTTTTCCAGCAGTAATACTGCCGAGCTTATGATCAATTGAAATGGCTCTAGCAGGATAAAGCGTTGCCATGCGAATGGCTTCTTGTAATTCAATGCCAACGTGCTTAACGCTATTTTTAATTGCATCAATCATCGTCAGTGCGGAGCCTCCTAAAGTGCCATCCTTACCTACGCACTTCCCTTCCTTGTAATATACGCTAGTACCGACAAAATCGAATTGATCAATATCAGCGTTAACCGGTGCAGTCGCATCGGTGACTAATATTAATTTTTCACCGAGTAGTCGTTTTGAAATACGAATATTAGGATAGGACACATGAAAACCGTCTACGATAATCCCCGCATACAGATGATGATCGTAAATCGCACCAAGCATACCGGGTTCACGCCCAATCATTGAACTCATAGCATTAAACAGATGTGTGGCAAGCGTTGCACCACTTTCAATCGTAGCACTAGCCTGTTTATAGGTAGCATTACTGTGACCAATCGATACATTAATGCCTGCTTTTATAAATTGTTTAATAACATCGCTTGATACATTTTCAGGGGCAACGGTAATCGTGGTCACAACATCATTAGATGCACAGATTAAATCCACCATGGCTTGCTCGGGTTGACGTATAAACTCTGCGCGATGAATCCCTTTTTTGGCCAAACTTAAAAACGGTCCTTCTAGGTGTAATCCCAATACTTCGTTACTTTTTTTATCCATATACTGACGGGTAACGGTTAATGCTTTTGTTATATCTTCATTGGTAGACGTAATCAGTGTCGGTAAATAACTGGTCGTACCCGATTTCAAATTAGCCGATTGCATGGTTTCAAGCGTTTGCTCAGAAATATCACCATTAAACATGACGCCGCCACAGCCATTGATTTGTAAATCAATAAAACCAGGACATAAATTAGCCCCCTGAAGATCAATCTGCTTGATTGCGGAATCTAATTCCGTAACCGGTTGAATGCGGCTTATATGCCCCTCTTCAACCACAACGGTATGATTTGTTAATATTGAGTCGGTTGTATAAATTGTGCAATTTGTTAAAGCATACATAACAAATTCTCCATGGGGTTTAAATGGGATAATCTTCACAACCTAATTGTTCTGAGATTTTTTTACCTGCATTTTGGAGTAATCGGACATAATAGGATTTACGTTTTTGATCAAAACGCATCGTTGGAAATGAAATCGATAACCCATAAATAATGCTACCAAAACGGTTATAAACCGGCACTGCAATACAATATAACCCAGGCTCTTGCTCTTCATTGTCTTCTGCATAATGTTGTTGTTTGACAGTTTCTATTTCCGCTAAAAACTGTTCAACATTTTCCAAGGTTTTTGGGGTACTTTTTTCAAATTTAATATCGGAAAAGAGATGACGAATAGATTCTTCACTGTGGTCAGATAAAAGAATTTTACCGATACCTGTGGTGTAGATAGGATTACGGCGCCCAATACGAGAATGCATGCGCAAGCTGTAACTAGAATCGATTTTATGGATATACATAATGGAATGATCATCAAGCGCACCGAGATGCACGGTTTCATTGGTTTGCTCGGATATGTATTGCATCTGTTTATCGGCAAGTGCAACCACGTCGACATATTCCAATGACTTTGAACCTAATTCAAACATTTTCAAGGTCAACGAGTACTTATCAGCTTCCCCTTCTTGGTCTACATAACCAAGCGATTTCATGGTTTGAAGAAAACGATAAGTTGTTGCTTTAGAAGTAACTAAACGTTGAGACAACTCTGTCACACCAATCTCTTTTTGTTGACCAAGTGCTTCCAAAATATTAAACACTTTAACAACCGAAGAAACCGCTTCAGGTGCTGTCGACTTTGTCATAATTACCTCGTTAACTTTCTCTATTTTTATAAGGGCATTATTATAGCCGTAAAGTCCATTAGGATAGAAATTTAAAATGATATTTCAGTTTTTATGAAAAACCACAAGTCTTTATCAGTAAAGGCTTCTCCTACTAACAAACACATTCAATTATTACAAAAGTACTTTATCCGGCACCAATCCATCATTAAAATACAACCTCCACCCAGGGTATAGGCAAGAAAATCAAACCAATCAAAGGTGGAGCCAATAATAATTCGAGCAATTTTAATATGTTGTAGGCCAAGGATATCGACTAAATTAAAAAATTGGCCAATCTCAAGTGCATAGGCAAACAGTAAAACAAACAAAGTCATTTTCTTCGTTGTTATATTAATAAATGATTTTAAACACAAAAACATCCAAACAATCACTAATACATCGCCAATAAATGGCCGAATAATTTGATCATGAAGAAATAACGCGATACCAACTAGCACCAATAATAATAAAATACTTGCTATCAAATAGCGGCCGTTAAATTGTAATACTTTCAAGGGGTTTACTCTTTTGCCTAGGTTTAAGTAAGTCAATACTCACAGGAAATAGTTCTGTCCACATATCAACTTCATCCACTTATAACCTATGCATTATAAAGACACTCTCCCCTTGATAAAATCAATCAACACTATTTTAGTGATATTTTTCTTCGATAATTCAACTTTTAATTGATCATCTTGCCATTCCACAGAAACTAACCCGCAATCACCACTTAAATCATGCAACACAATATTTTTTAATAATGCCCGTTTACTACGCAGTAACACATAATGTAAATTCGAGGTAGCCGGATTATCTGGTGCTAATCCCGTTAACCAATCCTCGGCGCCTTCACAGTACATAAATTGTTTATACGGTGTTTCCTGCTTAACATCATATGTAAACACTTTTATCTCTTTATTAACGGGATTCACTCTACAATCGGTCATGCGCGCTAAAGGGCCGACTAACGGTGATTCAATAGGAGCGCCTGTCATTTGAGAAAGACATTGTCCGCGAGTATGCCAAGTTAAATCTAACTGTTGCAGATGCGGGTTAGTTACTTGATTAATTTCAATCGCAGCAAAGCCTAACCAAAGCATAGAACGCCTGAATTGAATATCTTTATAAGATTCTTCATCCCAATGCACTAATGTATGGCTATCAACCGTTGCGACGGGCAAGCGCCAATCTACCCATGTATCGACAAATACTGCGTCATCGATTTCCTGGCAATTCAACACGGTCGGATTAGCTGGCGTTTGGTTACTTTGATTAACGGTTAACGTATTATGGGTTGCGCTATTTTTATAGTAACCATAATGCAACTCTGCACCGTAACCACTGGTTCCTAAATCGGGCAAAATTTCTTGACCATGCTTAATTAAGGTCAGTCCAAGGCGATCATAATGATCGTGCTCCCCGCCATAAAGTGAATGCTTCAACACCATCTGATTATTGCTTTTTTTATCGGTTAATTGAGTTAATCCTACAATCGGAAAATGTACATTTTTCGCTGCTAATGGTTGCACTTCTGGCAACTTTTCTACGCCATAAAGCAATGCATCCATATTATCACGACTGATATTTTGATAGGTACTGGCTAAAGCGGCAGCAAAAATAGGATCCTCAAATTCACTGTAGGCGAATTCAAAAATATGCGCTTCGGTGATTTTCTCTTGTCCGGCAACACAATCATTCATACGAGGAAAATCCCCTGTATTTAAAACGAGCTGCAAGGGAAAAGTCAGCATGGTGTAATAATTTGGATTAGAACGAATGGAGTATTTGGTATTTCTTGCTAATTTTTCATAAGCTAACAACGCTTGTAATGCGTAATAGTGATAATGCACCGATCCTTCAAACCAAAAACCTTCCCCCTTTAATCCATGATTCAATTGATAATGCAGACCGTAATCGGTATTCAACGCAAATTGGATATAATCTTCATCCTGCAAAATCAAACCGATCACCCCAATGGTCGAATTAATTTTCATTTCATGGTTATGGAGTTGCTTAGTCCGGTGCGCCATTAAAAAGTCAGCGCCCTCTCTCAGTAAACGCCTTTCAATATAGAGTTGATCTTGGTTAGATAATCCTGCCTTGATAAAGTCATAACCTAATGCAAAATCAAGATGACAATTCGCTTCGCATAGGGTTTGAGCATTCGCTTTACCAGGCCCATTATAGGGAATACCACCATGGGGTTCATAATCGGGATAGTACTTTGCATACTGCAGCAAAATGTCACGTACTTTATCTAAATAAATGGGATTGTTCGTTAACTGCCACAGTAACCCTAATTGATTACATGCCTTTGCATTCAAGCCATTTAGCCAACGCCACCAGGCACCATCATAGGGCTCGCCAGTAAATAATTGCCCATCGACAGGACAATAATGTTCAAGCGGTTTATTACGATCCCAGGTTAATCGCACACCATGATCAGAGCAAAAGTAATAATGATTCCACGTCGCACGATTATCCGGTGGGACCAGTACATCAAAGGATAAAACCACCTTATTATCAGCTATAATATTATCAATAACTTGCTGGCTAACGCGTGACTTAATTACTGAAAACTGTTGCGAGTTAAACTGTAACATATTGAATATCCTTACATTAACAATCTAAAGTGCAAAATAGTTTTTAGCGTTTTTATAGCAAATACCTTCAATTGTACTTTTTAACAATTGCTCGTCGTTAGGTAGTTCCCCCTCTTCAACCCATTGACCGATTAAATTACATAAAATACGACGGAAATATTCATGTCGAGGCATTGAGAGCAAACTACGCGAGTCGGTTAACATCCCGACAAAACGACCTAAGATGCCCATATTACCTAAGGTTTTTAACTGGCTAAGCATCCCGTCTTTCTGATCGTTAAACCACCAAGCGGAACCAAATTGAATTTTACCGGGGACAGAATCACTGTCTTGATAGGCGCCAATTAATGAGGCAATCACTGCGTTATCACGCGGGTTAACACAGTAAATAATCGTTTTTGGAAGATGATGGTGATAGTCCAAATCACTCAGTAAATCCCCTAGATTACTGGCAATCAGCTTATCATCCATGGCACTCATCCCCGTTGCACCACCAATTTCCTCAAAACGGCGTTTATTAGGGTCCTGTAAAACCCCAATATGAATCTGCATTGCCCAACCGAGTTGTTGGTTTTTCTTACCAAAATAGTGAAAAATTTGAGTTTTAAAAACAGCAGCTTCATGAAGTGTAATATCACTACCCGTTAATACTTTTTGGAATACGGCATTGGCCTCTTCCACCGAACAATCAACATAGGGAACAATTTTGATACCAATATCCGATAGACGACAACCATTTTCATGAAAGTACTCAAAGCGTAAATCTAACGCAGAAAATAAATCTTTCATGGCATGGATATCGACATTGGTAATACTCGCTAAACGGCCTATCCACTCGACAAACTTAGTGCATTTTTCAATATAAAAGAGGTCGTCGGCACGGAATGTCGGTAATACCTTTATCTCAAAACCTTTTTCGGCCAATGCTTTATGGTGTGCTAAATCGCTAAGAGGATCATCGGTTGTACAGAGAGACTCCACATTCATTCGACGTAACAAATTCTGTGCACTAAATTCAGGCAGAGCCAACTTTTGATTGCATTGCGCCCAAATCGCCTCCGCATTTTCTTCATTGATAAATAAATCAATATCAAAATATCGTTGCAGCTCTAAGTGAGTCCAATGCATTAACGGATTACCAATTAAATACGGTACCGTTTCACACCATCGATTAAATCGCTCCTGTTCAGAAGCGTCGCCGGTAATATATTGCTCTTCGATACCATTACTGCGCATAGCACGCCATTTGTAATGATCATGACCTAACCAAGCTTCAGTGATAGAAGAAAAATTTACATCTTCGTTAATTTCCTGTGCACTTAAATGATTGTGGTAATCAATAATAGGTAATGCCTTTGCATAACTGTGGTACAAGTGTTCTGCGGTTTTACTACGAAGAAGAAAATTTTCACCGATAAATTGCGTTGCCATTTGGACACTCCATCTAAGAATTAACTTAACAGTCATCGTTAAGTTATGCTTTAAAATGGTAATACAAATAAGCGGGAAAGATTAAGATCAGAATCACAAATGTAAAATTTTAAACCATCGTTTCAATAATAACATTCTTTATATAAATTCATGCATATCATTTAATTTAATAACACTAATATAGATAAATCCATCTACCTCACATTAAATATATATTTTTAAAATGATGTTTCAATTATTATTGATCGAAAATTGTTTTTGTACTATTTTATTCTTTAAACAAATTAAGCACATCCCGTTAAAACCGAATTAACGAGATGCGAGCGAGGAAATATATGATTCTAAATACATTTAATCTCAGTGGAAAAGTCGCGATTGTAACGGGCTGTAATACTGGACTCGGTCAAGCAATGGCAATCGGACTTGCAGAAGCAGGCTGTAAAATTGTGGGAGTGAATCGAAGTGCCCCTACTGAAACCATAAAAAGAATGGAAGAATCAGGCTATTCATTTTTAGATATTCGCGCAGATTTACTCAATCAAACCGATATCCCTACAATTATTGAAAAGACAATTATCGCATACGGCCAGATAGATATTTTAGTCAATAATGCAGGTATTATTCGCCGAGAAGATGCTATCGATTTCTCTGAAAAAGACTGGGATGATGTTATGAACGTCAACGCTAAGACCGCCTTTTTTATGTCACAGGCCGTAGCGAAACAATTTATTTCACAGGGAAATGGTGGAAAAATTATCAATATAGCCTCCATGCTCTCATTCCAAGGAGGCATTCGCGTCCCTTCTTATACCGCATCCAAAAGTGCATTAATGGGGATTACCCGTGCCATGGCCAATGAATGGGCAAAATATGATATTAACGTCAATGCGATTGCACCAGGTTACATGGAAACCAATAACACCGAAGCATTGCGTGCCGACGTTGATCGTAATGCCGCTATTTTAGAACGCATTCCGGCAAACCGATGGGGTAAACCAGAAGATGTAGCAGGCCCTTGCGTATTCCTTGCTTCCGATGCAGCCAATTACATCAACGGCTATACCATTGCCGTCGATGGTGGTTGGCTAGCGCGTTAGTCAATATTGATGAATATTTCCTTCGACATCACAGCGCAAGCTTTTGGCTTACTGAGTTTCCTGCTCGGTATTGCTACTTTTTATCAAAAAGACGATAGAAAACTAAAAATAATCATGTTGGCTTTGAATATCAATCATTGCATTCATTTTCTATTATTAGGCTCAGTCGTTTCAGCATTAAGTGCCGTATTATCAGCATTGCGAACCGTCACTGCTATTTATATATCATCCAAATGGGTTGCAGCAGTCTTTATCATTATTAGTGTCGCTAGTGGTATTGCATTAGCCGAAAATCTATCGCAATTATGGTCAATTGCCGGCACCGTAGTTGGCACCTATTCAATCTTTTTACTCAAGGGCATCAAATTAAGAATTGGTTTCTTAATCGGTGCCTCATGTTGGCTAACCAACAATATTTTAATTGGCTCCATTGGTGGAACGTTACTTGAAATGTCTGCTATTACCGTCAATTTAACAACCATGTATCGATTGTATCGAGATCAAAAACAATTGATTAACACTGCTATTTAATTTTTAAATAACCATTAATAAGCGGCTATTGCTGCAGGAGAAATAAATGAAAATTGCACTCATGATGGAAAACAGCCAAGCAGGCAAAAATGCAGTTATCCACAAAGAATTAAAAGATGTTGTCGGGCCTTTAGATTATCCAGTGTTCAACGTCGGCATGAGCGATGAAAAGGATCATCACCTGACCTATATTCATTTAGGTATTATGGCGAGTATTCTGATTAATTCGAAAGCGGTTGATTTTATTGTTGCGGGTTGTGGCACAGGACAAGGCGCTATGATGTCCTTAAATATTCACCCTGGTGTCGTTTGTGGCTACTGTTTAGATCCTTCCGATGCATTCCTATTCAACCAAATCAATAACGGTAATGCCCTTGCATTAGCTTTCGCCAAAGGTTTTGGTTGGGGAGCTGAACTTAATGTCCGTTACATTTTTGAAAAAGCATTTACAACCGGTGAACGTGGACAAGGTTATCCACTAGAACGAGCCGAACCTCAACAATGTAATGCCGCACTATTAAATGATGTAAAAGCAGCCGTCGTAAAAGCAAACTACCTTGATACACTTAAAGCGATTGATCCGGAACTTGTTAAAACAGCAGTGACTGGCGAATGCTTCCAACAATGTTTCTTTGAAAACTGCCAAGTGCCAGAGATTGAGGAATATGTGAAATCAGTGCTTAATAGTTAACATTCAAATGGCTAATTTCATCATATTGAAGTTAGCCTCATTACCATGATCCCATCTAAATTATTTCAACTAAGAGGTTATCTTTAAAATAAAGCGCGACATAACAATTTTCACTATCAACCACTTTATTCCTACCATTTTGATCGCCAAACATGATTAATTCAACAATCTTTTGAATGGTTAATGTATCTAATGATTTTTTTATCCCAATAACCGCTAAATACTCTGCTCCATACTCAAAAAATTTAGCTAAATTAGCTGATAATATTTTGTTATTTAGAAACATAAACGCGTTACCACGATTTTTGTAACCGTATTGAATGGTTTCAATATCATCGTTTTCCGCGTTGATTAATTGGAATAAATAATCTCCCTCTGTACTTAAAAACGGAGCAACAATATAAAGCGCCTTATCACCTATTTTTTATTAGAAATTTGTTCAGTTAATAACGTAATAACAGCTTCAATAAATACAGGATTATTTATATCATTAATGTTTTCTTGCCACTCGGTATCCAATAGGTCTTTCATTTAAGCTTAACTCTTCGTGTCGCCTTACAATATGTTCTCTATTTATTCACCGTTTTTATAGTATTTCCAAGTGGCAACATCGCTACTCCCAACACAACTCACTTGCGCTCTAAAATCAACTAATAATGCCTTGTTTTCTTCAATACGGTATCGACTAGCAGTCCCACACTGGCCCGATGAATTACGTCTTTGAATTACAAATAAACCTTCTTCATCAAAGAAGAAACTGCCATCAACCAAGTTGCTTTTAGTTAGTTCATACTTAGCTTGTTGTTGAATGCTTTGTGTATATTCATTCAATCTTTTTTCAGCTTGTTCCCCCTCGGGAAACTCAGCCGCTATCTTCATTTCGTTGACCAATTTAGGTAATGAAAATTCAAGTAATTTTGGCTGGCTTGGTTTATCTGCATCCACTAAAAAAATATTTGCCTGATTAATGCTTAAGTCACACAGATTATAAACTAAATATTTTCCAGGTTGGAAATCTAAAAACACAAGATCAGGACTAGCAGCATCATCCCACTCATACTCGCCATTTTCACAGTAACTTGGAAATTTAAGTGCTTCTCGCCAATGCGAGCGTTCAACATGACTAAGTTGCTCAGAACGAACAAGTACTGGCTGATCAGGCACTATTTTACATGACGAGATAATAGTTACACTCGACCACAATAGTGCATGACCCAAAACACGAATATATTTACTAAAAGTTTTCATTATCGGCAACACAAAATTAAGAGTAATTCAAAGACTATCGCATAATTTGCAATACGAGTATCGAGATCATTTTTATTCACAATAGCACGAGCACCTTTATAATCGGGCACACTTCCCGCTGTAATAAATTCTTGAATTTTACGCCCTCGACCTTTCACTTTAGGAATATCGTTCTGCATCCAATAAGTCAATATATTATAGGCGATCGCAGGTTCTAAGGCTTTATCAGGATTAACATAAAGTTCATCTTTTTTAAGACCGATTTTTTCAGAAATATACTTATAAGCATCGCCGTGTGTGAGCTGTACAAATCCGCGCCCATAAAATGTATTAGAATAGGTTTTTCCCTTGGTCCCAAGAATACCTGCAGTATCGGTAACAGATATAGCCTTATCATAAGCTCTTCCTTTACCTTTATCCGCTTCAATAATCGGTTTAAACGTATATATCGTTTCATGATACGTGGTCGCCAAGTAGTAAGCAGCCCACTGAAGATTGGTTAAAGTAGGATCAGTCAATAAGTTATCAATAAACTTACTGCATTCTTCATCTTTATTAACCAGGTACAAATGACTTTTAATAGTACTGTATAACCGCGCTTTATCGACGTTAATTAATTGAGGAATAACTGGTGATGTACCTAATACTAATTGCCTTTTGTTACCGCTGTTTATGTTAACTTGAGAAACTTTCACAAGCTTATCCCAAGTTTTACCACTCGCACTAATATTCCCGTCTGGGGTAAAGGATAAAAACTCGCCCTGAAAATCTTTAATCCTTTGAATTGTATCGTTGCCACACTTCCCATTTACGATTAAAGGCGTAACAACTTTTGAACGTACTGACGATTTTTGAGTTGTATGAATAGTTGTTGAGGCGACTTTTTTATCATAAAAAGTCTTTCGTTTAGCTTCTGGAAGCTTAGCTACAATATTGAGTAAATTTTGTACTAAGGCCACATCTATAGCTAAGTTTTTAGCTCCTTTTGATCCTACACTTTTTACAGTAGGACCACGAACAAGTGCATTGGCTTCTTGAAAAGGCATAAAAATAATTCCATTTAATTTCATGAGTGTAAGAATTAAACTGCACTAATAATATACAGGAAAAACGTCCACGATAATCAGGCTGCGATTAAAATATCACCCTGTAAATTTAATGTAATTAATATATTAATTTAAACTTTTTGTCAAAAATAAAACTTGGGAAATCAAGTCTAGAGCATCAGAAATCAGGAAGGTTTGTGTTCAATTTAGTTAGAGGACAATTATTTTTACTAAAAAATTAATTTAAATTATTAGTGGTCTGTTTCTTTCTGCCTCACACATCATCTGATTGATAATTTTGTCGTATTAACATCATAATACTTTATCCTTAAGCATGCTTTATTACGCACAGCTTTAAAAAATAATTCACGAGCAACAACTTGTCTACTCGTGAATCGAGGCAATCTCACAGATTACATTTTCTATTTAGCTTCTGCCGTTTTAGTTTTAATATATGCATCCCCATCACCAGCGATAGGTTGGCCATGAAGCGATTGAGGTAAAAAGATATTTAATGCAATTGCTGTTAAACCACCAGTCGTAATTGCTGAGCCAAAGATTGTTTTTACAATCCCAGGGAAAATACCTAAAATTTCAGGTCTAAATGTTACACCTAACCCCATACCAAATGAGATAGCCATAATTAACACGCCACGACGGTCAATCAAACTACTTGCGATAATACGAATACCCGAAGCGGCAACGGTACCAAACATAATAATGGTTGCACCACCCAGTACTGCGTTTGGAATAATTGAAAATAAACCACCAATAAATGGAAATAGTCCAAGTATCACCAACATACCAGAGATCCAGAAACCGACATAACGACTCGCTACACCGGTCATTTGAATAACCCCATTATTTTGACTAAATGTGGTATTCGGGAATGAGTTAAATACAGCAGCAATGGCTGAATTTACACCGTCACCAAATACACCACCAGAAATACGTTTAACATATTTATCACCTTGAACAGGTTCGCCTGATACCATTGATGTTGCTGTTAAATCACCAATCGACTCAACGGTTGTAATTAAGTACAACAAAGCCATTGGAATAACATGCTGCCATGAAATATAAAAACCGAAATTAAATGGAATCGGTGCGGCAAAAGTAGCTAATGAACTCATTTTCTCAAAGGGAACTAATCCCATTACGGCCGCGATACAGTAACCAAGTGCTAACCCGAGGGCAATGGAGCCCATTCGTAACCATTTATTGCTACTTCTGTTAAGAATAATGATGGTAATCAATACGACAGCTGCTAAACCAAGGTTTGTACTGCTTCCAAAAAACTCAGGTTTATTGTCGAGTAACCACTGCCCACCACCAATATCGGTAATCGCAACACGAATCAGTGACATACCAATTAAGGTAACAACAATCCCGCTGACTAGGGGGGTAATTACTTTTTTCAATGAAGGAATAAACCGACTGAAAATCATTTCAACGGGCGAACAAATTAACGCGACACCAAAAATCGTACCCAGTGCTTGCTCCGGTGAGCCACCAGCCGCTTTTACCGAAAGACCGATACCGATTGAAAGGCCAAGAAAAGTAAAACTGGTTCCTTGAATACTTAATAATCCGGAGCCAATTGGACCAAACTTTTTAACTTGAATAAAAGTCGCTATTCCAGAAACAAATAACGCCATACTAATAATGTATGCCTTCATTTCTGGTGGTAATTGTAATGCCCCCCCAATAATTAACGGTGGTGTCATAATGCCAACAAATATTGCCAACATATGCTGTAATGCAGCTAAAAAAGCCTGTTGTGGAGCAGGCTTATCATTCAAGCCGTATATCATCTCCGTTTTTTTCACTTCCTTTGAATCACTCATCGTCTACTTCTCCTAGTTTTTTTCTTTTTAACTTTCTTGCTGTAAGGTGTTTCTATCATTGGTAATTGGGTTCTAAATTTGCCATCAAATGCATAATAAGCGCCCTGTGCTGCAGGCGCGGTTGGTATGGTTGCAAGCTCACCAACGCCCTTTGTCCCCTGGGCAATCTGAGCATCAAAATCACGAGCAACAATGATTGTTTCTGTTTCTGGCATATCAGCAGCCTTAAACAATCGCAAACCTTTAAAGGTCACTTGAGGGACACTATCAACAAGCGGGTAATCTTCGGTTAATGCATAACCCAGCCCCATTGCAATGCCCCCTTCAATTTGTCCTTCAGCTGCCTTTCTGTTAACTAACTTGCCAAGGTCATAGGCAGCAACGACTTTATTCACTTTGCCCTCATCATTTAAAATAACGACTTGAGCGGCATAGCCATAGGCAACATGACTCACCGGATTTGCTTTATCACTGCCAATCGGATCAGTTATTGCGGTATATTCACCATAAAATTCTTCACCTTCGAGATCCGATAAACGTTTACCGGCATCTAATGCTTGTTTTAATTGCAGTCCCGCACGTGTTAAGGCTTCACCTGTAAAAACGGTTTGTCGTGATGCGGTCGTGGTGCCTGAATTAGGTGTTCTTTGTGTATCAGGTGGCTCAACAATAATCAGTTCAGGATTAATATCGGTGACTTCACATAACATTTGTACCACCACGGTACCGATCCCTTGCCCAATACAAGCCGCACTGGTTCGAATATGAACAAGCCCCTCTTCAACGGATAAAATACAACGACCGACATCGGGTACACCTACACCTAATCCACTATTTTTAAATGAAGAGGCAATCCCTGCGAATTGGCTGGATTCATAAACCTCTTTCACAGCTTCTAGACATTCAACAAGTGCTGTACTTTGATCAGCAATTTGTCCATTCGGCAAACTCATTCCAGGGCGCACCGCATTGCGATAACGTATTTCCCAGGGAGAGATGCCCGCCATTTCAGCAAGTAAATTCAAATTTGATTCAAAGGCAAAGGCACTTTGGGTCACCCCAAATCCACGGAAAGCGCCAGCCGGTGGATTATTGGTATAAACGGCGGTGCCTTGGACACTCACATTATGGAAATTATAAGGTCCCGCTGCATGTGTACAGGCGCGTTGTAATACCGGCCCACCAAGCGATGCATAAGCGCCCGTATCGAGAATTATTTTTGCATCCATGCCGACTAACATGCCATTTTCATCGCAGGCTGTGGTGATATCCATTTCCATAGCATGACGTTTAGGGTGAATAGCGAGACTTTCTAATCGAGAGAACTTTATTTTTACCGGTTGCTTACAGAACCAAGCCAATAATGCAGCATGGTGTTGCACGCTCATATCTTCTTTACCGCCGAAACCACCACCAACAAGAGCGCTAATCACTCTGACTTTGTCTTTTTCAATACCAAGTAGTTTTGCTACTTCGCGCTGATCATCGTAAATACCCTGCCCACCGGAATAGAGTAAAATGCCATCGTTTTCATAGGATGCAATCGCACACTCTGGCTCCATAAACGCATGTTCGGTAAACGGAGTTGAATAATGTTTAGTGACTTTATATTTAGCATTAGCAATTGCAGATTGCGCATCACCTCGCACCAATGTTTCTTGCTGAAGAATATTACCGTTTTGATGAATAGCAGGTGCATCATCGGCCATCGCTTCAACGGGATTACGTAACGGCTCAAGTTGTTCATACTCGACGTCGATTAATGCTAATATTTCATCTAAAGTTTGTTGATTTTTACTCGCAACCAGTGCAATAGCATCACCGACATAGCGGGTAATATTCCCTTCTTCAATTAACGCATCCCAATCTTGTACAAGGTGTCCTAATTTGTTATCTCCAGGAATATCTTTTGCCGTTAAAATACAGACGCAATCGGGATGCACGCTTGCTGGTTCGGTATTAATTTTTTTCATCAGTGCTCTGGGGAATTGAGCGCGTAGGGCTTTACCAAAAATCATATTTGGCAACACCATATCATCGACATATTGGCCGTAACCGAGAGTCTTTTCACGGGCATCAATGCGATGAAGATCTTCCCCTAATTTTCCATTACAGTCTTGTTCTGGCAGTGCGAGATCTTCTCTAAAATATTTTGCCGCAAGTTTAATCGCCTCGATAATTTTTACATAACCAGTACAGCGACAAACATTACGATGCAGCGCCTTTTTAATTTCTTCGCTATTTGGATCGGGATTTTTATCGAGTAGCGCTTTACCACTTATCACCATACCCGGTGTACAGAATCCACATTGGACCGCGCCGGTTTCAGCAAAAGCAAAATCATAAACGGCTTTTTCACGTGCCGTTAACCCTTCAACGGTGACGATTTCTAATTCTTCTTCTAAACTGGAAATTTTAACGCAGGACTTAGTCGCTTCCCCATTAATAATAACGGAACAGGTACCACAGGCGCCTTTACTGCACCCATCTTTTACCGAGATCAGTCCATGATCTTCACGTAGGTAGTCGATTAATCTTTTTGGATTTTCACTATCAAGGCGAAGTGTCATGCCATTTAAGTTCAAATTAATCATTGTGATCCTGTTTCCTTCCCTACTTGTTAATGAGTGCTAATGATTTTCATTAACTAAACTGAATAAAGCAATTTTCAATCCACTTGTTACGATGGTTTTAAAAGTCTCTTATTTTGGACTTTATTGCATTTTATGATGACTTTAGCAGTGCATCATTTTCATTTTTCTTAAGCGCTTTTCTTAAGGAATTTGTCTGTTTCCACTGCTGCTCATTGACCTTTTCGGTAAGAGATTGCTGTGGTTTATATTGTTCGAACAATCCCATTAATTGCACTGAAATAGAGACGGCAACTTGCATTGGTAACTTCCCTTGTACCGTTAAATCACCAACGGGACAGGTTAAATTATCAATTAATGCGACGCTCGATAATTGTTCTTTAAGGCGCTGTTCAAACCGCTGTTTTTTCGATTCAGAGCCAATCAAACCAATAAAGGGAAAACAATTTCGTTCTAGGGCAAGACGTGCTATTTCAAAATCTAAAGCATGTTCATGGGTCATAATAACAATGTGCGTATCTTCAGAAATTAGTGCGACAGCTTCACTTGGATTTTCATAGTAAGCTGTCGTTATTCCCTGTTGTGCTAAGGTTTTCAGCCACGATTTACGATCATCAACCACCACTAAGTTACAAGGCAGTTCCTTTAAAACAGCGCTTAATGACTGACAAACATGTCCAGCACCAAACACCACCACACGCGGCAATGAAGTATTGATATACTCAAACATCACCTGCGCTGCGCCACCGCAACATTGCCCAAGATCAGCAGCCAAACCAAATCGCTCGATTTCAATTTGCGATGCATTACCATTGGTTTTTCGTTCAACTAAGCCTTCTCGAGCCTGACGAATAACTTCAAATTCCAGTTGCCCACCACCTAACGTATCGAACTGCTCAGTCGGCGTCACAACCATCTTAGAGCCAGTGCCACGCGGCAATGAACCGGCCTGTGCGACAATTGTAATAATGCAATAGGCTTGGCCGTCTTGTTCTAGATTCTGACAAGCCTTTAACCAATCTAATTTAGGATCAGTAAATAAATGCTTAACCGCTGATGACATAACACAACTCCAAAGAAACGATTTAAATAGAAGGCTGATTAATATTTTTATCAGTCATAATATTCAAATGAATGCAATAACCTGACCAATTGTTCAACTTCCATAACCGACTGTTAATACGCATTGAAATAATTCAACTCTGCGCTCGATGTTTTAAATTGGTGCACCTACACGGTTTAGTGCATCAATAATGGTCATGACTTAAGCGCATCCATGTTCTTCCATAAACGTGCAGCAACTTTTTGTGCTTCGGCGTAAATAGGCGCAACATCAAATGGAAACTCACGATCTTCGTAAACAAACTGCCCTTCGACCATCACACTTGAAACATGACTCGCGTTGAAACCAAAGGCAAAATGTCCCGCTAAATTATCAGCCATTAATGGCGTCGGGCTCATATACTCGAGGATAGTTAAGTCGGCTTTATGACCGGGTGTTAATTGCCCAAATTTCGCTGAAAAGTTACGAGATAATAACTCGTTACCATTGCCTAGAAATTTCAGAAAACTGTCGGGCCACATTGGTCCACCGGCATCACGATGCTTAAAGAAAGAGAATTTCAGTTCTTCGAACATATCTGCACCAATGCCATCGGTTCCTAATGCAACATTTTTAAAACTGGCCAATTTATCGTTGTAACCAACATTGTTATTCATGTTCGAACGGGCGTTATGGACTAAAAAACCATCTTTATCATTTAAGATTGCAATATCTTTGTCCGATAAAAATAAACCATGTGCGAGTAAACTTTTATTATTGATCAACCCATAACTATCGAGGCGTTCAACTAAATCTTGATCATAATGATGGTGGCTATGAGTAACATCGTAGGTATCTTCAGCAACGTGAATATGCAAGCCACGCCCCGTCTTTTTTACTGCATTAGATAATAAACTGAGCCCTTCATTACTAACCGTAAAGGGTGCGTGGGCGCCGATATGTGCCTCAACCAAGTAGGGTTCTTCCCCCTTCGCTTTCGCTGCATCAATAAGCTCAGCAAAACGAATATTTTCTTCGACCCCCTCGGCCATTTCATCTAAACCTCGGTTACGATCCGTTGTTTCAAAGCAAGTCATGCCTCGTAAACCCGTTTTCAAAAACCCCTTACGTAAGGTCGCCAATGATCCCGCAATAACATTAGGTGAAGCATGATGATCAATCACCGAGGTACAACCGCTTTTAATTGCTTCAAGTGAACAAATTAAACCACTGTAATAAAGCGCCTCTTCATCTAACGCTCGATCTAACCGCCACCATAGATTTTTTAAAATAGAAATGAAGTCTGGACTGGGCTTAATATCCGCCATGATCCCGCGCGCTAAGCCAGAGTAAAAATGATTATGAGAACAAACAATCCCTGGCATCACCAGTTGGCCTTTTAAATCCTTAATAAGTGCATTGGGATATTTGCTGCTCAAATTAGTGCCAACATCTTTGATCAGGCCATTATCAATAACAATATCAACACCTTGTTTTACAAGGGCAGGTTCAAACTGCACGGCGGTGGCATTTTTCAGTAGGATCATATTTCTACTCCTTGTTATAATTCGACATTGCCCAATAGGTAACTGTGATTCGCTAATACGTAATCAATGATTTTGGCTTGTTCGGCCATCGAATCAGGTATATTGGTGCGTCCCAGCTGATCCACATTAAACTCATGAATTTGATTATCCGCGCGCAATAACAAGGCGTTGTCATCGATGTAAAAGCCCGAGTTAGTACTGTCTTCAAAGTCTTCACGTAAACTAAAAATCGTGAATTTATCTTGATAGGGTTTACTATCCCATGGACAGAATTGCGCACAGTTACCACACTCATTACAAAAAGCATCGAGATGTAATACTTGCAATTGATCGTTAAAACCTGGAATGGGTAAGGAGATATTGGCGCGATTTGGACACACATCGACACACTTACTACACACGTAGGAACACTCTAAACAACGTGCGGCTTCTTGCTCTACGAACTGAGTTTGTTGAGCTGGTTGCAGATCTTCTGCTTCAATCATTTTCACCGCAATGATGCCTTTACGTTCATAAATATCAGCAGCTTTAGTCGCAGAATCAAACGTAATGGACTCGCGTGTCATGCTTTCTTTAGCAAGAATACTATCAGCTGTTTTTCGACCACCGGCTATCGCAGAAACAATTGACGAAGGACCCGTTTGGGCATCACCCAATAGGAATACATTTTCAAGCGGTGTTTCACAACTATCGGCATCAACCACTGGCCACCCATCATCCCCCATGGGTAATCCCATTTTGGTTAAGGCATTACGATTAGTTTGTTCGCCAATCGCAGTAATAATGGCACTGGCTTGAATTTCAATCGTGTTGTCTGTTTCAATAGGACGACGACGCCCCTGTTGGTCTGGCTCGCCCAATTCCATCACAGCAGCCGTTAACGTACCGTCGGCCTCAAAGCGCTGAGGGTTAGTGAGGAACATAAATTCGACACCATCTTTAACGGCAAGGTCGTATTCCCCTTTATGAGCAGGCATTTCAGCCACGGTTCGACGATAGACAACGGTCACTTTTTCAACGCCATCGACTTTTAATGCGGCACGCGCGCTATCCATTGCAGTATTACCACCACCAACAACCACAACATGCTTACCTAGATTTAAGTTTTCACCATCATTAAATCGACGTAAAAAATTCAAGGATTTATAGACGTTTGAATTATCGCCCTGCAAGGTCATCGGATTACCTGTATCAGCACCAATCCCAAGACAAATATATTGGTAGCCCTGTGCTTTCAAGGTATTAATATCAACGCTCGGATCGCAACCATATTGAATATTCACACCATGCGCTTGGACAAAATTAATATCGTGCTCTAAGGTGCCGGCAGGAATACGGAACTGTGGAATAATATGTTTCACCACACCACCTGCATTCAACTCTTTTTCTAAAATAGTCACGGGATAACCTGCACGTGCTAAAAAGTAAGCAGCCGATAATCCAGCAGGCCCCGCACCGATCACTGCAACCGCCTGTTTCGCCAGATCAATATTCGGTTTAGCCCATTGTGCTTTGTAATCTTCCCATCCTTTTTCGAGGGCAATTTTTTTCATTTCTCGAATATTAACCGCCCCTTCATAATCACGACGCGTACAGTTGTACTGGCATTCATGGTCACAAATATGGCCAGTGATCGACGGTAATGCATTACGCTCATAAATCACATTTAACGCATCGGTATATTTATGCTCGCCCATTAAATGCAAATATTCAGGAATATCTTGGCTGATAGGACAAGCACTAACACAAGGTGCAATTGAACAATCTGTTAGCGGGACGGCCTTTTTTACGCTAATGGTTTCAGGACCGCGCCACTCTTTTTGTCCATAGGCATCGGTTAATGATTTTTGAGCAAGGGCTTCAAGTTTCACTAAATCAACACATGACATTTGCCAATCGACACTCGCATCAAGCGCTTTTACACAATCTGTTAATCGGCCATAGCCGCCAGGTTTGAGTAATTCGGTTGCCATGGTGATCGGACGAATACCCGTTTCAAAAATCTCGCGGATATTCGCTTTACTCGCCCCACCGGAGTACGAAATAGGTAGCATGCCATCGAATTCTTGAGAAAGAATTAATGCCACGTTAATCGATAAAGGAAATAAAGCCCGACCAGACATATACATTTCTTTATCTGCTAACTTGCCTTTGTTATTTAGCGTTCCTAGGGTATTCGTTAGTTTTACCCCAAAGCCAATACCCTTTTCTTTACTCAATGCAGTTAATCGATGCAGCATGGCTTTTGCGGGCTCAATTTGTAAATCATGAGAAAAGGCTTCTTCGCTTAATGCAATATATCCAAAACCAGATTGATCTAATATTTCTCTTACACGTTGGTAACCAAGCAGCGTTGGATTCAATTTCACATACGTATTAATGCTTTTTTCTTCAAGCATATAACGACATATGGCTTCTATTTCATCGGGTGGACAACCATGCATCGTTGATAAAGTAACGCCTTGGGATATTTTTCCTGAGATTTGATCAACATTTAAATCACATCCATTAACTATCCCAGCGTCCTGAATAAACGCTTTTAGTTCCGCTTTATATTGTTCAAATTTAGGGTGTTCAGTAGCATTGAGCATATTGTCGATATATTCCTGCATTGGCGCGGTTTGAATACCTGCCAAGTCATAACCGACACTCATGTTAAACACAAAGGACTTTTCTTTTTGTGGTGCAAAATAAGCTTCGAGTAAGTGCAAGGCAAACCAGGCTTTTAGGTATTCATCAAAGGCTTTATGCAAGGTGAATTCACTTGACCACTCAGTATTAAAACACTCATCCTCTGCATCAATACACGGTTTAGCAATTTCTAACTGATCGAGCTTTTGGACGGTTTTTAACTCCATAAAACGCCCACCAGCAAGCCATGAAGAAACAATATTTTGTGCCAACTGAGTATGTGGCCCTGCTGCGGGACCAACGGGGGTTTCGCAATTTTCTCCCCAGACAGAAATGTGTTGATCATCAGCTTTGCTATAAAACTGTTTAGCCGGAATAGAAAAGATAGATTCGCTTTCCTTGAACTCGCTAAATATACGCTTAAGTAACTCGGTAAATGGTACCGGACGCATGATATCTGCCATGTTGTTTTCTCCCTAAATTGAATCTTTTGTATTCGTATAATGGAGATAGAGCAAGCGCTAGGCCAAATAGAGAGATGGAGACGTTTTATAGAAAGGAAAATGATTTACATCAATTTAAATGGGTAAAATACGCAGATTAACGAGGTAAAAAACGATATTAAGCCAAGTAAAAATTAAAACAAAATAGAGTAAATAAACAAGTATTGGATAATGAATAGTACTATCACTATCAGTTTAATACTCGACTATCAATTTGATAGTGCGAGTAAAGAGCTGCGAGTGAAGAGCTAATAGTTGAAAAGAGCGCGTAAACAGCTGCGAGTGACGAGCTAATAGCTACGAAGAGCAAGTAAGTAACAACGAGTGGCGAGCTAATAGCGACGAAAAGGATTTATTTCTCTTTACCTTTGGCTTGCAGTGCTTGATAGGCAGCAGGTGTATCCACATCAAAATTAATTCCTTCATCTTTTAGTTGCAGGTAATCCATCGGAAATTTTTTCAATATTGATTTCATTGAACCTGTTGACGGTGAACGTAAAATGGATTCTTTTAAAGCCGTATTAATCAAAACAGGATGCCCGGAATACCTATTGTCCCCAGGGAAAACACTGCCCTTTGCGCGAGATTGCCACAGTTTATAAAAGGTTGTCGGCTTAATGCAGGGCATATCCGCATGAACGACAAAAAAATACTCACTACACACCTGTTCAACTCCGAGCTGAATAGATGACAGCATGCCCCGTTGATAATCTTCATTCACCACTACCTTTACCTTTGGATAACGACGCATGATGTCGATCAGCTCATCACTTCGATACCCCACAACCAGTATCACGCGAGAACAGGCCATTAGTGCATGCTTGATACTAACTTCAATCATCGTTTGATGTTGATATGGCAAGATCAGTTTCCATTCTCCCATTCTTGAGGAAAGACCCGCTGCAGGCATAATGCAATCAATATTTATCAGTGGTAATGTAGATATCAAAATATAACCTCAAGTAAAAAGCTTTTTAATATACCGTTCATGTGGACAGTCATGTAGATAATGATGCAAATAGATAAAGATGCCTTAAGCCTAACAAACCTGCAATTAATCGCCCAGCTTTTAAATGTGCAATCAACGCCATTAACAATCTCACTGGTTGGCGGGGGTGGAAAAACCCACCTTGCATTCTGGTTGGCAAATTTATTCAAGCAACAAGGTCATCGAGTTTGTGTCACCACAACCACTAAAATGTATCTGCCTAGACCTTCGCAATACGATTATATCGATAGCATTGACTCATTCAGCGCTAAACCGAATGCAACAATTACCTTTATCTATCAATCTAAAATTCAACAAGACAAAGAGAACCAACCAATAAAAGTCCAAGGGCTGACATTCGACGATCTCAACCGTGTTAAACAATCAAATCTATTTAATGTCATTATTGTAGAAGCCGATGGTGCTAAACAGCGACCAATTAAAGCACCTGCAGGGCATGAACCTTGCATTCCTGAAGATACAAATATAGTTATCGGTGTCACTGGCGCAGAAGTGATTTTTTCTCGTGCAAATCCCGCACAGATCCATCGATGGGATGAATTTTGTCAACTAACAGGTTGTTCAAATCAAAAAGAAATTGACCACAGCGTCTTAAAATCATTAATCGAAAATCCGCAAGGTATGTTTAAACATGCCCCCCGTGATGCGCTTAGAATTTGGGTGATTAATAAATATGACCAGTGTAAACAGCCCAATGCATTACTTAAATTGGCAAATAATTTACTCGCAGAACAACCTCAATTATCAAGTATATGGATAACGCAATTATCAAGGAAAGCACCGATTAAAAAAGTGCTTATTAATAAAGGATTAACAAAATGAATCACCTAAATAAACTTGTCGTTATTCGTGGTGCGGGTGATATTGCAACGGGTGTTGCGGTACGTCTTTATCATTGTGGCTTTCAGGTTGTGATGACGGATATTGCGCTACCAACCATGATTCGTTGTAGTGTGTCTTTTGCCCAGTGTCTTTATGATACTAGCAAAGAAGTCGAAGGTATTACGGCGGTTAAAGCCAATAACATCGATGAAATACAGCCTATTCTCAGTGAACAAAAAATCCCCGTGATTATTGATCCTGATTTAGCCATACTTAAATCATTAAAACCAACCTATTTAGTTGATGCTATTCTGGCTAAATCTAATATTGGATTTAAAAAAGAACTCGCCCCGATCACTATCGCCCTAGGCCCTGGATTTAATGCCGGCCAAGATTGCCATGCTGTGATTGAAACCAATCGCGGTCATTATTTAGGACGTGTTATTTATACGGGATTCACAATGGAAAATACCGGCGTCCCGGGTAATATCGCAGGTTATACCTATCAACGAGTCGTTAGAACCCCCTGTACTGGTATAATGCAAAGTTGTGTGCAGCTCGGCGATATCGTACGGGAAGGTGATACCATTGCTCATATCGATGCGACCCCTGTTTACGCACCACTAAGTGGTATGGTAAGGGGGTTACTGAATAACGGTTTAAGGGTCGAAAAAGATTTTAAGATGGCAGATATCGACCCAAGAGGATTAAAAGCAGATTATACAACCGTGTCCGATAAAGCACGCTCGATTGGCGGCAGTGTACTAGAAGCGATGTTACATTTATCTTTATCGCTTCCAAAATAGGCCTTATGCAGAAAAAGGTTTACGACGCATAAAACGCCCGTATCCGGCTTTTCCCGTGAATTTACCCTGTTGCGCGACAATTGCACCACGACTAATGGTCATCTCCGGCCAGCCTTGGCAAGAGATTCCTTCAAAGGGAGTGTAATCACAATGATCATGTAATTTATCATGACGAATAACACGTTGTACGTGAGGATCGAAAATTACCAAATCAGCATCAGCCCCCACTTCAATACTGCCTTTTTGTGGATACAATCCAAACAGCTTAGCAGGTTTATAACTCGTCAAATACACAAACCGTTGTATATCGATACGCCCTTTCATAACACCTTCTGAAAATAACAATGGCATGCGCGTTTCAACTCCCGGCATACCATTAGGACATTGGCTAAAATCATCGACACCCAATTGTTTTTGTTCACCAAAAGTAAAAGCACAATGATCCGTTGCAACGGTATCAATACTGCCATCGATAATCCCGACCCAGAGTTTTGTTGTTTCAGGTTTAGGTCGAAGTGGTGGGCTTAGAATAAACTTCAACCCATCGGACCGATCGTAAGAACGTTCATCAAGCATTAAGTATTGTGGGCACGTTTCTACCCAAACCGCTTGGTTATTTGCACGCGCCATACGCGCATAATCAAGCCCTAGTCCATTCGACAAATGCACAATATACAAAGGGGCATCATCGGCCAATTTAGCCAAATTAATCATTCGACTAATTGCTTCTGCTTCACATTCAAGGGGCCGACTCACTGCATGGTATTTAGGTGCGGTTTTACCCGCATTAAGTAATTGCTCACGCTTAAGCGCAATGGTTGCATCATTTTCAGGGTGTACCGTTGTTAATGCCCCCACTTTTTTAAGCTGACTCAGTGCTTTAAATACCGCATCATCTTCCAGTTTATACAAATACGTCAGGTAGAGCTTAAAACTTGAAATACCTTCATCTTCCACCATGGATTTCATTTGCTCTAATATCGATGAATCAATATGCTGAATAACCCCATGAAAGCTATAATCAATCGCCGCTTGGTCTTTCGCATAATCTTTATAGACACCAAGCTGATGAAATAGATCACACCCTTTAGGACCAAATCCCATATGGTCAATAATACTCGTTGTCCCACCACATGCAGCAGCTTGGGTGCCACTATAAAAATCATCGCAACTACGTGTTAATCCGACATCGATATTAAAATGCGTATGCACATCAATACCGCCGGGCAACACATATTTATCAGTCGCATCGATGATGACACAATCAAGTTGCTCGGACGAGATATGAGTAGAAATTTGCGCTATTTTCCCATCTTTAATCAGAATATCTGATTTATGAAGGCTTTTATGATCGCCAACTAAACCATTTTTTATTAGCAATGATTTTGTTGATCCTTCTTGACCTGCAGATGTATTTAATTGGTTCATATTGTTATCCTAAAATACCTTCGCTGATCGTAACTACTCAACACCCTGTAAAATTTCATGAATTTTTCTCATAAGTAGAGTGTAAATGCTCAGGGATAAGTCATTTATGCTTAGTTCAAGGCGAAAAAGCGCAGTTTAGTGGTTTAAATGAGCATTTTTCAACGATGAAATAAGCTTAAAGGGCGACGGCCTGAGTAGTTACCGTTGATCAATACTTACCACGCCAAACTACATCACGATAATTAACAGGATCCGTATCCCCTTCGGTACTCAAGACCAACACAACGGAATTTGAATCTAATTCCAATTGTTCCATTAACGCTTGGCGATCGTCATTGTAATAAAGTGCCGCTAATAACCCTAAACCAATTGCGCCAGATTCACCGGAAACAACTCGTGCATCGGAGCCCATTGGATTACCCAAGACACGCATTCCTAGGGCTGCAATACCGTCTTCACAGGAAACAAAATGGCTTGAACAGTTACGTAAAATATCCCAACCTAATGGATTAGGTTCACCACAGGCTAAGCCGACCATAATGGTATCAAGCGCACCGCCTACATTGACGATATCACCTTGTTCAGTGCCACCAGAGCGATAAATGCAGTCCGCTTCCTGAGGCTCAACAATAATCGTCTTTAGATTATCAACGCCCAATTTATCAGAAAGATAACCCAACACACCGCCGGCCATTGCACCGACACCTGCCTGTAAAATAACATGAGTAGGTTTAGCTAACTGACGCTGTTCAACTTGACTAATGGCTTCAGCCGCCATGGTGCTGTAGCCCTGCATGATCCAGGTTGGGATTTTAATGTAATCTTCCCAAGCCGTATCTTGCACTACTTTCCAACCATCTTTTTTTGCTTTTTCAACAACAAAACGAACGGTATCGTCGTAATTCATCTCCGTGACAATACATTCAGCGCCCAATGCTTTAATATTTTTAACACGTTCCGCTGCTGCACCTTTGGGCATATAAATCACTGCATGTTGACCCAACTGTTTTGCCGCCCACGCGACACCACGGCCATGGTTCCCATCCGTTGCCGTGGCAAAGGTGAGTTTTTTATCTATTTGAGTATTGAGTTTATCGAAGTCAAAGGCATTAATATCAAGATTAAATTCCTCACATAACAACCGTGCGATTGCATAAACACCGCCCAACATTTTAAAGGCGTTCAAACCGAATCGATAGGATTCATCTTTGACTAATATTTTCCCCAACCCAAATTCGTTCGCCAATGCATCTAATTCGCGTAAAGGCGTCGGCTCGTAACCAGCTAAACTCGAGTGGAAATGCCTCGCTTTATCACCTTCAACAACGGAAAAGGTTTCAGACAACTGGCCGTTAAAATGACGATTTTTTTCAATATTAAACTTTAAATTATTCAAGAAGATACCTCATTATTAGAATGCTTAGTGTTTCTATTACAGTTACTAATACAATATCCGAGCCAAACTCTTATATTCCGTTTAAAACTTTAAATACAAAGGCTTAGAAAAATAACAAGGTCAATCACGTTAAACGAATAGACACCCAAAATGATAGTCTCAGGGCTATCAAGTATCATTTTGATAGGGATAAATTATCAGCACTCATGGTAAATCTAGAGGCTTTGTGACAATATCTTAACGCGATCAGTCTGAATTAAATGAAATCAAGTACCGAAAAATGGGTGTATATGGAAGACAATAATAAAACATCGGAATTAATGGAAATCCAACCGACCATTATTCGTTTTACCAAGATGTTAGCAGCGGTTCTCAAGGTTGATGCGGAGGTCGTCGATGCAAATTTAGTGCGTATCGCTGGCACCGGTCCCTATAACCAATTTTTTGGGAAAAAACTCAATGGACCATCGCGATTATTTCGTCATATTCTCGCAACTAAACAACAAAAAACACTGACAAAATCCCATGCGGATCCGCTTTGTAAAGATTGTGAAAGTACCGGTTCCTGTAGTGAAACGGCGTTTTTAGGCGTGCCTATTTTGCTTGAACAGCGCTGTATTGGGGTTATTAGTCTGGTCGCCTTTAATGAACAATCACAGCTTATTATTGAACAAAATGCCGATCTTTTTTCAGATTACATTAAACATATTGCCCAACTAGTTATCTCCAAACTGGTTGCAAAAAAATCCCCTTCCCATGGTTTGGAAGAAATGTTTATAAACTTAATCGATAATATGGACCAAGGCGTCCTTGTCCTCGATGAAAATAACTATGTGAAATACGGTAATCAACCTGCGCTTAACAATCTTAATTTAACCAAAAAAGACTTACAGACCACTCGAATCAATATTCGCGCCCTGTCGAATTGTAAAAATAGTATAGAGAACCAACAACAACATATTATTTCACTCGGTAACCGAGAAGAGTTACTGGTTGGGCAATTTCACAACTCGCATTCTAACAAATTGTTTTTAATGTCATTTTATCAGCCCCATGCACCAACCGTATCACCGGAATCTAATATTGCTTTTAACGATACAATTGGTGAAAGTACCCAAATGCTACGGATAAAAGCTTTAATGAGCCGTATTGCCGCCAGTCCATCCAGTGTGTTGATTAATGGTGAAAGTGGTACCGGCAAAGAAGTCATTGCGAATGCCATACACAAGCTCAGCAATCGCGCGAATAACCCATTTATTGCGATTAACTGTGCAGCGATTCCCAATGAATTATTAGAAAGTGAACTGTTTGGTTATATTAAAGGGGCTTTTACCGGCGCATCCAGTAAAGGTCGAATTGGCCTCATTCAGGCAGCGAATACCGGCACACTATTTCTTGATGAAATTGGGGATATGTCGATGCAGCTACAGGCAAAATTATTACGTGTTTTAGAATCTAGACAAGTGATGCCCGTTGGCTCGAATACCGCATTACCAATCGATATACGTATTATTTCGGCCACTAATCGTAATTTTAATGAGCTCATTGCCAAGAATGAATTTAGGGAAGATCTTTATTATCGACTTAATGTTATCCCTCTGCAGCTACCACCTTTAAAAGAACGCCAAGGCGATGTGCCTTTACTGATCAATCATTTTATCGATATCCACACGCAAAAATTAGGGGCAAGTTATCCAGGCATCACCCAACAGGCAATGGACTGTTTAACCGATTACCATTGGCCAGGTAATGTCCGAGAACTAAGTAATTTAATTGAGTATCTAATCAATATATTGCCCGACGGTGATCAAATTGATACGGATTTACTTCCCCCCCATTTACAAACAAAAACCACTCCCCCGCAGTTAAATATCGCGAAAGAAAGTACGGGAATGAGTTTAGAAGATATGGAAAAAAAACGCATTGAAGAAGCGATTAATCGACTAAGTAGCCGCAAACTGGTTGCTGAAGAACTCGATATTGGGATTGCAACACTGTATCGTAAACTAAAGAAATATGGATTAAATGGATAATCCATTCGCGATCTAAGCATTTACTTAACGGTCGATATTCATCATACGGTCATCATTGATGCGTTACTATCGACTTGAATACAGATAAAAATGAAGCATTATGATAAAAAATAATAAGCCAGCTAAAATAACACTGGCACATATCAACGATACTCACTCCTACTTTGAGCCACAATCATTGCAATTACAGTTGAATGTCGATGGCGAAAATATATCGCCTTATGTTAGCAATGGTGGTTTTGCGCGAATCGCTACGCGTGCCAAACAGCTGCGAGCTGAAGCACAACAAAATCACCGCGACTTTGTTTTTGTCCACGCCGGCGATTGCTTTCAAGGTACCCTGTATTTTTCTCTTTTTAAGGGGCGAGCCAACTCTGAAATGCTCAATGCACTCGGTATCGATATGATGGCAATTGGTAATCATGAGTTAGATATGGGCAATGAACCCGTTGCTGCTTTTTTAGATCGTATCGACTTTCCAATGCTGGCAGGTAACTGGGATCTATCCAATGAGTTAACCACCAAATCCCATTCTTTACGTGGTCGTACTAACTTACTCTCCTATCAACCTGATAAAAAAATTGCACAGTGGATAACACGACTTGTCGATGATGAACCTATTGCTATTTTTGGTATTTCATTAGATAAAATGAGTGATATTGCCAATGTTGATCCCGATACACCTTTTGTAAATGCCTTTGAAACAACTAAAAACACAATTAATGCTATTCAGCAATCAGGCATTAATAAAATAATATTAATCAGTCACCTTGGTTTCGACATTGATTGCGAATTAGCCGAACAAGTTGACGACCTCAGCTTAATTGTTGGTGGCCACACACATACACTGCAAGGTAATTTCAGTGATTTAGGGATGCAACATGGCCCTGAATACGGTCATTATATTAATGGCACTTACATTGTTCATGCGGGATATCATGCGTTAGCAATCGGACACTGTGAAATTGATTTTGCCGCCGACGGTTCAGTCACCCATTTTAACGGAAAAAATGAACTGCTTTTTGGACGACGGCTTTGTATTGATGCTAGTTTATTAAACGCTAATTGCGATGAAATTCATACGAAAGCAAGCCACTACCTTGCACAGCACAATAACGTTATCGTCTGTAAAAAAGATCCTCAACTGCAAAGCTTATTAGAAGATAAATACATACCACGAGTACGTAAATTGCAGAAAACAATGATTGCCACCATCGAAGAAAAGTTACGGCATATACGTATACCGGATCAAAAGGGAGGCAGTGATATCGCCCCCCTAGTCGCCGAATCCTTTGCACATATGATGAATAAAAACGGTCACATGGTCGAATTTGCCATTCATAATGCCGGAGGTGTTAGAACATCATTATCACCAGGCAGCATTTCAATTGCCGATATTGCTGGCAAGTTGCTTCCCTTTGTTGTCCCCATTGGCACCTATCGCATTCGCGGTAAATATATTGCCGACGCGCTTGAAGGCGCCATTAACAATGCCACTAATAATGGCGTATTAGGCACGGGATCTGGCAGTTATCCTTATACCTACAATTTAAAATTTCAATATCATCCTGAACACGCGGAAGGCGAGCGTATTGTAGATTTACAGATTTATAAGGAAGAGTCAGGCTGGGTAAATATTGAAAAAGACGGCATTTATCACGGTAGTTCTTCAGCATACACAATGAAAGGCAAAGAAGGATATAACGCGTTAACAATGATGGAAGGCGAAGGCCTCGTTAGCCAATACTCGATGGCAGACTGCTTTATTGATTTTATTCAAGAGCGGCCGGATAGATTGATATTAGAAACGAATAAATTGTCCTTAGGCAATAAATAAGAATGGGTACACGAACGTAAATAACGGTAAAAATTTCTTTTAGCTAACTTGCCTTCCTCAAAAATAATAATGAAGGAAGGCACATCAACTTAGCCTTCCTGCATTATCTGCATTAAAGCTTGCTTAAACGCATCGGGTGGCTGCCCACCGGAAATTGAATATTTGTTATTAATAATAAACGTCGGTACTGAGCTGATGCCCATTTCAATACTTCTATTTTGCTCTGCGCGTACTTGCTCGGTATAAGCATCGGAATCCAGTAAGTTTTTAGCTTCCGCAAGATCTAGCCCAACCGAACTGGCTATTTTTAATAAATTCTCATTATTATTTAATGGAATATTATCCGTAAAATGTGCATCAAATAATGCCATTTTTAGCGCATGTTGTTTATCAAATTCCTTTGCCCAAGATAATAAACGGTGCAAATTAAAACTATTAATCATGCGTAAATCGGTTGAGAAATTAAAATCAAAACCAACCTCTTTACCGCGTTGGGTGATCTGTTTTTTATTCTCAGCACTTTGTTGTGCAGTAATGCCGTATTTTTCAATGATATGTTCTTGCATATCTTGACCTTCAGGTGGCATTTGAGGGTTTAACTCAAAGGGAAGCCAATTAATTTCGACTTCAGCATCTAATTCAAGCTTATTCAGTGCTGACTCCAACCCCTTATACCCAACGATGCACCAAGGACACATCACATCAGAAACAATATCGATTTGTAATTTATTCATAGTCAATCCAATTAAATGCAGGTAAGTATCTAACATACCCATTGCCATTATTTTTGTTGGTTAATTTATAGTTTAACAATCAACTTACCTTTATTTTCACCCGTATAGAACAAGTTCAAACCATCAATAGCAGATTCTAACCCGTTTAATACATGGGAGCGATGTTTGATTTTACCTGCCATTACATAGGGTGTTAATTTTTCTAACAAAGCAGGTACTTCATGAAAATGGTCTGGCATAGTGAAACCTTGAATAGTTAAACGGCGTTTAATCACATTTAACCAACTTGGACCAGGAGAAGGTACTTGTTTGTCGTACTCGGATATAAGACCACAGACAACAACGCGACCATGTGGGTTCATACGATCGATAATCAAGTTTTGAATTGGGCCACCGGTATTCTCAAAATACAAATCTATGCCATTAGGGGCATATTCTGCAAGTTGCTCGTCTAAGTTGTCACTTTTGTAGTTAATCGCAGCATCAAAACCAAGTTCATTAACAATCCAATCCGCTTTTTCCTGACTTCCAACAACACCAATAACGTTTAAACCATCGGCTTTTGCAAGCTGCCCTACAATTGAACCGACAGAACCAGCGGCACCTGTGACAATAATCGTCTCACCACTTTTAGGTTTACCAACATTAAACAGACCTTGCGTTGCCGTTAAGCCTGGTAAAGCAAAAATAGACAGTACCGCTTCATCGGGTAAAGAAACCGTTACTTTGTTAAGACCTTGTCCGGTGCTCAACACATATTCTTGCCATCCCATCATCCCCATCACACGTTCACCCACTTTATAATCAGGGTGCTTACTTTCAACAATTTCACCAATCCCAGAGCTACGCATCACATCGCCTAACGCAACCGGTGGAATGTAACTTTCGGTATCAGGACTCATCCAACCAAACATAGCAGGGTCCAATGACATATGACTTTGTTTTACTAAAAACTCACCGTCTTTCAGTGTTGGTATTTCTTTTTCGACTATATCAAAAAGTGAATTTGTAATTGCGCCGCCTGTAGGACGCTTAATAAGGTTGATCGCAGTAAATGTATTCATCATTAAAATTCCTATTAATTAAATAGCGTGATGTTATTAAGTTCGCTTATTATTCCGTGAATTTACTGTAAGATATAGAGGTTAATTAGCGAATGTTTATTGTTATAAAGACAATAATAGAAAGGACGATATGGATCAGTTAAGAGCATTAAAATATTTTGTAAAAGTAGTTGAGCATGGCAGTTTTAGTAAAGCAGCAGTGCTATTTTCAGTCCCACCTTCTTCATTATCTCGTCGCATTGCCGATTTAGAAAGTGACCTTGGTGCGACCTTGTTAAAGCGCACAACACGCTCGGTTAACTTAACTGAAATAGGGGAAATCTATTACCAACAAGTAAAAGAAGTTTTATCTTTATTAGCACACAGTGATGAAACCGTTAAAACCTATCAGGCAACCCCCATGGGCGTTTTAAATATCAACGCTACGGTTGGTTTTGGTGAACAAATACTCTTGCCATTACTTGATAAATTTAATCTGCTGTATCCCCAAATAACATTAAATGTCAGTCTGAGTGATGACCTTTCAACTTTGTCACGTGATAACGTTGATTTAGCTATTCGTGGCGGTTATGCCCCCGATGAACGTGTCATCGCGATTAAGCTAATGGATCAAAATTTTATTCTTGCCGCTGCACCGAGTTACTTAAAAGACTATGGTACACCTCATCATGCAATGGAACTCAAACAACATAAAGGGCTCTATTTCAAAACGCCAAATGGCCTTATTCCATGGGTTGCCGAAATAGAAGGTCAACATCAAGATGTGTCCGCTGAACAAGCTTTAATTAGCAATAATGCTAAATGGTTAATTAATAAAGCACTCGCAGGATTAGGTATTTTAATGATGCCCCGTTGGGCTTTGACTTCTTATCTTAAATCGGGAGAACTTGAGGAACTAACCATCACGCCGAATATTGAAATTACCCAGCAAAAAAATCTGGGGATCTTTTTGCTGTATCAAAAACAACGCCACCAAGTACCTAAAATTAAGGCAGCCGTTGATTTCTTAACCTCTGAGATAAAAGCCATGCATATGTAAAAACAGATTATTTAAATAAGACAAATACCACTGAGAAATGTTAGCAATGGCATCAATAAAACACTGTAAATTTTCAGTAAAATTAGCAATATAAACCATGGAAAAAACAATCTAACAGAGAAGATAAATAGCATTATTTCAGTAAGCGTAATCAGAAACGTTAATATATATAAATAATAAAATAACCTTTATATTTATATATTTAGATAAATAATTTTTTAATTAAATATAAAAAATAAAACCAGAATTACCGCAAACTTATCCTCAACATTATTCCGCCTTTATTTGTTAAGTTAGGATTCAACACGTACTTGATTAGCATTTATGGATAAAATATCTGATGAACAGCACGCTTTATTTATCAGACAATTGACAGACATATCGAGCAAAGATAAATTGATTCGGTCAAAAAACACGCATTTATTAACGTGTTTTATATCACCCTTAAGGACGGTAAATTTATCATGGCTAAATATTTTAAAAATGTAGTTCGTACTGCAGTCGCTTTACCCGCTGTTTTTTTAATTAATGGTGTTGTTAGCAGTGCCTCTGCCGACACAATCAATTTTGATAATTTAACTGCAGGTACTCAAATTGATGCTGCAGATCCAAGTTGGTCAGTTGACAAGGTAGATGGTTCAACAATGCTGGCAGAAGTCAGCGCCAAAATGGCAAAGAGTGGATCTAATTCATTGTATTTACTTGATGACTCCACGGCTGATAAGCCTTACGCAATATTACCTTTTGAAAATGGGCCAGCAGCTTCAGGCTCCATCTCTTTCGATGCCTATATTCCCAGTGATAATGCTAAAACCGTTTATATTAATGTCGGTGTTGGCAAAAATAATAGTCAGCGTTATTTTGAAATAAGATTAAGTGCCAGTGAAGGTAAGGCAGAATATGAGAATGGCTCACCAGATATGAAATTTGCAGATTTCACTCCGGATCAATGGCATACCTATACGGCAACCTGGGGTAATGGGAAATTCAGTATTGCAATCGATGGTGTAGCAATGCCTGATGCAACCGATATTTCAGTTGAAAGCACAGGTCTATCAACTGACAATATTCCAACAACCGTTACCTTTTATGCCGGAGATAAAAGCTCAAAAGGCACGGCTGCATATATAGATAATGTTAAAATCAAATAAGTTAATTTATATCTGTTGATTACATCGAAGTGACTGCTTAAAACAATTTTTCAGTCGTCACTTCGATTTTTTATTGAACAAGCTAAATTTAGCACGCTTGGTTTAATAAATACGCAAATATCATTCCCGGCCTAAAGTAGCGACCCGCTGTATATTTCAAACCAGTATTTAATAACCATTTATGCAATTCAGCATGTTTACTTTCATCAATCACACCAGTCACTAATTGGCTAAATGCAGTGAGATCTTTGGTTAAATAGGGTGTCACCCGACCATCATTCAGTAAACATTGTTTATTTGTAAGTAATTTGAACCAGTTTATTGCTATTTCATCGGGTAGATTGAATTGTGCCATTATCGATTCAATACTTACCGGTACTGAACAATTAAACCCTTCTGGGGCTGCAAAGGGAATTTTTGCATAATGATATAATGCATTATAAACCGTTGAAATTAAGGTTTCAGCTTGCTCAATTTTACCCGCTAAATGAAGTGAAGTAGCGACACTAAATTGTACACCGATCCACACATCCTGAGCCTGAAAAGCCTCGTGAGGTTGGCCATCAGATAAGGTCATATTAGCCACACCGAGCGTTGGACTATTTTTAATAAAGTTAGTCGTGTAAATATAATCTAATGTTCGATTAATACGTTCATCAGAAAATAAACCGTCGATTCCCATTAATTTTAAATAACTATCGGCCAATAACACATCACCAAAACTATTATCAGAATCTAAAAGAATCGTTGCATATTCCTCGGTGAATGCCTCTGGAGCAAGTGTAAGTAATTGTTTTTTCTTTTCTGTTCTTTGTTCAAGCTTGGTTAATCGCGTGTTTTGCACAACACAATCTAAATACGCATTAAGTATTTCTTTATCTGCAAGGGTATTGCCCGATAAATCCAACCCAATTGTTGAAAGTGATTCAAAGCCACGACCGGTTAAATGCTTGGTTTGAATCGGTGTGACATAAAAATGATAATACCCTTTTTGTTCATCCCAAAGTCCGCTTTCTAAGGTTGCTAAAGCAGCGTTGGAGCGCGCCATATAATCAGAAGCCAGTGCATCCTCTGACATCAAGCTTGCAAGTGTCGAAGCGACTTTTAATCCCGCTGCCCATAAACTTGCACAGTAAACAGAGATGCCATGGGAGGCAAGATTATCGAAGGTATCATCTGTCCCACGGGTCAATGGTAATGTGTCTCCAGGCTCAATAAGGTCCGACAATAGTTCAATACTTGTTGTAATTGCAGGCCAGCACGCTTTAACGACTTCTATATCTTTACTGTGTTGATAATGACGATAAACCATCAATATGTATTTGGGCGCTAAGTCTTTCCATTCTTTCACATTATGCCAATTATAGGCGTCGGGCTGAATATCATAGGGGCTACCTAAATCATGAATCACCGCACCGCTAACTGCACGCACTCCTTCGTATTTTGGATCTTCAAGTTCTGCATAGGGCTTATCTTGATACTTCCAATATCGTCGCTTGGTGTCATCCGAAGCTAAAATGGCCTTTGAAAAATCTTTCATTACGCAACCATCAAGCTCTGGTAGTAAATACAATAATGAAAATGAGCCATAAAAATACACATCAAGGGAATTGAAAAAAGGATAATCAACACACTCTTTGACTAAGAACTGATCATCACGACTCCATACCGTCGATTCGGCCAAAAATGATAAGGTATTCATTGCCATCGTTGAAAACTGTAATGCAATGCTCTCATTGGACATTTGATCCGTCGCTGCTGCATGAAAATCGGTTTGCTGTGTGATAATCCGCTGTTCAATATTAGATAATTGTGGCAACACATCTGAGAGTATTGAGTGACAGGTGTTTAGGTATGGATAAAATTGTTTATATGCCTTTTCACTTTGCCAACCTTTAAAAGAAATTTTATTGTGATCCATCACTTGTGCCATGCGAAAATCAATACTTTCATTCGCTGCTAATTCAACTTGAATACACACTAAACTTGTTAAACTTTCTCGCCCACTGTAGATCCCTCGGTCAAAATGCTGACTCGTTCTTCCCGTCTCAAGTGCATTAATCAGTTGTTTATCGATTAAACTACTGTAAATACTCGGCTTGATAGACACACACACTTTACCAGATTCCAATAACTGTTTATCAACAACCGCGCCATAGTTAATTTCACCTTCAATATCAGCTCCATAAGTTGTTTCACTGATTAATTTAGCCCCCTTAAACACCTCGTTTTCTAACGTTAATTCGATGCTTTCATTTAACTGATCAATGGGGTTTTTGGTCAAAGTACAAAATGAATCTTGTACGCCATCTCGCCCTTTTCGGTATGTTGATCCAATCAAGTTTTCAAGGGGTTGTACTAAGGTCACTATTTTTGTTGTATCGGTCGTATTCGTAAATTCAAAGTGATTCCAATGCAATGGCAACGAGCACAGTTTTTTATCTTCTTTAACAATCGGGGAAACGACTTTTCTTACCACGTTAATACCGTTCAATGCGGTATAACGATATTCAGCCATGGGATACAGTGCTTGATAGTGAATATGCTCACTATTAATCGCAGGAACACAACTCTCATGATTCGCTGTCAGTGACAATTTATTCACTGAATCATTAATTAATAGGCCATCAAAAAAATCAATTGCAACCAATATTTGTGTCATTAACGCCTGCGGAGCATGACGTAAAGCATGATGTGTTTTATCGGAAAAATCGATATGCCATTTTACAAATTGTTCTTTATTATCCTGATAAAAATTTAAATGACGAAGGGATGATTTAATCTTTTCTAGTAAGTCATCTTTACCATGTGGGGGTAATATTAAGCTATTAAATTGTGCAGGATAATATTCAAGATAAGCATTTACTTCATCAATCGATTTAAGTTTCAAATTATCTAATGAAGGCAAATCCATGGATGATACAAAGAAATCATTGAAGTTGAGATATTGATCGGAGCAATCAATAAACACACCAGGAATAAAACTAAAATTAGGTGTTTTTCCCTCTGGCGTTAGTGTAAATGTGCTGCCGATACCTCCCACCGCTAGCCCTGTATTTTCCGGCGTTGTCGAAATAGGCGTATACCAAGGTTGTAGAAATTCAACCGCATCACCTTGCGTACAGAGCTCACTCGCCACACCTGAATAACTACTGTAATTAATCGTATTTTTCATTTAAAAACCTTTTTTAATTTAAGCTATATTCCTGTTAAAGTAATTAAAAAGGAGATGCTGATGTTTCAAATAAATAAACAAAAATTTGGCCAACTTGATGCAATAGAAATTAGTCATCTAACCCAAGGTATAGAGCTACAAATAATTCATACCTTCGGTGCATTAATCAATAAATTCGTCGTAAATAACAGCCCATTTTCGTTTATTTCTGGTTACAAGGATTTCGATGACCTTGTTGAACAACACCCTTTTTTTTCACGTAGTGCAAAACTATTCCCCTTCCCAAATCGTCTAGATAAGGGGCAATATTCATATCAATCGATTGACTACCAACTACCGGCTAATTTTCCTTGGTCAGAGCATGCTGTTCACGGTTTACTCTACAATCAACCCTTCGAAATAATCAGCTCTCAAGCAACCGATGAGTTCGCCACAATCACACTTCGCTTTTCGACGGACGCTTTACACACCGGCTACCCTTTTGCTTTTCAAATTGATATTACTTATTTAATTAACTTAAATGGTGAACTCAGTTGCACCACAAGCATCACTAATTTTGATCAACGTCCACTGCCCTTTGGCGATGCTTGTCACCCTTACTTTTCTCTGGACTGTCCCTTAAAAGACACACGCTTAAGCATGCCTAGTTGTCAAAAACTGGCATTAATTGATGATTTACCCAGTGGTGAATCACATGATTTCAGTGATTTTGAGATGCCCCATTCACTCATCAATACAACCCTTAACGATTGCTTCGAGTTTACCCATAACGAACCCGTTACATTATTATTTGAACGGGCCGATCACAGTGCTAAATTAACCTTTAGCCAAGAGGCTGGTTACCGCTTTTTACAACTTTACACTCCGCCCTCTGAAGCAAGTCTCGCAATGGAACCAATGACATGCCCATCGAATGCATTTAATAATCATATTGGTTTACTGTTTCTAGAGTCAGGTGAAAGTACAAACTTTACATGGCAATGTCAGCCTCAATACACTCCGCTTTAATCACAAATAAAACACTAAGGTCTTAACAAAAACCTTAGTGTTTATAAGCAATCACAATCCCATCACAACCACGACGTTATATTCACCTGTGGTATAAACAGGCACCTTATTCCCTTCTATTAATTGATCATTAACATGCAAACTGACAATGCCCTTACTCACATGCTCAGGGTTAAGTACATGGATATGATAAATAGCACCACGGAATTGGCGGCGAACCTTAAATTCAGGCCAATTAGTTGGGATACAAGGGTCAATCACCAGACCATCTATTTCTGGCCGAATACCTAAAATCCATTGTGTGCCTGCAATATACGTCCATGATGATGTGCCCGATAACCATGCATTACGGCCCAACCCAAATTGCGGGTGCTCATCGCCCAAAATATTTTGTGGATAACAATAGGGTTCTGATTCGAAAACCTCGATATGATCATTCTTAGATGCGGGGTTAATTTGACGATAATACTCATAGGCACGATCGCCATTACCTTGCTTAGCTTCTGCAATCATCACCCACGGGTTCGCATGTAAGAAAATACCACCGTTCTCTTTTGCACCCGGCGGGTAAGTAGAAACCCCTCCTAGTTGAGGATCAAAACCGTTATACCCGGGTGTAGATAATTTAATACCATTGACTGTATTAAGTTTTTCATAGACAGAATCTAAGGCTTGGGTTGCTCTTTCTTCTGTGGCAAAACCTGAAATAACAGGCCAACTTTGCCCATTAGTAAATATTTGTCCCTGATTGTTAGTGTGAGATCCGATCGGTTCACCTTTTTCATCAAAATACCGAACAAACCATTCACCATCCCAACCGTGTGTATTAATAATATTTTTCATTGCGTCGTATTGGGTTTTGAATTGTTCACCCATTACATCGTCTTCACGTATTGCACAGAGATCCAACATATCCAATAACGCTTTACCGTACATATTGGCCACCAACAACGATTCAGCCCCCGTTGGTAAATTAACCGTATCATTCCAATCGGCAAACCCAAGTAATGGCAAACCATGTGCACCGGTATTGCTATAAGTGAAATAAATAGCCCGGCACAGGTGATCCCAAACGGTGCCAGTTTCAAGCGCAGCACCTTGTTTATCTTTCTGATAATAGGGAATATCTTTATTTAAAAATGCAGCATTACCTGTTTCTTTTACATATTGCGTTACCGCAAACACAATCCAAAGATGATCATCGCCATAGTAATCGGGACGATCTTCCTCATCCCTCGAATCACCTGCATTCGCTTCCATCGTAGAAGGGAAAAATTGATGCATTGCGGAACCATTGATATTTTGAACCGATAATAGTGATTCAATTAATTCCCTTGCTTCCTCGGGCATATGGGTCATCACACCTAATGTATCCTGCGATGAATCACGGAAACCAATCCCCCGCGCACCGTAACCTAATTGGTACAAAGATAAATAACGTGACCAGTTTTTCGTCGTATGACATTGACGCGGATTATGAATATTTAACATCGAGTTCATCGCCGCATCGGGAGTTTCCACGTAAACGGCAGATAGATAGGCTTTCCATTGTTCTGCTAACGCGGTAAATGCATCATCAACGGCAGTTAAATCTCGGTATTTTTCTATTAGTGGCAATGCTTTTTCTAGGCTTTGCATTTGTAATAATTGCACTACGGTACGTTCTGTTTTGTTTGGTTTAATCCAACCTAATCGTAAATTTAACGCACCAATATTATCACCACGCACACATTCACTATTATTCAGTTCGTGCTGATTAAGCGCTTCCGGTGATGCCCAACTGCCATAGCCCGAATGCCCTAAAAATGATTGGCGCTCACCTTCAAATGACGTTGCTGGTCTGTCGGCCGTCAACAAGTTCACTGCATAATCACGCTTCATAAATGCGTATTGTTCTAGCACAGTATGACCTGATGCTTGTTTGTGTGCTTTAAGCGTCATTGTTTGCGGCACCCAGTCGGCATTAAGCAACTGTTTTAATGCATCAAAATGGGTAAATTCATAAACGGGAATAACATCAATATGCAATTCTCTATCCGAGATATTAGTGACCTTAATATCTTGCAATAAAATGGCTTCGCCCGTTGGCACAAAAAATGTCGATTCGCAACGTACACCAAATGCTTCAGACACTATTTTTGTATAAGAAAGTCCGGTGTGGTTCTCAAATTTATCGAGAGGTTTTAATGTCGGCGTATAAAAAGGAGAAAATACATCTATATTCCCGTCCTCATCTGTCACCTTAAGGTATGTCGTCGACCCTTTAAAATCAGAATTGGGAAGCTGAGTAATATATTTGGTAATACGATTAAGCGCCGGATCGCCTTTACACAATAATACGCCACCATTGCTATCGACCAAGCCACCAAAATTAAGCGTTCCAACATAGTTACACCATTTAATTGGCGTACAAGGTGTGGTCGCTACATACTCTTTTTTACCGTCGTCGAAATATCCACATTTCATAGTAAATTCCTTTCCTTATCTAAAGAGGAAATAATAAAAATTAAAAAACGTTTAACTCGCTAATGATTTTTCACTTAACACATCAAATAGGTGTATCGCATCAAGATCCAAATAAAGCGTTGCGTGATCAGATTCGAGTTCGGCGGTGTGTGTTTCTGCAATTAACTCTTGCCCTGCAACCTCTGTTTTTAACAAAATACTCGCTCCCAACAGCTCTTTATCTTTGATCGTAGCGGGGATTGGCATAATACGATCGTGATCGATTTGCTCTGCTCTAAGGTGAACATCTGTTGGGCGGATCCCTAAATGCAGTGCAAGGTTACGTGAAGCGCGGGCTTTAAATCGCTCAGGAAGAGGAATGTGGGTATCTCCCAAAGCGATAAAGTATTCATCTTCTTGTTTAATTAATGTCGCATCTAACATGTTCATTGCTTGGCTACCGATAAATTGAGCAACAAACTTGCTAGTAGGCCGTTGGAATACTTCCGTAGGCGTGCCAACCTGAGCAACATAGCCATCTTTCAAAATCACAATACGATCGGCTAATGTCATGGCTTCGATTTGATCATGTGTGACGTATATGGTGGTGGTTTTAAGTTCTTTGTGTAATTGTTTTATTTCTTCTCGCATTAAGCCGCGCAATTTTGCATCTAAATTGGACAAAGGTTCATCGAATAAAAAGACCTTCGGCGTTCTGACCATCGCTCGTCCCATGGCCACACGCTGACGCTGTCCACCGGAAAGTTCTTTTGGTTTACGATCTAATAACGGCGTTAACTCAAGCATGCTTGCTGCCTTCTGGACTTCAGCATCAATCGCAGGTTTACTAAATCCTTTGAGTTTCAATGCGAAGGCAATGTTTTCATACACGGTCATATGTGGATATAAGGCATAGCTCTGAAACACCATGGCTAAATCTCTATCTTTCGCATCCACTTTATTCATTAATTTATCGTCGATAAAAATTTCACCAGCGGTAATCGTTTCCAAGCCAGCTAACATCCTTAGCGTGGTTGATTTTCCACAACCAGAGGGCCCAAGAAAAACAACAAACTCACCGTCTTCAACAATGAAGTTAAATTGTTTAACCACATCAACGTCACCAAAAGATTTTTTAATATTACGAAATTCAACTCTAGCCATTTTTGTTCTCCAGCGAACGCGAAATCAACATATTACGGAAAGCGATCGCACTCTGTTTTAATGTTCGTTTTTGAGTCTGATAATCGACATGTACAATGCCAAAACGTTGTGCGTAACCAAACGCCCATTCGAAGTTATCCATTAAACTCCATGCGAAATAACCTTTAACATCCACCCCCGCATTAATGGCATTATCAACGGCTTCAAGATGGTCTTGAAAATAGCGCGTACGTTGCTCATCAATCACTTCACCATCAACGCAAACATCATTACCCGCTGCACCATTCTCAGTGATATATATCGGCGGTAAATTGGGATAACGTTTATCTAAACGAATCAATAATTCGGTCAGGCCTTGCGGGCAGATTTCCCATCCAATATAAGTGTGTTCTGCATCCGGTTGTGCAATAGTTTCAACCTGACCATTCGCATCGAAACGCACCACACAACGTGAATAATAATTAATGCCAATGTAATCCACCGGCGCACTAATAATGTCTAAATCGCCAGCAAGTATCATCGGGTGAGCAGCAGGATAATGATCCAAGACTAGCGTTGGATATTCACCTTTCAAAACCGGGTCAATAAACCAATGAAATCCCTCGGCATCGCATAAATCAGCCGCCTCCTGATCCGTTGGATTTTCTGGGTAAGCAGGTGAGGCATTAAATACCACACCGTGTTTTGCATTGGGTGCGTTTTTTCTTAATAGCGGCATCGCGAGGCCATGGCCTAATAGCATATGATGAGAAGCTAACAAACCTTGTGCATCCCCTTTGATGCCTGGTGCATGAATGCCCCAACGATAACCTAAAAAAGCAGCAACAAAGGGTTCATTTAACGTTGTATAAACATCAATTTTATTACCAAAATAACCACTCACGAGATCTGCATATTGGGCAAATTTATAAGCCGTTTCACGGTTTAACCATCCCCCTTTATCTTCTAAATACTGAGGGAGATCCCAGTGATATAGCGTCACGTAAACCTGCATCCCTAGGGCATGGCATTTATCGATAATGCGTTCATAAAAGTGCAATCCTTCTTGATTAACACAATTATCTCTCGGCACAATGCGTGGCCAGGAAATAGATAAACGATAGGCATCAACCCCTAATCCGTGAATCATCTCAATATCTTGCTCCCACAAATGATAATGATCACACGCAATATCCCCATTTTCGTTATTATCCACCTTACCGGGTGTATAGCAGAAAGTGTCCCAAATGGACGCAGTACGCCCTCCTTCGGTTACGGCACCTTCAATTTGGTATGCGGATGTTGCAACGCCAAAAACAAATGACTTGTCGCGCATTTTTGAGTCTGTTGGTAAATTATATTTAAGACTGTGCATATTGATTTCCTATCCTTTTACTGCGCCAGAAGTCAGCCCACTGATCATTTGTTTAGACGCAAATAAATAGGTCACAACTAAGGGCAAAATAGAAATGGTGGTGCCTAACATAACCGCACCCCATGGCGTGTTGGGAATACCTTGCACACTACGTAACGCTTGAGTAATAACGTAATTATCAGGATTAGTTAATACCACCAGCGGCTGCATAAACATATTCCAGAAAAAGACGAATTGAACGATAGCTAATGTTGCTAATGCTGGTTTCATCAAGGGAAGTACAACACTCCAGTAGGTTCTGAATTCACCAGCACCGTCTAACTTCGCCGCTTCTAATAACTCTTTAGGAATCGAGGCAATAACGTGCTGACGCATTAAGAAAATACCAAAGGGAGTTGTCGTAAAGGGCAACCACACGGCAATATGGTTATCTAATAACCCTAAAAATTTAACAATCATAAAGTAGGGAATTAAACTCAACACGGGTGGGATCATCATTGAACCAACCAACATGCCAAATAGCAGGTTTTTTCCTTTAAATTTGAACACCGCAAAAGCGTAACCGCCCATACTACAAAATAAGAGGGAAATCGTGGTGCCTAAGAATGCCACATAAATGGAGTTAAACATGGCTTTCCAAAAGGGCATTATTTCTTGTAGTTTTGCGTAATTCACCATCAGACTATCGCCAATCGCAAAACTGATACCAGAACCAAAAATTTCACTGCGATCACGTGTTGACAACAAGGCAGACCAAAAAAATGGAAAGACAGTAATAATCGCCGACAGAATCAATAGTGCCGCGAGTAACACCATCAAAATTTTAACGCTAATTTCCATTACTCTGTCGCTCGGTTTTAACCGAGTAATCAGCGCGTCCTGAACGGAATGTTGAGTAGACATATTAATGCTCCCCTAAACCTTTTTTACCGAAAAAGAAGAACTGAATCGAAGTACATCCAGCAATAAGAATAAATAACAACCATGAGATAGCAGAGGCAGTCCCCATTTCTAACCATTCCCAACCGACTTTATATAAGTACATTGAAATAGTCAGACCCGCTTGGCCTGTACCACCGCTACCACGCGTTAATACAAAGGGTTCTTCGAAAAGTTGTAAATTACCAATAATGGTCATAGTGACCGCAAAAAAGATAAACGGACGAATCATCGGTAATGAAATACTCCAAAAACGATGGAATGCGTTTGCACCATCCATTCTGGCCGCTTCCAATATATCTTTAGGAATCGTCATTAAACCGGTTGTATATAACACGATGTTAAAGCCGGTATATTTCCAAAAAACCATAATAGCAATCGACGGTTTAATCAGTGTTGCATCATCCAACCAACGAATCGGTTGGTAATCATTCACCCATGAAAATAACCAGCCCAACAGTTGCGTGTCCGCTAGATAAATAAGTACTTGATTGATAATCCCCGCATTGGGTGAATACATATTGAAGAAGATCAGTGATGCAGCAACGGTTGATGTGATAAACGGCAAAAAATAAGCCGAGGTCAACCAATGGCGCAATTTATCTCCCTGAGACACTAAAATATACGCAACTGGAATCGCAACAAGATGCTGTGCAACACCCGACGTAATTGCTAACCAAAAGGTATTTTTTAACGAACGCCATAACCATGGGTCAGTAAGCGCAATACTATAATTTTCTAATCCAACGAATTTCATCGCAGACATACCTTCGACTGGATTCCAATAATTAAATGATAAATAGACAGAAAACAGTAAAGGGAATATGCCAAAAATAGAAAAAAGAATTAAAAATGGCGATAAAAAACCATAGGGAGTTAACGCCCTAAGATTAAATCGATCAAACACACCTAATGTCGCTGGTGTTTCTGAATCGGATTTCGATGGATTATTCATAATAACAACCTCTGACAGAGGTAATGCACATACTCACTGTACATTACCTCTCACTTATTGATTAATGACTACGCGTTCTACGTTTAATTAAACGCTCAGCTTCAGCCAATGCTGTTTTAATATCTTTTCCTTCATCCAACACTTCCATCAATGCATTTTCTAAAATGATTGAGCGTGCAACATGATCACCTTTTGCAGGTTTCACGGGTTTAATATTTTTAGCCACTTCAGCAAAAACTAAACGTGCTTTTTGTCCACCTAAAAACTCAACCCCTTGTTGGAATAATGGATCATCGTAGGTGGTAATGTTTGAAGGGAATGCCGCAATTTTCGCAAAGCTTTTTAATTGAATATCACGATTAGTTGTCATGTATTTAATCAATGCCCATGCGTCATCTTGTTTAGTGGATTGTTTTGGAATAGATAAGAATGAACCACCCCAGCTACCATAAATACCATCGGGAAGGTGAGAGACTCTCCATTTACCTTTAGTTTCAGGTGCAATCCAGTTATTTAGATGACCCAATAACCATGCGCCAGATAATTGCGTTGCAAAGGTACCGTTACGGAAACCTTCATACCATTCATTTGACCACGCTAAAATACGGCCATCTAATCCTTTATCACGAATTTTTTTAGCCACGGTAAAGGCTTTAACAAAGCGTTCCGAGGTAACCACTGATTTGCCGTCTTTATCAAAATACAACCCTTCACCTTCTGGCACGGTGGTGTAAATAATGGCCTGTGCAACATCTGCGGCAGACGCGATCAATTGAATATTATTTTTTTTCAATTTTTCACCTGCAGCAATATAGGAATCCCAATCCTTAATAGCAGCTTTTGCATCAATGCCATATTTTTCAAAAATATCATTTCGGTAGTACATGACCCCAGGACCTAAATCGACAGGAATACCATACATACCGCCATCGGCACCTTTACCCTGTGCCCAAGCATAGGGCGCAAAAAGTGATTGATATTGGTCAGCATTATATTTTTCCGAGAGATTAACTAACCCACCTGAAGCGACAAAGGGGCCTATTTTTTCAACATCGACAACAATGACATCACCAGCACCGGATCCGGTTGCAAGGTTAGTCGTCAATTTAGTATGGTGGTCACCATGGTTATTCATTAAATAATCAACGTGAATATTCGTTTGCTTCTCAAAATCGGGAAGAATAACTTTCAAACTACTATCAAAATCAGGAAATCCATCAAAACGAATTTCATGCTCAGCTGCATTAACTCCTGAAATTGCTCCTAGTGCCATTGCACCACAAAGTACTATGTTCTTAATTTTCATGACTTTTCCTTAGTTACTATTAACGATAGGCGTTTAAATTTTTAACCGAATTTCTAACCCTAAGTGAGGGCGATAACTTAAAGTTCACATCACAATTCTTCTTATTTAACTTTTGAATAATTAGTTGCACTGCCTCCAAACACATTTGTTCAATGGGATAATTAACCGTTGTTAATTTCGGCGTAAAATAACGCGCAAAATCAATATCATCAAAACCGACTAGCGACACTTGTTCAGGAATCGAATAACCGGACTCGACTAACACTTCGCGTACCCCTAAAGCCATATAATCATTTGATGCAAACACGGCTGTAAAAGGTACTTTTCTTTTTAACACTTTTCTCATTGCACTCGCGCCACTTTCTTCGGTGAATGCAGCTTCGGCGACTAACGTATCGTCATATGCAATACCTGCATCGACCAACGCATTTCTATAACCTTGTAATCTTGCTCTCGCGTCTTCTTTGTCTAATGGACCCGCCACAAAAACAATATTCTCATGGCCCATTTTTAATAAGTATTCAGTGACCAATTTGCCACCCTGTTCATTATCGATATTGATACAACTGGTATTCATTTCCTGTATAAACCGATTAATAATGACAATCGGTAATTCAGACTCTTGTAAATCAATAAGATAATCATCACTGAGTTGATGTGTATGTAAAATTAATGCGTCCACTCTATGATTAAGTAAGAACTCAAGGGATTCTTTTTGTCCTTCTTCAGTATTCGCGCCCGCACTAATCAGCACGTGATAACCAAGCCGACGAAGCTGTGTGTCAATTGTATTCAGAATGCTTGAATAAAATGGCCCACCTAATTCAGGAACAACAATTCCCACACACCCTGCTCGAGCAGTTTTGCTCGCATGCATAAGCGTACGAGATCGTGTCCGATAACCTAATTGACTAATTGCTTTTTCAACATTCAACTTTTTGTCATGACTAACACGATTCGTTCCATTGATTACTCTTGACACTGTAGCTTGCGATACCCCAGCTAACTCAGAGACTTCTCTAATTGTTGTCACATGAACCTCATTAAGTAATGATGTAAACACAATTTTTCGTGGGATAGAGTATTTAAAATATTTAATATCCATTCAGTGAAGCGTATCACATCAAAATAGACCTTTTATTTATATATATTGAAAACATCGGGATGTATGCAATTTTAAATACGCTGATGAAACAATTTCATGGATAAATAAATTTCAACACCCCCTCCTCCAGAACCATTATAAATAAAGGTATTCAGACGTATATGAAATAAATTCATGGCAGGTGAAATAGATACTACTCGGCTCACATTTAGCAAGTAAATATTTCAAGCCCCCTATTCATCACGGCTAAAATAATCAAAACAATGTAATTTATGCTGCTACTGAACAATATTTCACTCGGGAGATATGGCATGAATAAAAAATCAGCATCAATAATATGGGTAAGTTTATTTGGATTTACTTGCCCTTCACAATCAGTCGAAATGATTCAAAATGGCAACTTCACGGACGGTATATCAGGGTGGTGGTCAACGGAAAGCACCATAAAAACAACTGACAACAACGCGTGTATCGATATTTCTCATCCAGGAGAAAATAGTTGGAGTGTCATACTCGGCCATGGTGGTATTGGATTGAAAGAAAATGAAACATATACCATTAGTTTTAATGCCTATGCCGATAAAGAAAGGCAATTTAAAACATTAATTCAACATGCAACATCGCCTTATACCCATTATTTTCTGAATGATACTCGCCTTACTACAACGCCCAAACACTATCGTTATCAATTTACTCATAAACAACCCAGTGATACTGAAGGGGAGTTTCAATTTCAAATGGGGGCACAAAAAGCAGCCACTATCTGTGTGAGCAATATTTCGATTGAAGGGATTCCTTATATTGAAACAGAAGTAAAATCGCCTATTCGTTTAAACCAACTTGGCTTTCTACCGGGTGCAGATAAATTTATCTTTGTTAAATCAGATGCAACACAACCACTGCGTTGGACCTTAAAAAATAAACAGGGTATTAATATCGATATTGGTAAAACAACTATTTTTGGCATGAATAAAGCGTCTAAAGAACATTTACATCGGATTGATCTCTCCGCATTAACCACGCAGCAAACCGGTTTAACAATCACGGTTGGTGAAGACACCAGTACTCCTTTCGATATAAAACCGGATCTATATAACGCCTTAAAGTACGATGCACTTTCGTATTTTTATCAAAATAGAAGTGGAATCGAAATTGAAGCACAATATGTTCAGCGTCCAGACCTCGCTCGTCCAGCAGGACACCCAAAAGATATCGCAACTTGCTTTAATAAAGTCGATGCATGGGGTAATCAGTGGCCAGGATGTGACTTTAGTATCGATGTCACTGGTGGTTGGTATGATGCGGGCGATCATGGTAAATATATGGTCAATAGTGGTATTACAACATGGACATTACTAAACTTATATGAACGAGGTAAGTGGATTAAAAAGGCGAAAATCCCCTTTTCTGAAGGGCTTGTTAAGATCCCAGAAGCAACAAATCAAGTCAATCCGATACTTTCGGAAACCCGTTGGAATATTGAGTTTATGCTATCAATGCAAATTCCAAAGGGAAAAATAATCGCTACCCCTATCGGCGATCAATCATCCAATAAAACCTTAAATTTAACCAAAATAGACGCGTCTTATCTCGCTTTCCATAAAATAGCTGATGAAGAGTGGACTGGCATGCCATTACCGCCACATAAAGATAATAAGACCCGTTATGTTGGACAGCCAAGCACTGCCGCAACCTTAAATTTAGTCGCGATTGGTGCGCAGTGCGCCCGTATTTGGAAAGAGATAGATCCGGCTTTTTCAGCACAGTGCTTAACGGCGGCAGAAAATGCATGGAACGCAGCACAAGCTCATCCCAATATTTATGCATACGACAACTTTACTGGCTCCGGACCTTACAATGATTTGACCTTGATGGATGAATTTTATTGGGCAAGCACAGAGTTATTCATTACCACGGGTAAACAGAAATACCGCCAATATATAAAAAATTCGCCTTTTTACTTATCTACGCCAAAGGGAAATATTGCATCGGAGGGAGAAGCATTCTGGCAATATACAGCACCGTTGGCGACTATCAGTCTTGCGGTTGTCCCCAACACTCTCGCAGATAAAGAAATCCGATTAGCACAGCAGGCCATTATTAAAACCGCAACGGCTTACAAACAACAAATCGACCATGAAGGTTATCGAATCCCCTATACCGTAAAAGAATACCCGTGGGGATCGAATTCCAATCTGGTTAATCGAGGTATCTTTTTAACCTATGCGAATGATTTCACTGGAGACCTAAGTTTTATAAAAGCAGCCGCCAGTGCCATGGATTATATCCTCGGGGCAAATCCAATGAATATATCCTATATTACAGGTTACGGTAGTCGATTTGCACAACATCCTCACCACCGGTTCTGGGCTAATTCAGCGGATCAAAACGCACCTGCACCCGCCCCAGGTGCACTTATTGGCGGCCCCAACTCAATCAGTTTTTCAGATCCCATTGCAGCGACTATGAAAGGTAGTTGTATTCAGCAAACGTGTTATCGTGACAATATCGGGGCTTGGACGCTAAATGAAATTACCATCAACTGGAATGCCCCTTTGGTGTGGTTAGCTTCAGCACTTGACGAAGGTAAGTTAAACTTATAACGGAGCTAATTATCAGTGTTAAAACGAGACATCGTAGACTGTCTAACCACTAAATCAATTGGAGGCATTTTTGCTTTATAATCACCATTAACAACCGAGTTATGAATGGAATAGGCGCATAATGTGCCTATTTCTTCTATTGGTTGTCGTAACGTGGTTAGCGCAGGCGTGAAGTATTTTGACGTCGGCAAATCATCAAATCCGATTACCGATACATCTTCAGGAACACGTAAACCACGGTCAGTTAATGCTTTGATTGCGCCATAGGCAGTCAGATCATTGGCAGCAAAGATAGCTGAAAAATAAATATTCGCATCGATCAACTCAATGGTTTTTTCATAGCCGACATCCATACTAAAGTCGCCCTGTTTAAGGAGCTTCGGATTAATTTTAAGATCGAATTCTGCATGTGCTTTTTTATAACCTTCGAAACGGGCTAACGTATCGGGTTGTCCGGTTATTCCTTTAATATGTGCAATATTTTGATGCCCTAACTGTAACAGGTGGCGAGTCGCAATATAGCCGCCCATCACATTATCTAAATTAAGCGAACAAATATTATCGCCTTTTACATCATAGCCAACGGTAACAATCGGCATTTTTTGTGATGTATTAAGAATAACCTCGGTATCCAAACTCCCAGTAATAATGATAATGCCATCGACATTACTTTTTATAAGATATTCAAGCGCATGCGTACATAATTTTCGCTGCCAATGGCCGGACGCCATAATCAGAGAGTACCCTTTTTTTATTAAAGTTTTCTCTAGATCATTAACAATGGTGCAGGTGTAGGGACTATCTGGATGCTGAATAATTGCCCCGATCGTCATAGAACGGCGATTATCATCCTGTTGCATACCAAATTTAGGTTTATAACCAGTTGATTTTATGGCACTTTCAATACGAAGGCGTTTGCTATTAGAGACAAATGTTGTACGGTTTAGAAAACGAGAAACAGTGCTAGGTGAAACACCCGCTAATTTTGCGACATGATAAACCGTCGCTTTTTCCTTATTTTTCATACAAAAATATCCATAATAATTAAGGTTTGATCCCAAATATTATATGATTTTTTATATTTAATCTTGGAATAATCGTGAGACTGAGTCTCATTCACATAAAATGACTGTCATCTCTATGGCTGAATGAGACTTTATAGCTAAATGCTAATATATGATTACTCAATAATTCGATCCATCAGCTCTAGAGCATCAAATGGGGTTTCTAAATTAGTGATTGATAATAATTTTAATTGCTCTTTTTTAGTTAATTTATTAAAAATAATTTCATCATTAAAATCTGGATGAAAAGAAACCTTTCTTGTTGATTCTCCCAAAACAAATGCCTGATTATTTTTATTTTCTGTTGTCGAGTAAAGAATTACTTCTGCCAACAAGCCTCTTTCTGGTTGTAAACAATTGTTATATGCTTTTTCGCTTAGATAACTTAAAACACTAGGATTTTTCTTAACAATATCTTTGATTTCTTCGATATCGATGGATTCTAAGTTGTTTTTATTGCGTAAAATATTACATTCATCAATTTTTGCGGAGTAATTACTAATCGCACTTTGAAGTTTATTAAAAATAAGATCATCTTGAGCAAGAGCTGTAATTGGGAAAGTAAAAACAACAAACAATAAAATATTTTTTATTTTCATGGGCGACACCCCTTCTCAATTGCACGCCAGAATTTATACTCTTTGGGGCTACTAGAATGCGAAAGAGCCTGTTGCAACGCAAGCTTTTCTATTGCTTTGATTCTCCCTAAAACATCAAAAAATTACTTCGCAAAGAGCTACCGGAAAATATACTATATAGATAGCCAATTGTTAATTTTATTATCTACCTAAAACTTGCGCTATTAATTAAGAAATGAGCCAATATAAAATGTCATTCTCAGCCATTAATTATATCAATTTGGCTTAAAAGTATTAAATCTGCACGACTATTACAACCCATCCATTTCCCTATCATAATAGGAACGTGCCTTTGTGGAGCCTGCTCTTTCCGCTTCTTGGACTAATTTTATTGCACGGTCATAGTCTTTTTCTTTAATCGCCTTACTAATTTGGTCTAGATAGAATTGCTCGGTGTCACTTAATATAACCGGGGTATCGTCAACCACTATCTCACTGACTTCTTTGACTTTTTCCGTCGCCTGTACTGGTATTTTATGTATTGGTTTTTCAGCATAATAAAAGACTTGTTCAAGGCTCACGTCCAGTTTACCTGTCGGAGAGTGTCTAGCATAAGGAATAGGGTAAGAGGCTTCAGACAGTGTTTTACCTTTTTGTAGTTCGTACTCACGTGCTACATCTCGCATCGCAGTTTTCCCATCTAAATCACTATTTTTACTATAAATTAATGCATAACGAATTAACGCTGTTTGCTCTTTACTAAGAATCTCGTTAAATACAAAAGTGTCATTCTCTGTAAATTGTGCATCGTTGATCTTCAAAACAGGTTGATTGTGTATATCTAAAAAGACCACACTAGGTACAAAAACCGTTGAATTAGCAGGACTTTCTAAATGAAAGGTATAATGGCTTACATTATCAGGTAATAATAATGCAGCAACATAAGAGTTCCCTTCGGCAAACCTCATAATAGGCGATTCATCGGTAATATCGATCCGGTTTTTATGATCCAAAGATAGCTTTTGAAAGTCCACCTGTTCGAAGGATACTATTTTTACATTGGGTGACCTTAAGTGTTCGGTGAGTGCTGCCCCTTCAGAATAGGGCTTGGTGGATGTTTGAACAGAGTCCATTGATGATGAGCAAGCAACCTGTAAACCTGCAAGTAATATAAACACTAATTTTTTCAATATTCTATCCTCTAAGGCAAAACAGCAATCAAATGACTGCTGTTTTATTGTTGTGATTAACAACACAAATATTAACGAGTTAAGAAGTTGTGTTTACCACCAAGCTTCAAACATACCGCCAAGAATCACTGGATTTTCAGTCACACCATAATTTGTTTCTTCACCCGCAGTCACATAAAAACGTAACATCGGACGAGACCAAGCAAATCCACCTACGGCAATATTTTGCGATAATGTGACTTTCCAAGCATCATTGTTTTCTTGCTCATCTTTAAAATCAACCACAGAATACCCTACTTCAACCCATGTAGAATGAATAGCATTCCACTGATGTGTTGGGCGCAAAATAATATTATATGCAAGACGTTCATCGGTTTCGATATCTGAATCAATATCTTGCACTGTTGTATTATATTCAAGACCTGTATTTTCAGATAATTTAAAACTCCCTTCGACGGTAGCAAGCAATGACGATTGCCCTTCTCTTCGGTTCCAACTGTTAAGCACATCGTTCTCTGTATTATCTGAATAACGTAGGTAAACTTTATGATCGCCGATATTGATACGTGTACCAATAAGTGTTGCGTTTTCATCATCGGAGTCATTGTTTGTAAAACCGTAATCGGCAACCACATCCATATTGACGCTATCAGATATTTTAAAATTGGTAATCGATGTAAAGGCAAAATTAGTGGAAGAGGAAAGACTAGATTGCTCAACAATACCAAGCTCTGTTGTCACACTTGGTGATAATTCTAAACCTTTAACACCTATACCTTGACCATCGGCCCATGAGAAATAATAATCGTTTATGCCCTGTTGAATACGGTTATGGAAAGCTCGTCCCGCCCAGAAATACGCGTTAGGTTGAGATGCAAATAAATTCGTTCCACCAGCATAAAACTGCTTCAACCCCATGTCTCCGTTTTCGGCATCCCAATGCTCAATCATAATACCAAGGTCGAATTGGGTGCCATTATCACCCTCAAAATTTTTCACAAATTTAAATTCACCACCGTCACCTTCATTACCGAGACGACCCGCTCCATCACCGGTTTCACCCACCGCTTGAATGCGTGTATTTGTATCTTCTTCATACTGTATACCGTAACGCGCATAACCATGAAACTCGAAAGCGTCATCAGCTAATGCAAATTGTGGTATTGCCATTCCGGATGCCAGTGCGCAGGCTAATGGTAGACTATTCAACATTTTCATAGTATTTCCTTTTTGTTTGCGTTTAATTTTATAAAAATGATAGCCAATGAAATTTATGAAAATATTGAAGAGCATCACAACTGATTTATGATTTATATGCGGTGAAACTGGAAATTCAACATAAAATAAAAATATATATTTAAATCAATAAAATATAATTAAATTTCATATTTATAAACTGCTCTCTTGCAATTTGTTTCATGGGTATTTAGCGATAAATCACATATTTTTTGTTTGTTTTTTTATGAAATAAGCGTGTGTTTATGAAACGTTTCATAATAATGAAAACTTTCACACTTTAATTGCTAAATAATGAAGTGTAACGAATAGAAAAAGCCGCTATCGAGGTTGAGTTTAACCATAAATTACATTTTACAGCTAAGAAAAACATGCCTTCTCAGCTGTAAATAAGGGTTATTTTTTATCTATTGGACGGCTAATAATTTCATACTCTTTAGGTATCCGATGTAAATCAAAGTTGAAAATATTTTCTTTAATTTCTCGGGTCATTTCAAAATCACAATCAGCCACAATTAACTCATCGTCCAATGTCACGGCTTGGGCAACGATTTGCCCCGTTGGCGCAATAATGCAACTATCCCCTAATAAATCACAATCTTCTTCTTTACCCGCTTTTGCTGCCGCAATCACCCAACAACCATTTTGATAAGCCGATGATTGCATGACCACATGGTTATGGAATCCCTGTAAATGATCGTGTTGTGGCACGGGTGGATAATGCATGGGTGTGTTGTAACCTAATACAATCATCTCTGCCCCTTGTAATGCCATCACTCGGTAAGTTTCAGGCCAACGACGATCATTACATAACGCCATACCAACTTTGCCGCCCATGAAATCCCAACTGCCAAAACCTAAATCCCCCGGTTCAAAGTAACGCTTTTCAAGATGTTGGAAAGGTCGCCATGCTTCATTTTCCTTGTGACCAGGCAAGTGAATTTTACGGTATTTTGCCGTTATCTTACCTTTATCGTCCACCAAAATAGATGTATTGAAGCGACGTTCATTACCCTGTTCATCTTGGGTTAATTCTGCATAACCGATATAAAAACCAATCCCTAATTCAGCTGCTTTATCGAATAGTGGTTGTGTTTCTGCACTGGGCATTTCGGTTTCATAAAAAGCGTCAAGCTCCTGCTTATCTTCTATAAACCAACGAGGAAAAAACGTAGTCAATGCAAGCTCAGGAAATACCACAAACTTACACCCTTTCTTATGTGCTTGTGTCATTAATTCGATTAAACGAACCACCACTTCATTGCGCGATTCTTGACGGGCAATCGGCCCGAGCTGGGCAACGCCAACGGTTAATTTTCTAGACATGCGGTAAACTCCTTTTCTGATAGGCAAGTTCACTGACAGTTTGAAGCAAAACATTCGCTCCGTTAGCAACCTGTTCAGGACTCGTGTATTCGTCGATATTGTGGCTAATCCCTTTATAGCTAGGCACAAATATCATGGTGGTTGGACAGTGAGGTGCAAACATTTGGGCATCGTGCCCTGCACCAGAAAACATTCTAGTAGTTGATAATTTATTCGCTTTTGCAACCGCCTCAATGCCATTAATAAGTGATGGATTAAAATTCACCGGTTCAAAACGCGCTAGCTTTCTTTTACTTATTTCAACACCGTGTTTTTTAATCAATTTATCAATATAATCGCTTAATGCAGATTCTGCTTTTTGTAACTCAATCTCGCTTCGATTTCTTAAATCAACGGTGAATTTAGCAAAATTAGGAATAACATTGATGAGATTAGGTTTTATCTCTAATGCGCCGACCGTCGCATGTTGATCAGGTGCCATTGAATCGGCAAGCTCATTAATAAAAACATTGATTTTTGCAGCAACTAACCCTGCATCATTGCGGTATTGCATGGGTGTTGTTCCAGCGTGATTAGAAATGCCAGTGACCGTATATTCATGCCACGAAATCCCCTGAACACCTTCGACAACCCCAATTTCTATATTTTGCTCATCAAGGACGGGGCCCTGCTCAACGTGCAACTCGAAATATGCACCGACTTGTTTACTAATATCGGGAAATTGAGCTGTACCTTGGTAACCAATTCGCTGAAGTTCATCTTCGAGCGTCGGACCATCAATGGCTTTTATTTTAAGTGCTGTTTGTAAATCAAGGGTCTGTGCATAAACAGCACTCCCCAGCATATCAGGTGCAAACCGAGATCCTTCTTCATTGGTAAAAAAGCCAACGGAAACCGGATGAACCGGGGTAAGGTTAGATTCAATAAGCGTTTCAATCACTTCTAAACCAGCCAATACACCAAGATTACCATCGTATAACCCACCCGTTGATACGGTATCAATATGCGACCCCATCATAATACAGGGAAGATCCTGTGACCCTTTTAATGTTGCAACCACATTACCAATTGGGTCAATAGCAATATCTAGATCTAATCCCTTCATCCAACTAACGACTAAGTCTCGACCTAATTTATCATCGTCACTGAGTGCCAGACGTGAAACACCGCCCCCCACCAACGCGCCGACTTCACCTAATTGCAATAAACGCGATTGTAAACGCGCTGCATTAATCGATAGTGTCACTTCTGTCATATCACTCTCCGCCAAACTGAAAATAAATTACCAACAACTTCGATACTAAAATTTAATTATCACAATTTCAACTCTTTTTTGATAATTAATTTTCAGTTATAATAATTACGATAATTATTTATCATGTTATTGGGAGAGTAAATTGAGTAACGTTAATGAACAGGACTTATTAGATACGAGAATTCGCGCGCATTATGAAAGTGTGCCCCCTTCGGAAAAACGATTAGCAGATCTTTTACTCTCTTTTCCTGGGAATATTACCGATTATTCTGCGACTGAATTATGCGAATTAGCAAAAACCTCAAGAGCAGCGGCAACTCGTTTTTTTAGTCGACTAGGTTATAAGGACTTCAATGATGCCCGCCGCCAAGCGAGGGAAGCTAAACAATGGGGGACGCCAGTTTATCAAAATAGCAGTTTACGTACCTCGGATAGCAAGACCTCTCAAAGCCAAATAATTAGCGATCACCTTAATCGTGAACAAGCGAATTTGCAGCGCACTCTTGAAGGTATTGATGTTTCAACATTGCGTTCCTTAGTGAAGGCTATTATCGGTAAAAAACGTATTCGCATTATTGGTTATCGTAATAATCGTTTTTTTGCAGAATATTTACATCGCCAACTTTCTCTTTTACGTACTGACGTCACCCTTCATCCTGGTGCAAATCAAGCTATTGCAGAGGAGTTATTCGATATTAATCAAGATGATCTGTTAATCGTATTTGCATTACGTAGAAGAACCCCCATTATTGAAAATATCGTCGAACTTGCTAATCAACAACAAACCCCGATTGCGTTAATCGCCGATCCAACGGCGGCAACCATTGAAAAACACGCAACTTGGAAATTAAATTGTATTGTACACAGCACGTCCACCTTAGATTCCTACACGAGCGTTATGAGTATATTAAGTTTATTAATTAGTCATTTATTTGCAGAAAGCCCCGATGCATTATCGCGCCTTCGTGCCATTGAAACGATACATGAGCAGTTTGGGGAATTAAGCGGGAAATGATTTTTAGCAGTTAACGATCCGTTCAGTTGAAAGATAGCGGTTAGCTGTCAGCGATCAGTTAAAATCAAAACCCTAACCACAATACTACTGCTTCTACTGAAAGCTTAGCGTTAACAGTTCATTTCCATTCATAACTCGCCACGCTAAACTCATAATAAATATGGGTAAGGTGTGCTATGCGCACCGAAAAACTCACGACTAACCACAAACCTTTCCTTCACAACTCGCCATGCTAAGCGCGCAGCACAAATGATGACAACCACACAACAACGGCTAGACAATTAATTAGCAACTGAAAGCTAACCGCCATTCGTTGATCAAAAAAGTTCCTGACTAACCAGTCAAGTTTGGTATGATGTTTGCAATATTTTAGTAAATGGTGTCATTAACGTTAATTTATTGTTCGCATTACGTTAATAAACCTTTCATACAAATACATAGATAAAGTCCCTAATTTCAAGCAAGTTAAGGGAAAAAGGGGAAGTAAAGTGATTCATTTTCTATTAAATGAGCAGGCGGTTATTGTTGACCAGGAAGCACCAGACTTAAACATTCTCGATTGGTTACGCACCAAAAAAGGGATAACCAGTAGCAAAGAAGGCTGTGGAACAGGTGACTGTGGAGCTTGTACTATTCTGTTGGGCAGTGAAGTCATCGATAAAAATAATAACAGTCGCTGGCATTACCAGACCGTGAATAGTTGTTTAATGTTACTCGGTAATGCACATGGTAAACATATTATTACCCTTGATGCACTGACCCCCAAATTATCACCTACTTTGGAAGATTTACATCCGGTACAACGTGCCATGGTCGAGTGCCATGGTTCACAGTGTGGCTTTTGTACGCCAGGGTTTATTATGAGCTTGCTTGCATTGTATATTAACAATGTTGAATACCCAGGTAAAAAAGCAGTTATTCATGCACTGAGTGGTAATCTTTGTCGTTGTACAGGTTATGCTCCTATTATTGAAGCAGCGCAAAAGTGCTATGAATATCCTCGCAAACAAGAAGCTTGGTCAACCCTTGCAGCGCAATTTAAACAACAAATAAACGATGTCGGTGATGAATGTCCAAGTCTGATGCTGCAAGACACTCACTTTTACGTTCCCCAACATTTATCAGCATTACTCGCACTAAAACAATCTTATCCAAGCGGTAAATTAATTGCAGGGGCAACGGACCTTTCCATCGAGATAAGTCAACAGCTACTTGAATTCAAACATTTAATTTCCGTCGCTCAGGTTAAAGAGCTTTGTTATTTTACGGAAACAAAAACCACCTTCGAGATTGGTGCAGCCCTACCCTACAGTCAATTTATGCCTGCCTTTTGCGAACATTACCCAGAATCAAAGGAATTATTTGAACGCTTAGGTTCAACACAAGTCCGTAATAGCGGAACATTGGGTGGCAGCTTGGGAAATGCATCTCCAATTGGCGATCCTGCACCGTTATTAATTGCCTTAAATGCACAACTTGTTTTACAAACAAATACAGCATCTCGTACCATTAATATTGAAGATTTCTTTACCGGCTACAAACAAACAGTATTAAAAGATAACGAAGTCATTAGCACGATTATTATTCCCAAACGTAAAGCGACTACTAAGTTAGCTTGCCATAAAGTATCAAAACGTTTAGAAGACGATATCTCTACCGTTGCATTGATCGTTGCCATCGAAACAGAGGGAGATACCATGACCAATGTACGCTGTTCAATGGGCGGCATGAGTGCAATGCCAACACGTGCTAAAAATATTGAAAACTTCCTTGAAAACAGCCAATTCAGTCTCGCTACCTTTATTGCGGCGGGTCAATGTGTCGATCAAGACTACACGCCAATGAGCGATGTTCGAGCCAGTGCATTTTACCGTACCACGGTTGCTCAAAACCTGCTTCAACGCATTGGTTATGAATTCTGCCAACCCAATCCAATTAAAATAAATGAACCAATTAATGACCCTGCAGCGGTAAGGATACAACATGCGGCACTTTAAACTTCCGAATAAAAATAACACTGACACCATCGGAAAGTCAGTTTTCCATGAAAGTGCTATTAAACAGGTTTGTGGTACGGCCGATTACATTGATGATTACCTTGAGTTAAACAATAGCTTATATGGATACCCTGTGGTTGCTCCTATTACCTGTGGGAAAATATTATCGATTGATAAATCTGCGGCACTAGCGCTTGAAGGCGTTAAGGTCATATTAAGCAGTGATGATATTCCTGGTAAGAAAGATATTGGTCCCGTATTTTCTGGCGATCCGTTGTTAGCAGGTGATGAAATTTTTTATCATAACCAACCTGTTTTATTGGTCATTGCCGATTCCTATAAAGTCGCACGTAAAGCAGCACGATTAGTTACTATTGAATGTGAAGAAACACCCGCAGTGCTCGATATTCACGATGCTATCGCAAAACAACATTGGGTTAGACCGCCTCATAGTATGATTAAAGGCGATGCTCCGCAGGCAATTGCACAATCGGAACATGTAATTTCCGGTGAATTATCTATCGGTGGCCAAGAGCACTTTTACTTAGAAGGCCAAGTTGCCATTGCACAACCCAATGAAGACGGGGGCATGTTTATTCAATGTTCCACTCAACATCCAAGTGAAGTTCAGCATTTGGTCGCAAAGGTATTAAACCAACCTTTTAATGTGGTTACCGTTGAAATGCGTCGTATGGGTGGTGCATTTGGCGGTAAAGAAACTCAAGCCGCACCTTGGGCATGCCTCGCAGCGCTGGGGGCACACCATACTGGTTTTCCCGTTAAAGTTCGATTAGCACGTAGCGATGACTTCCGCTTAACTGGTAAACGCCATCCTTTTTATAATAAATATCAAGTGGGTTTCAATGATGACGGCGTTATTGACGGTGTTGATATCGAAGTAAATGGATACTGTGGTTTTTCACCTGATTTATCCGATGCGATTGTCGATCGTGCAATGTTTCACGTTGATAATAGCTACTTTTATCCAACCGCTAAAATTGTTGGTAATCGCTGTAAAACCAATACGATGAGTCACACCGCATTTCGTGGTTTTGGCGGGCCTCAAGGCATGATTATGGCAGAAATGATCATGGATGATATTGCGCGTCATCTTGGTCAAGATCCTTTAACCATCCGCAAAGCCAATTTATATCGTCCCGGACGCGATATCACACCTTATAAACAAAAAGTTGAACAACATATCATCAAAGATATGATTGAAAAGCTTGAACAAGAGGGACAATATTGGCAACGTCGAGACGCAATAACGACTTTCAATCAAACATCGCCTTTTATCAAAAAAGGACTATCAATGACCCCCGTGAAGTTTGGTATTTCCTTCACGGTTCAACACCTTAATCAGGCAGGTGCACTGGTTAATGTGTATTCCGATGGTTCTATTCAAGTTAACCATGGCGGAACAGAAATGGGCCAAGGGCTAAATACAAAAATAGCGCAAATTGTTGCCCAGACCTTTGCACTTGATTTAGATAAAGTCCGTATTACTGCAACCAATACCGATAAAGTACCGAATACCTCACCAACCGCTGCATCAAGTGGAACAGACTTAAATGGTATGGCCGCGTTAAATGCTGCGAATACGATTAAAACACGACTGATTAACTTTATTAGCCATCATTTTGATGTCGATTCAGCACAGATAACTTTTTCTGATAATGTAATTCGCTATGGCAAAGGTGAAATGAGTTTCCCTGAATTAATTTCATTAGCCTACGTAAATCGAATTTCACTGTCATCGACGGGTTACTACGCAACACCAAAAATTCACTATGACCGCACTAAATCGGAAGGAAAACCATTCTTCTATTTTGCTCATGGAGTGGCATTAAGTGAAGTTGAAATTGATACATTAACCGGTGAAAATACCGTTACCCGTGTCGATATCCTGCATGACGTCGGAGATTCATTAAACCCTGCTATTGATATAGGCCAAATTGAAGGTGGCTTTATTCAAGGAATGGGATGGTTAACAACGGAAGACCTAAAATGGGATGATGGTGGACGCTTGGCTAGTTTCGGCCCTGCTAATTATAAAATTCCAGCCATTGGTGACATGCCGACGGAATTTAATGTAAATTTATATGATTCAGCGAATCCAGAAACCACGGTATTCCGCTCAAAAGCGGTTGGCGAACCCCCGTTTATGTTAAGCTCAAGCGTTTGGGCTGCCATGCGAGATGCCATTGCCAGCATAACCGATTATAAATTCTCGCCGCAACTTGATACGCCAGCGACACCCGAGCGCGTATTAGCCGCCGTGACAGAAGCAAAGCAATTTGCCTCAACAAACACTAAATAAAAGGAAGTTTAATGAGTTTAGAAGAATTAAACAGCGTTGATAATAAGCAGGCTTATCAATTATTTGAAAGCTGTTGTTGTGCGCCTAATTGGGTTGAAAAAATGGTTTCGGCCCGTCCTTTTGACTCCCATCAAGATGTACTTTCTCAAGCAGAAAGCATTTGGCAATCATTAGCAGAAGCAGACTATCTAGCGGCCTTTGAAGGACACCCTCAAATTGGCGATTTAAGTACTTTACAGGATAAATACGCAAATACATCTGGCACAGCAGGACACGAGCAATCAGGGATGTCCGCAGCAGAAACACCTGTTATTGAAGAAATGTTTAGGTTAAATAAAGCCTACTTAGCAAAATTTGGTTTTATCTTTATTGTCTTTGCGAGCGGTAAAAGTGCAGAACAAATGTTAGCACTGTTAAAAGCGCGCATCGATAATAGTCGCGATATAGAATTAACTATCGCAGCTGGCGAACAAGCAAAAATAACCGCCAACCGTCTGGAGAAATTATTATGAGCCACAACCCTATTACTACCCATATTTTAGATACATCAACCGGTACGCCTGCCGCCGATGTACCAATCAGTTTATTCAAATTGATTGACAATAATTGGCAATTACTCGCGTCGGGGAAAACCAACAAAGACGGAAGAATTTCTGAATGGAATGACGATAGTTGGTACACAGACCTTGCTCCTGAACAACTATTTTCTACCTATAAAGTGGCTTTTGATTTAGACGCTTATTGGCAGAGTCATCCAACACCAGCCTTCTACCCAAGCGCTGAAATCGTATTCAGATTGCAAGATACTCGTCACCACCATATTCCATTATTACTATCAGCCTTTGGCTATTCCACTTACCGAGGCAGCTAGAAAATGTCAGTATTAAAAACCGTTATTTGTGGCGATATTCTTGACTTTGTTGAAGATCCAGCCAAAGGCCAAGACACATCTTATCGTTATTTTTCACCCGGTGTGTTAGTTATTGAAGATGGCATTGTTCAACAGGCAGGATTAGAAGCCGATATCTTACCGGCACTACTCGCAGAATCATCGGACTATCAAATCCAACGCTATGATAATAAATTAATTATTCCCGGCATGATCGATACCCATGTGCATCTGCCTCAGACGGAAATGATCGGTGCGTACGGTGAGCAGCTATTGACCTGGTTAACGGAGTACGCTTTTCCAACAGAAAAAAAATTCTCCGACGAAGACTATGCACGCGAAATTTCAAAACGTTTTTTAGATGAATTACTACGTAACGGCACCACCAGCGCATTAGTATTTTGTACTGTGCATCCGGAGTCGGTGAACGCATTCTTTAAGGAAAGCCAAGCACGACGCCTACGCATGATTGCCGGTAAAGTGATGATGGATAGAAACTGTCCAGAAGACTTATCCGACTGTCCTGAAACCAGTTACGATGACTCACGTACGCTTATTGAAAAATGGCACAATGTCGATCGTTTAAGCTATGCTGTCACACCGCGTTTTGCACCGACTTCAACACCAGAACAATTACAAAAGTGCGGCAAATTACTTGAAGAGTACCCCGATGTCTATATGCATACGCATTTATCAGAAAATGGCGATGAAATTGATTGGGTGAAACAACTTTTCCCTGAAGCAAAGGATTATCTCGGCGTTTATGAAGATGCGGGTTTAGTGAAAAAACGCTCTGTCTTCGCACACGCTATCCACTTATCAGATCGCGAAATGGAAACGCTGGCTTGTAACCACGCATCTATTGCTCACTGCCCAACTTCAAATCTTTTTTTAGGATCGGGTTTATTCAATTTAGCCCGCTGTGAAAAACATGATATTAATGTGGGGTTAGGTACCGATGTCGGCGCTGGAACAAGCTTTTCTTTACTACAAACCAGTAGTGAAGCCTATAAAATACAGCAATTGCAAAAGCATAAGATGTCTGCTTTTAAAGGACTTTATCTTGCCACGTTAGGCGGTGCACGCGCACTCGACTTAGAAGGAACGATTGGTAACTTTTTACCAGGATGTGAAGCAGACTTCGTCGTACTAGATGACCATGCGACACCTTTCTTAAAATTCCGTTTACCGCACACGGAAACACTTCACGAACGCTTATTTGCTATTATGATACTCGGCGATGATCGCTGTATCCAAGAAACCTTTATAATGGGTGAAAGCGTGCATAAAAGAGATCTTTAGTATTAATATGGTGGTGAATAATAATTCATCACCAAGGTCTGCTTTTTCATTAGTTTGAAATGGTCAACTTACATTACCGATTAGGCGTTTATGACTAACGAAACGAAACAAAATAAAAAAGAAATTACTCGACAGAAAAATTACCAACTGATTCTAGATGCAGCGGAAGCACTGTTTGCAAAAATGGGTTACGATGGCGCAAGCATGAGCTTAATTGCCAAAGAAGCCGGCCTGCCAAAGGCAAATGTGCATTATTATTTTCAACATAAAGAAAACCTGTATCAAGCCGTTTTGGACCGCATTATTAGCCAATGGAACCTCGGATTAGAAAACATTAATCCAGAGGATGATCCCGCTTCGGTATTACATCTTTATATTAAAGATAAGGTCAGCTTAGCTATCGCACAGCCGATGCAGTCTCGATTATTTGCCACCGAAATTATTCGCGGTGCCCCCTGTTTAAAAGACTATATTCGAGAAGATGTTCGTCCTTGGTTTAATTCAAAAATAGACATTATTCAATCTTGGATCGATCAAGGTAAGATCAAAGAAATCGATCCCGTGCATCTGCTTTTTTCGATTTGGTCTACAACCCAGTATTATGCAGATTTTCAAACTCAGGTATTTTTAATCATGGATTTGCAAGAATATGGTGAGCAAGATGTCGATAAAATAACAAATACTGTCAGCCAATTAATTTTAGGGAGTCTAGGTTTGACTGTACCAAGCGATTTAGCTGTCAGCGGTTAGTCAAAGCCCCTAGCTTCGGGTGACGAGCTACGAAAAATTCAACCATCAGTGGTTAGTCAAAGCTCCTAGCTTCGGGTGACGAGCTGCGGAAAATTAAACCATCAGAGGTTAATCAAAGCTCCTAGCTTCGGGTGACGAGCTGCGAAAAATTAAGCCATCAACGATAAGCTTTTCGGTGCGCATAGCACACCAAGTCACTTGTGGTTAAGGTTTTGACTTTAATTAATAGCTGACAGATAAAAACTGGCAGCTACAAAGCATTTCCTTAGGACTCAAAATCCCCTAACCAAGTTTTCAGTATTTTATTCAATACCGGTTTATCTTCTTCAGAGAGCGATTCAACCAACTCTTGTTGCAATTTAACATGCTCTTCAATGACTTGATTAATTAGCGCTTTTCCTCGAGCACTTAAGGCAACCGAAACACTTCTTCGATCCTGCTTACTATGCACACGAACAATCAATCCCATCATCTCAAGCTTATCCAAACGGTTGGTCATCGCGCCGGAAGTCAGCATCATAGAATTAATAAGCATAGAAGGCGTTAAGCAATAATCGCCACCAGAACGTAACAAAGTGGCAAGCACATCAAACTCACCGGATTTAAGATTATAAGACTTATGGCATACAGCAAATTTAGTCTCAAAATGCTTACTCAAACGCATCACTCTTCCAATTAATTCCATTGATGAGCAATCTAAATGCGGTTTCTCTTTTTCCCATTGAGACACAACTACGTCTAATCCATCCATCTCATTATTCTCCTTTTAATATCCCCCTAACATTATCATAAAGAATATTACTGTAAAGGTACTTTACATAGAGGTTAATAAAGTACACACTACGCACAATTAAAATATAACTTAACATAAAGATAGTTTACATGAACATATTATTCGCGATGGTCCCAGCTTTTTTCTGGGGAACCACCTACGCAGTAACACAAAGCACATTACAAGATTGGCCATTGCCACTCCTTGGCGCATTGCGTGCATTACCCGCTGGATTACTCCTATTATTAATAAAACCGAGCCTACCCAAACCTTCGGAATGGGGAGTGATGTTCCGTTTGGGCATGGTTAATATCGGTATATTCTTCAGCCTGATTTTTGTTATGGCACTAACCCTTCCTTCTGCTATTTCAGCTGTAGGTATGGTCTCTTTACCTGTTTTTGCTATGTTGTTCGATTGGGTTATTCATAGACGCAGCCCTAATAAAATACAGGCATTCTTTGGGTTATTACTCGTATTATTAGCATGGATCTTGTTTAATCCTAAAACTATTCATCTCGACTATATAGGTCTGTTCGCCATGGTTGGGGCAATTGCCTGTATTCTTTGTGGTAGTAATATGACCAAATCACTTGGACAACGCATGCATTGGTGGACAGTATTAACTTGGCAACTCATTATGGGTGGCCTAATTTTAACCGTTGCAGCAATGATCAATGGCTTTATATCACCTGAAAAATATATTCAAGTAATAACACAATTCCAATCCAGTAATGCCATTGGCCTCAGTTGGATAATCATTCCAAATACAGCCTTCGCCTATGGACTATACGTATGGCTTTTACAGAAAATGAGTGTGGTAGACTTTACTTTCGCCGGAATTGCCAATCCTATTGCAGGCATTACAACGGGTATGTTTTTATTGAATGAGGCCTTTAGCGAAACACAATATTTATTAATGGGCAGTATGATATTAACGTCATTAATGCCACAGATTATTGCATCGACTAAACATTATTTTGCATCGAATACGCAGCACGCAACCATTTAACTCTACCACTAAAAAAGCCCATTCAACTTAACATTGAACGGGCTTTCTAAATGCTTAAATGAGTTAATGAATCACTTAACCTAATGGCCCACCTAAAATCGTTTCTTTTAAGCCAGCCATAATGTTATCGCCTTTTTCTAGCTTGAGATCTTCATACCACGACTCAGTAACACTCATATCTTTACCATGCGTTACATCGCAACGTTTATGAGCTTTGAGAACCAGTTCCTGAGCACGATCTTTACGGTTTGATTCATAGATTTTTAATGCAGATTCAACGTCTTTCGTTTCAGAAAATGCTTTACCTAGCTCGACTGCGTCTTCCATTGCAGAACAACCGCCTTGGCCAATATCTGGTGTGGTTGGATGCGCAGAGTCACCTAATACAGCAATACGACCTTTTACAAAATGAGGTAATGGGGCGGCATCATGCACTTCAACACGATTGGTTGTTTGCGGATCAAGGGCATCGATTAAGGTTTGAACAGGTTGACACCAATCAGAAAAATAACCTTTTAAATCAGATCTTAAAGTAGTGCGATCTTCCTCCAATCCAATTGGCAACGGTACATCAAAGAAGAAATAAAAACGATTATCAGCAATGGGCATCAATGAGACACGTTGACCATCTCCAACAAAAGTTGTCCATTGCTCTGCAGGTGCAATCGCTTCATCAATTTCAACCAAACCATTCCAGTTAACATAACCTGCATAGCGGCGTTCAAGTTCATAACCAATCACATGTGAGCGAACCGTTGAAGCAACACCATCAGCGGCGATCATAAAATCTCCCTTAGCAATACTACCATCTTCAAAATATGCAGTAACACCATTATCATCTTGCTCAACACTTTGGATACGCTTACCAAACTGCACTTTATCTCGGCCCCAATCATCGATCATCATTGATTGTAAATCAGCCCGAGAAACAGGACATGGACGTTCACCAACGGCTTCGATCAAAGGAGCAAGGCTAAACTGAGTCATCACTTGCCCCGTTTTGGCTTCCTGATAAGCCATGCTTAACATCGGCCCTCCAAGCTTATCCATGATATACCCCATCCCGAGGTGGTTCATGCATTTAACACCATTTGACCACACTGAAATAGCTGCACCAACAGGTTTCATCTCTTCGACCGCTTCAAAAATCTCACATTCGATGCCCTGTTGCTTAAGCGCTGCAGCAGCAGACATTCCGCCCATACCTGCACCAATAATCAATGCTTTCATAATTACTTCCCTTTCATCTCAATATTATTCACTTACATAGAAAACGAATTTATAAGCTTTCTAAATATCTTAAATTTCTTAATTAAATACTTTCGGTACTTGCTTGTTTAAACACCGAAATATTTTTCTTACTTAAACTGATATAAAACACAGCACCTAGAATTGCCCCAAGTAACCATGCATAGCCAGATAGTGCGGCTAATGCGTCAACCCAAACAGTTGCAATTGAAAAAATAGCACTGATAGAAAAAGCAATTAATGCTGTTTTATTCCAACCATTTGAGAAATAGTATCGACTAGTCGGTGACGAATTATAAAGCTCGTCAATGTGAAGCTTTTGCTTACGGAATACGTAATAATCGGCGACCATAATCCCGTATAATGGCGCTAAAGTAGCTCCCAAAGTATTAACAAATCCGCCAATACCAACCTGACTAATAAAACTCGTCCATAATGCACCAATAACCAAAGCAAAAAGAGAAGTAATCATGCCAGCTTTTTGAAAATTTATTTTAGCTGGGGATAGGTTCGAAATACCATTTACTGCAGGAATGAAATTTGCGACAAGATTAATACCAACGGTCGCAGCAAAAAAAGTAATCGCAGCAATAATACTTAATAAGGTGTTATCTGCTTTTTCTACAATTGCGGTTGGATTTGTTAGCTGTTCACCATAAACTACTGTTGCCCCTGCAGTAATTAATAGCGCTAAAGTGGAAAATAAAATCATATTAATAGGTAGCCCAGTAAGGTTCCCGAAACTAACAGCTTTACGATCCTTGGTATAACGAGAAAAATCACTGAAATTAATCATAACAGCAGAAAAATAAGCGACCATAGTACCAACAATAGCAATAAACCCTTTCATCTCCGTACTAAAACTTGCATCTTCTGATTTAAAAATCGAATTAGCAGAGGACAATAATTGACCATCTGATTTCTGCCAAAGCACCACGAGTAAACCGATCATCACGACATACACAAAAGGCCCTGCAAGATTAAGGAATTTACTCACCCAAACCATGCTTTTTGAAAAAATGACCATTTGTAATAACCAAACAATAATAAAGGAAAACCAACCTAATAACGTCATGCCTAGGTAAGAGTCTCCTTCTGATACGCCGGTAAGCGTAACTAATAAAAGATGTAAAGCTGTTGAGGCAAAATAAGTTTGAACACCAAACCAAAATACCGCCACTATAGCGCGTAATAATCCGGGCAACTTAGCACCCTCGGTTCCCATGCTGGCTCGTGCTAATACCGGATAGGGAATACCATAATCAACCCCTGCACGTCCTGATATATTGACCAAAAACATGACCAATAGTCCTGATACAATTAACCCTGCAAATGCAGTCCATCCTGTTACACCATAGCCAATAAATAAAGAAGCAACTAAGGTATAACCAAACAAACTCTGGATATCATTCGCCCAAATATTAAAGACTTCGAACCATCCCCAATTCCTTTGCTCTTTGGTTAAAGGAGAAAGTGTTCCATTATTATTCATCTCTTCATTCGACATATTTTGCTCTCCTTTGATACTTTTTTATATCTAGCTAAAAAATTGTATACAATAAGAAAGGCAAATGTCGTGCCAACAGCTCTAAACCCGCGATACCAAGGATAACAACCTGACAGATCGGTCAATTTTTATTTCAGAGCACCAACAAAAGGCACAAACAACCATTATTGGTGCAAAGTAAAGTGCATTTACAGCATTATTCTTCTTCACTATTTATAAGTAGAGGATCTAAATTATTGGCACATTTCTCGCTTTAATTTAAAATAAAATATTGTATACAATTATAAATATCCATAAATACAAAGAGCTAAATGATGTTAACTGACGATGAGATATACCAAAAGATATTAAAAGCAATCGTGGAACATCAACTTCCTCCCGGTACTCGACTACCGGAAGATAAGTTATCAGAAGCATTTGGTCGAAGTCGTACCGGTATTAGAAAGGTATTACAAAGATTAGCAATTGAACGTGTTGTCGAAATCAAGCCGAATAAAGGCGCACAAGTTAGTAGTCCGAGTGAGCAAGAAGCGGAAGAAGTATTTGCAAGTAGAATATTAATCGAGCCTATTTTAATGCCCGATTTAATCTCTCGATGGACTAAAAACAATGCTCTACATTTTCGTAAAATGGTCGAAGCGGAACACCTAGCAGAACAACAAGGTGATTTAGCACAATCAATTCAGCTTACTGCTAAATTTCACTACGAATTAGCTCAATGTGCAGGCAATTCAGTAATGGCAGAATTTATAGGCCAACTCTGTAATCGTTCCTCTCTAATTATTGCGGCCTATGGCTCAAATAAAAGTGTGAGTTGTGACTGTGGCGATCACGGTGAGTTACTTGATTTAATTGATGCAAATAGTGAACAACAGGCAATTAAGTGGATGGAGCACCATCTGCTAACGATTAAAGGATCGTTAACCTTGAAGAGTAAAAGCAATCAAGCCATTAATTTTCATCAGCTTTTTACCGAATAAATAATGATGAATATAGTATATCAACAGGGAGAGGTTTAACCCCATGAATGAAAACAATCCACGCGACTATATCGGCTACGGACGAGACAATGTACCCGATGCGAATTGGCCTAATAAAGCAAAGATAGCAGTACAATTTGTCCTTAATTATGAAGAAGGCGGCGAAAATTGTGTCTTACACGGTGACCCCCATTCCGAAACATTCCTATCTGAGATAGCAGGTGCCGAAGCTTACCCTGAACGTCATATGAGTATGGAATCTCTTTATGAATATGGCTCCCGCGCAGGTGTTTGGCGTGTTCTTAATGAATTTAAAAAACGTGAAATTCCGCTAACTATTTTTGCAATTGCAACGGCGCTGCAACGTAATCCGGAGGTCACTAAAGCCATTATCGCCGATGGTCATGAGATTGCTTGTCATGGATTAAAATGGCTACATTACCAAAGTATGCCAATAGACGAAGAACGCGAGCACATGCAGCAAGCGCTCGCAATTATTGAAAACTTAACCGGTAATAAACCCATGGGATGGTACACCGGACGCGACTCGCCAAACACTCGAGAATTAGTCGCAGAACAAGATCAATTACTCTACGATTCAGACTATTACGGTGATGATTTACCCTTCTGGATGCAAGTCCCTAGTAAGGAAAACACGCAACAAACTCGCCCACATTTAGTCATTCCCTATACCCTTGATAATAACGATATGCGTTTTTCATCTCCCTACGGCTTTAGCCATGGTGAGGAGTTTTATCAGTATCTAAAAGATAGTTTTGATTGTCTTTACGCAGAAGGAGATAGCAAACCCAAAATGATGTCGATTGGATTGCATTGCCGTGTCATTGGCAAACCAAGCCGTTTTATGGCATTGAAGAAATTCTTAGATTATGTTCAATCCTTTGATGATGTTTGGATTGCACGAAGAGATGAAATTGCACAGCATTGGATAGACAATCATCCGTATTCTGAGAAGTAAAAATAACCAAAAGCGACGAACTGCAAAGTTCGTCGCCACGATTATTAGAGATAATTATAGCTATTGTAGATGGTTATAGCTTTCAGTCGTCAGTAAAAATCAACACCCTAACCACAATGACTTGGTGCGCACAGCACCCCAAAAGCTTACCGCTGACTAAACCTCCCCCTTCGCAGCTCGGCCTCTCGGAGCTCGGAGCACGTATTATTACTACCAAACCAAACGGCTAGGGACTTTGACTGACAGCTAACCGCTGACGGCTAATTTCTTAACCATCTCCACCAAACAAGTCAGCGCAACACCAACATCCGAAGTCATCACTTGCTCCCTTGGATTATGGCTAATACCTTTTTCACAGCGCACAAATAGCATTGCAATATCTGCTATTTTAGCAATAACCATCGCATCGTGACCTGCGCCACTGTGTAACAAACACGCTTCTTTTTGTGTTTGTTGCTCAACCACTTCAGCCCATTGCTGTTGTAACTTTGAATTACAGGGAACCGCTTCGGCTTGGTAAATTTTTTCGCTTTGGAATGTTAACTGACGTTCTTGAGCAATTGCTTCTAGCTGATTCAATAAAGTAACACAGCTACTTTCTAAAATAGCTTGATCCTGACTACGAATATCTAATGTAAAATTCACTTCTCCCGGAATAACATTAACGGCACCGGGTTTAACCTCACATTTCCCCACGGTAGCCACGACATCGTGATTACTCGCAAAATATTCTATCGATGAGATCATTTGCGCGACACCACACAGTGCATCTTGGCGAAGATCTAAAGGCACAGTACCTGCGTGCCCCGCCATGCCTCGAACATTAAACTGGTAGCGTTTTGCACCGGCAATGGCAGTGACCACACCGACGGCGAGATCTTTACTTTCAAGCACAGGGCCTTGCTCTATATGCACTTCTAAGTAAGCAAGTAGTTGCTCTTTGGTGTATTGATCATGGCCAGCTATCTCTGGCTGTAAACCAAAATCAAGCATTGCTTGTCTCATCGAAATACCGTCGTTATCTTCGATATCCAACCAGTTTGATTGAAAACAACCAGCAACCGCACTTGAACCAATTAAAGTAGTATTAAAACGTGTACCTTCTTCATCGGCAAAGGCAACGATATCAATGTTAAACGGAAGATCAATATCAGAGAGCACCTGCATCGCTTCAATGGCTAACAACACTCCTAGGTTACCGTCATATTTTCCAGCATTAGCAACGGTATCACTATGGGAACCAATCATCAGTGTTGGTAACGTTGGATTACTGGCAACTTTTCTACCCCATTGATTACCAACACTGTCTTCCCACACCTGTAAACCAGCCTCTGTCATCCAGTCTGCTATTTGCTGATGTGCTTGCCTATGCTCGGGGGTTAAATAAGCACGAAGCAATCCCCCCTCCATCGCAGTAAACTCAGCAAGTTTATTGGCCTGTTGCATGATTTTACTGGCACTTTGATTGATTTCCATAGTCATTCCTGTGTTAATTTACGTAAAACTGCATGGCAGCTTTCACCGCTTGTCCCGGTGCAATTTTAGCGTTATCTTTTAACAAAATAGCTTCAAGCGCAGCCAATGTAGTCAGTACACACTCTTGACGAGCATTAAATCCCATGGTGCCAATACGCCAGATCTTTCCGTGTAATGGGCCAAATGACGTACCAATTTCAATACCAAAGCAGTTCAATAATTCCTGACGAACTTTTTCACCATCCACTTCTGCGGGAATATACACACCAACAACGTTGTTCATTTTGTATTTAAGGTTACCGAAGAGTTTCAAGCCCATTGCTTGTAAACCTGCGACCATCGCATCACCCGCTTGTTTATGACGCGCAATCACATTGTCTCCGCCCTCTTCAAGGTAAAGTCGTGCACACTCACGCGCTGCATATAACATGCTTGTTGCTTCGGTGTGATGGTTTAAACGATCAGGTCCCCAGTAATCCATAATCATGGCTAAATCAAAGTAATTGGATTGAATAATCGCGCCTTTACCGGCGATATGATGCTCAGAACGAATGCCTGCTTCGATATGTTTACGACTATTAATCACTTCAGCACACTTATCGCTTAAGGTAATAGGTGAACTTCCTGATGGTCCACCCAAACATTTTTGTAAGCCTGAAGAAACCGCATCTAAATGCCACTCATCAACTTTTAAATCGTTACCTGCAATCGATGCAGTTGCATCACAATAGAATAAAACATCATGACGTTTACACACTTCACCAATTTCAGCTAAAGGTTGATTCATGGTGGTCGATGTATCGCCTTGCACCGTTGCCAATAATTTAGGTTGGAAGGATTTAATCGCTTCCTCCACTAGCTCTGGTGGACACACTTCACCCCATTCAATATCAATGGTTTTAACCACAGCACCAACACGTGTTGCGATTTCACAAAGCAAATGACCAAAACGCCCCATCACTGGAATTAAGACTTTATCACCGGGTTGTAATACGGATACTAAGACTGCTTCGATACCTGAGCGCGCGGTGCCATCGACTAACATTGTTTGTTTATTTTTAGTTTCAAACAAATCACGGTATAGGCTTTGAACTTGATTCATATAGCCCGTCATTACAGGGTCGTACTGACCAATTAAAGCAGAAGAGAGAGCTTGATGAACGCGTGGGTAGGCATTAATTGGCCCAGGTCCCATTAATAATCGAGTTGGAGGATTAAGCGTTTCAAAAAGGTTATTCGTTGTCATTTTTTTCTCCAAGTAAACTACGGCCATCACTACGAGGGTCGCTGGAAGCAGTCGTATTGCCCATTGTATCAAGTACAATCGCGCCGGCATGCCCCATCAATTCATTATTATCAGCAACGCTGGTAACATCATGTCCAAGGGCTTGAAGTTCAGCCCCGTAAGTTTGGTAAAGTTGTGTTTCTAAACGTAAGTTATTAGTGGTATCACCCCAAGTACGACCTAATAACCAACGAGGTTGTGCAATCGACTCAGATAACGTCATGCCTTGATATAAATAACGACTAAATAAACAAGCTTGGGTCTGTGGTTGACCTTCACCTCCCATGGTCCCGTACACGATCCGGCGACCATCCTTAAGTTCAGCATAAGCAGGATTTAGGGTATGAAATGGTTTTTTCCCCCCTTTTAACACATTATGATGACTCTCATCGAGGGTAAAACTCTTGCCACGAATATTCCAAATAATTCCGCTGTTTGGTAAAACAACGCCGGATCCAAACTCCCAATAAATACTTTGAATAAAACTCACCATGGTGCCATTTTTATCGGTAGCCCCCATCCAGACGGTATCGCCGGGTTTTGCAATATGTGGCCAAGGTAATGCTTTTTGCATTGAAATATTATTAACGCAGTCGATGATCACTTCATCGTTTAACCAAGTTTGTAGGGGGGTATCTAAATATTCCGGATCAGTGATCTGCTGATCGCGAATAATAAATGCTTGCTTCGTTGCTTCAACTAACAGATGAATATGATCACATTCAGATTTTGCTTGGTCGGCAAGTTGATCATAGATAGCGAGGGTTAGCAACGATGCTAATCCCTGAGTTGGTGCATCTAAATTATATAAATTCCCCTTCGAAGTCGTAACCGTTAAGGGAGCCATCACTTTTGCTTGGTAAGATTGAAGATCAGAAAGTGTAATGGGGCTACCTGCAGACTTAAGATCCTTCGCTACCTGTGATGCTAATTCGCCACGATAAAAACTCTCTAGGCCCTGTTCTGCTAATTTTTTAAATGTATCTGCAAGTGGTTTATTTGTTAGATTACTACCAAGGGAAAGCACTTTTCCATTATCTAAAAATGCCGAACTAAAATGCGTTAAATTTTCTAATCGCTCAAAGGTCTTAACGCTCGCATCAACTAAACTTTGCGTCACTTCAATACCTTGTTCTGCCGCATCAATTGCTGGTTGCAATAAAGTTTGCAAACTCATACCCGAGTTATCTATCTCTAATGCTTTTTGCCAGCCAGAGAGAGTACCTGCCATCGTAATCGCTGAGCGACCTCCTGCTTCTGGGATTTCCCCCTGTAAACGATAGCTTTCAACATCAATATTGATTGCCGCTGCGCCACAGGCATCAATCGCAATTGGTGCTTGTCCGGGTTTGCTAATAATCCAAAAACCATCGCCACCAATACTATTCATATGAGGATATTGCACCGATACCATAGCAGCCGCAGCCACCATTGCTTCGCTTGCCGTGCCACCTGAATCTAGAATAGCTTGACCAACTTGTGCTGCTTTATAATGCGGGGCTGTAAATGCCGATTGATATGCCACGTTGTTACTCTCCTTTTAAAAGCTGTCCAGCCGTTAAAAGCTGACATTCTTGATTCGGTAATCCCATTACAGAGACACCACAAGGGCCTTCCGACAAGCCATTCATCGGTAAATGTAATTGTGGAAAACCAGATAAACCGGCAATACTGGTTAAGCCCATTAAATTTGAACGATAAGCTGCAAGCACATCCCCTTCCATCGTCAATTCAGGAGGCCCTGATGGGGTTGTTGGTATCACCCAAAGCACTTCATTGGCATGTAATTGTGTGGTTAATTGTTGTTGAAAGTTTTCTTGTTGTTTTTGTGCTTCAACGTATTGATCACGACTAATACCGCTTGACCACTTAACCCGCGATAAAATAGCAGGATCTAAGCTATCACCGTACTCAGCTAACCATTCGCCATGTTTCTCTATAATTTCAAAGCCCTGAATAGTACGGAATAACTCGCTTAATTCAGTTAAATTCCACTGGCCTTGTGCTAAAAAATCACCTTGAATTAATTTCACCCCCGCTTTCTCAAAACATGTTTGTAAACGTGCTAAACGCTGATCACTAAAATAAGGAAGAAAACTATTATCCAGATAAAAAGCATTCACATTTTGAATCGCTTCATTTTCTGGTACGAGGGCTTTATAAATTTTATTTAATAACTCAAGGTCGCGCGTTAAAATGCCAGCTGTATCGAAGCTTTTCGATAATTCAAAACAGTTTGATAAATCGAATTTACCTAATGTTGGACGCAATCCGAATAACCCACAATAGCTAGCAGGTACACGTATCGAGCCTCCCGTATCGGTCCCGATAGCAAAATCAGCCTCTCCACGCGCAACGGCAACGGCACTACCACTTGATGAACCGCCAGGAATACATGCCGGCGCAACAGGGTTGATTGGTGTACCGTAATGAATATTTTGTCCATTAAGGCTATAGGCAAGCTCATCGGTTTGCACTCGGCCCACACATTCTGCACCGTGATTTAGAAACGTAAGGATTAAAGATGATGTCGCGGTTGCGGGGGGATGACTTTCGAGCCATTTCGGATTACCCGCGCCGGTTTGGTAGCCTTTAACATCAAACAGATCTTTAAATACAAAACTGTAACCAGATAATGCACCACTTGACGTGGGGACGATTGAATCTGGGCCCTGTGTACAATAAACCTCTGTATCTTTAATCATTGTTATTGTCCTTTAATTAATCCGTCGCCAGTTGTTCTGCTTGCGCACTTTTGGCTGCATATCGATTCGCTAATACAGCACAGTAGAAAATTTGAATGGGGTGATAAAGCATAATAGGTAATAGCAACATTCCCAATCTTGGGTCTGCGCCGAAAATAACCTTCGCCATTGGCACACCAGCCGCTAGGGTCTTTTTAGTTCCACAAAAGACAGCTGCGACTTCATCGGGTTGTTGAAAACCGAAACGACGTGCAAACCATTGCAGAGAGTGCACCATCACCAATAAACAAACAAAACAAATAATAATCGATGTCGCTAGCATAGAGATAGTGAAACCACTCCAAATACCATTTGCAACTGAATCACAGAACGCACTATAAACAATCAGTAAAATGACATATTTATCGACTTTACCTACTACCGATTTATGTTTTTGTGCAAACTCTAATAAGTAGGGGCGCAATAACTGCCCAACAATCATTGGTAATAATAATAATTTAGAGATCGAAATAACCGATGCCATTAAATCTAATTCCGCACCTTCAAACCCCATAAATAATTGAATCAATAACGGCGTAATAAATACCCCTAAAATACTTGATAAAGAAGCATTAAAAATAGCACCAGGTACATTACCTTTACCGACACTTGTCATTGCGACCGAAGAAGAAATAGTGCTCGGTAAAACAAATAAATAACAAAAACCAAAGGCAAGCGCAGATGGCATATAAGCAAGGAATGTTGAACCAAAGATAACCCAAATTAACGGATAAATAGCAAAGGTGGCAAGCTGAATAAAGATATGTAAACGCCAATTCGATATACCTTCTTTAATGGCCTTTGGCGATAAACCTAAACCATGTAAAAAGAACACGAGTGCGACACCAATACCGGTGACAGCATCAAGATGTAACACACCGCCCGACTTGCCTAAATCTGACGATATTACCGCCAGCCCGATTGCCACTAGCATCCCGACCAGAAACCATTCTTTTTTCAATTTATTAATAAAAGCCATAAAGTATTTTCTTCTCAATTAGTATTCATTTTGCCAAGACCTAACAGAAGGTCAGGTACATGTTTATTATTTATCTATAACTGTGCTTGACTAAGTAAGCCCAAGAAAAGAGCAGTTATCACTCGAGTTCATTTAATGCCGTATAACTTGCACTAATTTTGCGACTAATCTTTGATGCTTTGCTGTCTAAATGAATATAAATCCGGTTAACCAAATACGACACTAAACTCATCGGTACGGCATAACTATCTAATGGGATTTGATTATTCATAGAACAAACCAATACCTGACTAACATCGTTAGCATATTTCTGACCAGATTGATCGGTAATCAGCAATACGCGTTGTTTAGATAACTGTTCAATAATTTTTGAAAAATTATTCACTCGACGGCGAATGCCTAACACAATCACAAAATCATCGGGTTCAATAGCATTCAAATCCTCCCCCAAGGTTTGCCCAGGCAGGGGTAATAAATCAACGCCTGCTCGACACTGCATTAACTGCTGACGAAAGTGCATCGCTATCGGATAACTATTACGATAACCGATAATTTTTACGCGCTTAGCCGTCGCAATTTCATCAATTAAGTGATCTAAATTCATTTCACTTAACTGTTTCCATAACAGCTCGAGAGATTTAACTTCCTGTTGTAACGCCGAGTCATCAATATTCGTCGTCAAAACAGGTACCCCCTGTTCACGTTCCACCATCATTTCACTACGTAAAGCGAGGTGATCGTCATACCCTAATTGACGAATAAAACGACTGACACTGGCCTTTGATACCCCACATGCCTCTGCAATTTCTCCCGTGGAAAGCATTAAAATCTTTTCCGGATTATGTTGCAGGTAATCGGCAATACTACGACTACTCTCGGTTAATTTAGGATAATGTAAGGTGATGCGTTCAGCTAAGGAGTTACTTATATTGGTCATAATTCAACCTTTATCGAAACCTGTCTATCGGATAAGTACAATATTCAACCAATCTATTGTAACAATCGTTTCATAAAAAGCAAATTACGTACCAATTGAAACAAAAATATAACTACCATTACTTATCAGTTAGTTATAGGGAATTTAATAAATGTGAATAATATTATTTATTTTTATTGCAGTTAAATAGTGCGGCAATGCACCGAGGTTGTGCTGAAATGGTCACCTCTATCTCAAAATGTTTTTTGATTTATGACGCTTCACTCAGCTTAGAGTCACAGCAATGAATCCCCATCAGTTGAAAGATTCAGAAGTGTAAGCTCTTTATTCTACAGGTAGACATGCTAGCTACGTGACATTCGGAAATAAACCAATCTATATAGGAAAGACAACACTTACTGCTGATTATGAACAAGCTAAATCTGAATAAGATAAATTACGAGATTAAATATAATCAAAATGATTAAATGAAAAGTTATCATGTAAATAATTAACTTTCTTCAGTATATTTAAACTTAAAAACGCATTACACCTAACAGTAAACTGTCATGTAATTAATAAAAATAAATTTAGGAACAACATGAATTCAATCGAGCTTTTTGCTGGCGCGGGTGGTTTGGCACTTGGCTTAGTAAATAGTGGTTTTCAACATAAAGCCATTGTTGAAGTAAATAAAGATGCGTGTAAAACAATTCGAAATAACAATGTATTTGATTATGGTAAAAAACTCTACGAAGGCAATATAATTAATTTTGACTATACAACGATTGAAAATGAAATAGATCTTATTTCAGGTGGACCGCCATGCCAACCTTTCTCACTAGGTGGGAAATCACAAGCAAATAACGATTCAAGAGACATGTTTCCTCAAGCCGTTAACGCGATTCGTGAAAAAAAGCCCAAAGCATTTATTTTTGAAAATGTTAAAGGATTAATGAGAAAATCCTTCGAACCTTATTTCAAATATATTATTTTGCAACTTCAATATCCTTCCATAGAAAGATCAACCAATGAATCATGGGAACAACATCACGCTGCATTAGAAAAGTATCACGCTCAATCCGCACATACAGGCTTAGAATATAATGTAACTTACAAACTAGTCAATGCGGCTGATTATGGCGTACCACAAAAACGAGAACGTGTATTTTTCATTGGGTTTAGAACTGACATTCATATTAATTGGACTTTTCCTGAACCAACACATTCTGAAGATGCCTTAATATGGGAAAAATGGATTTCTAAAGATTACTGGAAGCAACACCAATTATTGGTACCAACAATAGATGAAAAAACATTAAAAAAAGTAGAAAAAATTAAAAAGAAATATGGCTCATCTAAACCTCAATATTTACCTTGGGTAACAGTTAGGGATGCGATATGCAATTTACCCGATCCTCAAAAGGCACACGCAAAGAACTTTAATCAACATATTTTTAAAGGCGGAGCAAAAATATATCCAGGTCATACGGGGAGTTATATCGATGATCCTTCTAAAGCACTCAAAGCCGGTACTCATGGTGTTCCCGGTGGAGAAAATATGATTCGATATGAAGATGGGAGTGTTAGATATTTAACGGTAAGAGAAAGCGCAAGAATCCAAACCTTCCCAGATAACTTCCAATTTGAAGGCTCTTGGAGCGAAGTAATGCGACAACTGGGTAATGCAGTACCCGCTAAATTAGCAGAAAAAATTGGCTTATCAATCTTTAACGCATTAATTGAAATAAAAGGTTTAACCTAATAACAATTTTACTCAAAAATAAAGATGCTTTTTAACTTGTGCGACTTCTTCTTTCATTGCACCAATAAAAATTTCAGTTAAAGGATTCAGAGGGCGATATTTGGGTAAAATAACACTAAATTTAAAGGGGTGAGAAAAGGCAATAGGCCGTATTTTAAAATCATCGCCCTTAAAATCATAGGCGGTTAAAGGATTTATAATTCCAATACCTAACCCAGAACGAACAAGACAACATAGCGAGGTTGTCGAGGACGTTTCGATAACGTGATTGCGCTTAATATGCTGACTATCAAAAATTCGGTCTAACTTTATGCGGTAGGGATCGTTCGGAGAAAGGTTAATAAAATCATGATCGGATAAATCGCTTATCGTAATCTCTTTATTGGATAACAGAGGGTGATTATTAGGCATCACACACACTTCATTCCCTTCAAAAATTTCTTCAGAGTAGGTATCAACGGGTGCATCTTGCTTTTCTGATATCCCCAAATCAAAAAGTTGATTTGATAGTTTTCTTTCCAAAAAAGGTGAGTCTTCTAATAAAATAGATATATTACTATCACCTGCAATTTCTTTAAAACGTTTACATGCACCGGGAATTAACGCGTGCGCAAAGGTCGGTTGAGCAATGATTGATAACTGACTAAGCGTTTCCTCTTTCAAACCTTTTACCATATCCGATATTTTTTCAAGTCCCACATAAGCACTTTTGATTTCCTCAAATAAACGATAGGCATTGGCCGTTGGTTTGAGTCGTCCTTTAATTCGTTCAAACAACAAAAAACCTGCAATATCTTCCATTCGCGCAAGCTCTCGACTAATCGTTGGTTGCGAAGTCGAGAGCATTTGTGCTGCTGCTGTGACGGTATTTGTTGTCATCAACGCATGAAAAACGTCAATGTGTCTATGGGTTATTTTAAGCATATATCAAATCCGAATAGATTACTTAATTATTGATATTTTACATTTTTATAGACCAAAAGCATTATTAGCATCAACGAATATACAAAGGGTAATGGATAAAAATGAATTTAATTAGATATATCAAAAAAGAATTATATGTAGAAGATTGTGCAGTCAGTAGATTAGTAGAAAAACATTCAACACCGTTGTTTGTCTATTCTAAAGCCATGATCGCACATAACTGGAGACAGTTTGAATCACCCGAATTTAAAAACAAACAGATGGTTTGCTATGCCGTTAAAGCAAACAGTAATATTTCGATATTAAGCACCCTTGCTAAACTTGGAGCTGGATTTGACGTCGTATCTCAAGGAGAATTAGCCAGAGTAATTGCTGCAGGCGGTGATCCTAAACGCATTATTTTTTCAGGTGTGGGTAAAAAAAGTAGTGAAATAGCCTATGCATTAGATGCCGGTATTTTTTCTTTTAATGTTGAGTCCGAAGCAGAGCTTTACCGTATTAATAAAGTCGCTGCTGGCATAAATAAAATAGCGACCATTTCGATACGCGTAAATCCCGATGTGAGTGTGGATACACACCCTTATATTTCGACGGGGCTAAAAGAAAATAAATTTGGTGTCAGTATTGAAGATGCGAAACCTTTATATATCCAAGCAAAAACACTGAGTCATGTATCACTCAAAGGTATCGATTTTCATATTGGCTCCCAAATTACTGACATTTCCCCCTTTCTAGATTCAATCGATAGAATGCTACAACTAATTGATGAATTGAGCGATCTCGGCATTTCATTGACACATTTAAATGTCGGCGGAGGCATTGGAGTTCAATACGATAATAAGTCACCATTATTAGCAACAAACTATGTAAAAGCAGTATTTGAAAAAGTTAAACAACGCGATTTAACGCTTATTTTTGAACCTGGCAGAGCTGTTGTTGCCAATGCAGGCGTTTTGATCACCGAAATAGAGTTGATTAAAAATAATGGTGAGAAAAACTTTGCGATTGTCGATGCCGCCATGAATGATTTATTGCGCCCCGCACTTTACGGTGCTTGGCACAATATACACCCCGTCGTTGAGCACGATAACTTAACGAGTAAAGTTTATGATGTCGTCGGACCCGTTTGCGAAAGTAGTGATTTTTTAGGAAAAAACCGCACACTAGCGATTGAAGAAGGAGATTACCTAGCAATTTTTTCCACGGGTGCCTATAGCTTTTGCATGAGTTCTAATTACAACAGCCGCCCTAAAGCCGCTGAAGTATTAATAGATGGCGACACAGCTCATCTGATTAGTAAACGCGAAAGCATCAATGATCTGTGGCGCAATGAAGTACTAATCAAATAAGTACATTTATCAAAAACAAAGCGGCTTATGCTGCCGCTTTGATTACTTTTTACAAGCAACGATTTGCACCACGGCACTTTCGCCCTGATGGTATTTACCTTCTGAAATATGCCGATCAATTTCTTCACCGATAATAAATTCAAGACCATGAAGTTCACTTTCTAAGGATTCTAATGACATAAATAATGCTTTTTGCGCAGCAGGAGGACCACCAATACCCTCCATTTCTAAATGACGCTCTGTATATGCTTCCAAAATAAATATGCCTGTATCGCTCAAAGAATTAACCACTTGACCATGAATATTTTCACGTATAAAAGGCGGTACATGCGCTGTGATAGAAACAATGCCATCCCAAATCGCATTGCTAAAATCATAATCATTCAAATCAGTAACAACCGTTGAAATGTTAACCCCCTGCTGAGCAGCAAATGCTTTTGCTTTTTTAAGTCCTACAGCGGATTGATCGACCGCCGTTACGTCATAGCCTTGCTTTGCTAAAAACACGGCATTGCGACCTTCACCTTCAGCCAAACAAAGGACTCTTCCTCCCTTTGGTATTCGATGATACTCCGCTTTTAAGAAATGATTTGGCTCGGTGCCATAGGCAAAGCTTTCTTCGTTATAACGTTGATCCCACATTGGCATTCCTTTATTTACGATTTAAAAACTGATATTTAAAATAATTAGTATTCGAAATAATTTAACTGGTTACTTTACCAATGCATTACACGCGATAACAGATAAATCAACACTTGCGTGGTTAAGCAGATGAAAAAAGTGATACTAAAATTAAGCAGGTAGTGAGGAAGATAAAATAGCGGAATTTAAAAATAATGTTAAGCGCCGACTTTGACGCTTAACATATTAAGTGTGATTAGCCGTTAGAAACAAGTTCCATGCTAAATCCACCTAAACCAGCAAAGGTGACTTCTGCTTTAGAGCCAACGCCTACATTTTCATCATGTACGCCAGTAATAGCGCCCGTTGATGCCATTGTACCTTCGGGTAATTCTTTACCCTGTGCTTTCATGTGCTCAATTAAGAATTTCACTGCACCGTATGCGCCGACAAAACCAGAATTAGGTTTAACCGGACCAAATAATTTACCATCAATCGTGATTGATACATCAACATCAAATAGATCAACGTTTTTCCAATCTTTCACTTCTGGGCCAATAATACAACCTTCATTGATACCAAAGTCACAAATAACAGCCATTGAACCAACGTTATTCACATCTTGGATTGGGCTACTTGCCATTTCAAAACCAATAAAGACACGTTTGATAACGCTTCTAATTTGCTCTTCAGTGATACCCGTTGCAGGTAGATGCGACGTATCACCTAACTCCATGACGTATTCCACTTCATAAGCTGAATAACCGTCTTTAAATACAGGCATTAATAAACGTTCACTACCGTCTGTATACTTAACCATTTTTTCAAAAATAGGCCCACATAAACGCACTGCATTTAGCTTTTCTTGTAGGTCAGGTGTAATACCACCAATTTTCCAACCAACAATTTTGTCATCAATTTTACTGATGCTACGATCTTGGATTTTATAAGCCGTTTCTAATGTCGTCGGTAATTCACCAGGAAAATCAGGTAAGCCAGTACTTGTTTTACGTGCTTCAAGCAATTTGTCTGAGATTTCTGCGATATAGCTATCGGACTGAGTGTCGATCAACGTCATGGGTAAACCCTCTAATGTAAATAAATGAATTTCACTATATAGTAATATTGTAGTATTTAAAGTTATGTGTAAACAAATAGTATATTAAGTGATTCCTTATTTTTGTGCAAAAGCGCGCATCTTTGATAAAAATAGCGATTATTTACTGACTTTTTATTCACGATCAATACCACTACTTTGAAAGCAGAATCACTTAATCTAAACCGTGTATAATCAGAAACACTTGATTAATTTTGATAGGAATCATCCGTGAAAAACTTACGCCCCGCCACCGCCAATGATATTAATCGTATTTCTGCGATCGAAAATGCGTGCTTCCCAGAAGCTGAAGCTGCCAGTTTAGATTCATTTAAGAAACGATTTGCAGCCTTCCCTGAATGTTTCTTTGTATTAGAAATAGAGGGAGAAATTGTCGGTCACGTAAATGGATGTATCTATGACCGTCCAGAATTGCCCGATGCATTGTATGCCGATGCGACACTTCATTGCCCAAATGGTCAATACCAAACGGTTTTTGGTTTAGCTGTGTCGCCTGAATACCAGCGCAACGGGTACGCATCTTTATTGATTCAGCATTTAATTAAAGTAAGCCAAAAACGAGGACAATTAGGCATCGTGTTAACCTGCAAAGACTATTTAATCGATTTTTATAAACGTAATGGATTTGAACATTTAGGGCAATCAGCATCAAGCCATGGCGGTGTTAGTTGGAATGATATGCTACTCACCTTTTAATTTGGCAACTATCTTGCTTATATACCCGTTACCATTCAAGATGCAGAAATCAGCAAGACGAGAGGTGAGCAGATTCTAAGCATAAAGGTGAAGATCTAACGGGTTAAATCGAGACTTTATAACAACGAAAATGTTTGCCTCTCATCTTGCCCTGCAGGTCACTAGCTCGAACACCAATACTGCGTTATAACATTCGATAAGGACTAGCCATTGTCATCATGTTACGCCTTGGTATCCGAGCTAGTGACTGATAAACGCATCTTGATTGGTAACAGGTATAACACTAATTGATAACATCAATCATGCTGCCGATGACAGGGATTATTGAGATATTTATCTTACACGCTCAATTCAGCAATCACATAAATAGACCAAGGCTTCATCATGAACTTAGACACGCGATGGCTCGAAGATTTTTTAGCGCTTGCAGAAATTCGTCATTTTTCTAAAGCAGCTGAGGCGCGACATATTACTCAACCCGCTTTTGGTCGTCGCATTAAAGCACTTGAAACGGCTGTCGGTCATACCTTAGTGGATAGAAGTACTACACCGATTGGTTTAACACCAACGGGGCGTCAATTTCATTCAACGGCACGAAATATATTGGTACAAATGCATCAAGGCGTCGAAAATTTAGATCAATTAAATGCCCCTTTACTCAACCCAATTATTATATCCTGTCCACATTCATTGGCCTCTCCCACTTTGATAAACTTAATTGATAGCGTCACCAATAATAATCAGACGCTACCTTTTTCCATTGATATATTACGCGTTGAAGTGGGTATTGAAGCACTAAAGGAGGGCAATTGTGATTTTCTGTTTTGTTTTGAATTGATGGAATTAATGCAACCTCCCTTTACCAATATTCGTTTGGGTGATGGCCAGTTTCTGTTGGTTTCTGCCGCTGATCGAGATGGGCAACCGCTATTTAATCTTAATATGCCAACGTTACCTTATTTGCGTTATACATCGGGCAGCAATTCAGCACGCCTCATTGAACAATATCAACCTTCGTTGGATGTGAAATTGTCCGGTGTGTTTGAATCGTCTATGTGTCAAATGCATAAGGAGATGGTGCAACGAGGAAAAGGTGTTGCTTGGTTACCTGACAATTTAATTCAGGAAGAACTCAATAGTGGTCAATTTATCGCTCTCAATCCAAGCCGTTTGCATATTCCCTTTCAAGTGCGCCTATACCGCAACAATGGAACCTTACACCCCGATGCAGAAAAATGGTGGGATCATTTAGATAATGCTTGTCAAAATGGCTGCCAATTAATCTCACCGTGGCAAGAGAAAAAAGGCTAATTCCGCTAATGCCAAATTAACACTAACGAAGCCAAAACAGCATTTCACATTATCCTCATTATTGATAATACTTTTCGGTATTGATTATTTACGTAATGAGAGATTCATGAAATCACTATCCCTAGAGGATTTTTATCGGCAAATCCCCAAAGCAGATATCCACTACCATTTACTTGGTGGTGTTCGCTTACACACGATGTGTGATTTCGCTAAAAAATATAACGTTGCATTAACCGAAGCAGATGCGAAGGCCTATTACCGCGCTTATCAACAACCGGGAATGAAACGTAAAGGAGGTATCGATGCGCTCACTTTTCTATATCAAATCATGCGAGAAGCTGCCGATTATCAGCGTGTTATTTTAGAAGTAGCAGAAGATGCACAACACGTAGGCTTACGTTATATAGAAACCTTTTGGAACCCCAGCGATACTCACTTACCCTATAATGAACTTAACCAAATAATGGTTGAAGCTGCTGATATGGCAGAACAATTATTTGGCGTCATCATTCGCTTTATCCCTTCTATCAATCGCGAAAAAACACCTGAGATTGCAGTTGATATGGTTAAAACATTAATTCAATGCCCTCATCCTTACGTATTGGGTATCGGCATCGATTACCGCGAAGAAAATGCGCCCGTAGAACATTTTTGGAAAGCTTACTCATTAGCGATGAACAATGGATTAAGATTAACCGCCCATTGCTCCGAATTCGGCTTGCATTGGCGCAATGTTGAAACCGGTATTGAACTGATTGACTGTGAACGTATTGACCACGGTTATACCATTATTGATAATCCAGAACTTACACAAAAATATGCACAACTCGGCATTCCTTTTACGGTGATCCCATCCAATACACACTACTTGAAGCAATGGCCAGATAAGCAACAATGGCGTACGCAACACCCTATTCGAGCCATGGCAAAGGCGGGATTGAATATTATCCCCTGTACCGATGATTGGCACATTCACGCAACCAACAGTGCAAATTGTTATCGGGTATTGGTCGAAGAATTTGGATTCGATTTAGATAGCCTACGCGTTATCCTCGCTAATACTATCGATGCCTGCTGGGTCCCCCAGATACAAAAAAACCAATGGAAAAGCCTTTGGTTGTCAGAATTTGATCAGCTCCGAAATAGATTAGTAACGGAACCATCCATTAAAGAAGATCATCGAATTAGATATCAAAGAATACACGCTTAGGAGAGAGCATATGAAAACTGAAATACAATCGAGAGGGAACATTGCCCGTTGGTTCAAGTTCCAAGAAAATGGGACAACAATGCGAAAGGAGATCATTGCTGGCTTAACCACTTTTGCGACCATGGCGTATATTATTGCCGTTGTCCCCGGTATGTTATCCAAAGGCGGTTTACCCTTCGATAGTGCATTAACGGTCACCATTTTAATGACCATTATTACCACGGTTGCAATGGCTATTTATACTAACCGCCCCTTTGTACTTGCTCCCGGATTAGGTAGTGTTGCGATTTTCTCGTTTACGCTGCTAGGTAATGATGTCCCGCTCAGCATTGCGGCAGGCATTGTATTTATCAGCGGTTTTTTATTTATGTTAGTTTCATTTTTCGGGGTGCGTGATTTTGTGGTTCGGGTCATCCCACACAGTGTTAAAGTGTCAGTCGGCGTGGGGATTGGCCTATTCATCGCCCTACTTGGGTTTAAGCACGCAGGGATTATCGTTGCCAATGCCAAAAAGAATGTTCTAATATTCGGAGATTTAACTGCAACGACTTCGTTACTCGCTATTTTTGGCTTCTTCCTGGTTTTATTTTTCACGACAAGAAAAATTCAAGGTGGGATTATTCTTTCTATTATTACCACCACATTAATCAGCTTACCCTTAGGTATTTCTCAAGTACCGGACCATTTCTTTAGCCTGCCAGCCAACATAGACAGCATGTTTATGCAACTCGATATTATTGGTGCATTAGATCCAACATACTTGCCATTTCTCTTAGCCTTTTTTATTCCCGACTTTTTCTCAACATTAGGCACCTTACTCGGTGTCGGTGGACAAGCAGGGTATCTCGATAAAGATGGAAATTTACCGGGCATTGAAAAAAACTTCCATGTCGACTCGACCGCAACCACCTTTGGCTCGTTATTCGCTTGCCCAGTGCTCACCACTTATCTAGAAAGCTCTGCTGGCGTTGAAGCGGGTGGCCGCACCGGATTCACTGGAATTGTTACCGCAATATGTTTCCTCGCAACACTCTTTATCGCCCCCATTGCAGGAATGATCCCTAGCGTCGCGACGGCACCGGTACTCATTTATATCGGCATTTCAATGATGGGTTCAATCAAAAAAGTTAACTTTGATGATATTACTGAATACTTCCCTGCCTTTGTTTGTGTGGTCATCAGCATCTTCACCTTCAATGCGGGTAATGGAATTGCTGCTGCGATGTTAGTTTATGGCTTTTTAAAGGTAATCACAGGCCGTTATAAAGAAGATCATTGGTCTGTATATGTGATTGCACTGTTTATGATTTACTATTTCTATATCGTTGCAGGACACTAATCATCAATATCTAAAATGCCTCTTACTTTGAGGCACTTTTCCATTAATCCCACCTCGCTAACTATTACATTATGACACTGTAAAAATTTCATACTTTATCTCATCCTCTTTCTCACCATGCAAAATATACCTTTAAAAACAGCAAGTTAAAAACTGGCACAGTCTTCGCTATAGCTAGATGGATAGATAGACAAATGACATACGTTTCAAATAAAGGAGAAAAATATGAACAGCATGATTACTCGTATCGCACTTCCTACTGTACTACTTGCATCATCAACGGTTGCATTGGCAAACCAACAAACATGGAAAGAAGAATCTCTCGATGCATGGATAGATGGCAAAGCTGAAACGATTTTATTATTTAATCCAGATTTAAATTCCTTCGATATTAATACCCATGTTAACCATGGTGTGATCACCTTAACCGGTGACGTAGATAATCGTATAGAAAAATTACTCGCAAGAGAACTGGTTGAAGATTTGGATGGTGTTGAAGCTGTCGATAACCAACTAACTATTTTAAACACCCCCGTTGAAAAGAATCGTAATAATAAAGCATTAGTTGCTTTAACGGATGCAAAAATCACCACAGTGATTAAAACACGACTATTAATGGAAGACGACATTAGCGGCTTAGATATTAACGTAGACACCAATGAGCATACCGTCGAGTTAACTGGCGAAGTTGCTTCTGTTAAACAACATGATTTAGCAATGAACATCGCACGTAATACGCAAGATGTGAAACATGTGATTAATAATCTAGAAGTCATCCAATAAATACAGCTTATAGAAAAGGAGAAACATTATGCTTCGCTGGGTACTTATTTTTTTAGCCATTGCATTAATTTCAGCAATATTCGGATTTGGTGGTATCGCAGGTGCTGCAGCAGGTATTGCTAAAATTATTTTTTATCTATTTGTTGTCCTATTCATTATATCGCTCGTGTTAAATATGATGAATAACACTCAAAAATAAGTGGGAATATTATGATTCAATTAAAAAATTGTAAGTCTTTTTTAGCCATTTCAAGCCTAGTTATTTTACTCAGTGCCTGTTCCGAAGGCCCAGCAGAAAAAGCAGGTGAAAAATAGATGATGCATCTACCGATGTACAAAATAGCATTGAAGATGCCTGTGAAAATGTAAAGGACACCCTGAATGCCGAAGATAAAGATTGTTAACCTCTGCCATTCGCTTTACTGAAAATGATGTCTCCCATCATTTTCACCTTTACTCACTTCGTACAAGGAATAAATTATGAATAATATTTTTGATACATTACGCGAAAGCCATGAAAAACAACGTTTATTATTGGATACATTAGTTTCAACAACCGGTGATTCATCCGCAAGAAGAGAGTTCTACAATGAACTAAAACACGAACTTGAACAACACGCGATCGCAGAGGAACGTTATTTTTACGCGCCTTTAATTGAGCAGGATAAAACCATTGAGATGTCGCGACACGGTATTGCAGAACACCATGCTATCGATAAGATAATTGCACAACTCGACGACACGGACTTTAGTTCACCCGGTTGGTTAACAACGATGCGATCATTAAAACATAAAGTATCGCATCATCTTGAAGAAGAAGAACATCGCTTTTTTCAAATGGCAGGCAAAGTCCTAACAGAACAACAAAAACACACCTTAGCGGAACAGTACAATAAAGAAATGTCGTACTAGTATTTCAGCGCATACGATAATCGATAAAATGTTTGATTGGCTAAGGAGATCTCCATGTTTATTACCAAATATTATTTATTAGGTGCCCTGTTAAGTTTAGCGTTGGCTTGGTTACTTCCCACCCTATTACTGACATTACTATTTTCATGGGTTGCATTATCATTAGCCATCGTCAGCATAGCTTATCTTATTGATATACCTTCCATTTTCCGTAAAAACAATGATGGGAAAATTATCTGGTGGATCCGCTGGGCCTTTATCCCCTTTCTACTCGGCGTAAGAGCCTATAATGCCTGGGAAAGAAAGCACGATGATGTGCCGCCAATACAAAAAATTGCTAACCACCTGTATTTATCAAGACGCCTTTTATCATCGGATCTCGATTACCTAAAATCACAAAATATCGACTGTATTATGGATGTTACGGCTGAATTTGCAGGGCTCGAAAGTGCAATGACCGATAAACACTTTGACTATCTGACCATTCCCGTCCTCGATCATAAAACACCGTCTTTGCATAAACTCCGTCATGCTCTGTATTGGATCGATACGCAGGTGGCGCAATCTCGTTCTGTGGTTATCCATTGTGCACTCGGGCGTGGTCGTTCGGTATTTGTTATGGCGGCTTATTTATTGAGCCGCGATCCTTCATTAAGTGTCGACCAAGTACTAGCACAAATAAATGCAATTCGTTCATCGGCACAATTGAATAAGATGCAATATAAAGTCCTCAATACCGTTCGTAATAAAAAACAACTTCAATTGCCAAAACCGACTTGGATGATTGTTAATCCTGTTTCAGGTGGTGGTAAATGGGCGAAGAATCAACAACAATTAATACGTGAAATAACCACTCAACATCGCCTGCAAATAGTAAAAACAACACCTGAGATTAACGCTAAGCAGTTAACTCAACAGGCCAAGCAAGCGGATGTTAGTAATATTATTGTTTGTGGCGGCGATGGCACGATTACCGAAGTGGCCAGTCAAATTGTTGAATCTGACGTTGTACTCGGTATTGTTCCCTTTGGAACGGCCAATGCATTAACCCATGTCCTTTACGGATTAGAAGCAAAGTTTTCGCCAGTAGAAAGCGCCTGCACAGCTATTTTATCAAATAATGTCCGTGATATTGATACGGCAACATGCAATGAAGACCTGATGTTATTAGCAATGGGAATCGGTTTCGAACAACAAATGATTGAGTCGGCAAATCGGGATAATAAAAATCAACATGGCCAGATAGCTTATTTGACCGGTTTTTTTAATGCTGTCGCAGGTGATGATTCACAGCAATTGACCGTTCAAATTGATAATAAACCAATCCAAGAACTTGATGTACAAAGTTTAGTGGTTGCCAATACCGCACCTTTTAGTACCATGCTAGCCCATGGCGGTGATGCGCCAGAACCCGACGACGGTAAATTGCATATGACTTATTTAGACCAAACCAATTCAATGGCTGAACGAGTTATTGCATTATCAGACCTTGCCCTATCGAGTATTGGCGCACAGGACAATGCATCTCTATTTAAATATGACGCTGGTAGCCATATTAAAATTTCAGCAAATAAAACCATTAATTATGTGATTGATGGCGAAACACATAGCGCCGAACACATTAATATCACTATCTTACCTTCATCACTAAAGGTCCGCGTTCCTTAACCTTAACAATGTTGAAATGATTTATTCTTCGACTTGTTTTATATTTTATTTCTAAATGTAATCATTTAATGATAAGAAAAAATGATGTATTTTAGTGTTATTTATAAATCATAAACAGTGCCACTCTTTCTAATAGAAAGAAGTACCGTTTCGAACAACAAGCTGTTATGTGCAAAGGAGTTTAGCCATGATTGAAGTATATACAAAAGAATATTGGTTAAATGAATTAAAAGATTCAGCTAGCTTTCTAGAAAGCCTTTACCGTAAAACGGTATGGGACAATGAACTTGAATTTAAAACTGAAAAAGCAATTTTTGTTGGTTTTTATGCAATCAGGAAACTTAAAGAAAGTAAGCTATTAAGTTCTTCTATCTGTGGGTTTAATACCCGTTTAATCTCTTATCCAATTAGAATTGAATTGGTAGATGATAAAGAAGAAAAATGGTCTAAAAAATTCAATTTTAACCAAAGTATTAAAGAAGAATTAGCTTTAGAACAACTTTGTAATCAATTTATACATAGCATAATTTACTCACCTTTTGTTCCTGATGGTATGGTTTGTGCTGGGTTCTTTTTTGCATCCGACAAAGAATGTAAAAAACATGTTTACTATGTGCAATTAATTAAAATCGTCAATATATTTCTTAGCGTGGCACATAATAAGAAAATAAACTTAGAACTAGAAATAGATGGTCTAAACGTAAGTGCCAAAAATCTAAAAATGCACACACAACAAATAAAAATATAATAACTTTTGGATAAATTAGTACCTAAAAATTTCTCTCACATAAAAATATTAACCACTTTCTCAAGTTCATATAATCAACTCGCACAGCTTAACTTCGTCACAAATTCAATTTTAACAATCCCTTTGTGATTACCTTTCACAACAAACTATAAGATTGACAAAATCTCATTATATGGCGACTATGAATCTCTGAAACAATGGAATCGCTATTGAGAGAGCAATCAAATGGACAAGTTAAGTTTGTTGTTAAGTGTCAAGAACGAATTATTACGTCAGTCTATTATTAGTCAACCTGAACTATCCCAGTTCGAAACCGTTGAATTAACAATTGCACAGAATTGGATTTCACAGATTGAAAATGACGCACCTGATATTGCAATTATTGAGATAAATGGCTTTAGTCAGGCAGACTATCAAGCACTGTCTAAGCTCGATGCATTATTAAATGAGATGGACTTAATTTTAATTAGCTCTGGTGCGCCGAATATTCACCTCGACAAATTAATGCAATTTGGTGCTATCTTCCATTATCGTATGCCCGTTGATACGAAAATTTTAGCAGAAACATTACGTGATGTTCGCCAATCTTCCATCTCGAAAAGTTCCGTTGGCCAACGTGTTGCAACGAGCGATCTTGACCAGTTTGGATTATTAATCGGCTCATCTTACCCCATGCATAAGCTTTATCGCATATTACGTCGCGTAGCAAAAACCGATGCCTCTGTCTTTATTGTTGGTGAAAGTGGTGCAGGTAAAGAATTAGTCGCACAAACAATTCACCTTGCAAGTGAACGAAGCCAAGCACCTTTTATTGCAATCAACTGCGGTGCACTCAGTCCAGAATTGATTGACAGCGAGCTATTTGGCCATAAAAAAGGCGCGTTTACCGGTGCAGATAAATCCCATGAAGGGGTCTTTAAACAGGCGGAAGGTGGAACATTATTTCTTGATGAAATTACTGAAATGCCGATCGAGCATCAGGTTAAATTACTACGCGTATTAGAATCGGGTGAATACCGTCGCGTCGGAGGCCAAACCTTACATTTCACGAATACGCGGATTATTGCTGCAACCAATCGAGATCCACAAACGGCTATTGAAGCGCAATTTCTAAGGGAAGATTTATATTTCCGTTTAGCGGAATTCCCAGTCGTTATTCCACCATTGCGCGATCGCGGTGAGGATATTACTGGCTTAGCCAAGCATTTTATTGCTCATCAAAATGCCGAACAATCGGTTAAAAAAACCATTTTGGAATCCGCATTAACTAAAATTGCAGATTACGATTGGCCTGGCAATGTCAGGGAACTTAAACATGCTATCGAAAGAGCATTTATACTGTCTGATGATGTAATTAAAGAATCGCATTTAGTCTTTGATACTGCACCATCAGAACAAAATGATCAGCTTGATGACCTAGTCCCTGCAGGGGTTTCCCTTAATGATATTGAAAAAGCGGCAATCGTTAATACCTTGGATAATAACGACGGCAATAAAACCAAAACAGCCCAGGACTTAGGCATAAGTGTGAAGACGCTTTATAATAAACTCGATAAATATGAAGCTTCATAAGCCTATCCCCATTAACGAATTACCTTGCTCGTAGCACTAAATGGGTGCGACCAAATATATCTAAACGTTCCAATAGTGTATTTAAACAAACGAGCAAAGGCACACCAATCAACATCCCCATACTGCCCCATAACCAGCCCCATAAAATCAACCAAATAAAAATAATTAATGGGTTAAGGTTAAATTTTCGACCTAATAATGTTGGGGTTACAAATTGGCTTTCAATCATATTAATGGTCATATATGCAGCCACGATTAACATCGCTATGCTAACCGATTGAAATTGTACATAGGAAATTACCCCAAAACACACCATTGAAATCAACGGCCCAAGATAAGGAGCAAAGTTCATAATCCCTGCAAGAGCTCCCCACACAAAGGGATCTTCAATACCAATAATAAAAAATAAACTACCGACTGCGATACCAAGTCCGACGTTTATTAAGGTCACTGTACCGATATAACGTGATAAGTCTTTCTGAATACTTCTGACCAATTCGACGGTAATACGTTTATTCGAAAAATCATCAAACTGCATAAGTAAGCCGGTAAATAATGAACGGCCATAACTCAACATAAAATAAGCCATAAACAACGCAATCATAATCTGCGTAATAATCGTTGGCGTGATGACGGCAATACTTTTAACTAAAGAAACGACGGTATTACTTTGAAATTCACCGACATTACTTTGGCTAACAATATTACTACTCGATAAGGCACCTGTACCGTCATCGTTGGTTGCTTTAGTCATTTCCTCTGATACATCTTTTACTAACTCAGGTAACTTAGCCCACCACTGCTGTGCGGGTTCTGTCAAAATAGAAGCCCCTGCAAATAAAATTCCAACAATTAAACAAATAACAGTCAAAACCCCCATCGCTCTTGGCACGCCAATCCTCAAGAAATAATTTACTAAAGGGCTGCACAGTAACGCAATAAAAGTACTGAGTACGATGGGGAATAATAATGATTTTGCGATATATACGGTGGCGGTAATCACAATAAAAAATAAAATCCAGAACCCAATATGATAGAGGCTTTTACGGTCATGTGCGACTTGCTCATGCTCCGTTCGCTGAACAATTAACGCCGTACTCTGAGTGCTGTCTTTATTGTCATTTAACATACATGCTCCTTATACCCGTTACCAATCAAGATGCGTTTATCAGTCACTAGCTCGGATACCAAGGCAAGGCGTAACATGAAGACCTTTCGAGCGATTAACTGCGTTAATCCTCTATCGGTAGATGTAAAAACAAGACTTTACATCTTTAATGGCTAGTCCTTATCGAATGTTATAACGCAGTATTGCCATGGTTTATAAGAAACGAGCTAGTGACCCACAGGGCAAGACGAGAGGCAAACATCTTCGTTGTTATAAAGTCTCGATTTAACCCGTTAGATCTTCACCTTTATGCCTAGAATCTGCTCACCTCTCGTCTTGCTGATTTCTGCATCTTGAATGGTAACGGGTATATATTTTGCTCATTGAATTGCTTAAAGAATTTAAAACCTAAGGAACCAATGGGGTAAATATAATTAATTTTTTTCTGATACTTAATCATTATAATCGTCGCAAAAGCGATACCGCCTGCAACCTTAAAAGGATTTTTTCTGGTATAGCTTTTCGCCGACACTAACAAACGCGTTAATAATAAAGCGGATTTATTAGCAAATAATTTACCTTCCATACGTTTACGTTTAATCTCTCGATTGAGATGCTTGATAGATGACATTGACACCTTCCTCCAATTGAGCAATCGTATCTTTAAATCCGAAATGCTTAAATAAGCGTTTTTGCCAATAAGCTAAACCACCTAATACGCTAGTTATAGTGGCTAAAAAAATGCCAATCGCAGCAAGTAAATTGTCAGTAAAGTAATAGGTGATCCCACCAGCACAAACACAGACACTAAATACAAATAATATGAGTAGTGAGATAAATAGTAGTTGGCAAAAGATGAATTGTTTTGCTGCAACAATATTACGTTGTACTTCAATCAAAAACAGTTGGAGAGTTGACTCAGACCATCTCCCCATCTCCTGAGATAATGCAGATACCCGATTAAAAACCGCTTTTAGTTGATCAATTTGAGCGTTGAACTCCGCTGAATTGAATGGAGTATCCGATTGAGTATCTTCGTTACTTTTATGTCCAGATGCTGGTTCATTACTGTTTTTCATGAAGATACCTCTTCCATTATTTAAGCAATTTTGAGACAGCCCAACCGGCGATAAAGGCACAACCAACGCTCAATAATGGGCGCTCTTTAATAATACTTTCAGTCTGGCTAGTCACTTTTTTGACTTTATCGGTACCTTCTCCAAGCTTTTCTTTGGCTTGCATTTTTAATGAATCAACGGTTTCAGATGCCGCTTCTCCTGCTAATTGATAAGCATCTTCCATTTTTTCCTGTGAACTTTGCGTTTTTGCTTTTGATGTAGCCATAATAAATCTCCTAAATAAATAACATGAATCAGAAAATAGAGAGTGATGACGATTCAAAAAAATGAAACATAAATCTTCCCATCTATCGGGTTGTTCAATTAACGTATTGCGAGATGTATGCCAAAAACATAACCAACTGATAAATAAAGAATATTAATCAAATTAAAAAGAAGAGAAGATTTTTATTTGTACTTTTTACCGATGATTTACAGCAACCCTGTAAAAGTTACGCAAATAGAAGAAGGCAGTATCACGAAGAAATATTAAAATAAAAAGCATGCTAACGAGAAGGTGAAAGCATGCCCAGAAAGAGACTAAGCTGCGTAACAACTATCCCAATCGCCATAGTTTGCATCACCCACTAAAACCTGTACTTCAACATCACCAAGTTGTTTTGCAATAACCGCACTTGCCACTTCTAGCACGGCATTAACATCTTGTTGTTCAGTAAAGAAATTAATTGCGACATGGTACTGATCATTGAAATACGCAATAAACAGATCCCAACCTTGCTGTTGTTGACATGCCATTAAGGCATCATCCACTTCGTCGAATTTTTCGATATCGCCACTAAAGCGCATTTCTGCACAACTAAGAGAAAAAGGACCAATAGCCATTTTTTTCATATGACGTGCTTTGTGATGACTTTTAACGATTGGCTTAGCCAGTTCTGGTACATTGATAATATTCATAAGTTACCTATTTAGAATTTGAATGATGAATGCAATTGGACGGCAGCTTAGACTAGCTTGATACGGTAAGCAAGCTAAATAGAATCGAGAGAACAAACAAAAACGGCCTATAACAATGACGTTAAAGGCCGTTTAATATTATCATGTTGAACTAGGTTACAATTACTATTCCTGCAATTCAGGTGTTTTTAAAAAGTAAGATTCAGCCAGCTCATTATGAATACCTGCCAAATCAATTTGAATTTGATCCACATAACGATGCAGATAACCATTCTTAAGTGCTCTGACATCTTTATGTTTTAAATCGTATATCGTTTTATCAATAACCTTAATTATTCCACTAGAATTAAGTAAGGGTTCGCTCAGTGATTTTAATTCGTACAGGCAGAATAAAATTGAACGCGGAAAAACTTCACTGTGCATAATAAATTCAATTACATCTGAACGTTGTACACGCACCCCCATTTGCTGACGATACATCTGATAGGCACTTAATGAGCGCAACAAGCTAATCCATTGAATATTTTCATAGGGCTTCGCTTCTTCCGTAGTGATCAATGTTTCAGAACGAATATCTAAAATACGCGAGGTCATATCCGCACGTTCAATAATCGAACCAAAGCGGATAAACGTATAACCTTGGTCATGATTTATCGTCGCATCAAGGGAGCCAAAAATAAGGTGCGCGGATTCAATAATCTTTTTTAAATAAGCAAATCGACCACGTTTACTCAGGCCTTCATTTTGATTATCTTTGACGTAATAATATAATAAATTAATCTCTTCCCACACATCTCGAGGAATAACATCTCGAATGGTACGCGCACTTTCACGGGCAGACATAATCGAATTTAAAATAGAAGAGTTATTATCCTTACCCACTAATAAATAGCGTAATGCCTTTTGCTCTTCGTAATCGGTATGATTTTCCTGATAAGCTTGTCGTGCACCAATAATATCGACTAGGGGCTCCCAACCTGCACAAACACCTTTGGGCAAATCCATCATGAGCATGTTATTCACATTGATCAAACGTGCGACATTTTCAGCACGTTCAATGTAACGTGATACCCAATATAAAGTTTCAGCTACTCTTGATAACATATTATTCAGCCTCTTCGTCAATAATCCATGTATCTTTACTACCGCCACCCTGCGATGAATTCACGACTAACGACCCTTTCACCATCGCAACTCGTGTTAATCCGCCCATGGTCACTTTAGTATCATGACCAGAAGAAAGCACAAAGGGTCTTAAATCGACATGACGGCCATCGGGCTCAATGCCATCTAAGGTCGGTACCGTTGATAAACTCAAGGTCGGTTGTGCCACCCAGTTACGCGGATCGGCCTTAATTTGTTCAATGGTTTCTTGCTGTTCTTTTTTGGTTGATTTAGGACCAATTAACAAACCATATCCACCAGACTCATTCGCAGGCTTCACCACTAATTTTTCAATATTTTGGATAACGTGATCGCATTCTTTTTTATCAAAACATTTATAGGTCGGTACATTTGCTAATTTAGGGTCTTCACCAAGATAGTATTTAATGATTTCTGGTACATAGGCGTAGACAACTTTATCATCAGCAACACCAGCACCAGGCGCATTAACAAGGGCAACATTCCCCTTCGACCAAGCACGCATTAACCCCGGCACACCTAACTGTGAATCGGGTAAAAAGACTTCCGGATCTAAAAACAGATCATCAATACGTCGATAAATAACATCGACACGCTGCAACCCTGTGATAGTGCGCATATACACACAATCGTCTTTTTCAACCACTAGGTCTCGCCCTTCAACTAACTCACACCCCATTTCCTGAGCAAGATAACAATGTTCAAAGTAAGCAGAATTAAATACGCCAGGCGTTAAGACGACAACTTCAGGTTTATCCTGTTTACGAGGCGACATCGCCGCTAACATATCAAATAACTGAGAAGGGTAATCATCGACAGGAAGGATTGGGACTTGTTCAAATAATTCGGGGAAGACACGTTTCATTACAGAGCGATTTTCTAACATATAGGAAACGCCCGAGGGAACCCGTAGGTTATCTTCCAACACATACATGGTGCCATTGCCATCACGTACTAGGTCAGAACCACAAATATGCGCCCATATTTTATTCGGAGGATTAATACCAACACACTGTTTACGAAAGTTAACTGACTTTTCGAGTAATTCGCGCGGAAATACGCCATCTTTTATTATTTTTTGATCGTGGTATAAGTCATCAATAAATAAGTTTAATGCCTCAACACGCTGTACTAAGCCCGTTTCAACATTGTTCCATTCTTTGTTGCCAATGGTACGTGGAATGATATCAAAGGGCCATGCTCGGTCAATCATGCTCCCTTCGTTGTAGACGGTAAAGGTAATCCCCATCTCTTTAATGGCTAAGTCAGCAACCGACCTAGCCTTTTTTAACTCTTCTGTACTTAAACTAGAAAAAAACTGAGCTAACTTTTGCCCGTGTAATCTGACGTTTCCCTTTTCGTCAATTAATTCATCAAAAAAGCCATTCGTTTGGTACGCTTTCCAATCAATCTTCATACACCTTACCTTTTTTTAAATAATCAAATTATTTAAAATCATTTAGTTATTAACGTCACTCTAATCGAATCATATCCACCGCAACATCTAGTAACTGACTGCCTCCACCAAATACAACTCCTTTTAAGGGAGTGACATCAGAAAAATCCCGCCCAAATGCGAGAGATATATGTTGATCGTTAGGTAACACATTGTTAGTTGGATCAAAGTCAATCCAACCAACGCCTGGTAGAAATACGGAAAACCATGCATGCGTTGCATCGGCACCTTCTAACTTTTCTTCTCCTTCTGGCGGTAACGTTTCAATATATCCACTGACATATCGTCCCGCTAAACCAATACTACGTAAACACGCTAACGCAAAGTGTGCAAAATCTTGGCAAACGCCCTTTTTTTGTGCAAAAACAACACTTAACGGTGTGCTAATCGTAGTAAATCCCGGATCATATTGAAATTCATGAAAAATTCGTGCCATCAAATCTTCACAGGCGGAAATTAGATTCGCCCCCGGACAAAATGAGATAAGTGCATACGCTTTAATGCCTTCGTCTATAACAGTAAATTGCGAAGGTATAACAAATTCAGCACTCTGCAATAATTCCGATGAGTTGGGCTCAGCAAGTAAATCGCGTACGCTTTCCCAAGGCATATCAACAAGACTAAAATCAATATTCGGCTTGGCTAATAATTCAACTTCACTGGTCATCGTAACGGTTAATTCTCGATGCTGCGTGGCAATTTCAAAGACGGTAACAGTATTATCAAAATAATCCTGAAAATGGCGTAAGTAACTCACAGGTGGAAAAATTTCAATTCTGCTGTTGTGACACACTTGTCCCTGATTCGTTTTCGGGGTTAATCGCGCCTGATTTTGGCATAAACTCACAAAATCCGCATATTGATAAGTAGTTGAATGTTTTATTCTATATTTCACGATTGGGCTTGCTCAATATTGGTCCAATTCAATTTTTTAGCTGTTTTAGTGTGAGAAAAATATTGCAGTAATAATACATCGCAAAATGTATCTAAATTCACACGTATATTATGGCTAAAATCAATTAACTGTTTTCGCTGCCCATCTTCACATTCCTGTAAATAATCTTTTTCAGTTAAATAACAAGTCGTTTTAGATAACAAAATGGCCTTCTCATGCGCCGCAATAACACCTGGCCGACGCTTAGTGGGTAAGTGTTGGCAGAGTTGATGAACTTGCTCTAACTGGAATAACAGAGAACGAGGATATTCAGCATCCAATAATAATAGCTCAATTCCTGTTCCAATACTTTGATACATACGATAACGGCGTTTGTGGGTCACTAAACTGACTTGAGAACTGAGTACCGCTTCTAATAATCCAAGTTCTTCCGGTTCGTCTAACTCCTCAGATAATAAGGTTAAACTCAGAGAGGTAATTTGAATACTGCGTTCAATCCTACGCCCAATTTCCAATAAAAACCAACCATTACTATTTGGCATACAATCAGAAATCGAGCCATTAAAAGCCATAATCGAACCAATAATTTTATCTAAACTGCTTTGTATTGCACGGGTCGATATTTGAATAGTCGCTTTTTTTAGTGATTCTATTTGTTCATTTACTTCTTCAATAATACGGCGACTATCGTGGGATAATAATTCTTGAACTTGTACCGCAGCATTCGACAAATATTTTAAGGTATTAATAATACTACCAGCACATTGTTCATCGGCAAGTAATTCAAATGCCGTTTCCTTTGATAGCGTCGGATCAAAAATGGTTAATGTCGTTTTTTCATTTACATAGGGGTAAACAATATGTTGTGACTTAATTGCACTTAAAAATCGAGTAACTAAATTGCGGCGCATCACATCGGGATAAATCGCTAATTCTGTATATCGATCAATAAAAATACGTAAAATACGAATTGTATTTTCACAACGCTCTAAGTAACGACCTAACCAGAATAAATGCTCAGCGGTTCGGCTTGAAATAACACCTTCCAGTAAACTCACATCCATCCGTTTTTTAATTGGTACCGGTACAATATGTGCTTCTGACTCAAAACTAGCCGCTCGGTTTATCCACGTATCTTTAATCCAACCGGAGGCCGTCGGTTCATTGCTTTTTTCATTCGAGAAGCATAATGCGGAAGGCAATACCTCAACACCGTGATCAGTCGTTAAGGCATAACATCGAAATACCACGGGTTTTGAGACCAACTTACCGTCGTGCCAGAAAGGGGCGCTACTAAAAACCGGTTTATCTTGGAAATAATAATCTTCAGGGTGCTTCGCAATAAGTTCCTTTATCTTTTCAGCATCCGCCACACCGTCTAATTTGAGGTTTTTATCCTTATAACAGGCCAATTCAAGCAAACTTAACTCTAAATTATCTGCTTGCTCAACACTATAATAATTAGGGCCATTAATGATCAGCGGTTGATTCAATAATTTTTCAGACAAGGTACTCAAATGACATTGAATCGCTGGCGACAATAAGACACCACTACCAAACGGATTCAATACCTTAACAGACCCTTCTCGTACCGCTTGTAATAACCCAGGAATACCATGCAATGAATATTCTGTTTGTTCTAAAGAATCGATACTGCGATCGGGGATCCAACGTAAAATAACGTTAATTTTCCCCAACCCTTGTAACGATTTTAAACAGACTTCCCCGTTACGCACGGTCAAATCGGCACTTTGTACCAAGGTATAACCGAAATAGGTCGATAAAAAAGCATGCTCATTATAATTGGGGTCGTCGATACCTTGGGTAAGAATAACAATCCGAGGGTCGTCCATATAACGTGTATATTCGTTAATACATTCTTCGTAAGTATCTAAAAAGTCTTTAATTTGCTGCACATTACATTCTGCAAACTCTTCCGCCATTACACGTCGAGCAATAATACGACTTTCTAATAACACCCCTAACCCGAGTGGACACTGGCAATGATCTGCTAAAACTTTAAATTCACCCGATGGCGTACGGTAAATATCCATCGCCGTAAAAAATAGTTTTAATTCGTAGTTAGGTAAGCTGAAGCCTTCGCGGAGATAATTACTATCTTGATATAATTGTTGAGCGGGAATATCACCACTAATCAATAAATGTTGTTCGCCGTAGATATCCTGTTGAATTTGGTTTAGAAGCTGTGTTCGTTGCTTGATGCCTTCCTCAAGTAACGCCCAATCGTCTTTAGAAAACATAAATGGTAGCGGATCAAAATGCCATTGTTGATTGCTTTTATATTTAATATTGCCATTTTGTAACAGTTGGCTAATCTCAAAAGCACGCCCACTAATATCCTGCGCCGATAAGCTAGAAAGACGATTGAATAAGGTATCCCAGTGTTCGGGGTTAATGCCACTGTGATTGGCTAGTTCATCATGATTATGTAACTTATTCAGATATGAAGATAACCATTTAGGTAATTCCTGCGCGGCGTTATTTTTTATATACAAGCTGACCATGCTCCCTGACAATTTTAGGGCCTATCACAGACCCTAATCATTCCACCTTAAATAATTTCAAAGTGGAATGATACATTTATCTATCTTTATTTAAATGATGGTTGTCGACGCAAATCTAAGGTACTTGGGTAATCTGCATTAATGCTTTCTTCTGGCGGTACAACATACTCACTTACGGTTTCAGCCGTTTCAAAATGATGTCGTGCAGCTGAAGGAGTCCAACTTGGTCCACCCGATGCCAATAATGAAGGTGTATGCCCATGTTCCCAGAATCGTGCAACGCGACGTCCTTCTGCTTCAAAGGCATTCACCGGCAAGCTTTCTGGATTACGGCCCCCCGCATGACTCACATGATAAACAAACCCGCCCATTGAGCGACCTTCCCAGGTATCGATTAAATCAAATACCAGTGGAGCATGTACACCGATGGTAGGATGCAATGCAGTGGGTGGTTGCCATGCACGGTAACGAATACCCGCCACCATTTCATCTTTCGCTTTACCTTTCACTGCTTTCAATGGCACACGACGGCCATTACAAGTGACGATATAACGTTCTCCAACCATCCCCGTCACTTTAATCTGTACCCTTTCTAGTGACGAATCAACATACCTTGCAGTACCCGACGCACTGGACTCTTCACCTAATACATACCAAGGTTCAATCGCCGTTCTTAGCTCCATGGTGACATTGTCAAGCTCACGCGTCCCACACACTGGGAATCTAAATTCAAAGAAGGGGTCAAGCCAACTTATTTGGAATTGATACCCTGCATTTTGTAAATCTCGACACACTTCCGATAGGTCATGCTCAACATACTGTGGCAATAGGAATTTATCGTGTAACTCGGTACCCCAACGTACTAGCGGTTTGTGATAAGGCTTTTGCCAGAACCAAGCCAAGAGCGTTCGTAACAGTGCCATTTGCACCAAACTCATTTGTGCATGCGGCGGCATTTCAAAGCCCCTGAATTCAACAATACCTAAACGACCCGTTGCAGAATCCGGTGAATATAATTTATCAATACAGAATTCAGCACGATGCGTATTACCGGTTAAATCCACCAATAAATTACGTAATAATCTATCCACTAACCAAGGCTCTGGTACTTCACCTTCAGGCATATGCGAGAAAGCAATTTCTAACTCATACAACAATTCATCACGGGCTTCATCAACACGTGGCGCTTGGCTGGTTGGGCCAATAAATAAACCAGAAAATAAATAGGATAACCCTGGATGATGTTGCCAATAGGTAATAAAGCTTCGCAAAATATCAGGTCTACGTAGAAACGGGCTTTGCTCCGGCGTTTCACCACCGAGTGTAACGTGGTTACCGCCACCGGTGCCGGTATGACGACCATCGGCCATAAACTTATCCGTCCCCAAACGCGCTTGTTTCGCTAGACCGTATAGGGTTGTTGTTCTTTCAACCAATTGATTCCACGACGTTGAAGGGTGAATATTGACTTCGATAACCCCCGGATCTGGGGTCACCGCATATTTTTCCACACGACTGTCTTTGGGTGGGCTATACCCTTCAATAATAACCGGCATAGATAATTCTTTAGCCACAGATTCGACAGCAGTAACGATCTTCATATATTCTTCGAAATGACTGGTTGGCGGCATAAAGACATAAAGACGCCCTTCTCTTACCTCTAATACCAGCGCCGTTTTGATCATCTCCTTACCGATAAATCCTTTCTTAGCTTTTTTAGTTTTAGCAAAGGTTTCAGGAATATCAAAGGGGTCGCGGTCAATAATATTATCAGTCCAATCAAGACTGTCTAAGGGTAAACGATAACCTAATGGTGACTCACCAGGTAAAAGGAAACAATGACCGCGTTTAAATTCCCAATCACATGATTGCCAACAATTTTTCCCATCATTCCACTTAAGTGGTAAGGCATAACCAACGGGCTTTTCAATCCCACGTTCCATTTTAGCCAATAGGCCTTTACGACTCATTGCATCAAGCAATTCTGGTTGTTCTGGGTTCAGTTCAACGGGCAATGAAGCTTCCTGCCAAAGATGATAAAGAATATCTTCGTAGGCTGTCGTCAACGCTTTTGTATCAAGTCCTAATGATTTACACAATTTATCTGCAAACTTTTTAGTATCCGTATGATCTAATTTATAATCTTTGTTCGGATCGCCTAATAAGCTTGGGTCTTTCCATAATGGCACGCCATCTTTACGCCAATAGCAACCATATTGCCAGCGCGGTAAAGGCTCACCAGGATACCATTTACCTTGGCCATAATGAGTAAAACCGCCCTTCGTAAATACCTTATTCATTTCCACAAATAAGGTTTGAGCTAATACTCTTTTTTCTTTCCCATCGGCTTCAGTATTCCATTGAGGATGCTCCATATCGTCTATCGATATAAACGTAGGTTCTCCCCCCATGGTTAAATGAATACCTTCTTCAGTAAAGACATCATCAACCTGTTGACCTAAACGATTAATTGCAGTCCACTGCGCTTCTGAATAGGGTTTCGTTACACGAGGATCTTCATGTACTCGCGTTACTTTATTATAAAAACTAAACTCAGACTCACAATCATCGATACCGCCAGTCACCGGTGCGGCAGAACTTGGCTCTGGTGTACCCGCAAGTGGAATATGACCTTCACCAGCGAACAAACCTGAAGTCGGATCAAGACCAATCCAACCAGCGCCCGGAATATAAACCTCCGTCCATGCATGTAAATCAGTGAAATCTTCCTCAGGTCCACTCGGACCATCTAAGGACTTCTCATCGGAGGTTAATTGCACCAGGTAACCAGAAACAAATCTTGCAGCTAACCCCAAATGGCGAAACAATTGAACTAATAACCAAGCGGAATCGCGACATGATCCGGTTTTCTTAGTAATCGTTTCATTCGCAGTTTGCACCCCAGGTTCAAGACGAATACCGTAGCCAACTAAATTAAAAATAGCTTGGTTAACTTCAACTAGGTAATCAACACTTCGAATGGGCTTTTCTGGTCGTAAGGATTCAATTAACTCCAAAAATTTAGGACTCGCTTTACGCTTTTTAAGGTAAGGAGATAATTCAGCTTTTGACACCGCATCATAAACAAATGGAAACTCTTCGGCATACTCCTCTAAAAAGAAGTCGAAGGGATTAATAACGGTCATTTCTGCGATTAAATCGACTGTAAAACTGAATTCAGTGGTGGGTTGATTAAAAACGACTCGTGCTTGGTAATTGCCGAAAGGGTCCTGTTGCCAATTAATATAATGATCTTCTGGTAATATTTTTAAAGAATATCCTTTAATTTTTGTGCGGCTATGTGGTGCTGGACGTAAGCGGAATATATGAGGCCCCATATTAACAGACCGATCGTACTTATATTGAGTATGGTGTGAAATACCAACGGTTATTGTCATCGATTAATTCCCCTTTAATAATGATGTAGTCATATACAAAACGTCTGACTTAAACTCTCTTTACGATTAAGAAGTGCAATTTCTATTCCACTTTACTGGTGGAGCAAACTATGTATGTCACGCTACTTGAAATATGTATAAATATGCTAATTAAACAAATATTTACCTTTAAAATAATGTGGAAAGCGAATAAAAAATCAGCTAATGGTGCAGAAAACGCACCAAAATAGTACTAAAAATATCGAATAATTAACTTCTATCAGAATATACTCAATTTCATCATTTGAATATAAAAATACAAATTAAGATAGAATACATCGCTGCATTTCTTTCTAAACGAATAACAAACCAAGATATAACCCCCCTCCCAATTAGACACTGGAAATGAATAACAAATAGTTCTTAATAAAACCAGATTAAACATCCTTAAAGGTGCTACAATAGAACGAAATTTAACCGTTTTATTTCATAGTAAAATGAACATGCGGTTTTAGTATGACACTTCCGTTAATCTTTCATCATCTGATACTTAACGCGGTCCCTATACTCACTCATTTTATTAACACTTATAAAATAAACCACACTCATACTAATTAGGATATTTTTATGCAAAAGCTAACCGATATTGGCGAAAATCTTGTCAATAATATAGCGTCACGTTATGGCCTAAGCCATGATGCAGTAGTCCACATGTTAGTTGCTGTAAACAATGGTGGCGGTTCAATGGCTCAATTCAATTGTCCCGAACTTGGTGGTTCAGGGCAATGGATGCGAGGAGGTATGACAATGGTCGGCGACATGTTCAACAATGGTTTAAAAAATACCGTTGATAATCTATGTAACGAACTTGCCGATATACTCGTCAACAATCAAGTATTTCCAGTTATTCCCGCTGGCACGCCAGGTAGTAATCAATGGTGGCCAGGTGATTTAGGCACACCCTTTAGCAGTGGTGCTCAAAATAACATTCGCTACGCTGTTTTCCCTAACCGTTTAGCCGTTGAGTTAAATGGACAAGTTTCTGTCTATGACACATTAGATAACAACATTAGCGGTGTAAGCCAACAACAAGGCGGTAATACCTCTCTGACGTTTAGCAGTCAATGGGGCAACATTAGCGTTAGCAGTTTACCTTTGCTTTCAGGACAAAGTATCGAACCACCGCAAAATAACTTTGCCGAACCCGCAATGGCACCACAACAAGATATGACACCAATGCCCGAGCCGGTTAATACAATAGAACCCATGAATACGGCTACACTCGATAGCACAGCACCACAATATTCAACCAATGAAACCCTTGAAATTATTGAAAAACTGGCACAACTACGAGATATTGGTGCGCTCACTGAAGATGAATACAACGTTAAAAAAATGGATTTATTAAAACGTATTTAGCCACACCATCATCTATCATTACGGTTTACTTTTTCTCAATTTTTTAAGGCAAAGTAAGCCGTTAGGATAGTTAATCTCTTAAGCCTTCTTTTTATCAATTCGGTACGTAGATGAAAACATTCCAATGTAATTGCAACAATGAACCCACTTTATTTTTTGAAAGCAGCCACTGTCTTTCTTGTCATAAAATAGTCGGACTAGACGATGACTTCGATCAAGTAGAACCCTATGAATTAGATAAAGAAACAGGCCTTTTCTTCAAATCATCTGAACCGCAAATTTTTTATAAAAAGTGCGATAACAATGCCCATTACCACGTCTGTAATGGCATGGTGAATCTTAATACCTTTGAACCAGCAGAAGACAGCGATGAAGTACTTTGTTTTGCCTGTCGATTTAATGAAACTGTGCCAGATTTAACCGTTCCAGAACATATTCCTCTGTGGAAAAAAATGGAAACAGCGAAACGCCGCGCTTTATATACATTAAAGGCATTGCCGGTACCTTTACGCAATATCAAGCAAGATCCTGAAGGTGGATTAAGCTTTGATTTTACGACCGATCGCAACGTAAAAGATCATTTTGCGAGCAAACTCCCCGACCATGAAACCGTTTTTACCGGCCATGATGCAGGGCATATCACCATTAACCTTGCCGAAGCTGACGACGTCGCTCGCTCACAAACCAAAATTGCAATGGGTGAGAAATACCGCACTTTACTTGGCCACTTCCGTCATGAATTAGGACACTATTACTTCGATAAATTAATTATTAACTCGCCGGAAAAGCATACCTTATGTAAACAATATTTTGGTGATGATGAACTCGATTACCAGGAAGCACTCAAACATCATTATGAAAATGGTGCCCCTGCAAATTGGCGCGATACCTTTATCAGCAGCTATGCGACCATGCATCCCTATGAAGACTGGGCTGAAACCTGGGCACATTACATGCACATCATCGATACTTTAGAAACAGCACAAAATTTTTCTATTAGTAGTTCAACATCGCATGCAACGGAAGAAACAGAGGAAGTCGGTGAATTACGTTTACCGCAGGATGCTTATTACTTCTCGGCACAAACATCAATTACTGACATTTTAGATGCGTGGGTTGATTTCTCGGTGATCCTTAATTCGCTCAATCGTAGTATGGGACTACCCGATGCCTATCCTTTTGTACTTACTCAAGCAGTACGTACCAAATTAGCATTCATTCATCACGCAATTCATAATCGCTTACATTTGTTGCCTGAATTAGAAACCGAATCGAAATAATAAGCGCTTACAACAGGCAACCTAGTGTTGCCCGTTGTGACACTTTAAAAAAACTGATAAAGACCATAGGTTAAAGCTGCACCTACACAAATTCCAATAAACAGTGACATATAATCAACACGACCAAAGGGCACATATTTACCTTCCCAATTATCAACATTGCCAAGCTTTTCAATTTTTGATTTATTATTTGTAACGCCGGGATTTGGACAACTCATGATGAACTCCTTATGGCTTAGCTCGCTTTAATAAAACTCAACTAAATTATAGGGAAATAACCGCTGTATTCTTTGACTCACTCAGCAGTTATAACAATACAAGTCGCCGCTTAGAAAGCGGAATTTAATTCTTATTGAGAATTACGTTACATAATCATTGAGGTTTATATCCAATAACTGACTAAAAGCGTGAATCGCCGTATCCACTAATTCATTGGCTTCAAATTCATCACCGATAATACCACCTTCGATCCACAAACCATCAAGCACGGCATTACACGCAATACTTAACCGACGCAACTTCTTATCCGTCATTGGTCTCTTCTCTTGCCTAAACATATCAGCAATCAAATCTTGAATATGATGACGTAATAAGTGGTAGGTTTTTTTATGGCTTTCACGCATCGAGTCATTATGAAATAACAACTGAAAAAAACCGGCCCAAATTGCCAATACCTGCACATCAATAACGGGCGGTTTCACCGAAGCTTGCACAAACATCGCCATACGTGTTTTTGCACAATCATAATCACCTTCTGATGCACTCGAAGCAACATCAATCAAACGCGTCATATGTTTTTCATAGGCCGCAATAATTAACTCATTTTTACTTTTAAAATGATATCTGATCAACCCTTGAGTCACCTTTGCTTCGTCAGCAATAGAGCGCACGGTGGCCGCTTTCACTCCACCAGCAGCAATAACACGTAGAGTCGCATCAATCAATTCATCCTTGCGAGTAACAGGTGTTTCTTTTGGGGTTGGCATTGATTTTCCAGTCATGGGCAAATTACTTTAATGAATTTAATTATTTAAAAAAGAAAAAACATTATACCCGTGGTACTTGATAATTAACATCAACAACAAAACTATACACTTGTATAAATTAATACAAGTGTATAAACTAAATTTAATGATTAAATACCAATTCTTTTAATTAGATGAACTATTTGGATGCAGGAAAAATGTATGAAAATAAGGCATTAATTGCAGTAGCTAGTTGTTCTAATTACAAAATCAATGACCAAGCTAGCATTTATTTTAATAAGTAGATAATTATTGGATTTGGTATCACAGCAAAGGAAATAAAACATGGCTGATTATGGTTGCCAATTGATGGCGAAAAAAATGTCTCACGTATTAATGCGTCGTCCAGGTAAAAGCTTATTAGAAGCAGATCCCGCAGTTTGGCATTACAACCACTTTTTTAATGCAGAGCAAGCCATTAAAGAATACGACGAATTTGCAAAACTAATTGAAGCCACGGGTGCTGAAATTACATGGATAGAAGATCAAGGCGATGGCCTATCCGACGCAATGTTTACCCGCGATTCATCATTAATCACCAAAGCTGGCGCGATTCCATTACGCATGGGCAAATTATTACGAGCCGATGAGCCGCAGTTACATGCGCAAATCTATCAAAAAATCGGTATTCCGATCCTTGGGGAATTAACTGGCAGTGCCATGATAGAAGGTGGTGATACGATTTGGTTAAACGAAAACACACTGATTGTCGGTCTCGGATTCCGCTCGAATGAAGAAGGCATTCGCCAACTCAATGCATTACTTAATCCGCACGGCATTACAGTGCTAGGTTTTGATATGCCCTACTGGTCAGGTAAAGAAGCTTGCTTGCATTTAATGTCAGTCATTTCCCCATTAACCGAAACCAAATACCTAGTTCACCCGCCTTTAATACCGGCGCGTTTATGGACGTTAATGCAAAATGAGAATATTGAATTAGTGGTCGCCCCTGCCGATGAATTCGAAGCGTCATTTGGCTTGAACTTGAATGTATTGCCCACATCACCTGACAACTGCATCATGATTGATGGCTTTCCAAAAACTAAAAATGTGATGGAAGACAATGGCGTGAACGTCACAGTGTTTAACGGTGACGCATTGTGCATGGCCTGTGAAGGTGGCCCAACTTGCTTAACGAATCCAATTTATCGCGGTTAACAAGCCGTAGATTGTCTCATTGTGTTTAGCAATACAATAAGGCTATACCCAAGCTACCTGAAAATGCAGATTCAAGTGGTTTGGGTATATAAAACATTATTTATTTTTTCCACTAAATTCCGTTAACCAGTATAGAAATGCAAGCGCACCAAACGCCCCGCCTAACCACGACACACCTGACCAACCGCCAAATTCAAAGACATAGCCCGAAGAAGCCGAACCCACTACGCCACCAAAGAAAAAGCAGGTCATATACGCCGTTGTAATTCGACTTCTCGCCGCTGGATTTAAGGTATAAATAACACTTTGATTTAAGATATGCGATCCTTGCTGACCCACATCAAGCAATATCACGCCAATCATAATTGCCACAAGATGCTCACTAAATACTCCCATGATCATAAAAGAAATCATAATTAACGACAGTAATAATCCAGTACCTAAACGTGTACCGCCATTGTCATGTAATTTCCCTGCAAAACTGGCACTCAACGCCCCCGCTGCACCGAGCAAACCAAACAACCCAATGATTGAATCACTATAGTTATAAGGAGGTTTAGCTAACAGAAAAGCCAATGATGTCCAAAACACACTAAAGGATGCAAAACCTAATGTACCGTAAACAATGCGGCGGCGTAACAAAGGCTCATCACGAAATAAATGCATCACCGAACCAATCAAGGCTGGATAGGACATACGCGTTTCACCATAACTATTAGGTAACATCTTCCATAGGATAACGGTTTGAATCAGCATGCTACAGGTGGCAACACCAAACACCGCTTGCCAACCATAGGCATCGGCAATCACACCCGACACGGTTCTCGCTAGCAAAATACCCAGTAATAATCCTGACATCACTCGGCCAATCACCGCACCACGCTGCCCTTCTTCGGCTAAAGCAGCCGCAAAGGGCACTAATACTTGTGCAGCAACAGCTGTTAAACCAATTGCCAAACAAGAAAATAAAAACATACCAATGCCCGTCGATATTGCAGCACCAGCCAATCCAATCGCCGTGCCCGCTGTAACAACCGTAATTAAACGGCGTCGTTCAAGCAGATCGCCAAGTGGAACAATTAAGACTAAGCCCAACACATAACCTAACTGGGTCATGGTAATAATCAGCCCAGTAGTACCAATAGATGTACCAAACACCTCAGCTAGGGTATGTAATAAAGGCTGTGCATAATATAAATTCGCCACCGCCATACCGCAGGCAATCGCCATCACATACACTAATAAATTATTGGGCTTTAACGACGGCACGATTGCAGACGCGTGATCGTCACGATCATTCGATTGATTAGTCAAAACAGGTTAACCTCTAGGCTGAAAATAAAGACTGGAAAATAGCGAGCAGAAAGTCACTGTTGATAATGATAACCTGTCAATGCAAAGAATGTAACGGCTAAAAAGAAAATCCCCATTTCCAATCAAGATAGACCTTGTATGGCAATGAGGATAGAGACAAAAAGCCCCCCCCCCCTTAAAAGACAGCCTCAATATTTAATTCATTACGAATATTCAGTGGCATATGTTTCTTCGTAAGAGTGAGAGTACAACTCAAATAAGTTACCAAACGGGTCTTCTAGATAAACCATTTTCGCTTGCTTACTCTCATCTTCTGGATGGTAACGCATTACATCCATACGTACTTTACCGCCATACTGCTCTGTACGCGCCATCGCCCCTTCAAAGTCATCGGTTTGTAGGCAGAAATGGAAGATACCAAGGCGAGAGAAATCAACCACGTGGCGGTCATCGCGGTCAATCATTTCAAACATCTCAACACCAATACCATCCGTTGTCACAAGATGTGCAATATTAAACCCTTTAAACCCCTCACCAAACACCGCAACACACATTCTGCCAATCGCAGTTTCACGTTCTTCCTGTACTTTAGTATTATTCATTACAATACGAAGCCCTAGCGCTTTAGTGTAAAACTCAACGGCTTTATCCATATCACCCACCATAATACCCACATGATTCATTTTCATAACGCTCTCCAATAAGATGTTTTTAAATTCATTGTTTGTTTCGACGAGGTGATGATAAGTGGAAATATAGATAAATTAAAATTATGATATTTTATTAAGTTGATAACAAAAGTTTATATATATTAAAAACACATACTTCTATATTTTTGCAATTTTATTGCTAAATGTGTAAATTACGACCTAAGTTATTGATAAAAAATAGGTATCTTTATTGAAAACAATATTTTCAATAAATTTATAAAAAACCTCCCATAAATATTTAAAGGATTATTAATGAATAAGATTATTACCACCTGCCTGATGTTAACTTCCCTTAATGCGCTTGCTTCTACTTTAGAATCAAAATCAATAAAACTAGTAAAAAAATATAGTTCAACAATAGCTTGTTCTATTAATAAAGACTCATACAAAGCAGAAGGAATAACAGACAATTATGATGAATATGTAATAGTGTATTGGGAAGGTGATATTGGTTGCAGTGGCGGAAATGGTTCAATAAATGGGGAGTTCACTGTCGTTAGCAAAACCCACTGGGGCGATCTTATGGTTTTGCCTAAAATTCAACAACCTGAAACTAAGTTAGTCTGTGTTGATACAATGGTTAATAAAAATGAACTTTTAAATGTGAATGGTATAGGTTATGGTCCAAATGATCATCAAAGAACTCCAAATACTCGTTTTCAATACACTTTAAAGTTAGATAATTTAAATAATAAATTTGAAGTTGTTAAACAGGTAGATAACCCTAATATCAAAATTGATAATGAGTGCACTAGTAGAGTTAGATGATAAAAATACATTATATTATAACCAAATTGACTACGCGATCTCCTTCCATTTTTCATATTCATTAAAAAGTGATTGAGCAGTCTAAGACTCATAAAATGGTTAGAAGCAACCTTTCCTTTGATTACTTTTCTTTGCCTGAGCAAAGAAAAGTAATACGCTATCAAAGCGGAATACCAACAATAAAAGATACATCAATAGCAACAAGCGAAAGCATACGAAAAATACAAATTAAACACCAAGTTATTCCCGATAAAACCACTCAGCCATAACATATAAAATTAATATTAAAATACACTAATAATAACAAACGAGAGCATATAAAAAAATAAAGGAGTTAACTTGCGAACGAATTATATAATGATTGATCTAGAAAATGTTCAACCTCAAAATTTACAATTACTAAAAAAGAATGATTTTAAGGTGATTGTTTTTGTAGGAGAAAAACAATCAAAACTATCATTTGAGCTTGTAGCAGCAATGCAAAGTCTAGGAAGCAATGCTGAGTATATAAAAATAAATGGGAATGGCCCTAATGCATTAGATTTTCATATCGCATATTATATTGGTGATATTTCTGCAAAAAACTCAGATTGTTTTTTTCATATAATCTCCAAAGACACAGGCTTTGATCCTTTAATTGATCATTTAAAATCTAAAAAAATTCTTGCTAGTCGAGTTAAAGATATTGCTGATATACCATTTCTTAAACTCACCACTACTATATCTGTAAGCAAAAGAGCCGATACTATTATTAAACATCTGAAAGGAAGAGGAAATGCAAAACCAAAAACAGCCACCTCTTTAATAAACACGATAATTTCATTATTCCATAAAACACTTAATGAAAAGGAACTAAATCAAGTTTTAAATGAATTACTTAAAAGAAAAGTAATAATAAAAAATGGCTCAAAAGTAACTTATAAGTTAACAAGTTCATCCTCAAAAATTTAAGAAAACAATCAAAGGGAATTGATATGTCAGAAAAAGAACACACGGGAAGTTGCCATTGTGGTGAAATCCAATTCAAAATCATCACCGACTTTGCAGAAATAACCACCTGTGATTGCTCAATTTGCCGCCGAAAAAATGCATTAATGGTCAAGGTACACGAAAGTAAATTTACCTTAATCCAAGGCAAAAATTTTTTTTCTGAATACCAATTTCACACCCATACCGCCCATCATTATTTCTGCAGTAAATGCGGCATTTATCCATTTCATCGAAAAAGAGTCACGCCAGACTATTACGGTATCAACGTCTTCTGCTTAGCAGAGTTTGATCCTGAAGGTATTCCTATTCGAGCGACGATTGGCGCGGGCATGAAATAATCCCACAAAATTAGGTTATTGCTATAACCTCAAAAAATGTAACAAATACAATAATGGACAAACAACAAAAGGATCAGTAAATGTTAAAATATATTTTAATTATCGCGGTGGCATTTGGTGCCTATAAGGGCTTTATGGAATCCGATGGTTTCGGCTTACTGGGCAACACAATCACCTCCGATGACTACCATTTTGAAGTCACATTTTCCAGCAAACCCGAAATGAAAACCAATACGGTTAATCTTCCCGGTTACCCTGAAATGAAATTAACGAGTTACAGTACTAAAGAAGATAATTTATTCTGTATGGCTTCCGCTTCGGATTTTTCAAACCAAACCGAAGAAGTCGGTAGTCTTTATGATCAAATCGATTCTGCTGAAAGACGTTTATTAAACTCTTTTGGTGGCTCAATAATCAGTAGCGATACAATTTACAAAGGAAGTATCGAAGGTTATGAAATTAATTCACAAACAAAAGATGAAAAACTAATAAAAAATCAAGGATTTATTAAAAGTGAAATTCTTTATACCTTAATGTGCCATTATGACGACGATGAAAAAAATAAATCAGCAGTGAAAGACTTTATGTATTCATTTCAATTTATTTAGTACACAAATATTAACGTTAACGAAAATGGTAGAATCTAGGGTAACCATAAATTGATTAATTTTAAACGTTGGTTATCCTACTTATTATTTTAAATTCTGCGTAGTCAGTTGGTTGGTAAGACACCAATAAACACAAGCGAAATCTTACAAAAAAGACGAGATTCCCAATAAAATACTTTGGGAATGACGAGATAATAGGCCAAGGCGTTCACTTATCAGCAACACGATATCCCTCGTTTTTTGAATTAAATCAACTAAAACCAGATATTCTTTAGCATTACTGTTAATATCGTCAGCCATAACACTTTCTTTGTGAATTTTTTTCAAAATTTCATTGCGCACCTATCTGGTTCAAAGTGTTAATTAAATCATACAATAGTCTTCGTATATCAGTCATACCAAGGTCTAGCCTTCGCACCAAAAAATAACTAAAAATCATATATTGCACCGTTTTTGGGATCACTTTAAAACGATTTAGTTTTAACCGTTTTACTGTTGAACGATCGTATATTTATACTGTAATCTAAAAGCAGAGCAACCATGAAAGACTATCAAAACAGCCTAAAACAAGGAGCTTAAATTGAATTATTCACCATTTGTGAATCGAATAAAGAGCCAGGGAGGCAAAGCATGGGATATTCATTTTGAAGCCCTTCACGATCAAAAGAAAGGAGCCGATGTTATTGTCCTTAGTGTCGGAGACCCTGACTTCAACACCCCCGATATTATTTGTGAAAGTGCAATTAAAGCAATTAAAGAAGGCGATACACATTACACAGAAACCTGTGGTCAAATTGAATTACGTGAAAAAATTGTTGAGCGTTTTAACCTAACAACACAATACCCGATTACTTTTGAACAAGTCGCCGTGCTTCCCGGCACACAAAACGGACTGTATTGTGCTGCAGCTTGCCTGCTAGACCATGATGATGAAGTGCTTGTACTTGACCCAGCTTATTTAACCTACGAAGCAACTTTAAGGGCTTCAGGGGCAACCGTCGTGATGGTTCCCACCATTACCGATGAATATTTCCGATTAGATCCAATCGCTCTTCGAAACGCCGTCACTTCAAAAACCAAAGCTATTTTCTTCGCTAATCCGAACAACCCGACTGGTCGAGTTATGTCGCGTGAAGAACTCGAAGAAATTGCCATTATCGCAAAAGAATTCGACCTTTGGGTTGTGACCGACGAAGTGTATAACTGTTTAAGCTTTGAGAAAGAAACCTTATCTATTCGTGATTTAGAGGGTATGTCTGAACGTTGTGTTGTTTTATGTAGTTTGTCTAAATCACATGCAATGACCGGCTGGCGTACCGGTTGGATGATCGCAAATAAAACGATGATTGAACATGTTGAGCAAGTCGCTTTGAATATGTTTTACGGTTTACCCGGTTTTATTCAGCAAGCCGCAGCCACTGCACTCGATAATTACGATGAAATAACCCAATCCATGCGCGATATTTATCGTAAACGTCGCGACCTAACCTTAGACGCATTAAAAGACTGCCCTGCTATCAAAGTATTAAAGCCCGATGCAGGTATGTTTTTATTATTAGACCTTCGTGCGCTGCCAATGTCGACCGAAGATTTTGCCTGGGCACTTTATAGGCACAAGGGAGTTTCAACCTTAGATGCCGCTGCATTTGGTAAGACTGCCGATGGATTTATTCGTATTTCCTTTACGGTAGATGATGCACAGTTACTCGATGCTTGTACTCGTATCACCGCCTTTGTTACTGATATTATTAATAATAAAATTACCATCGAAAGCAAACAATCAACCAACACAGCGCAGGCCACAATCCCTGAAAGCGGTATTATTTTACCGAAAAAAGTTATTGAAGTAGTGAAGTTACACAAAAGCTTCGGCGATCATGAGGTGCTTAAGGGCGTTTCACTTTGTGCAAGAGAAGGTGAAGTTATCTCACTGATTGGTGGTTCTGGTTCGGGTAAAAGCACACTCTTACGCTGTATTAATATGCTAGAAGTCCCTAATAAAGGCTTAGTGTATGTCAATGGTGAAGGTATCAATATAGATATTGACCATAAAGGTGAACCCTTTGTAAGTGACCAAAAACAATTACTCGATATCCGTTCTCGCCTTGGTATGGTCTTTCAAAACTTTAACCTATGGCCGCACCGCACGGTACTCGAAAACTTAATTGAAGCGCCTATTCACGTTTTTGGTGAGTCGAAAGCGGAAGCGATTGAACGTGCAGAAGGTTTGCTCGAACGTGTTGGTATGTCTCACAAACGCGATGAATATCCTGAATTTTTATCGGGTGGTCAACAGCAACGTGTTGCCATTGCACGCGCACTAGCGGTAAAACCTAAAGCCATGTTATTTGATGAGCCAACCTCAGCGCTTGATCCTGAGCTCGTGGGTGAAGTATTAAAAGTGGTTCGTTCCCTAGCGGAAGAAGGTCGAACGATGATATTAGTGACCCATGAAATGGACTTCGCTCGCGATGTTTCTTCACATATTGCCTTTTTACATAAGGGCGTTATTGAAGAGCAGGGTAAACCAAATGATATATTTAATAACCCTGAAAGTGATCGTTTCCGTCAATTTATTAGTACGCAATACAGCCATTAATTAGGAGAAGATCAATGAATGACGCTTTTCAATTAATAGGCTTTGATGAAGGTGCTTGGGGCCCGGCGCTAGCAAAGGCGACCGTAGTCACCATGGAAATTTCAATCGGTGCTTTTATAGTCGGAATATTACTCGGTTTGGTCACCGCATTGGCTAAACTTTACGGTAACTCAAAACTTCAAACGATTGCGAAAACTTATACAACGATTTTTAGAGCCGTCCCTGAGTTGTTACTGATCATATTATTCTTTTATGGTGGTAGCGCCTTAATCAATTCAATTTATGCTTACTTCGGTCATGATTCTGTCGATGTTGCTGGCTTGCCTGTGGCTATCGCTGTATTGGGATTAGTCCAAGGTGCCTACGCCTCTGAAATTTTCCGTGGTGCTATACAGTCGGTCAATTCAGGGCAAACAGAAGCAGCCCTTGCTTATGGCATGAGTAAAACTAAAATATTTTTTCGGGTAACCTTACCGATTATGGCACCGTTGGCCTTAGCGGGTTTATCTAACCTGTGGGTTAACCTGATTAAAGACAGTGCATTGATCAGTGTTATCGGTACAAATGAACTGCTGTATACCGCAAAACAAGCGGGGGGTTCGACACGTGAATATTTACTTTTCTTTTTAACTGCCGCCTTTATTTATTACGTGATTACACTCATCTCAAGCTATCTCTTACGCATACTTGAAGTTTATTTACGCCGCTGGCAACCAAAGCACTAAGGGGAACAACGTGGATATATTACTTGAGTACTCAGATTTACTTTTGGGGGGCTTAAAGATAACTTTTTATCTTTTAGTTATCTCCTTTATTTTCGGATTCATCTTTGCCATTGCCGTTGCTTTGGCACGTTTGTCTAAATTTAAATTAATCGCTTATCCCGCATTTTTATTTACTAGCGTGATCCGTGGTACGCCCTTATTGGTGCAAATTTATATTTACTATTACGGATTAGGCGCAGCTTTTTCTCAAATGCCTTGGATCCGCTCTAGCTTTCTGTGGTCTTATTTAAGAGATGGCTTTTGGTATGTAGCCATTGCTTTAATTGTATCAACGGCAGCTTATTTAGGCGAAGTTATTCGTGGTGGATTATTGGCTGTACCTAAAGGTGAAATAGAAGCTGCACGGGCATTTGGGATGACGTCAACGAAAACATTATTTCGCGTGTCTTTACCAAGAGCGCTTTATCAACTCGCGCCAACGTTGGCTGGTGAAACCGTCTTACTACTTAAATCAACTGCATTGGCTTCAACCATTGCGGTAGTCGACTTACTCGGGGCTGCGAATCAGGTGCGTTCTATCACCTTTGAAATTTACAAACCCTTGCTACTGGTCGCTGCTATTTACATCATTATTACTTATATCATTGAACTCTGTTTTGCGCAGGTTGAAAAACGTATTCCAGTAAGAAGTTAGTTTCAAATTTTTATGCAACGATGAATGGCTGTTTTTCAGTCATCCACTTTTATTTAAAAATAAAATGAGCACATTATATGTTCAACATTAATTACTCAATAACAAGGAAGAAAAAATGAAAAAAGCACTACTCGTAATCTCAATGGTCTTAACAAGCCTTTCGACGCAAGCCGCCGACATTATCAAAATTGGTGTAGCTGCGGAACCTTACCCTCCTTTTTCAAGTAAATCTGCCGATGGCACCTGGCAAGGTTTTGAAATTGACCTTATTCATGACGTCTGTGAAAGAGCGCAACTTAATTGTGAAATTAAAGATATTGCCTGGGATGGTATAATTCCTTCATTACAAGGCCATAAAATTGATGTAATTTTCAATTCAATGTCAGCGACTGCTGAACGTGCTAAAAAAGTATTATTTACTAACCCTTACTATAATACATTACCCGCTGTTGTAGGCTTAGAAGGTCAAAAATTTGCATTCGATAAAGCAACCTTAAAAGGTAAAATTATTGGTGTTCAAAATTCAACAATTGCTGCCATTTACATTAAAGAGAAAGCCGGTAAATTAGCAACAATTCGTTATTACGATACGCAAGATGCCGTCAACTCTGATCTACTAGCTGGTCGTATCGACTTCATGTTATCCGATGATATTTCTGCCGTGCATTTTTATAAGAATAATAAAGCAGGTCTTGAGTATTACGGCCCAGTTACCTATGAAGAAAGTTTAGGTAAAGGTGTTGCTGCTGCGGTTCGTCTTGATGAAACGGCATTAGCCGCGAAGTTAAATACGGCTATCGATGCACTTGTGGTAAGTGAAAAATACAACGACTTATCAATGAAGTACTTTGGTACAAATATCGCGCCATAGTCTGTTATAGGCAGGGAATGATAATTATCGTTTTCTGCCTATTTATTCTACCGTATACAATCCTGCTTGATATCCCTTTGCCCAATTCCGACAAATTTTTAATGCACTTTCCAAGGACAAATCTTCTGGCGCTAAACACAAACGCACCCACAAACCATCTAATAATGCCATAAGCCCCTGTGTCGCTAAGGCAATATCTGTGTTTTCTAATCCTTTTTCATGATTAATTTCTATCAATAAGTGATTAAGAATTTCTTCTATTCCACCATTCACGGCTTCGTAAGCATTAGCCATATCCTCGGAGTCACTCACCAAGCTCCAAAATACTAACCACGGTTTTAATAAGTCTTGCTCGAAGAGTTGTTCAGAAAAACTACAACAGAAAAACGCATCAAGTTGCTCCGAAGCCGAATTATTAGATATTTCGAGATAACCAGAAATAGATCGCAAAAAATCATCGGACATTTCTCGATAAGCACAGGTTATTAGTGAATAAATAGAACCAAAATGATGATTAACCAAGCCTTGAGAAACATTGGCTTCCTTCGCGATTTTACGTACTGATAGTCCTGCATATCCTTCATTAATTAAGCTCCGAATTGCACTTTTAATTAATAATGCTTTTCGCTCATCTGGTTCAATTCGATCAAATTTCTTAATGCGCATAACAGGTCTATCTGCCTTATTTTATATATACAATGTAAGACTATGAAAGTCAGGCTCAACTTAAACCAAATACCCCGTAAACATCAAGTGTATGAGGCTGTTTTTGTTATAAATAATGCTATTTAACTGACACATCAATCAGAGAAGTATTAATAGAATACTCATTATGAGGATAGGCGAACAATGTAAAGAAGTACTAAAAAAAACACCCTTCTATTAATGCAATAGAAGGGTGTAATAATCAATCGTCGAGATAATATTGAAAAATAAACGTAACTACTCAGGCCGTCGCCCTTTAAGCTTATTTCATCGTTGAAAAATGCTCATTTAAACCATTAAAGGGGGCTGAGTAGTTACAAATAAACTTAGTTAATCGCAGCAAGGGCCGTCGATACTTTCGCAGCAACCTCCGGCGTTACCCAGCTATTCCACGTTTCAGAATAATTTTTCATGAAGTAAAGCATCGCTTCTTCAGGAGCAGCACCTTCATCTTCCATCCATGCAAGTAACTTGTTTAAATCCTTATTCATGAAGCCACGTTTAGCGAGATATTCACCAACAACAGGATGATTTTCTGCAAATTCACTCGTTGTAATAGTGTAAACTTTTGCTCTTGGGTACATTGTCGCTTTCGGATTTTCACAATTTTCTTTAGTCATACAGAAGTAAGCTTCTTCATCGACACCGGTTCCGAAATCAACATTCACCATATTATAGCGACCTTGAATAGGCGTTGGTGTCCAGTAATAACCAAACCACCCTTGATTACGCTCATAGGCTTTCACTAAGGAACCCGATAATCCGGCACTTGAACCGGGATCAATCAATTCAAATCCAGCTTCTTTTAAACCCAGTACATCAAATAAATTTTGGTTAGTCGTTTGACATTTCCAGCCTGCGGGACAGTTATAAAGCGCACCCAATTCAGGGTTTTCTGGATTAGGAAAAAGTTCAGGGTGTTTCTTGATGCCTTCGATAGTACTCAGTTCAGGGTATTTATCGACCATATAACCCGGTATCCAGAAACCTTCTTGGCCGCCTTCTAACAGGGCTTTACCGACAATAGTAATGCGTTTTTCTGCAACACCTGCATCAATAGTGCCTTTGATTGCGTTTGTCCAAACTTCTGGCGCGATATCAGGTTGGCCTTTTTCGATCATGGATGTTGTTGTCGGCACGTTATCGCCAGGTACAATTTCAGTTTCACAACCAAAGCCATGATCCAGTATAAAGTCATCAATATGCGCGATCATACTTGCAGAATTCCAGTTCATATCTGCAATCGTGACCTTGCCACAATCTTCTGCTTGCGCTTGTGTACTCATTCCGCCTACAAGTGCAAGTATCGGTAGTGTCCATTTCATAGTGAATCCTTTTATGTTTTATATACATGTGTTTATAAATTGACTTTAAATACTACACAATAAATAATTAGAGCTCAAACCATTTTATTTGGTTATCATGTTACAAATACCAATGACACAATAATATAAACCAATAAAAATTATCACCAAAAACCTTAAACACCTGTTAAAAAAAGAATAAATATAACATACAACACCTATAATTTTCATTGGTCACAGCTTTACTTGAAGGAGATCGTTACAGCTCTAACCATTTAGTTCATCTGTTAATAAATTAAGATTTCCATTGCTACACGTTATTAACTGGTTTAAGGCGTAATATAGCGAAGATGCTTTTGTCGAAAAAAACATAAAAATCAATGTAGTAACAGTGATGTTAATCGCTTAAATTGCAGAGTAACGGGTTTGATGAGAGACTAATGAAACAACAAGAGGTTTCGTTCTCTTTCTATCGAGCTATTGTTACGCTTTTAGTTATTGCCATTTATAAATTTGTTAGTTTTAAGGAGAAAAATAATATGTTGCAAGGGAGTATAAGCTTAGGCGAACGTTTACCTGCTCTTTTGGTTGCGCGTGGTATTGATATTGTCTTTGGTATCCCCGGCGTCCACACGGTTGAAATGTATCGTGGTTTACCAGAAAGCGGCCTACGCCATATTACACCTCGTCACGAGCAAGGTGCAGGATTTATGGCTGACGGTTATGCGCGTGTTAGCGGTAAACCCGCAGCGTGTTTCATTATCTCTGGCCCTGGCATGACCAATATTGTCACCGCAATGGGACAAGCCTATGCAGATTCGATCCCGATGTTAGTTATTTCAACAGTCAATGCACATGGCCAAATGGGCTCGGGAGATGGTTGGCTACATGAAATGCCTAATCAAAGTGAATTAGTCTCTGGCGTCGCTGCATTTAGCAAAACGATTCATCACCCTAAAGAATTAGAAAAAGCTTTAGATGATGCCTTTGCAATCTTCCAATGTGCTCGTCCACGACCTGTCCATATTGAAATTCCACTCGATGTATTGCTTGAGCAAGTACCTAATCCACCAGTTTCTAAAGCACCGAGTTTATTTCCACCAGCCCCCGCTAACAATGCACTTAAAGCCGCGTTTAACGCATTAAGCACAGCAAAATCTCCGGTTATATTAGCAGGCGGTGGCGCCAAAAAAGCAGCCCTGTGTGATTTAGCTGAAACATTAGATGCACCTATTTTGATGACATCGAACGCGAGAGGCTCGATGCCAGTCGGCCATCCGTTATCTGTAACGACTATGGCCACACTGCCAAAAACACGTGAATTGGTTGCCAATGCCGATGTCGTTTTAGCATTAGGAACAGAATTAGGCCCAACTGATTACGATTGGGTCGATGACGGTGGATTTAAAATTAATGGCAAGTTGATTCGAGTTGATATCGATCCCGTACAATTACATCGAAATTTAAAAGCGCATATATGTGTGAATGCCGATGCGGTTGCGACTGTCGATGCCTTAATCGCATTATTGCCTAAACGAGAGTCTGGTGATGGTAGCGTAAGAGCAGCCTTAGCCTGTACCGATAAAGCCACATTTTCTGACCCCATTCAATCGGATTTGCGCATATTAGATATTATACGTGATCAACTTCCTAACTCACCGATTGTTGGCGACTCCACCCAGATTATTTATTCCGGCATTATGGCCTATGAAGCGGGTTGTTCTGCGGGGTTTTTCTCGTCAGCTTCAGGCTTTGGCACACTCGGTTACGGCTTACCCGCTGCCATTGGCGCAAGTCTTGCTATAGATGAAGATGAGCATGTTATCGCGATTACGGGTGATGGCGGCTTACAATTTTGTTTAGGCGAACTGGCTTCCGCAACAGAAGCGAAAGCAAACGTGATTATGGTGTTACATGATAATAATGGTTATGGCGAGATAAAAACATATATGCAGGACAGGGATATCCCACTAACGGGCGTCGATATATATACACCTGACTTAGTCAAAATAGCCGCCGCTTGTGATTGGGCTGTTTATACTCCAACATCCAGCACTTTTGCTAGTTGCCTTCAACAGGCCGCTGAACATAATGGCCCATCGTTAATTTATATATCAGAAGCAACCAGATTAGATTTCTAATCTAGTTTTAATCTAATGCTTACAAAAACCCCCTTCGCAATTAAATTGTTAAGGGGGTTAATATTTTTTAATCGGGATAATGCAGTGTTTTTATCTCAAGAAAATCTTCCAGTCCTAACACCCCACCTTCTCGACCGATTCCTGAATGTTTATAACCACCGAATGGACTGCCGTAACGATGTGGACCACCATTAATGTGCACCATGCCAGCACGTATTCGAGCAGCGACACGTTCTGCGCGCATCACATCATTTGAGTCAACATAGGCCGCTAATCCAAAATCAGTATCATTTGCCATTTCAATCGCTTGCGCTTCATCGTCAAAAACACTGATGGTCAATACAGGCCCAAAAATCTCTTCTCGGAATACGCTCATTGTACTCGTGACATCGGCAAAAAGAGTCGGTTTAGTGAAGTAACCCACCTCAAACCCTGTTGGTCGACCTTTACCACCAGTAAGTAAAGTTGCCCCTTCATTTATTCCTTTCTCAATCATCATCTGAACACGATCAAACTGAATACCACTCACTAAGGGCCCTAGATGATCGCCCTCGTCCTGCGGATTACCAACCACAACCTGAGATGCCACAGATTGTGCAATACGAAGCGCTTCATCATAGACCGATTGTTGCACAAGCATACGCGTTGGCGCATCACAGGATTGACCTGAATTATAAAAACAACTCTGAATACAATTTGTTATGCTTGCTTCAAGATCTGCATCATCAAAAATAATATAAGGCGATTTTCCGCCTAATTCCAATGTAACCCGCTTAACAGTATTCGCCGCACTTTTGCTAATTGTGATACCTGCTGCAGTTGAACCGGTAAATGAAATCATATCGACATCTTTATGTGCAGAAAGTACAGACCCGACATTAATCCCATCACCATTAACCAAATTAAAACAGCCCGCTGGAAATCCTGCTTCTTCAATCATTTCAGCGTATAGCATGGCACAAAGCGGCGTTTGTTCACTGGGTTTAAGTACGCATGTACAACCTGTTGCGAGGGCTGGAAGCACTTTAAGTGCAATTTGGTTTATAGGCCAATTCCATGGCGTGATAAGCCCGCAAACACCGATTGGCTCTCGACATAATACATCGCCATTCGATAATTTTTCACGTGTAGTTAACTGACGTAATCCATCGATAAATCCTTGCAGATGACCAATCCCTGTATCGGCTTGTGCTTCAGCAGACATGGTAGTCGGCGCACCTAGCTCAAGGGTAATAATATCGACCATTTCAACATAACGTCGCTTATAAATTTCAAGTAAACGCTCTAGCAGAACAAGACGTTCTTCTGTGCTTGTTTGGCTATAGCTAAGAAATATTTTCTTCGCTACGCTAACTGCATTATTAATATCAGCTTCAGCCCCCATAGAAATAACAGCAATCGGCTTTTCGTTGGCAGGGTTTATTACTTTAAAATCATTCGGTTTAGCCGGATTAACCCATTGACCATTAATAAAAAACTTACGCTTATCTAACATATTTTCCCTCGATATTCTCAATAGTTAATCTAGATTTCATAGAACCAAAATGATGATTAACTAACCCTTGAGAAACATTCGCTTCCTTGGTTATTTTTCGCATGGACAATCCCGTATAATAGGGCTCAACTTGGTTATTTTCTAATGCCATTACTACTTGTTAAATAAGCAATAACACATCAATTAGTTTATTGATTATACATTAAAATAGGCAAGGATTATGAGAATAAAAGCGAGTGATAAAACGAATTCACTATGGAAGGAAATAAGATAAAAACAAAAAGCGATAGCAGGCACTATCGCTTTAATATCTGTTGCCCAGATTACTTAATATTACGCACTAATAGCGTGTAGTTTTTGGTCATAACCAAATCCGTTGCATTCTCAGAGGCCATCTCGTAATCGGCTGGCGTCCCAGATTTAGGATCGCTACGTTGTGCTCCTGCACCATGCCAATCATAGTATTCGGTAGCCGAGGAATTTTTCTTACTAAAGGCTTTCCCAAAGGAAATATAAGTCGCAGTGTATTTAAAGTCACCCTGAGTGGTGCTTGACCAAACCCACATTGGATCATTAATTGTATTGTCGCCCGAAATAGTAAAGAAATTAGTATCAATGGCTGGCCAAATCCCAACACCACGTCCGTATTTTACGATACTTTGTAGCTCTTTGATGTTCGGCATACGCCAGTCGGAATACCCAGCAAAATTCGCATTTTCGGCATAGGCTAAACTATCCTGCCAATTACGTCTTGTTCCATCGTCAGCACTTTGCCACATTAATCCTGTCGCGTTATCTGTCACGGTGCCGTTATCATTGCTCACAAAATCATTTACACCATATACATTTTCTTCACCACGAACACAGCGAACGAAATTACCTGGCGCACTTACACTTTTACTATCTGTACCGAATTTATAACCCGTTTCATAGGCTTTTATATGACCATCCGCAAAGTTAAATCCGAAGGCCGCATCCACATTTTGAGTGGCATGAACCGGACCTTGTGTGTACTTCGTAATTGACCAATATTGACCAATGTAAGCCATTCTTGCATCGTATTGAAAATCAAAATAATCCGTATCGATATAAGGTGTATTTTCACTGTCATCACGGGGATTAACAATTTCTCCTCTGAAATCAGCTAAGGAATACAACTCTTTAATCGTCGGTAAACGCCAATCGGTGTGATTTGCTGTGGTTAAACTTTCGCAATAACCAATCGCATCATCGTAGGAATTATGATCGTAATTTGGTGTTTTCTGCCACATCATACCGGTATTATTATCGGTAATTGTTTTATCGCCATTATCCGTATAAGAAGGTTGAACACCCGAGTATTGCGCATCTTGCCCATATAAATCAGCGCCTTTTATCGGACAGGTTATCGCATCGCCCGCGTTATCAAAACAACGATCCTGAGCCGTATCAACCAACATAAATTTAACCTTCGGTGTCGCTTGATTGGCAGCATTTTCAATACTATTTGTCACAACACTTTCACTGCATCCAGCAGCCAATAACATAGATACACTGGTGACTAATAATTTTTTATTGGTGGTTAATTTATACATTTTTCATTACCTTGTTTGTTCAATTAAAAATGTAGATTGCTAGCGATTAACGTGCGCTGCAATACAATGGCAACATGATCGACTATATGCTAAAAAATTACGCTTACGCCGCTAATCCCGAACATATTTAGCAAAAAAATCCCGTTCTTAATTTCAATTAACAAGAAGCTACAATTAGAAAAATGTATCACATAAAAATAAATTACCTTTATTAAACAACCAATTAAAACTCCCGCTAAATCAGTACTTTTGTTTTTTATACTGAGAAGGCGTCATTGACGTTAATTTTTTAAAGGCAACATTAAAAGTAGATTTTGAGTTAAAACCAGACTGATAAGCAATCTCTAACATACTTAATGGATTATTTTCAGCATCATCAATATAATGCTTTACCGTATTGATTCGATACTCATTAATGAATAAATAAAAATTTTTATTAAGTTGTTCACTGATAATTTGGGTTAAATAATGACGTGGAATTGCAATTTGTTTAGATAGTTTTTCAATGGTTAAATTTGCATCTAAATACGGCTTTTGCGACGCCATATAGTCTTCCAATTTTTGCAAATACTTCGACGCTTTATCTCTTGTTAAACCAGACCGCTCATATTTAGTTTTATTGTTTAAATCCGATAAAGGCGAAGGGGTGATATTTTCTATTTCGCTTAATTCATTATTTTTCAGCGGTGCAATATAAGGCTTTTCATCTTTACTGTTTTTGTCTTCCGTTATTAATGCCTGTGGTGAACTATCGATATACATCTCACTGAAAATAGCGGTCTGCTTTAAACTGAAAAAACTCAAAATAAACACGAAAAACGTTAATGTATAACTAGGTGACAAGACAATATTCGGCAAAGATAATAATGATGACATTGAAGAAATAAAATAGGTAAGAATAAACCAAGCAGAAATCCAATATAACCACTTTAATGTCACCTGCGAAGGCAACTCTGAAAAGTGATTTAACACTTCTTTACCGTGCTTTTTAAGACGTAAAACCGATATCAACGAGTAATAGGTCATCGATATAATATTAACGAAAACAATCACGTAATCAAATATCGATGTATAGTCAACTTCCATTCTTTCTAATGCATTAAAGGTTTTATCAAAAATTATCTGGTAACTGGTAAGCAATATAAACGGTAAAAAATGAAGGAGGTCGCGCCTATCAAATTGTTTTTCACCATGGGTAAGGCTTTTAATATATAACCATAAAAATGGACCAAAGGTAATTGGAAACATTAAATGTAATTGCAGAACATAAACAGGAATATCTAGCATATCCGGTTCAAGTATTCTTGATAATAACGGCAATGCGAGAAAGATAAACCAACCAATCAATATACTTTCATGAACCGGTTTACGTTTTTTAGAGAGTAGTAATATTACAATAAAGGTTGCATGAACAACCCCATAATGTGCAATCTCATGCATAATATCTCTGCCCATTTTCGAATAGTAAGGTGATTAATAAAAACGTTAATAATCATAACATTATTATTTATAGATCAAACCTGAACAGCGCACACAACACAGCATTACGGTTCACGTTTTAACCTGTTTTGTGAACGAATAATTTCCTCATTTACCCAATACAATAGCTGTTTTATCGCTTTCGATAATATTTGGTTTTGACGCACAATATAACCCAAACTGGTCGTTGGAAATTGCGGTAATGGTGTCACGGTTGCGGTTAAGTTATCTTTACTGTAAAGCGAAAACTCCGGCACTATCGCAATGCCAAATCCCGCTTCCGCCCAATCAATTTGCGCATCAACACTCCCTACTTCCATTATTCGGTAACGCGGTAAATTAAGTAATGGTAGTGCTAAATCAAGTAAATCTCGGGTCCGTGTATCATGACCTAATAAAATCAGTGTCGGTAATTCAGAACGTACCATATCCGTTTGCAACACTCGTTTTTGCCAATCGGCTAAATCATGCCCTAATGCACACCATTTAACCTGTTGTAACTCAGTGAAATGGAGTGGTTGACTCTCTTTTTGTGCTATCACAAAACCTAAATCAGCTTCGGCACTTTTAACCAATTCAGAGGCTTGAGAAGATGTCGTATTAAGTAATGAAAAATCAATATTGGGGAATTCTTGTTTAAATAATTGAAAAGGTTCGATCAGTAATAGACGAGAAATAATATCACTTGCGGCAATGGTTAATGTGCCTTGATGTAGATCGTTAATTGCGTTCAAATCCGCCTGACAGGTTTTTAATTCCATCAATGTTTTTTGAGACGTTTCAAGTAATCGACGCCCTGCTTGAGTTAATCGAAACGGATTACGTTCAATCAGCTTAATATGCGTCGCTGCTTCTAATTGCTTTAAATGCAAACTGACATTCGGCTGGGTCATATGCAAAGCCGCCGCTGCTTTGCCAAAATGCTTCAATTCAGACAAGGTGACAAAGGTCTTTAACCAATTGATATCAAGCATTGAAAACTCCCCAAATCTATCTTACTCAGACCATCTTATATGATTTTCTTATTGATATGATAATTATAATTAATTTCTCATATTAAATCAGACTGTATAACATAACCGCTTAATCAATAAGGAGTTAAATTATGTCATCGATTGTGGTTGTAGGTGCAAATTGGGGCGATGAAGGCAAAGGCCGTATCGTCGATTTTTTAGCTGAAGATGCAGCGGCGAGTATTCGCTTTCAAGGTGGTAACAATGCAGGTCATACCGTTGTGAATGATTTCGGCACCTTTAAATTACATCAATTACCGAGTGGCATTTTTAACCCAAATTGTATTGCAGTATTAGGCCCTGGCATGGTTATTAGCCCAGAAGCCTTAAGCCAAGAGATTGCAGAAGTTAAAGCTAGCAATGTTGAAGTGAAATTATGCATTTCTGACCGCGCAACGCTTTGTCTTCCTTTGCACGCACTTGAAGATACCTTAGAAGAACAACGTCTTGGCGATGCCGCCTACGGTTCAACCCGTCAAGGCATTGCCCCAGCTTACGGTGACCGCGTCATGAAAAAAGGGATTTTAGTAGGTTGGTTAAATCAACCAGAAGTGTTACAAGAACGCATTCAATTTATGCTTGATTGGAAAATGCCACAGTTAAAAGCACTCTATCCAAGCTGCGATTTCTCTCAAAGTGCCGCAGAAATGACGCAATGGTTATTGGATGTCACTGCACCTTGGCGCCAGTTTATTTGTAATGTCACTGAACCGTTAAAAGCCTTACAACAGAAACAAGCGACACTGTTATTTGAAGCCCAATTAGGAGCAGGCCGTGACCTTGTTTATGGTGAATACCCTTGGACAACCTCATCAAATGTAACCGCAGCTTACGCCGGTATCGGCAGTGGTTTACCTGCATTACGTCCAGAACGTATTGTTGCCGTGGCAAAATCATTTAGCTCTTCCGTTGGCACAGGTACCTTAGTCACTGCAATGGAACAACAGGATAACTTCCGTGAAAGTGCCAATGAATTTGGTGCCGTCACTGGTCGCCCTCGTGATATGGGATTCTTTGATGCCGTCGCAACGCGTAATGGTGTAGATCTTCAAGCCGCAACGGAAATTGCGCTCACTAAAATTGATTGTTTATCGGGCATGAAAGACTTAAAAATCTGTATTGCCTACGAAGGTGAACATCCAGAAAACCCAATTTGGCCACAAACAGCCTCATTAACGCCTGTATACGAAGAGATGCAAGGTTGGGATGAAGATATTACCGGTTGTCGCACCTTTGCTGATTTACCAACCGCAGCGCAAGCCTATGTAGAGCGCATCGAAACGCTAATGGGTGTGCCCGTCAGCATGGTATCCGTTGGCCCTGAACGCGAGCAAATGATTATTCGTTAATTAATCATCCTAGATACCCAGCTAATCTCGTTAGCTGGGTATTATCACATTTTTAGAGGCTCCCCTCTAATTCGGCTAAATCAATCAAAAAGGCAAACTCCCTCGCCGTATCTTTGAAATGTTGAAAACGCCCTGACTTACCACCGTGTCCCGCTTCCATATCCGTATAAAGTAGCAATTGATTATTATCGGTTTTTAATGCGCGCAATTTTGCTACCCATTTAGCCGGTTCCCAATATTGCACCTGCGAATCGTGCAACCCTGTCGTTACTAACATATTTGGGTAAGCTTTGGCGGTCACCTGATCGTAAGGGCTATAACTCAAGATATAATCATAATATTCGGGATCATTTGGATTCCCCCATTCATCATATTCCCCCGTAGTTAATGGAATCGAATCATCAAGCATGGTTGATACAACATCCACAAATGGCACTGCGGCAACCACACCACGGTATAACTCAGGCGCTTGATTAATCACACCGCCCATTAATAATCCCCCTGCACTTCCGCCCATGGCAAAGACCTTATCCTTCGCGCCGTAATGCTGCTCAACTAATGCCTTTGATACATCGATAAAATCATTAAAGGAGTTTTTCTTATTCAATAATTTACCCTGCTCATACCATTCTCGACCAAGCTCTTCACCACCTCGGACATGCGCAACAGCGTATACAAAACCACGATCTAGCAGACTTAAATTAGACGAGCTAAACCCAATATCTAAACTATGGCCATATGAACCATAGGCATAAATTAACAGGGGATTGCGATGATCAAATAAACTACATTTGTAGACTAATGAAACGGGTACTTCAACACCATCGCGTGCCGTCACCCAAACTCGTTCGCTTTGATAATCTTCAGCCTTAAAGTCCCCCATCACTTGGCTTTGTTTTAATAGGGTTGTTTCCCCCGTATCAAGATCCAATTCATAGACAGTCGCAGGGGTAGTAAAAGAGGTGTATTGATAGCGAAATTTACTACTATTAGGTTGTGGGTTGTTATGGCTAAATACCGTATAAACCGGATCGTTAAAACTCAGTGTTTTGGATTCTCCGGTTTGAAAGTTAATTTGTCGTAAAACAGGTAAGCCTAACTCACGCTCTTCGACAATTAACCAATCCTGCATTAATTCATAGCCTTCAAGTAAAACCGATTCTCTGGCTGGCACGACAGTATCCCAATATTGAGGTTGGTTGTTCCCCGCCAGATAATTATCGATACTGAGGGTATGTAGAGCAAAATTTTTACCGCTATGATTACTATAAATAAAGAACTTACCTTGAAAATAATCCAAGCTATATTCATGATCCCGCTGTCTTGCTAAAAAACAATCAAATTTACCAAGTGGTTGATTTGCATCTAACACCAAGCACTCTGAGGTTGTGGTACTGTCTAAACAAATAACTAAATAATCTTCAGAACGGGTTTTATATAAATTAACGGAAAAGGTATCGTCTTGCTCCTCATAAATAAGTACATCGTTATTGGGTGAATCCCCCAGAATATGACGGTAAACTTGGTATGACAGTAGCGTTTGTGCATGCTGTTTGACGTAAAAAACCGTTTTATTATCATTCGCCCACACCACATCGGTGACATCGTTGATGCTCTCTATAAATACTTCATTGGTCTGTAAGTCTTTAAAACGCAGGGTATATTGACGGCGGCTAACGGTATCTTCCGTGAAAGCAAGTAAACGCGAATTAGGCGATAAACTCAAACCGCCTAATTGATAATAAGCCAACCCTGCCGCACGTTCGTTACAATCAAAAAAGATTTGCTCTTCTCCTTCCATCGTCTCTTTATGGCGAGAGTAAACACTATAATCTTGACCTTCATTGAATCGAGAAATATACCAATACTCTTTTTTAAAATAAGGGACAGATTCTAATTCAGGCTCTTGTCTAGCAACCATTTCATCGTATAGATCTTTTTGCAGTGCGCTTAAGGGAGACATAACCTGATCGGTATAATAATTTTCTTCGTTTAAATACGCTAAGACTTCAGGATCCTTGCGCTCATCATCACGTAACCAAAAATAATCATCGTTACGTTGATGACCATGAATTTCATGCACATAAGGTTTAATCGCCGCCTTAGGGATCATTGTATTCACGTTATTACTCATCTCATGCCTCTTTTTATCGATATTCAATTCATCAAGAATTATTTTTAATTGAAAATCAGTCTATTACAAAGGCCATGCTGAAGATATCAATTATTAACGTCAAATGAATAAGAATGGCTTCGATTTGAAGTTAATAGGAATGCAATGGATATAGATTAATACTTATGCATTTAGCTCAGATTATTTTAAATTTTTATCTGTGCTAAGGACAAAAGCATATTATCTATTTTACAACTCCCCTTTATGTATCCGTTCTGAACGTGCTCTTAAGTATTCAAGCGTTAATAGGAGTAAAGCTGACACGAAGACTAACAAGGTCGCAACGGCTAAAATAGTTGGGCTGATTTGCTCTCGAAGACCAGAGAACATTTGTCTTGGGATAGTGCGTTGCTCGGGGCCGGCTAAAAATAAAACGACGACGACTTCATCAAAGGAAGTCACGAAGGCAAACAGTGCACCTGAAATCACACCAGGGCGGATTAGCGGCATAATGACTTTAAAGAAGGTGTAAGTCGGTTTCGCGCCCATTCCCAATGATGCATTCACCAATGAGTGGTCAAACCCAGCCAATGCGGCATTCACGGTAATAATAACAAAGGGTGTGCCGAGTACGGCGTGGGCAATGATGACGCCCAGGTAACTGCCAGCCAAATTAAACTGGGTATAAAAGAAGAACATCCCAGCGGCAGTAATAATCAGCGGTACGATCATCGGAGACAACAGCATTGCCATAATCATCCGTTGAAACGGCATATCGGAATTACTCATGCCAATCGCAGCGAGTGTTCCTAAAACCGTCGCAATAATAGTGGCACAAATACCAATAAAAAAGCTGTTTTGAATTGCTAATATCCATTTATCATCTTGAAGGATCTGGAGATACCACTTAGTTGAATAAGCAGCCGGATCGAGCGAAAGCATCCCATCGGTAAATGTAAAGAATGGTTCTGCATTAAAGGACAATGGAATAATAATAATAATCGGCAACATTAAAAATGCGAGCACGATATAAGCAGTCGAAGACAGGGTTAATGACCCTAACTTTTGTAACGGCGTGTAGTAGCGAGGAAATCGAGACATAATTTAACCCAACTTAATGTTATTGATCCCGACAAAACGGTCGTAGATCCAGTAAAGTAAAATGATCACTATCAGCATTAAGCTACTCAATGCGGCAGCAAGCTCCCAGTTATTAGAAGACTGCATGTGAAAGGCAATAATATTACTGATCATCTGCCCATCGGTTCCCCCCACCAGCGCCGGGGTGATGTAGTAGCCAATCGAGATAATAAAGACTAACAATGCACCCGCACTAAGGCCTGGCAATGTCATTGGGAAATAAATTTTAAAGAATGCGGGCATAGGTTTGGACCCCAAAGACAACGCAGCTCGAAAATAACTCGGATCAATATTTTTCATCACACTGTAAAGCGGTAAGACCATAAAAGGCAGAAGTATATGAGTCATTGAAATAATCGTTGCAAACTCGGTATACAACATTTCGATTGGCTCCTTGGTTATCCCAAGAAATTGTAATGTTGAGTTAATCACGCCGTTCGTTTGCAGCAGTGCAATCCACGATGTGGTTCGAACCAATAAAGAAGTCCAAAATGGTAATAAAACAAATACAATTAATGTATTGGCCTTTTTATCACTGCAGTTTGCTAAATAATAGGATAGTGGAAAAGCCAGCAACGCTGTTAATAAGGTGATCATTAAGGCAATACGCAAACTACGCCAATAAAGCTTGAGGTAGATCTGTGTATCTCGCGATTCAATCTCCCCCTGTTGATTGCGTTCTAAGTCCGTTGCAGTCAAGTAATAACGGTCAGTCCAAACACTCCCCTGTGCCTTAATGCCACTCCATAGGTCAGGGTTATTCCATTTTTTATGTAAAGAAAGTAATTGATCTCCCTTACCTGCCGCAAGTTCTTCAACTGATATACGTTTTATTTTACGTGCGCTAGATTTAACTAGACTTGAGGTGCCCGGTATAACTCGGTTTATCTCTTCAGCCAATTTACCAGAGCGTCGCTCTTCAGAAAGACTTCGTAATTCCAGACTAAATGCAGTTAATACTTCTGCAGGAGGCATTTTACCTGGTACCGTTTTCCATGCATCCATTTCCGTCAGTGTATTTGGAATTAACTGTGAAACAGTCGGGTTATACACACTGCGATAGAGCATGGTCGCAATAGGCGCAAGGAATGCCAGCGTCACAAAGCATAACAACGGTAACGTAAATGCTAAGAGTTTTAACTTTTTACGCCTAAGCTGTTTTTGGCTATGGGCAATTTCTTCAATGCTAAGGTGCGCTGACATCGATGACTCCTTGTTTATTTAAGTAACCACTCGTTAAACTTCTCACCAAGCGATTCACCGTAATCGGCCCAGAATTCACTTGAAGCATTTAAACCTTCATCAATATGTGAAGATGGCAACATTGGAATGACTTCTTTATCCACATAAGCATAAGAAGATTGACGTGTTGGACCATAGGCAACTAATGGCATGCTAGATAACGCCTTCGAACTAGTAGCGAAACGGATAAACTCTTCTGCTAGTTTTTTATGTTTCGTCCCTTTTACAACGGCCCAAACATCAAGGTCATATAAATTCGCATCCCACACCATTTCAAAAGGCTTACCTTCTGAACGAATTGCATCAAAGATACGACCATTGGCAACTTGCACCATCACTGCACCACCATCATTAAGCAGTTGTGGCGCTTGAGACCATGAGTCATACCAAATGATATCGTCTTTGATTGTTGCTAATTTATCGAGTGCACGTTGTTGACCTTCATCGGTTTCCAACATGTCATAAACATCTTCCTTTGCAACACCATCGGCAATCAATGCCCATTCCATATTGACTTGAGGACGTTTACGTAACGCACGTTTACCAGGGAATTTTTTAGTATCAAACAAATCCGCAACCGTCGTTGGTTTGCCGCCTTGAATAGTATCGTTGCTATAGGCAAAGAGTACTGTCCAAACAATACTACCCACACCACATTCATTGGCTAATGCAGCCTTAGAAAAATCTTCCGCAGCAGGTGTACCATCGTCTCCAGCCGGTAAAGTTTCCATTGGGAATGTTTCAAGTAACCCTTCAGAACACGCGCGCTCTAAATCAATAACTTCAATATCCATGACATCCCAAAGCACGTTACCACTTTCAACCTGTGCTTTAAGCTCTGCAATACCACCCGAATAGTTTTCGAATAACACCTCGTTACCGGTCTCTTTGATAAACGGGTCAACCATGTATTTTTGCTGAGTATCTCCGTAGGCACCACCAAAAGATACGGCAGTTAATTTTTCAGCGACAACATTAGCACTACAAGTAGCAGCTAATAGCAGTGCGGCGATCTTTTTATACTTCATATGACATCCTTATATATAATTAATAAAAATCAGGTTGTTAGGTTGATGGTTTTTCCAGAGCGAGCCCTGCGGTAGCAAACCAAGTTAACGTGGTTTTATCGCCGGGTGTAAAACGAGGAGCTTGATGATCATTGAGCATTTTAACCATGACTTCGGTCTGATCATTTAATTTGAAAAAATAACGAATAAAATCGCCCACATACAATTGAGTCATAAATTTAGCTTTAAGGCTGTTATCGTGCTCTGAAGCGGGGGCGCCAATAAAGAGATTTTCAGGGCGAATCGTTAAAATACATTCTTGCCCGGGTTTCATCTCATTATGAGAAATCACCCGTACACGTGATTCATCGCCAAGTACAACCTCAAAGTAGTTACCATTTGGCTCAACCACCTTCGCAGGAATATTATTATTTTCACCAATAAAGTCTGCAACAAAGGCATTAGCGGGCTCTTCATAAAGCGTATCGGGACTAGCACACTGCTGAACGACCCCTTCATTAAAGACAGCAATACGATCCGACATGGTAAGGGCTTCGGTCTGATCATGAGTAACATAAATAGCCGTAAAACCGATTTTTTCATGAAGACGTTTAATTTCAAATTGCATCTGTTCGCGCAGGTTTTTATCCAGTGCACCAAGGGGTTCATCCATCAAGACTATCGAAGGTTCAAAGATAAGCGAACGGGCCAAGGCAACTCGCTGCTTTTGCCCACCGGATAACTGACCTGGATATCGTTGACCAAACTGTTCGAGCTCAACCAACGCAAGAGAATCATCGACACGACGTTTAATTTCAGTATCTGGTAACTTTCGTACTTTTAATGGATAAGCGAGATTTTCAGCAACGGTCATATGGGGAAATAACGCATAATGTTGAAATACCATGCCGATATTACGATCGTACGGTGCAACGTTAGTTATCGGCTCACCATCAACCAAGATATCACCACTGGTCACATCTTCAAATCCAGCAAGCATCATTAAACATGTGGTTTTACCTGAGCCCGAAGGCCCTAATAAAGTAACAAACTCCCCTTTACGAATATCAAGATTAAATTCTTTAACAACGAGGTTACTTTGGTCGTAACTCTTTTTAACTTTTTTAAACTGTACGTATTTATCGTTATCCGTATTACTCATATATCCCTCACTGGATAGTATTTCTTCTCGGGAGTTTAAATTTTGCTATTAATATCAATCATCTGTTTATTTAACATCTGCACAATCATGGTTCATCTCTGTTCATTGTTTGTGCCTGTTATAAACCTAATATTTACATGAGATTCAATTGAATTAAGCGCGAAGCCTTGCACCTATTCACTTAAATCACTCAATAAACACCTTAAATGGTCATATTGACTAAATTAGTCATGGCAATATAGATAGAAGTAGCAAAATACAGGCCACATTCAGATTTATAAGTGGGCAATAAGACATCGAGAAAAATAAAAAGAGGGATTTAAAATATACTTATATACCCGTTACCATTCAAGATGCAAAAATCAGCAAGACGAGAGGTGAGCAGATTCTAGGCATAAAGGTGAAGATCGAGACTGTAATAAAAACTGTGTAACTGCTTATTTATAATCCTACTATTTGGAAAAGGATAAGCAGTTATGGATCAGAAGCAATTAGAAGCGTTCGCTCGTGAAGCCGCTAAAACATTAAAAACAGAAAAAGACCTTAACAACTTTAGTCAGATGTTGACCAAGATAACCGTTGAAGCAGCATTAAACGCTGAGCTTGACGAACATCTCGGTTACTCTAAACATCGTCAATCATCTACCAGTAATAGCCGCAACGGCACTTCAACCAAAACTATCATTACTGATGATGGGCAGTTTGAACTGGAAACGCCTCGTGACAGAGAAGGTTCGTTTGAGCCTCAACTCGTCAAAAAACAACAAACTCGGTTTACTTCTATGGATGACAAGGTGCTTAGCCTTTATGCCAAAGGCATGACGACACGTGAAATTGTGTCTACGTTCAAAGAACTTTATGGCGCTGATGTTTCTGCTTCGCTCATTTCAAGGATTACTGATTCGGTTATTGAGCAAGTCGTTGAATGGCAATCTAGACCATTAGATAGTGTCTACCCTATCATTTATCTTGATTGTATTGTGCTTAAGATTCGCCAGGATAAACGTGTGATTAATAAAGCGGTATACCTTGCCTTAGGCGTTAATATGGAAGGCCAGAAAGAGCTATTGGGCATGTGGATGTCAGAAAATGAAGGCGCTAAGTTCTGGCTTAACGTGTTGACTGAGCTTCAAAACCGAGGTGTTAAAGATATATTAATCGCCTGTATTGATGGCCTCAAAGGCTTTCCTGATGCGATTAGCACCGTTTACCCAGAAGCACAGATACAACTCTGTATCGTACATATGGTCCGAAACTCAGTAAAGTACGTACCTTGGAAGGATTACAAAGAACTTACAGGTGATTTAAAAGGAATTTATCGTGCAGTAACTGAGGATGAAGCCTTAAAAGCACTGGATAAGTTTAGTGATAAATGGGATGAGAGGTACCCACAAATTAGTCGTTCATGGCGTGCTCATTGGCATAACCTGAATGCGTTGTTTAGCTACCCAGAGGACATCAGAAAAGCAATATATACGACCAATGCCATTGAGTCCCTGAACAGCGTAATACGCAAAGCTATCAAGAAACGTAAAGTGTTCCCAACCGATGATTCGGCTAAGAAGGTGGTTTATCTTGCTATCATGGACGCCTCAAAGAAATGGACGATGCCAATAAGAAATTGGAAAACGGCCTTGAATCGTTTTATGATAATGTTCGAGGATCGTCTTAAAGACTACGTTTAAAAACCGCAGTTACACAGAATTATTTACAGGGTCTGAAGATCTAACGGGTTAAATCGAGACTTTATAACAACGAAGATGTTTGCCTCTCGTCTTGCCCTGCGGGTCACTAGCTCGAACACCAATACTGCGTTATAACATTCGATAAGGGCTAGCCATTGTCATCATGTTACGCCTTGCCTTGGTATCCGAGCTAGTGACTGATAAACGCATCTTGATTGGTAACGGGTATATTCGAGATAAGGACTAATCATTAGCATCCGAGTGAGTGATAAATACATTTTGATTAGTAATGGGTATGAATGGTAAATCGGCCTTGAATCACTTTGAGATTGAAATCCAGGACCGATTTAAATATGCAGATTAATCTAACATTCTTTACGCAGTCTTTGCTTCTAAAGAAAGTCGTTTATTTCTTTTTATTTTTTTCTCTTCTGCAATGGCAACAAATAACATAATAACAAAACAGATTATCGCAGCCGCATTTAGCGCAGCGAATGTACCCGCCCACCCCGTTTGACCAAAAATAGGGGTACCATCCGCAATCATACCTAAACCAATTTTTGCAAATGAATCACCAATTAAATATGCAAATGTCCCTTTAATACCATCGGCTACAGCAACACCTTGTTTAGGAACAAACCCAACGGCAGCAACACCAATCAATAATTGTGGACCGAAAACTAAAAATCCAAGTACAAATAATGATGCTTGATAAGCAAAGGGCGTGTCGGCATGCTGATAAAAACTCAGTGTCATGGTAATACCAATTAATGCAATACACGCCATTAAACCACGTCGTCCATTAGCTAAATCGGATAAGGTTCCCCACATCAAAGTACCAATTAAGGCTCCTGTCTCAAACATAGTGAAACCAGAAATAGCCGTTTCCTTTGTAAAACCTAATACTTGGTATGCATAAACCGTTGACCACTGATCAATACCAATACGGACGACATATAGAAACACGTTTGCTAAACATAATAACCAGATAACTTTATTAAATAGGACGTATTTCTTAAAAATCTCCATTTTTGTCAGTTTTTCTTCAGCAACAAGTTTATCTTCTTCGCTGACTTCTTCTTCAAAAATATCTTCAGCGGTTCCTAACCCATAGGCTTCGGGACTATCATTTCCCATAAAGAAACCAATACAAGCAACAATAATTGCAATGATCGCCGGAAAGATAAACATCCCCACAACATCACCATTAAAGAAGTAGTTTGCACCAAACAGAGCAACACCCGCTGCACCTGCACCACCGACATTATGCGAAATATTCCATGTACCGAGGAAGGTTCCGCGATTCTTTTTACTGGTCCACTTGGTAATAGTTGAGTAACTATTAGAGCCACCAACAGACTGGAACATACCGGATAGCGAATAGAGTCCGATCATCATGTAAAAAGAGCCCGCGCTCGCCCCCATTGAAAAACCAAATCCGAGCATACATAACCCAGATAACAAGAGTCCCAATGGCAATATATTTTTACTATTTTTACCATCTGCCCAGTAGTTTAATAGGGTTTTACCTAAACCATAGGTAATTGAAAAGCCCAGACCAATCGTCCCCAGTTGAGTTAAGCTCATACCGTAATCGGAGATCATGTCATTTTGGGCAATATTAAAGTTTTTGCGGATCAGATACATAACCAGGTAACTAATAAACACAACTAAGTAAGATCTCAAAAATGGCATTAGCCACATTTTTCGTCTTTTCGCAGCAGATAAATCAAGTGTTGGCTTTCTTACCTGTTTTAAGAATGATAGTTCCATAACTTTTCCTCTAAAATAGCTATTAATTAAATTTCGAACCGGACTGTAAATCCAAAATAAAATTAGCAATTAGGAGGATTTCCTAGTTTTATCAAAATAAATACACTTTGTGATAATCATCAAGTTTATTTTGTTTAAAAGCGCCATTTTATCTGTATTGTAGCGACTAAAGTTTCACTGTATTCTCTTCTTAAATTAATTTAACCTCAGAAATTTCTTATGATAAAACTCGCTCTTATTGATGATCATGTCATTGTACGCTCAGGCTTTGCTCAGTTACTTTCGCTCGAAAAAGATATCGACATCGTCGGAGAATATGGCTCGGCTGCCGAAGCGAGTAAAGGGTTAGCCATTAATAACGCGACTATCTGTATTTTAGATATATCAATGCCTGATAAAAATGGGTTGGAATTATTATCTGAAATTTCACATCGCGTTGATTGCATTATGCTCAGTGTGCATGAATCTTCCTTGATGATTGAAAAAGCGCTAGATTTAGGGGCAAAGGGTTTTTTAAGTAAACGGTGTAGTCCAGATGAGATGCTGCTAGCCGTACGAACCGTCGCTCAAGGGCATCAATATTTAGCCCCGGACTTAGCTTTAAAAATAGCGAATAGTTCTAAAATTAATTGCTTCAAACAATTAACCAAACGCGAGCATCAAGTTGGTGAAATGCTTTCTCGTGGACTGGATATTAAAACTATCGCAACGCAATTGGGTTTGAGCTCAAAAACCGTCCATATTCATCGCGCAAATGCAATGGACAAACTCAATGTAGACAACAATGTAAAACTGGCTAAATATTTCGATTCCGAGCTAATTTAATGCACAAGTATCTGATTACATTAATTTATACATGGATATTTGTTGCATGTTGCTTATTTTCCCTGTGGGTCTTATCTGACCATTTTGTTGAGTCTTCAGAACTCGCTATTTTACTTTTTCCCTTTGGTTTTAGAATTGGCCTTATTTTACACAGCCCTAAAAAATACTGGAGTGCGATTTACGGTGCTGAGTTTGCTTTAATCCTAGGCCATATTTTTTTATTTAACCGCCCTGAGTTTATCTTTCTAATCATGGCAAGCTTATTTAGCATCGTTATTCTTAGTGTTGCACATGATTATTATCATGGTGGCCAATGGCAGCGCTTACGCGTCATTGGTATCGCGATTATTGCAACTTCAGTCACCAACACCCTATGTTATTCTTTATATTATGATGATTTATGGTCAGCCTTACTGTGTAGTATTACTGGTGCAATAATGCTTGCCCCAAGTTGTTACCTGATCTGGAGTTATTTATTCCAAAACTCATGGGCACTGTTGACTGCTGATTTTATCCATAAGCCCATCGACTTACGCAATCGACATCTTCTTCTGTACCTGCTGTTATTTATTGCCAGCATATTTATTCAAACCGGGTTGCCTGATGAGTTGCGTCGATTCGCCCCCTTTTGTTTAGCTATTCCGATCATCCTTTTAGCGTATCGTTACGGTTGGCAAGGAGCCCTATTAGCCACTTTATTTAACAGTATCGCGCTGATGGCAACCCAATCAAACGTCGGCTTTTCAATGACAGATTTACTCTTATCATTATCCGCCCAAACACTGACAGGGGTTTTATTAGGTGCAGGCATACAGCGTCAACGAGAATTAAATCTGCAATTAACCCAAGAATTAGGCCGAAATAAAAACTTGTCAAAACAATTAATTAAAGCCGAAGAAGGGGTTCGTCGAGATATAGCAAGAGAACTCCACGACGAAATAGGACAAAACATCACGGCCATTCGAATTCAAGCAAATATGCTACAACGCAATGATGATGTACTAGCAAAACATGGATACGCAAAAACAATCGAGGAATTATCCCTTAATATTTATGACACCACACGGGGATTATTGAATCGATTAAGACCTAAAGCCTTAGACGATCTTGGCCTTGAAAGTGCAATCCAACAATTAGTGATGGATCTTGAATTTGAATCTCAAAACATTAAAACGTCAATATATTGCAAAATAGATGAGCCTAATTTAAATGATACCTTGCGTTCAACGTTATTTCGAATTTGCCAAGAGTCATTAAATAATATCGCTAAATATGCAAAAGCCTCCGAGGTAACCGTGTCATTATTCCAGAAAAATAATGAGTACCACTTACTGGTATGTGACAACGGGATTGGCTTAAAAAAAGAAGCTGTGAAGCATGGCTTTGGACTGGTTGGCATTCAAGAAAGAGTGCAAGCACTGGGCGGAATATTTAATATCGCCTCGGGTGACAATACATATAAAGATGGTACAAAACTAACCGTAATATTACCAAAAAATTAGCTACTTTTAATTTTCATTATGGTGTATTCAAAACGCGAGCAGAGTTAATGATTGGTATTTTTAAAACACATTCAAGTCCCCATCAAATTGAAGATAAGGCGACCATCGATTCATCTTATCGTTATTGGCGGCGTCATATTTTATTCAATCTATATATTGGATATGCAGGCTTTTACTTCACCCGCAAAAGTTTTAATTATGTTATGCCTGCGCTGGTGACAGACTTTGGATTAGATAAGGTCGATATTGGTTTTATCGGTACACTGTTCTATATCACATATGGATTGTCTAAATTCTTTTCAGGCTGTATTTCAGATAACTCAAACCCAAGATACTTTATGGGAATAGGACTGATCATCACCGGCATTGTGAATATACTCTGTGGTTTTGCCAATTCATTAGCCATGTTTGCGGTTCTTTGGGCATTAAATGCAGCGTTTCAAGGTTGGGGATGGCCTTCTTGCTCGAAACTATTAACAACCTGGTATTCACGATCTGAACGAGGATTTTGGTGGTCAATATGGAATACAGCACACAATACAGGTAACGTTTTATTATCAATATTAGTGGCTTTTTTAACCTTACATTATGGTTGGCGAGAAGGCATGATCGTCCCTGGAATTTGTGGCGTTTTAATTGGCTTAATATTATGTTGGCGTTTACGAGATAAGCCAACAACCATGGGACTTCCAACCATTGGTAAGTGGCGTAATGATAAATTGGAAATAGAGCAAGAACAACACGGGCAAGGGCTAGGCTACCGAGAGATAATTCAAAAATACGTTTTCTCTAATAAATACATTTGGCTCTTAGCATTTAGCTACATTCTTGTTTATATCGTCAGAATCGCTATTGAAGATTGGGGAAATTTATACCTAACAGAGCAATATGGTTATGATTTAGTCACCGCAAACTCCGTATTAGCATTGTTTGAAGTCGGAGGGTTTGCCGGCGCACTGGTGGCTGGTAGAGGTGCTGATTTATTATTTTATGGTAATCGTATTTTAATGACGTTACTTTTTTCGATTGGTATATTTTTCTCAGTAACCGCACTTTGGTTAATGCCAACGGGCTCGTTAATACTTCAAGCGGGTTGTTTTTTTACCATTGGATTTTTTGTGTTTGGCCCACAAATGCTTATTGGTATGGCAGCGGCGGAGTGCTCCCATAAAAATTCCCCGGGAGCTGCCACCGGTTTTATTGGTTTATTTGCCTATGTCGGTGCTGCAATAGCAGGTTATCCATTAGCACTGATCATTGAAAATTATCACTGGAGTGGATTCTTTACCGTTATTGCCGTTGCATCTGCAGCGATTGGTTTGGTCTTGTTACCCTTTTTAAAAGCACAATTATCGGCAGATCCCTCAACCCTAGCCCCTAAATTTTAAAAGCCGGTGCGTATTAGAAACGCACCGGATTGTCTGTCAATTAAACACCATCATTCATTGCTAGGAGTGCCTTGAACAAAATGCTTTGCCTCGATAATAACGTCGACGATGGAATAAAGTAGCATAATCATCGACGAAATTGGCACACAGGAATAGAGGATCCACTGTTTAATTTGAAATGCAGTGGTGACCTGATGGGTTCTTAGGGTTAATTTTAGTGAATACCAAAATAATATGCCTATAAAAATCGCGGAAATAATCAGGATTAACAGTTTATAAAAATGTTTCATGCGCACATTTTTAATCCGAGGGCTTATCCAATCACCAACTGAAAAGTGTAACTTTGCACACCATAATCCCGCTGCTCCATAAAAAACCAATGCAGCAAAACTTAATTCGATAATCTCATCAAACCAATAAAACGAATTAATAGTCACAACACTCTGAATAACGTTAGCAGCCCCTTCCATGCCATGATGAATTAAAAATTGAACCAAATCATTAATCAAACGCAAACCTATATTCGCAATTAATAACAGTCCAAGTACCGCAAACATCGTCATTGCAATGTAACGAAGGATTCTCTGGATCCAGATATCTATTGTTTTAAATAACGCAACCATTACATTTCTCCCATAATTAGATTAGGTAAAAACAGTGCAATACTTGGCACAAATGCAATTAGAACCGTGATTAAAAAAATCATCAGTAGATAAGGCCACACTCTTTTTGCGAGGGCCGGCATGCCGACTTTTGCGAAACTATCTACGGCAAATAAACACATCCCGACCGGCGGCGTTAAATTACCAATCATAATCAACAAGACCATAACAACACCAAAGTTAACCAAGTCGATGTCAAACATATTGGCAATCGGCATAAATAAAGGCAGAGTGATGAGGAAAATAGCGTTTCCTTCCAAAAACAACCCCATGGTTAATACAATACCAATCACAATCCACATGACGACAGATTGAGTTGCCCCAAAGCCAACCAGTGTTGCAATTACGCTATCTGGAATCTTTTGATGGATGATTAACCATCCGAAAAAGTTGGCGGCAGAGATAATAAATAACAGGCTTACCGACTGCGTAATTGATTTATAAACAATGCCAGGAAGCGCGGCTAATTTTAAGTCTCGATAGGAAAAACCCAATATAGCGGCATACACACACACCACGACCGAAGCTTCTGTTGGTGTGAAAAAACCACTCATAATGCCACCAACAATAATAATAGGTGCCATCAAGGGCCAAAATGCACCATTAAATGCAGAAAGACGTTCTTTAAAAGGCGCTTTATGTTCAGCACAGGGATAGTTTCTTCGCTTTGCTAACACACTTAACGCAACCATCATCCCAAGTGCCATCATGATCCCTGGAATAAAGCCAGCCAAGAATAAACGGGCAACCGACACACTGGTAATTGAGCCGTATAGTACAAAGGGAATACTCGGCGGGATAACGGGTCCAATCACCGAGGAAGCCGCCACTAGCGTCGCAGAATCAGCCGGATCATAACCTTGGTCAACCATGGCTTTGTGCTCTATCTGCCCTAACCCTGCTGCATCGGCAACCGCAGACCCAGACATGCCCGAAAAGATAACACTCGCAACAATATTAACCTGACCAATACCACCGGCGATATGCCCCACCATGGATTGTGCAAAACGGAAAATACGGTCAGTAATACCGCCGGTATTCATTAAATTGCCGGCTAAAATAAAAAAGGGGATAGCTAACAGTGTAAAACCGGTTGTGCCGTAATACATACGGTGAGGCAGCATAGCTAAAAGTCGCGCATCACCTAGACCAACAAAAAACATCACTGATGTTAGGCCAATTGCGACAACAACTGGTACATTAATCAAAAGGAGGAAAATTAGAACGCCGAATATCGCTAAGGTCAACATACTTAGAGCCACCTATCAGTTAGACAAAGGAATGAATAAAGTGGTCATGATGGGAAGTGGAAATTATCGTTAACTTAATGGTGATTTTTATAAGCGAACACTCACCAATTTAATGGATGATTACCCGTTAAAAAATCATCTTCAACTACTCACATTTTGTTAGCCATAATCTTTTTTGCACATCCAGCCACATCATTCATTCCCTTGATATAGTAATAATAGATTTCGCCTTAGCAAGACGAAATCATCGACAATAAAACAACATAATCGTTTAATTATTCAACCGATTTAGCCATCTCAATCCATTTATCAAAATTAGCTGCGCCCACTTTCTTTTTAATTTGCTCGTAAGCAGGGCCCATCATTGCTTGGAAAGGTGCAAGTTCAGGCTCATCAATCACAATCCCTTTCGCACGCATATCTTCGATTTGTTTCAACTCTTCTGCTCGCGTTAATTGACGCATTAACAAACGTGCAGAATCAGACTCTTCACGAACAATTTTCTGTTGTTCTGGCGTTAAACGGCTCCAAGCATCTTTAGAAACAACATGCACCATTGAGCTATATAAGTAATTAATAATCGAAATGTATTTTTGAGATTCATACAGTTTCAAATTGTAAATAACACCGATTGGATTTTCTTGACCATCAACAACACCTTGACGCATTGCCATGACCAATTCACTAAACGCAATGGTTTGCACATTCGCACCGAGTGCTTGCATTGCTGCTTGGTAAGTCATTGCTGGTGGCGTTCTAATTTTTAAGCCCTTAACATCAGCAGGCGATAAAATAGGACGTACAGAGTTGGTTAACTGACGGAATCCCCAATCCCAACTGGATAGGTAAACAAGGCCGATTTTATCTAATTCAGGTGCCGCCCATTCTTTAAAAGGGCCATCTAACACACGATCAGCATGTTCTGAGTTTTTTAAGGAAAAAGGAATACTAACGGTATCAAATAAAGGCACATGTTTAGCTAATTGATCTTGTCCTGATAGGCTCATATCAACGACGCCCATAATGACCTGCTCAAGTACTTCTGGTGGGCTACCCAAGGCATTATTGGGATATATTTCGACAGTAACTTCTCCATTTGTACGTGCTTCAACATTTTTTGCAAATTGCATCGCTGCAATATTGGACGGATGTTTTTCAGACCCAAAATGGCCAAGCTTAAGCTCAACAGCAGAATATGCTGAAGATGCCCACGCCAAACATAACGCCGATATCAAACCTTTTTTTAAACTAGAACGCATAGTTAACTCCTAATATATAAGTTTTCTTGCTTTGTGTTGAATATTTCAATAATCCAAAATATTCACGATGAACATCTATTCTTTTTTAAAAACGTACAAATTTCTCAGTTTCTGACCCGACCATGAATATTCGCTTATTCATAACAAACACATTGATAAATCACGTCATTTCCAATGATGCTTATGGCAAATAAAAACAGTTATATTGGCGCTATTTACAAGATAAAAAGCTAAAAACTGACACACTTGCAATACAATAATATAGTAATAAAACAGCAGAAAAAAATCGGGGGATAGTTCTAAAACAACACAAAAAAACTAGGGGAAGCTCTCATTATTCGTTTAAATATTACACATTAAGGATAAAAAACGACCTTATTTTGCATATAAAACGATCCACGGTAGATTCGAATAACTCTGTTTGAATTTAAACTTAAAGTATGAGTAATTAACACGTTAACCCCATTATTAGTCCGATAGACCTCAGCACACAATCATTAAGCAACCTAATTTAAAATTCGGCCTAAGCACTGTGTTATAAAAATAAATTGCACTATAAATGTAAACGTTTACACTATTTGCGGTAGATCACTTATTTTCAGAATAATACTTGCTATTATTTATTTGAATTTAAGGGGCAGTTTATCGTGGCGCGTCTTGGTACTAGAAGCTTATGTTATACCGATAGTCATGTGTACATATGCGACCAACAAAAACAGAAATCATCTTGGTTGGAAAGCAACCCGTAGCGTAATCGCAATGACAGAAAATATTTGGCACTGGCAATCAAACAATCGACAGGGCTATTAACAATAATCCTAAATGACAGATATCGTTTTTACATGTCTGGCATCACAAATAAGATAGAGAACTACTATGTCTGATATTAAATTTAATCCGATTGATCATCCGCATCGTCGTTATAACCCCTTAACCGGACAATGGATTTTAGTCTCTCCGCATCGTGCTAAACGCCCATGGAGTGGACAAGATGAAAAACCATCAACGGTTCAGCTTCCAAACTACGATAAAGACTGCTTTTTATGCCCAGGCAACACCCGAATTTCCGGTGATAAAAATCCAGACTATAAAGGTACTTATGTCTTCGAGAATGATTTTGCAGCATTAATGACTGACTCGCCTGAAGCGCCAGAATCAACCAATCCACTCTTTAAAACACAGGGTGTGCGCGGTTTAAGTCGAGTGATCTGTTTTTCACCTGACCACAGCAAAACCTTGCCTGAACTGCCTGTGAATAAAATACGTGGTGTTATTGATACATGGAATGAACAGATTGAAGAATTGGGTAAAGATTATATTTGGGTACAAGCGTTTGAAAATAAAGGCGCAACAATGGGATGTTCACAGCCACATCCACACGGTCAAATCTGGGCAAATAGCTTCTTACCAAATGAAATTGAACGCAAGGAAAAACACTTAAAAGCATATTATGAACAACAGCACTCAAATCTATTACTTGATTATGTACAGGCTGAAATAAAAGATGGTGAGCGCACCGTTGTAGAAACAGAACATTGGATTGCCGTCGTCCCCTATTGGGCTGCATGGCCATTTGAAACCATGCTATTACCTAAAACGCATATTCATCGAATGAGCGAACTTTCAGATGAACAGCGCGATGATCTGGCGATTGCTATCAAGAAATTAACCAGCCGTTATGACAACCTGTTCCAATGTTCCTTCCCTTACTCTATGGGCTGGCATTATGCGCCCTTCTTTGAGGCGGGAACGGATATTGAACATTGGCAACTACACGCTATTTTTTACCCGCCACTACTGCGTTCAGCATCCGTGCGTAAATTCATGGTCGGCTATGAAATGTTAGCAGAATCACAACGCGACTTAACGGCTGAACAAGCGGCACAGAAATTACGCGATGTAAGCGATGTTCACTACAAAGAACAACAATAAAGACGGAGAGTTACATTATGTCAACCAATCAATTAAAACAACGTGCTATAGATGCATTCCAACAAGTTTGTGGGTATTCGGCAACGACATTTGTACAAGCTCCAGGTCGAGTTAATCTAATCGGTGAGCATACCGATTATAATGATGGTTTTGTCATGCCCTGTGCGATTAATTATCAAGCTGTGATTGCCTGTGCTAAACGCGACGATGGCATCGTCCGTCTAATCTCAGTCGATTATGATAATGTGCAAGATACATTCTCCGTGAATGAAACGATCACCCCCACGGAAGATAAACTATGGGCGAACTATATGCGTGGTGTGGTTCACTTCTTAAAAGAAAAAGGTTATTCATTAGGCGGTGCCGATATTGCTATCACTGGAAATGTTCCCCTAGGCTCGGGCTTAAGTTCTTCTGCAGCACTTGAGGTAGTAACCGGTCAGGCAATGAAAGCATTATATAATCTGGATGTAAGCCAGTCAGATTTAGCCTTGATTGGGCAAGCTTCTGAACATAATTTTGCAGGCTGTATGTGCGGCATTATGGATCAAATGATCTCCGCCTGTGGCGAAAAAAATCATGCACTGCTTCTCGATTGTCGTAGCCTAGAAACCAAGGCAGTACATATTCCTGAAGGCGTTAGCATTATGATTGTTAACTCAAATGTAACGCACAGCTTAGTGGATGGTGCTTATAATGCCTTACGAGAACAGTGTGAACAGGCTGCTCGTCAACTCGGTAAAGTCGCATTGCGTGATGCAACCTTAGCCGAATTAAATGCATCAAGTATTGAAAAAGGCTCTGATGTTTACAAACGTGCACACCATGTTATTTCTGAAAATAATCGAACTGTAGCTTGTGCTGACGCATTAATTGCAGGCGATCTTCAGAAAGTCGGTGAATACATGTATGCCTCGCATGCGTCTATGCGCGATGATTTTGAAATTACCGTACCTGAGATAGATTATATTGTTGAAGTATTAACCGATGTACTGGGTAATAAAGGTGGCGCACGCATGACCGGCGGTGGTTTCGGTGGATGCTGTGTCGCGTTAATGCCAACTGAGATGGTCGCGCAAGCTCAAGCTGCGATTGAAGCAAAATATAAAGCGAAAACCGGGATTCAAGAATCTATTTATATTTGTACACCACAGGATGGTGCGGGTCCTATTTAACAATTAGGCATGATGCAATAAAATACAATAGATTGCGTTATGCCCACGACTAACCACAGCCGATAGAAGTATTAACGAATAAAGTCATTCATCAAAAAGTACATATTAGAAGATTTTAAAATCTAATCCATTATCTATTAAACTAGATAACAATACACACTGAATACGCTCACAATCAAATCGATTTAATCATTAGCATCAAGAATCAGTCGTGCCATTTCTTTTGCCATCAGCGCCGCATTTTTAATGCCTCTCGTGTGCGCCATCACAATAGCGCCTTCGACTAATAAGCCGATTTGATCGGCCTTGAGCTTATCTTTTAACGATAATGTCGTACTCACCAATTCAACCACCCTTTGTTTGTGCTGTGCAGCATAAATATGTATCGGGTGATCTGAATCTGCATATTCTGCACTCGCATTAATAAAATTACAGCCAAAGAAAGTCTCGCTATTAAACCACTCATTTAATGCATCAAAAATCACCAATTCTTGAGGTGTATTAGTTGTAATAGCCTCCTCTAGTTTACTTTTAATCATCTCTAAAACTTGCTCATTTCGTTGTTTTAAAGCAGCTAAGATCAGCTCCTCTTTACTACGAAAATGTTTATATAAGGTGGCTTTAGATACTTTAGATTGAGCCAAAATGAGATCAATGCCAGTAGCATGGTACCCATGTTGGTTAAATAAAGTCAGTGCCGTGTCGACTAAATGTTTTTTTCTTGGTTGCATGCGCTTCACCCCGTTGTCTTTACTAAATTATAACGCATTTGATCTTGACGTAAACAGGTTTGTTCACCTATAGTAGTAAACAGAACTGTTCACCACACTAAAATTAATTTAATAAGGCCATTGTATATGTGTAAAACAACCAGTAACTCAACTACAAACACAGCTATCGGTACCACAGGTATTCATCATTTAGGGCTTAGCGTGCCAGACATCAATCAAACAGCTGCGTTTTTTATCGATCAGTTACACTTTAAAAAAGTAGGTGAAAAACCCGATTACCCTGCAATTTTTGTATCTGATGGGACAATTATGCTGACGTTATGGCAAATAGCAGACGAGGCCATTAAGGTTGATTTTAACCGTAAACAAAATGTCGGCTTACACCATTTTGCACTGAAGGTCGCTAACTTAGAAGCACTTGAGACATTACACCATCAATTCAAACTACTGAATAATATTGGTATTGAATTTCCACCTGAAGCACTGGAAGGAACACCATTGCATCATATGATGTGCGCTATTCCTGGCGGTATTCGATTAGAATTGATCGGTTAATTAGGACAAGATAATGACGAATAATTTACGGTCTGTTTGGCATGAAGGCGAATTAACTGTCCAAAAATTAATGGGCACCGATAAATTGATGGCGGATATAGGCCCTAAATTTATTCGTGAGTTTATGCCATTACAGCATCGTGAATTTTTTGAATCTTTGACCATGATATTGATTGGTTTTAATGACCATCACTCTGATATTCATGCTAGCGTGTTCTTTGGTTGTGTAGGTTTTATTCAATCAACTTCAGAGAATGAATTAGTCATAAACACTCAAAATTCGATGGGGGATTTTATGCGAGATGAACTGGTCATCGGGTCACGCATTGGACTACTGGGTATTCAATTTGATACTAAAAGACGTAATCGAGTCAATGGAACGATCATCGACATTAGCCAGAAATATATTAAAGTAAAAGTCTTACAAAGCTACGGTAATTGCCCTAAATATATTCAACCAAAAATAGTGTTAAATCATCCAGATTATGCAAATTTTTCTACCCTTACTCGACAACAATTAACGCAACGTGACCATGATTTAATTACTCATTCCGATGCCCTTTTTATCGCGAGTAGTTTTAACGATGGAAAAAGCTTAAATAGTCGAGGTGCAGATATTTCTCATCGCGGAGGAGAAGCAGGCTTTGTTTCTATTAACCCAAATGGTCAATTATTAATGGATGATTATGTTGGTAATGGATTTTTTAATACGTTAGGGAACTTACACCAAAACCCAGTAGCTAGCTTACTCTTCTTTAATTGGAAAAAAGGACATATTTTAAAGATACAAGCTGCTACTGAAATATATGGGAATGATAAACAGTCCTCCCCCATAAAACTGGCGATAGGCGAAAATAAAGATAAGAAAAAAACCGGTATAACACTCTGTTTTACCGTAAAAGAAATAGAGTATTACTACAATGGATTGGCATATAAAACAAAATAAAGGCTTATTGATTCAAGTGAAAAATCAATCAAGAATTATTCATCAAACACGCTCATATTTGTAATCTCTATATTCGGAATCACTATATCACGACGCTCTTCGCAACTTCATGCTCCATGGTAATTGGTTTGGGATCTCGGATACCAAGCGCAACAATAACCAGCAACATTGCCGTTATATCTAATCGAGTCAGTGCTTGCCCCAAGAAAAGTGCACAGGAAAGCATTGCAACAACGAGCTCAACTGCTCCTAAAATAGCGATGACTTCTGGTTTAGTATTAACGGCCCCCATTACAAATAAATACTGAGGTAAAGCGGCGGCAAGAAATGCTAAGCCTAATAAAGCCCACCAACCATTTATTTCATGAGGGAAAGCCACCTCGGGTGAAGTACAAACGGCAAGGGGGATGAGAACTACTAAATGCCCCATAGTGCCCCAAGCCATACGACTAAGCGCCGTTAAATTCTGTTTAGGCTTAGCCAAATATTGTATTTGAAAAGCAAAAACGATAGGCGCTAAAAAACAACCTAATAGTGCCCACTTCGAGGCTATGGATAACTGCGAGGGATCTATCACTAATGAGGCCGCGATTAACACTAAGACGGCGGATAATAATGCATTCACACTTAACGAGCGTTTAAAGGCCAAAATGCCGATCAACAATGAGAAAAAAGGATAGGTATAATAAATCAATATAGCGGTGGCGGGTGTTAAAGTCTGCAATGCATAAAAGTATCCCAACACACCCAGAGCGTTAGCAAAACCGATAATAATCATGCGTCTCACTTCAGGCCACAATACCGAAGGGGTTCGCAAATAAAATGACAAAAGAATATCAGGTAAAATAAAGCGACAAAGAGTAACAACTTCTACGGACATACCTTGGGCAAATAGAATTTGCGCAAAGAGCGGATTAAAACCAAATCCAATAGCCGCTAACAAAACCATCACAGATCCGTTCATTTGCATTTTGACAGCCATTACTTTCCTCATCGTCACCCATTTCCCTATTAACGCTTTAAACAGACCATTCCCGTATAAATACGTCTTTAACAAGCTAGACAATACTCGAAAACTAATTAATATATAAGTGAATTACTATACATATACATGCACATTTCTCATGTATTGATTTAATGATTTGGTCACTTTATGAAACTAGAGATTAGACACTGGCAAATGCTTAAAGCACTCTCCGAATTTGGTAACGTCGCTCAAGCAGCAGATGCGCTCGGTATTAGCCAATCTGCATTGAGCCATCGAATTGCGGAAGCGGAACGTCGTATCGGCGGGAAGTTTTTTGAAAAAGAAGGGCGTCGATTAAAATTAACACCTGCCGGTAATCTGATCACACAAGTTGCATTACAAACACTGCCGACCTTAGCACGCGCAGAAGCGGATTTTGAACAAAACGCACACCTCGAAAACCAAATAGTGCGTTTAGGCGTCGCCTCTTACTCTTGTTATTACTGGATCCCTGACTTTATTAAATTCGTGAATCAGGAAGCGAGTCACCTCAAACTAAGATTAGTCGCCTCAGCTACACAAAATCCGATTGTTAGCTTGCAACATAGCTCAGTCGATATTGTAATTGCACCGGGTTATCTCGCGCCACCCGGCATCATTAGCACACCTCTTTTTATGGATGAACTCGTGCTAGTCACTCCTTACAATCATCCACTTAGCCACAAGCAATTTATTGAACCTAAGGATCTCAGCGAAATCCAATATTACACTTATAGTCAAACTGTCTTACCCGGTTTTGAGTATGAGCGTTTTATTCGACCATCGGGCGTGATTCCACACCAAGTAGAAGTTGTTGAAATGACAGATGCAATCATTGAACTAATCAGTGCAGGGTTGGGAGTAAGCATTCTGTCGAAGTGGGCCGTAAATGCAGCCCTTCAATCGCAAAGAGTTAGTAGCACTCAACTTGGGAAACAAGGTATTGATCTGGCCTGGTCAGCCCTCACTCGAGAAAGTGAGAAAAAAAATAGCGCCAGCAAACAACTCACTAAATTATTAGCGTGTTGGTATAAAATATCGTCATTAGAAAATAATCGGTTATAAGGTTCAAATGATAACGTAGCTGATATTTATCACAACTTATTGAAAATCAAATAAAGTATTTAAAACTATCAATAAGACTGAGTTTTCAAATTGAATAAGTTTAACTTTTAGAGTTCGTTATCTACAGTTTTTTCACCCGGTAGAGTATTCCATTGAATATACTTTCTGAAATTTTATCAGGAAAAGTATCTGGAAGTTGAGCTCTAACATTGCCAATAACTTGCTCAGTTACATCTTTAATCTCATTAATTATTTTTGACATAACCGATACATCAAAGCCAACCGATTTTGCAGTCGCAATAAAATGACGAGAGTAGATCTTATCGATATTGTATTTTTTCCCTTTCGTTGCTTTTAATCCCATCGCCAATTTTACTTGTCGAATATTAAGCCCTTGCTTACTCACCACCGGATAAACCGATAAAATATCGTAGAGTGGTGTTAGTTGATACTCCCCGTTAGGCAGTATAAAAATAGAAAAATTCTTTGCATGACCATCAGATGCGCCTAATAACCAAAATAGCACCTGCGCTTTCATAAAGTTATATCTATCTTGCTGGGCATTCTTTGATCCCAACAAGTGCTTCATAATTGCTTCAATACCCGGTCCCCCCTGATTTTCATATTTCAAACCCGATGGAATATTTAATACTTGGCAATAATCTTCTTGTGGTCTTCTCATCAACCATTGCCCATCGCTTGAATATTGACGATCAAAACGCTGTACTGATAATGCTTTTATATTACCTGCCTGTATCACTTCACACTCAGCAACAGGTAACCCATAAGCTTTTACAAGCAGCATGCACAAAAATTCATTTTCAACGCTATCACTCATATCCAATGTGTATGAATGGCTCTTGATCTCACCAATAGGCAACTTAACTATGTGAGAAGTAGGTGTCGATTTCAGCGGTAAGCACCATTTATCATTAATCTTGAGAAGTGCGGTTTTTTCTTGTGCCCCTGCAACAGATATCCGGAAATCCTGTTCATCCTCAATCATGCCAAGTGGAATATTAGACAAGTATCCTTTAAAGATCTTATTTAACGATTGCGCTGAAAGCAGTTTGTATTCTAAAACCTTAACATTCTCAGGGAAGACACCTTGTGCTAGTAGCTGTAGTGCACCGACACAATCCCTGCCAACAGCAGAAAGTAGATCAAAAGGTTGAGTAGAATTTGCTTGGTATCGGGAGATAATACGCTGCCGTATTTCAGCATTATCAGGTAATAAATTATCAAAGTAATTATAAACTACATCTCCCTTATAGACTTGCTTCGAGAGCGGCATTGATAATGAAATAGGCCGAGCCCCCTTAATAGCCAACCACTTTTCACTATAAGCAAAAGCGTGTGCGCCATTGTTCTCTTTAGTAAAATGCCCGACTAAATAACCATTTAGATAAACATCAAGAACAGCCATTACCATTCCTCCGGCCACTGCGCGCCATCAGAGCTATTACTGTTACGAGGCGTGATCGTAATGTCTAGTTCCAACGCAGAAAGCAACTTAAAAAATGTTTCTATTTTGGTGGATTCTGGTTTTAACTCAAAACTAGAAACGGTATCCTGACGAATACCCACTTTTTTAGCGACATCCGTTTGTGATAGCTTTTCATCTAATCGTACATCTCGAAGATAAGCACTTAGTTGCTTTGTGTTGGTTATTTTCATCTATTCAATCTCACACGGTAGAGCAGGTAAAAACATTATTACACGCCAAAACAGGTAAATCAATATATACACGCTAAAGCAGGTATTGAATTTACTTTCGTTTTCTTTCTAATATCCTCTCTACACTTTTAACTTTACCCCAAAATTTACCTTCAATACCTAGTGATAAATTAACAGAAACTGTGAGACCTAACTGTTCAAACAGCTTTAAACCCTAGCTTTATCGAGTGTATTATATTTTAGATATGCATTGCGAGAGATTGGAATGCTAAGTAGTTGCAATAACTTATTACAGAGCACTTAGCGAGGTACAAAACTTACAAAGAGAAACAAAAGAAAAATAAAAGATTAGAGTGAAAGTATTCTTTACAGTGAGAGGCATCAAAGAATGCTTTGGTCACCGAAATTTTTTATGGGAAGCCAGAAACAAAAAAACCAACCGCAGTGGTTGGTTTTAAAGTAGAAATTCTTGGAGCGGGCAGCGGGAATCGAACCCGCATCATCAGCTTGGAAGGCTGAGGTAATAGCCATTATACGATGCCCGCAAATTGATGCATCTTGATCACAAAAACAATGCGTTTGCATTGTCATTGTAAACTCACTGTGGCAAGTGAGTAGAAATATGGTGGAGGGAGGTGGATTCGAACCACCGAAGCTTACGCGGCAGATTTACAATCTGCTCCCTTTGGCCACTCGGGAACCCCTCCAGGACTTAAATGGTGCCGACTACCGGAGTCGAACTGGTGACCTACTGATTACAAGTCAGTTGCTCTACCAACTGAGCTAAGTCGGCGCCGTCTAAGTGCTGCGAATAATAGAGAAACTCGGTCCCTGTTGCAACCCTTTATTTATAAATTTTTAGAATTTTTAGTTTGTTCGCTCAAAAACAAAACAATCTGTGTAAATTTTGTTTGTTTTTCGGTTTAATCCCGCCAAAAACAATATTGTTATCGATAAACAAAGCAAACATAGCCAACAAGTCTGAACGAAGAAATTAATATTCGATAGGCATATTATTTAATTTGCAATGGCCTGATGCTGACCTTCTTTGAAATGTTTATTGTTAAATACCTTGCTTAGACTAAATGAAATGGAAGAAATATGATGTGCGAACTCATGATTTAGCCATAAGTACCCAAAAAAATTAAAGTTATTCATGTTTTCTCCATTATCAATCGCACTAAAGGTCTGGTAGGTAACGGCCAATAACGATATATCATCAGTTAATAAAGATGAAACATTGCCACGTGCGACACTGGCACTCAATTGATTAATTTCCTTAAACAATGCAGCCGTTCCTTCACTCAAGAAAGCATTGTTCTTAATTTCTGTCACTGCATTTTGACTATCCCATTCTCGGCTAATAATCGTTTCTAATACACTTAATACACGCCGCTCCATCACAATAATATCGGTAATATCTTGATTGTCCCCTTTCCATTCTTTATAGATGTGTGCCATTAACGAGCGTTGTTTTGCGAGATTAGCGCTGAGTCCTTTAATATTGTAATCACTTAATGATAATTCCGTATTAAGATCTCGACTGTGCATTAAATAATAATCGCCACATTGTTGTAAAAGTTCTGTTACAAGCAATTGAAAATGAATCTTCGCTTTGGAGGGAAAAAATAAGCGGCTGCAAATCATGGTTAATAATGATCCCCAAATAACATTAAAGGCGCGCCATTCTGCAACTTGAATATTACCACTACCGGCACCTGCAACGAGAAAAAGCGTAAGTGCAACCAATACCGCTGCATAGGAGTGCTTACCTTTTACCACGATCATTGCAATCGCAAGAATAAGAAGCATCAGGGCATCGTGAAGCAAGATCAAAGACGGTGGTAATAGATATAAAGCAAGTCCAAATGAGGCTCCAATAATTGTGCCGCATAAACGTTGATTTGCTTTGGTTAATACCGATCCTAAATAAGAAATGGGCCCCATCACAACGGTAATCGTGATTAATGCCCAACTTGAATGTGGAAAGTCATAGGTTCGAATAATAACCAATGCAATGGCACAAGCAATAACAATGCGCACGACGTGAAGCATGTGCTGATGCTGTATTACAAAACGATCTGAAAGAAACATTTACCACACTTAAATAATGATGTTTTACAGTGGTTCAACAAAGGCATAAACGTACCATTCATTGAAAAGGAAAGAGGCTATGATTCTATTAAATTACATTCATTAAGATCATGAAATATATCAATAAATCATTCGTTATCCCGCTAGGCTCATTTACATCCAATTAAAAACACGTCAACACACATATCTAGCTTAGAAAAGAATATAGAATTTAAAAACCACCAAACGTGAAAAATAAAGGATTTAAATCTAATAAACAACGAAAATTCCAGATATCTTTATTCTTATTTTTGATATAGCGCACAGTTTATATAAAAAGAAATTATAAAAACAAGATCAATTACACATTGTCAAACTTCCTTCTAAAGAGGATGATCAATAAATGTAAAAACATTGGTTCTTCTTTGTTACACATCTGTTATGCATTTTCTATTATCAAATTGAATCCTAGGAGTATCTTAATATGAGTCAAAGTATCGCAAGTTTCATTACTCAAACCCTTGAACAAGCAGGTATAAAACGCATTTGGGGGGTAACTGGCGATTCACTCAATGGAATAAGTGAAAGTTTAAGAAAGATGGGCACAATAGAATGGCTAGGAACACGCCATGAGGAAACAGCGGCGTTTGCTGCGGGCGCTGAAGCACACGTTTCAGGCGAATTATCTGTCTGTGCGGGATCTTGTGGTCCAGGTAATCTACATTTAATTAATGGTTTGTTCGACTGCCACCGCAATAAAGTCCCTGTACTTGCGATTGCTGCTCACATTCCTTCCTCTGAAGTGGGTAGTAATTATTTCCAAGAAACACATCCACAGGAATTATTTAAAGAATGTAGCGTTTACTGTGAACTTGTTTCTAATCCTGAACAAATGCCCTTCATGTTAGAAACTGCAATGCGTCAAGCTATCTTACATAACGATGTTAGTGTGCTTGTGCTACCGGGTGATGTTGCACTGAAAGCGATGCCGGAAGGCATTAAACCTAAATGGAATTTACCAAAACCTGCTTCATATACGCCTGCTTTACCTGATATTCAAACCCTAGCGGACCACCTTAATAAAAGTAAGAAAGTCACTTTATTATGCGGTGCGGGTTGTAAAGGGGCACACGATGAAATCATTGCATTAGCAAAAAAATTACAGGCTCCGATCGTACATGCAATGCGCGGTAAAGAATTTCTTGAATATGACAATCCCTACGATGTCGGTATGACCGGTTTTATCGGGTTCTCTTCTGGCTATCATGCGATGCGTCAATCGGATACGTTGCTTGTGATAGGGACGAGTTTTCCCTACCGCGCCTTCTATCCTGAAGACAGCACTATTTTACAAATTGATAATCAAGCTGCTTCCCTAGGCCGTCATGTACAAATCGACTTTGGTGTCCTCGGCGACACGAAAAATACAGTCGCCGCACTGCTTGATCATATCCAAACAGGCCGCTCTGACTCACACCTAAAACAATGCGTTAAAAACTATAAGACATCTCGTAAGGACCTCGATCTACTTGCTGATGGAAAAACATCTCATCAGCTTATTCATCCACAATATTTAACACGTTTAATCGATGAAAAATCCCATGCTGATACCATTTTCACTTGTGATGTCGGTACGCCAACGGTTTGGGCTGCACGTTATTTATCGATGAATGGTCAACGTCGTTTAATCGGCTCATTTAACCACGGTTCAATGGCTAATGCGCTTTCTCAAGCAATGGGTGCGCAGTCTTTTGACCGCAACCGTCAAGTAGTTGCATTATGTGGTGATGGCGGATTTTCTATGTTGATGGGAGATTTACTTTCTCTTAAACAACTTAACTTGCCGATTAAAATGGTTGTTTACAATAACCGTTCATTAGGTTTTGTCGCGATGGAAATGAAAGCCAGTGGCTATTTATCCGATGATACTGATTTAGAGAACCCAAGCTTTGCTGCGATTGCTGAAGCCTGTGGACTCAAAGGTATACACGTAAACGATCCCGAAAAATTGCCTTCTGCAATCGATGAGATGATGGCTTATAACGGCCCTGTTGTGCTTGAAGTAGATACGGCTAAACAAGAACTTGCTATGCCACCGCAAATCAAGTTTGAACAAGCCAAAGGATTTAGTGTTTACATGATGAAAGCGCTGATTAATGGTAAAGGAAGTGAAATCGTAGAACTGAGTAAAACAAACTGGTCACGTTAATTTTATTGCTCAATCTAGGCTAGTGTGGGTATTCGTTTCACCTAGCCTAATCTCACTCATTCCCTACCTAATCGTGTTAACTGATACTGCTGTAAACGACTGGTCGGCTTATCGGGAATCGTCATCTCAACCATTCCGGCTTCCAATGCCGGTTTTAAGTAACGTTTAGTGAAAGACTTCTTATCGCTAAGCCCTAATAATTCCTGTAGTTTTTCACGTTTAAATGCGCTTTCCTTAGATTTCTTTTGTTCCAGTCTCATTACGTTTAGTAATTTTTTGACCTGACTACTGCCTTGCCCTTTACTTAATGGCTTAACTTGGGGGGGCTTTATGAGTTTATTCGTATTTGGATATTCAAATGCTTGTAATGCTTTATTAATCATCTCTAGCATAAACTCAATAAATGGCGTGCTATTTGAGTGCTTCGTACTTGCCGCTAACACCGCATTTAACCTACTTTTTTTCCGAGCAATAAGGCTGTCTAAGGGTAAATAGAAAAAGACATCATTATATTGTTTTAAAATTAATGTTTGCCAAAATCGCCCGATTCTTCCATTCCCATCGGAAAATGGATGAATAGTATCGAGCTCGTAATTCATCACACAACTTTTAATTAACGGATGCGCATCACTTTCTTTCAACCAAATAAAGAGATCGTCCATCAGTTTAGGCACAAGATTAACAGGTGGTGCCATGTGAATGATTTTATTATTTTTAATCACCCCCATACTGCCCCATCGATATTGTTTATCTTCATCGATAAGTTGAAACATCAGCTTTTTATGAGCAAGCACTAAGCTTTGCTGATCATCAGACTGAAAAGTATCTAAGTGCTTATATAGACGAAAAACATTCTTTACTTCCAATACTTCCTTCGCTAAACCAATCACCTGCTTTCCATCTAGAATATCAAGAATTTGTGATTCGCTCAGCTTACTGCCTTCAATGGCTAAGGTACCTTGAACAATAGGAATAAGAGATGCGTTGAGTTGTTGTTCTGACAGCGTTGTGTGCTGGTAGGCAGATAATCGGCCCAGTTGCTCTCCGATCGATATAATTAATGAAATACTTTTATTGGTGAGGCTAAAACTAGGTGTATAACTCATTAGCATACTCTCCCGATGCCATTTGAAATACGCTTAAAGATCTGGCCACTTACTAAGCGCGACTTTTCCTGTCTATTTTCATTTTCCATTGAAATACCTCAGCACAAAAAAATGAGTAATTATTAATCAGTGTACTGCCTTGGGCAAAAGGGTTCAATGTGGTTTCGATACATTAAATACCAATTGTAATAATTAGCTGATCTATTTTGCTGGTTAAAATAGTTTATTTCTTTGTTGAAAGTTTCGTTAAGGGAACAACCATTTACATCAACTTTCGCCTCAAACTAAACCATTTTTCCAGCGCAAAATTTAGATCACATATTTAATACAATTGGTATAATTGCAATAGGACATACTAGGAAAGGATAGAGCGTATTAACGCTTATTTTAATAATAAAAATGGCAGACTAAGTACTTGTGAAGCAGCGAATAAAGTCTAAAGAGGCAGTACAATACTGCCTCTTTTTAATCTCATCAAGCTAAGCAGCTTGATCGTTACTTTTATCATTAATTACTTTTTCTTTTTTACGATGTTCTAATGCGTTATCTACCTGATTAATTGATATTTTCTTAGGTTTCATCGTTTCTGGAATTTCTTTAACAAGGTTGATATTTAATAAACCATTAGACAGATCAGCGCCCGTCACTTCAACATAATCTGCTAAATTAAATTTACGTTCAAATGTTTGATTTGGAATGCCTTGATGCAGGTAGTTATGTTCTTCTTGCGCTTTGTCTTTATTGCCCGATACACTTAACACCCCTTTCTCCACTTGAATATCAAGTTCATCTTGTGAAAAACCCGCAACCGCTAATGAAATCGTGTAGTTATTTTCACCGAGTACTTCGATGTTATAGGGAGGGTAAGCACTGACTTTTGTTTCCGTGGTTAGGGCATTATCCAGCAGGGATGCCAAACGATCAAAACCAACGCTATTGCGATAAAGAGGCGTTAAATCAATTGTGTTCATAATAAGTTCTCCTGAGAGTAAATAAAATAAAAACAGTAGGTGATGAGTCATATTCAACACACCATCACACTACTATATTTATGGTCATTATTATTATTTTTCAATAGAGAAAATAAAATTTTTTATGCGCGGATTTGCTTCCTAAAATAATCCCAACGAGCCTGCTTTGTTTATCAAGGATATTGCACCTTCTTTTGTGAAACTCTGATATATAAAAGTCCGGAAAAGGCCAGCAAAGACATTAAACCAATAATCGAAGTCATTGGGATAGCAGTTTTATCGTAAAGTAGACTTGCAATGTACCCACACAGTGCCCCTAGAGCAGATTGGGAACAACCAATTAACGCGGCCGCTGCTCCTGCTTTCTTAGGAAATGGCATGATCGCCAGTGTCATCGCCGATGGCATCACAACACCATTACCCAGCGCATAAATAAACATAGAGCCAACAAGCGTAAAAATAGACACGATTCCCAGCAAAGGGAGTATGGCTAAAATTGTCCCGCCCGTTAACAGCAACAAACAACCATACCAACTGGCTGATTCACTACCAAACTGCCGACTTAATTTTGCAGAAATAAGGCTACCCAAAAACATGCCGAATGCGTTGATACTAAATAACAATCCGTAATATTGAGCTGGAACCCCTAAGACTTCAATCAGCACAAAACTCGATGCAGAGGTATAGGTCAATACGCCTGCGACTGAGGTTGAAACCACCAAAAAGTAACAAAGGAAATGTTTATTACTGAGTAAAGACGCATAGTTTCGAATAATCTGTTTGAGTTGGGTTGCCTTGGGGTTCAATGCTTTATTTGTTTCCTGGAATGTAAAGTAAGTCCATAGCATAAGGGAAAACCCAATCCCGGCTAAAATCCAAAAAAGACTACGCCAACCAAAAGCAATACCCACAAAACCGCCAATCGCCGGAGCAATCAGTGGCGCCATAGAAAATCCCGTGATCATATAGGACATGACTTGTCCCATTTCCTTCGGAGAAAAGACATCTCTGGCAATCGCACGACTAATTAATACGCCCGCACACCCACCTAATGATTGAATAAATCGCCCCATGATCAGCACGTTAGCATCATGTGCCAATGCACAAACCAATGAGGCCAAACCAAATAATGTATAACAGATGATCAATATTGGCCGACGACCGAATCGGTCAGATAAAGGGCCAACAATAAGCTGAGCACAGGCAAATCCGATTAAATACACACTGACTGTTTGCTGGATGGTTGCCGCACTTGTGGCTAATGAGTCCGCCATTTCTGGCAATAGAGCGAGGTAAAAGTTAATCGACAATGGCCCCGATACACTTAGCGCGAGCAAAAATGCAATAAAGGCTAGCGAATGATAGGATTTCATAACCACGTTTTCCTGTTGTTAAATTAATGAGCTTTTAAAGTATGGCGAGATTTAAATTTGCGAGTAATGGCCGATTAACATTTTGATTTTTTTGGGGTATTCAACATAGAACTAGCTCTCAAGCGTAGCTTTATTGGTAAAAAAACGGCCTCAATATTCAAATTAAAATAGTTTAAATATTGAGGCCATTAACGACTGATTAAAGCGTTCTTTTATCCACGATTATCGTATAGCAACATTAACAAATCTGATTCTCTGTATAACCTTTTGCCTTAAACCCTTGCAATGACTTGATTGCTGAATTGACCATGTCTAATGCAGCTTGCCGTGTAAAAAAAGAATGATGGGCAGTAACTTGCACATTATCCATCGCTAATAACCTGTTAAGATTTTTATTGGTGATCTCTTTTTCACGAAAGTCATACCTAAAAAATGCGAGCTCATCTTCCACAACATCTAATGCAGCTGCAGAGACTTTTCCACTTTCAAGAGCATTAATTAATGCTTCGGTATCGATTAATTCCCCACGTGCATTATTAACAATACACACATTATCTTTCATCATGTTAAATGCTTTTTCATCAAGAAGATGATGGCTTGATTCAAGCAGGGGAGCGTGAAGCGTTATCACATCGGATTGTTTAAATACTTCCTCCAATGAAAGGTATTCCACATGCTTTTTAAGATCTTCATTCTCATAGATATCATAAGCAACAATTCTACAACCAAAGCCAGAAAGCCCTTGAATCACGCTTTGCCCAATTTTACCCGTTCCAATGACCCCAACGGTTTGATTGTGTAACTCTCTTCCTTGCAAACCAAATAGAGTAAAATCTTTCTGTCTTAACTTAGCTTGAGAAAATGATAATTTCCTTAAACAAGTTAAAATGGACATCACCGTAAATTCACCAACCGAATGAGGTGAATATGTTGCATTGCTGAACCGAAGGCCAAGCTCTTTACAAGCCTCTACATCAAGGTTTTCGTACCCAATTGCTTTGGTTGAAATATATTTAACGCCATATTCTTTTAGCTGAGTTAATACTTCTCTCGTTAAATCACATTTCGCAGCGCATGATACTGATTCATAGCCCTTAGCAAGGTGTACATTTTCCATACCCAGCGGTTGGCCAACCATCACAACTTCAACACCACATTCAGCCGCAACCGCTTTTAAATCCGCTTCTTGATTTTTAAATACACTGTAAAAAAGTATTTTCATTTTAGCTCCTTGAGTGCAGCGATTAGCGCTTTATTTTCCGCTTCAGTGCCAATCGTCACCCGCACAAATTTACCCATGGGGCGTATAATACAACCTTTTTTCAATAATCCTTTGTACGCCTCAATCGCTTCAATTTTCATATCGACAAAAAGGAAATTTGCCTCGGATTCGACGACATCAAAGCCCATCTCGGTAAATGCTTGGAAGAGATATTCTTTCCCTATTTGGTTATTACGTTTTACCGTCTCTAAAAACTCATCGTCATCTATTGCCGCTTCTGCTGCTGCTAAAGCAGGTGAGCTGGTAACAAAGGTTTGATGTGCTTTATAAAGCGTATCGATAATCTCTTTCGATGCGATACCATAACCAATTCTTAATCCTGCAAGACCATATATTTTAGAAAATGTCCTCACTATGAGTAGGTTAGCGAATTTATTTAACCCCTGCAGGGCGTCAGCCTCATCTCTATTTTCAACAAATTCAATATATGCCTCATCGACAACGACTAATATATCTCTAGGAACTGCGTCCAAAAATTGCTCAATTTCGGCATAGGATAAAATGGTTCCCGTCGGATTATTAGGGTTACAAATAATCATAAGTTTTGTTTTATCGGTGATAGCGTCTAACATACCTTGCAAGTTATATCTGTAACCTTCAGCTAAAGGCACCTCTACAGGTACACCACCATTACGCACGGTATTATTATAATATGCGGGAAATGTTGGCTTGCTATATACAACTTCATCTCTACTTTCTATTAAGATTTCTGTGACTAACCGTAAAACGCCACTTGCGCCATTAGAAACAATAATCTGCTCCATTGTGGTTCCCAATTTACGTGCAATGGCTTTCCTTAAAGAGATCGCACTAGGATCGGGATAGATATTAACGCCATTCGCAGTTGAATTTAGTGCTTCGATTCCCCGAGGAGAAACCCCTAATGGATTCTCGTTTGAGGCTAATTTAATAAGCGACTCTATCCCATACTCTTCTTGCACTTCTTCAATATTCGCCCCCGGAATATAGGGACGAATTTTACTGTAACTACTATTGGTTTTTTCTATAATCACGATTGGTACTTCCTTAATGAGATATTGCTATTGCTTGTTCTTTCTTTAATGCTTTCTTCGCTGCTTTCTTTAAAACTGGTTTTCCATTAATGGTCCAAACAGCAATACCTGTGAGACCAAAAATCATTGAAATACAAGGCGTTAAATAATTTAAGAAAGCATATGGGATATAACTTAAATCGATACTCATCACCGCTTGAATAAAGATACACGCGCCGCCCCAAGGTATAATTGAATTGGTTAACGTGCCGACATCTTCAAGCGATCTGGATAACACTTTTGGGTGAATATCCATATCTTTATAGGCATCTTTAAAAGTTCGCCCAACAATAATACTGCCTAAAATCATATTTCCGGTGGCTAATACAATCGATAAACCAGAAATAAGTGTGACGGGAATCAAGCCACGGTATGTTTTAACACTCTTAAGCATTTTAGAAATAAGCACCTGCATAATGCCGCTGTTATCTAATATGCCGCCCATTGCTGTCGCCGCTATAATCATCACAATACTTTCCGTCATCATGCTAATTCCACCTCTCGATAGAATTTTATCAACGATAGCTAAACCTGTTTCTGAATTGTATCCCCTCATTGTTGAAGCAATGATGTCGCTGAAGAAAATACCTTGGGTGAAGAAAGGAAGGATCATGCTTACAAACACAACAATTGCTAATGCAGGTATAGCCGAAACACGTTTAAAAGATAAAACTAACAGTAAAAAGGGAGGAATAACTGTTACAAGGGATACATTAAAATTAGCGTCTATCGTTGACATAATGTCAGCAACCATCGACATATCCGTTGTATTAGTACCATATTCGCTACCAATAATGGCGTATAAGATTAACGAGATAATCGCAGCAGGAAGCGTAGTCCATAACATAGAACCGATATGGTCAAACAAAGTTGCACCGGCCATTGCAGGCGCGATATTGGTTGTATCAGAGATTGGCGACATTTTATCACCAAAAAAAGCACCCGAAACAACTGCCCCTACCGTCATGGGAGCCGGTACACCAAGCCCCATACTCACACCTAAAAGAGCCAAACCAACGGTTGAAATCGTACCAAAAGAGGTCCCGGTTGCTAAGGATGTCGCAATACAAATCAGAAATGTCATAGGGAGGAAAATAGAGGGTGAAATAAGATCTAAACCGTAATAGATCAATGTAGGAACCGTCCCACCAATAATCCAAAGTCCAACAAGCATCCCTGAAAACATTAAGATGATATTGGCAACCATGGAATATGAGATCCCTTTGATTATCCACTCCTGAATTTGTTCCCATTTATTGCCTAAATACAATGCAACTACTGCCGCCGTTATCGCCCCAAATAAAATAGGCGTTTGCATACCGACCTTGAAACCAATCCCTACAATCATGACACCTAAAATAAGTGTAAAACCTATTATCGCTTCTAAAAACGATGGCTTTCTTAGTGCTTCATTCATGAAATTCTCCTTAATTATTATTAATTCCAGTTACATTTATTTACAAAATACTTATCATTTACCAATATTCGAGTTTCTTATTGCTGCATCAGCGATTTTAGAAGTGATAACGCTGTAAATTTTAATTTCTTCTTCCGTCAAAGCATCATTAAGCCGTTGATGAAACGCATCAATTTTAGGCTGAAGGTTTTCTCTATATGCTTGTCCTTCGGAAGTTAAAGAAAATAAACGAGAACGTCGGTCCTGCTCAGATTCTCCAGAGAAAACGAATTTCTTTTCTTCTAAAAACCTTAAAGCACGACTAACTTGGCCCTGATCTAAATAACAAAACTCAACAATGACCTTTTGTGAAGAACTGCCCATTTGGTGTAAGGCAAGCAGCACTCGCCAACTAGCCAGCGTTAACTCGGAGTTTTCTTTTATCAGGCGCTCAAATTCTGACATTATTAATTTAGCCAAACGCTGATTAAGGTGCATGGCAACACTGGTTCCGGGTGTGAAACCATCACTAATTAATGGGTTATCAAGGGATATGTTTAAGTCATTCATTAATTCGGCCTATTTATATGTCAAGACATGTAATTTATTATTCTTACATGAAAAAAGTATGCCAAATAATTAATTCCATATATAACAACAAGTTAAAAATAAGGATAGGAGTGAGAAATATAATATTGCACGTATGTAGGGCGTTTTTTAAGGATATTGCACCAACTGAAAATTAAGAGATTTGGTCAGTATCTGGTTGGTTGGAATCGATAACAAAGTAAAAGTAGATAAAATGGGCTAAAAATATTATTGAATTGTTCCATATAATGAAAACAAAAGAAGGCCTAGCAAACGGTTGGGTTTTGGGTAAGTTTGATAAATAAAGCCATCGCCTTCTTTTATAATGCCTATACCATTAGATTAGTTCGCCACTCCCCTTCAAAATAAGTTCATATGCTTGGAGATGCTGCTCCATCGTTTGACACGCAACGCACTATCAGGATTCCGGTCTGCAACGCAGTGAACAAGCATATTGGTGGCTAATACAATGCCCCATGTCGATTCCAAAAATAGGCCCGCTTTAGACTTCGTGTAAAATGCATGCGGTGTATACTCCTCTGCCCAGTAACAAAATTCATCCGTTATCACCACCACTTCCATATTGCGTTTTTTAGCTTCTGCGCATAATTTCTTACTCTCGGAAGCATAGGGAACAATATCTAACACAATTAAAACGTCATAACTTTTTTTCTTTTTTGGTTGCTCATCTATACCAAACCATTCAGCCAACATGCCATCATGGGGAGAAAGATACTGTACATGACTGCGCGCAAATAATAGCTTACGAGAAACATCTTCCGCCGTCCCTCTAATTGTCTGAAAGCCCGTCACATAAACTTTTTTAGCACGGTAAACTGTATCGACTAATTGCGTCCACGAAGGACTATCGAACTGATAATATAAACGCATCATCGCTTGCATATCGTTTTCCAAATGATCTCGGTAAAAACGATTAATAGGCGTTTTATCTTCAACTCCTCCATCTCGGTCCATATTCTCTTTTTTCATTTCATTTTTAAGCGCAGAAATGCCTCTGTAACCCGCACGTTTCAGAAAACGACTCACTGTAATCTGACTAACCGATGCTTTTTCTGCTATTGAAGCCCCCGTTTCAAAACTTATCTCATCCAAATTCAGAAGAATAAATTGAGCAACCCTGGCTTCGGAAACAGAAATTTCTGGAATTAATCGCTTTATTTTTTGTGCTGTTGCTGAAGTAATAACTTCCGATGGATTGCTAAAGGTATGAACCATACTATTTCCTTATCAATATTTACTTTTTTGCACGCCTTTGGCGCACCTATAAGACAACATCCCAATCATGGTGCGAAAAAGAAATAAATTATCCGATTATTTAATTTTACCAATCTAAAAAATAATACGTAAGACATTGTTATTTATTACTTTTTAAATATGTTAGAAATCTAACATATTATGATATAGAAAGGAAAGTATAAAAAACATACACTAATTTTACGATTTAATGAAGTCATAAAAGTGATTTTTTAAATGTAAAAAAGGGTGCCATTCAATCCACTTTCAACATACAAAGGTGTATCAATGAATATTTTAAAGACTAGTAATAACACTCGTTTATTCGACAGAAAATCTTTCAAAACCACACTTATCATTTTAAGTTTAGGACTATCACAACAAGCAATGTCTGCCGAAAAACTAAGATTGTATAACTGGGGAGATTATATTAACCCTAAAGTGCTTGAAAAGTTTACAGCAGAAACAGGGATTGAAGTAGGCTTAGATACTTACAGCTCAAATGAAGAGATGTTGGCAAAATTACAGGCTGGTGCGACTGGGTACGACATTGTATTTCCTTCTGTTCATATGCAAGACATCCTGTTTCAGCTCAATCTACTCGAAAAAACAGATATAAATAAGTCACCTGGTTTCAAACACATTGATACAAACTTTTTAAATGCAAAAACCGACCCCAACGGAGAATATTGTTTACCCTATGGATGGGGCACCGTTGGCATTGTTTATAATAAAAAACTAGCGGGTTCAGTTGAATCTTGGGACGACTTTTTTAATCTTGGCAAGCAGGGTAAAAAAATCGCCATGCTCGATGATATGCGAGAAGTTATTGCTATCGGTTTACTAAAAAATGGGAAAAGCATCAATTCAACTAATCGCGACGATCTTGAGCTTGCGCAAAAATTTATTCTTGAACAAAAACCTAATATCTCTTCATTTACATACGATAGCCCATCACTGGTTCAATCAGGCGATCTCGCTGCAGCACAATGGTATGTAGGTAGCCTGAATTATGTATTTCAAACACCTGATGAAATGGCTTACGTCATTCCAAAGGAAGGGGCCACCATGTACCAAGAAAACATGTGTGTACTGAAATCTGCGCCCAACAAAAGTAATGCAAAAAAATTCTTAACGTTTTTTACTCAGCCAGAAATTGCGGCATTAAATACTAAACAACAAATGAACGGTACCGCGAACAAGGATGCAGTCCCGTTACTGCCTGATTCTATTCGCACCAACGAAAGCATCAATCCTCCTGAAGAGGTACGCGAAAAACTTGAGATTTTCACTGAACTAGGTAGAGGAATTAAATTGTACGACCGTATTTGGACAAAAATTCGTACCTATTAATTCAACAATAGTTAGCGCTAACAACATAGCTCTAGATTCAATATGCTTAAAAGGAAGGATTGAATGTCAACTTATATATCTAACAACTATATACGTATACGGCGCGGTTACCGTCAATTTAAAACGCCGGAAGGAAATTTAGTTAAAGCGCTAGACGGCATTGATCTCACTATCGCAAAGAATGAATTTATTACCCTGTTAGGGCCTTCTGGCTGTGGAAAAACCACTGTACTCAAAATTATTGCAGGATTTGAGCGTTTAGATGATGGAGATGTTCTGATTGAAAACAAATCCATTCTTGAACTTCCTGCTCATAAACGTCCTGTTAATACTGTTTTTCAGTCTTATGCATTGTTTCCACATATGACCATTGAAGATAACGTCGGTTATGGGCTCGATATTGCCAAGATAAAGAAAACCGAAAGAAACCAACGGGTTAAAGAAACACTGGAAATGGTTGGCTTAAGCGGCACAGAAAAACGTATGCCATCGCAACTCTCAGGTGGTCAACAACAACGGGTTGCATTAGCGCGAGCCATTATTAATCGACCTAAATTATTACTGCTTGATGAACCGCTTTCAGCCCTTGATAAAAACTTACGCTTAAAAATGCAGATTGAACTTAAAAAACTGCAATCGGAACTCGGCATTTGCTTTATTTTTGTCACGCACGATCAAGAAGAAGCCCTAACAATGTCAGATAGAATTGTTGTACTCAATGAAGGAAAAGTTCAGCAAATGGGCACGCCTGATGAAATTTATCATACGCCCAAAAACCGATTTGTAGCCACGTTCATGGGAGAAAGCAACTTATTCACCGGTAAAATTGTTCAAATAGAAAAAGGCCATGCAACCATTGATTGTAACGGTGTGAAATTGTTCTGTGCGGAAAATGATTACCATATCGGAGACCAAGTCGAGGTTATGTTGCGGCCTGAACAACTCACGTTAGCCCCAACCATCTCAAATGACTTACCACAAGCCATAGAATTGGAAGTTCTGGAGATTGTGTTTATTGGCACCGACTATCAGTTACATGGAAAGTTAAGCAATGGCCAATCTATATCTGCATTGGTTCGCAAAGGGGAAGGTAATTATAATATTGGTGACATCGTCCCGCTGTATTACCAAATCAATTTAATTCATGTTATTTCGTTAAAAAGAAAAACGAAGCAGGTGTCAGCATGAAATTATTCACAAAAACATACTCGCGACAACAAATTTCTTTACTCGTAACGTTATCTCCGGCATCACTGTTTTTGTTGATTTTTTTCGTGATTCCTCTGTTAATTATGCTGACATATAGCTTCCTAGAACCAGGGCTTTACGGAGGAGTCGAATGGAATTTTTATCATTGGAATTACGGTCGAATGCTGGGCTGGGCAGACGGATATTATGAAGAATTTGATATTGTCTACCTTGATATTTTACTGCGCTCCATAGGATTAGCATTAACGACTGTTTTATGTACTTTCATTATTTGCTACCCCGTTGCTTTCTGGATCAGCAGTTTGTCTGAAAAGAAAAAATCATTATTTATCCTATTGATTACTCTGCCTTTTTTCACAAGCATGATTGTCCGTCTTTATGCCTGTATTTTGATATTGCGCGATTCCGGTTTCGCTAATCAATTTCTTGAATGGATGGGTATTATCAGCGAGCCATTAAGCATTATGTATTCAAATACAGCGGTGATTATCGGCATGGTTTATATCTTTATTCCATTTATGTTTTTACCCATCTATTCCAGCGTAGAAAACCTTGATAAGAAATTTATTCAAGCATCGGAAGACTTAGGTGCCACCCCATTTACGACCTTTCGAAAAGTAATTTTTCCAATGACGTTACCAGGGGTGCTAGCTGGCAGTATTTTAGTTTTCATACCTAGCCTTGGTAATTTTGTTATCCCAGATCTATTTGGTGGCACAAAAGTATTAATGATTGGCAATATGGTTGAACAGCAATTTCTTTATGCGAGAAACTGGCCATTTGGTGCTGCGTTATCAATGATTATCACGTTATTTATGTTGATATTACTGACCGTCGTGTTTTATCGAATGAAAAAATCGCCATTAAACTCATAACGGATTTTATAAAAGGTATCGATATTATGAAAAAATTACTCTCTGCCTACAGCTTGTTATTTTTTATCTTTCTCTACGCCCCCATCGCGTTGATCGTTATTTATTCATTTAATGCCAACCCAATTAGTATTCTCAACTGGGAAGGTGGAAGCCTCGATTGGTATCGACTTATATTTGGTGTCGCGCCCAAAGTACAAATGCCAGAAACCTACGTGGATTCAACGGGGCATCTATTAGACGCACTCAAAAATAGTTTGTATGTAGCCACAAGTGCAACACTGATATCCACTGTACTGGGAACGATGACTGCGTTAGGAATCGCTCGTTATCGGTTTAAATTGCGCGCTTTTTACCAGTTATTAATGCACGTACCCATGGTGATGCCCGATATCGTCCTTGGTATTGCATTACTTATATTCTTTGTTGGCTCAGGTTTTACACTTGGCTCAACCACCATCGTGATCGGCCATTGTACATTTTTAATAAGCTACGTATTTATTGTCGTGAGCTCACGGTTGGCTGGTATCGACCCGCTATTAGAAAGTGCATCTGCTGACCTAGGTGGCAATGAATGGCAAACCTTTAAACGTATCACCCTGCCACTTATTTTACCGGGTGTGATTGGTGGAGCCTTACTGAGCTTCATTATTTCCGTTGACGATGTCGTTATTACCTACTTTATCAGCGGCACAGATTCAACCACCCTACCCGTTTATATCCTTAGCATGATCAGAAAAGGAGTCAAACCAGAGATCAATGCAATCGCAACACTGATGCTACTGTTTTCACTCTGTATTGCATATGTAGGAATTTATTTTAAATCCAGAAAAAGAGCAGAATAATGACTAAAAAACTCAGAGCGAGAGAATTAGGTCTTCCTTTTCCAGGGAAAACCGGCAAAAACAACGCGATCACAGATGTTCCCGGTGTGTTAGTTGGTTATAAAACATTAATAAAAGACGATGTAACCTCCCCGGTCAGAACTGGCGTAACAGCAATACTGCCCCGTGGCAATAATAATACCCCTCAACCCGTTTGGGCAGGCACCTATGCACTCAATGGTAATGGTGAAATGACCGGTACGCATTGGATACAAGATGGTGGCTATTTTTGTGGCCCACTTATGCTCACCAATACACACGGTGTCGGAATGACTCACCATGCGGCGGTGAAATGGATGATTGAACGTTATAAAAACACCTGGGCTGACAACCACCTTTGGGCTATGCCTGTTGTCGCGGAAACATATGACGGTGTATTAAATGACATCAATGCCATGCATGTAACCGAGCAGGATGCGTTAGATGCACTAGCAAATGCACAGGATGGAAAAATCGATGAAGGCAGTGTCGGCGGTGGTACAGGCATGATTGCCTATGGCTTCAAAGGAGGGAGTGGGACATCATCTCGCCTTGTGACGGTAGGCGATGACACTTATACAGTGGCCTCTTTTGTACAAGCTAATCATGGGATTCGACCATGGCTTAATGTACTCGGCGCCCCCATTGGCCAGTATATGCCAGATGCCGGCATGCTAGAAGAAAAAGAGATGGGATCAATCATCGTAGTCTTAGCCACCGATGCCCCAATGCTGCCTCATCAGCTTAAACGCATGGCAAAACGCGCTGCAATTGGTATTGGTCGAAATGGTTCCCCCGGCGGCAATAATTCCGGTGATATATTCTTAGCCTTCAGTACCGCTAATGAGCAAGAGTTACCTCAGTTATCAGGCAACTACTCTACAATGACGTGTTTAAATGATGAATTATTTGATGATTTTTATTTGGCTGCCGTGCAGTGCGTTGAAGAATCGGTCATCAATGCGATGGTCGCAGCAGAAGATGTAACCACTTTTAAACCGAGCGGTTTAACGTGTAAAGCGATCAATACGCAGGAGTTAGTTAACTATGTAAATCAATTTCATCGTATTTAATACTTCTTATTCAACGTGTTGATATATCGTATTTTTTGAATGGAATAGTAGCGCATAATTATTGCGTGACAGCAATTTACACAACGCCACTTAATACATAATAAAACGCCACCAATTTGAAACCCGCAGGTATTGAGTGTGGTGGCGTTTTCATTGCCATAAATAGAACAGAAGACATTATATTTTTTAAATCCCCTCCTAACAGAACTCAGAAAGTCAGCAAAAATAAAATACTAAGCAGACAACTTGCTGACAAATCATTCCGTATTTTTGTTGATAATAGAGAACATTTCTATCTATCCACATGATAAATTTTTGATTATTGGGCTTAACGCATTGTTTTTATGTTCTGAAAGCGTATATTTTATACAAATTAAACGATTCCGTCTTTTCACCGTAAATGCGGAATCATTCGGCTTAATTACACTGTCAGCCATCTTTCATCGTTTGGAGATAGTCGACAAGCTCATGAATTTTAGTTGATGGATTGTCTGTGTGATTTTTTTCTGAATGATTTAAAGCTCTTATTGAGTTTTGCTTTGCAAATTCAACCTGATCTATTAGCAAAGAAAAAATATTGCGATTACCTTTTGTATAATTAGGAATGAATTTTTTCAATTCTTTAAGAACTTCATTCCCTATACTTGAATTTCCGGTAGCATGGTACGGTTTGGTTGTATATTGAAAGTGCAGCAACAACCAATATTCAAAACATGGAACTGATACAGCTGCAATATAGATTTTTTTAGGAACTTTAGCTGCTATGTTTCTGAGTGTTATATCATATGACTCATGACTGTCTCGATCAAAAACACAGTATATTTGATCAAACGCATCACCTTTTTGACTTTCTTTATCAGCTAACTCTTCAGCCCTTGCTAAAACACTTTTGGGGCTAGAACCACATGTCCCATCAATTTCAACATTTGCTGTATTTAATTTGTAATAATTGACTATCTCTTTGAAATAGTTCGGTTCTGTTTTAGAACCTTCGCAGACTATTAAAATTTTATCATATGAAGAACGCCTAGATTGCCTTCTTTGTAGACTTTCGGCTGCTTTTGCTTTTCTTTTATGGTGTAAGTTATCAGTTCCCATTTTAACATCCATGTAGTTCAAAGGTGTTAATGAAAGGAAGTGCGCCGTATCTACCTGCCAAGTATCCTAACTCAATATTTTCACGATCTTTGCGAGGGCTAAAATCGGTCAAAGGATATAGTGTTGTTTCTTGAGACTTGTTTTTTTCACAAAACCAAATTTGATCTCTTCTGAAAACATCTTGGTTCAAAATGGATGTTTCATGTGTTGTAAAGATAAGCTGAGCATTATTCGGGTTTGTTTTATTACAATGAAATAATTCGACTAAATATTTAACCATTTTAGGATGTAAACTATCATGAAGTTCATCAATAATTAGAATATATCCATTTTTTAAGCTATCAATCCAAGGGCCTGCGAATGAAAAAAACTTTTGTGTTCCATCGGATTCATCGCTGATATCTAATGGTACAAGCCTGCCGGATTGGGTTTTATGAATTGTTTTAATATCGATAACTTCTTTGCCTTTCATTTCTTTGATGATATTTTCTTTAATAAGAGAAGGAAGTTCATCAGGCAAAGAACCCGGATCAAATTTTTCAGTTTCAATTTCAATATCGTGAATATCAAAGTCAGCTGCCCGTAAAAAGTTTAGAACCTTTGTTTTATCTGCATTATTTTCGCATAAAGACGCTGTAAAGGTAGGTCCCCATCCTCCAATATTAGTAGGTCTTAATTTTTCTTTAAACCAACTGAAAATAGGTTTTAATTGCTCACTATTTAATTGCACTGCCGTAGATAAAAATAGAGCATTAGCACGAGTTGCGTTTTGCCAAACACTTTTCTGTCCTAATAAGTAATCACTAAATTTATATTCATATTCAGTGCTTTCACTATTAAATACCCTTGAAAACCACCTTTGTGGTCTTCCTTTAGGGTAAGCAATTAACCATTCTTCTAGAACTTGCTTTTCAGTAGTTGAAAAACCGTATTGATAACGCACTCCCTCACTAATAAATACAACTTCAAATTCAGTAGGTTGATCTGGGGAGATGTCATCAAAAAGAAAAGGGGTTACAGCAATTGAATCCCCCTCTTGACTTTTAGATGCTGAATTTCTAACGATATATTCCATGTCCATAAGGGCTCTAATTAAATTAGATTTACCAGAAGCATTTGCGCCATAAATAACTGCAGAACTTAATAGTGGTACTGCCGACGGAGCCATGGGGAGAAAGGTGTTTTTGTCTTTCAACTCATCACCATTTGCTTTTACCATGCTAAATACTTGCTCTTCTTTGATTGAGCGATAGTTTTTAACTGTAAATTCAATTAACATTTGAAAACCTTTTAAAAATTAAATTTTATTATACGAAAATTATAATAACACTATAGAAACCAAAAGCTCGGTTTAGATCATCAAAAAAGGTATTTTATGTCAAATATTGCAATTAAAATGGCGAACAAGCTAATCAACTGGAGGCATAACCCGCCAGTTATTAGGGTTTTGAAGTTGTAGAATAACTTATTTTTAATAAATATATAATAATTTACGATTTTCAAGTTATTGTTTTATCTAAAGACTAATTTTATAAATGACTGTCTTTTCTTAAAAGTAGAGAAATTCTACAGCCTCGTAATGCTCTAAACCCAAATTCAAAAAGTGCCTAAATGTAGAGGGGTGTCTTTAATTTTAAAAGGTAATACTTTGAGCGACTGGATTTACGCAAATCAATTTGATACACAAAACAAGTATTCAGCCTATTGGCATAACAAAGCGTGTCACCTAATGAAATCTTCCAACATATTATGGGGTGCTTGTAAGAATGGTGATTTATTAGATAGTGGAGATACATATTTAATGTTAATGGGTCTTTCATTTGAATTACTCCTAAAGTCATTCTATGTAGCTAATGATAAACCAGTACCTTCACACCATGGCCTTGATAACTTAACATCAGAGTGTTTTTACCAACCAACAAAAAAAGAAATTATTATTTTAAGAGTACTTAGTGGTTACATAACATGGCAAGGACGTTACCCTGTACCAAAAGATAAAACTGACAAGTCTACTGGTGAAAAGATTGGTTTTCATTCAATTAGGGATCAAGCAAAACCCTTCGAAAATACACTAGGGTTTTCTGAACAGTTAGCAGGTCAAACAAACAGTCAAATAAATAGAAGCGATCTGAACTTTAACAATCTCATCGTTCTATGGAAAAAAATTAATGCTCAGTATCTTGATCGCTATATATAAACATAACAAAAGACTAATCAATTGGATGTATAACGCGCCAGTTATTAGGCCGTTGTGGCTGTAGAATAACTCGTTATTCACCAAATCATGAAAACTTTCTATTTTTTAACTTGTTGTTTTAATTGGCAATTAAATTTTTAATAGAGGATTTTTTTCTGGAAATGGAGAAATTCTACAGCCTCGTTATGCACTTAGGAAGAAAAATGGAAATGTTAATTGGCTCATGCCTATGTGGAAAAATTGGAATTGAAGTTCCTGATGATTTTGATTATATGGGAAATTGTCATTGTTCTGAATGTCGTAAATTTACTGGCTCAGATTACTCATCAGTTGGTGGGATTTCATCGTCAAAATTTGCTTTTACAAAAGGTGAGGAGTTTGTTTCCATTTACTCCAAAAGTGAGGAAACAGAGCTAGCATTTTGTAAGTGTTGCGGTTCAAGCTTATTTTCTAGAAAAATCACCGGTGGCAAGCATAATATTCGTTTAGGTATTCTGGACAGCACCCCAACGCATAAACCTAACTTTCATATCTTTGTTGCTTCAAAAGCACCTTGGTTTAATATTAATGATGATCTTAAGCAATTCGATAAAAGCCCAGTAAAATAGTGAGTCACTGATAGAGCCTTTTTAAGTTGGAAACTGATCATTTGGCGTTGGCCATCACTCCGCGCTTATATCCAACGGAAATTCTACGGCTTCGTTATGCAAAACGAATATTACGGAGATATAATCAATGGTTGGCGTCAATGAACTTACTACTTTTTTCGGTTGGTGTACTGTAATAAATCTTAGTATTTATTTGTTTTCAGCGTTTTTTATTATCGTATTTAAGCGTTTTACGATTAATCTCCACAGTAAAATTTTAGGTGTTGCTACTTCTGAGTTACCGAGTATGTATTTTAAGTTTTTGGGTAATTATAAAATAGGCATATTACTTTTAAACTTATCACCGTATATTGCATTAAAATTAATGGCTTAGTGTAGAATTCGCATACAAATCAATTTATTACAAATAAGGAACTTGTAATGCTTTATTCTTAATGTATTATTTTTAACATTAAGTCATTATTTAAGCACAAACACATGAAAAAAAAGTTATTTAATGGAAGATGGGTAATCCTTTTAACTTGCCTATTTGTAATCGGTGGTTGTGATAGCCATTTATACACTCAGTTTTTTCGAAACCCATATACAGTTGATATAGCAAGCCTGAAAACTCTACAAGCAGATAAATGGTATGAATTTGATGTATCTGCAAACGCTTATAACCGAACTCAAAAAATAAGAATTAAGTTTAAAGGCAGTGAACCAGATAAACTTGATACTTTTATTCGAGGTGGAGATGAAAATTATCAAGGGGGTGAACGAGTTTTTGATTCATCTTCTTTTCCAGATAAAGAAATTAATTTTGAGGTATTGGCTTTTGATGAAAATGACGTTGAATATGTATTTAAAGCGAGCGGACTTTCATCTGGTATAGTGTTTTATAATGAGGGGGAGCCTCTTATCGGAAAAGTGATAAAAAAAATAAAGGTAAAAGCCAATCTAACTCTCACTAATGCTCAAATAACATGGATTTCTTACACAGGAAAATAATGCTCGCCACTGGGATAAGTAAGCATTGCCATAGCAGCAATAACTAATTGTTTTTAATGAATTTATCAACAAGTCATTCGATGTTTTTAACTTGCTTATTAATGCACTTTTACAGTAAGAAGAGTAACAACTAACGAAGTACAAATAGCATTTTTTCGTTCACTAAAACAAGCCAAAAACAGCAAAGTGAAGAATGATTCGCTTTGGCTGTAAAACCAAGTGAAAACAACTAAATAAATCATATGTTATCTCTACCAGAGTAATTATTTTATCCGTACTAAACCTTTGATAAAATACTCACAACCAACTAATAAATATACACATTTCCCATAATTAATTATCCTCAACTTACTTTTCACGCTCTACCCCTTTAGAGGTATTTGGGTTTCAAATTGATTTCAATCAAGATTGAAACTGTTTTTTTCACTAAAAATGTTCCTATTACGTATCCAAAGGAAATACATTTTATGTGCGACAAAACGAAACTTGTCATCATAGGCAATGGCATGGTTGGGCATCGTTATATTGAAGACCTTGTTGAAAAAACAGATGCTTCAAATATAGAAATTACTGTTTTTTGTGAAGAGCCATTGGTGGCTTATGATCGAGTGCATTTATCCTCGTATTTTTCACATCACACAGCTGAAGAATTATCTTTAGTCTCCCCCGGCTTTTATGAAAACAATGGCATTAATATTCTAGTCGGCGAAAAGGCGATTAATATTAGTCGCGAAAAACAAATTGTTTTTTCCAGTAGTGGTCGTGAAGTTTCCTACGATAAATTAATATTAGCAACCGGCTCTTACCCATGGGTTCCACCAATTAAAGGCTCTCAAAACAGAGACTGCTTTGTTTACCGTACCATCGAAGATCTAGACCTAATTGAAACCGCATCTAAGAAAAGTAAAAGCGGTGTCGTTGTTGGTGGGGGTCTATTGGGTTTGGAAGCAGCAGGTGCCTTGAAGGCATTAGGCGTCGAAACTCATGTTATTGAATTTGCACCCGTGTTGATGGCTGAACAGCTGGATCAACAAGGCGGCATGCAACTGCGTAAAAAAATTGAAAGCATGGGTGTGCAGGTCCATACCGGCAAAAATACACAGGAAATTGTGGCTGGCGGAGAAAATGCGCGTAATACCCTGCTATTTGCCGACGGCAGCAAGCTAGAAGTCGACTTTATCGTATTCTCCACTGGTATCCGCCCTCAAGATAAACTAGCTCGTCAGATGAAGCTAGATATTGCCCCTCGAGGCGGTGTTGGCATTAATGATTATTGTCAGACATCCGATGAAAATATCTACGCTATCGGTGAGTGTGCGTCATGGAATGAACGCTTCTTTGGTCTAGTCGCACCCGGTTATAAGATGGCAACCGTCGCAGTTGATCATTTGCTCGGTAACGAAAGCCGTTTTGAAGGCGCCGATATGAGCGCTAAGCTAAAATTGCTAGGCGTGGATGTAGGCAGTATCGGTGATGCCAATGGCCGGACGCCTGGCTGTAAAAGCTATGTTTATTTGAACGAAGATGAAGAAACCTACAAACGCCTGATTGTTTCTGAAGATGGTAAAACCTTACTCGGTGCGGTACTGGTTGGCGATACGTCCGATTACGGTGATCTACTGCAGTTGAAACTCAATGACATCGAGTTGCCAGAACACCCTGACACTCTCATTTTTCCTGCCTATGCGGGTGGAGAAAAACCAACTTTAGGCGCGGATGCTCTACCGGAAACTGCGGTGATCTGTTCTTGTTTTGATGTAACCAAAGGCAGTATTGCTCAGGCAGTAACAGACGGAAACCACACGATTGCAGCAGTCAAGGCGGCAACGAAAGCCGGTACCGGTTGTGGAGGTTGTGTGCCTCTTGTAACATCGGTGCTTAATGCCGAGCTAGAAAAAGCCGGTATTGAAGTATGTAACGATCTCTGTGAGCACTTTGCATATTCGCGTCAGGAACTATTCCACCTAGTTCGTGTTGAAGGTATTAAAAGTTTTGATGAACTACTGGAAAAACACGGTAAGGGTTATGGTTGTGAAACCTGTAAACCCGTTATCGGCTCTATTCTCGCCTCATGCTGGGGAGATCATATTCTGAAGCCTGCACATGTCGGTCTTCACGATACCAATGATAATTTCCTAGGTAATATACAAAAAGACGGTACCTACTCGGTCATTCCACGTATGGCCGGTGGAGAAGTCACCCCTAAAGCCTTGGGGGCATTGGTTGCTATTGCAGAGGAATACAACCTCTATACCAAGGTAACCGGTGCTCAACGTATTGGTCTTTTTGGTGTTCATAAAGATGATCTCTTAACTATCTGGAAAAGGCTAATTGCTGCTGGATATGAAAGCGGACAGGCCTATGGCAAAACACTGCGTATGGCAAAAACCTGTGTCGGCAGCAACTGGTGTCGTTACGGTGTACAAGACAGTACTGGTCTTGGTGTGATGCTTGAAAACCGTTATAAGGGGATCCGTACTCCTCACAAAATGAAGTTTGGTGTTTCTGGCTGTACCCGTGAATGTTCCGAATCTCAAGGTAAAGATCTAGGTATTATTGCCACCGATAGCGGCTGGAATATGTATGTCTGCGGTAACGGTGGTATGACACCTCGTCACGGCGATTTGCTGGCATGTGATTTAGATGAACAAACACTGCTGAAATACATTGACCGTTTCATGATGTTCTACATCCGCACCGCAGATAAACTGCAGCGCACCTCGGTCTGGATGGACAATCTGGAAGGCGGTATTGATTACCTTAAGGAAGTCATTATGAATGACAAACTGGGGATCAATGACCAGCTTGAGAAGGATATCGGCACCCTGATTGAGAACTACAGTTGTGAGTGGAAAGATACCGTTGAAGATAGCTCCTTGCATCCGCGTTTTGCCCATTTCATCAATACTGATCAACGAGATGATAACTTGGTTTATACGCCTGAACGCAAGCAACACAGACCGGCAACATTTGCTGAAAAGCAATTACAAATGAAAGGTGAAATCATACACATGGAACTGGAGAATCAATGATGAGTGAGTGGCAAAAAGTTTGTGATATAAAAAAAATAACTCCAGGAACTGGCGTATGTGCACTGGTTAACGGAGAGCAGGTTGCCCTATTCCGTCCTTATCAAGATGAACAGGTGTTTGCTATCCATAATATGGATCCGTTTAGCAAATCGAATGTTCTATCTCGAGGTATTATCTGTGAACATCAGGGTGAACTTTGGGTTGCTAGTCCATTGAAAAAACAGCGTTTTAGCCTCAATAATGGACGTTGTCTTGAGGATGAAAAGGTTAATATTGCAGCTTATGAGGTGCGTGTTACCGATGGCATCGTAGAAATGCCGGTTTAAATACTTACATTAGGAATTGTTACAACATGCCCAGTCATTTTGTAACGATTCCTGGTCCAGCTTTAAATAACCAAGGTTGGACAGCCATTATTATTGAAAGCATTAGTGTTTAAAGTAGAAATAAGCTTTTCTGATAAGAGTTTATCTCTGTTTTAAACCTCATTTATTGAGTTCAAATCCTTTCCGATGACGAGCTTTTTAATATGAATAAATTTTGATTTTTAATGGAGTAATTCAATGTCAGATATACAAAAGTGGGATGTAGAAAATCCCGATTTTTGGGAGTCCGAGGGAAAGAAGATTGCTAACCGCAACCTTTGGATCTCAATACCGAGTTTGCTTTGCGGTTTTGCCGTATGGGTTTACTGGGGAATCATTACCATCCAGATGTTGAATCTGGGCTTCCCATTTGCAAAAAGTGAACTATTTACATTAATGGCTATTGCCGGCTTAACCGGTGCAACCCTTAGAATACCAAGTAGTTTCTTTATTCGTTTAACGGGTGGTCGTAACACAATTGTTTTCACAACTGCTTTATTAATGATTCCTGCTCTTGGTGCGGGTATCGCCTTAGAAGATAAAACGACACCTCTCTGGGTATTCCAGGCATTAGCGCTACTATCCGGCTTTGGTGGTGGTAATTTTGCATCATCAATGTCTAATATCAGCTTCTTTTTCCCGAAAAAGAAACAGGGTCTTGCACTAGGCTTGAATGCAGGTTTAGGTAACTTTGGTGTTACTACCATGCAAATCCTGGTTCCACTTGCGATGACTTTTGGTCTATTCGGTGGCGAATCAATGGAGCTGGTTAATACGTCTGGTACGTTAATTGGTAAAATTCCTGCTGGCTCTGAAGCATGGATCCAAAATGCCGGCTATATTTGGCTAGTGTTCCTGATCCCTTTAACGGTTATTGGCTGGTGGGGCATGAACAATATCAAGGCGTCACACGTAACACCTGACCTGCCTAATCCGGTTACTTCATTCTCACTTATATCAGGTATGCTTCTAATTGGTTTTATTACCTCAATCTTCGGTTTGTGGTTAATGCTGCCTGAAACAGTCGGTGGATCTGGTTTTGGTATAAGCAAGTGGATTGTATTACCCATCGTTATTGCGTTGACGGTTTACCTATTAAAACTGATCCCTGGGCAAGTAAAAGAAAACCTAACCCACCAATATAAAATATTCAATAATAAACACACATGGGTGATGAGTATCATCTACACCATGACCTTTGGATCATTTATTGGTTTTTCTGCTGGTTTTGGTTTAGCAATCAAGGTTATCTTCGGTTATCAACACCTTATGGTTGATGGCGTAATGACGCATGATACCATTAATGACCTCGGACCCAGTGCGCTAATGTATGCTTGGATGGGACCTTTCATCGGTGCCTTGATTCGTCCTGTGGGCGGTTGGATTGCCGATAAAGTCGGTGGTGCATTGGTAACTCAAATCTGTGCAATTGTGATGACAGGTAGTGCGGTTGGTGTTGCTTACTATATGCAAATTGCTTATTCATCAGCTACACCGCAGGATGTTTTTGTTCCATTCCTACTTCTGTTCTTGGTTCTATTTACAGCGACGGGTGTCGGTAATGGTTCTACATTCAGAACTATCTCAATGGTATTTAATAAAGAGCAAGCAGGTCCAGTATTAGGTTGGACTTCGGCTGTTGCGGCATACGGCGCATTTATTATTCCTAAGGTACTCGGTGAACAAATTAATCTAACCACTCCGGAAAATGCGCTTTACGGCTTCGCTGTTTTCTATGGTGTATGTATCCTGCTTAACTGGTTCTTCTACCTAAGAAAGAACGGTCAATATTACAATCCTTAGACACTGTCATTTTTAAATACAGCAAGGTGGCTTAGGCCGCCTTTGTTGTTTTATACCAACCGTAATAATTAGCTGATCTATTTTACTTATCAAACACCTATTCAAAATACCCAAAAATATCAATGATTAACAACAAATATTGTTTATCTAAATTGGCAGGCAATGTTGTAGAAGATATTAAAACAAGTGGATGAATTAGCAGCCCGGTAATACTGATTTATTCCGTAGGCTGCTTTTTATTTTGAAGAAGTTTGGTATTAAAAAGTGAACTCGTGGTTATTTTTCAATTTAAAAAAGTCTGAATAATCAATCTTAAAGAGTGATTTTTTAACCTTAGATATGTCCATTTTAGATCTGATTAACTGAGTCAATATACCGGCATAGGAAAGGTCTCCCTGCACGATTGCACCAAAGATAACACCGTCTTTATGGATGATTTTCTTATAGGTTCCCTTGCCGCCCTCATCAACCTCCACGCTATATCCCTGTTCGACATATTCCTGCTCAGGTTTAATAGAATCACCTAGGGAAAGGGTCGGTATATCAAAGAAATTCATGGTCGCCTTTGAGGTAAAGAAGTCGGTCATCTCACAGGCTTCGCCGGTCATATTATTGGTGGCAATGATCCCTTCTTTTACTGCAACGGGCCAAATTGGCGCGATGCCGCTTACATCACCCGCACCATAGACATCTTTGACATTGGTTTCGCCTCGGGCATTAAAGACTAGGCCACACTTGCTCAGTTCCACGTTGGTTCCCTCAAGAAACTCGACATTGGAGCGCACACCGGTTGCGACAATCACCAGATCCGCCGTAACAACTCGGCCATCTCTTAGCCCCAGAGATATCACCTCTTTCTGTTCATTGAGGTTTGCCACCTGAACAAAGCTTTCGAGATAGAGATCAACACCGCCCTTGATTAGTTCATTTTCATATTGGATAGAAGCCTTTTTATCCAACTGAAGTGGTAGTAATCGGTCGTTGGTTTCCACCAATGATAGTTTGGCAGAAACTGACTTTGAATGAAGCAGTCCGGTGACGGCATCCATTCCAATAAGCCCAGCACCGACCACAGCAATGCTTTTGGCTTGTTTAGCCAGCTCGATAACTCTGTCGCAGTCATCAAGTGTTTTCATACCCACGACATTAATCCCCTCTCTCAGGTTCTCAATGGGCGGGATAAAGGGTCTAGAGCCGCTTGCGATAAGCAGTTTGTCATAGTCCACTTCTTGACCATCATCCAATACTACTTTTTTTTCATCTTCAAGAAGTTTGACAGCCGATCTTCCTTTGATCCAGTTGATGTTGGTTTTCTCAAAGAAGTCCTTATCGACAAAGTTGATCCCTTCCTTGGTTCTTTCTCCGGAGATATAGTGATGAATGATGCAGCGTGAATATATATACTCATCGGTAGATACCACTGTAATTTCACCATTGGGATCCATTCTTCTTAGGTTTTCTGCACCGTTCATTCCTGCAGCTGAGGCGCCAATTACTACATATTTCATCACTATTTTATCTCCTCAACGGTGATCGCTTCCATTGGACACTTGGTGACACAGGCAGGTCCCGTTGGATTTTCAACACACATATCACACTTTAAAATCTCTTTTTTGGTTCGATCGTCTTCTTTTAGCACACCATAGGGACAAGCCATCACGCACATATAACAGCTGGCACATTTTTCCTTGTCGTATAGTACCAATCCGGTTTCCAAATCCTTTCTCATCGCGCCGCTCATACAGGTGTAGACACACTCTGGCTGATCACAGTGTCTGCAGAATATTGGTGTCGGCTTCAAGTCGCTGCTCATTACCACACGGTTTCTTGATTCTTCCGAATCTTTTTCAACCATACAGGCGCTGACACAGGTCAGACAGCTGATACATTTATCGCGGTCTATCTGAATTCTTTTCTTCTTTAATTCTCTCATTTTTACCTATTTCCAAAATTTTTAAATACTGTTAAATGCCAATGCACTTAATTCAGGTAAACATAGAAACTTCCAACAGTGCACCACACAAATCATTAATGGGTTACGACCCATCAGTCATTTTCTCTGTGTTGTGCGCAGCACCTCTGTGTCCTCTGTGGTAAACCACCTAAATCATCTACATAAGCATGTATTGTTAATTCACTATCAAACCAGCTTCTCGATATTAACCGGTGCATATTTATATGATGGCTCCTTGGAATAAGGGTCATAGATAGAAAGCGTGAGGTTGTTGGTCTCAATATAGTGGATCGGGGCATAGAGTTGATCCATCGGGACATCTTCAGTCAGTATTGCAATAAATTCGCTGCTTTGTCCGTTTATCGAGCTCACCTTTATATTATCTTTGCTTTGGATATCGAGTTTATTGCCAAGCTCGTTAGAAAGGTAGATATAAGCGTCTTCAGAGGTCGCATCGTTTACCCGCGTTATCTCTTTGCTTCTTGTCTGGGTATGCCATTGACCTACGGTGCCCCTGCCGGTATTAAGGATATAAGGGAACTGATCATTGACCGGTACCGGATTATCGACAACATCTTCAAACATAAACTTGGCTTTTTTATTCGGCGTGTAGAACTGATTATCTTCGTATAGCCTTCTTTCCGCCTTAGCGTCGCTGTGTGTCTGCCCTGCTTTGAATGGCCACTGTGCGCCATATCCTTCATCAAGCAGCGCATAGTTCACACCAGTAAAGTCACAGGGCGAATCTTGGGTGGCTTTGGCCATTAGGTTAAATACATTTTCTGGGGTTTCCCATCCTTTAAGAAGATCGCCCATGCCAAGCGCCTTACCTATGTTGTAGATCACCTCAAAGTCGCATTTCTGTTTTTCGGTTCTAGGAAGCACTGGATTTACCTTGGAGATCCTGCGCTCGGTATTAATAATTGTTCCCTCTTTTTGTAACCCAGAAACCACTGGCAGGAAGAGATCCGCCATCTCAGAGCTATCGGTATTATCGTAAAGATCCTGAACAACAAAGAATTCCAATTTTTTTAATGCTTCGGCAAACTGTGAGTTATTCGCCCAGGAGTGTCTTGGGTTAGTACATAAAATCCACAGTGCTTTGATCTCGCCGCTGATGATCTTTTCAATAATCTGGTTATAGGCGATAGTCGGCGCAGTCGGGAAGATACTCGGATCGCATCCTAGGGCATTACCGACCTTTTCTCTCTGCGCTTGATTAGCATAGTCTCCACCACCATATAAGCCCGTGGTGTTGCTGAATAGTCTAGATCCCATAGCATTACATTGGCCGGTTAATGAGTTAGCACCCGTTCCCGGTCTACCAATATTGCCTGTCATCAATGCTAGGTTGATAATACTTTGTGCCGTTCTTACCGCTTGGAATCCATGGTTGACTCCCATCGTCCACCAGAAAGAAACATTCTCTCCCTGATGGATAAGCTCAGCCAGTTTTTCTACCTGTGCTGCCGTTATTCCCGTTGTTTCCTCTATTGTTTCTAATGTATATCCCTTAACCTGCTCAACAAATCCAGCAAAGTTTTCAGTGTACTTGTCAATATAGCTATTATCGATCCAACCTTTTTGGATAAGCAGATTGGCCAGAGTATACATAAAAGTGATATCTGTTTTCGGCTTGATAGGGTAATGGTAGTCAGAGCGCTTGGCCGTCTCACTTTTTCTCGGGTCTAGGGTAATAATGGTCTTATTGGTGTTTTTTCTGACCCGATCCCAAACGATAGGCTGGGCGACAATCGGGTTTGCACCGATAAAGATAATCACATCGGATAGCTCTAGATCATCCAATGTATAAGGAGGCGCATCAAATCCAAAACTTTGTTTGTGCGCCACCACTGATGTTGCCATACACAATCTGGTATTGCCGTCTAGGTAACCACCGATATGATTTCTGACAACATGGCCAGCCAGTGCCATTTCTTCAAGTGTCAGCTGACCCGTACTGATACCCGCAACACTTTCCGGACCATGTTTTGCAACGATATCCTGAAGCCTTTCTGCCATTGTCGAGTAGGCTTTATCCCAGGTAATCGTTTCCTTATTGCCATTCTTATCTTTTAATAGTGGCTCTAATGGAAAGTCCTGCGAGGTTAATTGTTTGCTAAGACTCAATCCTTTAATACAGCTAAATTTTTTATTTACCGGGTATTTCTTACTGGGTATTACCTTCCTTATTTCACCATCTTCAACAAAGAAATCCATATTGCATGCGATGGAGCAGTAGTTACAGGTAGATTGAATCTTTTTCATCTAGTTCTCTCTTATAATTTTGTTTCAAATATTTTTAATAGCTTTGTTAAATCTGTTTAATGCTTAATTATCGGGTTGAGAAAACCACTTCAACGTATCGTGCAGCTGTGATGCTTTTTCTATGGTAGCGGTTGATGTATTGTCCGAGCCTTAATTGCTCATTGATATACCCGCTCTGTTTAAGGCCCCTATAGAGCACCAGAGTGTGATTTGTCTGTACCAGAGATAACCAGCACAGATAGTCTCCATCTTGCTTGATATGTCCGGTAATAAACTGTTCCCCTGTGAATAACCTCTATGGTCAGTGGGATCTCGGCGTAAGCCATCACACCAGATGCAGTCGTAATACCTAGCACTATTTCTGCGCGGATGTGCTGCTTTGCTAGGTATTCAACCTCTTCACAGCCTCGACTAAAAAATAAAGGGATCGGCTGCCTTGGTTACCAAAGGTAAATAATGTATTTTTAGTGAAGAAACTGATTTGAATCTTGATTTAAATCAGTTTTGAATAGAAATACCCCTAAAGGGGTAGGTGGGGGAATCACAATATTAAACAGTATATATTTGAACTAACAGGTGATTTACTCTTTTTATCCGCAAACGGGGTCTTGCAGGTTTTTACTAAGAACAATAGTTTTGTAGATGCTGCTTCATCAACTCAGCTTTAGCTACACCAATATAATCAGCTTGATAGACCATCACTCCGTTTCTGAGAATCAAAGTCAGATACATTTTAGTAGACCAATTCAGGCAATTGCCGGAGGAAATCGCTTTAATTCTTCTTTTCTAGATAAAGCACAGTCGCCGCAATTCTGGATTTTACTTTCAGCTTTTTCAATAAGCTTTTGATATGTACTTTGACGGTAGATTCTGAAATAAATAACCGGTCGGCTATCTGACGATTACTCAGTCCCAGAGAGAGCTCCCCAAGTACCTGCGCTTCGCGCTCGGTCAGACTACTGAAAAAATCCTCCTCTTCACCTTCCCGGTCAAGTGTTTCCTGTACGAGCTTGCTGTACGCATTGCCGCCTGTCATCGCCTGCTTAATCAGCTGGATCAGCTCATCAGGATCGGTATCTTTGAGCAGGTATCCGTCTGCACCCGCTGCTATCAGAGTTCGGATATCCTTGCTGCTGTCTGATACGGTCAGAATGATCACTGTTGCAGTAATACCTTCCTCCCTAAGGGCTTTTAATGTATCTAGCCCAGACATCCCCTTCATATTCAAATCCAGCAAGATCATATCTGGTTCATTTTGGCAGGCATAGGCAACAGCATCCGCACCATTATTAGCCTCGCCGACAACACTAAACTCCTCTTCAAAGGAGAGCAGTTGATTGATGCCTCGGCGCATAAGAGGGTGATCGTCCACAATTAGTACATTACACTTGTTCATTATTATCTCTTTCTTGCTTTAATTTTTGTATCGGGAAACATAACTGCACCTGGCAGCCACCAGATCCAGTTCTGTTGACCGTGACCTGACCTTCCAGTCGCTCTGCCCTTTCTGTAATGATACTCAGGCCGTAGTGATTAGGCTTTGATATTTCGGCACAGAAACCAATACCGTTATCAATAATAGTCACACTGGCTGATTGATCATTTTGTATGCAACTAACGGTGATTTGAGAAGCTTGAGCATGTTTAATCGCATTAATAACCGCTTCGCGAATGATCTGCAGGACATGCACCTGATGATTAGCCCTAAGTGCAACAGAGGAGAGTTGGTTATCTAAAACTAATTTTGCAGATGTTTGCTCACCCAGAGAGTCGAGTAATTCTTTCAGTGCCTCACCAAAATTAGCATTATCGATAGTAAGCCGGAAGGTACTAATAAGCTCGCGTAGCTGTGTGTAGGTGGCATTAAGCTGCTCTTGGATCTCTTTGGCTGTAATCTTTGACTGGTCGATATCGAGCTTGGCTAGGCTACGGTTCAGTAATGTAAGCTGAATTTTCAGGTAAGAGAGTGATTGTGCAATAGAGTCATGAAGCTCTCGGGCGATAGTTGCTCTTTCTTCCATAAGCAGCAATTGTTGTGTCTGTTTTTGTGATAGGTTGTAATAGATCCCCAAGGAAATTATTTTACTAACATTGCTGATAAGCTCATTATCCGCGAAAGGGGGAGTAACTTGCCATTCAAGGTGACCAAATATTTCACTATCCAAATACAAAAGTTCCTGATTCCACTCCTTCGATAAAGATGGTTCACCTACATCAATATTCCACCCAGCCCCCTGCTCTTCAACGACTACTAGTCTAATCGCTGTTAGTCCATCAGTAACCAGCAATCGGTTAAGAATATTACGGAAAGTATCCTCATCTAAATAACTAGCAGAAAGTTCTTGGGAGCAACCGTAAAGTGTTTCCAGAGAAGCGTTGGCGTGTTTCAACTTGCCGGTTTTTTCCTGAACTTTATGTTCTAGGCCTGAATATAGTTTTTCCAGCTCAGAAGCCATATTATTAAATACATTAGCTAAAATACCGAGTTCATTTTGCATACCATCTGTTAGCTGGATCCGGAAGTTTCCCCCCTGAACTTGCTTACTTGCAGCCACTAATTGGGTTAAAGGGAAAACAACTTTCTTCTGAATATAAAAAATACAGTAGAAAGCAATCAGTGCAATAAGGGTAAAGCCAAGACCATAGGACAAGGTCAGTAACAATAGTTTGCGCTCTGAGAATTCCTGCAGCTCGAACACAAACTGGTCTATCTGATTAACAAAGTCAGCCACATTTTCAATATAAACTCGTTTATGATCAGACTGTAGCGCTGGTTGTAGCTCCTGCCAGCGCTGAATCAAATTATGGTACTTATCGATCAGCGACTGTGGCGTTATCCAACTATCAATAGACTTCAGAGAGGCGGCATCCATCGATGTTTGATAACTAGCCAAGTGCTGACTAAACTGCTGCGATCCTGTTTCAATATCATAAGCCAGTCGATAGCTTTGCATTCGTAATGAACCGGCAACATTAATTGCCCCTGCGTCATCCAAACTGGAAAATAAAGTGAAAATAGCACCTCCGCCCGTCGTTATAGATAACAGCAGTATAAAGAACATCGAACGCGCGATGGTTGTTGTCACTGATACTTGAGGTTTATACACACTTTTCCTTTATTATTAGCAGCGCTTACTGAACTAATTTTCTACTTGATACCTAGAATATGGTCACATCTCAGCTTGCTGATTTGTGCATCTTGATTGGCAATGGGTATTTTGCTGGAGAAACTACGGAATCGATTACCAATCAGGAGGGAATATAACAATTATATTAATAATTGAGAAAGTGTCCTCCCGATTTTCGGGAGAAACCAATCATAATAAACAGTAATTTATTTAACAATTATTCGATATTTTGAACTTGCTCCCGCATTTGTTCGATTAACACCTTGCATTCAACGGCTGCAGCGGTGATTTCGCTATTGATCACTTTCGAGCCCAATGTATTGGCTTCACGGTTAAATTCTTGCATCATAAAGTCTAAACGACGTCCGATTGGACCGCCCTTTGCTAATACTTTACGGGCTTCTGAGATATGAGAATCTAAACGATCGAGTTCTTCTGCCACATCGGTTTTTTGGGCAAGTAACACCAGTTCTTGTTCAACTCGGGTACTGTCTAGGTCTACTTTAGCATCTTCAAATTTTTTCAAAATACGCGATTTTTGCCACACTTGTACTTCTGGCATAGATAAACGAACCTTACTCGCCTGTTCACCAATAGCGACTAAACGTTGCTCGATAAAGACACCAAGATTTGCACCTTCCGCTGCGCGCGCTTCAATAAATTCATTAACAGTTTGTTCAAAACCGGCCATCAGCTCAACGGTAATCGCATCAACATCTTGCTCTGGCGTTTTCATAACGCCAGGCCATGCTAAAACATCAATGGGGTTTAAGGAGCCTGTACCGGCACGATCGATAACCCATTGTGCATTTTGAATAAGCTGTCCGGCTAATTCTTGGTCCATATGCAATGCGTTATCGTTGCGACTACTCGCATCAAAACGTAGGCTACATTCGATTTTTCCACGTTGTAGGCGCTTACGGAATGTTTCTTTTAATTTAGTTTCAAGACCACGAAATTGTTCTGGTAAACGAAAGTAGGTTTCTAAGTAGCGTTGATTTACTGATCGTATTTCCCATACCGCCGTACCCCAATCACCTTTTAATTGCTTACGTGCAAATGCCGTCATACTGTAAATCATAATCACCTCTTTTAATTTGAGCGCTTAGTATAACTGAGATAAGCGCAAACATGCTACGTTAGCACACTATTATTGAACCTTATTTATACCTGAAATCTCTTATCACGGACAATGCATCTAATTCACTGAAAATCTGTCTATTCGTCTGATATTAAATAAATAATAATAAACTTGCTTCACTTATCCCCATGACCAATCAAGATGCATTTATTAGCCTCTCAGATAACAATGGGTATATTATAGCTTAGTGATTTTTGTATTTTGCAAGGTCGCGGGAATATAGTGTTTAAGTGAGAAGATATGTTATGTATTCTCAGGTTAGAAAATACACAACATATATAAATTTAACCTTGTCTGACCGGTATTAATTAGCGATTAAACGCCCTAGTTCTTCACCTGCTTCAATCAGTCCTGCAAACTCTTCCACCAAACCGTCTTTGTTTAGGTTCAGATAATCAGTGAGCAACGGTGGGAAACGGGCAACAATCATTTCAGCGGGTAAATTAGCTCCCCATGCAAAACCGGAGAAGACAGCTAGACGAATTAAAATCGCTTCTTTTGAAGGGTTTTCATAGGACAAGGGATCAAGTTGTTGTTCAATAGCATCACAAAATACCGCTGAAAAGTTCCAGTGTTTGGCTAGCTCAGCGCCAACTTGCGTGTAGTCAAATCCAAAGGTTTCTCGTTGAGCAGATAAACGTGGCTCCCCCATTTCGATGGCCATATCAATCAAAGAACATTCCTGTGGTTTCAATATTTGCAGTAATAATTCCCCGATACTATGCATCATTGCACAGGTAAATGCAGTTTCTTGATTAAGTTTACAATGTCTTGCTAATGCTTTTGCAATATTGGCAGTGGTGAAGGTATCTTGCCAAAATTTGTTTTTATCAAACCCAGGGGTTTCAGGAAATACATTAGAAATAGTGGCTGCAACCACAATGCTACGCACTTGATTAAAGCCTAAACGGATAACGGCCTGTGTGATTGACTCGACTTCTTTACCACGACGGTAAGCCGTTGAGTTTGCCATGCGGATAACCTTGGCACTAATTGCCTGATCCATGCCTATTTTTTTAGCTATTTCTTCAACTTGTACATCTTCATCGGAAAAGCTTTCCATTAACTCCAGTAATAGAATAGGTAAAACCGGTAATTGTTTTACGTTACTAAATAGCTGCGAAAGCTCACTCATTGGACATTCCTTTAATAATTAATAATATTCATGCTAAGCAGAAGGTATAAAGATAGATAATAGGTCTTTTATGCAAATAAAATCAATAACCGACAAAAGCTTTAGTGAAACAGCGCAAATTGTAGACTATTTATGTGCTGAGTTTGTTCAGTCTGGTTATTTTTTAATATTTTGTGCGAACGTATTTATGGTTGTTAAAGTCAGGTGGGAAGATATAATAAATTGTTTCACTATATAAACGCTTTAACTTCACAAGGATTTAACAATGAAATTTAGTCCCTGTACCGATCAATGCACAAGCGATGGCACCCATTGTCGTGGGTGTGGCCGTAGTCATAATGAAATTAGAGATACCAAAGCTTTAGTGCAAAAAGTGGTCGCACATATGCATGATTATGACTATGAAGATCCTGAAAACTTCCTCTCGACGCTGAATAGAAAATCGCTCAAACAACTCGACAGAATTCAAAGCATGAAGTGTAAAAAATAATGGCTAAACATAAAACTGACGTTTCCCAAGAAACTCAAAATGAAGCGATGCAAATTGCCAAAAAAACACAGAAACAAGGCCAAACCAAAGAGCAAACCCGTTTAATTGCTCAGGGCATTCAAAAAGGCATTGCTGAATACAAAAAAACAATCAAAAGCAAACAACGACAAGCAGATAAAGCCAAGAAGAAACACCACAAACAGACCACCGAAAACGAACAACCGGTCGCGGAAACTCAACCTACCGAACCAACTCAAAAAAGCACGGTATTGCCTTGGAGCTTGCTCATTATCAGTTGGTTAGGTTTTGCAGCTTATCTCGCTAGTCACATGAATCAATAAACAAAGGAAGCAACATGATTAAAGTTATCGTAAACGGCGCGAAAGGTCGTATGGGCAGTGAAGCAGTCAACGCAGTTAATAAAGATGAAGCGTTACAACTTGTTGGTGAATGTGATTTCGGTGATGATCTTGCTGCTTTAATCAAACAAACTGGCGCACAAGTGGTTGTTGATTTAACAGCTGCATCGGCAGGATTTAATAATACCCAAACGATTTTAAATGCAGGCGCATGCCCTGTAATTGGCACCAGTGGCTTCCAAGTTGAGCAAGTAAAAGAGTTACAAGCATTAGCTGCGGAAAAACAACTAGGTGGTTTGATTGCTCCTAACTTTTCAATTGGCGCAGTATTAATGATGAAGTTTTCGGCAGAAGCTGCGAAATACCTACCCGATGCCGAAGTCATTGAAGCACATAGTCCACAAAAAGAAGAAAGCCCTTCAGGTACGGGTATTCGCACTGCAGAACTAATTGCAGCCGCTCGTACACAAGCAACCACACCTTGTAGCGATAAAGAATTAATTGAAGGAGCTCGCGGTGCTGAATTACATGGCGTGAAGCTACATTCAGTACGTTTGCCTGGTGTTGTGGCACAACAAACGGTCTTTTTTGGTGGATTAAGTGAAACATTAAAAATTGAACATAATTCTCAACATCGTGAATCGTTTATGCCCGGTATCTGTTTAGCATGTAAAGAGGTGGTTAAACATAGCGAACTTGTTTATGGCCTTGAACATCTAATGAATTAACCTTTACTATCACTCAACGCTGGCACTGTCAGCGTTGTTCATTGCCCTATTCATTTATCCCTCTCTCCTTTCCTTTATGTTAGGCCTTGTATGCTTAAAAAAATTATTTTTTCTATCATTGGCTTAATTTGCTTTTCATTACTCTTTATCGATATCGGCAACTTAATTTCAGAAAGAATCATTGATGCATTATGGCCAATTGGTCACGTCACTGTATTTGCTTTTTGGAGTTTTCTTTTATTGCGTTATCAGCCAACCATAAAAACGGCGAGCCTAAACAAGCAATTCATTTTATTAACTTTATTCTGCTTTTCCTTGGGTATTACCATCGAGCTTATTCAACCTTTTTTCGGACGTTCTCGAGAAGTTGGTGATGTGTTTATGAACTATGTAGGCGTGCTATTAAGCATCTTCATCGTTAATAGGCATCGCATTCATTGGGGATTCAAATTCGCTTATATAAGTTTATTCGGTTATCTGTTACTGCCTTCTGCACTGACTCTTTTTGATGAAGCTAAACTGCGTTATGAATTTCCCGTGCTAGCGTCGTTTCAACAAGATATTGCACTAACCCGTTGGAAGTCTGATCAGCCCTTAAGTCTTGCCTCACCGCTTTCAGAGGGTCATGACATGATGAAAATCACTTTTGTACCACGTCAATACAGCGGGGTTGCATTACGTTATTTTCAAGGTGATTGGGTAAGCTATAAACAGCTAACGATACGTTTTTATAATCCAAACTCAGCTGCGTTGCCTGTCACCCTTATTATGACGGATAAACATTACAATAAAGGGAAACCAAACAGCCAAGATCGCTTTGATAAAGACTTACAAGTTAAACCTGGTTTAAGTCAAATTAAGATCCCCTTAACCACCATCAAAAATGGTGTCGCATTAAGAGATATGGACTTAAGCCAAATGGCTGGCGTCGATTTTTATATGTATGATCTGACGGGTCCCGTGTATTTATACTTAGAAAGTGTGTATCTTGAATAGCTTACAGTATTTTTTTTAAGACTAAATCTGTTTGAATATCACCCGCCATATCAAAGGGATGCTGTCCTATTTCAAAAAATTGATGGTGTTGATAAAACTGTATTGCGCGAAAATTATTTTCCCAAACACCTAACCAAACATAGGCTTTATGGGATTGCTTTGCTAAATCACAAGCAAATTCCATTAGTTCATTGCCTAATCCTTTTCTTAAAAACGTTTTTCGAATATAAAATCGCTCAATCTCAAAAGCATCATCATCGGTAATATCAGTTTGCGCGTTAAATTCATTCACTTTTAAAAAACCAGCAATTTGATCATCAGAATAAATAAAATAAAAGTGACTATTAGGTTGATTAAATTCTGCCGTTAATTTGTCTATATGCAATGCCTCATTGAGATAAGACGCCATTAACGCTTCGCTGTTTGAATCACTAAACGTATCGCGATACGTTTCAATGGCAATCTGTTGTAACTCACCTAATTGTTCACGAGTGCAAGGCTTGATTTGATTAGACATGTTAATTCCAATATTTTGTTAAATAAAAGATGTTCGTATTGCCATTCAATATTCAGCATCTTAATTAGTAATGAGTATTGATGGTTATATCAAATTCACCATTTAAAAGTAACAGGGTAAGATTTAATACTTGTTATTTTATTCATCGCAATGTTAGTTTTATGGTTCACTCTTATACAAATTGTTAGAGGCAATAATGAAATTAGAATCACTTGCGTTACATCATGGCTATAAATCAGAAGAAACAACCAAAGCAGCTGCAGTTCCTATCTATCAAACAACCTCTTATACCTTTGATAATACCCAACACGGCGCGGATCTATTTGATTTAAAAGTGCCCGGAAATATTTACACCCGTATAATGAACCCAACCACCGATGTACTTGAGCAACGTGTTGCGGCAATGGAAGGCGGTATAGCAGCAGTTGCCGTTGCATCGGGTATGGCAGCGATCACTTATGCGCTTCAATGTATCTGTGAAGTGGGCACAAATATTGTCAGTACCAGCCAACTTTATGGCGGAACCTATAACCTATTTGCACATGCTTTTCCAAAACAAGGCATTGAAACGCGCATGGTATCCTTTGATGATTTCCAAGGGTTTGAAGACGCGATTGATGAAAACACGCGCGCTGTATTCTGTGAATCAATCGGTAACCCTGCCGGTAACATTGTTGATATTCAAAAACTGGCAGATATTGCCCACAAACACGGTGTACCATTAATCGTCGATAACACAGTTGCAAGCCCAGTTATCTGTCGTCCCTTTGAATTTGGTGCCGATATTGTTGTCCATTCACTGACTAAATATATTGGTGGTCATGGTACGTCAATCGGCGGTGCGATTGTTGATTCAGGCAAGTTCGATTGGGTTGCAAACAAAGAACGTTTTGCCATGCTAAATGAACCTGATCCCGCTTATCACGGTGTGGTTTATACGGAAGCATTAGGTGCTGCTGCTTATATTGGTCGTTGTCGAGTCGCTCCATTACGTAATACCGGCGCAGCGATTTCACCAATGAATTCTTTCCAAATCATGCAAGGGCTAGAAACCCTTTGTCTACGTATGGAACGTCATTGCGAAAATGCAGAAAAACTTGCCGCTTATTTAAATAATCATGACAAAGTAGAGTGGGTTAATTATGCTGCATTGCCAGACAGTCAATATCACGACGTCTGTCAAAAAATCTGTGGCGGAAAAGCATCTGGTTTAATGAGTTTTGGTATTAAAGGCGGTGCTGTGGCAGGCGGTAAATTTATTGATGCACTGCAAATGATCCTACGTTTGGTGAATATTGGTGATGCAAAATCACTGGCTTGCCATCCTGCCTCAACAACTCACCGACAACTTAATCCCGATGAGCTCAAGGCAGCTGGCGTGAGTGAAGAGTTAATCCGCATTTCTGTGGGTATTGAAAATATCGACGATATTATTGCCGATGTTGAACAAGCTTTAGCGGCCATCTAAATAAACGGCTATAAACAAGCAAGAAACCACAAAAAAATGGTGTGTTTCTTGCTTTTAAACTCATCAATAATTACATTTAATCGTTAATGCCATCCACATTTGATTTAGGGAACGAATATGAGTAGAGAGCAATTATTTGATGAGCACGAAATATTATTATCGACAACCGATATAAACAGCAAAATAAAATACGCCAATGACAATTTTTGTAAAATAGCAGGCTATTCGGTCGAAGAATTGACCGGTCAACCCCACAATATGGTTCGACATCCCGACATGCCCAAAGCTGCGTTTGCAGATTTATGGCAATATATTCAGGCTGGTAGTTCGTGGATGGGACCGGTTAAAAATAGTTGCAAAAATGGCAACTATTATTGGGTTAATGCCTTTGTAACGCCAATTAAAGATGAGCATGGAAAAATTCATGAATATCAATCTATTAGAACTAAACCTGACCGAGAAGTTGTCGACCGAGCTGAAAAAACATATCAACAATTAAATGCCGGTAAAACCCCTTTTCCATTACGCTTTAGCGTTGATCTTACGCTTTGGTTCCAATTATTCTTTCTTTGTTCTTTATGCTTTTCATTGTTTATTGCAATAGCCAGTGATGTAAGCCTGTTTATTAGTGTGCCCATGGTGATCATCTCTCTTATCTTTTCTTTTTTATTCTTTAGCTGGCGATTAAAATTTCAAAAGCTAATCCAAGAAGCGAAAACCGTTTTTGATAACCCATTAATGGCCTACCTTTACTCTGGTAATAATAATGCCATCAGCGCCATCACCTTGGCACTCAGAATGCGCAGTGCAGAATTGAAAGCAATTGTTGGGCGTGTCTGCGATGTATCAGATGACGTTATTAAAACCGCAGAGGAATCCGCAGAATGTGGTCGTACCGTTTCATCAACCTTAGCGCAACAGGCGGCAGAAACAGAACATGAAGCAACAGCAATGAACCAAATGTCTTCTACGGTACAAGAGTTATCTCGCGCCGTGGAAACTGCAGCACAAACAGCGCAAAAAGGGTCGGATATTGCAACGCAGGGACATGTTATCGTCGATAAAAATATGACGGCTAATAATAAATTAGCAGAGCAATTACAAGAAGTTAGACATGCCGTTGAACGATTAATTGATGGTAGCAAGTCGATTGAAACAGTATTAAATGAAATTAACGGGATTGCCGATCAAACCAACTTGTTAGCCTTAAATGCAGCCATTGAAGCCGCGAGAGCCGGTGATCATGGCCGTGGGTTTGCCGTCGTTGCAGACGAAGTTCGCGCACTTGCGATGCGTACTCAACAATCCACCAGTGAAATCAACAACTTACTTGCACAATTGCAGTCTGAATCAGAACTTGCCAACAGCGCCATGCACAAGGGTAATTCGCTATCGGATAACTGTGTTCAGCTTTCCCAAAAAACCGGAGAATCGATCGATCAAATTATGGAATCAGTCAGTGAATTAGCCGACTTAAATGCACAAATAGCAACGGCAGTTCAAGAACAGTCAGTGGTTAGTGAAGAAATCAACCGTAACATTGTGACTATTTCAGATATGGCTGGCACTAGTGAACAAAGTAGCCAGCATTCCGTTGAACTTTCAAATAAACTATTAATAAAACTCAAAGAACAACAATCACTGGTCACTCAGTTTCTTTAGGTTAATAATTGAATAAGGTAAAGATGTGTTAAACGATCCTAAACTGCTTAGCGAAGCCATTAATCAAACCATGCCCTTTGGCAAATATGCCGGGCGGAAATTGATTCACCTGCCAGAACCTTATTTAGTTTGGTTTAATAGTAAAGGATTACCGGAAGGCAAGCTTGGAGAACAGCTTGCCTTAATTTACGAAGTGAAATTAAACGGTCTAGAGAAAATGTTAGCACCGTTAATCAAAGACGAGTATTAATCTAATTCAATCCCTTAGCTTGATGAATCGCATCAAGTACCACATCGGAGGTTAAGATAGTTTGTAATGGGATACCTTCCGGTGCATTGGGGCCATAAACAATATTAAATGGCACTGCCACACGACCATAGGATTGTAGATATTCAGTCACCTCTTCCGATGCCGTTGTCCAATCGCCCTTCATCGCAACGACATCATCCTGTTGCAGTCTGCTATAAACAGGATCTTGTAATATCACCCCAATTTTATTGGCTTTACAGGTAATACACCACGCAGCGGTGACATCAACAAAGACGACTTTCCCCTGTTCAACTTCACGGTCAATCGTTGCACGGTTTAATGTTGCCCATTGCAGTTTATCACCCTGTTGTGATTGCATATTGTAATAGCTGAAGGCAGCAGCACTCGCAACGGTTAAGAAGATAGTCACAGCTACGATTCTAAATAATTTTTTCTGTTGTTTTTGAGATAAGAAATACAGGAAAAAGACCGTTAATAACAACGCTAGATACAGTGTTAAGCTAATACCGATAAAGCTAGTTAATAAACTTAATAACCAATAACTTGTCACTAAGACCATTAAGCCAAAAAAGATTTTTAAGCCATTCATCCAATGACCAGGTTTTGGCAGCCATAGGGCCAAGGAAGGAAACAAGGCAATTAATATCCACGGTAGCGCCATGCCTAAGCCAAGTGCAGTAAAGATTATAAATAACTGTAACCCTGAAGCCCCTAACGAAAATGCCACAGCGGTCCCTAAAAATGGTGCACTACAGGGCGTTGCTAATAGCGTTGCAAAGACACCTTGGAAAAAGTGACCGATATAAGAATGGCTTCCCTTAGTTGCCAACCACGTTTGCATATTCACGGGTAACTGAATGGTAAAAATATCTAACATATTAGCCGCAAACAATGCCGTAATAATCACCATAAAACTAATAAAGTAGGGACTTTGGAATTGAATTCCCCAGCCTAATGCTTGTCCTGATAACTTCAATGTTAAGAGGAAGATAGCAAGTAACCAAAAAGAACTTAATATCCCTAATGATGATGCAATAAATTGTTTACGCACCTGACTACGGTCGATGCCTTGTGCTGATAACACCGCACTTAATTTCATACCCAAGACAGGTAAAACACAGGGCATAATATTTAATATTAACCCACCCAGTAACGCGATAAAAAACATAGAGAGTAGCGTTTCTAGATCACCATTTTGTGGAGACTCGCCTAATGTTGTCGGTACTTCGACAGCTAAACCATTATCGGTCACGGTTAAATTTAACGGGTATTTATCTAAGTTAAGTTCATCACCCCATCGCGTTGCGATTATCTTTGCCGTCAAAATATTTTTATTGATCACTATTTCTGGTTTAGAGAAAGTCACATCATGTACGTCTTCCCTCGGTGAATCGACAAAAATATCTGGCGATGCCCAACCTAAATTATTATTCACTTCAAGGGTGAGTGTTTGTGACTTATTATCCCAAGAAGAATTTAAAACGGTAACCGGAAGTTGTTGCTCTGCAGCCGAAGGTTCAAGTTTAATGGGCACTTGCGCCATCGCTTCTCGATAGTCATATAGTATGGCTTCATCGACACTTAACTGCTCGCTAACAAAAGACAGATAAATGGGGTAATCGTGTTGTACACAAATAGTTGTGCAAGAGGAAACCGTTAATATTCCGTTTAAAATTGACGGTTTTGAAGGATCTTTTACATGTATTGTTATTGGAAAATCGACTTCTCCCTTATAACCTAATGTATCCACACCGAGCACGTTATAACGTGTCGGCGCAGGCCAAGACCACACTACATCATCGATATTAGTCGATGAAGAAAAATCAAATACCGGTGCTGCGCCACCATCGCCGGGTGAACGCCAGTAAGTTTTCCAGCCATCCTGTAATGTTAATTGCAACAGGGCATTCACCGTTTTTAAATTTGAACTCTGCTCACCGGTTAATTGCATCTGTAACGAAACAGCAGAGCCAGCAGACACCGGCGCATCTTGGAAATCGAATAAACCACTCGATGTTGATGAACTCGATACTGATGATTGAAAAGGCGACTCTGCAGCGACAGCGTGTTGAGTCATCACCGTTACAGCAAGTAATAGATACAATAAAATAGTGCGAGAATAATAAATTGCGTTATGCACGTTGGCATCTCCAGAACAACTAGGGAAAGCGAATTGAATAAATTTTTTCCATCTTGAAGTAGATCAAGTATATTATCAAGCCTATTTATTATGAGGAAATACCATGACTTATCAAGCGGCTGTCTTCGATCTCGACGGTCTTCTTCTGGACACCGAAAAAGTATGCATGCAAGCTTTTCGCGATGCCTGTGAAGCGTTATCTCTGCCAATGTTAGAAGATGTTTACTTGGGAATTATTGGTTGTAATGCGCAGGGAATCGAACGAGTTATTCAAACCGGTTACGGCGCCGATCTGGATTACCCAAGATTACGCAATAAATGGATGAGCCTCTACCATCCCATCATCGAGCAACAAGAAATTCCTAAAAAGGAAGGCGTGGTTGCATTATTGGAATGGTTAACATCTCAAAAGATTCCGATTGCCGTCGCAACATCTTCACACCAAAAAGAAGCTTCTGCTAAATTAAAATTATCCGGCTTAGACAATTACGTCTCGAGCCTAAGCACCGGTTGTGAAGTAACCCATGGTAAACCTGATCCTGAAATCTATTTACTTGCTGCACAACGTTTAAATATTCCACCAGCACATTGTCTTGCCTTTGAAGACTCCAGTAATGGTGTACGCGCCGCCGTTGCTGCCGGTATGCAAGTTCATCAAGTACCGGATCTAGTAAAACCAACGGACGATATTATTGCATTAGGCCATAATATTGATGATTCATTGTTGAACGTATTGAATCATTTACAAGCAGCGCAAAAATAACTCGTCGCTCAAAGTAACTTCCATCATTATTTGCCAAAAACAATCTGGGATACTTTTGTGATAACTTAACCATCATCATGGGATATTTACTTCATAGACTGTACTTACTTAATCAAGGAGGCAGTCATGAAACTAAAACAAACAGTAAAATCACTCGCAGTTATCTCTACACTATTTTCAGCCGCACAAGTAAGTGCCGCTAATCTAGATATCACACTTGTCAATTTAACTCACTCTCTTGCGTTTACACCGGTATTAGTGGCTGCACACGATCAAGACAATTCATTATTTACCTTAGGTGAAGAAGCGACGCTTGCTTTACAAAAAATGGCAGAAGGTGGCGATACGTCCGATTTAAAATCTGACGTATCAGCATCGGGCGGTACAACACTAGACTTAACATCAGCACCAACACTAGCAGGCACAACATCAACAGGTACTATCGATACAGAAAGTAACGAATACTTATCGCTCACGGCAATGATACTCCCTACCAATGATGGTTTTGTCGGTTTAGATAGCTGGAAAATCCCGACGGAAGCGGGCACTTATACCATTATGCTGAATGCGTATGACGCTGGTACTGAAATCAACGATGAAATCATCAATGGTGGCGGTTCACCTGGTGTTGCCGGTATCCCCGCAGACCCAAGTGGTAATGCTGGCACAGGGGGAACTGGAGCAAGTCTTAATGAAGCAAACACGAATGTCCATATTCACCCTGGCAGTGTTGGTGATACCGATACCGAAGGTGGTATTTCAGATCTAGATAGCACAGTACACAGATGGTTAAACCCAGTCGCTAAATTGGTTGTCACTGTAAACTAAGGGGATTTGTCATGAAAAAAAATCAAAAGTATAAGTTTATCGGATTATTAGCCATGACAGCCGTTTTATCCGCCTGTGATTACAATGATGACGATAATGATAGCGTAGACAATGATATTGAAGCCGTAGAAACCACAGAGTCCTATGTTTATGAAGTCACATTCACAAACATCACCCAGGGACAAATGTTTTCGCCACCAGCATTAACCACACATGCTTCAGGCGTCACCATGTGGCAAGCTGGGGAATCGGCTAGCGTTGCACTCGAAAGAATAGCGGAAGGTGGCGACAGCAGTGAATTTATTGTCCAAGATGGCGTTGAACATAGTGTCGTCGGCGATAGCGGTCTTGCACCAGGTGAATCACAAACACTGACTCTAGAATTAACACCAACCGATTCGATGAGCATCAGTTTAGCGTCCATGCTAGGCAATACGAATGACGGTTTCACTGGTATTACCAATCTTGACATTAGCAATATCGGCCTTGATCAAAGTTATCAACAAACTTTAATGGGGTACGATGCTGGTACTGAGAAGAATGATGAAATTGAAGTTCCCGGTGTTGGCGGCGAAGCATTTAATGCAAGTCGTAGTGGTGATGTAGACCGTGTTGCAGTCCATGCTGGCATATTAACTGAGCATGAATTATCCGGTTCAATTTTACTTCCTGAACATAAATTTGATAATCCAACTGCACAATTAATTATCACTCGCGTGCAATAAAATCGTTATTTAACCGCTCTTATCTATACACCTTATGGATAAGCGCGGTTAATGTTATGACAAAAAAAATATTATTAGTCGAAGATAATCAAGATATAGCCAATATTATTTCCATTAATTTATCGATGATGGATTATCAAGTTGTTGTCTTTCACGATGGTAGTGAAGCCTATAAACAGCTAAATCAACCCTATGATTTAGCTATTTTAGATATAACGCTCCCTGGTACCGATGGTTTAAAATTATGCAAACGATTACGTCAACTACAACCCGATATTCCCATTGTCATGTTAACCGCTAAAACCTCAGAACTCGACGTCGTAAAAGGCTTAGAGAATGGTGCCGATGACTACTTAACCAAACCTTTCTCAGTGCTCGAGCTACAGGCCAGAGTGAAAGCACACCTAAGACGAAATGCAAACAAGCAGCAAACGCAAGATCCAAGCAAAGACATTCTACAGTTTGGCGATTTAACTATTGATCCGAATTTATACCAAATACAACTCGCAGATAATATTTTAGATAGCACCGCTAAAGAGTTTGAACTCTTGTACTTTCTTGCACAACAGCCACAACGCGTGTTTAGTCGCGAGCAACTACTCGAGAAAATTTGGGGATGTCGTCATGAAGGCTCTGCGCATACGGTTAACTCAACGGTCAATCGGCTTCGCTCAAAACTAGAAATTGAACCCGCAAACCCATTTTGGTTAAAAACCGTGTGGGGCGTAGGTTATAAATTTTCACATTAACATTTTTGTATTCATCGAGGTAAACCATGCTCCGTTCACTCGCTAGTCAACTCACACTGACCATCAGTGCCCTGTTCCTCATTGCGGCATTGGCATTATTTCAATGGTATCTGCATAGTAGTGAAAAATTTGCCGATGAAGTCGAACAAGTTTTGCACCGTGACTTAGCTGCGCATATTGTACATGACAATGAAAAACTCAATAACGGAATCATTGAAGCCAGCAGTTTAACCTCAGCTTTCCATACAAAAATGCTACTCGGGCCAGAGTGGGAATTTTATGCATTAGACATCAATGGCAAGGTGTTAGCCTATTCCGCCCCCGAAGGTGCAGTAAAGCTTAAGTCAGTAAACTTAAAACCAATCAACGATTACCTCAATGGGAAAAACTTTCCCGTTTACGGAGATGATCCTAGAGCATTAGGCACCCAGAAAATATTTTCAGTCACGCCTATTATCAGTGCGCAATCATCACAAACACAGGGGTATTTATACGTTGTTATTGGCGGACAAAAACGCGATTCTGCCACCGCCCTACTTGCAGGGAGTAAAGTATTAAAAGATAGCGCCTTTATTCTCGGGCTTGCTATCCTATTTGGTCTCGCTGCCATGCTAATAGCGGTAACCATTATTACCAAACCACTGAAACAACTCAGTCAACGTACCATCGAATATGTAAATAATGACTTTACCCACCTTAATCAGAGCAAAAATTCATGGCTAGTCAGCAAAGAAATTCAAGATTTAGAAGCGAGCTTTGCCTCCTCTGCGCAACATATCAATAAACAGCTAAGCCAGATAAAAAATACAGAGCAGTTAAGGCGTGAACTGTTGTCCCATATATCACACGATTTTAAAACCCCATTAACTGGCTTAAACGGATATTTAGAAACATGGTTAATTAGCCCAGAAAATAAACGCAGTGTAGAGCTTATTCAACTCGCATTAAAAAATGGTCAACAAATCAATCAATTAGTTGAACAACTCTTTGAATTGGCCCGATTAGAAAGTGGCGATATTCAATTTATCCCCGAGCCAGTAAATGTTGTCGAACTTGCCTACGATGTGATGCAGCGATTACGCTACCAAGCAGAAACACAACGCGTTGCACTTAGCGTCGAAGTCGACACCAACCACGGTATTATTGCCTATGCCGATATTGGTAAATTAGAGCGTGTGTTAGTAAATTTAATTGATAATGCAATCCGCCATACCCATGCCAATGGCGCCGTAAAAATCGAAATCAACGACTTCCGAAATAAAGTTGCGATGAGTATCACCGATAATGGGATGGGTATTCGTCAAGATGAACTCGACGCTATTTTTGAGCCTAAATATCAGGCTTCAAATACGCAGGGTAACCTCAATAATGCAGGACTTGGTTTATCTATTGTTAAGCGTTTACTTGAGATACACAAGAGCGCAATCAGCGTTTCCAGTAAACCAGGAATGGGCAGTAAATTTACCTTTGAGTTAGGAAAAACAGCTCTCTGAAAATAATCATGAGTTGAATTATTTTTACCAAATTTATGTGATAATCACCTGTATTAACCGCAACAAATGATGTATACCCTGAAACGTTTAGTGAATCTTTATCCTATATTTGGGTTCCACCAGCAGGCATAGAGTAAACACAAAAACCTTATAAACAATTGATTTAAAATATATAGCCAACTCCATACTTACTGATTTTTTGCATATTGAATGGTAATGGATATAATTATTTTTTAATTGTCGATCACACCTCAGTGAACGCGACGGTCACAACCCGATACTATCTAATATCTCTAAAAATACAGACTCTCGATTTTTACTGGTTAACGCCGGATATAAACGACATAAACGAATACACTGACCAAATTTCGCTTTACCTAATACGCTGAGTACGCGCGTAAATAATTGTTCATCTAAGTGGAAAGTTTTCACCGCGTGAGTCACAGCCTCATCTAAGCTAACATAGGTGACACCATCAAAATCGAAGCTTTGATGTTCCTCTTCAATAATCAAGGTTTCGTTATTAATCACTAATGGCCAGCCCTTGAAGTTAATTCGCCCTTGAATAATTTCAAACATCGACCACGCACTACGTTTAAATCCTTCAAAAGCACTACCCTCAAGTTCCGATTCTTCAAGCTCTCGTTTAGTCCAATTCGACCCAATGCTTAATGTTTTACGATGCTTTGCCGCCAATGCTTTTTTTATCGCATCGCGATAGGCATAAAGCGAACTAAAAGCACTGCGTTTAACAATAGAAGCACATTCATTACAGCTCGGTAAGCATATAGGTTGGTGGCTTAATAATGTTTCTTCACTGCTATACCTTGGAAAATTAATGATTTTGTCCTTTGGCTCACCACAAAACCAACAACGATCTCGTTCATTAAAAGGAATTTCAATAACAGTATAACGATTCATATTTATCCTTTAAAAGCCTTAAGTTAGTTGTTATCGCTCTCTGGCTTACAACGGTTAGGTAACATTTATGTTTAAAAATTCTGCAATATTGCCAGAAGTTGCCTATTCTCTGCAAGGAAAGCCATTTACGATAACATAACCAAAATCAATGTAAGCAAGGTGATCCATGATCAGACATTTGCCATTTTAACGATAACAGAAAAATTAATTTACAATAATTTGAATTAATTATTCTATTTGGCAGGTCTACTTATTATACCCATTGCAACAGGATGTAATTATTTTGACTAAATCAGAAACCAACATGAATAATGCCTACGTATCTCCAGGCATGCCTGAAATAGATATGAGTGGCAAAAGCACGTCATTTTTTGAATTTTGGCCAGCTTGGGCAATGTATACACCTGTTGTTATACAATCATTATTATTAAGTATTCGTTACCGCTCACTTACTTTACCCTTAATCGCCAACCCTAAATTGCCTTTATCTGGCATGGTTGGTGTTGGAAAAAGTGAGCTATTCAGCCAAGCCGAAGGGGTTTGTCACGATTCGATACTCGCATGGACAACGGTGTTGCGTAATGAAAAATCCATCGACCGACAAGTTACCGATGCATTGGCAAAAATGAAGGCACATAACTTGCAATTTCCAGTGGTTGGTAAACCCGATATTGGTTGTCGCGGTGTTGGCGTTAAGCTATTACATAATGTTGAACAATTAAAAGCCTGTTTAGCAACCTACCCTATTAATTCGATTTTATTGCTGCAAAAATTGGCCAGCTTCGAAGCTGAAGCTGGCATCTTTTTTGTTCGCCACCCAGACCAAGCAGAAGGTAAAATTGTTTCTTTGGCGCTAAAATATACTCCTTATGTCGTAGGTGATGGCGTAAAAACACTCAAACAATTAATTGAAACCGATCCGCGTGCCAGTCAATTGCAACACTTATACATTGAACGCCATAAAGCACATTTAGATGACGTTATTGCAGCGGATCAGCCCTTTAAACTTATCTTTGCCGCTAGTCATAGTCGTGGTGCCATTTTCCGTGATGCTAATGATTTAATTACACCTGAACTTAATAGCGCAATTAATAAAATTATGGCCGATTTACCTGAGTTTTATTACGGCCGCATGGATATTAAATTTTCTGATATTGAACACCTACAACGCGGTGAAGACCTGCAAATAGTGGAAATCAATAGTGCTAGCTCCGAGTCTCTGCATATTTGGGATCGTAAAACGCCCTTTTTAGAAGCGATTCGTTCTTTATTATTTCAATATAACACGCTGTTTAAATTAGGTGCTGCTAACCGCAAACGGGGCTATCGTCCACCTAAATTCAAACAATTGTTAGCACACTGGAAACTAGAACGATCGCTTACTAACCATTACCCAGAAACTGATTGAGGAGCGAACCAATGCGACAGCAGAAAAATCCGTTCAGACTACCGATTAAACCGAAATGGTTAGCAAGCTTGATCGAAAAAGCCTTGTCTCTTTCTGATTTAGCGGATATCTACGAAAAAATGCCGGAAACTCAGCAAACACCTAAAACACCATTGCCTTTTTTACAGCATGCGATTAAATCGCTTGGTTTTTCATTTACGGTCGATAATCCTGAAGCACTTAACGCAGTGCCATCTGAAGGCCCTTTAATTATTGTTGCCAATCACCCTCTTGGTGGATTAGAAGGCATTGCAATGAGTGAACAATTACTAACATTACGACCTGATTTAAAAGTGTTGACCAATGAGCTGTTGGCTACCATTCCAGAAGTGTCCGAACTCTTTATTGGTGTTGATGTTTTGTCAAAAAATGCAGCTAAAAGTAATGCAAAGGGTCTGCGTCAAGCAAGTTCTCATTTATCAAAGGGTGGCGCTTTATTAATCTATCCTGCAGGCAAAGTATCTGAGATGGATCCAAAGACTAAAAAAATAGCAGACAGAAGCTGGAGCACCTTAGTTGGCAGTTTATTAAAACGCCATCAGGCACATTGCCTACCCTGTTATGTTACGGGGCAAAACTCCAAGTTGTTTTATGCGGCAGGTTTTATCCACAGACGATTACGTACTGCTTTATTAGCACGTGAATTAGTTAACAAACAGGGTAAAACCTTTACGATGCGAGTCGGGGAGTTAATCACACCAAAGGATTATCAGTCCATTGATGATAAACAAACGCTAACTGACTACCTTCGTGTCACAACAGATTTATTGAGTATTAAGAAAGAAACAGTCCTCAAAAAAGAAAATAACTTTGCACCATTAAATTTGGTCACTAATTTGCCTAGTAGAGAACAAGCAATTGCGAAGCAACTTCGTTCACTAGAAGACTGCCTGCTAGTCAAAAAACGTAATTTTAGTGTTTACTGTGCCAGTTACCAACGCCTCGGCTTAGTGATGGAAGATATTGCTTTAGCACGCGAAGTCACTTTCCGAGCGGCAGGAGAAGGAACGGGAAAACATTTAGACAGTGATCAGTTTGATCCACATTATTTACACTTATTTGTTTGGGATAATGATGAGAATTGCCTAGTGGGTGGCTATCGTCTCGCTAATGTTCAAAAAATAGTTGCTGAACGAGGCATTGAAGCCCTTTACAGTAATTCGCTTTACCATTTCGATGAAGCTTATATCGAACGTTTAGGCGGATGTCTAGAAATGGGCCGTTCCTTTGTTGTGCCGAAATATCAACGTCATCCACGTGCGCTAGATTTATTGTGGCAAGGGATCGGTCAATATGTTGCGAAGAACCCGCAGTATCACACCCTATTTGGTTGTGTAAGCATTTCTCACGAACACTCGGAGCTAGCACAGGCATTTATTTCAGACTCAATGATCTCCGCCTTTAGGGCAGAACAGCATTATTTGAATGATGTGAAACCACGCACGCCATTGATGGTCAAAGGTAAAGTGTGGTCGACTAAGGTACTCGCTTCATTAAGTAACATCGCCGTCATTAATAAACTCGTCGGACAATGTCAGCCGGGTAAAGCAATACCAATTATTTTAAGGCATTACCTTGCGTTAAATGGACGCTTCGTATGCTTTTCGGTTAATAACAGTTTTAACCAATCACTCGATGGTCTGATTATTGTCGATTTACGAAAAACCCCTGAAAAGTATTTAAATCGTTATCTTGGTCAAGAAGGTAGCCAACGATTCCTAGCGAAATGGAGAGAACATGAAGCAGCTGCATAAGGCCACAACCGAGGCACTTCAACAGGTACAACAACTCATTGATGCCTGTGATCGAGCACAATATAACCAACCTTGTATTCACAGTGAATCCGGTATAGGACGCCATGTTCGCCATATATTGGATCACTTTTTAGCCCTACAAGCTGGATTAACCGATAACTTAATCGACTATAACCGTCGTCATCGTGACAGCAATATTGAGAATGACCCGGAAATTGCATCACAATTAGTGAATAACTTATTACGATGGTTTGCCGATTCTGAAGACGCACTAGCCGATAAAACTATTCAGGTTGAATCTGAAATATCCATCAGTGAAGAACAGAATATGTCCTTTGAAAGCACCATTAATCGTGAATTATGTTATTTGATTAACCATACTATCCACCATGTGGCCTATGCGAAATTAGTCGCGAAAAACCTCGGTGTTAGTCTTGATTCAACTATCGGGATAGCACCAAGTACCGCCACTTATTTACGTCAGCAAGCGAGTTAAAATGTGTACGTTAAGTCTATTTAAAAATGATTCAGAACTGATTATTACGATGAATCGTGATGAGTCGAGACTGCGTCATGAGGCGGGTATCAAAGAGCACACTGACAACGGTATTCATACTTTATTTCCCGTTGATGGCTTAGCAGGAGGAACTTGGTTTGGTGTTAATAACGCGGGCGTTGTCATGGCATTATTAAATCGCTATCAAGATCCGCAGAAACAAGGTGCACCGACTCGTGGCCAAATTATCCCAACGGCATTGGCAGAAGGTCATTACAGCAAGATAATCAAACATTTAAGTGGTGTTGATTTTAGTGACTTTAATCCCTTTGATCTGTTCATTATTGAACTTGAAAATAATTATCATTTTAGCTGGAATGGCCGGGTTATGACGACAAGCCAACATAATGAAAACGCATTGCAATTTAGTTCTTCAGGCTTAAATACAGATTCAGTACTCGCCACCCGCCAAGCACGTTTTGAACAACAGTTACCACTGCATAAAACTTGGCAGGCACCAACAATATTAACGCAATTACACTTACATCAATCACCTCAGGACACCAGCCAATCTGTGCTAATGGCTCGCCCACATACCCATACTAAGAGTATTTGTCAGATACGCTTGCAAGCAGAAAAGTGCCAATTTAGTTACTACCCTGAAACAAGTTTAAACCAATGGCGTACACATTCTGATGCCATCAATCATTTACCACACCAACAACACGAATTAAAAATTAATATTCCCATTAAGGATTTAGTATGAAAAAGTTAATGTTTCTTCTATTTTTATTCAGTAGCTCCGTATTTGCAGCCGATGCTATTTATACACCATGGCATAATAATCTTGCGATCAGAGGCTACGACACCGTTGCCTATTTCACGGAAAATGCGCCCGTTAAAGGCAAAAAAGCGCATAGCATGGAATGGCAAGGGGCCACTTGGCGATTCAGTAGCAACGAAAATTTAGCTCTATTTAAAGCCAATCCTGAAAAATATGCCCCACAATATGGTGGTTACTGTGCCTATGCTGTTGCCAATGGTAGCCTTGCCAGTATTGAACCAGAACAATTTACCATATTAAATGATAAGTTATATCTAAACTACAATGCGGATGTACAACAACAATGGCTAGAAAAAAGAGATGCTTATATTGAGCTTGCCGATAAAAAATGGCCAAGTATCCTCAATGATTAAAGGTTATCAGCGACTACTTAATGCATTCAGTCCTTGGCAAATTGCATTGCTAGCGGCAGTCGGTTACGGCTGCTGGGCGGGATGGGTTAATAGTGAATATGGCAATACGATTGCGTTAAAAACTGGATTAATTCAAGGTACCTACGCTTTTATCTCAACGGCGATTGTTACCCTTATCGCAAAGAAAGTATTAACCCTATTCAGTTACAGTCGCGGATCGCGTTGGCTCGCATTATTGGCAAGTTGGTCGGTTATGTTAGCCATTCCGATCTCCTTGCATACTTGGCAACATACTCCTGATTTACTCCAAGCTATTATCCCCGGCGCCATTATTGGTACGCTGTATTTATGGACTTACTGCCATAGTTGTCAAGCGCCTCAATAACGCTACCTAGGCAAAAAGGCCATTGGCGAGAAAATACTGTACTTGAGCAATAACGCGATTATTTCTCATCATAAATGGGTGTGTTACTGGCATCACTAAATGTGCTTTCATCCCTTCAAGTTTAGTACTTTCAACGGAGACTTTGCCATCATTTTCCCCTTCTAACAATAATGAAAGAATTGGGTTTACCGTCCGTTTCCCAGCAATAATACCTAACTCAAAGGTCGCTTTACCTAAACGATTTGGAAGACTATTTGCAGTGGTACTTAATTGCATACCTGACGTTGATTTTATATCGGGATGGGTAAGGACTTTCTGCAGGATATCAATTAATCGAGAGCCTTTATTTGGCGGCCCTAACATAACCACTCGCCCCAAATGACTTACTTTTTTATTTTGTAAATATAAGCGAACCAAAATACCGCCCATGGAATGAGTTACAAAATGAATGGTATTGTGTTTCTTCACCAGCGCCAATGCCTCATGTATGGTGTTGTCAGCAATCATTTCGATAGGAAGCTTAAAGGAAGCATAACGACAATTAATCACCTGATACCCTGCTTTCTCTAAACTAGCAGCAATTTTTCGCATGCAGTAATCTGTCTTTGCTAAACCATGCAGCAGAATAACGGTTTCATTTTCAACCAGACCAGTTAGTTTATTCATCATCACGCAAACCTCATTTCAATTGAATTATGAATGAGTATGATGAACTTTTAAGGTGTAGCAATTGGAATTAGCTAAGTAGCACAGATAGAGCCACGGGGTATTATATTTTGATACTTTTAGACACTAACAGAATAAATAATATGTTTTATTTAGAAATAACGCAGGGTAAAATTAAACGCAGAATATCTTATGTATTTCACTCCAAACTAATGCAACTGACTAGTTTAACTATTGAACTTAGCCCATTGGTTATAACCAATATCAAGATTATTAACAGGACTAATATTAACTTAGCTTCGATATTTTAATCACTTCTAAAGCACTGATATAAAAAATTTTCAGAGCTCAATACTGAGCTCATTTCATTTATTAACAAAGACTATTAATCAATACAACCTAAAACATTTGAATTTTAAGCTGTAAGATACATGTCTGCCCCTTATTCGTTAGGCTCTGACTTACAAGATCCAATATATCTTCCATTCTCACTCGTTTTTATCTTCATTTTCAAATGACCAGATACACCTAACTCATTATTAAAATTAGATTCCACGAGTTCTTCTCCCATAATAGTAAGGCTTTCACCATTAAAATTCGTTTCCGCAACCCACAACGATGTTCCATTTTGACCTATAGCACATGATATTTCTGATTCCATCTTATTAGCACTAATTCGTTTTATATTTTGATTACATACAACTTTTTCATGTTCATCTTCATCTTCATCAGCATTTTGAATTTGATTTCTAATGTAATGTTCAAAGTCATTAATACATTCGACTTCAGGATCGTCTGAACTTTCACTTTCATAAGACATGCGTATTAATTTTTCCATTCCAGGAGGCGCATCAATTTCTATAATTTCATCTATCGAAGTAAATTCCCACAATCCAGGCTTAAAATTATAATCTTCTGCATAAAGATTCGTTGAAGCGATGATTAATCCTAACAATGCCGCTTTAGATGTTACAACTCTCATTAATTACTCCTTTAATTTATAAATACCAACTTTGATTTCAGCACCTGCTTAACAGATAAAAACGTTGGAGTTATATCCATATTTCAGATTATCTAAAATTAATCAGATACACCAATACCACTAAACCCTCGCTAAACAGACTAATATTATTGCTTCTAATATATAAAACTTCACAAATTAAAATAGGCTGAATTAACCGCTACTTATAAAACAGAAAAATTAATTGATTGGGCATATTTTAGAATATCTTTTTCAACATTAGCTGGACCCTTTATCATAATTACAGACATATTATTTAGCACCATCATAATATTTATTTCATCTCCCCCAAATGGACTGTAAACAGCTTTATTGCCCTGAATATCTACAACCTTAGCACCATATATTGCGACAAGCTTTGGATCCATCATTCCCTGGTACACCTCTACCATAGCTGGAGAATTTGAGAATATTTCAATTGTAATGCGGCTACTTTTCATAGAATAGGACTTAGATATGTTTATCCCGAGCTGACTAACATCGCTATCCTCATTATTTTCTTGCCATCCTGACAGCGGCTTTGGAAAAGCAGCTATAATTTGTTCTGATTTTTTTTGACGAATTAATAATGTAGCATGATCTAGCTGAGATAAAGCACTAGATAAATCGCCGGCTTTGTAGCTTTCAACCCCCTCGGAAAGTGCATTTTCAATTTCTCCACTTATAGCAAAGTGGCTAGTCACTAATAATGATGCAAATATCAGTGATTCTATTATTTTTTTCATTTAGTTTATTTCTCCATCGGTAGAATATTAATAATTAATGACTTAAATTAAGCAAAATAATTGCGTGTAACAATGGAGATATGGCAACTATTTAAATTTGACGCGATAGTAACAAAATCACACTTCAAATCAACAAATATGGAATAACAAAGCAAACAATAGTCACAAAAAATGAAATTTATATATTTAAAATATTTATACCCATAAAATAGGATTTTAGAATAAGCTATAATAATTCCGCTTTGCAAAATGCTTTGAAGTTACTTAAATATTACCCCAACATCGGGTACGTGAATAAGATTGTTAATGCTCAAAGGATTATGTTTTTAATATCGATGCAGCATCTCTGTGATCAATTTTCTAATATTTAAATCACTCACAGTTTAATCTTTAAGCAATTATATTTTGGTTCAGAATGTATAGGACTATCAAAGCAAAGTTGTTTTTTATCTTCACTTAGATAGGGAGCAATATTTTTCTGATCTGCATATATGCTTTTTGTGGTGTCGATAATGTCGCTGATTTCATTATTATTTAGTGCAGCATTAAATAGTTGTATTTTACTATCCATATCCCAAAAATCGGCAATATATTCCTGATAATTTGGAACAGAGACTTGACTTAGCACTGTGCCAATAGAATTCCGAATCCAATGCGTTTTGATGGCAGGTATACGATCACTCAATTGAACCTCCTGAACAAATTCGTTAGCCGGAAGCTCGGAGAGCATAGCAAAATATAAATACCACTTATTACTCTGATTCGTTGTCATATTGGGTTTATACAGTATCCGCGTGACCCAAGATGGAATATGTGGAGATGATAGGTTTGAACTGAAAATATTTTCTGCTCGATCTAATTTACTATACAGTTGATAACCACCTCGAGCATCTCGACTAAAACTATTTACTAGACTTCGATCTTGTTTCGTCAATAATAACAATGGGGTTGATAACGTCAGATTATGAGTCATTGCAAGCAGATTGATAGCATCAATATTTTCCGAAAGAAGGTTTAATACAATCAACTTACCAATCAGCATATCTTGCTTCGTTAGCAGTTTCCTTAATTGCTCATGGCTTTGATATAACGCATTGATAGCTTGCGCTTGCTTCCCTTGAGAAGCTTGCCAAATTTGTTGTAAATTAATTATACGCGTTGCCATAGAAAGATATTCATAGGGAGGGAACGGTTCATCGACACTGGGTTGCGTCAATGTATGGTAATCATCAAGGTGTAAAAAAGTCTGATAACGTTTAATAAACAATGTATTTTTTGACAACAATTGAGGGATTCTATCGAGATTATTATCGATTACAGTCATACATTCTGATTGCCCAACACTACACAACAATTCATCTTCCGGAAAAATTGATTTATCGAGCATTAACTGAATCGGTTTCTGATCTAAATAATTTGCCCTTTGATTATGATTTTCTATTAATTTAATGCCTTCATATAGTTTTTTCCCTTCACTGATAGGGTCTTTATTTTTATCTACCGCTAAGCCTAAAAGATAAAAATAAGCATCACTTTGAGCGGGTGTTTCGCTTAGTTTCATAAAACTAATCTGGTCTTCATCCAATTCGTCATCCATTTGCAATGCAAGGCAAGCAAGTAATAATAAAATGAGAGTACCGACAATAATTTTAACCATTATTTTTAACATTATATTCATCCGTGATTATGTAGTAATGTTGTTCTGCCCTAAATTTCATTTATCCTATGACGAAGCCAAATTATGATGGATTAATTTGTCGATTAAACAGACTTCAGTTTAAAAATAAGCGATAATTTACAATCACCATTCAACATCTATTTTAGCTTTAGGAATTAATTGTTATGTCCCAAGTCGGCACACTTTATATTGTATCAGCCCCAAGTGGCGCAGGAAAATCGAGTCTTATCAATGCACTTTTAGCTGAAAAAAGAGATTGGACGGTACAAGTTTCAGTTTCTCATACAACGCGCTCACCTCGTGTTGGTGAAAACAATGGCGAGCATTATCATTTCGTCGACGTGCCGACTTTCAAACAATTAATTGAAGAAAAAGCATTCTTTGAATGGGCTGAAGTCTTCGGCAATTATTATGGTACGTCACGCATTACTATCGAGAAAGCCTTAGCCGAAGGTATAGATATCTTTTTAGATATTGATTGGCAAGGCGCACGTCAAGTGAGAGAAATGATGCCACAGGCTAAGGGTATTTTTATCCTTCCCCCTAGCCGAGCTGAATTAGAATCACGTTTGAATAAACGAGGACAAGATAGCAAAGAGATCATCGCTAAACGTATGCAAGAAGCACAATCTGAAATGTCGCATTATGATGAATACGACTATCTAATTATTAATGATGATTTTGAACAAGCCACAAAAGAGTTCTCAGCAATTGTTACTGCAATGCGTAATAAAAGAGAGAATCAAGTCAGCAAACACCAACATACAATTAATGAATTATTACGTTAAACAATAACCTTATCGCAACTTGTCGCTTTATTTAAGAAGCAGGTGGCGGCATATCACTATCGCCCATTGGTGGTAGTTGCTCACCTGTTTGTTCACTATTGTTATCATTACTTGGCGGACCTTTTTTATCGCTTTGCTGCGTTTTCTGCGCCTCAGGTTTATTTTTAGTCATTTGATCGCGTGCCATCGATGCACCAGTAGAGTGTATTTGCACATTCACTTCTTCAGAACCTTCATTCGGTGTATCTGAAAAATGTGTATTTCCGTTATCGTCCACCCATGAATACACGGTTGCTTGTGCATAAGGTATCATTGCAATCATTGCGGTTAATGCCAAGTTACGTATCAATTTAAACATACTACTAATTCCTTCTAGTAAAGATGCCCTAGGAGCACACTTTATTATCCTATTTGGTTAAGTGCCCTAATTTAAACACTTATTTGCGCTATAATTTATAGCAAAAGCACATTTTGCTAAAGATATTTCTTTTTAAAGATAAGGAAATTGAGAAGTGTATAATAAAGTAACGGCCCATTTTCATAAATAGACACTCCCTATGACTCAAAAACCCGATCGTGCAACCGCTATGCTCAACCTGATTGAACTAGTAAAAAATGATTTTCCGTTCGATGATCCTAATCGACAAGTGTGTGGTGATGATTGTGTCGGTTGTCCCAAAAAATTATTAGAGCTGGTTGAAACTGAAATAATCTATTGGGAGAATAATATTAACCACGGTGAACAGCCAACATTTAAAGAAATATCTCGCTTTGCCAAGCTGTGTAAAAACGTAAGAAGAGGCCTATTGCGTAATAACCTCGTCTCTCCAGAGATCCCAACCTATCCTATAAAATCTATCGTCCAACCAACATAAACAATGAATTTACATTAATGAAAAGCTGTTCAAGATAAAAATACCCAGTGTACAGGTTAATAATGATGCAACGGTTGTCAGTGCGATGATATTTGCAGCCAACGTTGCATTACCGCCCATGGCTCGCGCCATAATATAACTTGCCGCTGCCGTTGGGGCTGCACTCATAAAGAAAACAATTCCAATTTCAACGCCTCTAAAGCCAAACCAAATCGCAGCCATCGTAATTAACAACGGAGCGATCAATAACTTATTAATGGTCGCAAACCAGGTAATATGTTTATCGCCTCGAAGCGATTTTAAATCCAATGAACCACCACTACATAAAAGGGCAAGAGGTAATGTCATATTGGCAAAATACTGCCCAGCATCAATGACCATATCGGGCACAGGAATTGAGATAAAATAGAAGATTAAACCAACAATAATAGAAATAACTAATGGGTTTTTAGTGATAGTCTTAATCATAATACCCATCACTTTCACAGAACTACTATTATCGCCTTCTTGCTTTTCGGTTAAGGCAATCACGGCCAAAATATTATAGAGCATGGTCATCGGCGCCACATAAATAGCAGCCAATGCAATACCTGCATCGCCATAAACATTGGCAATATATGCTAATCCAACAATGGCGGTATTTGCACGAAAACTACCTTGAATAACAACCCCATTATCACGCGATCCTTTAAATAACTTTTTGGTGAAAAGAGTAACCGCAATAAAAAAAATAACATTACAAGCGAGGCCAAAAATAATAAGTGGCATGCTGCTCGAGAAATCATGCTCGGAACGAACAATGCTTAAAAATAATAATGCGGGTAAAGTAACCTGAAAAACAAGTTTAGAAGCGACATCGATAAAATTATCATTAATTAAACCAATACGTTTTAGCACGACACCAAGTAACAACATTAAACAAATGGGGCCAGTAATACTTGCAGAGAACTGCAGTTGCACTAAAAAATTGTCCATTTTCTTCTCAATTAGTTGATGATGTTAAGCAAGTCACAATAAAAATCAACTTACTCCTACTATTAGTAATACAAATACTATATCGTGCCAAGATACTGTTAACAATCAAAATATTCAGCACATTTAGTAAGGGTTGAAATCAAGCATTCAGCAGAATACTTATATTTTTAAGTCATGACATAATATTACTTGATTTAAATATACTAAAGCCTATATTAATATCTCGAAAATAGGCTTTCTAAGTTTCCTGATTCTTGCATATCCGCAGCAGTTGGGTATATAATAGCCGCCCTTTTTTATGTAATTAATTTTTTGGAGTGCAATAATGGCACGTGTAACCGTTGATGATGCAGTAAATGTAGTCGGTAATCGTTTTGATCTTATCTTAATGGCATCTCGTCGAGCTCGTCAGCTTGCAACTCAAGGAAAAACACCTTTAGTTGAGCCTGAAAATGATAAACCTACGGTTATTGCTTTGCGCGAGATTGAAGAACGTCTTATCACAAATGAGTTGATGGATATTCAAGATCGCCAAGAAAAACATGAAAAACAAGCAGCCGAGCTTGCTGCTGTGGCGGCAATTGCAGAAGGTAGAGGATAATATAACCCACCTTTAACAAACGTCATACACACCATTTTGAGTAAATGGGTGTAGATGTTTTTAAGAACGTCGCACATGTAAATGTCCGGCGTTTTTTTATATATAAAAAAGGATTTACAGATTGTGATAACTTTATTTTTACCCGTGCTGTACATTGTTATTGGCTTTGCTTTACTTATATGGAGTGCTGATAAGTTTGTATTAGGTGCATCAAATACAGCACGAAGCTTTTCCATCTCACCGCTAATTGTGGGTGTTGTTATTGTTGGATTAGGTACCTCGGCGCCAGAAATGTTAGTTTCTGCTATCGCGTCTTTGCAAGGGAAAACCGACTTGGCGATTGGTAATGCCATTGGCTCTAATATTACCAATATCGGTTTAGTTATTGGTTTTGTAGCTATTATTTACCCGATGCATATTCACTCTAAGTTACTGAAGCGTGAGATGCCTTTTTTACTGACAATAACAGTCGGTACTATCTGTTTACTTTGGGATCTTCGTCTTAGCTTTATAGATGGGCTTATCCTCGTTTCATTAATGTTTACAATGCTTGCATATACTGTTTATGAAACAAAAAATAGTAGTGGTGATACTCTGCCGCAAGAAATTCTTGATGAAATGCCGGAAGAAATAAGTAAAGGTGAAGCGTTAAAATGGTTATTATTCGGTGCAATCGTATTAGTTGCTTCCTCACGCCTACTCGTACTCGGCGCTGTCGAAGTGGCACAATATTATAATGTTAGCGATCATGTTATTGGGTTAACCATTGTTGCCATCGGTACTAGCTTACCTGAACTAGCAGCGACCCTTGCAGCGGCACGTCAAAAACAATTTGACCTTGCTGTTGGTAATATAATTGGCTCGAATATTTTTAATTTATTAGGTGTGCTTGGTGTTGCAGGCTTAATTGGCCCTACGAATTTCGAAGCAATTGTCATCTCTCAAGACTCACTGGTTATGTTTGGGTTAACAGTGGCATTAATTGTTTTTTCAATTGCATGGGGCAAAGGCAAAAAAGCCATTATTTGTCGATTGGAAGGCGCTATTTTATTACTGAGTTATCTTTCATATATGGGGTGGCTATTGTACAAAAATGTACTCGTTTAGCTTATCCAAGTAAATAGACAATAAAAAGGCGCGAGGGTTAATTACCCTCGCGCCTTTTTTAATACCCATTTTATATGCTTTAGATAGTAAGACTAACTTATGGTATTACTTAGCATCTATTGCTGGTGCTGTTTTAGCATGAGTTAAGTAAAGTAGAAGACTCGCAAGTACAATACCACCGACAAGGTTACCCAAAATAGTTGGAATTAAGTTAAAGTTCAACCAAGTCGCAATACCAAAATCAGCCCCTAACATCATACCAAGTGGGAACAAAAACATATTAACTACTGTATGTTCAAATACTAACGCAAAGAAGATAAATATTGGCAACTCCATTGCGGTTATTTTTTATTGTGGCTAAACGAAAAAAGCAGAAGACAAGGCCTCTGCTTTAATAACGATAAGTGAGTTATAATTAAACGGGTGCAATCGCTAATGATAGGCCTAATCGATAACACGCATTAGCTTCTTCAAATCTTTCTAATTTTTCCAATTGTTCTGCTAATAACGCATAATCTTTAACGTTTGGATTGGTTTTAATACTTTCCTGTAAACGTTCTATCGCCGACTCAGATTTTTCTTCTTTTATTAAGAGATAAGCAAGCGTTTGATTCAATTCGGCGTTTTCTGGATCATTCAAAAGTTTATTCTCTAATAACAAGATGAAAGGAGCAGGAATGCTGATTACACACTGATTAATATAAGGCACAAGCTCCAATGAAAACTGTTTGTTAAGTTTATCTAATAAGAACTTCTCTGCAAATAAATCATTACCGGCACCAATTTGTGCATCTAAATAGGCTTTCTGATAAGCGAGCTCTTTACGCATCCAACGTGATATATTTTTATCCCAAAATAGCTGCAAAGCTTCGCCACTTTCCGCTGCTTTTTCTTGAAAAAGATGCAAATAACCATCAACTAGCTTTTCCGCTCTATCTTCTTCAGAAAGCGGTAATGGATTACGCTTACGGCTAAGTAAATCAATATAGCTTTGCCATTCACTAAGTTCAGGATAAACCTTAGCTAAAAGATCGCCAATACGTGGTTTTTTCGGGTACTTTTTCTCAAGATCCAATAACGTTTTTTGTGCTTTATCATATTGTTCTGCATCAATCTGCAGCTCAGCCCAAGCCAAACCGGTTGCTAAATGCGATCCTTTACCTTCATCATAAGCATGTTGAAAATGCTGGTCTCGTAGGTTGTATTTACCCTGATTATGAGCGGCACGTGCAGCAGCCATATAAGTGAGTGCAGGAGAATCACTACGCGCGGCTGATTTTTCAAGTAATTTATGCGCTTGCTTGTCATTACCTTCAAACAAAGCCAGCATCCCTAAATTTTTATTTTTTTGCGCTTTCTTGGTTTTTCTTGAAGAGAACCATCCGCGTGTCACGCTATTCATCGATAGCAACTTACGAAGAACCCACTCAATCGCGATCAGTATTAAGTAAAATACAATCGCAATCAAAACCGCACTTATAATAGTTGTCTCATAGGTGGTATAACCATCAATCGACAGTAAAATATAGCCCTTATTAGCACTTAACTCCGGTGCTAAAATAAGTCCAGCCAAGAGTGCAACGATAATAATTAGAATTTTTATCATAATTTACCCCTGTTTTACGCTTGGAGTAGCAAGTGATGTTTTTATCCGTAAATCAATAATACGCTCTAAGATTGGCTCGCTTTTTAATTGATCCGGATACTTCACTGAAATTTTACGTTTGCTAAGCTCTTTAACCGATTTATAAAAATAGTCTGTCGCGCTATCGTTAAGATTATAATAATTATCAAGCATATTGATAACTTCTTGTAACGCTTGGTCATAAACGGTTTGCTGTTCACGATAAACCGCTAATTCTGCCTTTCCTAAATTATGACGTACATTTTCTTTTAAGTACCAACGCTGTTCAGGTGAAAGTAATGCTTCGATTTTACTATCGCGTTTATTTATAACGATAAAACTCCCCATAAAATCAGACCAAGAGCTTTCTAAATTTTGTTTCCAATCCTTCACATCATCGGATAATTGGCCCGTACTTTCAGGATTTTTATCAGATAACTCTGCACCGATAATAGCTAATTTATCGATACGACGTTCTAACTCAGATAAAGTAAGCACCATGCCATCTGGGTCGCGATTAGGAAGCGCGCCAAGCGTATTAATATCTTCTAAAAATGCTCTGCGTAAGTCACTTAAACTGGCATCATTAAGTTCAATAATACGTTGGTCAGCAGCATGCAGTAGTGAGATTGCACTTGGTACATCTTTTTCTAACCATATTTTTCTGCCCGCTAAATTAACCAAATATTCGACTTCAGATAAGATCCAATCATTCGGGTGACGCGCTTTATTAGCCGCCAAAGCACGTTGTAGAGATTGAATATCAGTCTGAGATATCTTACTGGTGTTATTCAAATCCTGTAATTGCAGATTAGTTTGCTCAACTTCACTTTGTAGACTGAGTGTTTTCTGTGATTGCGCACTAAAACTGCTCTTTTGGCTATTAAACTCATTGCTTAATTGGGCAATAGTGGCTTGCTGATTAGCAACAAGCTGCGTGTTTTGTTTATAAAAATAGATAGCCGCTAGAATAACTAAAATGGTCAAAATAAGTGATAATAGGGCAATAACAATCGCTACCTTACTGGTTTTTTTTGATGGTATGTTTTCTGATTCGGTAGTAGTGGATTCCGAGGATAATATCTCCTCTTCAGCTAACACCTCTACTTCATCATTATTTGCATTTCCATTCATAATTTTCCTCGCATCCATTAAGCAATATAGCTATTAATTATTTTAATTATTTAAAATAGTTCAAAACCTGATCATCTTGAACCCCTGGAAAAACTTGAACATTGTTCAAGCCACAACAACGGGCCTTTTCCGCTAAACGTGTACTTGGTACATAGATAGTCAACGTCTTTAGCCAGTCGATTTTATTTTCAGGTACTAATGTTAGTAACCTTTGTAATAACTCGCCACTACTGATAATAGCACCATTAATGCATTGATGTTGCCACTGTTGCACTAATAATTCACCATTTAAGTTTAAAGCAAAACGCTGATATGGTTGATAATATTCAACCTTTGCGCCTCGCTCTGTCAGTTTTTGTGCAAGAAGCTCTCGCCCCCCGACGCCACGTAATATTAATATTTTCTTGCCGGTTAATGTTTCCATACACGACAAATCAAGCAAGCCTTCACTACTAAACCGTGTTTCTGGTATCGTAACCGCTTGTCCCGTGGCCTTAATTAAGGCGGCTTGAGTCGTTTGACCCACTGCAAAATAACGACTAGCCGGCCACTCGCTACCCGATAATGCTTGCTCAGTATAATTTACTGCATTAACGCTAATCGCGATAATATAATCATAAGAATTTGTGAACATAAAACCGACATTATTGAACTCAATTGACTTTCTTACCGCCAACAAAGGTTGCGCGATTGAGAAAATACCATTTGAATTCAGAACATTAGCTAATCGTTGGGCATCTTCTGCAAAACGCGTCACTAATAGCCGTGGTTTATCCATAAACAGCCGCTAAGATTTCTTTCGCGCCACTATCTAATAACTCCTTACCTAAGGTAATACCTAATTGTTCAGCATCGTCTTTATGGCCGATAATTTCTTTACGAACAATTTGTTTTCCATCAACGCTACCAACTAATCCTCGCAAATACAGTTGGTCATTCTCTAATAATGCAAAACTACCAATTGGTACCTGACATCCACCTTGAAGTGTTAAATTCATTGCTCGCTCAGCTGTTACTCGAATTCTTGTTTGCTCATCTTCAAGTGGTTTTAATAATGCAATTGTCGCTTGATCATCCAAACGGCACTCAATGCCGACAGCACCTTGACCAACAGCGGGCAAACTTTCTTCTGTAGGAATAAAACGAGCAATACGCTCTGGCATTTCTAAACGAATTAATCCTGCCGCTGCAAGGATAATCGCATCATATTCACCAGCATCTAACTTCGCTAAACGTGTAATCACATTACCACGTAAATCTTTAATGTTTAGATCTGGACGTAATTCACGCACTTGAGATTGACGTCTCAGGCTTGATGTCCCCACTACGGCGCCAACCGGTAACTCATTGATAGATTTATATTGATTCGAGACAAATGCATCGCGAGGATCTTCACGTTCGCATATAACAGATAACCCCAATCCCTCTGGAAATTCTACCGGGACATCTTTCATTGAATGTACGGCAATATCAGCGCGGTTTTCCATTATCGCGACTTCCAATTCCTTTACAAACAGACCTTTTCCACCAATTTTAGCTAAGGGAGTATCAAGAATTTTATCGCCTTGCGTTTTCATTGCTAACACTTCAACGGTTAAGCCAGGATGATATTTCAGCAACTCTGCTTTAACAAAATTAGCTTGCCACATAGCGAGTAGACTGTGTCTTGTAGCGATACGAATTACTTGTTGAGTCATGTTCTTTTGCTCTCTTTAAGGCTAAAATTGATATCCGATGCTACCAAATATAAAAAAATTTAGCATGTGTAATGGTGATAGAATAACATTTATCGGAAAATAAATAATGTTCTCCCATTGCAGCAAAGAAAGTGCCTGCTAAAATAAATATTCCTTCAACAATCATGTCTCACTGATTTGAGTCTTTGAGTATCGTAATTACTCGCCAGTTGATAAAGAGAGTCTCTATGAATTTACCATCTCCAGAATTACCAAAAATTTTAAAACGTACGCTTGTCGCTAGTAGTCGTTTTTTTAAAATTGAATCATTACAACTAAAATTTAGTAATGGTGAACAACGCGAATTTGAACGTATGCAAGGCGGCAATACCGGCTCAGTACTTATTGTTCCTTTTTATGATAAAGAGACTATTTTACTTATTCGTGAATATTCAGCGGGTACCCACTCTTATCAAATAGGCTTTCCAAAGGGGTTGATTGATCCCGGTGAAACACCCGAAATTGCGGCAAATAGAGAATTGAAAGAGGAAGTCGGATTTGGTGCGCATTCACTTCATGAACTTAAAAAAGTCACGTTAGCCCCCAGTTATTTCAGCAGTCAAATGACTTTATTTATGGCATTTGATCTTTATCCTGAAAAACTATCTGGCGATGAGCCAGAGCCATTGGAAGTCATTAGGTGGCCAGTTGATAATATAGATGAGTTATTAGTAAGGGACGACTTTCAAGAAGCACGTAGTATTGCCGCTTTATTGCTGACAAGAAAAGTATTAGCTGAAAAATAATCGAGATCCGGCTTAGACTTATCACGAGAGCAACTTGCTGATTATTAAATATTGAAGTAGATTAAATATAAATAAATTATAATCAAGTTAAGGAAATCCTTTATGAGTAGTAATTCCATTTCAATCAAATGGCTTATTTATGCATTCATCGTTGGGCTTGCAACCAATGCCTGTTTTGCAATGTTTACCCATCCGATCATTGATCCATCACCTTTCCCGTTTATTGCACTATTTTTTGCTATCAATAATTTATATACCGCTTACGTCTCTGAAACACGCAATGAAATCAGTGTTGGTTCAGCATGGATTGCACTGTTTATCGGTCTTTTCTCTTATTCCGCCTTTCTCGGTGCATTACATCCAGAGTTTGGCTCAAATTTCTTCTCAATCACCACTACGCTTATTTTAGGTATTTGGTTAATGTATAAAATAATGTTTGGCGACAAACATTATTCCGCATAAATAACAAACAAGATGAATTAAAATAAAAAGGCGTATTCATTAATACGCCTTTTTAATATCCAATCTTTCCTATTTTCGATCCATACAATATTAACCAGTAAAATAGATCAACTAATTACGATTTGTATCAGACTCTAAACGCTTCATTAAATCATTGAATAAAGCAATGGATTTTAGTTTCAATTGTTGCGCGTCTTCTTTTGATGCATTTTCATCAAACTCACCTAATTCAGGAAACAAGGAACAAAACATCGGTTGTGGATACATATTTACCGTACCAATTGAAGCAGACTTGGGGGTTTCAAAAAAGACAAAGGATCCCGCCTTATCAAAGTTCTGTAATTTATCTAATAGACAGTCAGCGGTTAATGCTTCAAGAAAGAACTCCTCTTCTTCACTATTCCCGTCCCAATCAGACACGGTAACAAGCGCTCTAAATGGAAATTCTTCCACGGATTCATCTTTTTCGATATAAATAGAATGCAATGCGATTTGTTCAGGGCTTTCTTTTATTTTTAGACCAATAAATTTAAACGTAGGATGAGCAGTAATTAAAGCGGGTAATTGTTTAGCAAAATAAAGCGATAATTGTTCACTATTTTTCATATGTGCACCTCAAAAGAAGAGGGTTAGCGCTTTTAATTAAGGCTAACGAAGATAATATGAGCTTAACTTATGATCGCTATTTTACAAGTTATTATTCATACCCGTTTATAAAAGTAAACCTCATGTCGAATATCTAAAAACATCCACTAGTATCTACTACAAGACCGAGTAATATTTATGAGGTAAAACAGAATACACCAGTCATTTATTCAATCACGAGGAAAAATGATGAATACACCATTAAAATCAAACCATGTGCCTGAAAACGATACTGAAAAACTGATTGAAATATTAGGACTAACCCATAACATTAATGAGGCAGGTTATATTCTCCCTGATGGTCGCTTGCTCCACTTAAATCGCAGCAATACATTCAAACGTAAAAACCATCTCGATGTCTTAAAACTATTACCTGATTTTATTGGCCAGGAACATTCCATTATTGATACCGACATGATTGCTTTTATGGCAAAAGAACATTTAGTGCGGTTTTGTATCGATGGAAAAATTCATACTGCCGTCAAACCAACGGCCATGCAATTAAGAAAAATATACAGTGTGCTTGCCTATCGCTCTAATCCATTTGAAATTATTTTATCCAATCCAATGGGCATGACTTTATCACAGCATACGGTCTCAGGACCCAGTATGAACACCTTAATGAATATATTTAAGGAATATGAAGCTGTTATTGAAGATCGCCTTTCTGAAGATGAGTTTTGCGTTGAAGAAAGTGACGACTGTTTTCGATTAGTATTCCGACCAACCATGAAGCACATTGGTAAAATGAATAAAAAAAGCAAAATGATAAAAATGGATCCACAATACACCGAAGCGACTACTTTATTTTTAAAGCTAATCCGAGAAATCGCATAATCTAAAAACAACAAAGGAGGCTATAAACCTCCTTTGTTAATAATCAATTCACCTCAATGATGAATCAAGGTTTATTAATAACGTTCAAACAGTTTTAATAAAGCATCACTCGTATCGGGGGCAAATTTTTCTTCCTGCTCATTGCCGTACACGCTATCGGCTAATTTTTGTTTACGTGCCTGTAATGCCAATACACGCTCTTCAACGGTTTGCTCACAGATAAGTTTATAAACAAATACCGGCTTGTCTTGGCCAATACGATAAGCTCGGTCAGTTGCTTGGTTCTCTACAGCAGGATTCCACCATGGATCAAAGTGAATCACCGTATCTGCAGCGGTTAAATTGAGCCCGACACCACCCGCTTTTAAAGAGATGAGGAAAACGGGCACATCGCCAGACTGAAACTTATTGATAATATCCGTACGGTTACGCGTTTGTCCGGTTAATTTCACAAAATCAATGCCTTCATTTTGTAGTGATTCTTCAATTAAGCCAAGCATTTGTGCAAATTGAGAGAAGATCAGCACGCGTCGTCCCTCTTCAATCATTTCTGGCAGAATTTGCATCAAAAACTCTAATTTTGCAGAGCCTTTTATATCTTTAGCATGGTCCAATTTAACTAAACGCGGGTCACAACAGACTTGGCGTAATTTGAGAAGAGCATCTAAAAATTCAATGCGACTCCTTGCCATTCCTTTTTCCTTAAGGAGATCACGCACCTTGGCTTCCATCGTAATGCGAATACTTTCGTATAAAGTACGCTGATCGTTAGGTAGCATAATTTTATGAACAATTTCAGTCTTAGCGGGTAACTCTTTAGCCACTTCATCTTTTGTACGACGAAGTAAAAATGGCCGAGTTTTTTGAATTAACCAATCTTGAACCTGTTCGTTACCTTCACCTTCGATCCCTTTACGATAGAATCGATTAAAACTCGTATAAGTACCGAGGAAACCAGGCATAAGAAAATCAAATAATGACCAAAGTTCACCTAAGTGATTTTCCATTGGCGTCCCCGTTAAACAAAGACGCTGCCCCGCATTCAACTGTTTGATGCTTTTGGTCATCTTGGCCAATGGGTTTTTAATGGTTTGTGCTTCATCTAAGATCAAATCTGAGAATTTAAATTCATTAAGATGTTCAAAATCACGACTAACTAATGGATAAGTTGTAATCAATAAATCATAGTCGTTTAATGATGAAAAATATTGATGACGCTCAGTACCGTGCAATACCAATACATTTAAAGTTGGTGTAAATTTTTGCGCTTCCTGTAACCAGTTACCAACTAATGATGTTGGACAAATCACCAATGCAGGCTCATTAATCTGCCCTAACTGTTTTTTATACAACAGATAGGCCAATGTTTGAATCGTTTTCCCCAAGCCCATATCATCGGCCAAAACACCAGAAAAACCATATTCATTTAAAAAAGCGAGCCAGTTCAAGCCACTTAATTGATAATCTCGCAAGGTTGCATTTAATTCAGTCGGCAACTCAACATCTTGAATACCTTGGAAGTTAGTTAGTTTTTCAGCCAAAGCTTTAACATGTCCACCACCGACCCAACGATTTATTTCAGGTAATTGAGCGAGCAAAGCAGCCTGGCTTTGTGGTAAACGAAGATTATCGTTATTAACCTCTCCAAGCTCTTGTAAAATAGATAAAATAGGTTGAATAGATTCACGTTTAATGCGTAAAGGACGGCTATTCGGCTGTGCAAGTAGAATATCAAATTGATGCTGTTGCCAGTCATCATTGCTACGTAACCATTCTAATAAAAGCGGTAATAATTCAACACGCTGCCCTTCAACGTCAATTGAAACACCTAAATCAAACCAACTTCCCTGCTCTTCTATTTCTAAATCAATGCTATTAACTTGTTCGCTATCTAGGGCAAGCTCAGGCGCAATATTAAAATGCCAACCAAGCACTTCTAAACGCGCCTTATGGGCTGTTAATAACGATAACCACTGGAATTGCTGAGTACCTCCTAATTCCGGCGGTAGAATACCTAATAAATGACTGGTTTTAGGTTGTTTAGGATCATACATATTTAAGTCTAGCAAACATAACTGCTCAAACTGCTTTAACGCCAATGATTCAAGTTCAATATCACGATCAACGGTAACAATTTCATTTTCCCACATAAACTGAGTACGACCAGGCTCCTCCAAAACGGAAGGATTCAATATCAGATCTCCGTAATGAAAAGCTAAACGCGCCACAATTAATGGGTGATCTTTAATTTGCTTTTCGTTCAAAGAAAACACGACTTGTAATTTATTTTCAAGCTGACGTTGTGGATAAGTAACCGGGTTTGGTAATACAACATCATCAAAGCGTAGTGAAACTTCTTGGGTAAAGTGCTGACATTGTTTTTCCGCAAGCGCAGGAGTTTGTAATAAAGAAAGGATCCATTCGCGGTCGAATTCGCTGTCGATTTCACCAATCAAGCCGAGTTCAGTATCAATATAATAAGGAGTCGGTGTCGGGATCAGTAGCCATTGCTCACTTCCCTCAAGTGTCACCTCTAATTTCTTCAGGTTTTCTTCTTGCTCAAGCCAACTCAATGATAACTTTTTCTTTTCTGCAGCCTGCAGAGGCAGAGATAACTTCTCCCAAAAACAACGTCCTGTTGCAATAATTTTTTGTAATGCGAGTAAATCATTTTCATTATGAATACAGGTTTTAGCTAACTTAGGAACTCGACCTTCTTTCGCAATAAGTAATTGCAAGATAGAAACATCTTCAGGTTTAACCCACTTATAACTTTCCATCCACGTTTCATTTTCAGCAACAGATACTAAATCTTTTTCAGCAAAGACACTGATATTTTCACCCTTGAGAAAACGAACCGAACCATATTCAACCTGTAAATATTGTAGGGCATGGTTATAAGCCCCCTTATTATAGGACAGACGGAAGTAACCTTGGTAGACGCTGCTATTAACACTATGGTGTTTTTTATCTAACTGACCTTGTAATAACTCAAACCAAGTTTGATAACTGTTCTCGATATTATAATTCGGGGTATCGGCTTGGTAAGCTAATAATAATGCAACCGCATGCTTACAGTTCCAACCGACCGGACAACTACAGGTGCTATGGATAATAAAGCCACCTTTGTTAGATTTTTTGATTACAGCACTAGTTTGATATATTTTTTCAGAGCGCCCTTTAACACTCCCGATGAGCTTTTGTCCTTCTTCATCAAACTCACAAGATAATACGCGGCTTTCTTTAAAGTAACGGGTACCTCGATCAATAATATTACGACCGAAACTAGTGAAAATATCTTTCTGAGTAATTTTAGGCATCTGTGCAAACCAACTTAAAAACGGATCGCTTATGATAGAGATAGTGAGGCAATAAATAAAGGGCTATTCAGGATTTTAAGCGAAACGATGATTATAAAAAAAGGAGCATACGCTCCTTTAATAAAGATAAATCAACCATTAAAAAATTTAAAAACAATAGGTTAAGATAACTAGTTCAATCTATAAATTAAGATTTGGCCCTAACCACTTTTCTGCTGTTAATAAATCCCAGCCCTTACGTTGGGCATAATCTTCCAATTGATCACGTTGAATTTGAGCAATCGCAAAATAACGACTATCGGGATGAGAAAAAATCCAACCCGATACTGCGGAGCCAGGATACATTGCATAACTTGAGGTTAACTGCATCCCAATTTTCTGCTCAACATCCATTAAGTCCCAAATAATTTGTTTTTCTGTATGTTCTGGACAAGCAGGATAACCAGGTGCCGGACGAATACCTTGGTATTTTTCACGAATGAGATCATCATTTAAAAGTGTCTCATCGGCAGCAAACCCCCAATAATCTTTACGTGTTTGTTGATGTAAATATTCAGCAAAAGCTTCAGCAAGACGGTCACACACCGCTTGTACTAAAATCGCATTATAATCATCGTGATTATCTTTATAGCGTTGTGCCACTTCACGCTCACCAATTCCACCGGTAACAGCAAAGGCCGCAATATAATCAGCCACACCTGATTTTTTAGGTGCAATATAATCGGCTAAACAATGATTAACAAACGGGGCTTTTTTCTCACTTTGCTGACGAAGTTGATTACTGACCTGAAGAACTTCAGTACGCGATTCATCACTATAAATCTCGATATCATCACCAACACTATTCGCCGGGAAAATACCCACGATCCCATTGGCAGTAATTTCACCGTCTAAAGCAATTTTATCTAACATGGCTTGTGCATCATCAAACACGCGCTGCGCTTCTTCACCAACCACTTTATCGGACAGAATACGAGGGTATTTTCCTGCTAAGCCCCAGGTTAAAAAGTATGGCGTCCAGTCAATATATTCGCGTAATACATCAACCGACATTTTATTAAACACCTGTATACCTAGCTTATTAGGTACTGGTGGTTGATATGTTTTCCAATCAATTTTTGCTGCATTTTCACGCGCACGTTGCAAAGAAATAGGTTTACTACGTGGTTTTTTATTCGCATGTTGCTCACGAACACGATCATAATCAATATTTAATTTTTCAACGAAAGCCGATTTACTCTTATTACTTAATAACTGCTGACAAACCCCAACAGCACGCGATGCATTTGAAACATAAACAACCGGCTCATCATAATTTTGTTCTATTTTAACAGCCGTGTGTGCCTTAGATGTCGTCGCACCACCAATTAAGAGTGGCAATTTAAAGCCCTGACGTTGCATTTCCTTTGCAACATACACCATTTCATCTAAAGAAGGTGTTATTAAGCCAGACAACCCAATCATATCGGCTTTTTCTGCGATAGCTGTTTTCAGAATTGTTTCACATGAAACCATGACACCGAGGTCAACAATTTCATAGTTATTACACTGCAAAATAACCCCAACAATATTTTTGCCGATATCGTGAACATCGCCTTTTACTGTCGCTAGTACAATTTTACCGTTAGTTTCCCCCACTTCTTTAGTGGCTTCAATAAAAGGATTTAAATAAGCAACCGCTTGTTTCATAACACGTGCTGACTTTACAACTTGAGGTAAGAACATTTTACCGGCACCAAATAAGTCACCGACAATGTTCATTCCATCCATTAATGGTCCTTCGATAACTTCAACCGGCGTATCAGCCTTTAAACGCGCCTCTTCGGTATCGGCTTCGATAAATTCAGTAATTCCTTTAACGAGCGCATGTGCAATACGTTCATCTACGGGCGCATTACGCCACTCTAATGCTTTGCCATCGTCCACTTTTTCATTACTAGCATCACGGTATTTTTCTGCAATATCGAGCAAATCATCGGTTGCATGCAAGCTTTTGTTTAACACAACCGCTTCAACCGCATCCTTTAATTCCTTAGGAATATCATCGTAAATCGCTAATTGTGCTGCATTTACAATCCCCATATCCATACCATTTTTGAAACAGTAATAAAGAAATACAGCATGAATGGCTTCACGAACGGGGTTATTACCACGAAAAGAAAATGACACATTCGAAACACCACCAGAAATCATCGCATGGGGTAAGTGCTCTTTAATGTCTTTAACGGCTTCGATAAAATCAACAGCGTAATTATTATGTTCTTCAATACCCGTTGCAACGGCAAATATATTAGGATCGAAAATAATATCTTCAGGTGGAAAGCCAACCTGTTCTACTAGAATTTCATAGGACCGTTTACATATCTCAAATTTACGTTCGCGGGTATCTGCCTGCCCTTTTTCATCAAAGGCCATCACTATCACAGCAAAACCATAGCGACGAATTAATTTAGCTTGAGCAATAAACTTATCAACACCTTCTTTCATGCTGATAGAGTTTACAATCCCCTTACCTTGCACACATTTAAGGCCAGCTTCTAAAATTTCCCATTTCGAAGAGTCGACCATAATCGGCACTCTTGAAATATCAGGTTCAGATGCACATAAATTAAGGAAACGTTGCATTGCATGTAATGAATCAAGCATCGCTTCATCCATATTAATATCGATAATATCAGCACCCGCTTCAACTTGATGAAGGGCAACTTCTAACGCTTCATCATAAAGTTCATCTTTAATTAAACGTTTAAAACGCGCTGAACCAGTGACGTTCGTCCTTTCACCTACATTTTGAAATAAAGATTCTTTCTTAATAGTAAGTGCTTCCAAACCACTTAAGCGACAAGCAATTTCGATCTCTGGTAATTCACGTGGCTTTATATTAGCAACGACATCGGCCATCGCTTTAATATGTTCCGGTGTTGTACCACAACAACCGCCCACCATATTAACGAAGCCACTTTCCGCCCACTCTTTAATATGAGTCGCCATTTCATCGGCTTCGAGGTCGTATTCACCAAAAGCATTAGGCAATCCCGCATTGGGATGAACAGACACAAAGGTTTCTGATATACGGGACATTTCTTGTACATACTGGCGCAATTCATCAGGCCCGAGTGCACAGTTAAGACCAAATGAAATGGGTTCAACATGACGTAATGAATTATAAAAAGCTTCCGTTGTTTGTCCAGAAAGCGTCCGTCCAGAAGCATCGGTAATCGTACCAGAAATCATAACTGGTAATTTATAACCTAGCTCCTCAAACACACCACTTACTGCAAAGGCAGCAGCTTTCGCATTTAGGGTATCGAAAATGGTTTCGATTAAAATAAGATCACAACCACCTTCAATCAAAGCATGGGTTGATTCGGTATAAGCCACGACCAATTCATCAAAGCTAACGTTACGAAAAGCGGGATCATTCACATCAGGTGAAATAGAACATGTACGGTTAGTTGGCCCTAACACACCCGCCACAAAACGAGGTCTATCTGGTGTTTCAGCCGTTTTCTGATCCGCTGCTAAACGTGCTAAACGTGCGCCCTCTCGATTAATTTCAGCCGATAACGATTCCATTTCGTAATCTGCCATGGCAATAGTTGTTGCATTAAAGGTATTCGTTTCGAGAATATCAGCACCGGCATCTAGATATTCTTTGTGAATACTTAAGATAGTGTCAGGTTGCGTTAGTACCAATAAATCATTATTGCCTTTCACATCACAGGGCCAATCAGTAAAACGTTCCCCTCGGAAGTCCTGTTCTTCAAATTTATAGCTTTGGATCATGGTACCCATTGCACCATCGATAAGAAGAATGTGCTTTTCTAATTGTGCTTTTATAAGCGCACTACGATCACGACCTGACATATATTTCCCTGATACTAAATAATGAACAATGCAAACAACGGATGCACAATTTCGAACCGCAGATATTAACATAAAAGCGCGATGGGTTAGCGTACCAATATAATTTGTTACTTGAAATATTCTATTAACAATAGTGAAAAAATTGAAAGATAGGTTTTTTAGAGGAAAATGTTGCGGTAAAAAAGAGGATTAAAACGGAAACATAAAAAAACGAGCCATCGTTCATAGCTCGTTTTCAATTAAAAAGAACATTGTCATGTCACCATATTAAACAAACATTTTTTATTAATGACTAATTTCAATCATAAAACACTAAGAATTCATCGTATACAAAAATGCGTTTACGCTATGATCAACTCCCTAGCTATAGAAAAGTGGTGAATAACGTGCCAATTTGGCGTTGAGTTGTTTTAAAACAAACTCCTAAAATGTATTACCACTTTTACAAAACTGAGATAAAGTATAAATAATTATTCCCTCCCTAATATAATAAAAAACGATAATTGGTTTTCTTTCAGTCCCAAAACTTATCCGTTCTATTCTATTTGCCGCTAGGCTGATTTGTTACCTAAAGTAACAATAAATTAATTAGAAATAGCCTAATAAGAATAACAATGAAATAATCGCCATCTTTTTATACTGCCTTTAATACACTAATAAATACAAACACTTAAAGTACTTTGTATTACACTAATTCCCTTTAGTGAATTCAGTATAGCAACTAAAAACAGGATTTTTTTCTACCTTTATCACACTTTGACTTAGTTATTTTAAATCCGATAAATCATAAGGTGTTACTTGATAAACACAGTAATTTAACCAATTACTGTAGAGCAAGTTCCCATGGCTTCGCCACGTTGCATGAGGAGCTTGTTTCACATCGTCATTGGGATAATAATTGATAGGTAGCGCAGGGTTAAGACCTTCGCTTAAATCTCGTAAATATTCATTATGTAAGGTTTCTGCATTGTATTCAGGATGACCACTTACAAACACTTGGCGACAATCGGGACTGGCCGCAAAATACAAACCAGCATCGGGTGCATCGGCAAAAATAGTCAAATCGGTATTTTCTAAAATAGTTTCAGAATCAAATTCAGCAAAGCGTGATAAAGGGGCCCAAAAATGATCATCAAAACCACGTACTAAGGGGTGATGGTGATGATGAGTCGTATGTTTATAAATACCCGACAATTTAGTCTCACGGGTTTCCTTTTCAAGATCATATAAATATTTAAATGCAGCCTGTGCAGCCCAACATAAAAAGAGTGTTGAGGTGACATTGTGTTTAGACCATTCCACTATCTCAGTAAATTTATCCCAATAATAAACCTCTTCAAAAGGAATTGTGCCTAGGGGCGCACCTGTAATAATAAAGCCATCCCATTTTTTATCTTTTACACGTTCAAAATCACCATAAAACTTATCAAGGTGATCCTTTGGTGTGTTTTTTGATGCACGCGCGTCTACACGTAGTAATTCGACGTCAACCTGAAGTGGTGTATTAGAGAGTAATCGCATCAACTGTGTTTCGGTCTCAATTTTCTTCGGCATTAAATTTAAAATAAGTACTTTTAACGGACGAATATCTTGAAGACTCGCACGAGATTCAGACATGGTAAAGATGTTTTCTGACTTTAAAATACTTGCAGCGGGAAGACCATCAGGGATACGAATTGGCATTACAATGCTCCATAAAAGTTTTAGACATCTAGAAGTCTAACTGAATTTTAATAAGACAACAAAACATTTATAAAATGATATGCTCTGATGTTCCAACGAATCAACACCGCCACAAAAGGATTTACTATGTTTGACATTATTCAAGCGGATTTAACGCGTCCAGAACATGCACAGGCTTACCTTTCTCTGATGTCTCACTATGCAACGGATCCAATGGGAGGCTCTGAAGACCTCTCTGACTTTACTAAGCAAAATCTTGTAGAGGCACTTTTACAACGTTCCGATGTATTTATTGTGTTGGCATTTAAAGATAATAAACCTGCGGGACTGTTAACGGCTATTGAAGGTTTTTCCACTTTCGCTTGTCAGCCATTACTCAATGTACACGATGTCGTTGTCTATAAGGACTTTCGAAGTCAAGGGATCACTACTTTGCTATTTTCAAAAATTGAAGAGATTGCCAAGCAGCGAAACTGCTGCAAAATCACCTTAGAAGTATTAGCAGGCAATGAGATCGCCAAAAAAGCCTATACTAAACAAGGATTTTCTGGCTATCAACTTAACCCTACATACGGTGATGCATTGTTTTGGACTAAATCATTGCATAATTAACTGCTTATTTTTATCTAGCCTGCTATAAATCCAAAATAAACTCATACCACGTGCCAACATAAAGGCATTCATTGCCAACCATAGGCCATGATTGCCTTGCTCTTCCGCCAAAAACCAGGTGGGAAAATAAACAATACATAGAGAAAAAATCATGCTATTACGCATATTTGTAGCCCGTGTCATGCCGATAAAAACACCATCAAACACATAGCCTAGCATCGAAGTTAATGGAATTAATATTAACCAAGGTAAATAACGATAGGCCTGTTCTTGAACACTCACAATCGAGGTTATTTGGTTGATAATACTTTCACCAAAACAATAAAACAGTAACACTTGCACCACACTAAATAACAATGACCAAAAGATAATAACTTTAATTGCCTCTTTTAGTTTATCTAAACGACGACTACCAATACTTTTCCCGACCAAAGCCTCAGCTGCATATGCCAGACCATCCATTGAAAAAGAGATAAGCGATAAAAATTGCATTAATACCGCATTTGCAGATACAACATCATCACCTAATTTAACACCTTGTAATGTCATAAATGTAAACGCAATTTGCAAGCATAAAGTGCGAAGGAAGATATCACGATTCAACGCAATAAAATACTTGAGCGAAACCCAATTTAATACTGATTTCAACAATACTTGTAACTGCGTTTTATGCCAATCAGGACGAACCATCTTAACAACAAAACTAATACCAACAGCAAGCGCAACGTAATCTGAAATTAATGAAGACCATGCTACTCCCGCTACTCCCCAATGAAAAACAACGACAAATAAAACACTTAAAATAATATTAACGAGATTAGTAATAATCAGCAAAAACATCGGCGCTTTCGCATTTTGCATCCCTAAAAGCCAGCCAAGTAACACCATATTCATCAAAGCCGCTGGCGCACTCCAGATGCGAATAACGAAATACTCACGCGCATAAAACAACACCTGTTCACTACCATCGACAAAATGAAAGGCAATTCGAGCAATAGGCGTTTGCAGCAATAGAATAGCGGAAGCTAACATAACAGCAATAAACATTGATTGAGCTAATAAATGCAGACTTTTTTGGCGATTATTCGCTCCATAGGCCTGCGCAACTAAGCCGGTTGTCGACATACGCAAGAAAATTAATATCCAGAAAAGTAAAGTCACAACCATCGAACCGATGGCGACACCAGCTAGATAATAAGATTCAGGGAGATGACCTATCACAGCAGTATCAACCAAACCAAGTAGTGGAACGCTGATATTAGAAAGCATCATCGGCAAGGCGATGGCAAAGATTTTTTTATGAATAGAACGAGTAAAAAAGTTGGATTTTGTCATTAGAGTAGACATCTTTATTGGCTATCGAGAAAGAAAAACAAATAGTAACATCTAATGTGCTGCAGAAATATACTCAACGCATTGATCACGTCAGCAGGTAAGCCATGCTAGTTATAAAGGCTATTTACTTTATTTTTGCCACTCCCTTTACTCAAATAAAGTAATGTATCGGCTTCTTTTATTAATTCACTCGCCGTTCGACATTGATTATCTAACGAGAAGCTAACGCCAATACTCACGGTGACAATAAACTCACTTTGCTGCCAAGAAAAGCGATGATTATGCAATCGCATTCTAATTTTTTCGGCAATGCTCGTTACCCCCTCAAAAGAGGTGTTTGGTAGAAAAACAATAAATTCTTCACCTCCCCAACGTCCTGCAACTCCATTTTCAGCAACGATATCCAATAAGATACTCGCAAAATACGCAATAACATGATCACCTTGTTGATGCCCATAATTATCATTTACTTGTTTAAAATCATCAATATCAATTAATAAACAGCCAATTGGCTTGGTTTCTCTATATTGCACTTCTAACCAATCATAAATAGCAGAACGATTAAACAGGTTCGTTAATTGATCGTGGGTTGCCTTATACAGCAACTCTTTCTCTAGCAACATTTTCTCGGTTATATCTTCTAAAATTCCCTGAACTGCTGGTAATCCATCCCAATAAATCACATTGTCAGTAATTTTAAACCATCGTTTTTCACCGTCATAACACAAACACTCTGCAATGATATTTTCACTTTCAAGTTTAACGCCTGCAATAAGCGCTTCATTACGTTGTATTGCATGATCTCTACATCCAACAGGCAGTCTGTCTAAAATACTTTGCTGAGATAATACAAATTCAGGCGATGTAGCCCTCATGACATTTGACCACGATTGATTAACTAAAATAGGAACAAAATTTCTATGTAGAACAATAGCCTGCGTAGAATTTAGAATTAAGTTTCTGTAATTCTGATAATTTTCTTGAAGTTGACTTTTCATCTCAACTAGCGGCGTTAAATCGATAACGGTAGTTTGTATTGCAGGACTATTTTCCCATTCGATAACATGAACAATAGAAAAAACAGTAAATTCGCGTCCATGACGATCAATATTTTGAAAAGTCTGTCCACGCGAAGACATTTTACCAGAAATAAAATCATCACAGTTTTGAATAGCTTGAGCATGAAATTTAGGGCTAATCAGATCAAGAAAAGAATCAATACTAGCAAGTAACTCTTCAGAAGAGCTATAACCGTAAATCCGCGCATAGTTATCATCAACCGACATGACTTTCATATCTTGTATGATAATAACGCCGTATGTAGAATCGATACTTATTTCAGGCATATCCATGATAATCTAAAAAAGCACTCCCATTGCTTAATAATTATAATCAAGTGTATACCAATATTATGTTTATCGAACAACTATTTAACGTTCAAAGCGAGATATTTAACTATTGATAGATTGTTGGATAATGAATGCAACGTATTGATTGCAATAACAAGCCACTATTATTGCAAAATAAACGAGTCATTAACATTCATTTTAAGATGAGGTAAAAACAAAGATCACTATTACATCCAATCAGTATTACGGATCACACCAACTGCAATGCCTTCAATATCAAATGACTGGTACTCTAAATCGACTTTAATAGGCGAAAATTTACTATTTTCAGCCTTCAGAGTGACGTTACTGCCTTCGCGGTAAAAACGCTTAACGGTAACATCATCTTCAACACGAGCGACAACAACTTGACCATTATTAATATCTTGCGTTTTATGCACGGCAAGTAAATCTCCATCCATAATTCCAATATCTTTCATACTTTCACCCTGCACACGTAACAAGAAATCGGCATTAGGGTGAAATAAAGAAGGATCGACGTTGTAATGAGACTCAACGTGTTCCTGAGCGAGGATGGGTTCTCCAGCTGCAACTTTACCAATCAACGGCAAGCCTTCTTCAGCTTCTTGAGTCGGTTTTTTGAATTTATCTAATACCCGAATACCACGAGATGTACCAGATACAACCTCAATAGCACCTTTGCGTGCTAATGCTTTAAGGTGTTCTTCAGCAGCATTCGCACTTCTAAAACCAAGAATTTTTGCTAATTCAACACGTGTTGGTGGGCGGCCTGTTTTTTCAATACAGTCTTGAATAACATCCAACACTTCACTTTGACGTTTAGTTAATTCTTTCATAACTCCCCCTATATAGGCTGTAATTACAAACAGTGTATATCCACACACTAATTTATACTAGCTACAATGGGCGTTTTTATTAAAAAAGAGACAATAAAAGAAAATTTTACGCTTCTACTACAACTTTCCATTAAAATTAAGCACAGTCTCGCCATTTTTATTTTTAGCACCAACCCAAGAGAAAACCTCTTTAATATTTGAATTAAGCTGCTCACCGGGTTTTAATAACCCTTGAAGTTGATATAAACCATTTTCTTTTAATAGGAATTTACCCGTTGTGGTTAGTTCTTCTGATTTTTGCTCTATATCTCCGACTAATTGACCCGCATCACAACTTAAATCAATATGCGCCGATTTAAGATCAACTTCTCCAAGTTCGCTATTTACGTTAGCATTATTCCAAACCGCAAACCCATCAACTTCATCACAATAGGGATCACCCTGGGATGCGTATTTTATAACAAGGGAGAGATCGCCAGTAATCTCAGCAGGTACAGTAATATTGGCGTAGGACATCAACTCTGCTGCACTCATATCTACGACAACATTTTCTGCGGACCACCCCGAAAAACCGTATAGCACCGCGCCTTTACCAGACATGGCCTGAACACCATTATGAAAATCGATATCAAATTTTAATTTTAAACCTAGTAATGCCAACCAATCGAATTCCCATTTTACTGCTTGTAATTGAAATTCGTTATTGTAATTAATATGGTTTGCTTGGCCATCCCATAAAGTCCCCGACACTGCTCCAATAGTGACACCACTGTTTTGAGGAATAAAACGCACCACCTGTTGTACAGGTAAAGTAATCAACAATGACCCTAGATACAGTACAACCAATAGTAAAATAATCTTTATCTTCATGCGGATATTATCTCTTTAATTTTTTATTAGTTAGCCAACACTAAACGATTAACTTTTACATGTCCGAGCGGATCTATTTTTGAAAAATCCGTCGATACAACTGAAATGAAATTTTGATTACTCAAATTCGTTAACCACAATATAAATTGATCAAATTCAATATCGGTAATAACAACCTCGACTTGATCCGTTTTACTTTCTATACGGGAAAAATTAATCCCGAATTGTTTCGCACTTCGGCTAATAATTTGTTGTAAAGTTAATGGTTGCAAGCCGACTCGACTACTACCTGCACCTGCTTGCACTAATAGCCCCGCCTTTTCTTCTACCCAAGCTAAGGTTTGCTCACTACTTGCTAATCGTTTTTCACTGGCTTCAATTTGGGTTGAGAGAGGCTTCCATACTCCCCAATAAATAATGGCTAAAAATAAAAAAGCAGCACTAAGTATGGATAATTGACGCTCTCTTTCAGTAATGCTGTCCCACCAGCTTTTAAATTGCTCAATCATTATTTCATCCTTATAGTCAGTAAACCGCTGACTTGGCCGTTGCTATTGCTCAGTGCGCCTTGTTCAACTTCAAATTGCGCAGCTAATGCTTCATTAAACTTCTCAAATGATTGAAAATTATCAGCATTAGCAGAAATTCGCATTTCTCTATTTTTATCATCAAATTTTATATTACTAACCTGTAATTTAGGGCTATTAGCAAAAGCGGGAACCAAATCATTAAGCATTCGTAAAAAATTGGAATCAGCATTGCCATCCAGACCAACAAGCATTGATTGGATCTTTTTCTTAATGCGCACATACCGCAAGCTGCTTTGCTCTGGAAATGCCTGCTTATAAACAGATTCAACACGGGCTTTTACTTGCTCCGTTTGTGCTTCAATTCGCGCATTCTTCAACGATAAATTAACCAACACTAAAACAAACAATCCAACACATAAAATCGCAGGGAGTCGCCATTTTTCAAGCAGGTTATTTCTCTCTTTATAGGGCTTAAACGGCCCTGTTAATAAATTTACTTTATTATTCTTAACTCCCTTGGATAACAACTCAATCGGAAGCAATGGTGATAATTCAGTCCAATGGCCAACTTGGCAATCTGTTGCCGCGCTAAAGCTTTCAATATAAACAGGTTCTTCATCTGTTATTTTACTGGATAGAATTAACGCCAACATATCCTGTTCACAACTCCAAGCAATATCTTGGCTCTCTCTAATAATCCATTGACTACCTAATTGCACTGCTTGCCATTTACCATCCTCACCAACAGGCAATGTCAATCCTTCTGGGATAAACTGTCGACAAGTGATCTCTGCGTCTTCTAACCAACTAAGCCACATGGTTATTTTCTTTTTTTCACAAATAGCAACATGCAGAAGATCAGTTTGCTTAGCAATAACATTAAAGTGTAGGAGCTCGACATCTGAGGCTAAATCATCTTCCACGAGATAAGGTAATGCTTGTTGCATTTGTCGATTAAAACTTCCTTTAATTGGTATTTCGCGGATTGGCACATCGACACAAGGCACAAGACAAACAACGGTCCGATTCTGTGCTTTTTCAGTTAATAGGCTTAACTGCTCTGCATTTTCCAATTCACCCGAAGCGATAATTTCATCTTCATTATCGGACCAAATTAGCCAGTGATTTTTTTGCGAAGCTTTGCTTGCTAAGCGGATTATTAATCGTTCATTCACAAACAACCTCCCTGAAACCCATTATACTCATCAATATTTCCACTTATTTTACCAACATATCTAAGCCGCTATATCAAATACAAGACGACTACACTCCACCAGACTGGTAGCGAATAACACTGGCTTTTTCTGATTCTATATAAAACAAAAACTTAAATACTTGAATGCGATCTTCAAATTCTGCAATACCATCAAATTCAAAAAATTCACTCGTCACTGCAAGTTGACTTTTAACAGCACTTTCAACCGTTATATCATCAAATAAGCTGCTATCTAAAAATTCATCCACATCACTCCAGCCACTAGTCGGCCTTTCTTCTAATAATGCAGTAAAATCATCCACGGTTAAATCTTCATCATTAAAGATTGCATACAAGATCTCCGCTTGATCTACTTTAATGGTATTAACATTAATAGCTTGTTCTATTGATGGAACAGCGCATAAATAAGGTTTTATCTGTTCATATACGTCTTTCGTTACTCCCTGAACAGCACGCAATTCCGTGAGATCAGTCATACTCGCATTAGCTGTTAAATGAGGCACTTTCAAGCCCTCATAGTAACTATCCTCTGCTCCCTGAGAACTATCGCTTTCGTCATCATCATCGACCCAATCCAGCGTAGATTGTGCAACAGTTTCCGCACTGTAATCTTCAATATCAAGTGTATTTAATAACGTTTCAAATTGTGCTTCCGATGTTTCATCGATAACGGCATTAACATTAAAACAGCTTCGTAAATCTTTTATTTCACCCGCAATATGTCCATTATCAAGCGGAAAGATCATATCCGGCGTGGCCCAAATTTGATCCAAACTGACTACATCACTATCGGCAAAATCTTCATCAAGTACCATGCGCCCTAACTCTGCAGCTGCTTGTCCGTACCAATATACCTTCTGCGAGAAAGTAATACCTTCGGTCCGTTTTAAACTCAATGTTAAACGCCCTGTCATCGTCGCAGCAACGGTAACCATAATAGCTAAGATCATTAATACGGTTACCAATGCAAAGCCTTTTTGTGGCTTACGATTTAGCATGGCTAACTCCCAGAGTCCGCAGAAATAATAAATACACGACGAATTTCTGAATATTTTTTAGTTGTAAAACTAATCTCAATACCGTCTGGTAAACTATCTGTAGAGGTCCAGCTATCCTGCCAACTACCATCCCAAAAGCGAAAGCTTAATGTTTCAACATCATTTAATAAAACCTGTTCCTGTGGCTCATCGCCCACTTGCAAATCGGGATATAAAAAATATAACCGCTGTAACTGACCTTCTTTCAACCGATAACGTACTCGAAGCAATTCAGAGCGAGGCAATAGATCAAAAGGGTTTGTCCAACCTAACCGCGTAAATTCAATACCTTGATCGTCAGACTCAAATAATGATTCGCCAGCAGACATCACCTGTAACTCTTCTTCTTCTACATTTTCATCGCGAGACAAGCGATAAGTAATTTGTGAAAAGTCCTGATCAATAATTAACATTGCGCGTTGTAACTCTGTCAGCGCATTACTATGTTCTTTACTAATTTCACCGCTTCGTAAGACACCTTGTAATATTTGATAGGCAGCAAGGCTTAACATTGCAAAAATAGCGATGGCAACTAATACCTCGAGTAGAGTAAACCCTTTATTATTTCGCAACGTAGGTCCTAATATAAGCAAGTGCTTGGCCATCCTCTTTATCACTAACTTCAATATCGAGCGCTTTAAAATCACTGTTTGCGGTCGCCACCAATTGATAGCGAACGTACCAAGTCACCCCACCCATATCATCGGTTTCTTTTGTCCAACTCTCGCCCGGCCAGTTTTGCTCAAGTCGTAAATCAGATAAATGGTTGCTAGCGACCCATAGAGCCAGTGTCTTGTGCTCAAGATATGCTTGGTTATTTAAAGCCCCTGAAGCTGCCTTCATTACTGACAGACCAGATACCGCCAGAATCACTAATGCCAGCATCACTTCTAGTAATGTAATGCCAACTTGTTTAGATAAATACCGAGCAGCGCTGACGTTACGCATTATTCCTCCTCGGATATGGTGACATTACCAGTCGTACTGACCGTAATGGTTATCGCTTGCACATTTGCACTGCTCTCATTAAGCGAAAGCGTCACCGCAAAAGGCGTTACCTCACCACTCGACATCAAATAAACCTGCGGTTTTAAATCCACAGTTCGGTCTTCTCCATCGATATGCACTAAATCATCATCGCTAATAAAAGTATCCTGATCTTCGGTATCAAGCTCATCCCATGCAATACCGGATAAACTGTATTCGAGAGATAAAGTTTCGGGCAATTCAACTTTATTTTGTATTTGTTTATTCTCTATTTGCTGCCAATTTTTAGTTTCATAATCATAAAAAACAAATTGATAACTGTTTTCACTGAAAACTAATCCTAACTGTGATCCGGATATTAATGCTTCATCTTCAGCAAATTGTACTAAAGTACTAAAACGCTGGGCCTGCCATTGCAGTCCATCTTGCGAGTTCGAGGCATTAGGTAGCGTCATCATGACACCCACCGAAATCATCGCCATTAATAAAAAAACCAGCATCAACTCCAGAAGGGTAAAGCCTTGCTGTTGTTTCCGCTGGATTATTTGATATTTATCCACAAAAATAGGGCTTAATTACCACTTAAATTCCAGTTACCAATATCGTCATCGGTTCCTTCTTCACCGTCTAATCCAACGGATAAAATATCAATTTTCCCATGTTCTCCTGGGTTACTTAAAATATATTCATTGCCCCATGGATCTTCAGGAAGACGTTTAATATAGCCATCTTCACGGTAATTACGAGGTTCAGGAGAACCACTTGGTTCAGACACTAATGCTTCCAATCCCTGATCTGAACTTGGGTATGAGCCATTATCTAATTTATACATATCTAAGGCATTTTCTAATGCAACGACATCGGAAACGACTTTTTGACGATCTGCCTTATCTTTGTTACCGAGTAAATTGGGTACAATCATTGAAGCAAGTACCCCTAAAATAACAATCACCACCATTATTTCTAATAAAGTGAAGCCTTTTTCTTTTTTATTGATGTTGCTAACTTGCATTTTCTTACCCTTTATATTTTGAAATAGAAATTGAATTGAGGATCTATCGAACCTCATTGCCTAAAAACTAATTAGCCAGAAACCATATTATTTAATTGTAAAATTGGTTGTAAAATAGCAGTCACAATGAATAAAACGACCCCAGCCATAGAAATAACCAAAGCCGGTTCAAAAATACCTAACGCAATAGTCACCTGCGATGAAAATTGTTTATCTTGATTATCAGCAGAGCGTTCCAACATATTACCGAGCTCGCCACTGCGTTCACCACTGGTAATCATATGCAACATCATCGGCGGAAATAACTTCGTACTTTTCAATGCTTGCCCCAGACTAGCACCTTCTCGAACACGCTCGGTTGCTTCACCCACTTGCTCTCGAATATAAAGATTGCTCAGCACCTGCCCAGCAATGGACATCGCCTCTAAAAGAGGTACAGCACTGCTGTTTAGTATGCTTAAAGTACGTGCGAAACGAGCGGTATTAAGCTCATTAGCAACACGCCCAATCACAGGTAGTTTTAATAGTTGTTTATCAAACGCTAATTGCTTAGCAGGTTTTTTTAATATCTGTTTAATCGTGAACATACTGATAACAACAAAAATCAGAAAATATAATCCATAGCCTCGAATCAAATCACTGGCCGCAATTAAAAACTGTGTTGTTCCCGGTAAATCAGCGCCCATATGCTCAAATTGGCCCACAACCTGTGGTACAACAGAGGCTAATAAAATAGCAATAACGGAAATGGCCACTAAGGTTAGTACAATAGGATAAATCATTGCCTGTAGCATTTTGCTACGCATCTCTTGTCGTTGTTCAACATAATCCGCTAAACGCTCAAGTACTTTATCAAGGTGACCAGACTTTTCGCCCGCTGCGACCATGGCACAAAAAAGGTGATCAAAAATAGCCGGGAATGCACGCATACTATCAGCGAGTGTATGACCTTCAACTACGCCACCACGCACAGCCACAATCATCGTTTTAATTTTAGGCTTGTCGCACTGTTCGGCAACCGCATGTAAACATTCCTCAATGGGGATAGATGATGCCACTAAGGTCGAAAGTTGACGTGTAATAAGGGCTAAATCTGCGGTTTTAATTTTACTACGTAATAAATTGACGCTATTTTTAGAGCTTTTATCTGCTATCGATCCCACCTCAATGGGTGTTAAGCCAGACGCACGCAACTGTTGACGCAATAAACGAGCTGAATCTGCTTCTAAGGTGCCTTTTTTTTGTTTTCCTCGTGCATCAAGTGCTTTATAAAAAAAAGTAGCCACGCTATTCCTCTCTGGTCACTCGTAAAATTTCTTCTAAAGTAGTTTGCCCCGCAAGTACTTTCGCTAACCCATCTTCTCGAATACTAGGTGTATATTGACGAATAACTTTTTCGACGGCCGATTCGCCCGCGCCAGTGTGAATCAATTGGCGAACATCTTCATTGACCATTAATAACTCATGGATCCCTGTACGTCCTTTATATCCACTATGGTTACAAAACTCACAACCAACGGCGCGATAAACAATCGCTTTTTCAGTTTCTGGTAAACCTAAAATATGATTTTCTCGTTCCGTTGTTGCATGCGGTTCTCTACAGTTTGCACATAATCGGCGAACGAGACGTTGTGCTAAGACACCGAGTAAACTCGATGATAATAAAAACGGCTCAATGCCCATATCACGTAAACGGGTAATCGCACCAACAGCACTATTTGTATGCAATGTTGAAAACACTAAATGCCCAGTTAAACTGGCTTGAACCGCAATTTCGGCCGTTTCTAAATCACGAATCTCACCAATCATCACCACATCAGGATCTTGACGTAAGATAGCTCGTAATCCACGCGCAAAGGTCATATCCACTTTGGTATTAACTTGCGTTTGACCAATACCACTAATCGCATACTCTATCGGGTCTTCAACGGTGAGAATATTACGATCTTTCGAATTTATTTCCGATAATCCAGCATATAAAGTTGTACTTTTACCTGATCCCGTCGGTCCAGTAACCAAGACAATACCGTGCGGCTTATGAATAAGTTCGCGCAGTAATTGATGGTTTTGTTCTGTCATTCCAAGGGTTGATAAGTCTAGCTTCACTGCATTTTTATCAAGCAAACGCAAAACAACACGTTCACCATGGCTAGCTGGCATGGTTGAGACACGCACATCTACCGCACGACCACCGATTCGCAGTGATATGCGACCGTCCTGTGGGATACGTTTTTCTGCAATATCAAGCTTCGCCATGACTTTAATACGCGACACTAACAATGCCGCTAATTTACGTTGTGGCTTAAGAATCTCACGCAACACACCATCAATACGAAAACGGATAACCAATGAATTCTCAAAGGTTTCAATATGAATATCCGAGGCTTCGGCCTTAATCGCTTCCCCTAACATTGCATTAATCAGCTTAATGATAGGAGCATCGTCTTCTGTTTCAAGTAAATCTTCATTACCCGGTAGCTCTTCGGCAAGGGTAAAAAAATCATCACTACTGATATCTTCCATCAGTTGTTGTGCTTCCGACGACGACGATTGATAAGCAATCGTCACTAACTGTTCAAAGGCACCTTCATCCACTTGTCGCAGCGTAAACGGACTACCAAGCACTCGAGATATTTCAAGTAATAAAGTCGCATTAGGTTTCTGTTTATAACAAAGCGCAATATCAGAACCTTCATAGGAAATAACAACCTCATGCTTTTTAGAAAAAGGAAAAGGCAGCTGTCCTCGAGGTGTTTCCTCGATAATAGGTTCATTAAAAATAGGCTCTGTTTGTTCCAGCAAACTCATTAGTTTGTTTCCTGCACTTGTGGATTAAATTGCTGACGTTTATTCATATCATCTAATATGGCTTGCGGATTAACCTCATAGCTAGTCCCCCATTCAGGCAATACTGGCTCAAGGCTATTTGGCATTAAATTAATCCCTTCATCTTGGCGAGCTTGCTGTACTTCTCTCATCAGACCATACTTACGGGTACTAAGTTCCCGCATTGTTTTATCATCACGAATAATCGTCGCGCGAATAAAGATCATCAGATTACGTTTTTCGGTACTGCTTTTGGTCGATTTGAATAAATGACCAACTACGGGTAAATCCCCTAACCATGGCACCTTATCTTCAGATTCATTCACATCTTCATCGATCAAACCACCGATAATAACGGTCTCACCCGATTTAGCTAATACCGTTGTTTTCACTGCACGCGTAGCAAAAATAATATCGACGGAGGTTTGGCCTTTAATTGTCGACACTTCCTGTTCAATCACCATTTGCACCGCATCTCCTTCATTGATTTGCGGTGTCACTTTTAATTTAATACCGATATCTTTACGTTCGATAGTTTGAAAAGGATTGTCATTACTAGCGCTTGAGGTTGACCCAGTCAATACAGGTACTTCATCACCAACAATAAAACTAGCTTCTTGGTTATCAAGTGTCGTAATACTCGGCGTTGCTAAAATATTTGAGCTGGTTGAACTACTTAATGCCTGTAATACAACGCCCCAATTACCATCGGTAATACCCAGAATACCACCCGCAATACTTGCTAGTGCACTTGCCGCACTATCAAAATCGTCATCTTCGTCAATTTCGTAAGCAGCCGTGACTAATTCGCCAGTTGTTACACCATTATCGTTAAATTGCGAACCACCAAATTCAGAGCCCCATTGTGTACTCAAGTTAATCCCGTCACTTTCAGACACCTCTGCAACAATCGCTTCCACAAGGACTTGTGCACGACGAATATCCAATTGGCGAATAATATTACTTAACGAAGACATTAATGCCGGCTGTGCAGAAACAACAATCGCATTTGTGCCTTCATGGGCTTCAATGCTTAATGTCGAATTAGCCGATTGTGAATTACCTTTACCATCAACATTATTTTCGAGGGTTTTACTGACCCCTTTCAATACATCAACGACTTTTTCAGCTTTAGCATATTTCAGGTAAAAAACACGTGTATTACCATCATTTTGGAGTTCATTATCAAGCGAACCAATTAGCTTCACAATGCGAGCACGAGATTGCGGTTCACCACTGATAATAATTGAATTAGTACGTTCGTCGGCAACTAACCGTGGTTTTAACACATTTGACGTACTATTTTTGCTCGATGAAGTAGGACTTTGAATGGCACTCACTACTTTCACCATTTCTAAGGCACTGGCGTATTTTAATTTAACAATATCAACTTCTTGATCGCCCGCTTTATCAACACGTTGAATAATTTGAACCAAACGATTTACAACGGCAGCACGACCCGTAATCATAATCACATTGGCGGGATCATAATGAACAACATTACCACCACCAGCATTATCATTAAGTTGGCGCAATAATGGTGCGAGTTCTCGAACTGAAACGTTGATAACAGGCACAACACGCGTCACCATTTCATCACCGTAAAATTGCGTCCCGTTATCAATGACAGGGATAGCAGCGACTTTGGCATCCTTAGATTTAATCACCTTAACGACATCGTTATCCATTTCAACAACAGCAAAACCATACACTTCCAAGACATTTAGAAAGAAGTGGTAATATTGTTGTTCATCGAGCAGATCATAACTACGGACATTAATACTGCCTCGTACAGCTGGGTCAACGATAATCGTTTTTTGCAAATTTTTGCCCACAATATTAACAAACTCATTAATATCAGCATTTTTAAAACTCGCAGAATATTCCGTCGCAGACACAATCATCGGATTTGCCGTACACAACAACAGTGCTAATACCGATCGCTTTAACCATCTTGTCGGCCTATTCTTTTTACCTAAAAACAACATTTATTTAAAACTCCAAGTCTTTCATTCCATTAGCAAATGGCTATATCAATAAAATCAGTTTGGTTAATTTTTTGAATTAAGGAATATTAAGGGATAATTCATGTAACTGACCATCTCGCTCTACAGTTACATTTATTTCGGTCATTGTTGGAAACTCTTTCATCAATGAAAATGCTTGTTGAGTATCTAAAAGATCCACGCCATTTAATTCAACAGCAAGATCATTTTTTTCAAAACCAGCCTGTTCAAATAACTCTGGATTTTTACCCGGGCGTAATCGATATCCCAATACTTGTCCATCTTCTCGATAGGGTGATATACGAACATAATCGGTCAGTTTACTCGGATCATCGAGAATTTCTTGTCGATCTAGTGCCACATCAACGGGCGCTTTTTCTGTTTTAACGCGACGCTCTCTTGGCTGACGTACAGCCTTGCTAGCCGGTTTACCATCAACACCATCTAACATTAATGTCTGAAATGCACCGTCGACATTAAGAATAACCCGATCAGAATATATCTCTGATACTGACGCTTGAGTTCCTTCTATTTCTGAATCAATAAAGTAACTACCCTGTTTACTTTTATAACTAATAATAGCACTAGAATAATGCGGGTCACTCGCCGCCACGACACCAACTAAAATAAGATTCAATTTAGTTTTAGGTGCAACACTAACTGACTTAGTCGGTTTAGCGACTTTTTTCACTTCAATGACTTCGCCAAAGAGATGTTGTTGTTGTAATTCACGAGTATCAACTTGACTACTAACAGCCTTCCCCTTTGGGATAACCCACTGATAGTCGTCTTCCTGATTAGGAAAAACAGACCACGTAAGTATTGCAAATTGATAGGCAAGCATTCCCCCAATAATAACGGTCGCTACTCCCGAAAATTTTTGTAAAAAAGTAGATAATGGCACTGGCACACCTTTTATTATTTCAAGTCTTAACTCGCCACAGGTTGTTATCACAGTACGATTTCAAAAATTAACGAAAAGCGCAGTGGTCATAAAACAAGCCGCTAAAAACCACATGCTACAGTATGTCTATAAAGATAAGCAACAAACATGCATGGGGAATAAGACAGAATGTAAACCATGATATTAAAAATATAGAAAAAAAATCTCAAAACAGAAAGAAAAACTGCTCGATAAAATGGAATTTGCTATACTTATTTATCAATATATAAGTGAGTAAAGTGATGGCTGATAAAAAAATTCGCTTGGATAAATGGTTATGGGCAGCCCGTTTTTATAAAACCCGCAGTATTGCTCGCGATATGATTCAAGGTGGCAAGGTTCACTATAACGGTCAACGTGGTAAAGCCAGTAAAATAGTAGAAGAAGGCGCGCTGCTTTCGATCAGACAGGGTGATATATTCAAACAAGTACGAGTAGAAATACTATCGGACCAACGCCGTGGTGCCCCCATTGCCGAAACACTTTACACTGAAACTCCTGAAAGTATTAAAAAACGCGAAGAATACCAAACCCTACGCAAATTAAGCTTACAAAATGCACCACATCCCGATCGTAAACCCAATAAAAAACAGCGCCGTGAGCTAATTCAAGCAAAAGCCCAGCGTAATACTGCTATTTACGACTAACCAGAACATCAGAGAAATGATTTCTCTCCAAATAATAAATAACAAGAGAACCAAAAAATGAGTGATCAACTACAACGTTTTATTTTTGACGATTATCAAATTCGCGGTGAAATCGCCCATGCACATGACAGCTATAATGAAATAATATCAAACCATGAATACAGTGTAGAAGTCGCAAATGTGCTTGGTGAATTGTTAGTTGCAACTTGCCTATTAACTGCGACATTGAAATTCGAAGGTAAAATTGCAGTGCAATTACAGGGTGATGGTCCATTATCGATGGCCGTGATCAATGCAAACCAAGATCTAGAACTACGTGGTACTGCACGTGCGGAAGGAGACACAACAGGACTTTCTTTCAGAGAATTAGTTGGTAAAGGGCACTTGATGATAACCATTACGCCTGAAGATGGGGAGCGTTATCAAGGTATTATCGCATTAGATAAAGACTCGTTAAGCGGGTGTCTTGAAGACTATTTTACACAATCAGAACAGCTACCAACACGTATTATTTTGCATGCTAGCCACATTGAAAAGCCACAGGCAGCCGGATTATTAATACAAACATTGCCTGCTGTCGATCAAGAAAACCATGAAGAACAATTTCAACATGTCACAACTTTAGCGGCGACGGTTAAGGAAGATGAGTTATATACACTACCTAATGACCAGCTATTATATCGTTTATACCATCAAGAAACGGTACATTTATTTAACGAGCAACCTATCGCATTTAAATGCAACTGTTCAAAAGAACGCTGTCTTTCTTCTTTAGCTTCAATCTCTTCTGACGAACTACAGGATATATTACAAGAGCAAGGTGCTATCGATATGCACTGTGAATATTGTGGTAGTGACTATCATCTTAACGAAAGTGACTTGCAAATATTATTAGCGAATCCGAACGAAACACAACATTAAATAAGCCATCAAACTACTCTTGCATAAAAAGAGTAGTTTGATTTATGCGACTTTATGCACGGAAAAATAACACCATAAATGCCTTATTGAATTATCAAAAAATAATTCTTCCCCACATATTTATACAACCTCAAAAAATAGATTTATATCACTATGAATTATCACTTTTAGTCCATTTTTTGAACTAGATCTCCCCTAAGTTATTCAGGATACCCTACCCTGAACCATGACATTTTATTCAAAAATACAAATAAAATTTCAAACACTTAATGAGGAATTGATATATGACAAGAGTTAAATCACTGTCCACTAGCGAGCTTCAAAAGTACGGCATTACCGATGTTTCTGAAATTATTTACAACCCAAGTTACGACACTCTTTTCGAAGAAGAAATGTCACCTGACCTAACAGGTTTTGAAAAAGGCACTCTCACCACTAGCGGCACCGTTGCCGTTGATACCGGTATTTTCACAGGCCGTTCCCCAAAAGATAAATACATTGTAAAAGATGATGTGACTCGCGATACATTCTGGTGGGCAGATCAAGGTAAAAATGATAATAAGGCCATCACGCAAGAAGTATGGCAAGACCTTAAACACCTCGTTTCAGAAGAACTTTCCAATAAACGTATATTTGTTGTCGATACATTTTGTGGTGCAAATAGCACAAACCGTTTAAAAGTACGTTTTGTAATGGAAGTTGCTTGGCAGGCACACTTTGTAAAAAACATGTTTATTCGCCCAACGGATGAAGAATTAGCCGAATTTGAACCTGACTTTGTGGTATTGACAGGCTCTAAAACCGTTAATCCTAATTGGAAAGAACATGGCCTTCACTCTGAAAACTTTGTTGCCTTTAACTTGACCGAAAATATGAGTGTTATTGGCGGTACTTGGTACGGTGGTGAAATGAAAAAAGGTATATTCTCGATGATGAATTACCTACTGCCGTTAAATGGTGTTGCTGCTATGCACTGTTCTGCAAACATTGGAGAAAAAGGCGATACCGCTATCTTCTTCGGTTTATCTGGAACAGGTAAAACAACTCTTTCAACGGATCCGAAACGTGCCTTAATTGGTGATGATGAGCATGGTTGGGACGATGATGGTGTATTCAACTTTGAAGGGGGTTGTTACGCTAAAACAATCCGATTATGTGCTGAAGCAGAACCAGATATTTATAATGCGATAAAACGCGATGCATTACTCGAGAATGTCGTTGTTGATGAAAATGGCGTCGTTGATTATGACGATGCGAGTAAAACTGAAAATGCGCGTGTTTCATACCCAATCTATCATATTAATAATATAGTAAAACCTATTTCCAAAGGTGGCCATGCACAAAAAGTTATCTTCTTAACCGCAGATGCATTTGGCGTATTACCGCCCGTTTCAAAACTAACGGCAGAACAAACCCAATATCATTTCTTATCTGGCTTTACTGCTAAGCTAGCAGGTACTGAATTAGGTATTACAGAACCTGTACCTACTTTTTCCGCTTGTTTTGGCGCGGCTTTCTTAAGTCTTCACCCAACAAAATATGCAGAAGAGTTAGTCAAACGAATGGAAGCCTGTGGTGCCGAAGCTTACCTAGTTAATACTGGTTGGAATGGTTCAGGTAAACGAATTTCTATTCAAGATACACGCGGTATTATTGATGCGATTTTAGATGGCTCAATCGAAACAGCTGAAACGAAAAAAATACCTTACTTTAATCTCGATGTACCATTAGCTTTACCGGGCGTTAACCCTGCTATTTTAGATCCTCGTGATACTTACTCGACACCAGAAGAATGGACGGTGAAAGCAAAAGAATTGGCGGAGTTATTTATTAAAAACTTTGACCAATATACGGATAAGCCAGCAGGTAAAGCATTAGTCACAGCGGGGCCTCAATTAGAGAAATAATATCAAAGAGTAACTATCTTGATATTACCCCAATTGCGCTAACAAATGTTCAACCATCTGTTTAGCGCCATCCTCACAAGCTTGTGCCCTTGGGTATTCAAGCTTGTTTACTTTTTCAATGACCGCTTTTAACGACTCTCCCTGTAATTGATTAATATTAATTTCACTAAAAGGCACCCGCTCCATTAAAAACTGATTTAAAAAAGGTGTCTCTGGCCAATCTGGCCGCGCTAAACTAATCACACGAATGCTTTTTTTCGCTGCAACAGCAGCAATTTCACAATAGGTGCCGTAACCGGGTTTAGTTAAAATAACATCACAGCTTCCCAACAATGCTAAAAATGATAGATCAAGCTCCTCAACCTGCGTCATATCATTACGCAAATGCTGACTCGGTTGATCCACTAACCAATGCAAACCTGAAATGATTGGCCATTCTTGAAAATTCAATGTGATAGGCAAACCACCAAGTGCGACTAACGCAATCGAAGTTGTCCCCTTGGGTAATTGCTCAAGTAACCTTTGCCGCTGTGAATAGGGTTGACTGTTAATACTCGCAATATTAATTTCATTTAAATCCGAATTTGGGACTGAAGGCAAGGGTTTATAGATATAATCAACGCTCTTATAAATACGCTGCATCCGCTTATACACTGCAACCGTTTGTTTATCCTGTTTATTAAGACAATAACGCTGATAAATTTGAGCCCAATTAAATGGGGCAACCGTTGCAGTAGGTATTCCCAACTTCATTGCCGCTTCTAAAGTAATAGGAGACACATTGCTAATCACACAGTTTGGTTGAATTTGCTTTAAAATATCGACTTCTTGCTGTACAACTCGTTGCCAATTTTTATCAAGTTCAGCGTATTTTTCTCGACTACTGTCGACATCAACTTCGATCGGTGAATGCATCAACATACCGAAATCATGTCCAACTTGAATATGGGTATAAGATCCAGAAAGCCGTGAATCTAGATAACTTTTAGGTAAAAGCGTCAGAATGGTGATTTTAATCGATGGAAAATCATCCATAACCTGTTGGATCACTGCGGTAGAGATAGCACCATGACCAAATCCATGGGCCGTGATAGAGAAGCATAAGTGCATATTTTTTATTATTCTCAATAGATAGATAAGTAACACAACTTAAGACAGGTCAAGAATAAGCTAAAAAGTAACTAAAATGAACGCTTGAGCATTGTTATTTTATACCGTTAGTCTAAAATCTGCCCAAAATTTAATTAAGAGAGATTATTTAATGTCTGACAAAGTATTTATTAGCGCTCAGGAGCTACTAGAAGACTCATTCCGACTTGCAGCGCAAGTCTATGATAGCGGTTTCCGTCCACAATTCATTGTCGGCATCTGGCGAGGAGGCGCGCCAATTGGTATCGCCGTTCAAGAATTCTTTGAATATAAAAAAGTTGAGGCGGACCATATCGCAGTACGCACTTCATCTTATTACGGAATTGGCCAACAAAGTAAAACAATTAAAGTACACGGATTAGATTACATTATTGAACGTGCTAACGCTGAAGATGGCCTACTTATTGTTGACGATGTGTTTGACTCTGGACGAAGTGTCACTGCGTTAATCGAAAAATTGACTGAAAAAATGCGTTTAAACATGCCACGTGACGTACGTGTAGCAACGCCTTACTACAAACCCAAAAATAAAGCTGTTGAAATGGTTCCGGATTATTTTGTTCATGAATCCGAAGACTGGTTAGTCTTCCCGCATGAAATTGCAGGCTTATCAATGGAAGAACTTAGTAAAGGAAAACGCGACCTGAAAAATCTACAAGATCTATTTAGTGAGTAATCACTGAAACGAAGGAGGCTATCTAGCCTCCTTTTTTATTACCAATAATTGCGTGTGCTCAATGGTTTTTTGTAAGACATCCGGATACAAAATAAAAAACTGTTCCAACAATATTTCATAGTGCTTTTCTAATATCTCGCCGGTCATCGCCAAGGGTGCTAACCTCTCACTTCTCGTTGACATTTTCTCAAGACCAAACTGTGTATTTTTCAACAATGTATAATGTTCAAACCATTTGTTTTTCCATACCTGATTTGATACATGTATAAAGCGAGATGGTAATTCATTAGTTTCTAATCGACATTCAGCTTTTATCGTTTGCTCGGCAAAATGGCAAAAGCGTTCCAATGACGATGATTCAAAGTGATGCCAATGCTTAGCTAAGCAGTGATCCCAAAACATATCGAGCGCAATAAGCGCATAACGTCGTAATTCACTTGGAAACAGTAACTTAAGCGATTTCGTTAATGGGTGGTAGTCAGTATAACTATCAACAAAACGATGCAGTTGAATTCCCTGAACAATATCTGCATTAAATTTCCCCTCGGGACGCCCCTTTACAAAATCACCAAGAAAATTGCCAGTAAAACTGGTTTTAGTATGTGAAGCAATATGTAAATGAGCAAGAAAATTCATAGATAACCTAATTTAAAAAAGAAACACATCAACAAGATGAAAGAACTCAATCTCTATCATCTTAACAAATGATTTTGTTATAAGTTATGTAATTAAGATATTTCCTTTATATCTCCCCTGGCGCAATAATTATATTGTCGATTACCCGTAGGGAGATTCTATTTTGATTAATAAAATAATTATTGTTGCCGTTGTCTTATGCCTGTTCTTCTCAATTATGAGTAAAGGACTGCTTTCTGCGAGTTTTGATTTATCGGCCTTTACCTTACTAATGTATTACCTATATAAAAAGAAATCAGCGGAACATTAATGGCAGAGAATCAGTTACATAAACAATTGAATATAGGTCAATGAACTGGTTCCAATAATGCCCCATAAGACCACACCCAATATTAAAGGCTTCGCACCAGCCTCTTTAATTTTATTAATAGTAATACCCGCACCAATTAAAAATAAACATAGGACGAGGGTTTGCTTTGAAACCATAAAAATACTCTGGTACAACGCATGAAAGTGAGGCACAAAGTGTGCAAACAAAATCGCAATACAATAAAAAAAGATAAAGAATGGAATCGTGACCTTTTTACTTTTACCTTTAAACAATAGCGCACTAATAAATGCAACAGGAATAATCCATAAAGCACGTGCTAATTTGAGGGTTGTTGCGGTCACCAAAGCCTCTTGCCCATAGGCAGATGCAGCACCAACAACAGAAGATGTATCATGGATAGCAATGGCACACCAGACCCCAAATGCATGTTGACTCATTGCTAATAAATGCCCAATAAATGGGAAAAGAAATAATGCGACCGAATTCAATGTAAAAACAGTCGCTAACGCTAATGAGGTTTGATCTTCTTCAGCTTCAATAGCAGGTGCAACTGCAGCAATCGCACTTCCACCGCAAATAGCCGTACCAGAAGCGATGAGGTAACCAGTTTTTTTATCCATATGAATAAAACGCGTTAATATCCAACCAATAACCAAGGTGCTAAAAATAGATGTCATAATCAAGCCGATGCCATTTTGGCTAACCTCAATGGCCTGATCCAGATTAATGCCAAACCCTAGTCCTATAATTGAATAGGATAATAATTTTTTAGTAATAAGATGCAATTTAATCTGCTCGGGGACTAAACCAAGTATCACCAGCACTAAACCCAGTAATAACGCGATCGGGGAGGATATAATTGGAGTCAAACACAGTATTGCTACAGAAAAAAAGATTAAATCTCGTTTTTGCCATTTAGTGCTGAATATTAACGTTCGCATATCTATATCCTATATTTAATGAATGATGGATTATAAACCCACAAACTCTGTTCAAGATAGTCGAATAAAACTAACTAATTGTTAAGTTTTACTTAACTAAAGAATATAAATACGATATAGAATCATAAGTTTAGATTCACTTATTGGTGATTACTGTTTACAGTTATCTCTGTATCAGCATTCTTAAGAGGTAATTAATGTTACGTATTTATTTTAGCCAGTTAATGTTATTACTTTGGAAGTTATCCACAGTTTATATTATTCCAATCATTATTATTTCCTATGTTGATATTCTTAACTTCTATGCCAGTGGATTCACATTTCAAGATCTAGATACAGGCCAAAACATCCATAAATTATCAGTATTTGCGATTTACCTTATTTACTTATTATTTTGGAATCGTTGTAATAAATACATAGTTTCTTACTTAAAAAGATTAGAGTATTAATGATTGATTTATCGAACAAACTTATTTTAGCGGGAATAATTGCAAGTGTTATTTGCTTATTTATCTTACCGTTATATTTTTATTTCCGTAGCCGCCAAGCCAATCAGGAACTTAATTTACAATTGCAATTAAACCAACAGGAATTGCAATTTCAGACCAATATTGCACAGGAAAAAACCGCCCTATTAAATGAAAAACAAGTCCTTATAGAGTCACTGCAATTACAAACAAATAAGCTAAAAACACGTATTCGAGAATCTGAAGTTCGCTTACAAGCAGGTGAACAAAGATTGTTAGACCAAAGACTAAGTGAAGAAAAACTCAGTGAACAATTTGAATTACTTTCTCAACGTATTTTTAATGATAAATCAGCCCAATTTAAAACCCTCAACCAAGAAAGTTTAAATCAACTTCTGGCGCCTTTTAAAACTCAATTAGATGGTTTTAAGAAACAGGTAAGCGACTGTTATATCAATGAAAGTAAAGAACGTTATAACCTCCAAAATGAGATAACGAAACTCGCTAAGATCAATCAGCAGATGCAGCAAGAAACGACCAATCTGACAAATGCATTAAAGGGGGATAATAAACAACAGGGGAATTGGGGAGAAGTTATTCTACAGCGCATACTTGAATCTTCAGGATTACGAGAGGGGCATGAATATCAAACCCAAGTAAGCTATAAAAACGAGCACGGTCATCGCTTGCAACCCGATGTGATTGTTCATTTACCACAAAATAAAAATATAATAATCGATTCAAAAGTATCACTAGTCGCCTATGAACGATACTTTAATAGTGAAGACTTACAAACCCAAAAAGAAGCTCTTAATGCGCATGTCCTTTCAGTAAGACAGCATATTCGAGGATTAGGAAAAAAGGATTACCAAAAATTAATTGGCACTAACTCCTTAGACTATGTCTTACTATTTGTGGCAGTTGAACCTGCTTTTATTGCTGCGATTGAACACGATCCAGAACTGGTTAAACTGGCTCTGGATAACAACATTCTGCTAGCAAGCCCAACAAATCTAATGATTGCACTGCGCACAATTGAAAACCTATGGCGCTTTGAACAGCAAGAGAAAAATGGCAGATTAATCGCAAATCAAGCAGGGAAACTATACGATAAGCTGCGTTTATTTAGTCAAAATATGATTGATTTGGGTTCACAACTCAATAAAGCACAAAATACCTATGACCATGCGTTAAAGCAATTTAGTCAGGGCCGTGGCAATATTGTAACCCAAACAGAAAACCTCAAAGAAATGGGAGCGCCAGTGAAGCAATCACTCCCACAGGAATTAATTGAACAATCAACGCAATTAGCGCAATCTACCGACGCCAAAAATGACGAGTAAACATAACCACAACGGTTAAAATCTCAAGGCGCCCCATCAACATGCCGACTGATAAAATCCATTTGGAGATATTCGGAAAGTCCGCAAAATTTCCCGATGGGCCAATTGATGGTGACAAACCTGGCCCCACATTAGAAACAGCTGTTATCGACGCACTCAGAGACACCATCGCGCTAGAACCAAATAGGGTAAGCAAGAGAGTAGAAACAAAAATAGTGGCCATATAAGCCAGTATAAACGCAATTAACGAACGTAAAATATCATCGCTAACCGTTCGGTTATTGTATTTCTGAGGGAAAATACCATGGGGATGCATCAACAACATAAGTTGGCGTTTTAATAAACTCAACGCTATTTGGAATCGGAAAATTTTAATCCCACCCGAAGTTGATCCAGAACAGGCACCAAAAAAGAATAAGATAAAAAAGACCATCACACTAAAGTCCCCCCAAGATATGAAATCATCTAATCCAAATCCCGTGGTGGTCATAACTGAAACGACATTAAATAAACTAAGTCGAATTGCATCCGGTAATAAAAATTGCCCGGTTAACACTAAATATACAGTGAGTATGGTGGTAAAGAAAAACACTAAACGCATAAAACCAAGCACCTGTGCATCGTTAAAAAGATGCAAAATATTACGATGCCTAAAAGCCCTAATAAATAATAAAAAAGGCAGTCCACCCAAAAACATAAAAATAATTGCGTTCCAATGTGCACCCTTCGAAAAATGCCCCATAGAACCATCTGAAGTCGAATAACCACCAGTAGAGATAGTTGTCATCGCGTGATTTAAAGCATCAAAGTTTTCCATCCCCGTATAACGATAGCCAATAAAACAACAAATCGTAAGCGCAATATAGACAAGCAAAATATCAATCGCAACGCGTCGTGTTTTAGATTCGGCTTTATCAGACCAATCGGAAGATTCGGTTTGGAACAAACGCATACCACCGACATTGAGAAAAGGGAGGATTGCTACGCCCATCACAATAAATCCAACACCGCCTAACCACTGTAAAATTGAACGCCATAATAGAATACTGGGGTGCATCGTATCTAAGCCGTGTAGAACAGTACTCCCCGTTGTTGTAATACCCGACATGGTTTCAAAAAATGCATCGCTGTAACTGATATGTTCAATCATCACAAAGGGCAGTGCCGCAAATAAACTAGCTGACACCCAAACGGCGGTAGTAAGCAAAAACATTTCTCGCACACCGAGTCGAGAACGCTCCTCTTCATTACCGATAAAACAAAATACAATAGAGGTTAAATGGGTGATAACGATGGCAGACAAAAACTCAATACCGCCTAATCCACCATTGTAAAAAGCAAAAGCCATCGGAAAATACATAAAAAATGCTATTTTCGATAGTACCAATCCGGTGATAAAAAGTAGTGGACGATAAGCCATAACAGTACGAACGCTCTAAAGAAAGAAAGGACTAGGTTGGAATAGTTTTTCAATATCACTAATGTATTTTTTATTAACCAAGAATAAAATTACATGGTCATCACTTTCTACAACCGTTGTATCATGGGCAATTAAGACTTCTTCATTACGTACAATCGCGCCAATACTGGTACCCGGAGGCAGTTTGAGCTTACCTAATTCCTGACCAACAACTTTTGAAGTAGAACTATCACCACGGGCGACAATTTCAATTGCCTCTGCTAATCCTTCTCTTAATGAATAAACATGTTTTAAATCGGCGCGACGTACATGGGTTAATAGGGCTGAAATGGTGGCTTGTTGTGGAGAGATTGCAATATTAAGAATACTACCTGCGACTAGGTCAACGTAAGCACTACGCTGGATCAGCACCATGGTTTTACGTGCTCCCATACGCTTTGCTAGCATGGCAGACATAATATTGGCTTCATCTTCATTTGTCACCGTAATAAACAGATCGATTTGCTCAATATTTTCCTCTGCAAGTAACTCGGGATCAGAAGAATCACCACAAAAAACAATGGTATTGGAAAGTAATTCAGATAATTGCTCTGAACGTTTTAAATCTTTTTCAATTAATTTAACTGAATTTTCTTTTTCTAATCTTCTTGCTAAGTTTTCACCAATGTAACCGCCCCCAACAATCATAATACGTTTATAGGGATGTTCGAGCTTTTGCATTTCACTCATAATCGCACGAATATGTTGACTGGCAGTAATAAAGAAAACCTCATCATCGGCTTCGATAATAGTTGTGCCTTGCGGTCTAATCGCTTTACCACGCCTAAAGATCGCTGCAACACGAGCATCGATATTCGGCATATGTTCTTTTAAAGCAGATAAGGCATTGCCGACTAAAGAACCACCGTAATATGCTTTCACCGCAACTAACCCAACTTTACCATCGGCAAAGTTAGCCACTTGCAATGCACCGGGGTGTTCAATCAACTGGATAATGTAATCGCTTACTAACTTTTCAGGTGCAATAACATGGTCGATAGGAAAGGCATCGGTATTAAATAATTCCTGTTCGCGTGTAACAATACTTTGTGAACGAATTCGCGCTATTTTTTTAGGCACATTAAAGAGGGTATATGCCAATTGGCAGGCAACAATATTCACTTCATCGGAGTTAGTCACCGCAATCAACATATCTGAATCATCGGCACCCGCTTCTGCTAATGTATCAGGACAAGAGGCACTTCCGTGAACAACACGCAAGTCAAATCGGTCTTGCAAAGCTTGTAAGCGCTCACTTGAATGATCAATAACCGTAATATCGTTATTCTCATCAACTAAATTTTCAGCTAATGATGCACCAACCTGCCCTGCACCTAAAATAATAATTTTCATATCGCTTTATTATCCATTTATTTTTCAGTCCAGAGACTGACAATTAACACGTCATAGCTAAAAGCCATCAAACATTGTGCTATTTTTACAAAGATTTCTGTAATTTAGCGTAATAAAAACCATCCATGCCAGATTCATTAGGCAGTAACTGCCTGCCTTTTTCGCCCGGATTACATTGTTCAGAAAGTGCAATGATAGAAGCGTCCGGTGTATTTTGTAAAAAGCTTGTTATTTGTTGTTCATTTTCATCGGGCAAGATTGAACACGTTGCATAAAGCAAGACACCACCAGGTTTTAACTTCGCCCACAGTGCATCTAATATACGTTTTTGAAGGGACACTAACTCGGCAATATCACTATCACGACGAAGCCAGCGTATATCGGGATGACGACGGATAACACCAGTTGCACTACAAGGAGCATCGCATAAAATCCGATCAAATTGCTCACCCTTCCACCAGGAATTCGGTTGAGCTGCATCGCCATGAATGACCGTTGCCTTAAGTTGCAAACGATCTAAATTTTCTTGAACACGTACCAATCTTTTAGCATCAGCATCTACAGCAACCATTTGTTTTAATTGAGGTTGTAGTTCTAACGTGTGTACTGTTTTCCCACCAGGCGCACTACAAGCATCAAGAATCAACTCTCCCGGTTGCGCATCTAAATAATGTGCAGCTAATTGTGCCGCCCCATCTTGCACAGATACCCAACCTTGTTCAAAACCTGGTAGTTTATAAACATCGGTCGCTTTCTCTAAACACAGTGCATTACTATTATCTGTATCTTCTGCAACGATGCTCGAAAGCTCAACGTCATTTAATAGCTTTTGATAGTTTTCTCGAGAATGATGGCGTGCATTTACACGAAGCCACATTGGGGCTTGATGATTATTTTCATTCATTATACTTGCAGCAATTTCTTTGCCATAAGCATTTTGCAACCGCTTAACCAACCAGCCTGGGTGACAGTAACGTAAAGTATCTTGCTGGTCGGCTTGCTCAATTAAACTATCTTGTTCACGTAAAAAATTACGTAAAACACCATTAACCATGCCCTTTAACGCTTGTTTCTTTAATGCTTTTGCACCATTCACCGTTTCACCAACAGCGGCATGGCTAGGAATACGCGTATAAAGTAATTGATAGATGCCAACTAAAATCAAAAAGTGCATATTACGCTGCTTCCCCGTTAATGGCTTTTTCATCAATGAACGACAGAAAAAGTCCAACCTTGGAAGTGTACGTAACACACCGTAACAAAGCACCTGTACTAATGCTTTATCCTTTGGTGATAGCTCCTGTTGTGCAGCAGGTAGAGCCTGTGATAAAGATACGCCCTGTTCAACGACTTGATTTAACACATTGGCAGCAAGTGCTCTCGTATTCATTTTAGTTATCCTGCTGCTGTAAATTAGTACCCACGGCAAATTGTTCGCGGCGAGAGTTTAAAATATCTTGAACTGGCATGGCTTTTTTACCTGCCATTTGAATAATTTCTAAATTTAATACACCTGCACCAGTCACAACCTGAATACCCGATTTATCGGCACCAATAATAGTACCAGCGCCTTTACTACTGCTCATATCCAACAAGCTCGCTTTATGTACTTTAATGGCTTGATCGTCAAACATAAAATAACTCATTGGCCAGGGATTAAAGGCACGAACACAACGTTCAATTACCGCCCCATCATCTGACCAATTAATTAACGCTTCGGCTTTACTCAATTTTTTCGCATAATTTGCTTGGCTTTCATCTTGAACTTCAGCGGTCAATTCACCTGCCGCTAATTTTTTGATGGTATCAACTAAAGCCAGCGGCGCTTGATCGGCTAATTTATTATATAACGATGCACTTGTTTCATCGGCAGCAATCGGACAAATCACTTTACTGAGCATATCTCCGGTATCTAACCCTGCATTCATTTGCATAATGGTCACACCGGTTTCTTTGTCTCCTGCCCAAATTGCACGTTGAATCGGTGCAGCACCACGCCAACGAGGTAATAAAGAGCCATGTACATTAAGACAACCAAGCTTAGGCGTTTGTAAAACTACTTCGGGTAAAATTAACCCATATGCAACCACAATCATTAAATCTGCATTCTGTGCAGCCAATTGTTCGACTGATTCTGGTTCTTTAAAGTTTACTGGTTGATAGACTGGAATATTGGCATCTAAGGCAACATGCTTCACTGCACTTGCCGTTAATTTTTTGCCTCGTCCAGCGGGGCGATCTGGTTGCGTATAGACCGCAACCACATTGAATTCTGATTCAAGTAACACGCTAAGGTGTTTTGCTGCAAAATCAGGCGTACCTGCAAAAATGAGATTTAATTTATCCAAGAGTAACCCTAGTTATAAATAATAATGACGTATTAAAGATTTTTTTCGTTTAAACGTTTTAATTTTTCAAGCTTTGTTTTTATTCGACTTTGTTTCAATGGAGACAAGTAATCAATAAACAATTTACCCTTTAAATGATCCATTTCATGTTGAATACACACAGCAAGCAAGCTATCGGCTTCTATTTTCTGTGTATTACCATCAAGGTCCATATATTGAAGCGTTACAAATTCACTGCGTTGAACCTTTGCATTGGTTTCAGGCACAGATAAACACCCTTCTTCAGTTACCTCTTCACCTGACTGATCAATAATTTCAGGATTGATCACGACCAGTGGCTCATCACGCCCTTCAGAGACATCAATAACTACAATGCGTTGATGAATATCAACTTGTGTCGCAGCAAGACCCACACCATTTTCTAAATACATGGTTTCCAACATATTTTCAGCAATCACCTTAATCTCTGGTGTGATCTCTGCAACAGGTTTAGCAACCTTTCTTAATCGTTGATCGGGAAAATGTAATACTTCTAGTACAGCCATGGTATTATCTTGCTCCATAGTTAATGTTTAAAGACGTTAATTCTATACCTATTCAACCTCAACATGCAAAATCAGCCGTTTGTGAGTTGTCTAGGCTATGATACCAAATTCGATAATTATATATTCATTTAAGCTTGTTAAAATAAATGCTCGCGATACTATTGATTTTACAATAAGAAAAACTAATTTCCGTAATCAATATTTTGCTTTAATCTATTTTTTAGCATGCGTAAATTAATCGCCTAATTAAGGAAATTGGCATAACCATATTTTTGGGTAAAACATTTAATGACACACTAGATAGGGATTGTTATGAAACTAAAATTAATTACCTCCTTGTTGATAGCCTCTGTGTTTTCATTTGCCGCCATGGCCGATGTACTGAAGCTTCGAGAAGACCATCCAGAAACCTATATCGTCGTAAAAGGAGATACGCTATGGGATATTTCAGCTCACTTTTTAAACACACCTTGGTTATGGCCTCGTTTATGGCAAGCAAATAGCCAGATCGCAAACCCCCATTTAATTTATCCAGGTGATGTATTAACGCTAATCTGGGTAGACGGTCAGCCAAGATTAACCCGTAAAGAATTAAAAAAATTATCTCCAACACCACGGTTAGCTGAAAAATTAGAGCCTATTCCAACAATTCCGCTTAATGTTATTTCTCCGTTTTTATCTAAAGATCACGTGATAGATGAAGATTTACTTAAAGGCGCACCGATGGTGCTAGGCGATGCATCTGCAACACCAGCATTCTATGAAGGTGATACCTTCTACGGTAAAGGCAAATTTAATACGAATAAATTATATGGCGTATACCGTTTAAATACCCCTTACTTAGATCCACAAACTGAAGAGAATTTAGGTGCTAAGCTAACATTCCTTGGCCATGCTCAGGTATCAAAAAATCCTGACTTTTCTTCAACTGATCAAGTAACGCCATTAGATTTCATTAATAGTAAACGAGAAGCGCGTCAAGGTGACCTTATCCTACCGCTACCTGAATATGACAGCTTACCAGCTTTCTTCTCACCACAGCCAGTACCAGCTTCAGTAACAGGTAACATTCTAGGTGCAACTTCAGACTCAAGTGTTATTGCTAAATGGGACCCCGTTGTTATCAACCGAGGTAAACGCGATAATATTACCATTGGTTCAATGTTCGCGATTATGCAGCCTGGACCAGAAGTTTTGATTCATGCTGATGATGACAGCGAATCTGTTGAATATCGTGTTGATGCAAGTCGATTCGATAAACAAAAAGATCCTGATATTATTTTACCACCTAAAAAAGTTGGTGAGTTAATGGTCTTCAAAGTATACGAAAAAGTTAGTATTGCTATCGTTATGCGTGGTACTGAATTAATCAAAACAGACAACACAATTAAAGGTATCGAATTTTAGACTACTATTAGGTGGTGAGCCGTAGGGCTTATCACCTAAATTTATTGGAGGCTAATATCGAATTGTTTACTCCGCAGGACAAGCCGTTAACGGATCAACAACATATCAGAGCATGGCTGGTATTAAATACTATTCCTAGCTTACCCAAGCGCTCGATTTTAAAACTACTCACTAAACATTCCGCAGAACAATTACTACAACTATCAACTCAACAACTTCAACATTACCGACTTAATGACGCTCAAATCAATGCGATTCATCACCCTGATCAACAATTAATCGATGAAAGTTTACATTGGTTAGCAAGTAGTCCTGATAAACACATTATCTGTTTTGATAGTCCTTATTACCCTACACAATTAAAGCAGATTAGTAGCGCCCCTCTACTACTCTACCTTCAAGGTGATATATCGTTATTAACAGAACCCCAAATAGGTATTGTTGGTAGCCGTAAATGTACGCCATACGGACAAGAAAAAGCATACCAATTTGCAGGTTCTTTAGGCGAGGCGGGTTTTACTATTACTAGCGGATTAGCAATTGGCGTTGATGGTTTAGCCCATCGTGGAACACTGGATAAACAGGGCAAAACAATTGCAGTATTAGGGACTGGATTAAATAATATTTATCCTAAACGCCACCGTAAGTTAGCACAGCAAATTATTGAAACGGGTTTACTTGTTTCTGAATTTTGGCCTAGTGCACCGGCTTTACCAGCAAACTTTCCACGTCGTAATCGCATTATTTCGGGGTTAAGCTTAGGCGTATTAGTGATAGAAGCGTCAATACGCAGTGGATCACTTATTACTGCTCGCTATGCAATAGAACAAAACAGGGATGTGTTTGCGCTGCCCGGATCAATTGATAATCCAGAAGCTTGTGGGTGCAATCATTTAATACAACAGGGAGCAAAATTAATCACGAGTAGCGATGATATTTGTGATGAGTACTTATATTTAAATCTCACTCATTCCAACATTGAAGAAAAGAGTACATCAAGCACTTCAACGGATAATCCTTTACTCCAATATATCGATTATCACATTACTTCACTTGAGCAACTACTTGAACGAAGTGGTTTAGATATTGTTAACTTACAAAATCAGTTAATAGAATTAGAGATTACTGGTAATATTACGGTGACAGCACAAGGTTACATTAAACTAAAAAATTAAGTATGCTTATTAGTCGTCACCTGTCTTTGATAAATATAAGGCCAAATATGTTTGAAGTAATAATGTATCTCTTTGAAAGCTATATGCAAATGGAGCAAACCATTGAGATAGATGCGCATGAAATAACCGATGAGTTATTAGAAGAAGGCTTTCAGAAAAGTGATATTAACAAAGCGCTAGCATGGTTAGACAACTTTACGCATTTGCAAGAACAAGACCCAGAAAATAGAACACAACAGCAAGCAACAACATCACAACGAATTTATAGCCAAATAGAGCAACAACACTTAGACGGTGAATGCCGTGGATATATCGCTTACCTAGAAGAAGCGAACCTATTAAATACACATACTCGTGAATTAGTGATTGATTGCGTCATGTCACTAGAGCTTGAGACACTGCCTCTGTATCAATTAAAATGGCTTATCTTATTGGTTTTATTTAATGATCCACAGAGTACGGATGCATTTATACAATTCGAATCCATGCTTTTAGACTTTGAAGACGGGTTAATTCATTGATATGAGCCAAAAACCCCTCGGTTTAGACAGTACACATCAAAACAATCAGGAAATGTGTCCGGAATGCGGTGCACCTTTACATATCCGTAATGGCAAACAAGGTGCATTCTTAGGCTGTTCCACCTATCCTGCCTGCAACTATTTGCGCCCGCTACATGAAAAAAGCGATATAAAAAAAATATTGACCGGTACAAGTTGCCCTCTATGCACTAAAGAGCTGGTACTTAAGCAAGGGCGTTTTGGCTTGTTTATTGGTTGCAGTGGTTATCCCGATTGCGCTTACACCGCACAACTAACAGAAGATGTGAAGCATCAAGAACATCAAGATACGGGAATAACTTGTCCAGTCTGCAAGAAAGGAAAGCTAACAAAGCGCCAATCACGTTATGGAAAAATTTTCTATGCTTGCGATAATTATCCAAGCTGTAAATATATTGTAAATGGTAAACCAGTTAACGAATTCTGCCCTGATTGCCATTGGCCAATATTAATTGAACGTAAAACATCCAGCACTCTTCGCATAATATGTCCAAAAAAAGGATGTGGTTATCGTAGTAAGCCTATATAATAAATAATTACAATAAACTTTGATTACAATCAAAGTTTGCACTATTTATCTATTAATACATAAATATACACTGTAAGGAAAAAACAATGTCTAAACCTTTTGTTGCTATTTTAATGGGATCTGATTCAGATCTGCCTGTCATGCAAAATACAATCGATGTACTAAAATCTTTCGATATTGCCTTTGAAGTGAAGGTCACTTCTGCACACCGTACACCTGCTGCAACTCATGCTTATGTTAGCGATGCAGAAACGCGTGGTTGTAAAGTATTTATTTGTGCGGCAGGACTTGCAGCCCATTTAGCAGGCGCAGTTGCAGGTATTACTACTCGCCCAATTATCGGTGTGCCAATTGATTGCGGTCCACTAAATGGTCAAGATGCATTACTATCAACAGTCATGATGCCTGCAGGTGTCCCAGTTGCAACAGTCGCTATCGGTAAAGCCGGCGCCAAAAATGCAGCTTACCTTGCAGCACAAATCCTAGCAGTTGCCGATGATCAACTGGCAGCACGCGTTGCTGAAGATCGCGCAGAAAATGCAAAGGCAGTATTAGCAAAAGATGCGGCACTTCAAGCTAAACTAGCAAGCTTATAATACCGATCGAATATGACTAATATTGATTTATCTAACGCCCTGAACGTATTAAATACCCAGGGCGTTATTGCATACCCCACAGAAGCCGTGTTTGGGCTTGGTTGCGATCCTGATTCTTCCATCGCCATCGAAAAAGTACTGCAACTCAAAAAACGCCCTGCCTCTAAAGGCTTAATTCTGATTGCGGCAAATATCGAACAACTCCAACATTATGCTGATTTTAGTTTATTAAACAGCACACAACTCAGTGCCATACAAAAAACATGGCCGGGTCCATTTACTTGGATTGTACCTGCTAAAAAGAACCTCAGTAAATTAATTTCAGGTGATTTTGAAAGTATCGCGGTAAGAGTAAGCGCTCACCCTGTTGTTCAACAATTATGCTTACAATTTGGTAAGCCCATTATATCCACAAGTGCAAACTTATCTGGCCTTACACCGTGTTCGACGAGCCAACAGGTCGAAATAATGTTCGCTAAACACCCTTTATTAGAAAACATTATTGATGCCCCGGTCAGTGGGTTAGCAAACCCTTCTCAAATTCATGATGCTATTTCTGGGAAACGTTTACGCTAAAACACCAAGCTGTTTTATATCCAAGCAACTTTATCTAAGACTTGATAAGTGATAAATTAAGTCTTTAAGGTAAATAACCTGAATGTTTTTATCTAGGTTATATTGAATACCTGATATTCTTATTTTGGAGTTTTTATGGATAAGTATGCCGTTTTTGGTAATCCTATTAAACACAGTAAATCCCCTTTTATTCACACCTTATTTGCAAACCAAACCGGTCAGCAAATTATCTATGATGTAATAGAAGCACCGCTTGATAGTTTTAAAGAAAATCTCGATTTATTTTTTAATAGCCAAGGAAAAGGTTGCAATATTACAGCGCCATTTAAAGAACAAGCCTATGAATATGCTCAACAACTAACGGAGCGTGCGAGGTTAGCCGGTGCAGTGAATACATTAAAGTTAACCGATGATGGTATTCTTATCGGCGACAATACCGATGGTGCAGGCCTTGTTCAAGATCTCAAGAACAATCATATTGCCATTGAAGAAGCACGTATTCTTATTGTCGGTGCAGGTGGTGCAGCACGTGGTGTATGCGGGCCTTTACTAGCAGAAAACCCAACCGAGTTGGTGATTGCAAACCGTACCTACGAAAAAGCCCAACAACTCGCTGCTCTTTTTCCAAATGACACGAGAATTTCAGCCTGTGAGATAGGACAGTTATCGGGCACATTCAATTTAATTATTAATTCGACTTCAGCTGGTCTTCATGGACAAATACCTGCGATTAATCCAGATATAATCCACCCAGAAACGGCCATTTATGACATGATGTATAGTGCACAAATAACCCCATTTAATGCTTGGGCACGCGAACAAGGCGCACGATTTGTTATGGATGGACTGGGAATGTTAGTTGGACAAGCAGCAGAAAGCTTTGCCATCTGGCGAGGTTTAAAACCAGGTGCTAAACAAGTTTTAAATGAATTACGCCAAAATCTTAAAAACTAATTGAAGGAAAACTGCCATGCAATGCCATCGTATCAATGAAATACTGGAACTATTAGCTCCTTATTGGTTAAAAAATCAAGAGTTAAGCTTAATAGAAATTCTAACCCTTGTAGCCAAAGAGTCCGGATTAGAGGGCAAACTAGAAGAATTAAGTGATGAAGTCATTATTTATCACTTAAAAATGGATCAAACCGAAAAAGGCGAAATGATCCCTGGTATCGCAAAAGATTGTGAAGATGACTTTCAAACTGCAATTTTAAAAGCACGCGGTTTACTTTAACGAGCAGGTTGATTAGTGAATAATAAAATATGAGCGATGACAATTTCAGTTATTTATCGTTAACCCCAGAGGTTCAACTGGATGCACTTGCCACTATTGGTATTTATCCAGAAACAGGATTAACTGCCCTTAACTCCTATGAAAATCGCGTTTTTTTATTCACCGATGAGAATAAAATTCGCTATGTCGTCAAATTCTATCGACCAAACCGATGGAATAAATCACAATTGCAGGAAGAACATGCATTCTGCCTGGCATTACATCAAGAAAGTTGCCCGATTGCACCGCCCGTTGTCATCAATGGAGAAACGCTATTTTTCTTTGAAGGCTATTATTTTGCTTTATTTAATAGCTTATCGGCTCGCACCATGGAACCTGATAATATTGACTTACTTTATGATGTCGGTCAGGCACTTGGAAAAATACACCATATTGGTGCGCAACAGTCATTCCATCATCGTGAACACCTTGATGTGCAGACAATGCTAATTTCGCCAATAAAAGAATTACATCAAAGTAAGTTAATTCCCACTTTTATTCGAGAACCTTTTTTTGCTAGTTTATCTACGCTCGAAAATAAAATTATCGAACATTATGATGGCAATATTCCAATGATCTGCCTTCATGGTGATTGTCATACCAGCAATATTCTTATCAATAAAGACGAACCTTTTTTTGTTGATTTTGACGATTGTAAAATGGGGCCTGCTGTTCAAGATTTATGGATGTTACTCAACGGTGATAAAGCAGAAAAACAATTACAACTATCAATGTTATTAGAGGGATACCAAGAAGAGCATGATTTTAATAACAAAGAATTAGCCTTAATTGAACCTCTACGCAGTATGCGTATGATAAATTATGTGAACTGGATCAACAAACGTTGGACAGATCCCGCCTTCCCGATGAACTTTCCTTGGTTTACATCAGACCAATACTGGAAAGAGTTGTTACAATCGCTCAATCAACAAATTACAGCGATGGACGACAATCCTCTTACGCTACAACCTAATTATTAATTTTAAAAGGAATACACAATGAAAAAGCTTTTTATACTTTTTCTAGGCTTAATATTACTTCCAGTAAGCGCACAATCAGCCGATTTCAAGGAAGGTGAAAACTATACAGTGATCAGTCAAACCGCCAGTGAAACACCACAGGTTACCGAGTACTTTTCTTTTTATTGCGGTCATTGCCGCGCCTTTGAGCCGATTATGAAGGCGTTAAAACCTGAACTATTAGAAGGTGTTACATTCAAGAAAAATCATGTCAACTTTCTCGGTGGAGAGATGGGTGTCGCGCTAACCAATGCTTACGCAGCAGCAGAAATCCTTCAAGTTGAAGATATATTTACAGATTTGGTTTTCAATCACCTTCAAATTCAACGTAAAAAAATTACAGGTGAAGAAGATATTCTTGATATTTTTGAGCAAGCAGGTGTGAATCGCCAAGAAGCAAAATCGGCTTTACAAAGTTTCACGGTTGTTGGACGCGCATCTCAAATGAAACGTAACACTGAAAAATCAGCCATTCGTGGCGTACCTGCGGTTATTGTAAATGGTAAATATGAGGTTAATAGAGGTTCAGTAAAAGATACCAAAGAATTTATCGCTTTAGTGAACTATCTCACCCAAAAGAAAGACTAATAATCAACCTAAAACTATCTTAACAAAGACGTTTAGGTATATATTATAAGATTCGCATAATAGGCTGTAACAGGCCTTTTTTGTGTCTAATCGTTTTTATGGCATAATGTCGTGGCAATTTAATAGACAGTCTAATATCCCATAACAAAAGAATGCATTACTAGCTTAATAAATAGACCTCGTAATGCCAACTAGCTTCAATATTGACTTACCTCTTTTGTTCAAAAATTATAAGAATAGGGTGTTATTCATGTTCCATATATATAGGAATTTTCTCGTTGAAAACAGTATTCAATAGCGCAGTTCAAATTACATCTGTTATAAAAGATCTGCAAAACAAAAGAGAGTCGACAAAAGCCTTAGTTGTTGCCATTAGTGGTATTGAAGGTGGTGGAAAGCAAGCACTAACAAAAAAAATAGCTTCTGCACTTAAACTCGAAGGGCTAAACGTTGCGATTATTCATGGTGATGACTGGGAAGCGCCTAAAAGTGTTCGCTTTAATGTAATGAGTAGTCCTGAAGAATATTACCTACATGCCTACCGCTTTGATGAGATGGTTGAACAGCTCATATTGCCTTTAAAACTCTTCGGAAGTATTAAAACATCGGTAACTCTAGATGATGTAATGATCCCTCGTACCGTCAACTATGATCTGGAAGACATTGATATTATTATAATTGAAGGTGTTTATCTGTTACAGGAATCCTATTTAGACTTGTATGATTTCACGTGCTGGGTTGATAGTGACTTTGATGCTGCTTTTAAACGTTTATCTGAGCAAAACAACGTTGAACAATCACAAGAAGCGCTGCTTAATATTTTTGAATTATTAATCAAACCAGCTGGGCAATACCACATATACACAGATAACCCTCAGGGGCATGCTGACTCGATCTATATCGAAGAAGAAACCAATGAAACAGCACAGCACTCAGCATAACCCTCACGATGCCTATATTCAGTTTAAACGCCATGAATGGTCTTTACTCCGTGATAATGTAAAGCTACCACTTTCAGAGCTTGAACTATTTGAACTGCAAGGCATTAATGAATCATTGTCGATGCAAGAAGTGGTCGATATTTATTTACCTTTATCGCGACTACTCAATTTATACGTAAAAGCACGCCAGTACAGACACGAAGTTTGTGATCAGTTTTTAAATAAAAAAAATGATCATATTCCTTATATTATTGGGATTGCAGGTAGTGTCGCTGTTGGTAAAAGTACAACCGCTCGTATCCTACAAGCACTACTATCACGATGGCCTGAGCATCCTAAAGTTGAACTAGTCACAACCGATGGCTTTCTAAGGAGTAATAAAGAGCTTGTTGCACGCAATATAATGCATCGTAAAGGATTTCCAGAAAGTTTTGATATCAAGGCCCTCGTACAATTTGTTGCCGATTTAAAATCCGGAAAAGAGCATGTTTGCGCGCCAATATATTCGCATTTAACCTATGATATTTTACCCGATGAAAAAGTGTGCATTGATAAACCTGATATTGTTATCCTAGAAGGACTCAATGTATTACAAAGTGCGATTAACTACCCTGGACTTGAGCATCGTGTCTTTGTATCTGATTTTGTAGACTTTTCTATTTTTGTCGATGCAGATACGAAACTGCTGAAACAATGGTATGTACAACGTTTTTTAAAATTCAGAGAAGGTGCGTTTACGAACCCTAATGCATATTTTCATAGCTACTCACAAATGCCAGAAAACGAAGCAATTGATATAGCAGAAAAAGTATGGGATGAAATTAATGGTATTAATCTTAATGAAAATATCCGCCCTACTCGAGAACGCGCGAGTTTAGTATTAAAAAAAGGTGCAAACCATCAAATTTGTAATGTAAAACTGCGTAAATAATCTCGCCCAACAGTGTATTGCGATGTATTCCTAAAAGTTGTAAGTTATTAATATTAAATAATAAAAAAGGTGCTCAATGAGCACCTTTTTTGCTTTTAGCTATGATTAAAAATTATACGCGTTGTATTATGTATGTAATGTAGACGGTGTTCCTTTACAAAACTTTTAACAATGAAATAAACAATGTTTAACCCGTAAAATAGATCCACTAATTATTATCAGACTACAAAATAATATTTTTCAAATCAGGGTGTTTACGATCTAAGTTATGGGTGGAACGAATGCGACGTATAGTACGAGAATTACCACGTACGACTAACGTTTCAGTCGTCGCCAAACGCCCATTAACAGTAACACCTTCAACTAAATCACCTTTCGTGATTCCCGTAGCAGAGAAAATAACATTATCGTTCTTAACGAGGTCTTCTAGCTTCAATACCGTATTAACAGCAACACCAGAAGCTTCACAACGTGCTACTTCCTCTTCTCCGATTTTAATGTTTTCTTCCGTTGGGCCTTTAACCATGGGACGTGGTAATAAGCGCGCTTGCATATTGCCGTCTAAGGCTCGTACAACTGCAGCAGATATAATCCCTTCTGGTGCACCGCCAATACAATACAACACATCAACTTGGCTATAAGGTACACAAGCTAAAATCGAAATCGCCACATCACCATCAGGAATAGCAAATACGCGCACACCTAAGCCTTGCATATCTTTAATGATACGATCATGGCGAGGTTTTGCTAAGGTTGCAACGGTCAATTCTTTCAGTGGTTTATCAAGTGCAATGGCAATCGCTTTTAAGTTTTGCTCTAGCGATAACTCTAAATTAATTGCTTCACGTGCATTTGGACCAACAATTAATTTTTCCATATACATGTCGGGCGCTTGTAAAAAACTCCCCTTTTCACCAACAGCCAAAACAGCAAGCGCATTAGACTGCCCCATTGCTGTCATGCGTGTGCCTTCAATAGGATCGACAGCAATATCTAATTTTTCACCTTCACCGGTACCGACATGCTCTCCAATATATAGCATGGGGGCTTCGTCAATTTCACCTTCACCGATAACAATCGTGCCATCAATTTTAATTTGATTGAAAATCAAACGCATTGCTTCTACAGCTGCGCCATCCGCTGTGTTTTTATCGCCTCTACCTAACCACTTATAACCCGCTAATGCTGCCGCTTCTGTCACTCGAGAAAATTCAATTGCTAATTCGCGTCTCATTGTTTGAGCTCCCAATTCGAAATACTATTTTATAAATAAACTTAATCGTTTATTTATTTACTAAAATTAAGCGCTATTACTCTTCAATATCAAAGGACGTGAATCAGATTTGAAGTTAAAGAGAAATAATTCATATCTCGATTATAAAGGGTAAAGCGCAACAATTCTTGGTTTTTCTCATTTTAAAGTAACCGCTTGTAGTGCTTTTTTGAATTTAGTCATTGCTTCTTTTATTTCTTCATCACTAATATTCAAAGCAGGAGCGAAACGAATCACATTTGCGCCAGCAACTAACACTAACAGTCCAACCTCAGCACTCGCTAATAAAAACTCTTTTGCTCGTCCTTCGTACTGTGCATTTAATACGGCACCTAATAGTAAACCAGCACCACGAATTTCCTCAAAAACAGCAAACTCTTGATTAAGATCTGAGAGTAATTGGCGCATTAGCTGTTCTTTTTGTTTCACACCTTCAAGTAAAATAGGATCATTGATCAAATCAAAGGCTTTATTGGCCACGGCACATGCTAATGGATTACCACCAAAAGTTGTACCATGAGTGCCCACTGTGAGGCTATTGGCAAACTTCGTAAGGGTTAGCATTGCAGCAATAGGGAAACCCGCTCCTAAGGATTTTGCCGATGTTAATACATCTGGCACGACACCGAGGCCCATGTAAGCAAACAATTCCCCCGTTCTTCCCATTCCCGTTTGTACTTCATCGAAAATCATAAGTGCATTGTGTTTATCACATAATGCTCTGACACCGAGTGCAAACTCTTTATCTATAGGTAAAACCCCACCCTCACCTTGAAGCGGTTCGAGGATAACTGCACAGGTTTTATCTGAAATAGCTTTTTCAAGTTCAGTTAAATTATTATATTCCAGATGTGTTATATCCGCAGGTTTCGGTCCAAACCCATCTGAATACGTCGCTTGTCCGCCCGCAGTAACCGTGAAAAAAGTACGTCCATGAAAGCCTTTGTAAAAAGCAATAATTTCAGTTTTCTCGGGTGAATAATTATCGAATGCAACACGACGCGCTAATTTTAATGCGGCTTCATTCGCCTCTGCACCAGAATTGGCAAAAAAGACACGCTCAGCAAAGGTATTATCTACTAATTTTTGAGCCAGCATCAATGTCGGTTCATTGGTATAAATATTACTCACATGCCAAACTTTATTAGCCTGCTCCATTAATGCTTTATTTAACTCAGGGTGCGCATGTCCTAGCGCATTAACCGCTATCCCTCCAGTTAAGTCTAAATATTCATTATCATTTTGATCCCAAACACGTGAACCTTTCCCGTGAACAGGGATCATATTTAAAGGCGCATAATTAGGAACCATTATTTGATCGTAAAGCGAACGAGATATTTGTGTGTTTGACATAACAACATCCTTTATCTAAAACAAAAAGTGAATAAAATCTCATTTAAAGTACATTATTATTCAATTTTCAGCAAGTAATACAATGCCTATCACACTCATTACTTAAGAAAATTATTAAGTAATTGTAATCCTTGCTCTGACATAATACTTTCAGGATGAAACTGTACTCCTTCGAGCGCAAAATGTTTATGTCTAATTGCCATTATTTCATCACTACCAAGAACAGTTGCTGAAACATCAAAACAAGCGGGAAGGGTGTCTGGTTCAATAACTAAACTGTGGTAACGAGTAATATCTAATGGGTTATTTAGACCATCAAACACACCTTTACTGTTATGCTGTATTAATGAATTTTTACCATGCATAACTTTATTTGCACGTACAATATTGGCACCAAACGCTTGAGCAATACATTGATGTCCAAGACAAACCCCTAATAAAGGAATATGTCCTGCAAATCGCTCGATAGCAGATAACGAAATACCAGCCTCATTAGGTGTACAGGGACCAGGGGAAATCACTAAATAATCAGGATTTAAGTCTGCGATTTCCTGCAAACTTAATTGATCGTTTCTTTTAACAACAACTTCTTGCTCTAGTTCACCAAAATATTGAACCAGGTTATAGGTAAAAGAATCATAATTATCAATCATTAACAACATTGCAGCAGTTTACCTGTGAAAATAAAACAAACTAAGATCTTATACCAATTGTATTAAATATGTGATTTAAATTTTGTACGGGAAAAATGGTTTACTTTGAGGCAAAAGTTGATGTAAGTGGTTATTCCCTTTTCGAAACGTTCAATAAAGAAATAAATAATTTTAACCAGTCAAATAGATCTGCTAATTATTGCGATGGGAATTAACATCAGCAAAGCATTGGTACGACTTATTTCATGGGGAATTTTATTAGATCGGATTATTTAATAACAGTGGAATAATATCAAACATTTTGGAGAGAAATTGAACTGTATAGGTAAAAACGAGAAAGGGCAGCCTAAGCTGCCCTCAAATAGTCGTTTAGCAAGTCTACAAATGCATCCACAATAAACCGACTTGAATAAATAGCCCGCCCCCAGTTCCTTTGGTTACATCCCGTACGTATCCTTACCAGATTAACAACCTTGTCATCTGCCATCTCCCATTCCTAGGAGGTTTCCTTTTTCCATCCTTGTGATAATAATGATCCTATTATTATCAACTTCCATCCTAGAAGCTATCCTTAACTACATCCTATAGCTTGTCCATTTCTTCCTTGAGATAATAACAATCCCGTTACTATCAACTTCCATCCTAGAAGCTATCCTTGACTACATCCTGTAGCTTGTCCATTTCTTCCTTGAGATAATAACAATCCCGTTACTATCAATTTCCATCCTAGAAGCTATCCTTAACTACATCCTGTAGCTTGTCCTTTTCTTCCTTGAGATAATAACAATCCTGTTACTATCAACTTCCATCCTAAAAGCTATCCTTAACTACATCCTGTAGTTTGTCCTTTTCTTCCTTGAGATAATAACAATCCCGTTACTACCAACTTCAATCCTAGAAGCTATCCTTAACTACATCCTGTAGTTTGTCCTTTCGTCTCCTGACAAGATAAACAATCTTTGCTTACCTTCAATAACAACATCCTGTCGTCACACTTTCCTTGTGAAATGAATAATACGTGCTATCTTTAAATAAAAAATGAACTAAATGCTACTATTTAATGTCTTACAAAGATAACTCACAACCGATCATCTTAATAATCAACAACATAGAATAATAATACAAATTAAAAGCAGCCAATGCACAATGCAATAAGCATAATATCCTCGCTTAACAATGGTCGATCTCTCACAAGCTAATTTTTGACAATTTACGTAATAAGAACCACTACCAATAAATTGTATTAAAATTAGTCAAATAGACTATTTTTCTCCTCTTTTTAATATCCCAATAAAAGAATCATTGTGAATTTAATCGATATAAAATGGTCAATATATACCCGTTACCATTCAAGATGCAGAAATCAGCAAGACGAGAGGTGAGCAGATTCTAGGCATAAAGGTGAAGATCTAACGGGTTAAATCGAGACTTTATAACAACGAAGATGTTTGCCTATCGTCTTGCCCTGCGGGTCACTAGCTCGAACACCAATACTGCGTTATAACTAGCCATTGTCATCATGTTACGCCTTGCCTTGGTATCCGAGCTAGCGACTGATAAACGCATCTTGATTGGTAACGGGTATAGTTACATTGATGCAAAACAGAAGGCATTAAAAACTAAAAATCCCAGCATAGAGCCAGGATATAAATCAGACATGGATTTGTCGTCTAAAAGTTATAACGAAGTCCAGCAATAATTTCATCGTTCGCATCATCTATATTATTCATTTTATAAGAAAGAATCGCACGGATTGAACTATTGAAACGATATTGCCCCTCGATCGCAACATAATCTGTTACGTCTTGATCATCTTCTTCCGCAGCAGAATAAATGCCGATCATACGGAATGCTTTTGTAAATTTATATTGAGCCGCAATTTCTAAAGAAGTGAAATCTGTATCGTCATCAACGTCACCCACTGCATAGCTAGCCGCCAAATAGAAATCTTCATAAGTATAGCCAATTGCAAACGTCGCTTGATTTTCTTCATCTTCATTAGAATAAGCAGCACCAAGATCTACACCAGAGTCCATTGAGTATAATAAGGAAATACCAAATGCATCTTCAGGATCGTTAGAAGAGTCATCGTCTGCTTCATCACCATTCGCAATATAGTTTGCTTGCACAGACAAATGACTGAATTCACCGGAATATAGGAAAGTATTATTTTCTTTATCAGATGCAGAACCAATGTATTGTTGCTCACCAGAGTGGTATGAAGAAATATCAGTCATATCCGAAACTTGCACATTAGCTGTATCTTGGCGACCGTAAGAAAAATCCCCAACCTGAGTACTAATACCAGCATATAAATACCGATTTGACACTTCGTCATCACCCGCTTTAATTTCATATTCCATAACACCGAAACCAGCTAATTCATCAGATATTTGAGTTTTACCTTTAAAATTAATACGCGAACGGCTTTTGTCTTCCATAGAACCATCAACATCATCGCCAAACAAACCACGCGCTTCTACACGCCCTCCAACTTTCATTGTTGTACCATCTTTTTCGTATACCGTTGCTGCACTAGCAGTTGCAGAAACTAAACCAGCTAAAATAGCTGTTATTAATAGTGTCTTTTTCATATTTATTCCATTTATTTTAAGAGTAATTTTTCACTTTAAACTCAACTGTTTAGTCAAAACCAGATGAACACTAACAACTCTAATGGTTGTTTACGAAGAGCAGCATACCGTTGAAATATGACAAAAATACGCATGTTTAATGACAGGTTTATTACAGATAATTAAATGAAAAGAAGGGGATTAATTTTTAACGATGAAAAGCTTGATAAATAAAATGGGAAGAGTGGATCTGGGGAAATATTTAAAGTTAATAACAAAATAAACGGTGATCCTGTTGCCAAGATCACCCATTTTTACTTTTACTTTCCAATACAAAAGCTTGAGAAGATCCTGCCTAATAAATCATCGGAGCTAAACTCCCCGGTAATTTCATTCAATGACTGTTGTGTTAAACGCAATTCTTCGGCTAATAACTCACCCGCTTGATATTCTTCAAGTTGAACCTTACCTTCAGCCAAATGTGCTTGAGCATTATCAATGGCTTCTAAATGACGTCTTCTTGCCATAAATCCACCTTGGCTATGTCCTTGATAACCCATAATATCTTTTAAATGTGTTTTCAACGCATCGACACCTAAACCTGTTTTCGCTGAAATTCGATACACCGGATGCTCATTTCCCTTGGTCACGGTTAATGCTTCGCCAGTTAAATCGGCTTTATTACGAACGACAGTTAAGCCAATATTTTTAGGTAACTTATCGATAAAATCAGGCCAAATATCATAGGGATTTTCTGCATCGGTAGTGGTTGCATCTAACATAAACAAAACGCGATCTGCACTCTTTATTTCAGACCATGCACGTTCAATACCGATTTTTTCAACCTCATCAGCACCTTCTCGTAAGCCCGCAGTATCGATAATATGTAATGGCATACCATCAATATGAATGTGCTCACGCATAACATCGCGAGTGGTACCTGCAATATCCGTTACGATCGCACTTTCTTTACCCACAAGGTTATTAAGTAAGCTTGATTTACCTGCATTAGGTCGCCCCGCAATAACCACTTTCATGCCATCTCGTAAAATAGCACCTTGCTGTGCTTGCTTCTTAACGGCTTCTAAATTATCAATAATTTGATATAAATCACCGGCAATTTTACCATCATTTAAGAAGTCCACTTCTTCTTCGGGAAAGTCAATCGCTGCTTCGACGTAAATTCGCAAGTGAATTAAGCTTTCAACTAATTTTTCAATCTTTGCTGAAAACTCTCCTTGTAGTGAATTTAAAGCACTTTTAGCAGCCTGCTCTGAAGTTGCTTCAATCAAATCTGCAATCGCTTCTGCTTGTGCCAAGTCGAGCTTATCGTTCATAAAAGCACGCTCTGAAAACTCACCAGGATTTGCACTGCGTGTATTTTTTAAGGTGAGGATAGCTTTAATTAACATATCCATTACTACCGGACCACCGTGCCCTTGTAGCTCAAGCACGTCTTCACCAGTAAAAGAATTTGGAGCCTTGAATAATAAAGCAATTCCTTGGTCTAAAACGGTTTGATTATTATCCATAAAAGGTAAATATTCAGCATACCTAACCCGAGGTAATTTGCCTAAAATAGCTTTAGCTACTGCCTCAACACCAGGGCCAGATACGCGAACAATACCGACACCACCACGACCGGGTGCCGTCGCCTGTGCAACAATCGTGTCGCTCATGGTTTACTCCTAAAAATACAAATTATAAATACAAAAAAGGCGACTTTATAAGTCGCCTTTTATTTTACCTAACAGGCAACACTATTTCTTATCGTGTAAACCTTGCTTTTCAAAGTTACGATAAATAATGGTTTGTTGAATCAAGGTAACGATATTACTCATTAACCAGTACAGTACAAGGCCGGCAGGGAACATAACAAAGAAACCAGTAAAGATAACAGGCATAAACTTCATTACTTTCTGTTGCATTGGATCCTGTACCGTCGTTGGTGACATTTTTTGGATAAAGAACATACTTACACCCATTAATACAGGCAAGATAAAGTATGGGTCACGAACTGATAAATCTTGAATCCATAACATAAATGGTGCGTGACGTAATTCAACCGATTCCATCAACGACCAGTATAATGCAATAAAGATAGGCATTTGTAAGAAGATAGGGAAACAACCACCCAGTGGGTTAACTTTCTCTTTCTTATAAAGCTCCATCATGCCTTTTGATACTTTCTGACGATCTTCACCATAACGATCACGTAACGCTTTTATCTTAGGCTGTAGCAAACGCATTTTCGCCATCGATGTATATTGTGCTTTAGTCAGTGGGTAAAGTGCACCTTTCACCGTGAAGGTAATTAGGATTATCGCAAAGCCCCAGTTACCAACAATACCGTGGAAGAAGAGTAAAAGTTTAAACATCGGTTGTGCAATAAACCATAACCATCCGTAATCAACTGTGAGATCTAGATGCTCTGCAGCAATAGCCATTTGATCTTGTATTTTAGGACCAACCCAAAGCTTCGCTTTGATTTCGCCTGTACTGTTTGCATTGATTGTTTTAACGGGTGCTTTAAAACCGATTGCCGCATCTTTATTTTGAATAATGTTTGAATATAAATGATTCGTTTCAGTTGGAGAAGGGATCCAAGCTGACACAAAATAATGCTGTAACATACCAACCCAACCACCTTGAGTTGTTTCGTTTAATGCAGCTTCTTTCATATCATCGTATTTATATTTCTGATAACGCACATCAGACGTAGAGTATGCACCACCACGGTAGACAGGCATCATTAAACTACCCGTACTTTTTTCAGAAAGTGATTCTTTTAATTGCCCGTACAATTGTACTTCTAAAGGCTCACTTGTATTATTTTCAACGGTATACGCTACATTAACAACGTACTCACCACGTTTTAATGTAAAGGTTTTAATGAATACATTACCTTTATCATCAACAAAACGAAGTGCAGCTGAGACTTCAGAATCTCCTTCTGTTAACACGAACTTGTCATTATCAACGGTATAGAAAGGACGACCTTTTTTACTTGAATCAGGACCTTGGCCAATCAAACCACTTTGAGCGATATAAGTGAAGTCTTTACTGTTTTCTAGTAAACGGAAGGGCGTATCCGAATCAAGCTCATCATCATGCTCTAATAGGTCAGCTGAAATCACGTCACCACCAACCAATGAAATAGCTAGGCGTAAACGATCATTTTCCAACATGATAGATGCACTTTGCGATGCAGTAGAAGGGACGTCTTCAATTGCAGCGTTAGTCGCACTTGGCGTTGAGTTAGGTACATCAGCACTCAAATTACTGCTTGATGAAACGGCAGGGGATTGCTGAGTTGCGGCTGCAGATTGTTGCTGCACATCCTGTTGAGGATTATTATCACCCAGCCACGCTTGGTATAGCAAAAAGCTAACAAACAGCAGAGCGAGTAAAAGTAAATTGCGTTGGGATTCCATAACGTTTCTTAATCTCTTTTTTTTGGTTTATTTTTATTAGCACAACAAGTAGGTACAGGATCGTAGCCACCTTTACATAGTGGGTGACATCTTATAAGACGTCGGCCCGCTAGCCAACCCCCTTTTACAATTCCGTGTAAATTTATCGCTTGGATCGCATAATGAGAGCAGGTTGGCGTAAAACGACAACGCTGCCCAATCATTGGGCTGATGAATATCTGATAGCCCCGAATTAATTTAATGACTAGCCATTGCAACGCTGCACTAATTTTCGCCATAATTTATCCAAAACTTTATTAATTTCTTGATTTGATAAATCCGCAATACCCGCTTTAGCAATCACAACAATATCAATTGCAGGAAGTTGGTGTTGTTGATGGCGGAACTGTTCTCTTACTAAACGACGAATACGGTTACGTCCAACGGCATGTTTAATATGCTTTTTAGGAATAGCCATTCCTATACGAGGATGTTCTAACGTGTTTTTTCGAGCAAGAAGAGTAAGGTGCGGTGATACTGCTGGGACAGCATTTTTAAAAACGGGTTGAAAATCATCGGGAGTTAACAGACGTAACTCCCGAGAAAACGAATAATTTATCACGTCTGATAAATTAAGCGCTTAAGCTTGCGCGACCTTTAGCACGACGACGAGCTAGTACGGCACGACCATTTTTAGTCGCCATACGAGTTCTAAAACCGTGTGAATGCTTACGCTTAATGTTGCTAGGTTGAAAAGTACGTTTCATGCTCTTTTCCACTTATTAGTTAAGTACTGTACAGTAGCTAATGTTTTTAGCTTATTATTAATAAATAACTTAAAAAGTTAATCACTAATAATAAAGAAAAAGAGTTAGCCGATTAAAAAGAGAGCGAATTCTATGTGTAGATAGACTAAAAGTCAATCAGAGATGCTTCTTTAAGACAGAATAAATTACATCCTAGAAAAAATTCATTTTCAAGGGACTTATTTAAACTGTGATCCAGACTCAAAAGTCAAGGTGGGTGGATTATATACAAGCGTCATTAATAAGCAAGGATCTATCTGTGATCTTTGTATTTTTGTTTCCGCTCAAGGATAACAACTTTAAATCTACTCGCGAATAAAATAAGGATCTTTTCCTTCATTTTTTGTCCTCTAAAAGATCTTTCAGTTAAATAAAATAAGTTCAAGGATCTTTTTTACTTATTTATTAACAGATATTGTGGCGAAAAATAGATCTTATCGGTAGAATTATCCACCCGAAATTAATAACTGGAGTTAGTC